>CAVTPL010000018.1:0-6401 GCA_963736495.1 Pirellulales bacterium | reverse complement strand
CCCTGGGCCTGCCCGGCCTGGTCCGGGGCCGGTCGTCGACGGGTTGAGCCGGGAGCCGATTTCGCTGACGGAGGGCGGTCTGTCGACCTCATGCTACCGGTCGGCGGGTGGCGTTACCTCTGGTTTCAACGGGCGAAATAGGGAGTGTGTGTGCCACTGCCGGCTTGCCCAGCAGTGCATGTTAGTGCAGAATGAGGGCGTTCGAGAAGGACAGAAGGCGTCAGAACTGTTTTGGCGTCGGCTCCGCGACGCAAAAAGCCTGATCTATTTGCCGGCCTCGCCCTGCTGCCGTTCGCCCGGCGGCGGTGCGGGTAGCCCGCAGCGACCGCCGAGAGGGGCGCGTCGACTGCCGCCGGGTCGTTGTGGACTGGCCGGCCGACCGGGTACAATCCGGCAGGCGTCCTCGACGGGGCTTCATCTTCCGCATCACAGATCAGACCGGCGATCCGCTGAAAGGTCTGGAATACAGGAGCGAACCATGAGGCTCTCGTTCTTCGTGACCATGGCTCTGATACCGTCCGCGATCGAGGTCTTTGCGGCCGAGTCTGTCGCCGCGGACCGAATCCCGCTCTGCCGGGACGGCCGGTCGGCGGTCTACCTAGCCGCGGCGTCTGGCCTCGATCCGTCCGTGCTGCCGGCGGTCGACGATCTCCGGCGATGTTTCGAGAAGCTCTCCGGCGCCGCGCTGCCTTCGGAAAAGGCCGAGGGGCTCATCCCGCTGCGACTCGGCGAGGCGGGCCGCTTCCCGGATCTTCGGCTGCCAGACTCAGAGCTTGGCGAAGAGGGTTTTCTGTTGAGGGTCGCGCCGGATGGCATCGATCTGATCGGCGATACGCCGGCGGGCACCCGGCACGCGATCTACACGCTGCTCCGGGACCTCGGTTGCCGCTGGATCATGCCAGGCGACATCGGCGAATGCATTCCGAGGCGGGCGGATCTGAGTCTGCCGGCCGGCGAGCGGATCGGAAAGCCCGACTTCCGCTACCGCAGGGTCTGGTACGCTTACGGCTGCTCGGCGGAAGCCGCGGAGCGGCTCGGCGCATGGTATCGCAGGAATCGGATGGCTACGCCGGACGTCCGCCATGGCCACAATCTCACCGCCACCTTGGCGCGCCAAGCGACCTTCGCCGATCGCCCCGAGCTTTACTCCCTGGTCGGCGGCAAGCGAGCTTGCCGGCAAGATCTGCACCTCGAATCCGGAGACGGTCCGGCTGGTTACCGAGAGCATCCGCGACTTCCTCGCCGAGAACCCTGGCGTCGAGGCATACTCGCTCTGTCCCGACGATAACGCCGATTTCTGCGAGTGTGCCGGCTGTCGCGCGCTCGACGTCAGGCACATGGACCGCGGCGGCAAGCCGAGCATCTCCGACCGCTACCAGGTCTTCTTGAACCAGGTTCTCGACGGCCTCGGCGAGCACGCATCCCCGGGTGCAACTGACCACCTACTCGTACAACGTCAACCACACCGATCCTCCGCAGAAGACCCCGGTCAACCCGCGGACTTGCATCTTCGCCACCACGAGTGCTTTCTGCGCCGCGCACGGGGTGGGCGATGCGGCCTGCCCCTCGCGGCAGGACTTCAAGCAACTGCTCACCGAGTGGCTCCGCCTGACCCCGAACGTCTACATTTACGAGTACGATCCGATTCCCTACTCCGGCGGACTTCCCTGGCCCATGTGGCGAGCCCACAGCCGCGAGATGCGGACCTACCGGCAACTGGGCGTCAAGGGCGTATCCAGCGAGGGGCAGAATTCCTGGGCCCCCTATTTCCCCAACTACTACGTCACCGCCCAATTGTTGTGGGACAGCGGCCAGGATGAGGAGGCGCTGTTCGAGGACATGCTGCGGGCTTTCTTCCGGGAGGCGGCGCCCGCCATGCGAGAGCATTACGACGCGCTGGCCGATGCGATCGACTCGTTCCATCCCAAAGTCGAGTGGGGGCTGGTGCAGTATCCCGAGGTCTTCAGCCCCGAGGTGGTCGAGCGCGGGCAAGGCCTTGTCCGCGGCCGTCGCGGCGGTGCGCTCGCCGGCGGTGAAGGAGCGGGTGGACATGGCCCACCTGTCGTTCCAGCAGATGGAGGCGTATCTGGCGATCCGCGATCCGCGGCGGAGCAAGTCGGCCGAAGAGTACAAGGCGCAGGTGGCCCGCATGCGGGACGCCATCGACCGGCTGGCCGCCAAGAACGAGGACTACATACTGGCCCAGGTGGCGCACCGGCAGGCCGGAACGGCGGTGGGCGAATGGTACGGCAAGGAGTTGGGCTTCCTCAACCAATGGCAGCTTTGCGGTCCGTTCGACAACGCCGGGATGCAGGGCCACGACAAAGCGTTCCCTCCCGAGACCAGAATCGATCTGGCCGCCACCTATACGGGCAAGGGCGACGCCGCCGTCTCGTGGAAGCGGAGCCAGACGCCCGAGTGGAAGGGCTACGTGGACCTCCGCGCCGAGTTCGACCAGAAAGAGTGGGTGTGTGCCTATGCCGCCTGCTGGGTCACCGTGGCAGACGGCCCCAAGCAAGCCGAATTCCGCATGGGAAGCAACGACTCGATCAAGGCCTTCCTCAACGGCAAGGAGATCTGGAGCAACAAGATCGACCGCGTCGCCACCGTTGACGAGGACCGCGTGCTCGTGACGCTGCCGAAAGGGACTTCCACGATCCTGCTGAAGATCGGCCAGACGGGTAAGAACTGGGGATTCTACTTCCGGATTATCGAGCCGGGCACCGAAAACCCGCTGGAAAGTCTGACGATCTCGTCCACGCCGCCGAACTGAGGCAATCTCCGGCCCAAGAACCTCCTTTTCGTCAACGAACTTGCGGGCGCGAACTGAGGTGGTCGGGAGACTGCAAACGGCGACGTCCACCACGAAATGGCGAAGTGGCCACCTGCGTTGCCGGGCGACCGATGCCCCGGCAGGTTGCTGGGAGCGGTTCTGCAAGTTAGCATAGGAACGTGCAGCCCAAGCTGGGGTGTGCGACTTCATATCTTCCCACACGTCGGAGAAACATCATGGATTGGAGACAACGCCTTGGGGCGGCGATCCTCGCGGCGATCTCGCTTTGTGCCCGCCCGCTGCCCGCAAGCGAAGAAGCCTGTCCCGCCTGGCCGGAATTCCATGGTCCGGGTCGGCTGAACATCTCCGCCGGAAACAGGGCTGCTGAAACGATGGCCGAACGATGGGCCGCCGCTGATCTGGAAGTATTCCCAGTGTGGCGAAGGGTACTCGGGCGTGTCGGTCGCCGACGGGCGGATCTTCACGGCCGGCGACTTCGACGACGCGGAAATGGTCCTGTCGCTGGACATGCAGGGCAAGCTGCTTTGGAAATCGCCCAACGGCGACGCATGGCAGAAGTCGTGCCCCGGCTCGCGCACCACGCCCACTTACAACGAAGGGGTCCTGTACCAAATGAACCCTTCGGGCCGCCTGGCCGCTTTGGAAGCCCGGTCGGGTAAGGCGATCTGGGCCGTCGATCTCCAGGAGCGGTTCGAGGCCAAATACGGCGTTTGGGCGCTGGCCGAAAACGTGATCGTCGAGGGCGACAAGGTCCTTTGCATGCCCGGCGGACCCAAAGGCCGCGTCGTGGCCCTCGACAAACACACCGGCAACACGCTTTGGACCAACACCGAGATCGAGCATACGGCCGCCTACTGCTCGCCGATCGTAGTCGCACACGCCGGGCGGCGGCAGTTACTCGCGCTCACCCAGAAGTCACTGGTGGGCGTGGACGTTGCCACAGGCAAACTTCTCTGGTCGGCTCCCTTCGTCCCGAAATCGCCGCAGAACGCCATCACGCCGGTCTTCCGCGACGGATACGTGTTCGTCGCCTGTGGCCACTCCACGGGCGGCACCGTCTTCAAGATCGACATGGAATCGCGCACCGCCACGCCGGTGTGGCATCGCGAAGACCTGGACAACTGCCACGGCGGCGTGCTTTTGCTGCACGGCAATCTCTACGGCAGTGGTTGCCGCCTCGGCGGGAAAAACTTCTACTGCGTCGACTTCCTTACCGGCGAAACCCGAAAGCTCGACAAGACACTCGGCAAGGTCAGCGTCACCTGCGCCGATGGGATGATCTACTGCCTCAACCACCAGGGCACCGTGTCGTTGCTGTCGGCAACGCCCACGGGATTCGACGTGGTGAGTCAGTTCCAATTGAAGAAGCGACCGGCCAACACCTACCTGGCGCACCCCGTGGTCTGCGGCGGGCGGTTGTACATCCGATGCAAGGAGGATCTCCTCGTTTACGACGTCCGCGACCATTGAGCGTGGATCTGCTACGGCAGAGGGTCCATTTCTTGCCGAGCCGGCGGATTGTGTCGTCAACGCATACGTATGATGGGACTCCTGTCAAAGGGCCCTTTTCTCGGAGCGATCGTGGGCGCTAGAACCCGTCTGCTGTGTGCGTCAGTCACATCGATCGACGCTCCGACAGCTTCCTATTCCGCACCAACTCACGCGCAAGAGTACTCTGGTTCTTTCAGAGAGCCGGACTGTTGACAACAGAAGTGTGTTGAAGTGACAATGGTGTTTACAGTTTGTGTCGTCCGGGACAAGAATTCTCAAGACCTTTCTGAGAATCTGTGAACGGCTACCGCATGACCATGAAGCGTTCAGGTGGAGGTACAGGGAATGGTAACTGAGTGGGTACGGCGATTTCGGGCGTCGGGGTTTGCACACCGACAAGACTTCCGGGCTGGCGTGGCAGCGATGCTGTTATGCGTTTTGCTCCTACCGTCGTGTCTGCTTGCGGCTGAACCGACGAAGGCAACAAACCGCATGGTCGGCAGGCACTTCGTTTTCAACGTCGACTGCAACGACTACGACTACTTTGCCACTCCCGGCAGCGCGCAGGCGTGGATGCGCGTGCAGTATCGTATGATCGTCTCGGCCGGGGCCGATGTTCTGATCGCGGACGTCGCGCTGCCTGACGTCGTGGAGACCATAAACACGCCCAGCGGCGAGATCATCGGCGCGCGTCTTCCGGAAGCGCAGAGGAAGGAGAGCAAGCGCTACCAGACCGTATCGGAACTCTCCGCCCAATGCACGGACGCCCTTCGACTTGCCTGTGATGAGGGGCACCGCAAGGGCGCGCTCGTGCTGGCCGGAATGCGGATGAGCGACGCGCACCACGGCGGCGATTGGAGGCCGACGTCCGATAGCGAGCTGTTCGCCAAGTTCGTCATGGATCATCCTGAGTGGTGCAACACCTGGCAGGACGGCAGGAAGGACGCCACGCTGAACTATGCGGTTCCGGAGGTGCGAGCTCATCGGCTGGCAATCCTCCGAGAGTTTGCCATGAACTATGACGTCGACGGGATAGAGCTGAATTGGATGCGCTGGTGCAGGCACTTCCCCGCGGGCAAGCAGAGGCAGTACCTGTCAATTATGACGGAATTTGTCCAGCAGGTAAGGAACATGCTGGACGAAGTATCGCGGATCAAGGGCGTCGACCGGATGATACTCGGTCACCGGGTCGGCGTTACCGTGGATGACTGTCTGAACATCGGCTGCGACGTCCCGACGTGGATGAAGAACGGGTGCGCCGACTTTGTTTCGCCGATGGATTTCCTGTTCACGGACCTCAACATTCGTACCGACGAGTTTGTGGAAGCGGCCAAGGGAACAGGCTGCCTGGTCTACCCGACGATCCAGCCCAAGTACAGTTTTGGCCGAATGTATGACGACAACAACCTCTACGAGGGCAAGGACAACCACCGCGCCATTGCCATGAGGTCGTTCGACATGGCGCGTGCCGTGGCCTACAACGCCTTCGTCTGGGGAGCCTACGGCGGATCGTGCTTCAACATGTATATGTGGACGCCGGAGACCACAAGCTTCTACACCCAGATGATGGCCATTCTCTCCGATCCCAAGCTCGCGACCGCTGGACCTCGCCACTATATCTACCTGCCAATATGGAAGGACCACGGGGGTGGCGTGGGGCCCTCCGGTCGCACCAATGCCCAGTGCCTCACGTTCGGCCCGCAAACGATAGGCAAACGACAGACGTTCACCTTCCGCATGGCCGACGGTCGCAACGGAGAGAAGCTCAAGGGAGTGCTTCGTTTCAGAGTCTACAATGCCACCGCGGAGGATCAGTTCAAGCTCGACCTGAACGGTGCGCCCATCCCTGCGGAGACAATCAAGCTCGACTACCAGCCCCGCGGTGAGACATTCGATGAAGGGGAAGGAGAGGGATGCCTCCCTATACCCAAGACGGCCCCATTTGACCACAGCGCACCGTTCACGTGGCCTGCGAACCTCCGCTTCGAGATCGACCTGGCCACGTGTCCGCCATTCAAGGGCGACAATGAGTTGGGAATCACTCTGGTGAAGAAGAACCCAAATTCGGACAAGGACTCCGTCATGGAGGCACTTGAGGTGAAGGTTGTTGGACCGC
>CAVTPL010000017.1:0-12815 GCA_963736495.1 Pirellulales bacterium | reverse complement strand
GGAGCACGGGCTCGGGCAGTTTCGCCCGCGCACGGCAGTAGGTCCCCGCTGTCCGGCGACGGCGGCTTGCGGCCCAACACGACGCACAGCACCGTGACGCGCGACACCGCGGCCACGCAGGAGCGGAGCTTGTCCTCATGCAACACCTGCGACAGCCATGCCCAGAGGGTCATCGCGGGTGTGTAGACGTCATCTTCGTCTTCCGCGAAGCAGACATTCTCCTCCGCGAATACCGCGTCGATCTCCTCTTCTGGCAACACCTCGGCAAACGGCAGACCGTCGGACTGCAAGAAAGCATTCTGCACCAGAGAGAAGCTCTTGGTGCCCACGCGGGGGTGAGAGTAAGATGAAAACATAGAGGCCCTCCTTGATCCTTGGCAAGTGGATCTCCAGGCAAGGAAGGCCTCGTCGATTGCGGCAAGATAGGACAAGGAAGGTCCTCGCCGCAATACCAAAATCTTGCCACACGCCGTGCGATCTGTCAAGAACGCCCGCGCGGCGCCGCCGGAGAGGGTCTGCGCCATGAACGTCGCGATGTGTTATCACGCATCGAAAGCAGCAACTCCAAGCCGCTGCACGAATTACGAAAATTACCGACGCACGCCAGTGCCATTCGGGACTGTCCCCTTTTGGATGTGCGACAGTTGTTGTTTCGCCGATCCAAAGCAGTCAGTAGTCTGATCGCTGAAAGCTGATCGCTCCCTCTACGCCACGATCGCAACGAAGACCACGAGATACTCGACCTTCGCGTCTTCGCCCGTGCGGGTCTTCACGCCCGTCACTTCGACCCAATGAGGCCGCGCCGGGCGATGCGATCACTCCGGCCGGGCGGAAGATGATGCAGTTGGGAATGCCGAACCCCTCCGTCGACACGAGGAAGTAATCCAGCGGCACCGCCTGCGGCGACTTCTCTATGGCGGCCGACTTGGCGTTGAACCGGGCGGGCAACACGCGGACCTTGACGGCCTTCTCGTCGGGCTTCTGATGCTTCCCCGGGTTGAGCGAGATGCTCCACGCATAGCCTCGGGAGGAAACTCGCACAGGGCGTCAGCCCTCGCGGCGGAAAGGCCACGAAGTCGTAGTCCGGCACGGGTTTCCGACTGCTATCGAACGACCACATGGCCGACATCTTGCCCCCGCCGCCGAACCCCGTCTTCAGCATCGCGGGGTTCAGGCACCAGCGGCGATGCCCCAAGCGATCGATGTTCCCGGGTCCGAGTCGTCCATGAACGACTTGACCGCCTTCATCAACGACGCATCGCTGAAGATGTTCGAGCTGCTCGTGCCCTTGTAGGCGAAACGGTATTCGTCCTCCGGCATGCCGGGGTTCTCGGGCGTGTGCGTCATCTTGTCGAGCCGGGTCATGATGTCCGAGGCCGCCTCCGCGTGCGCGGTATACGTGCGGTCGAGCACCAGGTCCTTGTAGGGCACGTCGCAAAGGAAACGGTAGGACATCAACAGCCGCAAGGCCGCCTCACGCTGGGTCTGGAGGACCGGGTCCTGAAGGGCCGGCTGGATTCGCGGGCTCACCCGCGGAAACTCGCCCACCGTCTTGATCGGCATCTTCTGGATCGCCGCCAATTCCCGCGTGATGATCTCCCGCGACTTCGGGATGATCAACTGCCCGTCGATCCAGAACTCCTCCTTGACCAACTGGCCGCCGGCCGATTCACGATACGCGCCGTGGAGCTTGCCGGCCCGGTAATTGGCCTGTATCTTAGGTGCATCGCCGGCATGTTTCGCGGTCTTCGCTGGGGCCAGGCAGACGCAAGTCAGCAGGGCAAGCAGGGCGGCACTGGGCATGTCTCTCTCCAGGGATCGGTGTCCTCGCACTAGTTTCAACGAATTCCTCGCGTTTGTAAAGCCGCGACCAATGGTCGCGACCCGCTGAACCGGTCGCGCAACGCATCGAACCAACCACAGGACTCTCCATGGACCTCTTCGAATCCGTCGCGAAACGCCACAGCTACCGCGGTGCCTTCACCGAGACGATCATCCCCCGCGAGCACCTCGTCAAGATCGTCCAGGCAGGCATTCAGGCCCCGTCGGGCAAGAACGAGCAGACGACCACCTTCGTCATTGTTGACGACGCAGAACGGTTGGCCCAGATCGCCGAGATCCTCAACCGGCCCGTATGCACCACGGCCCGGGCCATGATCGCCTGCGTCGCCGATCCCCGCGAGGTGCTGCCCGGCACGTCGTTCGCCGCCGAAGACTGCGCCGCGGCCGTGGAGAACATGCTCCTGGCCATCACCGCGATGGGCTACGCCACCGTCTGGCTCGATGGCGTCCTCCGCTACGACAACATCGCCCAGCGGATCGGCCGGCTGCTGGGCGTGCCCGACGGCCAGACCATCCGCGTCCTTCTACCGCTGGGCGTCCCGGCCGAGCCGGGCCAGCAACGGGAGAAGCTCCCCTTCGACCGGAGGGCATGGTTCAACCGGTATGGGGCGAGCTAGCATTTCTCGCAAACGTTCCGAGTTGTCTTCCGGACTCCCTCAGGATAGATTTACTACTGGGTAGTCTATCAGCATCCGATAGAGTTTGAGCAGATGGAGACAGGTTGTGAGATCCGTGCTGTACGAAAGGTCGCGAGAGATTGAGCGGCGTCTCGAGAACGTGCTCTCGCTGATCCGCCAGGGAGGTTACTCGACGCCGAGGATGGCCGTGGAACTTGGTGTTTCTGTGCCCACGATCTCCCGGGCAATTTGTGCGTTGCGAGACCGAGGCCATCATATCCGCGCAGAGAGGCAACGGGGTAGCTGGTGCTACATGTTGGAGACGGCTGCTCCAGGCATTGGCGTGAAACCGGGGTCTGATCTTGCGGAAGCAAGACGCTGATGAAAACGAACTCGAAAGAAGCGGCCAAACCATGAACGCCGATATTATCAAACGCGTTGTGCGGGCAATCGCCGATGGGTCGCACGGCGACTTGGAGCGCCTTCGCGCAAGATCGCGGACGCCGAAAGGCAGCAAGGGCACGTTCGCCTTGCTGACCAACTCCAAGAAATCCTCGATAGGCCTCGTCCGAAGAAGGGCGGTACACAGGGGACGACGGACACTGAGAGAGGTCTTAAGGAACTCCCTCTGAGCCGCCGCCACGGCGAACTCCTCGCTACGGTCATTCCGCGTGAGTCGCTCGAACACCACATGGTACTTCCCCCAACGGTGGAGAATCGCTTTGCGCGGATTGAACGGGAGTATGCGGCAAGGGAGAGGCTGGGAGCATACGGGTTTCGCAACCGAAAGACCGTTCTGCTTTACGGCCCGCCAGGCTGCGGGAAGTCACTCGGGGCCAAACGGCTCGGCTGGAATACCGGCCTTTCTCTCTTGAAGGTGCGTTTTGACGCCCTGCTGTCGTCTTACTTTGGTGAATCGGCAGCCAACCTTCGGGCCGTATTCGAGGCGGCTGGAGAGCGCCCTTGTGTGCTTCTGCTCGATGAATGCGACTTCATCGCTCGCTCTCGCTCAACATCGAAGGACATCGGCGAGGCCGCCCGCATTGTGAACTCCCTGTTGCAGTTGATGGAGGAATACGACGCGCCTGGTCTACTCGTGGCAACGACGAACGTTGAGTCGTCGCTCGATAACGCATTATTCCGGCGGTTTGACGAAGTGTTCCAAGTTCCCTTGCCCGGGCCTGAGGAGATCGAAAAGCTGCTTCGCCGGACTCTCTCGTCGGTTCGTGTCGCCGAGGAACTCAACTGGGGCGAGCTAGTCAAGGAACTATCAGGGGCGTCCGCTGCCATGAGCGTAAAAGCGGCGCAGGATGCGGCCAAGGCCGCTGTACTCTGTGGCGAGAAGATCGTCACTGAGCCGATGCTCCGAAACGCCATAGGTGAAGTCAAACACGGGAACGGGGAGAACAGTCAAGGATAAACAATGGCGTCGAATCACGACTTCAAGTACCTCCCTTTAGTGCTTCGCGAACGTGGTCCGGCACGGTTCCCGCCGGCGCCTCAGCCCGAAGATCCGACAACGGCGGATAACAGGGCTGATCGTAACGCACACGCGAGGGGCTTGAAGAGCCGTTGCTCTAGCATTTCGGCCAATTGGCAGGCAACGCAGGGTGCTCGTGTACAGGGTGGCTTGCCGGTGATTGACGCTGGCATTCCGCTGCTTCTTAGAATCGACACATCGCTTGGCCTTGACGAACTGCGCAGGCAGTTCGCATTCGAGATCGTTTCCGAACAGGAAGACGGTTTCGTGATCGTCGCTTCTGAAGACGTGGACCTTGCCGAGTTCCGCCAGAAGCTTGACGATTTCGTCGGAACCATTAGTGGTTCGTCAAACGTGGCAAAGATTCACGAGCTTCGAGAGGACCTGACCCAGGAAGAGCGGCTCCGACTGATTCTTACCGATACGCTGTGGCTAGAATGGCCGACCATCGCGGATGACGCCGTCTACATCTGCGACGTCAGTATCACTTGTGTGGGCAATTGGGAGGTTCCCGGCAAGCCGGCGCGGAATCCACGATGGAAGGATGAGACCTGGGCGAGAAGGGAGAACGCATGGTCCACCGCCCGACTTGAAGCCTACGACAAATGGGATGCCCTCAAAGATCAACGGCTTCGGGCGATTCACGGCATCATCGACCACTATGGGGCGAAGATCCTGATGGATGTGGACGATGTCGACGCCGAAGCTCTTGCGCTTCCAGACAGTTTCACCCTGCGGCTGAGTATCTCGGGGAAAGGACTTAAGGACCTCGTCCTGAGCTACCCGTACATCTTTGAAGTTGCCGAGCCGGACGAGATTGAGACACCCCAACAGATTGTCCGCGACTTGAAGGAAGCCGAGGCCCGGCTTGACATCCGGCCGCCGAATGCCGACGCCCCTGCCGTCTGTGTCATAGATAGCGGCATGCAGGAGGAGCATTTGTGGTTGGAGCCGGGAATCGACAAGGAGTCATCGCATTGCTTCTTGCCCAATTTGCCGGACACAGACGTTGGCGATTACGTCAGTCCGAGTGGTCATGGAACTCGCGTGGCGGGAGCCGTTCTCCACGGCGAGGAGGTTCTCAAAGCAGGCGTGGTGAATCTCGAATCGTGGGTGCAGAATGCCCGCGTACTCGATAATGACTGCGACATGCCGAAGGGGATGTTTCCACCGGCTGTCCTGCGCGAAGTCGTAAGACGATTTCGCGAAGGCAAACGTAAGACGCGGGTTTTCAATCATTCGATCAATTCACGGACTGCGTGTCGCACACGCCACATGTCTGCTTGGGCAGCGGAAATCGACCTTCTTTCCAACGACTACGACGTGTTGATCATCCAGAGTGCGGGGAACATCAAGTGCTCGGAGCCAGCTCCAATCTCCGGCATTGCTGAACATCTTGCCGCGGGAAGGGCCTACCCGGAGTATCTCGGCGAGAACGCCTGTCGCGTTGCGAGTCCCTCTCAAAGCTTGCAGGCCCTTACGGTTGGTTCGGTTGCTTATGGCGTCTTTGAGAGCGGCGGCTGGCGGAGTTTTGCCTCCGAGAATGGGCATCCGTCGGCTTTTAGCAGGGCGGGACTTGGGATTTGGGATTCGATAAAGCCGGAAGTCGTTGAATATGGCGGTGACTGCCTGGTAAGCGGCACGACTTCGCCAAGTGTCGATACGCCGCAAGTGGGCCGCGACTGCTACCCGGAGCTTGTCCGATCGACTATGCATGGTGGACCGGCATTTGACCGCGATGAGGTCGGAACGTCGTTCGCTGCTCCGAAAGTTGCGAAGATCGCGGCTCGCCTGCAATCCCTGCTGCCGGATGAATCCTGCCTGCTTTTCCGTGCTCTCATTGCGCAATCCGCGCACTGGCCGCAATGGGCCTACTCGCTTTCGCGTCCGGAGCAAGCGAACGTGCTGCGACGGCTTGGCTACGGCATCCCCGACATCGACCGCGCATCGTCGAATACTGACCATCGCACGACGTTCATCACGCACAGAGATCGCGCGCTCGGCCCTGGCGATTGTCACATCTATCAGGTTCCGGTTCCTCACGAGCTTCGCCGTCCGGCTGACGAGTTTGACATTCGCATTGATGTAACCCTTTCTTATGCTGCCGCGCCCAGACGCACCCGGCGAACACCGCGGGGGTATCTTGCCACGTGGCTCGACTGGATCAGTAATCGCAAGGGAGAACTCCTGAAGGACTTTCTAACTCGCGCGTTGAAGTCGGAGAGCGATCCGACGCCCGGCGAAGGGGCCGAGGCACTTGGCTGGATGGTCGAGTCGCGAGGGAACTGGGGACGGATTCCCGATATCAGGCGAAATGTTGGAACCCTCCAGAAGGACTGGGCCTTTGTGAAATCGAACGCGCTTCCTGATGATCTCTGCATCGCTGTTCGCGGTCACCAGGGTTGGAGCCGAGACCCGGATGCAGTTGCCCGGTACACGTTGGCAGTGACTTTTCAGATCATCGGTCAGGAGATCCCGATCTATGAGCCGCTTCGCACGGCCGTTCTTGAGTTGCAGAGCGAAGTCGAAGCCGAGATGGAGGCTGAGGCGGAAGTCGAAATGGAAATCGAGGAATAGGAGCGCATTCACCAATCAGTAGGACCCTTGGGAGACCTTTCTCAGCACCGGCGTCTCGTAGGTCTGTCGGTTCTCTGGTTCTCTGGCCTACGCCACACTGCGATTGACGCTGCCCGAGCAGCATCGTATGCTGGTAACCCGCCTGTGGCGGATCTTGGTTGGATAGGCCAGAACGGCAAGGGCAGGCAATGTTGACGAAGCAAGCAAGCCGCAACATCATCGTCACCCGTCGCGAGGGCTTGCACGCCCGCCCATGCGTGGCCATCGCCAACACGGTGCGGCAATCCCAATCGAAAGTCGCCATCTCCTGCCGGAACCAGACGGTAGACGCATGCGACGTCCTCCAGCTTCTCTCGCTGGGGGCCGGCCCGGGCACCGAGCTGACTTTCTCGGCGACCGGAGAGGACGCGGAAGAGGTACTCGACGCGCTCGCCGGCCTGTTCAACGACAACTTCGGTCTGTGAAGCCGCGTAGGACGGAACGTCACCCACCGATGTCGGAACCAAACGGTGGGCAGTGCCCACCCTACTTCTCTGCGTGGGGACGCATCCGCGCGGACGCTCCGCGTCCGCCGATTGTATCCGGCACACTCCGTGTGCCGCTTCCCTCGGACGGCACACGGAGTGTGCCGGATACTTCACAGCGGCTCGCGCTTCCGCTCCGCGTTCAACTCCGGACCCACCTTGTGACGCTTGTAGGTCACGCTGTAATCGACCGAACGCTTCTTGCCGGGCTCGAGGTCCAGAAAGTACTTCACGTGGTTCTGGTCCACCCGCTCGACGCGGCCGGCAACCTGGTGCAGGTTGACGTACGCGCCGGGCTCGTTCGCGTCCCACTCCTTCTGCTTCCCTTCGGGGCTCCAGAGCACCACGTCGGCATCGAACCGTCGCTCCAATTCGACCTTGGCCACGACCGGCTTGCCGGAGACGATCTCTTCCTGGTAGTAGAACGTCTCGTCGTAATCGACCAGGTCGTAGTAAAGCACGAAGGTGTCGTCTACCCGTTTCTTGTACTGCCGCATGACGATGTTCGTGATCTTCTGGTCCCGGAGGCGGCGGTGGATGGTGATGTCGCGATCCGGACCGACGTTCACCTCCACGCGGTCGCCGATGGGCACGTACTTGGTCTCGGTGCCGCCGACGTAGGCGAGGTCCTTCGACTTGTACTCGAAGAACAGCCGCACCATGCCGTTGGGCAAGGGCGAAAGACCGAGATTCTCCATCGCCGGCAGGTCCTTCTTCTCCCTGCCCTCCGCGTCCATGAGCTTGAGGTTCTTGAAGCGGTAGAACTTGGTGAAGTGAGCCCTCACCCCCGGCCCCTCTCCCAGAGGGCGAGGGGAGGGTTGGTCGCGGTCGGTGAGTTTGTACGTACACTCGAGCGGGACGTCGGCCACCTTCATCGCCACGAGCCGCTTGGGCTCCTTATCCTTGATGTCCTCGCGGCCTTCGATCGAAAAAAGGAAGTACTCGGAGAGGCCCTGCTTGACCACTTGCCTCGCTTTCTCGGGCGGCTGAACCCCCGACACATCCATGTCGAGAGAGTGCTTCTCGCCTTCCTGAATCGCATCACCGACGGCCCGATGAAGACGTCCCCGATCACCCACCGGCATCTGGCCCCAGCGACCGGGCGCCGGCCGCCGGGCCAACTCGGCGATCTTCTCAACGAGGTTGATCGTGCCGACGACCAGCCGGGTTTGGGCGTTGTCGTAAAGCTCGCCCGAGGTGTTCGTCACCCGGACGTAACCGGTCAGGTTGAGCTTCGTCTCGTCCTCGTTGGCGATGCCCACGTAGTCAGCCGCCCAGGTGATGCCGGAGGTGAAGTAGCGGATCTCGACCGGGATCTTGCCGGCCACCTGGCTCTCGATGTTCCATTGCAGGGCGTCGTTACGGCCGGTCGGGTAGGTCGTGTCGACCAGGTCCACCTTGTCCTCTCGGTCGAGGATGCGGAACTCGATCGAAGTCGGGTCGATGAGCGTGTTGGCCCAGGAGAACTGGATGCGATTGACGCCTGCCTTGACGGTCAAGAGGCGGTGCTCCCTGACCATCGTGATGTCTTCGGAGTTGTAGATGGTGAGTTGGACGCCTTCGCGGGTCGGCAGGGTGACGATATCGACGGCGCCGCGGGCCAGCCCCGGCAGGGCCAGCCACAGGATCACGATCCAGAAGCGGCAAGCGGAGAAGGTGCCCATCGTTTGCAACTCCTTATTGCGCAGTGCCTTGCGACACTGGCCCAACGGTTTTCGTGCCCGGACACTGAAGTTTAGACTGCCGGCGCCGGCAGGAAGTTCCCGGCCGTCGGGATTGCCGAAGGGAACGCTGATTCTCACTGATTTACACTCATGGGGGAGAGAAACGGAGATCGCTTTTCTCTTCCGGTGCGTTTTGCTCCCCCATCAGCGACGATCGCCGACAAGCCTTCAATCCCAGTCCGGATACTGCGGAGGGCTTTCTCCGACCCGCTCGACAACCTTCGGGAGCTTGCCACGCGGCACCTCGGCGCCGATCGACTTCACCTTGATCTTGTGCCACCAATCATCCCCGAAGTCGAACACGTGCCATCGCAACTCCTTTGCAGACGAGGTTGCAGGATACCCTCTCCTCGGCTCCGGCCTTGCCGGCCGGAATCCGCGACCGGCCCTGCCCGGCGCCGGCGCGGACCTGATTATAGACCAGATCGGCCGGGCGGGTAAGCGAGGTTGGTCGCCCTTCTTTCTTCTGCCGC
Organism: Pirellulales bacterium; assembly: GCA_963736495.1. Lineage (GTDB taxonomy): Bacteria > Planctomycetota > Planctomycetia > Pirellulales > Thermoguttaceae > CAVTPL01. Next base: position 3,578 of record CAVTPL010000017.1, on the reverse strand, counting down.
GGCGAGAAAGGAGCACACTCGGCCGGGCACGCCCGCGCTTGCTTCCGGCCTGTCGTGCCCTTATGCTGGAAGTGGCTTCCGTGGGCAGCCGCGATTCTGAGGGGGCCCGACGATGCGTTCCTCCGCCACTGAACGTCGTCCAACGGCAGGTTTCCTGCTGGGCTTGCTCCTGGTTCCTGTTGCCGTCGTGGCGTCGTCTGGCCGCGGGGCCGAGCCTGGCAAGGCGAAGATCGGCTTCAATCGCCAGGTCCGCCCCGTGTTCGCCAACAACTGTTACGCCTGCCACGGGCCGGATTCGGGCAAGCGAATGGCAGACCTGCGACTCGATGTCCGCGAAGTGGCGGTCCGTTCGGCGATCGTGCCGGGCAAGGCCTCGGCGAGTCCGCTCGTCCGCCGCGTGACCTCGACGGATGCCGACGAGCAGATGCCGCCCCCGATGTCCGAAACGGCCGCGGCTGCCCCCGGAAGCGGTCGCGGTGATCCGGCAGTGGATCGACGAGGGGGCGAAATACGAGGTCCATTGGGCGCTCGGCCCCGCCCAGACGGCCGAATGTCCCCGAGGTGCGGCAGGCCGACTGGCCGCGGGGCGCCATCGACCGATTCATCGCCGCCGGCCACGAGGAGCATGGCCTCAGGCCGTCGCCCGATGCCGACCCCCGCACGCTCGTGCGGCGACTGCGATTCGACCTGACCGGGCTGCCGCCGTCGCCGGCGGAGGTTGACGCGTTTGTCGCCGACCATTCGCCGGCGGCCTACGAGACCCTGGTCGATCGGCTCCTGGCGTCGCCCCAGTTTGGCGAGCGCATGGCCGTGTACTGGCTCGACGTGGTCCGCTATGCCGACAGCGGCGGCTACCACAGCGACAACGAGCGAACCGTGTGGCTGTACCGCGACTACGTGATCCGGGCCTTCAACGGCAACAAGCCCTTCGACCGCTTCACCATCGAGCAACTTGCCGGCGACCTGCTGCCCGGCGCGGCCGACGAGCAGCGGATCGCCTCGGGCTACAACCGCCTCTTGCAGACGACCGAGGAAGGCGGCGCGCAGCCCAAGGAGTACACGGCCAAGTACGCGGCCGATCGCGTGCGGAACACGGGCGTCGCGTGGCTGGGCTCGACGCTGGGCTGCGCCCAGTGCCACGACCACAAGTTCGACCCGTTCACCCAGAAGGACTTCTACAGCTTCGCCGCCTTCTTCGCCGACGTGCGCGAGGTGGCCGTGGGCCGGCAGGAGCAGACGCCCCGTGCCCACGCCCGAACAGGCCGACGCGAGCTGACGGCGAGCTCGACGCTGTCGATCGCGCCGCTGCGAGAAGATCGGTCAACACGCAGACGCCCGGGTTGGCCGATGCATCGCGGCAAGCTTGCCGACCTCAAGCGGCAGAGGGACGAATTGAACCAGACGATCCCGACGACGCTCATCACGGTGGCCGTGCCGCCGCGAGAGGTCCGCATCTTGCCGCGGGGCAACTGGCAGGACGACTCGGGCGACGTTGTCTTGCCCGGCCGTCCCCGAGATCCTTCGGCCGATTGGAGACGAAGGACCGCCGCCCGAGCCGGCTCGACCTGGCCCGCTGGATGGTCGCGCGCGACAATCCGCTGGTTGCACGGGTGCTGGTCAACCGCCTGTGGAAGCTCTTGTTCGGCCAGGGGATCGTCAAGACGCTCGACGATTTCGGCACGCAAGGCAGCTTCCCGACGCACCCCGAGCTGCTCGATTGGCTGGCGGTCGAGTTGGTCGACAGCGGCTGGGACGTCAAGCACGTCATGAAGCTGATGGTCATGTCGCGGACGTATCAGCAGGCGTCGCAGGGCAGCCCGGACCTGGAGAAGCCAGACCCGACGAACGCCTGGCTGGCGCGGCAGGGCCGTTTCCGGCTGGATGCCGGAGATGGTCCGCGACAACGCGCTGGCCGTGAGCGGCCTCTTGGTCCTGAAGCTGGGCGGGCCGACGGTCAAGCCGTACCAGCCGGCCGGCTACTGGAGCTTCCTCAACTTTCCCACGCGGGAATGGGTGAACGATCGCGGCGAGAACCAGTACCGCCGCGGGCTGTACACCTTCTGGCAGCGGACGTTCCTGCACCCGAGCCTGCTGGCGTTCGACGCCTCGACCCGCGAGGAGTGTACGGTGGAGCGGCCGCGGTCGAACACGCCGCTTCAGGCCCTGGTGCTGCTCGAACGATCCGACCTACGTCGAGGCGGCGCGGGTCCTCGCGCGTGCGCGATTCGCGAGGGCGGGGCCAACGACGGCGAGCGGATCGGCTTCGCGTTCCGGCAGGCGCTTCAGCGTGCTCCCGCGCCTGCGCGAGGCGGAACTGTTGCAGGCGCTTTACCAGGAGCACGTGAAGCAGTACAAGGCCGACGAGCCGGCGGCACGGCGCCCTGCTCCAGGTCGGCGACTCGAAGCCGCCCGAGGGAATTCCTCCCGCCGAACTGGCCGCATGGACCTCGGTGGCGCGGGTGATTCTGAACTTGCACGAGATGATAACGAGGGAGTAACGAAAGGCTGAGGAGAGGGCGCTGTTGACAAATGGCGATCCGAAGATCGTTGAGTGGTACGGTTCTTTGCGGTGGCCTGTCTGGCAAATACGCGTATAGTAGGGGGGCCCGAGTGATTCCTGAATTCAACGACGATGGTTACTTACCTCCGGGAGTGCATCCGGCGACCTTGGAGGAAATTGAGGAACGATTCGGAGTGGAATCGGAGTTGCGGCACGTACAAGTGCAGTCGGTCCGGTGGCTGGTCGGCTTGGCGAGAGAAGCAGGCGTGAAGCGGATCGCCCTGAATGGAAGCTTCGTGACGGACGCTTACGAGCCGAATGACGTAGATTGCGTCTTGCTGATTCCCCAGGACTTTCCGATAGCCCCAGATGTGGAAAGACGGTTGCGGCAAGGGTTGCCGTTCCTTGACATCACGGTCGTGGACCAGGATGGTTTTACTGACTTGGTGGAAAGGGTCTTTGCCTCGGACCGGTATCATGTTCCCAAAGGCATGGTGGAGGTTGTCTCATGGAGTTGAAGAACAAGAGAGAACTGGAAGTGACGCGGGAGAAATTACGCATTCTCGAAGAGCGATACGCGGCGACCCAGGAGCGGCAAGGCGGAGACGAGCGCGTTCGCGAATTGACCTTAGACTCGCTCAAGAAGCTCATCAACCAGCTTACCGAGGAGATCGTCCGGTTCGAATCGCACATGAGAACTCCAGCGAAGGAACGGATACCATGAGAGGGCGGCGGTGTAGATCGAGGGTCATTCTGGCGGCGAGTCTGTCGATTGGTGCTATCGGCTGCGGCGGCCCGGCCGGCACGAAGTCGCCGCAGTCGCCAGAGACCGAGACCGCCGCTGTCGATCCGGGAGGCAAGGTATCGACCGACGCAGAGACGGCACCCTCCATCCCCGCGGCCAAGATCAGCAAACAGCTAGATCTATCGTCCATCGGGTGTATTGGTCCGAACTTGTTAGCCGCCGTGGTCTTTCGGCCCCGGCGCATCGCCGCATCGCCGCTTGTCACGCGATTGATGAACTCTCCCGGGATGAAAGAGCGGATCGATTGCCAGCTACGGTGGCCAGTGCCGGTGC
>CAVTPL010000016.1:0-53697 GCA_963736495.1 Pirellulales bacterium | reverse complement strand
CGAACACCATCCCCGTCGACTTGCTGGCCGCGAGGACCTTTTTGAGCATCTCGTGATGCTGAACTGGAGGAAGTTGGGTAGATCGGCCTTGCGCGTCACCGACGTCGAGGCGGATCGCGGGCACGCCGATGCCTGCGGCTTGGCGGCCTTGATGGTCGTACTCGATCTCCTGTTCGGTCCGAACGTCGAACTGGTTGCGCATGCAAAGGCGGTGATCTTACGGCCGGCGGCCTGGAGATCGGCCTTGAGCGCCGACAGGTCCTCCGGCGTGGCGGCCGAGTACTTACGCGTGGGATGGAAAACCGCGGGAACGACAGGTCCGCGGAAATGGTCGCCTTGATACCCGGGGCGCCATCGTCTTCATGGCTGTCCAGCAATCGACTGCCTTGACGTGCGAGCGTGGCATCGCCGCAGGCCAGGGTGAGCGTGGTGCTCTTCTCGGCGGCGAAGCGCCGCGGCCCCACGTGGTCGCGGCGGCGGTGCCGGCCAGCAAGCAGCTTGATTGGCAGAGAAAACCTTGACGGTTGAAGGGGGAAGTCATCGGAAGGGCTCCTGTCGTGGGTGGAATGTTCGTGAATAAGCTCGAATACTCGTTGGAACCGCAACTCCGACGGCGGCAGTGTCCTCGTCCATCGCGCCTTGTTGTGGTTGGGCCCTCTCGTGAGTGTTGTCGGCCGAGGATTCCGTGTCAATCGTTCTGCCGAGAAGCCGAGTGGGCCGCAAAGCCCGGGAATTGCCTCCCCTTGCTCCGCGCCCAGCGCGCTCGCCTCCGGATCGATCGGCCGGCCGATTCCAGGATGTCCGGATTGCCTCGGCCAGGATGCGTCCTTGTGAACCCGTCGTTCATCCGGAAGCATGATTGACGCTCTCTTGGGGCGGGGGTAAAAAATGGCAAGCCGGGTGGTGCCGCGGTCCCATGCCCCTCCCTTGATTCGCGATCCGCAGAGCATTCCCATGACCCTCAGGCGAGTTCTGCTGCAACTCGGCCCCACCGCAACCTGAGTCCCGAGAGAGTCGGAACCACCTTGACGCTCCGCTGCCGGTAGCCCGCGTGCTAGATCCATCGCACACCAGGAAGGAACCCCCATGACTGCTGCCCGTCTCTCGCGCGAACCGACCCGACGACGCTTCCTGAAAACGGCCGCCGCCCTTCGGCGCTGGGCGTTGCCGGCAGTTCTCACCGCCGCCTGTGGGGAGCCTCCGCCGCTGCGGTCGACTCGCCGCTCTCGCCGCCGAACGAGACGATCCAGAAAGCCCGCGAGGCCGGCGTTGGCCGTTCTGAAGCCGAGCCCGAAAGACCTGGAGCACGGCTTCGAGCTGCACGCCAACTCGCTGGTGTTCGAATCCTACGGCTTCGCGCCGCGTGCTGCCGCCGGATGGCGACGTGATCCGCCAGGCGATGGAAGCGGGCGCGTCGGACGCGGAGCTGAGCGACCTGCGCGAAGAGATGCCGATGATCCGCTGCGGCCACCGACGAGCGCGAGCGGAAGGAGTTCCTGGAAGCCTTCCGCGCCGCGGGCGTGACGTGCATCTTCCAGAACGCCGGCGAGGAGAGCAACGATCCGCTGCGGCTGATCAAGCGGCTGGCGCGCTTCACCTATCGCCACCGACCTGCTGCGCGACGAGTCTGTCAAAGCCGTCGTCGCCGGACGACATCGTCGCCGCCAAGCAGCAGGGCCGGCTCTGCCTGTACTTCAGCGGCAACGGCGTGCCGCTGCCGCAGCAGTGGAACAGCGTGCGCGATGAGCTGGGCTTCATCCGCGTCTTCCACCAGCTCGGCATCCGCATGATGCACGTGACCTACAACCGCCGCAACCCGCTCGGCGACGGCTGCGGCGAGCCGACCGACGGCGGGCTGAGCGATTTCGGCCGCGCGGCCATCGCCGAGATGAACCGCGTCGGCGTGATCGTCGACGTGGCCCACTCCGGCTGGCGGACGAGCCTCGAAGCGGCCAAGGCCTCGAAGCAGCCGATGGTCGCCAGCCACACGACCGCGGCGGCGCTGCACCGCCACATCCGCGCGCAAGCCCGACGAGGTCATCCGCGCCATCTGCGACACCGGCGGGCTGGTGGGCATCTGCTGCATCCCGGGCTTCCTCGGCGGCGCGGGCGACATCGGCACGTTCCTCGACCACATCGACTACGTGGTCAAGAAGTTCGGCGTCGATCACGTCGCCATCGGCACCGACGTGCGCCTACGAATCGCGCAAGGCGGCCGCCGAGCGCGCGAAGATCCCCGAACGCGCCCGACAGGCCGACGCAGCTCGCCGCGCTGGGAAGCGCTCTGGCCCGAAGGCTCGCTGGCCGGCCGGGCCGACCCGAGCCTGGCCTGGACCAACTGGCCGCTGTTCACCGTGGGCCTGGTCCAGCGGGGCTATGCCGACGACGACATCCAGAAGATCCTCGGCGGCAACATCCTGCGCGTGGCGCGTGCCGTGTGGGAGAACCGCGCGCGATGAGCCCTGGGCGGCCGGAGAATCGTAGCACTCCCCAAGGTCCTGGGATCGGCTCTTAGAAGACAATCGCCCGGAGCAACGGTACCAGGTGAACGATCAAGGGGATCGCCGCCAATCGTAGCGATCGGAAAGCCTCGATCCGCAGGCAGCGGACATCCACCTCGATCCGGAAAGGGGTCTGGAACCCAGAGAGCCGTGGCCAGAATCGCGGAACCCGGCGGCAGTAATCGGCGTATTCCGAGCCAAACCGCTGGCCGAGTTCGCGTTCCTCGGTCCGCATGGTGGTCGAAAGGTAAAGGGCCGAGGCGATCAGAACCCCCAGCGTGAAGACCAGGCTCTGCACGAAAATGCCGATGGAGAGCCCGATCAAGAAGTTGCCCAAATAGAGGGGATTCCGGCAGAGCGAATAAGGCCCCTGCGTGACGACTTGCTCACCCTTGTGACCACCGATGTAGGCCGTGGCCCAAAAGCGGAATACGGTTCCGGCAAGCAACAAGCACCAGCCCGCCCCTTCCCAGGGGACCGCTCCCAACGTGCCTGGTTCTGCCCAGGGCTTGATGAAAAAGGCCAGGCAACCGAACGGGATCAGGATCGCGATCCCGACCGTGCCCCGGGCCCTGACCAACCACGGTTGGGATTTCCGGCCTTGGCGGGAAAGCTTCGGGCGACTCGGGGGGCGGTTACGAAAACGCTCACGGGTTGGAACGACCAGACGCATAGACGACTCCAAACGGCAGGCTCCGGCAAACGAACAGACTGCCGGAGAGTCGCCATCCTGGCCGGGCCTATAGTGCTGACACCTAGATGATACGACCGGGGCAAGATCGTAGCGGGGATGGGGTGAAAACGCAAGATCATAGCGATCCACCCCCGCCTGACCGTTCTTCTTTTCGCCCAAGAGTTTGGGTTTTGCCTTGTCGTTGCGGGAATCAGGACCGGGCGAGGCCACGGTCCCTGCGTATCCTGAGGGCTGGACAGCCCCCACTTTTGATGTAATCTGTGTAGGATCTCCCGTCGGCCACGCTCGGATTGCGGCCCGCACGACCGGGTAAGTGCCGGTCGCATGTCGCCTCCGGAGCTCGCGGAGAGAAACACGGCTTTCTTCTTCAAGGAGTCTGATTCATGTACAAGCGATTGCTGGTTTTCGGCTTCATGGCTCTTGCAATGGGCTTGGGGGCTGCCGCAGCCCGGCGGGCTGCCGCAAGTGAACAGACGGTGCCGCTGGACAAGGTGCCCGTCGCAGTGCGAGCGACCATCGAGAAACACGCCGAAGGAGCCAAGATCCAAAAGGTCGAGATCGTCGCCGAGAAGGGCAAGAAGGTCTACGACGTCGAGTTCCAGAGGGGCGGTAAGACGAGGGAGTTCTCCGTCTCGCTCGAAGGAAAATACCTCGGCGTGAAAACCGACGAGCTCAAGGAGAAGGGCGAGCTCAAGGAGAAGGGCGAGGTCAAGGAGAAGGGCGAGGCCAGAGGCGAGAAAGGCAAGGCCCAAGCGAAGAGCGACGACGAGGCCCTCAAAAAGGCCCCGCCGGCCGTGCAGGCCACGGTGAAGAAGCTCGTGGGCAAGGGAAGAATCGTCGAGTTCGCTCAGGAGAGCGACGGCAACTACGAACTAGACTACCAAGTCAGCCTGACCAAAGCGGCCATCATTGGCCCGAACGGCAAGATCCGGGAAACGGAAGAAACGATCGAGGTCTCGGCCTTGCCCAAGGCGGTCACGGCCGCCGTCAACAAGCTCTACGCCGGCGGCAAGATCGAGCTTGCGGAAACCTCCACGGCCGACAACCGGACGGTCTACGAACTGAAGGTCGTCGTCGGTAAGAAATCGCATTCCGTCGTCGTCTCTCCCGAAGGCAAGGTGCAGGAAGCAGGCACCACGGAGAAGGATGACGCAAAGGAGCAAGGCCCAAAGAAGAGGCGTGAGGCCAAGGAGGACAAAGTCGATGAGAAGGACGAGGCCAAGGGCGAAAAGAAGGAGGCCAAGGGCCAGTCCGCTGAGAAAAGCGGCAAGAGCAGCACAGTTTCACCAGCACGTTCGACGTCGATAAAGCCAATCTTGTCAGCGTCGGCAAGAACGCCTACTTCATCCCCCTGGAACCGGGCTACCGGCTCGTCCTCCAAGGCGACAACGCGACGCTTACCGTGACCGTCACCCGGAAAACCAAGGTGGTGGATGGCGTCGAGACCAGGGTCGTCGAAGAGCGGGAAGAAAAGGACGGCAAGCTCACGGAAGTCTCTCAGAACTACTTCGCCATCGACAAGACCACCAGCGCCGTCTACTACTTTGGCGAGGACGTGGATGACTACAAGGACGGCAAGGTCGTGAGCCACGAAGGGGCGTGGCTCTCGGGCGTCAACGGGGCCAGGTTCGGCATGATGATGCCGGGCAAGCCCAAGGTCGGCGACAAGTTCCAGCAGGAAACCGCCCCCAAGGTGGCGATGGACCGCTGCGAGATTGCTGCCATGGGCAAGCAGATCAAGACCCCCGCCGGAACATTCAAGAACTGCCTTTGCGCCAAGGAAGGAAGTTCCTTGGAAAACGGGACCAGCGACAAAGTCTATGCCCCTGGCGTCGGGCTGGTCAAGGATGACGAGTTCCTCCTCACCAAGATCGCCAAAGTGGTGCCGAAGAAGAAGTCGGCCAAACAGAAGTAGCCGTTGGGTGGCCAATGGTCATCCGGCGGGATAGACTGAGAACCGATCCTGGAATTGCCGCTGCGGCCTTGTGCGGCCGGGGAATATGGGGGCGGTACGATTGATGTCTGCGTTGTGAATGATCGGTACTGCCCGGCCCAATGGCCTTGGTTTCCGCACTCCCGTTGGGTAACCGTTCATAGGCCCGTCGGGGACTGGTCCATTTTTCGGTCCCAAGACGTCGTCATCACAATAGTCGCGTGACCGAAAACATGGACCTCTCCCCTTCGCTCCCCGGCATGAAAGACTCCATGACCCAGGTCCGCACCCGCGTGGTCTGGGCGGTTGTATTCACGTCGGCTACCTGCATCTGCTTTGCCGCAGGCAAGCTGTCTGCCGCTCCCGAGGTTGTGCCGCCGCGGGTCGTTACGCCCAACGAGTTTGACGGCACGGACGTGGAGCGGATCAACCGGGCGATTGATGCCGCCGCCACGGCGGGCTGTCGAGTCGTGATCCCGCGCGTCAATGTCCGTGGCGGGCAGCGGCGCGATGTCTGGCTGCTCGACTCGGCCATCCTGCTGCGGAGCCACACCACGCTGGAGTTGGACAACTGCCGGATCAAACTCTCCGACCGCTGCCGGGACAACTTCATGCGCAGCGCGAACTGCGGGCTGGGCATCACAGACATCCAGCCGATGCAGAACATCCACATCCGCGGCATCGGCCACGCGGTGCTGGAGGGAGCCGACCGCCCGCGGGCGACCGGCGACAGCGGCAAGACGATCGGGGCCAAGACCTACGGCACCGACGCCGGCGTCGCGGGAGAGAGCCAGACCGGCGACTGGCGGAACATCGGCATCCTCCTGGCGTTTGTCGAGGGCTTCAGCATCCAGAACGTCGCCATCCAGGATTCCCACTGCTGGGCGATTTCGCTGGAACGCTGTGCCCACGGAACGCTGCGGGACCTCGACTTTGCGTCCAGCGGATTCAAGGTGATCGACGGCACTCGGCGGACGATCCTGAACCAGGACGGGATCGATCTGCGCCTGGGGTGCCACGATATCCTCATCGAGAACATCACGGGCTACACCGGCGACGACCTGATCGCATTGACCGCCATTCCGCAGGCTGGACAGCGTGGCGGGCGGCACGGCGTCCACCATGGTCAGCGCCGCCAAGGACCGCGGCCAGGGGCAGGACGACATCCGGCATGTCATCTGAGAAACATCAAAGGTTACTGCCGCGGTGGCCACCATATCGTCCGGTTGCTCAACACATCCGGAGTCCGGATGTACGACATCCTCCTCGATGGCCTGATCGACACCTCGCCCGCGGAGGTGCAGTGCAAAGCGGCAGTGAAGATCGGCGACCGCGCCTACGGCGGCGGCGTTGCACCGCTGGGCGATACCTCCCGGATCATGGTCAACAACGTCATCAGCAAGTCGAGCCACACGATCCTGATCGGCGGTTCGCTGTGCGACTCGATCCTCACCAACATCGTGCAGCACGCTTCCAGCCGGGAAGCGGTGACGATTGCTTCCGGGCCCGAATACGTGCGCGATGTCACGACCACCAACGTTCGCGTCATCAAGAACTGAAAGGCCGTTGGCCATCGCCGTGCCCTGCGACGGTAGGAGGTTGTCGTGGGTGGCTATCCACAAGAAATGAGGTGCTCACTTGGCCGCCGACCGATTTGATGAACGATACCTTGCGATCAAGGTCGTGATGATGCCGCGAGATACGAACCCCTATGGGACGATCTTTGGCGGCGTGATCTTGAGCTACCTCGACCAGGCAGGTGCGGTCGGGGCGCTTCATGAGATTCGGCGCTCGGGCTGGCACGAGCAGCCGATCGTTTCCGTCGGCATGAAAAGCGTCGAGTTTCACCGGCCCGTCTTCATGGGCGACGTCGTCAGCTTCTGGACCAAGGTGGTGAAGGTCGGACGCACCTCGATCACCGTACACGTGGATGTCGAAGCCGACCGTCAAGGGCAGTCCGTACACCTCACCGAGGCCGAAGTGACCTACGTGGCCGTCGACTTGAGTGGTGGCGAGCGCCGCCCCGTTCCGATCCGGGCGCGTGAGCTCCATCGGGCACCCCCCAGCATCAATTGCCTTGATCCCCTTCCCGCTCGACGACGGGGAGACTCACCACGATACAAGTGCCTTGGCCGGGTGCGCTCTCCACCGAAGCGTCCCCTCCATGCAATCGCGCTCGCTGCCGGATGCCCTCCAGGCCGAACCCGGTAGTGGTCGCCGCGGGGTCGAACCCCACGCCCCAATCTCGGATCTCCAGCCGAATCATGGGCCCGGTCTGGGATAACTCGATGAGTACCCGATTGCTCCCGCTATGCTTCTGGGTGTTGGTCACCGCCTCTTGGACCATCCGCAACAACGCGCTCTCCAGCGCCGGCTCCAGCCGGTCGAACTCGACATTGCTGTGGAACTCGATTTCAAGCCCAATGTGGTTCCGTGAGTCGTGAACCAGATGCTCGATGGCTGCCACCACGCCTTCTTCGTCCAGGATCGGCGGTCGTAGTTGACCGATAAGACGCCGCACCTCCGTCAACGCCTGATCCAAGAGCCGGACGCCATTCGCGTACACGCTGGCTGCCTCCTGCGGCCGGCCCTCCTTCAGATGCTCGTAAGCATCGAAACCGATCTTGGCACCCGCCACCTCCTGGGCCAGACCGTCATGGATCTCATAGCTTATCAATTGCCGTTCCCGGTCGCTGGCTGCGAGCAGGTTTCGTAGGGCCTGTTCCGCTCGCCGACGCTCCTCAATCTCCTGTCTGAGTTGTTCGTTGACTTCGGCAAGCTGTGCGGTTCGTTCCTCGACCCGCCGTTCAAGCTCAGCGTGGAACCGTTGGAGGGCCTCCTCAGCCATCCGACGTTCCGTGATGTCCTCTCCCGAACTGAGTGTGCCGATCCGATGTCCGCTTTCGTCGATGAGCAACGTATTGTGCCAAGCGATGATCCGTTCCTCGCCCGATCGTATCAGTACGGGATTCTCGAAATACTCGGCAGACTCGAGCTTTCCCTCCATCAACTGCTCGAAAAGTGTCCTCTACTCGTCTGCGGATCCGTATCGGGACGCACTTTTCGAACCAGTTCTTACCGAGCAAAGCCCCCTCCGGGTAGCCCAGAATCTCATACCCTCTGCGATTCAACAGCGTGATGTTCCCGCCCTCGTCGAGGACGACCAGAATCACGCCGGCGATGTCCAGGTATTTCTGAGCACGGTTACGCTCGGCAAGAAGCTCCTCGTGAGCCCGTTGTGCCTCCGTGAAAGTCCGTTCCTCGGGATCGTGCTGCGCAGCCATGATCGGACTCCGTAAGCATCGAATACCGCGGGCGAATCTCCACGCAAGTCTTCATCGCCCTGCCTCAGGTCGATTCTATCACCCCGTCGCATCCCCACCAATCACGCGGCGACGTGACCGTTCACAGGCCAGACTCGTAGAAGCGGCGTCTCGCCGCTTCAAAAGGGTTGCCCATTACCCGACGAGCGCGTGGGAAACGCAACCGCTCCGCGTGGCTATCCCGGGGGGTGAACGCTTGCCCGGAGAATCACAGCACCACCAAAGGCTCTGAGTTCGGCCGTCTCTCATTTCGGAGCAGCCGTGGCCCCCGGCAATCGCGACAGCACCGCTTCGCCCACCTTTCTCGCCTGAACTTCTTTTCCCTTCGCGTTGAAGTGGACGCCATCGCCTGCGACATACTCTTGGTGCTGCTCTACCAAGCCGTACAAGTCGTTCGTCGCGATGCCTCGGTTCCGCACGATCTCGGCGGCGATCTGGTTTCTGATTTTGACGCGTTTCGTGGTCTCGGCGATCTTCCCCAAGTTGCTCGGCTCTCGCACCGGGGTCGTCGTGGCCCAAATCAGCTTCGCATCGCGGGAGTGCTTTTCCAAGACTTGGAGCAGCCCGGCCAGTCCAGCCCGATACTGGTCTTCGCTGTATCCAAAGCCGTGAAGCCCGTTGTTGAAGTGGATGACTGCAAATCGGTACTGCTTGAGCAGGAGTTGCACTTCGTCGAGAAACGCGGGATCGGCGACACACTTGGAGGTTGTCAGCCGGGCACAGTAGGCCTTACCCGCCAGGTGCTTCTCGACCCCGTCAAAATACCCCCGGGCGATAGAATCGCCCACCAGCAGCACTCGCGGCAAATCATTCTTGTCCGCATCGGTAACCCAGATGTCGGCCCATTCGATCCGTTCCCGAATCGGCTCCTGAGACCAAACGCCCGAGGTGACCATGGCAACCAGGAACGAGGCGGCGAGAAAATGTTTCATTGCGGTTCCCTTTCGTGTGTGCGAGGCACGGCTTCCCTGGCCCACCAACCCATCTGGAAATCTGATCGTCTGTACAGTATAACGATACGCGTGAAATTAGGGAGCTTGCATCGGCCCCGTTCGGCGCGGCATCTCGCCGCATGGCGCGTATCTACCTTGGCCCTCCCCCCGTCGTAGACGCAGCGTCTCCCCGTTGCCCTCCCCGTTGTAGACGCGGCGTCTCGCCGCGTCTTTTGTGCTTTGCATCGTTCCCCCCTCATCCTGGGGTCAAAAGAAGATGTGGCAAAAACTGAAGCCTGTTGACCAACGTTCTGCCGCACGTTACGACCAGATCGCCGGCGCATCTGGTCCTGCCGTGCGATCTTCCGGCGGCAGGGCGCGATCGCAACTACCTGGGGCACGCACGGCGCGCAGAAGCTCGGACCGTACCCTTTCGCCTCGCCTATCGCGCCTGAGGCCGCCAGAAATCGAGCTATCCCGGCGCCTGCTCGACGCTCGTCGAAAAGGTCCGTGCCCTGCTGGCCGATCTACAGGCCACGCTTCGCCGCCGCCGGGCGTTTCGCGCCGCCGAGTCCAAGCTCCGCGAGGCGCTTCGCCGTCAGAAGGCCGCCTGGCACGTGCAGTTGTGCGGCCCCGCGGCCTCACCCCGCGCGGCTACAGACCTGTCCGAAAACTACCTTGGATCGCGAACGACGACAGATGCTCTTGGCTGTCCTGCGAATGCCATCCGCGAATCACGCTCCCGATTTCCCCTGGCGGGCGCGATGACCTGAGTGACTCGCGCCCGGAAGCGAAAAAAAAGGACTCACGGCCGCTCGCCGCAAGTCCTTCCGTCGTTTTGAGTACCGGAGGTCGGACTTGAACCGACACCCTCTTGCGAGGACTGGATTTTGAGTCCAGCGCGTCTGCCATTCCGCCACTCCGGCAAGTGCTTACGCAACACCAGTTTGCGGCCTGTTCTCGGGGTTGTCAAGGGGCGTCCGAGCCCAGGCGCGCGGGTTGATTCCTTCCACGCGTTTCTAGCCCGCCCATAAGCCGGAAGATGGGAGCACGTCACAGTCACCCCGTGAAACGACTTGCGAGCGAAGCCGGCCGAGGGTGCAGACTGCAAGCCGTAGTTATTCCCACCCTTGCTGGAATTGCAGGACGTGAACGAGTGGCCGCAAGACAGATCGCGAGTCCGAAGAAACTACCATTGCGCCGCGCCGGCAACTGCTTCCAGAAACGACGGTCGGCCGGGCGTTCAGGCCGAGCCGCCGTGGCGCGCCAGCGGTTCAGGCTTGCGCGGGGGCGGTTCGGCGACGAGCGGGCTTGGAGCGACGTCGGTCGCCCGATACTCGGGCACGAGCTCCGCGAGCTTGCGGCGCGTTGCCTCTTCCGGGCCATCCATCAGCCACTCGAGTTCCTCGATGCTCTTGCGGACCTCCGTCAGCGCAAAGGGGCGATGGAACGCGGCGCGAAGCTTGGGATGCGAGGTGGGCAGGGTTTCTTCGTCCTCGAAGTAGAGCTCTTCGAAGAGTTTCTCTCCCGGACGCAGGCCGGTGAAGGCGATTTCGATGGCGTCTTCGGGCAAACCCGACAGGCGGACCAGGTCCCGGGCAAGGTCGACAATACGGACCGGTTCGCCCATTTCGAGAACGAAGATCTCGCCTCCCTTGCCCATGGCGGCAGCCTGAAGCACCAATTGAGAGGCTTCGGGAATGGACATGAAGAAGCGGGTCATGCGAGGGTCGGTCACGGTGATCGGACCGCCGCGGCGAATCTGGTCCTGGAAGATCGGCACCACGCTTCCGGCCGAGCCGAGGACGTTTCCAAAGCGGACTACGGCAAAGCGCGTCGTCGACTCCTGGGACAGGGCGTGAACGTAGCGTTCGGCCATGTGCTTGGAGACGCCCATCACGCTGGTCGGTCGCACGGCCTTGTCCGTGGATACCAGAACGAAGCTCTTCACTCCGTTCTGGTGGGCGAGGTCGGCCAGCGTCTTCGTACCGAGGATGTTGTTGCGGATCGCCTCGCCGACGTTGATCTCCATCAAGGGGACGTGCTTGTGGGCGGCGGCGTGGAACACGACTTCGGGATGGTGCTTGTCGAACACCTGTCGGAGCCGCGCCACGTTGGTGATGTCGAGGATCCAGGGGCGAATCGAGACCAAGGGATGGGCGGAGCGGAGTTCGCGTTCGATGTGGAAGATGCGGTTCTCTCCGCGACCCACGAGGATCAACTCGCGGGGATTGAACCGGAGCACCTGGCGGCAGATTTCCGAGCCGATGCTGCCACCCGCCCCGGTCACGAGGATCGTGCGGCCCTGAATCAGCTTGGCGATGACGTCGGTATCGAGTTGCACCGGTTCGCGGCCGAGGAGATCGTTGATCTCGATGGAGCGGGTGGGAAGGTGTCGCTCGCCGGCGAGCCGATCGGCCAAGGCGGGTACGATGCGGAGGTTCAGGCTGGCCTGGGTGCAAATATCCATCACGTGGCGCAACTGCTTCGCGGCGATTGCACCGGCCAGCACGAATACTTCGGTGGCCGCACACGCGGCGGCAATCCGTTGCAGGTGGTCGACGTGACCGAGGATCGGGATTTGGCCGAGCCGCTCGCGGCGCTCGGCCCGGTCGGTGGAAAGCATGCCGCGAATGCGAAAAGGCAAATGGGTATAGGCGAGCATCTGGTGCGCGAGGATTCCCGTGGCCTCGTCGGTGCCTACGAGCATGGCACCCCGGCATTGGCCCGATTTCAGGATCGGCCAGAAGTGCTCGCGGAACACTCGCCAACTGCTGCGCAGCGAACCGACGACGAGCAATCCCAAGATCGAGTCGAGAATGACGACCGAGCGAGGGATGCGAGCGGCCGGTCCAAAGAAACTCACGGCCGCAACCAGCAAAAAGCAGATGGCCGATGCGCGCATCAAGGCAACCAGATCGGCGAAGGTGACGTAACGCCACCAGCCGTGGAAGTGGCCCGTCAGATAGAACACGGCGATCTTCAGCCCCACGATACAGGGAACGCTGACCGCGTAGGTGAGAAGCTGTTCTGGCGGGACATTGAAATCAAAGCGGAGCAGATAAGCCACCCAATAGACGGCGGCGAACAATACCGCATGGACGCCTGCCAGCAACCAGACGGGTCGCGCGAAGAGACGGCCTGCGGGCCGGCCCTTCACGGGCAGTGACGGATCGGCAGTCGGACTACCGCTGCGCTGCTCGCTTCCGGACGAGGAGGCAGGCTTCATCGCGCCCTGGCGAGAATTTCCGTTTCCAAGCACCGTCGACCTCTTCTCGATGAACGGCTGCCGCTCGGTGCCGCTCGATCTCCGAGACTAGTACCTAAGCGGGGCAATCCGCCTACCTCTGCGCACACTTCGTCTCGGTTCTCGTCCCAGCCGAGAATGCAATCGACTCGCATTCCCGGGCATGATGCGCGGGTGCTCCGGCGCGGCCTGGTAGGTCCTCGAAGGCCGCGCTGGTCCCCACACACTCCGCGTCGGTCGGCAGGACTGAGTCGGGGAACACACTGCCTGAGTGAACGGGAGATTGCTCCCGGCTCAACCATTGCCCCTTGCTCAGCTACCCACGCGGGCGGCTACCACGCCGCTTCTGGCCGACACTATCGCTAACCTGGTTTAGGATAGTTTAATGCGCTACGTTGTCAAGCGCGCGCTAAGGGGGCATAACGGTCGCTTGGGGGGGGCGACACGCCGAATACGCCGCGTTGCCGGTGGTAACGAATGCTTCCCTAGGATAGGTGGGCTCTTTGACGCCCCAGCTTGCCGGGACGCGCAAGCCGCTTTCGGAAGGCGAGTTCTTAACGAGCCGCGTGGTGGGGAATCTGCCCGGCAAGGGCCGATTCCAGTTCCGCACCTGCGGCGAGGGCACCATCGACTGACCCCGACGGAGCAATCACGACGCTAAGCCATTGGAGGTAGCGGTCCAACTCGCGGTGCGGCCAGAGTTCGGGGTTCTTGCGCGAGGGATCGAGCAAGCTTTCCATGAGGTGCGTGCAACGCGTCACCGGCTCGACGGGGACGACCATCGAGGCGGACTTGATCGTGTGCAGGGTGCGCGCCACGTCTTGGAACATGGAGTCGTTCAAACCATCGGCCCGGGCTTGCAGCAAGCTCTCTCGCAGATGAGCGACGTGCATGGAGAGTTCACGATGGAAAGTCCGCCAGAGCTTGGCGTCGGTGTTTGCCGGGGGAGGTGTATCTGGGGCGGCGTCGCACTGCAATTCGGCCTCGATAGCCTTCAGGGCGGCCGCGGATGCTTCGTCGCTCTTCGGTCCCAGGAGGTCCTCCTTCCAGACAGCGGCCTGGCCGGCTGCTCTTGCCGGGGCTGCCGGCTTGGGCGCTGGAGTTGCCACGGGCCGAGGTTTGGCAGCGGCCGCCGGCCGCGGCGGCGAGACGGACTCGGTCTTGGCCCGGGTTGCCGGCGCGGCCTGGCAGCTCTCGTGGATCTCACGTAGCGATTGGCCGCGCTGGTCGCGACGCGCGTCGGCGATCAGTCGGTCGGCCAACTCGACGACGTGAGCGAGTTCGGGCTTGGAAACCTGGGCGTCGGCCCCGACGGCACTCCCCTTCTTCCGATTGTCCGGAGTGATGATCGAGGAGTAGAGGAGCACGGGAATCTTGCGGAGTTCCGGGTGCTCTTTGACCCGCTTGGTGAGGTGAAGACCGTCGACTTGAGGCATCTCGACGTCGGCGATGAGCAGGTCGCCGACCTGGTCGGCGTGATGCGTCTCGGCAAATCGGCCTTCGATCCATGCCCAGGCGTCGGCGCCGTTCTCGAAGAAAGCCAGGTTGGTGTAGCCGCTGGCGCGGAGGGTCTGTTCGATCGCTTGCCGCACGGTGGGCGAATCCTCGGCCAAGAGGAGCTTGAATTGCTCCCGGGGTAGCCCCATCGGATTGGCCACTTCGTCGGTACGGAAGTACTGGTCCGTCACGTCATCCAGGATCATCTCGAAATCGAGCATGACGATCAGCCGGTCCTCGCAACGCGCCAGCGCGGTCACGGGGGTGTGGGACAACGCTTCCAGACCGGGTACGGCGAGAATATTCTGCCAACTCAGGCGATGAATGCGCTCCACCTGGTCGACGAGGAACGCCGTCTGTTGCTGATTGAGGTCGGTGAGAATCATCGTCGATTCGGAGCTGTCCCGCGTCGACTGGATCCCGAGATGGTCGAGCAGCGACACGCAGGGGATCACCTGGTTGCGAAGCTTGAACACGCCGCGAATCGAGGGATGGGCCTTGGGCAGGCTGGTGATCGAGGCGACGGGCAACACCTCGCGAACCTTGGCGACGTTGATTCCGAAGGTGTAATCGGCAACGTCGAAGACCAGAACCTCCAGTTCGTTGGTCCCGCTTTCCAGAAGAATTTCCTTCTCCAGGAGAATGTTGCTCAGGGTCGCCATCGATCTCCTCGCGATCGGGCCAGGGGCCCAGAAGGGGGTGGGCTGCGGTAAAGTTCGCGGAGTCCTCAGCCTATATCGGTCTCGAAGAATGGGAGGTTCGAGCAAGATTTGTCGTGGCGGAGTAATCCAACTAAAGCTTAGAGGAGGACCTGACGACACCGCGAGGGCCTGGTAAGCAACCACCCAACGGCACCCGCTTTTCAATTGGCGAAAACAGACGAAGATCACGCTGAAGGTGTGCCAAGGCGGCTTTCAAACCCCGTGCAGTGCCGCTAGAAATCGAGTTGCCGGGAGGGAACGGCAACGCTCGGACGCACGCAGCATGCCTCGACCGAGCCGAGCCCTCTTGGCCAGCCCGAGGCGACCGGCCAGGGGCGACCCGTCATCGCCGCCATGCAAGAGAAACGATACGGCCGCCAACGATACGGCCGCCGACGGTAGCTGAAATTGCTCCGCGGGCGGCCGTATCAGGAGTTTACGAGAGGGGTTTCGGGCTAAGAGGATTTGGCCTTGGCCAGCGCTTCCTGGCAGAGATCGCGATGGCGGTTTTGCTCGTCGGAACCCTTGGCTCCGGCGGCCCCCTCCTTCCAGGCCGCAAGGGCCTCGCTCCGGCGGTCGAGGGCCTCCAGGGCCTTGCCGCGCCAATATTGGGCGGTGGCTTCTTGAGGCTTGTTGGATCGGCCCACGTTCAGGTTGGCGGGGTAGGTGAGGGCGGCATCAAAATCGGCCAGCGCCGCGGCGAAGTCCTTGGCGCTCCATGCGCTCGCGGCCGCGCTCGACGTGCGCCTTATTGAATATTCGCCAGGTGACGTCCTGCCCTTCCCAGTTCACGAAGTAGGGCGTGGACTCCAGGAGCTTCACCGCATGGTCGTACTGTTTCTCGTCGACGTACGCCTGGGCGAGCGCAATGGTGATTTCCGCGCGGCGCATGCCGTGGACCGGCATCCCCTCCAGCACGTGGATTGCCTCGGGCCGCTTGCCGGCGGCCACGAGGATCTCTCCCAGGTCGCGGAAAAGGGTCTGGTCCCCGGGCCGAGCGGCGATGGCCTTGCGGTAGAGCGCTTCGGCCTGGGGGAGATCGTCGCGAGCCCAGGCTAGGAGGGCGAGGTTGCGCAGAGGCATGGCCTTTGGCGCCGCCGAATCGGCCGCCTTCTGCCAGCGCGCGGCCGCTTCGTCCAGCCGTCCCAGGTTGGCCAAGAGGTTCCCCAAATGCAGTTGCGCATTGGCATCGGCGGGATTCTTTTCCACTGCGAACGTGAGGATCTCGACCTCTTCGGGACGCGAGGGAAAGACGAAGTCCTTGTTGATCCTGGCGGCGCGCTGGAGATAGGTTTGGGCCGCGGGCGCTTCGCCCTGAAGCGAGGCGAAATAGGCCAGGTAGTACAGTGCCAGCGGGGCTTGGTCGCCCTCCGCCACGCCGTCGAGGAATGCGGCCTGGAGAATGGCTGCAGCCTCCTTCGCCAGCCCGACTTCAGCAAAGACCAGGGAAGTCTCGAGCATCTCGAACTCGTATTCTCCAAGGGAGTTTCGCCCCTGCTCGGCGAATTGCTTCGCAGAGGTGGGATCGCGAAGCGCCAGCAAAGCCCGGGCGACCCGGTCGGTGGGCTCCTGGCGGACTTCGTTCTCGGCGGCCTTGAAGGCAAAATCCCTGCGACCCGAGGCATAGAGGGCCAGCAGCACGTGATTGCCCAAACGGCCCCACGGAAGCGACTTCGGCATGGCCCGAGAGAAAAGGGTCAGTGCCTCACCGTAGTTCTTCATGCGCATGGCTGCCCGGCCGGCCAGATCATGCCCTACGGATTCGGTGCCGAACAACTTCGCGGCTTCGTAGCCACAACGCATGGCTTCCTTGGGGTTGTTCTTGCGGAGGTGGCAGGCGCCCAAGTAGAACCACGACGTGCCGTCGGCAGGATCGCGGTCGAGAGCTTTCTCAAGGCGCGGAATTGCGGCGTCGTACAGAGCGGCCTCGAAATCCAATACGGCGAGTCGGCGCAGGGCCGGCACGAAGCCCGAGTCCTTGGCCAGCGCCTTGTCGAAGTACTCGCGGGCCTTGAGACGGTTGGTCGAGCGGTCGAACTTGTCTCCCTTGAGATACAGCTCTTCGACCGTAAGCTGGTCGTCGGGTTTTTCCTTGAACTTTTCGGGGCTCGGCGGGGAGACTTTGGGGATCGGCAGGGGCGTGGTGAAGGAGGCCAGCACCTCGCCGCCTTTTTGTTGGGCGATCGTGATTTCGACCGCTTCCTTGGCGGCGTTGGGAACGTCGAGCGTCTGTGCGGTTCTCGGTCCCAGCGGCATCTGCCGGCTCACGAGCGTCTTCCCCCCGCGCGACTGAGCATACTGCCTGGGGGAATTCGCCGGTGGCGAGGATTCGCAACTGAAGATCATTCCCTCGGCGTGCCGTCTGCACGGCGACGTCCTTGGTTGCATATTCGAAGCCGTCGCCCAGGCCGTGGACCGGGTACCACCATTCCTGCCAGCGGACGTTGGCCAACGGGCCGAGCAGGCCATAGTCGGATTGCGTGGGCAGCGGGCCGCTCTGGACTTCGATGTAGGGACCATCGTCGTCGGTAAGGTTCTTCTGTGCGGTTTTGCCGAACTCCCATTCACCCCACGTCCACGCCTTCTTGCCGCCCACCTCGTGATGGTTGCCCACCTGGACGATGCCGCGGTCCGCATCCACCTCGTAGGCGCCGAAGAAGTCGAAGACGCAGTTGTGGGCGAAGACCGAGGTGTAGATCGGATAGTTCTTCAGCCAGGTGAGGTCCTTGCCTTCGTGGATCGGCCAGTTGAAGAACTCGCGCGCGTTGTGATCGGTGCCCAGCGTCATCGGGTAGATGAATCGCGTGCCGGGGCGATTGGGAAAGGCCGTGCAATTCCAGAAGTAGTAGGGATGCATCCCGTCGGTGAGGTTGGCAATGCGTATCTGCTCGTCGAGGTAGGTCTTGCCCGGATGCAGGGTGACGCGGACGGTCCATTGCGTGCGGAAGATCTTCTCGACGTTGTTGATTTCGAGGAAGGCGGAGCCGTCGGGGTTCTCGCCCGCGACTACATCGACCGGCGAAACGATGGTGACGGTGTGGCCTTGCGGACCGCCATTCCATTCCACTCCGCCGCTGATCCACGCGCCGCGCATGGCGATCATGCCGGGTTTGATGACCTTGTTGGTGTGAAACATCTCCTGGTTCGTGGTCTTGTCGAAAACGGAGTGCAATCGCCCGCCCAGTTCTGGGAGGCAGGTGACTTTGAGATACTCGTTTTCCAGAAAGAGGGCCTTGTAGTTGCGATCGACCTTGGTACGCGAGAGGTGGTCTTGCATCGAATAAGGATAGGTGATCGACCCTTTCACCGTCGTCGAGAGTTTGGCCGCGCCTTCCATGGCCCAGAACTTGGGATTGACGTCGTCTTCCCAAGGATACGTGGGCAGCCCGATCGTGCCACTCCAGGCTTTGACCTTCTCGGCGGCAGGGCAGAGCGAGGAGAGAAGAAGGAGGAAGCCGAGGACGCCCGGGACGGTGCAAAATCGTTTCATGAGCTTCTCCTTGAAATCAGGGTCGAACACGGGCACATTGTAGTCCGGGCACGTGGCGGAGGGAATGTGCCGTCGCTATACTCCTATCCCTGGTGACCGCAAACACAAGACGGGGGATTCTGTCATGCTGGCCAGCCGCTGGACGTGCCTTCTCTGCCCTATGGGGCGTCGGGATCGTCGCTGCCCCGGGGATTGGGGCTGAGGAAATCCGTCTTATCGTGCGCGGGGACGACATTGGGTCGAGCCAGGCGGCCAACGAGGCCTGCATCCGCTGCTACCGCGAGGGAATCATGCGGAGCGTGGAGATCATGGTGCCGGGACCGTGGTACAAGCAAGCCGTGAAGTTGTTGCGCGACAACCCGGGGTTGGACGTGGGCGTGCATTTGACGCTCACCAGTGAATGGGAAGGGTGCAAGTGGGGACCGGTCACCCATGCGCCCAGCCTGGCGGATCGGTACGGTCATTTCTACGCGCAGACCAGCCAGCGGCCGGACTTCCCGCCCCACTCGGGTTTTCTGGAGGCGCGGCCCAGTCTGGCCGACGTGGAAAAGGAGCTGAGCGCACAGATTGAATTGGCCAAGGCCGATTTGCCGCAGGTATCGCACTTGAGCTCGCACATGAACACGCCCACGGCCACGCCGCAACTGGCGGCGGTCGTGGAGAAGCTTGCGCAGCGACATCGGCTGCCGATCAAGAGTCCGGGCGCGCGGCCGGCCGGAGGGCTGGGCGGGCCGAAAGCCAGTCCCGCCGAAAAGGAAGCGGCCCTGATCGCGCTGGTCGAGAAGCTCGGCCCGGGCACCTGGTTGCTCGTGGACCATCCCGGGCTGGATACCCCGGAGATGCGCGGCCTCGGCCACAAGGGATACGAAGACGTGGCGGCCGACCGCGTCGGCGTTACCCATGCATTCACCAGCGCCAAGGTGAAGCAGGCGATCGCCAAGCGCGGCGTGCGCTTGATGAGCTACGCGGAGGCTCACGAGCGAGGAGAAAGCCGGTAGCGCGACAAGTGCCCCGTCCCTGATGCTCCGATCGTTCATTGAGAGAACTACTCGGGACACTTGTTGTGTCCATCTTCTCCGGCCCCGTCGGTCGGGGCGGTCGTGCCGCATCCCGCAAAGGACTTCCTGCATCCGGCACGAGGGGCGAAAGGCCCCTTTGCTTCCTACGGCCCAATCGCCGAGAAAGCGATCGATTGCACCTGACGGCGCATCTCCGAGCCATCGGCGTTGGGCAACCCCACACGCTGGATCAGAAGCACCACAAACAGGTCCTTCGCCGGGTCGATCCAGCCTTGCGTGCCATAGGCGCCCCCGTGGCCGAAGGTCCCTCGGGAAAGCATCTCCGTGACTCCTTGAGGCTCGCGGACCACGGCCCAACCAAAGCCGAACCCCATACCCGGCACAAAGCCCGTGACGAGTTCTCCGGTCTGAATGCGGGTCATTTCCGCCGCGCGATCGGGCGAGAGGATCCGCTTGCCCTCCAGCGTGCCGCGTTGGAGCATCATCTGGTAGAGCCGGGCGAGGTCGCGAGCCGTGGAGTAGGCGCCCCCGCAGGGATCGGGTACTTCGCTCCTGCCGGCGCGCCGATGATGTCGGCGGTCGAGGCTACAAGCTTGCCTTCCTGTTTGCCGTACGTCACTGCGATGCGCTCGGCCTGTTCGGGCTTGGGGTAAAAGCAAGTGTCGACCATGCCCAAAGGGACGAAGAGACGATCGCGGAGGAAGTCTTCGTAGGCCCGCCCGGAAACGACCTCGATGATTCGGCCCAAGGTGTCGATTCCCGTGTTGCAGTAGGCCCACTTCGTCCCGGGCTCGAATTCCAGCGGACGGCGGGCGAACTGCGGCACGGCCTCGGCCAGCGTCAGATGCCGCCGTGCATAGAGATTGTTCATCTCCGGCGGAGGCATACTCGGCATGCCCGACGTGTGGGTCAGCAGGTCGCGAAGGCGGATCGGCCGCGGCGGAGCGACCCCGCTCGGCATTTTCTGGTTGCGGAATTCAGGCAAGTACTTCTCGACCGGGTCGTCGACCGAAAGCTTTCCCTTATCGACCAGCATCATGATCCCGATTGCGGTCATGGGCTTGGTCATCGAGGCGATACGAAAGATGGAGTTGGGACGCATCGGGGTGTTGCCGAGTTCCTGCCAGCCGACGGCCTCGAGGCTGGCGATTCCATCGTGTCGGCCGACGAGCGTGACCGCGCCGGCAATCTCCCCCCGATCCACGAAGCCCTGCATCGCGGCACGGATCTCGACGAGTCGCGCGGGGTCGAGCGATGCGGCCGTCGCGCAGTGCGCGTGGAAGACGAAGGCGAACAATGCGGTCAGAAGCACAGGTTGCCGACTCGTCATGGGAACCTCCGGCGAGGGGTTGAAGGGGTGTGGCGCTGTCGGGGCCGATTATCCAGCACGCCCCGCGCACCGACAAGACAGCGAGCTGGGAAGTGACCGGGCGGTGTGCCTGTCGTCCGCCGGTGGTGGGGGCGGCTGGCATTCCGCTTCTGGACTCGGCCGATGGCGTGCGCCTATAACATGGTGTGAAGTAGACGACAACCACGATTCTCAGGAAGCAGGAGTTTTCCATGTCCGCGCTTTCGCGTCGCGAATTCCTGGCGGGTCTCACGGCTGCGGCCGGAGCGGCCACGATCGCCCCTTCGGTTTCCCGTGCTGGCACGGTCGCCGAGAGCCACGCTCGAATCAAGAAGGGAACGGACCTCGTCGAGTTGGGACGCAGCGGCCTGAAGACCACGCTGCTGGGAATCGGCACCGGTACCAATAGCGGCCGCGAACAGCGCGCGCTGGGCTTCGAGGGCTTCACCAAGCTCGTGCGACACGCCTTGGAACGAGGCATTCGCTACTTCGATACGGCCGACTCCTACAAGACGCATCCTTTCCTGAAAACCGCGCTGGAGGGCGTGCCCCGCGACCGCTACTTCATTCAGACCAAATCGTGGGCCAAGGACGCGGGCAAGATGCAGTCGGACGTCGAGCGGTTGCGCAAGGAACTCAACACCGACTACGTCGACACGTTGTTGATGCACTGTATGACCAAAGGTTCTTGGCCGGTCGATATGCGGCCGGTGATCGACGTGCTGCGGCGCACGAAGGAGAAGGGGCAGATCCGCGCGATCGGCGTGTCGTGCCACGGGTGGGATCCCCTCGCGGCCTCGGTCGACGTGGAAGGGATTGACGTGCAGTTGGTGCGGATCAATCCTTTCGGCAAGGAAGCCAAGATGGATGCATCACCCGAGGAAGTTGCCCCGCTATTGAAGAAGATGCACGACCAAGGTCGGGGCATCATCGGCATGAAGATCTACGGCGAGAACGGGCTGGGGAGCAAACAGCGGCGGCTGGAGTCGCTCAAGTACGTACTCAAACTGGGTACGGTCGACTGCTTCACAATCGGCTTCGGCAGCACGCAACAGCTCGACGAGACCCTGGAATTGATCGAGCAGGCGCTGGCCTGATCGCGAGGGCTACAACCGCCCCCTGTCGACAATCGAGACCGCACAATCCGGCTCTTGGGACGCGGCGAAGCGCGGAGGCCGTCGCCTCGCGGCTACAATCCTTGACAGAGGCTGTGCAGGGAGGAAAGATGGAGAGACTCTGCCTGCACTGGCCCGCCCCGGTCGGAAATTGACGATCTACGTGCCCTACTCGCCGAGTCCTCGATGTCGCTTGCACCGTTGTTCGACGAAGAACTGACGCGATATCGGCGGCAGATCGGGCCGGGCGTGTTGACCGTGGAAGGACAGGCTCGTCTGAAGGCCTCCACGGTGCTGGTGACGCGGAGCGGAGGGATGGGGGGGCCGGCCGCGCTGGTCCTGACGCTGGCGGGAGTGGGGCGGGTGATACTTGCCCACGGCGGGGAACTGATCTCGCCGGACCTCAACCGGCAGGTCTTGGGCTCCGAGCAAGGGATCGGGCAACCGCGCCGGGGCATTTTGCCTCGTATCTACGGTCGATGAACCGGTTCGTCACCATCGAGGCCATCGATCACGAGCCCGACGACGCCGAGGCGATGGAGTTGGCGGGGCGCGTGGACGCAATCCTATCGTGTGCGCCTACGTTCGCGGAGCGACTGCGGCTGAACCGGGCGGCGGTGGCCCGGGGTGTCGCATTGATCGACGCGGCCCAGTGGGGCATGAGCGGAACGCTGGTGGTCGTCAAGCCGGGCAGCACCGCGTGCTTGCGCTGTCTTTATCCGGAAGATCCGCCCTTTGAGGACAACTTTCCCGTGGTCGGGGCGATCTCGGCGGCGGTCGGCTCGCTGGCCGCATTGGAGGCGATCAAGAATCCTATCGGGATGCGGGCGACCGATGTATGGCCGTCTGTGGTTGATTGATGGCTACGAGGGGCGATCGTCGATGGTTCGTCTGGAGCGCAACGCGCGGTGTCCGTGTTGCAGCCCGCTTGGACCGTTAGAAACCACGGCGCCGGGAGCTGCCGAGGAATGAAGGTTCGCATCGTCTTTTCCGGACGGGGTTACGATCGGGCAGCGGCGCTGCCCGACGTGTTGACGTTGCCCGAGAATGCATCGCTGGACGACGCGCTGGCCGCATTGCGCGGGGCATGCAGCGATTGGGCCTTGCCGACAACGTGCCTGGTTGCCGTCTCCGGAGTGCACGCGGGTACGCTCGCCGCGCATCGGGGGCAAAAGCTTGCCGACGGAGACGAGGTGCTGCTGGTGGCCCCGGTGGCTGGGGGGTGAACGACCACCGTTTCGTAGCCTCGGCCGCGGGTTGCCTCGATCGCGTGTTACGCGAAGAGGCTCTGCCTTGAGCACTCCCGGCACGCGCGGGGGGAGTTGAAAAGGCCGGCCGGGGCAACAACAATGAGGGGCCAAGTCTCCGTCGATTTCCTACCTTGGATGCTGCAATCCCTCAGGAGTCCCCTATGCAAGTTCGCTTGTCCCGACGCGACCTGATCGCCTCGACCGGAATTGGCCTGGGGGCCATGGCACTGAAGGCCGCCAATTCCACTGCCGCTCCTGCGAAGGCGGGACGGGCCGTGCCGTCCGAGCCGTTCGGCTATTGCTTCAATATGGCCACGATCATGGGGAAGAACCTGCCCATCGAGAAGGAGATCGAGATTGCGGCCCAGGCCGGGTACCGAGCGATCGAGCCCTGGTTGCGGAGGATCGACGAGTTCGTCAAACGTGGCGGTTCCCTGGCCGATTTGAAGAAGCGAATTGCGGATCTGGGGCTGTCGGTAGAAGGGGCGATCGGGTTCGCCAATTGGGTCGAAGAAGATGAGACGAAGCGCACGGCAGGCATGGAACAGATGCGGCGCGACATGGAAACCGTGGCGAAGATCGGAGGCAAGCGGATCGCCGCGCCGCCCGCCGGTGGCACCAAAGTCCAACTCGACTTGCCCAAAGTGACCGAGCGTTACCGGAAGGTCTGCGAATTGGGGCATCAGTTGGGGGTGACGCCGGCCTTGGAGCTTTGGGGCGCTTCGCAAACCCTCCACCGCCTGGGCGAAGTGGCCTACGTCTTGGCCGAAGCCGCTCATCCCCGCGCCTGCGCAGTGCTCGACGTGTATCACATCTACAAGGGCGGCTCGGACTTTGCGGGGCTGGGAGTGTTCGACGGCCAGGTTCTGCCCGTCTTCCACATGAACGACTATCCGGCCGACCCGCCCCGGGAGAAAATCAACGACGCCCAGCGCGTCTATCCGGGCGACGGGGTGGCGCCCCTGGATCAGATTCTGCGGACGCTCCACCGCATCGGGTTCTGCGGTATGCTCTCCCTGGAGTTGTTCAACCGCTCCTACTGGGAACAGGACGCGCTAGAAGTCGCCAAGACGGGTCTGGCAAAGATGAAGGCCGCGGTAGCCAAGGCCCTATCGGCTGCTTGAGCCGGTGGTGCGGGGCCGCGGGCACGTTTCCCATCCGGCGTCAGTGCAAACCGGGGTGGAGACGATCAAGCGGAAGGGATGGTTTCCGGAACCAACGTGCCGGAGGGTGGCCCTGGCGGCGCAGGCTCGAAGGCCAGAGCGCGCACCGCTTCGACGATCATCAGAGCCCCCAGGCCGAACAGAACCGCGGCGACCCAAGGAACCGGATCGGTCCATCGCGTGCCTTCTGAAGTGAACCATCCGCCGCGAATCAACACGGCAAGGGCCCAAAGGCTCATCACGTACATCCAGACCGTGGGCAGGCCGGTGACCAGCCACACCCAACGTGCACGGTAGGTCCGAGCGAGCCAGACGGTCACGCCCAAGAGCGTCAGAGCGGCCAACAATTGGTTGCTGGCGCCGAACAGCGGCCAGAAGAGCTTCCAGGCGGGAATGGCTTTGCCTTGAGCGTCGGTCACCTTTTGCATCACGAAGATCAAGGGCGCGCCGGCCGTGACCAGGGTGGCCACCCAGCGGCCGTAACGACTGCGCCAGCCGGTGAGTTCCTCGATAATATAGCGACCCAATCGCGTACAGACGTCCAGGGTATCGTAGACGAACGTGGTGAAAGCCATCAAGCCGAAGGAAACCCCCAGCATGGCCGGAATACCGAGCACTTCGAGGAAATTGCCCATACCGAACGCATAGATGACATTGGGTGGCGCTTCGCCATGGGGTCGTCCTGGGAAAGCATCATCACGCACGACAACGCGACCGCGGCCACGAGGCTTTCCATGAGCATCGTGCCGTAACCGATCACCTTGGCGTCGGTTTCGCGCTTGAGCTGCTTGGACGTCGTGCCTGAGGCCACAATGGCGTGAAACCCCGAGCAAGCGCCGCAGGCGATGAGAATGAAGAGCATGGGGAAAATCGGTTCGCCGCTGGCGGATTGCCAAGCGATGAAAGCGGGATACTGGACGGTCTTGCCGCCGAAGATCAACCCCACGGCGCCACCGGCCAAGGCAAGGTAGAGGAAATACCCTCCCAGGTGGCCGCGCGGTTGCAGCAGGAGCCACATGGGCACCAGCGAGGCGATGAAACAGTAGACCAGCAGGGCGACGTCCCAGGCCTTGAGCGCCGCCATGGAGTCGATGCCCAGCCAGTCTTCGAGCTGGAAGGGGATGTAGCGACCGACCCAGATTGCCGCGCCGACCAAGGGGAGGAAAACGACCGTCGCCCACCCCAGAGACAAGCGGCCGTAACGCATGAGCAGCCCCATCAGGATCGGCAGCGCCAGGTAGAGAAGGGAAGATGTGGCGATCGCGCCTCCCCGCACGATTTCACCGTTTTCCAGGTCTACCATGCCCACAAAGAGGAAGCGGTGATATCCGTGAAAGCCACGATGATGTAAACCAACGCAATCCAAATGAAGGCGAGAAAGAGCAGGAACGCGCGGCGGCTCATGTACAGGCGCACGACCTCGGTAACCGATTGGGCGCCGTGGCGGACCGAGGCCACCAGGGCGGTAAAATCGTGGACGCCGCCGATGAGAATCGCACCCAACACGATCCATGCCAGCGCGGGGAACCAGCCGAACATGGCCCCGGCCAGGATCGGTCCCACGATGGGACCGGCCGCGGCAATGGCCGAGAAGTGCTGCCCCATCAGGAACTGGGGTTCGATGGGTACGTAGTCTACGTCGTCGCGCAGTTCGACGGCGGGCGTTTTCGCCTGCGGGTCCAGACGCAGCAGCCGTGCCAACAAGGATCCGTACACCACGTACGCGACCGCCAGGCAGGCGGCGGCCGCCAACACCACAGACAGTAGGGTCACGACCAGGGTCTCCCAGCGTTCGAGTGTCCCTTACCGAGCAGCACCCCTTAACGATACCCCCACTTCTTGTTTCAGACAACACGACAACGTGCATGGGTGGCCGGTTCTCGCGGCCAGGGCCCCATTGTGGTGTGCCGTGGAAAGCTTGAAAATGGAGCCGCGGGCGATGCGACCGACGTCGGCGCGCCCTTGGATTGAATGGTCCTGCCCCAGGGAGCATGTTGAAGTGCCGGAAAAAACGATCATCATCGGAAGCGGTCCCGCCGGCTGGGCGGCCGCCATCTACGCAGCCCGCGCCAACCTTGCTCCGCTCCTCTTCGAGGGGGCAATTACCGAGGAAAATCGCTTGGCCAGCACGCTTCCCTTGGGCCAGTTGAACTTGACCACCGAGGTCGAGAATTATCCCGGATACCCCACGGGTCAGATCGAGGGCTACCTGGACAGTGCCATCCCTCAAAACCGCCGAACGCTGATGCCGCCGCACGGGGGTGAGGGCGTGAGCGGCCCAGAACTGATGGAATTGATGCGTCAGCAGGCAGTCAATTTCGGTACGCGCGTGATTACCGAGGACGTCGTCGAGGTGAACTTCTCCACGCGGCCGTTCCGGCTGTGTGCGTCGGACGGGAATACCTACGAGGCGCATTCCGTCATCGTGGCGACCGGGGCTCGGGCCAACTGGATGGGCCTGCCCTCGGAGGAGACGTTCAAGAACCGGGGAGTCAGTGCCTGCGCCGTGTGCGATGGAGCGCTCCCCCGCTTCCGCACCAAGCCGGTGGTCGTCGTCGGCGGGGGCGATTCGGCTGTGGAGGAAGCCGACTACCTGAGCAAGTTCGCCAGCCTGGTGTACGTGGTCCATCGCCGCGACCAGTTGTGCGCGTCGAAGATCATGGTCCAGCGCGCCACGGAGCACCCCAAGATCAAGATCCTCTGGAATCGCATGCTCGACGAGGTGCTGGGCAACGACGCGCAGGGGGTGACCGGCGCGCGGCTGCGGAGCACGGTCGGCGAGTCCGAGTTGGTGGTTGAGGCGTCGGGCGTGTTCCTGGCCATCGGCCACACGCCCAACACGGCCTTCCTCAAAGGGCAACTCGAGTTGACCCCCAAGGCGTACGTCAAGTGGACGACTCCGTTCCGCACCTACACGAGCGTGGACGGAGTGTTTGCTGCGGGCGATGTGGGCGACGACTACTACCGGCAGGCCATCACGGCCGCCGGAAGCGGGTGCATGGCCGCTTTGGACGCCGAGCGTTGGCTCGCCGCGCGCGGTTTGTAGACGCTCTGGCCGATTGCGGCTTTCGGTCTGGGCACGGCACGCACGGGCTCGGGGAAGGGGAATTGCAGGTGCTGGTTTCTCTTGTTCCTAGGGCCGGCGCTCGCGCATGACCTCTTCCAGCGCGGCAGCGAACGCCGCCGTAGGCGCCGGCATCGAAAAGCACGAAACGGACGCGCTGCGGTTGTCCGTGGGTTTGCAGGAACTCGACGGCCGTGGTCAGCGCGATGCGTGCGGCCTGGTCCATGGGGTAGCCGTAGGCCCCGGTGCTCAGCGCCGGCAGGGCGATACTCCGGCAACCGGTTTCGAGGGCCAATTCGAAACTGCGGCGATAAGCACTGGCCAGAAGCTCGGCTTCGCGTGCGCCGCCCCCCTTCCAAACCGGGCCGACGGCGTGGATCACGTGGGTTGCCTTCAACCGGCCTGCCACGGAAGCCACGGCGGACCCGGTCGGGCAGCCGGCCGGATACTTGGCCCGCGTTTGGGCCATGATTTCCGGGCCGCCGCGGCGATGGATCGCGCCGTCGACGCCGCCTCCTCCGGCGAGCCGACTATTGGCGGCATTGACGATTGCCTCGGTTTCCTCGAGCGTAATGTCTCCCTGGTGCAGTTCGAGGATGCAACCCTCCAGTTCAACGCGCATGGCAGACCTCCTGGAATGAAACGCCGGATCGGCCGAGCGCTGGTATCGTACGCTTCGATCGCCGCGGTATCCAGCGCGGGGCTGAACCCTTGCGATCCGCGGCGTAGGCGGTTGCTTTCCCGCGAATCGCGTCGATAATAGCGGGAATATGATGAATCAGCCGTTTCTCTGCAGATGCGTCGGCTCTACACGGCCCCCTTGGACCATGCTCGTAGTTCTCGCAATTCTGGCCTGCGCGCGACCCATGCGCGCGGCGGTCGTCGTGGTCACCAATGGTACGGACCAGCCATTCGAATTCGAGTTGGAAGCCGGGCCCGATGCCGTGACGCGCCGCGGTCTGCCGGCGGGACGCACCGCCGTCGTGCACGTGGCGGGGCGCGCCGAATTGCATTACCGCTTGGGTGCGGAACCCAAGACCGTCCAAGTCGACCCCAATACCGTGCACGTGTTCGTGCGGCGTGACGGCCGCATGGAATTGCAGCAGGCGAGCTTCTCCGGCCTCTCGGCCGCTCCCTGGCAGCGCACGGCGCGGACCGCGGAATCGTGGAGGTTCCGGTGCTGCTTCTGGCCGACGACCACCATCCGCTCGCGCGGCAAGGCTGGGAGCCCAAGCTGCGGCAGTTGCTCGACGCGGCCTCGGCGATCTTCGAGCGGGAGTGTCGAGTGAGGTTCCGCGCCGCGGGGGCGGAGAGCTGGCCTGCAAGCAATGCCCAGGACCTGAATCGGCTCGGGGCGGAGTTTCGCGAGAAAGTCTCCGCGGCCCCGGCCTGGCTGGCGATCGGGCTTTCCAGCCGGCTACGCGTGACGGACAAGGCACAACTGATGCGCCAGCAGCACGAGCCCCTGTTTGCCCACATCCTCCTGCCCGAGGACCAGCCCGGCTTCACACGGGACGACCAGGCGGTCTTTCTGTTGCATGAATTGGGGCATTTCCTGGGAGCGGTCCACAGCGCCGAACGGACTTCCGTGATGCATCCGGGCGCACTGGGTGATCGATTGCAGCTTTCGGTCGAGGCAAGTCCGTTTGATGCCGCCAATCTGGTGGCGATGAATCTGATTGCCGATGAACTGCGTCTCGGACGGGAACCGCGCATCGATGCCATTTCCGAGGAGGTTCGCGACTACCTCCGCGCGGTCTACGGCGAACTGGCACGGAGAGGAGCGCCCGACGGAGAGGCGTCACGCGTGGCCGAGTTGCTCCGCGCGACGCGGGCTGCGGCCGCGCGCTATCTGGCCGAGTGGACCGACGGGAAACGGCTTTCCGGCTCCGCCGTAACGCTTTGGAATGCCACTGATTCGTCGCCGCGTCTGGCGGGTAGGCCACTATTCGAGGGGGAACGGCCGGTGCGCTGGGTGCTCGAACAGACGCTTTCACGGCCCGCGGCTGTTGAGGCCATGGTGGAGTTCTTCGGCGGCGACTGTCTGCCGGGGCGAGTGACAGGGTATGACGACGGAGGGAAGCGCGCCGACTGGCGCCTGCCGCCCGCCCTGGAGGTGGCGCCGAGCCAGTCGCTGGAACGTCCTGATGGTGCCATGCGCCGTTGCGCGTCACGTTGCCTTGGATCCGTCGCATTGTCTGGCAGCGTGCCGCAGACCGCTATCTGCCGCGCACGCTGTTCTGGCGAGACGGTCGGCAGCTTGAGTTCCGCTCGCTGCGATTCACGGCGGCTGGGCCGCAGATTCTTTGTCAGGACGGGGTGCACAGCGCGGGCTGGGACGAAGTTGCCGAATTGCACCTGGCGGCGGTGGATCCCTGGGAAGCCTATTTCCAGCAACTCACGGGGCTTGGTTTGGGGCCGCGGGCACGCGTGGCCCAACTCGAGACCGATTGGGGCTTACGCGTGACGAGCACCACGGAGTGCTTCCAGGCAATGGGGCACGGACCGGCCGACAAGCCGGAAAATTGGTACCACCTCGTGCAGCCCGCCTGGAGCCTCGATCCCTTTTGGATTCGCCACGCCTCGGTCGGCGTACGCCAGTACTTTGAACCACACGAAGTGCCGCTGTCGCGAATCGAGCCCGCCGCACATCGCCAACCCGTGGAGTTGGGCGGGCCATGGTCCTGGCAAGTCGATCGGAATGTTCTGGGCGGGGCCCTCGAAAGCGGTGGGGCGCATTCCCTTGGGGCTTCGGCGTCCACGCTCCCTGCACGCTGGAATTCACCCTCCCCGCTTGCGCCCGGGCCTTCCGCACGCGCCTCGGGCTGGATCATGCGGCGGGCGATGGTGGCTGCGCACGCGGATCGGTGATCCTCGACGTGGGCAAACGCACCACGCTTTCCACCAGCACTCTGCTGGCCGGGCCGTCGGGCGTAGTGAGCACCGGGAGTTTGCCTTTAGCGGTCTCGGAAGGGTCGTCGCGGCTGATCCTCGACGCAGACTCCGTCGCCGACGACCATCCGGCCGGCACCGATCCCTTGGGGATTCGCGACCTGGTCAATTGGATCGAACCGCTTCTGGAACTGGACCCCAACCAGGTGCAGGTGGAGGTTCTGCGCCGAGCGCGGAAGCGGTGCCGGCCTGGCAAGGATGGACCGTGACTACGGGAGGCTCGCGCCGTTCGCCTGGTCAGTCATTGGGATGACTCCGAACGGGGGAACGCGGCTTATCGACTTCTTGCCGAGGTAAAACGTGATCCGCTGAGCGTCTCGGCCCGACTCACGGTCCGTCCCGGCCGAGAGCGGCTGAGCGTGGTTACGTACCGGGCTGGGAATGGTGGGTCGTGCCGGATCGAGGTCCGCGTCAACGGTGCGATGGTAAAGCAATTCAAGGTTCCGCCGCTGCGCGGCCAGGCCAGGCCGGCCGAAGTCTCTTGGCCGAGTATTCGGGACGGGAAGTGCAGATAGAACTCGTCGCGATCGCCGAAGGCGACGGGGCTCTGATCGACTGGCGTGCGATCACGCTGGGCCCTTAAGGGGACGCAAAGTTGACAGGGCGGATTGGGGAAGTAGGATAGGGGTTCTCGATCGGCCGCGGGTGGTTCCGCAGCCGGCGAATCACTGGTTTTCACCCCGAAAGGAAGGTGCCATGCGTCGATTCCTCGCGCCGTGGGCAGCCGCTGTGCTGTGTCTGTCAATTGCGTGTGCCGCCACCGCGGCCGATGCCCCGAAGAAGCTCCAAGCGCTCTTGATCACGGGCGACGACGTGGCGCCTGCGCACAACTGGCGGGAGATCTCGGAAGCCACGCGCGAGGCGCTGGTCGCTTCGGGCCGCTTCGAGGTGAAGGTCTCGGAAGACCCCATGATCCTGGAGTCCGCGGCTGCGATTCAAGCCTACGACGTGATCGTGTTTACGCTCTTCAACCGCACGGTACCGATGATCTCGCCCCTGGCACAAGAGAACCTGCTCAACTACGTGAAGGGGGGCAAGGGGTTCTTCGTGCAGCACCTGGCCTCGGCCTCGTTTGCCAAGTGGCCCGAGTTCGGCAAGCTGTGCGGACGATGGTGGGTGATGGGAACCTCGGGACACGGGCCACGGAGTGTGTTCGAGGCCAAGGTCGTCGAGGCCAATCACCCCATCACCAAGGGCCTGAAGAACTTCAAGGTCGACGATGAGCTCTATGCCAAGCTCCAGGGCACGGAGCCGATTAAGGTCCTGGTCGAGGCCGACTCCGATTGGAGCAAAAAGACCGAGCCGCTGGTGTTCGTACGCGAATACGGCAAGGGGCGCGTGGTACAGAATGCCTTTGGCCACGACCGAAAAGCGATCCTTACGCCCGAGGTGGCGCGGATTATCGTCCGAGGCACGGAGTGGGCCGCCACGGGAAAGGTCGCCGACTGAAGTCCCGCGTCCGCTACTTGGAAACGCCATAGGGCCCCGACGAAAACTTGTCCTCGGGGCCCTTTTCTATGCGCGCGAATGATTGCGCGCGTTACTCACTCTACGCCAGGTGTCCTGCGCTCTTGCGCACGGAATGGCTCGGCGTCCGCGCGGCCCGGCGGGGGGGCCGTGCTGAGGGCCCTGCGGATTCTGGTTCACAAGACCTTGCCCAATAGAGCCTTTCCGCCATGAGATCGCGGGAGGCTGGTGGGCAAGAGCGGGATCGATTCGGGTGGTTCGGACGCCCCTTCCCGCCAGACGAACGCCCTCTGACCCCCTGATTTTCCTGATGGCCCGGGCCAGGCCCGGCGAGGAAAATGTAGAGAAGGCGGTGGTGCAGTCCCGTAAGATTTTGCACGCCGCTGCGTTTTTCAACCGTAGGTGAGTCGCGGCGGCCGGCCAGGCGTGGTCCTGCATAGCCAATGAGCCGAGGTCGCGGTCCCTTGGGGGCCGCAGGAGAAAGCACAAGGCTCCTTCGCCATCCAGGAACTCTGGTCGCTGTCTCGTCGCGGCTTCTCGCAATTCGGCAACATCGCCATCCCGTTCCTCGGGGGGCGTGCTGTGGGGGCTGGGTACCGCGAACTCACGCGTGCTCTCCCCCCAATCGCCTGAAACGAAGGGAGAAGGCCGTATGACGCTGCGCGACCACAGCAGTTGGTGGAGCCGTCCCTGCGGCGGCCGCGACGTCGTTCGGCTGGCACTGCCGCTGGTCATCTCCATGGCGTCCTGGACGGTGATGAATTTCACCAACCGGATGTTCCTCTTTTGGCACTCCACGGACGCCATGGCAGCGATCCTGCCATCGGGCACGCTGTTCTACGCACTTCTGTGCTTCCCTCTGGGCGTGGTGGGCTACGTCGGCACCTTTGTGGCTCAGTACCACGGGGCGGGCCGACCCGAGCGGATTGGGCTTGTGGTTTGGCAGGCCGTAGGGATTTGCCTCCTGACGATTCCCTTAATGACAGCCACCATTCCCCTGGCGCCGTGGTTGTTCACCTGGGCTGGCCACGACCCGAGCGTCACTGCGCACGAGGTGACCTACTACCAGGTCGTGACGTGGAGCAGCGGAGGGCTACTGCTTTCGACCGCACTCTCGGCGGCGTTCGCGGGAATGGGGCGTGCGCGCTGGTAATGATTGTCGACACGGTCGGCGCGCTGATGAACATGGTCCTCGACTACCTCTTGATCTTCGGCCACGGAGGCTTTCCGGAGATGGGTGTGGTGGGGGCGGCGTGGGCGACGACGGCTTCGCAATGGTTGCAGGTCGCGCTTTACTGGGGGATCTTGTACCAGCCCGCATCCTCCGCGCGCTACCAATTGCTGGCCGGCCGGCGTTACGACCCGGCGCTCATGCGCGGCTCTGGCGCTATGGCGGGCCCAACGGTCTTCAGATGTTGCTGGAGGTGGCGGCCTTTGCCGTGTTTCTGCTCTTCGTGGGGCGGCTGGGCGAAGAGGCCATGGCGGCGACCACCTTGGCGTTCAACGTCAACAGCGTGGCTTTCGTGCCCATGATGGGAGTGGGAATGGCGGTGACGACGATCGTGGGGCAGCAGCTGGGTCGAAAGCGGCCTGACCTGGCCGCACGCGCGGCCTGGACGGGGTTCTGGATTGCCGAAGCGTTCATGGGGACGATGGCTGTGGCCTACGTTGTCTGGCCCGACGCCTTTCTTGTCGGCCATGCCTGGGGATCCGATCCCGAACAGTTCCTGCGCGTGCGCGACCTGACGGTAATTCTCCTGCAATTCGTGGCCGCCTACTGCATCTTCGACGCCATGAACGTGATCTTCGTGGCGGCGATCAAGGGCGCGGGCGACACGCGGTTTATCCTGACCACGGCGGCGGCGCTGTCTCCCTTGCCCGTGGCGGCTGCGTGGTGGGGCATGGCCTTTTGCGGGTGGGGGATCCTCTGGTGCTGGGTAGTGCTTACCGTCTGGTGCTGTGCCTTGGGTGCGACCTATTTCGCCCGGTTTCTTCAGGGACGCTGGCGCTCGATGCAGGTGATTGAGCCGAGCTGCATTACCGATGCCGAGGCCGTCGCCGACGGTGCCGCGCTACACTGCGCCGTGTAGCGGAGGCGGCCGAGACCATGACGGGTTGGATTGGGTAAACTGGGCAGACATGGCCGGTTGTTCTGAATTTGGCGATTTTCTCGACTGTAGCGCGCGCGCCGGCCGATAAGCATTTGCCAGTGCTCGCGCCGACTGGGGCGCGATGTGCATGGAGCGACGGTAGGTGGCGCGAGGGAATCCCCATGAAACGACAAGCGGTCCTGGTCTTGTGTCTTGCCGGTCTGCTGGCGGCCACGAGCGGATGTGGGGTGGTACACACCCTGGTCTACGAGCCTTTTGGGCCGAACTCGATCTGCGATACGTCGAACTGCGGGGATTGTGGCGGAGCGGTGGAACACCCCCGCGCAGCACGCGCGGCATGCGGGGCGGGGGTGGGCGCGTGCGATGCGGGCGCGGTTGATTGTGGTGGCTGCGGCAATTGTCGCGCTTGCGTTCCTTGCGGCCCGCTGAGCCTGATCTTTGGCCTGTTCTGCCGCGAAACTTGGTGTGGCGGCGGCTGCGGTGAGCGCTATTGGGGCGACTGGTACGGCGATCCACCCGACTGCTGCGATCCCTGCGATCAATGCGGCAACTACACGGGCCGCGGCGCGGCAACCACCGAATACCTGCCGCAGGGCGAGATGATGGAAAGTCCCGGCGGAAGTGGGCCGGAATCGGCCGGCTGTGCAACGTGCGGACAATCACCCCGTCCTGCCGGTCCTGTGGCGCGCACGGCTCCGGGTAACCCCTACGGCAAATCGGTCTACGCCCCGCGCATGGTTTCGCAAACCGACCGCGTGGTGAATCCGGCTCAAGCCGAGCCGACTCCACACCTGGCCAGGCCTCGCTCGGCGAATGTAGCCCGGTAGGCGATCGGGTTGGCCCATCAATACACGCGACGAAGAAGCCCGCGAGTTGCCCACGGCGATCGCGGGCCTCTTGCTGCGCGCACCCAGCGTGCGTTGCCCCCCATTCGGCCGCCGATCCGCTACGGGCAAATCGGTTCTCTCGGCTCTCTCCGGTTTCGCCCCAGAGATACAGTCACGTGATTAAGCCGCGCGGATACCAAGTGCATTGCCAAGCCGAACGCCGTGGGCGAGTTGTCGTAAGGCGAGTGCCACTTCCTTGCCCACCGGGGCCCCTCGCGGATAGGATGAAGCACTTGCTGACCGCCGTCTCGGTTGCCTGGGGATCTCGCGATGCCGCGCCGCAATGTCTGGCTCTTGATCATCATGCTGGTCGTCTGCGTGGCCTGTTACGGGCGTGCCCATCGCTACGGCCAGGTCCTGTCGTTTGCCATGGATCAGATCGACCACCGCGCCTTGGAGCCGGCGGGCGAACGCATGCTATTTGAGGGTGCGCTGCGGGGGATGATGGATCAGTTGCACGACCGGCACTCGGTATACCTGCCGCCGCGTCCTTTGCGCGAAGTCGATCAGTCGATTCGGCAGGAATTCGGGGGACTGGGGATCCAGGTAGAGTGGGATCCGAAGGCACAGCAACTGATCGTGGCTACGCCCCTGTTCGGCACTCCGGCGTACGAGGCGGGCATTCGGCCGGGCGACCGCATTCTGCGGATCGACGGCGAGCCGACGCTTCGCATGCCGTTGGACGAGGCGGTGGACCGGATGAAGGGGCCTGCGGGGACGGCGGTGGTGCTGACGATCCAGCACGAGGGAGACGCCAAGCCGGTGGAGATGCGGATCGTGCGCGCGGTGATCAAGACGGACACCGTGCTCGGATATTCGCCCAATGCGGAAGGCGGCTGGAACTTCTTTCTCGACGGGCGGCAAGGCATCGGTTACGTGCGAATCAACACCTTCGGCGAACGGACCGAGGAAGAGCTGCGCCAAGCCATGAAAACGCTGCTCGACGGAGGGATGAAGGGGTTGGTGCTCGATGTGCGGAACAACCCGGGAGGCCTGCTCCCCTCGGCCATGCGGATCTGCGATCTTTTCATCGCTTCGGGTGTGATCGTGACGATCCGGGGCCGCGAGGGGGAGATCCGCGAGAGCGTCGAGGCCGCCGCGGAGGGCACGCTACCGGATTTTCCCATGGCCGTGCTGGTAAACGGGCTGACGGCCAGTGCGAGCGAGATCGTGGCCGCCTGCCTGCAGGACCACGGCCGCGCGATCGTGGTCGGGGAGCGGACCTTTGGCAAGGGAACGATCCAGGAGATCGTCGATCTGCCGGCCCACGAGGGGCGCTGAAGATCACCACGGCCAGTTACTGGCGTCCCAGCGGCAAGAACATCAACCGCAGCAAGGACGATCAGCAGGCCGAATGGGGCGTGACTGCCGATTCCGGGTACGAGGTGAAACTCGAAGGCGAGGCCGTCGAGAAGTTCAAGCACTGGCGGCGCCATCACGACATTCTGACGCCCGGAAGTTCAGCCTCGACCAAATCGGGCAAGGCGGAGGCCGAGCAAGCGCGGCATCAGACCGACGTGGATCCGCAACTGGCCAAGGCCGTCGAATACCTGGATCGCGAAGCTAAACAGCGGACCCAAGGGCTGCCTTGACGCGATCGACGACTTGGGCGAAGGCCACGGGATCGGCGACCGCCATTTCGGCGAGCATCTTGCGGTCCAGGGCGATCTCGGCCTTCTGCAGGCCGTGGATGAACTGGCTGTAGCGCAGGCCGAGTTGGCGGACGGCGGCGTTGATGCGAATCACCCACAGCCGGTGGAACTCCCGCTTGCGTCGGCGGCGATCGCGGAACGCATAGACGCCGGCGCGGACGAGGGTTTCCTTGGCGGTGCGGTAGAGGCGGTGGCGTCCGCCGACAAAACCTTTGGCGCGTTTGAGGACGCGATTGCGTGCCCGCGTTCGGGCTGAACCTCGTACAGTTCGCATGGCAGACCTTCTCGGACAGTCCCCGGCTCTGCGGCGGCGGGCCCATCGGCCAGCGGGTGCCTGGGGAGCGAAAATTGGCTTCCCAGCCCCTGCGCGTCGATCGCACGAGGGACGAATGGTTTGCGGACTCCAAGGCCCTTCCCGGTCGGGAAGCGTTGAACCCAGCCCGTTCCGCGTCTACTCGATCTCAGTTACTATAGCCGTTGAGGGCGATCTGAATCCGTTTCGACTCGACGCTCGCGACCACCGCCGTGCCCCGGAGATTCCGCTTCTGCTTGTGGGTTTTGCGGAAGGCGAGGTGGCTGGTGCCCGCGCGGCGATGCTTGGCCTTGCCGTTGCCGCTGAGCCGGAAACGCTTCTTCGTTGCCTTGTGAGTTTTCTGTTTCGGCATGGATGGTTGTGTGCGCGAGGATTCGAGAGTATGTCGAGACCCGCGATTATAAACGTTTGCGAATGCCCGGAAAAGGGGATCGGCAGGAAACAAGAATCGAGCAATCCCGGGTCGATACGGATCGCACCGGGGGTATTGGCCGTTCCACCCGTCCGAGTGGACTGGCAGACGGTTTTCTTACCGACCGGCAGCAGGACGCCCCGGCCTTGGCGGGAACGGAGGCTACTTGGGGGCCAAGGTGCAGACGATGCGACGCCCCTGCTGGCTGGGCGTTGCCTCTAACTTCGACACATCGTCCAGTTGCTGGATGATGTTGTCGATCACCTTGCGTCCCTCTTCCACGTGCGCGAGCTCCCGGCCGCGAAACATGACGGAGACGAGCACTTTGTCCTTGTGGGTAAGGAACTCCCGCGCACGGCTGACTTTGACATCGATGTCGTGGTCGCCGGTCTTGGGGCGTACCCGGATCTCCTTGATCTTGATCTGTCGCGAATGCGCTTTGTGCTGTCGCTTTTTCTGCTGGTACTTGAATTTGCCGAAATCCATGATTCGGCAGACGGGGGGCCGCTCGTTGGGGGCCACTTCGACCAGGTCGTGACCCGCACTACGTGCGGAGTCGATCGCCTGTTCCACCGCCATGATTCCTAATTGGGTCCCGTCTGCGCCAATGACTCGAACGGATTGGGCGCGGATTTGCTCGTTGACCCGCTGCTGATGCTTTGATTCGATAGCCAAATTGCTCCTCTTAAACAGGGAAATGGGAAGTGTATGGGGCCAATGGCTCCCTCACCAGTATAGTCTAGGAATGCCCGAAGCGAGGCAACCGCTTAGCCCCGTTGCGAGGCGTACTTCCGAGTATTCCCGACAGGCGGGGGCGAGTCAACGGGGGCGGCGGAGAAGTCGGCGTTTCCGGCCCTTTTCGCCCCGTCGCTAATATCTTCGTCCGATGCCTTGCAGAACTGTAGATTCGGGCCGGGGGAGAGCCAAGGGGAACGGCGCGCGGCGCGGGAATCTGCTTGGCGGTGGGCTGGAATGGGGGCGATGTGCCGGCGAGCGAGGACCCCGCGGGGCTTGGCTGGAATGACGCGGACTGGCGTGAGAGGGTGCTAGCGTAGGGTTTTCTCCCGGACTTCGACGGCAAGTTTCTCCAGGGCCGCTTCGACGGGCATGCTTCCCAAGTCGCCTTGGCGGCGATCGCGTACGGCCACCGCCCCCTGCTCCATTTCCCGGCCGCCGACGACAAACATATAGGGGATCAGGGCAAGCTGCGCGTCGCGAATCTTGGCTCCGATCTTTTCCGGGCGGTAATCGCCGGAAACGCGGAGACCGCTCTGCGTCAGGCGGGCTTCGATGCTGCGGGCATAAGCCTCGAACTTCTCGCTCACGACCAGCACGCGGACCTGTTCGGGCGCCAGCCAGAGCGGAAACGCGCCGGCGAAGTGCTCGATCAACATGCCGATGAATCGCTCGAAGCGAGCCGAACGGGGCGCGGTGGATCATCACCGGCTGGTGGGGTTGTTGTCAGCCCGATGTACTCGAGGTTGAACCGCTGGGCGCTGGGCAGATTGTAGTCGAGCTGCACGGTGCCCAACTGCCACTCGCGGCCGATGCAGTCGGCGACGACGAAGTCGGTCTTGGGTCCGTAGAAGGCGGCTTCGCCCCGCTCGACGCTCAGCTTGGGCAGGCCCATGTCGCGGGCCACTTGCTCCAAGGCGGCCTCGGCCCGGTCCCAGGTCTCGCCGCTGCCGACGTACTTATCGACCGAAGGATCGCGGAACCCGAGCCGCACGCGGTAGTCGTTCAAGCCCAGAGTGTTGAGCACGTACTGGGTCATTTCGATGCAGGCCCGGAACTCGTCGGCGACTTGCTCGGGAGTGCAGAAAATGTGGGCGTCGTCCTGGGTGAAGCCGCGCACGCGGGTCATGCCGCTCAGTTCGCCCGACTGCTCGAAGCGGTAGACGGTGCCGAATTCCGCCAGGCGCACCGGCAGGTCGCGATAGCTTCGCGGCTTGGCCTGATAGATCTTGACGTGGTGCGGGCAGTTCATCGGCTTGAGCAGGAACTGCTCGCCATCGGCCATCGAGATCGGCGGGAACTGGCTGTCTTTGTAGTAGGGGTAATGGCCGGAGCACTGGTAGAGCTCGATCTTGCCGACGTGCGGGGTATAGACCGACTGGTAGCCGCGCTTCATCAGCTCTCCTTGGAGGAAAGCTTCGAGTTCGCGGCGGACGATCGCACCCTTCGGCAGCCAGAGGATGAGGCCGGAGCCGACCATGGGATCGATGGCAAATAGCTCCAACTGGCGGCCGAGCACGCGGTGGTCGCGGCGTTTGGCCTCCTCGATGCGTTTCAGGTAGTCGTCGAGGTCTTGCTTGCTGAACCAGGCCGTGCCGTAAAGGCGTTGGAGCTGCTGGCGGGAGGCATCGCCCTTCCAGTACGCGCCGGCGACCGAGAGCAGCTTGACCGCGCCGATGGCCTTGGGGCCGGGCACGTGGGGACCGCGGCAGAGATCGATGAATTCGCCTTGGCGATAGAACGAGACGGTCTGGTTGGCGGCCAGGCCCTCCTGGAGATGCTCGACCTTGAGCGTCTGGCCCAGGTCGCGGCAGAGTTCGACCGCTTTATCGTGGGACTCCTCGATGCGCTCGAACGGCTCGTCTTCGTTGATGATCCTCGCCATTTCGGCTTCGATTTGCGGGAAGTCGGCCTCGGATATCGGACGGTCGAGGAGGAAGTCGTAATAGAAACCGTTCTCGATCGTGGGGCCGAAGGCCAGTTGCACTCCCTCGTAGAGCCGCATCACGGCACGGGCCATGACATGGGCGGCCGAATGGCGCATTACATCAAGGGCCTTTGGCTCCTTGGCGGTGAGGATGCGAAGGGCCACCTCCCCCTCGGTGGGGAGCGGAGTGTCGAGTCCCACCAGCTCGCCGTTGACCTCAGCGGCCAGTGCGGCCTTGGCCAGTCGAGGACCGATCTGGTGGGCGACGTCGGCGGGGCGAACCGGCTGGCTGAACTGCTTTACGCTTCCATCGGGCAACTGAACCTTGAGCATTTCTCCCGCACCTGGCAAAGTCTTTCCCCATTGGGGCGGAGTCGATACAAAGGACAACCCGCGTGAAATCTCGATGGGGCATGGCTGAACTGCGTGATCCCCAGGCGATTCAGACGCGCGGCGCCGGCACGCGGTTCGCTTTCCAAGCCTGGTGGACGCG
This sequence comes from Pirellulales bacterium, assembly GCA_963736495.1. Lineage (GTDB taxonomy): Bacteria > Planctomycetota > Planctomycetia > Pirellulales > Thermoguttaceae > CAVTPL01. The sequence continues at coordinate 13,471 of CAVTPL010000016.1, read as the reverse complement.
AGCGCTGCTGGGGAGGCAGAAGCGTGAAGTATAGGCGCCGTCGAGCGCTTACAGCAAGGCCAACGCTTTTCGGGTGGGGCGGTCCGGACGTGTGGGAGCGACGGACCGCGGGGGCGGGCGGAGCGTTCTTGCCGACTGCGTGTCGGCCGATGAGTGAGCAGGGGAGGGGGAAACCTGCGGACCTTGACGGAATCGAAGTGCAAGCGTCCAGGATGGATTATACCGGCCAGAGTGGCCCAGTTTCATGCCGCGAAGTGGGCCCTCTCTAAAGGGAAACGGGCTTGGTGTTCAGGAGAGCCAGGTCAATAACTGCCAATCGTGCTGCCTGGAAGGCGGGCCTTGCGGTGGTGGGCTTCGTCGCAGTGTTTGCTGAGGCTGAAGAGTAGCTCAAGGTGCTGCGGGGAGTGCTACTCCCCCAATTGACGGCCGGAGAGCAAGGCGTTATGTTTCAGGTGTTGATGGCAGTTCGCGTGGTTCCTTGAGCCGTCGCCGGCTTGAGGTTGCGTTGGACTTGGCCGTCGACCGGGGGGATTGGCCCGTCGATGGATTGTGCGGAGGGCGTTTAGCTCAGTTGGTTAGAGCGCCAGCTCGACAAGCTGGAGGTCACTGGTTCGAGCCCAGTAACGCCCACTCAATAAAGCCTTTCCTGACAACGAGTTAGGAAAGGCTTTTCTGTAAACCGCGCCGCGTAAGCTCCCCTGTAAACCGCTCGACAGGCAAACGGGGAGCTTTGGCTCAACCCCATGCCTGTCAACGCATTGAGGTTCGGGAGTTGCTGATTTCGGGAAACGTCGCAGGCTTCAGCGATACAGTCGTGCTGGAACTGTGAAAGCGGCGACCAACGCAAGTCGGGGTGCTCCCCATCGGCACGGGGGCATCAGGCGAAATCATCCAGGGCACTCGGATAGTACAGTCGCCAACGCTCGGAATACTTGGGTGTATCCATTTGGTGCTCTAGACGGAAATCGAACTCTCTGGGCATTCGAAGGAAAACTTCGATTTCCGATTCGGTGAACACGCCTGCCCGATCGAGAAGGAAGCCAATGGACTGATGGTAAGGGTAGAGATAATTGAGTTCTCGAAGCACTTCTGCAAGTAGATTTACCGACAACTTCCCCTTGGCCCTCCGGAATGCTGCTTGGACTACTCCCACGCCACCGCAGTAGATGGGGCGAACTATCGCATCAATCAACGTCCTCTCAACACTCGTTGTCTGCACTAACGGACCGTCAGGAGTGGCTTTGGACACGACGCCTAGACCGCCTGTTTGCTTGCCCGACAACAAATAAATCCTTCGTTCCCCATATTCCGCGATGTTGTTGGTGATTCGCGGCTGCTGTCCAAAAGCCCTGTCGATACCCTTCTGGTCAAGGCTCGTTTCCCATCTGGGCTTTTCGGATTGCTCACAATTGACATAGACCTCCAAGGGCTCTCGGTCAATGAGTTTATTGAGGTAGAGGGCTGTATGGTGGGTGAGGTAGGAGCGGGGGCTCAGTGAAAGAGCTACTTCGTATACGGAGACGCCGCCGACGCAGTACCGGGTTTCGGGGCGACCTGGGAAAGCTAGCCGCACTTTTTTCAAACGTGCATAGTCCACAATCGTTTCAAGGGGGACAGAGCGGGCCACTTTCCATTCGGCCCTCATTGTTGAGATCAATTGCTGAAGCTCCCTCGTCTTGAAGATTCGCTGCTTCGAAGACTGGAAGTAGCTCGTGATGGCATCCCCGATGGGTTGGCCTGCCTGTTCGTTTGCCATTCTACGGCCCTGGAATGCCGATTCCCCATCGGGAATCATTTAGGAATCTGAGCGGGGACTCTTTGTGGTGTACATACCACAAAGGGTCCGTACCGGCAAAGCCTGAGTATTCCCGAACGGGAATCACGGTATTGAGCAAACGAGTAGCCTGGGATTTGATCGCCCTATTTGCGGTGTGCATACCGCAAATAGGGCTCTCCAAAACAACACCTCGCATCCAAATTCCCGATTGGGAAAAACAGCAGATCCAAGCCTATCGTACTGCATTGTTCCCGATCGGGAACAATGCGCCACCATCGCACCTTAAGTGCGCCCTACAAAAGTGATTTCGATATCAAGAGATGGTACACCGCCGTTGGGCTTGTAGGTATATATACCTACAAGCCCAACGGCGGCGATATGATGCAGTATATATACTGCAATCAGGCGCTGCAAACCGGTGCGGATTGTTCGGTAAGAACGTTCCCGATCGGTAATCTTCCCGATCGGGAACAATGTAGCTTGACATGCGGTGCCAGGGGGGTAGAATAATGTGTTCCTGCTTTGTAATGTTCCCGATCGGGAATAAGTTGTGCTGAGATTACCTTCCTGGGAGTCTCCCGTGCGGCCGACAGCCGAAGAAAGTTCTTCGAGAATCGGGAGTTTTGTACGAGAACGGAGGCGAGCCAGCAGCCTGACGCAGCGAGAACTTGGAGAACTGGCTGGCGTCGGAACTCGTTTGATCTCCGAACTGGAGCGAGGGAAAACCACGCTTCGCATGGACGCAGTGAACAAGGTGCTTCACGTATTTGGCCAGATGCTCGGCCGTGTCGAGGCGCCGCGAGAGGGGGCTGACGGATGAACGCCAAAATTGGACAAGTCCTGCTTTCTGGGCAACCGGTGGGCGTTATCAAAGAAACCAACGATGAGACTAGTTTCACATACTCACGAGAATGGCTCGCTCGTACAGACGCCGTGCCCATCTCACTCACTTTGCCTCTTCGCTCTGAGCCTTACGTGAGCAAAGGGCTGCATCCATTCTTCGAGAACCTGCTGCCCGAAGGATGGCTGCTGGAAGTGTCGTCCAAGAAGCTGAAAATTCCCAAGGACGATCCATTCGGATTATTGCTCGCAACCTGCGGCGACTGTGTTGGTGCAGTTGAAATCCAGTCAATGGAACCTGATGCGAACCAGTGATGACTTCTTGCTTAATCTGCCTCGGCAGTCTCTCGGGTGATGAGGGCTACCATCCTGCGTGCATCGAGTCCCTGTTTGGAACGAGAGAACTCCCCGCACTCGACATCGAATTGTCCAAGTTATACGGTCTTGCTGCTAGCAAGATGGCAGGAAAGATGTCGATCTCAGGAGCCCAGGAGAAGGTCTCTCTTACGCTCTCGGCCGACAAGAAGATCCCTCGAAGTTGCCGCTACTGGTGGACGATATATTCTCAAACCGGAGACATTACGATTCTCGTCGGTGCCGCAGAATGAGCAACTTACGATGCGAATGGCGCAGTCTATCTCGATCGAAGTACCTCCATTCGGTCTTATTCGGCTGAAAGACGGAACGGCGGCTTATATCATCAAGCGATTTGATCGGCTGGACAATGGGGGAAAGCTACAGGTCGAGGACTTCTGCCAGTTGGCAGAGAAGCGGATCAAAGACAAATACGACGGCTCTGCCGAACTCTGCGTGAAGATACTTCGAAGGTTTGCCACGGAACCGCTAATAGAAATCCAGAAATTCTATCGGCTGCTTCTATTCTCATGGTGGACAGCAAATGGCGATATGCACCTCAAGAACTTTTCGTTGCTAACAGCACCTGAAGGAATTCGGCTATTGTCCCCCGCCTACGACCTTTTATGCACTGCACTCGTCATCCCTGATGATGCTCTGGCAATGCCCATTACAGGACGAGATAAAAAGCTCACACGCCGAAACTGGCTTGATTTCGCACAATACTGCGGAATTCCCGAAAAGGCGGCGAAGCGTCTTCTTTCGGAGCAAATCGAAGCTCTCGAATCGGCATTGCGTCTCATCTCAGTGTCACTTCTCCCCAACAAGATGAAGGAGCAGTACGAAGAGATTATTCGCAAGAACACGGGAGTGTTGTCGACTAACGTTTAAGACGTGTAAAGGGGCCGGGAGTCGTTATTGTGGTGGTTTGGGCCGCGGCCGACCGCGCAAAGTGCCACTGGCTGGGCACCACGCACCATGCCAAAACCCGCACGGGCAGCCGCACTTTGGCCTGGGCGATCACCTCCTCCAGCGCCTCGAAGTCCGGTGGTTTGCCGAAAATGCGGTGAGCGCGCAGGGCGCCACTGCTGGCTTGCCCAGCAGTGTCCGTTGTGGACGGCACGGTTGGCATAAATCGGCCTGTGCCCAAACCGCAACTGCTGCTCACCACATACCGTCAACCATCTTCAGCGTCTCTTCCACGAGCATCTGGCCGCCCTCGGGGCCGACCGTGTTGCTCTGGATCACGGCGCCGTAGCCGCCGCCCTTGACGGCTCGCTCCGAGGGGAGGTAGGTTCCGCCGCCGTTGGCCAACTGGACCACGAACGTCAGATTCGCCTTGCTCCGCGCCTTCATCTGGATCCCGAAGTCGGTGTAAAGCTCGAAGGCGTTGGTGCAGATCACCGCATCACCGATTCTCAAAACGTTCACCGGCGTTGAGAACACGGGATGCGGATTCTCGGCCAGCTTCTCGTAGCGGGCGGCGATCCGGGCATTCCAGTTTCCCATTCCCCGGGCGCTGCTGTCGCCGGTCTCTTCCGCGCGCTTCAAGAGCTTTTCCGCCTCCGCCTTGCAGGACTTGTACTCCGCCTCGGTGACGATCCGCTCGGGGCAGTTCCAGAACCTTGGATTGGTGCTTCACAACAACGTCTGCGGACTTGCAGTCTTTCACCACCTCGTAGGCTTCGTCAACGCCCTGAATCACGCGGCGGGCGATTTCCTGATTCCGGCTCAGCTTGCGCAGCTCCCTCATCCGGTCGTCCGCCGCCTGCCGGTATCGCAGGTGCGGCGAAAGATCGCCCGCCGCCCCGCAAAGGCCGACGACGACGACCTCGTCACCATGCACCTTGTTCAGACCCTTGCGGACTTCGCCCCAGTAGTCCGCGTCGACCGTATCGCTGTGCTCCACCTCCTGCGACGGGCAGGAGACGTTGACGAGCATCGCCAGAAGCTTGTCATCCGCTGTCCCAGAAGAACATGCTGCTCACGTCGTGGTCTTCCACCCCTTCGATCGCGCGGAAGTTGGGGTCGTTCGTGTTTCCATACATCACGGCCGTGCCGTTCGGCGTAGACCGCCCGGCGATTGTACGCAACCACCGCGTGCCCGAGGCCGTAAGAGAACTTCGCCGGCCGGCGATTCTTCCACGCCTCGGCGGCGGCGGCCGCCATCTTCTCCGCGGCAAAGGCATTGTATTTCGACGGCTGCATGACGTTCGGATCGTCCGACTCGTACTGGCCATCCGTCTGGCAGGGTGCAGAGTGGGTATGCGTCGCCGCGATGATCACTTTGTTGAAATCGACCTCGGGCAAGGCCTTGGTCATCGCCTCCTTGAAGACCGTTGAGGAAAGGCTCCCGAATAACGACCGTGTCCATGCTGATCACGATCGCCTGCTCCAAGACCTTGTCGCCGTCGCGGGATTCCAGCGCCAGAATATTGGCCGTCATGGGACAGGACACGCCCCGGGACACGCGGGCATTGAACTGCCCGGAGAGAAACACGGGCTGATCCGGGGTGATGTCGCACGAGACGGCGCCGACGTACAGCGTCGCGGCGTCGGCGTGCGTCGCGGCAAAAACAGCGACTACCGCCAGTAAGGAAACGAGAAGGCAGCGCACGGCGTTCATGGCAGGGCCTCTGTTTTGTTCGGAGTTGACAATCGAACATCCGTTGACACGTTCAGCGTCACGAAGCAGCGGAGGGCGGTTCCGCTTTTCAGCCGAAAGACCCGCGGCAGCCATGGACTGCGCAGGGACATACAGCCCTTCCGGAAACTCTTACAGGCTCTGACAAAACGGGGGCTGGCTCCCGGCGATTCGCGAGAGTCCCCTTGAATTTGCCTCGACCGACGGTGCCTGTGCCCCGTTTTGTCAAAGTCTCTTACGGGGCGGGGTTCGCCAGACGTATCGCCTGGCCATCCAGGAACTCGATGCACTTCTTCACGTCGTCCGAAGGATTGTCCGGATTGGAATTGTATTCGATGCTGAACAGAACCGGTCCCTTCTTGACCCTGGCGACCGTTTCGAGCATCTTTTGCAGCTTGCCGACGCCCGTTCCGAGCGGAACGTCGTGCCCCGAGGCGTTGAAGGCGTGCAGATCATGGATTTCAAAGCCGACAACCCGGTCCTTCAGAATCTCGACCCCCTCGGCGGGATCGAGTTCGGAGCGGATCCAATGGCCGGTATCGCTGAATGCTCCGATCGCCGGTGAGAAGGCTTGGCAATGCTTGGCGACCAGTTCCGGGTGCCAGGTATTGGGGGAACTCTTCTTGTCGTGACCGTGCAGGCCAACGATCATTCCGTACTCCTGGGCCAGCTTGTCGAGCATCGGCAACCGGTCGGGATTGGGTTCGCTGACGAAATACTTGACGCCCAGCTTCTTGCTCTTCTCGAAGATGGTTCGACACGCGGCCTCGTCGGCGGGAAAATCCCCATAATACAGCGCGATCAGGGTTACGCCCGACTTCTGCAGTTTATCGCGAACCTTCTGCGAACTCGTCGTCCGACATGGTCAAAGGATTCAGCGTGCCCGGAATCTCCTTGCTGATCTTCTGGAAGTTGAATCCTTCAATCCGATCGACTCCCAGTTCGGCGACCTTGTCGACCGCTTCGAAGAACGTGAATTGGCGGAAGGAGTAGGCCGCTACGGCGATTTGCCAGTCGAGTTTCTTCTCAGCCGCCCGCCCAGCCAGCCGCGCCTCGAAGGCGGGGTTGTTTTCCTGGGCGACGCAGGTCGCCAGGCTAAACGCAGCCAGCAACGTTGCCAAGAATAGTCCGATGCGTCATGGGTTTTCATGTCCTTGATGAATCAACTACCTGCCGTGCTGAAAGAACCGTCGTCTACATTCCCAGCCGGGCCTTTTCGGCAAGTTCCAGCGATCGATTTGTCCTTGGCGGTCGCTTCGACCTTCCGCAGAATCGGCTCGAAATGCGCCTTGTTCGGCTGGCGCAGGAAACGGTGGTGCGCCAGTTCGACGATCACCCGGCAGGCCGTCTGCGCGAGATTCGGGGTCGTCGAGATAACCGGCGGCCCAGTCGACGGTTTCCAGCGTTCGCACCGAGGCGGCTCGCGACAGGGCCAGGTTCTTGTTGTCGTTGCTGTCGGCGAGCTTCATCGCGTTCTTCAGCATCCCGAGGGTTTCGGCCTCCGGCCGGTCGCTGGGAAGGGTCACCACGCGGATATACGCCCGCAACGCCTGGGAGCGATAGGTCTTCGAGTCCGACTTGGTCGCCAATTCCCAGAGTCGCGTCGGCGTGCTCGGCGGTCGGCCAATTGCAGAGCGCCCGGACGGCCGCGGCGGAGAGTTCCGGCTGCGGAGAGTTCAAGAGCGGCTGGATCTTCCCGTACACGGCGTCCGTTCCCAGTCGTCCGAGCAGCGGCAGGACCGCCGCCTGAAAGGCGACCTGATCTCGTGTCGCGATGGCGATCGACGAAACCCAGAAGAATCGTCGCCCGATCAGACACCTTCGGATTCTTCTCGCAGATGTAGGCGATCGCCCGTTCGACGACAATCCCGCTGTGCGCCGGCCGGAACGTCCAGATACAGGGCCAACATTCGCTTCAGGTCGGTCTCATCGGGATCGCAAATCGCCCGCAATCCTTCGACGGCCCCTTCGTAGACCGCCGGGTCTGCATTGCGGGCCAATTTGGTCAAGGGGTCGATCGCTTCGTAGTACTTCAGTTTCGACAGAATGTCGACGACCTGCTCGCGAATATCGACCTGCTTGTTCAGCGCTTCCAGCAGGGCGGGGCCGACAACCTCTTTCGGCCGCTGGGCCAGGGCGTCGGCGGCGATTCTTCGACTGGCTTCGTCGGAACTCAAGGCCTTGATGAGAACCGGGATGACCTGGGGATCGCCGATGGAGCCGAGAAACCGCAGCGCCATCTGGACCTTGGCCGGGTCGCCGCTGTTCGCCGCTTCGAGCATTGCGGGCAGCATTTTCTCGCCCTGCCGCGCTGCCAGTTCCTCCATCAGGGCGATCTGCACCTTCTCGCCGATCGCCTTCTGGTTGAGCGCTTTCTCCAAAGCCTCGTCGCTCAGAGCCGTCAACTGGGAGATCACGACCTTCTGCTGGGCAACGTCCGGCGATTTCGACCACTGGGCGATCAGCGCGGCCTTCTGCTCCTCCGGAGTGGAGGCAAACAAGGCCTGGAAGCCTGCCTGCCGGGCGCCCAGAGAACGCCTGGCGTCGGCCAAGAGGCGATAGATCTCCATCGCCTTGTCCTGCTTGCCCGCCGATTCCAGCAGAATCGCGGTCCGCACGGCGGCGGACTCCATCGGAGCGGAAGCCTTGTCGGCCTTCTTCAGGCCATCGATCAGGAAGTTGGCCGCCGCGTCGCTGCCGAAGTTGCCCAGTGCCCGCCAGGCGGCCAGCGCGACCACCGCGTCCTGGCTCTTGGTCAAGGCGATGATCTTATCGACGGAAGCCTCGTCCCCGATGAGCGACAGCGAGTTGGCGACGCCGATCGAGGGCACGGCCTTCCAGCTTGTCCAAGCGCCGCCGCAGAGCGGCGATGGAAGCTTCGGACTTGACTCTTTCCAGGAACAGACGCGCCGTGTCGGTGGTTGCCGGATCGAGGAGCATCGGAGCGACGGCGGAGACTTCGGCCTCGGTCCCAATCTGATACAGTTGGGCGCAGATGAACTGCCGGGCGGCGGCGGTCGTTGCCGGGTCCTGCAGGACCTTGGCCAATCGGGCCGCCGTTGCGGCCCGCTGGTTCGCGTCGTTCATGGCGTTGATGACGACCCAGTTCATGGCCAGCAGGGCTTTCTGGTCCTGGCCCGCTTCATACTTGGGCATTTCGGCCCAGGCGGCTTCAACCTGTGCGGCCGTAAGGTTGCCTCCGCTGCCCCCCTTTCCCGTGGTCGCCCAGTCATCCGCCAACACCGGCGAACTGACACACAAGAAGAGCACAAAAACCAGACATGCACGTTTCATGGCAATCGACTCGTTAGCGTTTGAATTGGAAAGGTCCTGTTGATCACCGACTCGACTCTGAACCCTGAACCCTCACATGGTCCACGGGCTTCTCTCGGCCCGGCTGAGCATCGAATTGGCCTGGTCGTCGCCGATGAAACAGTCGTTTTGCGGGTCCCATTTCAGTTTTCGTCCCAGACGCAGGCTGATGTCGGACACGTTGCCGAGCGTTGTCGCGTAATGCCCTTGCTCAAGAGGGCACACCGGCTCCTTTCTCGTGCGCATGGAGCGGAAGAAGTCGGCCGTATGGGCCGTGTAGGGATCGCCCCAGGACGGGCTGACGTGCAGGTGAGTATCGGTGTCTTTCAAGGTGATTTGGAGCAGCTTGGGATCGCTGGCCTTGATTCCGGCGCGGTCGACGTGGACCCAGCCCTCGTCGCCGATGAATCGGCAGCCCTGTTCATAAGGATTGCCCGTATTGCAGAAATTCATCACCAGGCCGCTTTCGTACCGCATCTGCATTCGCCAGGAGATCCAGGTGTCGGCCATTCCGCTGTCGGGCAGGACGCCGCGCCCTGAGACTTCGAACGGTTTCTCGAAGATCTCCGGCACGCCCCAGCCGGCGATGTCCAGATGATGGACGCCCCAATTGGTGATGAACCCGGCGCAGTAGTGCGAAATCATGTACAGGCCCAGCCATTCCACCCGTCGCGGGTCGAAGGGGAACATCGGGGCGGGGCCGGTCCACATATCCCAATCGAATCCTTCCGGCGGATCGCAGGGCGGAACGGCGGGAATGACCGTTCCGCCGGGGACGGCGACCTGCACTTCGGAGATCTTGCCCAGGTAGCCGTTTCTCGCCAGGTTGCAGGCCAGGCGGAACTTCGGATCGCTTCGCTGTTGCAGGCCGACCTGGAAGATGGTCCCGTATTGGCGAACCAGTTTCTTCAATTTGACGCCTTGGGCGATCCATCGCGACAAGGGTTTTTCACCATAGATATCCTTGCCGGATTCGATCACGCGGCTGTACAGGCAGCCGTGCCAATGGTCGGGAACGGTTCCCCAGATGGCGTCGATGTCGTCGCGGGCGAGGACGTCGCGGAAGTCGCTGTAGAGCTTGCAGCCGCTGTAGGAGGCTTTGCCCAACCGCTGCGAATAGAACTCCTCGGTCATCTGGCAGGCGCTCTCGCCCCGGTCCCGCCGGGCTTCGGCAATGGCCACGACCTGATGATCCGGCAGGGGACGCATCGCATTGAGCGAATGCCGGCCCCGGTTGCCGACGCCGAAGACGGCGATCGTGATCCGCTCGCTGGGAGGAAGTTGGCCTTCCTTCCCCAAGACGGCCGACGGAAGGACAAGCGGACTGACCGCCGAGGCGGCCAGCGTTCCCGCCAGGAAACCGCGCCGGGAAATCTTGTGGTTCATGATGACTCTCGCATGGTCCAAGGTGAAGGACGCCTTTCGGCGCCTGGTAACCAGTCTATTTCCACAGTTCATTGATGATTTCAACGGTCTTGTCGACCAGCATCTGGCCGCCTTCCGGACCGATGATGTTGCTCTGCGGGATGGCCGAATAATGCCCGGCGGCCTGGGCCCGCTCGGTCGGCAAGTAGCTGCCGAAGCCGGACATCTGGACGATGAACGTCTGCGTCGCCGGCGACCGGGCCTTGATGCGAATTCCGTATTCGCAATACAGCTCAAAAGGATTGGAGCAGACCACCAGATCGCCGAGCCGGACGACGTGGATCTCGACCGGATACGTCGCGCCGGGGTCCTTCTGCAACTGCTCGTAGCGTTGGACGACCCCGTAATGCCAGTCCCTGGCCATGAAGGCGACTCGGGATGCAGAGGCCGGGTCCTTTTCGACCTGCGCCATGACGCTCGTCGTACGCCGCCTGGGCTTCGCGGTACTGGGCCTCGGAAATCTTGGACAACGGCAATTGAAGCGTGACGGCGGAGTGTTTCAGAACGGGCTCGGCGAACTTCTCCTTCTGGGCCGCGTCGAACGTCTGGCTGACGGAAAGGTCGATCCGCCGGGCCAATTCCTGCATTTCGTCGATTCCGCGCAGGGCCCGCATCCGCGCATTGGCGGCCTTGTGCAGCAGCGGGCGCGGAGACATGTCCCCGGCCGCGGAACCCCAGCCCAGAACGACAATCCCTTCGCCGTAGCGAGCCTTCAAATGGTTGCGAACCGGCAGCCAATAGTCCGCGTTGACGGCGGATTGGCCTTCGACCACCTGGGACGGGCAGGCAACGTTGACGATAATCGCCTTCAAGCTGATCCTGCGCGATCGTAGAAGAAGATGGAGCCGACGTCATCGTCGTCCATTCCTTCCAGATTGACGAAGTCCGCCTGGTTCGTGTTTCCGTACATTTTCGCGGAACCGTTGGCGTAAACGGCACGGCGACCGAAGCCGATGCTGTTCCGGTCCAGCCCGTACGACATCTTTCCCGGAGCGAGGTTCTTCCAGGCGGCGACGATTCCGTCGCTGATCTTGTCGGCCAGATAGGCGATGGTTTCTTCGACGGTCATCGTCTGCGGATTGACCGGGATGCCGGGCGTCCCCGGCTGCAGGACGGGGGCGGTATGCGTGTGCGTGGCGGTCAGGACGATGTTCTCAACGTTGATGGAACCGTCCTTCTTCGCCACCGCGTCTCGGACCGCTTTGACGAAGACTTCCGGCAACTGCAAGAGGTCCAGAGAGACAAAGGTCGTCGTAACATCGCCCGACTGGAGCGCGACAACGTTGGCCGTCAGAGGCGTATCCGGTTTGGTCGAAAGCCGCAGGCCGAATTGTCCCCACAGGGCAACGGCTTTGTTCGGCGTGATGTCGACCGACGCGGCTCCGACCTTCAATTCGGCACTGCACAACAGGGCTGGAAACAAGAGCCAGACCACTAATCCGCTGCACGCCGTCTTCAGTCCGGCACTGAGTAAAGGCATCTTCATTCGCGGCTCCTTGATGAATCGATGGCAGTTCTTATCGAACGCGGCATTCAAGAGCTTACCGCGGACGCCGATCGCTCTCAAGAACCGGTGGAAGACTTGCCCAGAATTAGCCGCTCGCGTTTCCGCGGACCGCATGGCCGGAAGCACCCATCACCCTTCGGGGCACATGGGGCGGAAAAAGAAACCTGAGGCACCCGGTCTTGCTACCCGGCCACTTTCTTCAGCAACCCCAGAGCCGACGCGGCCATGGTCTGGGTTGCGGTGGGGACGAACGGCGGATAGTCGAGGATCTTCGGCACCACGACGGCCGCGTATTCGCCTGCCTTGTAGGCGTTCACATCCGGGGCATAGCCGATCGTGCCGTCAGCATAGCCGACCACGAGCGTGTCGGCCAGCGGCGAATCCCGGCGGATGGCCAGGCCGTAGTAGCTGTACAGTTCGGCCGGATGGAAGACCAGGCCCACCTCGCCCAGCCGGATCGCCGCCAGGGTGATCGGCAGGTGGGTCTGGTTGAGGTCCTGCTTGGCGGCGCTCTCGAACCAGGCCGCGGCGAACCCGGCATCGACCCACGGGCCGCTCTTGCAGGCCGCCGGATCCTTGCGATACTCTTCCAGCCACGTCTTGAACAGGGCCATGTCCAGCGGCAGCTGGCACGGCTCGACGGCCACCCGCAGCGCGTCGACCTTGACGGGCTTGGCGCTGTCCAAGGCCCGGCCCAGCGCGTCGCACACCGCCGCGGTGGTCGGCTCGGCCTCGCCGATCCAGATCTTGCCGTCGCCGGGATTCACGTCGCCCGCATGGCCCTGGAGAAAGACCGGCGTGACCTTCTGCTTCTCGGCCACGCGCGTCGCCACCATCCCCGGCCAGTCCGGACCGGCCTGGCTGTCGCGGAAGCAGACCGGATGATTGGAGAAGTGGTACCACAGCAGGCTTCGCCGGCCGCCCGACCGGTCGAACCGCAGCACGTGGAGCATCGTGTCGAGCCAGCGCTGATCCTCGGTCGAGTCCTTGGTGAACTCGGCGTCGGTCTTGAAGTTCTTGGTGGTCCGGTTGAAATTCGCGCCCACGGCGCGGGCCTTGCCCAGGCAGACCTCGGCCGGAGCCAGGTCCTCTTTGGCCAGGCGACACGCCTCGACGATCTTCTTCTCGACCGTGGCCATGTACTCGCCCGGCACGGCGCCCCATTGGTGCGAGAACTGGAAGGCGGGCATGCTGTGGCTGTGCGTGGCGCACACCCGGACATGGGCCGCCGGGATTCCCGTCTGGCGTGCGACCTCCGCCTGGACCCGGCCGGTGAACTCGTAGGGCACGTCGAGCATGTCCAGCGAGACGATCGCCGCCTGGGTATCGCCGCAAGCGAGGACCAGCGCCCGGGCGGAACTCGGCTGGCGGATCCCGGTGATCAGCCGCGGATTGTTCGGCGGCCGATGGAACCCGCCCATCTCGATTCCCAAGGGCGGAGTGGTATCGACCACGCCCTCGCCCGCGAGCAGGCCACCGGCACTCGCGGCGCCGAACTGCGCCGTGCGCTCAGCGCCAGACCCGCGGCCGCCGCGCTCGGAGTCATTTCCCAGAGGAAGCTGCGACGTGAAAGGGTTCGACGAATCGTGTCATGGTTGGGTCTCCTGATATG
>CAVTPL010000015.1:0-145438 GCA_963736495.1 Pirellulales bacterium | reverse complement strand
CGATGACGCAGATCGCCGGGCAGAAGCCGGTGGTGACCCGGGCCGCGGAAGTCGATCGCCGGTTTCAAGCTCCGCGAGGGGATGGCCGATCGGCTGCATGGTGACGCTTCGCGGCCGGCGGATGTACGAGTTCCTCGACCGGCTGATTTCGCTGGCGCTGCCGCGGGTCCGCGACTTTCGCGGGCTGAATCCGAACGGCGTTCGACGGCAACGGGAACTACAGCCTGGGGCTTGTCGGAGCAGTTGGTGTTCCCGGAGTTGAACCCGGACAAGTTCACGCGTCCCCAGGGGATGAACATCACGCATGGTCACGAGCACCGACAGCAACGACGAGGCCCGGGAGTTGCTGCGGGCGTTCGGGCATGCCGTTCCGGACGGAGCAGACGGCCAAGGCCGAGGCGACTGAAGTAGACCCGGAACGCAGGCCAGGAAACAGGTAACTCGAGAGAGCGAACTCCATGGCAAGCAAAGCCAAGATGCATCAAGGCAATGCGCCCGCCGAAGTTCTCCACCCGGCGGCACAGCCGCTGCCGGCTGTGCGGTCGGCCGCGGCGGTGTATCGCAAGTTCGGCATCTGCCGGATTTGTTTCCGCAAGCTGGCGGACGACGGACTGATTCCCGGCGTTAAGAAGGCGAGTTGGTAAAGGAACCCGAACGACCATGATGACCGACCCGATCGCCGACATGTTGACTCGCATCCGCAACGCGGTCCGCGTGGAGCGGCCCAGCGTCGACCTGCCGATGTCCAAGGTCAAACGCGGGGCTGGCGGAAGTGCTCAAGCGCGAAGGCTACATCTGGGACTGGGAGGAGATCCAGGACGATCCGGCCAACCAGCTCCGCATTCACCTGAAGTACGGGCCGAACGGGGAGCGGGTGATCCGGCACGTTCGCCGCGTCAGCAAGCCCGGACGGCGGGTGTACAGCGGCTCGACGAAGCTGCAAGCCGGTGCTGGGCGGGCTGGGGATCTGCGATCATCAGCACCAGCCGCGGCGTGATCAGCGACCGCGAGGCGCGGCAGCGCAACCTGGGCGGCGAGGTGCTCGTGCGAGATCTGGTGAGCGCGAGGAAGGGCTCCGGGATCCTGGACCGATAGGCACTTGAAGCTGAGAGTAGACGCCATGTCGCGATTGGGAAAGAAACCGGTAGCGGTGCCCGACAACGTCAAGGTGCAGCGTCGCCGACCAGCACGTCGTCGCTCGAAGGTCCGCTGGGCAAGCTGGAGTGGGAGTTTCCGCCGGCAGGTCTCCGTGGCGTTTCGACGCCGGCGCGAAGGCGTTCGTCGTCAGCCGCGCACAACGACGACCGCCAGGCCAAGGCGCTGCACGGGCTGACGCGGGCCATGTTGCAGAACATGGTCGTCGGCGTGACCCAAGGGCTACGAGAAGAAGCTGGAGATCGTGGGCGTGGGCTACATCGCCGCGATCCAGAAGGACGTGCTCCAGTTGCGCGTCGGGTCTGGCCAACGAGCTGCAGAAGCCGATCCCGGCGGAGCTGAAGGTCACCTGCCCCGACCAGCAGCACGTGCTGATCAAGGGGATCGACAAGCAGAAGGTGACGCAGTTTGCCGCGGAAGTGCGGGCGCTGCGCAAGCCGGAGCCGTACAAGGGCAAGGGAATCCGCTACGACGGCGAAGCGGTCCGCCGCAAGCAGGGCAAGGTCATGGCCAAGTAGCGGTGGGACGAGAGGCGTCGGCCGAGACGCGGAGGGGTAGGCTCGTCTGGGGGCCACCCGCCGTCAGAAGACAGAGCGAGACGAGAACGTGAAACACGCAAAGAGTCGAGTCGGCAACGCCGGCGCGGCGTTTGCGGGTCCGCAACGAGCTGAAGAGGTAGTCGACGCGGCCGCGGTTGTCGCGTCTTCCGCAGCCACAAGCACATCTACGCGCAGGTGATCGACGACGAGTGCGGGGCGGACGCTGGCGTCGGCGAGCACCGAGGACAAGGAGCTGCGCGCGTCGGTGAGCTACGGCGGGCAACGTCGCGGCGGCCGCGGAGGTCGGCAAGCTGATCGCCAAGCGGGCGCTGGAGGCCGGCGTCAAGGCGGCGACGTTCGACCGTCGCGAGTACACGTATCACGGCCGGATCGCGGCCCTGGCCGACGCCGCCCGCGATGCCGGGCTGGATCTCGGCGCGAAGCCGCCGGGGAAGAGCCGGAGGCGAAGAAGAAGCCCGAAAAGGGCGAGAAGTCGGGCGAGAAGTCGGGCAAGGGCGGCAAAGAAGCCGGCCAAGCCCGCCAAGGAAAAGCAGGAAAAGAAGCCCGCACGCCGGCCCAAGGCTGAAGGCTTGGGAGCGGTTGCGGGGCGGTCCGCGCATGAGCGCGAGGCCAAGAGAAGTCAACACGGCCGACCGCGGGTCGGCCGGGCTCAAGCAGCAGTCGGAATGCCATGGCAACTGAAACGACACGTGGGGAACTGATCGACAAGGTCGTCAAGATCCGGCGGTGCGCGGCCGTGGTCAAGGGAGGCCGGCGCTTCAGCTTCACCGCCCTGGTCGTCGTCGGCGACGGCCGCGGCAAGGTCGGCTGGGGCTACGGCAAGGCCAACGAGGTCCCGCCCGGCCGTCGAAAAGGCGATCAAGGACGGCTCGCGGAGCCTGATCGAGGTGCCGATGTCGGGGACGACGATCCCGCACCAGGTCGATAGGGCACTTCGGCGCGGCCAAGCGTGCGTCTCGTTCCCGCCGCGGCCGGGAACGGGCGTGATCGCCGGCAACGCGGTCCGCGCGGTGTGCGAGGCCGCGGGCATCCGCGACATCCTCACCAAGAGCTTCGGCTCCACCAACCCGCACAACCTGGTCAAAGCCACGATCGACGCCCTGCAGCAACTCCGCTCCCAGGGCGAAGTCGAGCGGCTGCGAGGAGTATCGCTGTCATGAATCTGAACGACGTCCATCGCGGCATCGCCAAGCACAAGGCGCAGGAAGCGCGTCGGCCGCGGCAAAGGCACCGGGCTGGGCAAGACCAGCGGCCGCGGCCACAAGGGCCAGGGCGCCCGCGCCGGCTGGTCGCGGCCTGTCGACCTTCGAAGGCGGCCAGATGCCGCTGGTGCGCCGCATCCCCAAGCGCGGATTCCACAACCGCTTCGCCGTGTCGGTGGCGATCGTCAACGTGGCCGACCTGGAGGCGGCTGTTCGAGGCCGGCGAAGAAGTCAATCCGGAGACGCTCCGCGGCGAAGCGGCCTCGTCCGCGGCGCATTACGACGTGCTCAAGGTCCTCGGCGACGGCGAGCTGACCAAGTCGCTGAAGGTCTCGGCGCACCGCTTCAGCCAGTCGGCCGCGGAAAAGATCCAGCCAGGCGGGCGGCGAGGCGATCGTGCTCCCCGGCAAGAAACCGGTCGTCAAGAACAAGCAGAAGGTGAAGACGCAAGCAACGCGAGTGCTTTTCAGCTACGTCCCGGTCGAGGCTGGTCACGCGAGATGGCGGCTGTGCGTCGGACGGATACAAGGACGGATCGAGCGATGTGGGAAAAGATTCGCGTCATCTTCACGATCCCCGAGCTGCGGCAGAAGATCCTGCTGACGCTCTTGTTGCTGGCGATCTATCGCATCGGCTGGCAGATTCCGCTGCCGATCGTCGACCAGACGCAGGATGACCGCCTTCTTCAGCAACGGCGCGAGGGGGCTTCGGCCAGCTGCTCGAGCAGGCCATGCTCTTCAGCGCCAGCCAGCTCAGCCAGGCCACGATCTTCGGCCTGGGGATCATGCCGTACATCTCGGCATCGATTATCTTCCAGCTTCTGGGCAGCGTCTGGGCGCCGTTGGAGCAGCTGCAGAAAGAGGGCGAGAGCGGCCGGAAGAAGATCAACGAATACACGCGCTATGCGACCGTCGTGCTCTGCCTCGGGCCAGAGCTGGTTCTACGTGGCGCTGCGCTGATGGGGTAGCGATCTTGCTCGCGGCCGACGGCGTTCGACACGCTTCGGCTGGCAGTTGACCGCCGTGCTGACGATGACCGCGGGAACGACGTTCCTGATGTGGCTCGGCGAGCAGATCGACGAGTACGGCATCGGCAACGGCATCAGCCTGCTGATCATGGCCGGCATCCTGGCCCGCATGCCGGAGGCGCGGCTTCAACTGCTCAAGCCGATGCTGGAGCAGGGCGGGATTCAACTTGGGCACGCGCCGGCGGCAAGGTCGGCGTGGAGAACGATCCTCGTCCTGGCGGTCGTTGTTCGTGGCGGTGGTCGCCGGGCGTGGTGTTCATCACGCAAGGGCAGCGGCGCATCCCCACGCAAAGCGCCAAGCACGTGCGCGGCCGCCGCGTCTACGGCGGCACGCGGCAGTACCTGCCGCTGCGGGTCAACCAGGCGGGCGTGATGCCGATCATCTTCGCCAGCAGCTTGCTGCTGTTCCCGCAGGTGATTTTCCAGCTGGGCGGCGTCAGCGCTGGCCGGATACCACCTGGCTGATTCAACGCGACGCAGATCTTCCACCGCGGCGATTCGTTCATCTACAACGTGCTCGTACGTCGCTGTTGATCTACTTCTTCTGCTACTTCTGGACGGCGATCACCTTCAATCCCGAAGGACATGGCCGACAACCTGAAGAACTACGGCACCTTCATTCCCGGCTATCGGCCGGGCCGGCGCACGGCGGACTACCTGGAGAAGGTGATGATGCGGATCACCTACGTCGGGGCGGGCTTCCTTGCCGCTGGTGGCGATCATGCCGACCGTGGTCGCCGGCGTGGATGGGGGTCGACTACAACGTGGCCAGCTTCTTCGGCGGCACCGGCCTGTCTGATCGCCGTGAGCGTGGCCTTCGACCTGGTGCAGAAGATCGACAGCCACCTGGTGATGCGGAACTACCGCGGATTGCTCGAGAAAGCTTAGTCGACGGGTCGGCAAGGGAGACAGCGCGATGCGATTGTGTTCATCGGCCCCCCGGGCGCCGGCAAGGGAACGCAGGCAGAGCGAATCATCGCCGACGTACCGGTTGGCGCATCTGTCGACGGGCGACATGCTGCGGGCGGCGCGGGATGCGAAGACCGAAGTGGGCCTGAAGGCCGACCAGTTACATGTCGGCGGGGCAATTGGTGCCCGACGAGATCATCATGGGACGTGATTGGCGATCGGCTGACGCAGCCCGACTGCCGGGGCGGGTACCTGCTGGACGGCTTCCCGCGGACGATCGCCCAGGCCGAGGCGCTGGACGAGATGCTCGCCGAGCAGGGGACGCCGCTGGACGTGGTCCTGGAGCTGCAGCGTGCCGGACGAGGAGTTGTTTCGGCGACTGGCCGGTCGAGGTCGGGCCGACGACAAGCCGGAGGTGATTCGCCAGCGGCTGGTGGCCTATCGCGAGCAGACGGCGCCGCTGTTGGAATACTACGCGCAAGCGTGGACTGCTGCAGACGATCGACGGCTTGGGAAGCGTCGACGAGATTTTTGCCCGAATCCGGAGGGTCCTGGACCCGATCGCCGGATGAGGAGCGTAGGGTGAGGATCGAACATAAGTCGCTCCGGGAAATCGAGATGATGCGTAAGGCGGGTCTGCTGGTGTGGGAAGCCCACCAGTTGGCGGCCCGCCTGGTCCGTCCGGGAGTGACCACGGGCGAGATCGACGCGGCGGTCGAGGGGTTCTTTCAGGAACACAACGCGGTGCCGCTGTTCAAGGGCGTGCCCGGTCGCGTCCCGTTTCCCGCGGTGACCTGCATTTCGGTCAACGAGGAAGTGGTGCACGGGATTCCGGGCCCGAGGCAACTGAAGGAAGGAGACATCGTCAGCATCGACACCGGCTGCAAGCTGAACGGCTGGTGCGGCGATGCGGCGTTGACCCATCGCCGTCGGGCCGGGTCGATGCCGGAGGTGCAGCGATTGCTGGAGGTGACCGAGGGGACGCTGAACCTGGCCATCGAGCTGATGGGCAAGAAGTCGCTGTGGAGCCAGGTGGCGGCGGAGATGGAGAAGTACGTCAAGGACCACGGGTTTTTCGTGGTGGAGTCGTTCGTGGGTCACGGCATCGGCCGGGAGATGCACGAAG
Organism: Pirellulales bacterium; assembly: GCA_963736495.1. Lineage (GTDB taxonomy): Bacteria > Planctomycetota > Planctomycetia > Pirellulales > Thermoguttaceae > CAVTPL01. Next base: position 139,459 of record CAVTPL010000015.1, on the reverse strand, counting down.
ATCCGCAGGTGCCGAACTTCGTCAGCGATCAACTCCGCCGGGGGGGGGATTTCCGGCTTGAGCCGGGCTTGGTGATTGCGGTCGAGCCGATGGTGAACATGGGAACGAAGCGGGTGCGGACGCGGCCCGACCACTGGACGCAGGCGACGGCCGACGGCCGGCCCAGTGCTCATTTTGAGCACACGGTGGCGATTACCGAGCATGGGCCGTACGTATTGACTGCCGGACCGGAGCATCGGGCTGCCGGGACCGGCCTAGGCTCGCGGCTGCGGTAGGATGCGTACAAGTTTAGGGATTGAGGTAATTTGTGAGATGCGTGGCAAGGGGTCCGGCTGTGGCCGGGCAAATGTCGCGCAGGCGGAGGAAATTGTCGGCCTGAGGGGGCTTGAGTAGGTTCGCGCAATTGGCGTATACTGAGATACTTTGCCCCGTTTTGCCGAAAGATTCAGAGCGTAGGTCGTCATGAAAGTCCGTGCCAGCGTGAAGCGAATCTGCGAGAACTGCAAGATCGTTCGCCGTCGGGGGACGGTCTTCGTGGTCTGCACGAACCCGCGCCACAAGCAACGGCAGGGTTAGAGGGAGAGTTTTGGTATGCCGCGTTTGTTGGGTGTCGACATTCCGAATAACAAGCCGACGCTGGATTTCGTTGACGTACCTGTACGGGGTGGGGCCGAAGATTGCGCGCGAGCTGTGCCACAAGGCGGGAGTCAATCCGCAGGGTCGTGCCCGGGAGCTTGCGCGAGGACGAACTGGCGCGGCTGGCGGCGCTTGTTGGACAAGGACTACACGGTCGAGGGGCAGTTGCGGCGGCAGGTGAAGCAGAACATCGCCCGGCTGCGAGACATCAACTGCTACCGCGGCATCCGGCATCGTCGCGGGCTTGCCGGTGCGCGGCCAGCGGACGCGGACCAACGCCCGCACCCGCAAGGGCCCGAAGAAGACCGTGGCCGGCAAGAAGGGCGTGAAGGACCTGCGGTAGGTGCGGAAGCAGGTCTGCGGCAGTCGGTGCCGAGTCGGTACCGAAAGCCGGTGCGTGAAGCGGGCCGTCGGAGGGTTGGCCGTGTGGTGCAGCGCGTGGCCGAGGCCGCGATGGAGCCGAGAGCAAAATCGAGCGAACACGATCAGGTAGATCAGGGAGTATAGCCAACGGTGGCCAAGGCAGCGCGACGCAAGACCCGTCGCAACGTGACCGTGGGCGTCGCCCACATCAAGGCGACGTTCAACAACACGACCGTCACGATCACCGACACCAAGGGGGACACGCTTGTGCTGGGCGAGTTCCGGCACGAGCGGATTCAAGGGGAGCCGCAAGAGCACGCCGTTTGCCGGCCAGATGGCCGCCCAGCAGGCGGCCGAGAAGGCGATGAAGTTCGGCGTGAAGGAAGTGGACGTGAAGGTCAAGGGGCCGGGAAGCGGCCGCGAAAGCGCGATCACCGCCCTGCAGGCCGCCGGGCTGTCGATCAAGTCGATCGAGGACGTCACGCCGCTGCCGCACAACGGCTGCCGTCCGAAGAAGCGTCGCCGCGTGTAAGCCGGCCGCGCTGCGGCGAGGATCGAGTCAACGACCAGATTCAGTTGACTTGGAGTGAGACCAAGTATGGCTCGTACGACTGGACCCGTTTGCCGGCTGTGCCGTCGCGAGGGGATGAAGCTCTTCCTCAAGGGCACGCGCTGCGACACGGACAAGTGTGCCGTGATCGCGCGGCAGAATCCGCCGGGGATGCACACCTTTCGCCGCGGCAAGCTGACCGACTACGGCATGCACCTGCGCGAAAAGCAGAAGGTGAAGCACTACTACGGCGTGCTGGAACGGCAGTTCCGCCAGTACTTCCAGGAGGCGCAGCGGGCCAAGGGGAACACCGGCGAGGCGCTGATGACCCTCCTGGAGTCGCGGCTGGACAACATCGTCCACCGCCTGGGGTTCGGCCTGTCGCGGTCCCAGGCCCGGCAGATGATCCGCCACGGTCACATCACCGTCAACGGCCGGCGAGCTGGACATCCCCAGCTACCTGGTGCCGGCCCGGCGACGTGATCGGCGTGAAGAACCGCGCCCAAGATCCTGGAGTTGGTGCAGGCGAACCTGGCCGAGAACCGAGCGGGAAGTGCCCGATTTCCTCGCGTTGGTCGCCGGGCGCGCAGCCCGAAGGGCACGTCGTGCGGCGTGCCCGGAGTCGAGGACGTCTCGATCCCGGTCCAGGTCCAGCTGATCCTGGAGCTTCTGCTCCAGGTAGTCGGTTCAGCTCTTCGGAGGCTTCCCATGCGTATTCGATGGCGCGGACTTGAACTGCCCAGTCAAGTGGCGTGCGACCAGGCGACGCTGACCGGCACCTACGGCAAGTTCGTGGCCGAGCCGTTCGAGCGCGGTTTCGGCGTGACGATCGGCAACAGCCTCCGCCGGATCATGCTTTCCAGCCTCGAAGGCAGCGCGGTCACGCGGATCAAGCTCCACGGGGCGCAGCACGAGTTCACCACGCTTGCCCGGCGTCGTCGAGGACGTGACCGACATCGTGCTCAACGTCAAGTCGCTGGTGGTCAAGAGCCACAGCCCGCAGACCGAGGTGGTGCGGATCGAGAAGACACGCGGGGCGTGGTCACCGGGGCCGACGTGCAGACCGACGACCAGGTCGAGGTGATCAACAAGGACCACGTGATCGCCACGCTGACCGACGACGTGCCGTTCGTGATGGAGATGGTGGTCGAGACGGGCCGGGGCTACGTTCCGGCCAGCCGAGCACAGCGCCGCAGGTCCAGGAAATCGGCGTGATTCCCGTCGACGCGGTCTTCAGCCCCGTGGTCCGCGTGCGCTACGAGGTCGAAGAGACCCGCGTCGGCCAGAAGACGAACTACGACAAGCTGACCCTGGAGATCTGGACCAACGGTTCGATCACGCCGGAAATGGCGCTGGTCGAGGCGGCCAAGATCCTCCGCAAGCACCTCAACCCGTTCGTGCAGTACAGCGAGCTGGGCAGCGGGTCCACGCCGAGCCGCGTGCGGCCGGGATGGCGGGGATGGATCCGGCCACGGAGGGCAAGCTCGTCATGACCCTGGCCGAGCTGAACCTCTCGGTCCGGGCGACGAACTGCCTGGAATCGGAAAACATCCACACGGTGCGCGACCTGGTCAGCCGGAGCGAAGACCAGCTGCTGGAAGTGCGCAACTTCGGCGAAACGACGCTCAACGAAGTGCGCGAGAAGCTGTCCGACATCGGGCTGCGTCTGGGGATGCGGCTTGCCGCCGACTCCGTCGAGCCCCTTCTGACCTCCACGGGCGCGGTCGCAACGGCGGCTGCGGCGGGGCGCAGCTTCGGCTATCCTTTTCGTATCGAGATAGCACGACCATGCGACACCGAAGACGAGGCCGCAAACTCGGCCGCAATCCGAATCACCAGCGGGCCCTGCTGCGCAATCTGGCCAGCGCCTTGATCCTCACCGAGCGCGACGCCGAAGGACGAGGACGAACAAGCCCAAGGTCAAGGGGCGGATCATCACCACGCGGGAGAAGGCCAAGGAAGTCCGGCCCCTGGTGGAGAAGTGCATCACCATCGCCCGCCGCGCCCTGCCGAACCAGCAGGCCGCCGGCGGAGCTGGCGACCACCGCCGAGCGGCACAGCGAGAAGTGGCGCGCGTGGCGCAACAGCGCCGCAGTGGCACGAGTGGAACCAGGCCATGGCGCCCGGTGGTCGCCGCGCGGCGTCGCGTGCTGCGGCTGCTGGGCAGCAAGCAGGCGGTGCGGATCCTCTTCGAGGAATTGGCCCCGCGGTTTGCCGATCGGACCGGCGGCTACACGCGCATCCTGCACCTGGCCAAGCCGCGGCTGGGCGATGCCGGCACCGCGGGCGATCCTGGAGTTCGTGGGGCAGCGTGACCGGGTGCGGAAGAAGGGGCCGCGGCCCGTGCTCGAGCCCGAAGCTCCGGTGGCAGCGGCGGAAGGTGCCAACGCGGGGGCGCAGCGCAGGCGCCGGGAGCGGCGCAGTCGCGGAGAGTCACTTCATGGCCGGCGGTCGCCTTCGAGTCAGGCGTCGCGCCGGCCGCAGTGTTTCTTGACCGGCTGCGCGCGTCGGCTCCTCGTGCCGGCTGCGGGGGCGCGCGGGATGGGACGCGCGGTGCGGGGGACGTGGGATGCGATCGACGGGGCAAGGCGAGGAGGGCAACGCGCGGGCGGGGTTTGACTTCACGCGGCACATGAGCCGCATCTGTGCGGACATGGTCGAGAGATTGCCGCCGCTGGCGCACGTCGACATGACGCGCGTGGCCGTGAGCTTCTGCCAGACGCGCAAAGGGGTGAGCCATGGAATGTTCGCCTCCCTGACTCCGCTGCGATTTGCCGGGGGAGAGCGGGAGGTGGTGCGCCGTGCAGTCGCGCCTGGCGCATCCAGGGAGTCACCGACGCGCGAGGGCGCGAAATGCTGTACGTCCTCAACTTCTATCTGCCGCGGTTTCTCAATCTGGAGTTTGCCGAGAAGATCTCGACCACGCTCCACGAATTGTGGCACATCGGGCCGAAGTTCGACGGCGACTTGCGGCGCTTCCGCGGCCGGTGCTATGCTCATGGCAGTTCGAAGCGGCGTTACGAGGCCGAAGTCGAGAAGCTTGCCGCCCAATGGTGCGCAGGGGCCGCCGCCGACCGTGTACCGATTCCTCGAAGACGATTTCCGGGGGCTCGTGCGCCGGCACGGCACGGTGTTCGGCACGCGCGTGCCGATCCCGAAGTTCGTCCGGCTGGCTGGGCAGTAGGCGCGGGCCATCAGGCGGCGGCCGGCGGGCCTTCGAGCCGCGCGGCTCGAAGGCGCTGGTGCCCAGAAGAAAAGGAAGCGGAGCCATGCTGCTTGCGTTCGGCGAAGTGATGTTGCGGGTCAGTCCTCCGGGGTACTTGCGACTCCGCCAGGCGCTGCCCGGAACCGTAACGGCGAGCTTCGGCGGCGGCGAAGCGAACGTCTGCGCGTCGCTGGCGATCCTGGGGTATCCGGCACGATTCCTCACGGCCCTGCCGAAACACGGGGCCGCGGACGCGGCGATCGGATATCTTCGCGGCTTGGGGGTCGACACGATGCACATCGTGCGCCGCGAGGGACGGCTGGGCATCTATTACCTGGAGCCGGGGGCCAACCAACTCGGTTCGGCGGTCACGTATGATCGCGAGGGTTCGGCGGTAAGCCTTGCCGGACCGGAGGAGTACGACTTCGACGCGGCGCTTGCGGGAGTGCGGCGCGTGCACGTGACGGGGATCACGCCGGCCTTGAGCGAGTGCGCCTTTCAGGCCACGCTGGAGCTGGTGCGCCGCGCGGCGAAGCGGGGAATTGCCGTTTCCTGCGACTTGAACTTCCGCAAGAAGCTGTGGCGGTGGGCGCGGGGGTCGACGCGCGGAGTCTGGCCGGCCAGAGCATGGAGCAGATCCTTCCCCACGTGCAGTTGGTGATCGGCAACGAGGAGGACGCGGAGAAGGTGCTGGGGATTCGGGCCGCGGGGACGGCCGTGGAGCAGGGGCAGATCGACGCGGCGGCCTATACCGACGTGGCGCGGCAGATCGATCGCCGGTTTCCGAACGTCACCCAGGTGGCGATCACGCTCCGCGAGAGCCTTTCGGCAAGCCATAACAACTGGGGCGCGATGTGGTACGACGCCGGTTCGGAGCGGAGCTATTTCGCCCCGCGGGACGCGGAGGGAAATTACCGGCCGTATGCGATGCGCAGCGATCGTCGACCGCGTGGGAGCGGGGGACTCGTTTGCGGCGGGCTTGATCTACGCCTTGGAAAGCAAGGACCACGCGGCGCCCGAGGCGGCGCTGCGTTTCGCCGTCGCGGCCAGTTGCCTGAAACATTCGATTCCCGGGGACATCAATTTCGCCACGCGCGCGGAGGTCGAAGGGCTGGCGGCCGGGCAGGCGTCGGGGCGCGTTGAGCGGTAGGGTTCCAATCCAGCCTGGAAAACCGAGTGAAGGAGAGAACCGATGCGGCTAGTCACCTACCAGAGCCCAAGCGGTCCGCGCGTGGCCGGCGAGCGCGCCGGGCGCTCGTGGACTTGAACCAGGCCGACGCGCGGGTTCCCAGTTGCATCAAGGCGCTACTGGCCCAGGGCGAGGAGGGGCTTGCGCGGGCCCGCGCGGCGCTGGCGGCCGGGAAGGCCTTGGATGCGGCGGTGAGGCAACTGCCGCCGATCCCTAGTCCGGAAAAGGTGATCTGCGTGGGGCTGAACTACGCGGACCATGCGCGGGAAGGGGGTTTGGAGCCGCCGAAGGTGCCGGTGATTTTCAGCAAATTCCCCACCGCGGTCCGCGGTCACGGCGATCCGATCGAATTGCCCCGCGTGAGCCGGGAGGTGGATTACGAGGCGGAACTGGTGGTGGTGATCGGGGTGGGGGGAAGGCAGATTGCCGAGGATCGGGCGCGGCGGCACATTGCCGGCTACTGCTGCGGAAACGACGTCTCGGCGCGCGACTGGCAGCTTCGCAAGCCGGGCGGGCAGTGGCTTCTGGGAAAGTCGTTCGATTCGTTCGCGCCCTTCGGTCCCGCGCTGGTGACGGCCGACGAGATTGCCGACCCGAACCATCTTGCCATCCAACTGCGGCTCAACGGTCGAGTCATGCAGGATTCGAGCACGTCGCAGTTTCTCTTCGGGGTAGAGCGGCTGGTGTCGTACGTGTCGGAAGTGTGCACGCTGTCGCCGGGCGACGTGTTGTTCACGGGCACGCCTCCGGGGGTCGGATTCGCGCGCAAGCCGCCGGTATTCTTGAAGGCCGGTGACGTCGTCGAGGTGGAGATCGAGGGGATCGGGGTGTTGCGCAATCCGGTGGTGGCCGCGGATGCGTGAGTCGCCGCACTCTTGATGCTGGCGCATTCCATGGTCGCGATCGGTTCCAAGAGCCGATCCCAGGACCTTTGGAGGTGCTGCGATTCTCCGGCCGCGGAGGGCAGCCGTGGCGGTTCTGGGATAGGTTCTAAAGCACCCGGGCCAAGGATTCCAGAAGTCGCTCGATCATCCGCCGGGAGTGGTTGGCGAACACGGCCAGGTGCAATGCACCCTCGGGGCCGAGGCCGGAGTAGCGCGACAGGTAGGGGATGAGAATTCCTTGCCGCGCGAGCGCGCGGTGGATGCGAAGCAGATCTTGGCAGAGCCGAGCTGAAGGCAGACGATGGGCACGGGCGTGTCGTCGGCGTCGAGTCCGAGGCTACGGAGGCCCTGTTTGACGCGGCGGACGTTGGCAGCCAGGCGACGGCGGAGGGCGGGCCGGGAGCGGGCGATTTCCACCGCGCGAGCCGTGGCGGCGGCCACGGGGTTGGGCAATGCGCTGGCTCCGCCATAGAGCGGCGAAGTATTCTTCACGCGCTGGATCAGTGGCGCTCGAGCCGGGCAGGATGCCGCCGAAACCGCCCAAAGCCTTGCTCAGAGTGGCGGAGAAGAAGAGGCGGGTGCCGCCGCGCGATGCCTCGGACGGCTCGATATTCGCCGCGATTGGCGCGCGCGCCGAGCGGGTGCTACTGCCGGCTTCGTCGCAGTAAGCCCGGCGTGTTCGAAGGTGCCGCGGCCGTTGGCGCCGAGGACGCCGACCGCGTGTGCGTCGTCCAGCGCGAGGATTGCGCCGGGGTAGGCACGGAGCACGTCCCGATAGTCGGCGACGGGAGCGATGTGGCCGAGGGTGGCGAAGACGCCGTCGCTGAGCACCAAGGGGCGCTGGCGGCGGCGGAGGGATTGCCGCGCGGCGGCGCGAAGGGCGTCGGGATCGCCGTGGCGGAAAGGCACCACGCGCCGACCGCTGGCGCGCGGCTTCGAAGACGCAAAAATGGGAGTGTTCGTCGACCAGGACGACTTCGAAGCCGTCGGCCAGCGCATCGACGACGATTCGATTGCCGAGGTACCCGGAGACGAAGTAGAACGACCGCCGCGTGCCGAAGAATCGGGCGGCCTGGCGTTCCACCTCGACCAATGGCGGCGTGTTGCCCCACCCGCTGCGCGATGTGGCGCTTGAAAATCCATACTGCCGCTCGGCGCGGTGCGCGGCGCGGAGCAGTTGGGGATTTCCCTGGAGCCCGAGGTAGCCGGTTCCACCGAAATAGAGATACCGGCGGCCATCGACGACCGTTTCGGGCCCCGGAGCGCTCTGGAGCAGAGGGAAGGGTGCGTCGCGAGCCATGGCTGGTTGGGGCAGGGTGGGTCGAGCGGAAGCAAGCATAACGGCGACGGGAGGGGCGGGCAACCGGCCTGAGCACCCCGGCGAAGGGTGTAACGGAAAGGCCGGGGCGGTTATTTTGTTTTCATGCAGGTTGGCCGACGTTTCCTAGGCCGGTCCCGGAATCGTTTGCCGCGCGGGGATTCTTCGGCCGCGGATGGGGTTCCGGGCGGTTCGGGAACGGGTTCTCAGAGCCGATCCCAGGACCTTGGGAGGTACTGCGATTTTTCGGCCGCACGGGGCCGCAGCGGCGGTTTTGGGATAGGTTCTTGGGGTGGGCGATCGAGGAGGCGAGGTAATGGCAAAGCACTGGGCGATCGTGGTCCTGTGGCTCTGCGTCTGCGGGCGGGCATGGGGCGCGGAATCGCGGCCGGGCCCAGAGTTCCCGGTTCGGCCCTTGAGTATTGTGGACGTGAAGGATTTCGGCGCGGAAACGGTACGCATCGGCGACCTGAATGACGACGGCGGCCCGGATCTGCTCCTGGTGCAGAGTGTGTTTGCGACGCGCGAGATCACCTGCCTGACGGCGGTCACGGTGTTTGGCAAGGTGCTGTGGCAGGTGGGGAAGGCTTCGGCCGAGAACGGTCGCATCTATAGCGATCTTCCCGTGCAGATCTACGACTGGGACGACGACGGGCGCAACGAGGTGCTCTACGTGCAACAGGCCAAGTACGTGGATGGATCGTGGGACGGCCAGCGTCCGCGGGAGCGAGCCGAGCGGTACGAGGGAGAGGCGACGATGCTCGTGCTCGACGCGGCGACGGGTCGGGAGAAGCGACGCTTCGGCCTGCCGGCCCCCGCGGACGACAGTTTCCTCTTCGCCGATCTGGCGGGGCGGGGGCGCCGCCAGGATCTCGTGGTCAAGGACCGTTACTGGAACCTTTGGGGCGTGGGGCACGACGGGGCCGTGCTCTGGCATTGGCAGGGGGCGACCGGGCATTTCCCTGCTCTTATGGACGTGGACCAGGACGGGCGCGACGAAGTATTCACGGGCTTTGCCCTTCTGGACCACGATGGCAAGGCGCTCTTCTCGCGCGAAAATCACGAGGCCCATGCCGACGCCTGCACCGCGCTCAAAGCGTGCGACGGGAAATGGCGACTGGTCTTTGGCAACGGCGGATTGCACTGTCTGACTGAGCACGGAGAGGAGTATTGGAATCGCGCGATGGGAGAGGCGCAGCATGTGGTGGCGGGTCGGTTCCGCCCGGACTCGCAACTCCAGTTGGTTGCGGTCGACCGCACGCCCGAGCCCTCGCACCGCCGGGACGGGGAGGCGTGGGCGGTGCTTTATTTGTTCGATCTTTACGGCAAAGAGATCTGGCGGCGGCAACAGGAAAAGGGGGCTTGGGCGATCGCGCCTTTGCCGCTTCATTGGGATTCAGCCACGGGGCCGCAATCGATTCTCGTTTACGGCCAGGGGGCCGGCCGGCCGGCGGTGCTCTACAACGGCCAAGGAGAGATCGTCGCCAAGCTGCCGATGCGGTACTCCTCGGGTGAAGCGGGCAAGAAGGGTGGGGGCGATTTCTACGCCCTGGCGGCGGACGTGTGGGGGGACGGACGGGAGGAAGTGATCCTGTTCGGCGCGGGGCTTGTGCGTGTATACGAATCGCCGCGCGGCGGCCGTGCCGACACTCTACAACGAAACGCTCTATCCGGGCATGTGACGACCGTTGGCACCTTGCGGGGAAGCATGCTGCTGGAGCCGGCGCAGGGCTTCCTCGATGAGGCGATTCTGCATCGGGTCGAGGGCCTCGAGGCCGAAGCGGACCCGATAGAATGCCTCGGTCACGCGCGCGGGGAGATCGGCCAGTTCGAGCTGGCCGGTGGCGCGGAGGAGCTGTTGGGCGGCGACCGTGGCGAACTCGCGGTGCGTCTGACAGGCGCAGCGCGCCAATCCACGTTCGGCAAGAATGCGCTCGAAGCGCAGATAGAAACCGACCGCGGGAGTGGCGCGAACGGCGCGCGGCGGCGCGATGTGGGGAAAACGAGGAAAAGCCGGGCCAGCGCAAAGCGGAGGCGGAAAGCGACTGCCAACAGGACGAGGACGACGGGCGAGCCCACGAGCCAGACCGGCCAGGGCGCTTGAGCGAGTTGTTCGCCGAGGGTAGCGGACGAGGCGTTCCAGGCGGCGAGTCGCTCGCTCCACCAGACGGGGTCGGCGGCGTTTCTCAATTGCCGCGTGAAGCTCATCAAGGGGCGGTAGATGATCTCCTCCTGGCGCGTGCGATTCATGCCGGCCACGCAGGCGGCCCAGAGGCTGTCGACGCGGTTCATCCAGTAACGCAGGTCGCGTGCCAGGGTCCGATCGGCGTCGGAGCGATAGGCGGGGGTGGGGTCGAGGCGCAGCCAGGCGCTTCGTCCCAGCTCGAAGCGGCATAATGGTCGGGGCGCTCGACGGGGACCTCACCGGCGGCGAGGAAGACTTCGACCCAGGCGTGGGCATGGGATTGGCGAACGCGATAGAGGTTGCCGAGGTTGTCGTTTTCGTCGCAGCGATAGCCGAGGAGCACGCGGGAAGGGATATTCTGGCTGCGGAGCATGAGAGCCAGCGCGGTGGCGAAGTACTCGCAATGGCCCTGGGGGTTCTTTGTGACAAAGTCTTCGATAGGGTCGAGGGCCGGATCGCGATTGGGGGCGGTCGTGGTGTATTCGAAATCGCCCGAATCGCGGAGTCGCGATTCCAGATGGCGAGCGCGCGCGATCGTTGGAGCTTGGAGCAGATCCGCTTCCGCCAGCCAGCGTTGCGCGGTGGCCGCCAAGCCCGCGAGCGATTGGGAGGGAAGTTTGAGGAGCAGCGACCGGTTGATGGGCGAGGAAGCGGGAACGAGGTCGGCTTGGACCCCTTGTGAGAAGGCCGAGGTGGCCAGAGTCGTGGAGAATCGCCGCTGGCGCAGGGCGGGATGGCGGAGGAGTTGCTGATAGTAGTTCTCAGTCCGAATGCGAGGGTCGTTGCGGAGGAAGACGATCGGCCAGATGCAGAAGACGACGTCGTTGTCGAGCGGTTCCAGAATGATCTCCTGGCGGACCAGGGCTTCGCCCAGTTTTCCCTGCACCGAGCCGAACCCGCGTGCCGGGCCGGGCAGACGCACGTCTTCGCTGCGCCAGCGGCCGTCGCTGTAGCGAGCGAGCGAGTTGCCGCGGAAGTAGACGCTTCCGCTGGCCGCGTAGTGCCCGCCGGTGCGGAGGTGGAAGAGCTCGACGTCGAGAACCTGCGCGGCGTTTTCGGTGATCGCGCCCAACTCGCCCAATTGCATCTCGCCGGAGTAGCCGGCGGTTTTCACCGGCGTGGCGGGGCTATTGGTCCACAGGGCGCGAAGCTCGGCGGGTGACATGGGGACTTCGCCGAAGCGGGGGAGGAGGACGAAGAGCACCGCAGCGACGGGGATGGCCACGAGGAGGATTCGGGCCATGCGAGTGTAGAACTCGCGGCCGATACCCGCGCGGCCCGCGGAGGCCTGGCCGTGCTCGGCGGAAGACGGAGAGGACGCGGCCGGGGAGAAAGGGTGCCGCGGGGGGCGGGAGTCGGAAGCTGCATCGGCGAAGAAAGAGGGAAAGCGGCCCGACCAGCAGCGTCGCCAGGGCGATCACGAGCACGCGGCGCCAGCCGCCGAACCAGCCCTCGGCCAACGCCGCCGGAGCACCGCCTTCGTTGGTTGGCGCATAGCGGACGCGCTCGCGGAGGAGAAAGAGCAACGAGACGACGACCGCAGCGAGGGAAACGTAGGCGATCAACAGCAGGCCGAAGGAAGTGGTCTTGCAGAAGGCGGCGGCCAACGCGACCTCGAAGAGGCTGATCGCCGTCAGGTCCCACCAGGTGCGGAAGGTTTTCTGTTCGAACAGCAGGAGTATCTGCACGCAAGCCAGCGGCTCGATGATCTGTGTGACTTCGAGAGTGCCCGGCGAGCGGATGACCCGCCAAACCGAGTGCGCGGCCACGGCAAAAATGGCCAGGTCGACAGCAGCACGGAAAGGCGAACGCGGCCGAGCACGTCGGTGAGGACCCACGACGCCGCTGCCGCAGCCAACACCAACAGCGGCAGGACCGGGCCGTCGTGCTCCATTCGTGCGAGCCAAACGCCCAGGGCCACCAGGGCGGCGACGCTCAGATCGATGAGCCGACGTTGCGACACGTTACCCCTCGCCGTTCTCGGGAACCGATCTCTCCGGGCGATTGAGCGCCACGATCCGACTGGCTTGGGGGCGTGCGAATCTCCGCGCCCGGGACCTCGGGGGTGAAACCCGGCGCTCTGGCCGCGGGCGGTTGCGGCGGAGCCTCTTCGTCGATCGGCGCAGGGGTTGCGGGCCGAGTTCGAAGTAGGTAGTGAATTCGGGGTCCACGGTGGAGACGATTTCGCCGCGGCGCGCGCTATTACGGACCAGGTGGAATCGCGGTTTCCCGCCGCCGCGGCGCCGCCTGCGAGGGCCGCCGCGCCCGTGCGCGTGGTAACCGTCAGCCACTGCTCGGAAGCCTGAGCGCGAGGGGCGGCATGGCGCACCAGTTCGTCGAGGGTCTCGGTGAGGGCCGCCTGGACGACCGCCAACTGCTCCAGGGCATGTTCCAGCAGTTGGCGCGAGGCGGGGCCGCTCACCCAGACCATGGGGCTTCCGGTGACGCCGAGTTTCACGCGCGCGCGGCGGTCGCGGCAGGCTTGGGCAATGACGGTGGCGGCGAAACTGACGGCGAGTTCGACCTGGCGGAAATCTTCGGCGGAGGGCTGCGGCGGAACCCAGAGATCGACCAGAACGGTAAGGTCGCAGTTGCGGTTCTGTTCGTGCTGGCGTACGACGGGCGTGCCGCGGCGCACCGAGGTTCGCCAGTGGACCCAGCGGAGGCTGTCTCCTTTCTGCCACTCGCGGACCCCGTAGAAATCGTTGAGCAACATGCGTCCGGGCCGGCCGCCGCCGCGCGTTCCCAGCAAGGCCTGGCGGTAACGCGCCGTCCAGCGCGGGCTGAGGCGGCCGAGTTGGGGATACACGGTGACGACGCGGTCTTCGCGCAGGTGAGGCTATGGCGGAAGACGCCGAAGGGAAATCGCGTCCATAGCTTCACGGGGCAGAGCCGATAACGACCGCGCTTCAGGGCAGGGCCAGCCAAACTTTGGCGGACCACGGCTAGGCGGGGCACATGAGCGAAGAAGACGCGGCCGAGCAGTTGCGGCTTCTCGTGGTGAGCGTCGTCTCGGGCGACCGAGCTTTCCAGGACCACGGCCCAACTGGCCAGGCGTCGGCGCGGGTTGCGCAGTTCCACGGAAACGGGCAGGGGCTCTTCCGCGAACAGGTGCCCACGCAGATGCAGGCTGACCTCCAGGGAGCGGAGGGTGACCCGGCCCAGTCGCCAGGCTGCCAGAAAAAGGCCGAGGAACAATCCGCAGAAGACGATCAACAGATTCGCCTCCCGCAGCATGGCGAAGGTCAAGGCGGCCCCGAGCGCGAGGAGATAGTAGACTCCTTCGCGGCAGAGGGCCGTGTGGCGGCGAGCTGGTGCGGCAGCGGGAACTGAGCCTGAATTGGGCATAGGGAAAAGGCGGCCACGGAAACGCTAACAGAAAGGGGGGCAGGCACCTCGCCAGTTTATTCTCGGGCGGCAGCAGACGGAATCTGCTCGGAGCCAGTCCCTTTTTTGTCAGATGGTCCTAGAGCCGGTCCCAGAACCGTCTGCTGCCCTGAAATCCTCCGGCCGCATAGGGCCGCTGCGGTAGTTTTCGGATAGGCTCTTATTCTAACTGCGGGCGTGGAGGTATTTCCAGGCGACCCGACCAATCGCCAAGCGGAAGCTGCCCCCGGCGTGGTGGCGGCACCCGGGAGCGGGTTTCGGGGCGAAAGGGCATCGTTAATCTGGCAGCCCAAGGTAAGACGCGACGAGTGCCCCCCTCCGCGATATCCTGACCGCTGAGGAGACAAGTCGGGGCACTCGGTGTGTCGGCTATGCCCGCACCGTCGGGGGCCGGGGGCAGTCGTGCCGCACGGGAGGAAAGAACTCTCTGGAAGCGGGCGCTACGGCCGCGGTTCGAGCAGAACTCGATCAATGCCGAACATGTACCGGGGGAGCGCCTTCGCGTTGGCGCCGACAATCTTCACCCCGAGCACGTGCTGGCCGGCGGTAAACGCGTGTACGCCCAACGAAACCGGTTCGGCTTGGGTGACGGTCGGGTTGTAGAGGTCGATCGGTCCGGCGGCCTTCTTGCCGTCGACGGAGCATTCCACGATGCCGTAGTCCTTGGCCTTGGTGAGCGTGAGGCGGACCTCGTAGCGTCCGGCTTGAGGGATCGCAATCGCCAGATCGAGCTGGCGGCCGGGTTTGGCCCCGGTCCACCAGAGCTGATCGTCGTTGTCCCAACGCGCGGACGAGTACTGGGTCATTTTCTGCGTTTCCAACTGGCCTCCCGTGATCTTCAACACCTTGAAGCCACCCGCCGTGCGTTCGGGCACGACGTAATAGTCGTGGCGCTGGTCCAAGGGGAGCGGTTGGTACGGGTCGTTGCCGCCGGGGGCGAGATACCAGGCAACCGTGCACGCATAGAGCGTGCCGCGCTGTTTGGCGTCGAAGTATTTCTCGATGCAGCCCTCAAACGCTTTCTGGAAGGGAATGTTGTCGGTCACGTGCCAGCGAAGCACCGATTGGTGGCCGGCGTTGTTCTGGGTCATGGACTGGGCGTGGTAGGGGCGCTCGAAGAAATGGGGATTGCACCAGGCGTAGCCGAAATAGTCTTCCGAGCCGGTGCCGATGGTGGAAGGAAACTTCTCGCCGTCGACGAAGAACTTCTCGTCCCCCTCGCCCCACCAGCCGCCGAGCGGATTCCAGACGTGGAGCATAACGCCGAGGAACCGGCCTCGCCCCTCGGTGCGAAGCATCTGCCAATCGGGCGCAGCGGTCGGGCGGATAGGTGAAGTCGTCGCGGTGCCACTTGCAGTGGAAGTGGCCCAGACCCGCGAAGGGACGTCCGAGCGGAGCGTGGACGATCTCGACTTCGAGTTGGCGCTTGCGCGGCCCTTGGTTGACGATTTCCACCGCGGCGCTTCGCTCGAAGGGCATGTACCAGTAGGAGTAGAAACCCTCGGGCGTCATGCCGGTGACCAGGGACTTATAGAGATTGACGCCGGGGGCGGTACCGAAGAAGTCGCCCAGCGGCGACCAGACGGCGGGCTGGGACTGGCCGTCCCAAGTGATGCACAGCGCAAGTTCGCGGAGGGCGGCCATTTCGTCTTCGCGGTCGCTGAAGCGGGCCTTCACGCGGAGGGCGGAGATGGCGCGGGGGCCGGCCAGGTCAGCCGCGCAGCGGTTCCACCCGGGGCGACGCGCAAGGTCTTGCGGACCTCTTGCTGGCCGGGGCGAGGGCCGGCGGGGTCTTCGCCCAATCGTTCGCCCAGCGACCGGGCGACTTTGGCCAAAGCCCCGGCATGTTCGGCGGCCAGGGCTCCGCTGAAGCTCGGCACGCGCGTGGCGGAAGGAAAGGTGCTGTAGGTGAAGTGGAAATAGCGGCCCCAGCCCTTGTCGGCGACGATCTTGCACGATTTCTGATAGGGGATGGGGAAGTAGAGATTCTGGCCGGCCGATTGTACCTTGCGAAGGTCGTAGGAAAGTGCGGGATAGTTGAAGGGGGCGTGCTCGCCGTCGAAATAGGCGGCAAAGGGGAGGTCGACGGCGGGTTGGGCCGCTCCGTCGAGGTAGATCTTCACGTGCCCGGTTTCGGCGCGGGCCGACCAGATTCGCCAGATGCAACCCGGTCCCTGCATCTCGGCGAGCACCTCGTGTTGGCCTTCCTTGCGAATGACCATGGGGCCGTCGTTGTTGGCGCCCCAGGCAATGTACTTGCCGCTGGCTTCGTCGTAGCGGCTGGCGCGATCGTAGCTCGACCATTGGGCACAACGCTCGCCGGGTTCGGGCAGGACGGCTAGTTGGGCCAGATCGGTCATGCGCCCGACGAGGTCGGCGTAGGTCTGGGCCTGTTGCCCGGCGGTTGGTTGCGCGGAAGCGAGAAGGGCCAGAGTAGCGAGGCCGAATGCAAAGGGGCAGAGTCTCACGGGCTTTCTCCTGTACGAGGCGAGGCG
Source organism: Pirellulales bacterium (assembly GCA_963736495.1). GTDB lineage: Bacteria > Planctomycetota > Planctomycetia > Pirellulales > Thermoguttaceae > CAVTPL01. Next base: position 123,247 of record CAVTPL010000015.1, on the reverse strand, counting down.
CGCCTAACGAGCGCGGGCGAACACGATCGGGCTGATTTGAGCTTGTTCGAAACGCGGGGCCGCGATCGCCGAGCCTGGCCGCTGGGCACGCCCGACATCGGACTGCGCAGCGTCCTATTTCTTGGCGGGGACTTTCTTCTTCTTGGCCGCAGCCTTAGCGGGTGGGGCATCCTGGGGAATCCAAATCGATGACTCGCTGCGCTCGCGGTTCATGAGGGCCTGCAAGCGGGCTGTCACCTCGGGCTCTGCGGCGGCAAGGTCCTTCTGTTCGGCGGGGTCCTGGCGGAGATTGTAGAGTTCGGTGCGGGGCGAGGCGACGCCGAAACGGATTGCCTTCCAGTCGCCTGCGCACGGCCTGTTTGAAGCCGCGTTCGTAGAATTCCCAGTAGAAGTGATCGTGGGTGCGCGGTTGTGCCTGGCCCAGCAGCGTGGGGAGGATGGAAATGCCGTCGGTATCGGCCGGAGGTTTCTGTCCGGTCAATTCGGCCATGGTGGGGAGAAAATCCCAGAAAGCCCAGGCAAGGTTGCTGGTGACGCCGGGTCGGATCTTGGCGGGCCAGCGGGCAATGGCCGGAGTGCGGACGCCGCCTTCGTACAGATCGCGCTTGACGCCGCGGAGTCCGGCATTGGAATTGAAGTACTCGGACACGTGGCCATCGCCGCCATCCATGGCGCCGTTGTCGCTGGCGAAGAAGATGAGCGTGTTCTCCTCGAGCTTCAGGTCGCGCAAGAGCCGCACGAGGCGGCCGATATCGGCGTCCATGCGCGTGATCATGGCGGCGAAGCGCTTTTCGGGATCGGGCCATGACTCGCCGGCATAGGGGCCGAGGTCGGGCACCTGGAGCTTGGCATGGGGAATGGTGAAGGCAAGATAGAGGAAGAACGGTCGCTCCCGGTTGCGCTGGACGAACTCCAACGCGTCGGCGGCCATGAGGTCGTGGGAATAGGTCTTGCCGTCCAAGGGCACCTTGTCGTCGTTGCGCCAGAGGTGGTCGGGATAGTAGCTGTGGGCCTCGCGCTGGCAGTTGTAGCCGAAGAAATAGTCGAAGCCCATTTTCGTGGGCACGCTGGCCGAGCCGGGATGGCCGAGTCCCCACTTGCCGATGATTCCGGTAGCATAGCCAGATTTTTTCATGAGGTGCGCGACGGTGAACGTGTCGGCGGGCATGGGGGTTTGACCCTCGGGCTTGATCTCGCGGTTGCCGCGGACCCAGGCGTGGCCCGTATGTTTGCCCGTCATCAAGGTGCAGCGCGAGGGGCGCAGACTGTGCTGCCGGCGTAGGCTTGGGTGAATCGCATGCCGCCGGCGGCGAGGGCGTCGATATGCGGCGTTTGGATGCGTTTTTGCCCGAAGCAGCCGACGTCGCCGACGCCGAGGTCGTCGGCAAGGATGAAGATCACATTGGGTGGGGCGGCCGCGGCGGCGACGGAGGCGCCCAGTACGGTCCACATGCCCAACCATGCCCAAGCGGTTCTCATGGTCTCGACTCCCGTGCGTGCGATGGCTGCCCGCGATTTCGGCCGTTGATTGATGCCGGCGCAGTCAATGCTCACGATTCACTGCGAAACTCAGCCGAACCGGCTGGAATTCGGAGTTACTCTGGCTGCCCGACGTTCCTTAGCAGTGCAGGCTTCACCAGTGTACTTGGCCGGCGGGAAAAGGGCAAAGCGCCTGGGGTCCGATCGTCGGCGCTTGAAGGCATGGGGCCGGGGGTCTACCATAGGGCCGCGGGGGCGGGCGGAACGGCCGTGGAAAGCGGCCCAAACCTTCCTCGGACGGGAGAATGAGCGATGCGCTGCGGTCTGCGGTCGGGGTCGACAAGGCTATGGGCGTGGCTGCCGTTTTGCGTCGCCCTTTTTCCGGCCCTGATGGTGGATGCGGGGCAAGGCGCCGAAGACGCCTATCTAAACTACTTGCGCCAGCGCCCGAGTTCCAGCCGGTGGCGCAGGACCCGAAGGTGCTCGTTGGGCGATGGGACACCTGGCTCTACATGCCGTGGCGCTATCAGTGGACGATCGGCACGGGCGACGAGGGAGGCCGGTTCTGCCGCGAGTACGGGATCAACGGCGGGTTCACCGACCACGGCGAAGGCCCCTGGGAGTGGCTCGAGCAGTGGCAGCTGCGGTTCTACAACGACCACACGGCGGACAAGGGATATTTGTATCTTCACGGAGCGAACCAGAGAAACAATTTCACCAAGTACCAGCGCGACGCCCGCGCGGTCCGCAGCGGCAGCGACGGGCCGCAGCCGATCGACGCGGCGATGCTCGAGCGCCTGCGGAAAATCGTCGGCAAACGCGTGAGCCAACTGAAGGCCAGCCCGATGCGCGTGGCCTACGCCCTGGACGACGAAATCTCGTGGGGCAGTTTCGTCATGCCGATGGCCTGGCGGCTGAACGAGCGACGACGAGGACTACGTCCAGTGGCTCGAACGGTACTACGGGGGCGGGGCGCCCAAGGCGCAGTACGTGACGCCCGATTTCCTCTCGGCTCAGTACGGCCGGCGCGTTGGGCGAGCTCGACTTCTCGCCGCTTCTGGACCGCATCACCTACAACGACTCCGTTTGGGCGAACTTCCTCGGCGCGCTGGTCGAGTGCGCCAACCAGGCCGACCCGGAAACGCCGTGCGGATTCGTCGGCGGCGCAGGCGCCGAGTATCTGGGGCGGCTACGACTACGCGAAGCTGACGAAGAAGATCCAGTTCATCGAGGCCTACGACCTGGGTTCGTCGCAGGCGATCATCCGCTCGTTCAACCCGGGCAACGCGATGCCGGTCGTGACCACGCATTTCCATCGCCCGAGCGCGGCACGGCCAACGACATCTGGCAGAGCTGGTACTACTTCGCCCACGGCAACCGCGGCATGATCGGCTGGGTCGAGGGCTGGTTCGACGGCAACCAAGCCGCGGCCTTGGCTGGACGACTACCGGCCGACCCTCAGGGAACTGGGCGGCGTGCAAGGGCCGAAGCTCGCCGGAGCGCGGTGGATCCACGACGGCGTGGCGATCTACTACTCCCATCCCTCGATTCAGGTTTCCTGGTGCCTGGACACCGAAGCCGCACGGCAAGACGTGGGTCAACCGCGACAGCGGATCATCGCTTGGGCACGTCGCACCTGGTGCGCAAGGCCTGGGAGCACCTGCTGACCGACGCCGGCTTGCAGTACGATTTCGTCAGCTACGACAAGGTGGCCACGCGGGGCGTGCCGGAAGAGTACCGGGTGCTGATCCTGCCGGCCTGCTATGCCCTGTCCGACGTCGAGGCCGAGCGGATCCGCGAGTTCTGCCGCCGCGGCGGCACGGTGATCGCCGATTTCGCCTGCGGGCTGTTCGACCAGCACGGCAAGGGTCGGCGCCGCGGCGCTCTGGACGACCTGTTCGGCGTCACGCACGACGGCACCGAAACGCGCGGGGACTTTTTCGGCGGCAAGCTGTGGGTGGAAACGAACCAGGACGCGGCCTTCAACTACCGGCGCATGGCGGAGCTCTTGGCCACGAGCGGCGCGCGATTGGAGCGGGGCTTCGCGGTGGCCGAGAAACGCTTGCCGGTGGACGCGGCGCGCAGCGCGGGGCAGGGCAGGGCGGTGTATCTGAACCTTTCGCCCCAGCGCTACCTGCAATACCGCGAGGAAGGCACCACCCGCGAGGCGCAGCGGGAGGTATTTCTTGAGGCCGTGTGCGCCGCGGGATGCCGCCCCTGGGTCACCGTGTCGTCGAGTGGCGGCAGGCCACGAAACGCGGAGGTGACGTACTGGTCGAAGGGCGACCGCACGCTGGTACTGCTCGTCCAGAAACCGGCGACCAGCGGCAGTTCGACCGGGGGCGGAGGGGCCGATGCCCTGGTGGACCAGACGCTTGCGGTCGAGATCGAGCTGCCGGCAGACGTGGCGGACGCGGTCGACGAGCGCTCGGGCGCGCGCTGGGCGATGGGCGGAAGTTTTCCTTCTCCTTCCGCACGATCGAGGCGGCGATGTTGAGCTTCCGCGGTCCGCCGCCGCGCGGTGCCGAAGGACGTGCGAGCCGGTGAAGGCGCGCCGTGGCTTTGGGGCGCGCGGCTACTTGTCGCGGACCGTCTCGTCCAACGGCATCTTGAGTCGCTCGTAGTGCTGGCGGCGGCCTTTCTGGTCGCCGAGGTTGATTTCGCGCGCGAGCTTTCCGACCTCCAAGGCGCGGTTACGAGGCACGACGATCACCCCGTCGCCGTCGGCCACGATCACGTCGCCGGGGTAGACGAGCACTCCGCCGCACTGGATGGGAAAGTTGTACGATTCGGCGATCATGCGTCCCGGGCGCACGCCGCGCGTGGAGTAGCCGTTGCGGCAATAGACGGGGGGACGCCGGACCTTGACGATTTCGTCGGTATCGCGCGCGCCGCCGTTGGTCACGACGCCGACAATGCCGCGACGCGCCCAGCCGAGGCTGTTGTTCGAGCCGATGTTGCCGCCTTCGAGAATGCCGGCGGTGTCCATGACGACCACGTCGCCAGGGCGAGCCGTTTTGGCCCAGGGGTCGGGCGCGCGGCCGTACTGCTGGGACTTGAACTTCTCGAAGCCTTCGAGGCTGGGGAACGAGTTCTCTCCCGCTCGGACGTCGGTCGGCACGTAGCGGACCGTGATCGCCAATCCGACGAAACGATGGGTCATCTTCGTTTCGTCGCGCCACAGCGGGCGGATCTCCTGGTCCAAGAGGCCGATATCCTGTAGCCCGATCAGGTCCATGCCGTCGCAGACGTCGGTAAGGCGGAGATCGCGGTAGAGATCGAGGATGGCGCGGTGCACCGCGTCGCTGTCGTCATAGGCCTTGTTTTCCAGGAGGCGTACGCCCTGCGGCACCTGAAACTGGGGCTTGTCGGCCGGCGGTTCGCCGGCCCCTAAGGCTGCGGCAACCAGCACAAGGATGCCGCCAAGTGGAAACCGGAACGAAGTACGGGGGCTCATGCGGGGTTCCTTTCGTTTCTTGATGCCGTGGTCGATTGAGGCACAGCTCGAGGCGTGGAACGACTCAACCTTTGGGCTGCACGGGGTTGGCCAACTCCTTGGAGACGGGCCGGGGCACCGGGGGCCAGTCCTTGGCCAGGGGAACTCGAAAGGCATGCACGGCTCGGCTGCCGGAGGCGAGCTCACGGGCTCCGATCAGCCAAGTGCCGGGCGTGTCGTTGGGAGCGATATCCAGGGCGAGCCGCAGTTGGCCGTCGACGGCGGCGTAGGAACCGCTATACTCGGCCAGCCGTCCGTCGCCGTCGCGGATGTCGATTTCGACGGGCACGACGGCGGCCAGGGGCTTGTTCTGGTCGTCGAGCACTTCGATGAGGCACTCAACGCGACCACCGCGGGCAGCGGAGTCGGGCGCGTCGACGCGGAGGCCGCGGATCGGCCGGTCGCAGACGAGGAGTGGCGCGGCCGTCGCAGGGGCCCAGTTCAAGGTCGGCTGCCAGGGCGCCGTTTTCGGAACGGGTCGCCAACGGCCGGTGTTCGACCAGGTCGTAAATGACTCCTGCGCTGCGCCGCACGGTCAGGGTGGTCCGCGACGGCAGACCGTTTTCCATGACGAGCCCGTGCTGGCCGACGTACTCGCCGTATTCGCGGCGGTCGTTGACCACGAACACGTAGTCGGCGTTCCGGTAGCGGCGAAGGTAGGGAATGACGTCGGGGTTCGAGGTGTCGACGTGGCGCGCGTAGCGGGCGTCGAGCTGGCTGCGGAGTTGGGCGGCCAGGGCCACAAGGGCCGCGCGGTCCTCGTCGGCCCGACCCGTGCGCTTGTAGGGGGCGAGGACGATGTCGGGCTTGATGGCCGGCGCGAGGCGGTCGTCGCCGACGACGATTCCGCCCGTGCCTGGAACGCGCGTACCCGGTCGGCCACGCTTTGCGGTGAGCACGTCGCAGTCGCACATCACGAGCACGCGGAAGCCGTCCAGGCCGCGTGCGGTGATCGTCTCGTCGTAGACGATCTCCGGCTGGAGGTGGGCGTAGAGCATCACGTGGTAGGCGTCGCCGGCCCAGCCGCCGCACCAGCCGTAGGTGCCGCGGCGGGCGAACATCGCCGAGGCGAAGCTTTCCAGGAAGGCCACGTCGCTCTTCACGCCCGGCACGCGCGAGCAGCGTGGGACCCAGCGGGCGAATCACCTCGCGGACCAGTCGCGCCAGTTCGTGCTGCGTCTGGCCGATGCGTGAAGCGGTAGCCGCCGAGGGCGTGTCGTCGGGCACCAGCGACTGCCAGCCGTGGTACATGATGCCGCGGATGGGCCGGGCGATCTTGGTCCAGAAGGCCTCGCGCAGGTGCATGGGCGCGATGGTGATGAACGGGGCGTCGGGCTGCTCGATGCTCCCAGCGGGCCTGGAAGGCGGGGCGGGCCTCGCCCGGCTTGGGCATGGGGGCGGTCTGGCTGCGGTACCAGATGATCTGGGTCATCTTCATGACCTGCTGCTTGGGCGGCCGCGCCGGCGGCCATGGCCAACAGCTCGTCGGTGGCCAGCCCGATGCGGATCGGATCGGGATAGGAGTAGGTCCACTGGGAAATGTACGTCGACCTCGCCGCCGCTGCCGTAGACGCGGGCCACGCGCACCGCCGGGTCGTGGAAGGTCCAGAGGTCGTGGCGGCCGGTGGATTTCAGTCCGCGGTGCACGGCCGTGTTGAGCTCGTTCCAGCCGTCGCCCTGCTTCCAGTACCAGTGGTAGTAGGTGTAGAAGCGGGTGATCGTCGGGGATCACGCGCGAGGCCGGGAAGCCGGGCAGCTGCGAGTAGTCGCACGCCCGTCTTGCCGGCCACCTCGGGCGGGATGTCGTGACCGGTGGCCTTGCGATAGGCCTCGAGGTCGTGGGGGTGGAAGCAGGGGGCGGCGTCGTCGCGGACCTCGGTGTGGATCATGGCCGCATCGAAGGCGGGGAAGCGGCCGTAGGTCTTGGCCGACCGACGCGCCGACGTTGTAGCAGAACTTCTGGATTTCCGGGAACAGTCCGCAGATGTCGGGCCGCTTCGCGTCGGCCTTTCCTTGGCGATCAACGCGGCGGAATTCCGGCCGATCGCGGAGCGAGGCGGCGCGGCGAGAGGCTGGCGACCAGCGAAAGGCCCTGGGCGAAGGCTTCGTCGAGTGCCGGTTGGTCTGGGCGACGTGTTCCGCACTGTCGGCCGCCACCGGTTTGCCTGCCTTCCAGATTCTGCCGTAGTCGGCGTCCACGCCCAGCACGTGGGTGAAACCGATGCGTTTGAGGCGCGCGAACTCGTCGGTGCTCGGGCCGTAGCCGCCCCACATCAGCACCGGGAAGCGATCGGGCAGGGGGCGGGGCACGATGCGAAGGTCGAAGGTTTCGAGGCATTCCAGCGGCTGGGGCTTGGCGGCCGTAAGCCGCGCATCGAGCCGGTAGGCGTCGGGGCGGAGCCGTGTATCGAGGGGATAATCGATGGCGGTGGACTGTCCGGAGGCGAGTTCCGGCAAGGGAAACTGCCGCGCGGCCAGGCCCTCGAGTTCCAGGTGCAGCGCAGCGCCCGACAGCGGCACGCGTTGGAGGTTGGTCACCACGAATCGCAGCACGACGTCGTTTTCCATGCGCACGAAGCAGGAGCGGTCGGCAATGCGCCCGAACTTCACGCCGGGCGGAATTCGCGCACCCCGTTGGAGATTCGCACTTCGTCGATCAGGCCGGGAAACCCGTGAAACAGACTGCCCACGCGGTCGCCGATCGACAATGCATGCGTGCCGGGGCTGATTTGCTTGCGAGCGGGGATGCGAGCGGAGCCGAGGGGCAGGCCGTTGACGTAGAAGGCGCCGCCGCCCTGGCCGTCGTAGGTAAAGGCGAGGTGGTACCACGTGCCGGGCTTGGAAGGCATGGGGACGCGCATACCAGGTCGATGAATTGTCGCCGAAACCGAGCGACACGCGAAGCGGCGCGAGCCGGCGCGGTCTGCTGCGCCGAGCACCCATTGGTAGTCGTCGTGGGCGACGTATTTCTTGTCCAAGAGCATGGCTTCGGGATAGTCGTCGCGCAGTTCCTTGGTGGGCTGGATCCACATTTCCAGCGTGAAGGGTCCGGAGGGAGTGAGGCGGGGATCGTTGCTTGACCACTGCGCGATGCGGCTTGTCGACGACCGGGTAGCCGGGGGCGGACTGCAGGGCGCCGCCGAATCGGCCGCGGGGCTCGAGGGTCGCGCCTTCGAGTCGGCAGGCGAGGCCGTGGCCCGAGGCGTCGGCGGTCTCGGCCGGGGCGTCGAATTTCCACAGACCGATCACTTGGGGGCCGGTAGCGTCCGCGCCGGCGTAGCCCGACTGCCAGGGATCGGCCAAGGAGGCGGTTTCGGAGGCAGGCGCGCGTGAGGCGAGCACGAGCAAGACCGTTGCGGCACACATCCAGCGCATGGCGGCAATCCTTCCCTTCGAGGGTCATTGCACGAAACGGGGCCGGCCTGCCATTGTATTCGCTGGCGCAAGGGGGCGAAATCGGCGGCGATTGCGGGGCGATGGCGGAATAGGTAACGTGGTGTGGGTGGATCACGTCCTCTAGGGAAGGATATCCGACCTCTTTCCCCCGGGACAGAAAGTGGCGACGGAGAAGGATGTTACGGGCATCGAATCGCTGAGGCGGTTCGTGAGCCGGTAAAGGTCCGCTCTTGACGCCACATCGATTCATTCTAAACCCACCCACGAACTACCGGAGTCCGTAACATCATCACGTACCTCTCGGGTCTCGTTCGCTTCGTCCGCCGGTTGTCCGCCTTCCTAGCAGTTGTCATGCTCATGGCCTGCCTCGCGCCGCCGGCACGGGGGGCCGACGAGGAGTTCGTCGGGCCGTTTGCGAGTTGGCTCGACGTGCGGCGGGATTTCGGGGCGATCGGCGACGGCAAGGCCGACGACACGCGCGGCTTTGCAGCGGGCGCTCGACGAACTTCGCGAGCACAAGCGGGCGTAGCGTGCTCTATCTGCCCGCCGGGACGTATCGGATGACCAGACGCTGACGACGGCCCGCCAGGCCCACCAGGACAACATGGTCACGATCGTCGGCGAAGACCCGGCCGCCGTCGTGCTCAAGTGGGACGGCCCGCAGGGCGGCACGATGCTTCCAGTGGGACGCCTGGTACGCCAAGCTCTCGCGGCTGACGCTCGACGGCGCCGGCCGCGCGCGGCACTGCCTGCTCTACGGCCCGAGCTTCTCGACCTACAACGAAACCAGCGACCTGGTCTTCCGCGACGCGCAATGCGGGATCGTCTTCGGCGGGCCCGATACGGCCGGACAGGCCGAGAACGAGGTGCTGCGCTGCCGCTTCCTGCGGTGCGGCATCGGCATCCAGACGGTCAACTGGAACTCGATGGACATCTGGGTCTGGTACTGCCGTTTCGAGGACTGCGGCCGCGGCATCCACAACGTGATGGGCAACTGGCACGCCTGGGAGAACCTCTTCCTCCGCTCGAAGATCTCCGACGTCAGCATCGTGAACCTGATGGCCTTCTCGGTGGTCAACAACACGAGCGTCGGGCTCGAAGCGCTTCCTCGATTTCTCCAGCGGCCACACCTGGGGCTCGCCCGACCAGCATCACCGGCAACCGCGTGCTCGATCCGACGGGCGACTGGGCCATGATGCTCGACAACGCCGGGCCGTACCTGGTGGTCGACAACGTGCTGCGCCTCGGCGAGGAGGCCCGCGGCGTCCGCATGACCTGGGCCGACCAGACGCTCGTGGGCAACGTGTACTCGCAAGGAGGACGCCGTCGAAGAGCGCGGCCGCTTCCGCCGCATCGAGGAGAAGGTCGTCGCGGCCGGCGACATCCCCGACGTGCTGCCCGACGCTGCCGCCCGCCCCGCCGCGCCGCGAGCGCAAGCGTGTTCGACCTGCCCGCGACCGCCGACGCCGCCGCGATCCAGCAGGCGATCGACCAGGCCGCCGCGACTGGCGGGCCAGCGGCCGGTGGTGCATCTGCCGATGGGCGGCCTACAAGATCGACCGCACGCTCGTCATTCCCGCGCGGTGCGACCTGCAGCTTGTCGGCGACGGGGCCAGCGAGATCGCCACGCGGCTGGTCTGGACCGGCCCGGCCGACGGCGTGGTGTTGCGGGTCGAAGGCCCGAGCCAGGCGACGCTCCGCGACCTCCAGATCCAGGCCGGCGCGGCGCCGGCCATGCTCGTGCGACGCGCCCGACCAGGCCGGTGGCCGGATCTTTGCCGACCAGCTCAACACGAACGGCCCAACCCGACCGCACCCAGGGCCGCTCCGCCGCGCTGCGGGTCGACCGGTTTCGAGCGAGCACGGCGTCCAGTTCCGCGCCCTGCAAGGGCAGCGGCAACGGCGGCACGTGGGTGGAGGTCATCGGCCGCGGTAACGAGGCCGTGCGGGGACGGCGGTCGGTGTGTTCACCGGAGCGACCGGCACGGCCGCCGGCCAGTACGACGTCCGTCAGGGCGGCCGGCTGGTGGTCCGCGGCGTCTATCACGAACGGAGTTCCGACTCGCTCAACGGCCTGCATTTGACCGATCGCGGCACGCTCTCCATCGACGCCACGCGCTTCTCCTATGCCACCAGCGACGATCGCCGACCGTGGCCGCCGACAACTTCCGCGGCCTGTTCACGCTGGCGACCTGCATGTTGATGCCGGTCGAGACCCAAGAGACGTGCCGCTTCGAACTCCGCGGCGACGGCAGCCGGGCGAGCGTGCTGGCCCTGAACGACCAGTTCTGGGTGCAGAAGCCCGGCACGTCGGCCGACACCGTGTGGCTCAATCGCGCCCAGCCGCCGGCCAACGGGGGGCTGATCGGCTCGAACATCAACACCGGCAACAAGGAGGCGTCGCCGCGAGGCTTCGAGTTCCTCGAGAACGTCGGCGACCATCCCGATCCGGCGCGATCGAAGTTCGGCTCCGGGCCGCTGGCCGACCGCGGCGGCGTGGACGACGCGACGATCGTCCGCCATCTGGGCCTGCTTCGTTCGGTGCGCCCCTTGGTCCCGGCCGCCGTGCCCGCGGGAACGACCGATCTATCCATTCACCGCGTGGTTGCCAGCGGCGGCCGCGGCGCTACGGTTGAGGTGCGGGCAGCGCAGTAAGGAACGAACCAAAGGCAAAGCCTTCAGCAGATTCCGCGCCCCCGCTCACTGCGATAGGTTCTTATTGAATCAGACGGGCTTCTATGTTCGCGATCTCGCGGTTGACGAACTCGTCGGTCAAGAACCACTCTTGATAGAGGCCTTCGATCTGTCTCAAATACCAGTCGACCGATGACCTTGTCAACGTGGGCTTCACGTCCTTCGGTCGATCCTCGTCACGGATCGGCGGGCGAATGCGATCGGCTGGCGGTTGGTAGGATGGATCGAAGACCAGGACCGGCAGGGTGTCCGCAGGCAACAGATGGCGCCAGAGGAAGGCCTGCATCTTGTCTTCGGCCGGCACGGCCTCGTGGACGATTTCCCGGTCCCCGATTTTCGCAGTGCCCACGACGGTGAGGTTGACCGGCTTTTCCATCGCCGTAAGGCTGGTTTTCAGCGCCAGCCCCACGACCTCTTGTTTGGCCGCCAGCGTGGCGCCGGGCGACTCGAGCCCCTGCCGGCAAGTCCTTGAAGCTCAGCTTGATCGGCCCGTCGAATCCGTCCTTGCGTATGGCGTAGACGGTCACCGCGGCAGACCCCTTGCTGGGGATGCTGATTCGGGAAGGGATCAAACGCAACGCGAAATCGGGCTGCGGCTGGCTGATCCGGAGCCGGTAGGCATACTCCTTTCCTGCGTGTCGCCTCGTGTCGCCGAGGTGAATGAAGTATTTTCCGTCGGCGGGCAGCTTCACCATGAGGTAGGAATCGGCGTGGTCGGTGTTCAACCCCGATGCCGCGTCGTAATGATCGTCGTTGAGCGCGATGATCTTGCCATCCGCGCCGGTGACCTTGAGGAAGGAATCCAGCGGGGAGCCGAGGCGGCGCGCGTACACTTCCGCGACGATCGTCTCGCCGGCTTTTCCTTCCACCTCGAAGACGTCCCAGTCACCCGGGCGATCCGCTCGCCCGTTGACGATGATGGGAAGAGTCACTTTCTGCGCCTTGGACGGCTCGTCGTTGGGTTCCTTTTCCAGGCACTCGGGCAGCGTGTCCAGGGCGAACGGCACGTAGTTGGAGACGAACTTCCCGTTGGTGGCGGCAATCAGATGGTGCCCCGGTTTTGCGTCTTTGGGGGGCGGCGCCAGCGTGGTCTTTTCCAGATTCCAGCCGTCCATCTCGATCTTGACCGGCTCGCCCACACGGCCGCCCAACGGGAAGATGCTGGTCACGAAGGGCAGCTCACCGATGGTAATGCGATACACGAAGCTCTCGCGGCCGCGAAAAAGCGCCTCGTTGATGGTCAGCACATACTCGCCGTCCTCGGGGACCTCGAAATAGATCACCGGGTCGGGGTTGAAACGGAAATCGTCGTCGTACGCCAACTCCTTGCCGTTGGCGTCGCGGAGCCGCAGCACGGCCTGGAACCAGCCGGGAACGCCGTCGGCGACGTAGGGCACCAAGTCCCGGGCCTTGGCGGAGATGACCAGACGCTGCCCCTTGCTCGCCTGAAAACGATACCGGTTCACCTCGCCCGCGGCGATCTGGCCGTTCATCGTGCACGGCACCGTGATGCGCAGCTCCTCTTCTTCCGGCGGCCTCTTGCGCTGGGCCAGATACTCCTTGCCGAGCACCGGGAGCTGCATGGTCTTCATCGGCTTGCGGGCGACTTCGGGCACCTGGCCCACGTAGAAGGGCAGCGGGTTGGAGATGCCCCGTTTGGTGATCACCCGGATCTCTCGCCGGCCCGGTTTTGCGTCGGGCGCCACCGTGACCTCGGCAAAGACGAGCTCGGTCTGGGAACGAACGGCCGGGGTGCGCTCGTCTTCCGCGAACCTCCTCTGGATCCGCTCGATCAGCTTCTGCTTGGCCACTTCCTTCTCGGACTTGGGAGTTCGCTCTTCGCTCGTTTCGCCCTTGGGCTTGTCCAGCTTCGCATTGCACTTGCGCAGACGGTGGCGTCAGCGGATTGGCGTGCCACATACCGGCAAATCAGGAACGGACCGGTCGGTCCGGGCCGGGCCGATGGGCGCGGGAAACTCGAACGAGGCCATCTTGGCGGCCATCGCGTCGCTGAGCGTCGTTTCCTTCTTCTTCAACTCGTTCGAGTTGCTGGCTGAGGAACGCCGAACTCCTGATTGTCCAGGACCCGGTAGTAATCGACCAGCCGAACGGAAACCCCTTCCCCGCTCACGATCAGGTCCGAAGCATGGACGAGCCCCTGTCCACCCAACCTGATCGGGAAGGTGGTGCCCTGCTGGCCGCCGGCGGGATAGACGTAACCGATGTACTGGCTCTGCGCCCTGGCCGAGGATGCAGCGGCCACAAGGATGGCCAGCCCGAGAATGGCGAATCGAAGCTTGTTCATGGTGCGCTCCCTTGAGGGATTAGGGATTGGCGAATCGGAAGACTTGGAGTGAACGCTCGGATCAGTCGCCGATCGCCTCCAACCTCCGATCTCCAATCCCTAATCTCCGATCCCTTCTTCACATGATCTCTTCCAAAAGCCCGGCCGACTTCATGCCTTCGTTTTCGGTGTCCAACACGTGGGCATCCAGCCCCCAGGGATGGGGCAGCTTGGCCGTGGCGTCGATGCCGGCCAACAGATACATGCTTCCCAGCAGGTCCGCCGGATAGACGGGTCTTTCCTTGACTTTTTCACCTTTTTCATCGGACGAGCCGACGACGCGGCCGCCCTTGAATCCGCCGCCGGCGACCAGCACGGTGAAGACATCCCCATAGTGATGGCGTCCCCCGTTCCAAGGCGGCTCCCAGGAGACCTTCGGCGTTCTGCCGAACTCGCCGGTGCACCAAACCAGGGTGCTATCGAGCAAGCCGCGATCGCTCAGATCCGCCAAGCAGCGTTGCCAGTCCTTGGTCCAACATGGGACACTGGGCCCTCATGGTCGCGAAGTGGTTGGAGTGCGTGTCCCAGCCGCCGGGGAAGCTGATCGTGATGTAGGGCACGCCCGCCTCGACCATCCGCCGCGCCGCCAGGCATTCCTGCCCGAACGTGTTGCGGCCGTAGCGATCGCGGAGTTCCGTCGGTTCGTTGTCGAGATTGAAGACTTCCTTCCCGCTGCCCAAGATCAACCCGTAGGCCTTCTGCCTGGCCGCCTCGGCGGCAGCCATCTCCGGGACGTCCGCAAGGCCGTAGCCCAAGAGATTGATCTTGTCGACCAATTCACGGCGGGCCTTTTGCCGCCCGTCGTCGATTCCCCGGTTGACGATTCCCTGCACCTCGAAGCGGGCCGCGTTGGGATCGCCGCCCGTGGCGAAAGGTTTGTACGCGGGGCCCAGGAAGCCCTCCTCGGAGAACCGCCCGGCCGCCTCGAGCATCACGACGTAAGGCGGAAGCAGCCCTTTGTACTGGTCCTTCTTGAAGAAGGTGAAGATGGCGCCGACGCTGGGGTAGGCCAGCCGCCCGCCGGGCAGGTGGCCGGTTTGCATCAGGTAGGCCGCCGTCTCGTGGCCGTTGTTGCCATGGGTCATGCTGCGGATCAAGGAGTACTTGTCGGCCTGCTTGGCCAGCTTGGGGAACAGCGAGCCGAGTTGGATTCCGTCCACGTTGGTGGGGATGAATTTGTCGAACTCGCCCAAGTAGTCGTAGCCCGTGCCCGGCTTCGGGTCCCAGGTGTCGTTGTGCGACATGCCGCCCCACAAGAAGATCTGGATGACCGATTTGGTCTGGACTTTCTTGGTCTTGGCCTTGGCTTTGGCCGCCTCGTCTCGGGCCGCCTTCTCGTTCGGCGGCTTTCTGCTCGGGCGTCTTCTCGGCCGCGGCCGCGAAGACGCGGGAGCTCAGACCGCCGGCCGCGATCATGCCCGCCGTGCCCCAAACGCCGCGTCGCATGGCCTCGCGCCGGGACACATGCTCTTGGTTGTCTGGATTGTGGTTTGTGCTCATGATTTCCGTCCTCCTTTTACTCCCGCTTTGATTGTCGTGCCAGGAAACCGACCGTTTCGCGTCATGTCTCACGACTTCGGCGGCAATCAATGCCGCAGAAGAAACTCGGGGCTATTGATCAACGCCCAGGCAAGATCGATCCACACGTCGCGTCCTTTCGTCACTCCGGTCTTGGCATATTCCTCCACGGCCTTCACGTCGGCATCCGTCGGAAACCGCGAAAGGATCGTCAGGTAGAGTCTCTCGGCGATCTCATTCGGTCTTGCCGCCCGAGGAGAGCATCGCCGTGAGCTTCGGGCCGCTCTGAAGCTTGCTCTGGATTGTGGCCGAATTCAGCATGTGCAGCCACTGGGGCGAGGCAAGCTCGTTGACGCGCTCGCTTTCCATCCCCGTGGACCGCGAGGAACGTCCGAACAACGTCAGGAAGGAACTGGTGATGCTGCCGTCGGCCAGCGCCACCGCGGACATGTCGTTGGGAATATAGGTGAAAGGCTCCGGAACGGCGCTGGTGTAAAGGTCCGAACTGCCGGTGATGTCGTTCAGAGCATCGATCAACACCTCGGCCTCCACTCGCCGCAACAGGTAGCTGGCGAAGTTGGCTCTCGCTTCCGGCCCTTTGAACCTCGGTATCGAAGAGAACTGGTACGTGGTCGAGGTGAAGATCAGCCGCTTCAGATGCTTCAGATCGTAGCCGCTGGAAACCAGCTCCTTCTCCAGGTAGGCCAAGAGTTCGGGGTTGCTGGGCGGGTTGTCGTCCCGAATGTCGTCCGGCTCGTGGATAATGCCGCGTCCCATCACCCACGCCCAGGTGCGGTTGACGATGGTCTTCGCAAACCAGGGATTCTCCGGCCGAATCAGCCAATCGGCAAACACCTCCCGCGGATCGCGGTTCGGCGGAATCGTGGTCTTGGTGCCGTCCGGAAAGACGGCCGCCAGCGGCCCGTTTTCGCTCAGCGGTTTCGGCCAACGCCTGAGGAATCTGGTTGGTCGCCGTCACCGACTTGGCCACGGCGTCCACTCCCGGCGCGGTGCTGCCGGGCACGGCGATCGACTTGAGGGGATCCCAGAAGACGATTTCCTCCTTCCACTCGCTGGTGGGCTTGTAGCCGACCTGCGAGAAGAAGGCGGCCATGCCGGCCCGACGGTCTTCCGGCCAGAGGTGGACCCGCGTGCCCATCAACGCCAATCCCACGGCCGCGGCGATGCCCTCCGGAGTCTTGTCCTGGATGGCGCGGTAGAAGTTGACCGGGCCGACGCGGAAATTGCTCCCGCTGGAGGTGAGCAGTTCCCGGGCGAACTGGTCGTACGGCTTGTTCTGGGCGATCGATTCCCACACCCAGCGGTGATAGGCCTGCGCCGCGTTGGGCCAGACCTTGACGGGGAACTCCGCCTTGACTCTCAGGATATCGCTCCATTTCATGGCCCAGTAATCGACATGCGCCGGCTGGTCGAGGAGACGGTCGATCAGGGCGACGCGTTTGTTCTTGTCCGGACTTTGAATGAACGCCTTGGCCTCTTCCGCCGACGGCAGCTTGCCGGTCAGGTCCAAATAGGCGCGGCGGACAAACACCGCGTCGGAGCAGAGGACCGGTTGTGATGCCCAACGCCTTCAACTTCGCAAACACGATTTCATCAATCCGGTTCGCCGGCTTCGGCGGATCGGGACTCTCCATAAGGTTTGCCACCTGCCTGGCGGCGACCAGCCGGTAGAGCTCGGCCTTGGCCTGCTCGGCCAGGGCGCGCTTGTCGTCGGCGACCTTCATGGCAGCCGTATACGCCGCCCGGGTCTTGTCTGCTTCCACCTTCAACGGAGCGGCCGCGGCTTCCGCCTCCTTGGCTGCTTGTTCGTCCGCCACGTGTGTCTGTTTGGCCGCGGCGATCCGCTTCTTGAGGTTCTCCAGGGCCTCTTCGGCCGACTTCTTCCGCGCTTCGGCCCTGGGTCAGCTTCTGCGCGGCGGTGTTGGCCTGAATCGCCGCTTGCTCCAGCTTCTGCTGCACTGGGGCCAGAGCGGCCTTGGCCGCGTCGGCCGCTTTGCGCTTGGCGGCGGCATCGGCGGCGGCCTGCTTGCTGGCCGCATCGAGTTGGAGGAGTTCCTTGGCCGCTTCCTGGGCCGCCTGGTTCGCGGCCGTGGCGGCGGCCACCTGGTTCTTGGCGCTGGCCAGGGCCGCGTCGGCGGCCTTCTTCTGCGTCTCCGCTTCCGCCAGCTTCTGCGCGGCGGCCGTGGCCTGAGCCTGCGCCGCGTGCTCGCTCTGCTGCGCCTGAGCCAGGGCGGCCTTGGCCGCGTCGGCCGCTTTGCGCTTGGCGGCGGCATCGGCGGCGGCCTGCTTCTTCTCGCGGCGGCTTGGCGGCATCCTGGAGATCTGTTCGCCTTGGCTCGGCTCCTGGGCCGCCTTCGCGGCAGCCGTGGCGGCGGCGGCCACCTGGTTCTTGACGTTCGCCAAGGCCGCGTCGGCCGTTTTCTTCTGTGTCTGCGATTCGGCCAGTTTCTGCGCGGCGGCCGTGGCTTGAGCCTGAGCTTGCTGCTCGCCCTGCTGCGCTTGGGCCAGCGCGGCCGCGGCATCCGCGGCCGCTTTGCGCTTGGCGGCGGCTTGGGCTGCCGCCTGGTTCTTTTCCTCCGCGGCCTTCGCGGAATCCTGAGCCGCCTTCTCGGCTGCCGCCAAAGCCGTGGTGGCGGCGGCTATCTGGTTCTTGGCGTTCGCCAAGGCAGCGTCGGCCAGTTTCTTCTGCGCCGTCGCCCGGGCCAGCTTCTGCGCCGCGGCGTTGGCCAGCTTCTGCGGATTCTGCTGGGCTGCCTGTGCTTGGGCCAGGGCCGCCTTGGCCGCGTCGGCCGCCTTGCGCTTGGCGGCGGCGTCGGCGGCGGCCTGCTGCTTCTGCTCCGCGGACCTGCCGGCACGCTCGGCCATCGCCTTGGCCGTGGCCTCCGCCCCTTGGGCGGCCTGCTCGGCTGACTGGTAAGCGCCGGTGGCCGCGGCCACCTGGTTCTTGGCGTTGGCCAAGGCATCGTCGGCTGCCTTCTTCTGCGCCGGGGCGTCGGCCAGGTTCTTGGCGGCGGCGTTGACCTGGACCTGTGCTTGCTGTTCGTTTTGCTGTGCCTGGGTCAAGGCCGCTTTTGCCGCGTCGGCTGCCTTGCGCTTGGCGGCAGCGTCGTCGGCGGCTTGCTGCTTCTCCTCCGGGGACTTGCCGGCGCGCTCGGCCATCGCCTTGGCCGCGGCCTCCGCCGCTTGGGCCGCCTGCTCGGCTGCCTGGGCAGCGCCGGTGGCCGCGGCCACCTGGTTCTTGGCGTTGGCCAAGGCATCGTCGGCTGTCTTCTTCTGCGCCGGGCGTCGGCCAGGTTCTTGGCGGCGGCGTTGACCTGGGCCTGTGTTTGCTGTTCGTTTTGCTGTGCCTGGGTCAAGGCGGTTTTTGCCGCGTCGGCCGCCTTGCGCTTGGCGGCCGCGTCGTCTGCAGCCTTCTTCTTTTCTTCCGGGGATTTGGCGGCATCCCCGGAAATCGCCTTGGCCGTGGCCTCCGCCGCCTGGGCCGCCTGCTCGGCTGCCTGGGAAGCGCCGGTGGCGGCGGCCACTTGGTTCTTGGCGTTGGCCAAGGCATCGTCGGCTGCTTTCTTCTGCGCCGGGACGTTGGCCAGGTTCTGGGCGGCGGCGGTGGCCGCGGCCTGCGCTTGCTGCTCGTTTTGCTGTGCCTGGGTCAAGGCGGTTTTTGCCGCGTCGGCCGCCTTGCGTTTGGCGGCTGCGTCGGCTGCGGCCTGCTGCTTCTCCGCCTCGGAAACCAGCTTGGCGTTGGCCTCCGCGCCTACGCGGCCTGCTCGGCTGCCTGATGAGCAGTGCTGGCGGCGGCCACCTGGTTCTTGGCGTTGGCCAAGGCATCGTCGGCTGCTTTCTTCTGCGCCGGGGCGTTGGCCAGCTTCTGGGCGGCCGCGGTGGCCCGGGCCTGCGCTTGCTGCTCGTTTTGCTGTGCCTGGGTCAAGGCGGTCTTGGCCGCGTCGGCCGCCTTGCGCTTGGCGGCGGCGTCGGCTGCGGCCTGCTGCTTCTCCGCCTCGGAAACCACCTTGGCGTTGGCCTCCGCAGCCAACGCGGCCTGCTCGGCTGCCTGGTAAGCAGTCGTGGCAGCGGCGACCTGGTTCTTGGCGTTCGCCAAAGCCTCGTCGGCTGCCTTCTTCTGCGTCTCGGCTTCGGCCAGCTTCTGCGCGGCGGTGTTGGCCTGAGCCGTCGCTTGCTGCTCGTTTTGCTGTGCCCGGGCCAGGGCGGCCTTGG
Organism: Pirellulales bacterium; assembly: GCA_963736495.1. GTDB lineage: Bacteria > Planctomycetota > Planctomycetia > Pirellulales > Thermoguttaceae > CAVTPL01. The sequence continues at coordinate 104,087 of CAVTPL010000015.1, read as the reverse complement.
CAGCGTCAGCCGCTCTGCGCTTGGCGGCCGCTTGGGCCGTGGCCTTCTTGGCTTCGTCGTCGAGCTTGTTGGCCGCGTCGGAGGCGACCTTCGCCGCGGCCTCAGCCTCCTTCGCCGCCTTCTCGGCCGCATCGTAAGCTTGCTGCAAGGGGAGCGCGGCGGCCTTGGCGTCGGCCAACGCCTTGTCCGCGGCCGGGCTTGGCGTTGGTCGCGTCGGTCAGGGCCTTGACGGCAGCGGGCACGTTGGCCTCGGCCTGCTTCAACTCTGCTGCGCCCGGCTCGCCCGCCAAATTCTTCGCATCCGTGGCCTGCTGTCGCTTCGTGTTGGCCGCTTTGCTCGCGTTGGCGTATGCCGTGTCGGCCTTTTGCATGGCGGCCCTCAGGGGGGCGACCGCAGCTTCCGCCTCCTTGGCTGCCTTCTCGGCCGCATCGTAGTCGGCCTTCGCCTTGGCCTCCGCGCTTGTCTCGGCCTCAGCGTTGGCCGGCTTCGGTTCTTCCCCGGCGTGAGCCGAGGGCCAAATGGAAATCGCGAGGGTAACCACAAATGGCAAAATGGTCTTGATTCTCATCGCAAATCCCCTTGAAGATGAACTGTGAAGGGACTTCTCACTACCCATGGAGCCCTTCGTCATGGAGGAAGCGGTCTCCGTTGTTGCGGATCACAGTATCTCGATATCCAGAAGCGAATCGTTAAGGCAGGGCCTTCCGTCAAGACCTTGCCGGGTGGGTCAGTCTAAGCGAGCGCGCGGGGTCAATCCTCGGCGCATTGAGGTTCCGGTACTCGCGCTCGATATCTTTCAGCTAGCAGGCGCATCAAGGGGATGCGACTCCGACGACTGAGTTTCAATCGAGGCCTGTTTTGTGGGCTGGGATTGAATGCGGGCTACCAGCATCTAGCGTACCCGGGAGGTCGTCCTCCTGCAACACCCCAGGTCACGTTGCCGGCAGTCTTTCTCAAGGTGCCGCCGCCGAGATCTGACTGTTCAGGTTTGCCCATCGCGTCCTGCTCGGGATTGCACGGTAGAAGTTGACCGGGCCAACGCGGAAATCACCCCCGCTGGACGTAAGCATCGCGAGGGGGGGTGCAGCCCAATGCTCCCCGAGTCTCTGCAGATCGCTTCGCGGCACTGCCCAGCACGCTTGAAGCCAGAAAGGGTGTAAGGGTATATCGGAGGCGGCCAGCACGACAATTCGGCGGTAGGGCGAGTGGTTGACGGCTGTTGGATTTATACTCTCGGGTAGCCGCGCCGCGCGTGACCGCGGAATACGATTGTCCGAGCTGGTTCAGGCGAAACGTGGATTGAGTTGGATCGAAGCGGACGATTGATGCCGTTTGTGATTGTGGAACTGTTCAAAGCCTTCTCGGCCGGGAAACCGGGCTTGGTGTTGGTCGCCTTCATTCCCTTGGCAGTGCAGGGCTCATTAGGCAACGCAGGAGAGCTACGATGAATCGAGACGGACAAAGCCAGGCGTCCCGGCGCGAGTTTCTGAAGAACGACCGGCCGAGTTGCCGCGGCTTCGGCCTTGGCGGGCATTGCGGTTCCGCACGTCCACGCCGCCGAGAACAACACGATCCAGGTGGCCCTGATCGGCTGCGGCGGGCGCGGCACGGGCGCGGCCGCCAACGCCCTGGCCACCACCAGCGGTCCGATCAAGCTGGTGGCCATGGCCGACGTGTTCGACAACCGCCTCAAGAGCAGCCACGAGCAACTCAAGAAGGAGTGCGGCGACAAGGTCGACGTGCCGCAGGATCGCCAGTTCGTCGGTTTCGACGGCTACCAGAAGGCGATGGATTGCCTGAAGCCGGGCGACGTGGTGATCTTCGCCACGCCGCCGGCGTTCCGCTGGGTCCACTTCGGCTACGCCATCGAGAAGGGCCTCAACGTCTTCATGGAGAAGCCGACCACGGTCGACGGCCCCACCACGCGCAAGATGCTGGCGCTGGCCGAAGAGTCGGAGAAGCGAAACCTCAAGGTGGGCGTCGGCCTGATGTGGCGTCACTGCCAAGGCCCGCCGGGAGCTCAAGGATCGGATCCAGTCGGGCCAGATCGGCGAGATCCTCGCCATGCGGACCTACCGCATGCACGGGCCGATCGGCCTCCTTCGCGTCCGAGCCGAAGCCGCAAGGCATCAGCGAGCTGCTCTATCAGATCCAGCGGTTCCACAGCTTCCTTTGGGCCAGCGGCGGCTGCTACAGCGACTTCTACATCCACAACATCGACGAGTGCTGCTGGATGAAGGACGCCTGGCCGGTCCAGGCCCAGGCCAGCGGCGGCCGCCACTACCGCGGCAACTCGATCGATCAGAACTTCGACAACTACTCCGTCGAGTACACGTTTGCCGATGGCACGAAGCTCTTCCTCTATGGCCGATGCATCCCGGGCTGCTACGAGCAGTTCGACAGCTTCGTCCACGGAACCAAGGGCCTCGCGTCGATCACCGACGGCCGCATCTTCAAGGGACAGAACCCCGAGAAGACCGAAATCGCCTGGAAGTCGTCGCAATCGGCGGATTGGGGCTACGGCGTCGAATGGGAAGACCTGATCGACGCCATTCGCCAGGACAAGCCCTACAACGAGGCGAAACGCGGCGCCGAGGCCAGCCTGGTCAGCATCGATGGGCCGGATGGCCGCCCACACGGGGCAAGTCGATCACCTACGATCAGATTCTCAACCTGCGACCACGAGTTTGCGCCCGACGTCGACAAGCTGACGATGGATTCGCCCGCGCCGCTGCTGGCCGGCCCCGACGGCAAGTATCCCGTCCCACAGCCGGGCATCATCATAAAGCGCGAATTTTAAGAACCTATCCGAGAACTACCGCAGCGGCTCTGTGCGGCCGGAAAACCGCAGCACCTCCCAAGGTTCTGGGATCGGTTCTAAGAACCGTTCGATTGCTCTTGATCCGTACCCCCATTGCCTTGGTTTGGCACACCGGCGCGAAAGGCCGCGTGGGACTGCCGACGGATCGTCCCAACGACTCGTCGCACCTGAGGCAAGCCAACAAACGACCATGGTCGGACAATGGTATGTTGACCAAGGCAACACGGAAGGGTCCCAGGTCTGAGCTTCTCGCCCGGGTGTCGCCGACACTCTCAGAGCCGATAATGTGGCATTCAGCCAGAACACCGTTGCCCAACCACCGAGGCGCACCAGCGCGACCCACATGACGGAGATGGCCACGTAAGAGCACTCGATTGGAGCCTGCAATCATGACGCAACGTACGTTTCGCCGCCGCGGCCTCTTGGGTGCGGCGCTTGCGGCCTTCGTGCCTGGCTCGCGGGGGTGGGCGGGCGAGCCGGCAATGCCCAAGTTTCCCGAACCGCCGCCGGTGCGGTCCTCGTGGGATGACCTGACCGAAGGGATTCGCACGCTGGAGGATTGGCAGGCTCGGCGGAAGGTGCTCATGCAGCGATATTTGGAGCTGTTGCGCGATGACCAGAAGCCGCCTCGGCCGCCGCTGGAGTTCGAGGAGCACGAGTCGGTGGACGTCGACGGCGTGTACCGGCGGCGGCTTGTGAGCTACCGTGTCGAGGCCGACGAGCGCGCCCATGCCTACTTGGGCGTTCCGCGGAAGCTTTCGGCCGCCGCGCCGGCGATCGTGGCCCTGCACGGCACTACGCCGCGGGGCAAAGAGCAGACGGCGGGACTGGAAGGCAATCCCGCGTACGCCTTCCTCGATCACCTATGCCGGCGCGGATACGTCGTGATTGTGCCCGACCATTTCGTGGCCGGGCATCGCATTCCGCCCGAGGGGCCCTACGAAACGCGGCGCTTCTACGAAAAACATCCCAACTGGACCGCGGTGGGCAAGTTCACTTTCGAGCACTCGATCGCCATCGACGTGCTTCAGTCGCTTGTCGAGGTCGACAAGGAGCGGATCGGCGTGTTGGGGCACTCGCTGGGCGGGCACGGGTCGTATTTCCTCGCCGCCTACGATCCGCGGATTCGCGCGGCGGCCAGCAATTGTTCGGCCACGTTCTTCCGCCACAATCCCGGGGTGGAGCACTGGGCTCGGGGTCGGTGGTACGTGTATTTCAAGCACCTTCGAGCGGGACTCTTGGAGGGGCGTTTGCCGCCGATCGATATGCACGAGATCATGGCCTTGATCGCCCCGCGGGCGCTCGTGGATCTTTCGGGGCTGAACGACGGCGATCCCGCCGTCCAGCGGCAGCGCGTGCTGATGCTGGCCAAGGTGATGGAGGTCTACGAACTGACGAAGGCACCGGGCAACTTCGCTTTCTACGTGCATGGACGCGGGCACTCGGCGGCCCACGAAAGCCGCGCACTGATGTATGCCTGGATGGACGCCCACTTGCAGGGCGCGACGTGACGCGACTTTCGAACCCTTCGCCGCGCGGCGGCACAGGGGCTTCCGCGCGGTTGTGCCTCGGCAACGCCATGCGTTCGACTGCCGTGCGGCCGGATCAGGAGGTCTGGGCGGGTTTCATCCAGATCAACTGCTTGTCGATGCTGTCGGAGAGGCTGTACGTCTTGACGTGCCTGCGCGATCGGCTCGCCGACGACCTCGATCTTCGCCAGGTCGGCCTGGCCCAGTCGTGGCCTCGGCGCAGTAGTTGAGATAGCCGATCTTGGCGAAGTCGATGCCCATCAACTCGACGGCGACGCGGTCGGCGGCCAGCCAGTCCGGGCCCGCCACGCACACGCGATGGTCCACCGGGGTGCCCCGCGTCGGGCCGTTCCCTTCCATGCCGTCGAAGCCGTCGATCACCGCCAGATGCGGGTGCAGGCGCTGGGCCGAGGGCGAAGAGGTTGTAGTTGATGCCGCGGAAGCCGCTGCCGTGGGCGATGGGCTTGTCGCTCTTCGTGCCCGGCTTCGCGTCCTTGCCCCAGCCGAAGCCCAGGTCCTTGATCGGCGCCCGAAGATGATGTTCTTCAGCGACAGCGTGGCCACGACGCGGTCGTGCGTCTTCATCTTCGCGGCCGAGATGAGGAAGCTGTTGGGATCCGATAGCAGCCTGCGCCATGCGAACCGCGTGGGGGCGGAAGTCCTTCTCGTCGAACACGTGGACGATTTGAACGGGCTCCTGGTCGAGGTCGACCAGCTTCACGCCGTACTTGGCGGCGACCTTGTTGTAGCCGTAATTGGAGAAGCCTTCGAAGGTCGGGCCCGTTGGCGGCCGACTCGGCGATCACCGCGTTGTCGAGCTTGTCGATCGACTTGAGGAATTCGAGGATGCCCTCGATGTGACTCGGCGTGGGTGGCGGAGAGCTGGATGTCGATGGCCACGTTGTTGGGCTTGATCACCACCGGCCGGTTGCCGATCGCCTGGGCGATCTCGGTCTTGAACGCGGAGAGGGCACGGAAGGTATTGTCGGCGCGGCGGTCGCCGGTGGCCAAAGCCACGCGCGCCGACGGCGCGGCGGGAGCGGAATCGGCGGCGCGCACGAGGTTTCCGAGGCGTGGGGCGGCTGCGGCGGCCAGTCCGCTCCAGAGCGAGGTCTTGAGCAAGTCGCGTCGGCTGATGGTTTTCATCGCGAGATCTCCGTTGGACGGCAGCGAAAGGTCGGAGGGCAGCACCGGCCGGAAGGCAAACCGTGGGCCCCGGTGCGGTGTGGGCAAGGATTGCCGCCCCCTCATTATGCTTATCAGTGCGGCCGACGCAAGCGAGCGGCGAGGGTTCGGGGGGCAGGCTGCCCTGCGCGAGCCTTCCCGAAAGCGGGGGATAGGGAAAAGGTTGACACGGCCGTACACGGATGGAGAGAATAGCCACGAGCTACCCTAAGGGGTCGAATCCTCGTGCGAGACGCCCGCGCAGCCGCGCTCGCATGTGTCGGCGCGTGCGCTAGGGGCGGCGGACCGCGCCGGCTGGCCTACCCCAGGCTGCCGCACACTCATCCAGTTATCCCACCCAGAGGAGCCAAAAGCATGGCAGGGCACACGTGGACACGGCGCAAACTACTTCAGGCGGGCGGGGCGGCCTTGGCGCTTCCTTCGCTGATCCCTTCGCGGGCCTTCGGGGCCAATGAAAAGGTGACTGCGGCGATCATCGGCTGCGGCGGGCGGGCGCGGAGCATCGTGGCCGAGTCGAGCGACGTTGCGGCGCTGGAAATCGCGGCGATCTGCGACTGCTTCATGCCGCGCGTCGAGGAGTTTGCCAAGAATGTGGGCAAGGACCGGAAGTGGCGCCTTTACGACGATTTTCGCCAGATGCTCGACAAGGAAAAGCTCGACGGTGTCATGGTCGAGACGACCACGCACGCACGCGCGTGGATCGCGATCCAAGCCATGCAGGCCGGCAAGAACACGTACATCGAGAAGCCGATGTGCCTGACGATCGCCGAAGGGCGGATCATGGTGAAGGCGGCGCGGAAGTACAATCGCGTGACCCAGGTGGGGACGCAGCAACGCTCCATCCCGATGAACAACTGGGCGAGCGACCTGGTGAAAAACGGCGCCTTGGGCAAAATCCAGACGGTGCTCGCGCCGAATTTCGTCGGGCCCGAGCTGTGGCCGGGGAAGCCGGCCCAGGCGATGCCCAAGGGTGGGCGGAGTGACTGGTGGGACCTGTGGACCAACCAGGCGGAGTTCCGCCCCTACCACGTTGAGCTGCACCGCGGCTGGGACCGCTGGCGGGACTACGACGGCGGCGGGCGCTGCTTCGGCGTGACCGGCTGGGGAACGCATTCCTACGATCAGATTAACCGCGCCTGGGGACCGACGAAACCGGCCCCGTCGAGGTGCTGCTGGAAGAGCCGGTGCGCGAGCTGCCGACGGGCAAGTTCGCCGCCGACCTGCGCGGCGGCCTGATCGGCGACGAGGACACGGGCGAAGACATCTACTACCGACTGGCGAAGCCGGTGGCCGGGCCCCGCGCCAAGGTGACGATGAAATTCGCCAACGGCACGCAACTCAAACTGCACCTCGACGGCGACCGCGGGCCGGGCCTGGGGGCGATCTTCATCGGGGACAAGGGCAAGACTCGAGATCAACCGCGACAAGATCGCCAGCAATCCCAAGGAGATTGCCACCGCCGCCGGCAATCCCGGCAAGGCCAAACGCGCGGAAACGGCCTACCACATCGAGAACTGGGCGGAGTGCATCAAGTCGCGGAAGCGCTGCAACGCCGACATCGAGTACGGCCAGCGCTCCAGTTCGCTCTGCTACCTCGTGAACATCGTGCGTGACGTAGGGCGCGTGGGCGAAACGTTGAAGTGGGACCCGGTCGCCGAACGGTTCACCAACTGCGAGGAAGCCAACAAGTTCCTTTCGCGTCCGCGGCGCAAAGGCTACGAGTTGCCGGCGCTGGGATAGAGCGAGCGGCGGGAAAACAGGAGTTCATGCATGCCGTCGCGCGGCCGCTGGGGCCTCGCGGCGGCATGTTTTTTCAGAGGGCCCCAGGCGGTTGATCGAGGACCACCGGTGCGCGGGAATCAGGGAGGTTCTCGTCTTCGAGCTCTCTTTCGACGCCTTTCTCGACGCCTTCGTCGAGGCAGACCGCCACCGCGAAGCGGATTTCTGCGACTAGCTCGGGGTCGAGGGGGTTTTCGGGAACCGCCTCCAACCACAGAAACTCCCAATCGTCGCCCAACCACGGCACGGACTGAGGGATGGCGGCGGTCGACGGGGCGTGCACCGCCGGGCGAGGCGGCAAAGCGCGGAAAGGATCGCCCGCGACGCGCGACGGAGGCGCCGTGCTCTTGTGCGCACTGTAGGAGAGGACCAGCGTACGCACGCCAAAGGTCATCATTCCGGCCGTGACGGCCAGCACGAGGACCATGACCGTCATGACAGTAGCGGGGGCGCGGTGGAAATCGAGCGATTGAAACAGCGCCTCAGCAGCTTGTCTTGCGCCTCGTCCTGAAGCATTCCTTCTCCCAGCCGCTCCAGTCCGACGCGCAAGGCGTGGCATTTGGCCACGGGCGCGCCCTCGATCGGCTGGGCCCGCATCACGCGGACCTGGTAGTATCCCGACGAAGTGCGAAGCTCAGCCATGTCGCCGTGTTGAAGATCCGGGGCCGCCCAGATCACAACCCCGAAGCCGCCGGCCGATTGATCGTCGAGTTCGGCCGGGTACTGCTTTCCCCGGAAGACCAGCACTGCCTCGCGCTGGTCGAGGATGGCGACTCGGTAGGAATCGCGGCGGTTGTCCTGCTCTTTGCGGAAACTCATAGTGGGTGCCTTCAAAGCGTGGAAGGGGCAGCCGGCGCAACGCGATGGCCGGCCCCCTACAACCATAGCTTGTGGGGCAGCAGGGCAGGGTGGATTGGAGCGGTTGTGTGGATGGTGGCGGCTGTACGCGGGGGATTATGGAAATCGCGCGTGGCGGCCGTCCGGGACGGGCTTTCACGGCGAATTCAGGACGAGCGGACCTTGGACCATTGCTGATCCAGGCGCTTGGGGGAGACGGGCAGGACCGTTCCCAGTCGCTGAGCGAACAGCGAAACGCGGTATTCCTCGAGCATCCAGCGGTAGTGCGCCAGCTCGGCGTCTTCGATGCCGAGCTGCTCGTGCTGGCGCGCGCAGTGGAGATATCGCGACCAGCGCTCGCGCAGATCGTCGGTCGCCTGGCGATCGCGCACCAGCGCCGCTGCGGAGGGCTTCGAGCCGAATGGGAATCGCGCGGAGATAGCGGGGAAAATGCTGGAGCCACTCCCAGGCCGTGGCGGCGAGAAAGTCGGGCGGCATCAGCCAGGCCAACTGGCCGCGCAGGTCGTCGGCGGCGTGCTGCCATTTCGCTGCTCCCGACTGCGCCAGCGCCAGTGCGCTTGGTGATAGGCCTCCCACAGGGGTGTGAGCAGTCCGAGGACGTCCTGAACGGCCAAGGGGATGCGCTGTCGGCAGGACTCCAGCAGGGCGTCGAAGGCGGCCTTAGTGCGCGGCAGAGGCGGATCGGCGGGCAACGTGCGATCGGCGATCAGCTCCACGAGCTGGCGGCGAAGATCGAGGCCGCCAAGCGGCGCGGCCAACAGGACCATGCGCTGGAGGCCGGGAAGCCAGTCGACCTGGGTCCTCAGCTCGCGGCCGGCCTGGAGCACCAGCAGGCGGCGGAGACCCAATCGCGATTGGCGCGCGGCGCGGTCGGCCGAGTCGGCCAGACGCAACGCGACCGAATCCTGGCGGTCGACCAGCATGGGATAGGCGCGGAGGGGAAGGCCGCCGCGGACCAGTTCGATCTGGTCCGGCAGCTCGTCGAAGTCCCAGCCCACCAGTCCGTCGCGGTTCCAACGCGGTTCGTCGAGCACGGAGAAAGTTTCGGCCACCTGGACGTTGAGGTGCCGGCGCACGTCGTCGAGCTCGCGGCCCATGGCCAGCACTTGCCCGTCGGCTCCGAGCACGCAGAGATTCATCCGCAGATGGTCGGGAAGCTTGTCGAGCTGGAAATCGGCGGGAGTGATGAGCTGTCCGGCGATCGAGCTCAACGTGCGCGCGACCGCTTGCCGCAAGTCACCTTCGCCGAAGCGGATTGAAGCGAGCACGCGCTGGACCGTCTGGGGCACGGGCACCAGGGCGCGGCGGATCGGCTTGGGCAACGCGCGGACCAGCGCCGCGACGCTTGCCGGGAGCATTCCGGGTACGAGCCAATCGAAGCGCTGCCGATCGAGATGGGCCACGGCTTCCACGGGGAGGCAGAGGGTCAGGCCATCCCGTTCGCCCGCCGGCTCGAAGCGGTATTCGAGCGGGAACTCGGCGGGGCCGAGGGCCAGGACGTCGGGAAAGTCGGCTTCGGAGGGTTCGCCGGGGTCGTCGTCGAGGAGGTCCTCGCGGCGCATGTGCAACACGTCGGGATTCTCGTGGCTCGCCTTGCGGAGCCAACGCTCCAGGCCGGCGCGGTCGTAGACGTGGCGGGGTACGCGCTCGTGGTAGAAATCGAACCGCGCCCAGGTGCCGGGCAAGAAATCGTTGCGCCGCAGCTTGGCCTGAAAGTGCTCCAGCCGGGCGATCAACTCCCGGTTGTCGTGGAGAAAACGGTCGAAAGGCAGATCGATCTTGCCCTCGACAAGACCGTGCTGAAGGAGCAGAGCGCGCGATTCGTCGGGATCGATCGGGCCATAACGCACACGGCGGCCGGCGACCAGCGTGAGTTGCAGAAGCGAGACCTTTTCCAGTGCCATGGCCGAACCGAGGCGGCGGTCCCAGTAGGGATCGGAATACTCGTGCTCGACAACGTGCCCGGCGACGGCTTCGATCCAGTGGGTGTTGACGCGGGCGCAAGTGCGAAGGTAACGCTTGCCCGTCTCGACGATTTCCGCAGCGACGATCCAGGCAGGGCGCTTGGCGAACAGGCCCGAGCCGGGCCAGAGCAGGGCCTTACCGCCTCCGGCGACGCAGTATTGCCGGCGCTCGTCGTGGGCGGCGACGTTGGAGAGCAGGCCGGCGAGGATGGCGCGGTGGATGCGGTTATAAAGATCGCGGCGCGGCTTGGGCTTCATCCCGGCCTCGGCCACCAACTCGCGGAGTTGCAGATGAACGTCGGCCCATTCGCGCAGACGATTGTAGGAGAGGAAATCGGCGCGGCAGGCTTTGCGGAGTTGGCTCCGCGAAAGCTCGCCTTTGAGGCGGTGGTAATGGTCCCAGAGGTTGAGGTACGCGAGGAAATCGGAATCGGCGTCGGCGAAGCGGGCGTGGCAGGCGTCGGCCGTCTCCTGCTTCTCCAGGGGCGCTCGCGCGGATCCTGCACCTCGAGCGCGGCGGCGATGATCAGGATCTCGCTCAGGCAGTCTTCCTGCTCGGCGGCGAGGATCATGCGGCCGATGCGCGGGTCTACGGGGAGCCGCGCCAGCCGGCTGCCGATCTCGGTGAGTTCGTGCTCCTCGGAAAGCGCGCCGAGTTCGATGAGCGTACGGTAGCCGTCACGCACGGCGTCGCCGCGGGGCGGGTCGAGAAAGGGAAAGTCGTCGAGCTCGCCCAGCCGGAAGGCGGCGGTCTGGAGGATCACCGAGGCGAGGTTGGTCCGCTGAATCTCGGGGGCGGTGAAGCGGTCGCGGCGGAGGTAGTCGTCTTCGCCGTACAGGCGGATGCAGACGCCCGGTCCGACGCGTCCGCAACGCCCCATGCGCTGGTCGGCCGACGCCTGGGAAATCGGCTCGATCGGCAGCCGCTGGGTCTTGGTCCGCGCCGAGTAGCGCGCGGATTCGCGCCGTGCCGGGATCGATCACGGCGCGGATCCCGGGGACGGTGAGCGAGGACTCGGCGACATTGGTGGCGATGACGATGCGGCGCTGGCCGCGCGTGTGGAAGACGCGCTGCTGCTCTTCGAGCGAAAGCCGCGCGTAGAGCGGGAGGATCTCGGTCTTTCGCTCGCCGGCATCGCCCGGAATCGTTCGGTCGCGGAGGACCTTGGCCAACTCGTGGATGTCGCGCTCGGTGGGCATGAAGACGAGAATGTCGCCACGGTCCTCGCGGGCCAGCTCGTCGACCGCGTCGGCGACGGCGCGCTCCAGATCGGGCTCGGCCGACTCGTCGCCGGGCGGCAGGGGGCGCCAGCGGATCTCGACGGGAAAGGTCCGGCCCGTGACCTCGATCACCGGCGCCGGACCGCCCGGGGAGGCGAAGTGCTGGGCGAAGCGGGCCGCGTCGATCGTGGCCGAAGTGATGATGAGCTTCAAGTCGCGGCGGCGGGGGAGGAGACGCTTGAGGTAGCCGATGAGGAAATCGATATTCAGCGAGCGCTCGTGGGCCTCGTCGAGAATGATCGTGTCGTACTGATCGAGCCCCGGATCGTTCTGCGATTCGGCCAGCAGAATGCCGTCGGTCATCAGTTTGACGTAGGTGCGGGGTCCGGTCTCGTCGGTGAAACGGATCTTGTAGCCGACGGCCTGACCCAGCGGGCAGTGAAGCTCTTCGGCGATTCGCGCGGCCACGCTCCGCGCGGCGATGCGGCGGGGCTGCGTGTGCCCGATCATTCGCTCGACGCCGCGCCCCAGCTCCAGGCAGATCTTGGGAAGCTGCGTCGACTTGCCGGACCCGGTCTCGCCGCACACAATCACCACCTGGTGCTCGCGGATCGCGGCGGCAATCTTCTCGCGCTCGGCGGAGACGGGTAGTTCGAGGTCGTAGCGAATCTGGGGGACGTTCTGGCGGCGCGCCTCGGCCAGCGCGATCGAGCGATTGAGCCGCTCGTGGAAACGGGCCAGCCGGCGGTCGGTTGGCCGGCCGCGACGGAGGGCCTCGACGATCGCGCGGCGCTGCTGGCGAAGCCAGTCGCGATCGGCCGGCATGGCGCGGCCCAGATCGGATTCCGTGGCAGGCGACGTCGACACTTCGTGAGTACCCGGGGAGAAGGTGGATTGGCCGCCGCCCCGTGCCGGGGGAGCAGGCATCCCGCGGTGTGCCTCGATCCTCTGATGGGGTAAGACGGGAAGAGGGCGTGCGGGGTTCGCACCCGACCGAGCGACTTTGCGGACCGCCCGGGCTGGGCATGCCGCACCGGACCGCGCGGGCATGGGACGGCACGCATCCGCACTGGGCGAATCGTCTATTTTAGAGGGATTCCCCAAGGGGGGCAAGCTGCGGGACGGGGCGAGGATTTCTTCGTGCCGTGGTTGATCGTGGAACCGCTGCAGGCTTTCAGAGCCCTGAAATCGCTACGCGCCGTGCAAGTCCGATCAGAATCGCATGGCGTAGTAGGCCAGGACCTCGTGGCGGCTGACGACACCCAGGACCTTTTTGTCTTGGTTGACGACCGGGATGCAGCGGAACCGCTGCGACTGGAAGAGGTGGATCAGTCGGGTGATCGGTTCGTGGGACTGGACCGTGGGAACGTGGTGGGAGAAAACGTCGCGGACCTGCTTCTCGAGGTTCAGAGGTTGCATCAGCTCGGTCTGGGAGAGGACTCCCAGCAGTTGCCCCTCGGCATCGACCACGGGCAACGCGGCGACGCGGTGTTTGAGCAAGAGCGCCACAGCTTTCTCACAGGGATCGTCGGGGCCGACGGTGACCACTTCGCTGTTCATGATTCGCCCCACGCAGGCCCCGACCACGTCGCGGTAGCGCTTCAGGTCGAGGGCCATTTCCACTTCATCGCGCGACGAGCGACCGGAAAGCTGCGCGAAGCCGCACTTCTTGTAGACGCGCCGGCGCGCGTGTTCGTGGTTTCCACCGGCAGCCAGATCTTCTCGAAACCGATGTCGTAGGCCAACTGGACCACGGAGCGGATCAGTTCGGTGCCGATGCCGGTATTCTGGTAGGTGGGGATGACGCAAACGAGCATCTCTGCGCGGGCCTTGTCGATGGGAAACAGGGCGACGTGTCCCACCAGGCCGTTTTCGAACGACAGGGCGAGCAGGTTCACGGCGTCCTTGATCATCCCCTGGACCCAGGCGACGCAGGTCTCATCCTTCAGCGGCGGCAACCCCTGGAAGCTCGCGCGCGGAAAGGCGAGATACATGGAGACGAGGTTTTCCGCGGTATTGTTATCGAGGTGGTGGATGAGGATCGGTTCGCCCCGCTTGTTGATAAGGGCGCGGGGCAGTCCGTGCAACGTAGATCCTTCGGCCCGGGGATCCATGTCCACCTTCTTGCGCTAGAGAAGAGGTTCGGAACCGCTCGTTCGCTCTTCCCACGCCGGCGGCCGGCCGCCGAGAAGCCCAGGGGTAGATTCTGCCGCGCGACGGATCCGCCGCACGGCCCCTCGCAAGTGGCTCGCTCCCGAACGGTTATGAAGGGCCATTGTCACGGACTCGAACCGCGGTGTCAATTGCGCGTGGCTCGGAGGTGCATCGGCCGGGCGCGCAACCGCGGCTTGCGCCGCAGCGGTGTTGGACCGCGACGGGCATGGGTGCGCGGCGGGGCGTTACAGAAGGGCCAGCGGATTGCGTCGCTCTTCGAGCGTGCCGCGCGTGACGCCGACGCGGTTGGCGGCCTTGAGCCGGCTCCAGACCTCCCGGCCTGCCACGCGCCCGGCCAGCAGCTCGCGGTAGAGCCCGACGACGACCCGGTGATCGGCATCGGTGCCGCCGAGCAGTTCGACGCGGAAATGCGCGCACGCCGCGTGCCAACAGCTCGGGGACGATCTCGGCCGCGCTCTGCGGCACGGCGTTGAAGAGCGTGTTGCGGCAGCCGACGTCGGCCGTCAGCGGGTGCTCCATGCCCAGATCGGTCGCGAAGTCGCACCGCGTGGCGTCGCAGGGCCGGCCGCAGTTCGTCTTGTTCGTGCCCGGCGAAAGGACGGCGCAGAACACGCAGTGCTCCATGTGGAACATCGGCATGTGCTGGTGGATGACGACTTCCAGCCACGCGCGGCGGCACGGCGGCGACCAGGTCGAGCAGTTGGTCGCGATTCAGGTCGTAGGAGGCGGTGACGCGCGCGGCGCCCTGGTCGCGGAGCCAGTCGACGGTCAGTTCGTTGGTGGCGTTGAGCGAGAAATCGGCGACGACGGGCATGCCCTGCTCGCGGAAGAAATGCCAGGCCGCCGAGGTTGCGGACCAGGATCGCCGTCGGCGCCGTGCTCGGGCCAAGGCGCGGAAGATGCCCATCTCGCCCGGCTTCTGGATGCGCGGCGTGGCCAGGGCGATCGTCGCGCCGCGCGGCATGGGCGGCGGCCACGGCCTCGCGATACTGGCGGATGTCGTGGAAATCGACGATCACGCTCGCGCGTCGCCGGCAAGGACCGCTTCGCAGTTGGTCGAGCGAGCGGCAGAGCACGTGCAGGGTGGGCGGTTCGCCGTCCGGGCGCGTTTCGCCCTGCTCGCAGTTCGCGCGCGCGCATCGCGGCGCGGAGCGAATCGGCGTCGCCGGCGCAATCTGCCGGGCTGGACGCCGGCCACTGGCGGCGTCCAGCTGCTGCACCATTTCGTGGCGCAGCTTGCCCAGCACGCTCAAGCGGAACCATCGGCTGCGCCGTCGATCTTGGCCTCCAGGTTGCGCAGATGCGTAGGCGGTGCCGCCGAGCCGGCCCAACTGCTCGCGGAGCACCTCGGCGGTGAGCGGGTGCTTGCGGGCTGCTGCGAGCGGCTCGGGCGACTGGACGCGGCAAGCCGCGCCGGGCTCGGCGCCGGGCCGAGATTACCAGCGGCCGGCCCACCGCGGCCTCGACCAGCAGGTCGACCGACGCGTGCGGCGCGGCTGCGGCGCCGGTGAACGTCTTGCGCAACCGACGCGTCAGCTCGCGGATCGTCGGTCTTCCAGACCTTCTGGCCGGGGCGAAGCTCGTTCCAGCGGATCGTGCCGTGCGCGAAGGTCAGCTCCACCACGCCCTCGGCGACCGGTTCGCTCGACCGAGCGGCCGTCGCGGAAGACCTCGTAGACGCGGCCGCCTTGCTCGCCGCCCGGCTCGCCGGGTTGCGTGCGGTCGCCCTCGAAGACCATGCCGTCGCCGCGCTTGATCGAGCAGGCCAGCGCGACCGCGCACGCCGCCCGCGCGCCGAGCCCGTCACCTCGCCCAGCAGCACGCCGCGCTTGGCCGAGCTGAGCGCGGGCACGAGCATCTTGTGGTCGCAGCCGTCGAGCCAGCCGGGCGAGAAGCCGCGGGAGAAGGAGAGCTCCATCTCCTCGACCTCCTCGGCGCGTGAACTCGGCCGGCTGGCCGGCCACGGCGGCGTCGATCGCCTGGCGGTAGTGCCGCGTGATGTTGGCCACGTACTCGGGCGTCTTCAGCCGGCCTTCGATCTTGAAGCGCCGACACGCCCGCCTCGATCAGCTCCGGCACCAGGTCGAAGGCGGCCAGGTCCTGCGGGCTGAGCAGGTACTTCTGGTCGCCCAGGTCGACGTCCTGCGCCGTCGCAGACCAGCTCGTAGGGCATGCGGCAGGCCTGGGCGCACTGGCCGCGATTGGCGCTGCGGCCGCCGAGCGATTCGCTCGTCAGGCACTGGCCGGAATAGGCCACGCACAGCGCGCCGTGGACGAAGACCTCGAGCGCCATCGTCCGTCTGCCGGCGGATCGCCGCGATCTCGTCGATCGACAACTCGCGCGGGCAGGACCACGCGCTCGACGCCCAGCGACTCGGACCGCGCGGATCGCCTCGGCGCTGGTCAGCGTCATCTGCGTCGAGGCGTGGAGCGGCAGGTCGGGGCAGATCGGCCGAGCCAGCCGCGCGACGCCCAGGTCCTGCACGAGCACGGCGTCGACGCCCGGCTGCGGCGATCCGCCGCAGGATCTCCTCGACTCGCGGCAGCTCGTCGGTGAAGACCAGCGTGTTGAGCGTCACGTAGCCCTTCACGCCGCGGCGGTGCAGCAACGTCGATCAGTTCGGGCAGCTCGTCGAGGGGGATGTTCGTGGCCCGGGCGCGGGCGTTGAAGTCCCGTAGCCAGACCGAAATAGACGGCGTCGGCCCCGTTTTCGACGGCGGCGCGTGCGCACTCGCGGTCGCCGGCCGGAGCCAGTAGCTCGCAGCGGTGCGCCGAGCACCGCAGTGAGGGGGGCGTCGCCCGGGCCGGTGCCCATGGGCCGATCCTGCACGAGTGGAAAGGTGCGGTTTCAAATCACCGAACCACTCATTATATCCTTTGCGTCGCTTGCGTCGACAGAGCCGGAATTACTCATCACTCGCACGCCCGGCGCAGGTCGGGTGTTTCTGTGTCGCGAGATCGGGACCGCTACGGTACGGCGGGGTTGCGCAGTTGGATGGTGCTCCAGGCGGGAAGGGTGGCGCGGAGCTCAACACGATCCTGGCCGGTGGCAATTTCCTGGACGTTCTCCGATTCTTGCCGCTTCAGGCCGTTGCGGTCCCCGAGCGTGTACGTGCCGTCTTCGAGATTGCTGAAGCGGAAGCGGCCTGCGTCGTCGGTTTTTCCTTCGGCCTCGTAGAAGCGAGGCGGGAGCGGATCCTGGTTCTGCGAGCGAGCGTAGAGCTCTACGCCCGGGATGGGCCACCCCGTCTTCGCATCGACGACGCGGCCGCCGATCACCCGCCCGCGCTTCAATCGCACTTGGGCGCTCGGCCCACCCGGGCTGAGCTTCACCTCCGTGGGCACGTAATCTTTGCGAGTCTCGAACCTGGCCCAGAACGTACCCAGTTCTGGATTCACTTCGAAGGCGAAGCGTCCGGCCGCGTCGGTCGTTGCGGCACTCCACGAGTGCTGGATATCCGAGGCTCGCAATTGTGGCGTAACGTTGATGGTCCCGAGCGCGCGTCCCTCCTCATCCTTGACGACTCCTTGCGCCAAGGCCTGTTTCGCCATCTTCACGGTGAGCTGCGCGACCGGCTTGGTTCCATCGACCGCGACTGGCTCGCTGACTTGGGCGTTGTGACCTTCGGTAACGAAAACCGAGTATGTCCCGCCGAGCGGCAAGGGAGAAAGGAAGAACTGGCCGGCCGTGCCCGCTTCTCGCTGCGGCAACGTATTCAGACTGAGGTGCTTTTCCCCCAGGCTCGCAGGCTTCTTCACCATGCGGCAACTGATGCGGGCGCGCTCGTCCGCGGGAGTGCCGTCGTGTCGGACGACGCGGCCGGCGATCGCGCCCGCGGGGAGTGCAGGAATCTCGATCTCCAGAGGCGTTGCGCCGGGGGGTACCTCTTGGGGTTCGACGTCCAGCCAATAGCCGATGACGTTCTCTGTCTGGCATTGTAGCCGAGCCGGTGTGGGGACTTCGATTTCCACGCGACCGCCGGCGATGGTCAGGTGTTTGCTCACGACGCCGCTGGGGCGATTCCCCGCGGGATCATAGGCATAGACCCACACGGTTCCCTGGGGCGAGGCAGTGCCGTCGGGAGTGACGAACTTCAGCACCACGCGTCGTTGGAGCGGTTGCTCGGGGGGCTTGGAGAGGTCGATCTCGACCGGCCGGTCGAAATTCTCGATTTCCAGGAGCCGCCCCGCGATTTCCAGTCTCAGTGGTCCCTCCAGCAAACCGCGGATCGTGAAGTGCCCCACGCCGTCCTCTCGTTCTACGGGCACATTTCCCGAGTCGTGGAACACTTCTCGCCCGTCGGCAGAGACCGACTGGGTGTACGCCACGACGAGCGGGCGCTCGGGGTTGAGCGTGCCCAGGGCGCCCAGCAGCGCCCATGGAGAACTCGGTCGGGACCCACGGTGATCGTCCGATCCGCCTGGCCAGGCTGAACGTTGGCCACCACCGTCCGGCCGTGTTCGGTCGTTTCGATCAGCAGCGAGTAGGTTGTTGCATCGTTCAGGGTGTCGAGCGTAAATCGCCCTGCGGAGTCGGTTGTTGCCAACACGGGTCCCTGTCGGCTTCCGTAGTGGTTGAGGCTCGGCGTGAAATGCGACGCCTCGAGAATCTTTGCTCCTGCGATCGGCTGCCCGGCGGAAGAACGGACGATTCCGTTGACGATCTTGGCTCGTTTGAGAGCGACGGTGATCGCCTGGCCGGGCTGAAACGTCACTTCCCGAGTCTGTGGAGACTGGAAGCCGGCCGCGTGAACGCTAAGCCGATAGGCACGAGACGCGACGTGTTTGAGTCGGGCGATCCCCTGCGCGTCGCTCGTATCCTTGGTGTGTTCACTACTGCCCGTCGACCCGCCGGAAACGAGCACGCCACACTCGACGGTAGCGCCGGCAACGGGATGCCCTTGCTCGTCGACAATTCGCACGTCGGCCGGGAAACCGCGATCGAGCGTCACCTTCACGCCTTCAATCACCTTGCCTGGCTGGCCCTCAAAAGGCCCAGCCACGGCGGCTGCATAGCCCTCCACATTGAAGATCAACCAGGTGCTGCCACTGGGAGTTTGAAGAGTGAACGGCCCCTTGAGCTGGCCGGTCGAGCCGGAGAACGTGCCGGAGTTACGCCGAGTCATGTAATAGGCCCGTGCGTTCTCGGGTATCGCCTCGCCGTCGGCGGTCAACACCGTGCCACGAAGGGTCACGGTTCCCGCGGCGGACTGGGCAGCCCCGCTGAACTGCTGCTGAGTAGCAGCAAGGCGCTCGATCCGCTCGGCCGGCGAGAGGATTCTGGGCTGCCAGCGAAACGGCTGCCGACGTTCCTTCCCAGAGTGCCGCCAATCCGAGAAAACTGAGAGCCAGGAACGTCGTCAGGGTAAGAGGCGACAATCGAACGTCAGGGCGATATCCGGGCTGAAGAATTCGCCGCACGCGATCCAGGAGCGACCGCCCACGCGATGGGCCGGCGAAGGCCGGGGCAGCGGCGGGCGCGACGCCACGGCTCTCGGCGGCCCACTCGGCCAAGGCGCACGAATAGATCAACCGCTTGCCGGTCAAAGCCACCGCGAGCGCGTCGCAACACGCCTCGCGCTCCTGGCGAACCTGGCGTCCCAGCCACCACACCGCCGGATTGAAGAAGAGTACGGCCTCGACGAGCATCCCGATCAGGTTCAACAAGTAGTCGTGCCGGCGCACGTGGGCCAGCTCGTGGATGACGATCCGCGCGAACGCGTCGCGGTGGACCGTCATGAGGAACTCTTCCGGCAGCAGAAGTACCGGGCAGAGCACTCCGAGGACGGCCGGACCGACCTGGGATGTAACGACGACGCGAATCTTCCGGCCAATCGCCAGCAGGTCGCGGAGTTGATCGACTGCAGCGCGATCAGTTCGGGCTCCGAGGGCCGGGCCGGTTGAGCCAGGTTGCCCGCTCCGGTCACGATCGAAATCAGGCGAAGAAGCATTGCTGCCACGCCGGCCAGATAGCCTACGACCACAAACGGCAGCCAACGGGCGACCGAAGGTGCCTGCGAAAACTCACCCTCCAGCATGCGCACCGGCGCGGAATCGCGTCCGTGTGTTTCGCCGGAGACCCTCGGAGCCGCTTCGGCGAACGCCGCTGGAGCGGCTGCACCGATCGGCACGACGGCTTCGCGCGAGGAAGAACCGGCCGCATGAGGCTCGCCGAGACTCAATATGGCCCAGGTAGCCATTCCCGCCAGCAGCAAGCCAAACTGCCCCGCCAGCGCCGTGAGATAGCGGGCATTGTGATGTCGGGCGGGGAGCGCGCGAAGCACCCCATAGACGATCGCCGTCAGAAGGGCCCCCTGCCAAAGCGTGTGCATCAGGGCGATCATCAGCGTCTGCCAGGCAGGACCTGCAATTGCCGTTACCAGCCAACTGCTCATGGTTCGTCTCCCTGCGGTCTGTCGGTCGCTCGGTCGATCAGCTCGCGGATGAGTGCCAGTTCCTCCTCGTCGATCCGGGTGCTTTGCAGCAAGTGCTGCAAGGCTTGCGCCGGACTCCCGCCAAGAACATTACGGACCATCTCCCGTAGCATCGGCTGCACAACATTCTGGCGCTTGACTCGCGCGTGATAGATGTGGGCTTGCCCCTTCTGGCGATGGCCTACGAGCCCCTTCTTCTCCATGACCTGCACGACCGAGAGGATCGTCGTATAAGCCCGGGGTTTGCCGTCCGGAATCGCCTCGAGAATCTCGCGGATCGCGGAGGGACCGCGATCCCAGAGGACGGTGAGCACTTGGAGTTCGAGATCCGACGGACGGGGCGGTTTCATGGCGAACCTCCGAGCTGGTTACTATGCGACATAGTATCTACTATGACCATAGTATTGTCAAGGTCCTCGGCGCAGAAAGATCTGCGGACTCTCCGAGCCTGGCAGGCCGGCTTCTCCCGGGGGGACCGCGTTGTGCCGTCACCTTCGAGTGGGATCGGTTGTTAAGACCCTACTCCAGAACTGCCCCTGGAGCCGTGTGCGACCGGAGAAGCGTGGCACCTCCCAAGGTTCTGGGATCGGTTGTTAAAAGTTCGGCACGGGCATGCCGTCCTTGCGGTTGCCCAGACGGCGGTGGGTTTCGCGGTCGATCTGGTAGCTCACGGCGCGGACCGCACCGTCGCCGAGCACGAAATGGCAGACGCCAGGATGCGAACTGCCGAAGCGGCGCCGGCCGCCTCGCCGCTCGTGATCGGCGAATCGTCTCCCTGGGCGTCGGGTAGCGGCGGGGCCAGGACCCAGCGGTTGAGGTCCAGATCAACGCCGCTGTACATGCTCTGGTCGTAGCCCGAATCGTCAAAGGTGTCGATCGCGTCGCGCACTACGCGCTTTTCCCCCACGAGGTAGGTCTGAGAGAGGCCGTCGTGGACCGAGGCCGGGGCGACTTCGCTTCGCTGGAACGAGATGCCGGTGGCCTTCTTCGTATCCTTCCAGGCGAACTTGCCCGAGTCTCCCTCGGCGAGCGAGCGCGGTCCCGGGCCGGTATCGGTGATGTAATCGCCTTCGCTCACGGCGTAGTCGGTCTTGGCGACCTCGTCGATCCAGTCGGCATTGTAGGGGACGAGGAAGGGATGGGCGGGGCCGAGCGAGGGAGCGGCACGCGAGGGACAGGCAAACATCGGCAGGCGTATCTGCATCAGCCGCTGAAGCGCCGCGCGCTGTTCGCTCGGCTTCAGTCCCAACCCGATCTCGCGGACCGTCCGCTGCTCCAGATAGGGGAGAATGTTGTAATCCAGCCGCCGGGCTGGTGGCGGTCGGTGCCCCGCTCGGGCACGCCGATCCAGAGGAAGCCCCAGCCGTTGGTGGGATGGCGGCGATGGGCGGTTGAGTGCCCTTCGAGGGCCAGGCCGATTTGTTTGAGGTTATTCATACACTGCGCGAGGCGGCGGGCTGCGCGCGCCTGGACGGCAGGGAGAGTGATCGCCATGAGCATGCCGATGATCGTGATCACCACGAGCATTCTCGATCAGGGTAAAGCCCGCACGGCGCCGCAGTGTGCTGGGCTTCCGGCCGCCGCAGGGGGACGATGTACTCGTCATGGTCTTGTCTCCGGATGGGGCCTATCGGCCCCTGCCACTTTGTCCCGCAGTCATTTGTGTGGCACTGCCGGGAAGCTGCCGCCCATACGCTTGATGCGTGTGGGAGACCTCGGCCCGGCAGCGGACAAGCAGTGAGCGGTAGATCAGCGAGGAACCGTGCAAGTTGGTCCTTCGCTCGAGCGCAACATGTGTTGGAGCATTGAGTGGCCGACGACGGCTCGCACTTCGTTTGCACTGCTTGCCGAAGCGGCAAGCAGTGGCACACCCCCGATCGCCGACCGTGGGGCGGTGCAATTGCACACGTACGTGCGTCAGCTTCGAGCGAGCCTGTGCCGTCGCCGGCTGGCGGCGCGATCGGTGTTGAGATTCCTCGAAGCCGGTCAATTCGTCACTCGTGCCTTTTCATCGGTCGGAGTTCCGTATCGTCTGTCAGGCAAATCGGCTGCCGGCTCGACGCGTCGTGCGAAGAGCCGCTTGGACATCGAGGCTGCGGTAGCCAGCGCGCGGCGCGCGAGAGGCCGACCCCACTCAAGGCAACCAGTGCCACGCAGGCCAGCGGGATCCATTCGCCCAGGATGCAGTAGAGAGTCAATCGTTGATCCCCCGGCACCTGGCCTTCGAGGATCGCCGGGGTGTCGTTGGTGTCGGTCATTTGGGAGAGCACGCGTCCGCAGCTATCGACGATGGCCGAGCATCCCCCGTTGGACACGCGGTAGTAGGGTCTGCGACACTCGATGGCCCGAAGCTGCGCGTGGCGCAGGGTCAGGGGCGGGATCATTTTGGTGTTGTCGAACGACTCGTTCATCACGCAGACGAACACGTCGGGTCGCTCGTCGGCCGGGCTCTGCATATAGCGGCGGTGAACGTCGGGAAAGCAAACGTCGTAGCAAACGGTGGGGGCGATGCGATGCGTGTGGCCCGCGGCATCCGGCCCGAGGGAAAAGGCGCGGAGAGCTCGGTCGTCGCCCGGGAGCAGGTGATTTTTGAGACCCACCGTAGAGCCCAGCGTGTTACTGCCCTTGATGAAGGGCGCGGCCCATGCCGGCGTGGCCTCGAGGAAGGGCACAAGGTAATGCTTGTCGTACGCGCCGATGACCCCTCGACCCGGCAGGGCAAAGGCCGCACTGTTGTAACTCATTCCCGATGCATCGGCCGGATCGTAGGATTCGCGTCTTGTGCCTACGAGCACGGCAGCTCGGAGTTCGTTTGCGATTGCGCGGAGCATGCGGGCCCCTGCGCCGCCATACGCGCTGGCCGTGCCGCCTTCTTGGGCCGAATCGACGGTGGTGACTGCGTCGTGCAAAGCCACCTCGGGCCAGGCATAAAGATCGACCGCCGGCCGTTCCGCGGCTCGGTTCGCGCCCTGGACCGCAGGTTCTTCCTCGGGAAGTAATCGTCTCTCGGTGCGCCAGCGAGTTGGCGATCCCGCTGTACGGGCCCAGACCGACGACCAGGGCAACCCTCGGCCCCGGCAGATCGCGCGCCCGGCCGATTTGCCAGTGGCCGTAGGACCATGCCCCGGCGAAGGAAAGCAGGGCGATCGCACTACCCGCGGCCAGGCGGAATAGGCACCGGTTCGGACCGGGCGCGGTCGGAGAGCCGGGGTGCGCGGCGGCTAGCGGCTGCGGATCGCGCTTGGCTAGCAGGAAATGGAGGATGACGTCGCCGAGGCCGCCGCTCGCCGAGGCGGCAAGCCAGACCAGGGCATAGATGCCTCCCAGGTCGGCGATCTGGGCGATGTGCGCGTGCTCGGACACTGCGAGCCCGATCGAGAGCATCGGCAAACCGCCGCTTGCGGCCAGCGTGAAGACGAGATGACGCACGTACTCGTAGCTTACCCAAAAAAGCGGCAAGGCGAGGGCCATCGGCAGGCCCGTGCGTCGCGTGAGCAATCGCCCGGCGATGAGCACGACCACGCAAACGAGCGAGGCGACCAACGAACAGAAGAACCAGAGGGGTGAGAGGATTCCGAACAGGTACAGACACATCCACGACAGGGCGAGCATGTGAAACACGGCTGCGCCAAGAACGCGGCGGGATAGGCAACGGCCGCCTCGCACCGTGGGCTCAAGAGGAGGGCGAAGGGCACCAGTCCGACCCAAACCAGCGCGTGCCAATCCGGGGCGAGCAATGCGGCGGCAAGCGCTCCGCCGCCCAACATGCTTGCCAGGAGCGTCAAGATCGGGCCCCACACCCAAGGCGAAGGAAGCAAGGAGGGTTGATCCGTTGGAGTAGTAGACATAGTAAGAACCTGTCCCAGAACTGCCGCTGCGGTCCCGTGCGGCCGGAAGATCGCAGCACCTCCAGAGGTGCTGGGATCGGCTCTAGGACTGCTTTTGGCTTGTTGTTTGCGGCGGCGGACGGTTACGAACCCTGTGACGAGAAACATGCCGCTGAGGCCAAGCATTGTGCTGGCGAT
The DNA here is from genome assembly GCA_963736495.1 of Pirellulales bacterium. Lineage (GTDB taxonomy): Bacteria > Planctomycetota > Planctomycetia > Pirellulales > Thermoguttaceae > CAVTPL01. Next base: position 80,094 of record CAVTPL010000015.1, on the reverse strand, counting down.
CCACTCGGATTGATGGCCGACCTTGATCCCCGCGGCCTCCGGAAGGAACTCGCATTCGGGGACGGGGCCGGGCACGATGGTGCGAACCTCGTAGACATAGCGATCGGCGAGTGGCGGATCCAAACGCTCTTCCCGGCATTCGAAGCGTTTCAACAACGGCACTCCGTCGTGTATTCCCTCATAGTTGTACTTCGCTTTGAATGTTACCATGTTCGGTATCTTGCGAGGATCGGCGGGACCTGTCTGGTACTCCTTCAATGCCCAGGAGTGATCACGGAGGAACACAAATCGGTCTACGCGATCAGCGGGGCCCGCATTTGAAGTGACCGTGAATGTCACGAGTCGCTCGCCGTCGATCTCGTGCGCTTCGACCTTCTCGCTTGTGTTGTTGGTGAAACTCCGGCGATCCAACACAAAGGACTTCATGGACTGGATGATACAGGTGTAGGGAGACCACGGGAAAAGAAAATCCGAGATTGCGTTCATGCCGTCTGTGCCATTTGCGCTCCACAGGGTAGGAACGAAAGGTCCGTCTCTACGGCTGCGACGTGCGGCGAAACAGCCTTCCGGTCGAACGATTGTGACGGTCATCGTTCCTTCATGGCTCTCGTCTTCGAGGCGCAGCCTGGCCGCATCCATACGAAAGAACTGGCCGCCGTTGGAGCGATAGATGAAATGCGTCTTGGTGTCAGGTTGCTGCGTCACGCCCGGAATCGCAGCAGGTGTGAAATGCCCGACCACCTCCATCTGGATGTTCTCGTAGCAGTCGACCAGCCGGCGGTAATTCGTGCGGTATTCCTCCAGCAGGGCGGCTTGATCGGCGGGCAGGGCGGAGGTTGGTGAAATCTCAGCCGCGTGCCCGTGGGACCATGCCATGCAGAGGGCTATGGCCAGGCTTGCGAGAAGATGAGTCGAGAAAGACCGGGAGGCGCGCGCGCACCGCGCGCCAATGCTCTGCGCGGGGCCGCAACAGGCGTTGAATCGGGACGAACGGCCGACGATGGCTCGCACTTTGTTTGCACTGCTTGCCGAAGCGGCAAGCAGTGGCACACCCCTGGGTGCAACGCCCCCAGGCGACGTCAACGCACCCCCGCTGGCCGCGAGGGTGAGAGTGCGCATCGCGACGCGCGTGTGTGTCACGGATGGGTAGCTGCGGCCGCGCGCACCTAGACAATCGCAACCGCTTCGCCGGCAGCGAACAAGCGGTGCAGTCCGGATGGTTGCCATGGAGAGACTGCTCATGCTCTGCGTTTGCGGCGGCGGAGGATGAAGAAGAGTGCGACGAGGAAGACGCCGCTTAAGCCCAGCACCGCGCACGTGATCCAGTTGGAGTGCTGGCGGCCCATCTTGATCCCCAGGGCTTCCAGGGTGAACTCGCGCTCGGGCACGGGTCCGGGCACGATACTACGAACTTCGTAGACTTCGCGATCGACGATTCGCGGGTCCGCATCCTCTATGGAGTACTCAACGCGTTTCAGAAGCGGTACTCCCTGGTACATTCCTTCATATTCGCATCGCGCCTTGCGCAGGCGGCTCAATCTTGCGCCCTTGCCGCGGTCGATAATGCCACATTCGTACTCCTTCAGTGCCCAAGCTCGGTCACGAAGAAAGACGAAGCGGCCAAGCCATTCTTCTTTGCCCTTTTCGGGGACTGCTCGAGACGTAAGCGTCACCAGGCGTTCGCCATCCGACAGATGACTTTCGACTTTCTCGATGGTGTAGATCTTGGCCCAATAGGGACGACCGAGCACGTATGGTTCGAGGTCAGAGACAACGTAGCAGTAAACAGCGCGGTGGAAACGATCGCTGGTGAGATGTCCGAGGCCTTCCTGCGGGCTGTTACTCCATTGGCGTGGAACGAACGGTCCATCGGGGCGGTCGCGGTGCGCAACAAGGAAGCCCTCGGGCCGGACCAGCGTGACGCCCATCGTTCCCGTGGGAAGCTCGTCGTCGAGTCCCAGCTTAGCTGCGTCCATGCGAAAGAACTGGCCGGCGTTGGAGCGATAGATGAAGTGTGTCTTGGTCGCGGGGCGAGGCTTCTGTCCAGGAATCTCCGGGGGGGTTAAGTGCCCCACCGCTTCGATCCGGATGCTGTTGTAGCACTCGATCAGGCGACGGTAATTCGTGCGGTATTCCTCCAGCAGGGCGGCTTGATCGGCGGGGAGGGCGGAGGTTGGTGAAGTCTCAGCCGCCTGCCCGTGGGACCACACCGTGCAAAGGGCTATGGCCAGGCTTGCGAGAAGATGAGTCAAGAAAGACCGGGAGGCGCGCGCGCACCGCGCGCCAATGCTCTGTGCGGGGCCGCAACAGGCGTTGAATTGGGATGAATGGCCGACGACGGCTCGCATTTCGTTTGCACTGCTTGCCGCACCGGCAAGCAGTGGCACACCCCTGGGAGCGACGCCCCCAGGCGACGTCAATGCACACCCGCTGGCTGCGAGGGTGAGAGCGCGCATCGCGACGCGTGTGTGTGTCACTGATGGGTAGCTGCGGCCACGTGCGCCTAGGCCCGCACGACTGCCCGCTCGAATTGCGGGGAGCGGCAGCTCACGGATCTTCTCGACCCACCGCATGCGTGCCTCTTCCGCTTCGGCGACGGAGTTATCACCGCCTGAGAAACCAGCCGGATGCGTTCGCACGGCCTTTGGCGGCCGGCTCTTCGTGGCGCCCCGAAGAACTCGGGTTCGCTCCAAGATAAGTACCACGATAGTGAAGTTATCGACCCCGTCAATAGCCGGGGGAAGAGAAAGATGCGTTCCTTAGTAGATGGCTGTAAGGTCAATTTCTCCTGACGAAGGTGTGGAATATCTCTCTATGGAAGGGGTCGCACCCTAGGAAGGCCCCGCCGATCGCCCTGCCAGCAGTCCGAGTGTGGGGAGCAATAGAACCAGGAGGAATAGGATGGGCAGAGTCCAGTTGAGCCAACGATTTCGAGGGTGCTCGACCCAATAGACCGTCACTGCGGAGAGCAGCAGCGATTGTGTCAGGATCTCAATCAGTCCACCGAATTGGATCTTCCAGGGAATCGTGGTATAGACCAGCCCTTCGAGCGATCCGGGGGAAGGCCCAAACGTAGAGAAGATTCCGAGGATCGCCAGTACGGCCCAGCCGACAAGCCACCCGTGCGGCCTGGGGAAGAGACTGCCGCGAATCAAGTAGAAGACAATTCCGAAAAGCAGTCCACGCAAGGGCTGAAACAGTACGCCGGCAGCGACGATCGGGTCGTCGGTGGGGCGCATGAAGAAACTGAGCGGCGGTTCGGCGAAACGCCGGCCGTAGTCGAGCAGGACGAACGCCACGAGGCCGGCGAAGAAATATGTCACGGTGTGGACGACGATCGTCCGGAGCGCGATGGTCCGGAAGGCGGGCGGTTGGCGGTCGTTCATGCCAATCCTCTTCAGCAATGAAGCGACACTGCTTGTCGGAGCGGCAAGCAGTGTCGTGCGATCGACGCCTTCGAAGTATTAAGCGTGAATATTGGGTTGCCACTCCAACCCTTCGAGCTTATGGACGTCTTCGGTCTCTTCGTTCACCAGTCGGATGCCGGTGAAGCGGCAGAAGCGCTCGAGGTCCTGGCGTGTGGTCGCCGTAGAAGACCACGCGGTGCAACCCGCACGACCAGTTCTCCAGAATCCGCTTGGCGTTGGCGACCTTGGTGGTGACCTTGGTGCGGCAGCCGCGGTCGACGTCGGGGCAATCGACCGCGATCTGCCGGTGGAGTAGAGAATGAATGTTGTCGCCGATGAGGCGGGCCACGGTGATTTTCTTGCCCAGCGGCATCTTCACCTGGAGCACGCAGCCGCGGTGGTCTTCCAGGTGGTTGCGGATGCGATAGGTCGAGACGGGACCATCGACACCTTCCATCTTCGTGGCCGCCACGCAGTGGGCGTGGATGATCGTGTTGTTCGATAGGTCGATCACCGGATCGGTGACGAAGCCGGGCTTGCCCACGAGGTTGAGGAAGATCAGGTGGGTCATGGTGCGACTTGAGGTCGGCCTCGCACACTCCGCCCAGTCCCACGTCGTTCAGGCGGCAGAAGCCCAGGCAGGGGTAGCCCATCTGCTTCTCGATCAGGCCCATGCCGAGGCAATTGATCGTGACCGCGGCGGCTCGCTCGCGTTCGACGAGCTTGAACAGGGCCAGGTCCATGCGCGCCCCTTGACGATGTCGTCCTTGGGCGGCTCGATTACTTTCTCTGCGCCCTTAATCCATCGTTCGGCGTGGGCGGCGGCTTCGGCCTCGGGAATCGACTGGTACAGAGTCAATGAGTTCCTTGGACGGCGAACGTCCTTGATCTCGGTGCCGAACGGGCCTTGATCGACTGCACGTACTTCGGGATCGGGCCCGCCGTCGCGGATATAGAGCACCTTGGCCTCGCGGAGCCGCTGAATGGCGCGGAAGGGACGGATGGCCGCGGCGCAGGTCGGCATAGCTGCTGGTGGGGAACATTTCGATCTTCTTGCCCTCGCCGCTGCATCGAGGCAATCGTGTGCCACTCGTGGCCCGGCGTAGGGCATGGCGAAAAGCACCAACGGCAACTTCATCTCCAGCAGGCTATTCACATAGCCGCTGATGCCCATGTTGATGTGGATCGCAAGGATTCCGGCCACGTCCTTGAACTTCTCCTTGACGGCGGCGATGTTGCTGGGCGCTGGTCACCAGGTCGCCGCCGACGAACTCGACGTCGGCCCAGGCTCGGGGCGAGCTTGGCGAATTCCTGCTTCGTAGCGCTTCACGTCGGCCGGCACGTCCAGATTGGGCTTGGGCCAGCCGGCGTGGGGCTGGGCCAGATAGATCTTGGCCACGCGGATCTTGGTCTTCGGCGCTGCGCCGGGGCGGACGCGGCCGGCGCGGCGAGCACCGTGCCGGCCAGCGGCGCGACTCCGGCCGCGCCGGCCGAAACGACTTCCAGGAAACCCTCGCCTCGAAATTCCCTTGCAGTGCATGCACATCGTCTTGTCTCCCGATGATTTGGGCCGGTAGTGGTTCACGGCGCGGTCGCGCGCGGCGACCTCGGCGGTGCAGTGCGGGGGCCAGCGGCCTCCGTCCACGCCGCTGCTACGATAATCCCTCGCAATGGCGGTGAAAGAGGCGGGCGCGGCAAGCTCCATGCCCATGTGCCGGGTCGGCAAAAATCGATCTTGTCGGGGGGTGCCGGGCAGCGAGCGCGAAAAGCGCTCGAATGGGCACAACAACTGCCGCGAGAACCTGCTTGGGAACCCCCAGAGCGGCCTTGGATGGATCGGCCGTGGCGCTATTCTTTTTGAGGCTCGATCGGCTTGGCTAGCGCCGCCGGAAAGGCCACTTCGGCCGACACGGGAAAGTGGTCCGAAGGATAGCGGCCGTCGCGTTGGTCGTGCCAGATGCGAGCGTCGAGCACTTGGGCGTCGGGCGAGGCGAGGACGTAGTCGATCTTTCCTCCGTCGCGCAGTGCCGCTGAAGGCGTGGAAGGTACCGACGTGCTGCTCTTGGGGATGAAGTTTGCGGAAGGTGTCGATCAGCGAAGCGGGATGCGCGGAGCCGTTGCCGACGAGGTGCTTCAGCGCGCCGCCGTCTTCGCCCGAGTTGAGATCGCCCAGCACGAGCACGGGATCCGGATGGCGGCGGTCGCGCAGCGCGCTGGACGAGCAGGGCTGCGCTGGCGACGCGGGAGCTCTCGGAGAGATGGTCGAAGTGGACGTTGAAAACGTAGAGGGCGCGGCCGGTGGCCTTTTCCACGAAGCGGCCCCAGGTGGCGATTCGCGGGATGCCGTTTCCCCAGCTCTTGGAGCCGGGCACCTGCGGCGTGTCGGAGAGCCAGAAGGTGCCGCGCTCGGCGTCGTCGAGTTTCCAGCGTGCCTGTCGATAGAAGAGGGGCACGGCTTCGCCCTGCTCGGCGTCGACCTCGCGGGAACGGACCAGGTAGCTATAGTCGGTCAGATTGTCGCGAAGGTAGGCGATCTGGTCGGGCCAGGCCTCCTGCACGCCCACAAAGTCGGCCTGGTACTGACGGATCAGGTCGCGGACCATGGCCTCGCGGCGCGGCCACGCGTTGGGGCCGTCGGGGGCCTTGCTCAAGCGGATGTTGAAGGTCATGGCCTTGACCTTAAGTTCTTCCGCGCATGCACGACCGACCGCCGCCGGGAGAGACACGATCGCGATGCCCAGCAAAACGAAGAAAGTTCTCATGGGCGCATTGCGGGGGCTATGGGTGCCGCTGTTGATGGTGGCGCCGTTCGAGGGGTTTATCGGCTACGCCAGACTTTCCAGGCCGAGCGGGCCATCGCAGGGGCGCTGTGAACGAGGAGCGAAAACCAGCTCTGATAGGGAAGCTTGTGGCTGGGCACTGCTTCCATGGCGATCGCTTGGCGCGTATCGCAGGCGACGGCGCACACGCCGCAGCCGATGCAGCGCTCGATGCGGTGCTCGTAGGTCTTGGCCTCCAGGTCGACGCGCAGCGCGGCCATCGGGCAGCGCTTGGCACACTTGCCGCAGTGGTTGCACCGCGCGGGGTCGACCTTGGGAAGGAAATGGGGCGGGGCGATCGTGGCCGGGGCGCTGAACTCATTGACTTGGCGCATGGCATGGCAGCAACATCCGCAGCAAGAGCAGGAGATCTGCCCCTTGGGCGAATCGAGGTTCATGATCCAATTGACCATGCCGTGCTCTTCGGCCTCGCGTTTGATTTGCAGGATCTCCTGGCGAGAAACGCGTCGCAGCACACCCTGCTCGATTCCCTTCTCGGCCCACTCGCCCATCACGGTGCAATTCTGCGTGGGCTTGCCGCACGATCGGCCCGTGACCTGCATGGTCATGCGGCACTGGCACTGGCCCACGCCGAACGTCTGGTAGCGATCGAGAATCACCTCGAGCCGATCCGAGGGAAGAGCCATGGGGTGGGTTTCGATCGCGCGGCCCACAGGCAGAAAGCGGATCAACCGGGCGGGATTCTTCGCGCCCTCGATGTATTCAACGCTGTAGCCGGTCTCGTAGAGGGCCTCGAACAGTTCGGCGAAACGGCGGTGCCAGGGCGAGATGGCTTGAGGATCCGAGCCGATGAGCACCGACTCGAAGATGCCGGGCATGACCGGCATGAGGTGATACTTCTTCTTGCCGTCCGGCCCGCTGGAGGCAATGGCGCGCTTGACGCCGTCCAACTCGTCGAGGATCGGCCGAAGTTCGTCGACCGGCCGGTGCTCGGCGCACGCGATCGACTCGGCGGTCTTGCCGCGCAGTCCCAGGTGGCGGACCACGGCGGCTTCCTCCTCGTTGAACAGGTGCTGGACCAACGCCACCAACTCGTCGCAGAGCGGCGGGCCCATCAGCAACGGGCTCGTCAATCGCTCGGCGACGTCGAGATGCGCCGCGGCCACCGCGGGGTAATCGCTCCGCCGCCTGGGGCGAATGGTCTTGGCGCGGGGCTCGGGTGGGCCGATCACGCGCTGGCCAATCTGGATCACACGCCGGCTGTGGGTTGGTTCCGACATGAAGCATGGCTCCGGAGAATATGTGGAGAAGATACTGTCACGGTAACGGATCGGCGCACGGCGGGCAATGCAAACCGGCTGCTGCCTGGGCAACCGGCAAGTCGAATTATGCCACCATGTGCCTGGCAGTTGCCGCAGAGTATTCGCAAAGCGGTCGCTTGGTTTCGAGCCGGTGCACTCGCGCACCGAGGCGGTGTCGCCCGCCGCGCGCGTATAGAGCGATGCAAAAACCTCGCTATCCAGGGTTTCGGAGTGGAAGCGGACCGAGCCGTCGCCGTAGAGAAAATTCGCCCCCGAGGGATGGAAGCTGTAGATCTCGTTGCGGTTGCTGCAATTGATCACCTGCCAGCGGTTGCAGGTGCTGTGGACCCAGAAAGGAGCCTCGTCGTCGGCCCAGCGCGCCGGTGACGGTGGCGTCGGGCTCGTAGCGGCCCAAGCGCCAGGACTGTGGCCGGCCGGCGTCCTCGAACAAGAGGAAGGTATTCGACATTCCGTCGCGAACCGCGGAGATCGTTGTGGAACGCCACGGCTGGTCGTCGAAGAAACCGTCCCAGGGTTTGCGGTCGCGGAGCACTCCGCCGTCGATCATTGCCTGGAGCACGGCGGGTAGAATTCGCGTGCAGGGCGCATAGTCGGAAATCCACGCGCGGCCCGTGGGGGCCGAGGGGCAGGTGAACACGGCAACATGGTTCTGCGTGGCGGCCTGGTTGGCCGCGGCGTGCCAGTCGCGGGCAAAATCGTATTGGCCGCGGATGCCCGCCAGTTCGAGATGCGGCAACACGAAGGCCATCAGGTGGTGGTCGGGCTTGCGCGTGAAAGGAGGCGGGAATGCGGTCTGGCTCGATTCGTAATTCGCAAGCGCCAGGCCGATCTGGCGGAGGTGGTGGCTGCACTGCATGCGGCGCGAGGCCTCGGCGCGGCCTGCACGGCGGGCAGGAGCAACGCCACCAAGAGCCCGATAATGCCCAGCACCACGAGCAGTTCGACCAGCGTGAAGCCGGCCTGCGCGGAGCGGCAGACATCAAGGGCAGGGACCAAGGACGGGAACCAATTGGCTCGGGGCTCGTCAAGAGCCGGGCTTTGCAGACGGGGAGCATCGCCACCCCTCCTCCGATAAGTGCGGTGCCCCGAGCTAGTGCGGTGATTGTAGCGAATGTCCACTACCCGTCAAAGCCCCCTGGTGCCACTCCTGCACGTCATGCGACCCCCTTTCCCTCTCAGCTTAGCCACGGGTCGATGCAACCCTGTTGTGCCCAACAACTTTCCCAAGCCTGGTTCGACGCCTGGCATCGAGGGGTGGCAGGCGGCAGCGTTGCCTGAGAGAATCGAGCCCGTCGGGGTGAAGAGCGTCGGAAGTCTTGCAGCAGTCAACCACGGTGGAGGGAGAATCGCGATGGATATGGCCGGCAAAGTGGCGCTGGTGACCGGGGGAACGAAAGGGATTGGAGCGGCGACCGCGATCGAGCTGGCACGCCGCGGGGCCGACGTGGCGATTGCCGGCCGGCACGACGACGCCGAGGCCCGGCAGGTTGCGGCGGCGATCGAGGCTTTGGGTCGCCGCTGGGCGGTGATCGTGGCCGACATGGGGCGACCCGCCGACGCCACGCGCACGGTGGCTGAGTCCACCGAGCAGCTCGGGGCCCCGGCACTCGTGGTACACTCGGCGGGCGGAGTGGTCGTGGGCGGACTGTTCGACGTCTCGCCGGAAACCTGGTATCAGGCCTTTGACGTCCACGTGCACGCGCTCTATTACCTCTGCCGCGCGGCTTTGCCGGCCATGAAGGCGCAGCGCGAAGGGGCGGTGGTAATGATCTCGTCGGTGGCCGGAATCCGCGGGGTACACTTCAACCTTTGCTACCAGGTGGTCAAAGGCGCGCTGCCGCAATTCACCCGCGCCCTGGCCCGCGAGGCGGCCGAATACAACGTGCGAGTGAATTGCGTCGCGCCGGGGATCATTCGCACGCGATTTCACGACGCGATGACGCCCGAGCAGAAACGGCACAACTTAGAGAATCGCGTTCCGTTGCACCAGGAAGGCACGCCCGATCAGGTGGCGCGGTTGATCGCCGAAGTGGCGACCAACGACTATGTGACCGGCGAGACCTTTACGATCGACGGCGGTTTGACGATGCGGATCGCGTGAGCGGCAAGCCAACTCGTCGAAGACAATGCGCCGGTGGGCAGCGCTACTGTGGACGCCTTCTTGGGATCGGCTTGTAGAAAAGGTTTCTCTGCAGTTCGGAGCGGCGAATACGATGTTTTTGAGCCATTGTGATCATCTTGAGCAAGTACTCAAGGCCAAATCGGCAAGTGTCACAAAAGCCGGGCATCCTCTGCACAAGGGGTCGCCTCGCGAGTATTTCATCAAGGAATTTCTCCAGAACACATGGGCGAAGCATTCGGAGTTGGCACTGGCGAGATCATTGATCAGCACTCGGCGCCGGGAGAGGACCGAAATCAGATAGACGTTATTATCTACCGAAAGGAGTTCCCCCGGATATGCCTGGGTGGTAAGACTTTTGCATACTTCGTCGAGTCTGTTCTAGCCACCATCGAGGTCAAGTCCTACTTGACGGAAGCGGAACTACGCAACAGCTTGAGAGTGATCCGCAAGATCAAGGCGCTCAAAGCGTCAGGCACTCGCCAGCTGGACTACCTCTATGATAAGCCACCAGGAATAGCGTGCTACGTGTTTGCGTTCGATGGGCCCGCGAAGATCGGGACCGCATTCGGCCATTTGAGGAGCTTTATGACGAACGAGAGAGTCGTTATCGAGCCGTTGCCGCCGACACTAAAGGAACGCCTGAAGGTCGAGTGCCCCTTGTCCAGCCAAATCTGCGTTCTGGGACGAGGATCCATTCAATACGACAACACGACTCTGACCACGGTAGAAGACGCCGCTCGAGTACAGCATCCAGACTTCAAGTGGACCAGTTACGAAGATCACAGTCTCTTTTGGTTCTTTGCCCACTTGACGAGGGTGCTCGCACACTATGGTGGAACCGTATTCCATCCAGAAGCGTATCTCCAGGGCAAGAATTTCTCGTGTCGATTCTGTTCCTGATGACCGCCCTCGGTGAAGAAGGGGACGTTCTACCTTGGTTGGGAGCACTACAAGAAGGCGAACGTCCAGGCCGTGTTTTCGCTGAGGGGCTGAGATCATGCGAGCAACCAAGATCGAATGGACCGAATCGACTTGGAATCCCGTTACAGGATGTACCAAGATCAGCGCCGGCTGCGCCCATTGCTACGCCGAGCGAATGGCCAAGCGTCTCCGGGCCATGGGACAGCCTAACTACCGAAGTGGTTTCAAGGTGACGTGCCACGCGCACGCTCTTGAACAACCGCTCGCCTGGAAGACGCCGAGAGTCATCTTCGTGAACTCCATGAGTGACCTGTTCCACGAGGATGTTCCGGACGCTTTTCTCTTGTCGGTTTTCGATGTCATGAAGAGGGCAAATTGGCATCGGTTTCAGATTCTTACAAAACGGGATGAACGGCTCGCGGAGTTGGCCCCTCGGCTCGAATGGCCGGCAAATGTCTGGGTGGGTGTTTCCGTTGAGAACAAGCTGGCTAAGCGCAGGATCAGGTCCTTGCGAGCCGTACCAGCGCTGTCCGATTCCTTTCGATCGAACCACTTCTTGAGTCGTTGGGGCGCATCTGCCTGACCGGAATACACTGGGTTATTGTCGGTGGCGAATCCGGTCCCGGGGCCCGGCCCATGGAGGAGACATGGGTACAGGAGATCAAGAGGCAATGCGATACCGCAAAGGTGCCATTCTTCTTTAAGCAGTGGGGAGGTGTGAATAAGAAGAAAGCGGGTCGGTTGTTGAACGGCAAGACCTGGGAAGATGTGCCCCAAACACTATGACCGAACCTGCTTTGCTTCCCATCCCACACTGACCGTGGATCGAGACCGTGCCGGCGGCGTGGTCCAAGCCAGCTTGCCGCAATTCACCCGCGCCCCGGCCGTCGATGCGGCCGAATGCAAGCTGCGCGGGGCGCGTCTGCGTCGCTCTGGGGATTCTCCCCGAATCGCGTGACCGGCGCAAATGCGAGCAATTGCATAGCTTTGGGGCGCTTTTCTGATCGGGTAATATGCCCTTACCTGTGCGATACCCTGCCATACCCCCTGGATTGACATGGCCTGGGCGAACAACTACCCTAGTGGTGGCTGATGTAATCAGAATAGGTAGTACCACCGTAGGTTTTCCTTCGCGTGGACGTCTACTTTCTTCGGCCTAATCGGAACAGCTTGTCCCATCGTACGAGGTGACATGTGAAAGAGGCTCGAGTTGCCAACCGCGGCCGCCAGTGCAACGCAGTGCTGAACTCGCGTCGTCAGAGACGTCGCACGGATCTGCTTTCACTCCGTTCTCGCCGGCTGTGCTACGAGCCGCTGGAGGATCGGCGGCTCTTGAGTCTCGACATCCTGGGCGTGAGCTCGGCGCACGACGATTTCCGCTTCATCGCGGGGAGCGGCGTTCCTGCCGTAACGAACACCTACGAAGCACAGATCACCGGCGGCACTCCCACGAAGGTTGAGTTTTTGCTCGGGGGGCAGACGCTTCAGGACGCCGGCTCGGCAGGCGGTTCGACGAGCCAGTTCGATATGTCGTCGCTCAACTCGGACACGGAGCCCACGGTTAAGGCGTATGTGGGCGAGAGCGTTGGTGACACGGTTCGCGTGCTCCACGTCGATCCCGTCAACGGCGGACCGATGGTGGCTCGCAATGCCAACGTGACGGTCGACTTCAGCGAGCCCATGCAGGCGTCGACGCTGAATGCTTCGACGGTCCAGATTGTGGGTTCCGTGAGCGGTCTGCACGATGGCTCCTTTCAGTATAGCGGGACCACGCTGGTGGTCGACCCGACGGCTGATTTCAGTCCCGGTGAGACGGTCACGATCACGGTCACGCGCGATGCGCTCTCGCTCGACGGCCAACCGATTGCCGAGCCCTATACCTCCACATTTAGTGCCATCGCTTCGGCGCCAACGCCGATCACGGTTGGCGGAACGGTTTACGCATCCACAACCTGGACGTCAGGGAATGTCTACCTGGTGAATTCAAACCTGACGATATCCTCGGGAGTCACGTTGCAGATCGAAGCTGGGGTGGTAGTGAAGTTGGCGGCAGGTAGGAGCATTGTGGTCAGGGGGACGCTGGACCTGCAGGGAACGGCAAACGAAAAGGTGGTGTTCACTTCGTATCGGGACGACGAGTACGGCGGGGACACCAATGGCGACGGTTCGGGGAGTCTGCCGGCCGCTGGCGATTGGAGCCAGATTTCGTACGACAACAACAACGTGCTGCACGATGCGGTGCTTCGGTACGGTGGGTCGGGAGGGTACGGGATGGTACGAGGAGACTGGTCGACGGCGGGAACGCTAGTGATTCGAGACAATGTGATCGAGAGAGCCCAGACGGGGATCTACGTTTCGGTGGGCGCCGGTAATCCAGGGGAATACGATTCGGCAAACGACGCGCCCGATCTACGAATGTGAGACGGCGAACCCCACGTACGGCACAAACGTGCTTTCTGGAAACACGTACAATGGCGTCTGTGTCGAGGGGCCGATCAGCCGTTCGACGAGGTGGGAATTGATCCCCGGTTCGATTCCCTACGTGGTGGTTACGACGTTTCTGTACGTGGATACAGGAAAGACATTGACCATTGATCCTGGGGTCGTGGTGAAGTTGGGAGCAAACGGAATTAGTACGAGCATTCGGGTCTATGGGACGTTGGACCTGCGTGGGACGGCGAGCCAGCAGATAGTATTCACTTCGTATCGGGACGATGAATACGGCGGGGACACCAACGGCGACGGCTCGGCGAGTCTGCCGGCTGCTGGCGATTGGGGCGGAATCGAGTACTACAACAACAATGTGCTGCACGACGCGGTGCTTCGGTACGGTGGGGCGGAGCAAGGAATGGTGCAAGTGGCCGGGTCGGCGGCAGGGGCGCTAGAGATTCGGGACTGTGTGATCGAGAAAGCCCGGACGGGGATCTACGTTCCGTTGGGAGTGCCGCTGATCGAAGGGAACACGATTCGGCAGACAGAGCGCCCGATTTACCAGTTTGGTTCGGCGGACCCGATCTACAGTGGGAATGTGCTGACGGGAAACACGTATAATGCGATTTGTGTGGGGGGAACGATCAGCGGTTCGATCACGTGGGAATGGGTCGAAGGTTCGATTCCCTATGTGGTGACGTCATCTCTGACCGTGGCTACGGGACAGACGTTGAGCATTGACCCCGGGGTCGTGGTGAAGATGGGGTTGGGGGGAAGTGGTGCGAGCATTCACGTCAGTGGGACGCTGGACCTGCGTGGGACGGCGAGCCAGCAGGTGGTGTTCACTTCGTATCGGGATGACGAATACGGCGGGGACACCAACGGGGACGGTTCAGCGACTGGACCGTCCTCTTTCCACTGGAGCGGAATCGTGTACTACAACAACAACAACGTGCTGCACGACGCGATCCTTCGGTACGGCGGGGCAGGGAAGGGGACAGTGCAGGTGGACACGTCGACGGCAGGGACGCTAGTGATTCGGGACTGTCTGATCGAGAAAGCCAACTCGATTGGGCAAGCCGGGATCTATGTTTCTGCGGGCTCGCCGGTAATCGAGGGGAATACGATTCGGCAGACAACGCGCCCGATTTACCAGTATGGCTCGGCGGACCCGATCTACAGTGGGAATGTACTGACCGGGAACACATATAACGCGATCTGTGTCGGGGGAATGATTCGCAGTTCGACCACGTGGGAGTTGGTCCAGGGTTCGATTCCCTATGTTGTGGTTGACGTCGTGAACGTGGATACCGGACAGACGTTGAGCATTGACCCTGGGGTGGTGGTGAAGCTCGGGCCAATTGGGTCGGGCATTCACGTCAATGGGACGCTGGACCTGCGTGGGACGTCGAGCGAGAAAGTCGTGTTCACTTCGTATTGGGATGACGAGTACGGTGGGGACATCAATGGGGACGGCTCCGCAAGGCTGCCGGCCTCTCAGGATTGGGGCGGAATCTCGTACGGCAACAACAACAATGTGCTGCACGATGCGATCCTTCGGTACGGCGGCTGGCAGAACGGGATGGTAGTGGCAGGCTGGTCGACGGCAGGGACGCTAGTGATTCGGGACTGTCTGATCGAGAAAGGCCGGACGGGGATCTACGCTTCTGCGGGCTCACCGGAGATCGAGGGGAACACGATTCGGCAGACGGAGCGCCCGATCTTCCAGACTGGCTCTGCGGAGCCGATCTACAGTGGGAATGTACTGGCAGGGAACACGTATAACGCGATCTGTGTTGGGAGAACGATCAGCGGTTCGACCACGTGGGAGTTGGTCCAGGGTTCGATTCCCTATGTCGTGGTTGAGTCTCTGACCGTGGCTACGGGACAGACCGTGAGCATTGACCCCGGGGTCGTGGTGAAGTTGGTGGGAATAGGCGGGAACATCCTGGTCAATGGGACGCTGGCCCTGCTGGGGACGGCGAGCCAGCAGGTGGTGTTCACTTCGTATCGGGATGACGAATGCGGCGGGGACACCAACGGGGACGGTTCGGCGAGTCTGCCGGCCGCTTCCGATTGGGGCTACATTCAGTACTTCAACAACAGCAATGTACTGCACGATGCGATCCTTCGGTACGGCGGGGCGGCAAATGGGATGGTAGTGGCAGGCGCATCGACGGCAGGGACGCTAGTGATTCGGGACTGTCTGATCGAGAAAGGCCGGACGGGGATCTACGCTTCTGCGGGCTCACCGGAGATCGAGGGGAACACGATTCGGCAGACGGAGCGCCCGATCTTCCAGACTGGCTCTGCGGAGCCGATCTACAGTGGGAATGTACTGGCAGGGAACACGTATAACGCGATCTGTGTCGGGGGTGCGGTTGGTAGTTCGACCACGTGGGAATTGGTGCAGGGGTGGATTCCCTATGTCGTGGTTGAATCTCTGACCGTGGCCACGGGACAGACCGTGAGCATTGACGCCGGGGTCGTGGTGAAGTTGGCGGGAATAGGCGGGAACATCCTGGTCGATGGGACGCTAGACCTGCGGGGGACAGCAAGCCAGCCGGTGGTGTTCACTTCGTATCGGGACGACGAGTACGGTGGGGATACCAACGGCGATGGCTCGGCGAGTCTGCCAGCCGCTAGTGATTGGGGCAGCATTCAGTACTCCAATAACACGAACGTGCTGCACGATGCGATCCTCCGGTACGGTGGGTCGGGAAACGGGATGGTGGAGATCGTGGGCCCGGCGACAACGATTCGGCAAGTGACGTTCGACTACTTCTCGAATCCGGCAATCAAGCTCTCCAGCGGTGGGGCCGGCACGACGGTTCACAACGTGAACTTCCTTAATACCAGCGGTTACGGCATCCTGAATTCCACTACCAACGTCATTGACGCACGAAGCAACTACTGGGGCAGCCCAACGGGTCCGGGCGGGGTCGGGCCCGGGACTGGTGCACTTGTAAGTAGCAATGTCATCTATTCTCCGTGGTTGACTTCCCCCGTCGTGGATGGAACCGCCCAGGTCGTCGACCGCCGCATTTTCTACAACAATTCGTCGTTCGATGCGGGCGGCGACAATCTGGCCGCCTTGGCCCCCAGCCCGGCCGAACTGGCCGCGGCGGGCAAAAACCCCAACCTCGGCAAAGAAGCCCTCCTACCCGGCGGCACCGCGACCTTTAAGAACTACATCAGCTACTCCAGAGGGATCAACGGCATCTTTGTCGACGTGCTGGGGCTTAACTCGACCAACCTGACGGCTGCAGATTTCACCTTCAAGATCGGCAACGACGACAATCCCTTGGGGTGGGCAACCGCCGCTACTCCCTCCATTGCCGTCGGGCTGGGGATCGGAGTTGGCGGGAGCGACCGGATTACACTGGTTTGGCCGGATAACGCGATTCCCAACGGCAACTGGCTCCAGGTGACGCTGAAGACCGAAACGAGCGGCCTGACTGCCCCCGACGTCTTCTATTTCGGCTCGGCGATGGGCGAGACGGGCAACAACGCCTGGGGTACCGCGCCGGACGCCAAGGTGTCGAGCCTGGATGCGGCGCTAACGCGGCTCAACAACTCTTCTTTCACCGCGGTCGGGATCGAGAACGTTTACGATTTCAACCGCGATACGGTCGTCAACAGTTTCGATGCTGCGCTGTGCCGGTTGGGCAACAACCTGCTCAACCCTTTGAAGTTGATCCAGACGCCCGCGACTGCTCCGATGGCGACGTTCGCGTCGGCGCCGAGCGCGGCGGGTAGTGCAGCTCTCGTGGGGAGCACGAGGCAAGAGATGCTCTATAGCGACCTGGCCTACTCGATGGAATTGGCGCAGGTTCAGAAGGAGCGAGCCGCCAGAACAACGGCAGCATGCCGATCGCGGCGGACGAGGTGTTCGCCCAGTACTATCGCGTGTGACGACGGGAGCGGTGGCGACGGCGCGTTGACGTAACCGTTCACGGATCAGGCGGGGACTGGTCCATTTTTCGGCCGGAAGGCTGGGTCATCCCAAGAGATGCCTGACCGAACGCTCGAAACCTGTCCTGTTGGCTTCCGCCCGTCGTGAACGGTTACCCGGTTGACTTGCCGCCGTCGGGAAACTCCGAGACAATGAAAACCCAATGTGTGGAACGTGGGTTTCAAGACTCGACCGGCCTTAAAGCCTATCCGAAAACCCCTCGCCCCCGGCCCCACTCCCCGCAAGCGGCGCGAGCGGAGAATGTTTTCGGATAGGCTCTTGGACGGCCGAGGGATCTTGGAAGCGTCCTTGGGTTTCGAAACCGTCTCTAAGGAGTATCCTGCCATGGCACAACTCTCCCGCCGATCGTTCCTGGCCGCTTCGGCTGCGGCTGCTGCGACCGGAAGTTCCCTGCTCGATTCCGCCCGGGCTGCCGAGGGCATTCCCGGCTTTGACCAGACCAAGACCGACTACGACCGCACGAAGCAGTGGAAGCCCTTCAGCGACCGCAAGGTTCGGGTCGGGATCGTCGGTCATGGCGTTTGCCAATTCGGCCTGGCATTCGACCTCCAGAATCATCCCAACGTCGAGTTGGTCGCGGTCAGCGATTTGTTCCCCGATCGCTGCGCCGAGATGGCCCGAAAGGCCAAATGCAGGAAGACCTACCCGTCGCTGGAAGAGATGGTCAAGGACGATTCGATCGAGGCCATCTTCTGCGCGACCGACGCTCCGTCCCACGCCAAGCACGCCGTCCTCTGCATGGAGCACGGCAAGCACGTTGCCACCGCGGTTCCGGCCTTCTGGGGCGACATCGAAGATGCCGAGAGGCTGCTGGAATGCTGCCGGAAGAACAAGGGACTGGTCTATGCGATGTTCGAGACCTCCGTCTTTCACGACGACCTGTACGCGATGGAGAAGCTCTTTGCCGCCGGTGTGTTTGGCCGCATCGTCTACTCCGAAGGGGAGTACTGCCATCCGCATTCCCTGGGCGCCCCGGCGCTGGGTTCCTACAAGGACTGGCGGAAGAACGGCTGCCCGATGTGGTATCCGACGCACGCCACGGCCTACTATGTCGGCGTAACGCACAAGAGCCTCGTCGACGTCTCGTGCCAGGGGACTCCGTACTTCGACGAATCCCAACGGATTCCCAACGCGATCGGCAACATCTTCAAATCGGAAGTCGGCCTGTTCCGGACGGCGGAGGGCGGCCTGTCCCGGATGATCATCTGCTCTTCGCAGGGCGAGTACCTGGAAGCGGGACGCATCCGCGGCGAGTATGCCGGATTCAACCAGTCGTTCGTCGGCGATGCGACCGGCAAGAAACGTTACGACGAGGCCCTGCGGAAGGGCTTGCAGATCAAGAAATACGCTTTGCCGCCGGGGGTTCAGCCGGGCGGACACGGCGGCTCGCACGGCTACCTCGGCGACGACTTCATCGACGCCATTCTCCGCGGCCGCAAACCGGCGGTCGACGTGATCGACGCGCTGAATATGACCGTGCCCGGCTACTACGCGCACCTGTCGGCTCAGAAAGGCGGCGAAACGCTGAAGATTCCGCAGTACTCGCTGTAATCGCCCGCGTCGGGCCGAGCGCGTTGGGGCCCCGGCGGCTTGCCGGGGTTGGCAGCCTACGTGTTCTTGCAGGATGGGGTTCGTCTGAACCGCAGGTTTGACGCGTCGCCGGCCGCTGCGCGTCGACGCCGTGGCGGACAACCCGTAGGCCGTTAGCGATCGGGTGCCGGCGATCGGGCGTTGGCCGATCGGGTCTTACCGATCGGGGCGGGGGCCGATCTTGTCGATCGGGATCGGCTCGAAGCCGGCTACTTTCCGCCAAACCGCGGGGAGCTTCGAGAGATTCAGTCGGGCCGGCGGTCCGCCCTCGAACAGCTCGGGAAACTCGGTCAACGGCCACTCGGGATTGTTCGCCCGGTCGAGCCACTTGGGGTCGACTTCCTTTCTCAGATCGAACGGTTTCTTGCAGCCGAGCATGATGTTCTCGTGCATCGAGTTGCCCATCGGCTGAAGCGGGTTGTTGTCCATGGTCGCGGCCAATCGCGGATAGCGCTCTTTCCAGAGCGGCGATAGGTAGTCGAGCGCCTGGCATTTGGCGAGCAGATTCCAGGAGTCGGGCCGGTCGAAGACGATTCCGCGCGGGCCGCGGCCGTCGACGTGGATGCCAATCGGCTGGTCGATGAAGATGTTGCCGCGGAAGGTGTTGTCGCGTCCGCCGCCCAGCATCACGCTGCGGTTGCCGCAGCGATACGTGATATTGCCGATGAGCGTTTCGCCGCTATCGCAATCGTCGAGGTAGAAGGCCTGCGCACCGCTGCCGCCTTTCACTGCCACGTCGTGGACGTAGTTCCAACGCACGATGTTTCCCTGGCTGGCCCAGTCGCGGCCCGTGTAGAACACGCCGACGTCGGCGTAGTGGATGCACATCGTGTGGGCTTCATTGAGCTCCAACACGTGCTCGTTGCCTCCGTAGGCGACGGCGCCGGTCGGGCCGTGATGGAAGAGATTGTTGGCCAGGCGGTTTCCGCAACCGCCCAGAATCGCGCATCGCCCTCCCTCCCAGTTCAGCCGGCCGACGTGGTGAATGTGGCAGTTCTCGATTGAGCATTGGCCGGGGGTGAGCGTCTTCCGATCGCCGCCTTGAATGCTGATCCCGGACGAGCCGACCTCCGTGACCTCGCAGCCGACCGCCGCCATGTGGGAGCCGGCGAGAGAAATCCCGCTGCGGCCCATGTTGCGGACCAGGCAGTTCTCGACGCGGCAGTGCCGGCCGTTGCGCATCACGAGGCCCGCGTCGCAGCCGTTTTCGATCGTCAGATCGCGGACGGTCAGATAGGCCGAGCTTTCGGCCCGCACCAGCGGTTGCCGGCAGAGAGTCAGCCGCAGGCGCGTCGTCGTCGTGCTCGCGGGCGGCCAGAAGTAGAGGCGGTGGTTCTGCCGATCGAGATAGTATTCGCCGGGTTGGTCGAGCTCCTCGAACACGTGCAGGGCATAAAACGGATGCTTCGAGTCCTTGCGCGACGGCGAGCCGATCCCGTAGGTGTGTTTTGCCGCCAGTCGCACTTCGCCGGTGGCCGGGTCGTAGGAGGCCGCCTTCAAGACCTCGTCGCTCCACTCGTAGCACCAGAATCCATGCAGCCAGACGCCCCGGCGAAAATCCCACAGCTTCGCCCGATCACCCGGGAATTGGAACGAGCCGGGCCGATAGACGGTCCGCGACACCCAGTGCGTCACGCCCGACGCCCCGGAATCGATCACCTTATTGAACTCCACGAACCCTTCGTTCGGCCATCGGGCCGACTGCATCGGACGATCGCCGAAGACGACTTCCTCCTGGCCGTGGTCGCGATGTTTTTCCGGCATCGGCGCCAGCGGTGGGAAGCCCTGTGCCTTCAAGTCGGCGACCACAACGTGCTGTCTGGCTTCCGGCGAGATGAGCGGTTTGGCCTCCTCGGCCGTGATCGGGCGCAACGGGCCCACGATCCGCGCCGGTCAGACGCACTTTGCCCGCTTCGGTTCCGCGCAAGACCAGCGGTTGCTCGGCCGTGCCCGCATGCTTGGCGTCGAAGGCCAGACCCTTTTCGAGGTAGTATTCTCCCGGCCCGACCCAGATTGTGCCCGGCCCCGACCCGCGCATCGCGTCGACCGCTTTCGCAATGCTCGCCCACGGCTTCTCTTGAGTCCCGGGATTCGCATCGTCTCCCTGCTTGGCGACATACACGTCGCGGGCCACTGCCGAGAGCGGCACTGCCAGAACGGCGCAAACGACGGCCAGGGAGCAAATGAATCGGCGCATGGCGAAACTCCTTCAGGGTGGAACTGCTCACTGCGGCAGATGGCCTTATTGACGTCTTGTGATTGGTTGGCGCTGCCTGGTCCCAACGCATGGTTCTCCGGCCTCCCAAGGGTTGGCCTGGCACATGGGCTATGCCGGGCGCGTTAGCAGAGGGCTCTCACTCGGCACTGTAACCGAAGACAAGACGCGTTGGCAAGTAGGCAAGGCAGCCGGGCAGCGGCAACCGGGGCCGGAAACGACACCTTATGAGAAGCGGCTTCTCGCCCGTGCGGCACTTCGCTGAAAGAACGTGGAAATTCAAGGGCCTCGTGGACCGACGTGGCGGTTTTTTGCAGGGTCGATATGCCGAGAAGACTGGGTCGCGTGCCACTGCTCTGTAGAAGTGGTGCCTTGAATCTCTTTCGGAACGATTGGAGAGTCCGCACCGTAAAGGGCCGGCCCGTGAACTATTGCAGCCGGCATTGACCACTCGCCGCCTTTATTGCACTAGTGCTTTGTCACAGCTTGAATTTGGGATGGTGTGCCACTGGCTCTGCCAGTCTTGGAGTGGAACATGTGTTGCCAACATCGCACTGGCGTAGCCACCCCAGTTTTTAGCTGTGACAAAGCATTAGGGTCCGCTTCTTGGTTGACCCAGCGAGCCGGTCGGAATACCATCGAAGGCTCTTCGTGCTTCTTCGATCGTGCCGCTTGCCGGCGGCGTTCGATCGTTGCCCGATCTCGTTCCTCCGCATGGTCTATTGATGCCGGCGCAGTCAATGTTCGCGAGTCATCCCGGATCGTACGCCGAAACGGCTCCCGATCCGGAGTTTTCCCGGCCGCCCGGCGCTCGTGAGCAATGCGGACCTCAATCATTGGAGAATCACCGGATGCGCCAGCTTGCTTCTGTGTAACCCTGGTTCTGATATCGTCCTTGTGCGTTTCTGCGTTGGCTCAGGCTCAGGCCCAGACGCAGACCCAGGGACCGGCTCCGGCACTGGCCCAGGCCGGCGATCGCTATGTTGATCCTTCGCAGCTCGAAGTGCCGTGGCCCAAGCACAGCTTTACCAAGGTGCCGTGGCGCGGATTCCTGGAGACCAAAAGCGGCGATGACTTCCTCCGGGGCATTGGCATCAACTACAACGTTCCCGGGCAATCCGATCTGGCCGTTCGGCTCCTGGCCGAGGCCGGGTTCAAGACGTTCCGCATCGAGACCGGATGGGGCGGCTTTCGCTGGGACGAAGATGGCCTCAACGATCAGGAGCGGCTGGCGTGGCTGCTCGGAAGTTGTCGCCGCCTGGGGATCCGGCCGACGCTATTATTGAACGCCCACCACGGAGTGCCCTGTCCCCACAAGGCGATAGACAAGCGATTGGCGGCCGACGCACCCCAGGGTGCCCGACGCGTCCAGTTCGCCGATACGCGCGAGATCGTCGCCGGGCGCACCGGCCTCTCCAACTTGTCGGACTACTGGGCCGCCGAGGCGTTCATCACCAAGATCGATGCGGCCACGGGCCAATGCGAGCTCAGCAAGCCGCTGCCCAAGCCACTCAAGCAGGGCCAGCAAGTCCGGCTCATGACCCTCAAGTATCTCCCGCTCTATCCGGTCGGCACTCCCCAGTTCGACGAAACCGCGGGAGGGTGGGTTCGCTTCGCGCTTCGGGTCTGCGAGCAGGCCGAAAAAGCGGGCGTCGCGGAGTTCGACCTGGAGATATGGAACGAGCTCACGTTCGGCATTCATTTCCTCAACATCAATAACTACTACGACCCCGCGGCCGTCGAGTTCAGGAAGAAGGACTTCTTGAACGAAGGTGGGCAACAGTGGGAATTGGCTCGGCGGACTGTCGAGGCGGTGAAGAAACGCTACCCCAAGGTGCGGTGCATCTGGGGATTCTCCAATACGACCTTCTTCCACACGCCCATCAAAGGATTGCCGCGCGGGACCGACGGGCAGAGCTACCATCCTTATGGCACCGGCACGCGGCAATTCCCCCGCGACGAAGACTACCGCGACCGACCCGGGATGAACCTGGACGGCTTTACGCCTACGGCCGAGTTTCGCATGCCCGAGGGCACGGCGCATACGTTCATCAAGACCGAGAGCCTGATGCGGCTGTTGAATCCCGAGGCTCGCCGCCAGCACGCGCCCGGGGTCGAGCGGTTCTACCACTACATGACCGAGCACGGCGTAGTGGCCGCCGAGTGCGGCGTAAAGGATGAGGAGGGGGCGTGGAGGCTCAAGACGCTTTGCGCCTTGCGGTCGTTCTGCCTCTGGCTGAACAAGGGCATCGACGTGATGCACTACTTCTGTGCCTACGAAGCCGAGGCGCTCAATATGGGGCTCTTGCCGCCCGACCTGAAGAAGCTTTCCCAGGATGCGGAATTCGACAAGGTTGCCACGCCGCCGCTTCGGGCCATGCGCAATCTCACCCGTGCCTTCGAGGGAAGCATGCCGCTGGCGAACGTTGATGCCCTCCAGGTCGACGTGAAACCGTTGGACGATCCGCGCAAGGTGTTCGACGGGCCGGTGTCGCTCGGACACCGCGACCTGTTTGCCTTCCTTCCCTTCCAGGTGAACCAGAAGCGGCATGTCGTGGCGGTCTACGTGGCGACGTACGACGCAACCAGGCCCATGGCCGAGGAGCGTTACCGGCTGAGCATTCGGGGATTCGCCACCGCGCCGCGTTCTGCGCGTCTTTATGACCCGATCACGGGTCGGTCGAGCCAAGTGAGACTCGAGCCGCAAGGACCTTCGGGCGTCGAGGCCGAAGTCGCCGTGCTCGATTATCCGCGTCTCTTGGTGCTTGACGAGTAGATGCGTTGGAAGACTGGAGAAGGGCGCCCCTTCTATAGAGAGATATTCGCCAGTACAGTGTGAGAAAATGAATTTCGCGAAAAGTATATCTTCTTATTCACCTGGCTATTGACAGATATGTAAACGGCCCTATCGTGGTACGTAGTTCAAGTGGCGTGGCAGAAGTCGCGGTCGTTCTTGGAAACGCGCATGCGGTGGCTTCGCCCGAAGAATCGTCTTCTTGGCCCCCCCCCCCCGCAGTTCCTGAGTGAAGGAACGGAGGCTGTTGTACGAGCTGGTTCGGGCGTGGGAGCGGGGGCTATGCTACGCCGGATCGCGCCCTATGACGTGGTTCGGCTTTTGGTGGCCGCGATTCTGCTCGCTGCGGCTGCTCTGAAGGCGCATCAGTTGGCCACCGAGCCGACGGCCGAGACGTCGCTCATGACCTCGCGGTGGTTCTTGACCGCCGTGGTTGAATTCGAGCTTGCGCTGGGGATGTCGTTTCTTACCAACGCACTGCCACAATCTACTCGAGTTGTGGGGGCAATGTGTTTCGGGGCATTTGCCGTTGTCGCCCTGACTAAGGCCCTCCAAGGGGAGGCAAGTTGCGGATGTTTCGGCACGGTGCGCGTGCATCCGTGGTACACCTTTGACCTTGATCTGGTCGTTCTTATCTCGTTGCTGCTGACCCAGCCGAGGCAGCGGAAAGCCAACGAAGGCGTCTTCTCAGGGCGGTTGGTGCGCCCGTCGGTCGTCGCGATCGCGTGGACGGCCTTGTCGGCTGCTTGGCTCGGCGTAGTTCTTGCCACCGCACCGGTAAACGCCGAGGACGGAGTGACCTCCGGCGATCGCGTGTTGCTGCTTGAGCCGCAGAAATGGATCGGCAAACGGCTCCCGATCGAGCGTTACCTTGAAGTGGAAGGGGATCTGAATTCCGGTGATTGGATCCTTGTGCTGCACCGCGGGGATTGTGCGCGATGCGCAGAACTCATTCCACAGTGGAAAGAGCGAACAAGTCGCGTTCGTGCACCGAATCGTTTTTGGCGCGTCTGTTTTGTCGAGCTTTCACCGGAAGCGGGATCGCCTGGCGAGAGTGGCGACAAGACCGGCTGGGTGGCGGGGCGGATCGATGACGACAGGACTTGGTTGGTAGAGACCCCGTGCGTCGTGGAACTCAGGGAAGGGATGGTGGTTGCTTTGGGAGAATCGCTACTGAACACGTTGGCGAGCGGCGAATTGTTGGCCAGTGAAGTGAGTTGGTGACAAAGTCGAGCTGGAGGCCCTGGTGATGAAGCTTCCAAGAGGGGCTCGGTGGTTTGCGGTCGCCGTGCTGGTCGCGTTTTCGGCGGCCGCCGGGGTATGGGCGCGGCATCGCCGCCAGTCGGGCGTCGTCGGCGACTGCGTGCTCGCGGTCGATCCGGCTTCCCTTGCCATCGGCGACGTGTGGGCCCAAGAACACTTTCCTTGGAGCATCTCGATCAGGAACCTGGACCAAGAGCCGATCCAGATCGTTCGCTTTCACACCAGTTGCGGGTGCGTCGAGGCGACGCCATCGAGCGTCACGATTCCGGGTGGAGGCGAGGCAAGCGTGATGCTCACCCTCGACTTGTCGCCACGCGGGCCCCAGCGGCAAGCACCGGAGCAATGGGACTTCTCGACTGCCGTTGTCCCCGTGACCGAAGCGGCTCGGGGCGGCGTTCCCTATTGTAAGCTCACCGCGCGCGTCTCCAGGCCGGTGGTCTTCTCGCCCGCGGTGCTCGATCTCGGGGAGGTGGTGCGCGACGGCCCTCGCCCGCTAGCGCAAGTCAAGGTTCACAGTCGAACGCCTATCACGGGGCTCAAAGCCCAGTGCGACGCGAATCTGGCCGCGGTCGAGGTGACTCAGGCGGCTGCCGAGTTCCCGGGCGAGCGTAGTCTGACGATTCGGCCGTGCGCCGAATTGCCGCTTGGCCCCGCGCGGTTCTTTGTGACCGTAACGCCCCTGGGAGCGAACGGAACGGAGATTCCTCCTCAGCGTCTGCGGGTCGTCGGTAACGTGGTCGACGACGTATGCGCGCTTCCCGCGGTTCTCTCCCTCGGGCCGAGAAAGATCGGCGAAGTCGCTTCGGACGAAGTCGTGCTGCATTCCCGATCCGGCAGACCCTTCCGGGTGCATCTTGCCCAGTCGCGCCCGTCGGAGACTTCGGCGAGTCTCGTGGAAGGGGAAGCTCAGGCACGCGTTGACCACCGCCTCTCCATCACGCAGCGGATCTCCAAAGAAGGGCGCAGACAGAACGGCTCACGGTGGGGATTGCGCGCCGAAGGCGGCCGCCGGACGACGGAGCTGCCCGTGACCATTTCGTACTACGGAGTCAGCGCAGACGCCGGGGTCGGCGAAACGCGCGTGCAGGCACCTGGCTTGAAAACACCCTAGCGATTCTCCCGAGGCCACGCATGACCCATCGACATCTCCAGGGTTTGTTCAGGAGTGGTTCTTCGTTCATGACAAGGCCGCTTTCGCCGCGCGCGGCAGCGTCGAAAACTCGATGTCGCTCGTGCCGTGCGCGCCGAGTTCGCTATTTGCTCTGGGCCGTTATCGTCGGAACCTGCGCGACTACCGAGCTTGGTCGACCGCCGCAAGTTAGCGGAGCAGGTTCCGATGTCAGCCTGAATCGCATCACTGCGGCATGGAAGGCACGCGCGAGCCGAATCCGCACGGCAACCCTTAACTGGACTGCCTCGCATACCATGGAAAAGGGTTATTGGTCGGACATGGCCTTGCCATTGCCCAAGAACAGGAAAGCGCCGCCGCCGGACCCCCCGATTGCGCCGCCGCACGATGTGACTTATGAGGAGCGGGGATATCTGGCCGTTGCCGGAAGTCGCGTGCGCGATCAGCGTGAAGGAATGCAATGGGATGGGACAAGGAAGGAACTGGTCCCTCGCACGGAGATCAATGCCTTTGACGGAAGGGTGGACATTCTTCACGCTCCTGTAAGGGATCCCTATCCCGATGCAAGGATTATGGAACGCGAGAAAGCATCCGAGGCGGCGTACCTTGGATTGCTGGCCCCGCTGCTCTATCTGAAGGGGACTGAGGAGCTTCGCCGGGAGTGGAGTGATCTCACCGTGGTGCCCGAGCAGTCGCGTGTGGGCGATCGGCCGTGCATTCTGCTGCGCAGCGCGCAGGCGGCACTCTGGGTCGATGCCGAGCGCGACTTCCTCCCGCTGCGGCTGACGCGGGGTTCGGTGCAACTGACGATGTCGTACCAGCGCGATACGCGGCACGGATACGTGCTCTCCGGCTGGCAACACGACTTTGGCAAGTGGCACGTCGTCGCTCAGGTAACCGAATATGCGATCAATCCAACGCTCCCTGCGGACCACTTCACGATCCGGGAGTTTCCGCCCGGCACGTGGGTGACGGACATGCACGGCAAAGAGCAGAAGCAGTGGATTGTGCGTAAGGACGGCACGAAGCGCGTGATCCTGCCGAGCGAAAGGAAGGTTCCCTACGAGCAGTTGATCGAGCACGAGGAGCCTGGATCCGCGGTCAGCGCGCCGGGGTGGAGTTGGATGGCGATTGCCAACGCAGTCGTATGGCTATCATTGGGCACGGGTCTGGTCATTGCCTGGCTGGTCCGGCGACGTTCGCGTGTGGTTGTGTGAAAACGGTGGAAGGTTCATCAGAAAAGGAGCGAGGTATGCGCACGCACAAATTGCAGATTGCTTGCTGGCTATTTCTTCTCTCCAGTTGCATCGGCGTTTTCCAGGTCGCCAGTGGGGCGGTGTGTCCGGATAACAATTGCTGGACCGCCCAGGACTTTGCCATTTGGATTCCACCTTCTGGAGGCCAAGGCAATCGCTATGTGTTTTACGGGTTTCGTTTTGACTCCCCGATTCAAGAGGACCATGCGTACTGCAACGCCGACGGAATGATATGCTTCGACGATCCGGCATATACTCCGGATTCTGAGGGAACGGGTCAGGAAAGGATGCAGTGTGACGTCGGTTCTCTAGTATGCGACCAGGAACCGAGTTCTCTTTACCAGGAATTGTACCAGGCGGAGGGCCTGAGCCAATGCACGGTGTTCTTCAGGGAGGATATCTATGGACGTGGCCAATGCAAGAGGCCGCCCGGATCGGAATAGGGCCGATTTCCTCCCGAGTGCCGTCTGCAAGCCCAGTGCCTTGGGGCCTCTAAGCACCGGGGGCATCACGTAATTTGGACCATGGGCTGCAATGGTGATTTTGCGCCTGCTTTCGGTGCTGGCGTTGCCGGTGACGCGTGCTACAGGCTGCCGCGCGGCGATCGCTGTGTTTGCAGCAATAGCATCGCTCGTCACGGTGCGGTCCTTGTACGCCGAGCAGGTCGGCATGGACCGCATCACGGCGGCATGGAAGGCACGGGAGAGCCGGATCCGCACGGCGACTTTCCGTTGGACCGGATCGCTCACCCTCGAGAAGGGATACAAATCGGACAGGCCAGGGACTCTGCCGGACACCCCGCCTGTGCCGCCGCGCGACGTGACCTTGGAGTGCCACGGATACCTGGCCGTGGCCGGCAACCGGTTTCGGTTCGAGCGCGAGGGAACGCGGTGGAGCTCAATCAAGGGCGAAGTAGTGCCCAACACGGAGATCAACACCTTTGACGGCAAGGTAGACATACTCCACGGTCGCGTGAACATGCCCTATCCGCCCGATGCGCGGATCATGCACCGGGAGAAGGGATCCGAGACCAGCAGCGTGGGAGTGCTGGCCCCTCTACTCTACATGAAAGGGACTGAGGAGCTTCGCCGGGAGTGGAGCGATTTCACGGTCTTGCCGGAACAGTCGCGTGTCGGCGATCGCCCCTGCCTCCTGCTCCGTACGGGTGAGGCAGCGCTCTGGGTCGACGCCCAGCGCGACTTCCTGCCATTGCGCTTCGTTCGAGGTTCAATGCAAGTGACGATGTCGTACCAGCGCGATGCAAAGCACGGATACGTGCTCTCGGGGTGGCAATGTGATTTTAGAGCATCGCATGCGATTGCGAGCGTGATTGAGTATGCGATCAATCCGACGCTCCCGGCCGACCATTTCACGATCCGGGAGTTTCCGCCCGGCACGTGGGTGACGGACATGCGCGGCAAGACGCAGATCGAGTGGATCGTGCGCAAGGACGGCACGCGGCGCGTGATCCTGCCGAGCGAAAGGAAGGTTCCCTACGAGCAGTTGATCGAGCACGAGGACCCTGGGTCCGCGGTCAGCGCGCCGGGGTGGAGTTGGATGGCGATTGCCAACGCGATCGTATGCCTATCGCTGGGAACCGGGATCGTCGTTGTCTGGCTGGTGCGGCGGCGTTCGCGCCGGGGTGCGTGAGAGCGAAGGATGGTTCAGCAGAAGAAGAGCTGGCTCCGTCTGCCGCGTGTTTTTCGTAAGACGAAAGGTCGGTGATATGAGGCGATCGAGCCGCCCGGGCGTCACGCTAATTGAACTCTTGGTCGTGATTTCGATCATCGGCGTGCTCATGGCACTGGCGTTGCCGGCGGTGCAGGCCTCGCGCGAGACGGCCCGACGCGCCGAGTGCGCCAACCATCTCAGGCAGCTTGCCCTGGCCTGCGCGTCGCACGAGTCGGCCCATCGCCACTTTCCCACCGGGGGATGGGGCTGGCAGTGGATGGGCGATCCCGACCGCGGCTTCGATCGCCGTCAACCCGGCGGCTGGCCCTACCAAGTGCTTCCCTATCTGGAGCACGGGAAACTTCGCGAGATGGGCAAAGGATTGCTCGAAGTGCCGAAGCGCGCGGCGGTGCGCACGATGGCCGCGATTTCACTGCCCGTGTTTCACTGTCCCAGCCGGCGCGCGGCCCTGGCCTATCCCTATATCCACCCCAAGGAGTTCCACAACATCGACCGGCCCGAGGTCCTGGCGCGGAGCGACTATGCCGCTTGCGCGGGCGACCAGACGCCCGAACTCTACGGCCCGGGGCCCGAGTCGCTCAAGGAAGGAGATAGCCCCAGCTACAAGTGGCCCAAAGAGGAGTTCACCGGCGTGGTCTTTCGCCGCAGCGAACTGAGAGCGAGCGCGATTCGGGACGGTCTCTCCAACGTCTATCTGCTGGGCGAAGGCTACATGAACCCCAACCACTACGAAACCGGCGAGGCCAAGAACGACGACCAGGGGCTCTACGTCGGTTTCGACCGCGACACGCTCCGCGTCTCCTCTTTTGATTACCCGCCGCTGGCGGATCGGGCCGGACTGTCGAGCGACCATAGCTTCGGCAGCGCCCATGCGGCGGGTTGGCACGCCGCCTTCTGCGACGGCACCGTACGCATGCTCCCCTACGTTCTCGACGCCGAAGTCCACCGCCGCCTGGGCAACCGCAAAGACGGCCAACCCACGGCTTTTTAGAGCCGATCCAGCGCGGATCGTTGTGCCACGGTTCCGAGTCCGTGGGAGCCCGAATCGACAATTCGACGAGTATTTTCAGGCCGATGCCACACGCCTGTCAGTGTCGTGGTTTTTAGGCCGCGGGAACGTGAAGCGGCGCGTCACCAGGTTTTCTTGGGCCGATACACCGCATTTGATCGCCGAGCGGTTCCTAACCCGTGAGGGCCTCAATTGGCGGTCTCCGATGATCGTGCGGCCGATACAGCGCGGATGGTCGCGCTGCGGTTTCTAGGCAGTGGGATGCTGAATTGGCAGCCTCAGAATGCTCTATGGCCGATTCAGCGTGAGGCATGTTCTCGCGTTTCTCGACGACGGTTGCGGGGCACGTTGACACGTCGCCCAGGCGGATTCTCCAGGTATCGCCGCCGGCGGACTGGTACAATGGTGCAAGTACCGAGTCCGTGTCTTGGGGCGGCAATCGCCATGAAGTATAGACGGGTAACGGCAATGGCGCTGGTCCTGCTTCTCGCAGCGGCTGCTCGTGCAGCCAATCCCGACGATGCGGCACCGAAGGCAAGAGTGGACAAGGGCGACCCGCAGCAGAAAATCAGCCTCCCTCAAGACCCTTGGCAGAGAGAGGCAGCGATGGAGCGAATCAGAAAGCAGCAGGCGGCGCAGGAGAAGAAAACGATGCAGAAGGCCGCCGCGCACGGTCTGCAATGGGACGGCTCCAAGTTTGTTCCCGCCGCAAAGCCCGAAGACAAAGTCGAGCTGGCACGTCAGACCCGCGTGTGCGACCTACTTTCCGCGAAAGAGCGGAATCCGTTGTCCGCTATAGAGCTTATTCCCAATGCACGGCTCGCGCACTACCAATGGCTGCTTTCCAATAGAGAGTACGTCTGCGTTGGCTGGCACGCCGAGGTTGCGAAGGTCGACGAAGGCGAGGATGGCAAGGATGGCAAGACATTTGAACTGATCGTGCGCCCTACCCTCGCCACGAAGGAAGGACGGAGGACCGTCTTCACGCCCTATCGGGTGAAGGAGACGTGGCGGCTGGACGCCCGCAACCAGTTGACCTGCGAGAAATCCGAGCCGGTTGCCGGGGACCACAAGTTCGTGTTGGTTGATTGATGGGGAGCTGGGTCGTGAAGACAGCGTGCCCCGAGCTGTTCTCTCACCGGTCAGAAGATCATGGACGGGGCACTCTTGAGGCCGGCATTGCTCACGAGCGCCGGGCGGCCCGGGGGAACTCCGGATCGTGAGCCGTTTCAGCTCAGGATCCGGGATGAATCGCGAACATCGACTGCGCCGGCATCAATCACAGGCTGGGATAATCGCTATGGATGGAAACTACGAAGTGATCATCGCGGACGATCCCGACCATGACAAGGTTTTTGCGGAGATACATCGCAACGGCAAGTTCCTCGCATCGATAAGTCAAGAAGACGGCCCGGATCGATTGAAAGTCGAATTGCCTGGACCGGACTTGGACGAACGTTGGATCGTGCGACAGGTACCACTTGTCGACTTCATCGCGGTGCTGGAACAGGCTGCGAAGAAGTTGGTGGGCGTGAGTTGATCCCGTTGCGGCGCTGAGAAGGGCCGGCAGAACGGTCTGGAGCGCCCGCGTCGCGCTGCCGGCAGTGTCGATGCAAAACGGCCGGCTCGTGACCAGCGCCAGCGCGGTGCGGAGGATTTGTCCGCCCCCTCCACCCGAAGGGCCGTCCAGGGCGATTATCGCGCACCGCTCAGGCCGCCATGCGTTGCGGGCTGAGGTGCTGGAGCAGATTGACGGTCCGCAGCATGGTGCCGTCGGAGTCGTAGAACTGGATCACCCCGGCGCTCAGAAGCCACATCGCCATCAACCCTCGTGCCCGATACGACCGCGCGATGAAGCGGCCCTCCTCGATCAGAAGGGTCTCGTTGAGGTCCACAACGTTGTGGACGGTGACGCCGAATTCTTCGAAGGTCCGGGCGACGAGCAGCCGGACTTGGTCGGGTAGAGGAGTTACAGTCATCGCACGAATCTCCCGGACGGGGGCGGGGCTTTGCCCGATCGCCCCAACTTACTACCTCTTACATCGGCTATTCGGTGCGCGCGGGTTCTCCCAATCTTGACGACCCGGGCGGTTGGTGCGCTCTCCCAAATTGCCCATTCACCGCCTTTTGTTCACGCTGTCGCTGATTGGGGAGCAGTTTGCGGCTTTCTCTCCGGGGGGGACCGAGCTGTGCATTGGCTTTGCTGTTCTGCGAGCAGTGCAGGACTCAATAAGTCAAGGACGCGGGCAACGTGGTTGGTGGCGGGCGCTTGGGGCGTGTGCTATCCTGCGCGGCGCCGGGATGGTCCGGCACGTCGAGACTTCTGGGAGAGAAAACTATGTGCGCGGTTCATCTCGGCCCTGTTCGTCCTTTCGATTCTCCTCGCGACTTCCGCTGGGGTCTGTGCGGTCGAGTTTCCGGCGCGGCGCCCGGCAAGGCTACCGCTTCGCTCGAAGGCCACCGCCTGATGATGGAGAACGCGATTCTCTCGGCGACGTGGACGCTGGGGCCGGGGCGGATCCAGTTGGAGCGTTTTTCCGAGAAGCTTGGCGGTGCGTCGATTGGTTTTTCCGTCTTGGAACTGGGCGGCGCGGGGAACAATCTGGTGCCGGCGGGCCCGCCGCGGCTGGATCGCTTGAGCGCCGCAGGGCGCACGGCGGGGCGCGGCGAGGGCGAGTCGGGCTGGGCGGCGGTGCTGCCGCTGCGCTCGGCGGACGGCGCAATCGAGGTGGAGTTGCGGATCCTGCTTCGGGACCAGGCGAACTACCTGCGACAGGAGTGGCGGATCCGTTCGGCGAAGCCGCTTGCGGCGGGAGAGATTCCCACGCTGGACCGGGTGCTTTGGGCCGGTCCGCTGGCCGGGGCGGCGGTGGCGGGCAAGGTCGACGGCTCGCCGGTCGTGGTCGGTCGCGTGTTCTTCGGCTGGGAGCATCCCATGGCCCGCGCCTCGGTGCGCGACGGCATGGCCCAGTGCGCGGCGAGCCCGGCGCGGGCGCTGTTGCCGGGCGAGACGCTGCGGCGAAGCGGCGTGGTCGGCGTGGCGCCCGAAGGTCAATTGCGCCGCGCGTTCCTCTATTACCTCGAGCGCGAGCGGCCGCGGCCCTATGCCCCCTTCCTCCACTACAACTCGTGGTACGACATCGCCTGGGACGACCGCAAGATGGACGAAGGGCAGTGCCTGGCGGTGATCGACTCCTTCGGCGCGAGTTCGTGGCGAAACGCAAGGGAAAACTCGATTCGCTGGTGTTCGACGACGGCTGGGACGACAACCGCACGCTCTGGCGGTTTCATGGCGGTTTTCCCCGCGGCTTCACTCCGCTGACCGAGGCGGCAGCGCGGCACGGCACGGCGCTGGGCGTTTGGCTCTCGCCCTGGGGCGGCTATGCCTCGGCGAAGGAGGAGCGGCTGAAATACGGACAAACGCAGGGCTTCGAGACCAATAGCCGCGGGTTCTCGCTCGCCGGGCCGAAGTATTACGCGCGGTTCCGCGAAGCCTGCTCCGAGATGATCGCGCGCTACGGCGTAAACTACTTCAAGTTCGACGGCATCTCCCAAGGAGCAGATAATAGCGGTGCGGTCGTTGAAACCGCGGGCGACGTCGAGGGCCTGTTGCGACTGATCGGCGATCTGCGGTCGCAGCGGCCGGACGTTTTCATCAACGTGACGACCGGAACCTGGCCCTCGCCGTTCTGGCTTCTCTGGTGCGACTCCATCTGGCGGAACGGCGACGACATGGGATTCTTCGGGCCGGGTTCGAAACGGCAGCAATGGATCACCTATCGCGACATGATCACCTACCGTTCCATCGTCCTCCGCGCGCCTTGCTATCCTTTCAACTCGCTGATGAACCAGGGGATTGCGCACGCGCAGCGTCGGTCGCGCGGCCGAATTGGGCGAAGACCTCAAGGAGATGGCCGACGAAGTGCAATCGTTCTTCGGCACGGGCACGCAGACGCAGGAACTCTACGTCACCCCGCAGAAGCTCAGCGCGCCGATGTGGGACCTGCTGGCCGAAGGAGCCGCCTGGTCGCGACGCAACGCCGACGTGCTGGCCGATGTGCATTGGATCGGCGGCGATCCAGGAAAAGGCGAGGCGTATGGAATCGCCGCCTGGGGGCAGCGCGGGGGTACGATTTCGCTCCGCAATCCCCGACCCGAACCGGCATCGATCGCGATCGATCCCGCGCGCGCCTTCGAGCTTCCCCCCGGCGCTCCGCGGCAATATCGGCTCACCAGCCCCTGGAAGGGCCGACCTCGCGCGGCACAGACGGTGTGCGCGGGCGAGGAGACCGTCTTCCGGCTCGCGCCCTTCGAGGTGCTCGTGCTCGAAGCGACTCCGGAAGGCTAACCGTTCAACGACAGGCCAGTCATCCAACCTCTCCCGGAGGCAATCATGAAGCGGTTGATGATCGCGATCGGTATGGCAGCCGCGGGGCTCTCGGGTTCTTGGGCGGAGCAAAGCGCCGCCGCCGAGGCGAAGGTGCAGAAGTTTGTGCGATTCAACCTCGAAGAACCGGCCAACGTCGGCGCCGCGGTCGGCGATTCGCGGGTCTTTCGCAACACGGGTGAGAACAAGCGGCGGGCCGTCTATGGGCTCGTCGAGGGAGACAAGGTGCGCGTCCTGGAGGGCGATCTGTTCCGCACTTGGAAACCGACCGACAAGACGTTGCCCCTGGCCGAAGTGAAGCTCCTAACGCCGACGCGACCGACCAAAGTGTTGGCTCTGGCGGGCAACTATAAGAGCCACCTGGGTGAACAGTCTCCTTCCTCCAACCCGGAAGTGTTCTTCAAGGTCCCCTCATGCCTGATTGCCCAGGGGGCGAAGATCGAGATTCCCCCCGGGACCGCGCAGGTCGATCACGAGGGGGAACTGGTGGTGGTGATCGGCAAACGTGCCCGGAACGTACCGGTCGAGAAGGCGCTCGACTACGTGTTCGGAGTTACCTGTGGCAATGACGTCAGCGCCGCGACTGGCAGAAGAACGATCGGCAGTGGTGGCGCGCCAAGGGGTCCGACACGTTCGGGCCTTGCGGGCCGATGATCGTGAGCGGGATCGACTACGGCAACCTCCAGCTCACCGTGCGGGTCAACGGCGAGGTGCGGCAGCAGCAGCGAACCTCGGACTTGATCTTCGGGGTCGGGCCCATCGTGAGTTTCATCAGCCGCCACGTTACCCTGGAACCGGGCGACTTGATCTACACGGGCACGCCCGGAAAGACCACGCCACTTTCCCCGGGGGATATCGTCGAGGTGGAACTGGAGGGGGTGGGGGTGCTGCGCAATCCCGTGGCGGCGAAGCGATAGCAGCGATAGCCCGCGGCAACGCCCCTTCCGGCGTTGGCGACAGGCGGTCGTCGGCCTTTGGGTCCGAGCGAGGATTTGCCGCATCCGGGAAGCCGCGCACCACGCCGCGCCCCGTGCCGGAAGTCCGTGCCGCAGCTTGCCGTACCACGCCGACTTCGACCCTTGCTCGCAAACGACTTTCGTGATACCTTTCTTGAAAAGGTGGGTCCCATGGTGGCTGGCCCACTTTTTTGTTTTGTTGCCCGCCCGAATGCCCCTCGCACTCGGACGAGCGAGTGAGAACCTATCCTGCAACCATCGCCTTGCGGTGGCGATCGCAAGATGAACGTAACCCTCGACCACCTGATCGCGGCGAAAGCGCAACCCGAAGTGCTCGGAGGCGGCTTCGGGTTCACCGAGGGTCCGGCCGCCGACGCGGAGGGAAACGTCTACTTTTCCGATGGGAAGAACGACTCGATCCACGTATTCCACGCGGGTGGGGGCATCGAGCGGTTCGTCGACGACAGCACGGATGCCAACGGGATGATGTTCGATCGCCACGGGGAATTGTACGTCTGCGAAGGGGCGGCGCACCGCGTGGTGGCGATCGAAATCGGCTCGAAGCGGAAGCGCGTGTTGGCCGGCTCGATCGACGGGGTCCCCTTCAACGAGCCGAACGATCTGGCGATCGACGGCGAGGACGGGTTCTACTTCAGCGATCCGCACTACGCGCACCGCGGTCAGCCCGCCGTGATGAAGGAGGACGTGTACTACGTTTCCTCGATCCGCGAAGTGCGGCGTGTGTCGACCGTATGCAGGAAGCCCAACGGCGTCTTGCTGAGTGCCGACGGATGCGTGCTGTGGGTGGCCGACAGCCGCGCTCAGGCCGTCTACCGCTACGACGTCGTAGGGCCGGGCGAA
Organism: Pirellulales bacterium; assembly: GCA_963736495.1. GTDB lineage: Bacteria > Planctomycetota > Planctomycetia > Pirellulales > Thermoguttaceae > CAVTPL01. Next base: position 43,984 of record CAVTPL010000015.1, on the reverse strand, counting down.
CTGGCCCACGAGTCGCTCTGGATCGCCGCGCTGGGCGCCAATCCTGACGGAATGGCGTTGGACGAGCAGGGAAGTCTCTACGTGTGCTGCGGCGCCGCGGGGGTGAAGGTGTTTTCGCCCGAGGGGCGGCCGGTGGGAGTGATCGGCGTCGAGTACGCTTCGAACTGCGTCTTCGGCGGCAAGGACTTCTCGACTCTTTTCATCACGTCGCGCGACAAGTTCCTGCGCGCTGCACGTGCAGGTGCGCGGCGAATTGCCGCTGAGTGCGCGGCAAATCCCAGGCAAACGCAAACTGTCCTGAATCACGGTGGAGCGCATTTGATGTCGGATCGCATTCCCATGACTCGCGTCGGCTACGACAAGCTCAAGGCCGAATTGGACCATCTGGAAAACGTGGAGAAACAAAAGATCCTGGAAGGGTTGGCCAAGGCGCGCGCCGAGGGGGATCTGAGCGAAAATGCAGAGTACCACGGTGCGCGGGAAAGCTTGGGGCTCCTCCAGGCGCGAATCAACGCCATGCGCGACCGCCTGGCGCATTCCGTGCTCATGGACCCGGCGAACTCGCCCAAGGACCAGGTCGCCTTCGGCTGCACGGTGCGCGTGAAGGACCTCGACGTCGGCGAAGAGGAGGAATTCACCCTGGTGGGCGCGGGCGAAGAAGACTACATGGCCGGCAAGATCCTGGTGACCAGCCCCTTGGCCCAGGGCATGGTGGGCAAGAAGGTGGGCGACACGGCAGAGATCCAGGTGCCGATGGGAACGGTCCGCTACGAGATTCTCGACATCCGCTTCGGCGAATCGTAGCGCGGCTGGACCGGTGGGTCTGGGCTTTCGTGCCGCATTCGGGCAGAGAACTTGCGGGAAGCGGCACCAGACCGGGCAAACACGCCTGGGCCAGGCAAAGACGAAAAAACCCGCCCATGCGCGGTGCGTAGGGCGGGTTGATTTTGTCTTGCGGTACGTCGTTCGGAGGGATCGCCTCCGCGCCGCCGGGGTGAGGAACAACCGGTGTTCCTCAGGCGATCGTGTCCGGTGGATTCTGCATGATTGCCCTCCGTGTTAGACGGTTGCGGTTTCCCGTGGCCTGTCCACTCGCCTGGTGCGCCACAAAATCGATCGCAGAGCCGCCGTTGCGGCCGTGCGCGGCCGGAAGATTTCGGGGCGGCACACGGTTCCAGATCGGCTCTAAGACACTCTACCATGCTCTGACGCGTGGGCGCGAACCCGGCCCTGCGGCGCGGCGAAATCGCGGGAAATAGTGCCCGCCGTTTGCGCGATCCACGGATCCCAGAAGCTCTGCGACCGGTGCGCGTTGGAGCAATGAGAGAGTCGGGGCAGAAGCGGTGCCCTGTGCCGGCGTGCGGTCTCGCGGTCGTGCTTGCGCATCTTGCCTTGCGGCGCAAGCGGCAGTCTCTGCGCCACAGGTGCAATGCGAACCCCCCAACGCAGAACTCGGTCTGCGTGCGAGCCCTGTCGATAGCATCGATGCGAGTGACCGGTTTCTTTGTTCAAGGTGGAGACCGCGCGCTGCGGTCGATCTGGGGTCGAGGTGTTCCATGCAGGGGTTGAATGGTCGGATCGGCGTGCTCTTGGTGATCGTTTTCGGGGCACTGCCGGGCGGATCGGCGGCGCAGCAGGGGATGCTGTTGTCTCCCCAAGGAGGCGAGGCTGCGGGAGAGGAAGAAGGCGGCATTCGCGACAATTCTTTTCTCATCGAAGAGGCCTACAACCAGGATCCGGGCGTGGTGCAGCACATCTTCAACTGGGTGCCCAGTTGGGAGCGCAACGGGCCGCGTCGGGAAAACGCGTTCGATTATGTCTTCACCCAGGAGTGGCCCGTGTTGGGCCAGCGGCATCAATTCTCCTACACAATCCCGATGCTCTACGCGCATGAGCGCGAGGGCGGGGCGGGGACGCAGGCCGACGGCTTCGGCGACATACTCCTCAACTACCGCCTTCAAGTGTTGGGCGGCGAGGGGAAGGATCTGGCCTTTGCCCCGCGGTTCAGCGTAATTCTGCCGACGGGCAACAAGGACGAGGGGTTGGGTACGGGCGAGGTGGGCTATCAGGTCAATTTGCCGTTCAGCAAGGAGTTCGAACGTTTCGCGACGCATTTCAACGCCGGAGCGACCGCGATCCCCGGCGTCGAGGCGGGCGTCGACCCCGCGCTTGTGTTCGCGGGGCACACGCTCGAGGGCTGCTACGTCGGCGCGAGTGTCATCTATTTCCTCCGGCCAAACTTTCACCTGATGCTGGAGACTCTCGCGCTTTGGGACGAGGAACTGTTGCCCAACGGCCAGGAAGATCACACCAACGAGCTGCTGCTGAACCCCGGATTCCGCTGGGCGCTATTCACCGAGGGAGACACGCAGTGGGTCGTGGGGTTGGGCGCTCCGATCGGACTCACGCGCAACGCGCCCGACGCCAGCCTGTTCGCCTACATGTCGTTCGAGCACCGGATCGCGAAAAAGCGCGAGGAAGGGAGCAGTCGCACGCTGGACTCAAGCGGGTTGCTGTTCGGACGCTAACGGCACCGCCGTAGTGCTGCTTCCAGGAAGTTCCTCGCGGGATACAGCACGAGTGCGCTACGCGACTGCGCGTAGATCGTAATAAGAACCTATCCCAGAACTGCCGCTGGAGCTCTGTGCGGCCGGAAAACCGTAGCGCTCCGAAAGGTTCTGAGATCGGCTCTAAAACATCTCTAGGGCGACAGTGCGAGCGCACACTTCCTACGCGCGGCACAGTCCGGATTCGCCGCACGATCGCTTCCCTCGCTATCGCCGGCCCCGTGCCGAGTGCTTGTGTACTATCCTTTGCTTAACGAGTTCTGCGCGCCTCCGCCGGAAGCGGTCGCTTGAAGCGTCCCAGGGAGAGGTAGCCTCTCCTCTTCGAGCCGTGCAGTCGGATCCCGAGGCGCGTTCGCGCCTTGCGGGCAGCGGTGCGGCGCTGCGGTCTATTACGCAAGGGAACGATCCATGAAGAAACTGTCGGTTGGCCTGATGGTCCTGGGGCTGGTGTGCATGGCGTTTTGCGGCGACGCGACGGCGCGACCGGGACGCGGCGGCGGACCTGGCGGCGCTGGCCCGGCGCGCGGCCAAACTCCAGCGCGCCACGCCCTCCGTCTCCACTCGCCAGGCGACTGCGGAGGATGTACAGAGCCACGTCGGCCCGCAGCGCGGCAACCGCGCAGAATCGCGGAGCGAGGCCGCAGGCAACCTGCAAAGCTCGCTTCAGCCGCGGCCCCAGCCGTTCACACCGGCCTGGTACACCCAGCATCCCCATGCCTGGCACGCCGCGCATCCTCATGCCGATCTGTGGGTGGCGGCCTCGCTGACGGGCGTTGCCGCCTGGTTGGCAATTCCCGTAACGTCGGGTTCGTCGGGGGGAACGTACGTGACTGAATCGACGACCTACGTAAATGAAGTCGTCCAGACGCCCCAGCAGAACGCGCCGATCGGCGAAGAACCCTCGCCTTCGCCGAGCGACCGGACGGTCCCCGCGGCGTTGGGGACAAGCGACGATCCCCAATGGCTCTCGCTGGGCGTATACTCGCTCAAGCCGGCCGGCGAAACTGCAGCCGAGCCGAGTGATTCAGATTTCGATCGGCCGCGACGGCTCCGTGCGCGGTTCGCAGGTGGATAAGGTGACTCAGGGAGTCGAGAACGTGCAGGGGAGCGTGGACAAAGCCTCAATGCGGATCCGCTGGACGATTGGCGGCGAAAACGGGGCGGTCTTCGAGGCCGCGCTAGCGGAGCTGACCGCCGCGTCGGGCTCGGTCTCGGTCCGCTTCCCCGACGGCCAGACCACGACCTGGGAAATGGCGAAGATCAACCGTTAATCAGAAGCACGATCAGCCGCTTGGGCCCGTGGACGCCGAGAATCAGGATCTTCTCGATGTCGGCGGTGCGGCTGGGGCCGGTAATGATCACGAACTCGCCGCGCAGCGAAGGATCCGCCGCGCGGCGGGCCACCTCGGGCCAGACGGCGGGCATGTGCTCCACGAGCCGCTCGGCGGTGGCGACGACCACGCAGACGGGCGGCAAATAGCACATCAGTCGCTCGTGGGCGGTGGGGCAGGCGACCAGCGCCGAGCCGGTATCGGCCAGCAGGTAGTCGGCCTCGATCACTCCCACGGGAAGATCGGCCATGCCCTGCGGGGTCCAATCCGCCTTGGCCCAGAGCACGCGCTCGGCGGGCATTGCCGCCAAGAGGTCGCGGGACAACGCGCGATCCACGGCACCGATCTTGTCCCAGGCGCCGCGGTCGGCCATCGTGGCCAGCTCGTCGCGCGCCGCGGCCAACGACGGACAGCGAATCACCTCGCCGCTGATCGCCTCGAGCTCCTGCGCGAAGCGCTGCGCCATTTCCTCCGCCGAAGGATCGGTCTGCGGCCAGACCGGGGGCACGGGTGGCTTGGCGATGGGCGCGTCCTGGGCCAAGGCGGTGCGGATGCGGCTGAGGATGGCGTCGCGGCTATTCATGGCGAGCGGGCTTTCCGGGGCTTCGGGCCGAAACGGCCCTTTCTTGCTTCGGCGACGTGCGGCTGAGGAAGACTCTAGGGATGCCGTTGCTGATTGTGGACCAGTTCGAGGCTTTCTGCGGCTGGGAAATCTTGGGGCGGTACTCGGTCTTGGGATCGGCCTAAGGACGTTTGCGTGCGTCGCCGGGTTTCAGATCCGCGCCGTGGCGGCGCCACCAGGTGCGGAACGACTCGCGCGGGGACCGCGGGCAGATCGCGTCCGCGCGTCCAGCGCCCAGCTTGCCGGGATGCCAGGGGAGGAAACGGGCCATGCGGACCCCCAGGCGGACGGCGCGCATCGCCAACCCATAGCGCCGCGGACCGGCCATCCACCATGCCCACAGCTTCCAGGTCAGCCGCTCGGTCCAAGAGTTCATGGGGGAAGGCTCGTTCACCGCGCGGTGGCGGAGGTGGACGAGTTGGTGGGCGAGATCGATCTTCACCGGACAGACCTCGGCGCAGGCGCCGCACAGCGACGAGGCAAAGGGGAGCGTGGCCGCCTCCATGCCCACCAGGTGCGGCGTGAGAACCGATCCGATCGGGCCGGGATAAACCCAGCCGTAGGCCCAGCCGGCGGTGCGGCGGTAGACCGGGCAGGCGTTGAGGCAGGCACCGCAGCGGATGCAGAACAGCGCCATCCGCGCCGCGGGGTCCTTGAGCACGTTGCTGCGGCCGTTGTCGAGAATGATCACGTAGAGCGCGGCCGGGAGTCGCGCCGTGGAAAAGGTGCGTATAGGTGGTCAGCTTCTGGCCCGTGCCGCTCCGCGCGAGCAGGTTGAGGAAGACGGGCAGGTAGTCGATGCCGGGGATGACCTTCTCGATGCCCATCAGGGCCACGTGCACCTGGGGCGCGGCGGTCGAGAGCCCCGCGTTGCCTTCATTCTCCACGACGCAGATCGTGCCCGTGTCGGCGATGGCGAAGTTGACGCCCGACATGCCCATGTCGGCGGTGATGAAGTCCTCGCGGAGGTGCCGGCGGGCGATGTCGGTAAGCTGGCGGTGCTCGGCGGTGTACGGCTCGCCGAGCTTGTCCTGGAAGAGCTTGCCCACGTCGGAGGCCGACATGTGCAGCGCGGGGGTGACGATGTGGATCGGGCGCTGTGCGGCCAACTGGACGAGGTATTCGCCCAGGTCGGTTTCCACCGCGCGCACCCCAGCGGCGGCCAGCACGTGATTGACCTCCAGCTCCTCGCTGACCATCGACTTGGACTTGACTACGGTCTTCACGCCGTGTGCTCGCGGGCGATGTCGAGCACGTGCCGGTTGGCCTCTTCGGCGTTCTGTGCGTAGAGCACCTGGGCGCCCGCGCGGTGATGTTCTTCTCGAACTCGACCAGCAGCCGGTCGAGATTCTGAATCGCGTAGGCCTTGATGCCGTTGGCCGCTTCGCGCCAGTCTTGCCAGTGCGGAATACAGGCGGCGATCTGGCGGTTGTGCTTGCTGGAGCGTTCGGCCGCTTCAGCGAGCGAAGGGAACCCCTTGGGTTCGTAGAGGCCCTTGGTGAGCTCCTTCAGGAAGGGCGCCCGGCGAGGGAAACCTGGTCGTGCGACATACTCGTGCGGATCGTGTGAGGGGAATCGTGCGGCAAAAGCCCTCCCATTGTAACGCGGGGTCCCGACCGGGGTCGAGCGGCAGGAGATGCGCGGAAACCGGCCGCTCGGCTCAGGCGGGGTCGACGCGCCGGCCCCCGCTCAAGTGCAGCACCGACGTGCCCATGCGCTCGGTTTGTGAGGCGTCGTGGCTTACCCAGACCAGCGCGCGCCGATCCACCGCCTCGGCGAGCCATCGGTCCATGAGACGTTGGACGGCCTCGGTGGTCTGGGGATCCAGGCCGGCGGTGGGCTCGTCCAGGAGGAGAACGGTCGGGTCGAGCTGAATCGCGCGGACCAGCGCCGTGATCTGGATTTCCCCGCCCGACAGATCGCGCGTCGCTTTGGCCAGAAATGAGCGATCGCGACCGAGGTGGGCGAGCCATTCCAGCACGCGGTCCGGGTTGAACGTCCGCCCGCGGTGAACGGCCAGGGCAAACGGTTTCCTCAATGCCTGCTCGACGGAATGCTCCAGGAGTGCTGCTCGCTGGTGCAGGTAAATCACCTCCCGCCGGTAGTGGGGAACGCGGTCGTGGCGGACCCGTTCCCCATGCCAATAAACCTCGCCCGACTCGAGTGGATCGAGCAAGGCCAAGCATCGCAGCAGGAGCGTCTTTCCCGAGCCCGAGGGCCCGGCAACCACGAGGCGATCGCCGGCCGCGAGCGTAAGCGACACGTCCTCGACGAGCCACCGCTTTCCATCGGGATGGCGGCGGCCGAGGTGGCGGGCTTCGAGCATGACCGGATCGACGTGGCGGATGAACGGCTGGCACAGGATGGAAGTGAAGTATGGCCGCTCGCCAGGGGGCGTCAAGTCGCGGTGGTAGAGGCGCGCGGAACCCGCAGTATTTCCCCCCTCGTTATGGGTGTGTGGCGAAACAGTTCCCGCCGTGGTTGCCGCAGAATCACCGCGTTTTGGCCTACACCCCACTGTCTGGGTAGGCTTGTCCTTCCGCCGACCGCTTGCGACAATCCTCAGATGTGCCCCGTCTCCGGGGCGGATTGTCAGACCTGCTGAGGACCCGATCCAATATGAGACTGGTGCCGCTAGGTGAAAAAGTGGTCGTCAAGCGCACGGAGGCGGAAGAGAGGTCCCGCGGTGGCGTGGTACTTCCCGCAACCGCCCAGGAAAAACCCTTGCAGGGTCGAGTGCTCTCTGTGGGTGACGGCTGTCAAATGGCCGACGGATCGCGGGCCAGACCGCAGGTTGTGGAAGGCGACCGAGTGCTCTTCGGCCGCTATTCCGGGACCGAAGTGGTGATCGAGGGCGAGGAGCTGTTGATCCTCGACGAAAGCGACATTCTGGCGATCGTCGCTTAGGCCCGCCGTGCCTTGGTGTCATCGATTCGCCGTTCGTTTCCGGCGACCGGGCCGATCGGAACTGTGCACGAGACGGTGCGGAAGCGGTCTCGGCTTTTCGCGCTGCGGCCGTGAGCTAGAATGGCTACAGAGGCGGGTCTTCGTCCGTGTAGGGGGCTCGCAGCGTCCGGTGCGGGGATTTGGCGGCAGGGGACCGAGGAGACATACGATGCGTGAGCGGATCAGGCTTTGGGGATGGGTGTTGGCGGTTTCGGCGGCAACGGCCAGCGTGCAGGCCGTAGAGCCCGCCGCGGCGCCCAAGGCTCGTCCCGCGCAGACCGAAGGGTTGCGGGTTCAGCAGGCCTTGGACCGGGGGGCGGCCTTCCTGGCGAAGGTTCAGGCGGCCGACGGCTCTTTTTCGCCGGCCGGCCCGGGAGTGACCGCCGTGGTGGCCACCGGCCTGTTGCGTGCCGGCCGGGGACCCAACGACCCGACCGTGGCCAAAGCGCTTGCCCATCTGGAAAGCATGGTCCGCCCGGACGGCGGGATCTATAGCGCCGGCTCGCTCTACCAGAACTACGAGACGTGCTTGGCCCTGATGGCCTTTGCCGAGGCCAATCGCGACGGACGCTACGCCACGCTCCTGAAGCGTGCGGAAACGTACTTGAAACAGCAGCAGTGGGACGAGAGCGAGGGTCTCGAGCGAAGCAATACGAGCTACGGCGGCGCGGGGTACGGAAAGAACAAGCGTCCCGACCTGTCGAACACGCAGTTCTTCATCGAGGCCCTGAAATCCGTGGGCGACGGGCCCGACGATGAAGCGATCCGCAAGGCCCTGGTCTTCGTGTCGCGGTGCCAGAATCTCGAGAGCGAGTACAACACCACGGAACACGCCGCCAAGAACCCGGACGGCGGATTCTATTACACCGTGGCGGCCGGTGGGCAGAGCATGGCCGGCGATACGCCCGAGGGTGGCCTGCGGAGCTACGGCTCGATGACCTATGCGGGTTTGAAGAGCATGATCTACGCGGGAGTGGGGCCTGAGGATCCGCGCGTCAAAGCCGCGCTTGCGTGGGCGCAGAAGCACTACGATCTCAAGGCCAACCCGGGCATGGGCGATGCCGGACTCTACTACTACTACCACACCTTTGCCAAGGCCCTCGACGCGATGAAGCTGACCGTGCTGGAAGATGCGCAGGGCCAGAAGCACGATTGGCGCCGGAATTGGCGGCCGAGCTCTTGCGTCGGCAGCGGCCGGATGGGTCGTGGGCCAACGAGAACTCGCGATGGTTGGAAGGAGACCCGGGGCTAGTGACGGGCTACGCGCTTCTGACGTTGACCTACTGCCGGCCCAGGGAAATCCCCGCATCGGCGAAGCCCTAGCGCAGGCGCGAAGGCGAACGCCGGAGATTCAGGCGACCATCGACGCGCGGCCGGTATAGAGCCAGCGCGCGATCTCCTCGGCGTGGAAGAGCATCCAGCGCTTTTCCGTGTAGACCGCGTGGCCGGCCTGATGTTCGGCTACGCTTCCTTCCGGCTCGCCGTAGTCGACCAGGAGCGTCGTGCCGTCGTCGGGGACGATTCTGCCGGCGCGGAAGCTGTTCGACCGGTTCGGCCGTCTCGGGTTCTTGGCGGAGCAGGCGGCCCAGATGGCGATCGGCCAGCCACGCGCGCCAGGCGAGCAAACTGGGGGCGGTATTCGTGCCGGCGATGCCCAGTTGCTGGACGTAATCGCCGTGGGCGGCGCTCATCACGTCGTTGAGTTCGGGCGGGAAGAGGGCGCGGTAGATCGGCAGACCTCCGGCAGGGCGGCGGTGGATGAAGTGCAGCAGGCGCGAGTAGCCGGCGGAATCCCAGCCGTACCGGATCGGCGTGCCGAAGGTGGCCAGGTCAAGGGATACGCCCGCCAGCGGCCGATGGTCGCCCGCCAGCCGTTGCCGGACGCGCTCCCAGACCGGAATATCGGTCAGGCCCAGCAGGGGCCAGCGATAGTAGATGCGGGCCGCGTCGAAGAATCGTTCGACGGCCTCGCGGTGTCCGGCGAGGAGATTGGTGAGCAGGGCGAAGACGTTGCCGGCGTGGCTGTGGCCCCACAGGAGCACGCGTTGGCCCTCGGAGAAGCCAATCGCGTCGAGTTCGTCGATCAAACGCACGGCGGCGTCGGCCCGGCCGAGGTGGTGGTTCTCGCCGGACCAGTGGAACAGGTGCACCGGGATGTGCGCGTAGCCCGGAGGATTGAGCGACGTTTCCAGGGCCCACGCGTAACTGTCGCTGTAGTAGGCGATGTCTTGCGTGGGGCGTTCGATGAATCGCTGCATGACGCGGCGAATGGCGGGGCCGGCGGCGGGAAACACGCGCGCCAACTCGGCCAGGGCCCGAAGCGTGAGCACGCCGTCGAAGGAGCCGTGGACAAGGACCACGGCAGCTACGTTCTCGGCGCGCAACGCTGCGCCCACCTGGCGCATGCGGAGGCGGAAGAGCTTAGACCCGACGGGCGGACAATTGCCCGGACTTAAGCGATGATGTGGCGAAGTGGGGCGCATGGGGGTGTAGGCTTGGTGTCGAAAGAGATTGGCCTGTGGCATGGCTCGGTCTGCCAGGATCGATGCGGTGAATCGTGACTTCTGGCGGATTGAAACCGAGAGTGCCGGACCAGGTCTCGTAAGGTCGGCCTTTGCGTTCGTCCCCCTGGTAGAAGACCAGGTAGGTCATCACGTCGGACGCGATGAACTCGTGTTCGGCGGGGGCGAGCTGGGTCTGGTAGTGGACGCGCCGCCAGGTGCCCGCATTGAAGTACACCTGATTGAGCACGTAGCCTTCGGCGTAGCTGGCGTCCAGCGGCACGGTCTCGGCTGACGTGCGTGTGGCCGTAAACGATGTGCTTGGCGCGGCGATTGCGAAAATCCTGCTCGCCCATCGCGTGCTGGCGTAGGAGGATCGCTCGGCCCCGCGGAGGCCGTTGAACCACTTGCCACCGAGCTGGCCCAGCCGACCGACAGCCGCTTGCTGAACTTCAGCGCCGAGCGCAGTCCGTCGACCAGATCGATGGGGCTCCAGGTGTCGCGCTGCCGGACGAACTCGATGGCGAGGAACTCGTCGACCAGCCGGTCCCACACGCGCTTCATCTGCTTGCGCATCGAGGCCGTGGGGCAGGTCCGCTCCAGCAGGCCGTCGATCCAGACCGGGATGAGGACCGAGGGGCGGACGTTGTCGATCTCGCGTAGCCCCAGCACCGTGCTGGCCGGCAGGTCGTTGGCCAGCTGGGTCTCCACCTCCAGGGCGAAGCGGTTGACCAACTCGATGACGATCACGTCGCCCAGGCTGCTGGCGTCGCGTTCGCCCTCGAAGTTGAACGGATCGTAAGACGTCGCCGTGGCGGGCCGCGACCTTGTGCCGCCGCAGATTGCCCAGCAGATCGTCGCTCTCCGGTAGTCGTGGGGAAAGGGGCGATCCCAGCGGTTGGCCAGACCCATCTGCCGCACGAGCTTCTGCCGAATCAGATCGTAGCGCGTGCCGGGCAGGTGGATAGAACCAGTCGTGGTTGCCCACCAGATAGTGCAGTCGGACCTCCACTCCGGCTGCCGCGCCGCGTCGGAGGCCGGCCTTCCGGTGCGCAGGGCCGGGGGCACGGTTACGCCCCCCTCGGCCGCCAGGCTCCGCAGCACCGCCAGACCCTCCTCGTTGTGCTGGAGTATGTCGTTGGTGATCCGGTTGACCTGGTCGAAGAACTCCTCGGTGTTCCAATCGCTCCAAGGGCGGATCGTGGTTTGCCCGTTCCAACGCGAGGAGCGGAGAAGGTCGAGGATGTCGCCCAAGAGCACGATGTCGAGCTTGTCGATCGGGCGGTAACTGCCGTCCGTCGCGCCACGAGGCCGCCTCGGCCAGTTCCCGGACGCGCTGGCAGAAGATCTCGAACGCCCCCGAGGAGATGCTCGCTCCACAGGAGCCGTCGGTTAGGTGCAGATCGCTGATCACGACAAGCATCGGCCGATCCTTCGCTTGAGGTGGCGAGTCCGCCACGTAGCCAGTTATCGGCGGCAGGATATGAGGAGCTTGAGGAGAATTCCGTCGCGCACTAGACCAACAGGGGGTGTCATATGACCGGTATAATGACGCAGGCGGCGACTTTCTCGGCACTTGGGCGGGGACAACGCAGACAACGGAGACAACGATGTGTGGGCGATTCACTCTCCGCGCACCCGTGTCGGCGATTGCCAAACAGTTCAGCCTCTTCGATCTCGAGCCGCTGGAACCGCGGTTCAACGTGGCTCCGACGCAGACCGTGGCCGTAGTGCGCGCCGCGGCCGATGGCGGCTCACGGCAACTTGCCGGCTTGCGGTGGGGGCTCGTGCCCGGCTGGGCGAAGGATCCCTCGATCGGCAACCGGCTGATCAACGCGCGCGCTGAAACGGCCGCGGAGAAGCCGGCCTTTCGCGCAGCATTCCGACGGCGGCGGTGCCTGGTGGCGGCCGATGGGTTCTACGAGTGGCAAAAAACGGGTTCGCGGCGCCAGCCCTACTTTTTCCATCTCGCTGACGATCGGCCTTTTGGCTTCGCAGGGCTTTGGGAAGTCTGGGAAGGACCGGACCACAGCACGCTCGAGAGCTGCACGATCCTCACCACCGACGCCAACGACGTGGTGCGTCCGATCCACGATCGGATGCCGGTGATCGTTGCCCTCGAGGACTACGCGCGGTGGCTGGACCCCCGGCTCGAGCGCGCGGAAGAGGTGGCCAGCGTACTGTGCCCCTACGAGGGTGATGACCTGTCCGCCTACCCGGTGAGCGCGCGCGTCAACAGCCCCACGCACGAGGGCGCCGACTTGATCGAGCGTTTGCCGCTCGTCTGAAGCGAGCCGTGGCGGGGGTTGGCGCTGGCGCTATGGGTTGCGCAGTCCAATGCGGAGGGCAAAGGCGTGGTCGCACGGTTTGCTCGCCGGCATGTGAACCACCAGCGCCTTGTCGTCCTGCGTCCACCGCAGCTTGCCGTCGTGTCCGAGGAGTTCGACCTCGAGCACCTCGGCGGAGAACTTCGACGACTTTCCCAGCGCGGTGATCTGGAGCTTCTCGCCCGGCCAGGCCAGGGCGATGGCGTAGAGCTTTCCCTTGCCGGCGGTGAAGCGGATATCTTGTCCGGTGAAGGGCTTCCGCTTGGTGTCGGCAAACGGGCCTTCGATCACCGCGGTCGGACCTTCGCCGAAGGTCTTCCAGGCACGCGTGCCGTAGATCGCCTCGCCGTTGACGGCGAGCCACTTTCCGATCTCCAGGAGCATCTTCTCTTCGGGTTCGGGAATGGTGCCGTCGGGCTTGGGGCCGATATTCAAGAGCAAACAGCCGTTCTTGCTGACGATGTCCACCAGGTCGTCGACGATCGAATCGACGGTCTTGTAGTTCTGGTTGGCCACATAGCCCCAGGAATTCTTGGAGACCGAGGTGTCGGTTTGCCAGAATAACGGGCGCATGGCGGCCAACTGGCCGCGTTCGATGTCGAGCACGCCGGCGGTATCGGGGAAAGACTCGCCGCCGTGCTTCTTGTAGTTGATGGCCACGCCTTTCCGCCAAGCCGCGCCGCGGTTGTAGTAGTAGGCCGAGAATTTCTTCAGGTAGGGATGAAAGGCGGGCTGCGCGATCCACCAGTCGAACCAGACGACCTGGGGCTGGTGCTTGTCGACCAGTTCGCAGGTCCGCAGCAGCCAGTCTTCGAGGAACGCTTTGTCGGGCGGATTCTTCTGTTTCTCCGCCTCTTCTCGCTTCTGCGCGGGGCCGTAGAGGGCGGCATACTTGGGGTCGTTGACGTCGGAGTCAAACGTGCGACCGCCGTCGAAGAACCACCAGTGCTCGGCGCGGTGGCTGGATAGTCCGAAGACCAGCCCCTCTTGACGCGCGGCCTCGGCAAGTTCGCCGATCAGATTGCGGCGGGGGCCCATCTTCGCCGCGCACCACTCGGTAAGCGCGGAGTCGTACATGGCGAAGCCGTCGTGGTGCTCGGCCACGGGAACGATGTATTTCGCGCCGGCTTTCTTGAACAACCGGGCCCAGGCCTGGGGATCGTACTTCTCCGCCTTGAACCGGGGGATGAAGTCCTTGTAACCGAACTTGCTCTGCGGCCCGTAGGTCGCCACGTGGTGTTTGAACTCCTTGGAGTCCTTCAGGTACATGTTGCGCGGGTACCATTCGTTGCCGAAGCCGGGGACGGAGTAGACGCCCCAGTGGATGAAGATGCCGAACTTCGCGTCCTGGTACCAGGCCGGCACCTGGTACTTCTCGAGCGACTCCCACGCGGCGGCGAAGGGGCCGGCGGCCACCACGCGGTCGATCTCCGCGAGCCGGGCGGCGTGGTCCGCTTCCGCCGTCCAGGCGGTCTGGGCGAAGGCCAACAGAGCGAGGGCAAACAACGATCGGGGCGTCGTGAGCATCGGTGCAATTCCTCCTACGCCGGCAGTGCGGGAAACGGTCTTCGCAGCCGCAATTGCAGCCGGTGCATCGTGGGTCCAGTGGGCTGCCGCCTCGGCTGTGCAACGCAGTCAGGATAGTCCAGGCGGCGCCGCGGGGGAAGGCTCCCGCAGTCGTCTCTTCTCCCTCCAACTCTTGACGGGCGCGGGCGGCCCACTCAAGATTGAGCGCAAAAGCCCAACAGCCAATCTGACGTCAGGAGCCTCAGCGATGACGAGCCAATGTTGCCCAGCGCGAGCCGGGAGGGTGTGTGGGGGGTGGTCTGCCTTAGCGCGGAGTCGTGATTCTCGCGAGTCTGGCGGCGGTCCCGGTCCACGGTGCGGTGCTCTGGATCGAAGGAGAGAAACCGCTCCGCGCCTCGATGAATCGCCACCCTTGGTACGACCAGGTGAAGCGCGACCAGCTCTCCGGCGGTGACTTCATCAGCAACTTCAACGAGAAAAAGCCGGGCGAGGCCGAGTATCGCGTGCTCGCACCGGAAGCGGGGACCGTACGAGTTCTGGGTGCGGGCCAATCCCGTGCAGGCCAAGCTTTCCTACCAGTGGGAAGGCCGCGCGGGGACGGAGATCGACCTCGATGCCAACCCGATCGGCAGCGTCAACATCGCGGCCGACGGCAAGCCCGACCTGCGGTTCGTCGCCTGGGTCAAGGTCGGCCCGGTGGACTCTGAAAAAAGGGGCCAACGTGGTCCGCTTCCGCATGGACAGCAAGAACAGCAACCACGGCTATCTCGACTGCTTCGTGCTGGCCAACGAGCCCTTCCAGCCGCAGGGAATCCTCAAGCCCAGCCAGATGGCGGCCGCCGCCCAGCGCCTCGCGGAGGAGAACAAGGGCTGGTTCCCCTTCGACCCGCCGCAGGACAAGTTCGAGCCACCAGCGGCTTCGATCTCCGCGCGCTGAACGAGAAGGTGGCGGGCGAGGGCGGATTCATCGCCGCCAAGGGATCGCAGTTCGTCCACCAGAAGACCGGCCAGCCGGTGCGGTTCTGGGCGGTCAACGGGCCGTCGCACGAGCTGAAGGACGCGCGAGGAGCTGCGGCGCAACGCGCGGTTGCTGGCCAAGTACGGCGTGAACATGGTCCGCATCCACGGCGGGGTGTTCGACGAGAGCGGCGAATCTCAAGCCCGACGAGGTCAAGCAGCGAATCGAGATCGTCGAGGCCATGAAACAGGAGGGCATCTACAGCCACCTGTCGATCTACTTTCCCCTCTGGATGCAGCCCAAGCCGGGCACGCCCTGGCTTGAGGGCTACGACGGCAAAGCATCCGTTCGCCGCGCTCTACTTCAACAAGAATTTCCAGGAGCAGTACCGCGCATGGTGGAAGGCGGTGCTGCTGACGCCCGGTCCCGGCGGCAAGCGGCTGATCGACGAGCCGGCGCTGGCGGGCGTGGAAATCCTCAACGAGGACTCCTACTTCTTCTGGACGTTCTCCGCCGACCGCATCCCCGATCCGCAGCTGCGAATCCTCGAAAAACAGTTCGGCGACTGGCTGGTGAAGAAGTACGGCGGACTCGACAAGGCGTTTGCCGCGTGGAAAGGGCTCAAGGTGCCGCGCGACAACCCCGCCGAGGGGCGCGTCGGCTTCCGGCCGCTCTGGAACATGTTCAACGAGAAGACGCTGCGCGACCAGGACGCGGCGCGTTTCCTCCTCGAAAGCCAGCGGGGATTCTATTCCGAAACCTGCAAGTTCCTTCGCGAGCTGGGCTTCAAGGGGATGATCACGTGTTCGAACTGGACCACCGCCAGCCCGCAGGTTCTCGGTCCGCTGGAAAAGTACAGCTACACCGCCGGCGATTTCATCGATCGCCACGGCTACTTCGGCTGCAATCACAAGGGGGAAGCCGCCGAATGGTCGATTCGCGACGGCCACACCTACAGCGACCGCAGCGCGCTGCGGTTCGAGGCGGAGGAGCCGGGCAAGCCGAAGCAGTTCGTCCACCCGGTGATGGACCCGAGCTACAACGACAAGCCGTCGATGATCTCGGAAACCACGTTCACCCGGCCGAACCGCTACCGTTCCGAGGCGCCGCTGTACTACGCCGTGTACGGCGCGCTGCAAGGCACCGACGCGATCGTCCACTTCGCCCTCGACGGGGCGACGTGGGCCGTTAAGCCGGGCTTCTTCATGCAGCCCTGGACGCTGATGTCGCCGGCGATGATGGGCCAGTTCCCGGCCACCGCGCTGATCTATCGCAAGGGTATGGTGGACGCGGGTGAGACGCTCGTCGAATTGAATTTGAAGATCGACGACGTAGAGAGCCTCGCCGGCACACCGCTGCCCCAGGACGCCGCCTTCGACGAGTTGCGGCTAAAGGACGTGCCGCAGGGGCAAACGCTCACGGCGGGCAACGTGATCGATCCCCTGGTGCACTATGCGGGTCAGACGCGCGTGCGCTTCAGCGCCCAGGGCGGCCCTGCCAAGTTGGCTAATCTGCGACCCTATGTTCGCCGCGCCGAGCAATCCGTGATGAGCACCACGCGGCAGCTCAAGCTCGACTATGGCAAGGGTGTACTCTTCGTCAACGCACCGGCCGTCCAAGGGATGAGCGGCGCCTTGATCGAGGCCGGAACGATTCGGCTGGGCGACGTGCTGATCGCGTCGAAGATGCCCCTGGGGCACATCGTGGCCGTGAGCCTGGACGACAAGCCGCTGGCCAGTTCGGGGCGGATTCTGCTTCAGGTGATGTCAGAAGAAAAGGGCAACAATTTCCGGACCGAGGTCGCGGGCGAGGGCGTCCAGCGGATTGTCGAGATCGGCCAAGACCCTTGGCTGGTTCGAGAAATGCAGGGAACCGTGCGTCTGCTGCGGCCCGATGCCGAACAACTGAAAGTGACCCTCTTGGACGTATGCGGATATCCGGTGAAGGAGTGGGGCGATGGGCGGCAGATCGAGTTAAGTGCCACGGGAATGTATTACTTGATCGAAGCCCGGTAGATTGCGGCGGAAAGGGTGGTGCGATCTGTCCCAAACAGGGGCTGTGCGCGGCCACCCGCGCGATGTAGTATAAGATTACCTTCAGCCTCCTCTGGCAAAATGGCCGAACGAGATCGGCTCCACTCCAGGGGAGGCCCTTGGGAGCGAGTGATCTCGCTGGCGCAGGAGGCGAGCACGTCCATCAGGGACGGTGAGGTTACCCATCCATACAGTGAGGGCTGGCCAGCCCAGAGAGACATTCGCGGCCGGCCGACGACGCTTGCCATGCCGAGCGGTCGGCGCGTGGAATGCTTCTCGGACTGTCGACGGAGCCGGGAACGGGACAAGCGGCGGGAGCGGAATGATCCGCGTCCCGAAGCGCATTGCGCACGACGGTGATCGGTGCGGTGTCCTGGACCGGGAGTGCCAGCGCTCTCAAGGGACATCGCATGTTCAAGCTGGAAACGCATCCCCCGGAGGAACCGGGCATGTCGGCGGCGATCGAGATTCTCGCGCGCATCCCTTGGAGAAGGGGCCGCGGGGCAAAATGGTCTCGCGGATCGGCACGGTATTTCCGCGATCGCGTGCGATCGTGACCTTACCGGGAATCCACGCCACGCAGCGGATGGCGTATATCGATGCGATCAATCAGCGTCGCGCCCAGCGCGGCGAGGGGCCACTGGATAAGGATGAGGTTTCGCGGCTCTGGAACGACGCCGTCGACATCGTCATGGAGGAGAACGCCGTTCTCATCCGACCCGATCCCGAGCGGATGAGCCTCGCCTTTCACGCCGACGACCTGTTGCAGGAGATCGTGCCGAAGTATCGGGTCCGATTCCTGCACGTCCTCAACAGCAAAGTCCGCGAGGCGATCAAGCGGCGGGGAGAGTGCTGGCGGATCACGCCGCTGCCCAAGTCGACGACCGAGATGAAGCAGATGATCGCGGGCTCGCGGATCGGAATCTGCGGGCGGGAGGTGTACTACCACAATCGGACCACGGGAACGCGGTTCCTCTCCTACGAGGACTTCGCGGGCTTGGGGAACATGGAGGCCGCCGAACTTCGCCAGCACCTGGTGGAAGTTCGCGAGTTCTCGGCGCGATTGAACGCCTACCGCCACCCCGAAGTCGATTTCTTCATGACCGATTCCTCGTTCTCCTCGGCGACGATGGCGCCGTTGGACTTTGCCGCGATGGACGACGCGGCGCTCCGCGCGGCGTACGAGCAGCTCGTGCCGAAATTCCACGACGCCGTGCTGCCCGAGTTCCGCCGCGACGATCCGGACCATGCCGAATGGCGCAACCGGATGTTCATCGCGCTGATCGGACACAAGGACGAGGCGGTCTCCGAGGAAACCTTGCTCGGGTTGAGCTCCGAGTTCTTCATGCAGATCGACTGGCTCCCCGGAGGAAGGATCGAAAAAGGCGAGCTGATTCTCGATCCGGTCTACGAGCAGGTGTTCGAGGCGGTCGACGAGGAAGCCAAGCGCCTCTGCGATGAGAAGCCGCGGAAATTCATCTACAATTTCGTCCGCGAATACGGCGACCTGGAATACGTGAACATCGGCCGAGTCGTGGGCTCGCTCTCGCGCCGGCCGGCTTTCTACGGGCGGCGGGACGTCTACATCGCCGAGGTCAAGCAGCGAGGAAACGAACGGCCGATCATCAGCATCATCCGCATGCAGAAGTACGCGGTCCGCGAACACCTCGAAGCCGGCAAGAACCTGTTGGACGCGATGCTCCTCTCGGAGCAGTATACCGAGTACATCCTCGACCGCCGCCTCGGCTGTCGGCAGTTGGGAATGAACTTGCCCAAACGCGTGACGGCCAAGCGGATCAGCGAGACGTTTCCCTACCCCGGCTCTCCCAACAGCTTCACGATCTACTCGCCCTATTTCGAGCGCGACTACATCCGCGGGATCGCCACCGACAAGATCCCGCAGCACCGCCTGGCCCACGAGGGGTTCGCTTCGCGGCTCGCGCTTCTGCTGGGCCGCGCGGCGGCTCCCAACCTGATCGTGGGCCGCTGCGACCTGGCCGGAAACGCCTTGTTCGACGACGGCGACGAAGTCGTGATCGAGGACGACCAGGCCATGCCCTTCGAGATCGTCGTCGCCGACCACACGGGAACGTTTGCCGACTACCTCTCGGACCTCGGCAGCTTCGCCGAGAGCTACGCCGTGCCGGTGAACCGCCGGCTGGAGCACCTTCGCCGCCCCGAGGCTTTTGCCGGAGAGTATCTCCGCGCGTTCGTCGAGCGCGTCACGCACATCCAGCGCGAGTACCGTCGTCGCAAGAAGGCCTTCGACACGCTCTTCAAGCTCCGCGATCGCGACGAGGCCGGAAGCTTCGCCTTCCGCTGGGAACAGGTGCTCACCCGGCTGAACCGGGCCGACGCGCGGGAATTGGGCGAGCGGATCGCCGAGCACATCGCGGTCAAGCCGCGCGTCTGACGCGAACCGCGCACCCGTGCGCTGCTACGGACGGGGCGCGGCCGGCGCGGGCAGACTTTGTGCGGCGTCGGAGGCCTCGCCGGTGGGCGGGAGCCGAGCCGGTTTGCCCGTGCCCTCCTTGGGCGAACTCGCCGGATCGCCCGAAGCGGAAGGGGGCAGCGGGGCGTCTTCCAGAAACACCTCGCCCGATTCCGAGTCGTCCCCGTTGGCCGGGGGAGCGGGCAGACGCTCCGGCGCCGAAGGCCGTTTGGGAGCGGACGCCGGCGCTGACGCACGCGGCGGGCTCTGCGGCGCGGCAGGGCTTGGTGCCGGCTGCACGCGCGGCTCCGCCGCCGGCGCGACGGGCTGCGGGGCTCGGGCCGGAAGTTGTGCGACCGGGCCGACCTGCCGCGAAGAGCCGGCGGCCATACTGCGCCTGGACGTGGTCCAGCCAGACCTTCGCCTCTTGCATCGAGGGATTCAGGGCCACGGCGCGGGCAAAGTACTCGGACGCCTGCTGCCATTGTTCCTTCTTCTGTAGCAAATATCCCAACTTGTAACAGGCTTCCGCCTCGGAGTGCACGGCCTTGAGATGGGTCATCGCCTTGTCGTTCTGGCCCGTGTCCACCAACACCATCACCAGGTTGTGGCGGTAGAGCGATTTCTTGGGCTGCAACTGGATCGCGCGCTCGTAGGCGGCAATGGCTTCCTTGCTTTTCCCTTGGCGCGCATAGAACACGCCCAGGTCGTTATGAACAGAGGCGTCGTTCGGTGCGAGCTTGGCGGCCTTCTGGTAGAGGTCCAGCGCCTCTTGCGTTTGGCCCTGCCGGTGTTTCAGTCGCGCCCAGGCGAGGTGCAGTTCCACATTCTTGGGAAAGCTCTTCAAGCCCTGCTGGTAGGCCTGCTCGGCCGCCGGAAGCTTGCCGCCGGCCTCATAGAGTTTGGCCATCTGCAAGTAGAGTTCCGGGCTGGGCTTGGACTTCGCGAACACGCTCGTGGGATTCTGCGGCCTTCTCGACCGGAGGCGAAGGAGGCTTCAGCGACTGGCTGACTCGGCTCGCTCCCTGCTTGACGGCCTCCGCCGAACTGGCGACCACTCCGCTGGTCGTCGCGCACGCTCCCCGTCGAGGCTCCACCCTCGTAGGCCACGGCGGGTTTGACCCCGCTTGCGGTCCGCGCGGCTTGAATGCGAGCCGCGGCGGCCTGGCCGGCTGGAACCGTCGACCGCGGTTGACCCCCGATGTCCGTGACGATGGAAGCGCAACCGCTGGCCGCCAACCCAAACCCCAGCGCGCATGCCCACAACTTCTGCAACCCCTTGAACACCGGATCGCCCTCCCTCAAAGAGACACTTGCCTTGTCTACTTGATCGACCGGGGCGGCAAGAGGCGTGAGGCGAATTGAAGGATTGCGAGGAGTTTGCTGAGGGTAACGGATTTACGGCGCAAGCAGGCGGGGGGAACGACATCGGTTTGCCCCCCCGGAAACCGTGCCGGCCCTGGTCGAGCAGTCGACGGTATCTTGCCTACCTTCTTTTCCCTGCCCCACTTCCTGTTCCGCGGCCAAGGTCCCGTCAACCGCGGCGCGGACTGTGAATGGGCCGATTCACCAGGTCGTTGGCCGCTTCGCTGTTGAGGAAGCGCTCCCGTATGGGATCCCACTCGAGCCGCGTGCCGGTCTGGATGGCGATGTGGCCGAGATGGCCCAATGAGGTCACGCGGTGGCCGACCTCGGCCGGTTCCAGGCTCTCCTGCCGCGTCTTGACCGAGTCGATGAAGTCGCGCTTGTCGGACTTGAAGCGGAGGTGGATCTCGTCAGGGGCGATTTGCGAATCGAGAATCGAGGCCGGTTCGGCCTTGAGAGTGCTGAAGTGAATGGCACTGATATTTTGCTTAACGTTTTCTGGCTTCTTGTTTTCGGGCTTGATTGCGAGGTTTGGTCATGAGTTTGTAGGGCTTGGGCCTTCGTTTGCGTTGGCGTGGTTCGAGGCGGTCGGGTCGGTTGCCGATTTCATGAGAAGCAATTGCCGTGAGCATGTGGTCGTAGAGCGTGGCGAGTTGCTCGTTGGGACGCCGGCAATCGCGGGGCGGAATGCCTCCAAGGTCCGCATGGCTCGCGTGAAGCTGATCTGCCGTGGATGTTTTCCATGCCTGGCCGCCGCCTGTGCGATCACCGTGCGGATCAAGTTGTACGCCAACAGATGGGCCCAGATTTCCTTGCGCACCATGTCGGGAGTTTGGCAGCGAAGCACGTCCATATTCATCATCGGTCTTCAGGGAACGCAGATTGATTTCCGCATCCCAGCGAAGTCGATACAACTAGGCGATCTCGTCGCGCGGATACTGCTCGGCGTCGAGCAGCGTCGTGGCGACGACGATCGTTCGCGTGCGATAGCCTTTGCGGACGATCCGGCGGCGAAACTCGCGGATCGAGAGGGTCTCGGGAATCGCGGCGTAGTCTTCGGCAGACATCCATTCGGGCCGTCGGGGCTTGCTCCACTCGACCACGTGATCGCACGGGCCGAGCCGCCTGCCGCGGCGAAAATCCACTTTCCGATGGGCGTGCATCTGGCCCACATAGTCGACGTCTTGCCTACGCAACAGGGCGATTTCCATGTAGGAGCAGAGGTAGCAATCCGTCAACAACACCTCGCCCGCCTGGAGCGATGGGATCATGTCGCGGAGCATGGCCAGTTCGCTTTGAAACTTGCCCGCCCAGCGGCGAATGCCCAGGTCCAACACCGTCCCCACCGACAGCGAAAACAGCACTCCAATGCGGGCCAGCGGAAAGCCCACTCCGGGAGCCTGGGTGCGACTCTGCGGAAAGGCCTCCTGGTTCTCGGGCGTATCGGGCATCGAAACCGTCGAGCCGTCGAACAATTTCACCACCCGGCCCAGCCATCGCCACTGGCTCGACGCGGCGCGTTCGGCCTCGCGGCCGGTGTGCCTGGTGAGCATGGCCAGCAAGGCCTCCGGAAGGCGTTGTCGCGCCCGCGCATAGGCGCCCGTGTCCGTCGAACAAGGCGACATCCCCTGGGCCAACCGCCAAGCGAGAAAGCACTCGACCGTCACGGCCAAGGTCGGATTGGCATGGATCACCTGGCCGAGAAACAACCACAAGACCGTGACCGGGTTGTACAGCGAGTTGTAGAACTGCACGCCCAACGACTGGAGCAAGGCCATCACCACGGAAGCCGGCAGCACCTCGGAAAACGGAAGCCTGGCATGCTGGGCAAACTGACGACGAAACCAATCGATCTGTTGCTGAAACGACCATCGGATACAATCACTCACGGCGGCCTCCTTGCTGCTTGGGGTGTGTGGTTACACCTTTGTAGCGAGGCAGGCCGCTTTTGCTTAGATCAATTCTGCAAATCAGTTACGTGATAAACAGTGCCATTCAGTGCTGAAGTCAGCCCACACCCAGCCTTCCGTCCCTTCGATCTTGAAATAGGGCTTCTCCGTGCGATAGGTCCACTCGAGGTTCGCCTTGCCGGTGAAGCGGAATTTGACGTCGAACTTCAGGAGCACGTTCCAGAAGCTCTCCGCAGGAGGGTAGGTGCCGGTGGCTTCGATCTCCACCGGGCCGGTGCGCTCCAAGTCGGTGCACCACATGGCGCCGTCGTTCATGTGCGTACCCCAGTTGGTGATCATGCCGTCGCAGTAGTAAAGGTGGCGCATCCAGCCCGGCCGCTCGTAGGCCATCGGTTTGTGCACGCGCAGTTCGGTGTAGGCGCGCGCGGAGCCGATCCCTGCCAACGCTCGTAGTCCAGTCCCTTGGGCACGGGCATGTCGGGTTGCGGGGGGCAACCGACGTCGGTTTGCGGCACGCCCACGGTCACACGCTGCACTCGGCCAATGCGGCCGTTGCGCACGAGCTCGGCCGCGCGGTGCACGCCCTTGGTCGAGCGGAACTCGCTGTCGACGCGGAAAATGCGGCCGGTCTGCGCTGCGGTCTCGGCAATCCTGCGTCCCTCGCCGATGGTGCGCGTGATCGGCTTCTCCAGGGCCACGTCCTTGCCCGCCTTCATCGCCGCAATCGCCATTGCGGCGTGCCAGTGGTCGGGCGTGGAGATCATCACGGCGTCGATCTCCTTCCGCGCCAAGAGATCGCGAAACTCGACGAAGGTCTGGCAGCCGCGATACGTGCCGGAGGATTTTCCCTCGGCATAGGCCTTCTCGACGGCCTGCTGGGCGTTTTCCCGCCTCCAGGTATCAACGTCGCAGGCGGCGACAATCTGCACGTCGGGCATCTTG
The DNA here is from genome assembly GCA_963736495.1 of Pirellulales bacterium. Lineage (GTDB taxonomy): Bacteria > Planctomycetota > Planctomycetia > Pirellulales > Thermoguttaceae > CAVTPL01. The sequence goes on along the minus strand of CAVTPL010000015.1, from coordinate 20,524 downwards.
AGGAACTGCTTCAGGTTCACCAGATAGGCCTGGCGCCCCACGCCGATCATGCCCACGGTGATGCGCTGGCTGGGCGCCGTCTTCCCGTCGGCACCCCATGCCGAGGCGGGAATCAGCACGGGGGCGGCCACGGCGGCCGCGGAGCAGTGCTGGAGGAAGCGGCGACGCGAGATGCGGGCGGGGCGCGGCATGGCGGAACTCCTGGTCCAAGGGCGGGCTCAAGTATCCCCAGTCTACTCGGCGGCCGGGCGGCACTGCAAACAAAGCGGCCGGCGGGCTGCCCATGCCGCTTCGGGAAGTTCTTCCCTGGATGCGGCACGACAGCCCGGACCCACCGGTTTGGGCAAACACCACAACGTCCGGCCGAAGGCTCGGGGCAAAGCCGGCAAAACGAGTGTCCCGAACGGTTCTCGCAACGGTCAGAATATCGTGGACGGGGCACCGGCGCGACTCACGATCGGGGAGCGCTGGTTTGTGTTCCGATACCGGGAAGGATTAGGCTACAAGTCACGCGGATGGCTTCTTTTCCATGCCGGCTTCTCAGTCGGCTTTGAGATATTCCGGGCTTTCCCGGCGAACTCCCCGGTTTTCTTGGTGATTCTGGCGGTGCGAATTCGTCATCCTTGGTAGAGTCGCCACGAAAGCGGCTCGCCGGAGGCCCAGACAGGCGGCATCGCGATGGATTGGGACCGAATCGTTCGCGACAACGCGCGAGAGATGCTCCGCCTGGCGATGCGCATCGTCGGCTCCTCGGCCGTTGCGGAAGAACTCGTCCAGGATGCGTTCTTGAAAGCCTACCGCTTTCAGCAGCACGAGGAAGTGCGCAACTGGGGTGGCCTGTTGCATCGCTTCGTCTTCAACGCCGCCCTGGACCACCTCCGGAAACATGTGATCACGGTCGCGTTGCCTGAAGCCCGTCTGGCCAGTTCGATCGAGGATCCTGCCCAGTGGGCGGAGGCGCGAGAACTGGCGGATCACCTCCGCCAGGAAATCGGCAGACTGCCGCGTCAACAGTCCGAGGTCTTCTGCCTGAGCCATCTTGAGGGGAGATCCCCTCCTCAGATTGCCGAAGCGCTGGGCATGCACGAAGGCGCGGTGGCCACCGCCTTGTACAAGGCCCGCCGGCGACTCGCGGACTCGTTGTCCCGGTTTGCGAAACCCAAGGAGACGTGACGATGGATACCGACAGGCATGATCGCTTCGCCCCGGGCGGCGACGGCGAGTTCTCCGCGGTCGTCCGCGCAGCGATCGCCGAAATCTGCCGCCAGCAACCGCACGAGGCAACCGTGGACCGCGTCGTGACCCGCGCCTTGCGCATTCCGGAGATGTGCTCCCCTCCAAGTGTGCAGACTGCGCGCGGAAAGCCCAGCGCGCTGGACGGGCCGTCCGAGACCGATCCCGACTCGTGGCAACCGCAGCAATCCGAAACGGTCGCATGCCCCGATCCACCGCCGAGCGGCGCTGTGACAAGAAAAAAGGGGCGAGTCCTCCTGCTCGCCGTCGCCGCAGCCCTCCTGGCCTGCGTCTGGCTTGGCATATCGTACGTCACTACGCCGCGCCCTGGCGCCACGGCATTTGCCGAGACCGTGGCGCAAATCGAAAGAGCCAAGACGGTCGTGTGGAAGCAGATACGCTACGCCTATGTTCCCCGCAAGGATGGCAAGGGAACTTGGGTTCGCTCGGAGGAGGAACACGCCTACAAAGCGCCGGGCCTGTACCGAGAGGTGCAGTGGACGCTGGGCGACGCCAACCCGGTACAGTACGTGAAGATCACCGATGAGATCAACAAGAAGCAATTGATCCTCTGGACGAAGGATCGGCGGGCCGACCTGGCGGAAATCGCCACTCAAGGTCACGATCCGTGCGGACCTTTCACCACGGCTTCTGAGGAGATCCGAAACGGCAACTTGCAGTGGGTGAGAAAACGGAAGACCGCGCAGGGCGAAGTCAACGTCTTTCGAAGCGCGGACGATTCCGCGGGACGCCATTGGAGTATTGATCTCTGGATCGACCCGGTGAGCAAGCAACTCGTCGGCGAACAGATCCCCGGCGCCGATATCTACGATCCCGACAACGACCCGGACCGCAACAATCCAGTCGGCGAGCATTGGCCCAACGGAGCGCCGATATGTTATATCCGCCAGAACATCGATTTTGACGCCAAGCTGAACGACTCACAGTTCAGTCTCGAACCGCCGCCGGGCTACACCGTGCATTCGCAATCGCGCAACTATGTGACCGAGCGGGAAATGATCGACTACATCGGCGTCTTGGCCGAAGTCAACGGTCGGGTTTTTCCCGGCCGGACGTACCCCCACCAGTTGTCGCTCGACTGGCCCGGCGATCCGCGTGAGGTAGCGATCTGGAATAAGCCGGCCGAAGAGCGAACCCCCGTCGAGCGGAAGTACACGGACACGATCGAGCGCTACAAACGGGCGAACCTCAATCACATGCCCATGTACCACTTCATCACCGACCATGCGGTCAAGGATACGTTCCGCTACTTCGGCAAAGGGGTCAAGCTCGGCGACCAGGATGCCGTCGTCTGCTGGTACAAGCTGAAAGGGGCCAAGACCTATCGAGTGGTCCACGGAGACTTGAGCGTCAGCGACGTTGCCGAGAACGACTTGCCCCTGCCCGTTCAGCCCTGACCCCCGGTCTCTCGGTGCGGGCGAGAAACCGGCGCCGCGGTAGAACAAGCGGCACTACATTGAAACCTCGTTTGGTCCCCGAGGAGCACTGGCGCCAGATTCCGCACCAACAATCCCCTGGCGCGGATCATGCGTGAGATCCGCCGGCGAACGCGCGGCGCTAGGAGCCTTTCCCGACGGGCGCTCGGCCCTGATGCTGGTCGCGGCGTGCCTGAAGTGTATTGCGGGCACGCGATGGGAAGCAAAGCGTTACCTCGACATGGATCACTGAGGGAACAGATGCAAGAGGATTTGTACGTGCCAACCGAAGGGGTCGTGTAAACCTTGCTGCCACTCCCCTAGGGAGGAGGGAGGAAAAGCTACCAGTTCCAAGGACTACTTGAAATCCAATGTGCGCAAGTTGACAGACACTGTCAAATCTCAATACCACGGTCAACAAGAAACCTACGAACATTTTCGACAAGGCTCTCCCCCGGCTGCGTCCCATCCAGCACGACATCGGCCATCTCTGACAGGCACTCTCTCACATCCGCTTCGGTGGAATGCGACTCAACTCTGCTAAGGTTCTCCCTGTCGGAGGCGTACTTGACAGGCATCCGCAAGAGTCGCACGCTGTCTGGAACTGTGAGATACACGAGGAACGTCGGAACGGGAGCAATGATTGCTCGAAGACGCAGAATTGCTTCTTTGTGACGGATTCCCTCAATCACAACGGATTGCCCAGGCTTCCAGTCTCCGAACGCGAGTACCGCTCGACAGAACCTCTCCCAGCCATCCTCGATCATCTCCACGCCGATTTGTTGAAGCGTCTCCCGAGAATCCTCAAAACCTCTTGATCGCGCGACTGTACGTACATAATCGCCGAAACTTGCCCTCGGGCAATTCAACGAGGACGCCAATAAAGTGGCGAACGTCGTCTTCCCGCTTGCAATGCGCCCTGAAATGCCGATTCCAGCCAAGTTTCCATGTGCCATGACGTTGCACGATTCCTTCATGTCGGCTAACCGTCCCGCAAGCCTTCAACACAGGCGCTATACGCAACATTCACGAAACAGCCCTAGACACGACGGCCATCATACAGCAGTCATCATTGCCTTCGCAAGGGCACGTCCACGATGCTCACAGAACGTTCGTCGGGCGAGTAACGCTCCATCAATTCGTTCGTCCACTCCTCGGCTGCCACGTACTGGAATTGCATCGCGTGCCTGTGGGCATCGCTCAAGCGACCTCTTACTGGACTGAAGACCCGGATCAGAAGCGGGACTACGCGCAGCGGCAAGTAATAGTGCAATGTCTGAAGCGAGTCCACAAACCTTCGCATGTCCTCTTGAATCGTGTCGCGGCAGGGCGTCGTGAACGTGACGTAGCCGTAGACATCAATTCCGGTCGTCAGGAGCCGACGCATCAATTCGAATTGGTTAGCAAATGATTCCGAAGGGCGCTCGTGTTGAAAGAGAAGGACTCGGCGGAGAACCCTTTGAAGCAGCAGACTCGCCCGTAATTTCGGTAAGCAACGACGCTCTCCCGGTCTTTTTCGCTGAGAAACCGCCAGAAGAAGTCGTTGCTCAGATTGTCATCGGACCAGAGATATACCGTCTCCCCTAACAGCCCGTTGAAAAAGTCCTAGAGCAAAGATATATTATGGCCATCGTGCGACGCAGGAGGTAAGGGCGATGGCATTGGGAAAGCGGAAGGACGAACGGCAGGAGATGTGGGTGGCGACCACCGACCTGCCGAAGTCGCAAGGACATGTCTTTTATCGAAAGCTGAACGAGGTTCTGGCCGAGGCCGAGTTCGATTCGTTGGGTCGAACAGAACTGCCGGCCGTATTACCCGGACGACGTCGGCCGTCCGAGCATCCCGCCGGGCGTCTACTTTCGGATGCTGCTGATCGGCTACTTCGAGGGCATCGACTCGCAGCGGGGGATTGCCTGGCGTTGCGGCGACAGCTTGTCGTTGCGGGAGTTCCTCGGCGTTCCGCTTACCAAAGAGACGCCCGAGCATTCCAGCCTCACGCGAGTCCGCGACCGCTTGCCGCTTGAGGTCCACGCGGCGGTCTTTCAGTGGGTGCTGCGTGGCGGCGGAGAAGGGGCTGCTGCGAGGCAAGACCGTGGCCGTCGATTCCACCACGCTGGAGGCCAACGCGGCCATGAAAACGATCGTCCGCCGCGACACGGGCGAGGATTGGAACGACTATCTGCGGCGATTGCTGCAAGAACAGGACGGTGTCGAAAACCCTACGGATGAGGACCTCCGCCGCTTCGATCGGCAGCGCAAGGACAAACGGGTGTCGAACGAAGAGTGGATGTCGCCGACCGACTCGGACAGCCGCATCGCGAAGATGAAGGACGGGCGGACGCACTTGGCCTACAAGGCCGAGCACGTCATTGATCTGGAAACCGAACTGGTGCTGGCGGCCTCGATCTATCACGCCGACGAAGGCGACGCCGACACGCTGGTTGATAGCGTGATGGAGGCCCAGATCAACCTGACGGAAGCGGGCCTGGATACGGAGATCGAAGAAGCCGTTGCCGACAAAGGCTATCACGCCACCGACACCTTGGAACTGGCCGACTCGCTGAACCTCCGCACGTACATTCCCGAACCGAAACGGAAAGGAAAACGCAACTGGCAAAACGTGCCGGCGGAGAAGCGACAAGCGGTCATCAACAATCGCCGCCGGGCGCGTCGGGCAAAGAGCAAACAGTTGCAGCGTCTCCGCAGCGAACGGGTGGAGCGGAGCTTTGCGCACGTCTGCGACACGGGCGGTGCGCGACGAAGTTGGCTGCACGGGATCGAAAAGGTGCAAAAGCGTTATCTGATTGCGACGATGGCCCGGAACCTGGGCTTGCTCAGCGCAAGCTGTTTGGCTCGGCACTCCGAAGGGCTTGCAGGCCGCCGGCGGCCTTGTGTCGCTTGTTTGTCTTGCCTGGTTTCACATCAAGGGCTTCCTGCGGCGGCGGCGGCCCGATCGGTCACACTCCGACTCGTTCGACGTCGCCTACGCGACGGCGGCCTGACCGGCAGCCGCACCAAAGAAACTCGGGTTTTTCAACGGGCTGCTAACCCTCGCGAACGTAATGCCGACATCATCCACGGAACCCATTCGGGGGCAATGTCCGGGTGGCCGCCGCTGAGATCGATCACGAATGGGTGATTCGCCTCGGATTCGAAAAGATCAAGAAGAGATTCGGAGGTGCGCCACTCACCCCATTGCGCGTCAGCCAAGATGAGTTCAAACGGAACAAAACAGTACCAGCACCTCCAGCCACACGCTGCAAGCTGGAAGACCTGCGTACGAAGCATTTCAACAGATGGCAATCCCAACGCCCGGCAAGCTGGATCGAGAGGAAGCGGATCAGATAGCCAATTGTCCGCGATCTTGCGATGAAAATGCCGAATACGTCCAAGGCCCTCGCAGTTTGGCGGGACCGTTAAGTCTTTCTCCTGCTGGGTTCCAAGGATGTTGGCAATCAGTAGCCTCTTGTTTCGGACGTCTACGCATCGCTCGCGCAAACCAAGGCTTTCATCACCTATTCCTACCGAAGTCATAACATTCTCGTGGATGGTGAGTAGTTCTGGGTTGTATGCCTAGCGCGTGGGATGTGTTCCCCATCGTCGGTCAGCATCGGCAAGCGATCCTCGATGTAAAGCATAACGAGTTGGGTCAGGTATTCTACTTCTTCATCAGAAAGACTCCGATTCTGAGGGAAGTTGTGCCAATACTCCATGCACTTTCGACAACACGAGGCCGTCGCGTGTTGCGCGTAGTGAATCACGTTGCCCGAGCCCGCCATAGGCGTCTGGCGTCCGTCAAAAGGCAAGTTGGCTGGCCCGACACTGGACTTGATGCGTGATCTGGCGGCTGCCCTTAGGTTGAGAACTCCCTTCCGACGCGCATGCGCCACCGCCTTTTCGTCAATTGGTACATGCCAGAAATGATGACGAATCAATTCCAGCCGCAATGCATTGAAGGTGTGTTCCGCATCTCCCACATCATTGCGATGCACGCGATTCCAATCGATCAATTGCGCCCCGCACGTTCTGCACGCTCCGGCCTCATTAGCTGTCTTCATCTTCCTAGTGGCTTTGAAGCAGTGAAGGCCGTTGTCGCAGTCCGAGCTAGTGCATGTGATTTTCAAAGGTTCCAGCTTCAACTTCTTCGGCTTAGGCATAGTGACTAGACCTCTTGGGACGTTAACGCATGGAGAAGCAACTCACGATCAACTGACTCAAGACGGTCAAGCTCTAAGAACGAAAGCAGTGCATCGCGGGCAATCTGCCATGGGTCAACGTCGGTGTGCTGGAGATTTGTGGCGGCCCCCCACCAGTTGATGTCCTGTAGTGCCAATCGAAACGCCATATAGTTTCCCAGAACCCCCACGTCCACATGCTCTTGAGACGCGATTCTCTGGACGGCACTCTTCAATCGGGGGACAGAGCCGCCAGCGGCGTTGACACAAGCCAAAGCCAGTTCCTCTGCGCGCCCATGAAGCGACACGTCTCCAGCAAATACGCTCGCCTCCTGCTCCTCTTCCGATTCACGTCGGTCAGGTGAATCCTCTGGCTCTTCGATGACACTGCGCTCCAATTCTCCCGGCTCCTGGCCAGCATGGTATAACTCGTGAAGGAGATCATTCAACCAACGAGCCAGGGACTGTGGTGCGCTGCTTTAGCACGATGATGTTCCTGCCGTGCGCACGCCAACAGGCCCCGTGAAACGCACCAGAATCATTGAGAGGCAAGACTGGAATACCAAGCCGCCACACGTACTTAAGAACGTTTCCAAATGTGATCTCACCGAAGGACGCAATGATTGATTGACGGCACTCAGTGGCGTCGATGGGAATGGTGTCTGTCTGCTCCCTTGGAAAAGCCTTCAGTACAAGAGTTCCCGAGAAGTGTGCGTACACCGTATACGCACTCAAGTAACGCTGCTCAGCGCGGCGGGGCAGTTTGAAGCGCGCCATCCCCGCAGGGGTGGCTTCGATCCGCAGTGGCGAATCACCGAATATCTCCTCGGGAGTCCATTGATAGACTCGTCCAACAACTGAGGCGGCACGTAGAGCATCACCGCCCGATGGCTTCCTTGGATTTGCTGCGATGGTCTCGGAAAGGTAAGATGGAAGAATTCGCTCCATCAAGAAGTCCTTTCCAATCCCAACTGGTGCGAGACGTTGAAAGAGCATTGACATTGACATCTTGGGCGATGCCAGGAACACATCCTCGCGGATACGAATGCTTAGTGCATCGATTACTTCTTTCAGCCTCGTCACGCTTGCCGAAGCGTAGTCGGTTGTCTCGTACCGTTGAACCTGTTGTTCTTTCAGCCCAAGCCGATCGGCCAAGTCCTTCTGCGTCAAACCGGCGGCAATTCTCGCTTTGACAAGTGCGGAGGGAAGTTCTGCAAAGGAGTCGAGACTTAGCACGCTCTGCTGTCCCGATTGAAGCGTCTCATACTCACGAATGTCCTGCTCAAGATCGCGCAATTGGCTGCGCAGCGCATCTTGCTCCAGACGGTGAAGAAGCGGATCAATGCCCGAACGCGCAGCCGCTTCCTGCAACGCACGCGCGAACTTGTCCGCGTGAGCCTTAGTGATTCGGTATTGTCGTTCGTTCCTAATCATTTGATCCTAACCTTCATAAATCGATGGCGATAATTCCTTTGGGCGTTCCAGTCTGTTTGTCCACTTGAAAAAAGTCGAGGAAGATGCTGCCAGAGCTTAGTTCTGGGAGGGTTGCCGGGAAGAACTCTCCGAAGAACTTCGTCTTCTGAGCGGCTCGTCCGTTGTCAAAGTCCCCAAAACACCGTTCCATCTGGAGGAGCAGGGCGACATCCACGCCGGTTGGCTCCCAGAGGGCGTCAAAGTCGCCCGGCACCGCTTTTGACGTGACGAAACTCCCGTCGAGATAGACCCTCCTGCACCCGGCTGCTCGGAGGATGTTCGTCGCCGCTTCAAAGCCCTGCAAGAGTCTCGAACGGTAGGCCGTAGTCCCGAAGTGGCGCAAACTTCCGCCCAGGTCGCCAGATGGATACCCGGAGGCAGTTTTCCATCGCTGTCGAACGAGGGAATCATAACACAATAATATTGTTGTGTTGGAGTATCGTCAAGTGCGGCTGGCTGAGTTCAGCGTAATGTGAGAGAAAACTAATGGCCGATGCGGAATCGCAAGGCATGTGCGCATAGAAGGTTAGAGCTGCATGGGCGTGCTCTTGGCGACGGTTCCTGCTAAAACTGCGACTTCATGAGGCGCTCACCAGCGTTTCCAACGTCATCCGGCCGCTCTGCGGCGTATCCACACGACGGGTCGTGTAGTATACCATCGAAGGTGGGGGTGAGTTCAATGGCTTCTGGCTGTCAACTGTCTGTTTGCTTCCGTGTCCGTGACGGCCGGCCCTCCGGCCTGGAACAGTGCGATGGTCATGGGACGCGTCGTGATGATCGTCGCCTCACTTCAAAAGGCTTGGGAAGCCGACCGTTGTGGCGAGGTATCGGAGGCTTGGCGATCAAGTCGAAGATCGAAATCGGGGCCGCCGGTGCGCAATGTGCTTCGAACGGCAATTGAGAGCATCGCGGTGGAGACGTAAATGGGCGAGCTAAGCGAAGAACGACAACAGCAGATTGACCACCGTAGAAGAACGGCTGAGGACCTTCCTTGACCGTGCCTCAGCGGCGTAGCCCTCAATCGCGACCGTCGCTCATCCCTGGATCGCCCAACGGAGCATCTCGCCCCAGGCGGCCGACTTGCCCTGCGCGAGAATGCCGATGCGGAACACGCGCGCGGCGGCCAGTACGCACAGCAGCGTGAAGGCCATCATCACGCCGATTCCGAGCAGCGGCTGCCAGAGCGGGACCGACGCGCTGGCGGCCATGCGGAGCACCATCAACAGCGGAGTGGCCGGCGGCACGAACGAAAGCCACGTGGCGAAACTGCCCGTCGGATCGCGCACCACCTGCAGCCAGACGAACAACGGGAAACATCATCACCAGCCACACGGGCAGCAGCATGCCCTGGGCTTCCTTGAACTGGTTGACCGCCGCGCCGATGGCCATGAAGATCGAGCCGAACAGCAAGCACGGCCAGCACCTGGTAGACGAGGAACCACGGCACGATCCGCAGCGGCACGAGGTGCGTCAGACCGTAGTACCAGGCCGACCGCGTAGGCCCGCGGCCCCGTAGATCGCCACGACGGTCAGCGACCCGCCCACGCCGCCCAGCAGCTTGCCGAGCATCAATCTGGAACGCGTTGGCCGAGCCGAGCAGCACTTCGGCGATCCGCTGGCTCTTCTCCTCGAGCACGCTTTCGAGCATCGGCTGCGCGGCCAGGAAGATGACCATGAACATCAGCATCATCATGCCGAAGGGAAGGAAGATCATCGCTTGCACGCTCGCTGCGCTCCGGCGGCGTGATCTCGCCGGTCTGCGTCGCGCTCGACGAGTCCGAGCGGCTCGACGATCACCGGCGCGGTCGCGCGGTCGACGACGTGCGGGATCGAGTCCGGCCTGCTTGCAGCCGCTCGCACGCGTACCAGATCGCCAAGGTCTGCTGGAGCCAGTTCTTCTCCTCGGCCAAGGCGGCGTTCTCGGCGTGAAAGAGCGACCTTGGCCGGCGGCCCCTGTCCGGCAGATTTGCAGCACGGCCGCGGGAATCTCCACGAAGGCGTCGATCTCGCGGCGACGAATCCGCTCGGAAAGCTCGAAACGCTTGCGCCTCGTCGAGCGTGCCCTGGGCCGGCCTCGAGCACGTAGCGGGGCTTGATCTGCTTGCCGGTGTCTTGAGGTCGAAGATGCGTCTGCGTTCCTGTGCCGGCCGCCTTCTGGCAGCTCTCAAAGAGCACGCCCGTTCCGTCGAAGACGACGATCCGTTTCTCCGCGGGGCCGACGCGGCCTTCGCAAAGCTTCTGGATGAAGATCCCGCCGAACATCAGCACCGGCATGATCGTGAGCGCCATCAGGAACGCCTTCGTGCCCACGATCGCGCGGTACTCGCGATCGGCAATGACCAGAACTTTATGCACGGACATGGGCGTCCTTCCGATCGCGTGGCCGGTCAGCGGCTGCCTCGGGCCCGGCGATGCGGAGGAAAATGTCGTGCAGCGAGGGCCGGGCGATCTCGAAGTGCTCGACGCGCGTGCGCCGCAGCAATTCCCGGAGAATCGCCTGCGGGATCGGCGCCGGGTTCGAATGCGCAGTTCCGTGTAGCGGCCGTAGTCGTTCACGTGAACGCACGCCGGGCAAGCCCTCGAAAGCCCCGTGGCGCTGTCGCCGGTGCGCACCCGGATCGTGTCCTGGCCGTATTCGGTCCTGGATCGCCTCCAGCGTGCCGTCGAGGACCTTTCGGCCGCGGTAGATCATGAAGATCGTGTCGCACATCCGCTCGGCGATGTCCATGTCGTGCGTCGAGAAGATCACCGTCGTCCCCGCGCGGTGCAGCGTCGAGCACCGCGTCCTTGAGCACCTCCATGTTGACCGGATCGAGCCCGCTGAACGGCTCGTCGAGGACCAGCAGCCTCGGCCGGGCCACCACCGCCGCGATGAACTGGACCTTCTGCGCCATCCCCTTGGAAAGCGCCTCGATGCGGTGGTCGGCCCACTCGGCCAGCCCGAAGCGTTCGAGCCAGTCGTCGATCGCGCCGCGGCAGCGAGAAATCCCTTGAGCCGGGCGAAGTAGGCCAGCAGGTCGCGCACCCGCATCCGCTTGTACAGCCCGCGTTCCTCGGGCAGATAGCCCACGCGGTCGTCGCGCCGCGCTGCCGTCTTGGCCCAGCACGGACACGCGCCCTTCGTCGGGTAGAGGATCCGCAGGATCATCCGCAGCGTCGTCGTCTTGCCGGACCCATTGGGGCCGATGAAGCCGTAGATCGCCCCCTCGGGCACGGCCAGGTCCAGGTGATCGACGGCCACGTGCTGCCGAACCGCTTGGTCACGCCTTCGAGTTCGACGGCGTGCATGGAGAAACTCCGGAAAGTGATCGCCCACAACAGGTGCCGCCCCGTCCCGACGCACTCGATCCTGCGCAGAGGGGTTGCACCTAGACGATATTCGCCGAGCAAGACTCGTTCTGGATCACGGCACCGGGGGGATTCCCCGGTTCTTAGAGCCGATCCCAGAACCGTGTGCCGCTCCTGCATTCTCCAGCCGCGGAGGACTGCCGGGGCGGTCTGCGAACGGTTACGTTTCTTGGCGGCCATTATCGGCGGCCAACGGAACGGTCACAAGTCCCTGACTGCGCTTACACGCATCGGCGGGGATCGCCGCGCGACCCGGGGGACAACGTACTCCCGCAGCCGGAGCACGTTCTCCGGCGGCGTCTCGTAGGGCAGGGCGCCGGTGCCCAGGCAGACGTTGGGCCGGCCGCGGACGATGGCGAGGATGCGGTCGGCCTCGGCGCGGATCCGCGTCCCAGGGGCCGCGGGCGATCACCTCCGACGTCGGTGTTCACGCGCACGCGGATCTCGGTCCGGTCCCAAATCTTGTGCATGAACGCCGCCTGGTCGGTCTCGAACGGGGCGACGACGTAGCCCGTGCCCGTTTCGAGCATGGCGTCGAGGATCGGCGTGGTGTCGCCGCCGATGATGCAGGGGACCGGATGGCCGAGCACCTCGGCCATGCCCGTGCAGGATGGCCTTCAGGGCCGGCAGCTCCACGCGGCGAAACATGGCCGGCGACAAGAGCGGCGGGCAGGCGGCCGACTCGAAGAAGGCCACGTCCACCCCCTGCGTCCTGATCTCCTCGGCAAACGCCACCTGGCCCGTCGACGAGGTGCATCAGGGCCGCGGCCACGCCGTCGGGATCGCGGCCACGTCGCAGAGCAGGTTCTCGAACCCCACCAGGTTGCTGGCGATCGAAAACGGACCGCTCACGGGCACGCGGACCTGCGTTTCGGGAAACGCCCGGGCCAGCCGGGCGGCGACGCCGATCTGCATGGGGATGCGGCCGTCGCGTCGCGGGTCGAGCGGCGCAAGCTGCAAGCAGCTCGGCAGCGCGCCTTGCGAGATCGGCTTGGAGATGGCCGGGATGCCGAAGCCCCCGGGATTCACGACCATCGCGCCGTAGGCCTCGGCCTCGAGATTGTAGATGTCGATCCCGGGCATGATCGGCGTGTGGCCGTAGAGCGCGATAGGCCTCGGCATGCGCGGCGAACAGCAGTTCCGCGTCGCGCGATACGTCCCACGGCGTGCGGCCGATCACGGCAGCGGCGTGTTCGTAAACGGAGGGAGAGAGTTCCATCGGTATTACGCGCGATACTTCGCCCAGTGCTCGGGCATCAGCTCCTTGAGCTTGGCCTCCATCTCCTGGTCGCTGATCGCGGTCAGGCGGCCGTGGACTTCGTACTGGTCCATGACCCAGCGGGCGAGCTTGTGCATCTTGATCTTGCTGATCCGCTGGTCGCCCCTTGAGGCCGAAGAACTCGTTGACCCAGTGGGCCACGCCGTCGGCGCCGCTCTTGTCGGTGATCGACACGCGGGGCGGACGATTCAGCAGCGCCGCGGTGTCGAAGATGTTGTAGATCCGCTCGTCCTGGCGCAGTCCGCCGGCGTGGATGCCGGCCTGGGTCGTGTTGAAGTCGCGGCCGACGAAGGGGTAGTTGTCCGGGATCGGCATGCCGATCGAACGCATGTAGTCGGCCAGCTCGGTGATCACCTCGGTGCGGATGCCGCACAGGTCCCCTTGATGGCGATGTACTCGATCACCGCGCCTTCCAGCGGCGGGTTGCCGGTCCGCTCGCCGAAGCCGAACAGCGTGGCGTTCAGGGCGTCGCAGCCGTAGAGCCAGGCCGTGGCGCCGTTGATGTGCACCTTGTGGAAGTCGTTGTGGCCGTGCCACTCCAGGCGATCGCTGGGCACGCCCACCTCCTGGTTGAGCTTGTAGATCAGCTTGGGAATGCTCCGCGGCAGCTCGACGCCCGGATAGCTCAGGCCGAAGCCCATCGTGTCGCACAGGCGGATCTTGACCGACAGGTGCTCCGGCACCTGCTCGCTCATCCGCATCAGCCGCTCGACGAAGGGGAGCACGAAGCCGTCGATGTCGGCCCGGGTGATGTCTTCCAGGTGGCAGCGGGGGCGGATGCCGGCCTCGAACGCCGCGTCGACCACCTGGCAGTAGCGGTCCATGCACTCCTGCGCGGCTCTTGAACTTGAGCTTGTTGAAGATGTGGTAGTCGGAGCAACTCGTGAGCATGCCCGGTCTCCGCGAGCTTCGCCTCCTGGACCAGGCGGAAGTCGTCCATGCGTGTTGGCGCGGATCCAGCCGGTGCACTCCGGATAGCGATGGCCCAGGGCGCGGCAGCGGTCGAGCGTCTCGCGGTCGTTCTTCGTGTAGAGGAAGAACTCGGTCTGGCGGATCACGCCGTTGGGCCCGCCGAGCTTCGCCAGCAGGTCGTAGATGTGGACCATCTGCTCGATCGGTGTACGGCGGCCGGGCCTGCTGGCCGTCGCGGAAGGTGGTGTCGGTGATCACCAGATCTCGCGGGTCTTGAGGGCCTGGGGATCGAACTCGACCGGCTTGCCGTCGATGTACTCGACGACCGGGCCGTCGAAGCGGATCAAGGGCGGCAGGCCGTAGTCGAAGGTCTCTTCCAGCAGGTTCGGCTCGGTCCGGTCGACCAGCGGGAAACGACTTGATCCGGCTGGGCATGGCCGGCAGTCGCGGCGGACGTGATGATTGCCGTGCCCGATCGCCTCGGGCCGAGTGGTTTGGGTGGATCGACATGGCTCTTCCTTTCGAGTTTTTGCCGCTCCCGGGAGCGAGCCCGCAGAAGGCGACATGGGAAGATTCACGAGGAACCGCCGCGGCGGCTTCGCCTCGCCCCTCACGATTCGCGCGCATTGCCTCTTCCGAAATTCCTACACCGCCACTCCCTGCTCCTTGCAGACCTTGGTGATGAACTCCACCGCGTCGCCGACGGTCGACACCGACAGGGCGGCGTCTTCGTCCATCTCGATGCCGAACTCCTCCTCGAAGTTGGCCACCAGCTCGACCGACTGGACGCTCTCCGCGCCCAGGTCCCGGGCGAAGTGGTGCTCCGGCTTGATTTCGCTTGGGTTCGACCCGCAGCACGCGGGCGGTCACGCCAATCACGCGGTCTTGAACGCTCGCCATGGGGGGCGTCTCCTCAGTAGTATAACCGGATCACAAATCTCAGTTCGCGGTTTTCAGGGAACTGCAAACTCCCTGTTCCCCGAACCAGTCCACCCTCACCCGGCGGGGTGCCGTGGGCCGGTCTCTTGCGTGGGCCTCCGCCCTACGCTCCGCCGGCGAGGACGCGGCGGCCTTTCTTGACGGCCTCGTCCCGCGGCGCTGCGGTGAGCTTGAAGATCTCGTCCCACATCGCCTCGTCGGCCGGCGTCCACTGGCACTTGCGGCGGCTCATGGCCGTTTTCGGCCGTCTCGTAGAGCACGCTTCTTGCCGAAGCCCTTGGTCACCACCCCTTCGAGGAACCAGGCGAAGGACGGGATGAACTTCGGCAGCGGCTTGCCCGTGGCCGCGATCAGGGCCATGGCGCCCACGTAGGCCCCGGTGTTCAAGCAGCGTGCCGATCGAGGTCTTGGTGTGGTCGCCGATCAGGGCTCCGACCTTGGTCGAGCCGGTGTCGATCGGTCTCGTGGCCGTCGAGGCAGACCTCGACGTTGGTGTAGTCGTTCTTCAGGTCGCTGTTGGTCGTCAGGGCCCCGAGGTTGACCCATTCGCCGACGTAGGCGTGGCCGAGGAAGCCGTCGTGGTACTTGTTGGAGTAGCCGTGGATGATCGACTCCT
This sequence comes from Pirellulales bacterium, assembly GCA_963736495.1. Lineage (GTDB taxonomy): Bacteria > Planctomycetota > Planctomycetia > Pirellulales > Thermoguttaceae > CAVTPL01. The sequence continues at coordinate 5,113 of CAVTPL010000015.1, read as the reverse complement.
CGACCTCGCCGCCCACGCGGCACATCGGGCCGATCGAGTTCCCCTCGCGGCACTTGGCCCCCAGCAGGATCGACTTCTTGCCGATGTAGCAGGGCCCTTCGATCCGCGTGAAGGGATGGATCTCGGCCCCTTCGTCGATGTAGATCGGGCCGTTGGCCGCGTCGAGCACGACCATCGGATGGACCAGCGCCCCGGGCGCGACGTACACGTCCTTCGCGCTGCCGCGGATCGCGCCGGGCTCCTCGACCGTCGCCTTCGATTCCGCTGCGGCCCGCGGCGCGCGAAGTCCTCGACGAGCTGCTGCGGATTGGCCAGGATCAGGTCCCAGGTGTAGTTCCAGGCCGGCACTTCGACGCCGGCCGCGGGCAAGCGTCTGCGCGGGCCGAGGCCACGCAAGGCTTCGATCGACGAGGCATCGAGCTTGCCCAGGTCGTCGCGGGCGATGCGGGCGCAGCAGCAGCTCGCCGTCGGCGTCGAAGGCCGCCTGGCTCGGGCCCGTCGGCGCCGACGCCAGATCGGCGCGCCTTCACCCGGCCGGAAACCAGGAGCAGGTCGTCGCCGTCGCAGCGTGCTGCGGTCGTTGACCGGCCAGGCGGTCCGGGCCCGGTAGGCCTCGGCCATGTAGGGCGGCACGAAGCAGGCCACGTCGACGGCGCGCGGTCTTGGCCACCAGCTTCTGGCCGAGCGACGTCATCCCGCAGCGGAGATCCCAGATCGGCCGGCTCAGGCCCAAGCGGATCGAAGTTCGGTCCGCTTCGGCGACGGGAAGATCCACCAGGATCAGACGCATCGCTCGATCCTCCTGCGGAGTGGCAAAGGCGAATGGCTATGCGAGTCGGCTCAACGGCTTCCCGCGTGCTTCCGGCTGCTCGAAGGCGCGCATCGCGCACGGTCGATCGCTGAACTTGGCCTGGCGAATCTTGCAGACGGCCGATCGCTGTCGATGCTTCGCACGCACTCACGTTCCCCGCGGGGCTCCGGGCGCTTGGCCTGGATCCACTCGTAGTACTCGATCATCGTCGAGCTTGGCGGCCGCCGGGCGGTCGAGGATAGCCGCGTCACTCGGGGTGGAGTTGCAGGGCGCTGGCGGTGATCATGCTCGTCACCGGGCCTTCGATCGCCTCGGCCACCGCCGTCGGCCTTGTTCGCCGTTGGCCAGGAAGAGATCGACCGGGCCTCGAGGATCGTCCCCACGCCCATCGTGATCGCGTAGATCGGCACGTCCTCGATCCGCTCGAAGAACCGGGCGTTGTCCTCGATCGTCTGCTCGGCCAGGGTCTTGATCCGCGTGCGCGAGCCGAGCGAGCTGGAGGGCTCGTTGAAGGCGATGTGGCCGTCGGAGCCGATGCCCAGCAGCTGCAGGTCGATCCCGCCGCACTCCTTGATCCGCCGCTCGTACCAGGCGCAGAACGCCACGTAGTTGTCGGTCGTGCCCGAGGGGATGTAGACGTTCTGCGCGGGCGATGTTGATGTGCTTGAAGAGGTTCTCGTGCATGAAGTAGTGGTAGCTCTGCGGATGGTCCTTGGTCAGGCCCACGTACTCGTCGAGATTGAACGTCGTGACCTGGGAGAAGTCGAGCCCCTCGCTCCTTGTGCATGCGCACCAGCTCCTTGTACACGCCCAGCGGCGTGGAGCCGGTGGCCAGTCCGAGCACGGCGTTGGGCTTGCTGTTGAGCAGTTGGGCGACGGCCTTGGCGGCCGTCGCGGCTCATCTCGTCGTAGGTTTCCTGGATGATGATTTCCATGAGCCACTCCCACAGGCGACCGAAAGGTTTCTTTGACTAATCCCGAATCATTGCTACCCCAGAAGCTCCTGGCCGCTCGAGGCCGCCGGGGCCCTTCTGGGATGCGCTGCTTCCTGCACGATGGGAGCGGGCCGGCACCGCCTCCAGCCCGGGGAAACCGGAACGTTGGAAGCTTGGGTCCGCCGCCGTTGGTGCGAACCCTTAGTTTGAGGGCCCGAAAAACGCGTGTCAACGACCCTGTGTCCTCAAGAGTCCAGGAATAGCGAAGTCTGGCTGGTGCCCCCCCGCTTGTCCGCGGGGGCGGTGGCGCCGAGTGCGGCTTGATTGCCGTGCGCGGGCAAACCAGAATAGACACCGGGCCGGGGAGGGCGCCGAAGCGCTCGCGGCGAGGACTATTGAGGCCCGCATGGCTAAGAACTTATCCCAGAACTGCCGCTGCGGCTCGGTGCGGCCGGAAATTCGCAGCACCTCCAAAGGTTCTGGGATCGGCTCTAATATCCGTCGGGCGGCCAGGGGAACGCCGAATTCCAGCCGTTTCGGCTCACGATCCGGGTGAATCGCGAACATGGACTGCGCCACGGCATCAATAGGTTCCGAAGGCCCAGGGATACCGCGGGAGTCGCCGCGGTCCCCTTCGCCGGCAGATTTTCTCGGAGGCCTTCCATGGTGCTGCGACCTTTATGGGCGATTCCCCGCCTCGGTAGCGGCTGCGTGTGCCCTTTCCTCTCCGGCCCAAGCCGAAGAGGGCCTCGTTGCCCTCTTCAACGGCAAGGACTTTACCGGCTGGGTCGTGGAGAGGCCAGGCGGGCAAGAGATTAAAAGCCGATCTGGTCGGTCCAGAACGAAATGATCCATGCCACCGGCGACGGCTTCGGCTTCCTCCGCTACGACAAGCCCGTCAGCGATTTCATCTTCGAGGTCGAGTACCGAATGGCGGTGCGATGCAACAGCGGCATCGGCATCCGGGGCGTGAAGTACGAAGGCAAGCCGAACGCTCTTCGCCTCGTTGTCGCCTCGTACGAGGTGCAGATTCTCGACGACGCGGGAAAACCGCCCTCGGCCCAGACGAGCGGCTCGCTCTACCGCTCGCGTGGCCAAGGTGAATCGGTGCACGGCCGCCGGTCGGCATGGCATCAAAATGCAATCGAGTGCCGGGGGCCGCGGATCCGCGTGACGCTGAACGACCAGGTGCTCCACGATCTCGACCGACCCAGTTTGCCGCGCTCGAGGCGGAGGCCAGCTGGCTGTGATGCTTCATGGCGCCTGGCGGGGAGTCGATTTCCGCGATCGCCGAGCTCCGAGAGCTGAAGCTCCGAAACACGCTCATCTCGCCGTTAGGGCGAGGGAGCGAGCAGCGGTGGCAAGAGACGCTGAACGGAGGAAGCCGCGTGCGTGCACCGGCAAACCGCGAGACTTCGTCGAGGGCTTCGCGGAAGTAGGATTCTTCGGGGTGAAGCCGTGCGGCGCACTGAGAGGATTTCGGCCGCTTCCTGGCGCGGCGCGGTCTTCGCCGAGCAGGGCCTCGACCCACTCGCGGTGGACGTGCAGGTAGTTGGTTCGGAACAGGGCGTAGGCGGGGTCCATTGCGATGCCGTGTTCCAAAAGGCGCGCGGCCTCGGCGTGTCGGCCGGCGGTGCCCAGACTGATCGCCCAGTTGTTCAGCGTGGCCAGCAGATTGCCCCGTGCGGTGGCATTGGCGGGGTCGAGGCGGAGGGCCTTGGCGTTCACGGTCGCGGCTTCGGCGAACCGCTTCTGGCCGAGCAGGTCCACGCCGCGATTGTCGTGAATCATCGCCACCAGCTCGACGGACGAGAGCTCGCCGCAGGGCGTGGCGGCCGTGGCCCTGCCCGGCCTCTTCGCGGCCCAGGACCTTCTCAAGGTGTTGGGCCCGCTTCGCCGGGTCGTCCACGAGCTCGAACCACTGCGCAGGTGGTCTCGATTTCCAGGGGGCCCTCGGCGAGGCGTTCGAGTAGATCGCGTCGTTCGGCAACAGATCGAGCGCCAGGCGTCGATCCCCACGGCCTGGCCATGGAATTGAACAAGTAACGCACTGACGCGGTTGAACTTCACCCTGGTCCAACGCGATGCGCAGATCGGTGGCCTCCAACTGGTCGCTGCCACCGAGTCCGGGTGGTGGAAGTTCCGGACTCGGCACGCCGAAGCCGGGTACCGGTGAAGTCCTGGCAGACAACGTAGGGGGGCGCAGTGACTCGCCACCCGGGCTTCATAGGCCAGCACTTGCTCCTGCGGCACCCCGCTGGCCACGGCGCGCGGCGGTCAGAAGGCTGTGGCGATCCAGAGCGCGGTCGGCGGCATCCTCAAACAGCGCCGCTGGGCGGGGGGTAGACGGGCCTTCCAGCCCAGCCAGCCGGGCGCAGGGTTTCCGATTCGGCCCACGATGATGACGTAGTCGGTGGCAGGACCAGTTCGATGCCGGCAGCCACTCAGGGACCGGCCGCGGCAACTGTCCAGGGCCATCCGGCAGCGAGCACAATCCGACGGGCGATGCTGACCAGGCTGGTCGAGCAAGTGTTGAGGATGCTGATGCTCGTGAAGGAGGTGCCTGGTCGTCAGGAAGCGGGGCGGCGATCTGTGGCGTGCGAGCATCCAAGGCGGATCGAGGCGACTATTAGTTGCAGGAAAGCCACGGCAGGCTGGTAAGTCGGCGAGGATGCGGTAGAATTTGATGTGGGCCGTCTGATTGCAGGTGCATGGGAGCGCGCACAGCTCAGTGGTCCCACACCAAGGAGGGGGGTTGCATATTTGATAAATAGTGCTCACCCGGCCCGGTTTCCAGGCAGCTCACTGCCCCTATCAAGGGGCGAGGGGGCATGTTCCAGTGCCTGCAAAGGAAGGCTCTGCGGGTCGCTTAATAAACGGATGGAGTTCCGTGTTCGATTCGTCCCGAGGAGGGATAACCATCGTCGCGGAAGTGCGTGGGGCGTTTCGCGCGGCGAGCAATTCGACGAGAGCGAAGAGCGAGTGATGGCGATCAGGGGCGCCATGGCGCGGCCCGCTGGAAAGTCGAGCACAAATGGTGGCTGGTGGACGCCACCGACAGGTGGTCGGCCGGCTGGCAAGCGACATTGCCATGATTCTCATGGGCAAGCATCGTCCGACGTACACCCCCCATGTGGACACGGGCGACTTCGTCGTCGTGGTCAACGCGGACAAGGTCGTCTTCACCGGCAACAAGTGGAAACAGAAGCGGTACGTGGTGGTACCGGTTTCCTCGCCGATGCCGAGCAACGCCCGCCAGATCGCTGAAGCGCCAGCCGCAGGAAAAGATCTCAGCGACGCCGTGCGGCATGTACGAAGATCGGCTGGCGGTGATGGAGAATGTTCGGAGCAGATCAAGGTGTATGCC
>CAVTPL010000014.1:0-336504 GCA_963736495.1 Pirellulales bacterium | reverse complement strand
GCAAGCCATGGCTCGGCGGTATACCCTCACGGTCTTGGGCAAGCTGCGAGGCGCTGACGTTCGCCTGTCACGACCGACTTCCTCACTCCCCGGTGACTACTGCCGCCATGCACGATTCGCCCCCCACAACGATCGCCGTTGCCGTCGTCCTCCAGAACAACTGCGTGCTCATCGGGATACGCCCAATCGGTGCCCGCTCGAGGGGCTTTGGGAATTCCCGGGCGGGGAAGGTCCACCCCGGTGAGCCGCCCGAGGCAGCCGCGGGCCGGGAATGCCTGGAGGAAACGGGCATCGCAGTCCGTATCGGCGATCTTGTGCCCGAGTCGAACACCAGTACGCCGGCACGGTCGCGTCTGGCCTGCATTTCTTCACTGCCCAACCGACCGACCCCACACATCCCCCTTTGCCTCCCTTTCGCTGGGTGCCGATTGCCGACCTGCCGCACTACGCGTTTCCAACCGCCAATGCCTCCGTGATCGAAGACCTGATCCGGAATTCGATCGCGTGACCGTTCACGTACGGCTGTGGATGCAGCCATTTGCCGGCTTCCAAGCGGTATTGGCTTCGCGGAACCTGCCTTCACCAACGCCAAGCCGAAGAGACCTCTCCCTCCGACCGAGGTCGCCCAAGTCTGATCACGCATCGCGCCGCACGCTCCCAGTGCTTCGACCAATCGATCGATCGCCTCGTCGCTGTGACCGCAGGTGAGGCTGATTCTCAAACACGCCTCGCCCGCGGGAACCGTGGGCGGCCGGATCGCGGGGACGAGCAACTCCGCGTCGCGCAGTTCGGAGGCGAGCTTCAATGCGCGTTCGGACTGGCCCACCACGAGCGGGATGATCTGACTCGCCGAACGGCCCAGATTCCATCCCTGTTCGGCCAGGCGCGCGGAGCAGCGCGGCCGCGCCAGCAATCCCTCTCGCCGCTGAGGCTCTTTGCCCGCAATCTCGATCGCGGCCATCGAGGCCGTGCACGCTGCCGCCGGCATGGCGGTGGAAAAAATATACGGCCGCGCAGTACTGGTCAGCCAATCGACCAAGAGTCGGCTCCCCGCGACGAATCCGCCGATCGAGCCAAAGGACTTGCTCAACGTGCCGATGCGAACTGGAATCCGTTGGTCCACGCCCAGCCATTCGGCCACACCCCGCCCCCGCGCGCGAAAAACGCCCGTGGCGTGGGCTTCGTCGACCAAGAGCATTGCCCCGTAGCGCTCTGCCAACTCGCACAACTCGGCGAGCGGGGCAACGTCGCCGTCCATGCTGAACAGGCCATCGGTCACGATCAGACAGCGGCGGTAACGCGCGTGCATGCCGCGTCAGGAGCCGCTCCAGGTCGCCGGAGTCGCCGTGGGCGTAGAAACGCACGTCCGCGCGCAGAGCCGACAACCATCCAACAAGCTGGCGTGGTTCTTCCGGTCGCTATAGACCACGTCTCCTGGCCCAACCAGCGCCGCAATCGTGCCCGCATTGGCCGCAAAGCCCGTCGAGAAAAGCAGCGCTGCCTCGGTCCCCTCGAATTCGGCCAGCCGCTCTTGGAGGCGAACATGCATCGTCGACTGGCCGAATACCAAGGGACTGGCAGCGCTTCCCCAACCCTCTTGGCTGGCGGTAAGGGCCGCCGCCGCGCCCAGCCGAGGGTCTGCCGCCAGGGCCAAATAGTCGTTCGACGCAAAACATGCCAGACGCCGTCCTTCGACCTCGACCCATGCCCCGCTCGGCCCGGACCGCGGCACCGCGTGCCGCCTCAACCCCTCCTTTTGGAGGGAACCCAGCTCGTCCGCGATCCACTCCAACGACCTAGGCATAGAATAGTTCATTGGCGTGGTGACGACTTCCGACAGACTCATGGGGCCTTGGGTTACGTCGTATTGTGGCCCACCCTGGGCCTGCCTGGCAAGCCGGTTGCGGCGCGGCAAAACCACTCTCCACCGCATTGCTATAATTTGCCTGCCTGTGCGCCCGGGATCCGACCCCTTGCGGCGTCGGAGGGTGCAACATCCCTGAACGAGCGGAAACTATTGACATGGACCGAGCGCAGTCGTCCTCGCTCGAACCTGCGGGTGGTGCGTCCCCGTTGCCCAAGATCGACTGGCAAGGGGCGCTTGCCCAGCACGAGCGTTGGCTGCGCACGGTCGTGTACTCCCGGCTCGGCGAGCCGCAAGCCGTCGATGACGTGATGCAGGAGGTCTCGCTGGCGGCCGTGCGGCAGAGCGCCCCGTTGCTGGATCCGAGCAAGGTTGCCCCCTGGCTCTACCGGCTGGCGGTCACGCAGTCGCTGTTGTACCGGCGCAAACAGGGAAGACGGCGGCGCCTGACCGATACTTACGCGCGACGCAACCGCCCTTCGGAGGAAGATGCACGAGAATACGACCCCTTAGACTGGCTCTTGGCCGAGGAACGCCGCAATGCGGTCCGCAGAGCGCTGGCGACTCTCCCCAAGCGCGACGCGGAAATCCTGCTCCTGAAGTACACTGAAGATTGGAGTTACCGGCAATTGGCCGATCACCTGGGCATTAGCCAGACCGCATTGCAGGCCAGGTTGCACCGAGCGCGGCAGCGTCTGCGCGATCAACTCGCGGCACTCGAAGTGATCGAAACTGAACCATGAAACCCCTCCAAGATTCCTCACCGCCCGTCGACGCCGACACGCTCGATCGCCTCGTCGACGGTGAGCTGTCCGAAGGTCCCAGGCGGCAACTCCTGGAAAGCCTGGACCAAACGCCCGGCGGTTGGCGCGCTTGCGCGTTGGCGTTTCTCGAAGCGCAGGCCTGGCGAACCGAGCTGCGCTCGACTGCCGCTGTCGCACAACGCCCGCCGACTCCTTCAGCCGCATCGGTCCCCCAGATTCAACAGGCGCCGAGGGAACTTGGCCGCCGACCTCCGAGCCGCATCTGGCGGCACAGGGGCAGTCTGGCGGCCATGGCAGCCAGCTTCTTACTCGCGCTTGTCGCCGGGGTGACGGTGCGCGACGGCTGGCGCCGACCCGACGCGTCGGTTCCTCAATCGGTCGAGGTTGACTCCACAGCCGCGCCTTTGGACATCGCTGCCGCCCGCCCCGGCCGATCGGTTCCCGCGCCCTTGGCCGGCTCGCCCTCGTCGCCCATCCAAATGGTGACCTTGGGACTGCCGGGCGATCCGCAGGGATCGCAGCGGACGATCCGCGTGCCGGCGGTCAAGGCCGATCGGCTCGATGAATCGTTGCTGCGGCCCGACGGGGCATCTCTGCCGCCCAACGTGCTTCGCGCCCTGGAACGCATGGGGTACGAAGTCCGGCACAACCGCGAGTTGTGCCCCGTGCCCTTGCAGGACGGCGGCCAGTTGGTACTGCCCGTGGACCAGTGGGAAGTTCAACACTCCGGCAAGCGAGCCTATCAGTAGATATCCTTTCGCGCAAGCCCCCAAGCTCGGGAGGTCAAGGTGAGTGGCATCGAGAACGGCAATCGAGCCTTCCGGCTCGTCCATCTTCGCGCCTGCCTGGCGTTGCTGCTGCCGGCGCTAGGGGCATCGCTACTGGCGGCGTTCTTAGGCGGATGGGCCGCCGCGGCCGAAGAGCGGTCGGCCGCGTGCGCCGTGCCCCTCGACGCCGTGAAGACGGCCCCTGCCGAGCAGTCCGTTCCCTCAATTGACTCGTCCGCGAAGGCCCCGGCAACTCCGCCCCTCATTCGGCCCAACACCTCGCAGTACTGGATTGGCGTGGTCACTCAGAGTCCGATTCCCGAACCGCTGCGCGTCCATCTCGGCCTCAAAGAGGACCAAGGGATCATGGTCGTCGACGTCGCGCCGCGAAGCCCGGCAGCCGCTGCACCCTTACTCCGTTACGACCTGCTGCTGAAGGCCGACGGCAAGGCGTTGACCAAGGCCGACGATCTCCTGGCGGCCCTGGACGCAGGCCAAGGTCGGAAGATGGACCTGGAACTCATGCGCGGCGGCCAGCGCACCCACTTGGAAATCACTCCGGCGAAGCGGCCTCCCGAAGCGCGCCCGGCGCGGACCTCTGGCCTGCGGAAGCGTCGGAAGGACCCGAATGGGCGCAACTCCGCTGGCTCCTCCAGGAAATCGAACGCCAGCAGGGCAGACCCTTCCGTCTCCGTGTGTCCCGTCCCGGCGTACTCTTGCCTCCTGGCGTCGATCTTCCCGATGCGACGCCCGACGACCTCGCCGTTACGATTACCAAGAAGGGAAAACAACCGGCCCAGGTCGTCGTGACTCGCGGTGGCCAGCGATGGGAAACCACCGAAGACAAACTGGCCACACTGCCCGCCGAGGTTCGGCCCCACGTCGAACGCCTGCTAGGGCACTACACGATCGGCGCGGGTCAGCCCGGTACGGTCGACTTGCTCCCGGCCCCGTCCTCCGACCCGGAGCCAGCCGCGGCCGGCCCTGGAGTCTCGGAGAAGCTCATCGAGCGATTGGACCAGTCGGTGCGCGAGACGGAACGGCTGCTCGAAGCGTTGAAGGCCGAACACCAACGACGCCCGGAACAAGCTCCTCCCTCCCCATCCGCCGAACCCGATCCGCGTTGACGTACCGCCCCGACGCGGGCTGCCACGGTTGGCGCATCTTACCGTTCGCCCGTCTTACCGTTCGCCCGTCTTACCGTTCGCCCGTCTTACCGTTCGCCCGTCTTACCGTTCGCCCGTCTTACCGTTCGCCCGTCTTTCAGCGCGGGCCGGCATGCAGGGGCGCTACAGCCTCGTTCCGGGTGTGACGAAGCGCTCTGCGGTTTCCCGGCTGATCAGGTTCTTCTTCAGCAGATGCTTGACCGATTCATCGAGCGACTGCATCCCTTCGGCTCGGCTGGTGACGATGGCAGTGTCGATCGTTTCCATCTTGCCGACGCGAATCGCGCTGGCCACGGCATGCGTGTTGAACATGATCTCCATCGCCAGCACGCGTTTCTCGCCGATACATGCGTTGGGCAGCAGGTGCTGACTGATCACGGCGCGGAGACTGAAAGAAAGCTGCGAACGGACCTCGCGCTGATCGCCCTGAGGAAAGAGATCGGCATAGCGGGAGATCGCCCCTTTCGCGTCTCGCGTATGCAGCGTGGAGAACACCAAGTGACCGGTTTCGGCGGCGCTCAGCGCCATTTGGGCCGTATCTCGATCGCGAATCTCGCCCACGTAGATCACGTCCGGGTCCTGACGCAGCGCGTATTTCAAGCCGTCGGCAAACGTATGGACGTCCTCGCCCACTTCCCGCTGCGTAATCACGGACCCCGGCATGGTGGGAAAGATGTATTCCACCGGATCCTCGACCGTGATGATTCGATACCCGCCCTCCTGGTTGAGCAAGTTGATCATCATCGCCAAAGAGGTGGTCTTGCCCGACCCCACAACGCCGCAAATCAGGATCAGGCCGTTGCGCGCGTGGGCAAGCTGCTGGGCAAGCGATTCGGGAAACCGCGCCCAGGCAAAATCGGGAATCGCCGAGGGAATGACCCGAAAGCAACCGCCCATCTCCTTTCCGGCGATGAAGTAGTTTGCGCGGAATCGTTGCCGTGTGCCGGCGAAGGAGAGTTCCAGGGCGAAGTCGACGTTGCGGTCCGCCTCGAAGCGGGCCAACCCCTGGGGCGGACACACCGGTGCGAGTAAACTCCGGACCACGTCACTGCCCAGCGCCCCGGGCTCCAATTCCCGCAGCTCGCCGTGAACTCGCAGCATCGGCGGATGGCCGGAAACGACGTGAAGGTCCGATGCCTTCACCTCGACGGCTTGGGTGAGCCAGCCCCGAAGTTGCTCGGGACAGGCTTGATCGAGATCCACTCTATCCATTTCCGTCACCATGAATCCCGTTGGCTGCTCGGGTTCACAACATACTTTAATACTGTAACCGTTCGCATCTCGCTGCAAAACGGGTCTGTTGGGTTCTCTCCGTCCCTTTGCATTCGTGTATTCGTCCCTCGGCGTCCCTCCGCGTCCTTTGCGGTGAATCTCCCTTGAAACACCTGCTGAGAACCCTCAATTTCCCTCGTCCCCCACATCAGGTCTGTCCGCTTGCGCGGCCAGCGGCCGTCGGCCTTCCCACCCGATTGACCTTCGCCCGGGCACCGACCATGATGACACCTGAGGGAACGGAGCAACCGTTCACGGGCCAGCCGGGGGCGGGTCCATTTTTCGGCCGGAAGGCTCCATCATCACAACCGCCGCCTGACCGAAAACTCGGGACCTGTCCCCTTCGCATCCCCCCGCCGTGAACGGTTACGGGAAGCAACGAGAGCCGGGAAGGCGAGGCATATGATGCCGGGCACAAACGCAGTAGCAATCCATCTACGAACCGCGGCCCGCATGGCAACCGCTCTCGCGCTGCTTGCGGCAGCCACTTGGGCGTGGCCGCAAACGCCGGCCGGAGAATCGGGCAAGGCGAAGGGCCAAGACACGACCGCCATCTCCGGCGAGAAGGCTTCGCCCTTCGTCGTCGACGCCCAGCGGCCCAATGTCGTTCGTTTTTCGCCAACTCAGGCTCGATTCATCCGCCTTCGCATTCGCGCCAGTCATCAGGGGCAGCCCTGCATCGACGAATTGGAAATCTACGGCCCCGACGAGAAGCGGAACCTGGCCTTGGCCAGCGAAGGCGGGCGCCGACGGCCTCGTCCTGCCTCCCCGGCTACGCCATCCACCAGATCGCGCATCTCAACGACGGGCGGTACGGCAACGGTCATAGTTGGATCGCCGCGACCGCCGGCGACGAGTGGGCGCAGATCGAGTTGCCCGCAGGCCGGCCGAGGTGGCCAAGGTCGTCTTCTCCCGCGACCGCGAGGGGCAGTACGCGACCGGTTGCCGCGTCGACTTCGAGGTCCGGCTTTCGCTGGACGGCCAGCAGTGGAAGACGGTCGCGCGAGGTGAAGGCCGGGCGTGCCGCCGCACCGGGCGCCGAGCCGCAGTCGCCGCGCGGTCCCGCTGCCCGAGCCGCTCACCTGGGACGGCCTGCTGCGCTACGCGTTCCTCTGCGAGCGGCAGACGTGGGAGCGGATGCTCGCGCGACGATCACCTCTCGCCGCTGCGCGTGTCGATCGTCCGGCACTGCCCGGCGGCGAGCCCTACTGGGGCGCGCATCGCCGCGGCTCGATCCGCTCGCCGCGTGCTCTGCGGCAGATGGACGAGATGATCGAGCGGCTGGCCGCCAAGGGGCTCGACGTGGCCGCCGAGCGGCAGCAGTTGGCCGAGCTGCGGCGGCGCGCAGGCGGCGCTGGCCCGCAGGAGATCGCGCGACGCCGAGGCCGAAGAAGCGACTCTACCTCGACGCCCGGCTGGCCAAGCGGCGGCTGATGTTCCGCGATCCGGACCTTGGCGCCGCTGGAGAAGGATCCTGTTCGTCAAGCGGCATCCCTACCGCGCCGTCGCACAACTACAGCGACATCCTCGACTCGGCGTTCCGCCCCGGCGGCGGCGTGTGCGTGCTGGAGATCCCGCGGCGCGACGGCCGGCTCGAGCCCGCCGAAGGCCAGGCTGACGACGCTCTTCGACGCCACCGGCGGCATCGCCCGCGACGCCGATGGCCGACTTCGACGCCGAGCGGATCTACTTCGCCTACCGGCCCGGCGAGACCGAGGCCGAGCAGCGACGCCTACTGGCACCTGATGGCGATCGAGCGCCGACGGCAGCGGCGCTGCGGCAGCTGACCGACGGGCCGTTCCACGACTACTATCCCTGCCCGCTGCCCGACGGCGGCCTGGCCTTCATCTCCACCCGCTGCCGGTGCCGGTTCCTCTGCTGGCGGCCGCAGGCGTTCGTGCTCTTCCGCATGGACGCCGACGGCAGCGACATCGCGGCCGCTGTCGCTCGCCAACCTGAGCGAATGGGCGCCGTCGGTGATGCGCGACGGCCGGATCCTCTGGACCCGCTCGGAGTATCTCGACAAGGGCGCCGACTTCGGCCACACGCTGTGGGCGATCCGTCCCGACGGCACGCATCCCGAGCTGGTCTTCGGCAACAACACGACGCAACTGCTACGTGAACGGCCGCGAGGTGCCCGGCACGCAGCGAGCTGTGCTGCACGCTGATCTCGCACGGCGGCGACCTCAACGGCCCGATCGGCCTGGTCGACCTCGGCCAGGGGCCGTTCGATCCGCGAGCGGTCACCAACATCACGCCCGACGTCCGGCCGCACTACCACATGAGCTGGGCCGCGCAGCGAGTGCTTCCGCGATCCGGTGCCCGTTGCCGCGCGACTACTTCCTGGTCAGCCACGCCCCGGCCGACCGGTTCGGGCTGTACGTGATCGACCGCTACGGCAACCGCGAGCTGCTGTACCTCGATCCGGCGATCGGCAGCATGTGCCCGACGCCGCTTGCGGCCCGTGGCCCGCGTCCGCCGGTGCGTCCGCTCGGCCAGCGACGCCGCGGCGGCGGCCGACGCGACGAGCTGGGCCAGTTCACCGTGGCCGACGTCTACCGAGGGCCTGGAGCCGGCGGTGCACGCGGGGCAGGTCAAGTACCTCCGCGTCTGCCAGGAGGTCCGCTCCGACCTGGAGCAGCTGCCCAACGGCGAGTATCGCAAGGACCACGAGCCGTTCCAGGACTTCTACGCCACGCCGATCCACAAGGTCACCGGCCCGTACGGCTGGCCGAGCTACGTGGCCAAGGCCTCGCTGGGGCTCGTGCCGGTCGAGGAGGACGGCTCGGCCAGCTTCTACGCCCCGGCCGGCAAGGTGCTCTACTTCCAGGTGCTCGACGAGAACTTCAACGAGATGCAGCGGATGCGGAGCGTGGTGCAGTTGCAGCCGGGCGAGCGGCGGAGCTGCATCGGCTGCCACGAGGACCGGACACTCGGCCCCGCCGCCGCCCGGCCACGGCGCCTGCGCGCGCGAGCCGCGCCAGCTGGAGCCGCCGCCGTGGGGCGCCGTAGCCGTTCTCCTACGAGAAGGTCGTGCAGCCGGTGCTGGGACGCCCAGTGCGTCCGCTGCCACGACGCCGCGGACAAGCAGAAGATCGACCTGACCGGCACGCTGCGACGCCGAACGCGTGCCCGCCTCCTACCGCACGCTGATCGCCGCAGGCTGGGTCCACTACTTCGACTTCACCTGGGGCCGCGAGCACCACAAGGCCGAGCCGCTCAGCTTCGGCACCGTGAAGAGCCAGCTCTGGAAGACTGCTCGACGCCGGCCACTACGACGTGCGCCTTGACGCCGCGACGAGATGCACCGGGTGAAGTGCTGGATCGACCTGAACTGCCCGCTCTGGCCCGACTATCAGTACCGGCTCCAGCGTCCGGGGCCCGACGGCGTGACCGCCACGCGTTGATCGCTCGCCGGCGGGATTCAGCCGCCCACCAGCGCGCTCGCCGGGATCGTTCACGGAGTCGGCCCGGCTGGCGAAAGCGATCGTGAAGAACCTCGCCAGTCTTGGGTTTTCCTTCAAGGAACAGACATGACCGAAAACCTGCCAGTGCCCGCCCCGCAGAACCCCGGCGAATTCCTTCTGTATCAGTCGGAGGATGGCCGAACCCGTCTCGAAGTGCGGCTGACGGGCGACACCGTCTGGCTCGCGCTCAATCAGATGGCCGACCTGTTCCAGCGGGACAAGTCGGTGATTTCCCGCCATATCTCCAACCTCTTTGAGGAAGGCGAGTTACGACGCGAAGGAGTTGTTGCAGTTTTTGCAACAACTGCCGCCGACGGGAAGACCTACCAGGTCGAGTACTACAACCTCGACGTCATCATCTCCGTCGGCTACCGCGTGAAGTCCCAGCGTGGCACCCAGTTCCGCATCTGGGCGACCCAGCGCCTTCGCGAATACCTCATCAAGGGCTTCGCGCTGGACGACGAGCGGCTCAAGCGGGCAGGCGGCGGCAACTACTTCGAGGAACTGCTGGCCCGCATCCGGGACATCCGCTCGTCCGAGCGAGTGTTCTGGCGCAAGGTGCTCGACATTTATGCCACGAGCATCGACTACGACCCGACCGTTGAGGCATCCCGAATCCCATTACCAACGCCTCACCTCTCGCTCCACGCCCGGGCCTCCCTCCCTGTAACCGTTCACAGGCCAGCCGGGGACTGGTCCGTTTTTCGGCCGCAAGGCTCCGTCATCACAGCAGCCGCCTGACCGAAAACTCGGGACCTGTCCCCCTCGCTTCCGAAGCCCTGTGCCCGCGCGACCGATCGCGCTACGGGCGTATCGCCCGTCTCCGCCTCGCCCGTCTCCGCCTCGCCCGTCTCCTACTCGCCCGCCGCAGCTTCTTCGCCCGCGCCAGTGCCGTCGTCGAAAGCCGGCGTTACGATCCCACTGCCAACCACGGCCCCCCCTCCCCTGCGCGAACGGCGACGATCTGCTCGACCTAACTCGATGCCAGATCGGCAGTTCTTTTCCTTGAGAAGGGGCCGTTCGCCTGCTAGAGTAGTAGGATAGGGCACCTCGAATGGCGGAACACAAAGCAGTAGGCATCGATCTGGGCACTACGAACTCCGCGGCGGCTTGGATGCAAGCTTCCGGCCGGACGGAGATGCTCCCGAATGCCGAGGGGGACGTGCTCACCCCCAGCGCGGTCTTCTTCGACGATGCCGAGGTGATTGTCGGCAAGGTGGCCCGCCGCGCGGCAGCCGCTTTTCCCGATCGCGTAGCCCAATGGGTCAAACGCGACATGGGCCGACCGGTCTACTCGCGCCGATCCGCGGCGAGTACCTCCCGCCCGAGGTCATCCAGGCCTGCATCCTCCGCAAGTTCAAGGCCGATCTGTTGGCGGCGCTGGGCCCGGCGGCCAAAGTCGTGCTTACCGTGCCGGCCTATTTCGACGAGCTGCGCCGCAAGGCCACGGCCGACGCCGCGGAGATGGCCGGACTGAGCCTGCTGGACATTGTGAACGAGCCCACCGCCGCCGCCCTGGGATTCGGCGAAGTGCTGGGTTACCTGACGCACTTCGGCGCAGTTCGCGACTCCATGGTAGTCATGGTCTACGACCTCGGCGGCGGCACGTTCGACGCCACGCTCTTGCGTCTCGCCCCCGGCGAGTTCCACACGCTGGCCACCGACGGCGACGTGCAGTTGGGCGGCCACGATTGGGACCTGCGGCTCGTGGACCATGCGGCAGCCGTGTTTGCCGAGCGCTACGGCGAAGACCCGCGCCAGGACCCGGCGGCGATGTCGCGGCTCTACGACGCCGCGGTCGAGGCCAAGCACACCCTCAGCGCCCGCTCGCATGCCGAGATCCGCGTGGAATTGGGAGGGCGCACGGCCGACGTGCCGATCTCCCGCGAACAGTTCGAAGACATGACCGCGCCGTTGCTCGAACGCACGGCCTACACGATCCGGCAGCTTCTCGCCGCCGCGCGGTTGAACTGGAAGGATGTTTCCCGCATTCTGCTCGTCGGCGGCTCGACGCGCATGCCCATGGTTGCCCACATGCTCGAAGGGGTCTCGGGGATCGCCCCCGATCGCACGGTGCATCCCGACGAGGCGGTGGCGCGGGGCGCGGCGATTTACGCCCATTACCTTCTTGCCCAACCCGAACGCGGCGGCTCCGGTGCAACCTTTGCCGTCACCAACGTCAACGCTCACAGCCTCGGCGTCGAAGGGATCGATCCGGCCACGTTGCGGAAGATCAACGTGGTCCTCGTGCCGCGCAACACGCCGCTTCCGGCGCGCCGCACCGAGCGATTCACCACCAAGTGCGAAGGCCAGCGCTCGATCGTCATCCAGATTCTCGAAGGAGAGTCGACGATTCCCAGTGACTGCACGACGATCGGACGGACCGTGATTCGCGAGCTGCCCGCCGGCTTGCCCCAGGGTTGGCCCGTGGAAGTGAGCTTCGAGTACGGCGCCAACGGCAGGCTCAACGTTCGCGGCGTCGTGCCCGGCACCGAGCGCGAGGTAGCGCTCGAGCTGGAGCGCGAGGCCGGGTTGTCGCGCGAGGGGCTCGTGCGGTGGAAGCGCACGGTAGCCGCGCCCGAGGCCGCCGGCTTCGACGCCTTCGAATCCGCGATCCGCGAGGTGCTCCATCTCGAAAGCGAGGACGGAGATAACCTGCCGGCTCTGGCCCCCGCCGGGGCGACGAGTGCTCCGCACGCGATCGAAGAGAGGTCCCCCACGCTCGCGCGCGCCTGCGCGACCCCGCGCCCGAACCCGAAATCGAACCCGACGTCGACTGGCCTGCGCCCGCGCCCCACGGCGAGCGCCCGGCGTTCGTGGCCGCACCGTCGCCGCTCGGATTGGCCCAGTTCGAGGTGCCGCAAGCTGCGCGAGTTCTCCCAGGCCGAACCGGCGGCCACGATTGATTTCCAGCCCGTTGTGCCGTTGCGCCCGGCTGAGACGCGCGGCGCGCTGGGCTGGGTGCTGGGCATTCTCGGGTACCTGGTCTCGGCCGGCGCCGGACTCGGCCTGGGATACCTGGTCATCCGTTGGCTCTGGCCCGAAACTCCCCTCCCCTTCTAACGACGAGAAGGCCCCGCATGCGGAAGACGACTCCCGCCATCGGCATCGATCTGGGTACGACCTATTCCGTGCTCGCGCGCCTGGGCGAAAAGGGACATCCCCTGACGCTGGCCAATGCCGAGGGGGATCGGAGCACCCCCAGCGTCGTCCTGTTCGAGGGCGAAAGCGTGGTGGTGGGCAAGGAAGCACTCAAGGCGCTGGCCACCGAGCCGGGGCGCGTGGCCCACTGCGCCAAACGCGACATGGGCCAGCGCGCGTTCCACCAGACGATCGACGGCAAGCAATACGCGCCGGAAGTGATTAGCGCCATGGTGCTCAACAAGCTCCGCGTCGACGCCGCCGCGCAGATGGGCGATTTCGAGAAGGCCGTGATCACCGTGCCCGCCCATTTCGATGAGGTCCGCCGCAAGGCCACCCAGGATGCCGGCTATATGGCCGGCCTCGACGTGATCGACATCATCAACGAACCCACCGCCGCGGCCGTGGCCTTTGGATTCCACCACGGATTCGTCGCTGCGGGCGCCTCGCGCAAGACCTCGCAGCGCGTGCTCGTCTACGACCTCGGCGGCGGAACGTTCGACGTCACGATCATGGAAATCCGCGGCCACGACTACCTCACGCTGGCGACCGATGGCGACGTGCGCCTCGGCGGCTACGACTGGGATCAGCGGCTCGTGGACCTGGTAGCCGAGGCCTTCATTCGCCTCCACTTCGCCGATCCCCGCGAAGACCCCGTGACCGCCGGCAAGCTGTGGCGCGAGTGCGAGGATGCCAAACGCACGCTCTCGCTCCGCCCGAAGACCGCGGTGGCCTGCGATTATCGGGGTTTCTCCAGCCGCATCGAGATTGCCCGCGAGCAATTCGAGGAAGCCACCGCCGACCTGCTCGACCGCACCCGCTTTACCGTGGGGCAAACCCTCCGCGCTGCCGGGCTCGGCTGGAGCGAGATCGATCGCGTGCTCTTGACCGGCGGATCGACGCGCATGCCGATGGTCCGGACTTTGCTCCGCCAGCTCTCGGGCAAAGATCCGGACACTTCGGTCGCCGCCGACGAGGCCGTGGCCCACGGCGCCGCACTGCGCGCGGGGCTTCTGCTGGCGCGGAGCCAGGGAAAAGTTCCCCCCTTCCGCATCAAGAACGTCAATTCGCACAGCCTGGGCGTCGTGGGATTCGACCCCCAGACGAAACGGAAGCGCGTGGGTATGCTCATCCCCCGCAACACTCCCATCCCGGCAACAGCCCAGCGAACCTTCAAAACGCAGAAACCGGGGCAGCGCTCGATTCTCGTCGAAGTGATCGAGGGCGAGGCTTCCTCGCCCGACGATTGCACCCCCATCGGCCGCTGCTCGGTGGAAAAGCTTCCCGAGAACCTCCCCGCCGGCTCGTCCGTCAATGTCCGTTTTCACTACGCCTCCAACGGCCGTCTGAAGGTTCAGGTCAGCGTGCCCCACGCCGACAAGGAACTCAAGACCGAGTTCGACCGCGAGAACTTCCTGCCCAAGGACCACCTCGACGGCTGGCGCCGCTACATCAGCGGCGCCGAGCCCACGGCGTACGAATAGGACCGCGGCTCGGTGCGCAGGCTGCGGTCATGGCGCAGTGAAACCCTCGCGCCCAGCGCCCGCACGACGTCCCCGCCGCAGCGAAATCTCCCGCGGCACGCGCTGGCTTGAGGGTGTTACACCAAGGTCTTGCGGAATCGTCCCGCAACCGCCGCCAGGATCACCGTTCCCATCACGGCCAAACCGACAATCTGCGGCCACAGCACGTCCACGCCCACGCCCTTGAGGAAGATCGCCCGCACCACCACCAGAAAGTGCCGCATCGGATTCACCATCGTGATCCACTGCACCACGCGCGGCATGTTCTCCACGGGAAAGGCGAAACCCGACAACAGCATCGCGGGAAAGAAAAAGAAGAATGTGCTCATCATCGCCTGCTGCTGCGTCTGGCTGATCGTCGAGATGTACAGGCCGACGCCCAGCGTCGTCATCAGATACAGCAGGGTCGAACCGAACAGCAACAGCACGCTCCCGCGGATCGGCACCTGGAACCAGAACACGCCTACCGCCGTCACGACCAATACGTCAACCAGGCCGATCAGGACGAAGGGCGCCGTCTTGCCGAGAATGAACTCCAGCGGCGTGATCGGGGTGACGAGGATTTGCTCCATGGTGCCGATTTCTTTCTCGCGCACCACCGCCATCGCCGTCAACAGCAAGGTCACGAGCGTCACCACAATCACCAGCACCGCGGGCACGTAGAACTTGCGGCTCTCCAGGTTCTCGTTGAACCAGGCGCGGCGCCGCAATTCGACCAGGCTCGGATCGCGGTGCATCCCGTTCTGCCGAGCAAGCCGCTCGACGAGCAACTCCTCCGAGGCCGCGCTGGTGATTCGCGAAGCATAGCTCATCACGACGCTCGCCGTGCTCGAATCCGTGCCGTCCACGATCACCTGGAGCCGCCCGGTCCGCCCCCCACGCACCTCGTCGGCGAAACCGTGCTGGATGTGGAGAATCGCCGTGGCGTCGCCGCGGTCCACGAGCTCGCGGCGCGGAGATCCGTGTCGACGTACTCGATCGCCCGAAAGTAGCCCGACGCGATGAACCGCGCAATCAGATCCCGGCTCTCGCGACTGTTGTCCCGATCGTAGATCACCGTGGCGACGTCGGTCACGTCGGTGGTCACGGCGTAGCCGATCACCAGCGTCTGCACGCAGGGAATGACGAAGATCACCGTGCGCATGCGCGGGTCGCGGAAGACCTGGATGAATTCCTTGATGAGCATCTGCCGGATGCGTTCGAACATGACCGAAAGCCGATTTGTCAGGGGTCTTCTTGAGAATCCTGCGGCCCAGGGGGCCGATGCCGAGGGGTTCCCGCGTCACGCCAGGCTTTTCCGGAATCGCACGTTGGCCAGGACCAGCATCACCGTGGCGTAGATCGTCAGAAAAACGACCTCGAAGGCCAATAGTTCCAGTCCCACGCCCTTGAGAAACAACCCATGCAAAAGTGCAACGAAGTACCGTGCGGGAACGATATAAGTAATTGCGCGGATCACGACCGGCATGTTGTCGATGGGCACGATGAAACCCGAGAGGAGAAAAGCCGGCAGGAAGGTGGTGACCATCGCCACCTGGCTGGCGAGCAACTGGCTCTTGGTAAGGATGCTGATGAGCATGCCCCAGGAGAGCGAGCCGGCCAGAAAGATCGCCGCCATCCCGAAAATCGCTGCCACGCTGCCGCGCAAGGGAACGTGGAAGACAAACCGCGCCATCAACACCGCCAAGAGCACGTCGAACATCCCAATGAGGAAATAGGGGGCCAGTTTCCCCAGGATCAGCTCGGGGCCTTTGACGGGCGTGGAAATGAGCTGTTCCATCGTCCCCCGCTCCCACTCCCGAGCCACCGTGAGCGACGTGAGCAAGGCGGCGATGACCATCATGATGACCGCAATCAGACCGGGGATGATGTAGTTGCGGCTTTCCAGGTCGGCATTGAACCATACGCGCGGGCGGACCTCCAACGGCGCGCGGGGCTTGACCCCGCCCAGCCGCTGGACCGCCTGCAAAGTGACGTCCCGGCTATACGCCGCCACGATCGCTTCGGCATAGGCAATCGCGATCGTAGCCGTCGTGGCGTCGCTTCCGTCGACGAGCACTTGCACCGCGGTGCGACGGCCCGAATCGACCCGATCGGCAAAGTCGCTCGGGATGACCAGCCCCACCAAAGCCGATCGCCGGTCGATCGCCGCTTCGATCTCCCCGTATCCCTGCGCCGAGCCTTCCACGGAGAAGTACGCGGAACCATCGAAGCGGCTCACCAGCTCGCGACTCGCGTGCGACTGGCTCTGATCCCAGACCATGGTCCGCACGTTGTCCACGTCCACGGTCAGAGCAAACCCGAAGAGAATCAGCATCAACATCGGGATTGCGACCGCCATGCCCAGACTCCGCGGATCGCGGACGATGTGCAGGAATTCCTTCCGCGCCACGGCGCGAACGCGGCGAAAGCTCATCGCTGCACCTCGGTCTCGGGCTGCTCGATTCGGTCCCTCGCCTCGATCAGCGACACGAACACGTCCTCCAGCGAAGGGGTGATGCGCTCGATCCGCGCGATCGTGTGCCCCTCGCGTTTGAGCAGCGATTGGATCGCCGCCATGGCGCGCTCGGCGTCGTCGGTGATCACGTGCAATCCCTGGCCGAACAAGGCCGCTTCCTTGACCTCTTCAAGGGTTTCTATCCGCTCCATCGCCACCTCGGGTCGGTCGCACACCACGTCGAGGATCTGCTCGGTCATCAAACCCGTCTTCAATTGCTCCGGCGCGTCCAGGGCGATCAGCTCCCCGCGATACACCAGGCCGAGCCGGTCGCAGTACTCGGCCTCGTCCATGTAGTGAGTGGTCACGAAAACCGTGACTCCCTCGCCCGCCATCTGGTAGATCAGATCCCAGAACTGGCGGCGGCTGATCGGATCGACGCCCGAGGTGGGCTCGTCGAGAAAGACGATGGGGGGCCGATGCACGATCGCACAGCCGAACGCCAGCCGCTGCCTCCACCCGCCGGACAGAATGCCCGCCGGACGCCGCCGATGCGACTCCAATCCGGCCATGTCGATCACCCAACGTTTCGCGCTCGGCGCGCTCGGACCGCGGAATACAATAGATCCCGCTGTAGAAGTCGATGTTCTCCTCGACCGTCAGGTCCTGGTAGAGCGAGAACTTCTGGCTCATGTAGCCGATGTGGGCCTTGATCAACTCCGGCTGAGTGCGGAGATCGAATCCGCCGACGCTTCCTTCCCCCGACGTCGGCTGAAGAATTCCGCAAAGCATCCGGATCGTGGTCGACTTGCCGGCGCCGTTGGGGCCGAGGAAGCCGAAGATCTCTCCGCGCCGAACCGAGAAGCTGATGCCCTTCACCGCCGTGAAGCTGCCGAATCGCTTCTCGAGTTCGCGGACCTCGACGGCCTGCTGGCGATCCTCGGCGTTCATCGGTCCTGCTCCCCCACGACGGAGATGAAAACGTCCTCCAGCGAAGGCGCCACGGGGCGGACCTTGATCGCCCCAAGCCCTCCGGCCCGAAGGATCGCCTCGGCCTCGGCCGACGTCTTCGAGGGTTCCATGCTGACCACGTGGACCCGGTCGCCGAACAGACCCACCCTGTGCCCCGCCAGTGCGCCGCGGAGCAGTGCCGCAGCGCGGCGCGGCTGCGCGCGCGAATCTCGAGAATCTCGCCGCGCATCAGTCGCTTGACTTCCTCGGGCGTGCCGCACGTCAGGAGCTTCCCTTCGTGCACCAGCGCCAGGCGGCTGCACCGCTCGGCCTCGTCGAGATAGGCCGTCGACACGAAGATCGTGACCTTTTCCCTCAACAACTGATAGAGAATCCGCCAGAAATCGCGACGCGAAACCGGATCCACCCCGTTGGTTGGCTCATCGAGAAAGAGAACCCGGGGAGTGTGGATCAAGGCGCAGGCCAAGCCGAGCTTCTGCTTCATGCCGCCGGAAAGATTCCCCGCCAGCCGTCGCTTGAACGGAGTGAGATTGCTGAACGCCAGCAGGCGCTCGGTGCGCTCGCTCCGGCCCTTCCGCGGAACCTCGTAGATATCGGCGTAGAAATCGAGGTTCTCCATCACCGTCAAGTCCGGGTAGAGCCCAAACCGCTGGCTCATGTAACCGATCTGCTCCTTGATCCGCTCCGGATCGTGCGCGATCGAGTAACCGGCGACCCAGGCTTCGCCGGCCGTGGGCTCGAGGATCGCGGTGAGCAGGCGTATGGTGGTCGTCTTGCCCGCCCCGTCCGGTCCGACGAGGCCGAAGATCTCGCCGGCACCGACGCGCAGCGTCAGCCGGTCCACGGCCGAAAGGCCGCCGAACGTCTTGGTCAGGCTCTCGGTGCGAACCGCATCCATCGCATCGTCCTCGTGCCTTGAAGGTCGAAGAAGCTTGGCATGGCCGCCGTTCCTTTGCCGCTTCAGGGTTGTGTGGCCTTGGCCGTCTTGCCCGCGTTTGAGCCCGGCGAACTCTGCGCATCCACTTCGATGACCGCGTCGGCAGGCATTCCCCGTTTCAGTTCCATTTCGGGGTTATCGATATCGATCTTGATTCGATACACGAGCTTCGTCCGCTCTTTCTCGGTCTGTACGTTCTTCGGGGTGAATTCCGCCTCGGAGGCAATGAACGAGACGACGCCCACATAATCGTGGTTCAAATAGCTGTCCGTCGTGACGCGCGCCGCCTGCCCCACTTTGACCGATCCCAGCTCGGGTCCCTCGATGTAAGCGCGCAGCCAGACGTGCTTCAGATCGCCGAGGGTCACAATCGCCGTTCCCGCGGCGGCGAATTCACCCGGCTCCAGATTCTTGGAAAGCACGATTCCCGACCACGGAGCGCGACACCGTGGCATACTCCCGCCGCGTAACGGCAAGACGCACTGCCGCCTCGGCCTGAGCGACGCGCGCCCGAGCCTGGTCTTTGGCCTCGACGCGGGGGCCGTTTCGCACCAGTTCGTATTGGGCCGTGGTCTGCGCCAATGCTGCCCGCGCCTGCTGAATCTGCTCAACGCGCGGCCCTTCGTTCACCAGTCCCTGCCGCGCCGTCGCCTCGCGGAGCCGCCAATCGGCAGCTTGGTAGGCGGCCCGATATCTTTCGAAATTCTCCTCCGACACCACTCGGTCTTTGAGCAGACCTATGGCGCGCTGGTACTCCCGTTCCAGTTGCTCCCGCTCGACGCGCGCACTCTCCACGGCCGCCTGGGCCGCGTCTTTCTCCTGGCGGCGCGAGCCGGCCTCCAGCTCCTTGAGCGTTGCCTCCGACCGATTCATTGCGGCCTCGGCGGCCCGCTTCTCTTCGGGCAGCGATCCCGCCTCCAACTCCGCCAGGGACGACTTGGCGGCCTCGAGCTCCGCACGCCGCAAGGCAAGCTCCGCCTCCAGGGTTTGGATGTCCGCGTCGTCGAGCACGGCCACCACTTGCCCCTCTTCGATATACTGCCCCTCGTCGACGAGCCGCTTGCCCACGCGGCCCAGGATCTTGAAAGCCACTTCTGCGTCGGTCAACTCGATGTTCCCCGAAACGCGCACGCCTCCGGTCTCACGTTCCGTCCGCGCAAGACCCAGCCCATAGACCACGGCCCAAACCGCAGCGCCGAGCACGGCCCCAATGATCGCCAGTCTCCGGACGGCCATGACAGCCACTCCCATGTGATTACTGATTCACATCAACTCGACGCTGAAACCACCTCCGTGGCAATGGCGTGGCGGAGAATCTCCCATGCGCGCTCCGCGTGCCGCGTGACGTCGAAGCCCCCTTCAGTCACGTGCCACAGAATGCCGGCTGGCATCACGATTCCCATGAACAGAAGAGCGACCGTGGCGGGATCAAGTTCTGCTCGGATCTTTCCCTGCTGCTGACCTTGCCGCACCACTTCGCCGATCTTACCCAGATAGCCGCATAGGATGCGTTCCACGCGTGACTTGCGGTGCGGATGCCCCTTGTGAAAATCGTCCGAAAAGATAATCCGCGGCACCGCGCGGCCTTCGCGGATAAAGCGTACGTGCCGCAGCAGGAGCGAGTGGATCTGCTCCAGGGGGTCCACCGTCTCCCCAATCGCCGCACGTACATTCTCCATCAGGCGCGATTCTATTCGGTCCAGGACTGCCAGGAGCATCTCGTCCTTGTTGCGGAAATGACGGTAGATCCCCGACGGCACCAGCCCCACCCGCCGCGCCACTGCCGCAATGCTCAACCGATTCAATCCTCGATCCGCAACCAGCGCCAGTGCAGCCTCGGCAATCTGCTCCCGCCGGATCTCGGTGTCCAGTTTCTCGTCCGCCACATCGCACCTCCATTGTGATTGTACGTTCACAATCCAGGGCAATCAAGCCCGGAGAACAGCCAAGACCACGACCTTGGCGGCCCTCGGCGTGCTGCTCAGCCGGACTGGCACGCGGGTTCATCTTGTAGACGTGGACTCCCAAGCCCGCTTAACGCGGGCAATGGGGTACCAGGACTAGATGGATGGGCACCGCGGACACGAGTAGACGGAAGATAGTGACAATACAATGCTCCCGCGCGATCCCGCCGCGTCCTCTTCTTGTGGGGGAAGGTCGCATACGCCGAGGATAATGCCCGCGGGGCCTTCAAGGCCCTGTTGCCCAAGTATAATGGCCGCCATTGACGAGCCTTGAGTTTGTACGGCAGCCACAAGAACCGCTCCATTGGACAGCGGCCATGACTACAGTCGTCGGCCAGCGTCGATTGCTCTTGGGCTTTTTTCCCGACAAGCCGTTGCCCCGCCTCTACGACCGCATCGTCGAGGTTCTGCGGGTCCGGCACTACAGCCGCCGCATGGAGGAAGCGTACATCCAGTGGTATGGTCGGTACATCGAGTTCGACCAGCAGCAGTGAAAACAACGGTGTTTTACACCCACGTCCTGAAGCGGGGAGGTCAAGGAGTTCGAAGTCCTGCAAACCGTCTCGGGCCTGCGGGCGCGGAACAACAGACAGAGACTTCTTATCACCCCAGAATTCGGACGCGGGCACATAACCACGTAATACGATACTATTCACGAACCAGGACCTCTGGCAGTACAGGCCGCACATTCGCGGTCCACAGGTCCTAGGCAGAGACTTCCGAACACATAGTTAGACCACTCGCGCATGGCAAAGATTCCTCGCAAGCTCAGTTTGGTTCGGTTCGACGCGGCTGCGCTCCCACGCGGTTTTCGCCGCAAGTATCCGTTTCGCGCCGGCCGTGCTTACGTCTTTTTCGGAGAGATACCGAACATGCGAGGACATTGCGTTGTGGCAGACCATCACACAGGGCAGATCTATTCGGGCTTTCACACAGAGAGTTTCATCGAGTTGACGCAGGAAGAAACATGACCATGCCCTCTAACCAGGCGCTGCGGCGAACGGCGGCGGGCCGTCGCGGCTGATCGGCGCGACTCCTGGCCGCCGTCGCTGAGCTTGCGTCGTTAGGCCCCCGAATGCTCGTCTACCTCGATCAGAACAAGTGGATTGAGATTGCCAAGATGGTCCACGGCAAGGACAAGACGGCTCGGGCTGTGCGCCTCCTGCGCGACTTCAACGAGGCTATCGATGCCGGCCGCGCAACGCTTCCGTTGTCGAGCTTCCACTACATCGAGACATCCCGCATCTCCAATGTCGGTCGAAAGGTTCGCCTGGGCACAGCGATGTGGCAATTGTCAAGAGGTGCCACTCTGCTCGGTTATCAAGCAGTCGTACGCCACGAACTCGAGGTTGCGCTTGCAAAGCACCTCCCTCAAATCCGACCAGAGAGCATCTCCATTCTGGGTCGTGGACACGCCCACGCGTTTTGTTCTCCTCCGCTCCAGGGTGTGCTTGCTCACTTGGGGCATGAAGTGGAGCGCTCGATGCTGTTGGGCAATGAAATGCTAGGGATTGAGCCACTAGCGTCGTACAGCGTGACGCACCGTGAGACTTTCCGCCAGCATCTTTCAATGCTGCACGCGCGTTTCAAGGAAATCCCGAAGGAACTGCGAGAAAACTGCCTCTACGCCATGAGCACGGTGGACATCCTGAATCCAATCAACGATGTCATGACCAAACACGGGCTCTCGAAGGCAGAAATGGATGCTCTTGGGGAACATCGCCTGAAACAAGTGATCGACGACATGCCCACCCGACGGGTAGACATGCATCTACATAGGCAGGTCTTGCGAAATCCCAATTACGTCTCTCGTCAAAGTGACCTCGAAGACTGGGGTGGCCTTGCCCTCGCTTCCTGCTACTGCAATGTGGTTGTCTGCGAGAAACACATGGCGGACATGCTCCGCCGCGATGGGTTCAAGACGGAAGCACGAGTGGAGGTCGATCTTGAAGCCACGTTCGCAGAAACGAGGGCCTAACCATTCCATCGAGTGGACATGCCCCGGCAGGCTTCGCGCGCCTACGCACGCCGCTCATGCCGAACGTTGGGCGATATGACGCCTATCACCGTTGAACGCCTCCGTGCGGCCGCGAACGATGACGAGCTATTTCAACTCCTCGGCGGCGAGCTGGAGCGCCGGCTTCCCGACGGACGCCGCGCGGATGATCGTTTCGTGAGTCAGATTCGCGCACTTCCTCGCGGTCTTCGCGCCATGGCGGCGACCTACGAGCTGGATGTATCGCTGGCGCTTGATGACCTCGGCTGGCATTTTGGCAACTGGCATCACCTTGGCCTCAGTGGGGAGACGCTCGATGGATTGCAGGAGCTTGGCGCGGCTTCGATGGCCGACGTATTTGGCAAGGCTCTCGAAATTGCGCGGGAGTATTGGGATCGTCTCGGTTCGGAGGACTGGTCTGACTGGTATCATGGGTCACCTCTTGAGCAGAGGCTTGGCCCATTAAATGATGAGGCATGGCGGATATGGCACGAATCGGAGAGAGGGTTGTTTGCGCACTGGATCGCATATGCCCGCCAGTTTCCGGAGCGTCTGATATGAGCCTGACCTCGCCCAACAAGCCGACTGCAGGCACCGCCGCGATCACGTCTCGGTTGACAATCGGACATCATTGGCCCGGCGTGCCTGAGCCGGAGCGGTTCGGCGGTTAACCGTGGCGTTAGCCGGTGCACGAGCCATGACGGTAGCAACACCACCAAGTCTTGACGGGGCGGGTAGGTTGATGGGATCAGCGGAGTATCGGATCCCGTTCGACCCGAGATATTATGGCTCGTTCGGTGAACACCAGGATGTGGTGGGAGCGGCCGCGGGCGGCAGCGCCTCGCATCGCACCAAGACGCCGAGCAAAACCTCGCAGGCCACCCGTGCAGCATGTTGAAGCCTCACATCGAGCCGCACACCGTAGGGCATTGTGCGACCGACTTTTGTCCGCGCGGGAGCCCCGGCACGCTGCTCCACGGTCACACCAGGAGCGTGCGGCAGCGGAGGGCAGAATGCGAGATGTACGCTCGCGTTCCGCTCGCCGGCCCGAAAAGCGACTCGGATCCACCCCGACAGCTCTTCGCTACCGTCCTGGCAGCGACGGCACGCGAGCTGCTGCGTGATCTCCGGGTCGGTGGGGGCGGTGTCTGGGGCCGTCTCGGCGTGGACCGTCTCTGCTTGGACCTCTTGACCGGGGGATGCGTCGGCAAGTTGCTCCCCCGAGGCAACCGCAGCTCGGCCACGCCACGCCCAGACTTCTTCCAAGACCACGATCGCCCAGAGCAGAACCACACTGGTGTAGTCCGTCCCCGGCAGACTGATCGCAGTGGCGATCGCCATGAGCGATGCGCAGGTAACTAGATCCAGGTAGATGCCTCTGGGCCCCCAGCGACGCAGCAGCCCATGGGCAACGGCCGCCAAACTGGCCGCGACCAGAGTAACCGGAAGGAGAACCGGCCACCCGAGCGCGACCCAGAGTGCGCCGCTGACTCGTCGCCAGGCCAGCGCCAGCGCCGCCAGAAGCAGGAAGGCCAGGGGAAGAACGGCCCAGCGCGTCGCGCCCCTGCGCCGCGGCGCTTTGCGCCCCGCGCGGCCGATTTCGATCGGTCCAAGAGGTTCACGTGGCATCGGTCGCTTGGGTCCTCGGCAAGTCGATGGTGAACAGGGCCCCTCCGCCCGACTGGTTTTCGACGTCAATCCGTCCGCCGTGGGCCGCGACGATTCGCCAACACTTCGAGAGCCCCAACCCCATGCCTCGGCCGGCCTGCCGCGACGAATAGAAAGGATCGAACAGGTGGGCACGGTGTTCGGGGGAAACTCCGGGACCCGTGTCGGAAATCCGGATTCGCACGCGCTGGTCGTTTCCGTCCAAACCGATCTCAATCCGACCGTCGCGACCGATTGCCTCCACGGCATTGCGGCATAGGGCATGCAAGGCCACCGCAAGTTGGACCGGATCGGCGTCGCAGGATAGCCGTTCCTGCTCGCCCGTCCGCTGGAGGACGATGGCGCGCTGGTTGCCCAACGCCGCCAGTTCCGCCAGGACTCCATCGACCAAAGCGAGCAGTTCGAGGGATTCAAACTCCGGTTGAGGCGGGCGGGCGAACAATCGCATGTCGGCGATCATTTCGTAGGCCCGACGCACCTGGACGTCGATCTGGGCCAGTTCGCGCCGGCGTTCCGGATCGGTCTCGCTTTTGAGCAGCAGTTGCGAGCGGCCGGCGATGACTGCCAGTGGATTGTTGATCTCGTGGCCGGCGCCCGCGGCAAACTCGGCCATGGCCTCGAGCTTTTCCGCCTCGACGGTCTCGCGGAAACGGCTTTCGAGCGATTCGAGTCTGGCCAGCCGCGCTGTGATGCGGGGCAGCGTCGCGGCGCCATGGGCAACGGCCTCGATCCAACGATGGCGTCCGCGGGCCGCGCCGGCGACAACCCTCCAGATCGAGTTGTTGTCGGCGTCGGGAGCCGGAAAGGATGGCTACCGCTTCGGAGACCGCCGAATTGGCGCGGCGAGGCACGTGCCGCGCGCCGTCACGGCCGGATCTCCCGAGGGCGAGCCAGGCCGGGGCGTCGTGGACGATCGCGTCCAAGAAGGCGATTTCCGACGCTTCGCGACCCTGCGTTCCGGCGATCTCGGCGGACAGGTGGGCAAGGGTGAGTGTCGCCTCCACCTGGTCGGCGAATCGATCCCGCCCCTCCGGTTCTTGGCCGTCGCTTGCCTCGCGGCCACGGTCCCATTGCAGCACTTCAAGGGCGTGGACGACAAGCCACGCGGCTACCTCGGCCAGCGTACGTTGCAGCGAATGCCCGGACGCTCGCCCCTTTGGCTCGCCACCTTTCCCGCCCAAGCGCTGCACTGCCTGTGAGCTTGCAAGCACAGCCCAAAGCACCAGGGGTGGGTCCTCGGCAAGCTGATCGCGCAACGCCGCATCCGACTCGCCAAGCTCGTCGGCCAGTAGAGCGTCGGCCAACCGCGCGGCAGACCGGTCGGCCATGGGCAGGCTCAGTCGAGCGCGGCGGAAGCGCAAGATAGGTAAGAGGAGCATTCTCGGAGCGGTGCTCGCAAACGGGGACCACGAGGTGCCGCACCCGACGCGTCCGCAACGCACGGCCGCGCCCGCGGCAATCCCGCCACGGCCACGCGTGCCCCTTGCTCGAAGTCCGTACAGCATGCGATGGGCGTTAGCCCACCGATACGTGCTCCATGTCGAGCAGCTGGCACATCCGCTCCAGCAGCCGCTCGACCTCGAACGGCTTGTGCATGAAGTCGTCGGCGCCGGCGGCCTGCAGCTCGCCGATCTTGTCTTCCTCGACCATGCCGGAGATGCAGATGATCTGCACGTCGTCCATCGTCTTGTCGCTGCGGACCCGCTGGCAGACCTCCTTGCCGTTGATGTCCGGGCAGCATGACGTCGAGCACGATCAGGTCGGGGCGGTACTCCTTGACCATCATCCCGGCGTCGAAGCCGTTGTTGACGGTGCGGATCTCGAAGCGTCCGTCGCGCTCCAGGACGTCGGAGATCAGCTCGACCAGTTCCTCGTCGTCGTCGACGATCAGGACCTTGCGCTTGCCGCTCTCCAGGGCGTCGGTCGGGATGCCGTTGTCCCGCATGAACACGAACAGTTGCTCGCGGGGGATGCGGCGGAACCGACTGCCCGGCACGCGGAATCCCTTCAGCTGGCCCGAGTCGAAGCAACGAATGATCGTCTGCTGGCTGACCTTGCAGATCTTGGCTGCCTCGCCGGTCGTGAACACAGTCTTCGTTGCCATTGGTAGTTGACCGTCCCTCTTCCTAGCCACGGCTGAAGCTAGTCTCAGCGAAACCCCTGGTGCGACCGTCGGCTGGTGCCTCAGGAGTCTCTGGTCCTCCGTGTCAAACTCGCCGGTAACTCGCCTGAGTTCGCGGATGCCCGCAAACTCTGCACCTCCCGACACTCCATGCAAACAGCAGGCTCATCCGGTTCTGCCGACATTACCGAATTTGCCAATTGCGACCAATTATAACTAGCTTTCCGAGCGTGTCAATACTGGCTTATGTTTTTTAACCCATTGCCACACAACGCTTTAGATTCATCGGCCTCCATTTCCGCCAAGGAATCGCAGAAACCGCTGTCAGGTGGCGTTTGCATCTATCGAGCCTATAGCTATCCTCCGGAAGGGTGCCAGCACTTTCGGCCCTTCAGAGTTCAGCGGCGGCTGTCGAGGTGGATCAAGAGGACCGCCAGATCGGCTGGTGTGATCCCACTGATCCGCCCGGCCTGGGCCAGATCGACCGGACGCACGCGCGCCAGCTTCTCGCGAGCCTCGGCCCGCAAGTGAATCACCTGGTCGAAATCCAGGTCCTGGGGAATCGTCGTTCGGCCAGCAGGCGATTCTGACGCGCACATGTTTTGCTCCTCGCGCGCCAGGTAGCCTGCGTACTTGGCGTCGTAGGTGACCTGCATCGGCCACGTCGCGCGAGACGCGGGCCAAGCTCGGGCAGCCCGCCCAACAGGTCAGTCCAGCACGTCTCGGTCTGGCGCGAGCTTGCGCCAGCGACAGGCCATCCCGGCGAGTCGCCTCCAGCAGTGCCGTCACCCGGCCGATCTCGGCCTCCTTGTCTTCCAGCCGCTTCCATCGCAAGTCGTCGACCAAGCCGACCGCGCGACCCACCGGCGTCAGTCGCCGGTCGGCATTGTCCTGGCGAAGGCGTAGACGATGTTCGGCCCGGCTGGTGAACATGCGGTAGGGCTCGTCGACGCCCCGCGTCACCAGATCGTCGATCATCACGCCGAGGTAGGCCTGGTCGCGTCGCAGGACCAGCGGTTCCTTGCCGGCCAGCGCGAGGGCCGCATTGGCGCCGGCCAAGAGTCCCTGACCGGCGGCCTCTTCGTAGCCCGTGGTGCCGTTCACCTGGCCGGCCAGGTACAAGCCGGTGACTCGTTTCGTCTCCAGCGACAGCTTGCAATTGATCCGGCGGAACGTAGTCGTACTCGATGGCATAGCCGTAGCGCATGATCTCCGCCCGCTCCAGCCCCGGAATCTCGCGCAGGATCGCCTCCTGCACGTCGCGGGGCAGGCTGGTGGAAAGTCCGTTGACGTAGACCTCCCGGGTGCCGCGTCCTTCCGGCTCCAGGAACAACTGGTGCCGCGGCTTCTCGGCGAAGCGGACCACTTTGGTCTCGATCGAAGGGCAGTACCGCGGCCCCGTGGACTGGATCTGGCCGCTGTACATCGGGGCTCGGTGCAGATTGGCCCGGATCAACTCGTGTACCGCCGGATTCGTGTAGGTGATCCAGCAGGGAACCTGCTCGGAATCGATACGCTCGGTCAGAAAGGAGAAGGGCTGAGGTTCGTCGTCGCCCGGCTGCCGTTCCAGTTGGCCGTAATCGATCGTGCGGCCGTGGACGCGCATGCGGCGTGCCGGTCTTGAAGCGTTCTAGTCGAAATCCCAGCCGCGCCAAGTGCGTCGCTGATCCCGGTCGTTGCCTCTTCCCCAGACCGCCCACCCGGCTGAGTGCTGGCCCCAAAGTGAAGCAACCCGCGCATGAACGTACCCGCGCAGAGCACGACGGCCCGCGCACGATACGTATTGTCCATGCGAGTGCGCACCCCGACGATCCGAGATCCGCGTCCTTCCCCCTCGACGAGCAAGTCCTCGACCGTTTCCTGCCGCAGCGAAAGGCAGGGCTGGTCCTCGCACGCCGCCTTGATCGCCTCGCGATACGCGTGCTTGTCGGCCTGGGCGCGTGGGCCGTGCATGGCCGGGCCCTTGCGGCGGTTGAGCATGCGGAATTGGATTCCGGTGACGTCGATCGCCCGGCCCATGGCTCCGCCCAGGGCGTCGATCTCGCGCACGATCTGGCCCTTGGCTACCCCGCCAATGGCCGGATTGCAGCTCATTTGGCCAATCGTATCGAGATTGCTGGTCAATAGCGCCGTTCGTGCCCCCAAGCGCGCTGCGGCCAGCGCAGCCTCGCTCCCCGCATGCCCGCCGCCAATCACAACAACGTCGAACTCGTAGTCTGCCGATGCCATATTGCCATAATAGACACGTTGGAGAAGCTGGGGAAGAGCAAGGATGCAGCCATCGGCGAGGCAAGTCTCCGCTGGAGGTAAGGGCGGAGGCCGGAAATGATTCGGCCTTCACGATCGCGCAGACGGCGAGTATCGTATGAGACAATAGCCGTCCGACAATGAACCTCTCGCAGAGTGCGGAAGCGCTGGTGGCGCTACGGCGCGTTGGGGGTCTGGTTCCGGCCCACGATCCGATCGCGATCCTCCAATTCCCCGACCCTTCGCCAAGATGCCCCTGCCTCGAATCCAGCTTACCGTGATCGTCGTTTCGGCTGCGGTCGCGTGGTCGCCTGCCGCCGCGCGCGGTCAACTGGGCAGCGCGAGTGGGTCCGGTGCCGCCCCGGCAAACCGAGATTCCCCGGACCCCGTCGATCTCGTAGTGATCGGCGACGTGCGGCCTTGGATGGTAGCGATCGCCTGCCCGGTCCTTCAAAAGCTTGCAGCGGACGGTCCCGTTCCTCTGCTGATCGCCTCGCTCCAGCCCAAGCCCGAGGCTCGGCTATTGATCGAGCAAGTCCAGCCGCGGGGTGCCGCCGTGTTGGGGGCCTCGCGTCCGCAAGGTCTAAAGCTTGGGCGCAGCGACGTTTCTCCGGAGGCGATTCCCCCGGCCATGGGCCCCTTGGAGGCGAGTTGTCGGATCGCAAAGCACTATTGGACTACGAGCCATGAGGCCGTGCTTGCCTATGTCGAAGACCCCGAATCGGTGATCCTCGGCTCGGCCCTGGCCGCCCACTTGTGCCAGCCGCTGATTCTCATGGAACGGGACGATGGCGCGGCGCGCGTTGCCGCCTGGCTCACGGACCTGCAACTGCGGCGCGTGGTCCTCGCCGCGGAGAAGCCCCGCGCGCAGGGCTTGCTGATCCAAGCCCTCGCGGATCAAGTGGAGACTGCGGATCTCAACGACTTACAGAGGCGCATCGTGTCGGTGCTCGGTCGCGAGAGCATCCGCAACATCATCCTGGCGCACGCTCCGAATCCCAACAGTCGCTCGGATCATCCGGCCTGGCTTAGTGCGTATCTATCGCTGGCTCGCCGATCCGCGATTGCGTTTTGCCACTCGGCCAGCCCCGCCGCCGCAGAGACCGCGGTTCGCCGCGTGATCGAACGCCATGGACTGAAGCCGCACACTCTGACGATCCTCGGCGACTACGCGCTGGTCGGCACCAACTCCGTCGCGCTCGATCCGGGCGATGATCCCATGGGACCGCGAGGCGACGTGGAGACCGAGCCTTGCCTGCCGACCAACTTCGGGCAGATTGCCACGCTGGGCGTGGGTCGCGTGCCGTTCGTGTCGCTGGAGGACGCCTCAGTATTCATCGCGCGCTCGATGGCGCGCGAGCGGCGGGCCGATCCGAATCCGCCTCACGCGGTCGTCGTCGCCAATCCCGCCCTGGGGAAAGTTCCGTTGCCAGCCTGTGAAGTGGTAAGCCGAATTACCGCCGAGGAGTTGAGGAATTTCGGCGTCCAGACCGAGGAGTTCTACCGGCTGCCGGCCGACAGCCCCGAGATCGTAGCCGCCGTGCGAAAGGCCGACCTTTTCCTCTACGAGGGACACATTGAGCAGCAAGACTTGTTTCCCGCGCGGCCGTTGCGCGCGGCGCCTCCCGCGGAATCGGCCGTCGACCTCGTTTTGGAGGGGCTGCCGATCATCGTCCTGCAAAGCTGCGATTCCCTGGAGAAGGGCGTGCTCCGGCAGATCGACTCCTGCGGCGGCGCGGCGGTGATCGGCGCGACCACTCCGGTCCATAGCACTTCGGGCGCCGCATTCATCAAGGCGCTGTGCGATGGAGTGCTCTACCGCGGACAGTCGGTGGGCGAGGCCCTGCGCGACGCGCGCAACTACTTCTTCTGCCTGCAGGAGTTGAAGGACCTTCGCGGGCACCGCGAGCAAGCCAAGAGCCAGCGGGTCGCGCTGAGCTTCCGGCTCTGGGGCGATCCGGAACTCCGCGTTTTCCGGGCGGCGCGCAAGCCGAGCCGCCGGCCGATCGCTGGCGCTGGGACGGCCTCGACGCGGTCGTCCTGACGCTCCCTTCCCGCCGGCTGCCCGAGGCGCGCAGCGACGAGTACTTCGCGCGCGTGTTTCCCGGCAGCCAGTTGGCCGGCCTCGTGCAGTCGGTCGAAGGCCGTGAGGCGAGGCGACTCACTCCGCTTTACTTCTTCAAGCTGCCGCTTCCGTCGGGCTTCCTCGAGGGCGGATCGCGATCCGTGGACTCCGGCGACGCCCTAGGAACCCGAGGGGTCTATCGAACCGATCCGATGCACCGCTTTCTCTACTTGCTCTATTATCCCGCGGCCGAGCGGCCCGAGCAGGTCTTTCGCCTCCAATTCCGCGAGGAAACAGGGGGGGCCCTGCGATGAGGTCTCGACGCGCAACCCCTTGGGTCGTGGGTGCGATTCTCCTGGCCGGCACCGCCGCCATGGGGCTGCGCAGCTACGCGCGCCGCGAACGCCAATTGACCGAAGGCGACAGCCTCTGGCGCATTACGTACGCGATTCGCTTCGAGGCGGCCCAGCCCGGGGCGCGCGTGCGACTGGCGTTGCCCAGTGATACTCCCCGGAGCCGCGTGTACCGCCAGAATCTTCTCTACTCGGGCCTGACCGAGGACCGAAGTCGCGCATCGCGGTCCACTTTGCGCGAGGTCAACCTCACGGCATTGGACCCCGGTGAGCACAGTCTCACGGCGCGTTTCGACCTGCACCTCCGCCGCGCCGCGTGGCAGGCCGAACCCGAGTCGCAATTCTCGGCCAAGGAGCGCGCGCAATGGCTCCGCGGCACGCCGACGATCCAGGTGCTTTCGGCGCCCGTCACCGAAACGCTCCAGCGTCTTCGCCAGGATCCGCAAGGGGGTTCCGACCGCGTGCAGCGGCTATTCGAATACTGTACGTGGGAAATCGAACGCGGCGAAGTGGATGGGCCGCAGGATGCGGCGTACGTCCTCCAGACGAAAACCGCTTCGCCGCGAGGCCGCGCCCGTGCGCTCGTGGCCCTCTGCCGGGCCAGCATGATCCCGGCCCGTCTGGTCACGGGCCTTGAACTCCAAGACGGAGAAGATATCACACCGCACACCTGGGTGGAGGTTCTGACCAATCATCACTGGGAGCCGTTCGATCCGGAAAACGCCTTTGCGCGAAATGCCCTACAACTTCGTGCCGCTCAATCGCGACGGCACGGAAGTCGTGCGCTTCATCGGAACCAGGGAGCACAACACGGTCTTCACCATTACGCGACTCCCCGACGGGCCCGCGCTTTTCGGCCCGGAGTCCGCGCGCGCCTGGCAAATCTTCGACCTCACGCGTTTGCCCCTGGAAATGCACGATGTCCTCGCGATCATCCTCCTCATGCCGCTGGGCGCCTTGGTGACCACGGTGTTTCGGACCCTCGTCGGACTGCGCACCTTCGGAACCTTCACGCCCACGTTGATCGCGTTGAGCTTCATCTTCGCCGACTGGCGCACCGGCGTATTCGTGTTCGTGCTGGTGCTGGGCGTCGGACTGGTAAGCCGAGCCGCTTTGGAGCGATTGAAGCTCTTGATGGTTCCTCGGCTCAGCGTGATCTTGACTTTGGTGGTTTTCTGCCTCGTTTTCGTCGTCTCTCTGCTGGACTACCTGGGACTGACGCCCTCGGCGCAGGCAGTGCTACTGCCGATGGTCATTCTGACCATGACCGTCGAGCGATTCTACCTCACCAGCGAGGAAGACGGCGTGGGCTTCGCACTGAAGCTCATGGCAGGCACCGTGTTCCTCGCCTTCTGCTGTTACCTCGTCCTGCGATGGAAGGCGGTGGGCGCCTTCTTCTTCGTCTACCCCGAGGCGCATCTGTTCACCATTGCCGTGCTGGTGCTCGCCGGCCGCTACACGGGCTACCGACTCACGGAGCTGTGGCGCTTCGGTGACGCCGCTCCAGGGCCCTGAGGATCGCACGCATGCTGGGTTGGAGGCGACGCAGTTGGGCCTGGCCGCGCGAATTGCGGCTCAGCGGCATCCTCGGTCTCAATCGGCGGAATGCCGACTACGTGCTCGCGCACAATCCCCGCTGCTACTTCCCTCGCGTCGACGACAAGCTGCTCACGAAGCGAATCTGCGAAGCACGAGGGATTCCCGTGCCGCAAACCTATGCCGCCATCCAGCGGCACGGCGACATCCTCCGTTTGCCGGAACTGGTCGCCGCTCATACGCAGTTCGTCGTCAAACCGGCCCACGGCAGCGGAGGGCGCGGGATTATCGTCATCGCCGAGCACAATGGCGATCGGTTCGTCACGTCGGGAGGAGAGCCGTTGCGCCTCGCCGACTTGTGCTATCACCTGTCCACAATCCTCTCGGGATTCTTCTCGCTGGGCGAACAGCCCGATAGGGCGCTCGTGGAGCAGCGAATCCTCCGCCATCCCGTCTTCGAGAACCTGTCCGTCGACGGAACGCCCGATCTGCGCATTATCGTCTATCGCCAGGTGCCGGTGATGGCCATGGTCCGGCTGCCCACGTGCGCGTCTCGCGGCCTGGCCAATCTCCACCAGGGCGCCATCGCCGCAGGAGTCAACCTTGCCACCGGCTGCACGCTCGGCGGAGTCTGCCGAAACCGTGCGGTCAGCGAACATCCCGATACCGGCGCGGCGATCGCGGGCGTGCACATCCCGTTCTGGTCCGATCTGCTCCTGGCCGCTGTGACGGACCTGGCGGAAGCACTCGAGATGGGCTACCTGGGCGTGGACTTCGTGCTCGATGCCGGGCGCGGTCCGGTGATGCTCGAGGCGAACGCTCGCCCCGGGCTGGCCATTCAGGTCGCCAATCGCCGCGGACTTCTGCCCCGCCTGCGACTGGTCGATGGCTTGTCGAGCGAAGAGCTCACGCCGGATCGCCGAGCCGAGCTGCTCGCCCGACTCGCCGCCTCGGATTGATCGCGAGCATGGCCCACGTGCGGGGCGAGCCACGGCGAGCCGGAACGTGGGCCGATGGGCCAAGGCCATGCCGACCGTTCTCGACGCAGACATCGAGCATAGGCCGCCGCACGCTCGCGGTCACTTCGCCATGGTCGAACGCCGAGCGCCGGAATCCCCTGTCCGCCGCGGAGCCGCGTCGGCACCCGGGGGATCCGACGGCTTGAATACGTGCTGGTCATAGAGCCGCAGTGCGTGCAGTGCGTGCGCGACCGAGCGGATCTCGCGGGGAGTGGTTGCCGAGGTGTTCCACCGCCCATAGGGAGCGGAAAGCGTGTCGGCCAGGTACGTGACTGATTTCACCACTCGCTCGTCACCCAGCCGATCGTCGGCAAGCGAGTAGACCAGCCACTCCGCGATATGCCCCGTCGCACCGAGGCTTCCCGACACATCCCGGCTCGGCCCCTTCAAAGCGAAGAAAGCCGGATGCCAACTGCCGTCGGGATTCTTGCAGCCGAAAGGCGAACTGCTGGTAATCGGCCACGTACTTCTCCGCCCGACGGTATTCGCCCTCGATCGGCTTGCCCGCCCGGCTGCGCCGCTCGATGGCAAAGCTGACGGCCAGAAGCTGGTCGGTGATGTCGCTGGAGTTGCTCGCCGCAGTCCGGTCGAGCTCTTCCCGCAGCAGACGTTCGACATTCCACTCCTCGCCGCTGGCATTCTTCCAGGCCTCCTCGTTGCGCACGTAGAACGACAAGGCGATCAGCGCATTGGCCAACGCGCTTCCCGTTCGGCAAGAGCGCTTCTCCGACTCGACCAGTTCGGCAACCGATGCGTGATGCTGCCCCACGCGGACCTCGTAGTTGGCGGGAACGGCCGCCTGCGCCAGCATGGCCAGCATCGCACCCGGACGCTCCTGCAAGCCATAGCCGACGCGTGCCAACATGCGCCGCTTCTCATCGAGCATCAGGAGTTGGTAGCCCCCGCAAGGATAGGAGAAGCAGAGACAGCCGATGCCGTTAATGGCGTTGCCGGCCGAGCTTCCGTAGCGAATCTCCGCATCGGCACCGAAGGCCAGACAGAAATCGAGCACTTCGCCGGCGGTGTTGTCCGCCGTGTTGACCGGCTGCTGGAAGAACTGGGCGATCACCGGCCGGATCTTGTCGGCGCAATCGAGTGGCGGATTCGCTCAGCGTGCTTTTTTGCGCCCGACCGCTTGGGCTTCTCGGCGGACGGCGCCGTTGCATTCTCCTTGGCAGCGCCTTTTTGGCAGCGTCCTTCTGCGGCTCGTCCGCCGGCTGAATCGGCAGCAAGGAAGCCTTCGCTCCTCCCTCGGCTTTCCCCGAAGGTTGATCGGTCGATCCTTCCCCGGGGGATGCAACGGGTGCATCGGCCGACCAGGCCGGGCCCGAAGCGATCTCGACCAGCGCCACGGTCGCGAGCAAGACGGAAATCAGGCTCATTCGCACGCAAGGCATGGGAAAGCTCCCTCCAATCTCCAGATCGTCTTCCAAGTTATCTCTGCCGGTGCCGCACGTCGCCGGAGCACCTGTTCCGCACGCCTTCGCGCAAGCCGTCCCCTGCGCGGCAAACACTGTGTGCCGTGTGGGCACGAGGACGTCTTCGATCTACCTGCCCGCGGCGGCAGCGGGCTTGGAGGCCGCCTGTTTGTCCGCTTCCGAGCCGGTCGCTTCTCCCGGGAGCGGACGATCGATGAGGAATCCGCCGGCCGAACCGCGCGATTGTACGTGTTGTCGTGCGCCCCGCAACCGTAGGAGTCCTTCCCGCCGTAGTCGATCAAGTAGCTGAAGTTTCCGCCGCATTGGGGCAAGGGGTGATAGGAAATGCTTGGCGAGGCGAAACCCTGGTTGTAACCCACGTAGACGTCGTTGCCTGTATAGTCGAACAGCACGCCCAGACTCGCTTGCGCTCCGTTGCCCTCGGTGCTTCCTCCCGTCGCTTCATAGCGATCATTTCCGCCGAAGTCGCAGAGGAAACCCATGGACATGTCCCAGCCCATCCCCAGCCCCATGATCGTACCGC
Organism: Pirellulales bacterium; assembly: GCA_963736495.1. Taxonomy (GTDB): domain Bacteria; phylum Planctomycetota; class Planctomycetia; order Pirellulales; family Thermoguttaceae; genus CAVTPL01. The sequence continues at coordinate 301,262 of CAVTPL010000014.1, read as the reverse complement.
CGTAGGTATCGTCGCCGGCGTCGTCGATGCAGAACCCTTGGGCATAGTGACAGCCGAATCCGCAACTGAACCGCTGGAACATCGGCTCCCGCCGTGCGCCGCCGCTATACTCTTTCTGCGTTCCCCCGAGACGCCGATCCTTGCCGGCAAAGTCTCGGGCGAAGCCGAGACCCAGCCAGTAACCGCCGCCGTGGGAGATATAGTCGTACTCATAGAGGTCGTCGCCGCCGCCGTCGAGGATCACCCCGATCCCACCGTTCGCCACCTGGCGGAGCCCCGTGCCGACACCTTGCCCCCATCCCTCATAACCCGGTGTTTCGGGATAGGAATCGGGGTACAGACCACCGGTGTAGTACTCGTCGTTGCCTTCCAGGTCGTCGAGCACCGCAAAACCGAGGGGCGCCCCGAATCCCTGGTCCCACATGGCTGCATGGTACGAATCGTGACCGGCTCGGTCGACCAGCAGCCCAACGCCTCCCAGGGCATGCCCCTGCACGCGGCGCACGCCGACGTATCGATCGGTCCCGGCCAAATCCACCAACATGCCCACGCCGAAACGCGCCGAACCCTGAGCGAGATCCTGCGCCTGATATACGTCGTTGCCCGCCACGTCGACAAGCATCCCAATTCCGACCAGGGCCCCGCCTTGGATGCCCGGTTGCGTTCCCTCATAGCGGTCATCGCCGTCGAGATCGATGACAATCATGACCGGTCGGTGGAAATTGGCCGTGCCCTCCTTGTACGTGTCGTCGCCGCCAAGGTCGATCACCACGTTCACCCCGTCCATCTTCTCCAGATCGTAGGTGTTTTTACCTTTTCCACCGATCACGATAGTTCCACCCGCCGTATCGATCCGAGCGACGATCGAGCCGCCGGCTCCCTCGACCGTGGCGCCGCCTTCGGCCGGGAATGCAGCAAGCTGCTTCAAGAGCTGCTCGTCGGCAAGTGGCACAAGCGCTTCGGCGGCGTCGAAGAAGGCGCCCCGATTCGCCTTCTCCATCAAATCGGTCAGCCTGCGACCCGATCCACGATCCACCAAGGTGTGCCCCTCGCGGTTCTGCGAGGTCATGATCGGATACAGATTGCTGGTTAGTTCAAACAACTCGCGGCGCGTCAGCGGGGCCAGCGCAGCGGCGTAGCCAGCCTGCGCCCTGGCCAACGCCTGCTTGACCATTTCCAACGCCTCCTGCGGCGTCTTGGGCGACGCGGGCACGTGCCCGTCGCGGCGTCCCAAATCCATCTTGGCCCGACCCGTCGCCAGCACTTCGGCCAACCCTCGGTGCCCCGCACGTATCGCCTTGTGCAACTGGCGTGTGAACTGCTCCGCCTCGACGGGGGCATCCAGCGGGTTGCGGTACATCTGGTCGTACCAGCTCAATCGACAGTTCCCCGTCACTTCGGACGTCTGAACGGGACCAGCGGTGCTGTCGAGCTTGCCCGCCCCATAGCTACGGAACTGACGGAACGTGCCCTCCAGCGATCGAGTCTTGATGCCGGACTCGATCTCTTGCTTCACTTGAGAAGCCAAGGACGACGCAACTGGACTGCCCAACGCTTCCGTAGCATCCTCCTCGGCGGTCCCGCTGGCCGCGTGCATGCTCAGGACCGTCACCGCCCAGAGGAGAAGAAGAGCCGTGCGCATGACAAGGTGCTGCCTCGACGATCCAGCTTCCCGCATTCCCTATCTCCCACAAAAACGCCGCAGTTTACAATGGGTCGCTATTTTACGGATTGCAGCGAATCGTCGTCAACCGCTCTTGCCGTCCCCTCACCAATCTCGTCCCGCCAAATGCATGGCGAACCCCATCCCCTGCATCGTATTACTGCTCTTACGCGTATGTATCCCACTAGTGGCAGGCTGCCGCTTAACCCTTAGTCACCGGGAGAGGAAGCGTTTCCGCGCTGCTTGCGACCAGTCTCACGCCCCCTGGACTCACGCGCGAGTCCGTATCGCCGCCACCGCGACCTCCTGGCGATTCGTCTGGAGTTGCCGTGCAAGGACCTCGGAGAAGCCCCAACTACTCACGCGCCGGAGGTATTCGGGCAAGTCCCCCGCGGTCTTCCATTCAAACAGCTTCAGCGTCAACAGCAACCCGCGAAGCTTGATTGCCGGATCGGTCGCGAGGTCTTCGACCACGTCCAACGTGTACTTCGGCGCGACATTCATATCGGCAGTCAGCCAACGGATCTTGTGCAAGTCCCGTCGTCGCACCTGATTGGCCCGCCGGCGGATATGCGTGAAGTTGGGGTGCGCAAGCACCGTGGCGTGCATTTCGGCCGGGTCGATCCCCACAACCAGCAGCCCTCGGCTTAGGAGAGCCTGACTCGCTCCCCCCGGCGCACTGCCGATCTCCGCGCAACGATCTCCCGGCCGCAGCGGCAGTTGCGACCGCGCAGCGACTCTTCCATCTTCAGCCACGCGCGGCTGACCGCATCGGCGGGCAATTCAAGCGACAACAGCCCGCCGGGCCACTGCGAGCCAAAGGAATGGACTCGGTGATACCCCACCCACCATTCACTCGGCTCGACGCGGACACAGTCGAGCACATACTCGCCCATCTTCGCCGCCTGGTGCAGCGCAGTCCCTCCCCTCGGCAAGCGGCTGCAGGCGCGGACAAGCAGCGTGCAGGCGGCGGGCAACCTCCTCATCCTCGCCGGTAATCGAAGGTTCGAAATCGTGGTCGCCGGGCGGCGCCGCGTCGCGCTGCCAGACGTGGATGCGATCAACGGGCCGATCGCCCCACACTCGCCACACGTCGCCGGCCATGGCCTCCGGGTCCTCAGATGCCACCTTGCCGAGCGAGAATCCGTACGAGCGCGCAAATGCCGAATGGAGATCGAAATCGTCGGGAATGAAATGCTCGCGCGGGAGCTTGAAGGTAAGGAAACCCGGCCGCGAAAAGGCCAAGCGAAAGCTCGGCCAAAGCCGCGACACTTCGTCCTTGACCGCCGGCTCGGCGCCAACCTGGCAGGTAATAAAAACAAATTGGGGCCGGTCCGACATCAAGATCCTCGATCGCGTCCAGGAAACGAACGAATCCGCCGCGTCATCCAACGCCGACGGAATCCGCGAAAAAGCGGGCTACTCGATCTCAACCAGCCCGGCATCGATGTACTGGCCGCCGCGCTCTTGCCGGCAGTGGATGGCGATGCGATTCTTCCCCACGTGGAGCGTCTTCGCCGCTTCCGGAGTGATGTCGATTTCCTCGTAGTCGGTCGTGAAGTCCCTGAGCCTGGCGGCCAGCACGCCATTGAGATATACCTCGGCGTCCTCGTCGTGGTGCACGCGCAAGAGCACGGTCCCCATCTGCTTTGCCGGCAGCGTCACGTCGCGGCAAAGCCAGATGTCGGAAGTCTTCCATTCACTCCGCACTTCGACGCCCGGCGTCCCCGGGTTCCGAAGCCTGCCGCGCCTTCCTTCCAAGCGCTAGCGTCGAAGCCGGGCTGGAACCACTCCTTGCCGGGCCGGTCCGTGGTGTAACGCCACACGACCGTTTCCTCACGCGCCGTGGAAGCAATCGTGCGGTAGCGGGGCAGGGCCGGAAACTGCCCACGAACCAACGCCGCGTGCGACTGTTCGGCGTCCACCTTGACGACCTGCCGATCGTAGGTCAACAGGCCGTTGCACTCGGTCTCGACGTCGGTGATCTGGGTGTAGACCGCCGCCGACAGGCCCTTTTCCTGCGCAGCTCGCGCGACTTCCCGCCACAGCTCCAGATACTTGCGCGTCAGCGCGCGCTGGTCGGGCACGCCGCGATAGCCCCAGCTCTTGCTCGACCCACGTGTGGCCGTCCAAGCCCAGACCCAATCCGCCGAACTCGCCCAGCACGGCGGCGCGCGTCGGCCTCGGCGGCGGGCGAGTCCGGGCCGGGATAGGCGTGCATGTCGATCACGTCGCCCGACCGAGCGGTCGTGCCAGCCGCTGGCGTTGTTCACCAGCCGCGTCGGATCGAGCTCCTTGACCCACCGAGTCAGCCGCGGCGTGTCGTACTGGCCCCAGCCCTCGTTGAACACCACCCACATGATGATCGACGGGTGATTGATGTGCGTCTCGACCATCGCCTTGAGTTCGGCCTCGAACTGCCTTGGCCGCTCGGCGGAAGCCGCCGTGCCATCGCGCTCCTTGGTCCCACCCTTGCCCGCGCCGGCGCTGGGCATGTCCTGCCAGACGAGCAGGCCGAGCTTGTCGCACCAGTAGTACCAGCGGCTCGGGCTCGACCTTGACGTGCTTGCGCGTCATGTTGAAGCCGAGCTGCTTCGTGACCTCGATGTCGAAGCGCAGCGCCTCGTCGGTCGGCGCGGTGTAGATGCCGTCGGGCCAGAAGCCCTGGTCGAGCGGGCCCGACTGGAAGACGAACTTGCCGTTGAGCATCGGACGCGTCACGCCGTTTTCGTCCTTGCCCAGCGCGATCTTGCGCATGCCGAAGTAGCTTTCCACGGCGTCGACCGCTGCCGAGCCCTTGTGCAGCGAAACCTTGAGATCGTAGAGGAACGGCGACTCCGGCGACCAGAGCTTGGCCTTGGAAATCGGCAGCGCGATGTCGGTTTCCACGGAGCCGGCGGCGCGCGCCGACCTCTCGCGTGCCATCCAGCGCGACCACTTCAACCCGGACCCCGTCGGCCGTTCCTCGGCTCGCCACCTTGACGCGCACCTGGCCGGCATCCACGTCGGGCGTGATCCGCAGTTCGGCAACGCTCACGGCCGGCACCGGCTCGAGCCAGACGGTCTGCCAAATCCCGGAACACGGAGTATACATGATCCCCTTGGGCTCGCGGATCGAGGCAAAATTCTGCTTCCCCTTGGCCTCGCCTTCGGCTCCGGTCGTGTCCGATACGCTCACGATCAATTCGTTCGCGCCCGGCTTGATCAGGTCGGTGATATCGAAACTGAACGGATCGTAGCCGCCGCGATGGACGCCCACTTCCTTGCCGTTCACCGCCACGCGCGCTTCCCAATCGACGGCCCCGAAGTGCAAGAGCAGGCGTTTTCCTTCGAGCGCGGGCGCGGTGAAGCTTCGCCGATACCAGAGCCGCTCCTTGGCGGTCAGAGGCTTCTTCACGCCGGAAAGGGCTGACTCGATCGGGTACGGCACCAGGATCTTGCCCGCGTACCCGCCCACATACGCTGCGGGATCCGGCTGGATCGCATAGTCCCAAAGCCCATTGAGATTCTGCCACTCCGCCCGAACCATCTGCGGTCGCGGATATTCCGGCAGGGGGCACTGGGGATCGACCTTGGCAGCCCAAGCGGTCAAAAGGTTCCCCGGGGCCGGCTTCCAGCCCTCGGCCGCGGCCGAGGTGGCCGCGAAGGCAAGGACCGCGATCAAGGCTCCCCATCCGATCTGCGTTTTCGTAGAACTCGTCGACGGGCTCATCTTGCGTCGTGCTCCAGGAATGGTTCAAGAGGTGGAATCAGAGAAAAACGCGCTCGGCCGCAAACGGTCGCTCCGCACTCGGCGCACTGCTTCAGGCAAGTCTCGGTTCACTCGATCTCCAGCACCACGACCGACCGAGCCGGTAGCTTGGCCAGGAAGCCGGTCGGCGTAAGCTGCGCTTCCTTGAAATCGGCCGGCTTAACGCGTTCGGGTTGATCGAACGTGTTGTGCGCGGTGATCTCCGCCGCGGTAAGCACGCGGCCGGTGATCCGCTTCGCCTTCGCGCCGCGCAGCTCGCAGGCGATCGACGACGGCTGGACGGCGTTCAGGTTGCACAGCGACACGTGAATCTTGCCCGCCCGGTCGCGCGAGGCCGATACGTTCACCCCCGGAATCGACTCGTTCTCGAACGGGTAGGCCGCGCTGCGGACCTCGGTGGGCAGCCAGGTCGCGTCGTGGTGCACGCTATACATCTCGAAAACGTGGTAGGTCGGCGTCAGCAGCATCTTCTCCTTGTCGGTCAGGATCATCGCCTGCAGCACGTTGACGGTCTGGGCGATGTTCGCCATCCGCACGCGGTCGCAGTGCTGGTTGAAGATGTTCAGCGTCACGCCGGCCACCAGGGCGTCGCGCAGGCTGTTCTGCTGGTAGAGGAAGCCGGGATTGGTGCCCGGCTCGACCGCGTGCCAGGTGCCCCACTCGTCCACCATCAGGCCAACGCGTTTCTTCGCGATCGTACTGGTCCATGATCCGCGAGTGCTTGGTGACCAGTTCCTCCATGACCAGGCGCGCTTGAGCTGATGGAACCAGTCGGTCTCGGCGAACTGGGTGGCCGAGCGGCTCTTCTCTCCCGAGCCGCAATAGTAGTGCAGCGCCAGGCCGTTCATCTGCGCGCGCGGCTTCGCGCATCAGGACCTCGGTCCAGTGGTAGTCGCCGCCGTTGGGCCCGCAGGCGATCTTGAAGATGCGGTTGCCGCCGAAGTTCCGCACGTAGGTCGCATAGCGGCGGTACTGGTCGGCATAGTACTCGGCGGTCATGTTGCCGCCGCAGCCCCAGTTCTCGTTGCCGACGCCGAAGTACGTGAGCTTCCACGGCTTCTCCGCGCCCGTTGGCCTGGCGCAGCGTCGGCCATGGGGCTGATGCCGTCGAAGGTGAGGTACTCGACCCACTGCTGCATCTCCTGCACCGTGCCGCTGCCGACGTTGCCGCAGATGTAGGGCTCGCAGCCGAGCTGCTCGCACAGGTCCAGGAACTCGTGCGTGCCGAAGTGGTTGTTCTCGGTCACCCCGCCCCAGTGCGTGTTGACCATCGTCGGGCGCTCGGCGCGCGGGCCGATGCCGTCCCTCCAGTGGTACTCGTCGGCAAAGCAGCCGCCCGGCCAGCGCAGCACCGGAATGCTTGATCTGCCTGCAGCGCGGCCACGACGTCGTTGCGGATGCCCCGCGTATTGGGGATCGGACTATCCTCGCCCACCCAGATGCCTTCGTAGATGCAGCGCCCCAGGTGCTCGGCAAAATGGCCGTAGATGTGGCGACTGATCGTCACTTTTCCCTGATCCGCATGGATCACAAGTTGGTTGGGCGCCGCGGTGGATGCGTCCGCGGCCCATGCAGCGTTCCGCGCGGGCCATGAGGCTGAGATTCCTCCGACCAGCAAGCACCACGCAACGAACGGCAAGTGACGTTTCATTGCCTGTCCCTCCCCTCGAACTCGGGTGTCGTTGGTTTCAATGCGATACGCACAAGGTCCCCGGCTTCCGGACGATCTCCGCGCACATGCTTCCAGTGTTCGGCCTGCCGCACGAACTCGTCGAACATCACTTCCGTCATCTCGGGCCTCACGCCCAGGGCCGCCGGGTCGCCGTAATTGAATACGATCAACCCTCCCTCCGGCACGCTCCAGTGCTCGACCAGCAGCGCGAACCTCGTCGCGCACGCCGCTCGCGCTGCCGCGGGGAAGCGTGGCCTGGATGTCGACGGTCGTCAGGAAGCAGACCTTCCCCCGGAACCGGTCGCCGAACTCGACCAACCCATAGGCGCGCGGCTGCTGCATGTTGAGCACGTCTACTCCCAGTTCCACGAGGCGCGGGACGAAATCGTTGATCCGGCCGCAACTGTGAAGGATTACGTGCCAGCCGTGGTCGTGGATCGAGCGGAATAGCAGGCGATAGCGCGGGGCGAAGAACCGCTCGAACACCTCCGCGCCCACGAACGTCCCCTGCTGCGTGCCCCAATCGTCGGTCAGGAACAAGCCATCGATCCGCTCGCCGAAACGGCGGTGCAATTCCGCGAACAGCCCCAGCTTGAACTCGAGGATCGCGTCGAGCACGCGCTCGATTCGCTCGGGCTCGAGGTAGAAGTCCTCCATCGTCGCGGCAAAACCGCGGAGCATGTGCAAACGCTCGATGAGGTTGAAATGGCTGGTCACCACCACATAGCGGTCGCCCGCCTTGTTCAGTTCAGGCTCGATGCGCGCGAAGTAAAAGGGATTGCGCGGATCGGGCGGCGGAATCGATCCAGGGCCGACCAATCGGCCAGCGGATGAAACGTCGCCTGGCCCATGTTCTTCTGCTCGGTCCGCGTCCAACCGCAGCCCCAGTCGTCCATGGCCGCGTTGTCAAAGAACCAGCCCGCTTCGGCGCGATCCATTTCCCAAACGTCGCATACGTCGTCGGGAGCCCACTTCACCTCGTGCTGCCAAAAGGGCAGCCGAGGAGGGGACTCGAACTGGATCGCGCGGCGGACGATCTCTCGCGACAGCACCATCCCCTCCCAGGATTCAAAATCGACGCGGCCACTTCGCGACGCTCGGCAATCGCGACGCGGAAAGGATGAATCATACCATTCGGCCGCGCGCGGCACCACGGAGGGGATGTGCCGGACACCCCCGCACCCCCGCGATGGCGCACCGTACGGAGTGAAGTGCCGGCTCGGCGGTTACCGCCCTCGGATTCGGTACAGATGGACGGCATGGGGCCCAAACGGGTCGTGGAAACGCCCGTCGGTCGCTTCCAGGGTCCGGTTCTCGCCGAGCACCTCCACTACGGCTTTCCCGGCGACTCCGTCGACGCGAAACTGGGCCTCGACCGGCTCGGTTTCCATGCGCACCGCGAAGACGTAAACGCCCCCATCTTGCTTCCGGGCCGTGGCCACGACGGCACCCGTGGAAACGGCGGCCGCCATTTCCTTGCTCACGGCTTCCGGTTCGCAACGCACTTCGACACGCTCGTCCGGTGCGTGGATGACGCGCGCCAGTTCGTGGATCTGGCGGTTGATCCCGCCTACGGCTTGAGCCATCTCGGCATCTGCCAGTAAACCGGCTTCGACGGACTTCGGCGCGAACTCGTGGCAGAAGTAGATCAATCCGCGCGAACCGCGAATAATCGACATCCACACCTCGGCCTTGACCTGCTGAGGCGTCGGCTTGACCTTGGGATTGCTGATCCGCGTGCACTCGATGCAGTTCCAAACCGGCTTCTGACCGCCGGTCCATTGGCGGAGCCGGTCGACACCTCGCGGCACGTACCACAGTTTTCCAGCCACCGCGGGGTGGTCGTGGACCGCCGGATAGATGTCGAATGAGACGATGTCGCAGGCCCGAACATACTCGGCATAGTCTTCGGGGTGATTGGTCCGCACGCCGCGGCCGTACCAGCCGTCCCAGGCCACGCCTTGCCCCAGGTTCAATATCACCGGCCGAGAGGGATCCTTGGCCTGGATCCGCTTGTAGTCCTCGATGATCTTCTCCGCCGGGACGGGCGGTCCATACCCCTTGCCTTGTCCGAGAGATTGGGCGTTGTCGGGCTCGTCGCCGTGCATCCAGCCTACGATCGTCGGCTCGTCCAGATGCTCCAAGGCAAAGCGGTTCTGACTGCAAATAAGCTGTAACCCGTGCTTCTTCAACTCGGCCAACTGCTGGGCGTCCGGACCGCGCCAGAGCCCGATGTAAAGATTGATTCCGATTGCTTTATAGCGCGGGGCGTTTTCTGGCCTCTGAACCCATACCGCGATCGGGAAGTAGTCCGGAGAAGCCGAAAAGCCTCGCGTCCACTTGCCTGCCGACGGCGCAGCAGCTTCCCCGGCAGCGGCCGTGGCGGCCGCAGCGCACAGACTCGCAAGGGCCATGAGGAGAATCGAGAACCTGTTCCAGAATTGCCGCGGCAGCCTTCCGCGATTGGTGAATACTGGAGCGACGCACGCTTCTAGAATCGGCTCTAAAATGGCTCTCATGAAAGAACTCCTTGCGCTATGGAACAGGACGGAACCGGTGGCCCCCAACGCTATGTCTCGTGCAGATCTCGGGCCCGCCCCGCGATCGCCGGGCGACCGAACCAGAACCAGTTTTTCCCACAGTTTTCCCCACAACCGTCCAGGGGCCGCGGGGGGCTGGCCGCGGGGAACCCCTAGTATTGACCCCCATCGGCGCACGGTCAGCGCACATGCCTTGACGGCCCCGCGGCCGGACCCCAGAATCGGGATCGAGTGCCATAAGGAGCGAAAAACCGTGAAACGAAAGGGAACACCATGCGACGCATTCTGAAGGCTTCCCTCCCCGTTGCCGTGGGAACGATGCTCCTGCCGCTCGTGCTCCCGGCCGCCGAGCGGCCCACCGCGGACACGTATCGGCGCCTGGCCGAAGAGGTCGAAGAACACTGGAAGAAGGAAGTCCTCGGCGTATGGTTCCCGCGGTGCATCGACAAGAACCACGGCGGCTTCTTTCCCCATTTCCTCGAGGATTGGTCGAAGGGCACTCAGAACGACAAAACCATCGTCTTTCAGGCGCGCATGACTTGGGTCTGCGCACAGGTCGCAATGCGTTATCCCGATCGAAAAGAGGAATTCCTCGGCTACACGCGGCACGGCACCGATCTGCTCGCCCAGACGATGTGGGATTCGGAGCAGGGCGGTTTCTACTGGGGGTTGGACGAAACCGGCAAGCCCAGTAAAGCCTATGGCGACGAGAAGCACGTCTACGGGGTCGCCTTTGGCATCTACTCTCTGGCGGCCGCGCACGAAGCCACCGGCGAGCGTCGGGCCCTCGAACTGGCGAAGCAAGCTTTCGCCTGGCTGGAGCAACACGCGCACGATGAGACCCACGGAGGTTACTACGAGGCACTCACCCGCGACGGCCGGCCGATCCTGGCCGCCCCCGCGGGACGCAAGGCCGACTTCATCGGCACGGCCTACGGCTACAAGTCCATGAACACCCACATCCACGTGCTCGAAGCGCTCACGGAATTGTTCCGCGTTTGGCCGGACGCCAAGGTCCGGCAGCGACTGGCCGAGGTGTTCGCGCTGGTCCGCGACCGGATCGCCGTCGAGCCCGGGTGCCTGAATCTCTTCTTCACGCCGGACTGGCGTGCCCTGCCCGACCACGATTCCTTCGGCCACGACATAGAAACGGCATACCTGCTCGAAGAAGCGGCCGCCGCACTCAAACTGGGCGAGGACGCGAAGACTGCGCGCGTGGCGCGCAGCCTGGTTGACCACGCGCTCGTGTGGGGCTGGGACGACACGCTGGGCGGCTTTTACGACAAAGGCTCGGCCTTCGCACCTGCCTGGGCGCGGGAGAAGATCTGGTGGACGCAGGCCGAGGGCCTCAACTCCCTCCTGCTGATGCACCAGCACTATGGCCACGAGACCTCTCGCTACTTCGATGCCTTTCAGAAGCAATGGAACTTCATCCTCCGACACCAGGCCGACCGCCGCTACGGCGAGTGGTATGAACGCGTTGCGCCCGACGGCAATCCCGAGCCGCGCCAGGCCAAGGGAACCGTCTGGAAGGCAGCCTATCACAACGGACGGGCCCTGATGAACGTTGCGGCCATGCTTCGGGCGTTGGCGCGAGGAACAGGGCCGCCCCCTCGAAACCGCATTAATCTGCAAACCGTTTCCCGGTCCCCGCTACTGCCTGGCCTTCGCGCCTCGCTTGGACCTCGCTTTGGCTGGCTTGGCCGATTCGGCCGAGTTGGCCTCGGGCGTGTGCGGCTTGGGCATCGGCGCACCCGACCTTCTGACGCCACTCGACGAGCTTGGCGTGAAGCTGCCGAGTGAGTTCCGGTTTCTCGGCCGCAAGATCGTGCTTCTGGCCCAGATCCTGCTTGAGGTCGTACAGTTCCAGGCGGCCATCCTCGAAGAATTCCAGGAGCTTGTAGTCCCCTACCCGAATCGCGCCGGCCGGAGTGGTGCGCCAGCTATCTCGCCCTCCCCCCAGGTAGCCAGGGAAGTGCCAGTAAAGCGCCTCGTGCGCGAGCCTGGCCTGGCCGCCGCGGGTCAGGCAGGCGAGGTAATTGACGCCATCGAGCACATAACCGGGCTGACGTTCGGCGGCAGCCACTTCCAGCAGCGTAGGATACAGGTCGACGCTGTTGATCGGTTCGTCGCAAAGCGAGGCGGGCGCGATCTTGTCCGGCCAGCGGAAAAGATAAGCCACGCGCACTCCGCCCTCGTAGAGCATGCCCTTGCCGCCGCGCAACGGAGCATTGTCGGTGATTCCGCCCGCTCCCCTCACTCCGGCGGCTTCGTAGCCGCCGACGCCGCCGTTGTCGCTGGTGAAGATGACCAACGTGTTCTGCGAGAGCTTGAGTTCGTCCAGCTTGGCCAACACGCGCCCTACACTCTCGTCGAGGCTGGCGATCATTGCCCCGTATACGGGGTTCTTGTGGCCGCCTACCCCGGGCTTGTGCTGGAACTTTGCGATCCACTCGGGCTTCGCGTCATACGGCGAATGAACGGCGAAGTGATGCAGGCAGAGAAAGAACGGCTGCTGGCGGTGCCGCTCGATGAAGTCCACGGCCTTTTCGGTGAGGAAATCCGCAAGGTAGCTTCCCGCGGGCACGTCGACTTTGGGCTGTGTGTCGAAGTCGAAATGTTTGCCCATGCTCACGATGGCCTCGTCGAACCCCTGCTTCGACGGATGGTACTCCTTGCCGCCCAGGTGCCACTTGCCGAATAGACCCGTGACGTATCCCGCCTTCTTCAACGCCTCGGCCACGGTGAACTTCTCAAGGGCGAGCGATTCGACGTTGGCAACCGGCTCCAGAGGACGGCTCCGCCAATTGAATCGTTCGATACTCCCCACGGTATAGATGCCGGTGCGGGGGCCGTACTGGCCGCTCATCAGGCAGCGCGCGTGGGCTGGCAGTTGGGGCCGCAGGTGTAGCCGCTGGTGAATCGCATCCCCTCTGCCGCCATGCGATCGATGTTTGGCGTCTGGTAGTACTTGCTGCCGTAGCAGCCCAGATCGGTCCAGCCAAGGTCGTCGGCAAGGATGAAGACGATGTTGGGCCTGCTCGGAGGTTGCGACTTTGCTGCCGAGCTTTCCGCCCCATGGGACGAACACCAGGGAACGAGCGCCGCGAGAACGGCAGCTACGCGGGGAAGCACCTGTCGCCGCAAGTGAGAAGGACCGGCTCCTTCTCCATGAAACGCGCAATCGTTCATGGCCGCACCTTCCACAAAAAGCTTTAGAGTCGATCCCAGGACCGTGCGCCGCGTCTTAATTCTCCGGCCGCAGAGGACTGCCGTGGCAGTTCCGGAATAGGTTTTTACCATTCGATTCACCCGCGGCCCAGTATCCGTCCTTAACCTCCGCCGAGTCAATGCGCCGCGGCTTCCCCGCGCTGCGCAGCATGCTTGACCGCGACGGGCCGGCGGTATCCAATTGCCGGTCGATCGCCGCGAGTGTCCCGACTTCGCGCACTCTTCGCGCGATGGTTTCCTGCTCGTGGGGCCTCTTGCAGCCGATTCGGAGATTCACATGCCCGCTGACAACGCGCCCGTGGCCGACGACCACTCGGCGAGTCTGTTCGACCGAGGCGTGCGTATCGCCCACGCCCTGGCAAGCCTCGTGCTGGGTGGGTTGGCAATGGCGATTCCTCTGGTGGCCGAGAGCGCGCAGACCTGGCTTCTCGGCCTGATCCTCCTGGCAAGCGGCACGCTCGGACTGCTGCACGCCTTTCGCCTCCGCAGCGAAACCGCGCGGCGGTCGGCCTTCTGGAGCGGCGAACTCTCGGTGTTCACCGGCGGACTGCTTTTGGCCGCGCCCGTGCTGGTCGCCTCGGGCCTGGCAATCCTGCTCGGCGCGTCGTTCGTACTCGACGGGCTCTCCCGCCTGGCAGCCGCCTGGAAAAGTCGACATCGGCCGGAGGGAGCGGCGCTGGGGGCATACGGACTGGGGAATGCGACTTTGGGCTTGGCCATCGCCTGCCAGTGGCCGTTGTCCGGCCCCCAGGCGATGGGCATCTACGTCGGGCCTCGCATTATCACCTCCGGATGGACCTTGCTGAGGTCCGCAGACGAGCAGTCTGAGACGCTCGAGGCCCCTGCCCCATCTCATCCCGACCGTCGCCTCGCTCTTGCGCCGCATCCGGCTCTCCAAGGCATCGCGGCCAAGGTCCATGAAGAGGAAGATAGCCGCCGCGCGATCGACGCATACTGGCAGCTTACGTTGCTCCTGGTATTCTTCGCCATCCACGCCGGGCGCACCAGCGCGGAATGGACGCTCGTGGGAATGGCTGCGCCTTTCCTGGCAGTGCTGGGCGACGTGGTCTATTCGCTGGTGCTTGCCCTGGGCATCGTCACGCCCATCCACCTGGCCTGGCGTTGGCTCACTCGACCGGTGGAACGGTGCGCCTGGGCACGCCTTTTCAACCAAGCCGATCGAATGGCAACGCCGGGGCTCACGGATCGTTGGATGAGAGTCTGGCTGAAATCGCGGCTGCGGTTTGCCGTGCGCGTGGAGCGCGCCTACGTGTCGCCCACCGCCGCGCTGTGGCGCGGGCTCCAGCTCGGACTGCCGCTCACCGCCGTTCTGATCGCCGTCAATCCCATCTGGGGCCTGAGTTGGTTCTTCAACACCGAAACCTGGGCCGCCGGGGTGTGGGAGAAATGGGTGGAATATCGGGTGGATCCGTGGCGCAAGGCCATGGTCGACGCAGCGCGTGCGCCCTGCCGAGGGCCGCGCGCGGGGAGGATGATCCCCTTGAGGTCATACCGCCCCGCCTCGCCGCCACTGAGGATTTCAGCTTCCTCGTCGTCGGCGACCCCGGCGAAGGCGACGCATCGCAACTCTGTCTGCAAGACCAATACCAAGCGCTGGGCCAGCGCGCCGACGTGAAGTTCCTCGTCGTTTCCTCCGATGTCATCTATCCGGCCGGCGCCATGAAGGACTACGAGGCCAATTTCTACCTGCCCTTCAAGGGCTTCCCGCGGCCGATCTATGCAATGCCGGGCAATCACGACTGGTACGACTGCCTGGAAGGCTTCAACGCCAATTTCCTCGACGCCGAATCGGTGCTGCGCCGCCATGCGCGCTCGCGTTGCCGCCGACCACAAGTTGACCACGACCACCGAGCAACGCATCGAGACTCTGCTCGACGAGGCGGCCCGCTTGCGCCGGGAGTACGGCGTGCAGACGGGCAGCCAGCGCAGTTCGTACTTCGACATCCAGGGAAAGCGGTTTGCCCTGCTCGTCGTCGACACCGGCGTGCTCCGCACCGTGGACGACGACCAATGGGCATGGCTCCGCGGAGCGCTCGAGCGCTCCGGGGGCAAGTTCCGCATGGTCATCCTCGGGCATCCGCTCTATGTGGCCGGCCGCTACGAAGGGGACCGGACGGAAATCTTCGCACGCATTCACCAGTTGCTTCGGCAGTACCGGGTCGAGCTGGTCATGGCGGGCGACACGCACGACCTGGAGTACTACCGAGAGGAGTACGTCTCCGACGGCCAGACACACTCGATGCACCACTTCGTCAACGGCGGCGGCGGAGCTTATTTGAGCATTGGAACGGCCATGGACTTTCCGCAAATTCCGCCCGTGCGTGATTCCGCCTTCTATCCTCGAACCGATGTCCTTGCGGCGAAGCTCGACGCCCAGACCCCGTGGTGGAAGGCGCCGATCTGGTTCTGGGTGAAGCGGCTGGCGGCCTGGCCGTCGTCGGCCGAGGCCATGTCGGCCGCGTTCGACTTCAATCGCGCGCCGTTCTTCCAAAGTTTTTTCGAAGTCCGCGTCGAGGGTTCCGCAAACCGGGTGCGACTGATCCCTTACGGCGTGCACGGCCCGCTGCGATGGCGCGAGCTGCAGTGCACCGGCCACGTCGTGCCCACCCAAGCGCGCGAAGACGATGTGGCCGAGTTCGTGCTTCCCTTGCCCGAGCCACCAAAGTAAGAACCTATCCCGCAACCACCACAAGAGCGCTCCGCGGTCGGAGAATCCGGAGGCCACAAACCGTTTTAGAGCCGATCCCAGAACGTTGGGAGGTGCTGCGATTTTCCGGTCGCACAGGGCTCCAGCAGCAGTTCTGGGATAGGTTCTTAGCTCGACTTTTGCCCTTTTTCGGACGACCGAAACTCGCGTTGTTTGGGCTTTTTGAAGGTTCCCCAAGGTTTTAGCACACCCAAGAGGTGCGACGGGGCTTTTCAAAACCCGCGCGACCCGTTGAATTCCCGGCAATTTCGAGTATCAAGGCTTCACAAAAAGGGCAAAAGTCGAGCTTAGGATCGGCTCTAAGAGCCGACGGCCTGGCGAATGGACCGTGCAGGGCTCAATCGGACGGGCCGGTTCCATCCCCGGGCGACCCCAACGGCGTGGTGGCGAGCACCTCGTCTTTCCCCTGCAAGATTCCGACCCGCGCCTAAGGGCCGTTCCGCGCCGTGCAGCCGTATGGCATAATGCGCCCCGATCCGACTTCGTCCAGAATCATTCGTGCCAGCACATGAGCAGGGGAGGGATTACGATGCCGACTTCCGAGAATCTCCAGGCCGCTTTCGCCGGAGAGAGCCAGGCCAACCGCCGGTACCTCGCCTTTGCCGCCAAGGCCCTGGCCGAGGGCCATTCCCAGATCGCTCGCTTGTTCCGCGCCGTGGCGGCCGCCGAGACGGTCCATGCTCACGCGCATCTTCGCGCCATGAAGGGCGTCGGGGATACGACGCAGAACCTCCAGGCCGCCATCGAGGGCGAAGCCCACGAGTTCCTCCACATGTATCCCCAGTTCGTTCAGGAGGCCGAAGCGGAAGGCAGCAAGGCCGCGCTGACGAGCTTTCGCCACGCCATGGCGGTGGAGAAAACGCACCACGGATTGTTCGAAGCAGCGATTGAGAAGCTTGCGCAAAGGCAGCGACGCGCCACCGACCGAGATTCACGTTTGTGAAGTCTGCGGCCATACGGTGCTCGGAGAGGCCCCCGAGAAGTGCCCCGTCTGTGGCGCCGCGCACGGCAAGTTCCAGCGCGTGGAGTAACGCAAAGCGCGGCAGTAGGCGGCTTCCCCCGATGCTAATCGACCGCCAGGATCGCTGCAGCCGGTTGGCAGCGGAGCAGCGGATACCGGCCGAGCGATCTCTTGTTGAGGCCCAAATTGCCCATATGTGCCGGGTGCCCAGGGAAACTGCGGAAAGCGCAAACCGCAAAGAACGCAAACCGAGGAAAGCGGGCTCTTGAGTCCACTCTCCTCGGTTTGACAATATCAAAACATCAAGAGGTCGCGAGGCGCTGCTCGACGTACTGCGAGAGCTTCTCGAGCACCTCGCCGCCCGGCCCGCGAAGCGTCACTTCCAGCGGCATCTGACCGGGCAGGTTGTGCGTGGCGCAGCCGAAGCAGGGGTCGTAGGCGCGGAAGGCCATCTCGACCATGTTCAACAGGCCCTCGCTCACCTGCCCCTTGTGGATCAGCCCCTGTGCGGCCTTCTTCACCGACATGCAGATCGGGGCGTTGTTGTTGGTCGTGCCCACGACCAGGTTCACCTTGGTGAGAATGCCACGCTCGTCGGTCGTGTAGTGGTGAGTCAGAGTGCCGCGCGGAGCCTCGACGCAGCCTACGCCCTCGTGCGGCGTCTTCGGTCGGCAGCACGCGGTACTCCTTGCTGGTGATCTCCGGGTCGGTGGCCAGCTCGACCCAGCGCTCGGTGGCGTAGAGCAGTTCGATCAGCCGGGCCCAGTGCGTGGCCAGGGTGTGGTGGACCGGCTTGCCGCCCAGGGTCTCGTAGAACCGCTTGTATTCGGCGTTGGCCAGCGGCGTGGCCATGCCGTCGGCGCGTTCAGCCGCGACAGCGGCGTGGCCTTGTAGACGCCCGACGTCCGCGCCCGTCGACAAAGCCCTTCCAGCCGACCTTCTTGAGATAGGGGAACTTCAGGTAGCTCCAGGGCTCGACCCGCTCGGCGATGTGCTCGCGGTAGTCCTTGGCGTCGTACTTGGCGAACTCCTTGCCGTCGGGGCCGGTGATGCGGATCTTGCCGTCGTAGAAGTTGACGCAATTGTTGGCGTCCACCGTGCCCATGTTGTAGGTCTTGTGGACGTAGATGTCGCCGGTCATCAGCTTCACGTAGTCGGCGTTCTTGAGCACCACGTCCTCGAACAGTTTCAACGAGAACTTGGCGAACTCGATGCGCGTGGCGGCCGAGTTCCTCGATCTCCCGCCGCTGCTCCTCGTTGATGCCCGCGGCTCACCCCGCCGGGCAGGCCCCAGTTGGGATGGACCTTGCGCCCGCCCATCATCTCGATCAGGTGGTGGCCGTCGCGGCGCATCTTGAGGACCTTGCAGGCGATGTCCATGCCGACCTTCTTGACCACGCCGAGGATGTTCCGCTCGGCGGCCGGGGCGGTCGGGCCGACGACGAAGTCGGGGCCGCCCAGGGCGTAGAAATGCGTCGTGTGGTCGGTGGCGTAGAAGATGCTGTAGAACAGCTCGCGGAGCTTCTTGGCGGCCGGGGGCGGATCGACCTGGAACACGCCGTCCAGGGCCTTCGTGGCCGCCATGTGGTGCGCCTCGGGGCAGACGCCGCAAATCCGCGCCGTCAGGTTGGGCATGTCCTCGGCCGAGCCGGCCCACGCAGAACCGCTCGAAGCCGCGCAGCTCCGGGATCTGGAGGTAGGCGTTGGCCACTTCTCCCTGCTCGTCAAGGAAGATGTCGATCTTGCCGTGGCCTTCCAGCCGCGTGATCGGATCGATCGAAATGCGTTTGGTCATCGTGCTCATGGTTGGTTCTCCGTATTGGCTACGACGTCGCCCGGGCAACGCCGTGGCCGTTGGCGGCCAGCTTCTTGCGGCGCAGCAGGCTGTTGGCGAGGCTGAAGCGGTAGAAACTGCCGATCGGATCGGGAATTCCCTCCTGGATGATGCGGTCGATCTCGGCCGGGTCGCTGGCGTCGATGACCGAAGCCACCGCGGCCATGAGGCGGGAGCCGTAGTCCTGCGACGCCGTTGTTCGGACCGTAGCAGCCGATGCAGGGCGAATTGACCTGGGGGCACAACGCGCCGCAGCCGGCGCGAGTGGCCAACCCGCAGCAGAGTAGTCCCTGCTCCAACAGGCACGTCTCTTCGTCGGGCTTCACCTCCCAAGTGCGATAGAACTTCTTGATCTTCTTTTCCGTACGCGTGCGCTTGCACGTATCGCAAACGGTCGTGTCCGAACCGATCGTCGCGCCCGTGCGCCGGAAGCTTCCCTTCGAGGATCGCCACGATCGCGTCCCAGATGCGATCGGCCTCGGGCGGGCAGCCGGGCAGGTAGTAATCCACGGGCACGGTCTGGTCCAGCGTGCGAACCGTGTCGTAGAACACCGGCAGGTGGAGCGTCCCCTCGGGAACCTTGGTCTCCGGCTGGGGATGGACCTTGTTGGGATTCTCGGTCGTGGGAGTTTCTTCGTAGGAGTTCTCGAAGATCTCCTCCCGGCTGTTCATGTTGGCCAGCCCGGGAATGCAGCCCTCGCCGGCGCAGGAGCCGAAGGCCACCAGGACCTTGGACTTGCGGCGGAAGAGCCGCGCCATGTACTCCTGCTCGCTGGTGCGGATCGCTCCGTTGAACAGGCAGACGTCGATCGCCTGGTCGGCCATTTTTTCGACGTCGCGGACCTTGCCGTCCACGCCCACCGGCCAAAGCACGATATCGAAGGCCGCGGCCACGTCGAGAATCTTCTCGTTGATCGCCAGCAGGGCGATCTCGCACCCGCCGCACGACGCCGCCCAGTAAATCGCCAGTTTTCCTTTGGGTTTCTGAGTCATGGCAGAACCTCCATCGCCTCCTCGTGTTCTTTGACGATGTTCTCGAGGGCGTGCAGGCGCTCGCCGTCCTCGTCCCAATTGGCGGACCAATTCAAGGGGCCGAGCTTCTTGACGTCGCCCACCAGCTTGTCGATTGCATCGGCGAGCCGCTGCCCCTCGGCGGCGGAAGCCCAAACCAAGCGGACGCGGTCCTCCTCGACTCCGAGTTGGCGGAGCGAGTGCTTGAGCATGTGGAAGCGCCGCATCGCCTTGTAGTTTTGCTCGATGTAGTGGCACTCGCCCGGATGGCAGCCGGCGACCATGACGCCGTCGGCTCCCAAGGCCAGGGCCTTGAGCACGAAGGCGGGATCGACTCGGCCGCTGCACATCACGCGGATGATCCGGACGTTGGGGGCGTGCTTGATGCGCGCCGAGCCGGCCAGGTCGGCCGCCCGATACGAACACCAGTTGCAGAGAAAACCGACGATTTTGGGTTCGAAGTTATTGTCACTCATCTTGAGGCCCTTCGGTTGTGGGGCTTTGTGTTCCTCGGAGTCCGCGGCCGGCGCCGAGTCCGTGCGCGGACGGCTTGGTTGGCTCACGCTTTGGCCGCCTCGACCACCGACGCGGACGCCGGGCCGGTGCGGTGGGCATCCCAAAGGATTCCCTCGATCTCGGCCATGATCTGAGCATTGTTGAAATGCGGCGCCGGTGATCACGCCGGCCGGGCAGGCGGCCACGCACGTGCCGCAGCCCTTGCACAACGCGGTCAGCACGCGGCTGACCTCCTTGACGTCGTCGTACTCGATCGCGTTGTACGGGCACATGTTGTTGCAGATGCGGCAGCCGGAGCAGGCCTCCTCGTTGATCGAGGCCACGATCGGCTCGATCATCACCTCCCCCTTGGTGATCATCGCCGAGCCACGCGGGCGGCAGCCGCCGCGCCCTGCGCCACCGAAGCGGGAATATCCTTCGGCCCCTGGCACACGCCGGCGACGAACACGCCGTCGGTCATCGTGGCCACGGGATCGAGCTTCGGATGACGCTCGGTATACCAGCCGGCCATGCTGCACGAAATGCCGCACTTCAGGCCCAGTTCCTTGGCGTCGGTCTGCGGCTCCAACGCGCCCATCAGCACGACCATGTCGACCGGAATCCGCTGCTGCTTGCCGACCAGCGTGTCTTCGGCCTGGACGATCAGCTTGCCGGCTTCCTCGGGCTTGCGCGCCGCGTCGGTCACCTCGGCGACCTTGCCGCGGATGAAGATCATGCCCTCTTCCAGAAGCCGCTGGTAGAACTCCTCGTATCCCTTCTGATTGGCGCGCATGTCGATGTAGAACGAGTAGACCTTGGCGTTGGTCTTCTCCAGCACGAGATGGCCGAACTTGAGCGAGGCCATGCAGCAGACGCCCGAGCAATACTCGTTGTGGCGGACATCGCGGCTGCCCACGCAGTGGATGATCGCGATTTCCTTGGGCTCGGTCTTGCCGTCGCGCAACACGATCTTGCCGCTGGTCGGGCCGGCGGCATTGCAGAGGCGCTCGAACTCGAGGTTCGTATAGACGTTGGCCAGCCGCCCGTAGCCGTACTGCGGGATCTTCTTCGCAGTCGAAGAGCTTCCAGCCGGTGGCGATGATGATGTTGCCCACCTCGATCTCGACGATTTCGTCCTGCTGATCGAAGTCGATGGCGCCGGTGGGGCAGACTTTCTCGCACACCTGGCACTTGCCGCGCTCGAACCAAGATGCAGTTGGTCGCGATCGATCACCGGGATCCGCGGCACGGCCTGGGGGAACGGGCGTGTAGATCGCCTTGCGGTAGCCCATGCCCGCCTCGAACTCGGTGTCCACGACCTTGCGCGGGCACTTCTCCTGGCAGATGCCGCAGCCGGTGCAGCTCCTCGGCGACCACGGAACGGGCCTTCTTGCGAATCTTTACCTTGAAGTTGCCCACCGAACCGGAAACCTCCTCGAGCTCCGAGTACGTGAACATGGTCACGTTCTCGTGCTGGCCCACTTCCGACATCTTCGGCGTGAGAATGCAGGCCGAGCAGTCCAGCGTCGGGAAGGTCTTGTCGAACTGGGCCATGTGGCCGCCGATCGAAGGCTCGCGCTCGACCAGGTACACGGGATAGCCGGCGTCGGCCAGTTCGAGCGTGGCCTGCAAGCCGGCGATGCCGCCGCCGACCACGAGCGTGGCCTTGTTCACGCTCACGTACATCGGCTCCAGCGGACGCTGCTGCTTCGACCCGCTCGACCGCCGCCGACACCAGCGCCTTGACCTTCTCGGTGCCGGCGTCCTTGTTGTTGGTGACCCACGAGACGTGCTCGCGCACGTTGCTCATGTGGAACAGGTAGGGGTTCATGCCCGCGTTCTGGCACGCGCGGCGGAAGGTCTTTTCGTGGAGGTGGGGCGAGCAGGCCGCGACCACCACGCGGGTGAGGTTCTGCTTTTTGATGTCCTCCTCGATCATCTGCTGACCGAGGGAGGAGCACATGAACTTGTAGTCCTTGGACACCACGACGTCCTTGCAGTTCTCGCCGGCCCACTTGGCGACCTGCTCGCAGTCGACCGTCCCGGCGATGTTGCTGCCGCAGTGGCACACGTAGACGCCGACTCTCTCGGCCATGATCGTCCTCCAGATTATGCGAAAATGCCGAATGCCCGGCGACGAAGGCGAGATCGGACGGCCACGAGACACCGCGGCGCTAGAGCTCGTCGCCCCATCGCCTTTCGTGCATCGTGCGTCGTCCATTGCCCGAACTTCGTCATCGCAAATCCGTCATTCGTCCAGCCTGGTTGTGTTCGATCCTACGCCTTGGCGGGTTGCGCCGAGCTTGGCCTGGATCACCGGCTTGGCCGCGACCAACTCCTTGCCGAAGCCGAGCTTCGCCGAAGTCCAGCCCGAAGGCCACGCCCAGCATCTGGGTGAAGAAGACGATCGGCATGTGGAAGTTGCGTGCTGAAGAAGCCGTTGACCCGGCCCTGGTAGGCGTCGAGGTTCAACTGGCACATCGGGCACATGCAGAGGATCAGGTCGGCCTCGTACTCGACCGCGCTTTGCAGGAGCCGGCGGATCAGCTCGAACGCCTGGGGCTCGCTGATCTGGGTCATGTGGCCGCCGCAGCAGTGGGCCTTGACCGGATAATCGACCACCTCGGCCCCCAGCCACTTGAACATCTCGTCCAGCTTCATGGGATACTCGGGGTTGTCGAAGCCGTTGTAGGGACGGACGATCTGGCAGCCGTAGTACGGGGCGATGCGCAGGCCGGTCAAGCGGGCGTACCACCTTGTCGCGGATCGCGGCCTCGCCGATGTCCGTGTAGATCACGTCCAACAGGTGCCGCACCTGGACCCGGCCCGGCTTGTAGCTCAGACCCGCCCGCCGCCAAGGCCTCGCTGATCTTGGCGTTCATCTCCGGGTGCTCGGCCATCAGCTTGTCGGTCTTCTTCAGGTTCAGATAGCAGGCGGCGCAGGGGGCGACCACCTGGTCGAGCTGCGGGTCGATGATCGCCAGGTTGCGGGCGATGACCGAGGTGGCGACCAGCTCGTCCTGGCTGAAGATACTCCGTGGCCCCGCAGCAGTTCCAGTCGTCGATCTCCAGCAGCTTGATGCCCGAGCAGATCGGAGACCGCGCGGACCGAGACGTCGTAGGCGGCGCTGTTGCACTCCAACGAACATCCGGGATAGTAGGCGTACTTCACGACTTGCCTCCGATCTCGCGAGCCTTCTTGATGATGGCCTGGAGCTGCTCCAGACGCTTGATCTTCGTGGGGATCAGGGCCATGCGGCCCCGGGTGAACATCGAGAGGCCCATCGGGCCCATCTTCAGCATCGCCAGCGGCTTGTTGAACAGGTAGAAGCGGCTGGCCAGGCCCAGCTCGAAGCTGCGGCCGTACCGCTCCACCATGTCGGTGAAGGTCTTGGCCAGGGCCGGGGCGTCGGTGTCCTTGTACTTCCCTTCGGCGATCGCGATCCGCTTCAGGGCGTACATGATGTCGGTGATGGGAATGTTCTGCGGGCAGCGGCTGGTGCAGGAGTAGCACGAGACGCAGAACCACATCGTGTTGGCCGTGAGCACCTCCTCGCGGCGGTCGGCGTTGATCATCGCGAAGATGGTGCGCGGGGTGTACTGCATGTCCGCCCCGTTGGGGCAGGAACCGCCGCAACTGCCGCACTGCAGAGCAGTGAACGATCCGCTCCGCCACCGGGCGTGGCCTCGATCACCTCTTCGAGGAACTTGGAGCCGCGTCGATGGGCGTGTTGTGTGATCATCGATCTCCTCCGGCGCTTCGCGCCCTTGCGGTGGCTGAAAAACTCCCTTCAGCAATCCCGCGTATGGCAAAAGCACTCTGCGTGCCGCGGAACTCCCTAAGCCTGGAGAAAATCGCAACTTAGAGGTTGTGCACGGCTTACGATTATTTCGTTAGTCGTAGTCAAATATGTGGCAAAGCTCCTCCCGCGGATTTCCGCGACCGCGCCACGGCAGGCCGCGAGGAACTCGCACCTGCCGGGGCTGGCTTGCCACCCGAAGATTATGAAGGCTGGGCCTCGGAAAAAAGCGATTCTCCCGACCGCCCGGCGGCCGTTCCCAGGCTGCCTGGGGCGAACCCATGGCTCGGCCCCTCGCATTTCGACCAACAGAAACATCCCGCCGAAAACGCGACCGCTGTGGCTCCCATCTCTGCGAGATCACGCCTGAGCGGCGCGCGCATACCAGCGCCGCGGGCTGGTCTCACGCCCCCCAACTTCACCACCTCGCGCAGCCACAAACTGGACGGGGACCCCCGTTTGCCTTATTCTGACACCAAGATACAGGACCATCGCGAAGGAGTTGCTACCCATGACGAGCGCACGCCGGGGAACCCTGTTGGCATTAGCCGGACTCGCACTTGCCTATCCCATGGCCAACGACGGGAGGGGAGCGGGCACGGTCTATCGGTCGCCGCTGGCGTTGGCCGTGAGTACGGACGGCAAGACCCTTTGCGTTTCCGACAAAACCGCCGGCTGCGTCTCGGTGTTCGACGCCGTGGCCATGAAGCCCCTTCGCGAAATCGCCCTGCCCGAAGAGCCGCAACGGCTTGCGATCTCGGCCGACGGCAAGACGCTCTTCGTGGCCCTGCGCAAGGCCCACGCCGTGGCAGTCGTCGATCTCGCCCAGGCAACCGTGACGCGGAGGATCGCGGTGGGGCTATGGCCTTCGGCCGTGGTGCTTGCCGAAAAACACAACCGCCTTTACACCAGCAATCGGGGCGACCATACGGTCTCGATCGTCGAGCTATCCAGCGGCAAGGAGTTGCGACGGGTGCCCGTAGGCGCGAACCGGCCTTTGCGGCGCTCACGCCGGACGGATCGCGACTGCTGGTGGCCAATATGCTTCCCGAGGGCGCGAGCACCGACCCGGCGCACTGCTGCCGACGTGAGCCTGATTGAGACCGGCTCGATGGAAGCGAAGGCGCGGATCAAGCTTCCGCTCGGCTCCACACCGGCGATGGGCGTGGCCGCCAGCCCCGACGGTCGATGGGCTTATGTGGTCCACGCAATGGGAAAGTTCAATCTGCCGATCACCCAACTCGAACGGGGATGGGTCCATACGTATGCCGTGTCGATCCTCGACCTAGGCTCCGCCCGCGTCCTGGCGACGTTGCTGCTGGACGATCTCACCGGAGGCGCCGCCGATCCGTGGGATGTCGTCGTTTCCCCCGACGGTAAGCGGCTCTGGATCTCGCACAGCGGTATCCACGAGGTTTCCACGCTCGAAATCGGCAAAGTCCATGACTTGCTCGAAGGCAGGGTGTCCGAAGACCTGGCGGGACTGAAAGACGGCATGCGAGACAACGTCTGGGTGCGGACCCGTGCGGACCGGAAGCAGACCGAGAAACTGGCCAACGATCTGACCGCGCTGGTCCTGGCCGCGCGATTCGGCGCATGCCCAGCAGTGGGGTCGGCCCGCGAGGTATGGCAATCTCGCCGGACGGCCAGCGATTGTTCGTTGCCAACTACTTTAGCGGCACCGTGAGCGTCCTCGACACGGCCGGCGGGAAACTGCTCGCCACCACCGCTGCGGGTCCGCAGCCGACGGCCGACGCCGCGCGCCGCGGCGAGATCTACTTCCACGACGCGATGCGCTGCTTCCAGCACTGGCATAGCTGCGCCTCGTGCCATCCCGACGGACGCGTCGACGGCTTGCCCTGGGATTTCCTGCGCGACGGTATCGGCAACGGCAAGGACGTAATCAGCCTGGTCGGCATGGTGCACACTTCGCCCCACAACCGCCGCGCAACGCGCCCGGATACCCGCGAGTGCATGCGCACCGGCGTGATCGGCAGCCACTTGATCGTGCCCGAGGCGGCCGACGTCGACGACTTGCTGGCCTACGTCACGACGCTCCAGCCCGAGCCCAATCCCCGCGGCCCGCAACTCGCCGAGGCTGCCCGGCGCGGCCGAGTGCTTTTCGAGGGCAAGGCCGGCTGCGCCGTCTGCCACCCCGCCCCGCTCTTCACCGATCGAAAAATGCACAACGTGGGCATCCTGACGCCGCTGGAGCCGGACGGCCGCTACGACACGCCGTCGCTGGTCGAGTGCTACCGCACGGCGCCCTACTTCCACGACGGCCGCGCTGCCACGCTCCGGGACGCTCTCACCACGCACGACTCGGGCGGGCACCACGGTGCTGCCAAGACGCTCTCGCCGCAGGAACTGAACGACCTGCTGGCCTACCTGGAATCACTCTAAGAGCCGATCCCAGAACCGTGGGCCGCTCCCATATTCTCTGGCCGCACAGGGCTCCAGCGGCGGTTCTAGGATAGGTTCTAAGCCGAAGCACGAGGAGCAGCCCCGGCGCGTTAGCGTCCCTTGCCCAGTTCCAGCAATGCGCCAGCAGGCACTTCCGCTGCCGCATCGAAGACCTTTTCGACCGCGCCCGTGTCGTTGCCCGCCAGGACGATGCGACGCGACTTCGCGCCCTCTACTCGGAGGAAGGTCTTCGCCGCGCCGGGCTGGCAGCCGCGGATCAGGGCCCCGCGCACGTCCGCCAGCCGAATCCGGGCCAAGGCGTCCGCACCGCCTCGTCCCTCGAATCCCTCGATCGCCAGGTCTTCGACATCGTCGCACACCAGCGCGTGCCGCGCGTCGGGCGCGGCAGTCTCGACCTCGACATTCAACAGCTTCAGCCCTTTCACGTGCCGAGCATAGAGGCCGTAGGCCGGCAGGGTGCCGAACATCGACGACTCGGGATACTTCTCCGCCACCTCCGGAATCGAGCGACTTGCCTCGGCCGCCTTGCCGCCGCCGTCGAAACCGAGGCGAACGTCGCGAAGGATCACGTTCTCGATCCGTTGGCCGGGCAAACCGGCGATCGAACAGCCGGTCCGCGATGCCCCGGTGGCGAGAATGCCGCTGAGAACGACGTTGCGGAAGCTGCCTTTGCCCGGCTTGGGGCCGCCGCGCTCGAAGGGACGCGCACGATCACCCCATCGCAGGAAGATCGGCACGTTGACGCCGGTCATCGCGATGTTGCTCACCATCAGGCGATCGAGCGTGCCGCCGTCGACGATCTCCAGGGCAATTCCCGCCAGCCCCCGGAGCTTGCTCTGAGGATCCTGCGTGTGATGCGGGGGGGCAATCGTGCAGTTGGAGATGGCAATATTCTTGAAGCCGCCGTTTGACTCGGTTCCCAGCTTGATCGGATTGCAGCGGCTTGCGGCAACGCAATTCGTGATCACCACGTTTTCGCACGGCCGGTCCAGAGTGCTCTTCAAAGTGATCGCATCGTCGTCGGAATCGAAGATGCAGTCGGAAACGGTGACGTAGCGGCAGCCGTCGACGTCCAGACCGTCGTTGTTCGCGCTCCCAGGTTCACCACGGTCAGGCCGCGGAGCATCACGCGATCGCAGGCCAGATAGTGCTGCATCCACATGGGAGAGTTCGCATCGTGACTCCCTCGACGAGCACGCCGCGGCAGTTCACCAGGCGAATGACGTACGGCCGGGTGAGGTACTTGCTCCAGCGGAAATGTTCTCCCCCGCCGTCGATCGTGCCGCGGCCGCAAATGGCCACGTCGTCGAAGATTCTCACCGGCAATCAGGCTGCGATCGACGTACTCGTCGGTATACGAACGCACGGCCGGCTTGTGCTGGGGATAGTCGTCAAGCTTGCCGCTGCCGCGGAGGGTCGAGCCAGGCTCCAGCCACAAGGTAACGCGGCTCTTGAGCACGACGGTTCCGGAAAGGTAGACGCCGGGGCCGAGAACCACTCGGCCGCCGCCTGAGGCCGCGGGCACGCGTCGATCGCCGATTGAATCGCCTTGGTCGCCAAGGTGGCTCCGTCGGGCTTGGCGCCGAAATCGCGAACGTCGAAAACCCGGTCCGCGGCACCACAGGGTGCCGCCCAGGCAACAACGACCAGGGCAAGAAACCATCGGCCGCATCGGAATACGCGCGTATCCATGGGAACACCTCCGCCAAACGTGTCGCGTGGACTGTTTCCCCCATCACTAATAACGCGAGCGGCGCGAGCCCCGGCTTGGGGCGCGCGCGCCGCTCGCTCAATCGGGCTGCGTCAATAGGGCTTGTAGACGCCGGGAACCGCGATCGGATAGTTGCCGTCCTGGTCGGGCTTGACCGGGGCGGGAGCGTCCCAGGCAAGCTTGGCGGGAAACTCGCTCTGTCCCTTCGCCACCGCGTCATCCCACTTGACAACCTGGCCGGAATAGGTGGCCATGCGGCCCAGCACCGCGGTCATGCTGCTCGTGGCGCCGTGCCAGCCTTCGTGGTACTTCGCGCCGCTGCGGATCGCCGCGATCAGGTCCTTGTGCTCCTGGACCATCGAGTTGACGCTCGGCTTGCCTTTGCCTTTACCCTTGCCTTTTTTCTTACCCGCAGTGTCGTCGCCGGCGTCGCTGCGATACTTCCAGGCATTCTTGCCGGTGATCGTGTCGCTGCAATTCGAGGTGCCCTCGGTGCCGTGGGCCGCCTCGCTCACCTCGCTCCAGGTATTGGCCATATGCCGGCACTGGCTAAACATCTTCGTCCCGTCGGCATAGGTGAACTCGACGAAGTGATGGTCGAAGATCTGGCCGGTTCCCTTGTTCTTGCCGAGGTAACGCAGGCTGCAACCGCCCATCCCGTTGGCCTCGACGGGGTGGTCGCCCTTCGCCCAATTGCAGACGTCGAGGTTGTGAATGTGCTGCTCGCAGATGTTGTCGCCCGACAGCCAGGTGAAGTGGTACCAATTGTGGACCTGGTACTGCATCTCGGTCATGCCCTGCTCGCGGGGCCGGTTCCAAATGCCACCGCCGTTCCAGTAGGCACGGAGAAACAGCAGCTTGCCGATCGCACCGTCGTGGATGCGTTTGATCGTCTCCATGTAGTTGGGACTGTGGCGGCGCTGGAAGCCCACTCCCACCTTCAGCCCCTTCTCGTCGGCGATCTTGTTGGTTTCCATCAGCGAGCGGAAGCCTGCGCCGTCGACGCAGCACGGTTTCTCCATGAAGATGTGCTTGCCCGCCTTGATCGCGGCGGCATAGACCATCGGTCGAAAACCCGGCGGCGTGGCGGTGACCACCATGTCGATGCCGGCGTCGATCGCCTTCTGGTAGGCGTCGAGTCCGACGAAGACGTGTTCCGGCGAAATCTCCGCCCGATCGCGAAATTGTTCGCGGAGCCGCTTGGCGGCGCCTTGGGCTCGATTCTCGAAGGCGTCTGCCACGGCCACGATGCGGATCGCGGGGTCGGCTTCCAGGCAGTTCTCGGCCGCGCCGGTGCCACGGCCTCCGCAGCCGATCAGGGCTACCTTGATCTGGTCGGAACCGGCGGCGTGAACGCTCCGCGCCAGCCCGATACCGCTGGCGAGAACCGCGCCGGCGGTCGCCGAAGTCTTGAGAAATTCGCGACGTGAGGGGACGATGCGCTGGGTCATCCGGGCACTCCTTGGAGTGGAAATGAATCTGTCGATCGAGGATCGCAAGTCAGGCGGTCATTTTGAACCCGGCGAATGGCCGCGTCAAGCGCCGGAAACCGTCGATTCCCCCAGGGGCCGGAAGCGACGCCGCGAGGGCCTGCCCCACGCGCCAAGCTTCGCTCCGTCCCCCGAAAGTCCCCAGGCGATACGGGGCTCAGGGCGACTCCCCCTCAATGGCTCGGAGCTTATAGATCAACGCGCGGCGGCTAATGCCCAACTTTTTGGCCGCGTGGGTGCGATTCCCCCCACATTCGTCAAGCGTGGCAAGAATCGTCGCCCGTTCGACCTGCGAGAGCCTTCCCAGCCGTTCCGAAAGCGAATTCTCGCCGGCCAGCGCAGCGATCTTGGGCGGAAGGTGCTCGGGCAGGATCACGTCGCCTCGCGCCAGCAGGCACGCGCGCTGCATGGCGTTGCGCAATTCGCGCACGTTCCCCGGCCAGCGGTGCGCGAACAAGCATTGGACGGCTTGGGGAGACAGGCGGACCCTTGCCCCTGCGCATTGGCTGGCGAATCGCGTCGCCAAAGGGAGAATGTCGTCGTAGCGATCCGCCAACGCCGGCACGACCAGCTCGACTACGTTGATGCGGTAGTAGAGGTCCTCGCGGAAGCGGCCCTGGCCGACCGCCTCGGCCAGATCGCGATTGGTGGCGGCCACGAGGCGCGTGTCGACCTCCAGGGGCACGTCGCTTCCCACAGGCGTGATCTGGCCCGATTCCAGGGCGCGGAGCAATTTCGGTTGGAGATGAAGGGGAAGCTCTCCGATCTCATCCAGGAACAAAGTTCCTCCATGCGCCGTGCGGAAGTAACCCTCGCGTGCCGCGCTCGCCCCCGTGAAGGCTCCCCGCGTATGGCCAAACAGCTCGCTTTCGATCAGCGACTCGGGCAGGCCGGCACAGTTGGCAATCACCAGGGGCGACGCCCCTCGCGCGCTCCAAGCGTGGATCAATTGGGCAATCATCTCTTTGCCGGCGCCGCTGGGGCCGAGGATCAGCACTGGAGCATCGGAGGGAGCGACCACGGCCACGGTCTCCACGACGCGCCGCATCGCCGCGCTCTCGCATACGAACTCTTCGGGCAGCGCCCCGCGGCGGCGGATTCCACGCGCCCGATCCTCCCAGCGCGTCGGCGATCGCCGCTTCCAACTCGTCGAGGTCGATCGGCTTGGAAAGATAATCGTCCGCGCCGCTCTTCACCGCCGCCACGGCCTGACGCACGTCGGCATACGCCGTGACCAGCAGCACCGGCAAACGCTGGTCGATCTTGCGGATCTCACCCAGAGCCTCGATCCCGCTCATTCCCGGCAGGCGGACGTCGAGCAGAACCATGTCGGGAAGCGCCCTGTGCAGCGTGGCCAACGCCTCTTCCGCGGAACCCGCTTCCGTGGCGCGCAGTCCGAGCGACCGGACGAATTCCACCAACAGCGCGCGTTGCGCGCCTTCGTCGTCGACGATCAGAACGGTTTGCACCGGCTTCGCGGCTGAGGAATCGCTGGCCGGCGCAAGTCAAGCTCGGCGGCGTTCTCCCCTCGATCCGGCGCACCGGTCGCGTCGGGAGCAGGAACCTCAGCCGGTTTCGGCCGGAGAGACTCGTGCCCCAACTTCTCGCGTCGGTTCTTCGCCATGCATTGCGTCCAACCAGAATATCGCACCGCCGCCAGGCCGGGGCGAATAGCCCGCCTCCCAGCCATGCCCGGCCGCAATCCGCCGCACGATCGCCAGGCCGAGTCCGGTTCCGAGCGGCCGCGTAGTGAAGTAGGGGGTGAAAAGCGAGCCCACGTGCTCCGCGGCAACTCCGGGTCCGCCGTCGGCCACTTCCATGCGCCAACTTCCATTGTGCCCCTGGACGAGGCGGATTTCAACGCACCCCCGCTCGGGCGAAAAATGAATCGCGTTGCCCAGCAGATTGAACAGCGCCTGGCGAAGCATTTCGCGATCGGCACTCAGGCGACAACCGGCCAAGGGGCCAACCTTATCCAGGCGAAGCCGCTTGGCGTCGAGATCGGGTTCCAGCAGCGCCGCCAGTTCATCGACGAGCGGCTCCACGTCGACCGCCGCCAACGACGGCCGGCGCGGCTTGGCGAATTCCAAGAACTGATTGATGCGCGAGGTCAAGCGATCGCATTCTTCGATTACCGACTGCGCCTGACGGCGCTGTTCGGGTGTGCAGCGATCGGAATCGGTCAGGCGTTGCGTCCAACCGCGAATCAAGCCCAACGGGTTGCGCGTCTCGTGGGCCAACCCCGCCGCCGCCTGGCCCAGGTCGCGCAAGTGCCGCGCCTCGACCTCCAATCCGCGCACTTCCCCGCGCCTCGGCCAGACGCATCGAGGCAATCCAGGCAATCGCCACACACGCTAGCGCGGCGGCCCCCGCCAATGCCAGCGCGGCACGGATCCACCGCGCGCGGCGGATCGTCTCGTCCGTCGAACTGCGGTCCAAGAGCAACACCGCGATCAACCGCTGGCCATCGCGAACCGGTGCAACGGCGGCGACCGAGGCACGCGATTGCGCACCGCGACCCCAGCCGCGCCCGCCGCCCCCACCGCCTCCCATACCGCCCCCACCGCCTCCCATACCACCGCCCCCGGACGCATCAATGCGGAAGTCGACGGCATAACGGAATGCCTCGGGGTCCCAGAACTGTCCCGTTTCCACAAGGGAAAGGCCGCGGAGCAACTCGGTCCGACCGGCCGTCATCCACGGTTGCCCGTCTTCGGTCACGATCGCCGTGGCCAAGACCTCCTGGGAAGCGGCCAGGTCTTCCAGCGAGTCCTGAAGGCGTTGGCACTGGTAATACCCCAATCGCTGGCGCGAGCGCAACCCGCCCACCAGTGCCTTCATCACCGCTTCCGCCGGACGGGCCAAAGCCCGCCGGGCCAGCTCGCGCTCGTGAACGTACTGGCGGTACTGCCAGGCAGCGAGACCCGTCCACGCCAAGAGCAAGACCGCCGCGAGTACACTCCACGAACGCCATCGCATAGCAATCAGATTCCGCCGCCGTGATGATCGAGCGAAGGGCAAACACACGACCGCGCGAAACATGCCTTTGGGGAACGACAGCCCTGGCGAGCGAGTTCGCCAGGGCTGTGTCTTCACTTCATCGTCCCACGCTTTTCCGCGCGGCTCAAGGGCGAACAGTGCTACTTGTGGGGGTGAAGCCCGCGGAGACTTTCAAAGTTGTCGCAAACGCCGTCCTTGTCTTCGTCCACCATCGGCATTCCGCCCATCCCCGCACCGCGTCCCGGGCCGAAACCACGACCCAAACCGGCACCACGCGGACACCCGGGGCAGCAACCCCAGCCGGCACCGCGCCCCGGACCGGCTCCGAACGCACCGCCGCGCCCGTAACCGGGTCCGAAGGCGCCACCGCGTCCGTAACCGGGTCCTGGACCTGGGCCGCGACCCCAGCCCGGACCGCCGATCGGCCCCGCCGCGGTTGCGGCCGACGGCGCACGCAACTCTTGGAGCCGTTTGACAAGTTGAGCGATCTTCTCCGCGTCGGGCTTCTCGGCGCTTTGCGCTCGAGCAAATCGGCTCGCGTGCGCAGCCATTGAGCCTGCAACTGGGCGGCCGAGCCCTTTTCGGCCGCGGCAGCCGGGTTGGGAGCCTTCTCGGCCGGTTTGTCTTGAGCCCAAACGGGCCCAGCGGCCAGCAACCATAGCACAGTTAGAAAACTGACAAGGGTTCTCATCGTATCCTCCCTGGAATCTGGTCCGCCCGCCCTTGGGACGAGACGGCCGAGACTATCTTGAGGCGCCCTGCAAAACTTGCTCACCCAGGCTTCGCTGCTTGACACTTTCTTGCACGGCTCGCACGAGGTTGAATGCCCGCGGTCACTTCCTCATACCGTGAAAGATCGCTGAAACCAAAGGCCCATGGCCGACTTCGAGCGCTGGGACGCCTCGTGGACATGCGCCGCAGCCGGCCGCAGGACCCGCCTTCGGGCCCTGCACCGGTGGACTAACGCAAGCGCCATGCCGGAGTGTTCCCGACCGCGGTAAAATCCCACCGCCGATTGACTATGGTGAAGCGTCTGCCAACACCTCTTGTGCCTGATGGCACGTGCGATAGGCGAGCTATCGGGGCCACCCGCGTCGGTTGACCCAGCAAAGGGCACCGCAGGGGGTT
The DNA here is from genome assembly GCA_963736495.1 of Pirellulales bacterium. Lineage (GTDB taxonomy): Bacteria > Planctomycetota > Planctomycetia > Pirellulales > Thermoguttaceae > CAVTPL01. Next base: position 267,823 of record CAVTPL010000014.1, on the reverse strand, counting down.
GCGAAAGGCGCCCACCGCCCCACGCCGCGATTCAGCACGTGGTAGGCAACTCCTCCAGTCGAGACTCGCAATCGTTGCAGCATGACCGGAAACTAGCCTTTCCCTCCGTTTCTGCAAGATAAAGACTCCACTCCCGGTTAGCCCCCTCCCGACCCCGTTAGCCCCTTGGAGTCACCTAACGCTGCCATCCTTTGCGATCTCCCAAATCTTGACACAACCATCGTATCCCGCAGATGCAAGAGTCCTCCCACCCGGCAAGAACCGAACCGTATTCACCTGATCTTTGTGTCCTCGTAGAATGCGTTCTCGCGTGAGTGAAGGAATGTCCCAGATCTCGATGTTGCACATGGCAGCCACGGCCATGCACCGGCCATCGTCCGAGATGGCTAAAGTGACGACGGGCGCGCTAACCGACAAACTGACCATGGAACTCTCAGGGCGATCGGCCTGCCAGATTGCGACCTTACCCTGCGAACCCGAATAACAGCCCGCCGCTAACGACGCACCATCGGGAGTAAACGCAACAGCCCGGATCGATTCTGCCCCTGGTGTCCGCTCGGAGATTTGCCGGCCTGTTTGCGAGTCGAAGGTCTTCACCGAGGCGGTGGCGAACGCCGACAATGGTTTCGAACGGTCACGAACCGCCTCCTCTGTCAAAGGCGAGTCCGTGCCAGACACCACCAATTGTTTACCGTTGGGTGAGAAAATAAGGTCAAAACAGTCGCGCACAAACGCTGTGAACACTGTTCGTTCTTTGGCACGGCGGCCCGTCCAGTCATACAGATAGACCGATGTACCGCTGAGAACTGCCAGCGAGTCACCGCTAGCCGACAATGCCAAGGCTCTCACCTGCTTTTTTGGGGTAAGAGTGCAAATGGGCCTGTTCTGGTTCTGGTCATGAAGCACGCGTGCGTCGTCAACCGAGGGGCCGTTCTGCGGAATGATCGAAGCAACGTCCCACGCGTGGATCGTGCTTGCCTCGGCCATAATGCGGAGGCCAGCACCAAACAGTGAGGTGCCATCAGGGGTAAACGCAACGCTCCTCACAATGCTCTCGAAACCGCCGAGAACGACCACTTCGCGACCTGCACGCACGTCCCACACTCTCACGTCATGGGACGCCGTCCCCATGGCCATCCATCGCCCGTCGGAATTGAGCGAGAGTGCGTAGATCGGCCCAGCGTTGACACGGATTGTCTGAATGGAGTTGTCGACGGAATGCCGGCAGCCGCTTACCAGTAATATGAGAGCGGCAGTCCACAACGTGAGACTGCGCATGGCTGAGCTAATGGAGCGTTGGCATACGCCGCTTGGCTTGTCTTGTCCGGCCATGCATCCGTCCTCCGCGATCAATAGGCAGACGTTCCATGAGGCTCTATCGAAACAGGCTGGATCAATAGAAACCGAAACGGTCGTTGTGCGTCATAAGCCAGAAAAGGTGCATGGCCCGAAACTACCCTTTCGCTCCGTTTCTGTCATATAAAGACTCCCGACCGCGGTAAAATCCCACCGCCGATTGACTATGGTGAAGCGTCTGCCAACACCTCTTGTGCCTGATGGCACCCCGATAGGCGAGCTATCGGGGCCACCCGCGACACAATGGCCTCCGGGCTGTGAACAGTTACCATATAAAGACTCCCGATCGCCTTTGACCGATCGACCCCTTTGACCGACCCCGCGTGGCATGACCGGAAACTACCCTTTCCCTCCAGTTCTGTCAGATAAAGACTCCCGGCCCTCTATCTGTGCACGCGCATCATGGACTTATCCCTTGCCCTCTTCTCCACACTGAATGACGTCCTCGCCTTTGTCAACTTGCGCGAATACCTGCTCGGAGCCTGTGAGAACCTCATTGCCGATGTCGACAACCGGCAGCTTGTCCACTCGATTCGAGTAGAATCTCCGCAAGTCAGTACCACACCACGGGCAGTGTAGAACACCGACCATGCACGCCGTCGCGACCTTCACGGCACTCGTGCCCACGACGTGACCTGAATCCTCCGCACTCAGCGCACGAAAGCACAGTAGGAAGGACAGCGGGGCTTGCGACGCAACAATGGGAATGATTGCCATTCCACGCTCCCTGCGCCTGCATAAGACGTCCGCAAAACGTGGGCAACACATATCTGAAACGTCGATTATCACAGGCGATCAGCCTCCGTACTGTTGGAAGTACTGCTGTAGGAGTTGCATTGCCCTGGCGCTAGGAGCTTTCAAGGGGAGCTTTCAAGTGGTCGGGAGTCTTTATTGTGGTGGTTTGGGCCACGGCCGACCACGGGGACGTAAGGTGCATTGCAGGCCCAGGCGCTTCGCCGTCTGCTCCTGCCACGAGGCTTCGCCAAACGGACTTTCCCTCCGTTTCTGTCACGATAACGACTCCCGCCCCTTTACGTCAATCAATTCGTGGCACCGGAGCCCCGGCCACCGGCTCCCACCGCCTCCCGGACTCGCGCCAGCCGAACTTCGTCATCGTCAATCACGTCGATGATCTTCAGTGCCAATGCGGTGTGCCCAGCAATAAGCTCTTGATACACGAGCCACAGCCCCTGGCGGGCAGCCGTCCTGCATCTCGACTCGAGGTCGGATCTACCGGGATTCAGTTCGTCCCCAGGTATTGTCCCACGGAAGATCTGGAATAGTAGTTCCAGAATGCCCGCACGGACCAAACGGGCTCGCTCCCTGCCGGTAAGTGCCGCCAAAAGTACGGGCACAACGTACGCTGCAGCTTCATACAACTGCCCTTGAACGACAATGCGATTCTCCAGTTTCCAGTAGGCATCGGTCAACGTCTCGGCAGAGCGCGCCGCCAAGAGCTCGCGGAGCGCATCGGGAATGGCCGTCGCTGGGCCGTCGGCCTCCCTGATATGCGACCCGTCGTGCCGCGTAAGTTCAAATTCCACCAGTTGATCCGAGCCTTTCGTCTTCTTCCCCAAGCCCTGCACGTACGCAAGTCGCCCAGCATCCTTCTCAATCAGTTCGAGGATCTCCAGCACAATCTCGGCGTGCCCCGCCATGAATAATTGGTAAAACAACCAGAGCCCCTGCCGCGCAGCGATTCTGCACTTGGCTTCCATGTTGAGCAAACCGCGGTTTTCCTCTTCGGAACGGGTTTCTCCATTGAGAATGCAGAACAGCAAGTCCAACATCCCGACACGCGCGCTGAACGAGCGATCCGGTCCAGCAAGTCCCGCCAAGAGCACGGGAACAACGTAGGCGGCCGATTCATACAATTGGTCTTGAACGACAACGTGGTTCTCAAGCTTCCAGTAGGCATGATCGACATCAACCGGCCACCATGACTTGATCAGTTCCCGCAAAGCGCCGGGAATGGCAGTGGCTGCGCCGCTGATCTCCCTGAAGCAAAGCCAATCGTGCCTGGTCAACTCGATTTCAATCAAAAGATCGGCATCCATTAATGCCCCCACGGTCCGCCCGGTTCGGCCCTCGTTCCCGGCGGGTACTGACTTGGGGAATCCTTCCCCTGACAATCTCTGCACACCGGTATCTCAACCCACTCCTTCTGGCCACGGACCTCATTCGTCCTCCAGCCCATTGGCTTCGTCGCCTGACAGTCTGAACCAAGTGCACTCGCGACCGCGTCCTCGGCACATTGCCTCGTACTGGAACGGTCGTCGCCGGCGCGATGGTGCTTCCAGGCAATGGCGATCGCGTCTCGGTTGAGTGGCATGGGGCTGACGGTTTCCGAGTGGGCTCAACTCGATCGAAACTTCATGTTTCGCAGTTCTGCGGAAGCCAATTTCCTGGTCCTGAGCGAGGCTTTGAGGCAGAGGAATTGTTGGCCCGTTGGGCCGAAGGCCGAATGGAGAATATGGGGTGGATTGTCTCAGGGAGGCGACTCGATTACCAGGGCTGCGCCCTTTGCTGGGAGAACACTCGGGCCTTCGGCCCGGATGGTGTTTGGCCTGTGGAGGCGTGTGCCTCAAAGGGGCGTCGGTTTACCCAGCAAAGGGCACCGCAGGGGGTTGCGAAAGGCGCCTACCGCCCCACGCCGCGTTTCAGCACGCCCTAGGCATCTCCTCCGGTCGAGACTCGCAATCGTCGGGGCATGGTCGGAAAGTACCCATTGCTTACGTTTCTAAAGACTCCCGACCGCGGTAAAATCCCACCGCCGATCGACTATGGTGAAGCGTCTGCCAAGACCTCTTGTGCGTGGCGGCACGTGCGATAGGCGAGCTATCGGGGCCACCCGCGATCTTTACGATGGTTATCCGTTGTGTTGCCATTGTACGGGACCGGGAGTTTTCACGTGAGCCATTCGTATCGAACACTGTACCGCCCGTGAACGCGGGCAGCCATAGTAGGAGTCGGGCCACATTCGGATGGACTGGCAGAACACCCGGCCGCCGCGGAACGATCGTTGGCTTTGCAGGGTGCGATTGCTCAGGAGGCCGGGATTGCGTGTGCCGCTGTTGAGGAAGAAACGATGCGGAAAGAACTTGGAGCGTCGAAAGCGAGCTTTTTCTCATTGGGGGGCGAGGTTTGTGCGGGAGATTACGGCGTGAGATGGTGTTTTTGGTCAACAGGAGTCGGTTTTTCCAGTGTACCCACCGCCGGTGAGGGAGCGCGATGGGTGGATCGATCGAGGGCGGCACGGATCGGCCCGAAGCGCGTGGCCGCGCGGCGTGAGCGAAGAAACACGGAATAAGAGCGTCTTGTGGAGCAGAATTGCGCTCTGCAAATGAAGGGGTGAAATCGCTCGGAATGTGAGGTGGGACCGAGGATTGCGCACGTGGGAGTGTTGGTCAACGAGTCGCGGTTTTTGCCACTTTTTTGGGTACTGGTGCTTGGGACCGATGACGCGAGTGCGCGGAGTCCGGCCGAGCGATCCTACGGCATCCGGTGGCCCAATTTCAAGGTTGGTTGGTGGGCCATTTTGGAGTGGTGAGGAGTGAGTGGTGAGTCTCGGGTTGGCGTGCGTGGGGGCAAGCATTGGAAGGTGGTGACCGAGAGGAGAGAGAATTCACCGCGAAGGCGGGAAGGATGCAAAGGAGGAAGGGCACGAAGGAGGACGGTTGGGGTGGAGCGGTGGTGAATCGACGAGGGATCGGCGCGACGCGCGGGGCGAACACCCTATCCGCGTCCCCTCACCCCCAGCCCCTATGAGCGCAAGCGGGCGAGGGGAGGAAGTTGTCGGATAGGCTCGAAGTTGTCGAACCCGACATCAATGTCGGGCCGAGTAGTGTCTGCGGCGGAAAACGGCCGTGAACGGCCGTCAGGAGCGCGGTGCGATGCTGGGGCGAAAAAGGCGCGGCGGGGTGAGCGGGGCTGCGGGCGATTGCTCTGCCATCAGCTTCTTTGTTGAGTCCAGAGGGCCAAGCGGGGCGGTAGCTGGTCGGGTCGTGCCGTGCCGGTCGTGGCTAATTGCTCGACGGTGATCGAGGCCACCAGGTTTCCCACCAGGGCGGCTTCGGCGTGCGTAGCGCCCGCGGCCAGGGCAAGCACCGTCCCCGCGGTGACGCTGTCGCCAGCACCCGTCGGATCCACCGGCCCCTCCACTCGAACGCCCCCGACGAGCGTCGGCTCGGGATCGCTGACCAGGATGCCCTCCGCGCCGCGCGTGACGAATACCGCCGCGCCGGTCTGGGCACGCAACGCGAGCACCGCCTCTTCCAGGCGCGGCAAGTCGACCTTGGCATCCGGAGGCGCCGCGGCCCAGTCGACCGCCTCGAACTGATTGGGCTTGATGATCAGCCCTTTCAGCTCGCGAATCCGTCGCCGGCTGTCGGCGAAGAAGATGACGCCGGGATGGCGTCGCGCTCGGTCGGCGAGCGCTTCCGCGATGAATCGAGTGACGACGCCGCAATCGCGCTCGTCCACCTGGTCGGCGACGATCACCGCATCGAGCTCCCCGATCCGCGCGTCGAGCGAAGCCAGCAGGCGGTCTTCGAGGGCTTGGCTGGTAGCAGTGCGGTTCTTCGTGTCGTAGCGGTTGTGTTCGCCCGCCAGGCTCATGTCGTTCAGATCGCGCGGCTTGAGGTAGGTGGGCGTGCTCCGCTCGGGATCGTACGCCATGTGCTCGGTGCGGCAGCCGAGCGCTTCGAGTCCCTTGCGCAACTCGTACGACTCCCCGTCGTCCCCCGTGAAACCGATGGCGTGGAGCGTCCCCGCGCCGAGGGCGGAAAGATTCGACACCACGGTTCCGGCAGCGCCCGGGCTGCGGCGCATGCGCGCCACCTGGTGGGCGATCTTGCCCGTCTCCAGGCTGGGCTCGGCCCAGGCCGGCTCGACGTCCAGGTACTTGTCGAGGAAGAAGTCGCCGATCACGGCGACGCGCAGCCTGGGGAAGCCGGCCACAAGGGCCTCGAGTCGCCGGGCCGACATACCCTCGAACGTTCTCATCGTTTGCTCCTCTTCAGCACTGCCCAGTCCCAGGAGCCCCGCGAACGAAGCAGACACGAGCGGCCGGGAAGCAAGCTCGGCCACGGGTTGGCTTATCGGTGCGGCTTTCCTTGCCCGACGCCCATCCGACACGAACTCCGCGTCCGCGACTCGCCCTCCCCGTTTCAGGAGCCCGAAGGCGTAGTCTTGGGCGCGGCCGGCAAGCGCGTGACGATCGCGTCGTACAGGGCGGGCACCGTCTGCCGATGGTCTCCTTGCACGTACCAACTCGCGCCGCCATCGGCCACCGTCCGCACCAGCACCGTCTTGTAGGGGCGGAAGTAGTAGCGCGGATCGGTCTTCTGGGCTTCCGCATGGAGGTCTTCGCCCAACGATGGGAGGTCAAACACCGCGGTGGCAAAATTCTTGATCACTTCCCCCTGCTGATGGGCGACGTTGCGGACCATGGTCAGGGCCTTGAGGTAAACCTCGGGCCCCATCACCGCCGTGCCGATGTTCAGGTACACGCCTCCTTCGAGCCGCGCGAGACTCTGGGTGAAGATGAGGAAGTCGTCGTAGGTCGCCTTGCCGGTCGCCGCGGCGTCGAAGTTGGGATGCTCGTGCACGATGTCCTGACCAAAGCCGACGTGGACGGTCACCGGCACGCCCAGGCGCACGCCCGCAGCCAACACGCTGGTCTGGCGATAGGGGAATGCCTCCGACTCAATCATTCGGCCAAGCGATTCTCCCAGACCGATCCCCTCGCGGCCGGCGATCGCGGCAGCCTCGTTGACCCGCCCCGTCTCGTGCCAAAGTCCGAACTCGCCGCTCCTGACGTAGCGGGCCACGCTCTCGCACGTATGCCCGATCAGGGCGAGTTCAAAGTCGTGAATCGCGCCGGCGCCGTTGAGCGCCAGATGCGTGAGCACGCGCCGCTCCATCAGATCGATCAAGAGCGGGCCGTTGCCGGTGCGCAGCACGTGGGCTCCGCAGCAGAAGAGCACCGTGCGACCCGCGGCGGCCGCGGCCACGATCCGCTCGGCAAGCTTGGGGATCGCCGCGTGAGTAAAGGGGAGCCGCGGGCTGTCCGGAAAGACGAGGACCGAACGGTCGACGTCGTGCGTCCGCTCGCCGAGGGGACGGACCACCAGGCGGCTGCGGTCGAATTTCTCAAACGGCATTCGTCACCTCTCGCCCCACAGATAACCGATCAGCGCATGCCAGTCTCGGTAGTCGGGAATCACCAGGTCCGCGCCCGCCCCAATCAGACGGTCGCGTTTCCAGGGATCGGGTTTGCCGGTGCGTCCCGCCTCGTCGCTGGCCACCGCGACCATGGTGCCCCCCACTTCCTTCACGTTCTGCACCTCCACGTAGCCGTCTCCGAAGCCCAGAAGGAGCCCTCCCTCCACGCGGTTCTCGCGCAGGATCCGCTCGATCACCATCGCCTTGGAGAACGAGCGGTGGTCTTCCTGGGCGCCATACACGTGCCGGCCGAAGTAGCGATCAAGCCCGAGCAGGCGAACCTCGTCGAACACGTAGTGCTCGTCGGTCCCGCTGGCTACGTAAAGCGCGGCGCCGCGCCGCTGCAGCTCGTCCAATAGCTCGAAGGAGTAGGGAACGACCATCTCCTCCGTGCTGGCGCGGCCCTCGCGGAGCGCTTCCCGGCGGCCAGCAATTCGCTGCATGAGGCGATCGTGGTACAACTGCTTGTAGGCGAGCGGTTCGCGGGGCGTACCGCCGCGCTCGTGCACCTCCTCGGCCAGGCGCATCATCTGGTAGATCGTTTGCTTGCCGGTCAACTCGGTGACGAAGTGGCGAACGAGCCGTTCCAGATCCTCGCGCGACTCGTCGGCCGAAGTCTCCTGGAGAATCTCCACCATCATCGGCACCATGACCTCCATCCAGCCCTCGCGGATGAGGCTCAGAGTGCCGTCGAAGTCGAAAAGCACGTGGTGAGGCGGCGCGGCGAGCGCCGGCTTCCGCACCACTTCAATGCCCGTACCGGGCAGCAGGCAGAGCGGACCCGCCGCCGCGGCGACTTGCCGATAGTCTTTTTCGTAGTAAGCGGACGATTCGGTTTCCATGAATGCTTTCGCAGCGAATGCTCCCGCAGCAGGCCCCTGCTGGGGAGCATAGCAGAGCCGCGTCCGGCATCCAAGGGGGATGGCGCTGGAGGAACCTCTCTTGCCGCCCCGCGCTACTTCCCCGCGGCGGCGCGCCCGCCCGCGCTATCCACCTTGGCCCAGAACGGGTGTACGCGGTCGCCGCGCGTCCGAACGTCCTCGAGAATCGTGGCGACGTCGGGCGTGATTTCGGCAGCGTGGGGCAAACGCCGGCCGTTGACGCTGATCGACACCCGACGCTTGATGTCGATCATTTCCGGAGACAGCCAGACCGTCACATGGCCGGCGCCGGTCTGCACGCTGACGGTGTCGGTCTTGGTCACGGTGCCCTTGGTGCTCATCGGCGAAACGTTGCCGCGTTTCGCCGCCCATTGCTCCGGCTCCACCATGGTCTTCTCGGGCATCTGGCTGAGTTCGACCCACCAGAAGAAGTTGTCCCAGGGGCGCATCGAGGCGGTCGCGAAGTCCCGCGGAAAGAAGTTCCTCCGCTGGTGCCCCATCCAATCGAACAGCCGCAGGATTTCGTCGGAGAAATGCTCGTGCCCGCGGCCAAGATACTGAACGACGGTGGTATTGAAACCCGAGGTACGAAGGTATCGGTCCCATTCGGGAGCATTGGCGACCACGTTCCGCGACCCGTCCAACTCGCCGCAGATGAAATACAGCGGCAACAACCGGGCATTGCGCCAGTAAAGCTTCGCGTAACGGTCGGCCTTGGCGCAAATGGCGATCACTCCCGCCCACAGGTCGGGATGGGCCAAGCCAATGTCCCAGGCCGCATCGCCGCCGATCGAGTGCCCGGAGAGGAAGACGCGGTCGGTATCGATCGAGAATCGCCGGCAGGCGTCGCGCAGCGCAGTCGAGCACGGCCGAGTGTTCGCGCGCGGAATACTGATACTCGTTCTGGTGATCGCTGGTCCAGGCCGGGGCAATGACGATATAGCCGCGTCGTGAGGCTTGTCCGGCGCGCATCCGCCCGGCGTGATCGGCCCCGCCCACCATTCGATCTGCAGTTCCGGCGTGGTCCGCGCCCCGTGCAGACTGACGATGGCCGGGTAGCGTTGATAGGGATTGTATTCGGGCGGCAATTGCACGAGGTAGCGCACCGGCGGCGCGTTGCCCCGGCCGGGAAGCTGCAATTCGATCGATTGCAGCGGATCGTCGGACTGCGGTTCGGTCACCACCGGCGGCTTCATGTTGGCCAGAAGCCCCGCCACCAATGGGGCCGTCGCCGCCTCCTCCGACTGAAAGCTCGCCAGCACTTTGCCCCGTTCCACCTTATTGGCCGCGGCGAAGTACGCGTAGATCTGGCTGCGGACCTGCACCAACGACAGCGCCGTCGACAGCTTCGTGGTCGCCCCCTTGCTATCCACCAGCCAGCCGCTGATCGCCAGCGCCAGTTTCTCTTCGGGCTTGAGACTTTCGTCGTCGGCCATCTCGCGAAAGGCAGCCAGACGCGGCAACGTGGCAAGGCTCAGTTCGGCGGACATTTCCTTGAGCACGCGCTCGACGCGCTCCCGCTGGTACTTGTCGTCGAGCTTGGCGCACTGGTCCTGGAAAGCCTTGAGCAACTTCACGCGCGCCGCCTCCTGCGTTTCATACTCGCGGGCCATCTGCAACGCGGCCTGGATCGTTTCACCCGAAGGCCCTTCCGTGGGAAACTTCTTCAGAAGCGCAAACACCGTCCGGTGCTGGCCAGCTTCGCGGCGCAAGGTGAGTTCGTTGAGCATCTGACTGCCCCGCGCCTCGCGGATGGCCGCGCGCAGCGTTTCAAGCTGCTTGTTCAGCTCGGGCTGGTCGGGAAAATCGGTGAGGATCGAATCGATCTCCTTGGCCGCGTCTTCGTAACGCTCACACTGGAGGTAGAAGCTCGCCAGCTTGCGGCGAAGGTCCAGGCTATCGCGCTTCAAGTGATTGGAAAGGATCGCCGTGAGCTTGTCGAAAGGAATGCTGTTGGTCGCGATCCGCATGTCCCAGGTATGGGTCACGCCCTCCAATTTCGTGTAGGTGGCCGTGATCTCGGTAATCGCCTGCACGATCGGCTCCGGCCCGCGTTGCGTCATCATCGTCATGCGTCGCACGCCGAAGTCGCTGAACGGCTTGATGTCGAAGAGCGGTCCGACGGATCGAACCGAGGCCAGCGCGTGGGAAACCTTCTGTTCGAGCTTGAAACGCTCCAGCGCCTGGCTGCCTTGCTCGGATCGCGTGTCCCGAATCTGCCACCGCCCCACGTAGGTCTGGCGGAGATTGTCGTTGAGCATGTAGACCGAGTAACCCAACTCGCTGCCCGAATCCGGCATGGCGGAGATGCCCGTCAGCGGAACGAGATTGCCCTTCAGCGCGCGGCCGTCTTTCATCAGAAGCTCGACGGCCTCCGCAGACGGCGCCCCCGCGGGCAAGATCATCGCCACGCACAAAACCACCCAGAAGCGGCGGAGCGTTCCAGCCATGCTTACCACTCGTTTTCCAGCCCAAGTCGATTCCAAACAGCCACGGCCCCGCCAAAGAAGCGGGCCTCCAAGACGTGCGACCCCGCGGCGCCCCCTTATTCCCCCCTCCTGTCCATTGTGCCTTGCCCGCAAACCGCGTCAAGAAACTTCGGCCACGGGGAGGGTTCGATCAGGCAATCTCAAACTCCCCGCACGAGAAACTCGCCGCGACGACATGTCGCCGAAATCTCCCGGAAAACAGGCACCCCGAGACCGACGGAAGACTGCGGGCAGCCTCGCTTCCAGCCCCGCACCATTGACACCGCCCGCGCCCGGCGACACAATCCGCCTAAACAGGGGAAACGGCATGCTCGGTAAACCCATCCCGCCTCGGATCGTCCTCGGACTGACGGTCCTTGGCTTGATCCTTCTACTTACCAACGGCATCGTGCTGGCGCTGGCCGCGCTACTGGCCGCGATGGGCGACGCCGTGGGGCAACGCGCGTGCAGTGGATCGCGTTGGGATGCAGTATACCGCTGGCAGTCGATCTCATCCTGCTGCTTCTGGCGCTCGGCGCGAACTCAGTCGGCGAACCACCCGAGCCGCCCGAAATCGGCTAGCCGAAAAACGCAGCGATTCTTTCAGGCCGACGCAAGGTCACAAGTCGCCACGACGACCATGGGCACAAGGACCGCGCCCGGCCGCGGAACCTCGTGGGGCTGGCCCCTTGCACGGGATTGCCCCGACCACGGCATGATTGACGCAAGGCGGAGGGAGCCTTCGACTCCTCGCCGCCCTGTCCCCGCCCAGCTAATCGCGTGCCGACATCATCAGCCGGAGGATGTACCAGAACAGCAGGGCCACCGAGGCGAACAGTGCCAGCGCCGCGGCGACGTGTTGCCCGATGCGGTAGTGGTGCAGCACATTCGAGGTGTCGTAGAGGATCCACGCGCAGGCGAAAGCGATCATCGCGTACGTGAAGATCGGCCCCAGCGCAAACTGAAAGAAAACTGACGCCACGATCAGCCCAATCGCGGCCACGCCGCCAAAGACCAGGATCGACCGCAGGAAAGAGAAATCCTTACGCGTCAGAAATACGGTAAGCGTCATCACCCCGAACAATGCAAAGGTACCAACGGCCGCGGCGGGGATGATCTGCGAGTCGATAGCCCGGGCAACGTAGAGCAGCGGCGCAAAAATAACCGCCTCAGCAACTACGTACAGGCTCAGCCCAAGGTACTGCATCGTCGGACTGGTCGCCGAACGAGCCCACTGGTCCGCCACATAGCTCACTCCCATAAACAGCGCCATCACGATCAGCCAACTGTATCGACCGCGAACCATAAGCTCGATCAAGCGGTCAATCCCGGGCATATTGAGGAGGATCGCCTCCAAAAGCGCAAAGGCCCCGATCGCCGCAGCCAGGTGCAGATAGGTCTTGGTGATGAACCCCGCACGCTCGCTGGCGGCGGCCTGCGCGGCGAAGACGTCGGTTGCAGGAGACGGGTATCGCTCGTCGGCGTAGCTCATGTTTCAGCCTTTCTTCGCGAGTGAGGGAGGAGGAAGGGAAATGCGACGGTCCCATGGAAAAGCTTACCCCCGGATTATATGGTATCGGCCTGCCCGGAAGAAGTCCTTTTGGGCCTGCGAAGACGACGCCACCAAGACGATCCAAGGGAGGCCGGTTCTCCAGCCAAGACGGTTGCCGGCCGATGCCGCGGTTTGCTGAACACCAACGAACGATCCCCCCCGTAGCCAGCACCTGAAAACGGCCTCTCGGCATGACCGCCCCTCCCGCGATGCTTGCGGCGGTCAAACCCTCGCAATGTCTTCCTGCCACCGAAGACGCGTGCCTTCGATCGCCAGGATGAAATTGGGGCCGAAGGCACGGGAGGGAGTGGAGAAACCCGGCAGAGTCTGACGCGCCAGTACTTTCTCCAGCGCGGCCAGGGCGGTGGACACTGTCAGCGCATAGCCCGACGGCGTCTCCAGCGTAGCGCTCGCCTCCTTCCCCGCCTGGTCCCGCACTCGACCCCAGAAGGCCCCGCGCGTCGTTTGCTCCTGCTCGACGGTCGGACCGCCGAACCAAGGCCGGATCAGCGAATCGGCGGCGCGCCGGCCCCAGCGCGTGCCCAGAACGGCAAGAAGAGGGCGAAGCCACCGCAGACCGTAAACCTGCCAGCGCGGTACGCTCACATACACCGCGACGTTTGGAATTCCCGTGGAGTGATAGGCCGAAGCGACATCACCCCAGGGTACCGTCGTCGCCCACCGTCGCCCGTGGGCAAACGGGATCTCCTTGATCTTCCAGGCCAGCGGGACCGCGACAATCTGCCCGTCCTGGCGCACGCGCCCTCCACGCGGCAAGGCTTCAAGCATCGTCCGAACGGTGCCGCGGCTGGGCCGCCCGAACATCTCGAAGGCCAGTTCCAGGTGCGTGGCGCCGGGGAGCCGGCGCACGAGCATCGCCGACAGGCAGTCGCTGGGAACCACGTCGAATCCCACGGCGGGAAGCAAGCTAATTCCTGCGGCGACGGCGCGCGCGTGCGTCCGGGCCGCAGCCTCGATCACCTCGATCTCGCCGGTAATGTCGAGGTAATTGACACGCGCGCTCAGGCAGGCTTCGATCATCGGCGAAGCCGTGGTGGAAAAAGGCCCGGCACAGTGCAGCACCGCAGACAGGCCGCGGACCTGCGCGGCGATTGCATCGGGGGCGTCGAGTGAGAAAACTCGCCAGGGGCACTCGAGCCGTGCGGCGAGCAACTCGAGCCGTTTTCGATCGCGCCCCGCGAGCACGGGGCGCATGCCGCGGCGGACCGCAGCTTCGGCAATCCGCCGGCCCGTATAGCCGTACGCGCCGTAGAGAAGCCAGTCTGAGCAGTCGGCCACCGTTGTCCCTCCTGTCCCTCGCCACTGTGTTTCATGCGAATTGTACACCGCGGCCACGCCAAGAAGGTCTCGCAAATGCTCTCCCCCAACCTTCCGGGTCCACCTCAAGTGAATCCTGCATGGCAATTCACCCGTCGCATCATCGCGAGGCCGGAAACAGGGACGTTTCTTGATGCCGTTGTTGATTGGGGAACCGTTCGAGGCTTTCTGTCCCGGGAGAACCGGGCTCCCGTAGGTCGCCCTTGTTCGACGAGCCGTGCAGGATTCAATAGACCAGGCATCGCCGACCCTTCCGGATGCCGATGTCCATGAACGCCATGGGGTTGCCCCGTGCCGCTCGTTGACAGTATGGCCGGGCGGCAGGCATAATTCACCCGCCGCATTCATCCGCCGCGCGGCGTGGCGACTGGTTCGCTGGAGCACAAGGAGCAAGGAAATGGGAAACATCTACGTCGGCATGAACCTCGAGGCGATCCGTCGCCACGAGAAACCCTTTGAATGGGGCGTGGAGAGGGCAGCCGAGCTCGGCTTCGACTACATCGAACCCATGGTTCACTGGGGCCGCGAGTTGATGAGCGAAGCCCATTACTATCACACGGTGTCGATGTGGGACGATCCTCTTCGCATCCGTTCCGCGGCAGAGCGAGCCGGACTGAAGATCTCCGCGCTTCAGGCCCACGGCCCCGTGTGCCGCCCCGATGTCCACGGCGACTACCTGAAGCAGGCGATCCGCTTTGCCGCCGAGTGCGGCGCGCCGGTCGTCAATACCGACGAGGGCATCAAAGCCTCCTGGACCACCGAGGAAGAAGACCACGTGCTGATGCGTTACACCCTCTACGAGGCCGCCAAGGTGGCGGAGCCGCGGGGAATCAAGATCGGCCTGGAATGCCACGCTCAGTACTCGAGAACCCCGGCCGGACTCGACCGCATCTACTACCTCGTCGATTCCCCGGCGATCGGCATCAACCTCGACACGGGCAACGCCTACTTGGCAGGCCAGGATCCCTATGCCTGGCTGGAGCACGTAGTGGACCGGCTGGTACACCTGCACGCCAAGGACATCTCGGTGGCGCACTCCGATGCGGAGCGCGGCAAGGTAACCGGAACGCCGGTAGGCTGCGCGTGCGGCGACGGAGTGATCGACTGGAAACGCGTCATTGGGATCGTGCGCCGCTGTCCGCGCGACATCGTGCTGTCGGTCGAGTGCGGCTCGATCGACGAGGCCGCGCGGAGCGTGAAGCACCTGAAGTCGCTGCTATAAGCCGCGGTCGTAACCGTTCACGGGCCGGCGGGGATTGGCATAGCAGATCCACCCGCGCGCCTGCTCACAACACGGCAGACAAATCCCCTCCTCCGGCGGCAGGCATCCCGTCGCTGCAGAATGAGTGGAGGCCGGCGACCGGCTGTTTGCCAGGCTTCTTCCGCTCCACGGGGTTATTGCGCGGTGCCGAGTCCGCCTCCGAACCATACATATCCCCACGGCAGACCGAACCGCACCGCTCGACGGACACCCCCTGCCCGCTATACTTCTAGTAGACGACGCGACACTGAGGAGCGGGGCCATGGCCCGTACGTTGGTCGGCAGGCCGATGGAGATTCTCCTCGTCGAGGACAATCTCGACGACGTGCGCGTGGCCATCCAAGCCCTCAAGCAGAACCACGTTTGCTGCCGCGTGAGCCTGGTGTGCGACGGCGTGGAGGCGATGGCGTTCCTCGAGCGAAAGGCCGTCTTCGCCCGCGCCCGCGCCCGACGTGATCCTCCTCGATATGGACCTCCCCAAGAAGGACGGCCGGCAAGTGCTCAGCGAGATCCGCGGCAGCGAGCAACTCCACCGGATTCCGGTGGTCGTGCTGACGGGTTCGCGCGTGCACGCAATGGTGCTCGAAGCTCAGGGGCTTCGCGTGGATGAGTTCATGACCAAGCCGGTCGATTTCGAAAAGTTCATCCACGTCGTGAGATCGCTGCGGCACTGCTGGATGTCCGAAGTGATCCTGCCGGCGTTGGATTGACGGGCCGCCAACCGCCGCTTCGCTCCGCAATGGGGTGCGCGTTTGTGCTCCTTGGGGTGGGCCATTATACTGGGCTCGCCCCCTGCGGATTTCCCTCTCATTCTTCGGAGTCCCGGCAATGCGCTATCTTGCAGCGTGCGTGCGGAATGCCTCGTTCGGTTTGTTGCTGGTCGGAATGTTCTTCTCGACGTCGACGCCTTGGGCATCGGCAGGCGATGCCGCGGCGGAGCTGCGCGTCGACACGTCGTTCGAAGGCGCCTCGGGCGTGGCCGGGTCCATCGACCAGGAAAAACGCTCCATCCGCCTGGATCCGACGCCCCGCAAGGATCGCGGCTGGCCCTGCTGGTGGTTCTTCAAGCTTTCGGGAATCCGGCCGGGCGAGACGATCACGCTCGACGTGGGCGAGCAGCCGTGGGCCACGCCCGACCGAGCCGTGATGAGCACCGACCGCCGCTTATGGCGTCAAACGGAGCCGGGCACGCGCGAGGGCAAGCGGATGATCTATCGCCAGAAAGTCGAGGCGGCCGAGGCGTGGTTTGCCTGGGGACCGCCCTTCGTCGCGGCCGACGCAGAGGACCTGCTCCGCCGTGCGGCTGAGCGTTGCCCGGCGGCGCACCGGTTCGAACTCTGCCGCAGCAGTGAGGGCCGACCCGTCATGGCGCTCCGCGTGGCAGAGCCAGGCACCGCAGAGTCCCCGCGCTATGGAATCTGGATCCAGGCTCGGCAGCACGCCTGGGAATCGGGCTCCAGTTGGGTCGGCTGCGGCCTGGCGGAATGGCTCACCTCCAACGATCCGCGTGCCGTCGCGCTGCGGCAGAAAGCCGAAATCACCTTCGTGCCGATCATGGACGTCGACAACGTGGCCATCGGGGCGGGCGGAAAGGAACAGAAACCGCACGACCACAATCGGGACTGGAGCGATACTCCGCGTTTTCCCGCCGTGGCGGCCGCGCAGCGCAAAATCCGAGCGCTAGACGCCGCGGGCCGTTTCGACCTTTACGTCGACCTGCACAACCCGGGACGCACCGACCTCGCGCCGATGTTCTTCGTCGCCCACCGGCCGGTCTGGCCCGAGGAAGGCTGGGCGAACCTGCAACGCTTTCTTCAGGCGGCGCGAGGAAATCACGGGCCCGATGCCTTACCGCGGATTGGTCCGCGAGACCGGTCCGTCGTACGACAAGCTCTACGAGCGGATGAGCGGCCGCTGGGTGCGCCTGCACACGCGCCCCCACGTTGTGAGCGTTTGCCTGGAGACGCCCTGGAACCACGCCCAGAGCACGACCGAGGGTTACCAGTCCGTGGGGCGCGAGCTCGGCCTGGCAATCGAGCGATTCTTCCGCCAGTCGCCGCGGGCGAAAAACGACGGCCTCACCTTCTTCGGCTGGTCGGATCAGCACGTGCAGACCAGCGGCGAGGCCGGCCATTTGCTGCCGGCGATTGACGCGATGAACGCGCTGGCGGGAACGAAATATCCCGAGAAAATCGGCGGCGAGGTGGCCCAGCCGAGCTTCGTCTTCGGCTGCGGCGACATTACCGAGTGGCCCACCGTCGCAGCGCGCGACGCCTATAACGCGCTCGTGACCCAGCGGCTGAAGATTCCGGCGTTTGACCTGGTAGGAAACCACGACGAAGGAGGGCAATCGCCCAGCCCGACGATTACCAAATGGATTACCGCCCGCCACGGGGGCCTTTCCTACAGTTTTGACCGCGGCGGCGTCCACTTCGTGGCCCTCTATTCGAAGTACGACGAAAGCTTGAACAACCCTGCCCAGCCGGTCGCCCCCGAGGCCCTGGCCTTCCTCCGCGCCGATCTGGCGAAGGTTCCGCGGGGGATGGGCGTGATCGTCGCGCTGCATCTCTGCTACGATGCCATCACCAACCGCGATGCCTTGGTCGACGCGATGCAGGGCGCCCGCATCCTCGCCGTATTGGGCGGGCACTATCACAAGGCGACGATCAACCGCTACCGGGAGATCCCCTTCATCCAGCTCCCCTCTCCCGCCCCGAACGGCGACGGCGAATTCATGGTGATTCGGCTGACTGCGGACCGGCTCGTAGCCCTTCCCTGGAACTATCGCCAGAAAAAATGGAGCGACGACGCCCGGAAAATGCTCGACGCGGCACTGCCCGCGGCAACTCCAAAATCGTCCGCCGCCGTTCGTTGATCGCTCGCCGGCTACTGCGCCAAGGGTTCCATGGCAAGCCGCGCGATCTGGATGCCGTGGAGATCGGGACGCAGGGCGGCCACGTAGTATCGGCCCTCGAATTGCACGATCTCCGGCGCGGCCACACTCAACGTGCCCAGTTGGTACAAGCGGTCCTGATTGAGGCCGAAGTTCAGTGGATCGGAGGAACGGTATACGGTCGTCTGGGCTTTGGCCCCGTAGCGCTGGGTGCGGAAAAGGTAGTAGCGCCCCTCGTAGGCAACCACGTGGGGACACTCGGCCGAGAACGGGCTCGTGCCCGCGGCGCCGCCAAAGGCAACGTTGACCGACTCACTCCACCGGTCGAGATCCGTGGAAGTGCGACAGAACACGGCCCCTTGCTGCTCGGGATAGGCGGTGTAGTAGCAATGCCACCGGTTTCCGATGCGCAGCAGCATTGGGTCGCGCGTATTCGTGCCCAAGCCCTCGGTGAACGCGCCCGTACGTCCGTCCGCCCGGATCTCCCGCTGGAATGCCTTGCCGTCGGCCGAGGTGGCCAGGCAGATGTGCTCCCAGTCGCCATAGGCCATCACGAACCTGGCACCGTCTCGCACCACGTGGGCGCCTGCAATCCACCCGCGGTCTCGCCGTACTTGGGATCGGCCTGCAAGGCGATGCCCCCGGGCGTCCAGTCGGGATCCGTCAGCCGCTTGCCCTCCCAGCGGTAGAAAAGGCGAGTCTTGCCCGCGCACTTCGTTTGCCGGATGCAGGCCCAGAGCTGCCACGTGCCGTCGGCCGCCTGCCAGACGGCGAAGTCGACGACCTGCTGCTTTGGAGAGTTGAGCTCGCCCAGATCGGGGTTTCCCGCCACCGTCCACCACGGCCCCTCGATCCGCGGCAGCGGCCGCTGGGCAGCCTCGAGCGGAAGGGCGCCGAGCGCAATCGCGGCAAACCCCATCAAGAGAACCACTCGCAACGGCGCCCGACGCATGGCGGCATTCCCTGGGAAAAAAAGAAAGTGATCGTTCAGGGCCGGCTCTCACCGTCTACGCGGCGACAGTTTCCCCGTGGAACACCACTTCGCAGGGGGCCGCGAAAACGCGACGGCCCTCGGCAGCCCCGCGCGCAACCGATACGGCAAATAAACTCCAGGCGGAACGCTCGAACTATGGCTTCAAGCCCAGCGCTGCCGCCAGGCCGGCGCGATATTCGTCGAACTTCAGCACCTGGCCTTCGCGGAGCTGGGTCATGCCGCTGGTGCCGAGAGTCTCCATGAACGGTTTGTAGCGCGCGGCGGCCAAGGCCATCAGCTTTGCGTCGGCCTTGTCCTTCTTACCGGCCGCGGCGCGGGCACGTTCAACGATGGCATAGTCGACGCTCATCCGGCCGAGCTTCACGCGCCGCAGCACGTCGGGCTCGGCGGCCGCCAGCTTCTCCGCCTCCTGCCAGAGCGCGTCGGCCTGGACCAGCAGGTCGTCGGTCAGGTGGGGGCTGCGTGGGCGGGGCCCAGATCATGACGTGGATGTTCTTCTTCTCCACGTGGTCGTGCAGCAGGTCGAGGTACTTGCGGATCGGCCCGGCGGCCTTGCCGTAGTAGCCGTCGAGGAACTCGTTCATGGCCGTGTTCTCGTCGTAGTCGGGGTTCCAGAGGAACTTGGCGGTCAGGTAGCCGCCCAGCGCGGCCATCTCGCTGTGCGGCGTGTCGTAGGTGTCCTGCTCGAAAATCCCCGTGACGTTGTTCTGCGACGAAGAGCCGGATGTTGTCGTTGCGCACGCGCTGGTTGGGAAACGGCAGCAGGTAGTTGGCGAAGTCGGTCACGTAGTCCCAGACCCAGAGCCGGTTGGAGACCTTGGCCCAGCCCTGCAGGTCCTCGCGGAAGCGCCCGGTTGGCCGGGCTGTCGCACGTGGCCAGCGGATGGGAGAAGCAGCACTCGATCGAGCAGAGCCGGACGATCACGTTCGGCCGCGGACGCATCGTCTTCGGCGGCCGCCGCGTCCACTGGTAGGCCAGCGTCTCGACCGCCTTGTCGGGGAACTCCTTCTCCACCGCCTCGGCCACGCGGTTGACCAGGTGCAGCACCGGGCGCCATCTGCGAGTCTTCCGGCCTTGGCCAGCGCCTGGCACTTGTCGCACTCGCAGTAGTTGTCCCAGTCGTTCTGCGAGACGGAGAAGACGAAGGCGTCGGGCTGGGCGCGCATCGCCGCGCGGATCCCCTCGGTGCACAGGCGGATCACGTCTTCGTTGGTGCAGCAGAGCTGCGCGTGGTCCTTGAGCCGCTTGCCCTTGACCAGCGAGAAGTACTCGGGGTGCTCGTCGAAATACTTGTCCGGCGGCACCAGGCGGTCGAACGTGTGGCACGAAGAAGCCGTTGCCGAAGCGGATCTTGCCGCCGTGCTTGGCCTCCAGCCGGCCGGTCGACTGGAGTTCATGCGGTTGCGGGCGCACCAGTCGCCGTCGAAGCAGTCGAAGGTGAACGGCTCGCGGTACTCCAGCACGGGCACCTTGCGCTCGTCGAGCGCGCGCGACGACGAGCCGGTCGATCTTGGGAATGCGGCTCACGCCCGGGGCGAACCAGCGGCAGCCCGAGATGGTCCTCCAGCAGCCCGTAGACGCCGTACATGCGTGCCCCGCAGCGCCCCGCCGGCGATGACCAGGTGCGGCCCGACGGTGCGGATCACGTAGCCCTCGTTGCCCAGCGCCTGGCAGATCGAGTTCGACGCTTGAGGTCCTTCAGCCGAGCGCTGGCGCCGACGAGGATTTCCTTCGGCTCCCGCGGGCTCGCGGTCGGAGACGATCGGCAGCTTGGCCCCGGTCATCTCGCGGAGGAAATTCTGCAACTCCTCGGCCCCGTGGCGGGTGGACGGCGAGGCGTCGGCCCACGACGATCCGGTAGGCCGACTTACCCCCTTCGGCAAGGATGAGGTCGTCGGCCGCTACCCGACCGGCGAGCGGAAGGAGTCCGACAGTCAATGCCAACGCGGCGAATCGAGCGGTCATGGGTTGGGCCTCCGTGGGCAAGTTCTAAAACGAGGTGGGATGGTTCTTCAGTCCCGGCTTGATCGTGGAACACTTTCTTTGTTCCGGGGGCCAGGCAATGCCGATCCTTCACACGACAGACGCCCATAGCATGGCCTGGCGCGAAGGAAAATGCAACCGGCAGCCGGAAGCCCTGGAAAGGCATCGCAACTCGGCAGTTGCGCGGGGGCGGCGCCCCAGCGATTATCCCCCGACGCGGAACGACCGACCCTTCCGACCGCGGCAGGCTTCAAGCAAACCGGTAACCAAACGTCTCCAGATCGGCGGCGTACCGACGCGCGACGATCGCGGCAAGTTCGGGCGTGTAGTGTGCGCAGTGGTACTGGAAATCGAAGCGAGCGCGGCTCGTGCCGACGGGCCTCCAGGGCAACTCGGGAAGATCGAACAACGGCCGGAGGCGGTCCCAGTCGCCGGGCAGGTTTTCGAAACGGCCCACGTAGTCCACCGCCAAACGCCCCTCGTGGCTCAGAGTGTGCGACTGGGAAACGAAATGCTCGTCGGCGTCGGCATCGTCGATCTCGGCAACGCGGCGAACGAATGCCTCGAACGACATGCCGGCACGCATTCCGTAGTCCCCGAGAATGAACGGCTGGGAACGCACGCTGGGACCGATGATCTTGTCCAGATAGCAGGAGTACAGGCGAGCCCAGGGATCGCGCACGAAGGCAAAGCGGAAGTGGCCATCCCGGCAGCGCCACCTCCGCGATGGAGCACAACGCCGCTTCACGCCAGCGCACGTAGGGCAAGCCGAGCTTCTCCAGGAGCGTCGTCTGAATCACCATGCTGGCCGCCTTGGCCACGGCGACCCAGACGAGGCGCTGGGGGGCAAGGATGAGGATGCGAGCCATGGGGTGCCTCGCGGAATCGGTGCCCGAAATCACCGTTTGTCGGCGTGTTTTTCCTCCCAAAGGCGTGCAACCAGTTGCTCGTAGGCGCGGGCCATGCGGCGCGCGTGACCGTACTGCTGGGCGTACGCACGACCCTCGGCGGCGATCCCGCGAGCCCAGTCGGGGTGCTCTTGGAGCATTCGCGCCGCTTGGCACACCGACCGGACCTCAGACGATACGATCAGCCCGCTGACGCGATCGATGACCGTCTCGGGGATGCTTCCAACCGCGGTGGCAATCACCGGCCGTCCACACATCATGGCTTCCAGAACGACCAGGGCGAATCCCTCCTCGTGCGAGAGCAAGCAGAGCGCGTCGAGCGCCTGATAGAAATCGCCCAGATAGCGGTCGGCGCGGCGAAAGGCGAAGCGGCCGGGGATGAGCTGATTGGCCAGCGGCAAGTTCGCCCTCCAGCGGCCCCCAGCCCACCATGAGCACCTTGAAGGTCGGCGGCAACAGGGCGGCGGTCTTGATCACGAGGTCCGGTCGCTTCTCGGGCGAGAAGCGGCCCACGTACCCGAGCACGAAATCGTCCGCCGCGAAACCGAGAGCCGAACGGACGTCGCGGCGCGACTGGGTCGTGGCCAGCCGCGCGGTATCGATGCCGTTGGGAATGATCGTGCTGGGGAACCCCTGGCAAATCTTCTCCTGGACGCGTTGACTTACGGCCACCACGTGGTCGACGACGCGGGCACTGCGCTCGAGCAACTCGCGCGTCCAGGGACTTTCTCCGTGCGCCATGAACAGGCAGAGCTTCGGCCGGCAATGGGCAAGCCAATCGTCCAGGGGCAGACCCCAGAAGAAGAGCACGTCGAACTCGGAGGCCGCGCGGCGCACGGCTTCGGCCCCCCCAACCTCGACCGGTGCGGGCATGTCGGCGACCACCGCAACGTCGATCAGGTGGGGACGCGTAATCAGACACTTCTGCAGGTGCACGCGGCGGGGATCGAGAAAGCGAGCCAGGTCGATGAGCTGCTGCTCCGCGCCGCCCCGGGAGAAGCACGGCCCCACGTGAACCGAGCGCAGCGGCCGTGCCGGCAGATCGCCGGCCAATTCAACGCCCGGTGCCAGGCCGCCAACGCCTACGCCTCGACGTGCGAGACCATAGGCAGCTTGCTCCATGTGCAAGTGGGCATACGGAAGGGCATGGGTCTTGGCGTCCCTTGGGCCTAAGCCGTAGGGCTCCAGCGATTCGGGGTAACTCATGGCAGGCCTCCTCGTAAGGCGTCTTAGAGCCGATCCCACCACCGTCTGCCGCTGCTGAATTCTCCGGCCGCGGAGGGCGGTCGTGGTAGTTCTCGGATAGGTTCTTAGGGGACTTGTTGCGGGCCCGGGGAAGGGGCTTCCCGCGGTCCTCGGGCACCGACGTAGGGAGCTAGTCCGTCCCGGCCGTACCCCGACGTCGCAAGCGACGAACCGGGCGCCGGACAGAGGAACTGCGGATGGTTGGCGTCGTCGCGCTCGACAAGCTCGACGCGGTCGCAAAGGTTGGCCAGAGATCCTGCCCCAGCGCGCTCTCCGCCGAGGTCGGCTCGTACGGTTCCCAGAAATTGGCGGCAAAACGCCACCATCGCGCTGCGGCGTCGATTCGATCGGGCGAGCCCTCGACTCCGTCGGAACCAAGGATCAAGTTGTTGCAGACGGAAACGCCCGGCGCGGAGATCGTCGAGTGGGCGAGACCGACCCAGTAGCGAACGTTGAGGAAGGTATTGTTGTGAATGCGAACGTCCTGTTGCGGTCCCGAAACGCGAAGGTCCAGGTTGATCCCGTTGAGCGAAGGTCGCGCAACGCCCTCGCCCACGCTGCGCTCGAGGGATCCCAGGAATAGATTCTCCTCGATCGCTACGCGGCCCAGGGGCCTTCCCTCCGGGGCAGAAACCAGAATCTGCACGCCCCGTCCCAGCAGCCGGGTCCGCCGAAGCTGAAAGTCCGCCGAGCGAGCAACGGTTCCCACGACGAAAAGACACTGGCCGCGAGGTGCATGATCCAAAACGCAGTCGCAAACCACGATCGGCGCGTCGGAGCCCTCGGGACGGCTGGCCTCCACGCGAATGGCGGGCGGGCTGACGCCCGGATCGTCCGGATGTCGCGTCTGGACGCGCTGAATCAACACGCCGGCGCACGCGCCGGTAATCACAATCGCACTGGCGGCAGATGCCTCGATGCGGAAATCCTGCACGACCACCTCGCTGGTATCGCGGATCTGAAGCACCGGAGAGGCCGAATCGGCCGAACGCAACGTGCAGCGGTCGCCGGACGGACTCGGTTGCGGGCCCTCGAGGTGTAAGCCGCGCTGGCCCAGTACGTGCAGCGATTCCGCGTACGTCTCGTAGTCGACCACGCGAATCACGGTGTCTGGACCGGGCGCGAGCAGGGCCTCACCGATCGAGCGCACATCGGCACTGCCGTCTTGAGCCACGCGGATTACCCCTCCCGAGATCTCGCGATCAGCAATACCCGCCGAACCATCTTGCCCGGGAAGCGCCGGACCACGACCGAACCAGGGCAAAACGCTCCCCGCCACCAGGGCAATCATCCCAACAAGTATCAGAGCCAGAACGACCGCGCCTGCGGTGTGGCGACGCCGGGATTTCCTCGGCCAAGCACCGGCGGCGAACAGGGCCCGGATTTCATCGGTTGGGGTCTGATTGAGCGCGGCGAGGTGGCGGTCCAGCAGATCGGCCACTTCGGCGGCCGATTGGAAGCGGTCGTCGGGACTCTTCTTTAGCAGTCGTTCGACGGTCTCGGAAAGAAAGTGGGGCGTGCCCGGCTGAACGCTCTCGAGCGGCGGCACCTCGTATTCAGCTACCTTGCGGGCCATTTCCAGCGGGTGCTTGCCGTGAAACGGCGACCGCCCCACGATCATCGCATAGATCACGCAGCCCATCCCGAACAGATCGGAACGCGCGTCCAGCCGGGCACCACTGACCTGCTCCGGAGACATGTAAGCCGGAGTGCCGACGGCGATCGCATGGGAAGTCAGGTCGACGTTGTCCACGGCAACGCGAGCCAACCCAAAGTCGCCGATCTTGACGCGTACCGCCCCCTCTTCCAAAAGGATATTGCCGGGTTTGACGTCGCGGTGAATCACGCCGTGGGCATGGGCCGCGGCAAGGCCGGCGGCGATCTCACGCGCCAAACGCAAGGCCTCCAGCGGATCCAGCCCGGAGTGGCGGCGAATGTAATCCCGAAGTGACCCTCCGCCCACATACTCCATCACCAGAAAGGGAAAATCCTTGTGGTCGTCGACGGCATAGATCGTAACGACGTTGGGATGGCTGATCCCGGCCGCGGCCCGCGCCTCGCGAAGAAACCGCCGCCGGGCCGTGGAGCTATAGGCGAACTGTCGATTGAGAACCTTCACGGCCACGGTACGACATAGGGCTTCGTCAAAACCCTTGAAGACGATACCCATTCCGCCGCGTCCGAGCAGATCGAGCAGATCGTATTTGCCCAGCCGGCCCAAGGCACCCGTTTGCGCCGAGGGTTCCAGAATCGAGGCGTCCAACCCTTCTTCCTTCAGGATCGACCATTCCACGGTCTCCGGGCCCGATCCGCGCGGCAAGCCGCCCTGGACCGCGAGCGTGGGCCAGTGCGATTGATCCTCGTCTTCTCCGTGCAGCCAATGAGTCTGGATCCAGGCCGCGATCTGCGAACATCGCGGACAGTCGGCCAAGTGCGTCTGAACCGCGGTAGTCGCGGCGGCGTCGAGGCATTCCGCCACGAAGTCCATCAGGGTCTTCTCGCTCGGACAGCCCTTCTGCACGTCCATCGCGCGCCGCTCCCGGATGTTCGGACGAGAAGATTGTACACCGCTGCCGGGCCATGTCTATAGACACCTCGCGGGGTAGGCTTGCATTGTCACGCCCCCTTCCTGCACGCGTTTACGCGAAGAGAATTCCAGCGGACTGGCCGTCCGAAAAGGCGGTGGCTCAAGCGGCTGCGTAGCGGCGGAACATGCCTCGGCCGTGCAGGCCGCGAGCGCCAATCCCGACCGGGCACCCCAAGCGAGAAGCCACGCCAGCCACGGTCTGAATCCACCCCAAGGCGGTCGGCGTTGGGAGCCATGGACCGGGTCGCGATCGGCGGGCATCCTGATAGCCGGGTTGGGCCAGATGAGTGGCAGACTTGCGCGACGGCGAAGGCTATGCAAGGTCATCCCCTCAGCAGAGTCGCCGCACGGGGGCAGATACGCAGTCGGCTTCTGGCAAATCACGAGAATCCCTGTTGCACATGGTGGCGTACTTGCTATGCTACGGACTCGGACTCAGCTACCGCTGGGGTCCGGCGTCGTGGGCCCTGTTAGTGGACCCGTGGATCTGTGTGGTGCGGGCGTCGCCGACGCCTGCCGCGAGGTAGGAGCGAGCATTCGATGGCGAAGAAGTTGTTTGTAGGTGGCTTGAACTGGAAGACGACCGACGATGGCCTGCGGGAAGCGTTCGAGCGCTTTGGGGAGATCGCCGAGGCGAAGGTGATCACCGACCGAGAAACGGGCCGCTCTCGGGGTTTCGGGTTCATTACCTTTGTCGACGACGATGCAGCGAACGGCGCAAAGAACGAGATGGACGGCGCCCAGCTGGAAGGCCGGACCATCAAGGTGAATGAAGCTGAGCAGAAGCCCAGCCGTCCGGGTGGCGGTGGCGGCCGTGGCGGGTACGGCGGCGGTCGCGGCGACCGGCCGCGCATGTAGAAGTGGATTGCGGAGCGCGGTTTCGATCGACGCTCCGCCGATTCCTCTTCTCGCCATTCCGCGGATCTGCCGCGAGCCGAGCACCGGCGCGCGGCAGGGGCGTGAAGCATTTGCCAGCTCTTGTTTCGCTGGCGGCGCAGAACGACCGTACTCGCATTCGGTGTTCGCCGGTGTCTACCGGAATGCACCGCCGAACGCGCTCGCCAGTGACGCGTTTTGGTCTTGTGCCGGGCCCGGGGGTGGGCCGCAGTGGCGGTTCGCGCCCAAGGCGCGACCCCTGGCCGCCGGCGAGTATCCTCTGCAATCCTCCCAAGAATCGCTCACCGCGCTGCGCTTCCGCGGTCGCGACGACTTCTGACCTGGTCCGCCCTCTGGTCCTTCGGGCCCCCGGCCTTCTCAGGCCGCGATTTCTGGCTGCCTGAGGTCCAACGGCATGTCCGGCCAGTCCTCCCCGCCGTCGGCTCGCACTCAAAACGAACACTTATTGAGTCCTGCGCCGCTTATGAAACGAGGGCGACCAACGCAAGCGCGGTTTCCCGGCGAAGGAGGCTTTGAACTGTCCCACAATCAACAACGGCATCAATAAGCGCCGTTTGACCACGCGGAGGGGTCCCACTAGGATGGTTCGCGCTGGGCCGGCTCCTACACGCCGGCCCGAAAACCAAAACAAGTGCCATTCGGGGAGATTTGCCATGGCGCAGGGTGATACAAGCCGGCGCCGCGCGCCGAGCATTCTTGGCACAGACGGCGGCTGCCGCGACGATCCTCAAGCCGTCGACCGTCTTCGGTACGGCAGCGAACTCCGCAATTGCCCTGGGACTGATTGGATGCGGAGGCCGGGGGAGTTGGATCGCCGAGTTGTTTCTCAAGACGGGCAAGTACCGGATCGTGGCCTGTGCCGACTACTTCCCCGACCGCATGGAGAAGATCGCCGAGAAGTGCCAAATCGATGCCGCGCGGCGCCATGCAACTCTGTCGGGCTATCGGCGGCTCTTGGAGGGAAAACCGGACGCGGTGGTGATCGAAACCCCACCCGTCTTCCACCCCGAACAAGCGGCCGCGGCGGTCGACGCGGGCTGCCATGTGTTCCTGGCCAAGCCAATCGCCATCGACGTTCCGGGATGCCAGTCGGTGGCCGAATCCGGACGCCGCGCCACGCAAAACAAGCGCGTCATGCTGGTCGACTTCCAGACGCGGGCCGATCCGATCTATCGCCAGGCTGTGGCGCGCGTACATCGCGGCGAGATCGGGCAACTGGTCTATGCCGAGGCCAACTATCCGTGGTCGGGGGGCGGACCCGGAGCGCCACGCCGACCCCCGAGGCGCGGCTGCGCAACTGGTACCAATGGCTGGATATCTGCGGCGACGTAATCGTCGAGCAGGACATCCATGCCCTCGACGTCGCCACCTGGATCCTTAACTCCGCTCCGCTGCGCCGTGGGAACCGGGGGGCGCAAGATCCGCGTCCACGGAAACATCTCGGACCATTTCGCGGTCACGTATTGGTTCCCCGGCAACGTCGTGCTCGCGTTCAGCTCGATCAAGGCGATTCCCGGCGTGCCCGACGAGATCCGCTGCAAGGTCTTCGGCACCGACGGCATGATCGACACCGACTACTTCGGCGAAGTCGCAATCCGCGGAAAGAAACCGTATCCCGGAGGGAAGTTGGAGAACCTCTACGCCGCGGGCGCCGTGGCCAATATCGAGGAGTTCCACCGCGCGATCTCCTCGGGTGACACTGCCAATCCCACCGTTGCCGCTTCGGTGCGGTCGAACCTGACCAGCGTGCTGGGACGCACCGCGGCCTACCGCCACGGACTGGTGACGTGGGATGACCTGCTCAAGGCAAACGAGAAAATCGAGCCGGATTTGAAAGGGCTCAAGGGTTAAAGGGGTCGAGGAGAAATCGCGGCTGCCGATTCGAGTTTTGGCACGGTGCGTGATGCCCAACCACTGGCACTTTGGGGGTCGAAATCCGCTCCGCGCGAAGCTGGTCCGCAACGCGACTGCCTGGCGATGGTCGAGCCTTGGGCATCGAGGGCATGGCAACCAGGCTGGACTCGTGGACGACGGGCCCCTGGAACTGCCGCGTCGTTGGTTCCAGCACGTTCAGGCGCCACAGGCCAAAGCAGAGTTGGAGGCGTTGCGGCGATCGGTGGTCCGCGGCGGTCCGTTGGGCGAGGCCTCGTGGCAGGAACAGACGGCGAAGCGCCTGGGCCTGCAATCCACCTTACGTCGCCGAGGTCGGCCGGGGGCCAAACGGCCACAATAAAGACACCCGACCCCTTGAAAGCCTGCAGTACATCCACAACAACCCGGTCCGCCGAGGGCTTTGTCAGCGCCCTGTGGACTGGCAATGGTCGTCCGCAAGATACCACCTCGATGAGCCACCACGACAGCAGCATCCGAACTTGCCGATGATCCACGGTTTGCCCGAGGGAGCGGTCCACTGAATGATGTCAGCAGGAGCACTGGCGAAGCCAGTGGCACGCGCCTATATACCACTTGGTCAGTGCCACCCAGCCGTTCCGCGAATTGGAGAGGTTTTCTCCAAGATGTTTAACTCACGTCAGCACTTGGACATCATTCTGATAAATGGGCCACAAGAAATGAAGTTGTCGAAAGTATGCCAGCCGTTTTTCATTCGAGCTTCGGTGACCCCATGGTAGGTGACAATCCTGACTTCTACTTGGCATCGAGTGAAGGCTACGGGCTTGAATCGCCACGAAAGTGTTGGGCGATTCGCCCCCTGAGCCTGATTGCACGCAATGATCTTCTGCTCGTAAGAATTGACCCGCCGATCATCTACCGCGACCCCGCCGCAGGTGAACGTGTAATTGAGCAAGCGGTTCTTGCTGCTCGGCACATGGGATATTCCATCAATTCGATTCAAGAGTGGCCATTCTACGTCCACGTTGCGAGGATCAATCGGCCCGATGTGCCGGCTGACGGGCGACTTACCCCGGAAGACGTTGAGACGATTGCCTGGGCCGAACTCTATCCGACGCAAGAGGTGGCCGATGCAGACCTGAACGGGTAAAGGGATCGTTATCTGACAGAAATGGACAGAAATGGAGGGAAAGGGTAGTTTCCGGCCATGCCGCAGCGATTGCGGGTCTCGACCGGAGGAGATGCCTAGGGCGTGCTGAACCGTGGCGTGAGGCGGTGGGTGTCATTCGCAACCACCAACCAGGGCTGCGCCCTTCGCTGGGAGATCGGACGGGCCTTTGGCCCTCGCATGCCTCGCGCGGGTTCCGCTGCTGGCTTGTCCAGCAGTGGCACGCGACTTCTGGGCCTGCAATCCACCTTACGTCGCCGTGGTCGGCCGTGGCCCACACGACCAGAATACAGACTCCCGACCCTTGATATTCCCTTGACATTCAGGTGAAACAATCCACATACCAGTTCCGCCAGAGTTCACCCTATGAGTTCGCAACAGCAGACGGTCAATCTGTGCCCTGTTGGTTATCTGATTGCTCAGGACGCAGCGGTAGGACTTTCCCCGAATGAGTCCGCCGGAACGTACTACGGGGTGGACCGCCAGCCGCCGTTCATCGCACCCGACCCCATAATCCGTATGGCACTAGGTGAGCCGCCGCTGGACGATTCGCGCTTGTTCGACGCGCTAGACAACTACTTCAACAAGGTGAAGGACGCTCCCACACCGTTCATCGTGCAACGCGAAGTAGCTACATCCTTATTTACTTCGCTCCGGCCAGGCGGCGTCCCTTTGGAGCTTCTTTTCTGCGAGCTTGCCCTCGAATCAACTGACGAAGAGCGAAGGGGCGCGTATCCCTCGTTTGTTGAAGCTAGGCCGCAAATCCGCACGACCTATGGCTTCGACGTGTCGTGGCCCGCTTGCACCCACTCGGCGATCCGGCAGCCGGGGCTCGTGCCCAAGAACGAGAATTGGCTGAGGCGGCTCAACAAATGGGGGCTGCTCTCCAGGCACGAAGACGCGCTCCGACTGCGATCTGAGTACACGGTCGCCTATCCGTATCCACCGTTCGACATCTTCCTTGTTCACAGCGTTCCCGTGGTCTAAGTTGGACAGGGCACCTGCTAATCCGGGGACATAATACCAGTACTGGGAAGCACCACCATCGCGCCCGCGATGACCGCTCCGGCACGAGGCAACGTGCCGAGGACGCTGTCGCGAGTGCACTTGGTTCAGACTGTCAGTCCACGAAGCCAATGGGCTGGAGGACGAATGTCAGGGTTCAGAAGGAGTGACTTGAGATACTGGTGTGCAGAGATTGTCAGGGGAAGTATTCCCCAAGTCAGTACCCGCCGGGAACGAGGGCCGAACCGAGCGGACCGTGGGGGGCATTAATGGATCCCGATCTTTTGATTGAAATCGAGTTGACGAGGAACGATTGGTTTTGCTTCAGGGAGATCAGCGGCCCAGCCACTGCCATTCCCGGCGCTTTGCGGGAACTGATCAAGTCATGGTGGCCGGTTGATGTCGATCAAGCCTACTGGAAGCTTGAGAACCACGTTGTCGTTCAAGACCAATTGTATGAATCGGCCGCCTACGTTGTTCCCGTGCTCTTGGCGGGACTTGCTGGACCGGATCGCTCATTCAGCGCGCGTACCGGGATGTTGGACTTGCTGTTCTGCATTCTCAATGGAGAAACCAGTTCCGAAGAGGAAAAGCGCGGTTTGCTCAACATGGAAGCCAAGTGCAGAATCGCTGCGGGGCAGGGGCTCTGGTTGTTTTACCAATTATTCATGGTGGGGCACGCCGAGATTGTGCTAGAGATCCTCGAACTGATTGAGAAGGATGCTGGGCGACTTGCGTACGTGCAGGGCTTGGGGAAGAAGACGAAAGGCTCGGATCAACTGGTGGAATGTGAACTTACGCGGCACGACTGGTCGCATATCAGGGAGGCCGACGGCCCAGCGACGGCCATTCCCGATGCGCTCCGCGAGCTCTTGGCGGCGCGCTCTGCCGAGACGTTGACCGATGCCTACTGGAAACTGGAGAATCACATTGTCGTTCAAGGGCAGTTGTATGAAGCTGCAGCGTACGTTGTGCCCGTACTCTTGGCGGCACTTACCGGCAGGGAGCGAGCCCGTTTGGTCCGTGCGGGCATTCTGGAACTACTATTCCAGATCATCCGTGGGGCAATACCTGGGGACGAACTGAATCCCGGTAGATCCGACCTCGAGTCGAGATGCAGGACGGCTGCCCGCCAGGGGCTGTGGCTCGTGTATCAAGAGCTTATTGCTGGGCACACCGCATTGGCACTGAAGATCATCGACGTGATTGACGATGACGAAGTTCGGCTGGCGCGCGTTCGGGAGACGGTGGGAGCCGGTGACCGGGACTCCGGTACCACGAATTGATTGACGTAAAGGGGCGGGAGTCGTTATCGTGACAGAAACGGAGGGAAAGTCCGTTTGGCGAGGCCTCCTGGCAGGAGCAGACGGCGAAGCGCCTGAGCCTGCAATCCACCTTACGTCGCCGTGGTCGGCCGTGGCCCAAACGTGCAACATAAAGACTCCCGACCCCTTGAAAGCTCCCCTTGAAAGCTCCTAGCGCCAGGGCAATGCAACTCCTACAGCAGTACTTCCAACAGTACGGAGGCTGATCGCCTGTGATAATCGACGTTTCAGATATGTGTTGCCCAGGTTTTGCGGACGTCTTATGCAGGCGCAAGGAGCGTGGAATGGCAATCATTCCCATTGTTGCGTCGCAAGCCCCGCTGTCCTTCCTACTGTGCTTTCGCGCGCTGAGTGCGGAGGATTCAGGTCACGTCGTGGGCACGAGTGCCGTGAAGGTCGCGACGGCGTGCATGGTCGGTGTTCTACACTGCCCGTGGTGTGGTACTGACTTGCGGAGATTCTACTCGAATCGAGTGGACAAGCTGCCGGTTGTCGACATCGGCAATGAGGTTCTCACAGGCTCCGAGCAGGTATTCGCGCAAGTTGACAAAGGCGAGGACGTCATTCAATGTGGAGAAGAGGGTAACGGGTGGGTGTTTGGGGTGTTTGGGGTCAACTCTTGACACGTGACGTGGTTCGTTGCTCCTGCTAAGCTTCGCCTTATGACACGACCGATCCGCGTGGAATATCCCAACGTCGTGTACCATGTCACTGCCCGCGGCAACGAACGCAAAGCGATTTATCGCGACGATGCCGACCGGCAGTGTTTCCTGGAAACGCTTGGGGAGATAAAGGGGTCGTTATCTGACAGAAACGGAGGGAAAGGGCCGTTTCCGGTCATGCCACGCGGGGTCGGTCAAAGGCGATCGGGAGTCTTTATATGGTAACTGTTCACGGCCCGGAGGCCATTTTGTCGCGGGTGGCCCCGATAGCTCGCCTATCGGGGTGCCATCAGGCACAAGAGGTGTTGGCAGACGCTTCACCATAGTCAATCGGCGGTGCGATTTTACCGCGGTTGGGAGTCTTTAGAAACATAAGCAATGGGTACTTTCCGACCATGCCCCGACGATTGCGGGTCTCGACCGGAGGATACGCCTACCACGTGCTCAATCGCGGCGTGGGGCGGAAACGCATTTTCGGCAAACCACGGGACTTCGAGGCGATGGAGGAGGTGATCGCCCGAGCGAAAGCGCGGCTGCCGATGCGGGTTTTGGCATGGTGCGTGATGCCCAACCACTGGCACTTGGTGCTTTGGCCGCGAGGCGACGGCGATCTGTCCCGCGGCGGTCCGTTTGGCGAGGCCTTGTGGCAGGAGCAGACGGCGAAACGCCTGGGCCTGCAATCCACCTTGCGTCCCCGTGGTCGGCCGTGGCCCAAACCACCAAACTAAAGACTCCCGCCCCCTTGAGGAGCCCCTTCGATGAGCCACCACGACAGCAGCATCCGAACTTGTTGATGATCCACGGTTTGCCCGAGGGAGCGGTCCACTGAATGATGTCAGCAGGAGCACTGGCGTAGCCAGTGGCACGCGCTTATATACCACTTGGTCAGTGCCACCCAGCCCGCCGCCTGTACTCCCGCGATGGCGTGATCGGTAGGGCGAGAACTAACTATACTAGACGACCGGGGCCTTCGATTGGAGAACAATACATGTTTCAGGAAATAGGCCGAATGCGCGGGGTTGCTCCTTACGCTTTTCGCGGCAGGGTGCGCCGACATACCCGAGAGCGATCCCCGATACTGCGAGCTTTCCCACCTTCTGCCCGTTTGGATCATAGAAGATGATTCCGAACGTCTTGGAAATAGAACGAAAAGACCTAGACCGCGACCGAGGAATAGAAAAGATGCTGGTGATCCCGGTGTACAGCAATTACCGGCACGAAGGGGCGACCGATCAGCATAGCAATTGCCCATCCCTTCCTTTACCATCCCGGCGATGAGATTGAGGAGCGGCTACGTTCATTCGGACAGCGGGACAAACTCGTGCGACTCGTAGTCTGGGCGCGCGGTTACTTTCCCAATAGCATAGGCGGGACATTTCATCTGGTCTCCATGTGGTTAATGGCAAGAGGATGATCGTCAAGGAACTTCAGCGGTGTCTGGGATCGGAAGAAGCCGAGATCAATGCGGCAATGAAAGAATTGGTGCAGGAAAGCGATTTCGTGGTGGGGGACTCCCCTAAGTGCCCGCCTATACCAGATACCAAAGAAGTGATAACGGTAGATTTTCATTACGATGCGGCTCAGGTAGTCCGCTCAGTCGGCTACGAGGGTAGGTTCTTTCGACTACGGATACACGCGCAATACGCACCTTCTCTGGGGATACGATGTTGGGACGAAGATCGTGAACCGATTTAGTGCCGAGGAAAAGAAGATGGTGGCTGATTTCGCGGCGGGAGGAGATTCGACTAAGAACGCCAAGTCAGGAGGGAAAGTATTGGACGGGACATATACCGGAGAAGGGTTGTCTTTGACATTTGAGCAGGGGAAGTGCTACTGCGTTGACAAAGCAAGCAAAGAGCGGGCTGAAACAAAGTATGTGGTCAAGGACGGCAAGGTCTACATCGCGCCCATCGTTCCCCAAGGAAAAAAGATGACGAGAAACGCATGGCCGGTCTACACGATCAAGGGCGACTCTTTGGAGTCCAGCCACGTGGAAGACATGGACACGGGAGAGGTCTTCTACAAGGACAAGATGCCCAGGGCTGTGCTGGTCAGGGTGCGGGACAGAAGCGACAAATAGGTGTGCTGTGGCGAACCAGGCCTCGTGGCAGGAGCAGACGGCGAAACGCCTGGGCCTGCAATCCACCTTGCGTCCCCGTGGTCGGCCGTGGCCCAAACCACCAACATAAAGACTCCCGACCCCTTGAAAGCTCAAGGAATACAATCGTGCGGTTAAGGAGGAAATGGAGAAATACTTGAACACGGTCGTGGCCAAGGGAAAGAAGATGACTTTGGAACAGGCAAAGTACTTCGCCGAAAGTTATATGCTCAGGAACCCAGTTATCAAGAAATTCACAGAGAAAATGGTAGCCCAAGCTGCGAAGTATACCGAGGCTATGGCAAAGCGGACTGGGGGGACGGCTGGCAAAGGTCTTGGCAAGAAGATAGGAAAGGCAATACCGTTTGTTGGGATTGTTGTCGCCGCTTGGTTCTGGAACGAAGACGTCGAGGCCAAAGGTCTTTCGGGTGGCACTCTCAATACGGTACTTGACGCGATCCCGGGTATCGGTACTGCTAAATTGATTGACGAGACGCTGATAGGCCCCTACTTCTTCCCTGATGATGGCCCGTGGGTACCTGATCGATGAGATTGAGATTGTGTTGACGCGAAGAGGACACTGGCAAATTTGAGGCAAGTGGAGTGCAGTAAGACACTGTTCCTGTTGGGCCTCAGTACCAAGTGTTTGACCGACGGGTACGATCGGTTATGTCGAAGTCCCGGACGGTGTCTTGTGCTCGGCATGAGATCGATCCCACTCCTCCGCTTGCGGCCTGTGTCAGAGCGGGATTGCAGAAATACGGCTCGGCATTCCCAGTTCACTAGTGCATGTTTGTCTAGCCCGGAGGCGGTTTTAGGTTCCGCTCTTGTTTAGTACCGCGGCGCAATTCTTTGCTGACGCTTGGGTTGCCTTGCTGACGCGTCGGCGGAGTGTTGCGTGTTTCGTTTGCAGTCTCTTTGGAGGGAGCATTGGATGATTAGCCGAGGCTCACAGGAGCCGGCGGTTCGTTCCGCTGGACCACAATTCCCGTCCTTTAGGGAGCATGAGGGGCCATACAACGTCCGGCACGAGGAACTTGTGGGTTATGATGGTAAGTTCTGGAACACATCTGATGATCTCCCGCCCTTGTCTGAAGAAGAGTTCTTCGCGGTTGTATCACACACCAAGTCGGTGTTAAACCGCTATGGAGTGACTAATCCCGATCCTCCTTTGGACGAGTTGGATTTCTTTGTGGTAGACGACGGATACTTCGACCGCACGGTGAGGGTTGAGGTTGCCAATCATATCCGATTCTGGGAGATCGTTGGCGCTTTGCTTGAAGAACTGTCTGTGTCTCTGCGAAGTTGGCGTTTGTGGCGAATCATGTTTAGCGCGAGTAATTCCGATAACGTTATCGTCGTTTACCCTGACGGGGTTCGAGTGGACGAAGTCGAAAGGGTCCCGTCCGTTGGTGATCGCGTTAATCAAATCGCAGAAGAGGGACTCCGTGCTTGGTCGCAACGTGAGCGGCATCGGACACAACGACGGCGAGACCTCGCACGTGCGCTACCTGGTGCTTTTGAGGAGTTGAAGAACGCCCTTACCCCAGCCGTGCTCGTAAGGGCGTTTGACACTCTGAGCCGCACATTCTTGGACACAATGGACGAAGGCCTGCCAGGACGGTCGATAGCGATCTTGTTTCGGGAGGACCCATTCCTCGCCCCGGATGGAGTGGGTTTTCTGACGGCCCCGCCAGACGAACCTTTCTTGAGCTACTGTGCGATGCCGGACGGAAGGTTGTTGAACCTTGCGTCCTATGAAGCACCGGTAAACTCGAAAGTGATGTTGGTCTTTGAGCCAACGAGTAGCACGATAACGCTGTGCCGTTCTGGCAAGAAGTGGACGTTCGGGGGAAGATAAAGGGGTCTTTATCTGACAGAAACGGAGGGAAAGCCTAGCAGCCCGTTGAAAAACCCGAGTTTCTTTGGTGCGGCTGCCGGTCAGGCCGCCGTCGCGTAGGCGACGTCGAACGAGTCGGAGTGTGACCGATCGGGCCGCCGCCGCCGCAGGAAGCCCTTGATGTGAATCCACACAAGCCACACAAGAAAAACAAGGCCGTACCCGGCCTGCAACCCGCGAGGAGTCCCGATGCCGAACAACTTGCGCAGCACCAGTCCCAGGTTGCGGGCCACACCTGCAATCAGGTAACGCTTCTGCACCTTCTCGATCCCGCACAGCCAACTGCGACGCGCACCGCCCGTGTCGCAGATGTGGGCAAAGCTCCGCTCGACCCGTTCGCTTCGCAGTCGTTGCAGGCGTTTGCTCCCGCGCTCGGCGGGCCCGTCGGCGGTTGTTGAAGAAGGCTCGTCGCGCGGCCGCCGACACGTTCTTCCATTTGCGCTTCCCCTTCTGCTGCCGCTCGGGGACGTACGTACGGATGTTCAGAGAGTCGGCCAGTTCCAGAGTCTCGGTGGCGTGGTAGCCTTTGTCCGCGACCGCTTCTTCGATCTCCGTATCCATGCCAGCTTCCGACAGGTTCGTCCGGGCTTCGACCACGCTATCGACCAGCGTGTCGGCGTCCCCTTCGTTGGCGTGGCGAATCGAGGCCGCCAGTACCAGTTCCGTCTCCAAGTCCACGACGTGCTCCGCCTTGTAAGCCAGATGCGTGCGCCCGTCCTTCATCTTCGCAATCCGGCTGTCCGGATCGGTCGGCGACATCCACTCATCGTTCGACACCCGTTTGTTCTTCCGCTTCCGATCGAAGCGGCGGAGGTCTTCATCCGTAGGGTTTTCGACACCTTCCTGTTCTTGCATCAAACGCCGAAGATAGTCGTTCCAATCCTCGCCCGTATCGCGGCGGACGATCGTCTTCATCGCCGCGTTGGCCTCCAGCGTGGTGGCGTCCACCGCGACCGTCTTGCCTCGCAACAGTCCTTTCTTCGCGGCCAACTTCAGCACCCATTGAAATACCGAGGCGTGGATCTCAAGGGGCAACCGGTCCCGGACTCGCGTCAGGCTGGAATGGTCGGCTGTTTCCTCGGTCAGCGGGATGCCCAAAAAAGCCCGCAGCGAAAGACTGTCGCCACAACGCCAAGCAATCCCCCGCTGCGATCCGATTCCCTCGAAGTATCCCACCAGCAGCATCCGGAAGTAGATACCCGGTGGAATCGAGGGGCGGCCCAGGTGATTATGATAATACGGACGGCACTTCTGTTCGACCCAACGATCAAAACCCGCCTCGGCGAGAATCTCGTTGAGCTTTCGATAAAAGACGTGCCCTTCGGACTTCGGCAGCTCGGTGGTCGCTACCCACAGCTCCTGCTGCTGGCTTCGCCGCTTTCCCAACGCCATCGCCCTTACCTCCTGCGTCGCACGATGGCCATAATATATCTTTGCTCTAGGACTTTTTCAACGGGCTGCTAGGGCGTGCTGAAGCGCAGCGTGAGGCGGTGGGCGCCTTTCAGAACCCCCTGCGGTGCCCTCTGCGTGAACCGACGCCCCTTTGAGGCACACACCCACGCAGGCCAAACACCATCCGGGCCGAAGGCCCGAGTGTTCACCCAGCGAAGGGCGCAGCCCTGGTAATCGAGTCGCCTCGCTGAGACAATCTATCTATTATTTCCGGCCTTCGGCCCAACGGGCCAACAATTCCTCTGCCTCAAAGCCTCGCTCGGGACCAGGAAATTGGCTTCCGCAGAACTGCGAAACATGAAGCCTCGATCGAGTTGAGCCCACTCGGGAACCGTCAACCCCATGCCACTCAATCGAGACGCAATCACCATCGCCTGGAAGCACCATCGCGCGGGCGACGACCGCCGTGCCGAGCATCTCTGCCGCCAACTACTGGCGGCCCAGCCGGACGAACCCGAACTCCATTTCCTCTTCGGCACCATCGCCCACACCCTGGGCCGAAGCGAAGAAGCCGCGGCGAGCTTCCGCCTGGCGTTGCGCTCAAGCCCGACTATCCGGAAGCCCACAACAATCTGGGCAACGCCCTGGCCGCGCTTTCACAATTCGCCGAAGCCGAGGCGTGCTACCAGTTTCGGCCGGCCTACCCCGAGGCCCAGAATAACCTGGGTAACGTGCTCCGCTGGCTCAAGCGCGACGAGGAGGCCGCGGCCAGCTTCCAGCGCCCTTGGAACTGCGGCCCGAATACGCCTGGCGCCAGCGCTTACACGGCACTCCGTCGCACCCGCTGCCGCAGCCGCTCTGGGACGGGGAGACACTCGCGGGCCGCACGATCCTGCTTGAGGCCGAAGCGACTTTGGGCGAGACGATCCAGTTCGCCCGCTTCGCCGCCTTGGCCAAAGCCCAGGGCGCGCGCGTGGCGCTGGAGTGCCCGGCCAGGTGGGTGCCGCTACTCACTCGCTGCCGGGGCATCGACCAGGTCGTGGCCCGCGGAGAGGCCGCTCGCGAAGCACTGGCGAAGTATTTCTGCTGCGAACTCAAGTCCTTTTGATTTCGAGGCAAACCGTAGATCGACGGAGTCGCGCCCATGAGTTACCTGGGACTCGACATCGGCACCACCGGCTGCAAGGCGGCGGTATTCGACGGCGACGGCCGACTGCGGGCACTCGCCTATCGTGAATACCCCCTGTTGACGCCCCAGCCCGGCTGGGCCGAGGTCGATTCAGCCGGGGTATGCGACGATTGCCAAATTGCGATCCGCGAGGCTGTGGCCGCCTGCCCCGGCGATCCGGTTCGAGGCATGGGCATCTCGTGCCAAGGGGAAGCCTTCACGCCCGTAGGCCCGTCCGGCGAGCTACTTGGCAACGGCATGGTGTCGTCCGACGCGCGGGCCGTCCCGCAGGTGGCCTCATTCAGCCGTGAGTTCGATGCATGGCAATTGTACAAACGAACCGGCCATACACCGCACCCGATGTTCACGCTGTTCAAGCTCTTGTGGCTGCGGCAGCAGCGGCCGGACGTGTTCCGTGCCGCCCGGCGGTTTCTTTGTTTCGAGGACTTGTTCCTGATGCAACTGGGGCTGCAACCGAGCATCAGTTGGCCGCTCGCCGGTCGGACCATGCTCTTCAACGTATGCACCCATCAATGGGACGAGAAGATCCTGAGCGCCATCGACCTGGACGCGGAGAGGCTTTCCCCGCCCGTGCCGTCGGGCAGCGTGGTGGGGATGCTTCCCCGTGCCGCTGCCGGCGCCTTGGGTCTACGCGCAGACGTGATCGTCGTTGCAGGCGGGCACGATCAGCCGTGCGGTGCCCTGGGGGCCGGTGCCGTCGAGCCGGGCGTGGCCATGATTGCTTCCGGCACCGTGGAGTGCGTTTGCCCGGTCTTTCAACACGCCTGCTTCGACGAGATGCTGTTTCGGTCGAACTTATGCACGTACGACTTCACTCTTCCGGGCAAGTACACCTCGGTGCTATTCAGCCTCACGGGAGGAAATGTGCTGCGCTGGTTCCGCGACCAGTGGGGGCAGCCAGAACAGACCGAAGCAGCCCATTGCGGCGCCGATCCGTATGACTTGCTCATTCGTGGCATGGCTGCCGAGCCCAGTGATCTGTTCACTCTCCCCAACTTCACGCCGTCGGGCACCCCGTACTTCGACGCGCACACGCCGGCCGCGATTCTCGGGCTGCGCCTGAGCACGACGCGCGGCCAGGTGCTGCGATCCCTCTTGGAAGGCGTCGCCCTCGAGATGCGATTGAATCTGGAGCTTCTCAAGGATGCGGGCTTGACCGTAAGACAGCTACGAGCGATCGGCGGCGGCGCGAAGAATTCCGCCTTGGTCCAGCTCAAGGCCGATGTGCTGCACCGCCCGATCACCACCATGGCAGTCACCGAGGCCGGATGCCTGGGCGTGGCGCTCCTGGCGTGTGCCGCGCATACGGGAGCGTCGCCACAGGAACTCGTGAAGGCTTGGGTGAAGTCGCAATCCGTCGTCGAGCCGGATCCGCGCTTCGCGGAGTTCTACGACGAGCGTTTCGACGCTTACCGCCAACTCTACCCCGCCGTGCGCGAAATATGGCAGCGTTTGGAGGATGCCCAGTCTCGTTCCAGCAAAGTAGAATGGACTCCGCCGTGCCGCTGATTGTCGACCAAAAGCACATGAGTCAGCCCGGATGATACGTTCAAGCCGTATTAGGACCATGCCAGAAAGCGATTTCCCAACTGGGCTGGATTCTCTTCTACGAGACTGACCGTGACCGAGGAGCTAAAAGCACAGTACGAGCATGACCGAGAATCGGCCATGCGGCGGGTGGAGCGATTGGGAAAGGTCCGTTGCTCTGCCGAGTCCAATCGCCAATCGCCTAACACAAACAGCGAATCGAACCAGGAATAGTTGGGGGGGAGCCAAAGCCATGATCCGCATTGCCAATGCCGAACCAACGTCCGTCTTTCTCAGCCCGTCTGGCTGGGTGGCACGCTACGCCGGTGTCGGACGAGTTGCTCGGGACTCCGTCACGGCAAGCCGACATCCGTCCTCAGCTTTAGCGACACTATTGTAGAGGGGTCTGCGACAATGAGAACCCAAAGCCGTCGTACCTTTGTGCTGACCAGAGCGAATCGCAATATGCACGGCCCGAAGGCACGCAATCGGTATCAACTGGGCGTGATTGGCGTTCTGGGCGTGTGCCTGCTCCTCGGGTGCAGACGGCCTCCCCTGCAACGCGTCGATCATCCGGAAACCGGGTATGCCTTCCCAGCCATCTCCGATATCGCCAGCATGGATCTTAGCATAAGACCCGCAAACGATCTGCTAAAGTTTCCAGTTCCACGGTGTTGTTGGGAGGAGTTGTTGGCAACACTTTCGCCCTCGCAACGCGATCAGAGCCCAATACCCACGAGGCTCGTATTGGGAACGTTACAAATCACGACGGGATCGGGAAGGAAACACACAGTGGTCCTCTTTATCGTGGAGCGCGAGCCTGTGGGTGCCTTTTCGGTTGACTCGACTGATACCGCTTGGGAAAATTTCCGCGGCGGCAACAGCAGAGAGCTTCTTCGGGTAGTCGAAAAATTGCACGGACTATACTCCAGTTCGACAAGTGAAGGGAAACGCCGCGACGGCGCCGATCACAAGACAACCCAGTAGGCATTTGTGGCCAGTGCGCCATCACGGTGGGGATAGCCGGGGCGCGGTGCTCATCGGGTAATTTGGGACGCCATACATAACTCTTGCTTGAGGGGGAGGGATCCCGGCGGGTGGCACTCACCTATATACCACTTCCTCAGCGTCACCCAGCCGATTGATCACGCGTTCGAGCCTTCGGTCGGGGGAGAGAGGAGCAAAAGATGTGACATTTTCAGATATCGAGCCGGAACACCCCGTTGCGTGCTGGCACTGGTCGCGGAGGAGGCCGCCCGTCAAGACTCCGCAGAACGCCAAAACGAGTATTGTGTCCCCGGAATTGCGGTCCGTGTCCCCGGAATTGCGCCCGGAATTGCGGAATTCAAGAGGTGGTGAATTGCCGAACGTCTTGGCACGCGGTAGCGAAACCGACTCGTCGGCATGCAGTGACAACCACATGCATGTTTCCAGCACTCGTGCCTGGTCGTCGATTCGAGAAAGGGAATTGCAGGAACTGCCCATGATCGTCGCATTGACACATCGACTCTTGGGCCGAGGCCCCCAAGCTGCCCTCAGTCACGCGTTGACTGACTGGACTAGGCGAGTAGTCGTTTCGCATTGGTCTGTAACCTCGGTTTTCATACTTTCCCTCCTCCTCTTGGCGTCGGGAGTGCCTGGGTGTGCGCGAGGATTGCCGCCATCGACGTTGGATTTTCCCGACTTTCATCCCTATCTGAAAGCACTGGCCTGCTCGCCCGACGGCAATACCGCCGTTACAGGATGCGGAATGGGGATTCTGAAAGTCTGGGACTTAAGGGGCAGCATGGCGCTGGTTCGCCAACTCAAGCGAGATGACGGCATCATCGACACGATCAACGCCCTGGCCTATTCCCACGATGGCGCACACGTTGCTGTAGGATACGACGACGGGACGTTGCGTGTATTCCGGACAGACCGATGGGAGATGGTCAGGGAGCTTCCTGAGTGGCGCGACGATCCTCTGCCTGGCCTATTCGATGGACGATCGGCAGCTTATCACCGGACACGTCACCGGCGAAGTGCGCGTTTGGGACTCGGCGACCGGCAATGAACTCGCCGTCCTCGAGGCGCACAAGGCGATTGTCGAAGCTCTCGCGGTTTCGCCCAGAGGAGACATGCTGGCCACTGCCAGCCGCGACGGTAGTTTGTCTCTCTGGGAGCTTGCCACGAGAAAGCGATGCATCGCGATGGCAAATGGTGCCGACCCTGTATACGCTGTAGCGTTCTCGCCCGATGGAACGAAGTTGGCGTCGGGGCATAAGAGTGGGATGATAACACTCTGGGACATTCCGACGGGCAGACTCTTGAGTTTCGCTACAGGACACGGCAGGTCGGTCGAATCAATGGTCTTCGTGACCGAGAATGTCCTGATTTCGACCGCCCTGGACCGAAAGGTGCGCGTCTGGGATACATCGCAGTGGCGAGAGTTGTTCAGTGGTCAGGGAGATCCCCATTGTTGGGCGAATTCGCTCGCATACTGTCCTCAGAAAAAGATGCTTCTCGTCGGTTTTGTGGCGGGAATCATGCGGCGAGCAACGCTCGCAGATCGAACTTGGGGCGTGTTCCCGGACGCCAAACCGTAGTACCGCCAACAAGGACCCGGCGCAAAGGGGTCGACCCGGCGACAGCGGTCGGGAGTCGTTATCGTGACCGAAACGCAGGGAAAGAGTGGTCTCGGGTCATGCCACGACGATTGCGAGTCTCGACCGGAGGAGATGCCGAGGGCGTGCTGAATCGCCGCGTGGGACGGGAACGCATTTTCGCCAAACCACGGGACTTCGAGCGCGTCGTAAAGTGGACGACGGGCCCCTGGAACTGCCGCGTCGTTGGTTCCAGCACGTTCAGGCACCACAGACCGAGGCCGAGCTGGAAGCGTTGCGGCAATCGGTGGTCCGGCGGCGGTCCGTTTGGCGAGGGCTCGTGGCAGGAGCAGACGGGGAAGCGCCTGGGCCTGCAATCCACCTTACGTCCCCGTGGTCGGCCGTGGCCCAAACCACGACAGTAAAGACTCCTGGGCGACGCCTTACCTCTATTGCTTGCGAATCAC
Source organism: Pirellulales bacterium (assembly GCA_963736495.1). Classification (GTDB taxonomy): domain Bacteria; phylum Planctomycetota; class Planctomycetia; order Pirellulales; family Thermoguttaceae; genus CAVTPL01. The sequence continues at coordinate 224,068 of CAVTPL010000014.1, read as the reverse complement.
GATCAGTTCGATGCCCGGCGGCGGCAGCGGGTTGCTGATCTCCAAGGCATCTCCCTCGCCGGTGCTGCGCATCTCGGCCCAGTTCTCGGTCGGGGTCGTGCGGTAGCGCACCACGCTGAATTTGCCCTTGCCCCACGGAAGCTGGCGAATCCTCAGGCAGTAGCCACGGTTGTTCTGGTAGCTGATGTCGTTGCGCGGCGATAGCCCGCCACCGGAGGTCCGCGCCTTAGGCCGATTTCGATAGGCCTCCGGGATCTCGTAGTTGCTGATCAGCACTTGCACAGTCCCACGGTCGGCCGAACGTCCGGCCAACACCGCGAAACCCAAGGTGTCCGCCCCGGTTGCCGAGATCCGTTGGGGAGTGTCGAGCATCGCGCCCATCGCCCGGAACGCGTATGCCGTTTTCCGATAGCTGCCGTTCCCCGCGAACAGCCCCACGGCCCCCGCGTCGCCGCGATACACGAGTGCACGGTCGACCGGCGAATCCTGGAGGTAGGCCAGGGCCGTCGCCACGAAGGCCGCGTTTTCCATCGAAGACCGCTCCACGAACGCCTTGCTCATGCTCACCGTGCTCAGATTCCACTCGTCGACAATGTCCTCGGCGTTGCGAAAACCGCTGGCGTCGAGCAGGCCGCGGACCTCGTTCCCGATCCGTGCGAAGTCGTACGGGTCGTACGTCCTGCTCGTGTAGCGGTGCCAACTATAGAAATCCAACGGCACCTTGTGTGCGGCACAGTACGCGATCAGGCCTTCACGATAGGGACCCTTGAAACCCCCGCCCGCCTGGGCCGGCGCGCCGACCTTCAACGCCGGATCGTACGCTTTCAGGGTCCGCGCCACCTTCTCGTACAACCGGTAGAACTGCTCCGGCGTGCCCGACCAGAAAGCTCGCACGTTGGGGCCCCAGGTTTCTTTCACATCGGGCTCGTTCCAGAACTCCCAGTAACGGATTCTGTAGTGGAAACCCTGGGCCCAGCCGTCGTTGTAGTGCATGGCTACGTGCTTGACGACGTTGGCATACTTGTCGAAGTCGTCAGGCGGACTCGGATCGGCGCTCCAACTGCGCCCCATGCGAAAGAACACCCCGGCGCCGCAGCCCACGATCGCCCCAAGCATGCGGTCGGTAGGACCCCAGTTGTAGCTGGACTCCGCTTCCGGATCCGCTTCCCAGCGCGGAAAGATCGACTTCGATCCGTCCGCCCGAACGGCCTTGGCAATCGCGTCGGGGTTCGGCCACCGGGCGTCGACGTCCGCCGGCCCGAAAAAGTCGTGCGTCCGCACCAGATCGACGCGCAGGTCCCGGTACTGCTTACTGACATCCGGCGAACTGGGCATGATGCCCAGCGGCCCACCGTTGACCCCCTGGAGCGAACGGATCGTGCCGATGACCCCTCCGGCATCCACTTCCACCGTTCGTATCTGCCCGCTGTCGCCGGCGGCGAACAGCCCGCAGAGCAGTCCTACCAACAACATGATCTCTTGCTCCTAGCGATCTGGGCCGGTGCCCAGGTACCAGCAACGGGCGAGCGGATCGTTGTGGACGAAATCGAGCAACAGCTTGGCCACCTTTTCGCCCCGAATCACTGGGATGGGTGCGATCGGAGGAAACCACGTCGTCTTCCAGCCACACCAGGTTGTCCTGCCGGCGCGGCTTGATACCGTCGGTCCATAGATACGGTCCCCAAAGCACGGCCGGCGCCATCACCGCCCCCTTGTCGGGATTAAAGTTCAGACGCGGATCGCCCTTGATCTGTTTCTGAATCACCCAACGCACCGCGAAGGCGCCCTCGTAGGCATACGGTTCGGGGTTCAATGCAGTGGTCGCATAGCCGGCGTAGATCCGGCTCGACAGATAAGCGACTCGGAGGTTGGGGAACCGCTGGTGGAGCCGTTGGAGCGTGAGGATCGTGTTTTCGGCCAGAATCTCCGCATGCTTGGGGAACTCACCCTGCTGGGACGGGCCGGCCTGCGCATGCTTGATCCAGGCCACTTGCACTTGCTGCGCGCTTACGCCGGCCTCTTTCAACCGTTGGTCGACGACCGGCCAAGGATCCGCCTTCTTCGCGGCTTCCTTGCTCATCTTGATGCCCGAAGGCACTCCCTCGGGGCCGCGTGCCCAGACCGAAGCCACACGCCCTCCCTGCGCGCCGTCGACGATCACCACCTGCGGCGCTTCTTGGGATCGGCGTCCGCCTTGCGTTTGAACGCCTGAAACTCCATCGTCGTGTTCGACATGCCGACGGAGAGCAGAACGATCTTGCCGTCGGCGGCCGGTTTGCCGTCGGCGTCGCGCGCCTCGATCAACTTCAATTGCTTTTCGACGGCGCCGCGATGCTCCGCCGGCGGCTTGTTGCTGCCACCCCCATACAGACCGCCGTCTTCCCCCTTGTACTTGTTCGTCCCAAGGTCCGTAAGCGGGATCAAGCCGGTGGAAGAGGTGGCGGGCGGCACGGGCCCCATCGCGCGGCCTGGTCCAGCCGGTTGCTTCTTGGCCCCTCCCTGCTGCTGCCGACTCCGCATGACTTCCCGCGCGCGCTCCAGATAGGCCTGGTCTTCGGGCGAAAGCTTCTCCCCCTTCTGCGCCCTTTGGTAGAGTTGCCGCGCGCGTTGAACGTCCAACGGCTGCTCCTCGCCCGCCCCAACCAAGGCCGCCCCGCAGAGGAGCACGGCCGTCCATGCAACGCTGAGCGCTGCAATCCCAACGCCACGCCGTACCATCGGACGATCAGTCTCGCGCGACGTGCCGCAAATTCCCGTCGAAAGATCTGCCATCGTCATCTCTCCTTGAAACCTCGTTGACGTTCAAAAGTCGAACTTAGCGCCGGTCCCAGAACCGTGTGCCGCTGGTGCATTCTCCGGCTGCGCAGGGCCGCAGCGGCAGTTCTGGGATAGGTTCGTATTGATGCCGGCGCCGTCAAAGTTGTAGCGAATCGCGTCTTCCGTAACCATGACGCCCCAGGTGTGAAAGTCGTCGGTCATGCGGCAACCACATGATCCTCGCCCCAAAAAAGTTCTGCACGTCCTTGGACTGAGCGGAGTACGGAGCGTTGTGAGCAAAGACCACGATAAGCGTTCGATTGCCCAATGCCAAGGAGCGAATCCCGCGGCGGCTGCTCCGCGCGCGGAAAGTCACAAAGCGGCCGAAGTTCGGAATCGGCGCGATCCGTGGCGACCGGCCGGATAAGGTGCTGGTGATTGGCCACGGCGGCCTCCCTTGGGTCCGCCCGGGCCTGCGAGGGCGTTTCGGTGAGGATGTCCAGTAGGAGGGTATGCTGCCGGTTGCCCCGGTCGCACATGGGGCCGGTCCCGCAGGGATTTGTCCGGGGCCACATCGGTCCGATCCAGGCAATCGCATCGCGCCCGGGAGGCGGGAATTCCGAAACTCCGCCGCTCGTCCAAGGCGCGTTTGCCGCCACGGGAGAGGGAGGCTATAATCGAGCCGTTGGTCGCTCGGAGTGGTCCGGGGGCCTAGCCAATCCTGACTCTGGAAATGGTGTATCGAGCGATGGCCGAAAAAAGCAATCGTCGTGACTTCTTGAACAAGACCATGCTGGGCGCCGCCGGGTTGGCGCCACCTATTCTCTCGAAGAACAGATCCTCCTGGCAGCGGTCAACGACGGCGCGGCGGCCGCCAAGCCGAAATCGACCGAGCCCCGCCCCAACATGCCCTGCGGCAAGATCGGCAAGTATTCGATCAGTCGCTTGTTCCTCGGCGGAAACCTCGTGGGCGGCTGGTCGCACGCCGCGATCTGCTCTACGTGTCCAAGCTCTTCAAAGCCTACAACACCGACGCCAAGATCTTCGACACCCTGGAACTCTCGGAGCAATTCGGCGTCAACACGATCCTCATCGATCCACTCTGCCAGGAAGTCGTCGAGAAGTACAAGCGCGAGCGCGGCGGCAAAATCCAGACCATGGTGTGCATCCACCCCGACGCCGACGCGAAGAAGATGGGCGACGAGATCAAGTTCCTGGTCGACCGCGGCGCAACCTTGCTGTATACCCACGGCGAGGTGACCGACCACCTGACAATGAACGGCCGCGTCGAGGTGCTCGGCAAGGCGATCGAAATGATGAAGGCCGCCGGCGTTCCGGGCGGAATCGGCAGCCACTCCCTGGAAACGCCGATCGCCTGCGAAAAGAACAACCTCAACCCGGACTACTACGTCAAGACCTTCCACATGGACCGCTACTGGTCGGCAACGCCGAAGCAGACGCGGGAGGAGTGGTGCTGGTACAAGCCGCAGACCTCCGAGCACGACGGCTACCACGACAACATGTGGTGCATCGACCCCGAGAAGACCCAAACCGTCATGGAGACGGTGAAGCGGCCGTGGGTGGCGTTCAAGGTCATGGCAGCGGGAGCAGTGCACCCGCGCATGGCATTCTCGTGGGCCTATCGCAACGGGGCCGACTTCATCGTCGCCGGAATGTTCGACTTCCAGATCGAAGAGGACGTGAAGATCGCCGTCGAAGCGCTGGCAAAGATCGAGAGCCGCAAGCGGCCCTGGGTGCGCCTAGAACCGCTTCCAGGAAGTTCTTGCTCCCGTGCAGCACAACAGCCCGGACTCAACGGTCCAGGCTGAGCGGGCAAGACATAGGTCGCCCTTGTTCTACGCGCAGTGCACGACTCACTGAGGCGTGGTGGTACGCGCCGCACGGCGGACGAGGAAGGTGCTGTTGTCCGAGACGTTGAACACCGGGTGATACGGGTCCTGGAAGACGCAGCGGGACGAGCGGCCGGGGTACCAGACCAACTGGAGCGACACGGCCCACGATTCTTCCTGGCGCGCGCCGGTCATGCCGCCGTTCTCCGGAATGAGGAAGACGAAATTCTGTTCCAGCGCCCAATTGGTGCCCAGCGGCACACTGGCGTCGGCGCCGATCACCCCCTGGCCCATCCCGGTCAGTCCGCCCCAGAACCTGCCTTGGCCCCCCCCCGTGAAGTGGCGGCGGTAGAACATCGAAAAGATGTCGTTGGGCTTGAGATACTCGAAGCGTCCGCCACTCAGAGACAGTCGATCGTTGCCCAGGCCATAGGCGCCCCAGTAGCCGATTTCGTGCAGGCCGTCGAATACCAGCGAAGTCTCGCTACGAATCCGCTTCAAGTCGGAGCGGTCGTAGTAGTTGTCGTGCATGTAGTCGAACACGGCACCGCCTTGCAGTCCTCCGCAAACCGCGCGCTTGAAGAGGCCTACGGTGGCAAACCACTGGTCGCGGCTGTTGCCGTCGTTGGTGTTTTCCGTGCCCCAGAAATCGCTGTGGACCGCTTCCAAACCCACCTGATAGCCAAGCCCCCAAGGATCACCTAACGGGGCTCCGATGTTGATCCCTTCATGGAAGCCGAAATTGCCGTTCGTTCCCAGATCGGCAGGCCCCTGAAATCCCTGAACCCCGACAAACAAGGCGGAGCGTGCAAGAATCGCTTCCAGGCACCCGCCTCGGCACGGTTCACAGTAGCCGCCGTTGGACTCGCACGCATCGCTTCCATCGCACATGGCTCCGCCCCCGCAGCCCGCTGCGGTCGCTTGGGGATAACCGGGGCCATAGCCCTCGCCCAGCGGCGCCATGGGATCAAAGGGCACCGTGGAAAGCAACGCGGGATCTTGGACCGGCCCTGGTTGAGGCGCCGGAACGACCTCCGCTTCCGCCGGTCCGCCTTGAGCGCTTAGAAGGGGTGCGCTTGCCCGATTCGGAGACCAAGGCTGGGCCATACGCATCCCGGTACTCCCCATCCCTCCGGCACCCGGACCTGTGCGCTGCCCCTTAAGGCACGCTGTTCCCAAGTGGACCGACCGCTGGCCGGAATCCATTGTCCCGACAGCTCCTGGCCGGACAATTCAACGCACGACCCCACGATACCCCAAATCGCCAAGGCTCCGACGGCCACCAGAATCCTCAAGGCGTTCATGCTCACAACCTCAAATCAGGGGGGGATTAAGGTCGGAGACCTATCGGTACTCCAACGCTCAGCCGGGTTATCGGAATCCGCACGTCCAGGACTTTCGGCAAAGTCTGTGTTTTCCGAATTCTTCCCGCATCTTTCCCAACTCACCGCAAACCGCGATGCGGCCAGCCCCAAACTACGTCGAAATGACCGATCGAGTGCCCGCTCGTGGAATCGCACCCCCGGGGGCGGTACGATGACGCGACCGAAGCGCGATCCGCCGTCAGGAGGAGTGCGATCCCCAGTTTGTCAGATGACACCAATTGACATCGGCAATCGCGCCAGCGTTCATTCCGACCACACTGAAGGAGGTGCCTATGCGCCGCGTCCCAATAACCTATCCCGAAACCGCCACGGCAGTCCTCCGCGGCCAGACAGTGCAGGAGCGGCACACGGTTCTGGGATCGGCTCTAAAAGCATGTTTGTATTGGGTCGTGGCAGCCTGCGCGGTGCCCTCTGCCGCCGCGGAGTTGCCTTCAACTCCCAAGCACGTCAACTCGGTGGGAATGCGCCTGGTCCGCATCGAAGCGGGCGAATTCGTTATGGGTACGGCGCAGGGCGGCGATTTTGACGAGCGGCCGGTCCACCGCGTCCGCATCACGCGCCCCTTCTACCTCGGAGTCACCGAAGTAACCAACGCCCAGTATGAGCAGTTCGATCCCGCGCACCGCAAGCTCCGCGGCAAGCTCGGTTTCTCCCGCGCCGACGATGAAGCCGTCGTCTTCGTGTCCTGGCGCGATGCGATGAGCTTCTGCCAATGGCTGGCAGCCAAGGAAGCCCAGCCGTATCGTTTGCCCACCGAAGCCGAGTGGGAATATGCCTGCCGCGCCGGCTCCACGACGGCCTATCACACCGGCGACAAGCTTTCCGATCCGGCCTTTCGCAACAATGCCGTGGAGAGCTGGTTTCCCTCCCGACCCGACAAACAACCGATCGCGCTGGGCGTCGGCCGAACGCCCGCCAACGCCTGGGATCTGTTCGACATGCACGGAAACGTCGAAGAGTGGTGCCTCGACTGGTACGGCCCCTACCAGGCCCAGGACCAAACGGACCCCGTGGGACGTGCGGACGGTGATTTCCGCGTGACGCGCGGCGGAAGCCACTCCACGACGCTCGAATACCTCCGCTCGGCGAACCGGCTGGGCACGCTCCCGGACGACAAGAGCTGGCTGATCGGCTTTCGCGTGGCATTCGGCGAGTTGCCGGCTGCCAAACCCGCCGGCAGCCAGCGCCCCTCAATCGCTGTGCCACAGAAGCAAATCGCTGTGCCGCAGAAACAAGCCGAGACGAGGGAAGAAATCAAGGGCGGCTCGAAAGAGCCGTACTTCCGCGGCCCACGGCAATACGTCACGGTCCCGCCGGGCTCCGAAGGGCCTCTCTTCTCTCGGCACAATCACGATCCGGCCATTGTCGAATGTCCCAACGGCGACCTTCTGGCCATCTGGTATACCTGCCGCACGGAAGCGGGCGCGAACTCGCCCTGGCATCGAGTCGGCTACGCACGGGCGCGAAGACTGGGAACCGCCCGCGCCATTCTGGGACGCGCCGGATCGCAACGACCACGCGCCCGCGCTCTGGTCCGACGGCAAGACCCTTTATCACTTCGTGGGTCTGTCGGCGGCCGCGACCTGGGGAAACCTGGCCGTGGTCCTTCGCACCTCGGCAGACAGCGGACACACATGGTCGAAGGCGCGGCTGATCCTGCCCGAGCACGGCATTCGGCATCAACCCGTCGAATCGGTCCTCCGCACGCGCGATCGCCAAATCCTGCTTCCTTGCGACGCCGTACCGGGCGGAAGCGGCGGCACGGCGATCCACTTGAGCCCCGACGGCGGACTGACGTGGCACGATCCAGGGGAAGCCCAGGCCACACCGCGTTTCACGTCGGGCTCGACCGGGGGATGGATTGCGGGCATTCACGCCGCGGTGGTCCAGCTCGACGATGGACGGCTCATGGCCATGGGACGCAGCGACAACATCGACGGCCGGATGCCGATGAGCATCTCGGCCGACCTCGGGAAGAGTTGGAGCTACTCGGCCAGTCCCTTCCCACCGATCGGCGGCGGACAGCGCCTGGTGCTTCTCCGCCTGAAAGAGGGCCCGATCTTCCTGGCTTCGTTCGCCACCCGAATGCCGATCGTCGATGCCGCCGGCCGGCAGCGCGAGGTTTCGGGCTTGTTCGGCGCCCTTCTCGCTCGATGAAGGACGTACCTGGCCGGTGCGGCGTCTGGTGACCGACGATGGCCCGGCGCGGGAAGTCGATGGGGGCGGCAATACGCGGCTGTTCACGCTCGGGCCGGACACGGCCGAGCCGCGGGGCTACCTTTCCGTGTGCCAGGCCGCCGACGGAGTGATCCACCTCATCGGCAGCAAGCAGCACTATGCCTTCAATCTCGCCTGGCTGAAGACTCCCATGCCCGCGAAACCGTAAGAACCTATCCTGAAATTGCGGCAACGGTCCTCGGCAGCCGAGGAAATACCGCGAATCGTGCATTGGAGGGGCAACCGCGAGAAACGCAAGAGAACGTCTCCTCTTTGACGTCGGAGCACGGCGCACAGCAACGGACTTCCTCAAGGAATCACTAGGTTCTCCCAATGACGGTGAACTGCTCTCAACCGGTTGCACAGGAGGTAGAGCCGTCCTGGTCGATTCCGCGGCGGATTCTCGAGAGACGTTCCCGCCCGATCGTATTAGCAATACTCCCTGCGATTGGCATCGGCGAATTCGATGCGATTGCAGCCAACGGATGAATTGCCGAAGCCGTCTCCAGTCGAATCGCAATTTACACCTGGAAGGTCAGGCGAATGGGGGCGAGGTTTCTGCGATCCATCCTCAATTCGAACAAGCTTGTGCCGGCCTCGTCGAGACAACGCGGCCGGGATGTTATGGCCGCTCCAAGACCATGCCATAATGGTAGGGAGGAATCGCGATCACGCCGGGAGCCAGAAGCCGGAAGCCTTCCTCGACGGCCCAGTCGCGGCACTGTTCGGGGTGGGGGCGAATGTCCATCGACGGGCCACGTGGGGTAGTGGGGTCGTAATTCCAATGAATGATGCCCAACAACCCGCCCTGCGACAGGATACGAAAAGCCTCGGCGAGCAGTACGTCAGGGCACTCAGCATGAAGAATGTTGAATAGCATGGCGTAGTCTATGCTCGCCGATGGCAGGCCCGTTCCCTCGGTGACGAAATCCCGGAGGTGGGTCCGCACGTTCTGCAGCCCTTCCGCATCCGCCTTGGCCCGCGTGATGCTTACCATGTCAGGCTCAACGTCGAGAGAATGGACCGTGCCGCACACCATCCATGCGGCCGGAATGGTGAAAGTTCCATATCCGCAGCCGAAATCCACGACGTCCCGGCATGACGAGGTTAGTTTGAGCGAGCGCAGGACTGCCTCGGGATCGAAAAAACTCCGCCACAGGTCCTCTTCGGGCATACTGCTTTCACGGGTCTTCATCGCGTCATCCTTCGCGTCCATTGGCCGGGTTCATGGCGGCCAAGAATGCGTCGAAGCAGCAATCCAGGATTCGCCGGTTAATGTTCGCCGGTCCCTTCTCGAAGTCGTTCTTGGTTGTCGCAAATGCGTTTGTCACATGAAGCAACGAAGCGATTTCCGCGCCACTGACATGGGACAATGCCATGAGGGCTGCCGCCTCCATTTCGACGGTCAAGATGCCGTTGGCCCGGTGATGCTCGATCTGCGTTCGTGTCTCTCGATACGGGGCATCCGTCGTCCATGTCGGCCCTCGGTGGACCGGAAGGCCGCAGCCGGCAGCGTGACGGGCCAGGATGGCTCCCAGGTTCCCCGGCGACTCAACCCAGGCCGTCGGAGAAAGGTAGTGGTACGATGTGCCTTCGTCGCGCAAAGCCCGGTCGGGCACTACCAGGCACGGCAGCCTGAGCCAATCGGCCACCGCGCCGGACGAACTGTAGCCGATGATGTGCCTGCACCCGCAGACGATCAGTTGCTCCGCGACCAAGACGGCAAACGGGGCACCAACGGTACCAGGAATAAGGCCCATCTGGAAGCCGTCGCGGCCCAGGCAAAGCATTGTGGTGTGAAAACAGGGCCAGGCCGGGCAGGGACTCGCCCGAAACTTCTCGGTTGCGACAGCCGCCAATTCCCCGTCAAAGTCCAGGATACAGCAAGAAGGAACAATCCCTTCGTCCTTGCCCATCATGATCGCCGCACGCCTCAGCAAGTTCTCGGGACGAAAGACGGCCGGCTCGTCGGTCGGATGCTCCAGAATCGGCGGCGTCTCTTTCTCCACGGAGCTGCTCCCGGCGTTTGTTGTCACACGTTGCGGGCTTCCCATCGACATCTTCATCACAACGCACACTCGGGGTGGCACGAACCGGAACGCCGCGGTCCATGCCGCCCCGCGTAGTGGGCGTATCACGACTTATCGCCCTCGGACTTCGGCGGTTTCTTGCCGTACTTCGCCTCGTATTCTGCGGCGAACTTGGCTTCGAGCTTCGGATTGCAGAGGAAGCACTGCGACTCCGGCCGGTTGTGCTCCTTGCACCAGTCGCCCTTTCTGCTTGAACTCGGCCGCGACCTTGGCGTTGCACTGTGCAGATGTTCCTCCGGGACGCCATGTTCGGTGCACCAGTCCGGCCACGGCGCAGGCTCATCGGCGGCCGGCGTCGCGGCCGTGTTCGCTTCCGGCCCCTTGGCGCCGGCTCCGCCGCAACCGCCGAGTGCCAATCCTGCGGCCGCCAGCAGCGACAACGAAGCCGATCGCATCCGAGTCGAGAACATCATCCAATTCTCCTCCAGGCATGTACTGCCTGCGTCAGGTTGACGCCGAAACCGGCTCGGGCACACGCCGCGACTCCGTGTCGGCCTGGTACGTATCCTTCTTCGACCCCACGGGGCCGCTGAACACCATGTAAAGCACGCGCAGCACCAGCAGGGTCATCACCATCGCGCTGAAGACGCCGCCGATCACCACCGTGGCCAGCGGGCGCTGCACCTCGGCGCCCATGCCCGTGTTGAAGGCCATCGGCACGAAGCCCAGGCTCGCCACCAGCGTGGTCATCAGCACCGGCCGCAGGCGGGTCATGGCGGCGTTCTCCACGGCCTCCTCCAGCGGCATCCCTTGCCGCCGCAGCTGGCGGATGTAGGAGACCAGCAGCATGTCGTCCAGCACGGCGACGCCGGACAGGGCGATGAAGCCGATGGCCGCCGAGATGGAGAACGGCATGTCGCGCAGCCACAGGGCGAAGATGCCGCCGACCCAGGCGAACGGCACGCCGGTGAAGACGCGCAAGGCGTCGATCACGTTGCGGTAGGTCAGGTAGAGCAGCGCGAAGATCAGCGCCAGGGCCAGCGGCACGACGATCATCAGAGCCGCTGCTGCGCCCGTTGGAGGTGCTCGAACTGGCCGCCCCACTCGACGCGGTAGCGGCCCGGCGGCAGCTGCACCTGCTCGGCGACTTTCTGCCGGGCCTCGGCCACGAAGCTGCCCATGTCCCGGCCGCGGACGTTGGCCGAGACGGTGATCCGCCGCTGATACCACTCGCGCTTGATCGTGGACGGCCCCTCGACGGTCTCGATGGTCGCCAGACGCGACAGGGGAATCCGCTCGCCGGAGGGCGTGGTCACGAGGATCGCGCCGATCGCCTCGGGACTGGCGCGCAGCGGTCTCCGGCAGCCGGACGACCAGCGGAAACCGCAACTGCCCCTCGTAGACCTCGCCCAGCGGCTTGCTGCCCAGCGACTCCACCAGGTCGAGCACCGTCTTGGCCGGGATGCCGTAGCGGGCGATCTCGTCCTGGTTGACGCGAATCTGCAGCACCGGCTGGCCGGTGACCTGCTCGGTGCTCACGTCGGCGCGCCGGGAATCGACTTCAGGACCCGCTCGATCTCGGCGGCCTTCTTCACCAGCACGTCGAAGTCGTCGCCGTACAGGATGGCGGCCACGTCGGAGCGAACGCCGGAGATCATCTCGTTCATCCGCATCTCGATGGGCTGCGTCATGGCGATCCGCTGGCCCGGCAGGCCGCGGAGTTCCTTCTGGATCGAGTTCGGTCAGCTCGGCCTGCGTGCGTGCCCGCTTCCAGCGCTCGCGCGGCTTCAGCGTGATGAAGATGTCGGTCAGCTCCACGCCCATCGGGTCGGTGGCCACCTCGGCCGTGCCGATGCGGCTCCAGGCGTACTGAATCTCGTCGGGGAAGGCCGCCAGGAGGGCCTTTTCCATCTGCGTGTTGTAGCGGATCGACTCCTCCAGGTCGATTCCCGCCAGGCGCACGACGTTGACGACGATCGAGCCTTCGGAGAGCTTGGGAACGAACTCCGAGCCCAGGTTGGGAGCGATCATGCCGAAGGCGACCACCAGCAGGCCCACGGCGAGGCCGAGCACGGCCAGCTTGTGGTGCATCGTGAACCGCAGCACCGGGGCATAGAGCCGCTTCAGGACGCGGATCGCCAAGGGCTCCCGCTCCTCGATTCGCCTGGGAAGCATCAGGCTGGCCAGCACCGGCATCAGCGTCAGCGAGAGCACCATCGACCCGGCCAGGGCGAAGATCACGGTCAGGGCCATCGGCCGGAACAGCTTGCCTTCGATCCCTTCCAGGGTGAGGATCGGCAGGTACACGATCATGATGATCAGCTCGCCGAACATCGTCGGCTTGCGGACCTCGACCGCCGCGTCGCGGATGATGTCCAGCCGGCTGCGTCCGGCCGGATCGGAGTGCGCCAGGTGCCGCACGCAGTTCTCGACCATCACGACCGAGCTATCGACGATCAAGCCGAAGTCGATGGCCCCCAGGCTCAGCAGGCTGGCCGCGATGCCGAACCGCAGCATCCCGGAGAAGGCGAACAGCATCGACAGCGGGATCGCCAGCGCCACGATCAGCCCTGCGCGGAGGTTGCCCAGGAAGACGAACAGGACGGCGATGACCAGCAGCCCGCCTTCGAACAGGTTCTTGCGCACCGTGTCGATCACGTGGTCGACCAACTCGGTGCGGTCGTAGACGGTCTGGATCGCCACGCCCGGCGGCAGCGTAGCGCGTATCTCGTCCAGCTTGTTCTTCAGCGCCCAGGTGACCTCGTGGCTGTTCTCGCCCATGAGCATGAAGCCCAGGCCGAGCACGGCTTCGCCCCGGCCGTGGGCGGTCACGGCTCCGCGGCGGATTTCGTGGCCGGTCTGCACGTCGGCCACGTCGCCGACGTGGATCGGCACGCCGTCCTTGGCGGTGATGACGATGTTCTTGATCTGCTCCACGTTGACCGTCCGGCCCAGGCCGTGGACCAGCAGCATCCGCGCTCCCACGGCGATGTTGCCGCCGCCGACGTTGCGGTTGTTCTCCTTGACGGCCTCCACGACCTGGTCGAACGTCAGGCCGTGCTTGACCAGCCGGTTCGGGATCGATGCGGACCTGGTACTGCTTCTCGTAGCCGCCCCAACTGTTCACCTCGGCCACGCCGGGGATGGACCGAAGCTGCGGCTTGACGACCCAGTCGTGAATCGTCCGCAACTCGGTGAGCTTCTTGACCCGTTCCTCCTCGGGCAGCTTGGAGAAGTCGTATCCCTCGTAGGTCACGACGTAGTGGAAGACCTCGCCCAGCCCGGTGGAGACCGGCCCCATCTGCGGGCGCTCGATGCCCTCGGGCAGTTCCACGGTGCCGAGCCGCTCGTTGACAAGCTGCCGGGCGAAGTAGATGTCGGTCCCGTCGTGGAAGGTGACGACCACCTGCGACAGGCCGAACTTGGAGATCGACCGCACCACGTCCAAGCCCGGCAGGCCGCTGATCGCCTGCTCGACCGGGAAGGTGATCTGCCGCTCGACCTCTTCGGGCGAGAGCGAGGGAGCGACGGTGTTGATCTGCACCTGGACCGGCGTGGTGTCGGGGAAGGCGTCGATGTCCAGGTGGCCCAGCGAGAAGGCGCCGAGACGCGGCGAACACCAGCGCCACGGCGATCGACCAGCACGCGATGCCGCAGCGAGAAGTCGATGATCCAGTTGAGCATGGGTCCCTACAAACCGGTCTCCTTACTTGCCGCAGGTGCAGCCCTCGCCGAGGTTGTTCTTCAACAGTTCCGCCCGGAGCACGTCGCTGCCCTTGGTCGCCACGACCTCGCCGGGCAGAACGCCGGCAATGATCTCCGTGGACTTCTCGCTTCTGGCCCCCAGCCGCACCGTGCGGACGTGGAACACCTTGGGACTCTCGGGCTTGTCGAAGTAGCCCTTGTCGCGCACGAAGACCACGTGGCAGCAGCCTTCCCAATGGATCGCCTCGTTGGGAACCGCGATGGCCTCCTGCTCTTCTCGCAGGACGATCTTCCCTGCTCCGAACGTCTCGTTGCGAAGCTGTCCCTTCGGATTGGGCAATTCGGCGCGGACCGTCACCATCCGCGTCTGTTGGTCGGCGGTGGTGCTGATCCAGACGAGCTTTCCGCTCACCTCGTCCCGGCTTCCATCGGGCCGGAAGCGAACCGGCTGTCCCAAGGCGAGTTTGCCGGCGTCTTCCACGGAGACGTTGAGCGTCAACCACATCCGGCTGGTGTCCGCCAACTGGAACAACACCCGCGAGGCGTCCACCACTTCCCCCGCCACGACCTGCCGAGCCACGATGATGCCGTCCATCGGGGCCTTCACGGGAAGGAGATTGGCTGTGGTCTCATCCGGGCTGAGATGCTCGGCGACGGACTCGGGAAGGCCAAGCAGTCGGAGACGTTCAGCCAGCTTCTCTTCGGGCAACGCCCGCAACTGCTCGACGTTGACCGGAAGACCGAGGTTCCCTAACGCCTGCTGAGCGCTGAGCAACTCGGGCGCGGGCCTGCACAAACCCCGCCTGGGCCTCCTGGACCTGCCGGCCCGCCACAACCTCGGTAAGCGATTCCAGCCGTTTGACGGCCTTGCGCTGTAGTTCTTCCTGCGCCAGCGCTTGGATCAGTTCGGTCTTGGCCCGTCCCACCTCGGCTGCATCGACCAGGGCCAGGACTTCGCCCGCGCGAACCCGGTCGCCGACGTTCTTCTCGACGTGCCACACCGTCCCCGGCAGACGCGACGAGAGGCTGGCAAAGCGGGTCTGGTCGTAGGTGATTTGGCCGTTGGCGGAAATCGACTCGATGATTGGCTGCCGATCCACCAACGAGACATCCACCCCCGCCTTCTTCACCGCGTCCAGGGAGGCGAACTGGATGCGGCGGAGGTAGTTCTTGCAGACGGCGTTGTTCTCCGGCCGCGGGGCCGAGGCCAGCGCCCGCGCTGCGCGCTGGCGGTCTGCGTCGGAGACAACCGGCGTCTGCTTCAGTTGCGCCACCTCGGGGTTGTGAAGCGGGCAATTGTGAACGCCGTGCTCCTTGCACCAGCCGTAATCCTTGCCTCGCGGCAGCAGGTCCGGGTTGCACTCGACGCACTGCGATTCCGGCACCGCATGTTCTTCACACCAATCGTCGCGCGCGGCGACGCCATTGCCGGCGAGTGCCGAGAACTTCGGCAGCTTCCAGCCGGAGTGATGCCCATACGCTCCTAGCGCCGGCGAGCAGGGCCATGACCGATCAGGGTTGGGAGGTAGTGGCCGAAGCGACTCAGCACCCGGAAACGCCGCTGCGCTTTCGCCGTTTCCACCCGCGGCGGCATTTCCTTCTGCTGCTCGCCGTTGGACGGTGCCGGACGGGCACCGTCGGAACGTCGGTGCGTGGTCTACTGTTGCATGAGCCATGAGAAAACTCCTACCAACGGAGTCAGGTTCCTGAAAGAATGCAAGCACGAGGGCGATAGCCAGCGATTGGGCATTGCTGACGATTGGGTGGCTGACGATCTGGAACGCCGAGATGCTCGTCCCACGTGCGGCAAATCAAGTAGCCCGCAGGCTACCGACAACGGCCGACAGAGCGACGCCAAGAACGATCACCCGCGGCAGCCGCTTGGGAAGAGCAGGGAAGGCTCAATCAAAGAAGAAGGGACTCGATCAGCGCGCGGACCTCGCGCCAGAGTCTGCGGAGGGGAAATGACAGGCTGCCTGCCCGGTGAAATGGCGATCCTCGGTGAAGAAGGACTCGCCGGCCAGCAGCACTGCGTCCAAAGGCAAGAGGCTTACGACCCCGGCATCAGGACTCGGCAGTTCTGTAGGGCGGTCCATCACCGCGCCATGGCAAAGGCATGTGCCGCTGCCAGAATCGGAACAGGGGGCGTCCGGCCGCTCGTTGCCGCTTTCCGACGCGGGGCAACAGGCGTTCGTACTACAGCAATCGCCCACCGCGCAATCACCCACACTGGCCGCCGCCTGTGACAAGCACGGGAATGGACAGGCCAACAAGGCAACTACCAAGAGATGAGCTATCGCTGTGTGGAGTGCAACCATACCACGATTCTGGGGACCTATCGGCAAGCATAGCTTGCGTAATATCGTGGTTCATTATACTGCCAGGGGGTCAGCACTAACAAGGCAGAAACGACCCAGCTCACCCGACGAGCCCGCCGACCCGTTCAACGGTCTTGTGGCCGATCCGTTGCAGACTCGGAAATGCCATTGGCTGGGTACTCCTTTGCCACCCGCAGGGTCAGGTCAAACCGGCAACCGCCTGGTCAGTAGCCGGACATGAATTGTCCGCACGAGTCGGAACTCTACAATTCCCGAAACCTGACCGTCCGGGTCGCACTTGCTGCGGTCCTCACCACCTACCTCAAAGGGCTGGGGCTTTGACGGCTGCCGCGTGCCCCAGTCTCATGCCGTGTATCTTCGGAGAAAATCACCCCTGCGCGTGCCCATGGCTGCGTGGTTGCGCCGCGCAGGCTGCGAACGTTTTTGAGCCGATCCAAGGACCGCTTGCTTTTTCACAATCTCTCGACTGCACAGGTTCGCTACGGCAACCTTCGAATAGGCTCTGAATTCCCCTGACCTGCCGGTGTTGCTTTCGACGCGTCTCGAACACTTCGCCGGCGATCTGGGCAAGAATGCACGAGCCTAACGGACTGAGAACGTGGAGACAAGGCAATGAATCGCTGCTTGTGTTTGGGGAATATCCTGTCCCGGACGGATCGCCGGGGCTTCCTCACCGTGGGGGCCTTGGGCATGCTGGGCTTCACGCTCGGCGACCTGCTCCGCTGGGAGTCGGCCCAAGCCCAGGAGAAGACTGCGGCGCCAAGTCCCAAGGCCAAAAGTGTCCTGCACATCTTCCTGCCCGGCGGAATGGCCCACCAGGAATCGTTCGATCCCAAGCCCTATGCCCCGCTGGAGTATCGCGGCTCGTTCGGGAGTCGTGAAGACGAAGATCCCCGGCGAGGTGTTCTGCGAAGTGCTGCCGAAGACCGCCGAAGTGGCCGACAAGCTCACCGTGATCCGCTCGATGACGCACGGCGAGGCGGCCCACGAGCGCGGCACGCACAACATGTTCACCGGCTATCGGCCCAGCCCGGCGCTCGTCTATCCCGAGCCTGGGCAGCGTCGTCAGCCACGAACTCGGGCCCCGGCAGGATCTGCCGCCCTACGTCTGCATTCCGAATCTGCCCAACCCGTATGCGGGCACGGGCTACCTGAGCTCGTCGTTCGGGCCGTTCAGCCTGGGGGCGGATCCGGCGGCGGCAGGTTTCAAGGTCCGCGATCTGAATCTGCCCGGCGGGGTCGATGACGCACGGTTCGCGCGTCGCCGCACCGCGCTGGAGGCCGTCAACGAGCACTTCGCCGCGATGGAGAAATCCGACGCCATCGCAGGCGATGGATACCTTCTACCAGCGGGCCTACAGCCTGATCAGCTCGCCCAAGGCCCGCGAGGCGTTCAACATCGACGCGGAGCCGGCGGCAATCCGCGACGAGTACGGCCGCAACGAAGCCGGACAGCGGCTGCTGATGGCGCGGCGTCTGGTCGCGGCGGGCGTGCGAGTGGTCTCGGTCACCTACGGCGGCTGGGACTTCCACACGCAGATCGTGCCCGGCACCCGTGCGCAGATGCCGCCGTTCGACCAGGCCTTTGCCGCGCTGATCCGCGACCTCGACCGCACCGGACTGCTCAACGACACGATCGTCATGGTCTCCAGCGAGTTCGGCCGCACGCCGAAGATCAACAAGGACGCCGGCCGCGACCACTGGCCCAAGGTCTTCAGCGTCGTGCTGGCCGGCGGCGGATTCAAAGCGGGCGCGTCTTCGGCTCGTCCAACGCCACGGCGGCCGAGCCGGAACAAGAGCCGATCGAGCCGCCCGACCTGTTCGCCACGATCTACCAGCTCCTGGGAATCGACGCCACCAAGCGGCTCTTGGCGCCGGGCAATCGGCCGATCGACATCGTGCGCGGTGGCAAGGTCCGCGCCGGGCTCTTGGCTTAATTGGACCCTCGTGCGCCGCGAGACCACGTGCCGGCGCGGGCCGGCGGAGGTACACCATGAGCGGAATGGTTGCGGCGGAGGATTCTTTTGCACCATGCTCGCGGCCGCCTGGCTTACGCGTTGGGCAACTGCGGCCGATCCCCAGCTCGGCCGGATCACCCCTTACGGAGGACAACGCGGCAGCGGAAGTCGAGACTCTGCTCACGGGCGCTCGCCTGGCCGATGCCCAGGAAATCCTCCTCTACGAGCCGGGCATTGCGCGTGGTCAAGCTGGAACCGCAAAAGGACGGGAGCGTGAAAGCCCGGCTGGCGATCGCCGCCGACTGCCGCTGGGAGCTGCACGGCCTGCGCCTGCGCACCGCCAGCGGGATCAGCAACCTGCTCACTCTTCAGCGTGGGCGCGCTGCCCGAAATCCAGGAAGTCGAGCCGAACAACGACTTCGCCCAGCCGCAGAAGATCCCCCTGAACGTCACGGTCAACGGAGTGGTCGAGAACGAAGACGTCGACTACTTCGTCGTCGAGGCCAAGAAGGGGCAGCGGATCACGGCGGAGATCGAAGGCCTCCGGCTGGGCGCAGACGTTCTTCGATCCGTTCGTGGCGATCCTCGACATGAAGCGCTTCGTGCTGGCCGAGGCCGACGACACGCCGCTGGTGCGTCAGGACTGCGTCGTCTCGATCGATTGCCCCCGACGACGGCAACTACGTCATCCAGGTCCGCGAGAGTGCGTTCGGCGGCTCGGGCGACTGCCGCTACCGGCTGCACGTGGGCACGTTCCCGCGGCCGCTGGCGGTCTATCCGGCCGGCGGGCGGCCGGGCGAGACGCTCGAAGTCCGCTGGCTGGGCGACGTGGCGGGCGAATGGACGGAGAAGGTCACGCTGCCCGCCGCGCCGCAGCCGATGTTCGGCCTCGTGGCCCACGACGCCAGGGCATCGCCCCCTCGGCCAATCCGTTCCGCGTCACCGATCTGCCCAACGTGCTGGAGGCGAGCCCAACGACGAACCGGCACAGGCCACGCCGGTCCAGGCGCCCGCGGCGCTCAACGGCATCATCGGCAAGCCGGGCGACGTGGATTGCTTCAAGTTCGCCGGCCAAGAAGGGCCAGGTCTTCGACATCCGCGTCCACGCCCGCAGTCTCCGCATCGCCGCTGGACTCCGTGCTCGGACGTGCTGCGATCAACGGCGCGGGCGTGGCCGGCAACGACGACACCGATACGCCCGACAGCTACGTCCGCTTCACCGCCCCGGCCGACGACCAGTACGTGATCGTCGTCTACGACCAACTCGGCCAAGGCGGCCCGGACTATGTCTATCGCATCGAAGTCACGCCGGTCGGCCGCAGCTGACGCTGGGCCTGCCGGAGCGGACGCCAGTTTGTCGACGTCTCCGCGCCCGGTGCCCGCGGGGAACCGCATGGCGGTGCTGGTCTCCGCCCAACGCGAGGATTTCGGCGGCGAGGTGAAGCTCGAACTCGCAGGATCTGCCGCCGGGCGTCTCCGCCGAAATCGTGCCCGATCGTGCCCGGACGACCCCACGGTTCCCGCTGCTGCTCACGGCCGCAGCCGATGCCAAGCCGGCCGGGGCGCTGGTCGACGTGATCGGCCGCGCCAACGAGGGCGACCGGGCCGTGGAGGGCCATCTGCGTCAGCGCACCTCGCTGGTCCGCGGAGCAGAACAACCGCGAGGTCTGGAACCACTACACCGAGCGGATGGCCGTGGCGGTCACCCAGGCCACGTGCCGTTCGCATCGAGATCGTCGAGCCCAAGGTGCCGCTGGTGCAAAGCGGCTCGATGGACCTGAAGATCGTGGCCAAGCGCGCAGCCCGGCTTCAAGGCCCCGATCACGCTGCGCATGCTCTACAACCCGCCGGGCGTTTCCTCGCCCAGCTCGGTCACGATTCCCGAAGGCAAGAACGAAGTGCTCATCCCGCTGACGGCCGACGGCGGGCGCGGCGGTGCGCAAGTGGAAGATCGCCGTCATCGGCGAGGCAACCGTCGGCGACGGCCCGGTGCTCGTGTCCACGCAACTGGCCAACCTCGAAGTCGCCGAGCCCTTCGTCAAGTTCGCCTTGCCGACCGTGTCCGTGGACCAGGGCCAGCAGACCGAACTGGTCGTGAAGGTCGAGAAGAAGAAGGACTTCGCCGGATCGGCCACGTGGAACTGCTGGGACTGCCCAACGAGGTGACCGCGGCGCCGCAGGAGATCACCAAGGACTCGACCGAGGTCGCGTTCCCGATCAAGACCACGGCCAAGTCGCCGGTCGGTCAGCACAAGACGCTCCTGTGCCGGGCGGTGGTCATGCTCGACAAGCGAGCCGATCACGCACCTTCTGGGCACGGGCGAACTGCGGATCCAGCAGCCGCTGCCGCCAAGCCGGCCGAAGCTAAGCCGGCCCCGGCTCCGCCGCCCAAGGCCGAGCCCGCCAAGAGCGAGAGAAAACCTCAGAGCCGGCTGGAGCAGCTGCGGCAAGAGCGAAAAACAGCCCAGCCGGCGGAAAAGAAATAGGCGCACCAGGAGACAATCGCATGAGCAGCAAGGGAATGTCCCGTTTCGCACAATGCGTGGCCGCTGGGAGCCGCGTGCTGGGCGTCGCGCCGGCTCGGCGATTCGCCGCCGCGCCCCGAGCGCATCGACGTCTACCCGCCCGACGTGCAGCTGTTCGCCCAGCCTGGCGTCGGCAGCGGTACGTCGTCGTCGCCACGCGGCCCGACGGCGTGACCGAGGACGTCACCGCCAAGGCCAAGGTCACGCCGGCCGATGCAAAGCTGCTCCGGCTCGAAGGAGGCGTAGCTTATCCCGCTGGCCGACGGCCAAACGACGCTCGAGGTCGAGTACGAGGGCAAGACCGCCGGCGTGCCGGTCACGGTCGAAGAAGCGCCGGCCGCGACTCGCCCGGTCAGCTTCCAGCTCGACGTGATGCCGGTCTTCATGCGGGCCGGCTGCAACACCGGGGCTGCCACGGCGCGGCCCGGGGCAAGGACGGCTTCCACCTCTCGCTGTTCGGCTTCGATCCGCCGGGCGACTACGTAGCGCCTGACCCGCGAGATCGGCTTCCGCCGGATCAACCTGGCGATGCCGGAGGAGAGCCTGCTGCTGGAGAAGGCGACCGGGGCGGTGCCGCACACCGGCGGCAAGCGGTTCGAGCCGAACAGCGAGTACTACCAGACGCTGCTGGGCTGGCTCGAGGCCGGCGCGCCGGACGACGCCGGCGAAGTGCCCACGGTCGAGAGCGTCGAGCTCTACCCGCCGCAGGCCGTGCTCGAGGGCGAGGGCGCGAAGCAGCAGATGATCGTCCGGGCCAAGTACTCCGACGGCACGCGGCCGCGACGTGACCGACCTGGCCGTGTTCCTGTCGAACAACGACAACTCGGCCGCCGATCGATCCCGACGGCGCTGGTCACCGCGGCCAACCGCGGCGAGGCCTTCGTCATGGCCCGCTTCGAGACGAAGACCGTCGGCAGCCAGGTGCTCGTGCTGCCCGCGGGGCTCGACCTACACCCCGCCGACCGACGCCGCCGGCCAACTACGTCGACGAACTGGTCGACGCCAAGCTCGCACGAAGCTGCGGATCGTGCCCAGCGAGATCTGCACGCGACGAGGTCTTCCTCCGCCGCGTGACGCTCGACATCACCGGCCGGCTGCCGACCGAGGAGGAGTACGCAGGCGTTCATGGCCGACACGGACCCGGCCAAGCGGGCCAAGCTCGTCGACCGGCTGCTGGCAGCAGAAGGAGTTCGCCGAGATCTGGGCGATGAAGTGGGCCGAGCTGCTGATGATCCGCTCGACCAACGAGGTCAGCTACAAGTCGGCCTATCTCTATGCCAACTGGCTCACCGAGCAGATCGCCAACAACGTGCCGCTGACCAGATGGTCCGCGAGCTGCTCGCGGCCAGCGGCGGCACCTTCAGCAACCCGGCGACCAACTTCTACCAGATCGAGACCGACACGCTGAAGACGGCCGAGAACGTGGCCCAGGTGTTCATGGGCATTCGCATCCAGTGCGCCCAGTGCCACAACCATCCGTTCGACCGCTGGACGATGGACGACTACTACAGCTTCGCCGCGTTCTTCTGCCAGATCGGCCGCAAGCAGGGCGAGGACTACCGCGAGACGATCGTCTTCAACCGCGGCGGCGGCGAGGTGAAGCACCCGGTCGGCGGCCGCGTCATGGAGCCGAAGTTCCTCGGCGGCGCGGAGCCCGACGTCAAGGGCAAGGACCGCCGCGAGGTGCTGGCCGACTGGCTCACCGTCGCCGGAGAATCCGTACTTCGCCCCCAGCGTGGCCAACCGCGTCTGGGCCCACTTCTTCGGGCATGGGCATCGTCGAGCCGGTCGACGACGTCCGCGTCAGCAACCCGCCCAGCAATCCGGAGCTGCTCGCAGGCGCTGGGCAAGCAAGCTCGTCGAGTACAAGTACGACTTCAAGCGGCTGGTGCGCGACATCTGCAACTCGCAGGCCTACCAGCGCGTCGACCGAGCGCAACGCCAGCAACGCCGGCGACGAGCGGAACTTCGCCCACGCCCGGGTCCGGCGGATCCGGGCCGAGATGCTGCTCGACTGCATCAGCCAGGTGACCGAGACCAAGGACAAGTTCCGCGGCCTGCCGCTGGGCGCCCGGGCGGTGCAGATCGCCGACGGCACCACGAGCAACTACTTCCTGACGACCTTCGGCCGCTCGCCGCGCGAGACGGTCTGCGCCTGCGAAGTGCAGCACCG
The DNA here is from genome assembly GCA_963736495.1 of Pirellulales bacterium. Classification (GTDB taxonomy): domain Bacteria; phylum Planctomycetota; class Planctomycetia; order Pirellulales; family Thermoguttaceae; genus CAVTPL01. The sequence continues at coordinate 201,129 of CAVTPL010000014.1, read as the reverse complement.
AGCCGACGCTCTCGCAGGCCCTGCACCTGCTCAACGGCGACACGATCCAGCAGAAGATCGCGGCCGGCGGCGTGGTCAAGCGGCTGCTCGACGCCGAAGAAGACGCCGGAGATCGTCCGCACTCTCTACGTCCGCTGCGCTCTGCCGCGAGCCGACCGCCGACGGAAACCGACGAAGCTCGCCAAGACGCGTCGAGAGCGACACGAACCGCCAGGCCGCGCTGGAAGACGTGTTCTGGGCGCTGCTGAACTCGCGGGAGTTCGTGTTCAATCACTAGACGGCGAAGCAGCCGACGCGTGCGCAAGCCGTCCGTGAATCGCTCGCGTCAAGGTATCCGGGTGGGAGTCGTAGCCATGACCCTGTCGAATCGTTCGACCTCTGGCCGTCGCCTTGCTGGCCTGCACCTGGCGCTTGCCGCGCGGCCGCCGACGCCGCCAAGCCGCCGAAGATCACCTACGCCGACCACGTGCGGCCGATCTTCCGCGAGCACTGCTTCAACTTGCCACAATCAGAACAAGGCCAAGAACGACCTGGCCCTGGACATCTACGAGCGCGTGCTCAAGGGCGGGGCCAGCGGCGAGGCGATCAAGCCGGGCGATCTCGACAGCTCCTACCTCTGGCTCTTGGTCACTCACAAGAGCGAGCCGCACATGCCGCCCAACAGCCGACAAGCTGCCCGGCGCCAAGCTGGACGATCATCCGCCAGTGGATCGCTGGGCGGGGCACTGAAGGATGCCGGGGCCACCGCAACAGCGGCCAAGCCGGCCGCGATGAGCCTTGTCGTCCTCGGCCGGCGCGGCGAAGCCGGAGGTCCCGCCGTGCATGCCCGAGGGACTCTCCCGCCAACCCGTCGTCTACACGCCGCGCCCCGGTGCCGTGACCGCCCTGGCCGCCAGCCCCTGGGCGCCGCTGGTCGCCGTCGCCGGCCAGAAGCAGATCGTCCTCTACCACACCGACACGGCCGAACTGCTCGGCATCCTGCCCTTTCCCGAAGGCATTCCCTACGTGCTGCGGTTCAGCCGCTCCGGCGAATCTGCTCCTGGCCGGCGGCGGCCAGACGGCCAGCCGCGGGCGTGGTCGTCGTCTACGACGTCAAGACCGGCAAGCGCCTGTTCGAGGTCGGCGACGAACTCGACGTCGTCCTCGCCGCCGACATCAACGCCGACCAGCCGGCGCATCGCCTGGGCGGCCCGGAGAAGATCGTCCGCGTGTTCTCCACGGCCGACGGCACGCAAGCCTACGAAATCCGCAAACACACCGACTGGATCTACGCCGTCGAGTTCAGCCCCGACGGCGTGCTCCTGGCCACGGCCGACCGCAGCGGCGGCCTGCTGGTCTGGGAAGCCGAAACCGGCCGCGAGTTCCAGAACCTCGAAGGCCACAAGGCCGCCGTCACCGGCGTCAGCTTTCGCGACGACTCCAACGTGCTGGCCAGCGCCAGCGAAGACGGCACGATCAAGCTCTGGGAGCATGGAAGACGGCAAGCCGGTCAAAAGCATCAATGCCCACGCGGGCGGAGTGGCCCACCTCGCCTTCGCCCACGACGGCCGAATCGTCTCCGGCGGGCGCGATCGTGTGGTCAAGCTTTGGGATGCCAGTGGAAACCCCATCCGCGGCTCGAACCCATGCCCGAGCAGGTGATGAAAGTTGCCTTTGCCTACGACGGCGCGCGCGTGCTCGCCGGCGACTTTGCCGGCGAACTCCGCCTCTCCAGCGCGGCCGACGGCAAGCTGGCGGCCTCGCTGGCCTCAAACCCGCCCACGCTCGCCATGCGCGCCGAGGCGGCCGCGGCCCAGGCCGCCGCCGCGCAAGCAGCGGCGGATAAGCTCGCAAAGGAATTGGCCGAATTGAACGCCAGGCTGGAGGCGGCTCGCAGAGCCGCGCAACAGGCTACCGCGATGGCCGCGCAGAAAGCCGAAGCCGGCAAGACCGCCTTGACGCAGGCTGAGCAAGCCAAGGCAGCCGCCGCCGCGGCCGTATCCCGCGCCGAGCAGGCGGCCAAGGATGCCACGGCTCAGAAGGCCGAGGCAGAAAAACACTCAGCGGCCGTAGCGCCGTTGGAAAAGGCGTTGGCCGAAAAGGCCGCGCTGGCCAAGGCGGCCACCGAGGCGGCCGCCGCGGCCAAGACGGCGGCCGAACAATCGGCGACCGAAAAAGCCGCCGCAGAGAAAAAGCCCGCCGCATAAGGCCCGCCCCCTCCACCGCGGGCTCAGGCCTTACCCGGCGCTCCTGATGCATCGTCGAAGTAGCATCGTGTCCTGTGCCGCGGTGGGTTCACTCAAAGCCGTCCAGCCCGGCCGCGTTACCGCCTCCCGGCTTATGTCCAGATCCGACATGGCTATTGACGACCTTGCTATGATAGGGATATTTTCCCTGCCCCGCTAAGGCATTTGAACCGCTGCGCGGGCCGTGAAGACGGCCACCAGCGCGCACGTAGCCCCCGGAGGAAAGCTACCATGCAACGACTCCTGCCCATCGTCCTCGCTGGCGCCCTCGTCGGCGCCGTCGTTGTCTCGCTCACCGCGTCTACGGCCCAGGCCGATAAGGCCTTCCGCGATGAATTCATCGCCAAGTACGTGAAGGCCGATAGTAAGGACGCCAAGGACAAGGCCTTTGCCGATGTGACGGAGAAGGCCAAGTGCACCATCTGCCACGAAGGCGTGAGCAAGAAGGACCGCAACGTCTACGGCCAGGCCCTCGACAAACTCCTGGATCGCAAGGCCGACAAGGACGACAAGGCCAAGATCCAAAAAGCCCTCGACACGGTCGCGGCCATGAAAGCCAATCCGAAAGACCCAAACTCGCCCACCTTCGGAGACCTCATCAAGGCCGGAAAACTCCCCGGCGGCGCAGCGAAACAGAAATCCGATCAAGTCTCGCAATCGAACTGACCGGACCAGCGCCCCGCGTTGGGATGCGGCTGCCGGTGTCCGCGGTGACCGGCACTCTGGCAAGCAACGCGATCGCGGCCGAGCGAAGCCACTCGGCCGTTTCGCTTGCGCAAACGCTCCAAACGGAACCTCAGCCCCCGGAAACGAGGACGCCAGGGCCCTTTGACGCATCGGCCCGGCAAGGATAGGATAGACTTAAGTGTCTGAAGATCATTGCTTTAGAGCCGATTCCCAATCGCGGTTCCAGCGTCGCCGCCTCGCGTCTCCCAACGGGCCGCTGCAACACGTCGGGCACGGCCTCTCGGGGTGTTCACCCTGCTCGTCTGGTTCTTCTCGATGGGGAAGGGAAGCCGCCTTATGATCCACGTGCGTGGACTGACCAAGCACTACGCCGACCTGCAGCAAGGAAAGCTCGTGGCCTTGGACGGCGTGAGCTTCGACGCACACGCCGGCCAAATCTATGGGCTTCTCGGGCCCAACGGAGCGGGAAAGACCACGGCGCTGCGCATCCTCAGCACCCTGCTGCAGCCGACCGGCGGCACGGTAACGGTCAACGGATACGACGTCCAGCGCAACCCTCCCAAGTCCGGCGGCAGATCGGTTTCATGTCGGCCAACACCGCCGTCTACGACCGCATGACGGCTTGGGAGATGGTCGAGTACTTCGGCCGCCTGCACGGCATGGCCGACGAACTGCTGCGCGAGCGCATGGAACAGATCTTCGAGCGACTTTCGATGAACGACATCCGCGACCGGCTGGGGGCGAAGATGTCGACCGGAATGAAGCAGAAGGTTTCCGTCGCCCGCGCCATCGTTCACGATCCGCCGGTCGTGATCTTCGACGAGGCTACCGCAGGCCTGGACGTGCTGGTGGCCAGGGCTCTCTTGCAGACCGTGGCCGAGCTCCGCGACCATGGCAAGTGCGTCGTCTTCTCCACGCACATCATGCGCGAGGTCGAGAAGCTCTGCGACCGCGTGGCAATCATCCACCGCGGGCATCTGCTCTCCGAGGGAACCTTGGAAGAGCTGCGCGGCCGTTTCGGCGAGCACGACTTGGAAGAGCTGTTCTTCCAGTTGATTTCGCGGCACGACGCGGGCCTCGCGGAAGCCCCGCACGCTCGGCCCACCCCCGCCGAATCGTCGTGCGCCGCGCCGCACGGATCCCTGCAGTGAAAAAGCACGCGGACGCGCCAGGATCAAAGCCGTGAATGTGTCGAACGTCAAACTGATTCTCAAACGCGAGATCCGCGACCAACTGCGCGATCGGCGCACGATGTTCATGATTGTCGTGCTGCCGATGCTCCTTTATCCCTTGCTGGGGATGACGTTCCTGCAGTTTGCGCAGTTCGTGCAAGAGAAGCCGGCGCAGCGTGCTGGTGCTCGGCGCGGCGGGCCTCCCGGCCGAGCCGCGCCTCGTAGACGACGGCCATTTCATCCCCGGCCTCTTCAAGAGCCCGGAGAAGTCGCGGCTGCTGCAAGTGGACCTGGCCGCGGACACCGCCGCCGATGACGCGGCGGCACTCGCGGAAGCACGCACGCGCCGTGCAGGAGGGTCGCTATGAAGCGGCGCTTTGTTTCTCCACCGGCTTCGGCCGCCGTCTCGACGAGTTCCGCAGCGCCGCTCGCCAGGGAGCCAAAAACGTCGAGGCGCCTCGCCCGGTCTTCGTCTATACCACCGCCAACGAGCGATCGCAGTTGGCTTTCGCGCGCCTCCTCGACCTGTGGATGCGATGGAACGACCTGTATCGCCGCCAGAACCTCGCCGCGGCAAACCTCCCCGAATCGCTCGCCGCGCCGATCGAGCCCGAAACGGTCGACGTGGCCCGCGACACGGGCCGCTCGGGCGTCGCCACGTGGTCCCGCATGCTGCCCGTAATGCTCCTGATCTGGGCCCTCACCGGCGCCTTCTACCCCGCCGTGGATCTGTGCGCCGGCGAGAAGGAACGCGGCACCCTCGAAACCCTTCTCTCCAGCCCCGCGGAACGAAGCGAAATCGTCGTCGGCAAGCTGCTGACGATCATGATCTTCAGTTGCGTGACCGCGACGCTCAACGTGCTCAGCATCGGGTTGGTGGGATACATGGTGCTGGCAAGGCTGCCCGGCCTCAGTCCGCCGCCGCTCTCCGGCGCACTGTGGCTCGCCGTCGCACTGGTCCCCGCGTCGGCGCTTTTTAGTGCGGTCTGCCTGGCCATCGCCGCCTTCGCCCGAAGCACCAAGGAAGGTCAGTACTACCTGATGCCGGTGCTCCTGGTCACCATGCCGCTGGCGGTCCTGCCCGCCGCCTCGGGCATGGAGCTGAATCTGGGCAACAGCCTGATCCCCGTGACCGGCATGGTGCTCTTGCTGCGCGCGCGATGGAAGGCAACTACCTTCAGGCACTCCAATTCCTCCCACCGGTGCTGGCGGTGACGCTGGGCTGCTGTCTATGGGCGGTGCGCTGGGCTGTGGACCAGTTCAACCGCGAGTCGGTGCTGTTCCGGGAAAGCGAGCGACTGGAGTTGGGAGCCTGGGTGCGCCATCTCGTCCATGACCGCGGGCCGATTCCCACGGTGGCGGGCGCCGTGTTCTGCGCGATCGTCATCCTGCTCATACGGTTCTTCATGAGCTTCCACTTGCCGGTCGTCGACGACTTCCGCAGCTTCGCCGTGATCGCCATCGCTACGCAGTTGGCCGTGATCCTTACGCCGGCCCTCCTCATGACCGTAATGCTCACCAACAGCGCGCGGCGACGCTGCTCTTGCGATGGCCGGCCTGGCCGGCGCCCTTCGCCGCGGCGCTTCTCGCCGTGGTTCTGCATCCCGCGGTCACCGTGCTCCGCGCGGCGGTGATGCGGCTCTATCCGCTGAGCGAGGAGATTCAGAAGACCATGGAAGGGCTCGACGCCGCCTTTCGCGACGCCCCCTTCTGGCAAGTCATCGCCATCATCGCCATCGTGCCGGCGATCTGCGAAGAACTCGCCTTCCGCGGCTTCATCCTCTCGGGGTTCCGCCACGGGGGTACAAAGTGGCGCGCGATCCTCTACAGCGCCCTGCTCTTCGGCCTCACCCACTCGATCCTTCAGCAGTCGCTCATCGCCGCCCTCGTCGGAGTGGTCCTCGGTTATCTGGCCGTGCAAACGGGCAGCATCGTGCCCGGCATGGTCTTTCATTTCGTGCACAATACCCTCGCGGCCACGTCTGTCCCCGTGAGCCAGTATGTGACCGCCCACTGGCCCCTGTTCGGACGGTTTCTCCAACCGGAAGCGGCCGACGCAATGGTCTTCCGCTGGCCGGTCGTAGTCGTTGCGTCGCTGCTCGCGGCAATGCTCTTGGTCTGGTTCGCGCGGCTGGGCCGCAGCGCCAAGCGCGACGGCGACGGTCGCTGCGCGTGTCCCGCCTGATCCGCGGACTGCCCTCTTCCGGCAATCGCGGCAAACGGCCCACGCGCCGAGGGCACAGAGGCCGCCGTGCATCGGCCCGACCCGAAGACGGTGAACAACATGCAACGCGTGCACTCGTGCTGACCCCGGAAGACCGGCGATGACCGCTTCACAACCGCAGCCCGAACCACGATCTGCCGATCAGGATCGGTCGAAGTCCGCAGCCGGTGAGGAACCCGCCGCGTCAAGCGAAGCGCATCCGCTCGCGCGCACGCCGAGTGCTGAAAGCCCGATACGTGTTCCCCGTTACCGCCGACCCCATTCCTGACGGCGTCGTCGTAATCGAGCACGATCGAATTGTGGCGATCAACGAAGGGGTTCGAGCGGACGAGGCGGAAGACTTGGGCAACGTCGCCCTGCTGCCGGGACTGGTCAACGCCCACACCCATCTCGAATTCAGTGATCTTCCCGCCCCGCTCGCACGCCCAGGCGTGGGCTTGGTGGATTGGATCGAAACCGTCCTCGCCTGGCGGCGGCGCGTGGCGAACACGGTTCGGCGGCCGGTTGAGCTGGGCCTTGAAGAGTGCGCACGCCAGGGCGTCACCGCGGTGGGGGAAATTGCCCAGCCAAACTGGCCGACGGGAGCTTTCGAGCGATCCGGCCTCGACGCGATGGTCTTCCTCGAACTAATCGCGCCCACCGCTGCACGCGTGGCGCCCATGCTCGCACAGGCGCAAGAGCACCTCGCGTTGCCGCCTTCCCCCCGAATCCGCGGCGGCCTCTGTCTCCATGCTCCTTATACCGTGCATCCTCGCCTCTTGGCTCAGACCGCCGAAATCGCCGCCGCACGCCGAACCCCTTTGGCCATGCACCTGGCAGAATCGCGCGAGGAGCTGGAGTTCCTCCGCAGCGGCTCAGGACCCTTCCGCCAGTTGCTCGAGAGCGTCGAAGGGTGGGATGCGCACGCAATTGTCCCGGGAACGCGCGTCCTAGACTACCTCCGCATCCTCAGCAGTGCCCCCCGAGTTCTCGTCGTCCACGGAAACTACCTGGACGACGACGAAATCGACTTCCTCTCCGAGCATCGGCATCGCATGGCCGTGGTCTACTGTCCGCGCACTCACGCCTACTTCCAACACGCCCCTTACCCTTTGGGCAAGCTCCTGGCCGCGGGCGTGACCGTGGCGTTGGGGACCGACAGCCGAGCCTCTTCGCCCGACCTGAGCGTGCTGGCGGAGATGCGCCTCGTCGCCCGGCGTGGATGGGCCAGTCCGGCCCAGACATTGGCGATGGGTACTCTCGCCGGAGCTCGGGCCCTCGACATGAACGACCGCCTCGGAAGTCTCGATCCCGGCAAGCTCGCCAACCTGGCGATCGTGAGCCTGCCCGACCGCGACGCGGAAGACCCCTATGCGCTGTTGTTCGACTCCGAGCTTCCGGTCGTCGGCACGTGCCTGCGCGGGTCGATCCGATGGGCGAAATCGCGGGATGCCTGAGACGGCCTGCCGCAACCCTCTTCACCAAAGCCCGAACAAATCAAGGTCCACCGCGATTGAGGAACCTCAGCCGTGGCCCTCGCGCAGTGCGGCGCAGCTTTCTCCTCGATGCCCGATACCCCGAAACGGCGCACCAACTCTGTCTCGACCTCCGCCAGCGAAACCTCGCACGCGGCGAGCAGCACGAGCAGATGGTAAATCACGTCGGCAGCTTCGTGGACCACGGCGCCGCGACGTTCCGCGGATTCCGCCTTGCGCACGGCCTCGGCCACCTCGCCCGCCTCCTCGATCACCTTGGCCGCAATGCGATTGACGCCGCCCTCGAGCAGCTCGGCAGTATACGATCCCGAAGGACGATGAACCTTGCGAGCCTCGATGACCGCCATCAGACGCGCAACAATCGATGCCGGTTCGCTCATGGCTCGCCCACGTCCAGCGCGTGAAGAAGGCCTCGGGTGAGAACACATAGGGTCTTCAGGCTGTACTGAAAGCGGCCCCCCTCCCGGTTCGTCTCGCGCTCATCCCCCGAACCTATCTCGAACACGTCGCAGCCGTCCTCCTCAGTCGAAAGTTCGCCGCTTGGCGAACCGTCCTCGGGCCGGATCTCGTTCTGCTCGTCACGAATCATCGCAATTCCCAGGGTCCTACCGAGCGGAGATCGACCCCACCGCCAGGCGCCCGTCGGTTCGCCACGGGTCTCCGCCGCCGTTGTGACCCTCCAGAACCTTGTGGAAGTCCTCTACGACTCCCGCTTCGGCCAGGCGGCCCGTCTCGCTAAGCTGCTCGAACAACCGGTCGCGCTCGGCATCGACTTCCGGCGCAATGTGATGCGTGATCTGGCCGGTCGTATGGCTGAAGCCCACGCGCTCGTCGTACGTTACTGAGCCCACCCACACCGGACGGCCACTCGGGTCGTCGTCGCTGGTTCGCCAGAATCGCACGTGATGACGCCGACTGGGATCGTTGCCCACCGGCTGCTCGAAGGCCAGGTCCTCCTTGCGGCCGAAGAGATACAGATTGCTCACCGGCGCCTTCTCGTAGGAACGGCGCAGCACGGTGTCGGCGGCGATCGCCAGATCGCTGCGCAGCCCCAAGGGGTCTGCCGCGCCACCCGGCCGCCGCCATGATGTCTCTCACCTCGGCTTCCGATCCAACGAGGGCCACGTTGAGCGGGTCACCGGGAAGGCCGTCGCGGGTCTCCGTGACTCCCGGTATCGCATCGAACCAGGGGTGCCGCTTCGTGTACTCCCTCCAGGCCAACGGCACGGCGACGTATGCCCCTACCAAGTAGGCTGCGAGCAGCACGACGGCAACTGCCGTCGCCGTTTTCCAGCGGCGGCCTCCCTTCCGCACGGAGCGCGTCTCTTGCGTGACGGCATGTTGGCGATCCACGGCGCATCCTTTCCATTCGATCGGCAACTGTACCGCAGCCTGCCTCGTGGCACGCACACCTGGGGGACGTACCACGAGAAGCCTTCCCGTAGTTCGAGCCTCGGCTCGAAACCCGATCGCGTGCGCTCTGCGAGGCCCGCGCTCAGGCCCAGTCTTTGCCGTTCTTGCGCGTGCCGCACACGTTGACGTGGATGCCCAGCGCATGCGCCATGGCGGCCTTGGCCAGAAGCGCCGCATTGGCCTCCTTGTCGCTATTGGCATAGACGACCTGGATGTGGTTCGACTTGTGCTTGGCCATCATCTGGTCGCGCGTAACGCCATAGAGCACGGCATGCATGATCGGCCATTGGGGAGTCGTTTCCTTCCAGCGGCGTTCCGTTTCCTCGGGGGGCAACTCGATCGCGCCGGCGCGGCCCAGGTCCATATTCAATCGATCGTTCTCCACGTAGATCCGCGACCAGACGATCTCGCCCGGCCGGGATACGCCCTTGAGCGTGCCGCCGCCCAGGCGGAAAAACATCGACGGCTGGCGCTCGCTGGAAGCGCCTTGCCATCCGCCCACCAGGTGGGCCGGAGGAACCGAACCACTGATCAGGAACACCCACACGTATTGGTCGACGCTCCCCGAGTGGTCGATGTCGCCCCAGCGGATGTCGTGCAACGTCGTCTCGCAGGGCTGGCCCATCGCACGGTGCACGCGGAACGTCATCAGCGCGTCCAGGCCGCAGCACTCGTCGACCTCGTTGAAATGAGGCAGCGGCTGGCCCGCATAAAGCTCGCGATTGCCGTCGCGGCTGGTGACCGGGGGACGTTCGGCGTTGTTGAGCATCCCCTCCGCCAGATCGCTGGCGGGCAGCAGGTCCTTGAGACCCTGCTGGTACTGAATGCCGATCGTGTGGCAGCCAAAGTCGTCGGCAATCCGCAACGCGGCAATGTACATCTTGCACTGGGTATGAATCTGCTCGTCGGTCAGATCCTTCGCCGGATCGGGGCCGGTGACAAACTTCATGCCGCGATCGACCATCCACTGTTTGACCGCGCGCGCTTCGTCGTCGCGGACTTGCGTGGTCTCGTAGTACAACGCCGACTGACTCAGCCGCTCCTTGTAAACTCCCAGAGGGGCGAGCAACTCATCGGGGATGATCGCGTTGTACATCCCCATGCAGCCCTCGTCGAAGACGCCCATGATCGCCTTGTCCTGCTGGAGCTGTGCGGCGAGGGCCTCCCCCAGCCGGCGCTCCGCGGAAGGAAGCTTGATGCCCTTCAGCGACGTCACGTGCGTCAGATCATGTCGGACCTCTCCCTTGGCGAGCCACTTGGCCAGGCGCTTGTGGAATGCGGGATCGGCAAAGTCCTCGCTCCAAAGCGTCGAATACTTCTTGCCCGCCTTGGTGAGGCAGGCGTTGAGGTTCAGCATTCCCACCAGCCCCGGCCACGTGCCCGACCAGTTGGCCACGGTGAGAATCGGACCCTCGTGACTGAGCAAGCCGGCCAGAATGTGATGCGAGTATTGCCAGACCGCCTCGGCCACGATCAGCCGCGCTTTGGGATCGATGCCGGCGAATACGCACATGCCTTCCTTCTGCGAGCCGATGAAGCCGTGCCCCTGGTCTTCCCGGTAGGGATGGGCGCGCACCAGCTCGAAACCCGCCTCGTCCACCGCGGCAACCAAGGCGTCTTCCATCGCCTTCTGCGCGGGCCAGCAGTTTTGGTTAGCCGCCAAACGCAAATCGCCGTTGGCAACCAGCAACACCTGCTTCTTCTTGGTTTTCGTGGGCTTGCGAAGGGCGGGGAGCGTGTACGAGGCCATGGCACACTTCCTATTGCTCAAGGTCCAGCAGTGCAGCAATCCGATGCAATTCGGCGCCCGCACTTACTACTTGATACTTGCTGCACGCAAGGACTCATGATAGCGATGCGCCCAAGGCCGGTGAAGCCGTCGCCGACCGCCGCTCGTCCGCCGCCGCCGCGCACCGCCGCGATCAAGACGCCCGAACCCCCGTCCGCAAGGGGGGCGGCGGCGAGCGAAACTCCGCTCTCAATCCGCCGCGCGTTCTTACCCGCAACACGACGATCCCTGGGCGCAACCGCAGGTGGGCTGCGTGCCCGCCAGAGCGCCGCGGACGATTGCCTCCAGGCAGCCGACGCCCGACCGCACCGCAATCGCTCCGCTCGGGCAGTTGCGCGCGCAGGCACCGCACTCCATGCAGCCGTCGCGGTCCACGATGCGCGCCCTTCGCTCCTCCAGCGTAAGCACCTCCTGCGGACACACCGTGACGCACATGCCGCAGCCGTTGCACTTCGACTCGTCCAGAACGAGCGTGGCCACATTGCGGAGATATCGGAGACCGAACATCGGGGCTTCTCCCGCGACTTGCAGGGTGAGAGCTATAGGAAACGACCCACCAGCCAGAGCGCAAGACCGGTAACGACGGCAAACAAATCGATCGGTAGGGCGAACTTCGCCTCGCGACGGACACCGGACAGGGATGTGTACGTGGAGGCCCCGGTGAACCCCATCACCAACACGCTGGCGATCGCCGGAACCAGGAGGCACCACGCCCAAGTACTCGCCCAATTCTGGTAAACCGCAGCGGCAAACCAGTCGATGCGGAGGAAAGCCCCGAGCATCACCAAACCGATCCACAGTCCTTTGACCGAGAACGCCCGCCCCGGCAGCCAGGGCAAAAGTGCCGGCCCCAGGGTTATGCTGCCGAAGCTCGTCGCCAGAATCATTACGGCCGTCGGAATGCCGATTCCGATCGCGCGAGACCCCGAGTACCCATCGCGGCCCAGTCCGGCGAGCAAGAAGAGTACGACGGCCGCCAGCAGCGGCCACTTCGCCATGGTCATCCATTCCACCGGAATCACCGCCACTCGATCGCGAAAGGAAAAACCAACCCGGCGCATCGCGCGTGTGGCTTTCATCCCGGCGGCAAGGAACCCGGGGATGTCTTCGGCCCGCACCGGTCCATACACCACGCGAACCCCGGTGCGTTTCTCGACTTCATGGGCTGCCACGCCCGGCGCGCCGAGCTGGGGCACGATCACGGTGCGATGCGAAGTCGCTTCCAACAGATTGAACTGCTCGATTTTGCGAACCAGCTCGTCCGTGCCGAAGGTCCCTTTGCCCGCGGCGCACCAAACGTTCACGCCCTGCGTATCGAGCACGAGAATCCAGGCATCGAGCCCGGAAAGCTGCGAGCGGAGACGATCGAAGCTCATCTTGTAGTTTGCGGCCACGAGCACGGGGCAATCCGGTGTGGGATTGCCGACTGCGTAGAGCCCCGGCGGAACGCGATAGGCCATCCGGTTGATGGCCCACCGCGCTTTCCAGGCTCCGCGATAGTCCGCCCAATCGAGCCGCGTGCGAATCGTCGGCACCTCCGCGCCCGCAAGGCGCACGCTGCCGACGATCCACGGAGCTGCGGTGAGACGAAGGGGCTCTTGAAGGTTGCCGGGCCGTGGGCCGCAGCAGGATTCGGCTGCCGGTGTCTCGCCCTTGCAGCAGCACTTGGGGGCAGTCTCGTCTTGCGTCATGAACGACTCCCGGCCACCGGTATCCCCAGCGGCCACTTCGCCTATCCCAAGCGACTACTTCGCCGGATCGTGACAGGTGGCACACCGCATTTTGCCGAAAGCCCGCGGCGGTTCCTTCGACGCATCGGGTTTCGCGTCGCCCGCGGCCGGTCGTGCGGCCGGATCCACGTTCCGGTTGAGCAGCTCGACCGTCTTCGCCGCCACGTCGGCAGTCAGGCAGCGACAGCGCTGTTTCATCTCCTCGCTCATCAGAGCTGCTCCCGAGACCTTGCACCAATGGGCAAGCGAGACGTGGCAGAGCACCGATGCGGCCCTGCTCTTGGCCATCGTCTCCGACGTCTCTTCGGGCGGACGGTACTGGGGCAGCTCCGCCTCCTCATACCAGCCGAACAGGTCGGCGATGAGTTGTGCGCGGCGTTTCTTCTCCTTCTCGAACAGCCCGATCAGGGCTGCCCCGGCGTTCAGCGTGCCGCAGATCGAGCCGAAGCCGCCGATACCGCCCTCGCCATAGCGGAACATGTGGAAAGGGAATCCGTCCAAGCGCTGACCGGCCGACTTGCCCCAGGCCGAAAGGACCGCGGCAAACACGCCGTACATGCAGCCTCCCTCCGGCATGACGCGATAGGCCTCCGCTGCGACAGCGGCCGGAGACAACGGCACATACTGCCATGCCTCCGGCGGCTTGGGGGGCGATTGCGGCGTGTCAGATTGCGCCGCGCCGACGTATCCCGCAACCAGCCCCGAACCGGCCGCCAACCCGATGGCACCAAGCATTTCCCGTCGTGATCTCTTCTTCATACTGCGAGTCTTCTTGCTGTCTTCTCTCTCTTCTCCCCGGAGCCGGCGTACGTAACCGGCATGCCACCTCACACTACCTCGAAGACGTATTTCAGCGCAAAGTACACGCCCAAGAGCAGGAATACCCAACCCGTCGCCTGGCGCGCCCACCATTCCACCTTCGCCAGAGCATTGTAGGTCTTGCCCACCGATTGAGCGCTGTAGGCCAGCACATAGGCGACCAAGAGCACCGGCACGGCGGTGCCGATGCCGTAGCACAGGGGCAAGACGAACGTGCTGCCCGGCAACGAGGCTTCCGGCAAACTGATCCCCACCCGGGCCAAAGCCGTCGTGATGGCTCCAGCCTCCGCACCCATAATGAGCGCTACCAGGCCGAAGAACCAGACCGCCGAAGTGGGGCAGAACGACACGGCGAACAAGACGCCCAGCAACAGCGCACCCCATACGCCCATCGCGTCGATACGCTTCTGCATCCCCTCCGACATCGACGCGCCGCCCAGGTTCGTCGTAATCAGGCCAAGCAGGAACATTCCCAGAATGAGGAAGATTGGGCCCAAGAGCCCCTGGCTCTGGAGGAACATCGACACGGCAGGAATCGACATCGCCGTGTTGGCCAGGAGCACGGCCAGACCCAGGTAGAGCAGGCAGCGCCCGAGCGTGTAGAGAAACCCGGCGCCGAGCACGGCGCGCGAGTTGCCTACCTTGCGACCCACATAGGAAATCGCAGCAATATTCGTCGCCAAGGGACAGGGACTGATCGATGTCAGGAGGCCGAGGTAAAGCGCGGCCCCGACGTAGAGCAGGTAAACGTTCATCTCCCGCCTCGCTCTTCCCTGATCACGTGAGACTCTCCCCCCTCAAGGTCCCCGCAGGACCGCGAGCGGACTGCGCCGTCGCAGTTTCCCGTGCGTTACTTGAGATACGTTTTGACGTTCGTCTGCACGTACTCCAGGAAGGCGTCCTTGTCACGAACCTTGGTCCACATGTCCTTCAGGTTCTTGTATTCCGAGACCTTCTCGCCCGATGCCTTGGCGACGATCAGCGTCGGCCCCGCCACGCCATACGCCTTCGTGAAGGCGGCGTTCTTCTCGTCCTGGAAGTCGACGTAATGAAACGTGACCTTGCGATCCTTGAGCTCCTTGGCAAAGCCGTTCTTGACCGCTTCCTCGGTATAGCTTCCCATTTTCAGGCACGTAGGGCAACGCTGCGTGCGGTGAAAGTACATCACCACGACGCGCTCCTTGGGCGCATCCGCGGCCCATGCCGCTTCCCACACCAGAGAACCCAACAGTGGGGCAGCCACAACCGCCAAAAGAATCAGACGAGTGCGTTTCATTACATCCATCTCCTTGAGAGAGTGATAAAGAACCTACCCGCAATCCGTCACGGCAGCCCCGTGCGGCCCGAAAATCGTAACACCTCCAAAGGTCCTGGGATCGGCCCGAAGAAAGATCGTTCACTTGGGAAGCGGCAGATCCACCGGCGGCGCCGGCAAGGGAAGATCGGCCGGCACAGCCGCGGGAACAACGGGATTGGCCGCGGTCGCCGACCCCGGCTTGTCCGCCGATACCGCAGCCGGTTCCGCGTTTGCCTTTTCCGGGGTAAGCATGCGGCGAATCTCTCCGCGAACATACCCCCTGAAAGCCGGCTTGTCGTCGACCAGCGCCCACACATCGTCCAGCCGCTTCCAGTCCAGTACCTCGCCTCCCTTCATTCGGGCCAGGACCACGACCGGCACCTGAATGTCGAACTTCTTCGCCAGGGCCCCGACGGAAGGCTGCTCGTAGTTCAGCACCTTCCACGTCACCTCTCCCCGGCTCAACGGAGCCGCAAATTCCGCCTGCAATGTCTCATACGATTGCGACTCAATGGACCGGCAGGTCGGGCAGCGCGCATTGCTGTGGAAGTAGTAGACGACCAGGCCGTCTTCGGCCGCCTCGCTCGTTGCGGTCGCTGCCGGTGCTACCCCAATACCTCCCTGCTTCCGCAGGGCTCGCAGCTCTTCGACAATGCTCGCCAACTGGGGCTCGATCCGCCCGGCCGCCTGCTGGTCCAAGGCCCGCGCAATCATCACCACGAGCGTCGCCGAGAAAAGCGAAATCAGGCACACGGCCACCGCGTTCTTCAGATCCATGCCGCTCCTCCGTTATTGAACCCCGCATGGCCAATGCGCCAGGCCGACCCTCGGAAGGCCGGACAACAAGGCTGCTCAGCCCGGCGTCGCCAACCCTTCACAATGCAGACTCCCATCATTCATCCACGGTTTGGCAGGCTACCCCGCCAGCCGTGCTCGGCCGCGGCCGACGACCTTCGCCACTGCATCCTCCGTAGCAGGCGTCTTGCCCTTCTCCATACCCATGTCCGTGAGCCGCATGTGCGCAAACTCGGTGAACCCCGCTTCTTCGAGCGTCTTGCGCGCGCAGTCCAACGAACACCCGTCAATCGCCAAGATCGACTGCGCCGACTGCGTGCTGGCCAGAATGCCGCTTACCCGACCGCCGATCCCGGCCAGGCAGAACATCTTCCCCGCCCCCTCGGCGGTAAGCTTTCGCGCCGCCAGATCGGAAATGTGGCCCACGTCGGCCGCTCCCGAACAGGCAAAGATCAACTTCGGCGCTGCGCTGCACGCGCAGCTCGGCTGCGGATTGCTGTTGTCCGGCATGGCAATTCACCCCCAATGTTTGCGACGTAAGTCCGACAGTACCTTCAATTGCCCGACCTAGCCCTTCACCAGCGAGTACTACGCGGATAGGGCACTACTTTCCACAACGCTCGCAGTACTCCTTATAGGCCGCTTCCAGGGCGTCGCGGTACAACGCTTCCTCGCCCGCGGGGATCTCGTGGTAAATGCGAACGGTCTCCAACAGCCGGTCGCCGCAGCCGCGGTCGGGCTTCAGCCCTTCCGCGCGGAGCCGGTCGAAGATCAGCGGCAGTCCGTTGACCGTGACACTCTTGCCGTGAATCGACAGATTACCGTCCGGCGGTGCACTGCCGCACGAGCATCCGCACGACGCGGCCTCGCCTACCCCCGAGACGCGTTCGGCGGGCTCCGCCGCCGCCAGGGCGTCCACCTCGGCGGCGATCCGCTCCGCCAGAATCCAGACGGCCTCCTCGTCCGACTTGTCGAAATCGCGCGCACTGCGGTGGCACTTGCCCACGCGCTCGCCGAGGATGTCGGTGACCACCAGCGAGGCCGCCACCTGGCCGCTGTACTGCTCCGTGCCCCGCTTGGCGCAGAGCTTGTCGCAACCGTCCACGGTGATCGTCGGGTGCTGCCGGGCAAACCGCCGTTCCTGCTCTTCGCCCGCCAGGAAAAGCGGCAGGCAAAGCGTCACCGTGGACTGCGGGCGCAGCAGTTCCAGGACGCGGCGCGTCGCCAGCCGCGAAAGCGTGCCGGCCGGGATTTCCTCGCCGCTGCACGCGATGATCCCGACTTTGGCGGTCTCTGCCATGTTCAGCGCTCCTGCCTTCCCGCCGCGAGCAACTTGCCGGGCGGTCTCCGCGATTTCCGCGGCGATCTCGTCGGCCGCGGTCCAGCCCGCTTCGCTCAAGGTGGTAGGCGAGCCGAACTGAGCCCCGCGATGACGCTTGAGCGTGTCGTACACGCGAACGCCCAAGGCGACCTTGCCGCCCGACAACTCGACGTTCTTCTTCGCGCAGAGCTTCGGACAGCCGTCCACCGTGATGCAGGGCTGGCTCTGCACCTTCGGCGCGCGTCTCGGCGTCGCCGGTGACCAACAGCGCCAGGCACACCGTATCCGGCTTGGCCCGGCATCAGCTGGTCGGTCACCTGGTAGACCGCCTCGCGGCTGATCAGCCCGTGCACCTTGCCGACTCCCGCTGCACGGGATGACAAGCACCTGTCGGCTTCACGCGTCGGACTGGCCACGAGCAACTCCCTTCGAATCCATTCTCAGGCGGCCTTGGCCGCGAGGATCAACTTCTTGACCTCTTCCAGGCTCGGCACGCGGCCGGCGACCTTCACGTAGCCGTCGATCACCAGCCCCGGCGTCATGAGGATGTTGTAGGACATGATCTGCTGGATGTCCTCGACCTTCTCGACCAGGGCCTCCACGCCCGTCTCCTCGACCGCCTTGTTGGCCAGCTCGTAGAGCGTCTTGCACTTCGTGCAGCCGGTTCCAAGGACTTGGATGATCATCGGTTTCACTCCTCGATCACGATTTCGGGTTCGACGACGATTTCCGACTTCACCGAGTTGGCCACGAGGCTGTACTTCTGGGCCGACTGGAGCGCCCGGCGGACGCGAGCCTCCACCACAGCTCGCCGATTCCCCGTCGGCCGCCACGCGGATCTTCGGCGTGAAGTGCAGCCGGGTGAAGATCTCCGTGCGATCCAGTTCGATCTGCTTCGTGCCTTCCGTGCGGCACTCGTAGGAAAGCAGCTTCAGCTTGAATCGCTCCGCCGCCCAAAGGAACATCATCATCACGCACGTGTTCGCTGCGGCCACGAAGGCGTCTTCGGGCGTGAAAACGCCCGCGTGTCCGTGGGCGTCGGGCGGCGCGGAGAAGTCGTACTCCGGACCGTTGCCCATCACGACGTGGCCCCAATGCTCGCCTTTCCACCGAACCGTCGTGTGGTAGGTTGCCGTTCGGCTGCTCACGTCTTCAATTCCTCTTCGGCCTGCGATCGCATGGCGGCCAGATACGCCTCGGCACTCAAGCAGCTTCGCCCGGCCGGTCGGCCAGTCGGCCGGCTTCGCACCACGGCCAGCCAACCCTTGCCGTAGGGGTCCTGATTGACGGTCTCAGGAGCCGGTCGAGCTCGCGGTTGATCTCGACGATCGTCCCGGCAACGGGCGACGCGAAGCTGACCGTGGCCTTGATCGTCTCCACTTCGCCAATCTCGTCCCCAGCCGCCAGCCGCGTTCCCACCGGCTTCAGGTGGACGAAGGCCACGTCGCCGTTGCGTTGCTGCGGGTAGTCGGTCACGCCGATCCGCACGCGAGCGCCCTCCTCCAGAACCCAGATGCCTTCCGCGCTGTAGAGCCGGTCCGTGGCGACCTTGAAGATGAACTTGTCGACCGTGGTTTCCAGAAACTCGGCCATCGCGTGCTATCGGCAGCTTGAGCCGATCCCGAACCTGGGAGGCTCATCCCGGCCAAGTTCCAGGGCAGCTCGGAAGTTCGGAGCCCCCTCGGCCGGGACTTCAGCCGCGAGGGCCGCTCTGGCAGTGTCCGATAGCCTCATCGCTTCCGCCAGTTCCGCATCGTCGCCTGATGGCACCGCAGGCGAGCCAGCGCGGCACCCGTCGCCCGTACGTCCTCGCATCGCGGATCGTGACCTCCCGGCCGCGCTTGCGCTTGGCTCGAAGAACCGCCGCTGGAAGTACAGGGCCACGTTGACCAGTCCAATCAGCACGGGCACCTCGACCAGCGGTCCGATGACCGCGGCGAAGGCCGCCCCGTGGTTGATGCCGAAGACCGCGACCGCCACCGCGATGGCCAACTCGAAATTGTTGCTGGCGGCCGTGAACGAGAGCGTGGCCGTCTTCGCGTAGTCCGCCCCGGCCTTCCAGCTCATGTAGAAGCTGACCAGGAACATCACGAGGAAGTAGATCAGACAGCGGCACGGCGATCATCAGCACGTCGAGCGGCTTGTCGACGATCTTCTCGCCCTGCAGGCTGAACATCACCAGGATCGTGAACAGCAGCGCGATCAGCGTGATCGGGCTGATCTTCGGGAATGAACTCCTTCTCGTACCACGTCCGGCCCTTCGCCTTCACCAGGACGAACCGCGTGATCATGCCGGCCAGGAAGGGGATGCCCAGATAGATGAACACGCTCCAGGCGATCCGGCCGATGGTCACCTTCGTGCGCAGCGTCTCTTCGTCGACGGCCAAGGGAAGCCCCATCTTCAGGGGCAAGACCACGATGAAGAAGTAGGCATACACGCTGTAGAAGAAGCACCTGGAAGATGCTGTTGAAGGCCACCAGGCCGGCGCAGTACTCGGTGTCGCCCTTGGCCAGCTCGTTCCAGACGATGACCATCGCGATGCAGCGGGCCAGGCCGACCAGGATCAGCCCGGCCATGAACTCCGGCTGACCGCGAAGGAACAGCACGGCCAGGGCGAACATCAGCACCGGGCCGACGATCCAGTTCTGCACCAGGGAAAGCCCGAGCACCTTCCAGTTGCGGAAGACGTCGCCCAGTTCCTCGTAGCGCACCTTGGCCAGCGGCGGATACATCATCAGGATCAGGCCCAGGGCGATCGGCATGCTCGTGGTCTCGTCGAACTTGAAGGCGTTGATGACCGTGGCGACGCCCGGCCAGACCCGCCCCAGCCCGACGCCCACGGCCATCGCCAGGAAGATCCACAGGGTCAGGTAGCGGTCGAGAAAGGAAAGCCGCTTGGCAATGCCGTCAGTCATCGAGTTATTCGCTCCTTGGCGAAATCGCCAACCACTGCTGCAAAAAAAGACGCCTTACGCCTCCACCCGGTTCACTGACACGCCGTGCACTTCTTCGCGCCTGGCGCCGTTGCACTCGATCACCGACTCGATGCAGCGGAAGAAATCGAGGATGCACGGCACGCGCAGGCGGTAGTAGACCTGGTTGCCGCGTTTGTCGTCGATGATGATCCCGGCGTTCTTCAGAATCGACAGGTGCTTGGAGACCGTGGAGATGTCGGCCCCGACCATCTCGGTCAACTCGCACACGCACCGCTCGCCCGACGCGGGACAAGCTCGTCGACGATGAACATCCGCGTGGGATGGGCCATCGCCTTGACGACCCGCACCCGGGCTTCGTAACGCGACAAAGAATCCATCGGTTTCATCATCTCCGCGGTCGCAACGCCGCTCCTCGACGACCTATCGGCAATCCACTGCTTGGCATTTTAGCCAAATACCGAATCGGACACAAGTCCGCCCCCGGGGAGCTTGCCCATCCTTCCAGGACCCACGTCCTTCTCTTCATGCCCCCTCTTTATGCCCGCCGCTGTGGCCGAAGGCCTCCGCTGCCGCCGCAACTGCTCGCGCGCTGCGTTGTGACAGGGGCTCCGCATCTCGTAAAATGGCATCGCAATCGAGACTCCCGGCCGTCCCCACAGTCCAACGCAACCGTTTACGGGCCGTGAACGGTTACAGTCCAACCCGCAACAACGAACCGGCGTGAAGGCCTTGGACCGGCAGCACCTGACGGCCCTCACGCCCAAGTGATCGAGGAGAGAACGATGAAACGACGCGATTTTGTCCGATCAAATCTGCTCGCCCTGACCGGCGGCACCGTGGCGACTTCCGCAGCAGCCAAAGTCGCAGACGTCCCCGAGGTCGCCAAGAACGCGCCGCGCGGCGTCCTCCCCCCGGAAGTCCAGATGCAGTTCATGCGCCCGGCCAGTTCGAAGCCGCGGGTCGCAAGTTCCCCGCCGTCTACGTGCCGTTCGGACTGATCGAGTGGCACGGCCGCCACCTGCCCCTGGGCAACGACGCAATCAAGGCACACGCCATTCTCGTCCACTGTGCCGCCAAGTACGGCGGCGTCGTTTACCCCCCAGTCTACTTCCATTCCGGTTTCCACCAACAGCAACTCGTGCCGGTGCTCACCGACCTGTTCACGCGGCTGAAGCGCTCCGGGTTTCGCGTCATCCTCGGAGTCTCGGGACACAATGTCCGTGAGCAGATCGAAATGATCGACAAGGCATTGGAGCCGGTAACGGCCGACGGCACCGTCGCCGGCCAAGGCATCTGGGAGATAACGCTCAGTCGCGGCCCCGAATCGAACACCGATCACGCGGCCAAGTGGGAAACCTCGAACATGATGTATTTCTATCCCGAGCTCGTCGATATGTCGGAACTCGGGACCGGCGAACTCAATCTCGACATGAAGCCGCCTTCGGGCATCGGGGGACTCGATCCGCGCAAGCACGCTTCGGCGCAAGTGGGTGCCCGCAACGTCGAATTGGCCGCCGACGCCATCGGCCGCAAGGCTCAGGAGCTGCTGGCCTCTTTGCCGGAGCAACACCGCGCCTTCAACCTGGAGTCCGTCCGCCCCGGACGCTGGTGGATGGTGTAGCGGCCGCGTCGCTCCCTCGCACTACCGCCGCACGCGATGGCCGCACGATCCGCCGCAGGCGGTTTTGACCTCGGCTTTCGCAACCGAGTACCGCGCGGCCAGCCGAAACAACCGCCTGCCGGAGGCGATTCTCCTCGAACGTCGTGCTCCCCCGCCGTGCCGGCAACGACTGCCGGCCGAAGACGATCCGTCGCGTCATTTCCCTTCGTAGAGCTCGATCTCCCACACGCGCGATATGTCTTTGGGAGTCTTCTCGATCAACAGTCGGACCCGGCTCGCCCGCACCGGTTTGAAACGGCACTGCCAGTCGACGGCCGTATTGTCCCCGGTGCGTGTGCCTTCCATCTCTCGCCACTCGTCTCCCGCGCGGTACTGAAGCACGAAATCCACAAGCGGACTATCCGGCGCGCCTCCGCTCAGGTAGCCCGACACGATCCGGGCTGCCGTCAAGGTTTTCGGCTCGGACCAGGAAAACTCGACCGAGTGGGGCACCCCCGCCGCGCTCAGCCATCGCTGGCCGTTGTCGTCGGCCTCGGCATGGCCGTCGTTGACCAACGACGGCGGCGCACCTTCCAGGTCCCTGTCGCCCGAGGTCACGACCTTCGCCTGCCGCGCGACGTTGCTCCCCAGACCGTCGGCAAACCCCGGCGGAGCGCCCCGCGGCGGGAGAGCGGCTGATTCAGTAGCGCGAGGAACTCGTCGAGATGCTTCTCGTACACGCCCCGGGGGTCCGCGTCGTGCCGTTTGCAGATGCTGGCCGCGCGCCCGACGCACTCCCCCATGCATCCGCCCGTCCGCATCACGCGCACCGCCCCCAGGGCTTCGTGCGTCACACTGATGCAGCGTCCGGCCATGAAAAGATTCGGAATGCTCCGCGAGTACAGGCAACGATAAGGAATCCAGTACGGCTGACGGTAATCCCCGTAACTGGCTTTCGCGATGAATGCGTCCCCCTCGAATCCCTTCTCGTATCGCTTATCGGGCAGATGCAGATCGATCTTCCAGCCGGTCGGTACGCAACCGTCGGGATATGCTTTGGACCGCACGAGGTCTTCCTTGCTGAGCACCAGGTCGCCCATCAGCCGGCGCGACTCGCGTTTGCCCTGCACGTAGGCCGCCCAGTTCAACGCGTGGTTCGGCAGCACTCCGTCGACGTTCTTCATCGCGTCCCATGCCCCGTACATGGCGCGAAAGTTCCAGTCGCGGATGTACTCGACCTTGGCGAAAGGATCGTGGTCGAAACCGCTCTCCCAGTACCAGCCGCCGAGCATCAACACGTCCGGCTTCTTCGTACCGCGACCGGGAAACGGCTTGTCGCTCAGGTCCAACGCCCAGGGGCATCGCGGGAACGGGGCCTGAGCGCCCGTGTCGACCACGTTCCACAGGTTGCAGCTTCCCATATGCCCCGTATCCGTCATCTCCCAATCCGCGCCGGCGAGGAACCCCACGCAACCGTCCCCGGTGCAGTCGGCGAACCACCGCGCGGACAACCGCAGCCGACGCCCCGTCAAAATATCCTGAGCCACAACGGCTCGCAGTCGGCCGTCGTCCTTCTCCACCGCGCTGACCCGGTGATTGAGCATCAACCGGGCGTTCTTCTCCGCCTTGACCAGGGCGATCTTCCGCTCGTCCTCGTAGAGATCGGCGGTGTTGCTCGGACCGTAATGGGCATGCCGCGCCTGCTCCAGTTCTCGCACGATGTCTCCCACGTGGCGATAGGGAGGCAAATTGCGTGCCCCCTGCAACCACACGCGAACCTCGGAGCTGTTATTCCCGCCCAGCACCGGCCGATCTTGGACGAGCGCCACGCGCAGGCCGAGCCGCGCGGCCGAAACCGTCGCGCACGTGCCGGCAATGCCTCCGCCCACGACCACGAGGTCGTAACTGCCCCCGTCCTCCGGACTCTCCGGCAAGTTCAACCGCTTCCTGCGAAACTCGGCCATCGCCGGATCCTCGTTGGGTAAAACCAGGTCCGCCTCGGTCGTGAGCAGAATGGCGTCGCACCGGCCCTCGAAACCGGTCAGGTCGTGCAGGGCCAGGGTCGCCTTCCGATCGATCTCGATCCGACCGCCGTCCTGCCAATGCCACTGCGACCCCTCCGTACCGAAAACCTTGGCCAAAGGCGTCCCGTTGACGACGACCTGGAACTTGCCCGGACTGCCGGGAGCCTTCCATGAGGCCACCCAATCCCGCGTCCGCACAAAAACGCGATACGTTCCCCGTTCCGAAAGCATGACGGTCGTGCGCGCATCGGCCACCGGCTTGCCCAGACCGTGCGCCAACAGATAGGGCGACCCCATCACGTCCATCGACTGCTGGTCCAACACCCAGCCCCCGTGCTCGCCAAACGACTCGGCCTCGACCAGCACCGTAGCGGCGCGGGCCGAAGCCCCCAGGCAAACCAGGACCAGAAAAACAGCCAGCCGCTGCGCCATGACTTTCTCCCCAGAAGGAAGGTTCGCTCAGCAATCCAGGATCAGGGTTTCGTGGACGTCGTCGATTTCCAGCTCGATGCGCGCGCGTCCAGCGCGAGCCGCGTCGTGGGATTGGCCGCGCGCACCTTGGTCGCAGCGCGACGGAGCTGAACGCTCGCCCGGTAACGAGCCGGCTCTTCCATCAGCGGCGGCAACACGCGACGTCCATTGGCAAACGCCACATCGGCGCTGGTGGCCGGCGCTGAAAAGCTCAGGAAGTGGACGTAAACTCGCTTGCGCGGTGCATCGCGCGTCACGACCGCCTCGACGTGCAGCGGCGCCTCAACGCGGATCTCCGGATCGGGAAGCAGCAGCCGCACGAGATTGCGGATCAGCTTGCGGTGCTCGGGCATGCGGTAATCGCCGGCATAGGCGGCATCGACCGCGCAGGGAACCGTGAGCACGACTCCCTTGCCCAAGCGGTGGAGGAAGACCGCCGGCCCGGCGGTTTTCTCCGGCGACATGCGGCGGCTCCATTGGTTGTCCTGCGAACGAAAAGCGAGCATCAACCGGCCGAACGCCGCCGCCCCTTGCGTTTGCATCGCCGCCATGGGCCCCCACGTCAGCATCGGCCAATCGGCCGGAATCCCCTCGAGCAACGGTTTCGCCTCGCCCTCCGCAAGATCGCGGGGAAGTACGAGGTAATTGTCCATGTGCTCCAGGTGGAGCCGCTCGAGCCGCACCCCAGCCACGCCCTCGAGCACGGTCCGCTGCGTGGGTTGGCCGAAGCGATCGTGCGTGCCGCTCAGGCCCGTGATCAGCAATCGCCCCCCTTCGGAAACGTAGCGGTGCAGTAGCGTCGCCTCCGCATCGGAGAGCACGGCCGCGTTGGGCAGGTAGACCAGCGGAAAGGCCTTGAGCGCATCCAGCGAAAGATTCTCATCGAAGAGGAACCCCATCGTCACGTGCGACTGCACCAGGGCCTTGTGCGCGCCCCATACCGCGGCCATGTACTTGGGAGCGTCCTGGCGCGCATACCAGTCGCGGCTGCGATGCGAGTAGTAAAGCCCCACCTCCTGAACCGCCGCGTGGCCGAATAGCTCGCGTTTCCGTTGCGCCTCGTCGAAGATCGCCCCAAGCCGCTCGTATACCACGGCGTCGTCCGTGCCGTCGTAGTTAGCCTTGTCGACGACCGTGCACTGCGCCCCGTGCGCCAGATAAGTCATCACCTCCCACTTCAGGTCGGGCACCGGCCGAACGGTGAAATCGTGGTAGTCATACACCGACCGGGACGTGGCAACCTGAACGCAGCCGTCCCGCCGCGCGGATCGAGTCAATAGCGCCAGAAGTCCCGGATTGTAGTGGCCGAACACGAACGGAAGCCCCTCGGAGGTCACGAAGTCCCCGCTCTGGGCATGCTGGACCGGCCGCTCGCCCGGCAGCCAGTTGAACGGTGGGTAGCCGTGATAGTTGAAGTCCACGGAAATGTCGGGACGCCGCGACTCCACGAAAGCCTCCAGCTTGCGGCAGAATTCGGTATTCGAGTCGCAACGGAATTCGAGCATCTTGTCCCAGGCGTCGTCCCAAGTGATTCCCGGCGGCATTTCGCCGCGGTACTTGGCGCGATAAGCCGTGCGGCAGCGCTCGCACCAACATCCCACCGGCGGAAAAAAGCCGAAATCCAGCATGTCGAAATGAAACCCCGCAATCGGATACTCCATCATCTCTGCCGCAACCTTCTCGATGAAACCGAGGTAGTCGCTGCGGTAACAGAGGCGGCTGTCGGGCAAGTCCTTGCCCTCCGGATCCTTCATCCGCCATTCGGGATGCGCGCGCCAGGACGACGTGTCGTACTGGATCTGGCAATAGGCAACCACCGGCATCTTGTGCTTCTGCGCCTCGTCGATGCACTCCCGCAGCAGGTCGCGCAGACCCCAGGTTCGGACACTTGCGCACACGCGCGAATCGTAGTAGGCGAAATTCATGTCCTTCATGAAAAGCACCGCATACTCCGAACGCGCCTTGACCATGTCCTCGATGATCGCCTTCCCGCGAGCCTTCGACATGTAGACCGCGTCCTTGTCGTTGGCCCCGGTCGGACCCCATTCGATCCCCACCAGGCAGCGCCGGTGCCACGCCGGCGCGCCAGGCTGAGGCTTGGCCGAGTCGGATCCAGCCGCGACGGAGGCCCCGTCCCCGCCCTCCCCATACAGCCCGGCCATCGCGGCCGCAGAGAGCGACTTCAACACCTGGCGGCGCGTCGGATTCATGCGAGGGTTCCTTTCACAAAGTCGGCTGGAGTGGACTTCGATTCCGAGGAAGAACGGTCGGGAAAGTTGACCACCGGCCCCAAGAGCCCCGGCCCCTTGGGAACGACAATCGCGACCAGACGACCCGCCGCATCGATGGCCGCCAGCTTTTCGAGCTGCCCGTCAACCACTCGGGCAATCGACTGGCCGAATCCCAGCCGGCGGGCCTCCTCGGCCGAGACCTCGATGCGCGGAAGACCGCCCACCGCCACTAGCGGCGGCAGGAGGTGTTCGGTCCAGTGCTCCGGCGAAAGCCGCTCGGGAGCAACCGCGTCCTCGATGCGGAACGAGCCGATGGCGGTTCGCACCAGCGCCGCCATGACCGCCGACGTCCCCAGCGACGTTGCCAGGTCCCGCCCTAGCGATCGCACGTACGTGCCCGAACTGCACTCCACCGAGAGCCGCAACTCGGGATAGTCGTAGGAAACAACGTCGAGGCGGAATACGGTGATCCTCCGCGGCGCAAGCTCGACCGCTTGACCCTTGCGCGCAAGTCGTAGGATCGCCGCCCCCGCACCTTCAGCGCCGAATATGCCGGCGGTCGCTGCAGAATCTTCCCCGTAAGCGCCGCTGCCGAGGCCAATACTTCCGCCAAGCTGGGAACGGGGGCCTCGGTCAGTTCGGTCACCGGGCCGTCGACGTCTTCGGTCGGGCTCTCGCGGCCAAGCAGGAACATCGCCTCGTAGCACTTCTTGAGGCCCTGCACATACTCGATCAAGCGCGTGGCCCGGCCGATGCAAACCACCAACACGCCGCAAGCCAGGGGGTCGAGCGTGCCGGCATGCCCGGCCTTGATCCGCCCCGCCGCGCGCTCGACCAGGTCCACAGCGCACCGCGAGGTAATCCCCGCCGGCTTGTTCAGGTTCAGCACTCCGTCGGCCGGCAACGGCCTATCGGTCCCGTCCAATTCCACACCTCATCCAAGGCGGCCTTTCCGAACCCCGGCTTCCCATCTTGCCTGATACCGGCACCCGCAGCCATCCCTCACGAAGTGGGGAATGGAACAGACCGGGATCGTACACGGAATTTGTGCACGGGATTGCCGTGGCGTTTCAGAAACGAAGTCGGGAGCGTCAGGAATTGGTTCCCCACCGGGCAGAAGATCGTGGATCGCACACCAGTATCGGGCCGTCACACGGAAAAACGAAGCTCGGGACACACCCGTCCCAAGGGGCGGACGCACACACGTGACGCCCGGCAATGCCGTGGTACTCGCCGTGATCGGGGAGTACCATGGAGGGTAGGTTGCAGCATATCGGTTGGCGCGATCCGTCGGGGGGATCCCTCGCCTCAAGGCCCGCCTCGGCCGACCGCCGGCTCTCAAGGGCGTACTCGATCTGCCGCAATCCGGAGGAACGTCATGACACCCGAACAACTTGGGCCCTACCGCATCGGGCGTCAACTCGGACGCGGGGGAATGGGAGCGGTCTACGAAGGGCTCAACGTCGATACGGACGAGCCGGCTGCCATCAAGATTCTCTCCGCAACGCTCGCCCATGAGCCGGATTTTCGCCAACGCTTCGAGGCGGAAATCGAGACCCTCCGCAAGCTCTACCATCCCAACATCGTGCAGTTGTTCGGCTTCGGCGAGCAAGACGAGTACCTCTTCTACGCCATGGAACTGGTTGACGGCAACAGCCTGGAGGAAGAGCTTCGGCGCGGGAGGTGTTTCGACTGGCGCGAGGTCGCGCGGATCGGAATCGAAACCTGCCGGGCTTTGCGCCACGCACACGACCGCGGCATCATTCATCGCGACATCAAACCCGCCAACCTCTTATTGTCCAAAGACAATCGGGTGAAACTGTCGGACTTCGGAATCGCCCAACTGTTCGGCAACACCCGCCTCACCGCCGCCGGAAGCGTGCTCGGCACGGCGGAGTACATGGCGCCGGAACAAGCCGATGCCCGCCCCGTGGGTCCGCGATCCGATCTCTACAGCCTCGGCGGCGTACTGTATTGCCTCGTGGCCCGGCGTCCCCCCTTCCGCGCACGCTCCCTGCCGGAAATGCTCGACAAGCATCGTTCGGCCCAGCCCGATCCGCCCAGCCGCTATGCCTCGGAAACTCCCGCCGAGCTCGACCACATCATCCTGCAGTTGCTGGAAAAGGATCCCGAGAAACGCGTGGTCAATGCAACGCTCGTGTCGCGACGGCTGGAAGCGATGCTCCGCGCCTTGTCGGTGCAGCCCAGCACGCAAGAGCGCCAAGCCGTCGACCAACTCATCGAGCAAGGAGAAGGCGAACCCACCGATCCCGCCACGGACTCGCGCTGCGCACAGACCGATGCATTGCCGGCGGCGGTGCCCAGCGCGCGCCGGATGCGCCAGGCAAGCCCTCGCGCGTCCCGGACGGACGAACCGCCACGCTCATGGGCCGAGAATCCGAAAAATCGTCGGCGATGACCGTACCGCAAACCCCGGGCGCGCCGCGCGACGCCGCAGTCGTGCCGCTCGACGTCCGGCCCGCCCATGTGCTCCCCGAAACCAAGGCCACCGACGCCTTTCAGGGATTTGCCGTCGGCGAATCGGTGGTCCAGATCAGCCAACCCCAGCGCGCTGCACCGGAGCGGAACGCGTCGTCGGGACGTTTCGTCACCGTGCGTGAGGAGGATCTCGACCGGCTCGAGGAAGACTCACCGAAGACCGCCATCATCTCACTGCACACGGTGATCCTGGCCACGGCGCTGGTGGCCGTGGGGATGACCGTCTGGTATTTCCTTCGCCCGCCCCCCGCCAACGACCTCTACGTGCGAATCATGGCCACCGCGCACGATAACACCATCGAATCCCTTCTGGAAGTAGAGAATACGATCAATGAATTCCTCAGGTATTACCCCCAAGACGACCGGGCGGCGCAACTTCGGGGGTTCGTACGGGAAATCGAGCTGCATCGGCTCGAATTGAGTTTCTCCCGCCGCGCTCGGAGCATGACGCGCATCGAAGAACTCTTGCCCATTGAGCGCGCCTTCCTCGAGTCGATCAATTACGAAAGCATCGATCCTGAACAGGGAGCCGCGCGGCTCAAGGCACTGGTGGAGATGTACCAGGACCGCAAAGACCTCTCCGGACCGGCCGGGCGTTGCTTGGAGTTGGCGCGCTGCCGCTACGAGCGCTTGAGTCAGGCCCTGGAGATCGTCTCCGCCGATACGCTGGCGGAACTGGAGGAACGATTGGAGCACGCCAACGACATTCGCGCCGCCAACCCCGCCGGGGCCCGGGCAATTTGGCGCGGCCTCGTCGAGTTGTATCAAGAGAAAGAGTGGGCTGCCGAAGTGGTGGCCGCAGCACGCGCCGAGTTGGCCGCCGACGAAAAGAAATCTCACGATGCCGCGGCTCTCAAGCCGAAGCATTGAGCCTCGGAAAACCAAACGGCGAGGCCGACCCGAGCCAGGCCGATACTCCTGGCAAGACGATTGCCGGCCTTTGCTCTTGCTTTCCTGAACACCAACCAGCACGGCGCCAATCGTTGCGATCGTACATCACGCGGGGCAATCACCGCTTCTTGCAGGGAGATCGAGGGAATGGACGAGTTGCGGTCTCGTAATGGGCAGGGTTTTCCGTCTACGCGCTTGCGGCGCCTCCGCATGCATCCGGCGATCCGCGATCTGGTCCGCGAAGTGCGGCTGGAGCCGAGCCAACTGATCCTCCCCTTGTTCGTACGCGCCGGTCGAGGCATCCGCCAGGAGATCTCCTCGATGCCCGGCCACTTCCAATTGACCACCGATCTGCTCGCCGACGAAGTGCGGCAGATCGCCGCCTTGGGGTTGGGCGGCGTGCTCCTCTTCGGTATTCCCGCCGCCAAGGACGCGCGGGGGAGCGACGCCATGAGCGAAGACGGAATCATCCCCCAGGCGATCCGCGCCATCAAGCAAGCCGCACCGGACCTGCTGACGATCACCGACGTGTGCTTCTGCGAATACACCGACCACGGCCACTGCGGCGCGCTGCGCGAAGTCGCCGGACGCGTGGACGTGGAAAACGACGCCACCCTCGCCATGCTCGGCCAGCAAGCCTTGGCCCACGCCGCGCCGGGGCCGACGTCGTCGCCCCCAGCGGCATGATGGACGGCATGGTCGCTGCAATCCGCGCCCGGCTCGACGAGGCCGGCTACGAACATCTGCCCATCCTCAGCTACGCCGCCAAATACGCCAGCGCGTTCTACGGACCTTTCCGCGAAGCGGCGGAAAGCGCCCCCAGTTCGGCGACCGTCGCAGCTACCAGATGGACCCGGCGGCGGGCGCGGGTCAGGCCCTGCGCGAGGTGGAATTGGACCTGGCCGAAGGAGCCGACCTGGTGATGGTCAAACCCGCACTCCCCTATCTCGACGTCATCCGTATGGTCCGCGACCGCTTCCCCGGCGTCCCCTTGGCCGCCTACAACGTGTCGGGGGAGTACAGCATGGTCAAGGCCGCCGCACGCCTCGGATGGCTCGATGAGAGAAAGATCGCCCTCGAATCACTCACCGCCATCCGTCGGGCCGGTGCCGGAATCATCATTACCTATTGGGCAAAGCAGGTCGCCGACTGGCTCGCATGAGCCACCCGAGGAAAACCAACTCGACCGGCCGGGTCGCACCGCAGATCGATTGGAACCACCAAGAACCTATCCCGGAACCGCCACGGCAGTTCTCCGCGGCCGGAGAATGTAGGAGCGGGCACACGGTTCTGGGATCGGCTCTAAGTTCCTCCGGCACCAGTTACGCACGCTCCCGGCCGATACCGAATGTTGGGGAAAAACTGGGCTGGGCGTTTCGGCTTTCGGGTGGTAGCTTACCGCCCGCTTGCCCCGCCCGAATCTGCGCGTATCACGGAGGGCCCCCAATGTACCTCGTCGACCGGATTCTCGGCGGTAAGAACCCGTCTCGGAACCGCCGCCGAAGTCTGCCGCGCTCGACCGCCGCCCCGTCGGCACCTTGGCGCCTTCGTCGGCGCAGTTTGGCTCTGCTTGCCGACTTGGTAGCCCAGCGTTGCGAGTCGCTCGTGCTGGCGCACGTGCAGGAAAACGCTCGTGCCATGCGCCTTTCCGAGGCTTGGGGTTACTTGGCGCCCGAACTGCGGCCGAAACGTCGCACCGAGGTGGCAAAGGCCCTTGCCCACTGGGGGCTGCCCAGTACCCTGCATGAACCGCTCTGCCAATACGTGCAAGAGATTGTGGTGAGCCGACTTCTCAATCTTGTTCTGACGCCGCGCTCCACCGCGCGGCCCGCACGATGGCGGTGCGCGGCATAGCCTGCCGTCGTGCTTCGCGGCGCCCCCCATGCGCCCGCCAATTGTCCGCGATTTTTCCTTACGCAATGCGGCGCCGCCCGATCGCGACTTCACCGCGGCCCTTCTTGCGAGGGCTGTCTGCCGAGAGTAAAATCCCCTTCTTCGCTGGGCAGATGAGTCCAGCTCAGGGACCATCCCTCCCGGTTGCCGTGCCGGTGCGATCGCGCCGAGCTTCGGCCCGCGTTTCCGGCCGATCACCGGCGGTGCTGACCGGGGGACCAGGGGCCGTGCAGCTCGCAACGGCGGCGCCCCGCGGCTCCCAAAATCACGATTCTCTCACCAGGTGCTATCATGACCATGCAATGCGATTTTGGCTTGATCGGGCTGGCGGTGATGGGCGAGAACCTCGCCCTGAACATCGAGAGCCGCGGCTACTCGCGTCGCGGTGTTCAACCGCACCACGAGCAAGGTGGACGACTTCATCCAGGCGCGCGCGGCCGGCAAGAAGTTCGTCGGCTGCCACTCGCTCGAAGAGCTGGTCGGCAGCCGTCGGCCAAGCCGCGCAAGGTCATGCTCATGGTCAAGGCCGGCGCCGGCGGTCGACGAGTTCATCGAGAAGCTCATCCCGCTGCTGTCGCCCGGGCGACGTGATCATCGACGGCGGCAACACGCATTTCACCGATACCGAGCGGCGGACCAAGTACGTCGAGTCGAAGGGTCTGCTCTACATCGGCACCGGCGTCTCCGGCGGCGAAGAAGGGCGCGCTCAAGGGTCCGAGCATGATGCCCGGCGGCAGCGACGCGGCCTGGCCGCTCGTCAAGCCGATCTTCCAGGCCATCTCCGCCAAGGTCGGCCCGAAGCAGCGACATCCCCTGCTGCGAATGGGTCGGCCCGCGCGGCGCCGGCCACTACGTCAAGATGGTCCACAACGGCATCGAGTACGGCGACATGCAGTTGATCTGCGAGGCCTACTGGATGCTCAAGCACGCCCTCGGCCTGTCCAACGACGAACTCTACGACGTCTTCGCCGAGTGGAACCGGGGCGAACTCAACAGCTACCTCATCGAGATCACCCGCGACATCTTCAGCGTCAAGGACCCCGAGACCGGCAAGTACCTGGTCGACCTGATCCTCGACACGGCCGGCGCCAAGGGCACCGGCAAGTGGATGAGCCAGCTGGCCCTCGACCTCGGCGTGCCCAGCACGCTGGTGACCGAGGCCGTCTACGCCCGCTGCCTCTCGGCGATGAAGGACGCCCGCGTCCGGGCCAGCAAGGTGCTCGGCGGCCCGTCGGGCCAGCTTCCACGGCGACCGCGACGGAGTTCATCGAGCAGGTCCGCCAGGCCCTCTACGCCTCGAAGATCTGCAGCTACGCCCAGGGCTTCGTGCAGCTGCAGGCCGCCGCCGCCGAGCACGACTGGCCGCTGGACTTCGGCGCCATCGCCATGCTCTGGCGCGGCGGCTGCATCATCCGCGCCGTCTTCCTCGAACGGATCAAGGAAGCCTTCGACGCCGACCCGAAGCTCGAAAACCTGCTCTTGGCCCCCTACTTCACCGAGGCCGTCGACCAAGGCCCAGGCCGCCTGGCGCAACGTCGTCGCGACCGCCGTCGCACCTGGGCATCCCGGTCCCGGCCTTCGCCACGGCCCTGGCCTACTACGACGGCTACCGCTCCGAGCGCCTGCCGGCCAACCTGCTCCAGGCCCAGCGCGACTACTTCGGCGCCCACACCTACCAGCGCATCGACAAGCGAAGGCGTGTTCCACACCGACTGGATCCAGGCCCGCAAGCCGCCCGAGTAACCGCCCCGCGCGGCACTACATGCTTCCTGGCGTCTCGATCCTCGCCGCACCCGACGGCCCGTTGCAGGAGTTGACCATGGCGAAGGGATATCTCGACGAGTTGTTCGGCCTCGAAGGCCAGGTCGCCGTGGTGATCGGCGGCGCCGGCGTGCTGGGCGGGGCACTGTGCCGCGGGATCGCCCGCGCCGGGGCCCACGTCGTCGTCGGCCGACGTGACCGAGGAAGGCTGCAAGCGCCGCGGTCGAGGAACTCGATGCCCTCGGCGCCCGGCGCCAGCTACGTGCCGGTCGACGTCACCAAGCGCGAGTCGATCGAGCGACTTGCTGGCCAGAGTCGCCTGAAAGTCAAAGGCCGCGTCGAGATCCTCGTCAACTGCGCCGGCGTGAACGCCGGCAGCACCTTCCTCGACGCCACCGACGCCGACTGGGACCGCGTGATGACGATCAACCTCACGGTCGGTCTTCCAGGCCTGCCAGGTCTTCGGCCGGCCACATGGTCGCAATCCGGCGGCGGGGCGATCCTCAACATCGGCAGCGTCACGTCGCACCTGCCGCTGTCCCGCGTCTTCGCCTACTCCGCCTCCAAGGCCGGCGTGGTGAACCTCACCCGAACGTCGCCCGCGAGTTCGGCAAGCAGGGCGTCCGCTGCAACGCCATCTGCCCCGGCTTCTTCCCCGCCGAGCAGAACCGCAAGCTCCTCGACCAGGAGCGGATCGACAACATCATGCGCCACACGCCGATGGGCCGCTTCGGCGAGCCCGAGGAACTGATCGGCGGCCATGCTCCTCCTCCTCGCCGCAAGGCCGGCCAGTTCATCACCGGACGCGTCGTCAACGTCGACGGCGGCTTCACCGCGGCCTGGTTCTGAACCCGCGCCGGCGGAATCTGCCCCCCTCACGGCCTGTGCCGCTTAGAACCTACGCGAACTGCCGCTGCCACCGAGCGATTTTCGGACAGCGCGCGGTTCTGGGATCGGTCCTCAAGATCCATCCCCGAACTGCTGTAGCGCCCCTGTGCGCCCGAAAACCGCAGCGTGTCCGAAGGTTCTGGGATCGGTTGTTAAAAGTCCGGCACGGGCATGCCGTCCTTGCGGTTGCCCAGACGGCGGTGGGTTTCGCGGTCGATCTGGTAGCTCACGGCGCGGACCGCGCCGTCGCCGAGCACGAAATGGCAAACCGCGGGATGCGAACTACCGAAGCGGCGCAGCGGCCGGTCCGACTGCACCCAGAGCGACCAGCGCCACTCAGGCCAGCGGGAACCAGTCACCCCAAGCAGAATAGAGAGTCATTCGTTGATCCCCCGGCACGCGACCTTCGAGGATCGCAAGGGCGCTCATAGAATCGTTCATCTGGGCGGCTACTCGTCCGCAGTTGAATAGGGGGTGGGCGTCCCGTTGTGTGACACCCTCGATAGCGATCTGTGGCTGATGAGTGCAGGGCACGCGCGCCGCTTCGGATCACGCGCGGCGGCGGAGGAGGACGACGTACACGGTCACCAGCAAGACTCCACTCACCAGCGCCGGCGCTGCCCATCCCCAGCGCGACCGCTGCTTCCCAAGGTGGATGCCAAACGCATCGGGGGTGAATTCTTCGAGCGGTACAGCCCCGACTTTGATCTCTTCGACCTCGTACTGGTCCTCGCCATAGTACTCCCGCGTCGGCCCATGTTCCATTCGAAAGGTCACGCGTTTCAGTAGAGGAATCCCGTCAGAACTGCCTTCGTATTCCAGCCAGCCTTGGCGCACCCTGTGGAGTGGTTCTTTCAGTTGCGGCGCTCCCCACGAGAATTCCTTGAGGGCCCAAGCACGGTCGCGATAGAAGACGAAACGAATGCGAATCGGGTAGTCTTTCTCATTGCTGACGATGTCCAGGGTGAGCGTAACCAAGCGCTCAGCGCCTTCCGAATGAAGCTCAAAGGTTCTCCTGCAGCTCTTGGCAAAAGGGGGTGTGCGAAGAACGAGGCGCTCAAGCGGAATCACGTGGGCGTAGAAGGGAGCCCACTGAAAAAGAGTCATCGCCAGGAGCGCTTTCCCTTCTTCACGGTCGGCTTTGGTTTCGATAAGCACGAAGTCGTTATTCGGATATTTTCTGTGTGCTTTCAAGTACCCTTCTGGCCGGAGCAACTCAATCATCATGCCACGGGGCTCTTCCTCCTCGAGGGTCAAACCCTGATGGTCGAGGCGGAAGTACTCGTTGTCGCGAGCGCGCGGTACTCGTACGCGCATCGGGGCCATGCGTTTCGCGTCTTTGTGGCTCGAAGGGATCCAACGATGGATCGCACGCATGCGAAGGTTGCCGTAGAACTGTTGGAGGCGATTGAGATTCGCTTTGTACTCCTCCAAGAGGGCCTCTTCCTCGGCAGCCGACAAGGCCGGGCCGGCGGCCAGTTCGCCGGCCGAAGCCGCGAGTGAGAACCACGGGCCGATCACCACGATGACGAGCACCCAAACCGTGGCTAGTAGCACGAACTTCAAACGCCAACCACGTTGAGCTACCGAGTCTGCTATGTGTTGATCCAGGCGGCCTTGCACACCACGCCTCCTGCTCCTGACTTCATCACTTCAACGAATAATCGGTTCCACATCAAACGCCGAGCAGGGAGCACCGCACGCATATACCCCGTGCACGGGACACCGATGGGTAGCTGCCGCGGCTCGCGCCCATGCAAATCCGCCCGCTCGGCGGCCGGCCAACAAGCGGTGCAGCCCGCGTGGTTGCCATGGAAAGACCGCTCATGCTTGGCGTTTGTGACGGCGGAGGATCACAAAAAGCGCGACGAGGAAGACGCCGCTTAAACCCAGCACGGCCCGAGCGATCCAGTTGGATCGCTGGCGCCCATCTTGATGCCGAGGGCATCCAGGTCGAACTCACTCTCGCGCACCGGCCCGGGCACGATGCTGCGAACCTCGTAGACTCGTTGATCTCCTCGCCGGGAATCGGACAAGATTTCTGACCAGTACTCGGCACGCTTCAAGAGCGGCACTCCGTCATGCAATCCCTCATACTCGAAACGTGCTCTCTCAACTGTTGCCCTACCAGACGACTCTTGGCGATCGGCGGGGCCGACTGAATACTCCTTTAGTGCCCAGGCGCGGTTGCGATAAAAGACGAACCGCCACGAGAAGGAAGCGGGGGAGTCCTTGCCAACGGCACGCCAGGTGAGAGACACAGTCTCCTCGCCGTCCTCTTGCTGAACCTCGGCTTTCTCCAGCGTGAAGCTTTTCAGATAACTGGGAAGTCGAAAAGCGAAATGCTCAATCGGACGGACATCGAAGCTGAAAGGGGCCGTGTGGAACCGGTACCGCGAGAGGCTGGAGATTCCATTCAGGCGGTTGCTGCTCCACTCCTCAGGAACAGAGGTCCGGTCCTTATCCTCGCGGCGTGCCGTGAGATAACCTTCCGGCCGGACCAGCGTGACGAGGGCCCGCCCCGCTGGCTTCTCTTCCTCAGGGGCGAGCCGAGAACCATCCATGCGAAAGAACTTCCCGCCGTTGGAGCGATAAATGAAGTACTCCTTGGTCGCAGGGCGATGCTCCCCGTGGGGGCCCTGCGAAGGAGTAAAGTAGTGGACCACCTCGATCTGGATGTTCTGGTAACAGTCGACCAGCCGGCGGTAATTCGTGCGGTATTCCTCCAGCATAGCCGCCGGATCGACGGCCCTGGTCGGAGGAGAAGGGGAGCGGCTGCTCGGACCTGGGACCACGCCGTGCAAAGTGCTATGGCCACGCCTGCAAGAAGGTGGAGTACAGAGAAGAACCGTGAGACGGGGAAGATGCGGCCAGGCAGAAACTTGGGCAACGCGGTTGCTGTCCAACGCAAGACTGCGCGTCTGCCCGCTTGAACTATGGGGAGGAGCACCTCACGAATCTTCTTGACCCAATGCATGCGTGCCTCTTCCGGGTCGGCGACGGAGTCCTTACCGCTTGAGAAGCCAGCATGGCCTTGGCGGTCGGCTCTAAAGGGGGTTTTGGCGACCCGAAGATCTCGGATTACCTCCAAGATACGTACCACGATAGTGAAGTTATCGACCCGGTCAATAGCCATGGGAAAGAAATGTGATGTTTATCAATAAAATCAATTCCTCCTGACAAAGATGTGGAATATATCTCCAAAGAAGGGGGATGTCAGCCCATTTTGTCACAAGCGGACGCCCGAGCGATGCCAGCCCGTGTACGGCTGGCTACTCCTCCCGTCCTCGCGTCCTGTTTTCGCGTCCCCCTCTCCACTGCCCTTGACAGCCCGGTGACTACTGTTATACTTGTGTAATCACTGGAGAGCTCAGCCGTGCGGATTCGCGTCGAAACATCGTCGGGAATGCCCATCACCCGGCAAATCGCCGCCCAGATCAGGGCGCAGTGCGCCAGCGGAACGCTGCAGCCGGGCGAGCGGCTGCCTTCGGTCCGGGTGCTGGCCGCCGAATTGGCCGTCAACCAGAACACGATTCTCCGCGTCTACGAACGGCTGACGGCCGAAGGGCTTCTCGAACGGCGGCACGGCGACGGCACGTTCGTGGCCGATCGCGTGCCCACCGGCCAGATGAGGGCGCAGCGGGAATTGCTCCGCCAGCAGATCGCCCGCGCGGCCGAATTGGCCAAGACGCTGGGCGTCGAGCCCGAGGAACTACATCAACTATTGCAGGAAACGCTAGACAAAGGACCGAAACCATGAACGACACGGCCATCGAACTGCGCGGGATCGTCAAGTCCTACGGCAAGAAGCACGTGCTGACCGGGCTCGACCTGGCCGTGCCCAAGGGCTCGGTCCTGGGACTGCTGGGCACCAACGGCGTCGGGCAAGACCACGCTCATCAAGTGCGCCTTGGGCCTGATTCGCCCGCAACAGGGCGAGGCCCGATTGCTGGGCGAGGACTCCTGGACCCTCAGCGCCGAGGCCAAGACGCGCATCGGCTACGTGCCGCAGGTGGTCAACCTGTATCCGTGGATGAAGGTGCGGCACCTGATCGACTACACGGCCGCGTTCTATCCCAACTGGAACCACGAGCTGGTTGCCCGACTCACGAAGGAGTGGGACATTCCGCGCCGACGACCGCATCGGTCCGCTTTCGGTGGGCCAGCTTCAGAAGGTGGCGATTCTGCTGGCGTTGGGACACGAGCCCGACTTGCTGATCTTGGACGAGCCGGCCGCGAGTCTCGATCCGCTGGCCCGGCGGCAGTTCTTGCAGATGATTATCGACCTGGCCGAGCCGGGCAAACGCACGGTGCTCTTCTCGACGCACATCACGTCCGACCTGGAGCGCGTGGCCGACCGCGTGGCCATCCTGAAATCCGGCCGCATCGCCTGGCACGGGCTGTTGGAAGACCTCAAGGAGCAAACGCACGTCAGCCTGGAAGACAGTTTCCTGGAGATGCACAATGGCTAGCAACAACCGCTCGGCTGCGCTACTGCGCGAGGAACTCGGCAAGCATGCCGCCGGCGCCCGGCGCGACTGGAATCCCTATCGGCAAGTCGCTTTGACGTACCTCCGCCGGCCGTTCTCTTCGCCGCAGGCAAGCATCGTCAGTTCGATCGCCGCCGGCACGGTGGGCCTCCTCCTGCTGTTCCACGCAATCGACCAGCTGCGACACCCCGCCCCGAGCGAGGGTTTTCCCCTGGTTTCCTTGCCCCTGGTGGCAATCGCCTTCTTGGCGGGTTCTCTGGCCATGCACATCAAGGAACAATTCGCCGACTGGCGATCTCATCTCTTGCCCGGTTCGCGCCGCGTTCATATGGCCGTGGCGGCGGCAATGATAGTGATGGCCTTGACGGTCACGCCTCCCATCCTGACGTGGCTCATCGGCCTCCGATTCGTCTCCCTCGGGGTAGTTGCCGTCACCGTACTCGTTTTCGGCGCCATGTCGTGGTCGGTGCTGGTTCTGTCCAACTGGATCATCTGGCCCTTCATTGGCCTGATGCTCTTGGGGTTCTCGCAATCCTCGCATCGTGCGTTGGTGGCTCTCGTTGCAGGGCATTTCGAGCGCGAGGCCGCGGCATTGCTGGTCCTGGGCGCGGCGACGATCGTTCTCGCGGGAATGCGATTGTTCCAGCTCAACGAGGAAATGCCCGAGTACCATCGTCGTATGCGGACCATCTGGACAGAAACAGGCCGCGCGACCAGCCAAAATGCCAGCGACGACGTCCCCTTGCCTCGTACACTGACGGACTGGTTCCGCCAGCAGGCGATGGCGCACTTGACGTACCATGTCCGACGCGCGGCAACGTCGCGGTGGTCGCAAATCTGTCGATGGCAGGCAGGGATGCCCACGGGCTGGGGCATCTGGCTTTGGGGCCTTGTTCCCATCGGTTGCTTCCAGTTCCTCAGTGGGTACCTTTCATGGGCCCTGCCCGGAACCCCTCAGAGCAACATGGCGACCAGCGCGACGGTGGCCAACTCGTTCGCGTTCTTTCCAGTGATGCTAGTCGTTCCTCAACTGATGAGTTGGTTGGTTGTGCGAACTCGCACCATGGGATACGAAGTCATGCTGCCCGTAGATCGCCGTACCTACGTGCGGCAACTGATCGCAGCCCTGGCAACGGCCTCCTTCGAGTTCTGCGGCGTCATTCTCACGAGCACGGTTCTCTGGTGTCTCGTGGCGGTCGCAACGCCCCCTCCGCTCGGCTATCTTGGAGGCCTCGCGGCGGTTGTATTGTTGACGCAGGTTCTTCAGTTTGGCGCCATGGTTTTCGCCCACACTCTAACGAGCCTTCAGATCGTGCATCTTGCGGTATTTATTGTGCCCATGGTCGGATCGATGTTCCTGATCACAGGCTCAGCGCGCACGGACAATTTCCAACTACTCCCCGAAGTCTGGCCGATCGCCGCAGCATTGGCGGCCCTGGGTGTGCTACTTGTCTATGTGGCCTACCGCCGCTGGCTGGTCGCGGATTTCGCTTGAGCGCACGCCGGCTGGCCCCCCCGCTCTGGACCGGTACAATGGTGCCGGTCTGCGCATGCGCACGGCGAAGCCCAAGAGCCATCCGCCGACCGGCTCGGTAACCCGAGGTAACTCCCGCGGCCAGGAGATCTATGTCTCATACGATCGTCATCTTCGGTGCGTCGGGCGACTTGACCAGCCGCAAGCTCGTGCCGGCGCTCTATGAACTGAGCCGTAAGGGGCGTCTGCCCGAGCAGACTCGCGTTCTCGGCTATTCCCGCACTCGGTTCTCCGACGAGGCGTGGCGGGAGAAACTGGCCGAATCGACGGCCGAGTACCTCGAAAGCCGCTTTGAACGGCCGCTGTGGGATGCCTTCGCACGGTCGATCTTCTACCAACCGGGCGACATTAGCCAGCCGGACGACTTTCAGCGCGCTCAAGCAACGCTTGGACGAACTCGAAGGACCCGCGGGCGCGACGCGCGTCTACTATCTCGCCACCGCCCCCCAGTTCTACGAGTCGGCCATCGTCCAACTCGGCGCCGCCGGCCTGGCACGACGAATCGCGGCCCGCGCGCGCGTCGTCATCGAAAAACCGTTCGGCATCGATCTGGCCACCGCCCGGCAGCTCAACGACGTGCGTCCACCAGCGTCTTCGACGAACACCAGGTCTACCGCATCGACCACTACCTCGGCAAGGAGACCGTGCAGAACATGCTCGTGCTCCGCTTCGCCAACACGATCTTCGAGCCGATCTGGAACCGCAACTACATCGACCACGTGCAGATCACCGTGGCCGAGGAAGTGACCGTCGGCCACCGCGCGCGGCTACTACGACGCGGTCGGGCGTGCTCCGCGACATGTTCCAGAACCACCTGCTGCAACTGCTGACGATCACGGCCATGGAGGCCCCGTCCGCTTCGAAGCCGACGCCGTCCGCGACGAAAAGGTGAAGGTGCTGCGCGCCATCCGCCCCATGACGCCCGAGGACGTGGCCACGCGACACGCTCCGCGGCCAGTACCGCGAGTACCGCGATGAGCCGGGCGTGCCGCCGGACAGCCAGACCGCCACCTTCGCCGCGATCAAGCTGCACATCGACAACTGGCGCTGGCAGGGCGTGCCGTTCTATCTCCGCAGCGGCAAGGCAATGTCGTGCCGCACCACGCAAATCGTCATCCAGTTCCGCCAGCCGCCGCACATGCTGTTCGACGGCGGCCCGCGCAGCGCCGTCGAGGCAACCGGCTCGTGATCCAGGTCCAGCCGGCCGAAGGCATCCAGCTCCACTTCCAAACCAAGGTGCCCGACGCCGGCATGAAGCTCCGGCTGACCGACCTGAGCTTCCGCTTCCGCGACAAGTTCGCCGGCGTCATGCCCGACGCCTACCAGCGGCTGCTGCTCGACGTCATGCACGGCGACGCCAGCCTGTTCGCCCGGGCCGACGAAGTCGAACTGGCCTGGAGCATCATCGACCCGATCACGCACACTTGGGAAGAGGCCGCACAGCCCCCGCTCTATCCGTACGAACGGGGAGAATGGGGACCGGACGAGTCGCGCGCGTGGATTGAAGCCCACGGACACTCCTGGTTCGACACCTGCCCGGTCCTGCACTGATCCGTATCGCGCCAGTCTCGAATGCATTCTCAAGTGCCCTCTCCGCCGCCGAGCCAGTCCGCCTCCCGCGCGACCGCGCCGACTCCCTTTCGTCCCGTCCGCCTCGGCCCGGTCGAAATCGCGTTTCCCGTCGCCCTGGCGGCGATGAGCGGCTACAGCGACTGGCCCACGCGCGTCATCGCGCGACGATTGGGCGCGGGCTATACGATCGGCGAGGTGCTGCTCGACCAGTTCATAATCAACGTCACCAAGGGACGCAAGGCAAAGCGGTTTCTCCGCGTCAGCGACGACGACCGCCCGGCCGCGGCGCAGCTCATGGGCAACTCGCCCGAAGTCTGCGCGCCGGCCGCCGTGCGCCTGGTTCAAATCGGCTTCGACGTGATCGACATCAACTTCGCCTGCCCGGTCAAGAAGGTCCTCGGGCGTTGTCGCGGAGGCTATCTCCTGCACGATCCCGACAAAGCCCTCCAAATCGTGGCCCGCGTCCGCGATGCCGTGCCGCCGCACGTGCCGGTCTCGCTGAAAATGCGCCGCGGCATCGACGATTCGGCCGAGAGTCGCGACAAGTTCTTCCGCCTCTTCGAAGGGGCCTTCGCCCTCGGCGTCGCCGCGATCGCCGTCCACGGCCGCACCGTGAGGCAGAAGTACGAGGGCGAGAG
Source organism: Pirellulales bacterium (assembly GCA_963736495.1). GTDB lineage: Bacteria > Planctomycetota > Planctomycetia > Pirellulales > Thermoguttaceae > CAVTPL01. The sequence goes on along the minus strand of CAVTPL010000014.1, from coordinate 158,753 downwards.
CTCCTGGGAATTCCTCCGCGAGATCAAACAGGCGGCCGGCACGCGTATCGTCTTCGGAAGCGGTGACCTGTGGACGGCCCAGGACTGCCTGACCCGATTCTCCCAAAGCGGAGTCGATGGCATTTGGATCGCGCGGGGAGCCATCGGAAATCCCTGGATCTTCCGCGACGTCCGCGCGTTGGCCGAGGGCCGCCCCCTGCCCTCGCCCCCGACGCTCGCCGAGCAGCGCGAGGTGTTGCTCGAACACTACCGCCTCGCCGAAGAAGCCTATGGCGCCAAACGAGCCGCTCAGGTGATGGCCAAGCACGGCATCAAATACTCCCGCCTCCACCCCGAGCCCTTGCGCGTTCGTGATGCCTTCGTCGCCGCACCCCGCCCCGGCCCCTGGCACGAAGTCCTCGCTCGCTGGTACTCCTCTTGACCAATGCACCGGGCCGACCCTCGGCAGGCCAGAGGATCGGGCGTTTGCGTCGGGCAGGGTACTCCATAGAAGCATCGGCTCCTATTCGGTCCCATTCAGGCGCTCGAGCGATGCTTCAATCTCCACAACCACCTCGGGGTCGGATTCGACCACGCGGCGATTCTCGAGCGCCGCCCGGGCACCCGCCGCCTCGTAGCGCCCCAGGGCCCACGCACACGCCCCGCGCACCAGAGGCTCCTCGTCCTCTAACCCGCGGCACAACGCCCCCAGCGCCGTCGGGTGGGGACGATTGCCCAGCACAATCGCCGCGTTGCGCAACACTCCGCGGCGCTTCGGCCGCCAAAGCGGTGTGGCGCGAAAACGCCCTCGAAAGCCTTCTTCATCCAACAAAAACAACGAGCAAAGGTCCGCTGGATTCATCCCCGCCGCCGGCCGAAAAGCCGCTTCGCGGGACGCGGGCGCCCGGCGGTTCCAAGGACACACCTCTTGGCACACGTCGCAGCCAAACAGCCACTCCCCCATCGAACCCCGCGAGGTCTCGGGCACGGTCCCGCGATGCTCGATCGTGAGATAGCTGATGCAGCGTCGAGCATCGAGCTCATAGGCGTCGACCAGCGCGCCGGTCGGACAGGCGTCGAGGCAAGCGCGGCACGTCCCACAATGGTCCGCGGTCCACGGCGCATCCGGTTCCAGAGGCTCTGTGGTCAACAGCGCCGCCAGAAAGAACCAGCTTCCCAGGCCCGGATTCAAGATGAGGGTGTTCTTGCCGATCCAGCCCAGCCCCGCCAACTGCGCGAACTCGCGCTCCAACAGCGGTGCCGTATCGACGACCCCGCGCACTCGAGCATGCGGAGCGAGACGCTGGTGAAACTCAGCCAGCTTTCGCAGGCGCTGGTGGATCAGATCGTGGTAGTCGTCGCCCCAGGCATAGCGCGATATGCGCCCCTGGCCCGCGCCCACGCCGGCACCGTCGTCGGTCCGATACGACTTGCCGAGCATCACGATGCTCCGCGCCCCCTCCAGAACGCGACCGGGGTCGCGGTAGGCCTCGGCACGCTCCGACAGATAGCGCATTTCGCCCGCGTATCCCGCCGCCAGCCACCGTTCGAAGTGCGTAATGCCCAAAGGGGTCACCACGGGGCACATTCCAACCAGGTCAAACCCCAGGCGACTCGCTTCCTGCCGCAGGGCGGCACTGAGTGATCCAATGGGCATGGAGAAACCTTCCGAAGCGTCGGCCGCCCAGCTACAATGGAAATGCCGAGCAGGCTTCCGTGAAATTGTAGACAACAATGCGTGCCATGCGGAGTTGCAGCATGTTTGGAATCCGCTTTCTGGCCTGGGCAGCAATTGCCGCCGTGGTCACTTTCGGTGGATGTGGCCCGGCCGTCTCCACGAGCAACCTGGGCAAGATCGAATACGAGGTGCCCGAGGTGCCGGGGGCGGAAAAACCTTACGTGCTTCCCGAGCCCAAGAAAACCGAGAGTCGCGGCACTACTGCACCTTCGGCTTTGCCCCTGCCGGCCCCCGCTCCTCCGCCCGCCGCCGAGGCGTCCAAAGAGGCAAAGGCGGCAAAATAGTGCGGACATGCCCGTCACGGCTTGCCCCCAGCGATCAGGCCGATCTTTCCGGGCAAACGACTCCACGCTGGCCCCGCGCTCGGTCGGCCAAGCCAAGAGCCTATCCAAAAACCTTCTCCCCGCAAGCGGGGAGAGGGGCCGGGGTGAGGGGTTTTCGGTTAAGCGCTAAATCGTTTATGAGCCCATGCCAACCACCCCCCTTCGCTCTGGGGGGAGGATTGCGTCCCGGCGCAAACGGATTAACGTGAAGCCGCCGGCAAAAATGGTGGGCCAACCTTACGCGTCGGCTTTCGATCGCGGGATTCCGGCAACCGCCACTTCCGGGCGCATGGGTTGGCCAAGCACTGTAAACAGGCAGGGGGAGTCTGCGATGGCTCGCTGGCACTTCGGGTTGCTGACGGTTGTGTGCTTGAGCTTGCTTGCCACTAGAGCCAGCGCAAGCGACTTCGGACACTACGCATGCGGCGGTTGGCCTGGCTACTCGCCCTACGGCGTATCGTATTCCTGGTGGTACCAGCGCGAGCGAATCCCTTATTTCGCCCTTCACCCGCCCGTTTACTATAGCCAGCCCGTGGCTCGTCCCTATGGCTATAGCCCCTTCGCCTACCCGCCCTACGTGCTCACTCCGGAAGTGACTTCCGTTCCTGCCGAACCGGTGATGATTCCGAATCCCTACGTGCCCCAAGAACCCGCCAAGCAGGAGCCGGCCAAGCAGGCGAAACCCGAGGCCTCGGCCCAGGCACCGTTGACGATTCTCAATCCGTTTGTTGCCGGCGCTCAGATCCGCGTTGCAACGCTCAACATGGCGGAGCGGCCCTTCACGATTGCCAATCCTTTCGTGGTTCAACACACCGGGGCGGGAAGTCCCTCGGCCGTGATCCCTGCTGCTCTGACCAAGTAGCTGCATTCCACCCGCGCGGCGCCGACCACTCGCGCAACCAGCGAAATCGGTCTGGACACGGGCGGCAAAAACGCTACTTTAGCGGCCTTCTCGAGAAGTTCGACATGGGGACGGGCGGGAAGGAGTCTGCCTGATGAAGCGGCCGCTTTGGATGCTGGTCGCCCTGCTGATGCTCTGGGGCTGCAAGGGGTCCGGCACTACAAACGGTCCGGTCGATCCGTTTGTCGGCCGCACGCGCGTCGAGCCTCCACGTACCGGCGCTGCCGCCATTGCCCCATCAACCCAGCCTGCCTATAGCCAAGGCTACTCCCTCGGCTCGTCGGCAGGCCAGGCAGCATCACCGCTCGCCGGACCGCCAGCAAACATGGCCTCGCCCGGCTATTCGCCCGCCGCCAATCCCGCAGCACCCCTGGCCGGCCCCTATTCTTCCGTCCCCAACGCTGCGGCATCTCCGCCCGCTGCGACTGGTTCTGCGGCGCCAGCGGCCAGCCCTGGCCGCTTCCCAAGTTGGACGGCCCCGCGTGTGCCGTCATCCCCGGTTTCGGCGCCCGTCGCCTCTCCGACCGCCGGCAACTACCTCCCTCCCGACCCGAGCTACCCCCCGCGTCCAAGCTTTCAACCGGCCCCTGGCGCCGGTGCCGCAGTCGGCGATCGAATCATGATCCCCGAGGCCGCACGTGCCGTGGCGGCAACTCCCAACCCGTCGACCACTCCAGCGACAATTCCCACGACGGCTCCAACGACCGTCGCAAATCCGTTGCGCTCGACGTCGCCGGCCCCGGGGCAACTCATGGCTGCGCGCACGGCGACTCCGCTGCCCACCGCGGTCTATCAGGCGCCTGCCACGCAGTACACCAGGCCGGCGGTCCCCAATTACGGCGGCACCAGCGCAAATCGCCTTGTCGGCCGCACGACGCGCACCACGCAGACTCTCCAGCCCGCGTCGCGGCCCGTGACGAACCCGCTCCGCGATGCCCCCAGGCCCATCGATCCGTCCGCGCCCAGCACTCAGCCCACCGCGTCCAGCGCTCAGCCCACCGCGTCCAGCGCCTAGCCCACCGCGTCCAGCGCTCAGCCCTCCGCGCCCAGCGCTCAACCGGCCGCAGCGGGCAAAGCGGTAAACATTACCGATCTGCCCGAGCCCAAATAGCCAAGCCGTTCGCCGGAAAACGGCTGCGGCCCATCGGGCCAACCCCCTGTGGAAGTGGAGGCGTGGGCTATAATAGTTCAATGCGGGTCGTCGCCCCACGGGGTGCTCATGCCCCCTCTCTCCCCTCCTTAGAAGCACATTCTCTGTGAGCACTTCCCTCACCGGACTGCAAGGCCGTTTCCGAATGCTCCTCGGCGGACCGTCGCAGTGGCTGCTGGCGCATTGGGCCGGCGCGCTGCCGAAAATCGCCGCCATGGAGCCCGAACTCCAGCAGCTCGGCGACTATGACCTCCGCAAGCGGAGCCTGGCTGTGCGATATCGCGCGGAGCGGCGAGACCTTGGGCCGGCTGCTCCCCGATGCCTACGCATTGGTCCGCGAGGCTGCACGGCGCACCTTGAACATGCGGCACTTCGACGTGCAGGTTTTGGGCGGGATCGCCATGTTCCATCGCTCCATCGTGGAGATGCAGACCGGCGAAGGAAAGACGCTTACGGCCACGCTCCCGATGTACCTGCACGCACTCTTGGGACGCGGCTGCCATCTCGCCACCGTGAACGACTACCTGGCGCAACGTGATGCCCAGTGGATGGGGCCGATCTACTCGGCCCTCGGGCTCTCGGTCGGCGTCATCCAAACCCAGATGAGCCAGCCGCAGCGCCGCAAGGCCTACGGCTGCGACATCACCTACGGCACCGCCAAGGAATTCGGTTTCGATTTCCTCCGCGACCGGCTACTCTTGCGGCGGATTCGCGAGGGACAGATGGACCTCGTCGGCGGCATGTTGGGACAGGGCGCAGCCAGCGACGAGAAACCCGTGCAGCGCGATGCCTACTTCGCACTCGTCGACGAGGCCGACAGCATTCTCATCGACGAGGCGCGAACTCCGCTCATCATCAGCGCCATCCCCACGGAAGAAGAGAAACTGGAGGTCGAGTGTTACCGGTGGGCCTCCAAAATGGCCGAAGAATTCGTCGAAGACGAAGACTACGAGTACGACCACGATAAGAAGAGTTGCGAACTCTCACGCACCGGCCGCCAGAAGGCCCGCCAGCTTCCCAAACCCGCCGCCCTGGACACCGTGGGCATGTTCCACATCTACCAATATGTGGAACGGGCGATCAAGGTGGCCCGCGAGTTTACCCTCGACCGGCAGTTCGTGATCCGCGACGGCGAAGTCGTGATCGTCGACGAGTTCACCGGGCGCATGTCCGAAGGCCGCAAGTGGCGCGAGGGAATCCACCAGGCCGTCGAGGCCAAAGAAGGGGTCGAAGTGACCGTCGCCACGGGCCAGGCGGCGCGAATCACCGTCCAGGACTTCTTCCTCCGCTACGAGCAATTGGCCGGCATGACGGGAACGGCTGCCGCCTCGGCCCGCGAACTGCGCAAGATCTACCGTTGCCACGTGATGCCCATTCCCACCAATCGCCCCGCCATCCGCCAACGCCTCCCCGAGATGGTCTTCGGCACGGCCGACGCCAAGTGGGAGGCCGTCGTCGATGAGGTCTGCCGCCTGCACGCCGAAGGTCGCCCCCTGCTCATTGGAACGCGATCGATCGACAAGTCCGAACTCCTCTCGCGCATCCTCACCGATCGGGGCGTTCCCCATCAGGTGCTCAACGCCAACCACATCGAGGAAGAGGCCGACATCGTCGGACAAGCCGGAATCATGGGACGCGTTACCGTGTCCACCAACATGGCCGGCCGAGGCACCGATATCAAGCTCGGCCCCGGGGTCACCGAACTGGGCGGCTTGCACGTAATCTGCACGGAAATGCACGATTCCGCCCGCATCGACCGCCAGCTCATCGGCCGTTGCGGCCGCCAGGGCGATCCCGGAACCTACCGGCAGTACCTCGCCCTGGACGACGAATTGCTCTTCACCGGCCTCGGCCCGAAGAAATCGCGACGCTACGAAGCCCTGGGCAAACGCGCAACCAGCCAATCCCTCGGCGGCTATGGCCGCCTGTTCCGTCGCTCGCAACGGCGCGTCGAACGCCGCCACTTCCGCGATCGCCGCGCTTTGATGTACTTCGAAAAGCAGCGGAAGAAAATGCAGCGGCAAATGGGACAAGATCCCTACCTCGATACTCCCGACTGACGCGCCGCCTCGGCAAACCCCATCGTGTCGGCCAGTCCCGCCGGACCCATTCTCCCGCACCCGCGGGAAAACGAGCGACGATCCCCACCTTCCACCTCTCCCGGAGCTTACCGATGAACGAGCGAAAGGCACTCAAAGTGCTCGCCCAAGGGAAGTACTTGCGCGTGCTCGCCCAAGGGGGCTGGGAATGGGTGGAAAGGGTCAACACGACCGGCGCCGTCGTCGTTGCCGCCGTATCCGAGCAGGATCAGCTCGTCCTCGTCGAGCAGTACCGCATCCCCATGCAGAAACGCGTGATCGAACTCCCCGCCGGTCTGGCCGGCGACGTCGCCGGCATGGAAGACGAAGACCTCGCCGAAGCCGCGCGACGCGAACTCCTGGAGGAAACCGGCTTCGAGGCCGATCACCTGGAATTCTGCACCGAAGGGCCGAGTTCGGCCGGACTGGCGACCGAGATCTACGCCCTCTACCTGGCTCGCAGCGCCCGGCAGACCGGGCCCGGCGGTGGCGTCCACGCCGAACAGATCGACGTGCATCTCGTGCCTCTGGACCAGGCCCATCTCTGGCTCGAGACGCGCCGCCGCCAAGGCGTGCTCATCGACCCCAAGATCTACGCCGGGCTGTACTTCGCAACCCGAAACCGCACCGCGTGATTCTGCTCCGCGCACGGGTGCCCGGGCGCTAATCTACGGCTGCCGGCAACGCAACAGCGACATCACCGCGAACGCCGTGCCGTACTGCTCGTGATAGTCGTACAGCGGAAAATCCCACCACGAACCGTTGTTGCCCTGCAGGCCGAGCAGCACGTGCGCCAAGTGGGCGCGATACTCGCCGCGTTTCTCGGGCTTGAGCTCCTCGATGCATAGCGCGGCGTAATAGTGCCCATAGTAGAAGAAATACCCGGCAACCTGGAAATGCGACTCGTGCGGAATCGGCCGCTTCCGGCCGATATCGAAGCCAAAGGTTCCGGGCAAAAAGCCGATCGAGCCACGTCGTCAATACTTCGTCGGTGATCGCGGTGTCGCCCCAGCGGCGCATGGCAAGATTGCAGGCCTGGGACCGCCCCAAACTGCCTCCCGGCCGGTTGACCGGCAACACCGGAACGTACTTCAGATACTCGCCGTAGCAATAACTGAAATCGGGCTTGCGCTGCCGGCGCAACGACTCCAATCCGCGGTCGACAAGCGCTTGCGGTACCTCAACGCCGACGCGCCGCGCCTCGTCGAACCCCAACAGAACGGTCGCGGTCACAAAGCTGATCGTCGATCCGCTGGGACGCTGCGTGTGGGCCTCGAAATCGTAATAACACCAGCCTCCGTCCACGCATTCGTAACGCCGCAGTAGATCGATCTGCTGCCGCATCTGCCGCAACAACTCGGCGCGCCGCGGGGCGTCCTCCGGCTTGCGGTCGTAGAGCTTCGCCAGCGCCAGAAGCCCGTAGGCATGCCCCCAGTTGTTGTAGATCGTGTCGGGAGACGCCCTCCGCAACTTGGGCAGATGGGCACACAGCCAGGCCTCGCCCCGGTCGATCGCCCGCCCGACGGCCTCGTCGGAAAAGTGTGTCTCGATCAGGGCGGCAACGCACAGCGCAGTCACCCCCGCGCGAAAAGCGTGGTGCGCACCCGGCGCCGGTGCGTAAATATTCAGCCCTTTCGTCTGCCGCGCCGATCCCCACGAGCCGTCCGGATTCTGCCGCGCAACCAGGAAATCGACGCCCCGACGTAGGGCCGCATCGAGTTCTTCGGGCTTAGGCGGCGGCACGTGCTGCGGGCGAGGGGCGGAAATCGCCCGCCAACCCTGCGCCGGTGCCGGCTCCGCGCCCGTCTCCGCGCCCGTTTCCGCGGCGCGAGCCGCCGACAGCACGAGGCACGATCCGAACAAAGCGATCCCAAACCAGGTGCGGTAGGCTGACATCGGCATAGAGCCACGGCCTCATGAAAACTTGTCGCAAGCACTCGGCGACGGTCGCTCGAAATAAACCGCAGTCGACGCCAAGAATCCCCTCCCGCGGCAGATCGAGCCCCAGGGCCTTCACGCCGCGCGGCCGAGGTCACGTCGGCGGGAAATCCACCGCAACCACCTTGCGGGGCAGCTTCTTCTTGCCCTTGGCGCGATCCTTCTTCTCACCCTCCGGCGACGGCTTCTTCTCTTTGGCCTTCTTCGCCTCCTCGGACGGCTCGGCCTTGTCCGACGCCTTGGCGGCTTCCTTCTCGACCGGTTTCCCTACCGCCTGCTCGGCGGCCGCCTTGGGCTGCGGCTTGGCCTCGTCCTTGGGCTTCTCGTCGCGGGGCCGCTCCAGCAGAATCTCGTCGCCTTCCGACAAACCGCGGACAACCTCCACCTTCTCGTCCCCCTTCTTCCCCACGACCACGTCGCGACGCTTGGGTTTCCCGGCGTCGAGGACGAACACGTAGGTCTTGCGGTCATCCGTTTCATCGCGAAAAACCGCGCACCCCGGAATCGCCAGCGCCGACTTCTCGAAATACGAGGCGATCTTCACGCTGCAAACCATCCCGGGAACGATCTCGGGCTTGTCCTCCAGCTTGATCCCCAAACGCACGTCGAAGCTCTCCGCAGCCGATGGAACCGTGTCCACGTGGTCCACCGTCGCCTCAAGCCGCTGATCCGCATAGGCCGTGGGCGTCGCCGTGGCCTTCATTCCCGAACGGACCTTCTCCAGGTCCGACTCGGAAACGCTCGCGCGCACCAGGAGCGGCCGCGACTGCACCACGGTCATCACCACGGAATTCTTCATCACCAGGCCCCCCGCGCGAAGGCTGTCGGCAATCGCATCCGCGCCCGACCACTTCCCTCGCGTGAAGCGCCCGTAGTACACGATGCCGTCGATCGGCGCCTTGACCGTGAGCAATTCGCGGTCGCCCAGCAACTTCTTCAAACGTTGGTCTTCCTTGGCGCGCTCGAGTTTCATCCGCTCCATGTCCCGACGCGTCTGGCTCAAAGCCAAGGGAACTGAAACCTTCGACTTCGCGGCGGCGATGTCGATCTTCCTCAGATTCTGCTCGAGGAGCTTCTGCCGCCGCGGAATGTCGAGCCGCAGGGCATCGTCGTGGTTGGCCTTGGCGCTCTCGGCGATGAATTCGGCCATTTCCACGTCGCGCCGCTGACGCTTGAGCACGATCTCCTCGGTCTCCTCGGTAAGATCGTCGGCATTGTACATCTTCTCCAACTGGCGCAACTCGTCGCGCTGGTTGTCCAGCATGTACCGCGCCGACTTCTCCGAGTAATCGGCGCTCTTCTCCATCAACGCCCGATCCTGCTTGACGAACTTCTCGTAATCCTCGTGCGCGATCTTCTTCGCGCGCTCGGTGGCGTCCAGATCCAGCGGCGCCGTCGCCTCCAGCGCCTTCAGATTCTCCTCGGCCTGCTGAAAAGCAAGCTGCGAAACGGCCTGCTTCACCCGAAGGTCGGCAATCTCGTCGTCAATCTTCTCGACGTCGAACTGCACCAGCACATCCCCCTCCTTCACGCGCTGGCCGTGCGCGGCGGCCTTCGCCACCTCCAGGGCAATCCACACTTGAGGTCGGATGGCAATCTCAACCATCTTCTCCGCCTCGAAGGTGCCCCGCAGCGAAACCTCGACCTTGAAAGGCTCTCGCTTCAGCTTATAGCTCGTCGCGCCGCTGGCTCCCTCAGCCGCCTTCTCGGACCTCCCTGCTGGGGTCGCCGAGCCACCGGGCTTCTCCGTCTTGACAGACTGCGGTTCGGCCGACCCGCCCGCGCGGACCACAAGGGCCACGATGGCCAGCGCGAAACCCAGGCAAACGATGAGACGTGCCATACGAGAGTTTCCTCCGGAAGTGGGTCGCAACAGTCGAAAATCGCTTCGGTCCGTTTCTTCGTACCGCTCGGCCGGCCCCATGCCGCGCCACCGCGTCCTACCTCGATCCAGTGACAACTGCGGGCCGGCCAAATCCCATGGCTCGATCAACCCCCGTTCCCGAGGGCCACCCCTCTACGGAGCCGCCCTACTTGCCACCGTCCTATTGTCCCTCGGAATTCGATCGTATGCAAATTCTTCCGGTTACTCAAGCTGGGATAAATGGACCAACTGGTGCAGTTTTGGAATTCCTCCTCGCTCGCAGCCGTCGGCATCAGGCCCGGCCGGCAACCCATCACCGGTCGCAACCCACAATCCTGGAATAACTTGGATTCATTGGCTCTACTCCGTGCGCGCCGCACGGCAGACCGGCAGCAGTATCACCCGCTGCGGCGAAAGACCCTTGAAGCCAATGGCGCTGCCATCTCGCCATTCCCATAGGGAAGAAAACCTTCCGTACCGTAGAATACCGATACCCATTGGCCCCGCATTGCCAGTGCGCTAGGCCGACCATCAAGAGGCCGGAAAACTAGCGCTTCCTGGCCCGGCCGTAGCCAACCATTCACAATGCGGACTCCAATAGGCTCTCGATCTTCCTTGCTTCTCAATTTCCCCACCACTCAGACTTCCTCCCGCAACACGCAACGCGGTCCTCTCGATCATGGCCAAGACGGTCCTGGACGTCGGCAATTGCGCCGCGGATCATGCCCAGATCAAGCACATGCTTGGGCAGAGTTTCGACGTCCGCGTGCTGCGTGCCCTGCGCCGAAGACGCGATCGGCGCACTGCGGAGCCACGGGGCGGACCTCGTGCTGGTCAACCGCCGATTTCACGCCGACGCAAGCGACGGCCTGGAATTGATCCGTCGCATCAAGACCGATACCGCCCTGGCCAGCACGCCCGTGATGCTCCTGAGCAACTACCGCCCGTACCAGGCGGCAGCGGTCGCTCTGGGGGCCGAGCCGGGGTTCGGCAAGGCGGAGCTCGATAGCCAGACCACGCGCCAGCGACTCGCACGATTCCTGGACGAAACCGATCCCGCCCAGACACCGCTTTGACGGTTCCGCCGCGCACCCGCGTGGTTCCTCGCATCCTCGCGATGCTTCACTCGCAATCCAGCTTACCGGCCCGCACCGCTGATCATTCGTCGGCGTAAACCCGCGTGCTTTCTTCCTTGGTCACCGGCTCGCGAATCTCGTCGGTGAGCAACTGCACGCGCATCCGCTGGTCGCCGGGCTTGAGCCCCTGAACGCGGATGCGATAGAGCGTGCTCGCCTTGGGAGCCAGCGTCGCCAGCGGCTCGAAAACAACGCGTGTCGGCTCGATCGTGTGGCGTGTCGGAGCCTCCGCGTCCAGGGCCTTGCAGCCTCCGGGCAGTTGGGCAACGATCTGCACGTTCGACGCCGCCTTCGAGCCTTGGTTGACGACCTTGATCTCGTACGTAGTCTGCCCGCCCACTTCGATGGGATCCACGGTGTCGGCAACCTCGAACAGGATCGCCGCAATCCCCTCGATCAGCACGGCGTGCTCTTTCTGCACCGAAAGCCCTTTCTCCGCGCTGCCCTGCACGCGAAGGGTCTGCTCGCCGGGCGCAACGGGCACCGTAACCAATTCGACCGAGCCGCTCTCCTTGGCCGGCAACTCCTCGAGCAGCCAGTGGACCGTGCGCGTCACTTCGTCGTATTGGCCGGCATTGTTGGCACCGACGAACTTGAGGCCCGAAGGGATATGCGCAACCAATTGCACCTGGTGAGCCGCGGCCGTGCCGGGGTTGGATATCGAAACGACGTGCGTGGCCTCGCGCTCCAGATAACGCCGCTTGGGACCCTCCATCGACACGTCAAGCTGCGGAGCAAGCACCTCGATCGTTGCCCGTTCCTCGGCCTTCAGGTTCGCGTCGGCTCGCGCCATCAACGTATTGACCACCTGCCCCGCCTGTTCGGCGGTAAGCTTCAGTTCGAGCTGCCGCGTCTCGTTCGGCTTCAAGTCGCCCACCTGGTAAATCAACTCCGGGCCCGCCGCATGCTTCAATCCCGGCGGCACGCGCTCTTCAAGCACCACGTTCTGAGCAAGACCCGTGCCCGGATTCGACACCGTGATCGTAAGCGTCAACTCTTCGCCCGCAAGCACCTTGCCCGGGACCGAAGCCTTAAGCGCCAATTGCGGCCGCGTGGCCACGGCACGCGCCGAAGCCTCGGCCTGGAAGCTGATCCGCGCCACACTGCCAATCTCGCCCTCTTCCACCGGCATCACCTGGACTTCCAGGGCGACTTCCTTGCCCGGTTCCACCGCTCCCAGGCTCCACACCAGCTCGCCGCGAGGTCCACGCGCAGGACGCGGGTTGGCGCTGATCAAACGGCTGCCCTTGGGAATCTCATCCGTGACTTGCACGCTCTGCGCCGTGACCGGACCGGTATTCCGCAGCCGGATCTGAAAACTCGCCGGTTTCCCTACTTGCACGTCGGCGGGCGGAGTGTTCTCGATGGCGAGCTGTGGAGTTTGCGGACCCTCCAGTTGTCGGCTGCCGGGTCTGCCAATCCCTTCATCCGCCAGCGCTGGATGCACGGCGGCCGTGTTCCCCCAAGGCGCCGAATCAGCGACTCGCGGCGCAGCTTCCCCGACGCCTGCCGCAAGCGGCGCGGGCGACGGAGATCCCGACGGAGATCCCGACGGAGCTCCCGACGGAGCTCCCGACGCAGCCGCCGATGGCAACGGACCGCCGACGCGCGGTGCGTCCGATTCCGCGGGCCGAGCAAGGGGTTGAAACGCTCGGCTGCCCGTAGCTCCAGCCCCTGCCGCACTCACGCGCGGCAATCCCAGGTCGGAGAGAGATGCTTCCTTGCCCGAGGTTACCGATGGCGTCGGCGACGCAGGCGAATTTGGCGCCGCGCTCGTTGCCGCGGACCGCGGCAAGGCCAGGCTCGAAACCGCGGTTGGAGCCATAGCCGAGGATTTCGCTCCAGAGGGAGCGGTCGCAACTAAACCCTCGGACGCGGGCTTCAGAAGATCCGTCGAGGCTGCCGGCTTGGCCAGCATGGCCGGAGCGCTCTCCGCCGCAGCCAGCGTGCGAGGCGGTTCCTCGCCGGCATCCGGGCCTGCGGCCGAACGGCCGCTGACGCTTGCCCGCGGGCCGACGCGGCGCGCAAAGGGATCGGCCGCCGCTTGCGCACCAACCGCGGAGGGTGCGGCGCCAGACTGCACGCGCAACGGGCGAGGCGACTGCCGATGCGCTCCCCGTCGAGCCTGGTGTCGCGATTTCCGAAGTTGCGGCGGCCGCAGTAACTCCACTGCTCGCCGAGGCTGCCGGACGTAACGGATTGGCACTGCTCGCCGCCGGAAGCGCTCGCGGTGTTGCCGGCAGGAGTTGGGGGCCCGCGCGATCCGCGGCAGTATCCGGCGATTGAACGTCGGCAAAGCCTAGGCTTGCCCCCCGCTGGGCATGCGCAATGGCGATGATCCCCAAGATAAGAACGGTGGTCAGGGCGGACAACCGGAAGAAGATCCGTCTCATCGGCGTGATTTCCCCAACGTGCCAGCGCCCCGCGGTGCGAGCGCTCGGCAGACAGGTTCCCATGTTCCCGCAATCGTCCCGATGCCGCGTGGCACGAACTGCCAAGTTCCCCGAGACGTGACGACGCGGCCTCCCGCTGGCGCGCGCCGAGGGAAATCCCGCGGCTACCGGAAATCGGGGTGGGTAACTACCAAAATCCGCAGTGCGCGTGAAGGGCAATTCGGGGCACCGCCCACCCTTGGGGCAGCAAGCACTTCCCTGGGCCTTCCCGCAGCCCCCCGCTTGCGCAGCCTGATCCCTGGGAACCACTGCGCCCACCGAGAACTGCCCTCAATGGCCCGGCCCCAGGAAGTCACTTCGGCGGGAATGTCACCGCGATCTCTACCTGTTCAATCGTGATTGCCGAAGTGCCGGTGTTCTTTACCCCGACCTTGTTGTACCCCGCCGCGAATGCCTCCGGACCGAAACCGAAGGCTGGTCCCGATGCCGCGCGGCCTCCGTTGAGCGTCACCCCCATCGTGGGTTTCTCCCCCGGCTTCGCCCCCGACACCACGAGCTGGACCTCGCCCCGTGCGCTGGAAAGCGGCTTCGGGCCGACGAATACGGAAAACTCCGCCGACTCGCCCGATCCGAGCTTGCGAGGAAGGGCCGCGGCAATGGGCTGACCCGGAACGCTGATGTCGCAGTAGGTCACCACATAGCTTCGGTCCTTGTCCTCGATCGTCTTGACCGAGTGCAGTTCCTTGAGCAACTGCGGCATGTCGCGGCCGACGTCGAAGTAGTTGAACAGATAGATTCCCTGGGAGCCACGGGCCAGCGCGGCCATCGCCGCGCCGCGGCGGCGCTCGGGCGTGTTGGGCAATGTCGGACCGGCGGGATGCGGCTGAACGCGAATCTCCAAGCCCGCCGTCACGCCCACGCCGCGTGCCCTTGAGCAGCTCCAGCCACCGCTCGACGGGGATGTCGAAATCGGTCGTGGCCCAGAACGGCGCGACGATCAGGTGGTCGATCAAGTCCCGCCGTGCCCAGGTGACCGCGTCCAAGCCGGTGCCCAGGGAAACCTCCGGCCGCGCCGGCACGCGCGCCACCAGCCAGATCGGGTGCTTCCACTTCGTCTCCGCCGCGCGAACCACCTGGCGGACCTCGGCCATCCACTCGGTCAGCACCTTGCCCTGTTCGATCTCCTCTCCCTCGCGGAAATGCAGCGGAAAGCGGTTCCAGTCCAGTTCCAGCCCGTCCATGTCGTAACGGTCGCAGACCTCGCGGATCAGGGCCATCGTGTGGTCGCGGACCGGCGCCAGACCGTAGTTCAAGCAGCGGTCGTTCCAGGCCGTGAAACGATCGGGATAGCGCCAGTACTCGGGGATGCTCCATCCAGAAGCGGCTGTGCAGCGGCGAATTCTGCAGAGTGGGCGTCGTGAACGTCGTTCATGCGAATGCTCACCCAGGGACTGATCCGCCGCTGCGGCAGCGGTCGATCATCCGCTGCATCGGATCGATGCCCGAGTCGAGCATTAGCTTGAGGTTGTGGGCCCAGCGGCGGAGTGTCTCGCGGTCTTCCGGCGGCGTGTCGCCGAAGTACGGCTGACGGTTGTCCTTGGCCGGATCGAACCCCTCGCAGTGGACCTCCCACGCCTTGCTCGCGAAGCCCGTGTTCTTCGCACAGCAGCAGATGAGCATCACCGTGACCTGCGAATCGGCCAGTTCGTCGACCAGCCGGTCGAGCCGCTCCGGCTTCATCTTGCCCGGCGGGTCGAGCACAAACCGGTTGCTGTCGTCCTCGTTGTAGAGAATGCCGCGGATCGCCGCCCGCGGCCGCGAAGCCGCCGGCTCGGCGCACTGAACCGAGGATGCCCCCAACAGGCCTAGGGTCGAGGAGAACAGAAGAATCGCCAACCGCAGGAACCCGGATCGATGCGAACCATTCATCTTGCCACCTCGACTTTCTGAAACGAGTCTGCCATCCCCGCATCATCCGCAACGTCCGAGGTTCTCGGATCGGCTTCTCTCCCGGTACGAAGGCGGGGGCCTTCCCTGTGCGGCGAACGGTAGTGGGAGCAGTATAGCGTTGCCCCGTCGCCAGCCGAAAGACGCCCTGCGAAAGGCAACCTTGCATCCCCAAAGCTCAAGGGAGCACTCGATTCTCAATGCGGCGCCTGGAAGGCACGGAGCAGTCGCAAGACTTCCCGGGCTGTCTGGGCCGGAGGCGACTCGGGCACGTCGGCTCCGCGGCGAAGGCCGATCAGCAGATCTCCAAGCAGTTCCTGTTCGAGCCACGACGCCGGCGAAATAGGCGCACAGAAGAATCTCGCAAGCCACGTGTCACGCGGAGGTGGGGACGACCGAGACGCCTTGATAATCCGCTATTGGACGAGTCGGACGACATGCCCGACACGCGCAGCGAGCGAGACAGATTGGGGGCGACCTGAGAGGATGTTCTGTTCGCCCTGTAGCTGGCCGAGGGAAAGGTTGGGCCGGAAGTATCAGAACAAGTATCCCGCGGGTCCTTCGGCGATCTTCTCTTGGCCGACCTTGGCACGGTACTTCCCGGGCCGATAGGTGTCGGTGTGGCGGTAGATGGCCTGCTTCTCCAGCCCGCTGTACGTGTGGAAGGAGACCGTCACCTCGTCGTTGTCCATGCGGACCTGGGGTCCCCACTGTGTGGGTTGCGGTCCGAGCCGCTTCCACTGGTCGGGCTTGCTCGTGGGACGCTCCAGGGGCGACGCGTCGTCACTGGGTGCCCCGTTCCTCCAGGGGTCGTAGTCGAGCAGGAAGTGCGTCGCCCAGTTGCCGCCGTGCCCCATTGCACCGAACTCGCGCAGCTCGCGGCGCAACAGCGAGGCCGCCAGATAGGACCAGGCCGAGCCGTCGCCTTCGATCGCTTCCATCGGGTCGTCCAACGCGTCCCACGGCTTGGGCGCCTTGAGCAGGTGGTTTTCCAGGGTCGGACAATCCTTGGGTGCCGGGAAGTTGGCGTCGTTGGGCATCGCCCAGACGACTCCGTTGCCATTGCCCTCCTCGCGGAAGACGTATGCCCGAAGGACATAGCCCTTACGCAGCTGCAGGGGCGCGAAGATCTGGACGAGCTTGCCGGGGTCGACACGGCTTTTCGACCACCCCTGCGGCTCCGCCTGTCCCTCGACGGGTTGCGAAAAGGCGGCCGCCTTCTTGCGCAGCTCATTGATCTTAACCACGGAGAGGATCGCGGGGGTCTCGTGGGGCGGCTTGGGCAGCGGAGACCCGGCGGTGGAGGGAGGCGACGAATCGCTGGACAGGGCCCCCGAAGCGATCTCCAACGTCGGGAGGAACCGCCGCAGCACCGTCACACCGGTGCCGGTCACCGAGGTGCCTCGTACGTCGAGATGGCGCAGCTTCTTGAGCTTGAGCAACTCGGCCAGCCCTTCGTCGGTGATCTTGGTCCCGGTTAGGATGAGCGTTTCCAATTCAGTGAGCCTCTTGAGGTAGCGCATCCCCGCGTCGGTGAGCGGGATTCCGGCCAGCCCGAGCGTGCTCAGTTGAGGAAACGCGGCAAGGTGCTTGAGCCATTCTTCCTGGAAGTTCGGATGATTGCTGAAATCGACGGCGATCACCGGCCGGTCTGGCTTCCGCTCGTCGAAATGGACGAGTACGCCGCCGATCTGCTTGAGTTCGGCGAGGGCCACCTCGCTCAGAGCGGGCGAGTTGGACAACGGACGGGGCGCCCCGCCGCCATCCTCCGCCCGTGCGGCGACGACAAAGCCAACCGCGGCGACGAGAGCCGCCGTAACGAGCGATATGCTTCGGCACCGCATAGCCTACGTTCCTTTCGGTTCTTCGCCTTCCGGCTTGGCTGCTTCCGATCGGCTTTCTTGCCGAAATCGACCGCATCCTTTGTCCGAATCGAAGATGTCGTCCTGCTGGAAGCTCATCGGCCGCTCCTTCGCATTGTGATACACGGCCGGCCTCCGCGCCGAAGCGGAGGATGCCCAGCTTTCGCAACAAGTTGATCAGGGTCATTGTGTTTCTCCTGGAATTGGCTCACACAGGGAATTCCCGGCGGCAAATCACCGGGTTGGCGTTCTTAGAGCCGATCCCAGACGCGGCGCTTCCGGATTCTCCGGCCGTGGGACGCTCGAATGGCGGTTCTGGGATAGGTTCTTAGAAGGACGGAGCCGCCGGTTTCCCACCGGCGAAGTGTTGGTCCAGGTGGCGGCAGATCGAGCGGGCGAACTGGAGGATCATCTCCTCCGTGCCGTCGGAGTTCTCGCCCGGTCTGCTCGAAAGCTGCAAGAAGACGTCGCAGCGGCGGTAGACAAAGACCACTTTGATGTAGTGCTGCGATCCGCCCGCTTGCATGTAGTTGAGCATGATCGACTGTTTGTCTTCGGCCAGATACCGAGCCGTCGGTTCCTTCATCCAGGTGTCGAGATGCGCTTGGATAACGTCCGGGGGAGCCGTGGGCGGATAGGGGCTGCTCAGGTGAATCAACACCCACGTGTGCGAAAGCCGCCGATTACGGTTGCGTGGATCGGAATACCGATCGTCCTTCCGAACGAATCCCTGATCGCGGCTGATTACGAACCGCTGCCGCCACTCGCCGTTGGGGTCGTAGGGAGGCCAGGGGACTGCATCATCGTGGGTCTTGGCATCGATATTGGATCGCACTTGCCACCAGCCCGCCGGCAGATCGGCCGGGAGCTGGAGGAAGCAGTCGGGGCCCAATCCGGCCCGCCGCCAGACCTTCTCCCCGCCGATACTTCTCGAATCGCTCAAGCAGCGCGTCCATCTCCAGTGTCTGCGGATCCTCGCCCGCCGACGTCAGGTATTCCGCAAAACCCGGGTAGGCTCGCAGCACTCGGCTACGAAGCGCCCGGGCCACGCCGCCGGGGTTGGCAACTTCGATGCGGATCAGCTTGTTCAACGCATCGTATTCCAGCGGCAGCCCAAGGCCCTTGTGCCAACGCTTGATCCGCTCCTGGGTCTCGGTGAACTGCGTGTAGCGGGTGCTGCGATCCACGCCCGGCAGGTCGCCCAACACCTCGTCGATGCGCCGGTTCTCCAGCTCCACCTCCGCCCAGAAAGCCAGCTTCTCGCGCTCCTCCGGGTCGTTGTAATACTTCCAGAGCGTTTGCGCGTCGGGGTTCTTCTTTTTGGTGAGGTAGTAGT
The DNA here is from genome assembly GCA_963736495.1 of Pirellulales bacterium. Classification (GTDB taxonomy): domain Bacteria; phylum Planctomycetota; class Planctomycetia; order Pirellulales; family Thermoguttaceae; genus CAVTPL01. The sequence goes on along the minus strand of CAVTPL010000014.1, from coordinate 140,108 downwards.
CGGCGGCGACCGAGGCTACGGCGTCGTAGTCGGGGATCCCGATCCAGGTGCCGTTGGGCATCTGCAGGTAGTAGCGGTCCTGGCCCGTGGCAAAGGGATACTCCTGGACCAGCGGAATCCCCCGGTGCCAGAGGGTCGTCTTCACGTACTGTGCCTTGGGGTCGAGCCCTTCGAGCCGCTCTTTCTCCTCCGTCACGCTGAAGACGCCTTCCTTGGTCGTGATCGCCGCTTTGCCGGCCAGGTCGTTCATCACGTCAGTCAGGCCGGAAAGGATCTTCCCATAGCCCTCCAAGGCTGGACCGGCCAGGGGGATCTCGCCGAGCTGTTCCAGACCGGTGCCGACGGCCTGAAGCAGCATCAGGCTATTGCGGGCGCTGGGCGGCAGGTCGGGGTTCTTGAGCGTCGTCGCCAGCCGGTCGCCCAGCCCGAGGACCGTGCTGGCATGGCCCTTGACCGTGGCATATTTCTGGAAGCTCTTGAAGGCCGGATGCTCGGTGATTCGCTTGAGTCCCTTGTCGAACTGCTTGATCTTCCCCAGCGGCGTGCGGAAGATCAGGCCCGTGGCGCGGACTTTGGCGGCGTAGTCCTGCAAGTCGGCGGTGGTCTGGAAGGCGGCTTCGGCGAACTGGCTGTACTGGTCGGCCATCTCCATGAGCTTGCGGTGCCGGGCCTGTTCGTCCTGGAGTTCCGGATCGGCCTTGAGCTCGGTGTAGGCCGACGCCAGGGCCTCGTCAACCACATGCTGGGCGAAGGCCGCGCGAGTGACCAGGACGATTACGAGGGAGACACCGCAAGAGAGTAGAACGAGACGTCGTGTCATTCGCATCGCGACGACTCCGGGCGGCAAATAGGGGCGGGCACTTGTGGCAACGGGGTGGGAGCGGAGGTGCCACGACAGGGGCAACAAGAAAGAATAGCACACGAATTGTCGGCGGAAGCAGCACAAGCCGCATCACCGTTACGACTGAAATCACCGAGGGTCACGGCGGCTCGATGTCGTCGCGCTCGGGCAGGGCGATGTCGTCGGGGACCATCGCCCGGTCGGCCAGCCGGCCGAAGTCGCGATTCTCGACTGGCCAACTCGATACGTCGAGGGTGAACCGCTCATCGGTCACCTGAAAACGCTCGTTTATCAGCGGGAACGCGGCCCGCTGATTGGCCGTGATGCCGTTGTCGATCGCGGAACAGTTCAGGGTTTTCTGTGCCGGAAAACCGGGATTGCGCGGGCGCCCTCGTTCCGTAGGCAATGCAGGACTCAATTGAAGGCGCGGAGCAACCGCAGGGCCTCTTGAGCAGCCTGCGCGGGAGGCGACTGCGGCACTTCGGCCCCGCGACGGAGCTCGGCCAGCAGATCTCCGAGCAACTCCTGTTCGAGCCACGAAGCCAGCCAACTCGCGCACTGTTGCGCGTAGCGGGCCTGGAGACGGAGGAACAGGCGGCCCGCGGCCTGACGCATGCCTTCGCTGGTACTGGAGACGAGGGCCTCGCCACCGCCGGTTATCCCCCCGGCAATCGCCGCTTCCTGGGCCAACTGGCCCAGCGTGTGCCCGGCCGCATGCGCCGCGGCCTGACCGGCCAGGTCCCCGGCCACGTGCCAGCCGCTCACGAACAACAGCACCGTGATCGCCGGCCGCGCCACGGCCGCCGCGTGGTCGAGACTGCGGAGCAGGCGGACCGCCGACGGGCTCTCTTGCCTCCAGGCGTCCAGTTCGCTGCGGAGAAACGCCCGGTAGTCGTCGTCGACCGCGGGCAGCTCGCGGTGCGCCGCCTCCACGCGCGTCAACAGCTTCGCCCGCGCCGCGCCCCCCAGTAGCGCCGTCAGCTTGGGCCGCAACGCATCGCTCCCCACGCGCGCCAGCCGCTCCAACTCGTCGAGCATTTTCTCGACCCCAAGCAGAATGGCCTCTCGCTCGCGCCCCTGGAAGGTGGCGAGAGGAGCAACGGGCTCAGGCGAGGCCGCGTTCCAGAGCCGGCGAATCGGCCAGGTCACCCCCTGCCCCAGCTTGCGGTAGAAACCGTGGATGTTGCGCGACCATCCGGCGCGGTGGTCATCCCACCAGTCGCGGATTTCATCCACCAGCACGCCCGGCGGAAGCGCCGGCCAGGCCACGCGCGCCATCTCCGTGGCCGACAACGCGCGGTGCGCCGCCCCGTACTCGGCCGCCGCCGCGGCAACCTCATCCAGATAGGCCGGCGCGCCGTGCTCCGCGTCCACCAGGCGCGCCAGCGCCCCTCGCAACGTGCGAACCTTGATCGCGTCGAAATGCAGCCCGGCCAACTCGTCGCGCAGGTTGGCACGCATCGGCTCCCGCCGGCCGTCGCCGCCGACGGCAAAGAAGGGCAGCGCAAGCTCCGCCGCGGCGCGGCGATCCGACGGAATTACGTAGACCAACTCCGGCTTGCCGCCGGTTTGCGCAGCGAACGTGTCCAACCACAGCGGCCAGTAGTCGCGATCCGCCTCGAATTCCACCTGGTTGAAGAGCACGACGATCGGCTTGTCGGCCTCGACCGCCTCGCGGAAATACTGCTTCACCGCGGCGTCGTTGTATTTCTGCTGCGTCAGAACCGCCACCAACACGTCCGACGCTTGACGGATCGTCCGCGCGGCGCCAGTTTACCGTGGCGTCGGAATCCACGTCCGGGGTGTCCAAGAGCAACAGGCGCGGCGGCACGCCCTTCCCCGCGCGCCAGAAGAGCAAATCCTCTTCGCTCTCCCCAAGCGCGTCCTCCGCCGATTCCCAAGCGCGCAGCGAAAATCCCTCGAAAAGCCGCTCCAAAAGCTCCCCGTCGTCCAGCCCGGGCGGAACCAGACACACCGGGTGCTTTGTGCCCGCAGCCAGCGGACTCGCGGCGCTGGCCACCTCGCCGGCCAGGTGGTTGAACAACAGCGACTTGCCAATGTTCGTGCCCCCTACGATCGCCACCACCAGCAGCGGCGGCAAATCCAACTGCGCGCGAAGCTTGAAACGCAGAAGCTCAAACCATTCCGCGCCATTCGGCGGGGCAACGCCAATCGCGGCCGCGCGCGGCGCCAACTCCGCCAACGCGCGGTCCAACTCGCCAATCTGCCTGGATAACGTCGAAAAATCGGCGCTCATGCAACCTGCACCGCCGGTGGGCCGTGTCGCTCAACAGACGCTCCGCAGAACCGGCGAATTATCGCCGCGCGTCCCTACCAAGATACTACCTCACCGGCAACCACAGGGCTATTGAGGCCTGCACGGCTCACGAACGCCGGCGGCCACGGAAACTCCGGATTCCAGCCGTAATGGCCGGTATCCGGGGTGAATCGCGAACATGGACTGCGCCCGCATCAACCATGCTTCGCCCCCCCGCCGGTGCCACCGACTCGATCGGCAATCTCTACCGACTTCATTCGGCAGTCGCCAACACCGCGGCCACGGCCTGACCCGAGCACGCGTGGTTCAAGGCAATCGCCGTGGGTCGGCCGAGCGCGCGGCACGCGCCGGCCACGACTCGAACCGGACACTGCGGGTCGGGCCGCGCGTAGTTGAGCGTCGGCGGAATGCAGCCATGGCGAAAAGCCAACGCGCTGACCGCCAGTTCCATCGCGCCGGTCGCCGCCCCCAAGTTCCCAAAGTAACTCTTGGGCGCCGTCACCGGCACGTCGCCGAGCAGGTCGCGAATCGCCTGGGCCTCGATGCGATCATCGACCCTCGTGCTCGCTCCGTGGGCGTTGACGTGACCCACGTCGGCCGCTTCCATGCCCGCCGCAGCCAGTGCGGCGCGCGTCGCGCTGCGGATCGCGTCGCCGCGCAGTAACTGGCCCTCGCGAGGCGGCTCGTACGCGCTGGCCACGGACCGCACCGTGGCAATGATCTTATCCTGGGCGCCCCGCCCCGCGGCATGTTCGCGTGATTCAAGCACCACCACGGCGGCCCCCTCGCCATACACCATGCCGTCGCGGTCGGCATCGAAGGGACGCAACGCCCCGGCCGGGTCCTCGGTCCGCTGCGAAAGCTCGCGGCACGCGTTCCGCAATACGACCGTCGGATGAGTCCGACAACTGGCTCCACCGACGAGCATCGCGTCGGCCTGCCCGCGCTGAATCACCGCAAATGCCTCGGCCAACGCCGCCAGACTGGAAACCTCGGCCAGCGTCAAGGTGTTGTTGGGACCCCGCGCGTCGTGGACGATCCCCACGTGACAGGCCGGCATGTTGGGAAGGTACTTGAGCATCCAAAGCGGGAACAGGTCGGCCAAAGCCTTGCTGCCCCAGCGGTTGAAATCGAAGCTCCCGTCCTGGAGGCACGCGCGAAAGGCCGGCACCAGCTCCTGAATGTCTGCCGCGATCATGTCCGCGCCGAAGACCACACCAAACCGTTCCGGGTCGGTCGTACCGGAAGCCAGCCCTGCCTCAGCACACGCAAGATCGGTGGCCGCAACTGCCAATTGAATGTCGCGGCTCATCAACTTCAGCGCCTTGCGCGGACGCACGTACTGGGCACCGTCAAAGCCTGATACCTCGGCCCCCAGCGGCGGCCTCAGACCGCCTTCGCCGTACCACGGCAACGCTTTGACCCCGCTCCGCCCCTCGGTGAGCGACTTCCAGAAGGCTTCCAGACCGATGCCGATCGGACTGACCACCCCAATCCCGGTGATCACCACTTCGCGCGAAGGTTGCATGCCAAGTCCAAAACCGTTGTTCACCAGGAACAATTCACCAGGGGTACGCCGACTCGCGGCGATCTGCGGTAACGCATCACCAAGGGTATCGGCGTGCTCTCCCCCCGCGCCATCCAAAACGCATCATCGTAGCCGAGACAAAGCCGTCCCACAACCGCCGATGCGTCAGTCCGAGTCCCTCGGCCACCTACGCACGCGGTGGCGTGCAGGGATCGCAGGGCGACGCGACCGAGTCGGTCAGCTCCTTCCCGTAGATCCGGTAGACCTTGTAACGCTGGCCGCCGACGGCCGCGATCGTGCTGTTAATCGCGTCGTTGTCTTCGAGTGTCCAGCCCAATTCGGCCGACGTGATCCCGCACGTCAATTTGCCCTGCTCGACCGAGCGAAGAATCAGCATCTCCACGATTCCCCGGCGGCGATACCCCTGGAGCACCACCAGCACCAGCATCCGCCCGCTCTTCACCTTCCGCAACCGCCGGATCAGCCGGCAAGCGCCGACCGGGATCCCCAACGTCGTCAGGCGACCGTTCAGCGGCGCGATCGCCTCGTTCATGTCGGGCAGGGTAATAGAGAACCCGACCACCTTGCCGTCGATCTCGGCCAGGAGCACCAACTCGGGGTTGGCAATCCGCAACATCCGCTGCGCCATGTAGCGAAACTCAGCCTCGGTGAGCTGCACCGCACCCCAATTGTCCTTGTGCGCTTCCCCATAAACCGAGGCACATCGCTCGACTTCCGCGTCGAAATCCGCCTTCCGAAATGCTCGCACGGTCACCTTCGACCTCCGCGCAAGCCATTCGGCTCGGCGGCGCCACAGACTGACCATGTCGTAGGGATCCGCAAACCACCAACTGTAGAGATCCTTCGCTTTCGTCAAACCCCACGCCTCCAAAAGTGGGGCATAGTAGCGGGGATTGTGATTCATCAGCACGCGCGGCGGCGTCTCGAAACCTTCCACCAACAGTCCGCTCGGATAGTTGAGCGAATAGTCCACCGGGCCCAGGATTGCCGTCCGGCCGCGTGCGCGAAGCCAATCCGAGGCGGCGTCCAGCAGCGCCGTCGCCACTTCCCCTTCGTCGACGCTCTCAAACATGCCGAAGCAGCCGAGATTCGTGCCGTGCGTGGCGTTGTAACGCGGATCATCGCTCGCCAGAATGCGGCCCACGGTCACCCCGTCGCGCTCGGCAATCCAAGACCTCGCATCGCCGTGCAGATAGAACGGATGACGCGCCCGATCCAGAAACTCCTTGACCTCGATGATCAAGGGCGGCACCCAGTAGGGGTCCCGGTCATAGATTCGCCACGGCAGTCGCACGAACCGGTCCAGATCCGCGCGGCTTTCGACGGTGCGCACCCTCACCGGGCCAGATGCCTGGCCGTTGCCAACAACGGGGCACTGCGCCGCGCGACTCGTTCGCCAGGCCGACAACCAGCTCATAGACGTTCCGGTCCGCCCGTGGTCATTCACGCGACGGTGCATGAATTCCCTTCACAGGGGGTAACATCGAAGGGCCCGTCCCCCCCGGTACACGCATCGAACCGCACCACCTCTGGTGCGACGTTGCGATTCCGACGGAGACGGGACCGGCCGTTCAGACTTTCTCCCCCTTACCTATCCGAGGTATTCTAGCTAGCTGTTAATCTCGTGGTCAAGCCACTCCTGATCTCGACTGGGCCTGCCCCGGTTCTATAGGGGAATTGAGTTTTGCCGGCGAATTCCTTAGCTTGTGACAAAGGATACCCAAAGCCGCCTCCTACCCGGAAGCACCTTCCTTCGCCTTCCTTCGCCTTCCTTCGCCTTCACACGCCCTCCCGCCCCGTTCGCCCCTCCCCGCCCGTACCCTGCCTGACCTTCCATGCCTAGTGTTCTCGTCACCGGAGCGAGTGGATTCATCGGCTACCATCTCGTCCGAGCCCTCCAAGCACACGGAGACCAGGTGACCTGCCTGGTGCGCAGGACCTCGAACTTGACGTGGCTTGCAAACCTCGGCGTTTCCACAGTGGAAGGAGACGTCACGAATCCCGAAGGTCTCACCCGCGCCGTGGCCGGCCAGGAAATCATCTACCATCTGGCCGGGTGCGTGAAGTCGCTCGATGCGGCGGCGATGATCCGCGTCAACCGCGATGGTTCGGCCAATCTCGCCCGCGCCGCGGCCGCGCAACCGTCGCCGCCCGTGCTCGTCGTTCTCTCCTCCCTGGCGGCGGCGGGCCCCTCGCTCGTCGACCGGCCGCGCGTGGAAAGTGATCCCCCCGCACCGGTCTCCATTTACGGCCGCAGCAAACGCGAAGGGGAACTCGAGGTCCAACGCCATGCCGACCGCGTGCCGGTGAGCGTGATCCGCCCGCCGATCGTCCTCGGGGAAGCCGACCGAACGGGGATGCCGCTCTTCGAGAGCGTGGCACGCTGGAACGTGCATGCCGTGCCCGGCCTCCGCCCCAACCGGTTCTCCTTGATCCACGCCGCGGACCTGGCCGCCGCAATGATCCTCGTAGCCCAGCGGGGAAAACGGCTCGCCCCCTCGACCGCCGATCCGGAGAAAGCAAGCCAAGGATTCTACTTCGTGGCCGCCGAGGAACACCCCACCTACGCCGAATTGGGACGATTGATCGCCCGCGCAAGCGGCCGCGCGCGCGTACCGGTCGTGCGCCTCCCCTTGGCAATGATGTGGGCTGTCTCGACCGCCATGGAGTGGGCCAGCCAGCTCCGCGGCACCCCTTCGATCCTCAACTGCGACAAGCTGCGCGAAATCCGCGCCGGATCGTGGACCTGCTCCCCCCAAAAAGCGATCGACGAACTCGGCTTCCGCGTGGCCGCCCCCTTGATCGACCGGCTGAGGCAAACCGTCGACTGGTACCGCCGCCACAACTGGCGATTCTGACGCCGATTCCCGCGGCGGCTTGTGGCCCCCCCTCGCCGGCTCGTATACTGCGCGCGCCTCTGCTACTTCCGACGGCGATCAGCGACCAAGGAGCCTCGCGATGTCTTACGGCGTGCTGCTGGTTTCGGCGTGGGCATTGACCGGCGCCTCCCCCGCCGAGTTGCCCGATACCTCGAAGATGCCCAACACCTCGAAGATGAACGTGCTTTTGATCGACATCGAGGACTGCAACGCCGCCGCGTTGGGCTGCTACGGCAACTCGATCTGCAAAACGCCCAACCTCGACCGCTTCACTCGAACCGCCGTCCGCTTCGATGCGGCCTACGTTCAGGCGGTCTGCTGCAATCCCTCCCGCACTTCGTTTCTTACGGGCCTTCGGCCGCTCTCGACGCACGTGACCAACAACAGTCAGGTAATGAACGAGCATCTGCCCGCCGGTGTCCTCACCTTGCCGGAAATGCTCAAAGCCAAGGGGCTCTATTTGGCCGACGTGGGAAAGTTGTTCCACCGCATCGACTATGCCGACCGGCAGATGAGCCTGTTCGACCGCATCGAAATGTACGAGAAGCCCAAGGGATGGAAAGGGCCCGGGCCGATCCTTCAGTTCCCGGCCGCCAAGTCGCCTAAGGTCGCGAAGCGCGAGTCCCCCCACCCTCCGACAAGAACAGCAAGGCCTTTCGCCAGTGGCGCGCGAGAAATTCAGACCGCTACGGCGATTCGGGCCGCACGCGCGAAAACGAGCCCGACTATCGCATGGCAGCCACCGCGGCCGCGCTGTTGCGCGAGTTCGGCAAGTCGAAGCAGCAGTTCTTCCTGGCCGTCTCGCAAAGCCGGCCGCATACGCCCTTGGTCTGCCCGAAGCAATACATCGACCTCTACGACCCCGCCCGCATTCCCGCTCCCCCCGCTCCGCCCAGCGCCTGCGTCGCGTTCCCCTATCCCAAACGGGCCGCCGGCGGCAATCCCGACATCTTCATCCAGCGCCAACCCACCGACCAGCAGGCACGCGAGGCAATCGCGGCCTACTACGCCTGCCTGACTTTCGTCGACGACAACATCGGAATGATCTTCGCCGCCCTGGATGAGGCCGGCCTGGCCGGAAACACGATCGTCGTCTTTCTCGGTGACCATGGTTTCCATCTGGGAGACCACGGCTTCTGGTCGAAGTACTCGATGCTCGAGCAAACGCGCCGCGCGCCGCTCATCGTCCGCGTCCCCGGCGCACCGGCCAACGGCCAGGCCTGCCGCGAGATCGTGGAATTCGTCGACCTCGTCCCCACCCTCGGGCAACTCGCCGGTCTCGATCTGCCGAAAAACCTCGAAGGCGTCAGCTTCGCGCCCCTCCTGGTCGATCCCGCCCGGCCGTGGAAGAAGGCGATGTTCCTCGTCGAGGACGACGGAGATGCCTTCGGACAGGTCGTCCGCACCAAGCACCACAGCTACCTGGAATTCAAAAAGGGCCCAATCCCCGCGGCCCTCTACGACCTCGACAAAGACCCCTGGGAAACCGTCAACGTGGTCGACGACCCCGCCTACGCCGCCGTGCGGAAAGAAACGGCAGATCTCCTGCATGCGGGTTGGAAGGCCGCGCTGCCGCCGGGCGTCGCCGCGCCGTCCGGCGCGGCGGCAGGGACGAATTGAGCACGCAACGTACCCGACAACGCACGACCGGCTCTCAATCCGTCCCGCGGCTCACCGAGATCGCCATGCGCTCCGAGGCGCGATCAGCGGCCTCTCTCGGCAACAACCACCAGGTCCACGCTCGCGTCGCGCACAAAGGGCTCCTGCCGGTAACCGCCGAAAACCTCCACGCGCACCGCGCCGAGCTCGCGCATCGCGGAGTGCAGCCATTCCGCCTCCAGTCCGAGAAAGCTGGCCGATTCGGCCTGCATCGCGATCTCGGTGAGTCGCGTGACGATCAACTCCACATAGCCCCGCGCACCGCAACGGCGAACCCCCTTGTGGATCAGGACCTCGACCGGACCGAGCCGGGCCCGCAGACATTTCTGCCACAGGCTGGGCCCGTCGGCCAGGCGCCAGAGGTTCAAGACCCCCACGACCACGGCGCCGCCGGGCCGCACGGCGGCAAACATCGCCCCCAGTGTCCGCTCGACCATCGCCAAATCCGTGGCAAGAGCCAGCGAGTTTCCCACGCACACGGCCGCGTCAAACGGCTCGGCAGCCGCAATCGCCGCGTCGAATCCCCGCACCACCCACCGCAGGCCGTCGGCTTCGCCGAATCGCTCCCGGGCGCGTCGAATCATCGTTTCGCTCAGGTCGGCCCCTTCCACGCGCAAGTTCCAGCCGTGGAACATGGCCGCGTGGTGACCCGTGCCGCAGGCGACGTCGACCACGCGCCGCACCCCGGCGCGTTCGAACAGCCGTCGATAAAAAGGCCCCTCGTGCCCCAATCGCTTCGGCCAGTCGATCATCGCCTCGTAGGCGTCGGTCAGATCGTCGAACAACATGTTTGCGTTGCCTGTCTCAGTTCGGCCGATGTAGCGCGCGCTGCGGGGGAGGCGGCAACGCCAACGTGCCGTCGCGCGGCGCGGTGAGCACCGCATCGTATTGCCTCAAGAGCTCGCGCGTGCTCTGAAATTCCGGTCGCGCGGCGAGGGGCCGGTATTGCACGTTGGCTTGGACCGCGTCGAACCGCGCCAGCGCTTCGCGAATCGACGCCGCGGTCGGCGCGTTCCGGTCGCCGTACACTTCGGCCGGTAGCGCCAGATAGCTTCGCCAGGTCGCGTCGAGCCATGCGTCCAGTCGCCGCGACGAATCGGCCAGTTGGCGACGCACTGCCAACTCGGAGGTCGCGGCAAGCGGCGGCAGCAACGGACCCGTGGCCGACGCGCGAAGGCTGGTTTCCCTCACCGGCGCAGGCGCATATCGGTCAAGCTGCTCCAAAAGACGCACCGCGGAAGGCGGAAGCGCCCGCCGACCCCGCGCCCGCCGAAGGCGTCGGGCCGCCATAGTAGTTGGAATTGGCGAGATGGTCCACTTGCAGCGCCGACCCATCCACCGAAATCCCCGCAAACACGCCTCGGCTCCGCGAGTAAGAGTAGATCTCCGCCTTCAGACGCGCGTCGGTGGCAGCCGTTGCCTGCCGCCCGATCGGACCCGCGGCCGCGGCGGCATCGGCGCCAATCGTGAACTTGCCTCGCATCAGGCCCTCGACGCTGTTCCGCGTCATCAGCACCAGAATCAAGTCCGTCGCCTGAATTCCGGCCTGCCAGCCGACGCTCCCGCCCGTAAGCGTGACGAATACCGGCCCGCGCCACGCCCCATTGCTTTCCCGCACCAGCGCAACCCCGCGGCCGTGCCTCACCCCGACGATGAAGCCCCCTTTGAGCAGCCCCGGGATGATCACCAGTCCCTCCCCCTGGGCGAGCATCGATTCGGGAATCCGCCGCGCGGGGATGAGCATGATCTCGTCGAGAACCCGCCGGGCCGCATCCACGACTTCGCCCTCGTACACCTGACCCGCAAGCGGCGCGGTCCATGCAACCACGAACCCTGGGATGAGAAGGAAGGAGGCGAAGAAGGGTCGTGCGATCATCGATGAGTCCTGTCGGTGCGGCCAGCGCGGTGCGGTCTCATCCGCGCACGGCGACAAGTGATTCTATGACCCGCCGCCAATCGGCACCAAGATGAATTCCGGGCACGCACTCACGGCAACCGTTCGCCGGCCGCTGCGCGTTGCGCCGTTCCTCGGCCCCCGCAGCAGCCAAGCACTCACCAAGCCGAGAACTTGACCTCCCCCATTCCAACCAGGAAAGAGTAAAGATGGGAAGCTCAGGCAGAGTGGCTACCCGGCGTTCGTCATTCGCACCCGCGCGAGAGCCAAATTCGATCGACTGTCAGAAAAAAACCGCCATCTGTGTTGACGTCGCTTTCCAGGAGGAGAAAGATGGAAGAAAGATGGGAATCGCGCCCACACGCGAACGAGCCCCGCACCGCCAATCAGCGCCGAGCGGCCAGGGGAACTCCGGATTCCAGCCGCTTCGGCTCACGATCCGGGGTGAATCGCCAGCATGGACTGCGCCGGCACCACTAGGAGGACCCGCTCCCGCAATTCTCGACTCTCGACCGCGTTCCACGAGCTCTCTCGGAGGTCGCCCGGAGGTCCGCCATGTTCGGCAAGAAGCGTCCGCAAGTGCTGGTCGTCGGTGCTGGTCCGGTCGGCCTATTCGCAGCCATCGGACTGGTCAAGCGGGGCGTCGAAGTCCAGATCGTCGACAAGGAGTGGCGAACCGGCACCCACAGCTACGCGCTGGCATTGCACGGGCAGTCGCTCCGCCTCTTGGAGCAGTTCGGCCTCCTCCCCCAAATCGAGCAAAACGCGTATCGCATCGACCGCGTCGCGTTCCATGACGCCCAATCGCGCCGGGCGGAATTGTGCTTGGAACCTATCCTGAAACTACCGCAACGGCCTTCGGCGGCCGAGGAATTGCCGTCCCACGGAAGATTGCAGGATCGGCTCTCTATCGCACCCCCTCCCGGCTCCCTGTCGCTGGCCGTCTTGCGTCAGGACGTGCTCGAACAACTTCTCGAGGACACTCTGAAGCACTTGGGCGTCTCCGTGCACTGGAACCACGAGGTGGCGCACCTCGCCCCAGGCGACGACGGAGTCACCGTGACCATCAACCGGCTCCAGAAGAATTCCGTCGGCTATGCCTCCGCACACACGGAGTGGGTGGTGGCAAAGCGCCTGGAGCTTCAGGTCCCCTTCGTCATCGGCGCCGATGGATATCGCTCGACGGTCCGCCAGTCGTTGGGAATCGACTTCCCCGCCTTCGGCGGCGCGCATGATTTCGCCGTCTTCGAGTTCACTGCCGACGTCGACCTGGAGCATGAAATGCGCGTCGTCCTCGGCGAGCAGACGACCGACGTCCTCTGGCCGATGCCCCAGGGCCATTGCCGCTGGGGGTTCGAGCTGACCGGATTCGACGGGCCCGTGGCCGCACGCGACAAGGATCGCTTCGCGGTCGAGCTCGCCGGCGTGCACTACCCCATACTCGCCGAGGAATACCTGGAGACGCTGATCGGCAGCCGTGCGCCGTGGTTCGAAGGCGAGATTCACGAAATCGTCTGGCGGACCATGGTCCGCTTCGAGCCGCGCCTCGCAGAGGCGTTCGGCACGGGATGCGTGTGGCTTGCAGGCGACGCCGCCCATACGACCGGCCCGGTCGGCATGCAAAGCATGAACGTCGGCCTCCGCGAAGCCGACGACTTGGCGCTAATCATCGCCGGCATTCTCCGCGGCGGCGAATCGACCGATTGGCTCCAGGCCTACAACCGCGATCGGCTGGCCGAGTGGCGCTTCCTCCTCGGAAAGGAAGGACTTCTCGAGGCCGAGCACCACGCCGATCCCTGGGTTCGCGAGCGACTGGCGAGGCTCCTGCCTTGCCTGCCTGCCTCCGGCGCGGAATTGACCGGACTCGTCCAGCAATGGGGGCTCGTCCCGGCCTGAGAAATCGCCGTGTCGCCAGGCGCGTCCGGGAAAACCCCTCCCCGCCTTCCCGCGTCGCCACCAGCCTCGACCCGCGATTCTCGCCGCAAGAAACGTGTAAACGAGCGCAATCATCCCGCGGCCGACGGCCCCGCAACCTGCGGCAGCACTCCCCGCAAAAAACGCCCCGTGAGGTTATCTTCAAGCGCGGCGATTTCCTCGGGCGTCCCCGCGGCGACGATCTGGCCGCCGCGATCACCCCCTTCGGGCCCTAGATCGAGGATCCAGTCGACCGTCTTGATCACGTCAAGATTGTGCTCGATCACAATGACCGTATTCCCCAGGTCCACCAGACGCCCGAGCACGTCGAGGAGCTTCTTCGTATCGTCGAAGTGCAATCCGGTCGTCGGCTCGTCGAGAATATACAGCGTATTGCCGGTGTCGGTGCGGCTCAACTCCGTGGCCAGCTTGATCCGCTGCGCCTCGCCGCCCGAGAGCGTAATCGAGGATTGGCCCAGCGTCAGGTACCCCAAGCCGACTTCCTGGAGGCTCCCCAGCAGTCGCGCGATCGCCGGAAAGTTCTCGAAGAACCGAGCGGCGTCGTCCACCCGCATTTCAAGCACTTCGGCGATCGACTTGTCTTTGTAGCGAATCTCCAAGGTCTGGCGGTTGAATCGCCGGCCTTCGCACACCGGACAGTTCAGGTAGAGATCGGGCAGAAAGTTCATCTCGATCTTCTGCACGCCTTGACCCTGGCACTCTTCGCAACGTCCGCCCTTGACGTTGAAGCTGAATCGACCGGCCTTGTAGCCCAATCGCCGCGCGTTGCGCGTGTTGGCAAAAACCTTGCGAATCTCGTCGAATACGCCCGTGTACGTGGCGGGGTTGCTCCGCGGGCTGCGGCCGATGGGGGATTGGTCCACCTGCACGACCTTGTCGATCCGGCTCGCACCACGCAGCGCGGTGAAAGGGCCGGGTTTGGGGGCAATCCCGCCGAGCTTGCGCACCAGCGCCCGCGCCAGCGTCTCGTTCAACAGCGAACTCTTCCCCGATCCGCTTACGCCCGTCACGCAACTCAGCACCGACAACGGAAAGCTCGCCGTAACGTTCTTCAAGTTGTTCGTCGTCACCCCTTCGATCATGAGCACCTTGGTCTTGGCCGGACGACGGCGCACGCTCGGCACCGGAATCGTCAGCGCTCCCGAAAGGTAGCGCCCGGTAATCGAAGTCTCTTGCCCGGCCACGTCGGCCGGCCGTCCTTGGGCGACGACCCGCCCCCCTTGCCGACCCGCCCCCGGCCCCAGGTCGATCAGCCAGTCGGCCTGACGCATGATCGCCTCGTCGTGCTCGACCACCACGACCGTGTTGCCCCGCGATTGCAGCTCGCGAATCGTGTCGATCAGCCGCTGGTTGTCGCGCGGGTGCAGACCGATCGAAGGCTCGTCGAGAATGTAACACACGCCCACGAGCCCCGAGCCCAGGCCGCTCACCAGGCGCACGCGCTGGAGCTCACCGCCGCTCAGACTGTCGGCCGGCCGGTCCAGCGTGAGGTACTCCAGCCCGAGCCGATCGAGAAACTCCAGCCGCGACCGGATTTCGCCTACGATCGGCTCGGCGATGGGCTGTTCGTCTTCCTCGAACGCCAGACTCTCGAAAAACAACCGCGCGTCGCGCACCGCCATCGCGGTGATCTCGTGAATCGCCTTGCCGCGAAAGTGGACCGCGCGAGCCTCGGGCCGGAGCCGTGCGCCCCGCAATCCGGGCACGTCACGTGCCCGCGAAACGTTTCCAGCCGCTGCCGCACCGCGTCGCTCGAAGTCGTTTCGTACTCGCGCTCCAACAGGCCGAGAATGCCGGCAAACTTCTTGCCGTCGCCGTTGAGCAGCGATTCCCGCGTCTTGGGCTTCAGGGCCTCCAGCGGCGTGTTCCACCGCGCCGAGGCCGCAGCCAGAAAATCCTTCACCTGGTGCTGGAGCTTGCGCATCGCCCCCGCAGCGTCGCGCCAGCGGCGCCACCGCGCCGGAAGAAAGCGACAACGTCAGGTCGGGCAGCACCAACTCGGGGTCGAACTGCTCGCGCACCCCCAGCCCTTCGCACGTCGGGCAGACACCGTAGGGACTGTTGAAACTGAAGGTCCGCGGCTCGAGTTCCTCGTAGCTGATCTTGCAGTTGGGACAAGCGTAACGCGTGCTGAAAAGGCGATCGCTCCAGACCCCGTTGCCTTGCCGGTGCGCTCGTCGTAGGTCGCCAGCACCAGGCCATCGCCGTGCTTGACCGCCAGATTCACCGATTCGGCCAAACGTGCGCGGATTCCCTCGCGAATCACGATCCGGTCCACGATGGCCTCGATGTGGTGCGACTTCTGCGCCGACCAGAACCGGCGCATGCTCTACGTCGATCACTTCACCGTCGACCCGGGCGCGGAGAAATCCCGCTTTGCGGATCGCGGCTACCGCTTCCTTGTGCTCCCCCTTGCGCCCGCGAACCATGGGGGCAAGCACCATCAGCTTCGTCCCCTCGGGCAAGTGCATGAGCTCGTCGAGAATCTGCTCCGGCGTCTGCTGCCGAATCGGCTCGCCGCAACGGAAACACCGCGGATCGCCCAGCCTCGCCATCAACAGGCGGAGATAATCGTAAACCTCGGTGACCGTGGCAACCGTGCTCCGCGGGTTGCTGCTGCCCGCCCGCTGGTCGATCGAAATCGTCGGCTGCAGCCCCTCGATCAAGTCCACGTCGGGACGTTCGAGCTGGTGGAGAAACTGCCGGGCGTAGACCGAGAGGCTTTCGATGTATTGCCGTTGTCCCTCGGCAAACAACGTGTCAAACGCCAGCGAACTCTTGCCCGACCCGCTCGGTCCGGTAATCACCACCAGCCGGTTGCGGGGAATGTCGAGATCGATGTCTTGCAGGTTGTGAACGCGCGCTTTGCGGATTCGGATCGTCTCATCAGCGGCGGTTTCCGGGACGTTCTGGCTCATGCCCTGCCCAAGCGACTCAAGGGACATTCCGGCAAACTATTGAGCCTACCAGAGGGCACGGGCGCCGGCAAGACGCCGCGGGTCCATTCCCGTTTCTGCGCGGGCGGTTTTCGGGTAAACTGGCGACGGTTTCGGGGCGAAGTGGGCACTTTGCACAAGACGGAGGTCCGCCATGGATGGCAAGCAAAAAGACGCACGTTATGAGCGGTGGTTGGCGCGGGCTGCGGCAGCGTATCAACGCATGTTCGACGGTAAGGGGCAGGAGGAGTTGGTGACGTTGACGGAGCGGGAGAACATGGCCGTCTGTCTCGGCAAGGAGTTAGCGGCGTTTCTGCTGGAAGAACATGTGGCAGCGGACCCGGCCAAGGTGCCCGCTGAGGCTTCCACCACCTGCTGTCCGAAGTGCGGCCAGCCGGGAAAGCCGGCGGCGCAGAAGGCCGGGAAACGGGGCGTTAACTCTGCCCGAGCGGAAGGTGAGAACCCGTGCGGGCGACATCGGCATTCGGCGCGAGCGTTGGAAGTGCGAGCGGTGCCGGATCGTTTTTTTTTCCGCTAGATGTTCGCCTGAAGTTGGGCACGGAAGGGTATAGTCCCGCGGTCATGGAGAAGGGGGTTCGCCAGGCGAGCAAGGCGTCCTCCTTTGTTGAGGCCAGCGAGGATATGCGGGAGTTGGCGGAGATCGAGATCAGTGCGACTCATCTGCAGCGGCTGAGCGAACGTATCGGGGAGGAATGGGTCGAGTTCCGTGACGAGGAGGTGGAGAAGTTTCGCCAGCGTCGGTTGGAAAGGAGCTACAAGGAGCCGCCGCGGGGAGCGGCCGTGGTGATGCTGGACGGAGGCCGCGTGCAAACGCGGGCCGAGGATGCGGGGCGGGGCGTGAGCGAGCCAGGTTGGCGCGAGTCGAAGGTGGCGTGCTGCCTGACGTTGCAGACCAAGGCCCAAGCCGTGGATCCTCAGCCCGAACCGCCCGCGAAGTTCTTGGAGCCCACGAATGCGGCGCGATTGGCGTCCGAAGTGAAGCGTCGCAGTCGGCCGGTCATGGAGCGGAGTGCTGCGGATCGCCGGATGATCCAAGGGGCCAAGAGAAAAGAGGGGAAGAAGCCCAAGAGGCGAAAACGGGCGGGAAAATGCCCGCGGGTCCGCACCGTCGTAGCCACCATGGAGAACAGCGAAACGTTCGGCTGGCATGTGGCCGCGGAAGTGCATCACCGCGGGCTTGACCGGGCGCAACGCAAGGCGTGCGTTTGCGACGGCCAGGCGTACAACTGGTCGATCTACGAGATGCACCTTCTTCCGGCGGGCTTCGTTGCCATCTTGGACTTCCTTCACCTCCTCGCGTACCTTCACGACGCGGCCTACGCGTTTGGCGGAGCGGACGAGTGCGGAGCCTGGAAGATCTACAAGCAGTGGCTTCGCTGGGCATGGTCGGGAAAAGTGGGCATCCTGCTGTCGGCCCTCCGTGAAGCAGCCGCTGCCCTGAAGGCGAGGGGTACGACAGCCGCGACACGACGACAAACGGTGGAAGAAACACTCACCTACGTGAACAATAACCGCCAGCGAATGAACTACCAGGAATATCGTTGCTTGGGCTTGCCTGTCAGCAGTGCGCCGGTGGAATCGACGATCAAGCAAATCAACCGCCGCATCAAAGGCAGCGAAAAATTCTGGCTGGAGGGTGGCGCCGAAGCGATGCTCCAACTCCGTGCTGCCCAACTAAGCCAGGACGGCCGCTGGAAACGATACTTGGCACGGCCCCGCAAACACCGCCGTGCCGCCGGAACCGGCCGCCTCGCCCAAGCCGCGTAGCTCCTGCAATAACGGGAATGGACCCAGACGCCGCCCAGTCGCATGTCGTGCCGCTCCCACCGAGCCCGCGGAATCCCTCCGGCGAGGTGCGGATTCCCTCCTCCCCGCGCCGTGCTTGTCTCCCCGCCGCCCCGAAGATATCCTCACAGGGGGATCGATGCGGAAAAATGCGGCCCCTTCAACCCTGCACGACGAGCTGGCCGGACTCTCGGTCGGCAAGCCGCTCCACGGGGCGTTGGGACCGCAGTTTCCGGCCCGATGCGTCGGCAAACTTCGATGATTCCGCTGCCGGCAAACCCCAACATCCTCGCCCGTAAATCAACCGCGAACCTGTTTGGAGGAAACGTTTGATGAGTCGTCCGATTTCTCGCCGCAAAATCCTCGCGCTTGGCCGCCACGAGCGCGGCTCTAGCCGCCGGAACCTCTCGGTCCCTTTGCGCACCGGCCGCCCAAGACGCCCCGCCGCCAAAGCTCAAGGGCCGCATCAACCATTCCGTCTGCCGCTGGTGCTTCGAAAAGCTCTCCCTCGACGAGTTGTGCAAGGTCGCCAACTCGATCGGCATCCGCTCGATCGATCTGTGCGGCCCCAAGGAATGGCCCACGCTGAAGAAATACGGCCTCACCTCACCATGGCCACGGCGCGGGCATGGGAATCGAGAAGGGCTTCAACCGCGTCGAATACCACGACAAGCTCGTCGAGAACTTCGAGAAACTCATTCCCCTGGCCGCGGCCGCCGGTCTCCCCAACGTGATCTGCATGTCGGGGAACCGCGAGGGACTTGCCGACGAACAAGGTTTGGAAAATTGCGCCATGGGGCTCAAACGCATCATGAAAACCGCGGAGACCTATAAGGTCAACGTCGTGATGGAACTGCTCAACTCCAAGGTCAACCACAAAGACTACCAGTGCGATCACACCGCCTGGGGTGTCGAGCTGTGCAAGCGCGTCGGCTCCGAGCGGTGCAAGCTGCTCTACGACATCTACCACATGCAAATCATGGAAGGCGACCTGATCGCCACCATCAAACAGGCAATTCCCTATATCGCCCACTTCCACACCGGCGGAGTGCCGGGCCGCGCCGAGATCGACGAAACCCAGGAGATATTCTATCCGGCCGTGATGCGCGCGATCGCCGAATCCGGATTCAAGGGCTTCGTCGCCCAGGAATTCATTCCCAAGCGGCCTGACCCCATCGCTTCCCTCAAACAGGCAATCGCAATCTGTGACGTGTGATCGTTTCCCGTCTCTAACGCCTCGCGGAGCAATCGAGCGGGGCGGGCCGCTGCTCGCCTCGCTCGCCGCGTCGATCTCCGCGGCGCCCGCTGGCCCCCCGCGCTATCCCCCACTTTCCCAGGAGACAATCCCATGACTGCTTCCCTGGCTCGCGCGATCGCTGCTTCGGTGCTGGCCACCACCGCCTCGGTCGCGCTGGCGGCCGACGACGCCGCCCAAACCAACCGGCGTTTGGCTCGCGGAATGAACTTGGGCAACATGCTCGAAGCCCCCAGCGAGGGCGAGTGGGGCTTGCGCGTCAAGAGACCAGTGGCTGCCGAAGATCCGCGCGGCGGGCTTCAACTCGGTCCGCATTCCCGTCCGCTGGTCCGCTCATGCAGCCGCGGAAAAGCCCTATGCCATCGATCCCGAGTTCTTCCAGCGCGTCGAACATATCGTCCGCCAAGCACTCGCCGCCAGACTCCACGTCGTGCTCAACGTGCATCACTACGACGAGATCTTCAACGATCCCGAAAAGCACCGCGCACGGCTCGTGGCCTTGTGGAGCCAGATTGCCGACCGCTTCCGCGACCTGCCGCCGAGCGTTTGCTTCGAAATCCTCAACGAACCACACGGCAAGCTCACTCCCGAGCTGTGGAACCAGGTCTACCCTCAAGCGCTCGCGGCGATCCGCAAGTCGAACCCCAATCGCGTCGTCATCGTCGGCCCCGGCGAGTGGAACGCGTGGAACCAACTCGAGAAGCTCGCCCTTCCCGAAGACGACCGGCAGATCATCGCCACCTTCCATTACTATCTGCCGTTCGCGTTTACGCACCAGGGAGCTTCGTGGGCCGGCCCCAGCGCGCCCCCCTTGGGCCGCAAGTGGACGGCCACCGCCTCAGAGCGACAGGAAATCCAGCAGCACTTCGACGCCGTCGCGGCCTGGGCCAAGAAGCACCGCCGCCCGGTCCTCCTCGGCGAGTTCGGCGCCTACGAAAAGGGCGACATGGAATCGCGCGCCCGCTGGACGCGCTTCGTGCGAACCGAGGCCGAAAGTCGCGGCTTCAGTTGGGCCTACTGGGAGCTGGCTTCGGGATTCGGCGCGATGGATCCGGAAACCGACGCCTGGCGCCGCCCCGCTCCGCGATGCCCTGCTCGCACCGGGCAAGTGACGCAAGTCGAGTCGATCGCCTCCTGCTTGGTTGACGGACAGCGACCTCTGCCCTAGCGCACCGGGTGCTAGCCGGCTCGTCCGAACTGTGATGGCAACCCAAAGCGTCAGCGAGAGCCGCTCGCGTTCCGAACTGTGATGGCAACCCGAAGCGTCAGCGAGCGCCGCTCGTCCAGCAGTGCAAGAAACACGGCTGCGTAAGCCATCCGCGGTATCCGACAGGCAAACTGCGTCGGACTACTACGGCACTTCAATCCGTGTCCGCGCAAGCTTCTCGCACCGCCGCCTCGCCGCCCGAGAACGGCCGCAGGCGGAAACGGTAGCTCTGCGCAACCGGCGGAATCTTGTACTCGGGGTGCGGCTGCGCGCCCCAACTGTTGTCGCCGCCCACGCCCATCTGCTTCAGGTCCAGATTGAGCGTGACGAAGTCGCGCCGCGGAATCTCGTACGTGTGCTTGGGGCCTTCCAGGTCGTCGGTCGTGTAGGCAAGGCGTTGACGCTCAACAGCGGCAGCCCGACGGCCAAAAGCCCACGCCGTCGGGGCTGCGTCAGCGCGACCCATCGCACGTCGACCTTGTTGCCCGACTCGCCCGGCTCCGTGTAGTCGGCGAAGAACTGCTCGGCAACCGGACCGCTATAGATTCCGATCCGCGCGTCGTTGCGATCGCAGTAGGTTTCCTGCGGCCCGCGCCCGATACCAAGTGATCGTGTCGAAGCCGCTGCGGCAGCGCCATCTGCATTCCGAATCGCGGCATTTCCGGCAGCTTCTTCGCCCCGGGAACAAAGCGTCCCTCGACGACCACGTCGCCGGAACCCAGCACCGTATAGCGCGTGTGGTATCGCGCCCCGACGGCCGATAATTCGCTTTCGACGTCGACTCGCACCGCCTGCCCGGAAACCCGGTCGTACCGCCACCGAAACCGCGCGGCCGTCGCGCCCCGCATGGCGCCAAATGCCCATCCGGTCGGCCATCTTGAAACCGCGGTCGTTATCGGTCGGGGCGCGCCAGAAGTGGGGCCGCAGCGGCGCGTGAACCAGCTCGATCCCGCGATACTTCCACGAAGTGACCAGTCCAGTCTTCTTGTCGACGACCCACGTGCCGTCGGCCGTCGAAAGCCGCGCCTCCGATGCATTCTCGGTCAGCTCGACCGCGCCGCATGGCGGCCGGCGCCACCACCTTGCCGGGCGACTCCAGCGGCAGCTTGAACTGCTCCCAGGCCAATTCATGCCCCTGTTTCGCCCACTCCGTGTCGCGACGAAGGCGGAAGGAAAGATCGAGAAAATACTCGACCCCGGGCTCCGGCGAAGCGGCGAAAACGGAATCGCAACCTGCTTCGCCGCGCGCGGGCCCAGGTCGATCCGAGGCAATTCTCCCTTCTCGAGCACCCGTCCCTCCGCCCGCACCTCCCAGTGGCACTCGGCCCAATCCGCCAGATCGAGGAAATCGTACCAGTTCTTGATCTCCACCAGCCCCTTGCCAAGATCGACCGGCTGCACGTGGATGTACTGGTAAACCTTCTTCACCTGGTAGAGCCCGGGATGCGGCTTGCGATCCGGCGTCACCAGCCCGTTGCAGCAAAAGTTGTCGTCGCTGGGCGTGTCGGGTGGGCCGAAGTCGCCGCCATATGCCCAGAACGTCTTCTGGCCCGGCTTGCACCGGCGCAAACAGCCGATGCGACGGCCGCTCTTGTGCCTGCCGCAGCCCTTGATCGACCCAGTCCCAGATAAACCCGCCCTGAAGATGCTTCTTGCTGTAGATCTGGCTCCCAGTATTTCCACAGATTGCCCGTCGAATTGCCCATCGCGTGGGCGTATTCGCACAGGATGTAAGGCCGCTGCTGCGGCTTGCTGGCATACTTGCCCAACTCGGCGGGCGGAGCATACATCGGACAGACGATGTCGGTGGCCGCATCCAGCCCCGCCTGCTCGTAGTGCACCGGGCGGCTTGGGTCGCGCCGCTTGATCCATTGCGAAGTGGCCACGAAATTCGCTCCAAAACCCGCTTCGTTGCCCAGCGACCAGATGATCACCGAAGGGTGATTCTTGTCGCGCTCCACCATCCGCTGCGTGCGGTCCAGATGCGCGGCAGCCACTCGGGGTCCTTGGCCAGACGTCTTCTCGCCGTAACCCATGCCGTGCGATTCGATATTGGCCTCGTCGATCAGGTAAAGCCCGTACCGGTCGCACAGTTCGTACCAGATCGGCTGGTTGGGGTAGTGGGCGGTCCGAACCGCGTTGATGTTGTTCTGCTTCATCACCATGATGTCCTTGATCATCGAGTCCGGACCAATCGCCTGTCCCCGGTCCGGATCGTGCTCGTGGCGATTGACCCCCTTGAGCAGCACCGCGCGGCCGTTCACCAGGAGCTCGCCTCCCTGAATCTCCACCTTGCGGAAGCCAACCCGGCACGGCACGACCTCGAGCACCTTGCCGCCGGCGTCCTTCAGCGTCAGCAGAAGCGTGTAGAGGTGCGGCGTCTCCGCCGACCACTTTCGAGGATTGGCGACGTGCACGGAAAGCTCCACGGCTGCGTCGCGCCGCTCGGGCGCGATCCCTGCTGCACCGGCAGGCTCACCACGGCCTTGCCCTCCGTCCACGAGCGCCGCCTCCACGCGCAATCCCTGCGCCTCCGCCGAATCGTTCCGCACCGCCGCCTCGATCCGCAACTGCGCATCGCGGTATGCCTCATCCAGATCGGTCCGCACCCAAAATCGCGGAGATACACCGGCGCGGTCGAAATCAGGCTCACCTCGCGGAAAATGCCGCTCAATCGCCAGAAATCCTGGTCCTCCAGGTACGATCCGTCCGACCAGCGGTAGACCTCGACCGCCAACGTATTCTCGCCCGGCTGCACATACTTGGTAATGTTGAATTCGGCAGTCGTGCGGCTATCCTTGCTGAAGCCCACTTTCCGACCGTTCACCCAGACGTAGAACGCCGACGCCACTCCGTCGAAACGCAACAACGTCTGCCGAGACTGCCAGCCCTCTGGAAGCGCAAACCGCGTGCGATACGAGCCGACCGGGTTGTTGTCGGCGGGGATGAACGGAGGTTTCGGCTCGCCCCACGGATAGGGAATGTTCACGTAAATCGGAATTCCGTATCCCTCGATCTCCATGTTCGACGGCACCCGGATCGTCTTCCAACTCGAGTCGTCGAAGTCGGCGCGGTGGAAATCCTTCGGCCGATCTGCCGGCCGGGGCACCCAATGAAACTTCCAGTTGCCCGCCAGCGAGCAGTGGTAGGGCGAGTTCGACTCGTCCCCCGCCAGCGCCGAAGCAGCGTCGGCATAGAGAAATCGCACCGCACGCGGCGGCTCCTTGTTGATCCAAACCAGTTTTGGGTTTTCCCAGTCGTTTCGTGCCTCCTGCCGCGCGGAGGAACCAGCAGCGCCCCCCTCGGCAGCGCCGGCAAGGGACGCCATCGCGACGAGTTCAGTAAACAGGGCGGCCAACGTCAATATGGCTTTCATGGCACGTTTCCGGGTAAGTCGTTGAAATTCGCCTGGCACAACAGACGCACAGGGTTTCGCTCCAGGATACGCACCACGCCCACCGGCCGCAAGTTGAACCACCGCGTCGAAATCTGCTATCTTGACACTCGGAATCTTGGACCGCCTGACAAAAAGGTAACCGTTCACAGGCCGCCGGGGACCGGCTCATTTTCGGCCCATTTCGTTCTCTCTAGGCAAGTGCGCGAAAGGCCGAAAAATGTGCCTGTCCCCGGACGGCCCGTCCATCAAGAGGAGGTCGTAGTTTGAAGACCTATCGAGTCGGTGTCCTGGGATTCGGCTTCATCGGCAAGGTCCATGCCTATGCCTATGCCACTCTGCCCTTCTTCTACGACCCCGTTCCGCTGGCAGCCCGAATTACCCACGTCGTAACCGGCCGCCCCGAAACGGCCGAAAAGGCTCGCCAAATGCTCGGGGCCGACGTGGCCGCCACCGACTACCGCGCGGTCACCGAGAATCCTCACGATCGATATCGTTCACATCTGCACGCCCAATCACCTGCACAAGGACGCCCTGCTCTCGGCCCTTGCGTCACGGCAAACACATCTACTGCGACAAACCCCTGGTGGCCACGCGCGACGAAGCCGCCGAGGTCCTCTCGGCGCTGCACGACTACCGCGGCACGGCGCAGATGACCTTTCAGAACCGCTTCTTCCCCGCCACCCTCCGCGCCAAGCAGCTCGTCGAAGCAGGGGCGCTCGGGCGACGTGCTCGGCTTTCGCGCCGCGTATCTGCACGGCGGAAGCGCCAATGCCCAAGCGCCGCTGCGGTGGAAGCTCACCGCCGCCGCCGGAGGCGGCGTGATCGCCGATCTGGCCAGCCACGTGTTCGACCTCCTCGTCCACCTGCTCGGCCCGCTCGACGCAGTCATGGCGGCCACGCAAATCGCCTATGCCCAGCGGCCCGCGGCGCACGAACCGTCCACTTCTCACCCCGTCGACGTCGAAGACGCCGCCGTCATGCTCGCCCGTACCCGGTCTCAAGCCCTGGGCACCATCGAAGCCACCAAGATCGCCACCGGCACCGAGGATGAACTGCGTCTGGAACTCCACGGCGCGCGCGGCGCGCTTCGCTTCAACCTCATGGACCCGCACCATCTGGAGTTCCACGACGCCACCGCGCCCGACCAGCCGTTCGGCGGACTGCGCGGCTGGACCCGCATCGACGCCGGTCAGCGCTTCGCCGCTCCCGCCACCAGCTTTCCCAGCCCCAAGGCGTCGATCGGCTGGGTGCGCAGCCACGTCGCCTGCCTGGCCAACTTCCTTGCGGCCACGGCCGAGGGCCGCCCCGCCCAGCCCGACCTCAGGCAAGGCGTCTACGTGCAAGAGATCATGGAGGCCGCGCGGCGCTCCGCTTTCCTAAGTCAATGGGTCAAAGTCGCCGAACCCGCCCCCTAGCAAACGACCCAGAAACCACCCCGGCGGTCCAGGCACCCGGAGAAGCCCTCGCCCTGGACCAGTTCCTCGGTACCCGTCCCTTCCCCAACATGCCTGCGATCCGGGGCCGGGCACTTTCTCTAGGTCCATCACGGCGTTTCCGCTACAATCGCCGCCCGAAGGGGTCAACACCGCGCTCTCGGGAGGATTGTGCCATGGCTGCTCACGGATGGGCCGCCCACGTCCAAGCGCTCACCGCACTGCTCGCATTGCTAGCGGCAACGTCAGGCAAGTCCGCCGAGCAACTCTCGACCGACGCGCAAAGCGGACGCGAGAAACCGCTTCGCCCCCAGATCGTGGTCCCCGATGCCCTTCGATCCGACGCCTCGCTCAACGACGTCTGCTTCGTCGATCCCCAACACGGCTGGGCCGTGGGAGATCGCGGTACGATCTGGTACACCGAAAACGGCGGACGCGATTGGGTCTTGCAGGAATCGGGCGTCGCCTGCTGCCTGGAGTCGGTCTCCTTCGTAAGCCCCCTGGTCGGTTGGGCGGCCGGTTGGGTTTCCCATCCCTACCTTCATTCGGGCAACGGCGTGCTCCTGTGGACCCAAGACGGCGGCCAGACGTGGAACCACGACCCTCGCCTGCATCTACCCGCCCTCAAGAAAATCCGCTTTTTCAGTCCGCGCAGCGGCGCGGCCTTGGGTGCTCCCTCGGCACTCTATCCCTCGGGGTTGCTCACGACCGACAGTGGAGGTCGCGGCTGGAACCCCGTGGTGGGCGATCGCACTCCCGGATGGCTGGCCGGCGATTTCCTGGGGGTGCAGGCCGGCGCGGCCGCCGGACGTCGCCAATCGCTGGGCATCCTTCGACCCAACGGCGCCCATGGGGCTGAATCGCCCGAATTCGGTCCGCGGCAAGCCCTCCGAATCCGCCTGACGCCCCCCAACGGCGGCTGGCTCATCGGCGAGGGAGGATTGGTCCTCCGCACCACCGACCTGGGAGCTCAATGGCACGTCCCCCCCGCAATTCCCGATCCCTCCCTCCAGTTCGATCTGTCGGCAATCGAGGTCCGCGGCTCCCGCTGCTGGATCGCCGGCAATCCGGGCACGCGCGTCTTTCGCACCGAGGATGCCGGCCAATCGTGGTCCTCCGCTCCGACCGGCCAAAGCGTCCCCTTAAACGCCCTCGCGTTCGTCGATGAGCAGCATGGATGGGCGGTCGGTCAACTGGGAACGATCCTGGCCACCGGCGACGGAGGAATCACGTGGCGGCGGCAGCGCGCCGGCGGCACGCGCGCTGCACTGCTGGGAATCTTCACTCAGCCGGAAAGTATCCCCTTCGAACTGCTGGCGCGATGGTCGGGCAATGAAGGGTACCTCGCCGCGGTCGAGTTGATCGCCCGCCGCCAGTCGATGGTCGCGCCTCGCGATGAAGTGGCGCTGGAAGACCGGGCACGCGAAGCCCTCACGAGTCTTGGCGCGGCCTCGCCGCACTCGGCGTGGCAATTCCCCCTCCAGCCCCAAGGGCTCACGCTGGAAACCCGGCATGTCGTCGAGCGCTGGGATCGCTTGCACGAGGGGCGCTCCCTCGATGTTCTTGAAACCCATTTGGCGCGGCAAATCCGCGTTTGGCGCCCCGAAGTGATCGTCACCGAGGAAGCGCCGCCCGGCCCCTCGGGTTTGGGCAGTCTCTTGAACCAGGCGGTGCTCCGTGCGGTCGCCATGGCCGCCGACCCCGCCGCGCTGCCTGCCCAGTTCGACTCCCTGGGATTAGAGGCATGGCCCGCCCGGCGCGTCTATCGCGCCCTGCCCCCGGGCCTGCCGGGCGATACCGACCTCAACGCCTCGCAACTGGCCGACCGTTTCGGCCGCACGATCGGCGACCTGGCCTCGCAAGCCGCAAGGCTGGTCGAGGATCAGTACCACGCCCGATCGGAAACCATCGGTTTCCAGACCATGTACGACGACTCGCCCCGCGCCGGCGATCACCGCGACTTCTTCGCCGGCATCACCCTGGCCCCGGGTCGCGACGCCCGCCGCGCAGCCATCGAGCCCGCAACCCAGTCGGTTCAGCTCCTCAAACGCTTGGCGCAGAAGCGTCGCCTCATGCAAGCCATCATCGAGCAGCGCAAGTCCGACGCACAGGCCAGCGCGCGACTGCTCGCCGAGATCGGCAGCCTCACCACGGAGCTGGATCCTGACAGCTCTGCCGAGCTTCTCTTTCAACTCGCGCAGGCCTACGCCGCCCAGGGAGACTGGCCGCTGGCCGCGGAAACTTACTCGGTCCTCATCGAGCGATTCCCCAACCACGCCCTGGCCCGGCCGATCCTCGTCTGGCTGGTTCAATACTACGGCAGCGCGGAAGCGGGTTGGCGCGTGGCGCGATGCCCGACCCCGGCCGTCATGCCGGCCTCGACGTTTCCCCTTGCCGCCCGGTCGCAGAGCGAACGCCTCGCCCGAGCCAACGCGCTGGGGCAGCTCTTGCACCGCGTCCGTCCCGATTTGACCGCTTATCCCGCCGTAAGCTTCCCGCTCAGCGCCGTCGAACGCCAGCGGGGAGACCCGCGCCAGGCCGCCCGCTGGTTCGGCCCGTTCCGCGCGGGAATCGCCCGCGATGCCTGGTGGGCTTGCGCGCGGGGCGAGGAGTGGCTCGCCGAGCGCCGCGGGCGCCCCGAAACCACTGGTCCACTGCGCGGCGGTGCCGGAGCGGCCGCACCTCGACGGCCGCTTGGATGAGCCGCTCTGGAGCGAGGCCGAAGCGGCGGAACTTCGCCCCCGCGACGGCGAGGCGACTGCGCCGCGGACCACGGTGCGACTGGCCTGCGACGGCCAGTTTCTCTTCCTCGCAATTCGTGCCCAGCGCGCGGAACCGGCGTCCAGCGATCCGCTCCCCAGCCCGCGGCCGCGCGACGCCGATCTCACCGCGCGCGACCACGTCGACGTGCTTCTCGACTTGGACCGCGACTATGCCACCTACTACCGATTCACCGTGGACAGCCGCGGATGGACCGCGGAAAGCTGCTGGGGCGACCCGAGCTGGAATCCGACCTGGTACGTCGCCCGCGGAGGCGACGAGCAATACTGGACCATCGAGGCCGCCATTCCCCTGGACGAACTGACGCCCACCCCGCCGGGCTCAGCCGTCGTTTGGGCCGTCGGACTGCAACGCGTGATTCCGGAAGTCGGCTTTCAATCCTTCAGCGGCCCGGCCTCGCCCGAGATCGTACCCGAGGGATTCGGTTACCTGCTCTTCCCCTGATCGCCCCGCGCGAGCGATTCACTCTCGCCAATCCCGGTCCTCGCCGCACGCCATCAGTACGTCGAGATCGCCGGGCCGCAAGGAGCCGGCATCGCCGGAACTGCCATTACCCCCGTCGCGCCGGTAGGAGCCGCGACCATGGGCGCCGCAGCCATGGGCGCCGAGACGGGCCCGGGGTAGGCCATGGCTCCAGCCGGATACGCCGCCGGCTGGCTGGGACGCGTACCAAAGCAGCACCATCCCAGTCGATCGCATTTCCATTGTTCCAGCGAGCGCATCCAGGAACAACCCGCTCCGCCCGCCATCATCACCGCTACCACTACCAAGAGCATCCATTTTTTCATCGAGGCACCTCCTGATCCGCTTCGAAAGGGGGCCGGTCTGACGACCCGAGACAACCATACCCGTTGCCCGAGGATGTGCAAATGAAACGCGGCCGGAAATGCCGTCGCGTGGACTCCCGACGCGTGAATCCCGGAAGAAGCGGCAACCACAACCCAGGCGGCAAGGTCACCGGCGCCTTCAATCCTGCCGGGGCAAGCGCCCGTGCCACGTCGAGTTCCGCTAAGACGAGCGGCTCAATGACATGGACGACAACGGTATGGAAGACAGCGTCGCGTCCGCTTCGCTTCCCAGGCCGGCAGCGGTTACGGTGGTCCGGGTCAGAAGGGGGCGGCCCTTTGCCGTTCCCCCCTTCTCCCCTTGGTCACGCGCGATAGTACTGGGCGAACACCTCGTCCGCCGCAATCGGCATGCTTCCGTTGTTCTTTGGCGCTCGCTCCTTCTGCACCCGCGCCAACTCCATCGAATAGGCCAGATCGCTGTAGAGCATCTCTTGCCTCGTGCTCCCCGCGAGCGCTGCACTACCCACCGTGCTCGGCGCCGAGGCAAACGTCGCCATGGGGGCAGTCGTGGGCGTCTGGATGAGTTGGAGCGGGTTGAGCAGGTTGTTGCCCAGCCGGCACAGTGCTGCGTCGAAGCTGTTGACCACCGCATCGCGGTTGAAATCGTAAACGTTCTCGATCCCGACCGCGGTGAAAGAAGAGTTATTGAGCCGCGTCAGAGCGGCATCCAAGCTCGATACCTTGGCCTCCGGCGCGGTGCTCCAGGCATTGTTGCCCGTCTCGCCCATCGCCGAGCCGAAATAGAACACGTCCGGAGCAGCCAGGCCGCTGGTTCCGGTCTTCAGCGTCACCTGGAGCCAGTTGTTGTTAGGAATCGCGTTGTCTGGCCAAACTAGTGTGATCCGGTCGCTTCCTCCCGGCCCCAGCCCCACGGCAATCGAAGGAGCCGCCGCATTTGCCCAACCCGAGGGATTGTCGTCGTTGCCGACCTTGAAGGTGAAATCCGAGGCCGTAAGGCTGGTCGACTGCAGCCCCTGCACGTCGACGAAGATGCCGTTGATCCCCTTGGAGTAGCTGATGTAGTTCTTAAAGGTCGCGGTGCTGCCGGGCAGGAGCGCTTCTTTGCCGAGGTTGGGGTCCTTGCCCACCGCGGCAAGTTCGGCCGGGCTGGGAGCCAAGGCGGCCAGGTCGTCACCGCCCGCGTCAAACGACGAATTGTTGTAGAAAATGCGGCGATCGACGACCTGTGTAGGTCCATCCGGGACGGGAGAAGTCAACCACGGGGAATAGGTAACGTTGCTGCTGACAAGCGCACCGGTCCCCGGCCCGACTCCGCCCGGACCCGTGGGACTGCCCCAGTAGTTATTACGTGCGTCGATGAGGTTGGAAGTGTAATTGTAGATGCCATAACCGGCAGTAGAAAGGAAGTTCACATTGTGAACCGTCGTACCGGCCCCGCTGCTGTAGATTTTGATTGCCGTACTCGAGAAGTGGTCGAACGTCACGTGCCGAACCGTAATGGCCGGGGCACTGGTTTCCACCATCCCGTATCCCGATTTACCACCATATCGGATGATCGCATCGTGCAGCACATTGGTACTGTAATACCAAATGTCGCCCCAATCGCCCGCGGCCGGCAGCGTTGCCGAGCCGTCGCCGTTGGTGTCTCCGCCGTACTCGTCGTCCCGATACGAAGTAAACACCACTCTCTCGTTTGCCGTTCCCTGCAGGTCGAGCGTCCCGTCGACGCGAATGTTCCCGGCAGGTGTGAACTTCACCACCACGCCGGGATCGATGGTCAATCTCTGTGCGCTGGAGACGGTCAGAGGCGACACTACCACGTAGGAAAGAGCCCCTTCGACCAGTTCCCACCTGGGCGCACCGTTGATCGTTCCCCCGACACAAATCCCCTGGTACATGTTCCCCGTCAGCACGTTCCCAATGTAGATCGGGTCGCCCCGCCCAGTCTGGTAGATCGGGCGTTCCGACTGTTGAATCGTGTTTCGCTCGATCACGGGTGAGCCGTCCGAAATGGAGATGCCCGTTCGAGCGTTCTCGATGACGCAGTCCCGGATGGAAAGTGTCCCGGCCGTCGACGAGACTGCCGCTACCGACCCGTCCCACGCGCCCCCGTACCGAAGGACCGCGTCGTGCAACACATTGCTGTTGTTGAGGTACGAAATTGAGCCCCAACTGCCACGGTATGGCCAACTGGCGGATCCGTCGCAATTGGTGTCCCCGCCGTACTCGTCGTCCAAAATCGAGGTGAAAACCACCGGCTGGCTCGCGGTTCCCCGCAGGTCCAGCGTCCCCCGGACCAGAATGTTCCCAGTGAACCAGAGCTTCACGACGACCTCCGGATCAATGGTCAGCGTCGCTCCGGGAGCGACGGTCACATCGGAATACACCAGATAGGGAATCGAACCTTCGACCACCTCCCACGTAACCGAACCGCTAGTCGTTCCCCTCACCCAAATCGCGTTGTAGGTGTTCTCTGTCAGCACATTTCCGCGGTAAATCGGGTCGCTTGAGCCAGTCTGGTAGATCGGGCAATCCGTCTGCCGGATCGTGTTTCCCTCGATCACGGGCGCGCCGCCGAAACCTCGATTCCCGTCGCTCCCCTCTCGATCACACAATCCCGGATCACAAGCGTCCCTGCCGTCGACCCGGCCGCCACTACCCCTGCTCCACCGTACCGAAGGATCGCATCGTGCATCACGTTGCTGTTGTTCTCGTACCGAATGTACGCGCCAATCACCTCCGTATGGCTGACTAGCAGATCCGTCGCAATTGGTATCACCACCGAATTCGTCGTCTTCAAACGAAGTGAAAACCACCCGCTGGCTCGCCGTTGCACGCAGGTCCAACGTCCCCTGGACCACAATGTTCCCAATCGGCCAGAGCTTCACGACCACCTCCGGATCGATGGTCAGCGTCGCGCCGGTAGCCACAGTCAGAGAGGAAACCACCATATAGGAAACCGGACCCGGCACCACCTCCCACGTCGTCGAACCGCTGATCGTGCCCCCAATACAGACCGCAAGGTAGTCGTTCTCGTTCAACACATTCTGGCCGTAAACCGGATTAGCCGAGCCGGTCTCGTAAATGGGCCAATTGGTCCCCCGAATCGTATTTCCCTCGATCACCAGTGCACCGGCCGAAGCGTAAATCCCCGTCTGGGCTTTCTCGATCACGCAGTCCCGAATCTCCAGCGTCCCTGCCGTCGACCCGGCCGCCCACACCATCCCGTTCACCGCTCCACCGCAGCGGAGCAGTGCGTCGTGGAGCACGTTGCTGCTGTTGCGGTACTGAATGTAGCCCCAATCTCCAGCCCAGGGCACACTCGGGTAACCGTTGGTGTCTCCGCCGTACTCGTCGTCCTCATCCGAAGTGAATACCACCCGCTGGCTCGCCGTTCCCCGCAAGTCCAGCGTTCCATCGACGAGAAGGTTTCGCCCCGGCGCAAACTTCACCACGACGCCAGGGTCGATGCTCAAGGTCTGCTGGGCAGCCACCGTCAGGTCCGCATACACCAGGTAGGAAACCGAACCGGGGATCAGTTCCCACGAGGTCGAACCGCTGATCGTCCCCCCGACGCAAACGCCATTGTAGGTGTTCCCAGAAAGGACGTTCGTGCCGTAGGTCGGGTTCGCCGAGTCACATTCGTAGATCGGGCGCGTTGTCTGCCGAATCGTGTTTCCCTCGATCACGAGTGCACCGGCCGAAGCGTAAATCCCCGTCTGGGCCTTCTCGATCACAGAGTCCCGAATCTCGAGTGTCCCTGCCGTCGAACCGGCCGCCCACACCATCCCGTTTATCGCTCCACCGTAGCGAAGGAGAGCGCCGCGCAACACATTGTCGTTGTTGAGGTATTGAATGTAGCCCCAGTCGCCGGCGGCCGGCCGAGTTGCCGAGCCGTCGCGGTTGGTGTCCCCGCCGTACTCGTCGTCCCGAATTGATGTAACGACTACCTTTTCGTTCACCGTCCCCCGCGAGTTCAGTGTTCCCTGGACCAGAATGTTCTTCCCTGATCCGAACTTCACCACCACCCCGGGGTCTATGGTCAATGTCTGTCCAGCAGCCACCGTCACGTCTGCAACCACCACATAGGGAGTCGAACCGGGAATCACTTCCCACGTGGTCGAGCCGCTGATCGTCCCGCCCACACAAATCGTGTTGTAGCCGTTCCCTGTTAGCACATTCCCACGGTAAATCGAGTCCGCCGGGCCAGTCTCGTAGATTGGCCAATTGGTCTGCCGAATCGTGTTTCCCTCGATCACCAGCGCGCCCGCCGAAGCATAGATCCCCGCGGTTGGAGATCCCTCGATCACGCAATCCCGAATCTCCAGCGTCCCTCCCGTCGACCCGGCCGCCCATACCATCCCAGTTTCCGCACCACCGAACCGAAGGATGGCATCGTGCAGCACATTGTTGTTGTTCTCGTACCGAATGTAGCCCCAATCGCCGCGCCACCCCCAGGATGGCCCATTCCCGTTCGTATCCCCACCGTACTCGTCGTCTTGAAACGAAGTGAAAACCACCGGCTGGCTCGCCGTCCCCCGCAGGTCAAGCGTCCCGTAGACCAGAATGTTCGGAGGCACTTCTCCCGCTCCCAACTTCACCACCACGCCAGGGTCAATACTCAACGTCTGTCCAGCATTTACGCGCACCCATTGCGTCGCTAGATAGGGAATCGAACCCTGCACCACTTCCCACCTGGTCGAAGCGTTGATCGTTCCCCCGACACAAATCGCATCGTACTTGTTCCCCGCCAGCACATTCCCACCATAGATCGGGACCGTTGCGCCATACTGGAAGATCGGGTAATCCGTCTCCCGAATCGTGTTCCCCTGGATCACCGGCGCTCCCGCCGAAACATAGAGTCCCCCTCGGGCTCTTTCAATCACACAGTCCCGAATCTCTAGCGTTCCTCGCGCCGACGCCTCCGCCACTACCATTCCGCTACCCGATCCACCATACCGGAGGAGCGCATCGTGCAACACATTGTCGGTGTTATAGTACCGAATGCTGCGCCAATCGCCAGTATCCGGCAGACTTGCCGAGCCGTCGCCATTCGTGTCCCCGCCGTACTCGTCGTCCTGATATGAAGTGAACACCACCTGTTGGCTCGCCGTTCCCAGCAGGTCCAGCGTCCCGTTGACGAGAATGCTTCTATATCCCACGAATTTCGCCACCACCCCAGGCTCGATCCGCAACGTGACTCCCGAAGGGATCGTGAGGTCTGAACTGACCAAGTAGACGTTGCCCGATGTCCAAACTGTGGATTCAGTCAGCGTTCCCCCCACCGTGATCGGTGTTGGCGCCGAAGCGATGACGTTGAACGTCGAGGTGCAGGACTCGGCGATGCGGCGGCCATCGACCGACAGGGCGTCGCGAGTAACCGTGACCGTGACCGTCTCTCCAGGGCTGAAATCGGCCGTCGGGTTGACTACCAACGTGGTTCCGCTGTATTGGAAACTGCCGCCGTGCGGACCGCTGGCCGAACCCACGATCTGGACCGTCGAAGCATTCAGCGTCGACGCCTGCATGGGCTCGCTGAAGTCGATCGTGATGTTTACGTCGCGAGCCACCATCGGTCCGCCATCAACCGGATCGACATGGAGCACCTGCACGCGATCTCCCATGTCAAAACCCTGCACATGGTAGCCACCCAGCGCATCGATGAAGACGAAGTGGTAGTCGTGTAGCCCGGTGGCAACACCTGGAACCGTGACGCTGTAAGTGCCGTTATCGGTTGTTCCCGTGTAGAGTGTCATGGCATACGCGTTGGCCTCATCAACCACGAGCCGGGCCAGTTGAGGAACCACGCCAGGGTTGTGGTAATCGACCCTGAAGGTCAAGGACTGATTGGGGCCAGCCATCGAGCTCTTCCAGGGACCGGTCAGCGCCACCCGACTCGTAGCTATGGGTCTGGGTCGACTGGGTCGCGGCACCCGTGCGAGACAGGAAATCCCAATCTGCGACGTCCCACTGGTAGAGATCCATGCTGCCACTTTGCCCATAACCCCAAAGCGACTCGAAGAAGGTACTGCCGCTCAGTTGCAGGCTGCCCGGGGCCGAGTTGTTCCATCCGCTTGTATTCTGATAGCGGGCCACAAGCGCCTGGCTTAGGGTGGCTTCGAGTTGGGTACCCGCGGTGCCATCCCCCCAGCCCAGGGCCACCGTATCGGTGCCGGCAATCGATGCCACCAGTTGCGGATTCATCTCCAGACTGTCGATCCCCAAACCGTCCGACTTGACCGCCGGCGCAATCGTCAGCACGTGAGACTGGCCGTTGGCCGTTTGCAGCCCGATCGAGGCAGTCGAGTCGAAGACGATCTCGTCTCCCCCGGGAATCGAGAACATTGGGATCCGGGCTTGGCCCAGAGGCATGGAGATCGTCAGGTTGGGGTCCACCCATGCCGTGCCGCTAATGCTTTCCAGCGTCAGGCCGTTGGTGAAGACTGGATTCATCGCGGCCTCGTAGGCAATGGAACCGGTGACCGTCACCCCGCCGGGAAACGTTCGATCGTAGGTGGTGCTGCCGCTGGCGCCATACCCAATCGTGTGCTCCAGCACGCGATTGCCCAACACGTCGGCCGACATTTCCAATTGAAAATCGCTTGCAGTCACCAAGCCGGTCGGGTCCGAAGCCAAGTGAAGACTCGACTCGACCGTAAAGTTCGTGCGCTTGTTCGCCAGATCGAAAAGCGGTTGGCGATCGCCCGCCCCATAGAACGCCCAGCTCGACGGCGTGTTGAACCCAATCTCCAGGTGATTCACGGTCACATCGAATTGATAGCCGGTCTCCCAAGTGTGGGTAGCCGTGAACGTCGTGCCCGTGCTCCCGCTGTCTCCAGCGTTATGGAACCAGCCAGGCAGCATGAGCAGATTGACGTTGTGAACCAACGTGTCAACCACGCTCGTGCCTTCATACACGTTGACCGTCAGTTCCGTGTCCGAGTTGAGCGACGACATGTCGAACTCGGCCGTCCAACCGCCTGCCGCGTCGGCGTCCTCAAGGGTTTGTCCCCCAAGCAAAAACTCAACCTTCGTGGGAGTGCCGCCGGTGATCTGTGCTTCGTAGGTGTTCGGAACCGATGGAATGCCGCTCCCCGCGATGAAGCGGAAATCGTCGTGCGCCGAGCTAACGCCCAGGATGTCGAGACTCAAAAGTCGCCGATCCTCCAACGGCTCATAGTGAAGCCGGCGAGAGCGGAGGGAAAGCAGGTCCGTGCGACGTCTCTGACGAAGCGACGCCGGCATTGCACTGCACTGGCGGCGACGGTTGGCAACTCGACTCTTTTTCACATGTCACCCCGTACGATGGGACAAGTGGTTGGCATTAAACCGAAATAAGCAGTCACACTATCCACGCGAAGGAAGCCCTACGGTGGTACTACATCTTTTGGCTACATCAGCCACCAACAGGGTAATCGTTCTCGCAGGCCATGTCAATCCAGGGGGTATGGCAGGGTATCGCACAGGTAAGAGCGTATTGCCTGCCCGGAAGAGCACCCGAAAGCTGTGCGATTGATCCCGTTTGCGCCAATCACACGATTCGGGAGAATCCCCAGAACGACGCAGTGAACGCGCCACGCGCACCTTGCATTCGGCCGCCACGCGGCCCAGGGCGTGCGTCGCTACTCGAAGAGCATTCCAGCGTAGCCTACGACCCGTTTCAGGTCGCCCGAGGTCTCGGCGCTCGTGGCATACTGGACCGGCTCGCAGCGATGAATCGCACCCAGTTGGTGCAGAGTTTGAAGCACCAGGACGGCCGGCAAAACGCCGCACATGCTGATTCGGTGCTCGCGCACCGTACGGTAAAGTCGCGCCGGGTCCAGGCTCTCCACGGCGTCCAAAGCCAATCGGTCCAACCGCCGCGTTTCCTCGTCGTCGGCAAAGTGGTTCATATCGCTGGAAATCACCAACAAAGGCCGCTCCGGGAGCGAACGCACCACGCCGGCCAACTCCTCGGCGAATCGCTCGAGTTGCCCCAGGTCGCCCCCGTGAATCGCAATCCCCACCACGCGGCATTCCGGGGCCAGTCGGGCGAGGATCGGCAACTGAACCTCAATGGCGTGCTCCAGACGATGGGCCTCCGCGTCCAGCTTCAACCCGCTCACGCGATCGGCAAGTTGCTGGGCAAGCTCGGGATCTCCCCGAACCTCGGCACCCGGCACGGCCCACGCTCCGTAGGGCGCCACCGCCCACGACTCCCCCTCCGGACGATGCTTCGGACACACCACGAGCACTCGCGAGGGAATCTCCGCGCGGCAAAGCGTCGCCGCGGCCAGCCGCCCCGAGTAAGCCCAGCCAGCGTGCGGAACCAAGGCAGCGGCCCATGCCCTTCGCTCGCTCGGAGCCGACGGGATCATCTCGTCGAGCATGCGATCCATTTCCGCCCGATTGCCCGGATAAAAGCGCCCGGCCACCGCGGCCGGCCGAACCTCGGGACTCGACGGCGGTGCGGCGCTGGCCGTCACCAGCCGTGCTTCATTCGACGCCGCCGCCAAGCTGTAAATCGCCGCCTTCGCCCCCGCCGAGACGCGCGCACGCTCCACGGCCTCGCCAAGCAGGGCGTCGACCGGCTGTTGAGGATCATAGGCCAACGCCCACTTCGCCCGCTCCGTCACCAGTAGCGCGCACCGTCGCGGATCCACGCCGGCAAGGTCCGGCTCCAGCGTGCTGCCGTGCATCGCCGGAGCCCAGAGCACCGTCAAACCGCAGGTGAGCCGCGCCAACTGCTCCTCGCGAAATCCCGCCGAGCGAAGCGCCTCGGCCGCCGCGCGGCACATGTCGACCAACGTGGCTTGCAGCGGAACTTCCGGACGCAGCGAGAAATGGCTGCAATCGATCGCTTCCTCATGGCCGGGTACGTGCACGCTGATCACCGCGCCGTGGACTCCCGCGTCATACGCGCCGGGAAGATAGTAGCTCGGAGTCGCGCCGTACAGCATGGCCACGAGATTCTCCCGGCAAAACTCGGCCAGGCCATCGACCTCCTCGCACGTCGGGCCGCCCGGCGTCGCCTCCTCGGGCACGACCGCCACTGCCCCGGCCAGTTTGCCGTGAATCGCGTATCCCTCGAAAGTCGACACGAGCGCAGTCGTCATCCAGCCATGCGTCGGCCGGCAGCCCCGCCTTCAGACACACCTGCCGCAGAAAACCCTCCGCGTCCAGCCCGTGCTCCACGGCCACCCCCGGCAAGAGCAGCCCCCGCTGCGAGCCACGCGAAATCTGCAACCCGTGCTTTCCGATCGTCACCGCCTCGACTCGCCCGCGCCGCGCCGTCACCGGCTCCATGCCCCAAAGCAGCCACACGTCCATGTCCAGATGTTCCAACTCCGTCGCCGAGATCGACGGGAATCGCGGATCTTCCTTGGCCGCGCGCTGGGCGGCGTGATCGATCGCCTCGTCCAGGGCAACCGAGTGCCCCAGGTATCCGCAACACGACCGCAATTGCCCCCCGCGCTTCAGGCTGACGAAGGCGCCGAACAGCGGCAGATCGGCCATGTCGACCACCGCCTCTCGAATTCCCCCCGCGGTGCCGCGGCGCACGATCGCCGCCACACGCTCGGCCACCGCGCGAAACAGTCGCCCCTCTTGCTCCTCGGTCAATCGCGGACGCTTGGGCACCTCTCGGGCCGTTTCCGAAGATTGCGGATCTGCTGGAACCATCGTGGCCTCTCCCTGGGTCCGGTACTTCGCCGCGCCGTCACCGCGTGCGGGGATGATTTGAACGGGTTGCCGTCGCGTGCCCCAAGTGCCGGGCGCATCCTCGAACCGGCCGGCAATTGCCTCGCCGCATTTTCCGCAACGGCCGCCGCAAATGCCATACGCGCCAAGGCATACCCGTCGCGCTCGATCACGAGCCCGCCGCAGCCCGGGCAATACGTGTTCTGATGTTCCCGGTCGCTGACATTGCCGGTGTAGACGTAGCGCAGCCCCGCCTTGCGCAATCTCGCATGCCGCCGCAACGTTTCGCCCGGCGTCCGGCCGCGGTCGGTCAGGCGAAAATCGGGATGAAACGCGGAGAAATGCAGGGGCACCTCCGGACCGAGTTCCGCCGCCACCCAGTCACACATCCGCGCAATCTCGTCCCGGTCGTCGTTCGCCCCGGGGATCACCAGGTTCGTGATCTCCAACCACACGTCGCTCTCGTGCACTAGCCAGCGAAGCGTATCGAGTACCGCTTGAAGATGCCCGCCCGTGAACTTCCAGTAGAATTCCTCGGTAAAGCCCTTGAGATCGACGTTGGCGGCATCCATGTGCTCGAAAAACGCGCTTCGCGCCGCGGCCGTGATGTACCCCGCCGTAACCGCCACCGTCCGCACCCCGCGCTGGCGGCAAGCCCGGCGCAGTGTCCATCGCATATTCAGCCCAGATCACCGGATCGTTGTACGTGAACGCCACGCTGCGGCACCGCATCTGAGCCGCGGTCTCGGCAACGTCCTCCGGCACCGCTCGCGCATGGCAATCTCCACCTCGCGCGATTTCGACATCGACCAGTTCTGGCAGAACTTGCACCCTAGGTTGCAGCCGGCCGTGCCAAACGACAGCACGGAAGTGCCCGGGTAGAAGTGGTTCAGCGGCTTCTTTTCGATCGGGTCGATGCAGAACCCCGTGCTGCGACCGTAGGTCGTAAGAACCACCCGGCCATCGCAGTTCTGACGCACGAAGCAGAACCCGCGGGCGCCCGGAGCCAACGCACAGGCGCGCGGGCATAGATCGCAGACCAGCCGGCCACCCCCCACAGCAGCATGCCACCATCCGGCCGCTCGGCTGCCATCAGTTTCAAGAGCTTCGCTGGGCGGCAACCCCACGCGCTCATCCATACCCATGCCCCCAATCAGGCGGACAGCGCAGCCGGTGCGATACCCGCCGGGCCTGTCCGTACACCGTTGAGCATATCAAGTTTCATCTATCCCCGGTACTCCCCGAAAGAGGTGGTAGCGAATGTCCAGTCCACAATCCTAAGCATCCTTGTCCCAGCGAGATACGTGGATGGCCGCCCTCATCGCGAGCGCCCCCTAGACAAGCCGGCGGCACGCCGGCACCGCGGGTGCCCCAATACCGTTGCCGCGACTGCCCGACGCCGCTGCCGCTATTGGTGGAATGCCCACAATGTGATACAAGGGGGCATCGTGCCAGCACGGTCATGGACTGCCGTGTCGGCCCGGATTCCATACGCCGTCAGACCGCCAGGGATGGGCTCGCAATGACGAACTTCGGCAGAGCCATTCGGCTCGCTCTCAAACACCGCCTCACGTTCCTCGGTTCCGTCGTAAGCGCAGTAATCGTCGCTGTCCTTTGGGGAGGGAATATCGGAGCTCTCTACCCCTTCATCGAAATGACCAAGGAGAGCAAGAGCCTCCAGGACGTGGTCGACGACGCGATTCACTCCGCCACGGTGCAGGCGGCGAAGGAAGAGGCCCGGCTGGCCGATCTCGCGGGGGCCCTCGATTCGGCCGCGGCGGAACAGCGCACCGGCCTGCAGGCGCAAATGGCGATTGCCCAGTCGCGGCTCGATGCCGAGTACCGCGCGGCCTACTGGTACGGCGTCGCCAAGCCCTACGTCGACAACTGGCTTCCCCGCGATGCCTTCCAGACCCTCGCCCTCCTGATCGCAGTTCTCCTCCTGTCGACCATCGTCAAGAGCTTCTTCCTCACGGCCAACACCGTGCTGACCACGCAGTTGTCGTACCTGGGCACCTTCGAGCTGCAGCAGTTGTTCTTCCACCGCACGCTCCGCATGGATATGGCAGCCTTCTCCAAGGAAGGCACCTCCGACCTGATGAGCCGCTTCACCTTCGACATGCAGCAGCTCCACGGGGGAATGAACGCGGTGTTTGGAAAACTGATCCGCGAACCGCTCAAGCTCATCTGCTGCCTGGTGCTGGCGGCGATGATCTGTTGGCAGCTTCTGCTGCTTTCCCTCCTCGTAGCCCCCGGTGCAGCCCTTCTCATCCGATGGCTCGCAGGCTTGCTCAAGCGCGCCAACCGAAAAGCCATGGAGGAGATGTCGCAACTCTATAGCACCCTCGCGGAGACTCTCAACGGAGTGAAGATCGTCAAGGCCTTCACGATGGAACGCCACGAGCATCGGCGGTTCCACCGCGCCTGCAAGAACTACTTCCACAAAGCGATGCGCATCGCGCGCGTCGACGCGACGACGCGCCCCGTGACCGAAGTCATGGGAATCCTCATTGTCTCCTTAGCCATCCTCGCCGGGGCCTACCTGATCCTCCGCGAGGAAATGTATCTGTTCGACATTCGCATGTGCAGTCGGCCGCTCACCTGGTCGTCGCTCCTGTTGTTCTATGCCATGCTCATCGGCACCGCCGATCCGGCACGAAAACTCTCCGACGTGTTCGCGCAGATCCAGGCCGGTGTGGCCGCCGCCGATCGCATCTACGGATTGTTGGACCGCGAGCCGGCCGTCCGCGATTCCCAGCACCCCCGACCGCTGCACCGCCACTGCCGCGACCTTGTCTTCGATCGCGTCAGCTTCGCCTACGATCCCCGCTACCCCGTGCTCCATGACATCGATCTGGCCATCCGTTTCGGCGAAACCGTGGCCGTCGTCGGCACGAGCGGCTGCGGAAAGAGCACCTTGGCCAACCTCATCCCGCGATTCGCCGATCCCACCGAGGGCGAGATCCGCCTCGACGGAATCCCCTTGACCGAGGTCCGCCTCCGCCAACTCCGCGGCCAGATCGGCCTGGTCACCCAGGACCCGCTGTTGTTCGATGATACCGTCCTGAACAACATCCGTTATGGAACTCCCCAGGCCACCGATGCCGAGGTGGTCGAGGCGGCCAAACGCGCCCATGCGCATCGCTTCATCGAAAAGGAACTGCCCGCGGGTTACCAGACCGCCATCGGGCCGCTCGGCGGCCAGCTCTCCGGCGGACAACGGCAGCGCATCGCTCTGGCCCGCGCCATCCTCCGCGATCCCTCGATTCTCATCCTCGACGAGGCAACCAGCCAGATCGACCTGGAAAGCGAACGCGCGATTCAGGACGCCTTGCAGGAGTTCATCCGCGGTCGCACCGTGGTGTTGATCACGCACCGGCTCGGGGCCCTCGTGCTGGCCGACCGCATTGTCGTGATGCGCGACGGCCGCATCCTCGACGCGGGAAACCACAACGAGCTTCTCGCCCGCTGCGATTTCTACCGCCGCCTCTACGAGATCCAGGCCGACGGCCTCAAGGAAACCGCCTGAGCCGGTATCCCTCGCGGCACCCGCCTGTCCCGCAAGTCCCCCGCGGTAGCATTGTCCATTCTCCCTCGCCACTTGCAGCCGTGCCGCGAGCCGAGTATCCTGCCCCACAAGAATACTCCGCGACGTACCGTTCACAGGCCGGCGGGGACTGGCTCATTTTTCGGCCCCTTTCGCTCTCTCCTAGGCAAGTGCGCAAAGGCTCAACAATGTGCCTTTCCCCAGACGGCCCGTCAAACCGCTCTCCCTAGCCCCGTGCACTTCTTCGCCCGAGGAGTCCGCCATGTTCTTGCTTGATCGCCGAGCCTTTCTCACCACTGCGGCCGCGGGCGTTGCCGGGACCGCGGGCGTGGCCGGAACCGCAGTCCTCCGCGCCGCAGCCGCCCCAACCCACCCCCCGAAACGCAAGTTCCGCATGGCCCTGGGCTGCGGGGCGATCGGCGTCCAGGCCAGTCCGCAGGAAGCGATCGCGTTGGCCGGCCGATACGGATTCGAAGCCGTCGAGGTCTCGCCCGATTTCCTCGCCAAGCAGTCCGACGCCCAGCTCCAGGAACTCCTCTCCGCAATGCGCGACAAAGGACTCGCCTGGGGCGCGGCCGGATTGAGCGTCGAGTTCCGCGGAGACGAAGAGAAATTCCGCGAAGGCCTGAAGCGGCTGCCGCAGTCGGCCCAGGCACTCAAGCGCGGCGGCGCCACGCGCATCTGCACCTGGCTGTCGCCCGCCCACAAGACTCTCCCCTACGTGGCAAACTTCCGCCAGCACGCCGCGCGTCTGCGGGAGGTCGCCAAGGTGCTCGGCGATCACGGCCTCCGCCTCGGCCTGGAATATGTGGGGCCCAAGACCTCGTGGACGGCCGGCCGCTTCCCCTTCATCCACACCATGGCGGAGATGAAGGAGCTGATCGCCGAGATCGCCTGCGACAACGTGGGCTTCCTGCTCGATAGCTGGCACTGGTATACCGCGCAGGAATCCGAGGCCGATCTGCTCTCGCTCCGCAATGCCGACGTGGTCGGATGCCACCTCAACGACGCGCCCAAGAACGTGCCCGTCGACCAGCAGATCGATAACCGCCGCGAACTGCCGGCCGCCACCGGAGTGATCGACGTCAAGACGTTCCTCGGAGCACTCGCCAAAATCGGCTACGATGGCCCGATCATGGCAGAGCCCTTCGCGCGCGAGCTGCGCGACAAGCCCAAGAAGAAATCCTCGCCGCCGTGGCTGCGG
Source organism: Pirellulales bacterium (assembly GCA_963736495.1). Taxonomy (GTDB): domain Bacteria; phylum Planctomycetota; class Planctomycetia; order Pirellulales; family Thermoguttaceae; genus CAVTPL01. The sequence goes on along the minus strand of CAVTPL010000014.1, from coordinate 97,020 downwards.
CGATGAAGAAGGCCTTCGCCACCCTGGACGCCTCGTGAACCCCGCCTGGCCCGTGCACCCGGGCCGACCGGCGGAAAACTCAAACCCAAGGGCGATTGGGCCGGCGTCGCCGGCCCTTTACCATCCAGGCGTCAATACGCGCCGCCCCTCAAGCGGCGGGCGAGCCCCTCGCGCTTCGTCCAACACACCCAGCCGAACCCGCGGCCACTAGCCCGAGGCACACGGGCCCTTCTTCGGCCGCTGCTGCGTGGCGTGGCACCGCTTGCAGCGAATCTGCTGGTTGTTGATCTTGCCCCCGCACTTCGGGCAGCGGCGGCCCTTGAGGCTCATAACGTGCTTCGTACGCGGACGGACGGACATAAACGCTCTTTCCGAAAGGCTCTGGGAAGACTTGTTCAGCCACGGCAACCGGCTTCCCGCCCACTGCCAGGGAAGCCCACCGGATGCTCACCGAATCCCCTAGTCTAGCCGAACGGTCAGCAGCCGACAATCCGTCTCGGCTGCCCCCACGTTTTGGCATCCCGGGTATCCATCCGGGCATCTCATCCCGGACATGAATGGCACTGTTTATTGCTTAACGTTTTCGGGCTTCTTGGTTTCTGGCTTTGTTGCGAGGTGTGGTCATTAGTTTGTAGGGCTTGGGCCTGCGTTTGCGTTGGCGAGGTTCCAGGCGGTCGGGTCGGTGGCCGATTTCATGGGATGCAATCGCGGTGAGCATGTGGGCATAGAGTTGCACAAGTCGATCGTTGGGGACGCCGGCAATCGCCGGCCGGAATGCTTCCAGAGTCCTCATGGCTCGCGTGAAGCTGATCTGCCGGGGATGTTTTCCGTGCTTGGCCGCGGCCTGTGCGATCACCGTTCGGATCAAGTTGTACGCCAAGAGGTGGGCCCAGATTTCCTTACGCACCATGTCGGGAGTCTGGCAGCGGAGCACGTCCATGTTCATCACGGTCTTCAGCGAACGCAGATCGATCTCCGCATCCCAGCGAAGTCGATACAACGAGGCGATCTCGTCGCGAGGATATTGCCGTGCGTCGAGCAGCGTCGTGGCGACGACGATCCTTCGCGTGCGATAGCCCTTGCGGACGATGCTGCGGCGGAACTCGCGGATCGCGAGGGTTTGGGGAATCGCAGCGTAGTCTTCGGCAGACATCCATGCGGGCCGGCGGGGCTTGCTCCACTCGACCACGTGATCGCAGGGGCCAAGCCGCCTGCCGCGACGGAAATCGACTTTCCGATGGGCGTGCATCTGGCCCACATAATCGACGCCTTGCTGAAGCAAAAGGGCGATTTCCATGTGGGAACAGAGGTAGCGATCCGTCAACAACACCTCGCCTGCCTGAAGCGATGGGATCATGTCGCGAAGCATGGCCAGTTCGCTTTGAAACTTGCCCGCCCAGCGGCGAATGCCCAGGTCCAACACCGTCCCCACAGAAAGCGAAAACAGGACTCCAATGCGGGCCAGCGGAAAGCCCACTCCGGGTGCCTGAGAGCGACTCTGGGGAAAGGCCTCCTGATTCTCCGGCGTGTCGGGCATCGAAACCGTCGAGCCATCGAACACTTTCACGACTCGCCCCAGCAATCGCCACGGGCTCGACGCAGCGCGTTCGGCTTCGCAGCCCGTGTGCCTGGTGAGCGTCGCCAGCAAGGACTCCGGGAGGCGTTGCCGCGCCGCGCAGGCGCCGGTGTCCGTCGAACAAGGCGACATCCCCTGAGTCAACCGCCAAGCGAGAAAGCTCTCCACCGTGGCGGCCAAGGTCGGATTGGCATGGATCACCTGCCCGAGAAACAACCACAAGACCGTAACCGGGTTGTACAGCGAGTTGTAGTAGTGGATGCCCAACGATTGGAGCAAGACCATCACCACGGAAGCCGGCAGCACGTCGGAGAAGGGAAGGCTGGCATGCTGGGCAAACTGACGACGAAACCAATCGATCTGTTGCTGAAACGACCATCGGATACAATCACTCACAGCGGCCTCCTTGCTGCTTGGGGTGTGTGGTTACACCTTTGTAGCGAGGCAGGCCGCTTTTGCTTAGATCAATGCTGCCAATCAGTTACGTGATAAACAGTGCCATTCATCCCGGACATCTCAGAGCAGTCCCGACAACACTCCCCCGCCCGCAGAAAGCCTCGAACGACTCCACAACCATCCACGGTCTCAAGAAGCCCTGCACTGCTCGTAGAACAAGGGCGACCAGCGGGAGCCCGGTTTCCCGGCACGGAAAGCCCCGCATCGCTCCACAACCATCCACGGTCTCAAGAAGCAGCTAGTCATTTCTCCTTCGGCTTCAGCCGCAGTGCCGCCCCGCCATAGGGCAGAAGCGACACCTCGAGCCGCTCGCCGCGACGAACCGTAACCGGTCGTGAAGCGAAGCTCCTCGGCTCCTTGCCGTCCGCGATCAATGTGCCCTCGTAGGTTCCCTCATCCAGGAAGTTGAGGCCGAGATCGAGACGCTGCGGCTGATTCTGGCCGTTGATCGCACCCACCCACCAGGCTTTGCCCTTCCGCCGCGCAATCACGGCGGACTTCCCCGGCTCGCCAGCCAGCCAACGCGTATCGTCCCAGGCAACCGGCATGTCGCGCAAGAATGCCTTGGGGGCCTCCGGCAACTGGCGGTAGGCGCTCACTCGGTCGGCGAAGTGCAGCAAGCCCGACTCGAACACCACCACGAGCGCCAACTCGTGGGCGTTGCTGGTCAGGTGCGGGATACTTGTCGTCGGTGAACGCGCAGGGCGTGTAGTCCATCGGGCCGACGGCGTTGCGCGTGAACGGCAGAATCGTGTTGTACTGCGGTGCTTTCTCGGGAAACTCGGTCGCAAACGTGTAGCACTCCTCGCCGCGCACCGCCTCCATGCTCATCAGGTGCGGCCAGGTCCGCTCCCAGCCGCGCGGCAGCGTGCAGCCGTGGAAATTGATCATGATCTGGTGCTCGGCCGCGTCGCGGAGGATGTCCTGGTACAGAGCCATGATGTTCTGTTTGTCGCTCTGGAAGAAGTCGATCTTTACGCCCTTCACGCCCCACTTGCGGCAGCAACTCGAACTCGAACTTGCGCACGTCGCTGAGCCTTCATGCAGCCGCGCGGCTTCTCCGTGACCACGTTGTGCTCGCCGCCCGAGTTGTACCAGAGCAACAGCCCGACGCCCTTGCCCTTGGCGTACTCGGCCAGCTCGCGCACGTTGCCGCCGTCCATCAGCGTCCAGTTGGCGTCGACCAGGAAGTACTCCCAGCCCATCTCGGCGGCCAGGTCGACGAACTCGCGCATCTTCACGTAATCCTGCGGGCTGTCGTGGTCCGACCACCAACTCCACGCCGCTCGGCCCGGCTTGATCCACGACGTGTCCTGCACCCGCGACGGCGGATTCAGATCCGTCACCAGCGTCGACTCGACGATCTCCCCAGCGACTCGCCCACCAGAATCACGCGCCACGGCGTGGACCACGGCAGTTCGGATGCCGGCTCGACCGCCCCCTGGCCGCAGCCCTCGCCCGGATCGGGAAAGCGAATCCGGTACACGCCGTCCGGCGCAGCCGACTCCAGCCGGCAGCCGCAGTACGTGCCGTCCGACCGCGGCCTCGGTCAGCAGCACCCAGTGCTTCCCTGGTTCACGCGGAACAGCGCCGGAAACGCCCAGCCGTGCTCCTTCGGCGACGCCGTCCCCACCGCGATCTCGTTCAGATAGTATTCCTCATAGGCGGGCGTGTACTTGCCCGCCTCCTGGTAGGGCGTCATCCACACCCGGCCATCCGCGGGTAGTCGGAAACCGGTGAACTCGCGCAGTACGCGCACCGCCTTCTTCCCGGGGTCGGCAGCGCGGTACTTGAGTCCCACCCCCTCGTTGGCGATGCGCAGTGTCACCTCGACTTTCTTCACTGGGCCAGGGAAGCGATACCGGAGAGCCACTCCGTCGTTGGCCACTCGTACGATCAGGTCCAACGGCGTCTCCTCGGCATTCGTAAACGAAATCGCTTGCTCGTTGGCCTGGCTGTGACACAGTCGGCGTTTGCCATGCGGCATCGAGTATTGCTCGTCGATCGCGGTGACTGCGCTGAGTGCCTTGAACCGTAGGCCTTTCACCAAATCCGCGTCGTCCCGCTGGATGCCCAACGGTGACCAGCCCAGCACCTCTTGCCACTGTCCCTCGGAACTCATTTCGACCCGGTACGTAAGCTGGGCCTTCGCCGCTTCCTTGCCATCTCGGCCCAAGACCACCGTGGCCCGCACCTTTCCGTCGGGCGAGGTGACCGTCCATGGCCCTTCGGCCGCGGAAGCCGATTCGCGAAACACCAACGACGCCAACAGGACTGCAATCGCCAGGCTCGATGCCGTTTTCATGGATGCGTTCCTCGGAAACACGCGCGGCCCGCCAACGGCCCCGCACGGCGTGAATTGTAGCCCACCGCCCCGCCCCGCGGCAGATGCCTCTCGGGCAAGTTCCCTCGTGCCGCTTCTGCCGCGGCTTCGTTGGCTTTCGGGTAAGAACTTCGTCCGAACCCCGCACAAGACGGTCAGCAGCAAATCAACGCGCGGCTGAGAAATGCAGAGTCGCCACGGGGTTTACGGCACTTCCGAGCGCTGCCGACGTCTACGAAGAAATCCCCCGAGGAATCGGCGGCACCAGCCCCACACGCGCGCCGCAAAGGCACGAAGCATCGCCCAGAAGCCGGCGGATTCGCCGCTGCCGAGGGCTGCGCCGCCCGACGCCGCTTGCGGCCCGCTCCGACCCGTGCCCAACGCGCCCCGCAGGGCATCCAGCGCCAGGTCCTCAATCTTCGGCGCACTTGCCGCGGCGCTCGAGCTGCTCCTCCAGGGCGCGGACCTCCGCGGGAATCGCCGCCCGCTTGCCCAGCGATCGTTTGAACTCGTCGACGAGGAATCGCACATTCTTCACCGCGCGGTCGATCCTCCCTCCGCGCGTGCCCGAAGCGTCCTCGCCCCGGTCCGCCTGGAGCAACTGGACAAACCGCATCGCCGACTCGCAGTCGCTCCACGCCGGCACCAAGAACTCGGGAAAGTGGCTCTTCCACACACGACGGAAACTCTGGCTCCAGCTCTTCAGCGTGGTCACCGTCCCGGCGCCGGCGGTCTCCTCGAAAAGGTCGCCCAGCAAAAACGTGTGCAACTTCTCCTCGCCCAGAGGATTGTGCGTGAGGCGGGAGATTCCGTCGGTCACCAGCAGGATGCTCGCGCCCAGGCAGGGACCTTCGCTGCGAATGTCGCGCACCGCGTGCTCCAGCGCCGTCTGGATCCGCGTCTGGCCGCGATTGGGCAGCTCGACCACTTGCCGAACGATCTGGAGAAACTCGTCGCGCGACGTGCCGCTGAGCAAATCGCCCACGTCGTCGGTAAAGGGGCGGACCGTAAGGCGGGCGCGCTCGGCATGCCCCTTCCGCAGGAACTCCAGGGCAAGCCCGCGCAATCGTGCCTCGCCGGTCGTGATCCTGCATCGTGCGCGAAGTATCCAGCAGCACGTAGGCATGGAGGCGCAAGGCCCGGGCCGCCGCATCTTCGCGCACCAACTCGCGCCGGGGAGCGTCGTCCCAGGCATCCCGCGGACGCTCCGTGGGACGCTGCCACTCCGGCATCAGCAGCTCTCCCTGGGCCAGCCGCGCTTGGAACAGCTCCGGATTGACCTCCTCCAATAGCCACTGCACCGGGAAGATCCGCGGCAGATCCTCGATCGAATGCAGTCGGCTGACGTCCATTTCATCCGTCGGAAGGCGGGATTCCAGCGGATCGTCGCTGTACGCCGTGAGGCTCAGCGACTGCTCCGTCTCGCGCTCGGCCAGGGTCGCGTCGCGGAGATCGCGCGGCGACGGGCCGACCGGCGTCTCCAACCCGACGACGTATTGCGCCGCGTTGCGCCCGCGAGAAACATCGCCGCCTGTTCCGGCCGCAGATCGGCCAGGGTGAGATCGAACTCGGCGAGGTAGTCGAGCAGGTCCAACGGCGCCACGGCGACTCTCGCGGAGTTAGCCGAAGATTTCGGTATCGGGATGGTCGACGCGCCGCGTAAGTTCCTGGATGCGGTGAAGCACCCCCAGCTTCAGCGTTTTCACCTGCTCGTCCGCCGGGCGCAGATCTGTCGACAAAGCGGCGCACGTGGTCGAAGCTCACCTCCCCCTCGCTCACCAGTCCGAAAAAGCGGAGCAGCCGTTGCAGGAACGTGGTGCAGCGGATCGGCTCGCCGCTGCGGAAGCGGGCCATCACCTGCTCGGCGACGTCGGCGGCGGCCACCAGATTGTCGATGTGCTCCAGGTCGGCGCCGCGAATGCGAAGCAGCGTCTCGCTCAGTGCCTTTTCGAAACACTGCGCCTGTTCCTCGGGTCCGCCGACGGTCGTCACTACGTACTTCAGTTGGGAGAGATCCTCGCGGTCACCTCCAGCCGCCCGCGCACCAACGCCGCGGCATTGAGCACGATCCGCGTCTTCGCGTAAGTCCGGGGACTGATGTAAGGGGCTCGTTTCTTCGCCTGTTCCGACGCACTGCCCAAAAGCTCGCGGTAGCGGTTGAGCAGTTGATTCTTCAGAAACAGCACGTGCGGCGGCGCGCCGATCTGACGGTCGGGCACCAGGCCGCGCACAATGTCGGCCAGGTGCGAAAGGTAACCCAGCGGAATCTTCTCCTCCTCGGCGGCCGAACGCCGGCCGTAGCGGCGGCCGAAAGCCTGGTCGATCGACAACAGCGTAAACGGCGCTGTAGTCGGGCGAAAGGTAGGCGCGGAAAAGGAAGCGATCGAGCACTGCCTCGGTCACCTCGGTGGCCCGCAGGTAATTGGCCGCCGCGATCCCCGTGTGCAGCGGCGAACGCTCCAGTTGCGATCCCTTCTTGAACACCCGCTCGTTGAACACCCCCAAAAGCGCTCGCAGCACCATGTCGTTGGCGTCGAAAAACTCGTCGACAAAGGCCAGGTCCGCGTCGACCAGCGTGTCGCGCGTGTTGTGGATCACGCGCCCCTTCTTCAACTGCTCGGTGTCGATCGAGCCGAAAAGCTCCTCGGCCAAAGTCCCCTTCGACATCTGCGTGTCGAACAACTTCGCCCCCTCGATCCGGCTGAAAACAAGACTCGCAAACAGGGTCTTCGCCGTGCCGGCCGGACTGAATACCAGCAGGTTCTCACGCGTCAACAGGGCATACAGCGTCTGGACCAGAAGCGGACCGAAGCCCACCAGATCCTGCTCGATCGACGCCAACACGCGTTTGATTCGTTCGACCGCCAGGCAGGTGTCGGCCACCGAGACCCCGTCGGCGCGCTGCTTGTGCAGCGGGCATTCCTCGGTGTAGTCCTGGGCCGGGCACGGCGCTCGCACCGCCCCGTCCCGCAGCGCGCGCTGCCCCGCCGGCCATGACGATTCATCGTCCCCGCCCCGGAGCTCGTCCGGTTCCTCATCGCGGTATTGAAGGGTCGGCGGTTCTTGAGACATCAACCAGCGTTCTCGCGTACGGCGATCGCAATGGCCCGCGGAATGGGGTTAGGGCGTCAGCTCAGGCTGAACTCCGGCCGCGGTGTCGTCCCCAATGGGAAGAGCAACCATGCCGCGAGAGGTTCGCCGCCAATCCGGACGCGCCGCGCCCGGCTCGGCAATGGCGATTAGGCCTGGGATTCCTCAGGATGCGAAATCGTGCTGTATGGATTGACTCCCGGGCGCAACTACGGACTTCGGCTCGGACCCGCTCGCCCCCGGCACCGATCTACCTTCGGCAGCCCCGGCGTCTCGCACGGCCCGCCCAGCCCGCAATGGCATGGACAACGATTGCTTGCCTGCCCTGGCAAGCAGTCGGTTTACGATCCTTGATTCTAGGTCTGCGGGCAACCAGCGGCAAGGCAAACCGGTCGTCGAAATGGCGGCCCTGCGCCGAGAGAAATATTCCTGCCTTTCCGATTTTTCAACCTGTCTCACGCAAGATAGGCAAGAGCACCCTTTGCACCCCCAATTTGTCCATTCGAAGGTGGACATTCCGCGGCCCCGTGCTCGACAGTGAGCCTTCCAAAGGCTCACTTCAGGTTCCCTCGCGTGAAGCGAAAACCTCGGTCCCTGCCGCCCCCATGCAATGCTCCTCGGCCGAGGGACCACGGATCCATCCGGCTCGCGGGTCTGCTCCGACGCGGGGCGCGATACGTAGGAAAACCCTCTCCCCTCGCCCCGCTCGCGGGGAGCGGGGCCGGGTGAGGGGTTTTCGGATACGCTCTTAATCGCGCTCTCCTTCAGTCGCCATCCCAACTCGGGGCACCGGCGCGGCAACCGATCTGGTCACTCGACCAGGAATCGGGTAAGAACCTATCCCAGAATTACCGTTGCGGCTCTCCGAGGCCGGAGAATGCAGGAGCGGCACACGGTTCTGGAATCGGCTCCAACAACCGATCCGGGAACCGCCACGGCAGCTCTCCGCGGCCGGAGAATGCAGGAGCGGCACACCGTTCTGAAACCCGCTCTAAGACGGACGGGGCAGCACCGATCAGGCGGCACGGGCCAGGCCGTTGCGAACCGCGGTGAAGCCCCAACCGAACCGGATGCCGTTTCTCGATGCGCGTAAGCGGCCGAGCAACCTCGGTCCAATAGCAAACCCGAAGGCATTCCGCCATGGCCGACCAAGACCCTTCCCAGCCCAGCCCGAGTTCCAGTTACCTGGTCATTCCGGCGCGACTCGCCTCCACACGTCTGCCGCGCAAACTGCTCCTCTGCGAGACGGGCAAGCCTCTGATCCAGCACACCTACGAGGCGGCACGCCGCGCCGAACGGCCGTCGGGCTTGTGCGTGGCCTGCGACCACGCCGAGATCTATGACGCCGTGCGCACCTTCGGGGGCCACGCGGTTCTCACCGATCCCAGTGCGCCCAGCGGCACCGACCGCGTGGCCGAAGTGGCCCGCCAGATGCCCAACGTCGAGATCTTCGTCAACGTCCAAGGCGACGAGCCCGAGATCGCCGGCGCCTCGATCGACCTGGCGATCCGGCTCTTGGATGAGAATCCCCAAGCGGTGATGTCGACACTCGCCACTCCCATCCGCAGTCGCCGCCAGCTTGACGACCCCGCCTGCGTCAAGGTGGTCTTCGATCGAAGCAGTCGCGCGCTGTACTTCAGCCGCAGTCCCGTCCCTCACGCGCGCGAGTGGCACGATAGCCTGCTCTCCGCCGATCCCCCGCTGTTCTTTCAGCATGTCGGGCTCTATGCCTACCGGCGCGATTTCCTCCTCCGTCTGGCCCGCATGGAACAAGCCGAGATCGAAAAGGTCGAGAAACTGGAGCAGCTCCGCGTGCTCCACGCCGGCCATACGATTCTCGTCGGGGTCGTCGACGAGCCGACTTTCGGCATCGACACCCCTGCCGACTACCGCGCCTTCGTGGACAAGCTGACCGGCCGACGGCAAACCTGACCTACCAAGCGTGGGGGGCGCGTGCGCCCACCCGCGTCAGGCACCTCGTAAACACGCCTGCGCACGGGTAATCATTGCAGTTGCGCCGCGGGCGTCTACAATGCACAATTTGGGTCGGTACGAGGCCGCTTCCCCTGTGTGTAACCGTCCGCGGGCCGGCCGGCGACCGCTCCTTTTTTGGCCAGAAGGCTCCGTCATCCCAACGGCCGCCTAACCGAAAACATAGACCCGCCTCCTTTGGTTCCCCGGGCGGTGAACGGCTACCTTTGTGTGGAGAACGCATGACCAAACATATTTTCGTCACCGGAGGGGTCGTCAGCTCGCTCGGAAAGGGGCTCACTAGCGCCTCGATCGGCATGCTGCTGGAACGGCGCGGGCTCACGGTGCGAATGCAGAAGATGGACCCGTATATCAACGTCGACCCGGGTACCATGAGCCCCTACCAGCACGGCGAGGTCTACGTCCTCGACGACGGCAGTGAGACCGATTTGGACCTCGGGCACTACGAGCGCTTCACGAATAGCCCGCTTTCCCGCGATAGCAACTTCACCACCGGGCAGATCTACCTGTCGGTCATCAATAAGGAGCGGCGTGGGGAGTTCCTCGGACACACCGTGCAAGTGATTCCTCACATCACCAACGAAATCAAGGTGGCCATCTCCAAGTTCGACGGCGACGACGTCGACGTCGTGATCACCGAGATCGGCGGCACCGTGGGCGACATCGAAAGCCTGCCCTTCCTCGAAGCAATCCGCCAGTTCTCCCTCGACGTGGGCAAGGAAAACTGTCTCTACATCCACCTCACGCTCGTTCCCTACCTCAAAGCCGCGGCCGAGTTGAAGACCAAGCCCACGCAGCACTCGGTCGGCATCCTCCGTCAGATCGGCATCCAACCCGATATCCTCATCTGCCGCACCGAACGGCCGCTGGGACGCGACGATCGGGCCAAGATCGGCCTGTTCTGCAACGTGCCGATCGACGCCGTGATCGAAGAGCGCGACAAGGACTTCTCGGTCTATGAAGTGCCGCTGAGCCTGGTCGACAACGGACTCGATGAATTGATCGTGCGGCGGCTGGGGCTGAAGGCCGGCAAGCTCGATCTCGCCGATTGGCGCGACCTCCTGCACCGCCTCCGCAACCCCAAGCACGAAATCAATATCGCCGTCGTGGGAAAATACTCCGATCACCGCGATGCCTATAAGTCGATCTACGAAGCCCTCGACCACGGCGGCATCGCCAACAACGCCCAGGTGAGTATCCAGCGGCTCCACAGCGAGTTGGTCGAACGCGAAGGAGCCGAGCGATTGCTCTCCGGCGTCGACGGCGTGTTGGTCCCCGGCGGTTTCGGCGAACGCGGAATTTCGGGCAAGCTCGAATCGATCCACTTCGCCCGCCTCCGGGGCATTCCCTTCCTCGGCATCTGCCTGGGCATGCAGTGCGCCGTGATCGAGTTCGCTCGCAATGTCCTCGGCCTCGACGGTGCCCAATCGACCGAGTTCGACAAGAACACTCCTCATCCCGTGATCTGCCTGCTCGACGAGCAGCGGACCATCACGAATCTCGGGGGCACCATGCGTCTGGGAGCACAACCGGCCACGCTGGTCCCGGGCTCCAAGGCCGCGCTCTGCTACGGCAAGGAGTCCATCTCCGAGCGGCACCGGCACCGCTACGAATTCAACAACGACTACCGCCAACGGTTCCAGGAGCAGGGAATGCAGTTCGTCGGAACCAGCCCCGACGGAACCTTGGCCGAAATCATCGAACTCCCTTCGCACCCCTGGTTCGTGGCCGTGCAGTTCCACCCCGAGTTCAAATCGCAGCCCACGCGTCCGCATCCGTTGTTTGCCGGCTTTATCGGCGCCGCGCACCAGCGCCGTATGTCGCGGCCCGATCGCGCAGGCGTCCGACGACGGCCGTCCCTCGGACCCCGCGGCGCCCAGTACCGCCGCCTCGTAGTTTCGCTCAACCGTCGATTGCCCCTGGGGTCAAAATCGATCCCCCGGCCGCCTGCCGCGGCCCAAACGTCGCCCCCCCGCAAAAAGTTCTGACATCGGCTCCAACACGGTTCCATCGAGGAAAGAAAGCGGCCATGAACGCCGATCCCGCAGACGAGTCCAGGAATCCATCTCAAAGCCGCCAGGAGCCTCCTCCCCGGCCGGACAGTCCGCCAGCGATAGACGGTCCTCACACCGGCTCAAAGAAAATCATCGTCGACGAAGACTGGAAGGCCCAGGCTCAGGCCGAAAAAGAGTCGCTCCAACACGGCGCCGAGCAGAAAAAGCCCAAGGCCGCCGCCGGTCCCCTGCCCCCTCCTTCCCTGGAACTGCTGGCCACGACACTGGGCATGCAGGCCATGCTTTTCCTCGGCCTCATGCCCCACCCCGTCTCCGGCAAAGCGGAAGTCGACCTCGAGCAGGCCAAGCATTTCATCGACACGCTTCAGATGCTCCAGGAGAAGACCGCCGGAAACCGCACCGCGCAGGAATCGGCGGCACTCGAGCACCTGTTGCACGAACTGCGTCTGGCCTTCCTGGCCGTGCAGGAGAAATCGAGCCTCGCCTCCCCCGAAGCACCGACGGCCTGAACGCTCGACCGCGTGACTCAGTTCGTAACCGTTCCCAGGCCCGCCACGGACCGGCTCAATTCTCGGCCCGTCTTGCTTTCTTCCCTGCAAGGGCCCGAAGGCCGACCAACGTGCCCGTCCCCTTACGGCCGATCCGCACTCGGCTTCAAGGGCAACCGCAGCCGCAAGGGCAGAACCAACAGCGCCCCCGCAGCCAACCCGCCAAGGTGGGCGAAGTTGTCGATCCACGGGTTGAGAAACCCCGTGACCACCGAATACCCGGCCCAAATGAGCAACACCAGTCCAATCCGCTTGTCGCGCAAGTGTACGGCACCGCGGTATCGGTAGAAAAACGCCACCGCGCACCCGGTCAATCCGAATACCGCCCCCGAAGCGCCGATCGATGGACCGGGCGAATATGCCATGCTCAAGAGCCCGCCGCAAACGCCGCTCCCCAGATACACCAGCGCCGTGCGCAGAGACCATACGCATGCTCGCAAGCCATCCCCACGATATACAAGATGGCGCAGTTACCCACCAGATGGCCAAGATCGGCATGAAGGAACATCGCCGTCAACAACCGCCACGCCTCCCCGGCAACCACCTTCCCACGCACCAGCGCCCCGCTCTCGATGAGAGCGCCTCGGTCGGCCGACGCAAGCTCCCATCCGAAGATCAGCACATTCAAGACGACCAGCGCACAGGTCACCCACGGAAGACAGTTCATCCCCCGCTCGAAATCGATTCGCTCGTCCTGCCCCGCCGTCGACACGAGCATGTCGTCGGTGATCGTCAGCAGCTCACGGCCCGCGCCGCAATCGGTGTCCAGGTTCGGCGATTCCATGGCGACTACCGATTCTCTCCGGTGTCGAGCATCACCCCCAGCGCCACGGCAATCCGGCGGTCGACGGTCCGACCCGGATCTCCCTTCATGTCCAGCGCGTAGCGGTCGAGGATCGTGAACTTGCGGTTGAATTCGCCGATCACGCGCTCGTCGGGACCGGCCACGAGGATGAAGTTGGTCCGCAACGCACCGAACAAAGGTCCCAAAAACCGGCGCAAGAGGGAAAGGATGATCGAGTCCTCCTTGGCCACAAAAAGGAGCGAATCATCCTCCGCACGACATTGCCATTGCTTGCGGAAAATGTCGTACAGATAATTCTTGCGAAGCCGGGCGAGCACTCCCCCCTCGGCATCGCGAATCGTGTAGGTGGCTACCGGAATCTGCCACTTCGCATCCTGGAGGATCTCCAAGAGCCGCTCGCTGCGGCTCTCGTCGCGGTACACGCTCACGTGACGCTTCGGAATGAGCGCCACCAAGAGTACCACGACCGTGACCAACAGCCCAACGGCCGCCAAGATCCCGAAGGCAATGCGGAGTGCTTCCGTGGGCATCATCGCGGCAACCATGCCCAGCAAAGCGCCCACCAACAAGCCTCCGCCGATCGCCGCAAGCAGCGCCAGGCACCCGCGGCCCAGGTGCGTGGGCCGCTCGATGAACAGAATCGGCCTGCCCCCCTCGTCCCACACGACGTACTTCTGGTTGATCGAAAGGTACTTCTGACGCAACAGAAACACGTCGCGATCGAACGCCGCGTCCGCCTGCTGCCGGGCAACCAGAACCGGCCCAGCCGGCACGGAAAGCTCCGCCCCGCACCGCCGACACTGCACGACCCGGCCCGCATACTCGTCCTTGAGTTGATAAGACTCCCCACACCGACACGCAAGGGGGATAACCACCGCCAGTCCTCCTCAACTGTGATCGTCGCCCCTCACATCAATACCGATATTGAACGCATACTTTCGCATTGTCAAGAGACCCTCTGTGGAAGGTGGCAATTTCCGATTGGCGCACCGAGCAGCAGGTGCGCACTCTACTGCCCCAACGTCGAACGGCGGCGGAGAATGTGGTGGTAGTGCTGCGCAAATCGGTGCGCTTCGTCGCGCACGTACTGCACCAGCCGTAGCGCGTAGGCATGACGTGACAGCCGAAGCGGCTCGTCCCGCCCGGGCACGAAGATCTCCTCATCCTGCTTGGCCAGCGAGATCACCGTCGGCGGGCTCAGGTCGAGCACCGCAAAAGCCGCCAACGCCGCCGAAAGCTGCCCCTTGCCGCCGTCCACCACAAGCACGTCCGGAAATACCTCCCCTTCCTCGTGCAATCGATGGAACCGCCGCGCCACCACCTCGTGGATGCTCGCCGGATCGTCGATCCCCTCCACGTCGCGGATGCGATAGTGCTTGTAGCCCGGCTTGAATGGCAATCCGTCGATGAATTGCACCAGGCTGGCCACCGTCTCCGAGCCCTGCAAGTGCGCAATGTCGACCCCCTCGATCACGCGCGGCGGCGACTCCAGCCCCAGCGCCTGCTGCAACCCCTCCAGCCCCTTCTTGGGATCGATCGGAAACACCTCGGGCTGCACGTGAGTATCCAGTTCGCCGCGCTGGTCCAGCGTCTCCAGCAGGTGCAGTTTGTCGCGCAGCCGCGCAGCCTCCTCGTACCGCCGCTCCGCCGCCGCCTCGTTCATCTCGCCCCGCATCTCCTCGAGCAATTCCTTCTTCTTGCCTTCCAGAAATCGCTGCAAACGGCGAATGTCCTTGCGATAGTCCTCCTTCGAGATGCGGAAATTGCACGGGGCAGTGCACTGGCCGATCGAGTGGAGAAGGCAGGGACGGAACCAACGCCACCGCGAATCGTTCTCGTCAATGTCCAACGTGCAGGTGCGAAACTTGAATACCGTCTGCAAGACTTGGATCGCTCCTCGCAGCGCCGAAGCACTGGTGAACGGCCCGTAAAGCTTCGTCCCCGCGCGCTCGGCTCGCGCGTAAACTCCACCCGCGGAAAATCCTCGTCGCTGTGAATCTCCAGGTACGGAAAAGTCTTGTCGTCTTTGAGGTCCTGGTTGTACTTCGGTTGGATGTCCTTGATCAACCGCGCCTCGACCAACAGGGCGTCGACCTCGCTGTCGGCCTCCAGGTAGTCGATGTCGCGGATCTCCTGCACCAACCGCGCCGTCCGCGCATCTTCGGCCGCCGCCTTGAGGAAGTAGCTTCCCGCACGGTTTCGCAAATCCTTGGCCTTCCCCACGTAGATCACGCGCCCTGCCCGGTCCTTCATCAGATAGACCCCCGGCTTGTGGGGAAAGCCGCGGACCTTCTCTACAGCCAAACTGCTGTTGGGCGGCAGAGGCGAATCCATTTCCATGTCCGACATCGAAGACTCCACGGCCGGCGCACGCCGATCCCCCGCATGGTCCACTTCCACCAACGACGGCCCTCGCGCCGCCCCGCGGGCGTCTTGCCGCGCCAGTGCATCTCCAGATCGTTAATTATACGGCACTTGCGGCAAACAGGGGCGGAGGGCGCCGACCCGTTGGCCTTCTCCTTGGGCGGTATCCATATCCCGCCATCGCCAAACCGCTGGCGGCCCCCACCTTGCTACGGCTCGACGGCTCGCCATAGAATGGTGAAGAGCAAAGCGCCCGGCACGCAGGATTCATCTCTCCGTCGCTCCACCTCTTCGCGCGATTCGGGGACTCTGCCCGAGCAGGGGGCGTAGGGTATGGCTGCGTACGATGACCAGCGCGCGGCGGTGGACGCGACGGAGGGAGCACGCCCAGGGCGCGGCGCTGCTCAAAGCAACCGCCGACGACTCTTCCGGGTCGGACCGCATACGGTCGCCGGTCTCGTCGGAATCTTCTTACTGGTCGGGGGTGTGCTCGTGTGGCGGTGGATTGCAGGCCCAGAGCAACGCACAACCCGGGCGGAGGCCATGGAAGCCTCCCACGCACCTCAATCGCCCCCGGATGACGACCGCTACCGTAACGCCCGCCAACTGATGGTCGAACGCCAACTGGCCGCGCGCGACATCCGCGACCCGCGCGTGCTGGAAGCCATGGGTAAGGTGCCACGCCATCTGTTCGTCACCCGCGCAGCGCGGCGAGGCCTATGCGGACCATCCCCTGCCAATCGGCCACGACCAGACCATTTCCCAGCCTTATGTCGTTGCCCTGATGACGCAATTGGCCGCGCCCAAACCCCATCACCGCGCGCTGGACATCGGCACCGGATCGGGCTACCAGGCGGCGATCCTTTCCCTCCTCTGCCGGCAAGTCTACAGCATCGAGATCGTGCCCGCTCTTGCCGAGTCCGCCGGAAAAAGGCTCGCAGAACTGGGCTACAAGAACCTCACGGTCCGCGCGGGCGACGGCTATGCGGGTTGGCGCGAGCACGCGCCGTTCGATGTGATTATTGTCGCTGCGGCTCCCGACCACGTCCCCCAGCCCCTGGTCGACCAATTGGCCATCGGCGGCCGGCTGGTCTTGCCCGTCGGCCGCAATCCGCAGGCTCTCGTGGTCATCGAGAAACAACCCGATGGCTCGATCCGCCGCACCACGGCGGCTCCGGTGATGTTCGTGCCCATGACCGGCGAGGCACTCGGCAAAGGCCCGCGCGATCCAGACCGTTAGAGTCGCGCGCCGCGCCCCGTTGCCGAGTCTCCGCCTGCGCCATGCAGGCGCGACTTGCCCGCCGAGCCCTCGGCAGCTATCCTCAGGGGTGCCCTTGCCCTCGAAGGAACACACGTCATGGTGGCCGATCCCGGCGAGCCGTTGGACGACGATGCTTGGTGGACCTGCCTGCGGTGTGCCAAGGCCAACGATCCCAGTTTCGAGGTCTGCTGGAATTGCGGCGCCACGCCCGACGGCCAGGCCGATCCCCACTTCGCATCCCAGCGCAGTCTGCCCGAAGTCTGGAACGAAGAGTGGCTCTGGTCGCCGCCTTATTTCTCCTTCCGCCAGTTCCTCGCCGTGATGGCCGCTTCGGGATTGGTGCTGGCGGTCGCCAGCATCGTGAGCGTTGCCGGTGCGCTGATTGCCGCGATTGGCATGGCGGTGATGCTCTGGACGGCCAGGCTGCTGGGCGAAGGCAACGCCGATATGCGCCGCAGCGTGCTCACGCTCGAACTCGTGGTGGTGTTCCTCTTGGTGCTCGCGGAATGGCATTCCGCCCTTCGCATTCGCCCCTGAAACCTGCATGACCCATGCACCGCGCCAACCCTCGGGGGGGCCGCAACAGAGCGCGTCTGGGCCGCCGCCGACCGTCTACCTTCAGCCGTCCTGTTTGAACGTCAGAAAAGTCTTGTATCGAGGCCGACCAGGCCCCAGCTCCTTTTCCGGGCACGACGTTTGCCCGTCATCGCATTGCTTTGCTGAATACCAAGATCCTAATCCTGGAACCGTTGCTACGGCCCTGTGCGGCCGGAGAATAAGGAAGCGGCATATGGTCCAGAGTCGGCTCCAAGAAACTTCGCCATGAATCCAGCCCTTTGGAAGAAGGCCGTCGGCGATGCGTGGCCCCAACTGGCCGCCAGCGCGGCGATCCTCGTGCTGTTCGCCTGGATCTTCGTCTGGTTGATGAGCCTCTTCCAGCTCGGCGCCATGGAAACGCTCCTCAAGCTGCTTCCCCGCTTCGTCGAGCCGATGGTCGGGGTGCCCTTGGACCGCCTCGCCACCACTTTGGGCCGCTTGAGCATTCTCTACGTGCACGTGATCACCCTGCTGGTCACGATGGGCTGGGCCGTCGGCCGCGGCTCCGACGTCGTCAGCGGCGAGATCGGCCGCGGCACCATGGACCTCCTGCTCGCGCTGCCCATCCGGCGCTACTCGTTGATCCTCAGTTCCGCCGTGGTGACGGGGGCCGGCGGCCTGCTCCTGTCGCTGGCGGTTTGGGTGGGAACCTGGATCGGGATCCACGCCGTCCACTTCCAGCAGCCCGCGGACCCCCGGCTCCTGCTTCCCGGAGTGGCCAACCTCGCCGCGATGATCTTCTGCCTCGGAGGTCTGACCGCCCTGATGTCCTCCTGGGACCACGATCGCTGGCGCACGATCTGGATCACGATCGGCACCTTCGCCGTCTCCTCGATTCTCAAGCTCGTCGCCCGGCTCTGGGAACCCGGCGCATGGCTCCGATACCTCTCCTTTCTCACCGCGTTCGAGCCGCAACAGTTGATCCTCCTCGACGACTCAACCGCGCTGGCCTGGCAGTACAGCGGCGTGCTCGTGGCGCTCGGCGTCGCCGCGTACTTGCTCGCCGGCGTCGTGTTCAGCCACCGCGATATTCCGCAGGCCCATTGATCTTCCTCGCTCCGTGCCACCGTAGTGCACCGCACATCCCATGCCCCACCAACCACATCCCATGAACGATTGACGCCCCCGCGCTCACCGACCGACCGCGTAGCGGTCCCACGTGAATTGCCGTGGGTGAAGCGCAGCGCAACCCACGGATCCAGATCCATGTTCCTCGGGTGTGCCGCGTAGCGGCACCACAATGCTGCCACGGCGCTGATCCGGCCGTCCGGAAACACATCTCCGGACCCCGCGACGGCCTCTGTCGCCCTCGGCCCACGTACTCCCGGAACTCGCGGGATATCCGCCGCCTAACGCAACAGCGCAGCTTCCGCCATCAAACCGGGTCCAAAGCCCAGGGCCAAACACGGCGGCCGAAGACCTGCCGCGCGCAGTCGTTCGATCACGAAGAGGATCGTGGGCGACGACATATTGCCGCACTCCGCCAGGATCTGCGCCGACGAGTCCATCTCGCCCGCCGAAAGCCCAAGCGCCGCCGCAACGCTGGTGAGAATTCGCGGCCCCCCCGGATGCACCGCCCAGCAGCCCACGCCCGAAAGCCCCAATTCGTTCGCTGCCAGCCAGGACTCCAGCCAGGCGCGCAGGTGCCGCTCGATCAATTCGGGCACGCGCGCCGACAGCGTCATCTCGAATCCGTGGTCGCCGATCCGCCACGTCATCTCCTCGCGCGACTGCGGAATCAAATACGATCCCACCGCGTCCAGTTGCCAGGCGCCCCCCGGCGGATCGTCTTCCCAGCCGACGACGACCGCCGCCGCACCGTCGGCAAACAGGGCGTTGGCCACCACGGCTTGCGGATCGAGTCCGTATTGATAGTGCAGGCTGCACAATTCAACCGCACAAACCAGCACGCGCGCCGAGTGGTCGGCCTCAACCATCGCCCGCGCGACGCGCAGGGCGTTGAGCGCTCCGTGACAACCCATAAACCCCACTTGCACTCGGCCCACCGTCGGCGCCAATCCCAATTCCTCGATCAGCAAGACGTCGATGCCCGGAGCCGCGAACCCCGTGCACGACACGGTCACCAGATGCGAAATGCCCTCCGGCGGCTCCGCCAATTCGGCCAACGCCTTTCGCGCCGCAGCCGCAGCCAACCGCGGAGCCTCATATGCATAGCGCTGCATGCGCGTCGCGGTATCCGGTCCCCGGTCGTTGTGTGTCGCGGCCCGCGCGTAGAACGTCTGCCGCACCCCCGAGCCGTTGGGCGGCTCCAACAAAACGCTGGCCCGCCGATGCACCTGGGTGCGCCGAAACAGACTCGGCAATGCCCGCGTCGCCGCTTCCGGTCCAAAGACGAACGTTCGCGCGACCTCCGCCGCCGCCGGTTGCTCGATCGTCTGCTCCGGCCGGGCAGTGCCCAGCGCGCAAGAACTACAGCCATCGTGCGTTACCCCCTTCCTTGTCCGTCCATTCTCGACCATCCCGCCCGGTTCAGGGCACCGGTCACAGGTCGCGCAAGCCAGGGGGCTTGCCCCAAAACAGCCACCACGCTCCGGCACGCGAGGGGAAGCCTCAACAGCCACTTGCTCAGGCGGCATAGGCGCTGTCGCCGTCCAATCCATCGACGATGGACCGCGCGCCACCGCGCTCCAATCTCCCCGCGATATCCGCTTATCCCCTCCAATGCCAGCGGGGCGATGAGGATCGACGAGACCATCGCCCACGCCATACCCTCCCCGGTAAATGGCTCGACATACCCGGCAGCGTCTCCAAGGACGAGCAGACGATGGCCTTCCACGCGCCGAACGCGGCGCAACAGCGCCGCGGTGCCTCGCCAACGAGCCGAGGCCAACTCATCGGGAATGGGAATTCCATTGCCGCGAAGCAAGCCGATCACCGCCGGGCCAACGCCGCCGGCACGCCGAGCCGAAGGAAGATCAAGCGCTGCGGCGATGTTGAGCCGCCCGTCTTCCAGCCGCACCAACCCCGCATAACCCGCCGGACCGCAGGCCATCGTGATCGTCCCCTCATCGACCGTCGCGCTGGCCGCGTCCACGACGGTGCCGGCACCGAAGCGGCTGCCGCGCGTCACGATCGGATCGTGCTCAGGAAGACGGTGCAAAAATCGCCCCCCGAGCCCGTCGGCAGCCAAACAAACCGCGCGCGCACCTGCGCCTGCGCTCCCTCGGCGGCCATGTGAATCGTGCAGTCCTCGGTCGAGCGGTCCTCCAGCGTGGCCACGCACCCGGGCACAAACGACGCCCCCGCATCCACGGCCGCTTCGACCAACGCCGCATCCAGCGCCACGCGCGAGACCGACATCCCGCTCGGCAGTGCAATCACCGCCTGTCGCCCTCCCGCATGCCAGGCAAAACGGCGGATCGGCCGAGCGCCCAGCCGGCGCGGCAAATCGCCCAGCCCCGCCTCCTCCAACGCGGCCAGCGCCGCCCCGTTCAGGCAGCACCCGCAAACCTTGCCGCGGGGAAACGCGCGTACGATCCACCAGGAGCGTTCCCGCTCCGGCTCGGGCAAGTTGCCGCGCCGCCAGCGCTCCGGCCGGGCCGGCCCCCACAACCACCGCGTCCCAGCGCCGCCGCGCGGCATCGGCCAAGGCCAGCGTGGGACCGAGTCGAGTTTCACCTCCCACGACAGGCATCACGCGCGCTCCCACGCCATAAGCCAGCGAAACGGGTACCGCCGCTCGATCCTCGTACGCCCCAAGCCCGCGGCGCGGACCAGCCCGCCGACCTCCTCGATCGTGAACGCGGCCCGGACCGAACGCAAAGCGTCGCTGCGAACCACGTCGGATCGCGTAAACAACCGCGTGGCGAGCCACGCCAACCCCAGCCCCGCCGAACTGCGGCGGAGATCCTGAACCAACACCAGCCCCCGCGCCGCGTGCGCCATCCGCGCCAGGAAGGCCACCGCCTCGTCGTCGCTCAAGTGGTGAAGGAACAGCGAACTGGTAACCACGTCGAAACCCGACGGAAGTTCATCCCGTAGCACGTCCGCAACCCCGAACGCGATCGGCGCTGCTCGGCGCGGGCCCGCTGTTCCGCAAACGCGACCGCTCGCGCACTGATATCCAGCCCCACGATCTCCACGCCCAGGCCGCGCGCGCCGCGCGGCGCCATAGTCGCAACGGCCCGTCCCCGCCCCCGCTCGCCAGGTCGAGGATCCTTAGCGGCCGATCCTTCATGCCCATCGCAAAACCCCGGATCGGATCCCAAAGGGTCGCCGCGCTGCGGCTCAGGGCATTCATCCGCCCCAGACCTTCCAGGGCACGCTCGTGGCGCCGCACGTCCAGGTCCGGCTCGTCCATGATCTCTGCCTGTCGAGTTCGCATTGCCACGCCGCCCCACCGTACCGTGCCGTATGCCAAGACCTGCCGCGCGTCAGGGCGCCCGAGTCGATTTCTTCCCGCGATCCCTCACCACGGCGCCAACCGGGCCGAACCGAAACGGCCGGAGGAAGTGTAGGAATCCTCCCGATCCCCAGACAAGCACGCCGTCCCCTCCGCCGGCCGTCGCGCCAAAGTTCCGACCCTCGCGGGGGAGGGGGAACAAAATCACCTGAGTAACCGGCCGCCGCCGTAACCTAGACTACCCTGGAGGCTTCCCCGCGCTGTCCAGCCGGCGAGGCCGCATTTTCGGAACCCCTCCTCCCTTCAACCCGCGAATAGGCCATGGCCACCGACCTCCGCGATGCCCCGGGTTCGATCCTGGCGGCGCTCCTGACGGAAGAAAGCTTTCACCCCTCGCCTCCGCGCACCTTGGATGAGACCGGGCTGGCCTCCTCCATGATCGAGTCGCTGGTCCTGAAGTACCTGGCCGTGGTCGGGCGCCCAGCGGGCGAGGAATTGCTGACAACGTTTGCCTCCCCTTCGGCATTCTCGAAGAGTTGTTCCAATCGCTGCGCTCCCGGCAAATCATCGTCCACAGCGGTTCCGCCCCCCTCAACGACTACTACTACGCATTGACCGAGCAAGGCCGCGACCGCGCCCAGGCCTACTCCCATGCCTGTGCCTATGTCGGCCCCGCCCCCGTGCCGCTCATGGACTACGTCCTCTCGGTCGAAGCCCAGACGATCCGCGCCGAAGCACCCAAACGCGAGCAACTCGATAAAGCCTTCGCCGACATCTCGGTCGATCCGGGCCTCTTCGAAAGCCTCGGGCCGGCCGTCAACTCGGGTGCGGGGCTGTTCCTCTACGGGGCGCCGGGCAACGGCAAGTCCACGCTCGCCAAGCGAATCACCATGTGCTTCGGCCAGAACATCTGGATCCCCGCCGCCCTCGTCGAAGACGGACAAATCATCAAGCTCTACGATGCCGCCTACCACGAGTCCGTCGAAGAACGACCCGCACAATCTCACGGTCTCCGCCGAACATGACCGCCGCTGGATGCACGTCCGCCGGCCCACCGTCATGGTCGGCGGCGAACTGACGATGGACAACCTGGAAATCGGACACGATCCCCGCGCCAACGTCAGCGAGGCCCCCCTGCAACTCAAGAGCAATTGCGGCTGCCTGCTGATCGACGATTTCGGCCGCCAACGGATCGAACCGGCGGAACTCTTGAACCGGTGGATCATCCCCCTGGAATACCGCCACGATTTCCTCACCCTCCCTACCGGCCGCAAAATCCAGGTCCCCTTCGAGCAGTTGATCATCTTCTCCACCAACCTCGAACCCAAAGACCTGGTCGACGACGCCTTCCTCCGCCGTATCCCCTACAAGATCGAGATCGCCGACGCCGACGAGGAGGAGTTCCAGCGTCTGTTCCAACTCTACGCCCCGGTTTCCATTGCGACTACCGCCCCGAGGTCAATCGACTACCTGATCCAACGGCACTACCGGCCGCTCAAACGTCCCCTGCGCCGCTGCCAGCCGCGCGACCTGTTGAGCCAGATCCAGAACTACTGCCGCTACAACGGCCTGCCCATGGAAATGCTGCCCGAATACTTCGACCGAGTCGTGAAATCCTATTTCACCGTCGTGATCGGCTCCTAGTGAGCCCTGCATAGCCAATGCACCGGGCCGACCGGCGGGAGGCCGGAAAACAAGGCCAGCGATACACCAGGAGGACAGACATTCCTGTCTGTTTCATTCCTGTCTGTCATTCCTGCCGGTCCCCACGCGCGTGTGCCACTGCTTGGTAGCCACGGCGTCTCGCCGTGACGCACAAGCAGTGCTGCCTGGTGCCTTTACCCTGCCCAATCCGCCCGCGTGCCACTGCTCGAAACAAGCAGGGCAAATCGTCCACCAACGCTCGTTCCCGCGCGTGTGCCACTGCTTGGTAGCCACGGCGCCTCGCCGCGGCGCACAAGCAGTGCTGCCTGGTGCCTTTACCCTGCCCAATCCGCCCGCGTGCCACTTCGAAACACGCAGTGCAAATCGCCGGAAAACGCTCGTTCCGGCCCGACTGCCTCAGCCGTCAGCCAACGGCGATAGGTCCGGGACCATCAAGTAGTCGCTCCACTCAGAGACCGCCTCGCGCGAGGTAAAGGTCCCTTCGGTCAGCGGCTGGCTGAGCGCGGCAAGGTTGTCCGGCGTCACAAGGCCGGTGGGCTTTCCCTCGTTCGTGATCACGATCAGCGAGCGGGAGTCCTGCGTGAAGAACTCGCACAGATCGGCGAAGGGGGTGTTCTCCTCGAAATGCGGAACCTCGATCGTCATGATCCCCGCCACGCGCACCACCTCCGACGGCCCCTGATAGGCCGTCTCGATCACGTTCTCTCCCAGAATCAGACCCGTCAGTTTGCCGTCTTCTCCCACCACCGGAATGGCGATTTGACGCGAGCGTCCGAGCAAGTCGGCAGCCAACACGGCGCTGTCGTCGGCGCGCAAGGTCAGGGTCGAAGGCGTCATCACGTCGCGAGCCACCGTCCGCTCGAAGAGTTTCCCCGCGGCGAAGTCCGACCAGGCATTGGCGTCCCCGTCGAACTCGCGGAAACGGAAGACGCAGTTGCGCCCGGATTGCTTGGCCGCCAGAAGCGCCTGCTCGCCGCGGTGCAGGGTCGCCTCGGGACTGTTCTCGTTCTCGCGCGACCCGGCAACCCCAAAGCTGGCCGTAAACTGGAGCGGCTCCTGGAATCCGGTCACCTCGGTCGATTCCAGGGCTGCCCGCGCCGCCTCGGCTCGCTCGGCGGCCTCGGCTTCGCTCACCCCGGGCATCCAAATGCAGAACCGGCCGGCTCCAAGACTATAAAGTTGCTCCGTTTCGGCCAGGCTGCTGTTGAGGTGATCGGCGGCCGCGCGAATCGCCACGTCGCCCGTCGGTTGCCCGTACAGCCGATTGATCCGGCCCAGGTGGTCGAGGTCCACCAGCACGCACGCCGCCGGCAACTCGGCTTGGCTCCCGACTCGGCTCAAATGGCCCGTCAGAGTATCGCGTCCGCCCTGCTGCCGAAGCCGCCGCTCGAACTCCAGCACGCGCGCCGCCGCGCCAGCCGCGCAAGCAGTTCGCCGTAAACCACCGGCCGCGTCAGGAAGTCGTCGACTCCCGCCTCCAAGGCTTCGATGACCAGTTCCGGACTGGGCGAATCGACCAACAGCAGCGTAAAGCTGGGCGCCGCCGCCTTGCGCAGCCCGATCGCGCGGCACAATTCCAGCGCGGAGTCCGCCGCCGGCTCGGCGTCCAAGAGCACCAGCGCAGGATGCTCTGCGTCCACCGCCGCCAGCACCTGGGCGCGGTCCGCCGCCTCCCTCACCTCGTAGCCGAATGCGTGAAGGGCCTTCGACAGATGCCGCAGAAACGAGCGATCCTCGCCCACCAAAAGTACCGTGAGCGGCCGCCGATTCCGGCTGCGATTCGTGATACCGTGTTCCGTGTCCACAAGTACTTCCTCAAACGTGCTCGGGAAGCGGCGTGCCCCGTCGGCGAAAGGCCCTTACGATTGAGGCCCGTATTGCTAACGAGCGCCGGGCGGCCTGGCGAACTCCGGATTCCAGCCGCGCTGGACCACGATCCGGGTGAATCGCGAACCTCGACTGCGCCGGCGTCAATAATCCCCCCGCGCTAGTCGGGCCCAAGGAAACTCTACCTCATGCGCAGCCCCGCGGGGGAGAAAACTCGGGGGGATTACCCTGCGCGGGCGAAATCGCCAACCCCGAACCAATGCTATACTTTTAACGCGGGTCTACCACCTCTTCCGGGGACACTCTAGCCGAATCGTCACCTATGCGAACGCAGTTGATGCTCGACCGTGCAGCGGGAATGCCATGGCTGGAACATGACACGGCCGAGGGCGGACCACCCGAGTGCGTCCCCCTCCCCTCGTTCCCTTTCACGCTCGGTCGTAGCGAGTCGGCCGATTTCACCATCAACTCGGGTCGCGTGTCGCGCGAACACGCGATGATCCTCCACGAAAACGGCAAGTACCGCGTGCGCGATCTGGGCAGCACCAACGGCACCTTCCTCAACGGCCAACGGATCGAAGACGAACCCTTGGACGACGGCGATTTGCTCGTCCTCGCCGACACCGAATTCACCTTTTATCTCGGCCGCCCCGAAACGCCCCAGCGCATGGTCACCCAGGTCATGGGCCCTCCACGCAAGAGCGAATCCGGCGAGGGAGCCACCGAGGTAATCCGCGAAGTCCGCCAACTCCATGAAATGCTCACGCACCGCGCAATCACCAGCCTCTTCATCCCCCTGGTAGATCTCGCGTCGCGCGAGGTCGTGGGCTACGAGGCCGTCGAGCCCTGCGCTACCGAACGTTCTCGGTCCCAGCGCCAGGTGCTCGGCACCGAATGCCGTGCGGTCGCTCGGCTGCGCCACCTCCGCCGCTTGGTCGCGGTCGAAGAGGCCGCTTCATTCCCTTCCCATTCTCGAGTCTTCCTCGCCCTCGATCCGTCGGAACTGGGGAGCCCCGGACTGGCCGACTCTCTGGGCACGCTGCGGGAAATGCTCGCCGAGGGACGAGACCTTGTCGTGGAAATGCCCGATAGCGCCGTCTCCGACACACCCTACTACCGCCAACTCCGGCAACGCATGCAGGCCATCAAGATCGCCATCGCCCACGTCGACTTCGCCGCCGGTCCCTCCCAACTCGCACAGCAGGCCGAAATCTGCCCCGACTATCTCCGCCTCGCTTCCCCGCTCGTCCGCGCCATTCACCGGGCGCGCAGCGCCAGCGCCAGGTGCAATCGCTCGTCGAAGCCGCCCAAAAGATCGGCGCCGTCGTCATCGCCGCCGGCCTCCGAACGCAGGAAGAAGCGGAAACCTGCCTCGAGCTCGGGTGCCGCTACGGACAGGGAGATTGGTGCGGCGGCCCGGCCCCCGCCATCGACCTCATCCAACACGCCAGTTCCGTCGTCTGAGTCCGCCAGGAAACTCCCAGTACCGCCTAGCTCCGAGTCGCGTGCCGTGCCATTGCTCTCCGCCAACATGACCGACCTGATCGACGGCTATTCCATCCGCGAGCGGATCGGAACCGGCGGTTATGGCGAAGTCTGGAAAGCCGACGCCCCGGGCGGTCTCAGCAAGGCCATCAAATTCGTCTACGGCCAACTCGACGAAGAGCGCGCGGCTGCGAGCTCAAGGCCCTCAATCGCATCAAGGAAGTCCGCCACCCCTTCCTCCTCTCGCTCGAACGGATCGAGGTCATCGACGGTCAGTTGGTGATCGTCACCGAACTGGCCGACATGAGCTTGAAGGACCGCTTCGACCAGTGCCGTGCCGCGGGAATGCCCGGAATTCCCCGCGACGAACTGTTGGTCTACCTGCACGACGCCGCCGATGCGCTCGACTACATGAGCGAGCGATACTCGCTCCAACACCTCGACGTCAAGCCCGAAAACCTCCTCATCGTCGGCGAACGCGTGAAGGTGGCCGACTTCGGCCTGGTGCGGGAGATCGAGAACCAAACCGCCACCGCGATGGGCGGACTCACTCCGGTCTACGCCTCGCCCGAATCCTTCCAGGGGCATCCGAGCCGCCATAGCGATCAATACAGCCTGGCCATCGTCTATCAGGAGATGTTCACCGGGTCGGTTCCCTTCCCCGGGAAGACGACGATCCAACTCATGTCGCAACATCTCCACAGCCGGCCGCGATTGACCCCGGTCCCCGCCGCCGACCGCGAGGCTCTCGAACGCGCGCTGGAAAAGAACCCGGAGGCTCGTTTCCCCAGTTGCCGCGCACTGATCGAGGCAATCACGGCCAGCGGCCGCGCGACCCGCGGCGGCGACGAGGTTTCCCCGACCGTTCCCGACGAAACCAGCCCGGTCGACGCCGCCAAGGCCGTCCCCAAACAAGACTCGGCCTCGTCGCGCCCCAAGGCGGCCCAACCGCGCGCCGCGTCGTGGGGCGATTCCAACCCTCCCACTTTGGCCACGCTTTCGCTCGACGAAGTTGCCGCCGTGGAGGAGCCGCGGGAAATCCCCCCCGCAGCACCGGCAACCGAAGCGGCCACCATCGCCCTCGAACGCTCCTCGCGCGCGGCCATGTCCTCCGTCGATTCGCCGCAGGCCGAACCGTGGTCCGAGCGATCCGTGGTCAACCTCCCGCCCCTCGAACTGGCCACGCAGAAACCGCGTCTTCGCCCCACGCTCTTCCTGGGCATCGGCGGAACCGCCACGCGCGTGCTCCGCTCCTTGCACCATCGCCTTCGCGACCGCGTCGGCGGTCTTTCGGTCGTGCCCGCGCTCGATATGCTGGTGCTCGATACCGACCTCGGCGCCCTCACTCAGTCCACGCAGTGCGAGGAAGCAAGCGCTCTGAAGGCGCGCCAGACCGTCGGCTTGCCCCTGCGGCCCCCGCAGGACTACCGCGACGGCTCCGAGAAGCTCCTTCAGTGGATGAGCCGGCGCTGGCTCTACAATATCCCTCGATCGCTCCAGACCGAGGGCATTCGGCCCCTGGGAAGGCTCGCGCTGGTGAGCCACATGAAGGAGGTCGCCGACCGCATCCGCGCGGCACTCCGCGAGATCGTCGCCCCCGAATCGGTCAAGGCGTCGATGGCCGCCTTGCACGCCGACGAAATCCATTCCACCCCACGCGTCTTCATCATTGCGTCGATCTCCGGAGGAACCGGCAGTGGCATGGTGTTCGACGTCGCCTATGCCGTGCGCCAGATCCTCGCCGAACTCGGCCTTCCCGACGAGGGACTCTGCGGTGTGCTCGCCCACTCCACGGTCCGAAACCCCAGCGCCCGCGACCTTGCCCTCGCCAACGCCTATGCCTGCCTCGCCGAGTTGCAGCACTACATGGCCATGGGATACCCGGGCGATGAGGCCTGCTCCATGCCCGCCGTACCCGCGGGCGGTCCCTTCCAGGATACCTACTTGGCCCACCTCGGCGACGACCTTAACGATCAGCAGTACCAGACGGCAATCGACGGTCTCGCCGAGTATCTCTACCTCGACACCGTCACCGGCGGCGGACGCTTCTTCGACGCCTGCCGCCAGACCAGCGCCGCGCCCGAGCAGTCCTCCACCCGTCGCTTCGCCCTGCGAAGCTTTGGCGTGAGCCAGGTCGGCCTGTCGCAAAGCGAGATCCCGCTGGCAGTCGCCGAGCTTCTCTGCCGAAACCTCATCGACCGCTGGTCGGGCAATAGCGACTGGCAGAAAGATTCCCCCTACCACGCCCGTTTTCCCAAGGTTCCTTCG
Organism: Pirellulales bacterium; assembly: GCA_963736495.1. Classification (GTDB taxonomy): domain Bacteria; phylum Planctomycetota; class Planctomycetia; order Pirellulales; family Thermoguttaceae; genus CAVTPL01. The sequence continues at coordinate 68,385 of CAVTPL010000014.1, read as the reverse complement.
GTCCTGGAACCCGCCAACATCATCCCCTTGGAGCTCGACCTCGAACAGCTCCGCAAACAGGTCCACGCCATCCTCGCCCAGGAACTCTCCGGCGACCCCGAGGCCTGCTTCCGCGCCGCCGCCGACAAGCTTCTGGCCAGCCCCGAGGTGCAATCGCTGCCCGGCGATCAGCCCGCGCCCGCGACCATGATCCTCGACGTGGTCAACTCGACCCTCGGCGACCGCAGCGCACCGGGCGAAGGCGGGAGCGCCGGCGGAGGACGCTTGCACTTGATGTTGGGTACGCACCTCAAGGAACTGGCCGCCCATCAAGGTACGGCCCTATGCGATTGGCTCTATGAACTGATCGATACGTCCCCCTCCCGCGTCGAAGGGGCGCACCTCGCCTCGCAGTGGGTCGCCGAACGCCTCCGCACCCTCGAAACCGAAGCCGAAGCGGCGATCCGGCACCAGGCCGTGCGTCTCGGGCAGACGGAAAAGGCGCTCCTGGAATCCGAGTCCACCCAGCACGCGCGCACCAGCCGCTCCTGGCTCGGCCTCGGCCGCGCCCCCAAACGCAACCTGGCACTCGACGATCGCTGGTTCGAGTACTTCCGCCTCCGCCTCGATCAGATCGCGCTCCGCGGCATCTGCGCCCTGGCCCGCTCGATCCGCGCACGCGTCGTCGTCATCTGCGATGAAATCGCCGACATGCGCCGAAAACTGCTCTCCTTGGCCGACCAGTTCGAGGCCGTCCCTCCCTGGAACGAAAACGACGGCGACCTCTCGATCCCCGATATGTCGTCCGACCCCTACCGGTCCGTCGCCTCGATCCTCCGCTACTGCATGCCCGCCCTCGCAGCCGACCTCGATCGGCTCTACCAAACCACGCTCCTGGCCGAGCACCACGGGCTGCGGAACCTCCTCAAGGATGAAGCCGACGTGCGCGTCGCGCTGCCGGGCCGCCTCCGCGCCGGAGCACGCGCCGCGGTCTTCAACGCGCTGAAGGAAATCGACCTCGCCGGCATCTTCTTCCCCGGAATCGACGATGACGACGATTCCCACCCTGCCATTCGCGCCTGGCTCGGTGCGGCCACTCCACCCCTCTCCGTCTGCGGCGGCGCCCGGCGACTGCTCCTCGTCTGCCCCGAGGGCTCCGCGCAGCGCAACCTCGATCAACTCGTGGGACAAACGGCCGGACAGATCCCCGCCCTGATCGTCGACAACGACGTCGACCTCGTGCTCTGTAGCGAGATGCAGGATATCCCCCTCGCCCGCGCCGCACACGCCCTCCTCGGCGACCGCGCGCAGTGCGCCCCCATCGCCGCTCGCCTGCACACCCGCGTCGACGTCGCCTGGCCCGAACTCCCCAAGCCACCCGCCTGATCCGCGCCCCGCCCAGGCCCCGCCTCCCGTCTCGACCTCAGTCGACGACTCCCGCGTGCGTGCCGCTGCTCGGAACTCGTGCGCACCACTGCCTGGAACCCGCGCGTGTGCCACTGAAAGAGCTTGGAACTCGCGTGCGTGCCACTGCAAGAGCTCGAAACCCGCGCGTGTGCCACTGCTTGGTAGCCACGGCGCTTCGCCGCGGCGCACAAGCAGTGCTTCCTGGTGTCTTTACCCTGCACCATTCGCGCGTGCCACTTCCCTGAAAGAGCATCGCGTGCGTGCCACTGCAAGAGCTCGGAACCCGCGCGTGTGCCACTGCTTGGTAGCCACGGCGCTTCGCCGCGGCGCACAAGCAGTGCTTCCTGGTGTCTTTACCCTGCACCATTCGCGCGTGCCACTGCTTGGAACAAGCAGTGCAAATCACCGAAAAACACGCGCCCCGGCCCACCAGCGATACACCAGGACGACAGACACCGGGACGACAGACATTCTTGTCTGTCTCATTCCTGTCCGTTTTCTCCAGGACGACAGACATTCCTGTCTGTCTCCACTCATTTCCCGCTCGGTAACTCTCCCGCTTCCTGCAAATGGTCTCCCAACTCAGGCCCGCCGCGCCCTCTCAAGGATCAGGAACTCGAACAGAGTGCGACCATCGTGGACCAGCACTCCCCACTCCTCGTCGTCGCACCGGATATCCTGCTCGGTCTTCGCCCACGGACATCGGATTGCATCCATCGTCGTGGAGCTTGCCTTCCGTCTCGTAGAGCCTATCCCAGAACTACCAGGAAAAGGGTCCGCGGCCGGGGAATCCGGTAGCGCCCAAAGGTTCTGGGACCGGCTCTTAGTCTTTGCGAAGCCTCATCTATCCCTGCGAGAACACGACCAGTTCCTCCCCGATCACGGCGGTCATCTGCTCTTGGTGGAACCGGTTCATCAGCACGGCGGCTAGTCCCCCTGCCCATCGGATGATGTCCTCATCGGAGTCTTCCCGTAAAGGGTAACGCACGACGGCGATTTCCCAGCCTTCCTCCACGTAGTCCTTGCTCACGAACGTGGTTGGGGTGAGACGCACCGGGATCGGGGGCTCGTCGTGTTTCGTTGTTTGCTGGAATTCAGAGATGGCTCGTACAACATGGTGAGAGGCGTACTGCTCCTCCCCATAACCCTTGCGGGAACCCATGTAGAGGCGAACCTCAAATGCCTTGGATCGATTCAGCACCTTCATGCTTGAACCTCTTGGCGGGCACTCCCATCTTCGCCGCTGATGACCCGGAGCATGCGATTGCCCCCACGCGGGAACTCGTAGTCCACCACCTTAGAACCGATATCCCGGAACCGCCACGACAGTCCTCCGCGGCCGAAGAATGCACCAGCGGCACACGGTTCCGGGATCGGCTCTCAATGTCCCATTTGCAGCGGCGCCGCCTCAAGCGGTCGCATACCGGATCGACATGCGGCGACAACTCGCCACCGCCTCCCGTCTACTTTGCGTTTAACTCTTTCAACCCGGCCTTCATCGTCGCCGCGATCCCCTGGGCCGTCTCCACCGCCTTGCCCGCCTTCCCTTCGGCAGGCTTCGACTCGCCGCGCAGCGCGTTCAACAGCCCCTCGCCTCCCCGCCCGTTCGACCAGCCGGTGAAACAAATGCCCAGCATCTTCTCGGTCGCGCCCTGGCGCGAAGCTCGAATCAGGGCCACGCCCGCCTCCGGCTTCCTCCACGTGCCGGGTAGCACCCGAAATCCCTTCTCCTGGAAGAACTGGACCGAAGGATACGGCGTCTCCATCCCGCGATACTCGCGCGGCAATTCATAGTGCCAGTCGCACATGATGATGTCCTTCGGCACCCGGTCGATCGCCCGATGCGAGCCCGTCGCGCTGGCTTCCCATGTCCCGTACTTCATCACGCTGGAGTCCAGCAGCCGGTCGCTCCACATCAGCATCTCCACTCCTCGTCCCCCCACCAGATGCTCGTGCAGCTCGTTCACCGCCTTGGCAAACAGTTCGCCCACGTCCTTCCCCTTGCACCGCGGGCAGTTCTTGTCGCCGATCAAGAACACCTCGTCCATCCCCACGTGCATCGCGTCGGCGTCAAAGGCGTCGATCAATTCGTCGAGCAGTGCAAACACGATCTTGTTCACGTCCGGGTGCGAAGGGCACCACTCGCGGCAGTAGATCTTCTTGTTGTCTTCGGGAATCGAAGGGGTCTCGTCAAACTGCGGATACTTCCGCAACAGCGGGCCCGGCTTGGCCCCCCACGATTGATGCCCGAGACAGTTCATTAGCGGAATCAACCGGATCCCATGCTTCCGGCACGTTTCGGTCAGCTCCCGCGCCTGCTGCTTGTTCAGGCCGCGGCCTCCGAGCTCCGGGTGCGAGGCGAACTCGAAGCCGTAGTCGACCTCCACGATCAGCACGTTGATGCCCATCGGTGCCAGCTCCTCGGCGATCAGCGTCTTCGTGACCGGCAGTTTGTCGCCCGATGGGCTGGTCAAGTGATAAGCCCGCCATTGGCGGTTCTTTGCCGTCCACTCCTTGAGCCACTCCTTCCCGGCCTTCTCCTCTGCCGCGGCCGCCAACGGAAGAGCAACGATCACTAGACACGCCAACGCGAGTTTTCTCATGATCCTCTCCTACGCAGTGCGAACCTCACCGGCCGCCTGCCGGCCGGCCAATCATGTCACCCATTATGATAGGCCCTCCTCCGCCGACTGCAACTGGCAGCCCGATGCGTCCAGCGAGGCCAGCAACATGGCTGCTCGGATCTCGCTCCCACCGACCCGACCGGCTATGATGGACCCCGGCAACATTCCAACCGAAAAGGAGCCCAGCATGTCCCACACGCAACAGCCGACTCCCCGTGCCTCGCGACGCAACTTCCTCAAGGCCACCGCCGTCGCTGGTGCCGCTTGCGCCGGAACCTTGAGCCTCGCCGGCGCCGCCCATGCCGCCGGCAGCGGCACGATTCGCATCGGACTGATCGGCTGCGGCAGCCGGGGCAGCGGCGCCGCCGTGAATGCCATGAATGCCGGACCCGACGTCAAGCTCGTCGCCATGGCCGATCTGTTCGCCGACCGCCTCCAAGGCGCGCGCAATCGCCTCAAGGAGGCAAAACCCGAACAGGTCGACGTCCGCGACGACCATTGCTTCGTCGGCTTCGACGCCTACCAGAAGCTAATCCAATCCGACGTCGAAGTCGTGCTGATCGCCGCCGCCTCGCATTTCCATCCCACGTTCCTCAAGGCCGCCGTCGCTGCCGGCAAGCACGTCTTCTGCGAAAAACCGCACGGCATCGACGTCCCCGGACTGAAACTCTCCATGGCCGCCGCCGAAGAGGCCAAGAAGAAGAATCTCGCCCTCATGTCCGGCCTCTGCTGGCGCTACGACCCCGGCGTCCGCGAGGCCATGAAACGCGTCGCCGACGGCGCCATCGGCGAAATCGTCGCCATCCAGGAAACCTATCTCACTCTGCCCTACGGGTTGGTCCCGCGCAAGGAAGGCTGGAGCGAAATGGAGTACCAGATGCACAACTGGTACCACTTCAATTGGCTCTCCGGCGACCAGTCCGGCCAGCAACTCATCCACAGCCTCGACAAAGCATCCTGGGCCCTCGGCGACAAGCCGCCGCTGAAAGCCTGGGGACTAGGCGGGCGCCAAGTCTGCACCGAGCCCCAATACGGCGACCAGTACGACCATCATGCCGTCGTCTTTGAATACGAAAGCGGCGTGCGCGTCTTCGGCTTCTGCCGCGACATGCCCGGCTGCTACAACGAAACCTCCGACGTCCTCATCGGCACCAAGGGACGCGCAGTGCTGCCCAGCCGTCCCCGCATCGAAGGACCGGCCGCCTGGCAATACAAGGGCCCCAAGGCGAATATGTACGACGTCGAACACAAGGAACTGTTCGAGTCGATCCGCGCCGGCAAGCCGATCCACAGCGGCAACTACATGGGCACGAGCACGATGCTCGGCATCCTCGCCCAAATGGTCTGCTACACCGGCCAGGAAATCACCTGGGAGCAGGCTATGGCCTCCAAGCAAGTGCTCGCCCCCAGCGCCTACACCTTCGACGCCGAGCCCCCGGTCAAACCGGACAAGAGCGGCAACTACCCCAGCGCCTTGCCGGGAATCACCAAGTTCGCCTAACGCTTCCCGTTGGAACAAGCAGTGCTCACTGGCGCATTGCCCCCACCTGCCCCGCGCGTGTGCCGCTTGGAACAAGCAGTGCAATTCGCCGGCAGACACTCCATTCGGCAGAACCAGAACTGTCCCACACCGGGGCAGTAGCCGTTATTGTCGGTTCACCCGCAGCGCTCACCGCGCTCCCCGTGCTCGGCCGCCCACGCGGCCCGTCCGAATAGACCGCCTGGAACGATTGCAGGGGCAAGACCGCCCTGCGGCGTGGCACTTCTACCGATTGTGCTTCTTCCGCCGCTTGCTCCTGCCGTGCGAGGGGGGCAAGCCGGACCGCACGCCGCCCTTCGACTGCACGCGCGCTCGGCGAATGGTCGATCCTCAGAACGAGTCGATGGATCGTCTCCTCCGGGGGGCATGGATGCGCCGAAGCGCGCCTGCCCAGCACCTTGGACTGCTGGGCGGAAGCCGTACCGATCCGCCGCCGCTTGCCGCATCGATGCTCGAACATCGCAAAGTGAAATTCGACCTGGTGGCCCTCGGCCTGCTGGCCCTGGCGGTCTTCCTGGCAGCCAGTCTGTTCAGCTACCATCCCGCCGATCCCCCCACCCATCTTGTCGCACCCCCACACGACCAGATCGTCAATCTCTGCGGACGTTCGGGGGCCCTGGCCAGTTCCCTCCTGTTCAACGCCCTTGGCCTGGGCGCCTATTACCTCTGGGCTTCGTTGTGCATCCTCGACGCGCTGCTGCTCACTCGCCACCAGATCGCCGCCCCCTGGCTCCGCGGAATCGGCTGGCTGATCTCGCTCGCCGGCCTCTGCACTTTGGCGGCGCTGGCCCTCCCGGGGCTCTCGCCAGGACCGATCATCGGCGCGGGTGGATTCCTCGGCGCGGCCGGACGCGGTCTCCTGGAAATGAACTTCGCCGCGACCGGCGCCTATATCATCGTCGCCAGCCTGATTGCCGGTGGACTGCTCCTTTCCACCGACTACGTGCTGGTCAAGTTGCTCGCCTGGACCGTCGGCGTGCCCGCCCGCAATCTCGGCCGGAGCGCGGTCCGCGTGGGTATGGCCTATGCCCACCAGGTCCGCCGCCGGCGCTCCGATCTCGAGCCCGTCGAGCCGAGCGAAGCGCCGCCGGCGCCCAGCCGCGTTCGTGTGGCCGCGCCCCCCAAGGCGGAGAAGCCCCAGAGCGCGCCGGCCGTGGCTCCCGAAACGCCCGAGCCCTCCGCGGCGGAGAAAGGCGACAAGCCCAAGCCGCCCGAGTCACTCAAAGTCGCCAAGCCGAAAAAAGACCAGCGCCGACAGTTGATCGAGGAAATCGCTGAGAGCGCTGCCGAGGAGGCCGCCGACGCCGACTACGAGTTGCCGTCGCTCGACCTGCTCTTGGCAGAGCGAGCCGTTCCGCTTCGAAGAGCACGAGAAGGAGGTCCGCCGCAAGGCCAAGATCCTGGAAAAGACCTTCGCCGACTTCGGCTTCAACGTCCGCGTCGTCGAGATCCAGACCGGGCCCGGTCATCGCCCAGTTCGAAGTCGAGCTCGAGGCCGGCCTGCGGCTCAGCCAAGATCACCGGGCCTGGCCGACGACCTGGCGATCGCCCTGCGCGTGCCCAGCGTGCGCATCGTCGCCCCGATTCCCGGCAAGAACACCGTCGGCATCGAAGTGCCCAACGACCGAGCGGCAGCTGGTCCGCCTCCGCGAGGTGATCGAGGAGGCCAACGGCAAGGCCCAGACGATGCGGATCCCGATCTTCCTCGGCAAGGACGTGGCCGGCAATCCGATGGTCGTCGACCTGTCCACGCTGCCGCACCTGCTGATCGCCGGCCGCACCGGCACGGGCAAGAGCGTCTGCCTCAACTCGATCATCGTCTCGATGCTCATGACCCGCCGGCCCGACGAGGTCCGGATGCTGATGATCGACCCCAAGATGGTCGAGCTGAGCCCCTACAAGCAGCATCCCGCACCTGATGCACCCGGTGGTCACCGACATGCGCAAGGCCGAGGCGATCCTCGGCCTGGGCCGTCGAGAAGATGGAGGAGCGCTACGCAGCTGCTGGCCCGCGCCGGCGTGCGGCACATCAGCGTCTACAACCAGCTCGGCGAAGAAGAGCTGCTGCGAGCGGATCGAGCCCGAGTCGACGACGAGGAGCGGCAAGCAGATCCCCACGCACATGCCGTACATCGTCATCGTGGCCGACGAAATGGCCGACCTGATGATGACCGCCGCCAAGGAGGTCGAGCAGCACATCATCCGCCTGGCCCAGAAGAGCCGGGCGGTCGGCATCCACCTGGTGCTGGCCACGCAGAAGCCGACGGTCGACGTCATCACCGGCCTGATCAAGTCGAACCTGCCCGCCCGCATCTGCTTCCAGGTCGCCAGCCGCACCGACAGCCGCGTCGTGCTCGACGAGATGGGCGCCGACAAGCTGCTCGGCAACGGCGACATGCTCTTCCTCTGGCCCGGCACGAGCACGCTCCTCCGCGGCCAGGGCACGTACCTCAGCGACGACGAGATCAACCGCGTGATCGACGCCGTGGCCACCGCCGAGCCGCAGTTCGTCAAGGAGCTGGTGCAGCTCAAGGCCAGCGAGCCCGAGCGGCGAAGGCCAAGCCGGTCGAGCAACCGCGACGACCTGTACGAAGCGGCCGTCGACGTCGTGGTCCGCGAAGGCCGCGGCAGCGTCTCGCTCCTGCAGCGGGCGCTTGGGCATCGGCTACGGCCGCGCGGCCCGGCTCATCGACTTCATGGCCGAAGACGGCATCGTCGGCGCCTACAACGGCTCGCAGGCCCGCGAAGTGCTCGTCACGCTCGAACAATGGGCCGAAATGCGCGGCCAGGCCGCGGCGCCGCCCCGCCTCCCCCGCGCCGCAACCGCTCCTCCAATCGCGTCGTCCTCGGCGCAGCCCCTCGCCGCGCCGCGGCCACTCCGACCAACCGCCCGACGGCGAGGAATCCCTCGGCTCATCGCCTCCGCCGGATGACGACGAAGAAGAAGATGTAGACGTCGACGAAACCGACGACGAAACCGAAGACCGGTCCGAGGACGACTCTGAGCAGGAAGACAGCGAAGAAGAAGAGACCGACGAAGAGCCGGACGACGAAGAACTCGAAGACGCCGACGAGTCGACGAAGAAGAAGAGGAAGACGAGCTCGACGAAGAGCAATACGAAGACGGCTCGGCCGACGAAGAAGACGACGACGACGAAGATAACAACCCCCCGAGGACGACTCCGAAGACGTTCCCTTTGACGAACCAGACGACGTGCAATCGCCAGAAAAAGGGAACGCCAAACGCCCTCGTTCCCACCGCCGCTGGAAGGCCGAGAGCGCTAGCAGCCTCCGCCGCTCCCCCGGCGGCGACATTTTGCCACCTTTCACCCGCGCAAATCGTCCTCAGGGCCCTGACGCTGAACCACCCCAGCCTCGCCTGCCGAAGAAACCTGGGAGTCCGCCGGCACGCTGCCGGCCCGGTTGACACGCAACCCGCCAAATCGTATCTTGAATACCTTCCCAGTGGGGATAACAGAATTCCGATCGATGTTCGCTAAGAACCTATCCCAGAACTGCCGCGGCGGCTCTCTGCAGCCGGAAAATCGCAGCACCACCAGAGGTTCTGGGGTTGGCTCGAAGAACCAATCCCGGAACCGCCACGGCAGTTCTCCGACCGGAGATGCACCAGCGGCACATGATTCTGGGATCGGCTCTAAGACTCCTAGCTTCGTGATATGCGAAGCCGGCGGCCCCGAGGCCGTCATGGCGATCGTGATTATTGGAAGCTAGGGGCCTCGCAGGGCATCGGACCGGCAGTACCGACCGATGCACGACAGCCCTGAGGCCCGAAACGGCCTCAGGGCTTTTTTGTTGTCCAGCGTGGAACGACTTGGGGCAGACGTCGATGCGCCGCATCGAAATCTACGACACCACCCTTCGCGACGGTTCCCAGGCCGAGGGGATCAGTTTCTCGCTCCAGGACAAGCTGCTCCTCACCCAGCCGCCTCGACAGCCTCCGTTTCGACTACGTCGAGGGGGGCTATCCCGGCCTCGAACGAGAAGGACTGCCGAGTACTTCCAACGGCTCGCGCGACTCGCCGATCGGCAACGCCCGGGTCTGCGCCTTCGGCATGACGCGGCGCAAGGAACGCCGGCGCGAGAGAGGACGACGGCCTGAACGCCCTGCTCGCGGCCGGCACCGGCCACGATCACCATCGTCGGCAAGGCGTCGGCCTTCCAGGTCGCCGAGGTGCTCCGGCCACGCCTGCGAAGAAAACCTGGCGCATGATCGCCGAGAGCGTCGCCTTCCTCCGCAGGCCGGGACGCGAGGTGATCTTCGACGCCGAGCACTTCTTCGACGGCTGGAAGGCCGATCCGGAGTACACGCTCCAGCACGTTGCAGGCAGCCGTCCGAGGCCGGGGCGAGCATGGTCGTGCTCTGCGACACCAACGGCGGCACGCATGCCCGACGAAGTCGCCGAGATCACGCGCGCCGTGGTCGACCAAGCTCTCCGTGCCCGTCGGCATCCATTGCCACAACGACTGCGGCCTGGCGGTGGCCAACTCGCTGGCCGCCGTCGACGCCGGCGCCGATCCAGGTCCAGGGCACGATCAACGGCTTCGGCGAGCGCTGCGGCAACGCCGACCTGATCGCCGTGATCGCCAACCTCGCCCTGAAGAAGCAGGGCTACGAGGTGCTCACGCCGGACGCGCGTCGGCCACCTCACCGAGCTGTCGCGCTACGTCTACGAAATGGTCAACATGAACTTCCCCTCGCGCCAGCCGTTCGTGGGCAAGAGCGCGTTCGCCCACAAGGGCGGCATGCACGTCAGCGGCCTGGCCCGCGACCACGGCCAGCTACGAGCACATCGACCCGCAGACCGGTGGGCAACGAGCGGCGCATCCTGGTGAGCGAGCTGTCCGGCCGCTCGAACATCGTCGCCATGACCACCAAGCACAACATCCAGCACGACCAGCAAGCTCATGGACAAGATCCTCGCCAAGGTCGTCTCCAAGGAGCGGGCCGGCTACCAGTTCGAGGCGGCCGAGGGCTCGTTCGACCTGCTTGGTCAAGGAATGCGCCGGCACGTTCCAGCCCGCATTTCGAGCGGATCAACTACCGCGTGAACGTCGAGAACCGAGCGTCGACGGCCGCACTGACCACCGAGGCCACGGTCAAGATCCGCGTGCGGCGACGAGGTCCGCCACGAAGTGGCCGAGGGCGACGGCCCGGTGAACGCCCTGGACGCCGCCCTGCGCAAGGCCCTCAACGGCTCCTTCCCCGTGCCTGCGCGAGATGCAGCTGGTCGACTACAAGGTCCGCGTGATCAACTCCGAGGCGGCGCACCGCCGCCGGCGTCCGCGTGGTCATCGAGAGCCGCGACGAGCGACGACGTCTGGGGCACCGTCGGCGTCAGCGAGAACATCATCGAGGCCAGTTGGATCGCCCTGGTCGACAGCTACGAGTACAAGCTCTGCAAGGAAGAGGAGCGAGAGGCCCTGGGCCGCGGTGAAGCCGGCAAGAACGCCGTGACCTGATGCCGCGGCGCGCGGCGCCGCCCTGCCTTCCTCCCCTTTCCCCGTGCGCCGCAGTGCGCCTCGGCGGCGGGCCGATCGCCCTTTCTCCCTCCACCGTCGTTCGCTAAGATGGGCGTTTTCAGGCTCCGCCGCACGCGGCGAAGAGGAAATCGACACGCAGAAAGATCGCAGCACTCCATGGCCACCCCAAGTCCCTCGCGGAATTGCCCAAGCAATACGACCACGCCGCCGCCCAGGATCGCTGGTACCCATTCTGGGAGGAACGGGGCTACTTCCACAGCGAGCCCGACGCCCGACCGCAAGCCCTTCACCATCGTCATCCCGCCGCCCAACGTGACCGGGGCGCTGCACCTGGGGCACGCGCCTGAACAACACCCTCCAGGACATCCTCATTCGCCAGAAACGCATGCAGGGCTACGCAGCCCTCTGGATGCCGGGCACCGACCATGCGGGCATCGCCACGCAGGCCGTGGTCGAACGCCGCTTGCTGGCCGAGGAGAAGAAGACGCGCCACGATCTGGGCCGCGAAGGACTCGTGCGCCGCATCTGGGCCTGGAAAGACGAATACGAGAAGCGAATCCTCAGCCAGCTGAAGCAGATGGGCTGTAGCTGCGACTGGCACGCGGACGCGCTTCACCCTCGATCCGGTCTGCGGCCGGGCGGTCCGCCACACCTTCTTCAGCCTCTTCCGCGAGCAATTGATCTATCCGCGGCAAACGGCTGGTGAACTGGGACACTTATCTGCAAACCGCCGTCGCCGACGACGAAGTGTTTCACGAGACCGTGCCCGGCCATTTCTGGTACTTCCGTTATCCCGTGATCGACCCCAAGCCCGGGGAGCCAACCTACGTCACCGTCGCCACCACGCGCCCCGAAACCATGCTGGGCGACACGGCCGTCGCCGTCCATCCCGATCCCGACGCCGCGCTGCGACCGCGTCGATCGCCGAGTTGGAATCGCGACTGGCAGCCGCCCCCGCCAAGGAGAAAGACGACCTCCAGGCGCAGCTCGACGACGTGCGACAACGACAGGTCGAGTTGCTTCCCGGATTCCTCAAGCTCCGCGACATGGCCCGCGCCGGCCGCCGCGTCATGCTTCCCCTGCTCGAATCGACCCGATCCCCTTGGTGGCCGACGACTGGGCCAAGCCCGAGATGGGCACCGGCTGCGTAAAGATCACCCCCGCACACGACCCCAACGACTACGACGTCGGCCTGCGCCAGCAGCTCCCCATGGTCAACATCCTCAATCTCGACGGCACGCTGAACGCCAATGCCGGACCTTACCAAGGCCTGACCGTCCTGCAAGCCGCCCGCCAGCGCGTGGTAGCCGAACTCGAAAAGCTCGGACTCCTCGAAAAGGTCGAAGATCGCGAGATCGACCTCGCGCACTCCGATCGCTCCAAGACGCCCATCGAGCCCCTCCTCACCGATCAGTGGTTCGTCAAGATGGAAGGGCTCGCCCAAACCGCCATGGATGCGGTGAGCGACGGCCGCGTAACGCATCCTTCCCAACCGCTACACCAAAGGCTATCTGGACTGGCTGAGCGAGAAACGCGACTGGCCGATCAGCCGCCAACTCTGGTGGGGACACCAGATTCCCATCTGGTACTGCCAAGACCGCCAGCGAGGCCGAACTTGAAGGCGGCCTTCGCCGGCCGCGACGACGTCGTCTGGCATCGCGACGAAGAGTACGGCCAGTGGCTCATCTGCGCCCAGGAAGAAGATCTCGCCGAAGACGCCGTCCCCGGCCACCGCCTCGTCCGCGAACAGGACGTGCTCGATACCTGGTTCAGCTCCGCCCTCTGGCCCCATTCCACCCTCGGATGGCCCGAGCAAACGCCCGAGCTCGCCTACTACTATCCCACCAGCGTGCTCGTCACCAGCCGCGACATCATCACGCTTTGGGTGGCGCGCATGGTGCTGATGGGCCTGCACAATGTGGGCGAAATCCCCTTCCACCGCGTCTACATCCATCCCAAAATCCTCGATGCCTACGGCGAAGGAATGTCGAAATCCAAGGGCAACGGGGTGGATCCGATCGACGTCATCGAGAAATTCGGCGCCGACTCGCTTCGCTTCGGCCTGGCCCACCTGACCACGGAAACCCAGGACGTGCGTATGCCCGTCAGCTTCGAATGCCCCCACTGCCAGGCGCTGGTCGAGCAGACGAAGGAGAATCGGGTGCGGCCGCGCGTCAAATGTCCCGGCTGCAAGAAGGACTTCGCCACGCAATGGGCGGAAAAACCCGCCGACAAGGCCCTTCCCCGCGCTGCCGTGGTCAGCGAGCGTTTCGAGATCGCCCGCAATTTCTGCAACAAGCTCTGGAACGCCTCGCGTTTCGCGCTGCTGAACCTCGAAGGCTACACCCCCGGACGCGTGCCCGATGCGGCAGCTGCCGTCTGGAGGACCGCTGGCTGCTCAGCCGCCTGGCCACGGTCACGCGCCAGGTGACCGATGCGCTGGAAGCCTTCCAGTTCGCCGATGCAGCCCGCGCGCTCTCTACGAGTTCGCCTGGGACGAGTTCTGCAGTTTCTACCTGGAGATGGTCAAGGGAAGACTCCAGGATGCCCCGTCGCGCGCCGAGGCGCAGCGCGTGCTCGCGCACGCGTTGGATGCCCTCCTCCGCCTGTTGCACCCGATGATCCCCTTCCTCACCGAAGAGGTGTGGCAGCTGCCTGGGCGAAGCCGCCCCCACGCGCGGCGTCGACCGCATCGAACCCGCCGCCGAAAGCATCCTCATCGCCCCCTGGCCCGCGAGCGATTCCCAGCGCATCGATCCCGAGATCGAAGCCCGCTTCGCCCGCTTCCAGGAAGTGCTCCGCGCGGTGCGCGAGATCCGCAGCCGGCAAAACGTCCCCGTGAAACAGCAGATCGACTTCACCGTGCGCTGCGACGAAGCCACCGCCGCTCTGCTCCGCCCCATGGAGCCTTATTTCCTCGCCATGGCCGCCGCCCGTCCCACCGGACTGGGCCCCGGCGTCGCCGCCCCGTCGATTCAGCGCCAACGCGAACCTGGCCGGGCTCGAAGTTTTCGTCGATCTCGCCGAGCTGATCGACCTTCAAGCCGAACGGGCGCAGCAAGAGGAGGAGCGTGCGAAGCTCGAAGCCCGGCTCGCCGCGCAACACAAGAAACTGGCCAACGAGAACTTCGTCCAACGCGCTCCCGCCGCCGTCGTCCAGAAGGAGCGCGACTCCCTCAAGGACCTCGAGGACCAGCTCGCCGCAACCTCCGCCATGATCGAGCGGCTCACCCAATTAGCGGTGCGCCGCGCGCTGACGACCGCACGCCGCCCCCACGCGCGGACGCCCCCGACCCCCGCCCTCTAGCCGCGTCGTAAGGCGGCAAGCTATAATGGCTCAAAAGCGATCGCCGACCCAGGGGCGCCCCCGTCGACCGCCGAGATTCCCTCGCGCACCGTTTCGCGCCCCGGCTCCAGATCAGTCTCCCTCGTGCGTGCAAGGAACCGGTCGTATGCCTATCCCCATGGAATTGTCGCGGATCATCATTAATGAGATCAACGATAACCAGGTGATCTACCTCAAAGAGATCGACGGGGAGCGGCAGTTCCCAATCCTCATCGGACTGTTCGAGGCCACGAGCATCGACCGCCGCGTCAAGGGCTATCCTTCGCCTCGCCCACTCACCCACGATCTGATCGTGAGCGTCGTCGAACACATGGGCGGCGAGTTCCAGGACATCGTGATCAATGAACTCAAGGAACACACGTATTTCGCCAAGCTCCGCGTGCGTCACCAGGGGGAGTTGGTCGAGATCGACGCGCGCCCCAGCGACGCGATCGCGGTGGCGGTAACCTGCCAGCCGCCGTTGCCTATCTTTGTGAATGAAGAAGTCCTCAACGACGTGTTGGGCGAACAATAGCGCCGGCAGCCTCAGCGCCGCTCGCACCATGAAACCGCCCGCCCCGCACAGCTCCCGGAAGCCACGCTCCGCCCGTTCCGGTCGCGCAGCGGCCCCTTGCCTCCGTTGCAGCCCCCTCCCTCGGAGGCTAGAATAATCGCAACAGGGAGGCTCGGGGAGCCGAGGAACGCGATGCCAGCCACGCTCGAGGAATTCATCCAATCGCTCGGCGATTGCGGATTCATGTCGGCCGACGAGGTCCAGGCGTTCCTTCGCGCTTCCCCGCGAACGGTGCCACCACCTCGGCCGAACTCGCCACTGAGCTCTTTCGCCAAGGCAAGCTGACACGCTATCAGGCCCAGGCAATCTATCAGCGACGAGCCGAGTCGCTGGTCATGGGCAACTACGTGATTCTGGATCGCCTGGGGACGGGTGGGATGGGCCAGGTCTTCAAAGCCCGCCACCGCAAGATGGACCGCATCGTGGCCATCAAAATGCTCCCCCCAGATACCCTCCGCTCCGCGGACGCCTTGAAGCGATTCCTCCGCGAGGTCAAAGCCGTCGCACGCCTCTCCCATCCCAACATCGTCACCGCCTACGATGCCGACGAAGCCAAGGGCGTCCACTTTCTCGTCATGGAGTACGTCGAAGGCGAGAACCTTTCCGCCCTCGTCAAACGCAACGGCCCCCTTCCCATCGAGCAGGCCGCCGTGTGCATGCTCCAGGCCGCCCGCGGCCTGGAGTACGCCCACAGCGAAGGCATCATCCATCGCGATATCAAGCCCTCGAATCTTCTCCTGGACCGCCGCGGATCGATCAAGATCCTCGACATGGGCCTGGCGCGCATCGAGGAGTCCGTCGAACCCGATGCCACCCCCGTCGAAGACCTCACGCAAAGCGGCTACGTGATGGGCTCCGTCGACTACATGTCGCCCGAACAGGGCTTCGATCTGCGCACCACCGACCACCGCTCCGATATCTACAGCCTCGGCGCCACCCTCCATTATTTGCTCACCGGCCGGCCCATGTACCGGTCGAATACGCTCGTCAAGCGAATCCTCGCCCACCGCGATCATCCCCTGCCGTCGCTCCGCTGCCGTGCGCCCGACGTCCCCGAAGTGATCGACGCCACGTTCCAACGCATGGTGGCCAAACGACCCGAGGATCGCCAGCAGTCGATGGGCGAAGTCATCGCGGCACTCGAGGCGTGGCTGGCGCGGGGCGGAAAGAAAGCCGAAAGCCTCGCCGTCGACGCGAACTCCAGTGCACAGCACGAAGGCAGCGAGGAAGTCGCCAGCTCCTCGTCGATGATCTCATTGCTCGACGAACTGCTGTTGGAGGAATCGATTCCTTCCACCGGGCCGATTCGAACCCCCTTCAGCTTCGGCATGCGACGCCGCACCAAACGCCTCCTCTTCGGCATCTCGATCGCGGCGGTCGCGCTGTTCGACCTGGATCCTCGCCAGCCTGATGCTCCAGGGACCGCCCTCGACCCAGTCCGAAACGCCCGCGACACGCCTCCCCGTGCCCACCCCCATACCCGAGTCTCGCCTCGCCGAAGGAATGCTCGTCATCGAAGTCAACCAGCCCGATGCACTCGTGCAAGTGTTCGACGAAGCGGATCATATCGAAGTCGTGCGCACGACTGCGCGGAGGCCCCGTCTCCGTGCTCGTCGCCGCGGGGAAACACCGCATCGAGGTACAGAAGGAAGGCTTCGAGCCCTTCTCCCAGTCGATGACGGTCAATTCCGGCGCAAGCTCACCGTCCGCGTCAACCTCCGCTTGCCCGAAGTCAAGCCGGTCGCGCCTCCCGCGAAGCACTAAGAACACCTATATCCCAGAACTACCGCTGCGGCTCTCCGCGGCCAGAAAATCGCAGCACCTCCAAAGGTTCTGGGATCGGTCCTAAAACGCCTCCCTTCGGCGCCGTCTCGGCTCCCTCCCGGTGCACCGCGGCAAAAAGCGCCACGCCCCTTTCCCAGGCCGAGCAAGCGGCCGCTACGGGCCGAGTCGCTCCCCCGCGCCTCCATCCGCCTCCCGATCCGCTGCGAAAAAATGGGCATGGCACATTTCCACGCGAAGCGGCACTTCCGCGCCCGTCGCCGGCGGATCGGCCTGGGCATCCAACCGCGCCACGATCCGCTCCCCGCCCATCGTCACCGTGTAGACGTCGAGGCGATCGCCGCGCGGCTCCACGTACTCGACGCGCGCCGTCATGAGTTCCGACGCCGCGGTTCCCGCCGTCGCCGCGGATACCGCTTCCGGCCGGAGCCCCAATACGACCTCGCGTCCCGCATGTTCGCCCAGCCCGCGCGCGGCACCGTCGGGAATGGCCAATCGAGCCTCCCCGCTCTCGAACCACACCGCGGTCCCGTCCAGTGCCAATCGACCGCTAAGCAGGCTGATCCGTGGGGAACCGATGAACCGCGCGACGAAGCCGCTTGCGGGGCTGCGGTAGAGATCCAGGGGACGAGCGATCTGCTCCGCGCGGCCCTGGCGAATCACCGCGATCCTCTCCCCCAGGGTCATCGCCTCTTCCTGGTCGTGGGTTACATAGACCGTGGTGATTCCCAGCCGCCGGTGAAGCTGCTTGATCTCGCCTCGCAACTCGGCCCGGCGGGGCGGCGTCGAGCCCCGACAGCGGCTCATCGAAGAGAAAACAGGCCGGACGCCGCACGATCGCGCGCCCCAGCGCCACGCGCTGGCGCTCGCCGCCCGAAAGCTCGTGCGGCCGGCGTTCCAGAAGGCGTTCGATCCCCAGCATCTCCGCCGCCTCGCGCACGCGCTGGCGAATGGCCTTCTTCGGCACCTTGCGCATGCGTAGCGAAAATGCCATGTTGTCGTAGACGTCGAGATGCCCGTAGAGCGCGCCGTGCTGGAAGACCATGGCAATGTTGCGATCTTGCGGCGATCGGTCGTTGACCGCCGTGCCGTCCAATCGCACCACGCCGCGCGTCGGGGTTTCCAGCCCCGCCACGATCCGCAGCAAAGTCGTCTTCCCGCAACCCGACGGTCCCACAAGGACCACCAACTCGCCGTCGTCCACGGCCAGCGAGAAATCGTCGACCGCCCGCACACGGTCGCCATAGACCTTTTCGACGCGTTCCGGCGCAAGCTGTGCCATGCGGCGACGTCTTCCTTTTACCAGTTCTGCCGCGGCAGCCCCGCGCCCGCCGTGTCGCTCAGCACCCCGTCCAGTTGCATCAGACTGTAGAGCAACTGCCCGACCCCATCGATCGATTCATAGTACGGCTTGGCCGGGTGCCCCCGCAAGAGACCTCGGTAGTAGAGCTTCGAGATCGCCTCCCGCGCCACTTCGCGGGCAAACTGAAGGTGCTCGGCTTTACCGGTCAGTCGATGGAGATGGAGCAGAAACGAAATCGTTCCGCCGTAGTGGCCGGCATAGGTCCCGTGAACTGCCCACTTCTCGGCATACGCACCGTACCACCCTGCCCGATCGCACCCTCGGGGCGGAAACGCGCGGCGGACGACGTCCGCCCATCGCTCCGCGGCAGCGAGCAATTCGCCATCTCCCGTCGCTTCGGCCGCCCAGGCATAGGCTTGGGCGGTGGCGATCGGGTGCTCGTACCCGGCCGCATAGGGCTGCCAAAGGTCGATCGGCCCGCGAGGCTCGTACTGGGCGTAACCGCCGGGCAGTCGCGGGCCCGGTACGGGCGTGCCGTCGAGTTCGAGGCTACCCCAGAAATGCTTTCCCTGGGGATCGTAACCGTACTTTGCATACGCCTTCAGATACCCCGCCGCCTGCTCCCGAAACCAGCTGTCCCCCGTCAACTCCGCCGCCGACAGTAGCGACGGACAGTACAACCCGGTGATCGACGTATCGAAGTGCGAACCGTCGAAACGCTCGCGCCCGGCATTGGGCCGGTTGGGAGTCAAGCCGGTCGTCGGGTGCCGGGCCGCACGGTGATACTCGGCGACGCGCCGTGCGCGCTCGTGCCACTGCGGCGCACCCGTTTTCTGGTGGAGAAAGGCGAACGCGCGGAGGATCTCCCCCGCGCTCATGGCGAAGTCGCAGCCCCGCCGGCCGTCGGCGTGGCGGTTCACCTCACCCGTCGACTTGTCGATCACGTGCCACTGCCAGATCGCCTCGATCGCGCGGCGCGTAGCGGCGGGATCAGCATCCCATATCTGCGGCCAGGCCGCCTGCTGCACGTGGATCTCATGCCAGTTGCCCTCGTGGCCGGTCATCACGTCGCGGTACGCATCGTAGTGACGGTGCCAGCCCCACCAGAAAAGTCCTCGCTCGTCCACCAGATGCCCAGCGGCATACGCCAGCGTTTTTCGCGCAATCGCGGCATAGCGCGGGTCGCCGCTTCGCTGGGAAAGCGCGGCCATGGCTCGGAGTGTCGCCTGGTCCGCGTACAGGTTGCCGCCCGCCGGCGACCGTCGACCTCGCCGCGTCACTCGATACGCCTCGTCCAGCGGCAACGGATCCGCGGGACAGGTTCGCGTACGCACGTCGAGGATGCTCATCAGCAGAGGGCTGTGGTGGGAGCCATACCGATCGGTGCCCTGCTCGATCAACACGTCCAGGCATTCCCGCACGTACTGCCGATACGGCCGGGTTTCGACGTCCGCCGGCGTCAGGCCGCTGGCCAGCAGCTCGACTTCTTCGGCACCCGCCTGCACCCCCAGCGACACGAAGCAGACAGCCCCAAGCAGCATCCGGACCAACACGGCAAGACCTCCCCAAGCGAATCGATCGGCGCACTCGACTGCCTGGGGAAGCACGTGGCTTGCCATCGCGCGGAGGCTCAGCGGCTGATGACCATAATCGCCAGGTCGGCGTTGAGGTTCGGGTTCTCGACCACCTCGGCGCCGGCCTCCGTGTCCAGGGCAATCTGCTGATGGATGCGAATACTTCGCCGGCCGCAGTATTCTTCAAAATCGGCCAACGACAGGAAACGCACGTTGGGCGTATTATACCAATGAACCCCCTGGAGCTGCGCTGACCCGCGGTGCGCGCCCTTCCTCGGCCAGATAGCTCCGCAGCTTGCGGAATCCCAGGTTGGGAAAACTGACGATCCCCCGCCGCCCCACCCGAAGCATGTCGGAAAGCACGCGATCGACGTCGGTCACCGCCTGCAAAGTCTGCGAAAGAACCACGAAATCAAACTGTCCTTCGGAAAAGCCGGGCAGTCCCAGGTTGAGGTCCGCGCGAACCACGTCCAATCCCCGCCGCACGCAGGCCACAATCGCTTGCTCGTCGAGCTCGATCCCCATTACGCGGCTGTGCCCGCGATCCCGCAGTCGTGCCAGCAGCCCTCCCGTGCCGCACCCCAGGTCGAGCACGCTCGCGCCGCGCGGAATCAGCTCCAGAATCGAGTCGTAGTCCAGCCGGTGCGTCTGAAAGATGCTCGTCGGGCTCACCGGACCGCTTGCGTACACGTCCTCCGCCTCGGCGTCCGCACCCGCCCGACCCCCGTCGAGATTCTCCAGGAACGCGCGCACGAGCTCTCCGTACACCGCCAGATTGTCGGACAGCAGGAAGGCGTCGTGGCCGCAGCGGCTCTCGACGTTGCAGTAGCTCACCGGCTTGTCGTGCGCAATCAGTGCATCGACGATCTGCTGCGATTGGAAGGGGGGAAAGAGCCAGTCGCTGGAGAAGCTCACCAGCAGCCAACGGCAGGTGGCCGGCCGCAGCGCTTCGGCAAGCTCCTCGGCCGTGCCCCCCAAGTCGAACAGGTCGATCGCCATCGTCAGCGTCAAGTAGCTGTTGGCGTCGAAACGCTCGCCAAATCGGTCCCCCTGGTAGGCAAGGTACGAACCTACGGCAAACTTGGTCTCGAACTGCGTGCGAACATCCCGCGCATCCAGCCGCTGGGCGTCGAACTTCTGCGTCATCGCCTCGCGCGACAGGTAGGTGATGTGCCCCAGCATGCGCGCAATCGCCAGCCCCACCGCCGGCCCTGGGCCGTTGGCATAATACTGGCCGTTCTGGAAGGCGGGATCGCGGAGGATGGCGTTCCGCCCCACCACGTCGAAGGCGATCGCCTGACTCGTCAGCCGAGGGGAGGTGGCCAGCGCGATCGATCCACGAACCTTCTCGGGATACCGCGTCGCCCATGTCAGCACCATGTGCCCGCCCAGCGAACCGCCGATCACCCCCAGAAGCTGCTCGATCCCCAAGTGGTCCAAGAGCCGCTTCTGGACTTCGACGATGTCGCCCACCGTCACCACGGGAAAGTCCGCCCCGTAACGGCGGCGCGTTTGGAGATTGAGGCTGTTGGGACCGGTCGTTCCCCGGCAGCCGCCGAGCACATTCGGACAGATCACGAAGTAGCGGTCGGTATCGATCGACTTGCCGGGCCCCACCAGCACGTCCCACCAACCGGGATCGTCCGTCTCGTCGTGCCCCGCCACGTGCGAATCGCCGGAGAGTGCGTGGCAGACGAGCACCACGTTGTCGCGCGCTGCGCTCAGCCTGCCGTACGTCTCGTAAGCCACGCGCACCTGCTCGAGCTGCCCTCCCATCTCCAGGATCAAGGGCCGGTCCAAATCCACGTGCTTCGCATGCCGAAGCGGCTTGCCGTGGCGGAAACGGTCGCTACTCTCAAAGGTATCCGACATCGCACTGTTATCGAGGGAGTTGGAAACACGTCATTGTCGCGCACCGCGCGGCGGCCTGCAATCCCCCGAGGGCCCGCCGCCTCGGTCGCGCCGAGAACCACTCCTCGGCAATTGCCGCCCATCGCTCCGGGGCACCCCTTGCTCCAGGTCCCTGCGAAATCAGCCCCACACGGTCTCCTGCGGAACCGGTCCCAAAGAGCCAAACGCACGCGACTCCTGCCAGCAGCATCAGCCCTGCGATGCGCAAGCGCTTGGTCGAGATCCGCGCGGATGTCGTCCACGTCCTCCAACCCGACGCTCACGCGAACGTAATCCTCCGTGACCCCCGCAGCCTCCAGGGCTTCGGGCGTCTGCTGGCTGTGCGTCGTCGATGCGGGGTGAATCACCAGCGTCTTCGCATCGCCGATGTTCGCCAGGTGCGATGCGAGCTTGACCGCCCCAATGAACTTCTCGGCCGCTTTCCGCCCTCCCCGAATCCCGAATCCCAGGATCGCGCCCGTTCCCTTCGGAAGGTACCTCTTCACCATCGCGTGGTGCGCATGGGAGGCCAGACCAGGGTAGTTCACCCACCGCACCAGGTCGTGCGATTCGAGGAACTTCGCAATCCCAAGCGCGCTCTCGCTGTGCCGCGCCATCCGCAGGTGAAGCGTCTCCAACCCCTGAAGGAAGAGAAAAGCATTGAACGGACTCATCGTGCCGCCCAGGTCCCGCAACCAGTGCGTCCGGCACGTGAGAATGTAGCACAACGGGCCGACCGCCTCGCGGAAGACCATTCCGTGATACGAAGGATCGGGTTCGGTGAACTGCGGCCACTTCGCCGGCTCCTGACCCCAGTCAAAGCTCCCTCCGTCGACGATCACCCCTCCAATGCTCGTCCCGTGGCCGCCGATAAACTTCGTCGCACTGTAAACGCTGATGTCGATTCCATGATCGAAAGGCCGGAAAAGCATCGGCGTCAGCACCGTGTTGTCGCACACCACCGGCAGGCCACGCGCGTGCGCCGCGTCGGCAATCGCCCGGTAATCGAGCACGTCGTTCCGCGGGTTGGCCAGCGATTCGATATAGACCGCGCGCGTGTTGGGCCGAATCGCCTCCACGATCTGCCGCACGTCCGTGGCATCGACAAACGTGACGTCGATCCCCAAACGTTTGAACGTCTGGGCGAACAGCGTAATCGTGCCCCCATAAAGCGCGGCCGCCGACACTACGTGCCCGCCCGAGTGCACCAGGTTCAACAAGGCTACCGAGATCGCTTGCTGGCCGCTCGACAACGCCAACGCCCCCACGCCGCCCTCCAACGCGGCCATCCGCTGCTCGAACACGTCCGTCGTGGGATTCATGATCCGCGTGTAGATCCACCCCAGCTCCTTCAGCGCAAACAAGTTCGCCGCGTGCTCGGTGTCTTTGAAGACGTAGCTCGTCGTCTGGTGAATCGGCACGGCCCGCGAGCCGGTCGTCGGGTCGGGACTCTGGCCCGCGTGCAATGCCAGCGTACCCAGTCCTAGCACGCGATCGGGTTTTGAACTCATAGTCAGCCTTCCTTCACAGGATGCGTCGAACCATCTGCCGGCCACCGCCGGGAAAGAGCTTGCGATTATACTCCGCAAGGCGGCGCAGATGCAGGTAGACACTCGAGCGCTCTGGTCGCCGCCGACCGCGGGTCGGCTGGATGCCGCAGTCAGAACCTGCTCGGCCCAACCCCGCCCAAGAAAAAAAGAAAGCTGAGTGGTTTGCTCAGCTTTCCCTTCGCGATTCTGCTTGCCGGCATCTCGATGCCGAGCTCACGCGCCCCGGCGCCGACGTCGCCACACCAACCCCAGGCCACCCATCAGCCCCAACGACGCCAGATACATGACGGTCGTCGGCTCCGGCACAACGCCAAACACCAGGTCCTGATACCTTGACTGCCCCCCCTTGGGAACCAGCGAGTACATCGTCCACCGCGGCCCCATGCCGTTCAAGCTCCGCAGCCAGGAGTTGGCCAGCTTGGTCACGTCGGACATCCCGCTTGGGCTGCGCAGATCAACGGAGAATCCTGGACCGCGGCGCACATCCAGCCGGGCAACTTTCGAACGGTCCAACTGCGAGGCGCCTACATCCTCATAGGTTAGCTCCCACATCGCCAGCATGAACGCCTCGGTGCGCAGCCGTCGGCCGCTCGTCGTTCCCGCGAAGAGCCGCTGGTAGTACCTTCCCCAAAGCTCTCCAAACGCCTGCAGCCTGGCCAGCGACATGCTCCTTCCATTGGGTCCCTGCTGCAGCAACTTCGCTTCGTATATGACCCCCTCGACCGATTGCGACCGGCCACTCGCGCTGCGCACGGTCACGCGACCGTCGCTCGCCAGGCGATCGCGAAGGTCCACGCAGAACGCGTTGAACGCACCGTGCTCGACAAGGACGCCGCTACCCGCAAGCCGCACGTCCCCGTAAAGCTGAAACTGTATCCCGCCATGGCCACTCCGGGATCCTTGACTCGACTTCCCGCGCACCGAGCGGTTCCCGTTGAGCCAGCCAGGATCTCTCAGAACGAGTTGCGAGGTGAGAGGCACGCTCCCGACCGAACTCGTCGTCGGGCCGCGCCCGCCCGACGAACTGCCGCTCGTCGTAGCGAAACGGTAATGTTCCGCAGAAACTGCGGTCGGCAACATGATCAAAAACACTGCCGTAAAGAGAATTCGCGTTCGCATAATCCGAGCCCTTTCGCTCCTCGTTCCCGGTTCCTTACTCTGGGCGCTGTTTTCTCGCGCCTCCTTGGCAACTCAACTCCTGCTCTGAATCTCTACACTCCGTTGCCTGCGCACTTCGATGACTACCGCACCAGGCGGCCTATGACGATCCTGACGACTCTGACGATTCTGCCGATTCTGCCGAAAAGGCCGTCCGCGCCGCATGTAATATTTGTTGGAGGTCTAGAAAAGTCAATAGTTTAGATAAAATACAATGCCTGCAAAGTGACGGCTAAATGGCGAGTATGGCGCAAATATCTTGCAGCAAATGTCTTCCGTACCCAACACCAATAGATCAAACAACCCTCTCCAATACCCATTTCGGAGGGTACGGCAGGACATTACGGAGCAGCTTAGCGCCGCTTTCAGGCAGTCCTTTCCTGTAAGCGGCACGACCGCCCGGACCGAAGCGTCCAGGCAAAGGAGGCAAAACCCGAGTGCTCCGACCTGATTGCGCACCGGCAAGAACAGCGCAGGACGGGGCACGAGCCCGGCGATAGTCCCAGCGCGCTGCAAGAGAAGCTCAAGCGGCGTTGCCGTCCGCGCCAGGGGAAAATCATGGCTTCGGCAAAGGTCCAGCGGAATTCCGCGTCGCTGGACAGATCGACGTGCTCGCAGCACCGCGCAAGCTCCTCCGCCACTCGACGAGCCCTCGTCGATACCGCAGCCAGCCGCGCCCCGGCAAGCGAGGTGTTGCCCTGGTAGCGGATCCGATTTGGCGGAACCCCTTCGGGCAACAGGCCGATACGTTGCGCATGGCGCGGCGAATGTAATTGCCGAATCCCCCTGCCACGAGCACGGCATCCAGATCCTCGGGCCGCAATCCCGCTCGGCGCAAGAGCACGGCAATCCCCGCGCACATTGCCCCCGAGGCCAACTGAAGCTCGCGCACGTCGCGTTGCGTGAGCACAATCGGCCGCGCAGTGCCCGAGTATTCGGCGCGCACCAGCACGAAGGCGCACTTGCCCTCATGGTCCACCAGCCGCGCGCGCAGGTCCTCCGGAATGCCCGCCGGCAGATCGCCGGCCCCCTGGAGCCGGCCTTCGCGCGTGAGCAAACCGTGACGCAACAACTCCGCCACCAGGTCGACCAGCGCTGAGCCGCACAGTCCAAGAGGCAGCGCCCCGCCGATCACCTGGGTTTGCAGATGCCCGTCGAACACGACTCGCTCCACGGCCCCCACGGCCCCGCGCATCCCGTGTGTAATCCGAGCGCCCTCGAAAGCCGGCCCTGCCGCGGTCGACGCGGCGCAGAGCATTCCTCCCGCCGCCAGCACGATTTCCCCGTTCGTGCCGATATCGACCAGGAGCGTGGGGCCGGAGGCATCGGCCAGTCCCGTCGCCAGAATGCCGGCCACCGTATCTCCCCCCACGAACCCGCCGATAACCGGTAGCAGGTACGCACGGCCGCGGGGATGAATGCCGATCCCCAGTTCGCTCGCTGCCACGCTCACGGCAGCCGAAGTCACCGGCACAAACGGCACCTCGCCCAAATGCCGTGCGTCGAGCTTCAGGAACAACTGCTGCATGGTCGTGTTGCCCGAGAACACGATTTCATAGATCTGCCGCCGATCCAGGTGTGCCTGTTCGGCCAGCTCGCCCACCATCTGGTGGATCGCCTCGGCCACCGCACGTTGGAGTTGCCCGGCGCCGTCGGGCAGCTCCTGGGCATAGAGGATTCGCGAGAGCACGTCGTCTCCCCAACGCGTCTGCGGATTGAGCCGCGACGTGACCGCCAGTTCCCGCCCGGTGTTCATGTCGACGAGCATCGCCGCCAGCGTCGTCGTCCCCAGGTCGACTGCAACGGCGCAGCACACCGAGCGCGTATCGCCCGGCTCGAAGTCCAAAAGCCGGCCCTCGCTCACCACGGCGGTGCCGCGGAAATCGGCCTCGCGCAGCCGCCGCGGAAGCTCCCCCAGCACGGCAAGATCCGCCTGGAGCGGACCAAGCACCCTTTCCAGACGCCGCAAGTCCGCCGTATCGTCCGAGCGATCGGGGCGCAAGCTCGACCCAATGCTTGCGCGTCGCCGGGTCGGTCTCGAAAATGTCGAACCCCTCGGTCTCGGCGAGAATCTTGCATTGCGAAGCCAGCAGCGATTCGCGCGGGATCTCGATCGTCATCCCGGCGCGTACCGCGGTCTGGCAGGCCAGCCGATACCCTGCGGCCAACTCTTCGGCCGAACAAACCCGGCGGTCCGCCGCCCCAGCTTCCTCTGCCCTCCGCGCAACAATCACTCGACACTTGCCGCAGGTCCCGTCCCCCCCGCAGGGCATGTCGAGATCGATTCCCGCCGCGGCGATGGCCTCCACCACCAGCGAGCCTTCCGCCGCGCACACGGTCTTCCCCAGCGGCTGGAGAACCAAGGGAACCTGGTTGTCACCCATCCGCGCCCTCAACGCCGTTGTTGCCTTGGACCTGTTGCAGGAGTTCGATGAAGCGGGTCGCAGTGGGAGTAAACACCTTGCGTTGGCGGTGGATGATCCCGATGGGGCGCTGCAATTGCGGGGCAATCAGACGGATCGCCGCCAGCCGATCGGCTCCGTTCTCCTGACGCACCGTCGGCTCCGGCAGGATGCTCACGCCGGCCCCGATCTGCACCGCCTGCTTGATCGTCTCGATGTTGTCGAACTCCATCACCACGCGGATCGACACCGAACGCTGCCGCAGGTAGCGGTCGATCTCCTTGCGGATGATCAGGTCGCGGTCGAAAGCCACGAAATCCTCGTCCTGCAGGTGCTCGGCCGTCACCGCCTTCCGCTTCGGCCAGCGGATGCTCGGGATGGCAGACCAGCACCATCCGCTCCGACCGCAGCGGAATGACGCTCAATTCGGGCGACGGCGTCGGGTAGGAAACGATCCCCAGGTCGACCTCGGAGTTGAGCACCGCGTCGTAGACCTTGTTGGGCCGCAGATACTCCAGCCGCACCTTGGCCTTGGGATAGCGCCGCATGAACTCCTGCATGCAGCGGCTCATGTCGTGCAGCCCGACCGAGTAGATCGCCGCCACGCGGACCATGCCCGGTGATCTCCTTGCGGAGCGAGCGGACGCGGGTCTCCACCGCGTCGTACAACTCCAGCACCTCGCGGAATCCCTCGTAGCAGGCCTGGCCCTCGGGCGTGAGCACGAACGGACGCTTGCTGCGGTCGACCAATTGCACGCCGAAATGCCGCTCCATGCGATGCACCGACTGGGTCGCCGCCGACTGGCTCACGTCGTTGGCCGCCGCCCCGCGCGAGAAGCTCTGGTGCTGCACAACATCACAGAAGATCCGAATCGTCTCGATGTTCATAAGGGTATCTTATCATAAGCAGTGCTTATGTCAAGCAAGGCCAGCTTTCACGGTTGACTCACGCCTACCCCGGCCCGATATTGCGCCCGGAAGAGCCGTACGCCAACAGCCCAAGCCGATATCCAGGACCCACCACCATGAAAGCCCTCGTGCTTACCCGTTATTCCCATCTGGAGTGCCAAGATGTCCCCCAGCCCTCCGCCGGGCCCGAGGAAGTGCTGGTTGAGGTCAAGGCCTGCGGGATTTGCGGCAGCGACGTGCACGGGATGGACGGCAGTACCGGTCGCCGCATTCCTCCGATCATCATGGGGCACGAGGCGGCGGGCGTCGTCGCAGCACTGGGAATCCAGGTCCGCGACTGGAAACTGGGCGAGCGAGTGACCTTCGACTCTACCGTTTCTTGCGGTAAGTGCGTTTTTTGCACGCCAAGGCCGAGTGAATCTCTGCAACCACCGCCGCGTGCTGGGCGTGGCCTGCGCCGAGTTCCGTCAGGACGGAGCCTATGCCCAATACGTCGCCGTGCCTCAGAACATCCTCTACCGCCTGCCCGACGGCCTCTCCTTCGAACATGCCGCCATGGTCGAACCCGTTTCCATCGCCGTCCACGCGGTCGGCCGCCTGCCGATCCGCCTCAACGATACCGCTGTCGTCGTGGGCAGCGGCATGATCGGCTTGCTCGTGGTGCAAGCCCTCCGCGGCGGCCGGTTGTGGCCGCGTCGTGGCCGTCGACGTTGAGCCCCGGAAACTCGAACTGGCGTGCCGCCTCGGCGCGGCCGTAGGGCTCTCGCCGCGCGAAACCGACGTCGTGGCCGAAATCCTCCGCCTCACCGCGGGCCGCGGCGCAGACCTGGCCGTCGAAGCCGTCGGCATTCCTGCCACCGTCTCCACCGCGATCTCCGCGGTGCGCAAGGGGGCGCAGTCGCGCTGGTCGGAAACCTCACGCCCACCGTCGAACTCCCCCTCCAAGCCGTCGTGACGCGCGAATTGACCCTCTACGGCTCCTGCGCTTCCTCGGGCGAATACCCTGCCTGCCTCGATCTCATCGCACGCGGCGCCATCCAGGTCGAACCCCTGATCAGCGGCTACGCCACGCTCGACGACGCCGCCGACTGGTTCGATCGCCTCTACCGCGGCGAATCGGAGCTGATGAAAGTCATTCTTCGACCCACTTGATCCGCGAAGGAAAGAGCGTGCTCGGAAAACTCGCGGCCCTCATCGATCGCCTCTGGAACTGGATCTCGTCCCCCGATCCCACGCTCAATCGCCGCCGTCTGCCCGACTACCTGCGTCTGGCCAAAAGAGACTTCCGCCACCTCGAAGTATTCTACACGCACGTCCTCGACCGAGCGGAACTGCTCCCCCATCCCCAATCGCTCCAGATCGGCCGCGACTACACCGAAGCCGACCTCCAGAGTGTCCGCGCGATCCGCGCCAGGCTGGCCCCGCGATTCCGCGCACTTTCCGACGAGCATTTGCTGGTGACGGGCGTCTTTCTGATCTGCCGCCAGAAGCAGGTTCCTGCGCGCTGAGGATGGACTCGCTCGGTCGGTTACGGCCGCAGCATGCTCCAGACGATCGCCACGGCCACCAGAATCGCAATTGCTGCGGCCACCATGCGCGTCGCGCTCGGGGGCGCCCGTTCCGTCCGGTCGGGAAACTCGCGGCGCACAAACTCCTCGTAGTCAAAATCGTCTTCGCCGTAGCCGCCTCCCTCGTCCGTCCCGTCCGCAGAGCTGGACCAGCCCGACTCCTCGCTCGCGCCGCACTCCCGGCAGAACCGTGCGCCCGAGGGCACGTCGGCCCCGCAGTGCGGACAAACAAAGGAGTCATCGCGGTCCGATCGGCGTGCAGTCACCAAGCCCGACTCCGGAAATCTCTTGTTGATGCCCGCAGCGCCAATTCAGCGCCGCGCGGCCAGGGGAACTCCGGATTCCAGCCGTTTCGGCTCACGATCCGGCGTGATTCGCGAACATTGACTGCGCCGGCATCACTAGGGATGCAGGTCGGCAGCCACGAAGTCCAGCTCGAGTTCCTCGAGCGTCTCCTTCGTCGGCACGCCGCTTTGCACGTCCCAGCCCATGGCCTCCAGGTAGTCGCGAACCTGGCGGTCGACGTCGATCGTCACTCCCGCCAGCGGTCCGGCCTCCAGCGGCGGCTTCCCCACCAGGCGTCCGGGCAGTTGGAACTCGACGTTCCGCATTCCTTCCCGCAGGTTAAAGGCCATGCGGAGTGCGGCGATCCGCGTGCCGATCTTCTCGCAGGCGTCGACCGTGTAGGTCGTCCCGGTCACGGCGGAAAGCATGTCCGGCAGAGCCTCCGGCCTCAGACACACCCAGGCAAACATGCACAGTCCTGCCGAAGTGGCCGCGTGGTGGTGGTCGCTCACCAGGCGATAGATCCTCCCCTTGCCCTCCACCTGGTAGCGCTCGAAGGGCTCGGTCACCAGACCGGGCGGGGCAAATTGCGCCTCGGCCGTCCACGCGCTGAGCTGCGTGTGGCGCGCCGGCGTGGCGTCCATCTTGTAGGTCGTTGCCAGGCTCGGGTTGAGCCGTGGATCGTGCATCGGCACTTCCTCGCCTTGCACGTGCATCGCGTACTGTTCGGCCCCGCGACCGATCCGCTCGGCCGCTTTCTTCGCCCCGTCGGCCAGAACCTTGCCAAAGCCCACCCCTTCGGCGATCTCACGCGTGATTCGCGCAATCGCCTCGGCATTTCCCCACCGCAGCGCGATCCCGCCGGTGTCGGCGTCCGAGAGAATTCCGTTCTCGTAGCATTCGATCGCAAAGGCCACCGTGACCCCCGTGCCGATCGTGTCCAAGCCGTAGCGATTGCAGATCTCGTTGCAGAGGTTGATCGAGGCCAGGTCGTTGTTCAGGCACATCGTGCCGAAGCAGCCCAAGGTCTCGTACTCGGGCTTGTGCGTATGCGACTTGAAAGGGCCGTGCTCCACGGCGGTCTCTCCCCCGCAACCGATCGGGCAACGCCAGCACGCATACTTCTTCAGCTGAATCGTCATCACCTCGTCGTCGCTGATCTTCCCGACGCCCGGGAAATCGTCCGGCACTCCACCCCAGTTCTTGATCGGCGTGTCGCCGGTCACACAGGCCCCGGCCGTAATCCCCGCCGTGCCGTACTGGTGCAGAACCTTGTACATTCCCTGGTCGCGCATCGTCTCGCGGTGCTTGCTGACCGCCTGCTTGACCGCTTCCGGGTCGGCGAGTCCGACCGGAGCATCGCCTACGGCCACGATCATCTTCAGCCGCTTCGAGCCCATCACCGCGCCCAAGCCGCTGCGGCCGCCGCGCGGCCCTGGTCGTTGATCACACCCGCCAAAAGGCTCATCCGCTCGCCGGCCGGACCGATGCACGCCGCCCGGGCCTTGGTGCCGAACTCCCGCTTCACGCGCGTCGTCCAGTTCCACGCAGTCCATGCCCCACCAGTCCCCCGCCGGCAGCAGCCGGGCTTGGCCCTGGTCCAACAACAGGAACACCGGCTCGGGGCTGATCCCCCGGAAGATCACTCCGTCGAAGCCCGCCGCTTTCATCGCCGGACCGAATTCGCCTCCCGAATTCGCGTCGCCCCAGGTGCCGGTCTTCGGACTCTTCCCCACGACAAAGTAGCGGTTTCCACTGAGCGCCGGGGTACCGGTGAGAATCCCGCTAAAAAACCCCAGGTGGTTCTCCGGGCCCAAGGGATCCACGCCCGGCTTCTGCATCCGGTAAAGGAAGTACGCGCCCAGCCCATAGCCCCCCAGGTACCTCAAGTACACCTCATCGCGGGGCGTTTCCACCGTGATCTTCTGCTTGGCCAGATCCACGACAAGGATCTTGCCCATCGTTCCTCCAACGGCCATGGTCGTCAACTCCTTCGACTAGGATCGTAGGCGCCCAACGCGCCGGACAAGGCAAGCCCTTCGCAGTCGCGCAGAACCGTGTTCCGCGCGGCCGTCTCCCCCTCATCCACGGCCGCCCGATTGAGCCCTGCATCGCCAATGTGCCAGGCCGACCCGCGGGCGGAAACCAAGGCCATTGGGCCCGGCAACCCCGACCATTCACAATGCAGACGTCAAGAACGGTTCCCTCGCACGTCTTCAGTCTAGGAAAACGCTCTGGCAAGCGTCAAGCATCGGCCGCGGCCCCTGGGGGTTTGCCCAACCCTTCGCCGCTCTTTATGATGGATCAATGGGGCCGCGCCGGAGTCTTCCACTCGCCGAACTCGAACAGGCTCTCACAAAACGGGGACTGGCTCCCGGGGATTCGCGCCCGACGCCTTGAATTTGCCTCGAGCGAGGCTGCCTGTCCCCGTTTTGTCCGCCAAACTCGGCCGGCCTGGAAGAAGGAGGGATTCGTGTGGGGGGTTGAATTGGCGGTCATGGCGGTGATGGTCGCCCTCAACGGCCTCTTCGCCGGATACGAGATCGCCCTGGCATCGGTTTCGCTGGCTCGCCTCGAGACGCTCGCGCGAGAGAACCGCGCAGGGGCAAGGGCCTCGCTCCACATGAAAAAGGGCATGGAGCGGAGCCTGGCCGTCGTGCAACTGGGAATCACCCTCTTCGGAGCCATCGCCGCCGCGACGGGTGGCGCCGGCGCAGAGGAACAACTCGTCCCGTTGCTGCAAAGCGTCGGTGTTGCAGCCGTCTTGGTCGAGCCATTGGCCATCGCACTGGTCGTCATACCCCTCACGGTGATCACGATCATTCTCGGCGAATTGGTGCCCAAGGTCTTCGCCCTGCGCAACAAAGAATGGGTCTGCCTGCGGCTGTCGCCCACCATGAGTTGGATCGCCTCCAGCTTCTGGCCGGTCGTGTGGATTCTCGAGAAGCCCGTGGCCTTGATCACGCGGTGGGGCGAGCGTCGCTGGCGGCCAGGGACCGAGGCCGGCCGCTCCGAAGCCGCCGAGATCCAGGAGATTCGCGCCCTGGCCGCTCTGGCGCGCACCGCCCAGCTCATCGGCGCACGCGAAGAAAACATCATCGTCAGCGCTGCGCGCATGTCCAGCCGCAGCGTGCGCGAAAGCATGCTCCGCGCCGAACACATCAGTATGCTCGATCTCGAGAGTACCCTGGCCGAGTCGCTCATCGCCGCGCATCTCGACCTGCACACGCGATTTCCCGTCACCCAGAACGCCGGAGACCCCCAAGCCATTCTCGGTTATGCCAACTTCAAAGACATCGTCGCCTGCATGCGCCTGGCCGCGCACAATCCTTCCCTGCGATCGATCGTGCGGCCCATCCCCTCGGTCCGCGACCAATTGACCCTCTCCGCATGCCTCGAGCAATTGATCCGCGAGCACACTCACATCGCCCTGGTCCGTAACGACGAAGGGAAGGTCGTCGGCATGATTACTCTGGAGGACATCATCGAGGAACTGGTCGGCGAAATCCAAGATGAATACGACCGCCTGCCCTCCCACATCAAGTCGTCCGGCAGCGACTGGGTCGTCGGCGGCGGCGTTTCCCTGGCCCGCCTCGCCGAGGCCACCGGGATCAAATTGGCCGGCGAGCCTGCGCAACGCACGCTCAACGAGTGGGTCGTCGCCCAACTGGGCCGCCCCGTCCGCGGAGGCGATGTCGTCCTGCACGGCGACGTTTCCGTAATCGTCCGCAGCGTCCGCCGCCAGCACATCAATGAGGCGCAGGTCTCGCTCCACCGCCGGACCGAGCCCCAACCCACCGCGCCTAGCCCCGCACGTCCTCTTCCGCCGTTGCACCCGCTCCCCGCGGGGGATACGATCACGGCATTCGAGTTTCCCGATCCCTGCAAGGGGCTTCCCCTATGAAGTTCGC
The DNA here is from genome assembly GCA_963736495.1 of Pirellulales bacterium. Lineage (GTDB taxonomy): Bacteria > Planctomycetota > Planctomycetia > Pirellulales > Thermoguttaceae > CAVTPL01. The sequence goes on along the minus strand of CAVTPL010000014.1, from coordinate 35,102 downwards.
TCCCTGCGCCGCACCGATTGTTTTCTTGATAGCCTCTTCCTGGGCGCCTGCCGCCGACTCGCCTGCAAACGCTCCGCCTGCAAACGCTCCGCGCGCCGCAATCCTCGACGAACCGAGCCTTCCCCGCCAGGGCGCACCCTCTTCACCCGAGGTCCTCGCCGCGATCCTCGAGACCACCGGCCTCGCCGCCGATCGTCTCTCCGCCGAAGCACTCGCCGATCCTCAGCGGTTCTCCGCCGCGCGCTACGACCTGGTCGTCATCCCCACCGGGCCCGTCTTTCCCGCCGCGGCCCGCACGTCGCTCTTGGATTTCCTCAAACGCGGCGGCAGCCTCATCGCCACCGGGGGATATGCCTTCCATCATCTCGTGCGCAAAGTCGATGGCCAGTGGGTGCCGGAAATTGATCTTCTCCGCGCCCGACGCGACGAGGCGACCAGCCGTGCCCGTTCCCTCCTGCCCAACGGCGGCTTTGAATCCTCGGCCATCCCCATCGGCGGCTTCTCAAGCGACGGCCAGTGGCGCCGCGCCGGCGAAGCGTGCCAGGTGGTTGCCGATTCGCCGCGCGAAGGCCGGCTCGTGGCCAAGACCCATCTCTCCGAAGCCACCCAGAACCAAGGCGCCCACTTCTGGCTCGACCTCCCGCCTCGACCCGGAGCCTCCTACCAGGTTTCCGGCTGGATGCGATCGGAAAACGTCGCCGGACCGGGGATGGCCTACATGGCGATGTACCAGCACGACAAAGCAGACGCACTGGTCGAGTTCCGCGATTTCGCTGTGGTGCGCGGAAATACCGATTGGACGCGCTACGAGTTCACCTTCACCCCCAAGCCCAACGTCGCCCGCCTCCATCTCGTCTGCGGATTCTTCCGCGCCTGGGGCACGGCCTGGTTCGACGATCTTCGCCTCTCTGATGTGACGGGTTTGACCTGGCAAACCATGGATACCTCGTCGGGCACGCCGGCCGACGGCCTCATCACCTCGCCCGATCAACTCGGCATGTTCGACGCCTCGTATCCCTTGAAGCGCGCCGTATCCCTTCGCGTCACGCCCGGCCAACTCCTCCTCCAAGCGCCCCTTGGAGCAGCGGACATCAGTCCGAACCTCTCTGCCAACCTTTCGGGTTGGGCCGCCTCGGGCGTGATCGGTGCAAACCACGCGCGCTGGGTCCCGCTCCTCGAAACCCGCGACCGCTTCGGGCGGCCACGCGGCCCGGCCGGCGCCATGCTAATGCACTATGACGGCCCCTTCGCAGGATCGTGCTGGGCCTACTTCGGACTGGAGAACCTCGACCTGTTCGCCGACGCCCATGGAGCCATGGCGGCGGCTCTCCAGGACGTGGCGCGCTGCCTCGTCCGTAAGACATTCCTCCACAGCTTCTCCGCCGAGCAGCGTCTCTACCGCGCCGACGAACCCGTCCGAGTTCTTCTGACCGTCGAGAACCGCGGAAAACAACCGGCGCAGGCCATGGTCGAGATCGCGCTCGCCGATGCAACGGCAAGTCCCCCGCCTGCCAATCCCCTGGCAACGTCGTCGCGCGTGCTCGAACTGCCCCCAGGGACGGCCCAACGCCTGACCTTTGCCCTCCCGCCCGTCACCGCAGGCGCCAGCCTCTGCTCCGCCGAGGCGACACTCTACCTCAAAGGCCGGCCCGTCGATCGACTCGTCACAGGCTTCGTCGTAGAACAGCCCGACGCGCTTCGCTCCGCCCCGCCGCTGGGCTTCGCCGGCAACTACTTCACCCTCGCCGGGCGGCCGACCTTCCTCTTCGGCAGCGATACCTACTCCGTCGTCTACCAAGCGGCGTCCGAAAACCCGCTCACCTGGTCCGACGAACTCGCCGCCGCGCGCGACATGGGAATGAATCTCTACGAGATTCTCCAACCCACCAATCCCCGCCACGTCATGACCGACGCCGATTGGCGCAACGTCGCGGCCTTAGCCCAGCTCGTCCAGACCCACGGCATGGTCTTCATGCCCGGAATCCTCATCGGCCACAACGTCGCCGTTTCCGACGCCGAATTGGCTTCGCAGAGCGAACTGTGCCGGCAGTATGCCCGGCGGCTGGGTGCGTGCCCAGCCTGCTGTGGTATCTCAATGGCGACTATTTCCTCGAGACCGGGCGCGATCCCCAAGCCGTTCGCGCGCTCTGGCAGCGATGGCTGGCAGCCGAGTATTCCACGCCCCAGATGCTCCGCGCCGCCTGGGGCGCTATTGAATCCGGCACGGCTCGTAAGACAAGGGCGACCAACGGGAGCCCGGTTCTCCTGGGACAGAAAGCCTCGAACGGTTCCACAATCAACAACGGCATCAATAAATCTCCTGATAGCTTCGAAAAGTTCGATTATCCGCCCCCCGACTCCGGCCGATGGGATGACGCCGCGGCGGCCGACCAGCAGCGATTCCTCGCCTCGCTCACCGCCCGTTGGAACCGCGCCCATGCCGCCGCCGTGCGCGAGCACGACGCGAGCCATCCCATCACCTCCGAATACTACTCGATGCCCATGAACGGAATCGACCTGGTGCGCACGATCGACGGCCAGGATGTATCCAACTTCGGCTTCTTCGACAAGCCCGACGTCGACCTCGAACAACTTCCGCTCCGCATCCGCTGGAATGATCTCCGCGCTCGGGGCAAGGGAGTGAGTTTGGGCGAGTACGGTGTGAAGACGCATCCGGCCTGGAGCGCGGAAAATGGAGCCCAGGACTATCACCTCGTCCGCTCCGAAGACGAGCAGAAGCAGCTCTTCCTCGCCGTGGGGCACTACGCATTGGGGCTGGGAGCGTGCAAGGTGCAGAACTGGTGCCTGCGCGACGACCCGACGCGCGTCTTCCCCTGGGGCATCTTCTATCCCAACCAACTCGTGCCCAAGGACGTGGCCGGCGTGCACCGCAATCAGTCGCTCGTTTGGCGACATTTCCAGCCCGTCTACCGCCCGGCGTCCCTGGCCGTGTGCCTGGCCAACAGCCTGCGCGCGGGCAACGAAGATCGCCTGGGAACCCAGGTCGCCTACCGCACGTTCGCCGACCTGTTGGCACTGCACTACGACTTCCAAGCCATCGACGACGATCACCTCGAACAGATCCCTGCCGAAACGCGAGTCTTGATCGCCCCCACTCCCCTGGCCATGACCGACGAAGCCTACGCGTGCCTCCGCGCGTGGGTCCGCCGCGGAGGAACGCTCTTGGTAACCGGCGACTTCTCTCGCGACGGACTCCGCCGCCGCACGAGCACCGGGCGGCTTCAGGAGCTTGCCGGCGTAGAGTTCGTTGCCGAGACCTGGACGCCTCCGCTTCGCGCGAGCGCGCCGATCTCGCGCGCCGAGTTCCACCTTCCGGGCCTCGGTCCGCACAGTGTGCGGCCGTGCCTGCGCGTCAAAGCGGTCGGTGGCGAGGTGCTCGGCACGACCGAAGACGGCCGGCCCGTCCTGATTCGCAAACCGCTCGGCCGCGGCGCAACGTACTTCTTCACCGACCCGATCGAGCTGGGCGACGATCCTCAAGCAATCGCCCTCCGCCGCGCGCTCTACGCCTCCGTCCTCCGTGCCGCCACCCAGGGGGGCGCAGCGGTCAAGCCGCTTGCGATCGAACCCGACGAACCCTGGCTGCACGTGATGACTCAGCCGACGGCTCAGGCAACGGTGCACGTGGTCTACAACACGCGCCGCAACGAGGGTAGCTGTTCCGCGCCTGGCGACCGCCGCGGGGCGCGTCGAACTTGGGATTCGCAATCGCTGGCCCGCGCTGGCTGCCGCCACGCGCCAAGGCCGGCTCGTCGCCGTCACCTGCCACGGCACAGCCAGCGTCGACGGCACGCCGATCGTTCGCGGCGACGGTTTCAAGGCCCTGCTGGCACTCGACCGTGAAGACCTTCGGCGCTCGGCGGCGGTGCTCGTCGCACCGTTCGAGACCGGGACACTCGAACTGCCGGCCCGACCCGGCCAGTTCGTCCTGCTCGTGGGCGATTTCGACCGCGGACGCTGGCGCACCCTCCAGCGCCTGCCAACGACCGGCGACAAGCCAACCCTCGCCATCGATCCCGATGTCGCTACGAGCCTCGTGCTCGTCTGCCCAGCCGCCGAAGAGGCAGCATGGACGAACCATCTCTCCGCGGCCATGCTCCACCCCGAATCGCTCGCCGGCTACTGACGACTCCACTCCGTTGCGACCCCTCGCCACCGAATTTCATGTAAACCGCCGCCAGCAACCAATCGACTCCCCGCTACCGGCTGCTTCTGGTGGCCCGCTCCCCCAGGTCTACACACGTGATGAACGCTAAAGCGGCCGGCATCCGCGTCTCGGCCGCGGGCCGGGCCGCGGTAGCGCGTTGTTAGGCACCCTACCACCCGATCTCTTCATCTGTCGCTTCCACGCCGTACTTTACCGCAGGTAGGCTTGTGTTGTCGGTTCCCGAGTACAATGGATCATTGGGCGGGCGCACCTCGGACCACAAGAATTCCTCTTGAGTTCTGCGGGTGCACATTCCGCTTGCCAGGTGGTCACCCCAGGTTTGGGCATCTGCAGCCGTCTCCGCTTCGACAAGCAGGCAAGCGACCCACTCACGGTCTCGATCGCTGCGCTCTGAAGCGTGGTCTCTGAACCATGCTGCATAGACGTATTGGCTCATGGTAAACCTGACGACAGACGTCACCCGGCAGCGGCCAGGTGATGTTCGATTTCAATTCCACCCCGATCCCCCGATCGCGTACACCACCTTGTTCGGCAAATTGTAGCAAGTGGTTTACGTGCGCCATATGCAACCCTCGCCATCGATCCCGATGTCGCCACGAGCCTCGTGCTCGTCTGCCCAGCCGCCGAAGAGGCAGCATGGACGAACCATCTCTCCGCGGCCATGCTCCACCCCGAATCGCTCGCCGGCTACTGACGACTCCACTCCGTTGCGGCGGCCGCGCGGCCGCCCTATGATAAGAGCGTCGTCTGGCGTGTTTCCCTGCGTCGCGGTCGAAGGAGTAACACGGCATGAGCGCGGATTCTCACCAGTCCAAGTAGCCCTTCTCCGAGCGCCGACGCTGCCCCGCGCTCGACCGCGCTTCCCCCCTGGCCCTCGGACCCCTGGGTGGCCTGATCGCGGCGCTGGTGGGCGGAATCCTCGGATGGTGGGCAATGGGCATTGTCGGCCCGGTCTTCACGGTCCCGTCCGAGTTCCACATCCCCAATCTCGGCGCCCCGGCGGAGAAGTTCGCGGCGCTGGCTGCCCAGCAGAAGATTGTCGACCGCAACAATGCGATGCTCGATCTCGCGGTGGTTGGCGCGTGTTCGGTGCGCTTCTGGGACTCGCCGAGTCCATCGCGCGACGATCCCTAAGAACCTATCCCGGAACCGCCGTTGCGGCACAGTGCGGCCGGAAGATTGCAGCGCCTCCAAAGGTTCTGGGATCGGGTCTAAGAGCGATCCTGCTCGCGCCCGCGTGCGCCGCAGTGATCGCCGCCGCAGGCGGCTGCGTGGCGGGTGCGGTCGGCGCGTGGTGCTTTGATGCCGTGGCCCCGGACGGTTACGTCCCCGGACTGCGCGGCACCATGGCGCTGCAAGCCGCGATTCTCGCCGCGCTCGGGGGAGGCGCGGGCTTGGGACTCGCCGCAGCAACCTGCCGCGGGCGCGCCGCCGCGGCCGGCCTCATCGCCGGTCTCCTGGCCGGCGCGCTGGCGGGAATGCTCTATCCAGTGCTCGCAAGCTTCCTTTTCCCCGCCGCCAATACCGAGAGCATGGTCCCCGCCGGCGCCATCCCCTCCTTGCTGTGGATCAGCCTCCTGTCGGCCCTCGTCGGTCTGCTCGTGCCGGCCATGGTCAAATCCAAGCCGCGCACCTCCGCCCCCGCCGAATGAAACGGCGCCCAAGTGAATCGCGCCGCGCTTTCGCGCCCATCCCCCGCGCGCCAAGCCAAAGGCCACCATCACTTCTTCCCAGGGAACCGTTCACAGCCCGCCGAGGACTGGCTCACGTTTCGGCCCGTTTCGTTCCCTCCGTATGCAAGCCCGCGAAGGCCGACAAAAGTGCCTGTCCCCTCGCGTCCCGGCGTTAGCCGCTCTTGCCTAGCTCGCGCACATAACCCGCGTTGGCGGCGATCTCATCGAAGAACCGCGGGTACATGCCCACAATCACGCCGTCGCTCGGCTTGATGTTCGTAAACGCGAATCGGAAGGCCTCCTTCACCGACTTCTGGTCGTTGCACTTGCCGCCCGCCGCCCAGGATCTTGAAGCCCAAGACAGGGCTGTTTGACCTGCCGGATCACGCGCGTCATCACCTGCGGATCGTCGCGGAAGAAAGGATAGGGGCCCAGTTCGAGCACCGGCAAGGCGTCGACCTGACCGGCCGCCTGGGGCACGCTCTTCCGCGTGAGGAAGTAGAAACAGGTCATGAAGAAATCGACCTCCCAACCCTCGTCGGCGATCCGCTGGATGCAATCGGGATTGTGAGCCGACACGCCGGCCAACAATCCGCGGTCGTGCACCTCCTTCACGTAGTCGTGAACCTGCTGGCTCTTGCCCTCGGCGAAGAGCTTGTCGGTCACTCCGCCGTGATGCGAAAGCCCAATCGGGTCGGTGGACTGAATCAGCCCTTGGATCCCCGCCCGGCCGGCATGCAGACCGATAAACGAAAGCTTGATCCCGCGCTGCCGCGCCTGGGCCAGCACGTCGGCGGATTTCTTGTCGCTCACCGAGAACTGCGCCGCATTGATCCCCGCCTGCTGACAACGCAGCAAATACTCGACCGTCTGCTCCACGGTGAAATACTCGCGCATGTGCTGGTCCGCGTGCGACCCCTGGTACGAATAGCCCGAAATCGGGTTCCAACCCGTCACCAGCCGCGTGATGCGGTGCTTGCCCAGGGCGATCGTGGGCAACCCCGCAGCCTCTTCCCCCCGTGCCCGCGCGGCATCGCCCGCCGCCAAGGCCGCTGCGGCCATCGCCCCTGCCTGTTTCAAAAACTCTCGCCGCCGGGGTCGTTCGATCTTCTCTTCTTGGAACATCGCTTCGTCTCCTATGGAGCACTGCATGGACAATCCACCCGGCCGACCCTCGGGAGGCCGAACAACAAGGGGTGAAGACCAGTCAGCGCCGACCCTTCACAATGCAAACGTCAACAAAGTCCCGGCGCACTGGCCGGCGATCGTCGTCGATGAGTCTGCGCGACGCGGCGCACCGCCCCTGCCGCGCGTATCTCGGTATTGTCGCGTGCCGCACCGGTCCGGAGCAAGACGGCTGCACAACGTTCTGCGTTTTATTGAGGCCCGCATTGCCAATAATCGCCGGGCAGCCAGTGGAACGCCGGATACCAGCCCGTTCGGCTCACGATCGGGGATGAATCGCGAGAACTGACTGCGCCGGCATCAATCCTGAACCGCTCTCACCGGCTGATGCCAACCGCTCCAGGGCGACCTCCCGCGCGCATCGCTGGCCTGCCGCACCCGAAAGTAGTAGGTCTTCCCGGCTTCCAGCGCGGCTCGTCCGGCCAGCGAACCCGCAAAGGCCCCGCTCGTCCCATCGACGCGCACTCGCTCCGACTTGGCAATCGCCGTCGAGCGCCACACCACGTCGTTCCCCTCGGCGTCGGCCGCAGCCTCCGCCTCCCATTGGCCCAGCTTGCCCGGACCGTGGTAAGCCGTCTTGATGAGCTCCGGGTTGCACGAGCACTCGACCGGACCGATGCTCCGCGTGGAAATCACGAAGTTGTCGATCCATCGCGACTGCGCCACCGGCGAGCCTTCGTTCCAGTAGGCCTCAAGAAAAACCGCGTTGATCCCGTGGCCCGTATAGCTTCCCCGCCAGTCAAGGCCCTTGCGCTCGGCTTCCAGCCGGCCGTCGATCCAGAGCTGCGCCAGCCCGTCTTTACGGCCGGGAGTGTTCAGCTTGGCACGCGACTCCACGCACACCCACCGCCCCGACTCCTCGGTGCTGTGCAATCGAAAGCTAGAGGCGGGGCGGTTTCCCAGCCAACGCAGATTGGCGAAGTCGTTGTACCGCGTAGTCACTACGCGGTCCCCTCGAACCCCGCTGGCCGGATCGAGCGTCAGCGATTCCCCACTGCTCCACACGTGCGCAATCATCGCCTGGGCCCAACCCGGCGAAACCATGCTCGTGGCCCGCGAGAGCTTGGCCGGACCACCCCCCGTCCACCCCGTCTGGTGCTTGACGTAGATCCGCCAGTACACGTCGTCGAACGATTCGCCGCGGCGGACCACCTTGCCCACCGGGCTGTCGCCAAAGAAAACCTTGCGGTTGCCCTCCCCGCGGGAACCCTTGGCATAAAGACAATGCATCGACCGCCCCTGACCGCCAAAGCCCTCCCGCGCGTCCGGTGCCCCCTGCGACTCCGTATAGGGCTTCTCTGCTTCGTCGAAATCGTCGAACCAGATCACGGCCTTGTCCGAAGCGTGCGACTGCGGCCCAAGCACCACGCTCTCCACGCGCGGCGTCTGGGGAACCTCTGCCCCCTCGGCGCCAACCCCCGCGGCCGTCCCGACGACGACCATCACCTTCAGCCAGAGACCAAACGCTTTCGCCGCCATGGCGATGCTCCTTCTGCGGAACTACTGCTGCACGCGCTTCATCCTATCTTCCGCCACCCCACCACGCCACACGACAGTCGAACCGCCGCGCGGAGCCGCTCCCTCCATAACCACGTCGATACCCCGGGCGGCCCCAGGTAGAATCCCCTTCCGTGCCCACGTATCACGCCGGCCGAGCATGGTTCAGCCACGATCGGTCTCCACGCCACGCTCAGAGTCGCCACGAAGAGAGTATCGACATGATTCGCGTGAAACGTCCAGCCGTGCGCGGGCTCTGGGGGTCGACCAGGTAGAGCGTCCTGACGCCGTCCACAGTCTGGGCCACGCGCGTGCCGTCGTCGGCATATTGGTACTGGCTCGTGCTGTCGGTCGTGCCATTGCCATCTTCGTCGATGAGCGCCTGACTCATGCGGCCCTGGAGGTTATAGGCGTAGGCAGCATGCTCTTTGAGTGCTCCGCCGGGCACGAGGCCCTCGGTAACGGTCTTAACGGTCTGCTGAGTGCCGTTGCCGCCAAAGAGCGGCGAACTCGTGGCGCCCAGCCCATACTCGTAGCGCGTGAACCGATCGACATTGGCCGCGCAAGTGTGCTCACGATTGTCGCTGATTCTCATTGGAGGGGGCTGGGTTTGTCCGGGAGAACGCGGGGGCAGAAGAGGTTTTTGGTCAACGGGGGTCGATTTTTCCAGAGTATCCACCGCCGCCGAGGGATATCGCATATCGGGCGCAAGCGTTTGCGCACGATCATGGCTGGGAGAAACCGTGCGTTCTCTTGGGCTGCGGCGGTGTCTCGCATTGATCCTGGGAGGCGGCGCAGGCAGGTTCCTGTTTCCTTCCGATGGCTTGTTCATGACGGTGGAGCGGGGGTGCGCTCATAAATGGGGCCACGTGCGGACGGCGAAGTCATCCGCCGCAGGAGGCCGTGTAGGCAGTTCCACCATACTTCTTACCGCATCGCGTAGCCCAGTTTCAAGAGCGCTTGGTGGGCCATGTTCTGGATGGTTCGGCGGTTGGGGACTCGTCAGAATCGTCCCAGCCCGCCGCGAGCCATTCACCGCCGATTGAGTATGGTGAGGCGGCTCGGAACGCCTCTTGTAGCTGAGGGCACGTGCGATCGGCGAGCGATCAAGGCCAACCGCGACGTTCAGCATTCGTCGTACCGCCTATCCGGCCTTCGCGAGTGCTTTCAGAATGTAATCGGCAAAAGTGGTCTTGTCGAAAGGGAAATCCAATCTGCCGTACAGGTCGTCATGGGGGCCGATGTGCACGTACACCGGTTCGTTCTCAATAGGCCACGAAACAATTACTTTTCTATGCTCGGAGAGAAATCTCTCACGTTCGGATTCCGTCATGTCCTCATACAATTCAGACCTGCTCCAGTAATCTCGTGTGTCGAACAGTTCAAAGTCCTTCGTAATGAGGTCCACAGCGTTCACCGCAAAATCGTCCAAGGAAACGTATACGAGGGGACCGGTTGGAGAATCACCGCCGCCGAGCTCTGCACACAATACGAAGGAGCACAACACTATATTCCCAGTCTTCTTGTTCTGAAAGATCTCAACACAAGGCATTGGACATATCCTCCATATTGGTGCACTGCTATTTTCTGCTTCGCCAGCCGCGCGAGGGCACGACACGAACAACAGTTTCGGTGCACTCGGCGATTTGTTCCAGATTTGCCGCGATTGATTGGACCCAGCCGCTCCGGTCGCTCGGAATCACAACCAACAACCCTCGCGCTTTGACGATCGACGGATGAAATGTCACAGGTTTCCCTGAGGACGTTTTTCCTGTCATGTAACGGCTACTCTTATCAAGTAGCTCGTTCGCGTCCGCACGAATAGCCCTTAGAAGGGCCTCGGGGCTATTTACGTCGTGACTACGTACAGATGTAACAAAAGCGGACCTGTTCTCCGTAAAGCGTATGTCGTCGATGCCACTGACAGTTCCTCTGAGGTTAGCGCCGGAAATCTCCTCGAACCTCCTGCCCCGATCAACATCGCTGAGTCCCTCCATTGATTCGGCAGCGTTGTGAAGCAGTTCGCTCGCCAGATCCAAGAACCCCATGCCGACTTGGAGGGCGTCAAAGGCAAATGCGATTCTCGGCAACCATGTTTGGAATTGATAGGCTCCCCATTGAGCGAGCCAATATCCTGGCCCCGTCGCCGCGGCGATGACTGTTTGATAGCTACTAACCAACCTTTGGAGCGTAAGGACGTTGCCGAGCGCTTCAAGGCTGGTTGCTGCTTCCCTGGCTCGAAGTCGCAGGTCGCTTTCAAGAGCGCCAAGGAGCCAGAAGATCGCAGTCTGCCCAGTCGGGTCGATCCCGCTCACCGGATCCCCGTGGCAATAGGCGTACTTATGGAGGCTGGGAGGATCTTGCGGGCGGCCGGCGAAGGGGTCAAGCGTGGTGAAGCGGGCGGCGTGGGCGGCATAGTAGCGGGCGCGGAGGTAGCTGCAGGCCGGTGGCCTGGTCCGTTTGTTCGCCGCTGTAGAGAAGCGTGGTAAGCGGCACCACTGAATCGAGCCGATTGCCAAAGGCGTCGTAGGTGAAGAGTTGCGGGATGTCGTCGGCCGGGTTTTCCGGAGTGCCGTTGTCGTCGAAGAGAATTGCACCGGTGGGGCCGGCCAAGGTGCGCGTGCTGCCGTGGCCGTCGTAGACTAGCGTGAGCGTCTTGTTGTTGTATACCGCCGGGGCCTGCTGGGCGATTACGTCCAGCCCCAGGGTATAGGTCTTGGTGACCACGCCGGAGGCGTTCTTTTCTTCCAGGACCTGGCTGTAGCCGGTGGGGTTCTGGGGATCGACCAGGTAGAGCGTCCTGACGCCGTCCACAGTCTGGGCCACGCGCGTGCCGTCGTCGGCATACTGGTACTGGCTCGTGCTGTCGGTCGTGCCGTTGCCGTCCGAATCCACCACGGCCTGCGCCATGCGGCCTTGGAGGTTATAGGCGTATGCGGCATGCTCCTTGAGCGCGCCACCCGGCACGAGGCCCTCGGTAACGGTCTTAACGGTCTGCTGAGTGCCGTTGCCGCCAAAGAGCGGCGAACTTGTTGCACCGGGCCCGTACTGATAGCGCGTGAACCGGTCCACATTGGCCGCCGTGAGGTCGTCGGCGGCTTCGGTGAGCAGGCGGTCGTTGGCGTCGTACAGGGAACTGGTCGACTCGTCCACACCCGCGCCCGTACTGGTCTTATCCAAGGTTTTCAGGAGCCGATTGCCCACCAGGTCGTACTCGTAGTGGGTTGAACCGTCCAGAGTGTCGTCGTAGTGGTTGAGCACTTCGTCCACCAGCCGGCCGGCGGCGTCGTAGGTCCAGGCGAACTCCGACTGGCGCTCCTGGCTGTTGAACCAGTGCTTCTCGGTCACGCCCGTCCGCTTGCCGTCGGGCCGCACGGCGTAGTCATACTCGGCTAGCCTCGGGTTGTCGGCGAGCGTGCCCGGCGTGGTGTCCGGAGCGTACTGGACAAGCTTATCGAGCCGGCCCAGGGCGTCATACACGTAGTCGCTCACCATGCCGTTGGAATGCCGCACTCGCTGGAGATTGCCGAGCACGTCGTATTGGTAGTCGGTCACCTCGGGCGTGGGACGCCCCTGGCTATCGTCGAGCCACTCGCCGCCGCGCCACTGGAGCAACACCCGATCCACGCGCGAGAGCGGGTCGAGCTCGTAGCGCGTCAGTGTGGTGGGCGACATGGGATTGGTGCCGGTCCAGGTCTCGGTCCGCTCGCCGCTGACAGGATCATAGCGGTAGTTGACCACCCCCTCGGTCGAGCTGTCAAGACGAAGCACGCGCCCGTCGGCATCGTAGGTGGTCAGCGTAGTCCGGTCCTCAGCCGCGTCCTGGAAGACTTCGACCGTGCGGCCGAGGCAATCGTACTGGTAGCTGGTCACCTCGGCGGGCGTATTGGGGTTGCTGCTATAGGCAGCCAGGCTGGGGTAGTACTGTTTCGCCACTAGCCGCCCGGAGTCGCCCGGCTGGAGGCCGTTGTCGGAATCGTAGCCGTAGCGGGTGAGCAGGCCCTCGAAGGAGATTTCCAGCACAAGCTGCCCAAGGTCGTTGTACTGGCGGGTTTCGACGAAGTCGGTGGGGTCGCTCGGGGTGGCGGCGCCCAGCGGCAGCGTGCGGGAAAGCTGGCGGCCCTGCGAGTTGTAGGCGAAAAGGGTGCGGCGCGTGTCGTCGCCCGGCTGGCCATCGTGGTCGTAACTGCCCAAGCCCGGCGAGACGTGGACCACGTTGTCGCGGATCGAGAGCTGGTTGCCGTAGGCATCGTAGCAGTACTCGTAGCGCGGCCGGACCATGCCCACGGTGGGGCTGGGGATGCTCGACCGCGGGCAGAACCACGGCCGAGAGATTACCGCGCGCGTCGTACTCGAAATTGGTTTCGCGCACGGCCGTGGCATCGATCGTGAGCGGATCGGCCGTGTCGGTCTGGGTGAGATTCTCGCGCCGCGACGCGGCGGCCGCGGGCGTCGTAGAGCGTTTCGGTGCGGAGGTGGAGCGAGGCCGCAGTGGGGTCCAGATCGGCCGAGACCACCGCGGTCTGCCGGCCCTGGGCGTCGTATTCATAGCGGGTTTCCCGTGCGGCCGAAGCATCGATCGGGTTGGCGGCCAGCGGGTCCTGACGGAGGTTGTCTCGCACGCGGACCTGACGGCCCGCCGCGTCGTAGAACAGCTCGCGGCGGTGGTACGCCTGCACCGCCCCGTTGGGGCCGAAGACCGAAGGAGTCTGCTCCGCGGCAAGCCGGCCGGTCAGGGGATCGTACTCGTAGAGAGTGGCGGCACCGGGGCACCGGGTGCGTGGCGCGCCACGGACTGCGCAGGCGGCCCGAGCTGTCGTAGATCGATTCGCTCGTCCAGACGATCGCGCCGCACGACCGGACCGTCGATTGCAGCCCCTGGGGAGTATCGGCGATCTCGATCACCAGGTCCTGGAGGCGCTGGGGCTGCACCACGCGCCCCGACGAGTCGTAGACGCTGGCCGTGCCCAACACGGCCGGACTGACGGCCGCCGGCAGCGCAACTCCGTCGCCGTCGACATAGGCGTCGCTCGTGGCCACGGGTTGCCCGGCCGCGTCGAAGACGGTGCGTGTGACCAGCCAGTGCAGCGTGCCCGAGGGGTCGCGGTCGTCGCGCACTTGGGTGCGGCGTTCGATCTGCCGGCCGGCGGCGTCGTAGCGGAAGTAGGTGGCGGTACCGAATTCGTCGACCGTGTGGTCCACCTGGCCGGTCGAGTCGTAGTGGGTTTCCGAGTGGGAAACGACCGTGTAACCCGAGGGCGGGCTGGCCTCGTGGGTGCCGGAATCGATCTCGATCACGAGATTCTTCACGCGACGGGTTTCGACAACTCGGCCCAGGGCGTCGTAGCAGGTTTGCGTGCCCCAGACGGTGTCCGTAGGGCCCGTGCCCGGATCGAGATACTCGTCGGTGGTAAACTCGGCCCGCCCCAACTCGTCGTAGAAGGTGCGGACGACCAACCGGGCCGCGGAGTTCGGCTCGATGGCTCGGCGGGTCTCGGTCACCAGGCCTCGGGGGTCGTAGGCGGTGGACGTGGTCAGGTTGTCGGCATCGACCGTGGCGACGGCCTGACCGGCGTCGTCGTAGGTGGTACTCGTGGTCCAAAGGGGCGTGTAGGCATCGAGCTGCGATGCGGAAAGGAACGTCAATGGTCCGTCGAGCTCGTACTGCGAAGTGCTCTGGACCCGGCCTTCGGCGTCGTAATTGCTGCGTGCGACGATGGTTCGCGGGTTGCTGGCCGCGTCGGCGGCATGGTGGTAGCTCAGGGTCGGGTTGCCGGCGGCGTCATAGACCGTCCAGCGCGTGAAACCGGCGGCATCGATTGTTGCCGTCATGCGGCCATAGGCGTCGTACTCGAAGCGCGATACTACCACGCCCGAGGGATCGACGACGCTCGTGAGCAGCCCGTGTTGGACCGGATCGTACTCGAACCTGGTGCTTCGGCGCTGGGCATCGAGGATTTCGTCGAGATTGCCCCACTCGTCGTAGCTGCGCTGGGTGCTGTTGCCGAGTGGATCGACGGTGGCAAGCAGATTGCCCTTGGCGTCATAGGTGTAGTACGTCGTGTTGCCGAGGGCGTCGATTATCGAGACGGGCCGATCGTTCTCGTAAGTGGTTTGCGTCTTCCAGGCCGCGGGCGCGGCATTGAAGCGATGGGCCGCATCACCCGGCTGGCAGGGATCGACCTGCGGAGCGGTGACCGTGAAGGGGAAACTCTCGCCGGTCATGTGACCGTCCCGATAGTCATAGACCGTGACCAGGTAGTGATAGGTTAGCGGCGGGCCGGCGACCTCGATCTGCTCGACCTTGCGGACGACGTTGCCATCGCGATCGCGGAGGGTTTCGACGCGGCGGCCGCCGGTCGTCGTGGTTTCCACAAACCGGCCGTCGGCCAGTTCGAGGTTGAAGCCGAAGCCGAGCGCGTTGAGCGCGGCGTCGCTGATCGATTCGATGCGGCCATCGCTCTCGCGGTATTCGACGTGCAGCGCATTGACTCCCCGGCCGTCGAAGATGTCGGTCAGGTAGTGCGGCATGTCCTTGGTATAGCCGTGCGTGCCATCGGCGTTGTACTCGAAGCGCGTGATTTTGTCCGAGCGGTCGGTCACACTCACCAGGTTTCCCTGGGTGTCGTAGGAGTAGACGATTCGCGGGTTGTCGCTGGAGTTTTCGGGCGTCGAGTCGGGCAGCACGATCTGGGTAATGCGATTGTCCTGACGCACGATCGAGACCGAGTAGCCGGTGCTGCTGGTGATCGCGTCGTCGGTATAGGTGAGGGAGTTGCCGTTGCGATCGCCTCTCTGTTTGAGCTTGCCCGTGACGGCATCGAGCGTGAGCACCTCGCCGGAGGGCCGCACGAGATAGAACTCGCGCGGGCCGCAGCGCGGGTCGGCGGGGTTGTAGCTGACCATCTCGCCCGAGTCCATGACGAAGAACTCGCTCTCCTGCGAGCCGTCGAACCGCTGCAAGTAGACCGGCGTGCGCAGGTCGACTCGAAGCTGGTCCTTCACGCCGGGGTCGGGCTCGAAATAGGGGGCGTAGGTGCGGCTGGCGATGCTGGCGTTGAGGTTGGGGCCGCAATCGGTACTGGCCATGTACGGTTTGAAGGTGAACCCGGCGGTGCTGCCGTCGGGAAGGCTTACGACCACGCGGCTATTGGCGCGGAAGGGAGCCACGTTGCCCCAGCCGAGCGTGGTATCGCCGGCCATGTGAACCGCCAGGGTGGTGGTGCCAAGGCCCAGCCGCCAACCGTAGCCGAATTCGCTGCTGGTGCGGGCGCGGAGCGAATCGTAGTTGCGCGTGATGGTGATCGGAATGCCCGCCAGGGGAACTTCGAGGTCGACGAACGACAGGTTCAGGTTGCCGAGCTTGAGTTTGCCGTCGAGATTGATGGGGCGCGTGCAGGTGGCCGAGTGGCCGGCCTGATCGATTGCGTGCAGCGTGAGCGTGTAGGCTCCATTGGCCATCACGGTGGGATCGAACCAAGAGAGCTTTCCGCTGGCAATCGGCTGGGTGCCGCTGGCCAGCTCGGTGGTCCCGCCCTCGTCCGAAGCAATCGAAAGCGACCAAGAGGCAAGGTCGTCGTCGTAGACGGTCCCCATGATGTCGCTTGGCGAGGACACCATGGCCCCCTCCGCGAGATCGATGACCGCGGCGGGTGTGCCGGCCATTGGAGACCAGATCGCCACGGCGGCCGAGACGCTCGGTGAGGTGTTGCCCATCACGTCGGTGGCCGTGGCCGTGAACTCGAGTTGTCCCGTCTGTCCCATGGGTACGTCGATGAGGCATCGCCCCTCGGAGTCCAGCGGTAGCGCGATCGGATCGCGGCCGGTCACCAACTGATAGAGGGTGCGGGAGCGAATGCCCGTCTTGTCGGTGGCAACCACCTGCACCGTGACGCGCGACCCGGGCTCGACCGGGCTTCGGCTGAACTTGATATCTACGTTGGGGGCCTGCGTGTCTTGGGATACTCTGAGGAAGAACCCGCCATCGTTGTAGCGGCCCCAGCGGTCGGTGACGCGCACGGTGACCGAGCTTTCCATTTCCACCGGGCTGCCTGCCCACGCGACGTCGCCAGAGCTGGCGTCGATCGTCATTCCCGCCGGGGCGCCGATCAGCTCGTATTTGAGCGGCATATCGCAACCCGTGGCCGGCCGGGCGAGTACCGGTAGTTCCAGCGGAGTATTGCGGAGGAGATACTGGCTCGGGATTGGATCGATCTGGGGCGATCCCTCGGGAACGACGATGATCGAGAAGTTCAAGGAGGCCTTCAAACGGAATTCCGAGCGGTCGGCAACCACGATCCGCACCGGATACATGGGATACGGCGTGACGCCCGGCGGGGGAACCTCGCTTCCCTGGGGTTTCCAGTGCACCGTCGTCAGTCCGGTCGCCGGATCGGTGGAAATGGTCATGTTGTCGGGCTTGACCGGAAGCAGGACGTCCATCTCGTCGCCGTCTTCGTCCGTGGCACGGAAAGTGTAGTCGAAGTCTTGCCAGCCCACGATCGCAATGCACTGTTCCTGCGTCAGAATGGGCTGGATGAGCGGAGCGTGGTTCCATTCCGTCTGGACGATGTTGATATCGAACGTGCTGAGCACGCCCTGGCCGAAGGCGTCCAGCACTTCGATGGCGGCGTCTTTATAAGTGTAAGGGCACTGTCCGGTGGGCGACACGGCGCTGTTCCAGCGGAACACGAGGTGTACGGTGCCGTCCGTCTCCGGTGGGTCGGCCGGCTGGAGCGTCATTCCCGCCGGCAGCGGGTCGGGAGACACGATCCGGTAGCGAATCGGATGCCCCTCGGGATCGCGCACGTCGACCTTGAACTGGTAGGAAGCGCCGGCCACGACCAGGTCCGGAGGGCTGAGCGTGACTTGCGGCGCCTGGTTGGTGCCGGTCACTCGAATGCGTATCTCCTGGGTATCGCTGCCCCCGCGGGTGTCGGTAACGCGGAGGATGACGGAATACGGAGTTTCCGAGGCCTGTTCGAACGTGGGAGTCCAGCTTACGACGCCCGTCTGCTCGTCGACCGTCATTCCCTCGGGCGCTTGATCGAGCGACCAGCGCAAGGGCTGCATGTCGCGGTCCACCGCCTCGGCTTCGTAGAAATAGGGAATGTTGGCGACTGCGAAGCCGACGGGCACGGAAGTGATCTGTGGCGGGATATTGGTCAGGTCGTGGACCACGTGCACGGTGAACTGCTGGCTGATCGTGTTCACGCCGTCACTCACGCGGACCTCGAAGACATAGGGCTGAGTCGGCGTGCTTACGACCGAAGGCCGCCAGGTGATCCATCCCTGGCCGTTGATTTGCATCGTTGCCAGTTGGGCCTGCATGGCCGCGGGAAGAGTGTCCAAAGGTGCGACGGAGTACTGAAGCGAGTCGTTCTCGGGATCTGCGGCGCGAACTTGCCCTTCGAACAATTGCCCGACCGGCACGCGGTCGGGAATGGAGTATTCGACGGTGGGCGGTTCGTTGGTCGATTCGAACTTGCAGGCGGCCAACAGAAGGGTCTTGCTCAGGGAAGCTCCGTGGTTGTCTGTAGTAGTGATCTCCATTGGGTATTGGTACCACCCCGGCTCCGCGTCGGATGGCAATTGCAGCGTGACCCATCCGTTGGCATCCGGGCCTGTCATCCCAACGGCGCGCGACAGCGCATCGAGCGAACAGGTCACGGAGTCTTCGGGATTTGGATCGACCGCCTTGATCTTGAAGCTGAGAAGGTTGGTGGCGCTGATGGTCGGCTGCTCATCAAAGGATGCAACGTAGGGGGGCGTATTGTCGAGGACGATGAGCGGGAACCGTTCGAGCACCGTCGAGCCCGACTGGATCGCGAACTCGAAGATGCCCGATACCGTGGGAGTCCATCGCATCACGTAGTGCCCCGGCTCGGCCTGGAAGAACTGAATCCGATCGAACTCCGCCTGCGACAGGTTCGACGGTTTGACGAGCGAAAGCACGACCGGATCGTTTTCGAAATCCTCGACGAACACATCGTAGTGGTAGGGAAGGTTCCGAGCGGCCGGATTGCCGGGAGTCGATACGACCTCCGGCGGCTCATTAGGGTGATTTGCTTCCACGACGCGTATGACGAAATCCTGAGAATCCGTGCTTGTACCGTCGTCCACCCAGATTGTTACGGGGAATTCCCCGGCGCATGTTGGTCGCCAGACGAGCACGTTGCACGACAGTCCTTCTAGCCCGAACGCCATACCGCGATCCCGCGAGTCGAAATCCATGTCGTAGGTTACCCCATCCTCGCTCGCGATCACTGCGTATTCATACCTCTCGCCCACTACCGCTCTGAGCATCGGCTGCGACTGGATCCTCGGGCAGCCGTCGGTAGCTACCGACAACAGCAGACTGTGAGAGACCGTGCGCCCGCGATTGTCGTCCAACCAGAGAAAGACCGGGAAGTCCCCCACTTGCTGCCGGTCTGTGGGCCACTCGAGCTCATAATGGTCGTTCACAAACATGCCCCGATCTCTCGAGCCCGGATCGAGCGTGACCGTCACCTCATCGCCGTTGGGATCGTAGACGCCCAAGGGCACGACGATCGACTGTCCCAGCGTCCGCACCAGCGGCCATACCACCGTGGCCATGGGCGCATAGTTTCGCGGAAACACTTTGATCCAATACGGCAGGAAAGCACTTGATTGTCCGTCTTCGGCGCACACAACTACCTCGAAGTTGTCCTCCAGGACGCGTCCCGTGGGATCCACATACATATACGGATCCCAGGTGACGATCCCGAGTTCCGGATCGATGGCCATTCCATCCGGGCCGATGGCAATCGAGTAGACCAGCGGATCATGATCCACGTCGGTGGCCGTTACCTGGTAGCGGTATGTCTCGTTGACCACCGCAATGGCAAGCGGTTGGCAGGTGAATTCCGGCCTTGTATTCACCAAGAGCGTTCGTGCCTTGACGTGTAGCGACAGGACCATCTCGACCGACGGATTGCGACCGTCCGAGACGAGCACCTTGACCTGTTCGTCGTAGGGCTGATTGCCCGGCACCTCCGGCGGATACCACTTCAGTACGCCGGTATTGCGGCCGATCGTCATTCCCTTGGCCAGGCACTCATCGGCAAGGTAGTACCGAACCGCGTCGCCATCTGCGTCGCTCGCGATGATCGTATAGGTATATTTCCTTCCCGCTTCGGCGTCCGGGAGCTGCACCGCATCCGGGATGGACAGCGCATTGGCGGCATCCGCGTAGACGACCACGGTGAAGTCTTGCTGCGTTTGACCGCCGTGGCCATCGGACGCCATCACGTGAAACGTGTAGCTTCCAGGGGCCTCGGGGTGCCAGACCATTCGATTGCCATCCAATTCGGCCTCATGGTGATCGGTACCCGGCGCCCAATCGAACTGCAAAGGTTCATCGCCGTCGGGATCCACGGCGCCAACTCGTAGCGATAGGCGCCGGCAACCGCCACGGGGATCCGCCCGAGCTCGGTCGAGCCGTTCATGAATCGGATATCGAAGCGGTGCGAGCGCCCGTCGCCGGTCAAAGTAACGAAGTAGCTTCCGGGGGCGCCCTCGCGGTTCGGCTCGACCGTGCAGATCGCGTCGGCCTCGACGTGGATAAGCTGCCCAATTACCTGCCGACCCATCGAGTCCGCAA
This sequence comes from Pirellulales bacterium, assembly GCA_963736495.1. Classification (GTDB taxonomy): domain Bacteria; phylum Planctomycetota; class Planctomycetia; order Pirellulales; family Thermoguttaceae; genus CAVTPL01. The sequence continues at coordinate 14,935 of CAVTPL010000014.1, read as the reverse complement.
ATGCCGCCGAGAACGAATCTCCGATATACGGATCGACATTCGCACTGTGAAGCCGCTCGAGATCCCAGACGGAACCTCCGGTGAGCCAGGCGGGTTGGACGTAGTCGCGTTTGACGGTCGACGTGGGCGCTTGAATCCGCGAATACTCCCCTCGCGTCGAACGAACGAATCCCCCGTTGCCGGTCGCGACATACGCGGCTCCGCTGGAGTCTACGCCCAATGCTCCGCCGGCCAGTTTTCCAAAGTCGAGACAGGTTACCGCTTCGGATTCGGAGCCGTAGGTCGTCCAATAATCGTCGAACGACACCGTGCTGTCGATGACCCCGAGGCCGAAATCTCCCGTGCCGAAACCTCCTGTCACCGCAAAGTAACCAATTTCCGCCTGGTCACTCTGCCGCACGAGTTTTACGCTGGCGGTATCTCCCAGACGCCAAAACGAAAAGCAGTACTCGACTCCGATATCGATCGTTGCCGAGAGCACTTGCTCGTCGTGCCATTGGCCGTCGAATCGCCCGACGTGCAACTGGTCGCTGCCGGCCGAAACGCTGAAATAGCGGAAGTTGCGATCGTCGTGGTAATCGAAGATGAACACTGCCGTCGCGTCGCCGGGTCCGGCCACGGCGTCGATCGTGAACACACCCGAAATCTTGACAAAGTCGTTGCCTGCCGGCTCGGCGCTTCCTTGGTATCGAGCCACAGCATACTGACCCTGCTCGGCGCACCCGACGAAGAAGTCCTGGTCGGCAACCTCCCACTCGCCCCGCACGCGCTCGAAGTTCTCGGTTCCGTCTTTCGTGGGAAGCGGCGTGGGAAGGTACTTGAGCGATCCGTTGATCACGGTCGTTAGAAAGATGTCGTCCTCCGTGTCTTCCAGATTGCCACGGAGCGCCGGGATCAGTTGTTGGCACTTGTCCGCGTAGTCCAGTGCCACCTCGTTGGTCACGAGCACGAGTTCCACGGGCACGCCCGGCCGCAGGAGGCTTGGTTGCTGCGGAGCGATCGCTGCCAGTACGGCCCCATATCCGTCCTCGCAGCCCCCGACGCTGTCGAGTCCCTGTGCGGCCGACTGGACTTCTTCGGCGGTGCCGAAGACCTGGCTCGTCCCGTCCAGGTAGTGCCAGTGGGGCCCGTACACAATACCGCGATTGAAATGGTAATCTCCGTCCGAAACATCTTCGTCGTAGTAGGCATACCCCATCAGGGCGTAACGGTTGTTTACGATCCCCTTCGCGTTGAGCTGGGCATCGACCTGGGTGATCACCGATTCGAGCCAGTCGTGCTCCACGGTCATCGAGTCACTCTCGTCGACGACGAAGATGATATCCGACGTACGGATGTCCGGCGGCAGCGTGACCGTGACCGGCACGCTGGCCGTTTCTTCCTCGTCCAACGTTTTCACGATGTACTTTGGATCCACTTCTGGATCTTCGGATGCCGTGGGCTCCGGCGGCAAATAGAAGGTCGGGCTCGGCTCGCTGGTGAAGACCGGTGCGTGGTTGCCGGGCTCGGGATGTACGCGGATGCGGTATTTCAGTTGCGTCGGCTCGCCGTGGACGTCGTCCACGGTGAGCGTTACGTCGTATTCGCGGCCCGCCAGCGCCGCCGAAGGCGTCCACGTAATCTGGCCGTCGGCCGCCACGCGGAAGTTGTCTTGCGCCGGGCTTAACACGCCGGCAAGATCGATGCTGCCGCCATACACCAACCGCGTATCATCGTCGTCGTAAGCAATCGCGCGATCGACGAAGGGCTGATTGACGTAGGCATCAACGATCGGAGCGAAATTGAACTGCGGATTGTGATTCGGCTGATCCACATCGTGTATCACCATGGTGGCGGACTCCGGCGAATAGCCTCCGTCATCCCAAGGCCGATCAATTGTCAGGACTACGCTCTCATCGCCTTCGAAGATTGCATCATTGACCGCGAAGATCTCAATAAGATAATGGCCCTCAAGGACAAGATGTCCCTCCTTCTGGATGTCAGCCTCGGACGGATAGATACGCGCCGTGTAATCTAGCCCGTAAGTGGCTGTCCCGCTGAAGGCATAGCTCAGATCCACTCCATCGCCCTCTGGGTCGAAGTATGTTTCGTCGTCAAGCTCGACCGAAAGCGCAAACAAACCTTGCGGTCCACCTTCCCGCGTGTCGGGATTCGCACTAAGGAAGACGTCGACTTCAGGCCATCTCTCTTCGGGAAGCCCAATCTCACCAAGCCAGAAATTGCCAACTCTGCTATCAAGGTAGTACCATGGGAGGCCAGTAGGTGCATTATCTGCTTGTCGCAGGGCAATGCGGACCAAACACGTTTCAGGCCCTCCAGGGCTGGACTGAGACCGCAGGGGAATGACTGGTATCTGCACCGTGCATTCTCCGTCGTGAAAAGTCACTGATCCCGACAGACTCTCGTAGTCCAACCCTGGAATATCATAGTCTAGCCCTGGACTAGCAGGCTGTATTCCATTCATCTGGGCGTTAGGCACCACGTCGTAAGGAATCGTCAGTTCTCCCCGAGAATTGTCCCGGCTTACCACGAAGTAGCCGACGATCGGCGGCCCGTACTCTGGAGCTGTTCCCGACCATTTCGCCCCGTGCCCATGGCTGATCGCGATACGGTACCTGTCGTCATCTTTGATTAGCACCGACGTACGGTCGGGCCCAAATCTTGGATCTTCGAGGCTAACGGACACTGAAACGTCGTACTCTGGATAGTTGTCCTCGACGGAAACAATCTCTGTACGCTGTGTCATCTGGTCAGACGTGAAATGGACGAAGTAACTTCCGGTAAACCTGTCATCTGGGTCCGAGCAAGTGTGAGGGGACATCCCTGGACCATAGTATTTCACGTGGGTACCGCAAGTCCCTTCGGTGATGAAGTATTTGATGTCCTCCAGCGCGCCGCCGAAGCTGCGAGTGAAGACCAGATCGGTTCTCTCACCTTCTTCGATTGACGGGGCGGCCGTCACTTCGTACGGTGGCTCACACTGGGAAACGTGCACTGTGAAATCGGAAACGTCGCTCGCCCCATCGTCATCGTAGACCGTAACGGTCACCTGATAATCATCGTCGACTTCGTATGTGTGGGTGGCTCGGACATATCCCTGTGTCAGCCTGGCCGGCGGTTGGCCAGATTCTCCGGTGCATCCCCCGAAGAAACCGGCGGAGGTTCCGGTGTCCAACGGCGTTCCGTCGCCCCAGTCGACTGTATAGGTGAAGGTCTCCGATGTGGTAGGAACGGCAGCCGCGTTGTTGAACCCAGGATCGACGAACGCACTGTCGCTGGTGAACAGGAAACCCGTGAAGGCAGTTTGGTCTTCACGGTCCCGGATCTGCGGTGCCACGTTTTCAACCGTGACCTTGAGTCCGCCCTCTTCGCCAAAGTAGCGGGCGACGCTGAAGTCGTAGCTCGTGCCGCTCCAACCGGGACCGGCCACGACGAGGTCTCCGCCGGGGAGGATGGCGATGTCTCGGATGCTTTCAAAGCCGCCGACCAGGTCGGTTCGCACCTTGCCCGATTGGCCGAACGTGGTGTCGAGCACTCCGTCGGCCGTGAAGCGGACCAGGGCGAAGTCGTCGGTCGCGCCGTTGTAGGAGCTGCCGGCCAGGACGATCTTGCCGTCGGCCTCCACGGCCATGGCATAGGCGATATCCGACCCGCCGAAATCGGCGTACGCCTTGCCGCCCGTGCCGAAGCTGTCGGCCGGAGTCACGTCGTCGGCACCGCCGTCGTCCAGACTCCCGTTTAGATTGTACCGCACCACGGCGAAGTCGTAGTTGCGCGTCGGATGGTACGAGTAGCCGGCGACGAGGATCTTCTCACCCTGCAAGGCGACGTCGTAGGCCTGGTCGGTGCTTCCATTCCAGTCGAGCACCAGCTTGCCCTGGTCGCCGAACGTGAGGTCCAGGTCACCATCCTCCTCGAAGCGAAGCAGAGCAAAATCGTACGACTGGGTGTAGAGCGCTCCGGCAAGTAGCACTTTGCCGTCATCCTGGAGCAGGAGCTTGTAGCCGTAATCGTTGGCCGAGTAGCCGACCAGCTTGATCCCGTCGCGCTGGCCGCTGTTGTCGCGGTCGTCGCCAAACGAGGTATCCAGCGAGCCGTCGGCGTTGAACTGCGCCAAGGCGAAGTCGTACGACGCGGTGCCGTTGAGCGCGTAGCCGGCCACGAGGATCTTGCCCGTCGGCTCACCCGCCTCCTCCGGCAATTTCTTCGGCCGGACCACGACCGAGCGGGCGCAGTCGTAGCTGCCGGCGAGGTCCGTGAGCACGCTGCCGCCGCTGCCGAAGGTGGTGACGAGTTGGCCAGCCGAGTCGTACTTGGCCAGGGCGAAGTTCGAGCTGACGGTGCCGGCCATGAAGATCGCACCGCTGGTCTCATCAACCGCCACGGCATAGCCTATCCCGGCGGTTGCATTGCTCGAGTCCATCACGCGGCCCTCGGTGCCAAAGGTCTCAGCATCGAGCGAACCATTGGCGTCGTAGCGCGCCATGGCGAACCGGTGAGAGTACCCGTCCAACGTCTCGCCGGCCACGATCACCTTGCCGTCGGGCTGGACGGCGAGGGCCCAGGCCTCGTCGAAGCTCCGCGCGTCGCCGGTGACCACCTTGCCCGTGCCTTGGCCGAAGCTGGTATCGAGGCTCCCATTGGAGCCGTAACGCGCCAGAATGAAGTCGAACCCACTCGTGCTGTTGGCTGTGTAGCCCGCGACCATGATTGACTGGTCCGCCGGTTGGATGACGAGCGAATACGCAGCGTCGCTACTGGCCGAGAAGCTGGTCGTGACCTTGCCGTCGCCATGGAAGTCGGTATCGAGGGTACCGTCGGCATGGTAGCGGACGAGGGCGAAGTCGTAACCGGTGCCGGTGGGCTGATAGCTCGTGCCTGCCACGACGATGCGCCGAGTGGGATCATTCGGATTCTGGGTGTCAATCGCTACGGCGTAGGCCTGGTCGTAGTTGCCGCCCAGATCGGTGACGGCCCAACCCGCGGTGCCGAAGCTTGTGGTATCGAGCTGGCCCGCGGTGGTGAATTGCGTCAGGGCGAAGTCCTTGCCGGTCGTGGCCCGCGTGGCATAGCCGGCCAGCACGATGTTGCCGCCCGACAGAACGACGGCCGAGGCTCGATCGTCGCCGCTGGACTGGTCGGCCGTTGCCTGGAAATCGACGCTGCCATTGGTGTTGTAGCGGACCACGGCAAAATCGTAACTAGTGGCTGCCGAATAGGCATAGCCGGCAACCACGACCTTCCCGTCCGTTTGAACCGTCAAGGCATAGCCTCGGTCGTCGCTGCCGGCGACGTTGGTCCTGGCGATGCCGTCGAGGTCAAAGGTGGTGTCCAGGTCACCGTCGGACGCGTCGTAACATGCCACGGCAAAGTCGTAACCCGTGGCTCCGGCGTAGACATATCCGCCCACGAAGATCCGATCGCCGTAGACGGCCACGCCGTAGGCGCGCTCGTCGCCACCGACGATGTTTGTGGTTACGATCCCGTCGCCGCCGAAGCTGGTATCGAGGCTGCCGTCGGTGTTGTAGCGGGCGACGGCATAGTCGTAGCCATTGCTGTTGGTGTAGGTGCTGCCGGCGACGACGATCTTTTTGTCGGATTGAATGGCTACTCCGCGCGCGTCGGCATACATGCCGATAGCGGTCTTGACCACGCCATTGGTGCCAAAGGTGGTGTCCGGGCTGCCATCCGAGTTCTGTCGAACAACGCGGAACACTTTGTCGTCGCCGTAGCCGACCGACACGAGCTTGCCGTCGGCTTGCCGTGCCATGGCATATTCGAAGTCGCTGCCGTTGGAGAAGTTGGCCTGGGCAAAGCCGCGCTCGCCGAAGGCGGCGTTGAGCGTGCCTGGGGTGCCCACGGAATATGTGCCGTCTCCGTCGGTGGCCGTGGCGCGGACGCGGTGCGTGGCCGGGCCGTCGGCATAGACGTGCTGGACTGTGGAGGGACTGCCCGTCACCGGCTCGATGTATCCATCGCCCCAATCGATCTCCCACTCGCTAATCGTGTCGGTACCGGGGTCGCTGGCCGAGAGATTCAAGGTATAGGTAGAGCCCTCCTGGATCGTCGCCGCGCCGTCGATCGAAAGCGTGGGAGCGACGTTTTGGACGCTAACCTTGAGTCCGCCGGCTTCGCCGAAATAGCGCGCGACGCTGAAATCGTAGTTAGTGCCGCTCCAACCGGGCCCGGCCACGACGAGGTCTCCGCCGGGGAGGATGTCGATGTCTCGAATGCTTTCAAAGCCGCCGACCAGGTCGGTTCGCATCTTGCCCGATTGGCCGAAAGTGTTGTCGAGCACTCCGTCGGCGGTGAAGCGGACCAGGGCGAAGTCGTCGGTCGCGCCGTTGTAGGAGCTGCCGGCCAAGACGATCTTGCCGTCAGCCTCCACCGCCATGGCATAGGCGATATCCGCCCCGCCGAAATCGGCCCAGGCCTTACCGCCGGTGCCGAAAGTGGTATCGAGTTGCCAGACTGAATTGACCAGCGCATAGCGGGCCACGGCGAAGTCGTAGTTGCGCGTTGGATGGTAGGAGTAGCCGGCGACGAGGATCTTTTCACCTTGGAGGGCTACGTCGTAGGCCTGGTCGGTGCTCCCGTTCCAGTCGAGCACCAGCTTGCCCTGATCGCCGAACGCGGGGTCCAGGTCGCCATCCTCCTCGAAGCGGAGCAGAGCGAAATTGTGGGCTTGGGTGCTGCTATAGAGTGCCCCGGCAAAAAGGATCTTGCCGTCGGCCTGGAGCAAGAGCTTGTAGCCGTAGTCGAAGCCCGAGGGCCCATCGATGAGCTTGATTCCGTCGCGCTGGCCGCTGTTGTCGCGGTCGTCGCCAAACGAGGTATCCAGAGAGCCGTCGGCGTTGAACTGCGCCAGGGCGAAGTCATAGGATGCGGTGCCGTTGATCGCATAGCCGGCGACAAGGATCTTGCCGTCCGGCCGGAGGACGACCGAGCGTGCGCAATCGTAGTTACCCGCGAGGTCCTGGAGCTTGCTGCCTCCGCTGCCGAAGGCGGTGACGAGTTGGCCGGCCGAGTTGTACTTTGCGAGGGCGAAGTTCGAGCTTACGGTGCCGGCCATGAAGATCGCACCGCTGGTCTCATCAACCGCCACGGCATAGCCTATCCCGGCAGTTGCATTGCTCGAGTCCACCACGCGGCCCTCGGTGCCAAAGGTCTCAGCATCGAGCGAACCATTGGCGCCGTAGCGCGCCATGCCGAACCGGTGATAGCCCCCGTCCAACGTCTCGCCGGCCACGATTACCTTGCCGTCGGGCTGGACGGCGAGGGCCCAGGCCTCGTCGAAGCTTCGCGCGTCGCCGGTAACCACCTTACCTCCCTGGCCGAAGCTGGTATCGAGGTTCCCGTCGGAGCCGTAACGTGCGAGAACGAAATCGAAGATGTTACTGCCGTTGGATGTGTAGCCCGCGACCATGATCGACTGGTCCGCCGGTTGGATGACCAGGGAGTAGGCCCAATCGGTGCCTGTCGAGAAGCTGGTCGTTACCTTGCCGTCGCCATGGAAGTTGTTATCGAGGGTGCCGTCGGCGTTGTAGCGGACGAGGGCGAAATCGTAACCGGTGCCGGATTGGTAAGTCGTGCCTGCCGCCACGATTCGCTGATCGGGATCATTGGGATCAACCGCCACCGCATACGCCTGATCGTAGTTGCTGCCCAGATTTGTCGTTGTCTTACCGTTGAGTACTCCATTGGTGGTGAACCGCGCGATGGCAAAGTCCTTGTTCGCTCCGGTGGCCGTGGCATAACCGGCGAGCACGATCTGGTCGCTCGAAAGGGCCAGGGCAAAGGCTCGATCGTCTCCGCCGGAGAAGTCGGCGGTCGCCGTGAAGTCGACAGCACCGGCCGTCGTGTAGCGCACCATGGCGAAATCGTTGCCCGTGGTTGCGGAGTAGGCGTAACCCGCGACGATGACCTTTCCGTCCTGAACCGCCAGGGCATAACCGCGGTCGTCGCTTCCGGCGACGTTGGTCCTCGCGATCCCGTCAACGTCGAAGGAGGTATCGAGGCTGCCGTCGGACCGGCGGTAGCACGCCACGGCAAAGTCGTAACCCGTGGCCCCGGCGTAGACATATCCGCCCACGAAGATCCGATCGCCGGAGACGGCCACGCCGTAGGCACGCTCGTCACCACCGACAATGTTGGTGGTCACGATTCCGTCGCCGCCGAAGCTGGTATCGAGGCTGCCATCGGTGTTGTAGCGGGCGACGGCATAGTCGTAGGCATTGCTGTTGGTGTAGGTGCTCCCCGCGACGACGATCTTTCCGTCGGGCTGAATGGCCACTCCGCGCGTCGGCATACATGCCGATGACCGTCTTGACCACGCCGGCCGTGCCAAACGTGGTGTCCGGGCTGCCATCCGAGTTCTGTCGAACAATGCGGAACACCTTGTCTTCGCCGTATCCGACAGAAACCAACTTGCCATCGTTTTGCCGTGCCATGGCGCTCGGGAAATCGCCGGCGTTGGAGAAATTCGTCTGGGCAAAACCGCGCTCGCCGAAGGTTGCGTTGAGCGTGCCCGGATCACCCACGGAATAGGTGCCGTCCTCGTCGGTAACCGTGGCCCGAATGCGGTGCGTGGCCGGGCCGTCGGCATAGACGTGCTGGACTGTGGAAGGATTGCCGGTTGCCAACTCCTCGCCTGTCACGAAGTCGACTTCACCATCGCCCCAGTCGATTTGCCACTGGCTGATCGTGTCGAGACCGGGATCGCTTGACGAGAGATTCAGGGTATAGGCGCCGCCTTCCTGGATCGTTGGTGCACCATCGATCGAAAGCGTGGGGGCCACGTTGGCAATCGAGATCGTGACCGTATCGCTGGAGGTGCTCCAGCGATCGTCCATGTCCTTCACCTTCAGGCTCACGGTGTAGGAGCCGGGCCCGTCCAGACCCACGCCGTCCAGACCCGCTGCCAGGAAGGTCGGCCGAATGCGGGTTTCATCGCCCCGCACTGCGTCCGGGCCGGTCTCGCCGAAGGAGCCGTCGCCATCCAGGTCCCAGGCATAGCTGACGATCCTATTGGGTCCGTCGGGATCGTAGGAAGCCGAACCATCGAGCACGAGGGTGCCGCCCTCGGACACGGTGTATGGGCCGCCCGCCTCGGCGATCGGGTCGACGGCGAGCATCTGGCGCGTTTCGAGCGACTCCATGCGCAGGTCTCGACTCCTCGGCGCTCGGGCGCCCTGCGGTGCCGCGCGGGTTTATAGCCGAGTTTGGTGAGCATCGTGCGCCAGGAGCTTTTGGGCAAACGCATGGGAGTTCCTCCGAAGAGATACTTGCGCGCAGACCTTAGGCCAGTTGGATGAAAAAGGGCAGACCCCAAGCGCCCGGCCGGCCGCGCCTTTTGTGGCGCCCCGGCGGCATGGCAGGCTAGACCGTGTTCCGATGCGGTCTCAGATTGGCGAAGGGGCTATGTGGAACCGTGGCGATGATCGTGACGCTCTGCCTCGGCAACAATCGACGGACGGTCGCGACCACTCCGGCCCCAAGTGCAGCGAGCGGTTGCGCCTGAAAAAAATGAAGGCGGCTGAGAATCACGAGCATACTAGTCGGAAATGATAGCCAAAAAATCCTTCTACGCAAGACGGTCCAATCGAAAATATTCTGCTGGGGGGTATAGGCAATGAACCCCATGCGCGCGTGCCCAAAGAACGTGGGTATCCGCTCACGCCGCGAGGAGCAGGAAGAACCTATCCCCGAACTGCCGCCGGGGCCGTAACGGCAGTTGTGGGTAAGGATCTTGGGGCCGGTTCGCGAACCGGGTGCTGCCCCAAATCATTCGGCCGCATAGGGTCGCTGTCGTAGTTTTTCGCCTACGGGGATCTCCCCGGGGCTTGGGCCCCCAGCTCCATGAACGGAACCACCGTTACGACATGTTCAACCGCCGCATCGCCAAGCGCATGGACGACAACGGCGACGGACAGTTCGACCGTGCCGAGCGTTATGCCTACGACGGCAAGCAGATCGTGATCCAGTTCGACGGCCTGGGCAACCTCACCCACCGCTATCTGTACGGCACGGCGGTCGATCAGGTCCTGGCCGACGAGCAGGTCAACGACGCGGGCGGCACCTCCAACATCCTCTGGCCGCTGGCCGACAACCTGGGCACCGTCCGCGACCTGGCCGACTTCGACCCGGCCACCCAGGAAACGACGATCGCCAACCACCTGGTCTACGACGCCTTTGGCCGGATCACCCAGGAAACCAATCCCGCGGTCGATCACCTCTTCGGCTTTACCGGCCGCGAGACGGACGAGGAAAGCGACCTCAACTACTACCGTGCCCGCTACTACGACCCGGCCCTCGGCCGCTTCCTCAGCGAGGACCCGATCGGACTGGCGGCGGGTGATGAGAACCTGGCCCAGCCCGGTATGTAGGCAATGGACCGACCAATGCAACCGACCCTGATGGTCTTGAATCCATCCCGGGTGGGTCCCCGTTGGGCCTCAGCCCTACCTTGAGCAGGATCGGTAGCGCCGGCGAGCTGCAGCGTCTGCTGGCGCCGGCCTCTTCCCCACCCGTCTATGTCAGCGGTCCATCCCTAGACCGCCCGATTCCAGACGCTAGTTTCCATCACAGCCTAGTGGCAGATTTGCCGTCGTTGACGCCTTCCCCAGCACCAGCTCCCCGGCCGGCTGCAGAAATGCTGGTGGCGTACTTGAAGACCGACGTCGGCCACGCCGCGGTCAGTCGCGGCGGACGGGCCTACCTAGGTGACGGCATCTCGGGGCGCCTTGTAGGCGGCAAGTTCATAGCCGATAATCCGCGATTGCTGCTCCCACGTGAGCCCTCGCAAATGACGTACTTGACCTCTGGCGCCTTGGCCTTAGCCACATGCTTCGGTGTTCCGGCGTTGCCCGCCCTAGCTTCGGAGGCTGGCTTCTCGCCGTGGGTCGGGACCACGCTTGCCTGGAGCAACAACACGGCCGCGGCCGGATTTGCCTACGCGGGGGTCACGCAAGCACAAGCAGCCATCAATTTTGCGTCGGCGGGCGACTACGCCTCGTCAGGCGAATCCGCGCAAATCGCCGTGACGAGTCTCTGGGGAGCTTGGCTCGGTGCACGAGGACCACTCAGGTCGCAGGTAGCCCCAGCAAACGTTCGCGTGTTCCGAGTGGAAGGAACACCGAACACGCGCATCATAATCGGGGAAGGCGGTCAAGTTACAATCCAGGGGGAGCGGACACTCTTCTTGAACTTCGGCAACCAAGCGAGAGCGGAGGCGTTCCTTTCGCGACGTGTGTCGCAGGGAATGCCCGGGGCAACGGTCAAGTCGTTCGAGGTTCCCCAATCGGTCTTGAAGGAACTTCGTGCTTCGGCTGTGCTTGAGAGAGAAGTGGTTCGGTTCCCCAACAGGCCGATTCGGGTCGATGTTACAAAGGCACCGGACCAGTTCGGGCTGCGGCCCGATCAAATACGGACGCTGCAGCCACGGATATTACAAGGAAGCGGCAAGACGGGACTGTAAAACTATGGGCGCTGTTGAACGACTAAATCGTGAGCTGCGACACCTGCTGGAAGGACCATCCGCTGACGAGAAGCTGATGGGCTTGGGGAGCGTCCGGTTCATTGCCCAATGTGATGCTGATTCCTGGCAGGTTCTTTCCAAAGCAAAGACAGTGTTGACCGAGCTAGATCAAGTTGCCATTGAGGATTGGCCGCCTGACTCGACTTGGTGTGAAGTTCTGCCTGATTGGTTCGTCGCGCAATGTGCGCCTGAGCCAACACGGGAAGAGTCGGAGGCACTCCTGAAATCCTGGAGGGTGCTTACGTGGGAGGAACAAGCCCGGTTTGAGCGAGAAGACATTTGGCCGTTGTCTAGCTGGCTTTATTGGCTCAAACCTGAAAACCGGAAATGGTTCTGGTGGGATGCTGCTGAGCTAGACGCCGACAAGATCGTCATTGCCGTAGAAGTTGACGACTGGCCGTTCCCGTGGGGATCGCTTGCATGGCTGTTGCGCGCGGCGGGGGCAACTCGCGTGGATGCAGAAGAGTAAACTGCAGACACCTGCTCGCGTCATGGTAGCCGACTGTGCTATCTCTTGCAGCGGAGCGGCTTACAGGGCATTAAAGGGTCGGGAGTCGTTACCTTGACGGAAACGGAGGGAAAGGACAGTTTCCCGTCATGCCACGACGATGGCGAGTCTCGACCGGAGGATATGCCGACCCGCGCGTGGCCCCGGCGGCTTTGCCAGTGCTGTGCGTGCGCGGGATAGGGGTAGGGAGGCCGCGGGTGGCCCCGATGGCTCGCCTATCGCACGTGCCGCCAGGCACAAGAGAGTGCGTCGGTCAGTGGATTGAGACGGAGGGAAATTAAGGCATAGCAGTGGTTGGCCCGTTGGGCCGAAGGCCGAATGAGAAACAGGGTGGGATAGATTTTCTCGGGGAGGCGACTCGAGTACCAGGGCGTTGCCCTTCGCTGGGATAACGCCTGGGCCTTCGGCCAGCATGTTGTTTGGCATGCGCCTGGTTTGCCCCGAACGCCATCCGTTCATTCGGCCCGCATGTTGTTTGGCCTCCCGTAGGGATCGTGTCGGCCTCGCAGCTCGGGCGTGCCTCGAGTGGCGCCCCAAAGTGCGCGCCGAAGGGGCGTCGGTTCGCCCAGCGAAGGGCACCGCAGGAGGTCGCGAAAGACGGGTTGCGAAAAACGCCCACCGCCCCACGGTCTTTCCACCGCTGGGCACTGGGTTGACCCAAGCCCCACGCCGCTCCACCGTGGCCCACCAACCAATCTTGAAATTGGGCCACGGGCCATCGTAAGATCACTCGGCCAGACTGTGCGCTCCGGTGGTGATCCCACCCGCCGTGAAAACGACGAGCCGCGGGGGAAATGTGGCAAAAACCGCGATCGGTTGACCAACACGCGCGCGGATGCGATCCTCCTTTTTTCCCCCTTCGCTCCTCGGCCTAACCGCCGCCGGCTTCGCCGCGTACGCGCTCGGACGATGCCACTGGGCACGGTCGTGCACGGAATTCCTCGACAACAGTCCTCTCCAAGATCCCTTCCGATCCTTTCCCCGCTGCGTGCCGCCTTCCATGCCCGACCGCTTCGACCAGGCCCTGAAACTCCACCAGCAAGGCCAACTCGACCAGGCCGCATCGCTTTACCAGGCCATCCTCCGCGACCAGCCCGATCACGCCGGCGCCGCTCACTTCCTCGGCATCGTCCGTCACTCCCGCGGGGAGCACGAGCAAGCCGTCGCACTGATCCAGCGGCGCTGGCAGCATGCGACACCAAACCCGTCTACTGGAGCAACTATGGGGCCGTCCTCCGCGAGTTGAACCGCTTCGACGAAGCCCGGACGGCCTTCGAGCGGGCCTTGTCGCTCCGGCCCGACTACGCCGATGCGAGGTCGAATCTCGGACTGGTTCTGAGAGACCTGGGAGAACCCCGCGCAGCCTTGGAGTCGTTTCAAGAGGCCGTCCGACTCAAGCCGAACCACGTCGACGCCATGTTCCACCTGGCCGAACTCAGTGCGGAACTCGGAAACCCGCAGGCGGCCGTCGACGGGTACCAGCGCCTTCTCCAAATCGTTCCCGACCACTTCCGCAGTCTGCGAAACCTCGGCCAACTCCACCTCGAGCGCGAGCGTCCCGCCGCCGCGGTCCCGCTCCTCCAGCGCGGGTCCAACAGAAACCCTCCGACGCCGAACTCCATCTGGTTCTCGGCGGTGCCGAGGCAGAGTACGGCGACATGGCAGCCGCCCAAGGCAGCTACGATCGGGCGGGTCAACTGCGCCCGGACTGCCCCAGTTGGCGGTTTCGCGGCCTTGCACTCTGCCCCTATGTGTTCGACACGGTCGACGCAATCGACGCATACCGCTGCCGCTTGGATCATTCGCTGGACGAAGCGCTGCAATCGCCCTTCCAGATCGACTGGCGAGAATCCTGCCGCGACGGATTCCGCCCGCCGTTTGCCCTGGCGCACCACGGCCGTAACAACCGGACGATCAAACAGAAGTTCGCCCGGTTGTTCGAGGCGTCCTTTCCCCAAGAGCGACCCCCGGTTCGCAACCCGAACCGGCCCCGGGTCGGGTTCCTGGTGACACCGGGGCGCCACTGGGGGTTCCTCCGGCACATGCAACGGACCATCGAACGGCTCGACCGCGACCGCTTTGAAGTGGCCGTGCTCTGCCCGAAATCGATCCAGTCCATCTGCCGCTCCGCCATGCCGCAAGCGATCGTCGGATAGGTGGCCTACGGCGACACTTTCCGCGAGGCCGTGAAGACGATTGCCGAATCCCGTTGCGATATCCTTTACCACCACCAGATCGGGACGGACTCGTTCAACTACTTCCTGCCGTTCATGCGTCTGGCTCCCGTGCAATGCACGGGCTGGTTCACTCACGGTACGACGAGAATTTCGGCAGTCGACTACTATTTCAGTTCCCGACGGATCGAACCGGCGGGCTCCGAGCCGCACTATTCGGAAAAGCTCTGTCTGTTCGAGACCTTTCCCACTTCGCAGCCGATGGTTCCCCAACCCGAGCGTGCCGCGCGAACAATTCGGTTTGCCGCCACGGGGCCCCATGTACTTCTGCCCCCATCGAATCGAAAAGTACCACCCCGACTTCGATCCGCTGCTCCAAGGGATCCTCGAATCCGACGGCGAGGGATTCATCGTCATGCTCACCGGGCAGCATCTTTATGCCGTCGAAGCCTTGAAGCGTCGCCTCGAACGAACTCTCCCATCGCCCCTGTTCTCGCGGATCCACTGGCTTTCGAAGCTGCCGACGAAGGCCTACTATCACTTCTGGCCGAGGCCGCGGTCGTGCTTGACGCCCCGCACTACAGCGCAAGCCTCACCGGACACGACGCCTTTTCCATGGGTACTCCGCTGGTGACCCTGCCGGGCCAGTTCAAAGTGGAACGCTACGCCATGGCCCTTTATCACCACATGGGCATGCAAGACCTCATCGCTTCGAGC
>CAVTPL010000013.1:0-114367 GCA_963736495.1 Pirellulales bacterium | reverse complement strand
AGACACGTCGATCGACATCGCCCTCACCGGCGACGACGGCGATCCGCCTTTCCAGCAGGTGCTCCGCTTCGTGCTCGTCGATCCGCCAAGCCACGGCACCATCAGCCAGTTCAACCAGAACACCGGCCAACTGAGCTACGTTCCCAACGCCAACTGGAACGGCAGCGACTCGTTCACCTTCCGCGTGATCGACGACGACAAGGCCGGCGATCCGGCCGGCATGTCGAGCGAGAAAGCGGCCGTATCGATTACCGTGCAAGCGGTGAACGACGCGCCCTCGGCGAAAGACGCAAACCGTCTCCACGCTGCAAAATACGGTCAAGTCGATCGCGCTGGCAGGTCCCGACGACGATGGAGATCCGGAGCTGACTCAAACCCTCTCCTACACGCTCCAGACCGCGCCCGCCCACGGCACGGTGACCATCGATCCCGCCACCGGCCAGGCCGTCTACTCCCGCCGCCCATTACAGCGGCACGGACACCGTTCACCCTCAAGGTCACCGAGCAGGTCAGCGGGCTGGCCAGCGGGACGGGCACGGTGACCGTCAACGTGACCCCGGTCAACGCGCCGCCATCGGCCACGAGCCAGGACGCGACCACGGCCGAAGACACAGCGATTACGCTGTTCCTCGCCGGCGATGACGGCGACCCCGAGGTCCAGCAGACGTTGCGGTTTGCCGTCGTTCAAGGACCGGCCCACGGCCGGATCGTGAGCTTCGACGCCGCAACTGGCCGCGTCACGTATGTGCCCGGCGCCGATTACAACGGAACCGATCGTTTCACCTTCACGGTGACCGACGATCAAGCGCGGGTAGTCCCCGTCAATCTCATCAGTCCGGCGGCCGAAGTCCGCCTCCAGGTCACTCCCGTCGACGATGCTCCCCGCTTCGCCTCGCCGGCGCGGTCGCTGGTGATCCAGGGTCAATCGCTCGTAGTCTCCAGCGCGGCTACCGACCCCGACCACGCGGCCTCGATCCGCTATAGCTTCGAAGGCACTGTGCCCGAGGGCGCCTCGATCGACGCCCAGACCGGCCTCATTCGTTGGGACGTGCCCCAGCAGTATCCCGCCGGCCTGACGCGGCTCTCGGTCCGCGCCACCGAGATCGACGGACAAGGGCAGACCGGGCTGAGCAGCGTGCAAGTCGTGGAGGTCGAGGTGATCGATCTGGCCTTGTTGGCCACGGCCACCGACCGCAGTCTGTCCGAGCCCTTATTCCCGCAGAGCCTGCCCTTGCCTGGAGCAGACAACTTGCAGGCGGCGTTCGCGCTGGCCAATGATCCCCTGAGCCCGGTAACGGCTACGGGCTTGGGCTCCCGTGGCGCCCGTCGTCCGGCAGCCTTCTGGGCCCGAACTCTTGGTTCGGTCCGCATCTAGGGACCGATACCGGCTTTGGTCGCAACGGCGCCCCGGCCCAGTCGCAGAATGATCGGCAGAACAGCAAGCAACCGAGCAACCCGAGCGATTCGGACGGTAAAGCTTCCGGGGATGAATCTTCGCTGAAGAGTGCCAAGCCTGCGCGATATGTCGTCCTCGCAGAGCGTGTCCGAGACCACGGACCGGGCTGCCGGCAGTGCAGCCGCAGTGAACGACGCGGCCCTCGAATCGCTCGACGAAGAACTGCTCGAACAGGTCGCCCTGGCACTCGACGCCGACGCCTGAGCCAACAGCTACCGTCACCGTGGAAGGGACACGGCGGTGGCAGATGACGGGACCAAGAATGTCGGTCTACGTTGGACGCAATCTTTCCAGCGTTGGGCTGGAACGACAACACGTCTGTAAATGACCGCCTCACCGACATTCGCCTCACAAATGCCGAGAAACAAGCGGCACGCAACAGACAGATCGAGACGCAATTCCCCCCCGTGTTGACCGAGAACCGACAACGGTCACTCCAGGAGTCTCCCATGAACTGGCAAGAGCGGATTACGGCCAATCCGGCAATCTGTCACGGTAGGGCATGCATCAAGGGGACGCGCGTGATGGTATCGGTAATCCTCGATAACCTGGCGACAGGCGAGTCGCCCGACGAGATCATGCGCGGATACCATCTCCAGCGTGAAGACATCGAAGCGGCGGTTGCCTACGCCGCTGACTTGGCGCGCGAAACCGTGATCCCCTTCATGCCGGGGACCGCAGGATGCGACTGAAGATCGACGAGAACCTGCACAGCGACGTGGCCGATTTGCTGCGGACCCACGGACATGATGCGCAGACCGTCCATGAGGAAGGACTTCAAGGCTGCCCGGATTCGGAGATCGCCGGCGTAGCCCGTCGCGAAGGGCGCGTCGTGATGACGCTTGATCTCGGATTCGGCAACATCCACGAATATCCCCCAGAGCAGTACCAGGGCTTGATCCTCTTGCGCATGGTCGATCAGAGCCGCCGCCACGTGCTAAGCGTGATGGAACGTATCATCGCCGCCCTGGACTGCACACCGCTCGAAGGTCACTTATGGGTGGTCAGCGAGGGTGGAATCCGAATCCGACCGGGACGTTCCACAGAAGAGCCATCTTGACCATTTTTGGCGATCCGTGGGCTTCGCTTGTGAAGGCGGCGGAGTACCGTCGCTTCAACGCGGCCCTCGAACCGCTCGACGAAGAGTTGCTCGAATAGGTCGCCCTGGCACTCGACGCCGACGCGTAAAGACCGGGCGATACAGGGGACGCGGAGGAACACGCAATCTTCACGGGGCGACAGGAGGTCCGTTTCTGATCGAGCCGAGTCATTGTCGCAAAGCCCCCGCGTAGGGTCTTGTCTGGCAGAACGGGGCACCTTGGCCCTTGAGCTCTACAGCCTTGGCAGCCCTGCGCGATGGTATTCTACTGGGCGCGCCGTTGAATACCGTAGAGCGGCGAGCGAGACTCCCAAGCCATTGACTCTCGCAGCAACGCTCCAAGTCCGTCGTCTCCCCACACCGGTCCTCTAACAGAGAATCGCTTGAGCACGGTGAAGCCATGGCAGTTCTGGCTCGGAGTTACTATTCACGGGCACTGGCGGACTTCGTTCGGCAATCAGAAGCCGAGATTCTCGGAGAGTTGTGCAGAAGCAATCGCTTTGCCCTGGAACAGACGCAGCGCGATGCTTGGACTGAGGAGATCCGCATTCTGAAAGCGAGTGTGCTGGACTTTGATGGTCACCTTTTCCTCGAATACTCGATTCCGAGAATGGGCCAGTGCGCCGACGCCGTCTTGATCCTCGAGTCCACGATTGTCGTTCTGGAGTTCAAGGTAGGGGAGAACCGATTTCATTCGCACGCCCTCGACCAAGTCCTCGACTATGCCCTTGACCTGAAGAACTTCCATGAAGAGAGCCATTGCCGCACGATTGCCCCAATTGTCGTTGCGACGGAGGCCCCACCCGTGGCGCATGCCGTCTGTGCCTATGACGATAGGGTACTACGACCACTCCTCGCCAATCGCGACAATTTGGCCGGCGCACTGGCTTTGCTTGGCACGCAACGTGACGGACATCGCATTGATGCGCTTACATGGGAAAACTCGCCCTACCATCCCACACCCACCATCGTTGAAGCCGCTCAGGCCCTGTATCGAGGCCACAAGGTTGACGAAATCACGCGTAACGATGCGGGCGTCGAGAATCTCACTCGAACGGCAAGTGAACTTACACACATCATCGACTCAGCGAAGCGAGATCGGAAGAAGACGATTTGTTTCGTCACCGGTGTTCCCGGGGCAGGAAAGACGCTTGCAGGCCTGAATATCGCCAACTGCTGGCACGATTCGGAGAACCGTGAACACGCAATATTTTTGTCCGGAAACGGCCCCCTTGTCGAAGTCCTCCGAGAAGCATTGGTTCGAGACGAGGTTTCAAGGGCCAGATTGGCGGGAAACCGGATCATCAAGTCGACTGCTGCCGCCAAAGTAAAGGCCTTTGTGCAGAACATCCACCATTTTCGAGACGACTGCCTATCGTCCTCATTGCCGCCCTTAGAACGAATCGTCATTTTTGACGAGGCACAGTGCGCTTGGGACCGGAAGCAGACCTCGGCCTTCATGCGCAGGAAAAGAGGCATTTCTGGTTTCGACCAATCGGAGCCGGAGTTCTTGATTTCTGTCATGGATCGGCACACGGACTGGGCAGTCATTGTGTGCCTGATTGGCAGTGGCCAGGAAATCAACACCGGGGAGGCGGGGATCTCGGAGTGGTTCGAATCACTCCAGCGCTCCTTTCCGACCTGGAGGCTTTTTGTCTCGCGCATGTTACTTGACGACCGTCGAGCTGACGATCACATTCATCGATACTTGGAAGGCATGTCCGATGTCTGCCTCGTGGACGGACTGCATCTTGCTTTGTCCGTTCGTTCATTTCGCTCCGAGCTAGTATCTGCTTGGGTCGAGAAACTTCTCGATTGCGATCTTGAGAAATCTCGTGCATTGCTTGCACAGGTGTTGCCGACCTATCCCATTGCGTTGACACGTGATATCGATCGGCCAAGAGCATGGCTCAAGGCCAAATCGCGAGGTAGCGAACGGCACGGACTGGTTGCCTCATCCGAGGGACTTCGCTTGCGGCCATACGCAATTAACGTTAAGGCTACCATCGATCCCAAGGATTGGTTTCTCAACAACAAGCAAGATGTTCGGTCATCGTGCTTCCTTGAAGATGTGGCCACGGAATTCCAAATCCAAGGCCTGGAACTGGACTGGGCATGCGTTGCGTGGGATGCGGATTTGCGGCACACGGGATCCAATTGGGACTACTACGGTTTCCGGGGTACAAGCTGGCAGAAGGTCCGATCCGTCGAACGGCAGCGGTTTCTCAGGAACGCGTATCGGGTCCTGCTAACACGTTCGCGTCAGGGAATGGTCATCTTCGTCCCACCCGGCGACGACTCGGATCATACGCGAAAGTGTGCCCACTACGACGAGACTTTCAGATATCTAAAGCGCGTCGGTGTGCCCGTGCTTGAAAGCTGATCATCGCACAACGCTTCCGACGGAATGCTCCTTGCACAGCATCCCGCCCGAAGATCTTCTTTTCCCGCTCAGGCCAGCCTGACTCTAAGAACCTTGAGCAACTCGAACCAGATGATGCTCACCACACCGGCAGCAGAACGAAGACTGCCACGTCTGCCGCGTGCAAAGGGCTGAAGTGGAACAGATCCCGCAGAAACGGCACGGTGAGCACGAGGGTCAACATGAGCGCCGTCCCTCCAAGCACCCACCACAGGGCCGCGTTCGGCTCCTTGAACATCGAAACGATGGTGCGGGACCAGGATCGATTCGTGAGGATCAGACAGAGATTGGCCACGACCAGCGTCGCAAACACCAATGCCCGCCGTGCATCCGTCGTCCGGCATGCCCCAAGGCGCCGGCAGCCCAGAACACGGCAAGCAGGACTGCCAGGACGCTGACGCCCTGGAGGAGACTCAGGCCGACGGAACGAAGGCTGAACAGCCTCTCCTTCGGGTTGCGCGGCGGCCGTTTCATCGTGTTGGGCTCGGCATTCTCGGCCTCGAAGATCACCGAACAGGCCGGGTCGATGATCAATTCGAGAAAGACCACGTGGATCGGCAGGAGCAGCAGCGGCCAGTCCGCGAAGAACACCGGGACCATCGACAGCCCGGCAATCGGAACATGGATGGCGAAGACGTAGGAGACCGCCTTCTTGATGTTGTCGAAGATCCGCCGTCCCAGCTTGACGGCCTGGACGATCGACGTGAAGTCGTCCTGCAACAGCACCAAGGCGGACGCCTCGCGGGCAACGTCCGTGCCGCGTCCTCCCATGGCAATGCCGATGTGGGCCGATTTCAGCGCCGGAGCATCGTTCACTCCGTCGCCGGTCATGGCGACGACTTCGCCGTTGGCTCTTCAGTGCGTTCACGATCCGAAGTTTCTGCTCGGGCACGACGCGGGCGAAGACGTTGACGTCGCGGATGCGATCGGCCAACTCCTCGTCCCCCATCGCGTCCAGTTCAGGTCCGGTGATCGTGGCGCCCCGGTCCGCCAGCCCGATCTGCCGGGCGATGCTCTGGGCGGTGACCGGGTAGTCGCCGGTGATCATCACCACGCGCACGCCGGCGCTCGTAGCATTCCTTGATCGCGTCCGCGACCTCCGGCCGGACCGGGTCCGCCAGTCCGACCAGCCCGAGATACGTGAAATCGACATCATGCTGCTCGTGAGGCAATTCCGTGCGTCTCAGACGGCCTTCGGCCACGGCAAGAACCCGCAGCCCTTGCCCGGCCATCGTCGCCACCTCGCTGGTCAGCGGTTCCCTTTCTCGTGCCGTGAAGTGGCAAAGGTCGGCAATCGCCTCCGGCGCCCCCTTGGCGGCCACGACGTAGTCCGATCCGTCCGGCGATTGCCAGACGTGCGAAAGCGCAAGCAGCTCCGGGGAAAGGGGATACTCATGCACCAGCGTCCAGTTGTTGTGGAGGTGCTCGCTGGAGGCCAAGTACTTGTCGCCCAGCAGCCGGATGGCCTTCTCCATCGGATCGAACGGATCCCGCTTGCTCGCCAGAACGGCAAACTCCAGCGTCCGGTGAAACGTTTCCGGCAGAGTCGCCTCGTTCGCGGCGTCGTCGAAGCACCTCGCCATTGCAGGAGAGCTGCTGCACCGACATTTGGTTCAGGGTCAGTGTCCCGGTCTTGTCGACGCAGAGGACCGTGGCCGCCCCCAGCGTCTCGATCGCCGGCATGCGCCGGGTCAGGACGCGGCTCTGCGAAATCCGCCATGCTCCCAAGGCCAGGAAGATCGTCAGGATCACCGGCAGCTCTTCCGGCAAGGTGGCCATCGCCATGGTAATGCCGGCCAGGAAGCCCTCCCTGCCACGCCTCGGCGGAGCCCCCTCGACGTCAGACCATAGGCGACCACCACGATGCCGCAGAGGGCCAGGCCGACGACGGCCAAGTAGCGAACGAGCCTGCCGGTCTCCTTCTGGAGAAGAGTCTGCTCCGGCTCCAGGGTCTGAATCGCCTTGCCGATCTTGCCGAGTTCCGTACGCAGTCCGGTCCGGTGGACCTCGGCAAGTCCTTGACCGCCGGTGACGAGAGTCCCGGAGAACAGAAACGGCAGGTCGTCGCCGCCGGGCGGTCCCATGACGGCCGGCCCCGGCGGAAGGGGCTTTCCGCACCGGGACGGATTCCCCCGTGAGCAAGGATTCGTCGACCGAGAGATTGATCCCTTGAAGAAGGATTGCGTCGGCCGGGACGCGGTCCCCTTCGGCCAAGAGGATCATGTCGCCGCGCACCACGTCGCGTCCGGCAATCCGCCTCTGTCGTCCGTCGCGAATCACAAGCGCCCGTGGGCTGGAAAGGTCCTTGAGCGCCTCCAAGGCACGTTCGGTTCGTCGCTCCTGGACGATGGTGATGCCCATGACCACGAAGACGAAGCCCAAGAGCATCAGGGCGTCGCTCAATTCGCCCATCAGCATGTACAGCCCGCCGCACGCCACGAGCATGAGGAACATGGGCTCCCGGACCACTTCCAGGGCGATGGCCAGCACGCGTGCGTTGCTTGCTGGAAGGCAACTCGTTGTAGCCTTCTTCCCGCAGTCGTTGAGCCGCAATGCTATCGCTCAGACCTGCAACGGTCTCGACATTGAAGGTCATGGCCATCGCAACTCCTCCTTGGCGACTTGGGCGAGCAATCGCTTGGGCACCTCATCCCCGCGAGGCTTGGAGACGTGCCGCAGCCAAAGTGTTGTGCAAGAGCATGGCGATCGTCAGCGGGCCGACGCCGCCGGGCACGGGCGTGATCTGGCCGGCCACCTCCTGGACCGGCGTCGAAATCCACGTCGCCCACCAGCCCCGCTTCGGTCCGATTGATCCCCACGTCGATCACCACCGCCCCGGGCTTGACCATCGTCGGCGGTGACGAACTTCGCCTTGCCGATGGCCACGATGAGGATGTCGGCCTGGCGGGTGACTGCCGGGCAGGTCGCGCGGTGCGGCTGTGGCAGACCGTCACCGTGGCGTCGCCGCCGCGGCCGCGCTGCATGAGCATGATCGCCATCGGCTTGCCGACGATGTCGCTGCGGCCGAGCACCACCACGTGGCTGCCGGCGATCGGGAATGTTGTTGCGCACCAGCAGCTGCTGGATGCCGTGCGGCGTGCAGGGCAGAAAGCGGGGCCGACTCTGCACGATCCGGCCGACGTTCTCGGGATGGAAGGCGTCGACGTCCTTGAGCGGGTTGACGGCCTGCAAGCATGCGCGCTCTCGTCGATCTGCTTGGGCAGCGGCAGCTGCACGAGAATGCCGTGGACCGCCGGGTCGCGATTGAGCTGGTCGATCAGCGCCAGGAGCTCCGTCTGGGTGGTCTCGGCCGGCAGCCGGTGGAGCTGGCTCCGATGCCCGGCCTTCTCGCAGGCCTTCTGCTTGTTGCGGACGTAGACCTGGCTGGCCGGGTCGTCGCCGACCAGAACGGCCGCCAGACAGGGAACTGCCCCGCCGGCGGCGATGAACGCGGCCGCCTGCTCGGCGATCTCCGCGCGGATTTGCTCCGCCAGGGCTTTGCCGTCGAGGATCGTCGCGGTCACAGGAGATTCCTCCAGAGGGTTAGAGGGTGGGCGACCCATTCCGTGGGCGCGGACCATCAACTTCGCGCCGCCCCTGTTGCCAGGGTCTTCGTCCCCCACAATAGACCGATTCTGGCTGCGAAGCATAGTATTGGCAGAACGTGCTATTTTAGACCGACTTCGGACGGCCGCCAGGGCTATTGAGGTAGGCGAACCCGGGCAGCAACGATTATCTTGAAAACCGCTCCCCGAGCCGCTCGTACGACCCCAAAAAGCCTGCCGCCCATGCGGGCTGCCTCCAGGCCGACTGAAACGTTCGCAGCGATCGCTGTTGATTCCCAGCGAATGTGTCGATACAATATCATATTTATGTTTGTCAACATAGTAGTGTTTCGCTAACCATCAACGCTGTCCGACGATACGGCAGCGGTACACTTTCTTTTCAGGCTGGGATCGCCACGGGAGATTGCCATGACCGATGATACACCCCAACCCAGCGCGTTGAGAAGATCAAGCAGTCCAGCAAGCTACCTGCGGGGCACCATCGCCGAGGAGTTGGCCAACGCCAGGCGACGCCTTCGACGGAAGACACGGTCCAACTTGCTCAAGCACCACGGCATGTACCAGCAGGACGACCGCGACCGGCGCAAGGCCAAGGACGCCGACGGGGAAGCAGCTGGGCAAGGCCTATTCGCTCATGGTGCGGGTGAAGATTCCCGGCGGCAAGCTCACCGCGCGAGCAATTCCTGGCCCAACTCGACCTGTGCGACGAGTTGGGCAACGGCACGCTGCGGATCACCGACCGCCAGGACATCCAGTTGCACGGCGTGCTCAAGCGCAACGTCCGGCAGGCGATCCAGCGGATCAACGAGGTGCAGCTGACCACGCTGGGCGCCTGCGGCGACGTGGAGCGCAACGTGATGTGCTGCCCGGCGCCGCTGCGCCAGCGATCCGGTGCGGCGCGCAGATGCAGGAGACTGGCCGACCGGCTGTCGGCGCATCTGCTGCCGCGGACGCACGGCCTATCACGAGATCTGGCTCACCGATCCGGAGACCGGGCGAGAAGGAACTGTGCGGCGGCGGTGCCGACGGGCACGAGATCGAGCCGATCTACGGCGCCGACCTACCTGCCGCGGAAGTTCAAGACGGCGATCGCCTGGCCGACGACAACTGCGTCGACGTGCTACGCCAACGACCTGGGCTTGTGGCCGATCGCGCGAAGGCGGGCGGCATCGTGGGCTACAACGTGCTGGTCGGCGGCGGCATGGGCGTCACTCCCAGCAACAAGAAGACCTTTCCGGCCCTGGCCCAGCGGCTGGCCTTCATCCAGCCCGAGCAGGTCGTCGACGTGGCCACGGCGATCATCAAGGTGCAGCGCGACTTCGGCAATCGCTCGGACCGCAAGCGGGCGCGGCTGAAGTACCTGATCGCCGACTGGGGCCTGCGACTGGTTCAAGGCCAAGGTCGAAGAGTACTACGGCCGCTCGCTGGCCGAGCCGCATCCGCCAGGACGTCGTCGGCTTCGACGACCACCTCGGCTGGCACGAGCAGGGCGACGGCCGCTGGTTCTACGGCCTGAATGTCGAGAACGGCCGGATCCTGGACCGCGACGGGCTTCGACGCTGAAGACGGCCCTGCGCGAGATCTGCCGCACGTACCAGCCGGGCATTCGCCTGACGCCGCATCAGAGCATCCTGTTCACCGATCTCGAGCCGGAGGACCGCGCCGGGCTGGAGGCGATCCTGCGCCGGCACGGCGTGAAGCTGCAGCGACGAGATCTCCAACGTCCGGCGCTGGTCGATGGCCTGCGTGGCCCTGCCGACCTGCCCGCTGGCGGTCACCGAGAGCGAGCGGGTGCTGCCGGCGTTGATCGACCAGCTGGAAGTCGAACTGGCCCGGCTGGGGCTTTGCCGGCGAGCGGTTCACGATCCGCATGACCGGCTGCCCCAACGGCTGCGCGCGGCCCTACAACGCCGACATCGGCCTGGTGGGCAAGACGGCTGGGCAAGTACACGATCTATCTCGGCGGCCGGCTGCTGGGCGACCGGCTGGGCTTCATCTACAAGGACCTGGTGCCGCTCGAGGAGATCGTGCCGACGCTCGTGCCGCTCTTCACCTACTTCAAGCCAGGACGCGCACGACGGGCGAGACCTTCGGCGACTTCTGCCACCGCAAGGGCGCAGCGGAGTTGGCGGCTTGGGCCAACGGGGTCGCGCGGGGCTCTTAGAGCCGATCCCAGAACCTTGGGAGGTGCCACGCTTCCCCGGCCGCGGACCCTTTTCCTGGTAGTTCTGGGATAGGCTCTTACGGGGGCAAAGGCCGCTGCGGCCACGCGCGATCGTATGCGCCGCCGCGTACTCAAGCCGGCACTCGGCAGCAACAGCAAGGACTCGACCCATGCACGAAGGCCCGATGAGCATCGCGGGACGGTTGGGACCGCGAGAAGAGACTGCTCTTGCGCTGGTCCACACGCTGGTGATCGGCAGCGGGGCGGCGGGGCTTAACGCCGCGGTGCAGCTTCGCGCGTCCGGCATCGACGATCTGCTGATCGTGACCGAGGGTCTCGCGCAGGGTACGTCGATCAATACCGGCAGCGACAAGCAGACCTACTACAAGCTCGCCATGCACGGCGCCGAGGGGGACGCACCGGCCACGATGGCCGAAAGCTATCTGGCCGGCGGGAGCATGCACGGTGACCTGGCCCTGGTCGAAGCGAGCCTTTCGGCGCGGGCGTTTCTGCACCTGGTGGAACTGGGAGTCCCGTTTCCCCGCGACGCCTATGGGCAGTTCGTCGGCTACAAAACGGACCACGATCCACGTCAGCGCACCACGTCGATCGGACCGTATACGTCGCGGGAAATGTGCCGGGCCTTGATCCGCCGAGTGCGCGCGCTGGATATCCCGGTCTGGGAAGACCGCCGCGCCGTGCGCCTGCTGACGGTCGAGGAGAACGGCGCGTCGCGCGTGGTTGGTGCGGTGCTCGTGCGAAGCGACGGCGCGGTGGAGGTGGTCGGAGCGGACAACGTCGTGTTCGCGGTGGGAGGACCCGGCGGCCTGTATCACACCAGCGTCTATCCGTCCGGACACACGGGCTCCATCGGCGTGGCGCTTTTAGCCGGAGCCGAGGCCCAGAACCTGCCCGAGTCCCAGTTCGGCATTGCTTCGACGCAGTTCCGCTGGAACGTCTCGGGGACGTACATGCAGGTCGTGCCGCGTCTGGTGAGTACGGCGGCAGACGGCACGCGCAACGCGCGGGAATTCCTCCTGCCCTTCTTCCCTTCGCCAGGCGCCATGCATTCGGCCGTGTTCCTCAAAGGGTATCAATGGCCGTTTGACGCGCGGAAGGTAATCGGCGGATCGTCGCTGGTCGATCTCCTCGTCTTTCAGGAAACGGTCCTGAGCGGCCGGCGCATGTTTCTCGATTTCCGCGCCAACGCCGAGGGATTTCGCTTCGAAAACCTTTCCGAGGAAGCGCAGAACTATCTCACTCGGTCACGTGCGATTCAGGCGACGCCACTGGAGCGGCTTCGGGCGATGAACCCCGCCGCGGTCGAACTGTACCGGGAACACGGAATCGACCTGGCGAGCCAGCCGCTGGAGATTGCCGTCTGCGCACAGCACAACAATGGCGGACTGGCGGGCAACCTGTGGTGGGAATCGGTCAACGTCAAACACTTGTTTCCGGTCGGGGAGGTGAACGGCTCCCACGGCGTGTATCGGCCGGGAGGCTCGGCCCTGAACGCGGGGCAAGTCGGGGGCCTGCGCACGGCGGAGTACATCGGCCATCGCTACCGAGCTTCGTGCGTCGGCGCCGACACGGTCCGCCGAGCGGCGGAGCCAGCGATCGAAGAAACGCTGGCCTGGATCAGGCGCAGTGCGTCGGCCGCGCACACGTCGGCGCAGGAGCGCGAGGACCTGCAACGCAGAATGACGCTCGCGGCGGCCCAGGTTCGCGGGGCCGAGGCCCTCGAAGAGGCAACCCTCGAGGCCTGGGAGCAATGGAATCGCATGGACCGCGACGGCTGCCGGGGCGAGCCCTGGGAAACGCTGCACACGCGGCAGCTCTGTTTCGCCCACGCGGTTTATCTCGATGCCGTCCGCTTCTGGCTGGGCAGTGGCGTGGGGAGCCGAGGCTCGGCAATCGTGCTCGGACCGGGCGGGACGAGAATCCACGAGCAACTCGATGATCGCTGGCGCCTGGTGGTGGAGAACCCGGAGTTCCGCACGCAAGTGCTTCGGACACTGCCGGTGCCGGAAGGCCGGCCCCAACATGCCTGGGTGCCGAGTCGCCCGCTGCCTCAGCCCGACGACTGGTTCGAGACCGTATGGGCACGATACCGCCAAGACGCGATCTACGACGAACCGGCGGACGAGTAAACCGCGGCAAAGGGCGGCCGAGCGGGAGGCACTTGTCTTGGCGCCAAAGCTTACCTCCCAGCCACGCGCGATGACCGACGACGACATCGCTCGCCTTCGTACGCACTACGCCCACGCCAAGGTGGCGAAAATTGTATACGTGGTTTGCGTGGCCCATCGGTTTGGCCGTTTCACGGAAAGTCTCGGGCTCGAACTCGAATTGAAGTACTCCTCTTGATCGGAGGGGGGAGGGGGGAGTCGTTCCCGCTCTTGGTTCGTGAAAGGCTATAGGGCGGGGCGCATTGCGACCGTGCGGAGGAGGCGTATACAATGCGCACATGAGACAAATCCCCCCTGAAATCCGCGAGCTCCGCGAGTATCCGCGGCTGAAGCAAGCCACGCTGGTCCTGGCTTTCAGCGGCTGGATGGACGGCGGCGACGTGTCCACGGGCACGGTCAGCCGCCTGGTGAACCTGGTCGACGCCAAGGCGTTTGCCGACATCGATCCCGAGCCCTTCTACATCTACAACATCCCCGGTTCGATGGAAGTCGCGGCGATGTTCCGGCCGGAGGTCGAGATCGAGGACGGACTGATCAAGTCGGTGGAGATGCCCGCCAACGTGTTCCACGTGCATGAGCACGCGAGCCTGGTGCTGTTCGTGGGCAAGGAGCCAAACCTCCACTGGAGGCATTTCGGCGAGTGCATTTTCACGCTGGCACACGAGGTGGGGGTGGAGCGGATCCTGTTTGTCGGTTCGTTCGGCGGCTCCGTGCCCCACACGCGGGAACCGCGTCTGTTCGTCACCGCCTCCGACTCGGTGCTCTTGCCGGAGATGGAGCAGTACGGCTTGCAGCGTCGCAACACCTATAAGGGTCCGGGCTCCTTCACGACGTACCTGATGGCCCAAGCCGAAGCGCAGGGACTGGAAATGGTTTCCGTGATGGCGGAGATTCCCAGCTACTTGCACGGCACCAACCCGGCCAGCATCGAAGCCGTCACGCGGCGGCTGGCCAAGATTCTCAAGCTGCCGTTGGACCTCGATTCCTTGCGCACCGCGAGCACGGAGTGGGAACTCGAGGTAAGTTCGGTGGTCGAGCAGAACTCGGAACTGGCCAACACGGTGCGGGAACTCGAGGAAGCCTACGACAACGAGCTCTTGGGGTTGGACGCGGACGAGACGGCCTGAAGCGCGGCGCGCGAGTCACAGCGGCCGCTTGCGCGGCAATCCATTCTTTCTTCCCCGGATGTATGCCATCATGACGCAGTCGGTTGCTTGCGGCATCCTTGCAGCGAGTTCCCTGTTGTGCATTGGAGCGACGGCGGGGGCCGCCCGCGCCGCCGACGAGCCGCCGATCGTGCTTTTCGACATGACGGGGCTTGCGCCTGGACTTGAACGATCCGGCGGCATGCCGCCGGCTATGGGACGAGACTCACCTGGTAGTTTCCCTGCAAGGGCTTGCCAACCGCCCCGGACCGCGATTGTACTTGCGCTACGTGCGCCAGCCGGACGATTTCTGGTGGAGCGAGATGACGCGTCCGGGGGCGTGGCTGGGCCAGCGCGCTGTGGAGCGGATCGGGCCGCTGGAGGATCTGCTTGCGCGGTTGGGTGAGGTGTGCCAAGGGCTCGTGGTGTGGGACGAGCGTGTACCGGCCACGTCGAACCTCGCCTCGACGATCGCCGGGTGCGAGAACCTGTTGGCAGTCCGCTACGATCCCAGGGAAGGCTCGCTCTATCGCCGGCTCACCGACCCGCCGCACGGACTGGCGGTGCGAGTGCGGCTGTTGGCCGACGACGGCGGGCCGCTCTTTACGGGCAAGGGGACGATTCCGGGGACGAAGCTCTTTTCCACCGGCAGCGCGAAATGCGACGCCTACCTCTGGCTCGTCGAGCGTTATCTGAAAACCGGCAAGATCGACCCCCGGCACATGGGGTATTATCTCGACGGTTTCTGGCTGCGGTGCGCAGCCGTTGCCGGGCCGGAGAACCACACACTCACCAACCACGATTTCTTCATTGCGCGGCGCGGGCTGCTGTTCGATCTGGGCGTTTGGGACGATGAGGTCAGTGTGGACGAGCCGGCGCAAAAGCCGGGGACCGATGCCGCCACACTCCGCGCGATTCTCCGCGCCGCCTACGATCGGCTGGGAGGGCGGGAGATGTTGCACGTCGGGGGATTCGTTCCCTGGGCCTACAAGTATACGGACTTCAAGACGCCGCACTGGAACGCGCGGGGCCGCCATGCGCCGGTGCCCACGGAATGGAAGTACGCCGAGATCCTCTCCTGCTTCAACGCCTACATGGACGCCGACGCACTCGGGCTGTGCGCCATGGCCAACGCCTCGTTCTTTCAGCACTATCCCCTCCGGAGCGCTACGCCCAGAACGCTAAGCCGACGCGGGCAAACCTGATTGCCCAGGGGATTCTCGACGGATCGGGCCGGATCGTTCCGCGGCGCTACGTGGCGCATTACGTGGGCGACTACGATTCCGCGGCCTGGCTCTACCGCGAGCTGCCGCGATTGTGGCAGGATCCGGCGCGCGGCAAAACGCCGCTTTCCTGGGCCTTCAACCCGAACCTGGCCCTGCGGTTTCCCCTGGGCATGGCTTGGGCGCACGAGCGGCGCAGCGGCAACGACTTTTTCGTTGCCGGCGATTCGGGAGCGGGATATCTGAATCCCGGGTTGCTGCGTGCCGCCGCGCCCCCATTCGAACCTGCCTTCGGGCCTGGCGGTATGGGAGCAGCACTGCCGCCGGATGTACTCGCAGTGGGATCTCTCGCTGACCGGGTTTGTGATCGACGGATTTGGGCCAGGCCTTTCGCGGGAAGGACTCGACGCCTACGCACGATTCTCGCCCGACGGCGTCATCGCGCAGAAGATCGGTCGGCAGGGAGTGCATGGCTCGATGCCGTACCTGCGCATGGCGTGCGACTTGCCGGACGACGCGTCGGAGGCGGCCGGCGCCGTGTTCGAGCGCGGCCAACGGGCCGGCACCGCAGTTCACCGTGGTACGCTCGATTCTCAAGTCGCCGTCGTGGTATCTGGCTGTGGAGGAGGAGCTGAAGCGCCGCGCCGGACCCGAGGTGCGCCTAGTCGACCTTTACACGCTGTTGTGGTTGGTGCGCGAGTACCACTCCCGAGACGGTGCGGCTCCCAGTACCGGTGAGATTGGCGCAGGCAAGGTCAATGCAAGCGGCGAAGAGAAGAAACCGTAAGAGGGGAGCTTCGGCTTCCACCGCGCACCCGAAGGGCATAGACTGGGGCCGAATGTGAGCGGGGAAGCAGTTTTCAGGAACAGCGCCGGGAAGCAGCTCACAGCCGGCCGCCGCGGCGCGTGCCGACGGATGCCTTGATCGCGTCAAGAAAGGAAGAGATATGCACCGAAGCAACACGACCCTTGCCCTTCTGATCGTGGGGAGCCTCTTGGGAATCGAGAGCGCCGCCGTACGGGGCGCCGCGCCCACTGCGGCCGAATGGCCGGAATTCCACGGAATCCGGCGGGACAATATCGCTACGGAGACGGGCCTGCAAAAGCAGTGGCCGGCAGACGGCCCAAAGCTGGTCTGGAAGTATCCCGACTGCGGAACGGGCTACTCGGGCGTAGCGATTGCCGAAGGGATGATCTTTTGCGCGGGGGATTTCGGCGACGAGGAAGCGATCTTCGCCCTGGATCGGCAAGGCAAATTGCTCTGGAAATCCCCCAACGGCGAAAGCTGGCAGGGCCCAACCCCGGGTTCGCGGACGACGCCCACCTATCGTGACGGGCTGCTCTACCACATGAATCCCACGGGACGGCTGGCGGCTTATGACGCCAAGACGGGGCAGCCCCGATGGGCCGTGGATTTGCGGACCGAGTTCGGCGCACAGTACGGCACCTGGGCAATGTCGGAGAACGTGGTCGTCGACGGACAACGCGTCCTCTGCCTGCCCGGCGGCTCCAAGGGCTTTGCAGTGGCCTTGGACCGGTACACGGGGAAAACACTTTGGGTCAACACGGAGTTCAGCGAGCGTGCCGCCTACTGCTCGCCGATCGTGGCCAACGTGGGCGGCACGAGGCAGTTCATCACGCTGGCACAGAGGTCGGTGGTTGGTCTGGACGTCGAGTCGGGCAAGCTTCTCTGGTCGCACCCCTTTGGCAAGGTCTGGCAGAATACCACCACGCCGGTCGTGCACGACGGCTACGTGTTTGCCGCCTGCGGCCATTCCAGCGGCGGCCTGCTGCTGAAAGTCCAACCCGACGGCCGCGGCGCGACCCAGACATGGTACCGGAAGGATTTCGACAACTGCCACGGGGGCGTGATCCTCGTCGACGGCACGCTCTACGGTTGCGGCTGCCGCCTGGGTGGGAAAGCCTTCTTTGCCGTCGACTTTCTCACCGGCAAGACGCTCCAGTCCGACAAGACGCTGGGGAAGGTATCGATCACCTGTGCCGACGGCTGCCTCTACGCAGTCAACGATAAGGGGCAAGTATCCCTGGTACGTTTGAAGCCCGGCGGCTTCGAGATTGTCAGCCAGTTCCATCTGCCCAAAGAGAGCTCCGACCTCGTGCTGTGCCATCCCGTGGTCTGCGGGGGCCGGCTCTACCTCCGGCACGACAAGAATCTTTACGTCTATCACGTTCGCGCGGAGTGATATTCCACGCCGAGAATCGACCAGAACGCAAGAGGTGCCGAATGCGGACGGGTGTGACCCCATGGAGGACGTTTGCCTGGTTGTGCCTGGCAGTGTCTACCGCGCCGCCGGTTGGCTCGGCCGCCGCTCCCTCCACGGCTGAACTGGGCAGGCCACTGGAGTTGCCGGCAGGCAAGGAGATCACCGCTCCCTGGCAAGCAAAGGTGTTTCTCTCCGAACCGCGTCAGGTCGAAGCCGCCACGTTTCGGCTTGCGGACGACGATCGCGTCGGTCGAATCTTGGCCGTGGGGCCCTGGCTGGCCGGCCAGTGGTCGGCGCGCGTCCAATATGCGCGACAGTTTCCGCCCCAGCCCACGGAGATCGTCGGCATGTACCGCACGGTGGACCTCCTGCCGACCGAAGCCGAGGTTCGCGCCGAGTTCTTCAATGCGGAGGGAAAGCGGCTCAACCAGTACGGCTACTGGCTTGCGCCTAGCGCGGACTGGAAGGAGTTTCGTCTGCGCTTCGACAAGTTCCCCGCCGGAACCGCCGGCGTCGAATACGCGTTCGGCCTTGCCTCGCGGACTCACGGCCAGGTGTGGTTCGCGCGGCTATCGACGCAGGCCGCCGCGGCTCACCCCCTCGCCGACCTCGCCGCGCCCCGGCTCACGCGCGTGCCCCCGCCCAGCACCCGACAGGCAAGCGGGTACTTTCGCGTCCAGCGCGCGGGCGATACCTGGTGGCTCATCGATCCCGACGGCAAGCCCACCTTCAGCCTCGCCACGCCCGTCCCGTCGCCTCCGGCAAACGACCCGCAGGCCGCTGTTCGACGCGTGGACCAGATTCGCGCCTGGGGCTTCAACGGTCTGGCGGGTTGGCACAATCTCCAGCGGTATGCACGCTACAACGAAGAGGAGCAGAAGGCGGGACGGCCGACGATCTCCCAATTCGCCGTCATCAACTTCCACGATTCCACCAAGTACGGCCGCTATGCGATGCTCACCGACCGCGCCGGCCAGATGAAAGACGGCGAGCACGGGTTCCCCGATCCGTTCGACCCTGCGTTCGTCGAAGCGGCGCAAGAAGGCGCTCGACATGGCGCGGCCGGTGCGCGACTCGCGCGCCCTGGTTGCCTGGTTCGTCGATAACGAAATGGGCTATGACGATCTGCATCGCTACGTCTGGAGCCCCCACTGCTCCAGTGCCCTGGTTGAATTCCTCCGCGCACGCCACGGCGGAATCGCCACTGTGAATCAGCGATGGGGAACCGACTACGCCGACTTCGCCGCGCTGGCAGCCGCACGGCCGGAGCCCGTCGTGGATCGCGGGGCGATGTATGAAGATTTCGTCGCCTTCGAGCGGGAAATCGTGAAGCGATTCGTCGAAGTAAGCCTCCAGGCCACGCGTGCCGCCGATCCTCACCACCTGATCGCTTCGAACCGGCACAACGTGGGCGGACTCTCGGTATGGATGCGTCACATCGACCTGTGCTCGTCGTATGACCTCGTGGCCGTCAACCTATACCCCCGTCACGAAGCCCCGGGGCTGGGACCCACGCTTCGCTCAGTGCTCGACGAAGTGGCAGCGCGAACTGGCCGGCCGATCGTCATGGGCGAATGGAGCGTGGCAGCGATCGACAGCGGGCTCTACGAGGAGAAGAAGGCTCGGCTCGACTGGTCGTACGTGCAGGCTCTGCCCACGCAGACAATGCGTGCCCGCCAGGCGGCTTGGATCACCGCGGATCTCTATAACCATCCGGCAGTGGTCGGGGCCCATTGGTTCACCTATCAAGACATTGACTCCGCGGCACGCGAGGCAAACCGGGGGTTGGTACGAAGTGACGGCCGCCCGTGGGAGGAACTGGTGGGGGAGTTGACCGGCGTTCATCGGCAAATCGAGGCTCATTTGCGCACGCCGCAATAGAGCGCAACTGCACTCGCGCCGACCTTCAAGCGGTCAGGACATCCTGGGGTGCTGGGTTTCGCTCCGCGGGTCGGCCAATGATCGATCCACGCCGGACACGAACTAGTGTATATCCGCACCGACCGAGGAAAAACGAGCTGCCAAAGACCACGGCCCCCGCAACTTCATGGACGACGAGCAGGGCAACGAACGCATCGAGGAGACCGGCTCCAAGACCACCCGCCAGCAGTGAGGAGAAAACCGCCAGAATCGCCGCGAACAACGCGACACACAGGCCCGCGGTATGCAGTTTGCCGGGTTTCATCGCCACGACAAGGCAGTAGAGGACCGCGATTGTGCCCCATGTGCCCATGACCAACGACCCCACGAGGATTGTCGCCCACTGGCCGAGTTGAAAGTCCGGTTCAACGTCGCGGAGCACCATGTCGCAACGCGCAGGGCCAGCGAGCCGGCCAGCACGGTGGTGATGAGGATCAGGTCGCCAATCGTCAATCGGCGCCGAACCCATGCCGGCTCTTCGCTCGCCGCTGGGTCGGGCACGATCTGGTGGCCCCACGCCAACTTGACGACCCACAACGGCAGTTGCATGGCGATGAATACCCCCGGCAAGTGCAGGACTGTGTTAAGGAAATCAAAGGACCGCCCTTTCATACAGAAATCTCCCAAGTTCAGGGCGATCCACAACGCTCCCAGGGCCAACAGACCCACCAGCCAGCGCATGCGCGGTGATTGCGGCCCGCACACGGCCCACAGCATCACCATGCAACTCTGCCCCAAGAACAAGCCCGTGATCGCAATGATCAACCAAGCCGAGTCGGCATAGACGAGCAGGTCGACACCGAAGGCCATCGCAATCCAAGCCGCGGCCAGCCCGTGCGCAGGGATGAAGAGATGCGGCATCGGAGAGTTCATGGCGCCGACTCCAGCGCGCCTCGGCCAATCGCACTGCGCCAGCGACCGGCTCGGTCACGAGCGTGACCGATGCCGGGTGGAACTCCCGGCGAGCGAGGTCGGCAAGCAGTTGGTTGCGGATCGTCTCGCTGCCCATGAGCATGCCGCCCGCCAACGCCAGGGGGAATTCGCCGCCGGAGAGATTCAGGCGGCGGGCGACGGCAGCCACCAGAGCCGCCAACTCGATGGCGGCCTGCCGAAGGATCTGCCGCGCGACGCGATCGTGGTCGGCTGCTGCCGAGAACACGACCTCGGCCAGCGACGCCACCGCGGCGCGCTCCGCGGCAAAGCGGTACACCAGCGTGATCAAATCCTCGGGCCGGCGCAGCGGCGCCGGTTGAAGAACTGAGGGCGAGTGGGGGCGATTGCCCGGCCGGCCGCGAAGTCGCGGCGCCGGGCATGTCCGAATCTCCGGGGGAAAGTCGCGCGAAGAAATGATCGAGTAGCATGGTGGATTCACCGCGACCGTCACCGAACTGCGCGGCGGCGCGAAGCCCGGCGACGGCGATCCAGTACGCGCTGCCTTCGTCGCCAAACAGGTATCCCCAACCGCCGGCGCGAAGCGCGCGCCCTGGCGGTCCTGGCCGAAGGCGAACGAGCCGGTACCGCTGATCAGGGCGATGCCCCAGCCCTCGGCCGAACCGGCGGCGAGTACGGGTGCGGCGTCGTGGACAATCTCGAATCGCTCGGCAAGACGCCGCTCTTGGGCCCACCCGCCAAGTGCGCGGCGGTTCTCGTCTCGATCCGAACCCGCCAGCGCGATCACCGCCGCCGCCACCGTACGCGAGGGCACGCGCCATCGGCAAAGGCGGACTCCACGGCGGCGTCGAGGCTGGCCAGCGCTGCCGGCAATCCGACCGCCTGCGCATTGGAGGCACCGGCCATACCCCGACCGAGGATCGTGGGTTCGCCAGCTTGCTCGGCGCGGGCCAGCCAGCAGGCGGTCTTCGAGCCGCCACCGTCGATCCCCAGGAGCAGTGCGTCGGTATGCGGCATGACTTCGCCCCCGGGTTAGTAGGATTAACCGTATGCTTGCCTTCGGCGGCGCTCCTGAAGGTGACCGTGCAAGGCGCGTGATGTGGTCGGTCTATAGGTGGTACGGATGGCGCTGGGGCCGTGCGGCAAGGCGCTGGGCAGCGGGGTCTCCCACGATCGACCAGGTCTTGGCGTCCCAGTGCAGCTTGCGTCCGAGCCGATAGGCGAGGTTGCCGAGGATGCAGAGGTTGGCCACACCCGCTCCGGCCTCAATATTCATGATCGTGGGCTTGCCCGCGCGTATGCCGAGGAACCAGTCTTCCATGTGGCCGGGGCTCTTGTACACGTCCTTGGCGCCGGCCGGCGGCGTCCATTGGCGGACCTTGCGTCGACCCAGGTTCCTCCGTCGCCGCCCCAGTGCATGCAGGTGCCGCGATCGCCGTGGTAGACCGCGCCGTAGCCGGGACGCGAGATCTTGGTAATGCCCGGCTCGCCGAGCTCCTCCTTCGTCCGCTCTTCCGCAGGGAAGCGCCGCGAGACCTCTTCCATCGGCATCTGGGTCCAGGTCATCTTCCAGTCGGGATTGCGGAACGTGTAGGTCACCTGCATCAAGACCGCACTATCCCAAAGTCCTTCCGTCGGAGGAGTGCCGGTGGCCTCGATCGTGACCGGACCGGTTCCGTCGGCCCCCAGCCAACCCATTGCGCAGCTCATCACGTGGGCTCCGCGATCGCGGATCTGCCCCCCACCCGATTCGAGCATCCATCGGAAGGTGCCGGGCAGATACTTCGCGTTATAAGGTCGATCGCGGAGGGGACCGAGCCAAAGGTCCCAGTCGAGCCCCGCGGGTGGATCACGATCAGGCGTGTGGCTGTGGTCTTCCGGGCTGGGATAGTGGAAACATTCGACGTGGTTCACCGTGCCGATCGCGCCGTTGGCCAGATAGCGGTGCATCAGATAGGCTTCGGGCTGGGAGCGACCCTGGGAGCCGATCTGCGCAGCCACGCGCGCCTTGCGCGCCGCTTCGACCATGGCCTTGCTTTCCTGGATCGTGCAGCAGGCCGGCTTTTCACAGTAGATGTGCTTGCCGCACTCGGCTGCGTGGACGAACTGGACCGCGTGCCAGTGGTCGGGCGTGCCGATCACTACCGCGTCGATATCCTTGCGCGCAGCAATTCGCGGTAGTCGCGGTAGACGTCCGCATGGGGTCCCACAAGTTTCGACGCCTCCTGAAGACGTTTATCGTCGACGTCGCAGAGGGCGACGCTCTGGCATTGGCCCGCCTCGCGCAAGGGGGCAAGTTCTTTCCAGAGCCCCTTGGCGCGGCCGCCCATGCCAATGTGGCCGATGAGGATTCGCTCGTTGGCCCCTTTTCTCTGCCCCGCGGCCAGCACGCCCGAGGGGACCAGGTAGGGGAATCCAACCGCCGCCGCGGTGGCAAGGAACGTTCGTCGCTTCACGGATCGTGGGAGCATGGACTTTGCCTCCGGCGCACGGGAGAGGCTCTTGGGAAAAGACGGTAATGTTTCTACGTTACTCCATGGCAAGGCCGGCCGCTACCCCGAGCGAACCTTACCGCCGAGTTTCTTCCCCGTCCGAAGCCAGCGGCGGGCGGCTCGCGAGCGATCCCTTGGCGTCGGAAGCCGAGCGAGGCTGCACCGCTTGCCCAACCCGGTAGGGCCCAGGCCTTGAGTTTCGACAGGCCAACCTCGATGCTTTGGCGCGGTGTCTAACCACGTCACTCCTTCTCGCCGGCGTGAAATTCGGCCCACGGCTGCGAGGGCCGGTCTTTAGGCAATCCTTCCATCCAATCGAACTGGGGATGTCGCGCCAGGTAGTCGCGCGCGGAGAATGCCGTTCCGCAGGCCGAACCCCAGCGCGCGACAAATGCCATGCGCACGGCCCTTGCGGCGTCGACCACCTTGCCGTCGAGCGTGCCCGAAGGGGCGAAGGGAATGTCGTTGCCGTGGGCGATCGGATCGTCGTGGGAATGGTCGCAGAGCGATCGTGACCCGGGATAGTCTTTGCCGAGGAAGGGGTCGTAGTGGTCGGCCTCGAACAACTTGGCGCGATCCAGATCGATCTTACCGGCGTACTCCTTCATGAGTTGCTTCCAGCGCACGCGGCGGGCCACCGACGAGACGCGAATGTCGGTCTCGGCCACGCTCGTCTCGAAGCGAAGGATCTTCAGAATCTTCGGCCACGTTGGAACCGAGGAAGTAGCCGTCGGTCTTCTTTTCGAAGCCGACGTGCTTCAGGCCGAGTTCGAGCCGGGCGATCTCGTTGGTCTTGATGTCGCCCAAGAGCCACGCATTGGCATACCCGCCGTTATTGCCTTGCCGGATGATCGCACACCATTGGTCGATCGAAGCGGCGTCCTGCGTGGCGCGGCGCATGCGAACGAACTCGGGAATTCCGGCCGGATCGAAGCCCTTGAAACCGCCGATCGTGGTTTCGGCGCCGACTAAGCCGGCATCGGTAATGAAAAAATCGGTGCCGCTATGGATCCAGCCCGGCGTGCCTTGCATGAGGATGCGGTGACCGCGGTCGGGCTGGATGTCGAGGATGATGTTGAAGTCGGCGTCGGCATAGCCCGACATCGTGTTGTGGCCGAGCACGATCCGGCCGTCGGCGGTCATTCGCCCGGTGGCGATGAACGCGCTGCACGCCTTTCTACTCGCGTTGGCATCGTTGGCCGCCAACCGGCTCTCGGGCCGCGCCGTTGGAGAGGCAGACGCCGAGGGAGTTTTTGCCTTCTCGGCATCCTTCTGCATCTTCTCTTTCTCAAGCGGCCACCAATAGGCGATGAGTTCAATGAAGCCGTTATAGGCGACCAGTTCCTCGCGCGAGGTGCGCACTCCGGCCGCGCCCATGCCCTGGGCAATGCCGTCGATTTCGGCAAGGTTCTCCGCGTCGATTCGGGGGACGAACATCGCCTTGGCCTTCTCGACCAGCCAGGGCCACTCCATGGCCGTGCGGTACTTCCAGACCGCGGCGCTGGCGCGTATAGCGTCGTTGATCTCCTTGGCCAGCAGATACCCGTGCTGGAAACCGCGCATGGCTCGGCGAACCTTCGAGATGGAGATAGATCCAGCCGCCCTTCTCATGGCGATAGGCCTTCGCCAGCCCAGCGCACTCGTCAGGGCTAAGCTGCGAAGCGGGACGGGACACAGCCGGGGACGATGGGGCGGCCGGCTGAGCGGAGTGGACCGTTACAGGAAAGACGAATGCCAAGACCGCGGCGGCGGAAGATAGACGCATGCTCACGCGCGTTCTCCTGGGGCAGAATGCCGGAAAAAGGACCCATGCAGGTTCTCATTATGGTCACCGGCGTTTGGCCGGTGCAATGGAAGAAGGCCCCAAGCGTCGCGCATTGCCAGTTCCAGCGAAACCCCCTAAGATCCCTGCGGCGGGAGAGTCGGGTTCACGGTCCGGCGAGCGAAACCATGGAAACGCGCCATCGCATCTTGAGATTCCTGCTCCGCGTGATCGGCAGCGCCGCTTTGCTGGCGATTTTCGCCGTGGTCATGCCCTACACGTGGATGAACGCGATTCACAAAGCCCTGGGAATGGGCACGCTGCCCGACGATCCGATCGTCGGTTACCTGGCACGCTCGACTTCGGCCTTCTACGCCTGGCTGGGCGTGCTCTTCTGGCTGGTGTCGTTCGACCTCCGCCGCTACCGTCCGGTCGTCGTGTGTCTTGGCGGGGTCATGTTGGCGATGGGTCTGGTGCTCTCGGTCGTGGATTGGGTGGAAGGAATGCCCCGGTTCTGGAGCCTGCAGGAAGGGCTGGAGAATATCGCCTTCGGGCTGGCAATCCTCTGGCTTGCCCGGACTGACGATGGAGAGGAAAGCAAACTCGCCGTCCGCACCTGACGCCAGATCAAACCGAAACCGACGACGCGAGTGCCCCCACCTGGTTCCTCAACAGGGAGAACCTCGTGGGCGGGCACCAAGAACCTATCCCGGAACCGCCGCGGCGGTCTTGTGCGGCCCGGAAATATGGGGGCGGTACCCGGTTCAGGGATCGGCTCTAAGTCGGCCGGCCGATCCGATCGCCGAGGTTATCCAGCACTCTGCCGCGCGCGGAGCTTGTTCATGGGCCGGGCGTCCCGAGAGCGAGCTGGGCGAATTGGGATGCGCCGGGATCGACGCCGATCCCCAACCGGTCGACAAGTTCCCCGCCGAGCCAGCCGGTCACCAGCGCACCGCCGACGCCAATCAGGGCGAGCACGATCGGCACCGCACCGGGATCAAGCGGATTGCCGTAGCGAAGGTACCAGCTCAAGGCGAAGACGATCATCACGAGCACGTTTCCCAGCCCGTGATAGAGGCCAACCGCCTTGGCACGCGTATTCGACGGGATCGCGATCCAGTCGATCCAGCCGAAAGCCGCGGCGAGCAGTCCGCCGAGAACACCCGCTCCCAGCATGTAGAAGGCAGTCTGCGTCCAGCGCGATTCGCCCGTCACCAGGAAGATCACGTCGAAGACAAACGCGGTCGCCAAGAGGCCGAGCGGAAAAACGATCAGCATCGGGTGGATTGGATGCCCTAAGAGTCTGACCTTGCCTGCCATGTTTGCTCCCTCACAAAACCAATGGACGTCGAGTTTAGTACCCTCGTTCAGGAAACCTGTTCGGAGGTATTCTACGCGTACGACCTGTGTGGGGGATCGGGAATACTCCTAGAGCCGATCCCAGAACCGTGTGCCGCTCCTGCATTCTCCGGCCGCGGAGGACTGCCGTGGCGGTTCCGGGATAAGTTCCTAGGCGAGTGAACCAGCGGACTTTTGAGCGCGGGCAATCCGGCTGTTCACGCGTCGATGCGCGAAGTGCCACATCAGATTGCGACGACGGAGCAGCCGCGGGTGCGAATCGCGGAAAAAAGCGGGGGGCGAGTGCGATCGACCTCGCGCTGAAGCGGTGTAACTTTGGGCCAAGCCGTGCATCGATCCTGATATGCGGTACGAAGCCGCGGTTGATTTCGGAGATTTGCGAAAATGAAACGTGAATATCGCGCGTTCGGCAAGGGGGTGGCCGCTGTCGCGGCCATCGCCCTCATTGGCGTCTTCTTTGTCTGGGGAGAACTTCCGGGCAAGACGGGAGGGCACGCCGGCGACCTTGCCAAATTACCTAACTTCAGCCCACGATCGATTGGAGAGACTCGTATGCCTACCCAGGCCGTTGGAAAAGTTGAACATACCGGCTTAGCGGATTTCGCCGAAAAGGTTCTGCGGAGCGAAGTGCCGGTTCTCGTGGATTTCTACGCCGACTGGTGCGGCCCCTGCCGAGCGCTGGCTCCGGTACTTGAGGAGCTTGCGCGAGAATTACCCCAAGCGCGCATCGTGAAGGTCAACGTGGACCAAGCGCCCGATCTGGCCGCACAGTATGGAGTAAGCGCGATTCCGACGCTTCTGGTCTTTAAGAATGGTAGCGTGGTCAACGAACACATGGGGCTGGCCAGCAAGGCATCGCTCAAGTCGTGGCTGACGCGGTAAGACGCGGCCGCGATGGCGCCGCGCGAATCGGCGTTTCCACGTGCCGCAGCGCGGCGGAATACCGTTGCATCGAACCTCTCACCCTTGGGATGGACTGCCGTCCCAAGGGTGATCGCATTTCGGATCGCCCGTTCGAACGCGACTGAGGGGGTCGGAGACGATGAAGACGGGGTCTTGCCGGACGGGGGATCTGCATGCTGGTGGCGACCTGCGGGTCCGATTACACTCAGGGCGTTCGCACGCGCCGAGGCCGGGGCCGTTTGTGCCCTCGGGCGAGGCGCGAGGAACACGCCGGGGAACACGTCGTATGCGCAAGCCACCTTGCAGCCGGGGATGTCGGCGATGGGCCCGCGGGATCGCCGCAGCCGCACTGTGGGCAGTCATGCTCGACCTCGTTCCATGCGAAGCGCAGAGCCCGTCAGCCGATCTGGTCCTGCGGCACGGTAAGATCGCGACCCTCGACCCAAACCGGCCCACCGCGACGGCTTTGGCGGTCCGCGGCGAGCGAATTGTCGCCGTGGGCGACGACGCCTCGGTCGAAGGCCACGTGGGTCCGGCAACTCGAGTCATCGACTTGGAGGGCAAGCGGGCGATCCCCGGATTCATCGAGGGGCATGCGCATTTCCTGGGTCTGGGTGAGGCCAAGATGGTCCTCGACTTGTCTCAGGCCAAGAGCTGGGACGAAATCGTGGGAATGGTTGAGCAGGCGGCGCGTCGAACGCCGCCGGGGCACTGGATCGAGGGGCGCGGCTGGCACCAGGCCAAGTGGCGATCCAAGCCGCAACCGAACGTGCAGGGCTATCCCACGCACGAAAAGCTTAGCGCCGCAACGCCGACTCATCCCGTGCTCCTGACTCACGGCACCGGCCACATGGTGCTGGCCAACGCCAAGGCGATGGAGTTAGCGCGGGTGGATCGAACGACGCGCGACCCGGCCGGAGGGGAGATTCTCCGTGACGCGCGCGGAGCGCCGGCTGGCCTGTTCCGCGAGGCGGCCGCAGAGATTATCGGAGCGGCAACCGCGCGCACCCAAACGGAGCGATCGGCCGCGGAGATCGCGCAGCGGCGCGACGAGGCCATCCGTCGGGCGACGGAAGAGTGCCTG
Source organism: Pirellulales bacterium (assembly GCA_963736495.1). GTDB lineage: Bacteria > Planctomycetota > Planctomycetia > Pirellulales > Thermoguttaceae > CAVTPL01. Next base: position 86,467 of record CAVTPL010000013.1, on the reverse strand, counting down.
TCGCTGGGCATCACCAGTTTCCAGGACGCAGGGGCGTCGTTGGCCGAGATCGACCATTTCCGTCAGCTTGCCCAACGCGGCCAGTTGGGAGTGCGCCTTTGGGTGATGGTACAAGCTCCGAATCGGGTGCTGGCCGAGAAACTGGCGCAATACCGGATGATCGGCGTGGGACATCATCGGCTGACCGTTCGCGCGATCAAGGTCTTCATCGACGGCGCCCTGGGCACGCATGGCGCATGGCTCTTGGAACCCTACGCCGATTTTCCGGGCAGCTCGGGCTTGAACACCACTTCGCCCGAGGAAATTGCCGAGACCGCGCGACTGGCCCTGTCCCACGATTTCCAGCTTTGCGTGCACGCGATCGGCGATCGGGCAAACCGCCAGACGCTGGACCTTTTCGCCGACGCTCTTGGGCGGGAGCCGAGCAACGACGTGCGCTGGCGGATCGAGCACGCGCAACACCTCGATCCCGCCGATATCCCCCGTTTCGCCCGACTCGGAGTGATTGCCGCGATGCAGGGCTGTCACGCAACCTCCGATGCCCCGTTTGTGATCCAGCGCCTTGGTGAGCGCAGGGCTCGGGAAGGAGCCTACGCCTGGCGCAGCCTGCTGTCGGCCGGGGCGCTGATCGTCAACGGCAGCGACGCGCCGGTCGAGCCCGTCGATCCGATCGCCTCGTTCTACGCCAGCGTCACGCGCAAGCTTCCCGACCGCAGCGCATTTTTCCCCGAGCAGCGGATGACGCGTGACGAAGCGCTGCGGTCGTACACGCTGGATGCTGCCTATGCGGCCTTTGAAGAAAAGCTCAAAGGATCGCTCGTGCCCGGCAAGCTGGCCGACATTGCGATCCTCTCCCACGACCTTCTCACCGTGCCCGAGGAAAAGATCCTGGAAACGCGCGTTGTGATGACGATTGTGGGTGGATGCGTGGTGTATACGCGATAGGCGGGGTCACGACCGTTTCACCCGATGGGCAATGCTGAGGACGATGCCATGGATCGAAGGGGTTTTCTCGCGGCGGGGAGTTGCGCCGCATGGGTCGGCGAGCTCGGCGGAGCGTCGCGGGTGCCGAGCACGCCGGAAAGGGGCGGGCGGATGCACCTGGGCACGCAGCAAGGCCCGCCCACCGCGGAGATGTTCGACTACTTCCGCCGCCATGGCGTGGAAGGAATCTGCGCCAGCCCGCCGGCGACGGGCAAGCGCGGGGCGTTCACCGCCGACGACCTCTCGCGGCTCCGCGAACAGTGCGAGAGGCACGGCCTCGTCCTGGAGATGGTGGCGTTGCCGTTTCTTGGTTCCAGCCACATCGACCACGAGCGGCGCGGGGCAATCCTTCTGGGAGAAGAACCGCAGCGCCAGCGCGACCTGGAAGACATCCAGCAGATGATCGCGGCCTGCTCCAAGGCCGGGGTTCCCGCGCTGAAATACAATTTGAGTCTGTTGGGAGTGCTCCGCACCGCGTCGACGGCAGGGCGGGGAGGTGCCCGCTACAGCACGTGGAAGCTGGCCGAGGCAAGGCCCAGCGCACCGTCGACGCGCGCCGGCCACGTGGGTGCGGAACGGTTCTGGGAGCGAATCACCTACTTCCTCGAGCGGATCATCCCCGTGTGCAACGAGCACAAGATCCGCGCGGCCTGTCATCCGCACGATCCGGGTGTGCCCCCGGAGGGGTTTCAAGGCGTCGTCCGCGTGCTGGGAACGCCGGAAGGTTTGGAGCGACTGCTCGGCATTCAGGAGAGTCCTTACCATGGGCTGAACTTCTGCGTGGGGACGGTGGCAGAGATGCTGCGGAACCCGGCCCGCGAAATCCACGACGTCATCCGCCGCTTTGGCCGGCGAGGAAAGATCTTCAACGTGCACTTCCGCAACATCCGCGGCCGGCGCGACCAGTTCCAGGAGGTTTACCCGGACGAGGGCGACCTGGACATGCTCGAAGTCGCGCGCACGCTGGACGCGGTAGGCTACCGGGGCATGCTGATGCCCGACCACGCACCCAGCCACGGCAATGATCCCGGCGGTCTCGAGGGATTTGCCTTTGCCTATGGATACATCAAGGGGATTCTCCAGGCGGTGCAGGGGAAGTAAGATGGCGGGGCCGGAAGACACCGCACCACCGATCGAGAAGGGAGCGATTGTGCCATGAGTCGAGTCACCGCCGTGTTGATCATTTGGGCCCTGCTGGGACACGCCGCCGCGGCGGCGGAGAAGCCGCTTCGCTCGGACGTCTGGCCCGGTCCCGCGCCGGGCGAGAAGGGAGAGGCTGGGGAGGAGAAGACGTCGGCGCCGGAGGGCCCGAGGCCGGTGACGCGCGTCACCAACGTAAGCCGTCCGACGCTCGCCGTCTACAAACCCGACAAGGAGAAGGACTGCGGCGCGGCCGTGGTTATTTGCCCGGGCGGTGGCTACAACATTCTCGCCATCGATCTGGAGGGAGAAGAGGTCGCGCGCTGGCTCAATTCGATCGGCGTGACCGGAATCGTGCTCAAGTATCGCGTTCCCGCCCCCAAGGGCCAACCGCGCCACCAAGCGCCCTTGCAGGACGCGCAGTGCGCGATGAGCCTGGTCCGCGCCGCGCCGCGGAGTGGGGTCTGGATGCGAGTCGTATTGGCATCCTGGGGTTCTCCGCCGGCGGGCATCTGGCGGCGGCGGCTTCCACCAACCATGACCGCCGTACCTACGCGGCGATCGACGCGGTGGACGAAAAGAGCTGCCGCCCCGATTTCGCCGTGCTCGTGTATCCGGCCTATTTGATCGCCGGAGAAAAGCTGGCGGCAGAGATCCGGGTCGATGTGCAGACCCCGCCGACGTTTTTCGTCCACGCGGGCGACGACCGCATCAGTTCCGAGAATAGCGTGCGCATGTACCTCGCCTTGAAACAGGCCAAGGTGCCGGCGGAGTTGCATGTGTATACGTCGGGCGGGCATGGGTTCGGTCTGCGCCCCAGCGAACAGCCGGCGAGCACCTGGCCGGCGCGATGTGCCGAGTGGCTCGCCGTGCGCGGACTGCTCAAACGTCCCTGACGCTCATCGGGGCTTTGCGACCGCACGCGCGCCCGACCCCGCAGCTTTGTCCAATCCACAATCCACACCGTAAAACCGACCGTTCCATGAGGAGGAATCCGATGCCTAGCCAACCGACAACCGATCGCCGGATCAACGCTGCTCGCCGCCGCCTGCTTCAGGGGACAGCGGCCGGCCTGGCCGGATGGGCCTTGACGAGCCGCTGGCCAGGCGGCGTCCTGGCCGCCGCGCCCCCGCGATTCCGCATCGGTTCCTGTGCGATCGGATTGGAGCAGGCCAAGCAGGCCGGACTGGACGGCGTGGAAATCCGCGTGGGTAACGCCGCCGAGAAGCTCGAGATTGCCGATCCGCAGGTGCGCAAAGTACAAGCTCCAAATGAAGGAGACGGGGTTGGTGATCTCGTCGTTCATGATGGGATTGCTGAACTCGTACCCTCTGGCCAGCGATCCGCGCGGACCGGCATGGCTCGAACAGAGCATCGACGCCGCCAAGGACCTCGAGGCTCGCACGATCCTCGTGGCATTCTTCGGCAAAGGGAGCCTTCTGGATGACGACCGCCGGCTCAAGAAAGACGACCGCGACGCGGCAATCCGGCGCGTGCAGGCCGCCGCGCCTCGGGCAAAGGACTCGGGCGTGGTCCTGGCCCTGGAGAACACGCTCTCGGCGCAGCAGAACCTCGAAATGCTCGATCGCATCGGGCACGATGCGGTGCGAATCTACTACGATGTCGGCAATTCGGCGCGCATGGGCTACGACGTACCGGCGGAGATCCGACGGCTCAAGGACCGAATCGCCATCTTCCACTTCAAAGACAACCCGCACTACTTGGGCGAAGGCGACATCCGTTTTCCCGAGATCGCCGCGGCGATTCACGAGATCGGCTACCGGGGGTGGATCGTGATGGAGACCAACAATCCCTCGAAAGATGCCGTGGCTGACGCGCGGCGCAATGCCGCTTTCATCCGCAAGCTTCTTTCGATGCCCGCCTCGTGAGCGGTCGGCGCCGCCTTTCCCGGTAACCTGATCTACGGTCCCCGGAAGGCCGAATCAGCCAAGTGGGTTGTTCCGCGCGTATTCGTCGCACGCGGCTGGAACCATCGCGGCCTCCCAGTCGGTCGTGGTTCCGCCCCGATCGTCCGCCCGGATCAAGCGGCGACCGAGCGGGGACGCGGAGACTCTTCGGTGGAAACCCAGCTATCCCCAACTATAATGGAGTTTCGCCGCGCAAGGAGCATCGATCGGCGGGCCCCCCCTGGGCTGCCCCCGGGCATAGGATCGCCGCCTACGGGGAATATCCGTCTCCTGGTCGATACTGAAGGTCTCCCGTCATGCCTCGCAAGCGGCAGCCGCTGCCCAGTGTGTCTGAGGTCGTGGAGCAGATCCGGTCCCGTGTGGCCGAGGTCCCGAACCACCGCTTGGTGTGTGCGCGCGTGCTGGGCGAGAGCGAGCGGACGCTGAAGACGGCGGCCGTCGTTGAGATTCTCGACGAGCAATCGCAGTCGCCGCACCGCGAATTGCACCTGAGCGATTACGGCATCGGCGTGCTGGGCGCCGTGCAGTGGGAGGCGAAGCGCCGGCTGGGGCGTTGGAGCTGCGCGGGGGCCGAGATCGACCAGCTCCGGGCGCTTCTGGGAGACGAGTTGCTTCAGACGGCGCCGCCGCTCGACGCGCCGGTTCCCACCGAGGCGTGCGCGGCAGTGGCGCGCGTGCATGCTCTGGGTCTCGGCGCACTGGTCTCCGTGCTGGCGAGGCGGAGCGAGGAACTGGCGGCACTGCCCGGCAGGGCCTCCACGGACGGTCGCCGGATTGTTGCGGCGGCGCCTGCGCGGCGCTGCGGCGCACTACGTTGGCCGCCCTGCGGCAACTCATCGACCGAGGCGCAGCGGCAGGGGAATTGCTGCCCCTTCTCGCACGCGATCCCTGGCTTCTCGGCGGCCGATACCTGGGAACGGCTTCGGTAGACTCTCCCTCGGAGCCGCATCTGCGCGCGCTGGCCTTTCAGGCAGCCGACGGTGCGATGGAACTGGTCGTGCTCGGCCCCAGCGCGGCGGCCCTGGTTGCCGAGAGCGCGGGCGTCCTGAGCGCTTCGGCCGCAGTGGGAGAGGCAGCGGGCCGAGCCGAGGCGATCCTCCGCCGTTACAAGCCGCCGCGCATCGCACCGCCGGAACGGTTCGCAAGACGACGCGCGAAAGTGGTTCTGGGCCGTCTGCCCGACGAACCCGCGCCCTGCGCCGAAGCCCTGGAAGCCCTTGAGCGAGACGCGGTGCGGTGGCCGGCGGTCGAGGTCTTGGGCTACGACGAACTGGTACGAAGGGGCGAAGCGATCGTCGAGGCGGACCTTGTCGAGAGTCGCCGTGCGGCGGTGGAGTACTCCGGCGCTACTGCCAACGGCCGGGTCGTGATCTGATCGCAACGGCAATCGCGGCGGTTCCTTCGTGAGGGCAACTTCGTCGAGGCGAGAAGTCGAGGAGGGGCTCTCTTCCCTCTCCCTCCAGCAAGAGGTGCCTTCGAGGAAGTTGTAGCAGTGTCCCTCTGCGCGGCCGGCTGGCATCGAAGCTCAAAGTTCGACCTGAACGCCGACTTCGACGACGCGGTCCGGAGGAAGGTTGAAGAAGTCGGTGGCCGTCTGGGCATTGCGCGAGAGCCAGACGAAGAGTCGTTCGCGCCACGGAGACATGCCGGGCTTGGCGGTGGGGCGAAGCGTCTCGCGGCCGAGGAAATAGCTTACCTGGTTGAGGTCAAAGGTAAGGCGCGGGTGGCGCATGGCGGCGAGTTCTCGGGGAATGTCGGGCTCCTCCATGAAACCATAGCGGATGGTGATGCGCCAGAAGCCTTCGCCGATCTCGTCGACCTCGTAGCGATCGATGCCGGCCAGGTGCGGCGTCTCCGCGGTTTCCACGCTGAGGATGATAACCCGCTCGTGCAAGACCTTGTTGTGGGCGACATTGTGTCGCAGCGCGGGCGGAGTGCCGATGGGATTGCCGGACATGAAGACGGCGGTCCCCGGCACGCGCATGGGCAGATTGGAAAGGAGGTCGGCGAGGAACAGCTCCAGAGGAATCATCCGATGGCGCAGCCGGCTGGCGACGATCTGCCGTCCGCGCTGCCAGGTGCTCATCGTCACGAATACGAACCCGGCGACCAGTAGGGGGAACCAGCCGCCGAAAGCAATCTTCGTGATGTTGGCAGTGAGGAAGGCGAGATCGATGACGAGAAAGAACCCGGTGAGCGCCAGGGCGAGCGGCCGGTTCCACTTCCAGCGACTGCGCACGAGCACATAAAACAGGAGCGTGGTAATGACCATGGTCATGGTGATCGCCACGCCGTAGGCGGCGGCGAGGTTGCTCGAGGAATGAAAACCGAGCACCAAGCCGATGCAGGCGAGCATGAGCGCCCAATTGACAGCCGGGACGTAAATCTGGCCGATCTGGTGGGCCGACGTGTGCCGAATCGTCAGACGCGGCATATAGCCGAGCTGGATCGCCTGGAGCGTGAGCGAGAAAGCTCCGGTGATGATCGCCTGCGAGGCGATCACGGCCGCGGCGGTGGCGAGGACCACGAGCGGATAGAGGGCCCAGCCGGGGGCCATGTCGTACAACGGGTGTTCGGCCTGTGCCGGTTGCCGGAGCAGATAGGCTCCTTGGCCGAAATAGTTGAGCAACAGCGCCGGCAAGACTATGGAGAACCAGGTGAGGCGGATCGGCCGCTTCCCGAAGTGGCCGATGTCGGCGTAAAGGGCTTCACCCCCGGTGACGGCGAGAAAGACGGTGCCGAGGGTGAGGAAAGCATGCCAACCACTGTGGTGGAAGAAGGCGATGGCATAGTACGGACTGACAGCGCGGACGACGCCGGGATGCTGAAGTATGTTCCAACAGCCCAAGAGCGCCAGCGACAGAAACCACAGCAGCAGGACGGGACCAAACACGGCGCCCACACCCGCAGTGCCTCGCGACTGGAAGAGAAACAGGACGATGAGAATGGCAATCGTGACCGGCTCGACATAGTGCGTGAAGAGCTCCGGCGCAGCGACGTTGAGTCCCTCGACCGCGCTGAGCACGGAGATCGCGGGAGTAATGATGCCATCGGCGTAGAGCAGGGCGGCTCCGAACAGGCCGAGGATAAGAATCACGTTCCGGCGCATGCCAGCCGAGGCCTTGACCGGAGTCACAAGAGCCGCCAGAGCGAGGATGCCCCCCTCGCCGCGGTTGTCGGCGCGGAGAATGAAGAGCAAATACTTGACGGAGATGATCAGAATCAGGGCCCAGAAAATGAGCGAGATCACGCCCAGAATGTTGGCGGGATCCCGCGCAATCATGTGGGGACCGTGAAAGCACTCGCGGATGGAGTAGAGGGGGCTGGTTCCAATGTCCCCGTACACCACCCCGAGCGAAGCCAAGGACAGCAAGAGCAGTCGCCGGTCGAGCGGTTGGTCTTCGCCCGCGACCGACGCGGCCGCGGAAATCCGCGATCCAAGCTGCATGCGGGACTGCTCCAATCCGGCTGGCGGGAAAGGGTGGAAGGTGAGTCTGTCTGCCAAAGCGACCCCATTATCGTGCTCTGCGGGGACTCGGCAAGGCCGACCTCGGGGCGGGGCACATGTCGCCCCCCTCATGCGAGCGGGAATCGGCATGCCGGCACCGCCTCGGTGGTTTCGTCCCCATCTCGTTGTACGAGCGAGCATCGGCCCCGACGTCGCCCGTCGCGCTTGCGGCATGCCGAGGGGACAAGCACAATGGCGACTGGCGTTCCCCTTGGCTTGGACTCACTTGGAGATCCCATGAGCGAGCGACGAGTAGTTTCACGACGCGCAATGATCGGCAAGGCGGCAGCGAGTTGGATGGTCGCGGTGATCCCAGGCCGAGTGTGGGGGGCAGCGCCGCAACCGCCGAGCGAGCGGCTGCGCGTCGGCTTCATCGGGGTCGGGGGTCGCGGGGCGGCGAGTCTGAAAGAGATTGCGGCAGCGGGCCAGGACGTCGTGGCCCTCTGCGACGTGGACGAACAGCGCGCCGGCCCTTCGTGGGCGCAATTCCCCACGGCAAGGAAGTATCGCGATTTCCGCAAGATGCTCGACGCCGAGGATAAGCACATTGATGCAGTGGTGGTAGCTACGCCGGACCACACCCATGCAGTCGCAGCCATGGCGGCGATCCAGCGGGGCAAGCACGTCTACTGCGAGAAACCGCTCGCACATACGATCGGCGAGGTACGCGCGCTCGTGAAGGCGGCGCGCGACCACAAGGTAGTGACGCAGTTGGGCAATCAGGGGCATTCGTTCGAGCATATTCGGTTGTTCTGCGAGTGGATTTGGGACGGGGCGATCGGCAACGTGCACACGGTGCATGCGATCCGCGACAGCAACTACTCGCGGATCAACAAGCTCGGGGCGCTCAAGGAGTCGCACCCGGTGCCGTCGTCGCTCGATTGGGACCTTTGGTTGGGCCCGGTCGCCGCGCGGCCGTACCATCCAGAATACCTGCCGGGCAAGTGGCGCGGCTGGATGGCGTTCGGTTCCGGGGTGATCGGCGATTGGGTGTGCCACGTGGTGGACCCCGTGTTCTGGGCCCTGGACCTGGGCGCGCCGACGACGGTGGTCGCCAGCGCCGAGGGCTACGATCCGAAGGCGCACGCCGAGACATTCCCGGCGGGAACGGTGGTGAAATACGACTTCGCGGCGAAGGGCAAGCGCGGGCCGGTAACGCTGTTCTGGTACGATGGCCCGCAAAAGCCGCCGCGGCCGGAAGGTTGGGAGGCCAACAAACCGTTGCCTGAGGTGGGCGCGATCGTGCTCGGCGACAAGGGGAGTATCCGCTACGGGTCGCACGGAGCCAACGGCGTGCGGATCTTCCCCGAGGAGAAAATGAAGGCCTACCGGCGGCCCGAACCCAAGCTGCCGCGCGTCGTCAATCATCACCGCGACTGGTTGGACGCAATCCGCAAGGGATCGTGCGCGGGCTCGGACTTCGATTACGGCGGGCCGCTGACGGAAATCGCGCTTCTGGGCGTGATCGCCACACGCTTATTGGGCACGACACTCCAGTGGGACGGCGCGGCGATGCGGTTCACCAACTCGGCGGAGGCAAACCAGATGCTCCAGCCCCAGTATCGGCAGGGCTGGGCGCGATAGGGCCCGCAAGAACGCTGCTGCACGCGATGTGCCAACTCGACGGGAGCGACCCTCGGTGGTGACCGTCGTGGACGACCTTGCGGGGCAACCGTGGCGCGACGCTGAGGGAAAAGTGCGCCAGGTCGCGAACCCGGTCGGGGCGAACACGAAACTGCCTGAATTGGGTCAACTTGCCGGGCGAAGAATCGAGCAACTTGGACATGAAAGGAGAGATCATGAATCGGAGAGGTCCATCGTTGGGTAGGCGGCGGTTCGTACAGGGGATGGGGGCCGGCGCGTTGGCAGCGGGGCTGTTGTGCGCATTGGCGCAGGGGGCCGAGGAAAAGCAAGCGGTCCCCAAGGGCCGGATCCAGCAGGCAATTTGCCGCGGCGTGCTCCGCAAGATGCCCTTCGAGAAGATCTGCCAGGTGGCGGCCGAACTGGGCTTGAAGGGAATTGACCTGGTGCGGCCGGAGGACTGGTCGACGCTGAAGAAGCACGGGTTGATTTGCACGATGGTCCCCTGCCACGGGTTGACCAAGGGGCTCAACCGAAAGGAAAACCACTCCGAGTGCCTGGCCGCGATCCGCAAGAGCATCGAGGCGGCGGCCGAAGCCGGCTATCCCAATGTCATCTGTTTTTCCGGGAACCGCAACGGACTCGATGATGCAACCGGACTGGCCAACTGCGTCGAAGGACTGAAGCAGGTGGCGAGCCTGGCCGAGCAGAAGCGAGTGACCTTGTGCATGGAGCTGTTGAACTCGAAGCGAAATCACAAAGACTACCAGTGCGACCGCACCGCCTGGGGAGCCGAAATGTGCAAGAAGGTCGGCAGCGAGCGGGTCAAGCTCCTCTACGACATCTACCACATGCAAGTGCAAGAAGGCGACGTGATCGCCACGATCCGCGAGCACATCGAGTGGATCGGCCACTTCCACACCGCAGGAGTTCCGGGCCGGCATGAGATCGACCAATCGCAGGAGCTCTACTACCCCGCGATCATCCGCGCAATCGCCGAGTTGAAGTACGACGGCTACTTGGCCCACGAGTACAGCCCCCAGGGCGAACCGCTCGCGGCACTCAAGAAGGCGATTGCCCTCTGCAGCATGTAGCTTCGCCGCGCAGCCCCAAGGGGCCATCCACCTTACGGCAGCTATTCCGTCGCCGACAAAGCCGGTTGAAGTACGGAGGTCAGGTCGCCTTGCGCACAGCCTTGGCACGGGGCTTCTCTGGCGCTGGCGGGTCGCGTGGCAGGCGCCTTGCGTTCGGGGGCGGGTTCGTCCAGCGCGATGCCGTCGAGCTTGGGTTCGATCTTGGTCAGATCGACCCCAAACCGCTTGAGGATCGTGGGGGCAATGTCCTCGCGCACACCGCCGCGTTGGACGCTCCGATCGTTGGTGGCAAGAAAGACGTAGGGCGCATAGCCGTGGCCGCTGCGGCCTTCGTCAAAACCATGGTCCACCACCACGTAGACGAGCGTCCTGCCGTCGATGCCGAGCTGTTGGAGCTTGGCAAGGATCTTACCGGTCCACAGGTCGTCGAGTTTGATGGCGTCGCTGTATTCGGACGAATTTTCTCCGTAGCCGTGGCCGGCATGGTCGGGTTCGGCGAAATGGACGAAGAAGAGGAATCGCTTGTCCTTGCACTTCTCCAGGTTCTCCAACGCCATGGTCCCGACACGCTCGTTGCTTTGCAGGCCGTTGACGAAGCTGTCCATGTGATCCTTGGTATTGAAATAGGGCTTGCCTGGCACGAGAACGTACTTCTCCCCGCCTTCTTCCACAGTGGTTCCGCCGGCGAGATCGCCAAGGCCCCGTTTCTTCTTCTCCACCTGTTTGGCCTTGGCAAGGCGATTCTCATACTCAGCGTAGGGGATCTTCTTGGGCGGATCGGCATCGACATGTCCCTTCTTGCCGATCATCGCCATGGTAACGACATTGTCATTGCCCAATTGGGCTTCGACGCGCTCGAAGATCGTGTACCCCACGGGGATGGGCTGGTAGCGGCTGTTGCCATAGACGCCAGTCTTGTCCGGAGCATAACCGGTGAGGATCTGGGTCCACCCAGCCTTCGTATCGGTGGCCCCGGTGACAACATCGATGTCGACCTTGGTCCCTTGCTTCACGAGCGCCGCCAGTACGGGCAACTCGCCCCGCGCGAGCAGCTCATTGACGTGGTTGCGCCGGGCGCCATCCCAGCCAACGAGGATCACGCTCTTCGGTTCCTCGGCGCCTCGCGTCGCGGAAAGGGAGAGAAGAAAACCGGCGATTGAGAGCGACAGCAAACCCGTGCGACCTGTCATGACGTCCTCCCATTCTTGAAGGGTTGTGGAGCACACGTGCCCTCGAACGCACGTCCCTAAGGCTTGCGCGCCTTGCGTGCAGCCTTCTTGCCCGAAGCATCGGCCTTCTTGCCCTGGCCGCCTTTCTTGGCAGCGGGCTCCTTGCCGCCGATGTCGGGGCGGTTCTCCTTCGGGAGCCACTTGCCCAGATCCTGCTTCGTGGCGGCAGAGCCGGGCTGGGATGCCAGGTTCGTCCACTCGTACGGATCCTTGGCCTCGTCGTAGAGCTCCTCGCCCCCATCGGCATAGCGAATGTAACGGTGCTGCTCGCTGCGCACCGCGTGGTTCATGTAGCGGTAGGTGGTAAGGGCGGGTTTCTCCCAAAGGGCGGACGGATCGGCCAGCAGCGGGCGGAGGTCCTCGCCTTGGACGTGCTTGGGGGTGGGAATGCCGCACAAGGCGGTGAGCGTGGGATAGATCGACATGAAGTCCACGGTGCGGTCGCAGCGCGCATTGGGTCGAGTCAACCCGGGCACAATCCAGATGAACGGAGCGCGCGTCGCCTCTTCCCAGAGCGCGAACTTGCGCCAGTGCTGCTTCTCCCCTAAGTGCCAGCCGTGGTCGCTCCAAAAAACGACGATCGTGTTGTCGCGATAGGCCGACTTGTCGAAAGCGTCGAGCAACCGGCCCACCATGGCATCGCAGAAGGAGATCGTGGCTAGGTAGGCGTGTACGGCCTCCTTCCAGCGGCCAGACTTGAGCATCTGGGCGTGGTCGCCCTCAGGCCGAGCCATGCGGAGCGCCGCGGGAGGAAGATCGTCGAGGTCGTCCTCGCGGTAGGGCGGAAGCTCCGTCTTCTCCAGCGGGTGCATGTCGAAGTACTTGCGTGGAACGTTCCAAGGCAAGTGGGGCTTGTGCAGTCCGACGGCAAGAAAGAAGGGCTTGTCGTGTTTCTTCTCGAGTTGCTGGATGCCGTAATCGACGATGCGATAGTCGGCCATGGCGTCGTCGTTGCAGTCCAGCGGAGCGAACTTAATGCCGCCTACGCCGGTGTCGCCCGTGGGCTGCGGATCGCCGCCTGCCTTGCGGAGGTAGTCGTCCCACTCGCTGAAACGCTCGTAGGAACCGTGGTAGATTTTTCCGGCGCCGCAGACGTAGTAGCCCGCCTTGCGGAAGGTCGTGGTAAGCGGAAGGTCCTCGGACACGACGGTGCGCCAGTCGTTGCCGTTGTCGTAGACGCCGGTCGAGCTGGGGCGAAGTCCGGACATGAGTGCCGCGCGGGAGGCGTTGCAGACGGGGGCCGGGCAGTAGCTCCGCGTGAACCAGACGCCACGACGGGCGAGGTGGTCGATATGCGGCGTCTTGGTCTGGGGATTGCGGCCGAGGTAGCCTACCCAGTGGTTCAGATCGTCGATGGCGATGAAAAGCACATTGGGCTTACGGGGCGCGGCAGCCGCGGCCGGAGCGTCGGGCAGAAGCAACCGCGAGGCCACGGCGCGGATAAGCGAAGAAGAAGGCGTGGTTGCATGGCGTATTCCTTCGATCTCGAACCCAATCAACCTAAGTACGTATCCCGGAACCGCCACGGCAGTCCTCCGCGGCCGGAAAATGCAGGAGCGGCACACGGTTCTGGGATCGGCTCTAAGAAACCCCGAGGCGCACCGAGCGTACCGCGGCCAGACTAGCGAGCGGGAACGCCAGCCGCCAGTTACCCCCACTACTGAGGCATCCCAATCGCTAACGCGGGACCGACGCCGACTTTTCGCGGCTCTCGGAATAGTCGCGTAGAAGCTTCCAGACGCGGGGCAATTGCCGCTCCAGGCGTCGCGCGACGGCCGGCTCAAGACGGGAGGGCACCAGCGGAACCGTCCGGAAGTCATCCACCGGCAGAGGGCCTGAGCGGCTGTATTTGTACTCGTAGGTGAACGCTCCCTGCGCGTCGAGGCGAACCGCGGGATGATCGGGATTGGGCACCGTGATATAAAACTGCGCACGGGGAACGGACACGCCTTCGTCGCCTCGAACCCTCAACTTGTGGTCGGCCGCCAGGCTGACGTAGAGCTGCCGTGCGAGGTACTCGGCGGGATCGACGAGTCGGACGTCAGGGGCCATGCGCGCGCGGTACACGTACTGACCGTCCTCCTGGTAATCGTAAAGCCGTCGCAACTGGTCGCGGAAGCTCGACGCGCAGTAGGGAAAATGCGTGCAGCCGAGCACGACCGCGGCCAGCGGCGGAGCATCGGATTGGACGCGAAGCTTCTCCAGCAGGCTCGTGACTTCGTAGGCCACGTAGTTCTCCAGCGAGTTGATCTCGAGCGCCGTGGGCCGGGTGGGATCGCCTTCCCGAAGCATCCGGCAAGCGGAGAAATCGAAGCCATATCGGGGTAGGATGCGGGAGTCGATCGGAGCCCCTGGATGATTCAGTTCAGGACCGCGATACTCCCGACGCGGCCGCGCGCTGGTCGCGTCGGGAAGAAGATAATCGCTCAACCCGTCGATCGCGCCGGCCAGGCCCAAAGAGCCTTGCTGGACGACGCGGAGGGGCGGGAGTCCGCGGCGTTGTGCCACAGCCTGGAGGGCGGCGGGATAGGCGGCGGAATCGACCGTACCTTGCGTGGCCACGACTCCGATTGTGCCCCGACTCGACGCAAGGGCCTCCACCGCGCCTTCGGCGCCCGCGCTAATCACGTCGGCCAGACGCACGTCGATCTCGGCAAGGTTCAGCAATCGCTCAATCGTGGGCTTGCCGTGTGCGGTGGCAGTGTTGCAGGCGATGGCGATGGCCTTAACCGGAGTCTTGTCGCGCGAACGACGTGCGGCGCGCGCGTCGGCGTGGTAGCCGGTATCCAGAAGGAAGATCGCATCGGCCACGACGAGTTCGGCGAGGAAGGCTCGACGGCCGGCGGCCGGGTAGTTGCCGTAGGGCATGTTGGCCTGGTCGGCCAGGAACACGAATTGCTCGGCGGCGAAGTCGGGGCGGCCGTCGCCGCCGCGGCGCGGACGATGCGTGGCGTTGTCGAATTGATCGAGACGAAGAATCTCCTCGAGGACGGCGAGGCCTCCTGTGCCCGAGTCGAATACACCGATCGGCAAAGCGGCGGCTGTGTGCCGCCCCACGGCGTCGAGATAACCGGTACGGATCGAGGCGATTGTCTCGGCGTGCCCGGGCCGAGCGGACGGCGTATCCACGGCCTGCGCCGAAGTGAAGCGGGGCAGGGCAACCAGCGCGGCCGTCCACAGAATTGTCCGCGCAATGCGGCGAGTGTGATTGGGCATTGAGATGGCTTCCCGGTACAAGCGCGTGACGCGAAATGGCTCTACCTATCGACACATGCACTCCAGGGGCAGTATATCGACCCTCGCGCGAGCGGGACAACCGCACCGGGCTGAACCGCAATGCAGAGCGAAGCTTGCAAACGCCGCCCCGGTAAGGACAATGGGGCTGGTGTTTTGGCGACATGCGCAGGGCAACGACGGTCGGCGACACGGGGCTGGGAAGCCGACAGGCAAGGAGCAATACGATGGGTGATGCGATCAACCGGCGGGATTGGCTGCGGGCCCTGGGGGCCTCGGGAATGGTAGCGGGCTTCGGGTCGCTGAATTCAGCCCAGGCGGCGGAACAACGCCCGGGGGAATCGAGCGGCTTTCAAAGCTCGATCCTCGCCAGGGAAGTAACACAATCCAATGGCGCCTGCGCGTCGATCGTCGGTGGGAAGGTGATCCAGCCCCTGCGGGAGCTTGCCGTGCTCCACACGACGGACGTGCTGGTCGTAGGAGGCGGTCCGGCGGGTGTGGTCGCAGCGCTCGCGGCGCAGCGCGCGGGAGCGGAGGTGACTCTGGTCGAGCGCTATGGCCATTTCGGCGGCCTTTGGACCGGCGGGCTGGTACTGCTGGTGATCGGGCACATCGTCAAGGGAGGCAAACAGGTATGCCAGGGAATCGGCGAAGAGATCATGCGGCGGCTCGACAAGCTTGACGGCGTAATCGTCGACCGCAAGCCGGGAGCGAATCCGACGGTCGACGCGGAAGCAGTGAAGTACGTGATGGTGGAGATGATCGAAGAGGCGGGAGTGAAAGTGTTCTCTGCACTGCTGGGGCGTGGACGCGGTGATGCGCGGTGGGGCGGTGGCCGGGGCGGTATTTGAGAGCAAGTCGGGGCGCCAGGCAATCCTGGCGAAAACGGTGGTCGACGCGACGGGCGACGGCGACGTGTTCGCGGCGGCCGGAGCGGCGTTCGAACATCGCTCGCACAACGTCGGACTCGTTTCCCGCGTGGGGGACGTGGACGAGGTCGACGCGGCCAAGGCCAAACAATCCGCAAAACCGAAACACCTCGGCCGGTACACGCCGATACCGGGGGTGAACTGGGTCAATCTCGTGGGGCCGGAAGTCGACGGGCTGGACGTGGCGACGCTCACGCGACTCGAGCTCAGCCATCGCAAATTCATCTGGCGAAGCGTGCAGAAGGCGCGGCAAACGCCGGGCTACGAAAAAGTGTTTCTGCTGGAGACCGCGCCGCAGTTGGGCGTGCGGATCACGCGAGTGCTGCACGGATTGAAAACGGTGACCCTGGCCGATCTGAAGGCCGGAACGAGGTTCGCCGACGTCGTGGGGATGGGCGGGGCCTCGGACGGCAGTCACGGCGAATGGCAAATTCCCTACGGCGCTCTCGTGCCCCAGAAGATCGACAATGTGCTGGCGGCCGGCCGCTGCATCAGTGCGGAGATGCGCATGGCCGACCTGGTGCGGCTGATCCCCAACTGCTTCGTCACCGGACATGCGGCGGGCGTGGGTGCGGCCGTGGCGGCCAAGGACCAGTGCCGACCCAGAGAGGTCGACGTGGCCAAAGTTCGAAAGAATCCTCCGCGAACAAGAAGCCTATCTGGGTTGACGCAGACCATGGCGGGCGAGGGCCGGCACGACGAGCGAGGCAGTGCGGTGGGTAGTGCGGATCCGCACTGGCCGCGGCGGTCGCCGCCCTTTCGCCCGCGCTCGCCGATACGCGCTGGCCCCTGGCCGTGACCGGTTCCAGCACGCTGGTCGCGATGGCGTCGCTCGCGGCCACGTGGACCCCACATGCCGCCATGGTCCTGGGGCTTGGAGTGGGAGCGATCGCGGTGGTGCGCCGACGGTGGTTCTGCCGCTGGGTTTGCCCCACCGGGCTATGTGCGGACGGCGCCAGCCGCGTGGGGCTGAAGCTGGGATTGCGCGGGACGCGACTGCCTGCGGTGGGAACATGGATCGCGATCGTCACCTTGGGCGGGGCATGCCTGGGGTATCCGATCTTCGCCTGGCTGGAATCCGCTGGCACTCCTGAGTGGAGCAATGGGGGTCTTCGGCCCGAGCGCCGCAGCGGCCGCCGGCTGGTGCGCGGCGGGTTTCGTGGCAGTGTTGGCGATCAGCCTGCTTGCGCCGGGCGCGTGGTGCGGACGGGTCTGCGCGCTGGGGGCGACGCAGGACTTTCTGGCCCAATTGGGTGCCGCGTTCGCCCGGCACAGATCGACGAAATCACGCGGCACGGAGCGATTCGCTCGGCGCATGGTCTTGGGCGCTGCCTTGGGCGCCGTGGGCGCTGCCGTGACGCGGCCCGCGCGTGGGGTAACGGGTTCGGCCTTGCGGCCCCCGGGGGCGATCGAGGAGGCCGACTTTCTCGGTGTATGCGTGCGATGCGGCAACTGCGTGCGCAGTCTGCCCGTCGCGAATTCTCGCCCCGGATCTGGGAGAACGCGGACTCGCGGGACTTCTGGCGCCGATCTTGCGATTCGGCAATGATTATTGCCTGGAAGAATGCACTCGCTGCACCGAGGTCTGTCCCAGCGGGGCGATCGTGCCGCTGGCGGCCGCGGACAAGGGGCAGTGGCGGATCGGGCTGGCGCGCGTGAACATGGACGTGTGTCTCTTGGCAGACAACCAGGAGTGCGGCGTGTGCCGGGCAAGGTGCCCCTTCGAAGCGATCCGCATGGTGTTTTCGGAAGAGCTTTACGTGGTAACGCCCACGGTCAACCCCGAGAAGTGCCCGGGGTGCGGTGCATGCGAAGTAGCCTGCCCGACGTCGCCGAAGGCAATCGTGGTGCGCGGGGAGCCGCAAAGCGCAAATAAGAGCGTCCGGCCTTTTGTGCCCCTTGCTGACGCGACTCGAAGGGACGGCCGGACGCCAAGACAATAAACGCGCCAACGCGCACTTCGGACCGCAACGCCGCTGAGCAAATCGCGATTGCGACAAGCTGGAAGGCCAAGGCAAGCTTTGACGGACGCCGATCGCTACTGCCGCACATCGGCGGGCACTACAATGGGGCCACGGCGGGCCAACCGCGGCGGGGCCATGGCTGGCCTAGAGATCAATCCACACCAACTGCCGGGAGACGAAGCGATGCAAGCGCCAGACCGAACCGATGACGCAAGGGATCGGAGCGAAGTTGGAAGCGGCTTAGGCGCCGGGGGCGGCAGGCTCTCGCGTCGACTGCTGCTGGCCGGGGCAAGCGTGGCGGCGGCGACGATCGTACCGCGGCACGTGCTCGGCGGGTCGGAGAAGCCCGCGCCGAGCGATCGAGTGAACCTGGCCGGTGTTGGCGTGGGCGGCGTGGGATTCCCTCAGCTCCAGGCGTGCGAGAAAGCCGGCTTTCAAATCGCCGCCCTCTGCGACGTGGACGACGTCTACGCCAAGAAAGCGTTTGACCGCTGGCCCAAGGCGCGTCGCTACCGCGACTACCGCGAGATGCTCCAGGCCGAAGGGGACAAGATCGACGCGGTCTATTGCGGCACGCCGGACCACACGCACGCCGTGATCACCCTGGCCGCCCTGCGGCGCAACAAGCACGTCTGCTGCGTGAAGCCGCTGACCCGGACGATGCACGAATGCAATGCGGTACTGAGTGCAGCGCGCGAGGCGCGCGTGGCGACGCAAGTGACCGCGTCGCCCAACACCAGCGAGGCGGCGTGCCGCACGTGCGAGCTGATCGCGGCCGGGGCGATCGGCACGGTGCGCGAGGTCGTCGTGTGGTCGAACCGGCCGCTGTGGCCGCAGGGAATGGATCGGCCGGCGGGCGAAGACCCCGTGCCCAAGACGCTCGATTGGGACCTGTGGATCGGCCCGGCGCCGATGCGGCCCTTCAAAGGTGTCTGGCCGAACGATTCGCTGGAGGTCAAGCAGGTTGCGGCACAAGCCTCGAAGGGGGTCTATCACCCCTGGAATTTCCGCGGCTGGTGGGATTTCGGCACCGGTGCGCTGGGCGACATGGGCTGCCACCATCTGAACACGCCCTACCGCGCCTTGAAGCTCGGACATGCGGTGCGCATTTCGGCATCGTCGAGCCGCGTGCTCAAGGAAACGGCACCCCTGGCGTCGATCGTGACCTACGACTTCCCGGCTCGGGAAGGAATGCCGCCGGTCCGCGTGGTCTGGTACGACGGCGGATTGAAACCGCCCTACGTAACCGAGCTGGAAGGACGCCCGATGCCAGCCGAGGGAACGATGTACGTGGGCGACGAAGGAAAAATGCTCGGCAGCGAGATCCTCGGCGTAAAGCGAGCGAAGAAATTCGAGGACATCCCCCGGACGCTGCCCCGACGCGGAGGTACGTGGGTGGAGTGGTTCGAGGCCTGCCGAGGCGGCGAGCCGGCGGGCTGCCACTTCGACTGGGCGGGGCTGCTCACGGAATTCGTGCTCCTGGGGAACATCGCCATGCGCATCGGCAAGCCCTTGGCCTGGGACGGCGAGGCGATGCGTTTCCCAGCCGACCAGGCGGCGAACCGCTATTTCGACGAACCGTATCGCGCGGGTTGGTCGCTTGAGTGACGCGCGCTTGCAGTCGCGTTGGCAGTGCACTATTCTGGGCCCAGCGGGCTGGCGCGGGGCCGGCCCGATCGATCAAACGCATGCTTGGGTGGACACGCAATGAGGTGCTTTGGATTGCTGGCAGCGGCTTGGATCGTAGGCGGTGGGTGGGCGAGTGCAAGTGGGGCGGCGGACGCACCGGCGAGCCCGGCGCTCGTGTTGTTCGACGGCCGCACCCTGGCGGGTTGGCACGTCATCGGCTGCGAGGCGATCGTCGAAAACGGGACCATACACCTCAAGTCGGGCAACGGAGTAGTACGCACCGATAGCCGTTACACCGAATTCGTACTCGAACTCGATTGGAAGGCACTGAAGGCCGAAGCCTGGGACTCGGGCATCTATTTCCGCTGCGAACTTCCCAGTGGTTCGCGTCCCTGGCCCAAACAGTACCAGGTCAACCTCCGCCAGGGAATGGAAGGAAACGTGCAAGAACTGCCCGGTGCCTCGTCCACCGGCCTGGTCAAAACAGGGGATTGGAACCACTTCAAGCTCACCGTCTTGGGGACGCGCGGAATTGGAGATCAACGGTAAACCGGCCTGGAAGGCCGACGGGATCCAGGCGCCGTCGGGCGATATCGCCTTGCAGGCCGAAGTACCCGGCGGAGGCGAGTTCCTTTTCCGTAACATCCAAATTCAGGAGACCGGCTACCGGTCGCTGTTCAACGGTAAGGACCTCGAAGGGTGGGAATCGGCCGACGGAAAGCCGTCGGAGTGCTGGAAGGCAGAACAAGGACTCCTCCTGTGCACCGGAAAGCGCGGCACCTGGCTGAGGCACACTCAAGAGCAGGGGGATTTCAACCTCCGGCTGGAATACCGGCTGAAGCCGGGGGGGAACTCGGGCGTGTACGTGCGAGTGCCGAAGGGAGGCAGCCATCACGGAGAAGGCGCGGGGGTCGAGATCCAGATTCTCGACGACTCCAACCTTCGCTACGCCAAGCTCAAGCCCTACCAATTCAGTGGTAGCCTGTATGCAGTTGTGCCGGCGGCGAAACGCGTCGCGCAGCGCGGCGGGAGAGTGGAACGCGCTGGAGATCGATTGCCGCGGGACGCGGTACCGCGTGGTACACAACGGCATCCAGGTGATCGACACCTCGGCCGAGGAGTATCCCGAACTGAACCGTCGCTTAAAGCAAGGCTACCTGGGTCTTCAGAACCACCGAGAGGAAGTCGCTTTTCGCAACGTGCGGATCGGGCCGCCTCAGCCCTGAACGGGGCGATCCCCGAGCCGATGCGAAAACACGCCTGCCGTTCGGGTCTCGCCGTTGCGAGATGCTCGAACGCCAGTCCTCGAACGTTTTTTCAGAATCTCTGAGGAGAATGGCCGTGGGCGTAACAGTGCGCATGCTGGTGCTGACGTTGTTGGGCGTGGCCCTGCCGGTTCCGTGTGTCGCTGCCGCGCCGCTGCCGGATTGGACGGCAAAGATTCGCCGCGACCATCCGCGGTTGTTCTTCAACGCCGATACGTGGCCCGAAGTCAAGGCGCGCGCCTGGGGCCGGAGCGGGCCTGGTACGAACGAATCCAGAAGGATGTGGACCGGCTCGCGCCGCCGCCCCAGGGGGCAGAGAGCCCGGCGCGAGACCTCGGCGTGCAGGCGGCCTGGTCGGCGCTGGTGTTCCGCGTGAGCGGCGATCCGAAGTACCGCGATCGGGCCGTGCAATGCCTCGACGCCAGCTTGCGCTACTACGACCAATGCTTCGCCGAGCGCAAGAGCGTGAACTGGTACTCCACAAGCCGGGTGCACGCCACCATGGCGTGGGACTGGCTTTACAACGACCTGCCCGAGACGCAGCGCGGGGAGCTGATGCGGCGATTGATCCGCGCGATCGATCGCGTCGTCCTCGCGAAGCCGCCGATCTACCGCGAGAACCTTTCGGGATACTAGACGGGGTTCTACGGAGCGCGCAACGCACTGTGGTTCATCGGCTGCACGGCATTCGGCACGGGAATCGAGCCGCAAAAGGTCGAGGAGTGGCTGGTCTGGGGACACGACGAGAACCTGAAATTGCTGGCACATCGCCGCAAAGCGTGCGGTGACGACGGCGGCGGAGCTTCCGCCACGCTCGGATATTTGCTGGGCGCCTATCCCTGGTCGGAACAGAATTTCTTCTACACCTGGCTGTCGGCTACGGGCGAGAACATCGCTCCGGACTGGCCGCACGGGGCGTGGCTGGCGAACTACGTGATCTGGAACTGGATTCCCGCCGATCCCGTGCCGCTGGAGTTCGGCTACGGCGACACGCCCCACGAAACCAATCGCCTGCCGATCGACGAGCTGTACACGCACATGGCCAACATCCGGCACCTCTATGCGGAAAAGGCCCCGGAGGCAGCGGCCTTGGCCCGTCACGTGCAGGAATCGCTGCTGGGAAAGGGCGTGTCGCGAAGCTGGTTCATCTATCCCTTTCTGTGGTCGAAGTTGGAGAAGTCGCCCCCGCCGCTGGCCCCGGAGGATCTGCCCCTCGCGCGACACTTCGAGACGATGGGGCAGATCTTCATGCGTTCTGGGGTCGCCCAGATCGACACCTACGCGCTATTCTCCTGCGGCGGAATTCTCGACCAGCACCGTCACTACGACGCCCTGCACCTGCGATCTACCATCGCGGTTTCCTGGCCCTGGATTCGGGCACGCGACACGACGAGTTCACCAACGGACAGCACCTGGCCAACTACTTCGCGCAGACCGTGGCCCACAACTGCGTCGTCATGCACCAGCCCGGCGAGTCGCCGGCGCGCTACTGGGGCGGCACGGTCGAAGGCAACCACGGCGGTCAACACCGGCAGCTCGGCTCGGTGGTCAAGGGTTTCCAGGCGACTCGGCACTACGTCTATGTCGCGGGTGACGCCACGGTCTGCTACCAGGCGCCACCCACGAAGCGAGGCGAGGCAAGTCTGCCGCCCAAGTGCAGTCTGGTCACGCGGCAGGTCGTCTTCCTCGTGCCGCATCACTTCGTCGTCTTCGACCGCGTGATCGCCGCCGAGGCGAGTTATCGCAAGGATTGGCTCCTGCATACCGCCGAAGAGCCGGTGATTACGGGTAAGACGTTCCGCGCGGACCACGGTCAGGGGCGAATGTTCTGCCGCACTCTCCTGCCGGAAGACGCCACCGTAAGCGCGGTGGGCGGACCGGGCAAGGAGTTCTGGGCCGCAGGAAAGAACTGGAGCATCGTCGCCCCCACGCTTACCCCCGCCGCACGCGCCATGATGGGCCAGTGGCGAGTCGAAGTGACCCCCGCCGCACCGCGCAAGGAAGATTGTTTCCTGCACGTGATCCAGGTGGGCGGTGGGGAACTCGCGACCATGGACCCGGCCGAACTGGTGCAAAGCGGATCCCAGCGTGGGGTCCGCCTCGTCACGCCGCAGGGGACTTGGGAGGTCACGTTCGCCACGCAAGGGGACCTGGCCGGCCACCTGAAGCGCGTCGGAGGCGCAGGCCCGATCGATGTCGCACTTGCCGCCCGCGTGGAGCCGCAAAGTGGGATCATGGCCGGCCGCGGCCCAAATCCCTGACACAGCATGCGTATCTTGAATAGTTGAGGGAGAGGATGAACCGCCACTGCATGTCGCGCCCGGCCGGCCGAGTCTTCATGGCACTCGGACGGCGCGCCAGGCCTTCCTCCTCGTGTGGCTCATGATCTCCACAGCCTGGGCAGAAGAGGCACGCGTCGACAAAACCCACACGGCTTATCTGTTCTCGTACTTCCTCGGAAACGGCGAGGACGGACTGCATCTGGCCGCCAGCCGCGACGGGCTGCACTGGACGCCTCTGGGCGGGGGACGTTCATGGCTCAAACCCCAACTGGGACGAGAAACCCTGATGCGCGATCCGAGCATCGTGCGCGGCCCGGACGGCACGTTTCACATGGTCTGGACGACTTCGTGGAACGATCGGGTGATCGGCTATGCCCATTCCAAAAATTTGATGCACTGGTCCAAGCAACGCGCGATCGGCGTGATGGCACACGAACCCGAGGCTCGAAACTGCTGGGCCCCGGAACTGTTCTACGACGAACCGTCCGCGCACTACCTGATCCTGTGGTCGACGACGATTCCAGGCCGGTTCGCGGCAAGCAAGGAGTCGAGCGAAGACAAATACAACCACCGCGTCTATTTCACCGCCACGCAGGACTTCGAGCGGTTCGCGCCGACGAAGCTCTACTTTGACCCCGGACACAGCGTGATCGACGCGTTTCTGGCGCGGGCAGGGAAGAAGTATTTGCTCTTCTACAAGGACGAAACGCGGTTTCCCGAACCGAGGAAAACGCTGCACCTGGCGGTGGCGGAAGGGCCCGAGGGGCCCTTCGCCCCAACCCTCAACCGATCATCGCCCGCAACTGGATCGAAGGACCTTCAGCGATTCCGGTCGGCGGGACATGGTACGTCTATTTCGACTGCTACACGAAGCACCGCTACGGTGCAGCGCAGTCGAGGGATCTCGTGCAGTGGACGGACGTCAGCGACGAAGTGCATTTTCCTGCCGGCGCACGCCACGGCACCGCAATGGAGATCGATCGCGCAATCCTCGATCCCTTGGAAGCGGGAGGCCATGATTGATGTTTGCCGAATAACAGGCCGGGTTGTTCTTGTGACCAGGAGAAAACCAGATGAGCGGCACTCGGATCGGCGCAATGCTGAAGCAAGTGGGGTCGATCGCCTTCCCGGGCGTTTTTGACACGCTCTCGGCGAAGATCTGCCAGCGGGCCGGGTTTTCCCATGGGGTTTGTGTCGGGCTATTCCGTGGCGGCCACGGCGATCGGCGAGCCCGACCTGGGGCTGCTCACGCAAACGGAGATGATCGACCGCGCACGTCGCATCGCCATGAGCGTGTCGATACCGATCATCGTCGACGCCGACACCGGCTATGGCAACCCGCTCAACGTCCACCGCACGATCGAGGAGTTGATCGCGGCAGGGGCGGCCGGCTGCTTCCTCGAGGACCAGGTATGGCCGAAGCGGTGCGGCCACATGCGCGGCAAGCGGATCATCGACCGCGAGGAATACGTGCAGAAGATCCGGGCTGCGGTCGAGGCCCGTGCCGATCGCGATTTCTTCATCGTGGCGCGGACCGACGCCCTGGCCGTGGCAGGCATGGACGAGGCGGTGGCACGCGTCGAAGCGGCGCGCGAGGCCGGGGCCGACGCCAGTTTCATCGAGGCGCCCGGCTCGGTCGAGCAGTTGGCCGAAGATCGGCCGCCGCGTCCCCAAGCCGGCTGTGGCCAACATGATCGAAGGCGGGCGGACGCCCGTACTGTCGAAGCGGCAACTTGACCGAAATGGGCTTCCAGTTGATCCTCTATCCCTTGGCGGCGCTGTTTGCCGCGGCCAAGGCCATGGAAATCGTCGCGCAGAAGCTCCGCGACGACGGAACCACCGTGGGCGTGGCGCAGGAGCAGATGACGTTCGAAGAGTTCAACGGGCTGATCGGCGTGGAAGAGAAATACGCCCTGGCCCAGCGATACGGAGTGGAGTGAAGCGAGTCCGACTATGCAACGAAGTACACTCTCGATGGCGGTGGTGGCGATTCTGGGACTGGCCTGGTGGGCGGTGGCGGCCGAGCGCACCGCGGAACCTCTTCCGGGCACGGCGCCGCTCACCTGGACCGACGACCTCTCGGTGCGGATCGTGGACGAGGCGCATCGATTCCTCGACCGCAAGACGGCGGAATCGATTGCGGCGCCGCCAGGCCTTCTGGAAGCGGGATTCCTCCTCGCGCGAAGCCTACGAGAGGTCGATCGAGCCGAATCGCGAACGATTCAGAAAGATGCTCGGCGCGGTCGACCCGCCGCGTGCCGGTCGCCATGGAGCGGTTCGGCGACGAGGATAACCCGGCGCTGGTCGCCGAGACGGAGAAATACCGCGTCTTCCAGGTGCGCTGGACCGTGCTGGAAGGGGTGGCGGGCGAAGGGCTGCTTCTGGAGCCCAAAGGGAAGATCGCGGCCTTCGCCGTCTTGGTCCCCGACGCCGACCAGACGCCGGAGCAGCTCGTGGGGCTGGCCCCCGGTCTCGCGCCGGCATCGCAGGCGGCTCGCGCCGCGGCCGAAGAAGGGATGTCGCGTGGTGGTGCCCATGCTCGTCAGCCGGGCCTGCGAATTCTCGGGCAATTCCCGGGTCCGCATGACCAACCAGCCGCACCGCGAGTGGATTTACCGCCAGGCCTTCGAGATGGGCCGGCACGTGATCGGCTACGAGGTCCAGAAGGTGCTGGCCGCGGTCGACTGGTTCGATCGCAGAGGACCGCAAGGACAAGTCGGCCGGGTGGCCGGCTATGCCGAGGGCGGACTGATCGCCTTGTGCCGCGGCCGCGCTCGACCCGCGGATCGACTCCTGCCTGGTGAGCGGCTATTTCGGCTCGCGGCAAGGGCTTTGGGAGGAGCCGATCTACCGCAACGTGTTCGGCTTGTTGCGCGAGTTCGGCGACGCCGAGATCGCCTCGCTGATCGCTCCGCGCGAGTTCGTGGTCGAGGTTTGCGCAGTGCCCGCGTCGAGGGGCCGCCGCCGGTGGCGAAGGGTCGCGCGGCGGGGCCGCGCCGGGCCGCGTGCCCAGTCCAAGCCGCGCCGAAGTGCTCGCCGAGGCCGAATCGCGCTGTCCGGCGCCTGGTCGCAGGCCGCCGACTGGATCGGCTTCGCGTGACTCGCGTCGCAGGATTCCGCGACGCCGCGGGCAGCCCTGGGCAACGGGCGGACGCCGCTCTCGGCCGCCGCGCCCGCGGACGCACGGAAGCGATTCGATCCCCAGGCGCGGCAGAAGCGGCAGGTCGCAGGAGCTGGTCGACCACGTGCAGAAATTGCAGCGGTGTTCCGACCGGCCGCGGGACGAGTTCTTCCTGAACAAGGCTCTACCGCGCCCGACTCGAAGCGGACTGACGCCGAGCGATCGGCGGCGTTCGCCGAGGAGGCCAAGAAGTACCGCGAAATCTTCCGCGACGAGGTGATCGGCTCGCTTCGACGACCCGCTGCTGGCCGCCGAATGCGCAGACCCGCAAGGTCTACGACGAGCCGAAGTGGACCGGCTACGAGGTGGTGCTCGACGTCTGGCCGGAAGTGCACGCCTGGGGCGTCCTCTGCCTGCCCAAGGACATCAAGCCGGGCGAACGGCGGCCGGTGGTGGTCTGCCAGCACGGGCTGGAGGGCGTGCCGCGCGACACGATCGAGAAGGACGTCCCCGGCTTCCGCTACTACAAGGCGTTTGCCGCCGAACTGGCCGAGCCGGGGTTCATCACCTTTGCCCCGTACAATCTCTACCGCGGCGACGACCGCTTCCGCTCGCTGCCAGCGCAAGGCCAACCCGCTGGGGCATCGCTCTTCTCGATCATCATCCCCGCAGCACGAGCAGATCCTCAACTGGCTGGGAAGCCTCGCCGCTACGTCGACCGGTCGCGGATCGGCTTCTACGGGCTGAGCTACGGCGGCAAGTCGGCGATGCGGGTGCCGGCCCTGCGTCGAGGGCTACTGCCTGTCGATCTGCTCGGGCGACTTCAACGACTGGGTCCGCAAGAACGTGAGCGTCGAGTTTCCCGGCAGCTACATGTTCACCGGCGAATAGGAGATCTTCGAGTGGGACCTGGGCCACACGTTCAACTACGCCGAGATGGCCTACCTGATCTTCCCGCGGCCGTTCATGGTCGAGCGCGGGCACCACGACGGCGTGGGGATCGACCCTTGGGTGGCCTACGAGTACGCCAAGATCCGCTGGCTCTACGACAACCTGGGCCTGGCGACAAGACGGAGATCGAATTCTTCAACGGCCCGCACGCGATCCACGGCGTGGGGACCTACGAGTTTCTGCATCGCCATCTCGATTGGCCCAAGCGGTGATGTGATCGTGCCCGAGAAAGACTCAAGACCATCGGAATCGAGCAGGCAGCCATGGCGGAGCAGGCCAATCGCGGGATCCCCGAACAGACGATGGTCGTCATTCTTGGCCGCCGGCAAGGGAACCCGCATGGGCCGAAGCGACCTGGTCAAGGTCTGCTTCGAGATCGACGGCGAGCCGGCCATCAACCGGCAGATCGCCGTCTTCAAGCGGCAGCGGTTTCGCCGTTTCCTGCTGGTGGTCGGGTCCAAGGCCGAGCAGGTGCTCGAGACGGTCAGCAAGGAGCACGCCGGCGTGCTCTACGTGCATCAGGAGCCGCAGTTGGGGACCGGCCACGCGGCCAAGGTCGCCGCCGAGGCCCTGCAGGCGATCGGCTACGAAGGCTACGTGCTGGTGTCGATGGGCGACAAGCATCTCGAAGACGGACGCCCTGGAGGCCCTGGTCAACGGATACGTCAAGCAGCGGGCCGACATGGCCCTGCTGACCGTTCCCAAGACCGAAGCCACCGAAGCCTCCGTCGGGCCGCGTGTTCGTCGACGAGACGGCCAGGCCCTGGACATCATCGAGCGGGTCGATCTGGCCCGGCAGATGATCGCCGACGACCTGCGGGCGCATCTGGCCGAAGGGCGCCTGCCCGACGCCGCAGCCGTTCGCCAGTTGATCGACGCCCACTTGCCGGCCGGAGAAGAAGCAGGCCGTAGCCGTCGCCGAACTGCTGGCGCTGGCCAAGTGCCGAGGAGCGATCGACCGCGGAAGACTGGAGAAACTCCTCGCGCTCGGCGAAGTACAACCTCGCAGATCGGGGGAAAGCGCTACACGGGCAAGCAGATCGATCGGCTGGCAGCGGGCGTCAATCCCAGCCTCTACCTGATGCGCGGCGACGTGTTCTACCAGGGCGTCGGCATGATCCGCAACGACAACGCCCAGGGCGAATACTACATCACCGACATGGTGCGGCTGTTGGCCGGCGTCCGCGACGCGCAAGGGCGAGCCGCGCTATCGCGTTCGCGCCGTGCCGATCGACCATCCCGAGTGGGTGCAGGGCTTCAATTCGCCCGACGAGCTGCTGGCGATTCAGGACTACGTGCGGCAGAAGCAGCTCAGCGCCGGGAGCCGTCGCGGCCGTCGGCCGCGCCCGCAGCTGAAGCCGACCCAATACGCCACGGTCGCGCCAGTGGCTGGCCAAGATCGAGGCCGGCCGGCCCGGCGCTGCAGCGCTGGCTGCGCAACATCTACGGCCCCCACGAAGACCTTGCACCGGCAGAAGTGCCGGGACCTGGTCGCCGTGCTGGAGTGCTACGGCAAGCGGTTCGGCATGGACGAAAAGGTCTGCATCGTCCGCGCCCCGGGCCGGGTCAACCTCATGGGCCGGCACGTCGACCACCGCGGCGGAATGACCAACTTCCTGGCGATCGACCGCGAGACGATCGCCGTGGTCGGGCTGCGCGACGACGACGACGTCGTGGCCGTCAACACCCAGCCCGGCAAGTTCAAGCCCGTCCAGTTCAACATCGCCGAACTGATCGGGCCGGTTCGCCTGGAGCGACTGGCTGAACTTCGTCAACAGCGACTGGGTGCGGAACATGGTCTACGTCACCGCCGGGCGACTGGGGCAACTACATCAAGGCCGCCATGCTCCGGCTCCAGCACCGCTACCAGGACGTGCGCGTTCGCGGGATCAACATGGCCCTGTCGGGCAACGTGCCGATCGCCGCCGGGCTGAGCAGCAGTTCGACCATCGTCGTGGCCACGCTGCAGGCGGCGATCGCCCTGAACAACTTCGACCTGACCAGCCAGCAGTTCATCGACCTGTGCGGCGAGGGCGAGTGGTTCGTCGGCTCGCGGGGCGGGGCCGGCGATCACGCGGCGATCTACCTGGGCCAGCGGGGCAAGATCGCCCACGTGGGCTACCTGCCCTTCCGCGTGGAGAAGATCATCGACGCGCCGGCCGGACTACCAGGTGGTCATTGCCAACAGCCACATCAAGGCGGCCAAGAGCGCGTCGGCCCGCGACCAGTTCAACTCGCGGATCGCCAGCTACAACCTGGGCCTGGCCCTGCTCAAGCAGCGCTGCCCGGAGATCGCCGCCACGGTCGAGTACCTCCGCGACATCGATCCCGGTCGATTGGGCTGCGCCACCAGCGACATCTACCGCTGGCTCCTGCGAGTGCCCGACAGCGATGACGCGCAAGGACTTCCGCGACGATGCTCTCCAGGGAGCACCGGGAACTGATCGAGACCAACTTCGCCACGCACGCCGAGCCGCCGGCCTATCATCCGCGGGGCGTGCTGCTGTACGGCGTGGCCGAGATCCTCCGCAGCCGGATGTGCGTCGACCTGCTGGAAGCCGGGCAGGTCGAGGCCTTCGGCCGGCTGATGAAGATCAGCCACGACGGCGACCGCGTCAGCCGGCCGGGCCCCGACGGCAGACTACGAGCTCCTGGGAACGGAGTTGCAGCGACGAGTATCTCCACCGCCTGATCGCCGACCTGGGCAGCGAAGATCCCGCAGCGCGTGCTCCGCGCCCAGCTGTTCATGCAGCCCGGCGGCTACGCGTGCAGCACGCCGGAAATCGACGAGATGGTCGACATCGCCTCCGCGGTGCCGGGCGTGGTCGGGCGCAGATCGCCGGGGCCGGGTCTGGGCGGCTGCATCATGGTGCTCGTCCAGGACGAAGCGTCGACGCGGTACGGCGCGTCTGGCCGCCCAATACTACCGTCCCCGCGGCTTGGAACCGGCCGCCATCCCCTGCATCACCGTCGAGGGCGCGGGCCTGGTGGAATTCAATTGAGCGCATTCTCCAGGTACCGACCGTGCGGCGCGGATCGGTCTCAGTTCCAGCGGAACCAGCGCAGGCCAGCACGAAGGTCACGCACGCCCCAGGCGACGATCCAGCACAGTTGCGGCCCGAGCGACAGCAGGCTCGCCCCTTCGAGCATCACGCCGCGCAGGGCGTGGATCAGCGGCGTCAGCGGCAGGAAGTACGAGCAGCGGGCTGGACGGCTTCGGGGAATCGCTCGGTCGAGAAGAAGATGCCCGAGCCGATCCACATCGGCAGCATCACGGCGTTCATCAGCCCGGAGACGGTTTCGATCGTCTGCGCCCGGCTGGCCACCAGCAGGCCGATGCCGGAGAACTGCAGCGACGCCGAGCACGATCAACAGCGCCGATCGCCAGGTAGCTGCCCGGGCTCGTGACGCCGAAGACAGAGTGCGCGAAGAGCACGAGCAGGAGCGACCTCGGGCAGCGTGAACACCAGCCGGCTGAGGATCACGGCGGCGAGGAAGTGGCTGCGCCGCATGGGCGTGGCCAGGTAGCGCTTCAGCAGTTTGCGGATCCGCATGTCGACGATGGCGAAGCCGACGCCCCACAGGCCGCCGCCCATCAGGCCCATGCCCAGCAGGCCGGGCACGAGGAAGTCGATGTAGCGGCCGCCCGGCTCGTCGACGGCGCTGGTCGTGCGTGGCGACGGCGTCGCGGCGGCCGGCGCGCGCGTTGCAGGAGGTCGTCGGCGGCGTTGCGGGCCAGCACGCTCTCGGGCCGCGTCGGGATCGAAGGTGTAGTCGTACGTGCGGCGGCCCGTCGCCGCGAGGCGGCGACGAGCAGGTCGGCGCGGCCGGTGCGCAAGTCGCAGCCGCGCTTCGGGCTCGTCGGTCACCGACGGCCTGGAAACGCTGGATCGGCGCTCGAGCGCCTCGACCACGGCCGGCCGCGCTCGGCCGTCTTCGACCGCGACGCGGAACGTCTCGACCGGCCGGTTGCGAAACGCGACGCCCAGGGCGACCACCAGCACCAGCGGGAAAGACGTAGACCCAGAAGACCGCCTCCGGCTCGCGGAGGAACTCGCGGACCCGGGCCAGCGATCGAGCGTGAGGATGCGGATGGAAGCGGCGGCGCGGCGACGGTCGGCGGATCGCTCATGACGGCGGCCTCCTCGTCGGGCTCGAGTTGCCGGCCGGTCAGCAGTCACGAACACGTCGTCGAGGCTGGCGTGGCGCGTGGTCAGGCTCGCCAGGTGCCGGCCGCGCTCGGCCAGCCACGCCAGCAGCGCGGGCAGCACGACGTGCGGCTCGGTGACCGACAGGTGGACCGCGCCGTTTTCGTAGCGGCAGCCGGTGACGCCGCGGCAGGCTCGATCCAGGTTTCCGACGGGCAGGCGTCATGCGCCTCGGGCGTCGGCAGCGAGAACTCGACGACGTGCTCGCCGCCAGCCGGGCGATCAGCTCGCGGCGGCGAGCCCAGGGCGATGACCCGGCCGTGGTCGACGATGGCCACGCGGTCGCAGAGCCGCTCGGCCTCTTCCATGTAGTGCGTGGTCAGCACGGTCGTGCGGCCCTGGCGGCGGCACTCGGCGATGATCTCCCACAGCTGGCGGCGCGAGTGCGGGTCGAGGCCGGTGGTCGGCTCGTCGAGAAACAAGCAGCGCCGGATCGCCGACCAGGGCCACGGCCACGGCCAGCCGCTGCTTCTGGCCGCCGGAGAGGTTCTTGATCCAGGTGTCGGCCTTCTCCTCGAGCGAGACGCGGGCGATGGCCTCCTCCGGCTCGATGCCCTGCGCGGTAGAAGCTGCGAAACAGCGTGAGCGTCTCCCGCACCGTGAGCTTGTCGGAGAACCGCGTCTCCTGCAGCGAGATGCCG
Organism: Pirellulales bacterium; assembly: GCA_963736495.1. Classification (GTDB taxonomy): domain Bacteria; phylum Planctomycetota; class Planctomycetia; order Pirellulales; family Thermoguttaceae; genus CAVTPL01. The sequence goes on along the minus strand of CAVTPL010000013.1, from coordinate 54,779 downwards.
ATCCGCTGGCGGATCGCGTCGGGTGCGTCGCGCCAGCGCAGGCCGAGGATTTCGACCTCGCCGCTCGGTCGGCTCGAGCAGCCCTTCGAGGATCTCGATCGTCGTCGTCTTGCCGGCGCCGTTGGGCCCGAGCACGCCGAAGCACTCGCCCTCCTCGACGGCCAGATCGATGCCGCGCACGGCCTCGACCGGCGGTTTGCCGGGGTAGGTCTTCTTGAGGCCGGTGCAACGGATGGCCAGAGGCATTCTTGAAGTTCGCGGTGAGGGATTGGCAATGCGGGGCCGGGACACAAGACACACGCCGCGCGCGGGCAAGCCGGCGCGGCGCGGTAATGCGATTGGCGATGCGGCGGCGATCAGTAGGCCTTGGTCACGCCGGGCACCGGGAACGGATAGCGACCGTCGGGGCCGGGCAGCGAGCGCGGCTTGGCGTCCCAGGCGACGACCTCGGGCGCTTCGTTGGGTCCGCTCGCCACGGCCTCGTCCCACTTGACGATCTGGCCGGAGTAGGTGGCCATGCGGCCGAAGATCGCGGTCATGGTGCTCACGGCGCCGAACCAGCCCTCGTGGAGCGGCGTGCCCTTGCGAATCGCTTTGACCAGGTCGATATGCTCCTGGTCGTAGGGGTTGCCGCTTTCGAGCTTCGGTCCGCCGCCGACATGGACGTTGCGGTTGCCTTGGGTGCCGTGAGCGAATTCGTTCACCTGGTCCCAGGTGCCCTCGATGTGGCGGGACTGGCTGAACATCTTCGTGCCGTCAGCATAGGTATACTCGACGCAGTGATGGTCGAAGATATCGCCGTAGTTGCCCGCATGGACGCGGCCGCCCATGCCGTTGGCCTCGACGGGGTGGGCCTTGCGCGGATCGCCGTCCTTGGCCATCACCCAATTGCCGATGTCGATGTTGTGGACGTGCTGCTCGACGATGTTATCGCCGTAGAGCCAGCGGAAGCAGCCCCAATTGCGGATCTGGTATTCCATTTCCTTGGGGTCGTTCTGGGGGCGGGGGCCGATGTCGCGGGCGCCGCCGCCCGAGCCGTTCCAGTAGACGCGGAGGAAGAGAATCTGGCCCAACTTGCCGTCGTGGATGTCCTGGATGCCCTTGAGGTAGCCGGCCTGGTGATGGCGTTGCAGCCCGACCACCACCTTGAGCTTCTTCTCTTCGGCGATCTTGTTCGACTCCATGACCGAGCGGAAGCCCGGAGCATCGGTGCACACCGGCTTCTCCATGAAGACGTGCTTGCCCTGCTGCACGGCATAGGCATAGTGGATCGGCCGGAAACCCGGCGGAGAGGCCATGAGCACGAGGTCGACGCCGCAGTCGATCGCCTTCTTGTAGGCGTCGAGGCCGACGAAGATGCGGTCGTCGGGCACGTCGACACGGTCGGCGTGCTCCTTCTTCACCTGCTTGAGGCAGTTGCGGGCGCGGTCCTCGAAGGCGTCGGCCACCGCCACGAGCTTGAGCGGCTCGCTGGCGTTGCTCAGGCAGTTGCCGGCGGCACCCGTGCCGCGGCCGCCGCAGCCGATCAACGCCACCTTGATCACGTCGTTTCCGGCAGCGTGGACGCTGCGGGCAAGACTGAGGCCGCCGGCCACGGCGGCTCCGGCCAGGGCGGAGTTCTTCACGAATTCCCGTCGCGAGGCTTTCTCACGATGCATAAGGTGCTCCTTCTAAAGGACCGAGAACCAAAGTATTTGGGGTCGCTCGCAGGACCGCTCGGGCGGAGCGGCAGAATCCGTAGTGTAGGCAAGCCGCGAGGACGCTGCAACCTCGATCCGGACTGGCTCCGGCTGGGAATCTACGCCCAGAAACCACCCCAACGGCCGGCTCCTGGCTTGCTAGTCATTGCGCACCCGACGGCTCTGGCAACGCGCGCCACGCGGCGATTTTTCCCGTCCCGGTCACATGCGGAGCATTTTCGAGAGCATGCCTGGCTCGAAGCCGCAGCTACAGCACTGGTTGTGCCGCCAATCCAGATTCAGATATGTCGTTTGGATCTTCACGAGGAAGTTGTAGGATCCGACCGCTTGCGAAGCTTTTCCCTTTGCGTTGTGATGGTGGCAACAATTTGCACATCCATGGGCTCCGCAGGCGTCGCAGGTGACGGCAACCGCTGCGCCCATGACAGCCCCCAAACCCTTTCCGCCGGTCGAGGTTCCACATACCGGGCATCGCTTGGGGGCGGCGAGGGAGTAGAGGCTTTCAGGATCGCTTGCTTCGCTGTGCCACGGCGGAGCGACAGCCGGTCTGGCCATTGCCGTCGGCTGCGGTGCGGCGGGCGGAGCACCGCCCAGCAGTCGGCGAACCCATTGCACCAATTGGAGAAGACCGCTCAGGGCGCAGCCGAGACCGATGATCATGATCGGCCAGCCCACGCATCCGATCTCACTGCCCACGATCGTGATGATGCATCCCAGACCGAAGTAGAAGGCACCTGCGAACAGACTTGGTCCTTCTGAAGCGTTTCCCGCCATCTTGCGTGCTCCTTTGCCAACGGCCCAGAAAGAATCCCTCCCACAGCCAGCAGTATCGTTACCGCGCCGGCTCGCGCGAAGGAGTGGCCTGGATATCTGACGTGGGGAAATGGGTTCTTGGCCAACGGGGGTCGGTTTTTCCAAAGCAACCACCTCGGCAGGGCGGATGGGCGCCACGGGAGCATGAGGGTTCTTAGAGCCGATCCCAGAACCTTTGGGCGCTACCGGATTCCCCGGCCGCGGGCCCTTTTCCTGGTAGTTCTGGGATAGGTTCTTTGAGCCGGTCCCAGAACCTTGGGAGGTGCTGTGATTTCCCGGCCGCCCAGGGCCGCTGCGGTAGTTCTGGGATAGGCTCTTAAGGCGGGCGCGCTCAAGGTTCGCCAGGCGGCCCGGATCGTGAGTAAAAACGGCCGGTATCCGGGGCTCCGCTGGCCGCCCAGCGCTCGTCAGCGATGCGGGCTCAAGGGGCGGATGTTCGAGTAGAAGCAGGAGTTGCGTCGCATGGGCGTTGGTCAACCGACGGCCGTTTTTGCCAATTCGCGAAAGGGCCTGGCGACTGGCGGGGGGCTGTGGGGGTCGGAGTCTTTTGCGGGCGTGGGCATTGGTCAACCGATTGCAGTTTTTGCCAAATCTTAGGGGGCGTCGCTGCGATCGCCCGCAGAGGGGACGGGGGGAAGTGTATTCCAGCGCCATAGGGTCTTTCATGGGTGGCAGGAGTTTTCACGGCTGGTAGTGGTCCACAGGGTCGGTGGTGTTTTCTGGAAGCCGAGGGAATGGGTTTGGGATCGTGCGCGTGGGATGCGCGGAGTCTGGGGCACGCGTTTGGAACTCACAGTTTGGAACACACATTTCGAGCGCGCGAGTTTGGATCGCGCGTTGCGAGTGTGTGGAGTCGGGCCCGGCGATTTTTGAGCCGATCCCAGAACCGTGCACCGCCCCAAGACGATCCGGCCGCCCAACACCCCAGGGACGGTTCCACGATGATTCATACGACATTGGGTGGCCCAGTTTCAAGAGTGGTTGGTGGGCCAGTTTATTGGAGCGGTGCAGCGGTTGGGGTGATTGGCTGGTTTATGCACTGCTGGTCCGCCGGCGGACATAGGCCGAATTCCGGCGGAGAGGAGGGGGGGGTCGCGCGCGGTAGGCCAGCTTCCAGGGCGACTCGCGGGGAAAAGGAGGCAACGCGCATGAAAAAGGCGCCCCACGGAGAGGCGCCGAGGTCGCTCAGTGAGCGGAGCCTTGCGCGGACGAAAGTCCACTTACTGTGACTAGCAGAGACAATCGTCGCTCGGATACACTAGTCATAAAGATACCTGCTCGCGTGTGTCTGTCAAGCACTTTTTCGGAGGTTTGCCGTGGCAAGTACGCGTGGAGAAGGGGCATATATCCTAGGGCTCGACCTGGGAGTCCAATCGATCGGGTGGGCCTTGGTTGACGTGAACGCCGAGGGTCGCCCCATCGGACTCCGGCGCGCCGGAGTCCGATGCTTTGAAAGCGGGGTGGGGAGCGAAACGCAGATCGAGATGGGCAAAGATGAGTCGGCCAACGCAGCGCGACGATTGGCTCGGCTCCAACGGCGGCAAGCTTGGCGGCATGCTCGCCGACGGAAGAAGGTATTTGGCATCCTCCAGGCTGCGGGGCTCTTGCCTGCCGGAACAGTTTCTACACCTGCCGATCGGGATGCTCTGCTTAAAAAGCTCGACCGGGAGTTGCTCAGCGAACTGGGGCTTTGCGCAGACCGTATCGGGGCCCATTTGCTTCCATATCGCCTTCGCGCTGCTGCGCTTGACCGTGCACTTCCCGCCCATGCCTTGGGACGCGCGCTCTACCACTTGGCGCAGCGGCGCGGCTTCCTCAGCAACCGCAAATCGGTAACAGATGACGACAAGAAGGGTGAGGTAAAAGCGGGAATCGCAGAACTGCACAACAAGATGGTCGATGCGGGAGCTCGTACTTTAGGCGAGTATCTGGCCACACTCGATCCCGAAGAAGAGCGTATTCGCGCTCGCTGGACGGATCGAAAGACGATGCTTCTTCCCGAGTTCCAAGCGATCTGGGCGGCTCAAAGCGCACACCATGCTTTCCTAACTGCAGAGCTGAAGGAAAACCTGTTCCGGGCAATCTTTTTTCAGAGACCACTGAAGTCGCAGAAGTCCCTGGTTGGATGGTGTGATCTGGAATACGAGCAGCGGCGCGCACCGATCGCTTGCCTTGCCGCCCAGCGACTGCGCTATTGGCAGAAAATCAATGATCTGGAGATCGTGGCACCGGACGGAGAATGTCGGCTTCTCACCCCGGATGAGAAACAGTTGCTCGCTGCCCATTTTGACGAGCATGGCGATATCATCTTTGACCGCCTTCGGCGGCTGCTGAAGCTTAAGAAGGCCAAAGTCGATGAACCAGGACATTCGTTCAATCTCGAACGAGGTGGCGAGAAGAAGCTTCCGGGAAACCGGACGAACGCGAGGTTATTGGTAGCCCTTGGATCGGCATGGGGGGAAATGGAGAGTGCGGTTCAGGACCGATTGGTCGACGATCTCTTGGACTACGAAAACCGCGATGCATTGGCAAGGCGACTGTGCAACGTCTACCAGCTCACGGAAGAACAAGCGGAACTTGTGGCCGATCTTACCCCGGAGCCTGGCTATCATTCCCTTTCGCGTACGGCGATTGGAAAGTTACTGCCTCGCCTTTGTGAGGGCGTCTCTTTTGCGACCGCGCGGAAAGAAGTCTACGGAGCCGCCAGCGGTGCTGCCGCAGTTCGGGATTTCCTTCCCCCGGTCCTCGAATCGCTGCGAAACTTGCGGAATCCGATCGTCTGCCGTGGGCTGACCGAGTTGCGCAAGGTGGTGAATGCCCTTGTGCGCCAGTACGGCAAGCCACAATGCATCCGTATCGAGTTGGCCCGGGATCTGAAGCGATCGCGGCGCGAACGTGAACGAATCGTGGAGCAGAATCGCGACAATGAGAGAATGCGGGAGCGAGCACGGAAGTTCCTGGAAGAGAACGGAGTGAAGAATCCTCGCCCCGGCGACATCCTGAAATACCTGCTGTGGCAAGAATGCAACGAACTGTGTCCGTACACCGGGAAGACGATTTCCAAAGAGAACTCTTTGACAGTCCCCAGTTCGAGATCGAGCATATCGTTCCGTTCAGCCGCTCACTCGATGACTCCTTCCAGAACAAGACGCTCTGTGCCATTGCTGAGAATCGGAACGTCAAAGGCAATCGCACTCCCTTTGAGGCCTACGGATGTAACGCAGACAAGTACCGAGAGGTCCTTTCCCGCGTGGCGAGGTTCAAGGGGAATGCTGCCCGCGCCAAAATGCAGCGATTCCGACAGGAATCGATTCCCGAGGACTTTGCCGAACGACAGCTCAACGACACGCGTTACTTCTCTCGCTTGGCGGCCGAGTACGTCGGCCTCCTCTATGGCGGCGTGATCGACGGAGGCGGGTCGCGTCGCGTTCAGGTCAGCACGGGTCGAATCACGGCGTTCCTTCGCGAGGAATGGGGGCTCAGCGGAATCCTTCTCGGTGGCCAGCTGCGCGACGCAATACCCCCCTCACCTGGAGATCGCAAGAACCGGAATGACCATCGGCATCACGCGGTGGACGCTGTGGCAATAGCCCTGGCCGATGCGCGGACGGTGGCCACGATGAGCCGTGCGGCGGAACGGGCCGAAGAGCTGGGGCGGCGGTTGTTCGCAGAGATTGAGCCTCCCTCGGGAACGAAAGAGGAATTCGTCGCAGATGTCCGGTCCGCCATAGACGGGATCACGGTGTCCTACCGTGTGGATCGGAGCGTTTCGGGCGCATTCCATGAGGAGACCTACTATAGTGGGCCTCACAGTGGTCGCGATGCCAACGGGCGAGTAGTCGAGTACCGGCATGTGCGTAAGCCGCTTGCGAAGATGTCGCTAGCCGAAGTGGAGGCAATCGTCGACCCGAAGGTGCGCGAGGCGGTGCAGGCCAAGCTCGAGCGCCTGGGGGGCGCTCCAAAAGTCGCCTTCGCCGATTCAGCGGACCATCCTTATCTTTCCGCGGGCGATGGACGGAGGATTCTGGATCCACAAGGCGCGGATCCGCAAGAATGTGGCGACGGTGCCCCTCGGCAAGGGCGCCAATCAGCGACATGTCGCTCCGGGCAATAATCACCATATGGAGATCGTCGCACGGATCGGCCCTGGCGGAGAGGAGAAGGGTTGGGACGGGCTGCTTGTTCACCTTCTAGAGGCAGCGCGACGTGTTCGCAGCAGAGCAGCGGTAGTCCGCAGAGACCACGGCAGTGGCAAGAGCTTCAAGTTCTCGCTTGCCGGGGGGGAATACGTGGAAATGGAGCACGAAAGCGGCCAGAAGCAGCTCTTCCGCGTCGTCGTATTGACAGACGGTCAAGTCGAATTTCGTTTGCATACCGACGGACGGCCAATTACAGTACTAAAGCAGATTCCTGGAGCGCGCGTACGGCGCAGTCCTGGCTCGCTCTTGCGCCGAAAGCACGGAAGGTGGTCGTTGACCCCTTAGGCAACATCCTTCCGGCGAATGATTAATCGCATTTTGGATTTTTCGGAATCCGTCGCTCGCTTGCGCGTGCGGCTTCGCCTCTTGGTGGTGCGATGTCCGGAGCGCGACGAGATCACGATTCCCTTGAGCGATCTCGCCGTCGTGGTCGTCTCCAACCCCCAGGTGACCTACACGCAGGCCGTGCTCTCTGGGCTGTCCGAGGCGGGCGGAGCGCTGGTGGCGTGCAACCAGAAGCATTTGCCCGTGGGCCTTCTGCTTCCCCTGGTCGCGCACCATGCGCAGGTAGAGCGTTTTGCGGCGCAGGCACGGGCGAGCGAACCAACACGTAAGCGAGTCTGGCAACAGTTGGTGCGGGCGAAGATTCGCGCGCAAGCGAGCGTCTTAGAAGCGATCCATGGCACCGACTACGGTTTGCGCGCGCTTGTGGAAGGTGTGAAGTCGGGAGATCCGGGAAACATCGAAGCGCAAGCAGCGCGGCGGTATTGGCCGCGGCTTTTCGCCGACAGGGACTTTCGCCGTCACCGGGAGGACGAGGACCAGAATCTGCTTTTGAACTACGGATACGCGGTGCTGCGAGCCATTGTGGCGCGCGCGATCTGCGCGGCAGGGCTGCACCCGTCGCTTGGATTGCACCATCACAACCGCTATAACGCGTACTGCCTGGCAGACGATCTAATGGAGCCTTGGCGGCCCGTGGTGGACAGGGCGGTGGCCGAATACGTCAGTTCTCACGATGCGATCCGGGGAGTTGAGCCGGAGGCGAAGCGACACATCGTTGGGGCGTTAACGGGCCGTTATTGGCTGGGGGGCCAGCAACGAACGCTATTCGACACGGCGGCGCACGTGGCATCGTCGCTCGTCGAAGTATTCATGGGAGGAGCAAAGAGACTGGATCTGCCGGAGGGAGGGGCCCCTTGCCGCGACGAGAGTTGATACAATCGGGATACCAAGGCATGTGGCTGTTTGCGATGTTCGATCTGCCGGTGGACACGCCCGAGGCACGGAAGCGTTATACGGGCTTTCGCAAGAGACTATTGGAGCAGGGCTTCTCGATGCTCCAGTACTCGGTCTACGCTCGTTACTGCCCAAGCGAGGATTCGGCCGATACCCACCGGGGACGCATTCGGGCATTTCTGCCCGATGACGGCTATGTGCGCGTCCTGGCGGTTACGGACCGCCAGTTCGGGAAGATGGAGAACTACATTGGAAAAACGAGCGGGACAGCGGAGCGACCTCCTGCCCAACTGCAGCTTTTCTAGGCCTTTCCTGGCTCAAGTCCTTACGCTGGGCGGGCTTCGGGAAGAGGAAGTGTATCCGAGCGACGATTCCCTGCAAGCCACAGCGTGAGTCATTGCACGGCAATGCGGAAAGGAGAGTGTATCCGAGCGACGATTCCCTGCAAGCCACAGCCACCGCGCCGTGCGGGTAATCGACATTCGCAGTGTATCCGAGCGACGATTCCCTGCAAGCCACAGCGGATCAGCGGTGGCGCCGGCTTGCGGTCCTAGTGTATCCGAGCGACGATTCCCTGCAAGCCACAGCCATCGTGCGAGCGCCGCGGCTCTCCGTCTCAGTGTATCCGAGCGACGATTCCCTGCAAGCCACAGCCCGAACACCAGCCCGCCGAGCACTCCGAGGAGTGTATCCGAGCGACGATTCCCTGCAAGCCACAGCCGACCACAGAGCGACCAGTCGAGGGCAACTAGTGTATCCGAGCGACGATTCCCTGCAAGCCACAGCAGCATTCCCGGATGTCTCGATCATCCGCGAGAGTGTATCCGAGCGACGATTCCCTGCAAGCCACAGCCACTCTCGGATCGTCCACCCGCCAACGTAAAGTGTATCCGAGCGACGATTCCCTGCAAGCCACAGCACGGCGGACCCGGACATATTGAACCATTTGAGTGTATCCGAGCGACGATTCCCTGCAAGCCACAGCGCAACCCGCTTTGCTCCAGATTGGCGAGAAAGTGTATCCGAGCGACGATTCCCTGCAAGCCACAGCCAGCACTATGAACAGAACACAACAGCGTAAAGTGTATCCGAGCGACGATTCCCTGCAAGCCACAGCCGCGACCACGACGCCATTGCTGCCGTCAGGAGTGTATCCGAGCGACGATTCCCTGCAAGCCACAGCCGCGACCACGACGCCATTGCTGCCGTCAGGAGTGTATCCGAGCGACGATTCCCTGCAAGCCACAGCCTCCAGAACGGAGCCAACTCACCAGCGGAAGTGTATCCGAGCGACGATTCCCTGCAAGCCACAGCTCAAGAACCACGCGATACATCGGGGCTTTCAGTGTATCCGAGCGACGATTCCCTGCAAGCCACAGCTGCCACGATGGCCACATGAGAGAGCCCGTGGAGTGTATCCGAGCGACGATTCCCTGCAAGCCACAGCAGCGCGGCGCTAGGCTGCTGGAAAATCGACAGTGTATCCGAGCGACGATTCCCTGCAAGCCACAGCGCTGCGGGCAAGCGGGGCCAGTGCGGACGCTAGTGTATCCGAGCGACGATTCCCTGCAAGCCACAGCCGGAACTCCATCTGCTGGGCATGGACAAGCAGTGTATCCGAGCGACGATTCCCTGCAAGCCACAGCTCAACTCCGGTCGGCCACTTCTGCGATGTAGTGTATCCGAGCGACGATTCCCTGCAAGCCACAACTGAAGGTTCGCCGTGCCGGTGGCACCCAACGCGGAGAGCGTGAGGGTTTTACCACCAAGTCACGAAGCCACGAAGGGAGATAAGGTGTGGTGGCCTGACGGTGTCGTGGTCGTGGAGTTGTCAGGGCACAAGACCCTCTTGTGCCTGAGGGTGCCAAACCATGGACCGCCCGTGGCACTCCGGCCGTCTGGAGAACGCTTACGCCGAAGGGGATTCAAGGCACTGCTCCTGGCGGAGCAGTGGCACACCGGGCGGATCCAAGTATCCGTACCATGGCACCGCTGCCGGGAAATGGCACACCGGCTATAGGGGTAGGAACGGACCATTGGTTTGGTCCGCTCCTCCCTCCGAACCGGACTGGCGGTTTTCTCGCATCCGGCTCTCCGGTTGATGGTTTTACCTTCGTGAGGATTGGCAGACCGAGGCATGGGCGGCTTGAAGACTGAACAGCCCGGTCTCGGTGAAGAAGCAATTGGGCCAGGTGAAGCTGGCTCGTTGGTTGCGGGCCACACCGTGTCCGCCTTGTCGGCGGCGAAGCAGGCTGCGCAGACGCATTCTGAGCCAGCCATCGAGGTCTTTGTAGAGCGACTTGCGCGTGCCATGTTGGAAATACGCGAACCAGCCGCGAAGCGTCCGATTCACGTTTGCCACGATCGCTGGGAGCGAATCCCCCGAGGATCGGCGGGTCTTCGCGCGGAGGCTGTTTCTGAGCTTCCGAAGGCTCTTTTCCCGTGGCCAATGTTGTGCGCCATGGAAGTGATATCCCAGGAAGTCGAAGCCTTCCGCCCGCGAGTCCACCAGCCGCGTCTTGGTAGGGTGCAGGGTGAGACCGTTGTCGGTCACCCAAACCCGAACTCGCTCCAACGCGAGCACAGCCTCATCGGCCGTCCGGCACAGAATCACAAAATCATCCGCATAACGCACCATCTGATATCCCGCTTGGGCCATGTGGTGGTCGAGCGGGTCAAGATAGATGTTGCTGAGGAGCGGACTGAGCACGGCTCCTTGCGGCGCGCCGCTTCGGGAGTCCACTCCGACGCTCCTTCCTGGATTCCCGCTTCCAGAAACGATTCGATTAGCGACAGCACACGACCGTCGGCGACCTTTTCCTGGAGGCGAGACAGAAGACGCTCATGCGGAATCGAGTCGAAATATCCTTTCAGGTCGGCATCCACAACATACACCTAGCCGGCCTTGAGGAGTTGGGCGACTCGCCGCAACGCGTCTTTGCAACTGCGTCCCGGGCGAAACCCGTAGCTCTGTTCTGCGAAGTCACGCTCGAAGATCGGTTCGATGACGTTCACAATCGCTGCCTGCACTACCCGGTCGCGAACCGTGGGAATGCCCAAAGGTCGCTTCTCCGAGGAGCCCGGCTTGGGGATGTAGACGCGTCGAATGGCTTGAGGGCGATACGTGCCGTCGTGGAGCGCGTCCGACAGTTGCCAGAGTATTTCCGGAACCTGTCCCGCAAATGCTTCCACTGTCACGTGATCCACGCCCGCAGCCCCCCGCTTCGCCGCAACCTGTTGCAGAGATGCCAATAGGTTTCGTTCGGCAAAAACCTTGTCAAACAGCCTGAACCATTTTCCTCCTTCTACTCCCGTGATGAGAGTCGTCAACATGCGCAGGGTCCAGGCGTGCGGTTTCGCGCAACGCCAAGACGCTGCGCGATTCCTGCTTGTTGAGCCAGCGGCACTGTCGCAGGTGGTTCTTCCGTACGCTTGGTCATGCGCCTTCCATCTTCCTGGAGCCCTTCGCTCCCTCGGCGTTACCCGACTTCAACGCTACTATGGCCCCTCTGACTCCTGCCCGACTCAGTCTGCCAGACAGGTCTCTTTGCTTCATGGAACAGGACTTCCGACCATTCCGCCTCCAAACACCTGGTTGCTCCGCCGATCGCTTTTGCACGTTACCCCTCAGCGTCGACGGCTTCCGGATCGCTCCGGTCTGGGCTTCGCCACAAGAGGGCAGGCTCGCCAGACAACCCGGCCGAATCGAGTTCACTTTCGTTGCGGACTGGCCATTCGCCTTCCGATGCTCCCCACCCCGCCTCACGGCGACGCAGTTTCGGTCGACTACAGGCCGGAGAACGTCTACCCGAAGGGGACTTGCACCCCTCAATCCTATCCCACTTGCAAACGCACCCTCTTGTGCCTTACGGCACCACGATAGCGAGCTATCGTGGCCACGCGGTTATGTACGGTATCCCCGGAATCTTGCCCAGTGACAAGGCATGGAAGTTGTCAGGCACGGGGTGCCTGACCTACTACCGCGTCTACCGATCTGAGTCAGGTATAGGATAGAGGGATCGGAGCTTGATTCTCGCGTCGGCGGTAGTGAAGCGCCAGTTGGTTCCGCAGCGTTGGTCATTGCGGTCTTGCTGCCAGGCCGCGATGGCGGAGTCCATGGCGTTGGTTGTGGCAAATCGCCGGTTCCCCAGACATTGACGCGAGAGCAAGCTCAATTCCATCTCCGCCATGTTGAGCCAACTGCCGTTCTTGGGTGTGTAGACCAAGCGTAACCGACGAGCGAGCCGGTGGGCCGTTTCGGCATCGAAGGCGAAGTACAGGCTCGCCAGGTCGTGCGTATTGAGGTTGTCGCAGACCAACGTCACCAAATCGGCCTGGGGGTAATCTACCTCCAGCAACTGCCGCACCTCCTCCGCCCAATCCAACCGCGTGCGGCTGGCACGGCAGCCCACCCGCCTCCCGCCTGCGATGGGATTGTAAAACAACAATAGCGAGCGGACTTCGTGCCGCTCGTACTTGTCGTCGACTCGCCGGGGCGTGCCGGGCCGCATGGGCAAGGGAGGCGTCACATCTTCGAGCACTTGCCGCGAGGCCTCATCCATGCAGATCAGGGGGTGTTTGTCGTCGAACGCTTCCTGGTAGACGTCGAGGACTTCTTCCATCCGCGCAACGAAACGCGGTCGATCCGCTTCCGCGATGCAGAAGCGTTCGGTCTTCCAAGGTTGCAGCCTGTTTTTTTGAGCGTCTGCCGTACGGTCTCGCAACAGACCGATTTGACGATATGCAGGCGCTTCAGTTCGTCGCAGAGCATTTGCAGCGTCCAGTGGTCGCGGCCCTCAGGGGCGCGCTGCAGGCAATGGTGACCAGATGGGCTTCCGCCTTGCCGTCGAGAACGCGGTGGGTTCCCGCGTCGCAACGCGTCGCCCGCGCGAGGGTCGGCTGCACGCCCGATTTCACAAACTTCTGACGAATACGTACCACCTGCCGCTCGCAGAGCCCGACTTCTTCGGCAATCTGCCAGTCGGGATAACCCCCATCGGGATGGGCCTCATCGGCCATCAGAAGAATCTTCGCCCGTCGCACCTGCGCCACGCCCAGAGAAGTCTTCCGCGCGATCGCCTCTAACTCCGCTCGAATCTCCGGAGAAAGAGCGACCTTGTATTTCTTTGACAAATTTGGCATCCTTGCCTTCTCCCGCTGGTGAAAACTGAAACCGCGACAACCTCCAAGGGCCATTCTACCCAAACCTGACATTGAGCGGTAGATCAACTACTACTTGCTGACGAACAGCCTGTGGCGCCGGCCACGCTCCGAGCGCCCCAAGAGATTCAAGGCACTGCTCCTGGCGGAGCAGTGGCACACCGGGCGGATCCAAGTATCCGTACGACGGCACCGCGGTGGCACGCCAAGCACGCGGCGAGCAGCGTGCCACCGCGAGCAATCGTTGCCGTTACACGTCGAGGTTGCGCGCTTCCAGCGCGTGTTTCTCGATGAACTCGCGGCGGGGCTCGACTTTGTCGCCCATGAGGATGCGGAAGAGGTCGTCGGCGGCGCCGGCGTCTTCCATGCGGACCTGGAGGAGCGTGCGGTGGGCGGGGTCGAGCGTCGTGTCGCGGAGCTCATCGGCGTTCATTTCGCCGAGGCCCTTGAAGCGGGTGATCTGCAGCCCTTTCTCGCCGGCGGAGCGGACCGCGGTCAGCAGGCCGCGGAGGTCGTCGAGGCCCATCGGGCACGTCGCCGCGGCGGAGGCGGTAGCGGGGCTCTTCGATCCCGGTCCGCTCCTGCGGGATGAGGCTGTCGATCTCGAAGCCCATTTTGCGAAGATCGGCCAGGTGGTTGTTGATCGAGCGGACCTCGTGGAGCTCGACGATGTGCAGCGCGAGGCTTGCGACCGTGGCCTGCGCCGTTGGTTTCTCCGTTGGCGGGCTGGGCGGTCGGTGACGTGGAGTTCGTCGCCCTGCTGGGCCTCTTGCTGGGCGAGGAATTCGTCGAGTTCCTTGCGCGTGGTGAACCAGTGTTCCTCGCGGCCGAGGAAGACGTGGTAGATCGGCAGCCGGCCGGTGGCGGGGTCCTGGCGGAGGGCGTGGGCTGCGGAGGCTGATGCCGCGGCGTTCCAGGGCCACGAGGGCGTCTTCCAGGGCGGCCAGGGTGCGGCAGAGGCGGTCCATTTCGGCGCCCTGGATGACGCGGCCGTCGCCCGGGTTCGAAGACGGCATCGGCCAGACCGGCCTCGAGCAGTTGGGCCTTCATCTCCTCTTCGGTCTGCACGTAGTAGACTTCTTTCTTGCGGCGGCACGCGGAACAGCGGCGGCTGGGCCACGTAGACGTAGCCGGCTGCGACCAGGTCGTACATCTGGCGGTAGAAGAAGGTCGAGCAGCAGGGTGCGGATGTGGGAGCCGTCGACGTCGGCATCGGTCATGATGACGATCTTGCCGTAGCGGCGGCTGGCTGACGTCGATGTCTTCGCCGATGCCGCAGCCGATGGCGGAGATCATGCTGCGGACCTCTTCGTTGGCCAGCACCTTGTCTTCGCGGGACTTGTAGGCGTTGATGATCTTGCCGCGCAAGGGGAGGATGGCCTGGTACTCGCGCATGCGTCCGCCCTCGGCGCTGCCGCCGGCGGAATCGCCCTCGACGAGGTAGAGCTCGCAGCGATCGACGTCGTGGCTGGTGCAGTCGCGGAGCTTGCCGGGCAGCCCGCCGCCGGAGAGGGCGCCTTTGCGTTCGCGGACCAGGGCGCGGGCCTTGCGCGCGCTTTCGCGGGCCTCGGCGGCCAGCAAGGCTTTCTGGACGATGGTCCGCGCGGTCTTCGGGTTCTCTTCGAGGAAGCGGCCGAGGAAGTCGCCCACCGACGAAGTTGACGATGCCCTCGACCTCGCTGTTGCCGAGCTTGGTCTTGGTCTGGCCTTCGAACTGCGGGTGGGGGACGCGGAGGGCGATGACGGCAGTCAGACCTTCGCGGAAGTCGTCGCCGGTGGGGATGAGGTCCTTGAAGAGCGCTTCCTTCTTGCCGTAGTTGTTGAGAGTGCGCGTGAGGGCGGCGCGGAATCCGGAGAGGTGCGTGCCGCCCTTCGGTCGTGGTGATGTTGTTGACGAAGGAGTGGACGTTCTCCGTGTACTCGCGAAGTGTACTGGATGGCGACTTCCAGACCCACGCCCTCGTACTCGCCGGCAGATGATAGATCACTTCGGGGTGGAGCGGCTCGGTGGCTGCGGTTGAGGTGTTCGACGAATTCGACGATGCCGCGATCGTACTTGAACGAGTCGCCGTCGCCGGTCCGCTGCGTCCTTGAAGCGGATCGTGCACGCCGCGGTTGAGGAAGGCCAGCTCCTGGAGGCGCTTGTAAAGGATGTTGTAGTTGAATTGCGTGGTCGTGGAAGATGGCGGGGTCGGGTTTGAACGTGGTCTTCGTGCCGACCTTGTTGGTGGTGCCGATGCGGCGGACCTCGCCGGTCGGTTCGCCGCGCTCGTACTCCTGCTGGTAGACGTGGCCGCCGCGGCGGACCTCGACTTCGCACCATTCGGAGAGGAAATTGACCACGGTGACGCCGACGCCGTGCAGACCGCCCGAGGTCTGGTAGGCCCCTTTGCTGAACTTGCCGCCGAACTTGAGCACGATCATCACGCCCTGGAGCGTGGAGAAGCCGAGGTCGGGATGCGTTCTCGACGGGGATGCCGCGGCCGTCGTCCTCGACGGTGACGGAGCCGTCGGTGTTGATCATGACCGAGATCTCCTTGGCGTGGCCGGCCATGGCCTCGTCGATCGAGTTGTCGACGACTTCGTAGACGAGGTGGTGCAGCCGCGCGTACCGCAGTGTCGCCGATGTACATGCTCGGGCGCTGGCGCACGTGCTCCAGGTCGCTGAGGTGTTCGAGCTGACTCGGCGCCGTATTCGGCCTCGACCTTGCGGTACTGGAGCAGTTCGGCGCCTTCCTGGGCGAGGAAGGGGGGCGGGCTGCTGTTCGGTGCCGGTTGCGGAAGGAGGCATTTCAGATGGGGTAGACATGTCGGAGATTCTTGCTGAGGAAAAGGAAATTCGACTGGAGATCCGCCAAGCGGGCACGGCAACTAGGGATCGACCGGGCCGAGGCGGAAGCGGAGGTCCTTGATCGGTTCGTCCGGCAGGGCGCTGGGCGACGGCTTCCAGCAAGGCGGACTTCTGAAAGTTCAGTTCCTGGATCAAGGTGGAATTGGCGACGATGATTTCGAGTTTGCCGCGGCGCATGCCGGCGGCGCGCGTGTAGCGCGCGGCCAGCTCGCCGGCGGCCTGGCGCCACGCCGACTCGATCCGGGACGCGCTCTGGACGCGCGCGAACCCGCGGCGGGCCATGAGATCGGCGAGAATGAGGCTGATCGGTTCGGGACCTCGAGTCATAACGAATTCAAACGCGGTTTCAGAATCGGTAGTGCGGAACGCAGGGGCCACGACGGTGGGACACGCTACTCATTCCCGCGCCAGGGGCATGATCACGTAGCTGTAGCCGTCGCCGGTCTTGGCGACGACGGCGCTTTCCGGGTCGCGGACGCGCAGGGTCAGATGTGGATTCGGGATCGAGGACTTTGAGGAAGTCGCTGACGAAGCGCGGATCGAGGGTGACGGGCAGTTCGGGTCCGTCGTAGGCGATGGGCAATTCGACGTGGGACTCGCCGATTTCGGCGCCGCGCGCCGGTGAGCACGATTTTGCCGTCGCCGAAGGTGAAATCGACGCCGCGGTGATTCTCGCTGGTGACGATGGCCGCCTGGCGCACGGCGGAATAGAACGGGCCGACGGTGCAGATCGATGCGAGGTCATCTGTTTCGGTGCGGGGGAAGACGTCGCGCCACTTGGGGAAACGGCCCTCGACCAGTCGGCGTATAGATCGTCGTCCGCTGGCTCTTGACGAGCACGTCGTTGTCGCGCGCGGCGAGGAAGATCTCGTCCTCGCTGTCGGCCAGGGCCCGTTCGAGGAGTTGCATCGCACGCGCGGGGATGATCGTGCGGTCGGGTGGTCTCGTGGCCGCCGACGGCCTTGGCCGGGCCTTGCTGCCGCGCCAGGCGGCGGCCGTCGGTGCCGACGCCGATGATCTGGTCGGCGGTCAGCTCGATCAGCACGCCGCCCAGGGCGTAGCGGCTGCTCTCGTTGTCCGTGGCGAAAATCGTGCGGCGGACCAGTTCGCGGAAGAACCGCGCCGGAAGCTTGTGGTACTTCTCCTCGCGGAACTGCAACGATCTCGGGAAACTCGTCGGGATTCTCCGTCGGGCAGGTGGAACTCGCTCCGCTCGCCGCGGACGCGGGTCTGGGAACCGTCGCTTTCCAGCGAGAGTTTTTCGTCGGAGCTTTCGCGGAGGATCGATCCGAAATCGCTGGATCGGCAAGACGACGGTGCCCGGCGCTTCGACCTGGATGCCCTGGCACCTCCATGCGAATGCCGATCTCAAGGTCCGTGGCCATGACGCGTGGCCGTCTCCGGCGACGCGTCGAGCTTGACGTTCTGCAGGATCGGCTTGGGGCTGCGTGCCGGGGCCACGCCGGCCGCCATCTGAAATGCCTGCAACAGCTTCTCACGCTCGCAGATCACTTTCATGGGAACAGTTCCTACTTCTTGAAGATCTTTAATCTTGTATCAGCATTAAGAGGACCGAGCCAAGCGTTGATGGAGCCGTGGCGTTGGCGCGGAAGTCGCGAGGGCGGCAGTGCTTGGGTGACGCGCGCTGAAATGCGGGGCGTGGAAAAGGTGTTGTTTGGGCGTTGGTTCGGTGATCGCGGAGTGATGGCGCAGACGACACGCGGCGAGGAAAGGCGCGGGGTGTCGGCAAGTGGCTTGCCGCTGCCAATCGAGCGACGGAGTTTCAACAGGTTTTCCCCAGGCATGGGGCCTCCTTTCGCAGCGACGCCACGGGGACGAGTCGCTCGCGAAGCTGGCAGACCGCCTCGCGAATTGCGGGGTCGGTCTTCATCAGCTTTTCGGTCTTCAGACAGCCGTGGGAGACGGTGGTATGGTCGCGGCCGTCGAAGTACGCGCCAATCTGCTTGAGGCTGTTGCCGGACAAGGTTCGTGCGAGGTACATGGCCACGTCGCGCGCGGTGACCACGGCGCGGCGGCGCGAGGGGCTGCGCAGATCAGAGAGCTTGAGCGAAAAGTGCGCGCGCGGTGTGATTGGCGATGTCGCGAAGGGTGGGGCGGGGGGAGCCGGATCGCGCGGCGAGATAGCTTCGCACCTGCTCGGCGGTGATCGAGCCGCCATCGACGCGCACGGCCAGGTCCAGCTCGAGCAGGGCGCCGACGAGGTGAGGAACGGGCAGGGGGAGGCCTTCGGCCAGGAGAGCGGCCAGCGGGGCATCCAAGGCAACGCCGCGTGTCTCGGCCAGACGCTCTAGCAGGACGTGGCGCGTAGGGGCCGCGGGAATCGCCAGGCCGACACTGAGTCCGGAGACTAGGCGACTGACGAGGCTCGGTAACAGGCCCCCGAGTTCTTCGGGAGGCCGAGTGCTCGTCAGGAGCATGCGTGCGCCGGCCTCTACCAGTGCGTCGAAGGTGTGGATGAGTTCGCGCTGAGCGGACTGCTTGGCGTCGAGGCGGTCGACGTCGTCGATGGCCACGAGCGAGGCCGAGCGATAGCGATCGCGGAAGTCCTCGACGGCGTTGGCTTCCACCGCGTCGGTCAACTCGCGGGCGAAGTCGATGGCGGTGCAATAGAGAGCAGGGCGATTGCGGTGGCGTTTCCTCCAAACGGCGACCAAGCCGAAGGCAAGGTGCGACTTGCCCGAGCCGGAGGGTCCGTGGAAGATGAGCGGGTTACAGTGTGGATTTCCCCCCTCAAGGACGATGTCGGTCGCAATTTGTACCAGGCGATTTTCGGGTCCGAGCCAGAACTGCGGGAGCACGCCGGCAGGGCGCGTCGCGGGCGGACCGCCCGAGGCGGAAACGGTAAGACTCCCCGGAATAGCGAGGGAGGCCACGCTTTCAATCACCGGCCAGCCCATCCTTTCCCTGGCCCTGACAACCGACGATACCATGAAGGCCATTGTAGCGGTTTTTGGGCGGGCTTACGAGGTGGAGATGGGGATTTTCTGGGGCTGAACTCGGAGCAGTAACTCCAAGTTCGACAGGTTCTTAGAACCGATCCCAGAAGGGTGTGCCCTTCCTGAATTCTCCGGCCGCGGAGACAACTGCTGGCGGTTCTGGGAAAGGTGCTTGGAACCGATCTGCGAACCGCTGCACGATTCACGATTCCGCCGCTGCGGTAACCCCCGCGGCCGCGCCCCAAACAAGGTGGTCCGCCAGTTCCCGGGGCGAAATCGAACGGATGGTCTAGAGCGACTTTCCCGACGGGAGAAGTCTGACCGTCCTGGGGGAAATCGAGGCGCGGGGGCTAACTTCGAAGTTCGCGGACCACGCGAACAATGCGCGCGGCGGCTTCGTCGATGTCCTGCTCCGTGGTTGTGGCTCCGAGGCTGAAGCGGAGCGTAGAACCGGCGGCCTGTTTCGACAAACCCATCGCGAGCAGGGTGGGGGAGAGATCGGCGGAATCCGCTGGAGCAGGCCGAGCCGATCGAGCAGGCGACGCCAGCCATGTCGAGGGCCATGAGCAGGACTTGGGCGTCGAGGCCGGGGAAGGCCGCGCTGGTGGTGTGGGGCAATCGCGGGGCACGCGCGCTATGGATGACCATCTGCGCGTATCCGAGGTGAAGGGCGGTTTCGAAGCGGTCGCGCAGGGCGGTGAGCCGTTGGGCGTGGGCTTCTCGGTCTTCGTACCAGAGTTCCAGGGCGGTCGCCATGCCGACCACGAGGGCGACCGGTTCGGTGCCGGGTCGGAGGGCACGTTGCTGGTGGCCGCCGTGGAGCAGAGGCTCGAGCGGGACGGAGTCGCGGAGAAGGAGTGCACCAATGCCCAGAGGTCCGTGAAACTTGTGGGCGGCGATCGACAATGCGGCTGCGCCCAGGGCGCAAAATCGATGGGCAATTTACCGGCAACCTGGACCGCGTCGGTATGGAGGGGGACGCTGTGGTCGTTGCAGAGTCGTGCGATCTGCTCCAGAGGCTGCAATACGCCCGTCTCGTGGTTACCGAGGATCACGCTCACCAGCGCGGTGGCGGGCGAGAAGAGCGAGGAAAGTTGGTCGACACGGACGACACCCTGGTCGTCGACCGCGAGTGTGTCGACGCGCCAGCCCTGCTCAAGCAGGTATTCGGCCGGGCCCAGGACGCTGGCGTGTTCGACCGCGGAAATGATGATCTGACCTGGGGAGTCGGGGCGACGAGCGCGGGCAATTCCCAGGATTGCGAGATTGTTGGACTCGGTTCCGCCGCTGGTGAACAGCAGGCGGTCGCTTCTGGAGTCGGCGCCCAAGAGGAAGGCGATCCGCTCCCGCGCTTCTTCGACCACGCGGCGGGCCGCCTGACCCGGCTGATGCTGGCTGGCCGGATTGGCGTAGCCGTCACGCAGGCAGCGGGCGATGGCGTCGATAACCTCGGGGCGGGTGGGAGTCGTGGCGTTATGGTCGAGGTAGATGAGGTGCATTGTTGGAATTTTGGTGAAGAGGGCGGATTCGGGCAAGGCCCCGGGCACGATTGCCATTGCCCGGTTTGGGGCACACGGCTATCATGCCGCGGCCCAGTCAGGGACAGGAGGTCCCTGCACGGCTGGAGAATTGCGCCAGCGATCGGTCGGAAAAGGGCGAAAGCGAAAGGAGGCGCTTCCCCATGAGAATCTTCTGCCGCGATGAAAGTCCGGGCATTGGTGATGCTTGCCTGCCTGGTCGCGGTTCCCCTTGTGGCGATGTTCGGTGGTTCGCTGCCGGACGAGGCTGCGGCGCTGGTGCGGCGTTGGAAGGCGAAGATCTCCAAGGAAGTGCGGGAGCCGTTGGCGGAAGCTCCGCGGTTTGGGACTACGCAAGCCCAGGAGGATGCCGGAGGGGGGGAGGCGAGTCGCTCGGCGAGTCGGCAGTACGTGGCGTGTGGGGGCGGCAAGTGCGTGGTGGGGCCCGATCGCGAGGTGGTTAGTCCTCAGGGGGGGCAGGAAGCCGCAGGGTATCCGGACTATCGTCGCCGCGAGCCATCGTGGGGCGGGTCTTCGGAGGGATCGTTGGTGCAGGCTCAGATGGCCCGGGGTACCGAGACCATTCCCACCGGTTATCGAGACAATGGGGATCTCGGCGCGAGGGGGAGAGGTGCCTCGGGGGTGTTACGCGCGGACCAGGAGGCGATTGCGGAGGTCCCGGGACGACGGGGAGCGGGGGTAGAGGCAGCCGAGTGGAATCATCGTTCGGACGGACGGGACGCAACGGCGCTGGAGAGCGATTTACGGCGGCTGGAGCAAATGGGGGCGGTGGCGTGGCGGCTGGAAAGTTGGGGGGATCAAGGGCGAGGATTTCGCTTCCAATGCCGAGTGGCGCTCAACGGAGACCCTGAATGCGTCAGGCATTTTGAGTCGACCAACGTACAATGGTCGGGTGCGGTGTCCGAGGTGGTACGCGCGGTAGAATCGTGGCGCGGTGGATTGGGGTCACGATAGGCTGCGGGGCGACGCGGGGCTTGTCAAGTTTGGGCAGACAGGTGTAGTCTAACGGCGTGTGAACGCCGTTTGCGTCGACGCCGCTCTGGCGCGACGCGGCCATGGCGAGGTGCTTTGGGGCAGCCGGCCGATCTCCCTTTTTCCGATGTTGCAGGCCGAGTTTACCGATGTACGCATTATCTCAAGGCTGGGGTGGGGTTGGAGGGATCGGCCTGGGGTGTTGGGGGCATGTGGTAAATTGGGAAAACTATTGTCAGGCCAGCAGAAACAACACGCGGCTTCTTTTGGAGATAGGGGAACCGACTCCTAAGGAGAAGGCAAGCGGGGACGGGGAGACAATTCGGTCGGAGGGATTAGCCCGACTGGAGGCCGTCTTGTTCCTGGCGCGAGAACCCCTGGGAACGCGCCGGCTGGCCCAGTTGACCGGCTTGGCGGACGGGACCGCGGCGCGTACACTGGTCCGAGCCCTGAACCGGCTGTACGATGTGGAAGGATGTGCCTTTCGGGCTGTGGAGGTGGCGGGGGGATTCCAATTGATGTCGCGGCCACGGTTTGCGCCGTGGCTTCGGCGATTGCACGCGGCGCAGGCCGAGGTACGGCTGTCGGGGCCGGCGATGGAGACCTTGGCGTTGGTGGCCTATCGGCAGCCGGTATTGCGGCCGGAGATCGAAGCAATCCGCGGCGTTCAATGTGGGGAGATCCTGCGGCAATTGATGGAGCGAGACTTGGTGCGCATTGCGGGTAGGTCCGAGGAGTTGGGCCGGCCCTTTCTTTACGGGACGACGCGGTTGTTCTTGCAGGTATTCGGGTTGAGACACTTGGAGGAGTTGCCGCGGGGGGAATTGAGCCGCGGGCCGTGCGGTGCGACAGAGTGTATGGAGAGCGAGACAAGCGAGCATCGACCGGACCGACAAGGGACGATCGATCTAATGGATCCCTAGCTATGGGAGGAACTAATCACGTGAAAACCGCAATGGATAGAACAGTCGCCATGGATGACGGCGTGAACGAAGGCACGGCTGCTCTGGTTGAAATAGCGCCGGGCTCGATCAGCCCCGGCGCAGATGAGTTCGAACTGCGCAGCGCTGCGGAAGAGGAGGACGAGGACTTCGAAGAGGAGGAAGAGGACGAGGACTTCGAAGACGACGAAGACGAAGACGACGACGATCTCGAAGAAGAGGAGTGGGAAGAGGTCGAGGACGACGAGGATCTCGACGAGGACCTGGAAGAGGAAGACGAAGAGTTCGACGAAGACGAAGAGGAATGGGACGACGACGACGAGGAGGAGTGGGACGACGACGACGATGATGAGGACTGGGAAGAGGAAGAAGACGAGGAGGAGGATTGGGAATGAATCCCGCTCATCGCCCCCGAGCTACCAGGCGGTGCGCATCGGGGGACTCGCGCGGACCGGGTAGGTGACAGGGATGGCATGGTTTTGCGACCCGACTCTCCTCGCTCTCGATCCTCGAGATCGAATCGCGGCAAACGTTGCCCGCCGCGCAGCGTAGCGCCTAGAGTCTTTTCTAAGCGGCGAGCGCCTTCTGCCGCGCATCCTTGAAGGTCTCTAGCGCGGCCCTTTGCCCCAGGGTTCCCTCATGCCGTTCGTGTATGGGCGAGGTCGCTGATTTCCGGACAAAACGGGGACGGGCACCCTCGCTCAGGGCAAATCCAAGGCGTCTGGCGCGAATCGGCGGGAGCCGGTCCCCGTTTTGCCAGAGCCTGTTGGTGTGCGCGGATTCCTGGATGAGCGGGCCGGCAGGCTGTTGACGCGGGGCCCCGGGTAGGAAACCATGAGGGGCGACGCACAGGGCGCGGCGGCGGACGCAAACCGATCCAAGGAGCTTAACATGAAAAGACGATCCTTCCTGATGGCCGTGGGCGCGGTGGGCGGCGGCAGCGTGGCCGCTTGCGGGGCGGAGGGCGCGGCAGAGCCAACGGCGAGCAAGCCGCGAGAGCTGCCACGGCGCATGCTCGGGCGGACGGGCCGAAAGGTATCGATCGTAGGCTTTCCGGGGCTGAGCCTGATTCACGAGGACCAAGAGCGGTGCACGCAGGCCCTGCACCGAGCCTTCAAGTTGGGCGTCAACTATTTCGACGTCGCGCCCGCCTACGGCGACGGCGACGCCGAGGTGAAGATGGGAATCGGCTTGCAGGGGCTGCCGCGGGACGAGATTTTCCTGGCCTGCAAGACGAAGAAGCGCGACGCCCAAGCGGGCACGGGAGGAACTCGAGCGGTCGCTCGCCCGACTGAAGACCGACCACTTTGACGTGTACCAGCTTCATCACCTCCGGCAACCCGACGAGGTGAAGCAGGCGCTGGGGCCGGGCGGAGCGATGGAGACGATCCTCAAGGCGAAAGAAGAAGGCAAGCTGCGATTCATCGGGTTTTCGGCGCACACGACCAAGGGCGCGCTCGCCGCGATGCAGCAATTCCGCTTCGACACGGTGATGTTCCCGATCAACTTCGTGGAGTACTTCACACTGGGATTCGGCAAGCAGGTGCTGGAGCTTGCCAAGGAACAAGGAGCGGGGGTGCTGGCGATCAAGGCGATGAGCCGGGGGACGTGGCCAAAGGACGTGAAGCAGACGCGCAAGTGGTGGTATCGGTCGGTCGAGGATATGAGGGAGATCGACCTGGCGATGCGGTTCACGCTCTCGCTGGAGCCCGTGGTGGCGGGGTTCTCGCCGTCGTTCGTCGATTTGTTCGAACGCGCCGTGGAAGTGAGCCGGAACTATCGCCCGATCACCGAGCCGGAACGCGAGGAACTGCGCAAGCTGGCGGCGACGTGCAACTCGGTTTTCCGACGGGAAGAAGAGCAGGTCGCCTGGGGCAGCCGCGCCACGCGGAGCCGCTGTATCCGGACAGCCCGCACGAATGCTGCGGGGGCGAGTACGCCTAGTGCGCCGCGCGCGGTGCCGCGGTGAGGAAGCTCGTGGGAGTGCGGCTGGGACTGCCGAGGGGAGGCGCGAAGAAACCGGCGGGCCATGAAGAAAAGCACGCGCACCGCTTGTCCCAGGGATTAACCCAAGGCCATGCGGAAACAAGACGGTGCGCGGCCTCGTGCGGAGCGTGGCGGCAAAAGGAGGTGCCGCCGGGCTAATTCACTTCTTCACTTCCTTGGGAAAGCCATCGACGTTCTTCACCGACACATATTCCCCTTTTGGGGTGAAGGTGAAGATCTGGTTCATGATCATCGTCTGCTTATCCCAGATGCGGGCTTCATACTTGTAGCGGATCGATACGTTGCCCTCGGCCTGCTTCTGCAGGTCTCCCCATTCAAGCGTTTTGCGTGACGTGACGTCGCGGAAATTGCTCTTGAAGAAGTCGTTTACGAGTTCCTTCACTCCCTCCGCCGTGCTCGTGTCGACCGGCTTGGTCTCCTTCTTCTTCGGATAACCCTTGACGTTCTCGAAGCGCGTCGGGGTCCCTTCCTTGTCGAAGGTGAACATGATATTGCCGATCATCGTTTCCCGGTCCCAGACCCGCCCCTCGAACATGTAGCGGATCGAGGCGCTTCCATCGGCGTGTTTCTCGGGCTGGCCCCACTCCAACGACTTGCGCGCCGTGATGTCGCGGAAGTTGTGCATGAAGAAATCTTCCACGCGTCCCATGAGAATCAGTTGCTCGACGTCGAGCTTCTCGGGCTTTTTCTGCGTGGCGTCCAGCTTGTTCGGCGTTTTCGCCTTTGCCTTGTCGGGTGTCTCGGCCGTTGCCGCGGGCTTTGAAGTGCGGGCGCTGAGCGCCGGCGCGTCGGACGGGGCGGCCGGCTCAGCCGCGCGTGCCGCGGCGGCGCCCGACGTGCCCTCGGCGGCCATGCCGCGAGAGAGCGACAGCGCCGCCGCCACGGCGATCACCGCCACGGCGGTCAACAGGGTTCCCAGGGTCCAGAGCCGCGGAGCGCGGCTTTCGACGGGTTGACGTTGCACCAGCATGACGACCCTCCGGTAGAGCTCCGATCGATGAAATCCCATGCCGAGCCCCGCCACCGCCGGACGGAGCGAACCGGCGGCGGCCCGAATCGTGAGAAACTCGGCATAGTCCTCCGGCTGTTCCGTCTGACGGGCCGCCTCGCCGTCGGCAAGGATGTCTTGGCAAAGCCGAAGCTTCGCGCGGAGCCACCAGACCAGCGGATGATAGAAGAACACGACGCGCACTAAACCCGATACCAGCCACAGCCGAAAATCCCCCCGATGCACGTGCGCCCATTCGTGGGCGAGCGACCAGCGCAGGGCGCGGTCATCGCGGCAGACGCTTTCGGGCAGCACGATCACTGGTCGGCCGCAGGTGGCCGCGAGGGGCTGATTCAACTGCCGGCTGACCAACAAACGCACGCGTTGGGCGTGCGGCCCGGCAATCGTTGCCAGCATGTCCTGGCACCGCGGTGCCGCCGGCCGCGAAGCCCTTACGACCCTTGCCAGGGCTACCAATCCCATACTCCACCACACGCCGCCCACACCCAAGCCCAGTAGATACAGGGCCGAGATCCAGGGACGATAGTCCGGCTGAGGCTCGAACGCCGTCGCGTCCGGTTGAACGGGAGCGAACGACGGGGAGTCGGCGGCGAACGGCTGTTCCACGCCGGCCGACACGACGGGGCGAACCTCGCTGGATTGCCGGGGCAGTACCGTGCGCGACGCGCCTACGCCAGCCGGCTCATCCGACAGGGCGTGCGTCAGGACCTTTGGCCAATCGACCGCCAGTCGCGGATACCCTGGGACCATGCCGATCAGGGGCCCCAAGATACAACCCGTCATCGTGCAGCGGATGATGCGGACGCGCCGCGCCGGTTGCCGCCAGACGAGAACGGCCGCGCTGCCGGCGGCCAGCACGGCGAGACTGGCCAGGGCGGACTGGGCGAGCCACGTTTCGAGAAGGGGCTGCCAGGGCATGTTAGGTCTCCTTCTTCGACTGCGCGTTGCTTGCGGCGCCTGCGCCTCGGCGATCAGTTTCTCCAACTGTTTCAGTTCCTCGGGGCTGGGATCGGCCGTGCTGAGCATGCTCAACACGACCTGGTCGACGGCCCCATCGAAAACGTGCTGCAAGAAACGCGAAGTGGTGCGCTTCCGGCTGTAGCGCGCCGTATAGATGAACGCGTGGCCTTGCTGCGCGTGGGACACCAGTCCCTTGTCGTCCATGATCCGCAGCAGGGTTTGCACCGTGTTGAAGGCCAGTTCCCCTTCGGGGCACATGCGCTCGTAGACGGTGCGCACGCTGGAGGGCCCCAACTCCCAGAGCACCTTGAGGATTTCCAACTCCCGCCCGCTCGGGGTGATTTCGTCCATGGGGTTTCTCCGGGTGAGAAAGGGGGCGTGGGCTGGGCCGCAACCTAAGTCTTTAGGTGATTCTATCCGGTCGCCGCCGGTCGTCAATCCCTTCCGCCTAATTTTTTCGGTGAAAGGGAATCGCGCCCTGCGGCTCCGGGGAGACGCGGCTTCCGCGGCGGCTCATTCCCAGCGTGCCACGCAGGTGGCCAAGGCCAGGTCGCCGGTGACGTTGAGCACGGTACGGCACATGTCGAGAATGCGATCGATGCCGAGGATGATCGCCACGGATTCTCCGGGCACGCCGATGGTCTGGAGGATCAGGACGACCATGGGCAATGAACCGCCCGGCACGCCCGCCGTTCCCACGCCGCCCAGCACTGCCAGCAGCACCACGCAGACTTGCTGGAAGACGGTCAGGTCGACGCCGAAGACCTGGGCCAGGAAGAGCACGACCACTCCTTCGTACAGCGCGCTGCCGTTCTGGTTGCCGGTGGCCCCCACGGTAAGAACGAACCGCGAAATGGCCGGGGGCAGATGCAACTCTTCCTCCGCGACGCGGAGCGAGGTGGGCAGGGTGGCGTTCGAACTCGAGGTGCCGAAGGCCATCAGCATGGCGTCGGACACGGACCGGAAGAACCGCCAGGGGTGGCGGCCGGCGACCAAGGCCACCACCAGGGGATACACCAGGCACAACTGGATCGCGTAGCCGGTGACGGTTACCCCCACGTACCAGCCCAGCGTCCTCAGCAGATCGCCGCCCAGACGCGCCGTCATCGCAAACACCAGGCAGGCCACGCCGAAAGGCGCCAAGCGCATCGCGAAGGCGATGATCGCCATCGAGACCTCGAACAGCCCTTCGAACAAGCGCGACCAACGTCTCCGCCTTCCTCCCCACCACCGTCATCGCCACGCCGATGGCCACGGCGAAAAACATCACCGCCAGCATTCCGTTGCCTTTGGAGCTGCCGTCCAGGGCCCCGACCATTTCCTGCACGGGGTTCTCGGGAATGATGTCCAGAAGCGTGTCTTTGAGCGATTTGCTCTGCCGCGCCTTGTCGACGCTTTCCTGGGCTCCGCGCGCGTACTGCTTGGCCAGCAGGTCACGTTTGGGCTGGCTCAAGCGTTCCCCCGGTCGGACCACGTTGACCAAGAGCACACCGATCGCCACTGCCATGAGCGAGAAGAGCAGCGTGAGCACCAGCGTGCGCACGCCGACGCGCCCAGGCGCCGCAGGTCGCCCAACTCCAGGACGGCTAAGACGAGCGCGGAGACGACCAGCGGCAACACGACCATGAGGATCAGGCGGAGGAAGATGCGCCCAGCGGGTCGGCGATTCCCAGGGCGAACTGGTCGAGCCGGTCATCCACGCCATTGGCATCCTGGTCGCGCGCGTCGCTTTGACCCGGCAGCGGCGGAATCGAGAACCAGGCATGGGCGCCCATCCCGAGCACGGCGCCGAGGACCAGGCCGATGAGGATTTTCCAGTGCAGGGCGAGCGGGGGCCGTTTGCCCGGACGGTGTTCCGCCGTGCCGCCGGAGGGGCTCGTTCCGTCGGTATTCATGAGGGGCATGCTCAAGAGGAGTTTTACAGCCGATCCCAGAACCTTTGGCAGTGCTGCGATCTTCCGGCCGCATGGGGCCGCTGCGATAGTTTTGGGATAGGCCTCTTAGGTGAAGTACGTATCCCGATCGGGCCAGCACCCGGGCGTGTGGACGTCGAGCATTTCCAGCGGCTGGTCTTCGGTCACGAAACCATGGGTCATCCCCGGCGGCAAGCGGAGAAAGTCGCCGGCGGTGATGGCAAGCTCCTTTCCGTCGAGAATGGCCTTGCCTTGGCCGGAAAGGACGAAGTAATACTCTTCGGCGCGAGCGTGGAAGCTGATGCCGGTGCGCGTATGCGCGGCGATCGATACGCGATAGACGGTTGCGGCACCTTCTTCGTCGCGAGCGATGAGGGGCTCGATGGCGTAGGGGCCGAGCCATTGCCGGTGCGCGGAGTCGCCGCTTTTGCGGTGGATGAGGCTCAGCGGCGCGGTGGGGGGCATGGGAGGTTGACTCGGGGCGCCTATGGGGTTTCGGCAGCCCCGATCATCGCATACCTTCGCGCCTCGTCAAGCCGTCACATGTACATGCCGCCGTTGACCGCGATCACCTGCCCGGTGATGTAGCTGGCCTGCGGGCTGGCGAGGAAGGCGACGGCGGCGGCGACTTCTTCGGGCTCGCCGAGGCGGCCGACGGGGGTCATGGCGCTTGACCGTCTCCAAGGCGACGGCGGGCATGTCCTTGGTCATGTCGGTCTCGATGAAGCCCGGGGCCACGGCGTTGACGGTGATTCCCTTGCGGGCGACTTCGCGGGCCAGGGTCATGGTGAAGGCGATCAGCCCGCCCTTGGTCACCGCGTAATTGGCCTGGCCGAAGTTGCCCGTCTGACCGACGATCGAGGAGATGTTGATGATCCGGCCCCAGCCCGATTCGACCATCCAGGGCAGCACGGCGTGGGTGATGTTGAACGGGCCGGTGAGGTTCACCCCGAGCACCTCGTCCCACATGGCTTTGGTCATCTTGAGGAAGCTCTTGTCGCGGGTGATGCCGGCGTTGTTCACGAGGATGTCGACGTGGCCGAGAGTTGCGACGATCTGGGCCACCATGGCTTCGGCCTCGTCGAGGTGCGAAACATCGGCCTGGTGGATCGAACTCCTCACGCCGAATTCCTGGGCGACCTTGGAGGCCGCTTCGGCGGCCTGGAACGAGGTCTGGTAGTTGATGCACACGTCGGCTCCGGCTTCCGCCAGCGCCAGGGCGGTAGCGCGGCCAATTCCCCGCGATCCGCCGGTGACCAACGCCACCCGATCCTTGAGCGGCCTGCGGGCGGCAAGATCGACGTGCGGTTGCTCAAAAACCTCCGGTCGGTCGACGATCGCCATGGCTGGATTCTCTTCCCACTGTGGCAGATAGGAGCCCTGGGACGCTGGGCAAATACTGGGGGCGTCCAGAGGAAATCGTAGTCGGGGCGAACATGGAACCGGGCTGGGAAGGAACCGCAGGCCGGGAATAGGGATTCTGCTGAGCGGCGCATGCCGACGGCCGCGTGTTCTACTGCAATTGCACAATGCCGAGACGCAAGGTGGCGCTCAGGCGCTGGGGTGCCAGCCAGCGTCGGCCCAAAGTTCACCGCTGACGGCCGAGTTGGAGATCATGAAACAGATTGCGTCGGCGATTTCGGCGGGTCGGATCAGGCGGCGCAGTTGCGTTTGGGGGAGGATCTTCTCGCGGATGTAGTCTTCTCCCAGGGCGCGGACCATGGGCGTGTCGGTGAACCCGGGGTGGATTACTCCGCAGCGGACGCCGTGGTAGATGGCTTCTTTCATGAGCGTGGCCGCTGCTCCTTCCAGTCCGGCCTTGGTGGCGGCGTAGGCGATCTGTCCTTTGTTGCCCTGCGAGGAGACCGAGCCGATGAAGATCACGGTTCCTTGCAGTTCCTCGGGCGGGCCCCAGCGGCCGAGCCCCATGGTATTGCGCGATTGGGCGATGCGTCCCACCATTTCCAAGGCCCAATACACGGGGGCGATCAGGTTGACCTCGAGGACGAGCCGGAAATCGTCGAGCGGATAGAGTTCCGCCCGGCCGGTGGTGCGGTCCAATTTCACCGCCAGGGCATCCCGGGTCACGCCGGCGGCGGGCACGCAGATCCCAGGGACACCTCGCTGGGCTACGAGGGAATCGAAGACCGAGCGGCGGAATGTCTCATCGCGAACGTCGCCGACGAAGCAGTCCACGGAACAGTCGGAGTGCACTCCGTCGCAGCAGAATTCCCGCACGCTGGCGGCCACTTGTTCGACCGCGCGGTGCGATCGACTAGCCCCAGCGCTCGCGCGCTGCGGCGGGCCAATTCGAGAGCCACGGACTCGCCGATGCCGCTGGCGGCGCCGGTGACTACGGCGACTTTCTGACGGATTTCCATCGCTCGTTCTCCGAGGCGGCTGCCGCGCGGGTTACTGGGGGAAGTGCGAGGCGCCCCCTGTAGAAGCATGGAACACCGCGTCCCATGCATTCTACGCGCGGCGTTGTGCATGTGCAGTATACAGGCCGAGGGGAGCCCTCCTCTTAAGGTCAGCGAAGATGGTGGCGCCGGTCCCTCACGGAGCGGGCGGACGGCCTCACCACCCCCAAGAAAGCCGAGCGACAGCTAGCATTCCGTGAATGGTTGGGTCAGGGACAGTCGTCCCCTTGACCGGTCCGTTTTGCGAATCGACAATCGGGAGGGGCGGCGGATTGTGCACAAGCACTAGAGGGCGTGCCCCACCACGGTGGCGACGGCCTGCCGCGGCAGGCTCCGCTTTGCCGCGGCCGAAGGCGGGCACGTAGCGTTCCACTCAACCACGGATTGCCTTCCGAAATGGCATCGAACGACTCTCCTGCCGGCGCACGGGTTGACTTGCGCAAGTATCCCAATCGTCGCTACTACGACACGGCGCGAAGCCGCCACGTCACGCTCGAGGCGATCCACGGCATGATCCGCGACGGCGCCGAGGTGCGCGTCGTCGACTCGAAGACGGGCGAGGATATCACGGCCAAGGTACTCGCGCAGATCATTCTCGATCTCGACCCCCCCAAGCTTGGAATGTTCCCGGTGGAGATGTTGCACCAGATCATCCGAGCGAACGAGCCGCTGGTGCGCGACTTTATTGAGAAGTACTTTAACCAGGCGTGGAAAGCCTTTTTCGATTCGCAGCGGCACTTCGACAGCTACCTTCGCCATGCCTTCGGTCTGCCGTCGGCCGCGCCTTTCGGCGGCGAGTGGATGCGGATGATCATGGGACCGCTGGTCGCGACCCAGTTCGCCCACGGCAGCGCGGGCGAAGCGGGCGAGATGGCCCCGCGGCGGGACTCGGCGGCGGACTCGCCCCAAGCCAATGGCGGAGCTTCGGAGGGGGAGCTCCGCACGATGGTCGAGCAACTCCGCCAGCAGGTGGTTTCGCTCGAAGCCGAACTGCTGCGATCCCGGGGCAACACGGCCCGCGGCTAGCGCCGGCGTTCTTAGAGCCGATCCCAGAACCGTGTGCCTCTGCTGAATTCTCCGGCCGCGGAGGGCTCCAGCTGCGGTTCTCGGATAGGCTCTTAAGTTCGACGCGGTTTGGGGGACGCATCAGGGCGCCCCCGAAGGTGCGAACAGGGGGTTTTTCCTAGGCGGGAGTGGACGCGGCCGCTGCGTTGTGCAAACGCACAATCCGCCCTTGCCCGGCTTTCCGGCCACGTATAGGATGGACGGCGATCTCGCGTTGGGCCTTGTTTCCTCGGAGGTTTCGATCATGGCTACCATGAACCCGTCGGCTTTAGGCGACCTGTTCCGGCAAGGGTTGGAGACCTTTGAAGCGGCGATGCGGAGTGCGGCGAAGATTCAGGAGGAGTCGGTGCGCCGCTATAGCGAGATGTTCCGGGATTGGGGTGCGCCCGGGCAGTGGCAGAATCGCGTGCAGGAGACGATTCGTGAAGCGATTGGAATCACGCAGAAGAACTTTGACGAGGCGCTGCGCGTGATGAATGAGAACGCCAAGACCAGCCTCGAGTTGTTCCAGAAGGCCGTCGCGCTGGGGCCGATGGCGCAGCCGGGCGGCGCCGCGGAGGCCAAGTACCACGACTTGTGGGAATCGGTTCTGGCAACTTTGCGGTCGAATACGGAAGTCGTGCTGCAGGCCAACACGCGGTTGACGGAGGCATGGGCCGAATTGGCCAAGAAGATGGGCGGCCAGGCGGAAGACATCGCCCGAGAGTCGGGGAATCACCACTGAGAAAGGACCCGGAATGCGTAAGGGAGTCTTTCTTGCGGGCGCGGCTCGCACTCCGGTCGGGGCTTTTTCGGGCGCTTTGGCGGAGGTCCCCGCGCCGCACCTGGGTGCCGCAGCGATTCGGGCCGCGGTCCAGCGCGCGGGGATTGCCGCCGAACGGATCGACGAGGTGATCTTCGGGAACGTCGTCAGTGCGGGGCTGGGACAGAACGTGGCGCGCCAGGCGGCGATTTATGGCGGATTGCCGGCGGGCGTGGGGGCGACGACGATCAACAAGGTCTGCGGTTCCGGGCTGAAGGCGGTGATGCTCGCCGCCCAGGCCATTCAGTGCGGCGATGCCTCGGTCGTGGTGGCCGGCGGCACCGAGAACATGTCCGCGGCTCCCTACCTGCTGCCCAAGGCGCGGATCGGCTATCGCATGGGCCACGGCGAAATCCTCGACGCGATGATTCGCGACGGTCTGTGGGACGTCTACAACAACGTGCACATGGGTGCTTGCGGCGACCGCTGCGCGGCGGCATGCAAGTTTGCCCGCCAGGCCCAGGACGATTTCGCGGTGGCCAGCTACCAACGGGCCCTGGCCGCCCAGGCCGACGGCACCTTTGCCGCGGAGATCGTGCCGGTGGAGATCGCGGGCAGGAAGGGCAAGGTGGTGGTGGACCAGGACGAGGAGCCCCTGCGGTTCAACGAAGAGAAGCTCCGCGCCCTGAAGCCCGCTTTCGGGCCGGAAGGAACGGTGACGGCGGGCAACGCCTCGAGCATCAACGACGGCGCCGCGGCCGTGGTCGTTCTCTCCGAAGGCGCCGTCGCGGAGCGGGACGTCCGCCCTCAGGCGCGAGTGCTGGGCTACGCAACCTATTCGCGGGAGCCGGAATGGTTCACGTTGGCCCCGATCGGCGCCATGGCCCGGCTGCTGGAGAAATTGGGCATCAAGGCGGGCGACGTCGATCTCTATGAGATCAACGAAGCCTTCTCGGTGGTTCCCATGGCCGCGATGCGCGAGCTGGGCATCCCGCACGAGAAGGTGAACGTGTACGGCGGCGCCGTCGCCTTGGGACATCCCATCGGCGCCAGCGGTGCTCGAATTCTGGTGACGTTGCTCAACGCCATGCAACGCCGCGGAGCGAAGACCGGCATTGCGTCGCTGTGCATCGGCGGGGGCGAAGGCGTCGCGTTGGCCGTCGAGCAAGTGGCCTGATTCGTCGCGGGATGTTTCCTCTGCAACCGGAGACGTTTCATGAGTAGCGTTGGGAACTCGCCGTTTGAGAGTGCCGGCCGTTTTCAAGATGTGGACCGACATGATGGGCAAGATGATGGGGGCGGGGGCGAGCGGTTCCGCCCCGATCGCGCCGGCCGACGCCGTGCGGCGAACTTCGCGACGCGATGCTCAAGGCTTCGGCCGATTGGTGGCAGCAGTGGCTCCGGTCGCCCGAATTCCTCGACGGGATGCGTCAAGCCTTCGACGCCTCGGTGCAAATGCGCCGGCAGTTCAACGATTTTCTGGGGCAGATGCACCACGACATGCAAGGCGTCAGCCGCCAGGACGTCGACCAGTTGATGCGCGCGATGCGGCACGTCGAGCGCCGCGCGGTCGACGGTCTGGATCGGATCGCGGAGCAGTTGGAGGAAATCGTCCGGCGTCTGGAGGCGCTGGAGCACCGTGCCCCCTCGGTCAAGAAACGGCCATCCCGCCATGAGTAGCGGCGAGCGAGCTTTCGATCTCCGGAGCTTCGCCCCTCTATGGGCCCCCTGGCTTGCGGCGCAGCAGGCCGTGCTGGGGGAATCGCTCGAGCAACTCCGCCGTCTGGGCGGCATACCTCGGCTGTGGCAACAGGCGCGACAAGTCACCAAAGGCGCTACTCCCCATGAAGTCGTCTATGAAGAGGATCGCGTGCAGCTTCTCCACTATCCCGGGGATCGCACGCATCGAGGTAATCGCGGGCCGCGATACCGAACCCCGCTCTTGTTCGTCTTCGCGCTGGTGAACCGTCCCTACATCCTCGACATCCTTCCGAACAAGAGCGTCATCCGCCACTTCGTCAACGCCGGCTTCGACACCTACCTGGTTGATTGGGGAATTCCCACGCACGCCGACCGGCACCTTACGCTCGACGACCACGTCAGCGGCTATCTGAGGAACGTCGTCGATTTCCTCCGCGAGCGGACCGGCTCGCCGCAAGTCAGCCTGTTGGGCTATTGCATGGGCGGCACGATGAGCACGATGTTCACCGCGCTGCATCAAGCGCGGGTTCGCAACCTCATGCTCCTTGCCGCGGGGATCGACTTTTCGACGCGCGACGGGGCTTCTCAATCTGTGGAGCGATCCCCGCCAGTTCGACGTGGACGCGTTTGTGGACGCCTTTGGCAATTGCCCACCCGAATTCCTCCAGGCCAGTTTCTTGTTGCTCAAGCCGGTGGGAAACCTGGTGGAAAAGCCACTTTCGCTCTGGGAGCGCGCCGGCGACGAGAAGTTCGTCCGCGAGTATCTCACCATGGAGACCTGGATCAACGACAACATCCCGATCCCGGGCGAGGTCTTCCGGGAGTTCGTCAAGTACCTTTACCAGCAGAACCTGCTGGTGAAGAACCAGATGCCTTTGGGCCGTCACGTCGTCGACCTGCGGCGCATCACCTGCCCGGTGCTGAACCTCGTCGCGACGCGCGACGATCTGGTTCCGGCCAGCCAGAGCGAACCGCTCAACGAGCTTGTCGGCTCGCAGGACAAGTCGGTTCTTCGCCTCGAAGCCGGCCACATCGGATTGGCCATGGGCACCAAGGCCCAGAAGGAACTCTGGCCCCAAGCGGTGCAATGGCTTGCCCAGCGCTCGGAAGCGTCGGAAGCGATAGACACCGCAGGCGGCGACGGAAAACGGTAAGGCTGCGCGATCGGGAGTCGTGCGAGGCGACATGCGTGGCCCCGAGCCTGGCTAAGAGCCCCTCGCCGGCAGGGAACGAGGTGTGTCGAGCGACGCGGCAAGGCTGGGGTAGTGGAGCGCGCAGCGCGGGGCGGAATCTGGTTGCCTGGACTGGGTTTGCCTCGTTCGGTTCCCCCCACCCGGGAGCCGGGCGGCGAGATTCTGCTATAATCGAAGGGTCGTCGCGGTGCGCGCGGGGCCCATCGTCGCCAGCCGGCGGTTTGCCTCCTGGAACGCGGCGGCAAGGGCCCGCGCGAGGCCCGTTTTCCTGCCCCACTTCGCCGCCTCCGTCGTTTGAGCCCCATGCTGCCGGCCATCCACATCGTCTGTTTCGCCGCCAGCTACGCCGTTGCGCCTGCGCTTGAGCTTACGCGTCTGCTGTTTCGCAGCGGAGTGCGGGGGGCGATCCTGATTGGATTTGCCGGGGCCGGGTTTGCCGCCCACACCCTTTATCTGGCCAACCAGGTCGCCTTGTTCTATCAGCAACACTCGGCGAATGCCTCGCTGCTCTCGAGCAAGCAGGATTGGTACCTGGTGGCGGCTTGGGTGCTGGCCGTGGTTTATTTCTATCTCAGCTATTTTCACCCCAAGGCCTTGTTGGGCTTGTTCATCCTTCCGTTGATCCTCGCCCTGGTGGCGGTTGCCGCCTTGCTGGCCGACCCGAAGCCTTTTCCGCGCGAGCCGGCCTCCCAGGTCTGGGGCGTGATCCACGGCGGCTCGATTCTGCTGGCGACGGTTTCCGTGCTCTTCGCCTTTGCCACGGGGCTGATGTATTTGAGACAGACGCGGTGCTTGAAACAGAAGGTGCTGCCGCAAACCGGCATTCGATTGCCCAGCCTGGAATGGCTCCAGCGGGCCAACGCCCGCGCCCTGACGATCGCTCTGATCATGCTCGCCATGGGGATTCTTTCGGGCATGGTGCTGAACCTGATCAGTTGGGAGCGTGCGGCGGAGTTCGTTCCCTGGACCGACCCGGTGATCGTGAGCACGGTGCTGATGTTCGGCTGGTTGGCGGTTACCAGCGTCGTGGGCCTGGTTTATCGCCGGGCGCGGGAAGGCCGCGCGTGGCTTACCTGACGCTGGTGAGTTTCGTCTTCCTAGTGATTGCCCTGGGCATGATGCTCTTTACCAACACGCAGCACGGCGGGGTGCGCCGGACCGCCCGAGCGCAGCCGCGCCGGCCGCTTCTGCCATGGGACGGGATAGGGAGCCCTCCGCGGTTCAGGTGCCGGCCGGGAGCGTGTTGCCATGAACCTTCAGGTGGTCGGCTGCACGCATCACGACACGCTCCTGGAATTCCGCGAGCGGTTGGCCTTCAACCCGGAGCAGGCGGGCGAGGCGTTGGCGCGTTTTCGCCGCGAGTTTCCCGGAGTGGAGGCGGTGCTGCTTTCGACCTGCAACCGGGTGGAGCTCTACACGGCTTCGGAGAACGGCGACTGCCCGGGCGTGGCGCACGCTTTCGGAGTTCCTTGCCCATAGCCGCGCGGTGGAACCGCAGCCGGTCGCCGCCCACTTGCGGCAGCACACCGGCGAAGAGGCCGTGGTGCACCTGTTCAGCGTTGCCGCCAGTCTGGAGAGCATGGTGGTGGGCGAGTCTCAGATTCTGGCGCAGGTGAAGCAGGCTTACCAGATCGCCACCGAGCGGCAGAGTGCGGGGCCCTTGTTGCACGCCCTGTTTCAGGCCGCGGTGAAGGTGGCGCGGCGCGTGGCCACGGAGACGGCGATTCAGCAGCGCCGCGTGAGCATTCCCAGCGTGGCGGTGGCCGACTTCGCCCAGCAGATCTTCGAGCGCTTCGACGACAAGCGAGTGCTGGTGATCGGCGCCGGCGAGATGGCCGAGGAGACGCTGCGCTATCTTCGCGACCAGGGGCGCCCGGCAGGTGACGGTTCTCAACCGCAGCGCGGCGCGGGCCGCCGAGCTGGCCGAGCGGTGGGAGGGCCGTGCGGCGCCTTGGGAGCAGCTTCTGGCCCGCCTTGCCGAGGCCGACCTGGTGATCAGCACGACGGGCGCCGAGCAGCCGATCCTTTCCCTTGCCGCGTTTACGGCCGTCGAGGCCCAGCGGTCGGACCGCCCGCTGTTCGTGCTCGATCTGGCCGTGCCGCGCGATTTCGATGCGGCGATCGGCGAGCGGCCCAACGTATATCTCTATTCGATCGACGATCTGCGCGAGGCCTGCCAGCAGAACCGGGCCCAGCGCGACAAGGAGCTGCCCGCCGCCGAGCGGATCGTGCAGCAGGAAGCGGGGCGATTTCTGGGCGAGCTGCACCATCGGGCCACCGGTCCCTTGATTCGCCAACTGAAAAGCGGGTGGGAGCACGCCAAAGACGACGAGTTGCGGCGGCTTTTCAACAAACTTTCGACGCTCAACGACCACCAGCGCGACGAGATTCGCCAGTCGTTCGAGCGTTTGTTGAACAAGTTGCTCCATCCACCGCTGGAATCGCTGCGGGACGAAGCGCGGAAGGAATCCCCGGCGCTGGTCGACGCGCTGCGGCGGCTTTTCCAGCTTAAGGATTGAGGGCGAGGGGGCGGTCTGACTCGGCTTTCGTGCCCCGGCTGGATCGGATTTCTTAACCCGTTCAATGCTTCGCGGTTTCGTGTCTTTTCGTGCGCTTTGCGGCACTGAATTTCGGCCCCGGGCTGACGTCCGCGCGAGCAACGCATCGCGGCGCAACGGACATAGCATCCAGGGCTTGCGCACACTGGGATGCGACGAAAGACGAGGCCACGCGTTGGTCAACGGGATCGGTTTTTTGCCACTTTGCTTCTCTGGGGGACGACCGAACGTGAAGGTCGACCTGGTCCAGAAGACGCGATCGTTCGAACGGGAATCGTGCAGGATCAGCGTAGGATCGTGCGCGGCCCAATTTCAAGAGCGGTTGGTGAGCCGATTTGGCTTTTAGGGGTTCTGAGCGCGGGAGTTTTCAGCCTTTTGTAGGTCAGGCACCCCGTGCCTGACAAGCGCCGTTGCCCCACAGACATCCGCGCTTGTTACCCCGCCCGGCTGCTCCGCCTTTCGTAGACATCCGGCGATTCCCTCCGATATGATGCGCCGATGTCCGATTACCGCCGCTCCTACTACAATGCCGTGAAGCACGGGCTGGTGAGTCGGCCGCGCGATTGGCGTTGGTCCAGTTTTCACCGCTGGGGTTCCAGGGGCGAGTATCCCATCGATTGGGCAGGAAATTGTCAGGCACGGAGTGCCTGACCTACTACCGCGTCTACCGATCTGAGTCAGGTATAGGATAGAGGGATCGGAGCTTGATTCTCGCGTCGGCGGTAGTGAAGCGCCAGTTGGTTCCGCAGCGTTGGTCATTGCGGTCTTGCTGCCAGGCCGCGATGGCGGAGTCCATGGCGTTGGTTGTGGCAAATCGCCGGTTCCCCAGACATTGACGCGAGAGCAAGCTCAATTCCATCTCCGCCATGTTGAGCCAACTGCCGTTCTTGGGTGTGTAGACCAAGCGTAACCGACGAGCGAGCCGGTGGGCCGTTTCGGCATCGAAGGCGAAGTACAGGCTCGCCAGGTCGTGCGTATTGAGGTTGTCGCAGACCAACGTCACCAAATCGGCCTGGGGGTAATCTACCTCCAGCAACTGCCGCACCTCCTCCGCCCAATCCAACCGCGTGCGGCTGGCACGGCAGCCCACCCGCCTCCCGCCTGCGATGGGATTGTAAAACAACAATAGCGAGCGGACTTCGTGCCGCTCGTACTTGTCGTCGACTCGCCGGGGCGTGCCGGGCCGCATGGGCAAGGGAGGCGTCACATCTTCGAGCACTTGCCGCGAGGCCTCATCCATGCAGATCAGGGGGTGTTTGTCGTCGAACGCTTCCTGGTAGACGTCGAGGACTTCTTCCATCCGCGCAACGAAACGCGGTCGATCCGCTTCCGCGATGCAGAAGCGTTCGGTCTTCCAAGGTTGCAGCCTGTTTTTTTGAGCGTCTGCCGTACGGTCTCGCAACAGACCGATTTGACGATATGCAGGCGCTTCAGTTCGTCGCAGAGCATTTGCAGCGTCCAGTGGTCGCGGCCCTCAGGGGACGCGCTGCCAGGCAATGGTGACCAGATGGGCTTCCGCCTTGCCGTCGAGAACGCGGTGGGTTCCCGCGTCGCAACGCGTCGCCCGCGCGAGGGTCGGCTGCACGCCCGATTTCACAAACTTCTGACGAATACGTACCACCTGCCGCTCGCAGAGCCCGACTTCTTCGGCAATCTGCCAGTCGGGATAACCCCCATCGGGATGGGCCTCATCGGCCATCAGAAGAATCTTCGCCCGTCGCACCTGCGCCACGCCCAGAGAAGTCTTCCGCGCAATCGCCTCTAACTCCGCTCGAATCTCCGGAGAAAGAGCGACCTTGTATTTCTTTGACAAATTTGGCATCCTTGCCTTCTCCCGCTGGTGAAAACTGAAACCGCGACAACCTCCAAGGGCCATTCTACCCAAACCTGACATTGAGCGGTAGATCAACTACTACTTGCTGATGCCCGCCTCAGGCGGTCGGCGAGGGCGGGGCCGCCGGCGGTGCGGCGAGTGCGGCCGTGGGCGCGGCGGCGCTTTTGCGGGCCTTTTCCAGGTATTTTTCGAGGATGAGCGGGACCTGGTCGGGGGTGACCTTGGCGTGGACGTCGTCGTCGATCATGAGCACCGGGGCCAGGCCGCAGGTGCCGAGGCAGCGGGCGGCCTGCGAGGGTGAAGAGGCCGTCCGTGCTGGTCTCGCCGAAGTCGATGCCCAGCTCCTCCTTGAGCTTCTGGGCGACGCGGTCGGCGCCCTTGACGTAGCAGGCGGTGCCCAGG
The DNA here is from genome assembly GCA_963736495.1 of Pirellulales bacterium. Taxonomy (GTDB): domain Bacteria; phylum Planctomycetota; class Planctomycetia; order Pirellulales; family Thermoguttaceae; genus CAVTPL01. The sequence continues at coordinate 14,605 of CAVTPL010000013.1, read as the reverse complement.
CAGACGTTGATGATGAACTGGCCGCGGGGCTGCGAGGCGGAAGAAGTGGTAGAAGGTGGCCACGCCGGTCACCTTGGCGGCGGGCACCTGCAGGAGCTGGGCCACGGCGTCCAGCTGGGCCTCGGCGAGGTAGCCGAACTGGCCCTGCACCTTGTGCAGCACGGCGATCAGCTGGCTTTCCGGGTTGGGCTCGCTGCTGGCACTGCTCGATGAAGTCGACGACGTCGGCGCCGAGGACGGCCTTGGCGGTGGCTTGGACCTGCTCCCAGTTGTCGGTGGAGGTGCTCATCGGATGCCTCGCGGCAGTCGTGCGCTGGTAGTGGGTGTGCAGCAGGTCGTGGGCCTTCTCGGAGCCGGGGCCGCCGAGGAACTCCTCGTAGAGTTCCTGGATGGCCGGGTTCTCGTGGGACTTGCGCAGCGTCTTTGCCGCTGTCGATCGGGTAGAGGGCCTGGGCCCGCTTGCGCGAGCAGCTCGGGGTCGAGCACCTTGATGCCCGTCGGGCGGATAGGGCTGGCCGCCGCCGCCGATGCAGCCGCCGGGGCAGGCCATCACCTCGATGATGTGGAACTGCTTCTCGCCGCGGACGACCTTGTCGAGGAGGGTCTTGGCGTTGGTGCAGGCCGTTGGCCACGCCGACGTGGATGCTCCGGTCGCCGATGGCGACGTAGGCTTCGCGCAGGCCCTCGACGGCGCGGACCTCGGTGAATTCGAGCCGGTCGGCCGGCTTGCCGGTGATCAGTTCGCTGGCGGTGCGGAGGGTGGCCTCCATGACGCCGCCGGTGGTGCCGAAGATGTCGCCGGCGCCGGTGGCGATGCCCAGCGGAGCGTCGAACTCGCCGTCGGGAAGGGTCGATCGAAGTCGATGCCGTAGCACTTGATCATCCAGATCAGCTCGCGGGTGGTCAGCACGGCGTCGGTGTAGGGCGTGCCGTCGGCGCATGGTAGTGTTCGGGGCGGCCGGCCTCGTACTTCTTGGCGACGCAGGGCATGACGCGACCACGTAGATCTTCGTCGGGATCGATGCCCGTCTTCTCGGCGTAGTAGGTCTTGGCAAGCGCCGAGATCATGCTCATCGGCGACCGGCAGGTCGAGGCATGTGCGGGATCAGCTCGGGATAGAACTTCTCGAGGAAGTTGACCCAGCCGGGCGAGCAGGAGGTGAGCATCGGCAGCGGGCCGCCGTCGCCTTGAGGCGGTGGAGGAACTCGTGGGCCTCCTCGACGATGGTCAGGTCGGCGCCGAAATTGGTGTCGAAGACGGCGTCGAAGCCCAGCACGCCGCAGGGCGGTGATCATCTTGCCGGTGCCCGGGCGTGCCGGGCGGCAGGCCGAAGCCTTCGCCGATGGCGGCGCGGATCGAGGGGGCGGTCTGCACGACGACGTGCTTGTCGGGATCGGCCAGGGCCGCCCAGACCTCCTCGGTGTGGTCTTTTTCGAGGAAGGCGGCGGTGGGGCAGACGTTGATGCACTGGCCGCACTGGATGCAGACCGAATCGTCCATGTTGGCCATGTGGGCCGGGGCGACGACGGTGTTGAAGCCGCGGCCGTGCTGGCTGAGGTTGTGGACGCCCTGGATCTCGGCGCAGACGCGGACGCAGCGGCCGCAGAGGATGCACTTCTCGGAGTCGCGGACGACCGAGTGGCTGGAGTCCTCGATGGGGAAGCTGCTTGCGCTCGCCCTCGAAGAGCCGCTCGCGGACGCCCATGCGAGTAGGCCAGGTTCTGCAGCTCGCAGTTGCCGTCGCGCTCGCAGGTCTGGCAGTCCTTCGGGTGGTTGTCCAGCAGCAGCTCGACGATGTCGCGCCGGGCCTGGCGGATCTCGGGGGAGTTGGTCTGGACCTCCATGCCCTCCCAGACCGTCGACGCTGCAGGAGGCCATGTAGTAGCCCATGTCCTTGACGTCGACGATGCAGACGCGGCAGGAGCCGGCGAGGCTCAGGTCGGGGTGGTAGCAGAGCCGCGGGATGTGGATGCCGAGCTGTCTCGGCGGCCTCCATGATCGTCGTGCCCGCGGGCACGGTGACCGGCTTGCCGTCGATGGTCGAGTCGATCATGGTTCTTCGTTCTTGTCGTCATGGTCCATGCATCGGGCGACTCCGATGGCTGACGGGTTACAGTCGGTCGACCGCGTCGAAGCGGCAGACCTCGAAGCAGTGGCCGCACTTGATGCAGCGCGATCTGGTCGATCACGTGCGGCTTCGCGTCGGCTGCCGGCGATGCAGCTGCACGGGGCAGTTGCGGGCGCAGGCGGTGCAGCCGACGCACTTGTCCGGGTCGATCTCGTAGTGGATCAGCGCCGCGCACTTCTGGGCCGGGCAGCGCTTGTCGCGGACGTGGGCCAGGTACTCGTCGCGGAAATGGCGTCAGGGTGCTGAGCACCGGATTGGGGGCCGCCCGGCCCAGGCCGCAGAGCGAGGTCTTCTTCACCAGCTTGGCCAGCCGCTCCAGCTTGTCGAGGTCCTCCAGGGTGCCCTTGCCGCTGGTGATGCGCTCGAGGATCTCCAGCATCCGCGTGGTGCCTTCGCGGCAGGGGGTGCACTTGCCGCAGGACTCGTCCTGGGAGAAGGTCAGGAAGAACTTGGCGATGTCGACCATGCAGTCGTCTTCGTCCAGGACGATCATGCCGCCGCTGCCCATGATCGAGCCGGCCTTGGTCAGGGTGTCGAAGTCGACGGGCAGTGTCGAGCCACTGGGCGGGGATGCAGCCGCCGGCGGGGCCGCCGGTCTGGATGGCCTTGAGCTTCTTGCCGCCGGGGACGCCGCCGCCGATGTCGAAGACGATCTCGCGCAGCGTCGTGCCCATGGGCACCTCGACCAGGCCGGTGTGGCGTGACCTTGCCGGCCAGGGCGAAGACCTTGGTGCCGCCGCTCTTGGCGGTGCCGATGCGGCGAACCACTCGGCGCCGTAGTGGATGATGGCCGGGACGTTGGCGAAGGTCTCGACGTTGTTGATGACGGTGGGCTTGCCCCAGAGGCCGCTCTCGGTCGGGATAGGGCGGGCGGATGCGCGGCTGGCCGCGCTCGCCTTCGATGGAGTGGATCAGCGCGGTTTCCTCGCCGCAGACGAAGGCCCCGGCGCCGAGGCGGATCTCCAGGTCGAAGTCGAAGCCGGAGCCGAGGATGTTCTTGCCGAGCAGGCCGTGCTCGCGGCACTGCGTCGATGGCGTTCTCGATGCGCTGGATGGCCAGCGGGATACTCGGCGCGGACGTAGAAGAAGCCGCGGTGGGCGCCGATGGCGAAGCCGCCGATGATCATGCCCTCGATGACGCTGAAGGGATCGGACTTCGAGCATGCTGCGGTCCATGAACGCGCCGGGGTCGCCCTCGTCGGCGTTGCAGATGATGTAGCGCGATCGTTTCGGCGGCGTCGGCGGCCATGGCCCATTTCTGGCCGGTGGGATAGCCGCCGCCGCCGCGGCCGCGGAGCTTGGATTGCGTGACCTCGTCGATCACCCACTTGGGATCGCCCTTGTCGAGCACCTTGGCCAGGGCCTCGAAGCCGCGGTAGTGGAAGTACTCGTCGATGCTCTCGGGATCGATGACGCCGCTGTTGCGCAGGGCGATGCGGCTCTGGCGGTTGAAGAAGGCGACGTCGCCGTAGAGGTCGAAGAACTTCGCGGCTGACCGGTCTTGCCGTCGACCTTGAGGCGCTCGACGACCTTGCCGCTCGAGCACATGCTCGCGAAGGATCGCGTCGAGGTCGTCGTCGGTGGAGACGCGGTAGAGGACCTTGTCGGGCCGGACGAGAATGTGAGTGCAGCGACCGGCATCGCTCGGTGCTGCAGGCGCCGAAGCAACTGGCGGGGATGACGCGAACGCGGTCGGGCCCGACCCCGGCGGCCTCGAGCTTTTCGTGCAGCGGACATGCAGAGCGGCTCGTCCGTCCAGCCGCAGCGGGCGCTGCCGCAGAAGAGGAACTCGTATTGGGAAAGCTGGGTCGACGGGCCGTCGAGCACGTGATCCAATAGCGGCTGCGCCCTTGAGGACTGCGTGGTGAAGATCTCGTGCACCACTCGCGGTCGACCCGCTCGTACTTGACGGGCATCTGGCCGGGGACGAAGACGCCGACGATCGGTTCGCGGCTGCAGCGGCCGGTGCAGCCGGTCTGGCGGAGGACGATGTCCTCGCGGCCCGAGGCGGCGATGTGCTTGCGGAACTCGTCGAACACGTCGTCGGAGCCGGCCGCGTGCTCGCAGGTGGCCGAGCCGACCTGGATGACGATCTGACCGGGGCGAGCGCGCTGGGCCATCGCCTGCTCGGCTTGCTCGACCAGGGCGTGGAGTTGCGAGAGGGTGTTGGTGGTCACGAGAGCCCCTATCCGGGATCGAGGGGAATATCGATAAAACAAGGAAGGGATTGAGAAAACCCGCACTCCAAGGGGTATGCGGCGGCGCTCATTAAATCAGAATCCGCGGCGGTCGAGAACCCCCTGTGTGGTCATGATTGATCCTGAATGCGGACAGACGAGAATGGGTGTCCTCTTGGTGGGAGCATCTCAATAGAAACCGACAAGAATATTTGTTTTTCCGGTGGGGCGGAGCGAGCCCGAGTTTCCATGCGGCGCGACTTGATTGATGCCGGCGCAATCAATGTTCGCGATCCATGCCGGATGGCGAGCCGAAACGGGTCACTATCCGGCGTTCCCCTGGCCGCCCGGCGCTGATTGTCAATGCGGGCCTCAATAGGGCCGATCGCAGAACCGTCCGCCGTACCGGAATTCTCCGGCCGCACAGAGAGCCGCAGCAGCGGTTCTGGGATAGGTTCTTAGGCCGGCGTGGGGCGGTCGATCATCACCATGCCCGCGATGGTCAGTACGACGCCCATCATGAGCGAGGGACTGGAGGCTTCGCTGAAGAAGAGGAGGCCACCGACGGCGGCCATGGCGACCTGCGAAGCGCTGACGACGTTGGCGTGAACAATGGTCGTCAATTGGAGTCCTTTGATGATCGCCATGTAGGCCAGCAGGTTGAGCAGGCCGCAGAGGAGCATGAGGAGGAAGTCGGGAGTGGGCGTGGCCAGCAGCCCGTCGAGGCCGTGGCGGCCGAGGCTGAGGGGCGCCAGGGCGACGGTGCCCATGACGGGGATGAGGAAGGCGATGGCCGCCAGGGGCACGCCGCGGGTGATGGTGCGTCGGATGGCGATGTTGAGGACGCTGAAGACCATTCCGGCGAGGCAAGGAGCGGCGACTGCAAGAGCGACCCAGGCGGGGCCGGTGGCGGTCTGGCTGGTTATCGTTATGGCATCGTTGGCCTTGCCGGCGCCGGTGGTGAGGAAGACGACGGAGACAATCAGCAGGAGGATGGCGGAGCCGGACTGCAAGGAGACGCGTTCGCCGAGGAGGATCTGGCCGAGGATGGCAGAGCCGACGAGGTTGATGCCCAGTGAAATGGGAACGGCGACGGCCAGTCCGATCACGCCCATCGACCAGATGAGAGGCAGGTTTCCGCCCAGTTGCACGAGCAGGCCGAGGGCTGCCAGGGCCAGCAACGTGCGACCACCGGGGAGGGACGGTCGGCCGCGGAGGGCCTGTTGGGCCAGCCAAGGGCCGAGCACGGCCACGGCCACGGTTTCCTTGATGCAGAGCACCCAGGCCACGTCGTGGTCCACCGTAAGATAGCGGAGGCAGAGATTGGCGATCGTATAGCCTAAAGCGGCAAACACGCAGCAGGCCGTGCCGAGCACGAGCGGGCTGAGGGCAGGGAAACCGGGGGGGCAGGAAGCAGAGGAAGACGTGTTCCGTGGCATCCCGGGCATTGTAATTGTCCGCTGCGAACGGGGCTAGGTGCGTGGCTGCTCGGGGGTTTCCTGAGCGGGTGGGATGGTGAGATTTCGGAGCGGCGGGCCCAAATCCCCAGCTTTCCGGCCTCCCCAACGATTGGCCCGATAAATGGACTCAATAAGCTTCCCTTGGATAACGCCGGCGAACGATTAGGCTCGCACCCGTGCGAGGGTGCGACTGGATCGATCGGGGGTTTTGGGATAGACTTTCGGGATTCCGTGGTTCCAAGTCCAAGGAAGCTTCCGCCTTATGCCACCGACCAAGACCGAATCGCTCCGCAACCTCGGGATCATTGCGCACATCGACGCCGGGAAGACGACGGTCACCGAGCGGATGCTGTACTATTGTGGTTTTTCCCACAAGATGGGCGACGTGGACAAAGGGACGACGATCACCGATTACCTGGAGGAGGAAAGGGAACGGGGGATCACGATCCAGTCGGCGTGCGTGACCTTTCCCTGGAAGATGAGGGGAACGGAGTTCACGATCAATCTGATCGACACCCCGGGGCACGTGGATTTCACGGCGGAAGTGGAGCGGAGTCTGCGCGTGCTCGACGGCGGGGTGGTGGTATTCAGCGCACGGGAGGGGGTCGAGGCGCAAAGCGAGACGGTGTGGCGCCAGGCCGACAAGTACCATGTGCCGCGCGTGGCCTTTATCAACAAGATGGACCGCGAGGGGGCGGATTTCTTCGGTACGCTGGCGGAGATCGAGAAGCGGTTGGAGAGCCATCCGGTGGCGGTGCAATTGCCGGTGGGGGCGGGGCCTCCGCACGTGCAGGAGGCTTTCCGGGGCGTGATCGATCTCGTCGAGATGAAGTTGCTCACCTGGACGGCCGAGAGCGAGGGCCGGGAGGTCCGCGCCGAGGAGATTCCAGCCGAGCTCGGCGACGACGCCGAGATGTGGCGCGAGCACATGCTGGATCGGCTGTCGGGCTTCAGCGACGAGCTGATCGAGCGGATGTTGGGGGAAGAGGAGGTGCCGACGGAGCTGATCCACAAGGTGCTGCGGCAGGCGACGATTCATAACATGGTCGTTCCGGTGTTGTGTGGGTCGGCGCTGGACCGGATCGGGATTCAGCCGCTTCTGGACGCGGTGGCGCTTTGGCTTCCCAACCCGTTGGACGTGCCGCCGGTCGAAGGTGTGGACCCGAAGAAACCCGAGCGGAAGCTATTGCGGAAGCCGGATGCGGAAGAGCCGTTTTGCGGGCTTTTGTTCAAAGTTCAGGCCGACCGGCACGGCGACCTGGACTTCGTGCGCGTGTATTCGGGGAGACTGAAGGCGGGCAGCCGGGTGTACAACCCCGGGAAGGACAAGAAAGAGAACGTGCCCCAGTTGTGGCGGATCCAGGCCGACGATCGCAAGCAGGTGGAAGAGGTGCAGGCCGGGGACATCATCGGGATCGTGGGAATGCGGCACTCGGTCACCGGCGATACGCTGTGCGATCCGCGGGAGGCGGTCATTCTGGAGTCGATTACCTTCCCGGAAACGGTGATCTCGATGGCGATCGAGCCGGAGAGCTCGGTGGAGCGAAAGAAGCTGGCCGACGTGTTGGAAATGCTCAAACGCCAGGATCCGACGTTCCGGGCGAAAGAGAGCGAAGAAACCGGCCAAACGCTGATCAGCGGCATGGGGGAACTGCATCTGGAGGTGATCACGCACCGGTTGACGCGGGACTATGGGTTGCACGTGCGCGTGCACAAGCCGCGCGTGAGTTACCGGGAGACGATCGAGAAGGCGGTGGAGGTGACGGGTCAGTGCCACCGGACCGTGTCGGGTCAATCGCTTTCGGCCGAGTTGCGAATCCGCATGGAGCCGTTTGCACAATCGGCCCGTCCGGTGGTGGTGATTCCCTCGGCGGAAGCGGCGAGGGACATTCCCGGCCCGTATTTGAATGCGGCGATTCAGGTGCTGACCGAGCAGGGAGAGGGAGGCGGGATGCTGGGTTTCCCGCTGATGCACGTGAAGATCGCGGTGCTGGGCGGGACGGTACACGAGGCGGAATCGAGCGAGCTGGCGTTTCGGCTGGCGGCGGCGGACGCGTTCAATCGCGGGTTGCGCGAGGCGGGGATCGTATTGTTGGAGCCGATCATGCGCCTGGAGGTGACGACGCCGGAGGAGTTTGTGGGAGACTTCGTGGGCGATTTGCAGCAGCGGCGGGCGATCATCACGCGGACGCAGGGTCGCGGCCGGAACACGGTGATCGAGGCCCACGCGCCGTTGGCGGCGCTGTTTGGATACTCCAACGCGATGCGCGGGTTGAGCCAGGGGCGGGCGAGTTGCACGATGGAGCCGTCGAAGTACGGTCCGGCTCCACCGGACGTGTTGCAGAGTTTTCTCTGATTGGGATATGGCGGGGGGCTAACCGCTCGCAGGGAGGGTGACTTGTGTCGGGATTAGCAGGCAGGAAGGGATGGTTTCGGCCAAAGGGGATCAGGGCGGGCGACCGATAGCAACTCCTTGAGTTGTTTGTTGCCGGGGGAGTGTGAGTTTTGGCCGCGGCGCAAGCGGCTATGGATTGTGGCCCTAGGCTGCCCCAGACTGTGCAGTGCAGCGGTATCGGGTTGCACAGTTTGGGTTGCACGGTCGAGCGCGGCGAATCCGGGCGGTTTCTTGCGCACTTTCCTGGCGAGGTCAATTGACAGCCATAGCTCGGGGCGTTAATATCTGGGGTTTCCCCCTTGATCGGGCGGACGTGTGTAGAGTTTGGCAAGTCGGGAAGGGAGTGAGCCGGGAGGAAATACGTGTCCGGAGTAACGAACGAGATTATTCGCATCCGGATGGAGGCGTACGATCACGCGGTGCTGGATCAGAGCGCGGCGGAGATCGTGGACACGGCGAAGCGAACCGGCTCGGTGGTCCATGGGCCGATTCCCTTGCCGACGCGGATCGAGCGCTACACCGTGCTTTCGAGTCCGCACATCGACAAAAAGGCCCGCCAGCAGTTTGAGATCCGCACGCACAAGCGGCTGATCGACATCATGCAGGCGACGGCCAAGACGATCGAGGCGTTGAACAAGTTGAGCCTGCCGGCCGGCGTGGACATCAAGATCAAGGCTTCCAGTCGCCGGTAGGTTCGATAGAATAGAGGTTCCCCGAGTTCGTCCCTGGGGTGTTTCTGTGGAGTGACGGGGCGGATTGGGGGGCGGGATGCGTTGGAGTTCATTGGGCGTTTACCAGCAGGTTTCGGGTGACGCTATGAACCGGAAGCCGCGTGGGTAAAGCTGGCCGAAGGCTGGTAGTTCCCGCGGGCGACGTGTTTGGGAAGGCAAGAGCGATGCGAATTGGACTACTCGGCCGTAAGGTCGGGATGACTCAGATTTTCGATCCCGCCGGCGACGTCATCCCGGTGACGGTCATTCAGGCGGGGCCGTGCCACGTGCTCCAGGTGAAGACTCAGGAGCGCGACGGCTACGAGGCAGTTCAAGTAGGCTATCTGGATAAGCCGCGTCGTCTTGCCGCCCGCAGTCTGCGGGGACACGTCGCCAAGCTCGACAGCAAGCGTCAGAAGCGCCGGACTTCGGCCGGCGTCGTTGCCGTTGCCAAGGCGGACTGCGAGCCGAAGCGGTTCGTGCGCGAATTTCGCATTGCCGGCGACGAGTTCAAGGTCGGCCAGCAGCTTGACCGTCGAGGTCTTCGACGGGGTCACGCGCGGTCGACGTCGTGGGAACCAGCAAGGGGCGGGGCACGGCGGGCGTGATCAAGCGGCACAACTTCCGCGGCCAGCGGGCCACGCACGGCGTGAAGAAGGTTCATCGCCATGCGGGTTCGATCGGCATGAACACGTTTCCGCACCGCGTGTTCAAGGGAAGGCGGATGGCGGGCCAGTACGGGGCCGAGCGCGTCACGTGCCCGGAACCTGAAGCTGGTGGGCGTCGACGAAGAGAACAACCTGCTCCTGGTGAACGGGGCCGTTCCGGGGCCGAACGGCGGCTACGTGATCGTGCGCGAAACGCAATAAGCTGCCGGGCCGCAGGGTCGTCAAGAAGAGCTAGGTCTCGGAGCGTTTGCCGGCATGGCGCGGCTCGTCCAGCCGCCTGAAGCACAGTTTAGAACGGACACGCGAAGCGATGACCATGGTAAGTTTGCCTGTATACGACCGAGCCGGGCAGGAGGTCGGCGAGCTACGAGATCGACCCGCCGAGTTGGCCGCCAGGATCAGCAAGCAGTTGCTGCACGAAGTGGTGGTGATGTACCAGGCGAACCTGCGCCAGGGAACGTTCCAGACCAAGGCGCGGGGCGAGGTGGCGGGGTCGACGAAGAAGATGTATCGCCAGAAGGGGACGGGCAACGCCCGGGCCGGTTCGCGGCGCAGCCCGATTCGCCGCGGCGGCGGGCACGCCTTCGCCAAGCGGCCGCGCGATTTCGGCTATCGGCTGCCGAAGCAGGCGGTGCGGGTGGCGACGCGGATGGCCCTGGCGTCGCGAATCGCCGACCAGGAGGTGAAGCTGATCGACGAGTTGTCGTTCGCCGAGCCGAAGACGCAAGGACATGGCGACGATTCTCAAGGCCTTGAAGCTGGGGGGCAAGCGGCTTCTGGTGGCGGTGGCGGGGCACGACGACGAACGTGTACAAGAGCATCCGCAACCTGCGACGGGGTCGTCGGTCCTGCCGGTGGCGGACCTGAACGCCCTGGAGGTGCTCCGGCCCAAGGTCGTGCTTGATGACCAAGGCGGCGCTGGACGCGTTCCGCCAGAAGGTGCAAGGCGGCGGGTGGCGAGCTAGGGTCGGCGGGGTCGGCAGAGGCAACGAGGGAAAGGGAACACGGCGATGGCCGAGAACGAAGCAAAACCGGCGATCAAGCTGGAACCGTACCAGGTCGTGGTGCGGCCGCTGGTGACCGAAAAGGGGTTTCACAAGGCGGAGCGGTTACAACCAGTACGCCTTCGAGGTGAATCCCGCAGGCGACGAAGGAAGACGTGCGTCACGCCGTCGAGCAGTTGTTCGACGTGAAGGTGGTCCGCGTGAACATGCAGAACCGCAAGGGGAAGCCGCGGAAGACTCGGGCGCGGTTTGGGTATACGAAGGACTGGAAGAAGGCCATCGTGAAGCTGGATCCCGAACACAGGATCAACTTCTTCTAGTTTGGGCGGTCCGGCCCGGCTTGGGTCCCGCGGGGAACGAGCCGGCGCGGTCGACGGTAGGCGCTAGAGAGCCAAGAGCGGAAAACTATGGGTATTCGACGATACAATCCGACGACGCCGGGTCGCCGCGGCGCGAGCGTGAGCGACTTCGCCGAGCTGACGCCGGGAGCGAAGCCGGTGAAGAGCCTGTTGCGCCGAAGAAGCGCAAGGGCGGGCGGAACAACCAGGGCGTGATCACGGCGCGGCATCGCGGCGGCGGCCACAAGCGCCGCTACCGGCTGATCGATTTCCGCCGCAACAAGGACGGCGTGCCGGCCGTGGTGGACTCGATCCAGTACGATCCGAACCGCACGGCGCGGATCGCGCTGTTGCACTACGTCGACGGCGAGAAGCGTTACATCCTCGCCCCGGAGGGGCTGAAGGCGGGCGACAAGGTGATGAGCGGTCCCGAGGCCGCCGCCGACGGTGGGCAACTGCCTGCCGCTGTCGGCGATTCCGCTGGGCATGAGCGATTCACAGCATCGAGATGCAGCCGGGGCGCGGCGGAGTGCTGTGCCGTTCGGCGGGCATCGAGCGCCACGTTGGCGGCCCGCGACGCCGAACTGGGCGCAGATCAATCTGCCCAGCGGCGAAATCCGCCGCGTGCCGGCGCAGTGCCGGGCGACGATCGGGGTGGTGGGCAACGCCGATCACATGAACGTCGTGTTGGGCAAGGCCGGGCGGCACGCGCTGGCTGGGCTGGCGGCCGCACGTTCGCGGCACGGCGATGAACCCGATCGACCATCCGCACGGCGGTGGCGAAGGTCGGACCAAGGGCGGGCGGCATCCGGTGAGCCCGACGGGCAAGCTGGCCAAGGGCGGCCGGACGCGCAAGCGGCACAAGGCGTCGAACAAGGCGATCGTCCGTCGCCGCCGGTCGGTGCGGTACGGGCAGATCAAGATGTAGGGTCGAACTGGGGCGAAGAATCCGTGGAGCCAAGGCAGGCGACCGGAGTGCATCGCGCTGAGGGGAACGAAGCCATGGGAAGATCGCTGAAAAAGGGTCCGTTTGTCGACCACAAGCTGTTCGTCAAGGTCGAGCGGCTGAACGAGGACGGCGCGAAGGATCCGATCAAGACCTGGGCCCGGGCGTGCACGATCGTGCCGGAGTTCGTCGGGCACACGTTCATGGTCCACAACGGCAAGCAGCACATGAAGGTGTTCGTGACCGAAGAGATGGTCGGGCACCGGCTGGGCGAGTTCGCCCCGACGCGGACCTTCCGCGGGCACGGCGGCAAGGGCGGAAAGAAGTAGTCCAGAGGAGGCTGGCCGGATCGGCCGAGCTCGGCGGAGGAGTCGAACGATGGCATACAGAGCGATTCACCGATTCGCACGGATCAGTCGCGCGCAAGGTGCGGCTGCTGGCCGACCTGGTCCGGGGCAAGTTCGCCGACGAGGCGCTGGATCTGCTGCGCTACCAGCCGCAGCGCGGGGCGCGGATGCTGGAGAAGGTGATTCGCAGCGCGCTGGCCAACGCGGAGGACCGGCGGGCGGCGAATCTGGCGATCGCTGATGGTGGTCGACGTGCGCGTGGACGGTGGTCCGATGTTCAAGCGGATGCAGCCCAAGGCGCGCGGCATGGCCTCGATCATCAAGCGGCGGATGTCGCACATTCGCGTGACGTTGGAATAAGAGCCATGGGTCAAAAAGTCAATCCGATCGGGTTTCGCACGGGCATCATGATCGGCTGGAAGAGCCGCTGGTACGCCTCGAAGCAGGAGTTCGCCGACCTGCTGGTCGAAGACCAGAAGATCCGCAACTTCGTCAAGAAGCGCAAGGATCCGTGCGGGCAAGCCGATGTATCCGATGATCGCCAAGATCGAGATCGAGCGGACGCGCGACGAAGTGAAGGTGATCCTCTACTCGGCGCGGCCGGGCGTGCTCATCGGCCGCAAGGGAGAGCGCGTCGAGGAGCTGCAGAACGAGCTGCAGAACCTGATCGGCCGGCGGATCAACATCAAGATCGAAGAAATCGCGCGGCCGGAGATCGTGGCCCAGCTCGTGGCCGAGGACATCGCCGAGCAGTTGGCCAAGCGGGCGAGCTTCCGCCGCACGATGAAGCGGGCGCTGGAGCAGACGATGGAAGCCGGCGCCAAGGGGATCAAGATCCAACTGGCCGGCCGGCTGGGCGGGGCGGAAATGTCGCGCCGCGAGAAGGCGATCGCCGGCTCGATGCCGCTGTCGACGCTGCGGGCGAAGATCGACTACGGCTTCGCCGAGGCGTGGATCGCCCAGGGACACATCGGCGTCCAGGTGTGGATCAATCAAGGCATGTATAGCGAGGACGAGACCGATGGCGCTGATGCCCAAGCGGGTCAAGCACCGAAAAAGCCAAAGAGGACGTATAAAAGGTAACGCCACGCGCGGCAACCGCGTGGTCTTCGGCGATTACGGGCTGCAGGCCACGCAGGGCGGCTGGATCAGCGCGCAGACGATCGAGGCCGGGCGTATCGCCGCGCAGCAGTACCTGCGCACCGAGGGGCGGCTGTACATCCGCATCTTTCCCCAGAAGCCGATCACGTCGATTCCCCTGGAAACCCGCATGGGTAAGGGCAAGGGCGAGCCGGAGTATTGGGCCGCGGTGGTCAAGCCGGGCAACGTGTTGTTCGAGATCGGCGGCGTGTCGGAAGAGGCGGCGCGGATGTGCTTCACCCGGCTTGGCCCACAAGATGCCGGTGAAGGTGCGCTTCCTCCGCCGCCGCCCGGTGTAGCCGCGAAGACGGCAAGCGGGCGCAGCGCGGATCGGTGAGCGACGCGGATGCAGAACGAGCAAGCGATGACCAAAGGCGGCCGAACTTCGCGAGATGAGCGACGAGCAACTGGCGCTGACGCTCAAGGAAGCGAGGGAGAACCTCTTCCGCCTGCGGCTCCAGGCGGAGACGGAGCGGCTGGACGCGCCGAGCGAACTGAAGAAGCACCGCCGGCTGATCGCCCGGGTGCGGACGATCCAGAACGAGCGGGCGCGGGCGGCGGCCGCAGAAGGCGCAGGCCGTAGCAGCGGCCGGACGCAGGCTGAGCGGTAATCGAGGTAAGGGAACGCGAGCGATGCCGAAGACGAGTGGCGGTCGGCGTGGTGACCGGCGACAAGACGAGCAAGACGCGGCGGGTCGAGATCCCGCGGTTGGTGAAGCACCCGAAGTACGGAAAGTACCTGCGCCGCCGGACGGTGTGCTACGTCCACGACGAGAAGAACGAGTCGCACGTCGGCGACACGGTGGAGATCGTCGAGAGCCGGCCGATGTCGCGGACGAAGCGATGGCAGCTGGTGCGCGTGGTGGCCAAGAGCCGATTCGTCGACGTGGCTGCGGGCGAGGCGCCGGACGCGCAGCGGCCGAGCTGCGGAAGAGGCGACGAGCGGCGTGCGGCTCGGCGGACCGGCGCAACCGCAAGGGACCGACGCGCACAGAGCGTGCGATAGTAATGGGTGTGAACCATGATCCAGATGCAAACGCGACTCGCCGTGGCCGACAACACCGGCGCCAAGGAGTTGATGTGCATCAAGGTGCTTGGGGGGCTCGCGGCGGCGGTACGCCGGGTTGGGCGACGTCATCGTGTGCAGCGTCAAGAGCGTGATTCCCGGCAGCGACTTCAAGAAGGGGGCGGTGGTTCAGGCGGTGATCGTCCGCACCAGAAGCCCACGCGCCGCGACGACGGCAGTTACGTCCGCTTCGACGGCAACGCGGCGGTGATCATCGACAACGACC
>CAVTPL010000012.1:0-7978 GCA_963736495.1 Pirellulales bacterium | reverse complement strand
ACCGAAGCCGGGATCGTCGTTCGTGACGGACTCCGCCAACAGACGTCGGGCTCGGCAATACTTCCAATGACATCCGGTCGGACCTTCCGCGACCTTGAGGGATTCCTCGAGTTCGGTCAACTCGGTGCGGGCCGGCGCCACCACGGCCGATTCAACCAAGAGAACGAACGAACCGGCCTCGGCCAGCGAGTCCTCGAGCCGTTTTGCGTTTCGCTCGGCCTCCGGCTTGTCGGCTTCCTGTTGCACAATTGCTTTGGCAGAGAGCAAAACGCGTCTGCGGTGAGTCTGCCAGAGTGACGCGCCCTGACGACAGTACGATACGGCTTGGTTTGACTGATGTGCCTTCGTGCAGGCACTTCCCGCGGCCAGCAGCCACACCACGGAGTTCGGCTGCAATGCAATGGCTCGTTCAAAAGCGGCCACCGCCTGCTTCCAACTGCTCTCTCTGGCATGCATTGCACCAGCAGTCCAAACGCCCGCACACTCTGGGCGACCTCCTCCGAAGACTCGCCGCGACTCATCGCGACGTGCTCCAAAACCTTGACCGCCTCCTCCGATTCTCCGTTATCGCGAGCCATCGTCCCCGCAGCAGATCGTCGGCACCTCGGTGACGGACACGGTTCGCACCGGCCACTGGGCTGCCTTGCCAGAATCCCAAGATCACCGGACGCAGTTCGCGAATACCATTTGCGTGATCGCAAGTCGCCTTTTCCACCTTCTGACGGTCGCGACTCCCGCCCTGTTTCCGCCTCCAGTCAGCCCCGCCGGGGTTTCGCCCCATCGTTGCCCGTAAACGGTGATTTCAATGTCCGCGACCAGTCCAAACAACGACAGCCGCCTATTAACGACCTTGGCGCCCGTGCACTTAGGCAAGGCCGCCCCGGCAAGCGGCGATGGCCTCGTCGGAGCGACCCTCGGCGAGGAGACTCCCGCAAGCCCCGAGTAGCTCCGCAATCGCGAACGGGCGACGGGTTCGTCGGCGCGACTTCGATCGCTCGCGAGAACAGAGTCCGGGCCTGGTCGAGAAACCCCGCTTGCGCGCGGGCTGTAGCCCGCCGTGACAAGCAGTTCACGATCATCCGGCTTCAGCTTCAGCGCCTCGTCCAGGTCCTTGTCCGCTCCCGCGAGTCCGTACTGGCCTTGTAGCGATAGCTCGCAAGACGGGCATCCGCGCAAGCTGTCGCATGGGCTTCCGCGTTCTCAATGCTCTCTGCCTTGGCCACCATCTGGCCGATGATCTCGTCAGCCCGCTTCTCTCGACCCGCTTGTCCCAGCTTCTCCCGCTCTTCCTTGCTCAGCAGAGCCGGCTCCTCGCGATAGACGCTGCGCCAACGTGCTTGCCAATACGATGTCGCCCGGATTCAGTTCCAACGGCCCGCTGGAGTTCTTCGCCGACGACGGATTCGCCGCCGGGTCCGACCTTGAGATCGCCGCGCTGGTGCAGGCCGTACAACGCCAGCGCCAGGACGCGGCGCGCCGCGGATGGTTCGCATTGACGGTGAGCTGCTTCTTCCGGCGGCGGGCGTCGAGTCCCAGAGCCTTCTCGGCCTGCTCTTTGGCGGACGCGTAGTCCTTGACGTCCAAGAGCAATTCCGCCGCGCGGACGCAGAGTTCCGATTTCCGGTCCGGTTCCACGCCTTCGAGCTTGAGAGCGCCCAGAAAAACGCTGATGGCCTCCCTTTTCCTCGTCTCGCGGATATTCCGGCAGCTTCGTCCAGGGTCTCGCCCAACTGAACAAACGCATTGTCGTCTTCGGGGTGGAACTGGAGGTAACGACGGCGGTAGTCGATCGGCGGAGGCAAACTTGCCTTCCGCCTCCAGCGCGTCCGCACGGTCGAGAAGGGCTTTGGCGGCCCGAGAAACCTGATACGTTCGCCAGAAGTACGATCCGATTCCCACCAGCGACACGCCACCAAGGTGATCGAAAGCAACCGCAGGTTGAGGGTGCGCCGGACCACGCCGCCGACGGCTCCGCGTCGCCGACTCGCTCCTCGTTCTGTCTTTTCGTAACGGCTCATCGGATTATGGCCTCCCGAAACAACACGTCTTGCGCGGGCCGTCAACTGGTCGCGTGTTCGTATGGAACCGTAGCGATACCCGTAATGTCGTGGAGAGACGCCGTTGAGTACGGCGGCGACCGGGCGACAGCCCGCCGCCACGAGCCTCTGGCAAGCGCTTCTCACCTGTCCCGCGCGGCTGACGTCCTGCATGGCGCAGACGAGCGACGCATCCGCGGCCTTCGCCAGAACCAGACTCTCGGCGGCGGACAGAATCGGCGGGGTGTCGATAACGACGTAGCCGTACTTCTCCGATGTCCGCTCCAGCACCGACCGCAGCGCTCCGTTTCCCACGAGTTGGTGGGGACTTGTCTTGAGTTCCCCGGCGGGAAGCAGAAACACGTGGGGACTCCAACTCGGTACGATCGCCGACTCCAACTCGCAATCTCCGGCGAGCACCTCCGCCAGACCCGGTGTCCTGGCCACCTCGAACACATCATGCAGGTCGGGATCGCGCATGTCGCCGTCGATCAGCAGAGTCGGCTTGCCGGAGGCACGCGCAAGACTCAACGCCAACTGCGCCGCCACGCTCGTCTTCCCTTCATGCCCGTTGCGCTGGTGACCGCGAACACCTTGGCGCCCTTCAAATCCTCGGCAAGCACCAGAAAGGTCCTCATGCTGTCGATGCTTTCCTCGTAAAGCCGCAGGTTCTGCATCATCCGCTGCGAGGTCGCGGCGTGCGGCTTCCTGGTCCTCTCCGGCAGGCGGGCAATCTCCCCGATCACCGCCAGATTCGTCTCCTTCTCGAGCTGTTCCGGCGTCGCCGATCCGGCGCACGATCCGCTCCCAACCGACGACCAACACAAAAGGCAGGCAGAAGCCCACCAGCGCCGCGATGCCCATGCGCGCGTAGGGCACCTTCACGGGCGCGTCGGGGCGGCCGGCGCGATCGAAGAGCACAACCCGAGCGGGCGCGTCCTTCTCCGTCCGAAGCTCGAACCACCCGCTCTCAATCCGGTTGAGCACGTCCATCGCGCGGCCGAGTTCCGCCTGCTCGAATTCCAGTTTCACGATGTCCGCGACTCCCGGCAGGACCTTCTTCATTTCGTTCGTCGTATCGCTTGCGCAAGGCCTTTTCCATACTGGCCGCGCTGTCGACTTCGAACTGCTTCCGAGCCAGTTCGTGCTCGCGCTCGGCGTCCGCCGTCTTCTGCCAATTCGGCGCGACACTCCTCTTCGACGGTCTTCTTGAGTTCCGCAAGCCGTTTCTGGTCGCCGCGCGATTTCACTCGCACAGTTGCCAGCAACGGCGATCCTTGGACGGATCGGCGGGAACGCTGGCCATCTGACGGAGCCTCGTCTGATTCGTCGCGATCTGAGACTCCAGGGCCTGAATCTCGGTATTCTCTTGAATGGCCTTGGAGACCTCTTCGTCGAGGTGCTTCGCCGTGCGGCTGCCCGTCCTCAGCGGGCAGTCCTTCGATCGCTTTGACTTCCGCCTCGAGCACCTCCCGCTCCACTTCCGCCGCCGTGAGCCTGTTCTGCAGTTCGGCGAGCGGATGGGGCCACGTCGCCCCGCCCTGCAAGCGTGCTGGCAAACGGATCCTTGCCCCGTCTCGCTCAGCGCTTCTTCTGGATCGTCTGCCGCTTCTCCTTGAGGTGGTCCTTGCGGCGTGCGATCTCCGTGTCGAGCAACGCGATGACGCCCTCGACCTGCGATCATTCTCCTGTTTCGCCAGCAACGTCGAAGTACTGTGTCACGACGGCATTGACGATCTTCGCCGCGTTCTCCGGGTTGGGTCCGCCGAACTCCACCTGCAAGAATTCCGACTGTCCGACGCCAACCTTGATCTGCTTCCGGAGCCAGGACACTCGGTCCGCCTTGTCGCGCAGTTCCGGCAGATTCCTGATGTCCCCGGAATCGACGACCGGCGCGCAGCACCGTGGCGCTGCGAATCATTTCCTTCTGCGTCTCCACGTATGCCTTGGATGGGTTTCGTCTGGGAACACCAGTGCCGGCGGCGTGTCTCCGATCTGGATCACCGCCTGCGCGAGATAGATCGGTTCGAACAGCCACCAAACCACGCCGGCGCCGGCCACCGCAAGAACCAGCCCGATCGGCGCCGCCACCATCCACCAATGGCGAAGCGAGCGAAGCACGAACTGGGGCGACATACCTTGCTGCGAATCGACGTGTCGCCTCACGCTGCCGCTCGCGGCCATCGGCCGGACCGCGGCCGGCGACGGCGCGGCCAGCGCCCTGTTGGTTGCGGAGGTTACCGAGGGCAGGTGGTGGGGCTCGTCATTGCGTCGAGACATGACTCACCTTCCTTTCGAAATGATCCGGAGAAGTAGTCGTACAGCGACTCGGTAAATCTGCCGATGCTCGTCCTTCGGTGGGACAGCCTACGTCTCCACGCGTCGCACGACGGTTCGCAGGTCCACGGATTCCACTTCCGGCAACAACTTGTCGAGGTACCACAGAACCAAGGCGAAAAGACCGGCCGCCAGCGGAATCATTGCCCAGCCGGAAACGTCGTGCGAAAACTTCTTCGCGGCCTCGCTCGAGGCGTATTGGTAAAGCAACCCGGTCACGACGATGCGAGCAACGTTCGCCGTCAGGGCGACCGGTACGACGCTCAGACAGATCAACACGTTCTCCCACCACGAGCGCCTCGCGAGAATCACGTACGCGAATGCCAAGGCGATGATGCCCACGAAGATACGCAGGCCCGAGCACGCCTGCTCGATTTCCAGGTGGTGCTCTCCCAACAGAATCGTGTTTCCCTCGGCCAAGGCCGGTTGTCCGAGAAACTGCAATACCCAGCAACTCACGTTCGTCGCGATTCGCTGCAGCGGCAGACTCGCCCACCGCTCCACGCTGTACGGCCACGGGATCATGAACCACAGGAACGCGATCGACGGCAGGCTCCACCACAGGAGGCGAAATCCGCCGAACAGCCACACCACGCCGGCAATCCAAACCAGAATGGACCAGCCGTCCACCTGCTCCAGCCAGTATCGGGCAGCCACCCACCGCATCGCCAACGCGAGTCCGATCAGAGCCAGTCCCGACCACGCCAAGCCGGTGGAGAAGCCGGGAAACCGTCGACGCCTGACCCACAGAAAACACAACGCGACGGGAATGACGAGATAGCCGTGAGAATAGTCCGGCTGGCTGTCCCACGTTTCGACCAACTCGGCGAGCGTCGGCCAATAGGCCCAGACTGCCGTGGCCACGAGCACGGCGATACCGACAACGATCCTCGCCACCGCCACCTGCCCCGAACCGACCTTTGCCGGGGAGCCATCTCCCTCGCTCGCGGGCAACCGGCACGAGGCGTCGCCGCTCTCGACCGCGCGCGGTGACACGTTTGCCGAGCTATCTTGATGAGTCAAGTCCGCCGTTCCCCTGGATTTCATATGTGAGCGTCGCTCACTCCGCGGCGGCGCATAGGGGGCCTGCGACCGGGAACGGTGCGGTTCGTAAAGTCCATGTTCCCGGTGAAAAGCGGCGATATCCCTCGATATCGCCGATTCGTCCACCCAACGCAATCCATCGTCGAACAGTTCACCGGTCGAGCAAAGAAGTCGCAACGACGCTCCGAGGCCGAGCTTCCTGAGCACGGTGTTCTGACGATGCTCGACCGCGCGCACCGTAATCCCCAGTCGATCGGCGATCGTCTGCGCGTCGTTGTCCTGTACCCACAATGCCCACACATTGCTTTCTCCGCGCGTCAAGCTTCCGAGCCGCTGCCTCATCCGCTGCCTGTCCGCCAGCAGTTCCGGCGGCGCCGGTCCATCAACACCGCCTTTTGAATCGTCTCCCACAGTTCGTTTTCCCGAGGGGGTTTCTCCATGAAATGCACCGCCCCTTCGCACATCGCCCGCACCACGATCGGAACCGTCGCGTGCGACGTCAGAAAGACGACCGGCAGCGGCGCGTCCTCGCTCGCCAGTCGCCGTTGAATATCCAGCCCGCCGATGTCCGGAATCTGGACCTCGCACACCAGGCAACCGGGCGTGCCGCGATCGAACTCGGCCAAGAACCGCTGTCCGGACTCAAATGTCTTACACCGCAGGTGCATCTTGCAGACGGTCTCATGCACCGCGTTACGCGACAACGTGTCGCTGTCGACCACGAATACCGTGACGTCGCGCGTCATCACCTCGTCACGTGGTTCTTGGATGCCTCGCCGTCGATGCCCGATCGGGCGGCCCGCAAAACGCAACGAACCGAAACGCGGCGCGCGGCTACCGCCAACGCGCCGGCGATCCCGGGCCGTGTGGACGTGGCAGACGTCGAAGGCGAGCGAAGCTCAACACCGAGAAACCGAGGGCTTCCGATCCGCGTTCTCGCGGGAAGCCTCGTAAGAAAAGAAGCAACGGTCGCGTCACAAGAAGAAATGCGTCTGGAGCATCCCGAAACCCCCCGTTGGCCGACGCGCCGCGCAGACTCCGTTCTCCTGGCTTGCGCGATCAGCCCCGCGGGCCGTATTCCGCGCACCTGCGTCGGTCGGCACGAAGACCACCGTCCCGTGCTAACCCTTCCCACTTGCGAATTGCCTTGGGTTCCATCCTCGGTTCATCCTTAACCGATTAGGCGTGGCGTCCTGTCCAGCGTGGACAGGGTCTACCAAGCAGCGAACTGGGGCCGCATAGACACGACCCCCTTGGTCACCCCGCACTCAGACCCGTCCCCCCCAAAACGCGATCCCCGCGTCAACGATGTTGTTTCCTTCGAGTGAACGCTATCTCCGTCATTGCCAACGGACTACCTCAATGCAAGAAGGCTCTAGCGTGATCGGCGTGGCGGAGGATGTCAAGAGTCGAAACGTTCTCGCCAACAAAGAAAACACGAGTTTTCCAGTCGGCCTCGCGTCAGTTTGTCGGTAAGCCGCAATTCAGTTGCGCAGTAGCAAATATGACGCGCAGATTGCCAAACGCGAGGAGAGGCGGGAACAGATAGCATTGCCAACACAAACACGTATGTATCGTCGTGCCGATTCGGCTGCCAATCGAGCACGGAGCAACTCGCGCAATCAGCGCGTATGGCAATGTCTTCCCCTGGGTTACCCGATTGTGCTCTGAAGAACAGAAAACGGAGTGGACCCCCCCAGAAACTTGCGCGTATGCGCAAGTGCGTTGCGCAAGACACGGAGTCTCGCGGCGAAGTCGCGGCCAGGTTGCCTCACCAAGCTTCACGCCGGCAGGGCCGGAAGAGCCAATCAAACGATTCCGCGGGGTCTGTTGTCAGGATCCGGCGTTCGGCGGCCTATAAGTGTCAGAGGGCAAGGATGTAGGACTGCGGTCTAACAGTCTGGGTGACCCCATGAGACGGATACTATGGGTGGAAGCCGTTTTGGCGGCCTTGCTCGGTTGCGCCGGATCGGCTCAAGCGTCGATCGAGATCGATTTGACGATCACCTATACGGGCGACGATGTCGTCAGCGCTTTCTACAGAACGGTGCGGCGCCCGAGCGAGTGGACATCACGGGAAATCCGAACAACGGCAATTGGCGGTTGGCGGATACGGTGACCGTGTCTGGGCTGAAACCCGGCACGGAGTACCAGTTCTTTTTCCAAGTCCATAACGAGGGCCCCGCCGCGTGCTGGAATCACGCGGCTTTTCTCGCCGAGATCAGCGGCGATGCCGTCGGAAATCCTTCCGCTCTGGCGACTTCGAGTTCTTGGTATTACGCTGTCGTCGACCCATACAAGCGGGTCCAAGACCCGGACGGCAATCCTCCACCGGTTGACGAGAGCCTCTGGGCTCCCGCAACCGAGTATGCGGACTACGGTAAGTACTACGAGATCAACGGTGGCCGTAGCGAAGATGGCGGCAATAACATTGGGGGCAGTTTTGCCGGGCAGATCGAGGGCATCAGTAGCAAAGCACGCTGGATTTGGGGCCCCCACAATGTGCGCGAACTCGAAGACTTCCCAGAGGAAAAATACCTCTGGCTCCGCGCTACCATCAC
>CAVTPL010000011.1:0-23598 GCA_963736495.1 Pirellulales bacterium | reverse complement strand
TACGCAGCCGCCAGGGATCTCTGTCAACGTCTCGGAATCCCGATCCCCTACTCGCCCTCGGACGGCCTCAAGCACCATCCCGGCATGTAACTGGCTCACTTCCGGCCGCCATACTGGCCCAACGCCCGGCCGCCGCCGACATCAGTATGAGGTGCCGGTGGTGCGGAAACCTCATCGCACGGTGTGGCGGTTGTCAGTCTGCTGCCTGCCGGCGGACGTTTGGCAGAAGCTGGCCCGACGGCAGGTCCGGGCACGCCCCGACACGAAGGCCCGGTATCAGGACCAGAGACTTACCCAAAACAATGGATTTCCGACATTTCTAGGGGGGTTCCCTAGAGAACTGTATTGACAAGGTTGGCCACCGCCACTAGCCTAAATGGGGGTCGTGGTGCGTCGGGGAAATGGCCCTCTCGCGTGGAGTTCCTCATATCGCATCCACAAATGGGGTTGAATTTCTGCTAGACGAGACACGCTGCAAGGAACCGCCACCATGTCAGTACAGATGGGCCGATGCGATCTGTATCCGGAAACGTTGTTGGACGAGACGAACGAAACTGAGATCACCGAAGGGGCATCCGTACGCTGCTGGTGGGCGGTCTACACCAAGTCTCGCCAGGAGAAGGCGCTGGCTCGCGACCTGCTCGCGCATCAGGTCCCGTTCTACTTGCCATTGGTCGAGAAGACGGCGTACTACGGCAGTCGGTCGATTGTCCTCGCGCCTGCCGATTTTTTCAAACTACCTCTTCCTCTACGCGTCGGAAGATGAACGTGTCGTCAGCCTCACAACCAACCGGGTTTCTCGGACGCTCCGCGTGTCCGATCCGGAATCCCTACGTCGCGATCTGATCCACTTGCGGCATCTGATTGCTTCCGGCTCGCCGCTGACCATCGAAAGCCGTTGGATGCCCGGACAGCGAGTGCGGATCAAGCGCGGGCCGCTCGCCGGGCTGGAAGGGACCATTCTCAAACGTCGCGGGCAGACGCGGCTTCTGGTCAGCGTTGAGTTTCTCCAGCAAGGCGCCTCCGTGGCGGTCGACGATTTCCTGCTCGAACCGATCGCCTACGTCACTCCCAAACGCCCGGGGACCATCGAAGTCTAGACACAGCCGGTTGCCTGTGTGGCACAGTCGCCCCTGGCTGTGCGCAACGGCTGGAGCATCGAATACTGGACAAAACACCGTCACCGCCGGGGGCGGCGGTGCCGCACGCGGCACGTGAAAGGATTGCGATAGCGTAGTCTGCCGGACGCCGGAGGAATTGCCGTCGGCGTCGAACAGGAAGTGCCAGAAACCAAACTGCCCACGGGGTGAGGGTGTGCGGGTATGGAGTCGAAGCCAACAGTCTACGCGGTCGATAACGACCACTCGACCACAACCTTCATCCGGAATCTGGCGGAGAAGATGAATCTGGAGTGCCAGACGCACTCCTCCGGTCTGGAGTTCCTCGATACGTTCGACGGCGACACGCCCGGCTGTCTCATTCTCGCCCTGAGGATCGCCGACATCAGCGGTCCACAGATCCAACGGCGTCTGATTAGCCGGGGGGTCTCCACGCCGGTGATCTTCGCAACGGCACACGCCACGGTTCCCGTCATCGTGCGCGTGATGCGCGACGGGGCGCTGGCGGTCCTGGAGAAACCGATTGTCGAGCAAGAACTCTGGGACGCGATCCAGGAAGCGATTCGCGTGGACCACCGGCGACGACAAGACAGGCAGTGCGCGGAGCAGTTGAAGAGCCGGTTTGTTACCGTCACGCCGAGGGAGCACGTCGTCATGGACTTGCTCCTCGAGGGCAAACGCAATCCGGAGATTGCCGAAAGCCTGGGACTCTCGATCCGGACGATCGAACTCCGCCGCAACCGGCTGATGAAGAAACTCCAAGTCCGCTCGCTCGTCGAATTGGCGCAGATCGCCGCGGCCGCCGGGAATGGATTCGCCGCGCCCGCGAACCGTCCGTGGTGCGCTGCTTGTCCTCGACGTTCCGAGTGCATGATCGACCCCGCGACAAGATCGTTCGAGCTGCGCTGAGGCAGGCAAACGTACCGATCAGAAGAACCAGTGCCGAAGGCTCGGGCACGGCAGGCGACATCGACGTGGCTGGCGGGGCGGCCGCATCCGAGCGGTATCCCCAATGGGCCGCCAGGATCGCGGCATCCTTGTCGTCGACCTTGTGATCGCGGTTGACAGCACCCATTTCCCAGGTCGCGTTGCCCGAGCGCCAGTTGGCGCCAACGCATCCCCCGTGAATGAGCGGCAACGAAGACGGCCCCGCGTGGAGAGCAGCGCGGGCCGTGTTGTGCTTCAACCGCGCGTGTCGGCGTCCAGCACGAATGCGCCCGCCGCCGGGCGCTATCGACGCTCACTTCCTCGTGCGATGATCTGGCGGATGGCTTGGCGGTTCTCCTCGGACCAAGCCGCCCGGGGAGCGTAGCCGTCGATCCACTGGCCGCCGTGCCTGCGGCGCCAGACGCTCAACCCCATGCCAGCCGCGCCCAGCAGGCTCCAGATAATCAGAGTCGAGGGCTCGGGGAGACCTGTGGTGATGGTAGCGCGGAGCCAGAGATACTTCTCCTCTGGGAAGTCTAGCGAGTTGCGCGCCATTGTGGGGGCCCCAAATCCAGCGTGCTTCGCTACTGATGCCCTCGATCTGCCCGGCAAAGACTGCCCCCAATGTTATTGCCGCCATCTTTGCTGGGGGCACCGTTGATCTCGTAGTACTTACCGTAGTCCGCATACTCTGTTGCGGGAGCCCAGAGGTTCTTGTCAACCGGTGGAGGATTGCCGTCCACGTCTTGGACTCCCGCGTATCGGTCGACGGGCGTAATCCCAAGAGTTCGAAGTCGCGAGAGCGGAAGGCTTTCCCGCGGCATGGCCGCTGATCTCCGCGAGAAAAGCCGCGTGATTCCAACACGCGGCGGGACCCTCGTTATGGACTTGGAAAAAGAACTGGTACGTCGTGCCGGGTTTCAGCCCAGACACGGTCACCGTATCCGCCAACCGCCAATTGCCGTTGTTCGGATTTCCCGTGATGTCCACTCGCTCGGGCGCCGCACCGTTCTTGTAGAAGGCGCTGACGACGTTGTCGCCCGTGTAGGTGATCGTCAACTCGATCGACGCTTGAGCCGATCCGGTGCAACCAAGCACGGCCGCCAAAACGGCTCCCACCCAAAGTATCCGTCTCATGGGGTCACCCAAACAGTTAGACGCAGGCGTTCCTAGTCCTTGCCCTCTGACACCTATAGGCCGCCGAGTGTCGAATCCTGACAGCCATCGGCAAAAAAATCAGAAATTCTCCGTGCCGATGCACCCCTCGGGTGGTACAGAATACCACTATCTAACCTCTTAAGCCACCATGTATACCCTGAGCAAGGGGTGCTTCATGGAACCGGGAGTTGCGAACTCAGCCGTAGTTTGACAATATTCCGCGATTCTATTGCGCTTCTGCGCAATCTGAGGTGGGGGCTATGCTCTGTTGACGCAATCGTCGGGGCTACCAGCGACGCATAGGTACATGACTGGATGACAATGGGAATATTGTTACCTTAGGGTCAGTAACCCATAGTGGTCAACACGGGTTTTGTTATCCTGCAGTACTCACAGACAAGACGAACCGATTGTGGATATCGGCACTAATCGCATCAATGTTTCGCATATTCGCAACACCGATGCGCAAGAACGAAGGTTCACGGAAGGCTAACTCAAAAAATCGTGTTTCTATCTGCCGACACGGAAAGGCCGGCGATTGACATTGCGGATCGTTGTGGTCATCCTAGAGCTTTCTAGCATTGACGCAGCAGCGTTGGACCGACGCAGACAAGGTCGTTGATGCGGAGAGTGCGTTTTTAGGGGGATTCGGGTCAAGTGCCCAGCGACAAAGGGCAGTTTTCATGCAGCCTCAGTTCGTTGCTCGGTAGACCCAGTCCACGCTGGACAGGATGCCTCGCCTAGTCGGTTAAGGATGAACCGAGGATGGAACCCAAGGCGATTCGCAAGTGGGAAGGGTTTGCGCGGGAAGGTGCTTCCCGTGCCGACCGACGCTGGTGCGCGGAACACGGCCCGCGGGGCTGATCGCGCAAGCCACGAGAACGGAGTCTGCGCGGCGCGTCGGCCAAGGGGGGTCGCGGTTGCTCGAGACGCCTTTTTCCCGTGACGCGACCGTTGTTCTTTTCTTACGAGGTTTCCCGCGAGAACGCGGATCGGAAGCCCTCGTTTCTTGGTGTGGAGCTTCGATCGCTTTCGATGTCTGCCAATATCTACACGGCCCGGGATCGCAGGCGTGTTGGCACTTGCCGCACGCGCCGCGCTTCGGTTCGTTGCGATTTGCGGGCCGCCCGATCGGGCGTCGACGGCGAGGCATCCATGAAACGGCGTGACGAGGTGATGAAGACGCGACGTCACGGTATTCGTGGTCGACAGCGACACATTGTCGCGTAACGCGGTGCAAGACGTTGTCTGTAAGATGCACCTGCGGTGTATGACGTATGAGTCGGGACAGCGATTCCTGGCCGAGTTCGATCGGGGCGTGCCCGGCTGCCTGGTGTGCGAGGTCCAGATTCCGGACATCGGCGGGCTGGATATTCAGCGACGACTGGCGATGGAGGACACTCCGCTGCCGATCGTTTTTCTCAGTTCGCACGCGACGGTTCCGATCGTGGTGCGGGCGATGTGCGAAGGGGCAGTGCATTTCTTGGAGAAGCCCCCTCGGGCAAACGAACTGTGGGAGACGATTCAAAAGGCGCTGTTGGTGGACCGGCGCCGCCGGACGCTGCTGGCGGACAGACAGCAGGTGAGGCAACGGCTCGGAAGCTTGACGCGCGGAGAGAGCAACGTATGGGCATTGTGGGTACGGGACACCGACGCGCGAACGATTGCCCACCGACTCGGGATTACGGTGTGCGCGGTCGAGCACCGTCAGAACACCGTGCTCAGAAAACTCGGCCTCAGAGCGTCGTTGCGACTTCTTCGCTCGATCGGTGACCTGTTCGACAATGGATTGCGTTGGGTGGAAGAATCGGCGATATCGAGGGATATCGCCGCCTTTCACCGGGAACATGGCCTTTACGAACCGCACCGTTCCCGATCGCAGGTTCCCCACGCGCCGCCGCGGCTTGAGCGACGTTCACATATGAAATCCTCGGGAATGCCAGCCTTGACTGATCAAGATAACCCGGAAGACGTTCTGCCGCGCTCGATGGAAAGCGGCGACGCATCGTGTCGGTTGACCGTGATCGCCGCGGACGACTCCCCGGCAAGGGTCGGTTCAGGGCGGGTGGCGGTGGCGAGGATCGTTGCCGGTATCGCCGTGCTCGTGGCCACGGCGGTCTGGGCCTATTGGCCGACGCTCGCCGAGCTTGTCGAGACGTGGGACAGCCAGCCGGACTACTCCCACGGCTACCTCGTCATTCCCGTCGCGTTGTGTTTCCTGTGGGTCAGGCGTCGATGGTTTCCCGGCTTCTCCACCGGCCTGGCCTGGTCGGGACTGGCTCTGATCGGACTCGCCTTCGCGATGCGGTGGGTGGCGGCCCGATATTGGCTGGAGCAGGTGGACGGCTGGTCCATCCTGGTTTGGATTGCCGGCGTGGTGTGGCTGTTCGGCGGATTTCGCCTCCTGTGGTGGAGCCTGCCGTCGATTGCGTTTCTGTGGTTCATGATCCCGTGGCCCTACAGCGTGGAGCGGTGGGCGAGTCTGCCGCTTCAGCGAATCGCCACCAATCTGAGTTGCTGGGTATTGCAGTTTCTCGGACAACCGGCCTTGGCCGAAGGAAACACGATCCTGTTGGGAGAGCACCACCTGGAAATCGAGCAGGCGTGCTCGGGCTTGCGTATCTTCGTGGGCATCATCGCCTTGGCATTTGCGTACGTGATTCTCGCGAGGCGCTCGTGGTGGGAGAACGTTCTTGATCTGTCTGAGCGTCATACCGGTCGCCCTGACGGCGAACGTTGCTCGCATCGTCGTGACCGGGTTGCTTTACCAATACGCCTCGAGCGAGGCCGCGAAGAAGTTTTCGCACGACATTTCCGGCTGGGCAATGATTCCGCTGGCGGCCGGTCTTTTCGCCTTGGTTCTGTGGTACCTCGACAAGTTGTTGCCGGAAGTGGAATCCGTGGACCTGCGAACCGTCGTGCGACGCGTGGAGACATAGGCTGTCCCACCCGAGACCGCCGCGGGGACAGTCTTTCGCGCGACCGCGCGTGCCGCGCAACGTCGCCGCGCGCGACAATCGGACAGTTTACCGGAAGGCCTCCGCACGACTTCTCTCCGGATCATTTCGAAAGGAAGGTGAGTCATGTCTCGACGCAATGACGAGCCCCATCACCTGCCCTTTGTAACCTCCGACAACCAACAGAGCGCTGGCGGCGCCGTCGTTGGCCGCGGCGCGGCCGATGGCCGCGACCGGCAGTGTGAGGCGACACGTCGATTCGCAGCAAGGTCTGTCGCCCCAGTTCGTGCTTCGTTCGCTTCGCCATTGGTGGATGGTGGCGGCGCCGATCGGGCTGGTTCTCGCGGTGGCCGGCGCCGGCGTGGTCTGGTGGCTGTTCGAACCGATCTATCTCGCGAAAGCATGGATCCAGGTCAGAGAAACGCCACCGGCACTGGTGTTTCAAGTCGAGAGCCAATCCAAGGGATACGTGGAAACGCAAAAGGAAATGATTCGCAGTGCCCGCGTGCTACGCCCGGTCGTCGATTCCGCGAACATCAGGAATCTGCCGGAACTGAGCGAGAGTGAGGATCGGGTGTCCTGGCTCCAGAATCAGATCAAGTTGGCCTCGGTCGGGCAGTCGGAATTCCTGCGGGTGGAGTTCGGCGGACCCGACCCGGAAAACGCGGCGACGATCGTCAATGCCGTCGTGAAACAGTACTTCTCGTTGCTGGCCGAGGTCAATGACGAGCGGGTCTACGCGCGTCATTGCGTTGCTCGACCGAGAAGTCGCCACCCGCAAGGACGACGTGGAGAAGAGGCGGCGGGCAATCCAGACGAAGGCGCTCACCGAGACCGGCAAGGATCCGTTTGCCAGCACGCTTGCAGGGCGGGGCGACGTGGCCGCATCCTCTCGCCGAACTGCAGAACCAGCTCACGGTGGCGGAAGTGGAGCGGGAGGTGCTCGAGGCGGAACTGAAGGCGATGCGAGAGACTGCCCGACGGTCGGGTGCCACTGCAGGTGCGAACATCTCAACGAAAAGGTCTCCAAGGCCGTTCAAGAGAACGTGGAGATTCGGACCCTGGACTATCAGATTCTGACGAATCAGACGAAGCTTCGTCAGATGGACGGCGTTTCCGCCGATCCCTCCAAGGATCGCCGTTGTATCGCAACTGTCCGAGGATCTCGCGCGGGACCAGAAACGGCTTGAAGAACTCAAGAAGACCGTCGTCGAAGAGCAGTGTCGCGACGAGTTGCAGAAGACGGTGGCCGCCGAGCGTGAAAACGAACTGGCTCGGAAGACGCTGCGAAATCGAGAGCGGCCGTCGCATGGAGGCAGGCCTTGCGTGAGCGATACGAGAAAGAAATGAAGAAGGTTCTGCCGGGAGTCGCGGACATGGTGAACCTGGAATTCGAGCAAGCGGAACTCGCCCGCGCGACGGACGTGCTCAACCGGATCGAACAGAGGGTGGTTGAGCTTCGAACCGAGACGGAAGCTCCCGCTCGGGTGGCGCTCTACGACGCCGCCCTGCCGCCCCAGGCGCCCGTCGAAGCGGTTCCCTACGAGCGCATGGGCCTCGCGGGGCTTGTGGGCTTCTGCCTGCCCTTCGTGTTGGTCGTCGGGTGGGAGCGGATCGTGCGACGGATCGGCGACGCCGGACAGCTCGAGAAGGAGACGAACCTGGCGGTGATCGGGGAGATCGCCCGTCTGCCGGAGAGAACCAGGAAGCCGCGCGCCGCGACATCGAAGCGGACGGCGCAGAAGCTGCGGCTTTACGAGGAAAGCATCGACAGCATGAGGACCTTCCTCGTCCTTGCCGAGGATTTGAAGTACGCCAAGGTATTCGCGGTCACCAGCGCAACGGGTCACGAAGGAAAGACGAGCGTGGCGGCGCAGTTGGCGTTGAGTCTCGCGCGTGCCTCCGGCAAGCCGACACTGCTGATCGACGGCGACATGCGCGAGCCCGACCTTCACGACGTGTTCGAGGTGGCCAGGACACCGGGTCTGGCGGAGGTGCTTGCCGGAGATTGCGAGTTGGAGTCGGCGATCGTGCCCAGTTGGACCCCACACGTGTTTCTGCTTCCCGCCGGGGAACTCAAGACAAGTCCTCACCAACTCGTGGGAAATGGAGCGCTGCGGTCCGTTTTGGAGCGGACCTCGGAGAAGTACGGCTACATCGTCCTCGACACCCCGCCCATCCTGTCCGCCGCCGAGAGTCTCGTTCTGGCGAAGGCGGCGGATGCGTCGCTCGATCTGCGCGATGCAGGACGTCAGCCGAGCGGGACAGGTGAGAAACGCTTGTCAGAGGCTCGTGGCGTCGGGCTGTCGTCCGGTTGCCGCCGTACTCAACGGAGTCTCTCCACGAAGTTACGGATATCGCTATGGCCATTACGAGCACGCGACGAGTTGATGGCCGATCGAAAGAAACGGTCACTGGGAGATCATGATCTTATGAGCCGTTCCGAGCAGACGCAAAGAGCCGACGTCCGGCAGACACGGAACCATCGGCCGCGTGGTGAGACGGACTCTCAACGTCCGACTCCTCTCGATCACGTTGGTGGTCGTATCGCTGGTGGGCATCGGATCGTATTTCTGGCGAGCGTACCAGGTCTCTCGTACCACCAGCGGCTCTGCTGGAGCGTGCGGACGCACTGGAGAAGGAAGGCAAGTTCGGATCCGCCATCGACTACCGCCGTCGTTACCTCCAGTTCCACCCTGAAGACGACGACGCATTTGTTCACCTGGCCGAAACCCTGGACGACGGCCTCCGAAAGGTCCGCAGACACGAAAAGGGAAGCGATCAGCATCTACCTGGGGGCCCTCGGGCTCGAAGGCGTGTAGCAGGACCGAAAATCGGAACTCTGTGTCCGCGCGGCTGAACTACTCCTGGACCTCAAGGACTACCCAGCCGCCAGGGAGCAGGCCGAGAAGCTGCTGGGAATCAAGGAACTGCCGCCGGAAGAGCAACTCACCGTCAATGAGAACAACCCGCGAGCTCGCCGTGTCCTGGCGCTTGCATTGTATGGCCTGCACCAGCGGGACGATCTCAAGGCGGATCCGGGCACCGGACCGGTCGTCGCGGAAGAACTCAAGCGGGCCCTTGACCTGAATCCGGACGACATCCAATTGGCAACGGTATTGGCGCGGTGTCTATCGTGAAGAACCGAATCTGCTGAGCAAGGAAGAGCAGGAGAAACTGGGGCAAGCGGATCGCGAGAAACGGGCTGACGACATCATCCGACAAATGGTGGCCAACGCGGAGAAGCGCAACGAGAGCGCGGAAGCCCATGCGACAGCTTGTGCGGACGCCCGCTTTGCGAGCTATCGCTACAAAACCAGATATGGTCTCGCGGGAGCCGACAAGGACCTGGACGAGGCCCTGAGACTGAAGCCGGACGATCCCTATCTGCTTGTCACGGCGGGCTACACCCGCGGGCAAGCGGGGTTTGTCGACCAGGCCCGGACTCTGTGCTCGCGAGCCATCGAAGTCGCCTCGACGAACCCGTCGCCCGTACTTGGGGCTTGCGAGGGTCTGCCTCGCCGAGGGTCGCTCCGACGAGGCCATCGCTGCTTGCCGGCGCGGCCTTGCCAAAGTGCCGGGCGAGCGACGTCAGGCGACTGTCGTTGTTCTGGACTCATCGCGGAGATCCAAATCAACGTCTACCAGCAGCGATGGAGCGAGTCCCGTGAGGGGCTGACGGAGGCCGAAACCAAGGATCGAGAGCGCGACCATCAGAACGTGGAAAAGGCGATTGCCGATCAGGCAGATGCCATTCGCGACCTGCGTCCGGTGATCTTGGGCATTCTGGAAAGGCAGCCCGACGCGCCGGTGCGACGTGTGTCCGTCATCGAGCGTGCCCACGATCTGCTGCGAGGAAGATGGCTCGCGATCACGGGAGAATCGAAGGAGGCGGTCAAGCTTTTGGAGCACGTCGCGATGAGTCGCGGCGACTCTCCGGAAGAGATCGCCCAGAGTGTGCAGGCATTTGGACTGCTGGGCGCAATGCATGCCAGAGAGGGCAA
Source organism: Pirellulales bacterium (assembly GCA_963736495.1). Lineage (GTDB taxonomy): Bacteria > Planctomycetota > Planctomycetia > Pirellulales > Thermoguttaceae > CAVTPL01. The sequence continues at coordinate 13,434 of CAVTPL010000011.1, read as the reverse complement.
TTGGAAGCAGGCGGTGGCCGCTCTTGAACGAGCAACCTGCATTGCAGCCGACCTCCGTGGCGTTGCTGCTGGCTGCCGGAGATGCTTGTACCAAGGCACATCTGTCGGACCAGGGAGTATCGTACTGTCGTCGAGCGGTCGCCCTGGCAAGACTCGCCGGTGACGCGTTTCGCTCTTGCCAAGGCACTTGTGCAACAGGAAGCCGACAAGCAGGACGGCGAGAGAAACGTGAAACGGCTCGAAGACTCGCTGGCCGAGGTCGGTTCGTTCGTTCTATTGGTCGAATCGGCCGTGGCGGCGCCGGCCCGCGCCGCGCTGGCCGACGCTCGAGGAATCTCTGAAGACCGTGGAAGGCGAAGAAACCGGGTGTCACTGGAAGTATTGCCGAGCCCGGCGGCTATTGGCGGAGTCCGCCAAGAACGACGATGCCGGCTTCCGCGAGGCCGTCCAGTTGGCCTGCGGCAATCGAGAAGATGCGTCCCGATTGGCCCGCGACTTCGCTGCTTCGCGGATACCTCCGCGAAAGGGAAGGTCTGCCGGAGGAAGCTGCCGAAGCCTACAAGAAGGCGTTGAAGGCCAAAGCACCGAAAACGCTGGTGTACGAGCGACTGTTGCCGCTGTTGTCTCAAATGGGCCGATATCAAGGAATTGGATGGCTACGTATCGCGAATCGCGCGACCAGATCGTGGCCTCGCCGACCCTGGCGCCGCTGGCCATCTGAGCGAGGCGGCGCGAGGGGACAAGGAAGGTGCGATGCAGTTGGCTCGCCGTTGCGTGGAAGCTGCGCCCGTCCGAGCCGGCGGACAGAATCCGGCTGGGGCAAGTACTGCTGGGCCAGGGTGATGTCGAGCAGGCGGAAAACGAGTTCAAGCAGGCTGTCTCCCTGGCGTCGCAGCAGTCGTGAGCGCGTCGCGGCCTTGGACGCACTTTTTCGATTCTACGCTCAAAGCAAGCAGCTTGAGTCGGCACAAGCGACCCTTCGACGAAGCTATCAAGTGACACGAGCCTGACCGAAAGCCAGCGCAGTCTGGTGCTGGCGAAAGGCGCGGAGGTGCTGGGCAACCGCGACCAGGCCGAAGCTCAGTACCGGAAAGCGGCGGAACTCAGCCCCGATGACGACGCGGTGCAAATGGAGTTGGTGAAGTTTCTCGGACGGACGAATGACCCCGCCAGGCTCCCCGAGGCGGAGACACTGCTTCGGAAATTGGTGGCTCGTTCGCCGAAGTTCGGTCCCGCGCGGCAGGGGCTGGCGATCCTCTTGGCCGGTCGTGGCGGGGAGAAGCAGTGGGAGGAATCGCAGCAATTGCTCTCGGAGGCCGTTGCCGGAGCGGATTTGTCAGGCGACGATCAGAGAGCTCGAGGCGCTGCTTCTCGCTCGGCGCGGCGGCAAGGAAAACCGCCAGAGGGCCCGGGAGATTCTCGAGAAGCTCCTTGCCGAGTCCGAAAAGCCCGCCGCCGGCGACCGGGTTGTCGTGGCGCGGCTTTACGAGCAGGATGGCCTGGTGGAAGCGGCGGACAAGCATCTCCGAGCGATCGCGGAAGCAGACGCCCCCGTCGCCGCGTCATCTGGCCTCCTACGTCGAGTTCCTGCTGCGTCATGGGGATGCCGAGGCTGCCACGCCCTGGGTCGCGAAGCTCAAGAAGATGACGCCCGACTCCCTGGCCACGCTGAGTCAGATTGCCCAGTGGTTCTTCCTGCGGAACGAAGCGTCGCAAATCGAGTCGACCGTCGAGCCGGTCGCGGAGAGACTGATCGGCGCGATCCGGCGACCCACGCGACAAAGCCTTGGTGGCACTCAACGTGGGCAACCTGTATCGAAGCGTCGAGCAGGACGATGCCGCCGAGCGCTGGTATCAGCGAATGGTCGAGGTTCCCGAACCGGATGGCCAGCACCTAGTGGGATTCGTCAGCTTTCTCCTCGACCGCGGCAAGTCCGATGCGGCTGCCGAGTGGTTGAAGAAGCTCGAAGAGAAGGCGCCGGATGATCTCGGTACCGTGGCGCTCCGGGCTCGGTGGCTCGAAGCGCGGGGCGAAGCGACGCAAATCGAGGCGTTGGTTGAGCCGGTGGCCGCGAGCTTGATGGCCAAGTGCGACAAAGACCGCTCAGCGCGAGGCTCGCGCCGCGATGGCAGTAGGCAACTCTGTATTCCTCCGTGAAGCTGCATCAGGCCGCCTCGCGTTGGTACCAGCGCGTTCGGGAACTCGACGAGAACGTCGTACCAGCCCTTGGCAATGTCTCTGGCAAGACAGGGCCACTCGACCGAGGCCGTCCAGCTCTGCGTCGACGCGGCGAAAGCCGACAAATCCGTTCAACCGGCGCTGACGGTCGCCTCCGCGCTCGTGGCCGGCAAGCCCGGCAAGGACGACTACGCGCTTGCCGAGCCGATTCTGGCACAGGCACTCCAGGAGCACAAGGACGACGCGGCAGCTTCTCTCGGCGGTCGCGACGGTGCGAGTCGTTCAGGGAAGAACCGAGGAAGCGGTCGCCATGTTCAAAGACGTGCTGCGGCTCGCGCCGAACGACGTCCTGGCCCTGAACAATCTGGCCAGCATCCTGGGAGACGTAGCCGGATCGAAGGGCCGAGGCGCTCGAAGCCGTTGAGCAAGCGATCCGCATCGCCGGGCCCCAGGGCGAATCTCTTGGACACGAAGGGAACGATTCTCGTGCGCGACGGCAAAGCCGCTCAGGCATGCCCTCTGCTGGAAAAGGCGGTGTCCACTTCTCGCTCGGACCCACGCTACCATCTGCATCTTGCCGAAGCGTATCTTCAACTCGGTGAACGGGAGAAGGCGAAGGCGTCCTTCAGCCGCGCTCGCGACACCAATCTCACGAGCCAAATCCTCACGCCGAGCGACCAGAAGGCGATCGAGGAACTGCAAAAAGCAATGGTCCCTTGAAGGCACCCAAGAGAAACCCCGGCCGCATGCCCATCAGACAGATGAAAACACTGCCACGCTTCATCCTGATTGTTGTCGTCGTCGCCGCGACCATCGCGGCCGGCGCACTCCACGGGCACATGACGCTCCGGTGGGGACCACGTCCCGACATGGTGGCGGCCGCCGCAATGTTGGAGAACGTCCCTACCCGCTGTGGGAATTGGCGGATGGAATCGTCGTCCGCCATGTCCGACAGATGAAATTCGGATGCTGCGGTGCGCAGGGCTACCTGTCGCGTCAATACGTCAACGAGATAAGTGGCGAGAGCGTCAACGTGAGCATTATCTTCGGCCCGCCGGGGCCCATCGCCGAACACACGCCGGAGGTATGCTTCTCGAGCCGCAATTTCACCCAGTTGGGAAAGCGAAAGAGCACGAGCATCGAGCGCCCCGAAAGTTCGGACATCACGACGCCTCGCAACGACTTCTGGTTTGTCGATTTCCAGAACAACCGCTCCGCCTCGCAGCGAGTGCGGGTGTACTGGGCCTGGAGCACGGGAGATCGCTGGGTGGCGCCGGACGGCCCAAAGTCGGCGTTTGCCGGATCCCGACACCTGTACAAGATTCAGTTGTCCACGACCATGTTGTCGGGCGGGAGCACGGCGACGCCTGACGCGCCCGACGACGCGTGTGGCAGATTCTTGAAGGAGTTCTTGCCGGCCGCGCAGCGCTACCTCGTGGTGGAAGCGACTGACCGCGTTGCCGAGACCGACGCGCCAAATTGAGACCGCTGGACAAGGGAGAACGTCATGTCCATCATCATAGCAAGCAGTGACAAGGCGACGACGTCTCGCGCGAACGCAAGAGCGCGAGACGCAACGGCTCAGACGCAACGGCTCGAGACGCAACGGCTCGAGACGCAACGGCAGGAAAACCGCAAGACGGATCCACCTGTTCGACCCCGTGGTGCCCTCCTCCTATTTCCGGTGGAAACGACTGCTGGACACGATGCTCGCCGGCCTCCTTCTCGTTCCGGCGATTCCGATCATCGCGGTGCTCATCCTGCTCGTGCGTCTCACCTCGCGCGGGCCGGGCCTCTATCGGCAGTCGCGCGTCGGCAAGGACGGCACGACCCTTCAAGCTGTACAAGATCCGGACCATGCGGCACGATGCCGAGGCAAGAACCGGCGCCGTGTGGTCCGGCCCCGGCGACCCGCGCGTCACGGGCGTCGGCGCGCTGCTCCGCCGGTTCCATCTGGACGAGCTTCCACAACTGTTCAACGTCCTGAAAGGTGAAATGTCCCTGGTCGGACCGCGACCCGAACGCCCCGAGTTCGTCCGAGCCCTGTCCGGTGCGATTCCCGGATACAACAATCGACTGTGTGTCCGTCCGGGAATCACGGGGCTCGCGCAGCTCAACCTTCCGCCGGACACGGACCTTTGCTGCGTGTGCCGCAAAGTCGCCGTGGACATGGATTACATCCAGCACGCCGGGTTGCTGCTGGACCTGCGCGTGCTGCTGTGTACCTGCGCACGAGTCTTTAAGCTCCCCAACGCCGTGACGCTCGCGCCGTTGAGGCTCACGCGGGAGGTGAGGATGCAGGACTGCGATCGGCGGTCGGGCAACGGCAAGCCCCGTGGCAAAACCGCGGTGAAGTCGTGTCCGGCGTGCGAGCGATTTGCCGAGCTGATGGGAACGCTCCCCGTCGCCGTCCCCGCCGCAACGGCCGCTCCTCCGAAACCCGCCCGCGGCCGCTCCGGGCCGAGCCGCGCCGCCGCGTCCGCCGACGCCGGCAACGGCTCCGCCGAGCCGGCAACGGTTCCGCGGAGGCCATCGTCAACGCCTTCACCGTCGACGTCGAGGACTACTACATGGTCTCCGGCTTCGAAAAACACATTTCCCGCGACCAGTGGGGTGAATTCGAAAGCCGTGTCGTCCCGAACACGAAACGAATCCTCCGCCTGCTGGATGCTCACGACGTCAAGGCCACGTTCTTCGTCCTCGGTTGGGTCGCGCGGCATCACCCCGAACTGGTTCGCGAGATCCACGCGGCGGGCCACGAGATCGGCTCCCACGGCTACTGGCACCACCTGATCTACCGCCAGACCCCCGACGAGTTCCGAGACGATCTGCGAGCCTCCCGCGACGTCATCGAGGCTGCCATCGATCAGCGGGTCGAGATCTATCGGGCGCCCAGTTTCTCGATCACCGAGAAGTCGCGTTGGGCGCTGGATATCCTGACCGAAGAGGGATTTCGCATCGACTCGAGCATCTATCCGATCCACCACGATCGCTACGGCATCGCCGACGCCGAGCCCGGGCTTCACCAGATCGCCACGCCGACCGGCCCCTTGTGGGAGTTTCCGCCGTCGGTCGTGAGCTGGAAGGAGGTCAACCTTCCGGTCGGCGGCGGCGGCTACTTCCGCCTCTACCCCCTGCCGTTGACGATCCGCTGGCTGCGGCAGATCAACCGCGATGGACAGCGGCCGTTTGTCTTCTACGTCCACCCGTGGGAAATCGATCCCGACCAGCCCCGCATCCACGACGGATCGCCGTCTGTCCCGCTTTCGGCACTACGTGAACCTGTCGCAGACCGAGCGCAGGATCGAGGAACTCCTGGAGCACTTCCGCTTCGCCCCGATCGGGCGATGTCGTGCCCCGGGAGTGGGATTTCGCCGGCGAGAAGCGGCCAGGGCGAATCGACGCCGGACGCCCCGCCGACCGCACGTCGCCCTCAAGCCCATCCATCGCGCCCTCCGCCTCAGCCCGCGCCGCGGACTGAACCGCGACTCGACGCTGGTCATAACGAACCCTATTGCAGAGCGTGATGCGAGTTGACGTGGTTGACGAAGGAGTCCCGTGGCACGTTTCCTCGACTTTGCATCGAAAACAACCATGAGCGAAGTGGAAATCAGCTCTGAATTGCTCGACTCGCTGGACCGGCTGTCGGAACCGGACACCAAGTCCGCCGACGCCGAGCAAGGCCAATCCAACTTGGACGGCATACTGCGCCGACGCCGAACTGGTGAAGCGGTGCATCGCCGGCGAGGTGGCTGCGTGGGAAGGAGCTTTACGACCAATGCCACGAGCCCTTGCTGAGGTCCATCGAACACATTCTCGGGTCCGATCATGCCGATCCAAACCTGGTGGACGAGTTGGCGGCACGGGTCTGGTATGCCCTGGTGGCCGACGACGGCAAAGTGCTGGCCAAGTTCGACGCCCGGCGAGGGGCCCGGTTGGGTACCTTTCTGCGATGCCTCGCCAAAGACGTGACGATCCGTCATTTCCGGAGCGAATACCGCCGGCGGCGGAGGGAGCGGGTGGCGGGGAAACGCCAGCCGGTGAAGCATCGGGGCATCCGGTGACGGAGGCTCGACGATGGCGGACCTCGTCGAAACCTTGACGCCCAGCGAGCAGGAGTTTCTCGACCAGTGTCTCCTGGGCGAGGATTCGGCGGACGAGTCGCCCCGGGAGTATTCATCCGCAACGCCTGGAAGCTGGCCTCCCGGATTCGTCAGAAGATCAAGGAGTTCTTTCGTGCGGAGTCGCAGGATGGATAGAAGACGCTCGGTTCGGGTGCCGCCAGAAACTTGGCCCAGCCCGGAGAAATCATCCATTTGAGTTGTCTGTGCATTCGTAACGGTTCACAAATGACGACGTGCCCAAGAGTCCTTACGTTCGTCTCTTCCCTGAATTGAAGTGCCTGGAAGAAGTTCGCATTTGACAAGAGTATGGATTGACGGGTGCGTCTTCGAGAATAGTCACCAGAATGGGGTCTGGCGAGTATTCCACGAAGTGATAGCCCGATCGAAAGCTCGCGTGGATTATACCATTTGGCTTCAACGGACAGCCGCACGCCGTCTGCCGCAGGCCGTCAATGTCTGCCGTGATGCTTGTCGATCGTATCCGTCTCGGCAGAACCTCCTGGGGAGGTTGCGAGGCCGCGTTGCCCGGGCAATGCCTTACCCGCGATCGTTATCCCGTGCAGATGTCTTTCACTCCTCCTACTTCACTTGGTGCCCCGTTCCCGGGCCCGCCCAAGTTGTCACAGTTCACGACCTAGTTCCTGAGCGACTTTACAGCGTATGTGGCGACTGGGCTGAAGGCGAGATTGAGCGGAAACGTGAGTGCGTTGTTTGTGCTGATATCTGCCTCTGTGTTTCGCAGGCGACTGCAGACGATCTGGTCCTTTTCTATCCCGAGCTGAAAGAATGCGTGAGAGTCGTGTACCACGGGATCGACCATTCGGGCGAGCCGTCTCCCAGCATGCCATGTCCCACCAAGCCACCCTTCGCTCTTTTCGTTGGGCAACGCGGCTACTACAAGAACTTCGGCGTTGTGGTTGACGCCATGCAACGGCCCGAGTGGCCGAATGGCGTCGACTTGCACGTTGTTGGGCCACCCTTCGCACCGCACGAGTCATCCTTGCTCGCCGTGTTGGGACTGAAAGATCGAATCATTCACTTGGGGCAACTCTCGGACGACAGATGCGCAGCTTCAGTATCGGACCGCCTCATGCCTTGTCTTTCCCAGTCTTCTAGAGGGATTCGGGCTGCCACTTCTCGAGGCCCAGATCAATCGCTGCCCAGTGGTCGCCAGCGACATTCCGGTCTTTCACGAAGTGGCGCACTGTACTGCTGTCTTCGATCCCCGACGCGGGAGAAACTTGCCACGCGGTCGCAGAGTCGCTCGAGTCGTGTGTCCAGGTGCGCCTTGTCGAAGAGGGCGTCGAACATGAGCGTTTCAGTCGGAAGAAAGCGGCCGATCAAATCGTCGAGAATGTATAGGAGCTGGCAGAAACGCCGTCGCTGAATGTCCTCACCGTCGCTTACCGTGCGACGGGGTCCTTGCATCGTCGAACGGAAGAGTATCTCGTTTCCCGAAGCGCCACGCGCGATATGGCGATTGCCAAGTCGAGGCGGGACATGAGGTCCGGGCAACTCGGGAGCGGCCTTGTAGGAGCCGATCATGCATGTCTTCGTTTCCGGTTGTTATGACATTTTGCACGCAGGGCACGTCCAGTTTTTCCGCGAGCTTGTGCTCGGCGACGAGTTAACAGTGTGCTTTGCCTCGGCCGAAGTGCTATGGCGGCACAAGCACCGACGGAGTTCGCTTCCGGACGAGCACAAGCGGGCGGTCATCGCCTCGCTTTCCATGGTGGACCACGTCGTGATCGGAAATGGAGAGAAGCTGGGGCTTGACTTCGAGGGCCATTTCATCCGCCTGAAGCCGGACATTCTTGCCGTGACTGAGGATGATCATTACCGCGACCTCAAGGTCGCGTTGTGCGCGAAAGTGGGTGCCAAGTATTGCGTGCTCGAGAAGACGCCGCCCAAGTCCCCCCCGGTTTCCACAACTCAGGTAATCAGTGCCATTCGTGCGCCCACCTATGCGCCTTTACGCGTGGATTTCGGTGGCGGGTGGCTTGACGTGCCACGATTTGCCCGCGACGGGGCCTATATCGTCAACTGTGCGATCGCGCCCTTGGTCTCGCTCCATCAATGGCCATACCGAGCGCAGTCAGGTTTAGGGGGGAGCGGGGCCTACGCCCTGCTACGCGGTGATGACGGCGTCAGTTCCGAGTTGAACCTCGGCGTCGGTTGGCAGGATCCGGCCGTCATCGCCGAAACGGGACTCTGTGTCTGGAAAAGCGGCCGGCATCCTTGCCTCGAGTTCAAACGTGACGGCGAAATGCTACGCGGCCGCATGGCCATCTGCTGGACGGAAACACCCACGATACGCCCGCCGTGGCCGATCTCCGTCGCGATTACGGCCAAATCCAGGCCGCCGGCGGCCTCGCCCGAGAAGCCGTCTTGTTCGAGAGGCTGGAGGTCCTTGGCCGAGCAGTGAACCTCTCCTACGAAGCACAGCTTCAGAGAAGGAATGACGCCGCTGCCCGATGTGCCCGAAGCGATTGCCATGAAATACTGTGGTGGAGGCTGGGGCGGCTACAGCCTCTACCTTTTCCCAGACGTCGCACGGCGTGACGCGTTTGTCCAGCGGCACGACGCGATCGCCATTGAGCCCTTCTTGCGCAGGCGTGGAACGATGCAAACGGATGAGTTCGAATCGCGCGTTGGTCTGACGGAATCGATGGTGTAATCATCGACACAGAGTATCAAATCATGTCGGTCTGCTTGCATGTCGTCGCGGTAGCACTTCGCTCTGACGGCGCGATACGCGTATCCCTTCCTTGAAAGCCGAACCTCCAGTGCGTTGTCTTCAGCTATCTGACCTGCCGCCGGCTCCCCAGGATAGGATCGGCTGGCCTTGGACTCAAGAGCCGCCCCCGGTGCCCGGCAGAATGCCGGACGGCTCGGAGTGGCCTACGGTTTCCATCGTCACGCCGAGCTACGACCAGGGCCGCTACCTTGAGGAGACGATTCGCTCCGTGTTGCTCCAAGGCTATCCTCGACTCGAGTATCTGATCGTGGACGGCGGCAGCACCGACAAGTCGGTGGAAATCATCAAGCAATATGAGCCATTCCTCGCCTACTGGGTGAGCGAAAAGGACAACGGCCAGTCCCACGCGATCAACAAGGGATTCGCGCGGGCGACGGGGGAGATCATGGGATGGCTCAATTCCGACGACCTGCTCCAGCAACACGCGTGTTGCCACGTCGCCAACGCCTTTCATCGAATGCCGGAGGCCGATTTTGTCTATGGACAGTGTCTACGGATGGATGCGTCGAGTCGAGCCGGCACGCCAATGTGGGTCAAAGAGTTCTCTCTCCGGGGACACGCCGTCTACGGCTGCGTGGTGCCCCAACCGTCGTGCTTCTGGCGACGATCAGCCTATCTCCGGATTGGCCCTCTGCGAGAAGACCTGCATTTCATCATGGATGACGAGTATTGGCGTCGCGCGGCCGTCGCGGGATGCGCGTTCGCTCGGATCGACGACGTCCTCTCCCTGTTTCGCAATCATAAGGCGCAGAAAACGGCCGACTTTCTTGGCCCCCTGCTCGAAGAAAAGCGTCGATTGTTGGCCGAGGAGGCAGAGGATCCCGCCTTTCCCCTCAAGGGCGACTATTTTCGCCGCGCGCACTCCGAACTCTGGCGTCTGGAATCGCAGGCCAGGTATCGGGCAGGCGACCGCCTCGGCTCGGCTCGTTGTAGTCTCCGGGCATTGTTTGCGTTGAAAACGTCCTGTCGTGCTGCGGATGCCTGGATTACGGGCAAATGGTTGACAAGGCTTTTGATGCGCCACTAATGCACACCCTGGAAGCAGGCTCGCGGTGTCGTCGACATCACCGGAACATCCTGGCAGACTGGCTTATCTGAGGCGGTCGTTTTGAATTGGAGGAGTAACACAAGCGTGACAGGGCGATTGCGGCCACAGATTGACAGTATTACCGTCCATGCGAATTCAGGCGGTGACCCGAATGGGACGCTGTTCTGTTTTGAGGGCGAACTTTACCGCGGCATTCCCGCCACCCGCGCCGACTTGTATCGCGATCTGTTTCATCGCGGCGTCATCCAGCAATTGATTGAGGCCAATCTGCTGGTCGAGACCGCTATTGCCGATCTGCAGGTCGACGGATACCCGCTCGTGCTCAAACACCGCACCATCCCATTCGTATCTTATCCTTACGAATGGTGCGGTACCATGCTCAAGGACGCCGCCCTGAACATTCTCACTTTGCAGCGCAAGTTGCTGGATGAGGGTCTGTGCCTTCAGGATGCACATCCGTGGAACGTGCTTTTTGACGGGCCTGATCCGCGCTTTGTCGACTTCGGATCCATCGTGCCGGCACTCCCGCACGAAGGATGGGGGGCATACCAGGAGTCTGGAGGTTCTTTGTCCACCCCCTGATGATCATGGCCGCCGGCCACGCGCGTGTGGCTCATTGGCTTCTACGCGACACGAAAAAGGGTGTAACACTTGCCGAGACAAGAAGGCTGGCTGGGAAGACGTCGTGGCCCCTGGGGATCTGCGCTGCCGAAGCATTCTCTCCGCCGCTCGGAAGGTGGTACCGAAGAAGTTCCGTCCGATCCTTCGTCGCAAATACGAATTCTGCCGATCGAGAATGTGCGAATACGCGGATCCCATGACGGCAAACATTTCGGCTACCGAGTACCTGCGCCGTACGGTCGAATCCATCGCGCTTCCATTAGCGAGAACGGAATGGTCGGATTACGACCAGAATTTCGTGGCGTTCGAACCGGGCCCGCAGTGGACTGACAAGCACTACAATGTCCAGCAGATTCTCGCCAGGCTTCGCCCCCGGACAGTGCTCGACATCGGGTGTAACCGCGGCTGGTATTCTCAACTGGCCGCCCGCAAGGCGTCAGCGTCGTTTCTTTCGACGTCGACGACCCTGCCGTGTCCAAACTCCATCGTGATGCGAAGTCCAATCAGCTTTCCATATTGCCCCTCATCATGGATTTCATCAACCCATTCTCCGGCCTGTGGAGTGGCATGTGAGCAGTTTCCTTCAGCCACAAAGCGTCTCAAGTGCGAGATGGTCATTGCTCTGGCGCCTGTGCATCACCTCGTGTTCAAGCAACTCGCCTCGTTTGAGCAAATCGTGCAAGGATTGTCTGCGTTCGCTGACCGCTGGCTTCTGGTCGAATTCATAGATCGGAAAGACGAGCATATTTCTGAGTGGGTGCGTCCTCACCAGGCGTGGTATACGTCGGAGAACTTCATCGCGGAATTGAAGAAGATCTACCGGACCGTGGAGAGATTTAGATCAAGCCTGCCCCATCGAATCCTGTTGTTGTGCGAACGATGATCAACGTAGATCGCCAAAAACCTAGCCGCGGTGCGTCGCAACGCGCGCAGCCCCTTCTTGCCGCCAAGTCGCCAACCGTCTTCAGGCAACGGCGATATGGTGTCGGCGGCGACACCAGGACCATGGTGGCCACCGCATTGTAGACCGGCTTGGCTCAAGCTGGTTCTCCCCGTCGGGGACTTCATCGCATCGGTTGCTACCGACCGCGAGAATGCAGCGCAGCAAAGGAATCGGCGTCCAGGCAAAGATGCGTGAGACCCTGAAGGAGTGGATTCCACCAGTGGCCCTTCGCGTCGCTCGCCGCTTTCTCCGGCGCGGATGTAATCCCGCTGTCACTAAGAAGAGAATCGGATCGCTCGGTTCAGTAGTGGAATACCGCCTTGATACGATCCCGATCGTTTTGCCCAAGGATGGTGGTCTCAAATCTCAAACGCAATCGGCATAACACTACTGGAAATAAGCAGTTGCGTCGTGCGTTGACGCATGTTGTTTCTTTTCAAAGGTGTGCGGCTCCTGATAGCATTGCCAGCAGTGCTGAATTTCCGAAGAAAACCTGAAATTAAATTGCGATTGAGATTTGAGACCACCATCATTGCCTGCCGAAAGGTATCAACAACAGTGGCGGCTTTACGACACGCCCCTTAGGTACGTTACGAGGCTTCGCGAAAGCTGGATAATGACTTTCGAGCAATTGACATCGGAGCAAACGTCGGTGATAGCGCCGTTGCGATGAATCTCGACGGTAAGACGCCCGTTCTTTGCATTGAGGGGGACCCACGCTTCGTGCCGTTCTTACGGCACAATGCCCACGCGTTGGGGACACACATTGCGATCGAGGAGTGTCTTGTTGGCCAATCGGATGCGACGGCGAATATCCGGCTCTTGGACCGGCGCGGGGACTTCGAGCAGCGTGCGGGCGATTGAGTCGTCGGCAGATGGAGGCATCCCAGTGCGTCGTCTCGAGTCGATCTCCCGAGAAGGCACGACTCCTTTCAGGCAGCGCGTTTGATTAAGATAGATACTGACGGCTACTGAGTGTGCGATCATTCTTGGCCACCTGGACTATTTGTCCATACGTAAACCGGTGCTGTTCTTCGAGTACGCGGTAGACTCGCAAGCGGCCCACCGGGCAGTCGCTGGATTGCATTGATGGCCTGGTGAGCGCTGGGTATGAGCAATTCATAGTGTTCGACAATTTTGGCAACCTGATGCTTAACGCGACGTCTCGTGAGACGTTCAGAGAACTCAATTTGTATTTGCTGAGCAATGTAGCATTTGGAACGGCCATTTACTATCTCGATGTGGCGGCTCTTTCAGCATCATATTCGGAAGTATCTGACTATGTGCATGCGAAGGCAGACGAGCGTGTTTTCGCTGAGCTAGGATAACGGAACACAATTGCATGTTGATAAGGTCTGGAATGAAACGGCAAATGAAGGCCCCCCTGAGACTGCTAGAAATGGAATGTTCGGATTTCACAACTACCGGAGCGGAAGGAGTGCCGATGTCGATTGTAAGCGAATCGAGGATGACGTGAAGTGCGTGAAGGTCCCAAAGCCCCAACCAGTGTAAGGTGCCCGACACCACTCCAGATTCCGAAGAGCGCTTCTCGATGAGCGTTGTGAGATCCGCTCTCCGCGGCGGGCTTTGGCTGACGGCTTTCAGCTCGGTAAGCCAAGCCGTCTCTTGGTATGCACACGGTTGTCGTGGCGCGGGCTCTCTGGCCCGGGCGACTACGGCCTCATGGCGATGGCGACCGTGTTGACGGGGTTTGTCCAGGTTTTCTACGAAATGGGTATCGGTGCCGCCAGCGATCTGGCG
>CAVTPL010000010.1:192500-350093 GCA_963736495.1 Pirellulales bacterium | reverse complement strand
AACAAGGAATGGGGGGGCCAAAGACTGCCATGCTTTTCCGTACGACGACTGCCTGCGCGACGAGATCCTCCGGTCGCAGCGTCGGCGGCGGTGAATCATCCTTGATGGTTGCCTTGCTTGGCGATCGCAGCTCGCGGGGTTCCGCGTGAGCACAAAGATCCGCTGGGGCCTTCCGGCAGCCGCGATCGGTCTGCCGGTTCCAGTCCGTAGGGCTTCAGCCGCTCGACGAGATCGAGGTAGTGATCGGCCTGGGCGGGTTTCGTCGATTGAGAGAGAGGGACGTCGGGTCGTGCGCGGTGTACGGTCGAAAAAACCATTTCGTCGGTCGGTTGGGCGGGGAACATTTCGCAGCGGGCATCGGCATAGTAACTCACCGACCGCGCCAAGCCGAGCGGTCCGAGCGACCTGGCGTCGGGCCCGAACTGCTCGACCACCCAGTGCGCGATGTCGCGATCGACGCGACGGTAGTCGTCAGTCGAGATCGATCAAGGTTGCCGCCCCCACGAAAACGACCAGGCCGAAGGGGGCCAGTGCGAAGACCGGTTGCCAGGCGGTACGCATGCCGGACTCTTCCCGACGCCGGCCGATCCGGAGCACGCACCGTCAGCCCCAGCAATCCGAGAGCGGCGAACGGTAGACCCAGCAGCACAACGGATAATGCATAACGGGGACACGAGGCGCGGACACACCAGAGATCGATCCAGATTCCGCGCAAATGGCCAGTCCGGTACAGAACGCCGCCTGATGATCGCACCGGATCCAGACGTGCCGCCAACCCCACATTCCGCCGAGCATCAACAGAGCGAACTCGGGTGAAAGCCCGCGTGAGTGTGGGGAAGTACATGCGGAGCATACGTGTGAGCGGCACGCCGACGGGGCATCCCTCGAGAGCCGGCGAAGCGTTTTCCTTACCGGCCAGCGATGCCCAGGCCGACTGGGCCCAGGTTCTTGTCAGGTCCAGCGGGCGAATCGCGAAAGGGCGAATTGATCGTGGTTCTGAAGCAGGAGCAGATTGACGGCCACAAGGAGCAATGGCAGCGCGAGCACCGACGCCAGGGCTCCGACCACCAGCGGCGCTCGACCCTGGCGGAGCGCGCGGCAACGCCAGAAAGTCCATAGGACCAGAGGAATGAAAAGGAACAACCCCTCGAAGCGGGTCAACCATGAAAGGGTCGTGGCCAGCCCCGCGGCGAGAAACAGGCCGATGCGGACTTCGGTGACCGCACGCCAGAGCAGGTAGAGTGAAAGGGCAAACAGCAGCCAGAAGGTGGGATCGCGAATAACCTCCGGACTCCAGGCGATCAACCGAGGGTGAACGGCATAGAGCAGGCAGGCTACCAGGGCTACCCGATCGTCGAACTGTCGTCGTACCCAGCCGTAGAGCGGAAGCACCACGAGGCTTGAGACGAGCACGCCCCAAAACGCTCCGGCTGTGGCCCAGTCGAGTCCCAAGCGGTGCAACAACACGAGGACTACGGGGTAAGTATTGATCTGCATTTCGCCAAGGGCGGACCGCAGGTCGCCGGCCTCCAGGGCCTTGGCCAGGTCGATGTAGAGGACGGCGTCCGGACAGATACCGCCGAGCTTCCATGTCATTGCCACGCGCGAATTGCGCAGGCGAGGACCAGGCCAGCCAGCAGCCAAGGATGCGATGCATGCCGCGGTCGCCACGGTTCCGCCCGAGCCAGATGATTGGCGTAATCATCAACGAGGGGCTCGGAGAGGAGGCGTGCGAGAGCCATGGGGCGGGCGGTATGGGCAAACTGGGGTGATCGATCGCCGGGTGAGTGGGGGGCGAAATAGCTCGTTCCCCCTTTCTAGTCCGACACTTAGAACCTATCCCGGAACTGCCGCCGCGGCCCAGTGTGGCCGGAAAACCGCAGTAACTCGAAAGGTTCTGGGATCGGCTCTTAGAGTTCTCCTGCTAGAGAGCTATACCCGAAAACCGCGGTCTTGGGCAAGAGCAGTCTGCCGTCTGGACCGTCCAGTTGTGGGGACGGGGCGATGACCGGTGTTCCGATAGACAAGGCCATTTCCGACAGTCGTTTGCCCGTGAATAGCGGCCCGACGTGGGTCGGCCTTGTCGTAGTGCCTCTCTGAGGCTCAATAGGCCGCTTCGATTCCCTTGGATTCGGAGCAAGAGGGCGTCGCATTCTTGTCGGAGTGCGGCGGATGTGCGAACCGGACGATGCGGAACCGCCGACCTTGCGGTTCGCCCAGCGTTTGGAAGAAAGGCGAGAGGAAGAATCGCCACGAGATCGCGTACAAGGGGTTGCGCGCGAAGGTGAATTGCAGGCAATCGACCCCGGCTTCGTGCGCCAATTGGATCGCGCGGCGAATCGTATCCGGATGGTCGTTCCAGCGGAAGACGACGTATTTCCAGTCGATGCGCGGACGCGTCAGCCCGCGCGCATTGCGCAAGGCCACGAGGGCGCAGAGGTTGTCGTAGGCGCGGTCGAAATTGTCCCCTCGCTGATAGCGGCGGACCATGGCGGTGTCGATCCCGTCCAGCGAGAAGAGGACGTGATCGGTCAGCAGGGCGGCCTCGCGCTTGTCGTCGGTGTCGAGCAGGAGGCCATTGGTGGAGATCAGGATCTCCATGGTTGGGTTGTGGCGGCGGAGAGTCCGCAGTTCTTGGAGGATCGCCGGCGACAGGAAGGGTTCGCCGAGGTTGTAGTATCCGCAGTAGCGTGCGCCGAGCCGGGCGAGAGTGCGGCTGACCGTTTCGAGGTCGTCGCCGGTGAGCGTGCGGCCGCCCCGCCGGGTTTGGAGGATCTCCTGACGGGAGCAGCCCAGGCAGCGCAGGTTGCAGAGGACCGTGTTCTCTACGCTCAGGCCGTCGGGCAGGCGATAGTCGTGGGCCCGGGCCTCTGCCGCCGCGCGGGGAGCGGATCGCAGATAGAAACATGCAGGGCAACGCGTGACGGGCAGGCGGCCGGCAGCCAGGAGGCGGCGGAGCCGAGCGGCGACCGGGCCGGCAAAGAGCGATTCCAGAGTGCGCTCGCGGAGGCTGCCCAACTGGCCGCTGCCGTCGGTATCCTGGCAGTTGCAACTGACGGTCATGTCGGAGTTGACGAACAGTCCGTCACGCACGCATCCGCCGAGGGAAAGGCAGGTGAAACCCCGGCACGTGGCACGCGCCCAGAGCTGCAAGGCGTGCTTCATGGCCCAGAGCACCAGCTTGCGGCAACGCGCGTGGATATCCATGGTTGCCTCCCGGCTCTTGCGGCGGTCTAGCCGGCGTTTCCGTGGCGGCGATTGCGCAGGAAGCGGTAGCCTTTGATCAGTTCGCGGATGCCCATCTCCAGAGAGAATGTCGTGCGGTATCCGGTCCGCTCGATCTTCGCGTTGGAAATCAAGTAGTCGCGACGGTCGGGATCCTCGCCAATCGGGGCCTCGAAGTAGACAAATTCCGGCAGTTGCTTGCGGATCTCGGCGCAGAGTTCGCGTTTGGAAAGATTGGCATCGCTCAAGCCGAGGTTGTAGGGCTCTCCCTGCATGGCCTGGAAATGGGCCATGGCGTGGAGAAAGGCTCGCGCCACGTCGCGCACGTGGATGAAATTGCGGCGCGCGTGCCCCTCGAAAAGCACCATCGCGCGGTCGTTCACGGCTCGATAGACGAAGTCGTTGACCAGCAGGTCGACGCGCATGCGCGGAGACATGCCGAAGGCCGTGGCCAGGCGGAAAGCCACGGCGTTTGGACTGTCGAGCACGGCGTGTTCAGCCTCGACCTTGGTGACGCCGTACAGCGAGAGCGGGCGCATCGGACTCTCCTCGGTGCAGAGCTTGTCCGGCTCTCCGACGCCGTAACCGCTATTCGTGTTGGGAAAGACGATGCGCTGGTGCGGCGATCGCAACTTGAGCAGGAGCCTGACCGCATCGACGTTGATCGAGCGTGCGGCAACCGCATCGGCTTGACACGCGGGAGCGCCGACCACGGCGGCTAGGGGCAGCAGCCAGTCGGCGGTCGCCATGGCTTTTTGGAGCGTGGCCCGATCGCGGCAGTCGCCCCGGACCACCTCGAATTCCGGCCGGGCACAGCAGTCCAGAAGTGGTGTCTGTTGGAAGCTGAAGCTGTCGAGGACCGTCACGCGGTATCCCTGGTCCAGAAGCGCGGGAACCAGGATCGAATCCGAGGTAGCCGGCGCCTCCGGTCACGAGCACGCTCTCCGACACGCTCGCTTTCCTTCTCGATGGATGCTGGGATCGCTGTCGAACTGCCGGGAGAGCCTGCGCAGAGACTTCATCGCTGCTCGCCCTGGCGCCACCTTCACGATGGGCCCCTCGCGCGATTCCCGGCGAGGAGTTCCGTTGCGGCGGGTTTACTTGCGATCTTAGGGTAACGCGGAAATCCGGGCAAGATCAGAATGCCCTTGGCTTTGCGCTCGGAGCATTACTGCTTGGGTACGGGGGCGGCGGGTTTGCTGTTGCCGCGATTCCCCCCGCCTGACTATACTGCCGCCGCGCATTTCCGCAGCATGGGGCGAGGCAAGGGCCGGCCAACCGGACCAGGCTGCATGGGCGTGTTTCCCGCACTCAGGAGCCATGGGTTGATCCGCTACCTGTGCGAAATCTGGCGTTTGCGGTTTTTCTGGCGCTCGCTGGTCCAGATCGACCTCAGGCGGCGTTACCGCCGGTCGGTGCTGGGCGTTGGCTGGTCGCTTCTGCACCCAATCGCCATGACGGCAGTCCTTTGCACGGTGTTCACCACCTTGTTCCAGATGGACGTGCGGAGCTACGCACCGTTTCTGCTGGTGGGTTTGATCACCTGGAACTACCTGGTCAACGTGCTCAACCAGGGGTGCCAGTGCTTCTTCCAGGGGGAATCCTACATCCGCCAGTATCCCGCGCCGTTTGCGATCTACCCTCTCCGTGCCATGCTCGGGGCGGGCATTCACTTTGTGCTCGGGCTGGTGGTCGTCGTGGCTTTGGTCTGGTGCCTGAATGGGATTCCCAGCCCGATCGCGCTTTGCAGCCTGGTGCCGACGGTGGCCATGCTATTCCTCCTGGGATGGTCGCTGGCCGTTTGCATGGGCGTGGTGAACGTTCTCTTCCATGACACGCAACACTTGACCGAAGTGGCGATTCAACTGCTGTTCTACGTTACTCCGATCATCTATCCGGCCGAAATGCTCGAGAAACGGCATCTCGGCTGGTTTCTCGCCCTCAATCCTGCGGCGACTTTTCTGGAGTTGATCCGACAGCCGGTCCTGGAGAATGCCTGGCCTTCGCCCTTGCTATTTGCCTTGGCAGGGGGGATGACCGCTTGCACCACGGCGATTGCCGGACTGCTGCTGTGGCGGACGGAACGGACGCTGATTTTCTACCTTTGACCCGCATCGCGGCGAAGCGAAGGCCATGGCGCTGATCGAACTGGACAACGTCGGCTTGGTGTTCCACGTGCGGCGGTACGGGCGTGTGAGCCTGAAGGAGTACGTGCTTCACGGGATGTTCCGGCGATCGAAGCAGGCCACGATCGAAGTCCGCGCGCTCGAGCAGGTGAACTTGCGCGTGGGCGAGGGAGACCGCGTGGGCATCATCGGGCACAACGGGGCCGGCAAGAGCACGCTCTTGAAGCTTCTGGCGGGGATCTACCCGCCCACCACGGGGCGCCGGCAGGTTCGCGGTCAAATCAGTTCGTTGTTCGAGATCGGTCTGGGGTTCGAACTTGATGCGACCGGCTGGGAGAACATCACCTATCGCGGCTACTTGCAGGGAGAGACCCCCCGCTCGATTCGGCAAAAGATGCAATCGATCGCCGAATTCAGCGAACTGGGGGAGTTTCTCGACATGCCGGTCCGCTATTACTCGGCGGGGATGATGGTCCGCTTGGCGTTCTCGATCGCCACGGCCATCGCCCCCGATATCCTTCTGGTCGACGAAGTGCTCAGCGCTGGCGATTTGGCCTTTCAGGCCAAGGCGCGGGAGCGCATCCACTCGCTGATGTCCAGCGCGCGCGGTGATCGTGGTGAGCCACGACTTGGAGGCCTTGGCACGGCTGTGCGATCGAGCGCTGTGGCTCGATCACGGCAAGGTGCGCATGTTTGGCCCCAAGGAAGAGGTGATTGCCGCCTACGCCCAGCATACGGCTCCTCCGGGACGTGCCGCGGCCTGAACGGGCACGCATCGCCTGCTGCTTGGATTTGACACTCCTCGACGAAGGGGAGCGGGAAATCCGTCTTGACTCAAGAAACGGCGGTGGGCTACATTTGCTGGCAGCCGCGTGAGGGGGAAGAGGACGACGGATGAAAGTCATTGCCGTACGGGCGCTTGCGATTCCGGAAGTGAAGGTGCTTCGGTTCGCGCGCTATTGTGATGCGCGGGGGTACTTTAGCGAGACTTTTCGCCGCAGCGATCTGGCGAAGTGCCCGGAGTCGGGGCTGGCCGAGGTCGAATTCGTGCAGGGCAACGAGAGCTTTTCCCGACCGGGCGTGGTCCGGGGAATGCACTTCCAGTGGTCCCCTTACATGGGGAAGCTGGTACGAACGCTTTTCGGCCACATGGTCGACCTGGTGCTCGACATTCGACGGGGTTCGCCCACGTTCGGGAAGGTGATTGCCTACGATATGCCGGTCCGGCCGGACGACGAGTACGCCGAGTGGATCTGGGTTCCGCCCGGCTTCGCCCACGGCAACTTCTTCCTCGATGCATCGCAGATTGAGTATCTCTGTAGCGGACAGTACAGTCCCGGTTGCGAGGCGGCGATCTCGCCGTTGGCCGCGGACCTGGATTGGTCGCTGTGCGACGCGGGACTGAAAGGGCGGTTCGACGAAGTGACGAGCGCGTCGGCGATCCTTTCCGAGAAGGATCGCAATGCGCCGAACCTGGAGGCATGGCGGCGCGACGGCGCTCGGCCCATTTCATCTACGGAGCTTGTTAGCCCAAGGAGGGGGGCCGTGATCGTTCCACCCTGTTCGATCTTGGTGACCGGCGGAAGCGGATTGCTGGGGGGCGAGCTGCGCGCGCCTACCCGAGGCGGCGTATCCAACCTCGGGGGAGTTCGACGTCACGAGCTACGCGCAGATGGAGCAGTACGTTCGCGGTGGGCGCTTTGCGATGGTGTTGCACGCTGCGGCGTTCACGTCGCCGCCCAAAGTCGACCAGGATCCCATGCGCGCGGTGGCGGTGAACATCGTGGGCACGGCCAATGTGGTGCGGCTGTGTGCGGCACATTCGATGCGATTGGTCTACATTTCCACCGACTACGTTTTTCGCGGTGACCAGGGGAGCTACCGTGAAGATGATCCGGTCCACCCGGTGAACAAATACGCCTGGTCCAAGCTGGGCGGCGAGTGCGCGGTGCGCATGCTCGAAGGCGCCTTGATCGTGCGCACGAGCTTTGGCCCCAACATCTTTCCGTACGAGAAAGCCTTTGCGGACCAGTGGACGAGCCGGGAGAGCGTGGCCCAGATCGCCACCAAGCTGGTGCGGCTGCTGGAGCACGACGTGACGGGCGTGATCCACCTGGGA
The DNA here is from genome assembly GCA_963736495.1 of Pirellulales bacterium. Taxonomy (GTDB): domain Bacteria; phylum Planctomycetota; class Planctomycetia; order Pirellulales; family Thermoguttaceae; genus CAVTPL01. The sequence goes on along the minus strand of CAVTPL010000010.1, from coordinate 342,623 downwards.
GGCCCGCGGCGCACGGTCTTCGACTATGCGCAGAGCCTCGATCGGGGCCGATCGATCCAGAAGCTCTCGATTCATGACGTGGCCTTTCGCGTTCCCGAAGATACTTCGTTGGATTGCCAGCGGTTTCGGCAGCTTGCCGGTTGACCGCGGGCGGGGCGGCACAAGGGGCGGGAAGTGCCCCGGGCGGCGACGGCCGCGGTTTCGATTCTCGTCTCAGACATTGCAGGAAAACCCGGCGTTTCGATTCTTCAAGGAGGAAGAACCATGCGGATTCTCGTGGCCGGCGGCGCGGGTTACATCGGCTCGGTGCTTGTTCCGTTACTGCTCGACCACGGCTACGAAGTCGACGTCGTCGACCTGCTCTGGTTCTCCAATCACCTTGCCCCCGGAGGTCAAGGTAACCCAGCGGGACCTGTTCGACTGCACCGTCGAGGATCTCGAGGGCTACGACCAGGTGATCTTCCTGGCCGGGCTATCGAATGACCCGATGGCCGAGTTCAGCCCTTCGCATGAACTTCGTCTACAACGGCGCACTGCCCTCCTACCTGGCGTACACGGCGAAGAAGGCCGGCGTGCCGGCGTTTCATCTATGCTTCGAGCTGTTCGGTGTACGGGTACACGGTGAACGAGCTGTACGACGAGGATTCGCCGGTCACCTGCGCCTATCCCTACGGAATCTCGAAGCTTCAGGGGGAACGCGGCGTACTTCAGCTCCAGGACGACGGTTTCTCGACGATCGCCCTGCGCCAGGGGACGGTTTGCGGTTACAGTCCGCGGATGCGGTTCGACCTGATCGTGAACACAATGTTTCAGCTCGGCGGTGCGCGACGGCCAGATCACGATCAACAATCCGTCGATCTGGCGGCCGATCCTGGACGTGCGCGACACGTCGGCGGCGTTTTTGCGCGCGGTGCAGGCCGATCGGTCGATCAGCGGCGTGTTCAACGTGGCCTCGGGCAACTTCACCGTCGGCCAGATTGGCGACATGGTCAAGGACGAGGTCGACGGAGTTGACGGGGCGGAAGATCAAAATCCAGCTCAACAACGTGCAGGACTTCCGCAACTACAAGGTGACCTGCGAGCGCGCCCGCATGATGCTGGGATTCCTGCCGAAGTATTCGGTTCCGGACATCATCCATGCGCTGGACAAGCACCGCAGCGAGTACGGGGATTTCTCGAGCGACGAGTATTCGAACATCGCGGTGTTCAAGCGGCATCTATTGCCCAAGCTCCGCGTGGCGGCGTGAGAACGAGCTATCCGGCGACGGCACCCCACGGCGGCCACGGACGTCGCTTGAGCGCACAAGGGAGGGCATACGGTGATTCGTGGAGCGATCGCGCTTGAGAGCTGTCGCGTTTGTCGCGGGCCGCACCTCCGTTTCGACCGCGAGCTTGCCTCGTGCGCCGAGCCTCGGCGAAAGGTCACTTTTCTGGAGTGCGACGGCTGCGGTTCGATCCTCAGCACCGAGGACTCGACCCACGACTATGGTTTCGAGGAAGATGTCGCGGGTCTTGAGGCCGCCGTGCAACTGCGCAAGTACCTGGAGGCGGAGGCGAGCGTGCGGAACATGGCTCGGCTCGTGCTCTTGGCGTGCGCCGCTCGGGGGCGGTCCGGGGGGAGGCAGTCCTTGCGATTGCTCGACGTGGGCGCGGGGGTCGGGCTGTGCGTCGACCTGGCGCGGCACCTGGGTTGGGATGCCGTCGGCGTCGAGCCTTCGGCCAACGCGGCCGCAGGACGGGAGTTGCTTGGAGTCGAGCTGATTGGGGCCTACGTCGAAAGCGCGGTGTTGCCGCACGACGCCTACGACGTGATTCTCCTCTCCGAGGTAATCGAACACGTAGCCAACGCCGATGAGCTGCTGCGGCGACTGGCCGGGCTTCTCGCCCCGGAGGGCGTGCTCGTGCTCACGACCCCGAACTCCCGCGCCATTGCCCGCCAGGGCTTGGGCGAGCGCGAGTGGCTGGAGTGTTACTACCCCGGGTTCCACCATACACTCTTCTCGCCCGAGTCGCTTCGCCTCGTGCTCGGCCGCAGCGATTTTGCGGACGCGCGCATTCTGGTGCGCGAAGGGTCCTCGGGGCAGAAACGCCTCGTGGCGCTGGCCGCGAAAGAGCGGAATGCCCTGCCGCAGGCACTCGAGCAGGCGGTGACCGAGGAGGATGTCGATGCGTTGGTGACGGAGTACCTCGCCTCCACGCTCGCGCGCCGAGTCGAAGCGGGACGCAAGGACGCGTGGTATTGGGGCGCGGCCTACCGGCTGTTCGAGCAGCACGTGAATCGCGGGCAATACGCGGAGGCAGCCACTCTGGCTTCTGCGATCGACGGCCTGTTTGCTGAGAAGGCCCTCGGCGATGCGGCGCTGCAAGCCGTCGAAGCCGACACACTTCCGGCCTACCTCGAGCAGGTGCCGGCATTTGCCGGGGCCTATTGTTATTATCGCGGACTGTTGGCGATCAACCACGAGCGCGACTGGGAGAAAGGGCTCGGCGCGTTTCGCGCATGCCGTCACCTTTCGACGATCGAGGAGCGGCTTTCGGCCAATTACCTGGGCAATCTGGCCACGCGCGCGACATTGCACGAAGGGATCGTACTCGCCCGCGTGGGGCGCACGGCCGAGGCCTTGGCATGCTTCGACGCCCTTCTGGTCCAGCCGTCGCTTCCCTCCGAGTTGCCGCGGCAGATCCAATGGGAGAAGGGAATCACGCACCTGGAAGCCGGGCAGAACGGGGCGGCCTTCCGCGTGTTCATGGAAAGCCTGCTCGAGGACACCGCGGCGATCACTCCCCACCAGCAGAAGCTCGTGCGCCACGCCTTCGAAGCGATCCTCCAGGAGATCCAGTCGTTGCGGCGCGAATGCGGCAGCCTGGCCAAGGTCGTCACCAGCAACGTTGGCCGGGCCGAAGCTCAAGTGAACCGGCTTCTGGCGATGGCGGGCGATGCGTCGGAGAAGCTCCAGATGGCCAAGCTGCACGGCAAACGCGTGCTTACGCAGCTTCAGACGGTGCTTGCGACCGTGCAGGCCGTGGCCGAGGCGGTTGGGCCGCTCGTGCGTTTGGGCGTTCGCACCGTAAGGGCTGCGGGTTGGTGCATGCGACTGCCGCGCCGCACGTGGCGATGGGCAGGTTCCGCGGTCGAGCGTTCCCGGGCGGCGGTGCGCCGCCCCCGCCACTCCGCCCCCGCCGAACGCGACTTGCTGATCATTACCCCGGACCGGGTCGGAAAGATGCGGATCGGGTTGGCCATGCGCCACTGGGAAATCGCTGCAGCGCTGGCGGCGCAGGACTGAAAGTTACCTTGGCCAGCACGCAGCCGGTGCTCGATCGCCTGGAAGCGCCGGGGTTCGACCTCGAAGACCTCAGCCAGGACCGCGCGCGCCTTGCCGCTGGCCGAGCGGCACGCGGCCGTGCTTCTCCAGGGCAACGTGCTGGATGCCTACACGGCGCTGGGGAAGACGTCGCGGCCGATCCTCGCCGACATGGTCACGCCCGTACACATCGAATCGATTCAGACGAGTCAAGAGACCTACCTCCGGTCGCTGGCCGGAATCCAAGGATGCCTGAAGCGCGCCGACTTCTTCGTCTGCGGCAACGAGAGCCAGCGGCTCTATTGGCTGGGGATGCTCACGGCCCTGGGACGCATCTCCAAGGATGAACGGGACCGGCACCACGAGTTCCGCGACCTGATCGACCTGGTGGGCTTTGGGATTCCGGACGAGCCTCCGCGCAAGACCCGGCCGGTCCTCAAGGGCGTGCGCCGTGGCATCGAGCCGGGCGATCTGCTCGTACTGTGGTTCGGCGGGATTTGGGACTGGCTCGATCCCCTTCCGCTGGTCCGGGGAGTACACGAGGCGCATCAGGAATACGCGCGGATCAAGCTCTTCTTTTCCATGTTCCGCAAGAACGGTGAGCCGGCGCATGCCATGGCGGTCCGCGCGCGGGATCTCGCCCGCGAACTGGGCGCGCTGGATCGTTCGATTTTCTTCAACGAGCTTCCGATCCCCTTCGACGACCGCGCCGACTACCTCATGGAGAGCGATTTCGGCGTGGTCATGCAGGCGGCGAACTTCGAGACCCAACTTTCGGCGCGGACGCGGGCCTTGGACTACCTGTGGGCCGAACTGCCGCTGTTGATGAACCGGGGAGACGAAATCAGCGATCTCGTGGAGCGGCGGGAGCTGGGTGCGGTGGTCCAGCGCAACGAGGCCGACGAACTGCGCCGCGTGCTTCTGGCCCACGCGCACGACCCGTCGTGGCGCGAGCCGACGCGGGAGCGGATTCGCCGCATCCGCCCCGAGTTCCTCTGGAGCAAACAGGTGGAGCCGATCGCGCGGTATCTGGAGAAGGCGCGCCAGACGCGCTAGGCCGCGGCGAGGGGGAATCGCGCATGGAAGTCTCCGTGGCCATGGCCACCTGCAATGGCGCCGCCTATCTGGGCGAGCAGCTCGCCAGCATTGCCACGCAGCGGCGTCCGCCGGACGAGTTGGTGATTTGTGACGACGCCTCGCGCGACGACACGGCGGAGATCGTCAGGCGATTCGCCGCGTCTGTCCCCTTTTCCGTTCGTTTCGAAGTGAATGCGCGCGTGCGGGGCGTGGCGGGGAATTTCAGCAAAGCGGTTGCGGCGTGCCGGGGGGATTGGATCGTGCTGGCGGACCAGGACGACGTGTGGATGCCGCAGAAGATCGAATCGCTCCTGGCTGCAGCTTTGCAGGTGCGGAATTGCGGCTTTGTATTCAGCGACGCGGTTCTGGTGGACGAATGTCGCCGCGCCTTGGGCTGTCGCCTCTGGCAATCCGTCGGTTTTTCTCGCAGCCAGCAACAAAAAGTCAACTGCGGCCGGGCGCTCGATGTGCTGCTCAAGCGAAACGTGGCCACCGGGGCGACGATGATGCTCCGCGCGGAGCATCGAGACGTGATGCTGCCGGTCGATGCGCATTGGGTGCACGACGGCTGGTTCGCGCTGTTACTGGCGGCGGTGTCGCAGGGCGTCGCGGTGGCCGAACCACTGATCGAATATCGGCAGCACGCCCGGCAGCAGATTGGGGCCCGCCCCAGGAGTTTCTTCGAGCAGTATCGACGCGCGCGAGGCCGAGGACCCGAGTGGTTCGAGGGCATTGCCGAGAGCTATGCCGCCGCGCGGGAGCGACTCGCGCGCTTTCCGGAGCGACTTCAGGTCGCCGACGCGCTGGCGCGGCTGGAGGCCAAGGTGCGGCACTACCGATCTCGCGCGCGGATTCACAATTCGGCCGGCTGGCGCGTGCCGCTTGCCTTGCGCGAGTTGGCGTGTCATCGCTACGGGCGATACTCGTCCGGATGGCGCTCGTTGGCCCAGGACCTGTTGCTCTGAGAACCTATCCGACAACTACGTCAGCGGCTCTGGGCCGCCGAGCGATATTGGGGCAGCAGGTGGCTCTCGGATCGGCTCAAAATCGCCTTGCGATCGCCTATCGGCTGGGCCGGATTCGCCCAAGCTCCTCGAGTTGCGCGAAGATCTCATGGAGGATTCGCTCCTCCTGGCCGAGCGAGCGGGTTGAGCCGCTTTCCAGCGGACTGTCCAGCGGCGACTGTCCCCACGACCAGGTCGCAGAGTATGCGGACTGAGTGGCCTGGGAGAGGGCCGTTGCATGGGTGGGAGCGTCGAGCTGCGCAAGTAACGCCGACAAGGCATCGAGCCGCTGCTCGACGGTTCCCGAAATGCGGGCCGAAAAGGCTATCACGGCCGGCTCGGCAGCCGGCCCAGTGAAACTTGCCGCGGGGCCAGGGGCCACGGCGAACGACCGCACTGCGGTCGTCGCGGCATTGCCCACGGTGACCTTGAACAACTGGTTGTCGCTCGACAGGCCATCGGTCACCGCGGCGCGGACGAAGAAGCTTCCGGTGAAGTCCGAACGCGGGTCGATCATCAGGTCGCTGCCGACGACACTCACCGTGGCCGCCGTGGAAGGGATCAGACCCGGCTGCCGCGCGTTGTACAAGAGCGAGGGGCGGTCGTAGTATTCGTGCGAAAGTCGGCCGACGAGCGCACTGCGGCTGAAGCTGCGATACCACAGGTGCACTTCGCCGTTGGGCAGAATGTAGTACGAGCGGCCGTTGTTGCCGAGCATGTACTTCTCGTGGTGCCCGCGGTAGTTCGTGCGGTAACCGCCATAGCGCAGCCCGTAGCGCTGGTCCAGATCGTAGGCGCGCTGGGCGAGAGGATCGACGGCCAGGACTTGGGCGGAATAGACGAGGGGGTCGCCGTCGGCGTCCGTCGCCGAGAGCCCCACGGAGATCGTGCCGCGGTCGGCTGTGGTCTGCTGGTCGGCGATCGTGGCCAGGACCGGCGGGTCGTTGGTCACCGAGACTTGGAACGAGCGCTGGGCGGACTGCGTGCCGTCGTTGACGATCACCACCACCTGGAATTGGCCGACAAACCCCGGCGCGGGATCGATCAGCAACTCGTTGCCGACAAGTTGGATCGTGACCGCATCGCGCAGCGCGGGAGTCGGCCGACACCACATTGGCGGAGACACTGAGCGTGTCTCCGTCCGGGTCGGTCGCCGTGAAACCGACACGGAGCTGATCCGTGGTATGCGACATGCGCTGGTCGCTGATGGGCGCGATGATGGGCGCGGCGTTGTCGGCCGCGAGCGCGAGGCTGTACGATCCGGTTTGCGTGGAGCTGTAGGCGCGGACTTCAAGGAAGTACGTGCCGCTGGACGGCGCAACCCAGGTGAGCAGCGAGGCGTATCCCACCCCGCCGTCATCGTCGAACGCCAGTAGCGTCCTGCCGTCCTGGCCGTAGAGGTAAAGGACCGAGTCCGGCAGGCTGTCGAGGATCGTGCTGAGTTGGTAAGTACGGCCCGCAGTGGCGTCGAAGGAGAACCAATCGGTGTCTCGGCCGGTCTGGATCGAGCCGCGGAGCGTTTGGCCGATCGCAGCGCGCGTTGCCGTCGCGGCATCGTTGCCGTGGTCGTCGGCAGCGATGACCTCGAGCGTGGCCGAAACCGCATTGCCCCACTGCGACTGATTGTCGAGGGCTCGGGCGAAAAAGGTGTGGGTGCCCGTGCTGTAGCCGGCGGTGGAGAGGCCGAGCGAAGCGGCGCCGCTGACCACGGTGTTGTCGGTGCCGAGCAGTTGGTCGGTCCCGTCCCACTGGCCGTTGCCATTGGAGTCGGTGTAGAAACTGACGCCGATTACCGAGCCGCCCGAGTCCGCCACGCCGCTTGCTGCAAGCGTGACGGCGCCGCCCACCGACACCGCGCCCGGCGAGGCCGAGAAGCCGTCGATCGAGGGCAGGCCGGGACTGCTGGTCATGAGGCGGAGGGTATTGGCGGCGTTGAGGCGGCCGCCGGTCACCATTTTCCCTTGCAGCGAGGCCAGCCGATCGGTGCCTTGGAGGATCGCGTTGCGGACCTCGCTCACCGAGGCGTTGGGATCGACGGCCCAAGCCAGGGCGGCGACGCCGGCCACGTGCGGCGTGGCCATGCTCGTGCCCGAGTACGAGGCGTATTGGCTGCCGGGAATCGTGCTGTAGATGGACACGCCCGGCGCGGCCAGGTCGACGGTACGTCGCACCGTAGTTGCTGAAGCCCGCCAGATGGTCGTAGGCGTCGGTGGCCGCCACGGCGATCACGTTGGCGAGCGTTGAGTTCGACGGATAATGTGGCTGGACGTCGTTGTTCGTGCCGTCGTTGCCGGCCGCGGCAACGAAGAGGATTCCGGCGTTGCCGCTGGCGGCGATTGCCGCGTTGCAGCTCGCTCGATGCACCGCCGCCGCCCCAGCTATTGTTGGTCACGCGGACATTCACGTCGTAACGCGTCCGCATCATCGTGGCGTAGTTGACCGCCCGAACGGCGTCGGAGGTGTAGCCCGAGCCGTCTCCCCGGAGGAACTTCAGCGCCATGATCGAGACGTTCCAGTTGACGCCCGCGACGCCGATTCCATTGTTCCCCACGGCCCCGATCGTGCCGGCCACGTGGGTGCCGTGGCCGTTGTCGTCCATGGGGTTGCCGTCGTTGTTGGCGAAGTCGTAGCCGTGGACGTCGTCGACGAAGCCATTGCCGTCGTCGTCGATGCCGTTGCCGGCGATCTCTCCGGGGTTCGTCCAGATGTTGGCGGCCAGATCGGGATGGTTGTAGTCGATGCCGGTGTCGATGACCGCCACGACCACGCTGCGGCTGCCGGTGGAAATGCTCCAGGCGGCGGTGGCATCGATGTCGGCATCCACACGCCCCGCCGTCTGCCCGACGTTTTCCATTCCCCAGAGGCGGCCCAACTGCGGATCGTTCGGCGTGGCCTTGAGTTGTTGGAGCACGTCCATCTCGAAGTGCTCGATGTCGGCATTGGCGGCCAACTGTTGCTGGACCGTCTGGAGGTCGCTTCCATAGCTTCGCACGAGCACCTGGCCGACCAGCCCGAGACCGCGCAGGGCTTCGAACTCGATGCCGCTGCCCGCCAGCAGCGAAACGCTTTGAGCCACCGAACCGATCCCCTCCAGTGCGTCGGCATTGAAGCGGATGATCCAGTCGTAGACGTTGGCCAGGGCGCCGTCGGAGGTGTTCGTGCGGTCGGTTGCGGCCGACGTCCAACCCGCCGATCCCGCGTGATCGAGCATATCGGTCCCGGCGACTTCGGCAAACCAATCGGGCGCAACGTAGCCGTCGATGGCGAATAGGGTGCGGGCTTCGAGCGACTCGAAACTGAGCGACTTGCCTCGGCCGCGCTTGCCGGGGGTTGTGCGCAGCCCCAGGCAAGTGCCTCGTACGCGCGAACGCCAGCGGGCGCCCAGTTCTCGTAGTTGCCGCTTCATGGATTCGTTGGGCATGCTCATGGTCGTCCCGCCCAAACTCGAGCGAAGCACGGTCTGCGCCGTCGGAACCGATTGCGCAAAATGTGCCGACAAGACGGCCCCATTATAGGCGAGGCCGCGGTGCAATCGAGTACGGGCCAGTCAATTCAGAAAAGAAAAGAAACCGACGAGAATACGACAGGATGCGAGCCTGCGGTCCGCGACCAAGTCGCTAGTGGCTGCCGGAACAGCGGAACCCCGTCCGTGCCGGACCTGGACTCAAATGAAACATGGGTCAGAACTGCCTTTTCGTCAAACTATTCCGGCTCCCCAGGCGGCAAGGTGGGGGCGCCTGACGAATAGGCTGGCTGGAACGGTCCTTCGGGCAGTACCGGCACCCTGAAGAAGAGGGGCAGTTCCGCGCCCGGCGGTCTGCAACTGTTCTACGCATGCCAAGCTCCGGGTGCTCGCAAATCGCTTGATCGTGAAGAATTTGCGAGCGCCGGCTCGATGCGCAGCGTGGTCGCAGCAAGGAGGAGCCGGCCCTCATCGGGAGAAATGGGGTGTGGCATGCGAGGCGATGGGTTGGTCTAACGCCCCGGGCGGTGCTCGAAGGCCCCGATGTCCGCAGCGCGTCCCTGGGGGACTGGGATGCCCCGCCCATCGCGATTCACTCCGAGGTCGTCGCCGGCATCGATGCAGGGGGAGCCGGGCCGGAGGTGGAAATCGAGCTTCGAAGCGTCGGCCCATTGCGGGTCGGCGGCCAGCGAGTGGGTCTCCTGGCCCGTGGCGCGCTGGTACGCGGCGAACTGGGCCTGCGTGTACGACTTGCCCTTCAGCCGGATCATCGTGCCCTCAGGCTGGAACCAGCAGTTGTGGTCCAGGCGGATCACTGCGCGGATCGGCCATTGTCTCGGGCTTCCACCACAGGGCGTCGAAGGCCACATCGGTTGCCCCGCAGAAGATGTTGTTGCGGATGTAGAGGTCCTGCGTCTGGGCGTCGTTGGTGTAGAAGCAGAGGTGGCGTCCGGCCGGGTCGGGCCGCTGACCATGTCCCCAGCCGTGGCCCGCGCCGTAGCAGGTGTTGTGCTCGAAGTAGATGTGATGGGTCTGGCGAAGCCTCGGGCCGGTTCCAGTACTCGAACGAGTACTCGCAGTTCCAGATGAGGTTGTGGCGGTACGACGATGTTGACCTCTTGGACCACCGAGCCTTGGTTCTGGTTGGTGAGGGCGGCGTCGTAGATCTCCCACAGTCGGCAGCGCTCGACGAGGCAGTCGTGGGCATTGCCCCAGAACTCCATGCCGTTGCCGAAGCGGACCGGCTTGCCGTTGGGGTGCGTAAGCTGGTGGCCGCCGCCGATCCAGGAGATGTCGCAGTCGCGGACGGTGATGTGGTGCGTGCTGCCGCCGCCGATCCCGTGCGCCGCGCCATAGCGCAGGGCCAGATTCTCGTACAGGATCGAGCTCCTGCCGCTCTGGTTGACAATGTGCTGTTTCAGGGCCAATTCGACGCTCTTGAACTTCTTCGCCGGGTTCTCCGCAAGGAAGAGCGTCACCACGTGGCTTTGGGGGTCGTACCAGTAGTCCAACTCGGCCTTGAGCTCCTTCTGTGCCCAACGTTTCACGCCCCACGCTGCGCCATGATCGAAGATGATGTTGCCCACGTCCTGTGCCAAGGGGTCGGAGCCCCGGCAGGGTACGAGGGTCAAGTCGGCGATTGTCAATTCGTCCCCGGCGGGGATTCGGCTGCCCAAGGCAAACGTGAGTCGGGCATCGTCTGCGGTCTTCGCCGCCCGGTAGATCTGCACACACGGGACCCGCTCGTTGCCGACGGCAAAGATGCTGCCGGCGCGTTCCACCGCGTAGCTTCCCCACGGCGCCGCGTTAGCCATCACGTGGGGAGCGGAGAGTTTCAGAGGAACAGTCGCCTTGGCGCGAAAGCGGAGCTGGTAGATCGTGTCGGCCTGGATGCGGAAGGGGGCCACATAGAGCTGGATGTGCGAGGGGGAGGTACCTGCGCGCTGGCATTGCACGACATACTGCCCGTCGGTCCATCGCCCGCGTGCGGAGGCTCCCTGTTCCTGGTAGATCGCGAGGTGCTGCAGAAGATCGGCCGTGAGAAGGTTCTGGCCGCTGGGCGAAGCCGACGCGGTTTGCCAAAGGTTAGGTCCGGCAGGTTGCCAGTCGGAGGGCTGGTCCATGGCAACGGAGCCGAGCAGGGCGGGCTTGGGGCCTTCGCCATAGGCGCCGTAGGTGATGGGAGCCGACTCGGTTCCGCTTTGGGGGACCAATTGGCCTCGCCATATTCCGCCGCGGCGAAAGAGCACGCGGTCGCCCGGTGCCAACTCGGCCGAGTTCACGCGCGCGAGGCTGCGCCATGGCCGTTGAGCGGTTTGGCCCTCGTGGTTGTCGTCTCCCTCCGGAGCCACGTAGTACGCGACCGGGGCTCGCGGGCTCGAGACGGGGTTGGACGCGCCGAAGACCGCGCTTGCGGCGATAAGCCAACCCACTGGCACCGTGCGGATCATGCGCATCTCATTTTACCTTTCTTCGCAACACAGGCTACGCGTGCGAAAACGAAAGAACTGCGCGTCTGCCGGCGCACCAACGGCTCGGAGCGGGTCTTAGAGCCGATCCCAGAACCTTGGGAGGTGCTGTGATTTTCTGGCCGCACGGGGTTCCATCGGCAGTTCTGGGATAGGTTCTTAGCTGCTCGCAGCTTGTGCTTTGATTTGTGTGCGCAGAGTTTTCGTCCAGCGCGGATTCCACTGCCGCTCCAGGTTACTCCCGTTTCGCAGCGGCGTCCAGCAAGGGAGCCATTCCGTGGCCCACGCTGCCGCACCACGGTGTTCACCAACTCCGCGCGTTGCACCGCGGATCGCTTACGACAAGACCGAGCGGGTGCGCGATCGGTGAGGCATTCCGCACGTGTTTCTCCACACGAAGGCGGGGCGCTTGCTTTCCTTCGCGGTGGAAATCCATAATGGCGTTCCTGCCGTTGGACTTGGATTTTTCGTCTGTGCTGAGGGTTGATCGGCTGCCGGGCAATTACCATCGTGAGGCGGATATGAGCAAGGCGTCAGTGAATCTGTACATCGTTGGGATCGCGGCCAGCGCTTTGCTGCCGCTAGCGGCAGCCAGCGCGGAGGAAGTGTTCGAGGTTGCAATTGAGAATCCGTCGTTCAGCAAAGGGTGTGGCGAAAGTGGAGTCCCGTCGGGGCTGGTCGAGATACGGTGGCGGCGGCAAGGACCAGGAGCTGAAGATCGTCGACGGTCCCGACGGCGGCAAAGCGCTGCTCATTGCCGACGGCGACCCGACGGCCGAGATCGGCGTGGTCCCAAGCCTTCGGCCTGAAGGGCGGCGAGACCTATCAGGTCACGGTCAAGGTCCGCGCGGTGGAGGGTGCCTCCGCCGCGGGCGCCTACCTGCAATTCCGTTTTCTGCCTTCGCAGTCACATGCGTCCAGACGGGCCTGGCTGCCGAGTCCGCCGAGAGTTTCTCCGAGGTCTCGGTCAAGGGCACGGCGCCGCCGGACACGCACGCAAGGCGATGATCTACCTGTACACGCACCGGGAGCCGACGCCCAAGGTGCTCGTCACCGACGTTCGGCTGCTGGGCGGGCTCCCGCCGCCGCCTCCGCCACCGCCGCCGCCGGTCCCGCCGCAATACGAGCAAGCTCAAGGACCTGCACCTCGACATTCCCTTGGTCCAAGGCGGCAAGCCGACCGCGGCCATCGTGGTGCCGGCGTCGGGCGTCTACCAGGCCGCGGCCGCGGCCATCCAGCGAGCGATCGAGAAGCGGACCGGCGTGAAGGTGCCGATCGTCGCCGACGACTCGCCGGAAGCCGCCGTGCCCATCCGCGGCAATCTCATCGTGCTGGGCAATCGCTCCACCAACAGGACGATCAGCGCCCTCTACGACCTGCTACTACTGCCTGGTCGATCTCAAGTACCCGGGGCCCGGAAGGCTACGTGGTCCGGTCGGTCCACAATCCGTTCGGCGACGGCCACAGCGTCGTGATCGTCGGCGGAAGCGACGCGGCTGGGCGTCGACGCAGGGCGCCAAGGCGCTGGCCGGCCTCCTGTCCAAGGCGCCGGCGGCCGAAGGGCGAACTGTCGATCGGCTGGACCATGGAGACGAAGCTCGGCAAGGGCGTGAAGCCGCCGACGGACATCAAGGAGTTCGAGACCTGGGAAGCCTCGAAGGGCTACGGCTCCGTCGGCTACTTCGGCTGGTGCAGCATCAGCAAGCGCATGGCCATGTACTACATGACGGGCGACGAGTTCAGCGCCCGCGAGGTCGTTCGCCTGTCGTTTCCCGACCAGCAGGCGATGCAAGGACATCGAGGAGATCGACGGCGAGCGGATCGAGAACAAGCACGATCCCGCTGGCCGGGTTCTACCACTACAACGCCCACATGGCGATCCTGTTCTGGGACCTGATCGAAGAGAGCCCCGTGTTCACCGACGAGGAGCGGCTGAAGATCACCAATGCCTTTGCCCGGCAGCTCAACCATCGCAAGGACGAGGGCGTCTACGGCCTCACCCAGCCGCCGGCGCGGCGTCGGTTCGCGGCACGGGCAGTGGTCGGCGATTTCGCTGTATTGCCTCGGCCGGTACTTCAACAAGGACTACCCCGACCCGGTCTGGGCCCAGTGCGTGCGGGGCGGCGAACTGGCCTTCCAGTCGCTGCACGAGCACGCCTGGATCGCCGGCGAGAGCGACAACCTCTTCTGGTACAACACGGGCATCGCGCCGGTGCTTCACCTACATGGTGCTCACCGGCGATCGGAAGCCGCTGGAGAACGGCGTGCTCGGGGAACTGCTGCGCGGCCAGGAGATCCTGATCTCGGGGCGCGTTCCCGACTGGGCCCTGAACTCGGCGGCGATGGACCTCCTGAACAAGGCCGCCTACCTGACCGGCGACGGCCGCTGGATCGCGTACCGCGAGCGCACGGGCGTCGACACCGACGTCTTCCGGCTGGGGCAGTCGTTCTGGCCCGACGAGACGCTCGCAGCCCAAGTTGCCGACCGACCTGGTGGGCAAGTGGAGCATTCACCGCTTGCCGAAGCCGGCCTGGGCGCGCGCGCGGCAGCGGCCTGCCCTTCGACCAGTCGTTCTACTTCGGCAGCTATCGCAGCGCGGCGGATGCGAGCGGCGACTACATCCTGCTGGACGGCTTCAACGGCGCCTCGCGCAATCCCTACCACACGTTCGACATCCTGGAACTGCGGCTGGCCGGCCGGACGATCCTGCAAGGCTACCACAACCAGGTGCTGACCAGCGCCGACGGCATGGTCGAGCCGGCCGTGGCCATGGACGCCGCCCTGCTCCACAGCGACGTGGTCGGCCCGACCGCGACGGCGGTGGGCGAAGTGCCCAAGCGCGGCCTTCTGCAACTGGCGGCGCACGCTCTGCCAGCGGACGGGCCGCTATGCGCTCGTCGTCGACGACCTGACCTTCCGCACCGACAGCCAGAACATGAAGGTGACCACCACCTGGCAGGTGCCGGGCGGGCGCTGGGACGCAAAGAGCCAGGCGGTCCGCCTGCCGGCCGCCAATCCGGCGACGCCGGTCGATTTCGAGCTGCGATCCTGCGACGTGCAGGAAATCGGCGGCGCCGGCGTCGTGACCATGAGCTGGAACGGCGCGGTCAAGAAGGGCGAACATCGGATCGCCTTCTATCTGATCGGGCAGACCGCTCCAAGTCGCCCAGCACGCTGGCCTGCCTCCGGCTGGCCGACAACGCCGCGGCGCTGGCCCTGCCGCAGCCGGCCCTGGCGGTTGTCGGAGAGTACGGGCAGGTGAAGGGCGAACTGGTGGTTCTGGCCGAGGATCATCTGTACGGGCACGCGGTTGACGAGTGCGGGGATCGACGAGCGTGCTCGTGTCGAGCGATGTGCCGGTCGACCTCGACTGGGATTTCGCCGGCGGCGTGGTGAACGTCGTCGCCGCGAAACCGACGACGTTGCGGCTGAGCCTGAAGGCGGCCGGACGAGCTGCGGATGGATGGCGCAGCCGGTGCAAGGCCGACGCGCAGGGCGGAGCTCTGCAGCGTTCGCGTTGCCCGCGGGGCGTCACGTGCTCACCGGCGCGTCGCCTGCCGCCAGAAAGCCGCGCGCGGGACTCGCGACCGCATCTGCAGCGCCTGCTGGCCGAGGGACGGAAGCTGCGCGACGAGGCGTTGGCAGCGGCCGGCCCGCGCGCCAAGCCCGACGGCTGCGGAGTTGCCGGTCGGCGTTGACCGCCCAGGTCGGGGGCAAGGTGGCCGACATGATCGCAGTCGCCGTCGGCCGAAGGAGCCGCAACTCTGCGTCGCCGAGGGCAGCACGATCCATCTGCTGACGCGCGAGGGCAAGGAGATCCGCACACTGCAAACCGACGGGAAGATCCGCGTGCTCCGCTGGTGGGACGAGCCCAAGCTGCTCCTGGCCGGCTGCGTGGACGAGAAGGTCATCGCCTTTGACGCGCGCGGCCGGCGCAAGTGGGTCTTCACCTCGGAAATGGACCCGGCCGTCTACGAAGCCGCCAAGACCTATTGGTTCAAGAGCGCCCCGGGCCACGAAGGCATCCACGGGCTGTACACCGGCGCCTTTGACGAGGGGAAGAGCCGCTGTTTCGTGGGCAGCGCGTGCACGCTGGAGATCCTGGACGAGACCGGGCAAGCTGGTGAAACGCACGCCGGTCTTCTGGGGGCCGGGCTGGAAGTTCCTGCTCGTCGCCGGCCGGGACGGCGAGCCGGAACCTGCTCGTTGCCCAGTGGCCCAACGGCAGCGACGACCTGGCGATCGTCAGCAGCAAGACCATGGCGGATCACGGGGCGCGGATACGACGGCGTCCCCGCCGGGCATTCGTACGTGGGCGGCTGGACCGCGCAGAATCGCACCGCGCTTGTTCTGTGAAGACCTCGACGGCGACGGCAAGAAGGAGGTGGCCACGGCGATCAACGGGACCTGGAATCGGGTGACGGTCTACTCCGAGGAGGGGCAGCCGCTGTACAACGCCCAGTTCGGGCCGGGAGCCAGCAATGCGCCCGCGCGCCCAGATGCGCGACATGGACGTCGCCGACCTGAACGGCGACGGCAAAAAGGAGATCGTCGTCGGGCATCTCCGAGGGCCTGGTCGTCGCCCTGAGCCACCAGTGCCAGCGGGTCTGGTCGACGCGTTTGCCCAGCCCGCCGCTTTCGCTGCGGTGCGTCAATCCGCCTGGCGCGAAGCTCGCGTGGATCGTGGTCGGCTGCGACGACGGCACCGTGGCGGCGCTGGACGAGCAAGGGGGCGCTGATCCGAGCTCGGCAAGGTGACCGGCCGACCGACGCACGCGACGTTGCTTCAGACGCCCGCGGGGACCGCTGGCCGTTCTGGCAACGGATCAAGGCGAGGTCAAGGGTTTCAAAATGTGAAGCGAGTTCATCGAGAGGAACCGTAGAATGTCCCTACGCGTGCCGCAACGAGTGAGATGTGTGCCGGTGGCTGCGATTCTGTGGTGCTGCTCGACTGGCGGCCTATGCGCCGCTGTTGGGCCCCTGGGGGTGGCCGACGGCTGGCAGGCCATGGCACCTCGCGAGGAGATTCGCCCCGTGTTTTCCCACGACCCCCAGGGCGGTCCCGACCGCAAGGGCAGCCTGCTGATCCGCGCCGATGCGCGCGAAGGCCTGGTAGGGTGGTGGAGCAAGGCTTTTCCGGTGCAAGGGGGGCGGTCGTATCGTTTCCGCGCGGTGCGGCGATGCGAGGGAGTCTCCGTGCCGCGGCGAAGCGTGCTGGCACGTGTTCTTTGGCTGGACGCGAAAGGCCAGCCCGCGAGGCGGGACGAGGCGGAGTCGGCGACGCTGATGGCTGGTACAGCGCCGCAGTGCCAGCCGGAGTATCCGATGGACCACACGGCGGACGTGCGCGGATGGCTCGAGGTGTCGGACACGTATCGCGCACCTTCCCATGCGGCGAGCGCCGTGGTCGAGCTTTGGCTGCGATGGGCGCCGCCGCACGGCCAGGTGGAGTGGGGCGAGGTGTCGTTTGTCGACGCGCCGCCGCTGTCGCCGCGATTGGTGCGGCTGGCGGCGGTGCATTTCTTTCCTCGCGGCAAGACGGCCGACGGGAACCGGAAGCAGTTCGTGCCGCACCTCGAGGCGGCCGCACGGCAACGGGCCGATCTCGTGGTGCTCGGCGAGACGCTGACTCGGGCGGGCACGTCGCTTTCGTTCGAGGAGGCGGCGGAGCCGGTGCCCGGCCCGTCCACAGAGTTCTTCGGAGCGCTGGCGAAGAAGCATAACTACTACGTCGTCGTGCCGGTCGTGGAACGCGAGGGGCATCTGCTGTATAACACCGCGGCGCTCGTCGGGCCGGAAGGAAGGATGATCGGCAAGTATCGTAAGGTCGCTCTGCCGCGAGGCGAGTGTGACCAGGGCATCCAGCCCGGTTCGGAGTATCCGGTGTTTCCAACTCGGTTCGGCAAAGTGGGCATGATGATCTGTTACGACGGGTTTTTCCCCGAGCCGGCACGGCAGCTCGCTCTGAACGGCGCCGAGGTCATAGCCTTTCCCGTGTGGGGCTGCAATCCGCGACTTGCCGCGGCGCGCGCGATCGAGAACCACGTCTATGTCGTGAGTAGCACGTTTACCGACCCCGCAACGAAGTGGATGATTTCGGGTATCTTCGACCACGAAGGCACGGTCATTGCGCAGACCGATCAACCCGGGAGCATTGCGGTGGCGGAAGTCGACCTGAACAAGCGGCTCCACTGGTGGAGCCTCGGCGATTTCAAGGCCGAATGGCCGCGCCACCGTCCTGCGGAGCCGACTTCACGCGGCGATTGATTCGAAGAGCTTCGTTTGCCGCATTCCTGATGACTCAAACCCCACGAGGAACCATGGACGCCATCACGCGCCGCAATTTCGTCAAGACCTCCTTTGCCGCCTCCGCCGTCCTGGGTATCGTGCCCGAGGGAAAGGCCGCTTCGCCGAACGAAAGAATTCGCATCGGCGTGATGGGCCTGGGGGGACGGGGCTCGTATCTGGCCGAGGCCTTTGCCAAACGCAAGGACATGGAAATCGCCTGGCTGTGCGACCCCGAGTCGCGCCGGCTCGACGGGGCGCGGAAAGTCGTTGAGGCCGCGCAAGGCCGCGCCCTGCGCCTGGGGCAGGACTTTCGCCGCATCCTCGACGATCCGAAAGTGGACGCGCTCATCAACGCCACGCCCGATCACTGGCACGTACTGGGCAGTATCCTGGCCTGCCAGGCGGGCAAGGACGTGTACGTCGAGAAGCCGATGGCCTACAATATCTGGGAAGGGCGCAAGCTGATCGAGGCCGCGGCGAAGTATCGGCGCGTCGTGCAGGTGGGCACTCAAAGCCGCAGCGCGCCATTCGCGAAGGAAGCGGCAGATTACATCAAGGCCGGCAAGCTGGGTGAAGTACATCTCGTGCGCGTCTTCAATCTGATGCAGCATGCGCCGATGAAAATGGGGCCCGAGCAGTCGCCGCCGGCGGGATTCGACTACGACCTCTGGTGCGGTCCGGCGGCCAAGCTGCCTTATCGGCCCGGGCGTTACTGGCTCAACATGGCGGAATACAGTTGCGGCCCGATCCCCGGCGATGCGGTGCATCAACTGGATCTGGCCCGGTTCATTCTGGGCGACCCGATCTGTCCGGACACGGTAGTCCACGCGGGCGGCACCTACGTGCTGCGCGATGGACGCGACACGCCCGACACGCAGTTCGCGACGTTCGAGTACGGCAAGCTCACGTTGCAGTTCGAGGGCGCGCTATGGACGCCCTACATGAAGAAGACCCCCATGGCCGTGCGCGACACCGAGCAGCTCCCCGATTGGACGTTCAATAGCACGAAGATCGAAGTACTCGGCACTCGCGGCTTGATGTTCGTGGGCCGCCACGGCGACGGCTGGCAGGTGTTCGACGAAGCGGGGAAGTCGATCATCGCCTCCAGCCCCAAGCAGTCGGACCAGGAGCACCAGGACAACTTCATCGAGTGCATCCGCTCGCGCCGGCAACCGAATGCACCGGCCGAGCAGGGGCATTACTCGGTACTCTTGAGCCATCTGGCCAATGTGTCGTACCGCGTGGGCAACAAGAAACTTGCCTTCGATGCGAAGACGGAGACCTTCGTCGGCGCACCGGACGCCAATCAGTACCTGAAGCGAGCCTATCGCGCGCCGTGGGTGATTCCCGACAAAGTGTGATCGGGAAGCTGGTGCAATTCGCTGGCCGCGCGAACCGACAACTTCGCCGCAGGACGTGCCTGGGTCGTACGACCCGGTTGCTGTGGGGAGCGATCCGAAGCAGGAGCAGACGCGTCCATGAAGCCGCCACACGGCCGACGATGCTTTCGGCCGCGCGGCGGTCTTAGAGCCGATCCCAGAACGCTCCGGCGCCTCCGGATTCTCCGGCCGCGGGACGCTTGTCTGGCGGTTCTGGGATAGCTTCTTAGCGTTTGGCCGGTTCCGGCATATTCGGGCTGTTTCCGGTGATCCACTTCACAATGTCGCATTGCTGATCGACTCGGGCTTCCACCGTGTATTCATCCACTCTGCGCACCCCGGGCCTCCGAGCGGCAGTCTGGGCGGCTTCGGGGGTTCGCATTCGGATGGCGACCGTCATCGGCAGCGCGGGTTTGAACGGCTTGAACGTGCCGTTGGGCAGTTTTGCGATGGCTTCGGCGATCTTGCGCACGGTGAGTGCGCGGGCTGCTTCGGCGTCCAAGCCGGAGGATCGATCGGGGCTGTCCGCGCGTTTCACGGCCGCGGTTACAACTCCGGGGAACTGCTGCTCGGCTTCACGGCAACCGGCCTCATCACCTTGCACGAGAACGAGCGGGATGTCCCAGTGGCCGGCATAGCAGGCCTCGATGCCAATCTCGCCCACGCTCATTCCGTTGATCGTGAAGTTGGCCCAATCGAGGGACCATGCATGGGGAAGAAACGCACCTTTAGTGCCTGCTTTCGCGTGGTGGGCCATGAGCATGAGGCCGTCGACGGTCTTGTCCAGGCCGGGCATCCAGCGGCGTTTTCCGTCCTGGACTCCGACGCTCCGTTCGAGATACGTGACGCGAGGGTCGGCGAGCATCTTGTCCAGTCGGATGTTGCCGCCGCCGTGGTGGGTGTCGCAGACGATGACTTTATGGCACCCCGCGTCGAGCGCGGCACGGGCGGCCGAGTTCACGTCGGCAATGAGCAGATTGCGCCCCTCTTCGAGCACCGCCGGCGTGACTCCCGGCTCCCAATACCAGGCTTGCCCCCGCGTATACAACCCGCTGGTTCCTTCCATGTCCCAGTGCAAGAAGATCTTCGGGTTCTTGCGCGCTTTTTGCGATGCGGTGTTTTCGTTGCGAGGCCGGACCTCGAGGACGAATGCTTGGGTGGCGCTTCCAACACGAAGTGTCGTGGTCGAGAGCACCTTTTCGTTGCCCCACGCGAGCACCTTTTCGTCGAGCTTCCGCACTTCCCGGTCGATGGTGGCGGTGACCGCACTTCCACCTTGCCCGCCGCGTCCGGGAGTGCCGGAGAGCACGCCCGTGGCCGCGTCGATCTTGAGCCAGGCCGGCCCCTGCTGCGAGCGCGAACTTGGGCTTCTCGATGTCGAAGTAGCCGCTGACCTGATCGTTGCCCTTCATGCGCGCGCTGAGGTCGCCGAGGGAGCGATTGGCGCGCACCTGGTAGCGGTACTCGGCGCCGACCTTGGCCGTCACGCACCGGCTTGCTGTAGATCACGGGCCGGGGGGCGGTCGCGTAGTCGGACGGCCCGCTGCGCTTGCCCTGCTCGTCCACCGCCACCACGCGGTAGTAGGTCTTGTTGGCCGCGGGCAAGTCGACGTCGCGGCCCAAGCACCGCCAGTTCCGTGGCCGTCGGTCTCGGCGATGAAGTTCGCCGGGAACCACGGGTTCCATGCCGCCATCTCCTCCTTCGTGACGCCCACGGTGCTCTGGAAACTGCTGGTCGGCGACCGTGAAACCCTTCTCGTCGCTGCCGTAGACCCGGTACTTGACGGGCGGACGGCCGGCGGGGTTGGCTTTCCAGCGGAGAATGCCCGTGCCCTTGGCCTGGTCGTAGTCGAGCGTGACGTTCAGCGGATACGCCGGGCCGCGGGGGGTGAAGCTCCAGGTCTTGCTCCACGGCCCCCACACGCCCTTGTCGTCCATGGCCCGCACGTGCCAGTAATACTGCTGGTCGGGCGTCAGCAGGCCCGGCTGGGGCAAGGTGTATTGGGCCTTGGCGGTGATCTTGTCCTTGCCGGTGTCTTTGTCTTTCTCCTTGATCGCGTCGGCGGTTCGGGAGATGAGCTTGTAGAAGCACATCGACAGCGGCCACCGCATGTCGGCGCGGCTCGACAGCTCGAAGTGGTAGTCGCCGATCGGCGTCGCCGTCGGGATCCTGGGCGGGCGTCCACTGGAAGACGATGTCGGTGCCGTCGGCCTCGCCGCCGTCGGGCGGATAGACCGGGGCCGGCGGCGCCGCGGGCGGCTTCGAGGCCGACCGCTCCACCCACTGGTGCGTGATGCGCACCTTGCGGTCTCCGGCTGGACTGATCGGAGTAGGTGAAGGCGTTCTCGCCCACGACCATCTCCGGCAGCGCCAGGGGGCCATCTGCAGGTCGTTGATGATCGCCAGGCGCCGCAGCCGTGCCGCTCCTTCCAGTTGGCACTTGAGCTGGTACTCGTAGCGGGCCGGCCCGACGGTCGAGAAGAACTTGTCCAGGTTGTCCTTCACGCGCTTGCCAGGTCTTGCCGTCCACGGAGATGAAGAACTTGGCGTCCGTGCCCTCCGCCTCGATCCGGCCGCCCACGAAGACGTAAGGGCTGCGCATGGTCCAGACGATCGGTGCCCGTCTTGCCCTCCTCGGCGGCCAGGCCGTCGGGGCCGGAGGCGATGTTCTCCGCCGCTGGCGGCCCCCTTGCGCCAAGTCTCCTTGGAGAAGTCCGGACGATACTCCCACAGACCGTTGTAGATCGACGACTGGGTACGTGGGCATCGTCATGCAGCGCCCCGTGATACTTGACCGGATCGAGTTGTCCCCAACGCCACGACGATCGCCTCGCCGGGGCGCAGGACCATGTTCATCGTGGTGTCGACCTTGCCGCCGCGCTCGCCCGTGACCTCTCCCTCGTAGAAGTACATCGCGCACATGCCCTGCCCGTCCCACCAGGTGTCGGGGAAGAGGATTCCCTTGGAGTGGGTGCGCTTGACCAGGTCGTGGTCGCGCACGATGTCCTGTTCGCCGGCCACGGTCTCGTTGTCGCGCAGGAGATAGACGCGAGTGCATGTCGCCGTCGTAGAAATGCCAGCGGTCGTCGTAGAACGCCTGGGAAATGCAGTGCCCGAGGGCCCGGGCCGGGGCCACCTTCAGGCCGGCCTGCGCGCCACAGCGTGGCCAGGCAGATGGAATCGTTGCCGCAGGTGTTGTAGCCGTAGACGTTGAAGACCTTCACCGGGTCGCCGAGTTCGTTGTTGTCGCCGGCGGAATGGTGGCGATACTGGATCTCCTGGAACCAGAGGGCGAAGGCCTTCTCCGCGTCGGTCATGCCGGGCGTGACGGCCGCGGCGACGATCTCCTCGACGCTGCGGAAGTTGTTGCGGCCGTTGGAGAGCCACGGGTTGACGACGTCGGTCTCGCCCACGTTCTCCATCCGCACCGAGCGGTTGGACTCCCAGGTCTGGAGGAAGGCGCCCTCGCGCGCGATGCCGCACCCCATCGGCGAGCGGCAATTCCGGCCGTCCATCGTGCCCGCCTTGAACGATCGTGTACTTGTGCGGCCCGCTTGCGATCTCCTCGACGTGAGATTTCGGCACGTCGCCAGGATGTGCGGTGGCAGACTGGGACTTCGGTGCATCGTTGGCGTTTGCCACCAACGCGAAGGCCGTCGACAGGAGAACAAGGACACTGTGCATCGCAATGGCTCCTCTCGTGGACATGCAATCTCACGCACGCGAATGGCAACGAAGCGGACTCTTGCGGCTCTATGATCCCGTTCGGCGATGGCGCGGTCAAGCGCCACGTGTTGCCCGCGAGCTTCACGCGCCACGCGTGTCCTGAATCGCTTATTGATGCCGGCGCAGCCAATGTTCGCGATTCACCCCGGATGGTGAGCCGAAACGGCTGGAATCCGCACTTCCCCTGGCCGCCCGGTGCTCGATTGGCAATGCGGGCTTCGATCAGGGGAGTGTCGCAGCAATCGAGCGTGGATTACTGACGAGGGACGGTCGCTTGGTACCATCGCCGCGCCAACTCGGAGCACGATACCCACTGGAGGCTGCCGCCGAAGACCTTCCGGATCCGTTCGACCAGGGCCTGGAGCCCTTCCAGGCCCTGCCCCGTGCCTTGGGTGTAGAGCGACTGCCAGTGGGTGATCAGCACGATCGGATGGCCGGACTCGATCAATTGGCGAATCCGCCCGGTGCGGCCGTCGGCCGACACGAGCCGGTCGATTCCCTCTTGGATGAACTGGAGCCGGTCGGCGGGCGTGGGCCGTTCCATGCTCCAGAAGATATCGGCGGAATTAGCCGGCACGCTGATGACGACCTGACCGCGCTGGCGATCCTCGTACTCGAGCGAGCAATTTCGCGGCGCGTTCCACGACGTGGCATGCAAGAAGTACCAGGTCAGCTTGCGGCGGAACACCTTCCACTGGGCTTCGGCCAGACCCTGGGCGTATTTCTTCTCCACGTCGATGCCCGAGACCCACGGTGAGGTGATGCCGGTGGCCTCAAGGCCGACGTTCTTGAGGATCTGGAACGCGAGTTCGAAGTACTCTACGATCTCCGCCAGCGGCGCCCGGGAGATCCAAACGTCTTCGTAGATGTGCTGGTATCCTGCGGTTTTGAGGTCGTAGGCTCGCAAGTGGGTGAGAAACTCGGGCGTGATATCGAACCGCGGCGCGATCCGTTCGCGGACCAGCTTGAGGAATTCGTTCAGATGGTCCTGCGGTACGCGCTTGAGCGATTGGTCGATCCTTCCCAAGCAGCTCGGCATGGGGATGACCGAGAGCTTCCCTCGCATATCGAACCGATCGAAGGTATCGGCGACGCGCCGTGTGAATTCAGCAGGAACCAGAAACGGCGTTTCGTAGCCCGGGAGTTCGTAGAACAAGGGATCGACGGGCGCTCCGTCGTCGATAATCAACGAGATCATCGCTTTCCCGGATGGGCTGGGAGTGGGCTGGGCCGGGCTCGCGTCGGCTTGTTTTTCGTTTTTCTGCGGTTCTGCACCGAGAAGCGTTCCCAGGTGGCTGGACAAGGCCCCTGCCGCCGCGCCGGCTGCGGCATGTTTGAGCAGGTCACGTCGGTTGCGTTTTCTCGCCGATGCCGCCGATAGGTCGCGATGAATCATGGAACTGCCTCCAACGAGTTGCGGTGGATAGGCACGGACAGGGGCCGGCGAAGGTCGTCGCCGCCCAACGGAGGAACGGGCCTGGTTGGGACCGCGTTTTCCAGTCTTCCTGACGGTCGATTGTATTGTCCGACGTTGTGTCGGCCTATAGGCGCCGGAATGCGGCCTGCCGGCGAAGATAATATAGTTGCCAAGCGATGCAACTGTATGCAGAATGGCAGGCGAGGAGCAATGAAATGAGAAAAAGCAGGTTTGCCAGTCGTCGCAGTTTCCTTGCCGGCACCGCTGGGCTGGGTGCGTGCCTGTTGACTCGTCGCCTGCCCGGGGAGGACTTCAAGCAGGGGGGAAAGCGAGTCCCCATGAAGATTACCGATGTCGAGGTCCTGCCCATCGGGAGTTATCTGTTCGTTCGAGTCCGGACCAACGAGGGCATTACCGGTCTGGGAGAGTCGGGGGCGTGGGGCTTTCTGGAAGCCTCGGGGAAGGCCGTGGAGACGTTCAAACGTTACCTGATCGGCCAGGACCCGTTGCGCATCGAACACCACTGGCAGTATCTCTACCGTTCCACGCATTTCAGCGGCGCCGCGATTATGGGGGCCCTGAGTGCGATTGACATCGCGCTTTGGGACATTGCCGGAAAGTACTTTGGCGTACCGTGTTATCAGCTCCTGGGCGGGAAGTGCCGCGACAAGGTGCGGGTGTATGCCCACGTGCTTGGCGATACCAAGGAGAAGTTGATCCAGGGGTGCGTCGACGCCAAGAATAAGGGATTCAGTGCGGTCGGCCATCTGACCCCGTTTCTGGACGATTCACGAGACGTTCCTTACTTCAAGACTTTTGCCGACAAGATGCACGATGCCATCGATACCGTCAGGCGGTATCGCGAGGCAGTGGGCAACGAGGTGGATCTGTGCATTGAGATCCACCGTCGGTTGACGCCGGCCGAGGCCGTGGTCTTGGCCGAGGGGATCGCGCCGTACCAGCCGTTTTTCTACGAGGATCCGGTTCCGCCGGACAGCTTGGACGCCATGGAGGAGGTGGCACGGAAGATCAAGATTCCGATTGCCACCGGAGAGCGGTTTTTCACGATGCAGCAGTTTGCGACGCTTCTGGAACACGGCGCGGTGCAGTACATCCGGCCGGATGTTTGCATGGCAGGTGGACTCAGTCAATCGAAGAAGATTGCCGCGTTGGCGGAGGCGCACTACGTTCAGGTCGTGCCGCACAATCCCCTCAGTCCGGTGAGCACTGCGGCTTGCGTGCAACTGGCGGCTTGTATCCCCAACTTCGCCTTGCAGGAATACCCCCATGGCGAGAACGAACCGCCCAAGAGCGAGATCATTCGCGGGGCGCTGAAGTTGGAGAAGGGCTTCCTCCTTGTGCCCGATGCCCCCGGGATTGGTGTGGAGCTGGCCGAGGGCGCCGCGGAGCGCCATCCGTATCGTGCCCGTGGCCTGAAGACCCGGCTGCACGCGGATGGCTCGGTCGTGGATCAATAGGCCGTGCGCTAGGCGTTGACCGACGGGCGATGCGCGCCGGGAATTGCGGTTTGGCGCAAGAGAAAAGGACGTGCGACTTCTGGTCGCAAGTCCTTGATTGGAAACACTTTTCTCTAAGCGAGGGCGACGGGACTCGAACCCGCAACCACTGGATCGACAGTCCAGTACTCTAACCAATTGAGCTACGCCCCCGGGCGTTTCTGGAGCGGAAACAATTGCGGCGGAGTAGCGGTTCCGGCACGCCGGGGAACCCCGCCTGGGGCAGTAGGATCCACTCCAAAACGCTGAATTATACGTCCTGATCATCGGCTCGCAAGGGGATGGGCTGGAGATCGGTTGGAGCAGTGCAGGCGCGGTCACGCGGTCCCATTCTTGAGAGGGGGGCGCGGGAGTGCGAGAGCACTGCATCGTGGCGCTGAGTGGTAGCGTTTGAGCGGCTTGTAGTGCACCGCCGGGGTGGGAACCCGCGGCGTTGGCAGTTACGGAAGATGGGCGATGGAGCCCTGATCAATCGGGATCGCGCGACCGCTGGGCCTTCAGTCTGCGGTAGGTCTCGCGGGCATCGGCAAAAGGCTCCAAAGCGCGGTCGAAGATTCCCAGGGTGTAGGCGATGGCGAGGCCGTAGTTGGCGATCGGCACGCGCGCCTGGCGGCAGCGGAGCATGCGCGTGAGCACCTCGCGGCGGTTCCACATGCAGGCCCCGCAATGGACCACCAGGCGATATTCGGCCAGGTCGGCGGGGAAATCGTGTCCTTGGGTCGTGGTGAAACGCAACGGGCCCCCGACGTATTGCTGGAGCCAGCGGGGGATCTTCACGCGGCCGATGTCCTCGCCGATGGGATGGTGGCTGCACGCCTCGGCAATCAACACGCGATCGTTGGGGCGGAGCTTCTCGATTGCCATGGCGCCGTCGACGAACTGGCTGAGGTCGCCCTTCTGACGCGCGAAGAGGATCGAGAAGGAGGTCATTTTCACGCTCGGCGGGGTATCGCCGGCGACCTTGAGGAATGCCTGGGAGTCGGTCACCACGAGGGCCGGCGGCCGTTTGAGCCGATCCAACGCGTCGCGCAGTTCGCGTTCCTTGACGACCATGCAGTAGGAATCGGCGTCCAACAGCTCGCGGATCGTCTGCACCTGGGGCTGAATGAGGCGGCCCTTGGGAGCTTCTTTGTCGATCGGGACCACCAGGATCACCAGTTCGCCGGGGGGCACCAGGTCGGAGACGATTGACGGAGAATTGATGAATTCCTCAGGGGCCGAGCGGATCAGGGCTTCGCGCAGTTCCAACATGCCGCGGCCCTCGGTTGCGACGGTTTCGACCCAAGGGAGCTTGACCTCGCCGAGGCGGGCCAGGAGATCATCGCTCGGCCGGCCAAGGTCGGCCTTATTCAAGACGACCACGGCGGGGACGTTGCGCGCGGCAAGCTCGCGGAGCACCAGGTCTTCGAACTCGCCCCACTCGTGCGCGGGAGCCACGAGCAGTCCGACGTCGGTGCGGTCGAAGACTTGCCGGGTTTTCTCGACGCGTCGCTCGCCGAGCGCGCCGACGTCGTCGATCCCGGCGGTGTCGATGAACAGCACGGGTCCGAGGGGCAGAAGCTCCATGGGCTTCTCGACGGGGTCGGTCGTGGTGCCGGCGACCTCGGAAACGATCGAGACCTGCTGACGCACCAGCGCGTTGAGGACCGAGGACTTGCCGACGTTGCGGCGTCCGAACAGTCCGATGTGGAGGCGGAAGGACTTGGGAGTGGGTCGCATGGGAGCATTCTGAAGAGCGAGGAACCTTGTTTCATGATACCCGACGGGCCGGGGTAAATCGTGGGGCACGCAATGTGGGCTGAGAATCGGGCTGCGAGAAGCGGAGCGTCGAAGGCACGCTTTTTCTCATTGGTGGGGGCGGGGTTTATGCGGGCGATTACGGGGTGAAACGGTGTTTTTGGTCAACAGGGGTCGGTTTTTTCCAGTACACCCACCGCGGGTAAGGGAGCGAGATGGATGGGAGAGAAGCGGCGCGGAGTGGCGGGCGCTGTTGGGGGGCGGAGGGGACGCAGGGTGGTAGGGATGAATGAGGTGCATGAGGGGTTAACCGCGAAGGAAGGGGTGTAACCGCGGAGGAAAGAGGTGTAACCGCAAAGGCGCGAAGGACGCGAAGGAAAGCGGTACGAAGGGCAGAGGTTTCACCGCGAAGGCGCGAAGGACGCGAAGGAAGGCGGTGGCCAGACAAAGGGCTCTTGTGTTTGCGGCACGAGGATGGACGAGGGATTGTGGGGACGCGTGTGATCGAGGGGACGACAGGAGGCCCATGAAATGGGCCTGACCCGGCCGGTGGTCGTCGTCGCCGGACCCGACGTAAACGTCGGGCCGAAGATCGCCTGCGGCGAAAAACGGCCGTGAACGGCCGTCAAGGGCGCGGTGGGATGCTGTGGTGAAGGGGTCGGAACGGGCGTCAGAACGAGTTTTGAAAGTCAGGCTGGCCAGGCAAGTGCGCTCGCTGCCAGGCGGCGAAAACTGTTGGAGGGGGCTCGTCTTCCGCGGGAGAATGCAGGGGCAAACGGGGTTTTTGGTCAACGGGGGTCGGTTTTTTCCAGCGTATCCACCTCGGGTGTGGGGAGCGGGGCGCGCGTGTGGCGTTTACGCCAGGACAGACACATGCGCGGTGGCGCACGCGCGGAGATCCACGCGCAGTAGCACAAGGGCGAAGTGCTTGGTGTTGGGTGGGGAGCGGAGCGTCAGGCGACGATGTCGCTGGCGGAGGTGATGCGGCGAACGGCGGGTCGCGGGGGCGCGGCTTCGACCGATTCGCGGCGGCCTCGTTTGCGCGGGCGGCGGGGGACGATTTCGGGCGCGACGGGGGCCGGCAAGGTGAGCCCCGTCATTTCCGAGACGCGCGCGACGGCAACCTCGTAGACGGAGAACTCGGGGAGTTCGAGCACTTCGAGCTCGTTGAGCAGATCGGCCTGGGTGAGGAGGAACGCTTTGGCGCGAACGGTCTCGTCGCCGGTTTCGCGGAAGTAGAGGATCTTCCAGAACTGCTTGGGCAGCGGCACACCGCGGTACACCGGATCGGAGCTGGAGAAGATCGGCCCGCCGATTACCGAGACATGGAGATCCTCGACGTCGACGTCGGCGAAGATGGCGTCTTCGAGTTCGCCCCAGATCCCACCCGCAGCGGATTGATTGAAGGCCTCATGCTGGGGAGTGATATTGGTGAAGAAGAAGGAATCGACGTTGGCGCGGCGGGCCTCGGCGAGGGTACCCCAGACGAGGTCGGCGCGGCGGGCGATGTGTCCGCGGTCGATGGGGTTATTGGCGTAGAGTTCGTCGCCGACTTGTGCGGCGGCGGGGATCTCGGGGTCTTTCTTGAAGTCAATCCCGGTGCGGCTGAGGCGTCGGAGCGACCCGCCATCGATGTTCCATGCCACCCAGCGGGCGAATTTGCGCGATCGGCTCATGGCCAGCGAGAAGTGCATGTAGTCGAAGACGCGTTTTCCATCGACATCGAGGACGTCGTCCAGGACCTGAGCATTGGCCGGCGCGGGGAGCGGGACGCTGGCGCCGAGAAAGGCCGGCGCGTAGCCGATTCCGACGGCTGCCTCGGGAATGACTTCGAGCGGCGTGGGTCGGATTTCGAGCTTTTCGAACACGGAACCGGGGTAGCAAGCCAGGGCGTGCTCGGGGGCGTCGCCCGTTTCGCCGGCGAAGTGCAGGCCGAGGAGCATGTTGGAAGGCCGGTTGCGTTCGACCGCCAGCCAAGCAGAGCCCGAGTCGCCCCCCATGCTGATTTCGCCGTCCGCGGCCGGATGGTCTTCGTCGAGGCCGATCTCGAAGCAGCCGATCATGTGCTCGCCGGCCGTGCCGTAGTCGATCGTCACGTGGACGTCGACACGGCGGACGATTCCGTAGGTGACGGCGGTGGTTCGTCCGGACTTGACTACGCGGTCGTCGAGTTCCGGCTCTCCGACGCGCTCGACGGCGACACCGAGATCGGCGATTTCGGGGGACAGGCGGCGATTGTCGATCGTGGCGATGGCGCAGTCGCCCGCCACGCCCAGATGACTGCGGACCAGGCGGCCGGCGATGTTGCGCTGGATGCGGTCGTCGTCGTGCGATCCCGGTTGCACGATTGGATCGCCGATACGGCCGGCGCAGCTGTTGAGGACGTGCCAATTGGAGAGTACGTAGGGCTTGCCGGTGTGTGCGTCATAGACGACGCAACCGACCGTACCGGCGCTAATGCTTGGGTGTCCGATACTGACTCCGGGGACGATCGGGTCGACGGCGACCTTGCGGGGCGCTGCGGCCTCGAGCTTGGTCTTGACGTTCACTTCGCGAAATTCGGCCTCGAAAGAACGCTCGAGCACGTCGGTGGGGACCTCCACACCGTCGACATTGACCGACTTGGGCAACTCGACGGCTCCGATGGTTTCCAGCGCCTCGAGGGCGACTTTCTTGCCGACGGTGAACTGGATGCTCAGTTCTTTGGTGGGCTTGCCGCCCTTGATTTTGTAGCCGACGCCGACCGACGTGACGTTGGGTTGCTTGAGGAGTTGCTGAGCTTCCTTGCGGACGTACTTCTTCAAGGCTTCGACGGTGATCGCTTTCTTGGCCATGCTTGGTTCTCCGCGGGAAGGAGCCTTTGGGCTTGGGTTGTCGCGAGAGGGGAGCAGACGGCCAGGGACGGTCGAAGCTTCACCGCGATTGGCGGTGAAATCCCCTGGGGTCTCTGTAAGGAGGATTGCGAAGCGGGGGCGATTTCGAGCGTTGAATCTTTCGCCGGCCGCGGGATTTTCGGCTGGGGAGGGGGATGGTTGCCGAGCAGTAGGCGAGAAGGGGCATTCCGGAGGACTGTGGCGGGTTCGGAGGGAGGAACGCCCCGGGTGGGAAAGGGTTGGGGGAGCGTGCCTCGGCGGGGCGGCCGCCCCGGCGGTACGTCAACAAGTCTCAGAAATGGGATGGATGGCTGAGATGGCAGGCCCGAATCGCGTGCCAAGGCGAAGCTGCAAGCGATTGCGTTCCTCGCTGACACTTCGGGTTACCATGGGCTGAGCGAGGGCTTCGCGGTCCGTGTAGAATAGGGCGACGAGGGTCAGAAAGGATTGTGGATGTTGCGCTGGGACGAGACAGGCCCGGAAAGCACTTCAGCCAAGGCGGTGGATCGGCGCGGAGGTTGGAGTATGCGACCGTGGGATGGAATGTGGCCGAGGGGGTGATCGCCGTGGCGGCAGGGGCCGCTGCCGGGAGCATCGCCTTGATTGGATTCGGAATCGACTCAGCGATCGAAACGTCGTCGGGCGTGATCCTGCTCTGGCGGCTGTTTTCCGGAGAGCACCGGGAACGCCTGGCGCTTCGACTGGTGGGAGTGAGTTTTCTTGTCCTGGCGGCCTACGTGGCCTTTGATGGGGCGAAGTCGCTCTGGTTTGGAGAACCGCCGGAGGAAAGCCTGGTGGGGATCGTGCTGGCCGCGGTGTCGCTGGTCGTGATGCCGCTGTTGGCGAGGGCGAAGCGGCGCGTGGCAGCGGAGATGGGCAGCCGCGCGTTGGCTGCCGACTCAAGGCAGACATCGCTGTGTGCTTATCTTTCGGCGATTTTGCTGTGCGGGCTTGCGCTCTACGCGCTGCTGGGTTGGTGGTGGGCCGACCCGATGGCAGCCTTGGTGATGGTGCCCATCATCGGCCGCGAAGGAATCGAAGCACTGCGCGGGGAAAGGTGCTGCGACGATCGTTGCGGCTGAAATCGTGCTGGCTCAAGTGATTGCCGGCTTGGCTGAATCGCCGTGAAACCGCGGAGCGTGCGCCGCGTCAGCGGGGCTTTTCGAAGAGCAGCCACACACCTTGGCCGACGCGGGGGTCTTCGTCGGAGACGGCGCCACTGCCCATCACCTGGATCGCGGGCAAGCCGGCTTGTTCGGCCCAGGCTCGCAACTGCTCGGGGCGGCGGAGCTCGATGAAGTGCTTCCATTTTTCGGCTTCGTCGCCTTGGAGCTTGTCGAGACGCTGGCGGATCAATTTTTGGGCGGCTGCTTTGGGGTAGCCGCTGCCGGCGCCGCCGCCGATATATGCCTTGCCGCCGGGTCGTAAGACGCGGAGGACTTCCTTGAGTCCGCGGGGCGGGTTTTCCCAGAAAAAGATGGAGCCGCGGCTGACGACGAGATCGACGGAGTTCTCGGGAAAGGGGAGGCTTTCGGCAGAGGCAACCACGGCAGCGAGGCGGTCGCCCAACTGTTTCTGGCGCGCGATTTGGAGGCCCTCGGCGAGGGCTTCGGCCTTGAGGTCGACCATGACCACGGGATTCCCGGTGGCCTCGATCAAGGGGATCGCGACTTGCCCCTTGCCCGCGCCCAGGTCGACCCAGAAGCCCTTGGCGGGCTTGGCGTGTTTGAGCAGGTCCTGGACGACGTAGGGATAGCGGTCCGGCAGCGCCTGTTCGTCTTTCAGTCCGGCCGGGGAGGGCGGCTCGGCCGCGAAGGCGAAGGAGGTGAGGCAGAAGGAGAGGATTGCGAAAGGAAGCGGGCGAACTGACACGGATGAGACCCTCTCGGTTCCAGGGGGCTAATGGGGAGAATCAGGCGGCGGGGATCTCGAGGGGAGTTTGGTGGGAACCGTCGAAGGGAGCGGGGACCGGATTGCGTGGCGGCGTTCAGGGGCTTCCCTCCGCGGCTGGCCGGCCGTCGTTGCGGGCTCCCAACAACTGGTAGGCGCCCAGTTTGCCCTGGGCCGCGGCCTGGTTGAACAGTGCCGGGTCGCCGGCGTTGCCGGTCTGGAGGCCGGCGGTACGAAAGCTGATCGTCTCGGCGACAAAACGGACCGAGCCGTCTGCGAGGCAGAACATGGCCCCGCCAGGGTGTTGACTGCTGAAAGCGCCGTTGGCGGTAGGGTGGTTGAGCTTGTCACAGACGGCGGAACTCACGGTATTCATGGCACCGCCTCCTCCGGGTCCGCACCAGGAGGGCCAAGAGGGATCGTTCTGGAGATTGGCGCCGAAGGCGGTACGCTCGCCCAGCGCGAAGGTGTTGCTGGTGCCGTCGATGATGTCGTGAATCTTGACGCGGCTTTCGCCGTAGAGGACGCCGTTGTTTTGTTTGGCGAGGTGCGTGGCGCCGGTGAAGCTGAAGAACCCGCGACAGGCGGTATAGTTGGCGGTGGCAACTTTGGGGTTGGGGGCGCCCTGGTGGGTGCGCAGCGGTCCGATGAGCGAGGAGGGGCAGCGGAACACGGACAGTTCGGTTTGGAGCCAGGGGAGGAGGGCGGGGTCGTTGATGACCTGTTCGAGCGTGTACTGGGCGGGGTTGAGGCAATCGCGCAAGGGGCTTTGCTCGATAAACGGCATGAGGAATACACCCCAAGCCCAGCCGCCGGGCGTGCTGCCGCCGAGATAGCCGCGGACCATGAACCCCGGGGGGAAGCAATTGAGCGAGGCGTGGTAATTGTGCATCGCCAGGCCGAGCTGCCGGAGGTTGTTGGAGCACTGCATGCGGCGTGCGGCTTCGCGCGCGGCCTGCACGGCGGGCAAGAGCAGGGCGATCAGGATGCCCGTGATCGCGATGACTACGAGCAATTCGACGAGAGTAAATGCCGCCGGCTGGATTGCATGAAGACGATCTTTCGCAGATTGATTGAGGCCGCTTGTGCACCGTTCGCGTTTGGCGGGCGACGGCTCTGGGTCGAGCCCGTCGATGACTGCCATTTTGTGTCGCGGGCCGGGCGACGTCAATTGTCGGCGAGGCGGCAATATCCGGCCGGACAGCAATTTCCGGTGGGAAAAGCGAGGAAATGCCGGCGGCGTGCGCGGGAAGCTATCGCTGGGAGGGGTCGGGGAGAATTGCGGCGGGAGACCCGAGACACATGACCTGTTCGGCAGAAACGAGCTGGTCGAATTCCTCTGGGGTGAGGAGTTTCCGTTCCAGGGCCAGTTGACGGACCGTCTTGCCCTGGGCAAGTGCGTCCTTGACGAGCTGCGAGGCGGCGGCATAGCCGAGGCTATCGACCAGCGCGGTTGCGGTGGCGGTAGCGCCGGCGGTGTGCCCCCGGCATTGTTCTTCGATGGCTTCGATTCCCTGGACGCAGCGCGGGCGAAGACGTCGCAGGCGTTGGTCAGCGAGATCGATCGACGGCAAGAGGCTATCGGCGATCAGGGGCAGGAACTGGTTCAGTTCGAGATTGCCGGCGCCGACGGCCTGGCGATCATCTGGTCGTGGCCCAGACCGGCATCGCCGCCTGGGCGACGGCCTCGGGAATTACGGGATTGACCTTGCCGGGCATGATCGAGGAACCGGCCTGGCGCGGGGGCAGGCGGATTTCGCCGAAGCCGGCGTCGGGTCCGGAGGAGAGGAGGCGCAGGTCGTTGGCGATCTTGAGCAGATTGGCGGCGAGGGCGCGGAGGATGCCGCTGACCTCGACGAAGGCGTCGGCGTTCTGGGTGGCATCGACGAGGTTTTCGGCGCGGGCCAGGCCGAGGCCGGTGATGCTGCGGAGGTGTTCGACGACGCGGAAGATGTACTGGCGCGGGGCGCCCAGGCCGGTGCCGATGGCGGTGCCGCCGAGGTTCACGACGCGGAGCCGTTCCTCGCACTTGTAGATGCGCCAGCGGTCGCGCGCGAAGGCTTCGGCGTAGGCGCCCATTTCGCGGCCGAGGGTGATGAGCACGGCGTCCTGCAGCTCGGTACGGCCGACCTTGACGACGTGGGCGAACTGCTTCTCCTTGGCGCTGGAAGGCTTCCTGCGAGCGCGACGACGTCGCGCTCGAGCCGGCGCAGCGGCGGGATGGCGGCCACGCGCAGGGCGGTCGGGATAGGTGTCGTTGGTCGACTGGTGGAGGTTGAGGTCGTCGAGGGGGCTGAGCACGGCGTAGTCGCCGGGCGGCGCGGCCGAGCAGCTGCGAGGGCGCGGTTGGCCAGCACCTCGTTGACGTTCATGTTGGTGGAGGTGCCCGCGCCGCCCTGCAGGGCGTCGACGACGACGTGCGCGTCGAGCGGCCGTCGATCATCTCCTCGCAGGCGGATTCGATGGCCGCGAAGTTGGGCTCATCCCAGCGGCCGAGTTCGTGGTTGGTGCGGGCGCAGGCGAGTTTGACGGCGCCGAAGGCATGGACCAGATTGCGGCGGACGGGCCGGCCGGCGAGGGGGAAATTCTCGAC
This sequence comes from Pirellulales bacterium, assembly GCA_963736495.1. Taxonomy (GTDB): domain Bacteria; phylum Planctomycetota; class Planctomycetia; order Pirellulales; family Thermoguttaceae; genus CAVTPL01. Next base: position 307,883 of record CAVTPL010000010.1, on the reverse strand, counting down.
GCGCGCGGCGGTGTGGATGCCCCAAAGGGCATCGGCCGGCACCGCGCGTGTGCCGAGGAGATCGGTTTCCAGGCGTTGATTGCGGTGCATCGAAGACCCTGCGGCAATGGGATCAACGCAGCGGTCGGCGGTTGGCCCGCGAATCGGCGAAGTCGGCGGGGGCCAAACTGCCCAGGCGAGATCGCGATCCCGCCTGGTCGAGGCGGATCGATCCGGAGTGTATCAGAAATACAGGTCGCGCGCGTCGGTTTCGCGGATGCGGCGCAGTCGCTCGGCGAGGTCCTGTTTGCGGCGGCCCTCGGGCATCTTGTCCAGTTCCTGCTGGATCAGCCGCATGCAAGCCTCGCGGGTTTCGGGCGAGGCGTAGTCGACGAGGTATTCCATCAAGCGTCGTCAGGGCGTTGGGCGTGCAGAAGTTCTGGATGAAGCCGGGGATGGCGAACTCCATGAAGTGTTCGCCCGTGCGGCCGAGCCGGTAGCAGGCGGTGCAGAAGCTGGGGATGTAGCCGTCGGCGATCAGCTCGCGCGATGACTTCGTCGAGCGAGCGGATGTCGCCGAGTTGGAACTGCTCGCGTTCGATGCGCTGGGCGTCGCCGGCCTCGGTGTAGCCGCCGAGTTCGATGCGGCTGCCGGCGTCGATCTGGGAGACGCCGAAGGCGCATGACCTCGCGGCGCAGGTCGGCCGTCTCGCGGGCGGTGAGGATGAGGCCGGTGTAGGGGACGGCCAGGCGCAGGATGGCGACGAGCGCGTTTGAAATCGGTCGTCGCTCACGCGGTACGTGATCGTCGAGCTCGACGCCGGTGGCCGGGCGGAGGCGAGGGAAGCTGATGGTGTGCGGGCCGACGCCGTAGTGCTCCTGGAGGTGGAGCGCGTGGCGCGACGAGGCCGAGGACCTCGAAGCGCCAGTCGTAGAGGCCGAACAGGGCGCCGATGCCGACGTCGTCGCAGCCGGCCTCCATGGCGCGGGCGAGCGCCGTCCAGACGCCAGAGGTAGTCGCCCTTGCGCGTGCCTGGCGGGATGCACCGCGGCGTAGGTGGCGTGGTGGTAGGTTTCCTGGAAGATCTGGTAGGTGCCGATGCCGGCGGCCTTGACCGTCGGCGTAGCCGTCGTGATCGAGGGGAGCGGCGTTGATGTTGACGCGGCGGATCTCGCCGTGGCCGAGCGTGGATCGAGTAGACCTGGCGGACGCACTCGGCGATGAACTGCGGGGTTGTAGCGGGGATGCTCGCCGAAGACGAGGATGCAGCCGCTTGTGCCCTTGGCGATGCAGGGCCTCGACCTGCGGCGGAGGTCAGTCTCGGTGAGGGTGCGGCGGATCGGCTCGCGATTGGAGCGGCGGAAGCGCGCAGTAGTGCGCAATCGTTGACGCACTCGTTGCCGACGTAGAGCGGTGCGAAGAGCACGATGCGGTTGCCGTAGACGTCGCGTTTGAGCTGGCGTGCGGCTTCGAAGATCTGCCTCGATGAGTTCGGGCGCATCGGCGGCGAGGAGGGCCGCGGTTTCTTCGAGGGTCAAGGGCTCCTTGGCCAGGCTCTTGGCGATGACGTCGCGGACTTCGGCGGCGTCGGTCTTGCGCAGCAGGAGACCGTTGAGCACGGGCTCGTCGATGAAGTCGGTGGCGTGGGTACTCAGTTGGCTCCGATCAACAACTCCGGACATTATCCTTGGCTATCCTTCTTTCGACTGGCTCGAATCCAAAGATGGGCAGTTCCGCCGGAAGCTCGCCGGGAACACCCGTCTCGGCGCGGCGGAGGTAGTTGGGGGAGGTGCCTGGGCCGGTACCGACGGCGCGGCCGAGGGAGCGGATCCGTCGCTTCCATGCAGAGCTGGCAATCGTCGGCGGTTTCGCGGATGCAGGCCTTAGTTGGGGTAGATCTCGTAGTGGACGCGATAATGCGGGGGCGTGAGGTTGGGCATGACGACATTCGCTCCGCGGACCAGGCCCAGTTCGCGTCCGCGGCGCGGATTGAGCGTGGCGAGGGCCGTGGTGCTGGGAATATTCGCTCTGGGGCAGAGGAGGCGGGTGAGGGCGATCACTTTGTAGGTGGTCCGTTCATCGGCCGGTACTTGATCCGGCGTTGGCGATGACAGATCGCCGGCGTGGGCCAGCGGGGTATCGGGGTGAACGAGATAAGGCCCGACGCCGATCATGTCGAGGTGCGAGTGGGCGAACTGCTCCAGATCGTCGGGCGAGATCGTCGTAGGTCTGACCGGGAATGCCGATCATAACGCCGCTGCCGATCTCGTAGCCCATTTCGCGGAGGCGCTGGAGCAAGGCGAGGCGATCGGACGTACGGCCCGGCTTTGGAGGATGGATGCGGGCGTAGAGGGCAGCGTTGGAGGTTTCGAAGCGGAGGAGGTAGCGGTCGGCGCCGGCCTGCGCCAGAGGCGAAGCTCGTCGTCTTCCCGCTCGCCGAGGCTGAGGGTAACGGCCAAAGGACTCTGGGCCTTGATGCGTCGGATCAATTCGGCCATCCATGGGGCCTCGATTCCCGGGTCCTCGCCCGACTGGAGCACCACGGTGCCGTAGCCAAGGGCGACCGCCTGACGGTGCGCAGGAGAGAACCTCTTCGGCGGTCATGCGGTAGCGGGTGATGGACTGATTGGCGGCGGAAGCCGCAGTAGGCGCAGAGGCGGACGCAATAGTTGGACAGTTCGATCAGTCCCCGCAAGAAGACTTCGCCGCCGACGTAGCGTTGGCGCACGCGGTCGGCGTCGTGCCAGAGTTGGCTCAGTCGGGAGTCGTCGGTTTCGCGAAGCCAGGCGAGGATTTGCTCATGGCTGAGGCGCGACGGCGTAGCTTGAGCGAGGTCCATGCCGATGGAGTTCTCCACCCGAAGGGAAGACTGGTTGATCGTCCGGCGATTTCCAGGGTCGCCGGAGCGATTTCCGTCCGAAGAAAGAGTTCCGGCCACCTCCCCGCCGGGGTGGAGGCGCCGAGCGGCTTTCGTGGGCCCACGGGGCTTCGCAGGCATTATACGGGGAGAGGCATGGTTGGTCGACCGGACGGCCGCTAACCCCGCAGGTGCCTCAGATGGGGTACGTCGACGATTTCGAAGCGGCTGCGCAGTTCTCTGCCAGGGTTCGCCACGTTGGAGGATATCGCGGTCGGCGATGGGGCCGAGTCGGCCGTTGGCCAGCGCGAGGTAATCGATGCGAGCGGGGTCGATATCGATGATCCGCGCGCAGGTGGCGTCGACGGCCGTGGGGTTGCGGCCGACGAGTATCATGCCCATGGGCTTGGGGGTGCCGAGAATCGGTCCGTCGCCTTCCATGCAGAGAATGCCATCGACGATGGCGATCGTGGGCGGGAGCGAAGCGTTGATGTCGACGACGCTTTGGGGAATGCCCGCGTAGTGGAGCACGTTCTTGGGCCAACCATAGATGGTTCCGGGGAGCGTGCCGTAGAGGTTTTTCATCGAGGCCGTCATGCCGACCCAGTGATGGGTTTTGAGTTTGGGCATGGAGACGATGAGATCGGCTTCGAGCACGGAGCTAGGGAAGTTGAACTGGTCGAGTTTGGTGAGGCGTCCGCGGTTGGCGGCGGCGCGGGACTCCTGGTAGTTGAAGTCGGCGAAGGGAAGCTTGGCCTCGCGGAGGGCATCTTGCATGCCCGACTCGAGCAAGGCCATTTGTGTATCGCGTACGTGGCCGGGTCCTTCGCCGACGGCGACTTGAGCGCCCCAGTCCCTGAATACTTCGGCGGCAGCGAGCACAAGGGCCGGATGCGTGGTGAGGTGGGGCGAGTCGCGGTAGGGCTCGACCAGGTTGGGCTTGAGCAGGACTGCGCCGGCCGCGGACTGTTTTGGCGTCGAACTGGATTGCCGCGAGGCCGTCGCGAATGGTTTGGGCGAGCGGGCCGTCGTAGCGCCGATGGCGGGCGACGAAGACGGGTTGAGGCGGTTTCCACCAGCGGCGTAAGACGGGATAGCCGATCAGCGCGAGGGCGGCGGTGCCGGTACCCGCGAGCAAGCGGCGCCGATCGATTCCGGACGGCTTAGGGTTCTGCTCAGGGCAAGGATGGTCGTGCATCGCGGAGACCTTCCGATCAGAAAAGGAGAATGATTCGGCAACTGGCTTGTGCGCTGCCGTACGAGCAAGACGCCGTGGGGATTGGGCTGACGGCCGCGGAGCGTGATGTCGGTGCGCGGGTTTGGGTCTGGTTTGACTCGTTCAAGCGGATTTCTCCGGGAAAGGACGGGCAAACCAAGGGCAGCGGGGCCCGAGGGCCGCTAGCGCGGCCAGTGCCAGGGGATAGGGGGCGGCGTCGTGGGCGAGGGTGTCGGTGACGCAGGCTTCGAGCCTTCTGGACGCATGGAGCGGAAGCGGGCCGTGGGCAGCCATTCCGATCAGCGCGTAGCTGAGCGAAGCGGTAGAGACGGGTTGGGCGATGGCCTGGTTGAGATAACGCATCGACCGCGAGACGGCCTCGGGAGCTTCTTCGCCCGCGAGCGCGGCGAGGGCCAAACCGGTGGGCTGGAGTTGCGGTCGGAGGGTTCGGCCCATGACGATCTTGTTTCCCTGGTTCCAACCGCCGTCGGGGAGCATGCGGTCGAGGAGGAGACGGACGGCTTCACGGCTGCGGGGATGATTGGCGTGGCCGGTGGCCTTGAGCGCCAAGAGGCTGATGGCGGTGGGTTCGATCCAGGAATGGGTTTCTTCGACCCAGGGCCAGGCTTGCAGCGTGGTGTCGTGGCCCATGATAGCGTTGCGGCGCTGGGCGGTGCCCTTGGTGGCCAGGAGCCAATCGATCGCGCGTCGAGCCGAGGCGGAAAAACCCCTTCGATCAGAAGAATCGACATGATTGGCCGATGCCGCGGTCGTTGCACTGATCTGCCATGCCAGGGCGGCCCAGCCGGTTGCCCAGCACGGACCCGGGTGCTGCTGGTCCACACCCAGACTTCCGCGGGGCGACTGGATTGTTTGGAGCCAAGCGAGGGCTGGGGTGGCCTTTTGGCAGGATCCATGGTCGCGGCCAGCGCCATCACTGCCAGGGCGGTGGGCTCCGTCGAGGGCGGGGTGTTGAGGTAATATCCAGAGAGCGGCCGAGCGGCCAATCTGCCGAGGGTTTCTGCGAGCCAGGCCATGGAGGTTGCACGAGGGGGTGTGTTGGATGGGGACGGAAATCGTTGATAGGGATTGGAGATTGCCGGCCCGTGCGGGTATCGCCGGCGAAGCAGCCCGTGATCAAATCTAGCTTGAAGTAGTGCCCGGCGAGGTGCTGGGGGAAGGAGAAGGGGAACAGCATGGGGGGCGAGAGAGGGGGCTGCTGCAACCGGACCGAGATATAAGGAATAGGAGCGAGGTTGCAGGAATTTACTCAAGCTTTCGATTTGACAAGCCGGAAAGTTGACCTAGGTTTCATTCGGAGGTCAACGCAGCGCGGTGATTGCGGTGTGTGGGCCTTCGACGGCCGCAGGGCCGTACGAAAGTGCGAGAGTCCTTTTCCGCCGAAACGAAGACTTGTCTTATCGGCATGACTCTCGGAGTGTTCGGGCCTGCAGCCTCGCATCCTCGATAAAGGCAAACCGGTCGTGAGGCCGGGCGCAAAGCCAAGGACCCGCGGGTTCGCCTTGCGGGCAGCCTGGCTGCCGAAGGGATGGAGTCGGCAAGCGAGGAAGAGGCACACGATTGTGTGGGGATCCGCAGGGTGACGGCAGGCCAAGCACCGCTCGTCGGTGTGCCACCCGAAGGACCCATCCTTGTCTTTTCCGGTTAGTCCTTAAATTGAGGCTGGGCCATTCGGCCCGGGCCGGGACTAGTCGAGATGGAGGACTCTATGAAGTCGCTTGCTCAGAAGATGCATCGTTTCCTCGTTTCGGAAGACGGCCCCACCGCGGTTGAATACGCCGTGATGTTGGCCCTGATCGTCGTGGTCTGCTTGGCATCCATTCAGGCCATCGGCAACTCGGCCAAGACTACGTTCGACACCGTCAACACGTCGATGAGTTAACGCACGGCAATCGTCTGCGGTGCAAGCTGCCCGGTTTGGAGGGGTTTCGGCTCCTGCGAGCTGGGGCGATGCAACCGGAATGACAGCCCCCTCGGCGACCGGCAACGGTTACCGAGGGGGCATTTTTTTGGTGCGATCCGTTTGTGGAAGGTCCGCCGCGTCGGCGAGTTGAATTGGCCGGCGAGGGGGAGTTTCTTGACCTAGACTTCATTGTGGAGAGCCGATCTTTCCCCGTTTTTTTCCCGCTCGATCAGGAGCTCCATGATGTACCCCTATCTTTCCCCGGAAATGGCCGCCGGCGCCGCGGAACTGATGTTCCTCATGGCGACGATGGTGGCGACGATGTTCAGCCTGATGTTCACCGTTCGGCCATCGGCCTGACGTTATTGGAGCCGATTCCCCAGCCTTGGGCGCCCTAAGATTTTTGGGCTGCGCAGGGCGCCGCAGTGGTGCTGGGATCGATTGTTTTGGAGCCGATTCCCGAGAGCCTTGGGCGCCCTGAGGTTTTTGGGCCGCGCAGGGCAGCCGCAGTGGCGCTGGGATCGGTTCTTTTGGAGCCGATTCCACGGTCCTGGGTGGCCGAGAGTTGTTCGGTCGCGCGGGGCGCCGCGGCGGTTTTGGAGGAGGTTCTTGGTGCTCGGAGGTATTCACGCTTTCCCGGATCCATGATGGAGAAACTCGATGACGTCCTTTCCCCTGACCAGCTCCCTCAGCGCGAATTGGCCGATCTGGTTGGTCAGCATCACGCTGGTGGTGGCCGCGGTGATCGACGGCTACAAGCTGAAAGTGCCGAACTGGCTTACCTTCCCCTTTGTGATCAGCGGCTGGATTTACAGCGGTGTTTTCTTCGGGTGGGAAGGGCTGATGTGGAGTTTTTTGGGGACGGGAGTGGGATTTGGGCTGTTGCTTCCGGCCTATGCGATTGGGGGAATGGGGGCGGGTGACGTGAAGCTGCTGGCGGGAGTGGGGGCATGGGTGTGGGGCACGACGACGTTTTTTGCCTTCTGCGTGTCGGCGGTGGTCGGCGGGATGATTGCGGTGGCGATGGTGCTTTACGGCCGTCAGTGGCAGAAGCACCGTTACCAGTTCACGGCGATCGTCAGCGAGATTGTCACGGTTCGCAACCCTGAGCAACTCTCCACGCTGGCGGCGGAACGTAAGAGTTCGATGATGCTATTGCCGTATGGGATTCCGATCGCGATTGGTTCAATTGCCTATTTTGTCTGGATGGGTATGCTGCTATGAGACTGCCTAAACTGTGCAAATTCTTGCCTTTGCGGACAAATCTCCCCTCCTTGGATGAACCTGACCCGGCAAATGCGCGCGGCGAGTTTTCCTATTGGAGAAAGTTTGCCGTATTTGCCGAAAAGACCGTCGAGGGGCGGCCGCGGTCGAGTTTGCCGTGGTCGCGCCGGTATTTTTCCTGCTGGTATTCGGGATGATCGAATACGGGCGGATGGTGATGGTGCAACAGATCATCACGAACGCCTCGCGGGAAGGAGCGCGGATAGGAGTATTGGATGGTTCGACGTCGAGCGATGTGACGACGGCGGTGCAGGGCTACCTGACAAGCGCTGCGATCAGGGGAGCGGATGTGACGGTTACTCCGAGTCCGCCCAGTTCCGCCGGTTATGGCGCACCTGTCACAGTTAATGTGTCTGTTGGTTTTAATCAAGTCAGTTGGCTTCCTTCGCCAATGTTCTTAGGCGGAAAGACGCTTTCGGCGACGACGGTAATGCGCCGCGAAACCATCCAATAGATCGAGTGTTTGAGGACGAGCATGTGCGCCAAATCGTTCTTTCTGCTGTTGCTGGCTCTGGGGTGCGGCCTGGTCGCATCGATCGGAATCACGCAGGTGATGGCGAAGCGGAATGCGGAGCCGGTAGCGACGGGTGACCAACAGACGATTCTTGTGGCCATGAAGGAGATCAGCCTGGGTGACCCGCTCTCGCCGCAGTCGGTGAAGCTGGAGCCGTGGCCGGCCAACATGGTGCCGCAGGGGTCGCTGACGACGTGGGAAGACGCGGAAGGCCGGCGGACGAAGACGAAGATCATGCCGGGGTGTCCGATTCTGGACAGCCAGTTGTTGGGCAAGGGAGAGTCGTATACCGGCGCTGCCCACATGGTACCGAAGGGGTTCCGAACGGTATCGGTCAAGGTGGATGCAGCGGCGGCCGGGGGAGGGATCATCCGGCCCGCGGACCGCGTCGACGTGCTGGTTCACGTGAAGCCGGACTCGAATAAGACGATTACATCGGCGATCACGAAGACGGTGTTGCAGGACGTGAAGGTATTTGCCGTCGACGACAAGTGGGACGTGAGCGGGAATCCGGACGAGAAGACCTTGCCGGCGAAGACGATCTCGCTGTTGGTGACACCGGAGCAGGCCGAAGTGTTGACCCTGGCGAGCGAGTTAGGGTCGATTCGCCTGGTGCTCCGCAACCCGGAGGATACGGAGAAGACGAAGCTGGGAGGGACGGACTCGGGAGAGCTCTTGGGGTCCGAGTTTGCCGCGGCGCGGCGCGAATCACAGCCGGCCAAGCCGGTGGTGGCGGCGGACGAGGAGAAGGCGGGGATCCTCGATTTCCTGCGAAACATGAATGCTCCCAAGCCGGTGGTGGACGAGCCGAAGCCGCAGGTGGCGGTGGCCGAGCCGCGCGAAGAGCCCAAGGAAGTGTTCACGGTGCGGATTCTCGAGGGGAGCCAGACGACCGACATGGTGCTGGAGAAGCCCCGGACGAGCGCGGGAAGCGCACCGGGAGCAGGGATCCCGTTCTGGAAAGTCAATTCTTCGCAATCGCACGGCACGGAACGGAGCCAGGAAGCCGGCGGGGCGAGCAAAGCCCCGGCACTGCCTCCGGCGCCGCGGCGCCCAGCGATGACGGCAAGGAGCAGAAGGCCAGCGACAAGGAGAAGGGCAAGGGCAAACTTCTCGGGCTTCCGACGCGGATTGGTCGGAGCTAAACGGATCGTTTCGCGACGATTCACACGGAAGGCTTTCCCGGCGCGTTCGCGTGGGAAAGGGCAGGACAAGGAAGTTCAAGGATGTCGCATACCACTCGACGGATTCTCTTCGCGTTTCTAGCCATTCTGGCGTGGTCGCTGGCCGTGCACGGCGCGGCAACGGCGCAGACTCCTCCCGCAGCTTCGGGTCCACTCCTGCACATTACGCAGGCCAACGAGCGCGTGGAGATGATCGTCAACACGAGCCGGATCATCACTCTGGACAAGAGTATTCCTCAGGTTCAGGTCAACAACCCGGACATCATCGCCGCCAAGCCGCTCTCGCCCAACCACGTGCAGATTTCGGCGAAGAAGGCGGGGGTGACGCAAGTGAACCTGTGGGCGCAGACCCAACCGGGAGCGGAAGGTCAGCAAGTCTACACGATTGACGTGATCGTGATCGGCGATGCCGCGAGTTGAGCATGCTGTTGGAGTCGGAGTTCCCCTTGGCTTCGATCAAGGTCCGGCCGGTCTCGAACGGGGTGTTGATTTCGGGATACGTGGACCGCCCGCAGGACGTGGACCACATCAAGGCCCTGGCTGAAGAGTATTATCCGAAGGTGATTACGAACATCACCGTGGGGGGCGTGCAGCAGGTGCTCCTGCACTTGAAGGTATACGAGGTCTCGCGCACGCGGCTGCGGAGCCTGGGATTGGACTGGGCGTACATCTCCAACGGTGGGTTTATCGCCACGGGGATCAGCGAGATTCTGTCGGCCGGTGCGTCGGGGGTGAACAGCGGTCTGAGGGCGCCGACGGGCAATGCGACGATGAGTTTCAAATTGGTGGGGGACGACAGTTCGTTCTTCGGAATTCTCGAGGCATTGCGGCGCGACGACTTGATCAAGTTGATGTCGGAGCCGACGCTGGTGACCTACAGCGGGCGTCCGGCCTACTTCCACGTGGGCGGCGAGATTCCCTACCTGGTGTCGCAAGGTTTCGGTGCGATCCAGGTGGATTGGAAAGACTATGGGACGCAAGTGGATTTCGTGCCCGTGGTGCTGGGCAACGGACGGATTCGCCTGGAGATTCGACCGCAGGTGAGCGAGTTCGACGATACGCGGTCGAGCTTCGAGGGCATTCCGGCTTTCAAGCGGAGCGAAGTGGACACGGGGGTCGAGTTGGAGGCGGGTCAGACCTTGGCGATTGCCGGGCTGGTGCAGCGGCGGACGGAGACGCGGAAGCGCGGTTTGCCGCTGATTGCCGATGTTCCCTACCTGGGTGCGGCGTTCAGTTCGAAGAAAGAGGAGACCAACGAGATCGAGACGTTGGTATTCGTGACGCCGGAGCTGGTCGAGGGGATGGCGCCGCACGAAGTGCCGCAGTGCCCGCCGGGCACGCGCACCGCGAGCCCCAACGATTGGGACTTTTACTTGAAGGGACACATCGAAGTGCCCAATCCCTGCCCTCCGTGCAACGGACCGGCGTGCGGTCCGGGGGCAGCGCAGGGCATGGTTCCGGGGGCGCGGGAGTCGGTGCCGCTGCCGCCGGGAGTCGGTCCGCAGGTTCCGCCGGTGAAGCCTGAAGCCAAGCCCGGTTTTCCCATGCGTCCGGCGACGGCGGGGGCGTCTCGCGCGTCGGGCACGTCTGTTCGCTACAATTCCTCCAGACCGCAGGCACGGACCGCGGCTTCGGGGGCCGCGGCCAATCCCACTGGCTTGCCCGGCTTTGGGGGGCCGATTGGTTACGATGTAGACGAGTGAGAATATGCAATACTCATATTGAGCCTGTCGCCAGGCGTGAGGCCGAGGAACCGCCGCTCGGGGGAATCTCGAGCAGGGCTTCACGACCGGGTGGGGACTCGAGGCTGGGTCTTGCATCGGCCAAGGAATGCGGCACCGGCGCCGACCGGTGGCGCGCGGGGCGATTCACCACCGCCTTGCGCGGCGTTTTCCGTTGCGATCCGGGGGTGGTACCCCCGGCGCGGCGGCCACGCACCGATCCTTGGCCGGCCTCCCCGAAGCGGCCGCTATGAGCAATGTTCTCCGTTTAGCCATCGTCGATCCCAACGATTCCAGCCGGGAATCGCTGAAGAGCTTGTTGCTCGGGATGGACATGATCTGGCTGGAGGCGGAGTGCTCGCGGTACGAGTTCTTCGGCGACGTGGTCGGGCAGACGACGCCGGACATCGGGCTGGTGGCGATCGACAAGGATCCGGCCCGGGGGCTGGAACTGGTGGCCAAGCTGGGGGAGATGGCGCCGGACTGCGCCATTCTCGTGGTCAGCTCTTCCAACGACGGCCACCTCATCCTGCAAGCGATGCGCGCCGGTGCGAAGGAGTTTCTCACCCAGCCAATCCGGATTGAAGACCTGCTGGCGGCGCTGGGCCGGATCAGCGAGCGGCGGTTCGGTCGGGGGGAGAAGAAGGTCCGCGGCAGCCAGGTCATCGCTGTGGCCGGGGCGACGGGTGGGGTGGGCAGCACCAGTATCGCGGTGAACCTGGGCTGCGCCTTGGCACGCGACACGAAAAACTCCGTGGCGCTGATCGACCTCGATCTCTGCCTGGGCGACGCGGACGTGTTTCTCGACATCGTCCCCGACTACTCGCTTGTCGACGTGGCCCAAAACGTCACGCGGCTGGACTTCACTCTATTGAAGCGTTCGCTGTGCAAGCATGCGTCGGGGCTCTTCCTCCTGCCGCGGCCGGTGCAGTTGGAGGACGTCCCGCTGATCACGGCCGAGGATTTGCAGCGCGTGATCGGGCTGACGAAGGCCACCTTCACTCACGTGGTGCTCGATCTCTCCAAGAGCTATTCCTCGGTTGACCTGGTGGCCCTGCAAGCGGCGACGCAGATATTGCTGGTGACACAGCTCGATCTGCCATGTCTGCGGAACGTCGTACGACTGATGACGTCGTTTGCGGAGATGGGCGGGTTGGCGGAGAAGGTCAAGATCCTCGTGAACCGCGTGGGGCTGGAAAACGGCCACATTACGCTGAAGAAGGCGAAGGACACGATCGGGCGCGACATTTTCTGGCAGATCCCCAACGATTACCGGACGATGGTCGAGGTGCGCAACAACGGAACGCCGCTCTTGGAGCAGTTCCCCAAAGCGGCGGTGACCCAGGCGATTCTTGCCTTGGCCGATGCGCTGTCGAGCGACGGCGACAGCCAGCCGCAGCTCGCGGGGGCTGGGGGCAAGTCGTCGCTGGGCAAACTGTTCAATCTCTGGCCGGCCAAGGGTGGCAAGTCTTAGAGCCGATCCCAGAACTGTGTGCCGCTGCTGAATTCTCCGGCCGCGGAGGGCGGCCGTGGCGGTTCTGGGATAGGTTCTTAGAGCCGATCCCAGGACCGTGGGAGGTGTTACGCTTCTCTGGCCGCGGAGGACTGCCGTGGCGGTTCCGGGATAGGTTCTTTTAGAGTCGATCCCAGAACCGTGTGCCGCTCCTCCATTCTCCGGCCGCGGAGGACTGCCGTGGCGGTTCCGGGATAGGTTCTTTTAGAGCCGATCCCAGAACCTTTGGAAGCGCCATGATTCTCTGGCCGCACACGGCCGCAGCGGCGGTTCCCGAATAGGTTCGTGGGTTTGACGGTCTCATTTGCGCCGTCCTGGCCTGATCTCTCGGCTGCGCCCGGTTCGCGCGGCTCCCATGGGCGAGTGGTGATTGCGCGGAGGGCAAGTTCCGGTGGTGGTGATTTTGACGGCGGTGCGCGTCGGAGGATGCCGGTTACGAGATTCGGACGGGCAGGCGCCGGGGGCTGGTTGTGAGCTATGCTTTGGAGAGCATTCGCGCAAAGCCAGTAAGCTTGCGCAGGATGGGGTGGTTTTCCGTGATACTGTCGACACAATGGATTGAGCAACCGTGGGTGCAGCACGCGATTTTTCGACCTCTATGAAGCCGGGCGCGAATGCCATGCGTCCCGCGGAATCGAAGGAAAACAACTTCGAGGAGTTGAAGCAACGGATCCATAGCAAGCTGGTCGACAAGCTCGACCTGTCGCGGATCGGGGAGCTTCAGGGAGACGTGCTGCGGCGGGAGATCCGCCTGGTCGTAGAGCATCTGTGCGACACGGAAGACACGCTCTTGAACCGCAACGAGCGGGAGCGGCTGATCGACGAAGTGCTCGACGAGACGTTCGGTTTGGGGCCGCTGGAGGTCCTGCTGAAGGATCCGACGATCAGCGACATTCTCATCAACGGTCCGAAGAACATCTACTGCGAACGTCGCGGGAAGATGGAGAAGACGAGCGTTACGTTCCGCGACAACAACCACTTGATGCAGATCATCGATCGCATCATTTCCAAGGTGGGCCGGCGCGTGGACGAGACTTGCCCGATGGTCGACGCGCGCATGCCGGACGGTTCGCGTTTCAACGCGATCATTCCTCCCTTGGCGTTGGACGGAGCGGCGGTTTCCATTCGCCGCTTCGGCGCGCATCCGCTGAAGCTCGAAGACCTGTTGAACTACAAGGCGTTTACGCCGGAGATGGTGATGCTCCTGGAGGGAGCGATCAAGGCGCGGTTGAACGTGGTGATCTCGGGAGGCACGGGTTCGGGCAAGACGACCTTGCTCAACACGCTTTCGAGCTTCATTCCCAACCAAGAGCGGATCGTGACGATCGAGGACGCGGCCGAATTGCAGTTGCAGCAGGACCACGTCGTGCGGCTGGAGACGCGTCCGCCGAACATCGAGGGGAAGGGGGCGATCACAGCCACCGACCTGGTGCGCAACTCGCTGCGTATGCGTCCCGAGCGGATCATCATCGGCGAATGCCGCGGTCCGGAGACGCTCGACATGCTCCAGGCGATGAACACGGGCCACGAGGGCTCGATGACGACGCTGCACTCGAACAGCCCGCGCGACGCCATCGCGCGCATGGAAACGATGATCATGATGGCGGGGTTCGAGTTACCGTTGAAGGCGATGCGGACGCAGATTGCCAGCGGCGTGGACCTGATCGTGCAGGCGAACCGCTTGCAGGGGGGCTGCCGCAAGATCACGCACATCACCGAGGTGGTGGGGATGGAGCAGGACACGGTGGTGATGCAGGACGTGTACAAGTTTGAGCGGGAGGGGGTGGACGAGAACGGCCGAGCGCACGGCAAGTTCATTTCCACCGGAATTCGACCTACTTTTATGTCTCGGTTGGAGTCGTGCGGAGTGCGTTTGCCCTCCAGCGCGTTCCGCCAACGCGTGATGTTGGAGGATTAGCCTTCACCTATGAGTCCCGTCATCCTTATCGCCTTTGCCGTGTTCCTGGGGGTTTCCGCGCTGGTGGGAGGTGTGGCATTGCTGCTGCGTCCCCACGGCTCTTCGCGGCTCGAGGACCGCCTGGATCTTCTGACCAATTCCAACGCGCTTCCGCGACCAAGGAAGCGATCAAGCAGGCGAGCGTGCTCGCGCAGCCGTTGGATGAACGAACCGGCTTCCTGGAGGCCCTGGCCAAACGGATCGGCAACGTCGACTTGCTGTTCGAGCAGGCCGACACGAAATTGACGCTCACGCGGCTGGCGGTGATCTCGCTGGTCATGGCGTTGGCGGGGGCGGGAATGGCGGCAATCGTCCGCCTGCACGTGGCCTTTTGGCCGGCGATTGGCCTGGCCATGGGCTTCCTGCCGATTCTCTGGCTTTTCTGGCGCCGCCGCCGCCGCCTGAAGGCGTTTGCGGTGCAATTGCCGGACGCCTTGGACATGCTGTCGCCGCGCTGCGCGCCGGACAGAGCCTGGGGGCGGGGTTCAACATGGTGTCGAGCGAGGTGGGGCCGCCGTTGGGCAAGGAGTTCGGGCGCGTGTTCGAAGAGCAGAATCTCGGCATCCCGCTGGAAGAGGCTCTCGACGGCGTGACCAATCGCGTGCCCAACTTGGACCTCAAGTTCTTCGCGACCGCGGTCATTTTGCAGCGTCAGACGGGCGGCGACCTGGCGGAGATCCTGGATAAGATCGGCGGCCTGATCCGCGAGCGATTCCAGATCTGGGGCCAGGTGCAGGCGCTGACGGGCGAAGGCCGATTGTCGGGGATTGTGCTCTTGGCTTTGCCGGTGGTGCTGTTCTTGGCGTCTATAAGCTCAACCCGGATTACGTGATGGTCCTGTTCAGCGATGCCACGGGAAGGAAGATGTTGGCCTTCGCCGTCGTGATGCAGGTCATCGGGGCGTTGTTCATCCGCAAGATCGTGAATATCAAGGTGTAGCCGTGTTGCTGGCCGATCTAGTGCGATTCGAAGACATGGTGCCGCTGGCGGTCTTTGGGATGTTTGCGGCGCTGGCATGGTGGGTGCTGGAGCGCGTCGGCGGTGGAAACCGCGCGCACGTTGGAGCGGCTCGACGAGCTGCGCAATCCGCGGAGTCGTCGCGTCGAAGCCGGAGCGGCGAAGAAAACCGACGCGATGACCAAGGTGCTCGAAAAGGCCACTCCGCTGGCCAAGCCGCTGGAGCCGAAGAGCGAATTGGAGCGGAACAAGCTGCTGAGCAAGCTTTCGCACGCGGGTTTCCGAGGGGAGTCGGCGGGGAAGATTTTCTTGGGGTTGAAGCTTCTGGGCCTGTTAGGGGCCCTGTTTCTCGGCGGCGGCAGTGCCCTGACGATGTCGGGGATCAACCAGAAGAGCCTGCTCGGCGTATGCGGGGTGGGGATTGTTTTCTTCTACCTGCCCGACGTCGTCGTGTGGTGGGTGGGTCGATCGCGCAAGCAGCAGGTATTTCTGGGATTGCCCGACGCCCTGGACTTGATGGTGGTGTGCGTCGAAGCGGGGTTGGGCTTGGACCAGGCGATGCGCAAAGTGGCCGAGGAGATGCGGAAGACTTACCGCGTGATCGCGGAGGAGTTTGGCCTATCGAACTTCCAACTCCAGATGGGGCGTCCCCGCTCCGAGGTGTTGCACGAGTTGGGGTCCAGAACGGGGGTATCGGATCTGCGGAGCCTGGCTGCGGTGTTGATTCAGGCCGACAAGTTCGGCTCGAGTATTGCGACCGCGCTACGCGTGCAGAGCGATTCGATGCGCGTGCGTCGCCGCCAGTTGGCGGAAGAGAAAGCGGCCAAGACGGCGGTGAAGCTGATTTTTCCGCTCGTGCTCTTCATTTTCCCGGGCATTTTCGTGATTCTCGTCGGGCCGGCCGCCGTGACGATGATGCGGGACATGTTCCCGATGATGGCGGGAAAATAGGCAAGGCGGGAGGATTGCATCGCCGGAGCCTTCTCCCTGGAAATTCTTCCTCAGGGCGGTCTTTGCTGGCCGATAGACAGACAGCGGCGAGGCTGCCTAGCCCGTGCGTCGGCGTGAGGGCATGCGCTGACGTGGAGGCGAAAGGTCGTCCCCTGGTTCCGCCTTCCTGGGATTGGGGACGAAGAGAGAGCGAATCGCCGCGGGGATCGCACACGGCCGGGCCGGCGCTGGCGCCGAGCAAGTGGAGTACGAAGCATGAGAATCCGTTTTGATCTGGTCCTGTTGGCGGCCGCGGGGGTGGTCCTGTCGGTGCAGCCGGTGTGCCCAGTGCCTGGAAAACATGATGCACCAGATCGCCAACGATTGGCGGACGTCGAACAACTGGCCCTATCCCTATGTGTGTCCTGATCGGGCGGCGGCGCTGGAACCGTATGGGGTCATGATCCAGAACGCCTGGCAACGGCAGACTTTGCTGGGCGATCACCACTTCAAGCCGAAGACGGGAGAGCTGAACGCACCGGGAGAGAAGATGGTGCGGTGGATTGCCGACGAAGCGCCCGCTGGGCATCGTGCGATTTACGTGCGTCGTGGGGAGACTGCGGAGGAAACGGCAGCGCGGATGGTGAGTGTGCGGCAGATGGTGGCGCGGATTTCGCCGGAGAGTTCGTCGGTGCCGGTGGTGGAATCGAGCGCTCGGCCCCTGGGCTACCCGTCGGGCTGGCCGACCGCCAAGGATACGACGATCAGCCCGAAGTGGCCGATCAGCGTTCCGACGAACATTTACCTGCCGCACACCGAGAATCGCAACAAGTAACGGGGATCGATCGGCATTTTCTCTCGGGGCGCGAGCCGGCTGGGGAGTTGCCTGGGAGTTGGGGCGGCTGCCGAGCCGAGTACAATCGCGGGGGAGACTACATTCCCGAGTGGGTCGCGGCAAGCCCGCGGCGGGCCAGGCAAGTCCTTGCCCACCGCGGGCTTGGCCGTTTCTTGGCCGCGACGGGAAAGTTCAGGTCTTGAGGGGAAAGAAAATCGCCGCGCGGGACTCTGACGCGCCTGAACTGTATTAGTAATATTAAGACAGTTAGTGAGGTGCCCATGGAGTTCCGCATCGATCCCGCCAGCCGGCTGCCGATCTACCGGCAACTGGCCCAGCAGCTCCGCGAGGCCATCGCGCGGGGAAGGCTGCAGCCGGAGGAGCGGCTGCCTTCGGTCCGCGAGCTCTCGCGGAGCCTGGTGGTCAACCCGAACACGATCGCCCGGGTGTACACCGAGCTGGAGCGGGAGGGGATTCTGCAACACGCGGCCGGGGCTGGGGGTGTTCGTCGCCCGGCCGAAGGCGGAGCTCGACCGAAGCGCGTCCGGCGGGAGCGGCTGCGTGCAGCTCTTGGATCGGCTTCTTACCGAGGCCGTACACCTGGGCTTTTCCGCCGAAGAGGTGATTGGCCTGGCAGCGGAGCGAGCGAAGCAGTTTCAGTGGTCCTGCGAAGGATCCCGACGCGAGCAAGCAGGAGGTCACGCGGTCATGTCCGACGTCATTGTCACCGACCGCCTGACGAAGTACTACGATGGCCGGCCCGTGGTTGACGGGCTGAACCTGCGCGTTGCCGCAGGGGACGGTCTACGGGTTTCTGGGCCGCAACGGGGCGGGCAAGTCGACGACGATCAAGATGCTGCTGGGCATGGTCCACGCCGGACCGCGGCCGGGCCGAAGCTGCTGGGCGAGGACGTTCGTCGACTGCGGCCGGAGACCCGGCGCGGATCGCCTATCTGGCCGAGGGGCATCCGCTGTACCGCTGGATGACGGTCGGCGAGGCGGTCCGGTTCACCCGAGCGTTCTACCGGCGACTGGAACGAAGCGCTGCTGGAGCAGATTCTCGACCATTTCGAGCTGTCGCCGCGGGCGCGGATCCGCCGGCTCTCGAACGGCCAGCGGGCCCAGGTGTCGCTGGCCCTGGCCGTGGCCGCCGATCCGGAGCTGCTGATCCTCGACGATCCGACGCTGGGGCTGGACACGGTGGTACGGCGCGATTTCCTCGAATCGCTGATCCAGATCATCCAGCGCCGCGGGCCGGACGATCCTCTTCAGTTCGCACATCCTCGGCGACGTGGAGCGCGTGGCCGACCGGATCGGCATTCTGGTCGACGGCGTGTTGCGCGTCGATTGCCCGACCGACCACTTCAAGGAATCGATCCGCAAGGTGGTGCTGGAGTTTGCCGGTTCGCCGCCGGAGTTTCCGGTCGTGTCCGGGCCTGGTGGCGCGGCTGGCGTGGCGGGCCGAAGGCTGGAGTTGGTCTTCGTCGGCTACGGCGGACGGCATCGGGAGGCGGCCGAGTCGCTCCATCCGCTGTCGATCGACGTGGTCGAGTTGAACCTGGAAGACGCATTCATCGAATACACGCGGGCCCGCGGCGCGTGATGCCTGCTTTTGTGGACGAGGACTCCGATGTGGAAGGCAATGGTATTCAAGGAGCTGCGTGAGACGTATTGGATTCCGGCATTGGTACTGGTGGCCTACGTCTACGTGGTTGCGGGGCTCACGGGCCTCGAGATCCTTCCGTGGCAGGTTACGGCGTTTCTGCCCAGGGTGTTCGGGGACGGAATTCCCTTTGCCACCGACGAATTCGTCTGGGGCTTCGGACTGATTGCGGTGGGGCTGACGATCGCTCTGGGCATCCGGCAGACGGTGGGGGAATCGGTTCGGGGCACGTGGTTGGTGCTGTTGCACCGGCCGGCCGGTCGCAGTGGTCTGGTGGGCATGAAGCTAGTCGTGGGTGCGGCGCTGTATCTGGCGACGGGAGCGGCGATGATCCTGCTCTATGCCTGGTGGGCGAGCACGCCCGGCACTCACGCGAGTCCCTTCTTCTGGTCGATGACGATCGTCTCGTGGCGTTTGCTCGTGTCGCTCATGGCCATGTACCCAGCGGCGTTTCTCGCCGGGTTGCTGCCGGGGCGATGGTTGGGGAGCCGGGCGCTGCCGATCGCGGCCGTGGGATTATTACTGGTGTTGATCCAGTGGATTCCGTGGTGGTGGGCATTGGGGCTGGCGGTGACGGGGATCGTTGACGCGTGGCTCGTGGTTTCGATTCTCTACGTGGTGCGCACGCGTGATTTCTCCTAGGATTTTTGTCCCGATGCCCGCGCTGAGGAGGCAGCCATGGTGAGATCGAAGCCGATTGTCGGGCCGATGCTGCTGGCGATATTGCTGGCCTTGGGAGCCGGGGTGACGCTGGCGATGGCGGTCTTGTGGTGCTTGATGATCGGCGAGCAGTTACTTGCGCCCCCTGGCGTCAGCTACGACGTAACCGTGTTACACGACGGCACACCGGTGGTGACGTCTCGTCTCGGCCGCACCTATTATCGCTTCTGGCGATACGAGACCCTGGAAGGGGAGGAATTGGACGAGAGTCAAGTGAAGATTCCGCTGGCGGGGGCTTCATTCGGTTCCGTGGACTTTGCGCAGGCGGAGCCGAGTTGGTCGCAGCGACTGGTAGGTTTCAGCGACTGCCGCACGCTGGCGACTTACTGGTATTTCGTGCACGACGGTAGAAGCGACGGGGCCGGGTATTTCGAAGGATTTGACAGCCAATCCAAGCTCCGTGTGGGGTACTTGGGCTCGGGGGGATATCGGCCCGAGTTGCCGCCGCGCGACGAGTGGTTCCCGGTCGATGGCCGAGTGCTGAGCGGCTATCGCGCCTTTGTCGGAAGTTCGTCGTATGGACGCCTTCCGGAACGGCAGGGAGGCGATGGGACGGATAATCCGCTAGCCCCGTGGATTGTTTATTTGCTCTCCGGGGAACGGATTGTGCGATTGAATCTGCGCGAGCGCTCGGTAGGAGTCGTCAAGGAGGTGCCGGGAGCTAAGGAACTATCGCTTTTTTACCTGACCGATCCTTCACGTCCCCTGAGAGAGATGAATGGGTATCCGTCGCTCCGTACCAGGATGGCGGTGCTCGACGCGGAGCGACTGCGGTTGCTCGATCTTCGAGCCGGCGGGGAGGAGAGTTGTCTCTTGCCCCCAGAGATTCAGGGGCGGGATTTCGTTCTCTATCATCTAGGCGACCGGTTTCTGGCGGTTTGGAGCCCGCGACGGCAGGGCGGCGTGGCGGCTGATGTGGTTCGACGCGAAGGGAAACGTGCTCGAGCGGCGCGACGTGGTGCGGGAGATCAAGCCGTCGTTTTTCAACGACACGACGAATGCCGGTTGGGTGGCGGCGCTCGCGACGCCTGCTCCCGTGGCGGCGGCGCTGAGCGTTCCGGCGGCCCATGTGATGGATCTTCGGAACCGCGGCGAGGAGAAGAGCTATTTTCGAGCGTTGGTGCGGGGCTGGAAGGAGACGTGGCTGCCGCTGTTGGTCGTCGCCGCCGTATCCGCGGGAGCGGCCGCCCTTGGCTATCGACGGCAACGAAGATATGCGCTGCCGTGGACGGCGGCCTGGGTCACGATGATCTTCCTGGGGAGCATTCCAGGATTGATCGGTTATCTTGTCCATCGGAGGTGGCCGCCGCTTCAGGCGTGTTCGGCCTGCGGGCAGTCGACCCCGCTGGACCGAGATCATTGCGTGCGGTGCGGCGCGGAGATTCCCGGGCCGGCGGCCACGGGAATCGAGGTTCTTTGTGGCGTGACCCGCGACGTGACGCGCGACGTGAATACGGTCGCGTTCAGTTTGCCGCGACGTACCAGGACATGGCAGCGAGGATCACGAAGATCATCGCCATGAAGCCCACGATCCAGACGCCGATGCGCAGCGCGTGGACGAGGATTGGGCCCATCTCTTCATGGCGCGTCGCCGCATAGACGAGGCTAACGGCCACCACGAGCGGCAGCGCGTACCAGAGCTGGTTGATTCCCAGAGTGGCGAGGACTGCAAGACGGTTCATCGGAGGAGACTGCGGGGTTGGAGTTCGTAGCCGGGGATTCGTGGACGCCTCGACGGTGAAGGGCAGGCACTGCGCGCCCCATTCACCTGTTTGTGGGCCACTGCCTGATCGGCCGGGAGCACTGGCCATGTTGGGATCATCGATCAGCTCTTGGCCGCCGCGCTGGAGTCGCGCGCGGCGGGCTTTTTTGCTTCGTCCGTCTCATCGTCTTCGTCGTGTTTCTCTTCCGAGAAGACGGGTCCGCCCCAGGCATCGTAGATGGCGAGGACATTCAACAACCCGGCGATCATCGTAAATACCGTGCCGAGTTCGAAGTACGTATGAAGGTAGTAGTTGAGGTCGTCGAGCGTGAAACGCCGCTGCTGAAAGCGGGCGTCGGGGTCGGGGTCGGCGCGGTCGGAGGAAACCGGGGGAGCCATGAAGCCGTCCAAGAGCGGCTCGCGGCCGTTCCGCACGCGGGTTGCCTGGACGAGGGCGGGCAGGGCAGGCAGGCCGATGGCAGCCTGGCAGAGGTAGGGCAGACGCATGTCTTCGTCGTCCCAGGAGGCGTAGACGACGCGAGCCCAACCGGTCTCTCGGCTCCCGCCGAGGTAACAGCCGTAGACAAAGGTACCGATCAGGCAGACGAAGAAGAGGATTCCCTTTGCGGTCCGGCCTTGATAGAGATGTCCGAGGCCGGGGATGAGCCAAGCCAGAAAAGCGGCCAGCACGGGGTCTTTCAGGCGGATCGTCGGGCCGCTGGGGGGATTTGTGCTTGGTGTCACCGGAAGTCTGTCTCCTGGTTTACTCGAGCCGCCTGAACGAATGGGTCTGCGACCAACCCCCCAACCATGCGGATGGAGGGTGCTAGCTCTCTGGCCCCTATTTGGCTTACCGGTTTCCCATTGCGGGTCGTCAGGGTAAGCGGTGGAATTCGGCGGGAGTATGTCTATTGTATTGGGCGCCTGCGGTCCTGCCAGAGCACTTCTTGGCTGGCTGGCGAGAGATCTTAAGAGCCGATCCCAGAACGTTGGGAGGTGCTGCGATTTTCCGGTCGCACAGGGCTCCAGCAGCAGTTCTGGGATAGGTTCTAAGAGTGATTCGTCGGGGCGGCGGGCGGATTGGCTGTGGTGCGGACAAAACTCGGGACAGGGCGCTCAAGGCAAATTCAAGGCGTCTGGCGCGAATTGCCGGGAGCCGGTCTCCGTTTTGTCAGAGCCAGTCAGGGGCGGATGGGGGCGAGCCAGGCGTTGAGGCAACGCACTAGTTCATCGAAACCGAGCTGGGGGGGCCAGTGGCAGCGCGCGATGAGGCCCCCCCGTCCGTAGTCCAGTGCAGTGCGGAGACGGTTGACGTGCGTGTACACGCGGTCGGCCCTGCCGGTGGCCAGGGCTCGGTCGAGGTCGGCTGAGCCCCAGAACGTCATGCGATTTCGGAAGCGGTCGGCGACCGGCGTGAGATCGAGGGCGAACAGGTCGGTGTGGAGGGCATCGATCCCGCACTGGAGGAGGTCGGGGAGGACTTCGCTCAGGTTACCGGCGGAGTGGAAGAAGACGAACTTGTCGTGGGCGTGGAGGATTTCGCAGTACTCGCGATACAAGGGTTTGAACAGTTCTCGCCACGTTTGGGGAGAGACGAGCAGACCGCGGGACGAGGCGCACTGGTCCTCGATGAGCACGCCGTCCGCGTCGCTTGCAGCCCAAGTCTCCATCTCGCGGCAGGAAAGGTCGTGGAGCATGTCGAGGAGGTTGCGGAGCGGTTGGTTGCCGGCGGATAGACCGTGCAATGTGTTTTCGGTTCCGTGCAGCCACTGCAATCGTTGGAACGGGCAGACCTCGCTGGAGGCGAGAAGGAATCGGGGGGCGGAAGCTGCGCGGTGGACGGCGGAGAGGCTTGTCTTTTCCGGGATCTGCTCGGGGAGTTTGTAGTGTCGCAGTCGGCCCAGATCCGTCAGAGGGGAGACGACGAGTTGCGGGCCGCACTCGCTTTCGTGCCAGACGCAGCCCCAGGCGTCGGTGTGGTTGCCGGGTTCGAGTGGAATGCCTCGGGCAGGCTCCTTCTTGTGCGGGCGGACGTGGGGCCGGACGACGTCGGCGGGGTAGCGGAAAAGCATTTCGGCGACCTCGTCGGCGCGGAGCCTCTCCACGGCCGGCTCCACCCAAAGATCGAGCGGAGCGCGATCGACGGGCAGGTGGTTGAGCGTGCGGATGACGCGGTCGCGCGAGGTGGTGATCATGGACCGAAGAGCCTACTGAAGGGAGTGCCGCTGGACCTGGTTGACAAGCACGGCGGCGAGGATGATCGCGCCGAGGACGATGTGCTGGACATACGGTCGGACGTCCAAGAGGATCATGCCGTTGCTGATGACGCCGATGAAGATCACTCCGAGGAGGGTACCGAAGACGGTGCCGGCGCCGCCGCTGAGACTAGTTCCGCCGATGATCACGGCGGCGATGACTTCGAGTTCCCAGCCTTCGGCGACATTGGGATTTCCGGAGACGAATCGTGCGGAGACGAGCACGCCGCTGAGCGCGGCCAACATGCCGGTCAGCGCGAGGACGAGGATTCGGACGCGGCCGACGTTCACGCCGCTGAGTCGCGCAGCCTCGGCGTTGCCTCCCACGGCGTAAACGGCGCGACCGAAGGTGGTGTAGCCGAGGAGGAAGTGGACCAGTCCGAAGCCGGCGAGGAAGAGGATTACGGGAAAGGGCACGGCCAGCTCGCCGCGGTCGGTCACGAAGCGGACATAACCCGCGCCGAGGAATTGGTACCAGGCGGGGAAGGAGGGGGTGAGGGTGAATCCGCCGCAGAGCATCAAGGCGGCGCCGCGGAGGGCCTTGAGCAAGGCGAGGGTGGTGATGAAGCTTGGCACGCTGAAGGCGTTGCGCATCAGCCCGGTGAATGCCCCGGCGCCGGCTCCCAAGGCCATTGCGGCGGGGATGGCCAGTGCGGGGGACAGGCCCGCGGCTACGAGCCAGGCAGCCAGGCAGCCGGCCAGGGCGACCATCGAGCCGACGCTGAGGTCGATTTCGCCGGCCACGATGACCATGGTCATGCCGAAGGCGATCAAGCCTTGCTCGGAGACCGAGCGGAGGATGACCATGAGGTTGTCGGGGGAGAAGAAGTTCGGGCGCGCACAGGCGAGGTAGGTGGAGAAGCCCACGAGGACGATGACCAGCAGCGCACGGCCGGTCGACCGCGCGTGTCCGATCGGAGCGCAACAACCGTCTCAGTTCCATGCGTTTCAAGCCTCCATTGCCGCGCGGAAGAGCTGATCGAGCCGGATCGAGTCGGCACGCGACTCGGCCACGATCCTTCCTTGGCGCAGGACGAGGATTCGCTGGCAGACCTGGAACAGTTCTTCCAGTTCACTGGAGACCACGAGCGCGGCGACGCCGCGGCGCGCTGAGCTGGCGGATGATCTGGAAGATTTGCTGCTTTGGCCTGGACATCGATGCCGCGCGTCGGGTTCGTCGAAGAGCATGACGCGGGGCTCGGTGACCAGCCAGTTGCCGACGACGACTTTTTGCTGATTGCCGCCGCTGAGCGATTCGACGGCGCGGTGCGGGTTGGAGACGGCGATTCCCAGCCGTTGGATCATTTGCTCGACGACGTCGCGCTCGCGCGAGTCGGAGATTATGCCGAGGCGGGCGATCTTGGCCAGGCCGGCGAGGCAGAGGTTTTCGCGAGTGCTCAAGCCGAGGACGAGGGCCTGTTGTTTGCGGTTTTCCGGCGTCAAGGCCAGGCCCAGCCGCTTCATGACGCGTGGGGATCGAGGCCGCACGCGGTTTCCGGCCACGAGCACTTCCCCTGAATCGAAGGGCTCGGCGCCGAAGATCGACATCAAGAGCTCGGTGCGGCCGGAGCCCAGCATGCCGGCGATTCCGACGACTTCGCCGGGATGGAGGGCGAAA
The DNA here is from genome assembly GCA_963736495.1 of Pirellulales bacterium. Lineage (GTDB taxonomy): Bacteria > Planctomycetota > Planctomycetia > Pirellulales > Thermoguttaceae > CAVTPL01. The sequence goes on along the minus strand of CAVTPL010000010.1, from coordinate 283,053 downwards.
CTGACGTCGGAGAACTTGCCCTGGCGCGAGAGGTGGCGGACTTCGAGGATGGGTTGAGCCGGCAGGCTGGGGCGGGGTTGGAGTTCCGCGGGGGCTGGGGGTTGCTCGGCGCACGAGGCGGCGGCGGGCGCGGTCGGCGTCCACGCGCCGAACATCAGGCTTACGAGCCGCTCGGAGGTCGCCTGCTCGACGGGAATCGTGCCGGCGAGGCGGCCGTCGCGGAGCACGGTGACCGTGTCGGCCACTTGGGAGAGTTCCTGGAGGCGGTGCGTGATGTAGAGCACGGTGACTCCCTGGCTTGCCAGAAGGCGCACCAGGCGAAACAACTGCTGGGCTTCGTGCTGGGAGAGGGCGGAAGTGGGTTCGTCGAGGATCAGGACGCACGCCCGGTGCGACATCGCCTTGGCGATTTCGACAATCTGCTGGGAGGCGATTCCCAGGCGGCCGGCCTTGGCGCGAACGTTCAACTTCGCTCCCATCTGATCGAGCACCTCGGCGGCGCGGCGGTAGACCGCCGGCCAATCGATGATCCAGCCGCGGCGGGGCAGACGACCGAAGAGGATGTTTTCTCCGACGGTGAGTTCGGGAACGAGGCTCAATTCCTGATAGACGGTGGCGACGCCGCATTGCAGGGCATCGCGTGGCGAGCGGAGGCGGAGCTCGCGGCCCTCGAGGCGAATCGACCCCAGCGTGGGCGTTACGGCTCCGGAGAAGATCTTGACCAGCGTGCTCTTGCCGGCCCCGTTTTTTCCCACCAGGGCGTGGACTTTTCCGGGAGCGAATTGCAGGCTCACGTCGTCCAGCGCGACGGTTCCCGGGTATGCTTTGCGGATATGAACGGCCTCGAGCATGGCAGACAGCGCGCACTTGGGGTAGCGACGAGCATTGCCATCGTAATGTGTCGGGGTCTGTTCTGTAAAGCGTGCGGCGGTTGTCGCTCGGCTTTCAGATATCGGAGACCATGCCATCGGCGACGCGCTGGAGCCGGTCCCGCTGGACGAGGCGGACGTGGGCGGCGTCGATTTCCTCGATCAAGCCCGCATCGGTGAGGCGACGGATGGTGCGCGAGAAGGTTTCGCTGGTGAGATTGAGGTGGCTCGCGACATATCGCTTGAGCGTAGGCAGTTCAATCGTGCCGTCGCGGTCGGCGTCGACGTCGAGCAGATAGCGTGCCAGGCGGCCGACGGCGTCGCGGAGGACGACGTCTTCGAGCAGCTCGACGAGTTGATGGGCCCAGATGGTCAGGCCCATCATCATACCCATGCAGAGTTCGTGGTCTTCTTCGAGGGCGCGGGTGAAAGGGGCCAGGGGGAGGAGGAGGCAGGTGGAGGGGGCGACGGCTTCGGCGTTGGCGGGGCACTTGAAGCCGCCGATCGCAGCGACTTCGGCGAAGGTTCGCCCGGGACCGACCATGTGCAGGACGTGCTCCTTGCCGTTGGCTGCGGTCTTATAGACGCGGATCAGTCCGCTACCGACCACATAGACCCCGGGGCACTCCTGCCCCTCCCGGAAGACGAGATCGTTTTTGTCGAAGCGGCTGATGCGGGCCATGGCAGCCAGACGCTGGAATCCTCGCGATTGGACGCGGGAGAAGAGCCGGCAGCCGTGCAAGATGTCGGCGATGTTGAGTTCCAAGGAGTGCTCCGGGGCGAGGGGCGGGCAGGAGAGACGATTCAAGAAAGCGGGAGAACGGGGCGAGAGGATTGACTTGGATCAAGTGTAGGGGACCTGAGGAGAAGTATTATACGGACGATCGCCGAAGGGAACAGGCGACGGGGAATCGCCGCCGCTGTCGCTAGGGGTTTCCGGATTGATCTTCGCACGTCCAGCGGCAACAATAGCGACCGATGATCGATTTTCATTCGCTGCAACGCTGGCTGAAGGCTGTGCTGGGGCTGGAATTTGTCCGGCCGCGGTTCCGCATTGCCGGGTTCGCGGCTCTGGGCATGGCGGCGGGGATGGGACTATTCGTGGTCCATGCTTCGCGGGCCACGTCGTACTTGAGTGACGATCCGGAAACCTGCGTGAACTGCCACGTGATGAACACGCAGTACCTCACCTGGCAGCACAGCAGCCACGCGCACGTGGCGACCTGTAACGACTGCCACGTGCCGCACGATTCGCCGCTGGCGCATTATGCATTCAAGGCCAAGGACGGCCTTTGGCACGCGACGGTGTTTACGATGCGATGGGAGCCTCAGGTGATCCGGCTGTCGGCGGGGGCGATTCCGGTGGTCGAAGAGAACTGCCGGCGGTGTCATGCGGGCGTGATCGAGAACGTATCGCTGGCCGGGCACGACCGCGAGGACCTTCGCTGCTGGGATTGCCATCGGGAAGTGCCCCACGGCCGGCGCGGAGCCTTTCGGCGGCCCCCAACGTGTTTCAGGCGGAGCTGCCGCCGCTGGTGTCGGGAGATCAAGAGACGAAGATCGGCGGGCGTGCGCCGCGGCCGAAAGGAGTTACTCCATGAATGCGGATCGTGCCGTGCCTCCTGCTGGCACTTCGGGGGACCCGGCGCCGGCGTGCGGCGCCGGCCTGGACAGGTTGGTTGATGCTGGCCGTTGCGCTGGTGCTGACCTTTGTGCTGGGGATGTTGGGGGCGTCGATCCTCCAGCGGCGCGAGGAGGCGAAGCGGCAGGCGCCGCTTCTGGAGATCGGCGATTTGGAGACCAACAGCGGCCCGGACAGCCCCTGGGCGATCAATTATCCGAGGGAATACGACCGCTACAAACGGATGATCGAGAGCACGAGCCGGACCAAGTATGGGGGTGCCGAACCGCGCGACTATCTCAAGGAGGTGCCGGCCAACATCGTGCTTTTCGCGGGGTACGGGTTTGCCAAGGGGTATCTGCAGGCGCGGGGGCATTTGAACGCGATTAACGACGTGACGGAAAGCGCGCGGATCGACTTGAAGAAGACGCCGGCGACGTGTTGGACGTGCAAGAGCCCGGACGTGGTGGCACAGTTTGCCAAGATGGGGCCGGAGAAGTTCTACGGGCAGTTATTTGCCGACTTCAAGGGGCAGATCACGCATCCGATCGGTTGCTTGGACTGCCACGATCCGAAGACGATGCAATTGCGGATTACGCGACCGGCCTTGGTCGAAGCCTCGGGCGCCAGGGGACCAAGCCCGAGGAGGTCTCGCACCAGGAAATGCGGTCGATGGTCTGCGCCAGTGCCACGTGGAATACTATTTCCGTAAGCAGGGAAACTACCTGGTTTTTCCTTGGGACAAGGGGAAGGTGCGCCAGGGGATCAAGGCGGAGGAGATCGAGGCCTACTACGACGCCAGCTTTGCGGAAGGGCAGTTTTCCGACTGGACGCACGCGATCAGCAAGGCGCCGATGCTGAAGATGCAGCATCCGGACTACGAAATCTATTCGACCGGCATTCACGCCTACCGGGGCGTGTCGTGCGCCGACTGCCACATGCCCTACCGGACCGAAGGTGGGGTGAAGTACACGGACCACTACGTGCAAAGTCCGTTGTTGAACGTGTCCAACTCGTGCGCGGTCTGCCACCGCTGGGAGGAGAAAGAGATTACGCATCGGGTGGAGGCGATCCAGGACAAGGTTTTCGAATCACGGCAGCGAGCCGAAGAGCACGTGAGCAAGGCGCATTTTGACATTGCGGCGGCGATGGAGGCTGGGGCCGGGGATGAGGAACTGAAGGAGGTCCGGCAGTTGGTGCGCAGGGCGCAGATGCGGTGGGACTACGTGGCCGCGCACAACGGCATGGGTTTCCACTCGCCGCAGGAATGCATGCGCACGCTGGAGGCGGCGGTGGACCTGGCGGCGCGGTGCCGGATCGAGTGTACGCGGATCCTGGCGCGCACGGCGTGGTGGAGGCGGTGCGGTACCCGGGGTATGCGAGCAAGGAAGAGGCGGCGGCGGTCGCCCAGCAATTTATCCAGGGCAAGCCGCCGGAATTGATCGTGCGATCGAAAAAGTAACCGTTCACAGCCCGGGAAGTGGAGGCGGGGGAAATTGCGGGCTTAGGCGGGGGCACGGCCTCGGAATCGAGCGGCACATTTCTTGCGCCGCGCCCTCTTGCATCGGCGTAATCGCGGGAGTAAGATGCTCTCGAATGATGATCGTGACGGTCGCCAATCTAGCGCAGGGGAGCGATTCTCTCATCGATCCTTGCTTTCCTGCGTGCGGCCAGGCACGGGCCAGTAGTTCCGGTTCATTTCCAGTCATCTCCTCTTGTCTGCTTGGGTGCGACGCTCTCGTCTCGTCACCTGGATCGTGCTCTTGACTGGAGGGATGCGATGAACGAGTTTTCCCATCGCTGGGTGTCTGACTGTGCGCGCTGGGCCAACGCCGCGCACGATCCGCCGGGCTTGTGGGGCAGCAAGCGAATCCCGGCGGTGGCCGGAGCAAGAGAAGAGGCAAGGTGCGCTGCGCCGCGGTAGGGCGGCGCCGATCGACCGGGGCATGAATTCCGCGGGGCCGCGCGATGTTTCCCCGCGCGGCCGGAACACCGCGCATGGCGCCGTGCGCCCCGCGACTTACCCTCGAACGCGAGGGGGAATCGCCGCGAGTACCGGGGGTGGGAGCCGGTGGTTCTGGGCGTCCGCAGGGGCGGGGCTACTGCCGCACGACGAAGTTGACCATCCTGCCCGGCACGACGACGACTTTGACCACGGTTTTGCTAGCCAACTGTTCGGCGATCTTGGGGTTTTGCCGGGCGATGGTTTCCAACGTCGCCTTGTCGGCCTCGGCGGGGGCCGCGACGACCGCTCGGAGCTTACCGTTGATCTGGACCGGCAGCTCGATCGTATCTTCTTTGAGCAGGGTCTCGTCGTATTGCGGCCACGTCTGGTAGGCCAGGCTTTGATCGTGGCCCAGCGCCTGCCAAAGTTCCTCGGCAATATGGGGCGCGAGGGGCGAAAGGATGAGGACGAACCTCTCCATTGCCGACTTGGGGCGGCAGTCGGCCTGAAGGAAGTAGTTGACGAACTCCATCAAGCGCGCGATGGCCGTATTGAACGACATCTGCTGGAGGTCTTTGGTGACCGCCTGGATGGTCTTGTGGAGCACGCGGTTCTGCTCGGCCGAGGGTTCCGCGTTCTGGACGGCGGGATGGAGACGCGTTTGCTCGTCGCGATCGTCCAGCACCATGCGCCAGACGCGGTCGAGGAAGCCGCGGACCCCGCTGACTCCCTGCATGCTCCAGGGCTTGGTAGCCTCCAAGCGGGCCCATGAACATCTCGTAGAGCCGCAGCGAGTCGGCGCCGTACTCCTTGACCACATGGTCGGGATTGACGACATTGCCGCGGCTTTTGGACATCTTGTAGGCGCGGCTATCGACCTTGATGGCGGGATCGGCCTTGAGCACGAAGCCTTCTCCGCGTTTTTCGACCAACTCGGGGGCGAGCTTCACGGGGCTGGCCGCGGGGCCATTGGCGGGCCCGCCGCGAGGTTCGGCCTTGTCGGCGCTGGTCCAGGCGCCGGCGGCGTCGCGGTAGCCGGTGAACTCCATTTCGCCGAGGATCATGCCCTGGTTGACCAGCCTCTGGAACGGTTCGGGCGTGCTGACGTGGCCGCGGTCGAAGAGCACCTTGTGCCAGAATCGCGAGTAGAGCAGGTGGAGGACGGCGTGCTCGGCCCCGCCGACGTAGAGATCGACCGGCATCCAGGCTTTTTCGATCGTCGGGATCGACGAAGCGCTTGCGAGTTGGCGGGATCGAGGAAGCGGAGGTAGTACCAGCAGGAGCCGGCCCATTGGGGCATGGTGTTGGTTTCGCGCTTGTAGCGCTTGCCGTCGACGCTGGACGTAGAGCCACTCGTCGGGGGCTTTGTCCAGCGGCGGTTCCGGGCGTGCCGTGTGGCTTGAAAGTCATCGCAGGTGGGGCAGATCGACCGGCAGATCCTCGGGTGCGACGGCGCGGACTGCGTCCAGTGGGCTGGCCGTGGGCATCGAGTTCGTGGAGGATCGGGAAGGGCTCGCCCCAGAAGCGCTGGCGGCTGAAGAGCCAGTCGCGGAGTTTGTAGTTGACGGCCTCGCGGCCGAGTCCGCTTGTTGCCGAGGTCGTCGGTGATCGCCGTCTTGAAGTCGGCGGTGGTCAGGCCGTTGAAGCGGCCGGAGTTGATCGCGATGCCGTCGGCGATGAAGGCCAGCTTGCCGGCGAGCAACTTGCTCGCGCGAGTTCGCCGGCCGCCTCGCCCGGATCGACCACGGGAATGATCGGCAGGTCGAACTTGCTTGGCGAACTCGAAATCGCGCTCATCGTGGGCGGGGACGGCCATGATCGCACCGGTGCCGTAGCTGATGAGCACGTAGTCGGCGACCCAGATGGGAATTGCCTTGCCGTTGACCGGATTGATGGCGTAGGAGCCGGTGAAGACGCCGGTCTTCTCCTTGGCCAGATCGGTGCGGTCGAGATCGCTCTTGCGAGGCGGCCTTGCTGGCAATAGGCCTCGACGGCGGCGGCCTGTTCGGGCGTGGTCAGCCGCTCGACGAACGGATGCTCGGGGGCGATCACCATGTAGGTCGCGCCGAAGAGCGTGTCGGGGCGCGTGGTGTAGATGCGCAGGACAGCTGTCGCCGGGTCGTTCTTGGCGAATCCGTTCTCGATCCGGTCTACCACCCAGTACTCGAATTCCTCCTGCGAAGGCATGCCGTTGTCGGCGGTCTTCGAGCCGACGAAGAAATCGACCTCGGCGCCCGTGCTGCGGCCGATCCAGTTGCGTTGCAGCTCCTTGATGCTCTCGGGCCAATCGAGCGAGTCGAGGTCGTTCTCCAGGCGATCGGCGTAGGCGGTGATGCGGAGCATCCACTGGCGCAGGGGGAGGCGGACCACGGGATGGCTGCCCCGCTCGCTGTTGCCGTCGATGACTTCTTCGTTGGCGAGCACGGTGCCCAGCGCCGGGCACCAGTTCACCGGGGCTTCGAGCTGGTAGGCGAGGCGGTGCTCGTCCTGGTAGCGGCGTACGGCGTCGTCGCCTTGCAGCTGCGACTTCGGCGGGAATGGGCAGTTCGGCGATGGGTCGGCCCTTCTGCTGTTCGGCGTCGAACCAGGTGTCGAACAGCACGAGGAAGATCCACTGGGTCCAGCGGAAGTAGTCGGGATCGGTGGTGGCGAGCTCGCGGTCCCAGTCGTAGCTGAAGCCGAGCATCTTGAGCTGGCGGCGGAAATTGGCGATGTTCTGTTCGGTGGTCGTGCGGGGATGGGTGCCGGTCTTGATGGCGTGCTGCTTCGGCGGGCAGGCCGAAGGCGTCCCAAGCCCATCGGGTGCAGACGCTTTGTCCGCGCATGCGCTGGAAGCGGCAGACGATGTCGGTGGCCGTGTAGCCCTCGGGATGGCCGACATGGAGACCTTCGCCGCTGGGGTAGGGGAACATGTCGAGGACATAGAGCTTTTGGTTCTTGGGAATTCGGGCGGTACGGAAGGTCTGATTCGCCTCCCAGAACTGCTGCCACTTGGGTTCGACGACTGCGGGATTGTATCGAGGCATGGAGCGATTCCACGAAGCCAGAGCGGGCGATCAGGGTAAAGGCTGATTCTAGCGGGCGGGCCCAGGCACCGCAAAGGTCGGCTGGGTGGGCAGGTCGCACGTCCGGTTGTTCGGGGGGGTGCTGGATGCTCCGACGGGCGAAAAAATCAGAAAAATGTTCAGCAGGTTGCTTGTCAGGACCGGGTTGGTTGGGTATTCTACTGCGCGTTAGAAGTATGGATCGCTGAGATGGACCTTGACGCGCAACGTGCTGAGGAACAGCAGAATCCGGGATCGAATGGCGGAGGTGAGACGATGAAACGACGAGCAGTGTTCGGCTTCACCGCGGCTGTGTTGGTTTGCCTTGTGGCATCGCCCCTCGCAATGGGCGCGCAGATCGTGTTCGACACGAGTCTGTTGGGTGCGAACGAAGCTCCGCCAGTTCTAACGAATGGTTGGGGTGTGGGCTCCTTCGTCGTCGACACACAGGCCAAGACCTTCGACCTGACGTTGACGGTCGATGATCTCATCGGACCGGTCAGTTCCGCGGACATTCATATGGGTTTGCCGGGGCTGAACGGGCCATCGGTCATCACTTTGCCGGCACTGACCGACGTGACGATTCCGAACACACAGATCGTGGTCTACAAGCAATTGCAGCTCACGAATTTCTCCTGGCAGAGCGTCTTCCCGGCATTCCTCACGCAGTTGAGCCAGGGCAATCTCTATCTGAACGTGCACACGACAACGTTCCCGGGTGGGGAGGTTCGCGCCCAGTTGCCCGCCGTACCCGAGCCGAGCACGATCGCCATGCTGTGCTCTGGGGCATTGATGGGCGCGTTTTACCTGTGGCGGCGTCGCAAGTAGCGCGTCGGAGATCGCCGTCGATCGGATTGAATCAACAGAGCAGGGCCGGGAGCTGCAAGGCTACCCGGCCTTGTTTGTTTTCTTGGGGCCGCGCGGGCGATCGGGGCTTCATCGGTGATTCGGAGCTCGCCTGATCGCGACGTACGGCGTCGGGTCCTTGAAGTGCGACTTCGTTGGGAATGGGAAGTTCGGCGATGGGTCGGCCCTTCTGCTGTTGGGCATCGAACCAGGTGTCGAACAGGACGAGGAAGATGAACTGGGTCCAGCGGAAGTAGGCGGGATCGGTGGTGGCCAGCTCGCGGCTCCAGTCGTAGCTGAAGCCGAGCATTTTGAGTTGGCGGCGGAAATTGGCGATATTCTGGTCTGTGGTCGTGCGGGGGTGGGTGCCGGTCTTTTTGGCGTGCTGTTCGGCGGGCAGGCCAAAGGCATCCCAACCCATTGGGTGCATGACGCTTTGTCCGAGCATGCGATGGAAACGGCAGACGATATCGGTTGCCGTATACCCCTCGGGGTGGCCTACATGGAGACCTTCGCCGCTGGGATAGGGGAACATGTCGAGGACATAAAGCTTTTGGTTATTGGGAATTCGGGCGGTACGGAAGGTCTCATTGGCCTCCCAGAACTGCTGCCACTTGGGTTCGACGACTGCGGGATTGTATCGAGGCATGGTAAGCGATTCCACGAAGCCAGAGCGGGCGATCAGGGTAAAGGCTGATTCTAGCGGGCGAGCCCAGGCACCGCAGAGGTCGGCTTGCCGGGCAGGGGCGCACGTCCGGTTGTTCGGGGGGTGTTGGACGCACCGACGGGCGAGAAAATGGGAAAATTGTTCAGCAGGTTGCTTGTCAGGACCGGGTTGGTTGGGTATTCTACTACGCGTTAGAAGTATGGATCGCTGAGATGGACCTTGACGCGCAACGTGCTGAGGAACAGCAGAATCCGGGATCGAATGGCGGAGGTGAGACGATGAAACGACGAGCACTTTTTGGCTTCACCGCGGCTGTGTTGGTTTGCCTTGTGGCATCGCCCCTCGCAATGGGCGAGCAGATCGTGTTCGACACGAGTCTGTTCGGTGCGAACGAGACTCCGGTAGTTCTAACGAATGGCTGGGGTGTGGGCTCCTTCGTCGTCGACACACAGGCCAAGACCTTCGACCTGACGTTGACGGTCGATGATCTCATCGGACCGATCAGTTCCGCGAATATTCATACGGGTTTGCCGGGGCAGAACGGGCCATCGGTCATCAGCCTGCCGGCACTGACCGACGTGAATCTTCCGAACACGCAGATCGTGCTCTACAAGCAATTGCAGCTCACGAATTTCTCCTGGGAGAGTGTCTTCCCGACATTGCTCACGGAGTTGAGCCAGGGCAATCTCTATCTGAACGTGCACACGACAACGTTCTCGGGTGGCGAGATTCGCCGCGCGAGTTGCCCGCCGTACCCGAGCCGAGCACGATCGCCATGCTGTGCTCCGGGGCATTGATGCGGCGCGTGTTACCTGTGGCGGCGTCGCAAGTAGCGCGTCGGAGATCGCCGTCGATCGGATTGAATCAACAGAGCAGGGCCGGGAGCTGCAAGGCTACCCGGCCTTGTTTGTTTTCTTGGGGCCGCGGGCGATCGGGAATTCCTCGGTGAGGTAGGGCGGAGCGGCGGGGAGCGTGTAGGGTCCGGGGTAAACAATAGCGTCCAAAGCGAGCGGCGACCGCGTTGCGACTCCCGGCCGGCTACGGCGGGACTAACGTTTCCCGTTTGGCGCGAAGGGGATGCTGAAAAGAGGCGAGCGTGCCCGAATTGCTGCGGACACGCTCGCGAAGTTGCCATGAGCGGCTGAGTTTTACCGGCGTTCGGCGAGGAATCGCCGCAATCGCTTTTCCGCGGACGGGAAATCGTCGCGCGGGAAGCGATTGGGAGAAGAGCATTAGTCCTCGTCGCTGCGGAGCTTGGCCAGGACGCTGAAGTCTTCCAGCGTGGTCGTGTCGCCGGTCGTCTGCCGGCCGGCGGCGATGTCGCGCAGCAGCCGGCGCATGATCTTGCCGCTGCGGGTCTTGGGCAGCGACGGTGGTGAAGCGGATGTCGTCGGGCACGGCCAGCGCGCCGATCTCCTTGCGCACGTGGTCCTTGCAGTTCCTTGCGCAGTTCGTCGGTCGGCTCGATGCCGCCGGTGAGGGTGACGAACACGGCGACCGCCTCGCCCTTGATCTCGTGCGGGCCGGCCGACGGCCGCGGCTTCGGCCACGGCCGGGTGGCTGACCAGGGCGCTTTCGATCTCGATCGTGCTCAGCCGGTGGCCGGAGACGTTCGAGCACGTCGTCGATGCGGCCCATGATCCAGTAGTAGCCGTCCTCGTCGCAGCGGGCGTTGTCGCCGCAGAGGTACTTGCCGGGCACGTCGCTCCAGTACTGGATCTTGTAGCGCTCGTCGTCGCCCCAGATGCCGCGGAGCATGCCGGGCCAGGGCTTGGTGATCACCAGCCAGCCGCCGTTGCCCCGTGGCGACCGGGCTTGCCGTCCTCGCCGACGATCTCCGGCATGATGCCGGGCAGCGGCTTGGTGCAACTGCCCGGCTTGAGCGGGAATGGCGCCGGGCAGCGGGCGTCATCATGATCCCGCCGGTCTCGGTCTGCCACCAGGTATCGACGATCGGGCAGCGGCCGCCGCCGATCTTCTCGTAGTACCACATCCAGGCCTCGGGATTGATCCCCTCGCCGACGGTGCCCAGCAGGCGCAGGCTCGACAGGTCGTGCTTGTCGACCCACTGGTCGCCCCACTTGATGAAGGTGCGGATGGCGGTCGGGGCGGTGTAGAGGATGTTGATCTTGTACTTCTCGATCATCTCCCAGAAGCGGTCTTCGTGCGGGCAGTTGGGAGCCCCTTCGTACATGAACGTCGGTGGCGCCGGCGGACAGCGGGCCGTAGACGATGTAGCTGTGGCCGGTGATCCAGCCGATGTCGGCCGTGCACCAGTAGACGTCGTCGTCGCGGAGGTCGAAGACCCACTCGATGGTCTTCTTGGCGAAGAGGTTGTAGCCGGCCGTGGTGTGCTTGATGCCCTTGGGCTTGCCGGTCGAGCCGCTGGTGTAGAGGATGAACAGCGGGGCTTCGCTGTCGATGCGGCTCGGCGGGGCAATCGGCGGAGGCGTCGGCCATCAGGTCGTGCCACCAGAGGTCGCGGCCTGCCTGCATCTGCGACTTCGTTGCCGATGCGGCGGACGACGACGCACTTCTCGACGGTCGGCGACTTCTCCAGGGCGGCATCGACGTTGGCCTTCAGCGGCAACTGGCGTGCCGCGGCGCCAGCCGCCGTCGGCGGTGATCATGCAGCTTGGCCTTGGCGTCGTTGTTGCGGTCGGCGATCGCCTCGGCGGAGAAGCCGCCGAAGATCACGCGAATGGACGGCGCCGATCCGGGCGCAGGCCAGCATGGCGATCGCCAACTCGGGGATCATCGGCATGTAGATCGAGACGACGTCGCCCTTGCCGACGCCGAGCTTCTTCAGCACGTTGGCGAACTTGCAGACCTCGTGGTGCAGCATCTGGTAGGTGCAGCACGCGGACGTCGCCCGGCTCGCCTTCCCAGATGATGGCCGCCTTGTTGCGCCGCGAGCGTGTCGAGGTGGACGTCGAGGCAGTTGTAGGAGACGTTCGTCTGCCCGCCGACGAACCACTTGGCGAACGGCTCGTTCCACTCGAGCACCTTGTCGAACGGCTTGAACCAGTGCAGCTCGCCGGCCATCTTGCCCCAGAACCCGGGGATGTCGGCGGCGGCCTCCTTCCACAGCTCCTCGTACTGCTTCCATCGAGTCGATCCGCGCCTGGGCGGAGAACTCCGCCGAGGGCGGGAAGAGCCGCTCCTCCTTCATCACGTTGACGATCTGACCAGCTCTCTCGTCTGCCATTAGGGGCTCCTCCTGGGGATTTCAGATGCTTCGTCAACATGGGGCATGAGCCGCTGTCAACGCTCGAATTGGCGATTTTATTTGCAATAATCCTCCCTGTCAACGTAAGACATGGTCCGGCGGCAGGGTTCGCAGCAGGGACGGCAAGGCGAGCCGCGAAGCCCTCCTTCCGGCACATCGTCGGGCGTTGCGGCGTCTCGGGTGCGCAATCGCTGACCGACGAGGCGCGGGTGGAGGAAGGCAGACGCAGGCCGACCGCCGCACGCGCGGCGGAGGGAGGGCAGGCCACAAGCCGTGCTGCCGGTCGGGCTAAGTTGGTAACGAACCAGCACCCATGCTTCCGTGGCGTGTCATTGCGTCGCCGGAAAGAGCGTTTTCCGGTTTATCCAGGAGGGGCGGGGTTGTCCGTGCGGCATTCAGGAAAGGACTTTCGGGATGCGGCGCTAGGGGCTGCCAGAGATCTCGCGGAGGTAGACATTCTTGAAGTAGAGCGTGTTGCCGTGGTTCTGCAGCTCGATCTGACCGGTGGGGTAGATCGGCTTGTCGCGCTCCCAGTAGTTTTCCATCACGACGTTGTCGACGACCAATTCGCCGTTGAGCCACACGCTGACCTTCTCGCCGACCATCTTGATGCGGAAGGTGTTCCACTGGCCGATCGGCTTGTCGGCGCACTTCGACGGTTTGCTGGGGTTCTTCTGGTTGTTGTAGAGGCCGCCGGAGCCCTCGGGCCGGTCGTTGGTCCCAGATCTGCACCTGCGGGCTGCCGCGGAGGTAGATGCCGCTGTCGCCGTGGGGCAGGATCTTCCAGTCGACGTACATCTCGAAATCGCCGTAGTCCTTGGCGGTGCAGAGGCTCCGCCCCTTGCCGTCGAAGACCAAGGCGCCGTCCTCGACCTTCCAGTGGGCCCGCATGTCCTGGTCGGCCTCCTTCTGGAGCTTCGGCCAGTTCGCTCGGGCGAGAGCTTGGCCCGCTGGGCCGGGTTGTCGTACGGACCTTTGAGGAGCCCCTTCCAACCGGTCAGGTCCTTGCCGTTGAACAGCGCCGTGAAGCCTGGCGGCGGCATGTTGTCGGCGCCTTGCGCAGCGGATCGACAGGCAACTAACGACACGATCGCGACGGCGGTAATGAGCGTTCGCATGGGTAGGCTCCTGGAGGCGAGGTTGAATGTGGCAAGCAAGCCCAAGGTAGCATGGCTGAGAAGCAAGTGGTAGATGGGGCAAGGGGGGAATCACCCCGCCATCCGGAAAGGCAGGGGGGCGGCGGAGGGGCACGGGTTTAGCCGGTCCCCGAACCTTGGGAGGTGCTGCGATTTTCCGGCCGTACAAGACCGCAGCGGTAGTTCTCGGATAGATTCTTCGTGAGGCTCAAGAAGACGCTTCGAGGCGGGCGTAGAGCTGGACGCTCGTGACGACGTTGATTCCCGCCGCGGCAGAGCGTGGAGATCGCGGCGTCCGGATCGTCGAAGCGGAAGACGAGCACGGCCTTTTCGCCCATCGCGTCGGCGAAGGCGTACATGTACTCGACGTTGACGTCGGCCTTCTCGATCGGGAGCGAGTACTTCGGCCAGGCCACCGGGACGGTCCGCGACCTCGATCGCCAGCACTTCGGTTGACGCCCACGGCGAGCCCGGCGCTTTCCAGGACCTGCTTGGCTTTCTGCCAGTCGCGGACGATCAGGCGGAGGATGCCGTACTGCTGGGTTTCGGCCAGCGAGAGGGTGACGATGTTGATTGCCGCCTCGGCCAGGAGCCGGCACGGGCGCGATCAGGTGCCCCGGTTTGTTCTCGACGAAGACCGAGAGCTGGTGGATTTTCATCGGCGCGTGGCTCCTGGCCGAGTGGGTCGAGGGTCGTGGGTTTTTGAGTCGCCCTCAGAACCGTCTGCCGCTCGCGGATTCTCCGACCGCGGAGCGAATTCCCGTCGGTTCTGGGATAGGTTCTTGGCCGCTGGTCATGTTACATCTGCCGCTTGTCGATCACCCGCTTCGCCTTGCCTTCGCTCCGCTGGATCGTGTGCGGCTCGACGAGGCTCACCGTGACGCGGATGCCGATGGTGTGCTCGATCTGCGCGAGCGATCCGCTCTGCAACTCCTCCAGGGCGCCGATGCGGTCGCTGAAGACCTCGGGCGTCACCTCGATCTGCACCTCGACGTTGTCGAGCCCCTTGTCCCGGGTGAGCACGATCTGGTAGTGCGGCAGCGTTTCCTTCGACGGCCAGCAGGGCCGTCTCGATCTGCGAGGGGAAGACGTTCACGCCGCGGATGATGAACATGTCGTCGCTGCGGTGCGAGATCCGCCGGATGCGGCGGATCGTCCGGCCGCAGGGGCAGGGCTCGGGCTAGATCGAGGTGATGTCGCGGGTGCGGTAGCGGAGCATCGGCATCGCCTCCTTGCTGAGCGTGGTGAGCACCAGTTCCCCCTCGCTGGCCGTCGGGCAGCGGCTTCGCCGGTCTCGGGATCGATGATCTCGGGATAGAAGTGGTCCTCGAAGAGGTGCAGGCCGTCCTGCGCGAAGCACTCGGCGGCGACGCCGGGCCCGATGATCTCCGACAGGCCGTAGATGTCGTAGGCCTTGATGCCGGCTGCCTCCTCGATGCGGCGCGCGCATGCCCTCGGTCCAGGGCTCGGCGCCGAAGACGCCCGACGCGCAGGGGCAGGCTCGCGCAGGTCGACGCCGATTTCCTCGGCGCGGTCGATGAGGTGGAGGAAGTAGCTGGGCGTGCAGGAGATGGCCGAGACGCCGAAATCCTTCATGACCATGATCTGCCGATCGGTGTTGCCGCCGGAGATGGGGATGACCGTGGCCCCGAGGGCCTCGGCGCCGTAGTGGAATCCCAGTCCGCCGGTGAACAGGCCGTAGCCGTAGGCGTTCTGGATGATGTCGCCGCGGTGCAGGCCGTAGGAGGCCAGCGTGCGGACCATGACGCTGGTCCAGACGTCGAGGTCTGCCTGGGTGTAGGCGACCACGATCGGCTTGCCGGTCGTGCCGCTGGAGGCGTGCAGGCGCACGATCTCGCCCATCGGCACTGGCGAACAGGCCGAACGGATAGGTGTCGCGCAGGTCGGTCTTTACGGTGAAGGGTAGCTGGGCCAGATCGTCGGACGTCGCAGATGGCGTCGGGCGTTACGCCCTTCTCGTCCATGCGCTGGCGATAGAGGGGCACGCGGTCGTAGGCCAGGCGGGCTACCTGCGCGGAGCCGCTGGGACTGGAGGTATCGCAGATGGTCCAGCGGAACGTAGTCGGGGCTGCTGGCTGGCTGGAATTGCGCGGCCGCTCCCGGCGCGATGCTGGTGGGATGGATCATGGGCACTGCCGTGTTTACTGATGCCGTTGTTGACTGCAAATCAAAGCCTTCTGTGCCGGGGAAACCAGGATTGCGTTGGTCGCCCTCGTTTCATAAGCGGCGAAGGACTCAATAATCGCGCGAGGGAGGGAGGGGAGAATCAACGAGAGCATACGTCGGGGTTTGCATTCTGTCGCCTACTCTGCTTGGGGGAGGGCTGGAACTCGGTTGCCGCCCGGCGCGGCGAATTGCGGCGGGGATCAGTCGGCGGTACGGCGGCCAAGTTGGAAGGCCTGGAGATTGGCTTCGAACAACTCGGGCTGGAGGTTAGCGCGGATGGCTTGCTTGCCAGGCCGACGGCGGGATGGTCAAGTGGCGGCTGAGCACGCCGAGCAGGGCGACATTCAGGCTGCGTCGATGGGGCAGCGCGGCCGAGTCGACATCGTCTGGAGTGATCGTCACTCCACCGTCGCGGACCATGCCGCGATGCACGTCGAGTTGGTCCGCGGCCAGGACGAGGAGGAAGTCGGCCTCGCCGGGTGGAACCATGGGGCTGAGCACCTCGTCGCCGAAACGGACGTCGCTGGTGACCGATCCGCCGCGCTGGCTCATTCCATGCACTTCGGCCTTCTTGACGTCGAGTCCGGCGGCAAAGGCGGCTTCGGCGAGGATGTCGGAGGCCTTGAGCACCCCCTGGCCGCCGAGTCCGGCGACGACGACGTTGGTGGTGGGCGCGTGCGGCATGGCTTCGTGCAGCTTTTTCGGTCTTGCGTGTTGGGCCGTGATGAAAGGGGGGCGGAAGACGGTTGGGCTCAGCCCGCGCTCGGGGTGCGCGGCGAGTTGGTCAACTGGCACTGCTCGTACTGCTTGATCCTGCCGGCGGCCAGCAGGCACGGCCGTCGCGCGATGATGACACTCAGGCGGTTGGAAGCCAGGCTCTGGACGAGGGTACGCTCGAAGGCTTCGGGGTCGCGCGAGGGATCGATCGCGATCGTGTAGTCGACGCCCAGCGACCGCGCCAAGGTCTTCGAATACTACCTTGCCGGCGGGGCGATGATCGAGCGAACGGCCGGTGCCCGGGTGTTCCTGGAGGCCGGTCATGGCGGTCGTGCCGTTGTCGAGGATCAGGACCACATGGCCGGTTTGCGGCGGGTTGTAGACCATTTCCACCAGGCCGGTGATACCGCTGTGGACGAAGGTGCTGTCGCCGATGACGCTGACCACGCGCCGCGCCTGGTCCTCGGGCAGAACGTGGCGCAGTCCCAAGCCCATGCCGATGCTCGCTCCCATGCAGACGAGGCTGTCCATGGCCTCCAGCGGCGGCAAAGCGCCAAGCGAATAGCAGCCGATGTCGCCGGAGACGATGCAATCGAGCTTGCGGAGGATTTCGAAGACGGTGCGGTGCGGGCAGCTCGGGCACAAGGCTGGCGGCTTTCCCCGCGGAGGCACGGGCTCGGGCGTGGTATCGCCGGCGAGGATTCGTCGCACGCGGGCCACGTTCAGCTCGCCGAACCGGTACATCTCCGGCTTGTCCTCGACGGCGATGCCGGCCGTAGCGGAGCTGTTCGACCAGGTAGGGGTCTCCTTCTTCGATGACCACGAGTCGATCCACTTCCTCGGCGAAACGCCGGATCCGCTCCAGCGGCAGAGGGAAGGTGAACCCGAGCTTCAACAGGCGAGCTTGAGGCGCGGCTTCGCGCACGTGCATCGCGGCGACGCCCGAAGTGACGATCCCCAGGGAGGGATTCCCTTCGAGAATCCGGTTGGGGCCGCTCTGCTCATTCCATTGGGTGATCTCGGCGAGCTTCTGCCGCAATCGGCGGTGGGCAGGCCGGGCGTGGGCCGGGATCATCACTCGGCTGGGGATATCGTGATCGAAATGCGGCGCGGCATCGATGGGCTGGACGGGACCGGGGCGGACCACGGTCTTCGAGTGGCACACACGCGTGGTCACGCGGAGGAGGACGGGCAGCGACCAGCGTCGGGAGATGTCGAGTGCGGCCAGCAGGTAGTCGTAGGCCTCTTGGGAATCGGCCGGCTCGAGCATGGGCACGCCGGCGGCTACGGCGTAGCGGCGGTTGTCCTGTTCGTTCTGGCTGGAGGCCATGCCCGGATCATCGGCGGAGACGATGACCAACGGGCCCGTCGTGCCGGTATAGGCGGCGGTGAAGAGGGGATCGGCGGCGACGTTCAGTCCGACGTGCTTCATGGTGACCAGGGCCGGGGCCGAGGCCATTGCCACACCTAGGGCGACTTCGAGCGCGACCTTCTCGTTGGGCGACCATTGGGCGCGGCCGCCGAGGTCCGAGAATCGTTCGAGAATCTCGGTAGAGGGCGTGCCGGGATAGCCGGTCCCCAAGGCTACCGCGGCGCGATGGGCTGCCAGGGCGATGGCCTCGTTCCCGCTGAGCAGCAGGCGCTCGGCCGAGGGGGCACTTCGGGGTGCTGTGGTGCTCAAGGCGGACTCCGTGAGGTGCGGGGAAAACTCCAGTTTGACCTCGCCGAGCCGAGCGCGAAAGCCTCGCCCCCTGTGGGGATGGGCGCGGAGCCGTGCCGCATGCCGGGAGCGAAGGGGACAGGTCCCGAGTTTTCGGTCACGTGCCTATTGTAATGACAACGTCTTGGGGGCCGAAAAATGGACCAATCCCCGACTGGCCTGTGAACGGTTACGTGGCACCAGGATAGGTTCTAAGGACGATGGGGATTGCCGGGAAAGAGGTTCTCCAGGGCGAGCAGGAGAACGCTAGCCGAAGCGCGGGCCGTTTCGCGGAGGTTGATTTTTGACCTGCCCTGGCTGCGGTTGACGAAGCGGATGGGCGTTTCTCCGAATCGCGCCCCCAGTCGCTTCAACCGCCACAGCACCTCCTCCTCGAAGGAATAGCCGTGCGAACGGATGCGGCTGAAGTTGAGCCGGGAGAGCAACGCGGTGCGGTAACAGCGCAGCCCACTGGAGCAGTCGCGTGTGGGAAGTCCGAGGAACCACCGGCTATAGGTGTTGATACCCCGACTCATGAGGTGGCGTGTGAGCGGCCAGCCCTCGATGCTGCCCCCGTAGATGTAGCGGGAGCCGATCATTACGTCGATGGCCGGGGCGCTGGGTGGCTCCATGCCGGCGATGAGCTGGGGGAGGAACTCGGGGGCGTGGCTGAAGTCCGCATCCATGGTGATTGCGTACGTGTAGCCCTTGTCGATCGCGTACTGCATACCGGCGAGGAGAGCGGTTCCCAAGCCGAGCTTCCCCTCGCGCTGGATGCAGTGAAAGCGTGGATTGGTCGAGGATTGGCGCGCACACCACTGGCCCGTGCCGTCGGGCGAGTTGTCATCAATGATCAGGATGTCCGCCTGGGGAAGGTGGTACTGGACCTCATCCACCAACTTGGGGAGGGTTTGGATCTCGTTGTAGGTGGCGATGACCACCAGCGTACGGTCCGAAGGCATCGATCCTGGGGCTCCCACGCGCGGTTCTCGCTCTGGGGCGTCCAAAGGAGGGGCGCTGCGATGAACCTTGAGTGTGTTTTAGGGGTCTTCAGGGAAACGCGAGGAAAACGGTTGCAGTAAGTCCGGCTCGCGGAGAGGGATTCCGTCCGACGGGGCCGGATTGCGGGCAGCCGCGCCGCTACTTGTCGCGGGGAGGCTTCAACTCCCTTAGTGTAATGGATGCGCGAGGGTTTTGGGATGTATCGCGGACGGATTTATGTTCGGCCGGGGGGCAATTCCGCGGCACGTATCCTGGGCGCTCGACGTGCGGTCTGCCGGATAGGGTTCGACGGGTCGGCGGCCGGGTGACTGGTTGCGCGACCGCCTATCGATGCCGTTGTTGATTGTGGAACAGCTCACAGCCTTTTGTGCCGGGAAACCGGGATTGCGTTGGTCGCCCTTGCTCTACGAGCAGTGCAGGATTCAATAGTGCCCATGACTTGGGCCGCCGCTCGGAGTAGACTTAGAGCCGATCCCAGAACCTTGGGAGGTGCTGTGATTTCCCGGCCGCACAGGGTTCCAGCGGCTGTTCTGGGATAGGTTTTTAGGGAATCCATGGAACGAGAAGCGACTTCATGAAGTGCCCGTCCTCGGTGTGTGAGATCTCCGCCGAATTGCTCCCGGACGTGGCAGGCCCCGCGGCTGATGCGGACGCGGGGCTTGGCGATCGAGTGTACGGCTCGAGTTTCTGGCTGGCCTATGCGGCCAACACGTTGGTTTGCGTGGGGATGGCGATGTTGTATCGCTATGCCGACTTCGTCAACGTGTTGGGAGGAAGCGAGCTTCACCTGGGGTGGATCATTGGGATCGGCTGGGTGGGGAGCGTGTTCGCGCGGTTCCTTCTGGGTCGAGGAATCGACCAGTATGGAACGCGAATCATCTGGCTGGCTTCGCTGGCCGTGTTGGCGGCCACCTGCTTCGGGCACCTTGCCGTGAGCCGGTATGACGGCATGGCGGTATACGCGCTGCGGATCGCCTTCTGCACGGCTCTGGCGGGGATTTTCGGTTCGGCGACGACCTTCATTGCGGCGAGGGTCGAAGGTCCGCGGACGGCGGAATTGATCGGCATGCTAGGCACCTCGGGCTTCATCGGCATGGTGCTGGGCACGCAACTGAGCGACGTCCTGTCGGATGCCGAACCTTCGCAGGCGGGCGTGTTTCGCATGTTCCTTGCCGCGGGCCTGGCCAGCGCGGCGGCGATTCCCTTCGCCGCCGTTGCCACGCGCGGTCAATCGCTGAGGACGAACTACCGGCACTTGCCCATGCTGCGCGTCATCGGGCGCTATCATCCGGGAATGCTTCTGGGGGTGGCCGTGGCCACCGGCGCGGCGCTAACCCTGCCGCAGACCTTCCTCCGCACGTACGCGGCCGAGCTGGGAATTCCGCGCATCGGGATGTTCTTCGGTGTGGTGGGGATCACGGCGGTCACGGCGCGGGTGGTCAGCCGGCGGCTGCCGGAGAAGGTCGGGTTGCGTCCGATGATTCTGATCGGGTTGGCGACGATGGCGTTGGCGCAAGTGACTTTCTGCCTGGTGCACAGCGAGTGGCAGCTCGCCGTGCCGGGGTTCGTTCACGGCATCGCCCAGGCGATTCTTTATCCGACGATTACGGCCGCGGGCACGATGGCCTTTCCCATTCGCTATCGGGGAATGGGAACCACGCTGGTGCTGGCCGCGCTGGACATTGGCCAGTTCGTCGGCGCGCCGACGGCGGGGATGATCCTGCACTTCAGCCAGGGGCAGGGGGGCGACGGTTATCCGGCGATGTTTCTTTCGATGGCCGCCGCGGTTGTGCTGGTGGGCTGCGCCGTACTTTTTTGCCAACCGGCGGTAGTAGTCGATCGAGCGCTCGATGCCTTCGAGGAAGCCGACCTGGGGTTCATAGCCGAGCAGCGCGCGCGCGCGGCTGATGTCGGCCATGCTTTCGCGGATATCTCCGGATCGGGCGGGGGCGAACTGCGGAGCAACGCGGGTGCCGAGCACCTGATTGAGGGCGGCGAGCAACTCGAGAAGCGTGATCGAGCGACCGCAGGAGAGATTGATCACCTGGCCCGACACTCCGGGGGCATCGGCGGCCAGGAGATTGCCGTGGGCCACGTTGGCCACGAAGGCGAAATCGCGGGACTGGTGCCCGTCGCCGTAGATGACCGGTTGGCGGCCCTGGAGGATGGCGGTAATGAACAGCGGGATCACGGCCGAGTAGGGGCTGGCCGGGTCCTGTCGGGGACCGAAGACGTTGAAATAGCGCAGCGCGACCGTTTCGAGGCCGTAGGTGGCGGCGAAGGCCTGGGCATAGTACTCGGCGGCCAACTTTGCCGCTCCATAGGGCGAGATCGGAGCGGGGAGGTCGGTTTCGCGCTTGGCGACGAACGCCTGGTCGCCATAGGCGCTGGAGGAAGCGGCGTAGACGATGCGGCGGACGCCCGCCTTGCGGGCCGCGTCGAGCAGATTGACGGTTGCGGTCACACAATGCGCATGCGTGGCGAGCGGGGTTTCGACGCTCAGCGGCACCGAGGCCAAGGCGGCCTGGTGAAAGACGCAGTCGACCTCTTCCACGGCCCGGGCCACGGTTGCGGCGTCGAGCAGATCGCCGCGGATGAATTCGATGCGGTCCCGCAGGTGATCGAGGTTCGATTCGAAGCCGGTGCTGAGATTGTCGAGCACGCGGACGGTATCGCCCCGCCGCACCAAGGCCTCGGCGATATGGGAGCCGATGAAGCCCGCGCCTCCGGTAACCAGGAATCTACGCATGAGTCGACGAGCCTCCCGTTGGACGGTGGGAGCGGTTTACGGCCCGGGGACGGGGCAAGCGTTACCGCATCCGCGCGTGCGGAGGGAAAGTCTACCTGATCCACGGACGGACGGGTAGTGGGGTATCGAAGCGGGGGGCCGATGGTGCGCTGCAAGTGCCGGCCCGGCCCTCGTCAGTGAGTTTGTGCCGTTCGCGGACGGAGGAGCGAGGGGACTTCGTCGCCCACCTCGTCCAAGCCGGTGATCGACCGCAGGTCGTTCATGGTGCGCTCGGTGTCGAGCATGCTCGAAGAAACCTGGTCGACCTGGCTGGAGATGTATTCCGGCTCCTGGCGGCTGACGGCCATTTCGCTCAGGGAGCGGATCTTGTTTTCCAGGCGTTCGATCTCCAACTGGACGAGTTGGAGATTGTCGCGGGCTTTGGCAAGGTTTTCCAGGCGGGCGCGGCTGGTTTGCCGATTGTCTTCGAGGGCTTTGCGCATGCGATCGGCCTGGGGATCGCCGCTGGGGGGAAGCCTGCGCGATCCGCTCTTCAACGCGTTGGATTTCGCGTTGAATGTCTTCCTCGCGCGTCTTGCGGAAGAATCGCGAGAGGGCGAACTGCGTGTAGAGCAGGCGGAGGTAGAGCCAGAGGAGCCGATCGAGACCGGCCGATTGCATCTCTTCGAGGGGCATTTCCCCTGCGGACACGCCGGGGTGCTTCAGCTCGGCGGCGATTTGCCGCAACTCGGAACACTGGTCGCGGAGGGATTCGAAGCGGTCCAGAAGTTCGCGGGGGAGGGCGGCGATAATCCGCTGGAGGGCGCGCTCGCTTTGCTGGGAGTCTTCCTGGCGCTGGGCCTTCGCCGCGTGCGCGTCGACATAGGCCTGGAACTTGGGGTGTGAGCTCAACAGGCCGAGAAAGCCGATCTCGGCTGCGAGGATCAGAGGCAAGGTGACGTCGGGATGGGGTGCGAGCAGGGCAAACCCGGTTCCGCCCAGAAAGGCAAGCAGATTCCAAGGGTTTACCCAGGCGGTCTTGACGTACTTCCAGAAGTCCACGTCGCGTCCCTTGTTGAGGGAATGGGAGGCCTTGCACGGGCCGCGCGGCCTGCCGCGGCCCAGACCCCACGGGTCTATGTAACCGTTCACGACTCGGGAAGCGAAGGGAGCAGGTTCCGAGTTTTCGGACAGGCGGCCGTTGTGATGACGGAGCCTTCCGGCCGAAAAATGGATCAGTCCCCGGCTGGCCGGTGAACGGTTGCCAGGTCTATTCTACGCTTCCGCGGGTCTGTTCTTCCAGTTGGCCGATCAGGTCGCGGAGGTGATTCACGGTTTCGAGGAATCGCGGTTCGCGCTGCATCAGGCGAGCCGGCCGGTCGGCCGGCTCGATCTTCAATTCTTCGAGGATCGTACCGGGCGAATTCCCCATAACATAGGCCCGATCGCCGAGGAAGACCGCCTCCTCGATCGAGTGCGTGACGAAGAACACCGTGGCCTGGACCTCGCGCCAGAGGGAGACGAGCAGGTCCTGCATATTCATGCGGGTTTGGGGGTCGAGGGCACCGAAGGGCTCGTCCATGAGGATGATGCGGGGGCGGAGCACCAGGGTGCGGGCGATGGCCACGCGCTGCCGCATGCCGCCCGAGAGCTCGTGGGGGAACTTGTGCTGGTCGCGGGCGATGTCGAGGCCGACGCGTGCGATCCAGGCGCGGGAGAGGTTCTCGCGGTCGCGTCGGGCGACGCCCTGGCATTCGAGGCCGAAGGCGATGTTCTCCAGGACGGTGCGATGATCGAAGCTGGTGTAGTCCTGGAAGACCATGCCGCGGTCGGCGCCGGGCGCGGACCGGTTCGTCCAGCACGAGCACTTCGCCTTCGGTGGCGGGATGCTGGGGGGCCAGGCCGGCGATGAGACGGAGGATCGTGCTCTTGCCGCAGCCGCTGGGGCCGAGGACGGCGATGAATTCGCCTCGGTCGGGCAGATCCTCGACGGTGAAAGACACGTCGCGGATCGCGGTGAAGGCGCTAGGCAGGCCGGCGTTATACGTCTTGGTGACGTGGCGAAACTCGACGATTCGCCGTCGCTTTTCGGGCGGCGGACGCGAAGGGTCGAGCACTTCGCTGATGCCGATCTTGGCGTGCGGCGGCGGTTGGGAGACGGGGGAGATTGGAGGAGTGGACTGCATCGGCGGCTATCCCTCGTGCGGGCCGGCAGTGCCCGACTTCGACTTTTCGGGGAAACGCAGGGCCTCGATCGACTTGGGCCGGATGACCAGCGCCCGCAGGTTTTCCTGGCGCGAAACGTGACACTGACGGCGTGGCGCAAGTAGCCGGCGCCCCCGTACTGATGGGGAAACAGCGAGCGCTGAATTGCGAAGAGGACGCGGTCGATGGCCAGGGCCACGAGGGGAATGAGCATCAGCACGAGGAGGATGTGGGTTTGGATGCCGCGACGCTGCGAGTTATTGATGATGGCGCCGAGGCCGCCTGCTGCGCCGCCCAACTGGACCAACTCGGCGAGCATGATGTAGCCGAAGGCCAGGCCGAAGAGCAGACGCAGCGAGTTGAAGATGTTGGGAAGGGCCAGGGGCGTGAGGACCTTAAGGATAATCTGGCGACGGCTGGCGCCGAGGGTATAGGCGGTGTCGACATAGCGGCTGCCGATGTCTTGAATGGCATTGGCGGTGTCGCTGACCACAAAGGCCGCGCAGGCCATGAAGATGAACATCGTTTTCTGGAACTCGCCGATTCCGAACAGCGAGAAAGTGAGCGGAATCAGGGCCGCCACGGGGATATTGCGGCCCATGATGGTCAAGGGGGCAAAGAAGGCGCTGGCCCAGCCGAAACAGCCGCAGAGAATGCCGACGGGCACTCCCACGACCGCAGCCAGGCCAAAGCCCAGCGCGACGCGGCGAAGGCTGGCCAAGGTATTGCGGGTCAGGGCGCGGTCGAACCATAGGCTGTGCAGATCGCCGAAGGTTTCGCCGGGGCTGGGAAGGACGGCGGGGCTGAGGATTCGCTCCTCGGGTTCGCCGCAGGTGAGATACCACCAGATTCCGCCGCAGAGCGCGATCGAGAGTGCGCCGAGTACGACCGCTTCGAGCAGGGAGGGGGGGCGTCTCAGGGCGAACAGGTGCTCGCCGAGCGAGGGAGAAGAGCGGCCTACCGCGGGCGGCGCCGGCCGCGCGGCCGGTGAGGGACGAGGCCACGGGAGCTTCGCTCGTGGGGTCTGGTGTGGGCTCGGAGGCCATCGACCTATTGCTGCTCCGCGGGGTAAACCTTGACCTCGACGCGGCGGTTCATGGCGTGATCGTCGGGCTTGTTGGGGTCGGCAGGGCGGTCCCAACCCATACCCGCGGTGGCGAACTTGTTCGGGTCGAGTTTGAACTTCGAGACCAACGCTTCCTTGACCGCGGCGGCGCGGTTACTGGAGAGTTCCTTGGCGAGCGTGGCGGGCACGCGACCTTTCATCGAGCTATCGGAGTGCCCTTCGATAATCACGCGCGCGGCGCCGAACTGCTCGGTGACGCGGGCGATCTGCTCGAGGGTGACGTCGACGGCGGGGTCGTAGAGTTCCTCGACGTCCTTGCCATCGACCGTCTTGGCCACTTTCTTATGGAGGTCCCAGCTATTGGGGAAGAAGCGGATGAAGATGGTATTGGTGAGGATCTCGTTGGATTCGGCCTGGATCTCGCTCACCGTGCGGGGGGCAAGCTGGATCTGGTACTCGTCCTTTTGCGACTTGTACTTCTCCTCGTTACCCAGTTTGGCGATGACGGAGAAGTCCATCACCTCGTCGAACTTCACCGGGGTATTCTCGATCCGACCCACGCGGCGGTAGAGGTAATAGGCCTGCTGCCAGACGCGTTCGAAGTTGGTGGGGTTGTTCTGGTTCATGAAGAACTGGTAGTTTTCGGCCCAGTTCGTGTTGTGGGCGTCGCCGAACATCGCCAGTGCGTCGGCGGCGGGGATGTTGTAGCCATCGGCCATCAATTTGGCGCAGCGCTGCTGCGCGTCTTGGGACTTCATTTGCTCCATGGAGTCGAAGATACCCCGCACCAGACCCTCGATGATGGCCGGGTGGTCTTTGGCGAAGTCGGCGCGTGCGAACCAGACGTCGGCGATCAGTTTGTTCGCCGTTTGCGTGTTTACGAGCATGCGGTTGCCGCGGACCTTGGCGAGGTTGTAGATATCGGGGGCCCAGGAGACGACGCCGGAAAGCGACTTTTCGCGGGCGAAGGCCGCCGCCGCTTCGAAGGCCGTCTGGGTGAAGACCATGTTCACTTCCGAGGGCTGAACGCCGCCGGAGACGAGCATGTTCAGGGCAAAGTACTCCGACGGGGAGTTGTGGGCCAGTACGAGTTGCTTGCCGCGGAGATCGGCCACGGTGCGGATGTTTTCGCGAACCACGATCCCGTCGCCGCCGTTGGACCAGTCGATCTGCTGATAGATCCGCGGCATGACGCGGCTATCTTTGGTGCGGACGAGGCTGTCGACGAGCAGGGGAACCATGTCGAGCGTACCCCAGCCGATGTGGATTTCGCCCGCGGCGTAGGCCTGGCGCATGGCGACCGGGTCGTCGATCAGCACCAGCTCGACGCGGAAGTCCTTACCGTCGGGGGTTTTCCAGGTCTTGCCGGGCTTAAAGCCCTCATTGGCGAGGATGATCGGTCCCCAGCCGGCCCAGACGTTGAGGGCGAAACGGAGGGTGTCATTCTGCATCGCCTTATAGGCGGAAGTTCCCTTGACCGGCGGCAGTCGCTGGGCGGGAACGTACTTGTATTCTTTGACCGTGGTCAAGGTGCTGGGGTCGGCGGCCTCGGACTCCTGGCCGAGTGCTACGGCGGCTTTGCCGTCGGCAGGTTGGGCCGCGGGAGGCTTGAGGTTCTCGGGACGGATGGGTGCGGACTTCTTGCCCTGGGGATCGGCGCCCTGGGGGGCGAAGAGGTCGGCCCGATAGACGGCATAGGCCAGCAGACCCAGGACGACAGCGGCCAGGGCCGTGTAGAACGCCGGTTTAGGTTGTCCAGCCACGGTGGGCTCCTTTCTCTCCTCAATTCCCTTGCCAATTGCTTTGGTCGCCGCGCTAACCCTGGAATTCGGTCTTGGGGCGCGCGCGATGGAAGGAGTGCATGACTTGCATCAGGTCGTAGGCCGTCAGTTCGCAGAGCAGGTGCGTGACCTTGGCGTGCAGCGAGGCTTTCAGGAGCGGCTCGGTCTCGCGCATCGCCTGGACCAGACGCTTCTCCTGCGCGCGAAGTTCACCCTCGTCGATCATGCCGTCGGCCATGGCGTTGAGGAAACCCTCCAGGCGCTGCGTTGCTCCTCGATGAGCGGGCGGTTGGACTTCTCGTCAAACCAACTCGACATGCGCGTGGCGCGTGATGCAGTGGGCCGCGCGGCAGGCGCGGAGGCTTTCTTCTTCGGCGCAGGCGACTTCTTCGCCGGGCCCTTTCCTTGTTTCGCCGGAGCCTTGGTTTTCTTGGCCGCTTTCACTTTTCTGGCGGGTCTCGCTTTCTTGGCGCTCATGGATGAAACCTTTTTCGTTGGTTCGTGATCAGCCTGCCTGCTGCCTCCTGTGCCGCTTCGCTCGTCCGATTTGCCCCAGCCGGCGGCCCGGTTCGCCGGCGTGAGGCTATTGTTCGATCAACTGCCGGATGGCCACCATGCGCTCCTGCAATCGCGTGCGCCCGTCGGGCGCGGTAACCTTTTCGCGCCACTCGGGCGGCAGGAAACTCAACTGCGTACACTCGAGCACGGCGGCCAGTTCCTGCAACTCTTTTTCCAGCCCTTGGGCCGAGGGGATGAACTCGGCCAGCGCCCCGTCGAGGTCGGCGCAGAGACGTCGGTGCGCCCTGCGGACAAGGCGTCTCGCCGGGCCGCCAGGACGATACTCTCGATGTCGGCTCCCGTCAATCGGCGCTCGACGGAGACGGGGGGCAGCGCGTCGGGCTCCAATACCGCCTTGTTCTTTTTGGCGAGCACCTGAAACATGGTGCGAATCGATTCTTCGGTGCGGGGATAGAAGAGGGGGATGTGGACCTCGGCGCGGCCCTGGCGTTTGAGATCGATCGGGAGCAGGTCGGGGCGGCGAGGTGAGCAACATCCAGATGATCTTGCCGCGGAAACGCGTGTTGCCCATCTGGCTGGCGATCATGGAGAAGACGCGAGCCGAGGTGCCCGAATCGCCCTCGGCCTGGCGGCTGCCCAGGGCCGCATCGGCCTCGTCGACGATGACGACCACGGGTCCGAGGGAGCGGAGGACCGAGAGCACCTGCTCCAAGTTGGCTTCGGTTTCTCCCACGTACTTGGAGCGGAAGTTCTTCATCACCACGCAGGGGATGCCGATCGACCCGGCATAACACTCGGCGAGAAAGGTTTTTCCGGTGCCCACGGGACCGCAGATGAGGTAGCCCATGGGGGCCGTGTCGAGCAAGCCGCGCGACAGCCGCTGGGCGTCCTCGCGGAGCCGCCGCTTGGCTTCGTCGAAGCCGACGACCATGTCGAGGGTATGGGCCGGCTCGATGAACTCGACCAGCCCGCGGCACTGGCGTTCGATCATCGTTTTCTTGAGCTGGCGGAAGCGAGCGAGATCGACTTCCTGCGCGCCGCGTGCGCCCTGGGAGAGGACGACGTTGAGATCGACCAGGCTCAGGCCGTTGGAGACCTCGACGAGCTGGTCGAGTTGTTCGGGGGCGTTGGCGCCCAGATTACCCGAGCGTATCAGGCGGCGGCAGAACTCGCGGCGGTGGTCGGCCTCGGGCAGAGGCACTTCGATTGCCGCGACGTGGGCGCTGGCCACGAGGCGGTCGTTGAGTTCGGACAGCCGGTCGGCGACCAGGCAGACCGCCATGTTCACGCGTTTGATGTGTGGATTCTGGGCCCAGCTCAGAAGGCGGACGAGGCGTGCTGCCTGGCCGCGCGCCACCGCGTCGAGGTCGCCGGCGGACACGAGGTACTGGGCATACTCGAACAGAATCGCGACGCGTTTGCGGTTGGCCGGTTCCTCGAGGAGTTGGCGCTCGAGAAGGCATCGAGCAGGAGGAGAACCTTTTCCGGATCGCGGGGCCAGGAGGCCGGGTCGCCCCAGCGCGCGGTGAGATACTGCATCATCTCACGCAGCCGCTCTGGGCTGGAACCGGCCAGGGCGCGGAGCCCTCGCCCCAGATCATAGCCCAGCACGAGGTCCCAGCGGCCGAAGACCTGGGTGGCGAGGAAATCGGTCACGCTGCCGTACGCGCCGTCGTCACCCTCTTCCAGGGAGACGAGATCGTGGACGTTGCCGTGAACGATGAACAGGCTGGTGGTTCCGGAGAAGTAGAGTTCGGCCAATTGCTTGGCCCACGCCGGATGCCAGGCCGGCAACTCCTTGGCCGGTCGCTTGCCGTCGATCGATAGCTCTTTGGTCGAACTCACGCGGTGACTCCGAGACGGGCGTTAGGGCCGGCGGCCCGGGGCACCGCCGCGCCAAGGCATTGCGGGGTGCATTCCCGGGGGTTCTGGAAGCGGCGCTAGGTGCGCTCGGTTTGCCTGGCCTGTTCGGCCGGCCCTAAGTCCTTGGCGGTTTGCGACACGCCCACGGTGTCGGGCGAAACCATGCCCGCTTGGATCTCGAATTCGCGGAGGGCCTGGTCGGCCATGGTCTTTTCCACGGCCTGCTCTTGCTTGATGTCGGCGAGACCTTCTCCGGAAAGATCGGCGGCCACGCGCACCTTGGCCCGATTGAGGCCGACTTTATCCTGGATGACCTGCTCTATCTGGCCGAAGTCGGTGGTGACGTCGAAGTTGAAACTCTGCGCGAGCTTGGCCATTTCCGCCTCGGCCTTGCTCATCTTCAACTCGGCGTCGTACTTGGTGATCTTCTCCCTGACGTCGGCCAGCTTCTTGGAGGCGTGCTTGATCTTGGTGAGGTTGTTGTTGTAGGCCTCCTCGTGCATGGTCAACTGGCCTTCGTTTTCCGCCAGTTCCTGCTTGGCACGCTGCAGTTCCAAGGCAAAACGGGCCGCCGTGTCGCGCTCGCCGGCGGTCAAATAGGTCCGCACCTTCGCTTCCAGCGAAGTGACGTGCTGGCGGTCGTTGGCCGCTTGGCGCGACACGCGCTCCACCAACGCGCGATACTGCTCCAAGCCTTCCCTGCCTTCCTTCAACTGGGCGACCGCCAGATCGTATTCGTATTGCATCTGGGCGACAGGGTCGGCGGTCCAGAAGACGTTGGCGATCTTGTTGATCTGGGCCATCAACGCATGCCAAATCTTGCCGAAGATCATCGGCGCACCTTTCCTTTCTTTAGGGCAGGGACGAACGATCGTACGGACTGTATACCGTGCGTGCCCCCGTCGCAGCAAGTGGTGTGGAGGGCGACCGAACGAGGGGCCGAGCACGCGTGCCGTTTCCATCGATCCATTCGCCCGGCTAGTCGCAAGATTGTAGGGTCTCCGTGAATCCCTCACAAGGGTTATTCGAAGACGCGGAGCTGGCAATCCTTCTCGTCGACGCGGCTTTTGGGGCAGATTTGCAGCAAGACGCTCTCCGCCCCGGTTTCGGGAATCAGGTAGCTTTCCAGCTTGCGGAGGGCGAGATCGTTGAGCAGCCCATGGTGACGGGCCTCGCCCCGCTCGTCGACCCAGGCCGGGCCTTTGAGGATCAGCAGCCGATCGAAGTGCTTCCAGTGGGGGCGGAACCACTCCAGCAGCTTGCGGAGCGAGGCGACGGTGCGCACGAGGAGGGAATTGAACTGGGACGGGCCGAGCAGGTCTTCGGCGCGGCCGTGGACGACGGGCACGGGAAGGTGAAGGGCGTCGACGATGTCGGCCACGGCGCGGGCCTTTTTTCCGGTGGATTCGGAGAGGCAGATCGCCAGATCCGCTCGGAGAATGGCAAGCACGACCCCGGGCACCCCGCCGCCGGTGCCGACGTCGAGGATGCGCTCGCCCTGATGGAGGTGACGCGCGAAGGCCTGGCTATCGAGAAGGTCGCGACTGACGAACTTCTCGAAATCGGTGTGCCGGGTGAGATTGAGCTTGGAATTCCAATCCCAGAGCCGCTGGCAGTAGTCTGCCAGGCGATCGACCTGCTCGGTGGGCAGATCGATCTGGTGTCTGGCGAGGGCAGCGGCGAGTTCCGCCGATGAATTCACGGGATGGCCCCTATCCACTTCCGGGTAACCTGTGCGCGACAGCGCAGTGGTGCATTGGATCGTCGGGCGAAGCGGCCGTCAAGCCGCTGTGGCTCTTGGGGAGGTTGCGCCGCTGCCGACGCTGGCGTTCGGTTGTCTCGGGATCGAGCCGCGGAGTAGACTGGCGACGCTGGCGGTCGGCCCTGCCGGGCGGGCCGCGACAAAAGCTCAATCCACCTTGGGACCAAGGAGATCCGCGATGGCCAGACGCGTGAATCGGCGTGCGTGTGTGAAGGGCGGGGCCGCAGTGTTGGCCGGGTACTGGGTGGCGGGGCATGCGGCGTCGGCCGCCCCATCCTCACCCAACGAGAAGCTGGACCTGGCCGTGATCGGTTGTGCGCGTCGGGGAGCGGCGAACCTGGCGGGGGTGGCCGGCGAGAACCTGGTGGCGCTGTGCGACGTCGACGATCGCCAGGCCGGGCCTGCCTATGCCAAGTATCCGCAGGCGAAGAAGTACCGCGATTTCCGCATCATGCTCGACCAGGTCGGTGCGAAGATCGACGCGGTGGTCGTCAGCACGCCCGACCACACGCACGCGCCCGCCGCCGTGACGGCGATGCGCATGGGGAAGCACTGCTATTGCGAGAAGCCGTTGGCCCACACGGTATACGAGGTGCGCGTGATGCGCGAGACGGCGCGGAAACACCACTGCGTAACCCAGCTTGGCACGCAGATCCACGCCGGGGACAACTACCGCCGCGCCGTCGAGTTGGTGCAGGCGGGGGTATTGGGACCGGTGCGCGAGGTCCACGTGTGGTTTGCGGGGGGCTATCCGGGCCAGGATCGCCCGACGGAAACGCCCCCGGTGCCCGAAGGGCTGGACTGGGACCTATGGCTGGGGCCGGCGCGGTATCGGCCGTATCACTCCTGCTACTTGCCGGGCACGTGGAGGCGGTGGTGGGATTTCGGCTCGGGAGCGCTGGGCGATTTTGGCTGCCACTACATGGACCTCGCTTTCTGGGCCCTGGGGCTGGCGGCTCCGCAATCGATCGAGGCAGAAGGGCCGCCGGTGCATGCCGAAGGGACGCCGGGTTGGATGATCGTGCGGTACACGATTCCGGACAAGAACGGCTCACCCGTGCGACTCACCTGGTATGACGGCGGCAAGGTGCCGGAGCCGATCGAGCAGAAGAAAGTGCCAGGGTGGAAGAGCGGGGTGCTCTTTGTGGGGGCCAAGGGAATGCTTCTGGCCGACTACACGCGTCACGTGCTTCTGCCGGAGGCGGAGATGCGGGGGGTGCAGCGACCGGCTCCGTCGATTGCGAAGAGCGTTGGACATCACCAGGAATGGATCGACGCGTGCAAGAGCGGCGGGACAACGACGTGCAACTTCGACTACTCGGGCAATCTCAGCGAAGCCGTGCTCTTGGGCTGCGTGGCCTATCGCATGGGCAAGCCAGTCGTTTGGGATGCTGAGCGGCTCCAGGCCGTGGGGCTTCCGGAGGCCGATCGATTGCTGCGGCCCGAGTATCGCTCAGGATGGAAGCTGTGAGGGCGAGGTGTGGGGTCGGATGCGCGGTGGGGGAGGGTGCGCGCTAGGGCCCTGGGACACGTGCACGCGGCGCGTCAGGAACCGGTCTTTTCGGCCGATTCCTTGGGCCTATTTCTTCATGCCATGCGCCATTTCGGCGGCGATGGGGGCGAAGATCATCAGCGGGGCCCAGGCGGCCAGGGTTGGGCCAATGGTGTAGACGCGGCCGAGGTATTGAAAGCTGAGCACGACGAGCATGAAGCCCGAGACCACGATGCCGCACATTCCCATGGCGACAAACACGTTTCGGCTGCCGCGCGTGAGGATGAGCGGCAGGCCGAGAAAGAGGAGCGTGAAGTCGAGAAACGGCTGGACGATCCGCGCGTGGACCGCCACGCGCACGTCGGCTCCGAACTCCACGCTGCGGTTGTGCAGGCCGCGGATCAGTTGTGCGGTGGAGGAGTACTTGCGCCAGGCTTGTCCGTTGGTCAACTGTTCGAAGGTTACGTCGGTGGCGAGGAAGCACTGGTCGGGGCGGAGCCAGTCTGGGGCGTCGCGCGGGGTGACGATTACCGGCCGGTCCTTGAGTATGAGGGAGGCCTGTTTGGCCAGTTCCTTGGGTTGTTCCACGCCGCTGGCCAGGAAGCCGGCGGGACGCGTGCCGTCGGCCGGCAGCCAGACTGCCTCACGGGCGACGATTTGCCGGGCGTAGCTATCGAGGGCCGGCGGCAGGCGAAAGATCGGCCGGTCGATGCGTTG
Organism: Pirellulales bacterium; assembly: GCA_963736495.1. GTDB lineage: Bacteria > Planctomycetota > Planctomycetia > Pirellulales > Thermoguttaceae > CAVTPL01. The sequence continues at coordinate 249,958 of CAVTPL010000010.1, read as the reverse complement.
GCCATCGGCGTAGGCGGCGCGGCCGCTGATGTGGATGTCGGTCTGCTCGTCGAACTGGGGTGTGAAATCGCGCGGGGCATCGCCCGCCAGATCGCGCGGCTTGCGCCAATTGTTCGCGGAACTCAGGGATGACGAGTTCGCGGTTGAACACCCCCAGCACGATAATCACGGCCACTGCACCGACGATCGGGATCACCACGCGAACCCTGGAGATGCCGGCGGCCAACAGTGCGGTCATTTCGTGGTGGCGTTGGATCCAGGCTACGGTGAACATTGCCGAGGTAAGCGTGAGCAGGCCCAGGGTCTGATCGAAGAAGAGGAACGAGGAACAGCCATAGTAGCGTCCCATCACGCGGAGCAATCCCCCTTGCTTGTCAGCCACCTGCATGAAGTGGTCGAGATTTGTGAACGCGTCGAAGACAATGATCAGTCCGGTAAGGCTGGAGAAGCAGATGAAGAACGTCTGGAGGAACTGCCGGAGCAGATAGCGGTCGATGATTTTCATCCATGCACCTGACGGATTGCGCGGCCCAGGGCCTCAATTCCGCGCCGGCACGCGTCGGCGGAGGGGAAGCCGACGCTCAAGCGGAGCCGGTTGCGAGGCACGGGGCAACCTTCCTTGGGATAGCAGTATTCACCGGGGACATAAAGCACGCCTTCCGCCACGGCGCGGTCGAACAGGGGGCCCGCCAGACCGGTGTCGGTGCCCCGGAGCAGTTCCAGCCACAAGTAGAGCCCGCCGGTGGGCCGCACCCAGCGAACGTCGCCGGCGGCCAGGTGCCGTTGGGCGGCGTCGACGAGCGCGTCGAATTTGGCGCGGTAGCATGCACGGAGCGCGTCGAGGTGGCGGTCGAGCATCCCGCTTTCGAGGATCGTCGCCAGGAGCACCTGGTTGAAGTTCGGCGAGCCGAAGTCGAAGTTGCCCTTGGCCGCCAGCAACGGCTCGACGAGCGATGGCGGGAGGATGCCCCATCCCACGCGCAAGCCGGGGGAGAGCGACTTGGAGAAGCTACCGGCGACGATTACGGTTTCGCCCTTGGGGTCCAGGGAACGCATGCTGGCAATATCGTCGCCGTCGTAGCGGAGTTCGCGATATGCGGCATCCTCGATCAAGTAGATAGGGCGTCCTGTGGCGCGCGACCATCGCTGCGTCAATTCGACCAGCGCTGCGCGGCGGTGGGCGGGAAGCGTGATTCCGCTGGGGTTGTCGTAGGAGGTGGTGACGTAGATCGCCTTCACGCGTGGGAGGGTTCCCGCGGCCTGCTGGCGCTGGAGTTCTTCCTCGACGGAGTCGGGCACGAGGCCCTCGTCGTCCACGGCTACACCGACTGGCGTGCTCCCAGGTTCGACAGGGTTCCCAGGTACACGAAGTACGTCGGTGCTCCACAGAGGACCACGTCGCCCGGGTCCAAGAGCACGTCGCCGAGCAAGTGGAGGAGTTGATTGCTGCCGGCGGTGATGACGACGCGATCGGTCGAAAGGTTCAATTCGGCTGCCGTGCAGTGATCGGCGGCAAGCATGCGACGGAGGATTGCCTCGCGCAACGGGGCGTAGCCGATCGTGGTGCCATACTGGAGTATGGCCCGCGCGGATTCGGGATTTGCCCAGACCTTGGCCAGGGCTTCCTGAGTGAGGGCCGAGGGGAGGCTCTCGTGGTCGACAAACCCCGCCGCCAACGAGACGATTTCCGGATGGGCGAGGGTCTGGGCCATGAGGATGCTGGCGATCGGCTGACTTCCGGCCCACCGCGCACGGCGACTGAGGGAATCGGTGTGGCGGTCTTGGCCGACCGGGCGATCGGCGGTATTGGGCCGTGAGCCGGGCATGGTATCGCGAGGTGGGCAAACATGAGGGTTCTGGGCGGGATCGGTCGACATGGTCGGGAGAACCCGAGGAAGAAAGGGGCTGAGCCGCTCGCATCGGCCTGGAACAGTCGGAGATCTTAACACATTCCAGGCTCTGCCCGTATAGCGGGAATCGGGCTATCATAACGGGCTCTCCGGGGGTCGGGGCCGCTGGGTTGGTGGCGGCTTGGTTGCCCCCCTTCCACTGCCTGCCGGAAGCAGGAGGGATGCGGTGAAGCTGGGCAAGGGTTTACGGTCGGCGATGGCGGCCTGGCGGCGGTCGGCGCTCGATCTTCTGTTTCCGCCACGCTGTGCGCTGTGCGACGAAGACCTGGATGGGCGGGCCGACGAAGTTTTAGAGCCGATCCCAGAACCGTGTGCCGCACCTGCATTCTCCGGCCGCGGAGGACCGCCGAGGCGGTTCAGGGATAGGTTCTTATTGTGCGAGGGATGCCGTGGGGAACTGACTGGCCCAGGAGAGGCACGCTGCGCGCGGTGTGGGGCGATCGTGCAAGCAGAGGTGAGAGACGCGGAACACTGTCCGGCTTGCCGAGGGGCTCGATTTCATTTTGATGGCGTGATTCCCCTGGGGCCGTATACCGGTACCATCCGCGAGGCGGTGCTGAGGATGAAGCGGCCGAGCGGGGATCCTCTTTCCGTTGCTTTGGCCGAGCATTACGGGCAAACCAGGGGCGTCCGCGTCGCTGCGGCCCGGCCGGATTGGGTTGTGCCGGTTCCGATGCACTGGCTTCGCCGACTGGTTCGCAAGACCAACAGTGCGGAACTGCTCTCGGTGCGCATGGGCAAAGTTCTGGGATTGCCGGTGCGTGCCGGCGTTTTGCGCCGTTGCAGGAACACGCTTCCGCAGAAGGACTTACCTCCTGACCGTCGGTTTCAGAACATGCGTGGTGCTTTTCGGTGTCCGGCGGTGTACGATTTGAAGGGCGCTCATGTGCTTCTGGTCGATGATATTCTTACGACCGGGGCTACGTGTAGCGAAGCGGCGAGAATGCTGAAGCGAGCCGGCGCGGTCCGAGTCACGGTGGCGGTGATCGCTCGCGCTGAGGCCCACCATTTGCCTTGAGCCATCTAGAGATGCCGTTGCTATCCCAAGCTGACGGCCAGACAGCGGATATGTCAGACAAATCAAAGACAGCTCGCAACACGGTCGCTCATCCGTTTCGGGGCGCGGTGGCGCGTGGCCTCGGGGTGGTTTTGCCACCCCTGTTGACTGTTGTTATATTCCTCTGGATTGGGGGTACGCTTCAGCAGTACCTGCTCGAACCGGTCACTGAGGGGGCTCAGGAGTTTCTTGGTCTGGGCGGTGGGGGACGTTCGGCATCTTGACGATATTCCCATCGCCCAGCGAGGAAGTCCGAATCCGTTGATGGACGGGATCGTTTTTCAGCGGTTGGAATCGGGCGATTTCGTTCCCAGAGAGGTTTACGACGTGGTCCAGCGCGGTGCGGGGGAAGAGACGGTTCCCCGTACCGGCGTGGGCGTGTGGCGGAATTATGTACGATTGACGTATCTTCGCCCCCACGTGGTGATTCCGTTCTTCCTCTCGCTCTTCATCCTGGTGTTGTACTTGCTGGGGAAGTTCATGGCAGCCGGGATTGGAGGGTTTTTCTGGACTCTGTTTGAGGGGGGAGTGCATCGGGTGCCGGTGGTGCGCAACGTTTACTCTTCGGTGAAGCAAGTCAGCGGATTCCTGCTCAACGAGCGCGACATGCGGGTCTCCCGCGTCGTGGCGGTCGAGTATCCTCGCAAAGGGATATGGCAGTTGGGCTTCGTAACGGGCGAGGGGATTGCGGATATCGAAGCGATTGCGGGCGAGGAGTGCTTGTCGGTGCTCGTATGCACTTCGCCCATGCCCATGGCTGGGTTCACGGTCAATATTCGCCGCAGCGAAGTGATCGATTTGAATTTGACCATTGACCAGGCGATTCAGTTCATCGTGAGCTGCGGGGTCGTGGTACCCCAGCCGCGCAGCGACGATGTGGCTGCCGAGGGGGCGGCTCGACCGTTGCTTGTGGCGGGCAACTCCTGCGATTCCACGGCCGAGTCCCAGCCGGAATAGCGTGTGCTGACCATGACGTTGCTGCCGCGAATCCGACTGGGGACTCGGGCGAGTGCCTTGGCTCGCTGGCAGGCCGATTGGGTGGCTCAGCGGCTTGCCCAATCTGGTGCACGCGTAGAACTGGTGCCGATCTCCACGAGCGGCGATCGGCAAGCGGAGGGGGCCATTGGGGCCTTGGGCGACAAGGGGGTTTTTACCAAGGAGATCCAGAGGGCCTTGCTCGACGAGACCGTCGATTTGGCCGTGCATAGCTTGAAGGATCTGCCGACGGACCCGATTCCGGGCCTGGTTTTGGCGGCAGTGCCGGAGCGCGGAGCGGTGGGGGACGTACTGGTTTCGCCGAAGTATGGTTCGCTGGCCGAGTTGCCTCAGGCCGGCACCGTAGGGACGGGAAGCCTGCGGCGGCGGGCCCAGTTGCTGCACCTGCGGCCGGATCTGCGGGTTCAAGACATTCGCGGGAATGTCGAGACGCGGCTGGGGAAGGTGGATCGAGGCGACTTCGATGCCATCGTGCTAGCCGAGGCGGGGCTGTGCCGGCTTGGGCTGGGCGAGCGAATCACGCAGGCCATCCCGCAGTCGCTAGTGCTGCCGGCGGTGGGCCAGGGCGCTTTGGGGCTGGAAACGCTGCGCCGGGGACGGGGTGGTTCGGGATATCGTCCAGTCGTTGAATCACCCTGCGACGCGGGCGGCCGTGGAGGCCGAACGCGCCATGCTGGCCGCGCTCAGCGGCGGTTGCCTGGCCCCGATTGCGGCCTGGGGACGCGTCGAAGGGGGCCGTTTGGTGCTCACCGGACGCGTGCTCGGAGCCGATGGCAGCCGCGTGCTCGAGTCGACGCTCGACGCATTGCTTGCAGACGCCGAGTCGCTTGGCCGGCGCGTTGCCGAGAGGCTGCTCTCGGACGGGGCTGCGGAGTTGATCGAAGCCTGCCGCAAGCCGACGTAGCGGCGAGGGCGGGATCGGCCGCTTCTGCGCGGCGATCGGCAAGATCCGCAGGTTGCGGCACGCGCGAGCGGGCGAGGGGATTCTCGGCTCGGCGATTCGGGTCGTGAAGCGCAAGTGACCTTGGGAAAAGGGCATAGTGCGCTTGCACTGGCCTGTTTTCCGTGCGTGGGCCGCGCTCGGCACGCGGGTTGCTTTTCGGGCCGCCGCGATTCCGCGTTCCGCGGAGACCAGCAGGGGGTGCCGGTCTGTTTCTTCGATGAGCAGCCATGCCTTACGGCCTGTACCTTTCCGCCGAAGGGGCCCACGCCCAGGCGAAACGCCTGGAGGTGCTGGCGAACAACCTGGCCAACGTCGACACCGTTGGGTTCAAGCGACAGTTGGCGGTCTTCCAGGCGCGCTACGCTGAGGCGGTCGAGCAAGGTCTGGAGCAGCCGGGCTCGGGGTCGGTGAACGACGTAGGCGGCGGAGTGATGGTGCAGCAGACGAAGAGCGATTTCTCGGGCGGGCCTTTGAAACGCACCGAGGCTCCCACGGACCTGGCGATTGACGGCGAGGGTTTCTTCGTGGTTCAGAAGGGAGACCAGCAAATGCTGACGCGGGCCGGCGACTTCCGCTTGACCGCGCGCGGCGAGCTGGTCACGGCCCAGGGCTATGCCGTGTTGAGCGAAGGCGGATCGCCGATCGTGGTCGATCCGGCCAACGGCGCCTTCCAAATAACCACCGCGGGCACGGTGCGTCAGCGCGGCGCCACGCAGCAACTGGCCCTGGTGCGTCCGGGTTCGCTGGGCGATCTGGTCCGCGTGGGCGAAAACCTGTTCAAGCCTCTGGCGGAGCCGCAGCCGATTCCCGGCGGGGAACGGCAAGTTCGGGCAGGCTACCTGGAGACATCGGGGGTGCGCCCCACGTCGGAGATGGTGCAATTGATCGAAGCCTCGCGCGCAGTCGAGGCGAACGTGAACATGATGCAAGCCCAGGACCAGATGCTGTCGGGCCTGGTCAATCGGGTGATGCGAAGTTAGTGCCCCTGGTACGAAGTGCTTGCCGGCACGAGTTTGAAGTGAGGTTTATGCGAAACGGGGAGTGATTCGTGCTCCGGCGATACGGGGCGACGCGGAAGAACCAACGGACGAGGTACTCGAGGACTGACGTATGACGGTGCAGACGCTCTATTCCGCAGCGACGGGCATGTCGGCCATGGAAACCAAGCTCGACACGATTGCCAATAACCTGGCGAACGTGGAGACGACTGCCTTCAAGCGCGGCCGGACCAACTTCGAGGACCTTTTCTACCGGCACGAGATGATGCCCGGGCCGCAGGATTCGTCGGGGCAATCGACCGCCACCGGGATTTCGATCGGCTTAGGCACGCGCGTTTCCAGCATTCAGACCGATTTTCGCCAGGGGGCGTTCAAGCTCACCGACCAGCCACTCAACGTCGCGATCGAGGGGGCGGGGTTTTTCAAGGTGCTCGATCCCACGGGCGAAATTGTCTACACGCGGTCGGGCAATTTTTCGCTCAACATGAATGGCCAGGTCGTGCTCGGTTCGGCCAATACCGGCCGCCTGCTCGAGCCACCGATCGTGATTCCCCAGGACGCCGAAGCGATCGTGATCAGCCCCGAGGGGCGGGTGTCGGTGCGACAACCGGGGAATCCCACTTTGAGCCAGGTGGGCAGCATCGAGCTGGTGAACTTCGTCAACCCCGAAGGGCTGTTGAAACAGGGCGAGAATCTCTATGCGGAAACCGACTCCTCGGGCACGGCGATTACCGGCGTGCCGGGGCAGCAGGGGATCGGCGTGCTGCGCCAGAACGCCTTGGAGGCATCCAACGTCGAGCCGGTGAGCGAACTGATCGACTTGATCACCACGCAGCGGGCCTTCGAGCTGAACTCCCAGGTCGTGCAGGCGGGGGACCAGATCATGCAGTTGGTCGCCAACCTGAGGAGAGGCTAGGAACCGCCCATGAAACGACCGTTCGGCAACTCCATCGCTTCCCTGCTGCTTGCCGCCGCGTTGGCGCTGGGTGGCGGCGCGGCTGCGGGAGCCGCGGAATTGGAATTGAAGGCGAAGTGCCAGGCGCAAGCGGCGGTTGTGACCCTGGGCGACGTGGCCGAGATTCGCGCCGCCGACGCCAACCAAACGCGACTCCTGGCGGGCACGGAGTTGTTCACGGCCCCGGCTCCGGGCCAGCAGCGCGTGGTTCGCGTGCGCGAGATTCAGGACCTCCTGGCCATGCGCCTGGTGAATCTGGCCGAGCACCGTTTCACCGGGGCCAGCCAGGTGTTGGTGTTGGCGGGAGGGGACCCGTCGGCGCCGGATCGGCAGCTCCGTGTCACCGTCGGCACTCCGCCGCGCCGAGCGCCTGGTGCAGGAGGCCGTGGTGCGACTGCTCCAAGAGAACGTTGCCGCGGATGCGGCGTGGAGCGTGCGCCTGGCCTTGAGCGAGAGCCAAGCGCGGATGGTTCCCAGCGACGGCCGGCCGCTGACCGTGCAGGGCGGACGCGCCCATGGACCGGAACCCAACAGTTCGAACTCGTGCTGGGTGCGGCCGGGCATGCGCAGCGCGTGCCGGTCACTGCGGAAGTAGCGGTGCGGGCGCCGGTCGTCAGCGCCTCGGTGGCCTTGGCCCGGGGAGCCGTGATCCGGCCTGAGGACGTGCAACTGGAACGCGCGGCTGCCGACGCCGAGGGGGCGTTTCACAGCCTCGACGAGGTGGTAGGACGCGAATTGTCGCAGGCCGTGGCTGCGGGCACGGTTCTCCAGCCTGCGATGCTGCAGGCGCAGACCCTGGTGCGGCGCGGCGAGGTGATCACCGTTTACGCACGCGCGGCCGGGATTCGGGTGCGGACCACGGCACGGTGCCGGCAGGACGGCGGCCAAGGGGACCTGGTGACGGTTGAATCGCTTCTCGATCGGAAGGTGTTTACGGCGCGTGTAATCGGCATTCAGGAAGCTGAAGTGTATGCACGCGCGATTCGCGCCGAGCCCGCGCCGGCCCGCGAGGCGGCCGAGGGCCCGGGCGCACTCGTACGCACGGGCAGAAGAAAGGAGCTGGCGATGAGTGGGGGTCGAGATTGGAAGGGGATGGGATTGGCTCTGGCCGCGGGGTTCGTGCTGCTGGCGTCGGCCGACGCGCGGGGGCAAAGCTCCAGTCTTTTCGGCACTCCGGTAAACCGCAAGCCTTTGACGATGGCCGACGCTTCCTTTACCTACACGCCTCCGGCCGATCCCAAGGTTTGGAAACTCAACGACCTGGTCACCGTGATCATCGAGGAAAAGACGCGCATGGTGAGCGAAGGGCAGGTGGATCAGCGGAAGAAGATCGAGGGAGCGATGGCGTTGAAGGACTGGATCTCGCTGAACAACTTCAATCTTGCGCCGGCTGCGCAAGAGGAGGGCGATCCGACGGTGGCGGGCATTGTGGACAACAAGTACCGCGCCCAGGCCAACCTGCAGAACCGCAATTCGTTCGAGTCGCAGATGCAATGCGTGGTTTCGGACGTGCGTCCCAACGGCACGCTGGTGATCGAGGGGCACGGCAAGGTGCAGATCGACGAGGAAGAGTGGGAACTGTCGTTGAGCGGCATTGTTCAGCCGGAAGACATTCTGCCCAACAACTCGATCAAGAGCGATAAGATCGCCGAGAAACGGATCGTGCGCCGTTCGGCGGGGCAGGGCCGCGACGGAATTCGCCGCGGATTTATCCAGCGCAGTGCTCGACAAATTCCAGCCTTTCTGAGTTTCCTCGCCGCCCGCCGCGGGATGTCCACCGATCCGCATCGCCAAGGATTCCGATTCATGCCTTCCAGCACCGTTCGCCGAAGCCTGATCGCCGTGGTCGCCCTGGCCTTTGCCCTGGTCTTTCCGGGCCTCGCGGCGGCGCAGATGCCTTTGAAGACGATCTGCCGGGTGAAAGGGCAGGAAGAGAACACGCTCCACGGGTTGGGGATCGTCGTCGGGTTGAAGGGCACCGGCGACGGGGGATCCTCGCTTCCCATGCTGCGGAGCCTGGCGCAGGCCATGCAGCATCTGGGCAACCCGACCGGGCAAGACCGGATTGGCGGAACTCAAGGACACGAAGAACGTGGCGCTGGTGATGGTCACGGCGACGGTGCCTCCGGGCGGGGCGCGGCAGGGGGACGAGCTCGACTGTGCGATCAGCTCGATCGGGTCCGCCAAGAGCCTGGCGGGCGGCTATCTGTTCGCCACGCCGATGGTCGGCCCGAATCCCAAGGACCTGCGCGTGTATGCCATTGCCGAAGGGCCGATCAGCCTCGACGCGCCGACGATGACGACGACGGGCCGGGTGCGCAAGGGAGGCCGCCTGGAAGAAGACCTGATCAACCCCTTCGTGCAGGATGGCAAGATCACGCTCGTACTGGACGAGAACTACGCGGACTTCCAGGTTGCTTCGGAGGTAGCGCGTGCTGATCGACAGCGATCCGCTGCGCGTCGAGGCCAACGGCATGCCGCTGGCCAAGGCGCATCGACCAGAACAACGTCGAGGTCGCGATTCCCAGCCAGTACGCTCCCGACCCGGTTGAATTCGTCTCGCAGGTGCTGGGGTTGGCCCTACCCGAGCCGCAGACCGGTCCGCGCGTGGTGATCAACGAGCGCGCGGGGAGCATTGTGATGAGCGGCGACGTGGAGATCGGGCCGGTGGTGGTGACGCACAAGAACATCGTGGTCGAGGCGACGGGCGGGGCCGCGACTTCGCGCTTCGTAACCGTGGATCCGGCCAACGAGGCGCCGACCCTCAACGCCTTGGTCCAGGCGTTGAACGCCGTGCACGTGCCCACCGAGGACGTCATCGAGATCATCAAGGGTCTGGAACGAAACGGCAGGCTTCGCGGGCAACTGATCATTGAGTAGCGGCGAGCGGCCGCCGGGCATTTTCTTCGTTGGATGGGAGCTTTCCGATGAGTATTTCCGCCACCAGTGCGATTCGGCCGACCGCCACGGCAAGCGTTGAGCGCTACCAGGCGGCCGCCGCGCCCGCCTGGCGAAGGGCTCGCCCGGCTGGCCTCCGATTCCTCCGCCGCCAAACCGGCAGCGGAGAAGGACGACCCCACGCTCCGCCAGACCTTCGATTCGGTCATGGGCGAAAGCCTGTTTGGCCAGTTGCTCCAGTCGATGCGGAAGACGGTGGGTCGCCCTGCCTATTTCCACGGAGGACGAGGGGAAGAGGTTTTCCAGCAGCAACTCGACCAGATCGTTGCCCAGAAGATCGCCCAAACCAGCGGATCGAGCTTTACCGGTCCCATGTACGAGTTGTTCAACCTGAACAGGAGTCGGTAGAGCCGATTTCAGAACCGTCTACCCCTGCTGAATTCTCCGGCCGCGGAAGACCGCTCCCGGCGGTTCTGGGATCAGTTCTTCGAGCCGACCCCAGAACCTTTGGAGGCGCTGTGATCTTGCGGCCGCACGGTGCCGCAACGGCGGTTCTGGGATGAGTTCTTGGAGCGGCGGGACGAGGGCGCAGCGGAGCAGTCCCTCGGCAGCCGACGTTGTGCGCAGCACGCTGGTGCGAGTCAATTTCCGTGTGCCCCGGTCTTCGATTTCGGTCCTCGATCGAACCCTAGTAAAGGGATCCCGATGCAAACCGTCCTGGAAAGTGAACTGGCCGGCTTTCTTCGCCACTTGTCCGACGTGCAAACGCGCACGCTCGACGTGTTGGGGCGGAAAGCGCAGCTGTTGGTGGCTGGCGATGCGACCGGGCTGGCCGCGGTCTCCCAGGAGGAGGAGCAACTGCTGGAGAGTCTTCAGCAGTGCTTGGACCGTCGTGAGGAATTGCTCCAACGTGCCGGCCGGGAGGGGCTACCGAGCCGCAATGTCCAGGTGCTCAGTGGCGCTTTGGCAGGCGAGAACAGGGGGGAACTGATGGATCAGGTTCACCAAGCTCGGATCCGCGCGCGATTGCTGCAACACCAGAGCCTGGTGAACTGGGTTCTGGTGCAGAAGACGCTGATTCATCTTTCGCAGTTGTTAGAGATTATCGCGACCGGAGGGCGCCTGCAACCGACATATGGAAGAGACGAGGGCGCCATGTCCCGGCGGCGCCCTGGTTGATCGCGCGGCCTAGGGGGAATGGGAAACAGGGTAAGACTGCGGAAGAATCGTTATGTCGCTGTTTGGTTCCATTCGCATTGCGGCGAATACCCTGCGCGCCGACACGATCGCCATGCAGGTGATCGGTCAGAACATTGCCAATGCGAACACGCCCGGTTACATCCGCGAAGAAGTGCTACTCACGCCCGCCCCTACCCAGCGCATGGGCCGTTTGCTCTTGGGCCTGGGCGTAGACGTCCAGGCGGTGGTGCAGAAGATCGATCTGTTTCTTGAGGAGCGGTTCGCGGGGCTCGGTAAGCGACAAGGTGAGTAGCGAGACACGTGAAAGCGCGTATACGCAACTGGAGCACCTGGTGGGTGAGCTGAGCGAGACGGACGTCAGCACCGCGATGACGAACTTTTTCAACAGCATCTCGGAGATACTCAACCAGCCGGAAAACGTGTCGGTGCGTAATCTCGCGATGCTCAATGGCAAGACGCTTACCGAGGAGGTGCGGCGGCTGGCGGACCGAGTGACAGGGCTGCGCAAGGACGTGAACGAGCGCGTGCTGAAGATGTCGGACGACATGAACCGTCTGATCGAGCAGATTCGGCAACTCAACGTGCGGATCGTCGAGACGGAGGGAGGCGACATTTCCGAGAGCGATGCGGTGGGGCTGCGCGACCAGCGGCTTAGTGCGCTGGAGGACTTGTCCAAACTGGTGAACATTCGCGTCCAGGAGCAGAAAAGCGGTGCGGTGACGGTCTACGTGGGGGGCGACTACCTGGTGGCCGAGGGGATGAAGCACGAGGTGATGACGACACTCTCCAGCGACCGCGGTCTGACGGTGGCGGAAATTCACCTTGCCAAGACCGACTCACCGCTGGAGGCCACGGGGGGAGAGTTGCAGGGCTTGATGGTGGCGCACGACCAGATCCTCGGTGGATTCATGGACGGGCTCGACCGATTTCGCCTCGAACCTGGCCTTCGAGTTCAACAAGATCTACAGCGGCGGCCAGGGGCTGCACGGCTTCCGCGAGCTTACGAGCCAGGGATTCGTGACGGACGCGGAGAAGCCGCTGAATGCAGCGGGGCTGAAGCACGAGCCCGAGAATGGGTCGTTTCAAGTCCTGGTGTACGACACGGAGTCGAAAACTACGCACACGACCGACGTGTTCGTGAACCTCAACGGGGTCGATCCGGATCAGCAGACCACCTTGATCACGCTGCGCGACGCGATCAACGCCATCTCGGGGGGCCCGCTGACGGCGACGATCACGCCCAACGGACAATTGAGCATCGAAAGCGCATCGCCCGTCAACGAGTTCGCCTTTGCCAACGATACGAGCGGCACGTTGGCGGCGTTGGGGATCAACACGTTTTTTACTGGGTCGACCGCGAGCGATCTGCAGGTGAACGCGGACGTGGTGGAGGATCCTTCGAAGTTTGCTGCCAGCCGGGGTGGCGTGGCGGCGGATACAGGCAACGCGGTGGAACTAGGGAAGTTCCTCGACCGGCCGATCGAGTCGGAAAACGGGGATTCGATTTCGGTGATGTACGACCGGATGATCGGGAGCATGACCGAGGGTTCCACGGTGACGCACGCGGCCGCCGAGGGGGCTCGCGTGTTCGAGCAGACGCTGCGGGGGCAGAAGCTTGCGCTGAGCGGAGTGAGCATCGACGAGGAGGCGGTGCGGCTGATCGCTTTCCAGAAGTCGTTTCAAGCCGCGGCGCGATACATTGAGACACTCAATGAGTGCTTTGACATGTTGGTGAAGATCTAGCGGCCTGGGGAACATTGCATGGCGATCATCGGCATACCCAGTACGCGCGTCAGCGACCAGTTCGTCCGCCAGCGCCTGCTCAACCAGGTGCAAGGGGACCAGAATCTCGCTCTTCCGGCTGCAAACGCAATTGTCGACCGGGCACAGTTTTCAACTCCCCAGCGAGGCGCCGATTGCCGCGCAGCGGATCATGAGCCTGCAGCGACTGCTGGAGCGCAAGGTGCAGGTCGACGGCAACCTGAACACGAACCAGTCGTTTCTCAACGCGAGCGACGTTGCGTTGTCGCAGATCGCAGGGATGATGAACGAAGCACGGGGGGCGGCGCTCTCCGTGTTTGGAACGACGGCCGACGACACGCAGCGCCGCACGGCCGCACAGCAGGTCGAGCAGACGCTGTCGCAGTTGCTCGACGCAGGCAATCAGCAGTTTCGCGGGAGATACCTGTTCGCGGGCTCCGATACGACGATGGTTCCCTTCGACGTCGAGGGAGGCGCCGTCCGCTATAACGGAAATGAGAACCGGCTGTCGAGCTTCGCCGACGTGGATCTTCTTTTCGACACCAATCTCCAGGGTAACGAGGTCTTTGGCGCGATTTCCGATGAGGTTCAGGGCAGGGCGCTGGAACCGGTGGTTACCTGGGGGACGCGGCTGGTCGACCTCTACGGGGGCAAGGGGATCAGCCGGGGGAAGATCCAGATTACCGACGGGACCGGCACTCCGCCGGCCGAGATCGACTTGAGCAACGCCGAAACGGTGGGCGATCTGGCCGAGTTGTTCCACGCCAACGCGCCCCCGGGGAAGACGATCGAAGTCGACATCATTCCCACAGGGCTGGTGCTTTCGATCGACGCCGGGAACCTGATCATCAGCGACGTGGGGAGCGGGACCTCGGCACTGGAACTGGGAATTCGCCGGGACTCGGGCAGCGCGACGCCGTCGGTGCGGACGCGCGACTTCGAACCGCGTCTGACGAAGACGACACGTCTGGAGGACATTCTAGGGTACAGGTCCGTTGCCGTACTCCGGCCGGGATCGAGTGACAACAACATCGTCTTCCAGGCCGACGTGCCCGACGCGAATCTCAACGGGGTGACGATTTCTCTCATCGACGACCCGGCCACGCGCTTCGGGGCGAGCATTCGGCCGATGTGGGATCCGGTGGGCAAGACCTTGCAGCTCAACATCGACAGCGGCGACGTCGAGGTGGGCGAGGTGATCGACGCCGTGAACGCCGATCCTGCGATCCCTTTCCACGCCGATCTCGATCCGCTCGACGACCGCTACGGCGGGCGAGTGATGATGTACGTCGACGGCACCACGGCGGTAACCGACTACGGCCAGGCGACGTTGCCGGAGGGGGCGTTTGACCAGGCTTCGGGGCTGATCATCACTAATAACGGCGTATCGCAGACGGTCGAGATTGCCGACTGCGTGACGGTCGAGGATCTCCTCAACCGCCTCAACCTGTCGGAGGCGGGCGTGTTGGCGGAAATCAACGAGGACGCCACGGGGATCAACGTGCGTTCGCGGTTGAGCGGCAGCGACTTCATGATTGGGGAGGACGGGGGACAAACGGCCACGCACCTGGGGCTGCGGACGTTGGTCGATTCGACGAAGCTGGCCGACATGAATTTCGGCCGGGGCGTTTCTGACTATGAAGGGCCGGGGCGCAGCGCCTGCGCCACGCTGAGCGTCGCCGGCGAGAACAATGATCTGTTGATCGAGTCCATTGCGCAAGGGGCGGAGTGGAACGGGGTGAAGGTAAATTTCACCGGGGGGCGGGGCCCGTGAGCGTGACTTGGGATCCCGTGGCTCGGCAGATCGACGTGAACTATGTGGCCGGCGAGACCACGGCCCAGGAGGTCATCGACGTCTTCAACGCCACGCCGGGAGCGAAGGATTTCTTCCGCATCTCTCTCGGCCCGGAGTTGCAGGGGAATACCGGGCGCGGGCTGGTGGCCGACATATCGGCGACGACGCGTGAAGGGACGCTGGCCAACATGGACTTCTCGATCACGCGGAACGACGGCGTGACCTTTGAGATCGACGTGCACGGGATCGAGACGGCCGGCGGCTTGATCGCGGCTATCAACAGCCACGCGCTCAACGTCGGTCCGCCGAGCGTGGTCGCACGGCAAGCCATCAACGGCAACGGCATCGAGCTTGTCGACGGCACCCTGGGCACGCAGGGGCTCTCGGTCACTCGCGCCCCGGCAGCATCGCCGCGATCGACCTGGGGCTGATCCCCGCGGGCCAGGAGAGCGCCAGGGAACGGCCATCGGGGGAGAGATCATCCTGCAAGGCGGCGATGTCAATCGAAAGGAGACGTACGGGCTTTTCACGGCACTTCTGCGGCTGCAGGACGGTCTGGAGCGGAATGACGTCGGCCAGATGGAACGGGCGATCCAGATGCTCGACGATTCGACGGTGAACATGACATTCGCACGCGCCGAACTGGGCGCGCGCCAGCAGGGGCTGGACGTGCTCCAGTCGCGTCTGGAGGGGGAGGGGATCGACTTGCGGTCGACCATGTCGGCGGACTACGACGTCGACATTGCCGAGGTGATCTCCAATCTGAGCGCCAAGCAGGTTGCGTATGAGGCCAGCCTGAAGAGTGTGGCCCAAGTTGCGCAGATGACGCTGCTCAATTACCTGTGAGCCGTCATTTTCTCTGGGCTGCCGCGCTTGCCCGAACCGATACAAACCATGTGCGCTCCCGTGCGTATCGCTCCTTTGGCACAGGTGGATGGAGATGGAGATCCAGAGCACACGTTTCGGTCCGGTGGAGTTTGCGGCCGAGGACGTGATTCGGTTCCCCGAAGGATTGCCCGGGCTGAGGGATTGCCGCGATTGGGTGATGCTTGCCGATGCTCAGAACGGCGCAGTTTGCATGGATGCAGAGCGTCGAGCGTCCGGAAGTGGCCCTGGCGGTGGTCAGTCCGCGGCGCTTCGTCCCCACGTTCCAACTGCGCGTGGCGAGGCGGGAGTTGGAGTCGCTGGGATTGGGGTCGCCGCGCCAGGCGCACGTGCTGGCGATCGTGACGAATACGGAGCAGGGACTATCGCTGAATCTCAAAGCGCCGGTGGTGCTGAACCTGGAAGGCCGGGTGGGCCGCCAGGTGATTGGCAACGGTGAACTGCCTGTTCGTCACCCCCTCCAGGTCGGCGCGCGTGCGCTGAAGCGAACCGCATAAGCCCTCTGGAGCCTGCCCGTAGTAGTACCCGAGCCCATGGATTGATCCCGGGTATCGAGTCGCAGCCAAGGAGCCCCGCGATGCTTGTCTTGTCGAGACAACGTGACGAAAGCATCATCATCGGCGAGAACATCGTCGTGACGGTCGTCGACATCCGGGGGGACAAAGTCCGCTTGGGAATCGAAGCCCCGACCGAGATACCCGTTCATCGCCGGGAAGTCTTCGAGGCCATTCAGCGCGAGAACCAGCGTGCCAGCCAGCTCGACCCGAAGGACGCGAGATCGCTCGCTCGGGGGGAAGCGGCTGGCTCAGGCCGCCCCAAACCCTCGTAGGTGCCGAGGGTGCCGCTTAGGCCCTGTTGGAACGTCTGCCGTCGACTGTGCGGGCGGAGTTGGGGCAGGCGGACGATGGGCTGTAAGGGTTGGGACCGATCTTCCGGCCAGCAGTCGCCGTGCGGCGAGTTATTGCTCGGTTCCTCTTTCGCCGGCGGATTCGGAATGCCGAGAAAGAACATCAAGAGCGTGTTGGTTAAACCGTATGGAAAAGTGCAATTGCCTAAAGTACGCATCCTGCGTTTCCGATATCGCTCGTTAGGTGACACCGCAGGGTGTCCCCGCAGCCCCGGCGTACACGATCAATGTGGGACGGATGCTGCGTGAGTGTGAATTGACCCAAACCGTACAACTTGCTGTTCGCCGCGCCTGAAGTACGTCAGCCAAGGGCGGCAATGCGTTCAAGCTGGTCCGGACACGACTCCCCGCACTCCGGTCAGGCTTGGACGTAATTCCTTAATCAGGAGGGGTGTCTCGCATGACCCGTATTAACACCAACGTCAGTTCGCTCAACTGCGCAGAAGACCTTGGCGCGGTCGAACGACCAGTTGCAGGAAGCCCTGACCCGGTTGAGCACCGGTTTGCGCATCAACGTCGGCAAGGACGACCCGGCCGGTTTGATCGCCAGCGAAATGTTGCGTAGCGACATCATCGAGCACGCAGAAGGCCATCACCAACAGCCAGCGGGCCAACCAGATGATCGCCACCGCCGACAGCGCGTTGGGTCAGGTCAGCTGCGCTGCTGAACGACATCCGCGGCCTGGTTGAGCGAGGCGGCCAACACGAGGTGCCATGAGCGACGAGCAGATCGCGGCCAACCAGTTGCAGATCGACTCCTCGCTGGAAGCCATCAACCGCATCGCCCAGACCACGACCTTCCAGGGCCGCGGCCTCTTGGACGGCAGCTTGGACTTCATCACCACTGCCGGCTCGCTGACGAACCTCGCCGACCTGCAAATCGACCAGGCCAACCTCGGCGCGACGGGGCAGATGAACGTCAACGTCGAGATCAGCGCGGCTGCCGTGCAGGCCGAGATCAAGACGGCTTCGGGCGACGCTCAGGCCTCGACGACCCTCAAGCTGGGGACGGGAAAACAGTACGCGGCCGGCGACGTCGTCACCGGCAAGATCTCGATCCTCAAGGCGAAGTCGCTCAGCCCCGAGTACGAAGGGGCCAAGATGGAGATGGTCAACCTCGGTGTGGCGGGTAGCGCCGAAGCCGTCAGTTGGGATGCCGAGAACAAGAAACTGACCATCTCCGTGTACGACGACAGCACGTATGCGGACATCAAGACCCAGCTTGCCGACGTCGGATTCGAACTGATTGGCGAGGACGGTGTCGCACTGCTCGATGCCGACGCCTTGGAAGGTTCCCTGGCCGAGAATTCGTTGCTGACCGATTCATTGACGATCGAGGCGAAGAACGCGGGCGAGGCGTACAACGGGGTGCAGGTCAGCTTCGTGAAGACGGCCGCTGTGGCCGCGGGCGCGGCCGACATCCAGTGGTTCGCCGACTCGAAGCGTCTGGTGATCAACGTGAACGATGTCACCGACACCGAGCTGTCGGTGATCGAGACTGCGTTCACGACCGACGCCGACGTCAAGGATTCTGTTCACGGCCACGCCGAGCGCCGGCACGCCGATTCTGTACACGCTCGCCACGGCCGACGGCCGTGCGGTGGCCAATACGCTGGCCACGGGGTACGTGCATTCGGGCTTCTCCGCGGCGGACAATGCCACGGGGACCCTGAGCTTCGCGGCCAATGCCACGGCCCTGCTGAACACGGACGCCGTGGGGGAATCCCGCATCGACATCCGTGCCACCACGCTCGATCCGGCCCGCCGCAACGTGCAAGTCGTCTTCGAGCACCATGCCACAGGCATCACCAAGGGCAACGAGTACGCGGTGTACGACGAGTCGGCCAAGACTCTCACCGTTCATTACTTCGGTGGGGCAGTCTTAGGGACCAACTCCGACGTTGAGGACATCATCAACGCGGTCAAGGAAGTCGACGGGTGGACGGCCGACCTCGTTACCGGTGCCGGCGCACTGGCCGACGTCGTGGCCGATGCCGGCCAGCCCAATGTGACCACCGGGTCGGATGCTTTGGAGATCTCCTCGGTGATCCAGGGCGCCGATTACAACCACATGAAGATCGAGATGGGGGCCGAGCAAGGCTTAACCTCGCCCCGCGTGACCTACGACCGGACGGCCAACAAGCTGACGATCGCGGTCAACAGCGCGGCGCCCGTGAAGCTGATCGACATTGCCACCGCGATCAACGCGACCACCGGCTTCGCAGCGGCTTACGTGCCGTCGACCAGCGGCTCGAGCCGCGTCTACGCCAGCGGCGTTGACGCTACCGCCACGGCCAACACCGGCTCGACGGGCGGCAACGTTCTCCTGGCCGACGCGGTGATGAGCGTGTCCGGCAGGATCGGGACTGAGACCTTCAATTTCCGCGCCGGAACCGCCGCCGACGAAGTGGCCAGCGCAATCAACCTGGTCACCGACGCGACGGGCGTTCTCGCCACGCAGAGCGGCGGTCTGGTGAGCGTGAAGTCGGTCGAATACGGCTCGAAGGCCATCGTGGCGGTGGGGGTGAGCAGCGAAGGCGATTCGGGCACCCTGAAAAACTCGCTGAGCGCAGGACCGAGCGATCGGCACCGACATCCTGGCCAAGCTCAACGGCGTGGCCGGCAACGGCGACGGCAACCGCCTGTCGATCAACACCGCGACGCTCGACGTGTCGATGGAAATGGTCGCGGGCTCGACCGGTGCCTTCAGCTTCACCATCACCAGCGGCGGCGCCCTGTTCCAACTCGGCCCCGACGTGGTGAGCAACCAGCAGGCACGGTTGGGCATCCAGAGCCTGAACACGACCAAGCTGGGCGGCCTGAACGGCAAACTGTATGAGCTGTCTTCGGGCGGCTCGGCTGCACTGGCGACCGACGCCGGCAAGGCGGCCAAGATTGTCGACGAAGTGGTTTCCAAGGTAACCTCGCTCCGAGGCCGTCTGGGTGCCTTCCAGAAGACGACCCTGGACACCAACATCAACAGCTTGAACGACACGTTGGAGAACCTGACCGACGCCGAGAGTGCGATTCGCGACGCAGACTTCGCCGCGGAAAGCGCTCGGCTCACTCGGGCCCAGATCCTGGTGCAGTCCGGCATGTCGGTGTTGGCGATCGCCAATTCGCGTCCGCAGAGCGTGTTGAACCTGCTCCGCGGTTAACCGCCGCAGGTTTCACAGTGAATCCAAACCGGCCCGCCCATTCGGCGGGCCGGTTCTTTTAGAGCCGATCCCCGAACCTTGGGAGGTACTGCGATTTTCCGGCCGCACAGGGCTCCATCGGCGGTTTTGCGATAGGTTCTTGGTCTTGGGGTGATTGGTTGGGCCAGGGGAGCGAAAGTATCGGGGGCAGCAGTCGGGGGGTGAGCCGCGGAAGAAGGTGCCCCTGGGGACCTTCAAGTCCACGGAATTGCTCCACTTTGCCGCGCGATCGAACCGATTTCATAGGATGCGCAAGCTTGCGCACGGCGGGTTAGAAGGCAGGGCATCGCGAGCGGGCAAGGATCGATCCACGATGGGACGCATTCAAAGCAGTATGGGGCTGGTGACCGGCATCGACATTGCCGGGACGGTCGAGAAGCTGATGTCGCTGGCGCAGAAGCCCCGCGACATGCTCGTGGATCGCAACGAGGCGCTGAAGAAGCAACGCGTGGCGATTACGGAGCTTTCGGCGCTTTTGATGTCCGTTCGCTTCCTGTCCGACAACCTTGGCAAGGGGGAACTGTACGACCGGCGCAAGGTGTCGAGCAGCAACGAAGCGGCCCTGAAGGCCACGATGACCGGCAGCCCGGCGGCGGGACGGCACGTGTTTACGCCGCTGCGTACCGCGCAGGGCCAGCAACTTCTGGGGGCAGGAGTGGCCAGCGACACGGCGGCGTTGGGGGCCGGGAAACTGACCTTCCGCTTCGGGGATCACGTCGAGCGAGGCATGGATCTTCTCCCTGCTCGGAGGAGGGACTGGCTTCGTGCGCGGCAAGATTCGAATTACGGACCGCAGTGGGGCAAGTGCGGAAATCGACCTCAGCAAGGCGCAGACGCTCGACGACGTGCTCGACGCCATCAACGGCAACCAGGCGGTCAACGTGACCGTGACGACGGAGGGAGACCACTTGCGGCTGGTGGACAACACGGGTCAGACGGCGGCGAACCTCCGCGTGCAGGACGTGGGCCGCCAGACGACGGCCACCTCGCTGGGCCTGGAAGGGATCGACATCGCGGCTGCCACGGCCGATGGCCGCGATCTGGTGCGACTCACCGAAAGTACGCCGTTGGCGGCCCTGAACGACGGGATCGGTATTGCGCCGAGCACGGTGCTGGCCGACGTCAGCTTTCAGCTTCGCGACGGGACCACGGGCGAGCTGGATTTCTCGCCGATCGTTTCGGGAACCAGCCAGGTTGACAAGGAAATCACGCTGGGCGACGTGCTCGAGGTGATCAACGCGGCCAACCCGGGGAAACTGAGGGCCGAGATCGGCCCGGACGGCAAGCGGCTGGTAGTGACCGACTTGACCCAGGGAACGGGCACGTTCTCGCTGGCGCCTTTGTACGGTTCGACGGTGCTGGAGGATTTAGGGCTGGACCGGACGGCGTCGGAAGGAACGATCACGGGGGGGCGGTTGCTGGGGGGGATGCAGAGCGTGCTCGTGTCGAGCCTCAACGGCGGCAAAGGGCCGGGTGCGTTGGGCGCGATCCAGATTACCGATCGCAGCGGCGCGACGGCCACCGTGGACTTGGCGGGGGCCGAGACGCTCGAGGAGGTAATTGACCGCATCGATGCCGCAGGAATCGGGGTCACGGCGCGCGTGAACCAGGCGCGCAACGGCCTGGTCTTGGCCGATACCAGCGGTGGGGCGGGGAACCTGGTGGTCGCCAACGGCGACGCCACGGCAACGGCCGACAAGCTGAACCTCGACGTGAATGCGGCCGTGGGCTCGGTCAATAGCGGCGATCTCCACCTCCAGATCGTGGGAATGAACACGGCGCTTTCCCGCCTCAACGGCGGGGCTGGAGTGAGCAAGGGGAAGATCGCCTTTTACGACAGCCAGGGGCGGCAGGGACGAATCGATCTGGCTGCCGACGGCATGGACACGGTCGGCGACGTGATCCGCGCGGTCAATCGCCTGGGCCTTTCCGTTTCGGCTCGGCTGAACGACACGGGAGACGGCATCCTGCTGGAGGACGCGGCAGAAGGGGGCAAGCCGATCCACGTGGTGGACGAGGGCGCGACTTCGGCGGCGGACCTGCATTTGTTGGGCGCTCCGGTCACGCGAAGCGGCGAGACTGGATCGGTGCAGGTGATCGACGGCACGATGACGCACACGGTGACGCTGGACGCCGACGACACCTTGGCCGATCTGACGCGGAAGATCAACGAGCTTCGCGGCGGGGCGACGGCGAGTACCTTCGTCGACGGCTCCGACAATCCTTACCGGTTGTTGCTGAGCAGTTCGGCGGTGGGAAAAGCCGGGGAACTGGTCGTGGACGGATCGGAATTGGGATTCGACTTCGAGGAAATCACGCGGGCGCAAGACGCCCTGGTAGCGCTGGGCGTTCCCAGCACGGACGGAACCGGCGTGCTGATCTCCTCTTCTTCGAACGTGTTCACCGATCTGGTCGATGGGGTGAAACTGGAGCTTATGCAGGCCACGGGCAGTCCGGTGGTGATCAGCATCGACCAGAACGACGCGGACGTTGCGGCCAATGCGAAGACGTTTGTCGACAGCTACAACAAGTTCCGCAAGAAGCTGGCGGATCACACGGCGTACGACCCGCTGACCCAGAAGGGATCCGTGCTCACGGGAGATGCGGCGGCGCTGCGGCTGGACACCGAGTTGTCTCGGTTGTTGAGCGGCCGGTTCTATGGGGCGGGATCGATCGGAGCCTTGGGAGAATTGGGGATCAACCTGAAGGACGACGGCACGCTGGAATACGACGAGGCGCGGTTCAAGTCCAAGTTGTCCTCGGACCGGCAGGGGATAGAGGATTTCTTCTCCAAGGCCATGGCCGGCTTCTCAGGTCGATTCAAGACGCTGACCGACCAGCTTACGGGCGACGGCTACTCGCTCTTGACCGAGCGTTCGAAGTCGTTGGAGCGGAAGATCGATCAGAACGACAAGCGGATCGAGTTTCTCGAGGCACGGCTGAAGGTGCAGGAGGAACGGCTTTATCTGAACTTCTATCACATGGAAACGGCGATCTCGAAGCTGAAGAGCAACCTCAACGTGCTGGACCAGATCAAGCCCCTTGAATTGTCGACTTCGAGCAACGGGTAACGGCTGCAAAGACGAAGGAGAGACCGCATGGAAGCCTCAGCGCGCGAAGAGTACCTGGTGACCGAAGTGATGACGGCGACCCCGCAGAAGCTCCAGCTCATGTTGATCGAGGGGGCCATGCGATTCACCGAGAAAGGGCGGATGCACTGGCGCGCGGGCGAACGAGATTCGGCGAGCGAAGCGTTGATCCGTGCGCAGGAGATCGTCTCGCAGATCCTGGCCAATCTGAACCGCGAGGCCGCGCCCGAAATGGTGGCCAAGGTAGCCTCGATCTACGTATGCGTGTTCCGCAATCTGGTCGAGGCGGCGCTGGTGCAGGACGAGAAGAAGCTCGACGACGCGCTGGCAGTGCTGGCCGTCGAGCGCGATACGTGGCGAGAGCTATGCGGCAAGCTGGGAAAGCGCGCAGGACAAGGCTTCGTTGCAGGAATACCGGCCCGCAGCGCTGCCGCTGGCCAACCCAGGGATCGACGCACTTTCGCTCTCGGACCACACCGGTGGGCTGTCGATCGACGCCTACGCGCCGCGTCCGCGGTATTCCGACCGTTGAGGAGACACGGCGGGCACTCGTCTTGTTCCGTTTGCCCGGTCCCTTCGGTTCGGTTTGTCGTGTTGGGGGCACAAGCGGCGGGCGCGTTGGACGCCCATGGCGCGGGGTCAAACCGCGTCGCCTCGGCTCGCGCCATAGCGGGTTGTCCCACGTATTGGTAGACTGGGGGTCTTAGAACCGATCCCAGAACCGTGTGCCGCCGCTGAATTCTCCGGCCGCGGAGGGCGGCCGTGGCGGTTCCGGGGCAGGTTCTTCGAGCCGATCCCAGAACCTTTGGAAGTGCCACGATTCTCCGGCCGCACAGGGCAACCGCGGTAGTTCTGGGATAGGCACTTATTTGGCCTTCCATCGACTGCTCGAGGGTACAACCTTCCGTGACTCCTTCCCGCCAACTCATTCGCGTCGGCCACAGCCCGGATCCGGACGACGCTTTCATGTTCTACGCCCTGGCCCGGGAGAAGATTGACACCGGCCCGTATCGTTTCACGCACGAGTTGGTGGACATCGAGAGTCTGAACCGCCGCGCGCTGGCGGGGGAGCTGGAGCTCACGGCGGTGAGTCTGCACGCCTACGCGTACCTCACCGATCGCTACGTGCTCTGCACATGCGGGGCGAGCATGGGGGATCGCTACGGGCCGATGCTCGTCGCTCCGCGGCCGTGTGCGGCGGACGAGTTTCGCTCGGCTTCCATCGCCGTGCCGGGCACGCTGACGACTGCTTACCTGGCGCTGCGCATGTGTTTGGGGCGGGAATTCCGCGAAGTGGTGGTGCCGTTCGACCGCATCCTCGACGCGGTGGCCGCGGGTCAGTACCAGGGGCAGCCGATCGAAGCCGGATTGATCATCCACGAGGGGCAACTCACCTATGCCGACGCGGGCCTTCACCTGGCGGTTGACACCGGCCAGTGGTGGTTCCAACGGACGGGGCTGCCGCTGCCCCTGGGGGCGAATGCCCTGCGCAAGGATCTTGGCGATCGAGTGGCGCGCGACGTGAATCGCTTGCTTCGCGCGAGCATCCAATACGGATTGGACCACCGGCAGGAGGCGCTGGACTACGCACTGGGGTTTGGCCGCGGGCTGGACCGCGCCCAGGGCGATCGCTTCGTGGGAATGTACGTGAACGACTGGACACTCGATTTCGGCGCGCGGGGCTGCCGGGCCGTGGCCGAACTGTTGGCGCAAGGGCACGCCGCCGGAATCATCCCCCACCGTGTGCAACCCGAGTTCGTAAGTGGGGAGTGACCCTTCTTGGGCGAACGGTTTCCCTGCGGCAGGGATGATCGCGTTCTGTGGCAACGATTACCCGAAGTAAGCGGGCTCGTTGTCCGGCTTCCACTTGATGTTGCAGCCCAAGCTGGGGCGCTGGTGCTGGCATACGGGGTGGCCGGCAAGCACGGCATCCAAGGCGGCGCGGAGGTCCTCGCCCGTGACCGGCAGGTCGTTTCCCGGTCGGCTGCTGTCCATCTGGCCGCGGTAGACGAGGCGCTGATCCTGGTCGAAGACGAAGAAGTCCGGGGTGCAGGCCGCCTGGTAGGCCTTGGCCACTTCCTGGGTTTCGTCGACGAGATAGGGAAAGGTGTAGCCGCGGTGCTGGGCTTCTTCGGCCATTTTGGCCGGTGCGTCGTCGGGGTACTGCGCGAAGTCGTTGGAGTTGATTCCCACGACGGCCACGCCCCGCGCCTGATACTCCAGGACGAGACGCGCCAAATGGTTGGCCACGTGCTTTACGTAGGGACAATGGTTGCAGAGAAAGATCACCAGCAAGGCGGGTGCGGACTGGAAATCGGCCAGCGACCAGCGCTTGCCGTGGGTGTCGGGGAGTGAGAAGTCGGGCGCCTGCGTATCCAGAGAAAGCATGGTGCTTGCCGTTTTTACCATGAGCGTACCTCCGTCAAGATAGGGGGGGTGCGTGCCAGCGAGCGCGCAACCGAATCGGATGTGGAATTATACGGCTGGAGCGACAAGGAGGATGGGGCGCTGGTAGCATCCCTTCTCCGGGGTCGGGAGCCCCGACCCGCAGCGGAGGTCGTCTGTCGGGCCGGCTCCGCACGGCGACGGAGCCGGCTTCACGGCAGGCGGAAGAGGCGGCGCAGCGTTGGCGGTGGTCTGGGCCGCCAACTCCTCAGGGCTCTGGCCGCGGACGTGGGCCAGGCAGCGGAGGGTGAGCGGCAGATTCGCCGGCTCGTTGCGTTTCTGCTTGCCGCGGAGGGGATGCGGCGTGAGGTAGGGGCTGTCGGTTTCCACCAGCAGGCGGTCGCCGGCAATCGCTGCCGCGACGGCGCACAACGCGTCGAATTTCCGGTTGGTGTAGGTCAACGATCCGGAAAAACTCACGTACAGGCCCATTGCCTGGCACTCTTGGGCCATGGGCCGGTCGCCGCTGAAGGAGTGGAGGACGCCGGAGAGCGGGGCGCGGCGCGGCCGCCTCTCGGAGCATGGGGAGCAGGTCGGCCTCGGCATCGCGGCAGTGGATGATCACGGGCAGCGAGCGGGTTTGGGCGAGGCGGAGGTGGCGGTCGAAGTACTCCTGCTGTAGTTCGAGGGGGGTGAAGTCCCAGTAGCGGTCCAGGCCGGTCTCGCCCACGGCGATCACGCGCGGCTCGGCCACGAGCGATTCGATTTGCCCCCAGTCATCCGCGGCTGCGCGGCGCAGGAGTTCGGTTGGATGCCGACGGCGGCGAAACACTCGGGCCGCGTTTGCGCAAGGCGCACGACGTCGCGACTGGACTGCGCGGTAACAGCGGGACAGATCATGGCTTCGACCCCGGCCTGCCGCGCGGTCGAGGGTAGGGTCGAGATCGGCGGCAAAGTCGTCGACATCGAGATGCGCATGGGTATCGATGAGGCGGAGCCGAACGGCGCCGGACCCGGCGGGCGACGATGGGTCTTCGATCGCGCTCATGCGTTTTCTCTCCAGGCTCCGGCAGGTGCCGTTGGGCGGCGCTAGTTCGTGACCGAAGGATGCCCCGGCGGCAGTCCTCCCAAGGGCCCTGCGACTGGCCGAAGTTCCTCGAGGATTTCCAGGTGGCCGCGAGTGTTGCCGAGGATCTCGTCGGCCAGGTCGCGGAGGCGCACGTGGGGCGTCAACTCGGGCACCATCTGCTCCAGGCAGCGGAGGTCGCGTCGTGCGAGCTCGAGCACGCGCGAAAGCAGGCAGTCGAGGGATACGTCGTTGAGGGCCGCGAAATCCGAAGGGAATCGGCCAGGGTGGGGCTGACCCCCGAGAGCCTGGATTGCCTCGGCGACGCGCTCGGCATAGTGGAGGTGATCGATGGCGAGGTGCCCGATGGCTTCACATGCTCTCTCGCGGCCGCGCGGGACCCAGGGGGGGCAGCCCTGGAGATATACCGGTAGCGATCGGTAAAGCATTTCGAGGAGGCGATTGAGCATGTGGAGCGCGTGGTGAGTTTCCATGGAGGCACTTGGCGGAGGCACTTGGCAGTCGGCGGTATTGGGTAGTTCTCGATCTCTTCCAGCGAGTGAACGGTGGCTGCATCCGCCCCTGAAAGGACGCGGTTCCCTGAAGACGCTTTCGCTTTTCCCGCGAGGCGAGATTCAGGAAAACAGGGGCGCGGCGGCGGCAGCGGCCCAGTCAAACAGTTCGCTCCAAAACACACCGAAGACCACGAGCGGAAGACAGATGGCCAGATAATAGAGACCGCGTGCGGAAGCCAACGGGATGGCGGATGCCGGGGAGCAGGCGCATTCCGGCAGGAAGATCATGACGCGGATCACGCGGAGATAGTAGAACAGGCTGAGCACCGTGTTGAGCACGCCGATGGCCAGGAGGGCCCAGAGCCGGGCATCGACCAGCGAGGCGAAGATGGCGAACTTGGCCGAGAATCCGGCCAGCGGCGGCAGCCCGACCAGGCTGAACAACACCACGGCCACGCAAAGGACGAAGCCGGGGGAACGGCGCGACCAGTCCGGCATAGTCGTCGATCGACTCGCTGTCGGTGGCATTGCGGAGGAAGGCGGCGGCGGCGAAGGCGGCGAGGTTCATGAACAGGTAGATGGCGATGTAGAACGCCATGCGCCGCGATCGCGCCGCTGGGCTTCGAGCCGATCCGTGCCGGCCAAGGCCACGGCTGCGGCCATGGGCATCATCATGTAGCCGGCGTGGGCGATGGTCGAGTAGGCGAGCAGCCGCTTGAAATTCGTCTGGCCGTAAGCGGCGAGGTTGCCGAACGTGCAAGTCACGGCGGCCAGCAGTATGAGCAGGCCGCTCATGTAAGTCCGTGCGGGCTCCAGGGCGGCAGAGAGCGAAGGCTCGGCGGTGCTGAATGACTCGACCAATCGCACGAGCAATCCCAACGCGGCCGCCTTCGAGGCGACGGAAAGGAAGCCGGCGACTTCGGCGCGTGGCCCCCTCGAATACGTCGGGGGCCCAGAAGTGGAAGGGAACCGCCGAGAGCTTGAAGGCCAAGCCGACCATGACCATCAGCCCGCCGAGCACGAGCACCACGGAGCGGTCTCGCGCGACGGTTCCTGGAGGATCTGCGCGAGCTCGGTTGGCCATCGTGGGCAGGTGGGCGGAGCCGAGTGGCGCCGACCAACAGGCTGATTCCGTAGAGCATTATCGCCGGCGGTGGCTCCGCCGAAAACGGCGAACTTCAGCGCCGCTTCGCTGCTCGTGCGGCGGTGCCGCAGAAGCCCCGCCAGGGCATACGAAGGGCACGCTTGCCATCTCGACGCCGAGAAAGACGATCAGCATGTGGTTGGCCGAGACCATCAGGCACATTCCCACCAGCGCCCCGAGGACGAGCACGTAGAACTCGGTGGCGTCGTCGCGGTCGGGGACGCCGGAAAGCCAGGTGAGCAGCGTGAAGAGCAGGGCGAACGCCAGCAGAAGTCCGCGGATGTAGATCGCGAAGGTGTCGTAGACCAGCATCTGGCCGAAAATCGGAAGGGAAGCAGCGGCGGGAGCGACGGGGGCGAGCGGCTGACCAGGGCAGGTGAGCACCAAGGCAGCCAGGGCCAAGGCCGCACCGGCAAGCATGAGCCCTACGGTGACGCCGCGGCGCCGTTGACGACGATTCTCGTCACCAACAAGAGCAGATCGTGCCCGAGAGCACCAACTCCGGCAGGAACGCACGGAGCGAGGCGCCGAGCGTGTCGTCGATCGATGCCTGGATCAGTTCGTAGAGACTCGCGCTCATCGCTGGTAGTTCTTTCCTTCCTCCTGGGCGGTGCGGGCCGTGGCGGTCAGTTCCGGAGTGTCGGTTGGCGGTGCGGGCGACGCCGGCTGCCGCGTCCCTGCGCGACCATTCGGCCAGGCGGTCCACGGTCTGGTTCACGGTGGGGGCCATGTAGTTCAACAGGGCCTGCGGATAGACGCCGAAGAGGATGGCAAAGGCCAGGAGCGGGGCGGCGATGGCGATTTCGCGTTGGGTGGCGGGCACGAGGGCCTCGCCGTGCGGGCCCTTGTATTCCGGCCCCAGATAGACCCGCTGGATGGTCCAGAGGATGTAGCCGGCGGTGAGGATCACGACCGAGGCCGAGACGACGGCCAGCGGCGGTGCTGTAGTTCCAAGCCGAGAGGACGACGAACACTTCGCCGATGAAGCCGCACAGGCCCGGCAGGCCCAGCGCGGCGAAGAAGATGCCGATCGCCAGGCCGCTGTAGACCGGCATGCGCGGCGAACAGGCCGCCGAACTCGTCGAGATTGCGGTGGTGGACGCGGTCGTAAATCACGCCGACCATGAAGAACATGCCAGCCGAGCTGAGGCCGTGGGCGATCATCTGGAACATGGCCCCGTTCATGCCCATCTTCCAGTAGTCGGCTGTTGATAGCCGGTTGCCGGCCGCGGCCGTCCAGACGCCGATGCCCAGCAGCACGTAGCCCATGTGGCTGACCGAGCTGTAGGCGACCAGTCGTTTGAAGTCCTTCTGGGCCATGGCGGCGAAGGCCCCGTAGACCATGCTCACGACGCCCAGGCCGACGACGAGCCAGGCAAGCTCGTAGCCGCCGTCGGGGCAGATCGGGATAGCAGATGCGGATGATGCCGTAGCCGCCCATCTTCAAGAGCACGCCGGCCAGGATCATCGAGATCGGCGTCGGGGCCTCGACGTGGGCATCGGGGAGCCAGGTGTGCAGCGGCACCGACGGGCACCTTGATGATGAAGCCGATCGAAGAGCAGAAGGAACGCCCACCACTGGACGGACTTGCCCCGAGCAGGACCTGGTCGAAGGGCGAATCGTCGAGTTGCCCGATCTGCGGCGAGGGCCAGGAGGTTGAACGTGTGGACGGGCTGCGGCGTCGTGGCGTCGGGCGGCGGCGCCGCAGCCGCGGCTTCGAGTCACGGCTGGGCGTGAGTTGCGCGGCCTCCAGTCTGGGCCGTGGAGTCAGCAGGCGCAGGTCGCTGTTGAAGTAGAGCATCAGCAGGGCGACGAGCATCAGCACGCTGCCGACCAGCGTGAAGAGGAAGAACTTGATCGCCGCGTACTCGCGCCGCGGGCCGCCCCAGATGCCGATGAGGAAGTACATCGGCAGGAGCATCACTTCCCAGAACACGTAGAACAGGAAGAAGTCCAGCGCCATGAACACGCCGAGCATGCCGGTTTCCAGGAGCAGGAAGAGGATGCAGTAGGCCTTCACGTGCTTGTGGATCGGCCAACTGGCCCACATGGCCAGCATGCTGAGGAACGACGTGAGCAGCACCAGCGGGAAGCTGATGCCGTCGATCCCCAGCGCGTAGTCGATGTTGAACGCCGGGATCCACGGGAGGCTGAACGCCTGCTGCATGGCAGCCTGGCCGAGTTCGAAACGCGTGGCCGCCGCTGCCGGGGATCGCAATCCAGACGGTCAACAGGAAGACGGCGAGCGTGAAGCCCAAGGCGATCTTCTTGAGCGTTTCGTCGTCCTGCCGAGGCATCAAGCCGATGACGAGCGCCCCGATCGCGGGCAAAAAGATGATCAGGCTCAAGAGGATCACGGAAGGATCGCTTGCCATGGCTCAGTCGGTTTCCGAAATCGGGACAGGTTTCGAGCGAGAAGGATTCTTCGGAGGGCCGCGACGACGCGCCGCGAACACACGCCTCCCAGTAGGTGCTCATGAGGACGAACATGGCGACCGTACCGACGGCCACGAGCATACGTACTGCCGCAAACGACCGGTCTGGAACGTACGGAGCCAGAGGCCGGCGGCGTAGATCCCTCGGCGGTGCGGTTGACCAGGCCATCGACGAACGTGCGATCGATCCAGTCGTCGAGCCGGAGCGAGACGCCGCATGCGGCGCGGGCGAGGCCGTCGACGACGGCCGTCGATTCCCTCGCGGTCGATCCGCGCGCGATCCAGCCGGCGACACGGCCAGCACCGGGCGAATGAAGAGGAACTGGTAAGCCTCGTCGAACCACCACTTGTTCCAGAGGAAGCGGTAGATCCGCGGGAAGTTGCGTCGCACGTCCTCGGATTCGACGGAGCGGACGCCGTAGAACGACGGTGGCCAGGAGAAACCCGGCGAAGGCCATGCCGAAGGCCGTCAGCGTTACCGGGACGTGGATCGCCTGGGCGTGCGAGAGCGACTCGGCCGGGATCGTCAGGCCGGTCCAGAACCATCCGGGTTCGGAGCCCGCCGCGGTTCCCAGCGGCCGCGCCTGCTCCAGCAGGTTCGGCAGGCTCAGGTCGGTGAACAGTACCGGCCAGCCGGCTGCGACGGAGAACACGCCAGGACGACCAGCGGGCACGTACATCACCGGCGGCGACTCGTGGGCATGGTCGTAGAGGTGGCTGGTCGCGGGGTTCGCCCCAGAACGTCATGTACCAGAGGCGGAACATGTAGAAGGCCGTCAGCGCCGCGCCGCCCGCGGCGACATAGAAACAGGGCGGCGTAGAGCGGGTTGGCGTCTTTAAAGGAATAGGCTTGGGCGAGGATCGCGTCTTTGGAGTAGTAGCCGCTCAAGCCGACCAGGAGCGGGATGCCGGCGCCGGCAATCGCCAGGCAGCCGACGAGCATCGTTCCGGCGGTCCAAGGCATTTTCTTGAGCAGGCCGCCCATCGCGGCATCTCATTGGTGCCGGTGGCGTGGATCACGGAGCCGGAGCCGAGGAAGAGGAGGGCCTTGAAGAAGGCGTGGGTGAAGAGGTGGAACAGGCCCGCGACCCAACCGCCCACGCCCAGGGCGAACATCATATAGCCCAACTGGCTGACCGTGGAGTAGGCGAGCACGCGTTTGATGTCGGTGGCGACCAGAGCGATGGTGGCGGCGATGAAGAGCGTCAGGCAACCGACCAGGGCGATCAGGATCAGCACTTCGGGGGCGAACAGGGGATAGAAGCGGCCGACGAGGTACACACCGGCGGCGACCATCGTGGCGGCGTGGATCAGGGCGCTGACGGGCGTGGGGCCTTCCATGGCGTCGGGGAGCCAAACGTGCAGGGGAAACTGGGCGCTCTTGCCCACGCACCCGCAGAAGATTCCCAAGCCGGCGACGACCAGCAATCCATAGCCGAGTCCTTCGTTGCGCCAGGTGTCGATGCGCTTTTGGACTTCGGCCTCGGCCGCGGCGGGAGTGGGGAATTGCGCGTGGATTGCGGCGATCCGTGAGCTGGCGGACAGCGCGGACCATGCCCTCGGGCACGGTCAGTCGGTGCTCGCGCGCGGCCGGCCGGACTTGCTCGAAGATTTCGGCGAAGGAGAAGGTGCCCAGCGAGCCGAACAGGGCCATGAGGCCGATGATCATGCCGAAGTCGCCGACGCGGTTGGTGATAAACGCCTTGTTCGCGGCCAGGACGGCGCTTGCGCTCGCGGTAGAAGCCGATGAGGAGGTAGGAGCAAATCCCCACGAGCTCCCAGAAAACGAAGACCATGGCGACGTTGCCCGCCAGTACCAATCCCAGCATGCTGAAGCAGAACAGCGAGAGGTACTGGTAGAAGCGGTGGAATCGTCCGGGGCGGCGCAGGGGGCGGTTGCCTTCGAGCGTGACCAAGGGGTCGGTCACCTCGTGGAGCTCCTCGTGCATGTATCCGAAGGAGTAGACGTGGATGCAGGTGGCCACGAGCGTGACCATGGTGAACATGAGGACGGTCAGGGCATCGACGTAGTAGCTGAGCGTGATGCGGAGGGTGCCGAATTCGGCGAGGGTATAGAGTTCGCCGATGATCGGCGTTACTCGAGCGCGGCCTCGTGGCCGGCGGCGGCGTGGGCGGGAGCGGCCACGGGATGCGCGGCCAGCCAGGCGACCATGGCAACGGCTGATAGGACGAAGGCGGCAGCGATCGCGGCAGTGGCCACGATACCGGCCCCGCGCCCGTGCCTGCCCATGCGCGGACCGAAGAACACGATGGCGGTGAAGGAGGCCAGTGGCAGCAGCCAGGCGGTTACCAACAAGATCGGCAGGAGGTATCCCATCAGCCCTTCAGCTCGCTTGCTTGATCCACGTCGATCGTGGCGTGGGTGTTGTAGAAGGATAGGGCGATTGCCAGGGCGACGGCGGCCTCGGCCGCTGCCAGCACAATCACGAACAGGGCCATCCATTGTCCGTCGAGCCCGAACCCCTGGGCCGACGTGCCGCGGAGCACGGAGCTACCGAAGGCGACGAAATTCAGGTTGGCGCCGTTGAGCACGAGTTCGATGCCCATCAGCACACCGACGGCGTTGCGTTTGGCGGCCATACAGGCCACGCCGCAGACGAACAGGACGGCGCCGACGACGAGGTAGTGAGCCAGGCCGACGGGTTGAGTGAGGAGGTCCATGATTTTTGCCAGCGGTCGGGGCCGATCTTTTTTCTCTTGCCGGAGTTTGCGGGGACGAATCGGCGGCGCTTGCCGCTGGGAAATGTCCGCGCACAATGCGTTAGTCTCCACGAGGGACGGACTTCGCCTCGGCGCGTCGTCGGGCACGCGCGAGGTAAGCCGCTCCCACGAGCACCACCACGAGATGCACCGATACGATCTCGAAGGGGAGCAGGTAGCCTGCCATTCCTTGGCGGAGGGTTGCGTCGGACTGATCCAAACGATCGACGCGTACGCCGATCAGGCCGAGGCCGAGCCGGGCGGAGGTGGGTTCGACCGGGCCGGGCGGGGCAAGCCGGTCTTCGGCGGCGGCAGAGCCGCGGAGGGCCCAATGGTCAACGCTGAAGGCGGCCTGGAGGAGGACCACCAGCAGCGAAGCGCCGACGATCGCGACCAACACCCAGCCCGCTCCGCCCGTCTTCATGTCCACCAGCGGTCCGCGGGCCGTCAGCATCACGCCGAAGATCAGAAGCACGAGGGTTCCACCGACGTAAATCATCAGTTGCAGCCCGCCGACGAAATCGGCACCGGCCAGGAAGAACAATCCGGCCACCGCGCCGAGACTGAGCACGAGGTAGAAGGCCATGCGTACGATATTGCTCGACACCACGACCGCCAGGGCGAAGCCGCACGCCAGCAGGGCCATGAGGAGGAAGAAGAACGAATGCCAGTGAATTTCCATTGCCTATCGGCCCTCCATTTCGGCCGCGACTGCCACGGGTGCGGACGGCTTGGCGCGGAACCCGATGCGGAACAGCAGCCCGTCGGGGAAGGCGTAGCACCAGAACATCGCTCCGAGAAACATCGCCGCCGCCAGCGGAATGCAGTATTTCAGGCAGACGGTCATGACCTGGTCGATGCGGAGCCGCGGAAGCGTCCAGCGGAGCCACATCATGAAGATCACGCCGAGGTAGGCCTTGAGGCAGAAAGTTGAACATTCCCAGCAGGTTGCCGAGGTAACCCAGCACCGCGTGGTGTTCGTGGGTGAGGCCGAGCCACTGGGCGATCGGGAGCGGACCGTTCCAGCCGCCGAGGAAGAGGATCGCGGCCAGGCCGCTCACCACGAACATCGAGGCGTATTCGGCCATGAAGAACACGCTCCAGCGGAAGCCCGAGTACTCGGTCAGGAACCCGGCCACCAGTTCGCTCTCGGCCTCGGCGAGGTCGAAGGGCGCGCGGTTCACGCTGGCCACGGCGCAGGTGAGGTAGACGAAGAAGGTGACGAAAGGTGAACGGGTCGTGGAAGATGAGCCAGTTCCAGACGAAGCCCGTCTGGCCGGTTGCCGATTTGCACGAGGTCCATGCTGCCGGCGACCATCACCGGGATCACGGCGCAGAGCGCGAGCGGCACTTCGTAGCTGACCACCTGGGCCGCTTCGCGCATGGCGCCGAACAGCGACCACTTCGAGCCCGAGGCGTAGCCGCCGAGGATCACGCCGAAGCACTTCGAGTCCGGCGACGGCGAGGATGAAGAACACGGCGGTATTCAGGTGCAGGGCGACCCAGCCGTCGGCCACGGGGAGGGCAAGGTAGACGCTGAAGGCGGCGGCGAAACTGATGTAGGGGGCGACGCGGAAGAGGAAGCGGTCGGCCGCCTTGGGGATCAGGTCTTCCTTGGTGAGGAGCTTGAGGCCGTCGGCCACGCGTTTGCAGCCAGCCGAACCGCCCGCCGACTCGCGTCGGGACCGAGGCGGTCCTGCATGCGAGCCGAGACCTTGCGCTCGAACCAGTTCGAGGCCGCGGCGACGGTCACGGCCAGGGTGACGCAGCAGCACGACGTGTACCAGGGCGGCGAGGCTATAACCGAGCCAAGCCCAGGTCTGTGGAAGGAAGGTTACGAAGTATTCGGCCACCGAAGAATCCTGCTGTGAATGCTGGGCGACGCTCGAGGCGGTGGATGGGCCGCCGGCGCAGGCCGCTTCTGGGATTATTGAATCCGGAACCTTGTCCGCTCCATCAGGGTTAACGATCGATCTCCCCCATCACGATATCGAGCGAGCCGACGATCGCGGGGACGTCGGCGATCAGGCAGCCGCGGCAGAGCTCGGAGAGGACCGACAGGTTGCAGAAGCAACTGCTGCGGGCGCGCACGCGCCAGGGGATGGCCGATCCGTCGCTGACGACGCAGAAGCCCATCTGTCCCTTGGGGGCCTCGGTCTCCAGGTAGGCCTCGCCCTTGGGGAGCTTCTGGTCCGAGCTTGATCGGCTCGCCCACGCCGCCGCTGTGCCCGGCTGTAGCGGTTCGATCGCCTGGCGGACGAGTTTCATCGACTGCACGACTTCCAGCATCCGCACGTAGAACCGGTGCCAGCAATCGCCGAGCACGGCGGCCTTGGGCACGGGCGGGTACTTCTCGTCCTGCGGGTAGTGGCCGTTGCGTCTCGACGATCACCTCGAACGCGTAGCCGTCGTACATTCGCGTGTACCAGGGTTCGCCGTCGCGGCGCAGGTCCCAGTCGACGCCGCTGCCGCGCAGCACCGGGCCCGGTGCAGCCGTAGTCGATCGGCCATCTCGGGCGAGAGGACGCCGATCGCCGGCCGTGCGGCGGATGAAGATCGCGTTGCTGGTGAGCACGGCGTGATGTTCGTCGATCACCGGCTCGAACTCGTCGAGGAACTCGCTCGCACTTCTGGAGCCAGCCGCGCGGCAGGTCGGCCATCACGCCGCCGACGGTGAGGTAGCTGTAGGTCAGCCGGGCGCCGCAGACTTGCTCGAACAGGTCGAGGATCCTTTCCCGCTCGCGGAAGCAGTACATGAACGGGGTGAAGGTGCCGAGGTCCAGGCCGTAGGTCCCGGCCGCGACCAGGTGGCTGGCGATGCGGTTCAGCTCGGCGATGATCACGCGCAGGTGCCGGGCCTTTTCCGGCACTTCGAGCTTCAGCAGCTTCTCGACCGTCAGGGCCCAGCCGAGATTCATGTTCATCCCGGCCAGATAGTCCATCCGGTCGGTGTAGGGAATCCACTGGCGCGGCGTGAGGTTCTCGCCGATCTTCTCGGCGCAGCGGTGCAGGTAGCCGATGTGCGGGATCGACCTCGGAGACGACTTCGCCGTCGGTGCGCAGCACCAGCCGGAGCACGCCGTGGGTGCTCGGGTGCTGCGGGCCCATGTTGACCAGCATCTCGTCGGTGCGGACGTCGAATTCGACCAGCTCGGGATCGACGCGCTCCATGACCATCGAATTTACCTCGCCCGGATCCCGTGATATTCCAGCGGCATCTCGTAGTCCTTGCGCAGCGGATGCCCTTGCCCAGTCCTCCGGGCAGAGAATCCGCCGCAAGTCTGGATGGCCGAGGAAACGGACGCCCGACAGGTCGTAGACCTCGCGCTCGTGCCAGTCGGCGGTGCTCCACACGCCGCTGACCGTGGAGACCTCCGGCAGTTGTCCTTCGACGCCGTCCTTCCAGCGCGGCAGGATCACCTTGAGCACGAGCCGATGTCGATGGACCATGCTGGAGACGTGGTAGAGCACCTCGATGCGCGGCTCGCCCTCGATCTTCCGCTTCGGGATCGGTCTGCAGGTAATCGACGGCGGTGATGCAGTGGAGCATGTGGAACCGCAAACTGCGGCTCGTCGCGCAAGACGCGGCAGACCTCCACCAGTGCCGCGGGGGCCACCTCGATCCACGGATCGATGGCCTCCAGATTCGCTGCCGGCGATCGACGGGCCGAATCGCGTTTTCAATTCCTGGAGGATTTGCGAAACGTCCATGTCTTTCTACGACGTCTTTCTACGACGTGGTTGCGGAAAGCCCTGGTGTGGGGAGCGGACTGGCGGCTTCTCTCTGGGAACTGACGGCGCGGACCCAGTCGAGGTCTCCTCGGCGCCAGACGTAGGCGAATCCCACTAAGAGCACGCCGAAGAAGACGGCCATGTCGGCCACGGCGACGCGTGCGAGGCGGCGCATCGCGTCGTGCATGGCTCGCCGGTTGGTTTCGACTCCGGCCGACGGCTGCGGCACCCTCGGATCGCGGACCCCGAGCTCGCGCAAGGTTTGGGCCGCGGCGGCACTGAGGACCGCGGAAGGTCTTGCCCCGGGAGAGGCTTCAGCCACTACGGCCGGTTGCCGTTGGCTCAGCAGTCGCGTCGCCTTTCCGAAGACCACGGCCCAGGGAAAGAAGAAGGCCACTTCGACGTCGAACACGATGAACACCAACGCGACCACGTAGAACCGCAGATCGAACTGGATGAAGCTCGACCCGATGCTTGGTTCCCCGCACTCGTAGGTCTGGAGTTTGGCGGGCGATGGCGGCTTCGGGACGAATGAACCACCCCAGGAGCAGGGCGGCCAACACGAAGAAGAGACCCACCGCAGCGAACAGGACCAGGTAGGCAACGATGGAAGTGGGGCTCATGGAGCGCGATGCGCGGCCAGCTTGGCGGGGACGACCGAATCGAGAACCGCTCATTCTAGGAAATGGGTTGGGATTTGCAACCCTCGATCGTGACCGATCGTGGGGAGCCGGCGCGAGTCTCGCCGCGAGCGAGCCGCGGTGGATGGCCAGGGGGTTGTCGCGGCGAAAAGGGAGGTTCTGGAAGCGGCATCAGGCAGGATCGTCGCCCTGGGCTTCGGGCGAATCGTCCTGTGCGCCGACGTCGGCCAAGAGCGGTTGCCGACCGCGGAATCCGGATTCGAGGTCGTGCCAATACTGGACTTCGGGTTCCCCGAGCTTCCAACAGAGGTAGACGATCCGCCCGTCCAGGATGGAGGGGAAGTCGACCAGGCCCTCGACGGCGCTCTTGGGTTCCACGCCGAGTTGTTCGAGTTCCTCGACGAACCCCTGCAACTGCTCGGTGTCTTTGTCCAATTCCGCCTCGACGTGCGCGAGTTCCTGTTGATAGTAGTCGCTCGTGTCGCGGGGGCGGCCCGAGGTCAGATGCGCCAATCGCTGCCGCCGCTCGGCCACTTCTTGCGCCAAATGGGCAAGATCGCCGACAATGGCCCGAACGAGCGGGAGCATGGCGTTGGCCTGTTGAACGGTGAACGTCTTCCGCGATTCCGATTCTGGCGGCATGGCGTCGGTCCCCTGGGGTGCTGCGTCGAGATGACTTTACTGATTCGGTCCGCCGTGCACTGGGCTGCGGATCACCTTGGACTGTGCAACGGCTGTGGGGTTGAGCGTCGTCCGCCCCCAAGCGATTTCTAAAGGGAGGCGGGAGAAGTCGACCAGGCAGCCATCGCGACTATAGGTGCTCAAATCGTGGGTCGAGCCCATAAAGATACAGTCGACCGGACACGATTCGGTGCACATTGCGCAGAACATGCACTTCGTATAATCGATTACGAAGCTCGTCACCCGAAAGCCCTTCTTCCCCTCGGCCCGCTCCTTACCGATGTAGATGCAATCTACGGGGCAATCCCGGGCGCAACGGTCGCAGGCGATGCAGGTGGTGAGGTCGTAACGGTGGAATCCCCGAAAACGTGGCGTACCGGCAGGGGCAGTTCCGGGTACTCGAAATGTTCGGTAAAGGTCTTTCGGGAGGGACCATAGGTCTGTAACCAGTAGCGCAGCGTCACCCATAGGGCGTGCGCGACCGTCAGTACGGCCGACACGATGTTGCCGAACCACTGCGTCAATCCCTTGCCGAACGGTTGGCCTGACGATGCCACGGGGCGTGGTCCTCCAATGCTTCTACGGAAGAGACCGCAAGCGCGGCGAGCCCGGCGGGGCCTTCCGACGAAATTATATGCCCACGGGAGGTTGTCACAACCACCGTTTTGGAGCGAGGGCCTGATGCGTCCACCAGTCCATCTTCAAGGGCGGTGGAAAATGCGTCAAGCGAAGTGCAGACTGCTTGTTTGTCCCTGTTTGTCCTTGTGTTTGTCCTGGCGAGTTCGACTCGGCTGCGGTGCGCGGCCGAAGAGGTGCAAGCAGGGCTGCCCAAGCTAGCGGCGACAGCAATGACATCATGGGGAGATGTCCGGAAATCCAGCGGGGCACGAAAGTGGAGCTTTTTGAAGATAAGGCAAGGGTTCGGCTATGGGTTTTGAGTGCGTGTGGTGGTTGGAAGGGGCGGTGGCTCGGGACTTCGAGCGATCGCCGTAATCGGTTGGCGATTATGTTCTTGCGACATTTGTCTGGGTACCTGTTCGGGGATTGATTCCCCCTCGGTATGGAGGGGTTATTGCGCCTGTACGATTCTTGTGCCAAATACCGACAAAGTGGGCGGTGAAACGTTCCCAACATGCCGATTTTCCTTGACGGGAGAAGATAGGTAGCGTATGTTGAAATGAAGGCGGTTCCGGTGCGCACCCTCGCACATCGCTCGTGCCAGGGCCTCCGAAGTCGGCCCTCGGTAGGAGAGGAAGGAACGTAGGATGTTGGTACTATCGCGCAAGAAGAACGAGAGTATTGTCATCAACGATGACATTACGATCGTCGTCGTCGAAATCCGCGGCGACAAGGTCCGCCTGGGCGTCGAGGCCCCGAAGGAAGTGCCGGTCCACCGGCGCGAGGTCTTCGACGCGATTCGCCGCAACGAAGCCGCTGCGGCGACAAGGCATGTCGACGAGCGAGCCGCAGTTCCGACTCGGCCAGCGAGTCGGCGAAACGACTAGTCTTTTGCCCGCTGCGTCTCCTGACGCGTTCCTCTCCTGCGATTGCCGCATCGTTCTGGGCGATTCATCTTTCTGCGGTTGCCATGCTCGGCGCGCCGATTTGCCCTAGGCGGCGCCCTTGACGAACCTACGCTGCGCAGGGTATACAGGATGTTTCCGCGGGCGGTCTCGTGCGCGACGGGCCCCGTCGTCTAGCCCGGTTAGGACACAGGCCTTTCACGCCTGCAACACGGGTTCAAATCCCGTCGGGGTCACTGCAAGCTTGCTCTAGGAGGATCGCGCATGAGACTGCACCGAGCGCATTCGGCTTCGGGGCATTCGTCCCCATCTATGCCTGCCTACGATGCGCTCCTCCTGGTCTCCTTTGGTGGGCCGGAGGGGCCCGAAGACGTGCTGCCGTTTCTGGAAAACGTCGCTGCGCGGCAGGAACGTGCCCGCGCGAGCGGTTGCTCGAGGTCGCCGAGCACTACGAGCTGTTCGGCGGCGTCAGCCCGATCAATGCCCAGAACCGCGCCCTGCTGGCGGCCCTGGTCGCCGAGTTCAACGCGCACGGGCCGCACCTGCCGGTCTACTGGGGCAATCGCAACTGGCATCCGCTGCTGGCCGACACCGTTCGGCAGATGGCCGACGACGGCGTCGCAGCCGCGCGTTGGCCTTCGTCACCTCGGCCTTCGGCTCCTACTCGGGCTGCCGGCAGTACCTCGAAGACATCGAGCAGGCCCGGCAGGCGGTCGGCCCCGAGCGCCCCGCGGATCGACAAGCTGCGGCTGTTCTACAACCATCCGGGCTTCATCGAGCCGATGGCCGAGCGGGTGCGGGACGCCTTGGACGCCGTATCCCGCAGCGATCGCGAGGCCGCACGGCTGATCTTCACGGCCCACAGCATCCCGCTCGCCATGGCGGCCGCATGCGCCCTACGAGCGGCAACTTCGCGAGGCGTGCCGGCTGGTCGCCGAGCTGCGCGTGGGGCGGACGCCATGGGACCTGGTCTACCAGAGCCGCAGCGGTCCCGCCGTCGCAGCCCTGGCTGGAGCCCGACGTTGCGCGACCTGCTGGTCCAGCTTGCACGCGGCCGGCGAGTGCGCGACGTGGTGCTCGTGCCGATCGGTTTCCTCTCCGAGCACATGGAGGTGATCTACGACCTGGACGTCGAGGCGGCCGAACTCTGCGAGCAACTCGGGCTCAACCTGGTCCGCGTCGGGCGTCGTCGGCTCGCATCCGCGGTTCGTCACGATGATCCGCGAGTTGGTGGTCGAGCGTTTCCAGTCGGAGCCCA
The DNA here is from genome assembly GCA_963736495.1 of Pirellulales bacterium. Classification (GTDB taxonomy): domain Bacteria; phylum Planctomycetota; class Planctomycetia; order Pirellulales; family Thermoguttaceae; genus CAVTPL01. The sequence continues at coordinate 209,265 of CAVTPL010000010.1, read as the reverse complement.
ATCGGTTGGCATTGGGAGACTTGGGAGCAAGTGCCGACTGCTGTTCGGCCGACTGCTGCCGGACTGCTGGCTCGCCGCCCTCGCCGCGGGGCTAACGCCTTTGCCCGCGGCGCGTGGGGATTATCGCCGGTGAACGGTTACGTGCTGCTCCGGCGCGGTCCCTGCGAATTCCCTGGTACTGGTGCGTCTCGCGACCCGGATCCGGGGACAGCCACGACGTGGAAGGCCTCTTGAGGGCGATTTGTGCCGAGGTTGCCGGTCGATGCGGCGGGTGTGCGGGCGTGGTTCTCATGCGCAAGCGATTCCCGATCTTGAGTTGTGGCAATTCCAAGATTCCCGATTGACGAGCGAATATCATGGTGATATCACTTTGATAGGGGCTGGACCCTGGGAAGCGGAGGTACGGGCCATGAGCCAAGAGCGTCACGTCTATGTGATGAACGGTTGGGGTATGCTCCCGCTGACGATCGCGTTGTGTGTGGGTGGCATCGCGATGTTCGGCTGGTTCGGTCTGGCAGGAAAGCCGTGTGGGCGCGCTGCCGTTGCCGAATTCGGAATTTGGTCCACGGTGATCGGGGGCCTTCTGCTGTTCGGATTAGGAATGTTCTCTTGCTTCGGGGTATTTCACGCTGCAGCCCAACGAGGCCCGCGTGCTGATCCTGTTCGGCGCGTATCGCGGCACGGTGCGCACGGCCGGCTGGCACTGGACCAACCCGCTGAACACCAAGCTGCGGATCTCGCTTCGCGTCGCGGAACCTCCAAGGGCGAGCGGCTGAAGGTCAACGACAAGCGGGGCAATCCGATCGAGATCGCGGCGGTCGTCGTCTGGCGGGTGCAGGACACGGCCCAGGCCGTGTTCGACGTGGAGCACTACGAGCGATACGTGCGAGATCCAGAGCGAGTCGGCCGTGCGGCACCTGGCGAGCTGCTATGCCTACGATCACGGCGAGGACGAACGAGACGACGCTGCGGAGCGGCATGGACGAAGTCGCGCTGGCGCTTGCAGGAGGAACTGCAGGAGCGCGTGGCCAAGGCGGGCGTGGTGGTCGAGGAAGCGCGGCTGACGCACCTGGCCTATGCCCCGGAGATCGCCGGCGTGATGCTCCGCCGCCAGCAGGCCGAGGCGATCATCGACGCCCGGCAGAAGATCGTCCACGGCGCGGTGAGCATGGTGCAGATGGCGCTTGAAGGACCTGACCGAGAACAAGGTCATCGAGCTCGACGAGGAGCGCAAGGCCACGATGGTCAGCAATCTGCTGGTCGTGCTCTGCGGCGAGCGCGAGGCGCAGCCGGTGATCAACGCCGGCACGCTGTACACGTAAGCCTGGGGCATGATTCGATCATGTTGAGGGGGAGCGGGCCAGGGCATGAAACCGCGCAAAGCCTTTCCTGCTCCGCATCAGCCCCGAGCTCTACGAGGCCCTGGAAGCCTGGGCCCAGCAGGAGTTCCGCAGCGTCAACGGGCAGATCGAGTACCTGCTCAAGGAGGCCTTGCGGAGAAGGGGGAGGGCTGCCAATGCCGATGCGGAGGAGTCCTCCCCCGGCCAGCGCGCGCGGGGGACTTCTCCCGAGCGTCAGCAATAGTCTCTGGGCCGCCCGGCACGCACCGGGCGGTTTCGCTAAACGGCACTTCTTACCCAGGCGAAACGTGCGTTCCTTCTCGGCCGCCAAATTGCACGGGCGGCGTCGACTTCGCTTGCCGCTTGCCGCGTCCGGTGTATGGTTCTCTTGAAGGATTCGTCGATCGCACGCAGACGCGGAGAGAAGTCATGCCGAGGATTCCGTCTGCGCTGGCCGTGCTGGCCGTGCTGGCGATCTGCGTTGGGTTCAACGCGGTTCGGTACCCTGCCGTCCGGGAGATGGCCGCCGTTGCGACCGGCAGTACGCCCCCGGCCGAAGCGGCGGATTGCCATGGCCCAGGAGTCGCGGTGCCTGCCACGGTCGCGAGATCGGCGGTGAAGCCCGCCGGTGCGGCCCCAGCCCAGCAAGCCAAAACGGCCAAAATGGCCCAGACAGCCGCGAAGACTCCATCCCTTGCAGCGCCGATGGTTTGCACGGCCGACGGCGTATGTCGCTTGCCCGGTCCGCCCGGCGAGAGCGCGGCTGCGGCTCGGCCGTCGAGCGTCGCTCGTCTCGCGGGAGGCGAGCGAGGAGCGGCCGTCGCGGAAGGCGGACGCCGTGCGCCAGAGGCAGGGCACGTTCAAGCCGCTGCCCAACCGCCGGCTACCGCGCTCGTGGAGGCCCAACCGTCGGGCCGCTATGCGGCGCCGGCAACCCTTGCGGCCGGGCGGGAGCAGACCGCGGTTGGCAAGACGATGGAATCGAGCGGCGGCACGGGGCCGTCGGCCCTTGCGCCTCTCGTGACGGCTTCCCCGGCGGCGGCGAGCAATCCTCCGTCGTTTGCGGTCGGCGCCGCCGCTCAAGCGGCGGCCATGCCCAGTACGGCCGTGTCGGCCGACTCCTTGCGTGCGAAGCCGTTGGTACCCGTCGTACGCGCGGCAGGTGCAGATTGCGCCGGTGCGCCGTCGTTCGCCGCCCGGTCAGCTCCGTCTTCCGCTGGGGGTGCGGCGAGCGGTTTCCTCACCGCCACGCAGGCCATCGCCAAGACGAAGAAGGTCGAACGACTCCCGCCGGTCAGTCAAGCATTGACCCTCGTCTCTGATGCCGCGCGCCCCGATATGCCCACGGGTACGATTCCCATGTATCCGTCGACGCCGTTCAAGTAGGCCGGCTGCCTGCCGAAAAGGTGCTGGAGCACGACGACGTACAGGTATTGACTGGGAATGGCAAAGTCTGGACGGGGCGAGGACCAAGTCGCCGCTGGGCGGGGGAAAGAACCGGGAAGAGCCCCACGGATCGTGACAAGTTGGGCGTGAAACGGTCGGTGCTCACCGACGGCCAGGGCGTGGCGACCGGTGTTGCCGTCGACGGTGCCAATGCGCACGGTCAAACACTCATTCGCGCGACGCTTGCTGACCCGATGGGGAAAGTTTGAATGAAAGCATGGCATCGATGAACGGTCACCGTAGAAGGCGGTCGGTTCTCACGTTTGCCTTGGTTCTCTCAAACAGCCTTTTGGCGTCTGCCTTGGCGAGCGAGGTACAGGGACGTTCGGCAAGGGCTGGAGGACGTGCGGCCCCCTCGACCGCCAATCGTGGCTCCTCGGGCTTGATTTCCCCGAAAGTGCCGGAAGCAGGGCAGTCGGCCATGAAATGGCCTGGTTTGGATTTGGCCGGCCAAGTCGGGCGACTTGCCGGAAACGTGGACCAGGCGCTGGATTGGAGCGCGGTCGGAGCGCCCGGGATGAAATCCGCCGCGCCGGCCAACGTGCGCAGCGAGTGCTATTTGCCCGAGGGATGGACATTCATCCCCCTTTCTTGGCCACGGGCCAGTTGGAAGAGCCTCGCGCGGTGCGATTGCCCAGTCGCTGGTCGGAAGATCGCGACTACGTGGCCGGTTGGTATGTGCGGAGGGTTGCGCTGGCGCCCAGGCAGGGCGAGCGCCTGGTGGTGCGGTTCGAGCAAGTTGCCCTCTTCTGCGTCTTGTACGTCAACGGCGTCGAGTGCGGTCGGCACCTGGGGGCTTACACGCCGTTTGAGTTCGACATCACGCGCGCCGTCGCGCCGCGGCGACAATCTGCTGGCTGTTTATGTTCATGACGCCTCGGGGGCGGTGGGCAAGGGCAAGCTCTACAACCAGGTGGCCGACTGGAAGCCGCAGGAGAATAGGCCCTACGCGGGCGGCATCTGGGGGCCCGTTTGTGTTGAGCGGCATCCAGAAGCCTATTTGGGCGACGTGTTCGTGAAGACGTCGACGCGCCGGCACGAGATCACGCTGGTATGCGAATTGGAGAATGCCGGCACAACGCCGCACGCGGCGAAGGTGGACTTCGCGATGCTCCAGTGGCCTGACGGCTCTCCGGTCTCTCTCGCGATCCCTTCGCAGCAGGTGTCGCTGGCGCCGGGCAAGGCCGAGAAACTCACGGTCACGGTGCCGTGGGCTGATCCGCGTTTGTGGAGTCCGGACCATCCCAACCTTTACGTCGTGCGCGCCACGCTCACGCCGGCGCCCGATTCGCCTTGCGGAGTTGACTGTTTCGACACGCGCTTCGGTTTCCGCGAGTTTTGTGCCGAGGGCCGGAATTTTACGCTCAATGGCGTTCCCATCCGGCTGTTCGGCGAGTCGCACTACGGGCCGGGGCGCAGCGAGGCATCGGCCGATCCGGCCCGGGGACGGGAACTGAACCGCGAGGCATTCCTCTCGTTGAAGGAACGCTATCGGGCCAACGCGTTCCGCATCCATGCGCAGATCCTTTCGAGAAACGTCGCCTTGGGCGCGGATGAGGCGGGCTGCATGCTGGTCAACCAGTCGTCGATCTGGTCCACCAACGCCTCGCGGTATCGCAACTGCGGCGAGCCGTTTCTGGAAAACACGCGGCGAGAGTTCGCCGAGTGGGTGCGCCGCGACCGCAACTGCCCGTCGGTCGTGATTTGGGACGTGGAAAACGAGCAGATCCGCATGAGCGAAGACCATAAGCCGTGGTCCATGAAGCTGGACGAGTTTGTCCGCGCGCACGACGACACGCGGCTGATCGAGCATTCCGGCGCCGGTTGGTACGACAAGGATCAGCAGATCATCCACCTTCACCAAGAGCAGCAGTTCACCGACATCATGGAACGATGGCGGGACAGGGGGGATCGTCCGCTGATCGTGGGTGAGTTTTGGATCGGCTTTCAAGGCGGCGAGAATCGTCTGACCTCTTCGCTCGAGTTTCGCTCGCGCGCCGAATACACGTTCGAGGAGGCGCGGCTGTATGAAGAGGAACTGCTGCAGATGCGCAACTACGGCATCTCGGGCCTCATGCCGTTCCAGATCTCGCGCGTCGTGCCGGGATACGGGAAAGGTGAATCGGCGCAGGCCAAAGTCTACCGAACGCAGCGATTTGGGGACAAAGCCGAAGCGTGCGCCCGGGCCGTCCAACACGGCTTGCAGCCGCTGACAATCTTCTTCTGGCCCCGCGGCGTATCGGTGGCAGCCGGCGAGGAAGTGACGCGAGAGTTGGTCGTCTGCAATGACTCGGAAACCTCGCGCAATCTCAGAGCCGAATGGTCGTTCGAAGGCGCGGCGCCACGACAGACGGAGAGGAGGCTGGCGCCGGGCGAACAACAGCGAATTCCCGTTCGCTTCGTAGCCCCGGCCCAGGACTTCCGCCTGACGGCTCGTTTATTCGCCGACGGAGAACTTCAGTCCGGAGAAGAGTTGAACCTACGCGTTGCCGATGCGCAGCTTCTGGCGGCTCCCGCGCTCCAACGGCAAGTGATCGTCTATGAAGGCCAACGTTCTGGGGCCGTGGCGAAACTGCAGCGACTGGGCATTGCGGCAACGGCATCCGCCGCGGTCCCCGCAAATTCGCAGGAGACGATTTGGGTGATCGCCCCCGGCGCCTCCGACGCGACACTGCGGACGCAAAGCGGCACGATCCGCGATTTCGTCGCGGCGGGCGGGCGCGTTCTGTGCCTGGCGCAAGAGGAATCGCCACGCTGGTCGCCCGCTGGGGCAGGATTCTCCTCCGCGATGCGTGCCAGTCCGCCGTACTACGTTACTTTCGGCGTCCCGAAGACCGGCAAGGAGTTGTGCTACTCGTGTTATTCCCCGATCTATGCGGCGGGCCATCCTGCCTTTGCCGGGATCACCGCGAGCGATCTGCGCCTCTGGTCGCCGCGTGACGGCCGGGTGTCGGATGACGTGTTGGTGTGGCCCGCCGCGGCCGGCCGTTCCTCGTCGTGCGCCTGGCGAGTCCTGGCCGGCGCCTGCCGGCCGGAACTGGCTTCGCTGGCCGAGGCACGCGTGGGGCGGGGGACCCTTGTCTTCTGCCAGGCGCAAGTTCTGGAGCAGAGCCAGACGCCCGAGGCGCGGCTGGTACTGATGAACCTCTTACGCTATTTGGATGGCGATGGTTGGGCGGCGGGCTCGGGGCATGTCGGTCTTGCCGGCGTGCTCAGCGCGGCCGCGGCGTCGAAGCTGACCGGCGCCCCCCTCGAAACCTTCGCAGGCGCTTCGCCCCAGCGGGGCGACGTGCTGATCGCCACCGACGGTGCCGCTGTGGCCGAATTGGAGCAATGGGCAGATGCCGGCGGAACCGTTTTGGTGCTTTCGGCCGACGTGGCGCGGCGTCTTTCCGGCTATGCCGTGGCGCACGACGAGGGGCTTGTGTACCTGGGAGTCCGTGGCCAGGACCATCCGCGACTGTGGGGCGTGGCTTTGGAAAGCTTTCTGGGCGTGGACCATCCGTGCGTGGAGGGCGTTCTGACGAAGATCCCGCCATCGGCCACGATTTTGCTCCACGGCCTGTCGGCCAGGACCGGGGCCGTTCGCGGACGCGTCAGCCGCAGGGGCAGCCAGCAGTTGGAAATGTTTAGCACGGCGGCTGGACCCGTGGCCGTGGCCCAACCGCGCGGCAAGGGCACGTGGATTGTCACGACGACGACGCCCTGGCGCGGGCAGACCCCTTACGATTGCGAACTGATGAAGACTCTGCTGGCCAACGCCGGCGGAGCCCTACCCGTTACCGGCGCACAATCGCCGGCGATCCAGGTCTTGAAAACGGCCCCTTTGAAGATCGACGGGCTGCTCGACGACTGGACCAGCGACATGGAAGACCGCAACGTCTCGCCCTATGGGCATGCCAAGCCCATCGTGCTTTCCTCGCGAGACGTGGTAAGCGGCCGCGTGCTCAACGACGCCGATCTGTCGGCCATCGCCTATTTCCTGTGGAACGAGAAAACGCTTTCCGTGGCGGGCGTGGTTTTCGGCCAGGGCGGAAAGACGACCGTGAACGTGCGGATCAACGGTCGCATCCTGTCCGTGGTTCCCTTGGGCCGGGAGGTCTCGGTTCAACTCGATGGAAAGCCCTCGGCGGCATTGCGGGCGGCATCGGGCCGCACGATCTCGGACGACCTGACCGATACGAGCGCCTTGACGTTGTTCGCGGGCGATGCGCCACGGGGTGAGGGGACGCACGAGAGAGTCCCCGGGACCGTCTTCGAGATCGACATGCCATGGAGCGCGCTGGATTATAGCAAGCCTCCCGAGCAACTGCGTGGCCTGATCCGCGTCGAGCGGGCCGATGGCACAGCGATCCAATCGCCCGCCGGGGCCGCGCCAAACAACCCTGCCACGTGGCTGACGCTGATCCTCGTGCCGTGACGGGTCAAAGGGGGGGCGAACGTCGGAGGGCGAGAAGAGCGGCTTCGCGTAGCGAGTCTTCCGGGCCGCCAGATCGTGCGCCGTCACTTCGGCAATCAGCGCGAAGTCCTCATATTCGCGAAAGTCATTGGAGGGTCTGATGGCGACGCTGCCTTCACGGAAACCGCAGTCTCACCGTTGGTCGTCACAGCCAGGTGGTCCGTAGGGTTGGCGGCTCGAGCGGGTTTTGAGACAGTAGTGCCCTGTACTGGAATTCCAGAGTTTCGGAGAGTTACTTCGGGGCTGTGTCCGTTGCCTCGTTGAACCCCGGCCCGCCCGCCGCGACGTAGCCATTGCTCGCGCCACTGTGCACTGGGCTGACCCAGAACGCGTAGAGTCGGCCGCGCGTGAGATGGAAGCGAAATCGCACCGGCTGGCCCGCCAGCGGCGAGAGATCGCGCGCGCCTTTCCACGCTATGGCAGTGCGCGTCTTGTCGGCTCTCAGCGGCTCGCAATTCTTTGCCGTGAACGGCAGAATCGGCTGGCCGGCGCGGTCGAGAACCTCGACGCGCAGTTCACCCCCGGCGGCGTCCGCATTCACGAACAGATGGCTGCCCTGGAACGTCGTAGGCCGTGTGACGAGTTCGCCACCGGTCTCACCCGCGTCCATCGAGGCAAATCCGTCGCGCCGCAGAAAGGCGACATGTGTGCTGCCGCCGGCATACAAATGGCGTGTGCCGTCCGAGGCGATGCCCGAGAAGCCGCTGTAGTAGAAATAGAGGCGGTCACCGACGACGGCGCAGACGCCGCTTGCAGGACGCAGGTAACCGCGGTCCCAGTCGCCTTCCCGCCGGGTGGCGGCGATGAATTCGGAGCGGTCGGTGGCGCCCAGTGGAAGCCGTCGCGACTGAAGCCGAGTTTGATTTGCGTCAGTTTAGGAAAGCGGCCCTTCTCGCAGACGTCGTTCTCCGGTCCGTAATGAATGCAGAATGCACCGAGCAGGAGGCTCTCGTAGGCGACGGGATTGAGACAATACAACTGCGTGTTCCGCCCGATCGCCGGGTCCGGCGCGTCGAGCCGGTCTGCGCCCGCCCAAAACACCTGATCGCCGGGTTTCATTGCAGCAAGCTGCGAAAACTCGCTGGATTCGAAGTAAGACCGCATGCGTCCGCGGGCGGAATAGCTGCGCACGCTCAAGACCCACTTCTTGCGGAACGGGTTGTAGAAGAGCGTGGTGTTGTCGCCGACAGCGGCGGTAAGTTTCGGTCCCCGCTGCCAGTGGATGCCGTCGGGCGAGGTGTAAAGCCAGCTTTCCTCGCGCGGCGGGGATCGGGCGCGTGCAAGGTGTGCGCGTAAAGGAGAGCCTTATAACGATCCCCGGGAGTGGTCGCACCCAGATCGAGCCAAGGCGAGAAGCTGTCGCGGGAAAACTCGGGTCGGTAGGGGATGACGCAGTTGGCGCCACCCTCCAACCCGAGTTCCGGTCGCATCCAGTGCAAGCCGTCGCGGCTCGTGGCCAGCATCGTGTGGCGGCACATTCCACCCATGTACCACAACTTGAACAGTCCATCGGAAGGGTCGTAGACGACGCCATCGTCGAACGGACATGCGGTCGACGCCGGGGCAAAGGCCGGAGCGTTGTTTACCCAGCCGCCGCGGCTCTCCTGCGGCGTCTCCGGTTTGAGCAAGGGGTTGCCCTCGTATTTCACCGCATGATGGAAGGTGCGCCGCGCAGCGTGGTCCGCTCAATGAGGAAATCGTCGACAAACAACTGCCGACCCACGGCGATGGAGATCACCGCGGGCGGCGAATCGAGATAGGGGACCGGTAGCGGCTCGCGCGAAGCGGCCGGCAGGTCGCGCGGCGGCCAGTCCTTCGGCAGCCGGATGCCATTGTAAAGAAGTTCGCCGTCGTTCTCTCGCCACGGCTTACGGCGGGGTGGGACGAGGAGAAGCCCCTCGCCGCCGACGAGCACGGCCCATTTGCCCAGGGCAATGCGCTCGCCCGCCGTAAGTTCCTTGCGCAATACGGCGCAGACGTCGGTGGCTTCTTTCCCGTAGAGCTGAAAACTCGGCGTTTTGACCTTGGTGAAGCCCAACCGCACGAGCTCGTCTTGCTGGCTGGCTGCTCGTGGGTGATCCGGCAGCGGCGTGATCGCATAGAGGGTGCCGGGCTCGACGCATCGAATCGCTTGGCCGTCGGTCATGCTCGCGCATAGGAACTTCATGCCCGCAAGCGCCGGCGGGACGTTGCTCAGCGTGTAGTTGCGATCGCTGAACAGAACTGCGCCGCGGGCGAACTTCTCCACGGCGGCATTGCTACCCTCGAGCACCGGCGCACGTTTCGGCGGCGCGAGCGGGAATGTTGGCGAAGAACGCCAGCGCCCCTACGGCAAAGGAGATTCTCCAGTGTATGGTTCGGTAAAACATTGGCTTGGCTTGACGGGTTTGATACTGTCGCTCAAACGTCGAGAGCACCTTGTCGGCCTCCTGAAGCGTCCAGTCGGAACCATTGCCGCCCGGGCTGCGTACCCTGATCTTCCTGGCTCGGCGGGGGTTGTGCAAGGCCGCCAGTTGGCGATTGCCGGGGGGAGTGACGTTGCCGACCACAACTCCATTGACGAGTGCTGCGATCGTGCGCAGCAGAACAAGACACGCGTTGGATTGCCGGCACCCTCACGCCGGGAGGCTCAGTCCGTCAAGACGTGCCAAGCCTGCACTCGGCGTGAGACGATGGACAGACGTTAGGCGACGAACGTCACCCAGTCATCGCCGTACTGGCCGGGCACGCCCTGTCCCACGAGGCTCTTGAGCTTTGCGGGCAGGCCGGTGATCCGGTCGCCGAGGCTGAGGAGGAACCAATCGGCCCCGGCACCGCCGGTGAGCAGGTCGGTCGCGCCGCCCTCCTCGAAGACCGCATCCACTGCCGCCTCCTCATCACTACTGATGTTCCTGCCGGACCAGTAGTCCTGGATAACCCGAAGCATGGCGACGGTCACGTCGGGGCCGAACGCGCCGGAGGCCAGCACGTCGTTGCCTGCCCCTCCGACGATGCGGTCAGTCCCTGTGCCGCCGATCAGGAAGTCTTGGCCGGTCCCGCCGGTGAGCGTGTCATTGCCGTACCCTCCGAAGATCAGGTCGTTACTCACGCCGCCGTCCAGAAGGTCGTTACCGTCGCCGCCGTGGATCGTGGACGAAATGGCCAGGTCGATCAGGCTGATGATGTCGTTGCCGGACCGGCCCCAGACGCGGACTTCTTGGACTTCAACCACGGGAACATCGTAGATGATTTGAGAGTTGAGGAGCACGAGCAGGCTCTGGCCGTCGGAGCTATAAGTGACCAGAATCGCGTCGTCGTACTGCGTTCCGCCAATTCGCAGGATCCCGTCTTCCAGGGTCACGCGGCCTTCAGCGACCGCCTGCGCAATGTTCACTGACACGGTGGCGGGATCACTGGTCAGTCCGACGCCGCCGGGACCATCGGGATTGCCTCGGTCGGTGACGGTGAAAGTGAACGAGTCCGTTCCCTCGCCTTCACGCCCTGCACCGGGCTCATAGATCAAGGTTGGCGGACCGGCGAACGAATCGCCGACGCGTACGAGGTTTCCGTCGCCATCCACGAGCGCCCTGCTGGGGCACAGAGACGATGGTAAACATCAGGTCCGCTTCGGATGTCTCCTGGTCGCGTCCATGAAGAGTGATGAGAGCTTGCCCGTCTTCGGTCACACTGACCGTCTGGGGCATGGCTTCAGGCTGGTTGTTCACAGGCGTTACGATGATGACGGACGCCGAGAATTCCGAGGTGCTGCCATCGGGCGCGGTGGCCGTGGTGGTGATGTGCTCGGTAACGGCCGACGCTGCGTCCAACGTGACATCAAACGTGGCGTTGCCATTGGTGTCGGTGGTGACCTCGGCGCAGCCCAGATACCGCTCGCCCTCGCCATAGCCGGAGGGATCGGGCTCGGCGTTTGCGTAGAAGTCGAGGGTGAAACTCGTATTGGGCATGCTGTTGAGGGTACCCGCGACGTGCGTGCTCGTTCCTCCGTCGGCCAGGGAGATGACGGGGAAGTTTTGGAAGTTGTTCGGGCCGCCATCTGCGTCGCCGGGATCGTTAGGCGTGACGCCGTCGTCGGACCCGAGCTCGATTCCCAGGCCGCCATTCGAGTAAATGGAGTTGCCTTGGATCGAGTTGTTCGTGGAAGTAAAGTGGACCAAGACGCCGGCCATCCCGTTGAAAGCGATCGTGTTCGCGCCACCTTGGCCTGCGCCACCTGGTTGGCCCGGGGCCCCAGTAGAGACCGACGCCATGGCCTCCATTCCCCAGAGGAGCCGTGCCGCCGGCATCCAAGCCAATCCAGTTGCCGACGACGACATTGCGCTCTGTTCCCTCCCACGCGATAATCACGCCGTCGCCCGTGTTTCCGGAAATGACGTTCCGCTCCGCGTCATCATGAATGCCATCGGCATTCGTGCCTATGAGGTTTGAATGCGATCCCAAAGCGATCTGAACGCCACCGCTATTCGGCACCGCGGCGGCACCAGAGACGTCGGTGCCGATATAGTTGCCGGCGATCACATTCTCATACGTGTCCGCACCGAAAATGTAGATCCCGAAGGAGTAGTTTCCGGAAATGACATTTCGCTCGGTTTCGTCGAAGTCGCCGTCACCATTGGTGCCGATCCGGTTGGAATGCCCGCCGCCGTCGAGGAATACGCCGGCTGCCCACCATGTGGCCGTAGCATTTCCGAGCGGTTGGCTCCCCGTTGCGTCCACGCCGATGAAGTTGCCGGCAACCACGTTGTCGTGTGCGCCGGCATTGATGTACACACCGCTCGTACCATTCCCGGAAATGACGTTCCGCTCCGCCGTGTCCGATACGCCATCCCCGTTCGTTCCAATGCGGATCGCCTGCGCCCTGACCGACGCCGACGCCATTCGAGGAATTTCCAGCGCCACAGTACCGTTCGCGTCCGTTCCAATGTAGTTGCCCGCCAGTACATGGCCACTTCCATCGGAAACGGTCACGCCATTGCCGGCGTTGCCGGAAATGACATTACCCTCGGCGGCGTCATCGCCCATTCCGTCACCGTTGGTCCCGATGACGTTCCCCTGACCTTCTTCAATGACGACGCCTCGGCCGTTTCCCAGAGCGCTGCGACCCTGGAAATCGGTCCCAATGTAGTTGCCTGCAAGACGGTTGTCGTTCCCGTGCATGAAGACGCCGCCAGTCAGGTTTCCCGAAATGACGTTCCTTTCGATGGCGTCGTGGTCTCCGTCACCGTTCGTACCGATGAGGTTGGAGTCTGCGCCAGCGACGTACACACCCCATCCGTTGCCGAGAGCCTCGGTCCCTGTGGCGTCCGTTCCAATGAAATTACCCGCAACAACGTTCCCGGTAGAGCCGTACCCAAGTTCCACCCCGTTATAGCGATTTCCCGAGATAATATTGCGCTCCTCAAGATCGCTCACGCCGTTGCCGTCGGTGCCGATGCGGATACCATCGCCGCCCACGACGACGCCTGAAGCATTACCCAACGCGACCCTCCCCGTCACATCCGTGCCAATCAAGTTGCCCGCGACGATGTTCCCGCTGTTCGCGCTCGCACCTACGAAATTCACGCCCGGCCCAGAATTTCCGGAGATGAGGTTCCCCTCGGCGGCATCGCCCGCGCCATCGCCATCCGTTCCAATGACGTTGGACGCACTCCAGTCCAACCGAATGCCGCCGCCATTGCCGAACGCGATAGTCCCGGTGACGTCGGTGCCAAGGTAGTTGCCCTGAATGACGTTTTGACTGCCGTAATCGATTTGAATGGCCTCGGCCGCAAAGCGATTGATGACCAGGCCGCGAATCGTGGTACCAGAACCCACGACATAGAAGCCCCATGCGTTGCCGGCAAGGCTACCGTCGATCTCCACAATGGGCTTTCCTGAAAAACCCGGCTGCGCGGTCCCGTCGACGGTCACCGGGCCGAAGAGAGTCGGTAGCTGAGCGAGCGGTTGGATCGTGTGCGGGCCGGTGCCGGGAATGGCGAACTCGATCGTGTCCGGCCCGGGGTGCGCGTTGGCGTCCAAGATCGCCTGACGCAGGGAGCCGGGGCCAGAGTCCAGAGTGTTCGTCACGGCGCAGACGGCGGTCAGGGCCACGTCGTTTCCGTCGCCACCTCGGTAGGTGATCTTGAAAGTGGAGCTTCCCACAGTGAAGATTGCCCCTTCAGCGAGCCCGGCGAAAGTGCCGGAGACCTGCTCGGGGCCTTCGTTGTCGATCATCGTCAGCCTGTCGCCGAGATTCGTGCTGAAAGGCTCGATCAAGCTGACGTTCAATGCCCCGCCGAGAGTGATGAGGCCGGTTACATCGAATTGGTCGTACTCGCCCGCCGCGAGTCCGCCGATCTCGATGTCGAGGACCCCGCCGGCGCCCTGGGAGTAATCCCCCTCGACTCGAATGTCGCCCAACAGTGACGCAGCGGTGGCCAGTCCAGGGCTGAGGTGGCCGCCGGAGACCACGTTGCCAAAGACGATGCCCGAACCGATGACCGCCCCCCCTTGGACATCGAGAGGCACGGAAGACGAAACAGACCCGCCACTGAGCCTTGTCTCCCCTTCGGTCTGCCTGTAGCCCGCCGCCAATTCCAGCCTCCCCGCCTGGACCTCCACCGAGCCTGTGTTCTCCAGGTACAATGCCATCGTCGCCGTGCCGCTCCCGCCGGTCTTCACCAGTTGACCCTCGTTGCGGAACACCGACGGCCCATAGGCGGTGTACCCCTCAAAGTCTCCCCGAATCTCGAACGTGCCCGTGTTGAGGATTCCCCCGAGCCCCGTCGGGTCAAAGCTCCCCAAGAGACCTTCATCCCACACCGCCAGCCCCGGGTTCTCGACCAGCCGGCCGTTAACCCACTTGTCTCCGGCACTCGTCAGGTGCATCCCGCCCGACGCAATCGTCTTTCCCGAACCGTTCATTCCCCCGCTCTTCCAGGTCAACAGGCCTTCCACCGTCAAGTCCCCCGGCCCGGAAAGCCCCTGCGACCACTCCGGCAGGATCACGTCTCCAGAAACCCCGACGTTTGCATCCAAGGTGAATACTCCGCCCAACACTAACGCGCTACCCACCGGCACCGACCAATTCGAATTGGCCGTGCGACCACCCGCGGCCAACTCCAGCGTCCCCGCCTGGACCTCGACCGAGCCCGTGTTCTCCAGGTAGAGCCCGATGGTCGCCGTGCCACCCCCGCTGGTCTTCACCAACTGGCCCGCGTTGTGAAAGACCGACACAGAGAAAGCGTCGTACCGCGCCCCCGGCAAGTCTCCCCGAATCTCGAATCTCCCGGTATTGAGGATTCCCCCGAGCCCCGTCGGGTCAAAGCTCCCCAAGAGACCTTCATCCCACACCGCCAGCCCCGGGTTCTCGACCAGCCGGCCGTTAACCCACTTGTCTCCGGCACTCGTCAGGTGCATCCCGCCCGACGCAATCGTCTTTCCCGAACCGTTCATTCCCCCGCTCTTCCAGGTCAACAGGCCTTCCACCGTCAAGTCCCCAGTACCGCCTAGCACGCCGGCGTTGAAGACAAGGTCGTTGCTGACCGTCGACGCGGCGGCGATTGCGAATGAGCCGCCGGAGATCTGCAGGGCTGTGTCGCTGGTGAGCCTGTAGATCGAGACGTCCCCGGAGGAATTGATCGTTGTCTGCGCCCGGTGTTCTGAATCAGTACGTCATCGTCCTGTTGCGGCAGCAGGTCATCGCTCCAATTCAACCGATCGCCCCAATCGAGAGTGCCGGCTTCGCCGTCCCAGAATACGATCGATAGCAGCGCACGATCCTCCAGCGGCTAAAGACGCGGTCTGTACACCCTTGTCGAAGGTCGTGCACACGCGGGTCGCCGATCCATCATTTGCCGACGGTGGAGTATCACTTTTCGCATCCTGGTAAACCACTGCATTGCGAGACTCCTCTGTGACGTTGGGGCAACTGCCGATAGAAGGCGTCTTCACACATCCCCGCCAAAGCGCAGCAATCGCGAAATGAGTGTCGAAGGATCTGGGCTCTCAAGCCAGGCTGGCCCTTCGTGGGCGGTTCTTGGTCGACACGGGACCGATAGTAATCTTCGCCTGTGGGGGATCAAGAGCCAGAGAGGCCACCCCCCCAAGAAACTTTGGGGCTCGCAGATTGGCATGCGAGTCCTATTATTCGTCTGGTGGGCGGCCCATAAGGAGATACGTTGCCGCGCATCGAGGTTTGGGTGGCAAGGAGTGGAACGGTCCTACTTCGCCGCTAGAATGATGGACTTATCCCCAAAGCCCCGTTCAGAGCACGTTGCGGAGAGTCTGCGATGACTTCATTCAAGCCGTTCATCCCAAGTCTCTGCCTGCTGATGTTTGTCGCCACCACGACGGCTTGGGCAGGCGAAAAGAAGCTGCGAGTCGCCTTTGGAGACAACGCCGTCATGCCGAAGAGGCTGCTCCATGCCGGCGACCTGGTGTGCACGACGGTGGATCTGGGGCTCGGCGCCGACAGCCCTCATAATGAAGATCAGCAAGTTCGTCGACACTTCCAAAATGACGCCCGAGGAGCTGGCGAGGAGGAAGCAGGCAGGGTTCAACTGGATCTGCTACTCCGAGGAAGTGCGATCCGCAAATCCGAAGGCCATAATCTTCGTGCAGGTCACGTCACGGGAGAAAAGCGGGAAGACATCCACTCCGGCAGAACTGATGGAGGCCATCAAGAGCGTGGCGGAGTTCGTCGATGGAATTTGGATTCACAACGACAGGGACGGTTTGGAGTTCGCCACAGAACTCGTGACCTTGATGGGCAAAGCGGGATACCGGTAGCCCATGGAGCCGAACCGAGTCAGGAATCTCGATCGGTAGTTTCTCGGTCGGTAGAATAAGAACCTATCCCAGAACTGCCGCTGCGGCTCTGTGCGGCCCAAGAAGCGTGGTACCTCCCAAGGTTCTGGGATCGGCTCTAAGAGGCCGGCGTTGTCAGGGGCTTCTCAGCGGGCGCCGTGACGGTCGCTGCTTGTTCGGTCATCACGCGGCGGACGGAGACGAGCGCGGTTTGGGCCTTTCGGCAGATTTGCTCGAACACTTCGGGGCGGGGGACGCCGGCGAGACGCAGCAGCGGTTGGCCGTTTTGCAGGAAGAGCACGTCACCCGATCGCAGCCACTCCTGGCCGGGCAGGACCTCGATGCGGATATCGTCGAATTGATCGAGGCCCACCGAGGCGACGTCGACGGGGAGGAACCCCTTCTGGACGATCACGCGGCGGTTGGTAAGTCGATAGCGGCTGGCGCTGCCGGGCAGAACTTTCCAGAAGTAGAGGACGAGGCTCACGGGGATCGTGGCCAAGGCCATCAGTTTGCCGAGGGTGAACGGGCCCCACCCAGCGCGGAGGGCGCAGAGTGCGCCGACGCGGCGGCCGGCGCGCGTGGCGGCAATGCTGGGCCAGACGGTCATCGAAGCGACTTCGCGGAGTTCGGGTGGGGCAACGCCGGCGATGGGCTGTGTCATGGGGTGGAGCAGTGGACTGTGGGGCTCGAAGGCGCCAAGAGACCTATCGTAGCAGGCTGCCTGAAAACTGCC
>CAVTPL010000010.1:0-190000 GCA_963736495.1 Pirellulales bacterium | reverse complement strand
GCGGCCTCCAGTGCGGCGCCTCGCGCTACTGCGCTTGTTGCTCGAGATCGGGCAATGCGCCCGAAGCGATCCGGGTCGCGTGGGCAGAGGGCTTCGGATTGGGCTGAAAGATCGAAAGGAAGGCTCGCGGAAAGACGCGTGACGCTGGAGTGCGTGGGCTAACGCAAGCACGCGCACGGTTGCGGTTGATTTTCATCGGAGGGGACTCAGTTTGTGCGGGAGAATGCGGGGGCAAACGCGGTTTTTGGTCAACGGGGGTCGATTTTTCCAGACTATCCACCTCACGCCAGGGATGCGCCCCTGGGCGCATGGCAAGCGACCGAGGGGAGAGCGGAGTCGTCGGGCGTTCGCGCGTTGGTCAACGGATCTCGATTCTTGCCAAATGCGAGGAGTGTTTGCGCGGCAGTCCATAGTGGGGTCGCGGGGGTGGGGCGCATGTTGAGCGAGAGGGGGGGCAAGAAGTCAAGGCGAGAGTAATCGACAGGCTTGAACTTCAAGGGCATCCTTGAGGAGGAATCGGGCCGAACCATGGACCCGTCTCAGGCTTGCGCGTGAACGGTTGCTGTGGCTGGCGGCACCCTGTTCGCGGCACTACGAGGGCTGCGTGTTTTGCCGGCGGCGGGGCGCGTGGCACAAGGCCGGCGGACGGGATGAGGGGAGGAGGCGGTCTGGCAATGCGTTCGCGCCGCCCGATCGTGCGAGGGCTTGGGAATCAACAGACCTTCGCGGCAGCCATTGTGACGCATACCTTGGCCCGGTTTCAACGGCGGTTGGTGGGCCATTTTGAGGGGAGTTTTCAGTTTTCAGTTTTCAGTTTTCAGTTTTCAGTTTTCAGTGTTCAGTGTTCAGTGTTCAGGAGGGGCGAAGGGAGGTGGAGCCTGAAAGGGATTGGGATGGAAACCACGAAGGCCGAAGGCCGATGTGAATCGCAAGACCACAAGACCACGAAGGCAGAAAGGCACAAAGGGGGAAGAAGGAGAGAAATGAAAGTGAGAATTTCGGGAAGGCTCTTTCTTGATTCCGCTGAGGGTAGAAGCCCCAAGACGCACTGCTTGTCCGCCGCTGCGAAACGCGGCGGCTGCCAAGCAGTGGCACACGCGCGGATGGTGTGGGGCAAACACTCCAGACGGCACTGCTTGTCCGTTGCCGGGGCGTAAGGGGCGATGGTGGTGCGGGAAAGCGGCGGCTACCAAGCAGTGGCACACGCGTGGCTACCAAGTGGCACACTCGCGCCGTGGCTGCCAAGCAGTGGCGCGGGCGGCTGGCGGCACCCTTCCATGCCACCGAAACCTCTTGTGCCTGGCGGCAGCGCGACAGGCGAGCTATCGGGCCCACCCGATTGAATAGTCCCACGCAAAAGCGCCAAGGCAGCAAGAGTTGTGGGCGGGGTGGGCGTTAGGGCCTATCCGAAAACCCCTCACCCCCGGCCCGTCTCCCCGCAAGCGGGGCGAGGGGAGAAGGTTCTTGGATGGGCTCTTAGAGCCGATCCAAGAACCGTGTGCCGCCGCTGAATTCTCCCGCCGCGGAGGGCGGCCGTGGCGGTTCCGGGATAGGTTCTTAGAGCCGGTCCCAGAACCTTTGGGCGTTACCGGATTCCCCGGCCGCGGACCCTTTTCCTGGTGGTTCTGGGATAGGTTCTTAGTCGCCGGCGTCGAGTTTGAGAGGCACGGTCATCTCGCGGCCGTTGCGCACGATGCCCAGGGCGACCTGGTCGCCCGGGCGCTTGGCCTCGATGGCCGTGAGGAAATCGTCGGCGGTTTTCGTGGCTTGCCCGTCGACGGACACGATGAGATCGGCCGAGGCAGGGTCAACGGTTCGGAACTGGTACACGAAGGGGCCCTGACGTTTCTGCCGGCTCACCATGCGCGGGCCTTGCAGTCCGGCGCGTTCTGCGGATCCGCCGGGCGTGAGCGTGGCCACGAGCAATCCTTGCTCGGTGGGGATCACGCGAACGATCCCCGTTTCGGGTCGGATCACTCGGCCGCTGCGGATCAACTGCGGCACGATGCGCGAGATCGTGCTGATGGGAATGGCGAAGCCGACGCCCGCACTCTCGCCGACCTTGCTGGCGATGGCCGTGTTCATGCCGATCATGCGCGCATGGCTGTCGAGGAGCGGTCCCCCGGAGCTGCCGGGATTGAGCGCCGCGTCGATCTGGATGATCTGGCGGATCTTCCGGCCGGTGCGGCTGGGGATCCAGCGATCCAGGCTGGCGACGATGCCCGTGCTCAGCGTACGTTCGAGGCCGAAGGGGTTTCCCAAGGCGAATACCTTCTGGCCCACGCGGAGTCGAGTGGAATCGCCGAAAACGACCGGGTAGAGCTCGTCGGCCGGGGCGTCGATCTTCAGCACCGCCACGTCGGTGTTCTTGTCGCGGCCCACCAGCCGGGCGTCGTAGGATTTTGCATTGAACAGAGTGACCGCGATCTTGTCGGCCCCTTCGACCACGTGGGAGTTGGTGACGATATGTCCTTGCCGGTCGATCACCGCGCCGCTTCCCTCGCCCTCCGAAGGGACCTCGACGAAGAGGATTCGATCACCGCGATAGCCTTCGGCGGTAATGTTTACCACACCCCGGTTTGCGGCATCGTAGACCGCGATGTTCACGCGTTCCTCCGGCGTCCACTCGTCGGGGTGGATCGGCGGTGGCATTCCCGGTCCTGGAGGGGGTTCTGATCCCAAGGGGACCGGATAGTCGACCGGCGGAGGCGAACCCTCCGGGGCATAAGCGGGCACTGCGCCTGCCGGCGGCTGCCCTTGGGCGGCAGACGCTTCCTGCAGCTCCGCGGGCGCGGCTGCCCAATAACCCGAGGCGAGGGCTCCCAAGAGGGCCGAGGCGACGCAGAGCAGAATCGTCTTCTTCATCCGACTGTTCCCATTTGCGACTGAGAGGACTGCGACTGAGAGAACGTTGTCTGGCGTTTCCCTTCGCAGTAACCGAGCCCGGAGGGGAAGAGGTCCATGTTTTCGGTCAGGCGTCTCGTGCGATGGCGGAGCCACTGGGCCGAAAAAAAGGCCCAGTCCCCGGCCGGCCGTGAACGGTTTCCCCTTCGCATCATATGCGATTCTCTGCGGAGCGG
Organism: Pirellulales bacterium; assembly: GCA_963736495.1. GTDB lineage: Bacteria > Planctomycetota > Planctomycetia > Pirellulales > Thermoguttaceae > CAVTPL01. Next base: position 186,920 of record CAVTPL010000010.1, on the reverse strand, counting down.
GGAGATCCTGGCACGCTGGCAGTCGAAACGCACACCAAGGCAGGACTTCTTACCGTAGGGGCTGGCCCACGCCAGCGCCGTAACCTATCTGAGTGATCGCGCACTCCACCACACGGATGCAATCGCACACGCACGCGCGACGGGCTTCACCTGCATTTCTCGGGCGGAATGCCGATCGGGCCGATCGACCGCAACGGTGAGGGAGTCGGAGTACGACACGCAACGGGTTCGGGTCGTAGGGCCCCTGTCGTTCAAGCCCGCAGGATTTGCCCAAAAGGATCAGTTTCGCGGAATCGGGGCGTATAAAGCGCGTGTCCGTCAGGTTCACGGGGGCGGAATCCCGCAAGGTTCACGGGACTAATGCATCCGCACTAATTGCGCAGAACATCAATCCTAAGCATCTTTCCGATAGCTCCGTATTTACCTAATGCCCCAAAAACAGATTCACCGATACCGTAACCGCTGACGCGCTTTCGGGCGATCTGTTCGCCGGTCCATGGGTTTTCAACATTACAGGCGGGGCACTGCTTGGGAGGACAGACGGCATGAGGTGTTCTCGAGTTGCTGTTGCGCTATTGCTGGCGGCGCTGACGGGTAGAGGCATAGCGACGGCGTTGGCGGCCGGGGGGGACTGCGGCGCGACGACCTACTATTCCTCGTCGGACGGTGCGGAGAGCGAATACGCGTCCGACATTTCCACAAACGAGACGCCGGACCACTTCGACAACGGTCCGGTCGCCGGAGACATGTTGGCCGGAGAGGCCGAGGCCGCGTCAGAGAGTGACGCGTTGGACCGATCCGACGCGATGGCTTCATCGACCGAGGCCTCGGAAGCCAACGAGGACTACCGCGAGGCGGTCATCCACTCTCCCTACGCTGTGTATGCGGCCGACGGGCAGGCGGCCGACGAGGGCGCTCCGCGGACGAGTCAGACCTTTCGACGTCGGATGCCGAGGGGACGGACAACGAGGTCGCGCGGACGGAGTCCGAGAGCGACGACATCGCCGCGGACGCCGACGAGGCGGCCCAGGACGACGCGGAGGGCGAAGGCCAGACGATGGGCGCCGAGGGTTATGCGGCGACGGACGAGGCCGATTCCTCTACGGACGCTACCAACTCGAGCGACGACATCGCCGCGGACGCCGACGAGGCGGCCCAGGACGACGCGGAGGGCGAAGGCCAGACGATGGGCGCCGAGGGTTATGCGGCGACGGACGAGGCCGATTCCTCTACGGACGCTACCAACTCGAGCGACGACATCGCCGCGGACGCCGACGAGGCGGCCCAGGACGACGCGGAGGGCGAAGGCCAGACGATGGGCGCCGAGGGTTATGCGGCGACGGACGAGGCCGATTCCTCTACGGACGCTACCAACTCGAGCGACGACATCGCCGCGGACGCCGACGAGGCGGCTCAGGACGACGCGGAGGGCGAAGGCCAGACGATGGGCGCCGAGGGTTATGCGGCGACGGACGAGGCCGATTCCTCTACGGACGCTACCAACTCGAGCGACGATGGCAGCGCCTGGCGCGTCCATTCGGGCTACGAGTACGAGTCGAAGTACTCGGCACGCTACGGGCTTGACTACGGTCAGGACCCTGAGTCACCCAGCGGCTCCTCGGACGCCGGCGAGGAGAGCCTCTCGCACGACGGCGCGGAGGACTCTGACGCCGCGATGGCCGACTCTTCGGCCGACGAGGATGCTTCGGAAACCGCCGCCGAGGATTCCGAGCCGTACACCGCAGACTCCATGGAAGCGGACGACGCGGCGACGGACGACGAGGCAACGGACGACGAGGCAACGGACGACGAGGAAGAATCGTTCACGGAGGACCAGGCCGACGAGAGCGAATCGTTCGACGGGTGCGCAGGTGGGAACCGGCGATTCGGACGGAGTTGTCGCAACCGATGCGTGCGACGGCGACAACAATTCGTCGCTTGCAGGCGATCCGACAAGCGGTGTCGACGAGGAGGAGTTGGAGTCGATGTACCGCTTCGAAGAACGTCGTTGGGGAGAGCCGGGCGAAGTGTTGGGCCGCTACGAGGAGGATGAGCCGTACAGCTATTACGCGGTCGATCCTTCCGAGTACCTCAGCTTGGACTACTACGGTGACGACGCGTTGCGTGCCATGGAGAAGCCGGTCTTCGGCCAAGTGGCCGAGTCGGAGGCACCGCAAACGGAATCGATGGAAGTCTCGACCGACAACGGCGAGGCATCTTCGAATTCGGAGCCGTTGCCGAACCAGGCGGCCCTGCAAGTCCAGCACGCGCTGGTTCAGTCCGTGGCCCTCGCCGGACTCCGCATATGGGAACACTACGCGGAGTACGCGCGGAATGCGGTGGGCCGAGTGGCGGCGATCGACTGGCTGGGATGGCTGTCTGCCGGAAGCGAGACGGCGCAACAGGGCGGGGCCGGACGCTTTTAGAGCCGACTCCAGGATCTTTGAAGGTGCTATGGTTTTCCGGCCGCACAGGGCCGCAGGGCGGGGCCGGACGTTTTTAGACCCGACCTCAGAACGTTTGGAGGTGCGGCGATTTTCCGGCCGCACAAGGCGACAGCGGCAGTTCTTGGATATAGGTTCTTAGAGCCGACCTCAGAGTCTTTTGAGGTGCTACGATTTTCCGGCCGCAGAGGGGCCACAGCGGCAGTGCCAGGATAGGTTCTTGGCCGCCGCACCTTGCCGGCCGTGGCGGACTTGCGGATTGGAGCGGTTGCGTGCGGCTTGAAGCCTCGGCGGAGATGGCTGCGAGGGAGGAGGAATTCGAGCCGGGCGTGGCGTCCTAAGTGATTGATTTTGTGAACTTTGCGACCCGGGCGACGATCGTTGCCCGGGTCGTGTTCTTTGGGGAGGGTCGGATTAAGCGGGTGGTGGCGGTCGCAAAGGCTACGTAGGTATGGGCTTTTGCAGGGTTTTTGGTTGGCAAGTGGGGTCTGCGTGGAATACAATGGGCGTGTACTTTCGGAGTGTCCTTTTCTGGGAAGTCTTTGCGTGTCCGGGCAGTCGCTTCGGAACACGACAGCCCCCACGTCCCCGTTTCTACGTGCTGGAGATCCGATCATGTCGAAGCACCGTCTCCTTCACCTGTCGGTGTTGCCGCTGGCAGCGACGGCAGTCGCGTTGTTGGTGACTGCCGCGCAGGCCGCCGATGCGAGCCCCGAGGCAGCAGCGCTGGGCGACCTTTGCACAGGACGGGACCAACTATTTCGCGCTGTCGCTGAAGCCGGGGGCGGTCGTGCCGGTCGCGGATCAGCACGACATCGTGGTCCTCGTCAACACCTCGGCCGCGCAGGTCGGATCGCATCGCGTCGAAGCGATGGAGGCCCTCAAGGGGCTTTTGGCGAAGCTGGGACCGCAAGACCGGGTGCAGTTGATGGCGGTGGATCTTTCGGCCGTTTCGCTCACGTCCGCTCCGGTGGCGGCGGGGAGTCCGGAAATGGCCGCGGCGATCGCGAAGCTTGACCAACGCGAACCGCTGGGCGCGACCGACCTGGAGAAAGGCATTCGCGCGGCGATTGCCGCGTTGGCCAAGGCCAGCGGCGCCAAGGCACTGGTCTACATTGGCGACGGCAGCAGCAAGGCGAACTTGATCACGGCGGAGAAATTCGAGCAGCTTACGGGCGATCTGGTTTCCGCGCGAATCCCGGTGCTGAGCTACGGGGCAGGAGCGGTGATCGACGAGCAACTGCTTGCGGCCCTGGCCGTGCAGACCGGCGGCCGGGTATTTACGGCCGAGGCCGGCAAGGACGAAGCGGAGAGCCGGCGGCTTATCGCGGAGAGCGCCAAGGCCTTGGCCGAGGCCGTGCGCAGCCCGGTTCTCTGGCCGACGAAGACCGTCTGGCCGGCCCAGTTCGGCGAGGTCTTTCCGAAGCGGACTCCGCCGCTCCGCACCGACCGTGAGTCGGTGGTGATCGGCACGGCGAAGACCGTGGGTCCGCTCGACGTTCAGATGACGGTGGAGACGTCGGCCGGGACCAAGCAGTTGAGTTGGAAGGTTGGGGAGGCGCCTCGACGGAGGACAACGGCTACTTAGCGCGGCTGGTGGCGGTGGCTCGTCCCAGCGGCGGCCTGGTGATGCCGCTGGTGGATTGGTCGAGCCTGCGCACCGCGAAGTCGGCGCTCGACGCGGGCTCGGCGGGGCTGACGAAGCTTGCCTCGCAGGCCCTGCTGACCGGCGATACCAAGGGGGCGGTTCGGCTTGCCCAGCAGGCCCTGGCGAACGATCCAGAACGACGCCGCGCATTCGGTGCTTGTTGCGGCTGACCGCAAGGAGAAGGAAGCGGCCAAGACCGGTGGCCCGGCGCAAAGCGATCTCACGCTGGTCGCCCCGGAGGCGGCAGGAGCGGGGAAAGCGGCTGCCGGTCCAGTCCCACCGCCGGAAGGTACGTTCATGCTCGATATCGAGCAGCAACGCCGCCTGATGACGCAGCGGATCACGGCGGAAGTGCAGGAGAAGCCATCAACCAGGCGCGGGCGACGATGAACACGGTTCCGGAGGCGGCCCTCCAGAACCTGCGCCTGCAGTTGCAGTCGGTCCAGCGCGTGCCCGAGCTCGAACCCGGGGTGCGCAGACCAACTGCGCGACCGCATCGAAGTTGCGCTGCGCGACGCCGACCGGCGCCGCGTCGAGCTGGAGCACTCTCGCCAGCAGCAGCAGGAGATCCTCGCGGCCGCGAAGGAACAACAGCTCATCACCGAGAACTTGTTGTCCGAGCAGAGCAAGCTTGAACAGCTCATGCAGCGCTTCACGGCGCTGATGGATGAGGGCAAGTTCCGCGACGCGGGCGAGCAGGTGGCGGCGTCGGCGCTGACGATGGCTCCCACGGAGCCGACGGTGCTGGCCGCGGTGATGACCGCGCACCTGAAAGGGGCCGCGGTGGAAAACCTGGCCTTACGCCTCAGACGGCAACGCTCCGTGATCGATACGCTCCAGGAGATCGAACGCACGGCGATTCCGATCCCCGACGAGCCGCCGATCATCTACCCCGAGGCGGAAACGTGGCGCCGGCTTACGGAGAAGCGACGCGAGAAGTGGTCGTCGGTCGATCTGGCGACGACGAATCCGAACGAGAAGAAGATCATCACGGCTCTGAAGACCAACACCGAGCTTCCCTTCACCACCGAGACTCCGCTGGCCGACGTGCTTGCGTACTTGGCAGAACGTCACCAGATTCCCATTCAGTTGGATCGTCGCGCACTGGACGAGGTGGGCATTGCCACGGATACGCCCGTGGTCCGCGAACTCCGCGACATTACTCTCCGATCCGCTCTGCGGCTGGTGCTGCGGGACCTCAACCTCACCTACGTGGTGAAGGATGAGGTGCTCCTGGTGACCACGCCGGAGACCGCCGCGTCCGAAGAATTCATGCGCACCAAGGTCTATCCCGTCGCCGATCTTGTGGTTCCCGTCCAGTCCATGGGAGGCATGGGTGGCATGGGAATGGGCATGGGTGGAGGAATGATGGGTGGCATGGGAGGCGGCATGGGTGGAGGAATGATGGGTGGCATGGGCGGCATGGGTGGCGGCATGGGAGGCATGGGAGGCGGCATGGGCGGCATGGGCGGCGGCATGGGGGGCGGGTTCTTTAACCTACCCCAAAGCATCTTTCCCAACGGCGTTCCGCGCAACGGCTTCCGATCCTTCTCGGTGAAGGATGACCTGAATCTTTCCGCAGCGGCGCCGGTCGGGGTCAAGGCTGCGGCGAAGGCTCGTCCCGCTACGGTGCAGGTCGCGCCGCAAGCCAAGGCGATTCGCATTGAGGTGCCTGCGGGCAAATCGGCCGAGGAGGCGTGGAGCGGGTATTTCGCTGCCCACACGGAAGTAGCTCCGGAGGCTCTGCGTCAGACGGTGCGCGAATTGTGGTCCGCGAAGAAGTACGGCGAGATTGCCGCCTTGGTGAAGGCCGCATTGCGGAACAAGCATGCGCAGCCCTGGATGTACGAGGCATTGGCATTGGCCCTGCAAGCCGGTGGGCAGCCCAAGGAGGAGATCGAACGTGCCGTGATGTCGGCGGCCGAATTTGCCGAGACGCCGATGGATCTGCTGTGCATTGCGGTTTACCTGGAAAGCGCGGGCTTGCAGGCGCGAGCCTTGCAGGTATATCGACAAGCGGCCCAGATCGACCCCCTCCTGCCCGATACGTACCTTCAGGCCCTGCGCGCGGCTAAGACCGCGGGCGACCTGGAGGCGGTGCAGTGGGCGACCGTGGGCATCCTCAGCCAGGCCTGGACCCCCGAGCACAAGGACGTGTGGCAGAAGGGCTATCTGGTGGCCAAGGACACGCTGGAGAAGCTTCGCGCCAAGGATGCTGAGGCGGCCAAGAAGTACCAGGAGGCTCTCGACGTCGCGGTGGCTCGCGATTGCGTGCTGATGGTGACGTGGACCGGCGAGGGAGACGTGGACTTGATGGTCGAGGAGCCGGCGGGGACGGCCTGCTCGCTTCGCAACCCGCGCACGGCGGCGGGCGGAGTGTTGATCGGCGATCTGCGTGCCCAGGTGAACAAGGAGAATTCCGGCGCACGATGCGCCGTGTATGTGTGCCCGAAGGGCTTCAACGGCACCTATCGGGCGTTGGTGCGGCGCGTATGGGGCGACGTGACGGCCAGTCGCGTGAAAGTGGACTTGTGCGTGCACTTTGCCACCAAGGAAGAGCGCCGGATGACGAAGAGCCTGGCGTTGGAAGGGGACCAGACGCTGGTCCAGTTTGATCTTGAGGGAGGCCGGCGGACCGAGCCGATCCAAGAGGTGCAGGTGGCCAACGCTACGGCGCGTCAGATGTCGCTTCAGCAGCAGATCCTGGCGCAGATGGCGCCGCTGCCGCCCCAGATTCTCTCTCAGCAGATCGGGTCGTCGATCGATCCGGGCAGCGCGGCGAACCTGGCGTTGTCGCGTAGCGGCAATGGACTTCTGGCTTCCTCGCTCTTGCGCGGGGCGCGGTCGGCTACCAGCCCGTAGTCCGTCCCCTGCCCGAAGGCACGATGATGTCGACCATGGCGGTGATCTCGGCCGACCGGCGTTACGTACGCGTCACGGTGATGCCGTACTTTTCGGCGATTCGCAGCGTGTCGACCTTCAACTATGCCTCGGGCGCAAGCGGCACGAGCGGGGGGGGCACGGGCGGGGCGGGGTTTGGCGGCTTTGGTGGCGGTGGTGGCGGCGGTGGCGGCTTTGGGGGCGGTGGTGGCGGCGGCTTCGGGGGCGGGTTCTGACCGACGGTCGCGGCTATTCGCAGACACACATCAACGGGCTGGGGCTTTGCGAGGCCTCAGCCCGTTTTTCTGATCACGCCCGGAAAAGCGTCCAGATCGAGGGACTCGAAGAGGCCGGCGCGATAGCGTTCCACGGCGATCGCTCCCATCACCGCGTTGTCGGTGCAGAGGCGCAAGGGCGCGATGAACAGGCGGACGCCATCGCGGCTTGCGGCCTCCTCCAAACGCTGGCGGAGTCGGGCATTGGCGGCCACGCCGCCGCCCACGCAGAGCGTGCGTAAGTCCGGTCGCTTTCAGCGCCAGCATGGCCTTGCCCACCAGGCAATCGACCGCCGCCTCCTGGAAGCTGGCTGCCAGGTCGGCGATCTGGCCGGGGCTGAGGCGGACTGCGGAGAAGTCGGGGCGACCGGGTCCGGCAATCGCATAGCGCACGGCCGTCTTCAGCCCGCTGAAGCTGAAGTCGAGCCGGTCGCGGTCCTGGAGCAGCGCGCGGGGAAACCGGTAGGCGCGGGATTGCCCGCGGTGGCGGCCCGCTGGATGGAGGGCCCGCCGGGATAGGGCAAGCCGAGCATGCTGGCCACCTTGTCGAAGGCCTCGCCCGCGGCGTCGTCGATCGTCGCGCCGAGCAGTTCGAAATCCAACGGGCCCAGGCAGCGATAGAGGCTCGTGTGTCCGCCGCTGACGATCAGGCCCACGCAGGGGAAGACTTCTTGGCCGCTGGCGATGCGGCAGGCGTAGATGTGGGCCTGGAGGTGGTTGACGGCGATCAGGGGAATTCCCAGTGCGACGCAGAGGGTCTTGGCGGCCACCAGCCCGACCAGGAGCGAGCCGGCCAGGCCCGGCGTGTTGGCCACGGCCACCGCGTCGAGTTCGTCGAGCCGCACGCCCGCGCGCCGCAGGGTCTCGTCGATCACCGGGAGGATACGTTCCAGGTGGGCGCGGGAGGCGATCTCGGGGACCACGCCGCCGAACCGCTGGTGCAGTTCGTCCTGGGAAGCCACCACGGAGCCGAGCACTTCCAGCCGGTCCGTGATCACTGCCGCGGCGGTCTCGTCGCAGGTGGTTTCGAGGGTGAGGAGCTTCATCAGGGGGCGGAAGCGGCGGGAGGCGGAACGGACGGGGCAGCGCGGTTCGCGGTCGTTACTTGGCGTGCGCAACTCGGCGGTCAGGTAGTCGAGGGCGACCTGCAATTGCCGGTCGACGATGCTGGGCGGCGCAGGCTGCGCGGCGGCGTCGGGCTGCGGTTTGGAATCGGGCTCGGAATCGGGTTTGGAATCGGGCTTGGAATCGGGTTTGGAATCGGGTTTGGAATCGGGTTTGATTTCAGGTTTCGGCTCAGACTTGGGTTCCGACTTGATCTCAAGTTTGGGCTCGGATTTGGAATCTGGCTTCGGCTCGGACTGGGAATCTGGTTTGGAATCGGGTTGCCGGGGCTGGACGATATCGCGGTGCCGTCGATGGAGGATGAGGGACAGCATTTCCGCATCGTCCAAGCGGATGGCGAGCCCGTCGTTGGGTTTGACGCCCCAGTCGTCGGAGCCATTGGCGGCTGTGCGGTCGATATTCTTGCCGCTCGGTCGGCGGTAGCCCGCGGTGGTGAGCTTCAGGGCGCTGCGCGGCTCGGGATGGGCGGCGGCGGTGTCGAAGTCGTCGAGCGGGATGACGTTCTGCACGCTTCCTTTGCCCCAGGTGCGTTCGCCGACCACGACGGCGCGCTGGTGGTCTTGGAGGCAGGCGGCAACGATCTCGCTTGCGCTGGCGCTATAGCGATTGACGAGCACGGCGATGGGAAAGCCCTCGAAGGTGCCTTCCTTCTGGGCTTCCCACACGCGTTCGGGGCTGTTGCGGCCGGCGGTGCTGACGATTCGTCCCTCGGCGACGAACAGGTCGGCCACGTCGACGGCGGCACTGAGCAGCCCGCCCGGGTTGAATCGCAGGTCGAGGATCAGGCCGCGGATCTTCGTCTTCTGGAGCTCTTGGAGGGCGTGGCGGAACTGGTCCGCCGTGTCGCGGCTGAAGGCGGTGAGGCGGATGTAGGCGATCCGGTTTTTGGCGTCGAGAGGTAATCCCAGGCGTCGTCGGGGCCGCGGTGGTCGCCGAACACCGTTTCGATGTGGATTGCCTCGCGGCGAACGGTCACGGTTTCCGAGGCTTTCTTGCCCGGGTGTTGGACGGTGAGCTTGACCTCTGAGCCTTCGGCGCCTTTGAGACGTCGCACGGCCTCGTCCATGGTAACGCCCTCGGTCGGCTGCCCGTCGATGGCCAGGATTCGGTCTCCCGAGATCAGGCCGGCGCGATAGGCCGGCTGCCGACGAGGGGACTGATGACCTTCAGGCCATCGCGCCGATCGATTTCGACCTGGATGCCGATGCCGCCGAACTCGCTCTCGACCACGGTGCGGAACTGGTCCATGTCCTGCGGGCCGATGTAGCTGGAGTAGGGATCGAGCTCGGAGAGGATGCCCTTGATCGCGGCCTCGACGAGTTTGCGGCGGCTAATTGGGTGCACGTAGTTGCGTTCGACCTGGTCCAGGGTATCGACCAGTAGCTTCTGCAACTCGTAGACCTCTTCGTCACGAGCGCCGGCCGCAGGGGCTGCTCCCGCGGGTTTTGACGTCTCTGCGGATGCGCGCGGGACGAATGCCAAACCCAAGAGGATGACGCAAACAAGCGCCGTGCGCGTCGACATGCAAGGTTCTCCTGATCCAGACCGGTCGGGGGCAGATGGTTTTGCCTGGCCGATCGCGCTGGAAAGCGCATAAGCTGTCGTGGAGGAGTGATTTGAGGAGTGATTTAGAGTCGATCCCAGAATCGTCTGCCGCCCCGAAATCTTCCGGCCGCCCAGGATCGCAGCGGCGGTTCCCGGATAGGTTCCTATTGGTTCTGAGAAAACGGACAGGCACCGTCGCTCAAGGCGAATTCAAGGCGTCTGACGCGAATCGCCGCGAGCCAGTCCCCGTTTTGTCCGAGGCTGCTGAAATTGTAGCTTCCCCCGTCGGGTGGGGCAAGAACATCGCGTGTGCGGGCGTCCGATTGGACGGATATCGAAGTTCAAGCCAGGCGTGCAACGGAGGGCGACCCTCGGGCCTGGGAGGGCCGGACTCCTGGGGATCGGCCGTCTTGCAGCGCTTTTTTCGGCTCAATCGACGGGGTCAAATCGCACGTGGTGCACCCAGGCGGGCGGCATGTTGGGCCATACCCAGTCGCGGCGGATTTCATGCCCGTCGAGCACGGCGTGCATGGCACGATCGATTCCGCGCAAGCGAGCCCGTTCCTGGCGACTGCTTACGAGGGCACGGGCCCTGCGGATACCGATGTACTCGAAGAACGAAAGCGTGCCTTTGGGGCGGAGCAGCGCTGAGAGTTGCGCAAGGATTTGCTCTACGTCGGCGGCAGCGAAATTATTCAGCGGCAGGCCGGAAACGATGACGTCGTAGCATCGCTCGCAGGGCAGTCGCTCCAACGCACAATGGAGCACTCGCGTGCGGGGAGCAACGTGCTTCAGCGCGGGTTCCGAGTCGAAGCTTTTTCGGAGGCAGGCGACGAAGTTCTCGTTCAACTCCACGAGATCGAGGCAGTCTTTGGGGCCCAGGGCTCGGGCAATTCGCCGCGTGACGGCGCCGGTGCCCGGCCCCACCTCGAGTACGTGCTGGGGAGTGCCGTTTCCTCCGACGTATCGCGCCAGCGACGAGGCCAGCCAACGGCCGCTGGGCAGCACGGCCCCGGTGGTGTGGTACGTGCGAAAGAACTCACCGAAAAAGAGCCAGGAGTCCGCGATGCGCGAGCCCATCATGGTGATTCCAAAGGGGAGAGAATACCTATTGATGCCGGCGCAGTTTAGTGTTCACGATCTACGCCGGATCGTGAGCCCAGACGGCTGGAATCCGGAGTTCCCCTGGCCGCCCGGTGCCGATTAGCAATGCGGGCCTTCATCGAGCCGACCCCAGAACCGTGCGCCGCCCCGAAGTCTTCCGGCCGCATACGGCCGCCGCGGCAGTGCCAGCACAGGTTCCTCGTTTCAAAGTCCCCAGTTTGAGAAATGTCGCTCGATCGTGCAAGGGGACGGAGGATCGCGGTGGAGCTTCCCGGATCGCCCCCGGCCATGGGGGTGGGGGCACGGGAGGGGATCATCGACTCCAGGGGAGTCAATTCTGAGATTGGCGCTAGAAATCGTACCAGAGCCCCATTCCGATCTGTTCTTCGTGCTTGTTGAAGAACTGGGCCTGGTTGCTCTTGCCGTTCATGTAATGGAAGCCTGCGCGGAGGAGTTGGGCAGACGGGGCGCGCCATTGCCAGCCGGTTTGCACGATGACATTGCCGCCATAATCGACTTCCTCGCGGAGGACGCCGTGGACCGCGAAGAAGGGGCTGCCACAGAGGCTGGTTGGGGCGGTTGAACTCAGTTCGTAGCCGAACTGGAACTGCCACGGCTTGCTGGCTCCCGTGGTATGGAAGGCCCACTCGGCCTCGGCATAGATGCGAGAACTTGCCAGCGGCCGCAAGCCGATGCCCCAAACCAGTGCGTCGCGTGAGTAGTCGAGAGGCCACCAGGGGCCCTGGACCGTATATCGATCGCTGAGGTGAGACGATAGGTGATAGGCACCGAATCGGCTCTCGAACATGCCGCGGCGGAAGGTGAGCGGAACGCCGACGCGGAAGTCGCTGGAAACCAAGGTGCGATGGTCGTCGAGCCAAAGCCGGGGAAAGGCGGCGCCTTCGGCATCCAGTTGCCACCCTTCGGGCTGGGAGCGACTTCCATAGCGGAGAACGCCGAACTGGGCGCCCAAGGTTCCGTCCAGAAGCCATCCCAACGATCGTTCGTGAACGAACTGCGCGGCCATGCGCGGCTCGCGAGGACCGGCCAAATAGGGGTGGTAGAGCAAACCTTGGGGTACGGCCTGCCACTGCCAGGTATCGAGATCGTTGGCCAAGGGGTCACCGCCGACGTTGAAGTCGACGCCGAGCGCGGGGCCGGGAACGAGTGCGGCCGAATCGGGGACCTGCCCCAGATCGGCGACGCCTAATGCGGGCGAATCCAGGATCGGGCCATCGATTACCGTGGGCTCGGTCTGGAGCATCGAGGGGGGCATGGGCAGCACTTGGGCGCCGGCTTGTTGCGGTGCGGTCCAAGCGAGCAAGGCCAACGCCATGCAGGGAGCCCAGCGGAAGCCGGTTGATGAGCTTGCGGCCATGGTATTGTTCACGACGCTCGTCGTGCGATGGGCTCTGGGCACTGGTGGCCCAGGCTAGTGCCCCGTCCACAATGTTCTTGCCGGTGTGGAACCAATGCGGGGCACTAGTTTTGCCTGTTTTGCCCGGACCGGTGGGTCCGGGCTATCGTGCTGCATCCAGGAATGTGCTTCCTGGATGCAGCACTAGGGGGGCGATACTGTAGCCATTTCCGCCTCAAGACGCCATAGGGCTTGCGCCGGCGATGGAAACTCTTGAGGGGGATTCGGTTGGGGCAAGGATCGAGTGCCCCCTTGCCCGTCGCTGTTGCTGGTTACCCGTTGCTCGTTGTTGCAGGGGCACCCGTGCCGCAGGGGTTCGCGGGGAATGTGGCGACGCGGCAGCCCACAGTTCGTGCGAGGGGCACGAGGGCGGCTTCTCGACCCGGGCCGGGCGACTCCTACAATACCCAACGCGGCCAATACTCGACGCGGCGCCGGCGTTTGCGGACGTGGGGTGGCCGGCGGTTGGATCCGTTTTTTTGGGAGCCGAAGCCATGGTCTTGTGTGAATTCAGTGTTTTTCCCTTGGGGAAGGGGGAGAGCGTCAGCGCGATACGTAGCACGGTGTCTGGAGATCATCGACGCGAGCGGATTGAACTACCAGTTGCACGCCATGGGCACCTTGATCGAGGGGGAGTACGAGGCGGTGATGGAGGTGGTGGGACGCTGTTTTCGGTCGCTGGCGGCGGACTGCGACCGGGTGGAGTGCAGTCTGAAGTTCGATTACCGCAAGGGGCATGAAGGGTCGCTGGCGGGCAAGGTGGCGAGCGTCGAGCGGAAAGTGGGGCGGAGGCTGCGGACCTAGCGCGGTGTGACGGCGGCGTTCGGGTCGGCTATAATGGTCACCACGCGCATGGTAACCGTACCGCACCCGCGCCCGCTCCGGTTGGTCAAGTCCTCAATGTCCGCAGACTCTCTCCGCTTGTTGCTGAAGCAATTGCGCCGCCGCCTCGGTGCCGAGGGCGTGTTGGGGCGCCGTCGGACTTGATCGTCTACGAGTGCGACGGCTACACGATCGAAAAGAGCCGGCCCGACGCCGTCGTCTTTCCTCGCATCGACCGAGGATGTCGTCGAGGTGGTGCGAGCTCTGCAACGAGCATCAACGTGCCGATGGTGCCGCGGGGCGCAGGCACGAGTCTGGCCGGCGGCTGTCTGCCGCTGGGCGGCGGCGTCGTCGTGATGCTCACGCGCATGAAGCGGATCGTCGAGATCGATCTCCGCAACCGGATGGCCGTGGTCGAGGCGGGGGTGCCGAATCTGCAATTGAGCCGGGCGCTGGCCGGCACGGGGTATCATTTTGCTCCCGACCCCTCGAGCCAGACGGCCTCGACGATCGGCGGCAACGTGGCGACCAATGCCGGCGGGCCTCACACGCTGAAGTACGGCGTGACGGTCAATCACGTGCTCGGGTTGGAGGCCGTGCTGGGCGACGGAGAGGTGATTCGCCTGGGGCCGGTGCCGGATCCGGCCGGACTGGATCTGATCGGGCCGTTGGTGGGCAGCGAAGGGACGCTGGCGATCATCACGAAGATTTGGGTCCGACTGACGCCCAATCCGCAGAGATTATCGCACGCTCCGCGCGATCTTCAACACCGTGGACGACGCCACCAACGCGATCAGCGACATCATCGGCGCGGGGATCATTCCGGCGGCGATGGAACTGATGGACCAGGGGATCGTGGCGGCGGTGGAGGAGGCGTATCCGTTTCGGCTTCCCGCTGGACGCCGGAGCGATCGTGGTCATCGAGCTGGACGGGCCGGCGGCCGGTCTGGACGAGCAGCAGCAGCCAGGTGGATGCCATCTGCCGCAAGTGGCACGCGCGCGAGGTGCTGCAAGCCGCCTCGGCCGAGGAGCGCGAACTGCTGTGGAAATGCCGCAAGATGGCCGTGGGGGCGGTCGGCCGGCTTGAGCCCCAGCTACTGCATTCAGGACGGCGTGGTGCCGCGGACGCGCTTGCCGCACATCCTCCGCCGCATCGCCGAGATCGGCGCCAAGCACCGCGTGCGGATCGTCAACGTGGCCCACGCCGGCGACGGCAACGTCCATCCCATCCTGCTGTTCGACGAGCGCGACAAGGAAGAAGTGGCGCGCGTGCTGGCGGCCGGGCACGAACTGCTGGAGGAGTGCATCGCCTGCGGCGGGAGCGTGACGGCGGAACACGGCGTGGGCGTGGAGAAGATCGCCTTCATGGAGCGGCTGTTCGCCGCCGGCCGACCTGGAGGCGATGCGGCCGCCTGCAGCGCGCGATGAATCCGTCGCGGCGGCCTCAATCCCGGCAAGTTGATCCCTTCCGACTCTGGTCCCGCGATTGCGCGGCTTTCGGCAGTCCGGCACGCAGAAGCATAGACGCATGACCCTTCCCGGCGATGCAACTCTTCCCTTGAGCGAGGTGCTGCGGCCGACCGAGCCGGCCGAGGTGGCGCGGATCTCGAGCGCGCCGCGCGCGAGGCAACTGCCGTCTATCCGATGGGTGGCGGAACGAGCCTCGGACTACGGCGTGCGCCCGCAGGCGGCCCGGGCTGGGGCTGTCGTGTTCCGGCTTGGACCGTTTGGTCGACTATCCCGTTCGAGACTTGACGATCACGGTCGAAGCGGGCATGACCGTGGCCGCGCTGGCGCGGCGACTGGCGGCGGAGGGACAGCGGCTGCCGATCGACGTGCCCCAGTCCCAGCGTGCCACGATCGGCGGTGCGGTGGCGAGTTGTCTGCCGGGGCCGCGCCAATTCCGCTGCGGCACGATCCGCGACTACGTGATCGGTCTGCGCGCCGTGGACGGAGGCGGTGCGGAGTTTTCGGCCGGCGGCCGCGTGGTGAAGAACGCGGCGGGATATGACCTTTGCCGGCTGGTGACCGGTTCGCTGGGCACGCTGGCGGTGGTCGTGCAAGTTACGCTGATGGTCAAACCCCTGCCCGAGACTTCGGCGATTCTGGCCGCTGCGTTGAGCGGCTGGCCGACGGCGGAGCGGTTGCTCGCCGGCCTGACGGCATCGCGCGACATTGCCCACGGCGGTGGAACTCTTGACCGGTCCCGACGTGGCGCGACGATCCGGCGTTGGGCGCGCTTGGGTCATCGCAGGCCGGCTGGCTGGTGGCGGGATTAGAAGGGACGCTGGGCGAAGTCGAGTGGATGATCGGGCGACTTGAGTCGGAGTGGCGGGAGGCGGGTGTCGGCGCCCCGCTGGTTCTGCGGGGCAATCGCGCGGTGCCGCTCTGGGATCGCCTGGTCGAGTTTCCGGCGGGCACAGGGAACGGAACCTCACCGCTTACGGTCCAGCTTCACGGACTTCCCTCCGACACCGTTGCCTTGATTCAGGGCGTGTTGCAGCGGGATCCCGGGGCGTCGATTCTCGCCCACGCCGGAAACGGCGCGATCGTTGCGCGCCTGGCGCTGGAGCCGGGAGTGGCGCTGGAGAAGCTTCAGGGGGAGCTTCGGCCCGAGGTCGAGCGCCGCGGCGGATCGGCGGTGATTCTGTCCGCGCCGCGGATCTACCGTTGGATGGGCCGGCCGTGTGGGGCTCGCCGCGTCCGGCGCACGCCGTCATGCAGCGAATCAAAGATCAGTTCGACCCTTGCGACATTCTCAATCCCGGCCGCTTCCTCTTCGCCTCTCGATCGTAATGAACGCACCCAACGACCCATGCAGAGCTGCCGGCGGTAAGAACCCGGGCGAGGGGATCGATTTCGAATTGTTTCTCGACTGCGTGCACTGCGGACTGTGCACGTCGGCCTGTCCGACCTTCACGGAGCTGGGCGACGAGAACGACGGTCCGCGCGGCCGCATCTACCTGATGCGGCTGATCGCCGAAGGGCGGATTGGGAGTCGACGCGCGCGTGCGGCGGCATCTGGAACTGTGCCTGGACTGCCGGGCCTGCGAGACGGCCTGTCCCTCGGGCGTGCACTACGGCCGCCTGATCGAGCCGTTCCGGCTGGCGATGGACGAGGGCGACCGAAGCGTGCGGAAGCGCTTCGACTGGTTCCGCGAGCTGATCCTGTTTCGCCTGTTCCCCTATGCCGAACCGCATACGGCTGGCGATGAAGCCGGTGCGGTGGGCGCAGCGATTGGGGCTCTACGACTGGGCGGAGCGACTGGGGCTGTTCAAGCTGATTCCGGGCCGGCTGGGGCAGATGGTGTCGCTGGTCGGGCCGCCGGTGGAGCGGGGGCCCGAGGCTGCCGAAGTTCCTGCCGGCGATCGGCCGGCGCCGCGCCCGCGTGGCGTTCTTCGTCGGCTGCGTGGCCGACGCCATGTTCCGCCACACCCACTGGGCCACGCTCCGCGTGCTGCAGGAGAACGGCTGCGACGTGCTCGTTCCGGCCGGCCAGGGCTGCTGCGGGGCGATCCACTTATCACGCCGGGAGCAGCGACGGGCGCACGGCGGTTGGCCGACGCAAACGTGGCGGCCTTCGACCTGGACGAGATCGACGCCATCATCGTCAACCACGGCGGCTGCGGGGCGATGCTCAAGGAGTACGGCCTGCACTGGCACGACGCGCAGCCAGGCGCCGCGGCGCGACTTCGCCGAGCCAAGGTCAAGGACGTCAACGAGTTCCTCGATCAACTCGGGCTGATCCGGCCGACCGGACGGATCGAGGCCGTGGCCACCTACCACGACGCCTGCCACCTGGGCCACGCCCAGAAGGTCCGCGAGGCCGCCGCGGCGGCTGCTGGCGCAGATTCCCGGGCTGGAGCTGCGCGACGCTGCCGGAGACGGAGATCTGCTGCGGCTCGGCCGGCACCTACAACCTCAACCAGCCGGAGATGGCCGACCGGCTGATGCCGGCGCAAGCTGGACAACATCCTCTCGCACCGGGGCCCGATCGTGCTGGCCTCGAACGCCGGCTGCCTGCTGCAAATCGGCCGCGAAGTGCGCCGGCGCCGTGCTCCGTTGCGGGTCATGCACCCCATGGACCTTGTTGGCGATGAGCTATCGCGGAGAAGAGTTGGGGAAGCTCGATAACGGCCGCGGGAACCGCGGATCCCGTTGAAGGAGGCATCGGCGATACCGGGCGCGTTCAGTTTGCCGCCAGTTCTTCCATCAGCCTGAACAGCACGCGCGCATCGATCGGCTTGGCCAGATAGGCGTCCATTCCGGCGGCGAGGCAGCGTTCCTGGTCGCCCTGCATGGCGTGGGCGGTCATGGCGATGATCGGCAGGCGCCGGCCGCGTTCGTCGCAGGGCGCGGATCGCGGCGGTGGCCTCGAAGCCGTCCATGATCGGGCATCTGCACGTCCATCAGCACGACGTCGAAACGATCGCGGCTGCGCCGAGGTCCACGGCTTCCTGCCCGTTGCGTGCCACCTCGACCTGGTGGCCGCGCTTCTCGAGGAGTTCGACCACGAGTTTCTGGTTGGCCGGAGTATCCTCGGCCAGAAGGACGTCGCAGGGCACACGGTCCTGAGCCGCGTCGAACGACGGCTGCGGTACGTCGGCGAGGCCCGCCGCCGCGGGGCCGTATCCCAGCGCGCCTCCGAGCACGCGTAGCAAGTCGGCTTGGGAAACGGGCTTTTCGAGGTAGGCGACGACGCGCAGCGCGCACTGCCGGTCGGCCAGAGTGTGGCGGCCGACCGACGAGAGCATGACCAGTCTGGCTTCGCGGAGGCTCGGCGCGGCGTTGATCCACTGGGCGAGGGTGAGGCCATCGATGTCGGGCATCATTACGTCGAGAAGGACGACCGCAGAGGGACGGCCGCAGGCGGCTGCTTCGCGCAGGTGAGCCTGCGCCGGTCCGCGCGTCGGCCACGACTTCGGCCGCGACGGACCAGCGCGCCAGCATGGCGGCGAGGATCCGGCGGTTCGTGGCGTTGTCGTCGACCACGAGCACGCGGCAGTCCGCGGAGGGCTTCGATCAGTTGAGGGTTCGCAGGCGGTTCGGACTCGCCGGGGGCTTGGAGTCCGAGGCGGAGCGTGAAGAAGAAGGTGCTGCCGCGGCCCGGGTCGCTTTCACACGCGAAGCTCGCCGCCCATCATCGCCACCAGGTTCGAGGCGATCGCCAGCCCCAGCCCGGTGCCGCCGTAGTGCCGCGTGGTCGAGGAGTCGGCCTGGGCGAAGGGGGCGAAGATCCGCTGCTGGTCCTCGGGCGAGATGCCGATTCCCGTGTCGGTGACGGCGAAGCGGAGCTTGCACCTCGTCGGCAGTCGCGGCTGGAGGCCAGCGACGTGCGACCACGATTTCGCCCGTTCCGGTGAACTTGATCGCATTGCCCACGAGGTTCGTGAGCACCTGGCGCAGCCGCAGCGGATCGCCGACCACGCGGTCCGGCACTTCGGCGGCGATGTCGCAGGCGAGTTCCAGCCCCTTCTCGTAGGCGCGGACGCCGAGCGTCCTTCACGGTCTGGTCGAGGATCGCGCGGAGGCGGAAGGGGCCGGTCTCGAGCACGAACCGGCCGGCCTCGATCCGCGAGAAGTCGAGAATCTCGTTGAGCAAGCGTCAGCAGCACGTCGGCCGACGTCCTTGGCGGTCTGCAGGTAATCGCGCACCGTCGGGCTGAGCTCCTCGCCCAGGCCAGGTCGATCATGCCCAGGATCGCATTCATGGGCGTGCGCAGCTCGTGGCTGATGTTGGCCAGGAAACGGCTCTTGGCGCGATTGGCCTGCTCGGCCGCTTCCTTAGCCTGGCGCAACTGCTCGGCCGCGCGTTCACGTTCGGCCACGGCCTGCTGGCGTTCGGCCTCCATGCGCTTGCGTTCCACGGCATAGCGGATGGCGCGTACGAGGAAGCGTGGATCCACCTGGCCTTTGATCAGGTAATCCTGCGCGCCCATGCGGATGGCTTCCGTGGCGGTCCATTCGTCGTCCCAGCCGGTGAGCACGAGGAAGGCGACTCCTGGAGCGAGCGCCTGGGCGCGCTCGAGGGTTTCGAGTCCATGACTATCGGGTAACGAGAGGTCGAGAAGGACGGCATCGCAGGGCCAGCCTTCCAGGAGGGCTGGCATCTCGTTCAAGGACTGTGCGTGCGCGAGCTCGAACGGCTCGCGGCTTTCGCTGACGATCTCCCGAAGCAGCCGGGCTTCGGCGGGACTGTCCTCGACCAGCAGAATGCGCGTCACGCCTTGAGTCATCTGGAATTCTGAAGGGTGCGCAGGGAGTGGAGAATCCAGGATATCGTTTTCCGGCATTCCATTTCAATGGCTATTGTCCGCGCGCCTACGGCGGTTTGTCGGGGGAGAGAGTCCGCGCCCCCCCACCCGCCGAGCTAAGAACTTATCCCGGAACCGCCACGTCCGCCCTCCGCGGCCGGAGAATTCAGCGCGGCACACGGTTCTGGGATCGGCTCTAGGAAGTGGATTTTCCGCCGACTGGGAGCCCCCTGGCGACGGAGCCCTGGACGGCTGGGTAGAATTGCGCAAACGCCCCGGGAGTGAACTACCTGCCTTGAGTGGCCTGCCATGATCGAGCCGGATCTGGGGAGTCTCAGTGTCGAGTACGTCGAAGCGCCGTATGCGCAGTATCTGGACGAACCGGCCGGTTTGGCGCCCGAGTGGCGCGAGTATTTTCGCCGCGTGAGTGAAGGCAACGGTCGCACCGTGGGTGGGGGGCGCGGGCCGACGTTCCGCTGCCGAGCTTATTCAACCCGGCGGTTGGGGGCGGGGTGGGGGAGACGCGGGGCCGACTGCAGGCCGCGCGCCTACAGGAATCGGTGGACCTGCTGATCCGCAACTACCGCGTGCGCGGTCACCTGATTGCCAAGGTCAATCCGCTGGGCACGCTTCAGCCGCACCAGCCGGAACTGGACTCCAAGTACTACGGCTTCACGGAGGCCGATCTCGATCGGCCATTCTCCACGACGCACCTTCCGGGGCCGACGTGCAGACGCTGCGCGCGATTCTCGAGCGTCTGCAGGATACCTACTGCGGGTACATCAGCGTGCAGTTCATGCACATCGACGACCACGGAGTCCGCGACTGGCTTCAGCGGCGCATGGAGGATGCCGAGAACCGGCTGAAGCTCTCTCGCGAGCGAACAACTGCGGATCCTCACCCGGCTGACCGACGCGGTGATCTTCGAGGAGTTCGTGCGGCGCAAGTACGTCGGCGCGAAGACGTTTTCCCTGGAAGGGGCGGAGAGCCTGATCCCGCTGCTGGACCTGGCGATCGAGAAGGCCGGCCAGCAGGGGATCGCCGGAGATCGTGCATGGGCATGGCGCACCGCGGCCGGCTGAACGTGCTGGCCAACATCATCGGCAAGAGCCCGCAGGAGATCTTCCGCGAGTTCGAGGACGTCGACCCGGAGCGGTTCCGCGGCGGCGGCGACGTGAAGTACCACCTGGGCTACCGCAACGACGTACGTCACCGTCGTCGGGCGAGGCGCTGCGATCTGTCGCTCTGCTTCAACCCCAGCCACCTGGAGTTCGTCAACCCGGTGGCCCTGGGGCTGACGCGGGCGAAGCAGGACCGCGCGGCCGATTTCGACCGCGAGCAGGCGCTGGCGCATCCTGATCCACGGCGACGCGGCGTTCGCCGGCGAAGGGATCGTCCAGGAGACGCTCAACCTGAGCCAGCTGCCCGGCTACACGGTCGGCGGCACGCTGCACGTGATCGTCAACAACCAGATCGGCTTCACCACGCCGCCCGAGGAAGGCCGCTCCACGCGTCTACGCCACCGACGTGGCGCAGATGCTGCAGATCCCGATCTTCCACGTCAACGGCGAGCATCCCGAGGCGGTGGCCCAGGTGATCGACCTGGCGATGGACTTCCGCGAGAAGTTCCGCCGCGACGTGGTGATCGACATGTACTGCTACCGGCGCTGGGGGCACAACGAGGGCGACGAGCCGTGCGTTCACCCAGCCGCTGCTGTACAGGACGATCGCGCGGCGGAAATCGGTGCGCGACGGCTACCTGGAGCACCTGCTCGCGCTGGGAGGCATCACGCAGGACGAAGCCGATGAGATTGCGCGGCAAGCGACAGGAGCACCTGGAAGCAGGCGCTGTCGATGGCGCGGAGCGGCGACTTCGTGCCCCAGCCTCGCAGTGCTCGGCGAGGTGTGGCAGGGCTACCACGGCGGGCCGGAACGGGCCGACGACGACGTGTCGACCGGCGTGCCGCGCGAGGCGCTGGTTCGGCTGGCTCGAACGCCTGGCGCAGCTGCCGGACGGGTTTCACCTGCATCCGCAAGCTCGAGCGGGTGATGGAAGCGCGCCGGGCGATGGCGCGGGGCGAGCGCCGCTGGACTGGGCGACGGCCGAGGCCCTGGCGCTGGCGAGCCTTGCCGCCGAGGGCTACCGCATCCGGCTGAGCGGTCAGGACGCGGCAGCGCGGCACGTTCAGCCAGCGCCACGCGGTGCTCCACGACACCGAAGACGGCCACGCTCTACGTGCCGCTGGCCCACGTGGCCGAGGACCAGGCGCCGGTCGAGATCTATCAACAGCCCGCTGTCGCGAGGCCGGCGTGCTGGGCTTCGAATACGGCTACAGCCTCGGCTATCCCGACGCGCTGGTGCTGTGGGAGGCGCAGTTCGGCGACTTTGCCAACGCGGCCCAGGTGATCATCGACCAGTTCATCGCCAGCGCGGAGGACAAGTGGCGGCAGCTGAGCGGGCTCGTGCTGCTGCTGCCGCACGGCTTCGAAGGGCAGGGGCCGGAGCACTCCAGCGCCCGGCTGGAGCGCTTCCTGCAGCTGGCGGCGGAGGACAACATCCAGGTGGCGATTGCCGAGCACGCCGGCGCAGTACTTCCACTGCTGCGGCGGCAGGCGCTCCGGCGCTGGCAGAAGCCGCTGGTGGTGATGACGCCCAAGAGCCTGCTGCGCCACCCGCGCGCCGTGTCGCCGCTGGAAGAGTTTACGGAGGGTCGTTTCCGCCGCGTGGTTCCCGATGCGCGATGCCGGCAGCGGCGAGGGGACGCGCCGCGTATTGCTGGCAGCGGCAAGATCTACTACGAGCTGGAGGATTTCCGGCGGGAGCGGCAGCGCGACGACGTGGCGATCGTGCGGATCGAGCAACTCTATCCGCTGCCGACCGCGCAACTGGAGGCGGCCTTGGCAGCCGTACGCGGAAGGGACGCCGGTTTGTCTGGGTGCAGGAAGAGCCGCAAAACATGGGGGCGATGTGTTTCTGGCGTTTGGCGATGGGGGAACGGCTTTTCGGACGTTATCCCGTGCATTTCGTTGCCCGGCCAAGCTCGGCCAGCCCGGCCAGCGGGTCGGCGAGCGCACCACCGTGCGGAGCAGGCCGAGTTGCTGGCCCTTGCTTTCGGGGAGCCGGAGAAGGACCAGTCCGATGCCCAGCGGCACGTGCGACAGGCGGAAGTGCAGACGGGTTGAAACTGCGGCGCGGAAAGCACAAACGGACCGAAAATAACCGAGAAGTTGATTGCTATTCTCCAGGGAGTCGATTCCAGCATGGCGCACGAACTCAAGGTCCCCGAAGCGGGTGAGTCGATCCGCGAGGTGCAGATCGGCAAGTGGCTCAAGCAGGAGGGGGAGTGGGCCGATCGAAGACGAGAATCTCGTGGAGATCGAAAGCGACAAGGCGACGATGGAACTGCCGGCTCCGGTGCCGGGGGTGGTGACCAAGATCCTCAAGCGTTCTGGCGAGACGGTGCACGTGGGCGAGGTGATCGCCTATTTCGAGCAGTCGGCCCGGCCTGAAGGCCAGGAGCCGCGCGCCGCAATCGGCCGAGGCGGGAGGCGGTGCCGACGCGGCTTCCGCGGCGGCTGGTCCGGCGGGAGGCGCCACGGCAGCGGCGGCCGGTTCGGACTTCCCCTCCTTACTGCCCAAGCGGCGGCAAGGTGCGGCAGCGTCTTCGGCGGTGATGCCCGCGGCGCGGCGTGCGCTGGCCGAAGCGGGGATGCAGCCCGACGAGGTCGCGGCAAGCGGTCCGGGCGGGCGGCTTCTGAAAGAAGACGTACTGCGGGAGGTCGAGAAGCAGGGGCGGGAGGCAGCGGCGGCCGAGCCGGCCGAAGTGGAAGCGCGGCCTTGCGGAGCCCGCGGCAGAGCCGGGACCTCGGTACGAAGAGGTCGTGCCGATGACGCTCATCCGCCGCCGGATCGCCCAGCGGCTGGTCGAGGCCCAGCAGACGGCCGCCCTGCTGACCACGTTCAACGAAGTCGACATGTCGGCGGTGATCGAGCTGCGCAAGAAGTATCGCGACGAGTTTCAGAAGAAGCACCGGCGTGAAGCTGGGCTTCATGTCGTTCTTCGTCAAGGCGGCGGTCGAAGCGCTCAAGCGCTCTCCGGCGATCAACGCCGAGATCCGCGGCAGCGACATCGTCTATCGCAACTACTACGACATCGGCATCGCCGTCGGCGGCGGCAAGGGGCTGGTGGTGCCCGTGCTGCGCAATGCCGAGCGGATGAGCTTCGCCGAGATCGAGCAGGCGATCGAGGACATGGCGCGGCGCGCCCAGGAGAACAAGCTCAAGCCTGAGGAGCTGACCGGCGGCACGTTCACGATCACCAACGGCGGCGTCTACGGCTCGCTGCTGTCGACGCCGATCGTCAATCCGCCGCAAAGCGGCATCCTTGGGTTGCACGCGATCCAGGAGCGGCCGGTCGCCCGCGAAGGCCAGGTGGTGATCCGGCCGATGATGTACGTGGCCCTGACCTACGACCACCGGATCGTCGACGGTCGCGAGGCGGTGACCTTTCTCCGCCGCATCAAGGAGATTGTCGAAGATCCGGCGCGAATGCTGCTGGAACTGTGATTGCGACCGCGTGGCGTTCAGGCGTTCCCACGCGGTGCCTTGTGCGTTTCGCGTCCCGGCTGTTTCCTAGTGAGCCCTGCATAGCCCATGCACCGGGCCGACCCGTGGGGGGCCGGAAAACGAGGCCCTTGGGCCATGCAGTACCGATCATTCACCATGCAGACATCCATAGCATCGAGTCCCTGACATTTCCATGAACACGATCCAACACGACCTGGTGGTCCTCGGCGGCGGGCCGGGCGGCTACGTTGCCGCGATTCGCGCCGCGCAGCTCGGTTTGAACGCGGCTTGCGTCGACGAGAACGCGCAATGCGGCGGCACCTGTCTCCGCGTGGGCTGCATTCCCAGCAAGGCGCTACTGGAATCGACCGCTCGGCTGGTCGAGGCGCGCGAAGGACTGGCGGAGCACGGAGTGCGCGTGCAGGGAGTCGAACTCGATCTGGGGGCGATGATGCGGCGCAAGGAGCAAATCGTCGCCGCGCTGGCCAAGGGCGTGGAAGGGCTTTTGCGGCGTCACAAGGTTGTGCGTTACCAGGGGCGGGGGTGGCTGGAAGGAGCGGGGCGCGTGCTGGTGGATCAGCCTTCGGGGCGGGCGTTGCTCGAAACGCGGCACGTGATCCTCGCCACCGGCAGCAAACCTGCTCCTCTGGCCGGAGTGGAGCTCGACGGCGACCGCATCGGCACGAGCACCGAGGCGCTTGCGTATGCCGAGGTGCCTCAGCATCTGGTGGTGATCGGCGCGGGTTACATCGGATTGGAATTGGGGTCCGTCTGGCGTCGCGCCGGAGCGAAGGTTACGGTGCTGGAGGCGCTGGACCGCATCCTGCCGGGTCTGGACGCCGAGACGGCAAGTCAGGCCCTGCCGATTCTCCAGAAGCAAGGTCTCGAATTCCGGTTGGGGAGCCGAGTGCGCCGCGCGGTGCGCGACGGCGACGCCTGCCTGGTCGAAGTCGAGGGGGCGGAGCCGATCCGCTGCGATCGCGTTCTTCTGGCCGTGGGCCGCCTGCCCAATACCGAGAACCTGGGATTGGAAACGGTAGGCGTTCAGACCGACGCGGCGGGCCACATCGTGGTGAATGAGACCTTCGGCGCCACGGCCGACCGAGTGTTTGCCGTCGGCGACTGCATTGCCGGGCCGAAGCTCGCTCATAAGGCTTCCGATGAAGCCGTGGCCTGTGTCGAACGGATCGTGACGGGTTACGGGCACGTGAACTACGAGTGCATCCCGGCGGTGGTTTTCACCCATCCCGAGATCGCTTCGGTCGGGCAGACCGAGGAGCAGTTGCGCGACGCGGGGCGCGCGTATCGCAAGGGGGTGTTTCCCTTCCGCGCCAGCGGGCGTGCTCGGACGCTGGGCGACTTGGAGGGAGGGGTCAAAGTGCTCGCCGATGAGAAAACCGACCGCGTGCTGGGGGTGCACATCGTCGGGCCGCGCGCCGGCGACCTGATTGCCGAGGCCGCGGCCGCGATCCAGTTCGGGGCTTCGAGCGAGGACATTGCGCGCGTCTGCCACGCGCACCCCACGCTGCCCGAAGCGCTGCGCGAAGCGGCGCTGGCCGTGGGGGGACAGTCGATCCACATCTAGTGATGCCGTTGTTGCTTGTGGAACCGTTCAAAGCCTTCTGTGCCGGGAAACCGGGGTTTCGTTGGTCGCCCTTGTTTTCTAAGCAGCGCAGGACTCAATAGTTTTTCCGCTGGCCTTTTCTTGGCGGCAAGGTCGCGTTCGGGAAGCGCCCGCGGCTGGCGCTCCGGGCACCGTAACGGGAGTGAAGCGGCGGAGTTTGTGTGCGGCGAAGTGCCAAGGGAGGGCGCGATGGCACAGGGTCGGGGGCGAGGTTATACTGGGCGTCGAGGGGGGCGAGGAAAATGCTTCCTGCCCCGGCCCGTTGCTACGAACTTCCCTACCTCGAGTCCTGCGGAGTTTTATCGACATGACGCACGCGCACCGCACCTTCTCCCGCCGACGCTTCCTTCAGAGCTCCGCCGTGGCGGCCGGCGCCGCGCTGGCGGTCCCGAATCTGGTTCCCGCTCGTGCCTTTGGGGCGGGCGAACGTGTAACCGTTGGGGTGATCGGCGTTGGGGGCCGGGCCAATCTGCTCATCGGCCAATTGCCGGAAGGGGCGCAGATCGCCGCGGTCGCCGACTGCTATCTCAAGCGTTGCGAGGACTCGGCCAAGAAGTGGAAAGCCGCCTGGCGGATCCACCACGACTACCGCAAGCTCCTGGACGAGAAGGACATCGATGCGGTGATCGTGGGCACGCACGACCACGGGCGCGTGCTTCCCTGCATCCATGCCTGCCAGGCCGGTAAGGATGTCTATGCCGAGAAGCCGCTCACCGTGTATGTGGCCGAAGGCCGGGCACTCGTGAACGCCGTGCGCAAGCACAAGCGAGTCTTCCAGGTCGGCACGCAGCAGCGCTCGATGGAGGCCAATCGCGTGGCCTGCGAGTTCGTGCGGAGCGGCGGGCTGGGCAAGGTCAAACTGGTGCAAGGGATCAACTACACGGGGCCGCGGCGCTACACCGGCCTGCCCGAGCAGCCGATTCCGGAGGGGCTCAATTGGGACGTGTGGTTGGGGCAGACGCCCCTGCGCCCCTACAACCAGCAGCTTCACTTGGCCTGGATGCAGTGGCGCGACTACTCGGGCGGCGAGATGACCAACTGGGGTGCGCACGGCATCGACCAGATCCAGTGGGCCTTGGGCATGGACGAGACCGGGCCGGTCGAATTCTGGCCGCTGGGAGAAGGCAGCAATGGCCCTGTGGCGTTCAAGTATGCCAACGGCGTCGAGGTGCGGATGGAGTTGGCCAAGGGTCCCCACGGCGGCGCGATCTTCACCGGCGAGAAGGGCAAGATCGAGATCAACCGCAACAAGTACACCACGAATCCCAAGGACCTGGTGAAGAACGCTCCCAGCCAGGCCGAGCTCGACAAGTGGAACGACGACCGCGACGCCCGTTCGCTCTGGCAGGCGGGCTATCACATCCAGAACTGGCTGGATTCGATCAAGTCGCGGCAGAAGCCGGTTGCCGACGTGGAGATCGGGCACCGCTCGATCTCGGTTGCCCACCTCGTGAACATCACGCGCGAGCTGGGGCGCAAGCTGCGGTGGGATCCCGGGAAAGAGCAGTTTGTCGGCGACGAGGAGGCGAACAAGCTGGTCAGCCGTCCGCGCCGCAAGGGTTACGAACTGCCGGAGACGGTGTGACGGGGCGCTCCGCGGCGGCGCGACGGGCCGTGGGCCCACGGCGCAGATTATTGGAGTGCGCACTGTAAATGGTTGGCCACGGGCGGGCCGGAAAGCCTTGTTTTCCGGCCTCCCGAAGGTCAGCCTCGTGCATGGGCTGTGTCGGGGTCAATCGAGAGAGCGTTGCGGCGCGACCGCGGTTTTGTTGGTGGCCCAAGAACGTGGAGGTCGTGATGCGGCGCCTGACGACGGTGCTCGTGGCGTGGTGCGTCTTTCCCGTGCTGCTTCCGGCGGCTTCCTACGAGTTGCAGACGGCGCGGCTGGAACTGAACGAGCGGGGCGTGGCCCGCGTGGTTTATCCGGATGGTTCCTCGATCGAGGGCGCGGAGCCGGCGTTTGCCTTGGAGACGGATCGCACGCTTCTGCCCCGTTCGGTGAGGGCCGGGGCCGATCGCGTGGCCGTGGAGTTTGAGGACGGTTCCACCGCGGCGTTTTCGGTGAACATTGCCCCGGGTGTCGCGGTCTTGCGGCTGCGCGAGTTCTCGCCGAAGAGCCCGATCCCGAAAAACCCGCCGAGCGTGCGGCGGGCGGAGAATCGTGGAGCGACAAGCGATTCTGGGACGGGCTCGAAGACTGCCGTGCGCCGCTTAGGGCTTTTCCGCGTGTCCGTTCCCGCCGGGGCACGTACGTCGGCTACGCTCAATGCGGCTTTTGCCCATGGCCGGGCGGTGGCCTTGATGGGCGCCGAGCCGAACGTTCGAGCCTGGATCGACCAGGCGGCCGTGTTGCGCGGCGACCGGGCCGGATGCAGCCACGAGTTTACGGCCGTTTCCGAGGCGCGCCAGGGACGGACGGCGGCGCGTTTCACCGCGACCTGCAACGCCACGCCGTCCGGCTGGAGCGTCCACGGCAAGACGTTTCCCGCGCCGCGCGACCTGACCGGCTGCAAGGCGATTCGCGCCTGGGTTCAGGGGGACGGCAAGGGACAACAACTCAAGATCCAGCTCTTCGACGGAGCGGGAGGGTATCGCGACAACTATTTGCCCATCGACTTCACCGGCTGGCGCCAGGTGACGCTCGCGCAAAGCGCGCTGGATACGGTGCGTTACGATCGCGTGACCGCGCTGAATGTCTACTACAACGGCTTGCCGGCCAACCAGACCGTGAGCTGCCTGGTGGACGGGATCGAGGCCGTGCTGGTGCGCGGCGGTCGCGAGGAGGTTGTCATGCTCGAAGATTTCGAGCCCGACTCTCCGATGTTCAATCCACCGGCCGGAAAACTGAGCCTTGAGACCGTCTCGGAGCACGGTCTTGAGCCGGCGGCGTTCGGCGTGATCGCCTGTGCCGAGGGGGACTTCTTTGCCGCGGTGGAGCGATTCGAAACGCTGGCCGGTATGCCCTCGCCCCGTCCCGGCGGCGCTTGGAATAAGCAGTCTCCGTGGGTTCGACGGTCGTACTTCTTCCTCACCGATTTCCGAGAGTCGCAGTTCGACGAGGCGCTGGCCCTGGCGCGGCGGGGAGGTTTCTCGACGATTCTGCTCGGCCAGGAATCGTGGTGCAAGACGACCGGCCACTTTGAGGTGCCCACCGATCGGTTTCCCGACGGGCTTTCCGGGCTTGCGCGCACCGTGGAGCGGTTTCGCGGGGCGGGGTTCAACGTCGGGCTGCATTTTCTCGCGGCGTCGATCTACGAGCCCGATTCCTACCTTACCCCGGTGCCCGATCGGCGATTGGTCACGGGCGCCGAGACGACGCTGGCGGCCGGCGTCGACGCGAAGCAAACCACGCTTTCTACCGAGACGCTGCCGGAAGGTTTTCCCGCGGAGGACGGCGGCTACATGGGGCAGGGGACCGTGCTAAGGATTGGCGACGAGTTGATCGGGTACGGGACTCGATCGGTGCAATCTCCCTGGGGTTTTTCCCAGTGCCGCCGGGGGCACCTCGGCACGCGAGCCACCGCCCACCGCAAGGGCGAGCGCGTCGCACACCTGGTGCGCTCCTACGGCTACCATCTTTACGATCTCGACAGCACGTTGGCCGACGAAGTGGCGAAGAACTTCGCACGCGTGGCGAATGCGTGCAAGGTCGACATGCTCTACTTCGACGGTTCGGAGCGGCTCCAGGGAGACCACTGGTACTACAACGCCCGTCTTCACAAGTTGTTTTACGACAAGCTGGAGAACCGGAATGTGCTATTGCAGGCCAGCAGCTACAGCCATTACTCGTGGCACTTGTTGGCCCGCAGCGCGTCGGCCGACGGCCACGGCGACTTGAAGGGATATCTCGACGAGCGATCGGGCTGGTTCGAAACCTTCTCACGCGACGGGATGCCGCTGGACATCGGTTGGTACTACGGCTACGACCCGATGGCCACGCCCGACATGTACGAGTACGTGCTGGGGGCGACGATCGGCTATGGGGCTTCGCTGTCGTTCCAGGTATCGGTGGCGGCCGCGGCGCAGCACCCGTTCACCGCTGAGATCCTCGATCGGATTGCGCGCTACGAGCGGCTGCGGCTGTCGGGACGCGTGGGGGAAGCGATGCGCAATCGCCTGCACATCGATCCGGTGCTGGGGGGCGAGAAGACGCCCGACCAGCGCGCCGCGCTCGCGGATCGCCGCCGCGATTACCGCCTGGTGGGACAGCCCGGCGCGGAGGCATTCCAGCGCGTCGTTTATACGCCGTGGCGCGAGCTTCCCGGCGAGGGCGCGGCCGAGCCGTGGCAGGCGGTCGTGCCGGAAGGCGGGGCTCGCGTGGGCTGGCAGGTCCATGCCCTGGGCGGCGCCTGGCTCGCTCCGGGGCCTTCCTATCGCGCGTCGGATGCCGTGGTGCTGGAGACGTTTGACGAGTTGGCGCCCTACGGTTCGGACGCCAAGGCGCGGGGTGTTGCGGCGGTGGAAAGCGGTCCGATGGCGGCGGTATCGGAAGGTGTGCACCAGCGGCTGGAATCGTCTACCGCGGACGCGCGCGAGGGTGGACGCTGCGCCGTCTACCGCGCGGAAAGCCGCGCAGCCGGGAGCGGGCGGCTGGTCGGCGATCGGCAAGCAGTTCGATCCGCCGCTGGATCTCTCGAAGCACCGGGGAATCGGCTTTTGGATGCGGGGCGACGGCCGCGGCGGTCTCTTGAAACTGCAACTCCGCGACGACAAGGGCGCGACCGACTACTACGTGGCCAACGACTTCACCGGCTGGCGCTACCAGCAGCTTGCGCGGCCTGCGAAGGACCCCATCGATTACGCCCGGGTCCGCGTATTGCAGTTCTACTATAACGGCCTGCCCGGGAAAACGGCCGTGGCCTGCGGGATGGACGACGTCAAGGCGCTGGGGCGGCTCGATGAGGCGACGATTCAGGATCCCTACGTCGAGGTTGGCGGTCAACGGCTGGCGTGGAAGGGCGCGCTGCGCGCGGGTCAGTATCTTATGCTCTGGCCCGGTGAAGCGGTAACGCGTTGGGGGCCCACCGCCCAGGAGAAACTGGTTCTCGATGAGAAGGTCCCGGCGGTCCAACTGCCTGCCGGGCCGGTGCAAGTCCGATTCGGCAGCGGCTCCGGCACGACCGTGCCCATTCGGGTGCGACTGACGCTGACGCCTTCGGAGCGGCACTCCATTCCGTGAGCGTTTTGCGGCGCGCTCCGCCGCGGCGGAAGGGGACAGGCGGCCTGTGAACGGTTACCTACGCATGTTGGTACACTGGCTGATCCGGGGAGTGACAAGCGGTGATACGAAGTGGCTCGCGTCCCGCGGCAGGTTCGTTTGGAGTTTGACTGAAGCGCGAGGGAGGATCGAATTGACGTATGCTCTGTGGGTTCGGCGGTTGTCTGCCGGACTCTTGATGCCGGCGCAGGCAATGTTCGCGATTCACTCCGAACACCCGCCGAAACGGACGGTATCCGGAGTTCCCCCGGCCGCCTGGCGCTGGTTAGCAATGCGGGCTTCAATCCTTGTACTGGTGATGGCGGCCAGTTCGCTTGCTGCCGAGTCGCCGCGTGCCCTCCGCTGGGCGGCCGATTCGGAAGGTGGGGCCCCCTATATTTTCAAGGATCCCGAGGACCCCAATCGCCTCGTCGGTTTCGAGGTCGACCTGGCCCGCGCCCTGGAGGTTGAACTGGGACGCCGGATCGAGTTCGTGCAGTACCAGTTCAGTCAGTTGGTGCCGGGACTGAAGCGGGGCGACTTTGACTTCGCCATGAACGGTCTGGAAGTGACGCCCGACCGGGCCCGTGCCGTGCGGTTCACTCGGCCGTACTACGTTTACTCGCTGCAATTGGTGGCTCGCGCCGAGGAGTCGCGATTTGGCGGGCTGGAAGGGTGTCGCGCGGCGGGGGGCACGGTGGGGACGCTGGAGGACACGGCGGCCGAGCGCCTGCTGGACGCGTGGGGAATTCGCAAGCGCGTGTACGACAGTCAGGTCGAGCCGTATGTGGATCTGGAGTCGGGCCGCATCGACGCCGTGCTGCTGGACTTGCCGATTGCGATGTACTATGCGCAGGCCCAAGCCGAAGCTCAAGTTCGTAGGGGAACCGTTGGGGCAAGGCTACTACGCCGTGGCCTTCCGGCCGGATCAGGAAGAGGATTGGCGGGAGTTGGACGCGGCGTTGGCAAGGCTTGCGGAGAAAGGGGTGCTGCGGCAGATCTACGAGAAGTGGGGCATCTGGAACGAGGACCAGGCGGCGTTGGCGGCGCCGCGCGGCGCGGGCGAGACGTTGGCGGATGTGCAGGGCCGATGGACGCCGCTGGATTATCTTCCGCTTCTGCGCGCAGGGCGCGGCGGTGACGATCGAGATCAGCGTGGCGAGCATGATGCTGGCGATGGCGCTGGGGCTGCCGATCGCGCTGGGACGGATGAGCCGTTGGTCTCCGGTGCGTGCGCTGGCGACCGTCTACGTGGAGTTCTTTCGCGGCATTCCCGTGCTCTTGCTGCTGTATTTCCTCTATTACGGTCTGCCGACGCTGGGCGAGGCTTACGCGCTGGGGGTCTCGCTGAAGCTCTCGGCCTTTGGCGCGGCGGTGCTCGGTTTCGGGCTCAACTATGCCGCGTACGAGGCGGAGATCTACCGCGCGGGGATCGGGGCCGTGCCGCTGGGGCAGTGGGAAGCCGCCGCCTCGCTCGGCATGTCGCCGGGGCTGACGTTCCGCCGCATCATCCTGCCCCAAGCGATCCGCGTGATCCTGCCGCCGATGACCAACGATTTCATCGCGCTGTTCAAGGACACGAGCCTGGTGAGCGTGATCGCCGTGGTCGAACTGACCAAGCAGTATCAGATTCTCGCCAAGTCGAGCCTGAGGTACCTGGAGATCGGACTGGCCACGGCCGCGCTCTACCTGGTGATGTCGGTGCCGCTGGGGCATCTGTCGCGGTGGCTGGAGAGACGGTGGGGGAAAGGGCCATGAGCGAACCACAAGGCGCCGCGATCCGCGGGCTCGTCAAACGCTTCGGCACGCGCACGGTGCTCGACGGCGTGGAACTTGCGAGTCGCCCCGGGCGAGACCGTCGCGCTGGTCGGTCCCAGCGGCGGCGGCAAGTCGACGCTGCTGCGATGCATCAACGGATTGACGGCATTCGACGCCGGCGAGATCCGCGTCGGGCCGCACGTGCTTCGGCCGGGCGCGCCCGACCGCCGCGCGGCGGCCGAGATTCGCCGCCGCTTCGGGATGATCTTTCAGGATTTCCAACTCTTCCCGCACCTGACGGCGCTGGGCAACGTGATCGAGGCCCCGGTGCACGTCTTCGGGTTCCCAAGGAGGAGGCGCGCCACGGGCCATGCAATTGCTCGACCGGGTGGGCCTGGCGGATCGCGCCGAGGCCTATCCACGCGAGCTCTCCGGCGGGCAGAAGCAGCGCGTGGCGATCGCGCGGGCCATGGCCATGGAGCCGCGCGGACTGCTTTGCGACGAGATCACCAGCGCTCTGGACCCCGAGCTCAAGCACGAAGTGCTGGGCGTGCTGGAGGATCTGAAACGCGACGGGCTGACGTTGATCGTGGTAACGCACGAATTGGGGTTCGCGCGCCGCGCGGCCGACCGGATCATCGTGCTCGACGAGGGCAAGGTCGTCGAGGAAGGTCCGCCCGAGCAGGTCTTCGACCGGCCGCAAGCGGAACGCACGCGGCGATTCCTGAGCCGGATGCTGACGTAACACGTGCCCCGACTTGAGTCCTTTTAGAACCGATCCCAGAACCTTGGGAGGTGCCACGCTTCTCCGGCCGCACAGGGTTCCAGTGGCAGTTCTGGGATAGGTTCTTCGCGGCAAGAACAACCCGGACGGGGCGGAAGGGTTACGGCAAGGCCGGCTTCTCGTCGGGTTTCTTCGGGAGTTCTTCGGCCGGCTTCTCGGCGGGTTTCGCAGCGGGCTTTGCAGGGGCCTCCTCGGCGGGCTTCGCAATGATCTTTTCGGCGGGCTTCGCAAGGGGCTTTTCGACAGGCTTTTCCGCGGGCTCGGCCTCGACGGGTTTGGTTTTCCGAGCGGCTTTCTTGCCCTGACTGGGTTTCGTTCCGGCCGGAGCTTTCTTGGGCTCGACGGGGCGGGCCACGGACTTGGCATCCTCGGGGGTGTCCTTGCTCGCGGTCTTCAGCTCGCGCCAGGGCTTGCCGGCCTTGTAACTTTCGAGCTCCTTGGCGAGCGGCTCCTTCTGTTCCTTGTCGCCCAGATCGACGGCCTTCTGGGACCACTCCTTGGCCGAGGCGAAGTCACCCAATTCGGCGTGGGCGGAGGCCAGGGTGCTGAGGATGTGGGCCTTCTTGTAGTCGGTCAGGCGGCAGGCTTCCTGGGCGAGTTCCAGCGCGCGGCGGCCGTTGCGGAGGGCATCGACGGGCGAGGTGGCCAGAACCCAGGCGAAATTGTTGAGCAGGCCGGAGTCCTTGGCGTTCAGGCGGTACGCCTTCTCGTAGTCGGCAATCGCTTCGGCGTGTTTGCCGATGCCGAGATAGGCGTCGCCTCGGCTGCGGAGGACGGGGAAATCGTCGGGGTCGTCGGCGAGGATGCGGTTGAAGATCGCGATCGCCTTGTAGTAGTGCTCGTCGCCGCTGAGGAACATGGCCTTCTGGAGGAGGGCTTCGGGGTCGTCCGGATCCCGTTCGAGCAGTTCGTCGAGCTGCTTGCGAGCTTCCTCTTTGCGGCCCATCTGGTAAAGGAGCATGGCGCGGAAGCGGCACGCCATGGCATTGGTGGGTTGAAGTTCGATCACGCGTTCCAGGTCGGCCATGGCCTTGGCGTCCTGGTCCATTTCCTGGTGGACCGTGGTGCGCATGATGAGCACCGCGGCACTGGTAGGATCGCGCGTCAATGCTTCGTCCAGAGCCTTAAGGGCGGCGGCCATGTCGGGCACGAGGATTTCGATGTGCGCCAGAGTGACCAGCGGGCTGATCGACTTGGGGTCGAGTTTCTGCGCCTTGCGCGCGGCCGCGGCGCCTCGTCGATCCGTTTCAGCCGCGCCAGCACCACGGCCTTTTCTTCGAGGACGCCGGGTTGGTGGGGTTCCAGCTTGAGCGTTGCGTCGAAGTCGGCGACGGCGCCTTCGAAGTTTCCTTGACGCATGTGGAACATGCCGCGGGGCGGACGACGTCGGCGTCGCCCGGCGCGGTGCGCACCGCCTCGTCGAGGTCTGCCAGGCGTTTGGCGGGGTCTTTGGTCAGCCCGGCGCGGAGCGCATAGGCCTGGGCCCGCAATCGCGGCTCGCCCTTGCTCAGGCGGATCGCTTCGTCCAAGGCTTCATTGGCGCGCTTGCGGTCGCCCTCGGGCAGCAGATTGAGCTGCGCGATGCGGAAGAGGGCCTCGGGTTGTTGCGCGTTAAGCTCGACGGCGCGCTGGAGGTCCTGCAGGGCGGCCTTACGCACGTCGGGCCACTGGGGGTCGGGAGGAACCGACTCGAAGATGCTCTTGCTATACAACACGCCGCGCTGGGCGAGGGTCGAGGCGAGCAGTTGCTTGGCGAAGGCGGTATTGTCGTTGTCGAGCCCCTTCTTGATCGCGCTTTCCGCCAGGCGGATGACTTCGCTCAGATCGCTCAGCGACCGGACGCCCAGCTTCGCCTGGACCGCCTTGTCCAGGTCGTCCTGCCCTTCGCTACCCGTGCGCGACGGCTCGCCGCCCAGACAGACGCCGACGAGGAGAAACCCGAGGGCAAGACCACGTGCATAGGACATGAGTTCACTCCGTTTCTTAGGCGCAAGGGCCGATCCCTGAACCGTTCTCTTGTGCGGCGACTGGCCGGCCCCGAAAGGGGACGCGAAGGGAACGGGTCCCGAGTTTTCGGTCGGGCGGCTCGTGTGACGACGGAGCCTTCCGGCCGAAAAAAGGACCACTCCCCGGCTGGCCCGTGAACGGTTGCCCGGGCATCGCGTTGCCGGAAGAACCGGTCTTCCGTGGGTCGGCCTTGTTGCGTTTGTTTTCCGAGGTTCCGTAGTATACCGCGCTTGGGGCCGGGGAGGAATTCTACTCGGGGTGGGGCGCACCTGCGCCGGACTATTCCGGCTTGCCCTTGCCGGGCTCGCTGGCCGTGGAATCCTTGGGCTCGGGAGCCGCCGGCGCGTCGTTGGGCGGTTGGGCGGCGGGAGGGTTTTTGGCGGCGGCGGGCGGCTCGGAGTCGGCGGGCGGCTCGGGAGGCTGAGGCTTGGGCGGGGCAGGGGCGGTCGCTGCCTTAGGTTCGGCGGCTTCCGGCTTCTCGCCGTCGAGGGTCTCTCCGGCAGCTTTGGGCTTAGGGGATTTGGGCTTGGGCTCCTGTTTGGAATCGGGGGCGGGGGGCTTCTTGGCCGCGGCCTTGCCTGCCTTCCCGTCGGTGACCGCCGTGCGCTCGGCCGCCTCGGCATCTGCGCGTTCGACGGGGTCACCGCAGTCGACCAGCAGATAACCTGCCCAGAGAAAGGGGTGATCTCCCTTGAGTTCCTCAGGATTGATGGAGAATTTGATCCGCGGCTCGGCCCCGGGGCTCAGACGGCTCTCCTGGATCAGGAGTACGGCACGCTGCCAAGCATCGGCGGGGGCGGTGTGCGGCAGTTCCTGAAGGAATTCGCGCACGAGGTCGTAGCTCGATTGGCCGCCGCTGCGCCATCGGCTCAAGAGAATCGTCCGGGAGCCGGTGGCGAGCATTCCGCAGACCGAGAGGAACAGCTCATGGCCGGGCACCCCGTGGACGCCGCGCTTGGGGTTCTCGGCCAGCGTGTGGTAACCGGGCAGGACCATGAGTTCGGGGCTACCCCAGGGGAGTCCCATCCAGTCGGCGAGCGTTCCGTTTGCCTTGGCGC
Organism: Pirellulales bacterium; assembly: GCA_963736495.1. GTDB lineage: Bacteria > Planctomycetota > Planctomycetia > Pirellulales > Thermoguttaceae > CAVTPL01. The sequence goes on along the minus strand of CAVTPL010000010.1, from coordinate 150,410 downwards.
GTTCCAAGGGGATCGGCGACCAGCCCAGCGGGGCCTGGTCGCTGAGCGTCAGGTCGTCGTAGACCACGAGGTGGTCCATGCGGAGCTTGGCGAGGACGGAGCCGCCGGGGAGCGGGCGGTCGATGGCGACCGCGTTGGGCACGGCCTTGGCCAGGTCCTCGAAGGCGCAATGCCGTATCATCGCTCTGTCGCGGGAAGAGCCGCCCCAAGACCACGGCCGTGCGAGGCTTGCTGCTGCGGCCGCGCGGCATCGGCCACACAGAGTCCGACCGTCGGCGCATAGCGGAGGCGGAAGCGGGCTGCCAGCGATCGAAGCTCGCCGTTGACCGGCACCTGGAGGGCGTCGAACGGCAGGTACCAGAAGAGCCCGTCGGGAACGATGATCAACTCGGGGAAATTCTGGGAGAAGTCGGCGGGCGAGCCTTCGGTGAGAGTGGCGAGCGTCTGTTGAGCGGTTTTCTTCCAGCTCGAATCGGCGAGGTCCTTGGCCGCCAACTCGCGGTTGGCGTCGTGGTTGCCCATCTCGCGGAGCAGCGAGCCGATGTTGTTGCGGAGGGCCGCAACGTTCGACCGTCCAATGAACGCACTTCTCGCGGTTCATCAGGAATGCATGGTACTCGTTTCCCAGCGTGAGCAGGGCCAGCACGGCAGCGCCTTCGGGCAGCGTGCGCTGAACGCGGCGCGTGGAACGCAAGGGAGGAAAGACGAGGTCGGCCGGATCGCGTCGCACGACCATTTCCCGCAACATCGCTTCCTGCTGGGCGCTGAGCTTGATCAGTTCCGCCCACGGCCCGGACGTGCGTGCGCCCTCGCTTGCCGCGGGCTTCAGGTCGGCGGCGGCGATCTTATCGCGCAGCGCGCGCGCTTGGTCGGAGAGGGCCCGGTAGGCCGGATACTTGGAGAGGAGGTCCTGACGCTGAGCCAGGGCGCCGCGGTCGAGCGCGGCCTCTGGAGCTTCGAGAATCCAGCGGAGGGCGAGTAGGCGCCCTCCGAAGGGCGAGGCGGCGAAGAACCGCCGGCGGCGAATGCGGTCGGAGATTTCCAGCGCGGCGGCGGCGCCGCCTCACCGTCGACGCCTCCAAGGGCCGCGTAAAACCACCGTTCCAGTGCTTCGTCGAGCGGCGTCATCAGTACGGCGAGCGATTCCATGGGACTGGTGGCCCAGTCCAAGGGGAGCGGGTCGCGGAGGACGATCTGGTAGAGGTCGAGCGTGCGGCGCGAGGTCACTTCCTTCTCGCGCTGCGAGTTTCTCGACGAACTGGTTCACCTCGGCGATCTGGAACAGCCACAGTGAGCCGTTCTGCATGTACTGAAGTGCTGCCGCCAGAGCCTTTTCGCCTTCGCGGACCTTGCGTTCCTGAAACCACTGGGTAGCGCGGAGCCAGTTCAGCCGGGCGCCGATCGAGCCGGCGAGCATGGTGCGCTTGGCGGCGGCAAGCTGCGCTTCCGCCAAGAGGGCGTTGGCCTGCGCCGTCTGGCCGAGCACGAGATTGTTCTCTGCGGCCAGCAGGGCCAGCGAGGTGCGGAGCTGCCGGCAGTTGCGCCCTTCGGAACTGCTGCGGGCCCAGGCCAGCGCCGGCCCGAGCGGCGCGTAGACGCCTTTTTCGTTGGCAAGCAGGTGCACCAGCGCCCCGTAGCGGAACGCCTCTTCCAAGGTGTTGTAGTCGGCATAGTGATAGGCGGAATAGCTTGCCTCGAGGAAGAGCTTCGACGCCGAAGCCTGGTCACCGCGCCGCAGGGCCATCCGGCCCAGTTCCAGCAGGGCCATGCCGGTCATCGGATGGTCGAACTGGCCGGCTGCCGCGAGCGAGCGTTTCAGCGGGGCTTCGGCCTGGACGTCTTGCGACGCGGCCAGGGCGGCCAACCCCAATTGCAGATCCACCCAGCATTGCGACCAGTGATTGACGCGTCCCACGGGCTTGGAAAGGGCGTTGAGCAATTCTCCGCCCATCGTATCGTATTTCGCCAGGGGGCCGAGCAACTCGGTGCGCCGACGCATTGCCAAGGCGGTGGCGCGGACGATCTCGATCGGTTGAACCGGATAGAGGACCGCCGGCGTGATCACTCCGCCCCGGCGCACCTGTTCGGTGACGTCGAGCTGGCCTTGCATCGAGCTGAGGGTTTCCGGGTATCGACCGAGTTGGGTGCCGCGCGTGCTGATGCCCCACGGAGTCTGAACGCCTCGGCCTACAGGGCGTATCTGGGCGGTGTCGAACTGGACGCGCTGCATCCAGTCGGGGAATTCGAGATAGCGCTGCAACGCCGCGGTGTAATTCTTCAAGGCTGCCGGATAGTTGCCCATCTGATAATGGCACTCGCCGATCATCGTCAGGTAGCAGATCGAGTCGATCCACGCCGCGCCGCCGAAGTTGATTGCACTGCGTGCCTGAGTTTCGTAGGCATCGAGAGCGTCGCGGTAGTTCCCCTCGTAGAAGACGGAGAACGTGGCGTTGTAGAGCGGCCCCGGAGCGGAGCGCGTCTGCATTTGGGCTGTCGCGCGCGAGGCGGTGAGCAGCCCGATCATCAACCCAAACACAAGGGGGGTGGCGAGGGCCGTGCCGCGTAATCGTTCGGTGCCGTGCGTGCGCCGCAGGCTCATGGGGGGCTCCTGTCTTCCGAGTTCATGCCAAAAGGCATGAGGCACAACAAGATGAGCGAACCTGGCAACTCTACTATGATAGTGCGGCCGAGGATTTGGTTCCAAGCGGTATCCCCCTGGGATTGGGGTGCCGCGGCATGGAGGCCGATGGCTACCGTACCGCGCACGCGGTTCAAAGACCTGTGGAGAGGCAATCTGGGCAACGCGGTTACGGGAGGAATTTCGGACACAATCCCCGGTGACCCACACTTCGCAGGCGAAACGGCTGCCGAGCCGAGAATGAGTAAAGTCTGCCCCCCTGCTCAGACGATAACGATCGCAACGATTCTGCCGATTGTGGCGCCGGCGCCCCGTGGAGACTTCCGCTGGAGTGCCAAGCCTGCGGGATATGTTGCGATCGAAACCACGGAGGTGGCGGATGAGCCGTTTGGACGCGTCAAAACGCTGGCGAAGGGGCGTTTGGGCCGGCTTGGGCTTGCTGGCGCTGAGCGGGTTTACTGGCTGCCAGATCGACGTCGGCGGCCAAACGCTTCCCAGCCCGTACTATATGTCGGATGACATCCAGTACTTCGCTCCTGGTCCGGAGTTCAAGCTCGCGCGTGAAGCCGCCGCACAAAAGGCGGCGAAGGCCGAACAGAACCTCCAGCAGCGTCAATGAGCCGGGGATTTTGGGGGGAAGGCGCTCCGTGTTGCTGACGTCTGAGTCGGGCTGTCCCGTTGGGGGAGCTTCTCGGACGTCAGCAGCCGGAGTCATTTCCGTTCTTGGGGCTGGCGCATGCAGCCCCGTTCTCCGCCGGGAGGAGTCCGCAGTGACTCAGTTCGAGCTGGCCCCGGCCGCGCAGCAGTGGGTCAACGTGGTACTGATCTGGCTGGGTTTCGGCCTGGTCAGTGGGTTGCTCGCCCAGGCGTTGATTCCGGGGCGCGTACCGGCGGGCGCAATGGGTACCCTGCTCGTTGGGGTGGTCGGCAGTACCCTAGGTCCACTCGTCCTCTGTTTTGCTTTGAAGTCTCCGATCCTCAATCCAATCAGCCCGCCGGGGCTTCTGGCCTCCGTGGGCGGTTCCGTCGTCTTGCTGCTTGGGTACCGCTTGGTGTCGGCCTTCACTATGGGTGCGGGGGATGAACCGGCCACTGCGGGGGACGAGGAGGAGGATTTCGAGGACGACGAGGACGACGAGGAATAGCGTCGACGAGGAATAGCGTTGACGAGGAGACGTCACATCGTCTCGGACGATGCCTGCACTTGGGGCGCTTCCCAGGTGTCTTTCCCCTCCCCTCGCTGGCAGCCGTGCAAGGGTCGCATCGGCCGCGTTGGGCGGTGCGCGCGGGTTGCATGCCGGGAAGCCTTCAGGGCTTTGACAAATCCCGGACAGGCACCCTCGCTCAAGGCAAGTTGAAGGCGTCTTCAGCGAATCGCCGGCAGCCAGTCCCCGTCTTGTCAGCGCGTGTTAGGAACGTTGAGGTGGCGCGGGCGAGTGATTCCGCGACGCGCTACTTTCCTTGGCCGATAACGCGATCCGGCGGCTTCCGGGTCTGGACCGGAAGGGCGCAATGCCGCTAGGATGTATTGCTCGGGGCGTCGCTGATCCCCTTCTTGAGACGGATTCAGTCTCGACAGCAGGAGACCTGGATGACATCGCAGTCGCACGCCATGATTCAGCAGTTGGAATCGAACATTTCGTGCGTGGTTTTCGGCAAACAGGAGGTGGTGCGGCTTTGCCTCGTGGCGCTCTTGGCGGGCGAGCACGTGCTCTTGGAGGATGTTCCGGGCGTGGGCAAGACGCTGATGGGCAAGGCGCTGCGCGGAGTGTATCGGGGCAGTTCCGCCGCATTCAGTTCACGCCCGATTTGTTACCGGCCGACATCACCGGGAGCAGCGTGTTCGATGCCAAGGCCCAGGAGTTCGTGTTCAGTCGGGGGCCGATTTTCGCCAATATCGTGCTTGCCGACGAGATCAACCGGACGACGCCGCGCACGCAGAGCGCCCTGCTGGAGGCGATGAGCGAGGGGCAAGTCTCGATGGACGGTCAGACGCATCGGCTGCCGCGTCCGTTCATGGTGATCGCCACGCAGAACCCGCTGGAGTTTGAAGGCACGTATCCGCTTCCGGAGAGCCAACTCGACCGCTTTCTGATGCGTGTTTCCGTGGGGTATCCCGATCGCCAGGCGCACTTGGAGGTGCTCACGAGCCACCGGCAGGGCGAACCCGTGGACCGTCTCGAACCCGTCCTTGCCGGGGAACAGATCCTCGCGATGCAGCAGGCGGCGCGCGAGGTGCGCGTGGACGAGTCGATCAGCCACTATCTTCTCGACATCGTCGACGCGACGCGTGCGAACCAGGATCTGCACGTTGGGGTGAGCATGCGTGGGGCGCTGTCGTTGTACCGCGCGAGCCAGTCGTGGGCGCTTCTGGAGGGGAGGAGTTTCGTGGTCCCCGACGACGTAAAGCGTCTTGCGGTACACGTGCTGTCGCATCGGGTGATTCCGCGGGGGTATCTGCATGGGGGGCAGCGCGAGACGGTTGAGGCTCTGATCGGGCGGATTGTGGAGGAAACCCCGGTTCCTGGGTAGGTCGGAGCGGCCGCGGGGGCGAGTCAACGAGAATGAAGAGGCGGCGGCCGGAGGTCTTGCGCGAGGGGGGCGCGAGAGCGAGGCGCAGTTTGCTCACCCGGGCAGGACGAATCAAGAATGGACGGAAGGCCTCGGCCGAAACAGGTGGCCGAAGCGGAGCGGCCGACCGGCAGCGTGCTGTCGGCGCCGACGTTCCGGCGGATCGCTTCGCGCCTGTGGGGCGCGGTGCGCCGTCGAAGATCGCCTCGCGCGCCGCGGCCCACGACCACGTTTACTCGGGAAGGGGTGTACTTCCTGGGCATCCTTGGCGCCGTGTTCCTGTTTGCCATCATCGGCGACGTCAACCTGCTTATGGTGTTGGCGGGCATGTTGCTGGCCTCGCTGTGGATCAACTACCGGCTGGTGGATCGGACGTTGCGCGGGTTGGAGATCCGGCGGCACATGCCGCGGAGCGTGGCGGCGGGTGAACTGTTGCTGGTCGGTTTGGAGTTGGCAAACACGCGCCGCCGCGGCGGGAGTTGGGCGGTCGAAGTGCGCAATCGACTGGTGCGTCAGGGGAGCGACGATTCGCCCGAGCCGCTGGAACCGGCGGTGCTTTTCGTTTACGTGAGAGCGGGGCAGACGCGAAGCGGAGTTTACCGCGCGCGGCTGCCGCGGCGCGGCCGCTACCTGGTGTCTCCCGCAGTAGTCTCGACGCGTTATCCCTTCGGTTTCTGCCGTCGCAGCATGGTGGTGGGATCGAGCGATACGCTGCTGGTGTTGCCGCGTTTGGGCCGGTTGACGCCGCGATGGCTGACGCGACCGCACCAGTCGTTTGAGGGCACGCGGCGTCGGGAGCATCGCTCGGGGCGAATTTCCGGGGAGTTCTACGGCGTGCGTCCGTGGCGCCAGGGCGACTCCCTGCGTCACGTTCACTGGCGGAGTTCCGCGCGCCACGGCAGCCTGGTCGTGAAACAGTTCGAGCAGCATCGCAACCGCGACGTCGCCGTGGTGCTCGATCTGGGTCAGCCGGGGTCGCCTTCCCCGGAGCACCGGGAGAATCTCGAGCTGGCGGTGAGTTTTGCGGCGACGGTGGTAGCCGACACGTGCCAGCGGGGCGGCGGCAGCATGTGGGTCGGGACCGCGGCGGCCGAGATCGACGTGGTCCAAGGGGCCGCGTCGCCCGCCTTGATGCAGGAAGTCATGGAGCGGCTGGCTCTGGTCGAGCCGACCGGCGCGGATTGGTTGCCGGCCCTGCTGACGCGGTTGGTGGCCGACATTGAGGCCGGGACCGAAGTCGTGCTGATCAGCACGCGCGCGGTGGATTGGTCGGAGCCGCGACTGGCGCACCTGGGCACCAGCGCGGTATGGCGCTCGATCGTGCCGCGGCTGCGCACCGTCGATACTTCGGCGCCGACCTTGTCGGATTACTTCCAAGCGGTTCCTTAGCGGTGGCACAGCCGCGTTTGAGCGAGGTAAAGCCATGGTGGTCGAGTCTTTCTGATCGCGGGTTTCTGCTCCGTTTCGTTCCGGTTTGAGCATCCTCCGGCCGTTGAGAAACCGCGTGCACGTCGAACGCCTCTTGCAGATCAACGTTGCCACTCTGGCCGCCATGTCGACCTTCATGGTCGGCATGGGGCATCAGGAAGTGATCCTTCCGCTGACGATGCTCCTGGCGGCGATGCTTTCGGTGTGGTTCACGGACATCACCGGGAAACTTGTGTTGAATCGGGAGGTGGCCAAGGTCGCGGCGGTCGTTGCGCTGTTGATCTCGATCCCCGAGGCGATGCAATTGGAGAAGACGAGCCTGATCACGGCCGTGGGAGGCTTCCTGATCTACCTGCAGATCATTCACCTGTTTCAGAAGAAGGACCCGCGCGTCTACTCGCTTCTCCTTCGTTTCAGCCTGTTGCAGGTGGTGGTGGCGGCGCTGTTGATCCAGGGATTTTTCTTTGGGTTTCTTCTGGTGGTGTATCTGTTCACGGCGCTGTCGGCATTGTTGTTGTACCACCTGTATGCGGAGCGCGTGGCGCATCAAGCGACGGTTGCCCCCGCGGCGGAGGAGAGTGCGTCCGCCGCGCGATGGCCTTGGAGTCGGGAGCGAGCGACGGTCGCGTCGCCGGTGAGTGGGTCGTCGGCGGTCCAGAGGGAGATGTTCTGGCGATTGTTTCGCATGGGACTGGTGGCGCTGGGGCTGAGTATCGTTGTTTTCTTCCTGGTTCCCCGGGTGGGGCGCGGGGCCTGGCGTGGCGGGCAGGGCGTGCGTATGAGCGTGGGGTTTTCGAATACCGTGGCCCTGGGGGAATTCGGCAAGATCATCGAGAACCCGGAGGAGGTGCTGCGCGTGGCCTTCTTCGACGAGGCGGGCATCGCGCCGTACGAGATCCGCGACGAAGTCTATCTGCGGGGTAGCATCCTCAACGACTACCACGGCGGCCAATGGCGCATGTTGCCCCACGTCAATTCGGTTCCCGAGCTGTTTGGAACGGCGCCTGGCGGTGCGACAGCGGGGAGAACGGGTTGTACGCCAGCGGATCACGATTGAGCCCATGGATCGGGAGGAGTTGTTCTGCGTTTGGCCGTTCGTGTTGACGCGGACCGACCCGCGGTTGGGGTTCGACGACGAGAACGAGCGTTTGTCGCGGCATTCCGAGCACGTGTTGCAGCGGTTTCAATACGAGTTGGGCACGACGGCATTTCGGGGGAGCTGCAATTCGAGTTGGCGCCGTGCGAGCAGCCTCCGGATGCGGGCGAGCGGCAAACGTTGTTGAGGATTCCGCAGCGCGGGGTCGTTTCGAGCCTCCCGGGGTTGCAGCGAGAGGATGTTTCGAGCGTTCCGGCGTTGGAAGCCCTGGCCGCGCAATGGACGGCTGAGACGACGCTGAAGCCCGAGGAACATTACGAGATCGCAGGGTACTTGCGGCGGCAGCTTCGCGACTCGGGGCGATTCCAGTACAGTCTGGAGGGTCAGACGCGCGACCTCGACATGGACCCGATCGACGACTTCGTGGCCAACAATCCGCGTGGTCACTGCGAGTATTTCGCCACGGCGCTGGTGCTGATGCTTCGCAGCCGCGGGATTCCCTCGCGACTGGTCATCGGGTATCGTTCGGGGGAGTGGAACGACGTGGGGGAGCGGTTTCTTCAGGTGCGGCAGTTGCACGCACATGCCTGGGCCGAGGCATATCTGTCGCGCGACGAAGTGCCGGCCAACCTCCGCGCAGCATCGCGGGCGTTGGGAGGGGGGCGCGTGGCTGCGGCTGGACCCGACGCCCGCCGGAGGACTCGAGGCGGCCCAGGATTTCTGGATGCGCGGGCCGGGAAAGTACCTGGATTGGTTTACTTTCGCCTGGAACAACTACGTGATGGAGATGGACCGTCCGCGGCAGCGCGAGGCGGTCTATGGGCCGGTGGCGGATGCGGTGCGTTCGGTGATCTCCGCGCTTGCGGACCCGGAATGGTGGCGGGGCGTTTTGGAGCGCGCGGCGAGCCGCTTGGGGCTTTCGCGATGGTATCAGCCGGGGCAGCCGTGGTTTCACTGGCAGGCCTTTCTGTTGGTGTTCGTGGCGGGCATGGCGGTGGTGGTGGTGCTGGGGATCTCTGGGAAACCGACGGCTGCGCGAGCGATGGCTGACGTCGGCCGCCCAACGCCGTGCGTTGGCCGAGCGAGGCCAGCTCGTGCGCGTCGAGTTCTACCAGCGGTTGGAGGCGCTGTTGGCGCGACTGGGGTTGGTGCGGCCCGCGGCGACACGGCCCGCGAGTTCGCACGGGCAGCCGGCGAAGTGTTGGCGCGGCAAGCCGGCGACGAGCAACTGGCCCCGTTGCCGCTGGAGGTGGCGGAGGCCTTTTACCGCGTCCGTTTCGGGCACGTACCGCTGGACAGGTCCCAGGCCGAGGCGGTAGAACAAGCGTTGTCGCGGCTGGAGCGGGCGGCGGAAGTGCAGGCCGGTGTCGGGCATGCGTCGGCCGCGCGGGGCGACAGACAAGGAATGCAGTCATGAAGATCGGCCTGGTGGGGTACCAGGGATCGGGCAAAAGCACCGTGTTTGAGTGGCTCACCGGTACGAAACCGGACCACGCCCTCTCCCACACCATCCAGGGCGCGATGGCCCCGGTGCCGGATCCGCGGATCGAGAGTCTGGTGCGGATCTACCATCCCAAAAAGGTGACGGTGGCATCGCTGGAGATCGTCGATACGCCGGGCCTGAGCCGCACGCACGAAGGAAATGCCGCGCGGCTGGCGCAAATCCGCGAGGCCGGTTGCCTGGTGCTCATCGTGCCGGGATTCGACGGATCGGATCCCGCCGCCGACTTCCAGCGTTTCACCGAGGACCTGCTGCTGGCGGACATGGAGATCGTGGCCGGGCGGATTGCACGCGTGGAGGAATCGCTGAAAAAGCCGGTGTCGAAACCGGAGCGCGAGGCCCTGCACCACGAGCAGCAGACGCTTGCCCGCGTGCTTGTGGCCATGGAGGAAGGTCGTCCCTTGCGTGCGGAGGAAATGACGGAGGATCAGCTTCGAGTCACGCGTGCCTTCCGGCTGATGAGCGAGAAGCCGCGGATGGTCATCATCAACACCGCGGACGACGAAGAGCAGCCGGGACGATTCCTCTCCGCCCTTCCCGAAGGAACGGCGTCGTTCGCTTTTCCGGCCAGGCTGGAGCTGGAGCTTGCGCAAATGAGCCCGGAGGATCGGGCCGAGTTCGAGAAGGAGATGGGCGTCGGCGGCACCGACCGGGATCATCTGCTGCGCACGCTGATGGATGTGTCGGGCCAGATGACCTTCTTCACGGCGGGTGAGAAAGAAGTGCGCACGTGGCTCCTGGCTCGGGGCGCGACCGCGGTCGACGCCGCCGGTTCGATCCACACCGACCTGGCGCGGGGCTTTATCCGCGCGGAGATTATGACGACCGGGGACCTGATTCGCTTGGGAAGCGAGCGCGAGGTCAAGGCCAAGAACCTTGTGCGTCAGGAGCCGAAGAACTACGTGGTCAAGGACGACGACGTGCTCCTGATCCGCTTCAGCGTGTAGCTGTGCGCTGGGCGGCCTGCCGATTCCGCCGCCGGTCGGCGTGATCGGGGGAACCGCATCCGGATTGCCGGGCCGCTATGCCGGTTGTTTCGAGCCGTAGGCCAAGGGTGCTACGACGGGCTGCACCAGGCGTTCGAAGTCGGCATAGGTCATTTGGATCAATTCCTCGTGCGTACCCGCATTGAAGGCGATGTGTTCGTCTTCGCTCAAGGTGGCTTCGGCGTAGACCTTCATGTCGTAGAGGTTGCCGAACGGCGGCATGGCGCCCGCTTCGCAATCCGGGAAGCGATCGCGGAATTCCCGCTCGCTGGCCAGTTCGACGGCGGACGCACCGGAAACCTCCATGAGCAGGTCGAGGTTGAGCTTGCGGTGCGCGGGGAGCACAACCATGGCCATGGCGTCGTCGAGTTTGACCATGACCGTTTTCGCGAGTTCTCGGCCGCGAATGTGCGCTGCTGCGGCGGTCTCCTGGGCCGTATACGCGAGAAAATGGGGAATGGAGGTGTAGCGCACGCCGCGCTCGTCGAGCAGTTGCTTCAGTCTGGTAGCCGGCATGGCATGTCTCCTTTGCACTCGAGGGGCCTATCCGGTCGACAACTGTTTCCTCCCGTGGAATTATCCTAGACACGAGAACCCCGCGGTCCATCCACCGAAGAGGGTATGACCGAACGCGGCCCAAAGGAGCGGGGGAAGGGGTGGGGAGCAGACTGCGGTTAGCGGGCGATCCAACCGGTAATGTAGAAATCGGAGCCGAGTTGCTTCCACTCGGCGGGATCGAGGGTCAGGGCTTCGGTGATCTCTGCGATTCCCCCACCCTCGATCGGGCTGCGGGCGGATTCGCCCCCGATCAGTTTGGGGGCGACGAATACGTGGACCTCGTCGATCTGCCGGTCGTCCATCAGGGCGCCGAGGAGTTGTCCGCCGCCTTCGACGAGCACGTTGGTCAATCGCCGACGGCCCAACTCTTTCAGGAGGCGGTCGAGTCGTTCGGCGTGGCTGTCGCCGCCCAGTACGAGGACTTCGCAACCTGCCTCTTCCAGGCGCTTTCGCTCTGCCACGGGGGCGGAGGTTCCCGCGGCCACGAGCAGCGGACAGTCGCGCGCGGTGCGTACCAACTGGCTGGCAGAAGCCAAGGAAGCGCGGGTGTCGACGACGACGCGCAGGGCCTGGCGCGGGCCGGGCGGGCGCGGTAAGCAGGGGATCATCCATGCGCGAGGTTTCGCGGCCGATGACGATTGCGTCGACGCGGCCCCGTAACGCGTGAACAATGAGGCGGGACTGCTCATTGGAGATCCAGCGGCTGGAGCCGGTCCGCGTCGCCGTGCGGCCGTCGAGGGTCATCGCCCATTTGGCAATCACCCACGGGCGGCCGGTCGTGAGCAGTTTTGAGTAGGGGGCGTTGAGTCGGCGAGCGTCGGCCTCGAGCACTCCCACCTCGACCTCGATTGCCGCGGCGCGGAGCGCGGCCAAACCACGGCCGCTCACTTGGGGAAAGGAATCCTGTTGGGCGACGACAACACGTCGAATTCCTGCGGCGATCAGTGCCTCGGTGCAGGGGGGCGTCTTGCCGTGGTGGCAACAGGGCTCGAGTGTGACCACGAGGGTTGCACCCGCCGCGCGCGACCGGCGATGCGAAGGGCTTCGATCTCGGCGTGTGGGCCCCCAAAAGCGCGGTGCCATCCCTCCCCAATGATCTCAGCGCCGCGGACAATCACACAGCCGACCATCGGATTGGGCTCGACGTGGCCCCGTCCGAGGATTGCCAGCTCCAGGGCCCTGCGCATGTGCCAGACGTCGATTTCCGACTGTTCCATGTCCGACTCTCATCCTGCCACATAATACCAAGCGAATGCGGTAGTTGTGTTCACCCGTCGGGAGCGGAATGGGACGCCTGCTGGGGCGCGGAAACCGCGGGCTGGCCGTCCCGGTTTGCCCTATCCTACCTCCGTGGGCCCACGGCGAGTAGGGCCTCTTGAGGCCACTGGCCTTCCTTGCCGTTCCGGATCCTGGGGGTTAGAATTGCGACGCTCACGGTGGTAGATATTCCGCACGGACCACCCAACTCGGGACGTTTGAGAGTCTAGAAACCGACGCCAGAAGCTTCACGGTCGGGAGGTGCTCCCGGCCGCGGAGGATTGCCTTGGTGGTTCTAGCGCTGGAACGAGGCCCGAGTTGTTTGACGAGATGGTGCCGAATCTGGAAGACGGCTAGGCTGCCGTCGCGGTGCGGCCAGAGCGGGGGACCCAACTTTGGGGCGAATCCATTCTTGGACGGGGTTTTTCCTTGGCCCCGAGCCCGTCAGCTAACCTCGCAGGCGAACCAAGGAGCCTCTAATTTCGCAGGTATGCGCTCTGAGTCTTAGGGCCGTCGTGCGATTGGCACCGATTGCCAAGGTGTGGTTGAGTGCGCTCGATTGTCGTTGCGTTGGGGCGATTTCCGTCGCAGCGTGGTTCGAGCGATGCGCGAGCAGCCCCCCATCGCGTTGCCTGCATTACCTACATGGAACCTGAACGCAAAAAGTCTTCAGAGGCGGAGCGGTCCCTGACTTCCCCCGCTCCGGCCACGACCCCGGCTGGGGAGATCGTCGAATCGTCGCGCGTACGCGGCGTGGGGCCCGATCCGGATGGCGACGCTCCACTTACCCCGCCGACGTTGCCGGAGCGGCTGAAGACGCTGGTGATCGGCATGCCGCGCGATCTCGGCGACGAGGGAGTCTTTCGCCACATTTCGCTGATTGCCTTCTTGGCGTGGGTGGGCTTGGGGGCGGACGGGTTGTCGTCGTCCTGCTACGGTCCGCCCGAGGCCTTTGACAGCCTCGGCGCTCACCGTTACCTGGCCGTATTCCTGGCCCTGGCCATCATGGGCACGGTGGTGATTATTGCCTCGTGCTACAGCCACATTCTCGAGGAGTTTCCGTCGGGTGGGGGCGGCTACCTTGTGGCCTCGAAACTGTTGGGGCGACCGTTTGGCGTGGTGTCGGGCTGCGCACTGCTGGTCGACTACGTGCTCACGATCACGGTTTCGATCGCGGCGGCCGGCGACGCGCTATTTGGACTGGCGGGTCCCCAATGGTTCGGCTGGAAAGTTCCCGCCGAGGCGTTCGCCATCCTGGGGTTGATGATTCTCAACCTTCGCGGCATCAAGGAATCGGTGCAGATCCTGATGCCGATCTTCGTGGTCTTCCTTCTGTCGCACTTTCTGTTGATTGTGGGCAGCGTGTTGATGCATGCCGGCGCGAGCGGAGAGCTCGTTACCAAGGTTTCCACCGAGGTGAGCGCGTGGAACCAAGGGCCGGGCATGATGGCGATGCTCGCCGTGCTCCTGTATGCCTACTCGCTGGGCGCGGGGACCTATACCGGATTGGAGGCGGTATCGAATTCCATGCCCGTGATGCGCGAGCCGCGCGTCGCCACGGGCAAGCGGACCATGCTCTACATGGCCATTTCGCTGGCCTTTACGGCGGGCGGATTGATCGTGAGCTACCTGCTGTTGGACATCGATCCGGAGATCGGCAAGGCGGCGGGCAAGACGCTCAACCACGTGCTCAGCGAGTCGTTTGCGGAGGATGTGGGGCTGGCGGGGATCGGCCTGGGGGCTGCGTTCGTGTTCGTCGTGCTGGTTTCCGAGGGGGCGCTGTTGATCGTGGGGGCCCAGGCGGGGTTTATCGATGGGCCGCGCGTGCTGGCTACGATGGCCCACGACTCCTGGATGCCCCGCTGGTTTGCCAACCTGTCGGAACGTCTGGCGACGCAGAACGGAATCGTGCTCATGGCCACGGCCGCGATGGCGGCGCTTGTGTACACGCACGGCGACGTGCGTTCGCTGGTGGTCATGTATTCGATCAACGTATTTGTGACCTTTTCGCTGTCGATGATCGGCATGAGTCGGCACTGGTGGAAGGCGCGGCGCCCACCCGCTCTGGCGGCGGCGATTGGCCCTGTTTCTGCTGGGCGCGGTGCTGTGCGTGACGATTCTTTCCGTGAATCTGTACGAGAAGCGGAACGAAGGGGGTGCGATCACGCTGCTGGCGACAAGCATCGTGGTGGGCGCTTCGTTCCTCATTCACCGCTACTACGAGCGCGTGGGCGAGAAGCTGCGAGTGCTCGACGAGACCCTGGGCAAATTGGCGGCCTTGAAGGAGCCGAACATCGAGCCACCGGATCCGAGCCAGCCGACCGCGGTGATCCTCGTGGGGGGCTACAGCGGGCTGGGGATTCATACCCTGCTCAACGCCACGCGATACATCCCCGGTTACTTCCATAGCCTGATCTTTGTTTCCGTGGGCGTGGTCGATTCGGGGAACTTCAAGGGAAGCGGCGCGGTCGACGACCTGCGCAAGCATACCGAGGAATCGTTGGCGCGCTACGTGGATCTGGCCCAGCGATTAGGGATGGCGTCGACCTCGTTCATGGCCATCGGCACGGATGCGGTGGACGAGTTGGAGGCGCCTCTGCGTCGAAGTAGCGCGGCGGTTTCCGAAGTCGATCGTTTTTGCCGGCCAACTCATCTTCCAGCGGGAGAGCTGGGTCCATCGCCTGCTGCACAATCAAACCGCCTATTCGCTCCAGCGCCGCCTGCATTGGGCGGGTTTGCCGATGATCATCCTTCCGACGCGGGTTCGCTAGACGGCGGTGGTGCGTTGCTCCCAAGGCTGGGCGGGAAAAAACGGGGCGAGTGGGGGCAAGAACCGGCCGCCGTGCCCCCTAAGGCGGGAGGTTGCGGGGCTGCCGAAGCGGCGGTACTCTGAGCCGACGAGTTAAGGAAAGGAGAATCGGCATGGCACGTCAGAAGGTCTCCGGGGGCGTAGTTTTGGCGGAGCGGAGGCAACCGCCGGGGCGACGCGAGGGAAGACGGGGCCGCTCGGCTCGATCCAGAAACGGCGAGAGCGTATCACGCGTGCGGCAAGCCGCCGCACATGTCGCTGGAGCAGTGGCAGGTGGCGTTGCGCCGCCAGTTCGGAAGGCGGCAGAAGTTTCGCCTGAAGAACCTGGGGAGCGAGCCGGTATTCTCGGAGTTCGAGGTGACCAATCCTCAGACGCGCCGCACCTACCGCGTGGCGATCCGCGGCCAGCAGTTGGGCGATAACTACTGTTCGTGCCCCGATTTCTCCGTCAACGCCTTGGGGACGTGCAAGCACATCGAGTATACCCTGGCGCGGCTGAGTCGCAATCGAGCGACGCGGCCACGACTTGCGGCCGGCTGGCACCCTCCGTACTCGGAGGTCTACGTGCGTTACGGGGCCAAACGCGAGGTGGTTTTTCGGGCGGGAGCGGGGTGTCCGCCCACGCTGCGGCGGCTGGTGCGGAGTTGCTTCGACGCCGAAGGCCGGCTTCGCGCGGAGGCCTATGGCGGTTTCCCGCCTTCGTCAAGCGGCCGCGGCAAGCGGCCACGAGGTCCGCTGCTACGACGATGCATTGGCGCTGGTGGCGGAAGTGCGCGATCGGGCGCAGTTGGCGGCGGAGTTGGACGAGGCCTTTCCGCGCGGGGCGGCAAGCGCTGCGTTCGAGAAGCTTCTGCGCATGCGCATGTATCCCTATCAGCGCGAGGGATCGTTGTTCGCCGCGCGCACGGGCCGCTGCCTGATTGCCGACGACATGGGTTTGGGCAAGACGATCCAGGCGATCGCGGCGGCCGAGATCCTGGCGCGAACCTCGCGCGTGCAGCGCGTGCTCGTGGTCACTCCCACTTCGCTCAAGCACCAGTGGCAGCGGGAAATCGAGAAATTCACCGGCCGGGAATCGGTGGTCGTCGAGGGGCTCTCGGCCCGCGCGCGGAACAGTATGCCGCCGAGGGCTTCTTCAAGATCGTCAATTACGACGTCATCCCCCGCGACCTGGCTGCGATTCAAGCCTGGCAGCCGGAACTGGTGATTCTCGACGAGGCGCAGCGGATCAAGAAACTGGAAGACGCGCAGGGCGCAGAGCGTAAAGCGCATCGAGTCTCCCTATGCGTTTGTGCTCACGGGTACGCCGCTGGAAAACCGCTTGGAAGAGCTGCACTCGATCGTGGAATACGTGGACCGGTTCCGGCTCGGACCCATGTACCGCTTTCTGGCCGACCACCAGCACGTGGATGAGAGCGGTCGTGTGGTCGGCTACTGCAATCTGGGACGCGTGGCGGAGACTTTGGCGCCGATCCTTCTGCGGCGGACGAAAGAGAAAGTGCTCAAGGAGCTGCCGGAGCGGATCGAAAAGCGGATGTTCGTGGCGATGACTCAGCAACAGCGCGCGCACCACGATGAGAACCGCGAGGCGGTGGCGCGAATCGTGGCCAAGTGGCGGCGATTGGGTTTCTTGTCCGAGTCGGACCAGCGCCGACTGATGATCGCCCTGCAGAACATGCGCATGGCCTGCAATAGCACCTACCTGCTGGACCACACGACCGACCACGGAGTGAAGGCGGACGAACTCATGGACGTGCTTTCCGACGCCTTCGAGGACCCCGGCACCAAGGCGGTGGTATTCAGCCAATGGTTACGCATGCACGAGCTCGTGGCGCGGCGGCTCGGCGCGGCGGTGGAGCCACGTATTGTTTTCGGGCGAGGTTCCCGGGCCGCGCCGCAAGCATCTCGTGGACCGCTTTCGCGAGGACCCGGACTGCCGCTTGTTCCTCTCCACCGATGCCGGCGGAGTGGGCCTCAACCTGCAACACGCCTCGGTCGTGGTCAATTTGGACCAGCCTTGGAACCCGGCCGTGCTCGAGCAGCGGATCGGCCGAGTCCACCGGCTTGGACAGCATCGGCCGGTGCGCGTGGTGCACCTGATCGCGCAGGGGACGATTGAAGAAGGGATGCTGGGGCTCTTGGCCTTCAAGAAGTCGGTATTTGCGGGCGTGCTCGACGGCGGCCAGGACGAGGTCTTCCTGGGCGGAAGCCGACTGAATCGGTTCATGGAATCGGTCGATCGCGCGACGGCGTCGATCCCCGAGGCCATGCCCGCGGACGGCGCTTCGCGCGAGGAGGACGAGGAGGCTGCGCCGGACGACGAAGCGGCGGCCGAACCGGCGGAGGATGCCGTGAGCGCGGCGGGCGCCGCCGCTGCACAAGACCCGTGGGCGACGCTTTTGTCGGCCGGATTGGAGTGGGTCGAGCAGCTCCGCGCGGCCGCGACTTCCGACGCACGCGGTGCGAGCGCGTCGGAACGTATGCCGGGGTTGACGCTCGAGCGCGATCGCGCCGACGGGCCCGCGTATCTCAAGATCCCGATGCCCAAGCCGGAACTCTTGGGAGAGATCGCCGGGCTGCTGGCTCGACTGGCGCGGGGCTTGCCGGGGAGCTAGCTACCGACCTCATTCAGCATCCGGCAAGGGGGCCGGGCGGGGATGGCCAAGGGGGCCATCGGATCGGGAGGGAGGGCCGTTCTTGCGCGCCCGTAGCTTCCAGGTAAGACCGTTCAGACCTGGAAGGACGATCCGCAACCACAGGTTCGCACGGCCAGCGGATTATTGAACACGAAGCCGCGTTTGTCGAGTCCTTCGTGAATATCGATCTCCGTGCCTCCGAGCAGACGTGCGCTTTTGGGATCGACCGTGACCTTGACGCCGTGCCACTCGCTCACGGTGTCGTCCTCGTCGGCCCGTTGGACGAATTCCAGTCGGTACTCGTAGCCGCTACAGCCGCCTCCCACGACACCGACGCGGAGCATCGTTGCCTCGGGGAGCTTCTGGTCACGGATGATTCGCTTCACTTCGTCGGCAGCGCGTACACTGAGGGTCAGGTTCATAGACAGGTTCTGCTCTCGAGGGACTGCGGAACGCTGGGGAGGGTTGGGGGAGTGTTTTTCCGGGGCGCGGCAGGTCCCCAGGGTCCTACTCGCACGCGATGAAGAATGATATGCCTCACTCGCTCGGGGAGGACAGGGCACGGATAAGGCTTTGCGATCCATGACAGGGTCGAGCTGCAATGCGGGGAGGACGGGCGTAAGCACTGCGATAGGCGATGAGGCAGCAAGGTGAAGGGAAATAAGTAGTTGCGTCAATCGTCTCGGCTAAGAAACTTGCGGGCGCCCGACGGGCCTCGGTTTTGCGGGCAGCGTCGAGGTTGGGCAGACTCTTTCCGAGAAGCTCAAGCGACCGGCCCGGAAAACGCACTGCCAAAGCCGTCACACATTGGGTGCCGAGCGTCGAGGGGAATTATTGATGCCGTTGTTGATCGTGGAACGGTTCCAAGCTTTCCGGGCTGGGAAACCGGGCTTCCGATGGTTGCCCTCGTTCCATAAGCAATGCAGGACTCAATAGTACGAGCAGACTGGAAGAGGTCCGGTTTACGGGAGTACGAGGGGAGCGGTTGATTTTCCTTCCGGCACGCGGTTCGTAATAATTCTCCGCGGCCCGATTCACCTACCACTTCAACCACGTGCGATGAACCGGTTTCCACATTCGGAAGACCTCCCCGCCGGGGCGGCTGACGCTGGTCGTGACGCACTAGCTCTCCCGGGCGAGGAGTGGAGGAAGCAGTACGACGCGCTATCCGAAGGCGCGGGGCTGGTCGGGCCCAGCCCTCTGGCCCAGGTGGAGTTGAGCGGCGACGACCACGTGCGATTCTTGAACCGCCTGGCGACGAACGCGATTGAGCCGTTGCGCGTTGGCACTGGCTGCGAGACTTTCTTCACCGATGCCAAAGGCCACATAGTTGCCTATGCGCTGGTGTTTGCGCGTTCAGAGTCGTTGTGGCTATGTACGGTGGGCTCGCGTGCCGAGGACCTCGTGGCTCACCTGGACCGCTACCTGGTTCGGGAAAAGGTGAAGCTGCGCGACGCGAGCTCGGAGCGGCGGGCGATTCTGCTGGCGGGGCGGCGCCGCGGAAGTGCTCGGCCGGATTGTACCGCGGGCTCCGCCGGCGGATCGGCTCGGCGGCATGGAAGCGGAATTGGCTCGGTTCTTTGAGCCGATTCTAGAGCCACAGGCCGCCCCCGGACCTTTCGGCCGCGGAGGTGATTCCCGGCGATTCCGGGACAAGGCATGGGCGTGGATTCACACGATCGAACCCTCGGAGCCGCGCGGTTTCCTGATCCTCGTTGAGCCAGGGGCGGCGGACGCCGCGGCGGGCGCGCTGGTCGACGCCGGGGCGCGGCCTTGCACTCTTGCGGTTCTGGAGGCGCGGCGGATCGAGATGGGCTGGCCGGTGTACGGCCGCGACATCACCGCGGAGAACCTGCCGCAGGAGGTTGGGCGGGATCGGCACACGCTGTGTTTCACCAAGGGCTGTTATCTGGGGCAGGAAACGATTGCACGGATCGAATCCCGAGGCCACGTCAACCAGAGGCTCGTGGGGTTACGTTTCCCCACCGCGGAATCGCCCGCTGACGGCACACCGCTGTCGATCGCGGGGGAAGTGGTGGGGCGAGTCACGTCGGCGGCGTATTCTCCTCGTCTGGGATCGGCCTTGGCGTTGGGCTACGTACGGCGCGCGTATCTGGCCGCCGGCACGGTCCTGGAAACGGCCCACGGACGGGTCGAGATCACTGCGCTGCCGTTATCGGCCGGTCAGGGTGCTGCTGGAAGCCGTGCGTGAACCAAGCCGTCGGGGTCGCTCGCCGAGGTACCCTGGCGTTTCCGGGCCGCGGCCGTGCGTGCCGGTCTACTTTTGCGGCCGCGCCGCTTGAGACGCGACGGAATGCTGGTAGGATAAGGCGTGCTCTGAGGGAGCACCCCCGTGAGGCGGCGGGTGGATTCCGCGCCGTACGGGGGACAGTCGCATTTTTCGGCCTTCGCGCCCTTTGCCCACGAGAGAACGAAATCGGCCGAAAAACGAGCCAGTCCCCGGCAGGCTTGTGAGCGGTTCCCCCGGGTTCCCTTCGATCGCACGCGTCGTTTCTTCATGGTACAGATCAAGCATAGGAGCTGAGATTTGGCCCTTCGACTAAACGCCGTTCACAATCAGGATTGCCTGGCGGGTCTCAAGAAGCTCGAGGATGGAAGCGTGGACCTGGCGTTTGCCGATCCGCCGTTCAACATCGGCTACGATTACGACGTGTATCGCGACAAGCTCGAATCGCACCGCTACCTGGCCTGGAGCCGCGACTGGACCGCCGAGGTGGTGCGCGTGCTCAAGCCCCATGGCACCTTCTGGCTGGCCATCGGTGACGAGTACGCGGCGGAACTCAAGGTGATGCTTCAGGGCGAGCATGGGTTGACCTGCCGCAGTTGGGTCGTCTGGTACTACACGTTTGGCGTGAACTGCAAGAACAAGTTCAGCCGTTCCCACGCCCATTTGTTCTACATGGTCAAGGATGCCAAGCAGTTCACGTTCAACACGGAGGCGATTCGCGTACCTTCGGCGCGCCAATTGGTCTATGCCGACTCGCGCGAATCCCCACGGCCGGCTGCCCGACGATACTTGGATTCTTCGGCCGCAGGACCTGCACGACGGGTTCCGCGCGGACCAGGACACCTGGTACTTCCCCCGCGTTTGCGGGACGTTCGCCGAACGGGCCGGTTGGCACGGTTGCCAGATGCCCGAGCGGCTGTTGGGGCGGATTATCCTGTCCTGTAGCAATGAAGATGAGGTGGTTCTCGATCCCTTCGGCGGCAGCGGCACGACGCTCGCGGTGGCCAAGAAGCTTGGCCGGCGCTACGTTGGGTTCGAGCTCTCCGAGGATTATGCCCAGAACATACGCAAGCGGCTGGAGGGGATTCGGCCGGGGGATGCCTTGGAGGGGGTCGCGGAGCCGCTGACGAGCGTTCCGAGCACGAGAAACGGACGTCGTTTGGACGATCCGGCCAAGAGCAAGAAAGCACCGCGCCGCAAGATCAGCTCTGCGCAGCGCGAACTACCGGGCCTGGAGTAGCCGGTTCCGAAACCGTTTGTCGCGCGTGGATTTCTCGGCGCTGGAAGGCAACCGCGGCCCAACGGGGACGGGGTTCTGTGGATCGACTCTCTCCTAGTTTTGCATCAGAAAGGCAACCATGCGATTTGCCATCTGCAACGAGACCTTCCAGGATTGGGCTTTTGACCGTGCCTTTGCCTTTGCCGCGGAGTGCGGGTACACGGGCATCGAGATTGCGCCGTTTACGATGGCCAATTCCGTCACCGAGGTATCGAGCTTGCGGCGGGCCGAAGTGCAACGCCTAGCCGAGGCGGCGGGGTTGGAGACGGTTGGCCTGCATTGGCTGCTGGCCAAGACCGAGGGCCTTCATCTCACCAGTCCCGATGCCGGAGTGCGGCGGAAAACGGCGGAGTATCTCAGGGAGCTTGCCCGTTGCTGCCGGGAATTGGGCGGCAAGGTGATGGTGTTCGGCTCTCCGAAGCAGCGCGACCTGCTTCCGGGAGTGAGCCAGGGGGACGGGATGAACTATGCCGCGGAAGTGTTTTCCGCGATCGTGCCCGAGCTTGAAAAGACGGGGGTAGTCTTGGCCCTGGAGCCGCTGGGGCCCCAGGAGACGAATTTCATGGTGACGACTGCGGAGACGATGGAGCTTGTCGAGAGGATCGATTCTCCGTGGGTCCGCCTTCATCTGGACTGCAAGGCGATGTCTTCGGAGTCGACCCCCGCTCCGCAACTGATACGGCAATACGCTTCCCAGCTTGCTCATTTTCACGTGAACGATCCGAACCGGCAGGGGCCAGGCTTCGGGGCCCTCGATTTCCATCCGATCCTGGCGGCGCTGGGCGAGGTGGGCTACGCCGGGTGGGTTTCTGTGGAGGTCTTTGACTACACGCCGGGGATCGAGCGGCTGGCGCGGGAGAGCATTGCGTATTTGCGGAAGTGCCTTGCGGAGGCCGGGCGTTAGGGGGACGGGAGAGAAGCGACTTGTAAAGGGGCGGAAGAACTTGCACAACCGGATCCCAGCTAAAGAAGGGGGTTCTCAGGGTGGCGCCGTTTTTTTGCGTGGTGCTAAGTGCATATTTGTACATTAGTTGGAGAATAGCCGGCGGAGGGGGACCACCGGCGGCCGGCGAAGCGGTATATCAGTTGCGTTAGAGGTTTTGCGGCGATGGCAGGATGCCCTGCGAAATCGCAGACTTCGGTTCAAAAAATCGGCTTCTCCGGCAATCTTCGTGGCGCGGACGGCGTGGCGTGTTAAAATGGCCCTTCGTGGGAGGGCTTTTCGACCGCTTCATTTCCTGGCCCGTCGGGGTCTCGCCCGTCGCCTCGAACCCTCTTCCCCACGGATTCGTAGGACAACATGACCAACACGATCGAGAAGACGCGACCGCGTACCCCCCGAGCCATCCCCTGGGCGGAGAGGTCGGACGAAGACCTGTTGCTGGCCTATCGAAGCGATGCGGATCGCAAGGCCTTCGAGGAACTCGTGCGGCGTTACGAGTCGGAGTTATACAATTATCTGCGCAGCTACCTGGGCGACAGCCAGATGGCGGAGGATGCCTTCCAGGCGACGTTCCTGCAAGTGCATTTGAAGTGCAGCCACTTCGAGCCGGGGCGCAAGGTGCGGCCCTGGTTGTACACGGTGGCTACGAACCAGGCGATTGACGCGCAGCGGCGGAATCGCCGCCACCGCATGGTGAGTCTGGATCGCTGCCGTGGGATCGGGGGAAGCGACGACGACGACGGCGGTTCCCTGACGGCCCTGCTCGACAGCCAGGAGATCAATCCGGCGATGCAGTTCGAGTCGGCCGAAGAGGGGCATCGTGTGCGTGGGGCGGTGGATGAGCTGCCCGAAGTGTTGCGGCGTGTGGTGATCCTGGTGTACTACCAAGGGTTGAAGTATCGCGAAGCGGCCGAGATTCTTGCCGTACCGGTGGGTACGGTGAAGAGCCGGTTGCACGCGGCAATCTGCAAGTTGAACGAGCATCTTTCTCCGTCGCGGCTAGTTGACCATGAGTGAGCGGAATCGAGAACAACTGCTGGGCTATCTGCTGGGGGCGCTCGACGACTCCGAGCAGCGCCTGCTGGACGAGCAGTTGATCGACGATCCGGAGCTTCGGGCGGAACTGGCGGAAGTGCAGCGGATGTTGCGGCCGCTTGAGGCGGCGCGGCGTACGTTTGAGCCTCCGGCCGGCCTTGCCCAGCGGGCTTGTCGGTTGGTTACTCTGTTGGCACCGGTGTTCGAGCCCGGGGGGAGGTCGGCCGCATCGTGGCGTGCGCGGCGAGTGCGTGCGCGGCAGATGAGCGCCGCCGTGGTGCCGCCCAGTGCGCCGTCGGGAGCGCGATGGATCGACATCGTGGTGGCCGTGAGCATCCTGGTCGCGGCCACGCTTCTGATCTTGCCGGTGGTGCAGCGGAGCCGCGAGAACTCGCGGTTGGTGACCTGCCAGGCGAATCTGCGGGACATGGGCATCAACCATGTCTTCCTGGCGCAGAAGGACCCTGCGCAATTCGGGAACCTGCTTCGTCCGGATCGGCAGCCCGCCGAGCCCTCGCCGCCTTCGATCGTGGTGAGTGCCGACGAATTGGAGCGTGGAGAGGCGATCCGGGCGCGATGCGCGTGCCCACGGCGCAGCGGCTTGCTCCCCAGCAATCGCTGCACAGCGGCGTGGCGCACCAGATGCGCGGCCAGAACGTGCTCTTCTTCGACGGCCACGCGGTCTTTGTGGTCACCGGGCCTGCGCCCCTCGCCGGCCATCAATGGTTGGACGACGCAGTCTCTTCGGTCTCGGCCCCCGTCATCCCGGCCGCCGATTTCGGCCTCTGAGACGTTTCTCCGCGATCCTCGGGGATCTTCTGGACGATCGCTCGCGTCCGGCCCCGGCGCCATGAATCGCATACGGGATTGCACCACGGCCCAGGCGTGATTGCGGCCAAGCGCCCCGCGGTCTACGATGGCGTCGTCTCGGCATTCTCCGTGGAGGGTTGCTCGCATGGACCGATTGTCTCGCGTTCTCGCCTCGGGTTTTGTCCTATTCGGCTGCCTCGTGGCCGGCGTGCAGGCGACCGACAGCGAACTCGTCATGGAGATTCCTTGGAGTCGGCAATCGTTTGCGCCTGAGGAAGGTTGCGCGTGGGAAGCAGCCGGATCGGTGCCTCGGTCGAATGCGCACTATCTGGCGCCGCCGCAGCCTGGCGAGTCGTGGAGCGAATGGATCGAGGGCCTGCGCGCGTATCAACGGCGGGTGCGTTTGGGCCTGTACGACGCCCAGCAGGCGCAGATCCGACTGCGATTCGACGGCGTACGCGCCTGGATTCGCACGGGGCGCCCGGCGTCGTTCGCCGCCGATCTCGCTCCGGGGGAAACGGTCGTCGTTTCCGGGCAGGCGCGGTGGCTGGACGGCAACGATCGGCTCGCGCTGGCTTTCGACTTCTGCGATCGCACGGGGGGCGCGGAGGGGGCGTGGCGCGGCTGGTCCACGGTGGTCGCCTCGACGGCCATTGGGCGGGATGACGCGTGGCACGATTTCCGAATCGCCGTGCCGGTGCCGGCGCTGGCGCGGGACCGTCTTTGGGCTCGTCCGATTCTGGGTATGGACGGCACCTTCGATCGCGCGCCGGGGGCGATGCTTCTACGGGGCTTACGCGTGTCATTTCCCAAGACCGACGCGCGCGTGAAGGAGCGGGAGGCGAATGCCGGGCGGCGAAGTCGGACCGAAGGGTTCGACGACGCCATTTATCGGCGCCCGGACCTGCAGTGGATGCAGTCGAACTTCGTTTGCGGTTTTCTTTTCATTTACGACCGGACGTTCTGGGACCCCGAGCAGGGCGTCTATCGCGTGGGGCCGCTTTGCCAGGAAGCGGAGAAGGTATGGGGCGGATACGATTCGGTGGTGCTCTGGCAGGCGTATCCGCGAATCGGGGCCGACGATCGGAACCAGTTTGATTTCTTTCGCGACATGCCCGGCGGCCTGCCTGGGGTGCGCGACGTGGTCCGGCAGTTCCACGGCCGCGGCATCAAGGTCTTCGTTCCCTACAACCCCTGGGATACAGGCACGCGTCGTGAAGGCCGGTCCGACGAGCAAGCGCTGGCGCAACTCGTGGCCGACGTGGAGGCCGACGGCGTTTTTCTGGACACGATGGTCGCTGCACCCGGCCGGCTGCGCGAGTCGGTCGACGCGCTGCGGGCGGGCGTGGCCTTTGAGCCCGAGGGCCATCCGACCCTCGAAGAGATCGAGCGATGCAGCGGTTCCTGGGCTCAGTGGCTCCAGGCCTATCCGGAGATTGGGGTGCTTCATCTCAAGTGGATCGAGCCCCGGCACATGCAGCACCAGATTCGTCGCTGGAACGGTTCGCACCGAGAAGAGTTGGCAGCCGCGTGGCTCAACGGCAGCGGGGTGCTGGTCTGGGAGAACGTGTTTGGCACCTGGAATCCGTGGAACGCGGAGGATTGCGCCACGCTGCGTCGGATGGCGCCGGTGTTGCGCGGGCTGGCACCGCTGTTGTCGCAGGGCGAATGGCTTCCCTGCTTTCCCACGAAGGCCGAGAAGGTAGACGCCTCCTGCTGGCAAGCCGATGGGGTGCGGTTGTGGACGTTCGTGAATCGCGGTGAGGCGCGCGGCTCGGGGCCTGTGCTGGAAGTGGAGGACCGCGGCGAAATGATGTTTGATCTCTGGCGGGGCCAATCGATCGAACCGCAACGTGCGGGCAAGCGATGGACGCTTTCTTTCCCGCTGGACCGGTTTGGAGCGGTGGTGGCCTTGACACGCGGGGCCAACGGAAGCGTGCCTTCGGAGGCGGCGACGAAGACTCTTGGCTGGGATGCACAAACCTGGCCGCGGCTTCTGGCACGTCAGCGGCGCGAAGCTGCCGCGGCCCTTTCCCCGGGCGCCGATGATAACCGCCGGGCTGCCAAGTCGGTGGTCGAGCCGCTGGCACGGCAGAAGCCCGTGAAGCCCGTGGGACCGGGGCCGACCGCACGTGCGCAAGCCGCGGACCTGCTCCGCGTCGAGGGCGGCAAGGGGGTCTTTCGCGTGCGCCACATGCGCCGCGAGTGCGGATGCTATCCGGATCCGGGCACGCCGGTCGAGCGGTGGTCGCAGTTCCTTACGGGAAATCCGCACGACGTTGTGTTGGAGCACCGCGTGAGCGCCGAGCTAGCGCCGTGTTGGATCGACCGAGCGCCGGTGACAAACGGCGAGTTCGAAGCCTTCCTCAAGGCTACGGACTATCGGCCTCGGCGCGCCGATAAGTTCCTGCATCACTGGTCCGGGCGGACTTGCCCTGCGCCTGGTCAAGGAGCCCGTGGTGTACGTCGATCTGGCGGATGCGCGCGCCTATGCCGAGTGGGCGGGGCGGCGCCTGCCGACCGAGTGGGAGTGGCAGCGCGCGGCCGAGGCGCACGGCGACGCCTTCCGGCGCAACCAGGTGCTGGAATGGACCGAAAGCGAGCGCGACGACGGCCACACGCGGTTCGTCATGCTCCGCGGGGGCACGCGTTGGAAGGCCGAGGGTTCGATCTGGTACTTTCCCACCGGCCCGCAAGCGATCGAGTCGCACGCCAAGTTCCTGCTCATGGACGCCGGGTTGGACCGCTCGGCGACGATCGGGTTTCGCTGCGTTGCGCTCGGCCCGTAGTTGCTGGGCAAGGCCGCGGCTCGCCGGGCGACGGATCGAGCGATGCGCGGAGGGCACGGAACTGGTGCGCCAGCTCGGCAAGGCGGTAGTGGGTGTTCAGTCCGCTGGGATTGGGCAGCACCCAGACCGGCACGCCGGCTATCGAATCTTCCTGCGGCCCGGCGGAGGCCCGGGGCCGGTCGAAGGCCTTGCGGTATGCGTCGATTCCTACGACGGCCAGCACGCGAGGCCGCATTTTGCGCACCTTGCCCACGAGGCGGCGGCCGCCTTGCCGGAGTTCGTCCACGGTGAGTTCCGCGGCGGTCGCGGTGGCGCGGTCCACGAGGTTCGTGATTCCATAGCCGAAGCGCAGGAGTTGGCGCTCTTCGCACGGTGCAAGGATGCGGTCGGTGAACCCGGCGGCGTGGAGCGTGGGCCAGAAACGGTTGCCGGGACGCGCGAAGTGATGCCCCACGGCGGCCGAGTACAGCCCCGGATTGATCCCGCAGAAGAGCACGGCGAGGCCCGGGGCGATGACGTCGGGCACGGTTCGCTGGGCGGCGGCCGCCAGCTCGTCGCGCGAAGGAGAGCGAGGGGATTGCATGGGACTGCTCACGGGCGGGGCAAGGCACATCAAGCATCAAACTGAAAGAGGGATAGGCACCTCGCCCATGTATTCTCGGGCAGCAGCAGGCGGAATCTGCTCGGAGCCAGTCCTCTTTCTGTTTGGCGGTCTTTGTCAATCCTATGCTTGGCGCCTGGCAGGTCAATCGCGGGGCAAAACGCATCCGAACTAGTGGTAGCTTGCAGGCGGTTCGGATACAATCGCCGAGTCGGAAGTGATTTGGGCCGACGGGACTGTTTGGGGCAGGAGCTTGGCCCACCGGCTCGGTCGATCGCGACAAGCGAACACCAACAACCGCAGGGATCTGCTCTCAGGAGATAACTGCCGTGAAGCATTGGATACTTGCGCTCGACTGCGCTGCTGCTGGCTTTGTGGGGCGCGCTGGATGCGGCCGAACGCAAGGTTGCCCGGCCCAACATCCTGTTCATCATCACCGACCAGCAATCCGCCGACGCGATGAGCTGCCGGATGGGGAAGCAGTTTCTCCACACGCCGACGATGGATCGGCTGGCGCAGACGGGCATGCTGTTCACGCGAGCCTACAGTCCCAATCCGCTCTGCATGCCGTCGCGGAACTCGATGTTCACCGGGCGCTATCCGCACGAGACCGGCGTGACGCAGAACGCCGATCCCGCCGGCGGCTTGAATCCGAAAGAGTTCGTCTGCCTGGGCACCTACTTCCGCAACGCCGGCTACGACGCGGCCTACAGCGGCAAGTGGCACTTGTGCTTCAAGGTGAAGGACATCGAGGCCCACGGCTTCGAGATCGTCACCGGCAAAGCCAAGGGCGATCACGACGCGGGCGTGACCGACGGCGCGGTGAAGTTCCTCGCCCGGCCGCACGACAAGCCGTTCCTGCTCGTCGCGAGCTTCCTGAATCCGCACAACATCTGCGAATGGGCGCGCCGGCTGGCGGGACGCGAACAGGTGTTGAAGTGCGGGGAAATCGGCGAGCCGCCGCCGCTGGAGCAGTTGCCGCCGCTGCCCGCCAACCTCGCACCGCCGAAGAACGAGCCGGACGGCATGACGCTGATGCGCCGCGCCTATCAGGTGGATTCCGGTCCGTTCCCCGTGGGCAAGTTCACGCCGGAGGACTGGCGCAAGCACCGCTGGGGCTACTACCGCATGATCGAGAAGGTGGACGCCGAGATCGGCAAAGTGCTCGCGGCGCTGCGGCAGGCCGGCCTGGAGGAGAACACGCTGATCGTCTTCACCGCCGACCACGGCGAATGTGCAGGTGCGCACGGCTTCAACCAGAAGACCGTGCTCTACGACGAATCCGCCCGCGTGCCGCTGATCGTCGCCTGCAAAGGCAAGACCGCTGGGCGGCACCACGGACAAGCTGGTGAACACCGGCATCGATCTGCTGCCGACGATGCTCGACTTCGCGGGGCTGGAAGTCCCCAAGAAGACTTCCCGGCCGCAGCCTGCTGCCGCTGGCGTTCGGCCAGCCGGTCAGCGCCTGGCGCGACTTTGTGGTCGTGGAAAACCACATGAACCAGGCGGGCGAGATCGATGGCTTGCGTCCGCAAATGGAAGGCCGCATGGTGCGGACGGAGCGTTACAAATACTGCGTCTTCAGCCGCGGCCACCAGCGGGAGTCGCTGGTGGACATGCAGGCCGATCCCGGCGAGACGACCGATCTCGCCACGGATCCGAAGTATCGCGAGATTCTCCTCCAGCATCGCGAACTGCTCGCGCGGTTCGGCAGGGAACAGAACGACCCGCTGGTCGCCGGGCTTCTGGCCGACAACGTGAAGCCGATTCCTTTCCCAGTACGCAAATAGATCCAGGGGAGCGGAATGACCAGGACCCCATGCGGAGCGCCGAGATGAGAACGCGATTTTCCATTCTGATCGGCTACCTGTTCGTCTGCGGTACCTTGGTTCATGCGGCCGATGCGCCGGCGAAGAAACCCAACATCCTGCTCGCTCGTCGCGGACGACCTCGGCTGGGCCGACGTGGGCTGGCACGGCGGCAAGTTCAAGACGCCCGTGCTGGACCGCCTGGTGCGCGAGGGTGTCGAGTTGGACCGCCATTACGTCCAGCCGGTCTGCACGCCCACGCGCACGGCGCTGTTGAGCGGACGCTGGACGAGCCGGTTCGGGCCGCACGTGCTCGCGCCGTCCAACTCGCGTGCGTTTCCGCCCGGCACGCCCACGCTCGCCTCCGCGCTCAAGCAGTGCGGCTACACCACGCACATCTCCGGCAAGTGGCATCTCGGCGGCAAGCCGGAGTGGGGGCCGAACCATTACGGCTTCGACCACAGCTACGGTGCGCTGTGCGGCGCGGTCGATCCGTGGACGCACAAGTATCGCCGCGGCCCCTACGAGGACACCTGGCATCGCGACCTCAAGCGGCTGGACGAGGAAGGCAACGCCACCGAGTTGGTCGCGCGCGAAGCCCTGCAGTGGATTCGCCAGAAGCGCGAGCCGTGGTTCATCTACGTGCCGTTCTTCGCCGTCCACATTCCCGTGGACGCGCCGGAGCAATACAAGCGCCTCTACGCCGGGGTGAAGTTCGACGACGATCCGGTGAAGCACGATTCGCAGCTTCGGCTGGCGGCCTTCGTCACGCAACTCGACACCAAGGTCGGCGAGTTCGTCGCCGCGCTGGAGGAAACCGGCCAGCGGCGCGACACGCTCATCGTGTTCACCTCCGACAACGGCGGCCTGCCCGGCGGAAAGAACCCCTACGTCGGCAAGGTCGCCGATTCGCCCGTGTTGAGCAGCAACCTGCCGTTGCGCGGCCACAAGAACACGCTCTACGAAGGCGGCGTGCGCGTCAGCGCCTTCGTCAACTGGCCCGGCCGGCTCGCGCCGCGCCGGCTCACCGCGCCGTTGCACGCCGCCGATTGGATGCCGACGCTGACGAAGCTCGCCGGCTGGCAGCCGCCCGCCGATCTGAAGTTCGACGGCCTGGACGTGTGGCCGCTCTTGACCGGCGAGGTCGAGAAACCGGCACCGCGCACCATCTACATCCCGCATCCGTCCGGCGCCATCGTGCTGCGCGACGGCTGGAAACTCATCTCCCGCAAGGCGACGAAGAAGGGCGGCCCGGCGGTCGAGCTGTTCGACGTCACCGACGATCCGTTCGAGAAGCAGGACCTCGCCACAGCGGAGCCGCAACGGGTGAAGGAATTGCAGGCCCTGCTCGCGGACGCTTCGCGCCGGCGATCTGCAGAAGATGCCGAAAGACGCCGGTGACGGCGCGGTAGACAAGGCCGACAAGTAATTCGCTCGCATGAGGACCCGGTCCGGTCACAACTCCGTTTGGGTGCGGTGTTGCCGGTCCTGGGTTTCACTGTGCCGTTGCGCCACGCGGGGCCGACGTGGTTTTCACCCTCGCCGACGAACTCGATTGCCACGTTGCCAAGGTTCGAAAACCACCGCCACGAAGGAACCAGTTGCTGGAGGGAGTTCACCATGAGATTCATCGTTCTCACCTTCACCGTGATTGTGCTGGCGCCGGCGGGTGTACTGCAAGCCGCCGACGCGCCGCCTGCCGCGAGCAAGCCCAACATCCTCTTGATCATCACCGACCAGCAGCACGCGGGGATGCTGAGTTGTGCGGGCAATCCGTATCTGAAGACGCCGAACCTCGACAGCCTGGCGCGGACGGGCGCGCGGTTCGAGCGGGCGTATTGCGGCAACCCGGTCTGCGTGCCGTCGCGGTTCTGCATGCTCAGCGGCACGATGCCGAGCCGGATCGGCATGGAGACCAACGGCGAGATCGGCAACGAAGTCCCGCAGGAGATCCTCGACGACGCCATGGGCGCGGTGTTCCGCCGTGCCGGCTATCAGACGGTGTATGGCGGCAAGACGCACGTGCCGGGAGGCGGGAAGAAGGGGCGATCGAGCGCTACGGGTTTGACAGCCTCACGGCGGACCAGCGCGAGGAGCTGGCCGAGACGTGCGCCGCGTTCCTGCGCGGCAAGCACGAACGGCCGTTCCTGCTGGTCGCGTCGTTCATCAACCCGCACGACATCTGTTACATGGCCATTCGCGCTTGGCAGACCAGCGGCACGGCGGGCAAGGGCGCGAAGGCGACGCCGCTGAGTCCGCCGGCGATTCAAGTGTCTCGACGCAGCGCTTGCAGCGGCCGGCGGGCGTTTCGGAGGAGGAGTTCTTTCGCCGCGTCTGTCCCCCGTTGCCGGCCGAACCACGGGATTCCCGAGGGCGAGCTGTCGGTTTTCGGAGACAAGCTGGGCGGGTTCCGCGGTTACGTGCGGCGAGAACTGGACCGAGCGCGACTGGCGGCTGCACCGCTGGGCCTACGCGCGGCTGACGGAGCGCGTGGACGGCGAGATCGGCAAGGTGCTGGCGGCGCTGCGGCGAGTCCGGTCTGGAGAACAACACGCTGGTGATGTTCACCAGCGACCACGGCGACATGGACGGCGCGCACCGCTTCGAGCACAAGTCGCTTGCTCTACGAGGAGGCGGTGCGCGTGCCGCTGATCGTTTCCTGGAAAGGGCGTCACGCCGCCGGGCCTGGTGGATCGCGATCACCTCGTCTCGACCGGACTGGACCTGATTCCCACGATGTGCGACTTCGCGGGCGTGCCCGTGCCGGGGTCGCTCGAAGGGGCGGAGCGTGAAATCGCTGGCGGAAGGCCGGCCGGTCGGGCCATGGCGCGGCCATCTCGTGGTCGAGAACCTGCAGGCCCGCCTCGTCCTCACCGAGCGCTGGAAATACATGGTCGGCGCCGGCGGCGCGATTCGCGAGATGGTTGTCGATCTCGCCGCGACCCCGGTGAGTTGAAGAATGTCGCGTCGGATCCGGCTTATCGCGAGCGATTGGAAACCGGTCGGCGGTTGCTGAACGACTGGTATGCGAGCCACGGGCTGACGTTGGATGCGAAATATGTCGTGCGACAAGAGTCAGGAAACGCATTGCGTGAGTGATGATGAACTCGAACGAGCGCGTCCATGCGGCCCTGCGCCGTGAGCCGGTCGACCGCGTGCCGATCTTCATGTGGTTTCATCCCAATACCGCTGAGCGGCTTGCTGCGCTTCTGGAGATTCCGCGGAGCCACGTCGAGGTGGTGCTCGGCAACGACGTGCGCATGACCTGGGTGAACAACAACTACGCCATGGAAGGAATCGTTCACGAGCACGATGGCGAGGGGCACGTGGATTTTTGGGGCATCCGCTGGATCAAGGAGGGGCCTTACAACCAGATCGCCCAGTTCCCGCTCGAGCGACGCCTCGCGCGAAGCGGTGCTCGGCTACCGCTATCCTTGGGATCACGTCGAGGAGCTGATGGCGCGCATGGCTCCCGTGGTGGCCGGGCAAGGCGAGTACTTCATCGGCTGCGACGTGTCGCCGTGCGTATTCGAGATGCACTGGCGGCTGCGCGGCTTGGAGCAGACGCTCTACGATCTGGGCGCCGATCCTGAGCTTACCGCCGCGATGTTCGGCCGCTGCGGCGGATTTCGCCGTGCACCTGTCGGAAGAGGCTTGCCGCCGCTTTCCACTCGATTGGCTTTGGGCCGGAGACGACGTGGCCAGTCAGCGGTCGCTGATGATGAGTCCCGGCGGCCTGGCGGCGGTTCATCAAGCCGCACTTGGCGCGGGTCTTCGAGGTGGGCAAGCGCCATCGGCTTTGGGTCGCCTATCACTGCTGCGGGGCCTTGCGGCCCATTCTGCCGGACCTGATCGAAATGGGGCTCGACGTGCTCAACCCCGTGCAGTGCAACTGCCCGGGCATGGATCCGCTTGGAGTTGAAGCGAGAGTTCGGCTCCCAGCTTTCCTTTATGGGCGGAGTGGATACGCAGGGCGTGCTGCCCAACGGATCGGCCGACGACGTTCGCCGCGCCACGCGGCGGTTGATCGAGGGGATGACGGCGGACGGCGGCGGGTATATCCTGGCGGCATCCCACACGGTGCCCCCCGAGACTCCGTTGGAGAATATCTTTGCCATGTATGCCGAGGCGGGTTTGGATCGGGAGACGATCTTCGACCGTGCGGCGGACGGCGCCGACGGCTTGCCCAGTCGTAACCCTTCGGACCGAAGCGAGGACGCGGTCCGCGCCTCGTACTCCTCGATCTTTCCAGAAGTCGACCATGAAGACCAACGCCGCGCGTGCCCTGGACAAGCTGGGGATTCGCTATGAAGTCCGCGAGTATGCGGTGGATCCTGACGATCTGGCGCGGAGAAGGTGGCTGCGGCCATCGGCATGCCGCTGGAACAGGTGTTCAAGACACTGGTGGTTCGCGGCGACCAGCGCGGAGTGCTCATGGCCGTGTTGGCGGGAAACGACGAACTGGATCTGAAGGCTTTGGCGCGGCTCAGCGGGGACCGTCGAGTGGAGATGGTGCCGCTCAAAGAGGTGCAGGGCCTGACGGGCTATTTGCGCGGGGGCGTGACCGCGCTGGCCGGAAAGAAGAAATACCCCGTATTCGCCGACGAACGGATCCTCGCAGGAGCGGCGATCGCCGTGTCGGCCGGATTGCGCGGTGCGCAGCTCGTGCTGGCGCCCGCCGATTACGTCCGCGCGACCGGCGCTACCGTGGGCACGCTAGCACGTTCCGCGACGCACGAGGACTGACCTTGGGCAAGGGCGCGCAATGCGCGGCGGCGCCCGAATCCTGGATAAGTCTTGAGCGCAGGCTTGTTGCCCCGTGCGCGGGCGACCGCTATTCTTGCTCTCGGTGATCCTATTGGAGTCCGCACGATACATGGTTAGCTGCGGCCGGGCCGGGAAGCCTTGTTTGCCTTTCGATGATTGGCCTGGCGCATGGGCCGTGCGGGGCTCAATAGCGCGATCGGACCAAGGCAAGAACGAGATTCCCCTAGCTGGTGGAGGTGACGATGTGCGCCATGCTTCTTCTAACGGGAGCCCTGTTCCTCGCAGGCTCGCTGGAAATCTCCCGGGCGGCAGGTGCTGCTCCGGGGCAGTCACCCCTGGAGGCGGGAGTTGCAGTGGTCGACATCACGCCGCCGGTCGGCTACCGCCTTTGCGGATACTTCAACGAACGCCTGGCAACCGGGGTGCGCGATCCGCTGCGGGCCAAGGCACTCGTGATGCGTCAAGGAGACTGCTCGGTCGCTTGGGTGTTTTGCGACTTGATCGGCCTGACGGTCGACGTGACCCAGGGCGTGCGCACCGCGGTGCAGGAACAGTTGGGGATCCCGGGGGACCATGTTCTTGTGGCGGCCACGCACAGCCACACCGGGCCCCTTTACGCCGGGGGAATGCGGATGATTCTCCACCGCCGCGCGGTTGCCAAGCACGGTTCCGATTCCTGCGAGAAGATCGACTACCCGGCCGTGCTGACCGGCAAGCTCGTCGACGCGGTGCGGCAGGCGCACGCCGCGCTGGCGCCCATGCAGCTCCAGGCAGGGATTGGGAAGGAGCAAGGGCTGTCGTTCAACCGCCGTTTCCACATGAAGGACGGCTCGGTGGTGTTCAATCCCGGAAAACTCAACCCCAACATCGTGCGCGTGGCCGGTCCAATCGACCCGGACGTTGGACTCGTGCTGCTGCGACGACCGGCCGACGCGCGCGTGTTGGCTTCGCTCACCGTCTTTGCCCTGCACTTGGATACCTTGGGGGGCACCGAATACAGCGCGGACTACCCGTACTATCTGGAAGCGTCGCTTCGCAAGGACTTGGGTCCGCAGTTCGTCTCGATATTCGGCAACGGTACGTGCGGCGACATCAACCACATCAACTTCGCCAGTGCGGCGGCACAGCCCCAGGGCGGGGCGGAGACGCGACGGATCGGAGAGGCTTTGGCAGCTCGCGTGTCCGGCGAATTGCCGAGACTGAAGACCGTGGGCTCTCCACGCCTGGCGGTGCGCAGCCAGACGGTGCCGGCGCGCATTCAGCACTATTCAGCCGAAGAAATTGCCTGGGCTGAAGCGGCGGCGGAGAAGATCGGCACTAGCGAGCTCTCCTTCCTCGATCAGGTGAAGGCCTACAAGATCATCGACCTCCAACTGCGGCGCGGCGATACGCTGCCTTTGCAGGTCCAGGCCTTTCGCTTGAGTGACGACGTGGCGCTGGTTGGTCTTCCGGGAGAGGTGTTCGTCGAGCTTGGTTTGGCGATCAAGCGGCAGTCGCCCTTTGCCGTTACGCTGGTGGTGGAATTGGCCAACGACGCGCCCGACTATGTTCCGACCGAGAAAGCCTTTCGCGAGGGGAGCTACGAGACCGTCAATAGCCGGATAAAGCCCGGCGGTGGAGAGGCGATGGCCGCGGCGGCCGTGCAGTTGCTCGCGCAGCTCAAGCCGGGGCGATGAGGGCTTGGCTGAGCGCCTGCGTTGCCCGGACCGGCGGGTCAGGCTGTCGCGACGCATTCAGGAAATCGCCTCCTGGATGCGGCACTAGCGGCCGAGCTTGTCGGCGGCGATCCACCAAAGATACCACGTGGCCGAGGTGCCCAGCAGGGCCGTCAAGACCGCGACAACGTTGAACTTGGTGGCGATCGTCCAGGCATGCGCACCGGTGGCTACGGGAGTGTCGCGCAGCGCTTTGGTGCCGGGGGGCGGGTACTGGTCGCTGCGGCGAATGTGCCGCGCCAGTCGCCAGAACCAAAGTGCGGCTCCCAGGAAGCCCGCCGTACCCGCGCAGGCGATGCCCATGACGAGTTGGCGTGCTTGGCCCAGGGCGGCCTCGGGATCCATTTCGGCCAGGGTGAGGATGTTGCGGAGGTGCTGGTTCAGCAGGTAGAGCAGCCCTCCGCCGACAAGCCCGGTGACGATCAGCAGCAGGGCGGTACGGCGGCGGGTCTTGGGATCGGCACGGCAAAGGTTGGGCTGGTCCATCGAAATCCTCCGTAGTTTGATTGTCATCTGAGATTCGCCGGTCGGCAAGCCATTGGACCGTCCCCCTGGAGGGCTGGTGGTTGGAAGAGTCGCCGACCTCGGGCGATCGGGGAATCGGCTCGGGGCTTCCCTGCCACGGGTCGGTGGGCTAATCTAGAGCCGATCGGCGGCCCCGGCCGGCCCTTTGCCTGCATCCCCTGATGATTGCGAGGAGCGATGTCCATGACGAAAACGCATCTTGTGACGGTCACGCTGGCGGTGCTCTTGGGAGCGTCGACTCCATGTTGGGGATCGCTGAAGGCGGCACGGGCCGCGTCAGGTCGTTTCGCTCGACGGCACCTGGCAGGTCGAACAGGGCGGCATGGAGGCGGTGCCGAAGGCATTTTCGCACACCGTGGTCGTGCCGGGCCTGGTCGACATGGCCCAGCCGGCCTTCGCCGAGGTGGGCAAGAAGAGCGCGCTGCGAGAGGCGTTCTGGTATCGCCGCACGTTCACGGTCGATGGGCGCGTTCCCGCGGTCGCGATCCTGAAGATCCACAAGGCCCAGCTACGGCACGAAGGTGTTCCTCAACGGCCAGGTGGTCGGCGAGCACCTGCCCTGCTTCACGCCCGCCTATCTCGACGTCAAACCGTACCTGAAGGGCGACGGGCAGGAGAACGAACTGGTGATCCGCGTGGGCGCCGACCGCGAGTGCGTGCCGCCGGACGTGCCGACCGGCTGGGATTTCGAGAAGTATCTCTTCATTCCCGGGCATCTACGACTCGGTCGAGTTGATCCTGACCGGCGCGCCGTACGTCGTCAACGTGCAGACCGTGCCCGACGTGCCGGGCAAGAGCGCGTGCGCGTGGTGGCCGAGATTCAGGCGGCGGCAAGCCCCAGGCGATGCCGGTGCAACGTGCGGTCGTGCGAGGCCAAGAGCGGGCAAGCAGGCTCGGCGCGGCAACGGCTCGGCGTCGAATTTCCGCGGGCCGGCAGCAGCCGCAGAAGATCGACGTGACGATCCCGCTTCCCGACTGCCGGCTCTGGTCGCCGGAGGATCCGTTCCTCTACGAGGTCACGGTCGAGCACGGGCGGCGACGCGGTCGAAGGTCCGCTTCGGCATGCGGTCGTTCCGCTTCGATCCGGAGACCAAGCGGGCCGTGCTCAACGGCAAGCCCTACTATCATGCGCGGCACGAACGTCACGCGTCTACCGCTTCTTCGAGGACGCCCAGCGCGGGCGACCTGCCGTGGCGGGCCGACTGGGTGCGGAAGCTGCACCAGAAGTTCAAGACGATGCACTGGAACTCGATCCGCTACTGCATCGGCTTCCCGCCCGAATTCTGGTACGACATCGCCGACGAGGAGGGCTTCCTGATCCAGGACGAGTTTCCCGATCTGGCTGTCTGGCAGCAAGGCGACGCCGGAGAAGCCCAAGGCCGAGAAGATCATTCCCGAATACACCGAGTGGATGCGCGAGCGGTGGAACCATCCGTGCGTGGTGATCTGGGACGCGCAGAACGAGAGCCACACGCCGGAGACGGGCAAGGCGATCCAGGCGGTGCGGCATCTGGACCTCTCGAATCGGCCGTGGGAGAACGGCTGGGCCGAGCCGCAGAGCCCGACCGACTGCGTCGAGTCGCATCCGTACCTGTTCAGCCGCGGCTGGCAGCGGCGAAGAAGTTCTTCTTCCTGCAAGGAACTGGCCAACGGTCTCGGGCAAGCCGCATCTGCAGAAGGCGCAGCAGAAGATTCGCGGTGCCGATCATCATCAACGAGTACGACTGGCTGTGGCTCAACCGCGACGGCAGTCCCGACCTGCCTGACCGACAAGGTCTACGAGAGCCTGCTGGGCCGAACTCGACGGTCGAGCAGCGGCGCATGCTGCACGCCCGCTACGTGGCCGCGCTGACCGAGTTCTGGCGCTGCCACCGCGAGGCGGCCGGCGTGCTGCACTTCTGCGGCCTGGGCTATTCGCGGCCCGGCGACAAGCCGCGGCCCGGAAGGCGGCGCGACCTGCGACGACTTCATCGACCTGGAGAAGCTCATCTTCGAGCCGCATCTTCGAGGAGTACGTGCGCGAGGCGTTCAATCCGGTCGGGCTTGATGCTCGACTTCTGGGCCGACGAAGTCCCGGCCGGCAGCACGCAGGCGATGAAGGTCTTCGTGATCAACGATCGGGAGTCGCCCTGGCAGGGAACCGTGAGCGTGCGCGTGCTTCGCGATGGCAAAGAGGTTTCCAGCCAGTCTCAGCCGTGCACGATCGAAGGTTTCGGCCGGCAGATTCTGAGCTTCACGCAGGCGATGCCCAAGGAAGCGGGCAAGTACCTCGTGCAGGCGGATCTGAGCGACGGCGGCAAGCGGGTTCGCAGCCTCCGCGACGTGAAGGTGGCGAAGTAGCCGGGGATTGACGAACTACGGTTTGGCGTCGGCCGCATAGGTGAACCATGCGGTGGCGGTGCAATCCTTGTCGACGCGCACGCGCACCCAGTGGGCCGAGTAGCCGGTGGGAAAATCGTCGGCGAGCGTTTGACCGGCGGGCACCGCCAGCGTGGTATAGGGGTGCCAGGTTCCGTCGCCGGTCACGTCGACCTCGAGGGTGAACCGCACGATTTCCTGCCGGTCGTGGGAGAAACTTGCCCGCTTCTGGCGGTAGCCGGTCATCAGGTAGGGATCCGAGGGGACGCCGGCGCGCACGGCGGTCTGGCGCCAGGGGCCGCCTTCGCCCTGCGGAGGCCCGAATTTCCAGAGGTCGTCGACGTTGCCGAGCCAGAGGCCCACTTCGCCGTCGTCGGAGGCCAGGTAGTGGCCATCGTCGCGCGCGCGACTCGGTTGCCCGAAATCGCCAGCATGCCCCGCCAGGAGGCGAAGTCGAAGATCTCGCGGTTGTGCGTGGCTATGGGTCGGATCTTGGCCAGCCCTCCCGATTCGGCGCGGGGTAACTCGTAGAACGTGCCATGCACGTTCATCAGATTCCGCTCGGTAACTACTTCACGGACGGTGCGCCGCGGGCCGGAGGCCGACGGGATATCGAAGGCCGGCGAGCCCTTGGGCAGGCGATAGCGGCGCCCCTTGGCATCGGTCATCACAACGGAGGCGGCATCGACAGTGAATTCCTGTTTGGCGGCGGCCTGCTTGCGGAGGACCTTTTCGGCCTGGGCATCGTCGGTGCGGCGGAGCTTGAGGTCGGCGCCGATCACGTAGCGCGCGCGATCGACCACCTTGCCGGATCCGTCGAGCATGGAGGCGGCGAACTCGAAGGAAAGATCGGAGGAGTTCGTCGTTCGCAGCAGGCCCTCGGATCGAGGCTCGGCGGCGCCGGCTCGGGGGAGGCTGGCGAATAGCGACTCTTCGGCGTCACGGGCGGGGGAGGTGTAGTGGAAATAGGCGGTGGCACGCGCGGCGTCGCGGTCGGTGGTCACGCGAATCCACTCGCCGTCGACCGAGCGAGGCACGGAGAAGAATACGTAACCTCGGGCCGGAACGGAAACGCAGGCGAGTTCCTTCCACGTGGCGGTCTCCCAGGAACTGACCTCCAGGGTGAACGTCCGCGGGGCATCCTCTTCGTGGGCAAGGTGGACGACGCGATCGTGAAACCCCTGGCTGCCGGCGAGCAGGAAGGGTTCGGAGGGCTGACCGGCGCGAACCGCTTCGCGCACCCAAACACCGCCGAAAGCAGTCGGCGGGCCCAATTGCCGCAGTCCGGCCGGGGAAGTGAACCAGAGGTTCGACTGCGGCCGGCCTTGCAGGGGATTGCCGAATTTCGAGCCGTCGTCGGCGGCCATCACGAGCCGGCCGTTCCACTCGGTCGCGTCGACGATCATTTTCAGATGCGTGGCGACGGGCCGGATGCCGGCCGCGCGGTCGGGGCGGAACTGGCGCGGGAACTGGTAGAGCATTCCGTGCATGGTCAAGAGCAGATCGGTCTGGCCGATGTCGCGGATTCGCGGCCACTCGGTGAACCAGCCATGGTCCGCGTCGTGCGTGTAGCTTGCCTTGGGCAGACGGAAGCGGGTCCATTTTCCCTGGTGGCGGACATTGAGCAGCACGGATTTCGCATCCCAGCCGAGGGCCCAGAGGGGTTCGTCCGCGGTTCGTGCACCGGTGAGTCCGCCCGGTCCGGTCACGTCGGTGTATTTGGCGCGGTCGACAATCGTCCACGACGAGGACCGCGCCGGATCGGCTTGGCCGTTCCACTCGGCCAGCACTCCGCCCCGGCCGTTATTGGTGACCACCAAACATCCCTGACCCGAATAGGCTCCCTTGCCGTGGTCGCCGGGCAGCAGGTTGCTAGCCTTGGGGCCGTTGCCGTCGGGGTGGAGCGTTTTCACGGCCAGGGTATGTACGTCGACCTCGTAGATTCCCTCCTCCATGGTGACGAAGTACACTTGGTTGGCCGGATCGGTGAGATGCCGCACGACCGCGGTGAGGCGGCCGGGCATGGCAGTCGGTGCGATGACGCGGACTCTGCCCGCGGCGTCGATGAAGTAGGGACCGATGATGAGCTGGTTCGATTCGCGGTGAATCATGCGGTTGGCGTGCGTGCCGCCTACGCTCTCGGGGCGGACGTGTCGAACGAGCGACGCGTCGACCTCATAGAGCTTGTCGTCGCTGCCCTGCGGCTGGTGTGCGGGGTAGGTGATGAACCAGAGCTTTCCGGCCCAAGCCACCACGGCTCCAATTCCGCATTCCGAGTTCCCCTGGTTGGAGACGGCCAGATGGGGATAGATGCCGCTATACTGCCGTGGCTCCTCGCCCGCGAGGGCGGCAGAGAGGACGGCGAGCGCAGCCCAAGCAGCGAGCGAACGAGCGATCATGGCTTCGGTTTCCTCGTGGGAGAATGAGGTATAGCCAAGTTGCTACCCAGGGGGCAATCAAGACGAAACCCCGACCTATTCCGGCCGAAAGAAGGGCGACCTCGATCTTATTGATGCCTGCATTGTGAAGGATCGGTACTGCCTGGCCAAGTGGCCTTGTTTTCCGGCCTCCCGCTGGTCGGCCTGGTGCATTGGCGATGCAGGGCTCAATAGCAACGCCCTTTTTGTTTGTCAAGCGTGGGAAAACCGTGGCCGGTGCCCCGTTTCGCCGTCCTGGGGGGGGCAGTATACTAGATTCCGCCTGTGGTCCTTGCCCGTAACCGTTCACGGCCCGGGAAACGAGGGGGACAGGTCCATGTTTTCGGAGATGCGTCTCGTGTGATGACGGGGCCTTCCGGCCGAAAAATGGACCCGTCGCCGGCTGGCCCGTGAACGGTTGCTTCCTGCCCTGTCCGTGACGTGAAGGAGTGCTTGCGATGAAGAATGCTGCGTGCCTGGGGTGCGTTGCCTTGGTTTGGGCCGCGGCGGCGATGGCTGCGGAACCCGGAGTCACTGCGCCGGGTGCCAAGCTGGAGAAGCTGAGCGATCAATTCCAGTTTACTGAAGGGCCGGCCGCCGACGCGCAGGGCAACGTATTCTTCACCGACCAGCCCAACGATCGCATTCTCAAATGGAGCGTGGATGGCAAGCTGACGACCTTCATGCAGCCCAGCGGCCGATCGAACGGCTTGTGCTTCGATGCTCAGGGCAATCTTTGGGCATGCGCCGACGAGAAGAACGAACTGTGGTCGATCGACGCAGCGGGCAAAGTGACCGTGGTCGTGAAGGACTATCAGGGCAAGCGGCTGAACGGTCCGAACGACGTCTGGGTCGCTCCCAACGGAGGCGTGTACTTCTCCGATCCGTTCTACAAGCGAGCCTACTGGAAGCACACGGCGAGCGAGCAGGACGTGCAGGCCGTCTACTACCTGTCGCCGGATCGTAAGAACCTCGTGCGCGTGGCGAGCGACCTGACCCAGCCCAACGGCCTGATCGGAACTCCCGATGGTAAGACGCTCTATGTGGCCGACATCGGCGCCAAGAAGAGCTACGCCTACGACATGCAGCCCGACGGCAAGCTGGCCAACAAACGCCTGTTTTGCGAAATGGGTTCCGACGGCTTGACGATCGACAACGAGGGCAACGTGTACCTGACGGGCAAGGGGGTCACGGTGTTCGACAAGACCGGCAAACAGATCCAGCAGATCGAAGTGCCCGAGGGTTGGACCGCCAACGTCTGCTTCGGCGGGAAAGACCGCAAGACGCTGTTCATCACGGTGCGCAAGGGGCTTTATGCAATCGCCACGCGCGTTGCGGCGCGGGCAGCCAGTAGGACGACCGAGTAGCCAGTAGGACGGCCAGTAGGACGACAGGGGCCAGCCATGACGTTGACGCGATGCTCGGCGGCCGCGACGGCCTTTCTGCTGGGAACACTTGCCGCGCTCCTGGCGGCGGCCGATCAGCCCCAATGGGGCGAGAAGCATACGCGCAACATGGTCTCGGGCGAGACCGGCCTGCCTGAGAGCTTCGACCCTCGATCGGGCAGGAACGTTCTTTGGTCGGTCCCCCTGGGGTCGCAGAGCTACGCAACTCCGATCGTGTCGGGCGGTCGCGTGCTCATCGGCACCAACAACGACCCGCCGCGCGACGCGCGTTACGCGGGCGACCGGGGCGTGCTGGCGTGCTTCGACGAGAAGAACGGCCGACTGCTTTGGCAGCTCGTCGTGCCGAAGCTCTCCCAGGATCCGTACCTTGACTGGCCCCGGGTGGGAATCGTTTCGCCGGCCACGGTCGAGGGAGATCGGGTTTATATCGTCAGCAATCGCAGCGAGGTGATGTGCCTCGATTTGGCGGGCCAGGCCAACGGCAACGACGGGATACGCGACGAGGGCCCATTGCTCGCCGCGCCCGGTGCGGCACCGGTTGAACCGGGGAGCACCGATGCCGACATTATC
This sequence comes from Pirellulales bacterium, assembly GCA_963736495.1. Taxonomy (GTDB): domain Bacteria; phylum Planctomycetota; class Planctomycetia; order Pirellulales; family Thermoguttaceae; genus CAVTPL01. Next base: position 107,659 of record CAVTPL010000010.1, on the reverse strand, counting down.
TGGTCGTTCGACATGCGCGCGGGGGCGGGCGTCTACCCGCACGATGCCGCCCACGGCTCCGTGCTGATCGACGGCGATCTGCTGTACGTGAACACGTCGAACGGCGTGGACAACACGCATCGCCGCATTCGCGCGCCCGAGGCCCCGAGCCTGATTGCGTTGGAGAAGGCCACGGGACGCCTGGTGGCTCGCGACGGCGAGCCGATCGCGCCGCGGATCATTCACTGCACCTGGTCGTCGCCGTCGCTGGCCGAGGTCGGCGGCGCCGACTGCTCTTCTTTGGCGGTGGCGACGGGGTTTGCTATGCGCTTGGAGGCGCTTCGGGCGTGTCCGGGTCCGGGCCGAATCGAGCGACTCAAGACGGTCTGGCGCTTCGACTGCGATCCTGAATCTCCCAAACAGGACGTGCATCGCTGGCAGGACAACCGCCGCGAGGGCCCGAGCAACATCAGCGGGATGCCGGTGTTCCACAAGAATCGCGTGTACGTGGAAGCCGGAGGCGACGTGTGGCACGGCCGGCGGCGGAGTTGGCTGAAGTGCATCGACGCCACCAAGACCGGCGACATCACCGTCGCCGGGCAGGTGTGGTCGTACGCCATGGATCATCACTGCATGGCCACGCCGGCGGTTTACGGCGGGCTGGTGTTTATCGTCGACTGCGGGCGCACGATCCATTGCCTCGACGAGGAGACCGGGCGGCCCTATTGGACTCAGGCGACGAAGGGGGAGATTTGGAGTTCCCCGCTGGTGGCCGACGGCAAGGTATACGTCGGTACGGAGCGGGGCGATTTCTGGATTCTTGCCGCGGCCAAGGAGAAACGCGTGATTGCCTAGGTCGCGCTGGATGAGCCGATCAGCGGCACGGCCACCGCGGCCAACGGCACGCTCTATGTGGCAACGATGAAGCGGCTGTATGCGATCCGGCAGTCGGCCGCCACGCCGGCAGGTCGCTAAGAGCTGTCGCCAGAACCTTCTCTGCCAGGACGCATGCGCGGCCGCGGAAGGCTGCCGCGGTGATTTCCCAATAGATTCTAGGCCCGGTCGTGGGCTTGGACGGAGAATTCAGGCTGGGGCGCAGGACGGGAGGTCGCCGGGGCAACCAGGCGCGGAGCCGCTGCAAGACAGCTTCGATTGGAATCGAGGACTTCAGCGGGATCACGGCGTCGGGCAGATGGGCCAGCCTCCGCGCGTCGGATGGGGCCACGGCCAGAAGGATCGCCGGGTTGTCGATGGTGCGCAACGCCTGAAGCCGCGTTTCCAGGTATTCGGTGGTCCAATAGCCGATCATCTCCAGCAGGGCCGTTGGGCCGCTTTCGTGGCGGAAGACGAAGTCGGGCAAGAAGACGCTTTGCCCGTGCTCGAAGAGATCGCCCCCGCGCTCCAGACGCCAGCCGTCGCGCGGTCTCGGTCCCCAGCGCTCGACGAGGGTGGTTTCCCACGAATCGTCAAGCGGTTCGGCCGGTGCGCCGGCGCAGGTGCAGATCTCCGGCCGCCAAATCGTATCGCCAAGGCATGAGCCCACGGCGCGGCCGAATTTCGGCGCAGAGCGCCAGTCGGTGAAGCCGACCAGGGCCGTCAGGAATCGGGCGAGAGACACCGCATAGCGCCGCGACGGAGGATGGAGCGAGGCCGGGCCGGCCAGCCGAAGCCAATAGTCGCCCGTTGCGGTGCGACCGGCCATGTGCATCAATCGCGCAGCGGTGTGCGGTGCGCAGGACCGCGGGGTACTCGGCCGACGCCCAAACGCCCACCGAAACGGCGGAAGCCAACGCGGCTTGTGCCTGGGACACGTTGTAGTGGGCCAGGAGCGCCGCGGGGTTTGCGAATCCGATGAACCGCGCCAGGCGGTGGAACTCCGGAACGTCGGCGAATAGCTCGCGGTCGATCTCCTCCCAGGGGCGGCCGAGCCGGTCGGCGATCCGCCGCTTCACGGCTCTTTCGGAGTGGCCGAACAGGTCCTCCTTGCGCCGCATCAAGGGCTGCAGGGGAGCGGCCATGCGGAAGACTCGCTGCCGCAGACCGGCGGCGCGTCGGTGATCGTGCTCGTACTGGCTCGCTTCGTCGAGGATCCGGCAAAAAGCCTCGATGCGCCGCACGGGGCAGTCCGGCTCCCGCGCGAAGATCGCGCGGCACGGCGCGGTGCAGCTCGTGCCGGGCGCGCCCCGCGCCGGACCGGTAGACGCCCAGCATGCGCTCGGCGTAGACCAGGTAGTGGCCGTGCAGGGTGCGCGTGAGCCGGTCGGGCACGATGCGGCGACTGTCGAAGTCATAACGCACGATGGCCGAATCTCGCGTCAACATGGCTTGCCCTCGGCCTGTTCGGACTCTGGATACTCCGTGTTCTCCAAGACTTCTGGGCGACTTTGCACCGGGCGATTCGGCGGTTTTCGATCGCGGATTGCCGTCATCGGGGGCGTGACCTCCTCAAACGGGCGTTGAGGTAGGCGTCGTTGGCGCGGCGGTGTCGCGAACGGTCGACCTCGCCGGTGTCATGGCAGACGATCTCGTAGAGCACGGCCCGCGCGTTGCCCTGCTTGCGGAGGATGCGGCCCAAGCGCTGCTTGGCCTGCCGGCTCGACGCGGAGCCGCCGATGACGACTGCCACCTTCACTTCGGGCAAGTCTACGCCTTCGTCGAGCACCTGATTGGATACGACGGCCGAATAGGTGCCGTTCTCCAGGCCCCGCAACACTTCGCGTCGCTCGGCACGCTTGCAGTGGCTCAACAGGCAGGGGACGAGGAAACGCCGCGCGACGTCGCGAGCCATCGAATTCGACCCGGCGAATACCAGGCAGGGTTCGGAAGCGTGGAGTCGAAAGAGGTCCTCGAGGACGCGGAGCTTTTCTTCCGCGCGATTCTCGATCGCGCGCTTCGCATGATAGGCTTGGATCGCCCGTGCGCCCGCGGGCGTATCTCCTTCGCGCATACACAGATCGCGCCACGTTGCCTTGGGATCGATCTTCCGCTGCTGGGCAAGGTACGAGCCGACCAAGTGCGATAGCCGTTGGTAGCGCGCTTGCTCCGTGGGCGAGAGATGCACCGGGAATCCGCACCACGTCGTAATCGGCAAGACTCTTGCCTTTGGCGGCGGAGATGGGGAGTTGATACACCGGTGGGCCGATCAGGGAGTCCAGGTCGGAGTGCCGGCCGTCGAACCGCTCCGGCGTGGCGGTGAGGCCCAGACGCTGGGGAGCGGCGCTGTGCAGGGCGGCGGCACGCGTCGTTCGACCGGGGAGGTGATGGCACTCGTCGAAGATCAGCAGGCCGAATCGGTCTCCGAGCCGGTGCATGTGCAGGGCGGCGCTGTCGTAGGTGGTCACGGTGACCGGCCGGATGCGGGACAGGCCGTCGCCGAGGACCCCGGCGTCGTATCCCAATCGCTGGCGAATGCGGCGCCGCCATTGGTGCATCAGATCGCGAACGGGGGCGACGATGAGCGCGGAGACCGCCACGTCGGCCAGGATTTGCAGGGCGATCTCCGTCTTGCCGGTCCCGGTCGGCATGACGATGACGCCCTGCCGTTGGGCAAGCCAGGCGGCGCGGGCTTCTTCCTGTTCGGGGCGGAGAGGATGGAGCTGCGGATGCGGCCAGTCGATGACGTGCCATCGCGGGACACGATCGGCGATCGCCGTGCGCGTCTCATCCAGGAGTTGGCGGACGGTGGCGTAATGCAGTCCGTCGCAGAGCCAGGCATCGGGCGCATCGCCGGACCTCCAGTCGATCGCAGCCAACGTGCGATCGACTGCGGCCCGGTCCATACCCTCCAGGCGCAGCGAACCGTCCAGAAATCGCAAGCTGCCGGAAACCGCCCCCATGGATTCCTCCGGCGTGTGAACATCTATACACTATTTTTCGGCAAGAGGTCCGGTTTGGCAAGGGTGTGGCGGCCAGGGATTTGGGTGAAAATGGTGAGGCTGACGGAGTTGGCGCCGTTGGGTAGCGCGTGAGGTAGTAGATCCTGCGGAGAGCGACGCGGCAAGAGGAGGGTAGGCCGGCAGGGGACGCGTGGCAGAGTGCCGTGAGATGCGGTAGAATAGGAGTCTTTCAACGCTTGCCGGCGTCGGGTTCTAGCCACGCCGGTGCGCACGCCGAGGAAACTGAAAAGTTGAGATCTGCGGACTTTTCGGGAGATCCGGCCCTCGGTGCGCGGGCAGGGGGTTCCCGCGGTCCGGTGCCTCGAACCCCGGTGCGTTCCGACCGTTGCCTATGAAAGCCCCGTTCTTCGCCCGTTACAGCCTGGTCGTGTTGATGGCCATGGCCTTCCTGGTGCCCTTCATGTTTATGGGCACCCGGCAGGCCCTGCGGAGCAACAAGAACGACGTGAAGTCGTGGCTGCCCTCGCAGTGCGAGGAGACGGAGAACTTCAAGTGGTACCGGGAGCGGTTCGAAAGCGACATGTTCGTGTTGGTGAGCTGGGAGGGTTGCACGCTGGATGATCCAGCGTTGCCCCTGCTGGCCAAGAAGCTCCTCCCGCCCGCCGAGGCTTTCCCCGGCCCCGCCGCGGCGCCGATCCAGTTCTTCAAGTCGGTGATCACGGGGCGGCAACTGGTCGACGACCTGGTCGAGAAGCAGGGACTTTCGCACGAGGAGGCGATCGAGCGGCTGAAGGGCTTCGTGATCGGCCCGGACGGCAAGCAGACGTGCCTGGTGCTCTCGGTGTGCCAGGAATCGGAGGAGCGCTGGGACGCGCTGCGCGACAAGCTGCAGCTTTTGGTGGAGCACGCCCGAATCGGCCGGGATCGTGATGCCCGCCAACGGGCCCGGGCGGGGCAACCAGAAGTTCCTCCACGCGGTGGTCGAGCAGATCGCGCACGGTGGCCGAGGAGGAATGTGCGATTCCGCGAGGTGCGCTCCACATGGGCGGGCCGCCGGTCGACAACGTGGCGATCGACAAGGAGGGCGAGCGATCGCTTCTGCGTCTGGCGGGCGTTTCCGCGGTCGTCGGCCTGTTCATGTCGTGGTGGTGCCTGCGGAGCTGGGCGCTGACGGTGATGGTCTTCACCTCGGCGCTGTTCACCGCCGGCCTGAGCCTGCTGGCGGTGTTCCTCTGCGGCGCGCCGGATGAACGCCATCCTGCTGACCATGCCGTCGCTGGTCTACGTGGCGGCGACCTCCGGCGCGATCCACCTGGCCAACTACTACCGCGACACGGTGCGGCAGCACGGCTTTGAGGGCGCCCCGGACCGGGCCGTCCGCAACGCCTGGCTCCCGCTGGCGCTTGGCCACCGGCACCACGGCCATCGGCCTGGTCTCGATGTGCATCACCGAACTGGTGCCGATCCGCATGTTCGGCCTCTACTCGGCGATCGGCGTGGTGATCAGCTTCATCGTCGTCTGCTTCTACATGCCGGCGATGCTGCACTTCTTCCCGCTGCGGGGGATCGTCAAGCAGGTCGGAGCGGCAGGCTGGTCGATCCCGGGCTCTCGCCCGAAGTGGCGCGACGTCGGCCGAGTTCATCATCCGCCGCAACGGCTGGGTCGCGGCGGCCTGCCTGGTCGCTGATGGTCGTCGGCGCGTGGGGCGTGAGCATGACGCGAGACCTCCGTCAAGCTGATGCGGCTCTTCTCGCCCGACGCCGCGGATCATCCAGCGACTATGCCTGGCTGGAGGAGAAGCTCGGGCCGCTGGTGCCGATGGAAGTCGTGATCCGCATCGACAAGAGCAAGTGCAAGCTCGACCTGCTCGACCAGATGGTCCTGGTCAGCCAGGTGCAGCAGTGCGATGAAGACGCTTGCCCGACGTGGGCAGCACGCTGGCCGCCCCGACCTTCGCCCGCGATCTGCCGCGGCGGCCGAGCCTGATCGAGCGCCGGGCGTGGATCGTGCAACTCGAGAAGCACCGCAGCGACCTGCGCGAGTACCTGGCGACCGACGACGACGAGGAACTGTGGCGCGTCGAGCGCCCGGGTGGCCGCCCTGACGAACCTCGACTACGGCGACTTCGTCACCCAACATCCGCGAGAGTCGTCGAGCCGGTGCTCGACGCAGTATCGGGAGAAGGGCGTCGAGGGGATCGCGGCCACCTACACCGGCCTGGTGCCGCTGATCTACAAGGCCCAGAGCTCGATGCTCGACGGCCTGATGCTGAACTTCGTCGGCGACCTGGTGCTGATCGGCATCGCCATCATGTTCCTGCTGCGCGAACGTCTCGGCCGGGTCTGCTGCTGACGCTTCCCAGCCTGTTCCCGCTGGCGATGGTGTTCGGGGTCATGGGCTGGATGGGGATCGTGATCGACGTGGGCACGGTGATGATCCCGGCCGTGGCGCTTGGGCGTGACCGTGGACGACGCGATCCACTTCATGCTCTGGTGCCGCCACGGCGAGGAGCGGGGCATGAGCAAGCGCGAGTCGATCATGTTCGCCTACGAGGACTGTGCCGCGGGCGATCTACCAGAGTTGGGGCGTGATCGGACTGGGCCTGTTCTCGCTTCGCCCTGAGTTCCTTCACGCCGACGCAGCGTTTCGGCTACCTGATGTTCACCATGCTCACGGCTTCCTCGATCGGCAACCTGGTGCTGCTGCCGGCCTTGCTGGCGGGGCCGCTGGGCCGGTTCTTCTGGCTTGGTGAGAAGGCGGGCAGCGCTCGAGCGCCCGCGGCCCCACATGCTCCCGGTGGACGATCGCGTGGCGGAGCCGGAGGAGATCGTCATCCCGCTGGCCTCTGCTTCCGCCGGCGCCCTGGTGCCGCACAGTCGTCGCCGCAGCATGCGGAAGTAGCCCCGGTACGCGAGGACATGGCCGGGGCCGGAATCTTAGAGCCGGTCCCAGAACCGTGTGCCGCTCCTGAATTTTCCGGCTGCAGAGGACTGCCGTGGCGGTTCCGGGATAGGTTCTTAGCTCGACTTTTGCCCTTTTTCGGACGACCGAAACTCGCGTTGTTTGGGCTTTTTGAAGGTTCCCCAAGGTTTTAGCACACCCAAGAGGTGCGACGGGGCTTTTCAAAACCCGCGCGACCCGTTGAATTCCCGGCAATTTCGAGTATCAAGGCTCCACAAAAAGGGCAAAAGTCGAGCTTAGTGTGCGCTCGCCGGACCCGGGGAAACGCTCTTCGGCCGCGCGCCCCGCGGTTACGGCCTTTTCGCAGTCAAATCCGGCGCTGGCTCGACGTGGATCACGACGCGCCCCAAGGAAGGCACACGACTACGCAGATGCTTTTCGAGTTGCTCGGTGAGGTCGTGGGCGTCGACGATTGCGGTCTGGGGGTCGAGCGTGCAGTGAAACGAGACCGCCAGCTCGTCCCCCGTCCGACGGACGTAAAGCTCGTGGGGCCGCAGGGCTGCTGGACTGCTCTTGAGGAATTCGCGCAGTGCGGCGTCGATTTCCCGTCGCTCGGCCGCCTCGGTCTGAATCGTGGCCGAGTTTGCCCCGCTGGGCTCCAGGTGGCTTAACACGCCGGCGATTTCGGGAACCTCGCGTCGCAAATCATTCTCGAACTCGGTGGCCTGGGCGTGGGCTTCCTCGAGGGTGAGGGACTCCTGGACTTCGAGGTGCAGTTCCAGGGAGCGTTGTCCCGCCTGGTCGTAGATACGCATGCCGTGCACGCCCAATCCATGCCGCGCCGCCAGGACGCGGACTGTGGTGAGTAGGTCTTTCTCTGCCGGGGGCACCGGCTCCACGTGCACGACCACGTCGGCGGCCGGCAACACGGCGCGCACAGCCTCTTCGGCTTGCTCGGTGATCTCGTGCGTTCTCTCGAAGCTGGCGGCGTGACTCACGCCCAGGGTGACATCGGCGAAGACCTCGGCGCCGCTGCGGCGGACGCGGACCTGCCGGACCTCCAAGACCCCTGCGACGCGCACGGCCGCATCGGTCACCTGCGGCGCAGACGTGTACAGGGATGGTGTCCAGGAGATCGTCGACCGACTTCTTCCCCAGACGTAGGCTTATCGCGATGACGATCGCGGCGACGCCCAACGCGGCTGCGGTGTCGGCTTGCACTAGCCAGGGCCAGCCCAGACGCTGTCCGAGCCACACCCCCACGAGTCCCACGAACACCACGGCCGACGACCAGATGTCGGAGGAGAAGTGCAGGGCGTCGGCCTCCAGGGCCTGGCTTCGGTGTTTCGCGCTGCCGCCGCCAAAGCGCGCGCGAGCGCGAGATGTCGACAACGATCGACACGCCCACGACGACGAAGGCCCAAATGCTGGCGTGTACGTGTACTTCCTCGGCAAAGGCCAGGCGCCGGACCGACTCGTAGATGATCCACACGCAGGTGGCCAAGAGCAGGAGAGTTTCGAACAGAGCGGAGAGGTTCTCGAACTTGCCATGGCCGTAGGTGTGGGAGGGGTCGGCCGGCTTGCCGGAGATGTGCACCGCCCAGAGGGTAACGGCGGCGGCCACGAGGTCCAACGCGGAGTGTGCAGCCTCGGAGAGAATGCCCAGGCTATTGGTGGCCAAGCCCACGACCACCTTAAAAGTTGTGAGCATTACCGCTGCCAACAGCGACGAAAGCGCCACGAATCGCTTCTCGCGATTGGCCGTTTGCCGCAGGTCGTCCTCCCGGCTCTCCATCGTCACTTTCTCCTCACCTCGTGCTGCGCACACTTCCCGCGCAGCTCAGTTTCCCGCCCGACTCCGCCGATGCCATTCCGCGGCCGAATGGGCGGCGGTTGCGTGGGGCGGCCAGACCGCCGTGAAGCCGGTGGAAGGTTCCATTCTAAGCTCGCTTGCGGCGGCGAACAGGCTCAATCGCCAGGGTCGGTCCTCGGGAACCCCGTTGTTCCCTCTCGCGGGTTGCGAGGGGACAGGCACGTTTTTCGGCCTTCGCGTCCTTGCACACGGAGAGCGAAACGGGGCATACGGGGAGAGCGAAACGGGCGAGAAATGAGCCAGTCCCCGGTCGGCCTGTGAACGGTTCCCACGGCCGGCATAAGCTTTTCCTATTCTCCGCATTCTTCCGATTCTCGTGTTGCCGTTAAGTGGCGCAATTCTTCCGTCGATAATGGCAGAGAATCAAGAGCAAAGCGCGCTCGATCCAGCCCTCGTGTCGTCGGTCTGATTTCCGGTCTTCCCCTGTGATCGACACCATGCGAGCCCTGGTCTGTGCCGCGCTGGTGATACACCTTCTCGTCGCCATCCCGGCCATCGCGCAGGAAGCCATGGCTGGGGGGGAAGCTTTTGAGCCCTTCGATCGGCTGCAACTCCTGGAGGCGGAGACCCAGCGCCTCCAGGAGGAGATCGGCGAGGAAATCGCCACGCGGCAGAATCGCGCCAGCGTGCTACGCTGGCCGTCGCCGAGCGCGCCGAGGTGTCTTCTGCTCCCGGTCCCAACGTGCCCGATCCGAATGCTCCTTCCATGACCCGAGAGGAGTTCACCGGCGAGTTGAAGAAGCTCGTTTGGACCAAGGGGGATTATAAGTTTGTGCCCTACGGAATCCTTTGGGGCTCCATGGTATACGAGAGCCAGCGTACGATTCCCGGGGAGTATCCCATCTACGTGCAGTCGCCCGAGCAGTTCGACGGCGACGGCTATTACTTCGATGCGCAGTTCCACACGGCTTGGGATTGACGTCTCCGGTCCCTCGCCCTCCTGTTTCACCGATGCGAAGTTCGGCGGCAAGGCGGAGTTCGATTTTCAACGCCAGTTCGACACGTCGAACCGGCCGGGCGTCCTGTTTCGTCAGGCCTACGTGGAGGTGAAGAACGACGAGTACCGGCTGCTCTTCGGGCAAGCGTGGGAGGTAATTTCTCCTCTGTACGCCGGTTCGATCATGTATATCCCCGGCTCGGGGGCGGGCAATCTCGGGTATCGCCGTGCGCAGCTTCGCGGCGAACGCTACCTGGCCCTTTCGGACCTCAGCTTGCTCACGCTCCAGGCCTCCCTGAACACGAACATTATCAGCGACTTTACCTCGGATCCCACCGTCGTGGGGCGCGAATCAGGCTGGCCGGTTGTGGAGGGCGCGCGGCAATTACCCTTGGCCCGCGCAGCGGCCCCGACGCTTTACCGGCGACTCTCGGTGTGTCGGGGCACATCGGCCAGCAAGAGTTCGACTTTCCGGCGAGCGATCCCGATTCGGGGCCCGACGTCGAGGTCCTCACCTGGTCGCTGAATTCGGACCTGCGTTGGCCGATCACTCAGCGGTTCGGCTACCAGATGGAATTCTTCACGGGTTCGAATCTGGGGGCGTACATGGGTGGGATCCTGCAGGGAGTCGACCGTGTCACGCACCGCCCCATTCGCAGCACGGGGGGCTGGGCGGATCTGTGGTACGATTGGCGCCCGGACCTGCATAGCCACGTGGGCTATTCGATCGACGATCCGTTGAATCGCGACGTTCGTATCGGCCGCATCTACAACGACTTCTGGTTCGGCAACCTCACGTGGGATGTGACCAGGTTCCTCAATCTCGGGTTTGAGCTGAGCTTCTGGAAAACCCACTGGGTAGGTTTGGAGCCCGGTGACTCGTTGCGTTTTGAGATGGCGGCACGCTACTTTTTCTAGAGAGCCCCAGCGCTGCCGCGCGGACGACGCGCGGTTGCCAGGACTCGCGCATGCGCCAGCAGCGCACTGAGATCACGGCATCGCCTCGGGAATGCGGCGCAATTGCAGCGCGTTCCGGCAGAGCTGGCCAGGGTCGCGGCAACCTTTGATCTGGTTCCCGAGAGTAGGATCGATCCTTGTCGATTCGTCGCGATTGTGTAGTATATGATGGGGGTAATGTATGCCCCAAGCAATGTGCGATATCCCCAGAATCTTGCTGGACATGGGGCCTCGTCGCCTCTACCAGATCGTTCTAGAATCTCCTACTTTTCATGCCATTGGGGGAGCCATACGACCGTGACAAGGCACCGATGAGAATACGCCTAGCGATCGAGGATGGGGACGCGGTGCGCAAGTTGCGCGAGATTGCGCGTGCCATTCAGGAGGGATTGAGTTCGGGTCCCGGTTGGATCGTTGCCCAGGACGACCAGTCGTGCCCTTATCATGGCGACAGCTCATGTCCCAATGCTTCGGAGTCGTCACGAGGCAAGGCGCGCCGGCTGCACATCGAGTTTCGGGCGGCCGAGATCGTGCGGCATCTGTACGAAATTGCCGACGCGATTTACTTCGGGCGCACGTTTGGAATGGGTTGGCGCATGGGGTTTGATGCCGGCGTATGTCCGTACCACGAGCAATTGCCTGAGGACTGCTGGGAACACAAGTGCCCTGACCGCGACAAGTTGACTTTAAGCTCAGCTCCGCCGGCCAGCTCGCGGGGGTCCTGCATCTCGGAGTCATCCGCCTTTCAGTAGCGTCGCCTGGGAGGCAGCGACCGCGAGTTTCGAGGCGTCCGGCTCATCGCGCCGGTGCCAATTTTCCCAGCAGCGGCTGGATGGCGCTTTCTACCCGCAAAGAAAGAGGACCGGGCGCTGGGGGCCATGCTGGGTCTTAAAGGGTGGGGGCAAACAGAAGCTTGCGCAACGGCAAGATCGGCCCCGAAGAGAAATGGGCGGCACTGGGCTCGAACCAGTGACCTCCACCGTGTGAGGATGGCGCTCTAACCAACTGAGCTAGCCGCCCGCGACCCGTAGAATAGCAGGTTCACGGCACACTGGCAACCGCTCCTCGCGAGCCGGGGAACAGCGGAGGGATGCTTTGCCGAGTGGCAGGCATGGGGCGGCAAAAATCCGTCGTGACCGCAGCGATGGACCGCCGGGCTTCGGCCGCTCAGAGGTCAATCGAGGCTGAAACGCGGAGGTCAGTCGAAGCAGAAACAATGGGTCGCCGGGCAGCGATGCAAGTGGCAAAATCCTGCTGGTCGGGGCGACGATGCGATTGTTCGTGCGGGCACGGCGAGCGAGGGGCTCCGGGGCGCGGTTGTCCTGGGGGCGGCGGGGGGAGGGGCCTGGGGCTTGTCGGCGTCGTTGCCGAAGCCGTCGTTTTTCCCGCTCGGCAGGGACGCCGGCTCCCGTGAGCCCTCCTCCGGCTTTTCGGTCGGCTGGAACGTGTCCCAGGTGCGTTGGAGCCCGGCGACGATGACCGGCACGAACTCTTTGTCCAGGGCGGGGCCATGTCGCCGGCCCGCAGTGGCGAAGAATTCGATCGCCTCTTTCCAGGCGGCGTGACGCGTGGCGTCGGTCCAGCCGTTTGCGCGATGCTTGGCCAGGATTGCGCGGCGCGAAACGCGCAGGCCGGAACGGTCTCGAACTGGAGCAAGGATCGCAAAGCGTCTGGGCCGCGATCCTGGAGGAATCTCCGCAGGCTTCGCGACTTCCCGAAGGCATGGGGGAGAAGCAGGTCGACTTCAGGAGAAGTTCTCAGGTGGAAGAAATGGTCCAGGAGGCCCCACAGCTCGGCTTCGTTGGCCGAGGGGTCGAGCACGAGCGTTACTCGCTGGAGGGGCAGTTCCGCCAAGAGTTCGCATCGCGGGCGCGAGAGGTCCTTCCAGGGGCCGCAAACGGCCGCCGCGAACCGCACGCCTCGCGCGTGGAGCAGCAGGGCGTCGAAAAGACGCTCGACCACCACGAGGTGGCCCTGCGATTGCCCGTCGCTTCGTAGTGCCGCGTCGAGACCCCACAGCGCGGCGTTTTCCTTCCAGGCTCCCTTGAAAAGGAACCGCGGACCCCGGTCGAGCGGATGCCGGGCCCAGAAACTGACGATCTGTCCCCGCGGATTGCGGATCGGACCGACCAGACGCGCGGCGAGTCGTCGATCGGCAAGCAGTTCCGAGGCTTCAATTTCCTGGGGGGAAAAGGATTGCTCCAACTGCGAGCGGAGCAGGTCCAGATCGGTGGCCAAGCCGAGGGGAAGCCGGGCGCAGTCCTCACGGCTGAGTCCTTGCCGTGCGAGGAAGTCTTCCGCTGCACTGGGTTGCAGGCCCGGCTCCCATGGGTCCAACAGGAGCTGGTGCGTACGGAGATAGAAGACTTCCAGAAGGCTTTGCACGCGATCCTGCTGCGCCAACCGCTGCTCCTCCTCGGTGCTGGGATCGGGCCAGGACGGCAAGGGAACGCGGGCCAGCGAGGCGGCTTTCTCCAGCACGGCTCGATACTCTCCGCTTCCGGGTCGGGGAAAATGCCCGCCATTGAGGAAGGCCAGAGGTGACTGCGATCCGATGCGACAGTGATCGAGGCAGCTCCAGCGGAGCGTGTAGCGGTCGACGCAAAACGCTTGCGCGCGATCGCCCGGCGCCATGGGGCAGCGAGCGCGGAGGTGAGGGCCGTCGAGGTCGGTGAATTCCACGTCGGCAAAGACCTGCTCCACCGCGAGTCGCGGCTGGACGTCGCTTTCGTACCAATGAGCCCAATAGGTCGTGCGCATCGCGAAAAGATCCCCCGAGAACCTTGCCCAAGATACTGGCGTTGGGGAGGTTTGCCAAGAGCGGAGGTTATCTGGGGTATTGGGCTTTTTGGAGCCGGTTCCAGAACCGTGTGCCGGTCCTGCATTCTTCGGCCACGGAGGACTGCCGTGGCGGTTCCGGGAAAGGTTCTTGGAGCCGGTCCCAGAATCGTCTGCCGCCCTGAAATCCTCCGGCCGCATAGGGCTGCGGCGGCCGTTCTGGGATAGGCTTTTGCACCGGAACGTGTCGTGTCGTGTCGAGCGAGGGAGGGGGTTGTCTGGAGGCTAGATTGGGGCTACTCTGAGGGGGGTGGGGCGTCGGGTCCGCCGGCCCCCGTCTCCGCTTCTCGCAAACGGCACGGGGTGTTCTGTCGAGGGCCACCAGGGAATCGCGCCATGCTGGAATCCATGCGACCCCGGTTGCCGCGATCCAAGGTGCCCCTGGTAATCGCGATCGGGATTTCCGGTCTGACGCTTTCGGCGGCTCTATCCTGGGTACTGGTTCGCGGCGAATACGAGTCCATTCGCGCACTTCTGCGCTTCGACTCCGAACAACGGATCAATGCGATTCGACGCGAGATGGGGGTGAGTTTCGGCATGCTCTATGGGCTGACCGCCTTCTACCACGGGTCCGAAGAGGTGACTCGCGGGGAGTTCCAAGCCTTTGTCACCCCGTTTCTGAAGCGGCGGCCCAACATCCTCAGGCTTGGCGTGACCGGGCCGATCCGCAGCGAGTTGTTGCGCACGACCGCGCCGCTTCCCCTCAGCTTTGTCGAAGGCCAACAGCGGGACGGGCTGGAAAGCGGCATGGACCTGGCGACGATCCCGGGGAGCCGCGAGGCCATGCGGCGCGCGTGCCAGTCGGGGACCTTGACTGCCACCACGGAAGTTTCGGGGGATTCCCAGGGAACTCGCACGGCGACCGTCTATATCTTGCGCCGATCTATCAGGGGGACCATACCCCGGAGAGCCTCGAGGATCGGGAGAGGTCGCTCGATCGGATGGTGGTGGGTGAGTTTCAACTGGAACGGCTGGTCGAGGAAGCGCTCGACGAGACGCAGTCGGTGGGGATCGACTTGGTGTTGTGCGACGGGGTTTCGGCAGACGAGGAGAGGATCCTGGTCATTCGGCCCTCGAAAGTGCGGGAGGTGCCGCTGGAGCCGGGCGCCGACCCGCGCGACACCGCACCGGCCGGGATCGTCCACAACGTGGAATTCGACGCTGCCGGGCGTCCGTGGCGGATTTACTGCACGCCAACGACTACCTACGTTGCCGAGCATCGTACCTGGCTGCCGCTTGCGGTCTTTCTGGCGGGCGTGGTGGGGACGGCGCTGGTGGTGTTATACACGGCCGCCATGTCCGGGCGTGCGGCTGCCATTGAACAGATCGTGATCCAGCGCACGACGGAGTTGCAGCGGGTCAACGAGAGCCTGGCCCAGGAAGTGTCCGACCGCAAGCGTGCCGAGGCGGTGCTTCAGGACTCCGAAGCCCTGTATGCGTCGCTGGTCGAAAACCTTCCGGTGCAGGTGGGCGCAAGGATCTCAGCGGCCGGTTCACCTTTGCCAACACGGCATTCTGTGCTTTGTTGGGCAAGACCCTCGATGAGATCATGGGCAAGAACGATTTCGATTATCTACCCCAGGGAACTGGCGGAGAAGTACCGTCGCGACGACGCCCTCGTGGCCGATACGGGAGTTCTCTTCGAGGACACGGAGCAGTACGAGCAGAACGGCGAAACGCGGTACATGCACGTGATGAAGTCGGCGGTACGCGACGCGGCCGGAAACATCGTGGGCACGCAGGTAGTCTTCTGGGACGTGACCGAGCGGAAGTGGGCCGAAGAGCACCTGGAGCACGCGAAGGCCGCGGCCGAGGCGGCCAACCGCGCCAAGAGCGCATTCCTGGCCAACATGAGCCATGAGATCCGCACGCCGCTCAACGCGATCCTGGGCATGACCGAGCTTGCTCCTGGACACCCACGCTCTCGTCGGAGCAGCGCGAGTACCTCACGGTGATCCGCGAGTCGGGCGAGGCACTGCTTGTCGCTGGTCAGCGACGTGCTGGATTTCTCCAAGATCGAAGCGGGAAAGCTCGATCTTGACCAGGCGTTGTTCGACCTGCACGAGAGTCTGGGCGACGCGCTGAAGTCGCTGGCCCATCGCGCCCACCGCAAGGGACTGGAGCTTGATCTGCTCGATCCAGCCTGACGTGCCGGAATTGGTGATCGGCGACAGTCCGCGTCTCCGCCAGGTGATCGTCAATCTGGTGGGCAATGCGATCAAGTTCACCGAGCGGGGCGAAGTGGTGGTCGACGTTCGAGTCGGAGTAGCGGACCGACGGAGGATGTCGTCCTGCACTTTGCCGTTTCCGACACGGGAATCGGCATTCCTCGCGGAGAAGCGGGAAGCGATCTTCGAGGTCTTCGTTCAGGGCGACAGCACCACGACCCGGCGTTTCGGCGGCACGGGGCTGGGATTGGCCATTTCGTCGCGGCTGGTTGAGTTGATGGGAGGGCGGATGTGGCTGGAGAGCGTGGTGGACAAGGGAAGCACCTTCCACTTCACGGTGCGACTGGGACTTCCCGCCGCGCGGAGTCGACCGGCCGCCCGCGCGCTTGCCCGGCGGACGTTCCCGGCACGCGCGGTCCTGGTGGTCGACGACAATGCCACGCACCGGGGCATGCTCGAGCAGATGCTGACCAATTGGGGGATGGTACCCGCGAGCGTCGGCGCGGCATCGGAGGCAGTGGCGCGGTTGCAGGCAGACGCAAGGCTCCGAACAACCGTTCCGTCTCGTGCTGGTCGACGCGAACGATGCCCGAGACCGACGGCTTTGCCTTCTGCCAGCGCGTGCGCCGCGACTTCAAGCCGGCTCCCGCGATCGTGATGATGCTCTCCTCGGGGGACCGGCCCGGCGACATCTCGCGATGCGAGCAGTTCCGCGTGGCGGCGTACGTGCTCAAGCCGATCAAACAGTCGGAACTGTTCGACGCCATCGTGATGGCCCTGGGAATCACTTTGCCGGACGAGGAAGGGCGGCGAGTCGCCGACGAGCGGGCAGTTCGGGACCTGCCGCCCCTTGCGCGTCCTCCTGGCCGAGGACAGCCTGGTGAACCAGAAGCTGGTGACGGCACTTCTGCGTCGGCAAGGGCATCACGTGGAGGTGGCCAACAACGGCAAGGAGGCCGTCGTCGCGTTCCACGCGCAGCCCTTCGACCTGATCCTCATGGACATCCAGATGCCCGAGGTGGACGGCCTGGAGGCGACGGCGGCGATTCGCGTCGCGGAGAAGCAGACCGGAACGCACGTGCCGATCATCGCCATGACCGCCCATGCCATGCAGGGCGACCGCGAGCGATGCCTTGCAGGCCGGGATGGACGAGTACCTGGCCAAGCCGATCCGGACGAGGCGATTGATGGAGATGATCGAGAGCGTGGTCGCCGGGGCGGGCGTGCCGGCGGGGGCTACGCCGGCTGAGACGCCGGCTGAGGCGACGGTTGGCGAGCCCGCCGCGCCCCTTTCCGCCGTGCCGGCGGCCGACGAGGAGAGCCCGATCGACTGGAAGGCAGCGATGAGCACGGTGGGCGGCGACCGGGAACTGCTCCTCGGGGTCGTGCAGGCCTTTTTGGAGGAGTCGAGTTGCCTATTGACCTCGTTGCGCCAGGCCGTGGCGCCGGCTTGGCCGATTCGGTGATGCGATCGTCGCATACGCTCAAGGGGTCGATGAATTACCTTGGAGCGCGGCGCGGCTTCGCTTTGGCTTTCGCGTTGGAAAGGGCGGCTCGCGAGGGACGCACGCAGGACCTCGGTCCGGCCCTGGCCTCGTTGGAGAACGAATTGGCCGGAATCAGTTCCATTTTGGTACACTACCTTGAGGGAAACAGCCCTCAGCCGGAGCGTTCCGCGGGCGCCGTCGAGACCCCGCCGACCTCCTGAAACCGACCGCGGGCGCCCGGACCGTTGGGGCGTCCGGGCAGCGTATCGTTGCGGCGCTTCGAGCGCCGGCACGCGAGAAACAACACGGAACGGAGCGATGGCGACGATTCTGGTCGTTGACGATTCCTCGGTCGACCGTCATTTGGTCGGGGGCTTGCTGTCCAAGCGTCCCGACCTGACGCTCGACTTTGCCGGCAACGGCCTGGAGGCGCTGGAGAAGATTGAGCTGGCTCGGCCCGACCTGGTGCTCACCGATCTCATGATGCCCCAGATGGACGGGCTGGAACTCGTGGCCGCGGTTCGCGCCCGGTTCCCCGAACTGCCAGTCATCCTCATGACCTCGCGGGGAAGCGAGGAGATCGCCGTCCAGGCGCTGGCAGCAGGGGGCGGCCAGTTACGTGCCCAAACGCATGCTGGCCCAGAGTCTGTCGGAGACCATCCAGCGCGTTCTGTCCGTGTCGTACCAGAAGCGGTGCAAGGCACGTCTGTTGGGCTGCATGACCGAGCTGCGATGCGGTTTCGTGCTGGGAAACGATTGCTCGCTGATCGAGTCGCTGGTGGGTTACCTTCAGGACAGCGTGGTGCAGATGGGGCTCTGCGACTCCTCGGAATGCACGCGAATCGGGGTCGCACTGGAAGAGGCGCTGGTCAACGCCATGCACCACGGCAACCTCGAGGTGGCGTCGGCAGTTCGCGGGGAAAGCGACGAGGCGTACTATGCCCTAGTGACTCAGCGGGGGAGGGAGCCTCCCTACCGGGATCGCCGCATCCACGTCGAGGTGAACCTCTCGCGGGATCGGGCCGTCTTTGTGGTACGCGACGAGGGGCCGGGCTTCAATCCGGCGGCTTTGCCCGATCCCGACGACCCGGCGAATCTGGAACGCGTTTGCGGCCGCGGAGTACTGCTGATGCAGGCGTTCATGGACGAAGTAAACTACAACGCGCGAGGGAATTCCGTCACCCTCGTCAAGCGCCGCTGCGCGTCCGGCGCGAACGGGGAGGTGGGATGATGGCCGAGGCCAAGGTCTTTGCCGTCCAGCAGGAGGGGGAATCGCTGCTGGTCGTTCCGCGCGGCAACGTGGGGAGCCTGGCCGGGGCAGGGCTGCGATCCGAGGTCGAGGTCATTCTCGATCAGCTCGAGCGCCACTCGATCAGCCACGTGGTTTTCGATCTGGCGGAGGCAGCATATTTCGGCTCGGAGATGCTCGCCGCAATGCACGCGGTATGGAAGCGGTTGCGCCGCAGGGAAGGAAGCATGGCCTTGTGTAACGTGGGCGAGTTGGGCCGCGAGATCCTCCGCGCGTCGCGGTTCGACGTGATCTGGCCGATCTACCCGGATCGTAGCCGCGCCTTGCAGGCTGCGGGGTCCGGTGCCTAGCGCCGCGAGCGCACAAGACATGCTTCGCTCAGGGCGGTTCCGCATGCGCGTCGAGCGGCTCGCGCGATCGCGGGCCCTTACGGGCGCGGAGGTATTCCGCCAAGTTCCTCGCCTCCTCGGCCTGCCAGCGCCGTCGCTTCTCGAGGAAGTGCCGATATCGCGGGATTCTGGTCGTCTGCCATTGCCTCGGTATAGTCGCCACAGTAGGGCACCAAGAGATCGATCCAGGCGATAAACCGGTCCAACTCCCGCTCGTCCAGACGCACGCCGTAGTGTTCGCCGCGCGCGAGCATCGAGACAAGCCGGCTCCGGGCTGCGCCGGCGTGGTAAGGCGGCAACGACGGAGGCCCCGACTGGATATCGATCCAGTTGGCAACGTGCCGATGCGCCAGCGCCCGGTAGGCATCGCTCCACTTGCGCTGGCTTTCGGGGTCGAGCACCTGGAGGGCGCGTAGGCTGAATGCCTGAACCTTGGGATGCGGCGCCTGGCCGGACACGGGTGTGCGTGTCCGATCCGCGATTGACGTGTCTTCCACGGCGACCGTTCCCTGCCGGTCTTCGATCGGCGGATTGTCGATCCTCTGCCGCGTGCCGGGCAAGGGCCCCTGGGCCAGATACTCGGGCGCCCGATCGTCGTCGTGGCAGCGCACGCAATGCCGGTCGAGGATCGGTTGGATCTCACGGGGGAAGCTGAATCCCCGCGGAGGTCCGTGGAACGGCGTCAGCGATTGCGGGCCTTGTGCCATCGCGCGGCTGAGCCGTGTGACCGGCGGGGCGGTATTCTTGTGCTCGTGGCAGCCCACGCAGGACGCGGTTTCGCCAGGCTGCAGCGAGGTCCAACTCCGCATGGATTGCACCATGCGTCCCTCGGCATCGAGGGCCTGGAAATACAGCGGCGTGCGCGCGGGAACGGAGAAGCAGGCCGAGCCGTCTTCATAGACCTTGGCGGTCCCGAGGATCCGTTTGACGTCCCACGCGCCCTCGATGGAAACCGGCGTACTGGCCAGGGCTGCGCCCGCCGGACCACGATTGAAATTGCTGCCGATCCCCGCCGCGCGGAACTCCAAAGCGACCACGCGGAGTCCGCGGATCGTTCCTTCCGCGATTCCACTCAATCCCACACCCTGATACACGTCGTGCAGGTAAACCGTGGCCTCGTCGCGGCGGTAGTCGACGAGTTTGGGCCGCAGCTCCGGCAACCGGCGCGGGGCGAGCGGCACGGGTTGGTTGCACGACACGCTCGGATCGTTGGCGAGCAGTTCGCGGCGGCCGTCGGCCCGTACCAGGTAGATCCCGAACCGTTTCGCCCCGTCCGGCCGCATCGCCACGAGGAAATGCGCTTCGTCCAGCGGATAGGGGTGTTGGAACTGATCGCCGGTTTGACCGTAGCGATCGACGTGCACCGCCGGGGTGTCGCGGACCGGTGCGATGAGCTGCGTCCCCTGGTTCTCCTGGCGACCGCGGCGGGGATCGACCAGTCCCAACCATCCTTGTTGGCCCGTGTGGTGGCCGGTGAAGATGCAGACGATCTTGCCCGATCCGGGGATGGCACGCGCATGGAGAATCGTGGTGGGGAACCAGGAATTGTTGCCGTACAGCTCGGTTTGCCCGGTGCCGTCGGGATTCATTTGAAACAGCGCCTGCGGGTAGATCTGGCCGCGGTCGTTGTAGTCCCACCGCGTGTAGATCACGCGGCCGTCGCCGGCGACGGTGGGGTAATTCGTGTGCACCTGGTCGAAGGCGAGTTGGCGCAGTGCGCGTCCTTCGCCGTTGCAGGTGAAGAGGTTGCTCACCTCCGTCCACCAGCAATCCACGGTTTGCACGCAACGCGTGGAGTTGAAGATCAGGTTGCCGTCGGGCAGATAGGCGCCTTCGTAGTCGGCGAACCCCAGACCCGAGGTAATCGCGCGGACGCGGAGATCCTCGACCGTCATTTCGTAGAGGTGGTAGTCGTCGTGGTCCAGCGACCGCTTCCAGGCGAAGAGCACGCGGTGGCCGTCGTAGGACACGTCGGGGTCGCGAATCACCCCTCCGGCGTCGTGGAGAAGGGTATGGATGCGGCTGTCGATACCCTCCATTTCGAGCAGGCAGAGGGAAGCGCCGGGGCGGAAGTGCCGCTCGTTCTGGGCATCGGATTGGCCTTCCGTATAGGCGTAGTGCGAGCCGCCCAGATCATAGTGCTTGGTAAAGACCACGCGCTGCACGCGATCGAGGAAGGGGGTCAGCCGCGCGCGGCGGCGCTGGCGGCAGGCTTCGAGATATAACTCGGCCCAGCGCCGGCCGTCCGAGGACCCCGGCGTAGTTGCGAAGGCTTCGCACTGCGAGCGGAGGGGGGCGGAAGCCGGCCCGAGTTCGTCGAGGACGCGCAGCACGGTCTGCCTGGCGACGGGCGCCCCGCCGCGGACCTGATCCTGCGCGAGCCAATCGGCCACCGTCTCCAGGGCGAGTCGATCCTGGGGAAATTCGCGGATCGCGCGTTGCACGGCAGCGTCGGGCTGGCGCGCCAGGCTCTCGACGAGGGTTTCCTGCCAGGTGGCGCGGTTTGCGGGCTCGCCGGCTACCGAGTGAATCGCGAATGAGGCGATCCACACGGCAGCCCATCGGGAAATCGCCCACACCGAACCCTGCATTCGGCCCATGCACCGCGTTCTCCGTTTCTGGTCCCGGCCCGCCCTTTCGTTTACCGTGGTGGGGCCATTATGGTCGCCGGCGGAGGGAGCGTCAAACCGGCAGGAGTCCCCGGAGCGGTCGGGGCACAGTCCCGCAATGCCTTCACGAAGATTGCCTTGCCGTCGCCGGGGCCGTAGAAATCCTGGAGCACCGCTTCTAGCGCGTAATCGCAGCGCTCGTAGAAGCGGCGCGTCGGCAGGTACAGGTCGCGGTTCGAGGTCTCGATGTACACGCGATGTCCGCCCATCGCGCGAATCTGCTTTTCGGCTTGCTCCAACAGGACGCGGCCGAGGCCCTGGCCTCGCTTGGACTGCTCTACGGCAATCCAGAACAGGTCGTAGCTGGCGGCCGTGCAGGCGATCGGGCCATAACAGGCGTAGCCGAGGGGAACGCCGTCTTCCTCGGCGAACACGAAGTGGTAGCCGCTGGCGGGCCCTTTCGCCAGACGCTCGTCGACCAGTTCCACGGCCACCTCGACCTCCGGAGCATGGAAGAAGCCGGTCGAGGCGACGATCGCGCGCACGACCTCGCGGTCATCGGCACGCAATTCATGTCGAAAGCTGAGCGACGTCTTAGAGCCGGTCCCAGAACCTTGTGCCGGTCCCGAATTCTCCGGCTGTGGCGGACTGCCATGCCGGTTCCGGGGTAGGTTCTTCGGTCCCACGTGGGCTTCACTCACGATCAAGATGCTCCTTCCAGGAATCGCTGCAAAAGAAACTCCGCGCCAGCGTAAAGAGAAAACCGCTCGAGATCAAGGCCGGCGCGCGACTGATCGAACGGCAGCGTGCGGTGCGGATTTTGTGGGCGCGTGACGCGGCATCCGAGGGGGGAAGATCGCCGTGGGGCGGCTTGTCAGCCCCGGATCGACCGACGGGCCAGGGCGTCGTCAAGGATCCGTGCGACTGTGGCCTCCCAGGGGATTGCCGCTTGCGCCAGTGCGGCGGCGAATCCGGCGTCGGGCGAGAGGCAGGGGTTGGTGTTGATTTCGAGGATCCAAGGCTGGCCCTGCCGATCGACGCGGAAATCGACGCGCACGTAGCCCCCCAGGTCGAACAGTTCCCAGCAGCGGGCGGCCAGGTCGCGCAACCGCTCCAGGAGCGGCTGGTCGGCGGCGGGGAAGTCGAAGCGGCGCGGCGTGCTCTGGAATTCGAACGATCCCTCCTCCCACTTGGCGCTCTGACCCACGATGCGAGCCTTGCCGGGCGGGAAGGCGGAGAAGTCGATCTCTGCACAGGGGAGGACCTCGGGGCCGCCCTCGCTCGCCAGGAGCGAGAGATTGAACTCCCTGCCGTCTACGAAGGCCTCGGCAAAGCAGGGACGCTGCAAGCGAGCCGCGTGGCGGCCGATCGCCGCCTCAAGCTCCTCACGGTTTGCCGAGCGGATCAGGCTCTGTTCGTCCAGGCCGAAGGAAGCGTGCTCGCAGACTGCCTTGATCATGTAGACCGGGGCGAGAGGCGCCGGCTGGCAACGCGGTTCGCCGGAATGCCGGGAACCGGGACGAGGAGCGAGCCAGTCAGGGGTAGGCAGCCCCGACTGGCGAAGTCGATCCTTGGCCAGAAGCTTGTGATTGGTCAACAGCAGGGCTTCGGTGGGGCTGCCCGTGTAGCCGATTCCCAGGCTATCGAGCAAGGCGGTCAGGGCATGGGCTACCCAGTCCGATCCGCCGAGCGATTCGACGAGATTGAAGACGACGTTGGGACGGATCTGGCCGAGACAAGTCCGGACTGCTCCCAGGTCGAGCGTGCAGGGGAGCGCGACCCACTTGTGGCCGAGCTGATCGAGCGCTTTTTCCACGGCCTCGGCCTGCACGAGCACATCGCGGTCCGCGGCGGAATCCTCGGCAGAGACGGCGTTGTGGAGGAGGGCGACGAGCATCGGGCAAGGCGGCGATAGGTGACTCAATGGGCGCGGACGGGTTGCAGGCGTTCTGAGGCCGACGCCACGATCCGTTCCAACAGCTTCTCGTAGGCAATCCCCCGCGCGGTACAAATCATCGGCAGGTCGGAATGCGTGGGGTGCAGTCCGGCCAGCGGGTTGACTTCGAGGAAATGGGGCTGGCCGAAACCATCGGAGCGGACGTCGATGCGACCCGCGTCGCGGCATCCGAGCACGCGCCAGGCGGCCAAGGCGATCTCTTCGGCGCGCTGCACTTCGGGATCGTCATCCCCTCGCACGAGGCGGTATTCGACCAGTTCCTCGGAACGCTCCTTGTTGGCGTAGGAATAGACCTCGGGCTCGGCCTGCGCGCCGAGCAGGATTTCCAGGGTACCAATGACTTCGGCCTTGGGTCCCGTGCCCCAGATGCCCACGGTCATCTCACGCCCGGCCAGGTAGCTTTCCACCAGCACCGGCTGTCGGAACCGCGCGAGCAGCGCCCCGCAGGTTTGGAGCAGTGCCTTGCCGTCGCGGATCTTCGAGGAAGGGTCGATTCCCTTGCCGGTGCCCTCGGCGACCGGCTTGGCGAACACCGGAAAGGGCAAGTCGACACGGTCCAGATCGGCCAATCGCTCGACGAGGGCGAAATCCGGCGTGGGGATGCCGGCGGCCTGGAGGACCATCTTGGTCATCCCCTTGTGGAGCGACAACGCCATCACGAGGGGATCGGAGAATGTATAGGGGATTTGATAGGCATCCAGAACGGCCGGCACCTGGGCCTCGCGGCCGATCCCGTAGAGTCCCTCGGCGATGTTGAACACCAGGTCCCAGCGGTCGCCCGCCGCCAGGCGGGAGACGAGTTGACGCACGTGGCCAATCCGTTCCGGCTGGTGTCCGAGCTTGGCGAGAGTGCCTTCGAGCGCCTCGATCGTTTCCGGACGATCGAATTCCGCGGTTTCCTCCTCGCCGTAGCCCTCCGCCAGATAGTCCGGCCTCAGGTCGTAGGTCAAGCCAATGCGCATGCAGTCATCCCGCGATTTGCGTTCTTCCAGGGTTCGCACATCCCGCCCCTTCGCCGCCGGCTCGGGCCTGGGCGAGGAGCGACGGCCGCTCCAGGCGGATTTCTTCGTACAATTGCCGATGCCAGGCACGCGCCTCCTCGGGAAACATCCCCAGGCGAGCGATCAGGTTCTCGCCGGGTTTGAGGAGGAAGTCCGGGCAGCTCGGTTCGAGTTCGTCGTGGAGTCCCGCCTCCGTATACGCATAGGGATACAGCCGGCAGACCAAGGGGCGAACGTCCAGCGGCAGGAGGCAACCGGCCGGCCCGAGGAACATGCACTTGCCTTCCTCGACGCGCCGGAGAACTCGCCGCGAGCCGTCCGCGCGAAAGACGCAACGGCTCCAGAGCGGATCGTCATCCTGTTCGGCGTAGCGGGGGTCGGACGGCGGATCGAAGCGGAAGAACCCCGCCAAACCCGTATGAGCGACAATCCGCCGGACGTCGCCCGGCGTCACGTAGATTCTCTCGATCCTCACAGCACGTCTTGCCGGTATGGTGCGCACACTGCGCACAACGGCTCCAAGTCGTCCGCGGCTCCTTCCATGGCAGGTTCGTCAACGCCCCTCTGCCGAAGGCACCGGATCCGGATAGCGGAACGTCTGATGCTCGTAGTTGCGCAAGATCAGATCGTTTCCATCCCGTCCCATGAGGTAGTTGGGCTGAAGCGGGATTTTGCCGCCTCCGCCCGGGGCGTCGATCACGTAGGTCGGCACCGCATAGCCTGAGGTGTGCCCCCGTAGCCCCTCGATGATTTCCAGCCCTTTGTCGACCGAGGTGCGGAAGTGCGAGGAGCCGGAGATCGGGTCGCACTGGTAGAGATAGTAGGGCCGGACGCGCATGAGCAGCATCCGGTGAACCAGCTCCTTCATGGTCGGAACGTCGTCGTTCACGCCTTTGAGCAGGACGGTTTGCGAACCCAAGGGAATTCCGGCATCGGCCAGGCGATTACAGGCGCGCGCGGCCTCGGGCGTGCATTCGTCGGGGTGGAGGAAGTGCAGGCTCATCCAGAGGGGGTGAAACTTGCGGAGCACGCGGCACAACTGCGGGGTGATCCGCTGCGGCAGAACGGCGGGCATCTTCGTGCCCAGGCGCACGAACTCCACGTGCGGGATTGCGCGGAGTTTAGTCAGGATCCAGTCCAGCCGCTCCTCGCTCAGGGCGAGAGGGTCGCCGCCGGAGAGCAGCACGTCGCGGATTGTGGGCGTGCGGCGGATGTATTCGATCGCCTTCTCCAGCCGGCCTTCCTGCGGAAGAATCTCGCCGTGGCCGACGACGCGCGAACGCGTGCAGTAGCGGCAATAGGTCGAGCAGAAATCCAGCACCAGCAGCAGCACGCGATCCGGATACCGGTGGACCAGACCGGGGACTGGGCTATCGTGGTCTTCGCCCAGGGGGTCGTCGGCCTCGCCCGCGGACCGCGTAAACTCATGCGTCGTAGGCACTACCGTGCGGCGCAAGGGCTGTTCGGCATTATCGCGGGCGATGAGGCTCATGTAGTACGGGGTGATGCCCACCGGGAGCATCGAACCGCCCTCGACCAGGGCGTTGCGCTCGGCGTCGCTGAGCACCAGCATGCCTTCCAACTGGGCCAGAGTGCGGATGCGGTTGCGAAGCTGCCACCGCCAGTCGTTCCACTGCTGATCCGTGGCTTGGGCAAAGAAGGCCTTGCGGAATGCCCGAGTCTGGGGATTGCCGCGAGGATACCGGGGGGAGGGGGAGAAGTGAGAGGAGAGGGGGACGATACGCGCGGCAGGCGAGCGGTCTTCAGATCGCCCCGCGCGCGGCAGGACAGGCAAGACTTGACTACCTAGCGGGTCCTCCGGAGGTTCTTCCTCAACACTGCTGAGGGAAAATGAGGCGGCGTCACCGTCGAACTTCATCATGGATGAACTTCCCCTAAGTGTACCCGCACGGTACCAGACGCACGCGCCGTCGGGGCCCCGGCCAGGCCGGCTCGAGACGCGACGAGGTCGTCGCGGGGACATCACGAAAGACGGACTCCGTTACGAGAACCGCGGGAGAACCGGCGGCCGGCCATCCTGCCGCGCCGACGCAATCAGGAGCCCAGAATTGCGCTTTCCTTGCCGATCTCCGCATGGTCACTTACTCGAGACGCGTTACCTTGGTGACCTGATGTCGCGAGAAGTATTCCTGGATCGATATCTATTATCGTTTGTTTCGGCTAAAGTCAATACGCGTAGCGGGAGGAATTTGCCGGTTCTTCCTTTTTCGTCGCCGATTCGCTTCGCCCGCCACTCGCCACCACGCCCGCGCGCGTTGGCACGCCGTGTTGGGGCGCCCATGAATGGGTTTTGTAAGGATTGAGCGCGCGACAGTCAAGTCGATTTCCCCCAGGGTGCGCGTGTGCGAGCATGAACTCCGGCAATGCAAGGTCGGTGTTTCAGCGAGAAAATCGCCGCGATTCGCTGGTCCGCCGCGTCGCGGGACACGCTTCCTGACTTCGAGCCAAATTCCTCCGGGGCGGCTTTGCCCAGAGATTTTCCTGGAGAATCGTCCGCGTTTTCCTCAAGGGCTTGCCTTGCCCTGCCGATACCACACGATTCCGCGGAGCACACGGGACACGTCTTCGCGAAGCGGCCGGCGCGAGCGTTCACGAGGGACGGTCGCGCCGTTCCCGGTGTCCAGGCGGCGGTCGGCTTCGGCCGTGCGCGACGGCTCCCCATTATCGGTTTGGAGGCCGTCGGCCGGTCAGCGCCGTTGGGCAGGAAAATGCCCCCGTCCGCCGCGGCCCGGGGCAGCGACATGCCGGGATCCCGGGGCCTTGCGGCCGAGGCGCAACGAAAAGGGCCGCAAGCGCCCCCGTGGCACTTGCGGCCCGAGTATTTGCCTTCCGTGGAGCTGGGCCAGGGTAGGCCCGTTGGGCTCCGCAGCGGCGCTAGAGGGTATAGCCCGCGCGGTACGTGGTCTCAACCACGTTGGCGACCTCGGGAGCATTGGTAGCCTTCAGCGCCTTGGCATCCCACTCGATTTTCTTGCCTTGGCCGGGCGCGGCTGCCGCCCAAACGGCCAGGTTGCCCAGCAGAATGGTTTCGGTGAGCGGGCCGGCATAGTCGGCGAAGTTCGACTTGGCCTGGGGGCCGCCCTTGATCGCGCGGATCCATTCCTCGAAATGGCCCGGCGATCGCTCGAACTCGACTTCCGGGGTCTCCACCTTGCCGAGCACTTCGAACTTGGCCCCGTAGTCGTTGGGCGAGTACAGCTTGGCCTTCTCGCCGATCACCACGCAGCCGCTCCCCGAAGAGTCCTTGCCCTCGAGCAGCTCCTTAGAAACGCTGCTTGCCGCCGTCGTACCAGAAGAGCGAGAGCGGGCCGCGCCAGGAGTTGGCCGGGAACTCGAAGCGGATGATCGACCACTTGGGGTAGCTGTCCTTGTTGTGGCCGGAAGTTTCAGCCTGGACGGAGACCGGGTCGCGGAGCTCGAGACCCATGAACGGCATGTTCAGCGTGTGGCAGGCCATGTCGCCCAGCGCGCCGGTGCCGAAATCCCACCAGCCGCGCCAAGCGAAGGGGTGATAGCCCTTGGCGTAGGGGCGCATCGGGGCCGGCCCGATCCAGGCGTCCCAATTCAAGTTCGTGGGGACCGGCTCTTCCCTGGGACGGTCGCCGCCCTGGGGCCAGATCGGACGATTGGTCCATACGTGGACCTCGCTGACCTTGCCGAGGATTCCCTTGCGGAGCAACGCCGCGGCCTTACGCACACCGTCCTCGGCCGTTCCCTGGTTGCCCATCTGCGTGGCAACCTTCATCTCTCGGGCCACCTCGCCCATCTTGCGTGCCTCGTAGATCGTGTGGGTGAGCGGCTTCTGGCAGAAGCAGTGCTTGCCGAGTCGCATTCCCATGACGCTGGCGGGGGCGTGGACGTGATCGGGAGTGCTCACCGTGATCGCATCGATGCTCTTGCCCATTTCATCGAACATCTTGCGGAAATCGGTGAATTGCTTCGCCTTGGGGAATCGGGTCTTGGCGGCGTCGAGCTTCTTCTGGTCGACGTCGCAAACCGCCACCATGTCGCCATTCTTGCCGGCGTCATTCGAGTCGCTTTGCCCCTTGCCCTCGACCCCGATCGCCGCCATGGCGATCTTTTCATTGGGCGACGAGCTCTCCGCGGCGCTCAGACCGCCGGCGACCCAGAACCCAATCCCGGTCGCTGCAGTGGTGCCCAGGAACTGGCGACGACTGGCACGTTTCAGCATTGCATTTACTCCTCTGAACTAGATGGCCCCGTTGTACGGAAATCGCCGTGTGTCAACACGTTTCGACCTATACGATAATCTTTGCGCCGAGCGGTGACAAGCTTGTCGATCCGAGCGCCGCGGGCCGCAATTTCGGGGGAATGATTGCGGTCGTCGCGGTCCCAGTCGCGTCTCTGTCAAGGAATTCTCTTGGCTTTTGCACCTATTGCCCTTCACAGGGGTGAGCGGTGTGAGTGCGGGACAACACCTCCCCCGGACGAAGGATCGCCGGAGCGGCCCACGGCTCGCGGCACTGCTTGTGCCGCCCTCGACCCGAGAGGGTTTGCCTCCAGGAATCGGGTCTAGTAGGCTAAGAGTTTAGGATTTCCACTGAGTCTACTGACGTTTGCATTGGGAACGGCCCGCTCGGCCTGGCCCAATCGCCGTGGTACAGCGGCCCTGCCGAGGGTCGGCCTGGCGACTTGGCCACGCAGGGCTCAATCATGCCTCGACCCGGGAGAAGAACCAAGATGCGATTGCCCAAATCCCCACGTGTGCCTGTCCTCGTCCTCGTCCTGGCCTGTCTGGCATGGGGGCCGACGTCGGCCCAGGCGGCGAGTGTTCCGGGCGCGAAGAAGGCCAAGCCGGCCGTTGCCGTGTCGCCGGAAGTCGCCGCCTTGCTGAAGCGGATCGAGGACCTGAGCGGCACGGTGGAATACGATGCGGCGGGTACGATCGTCGGGCTCGACCTATCGAAGGGCCAGACGACCGATGCCGACCTCGAAAAGCTCAAGCTTCTGCCGCAACTCGAAAGCCTCACGCTCTATGGGGCGGAAATCCACGATTCGGGCATCAAGCACCTCACCTCGCTCGCCAAGCTGAAGGAACTGACGCTGGAGAACACCGAGATCACCGAGGAGGGTGTCGTGGCCCTGACGGGGTTGCCCAACCTTCAATCGCTCAACCTTCGCCGCAGCACGTATCTGCAAGACTCGGCCCTGGCCCAGGTGCAGAAGATGCGGAAACTTCAATACTTGAGCCTGCTCTACAACAACTTCACCGACGATGGATTGGCAAACCTCAAGGACCTCAAGCAACTCAAGATGCTCGACTTGCGAGGCGTTACCCAGGTAAGCGACGCCGGGCTGGCGCATCTCAAAGACCTGAAGAACCTCCGTGCCCTGCGGCTGAGGAACTTCTACGTGACCAACGAGGGGATCGAGGCGCTCAAGGCGTTGAAGGACCTGCGCTCGATCGTGATCGAAGATACCTCGGAGATCAGCGACGTAGGAATCGCTCGAATTGCCCAGTACTTCCCCAACCTCGATGAGATCGACCTGTTCCGCTGTAGCGCGGTCACCGACGCGGGGCTCAAGCCGCTCGCCCAGTTGTCGAACCTCCGCCGCATCAAGCTTCGCGGCAGCCCGGTCACCGGCGCCGCGCTGGCCCATTTCCAGGGGTTGTCGAAGCTGGAGTTTCTGGACCTGAGCGAATGCTCCACCGTGGGCGATGCCGGTTTGGAGAGCCTTAAGGGCCTGAAGAACCTCCAGCGGCTCGACCTGTGGCAGACCACCGTGAGCGACGCCGGGCTGGCGAACCTTGCCGGGCTGACCAAACTGAATTGGCTGAGCCTCAAGGCCACTCCGGTCACCGACGCCGGACTGGTCCATCTCAAGGGGCTGACGGCACTCGGCACCCTGAACCTTGAGGAAACGCAACTCACCGACGCCGGCCTGGAGCACCTGGCGGGCTTGAAGAGCCTCAAGAGCCTGAGCGTCAAGTCGACCAAGGTGACCGACGCCGGCCTGAAGAAGCTGAAAGAGGCCATTCCCGGCTGCAACGTGGCACGGTAGCGGCAACCACGGGCCGATGGTGATCGGAAAAAGCGAAACGCCCACGGATTGCGGTCCGTGGGCGTTTGTGTTGACCGGTTCCGCGGCATGGCCACGAGAACGGGAACTTTGGCGGAGACTCTAAGAGCCGATCCCAGAACCTTGGGAGATGCCACGCTTCTCCGGCCGCACAGGGCTCCAGCGGCAGTTCTGGGATAGGTTCTAAATCGAGTTTCGCGATTCCAGGAGGGGTACACATTCGCCGCCACCCTGTGCGAGGCGGCTCCTTGGTATATTTTACCTTCCTGGAATCACGCAACTTCGTTTAGGGGGCGACCTGCAGTTCGCCATCGGCCCGATGGCCCAGATGCTGGTAGGCCTCAAGGTTGATGGTCTGGGAGATGAATCGCGCCGAACCGTCGCCCAACAGGCAGTTGATGCCGCCGGGATGGTAGGAGGAGAAGCCGCCGACATACAGGGCGGTAACCGGGCCGCCGACTTTCGGATCATCCCTCTGCCCCGCGAGCACCAACCCGGGCAGGTTCTCACCCTCGTCTCCGCCGGCCATCGCGTCCTTGGACTTCTCCGCCTTTTTCTCTGAGGGTTTGTCGGCGGGTTTTTCCGAGGCATCTACGGGGATGCCCGGTTCGTCCATGCCCGGAAGCAGGACGCCTTCTTCCATCCCTGGCGGTTGCATTCCGATCTCACCCGTGCGTTTCACCGCGGGCTGGCTGCCGGGCAAGGTTCCCGTGTTGCGTAGCGTGGCGCGCGTGCCCGAAAGCCAGCCCAGGTCCACTCCTTCCTCGTAGAGCTTCTCGCTGACGAAGAGCGTGTAGGTGGTTCCGTCGGGTATGTCGCGCTGGCTGATCCGGCTGTTGAGGAACAGCACGCCGTGGTTCTGCTTCTCGCCGTCGATCGGGGCTTCGACGTCGTTGTGGCAGCCGGCGTAGCTGCTGACCGGCTGATTTCCCATACCCACCGACGGACACTGCATGATGGAAATCAAGTGCTTGCGGACCGGCAGATTCCGCTTGTCGTAGGCGCCGGCCTTGAAGTCGATCTTCTGGAAGGCGTTGCGCTGTTCGATGTAGGGAAGAATCTGGGCGATCCAGCTCATGTGGTAGCCGGAGGGTTCGCTGCGAATCGGGCCCTTGGGATTCACCGTGCCTGGGGGGAGCACTTCGTGGGTCAGTTCGTACTGGTGCAGAGCCAGCCCAACTTGTACCAGGTTGTTGATGCACTGGGTTCGCCGCGCGGCCTCGCGTGCGGCCTGCACCGCCGGCAAGAGCAAGGCGATCAGAATGCCGATGATCGCAATCACCACCAGAAGCTCGACCAGGGTAAACCCGTCGCGCCTCGTCTCAAGTCGCCGTTTCATGGTTTCTCTCCTTGATTTGCCGTCTCAATGACCACCTGCCGCACGTGGCGGTGCGCGCGGTCCGGATGGTCCGGTACATCGGCCCGGATGCTGACGCGGCGCCGGGCGGGCTGGTCGGGAATGGCTTCCACCTCGATTTTCACGGATGCCCCGTCGCGGCCGCTCAGGGCCTCGGCCGCAACCGACCATGTTTCACCTCGGTATTCGGGATTGGCCGCCAGACGCGCGGCCGCGCGCTCCTCCGCCGAAATGGCCAGCCACCGCGCCTGCTCCTCCCAAGCGGCGGACTGGATCTGCGTGCGCTGGACGGCGGCAAATCGCACCAGGGTGACCATCATGATCCCAGCCACCGCCAGGCAAGCCAGGACGATGATCATCACTCCGCCCCGCCGGAGAGCGCGATTCAGGGAGGGAGGGTGGCTCATGGCTTGGCTCCTTTGCCAGGTGCGAAGCGGTGGTCGAGGCCCAGCACGGCGTCGATCCGAACGGCGTTGTTTCGGACGGCGGGCCCGATTGCGGCGCCGGTCGACGAATCGCCCTGCGCCGCGGATTGTTTGCTCGCCCCGGCGGCAGCCGCCGCCTGGGATTCCGCCGGCTGGCGCGCGATCACGCGCAGGGTGGCCAGACGCTTATCGCCCCCCAGAGACATGTCCACGTGGGACCCTTCCGCCAGTTCATACAACTCACGGCGCACCGTCCGTTTTGCCTCAAGCTCGATCCGGTGAACCCCGTCTGGAGCCACACGATACTCGACCGACAGGTTCGTCCCCAAAGGGAGCTTCCAGCCCGGCGAGTTCTTCCCGTCGGCTTGGGGTTCAATCGCGGTCGCAGCATGCACGTCCTCGCGAAACTGCCTGGCAAGACGATCCAACGCGCGGCGGTCCTTGAACTGGTGATAGCCTGACTGCTGAATTGCCATGAGCGTATGGAGGAGCCCGGCGGCAACGGCCATAAGCACGCTGCCGACGGCCAAAACGGCCAGCATTTCGATGAGGCTGAATCCCCGGCGGCGCGGGGCGGGGCGGGAGTCGATCATGGTTTCTTCCCCTCGCCGCGCTGGGGCATGCGGTAGCGCCAGGCTACCAGCCGCACCGAGTTGTTCGGCTCGACGGCCTTCTCGTTCCATTGCACTTCGACCCGCACGCGCTTCGCCTCGGGCTGTTCGGCCGGCGCGTCGACATGGAGTTGGATTGCCAAGCCGGGGATGGTCCCTCGCGCTTTCCTCCGAGAGCAGGTCCGCGCCGCGCTCGTCCGAGAGCTTCTCCCAATCCATCGTCCACAGCTTTTCCATGGCATTGGCCGCCTCGCGCATCGCGGCCTCGCGGTAACCGATCGCC
Organism: Pirellulales bacterium; assembly: GCA_963736495.1. GTDB lineage: Bacteria > Planctomycetota > Planctomycetia > Pirellulales > Thermoguttaceae > CAVTPL01. Next base: position 74,738 of record CAVTPL010000010.1, on the reverse strand, counting down.
CGCTGCGACGCGCCCAGCGCCACGACGAACCGCAGGGTCACGCTCAAGATCGTCCCGAGCAGGATCGCTCCGACGATCAGTTCCAGCAGCAGGAAGCCTCTGCGACGACGCATACTATTGCCTATCGAGTCTCGTGCCGTGAGAAGCACCAGGGGACCAAGCGGAAAATCCCGGTTTCCCGGGGGTGAAGTGGGCGGTGGTTCTCCGTGTTTCCAGGCTGTCTGCCATTTTCCAGGCAGCGCTTAGGCTTGGGAAAGGCGACTGATCAGGAATATCAAGGGGGTAAAGTAGGCCACGACAATCACGAGAACCGCAAAGCCCAGGGCCAGAAGCCCCAGCGGAAAGAGCACGCGCGACAGCACTTCCATGCGGTGCACCATACGCCGGCGGCTGCGGTCGGCCATCTCCCGCAGGGCCCAGGCAAGGTTTCCCACGCGTTGGGCCGCCTCGAGCACTGCCTGCTCGGAAGCGGCCACAAGCTCCTGCCGCCGCAGGCTGACGGTCCAGGCGGTTCCCGCGCGGATGCCGTCCACGGCGCGGGAAAGCCGCGCGCGGATCGAGTGGTTGGGATGGTAGCGCGGCGAGCACGTCCAGGGTTTCCTCCAGGGGGCGGCCGCGGTCGGCGGCCAGCGTCAGACAATCGAGGATCGTGGCCGCATCGTGCCGCAGGGTGAGCCAACCTAGTCCGGGAAGGTTCGTCTCCACCCAGCCGATATAGCGAAACACCGCGTGCACAAGGACCACCAGCAGCAGGGGCAGGAGCCAGCCGGCGAGATACCAATAACGGACGATGGCATGGCTCGCGGAGATCAAGTGCCGGGTCGAGGTGGGGAGTGACTGGCCGAAATCAAGGAAAATCCGCTGCATCACGGGCATGATCTTCAGGTCGAGGAAGATTACTATGCTCAGGACGAAGAGGAACACAATGCAGAGGTAGCCGAGCCGGCCGCTGAACGCTCCCCAGACGGCGTCCATGGCGCAGGGCGCATCGGCCGCTCGGCGCAGCGCGGCCGCCAAATTGCCGCTCTCCTGTCCGGCGCGGATCACCGCCAACGCCTCGCCAGAACCGGCCGTGCCGCTCCGCTCGAGTGCGTCGGGAAGCGGCCAACCCGCGCAGGTACTGCGCGAGATTCCGAGCGCGGGAACCGAGCAAACCGCCCCGCTCTTGAGCAAAGGCTTCGACCGCGGGCACCAGGGGAATCGAGCGTTCGGTTGCGATTGCCAAAGTCCAGAGCAGGGCCTGGCGCGGCGCGCGGAGGCTGCGTTGGATGACCATCGCCGCCACGATCAAGGCGATGACCCCCGGAACCATGCCCACGAGCACCGATCCGATCAAGATGCCAATCATCACGAGGACCCAGCCCAGGAGGACTACCGTTTGGCGAGGGAAGTTCCCGACCTCGGAAGCCGTCCACTGGACGAGCGACGAGAGGATGAGCACGCCGATTCCGACGGTCGTGATCATCGCCGCGATGATTAGGAAGTGGGAAGGGTCCATGATCAGCTACCTCCCGACAATTTCGAGATTAAGGAGATCAGCGGGAGAAAGATCGCGATCACGAATAGGCTCACGTAGAGCCCCAACAGGATCAGGAGGACGGGGAGCACAACGGCGTCGAGAAGCGTGCTTCGCACTCCCACCTCGCCCTCGAACATCTCGGCGGCCGCATCGAACGAGTCGGCCAGGGTGCCGCTGCGTTCTCCCCACGCGATCAGCGGTTTCAGCCGTGCCGGCAGCGAAGGATCGCCTCCGATCGCCTCTGCCAACGGCACGCCGGTTTCGACGCGCTGGGCTACGCGCCGCGCGGCGCACCGCAATCGGTATTCGTCCACCGCCTCGCCGGCGGCACGCAAGGCCTCGGGTAGGGGCACTTGCATTTGGATCAACAGTCGCAAGACGCGTGAGAATTCAGCCAGACCGTGATATCTCCAGAGCGGGCCCAGTACCGGCGTGGCATAAAGCACGGCCTGGCCAATCGCGGTGTTCGGCCGCGCGATCGCGAGGAAGAGGAACAAGGCGACGACCGCTACCAAGACCACGACTAAGGCGGTACCCATGGGCGGAGAATAGGTCCACAGGACCACACGCGTCAACGTCGGCAGGCTCATGCCGAAATCGGCGTAGATGCTGGCAAACTGCGGTATGATGGCCACGCTGAACAGGAGGCACACCAGCAGGGCGAGGATGACGAGCACCGCAGGATAGGCCAGAGACATCCAGATGCGGTGCCGCAGTTCCTGGCGTTTTCGCTCCATCGCGATCACGGCCTCTAGCACGCTTGCCAGGTGGCCGCTCCGCGTGGCCGCACGGACCAGGCCGATCAGGCGCCGCGGCAGACGCCGCTCCTCGGCGGCCATCGCCGCCTCGACGGTCATTCCCTGGTCCAGTCGGTTTGCCATCAAGCGCAGGGCCCGAGCCAACCGGCGCTGGGGCACTTCTTCGGCCAAGGCCCTTAGCCCCGGCCCCATGGGCAGGCCGGCCTTGGCCACTTGGGACAGTTGCGCGCCGAGCTCGACGCTTTCGCCGGCCGAAAGGCGCTCGGCGCGTTCGGGAGGAGCGGGAGGGGGGACCGCGACGAGGTCGGCGCGCTGGAGCCCCATCGCGGTGAGCTTCTCGATCGCTTCATCGCGATTTTCGGCCTGGATCTGGCCGGAAACCGTCTTGCCTTGGGCGTCGACGCTGGTGTATTGGAACGTGGCCATCATGCTATCCGAGGCTGCGCATCACCGCGAACCAGGAGCCAAGGACTAACAACGCGTAGAGCAGGGTTACCGTGCCCCCGATCGCCAACGTGAGCAGGATCGGCAGGAACACGCGCGCGGTTTCTCCTTGCCAGGCCGCGCGCTGGCGGTACACTTCGGCGGCATGGCGGACCGAAGCCGCCATGGCGCCTCGCTGCGCGCCGGCGGCCATGAGCCAGCGGAGCAGAGGGGGCAGCGCGGCCCCGCCAATCCGTACCGACTCCAACGGCTCACCGCGGCGGACCGCTTCGGCCGCTCGCTCGGCGGCGCGGATCATGCCCGGCTCGCCGACCGCCCCGGCCGACAGTTCCAACGCGCGGTCCAGCGGCACGGAGTGCTCCAGAAGCGAGGCCAGCAGGTCGGTCAGCGTGGCCACGCGGTACGTGCGGAGCATGCGGCCGGTCCAAGGGAGCCAGCCCAAGAGGGCATCGGCCACGCGCGTCTGCATGAGCGACGCGCAGCGGGCGCGCATCCACCACATCGTGGCCAAGAACACGACGATCGCCGGAACGGCCAAGCCCCAGATTGCCGCGGTCGGTGCCAGGTTGTACAGACCCGTCAGCACGGCCTTGGACAGGCCCAAGCCATAGCTGGGGTGCTCGATCTCGCGGATCATGGAAAGGAACCGCGGGGCTATGGCAACGCTGAAGAACACCAAAAGTCCCCAGCCGATGAGAAACACGAGGAGCGGATAGATGAAGCCCTGGGCCACGGCGGTGCGCGCCTCGGCCAAACGACGGGCCGAACGGGCCACGGTTTCCAGCGCGGCTGACAAACGGCCCGACCGCATTCCCGCCTCGACCATCGCGCGGTAGACCGGGGGAAAGACCTGGGGATTTTCGGCCAGGACTTGCTCCAGCGGTATGCCTTGCTGCAAGCGTTCGGCCAAGAGCGACGCCGTACGTCCGCAGCGGCCCGGCATCTCTTCGGCCAAGCGCTGGAGCCCTTGCTCGAGCGGCACTCCGACTCGCACTAGCGCCGCGATCTCGTCGTTCAGCGCCAAGAGCTCATCGAGCGTGATCGGCCCAACGTATTGCGGTTCTCGGGCGGAACTGGCCACAAGCAACTCCCGCCGCCGTGTTCCGAGAGATAAGCGAAAAGACGAGATGAGGAGGAGGCCGCCTTCGGCGAGCCGAAGTCAGATTTGCCCCTCCTCTGGCCTCCTTCATAATCGATCGCCAGGAGCTTGGCAACACCCTGCGGCGCGAAATTTCAGGTGGCTAAACGTCAGCTCGGGTTGGCAAAACCCAGCACTCGGCGGACTTCGGCGGGACTGGTCAGGCCCTGTTCTACGGCTTCCAGGGCGCGCTGCCATCGCGAAACCATGCCCGAGGCCACCGCCAGTCGCTCCAGTGCGGCGGCGTCGGACCGCGAGAGGATGGCGTTGCCCAGTTCCGAGCGGTCGGGGAGGAGCATTTCCACGAGCACGAAGCGGCCGCGGTAGCCGGTCATTCCGCAGCTCTCGCACCCTACCGGCATGCGGACCTTTTCGACGGCCAGGCCGAGGCGCGCTTCGGCCATGTCGGTCCACTCGGCACAGGAGCAGAGCCGCCGCACCAGTCGCTGCGAAAGGATTCCGAGAATTCCGCTCCGCAACAGGTAGGGCTCGATTCCCATATCGCCGCAGTCGCCCGACCGCTTCGGCCGCGCTGCCGGCGTGGAAGGTGCTCAGGAGCAGGTGACCGGTGAGCGAAGCCTGGAACGCCGCTTCGGCCGTGGCCCGATCGCGAATCTCGCCCACCATGATCACCTCGGGGTCCTGACGCATGAGGAATCGCAGGCCCGTGGCCAGATCGAAGTTCGCGGCTGCATTGACTTGCGACTGTGCCACGCCGGCCACGGCGACCTCGATCGGGTCTTCGAACGATACCAGGCTCCGCTGGCCGCTCCAGGCGCGTGCCAGTTCGCGCAGGCACGCGTAGATCGTGGTCGTCTTGCCGCTACCCGCCGGACCGGTGGCGAGGATCACGCCCGAGGTTTCTTCGAGCAGCCGCCGCAGCGTGCCGCCAGCACTCTTCCGGCAACCCGAGGTCGTCGATACGCTGGTACTGTCGGACGCCGGCGAAGAGCCGAACCACGGCCCGCTCGCCGAAGAGGGTGGGAAACGTGCTCACGCGCATTTCCACGTCACCGCCGGCGCGGATGCGGCCTTCCTGGGGAACGTCGGTGCGGTAGGTGAGCAATTGGGCCAGGACCTTCAGCCGGGCCACGAGATTCGCCGATACCGGCCCCGGAAAGCGGCCGGAAGTCTGCAAGACGCCATCCACGCGCAGCTTCAAATCCAACCCCGCGGCCGAGGGCTGAAAATGGATATCGCTGGCCCCCAATCGCTCGGCCAACGCCAGGATGCGGTCCACCGCATCGACGGCGTACTCCGCGTTCTTGGGATCGAGGGGTGCCAGTTCGGCGTCGCACAGATCGCGCAGCGAGAGTTGCATAGGCCGATCCTAATACGAATCCTCCGTGGCGGGAAGCCCTGGACGCCTGACCGGGTCGTGGGAATACTGATCGGCAGACACTCGTTAGCGCTCGATGGCCCGCGCACCCGGCCGACCCTGGGAAGGCCGCGAAGCAGGACGTTGGGTCCGGCGGTATCGACGGTTTACCACGCAGGCATGCGAAACGCGCGGAATTGACATGAAGCAGTCCTCCGGCACGCTCTTGTTCCGTCGCCAAGGCGATCGGGTCGAGGTGCTCCTCGTTCACCCGTCCGGAAAGTATAACCGCAAGTCGCCCTGGGGCATTCCCAAAGGCATGCCCGATCCGGGCGAAGCCCTGCGGGAAACCGCGGTGCGCGAGACGCTCGAGGAGACCGGCGTAGTGGTTACCGGCGCAGCTTGTGCCCTTGGGGTCGATTGTGTACCGCAAGAGCCGCAAGGAGGTACACTGCTTCGCCGGCCCGGCTCCGGCCGATTGCCAACCGTGGTGCCGCTCGTGGGAAGTCGACCGCGCAGGAGTTTCTTTCCTTGGATCGAGCCCGCGAGGTGATGCACCCCGATCAGGCGGAGTTTCTCGACCGCTTGGTCGAACATCTTGCCTCCTTGCCCAATGGGCAGGATGGCGGCGCCCGGCCCTGTTGGATAGACCCGGCCGTTGCGGGCGACCTGCGAACCTTGCGTATCGTGGGTGATCGGCGAGAGACCGATTCTGCAGCGGCTCGGGCGCGCTTGCTCGGCCCGTCCCGCGCCGCTACCATGACGCCAATCAATCCTTTCCCCCCTTGCGTCCCACGATCAGGAGCCCATGCCATGACGCGCGGATTGGTGCTTCCGCTGCTTCTCACGATCGCCTTGCTGCTCCTCGCCCCGACCGTTTCGGCTCAGCCCGCCGCTGCGCGGCCAAGCCGAAAGCGGCGGCCGCCGCCAAGGCAAAGGCGAAAGCCAAGCCGCCGCGGCCGCAGTCGAAGCTCGAGATCGTGGAGCCTGCCAAGGGACAGACGCTCCAGGGAGCCGTGGCCGTGAAGGTTCGAGTTACCCCGCATACGACCGGCCGTTATCCGTCGTCGCTCTATGCCGGCCTGGGCGGGCCTTCCTTCGTTCCGCTTGCGCCCACGCAGAACCCGGCGGAATGGGTCGGCCAGCTCGATTCGACCCTGGCGCCCAATGGTCCCGGTTCGGTGGTCGTCGTCGGCTGGGTGCCACAGGAGGCACGTACCACGGTGTCGCAGCCGGTGGCGTTAGCCAATCCGCTCCGCATTTTCTTCGCTGACTTGCACAGCCACACCGGTTACTCCGACGGCACGCTTTTCCCCGCCGATGCCCATGTCTACGCGCGCCAGCAAGCGAAGCTCGATATCTTCGTGCTCACCGATCACCTGGAGTCGGTCGACGACCCTGAGTGGCTCGATATCCGCGAGCAAGCCTGGAAAGCCAATGACGACGGCAAATTCGTCTCGATCCCCGGCCTGGAATGGACCAAGAAGCACGGGCATGCCAATCTGTTTGATCCCCCCACACGCCACTGGCCCGAAGACACCGCTTCGTTCTACAAGGCCGCGGCGGAAGCGGGCGTGGTCGTGAAGTTCAACCACCCGGGCGATGGCTCCAAGGTGTTTGACGGACTGGCCTACTCCGAGGTCGGCGATCAGGCGGTCGAGCTGATGGAGGTCCGCCGCGCCGAGGAGGAGCAGGCATTCTTGCGCGCCTCGAATTGGGCTGGCACCTTGCGCCCGAAGGTTCCGACGATACGCATTCGCCCAACTGGGGCAATGGGAAGACGTGGACCGGCATCCTTGCCCCGGGTTTGAGCAAACGCACGCTCCTGGCGGCGCTGCGAGCGCGGCACTGCTATTCCACGGGCGACCGCAACTGCCGGCTGTCGTTTACCGCGGCGGGCGGCGTGATGGGCGACATCCTTACTGAAGCGGTTTCCGACGTGCCCATGGAAGTCGTGGTCGACGATCCCGACGAAGCGGATGCGATCCAGAAGATCGAGTTGTTCGAGGACGGCAAAGTCGTGGAAACGGCGCCCGCGGCCGGGGCGAAGCACGTCTGGAAGGTCCAGCGCAAACCGGCCGCCGGCAAGCACTACTACTTCGTCAAGCTCACGCAGGCGGACGGCAACATGGCCTGGTCCGCTCCGATCTGGGTCACGGTGAAGTAAGGCAACCGATCGCGTTGGCTGTGCAGGGCTCAATAGGATTGCCGTTTGCCCCTGCCCCGCTCAGGGGAACTGGCGGGCCTTGTCGTATTCCCGGTTTCTGGTAGACTTGGGAATGCCCGGTAGGCACCCCTAGCTCAATTGGATAGAGCATCGGTCTACGGAACCGAAGGTTACTGGTTCGAGCCCAGTGGGGTGTACTCAGAAGTCCTTGCAGTGCGAGGACTTCTGTCTTTTGGCCGCATGTCTGGTTTGCGACGTCTTGGCACTTTCCGCACCGGTTGCCGGGCGTGAAGGGGGCAGATGTTGCGGCGTGGCGCGCCTCGGCGGCTGGACGTCGGATTCGGCTCGCGTCAATCGTTCGCATCCTTTCCCCGCTACAGCAATCTCCGATGGGGCGCGACCCCGGGACGGACGCCGCTTACCCAACGGTCTGTTGACGTAAGTTGCCCCGCGTTTCACTTACGTCGATAGCTTCCGCCGTAAGCCTCTCTCTTGAGTCCTGCCCTGCTCGTAGAATAAGGGCGAGCGACGCACAGCCCGGTGTTTCGCCCGCAGGAAGTCTCGAACGGTTCCACAATCAACAACGGCACATTAAGAGCCGATCCCAGAACCTTCGGAAGTGCCACGCTTTGCCGGCCGCACAGGGCTCCAGCGGCAGTTCTGGGATGGGTTCTAAGCCGGCAGGGAGACTTTGATGTACTTGAGCCCGATTCCAAAATCGTGTGCCGCTCCTGAATTCTCTGGCCGCGGAGGACTGCCGTGGCGGTTTCGGGATAGATTCTTGGGATTCCTGATTGCCGCCGCGATGGTCCTGTTCGCCCTGAGTCCAAGTCCCGCCACCGCTGCAGAGAAGAAGGAGCTTGAGGGTAGGCCAGCCGCGGTGGCTGGAACCGTTGCCCAGAAGCAGGAGGCTCGCCAGGTCAACTTCTCCGGGCAAACCTGGAGGGTCAAGAACGGCCGCCGTTTTGGGCCCGGTCCCAACGCGTGGGCCAACTCCCCGAAGAACGTCTGGTTGGATGACCAGGGGCAGCTTCATCTGGCCATCGTCCCTAGCGGCGACCGCTGGGACTGCGCCGAAGTGGTGGCCACCAGGTCCCTGGGGTATGGAGAGTATCGGTGGGTGATCGCGGGCAACTTGTCGAAGTTCGATCCACGCGTTGTCCTCGGCCTGTTTCTCTACGAAAACGACCAGCGTGAAATCGACTTTGAACTCTCCCGCTGGGCCGAGCGCAAAACCCGAATGCACAATTCGTGGTCCAGCCCGGCGCCAAGGACAGCATGCATCGCTTTGACTCCGGGGAAGCCAAGGAGCTTACCGTCAGCCTGCTCTGGGAGAAAACGAAGGTCCGCGGTCGTTGCTGGACAGGGACTGACACAACCCAGCCTCCTCTGGCCGACTGGCAATACACTGGGCCGAAAATCCCTCCGCCAGGCAAGGAGCGGGTCGATGTCAATCTGTGGCTCTATCAGGGCATTGCGCCCTCGGACACGGCCGTGCAGGAGATCGTGATTCGGTCGTTTCGTTTTCAGCCGGTCGACGGCCGCTGAAAGTACGCGCCCCAAAGAAGCCGCCGCCGCTAGTCCGGCGATTTTCCGAAGGGATTTCCAGAAGGAGAGTCCATGCTGCGCTGCGTCACGCCAAGAGCTTGCTCGATCGGACTGTCTGTGAGTTTGTTTCTCATGTCGCTTGTTTCGCGGCACGCTTCCGCTGCCGCGGAGATTCCTTCCGGCCCCGAACAGGCGAAACTCCGGGTGAGCGTCGTTTGCCGCCCGACGCGACAGCCCCTCGCCTGCACCGTGACCCTCGTCGACGCCAAGGGCCGCAGCGTGACCGCGGGCGAGGGCCTTCGAGGCGCGTTCCGCTGTTCCGGCGATTTCACCCAGCTCTTGCCGCCGGGCCGAACGAAGATCCGCGTTACGCGCGGTCCGGAATTCAAGGCCGTGGAGAAGGAGATCGATCTTCGTGCGGGCGAGTCCGCCTCGATGGTGGTGGAGTTGGAGCGGCAGGTCGATCTGCGCCGTCGCGGCTGGTTTGCCGGCGATAGCCACGTTCACATGATTCACGGGGAAAGGACGATCGCCGTCGACTTCGACCAGGTAGCCCTCGCCGCGCGTGCCGAGGATCTTCAGTATCTGTCGCTGGGCCACGCATGGACGATTGACAACCCAACGCCGGAACGGCTCGAAGCCGAACTGACGCGCCGTTCGACACCGGACTGTTTGCTGACCTGGAATCTCGAAGCTCCGAAGAACTACTACAAGGGCGACGCCGCCCGATGCCTGGGACACTGCTGGAACCTGGGCATGCGCGGCCGCACGCCGGCGGGAGCCAACGTGATCGAGATGTTGCTCCAGGCGAGCGCCGGCGACTACGAATCGCAGAAGCCCTCGCTGGCCAATTTCGAGTCGCATGCGCTGCATCCACGCGCAGGGTGGGGCCGTCTTCTACACGCATCCCGCACGGTGGTGGATCGGGGCTTGGGGTGGAAAGGGCGGTTATCCCCAGCAAGAGAAGATGCGCGTGTCGAACATGGCCGTCGAACTTCCCCTCGATGTGCTCGCGGGACCGACTTTCGACGGGCTGGACGTCATTACCGGCTCCGGCGAGTTTGGAGCGGACCAGAAATCGTTCCAGCTCTGGTCGCTGCTATTGAATCACGGCTACCGTCTGGCAGCGACCGCCTCGTCGGACTCGTGCTTCGATCGGCCCGGGGGCGCCGTGCCGGGAACCGCTCGCCTCTATACCTACATCGAGGGTAGTTTCTCTTTCGAGGCGGCAGCACGCGCCGCGGCAGCGGGCCGAACGTTCGCGACCACGGGTCCGCTCGTCGTCGTGTCGATCGACGGAAAACCCCCGGGCAGCTCGCTGGCTGCCGATGGGCGTTCTCGCTCGATGCGCATCGAGGCATGGTCTTCGGGGGCAGCGACCGAAGGGCTGAAACGCGTGGAGGTCCTCCGCAACGGCGAGCCATTCTGGAAGCACGCGCTCGATGGCCGGCAGACCGCGTTTCAAACGACGTTGCCGATTCAGGAAACCAAGACGGCATGGTATTGCGTACGCGTGTTCGGCGCCAACGAGCAACGTCAGCGCGCCATCAGCGGCGCACTGTTTTTTGACGAAAAGCCCTGGAGCCCTCCGCAGCCGGTCCCAGCACGAATCCGCGTGCGCGCCGTCGAAGACGGCTCAGACCGTGCGCTGGACGCGGAATTCACCGAGGTGAGCTATGTCGGAATTCAGCCGCGTCTCGGGCAGAAGCATCGCGTGTCGGCAGCGGCGGGCACGCTGACGATCCCGGCCACGTCGCGCCTCCGCGCGGAATGCGCGGGGTTTGAGCCGGTAACGTTGAGCCCGGTGTTCGACAATCCTGCGCTCGTCGACCTGATTACTCGGCTGGAAGACAAGGACCTGGTGGATTGGCGGACCTTCGAGCGGATTCACGCGATGCTGGACGACGTGGCTCTCACCTTCGTTCTCAAGCGCAGCGCCGCGATTGCCAACCGCGGTGCCCGAAGGATGATCGGGCGCGGCGAAATCGCGCTCGGGGCGATCTACTGAAGCTTGATGAGCACACCGTTGCCCGCGGCCAGCCATTGGCCGTTCGTCTCGTCCAGCGGCACGAGCCGGCCGTCCACGGCCGAAAAGACTTGCTGGGTCCGGTAGGGCCGCACCGTCTGGAGCTTGACGTTCATCGACCGCTCGAGGCTCAGGTTCACCACCAGAATATAGGCAGTGCCCTCGGCGTCGGTGAACTCGCCCACCATGACCGCCGGCTCGGTTTTTGTGGTTTCGCGGAGCGAGCTTTTCGACTGCACCTGCTGGACGACCTTGCCCGGCAGGCCGGCGAGCGAGGGGTCGGGAGGCGAGGTGAAGTAGACTCCCGTGGACGTAAGTCGGTTCACGATGGGCCCCAGGGTGCGAAGCTGCTCGTTCACCAGACGCAGATACTGCCAGGTCTCGGTCGTGCGTCCCGAGTTATCCAGCGGCGCATAGGCATAGCCGCCCTGGAGGTACTTGAACCAGGTGACGCCCCGTCCGCCGGCCGCCAGCGTGGTGTATGCCTGCAGGGCGAGATTGGCCGGCGAGGGGATGGGCGTAAACTTGCGGATCTGGTTGCACGACACCACGTTCCAGAACGGCAGACCGTGTTTCTGTGCCACGCGGCGCACTTCCAGCAGATTCGTGAAATACTGGGCGGTCTTGCGACGATCCTGCAAGTCGTCGGAGAACTCGACCATGTAGTTGTCGTAGCAGAGAAACTGCGGCTTGACCTCGGCGACGAATCGCTCAAGGTATTCCGTATAGCTGGCTGCACCAAGTTGCGAGGTATCCGGGGCGCCGAGCGTGGCGTAGCTCGGATAGAGATTGATGTGGGCAAGCTTTCCCGGAGCGTACTTCTTTACCGCAGCCACGGCCCTGGCAAGCTTGGGAAAGGCTTGCGTGCCCGGCTCGTCCATGATCGCATAGCCGAGTACGGCCTTGCTGCTTCCTGCCTTCTCGACCATCTTCCGAATGCCCTGGTCGATCGCTTCGTCGCTCAGGGTCTTCCATTGCCGGAACCACGGATCGCTGGCCTCCGACGGGGCCACAATGGCCATGAGTCCCAGTTTCTCGCAGATAACAAGGTCTTCCGGCCTCACGAATCCCGCCACCGTGAACCGGCAATCGGCGGCCGTCTGAAGGGCGGGCTCCGGGGAAGGGTGCAACTTGCGCCATGCGTCTTGCCGGTCCCAGGTGACAATCGGGAAGAAGTCGGCGGGGGAGACAAACGAAGCCGCCGACGCGCTATCTGACTTGGGCGCGTTCTCGGCGGCCCCGGCGTTGCCGACCACAATGCCCCCAAGACCGACGATCCACGCCCCGAAAACCAGCATCGTTCGAAACATCACCGCCACTCCTTCACTTGTCAGGGAGACTAGCTGAGTCGATTCGCCGGGCCGGGGAGCGCCGCTGCGGGGCCAGGCAATGCGACTGCTTAAACTACCGACGTCAATCCTCCGGCCGCGGGCCACTCTCCACCGGGACTTGGCTGGTTGCCTCGCGCTGCGGCAATCCCAAAACGCTCCGCAAGCGGCACTCATACAAGGGACTGCGCAGCGCGACGGCCACAAACGCTACGTTGACGCAGTAACACAGCGCTCCGACCCCCGCGGTCGACAAGGCGGCGGCGAGTGCCAGCAATCCCCAAGAAACCCGGCTGGCGGCGAGCGGGTGCAGTTGGGCAAGTTCAAGGCCAATCCCGACTGCGGCCCCGGCAAACGTCCCTAGCGCCATCCAGATCAGAAACCGACGCCGGGCAAAAAACCTGCGGCAGCCGACGCCGCTCATCGCCAAACCCAGCACGAGTGCCAGCGCACACGTGCCATACCACCTCAATACAGAAGGCACTGGCCGGGACGAAGCCGGTGCCCAGAGCGCCTGCCAGGAAGAGGTGCCATACACCATCAGATAGTCTGCGATCCCAATCGCCAGCAGAAACACCAAGGCGAGTGAGAACCGGACGACGGCCGAACGCCGCGCCAGCCACGGCCCAAGAAGCGCAATCGCGGTCCAGCCTCCCACGAGCGTGGCAAAGGCCATGTTCGTCGCTTCGCCAACCGAGGCGAAAGTGTACAAGTACGCCGGCACTCCGCGCGCAGCCATGGCCAGACCAGCATATTCAGAACCAGCGCGGGAATCAGGATTGCCCACGCCTCGAGTCTTCGATTCTCCTTCACGACGACCAGCAGCAGGGCGACGAGGATCCACACCGTGCGCCCCAACAGATGATAGTACCAACGCCACTCGATCGTGACAGGCTCGGTCTCGGCCGGTCCCAATCCCCCAAGATCGCGCGTGGCAACCAGGCTCAGTTCATCATTGCCGATCCCCAGGGGCACTCGCCACGAGCGCCCGATGCTTCCCCCTCATCCATAGGCTCCCAGAGTGCCCGAGCCCACGACTTGCCCGCGACAAGAGACAGTAAAGTGGGCCATCGGGCCGTTCCAGCCTTGCTCCGGGACGTAGTACCAGCCCATTGCCGCCGACGCGTCCATGAGGTCGTAGGCCATGCGCAAGATCCGACCGTCGCGGGCGACGCGCAGGGTCGGTTTCAGCGGCGCGCCGATGCGCAGCACGTGCGGCTTGTCGGGACCCACGGTGAACCAACCGACTTCCTCGGGTTCGCCGCCTTGGGGATCGCCGATGCGCTGCGGAGGACAACAGCGGTAACCTCCCTCCAGACGCACGTCGGTTACTCGGTACTCGCCGGCCGCCAGCGATACCTTGGGGCCAGGCCGGTGCAACTCCCGAGGGGCGGGCATGCCGAACCGCCACTTTGCACCGCGCTTCTCGAGAGTCAGACGCTCGATCCCGCGGCCTTCGATCACCAATTGACCCGTCACCGGTTCGACCGACGTGACCGCGCGTTCTGCCTCGCCCGCCTCTAAACGGCTCGTATCGACCGCCAGCAGCAAGATGAATACCAGCGCCTGGGCGAGCAACGACCACTGCGCTCTCCGTGGACTTCTCATACTTCTCCACTGCTCCAAGGGCGGTTGACCTGGAACGTCAAGAATTCATGGAAGGACGCTCCCTTGGAGCATCGAGTCTCTGACTGAAGTCCGCGGTTCAAGAAACAAACTTGAGAAGATCACTCTACTTCCTGTGCCCGCAATGGTCACCCCCAGTATACTCACGACTCCGGCGGGGTAGCCATCCCAGCGGAATCGATAGAAGCGACTCGGGGGGGTGATGGGGGACGATCGGGCGGCTACAATCGGTCAGCAGTTGGCGGCCCCGAGGCGCATGCGTGAGGGCGCACGATCGCTCACCAGGCCCGCTATGTTCCTGAGGCATCTCAGGACGACTGTTTGTTTCCCACCGAGTTCCTTCCCATTGAACTCCTGCTGGAAGGTCGCGGCCATGGCCAGCCCACGCTCGACTGCGGCGGTCCCCTTGGTTTGTCGCCGGTCCGTCGGTGTCGCGCACCGTGCCAATCGTGCTTCCGACGCCTGGAAATCACGGCAAGCCCGCGCTGCCAAGTGCGTCATGCTCGGCTCGATCGTTGCTGCGATGCTTGGCACTGCGCAGCGTCGGCCGAAGAGGCAAAGTATTACCACGTGCAGCAGGCGATCTTTCGTGCCCCGGCGATGAACCGAGGTTTGGCGGTCGATCGCGAGCACTTCTGGGTCGGCGAGTTCGGCGGCTGGGTACGTTCGTATGATCGGCAGGGGCGTCGCCAGGCAAACCTCGATCTGGGCGGCGGCACGGTGAAGTATCTCGGCCATGGCGTGGCCGCCTCCGGCGCGCTCGTGGCAACCGGAGCCTGGGATGCGATCACAGTCTTTTCCAAAGCCCGCGAGCCCGGCCGTACATTGAAACCGCCCATCGCCGGCAACCCGTGCGCTGTCGCCTCCGACGGCAAGACCCTTTGGATCATGAACTACCAGTCGCCGGTACTCTATGAGATGGACCTCGAGGGACGGCTTCTTCGCCAATTCACTACCGCCCAGCAGTCTTCGGTCACGTCGCACGACATCGCGATCGACTGCGAAGGCCATCTCTACGTGCTCGACGGTGCCGGAGCCGGAAGTCAGAGTCTGCTCGAGTACCTGCCCGACGGCAAGCTCGTGCGCACTCACCGTCTGGCAGTCAAGGCAACCGCCGTGGCGATCGATCCCGAGGACAAGGCCAAGACTCTGTACACCGTGAGCTTCACCGGCGATCCAATCGTCTACGAATATCAACTTGCCTCGGGCGAGCCCAGAGACGACGCACTGCCGCGTTTGGCCGCGCATGCGACGTTATCGCCCCGATGGCCTGGATATCGTCAGCGAAAACGGCGGCAACCGCTTCAATCGACCGCTCTACGGGTCCAACACGGCGTTCTATGTCTATGCGGGCGATCGGCCGGAATTCATGCTGTCGCTTCCCGGCAAAGGGGGAACCCTCTGGTTCGGCTTGATTGCAGGCGAGGCCGCGAAATGGCTCTCCGACGCCGATCGGATCGCCGTCCGCTATCGCGCGGGTGCGATGCAATATGAGGTCACCGACGCGCTGCTGGGCCCCGGTTCGCTCACGATCGACGTCATTCCCCGCCCCGAAAGCGAAGGCGCCGTGATCCGTGTCACGCCCTCGACTACCGCGCGGCCAGTGAGAATTGATCTGGGCCTTCGGCGGCGCATCGGGATTCAATCAGTGGACCAATCTCGATACCTGCGGCTACTGTCCCGAATCGGCCTGCTGGTTGAAGCCGGAAGACTGCGATAACAACGAGTTCCGAATCACGGCGACCGGCTTCGAATCTGCGCTCGCCGTCTACAAAGGACGGCCCCTGGTCGGGACGGTCCCGCCCGAGTCGTCCCAAAAAATCGCCGATGCCGACCAACTCGGTTCTCCCCAAGCGCTGCTGGCTTCCGAGGGGAAGCAAGCGGCCGATCGTAACCGGGCGCCGTGCCATTCGCCCCGCCGAGCCTCTCTGGTTTGCGCTCGACTGGCTTGCGCCCGGGGCAGTGGCCCCGCAGCCGGTCCAACTGCCGCAGGGATTCCAGGCGGCCGAAACGAAGCGGAAGTCCGTTGCCGAACGAATTCGCGTGACCACCCCCGATCCGTACATGAACGCTGCGGTGCCGACGATTTGCGCCGCTGCCGACGGAATCTGGGATCCGCCGGTCTATGTCCACGGTGGAGTGGCTTGGCACATGCCCTACCTCGGCTGGCGCGGCGCCTATGCGGCCAGCGAGTTTGGCTGGCACGATCGGGCAAAGACGCACTTTCGTGCCTTCGCTGCCGTGCAGCTCAAGGAACCGGCCACGGGCAAACCGATCGCCGATCCGGAGTCCAACCTGTCGCGCCCGGCCCAGGATTCGGTGATCTACACGCGCGGCTACATCCCCGTGCACCCGACCAAGGACGCCCGCGGACCGTTTACGACATGCAACAGGTCTACATCGACCAACTCCTCTGGCATTTCCTCTGGACCGGCGACGTCCAGTTCGTCCGCGAGATGTGGCCCACGCTGGTCGCGCACCTCGAGTGGGAGAAACGCTGCTTCGATGCGGACGACGACGGGCTCTACGAGAACCTGGCCAATACGTTCATCAGCGACGCTCACCACTACAGCGGCGGAGCATGCACGCAGGCATCGGCGTACAACTACCGGGCATTTCTCATGGCGGCTCGGCTGGCCCGACTGATCGGCGCAGAATCCGGAGCCCTACGAGCGAGAGGCCCAGAAGATCCGGGCGGCGATGAACCGCGTGCTTTGGATGCCCGACCGCGGTTGGTTCGCCGAGTACCGCGACCTGCTCGGCCTCCAGCGGCTCCATCCCAGTGCGGAGCTGCCGAGCATCTACCATCCGATCGATTCGGAAGTCCCCGATCGGTTCCAGGCATGGCAAATGCTCCGCTACGTCGACACCGCGATCGAGCATATCCCAATCGAGGATCGCTCCGTAATGCTCTGGTCGTCGAACTGGGTGCCGTTCATCTGGAGTGTCCGCGACGTGTGCGGAGTCGAGGTGGCCCATACGGCCCTGTCTTATTGGCAGGCCGGCCGGTCCGAAAAAGGCCTACGACTTGTGGCGCGGGGCGATCGTCGACTCGATGTTCTTCTGCCGCTCCCCGGGGGCGTGCATCGGCACGTCGGAACTCGACGGCCGGATGACCGGGCTGTGCACGGACTTTGCCGACACCGTGGGCGATGTATGCGCGGACGCTCGTCGAGGGCCTGTTTGGAATCGTGCCCGATGCACTTGACGGCGAACTGCTGATTCGCCCCGGACTGCCGAAAGACTGGCCCTCGGCGTCGATCGACACGCCCAATGTCGGTTATAGCTACACGCGCGAGGGCCTGTCCGAGCGGTTCGACGTGCGTTGCCGTCTCGCGCGTCCGATGCGACTCCGACTCCAGGTTGCCGCTCGAACTGCCGAGGTTGCCCGCGTCACGGTCAATGGCAATGAGACTGCCTGGAAATGCCTTGCTGAGGTCGCCCGGCCGCTCGTCGAAATCGCGGTGCCCAATGCCGAAGGAGCCAAGATCGAAATCTGCTGGGCCGGCGCGGGGCTTGCAAAACCCCAATCGCCACCCGTCGTCGGCGCGGGCGAGGCCCTTGAGCTAGCCGGCGGCCCGGCTCAGTTTCGTGAAATCAGCGATCCGCAGAAGTGCCTGGAAAAGCCGGTCATCAACGCCTCCTCCGTCCGCGCGGAGGTAACCGGGCCCACCGGGCATCGCACGGTGTTCGTGCGCGTCCAGCAGCAGCATCTGTCGTGGTGGATGCCGTTTGAATTCGAGGTCCGCCCGCCGCTGGAGGTTTGCCAGGCAAACTTGGATCGGGAAAAGGGCTCGATCCAATTCGCCGTGCGCAACAATACGGCCAGCGCCATCTCCGCACAAGCTGATACGGTATGCGGAACGGCTCGCCAGAAGCTCCCGCTCCAGATTGCGCCCCGGTCGACCTCCTCGATCGTGCGAATGCCGGCGCAGGGGCTTGTGCCCGGCACCAATCCGATCGTCGTTAGCCTGGACGCAGGACGGCTGGTCCGCGGCGCCCTCGTCGATTGGCACGCGCGCGAACCGGGCATCGCCAAGTCGCACGAGTGCATCGATCTGTCGCGGAATTTCAACGATCGAGTGACGGAGATCTTCAAGCACGAGTACCGCTCGCCACGGTCGCCGTACTGCTCGTTGCAGATACCGCTGCACGGCTACGGCGACTGGTGCTACTGTGGCAAGGAGGTCCCGAAAATCGACGACGCGGCGCTGCGAGCCGCCGCCGGAGCCGATGGACGTTTCCTCACGGCGCCGGGGATTACCTTCGCCACGCCGGGGCCCGGCACGGCCCCCAATGTCGTCTTCACTTCCCGCTGGGACAATTTCCCCGCAGAGGTAACAATTCCCCTGGAAGGCCGAGCGCGGCATGCCTGGTTCCTTGTCGCTGGATCGACTCATCCCATGCACTCGCAGTTGGACAACGGCGAGATGGTCGTCGCCTACGGCGACGGCAGTACCAACCGTCTGGCGCTTCATAATCCGACCACCTGGTGGCCGATCGAAGGTGACTACCAGGTGGCGACCGATGCTTTTTGCCTTCCCGGCCCGCACCCGCCGCGAGTCGACCTCGGTTCCGGTCGGGCCACGATCCTCGACTTGCCGCTGGATCCCGGCCGGCCGCTTCGCTCGCTTACGATCCGCTGCCTGGCCAATGAAGTCGTCGTAGGCTTGATGTCGGTGACCATAGAGCGTCCTTAACGCGGCCCAGGCCGCATCCAATACCTCCAGAACTTCGCGGAGAGTCGTGATGATACCTGCTCAGAACCTGTCGCCCCGCCGCGGCAACCCTCGCTTGCGAAGGCATCATGGAGCCGTACGCCGACCCGGTATCGCCTTTCAGAAAATGGGCCGCGGCCTGTGCACCGTACTCATCTTGATCCTTGCGGCCGCGAGCGGGGCATTGGGGGCCGAGACCGCCCGGCGGGAGTCTTCCGTCAAGCGGATCTACATCATGCACTTTTCTCACACAGATATCGGCTTCACCGACATGCCGGGCGTGTGCCGGGAACTCCAGCGGCGATATCTCGACATTGCACTCGACGCCGTCCTGGCGACGCTGCCCAACGCGTCCGGTCCCAAGAACCTATCCCAGAACCACGACAAGAGTGCTCCGCGGCCGGAGAATTCAGGAGCGGCACACGGTTCTGGGATCGGCCCTAAGATGTATTGGACGTGTGAGTCGCTCGTCACCGTGGACGACTGGTGGCAGGCGGCCTCGTCCGCGCGACGGGAGGAATTCCTCAAGGCCCTCCGCAGCGGCCAACTCGACGTGGCGGCGCTGCCCTGCAACCAGACGCCGTTTCTCGACGCGGCGCAGTGGCAGACGATGCTGCATTGGATTCCCGAGGACCTGTGGCGGCAGTTTCAGCCGACCGTGGCGCTGCAGAACGACGTGAATGGATTTCCGCGCGCCGGCGCCATGGCGTTGCTCGACCGGAACGTCAAGTATCTCTGCATGGGCATCAACGGCGACAGCGGCGGCCCGCCTTCTTCCGGCCCTCGGCGTTCTGGTGGAAGATGCCCGACGGGCGGCGGATGTTCGTCTGGCTGAATCTGAGCTACCCCGACGGCTACGATTTCTTCGAGAGCACGCACTGGCGGCGCGGGCCGGTGCCCTTTGCGTCGGACACGCGCTACCGGCCGCCGCGGGACGGCGATTTCTTCCGCACCGACGAGGCGTCGCTGCGCGCGGCGCACGCGCAGTGCCTGCCGGCTGATCGAGTCTGCGATCCAGAAGGGCGGCTACCAGCACGACGTGCTGACGATCTCCATGACCAACCACTGGCGCATGGACAACGACCCGCCGTTTCTGCCGCTGGCCGAGTTCGTCGCGGCGTGGAACAAGCTTGGGCTTGAAACCGGAACTGGTGCTTCACCACCGCCGTCGAAGGCGATGCAGGCGATGGAGGAGGCCGTCGGCGGCCGATGCGCCGGAATACGAAGGCGAATTCACCGATTGGTGGGCCAACGGCACCGCCTCCGGCCCGCGCGAAGTCGCCGCCGAGCCGGCTCGCAAAGCGTCTGCTCGCCGCCGCGCAGTCGCCGCTGTGGGGACCGATGCCCGCCGGCGGCGATGCGTAAGGTCCACGCGCTCTACAAGGATCTCTGCCTGTTCGACGAGCACACGTGGGGATCGAGCTGGAGCGTGGCGTTGCCGTGGAGCCTCGACACGCAGGCGCAGTTCGCCGAGAAGGCAATGCTCGCCTGGCGTCCGATGGGCCAGGCCGAGTGGCTGCTCTCCGCAACGCGCTGCGCTCGCGGCTGCTGCGCGAAGGCGAGGGGTTGTTCGTCGCCAATCCGTCGCGCCAGCCGCTTCAGCGGCTGGGTGCGAATGCCGGCCACCTGCCTGCGCGACGACTACCGTTCGCTCGTTGACCCTTCCACCGGTGCGCGGCTGCCGCTGTGGTTTCGAAAATGGCATCCGTTCGTGGACCGCGCCCGAAGAATCCCGGCGAACTCACTCGCGAGAACACCGCGGCGACGTTTCCCGACAACGTGCCGAGTCAGACCGCGAAGTTCTGGGTCGAGAACCTGGCTCCCGAGAGCTTTGTGCGGCTCCAGTCTGGAGAAGCAATCGGCCGGCAACGAAGCGGCGCCGGGCGCGGGGCCCGACCGTCCAAGCTCGACCAGCAAGGCTGGCCGGTCTCTGCGCAGTGGGCCGGAATGAAAAAGCCGCTCTTCGCTTCGGGACTCGGCGACTTCTCGGCGGTGAAGGTCGACGGATTGGCTCCGCGGTGGGTGCTGAAGGACATCTGCGCTGCCGGCAGTTCCCCGCGCGGAGACGAACTGCGCAAGCAAGCACATCGAAATCTGTGCCGGCCAGCGCCGGAGGGCAAGGCAACGGTCGAGCAGACGCCCCACACGCGAGTCTACGTGCAGCATTTGGAGCATCCGCGTCTTCGTTGGGCCCAGCGCCGATTGGAGCTCTGGAACCGCGAGCCCCGCGCCCGCCTCACGCTGCGACTGAACCGCCTTTCGTCCGAGGCTCCGGAGATTCTCTACGCCAGTTTCACGCTGCCGTGCGAGGGCATCGCTTCCGCGATTGAGTTGCGGCGGCAAACCATTTACGCCGTTCGTCGACCAGATTCCCGGCACCTGCCGCGATTACTTCGCCATCGACGGTTGGGCCGACTATGCCACGCCGGACGGCCACTGGCTGTGGGTGAGCCGGGACGCCCCGCTCGTGACGCTCGACAGCCCGCAAGTCTGGACGCGCTGCCAGACGCCGCCGAAGCATCCGGAACGTCTGCTGTCGATGCTCTTCAACAACTTCTGGTATACGAACTTCGTCGCCGACGAACATGGCGTCATGGAGTTTCAGTTCGATCTCGTCTGGCGCGAGAAGCTCGACTCAGCAGCGCGACGCGGCGGCGTTGGCCGAGTCACTCGTTGCCGATCCGGTGGTTTTGATCAACTCCGCCGGTGCCGACGACCCGATCGTAGTCGAGAGACTGTTTGGCCCCTGAGCGTAACCGTTCACGGGCCAGTCGGGGACTGGTCCATTTTTCGGCCCCCAAGACGTCGTCATTGACAATGGGCGCATGACCGAAAATATGGACCTGTCCCCTTCGCTCCCGGGCTGTGAACGGTTACCTCGCCGCTTCTGAGTGCTTGCCCATAGCCGAAGGAAAGCCTGGGAAATGCGGTGCGATGCCGCGTCTAGGGGTGTCAACACTTACTCCCTAAGTCGCAACTTCGCATTTCGCTCTTCCAAGGCTTGAAGATCGTATGGCCGTGTCCTAAACTCGTCTGAGAACCTGCTCCCCAAGCCCTTTCAAGAGAGCCTACCCATGAAAGCACCCGTCGCAGCGTTTTTCTTCGCATTTCTTGCCGCCGGCTCCATGGGTCCTGGGCCGGCTCGCGCCGACGCTCCGCCCCCCGGATTCACCGCCCTTTTCAACGGCAAGGACCTGGCCGGCTGGTGGGGGCTTTCCACGGAAGATCCCCGCAAGTGGATGGCGCTGCCGCCGGCGGAGCTCAAGAAGAAACACGACGCCAGCCTCAAAGACATCGCCAAGCACTGGCGCGTCGAGAACGGCGAACTGGTCAACGACGGCCACGGGCTGTACCTGACCACCGACAAGGACTTCGGCGACTTCGAGCTGCTTGATCGACTACAAGACCGTGGCCAAGGCCGACAGCGGCATCTACCTCAAGGCAACGCCGCAGGTGCAGATCTGGGACTACACCAAGGAAGGCGGCAAGTGGGACCGGGCGCCGACAAGGGCAGCGGCGGCCTGTGGAACAACAGCGCCGGCGCGCCGGGCAAGGACCCGCTGGTGCTGGCCGACAAGCCGTTCGGCCAGTGGAACCAGTTCCGCATCATCCAGTGCGGCAGCCGCACCTGGGTCTGGCTGAACGACAAGCTGGTCGTCGACGGCGCGATCCTGGAGAACTACTTCGACAAGACGCGCCAGACGCCGATCGTGCCCGCCGGGCCGATCCAGCTCCAGACGCACGGCGGCGAGATCCGCTGGCGGAACATCTTCCTCCGCGAGATCCCCGGCCGACGAGGCCAACCGGCTGCTCCGCGGCACCGACCCGGAGGGCTTCAAGCCGATCTTCAACGGCAAGAGACTTCGACGGCTGGGCCGGACCGATCGACAACTACGAAGTCGTCGGACGGCGCCATCGTGCTGCAAGCCGAAGAAGGGCGGCACGATCTACACCAAGGAGGAGTACGCCAACTTCGTCGCGCGCCTGGAGTTCAAGCTGCCCCCCGGCGGCAACAACGGCCTGGCCATCCGCTACCCGGGCACGGGCGGCGCCTCGGCTACGACGGCATGTGCGAATTGCAGGTCCTCGACGACAATTACGAGAAGGTCCGCGACAAGATCGATCCGCGCCAGGCCCACGGCTCGGCCTACGGCATGGTGCCCGCCGCGCGCGGCTATCAGCGGCCGATCGGCCAGTGGAACTACCAGGAAGTCACGGTCAACGGCCCGACGATCAAGGTCGAGCTCAACGGCACGGTGATCCTCGACTGCGACCTGAGCAAGGTCAAGGAGACGATGGGCGGCACAGCCGCATCCCGGGCAAGGACCGCACCTCGGGCAGTTTCGGCTTCGCCGGCCACAGCGATCCGGTGATGTTCCGCAACATCTCGATCCGCCGCCTGCCGTAGGTCATCGTCGGTACGGTCGACGAACGATCCGCGTGAAACGAAACAGAAGGAATCGCAGCAACATGAACTCCAAATCGAACGTGCGCCGTAGCGGCGTCTGGCAACAAGGTCGTACCGGCAGGATGCCGAGAACCCTTGGGATCGTTCTCTTCCTGTTTCTCGCGTCGTGCTCGTCGGGGCCGCTGGCGGCTGCCAGTCTTGACGACCATTTCCGCAGCGTGCCCAATGCGGACAAACCGTGGGCCTATTGGTGGTGGCTCAAGGGGAATGTCTCGGAGAGTTCCATCACCAGCGATTTGGAGGCGATGAAGCGAAACGGCTTCGGCGGCCTGCTGATGTTCGATGCCCGTGGCTACCACGAGGGACACGTGGTGCCGCCGCCGAGCAAGATGGAATTCATGAGCCCTGCGTGGCGGCAGATGCTCAAGCACGCGATCGCGGAAGCCCATCGGCTGGGGCTGGAAGTGAGCGTGAACCTGAGCAGTTGCGCGGGCGCGCTCAAGGGACCATGGGAAGTTGGCGACGATGCGCCGAAGAAACTCATTTGGACTTCCGCCGAAGTGCACGGGCCGCAGCGGCTCAAATTCGAGTTGAAGCGTCCCGCCGGATCGCGGTTCTGGGAAGTCGCCCTCATGGCAGTTCGGCATGACGAGAAAGCCCCGGCGTTACCCGAAAAGTCCGCGGGCGCGGCCCCGAGTCTTTCCGACAACTGGCGGGAGGTTTCGCCCAAGCTCACGAACGAGCCGCCGGCGCTGGAAGTCGTAGACCTCTCGAACCAAGTGGATGCGCGAGGCAGCCTTGTGTGGAACGCGCCCGAGGGCCGTTGGACGCTCGTGCGTTTTGTTTGCGTCACGATGGAAGGCCACGAGTATGACGTGGACATCCTCGACCCCAAGGCGGTCGAAGGTCATTTCGAACGCATGGGCAGGCCAATTCTCGAGGACGCCGGGCCGCTTGCGGGCGAGGGCCAATCGCTCACGCATTTCTACAGCGTCAGTTGGGAAGGCGCGGCGCCGACGTGGACGATTGCGTTGGAGAAGGAGTTCGAGAAGTACCGCGACTACGAGCTGCGCCCCTGGTTGCCCGTACTCGCCGGGTTCACCGTCAAGAGCCGCGACGTCTCCGAGCGTTTCCTCCGCGACTACTACAGGACGCTTGGCGATTGCTTCATGGACAATTTCTACGGCGCTCTGCACAAGCGATGCCGAGAGGTCGGCTTAAAGTGGCATTCCGAATCGGGCGGACCGTGGGACCGGAAGCTCGCGGCCTTTGAACAGGCGGACCAGCTTGCCTTTCTCGGGCGCAACGACATGCCCCAGGGCGAATTCTGGTTGCCGAGCCGGGGGATGAACCGCCCTGTGGCCATGGCCGCGCACATCTACGGCAACCGCCTGGCCGCGACCGAGTCGTTTACGCACATGCAGCAACACTGGTCGGCCTATCCCGCAATTCTCAAGCCGCGCGCCGACTCCGTCTTCTGCGATGGCATCAATCATCTCATCTGGCACACCTTCACCGCGTCGCCCCCGGAGCTCGGCAAGCCGGGTAGCGAGTACTTTGCCGGCACGCACATCAATCCCAATGTGACCTGGTGGCCGCAAGCTGGGCCGTTTGTGGGCTACCTCGGGCGCGGTCAGTTCATGCTGCGGCAGGGAAGATTCGTGGCCGACGTATGCACGTACGTGGGCGACAAAACCTATCTCCACTGGGATCGCGGCGCAACTTGGAGCGAGAAGTCCAAGCTGAAGTTGCCCAAGGGCTACAGCTACGATCTGGTGAACACCGAGGTGCTGCTCAGCCGGCTTTCGTTCAAGGAGGGCAAGCTCGTGCTGCCCGACGGGATGAGTTACCGCATGTTGGTCGTAGACCTGGAAGACGAAGCGGTGCCGCCGGCGGCGTTGCGCAAGATCATCGAGCTGGCCAAGGCGGGCGCGACCGTCGTGCTGGGCCAACGTCGGCCGCAGCGTGCCCCGGGACTGGCAGACTATCCTAACTGCGACGAAGACGTGCACCGGCTGGCGGGAGAGCTTTGGGGTCCAAGCTCGGCGCAGGCGTCCCGTCGCTCGCTGGGCCGAGGAACCGTGCTCACCGCAACGCCGATGAACGAAGTGCTTCAGGCGGCGGGAATTCTCCCCGATTTCGGCGGTCCGTGGAACTACACGCATCGCCGCGCGGAGGAAACCGACATCTACTTCCTCGCCGGCAGCGGCGTTGAAGAATGCAGTTTTCGTGTGCGCGGAAAGGAACCGGAGCTTTGGGATCCAGTGACCGGCAGCCTGCGCGACGCGGTCGCCTGGCGCGCACGGCAACGACGGCCAGACCATCGTGCCGATCACTCTCCCGGCCGAGGGTGCGGTCTTTGTCGTCTTCCGCAGACCCGCCGAGGCGCAACATCTCGTCTCCATCCCTGCCGGCGGTGCGGAAGTGATCGGCCGCGGCGCTGCCGCGCACAAGTTCGCAGTTGGAGGAAGGAGCAGATGACCCTCGAAGGGCCCTGGACCGTGCAGTTCGAGCCGGGGCGCGGTGCGCCGCAGTCTGCCGTGTTCCCGGAACTTCTCGCCTGGGACAAGCATTCCGACGAGGGCATCAGGCATTTCTCAGGCAGGGCCACCTACCGAAAGAGCTTCGAGCTTGCGGAGGGAGAGCCGAACCAGCTCGTGCGCCTTCAACTGGGCGAGGTGCGATGCATCGCACAGGTCCGCCTCAACGGCAAAGATCTCGGCGTGATCTGGACCGCTCCCTGGAGCGTCGATCTTACAGGCGCGCTCAAGCCGGGGCGCAACGAACTGGAGGTCGACGTGGTCAACACCTGGCAGAACCGCCTGATCGGCGATGCCGGGCTGCCGGAGGCAAAACGCATTACGAAGTCGAATGTTTCTCTCGAGCGAGGCCCGCGCACCGTGAAAGTGTATCAAGGTTTCTCGTCTGAGGACCCGCTGGTTACTTCCGGTTTGCTCGGCCCCGTGCGGCTGGAGCATGGCCGCGTGGAGACGATACCGTTTTGAACCGGTGAAGCATTGGGGCGAGTCGGGGCCGTAAGGGGACCGTAGCACGGTTCGGCCTTCGCACCCTTGCATCGGAGAGAACGAAATCGGCCGAGCAATGACAGTCCCCTCCCGCCTGCGAACGGTTACATGCAAATGTCAATAATTCCACCGAAAAGGAATGCAGCCATGAAGAGCTGGATCACGTTACTTGCGGTCGTTGCGATCTGCGCTTCGGTTGCCCAAGCTGCGGACGTGCAAGCTCCAGCGGCCGGCGCGTCCAGCGCAGTCAAGGTGGCGATTGCACCCGGTCCGTTTTCCGGCAACATGGATTCCCTCACGCAGTACCGCTGCCCGGATTGGTTCCGCGATGCGAAATTCGGCATCTGGGCCCATTGGGGGCCGCAGGCCGTGCCCATGTTCGGCGACTGGTATGCGAAGCGGATGTACCTGGAGGGGGATCCGAAGTACCAGCATCATTTGGAGAACTACGGGCACCCTTCCAAGCAGGGCTACAAAGACATCATTCCCTTGTGGAAAGCCGAGAAATGGGATCCCGAACGCCTCATGGGACTCTACAAGAGGGCCGGCGCTCGGTACTTCGTCAGCATGGCCTCGCACCACGACAACTTCTACTTGTGGAACTCGAAACTGCACAGGTGGAATTCGGTGAACATGGGCCCGAAGCGCGACGTAGTCGGCGACTGGCAGAAGGCAGCCAAGAAGTATGGGCTGCGTTTCGGCGTTTCCGAGCATCTCGGCGCGAGCTTCACCTGGTTCCAGGCCTCGCACGGGGCCGACAAGAAGGGTCCGCTGGCCGGCGTGCCCTATGACGGCGCCGATCCGCAGTATCAGGACCTCTACCACTTTCCGGCGGAGCCCGGCGACAATGCCTGGTACAGCAACAACCCGAAATGGCACCGCCAATGGTTCGAGCGCATCAAGGAATTGGTCGACGACTACCGGCCCGACCTGCTCTATACCGACGGCGGGGTCCCGTTTGGCAATGAAGTGGGCATGAGCCTGATCGCGCATTTGTACAATGCCGACGCCGCCCGGCACGGCGGCAGGCCCGAGGTCATCTATACCTGCAAGCAGAAATCGGAAGGCCGCTGGATCGAGGACCTCGAACGCGGCGTGATGCCCAAGATCAATCCGGACGCGTGGCAGACCGACACGTCGATCGGCGACTGGTACTACAACAAGAACTGGAAGTTCCGGCCGGTGAGTTGGACCATTCACATGCTGGTCGACATCGTTTCGAAAAACGGCAACTTGCTGCTCAACGTCGTGCAGCGACCCGATGGTTCGCTCGATCCGGAAGTCGAGCAGGCGCTCGAAGCGTTGGCGGCATGGGTCAGCGTGCACGGGGAGGCGATCTACGAGACGCGGCCCTGGCTGGTCTACGGCGAGGGCGCGGTCCGCCGCGCGGCGGCCACTTCAAGGAAGACTTCAACTACACGGCCAAAGACGTGCGATTCACCACCAAGGGTCCGGTTCTCTATGCCATCGCGCTCGGATGGCCGGCCGACGGGAAGCTGCTGGTCAAGTCGCTCGCGGTGCCGGCAGGCAAGATCCGCGAAGTCGGCCTTCTCGGCTACGACGGTAAGTTAGTCTGGCGGCAGACCGCCGACGGCCTGGCGGTCACCCTGCCGGAGAAGAAAGTGAGCGAGTATACCTGCGCCTGAGAATCCTCGGAGACGGCCTCAAGCCGGCTCCGGTCGTTGAAGAAGCTGCCGTCGTGCAGCCCGACCCCAAGGGAGTCTTCGTCCTCGATGCCGACGACGCCGAACTACACGGCGAGCGGATCAAAGTCGAAACCCGAGGCATGCGCGCGAATATCGGCTTCTGGGATGAATCGGGCGAGTGGATTTCCTGGAAGTTTCAGTGCGACAAGGCCGGCGCCTACCAGGTGAGCCTCGACGTCTCCACCGTGCATGCCGGGGTGGAACTGGCCGTCGAAATCGGCGGCCAAACGCTCACCGCGAAAGTCCCCCGCACCGGTGACTGGGAGAAGTTCCAGAGTGTGGGCGCCGGCCGGGTCCAGGTCAAGCAGCCGGGCATCCAATCGGTTAAGGTTCGGCCCAAAGACACGGCCGCCTGGAAAGCAGTCAACCTCCGTAACGTGCGATTGACCCCGGCCCGGTAGCACAATAGGCGAAGGGCGAGCGTTCTGCCGTTGCGGTTTTCGATCTGTGCCGGGCCGATTCCGCCGGTTCTCGTCGGGAGGGATAAGACTAATGACACGAATGGTGATGCTCTTCACGATTACTCTCGCGATTTTGCAGGCCGCGATGGGGCAGGCGGAGCCGCTCGTGTTGTGCGGCTGGGATGAAGTGTTTCTCCTGGAGCTTTCCGATGCGGAAAAGGGGAAGATCGAGAAGCTCTGGAGCTGGCGCGCGGCGGACCGAAAGGAACTGCCCGAGACGATGCGCCGCAAATTCCTCTCGACGGATGACTGCAAGCCCATCGAGGGCGGCGCGAAGATCCTGATTTCCTCCTCCAGCGGCGGCTGCGCGCTGGTGGAGCGAGCATCCGGTCGCGTGCTTTGGTATGCCGACGTGCCCAACGCACACTCCCTGGAATTGTTGCCCGGCAACCGCGTGGTCGTGGCCAGTTCCGTCAGCCCCAAGGGCAATCGCTTGCTTCTTTTCGACCTTGCTCGCTCCGACCAGGCCATCTGGGAGACGCCGCTGATTTCGGCACACGGCGTGGTATGGGATGAAAAGCGGCAGTTGCTTTGGGCTTTGGGACTGACGGAGGTGAGGTGCTATGAGCCCAAGGATCTGTCCCGAAACCGCCAGACAATCGCTGCGCGGCCGGAGAATCCGGGGGCGCCAGAGCGCTCGGGGATCGGGTCAAAGAATCTGGCGGGCCCGGAGCCGTCGTTCACCATGAAAGCGAGTTTTCCTCTCCCGGACGATGGGGGCCATGATCTTCAGGCCGTCCCGCGCGGCAATGACCTTGTGGTCACTACGGGCCGTCACGTTTACCTGTTCGACCGGGAGGAGCGACGTTTCCGCCTCCATCCCGAGCTTGGCGACAAGGCAAACGTCAAGTGCGTGAGCGTCCATCCTATCGGCGGGCGCACGGTATTCGTTCAGGGCGGCAGCAAGGAGTGGTGGACCGAGAAGATCGGCCTGCTCTCGCCCGCAGGCGAAGCCAGACTGCCGGGCGAACGGCTTTACAAGGCCCGCTGGATGCCCAGCCAACCCGGGGCCAAGATCCAGTAATCGCGCGAGACGAATCCTGCCGCATCGCCTGCTGGAACTTCGGAGTAGACCGTCGCCCGGTGCGCGTTGCCGCGCTGCGGTCCGCAGTGGGCCGGCCGTTTACGGAACCGTTGCCAATTGGACTCGGGCGCCATCGAGCCGATCATCGAGTAGCTTCACGACCTGGCTCATCAGCCGATAGCCGAGCAACGGATCGCGATCGCACAGTTCGCGGAGCCGTTTGGCTTCGATCTTGATCAATCGCGTGCCTGCGGGGGCCGTCGCAATCGCGGTCATCCGGTAGGGTTCGACCAGAGCGGACCACCCGAGCAGGTCGCCTGGGACGAGCGTGTCGACGGTGCACCTTTCGCCGGTTACCAGGGTGTACTGGATGTCGACGTTCACCATCGACGACGATACTCAGCGTATCGGCAGGGTCCCCCTCGGCAAACAATTGAGTGCCCGCCGGGGCGAACGCCTCGCTGGGCGATCATGGCCACCGCTTTCAGGCTCTCTTCGCCAATCGGAGCAAAGCAACTGATACCGCCGCAACAGTTCGGGTGAAATCATTGCTCGTTCCTTCTCTCTTTACTCGAGGAATTGCGAGAATTGCCTGACGATTCGGCCTTGCGGATCCCGCAACGTAACCTCCAGCGGCATCTGGCCCGGGAGGCTGTGCGTGGCGCAGCCGAAGCACGGGTCGTAGGCCCGGAAGGCCATCTCGACCATGTTCAGCAGGCCCTCGCTCACGACTTGGCCTTTGTGGATCAGCGCTTGGGCCGCCTTCTTGACCGACATGGAGATGGGGGCGTTGTTGTTGGTCGTGCCGACGATCAGGTTGACCTTGGTGAGGATGCCGCGCTCGTCGGTCGCGTAGTGGTGCGTGAGCGTGCCGCGCGGGGCCTCGACGCGAGCCCACGCCCTCGGTCGGCGTCTCGGTCGGCAGCACGCGGTACTCCTTGCTGGTGATCTCCGGATCGGTGGCCAGCTCCACCCAGCGCTCGGCGGCGTAGAGCAGCTCGATCAGCCGGGCCCAGTGGGTGGCCAGCGTGTGGTGCACCGGCTTGCCGCCCAGCGTCTCGTAGAACCGCTCGTACTCGGCCTGGGCCAGCGGCGTGGCCATGCCGTCGGCCGCGTTCAGACGCGACAGCGGCGTGGCCTTGTAGACGCCGGAGTCCGACGCCGTCGACCAGCCCCTTCCAGCCGACCTTCTTCAGGTAGGGGAACTTCAGGTAGCTCCACGGCTCGACCCGCTCGGCCACGTACTCGCGGTAGTCCCGGGCGTCGTACTTGGCGTGTTCCGTGCCGTCGGGGCCGACGACGCGGATCTTGCCGTCGTAGAAGTTCACGCAGTTGTTCGGCGTCGACCGTGCCCATGTTGTAGGTGCGGTGGACGTAGATGTCGCCGGTGATCAGCTTCACGTAGTCGCTGTTCTTGAGCACCACGTCGTCGAAGAGCTTGAGCGAGAACTTGGCGAACTCGATCGGCCTCGCGGCCGAGCTGCTCGATCTCCCTGCGCTGCTCCTCGTTGATGCCGCGGCTGACGCCGCCGGGCAGGCCCCAGTTGGGATGGACCGTGCGGCCGCCGATCATCTTGATCAGGTGGTGGCCGTCGCGGCGCATCTTGAGCACTTTGCCGGCGATGTCCATGCCGACCTTCGCGACCACGCCGAGGATGTTCCGCTCGGCCGGCGGGGCGGTGGGGCCGACGACGAAGTCCGGCCCGCCCAGGGCGTAGAAGTGCGTCGTGTGGTCGGTGGCGTAGAAGATGCTGTAGAACAGCTCGCGGAGCTTCTTGGCCGCCGGCGGCGGATCGACGTGGAACAGGTCGTCCAGGGCCTTGGTGGCCGCCATGTGGTGGGCCTCGGGGCAGACGCCGCAGATCCGGGCGGTGAGGTTCGGCATGTCCTCGGCCGGCCGGCCCACGCAGAACTGCTCGAAGCCGCGCAGCTCGGGGATCTGCAGGTAGGCGTTGGCCACGTCTCCCTCGTCGGTCGAGGAAGATGTCGATCTTGCCGTGGCCTTCCAGCCGGGTGATCGGATCGATGGAGATGCGTTTCATGGTTCAGGTTCCATGGGCTCAGGAGCATGTGTCGGGACTGAGCCGGCATTTCGTGCTCGACTTCGGTCATGCCGTTCGCCCTTGCGTTCTCACTCTGCACTGCTTCGATCTCGGCGACCTTCGCGCGCCGCAGCTGGCTGGCGGCCAGGCTGAAGCGGTAGAAGCTGCCCACCGGGTCGGGGATGCCGTCGCGGATGATCCGGTCGATTTCCTCCGGGTCGTTCGAGTCGATCACCGAGGCCAGGGCGGTCATCATCCGCGCCCCGTAGTCGTGGACGCCCTCGTTCGGCCCGTAGCAGCCGATGCAGGGCGAGTTGACCTGCGGGCAGAGCGCGCCGCAGCCGGCCCGCGTGGCGATCCCGCAGCAGAGCAGGCCCTGCTCCAGCAGGCACGTCTCGTCGTCGGGGATGATCTCCCAGGTGCGGTAGAACTTCTTGATCTTCTTCTCGTTCCGCGTCCGCGGGCACTCGTCGCAGACGGTCGTCTCGGCGCCGATCACCGAGCCCGGCGGCGGCAGCTTGCCCTCGACGATCGCCGTGATCGCGTCCCAGATCCGCTCGGCCTCGGGCGGGCAGCCGGGCAGGTAGTAGTCGACCGGCACGGTCTGGTCGAGCGTCCGCAGCGTGTCGTAGAACACCGGCAGGTGCAGCGTGCCTTCGGGCACCTCGGTCTTGTGCTGCGGCTCGACGCCGCTCGGGATTCTCGGTCGAGGGCGTGTCGTGGTAGACGGTGTCGAAGATCTCGGCGGCGGTTGGTCGGCGTTGGCCAGCCCGGGAATGCAGCCCTCGTGGGCGCAGGAGCCGAAGGCCACCAGCACCTTCGACTTTCGCGCGCAGCAGTTGGGCCATGTACTCCTGCTCGCTGGTGCGGATGCCGCCGTTGAACAGGCAGACGTCGATGCTCGCCGTCGGGCATGCTTCTCCACGTCGCGGACCTTGGCGTCGACGGCGACGGGCCAGAAGACGATGTCGAACAGCGGCGGCCACGTCGAGGATCTTCTCGTTGATCGCCAGCACGGCGATCTCGCAGCCGCCGCACGAGGCGGCCCAGTAGAGGGCCAGTTTGCCTTTGGTCGCGTCGCTCATGCCTGGACCTCCATCGCTTCGGCGTGTTCGTGCGACGATCTCCTCCAGGGCCTGCCAGCCGCTGGCCGTTCTCCTCCCAGTTGGCCGACCAGTTCAGCGGCCCCAGCTTCTCGCACGTCGGCCACGAAGCGGTCGATCGACTCGGCCAGGTACTGCCCTTCGGCCGCCGAGGCCCAGACCAGCCGCAGCCGGTCGCTCTCGATGCCCATCTGCTCCAGGAAGTAGCTGGAGCATGGCGTGGCGGCGGATCGTCTTGTAGTTCTGCTCGATGTAGTGGCAGTCGCCGGGATGGCAGCCGGCGATCAGCACGCCGTCGGCCCCCAGGGCGAAGGCCTTGAGGACGAAGGTCGGATCGACCCGCCCGCTGCACATCACGCGGATGATCCGCGCGTAGGGCGAGTACTTGATCCGCGCCGTGCCGGCCAGGTCCGACGCCGTGTAACTGCACCAGTTGCAGAGAAAGGCGACGATCCGCGGTTGGAACGTCTTGCTCGGTTTGGAGGAAGCGTGGGATCAGACATAGTTCATCAGTCCTTCCAGCTCTTCGTTGACCTGTTCGTCGCTGAACAGATGTTGCTTGGCGGCGCCCGAGGGGCAGGCGGCCACGCACGTGCCGCAGCCCTTGCAGAGCGCCTGGTCGATCACGGCGATCTTCCGCTCCTCGTCGCGGCGTGATCGCCTTGTAGGGGCACAGCGGGATGCACGTCTTGCAGCCCGAGCACATCGTCCTCGTCGATCCAGGCCGTGTTCGGCTCCAGCTCGATCTGGCCGGCGTCGATCAGGGCCAGGGCCTTGGCGGCGGCGGCGTCGGCCTGGGCCACCGTGTCGGGAATGTCCTTCGGCCCCTGGCAGGCCCCGGCCAGGAACACGCCGTCGTTGGCCGTGTTGACCGGGGCCAGCTTGGGGTGCTTCTCCAGGAAGAAGCCTTCGGCCGAGCAGGAGATGCCGAACGTGCGGCGCACGTCGCCCGGCGTCGGCCTGCGGCTCCAGGGCCACGGCCAGGATCACCATGTCGACGTCGATCTTGCGGATCGTGCCCAGCAGCGTGTCGTCGACCTGCATCGACCAGGCCGCCGTCGGCCGGCCGTTCCCGTTGCCGGCGGCCGGGCGTGATGTCGGCCACCTTGCCGCGGATGAACTGCACGCCTTCGTTCTGCACGCGGTTGTAGAACTCCTCGAATCCCTTGCCCGGCGTGCGGATGTCGATGTAGCAGTTGTAGACCTCGGCCTCGGTCTTCTCGCGGACCAGGTGGGCGAGCTTCAGGGCGTACATGCAGCAGACGCGCGAGCAATAGGCGTGGTAGTTGGCGTCGCGGCTGCCCACGCAATGGATGATGCCCACGCGCTTGGGCGTCGAGCCGTCGCGGAGCACGAGCTTGCCCGACGGTCGGCCCGCCGGCGTTCAGCAGCCGCTCGACCTCCAGGCTGGTGTAGACGTTCGGGTACTTGCCGTAGCCGTAGTACGGGATGACCGAGGGATCGAAGGCCTTGAAGCCGGTGGCGACGATGATCGCCCCGACGTCGTACTCCTCGATCTTCTCCTGCTGGTCGAAGCGGATGGCGTTGCGCTCGCCGCAGGCCTCGACGCAGCCCTGCTTGCACTTGCCGCGGGCGATCTGCAGGCAGACCTCGGGATCGATCACCGGGACCGGCGGCACGGCCTGCGGGAACGGGATCCACACCGGCTTGCGCAGTGCCCAAGCCCTTGATCGAACGGGTTGGGGAACTTGGCCTGCGTGAACACGCAGCCGTCGATGCACTGCATGCAGCCGACGCACAGGCTTCTCGTCGATGTACCGCGGCTGGCGGCGGACCTTGACGCGGTAGTTGCCCACCGAGCCCTTCGACCGACTCGACCGTCGAGTAGGTCAGCAGCTTGATGTTCGGGATGGAGCTTGACGGCGGTCATCTTGGGCGTGAGGATGCAGGCGGCGCAGTCGAGCGTGGGGAAGGTCTTGTCGAACATGGCCATGTGGCCGCCGATCGACGGCTCGCGTTCGACGAGGATCACTTCCTTGCCGGCGTCGGCCAGGGTCAGGCGGCCTCGATCCCGGCGATGCCGCCGCCGACGACCAGCGCCCGGGGCACGATCCGCACGAACTGCCGCTGCAAGGGCTCGTGGCCGGCCACGCGGCGGATGGCCGCCGCCAGGTGGGCCTTGGCCTTGTCCAGGGCGGCCGCCTTGTCGTCGGTGACCCAGGCGACCTGCTCGCGGATGTTGGCCATCTGCACGAGGAAGCGATTCAGGCCGGCGTCTTCGGCGGCGCGGCGGAAGGTCGGCTCGTGCAGGTTCGGCGAGCAGGCGGCCACCACGATGCGGTTCAGGTTGAACTCGAGGATGTCGCGTTTGACCAGTTCCTGGCCCGGGTCGGAGCACATGTACTTGTAGTGCCGGGCGAGCGCCACGCCGGGCAGTCCCTCGGCGAACTGCGCCAGCGCCTCGACGTCGACCACGCCGGCGATGTTGCGTGCCGCAGTGGCAGACGTAGACGCCGATCCGCAACGATTCATCCCGTGCGATCATGGCTTGGTCTCCCGACTTCGGCCAAGGCTTCGCGCCGGAACGTCCCATCGCTTCGTACACCAATTCGCCCAGGTCGACCACGCGGAGCCGCTCTTCGGCCCCGACGGTCTTCACCGCGTCCTGGAACATGACCAGGTCCTTGGGGCAGGCGACGACGAGGCACTGCGACGCCGGGCAGCGCGAGGGCCTCCTTGACGCGGTTTTCCGCGGGCCGCTCTTCGATCCCGGGCGTGTCCTTCATCCAGATCCGGCCGCCGCCGGCCCCGCAGCAGAAGCTGTTCGCGCGGTTGCGCGGCATCTCGACCAGCTTCGACGCCCAAGCGCCGCGAGGATCCGCCGCGGCGCGTCGTAGATGCCGTTGAACCGGCCCAGGTAGCAGGGATCGTGATAGGTGACGCGTGTACCCCAGGCGCCGCGCCAGCGGCAGCTTGCCCTGGCGGAGCAACTCGTCGAGCAGCTCCGTGTAGTGGAGCACCGGCTTGCCCGCCAGCGGCGAGCCGCTCTCCGTTCGCCGTCGGCGACGCCATCGCCGCCGCGTATTCGTTCTTCAGCGTGTTGTAGGTGTGCGGGTCGGTGGTGAGCGACTTCGTCGGAACTTGGCGCCGGCGAGTTCCTTGCAGTTCTTCTCGCGGAGCATGCGCGAACAGGCCTTCCTCGCCGATCGCGGCGGACGTCGTTGCCCGCGTTCTGCTCCTTCTCGAAGAGCAGGCCGACGTCCAGCCCGGCGCGGTGAAAGACCTGGGCGATCGTGCGCGTGACCTCCTGGGCCCGCTGGTCGTACGAGGCGTAGTCGCCGACGAACCACAGGTACTCGACCTCTTCCTTGCGGGCGTCCTTGAGCTTGAAATCCAGCGGCTTGGTCCAGTCGGCCCGCTTGCGGGCCGATTGGCCGAACGAATTGCCGTAGCGCTGGAAGTTCATCAGGGCGTCCTGGAGGCCCTCGTCGACCTGCCCCTGGTCGACCAGGTGCCGGCGCAGGTCGACGATCAACCGCGGCTGCTGGACGTAGACGGGGCAGACCTCTTCGCACGCCCGGCACGTGCAGCAGGCCCAAAGCTCCTCGGGCCGAATCGAGCGAATCGTGGAGGCTGGGCGTGTCGCCGTTGCGTCTTGGCCGCGAGTGCGCAGCAAGCTGCGCGTCGCACCGCCTGGACCACGTCGCGCGGCGAGAGCGGGAAGCCGGTGTTGTGGCCGGGGCAGGCCTCCTGGCACTTGCCGCACCAGGTGCAGGCGTCGACCTGCAGCAACTGCCGCCAGGTGAGGTCGCGCACCGTCCGCACGCCCGACTCGGCCGCCACCGGCAGCCGGCCCGCCGGCGCGACGTTCGCGCAGAAGAGCATGTTGACCGGCGAGGAGATCAGATGGAAGGCCTTGGTGAAGGGGATCGCCAGATCATGAACCCGAAGGCCAGCAAGGCGTGGACCCACCAGGTCACCTGGTGCAGCAGGCGGATCGAATCGACGACAGCGGCGGTCAGACGCGTGCCCAGCGCGTAGCCCACCGGCGCCCAGGCCGCGGCCGGAAAGACCGGGCCGCCGGCGGCGATGCGGCTGGAGCTCGGCGTCCTGCCGCTGCTGGGCCCATGTGGAACCGCTCTCGAGCCCGAGCTCCTCGGACTGCCAGCAGCCTGCCGCTTCCGCCTGGGCATCGGCCGCCGCGCAGCATCGGGACTCCAGCTGGAACCCTTCGGCGATGCGCAGCCCTTCGACCACGAACCCGGTCGACGGCGATCAGGAGAGCATCGTCAGGAACGGAAACGCGTCCCAGAGGCTGATGCGGTTCCGGCGCGGCTTCAAGCCGCTTGCGGCCGGACCAGGTAGCGGCGGTAGGCGGCCATCGCCACGCCCACGATCAGCAGCACGCCGAACACGTCCAGCGCCAGCTCGAACAGCTGGTAGAAGCTGCCGCGCAGGATCTGGCGGTCGAAGATCAGGTTGGCGAAGTCCTGATCCACGGTGGCCAGGGCCGTGCCGACGAACAGAACGACCATGCCCCAGAAGATCGCCTGGTGCATGACCAGGGCGAAGGGATCGCTGCCGAGCCGCGACTGGAACAGGGCCGTCTTGACCCAGCTCCGCAAGCCGCGGCAGGTCGCGGATCCGCACGCAGCCGCTGGCGGACCGTCTCGGTGCCCGGCTCGGGCTGTCCCAGGAACCACTTCCGCACCCGCCAGGCCACGCCGGCCAGCGAAGGCGAGCACGACCACGGGATCAGCAGGTAGAGCGTGATCTCCGCCCAGTGCGGCACGTTCCACATGATGGGCCGAGCGTACGTGCATAGCGGCGCTACCCCTTTCCTGGCTTGAACCGCCTCGACCAGCGCGGGCAGCAACTCCAGGGCGTCGACCTCTGCGCCGTAGTGGGCGACGTCGAAGATCGGCGCCTTGGGGTCGGTGTTCACGGCGATGATCAGGTCGGACGCCCTTCATTCCCTCCTGGTGTTCCGGGGCCCCGCTGATGCCCAGGGCCAGATAGACCTTGGGCTTGACGGTCATGCCCGACTTGCCCACCTGGCGCGTGGCCGGCAGCCAGCCCTGATCGACCACGGGCCGCGAGGCGCACACCGCGCCGCCCAGCGCCTGGGCCAGCTCTTCGGCCAGTTCCACGTTGTCCTTCTGCTGGATTCCGCGCCCCACGGCCACCAGGATGTCCTGCTGCGTGATGTCCACGTCGCCGGCTTCGGGCAGGATCAATTCCTCGAAGCGGACCGCGCCGGGATCGAGCGGCGCGGAGACGGCTGCGCGTCTCGACCTGGGCTTTCCCTGCCTCGCCGGTCGGGCGGAAGCTGCCCGGCAGCACCATGAGGATCGCCGGCGAGACGCTGCACTTGGACCTCGGCCATCATCTTGCCGCCGCAGAACGACGCCGTGACCAGGA
Organism: Pirellulales bacterium; assembly: GCA_963736495.1. Classification (GTDB taxonomy): domain Bacteria; phylum Planctomycetota; class Planctomycetia; order Pirellulales; family Thermoguttaceae; genus CAVTPL01. The sequence goes on along the minus strand of CAVTPL010000010.1, from coordinate 36,996 downwards.
GCCCGTCGCCGTCGGCCTGAACCGCTTTGCAGCCGGTCACCAAGCGGCGCCGTCGAGTCGCGCGGAGAGCATCGGTGCCAGGTCCCAGCCGATCGACGTGCCGGCAATCAGCACGGCCCGCGGCTTCTCCGCGGCATGATCTCTTCCAGCGCGGCGGCCAGGTAGGGCTCGGGCGAATAGTCGGCCAACTGCGGATGCGTCGACGATCACGATCCGGTCGGCCGCGCGCGAGCGACGGCGCGAGCGGGCGCCGTCCTGGCCGAGCACCAGGGCCACGACCTCCCCACCGGTCGCTGCCGCGAGCCCTCGGGCGGCGGCCAGCAGCTCCAAGGTGACATCGGTCAGCGCATTGCGCTGGATTTCGGCCAGAACGAGAACGTCTTGGACGCTCATTTCACCAGTCCTTTCTCAGCAAGAATCTCAGCGATGCGCGCGGCAACTTCGCTTTCCGAGCCGGAAAGCATCTCGGCGCGGCTGGCCGGAGTCGGGCGGGTAAAGCTTGCGGATCGAGACGAGCGAGTCCGGGGTGGACGCAGCGACGGCCAACTCCTCGAACTGCGCCGATTTCATCGCCGCGCGGATCCGGCTGACCGGGACGTACGCGCGGCGGCTGGTCGGCCCCCAGGATGCCCAGCACCGCCGGGCAGCTTGACCTTCATCCGGGCCATGACCGCGCCGGGAAATTCCTTGCAGGCGGCGACCGTGCCCGGCTCCGGGCCGGCTTTGACGCCGTGGATCACGCCCACGTAAGGCAGACGCAGGGCCGAAGCCAGGAGCGGCGGCAGCACGCCGTCCAGTTCATCGTGGGCCTGGACGCCGACGAGCACCAACTCGGCCCCCAGGGGCTTGATGGCTTCGGCGAACGCGGCGGCCGCGGCATGAGTTGAAAGCGGCATGGCGCCGTCGAGCGCTGATCTTGACGATCCGGTCGGCGCCCTTGGCCGTCGCGGCGTAGAGCGTGTTGTCCACGTCGCCGAAGTCCAGGGCCACGACCGTCACCGTTCCGCCGCCCGCCTCCTTCAGCAACAGCGCCTGTTCCAGGGCGTGGTCGTCGGACTCGTTGACGATGAACGACGCTGCCCCCAAGTCGATCGCCGTCCCCGAATCGGAGATTTCCAGCGGTTCGATCAGATCGGGGACCTGGCGAATCACCACCACGATGTTCATGCCACGTTCCTTTCCCCCAAGTCCATGGATTCGGCCAACAGTTCGATGATGTCGCGGACCTTGATGCGGTCTTCGAGTGCGGTGACCTTGGCGGCGTCCTCAAACCGCGAGAGCTCGTAGGGACAGGAGACCGCCAGCGTGTCGGCGCCCGTGTCGGCGGCCTGGCGGATCCGTTCGTCGGACAGGCGGTGGCCCCCCAAGGCGACGATATGGGCGTCGAGCCACATCCCGCCACCGCCACCGCCGCAGCACAATGCGTTCTCGCGATTTCGATCCATTTCCACCAGTTTCAGACCCGGAATCAGTTGCAGGAGTGACCGCGGCGGCTCATAACAACCGGCACGCCGCCCCACGCAGCAGTTGTCGTGATAGGTCACGGTGGCGTCGATCGACTTGACCGCAAGCGGCTTGAGTTGCTCGAGGCGGTCGGCGAGAAACGTGGTGTAGTGCTGCACCGGATACCAGGCGTCGGCCAACGGGTAGAACTTCTGCAAGGCCCGGAAGGCGTGGGGATCGAGAACGACGATCTTGTCGAACTGCTGCTTGTCCAAGAGCTTGCGGTTTTCTTCGACGAGCGTTTCGAACAGCCCTTCCTCGCCGAACATCCGATCGCATTCGCCGATGGCCTTTTCTTTGGCGCCAAGCACCCCCCAGCTTATGCCCAACTCCGTGAGAATCCGTGCGAAGGCGCGTGTGACCACCTGGTTCCTGGGGTAATACGACGGATAACAACCCACCAGCCAGAGAACTTCCACGGGCCGAGGCTCTTTGGAGAGGTCCAAGAGCCGCACGTCGAGATCCTTGGCCCAGTCCAGACGCTGCCGCGGCGATTTTCCCAGCGCGTTCCCATATTTGAAGATATTCTGGAATGTTTCCTGGAGTTCCGGAGGAGGCTGGAACCCTTGCTGCATGGCCCGGTCCCGCAAGGCCGGCCAGAGGCCGTCGGTCAGCTCAATATCCCGTGGGCATCGCAGCGAACACGTGTAGCAGGCGACGCACGCCCATAGCGACGGGCTGGAGAGTACCGTCTCCAGGTTTCCCGACGAGGCCTGGAGAATCAGCTTCCGCGGCGGGAATTCCATCGCGTCGCTCAAGGGGCAGCTTGCCGCGCACAGTCCGCACTGCATGCACCCCAAAGGCGGCTTGCCATCGCCGGACTTCGCCAACTGTTCCAGCAACTGTACCCCGCCTTTTCCTTGCATCGTGATCATCTTCTTTCTCCAGCACGCGTTTGGCAGGCCGCGTGGAAACAGGCACATCTTCGGCCTTCGCGTCCTTGGATACAAAGAGAACGACAGGGGCCGAAAAACGAGCCAGTCCCCGGCAGCCTGCGAACGATTACGCTTGGCCGTCGCAAGGACTACTGCGTTGAAACGGAATGTTCCCTATAGCAAGCACCGTGCCAGATCGAGCGGCACGATGAAAGGTTCGTCAGAACGAACCGCGCAACAAGGACTTCGAGACAACGATGCGCGATCGAGAAACGCGGGGTTGGATATCGGTTGCGGAAATCCGCCAGCGGTTCGCGGAAATCCGAGGGTTTCAACGCGTGCATCGGCGCTGCCCCTCGCGATAGAGAATCCCCCCGGCCAACGAGCAAGCGCAGATCCAAAGCGGCTCGCTCGTGGTCAGTACGCGTTGATTTCTTACGGTCGCTTCGTGACGCCGTGGTTGATGGTGGAACGGTTCGAGGCTTTCCGCGGGCGGGATACCGGGCTGTGCGTCGCTCGCTCTTGTTCTACGAGTACTGCAAGACTCAATAACGGTCGCTTATCCGAGACGGTGCTTGGTGATCTTGTCGCGAAACGTCGAAAGTTTCATCCCCAGCGCGCTGGCGGCCGCCGACTTGTTGCCCCCCGCCGCTGACAGAGCGGTTTCCAGCAACTCGTGCTCCGTCTTGTCAATCGTGGTCTGAAACGGCCCGCAGGGCGAGCGGTGCTTGCGCGTCAGGTCTTTGATCTCCGCCAAAAGCAGATCGGGAGTGATCGCCCCGGATCCGATCAACCAGACCCGCTGGAGCACGTGCAGCAATTCCCGCACATTTCCGGGCCAATCGTGCCGCTTGAGAATCTCGCTTGCCGCCGGCTCGATGTGCACCCCCGGGTCTTTGGCGATCCGTTTCAGAAGGTGCTCGGCCAAGAGCGGCACGTCTTCAGATCGATCCCTGAGGGGCGGAATGTTCACGCGCAAAACGTCGAGGCGGTAATAGAGATCCTGGCGAAAAGTTCCGCTGGCGACTTTGTGCAGGAGGGTTTGTTTCGTCGAGGCGACGATTCTCACGTTGGCCGCGATGGGTTCGGTGCCGCCGACGCGCTCAAGCACCTTCTCCTCGATGGCCCGGAGCAGTTTCGTCTGGTGTTCCAAGGGGATGTCGTCCACGTCGTCCAAGTAGAGCGTGCCCCCCGAGGCGAGCTCGAAGCGGCCCACGCGGCGTTGCTCGGCCCCGGTGAAGGAGCCCTTCTCGTGGCCGTAGAGCTCGCTCTCGATCAATGGGCTGGGGAAGAGCGTGCAGCCGACTTTGACGAAGGGAAACGTGCGCCGCGGCGAATTGCGGTGGATGGCGGATGCGATCAAGTCTTTTCCGACCCCGGTCTCACCGCACAGAAGCACGTTGGCATCCGATCGGGTGCAGATCTCGATCATTCGCCTCACGCGCCGCATGGCGGCCGAATTGCCGATGATCGTGTGATCGATCGACTCCGCGGCGGCTTCGAGCGGTTGAGACTCGGGTGGCTCGGCCGCCCTGCGCGAGTCTTCAATCCGGGCCAAGAGCGGAAAGATGTCCTCATTGCGGAACGGCTTGGTGAGAAAATCGAAGGCTCCCAGTTTTCCCGCTTCGACCGCCAGGGGAATGCTGCCGTATGCCGACATGATAATCACTTCGGTGTTGGCGGCGTGATCCTGACGAACGCGCTTCAGCAGCTCGATGCCGTCGACCTTCGGCATCTTCAAATCGGTTACTACGACGTCGAAGCACTCCTCCTGGATTCGCTCGATCGCTTCGGCGCCGTCGGCCGCGGTGACGACCTCGTGCCCCCGGTTTTGGAGGTCGTGAGCCAGGGTCACCCTTTTGATCTTCTCGTCGTCGGCCAGAAGGATTCTCATCATGGGGAGCCCGTTATTTGGAGCCCGTTAACGCGAGTGTCTTGGCAGGATTCAGAAGCACCGTGAACACGGTGCCTTGCCCCACGACGCTGCGGACCTCGATGCGGCCGCCCATCTCGCTGATCAGCATCCGGCACAGTCCCAAACCCAATCCCGTGCCGCCGCTGTCGGCTCGAGTCGTGAAGAACGGCTCGAAGATCTTTTCCAGATCGATCCGGGGGATGCCCACGCCCGTGTCTTCCACTTCGATCGCCACGGAGTCCATCTGGTCTTCGTCGCGATTGCCGAGAGTTCGCGTGCGGAGCGTCAACGTACCGCCGCGCGGCATGGCGGCAAAGGCATTCGTGCAGAGGTTCAGGAAAACCTCTTGCAGGGCAAAGTTATCGGCTTGAACGGCGGGCACGTCGCCCAATTCCTTCCGAATCTGGATGCGCGTATCCTGCGACGAATTGAGGAGGTGGAGCGTGGCATCCACCGCCGCGTTCACGTCGGTGCTTTGCAGGCTGATGCCGCGGGGAAGGGCAAACGACTGCACGCGCCTCGCGGTCCGCTCGATCCGGTTCAAAGCCCCGGCCATCATCTGCGCGTACTCGATCAAATGGGGATCCTCCTTGACGCGTTCTCCAATCCGCTGGAGGCAGTTCTGCATGCCGTCCAGGGGATTGGCAATCTGGTGCGCGATTCCGGCTACGAGTTGACCGATTCCCAGCAGTTTCTCCTTCTGTCGAATTTCCGCGTGGGCCCGATCCACGTAGCGGCGAATCGAAGCGGTGAAGTACGTGGCCATCCCCAGGGTGCTGGCCAGCGCGGCGAATACGGTCAACAGGTAGAGGCCTTCCGTCCGCGTTTCGACGGCAGCGTCGGCTCCAAAATGGAGCGGGAAGGAAGGAATCATTGCCAAGTACTCCAGCAGCATCACCGTTCCCACCATGCAGGTGGCCGCGGTGGCCAGATAGTACGGCATCCGCCCGCGCAGATACATCCCGGCGATGATCATGTGGAAAACGAAGTACGAGAGAAACGGGTTTCGCGGGAGGTCGGCAAAGTACAACAGGGCCACAAGCGCCGCCATGTCGAAGAGGATTTGCAGGAGGATATTCCTCTCGACGCTCTGCTGGGTGAGGGCCCAATCGCGTTGGCTCAGCTTGAAAAGGAAGTTGTACGCCAACATCACGCACCCGACCGCGTAAAGCGGAAGCGGCTGGGGAAGGACTCCCAGCCCCCAGGCGAGCGTCGTAACGCAGAACACGACCGCACACGCCCAGAAACGGAGCGCAACCAACCAACGCGCGCCTTCAGGGGGAGCTTCATGGCGTTACCACCCATCCGACCGCAATCGAGAAACCGTGCAACCCCCGGCTAATCCACCCCGGCTAGTACGACGCCATGTCCCAAACGATGTGATCTGCCAGGGCGGCGATCGTGCGCGCGTCGAGGCACGCGAATCCGCCCAACAGATCGGGTTGTACCGCCATCGTCGTGACCTTGGCCGCGGGTCCCGCCGGTTCGACTCCGAAGTCGGGTTTCGTATCGCGGACCAGGCTGCCCGGCAATAGGCCGCTATCGCGGGCCAAAAGCACCATCAGCCGATCGTAGGCCGTGGCGGCTTTGAGGATGTTGGCCGGGGTAAGATAGGCTTCGCCCGGCGTGATCACCACGGGAAACATCTTCGCCAACAGCTTCTGCCCGATCAGACACCCTAAACCCTCGTTGCGCCACAACAGCCCGGGTGCGGAGAGCAGGTGTACCTTGTGCCCATTCCGGTTCGTGATCGAGATACTGCTGATCGGCTCCGACGGTCCCTTCTCCCGTTCCGTCTTCGGAGGCTGCGTCTCTCGAGTCTGAAACAGGGCGGTCAGGATGTCGGAGATTTCGTTATCCGAGAAGGGTTCCACCGCGTAGTAGAAGATCTTGCGTTTTCGATACGCGCTTTCCAGCGACTCGGCCGCCGAGCCCACCACGACAATCCGTGCCGAGGGAGTCTGCTCATGGATCAGGTCGATCAAGCCCGGGCCCCCGTCTCCGAAGGATGCGGCATCCAGGAGAACCGCAACGTCGCCCGTTTCCCGCAACTCCGCGACCAACGCCTCGCGGTTTGCCGCCTGGTGAACCTGGCAACCCAGGCACGAGAGCTTCTCGGTCTGTACTTGAGTCGAGGCCGCGTCCGCATTGACGAGGAGAATCCGCCGGCGTTTGCAGTTTTCGAGTTCCTCGTGCCGCGTGGTCGCGATGCATGCCAGGCATCCGTTTCGGCAAGGATCGCCGACCACCAGTTCCGGACGCGTCTGGAGCAGTTCGTTCACGGCGATGACGACGCCCGAAACGGGCGCAGGGACAATGACCATGGGACGGTCGGGCACGACGACGCCCGCCAACGGCAAGCCTTGGTAGACCACCTCGCCGATTTTCGGCACGCGAACGCTGCCCACCGTAAGCCCGCGTAGACCGGGGAGCACCGCTCCCACACACGCCCACCCGTCGGTCTCGAGCTTCACCCACGACTCGTCCCAAAAAAGGAGTTCCGAAGCCCCAGCGTCCGCTAGGGACTCCGGCTCGGATGCGTCCGCCGGCTTCCCGTTGCCGTCGGGCAATTGCCGCGCGGCCAAGACGCGTTGCACCGCCCAGGTGACCTCCTCCGACGTGAAGGGTTTGGTCACGTAGTCGCAGGCGCCCAGACGCATCGCCGCGGCCGCGTTGGGGATGCTCGGATAGCCGGTGATGACCAGTACCGGAACTTCGGGCTTCTTTTCCCGCAACTGTTCGAGGAACTGGATTCCATCCATGTTGGGCATCTTGATGTCCAGCAGGATGATCTCGAAATCCTTCTCCGTGGCCATCACGAGGCCCTGTCGAGCGTCGGTATTGGTTTCGACCTGGAAACCCTGCCGCGCGAAGATTCGCCGGCAGGCTTGGCACACAACTTCCTCGTCGTCTACGACCAGCAATGAGCGATTTTCCGACATGGCTTGCTCCCCCGGCTCGACGAAAGAAACAGCGATCCTCGGGTCACCCAAGGGCAACCGCCGTGCCATTGCAGCCGTTGCGGCCGGATTTGGCTCCCCCCGCCATGTCCGTGCGAGCCGCTAGGGGGCGCAAGTAGCCTTGGCAGCAACAACTAATCGCGATCCGGCCGCGAGCCAACAATGCGCCCCAGAGGAGCAGTTCTGACATGGTGAGAGTCGGCCGGAGTGTATGGTCATTCATACGTCGTATGAAGATTCATACATCTCGGCGCGTTCCCCCGAGGACAACGACTTTCACGGGGCGGCAATCTGCGTGTCTTTTGCCGGCGGAATGGACCTTCATTTGTCGTCCCGGGTCTCCGGCTTCAGACCGTGGCTCCGCAGCATTGCGTGGAGATTGGTCCGCTGCATGCCCAGGCTTTCGGCAGCTTGAGTGATGTTCTGGCAGCGATCCAAAGCCGCGATCAGGAAGCGGCGTTCCAGGTCTTCGATGATCTGCCGTTTCAGTCGCTTGAATTCGTCCCACGTACGGGGGACGTCGGCCGCGGGGGCTGCCGGTCTTGCCTCCCGGACCTCGCTGGGCAGGTGACATTGCTCGATCCTTGAACCGCCGTAGAGCACCGCCAGGCGCTCGACGATATTCCGCAATTCGCGGACATTGCCCGGCCAGGCGTAAACCTCCATTTGCCGTAGCGCCTCTCGAGAAAACCCCACAACTTTCACGCCCATGTGGCGGGAGAAGTGTTCCAAGAAGTGTTCCGCCAAAAGGACGACGTCTCCGGCACGATCGCGTAGGGCGGGAAGGCCGATCGGCACCACGTTCAGGCGGTAGTAAAGGTCCGCGCGAAACGCGCTCACCTTGACCATCTCGGCGAGACTGCGATTGGTCGTGGCGATCAGCCGGATGTCGACTTCGTGCTCCGACGTGTCACCCACCTTGCGAACTCGGCGCGTTTCCAGAACGCGCAGCAGCTTCCCTTGCGTTTCCAAGTTCAGATTGGCCACCTCATCGAGCATCAAAGTGCCCTGGTGGGCAACTTCAAATAGCCCCTTCTTGGCGGCGATTGCCCCGGAGAATGAGCCTTTGACGTGCCCGAACAATTCGCTTTCCAGCAGCGTGGGGGCCAGCGCCGTGCAATCGCACGCCAAGAGCGGGAACTCGCGGCGCCGGCTCAACTGGTGGATCGCCCGCACCACCATCTCCTTGCCCGTCCCGCTTTCGCCGGTAACGAGGATCGTGCTATCGGTCGGGGCGATTCGGGTGATGAGGGCGAAGACCTCGTGCATCGCGGAACACCGACCGAGCATCCCTTCAAACCAGCAGGAGCATTCGGGCTCCGATTCCGTGGGGTTGAGCAGTGGAAGCAGCGAAGCGGAGGGATCGACTCGATCGAGGGCCGATCGCAACTCCTCCGCGGAACAGGGCTCGCGCAAATAGTCGGCGGCGCCCTCCTTCATCGCCGCCACGGCGGTTTCCAGAGTGGCGTTGCGGCTGACCACCACGACCTTCGTCGACACGCCGGACAACTTGACCTGCCGGAGGACGTCCAGCGTGTCGAGTTCCGGTGTGGTTTGAGCCACCAGGATTGCCTCGAATCCGCCGCTCGTGGCCGCCTGGATTCCCGCCCTCGGGTCGTCGTAGAACTGCACCTCGTAGCCGTTGGGGCAGAGCGTTCGCTCGTAGCTCAGACCCACCGTGGAATCGGTGGCAATGATGAGGATCTTCCGCGACATGGCGCCGCCCTTGTTGCTCGCGCCAGCTTGGCTGATCGATGGTTGTGAGTTTCCGACAAGCAACGCAGCAAACCCGACCCTCGGAAGGCCGGCTTCTCAGGCAGGACCATTGCCGACCGTTGCACTGCTTTTCTGACTACCCACAGTACTCGGAGCATATCCTGCCCGCGTCGGGGAAGTCAAGCTCCACGGGAGGGCAAGCGAATCGTAAACGTGCTCCCCTTGCCTTCGTCGCTTTCGACTTCCAGCGTGCCGCCGTGCTGCTGAACGATGCCGTAGCTGACGCTCAGTCCCAAGCCCGTTCCTCTGCCCACGGGTTTCGTCGTGAAAAAAGGTTCGAAGATCTGGTCCAGATGCTCCCGCTTGATGCCGCACCCCGTGTCGGTCATTTTCACGACGACCTCGCCGTTGACGCACGACGTGCTTGCCAGCAGCGTGCCGCCACTTTGCATCGCCTCGCAGGCATTGAGCGACAGGTTGACGAAGACCTGCTGGAGCTGGTTCTTGTCTCCGACGACCAGCGGGAGGTCGTCCGCCAGGTCCTCGACGATGACGATGTTCTGAAATGCCTCGCGTTTGCCGAGGAGTCGGAGCGCTTGCCGGATCGTGTCGTTGACGTTCAGGGGAACCTGGCGCGACGGTGTTTCCCGGGCGAAATCCAGGAGCCCGCGGACGATTTCTCTGGCTCGCTTGGTTTCACGGACGATCAAATCCAGGTCGTGCCTGTCCTGTTCGTCCATGTTCTCCTTGTCGCGGAGCATGTCGGCGAAGGCAAGTACGCCCGTCAACGGATTGTTGATTTCGTGGGCCACGCCGGCCGCCAGGCGGCCCACGGAAGCCAGTTGCTCGCTGCGGCCGATCTGCTGGCGCGTAGCCTGTTCGATTAATGCTTCGCGATCGGCGACGGCCTGGGCCATGCTGTCGACCGCCCGGCAGAGAACCCCCATCTCGCCCGGCGGCCGAATTCCTACGCGCGCGGTCAGATCCCCGCCGATGACCTTCTGGGCCATCTTGACCACGTACCGAATCGGGCGCAACGCGAGTTCGTTGGCCAGCAGGAGCAGGACGAAGCACGCCACGGTTGCGATTCCCACAATGGCGAGGAACACCGCGCTGATGACCGTCCGCTGGTGGACGAAAGGAGCCTGGAGCAGCCCCACGTAGAGCACTCCAATAATCCTCGCCTGGGGATCGCGAATGGGTTCGTAGGCGGTGATGTACCAGTCGTTGACTACCCAGGCCGGACGGGCCCACGTGCCGCCGCGATCCAGGACCTGCTCGCAAACGGAGTCGCTCAGCCGCGTGCCCACCGCGCGCGATCCGTCCTCCATCGTCACATTCGTCGCAATACGCAGGTCCCCTTGGAAAATGGTCACGGTGCCGATGGTCTTGCCCTTGTAGACTTCGTTGGCAAACACCTGTTGCTTGATCGCGTCGACGATCTCGTGGCGCCGGTTGAGCACGTCTCCGCCGTAAAGAATTGCCAGCAATTGTCCCTGGGCGTCGAGCACGGGAATCGCTGCGGCAACGACCATCCCATCAAAACGGACGCGGTCCTCCGTGGGCCGCGCGGCCGGCGTTGGTATGATTTCGAACCGGGCTCGGTCGGCCAGATCGTTCCCCTCGGCCAGCAGACTCTCACGAGCGAGAATCACGGTCCCGCTTACCATCTGGCGCTCGCGGACCACGCGCGCGACAAGCGAATTGGCGGAAAGATCGTCTCCTTTCCGCGGGTTGCGGGCCCGGCAGATCACTTTTCCCGTCGGACCGAGCAAGTCGACAAAGTCCATGTTGCCCGACCGATAAATGTCGTGCAGCATCGCTTCGAGTTGCGCCGGGTCGTCTCGCTTGACTGCGGCGGCAAGGCTGCGATCGACCATCGTGCCTTGCAGAAACGCGGCAATCAACTCCAGGTGTTTCTCGTAGGCGGCCCTGGCTGAATTCAGGTTCCGCTGTACGCGCGTTTGCACCTCTTCCATCCAGACGTGTCCCAGGTACTGGACGGTGATGAACGAGAGGAGCGAGTTCGCCACCAGAATCGCCGCAACGGCGGCGGTGGTCAGCTTGAAGCGGATGGTCATGGTGACCTCCCCTGCCAAAGCTTGTGGCGATGCCGGATTGTACCGCGACCCGTCTGTCAGTCTAATCACGGTACCCCTGAGGCGCACAGAGTCCCGATCGTGAAATCGCTCCGGTCCGATGCCGTTTTCGCAAGAGGCGAGGGCTGAGAACCCGGCCCGGAACCGGCACGGCAGTCCTCCGCGGCCGGAGAATTCAGGAGCGGCACGCGGTTCTCGGACCGGCTGTAGGAGCCGTCCGAAAGCTACCGCGGCGGCCCCATGGGGCCGAATGATTGTGGAGCGGCACGCGGTTCCCGGACCGGCTCCAACACACCATTGGAAGGAGTGATCGCCAGGGGGCTTTACCAGCGTTATCCGGAGTTTCCGGCCGTGCGCACGGTGCGGTTGCCCGCATTTCAACATCCTGGTATCTTCGCGGTTGACGGGATCTGCCGAACCAGAGGAATTGTGCGGAGTGCTGTCGATGACGAAGGCATTTGGTGGACTGGTCGCCCTATCGCTCCTTCTGGGCGCGGTTCGGTGCGGTTGGGCGGCAGGGCACAGCGCGCGGACGCATCGGCCGAACCCGGCAATCGGTCCACGCTCGACCTCTGCGGCGAGTGGCAGTTCCGCGTCGATCCCGAGGACGTCGGCGTTGGCGAGCAATGGTACCAAGGAAACCGGGAGTTCCCGCGGCAGCTCCGCGTGCCCGGCGCGTGGAACGCCCAGGGCGTCCAGTTCGAGACCAAGGAACAGCTCGAGCGTTACCTGGCGAAACCTTCCAGTGCGAACTTGCCGGGTCTGGGCAACGAATCCAACAAGCTCTTCCACGTCTACCCTGGGCCGGCCTGGTACCGGCGCGTCGTTCGCATCCCCGATTCCTGGCAGGCAAAAACGGTCTGGCTCAAGTTCGGCGGAGTGCACCGCAATGCCGACGTGTGGATTGGCGGCAAACACGTGGGCAACCACGTCGGTTACGTGGTCCCCTTCGAGTTCGACGTGACCGAGTTTGTTTCCGCGGGAAAGGAGGCGACGATCACGCTTCGCGTCGACGCCCGGCGCAACCCGGCGACCGATCCGCTCCTGGGATGCATGGACACGCTCGATTTTCTCTACCTCACCTGGGGTGGCATTCACCGTGGGATCGAGCTTTGCGCCACGGATAATGTGTGGATCGACGACGTATTCGTGGTGCCCCACGTACGCGAGCAAGCGGCGGAAGTGCGGATTGCGGCCGCTCGGCGATCGGGCGGTGCGAGCGCAAGTTGCGCGCAACGGTTGAGATCCTCGACCAAGAGAAGCGGACTGTGGCCCGTTCTGAGGAAGCGGTGGGAGATCGCGCTTCGGCGACCGTGACGCTGCGACTTCCACAAGCCCGACTTTGGTCCCCTTCGGAGCCCTACCTCTACACGGCCCAGGTCGCGCTCGAGGACGGTGCGGATCGGCTCGATGCAAAAGCGGTGCGTTTTGGCATGCGGGAATTCAAGGTCGAAGGCGGCAAGTTTCTGCTCAACGGGCGGCCCCTTTTCCTCCGCGGCTACGGCGACGACTGCATTTATCCCAATACGATCGCCCCGCCGACTGATCGGGAGGAGTATCGCCGGCGTTTCAAGGTCGTCAAGGAGTTCGGTTTCAACTACGCGCGGCATCACAGTTGGACGCCCACGCAGGAATATCTCGACGTGGCCGACGAGATGGGTATTCTGCTGCAACCGGAATTTCCCATTGCCTATCGCTGGGACCTGGCGAAGACGCCGGAGGGGAAGGCACTCTATCGGAAGCTCTGGCAGGAGGTGATCCGCCGCAACCGCAATCACCCGTCGATCGTCGTGTGGTGCATGGGCAACGAGCTGTACGAAAGCTTTGAGCAGGCCCCCGAGATGTACCGCCTGGCCAAAGAGCTCGATCCGACGCGCGCGGTGATCGATTCCGACGGCGTCGCGCGAAAGCCTCGCACGACGCTCGATTTTTGGGTCTGGCAGTTCAGCGAAAGCGGCTCCCTCGGATACCGGGACGCCAAGTACGCCTTCAAGCCAGCCGAGCGGCCGGTGGTCGCCCACGAGATGGGCTACTTCGTCACGCTTCCGGACCTGCGGCAACTCGATCTTTTTCGCGGCGCGATGCGGCCTTACTGGCTTTACGAGGCGCACGATAATGCCAGGACGAAAGGAGTCGAAAACGTCTATCCGCAATGGGTCGATCGCTCGAACCGGCTCCAGGCGGTCTGCCTGAAGACGAATATCGAGGCGGCGCGTCGGTCGAACCTTCAGGGGTATCATGTCTGGCTGTTCCAGGACTATCCCTGGTGCGCCGAAGGCGTGGTCGATATGTTCTATCGGCCGAAGGCCGCGCGCGGCGAGGAGTTTCGTACGTTCAACGGTCCGACCGCGCTATTGACCAGCCAGGACCGGCGCAACTACAACTTCGGCGAGAGGGCTGAGTTCCCGCTCTACGTTTCGAGATATGAGCAAGAGGCCACGCAAGGAGCGATATTACGTTGGGAGGTGCGCACCGGCGATCAGTGCCTGGCAAGCGGATCGCACGAGGGGCTGGCGATTCCCTGCGGCGAACTCAAGCAACTGACGACGATCGCCTTCGAAGTCCCGCGGCGGCCCAAGGCGGAGCAACTCCGCCTCGCCGTCCGTCTGGAAGACGCCCTTGGCACGGCCTGTAACGCGTGGAGTCTCTGGTGTTTCCCCGGCGATCGCCGCGAGTTGGCCAACCTCAAGGTCGTGGGGTCGGAATGGCTCCAGCGGCGATATGCGCAGCCGGTCGCCAAAGCCGTGGCGGCGGCCCCGGAAGAACCGCCCTTGGTAGTCGCCGACCGCTGGGAGCCAAGCGTAGTCGACCACCTGGCGGCGGGCGGACGTGTCGTGATGCTCGACCCTGAGCCGGCGATGCCGGCGGTGAAAACGCGCTACCGCCCATCGGGTTGGGACCCCAGCGACCGTGCGAGCCACGTGGGGACGATCTTTGATCCCCAGCACCCGGCCATGAAGTCGATGCCGTCGGAGGGCTGGTGCGACCTCCAGTTTCACGATCTGGTCCATGGCGGGAAGGCGATCTTGCTCGACGAGAGCCCCGCGAAGGGTGAACCCATCATTCGCATGATCGACATGCCGCAGCGGATGCGCGCCAAAGCGTATCTGTTCGAGGCGAAGGTGGGTCGCGGGAAACTGTTGCTGAGCGGTCTGAATTTCGCGGCGGTGCCGGCGGGGGATCCGGCCGCCGGTTACTTCCTCGATGCATTGATCGACTATGCCCGGGGCGATGCCTTCCAGCCGGCCGGCGAAATTCCCCTGGAGCACCTTCAATCCCTCCGGAAGAAGAAATCACCGTGAACCCTGCCGTCCACGCGAATTCCTTTCCCCGCCTCGCACTCCTGCTGCAAAGGGCCGCGGTTGCGGTCTTCCTCGCGCTTGGGATCCTGGTCTTGAGCGCCTGCCGGCGCGAGGAAGCGATCGCTCCCCCTTTGGCGGCGGCGACTGCCTCGCCCTCGGCAGTGCCTTCAGCTTCGCCCTCGGCGGCGCCTTCAGCCTCGCCCTCGCCGGAGTCGCCAGCCCTTGCTGCATCCCTTGCCGACGAAGTTCGCGGCAAAGGATGGATCGTCTTCTGTGCGCTCCGAACGTGGTGACATGGACTTGTTTCTCTGCCGGCCGGATGGCTCGGCGGTGCGCAACCTTACACGTACGGCTGAGTACAACGAGGTGGCGCCGCAGTTTTCCCGCGACGGCCGGCGTCTGCTCTACCGCCAATTGCCGCGCGACGAAGGCGTGGATGGGAATCGCTACGGCAGCCAGGGCGAACTCATGCTGGCGGCAAGCGATGGCAGCGGCCCAACCTCGTTGGGCGAAAAGGGGCAGTATGCCTGGGCAAGTTGGAGTCCCGACGGCCGGCAGATCGCCTGTCTGGCCATCGAGGGCATTTCGCTCGTCGACGTGTCTACCCGGCAGGTCGTTCGCAAGCTCCCCCGCAACGGGTTCTTTCAACAGTTGATCTGGTCGCCCGATGGCAAACGGCTCTCGGGCGTGGCGAACAGTTACGGCACGGGCTGGAGCATTGCCCAGATCGAACTCTCGACCGGAGCCGCCGCGGCGGTCAGCCGCGTCGATTGTTGCACCCCTGACTGGTTTCCGGATAGCAGCCGTCTGGTCTTCTCCAACCGGCCTACGGGACAGAAGGGCAATAAGGGCTACGGCTGGACGCAACTCTGGATGGCTGACGTGGGCGGCCACGATCGCCGGCTTGTCTACGGCGAAGACGGGCGCCACGTGTATGGCGGCCATGTTTCGCCCGACGGGAAGTATGTGCTCTTCACCGGCAACATGCTCGAGAACGGCGATCCGAGCGGCGGCGGATCGCCGATGGGTCTGATGCGCCTGGCGGATGCGCCGATCATCGGCGGGGCCAGCGAGGAACTGCGCAAGCTGCATCCCCAGACAAACGAGGGGCCGGTGCTTACGCTGCCCGTCGGCTGGGAGCCGTGCTGGACCTTCACGGAGATCTCGGCTCCGGAATCCGAAAAAGATCGGGTCGATGCGGCGCCGTTGGCGGCGGAAGTGCGCGACAAGGGTTGGATCGCCTATCAGCGCGCCGACCGGCCAAGGCGACTGGGATTTGTTCGTCATGCGTCCCGATGGTTCAGGGCAACGCAAGATCACCGACACGCCGCCAGTACCATGAAGGCGGAGTACGGTTCTCGCAGGACGGGAAGAAGATTCTCTACTACCGCATGCCGAACACCGCGGCGGTCGACAATAACGACTACGGCCGCCACGAACTGGTGATCGCCGATTCTGATGGAAGCCATGCGGTTTCGTTCGGCCGGGAGCTGCGCTGGGCCTCCTGGGGACCGGATGGAAAGCACGTTGCGTGCAT
This sequence comes from Pirellulales bacterium, assembly GCA_963736495.1. GTDB lineage: Bacteria > Planctomycetota > Planctomycetia > Pirellulales > Thermoguttaceae > CAVTPL01. The sequence continues at coordinate 21,089 of CAVTPL010000010.1, read as the reverse complement.
CGGCGATCGGACGATCCAGGTCATCGATCTGGCGAGCCGCCGCGTGGTCCGCGAGTGGCCCAACACCGCCGGCCCTCAGGGACGCCGATGCCTGCTTCAGCAGCTCATCTGGTCGCCGGACGGGAAATCGTTTGTCGCCACTGCCAACGAATTGGGACCGTACTGGTGCATTGGCTGCATGGATGCCGAAACCGGCGCCGTGCATGCGATCAGCGAGACCGATCGCTACAACTGCACGCCCGACTGGCTGCCGGATTCGCAGGGCGTGGTCTACGCTCGCGGCATCATTCCGGAGGAGGGCGGCTGGGCCGAACTCTGGGTCGGCAGCCGCGACGGCAAGCAGAAACGCATGCTCTATGCCGAGGACGGGCGACACATCTACGGGGCCTGTGTATCACCCGACGGCAAGTACCTGATCTTCACGCGCAGCGAGAAGGACTTGGGTGGGAAGGATAGCACGGGTACGCGCATGGCACTCATGCGCTGGGCCGATGCCCCGATGCTCGGCGGCAAGAGCCAGAAGCTCCGCGAGCGATATCCGCAAGCTCGTCCCGGTACCGTCCTCGACCTCTCCTGGGGCTGGGAGCCGCACTGGACGTACGCCGAGCTGGGACGGGGAATCGCATCGAAATGAACTCCTCATGCATTCTCTATCGAGCCGCCGGCGGCGACCGTGCGCGGCCCGTAAGCGTTCGCGGGGGACTGTTCCCCTCGGCCTGCGAACGGTTACGCGCTGCCGTTCATCATGCGTTCGTCAATATCGTTCGATTCGACCGTTAACCCCCATCTTCACTTCCAGGGCAACCCGAGATGATGTTCGATAGACTGAGGTTTGTTTCTGCCGCCGGCGTCGTCTTTTGCACCGTGCTTTCCGCGTCTTGCAGCACGACGCCCCAGACCGCCGCAACAACGGGCGAGGATCCCGAAGTGACCCAGCGCGGCAGCATCGAAGTGACGGCCCGGCTGGTCGAGGTTCCCGACGGAGCGATTTTCAAACGCGACCTTTACAATTATGCCACGGTGCTCCAGTACCAGGTTCTCCAGGTGCATCGCGGCAAGGTCGACGGCGAAACCATTCTTGTCGGCCACTACAATCCCTTCAAGCCGCGCGCCGAGGCCGCCGATCAGCACGTGGCGAGCATCGGCGGCAACCTGAAGGCCTTCGAGCCCGGACAGGTCCAGCGCATGGCCCTGGAAGCGTCGATCGACGACCACTACATGGGAGGAATCGTCAACAAGTACTTTGGGAAGTCGACCGGGCCGATCTATTGGGCCGTGTGGACGAATCTGGCCGGCGAGTGATTCGCCGCGTCGCCGCCCTGGCTTTTTATTGTGTCCTGCATTGCTTATGGAACGAGGGCGACCATCGGAAGCCCGGTTTCCCGGCACGGAAAGCTTGGAACCGTTCCACGATCAACAACGGCATCAATAGAGCCTATCCGAAAATCTTCTCCCCTCGCCCCGCTTGCGGGGAGAGGGGCAGGGGGTGAGGGGTTTTCGGATAAGCTCTTACTGTCTTCAGCTTTGACTAACCTCTGCCCGCGTTGCCACGCCCGCGTCCATGGTCTTCAACAGCTACATCTTCCTTTTCTACTTCCTGCCCATCGTGCTCGCGGCCTATTTCGGGGCGGGTTGGCTGGCGCACCGCGGGGGCCTCGAACGAGGCCATTTCGCTGGGACGCAACGCGCTACTGCTCCTGGCCAGCTATGTCTTCTACGGATGGTGGAACCCGTGGTTCATCCCGTTGATGTTCGCGGTCACTCTCGTCAACTACGCCTGCGGAAGATTCTTAGTTCCGACGCCAGAATCACCTGCCGCTCCGCAATCCTCCGGTCGCACACCGCCGCCGCGGCGGTTCCAGGATGGTTTGTCAGTTCCGACGTCAGAACCGTGTATCGCCCCGGAATCCTCCGGTCGCGGAGGACTGCCGCAGCGGTTCCAGGGTAGATTCTCCGAGCCTATCCGAGAACCTTCTCCCCTCGCCCCGCTTGCGGGGAAAGGGGCAGGGGGTGAGGGGGTTGCGGGCGGAACACTGCGATGGACGGCCGTCACGGCGGCCGTGGTCGTTAGCCTCGGCGTGCTGGGTTTCTTCAAGTACTTCATGTTCTTCCAGACGAACGTGAACCTTGTGCGTCGAGTGGCTGGGCGGACGAAGGCACGCGCGTGCTTCAGATCGCTCTGCCGATCGGGATTTCGTTCTACACCTTCCACGCGCTCAGCTACACCATCGACGTCTATCGCGGAACGGCGCCGCCGGGCCGATCGCTGGTCGATTTCGCCTGCTATATCGCGCTATTTCCCCAACTCGTCGCCGGGCCGATCATCCGCTACAACACGGTTGCCGAACAACTCGTGTCTCGGAGCCACACCTGGGAGAAGTTTTCCTCCGGCGTCGCGCTGTTCATCCTCGGGTTGGCCAAGAAGATCCTGCTGGCCGATCCGATGGGCAGAATTGCCGACGCGGCCTTCGACGCCGATGCGCTCGCCGCTCCGGACGCCTGGTTCGGAGCCGTGGCCTACGCCTTTCAGATCTACTTCGATTTCTCCGGCTACTCCGACATGGCCGTCGGCCTGGGCCGGATGATCGGCTTCGAGTTCATGAAGAACTTCGACTCTCCCTACCAGGCCGACAGCATCACCGACTTCTGGCGGCGGTGGCACATCTCGCTGAGCACGTTTCTGCGCGACTATCTCTACATCCCGCTGGGCGGCAATCGCCGTGGGCCCGGTTCGAACCTATGTGAACCTGTTCATCGTTATGCTGCTGGGCGGTCTGTGGCACGGTGCCAACTGGACGTTCGTCGCCTGGGGCGCGTATCACGGGGTGATCCTGGCGCTGGAGCGGTATCTCGGCCGGCGACCCCTGTACCAATCGCTGCCGCGCCCGGCGCGCGTGCTCATGACCTTCATCCTCGTGCTCTTCTCCTGGGTCTTGTTCCGCGCCAATGATCTGGCCGCAGCGATGACCTATGGCGCAGCGATGTTCGGGCGCCGGCACGCCGGCCGACACGAGCGTGCTGGTGTCCGCCCAACTCTACGCGTGGCATTGCTTGTTCATCCTGGCGATCTGCGCCCTGGTCGTGCTTTCGCCGCGGCAGGCGCACCATTGGTCCGAGACCGTCTCGTGGCCCAAGGCCGCGGTTCTGCCGCTGGTCTTCTCGATTGCGATTCTGGTTATGTTCACCCAGTCGTTCAGCCCATTTCTCTACTTCCAGTTCTAGGAGCGGAGTCTTGCGACCACGTGGCCCAGCGATTTTCACGACGGTTGTCTTTCTCGCGGTGATTCTCAGTGCCGGGATGATCCAGACGGCGTGGGAGCTGCGCCAGGGGGATCGTCCGCAATCGCTCGACGTCTTCCGCCAGGCGCCCTCGGCGGCAAATCTCCGTCGCTATGAGCGGAGCCTGGAAGATGCCAGCCTTCTGGCCGGCCGGCTCCGGCCCTGGGCGCAATATGCCCAATTTCGCTGGTGTGCCGATCTCGGCGAGAAAGGATTTGCCGGACGCGACGGCTGGCTGTTCTATCGGCCCGGCTTGCAGTACATGACCCAGCGCGACGACGGACGGGCGGGGGCCGACGACCCCGTGCGCGCGATCCGCGCCTTTCGCGATGCCTTGTCCGAACGCGGCGTTCACCTTCTCGTGGTCCCGGCGCCCAACAAAGAGAGCATCTATCCGGAGATGGTCACCGCCCAAGCACAGGGCGTCTCCGTGATGCTTTGCCGCCGCACGCGCGACGTGCTCGACCGGCTGCAAGGATCGGGCGTGGAAGTCGTCGATCTTTTCCAGGTCTTCGCCCGCGCCAAGCTCGACCATTCCCCAAGCTCGCTCCATCCCCTCTACCTGCCTCAGGATACGCACTGGTCGCCCACGGGCGTTCGTATTGCCGCACAAGCTGTGGCAGGCCGGCTGCGGGATCTCGGCTGGGTCGAGCCGGGGACTACCACCTACGTCGAGCGCTCGATCCTCGTCCGCCGAGTCGGCGATGTTCTGCAGATGCTCCAGGTCCCGCAGATCGAGAGCACCGTTCCGCCGCAGGAGGTCTACGCGGCGCAAGTCGTTCGGCGAGACTCGGGCGAGCTCTATCGCGACGACCCGTTGGCCCGAGTCCTCGTCCTCGGCGACAGCTTCCTTCGCATCTACGAGCGCGACCAGCCCGGCGCCGCCGGGCTCGTGGCCCACCTGGCCGAGCAGTTGAAGCAGCCGCTCGCTTCGATCATCAGTGACGGCGGGGCCTCGACGCTCGTGCGTCAGGAACTGCACCGTCGTCCTCGGCTCCTGGAGAACAAGACGGTTGTCGTCTGGGAGTTCGTCGAACGCGACATCCGCGACGGCACTGAGGGCTGGCAGATCGTTCCCTTGCCCCCAAATCCCTCGAGTAGTCCCTAATCGCCCCCCGCCTGGTGCTGCGCGAGCAAATGCCACCCACGGCGTGCAATTCGGGCTTGCTCAGACGCGTCCGTGAGCACCCGGTTTCCCCAAGGGCCAATCGCGGGCGACTCGTCTTCCTTTGTTCGCACGCGAAAATCGCCCCCGGCGAAGAATCGGTTGTTCGTGGCGAGCAATCCCCAACCACCATTCTCCCTGCAATCCAACGCGCCCGGGCACGGCGTCGCGGCCGCAAGTGCCGTGGAGAATCCCTTCGGGAGCCCAACTCGGCGCGCCGTTTGCAGACGAAGACGACGAGCCCCGGCACGCTAGCGCTGCGCCAAAACGCAACCCGTAGTATCTTTACCCGAGGGGTAAGCTTTGTCTTCTGGCTGTCCATCCTCCGACGCACTTCCCAACGTCTGCCGCTTCGAACCCATGACTTCGGTCTTGAGGGGTTTTCGCGAACCGCCTCGGAATGATTTCAGCCACGCGTGGGTGGGTATGGAACCGACGTTCCAAACGCGCAAATCGGTCCGCCTCTGGCGCCGATACGCCCAGAAGGATGGAGGTGAAGACGAGTACTTCCTCGATCCCTATCTGCTAGAGACACAACGAAAAGTCGCTCGCGCCATCGTCCGGAAGTACCGCCGGGCCCGGAAGAAAGACGCCGGTGACCACTGCGTATTCAAAGAGGTGGAATTGAAGGAGGACCTGGACCAGTGGCAGGTCGCTCGGCAAAACATCGTCTTCTTCTGGGAGGAGCACGGCTTCGAACCGCTCAAGGTCCGCTTCGGGCTGGACCCCGAGACGTTCGAGTACAGCATCAAACCGGTGCCGGTAGCGTGGTTCTACGATCGCCGCTTCGTGCAATTCCTCGAAAAGTTCCTCTGGCGAGTCCCGATCTCGTTGGGTCTCTCTCCGTCGCAGATCCACGGCGGAGGCCAATTCTCGCTCTCGGTGAAGACGTTCCTGATCGGCAGTCTGTTGGCCGACGAGATTGCCTATCGCGTGAATCACCCCGAGTTGTCGACCTGGGTCCTCGACTGGCCCAACCCCGACGACCGCGCCTTCCGCGCCACGCTGCGCGGTTCCAGGCCTTCCGCGACGTCCTCAGCCATTATTGGGCCGGCGCCTTCCACCCTCGCGCGATCGGCTGCCTGCGTGTCGAGCATGCGATTCTCGACCGCGGTTTCGGACCCGCACCCTCTCCTCCATCAGGGCTAGTGGATGCCGAGAACGGTCCGGTGGGCGAGCCTTGGGAAGTGTTTCAAACGAACTTCGCCTTCGGCCGGACCGTGCGTCTGGCCGCCCAGAACGTGCACCCCGGCTACTGGCAATCGGTGCACCCGCGCGATCCGGGTTACCGCGCCGATCAGATCATGCGCGTACAGCGAGGCGAACCTCTGCCGGATGCAAATTGCTGGCGAGTTGCACGTCAAAAGCGCCAAGGTACTCGACCGTCGCCGCGTGCAGCCGCTCGACGCCCCCTTGGACAGCTCGATGCTTACCGTCGAAGCGAGCTGGGAAGATCGTGCACAGATGGGCCGCACCAGCGCCCGCGATTACGTCGAGGCCGTCCTGCTTCACGTCCATCATGCCCAGTACCTTCGCGACCATCCGCATGTCGAAGTCCGTCCGTCGTTGCTCCAGGACCAGATTCTTTCCGACGGCGAAGAAACCGTCCTGAGGTACGGGGGATCCGAGAAGCTCGACGCGCTCCGCCAGCGCGCTCGGCAACACAATCTCGAGGACTCGCGGGGCCGTGTCAAATCGGCATGGATCGAACCTGAGGATCTGATGTGGGCGGCATGGAACGTGCTTCCTCCGCCCGAACGTGCGGCATTAGCCGATGAGGCGGTGGCCGGGTTCGTAACGCACGTCGAGGAGGCGGCCACCTACGACATGCGGCCCGACAAGGAAATCGACCCGATGGAATGGCACCGCCACCGCCTGTGTCCTGTGCTCTGGGCGGCCTTGTGTGATCGCCGCGCTCGCTGGACTCCCAGTAAGCCGGTGCTGCGGCAGTTGAATGCGTGGCTCGAACATCGACGGCGTTACCTCGCCCGCCGCCCGATCTTTTCCCACCTCGACGAACAACCGCCTTGGCTCGCAACTTGCAAGGAGCCGTCGTGAGCGCCTCAACTGCCGCTTTCCAGGAAAACGCGGGGGCCACGCCGCTGCGAGATCTCAAGCTGGCGATCGAAGGCACCCAGCTCGAACCGATCCTCCGCGAATTCGAGGCCGAAATCCTCCGCGCCGGAATCCTCCGCCTCCGCCCGCGATTCTACCTCTCCACAGAATGGGGCGTGCCTGACGGCACAATCGCGATCGGCATCCCCTTCTACCTCGCCCGGCCGGATCTGGTCGCCCTTCATGCCCAGCGCTCCGGCTTTGTCGAGGGAATCAGCCGCTCCACGATCCTCCGCTATCTCCGTCATGAGATGGGACACGTGGTGAACTACGCCTACGTGCTTTACCAGGACGAGAACTGGATCCGGCTCTTCGGATCGATCACGCAACCCTACGTCGAAGAATACCGGCCCGAACCGTTTAGCCGTCGGTTCGTCATCCATCTGCCCGGTTGGTACGCACAGATGCACCCCGATGAGGACTGGGCCGAAACTTTCGCGGTGTGGATGACCCCCGGCCGAGACTGGCACGCTGAATACTCGAGCTGGCCCGACGCCCTCGCCAAACTGGAGTTCTGCGATGCCTCGATGCGGGCGATCGGCAATCGCGAGCCGCGTGTCGCAAGAGCCGAGATCGATGATGACGACGTAACTCGCATGAGCTTGACCCTCGATGAACTCTACCGCACCGACCCTCACAATCACCATTTTCCCGCTGCCTTGGATGGAGCGCTAAAGTCGATCTTCGATGACTATCGACCGGGGAACGTAGATTCACCCTCGGCGCTTCGCCCTGCCGCCGGCTTGATTCGAAAACTGGAGCACGATCTCATGGCCGAAGTCTACCGATGGACCGGCCACTTTCCTGAACGAATCCAGCTACTGGTGAGGCATCTGGCAGATCGAGCCGAAGTGCTTGAGCAGGTGTATCCCGCCGATCGAGAGGACGAAGCGACCGTGGCTTTCACCGCCCTCGTGACGTCGCTCGCCATGAATCACGTCTATCGCGGCTCCTACCTGGCCTGAAACCGAGGAGCCGGGCCAGATTCGCGGTCGGCTCCTCACCGCACTGGACCGTTCAGAATCGCTTCCCCCAAAAGTGCAGCACCAGTCAGAGGATCTCGATTCGCCCCTCAGCCTTCGCCTGGCGACGGACCTCGCGCACCAGGCGCTGCCAGTGACGAGCTAGGAAGTGCGGATGTTCGAGGCTGTCCAGCGCGTACTTGCGCGTGGCCAGGGCAAGGTCGAGATCGGCAACCAGGATCGCTTCGTCCTTGTTGTCGGCCAGCCGCAGCACGCGCCCGTCGGGCGCCACGATCTTCGAGTCTCCGGCCGACCATTTCCCATGGCCTTGCGGGCCGACCGAATTGGCGAAGACATAGTAGATTGCGTTTTCAAAAGCCCGCACTGCAATCCCATCGCGGCCCCCCCGTTTTCGCCGAGAGACGGCCAATGCATCCATGCCGGCATTCGGATGAAAGAGGATCCGGGCGCCCGCCATGACCGCCAGGCGGACCAGTTCCGGATAACGCCTTTCGTGGCAGATGACGGCGGTCGCCGAGACGCCGTCGATTTCGAACAGGGCGACCGCGTTGCCCGGCGCGAACACGCGCCGATCCGAATCCACCAACTGGCACTTCGCATAGCAATGGACCGGCCGGCCCCGGCGATCGAAAACGACCAGGCAGTTTTGCAGCTTGCCGCGGCGGAAAACGACCGATCCGACGAGCACATTGATGCGGTATCGCGAGGCCAGGCCCGACACCGTTTCCAGCGCCGTGGCGATTTCTCGGGGCTCTAGGGAGCGGTAGTCGTAGGCGTAGCCCGTCGTCGCGCACTCGGGAAAGAGGACGACGTCCGCGCGGCGTCGCGCCGCCTCCTGGATCGCCTGCTCGATCTTCTCGAGATTGCCCCCGAGAGTCGGGGCGAACTTCATCTGCACTGCCGCGACGCGCAAACGAGATGTCCCGGGTTCGCCTTTGGCCGTCATGAGTTCCTTCTTTCCGTAAGCGTTCACACACGGGCGTAGACGCGGCGGCTCGCCGCGTCTCTCACGCTTTCCTTTGGTGATGCGCGAGCGCTCAGAGGCAGCGGTCCACCTCTTGAGCCAGTCAGTCCCGTGAACGGTTACCTTCTTTCCCAGGGTACGAATTGGACTGTGCCACAAATGGCGGTGGCTTCCCCAGAGGTTTGGGGCATTGATCTCGCCGATCTCCGTGCTAGATTGGTTGCAAAGTGTGCGAGCCAGCGCACGGGCATGCCCTTTCTCTTCGAAGCCTTTTCAGAATTACTCTTCACACTGGCCTTCAGGGGCGATTCCTCAAGCGAGCCGCGTCTGTTCGTGGCTCGGTTGCGGCAGGGGTGGTGACGCTACCGACGGGATCCTGAGCGCGTGGGCAAAAGTCTTGCCTCGGCCCACGGTCTACTGTCAGGGCCAGCCTCCGAATTCGACGGCAGCTAATTCTAGCGGATCGGCGGCCCCACGCCGATGGGCGGCAGTGCGGTTTTCACCCACGGAGGGTTCCCTCGGGAGGGCTCCTTTTGTCTTTTCCAGGCAGGTGGGCCTATGGATCGCCTCAGAATGTTTGATACCCCCGTCCATTTCCTCACGATCGCGGAAGCGGCCCATGAGCGTCTGCGCAGTAGTCCCTACCGAGCCCTGAGAGCGGTTTTGTGCGAGTGTGACCAGGGCATCCTTCTCCTCAGAGGCCACCTGCCCAGCTTCTATTACAAACAGCTAGCCCAGGAAGCTGTGGCCAGGGTGCAAGGCGTGAGCCAGGTAATCAACGAAATCAAGGTCGGCTGAGCGGCTGGGAGAATGCCCCACCGTCGCGGGTCGAAGACGAGCAGATGCGGCACTTGGGTACTGTCACACGGAAGGACCGAGTCAGAGGCAGGAGGATCAAGTCATGTTAGTCTTGAGCCGGAAACAGAACGAAAGCATCTTCATCAACGGCGACGTTGTCGTCACGGTGCTCTGTATTCGTGGCAATAGGGTGCGAATCGGCATCGAAGCCCCCGTGGGCGTGCCGGTGCACCGCAAGGAAATCTGCCAGAGGATCTGGGAAGAGGACGTTGCGGTGGACGTTGTGCAACAAACGGGAAGAAATCCCCAATGAAGGCCAAGCGGGAATCCCCGCTCATAAGAGCAGCCACGGGCGGACTATGCTGGGGCCATGCACGAGTTGAGGCTGCAACGTGAACGTCCCTGCGAGAGAAACCGTGGCTGATCGAGGCGGCAGCGAATTGCGGGGAACCTGCGATCCGCGAACTGACCGGCCTTGAACAGCTTCGAGTCGTGTTGTGAAGGGGTGCTGAGTGATGACCGATCGGGCCGTGATCCACGGGTTACCGCGATCATGTGTCACGCCGGTCTCCCTGCGGACCCGCCTGCCATTCGGTTCCCACTCAAGAACCGGGTTGGGTCAGCCGGTAGACTTCGATATTGTCGAACCAGCAAACATCCTCGTCGCTCAGTTGACCGCGGACATCGAGCAGCAGGACGAGTTGGCCGGCGTCGGCCGGGACCGTGACGACGCCGAAAGTTGTTTTCCAGTCGCCGGCCCCAGGCTTGAACGCAAACGGGCGGTCGTCCCCCTCGTGGGTCCATTTGCCATCGGCCGTCTGCCAGCGGATGGTGACTCCGGAAACCGCCGTGCCCTTCACTCGGCAGTCGGCACTCACGGCGAATATCTCACCAGGCGCAGCGGCGAGTCTCTGAAGGAAACATCCCCAGGCGACCTTCGTCGCCCGCGCCGAGCCGCCGCCGACGGTTGCATCCCACGCGAACGTTCCCGTGGCATGTTTCTCGTCCTGCCAGGCAGACCAGCCCGGCGGCATCGTGCCCCCGCCGCCCGGCCTTTCCCGGAAGTCCGCGTTCACGGCAAGATTCGTCGCCGCGCCGCGGGCCTTCAGCGTGGCAATTTCCTCGCGGGCCGCGGCGTCGGCATCACGAGCCCACGCGATGGCCCGTGTGATGCCCGGCAGCGCCTCCTCCCATGCGCGGCCCTTGCCCGCGGTCTTCTTCAACTGTTCTTCGCGCCAGGGTTTATCTTTTGCGAGCCCCTTCCACCAGCGGCATTGCTCCCCGTAAATCCACACGTATTCATCCGCCGCGTCGCGCGCCGCCGCCAGGTTTCGCGACAGCCTTTTGAGTCGCGAGCCGTCAAGCGGCGGCCGGTAGTGCGTGTGACCCGCCTCGTTCACGAACATGTCGAGGTAAAACCCGAAGCCGGCCTGAACCTGTTGCCGGTATTTGGCGCGGCTCTCCGGCCGAACGAGCTTGATCGCCGGGCCGTTCCAGGATCGCATGTCGAGGGCCGCTCGCTGGTAGGCTTCCACGCTGTCCAGGTAGTAGCCGTTCTCGCAACCATCCACGAGGACCATGCCCGGCGGCGCGGCATCGAGCATGCCGTTGAAAAAGGCCGGTAGCAGGCCGTAGTGTTCTCGCGCGAGAACCGCCGCCGGATCCTCGACCCGGCCGGCACGAGCCACAACGCTGTTGAGAAACAACGTCAGAACGACCGCGGTCGGCATTTCCGATCCGATGCCGCGCATGAATTGCGCGCCGCGCTGGCGTGCGAGCGCGGCGGTCTCGGCGAACGTGCGGCCCTTCGTCCGGTCGAATTTCCACTGGTTCTCGCCATACGGCTCGAAGTCCGGCGCGATGCCTTTCGCGTGACCCTCGCGCGCCAGCCACGCGCAGATTCGCAGTTTGCCCTCCAGCGCGTTCCACCCCTCATCATCCGTCCACTCGATAAGCTTCGGCGTCGCGTTGAAGAGGATGAAGTTGTCGCTGTACTTCGTGAACCGGCAGGCCTTCAGGTCGTCGAGAGCGCCCTGGAACCACTGCTTCTTCCAACGGTCGGAATTCCAGCCGGCTTGCGTGCTGACGCGCTTTCCCTCATCGGTCTTTGCCTCGACCCGGAAGATGACGCCGTCAAACGGCCCCTCCTGCTCCATGGCGCGGTGCTCCGCGCAGAAATGTCGTGTCCGGAATATCCCAGCCAAGTTCGATGAATCTCTTCTCGGCGGCACCCGCGGACGACATACTCGCGACAGAAATGAGGACATACCATGTGAATCGGTGCAATTCCCCAGCGACCTCCCTCGGGCGTGCGGCTCACGGTTGGGCGGACTCCTGCGGACACTCCTCGGTGGCGTGACGGAAGCCGCTCGTGGGCGCAAGAGTGAATAAAACCGAGTACTCATCGTTCCATCTCCCATCGTTCGCGTCGCTGTCAAATCCGCTGCGTTCGGCGGCCGACGTCGTTTGCATGCGAGCCCCGCCGGAATACAATGTTCCCAGTATCGAGGCGCTCGGCACGTTTCGTGTGGCGTCATGTTGGCTCCCCGGCAAAGGGGGAAACTCGTCCCCGGTGGCTGTGAATGCGCGTAGCCTATCTTATACCGCCCGTGCTCCGTTGCGTTAGCAGCCCGACGGCAAGCGAGAGTCGAAACAGGCTCGCGAGGCAAACGGCGATCCTCGTCAGCTTCGTGTGGCTCTGGGATCGCGCCGAGCTGACAGCGGCCGTTTGCCGAGGCAGAATGGAAGTTCAGAGAAACGACTGGAAAGAACAGCCATGAGAAATCGCCTCAGTCCGATGCTGACTGCTGTGTTGGGTGGCCTCGCAGGTTTCTTAATCGCCTGCGGTTCGGCTGTACCCGCGAGTGCGGCCTCCCCCAGGGCCACCGAGCAGGCCGTCGTGGTCGAGAATGAGGTCTGCCGGTATGAGATCGGCACGGACGGCAAGAACCGAACGCTGGTGAATCTCGCCGATCAGCAGGACTATGCCCAACCGGGCGTACCGTTCATGCTGGCCGGTCAAGGGCCGAAGACCTTCGTCGCCGCGAAGGTCGGCCTGAAGGGCGACTTTCTGACCGTCTCCTTCGCCGACTGCCCCTGCCAAGTGACCGCCAAAGTCGAGATCCGCCCGCGGTATTTCACGCTGACCGTGACGGGCGTATCGGGCGGAGAACTCGATTGGCTCCAGTTGTGCAACCTTCGGGTGAAGATGAACGAGAACGTCGGCGCCTTGGTGAACGCCGCCTGGGACGAGCAGTTCGCCGCCTGCGTGCTCGCCTGCAACGACCGCACCGATTGCGGCTCGCACGGCGTCCCCACGGCTCGGGCGTACCGCGAGTTCGGGATCGTCGGCGCCAAGGTGGCCATCGTGAGTGTGCCCACCGGCGGACCCGAGCCGTCCGGCAAACTGCTGGACGCCATCGAAACCGTCGAGTTGGAGCAAGGGCTGCCGCACCCGACGATCAACGGCGTGTGGATCAAGCGGGCGCCGCAGCGGTTCGCCTCCTACCTGATGGTCGGCGGCGTGAACCAGAAGAACATTGACCAGGTGATCGAGTTCGCGCGGGGCGGTTTCGGCTGCATCGAGATCTTCTGGGAGCGGAGCACGCCCTCCTACGAGCCCAACCCGCAGCAGTTTCCCGACGGGCTGGCGGGCCTCAAGACGGTGGCCGACAAGATTCACGCGGCCGGACTGCAACTCGGCATGCACGTGATGCAGGGAATGGTCGGCTGGGGCTCGAAGGACGATCCCTACATCACGCCCAAGGCCGATCCGCGTTTGCTCCAGAATCGGCACGCGACGCTGGCCGCGCCGCTGGACGCCAAGAGCACCGAGATCCGTGTGCGCGAGTCGACCGCCGCTTGGCCGGAGAAAGGCGATCTGTACGTGGAAGGCGAGATCGTCCGCTACGAAAAGCTCGCTCCCAACGGCTTTGCCGCAGTGCCAGCGCGGGCTGCACAAGACCACCGTCGTCGCGCATCCCGAAGGGGCTCCGCTGGGGCATCTGGTCAACTGCTTTCCCATCTGGGGCTACACGGTCTACTGCCCGGACGTCAAGAGCACGATGATCGACGAGATCTGCGACCGCATCGCCCGAGTGTTCAACGAGGTGGGCGCGGACATGTCGTACTTCGACGGCGGGGAGGAGATCATCGTGCAACCGCCGCATTGGCGTAACCAGGGACGGATTGCGTTGGGGGTGCAGGCCCGGCTGCGGAAGCCCGTGATCCTGGAAGGCAATGCCCTCTACACGCACCTGTCGTGGCACGTGATTTCGCGAGGCAGCCCCAGCTACGACCCGATCTATTTCGGCCGCCGCGCGTACACGCTACGGTTCAAAGGCCAGAATCCGGCCGGCTGGGCCAACAACCTCTTGACCGGCGACGTGGGCTGGTTCGCGCCCCACACGCACTCGCGGGCTACCGACGCCGTCACGCCCGACGAAGTCGAGTTGCTGTGCCTGAAGGCCCTCGGCGGCAAGGCGCCCATCTCCTTCATTGTCGACGCCAACAATCTCTCGGCGAACAAACGAATGCCCGAGATGCGGGAGATCATCCGCACCTGCGACGAGTTGAAACGCCGCAACTACTTCTCCGAGGCGGCCTGCGCGGAACTCCGTCGACCGATGGCGGAGCACGTGCTGGAGCGTGCGGCGGACGGAGGCTGGGACCTGCGGCCGCTGCAATTCGGCCCCTCGCGCGTGGTCGACGCCGCGCGGGGCGGAATGGTGTGAGTGGACGTACTCCAACCCGCACGAGGAGCAATCGCCCTGGCTTCGCCTCCGCGCCCGGACGGCTCTGGCGCCGCATGGATCGAAAGGCAATCTGACTGTGGCGGACCCGGCGGCCGGCATTCCGTTTCAGTCCGCCGGCTCGGCTGCCGCCGGGTTGGTCCAGAGCGTCGAGCCCGCCGCCGAGAAGTCGCCCGACGGCGGCAGCGTCTTCTGTTATCGGGCCGAGAATCGAGACACATCGCCCTCGGCCTGGTGTCGGGCCACGCTCTCGTTTCCTCGGCCGTTGGACTTGACCAAGCATCGGCGTTTAGGTCTGTGGATTCGCACCGAGGGAAAGGGCGGCATTCTCAACGTGCAACTCGCCGGCACCGATGCCCGGCGCGATCATTATCTGCCGCTCTCAGACCGAGGTTGGACCTACGTCGTGCTCGACCCGCCCGAGGACGATCGGTTCTTCGATTATTCCTGGCCCTATCCGTTCACCGATCTGATGTACACGTGCGCCAACGTGTACCAGAACGTGAAGCAATGCCATTTGTACTTCAATCGCCTGCCGCCGGGAGCGAAGGCCGCCTGCTGGATTGGGCGGATCGAGGCGCTCCAAGAGCAGCCGCGGCCGCTGGTATCACCGGCCCTGGAGGCGGGCAGCCAGAAGCTCGTCTTTCCGGTTTCGCTCCAGCCTGACGAGTATCTCGAACGGGATTGGGCGGGCCAGATCCGTCACTTCGGCCCCAATGGCGAATTGTTGGGGCAAGTCGCTCCGCAAGGCGCGCTGCGGCTCGCCCCAGGCGACAATCGCTTGCGGTTTTCTGCTACGTTGAGCGACGCTGTTTCGCCCCGGGCGGAAGTCACACTCTCGGTCCGCGGGAAACCGCTGGCGCGGTCCCAAAATCGTTCCAACTAGCCATGCCCCCCTTTCATCCGGGAGTAGTGCGATGTCGGTGAAGACGCGTGGTATTGGTAAGTGCGTTGGGTCGGCAGTCGGGCTGGCCATTCTTTCCCTGTCTGCCGCGGCCCACTCGGCCACGGCGGCTCCTCCACCCAATTTGCTGACGAGGCCCGGATTCGAAGCTGCCGAGGCGGCTCTCAAGACCACGTGGCACCCCTTGCAGGCCGGCGGCTTTGAAGTAGATCGCCAGGAAAAGCACACGGGTAACCAGAGCATCAAGCTGGCGGTCGCCGCGAAGGGAGCAGCCAAGGGAGCCTCGTACTCGCTCTCCTCCGACCAAATCAAGACGCCCGGCTCGATCCTGGTGAGCGCCTGGAGCAAGGCGCAGGACGTCTCCGGGCCGAAGGATGACGCCTACGCCATCTACGTCGACGTGAACTACGCCGACGGCACGAACCTGCACCAGGTGACCGCTCCTTTCGAACCCGGCACCCACGACTGGCAATATGCCTCGGTCGTCGTGCCGATTCCCAAGGCGGTCGCGAGGTTCTCCATCTACCTCCTGTTTCGCGGCGACCACACGGGAACGGCCTGGTTCGACGACGTTTACGCGGGGGCATACCAGGAAGGAATGCCAAAGTATGAGGGGAGTTCCGAGGCGTATGAGATCCCGGCGCGCGTGATCGAGATGCGTCGTCGCTTGCCCGGCTTGCAGGAGAAGATCGCCACCCTGGAGGGACTCGTCAACGAGACGGAATCCAAGGGCCTGGACGTTTCGATGCTCCGCGTGAGCCTGAGCGTCGCACAGGTGTTCACGCCGCTGCTTGCCGAGGATGCTTCTCTGGAGGTCGCGGACTATCCGGAGGACATGATCGACTTCCGCATCCTCGGCCGCGAGGAGACCCTGCGGCGAATCGAGTCACTGGCCCCCTTCGAGGCCGACCAGACCGAAAAGGTCCTGGACCGGGCCATCGAGGAAGCCCGGGCCGTCCTGAAGAACTCAGCCCGCGCGAAGCAGATGCCGCCGCAGCCGCAGCAGCCCAAACCCGTCACCGTCGAGAATGGGGCCTTCCGGTGCGACGGGAAGCCGGTCTTCCTCTCCGGCATCCTCGGACTGGCCGTCGGGGGTGACTCGAAGAAGATCGACCTGGCCAGGGATCTCGGGGCCAACCTCCTCGGCCCGCTGCACATCTCTCACGGGTGTACGCAAGGGTGGGACCAGTTCGACGACTCCTACTTCGAGAAGCACGTGCTTCCCTTCTACCGCGAGGCGCACTCCCGGGGTTTCTGGGTCAGCCCCGCGCTGTGGAACTACCGCGCCTCGGCCTGGCTGGCCAAGATTGCTCCCGACATCAACGTCCAAGACGAGGACCACGGCTGGTTCCGCGACGCGCTCGACCTCGACCACCCCCTGACCGCCCGGTTCGAGACGATGTGGTTCAAATACGCCGCCTCCCAACTGAGGAAGCCGGCCAACAATTTCTGTTACTCGCTCATGGGTGAGGAATGGTGCAATCCATCGTTCCGCGGCAGGTACTCGGAGCCTCGCTATCAGGAATGGCTCAAGCAGAAGCACGGCAACATCGCCGCCCTGAACAAGGCCTGGAGCACCAGCTACAAGGACTTTCGAGAGGCGGCTGGCAAGGATTCGCTCGAGACCAAGGGGGGCCACTTCGATTGGTACCGCTTCAACGAAGACCGGCTGACAGCCTACAACCAAGCGCAGATCGACGGCATCCGGCAATCGGAGCCCAAGGGACTGTGGACTTGCTGGCCCGCTGCCGGATGCCTGGTCAGCGCGGCCCGTCGGCGGCTTTGACCCCAAGTACGGCCGCAACCGAGAGGACATCCTCCGCCAAAGCTCGGTCAGCGGGTGGGATGGCGGGATGTTTCCCTACGAGGCCGGTCGCTCCACACGCCGGCTGCCCGAGTCGCACTGGGCCAAGTACAACCTCGGCTGGCGCGACGATATGATCTACTACGATTTCGCCAAATCGCTGGGCCCGGAAAAGCCGGTCTTCGACCCCGAGCTGCACTCCCTCACTTCGGTTTACCACATTGCGCCCCTGGCGTCTCGGCCGACTACTTCCGCACGTGCCTCTGGATGGAACATCTTCACGGCCTGGGTGCCCATCTGTTCTGGTGGTGGGGTGAGAGGACATTGACGCCTGCGCAGTAGCGATGGACGTTGAGGAAGCCGAACGGCTTGCGCAGGCGCTGCACGCGCATTCCCAGTTCACCGATGTGCGCATCAGGCGCGGCGCCATCGCGAAATGGCTTGGCTCTGCCGAATTTTTCACCGGCCTGCTCAGCTATCCGCCTGGGTTCGTGTCGGCGAGCGAAGACCTGAGTCGCGCCGTGGGCGAGGAGGTGTACTGGGTTGTCTGGTAGGTCGAGTAGTCGAAGCCCGATCGATTCGTCGAGGTGGTTGCTATACGAGGTGCAGCAACCCGCTGCAGCAGACCCCCAAACCCCAGATACCCCATGTCAGAAGAACCTCAAGTCAAGCATCTCGAAATCGCCTACACGGCAGCGCCCATGGTGGTGCTGCAATCGCAGAGCAATGCAATGCAGTGCCAGGCACCGGTCCCGGTCATCACATCGCTCGGTGGCGCCGCCGAGTTCGTACGCCAGCAACTGGGCGTTAAGGTCTCACTGACATCGCTCGGGCAGTGGCCGACGCAAGTCGGTCTGGTGCTCCTGCACTGCGAACCGGAACTGGTAGCCACGTCGTTCGACCCCAGCGACATGGACGGTCATCGCTGGTTGTCAGGTGCCGCCGCACGTGGGCTGATGCGAGTGGCGTTGAAGGACGACAACGGCATTGCCGTGGTCGACTGAGCATGCGATGAACTGATCGACGAACTGCGTTGCTCAATCGCATCGCCCCAGACCCTCGACCCGCAGCACTTGCGCGAAGCCATGCACGGTGCCCAACGACGCTCGTCATGAGGACAGGCCGGAAGCGGCTGCTGTAGACGATACCGGTATGCGGCGCGTGAACGTCGCGGTCGTGACCGGAGTACACCTCCGTCGAGTGCCCCTCCGCGTGCGGTATCGTCTGCACACCTTCGCCCCGCCGTCGTCGCGGGGCTCTCCAACCGCGTTGCACACGCAGCAAGACCCGGACCACCGCTGCCGTGGATCCCAGCATCGCACGATCCGAAGCCGACCCCCTGTCCGCCGTGGCCGGGTCGGCGTCAACAACGCGAGCGGCACGTCGCTGCGTACAGGACACCTACCAACTAGGACCCCATCGAAAAAACTCACCGAGCTCATCGACGTACTCGTCGAGCTCGAACTCCAAAACATCACCGACAAGCAAGAGAGGAAAAACAATCCATGTATCCAAGAAGGGCGCTATCGCAGCCCGCATCTCGACGGACAAGCAGGACGAGGCGTCGATCGAAGTCCAAGTAGCGGCTTGCCGGCGGCTCGCCGCCCGCGACGGCCTGACCATCGACGATGACCGCGTCTATGCGGACATCGGTGTCAGTGGTCAGGCCAAGGGTATGGCGAAGAGTAGAGCAATGGCATCGACTTGAAGACCTGTGGGAGGCTGGCGAGGTCGACATCATCTACGCGAACGAATTGTCGCGCCTGACCCGGGACGAACTCGCATGCGCCCAGCTGAAGCGGCGGTGTAGAGCGCACCGGCGTAGCATCGTCACCGCGACGGCATCGACTCCGAGTCCAGGGGTGGCAAATGACCTGGGCACTGCGCGCGATGATGTCGAGTGAGGAAGTCGGCGTGTCGCGAACGCGTGTCCGGACAGCATGCTCGGCGTGGTGCGACGCGGCGGGATGCTGTCTGCACCCGCATTCGGCTACACGCTGGACCCACTGCGACGACCCGCGGAGGAGAAGTCCGTGGGCGCCCGCTGGGTAGTTCACGAGGGCAATGCGCGGTGCTGGTTCGCGAGATGTACCGCATGCGTCGCGCAGGTTTGGCGCACTTCCGCATCGCCCGTTGGCTCAATGAGGAGGGGGTTCCGTCTGCCACGTTGCGCTCGATGACGGCGGGCCTTCCAGCTGGCGGCAGGCTTCTGTTCAGCGAGTGCTAGCCAACACCATCTACCGCGGAGTGCTCCATGGACAACGGCTCGGCGTACACGCGAGCCCGACTTGCGCCGCGAGTTCAACAGAGCTCCAACGATCTCGGAGCATGACCGAGAGCATCTTAGGCTTGTGGATGATGAAACTTGGTTCGCTTGCAACCCGCCGCCGCGCCAGCGACTGCGCAGTGGCGTCAAACATCCGCTGGTAGGGCTGCTGCGCTGTGGCGACTGCGGCTGCAAGCTTTCGCTCAAGTTCCGCAAGGACGGCGGTGGGGGTGCTTCATGCCCCACCTGCGACCACGCCTTCCGTGCGGGAGCCTCCCAAGGCTGGATGGGCTACACCTCGGTGGGTGCCGCGACGGCCGCGATGCGAGCCGCGCTTCAAGAGCTCTCGACCCGGCTGTCATGGAGACGTTCAAGGCCCGCTTGCGGGCACGTCTGGAGGCCCCGGCGGGAACCGACGAGGTCGAGGCCGAAGAGCGTGCGCGGCTGCTCAAGAGCAAGCAGCAAAAGCTGCTGCAACTCGGCGGCAAACCCGAGTATCGGGGTCGAGGTCATCGAGGCATCTCGCAGTAGGTCACGACCGAAGTCAAGCAGGCAGAAGGACGCCTCGGAGCTATACGGCGGGAGCGCAGCGGCACATCCAGGCCTGATCAGAGGTTCGCCGGCATCTGCAAGTGGATGTCAGCCCCTTGTTGCAAAGACTGCTCGAGGGCGAGCTCGTGGGACGTAACCCGCGCAGGGCTTGCTTCCGCGTCGCCGTCACTTCCTGTTCGTTGCCCCAGCCGGCATGTGTCGGTTTTCCAAGTCGAGTTTGCGCTCGGTGCCGTGACCGCGGAGGCCACCGGCGGGCAGACCATCGATGACGCACGGCGGGTCTTCCGGTGACGGTGCGCTACACGTAGCGCGGCCCCAGTACTGGAAGGTCTCGGTGGTCCCCCTCCAGCGTACGTCGATATTTATTCGCTTGGCTGGGGCATTGTTCCGGCCGATTTTCATGAGAGATCTCGATGGGCAAAGGTGTCCGGCCGAGTAGGTATTGCACTTGTTTTCGTCCCAGAACATGTGCAAAACACCAGTTGGCTTCCCACATCGAACACCTTGGCCCCCTGGCGTAGAGAGCCACGCATCGAGGAAAAAAACGCTGCGTGGGGTTGCTATACGGGTTGGAACAACCTCGTTCCGAACCACAGACTCCGCACGAACAGAAAACCGAAAGTACACGACCAACAACTCGCCTCACGCAGACAACTCGTTGCTGGAACACTGCGAGATTGTCGAGCTTGACGAGATGCAGCTCAAGGGAACGCCAACGGCTTTCGCACGCTTGAGGCGGGCCCGGCCGCTCGCGCTCGATGTACCGCCCGGCGCAGATGTCGGCCGGGCGCCGACTTGGAAGGCGGCGTGCAGATGTGCTCTGCGGTGCTCAACCGACGGCGAACACGTGGTCGCGCTGACCTTCCTTCGAGGCGGCGGGCACCTTGCCGTTGCAATCACGGACCTCGGCGACCAATAAGTGCAGCGACTTGCAGCAAAGTCGCTGGAGAGCGGACATCTGTTGGTTATGCTGAGCAGCAGCGACCGCGACGTGCTGACAGTGCATCCTGTGAACGAGATGCTGCGCGAGCGTCTCGCCAGCTCCGCGTCGCAGCGACCGGCCGACTTGCAGTGTAGCCCAGGCCGGGCGGAGGGGCGGTGGAGACGATGGTCGACGAGCAGGCACTGCGCGAGCTCAACGTCGACCCAGCCCGCATCGCTAGTCCCGTCCAATTGCAGTGCATATGGGCGCTAGCGTCGTCACAGGAATTCGCGCTGATTCTTTGGAAGAAGCTCCCATCATTCATTGACCATCGGGCGTTCGGCCCCCTTCAGTGCCTCGCCGCTCCCGCGGCGAGGCGCTTCTACCTACAACGGCAGTGGAGCAGCGCCGATTTCTAGAGGTCCATCCTGTGGGACGAGCAATGGAACTCACCATCGAAAGGAATCAATGGCCGCTTTCCGGATGAACGATCAGATTGCTTCGTGTCGGTGATTGCCGTGGACGAACGACGGAATGAAGGGTGTGACCGAACGGCCGCTTCTAAGAGTCGCGAACTGGCGCTGCC
>CAVTPL010000009.1:0-1112012 GCA_963736495.1 Pirellulales bacterium | reverse complement strand
ACACTCCGGTCCGCTCCCCCACCTGCAATCGCGGACCTCCGGGCTCCTCGGCTCGAAGCACCAATCGCCCGAACTCCAACGCCACAGCGGGAACGTCTTTGGCCATGTTGGGCAGGAATTGAATCAGCGTCGCGTCAACCAACTCGATCCGGATCTTGCCAATGACCGCCAGAGTCGGCCGATAAACCGGCAAAGCCAGAAGCCGGTCCTGCGATCCGATCACCGCCTGGTCCCCCAAGCGTTGCCACGTCTCGACTCCCGGCTCCAGACGCAGCAGCACCTCCTTCGCATTCGTATTCAGCCCGATCCGCTCGGCACGAAGCTCTCCTTCGGCCGCCGGTTTCGCGTCCGCCGGACTACCAGACGACGGCCTGGCAGGCATGGGAATTGAGGCCTGCGAATCGGTCACGACCGTCCGACTTACCCTCCGGCGGCACATCGGATTTCGCTTCCGTGATGCGATCTCGGTCCCCGGCGGACCCTCGGGCAACCGCTCGACCTTCGATGCGGGCTTATCGCCGGCATCACCCGCTGCCAAGTCGGAACTCGCCGGGACCTCGCTGCTCCGCACACCGTCCTCGGGATGGCCGACAACACCGCTGTCGACAGCTCGCTCTGCCCCTGTCTGCGGCAGGGCACCAACCGTTGTAGGCAAATCCCCGCCGACACCGCCGTCGCCAGGCACGAGGCCGAACGAAGGCCCCATGGCCAGCCAGCTCACTCCCGCCACGACCGCAAGCAAACCAACGATCGCCACTGCTGCCAGGACGCCCAGGTGCCGTCTCGGCCGGCTCGCGGATTCCCGCAAGTACTTAGGCACTCGGCTCCGCCCGGCGTGCGCCGCTTCCGAGTCGATTCCCAGGTCAAGGCCGTCGGACGACAACGCCGCCGGGATCCCTTCTTCTTCCACGGCGCACATGTGGGCCGCCACCAAATCCGGAAGCAAGTACATGCACTGCCGCTGTCCGGATCGACATCTGCCGGCTCGCCAAGCACCATGGCGAGAATCTGGTGGCTGGACGCCACTTCAGCCAGATGCACGTCGGATTCCAGGCATACCTTCTCGAAATCCGGCACTTGTGCAATCGGCAAAGTGTTGTCGAGATATTCGGCCACCGTGTTGGCGTCCAACGAGGTGCCTTGCTCGAAAACCTCCGGCGCGCAAGCCGCAGCCGCCGCGTGGCATCGCGAATCCGTTGCACCAGCGCGCTGGCAACTGGCTTTCGGCAATCTTATTGCCAATCAGATGCGCATCCTCGGCTTCAAGGATCTCGTCGAATACGCAAGCATGGTCCGCAGCGTCAATCGCATGGCCACCTCGCCTCCACGCTGTTGAGAATGGCAAATCGTCTCCGCACCCGCCGGCGAACCTCCCCCTGAAACCGAGATCGCAGCCTACCGCAGCCGAGCAACGACCGGGCAAGAGACGGCTCCGGGATCGGCTCTCGGAACCATCTCAGAGCCACCAGGGTAGTTCTCCGCGGTCGGAGAACTCGGCCGCGGCGGGATGGTCCCGGGATCGGCTCTAAGAACGGACCCGGAACCGCCGCTGCGGCCCTGTGCGGCCGGAAAAACGCAGCACCTCAAAAGGTTTGGGGATCGGCTCTAAGACTATTGGTGGGTTTTTTCGAGCTGTCCCGTGCAAACTTGAGAGGCAATCTCGCCCCAGCGGCTGGACTAACGCCGCATTCCTAGCCGCAACTCATTTCTGCAACGAGATTTGCGATGCAGCTTCCGCGTTTCGACTTTCTCTTGGGCTGGCCGGGTCCGCGGTCCCGAAAACGCCGCCAGTGCGATGATCGAGAGCAGAATCTGAGCCCCCCCAAGCACGCCCGGATGCAGAGCCACCACCCTATGGGGAGGGGGAGGAAACAGTTCCCGAACGTGTTTCCATCCAACTCGAGTTTTCCTCCACAGAGGGGGACTGTCGGTCGAGAGAGAGCTCGCCGGACCCGGAAACTCACACGCCAGCCAGAGTGCCGCCAGTACAACCGTCACCACCCACCCAATGCGCCGTATTCGTTGCTTCGCCACGGTCCCGCTCGGAGGAATTGCGTCTGCAGGAGCCATGCGGTGGCCTTCCACGGTACGACCCTCCCGGATCGCGCAACGTCGGCACGCGGAGAGGCGCCGTGACCTCCCGCAGAAGCACGACGGAGTACCACCGCTGACAAACGCAATTGGTGGACCGGCCCCGCCTCAGCCACGGGAGCCCTGCTCATTGCCGTGAAGCCTCAAGGACTTCCGTGGGATCGCGAAGGCCAAGCGAAGTGGCATCGCTGCTTCCGGTCAACGTTGGGCCGGGCAAGTGGTTGCTTTTGGGCAACATCCCACCCGTCTCTCGTGCCCTTGCGTCCCCCACGCCGGAAGCGCACAAGTTGGTTTGCCTAAGGGCCTATTCTGACCTAGGCTTTCACGTGACCAGACGCGCTGAGACGGGCTTACGAGAACCGACGGTCCGCCTCCCCGGTTCAGGCAGCATGGGGTAAGGAAGTCATGCCAAGCAAACCGCTTCTCTCGTTTGACCTGAAGAAGGTCCTTGCCGGCGCCCAGTTGCCCGCGCTTCCGCAAAGCGCGATCCGGCTCCTGGAGCTATCGCAAGATCCTGCGAACGGACCGAGCGAGTTTGCCCTTCCGATCGAGTCCGATCCGGGCCTCACCGGTCAGGTGCTGCGCTTTGTAAACTCCTCCTATTTCGGTTTCTCGCGCGAGATTTCCAGCATCAAGCTGGCGATCACGCTGGTCGGTATCCGCACGATCAAGAACTTCGCCCTCTGGAGTGCGGTGTTCAGCTTGATGCCCAATCCGAAGTGCGGTCCCTTCGACCTCAAGCGGCTCTGGCAAGATTCGCTCCGCCGCGCACTGTTCGCCCGCGCCGTCGGCAAGATGTTGGGATTGAAGGAGGCGGAAGAGCCGTTCGCCGCGGCCTTGCTTCAGGACATGGCCGTGCCGCTGTTGGCCAAGGAAGCCCCGGAGGTGTACGCCAAGCTTCTCGAGGCCCGCGACAAGGGCCGCCTCCGCCTCTCCGAACTCGAACAGCACACGTTCGGCTGGACCCACGCGGAGGCCGCGGGTTTGATGGCCCGCCAGTGGAACCTCCCCGAGGGATTCGCGGTACTGATCGAGAACCACCTCGACGTGGATCGTTGGGTCGCTCATCCGGAAACCGAGGCAGACAATATCGCCGTATCGTTGTCCGGCCTCTTGCCCACGACGTCAGACCCCGCCTGGAGCGACGGCAACCGGTTCGAGTCCCTCTTCGAACGTATCCGACCCGCAACCGGCCCAACCGTCCCCGAGTTGTTCGGGCAAATCGACGAGGAGTTTGCCGAGTTCGCCCCGGTGCTCAAGGTCACCACTCCAAGCAAGTCGCTGGTCGAACTCCACAACGAACTGACCCAGCCGGCAGCCACCACGTGAGGGGCAACGGGCACTTCAGCGCGCGGTAGCTACACGACTTCGGGCAACCCCGTTTTTTAACGCGCCAAAAAGCGATCCTTCCCCAAGCGCGCGCGCCGAATCCAAGACCGCGCCGGCAAGCACCTCTTGAGCCCCGCATGGCCAATGCGCCAGGCCGACTCTCGGACGGCCGGAGACCAGGCTTCTCGGCCCGGCGAGCATCCGCAGTCGCGGCCCCAATGGAACTCACTCCGATCGCGTCGCTCGTCGGCAACTCTCCCCCCGTCCGCGTCAGCATCCTTGGGGTCAAAACGCGAAGGGCACGGCGCAGGGATTCCCTCGATTGGCATTGCTCCCCCGAAAGATTCCGGCTTTAATGGAGCGTTCGGTCAGCTCGTGGAGTGAACCACGGCTTCTTGGTACTGGGAAGGAATTCCACTCGCGCCAAGCCCCTATGAGTGCTGATTCTCGAGGCAAAAACGCGGCAGGGTACGATCGCATCCGGTTGCAGCAGATCGAGCGTCAGGCCGAGGGGTATCTTGAGCTGGGCATGGCCGAGTCCGCGCTAGAGACTCTTGCCCGCTCCGGCCCGCACGGTGAGCTCAGTGCGCACGGCTACTATCTCCGGGGAGAAGCCTTGCGCAATTTGGAGCGATATCCGGAAGCAATCGTGCCGCTGCGCCAGGCCGCACGTTTGCTGCCCAAGGACATCCACGTCTGGCTCGCCTTGGGCTGGTGCTTTAAGTGCGCTCGAACCAGCTTAGTAAAGCGATCCATGCGATCGAGCGTGCCCTGGCCGTCGATCCGTCGGAGGCCCTGCTCCACTACAACCTGGCCTGCTACCTGAGCCTCGCCGGACAATCCCAGCGGTCCCTGCTCCACCTGTCCAAGGCGATGATCCTCGACCCGGCCTACCGCGCCCTGGCAGACACCGAGCCAGACTTTGATCCCCTTCGGACCGACCCGCGATTCCAGGCCCTCACCGGCGCCATCGCCTGAGTCGGACCACCTCGCACGTCGTTCCTCGTGTTGCCGCCCGTTGCCGCGGTCCCTGGGGGACGCATTCCCTCTCCGTTTCGTGCGAACCACGCCCCAAGGGCAACGCCAAACACCTCGTGCTCGGAACGCTAGGGAAGCGTTTGAAGTGCTTCGAGCAACCGCACGCGGACCGCATCGGCCTTTGCCCGGTCCTTGGCGAGGTGCCACGTCAGGTTGCTGGCGCCCTCGGCCGCCAGGACTTCCTCCACCCCGGCGCAAGATCGCTTCAGCCCGATCTGCCGCTTCGCCCCCGTTCGTTTTCCGCGCGGTCGATCGCGCTTCGAAGCATGACCAGGGTCTCGTAGTCCTCCACGCTTTCCCGGATCGCCTCCATGTGTTTGCCCGCGGTCACCGTGGTTTCGTCGAGGAAAAGCGGCGTAAACGGCCCGGCCTTCGCCAGGTACTCGTTCCACGACGACGCCCCGCCGTTGTCCCCAAACGCCCAGAAGGAGGAAGCCGTAGCCCCAACGGCAAAACAGTGCCACGCCTGGAGCCGATAGTAACTATACGGATCGAGGAGCTTGGCCGGGCCCGAGCAGGAGTAGAACTGAAGCCGTCGCCCTTGGCGCTGTTGGTCCAGGTAGAAATCGCGAAACGCCGCCGCCGGCCGAGCCACATCGGCCGGTTCGGACAGAGCACGTCGTGCACCGCGAACAGTTCGGCCGGAGCCTTGCGCGGTTCTTCGTAGGTCGGGTCGACCCACAGCAGCACCTTGGGCTCGGCAGACCGAATGGCGCGAGCCCAGGCCACGATCGCCGACACGTCGGTCGCTTCGTGCGGTTCGTCGTGGATCAGCAACCCCAGCCGATGAGGCTCAACTCCCTTGCTCGCCAGATGCCGCACCCATGCCGAGATCCACGCGCCCACGCGCCGGCCAAACTCCGGCGTACCCGCAGCCTGACCCGCAAACTCCGGGCCAACCGCCAGGAAAACCATGTACTGCCGCGCGTCGGGCCACCGGCCGATCCACTCGTCGAAACGGCGCGTATCCAGCTTCACGGAAGAGCCGCCTGCCGCGACGAACTCGAACGACGTCATCACCCCCGCGCCGGCCCACGGCATGTTGACGAATCGCTCGCGCAAGTGCTGAAGAAACGCCGCGCGGTTCCTCGCATTCACGCCGTACGTGCCGTCGCCGTCCGAGTAGCACCATCCTCCCACGCCGAGCGCCGGTTGCTTGGGAAAGCGGAAGGGCCAGACGCGGAGCCTTATCGGGACCGCCTGAGTTCCCATGCCCTCCGCTCGACACACCATGCGACCTTCGTATTGCCCCGGCGCAAGATCGGGGTCGTGGAACGTAAGCCAGACCTGGCGGACCATGCCGGGCAGTACGCGAAGCGTCCAGCCGTCGCGCGAGCGCTTCGCCTCGGGAAGCGCCGCCGCCACGGGCTTGCCCTCCGACGTGTCCGTCCACTCGACCTCGTGCACTCGCACGGAGTCCGGCACGCGCAACTCGGCAGCCCTTCCAATGACAGATGCACCTCAATCGGCTGCAACGCGGCGTTGGCCAGATTGATTGCCGCCGAGCGATATTCCCCGCGCATGGAATGGACCTCAACCGCCCCCGAGGACGTTGCCGGCACCGTGATGAGCGGCAAAGGATCCCAGGGTGCAGCGGCAATTGCCGAGAAGGGCGGATGCCCAAGAGCGCGCCACAACTCCGCTTGACAGGCCAGGAGCCGCGCGTGATGCTCGCCCACCGGAAGCACCGCGCGGAAGGAAGAGCGATCGCCCGGCTGGAAGGATTCGAGTTCCTTCCGCACCATTTCCAGGTGAGCGAGCAACGCGATTCGGCGCGCTGCGTCAAGCCCCGCTGCCTTCTCGATCAGTCCGCGCAGGCCTTCGACGTCCGAGGTAAATCGCAGGGCCAATGCTCGATCGATGCGGCTGCGTTGGAACAAGTCGGCCGGATCGCCCACCGGCTCACCGCCCGGATCGCGTGCCAGGAGGTCTTGAGGGCCGCGATGCACTTCTACTTCGTCGACGAAGAGAAACGACCCGCCCGCCACCGGGATGAGTACGAAACGCACGAATCGGCCGCGCGTGGCCAGATCGGCCGTCAGCCGGCGGATCGAGTAGCCTTCCTTCGGCAGGCCGTGCGCCTTGCGATCCAGGGCTGTCAGATCCCCCACATTGCGATAGTGGGAGCCATCGTCGCTTACGAGAATGGGGATCGAGGCCGGCCAGGTCACGCCTGCCACGCCCGCGGCGGTCGTTAAGGCCACGCCCCCGATCGGCGCCACCGCTCCCAGATCCACGGTGATCACCGCGTAGGCAGCCCCGCTCCAACCGACTGTACCCTTCTGCGTCCAGAAGTAGTCCTGCGTAGACTGCCCGTCGGTCAATTGCACGGCGTCTTGCGAGTCGGTGCAATGCTCGTAGTTCGGAGCCGGAAAAAGCGTGTACTTTGCGCCCCGGGCGAGGTTCACTCGTGGGGGCGAGGCAGTCGCAGGTTCGGCCCCCTGCGTCGCTCCGACGAAGAAAAACACCATTGCCAGCCCCACAACGCACCGCACTCGGACCTGATGACTCGATCGCATCGGAGGCTCCTTGAAGGTTTCCCGCACGTATCCGCTACGAGGATACCCCGGGACCCTGGACGGAACAATGCACCCGACTTCCCCGCCCGGCGATGGCCCCCGGGCGGCGGCGGGGCGACTTCCCTGCGATCCGCGCGCCCCAAGCGTTCGATTGCGGAGCCTGGGCGCGGAAGATAGAATCCTCGGGTGAATCATCACCCCGCCGATGACTTCGAGGAATGGCCATGAACGCTTGGCACACTGCCGTTCTGATGGTGGCTTTCGGCCTCGTGGGCACGCGCCAACGGCGGAGCCGCTCCTCACGCACCTCGACGTCTTCCTCTCCGGTACCCAGGGCTACCATACCTTCCGCATCCCGGCGATCGAGACCGCGCCGGACGGTTCGCTCTTGGCGTTCGCCGAGGGCGCAAGCACAACGACGCCGATCCGGGGTTCGGCAAGCAAGACATCGACCTCGTCTATCGTCGCAGCACCGACGGCGGCCAGACCTGGTCGCCGATGCAAGTGATCGAGGACCCGGGCGAGTACTGGTCTGCCGCCAATCCTTGCTCCGTCGTCGATCGCCAGACTCGGCGCATCTGGTTGCTCTATCTTCGTTGCCGCCCGGAGCGCAACACCAATACCGCGCGGCCAGGGACCGACGATAACCAGACGTTGGCGCGGACCAGCGACGACCAAGGCCGCACCTGGTCCGAGCCAATCGACCTGTCGAAGGTCGCGCGCGACTGGAGCGATCCCCAATGGCGGTCAAGCGTCGTCGGGCCGGGCGGAGCAATCCAGGATCGCCACGGACGTCTGATCGTGCCCGTATGGAAGTTCGAGCCGTTCGGGGTGTTTGCCATTTTCAGCGCGGACCATGGCCGTACCTGGGAGCGAGGGCAACTCGTACCCGGCGGCAAAGGCGACGAGGACCAGCTCGTCGAGCGGGCCGACGGCGCAATTCTCATGGATTTCCGTCAGAGTCAGGGCACGCACCGCTGGGTCGCCGCCAGCACGGACCACGGCAAAACCTGGACCGAACCCCGGCCCGGCAATCCCGTCACGCCCGTCTGCTGCGCCATCGAGCGCTACACCCTCGCCTCGGCGGGCGGCGACCGCGACCGGATCCTCTGGACGGGCCCCAAGGGTCCGGGCCGGACCAGGCTCGTGGTCCGCGTGAGCTACGACGAAGGGCAAACCTTTCCGGTCGAACGGCCGATTTCGGAAAAGTTCGCCGCCTACTCCGATCTGACGGTTTTGCCCGACAAAACCGTGGGCGTGCTCTGGGAACGGGGCGCCGATCGCGATTACCAGGCGATCACTTTCACGCGTTTCAACCTGGAGTTCCTCGAACCGAAGCCAGACCCCAAGTAGTCCGATCCTCGAGTCGTCCCAGAAGGAGCCGCTCTCATGCTCGGAATCTCACGGCGAACTTTCCTTGCCGGCGCGGCGGTCGGCGCGGCGGCCGCAGGGCTCGACCGCTGGGCTAGTGGACTTTTCGGTCAGCAGCCGGGCGACCGGCCCGCGCCGCCCCAGGGCGTGCGTGTGCTCAATCCCCAGGCGCGCGTGCCCGTGGCGCTGATCATCGACGACTCCACGTGCCTGGTCAACCTGGCGCACTTCGCAATGCCGCAGTTCGCCGAGGTCTGGCCCGACCGCGCGGAGTATCGGAAACCGTGGGAGAAGACTCCGCGGGAAATCCCCGACGCCTTCGTGCGCAAGTTCGGCGAGTGGTGCCGCGAACACGGCGTGAAGGGCAAGTACAGTATCGTCCCCTACCCTGCCTGCGTGGGCTGGCTCGATCGCGATCTGCCCGGCTGGTCTCGCCGCCAGCTCCAGGAGAGCCTGGACCTCGTGCGCAACCTCATGGTCCCCCACTGGGACATCCACCCCGAAATGGTCAGCCACACCTGGGTGATCAACACCAAGACCGGCCGTCCCTACGAGGAGCGCAGCATTCGCTTCATGGAAAACTGGGAGTGGACCACCGGCCGCTCCACCGACGAGATCGCCGACTACATGGCCTATGCCCTGCGCATGCTGAAGAACGCGGGCTTGCCGTGCGAGGGAATCACCACGCCGGGCGGCTTCGGCAACCGCGTGCTTGCCGCAACTCGCCCAGGCCACGCTCCAGGCCTGTCGCGACGTATACCAGGCCGAGGTGCCCCACTACTTCCGCCATATTTTCACCGACGGGCAAAGCGTCGCCCCGCGGGTCGAGTATGCCTCGGACCTGGAGGGCCCCAATCCGAAGTGCGTGGTTTCGATCATCGGCTGCACCGGCGATCACTTCGGCGGCTGGGACGGCATGACGATCGGTTCGGTCGACAAGCTGATCAGCGCCGACTTCAAGTCGGGCGAAATGGTCGGGCCGATCCAGCGCGGCGAACCGGCGATCATGGTCTGCCACTGGCCGGGCATCTACTCCGAAGGACGGGAAGCGGGATTCCAGGTCTTCCAGGAGGCCGTGCGGCGCCTGCACGCGCGCTACGACCACCTGCTCTGGATGAAGCTCAGCGAGATCGCGCGCTACTGGGCCGCCAAGGAATTGACGCGGATCGAGAAGCGCGACGGCGCCGTGATCCTCCGCGCGCCGTTCGCTTCGCCCCGGTTCACCTTGGCCGTCGCCGCGATCCCCGGCAAAGCCCCCCGGCTGCGCGTCGGACCCCGCGAGCAACCGCTATCGGAAGTCGCGCCCCGCTCGACCTCAAGCCCGGCACTTGGACGCGCGACAAGGAAGGCTTGATCGCCTGCTTCGATCTGCCCAAGGGGCAATCCGAGTTGGCCGTCTGAGGAACCGCCGGTCCTCTCGCGGCACGCACGACGAAACAAGACTCCTCCGAAGCAGCCAGAGCCAGACGCTCTCGCTTCGATCGGCGCGCTTTACCGCGTGCGCCGCCCAGGACGGTGCCTTCTTGAATTGCTGCGGCGGCGCGTTCGCCGCCGCCTTGCCCTTCGTGCCGGTCCACGCCAGCACCTGCCCGTCCTGCAGGAGCCGCTGGCGCAGCTGCGCGTAGTCGATCTTCTGCACGGCGCACGCCGGCGTCGATCGCCTGCACGGCCGCCGTGGCCGCCGACTGGCCGAGGATCATGAACACCGGCTCCATGCGGATCGAGCCGTAGGCGATGTGCGAGGCCGACAGGCAGACCGGCACCAGCAGGTTCGTCGCACTCGGCGCGCCTTGGGCACGATCGAGCGGTAGCTGATCGGATAGGGCGGGAAGCCGCCGACCTGCACGTCGCCCTCGTTGCGGACGTGGCCCTCGGGCGTCGACGTAGCGCTGGACGTTGTGCGAGTCCATGCCGTAGGCGCCCAGGCCGACCGGATCCTCGGCCACTGCGCTGCCCGCGGCAGTTGTGCTCGGTCATCACGTAGTCGCTCACCATGCGCCGGGCCTCGCGGACGTAGAGCTGGTGCGGCCAGTTGCCGTTGTCGGTGAACTCGTCCTTGGCCAGGCCCCAGCGCTGGAACTCGCTGCGGACCTTCTCCGGCACGCGCGGGTGGTTGGCCAGCGTCCACATCAGGCCCTGCTGGTAGCTCTCGTGCTCGCGCGACGATCTTCTCGCGCGTCGGCGTAGTCGGCCTCGGGATAGTCGTAGTTCATGCCGATGTTGTCGGTCGAGATGGCGAGTTGTTGTTCGTGTCGGTCTTGCGGTTGGGCATCGGCAGATCGGATTCCAGGGCACGCGCAGGTCGCCGGCCTCGAAGTTGCGCAGCAGCAGCTCGTACCGCAGCGGGTCGTAGTCCGTCGGGCTTGGGCAACGGGCATGCGGTTCTCGGGCACGTCGGTCAGTGCACATGCGGAAGCAGTAGGCCTGCACGCGGCGGTCGCCCGCGCCGTCCTCGCCCGGGCGGTCCGGCGTGGACGCCGGGCAGCAGGCCGCTCGCCGGATCGCCCGGCTCGCACGTACGGATCGACCGGCTTGACGAACTGGTGGTGACGCGCGCTGGCCGGCCTGCACGCCGTTGAGCGTCTCGCCGTACTGCGCGTTGGCCTCGCGGCCGACGGTGTACGACACGCCGGCCTTGGCCATCAGGTCGCCTTCGTAGGTGGCGTCGATGAACATCCGGCCGGCGAAGACGTCTTGCCCGACTCCATGACGATGGCCGCGATCCGCGTGCCGTCCTTCTTGCACGCCCGCCTTCAGGTCCAGCCGCTCGCCGAGACGCACCGGCACCTTGGCCTCGCGCGAGCATCTGCTCGGTAGATCGCCTCGGCCACGTGCGGCTCGAAGGTCCACATGGTCTCGGTGTCGACGTCGCGTCCCTGCGGCCGCCATGGCTCGGTACTGCGTCGGGCGTCTGCCTGCTTCCAGGCCTGCGGGCTTGCTGATAGTGCTGGTGGACGCGGCGGTAGAACTCGCGGGCGATGCCGCCGATGGCCTGCTTGTTGCCGATGTCGGTCGCGCCGAGTCCGCCGGTGGTCAGTCCGCCCAGGTGCTGGCCCGGCTCGATGAGCACGACGCGTCTTGCCCATCCGCGCGGCCTGCACGGCGGCCGCGACGCCGCCGGAGGTGCCGCCGTAGACGACGACGTCGTACGTGGCTTGTCCCGCCGCCAGGTTGCCGAGCGCAGGACGACCGGTAGCAGCAGAGACCGCATGGCAAAGTCTCCTTGAGAGAAAGGACAGGCGTATGGGTACTCAGAAAGCAATCCAAGGGCCGGCAAACATTGGGACCGGAGAACGGCCGCGACACCGGCCCCGCTGCATTGCTCTTCTGAGACTCACCCTCCCGTGAAACGAAAACCGGCCGCGAGCAGCCGCCGCGCGGTACCACCCGAGCAAGCAATGCGGCAAAGCATTCGCCCGGACCGGGGCCTCGTGGCCCGCTTCGTCCGCCGCCTGGCAAGCTTCAATAATCACGCTTGTGCAATCGCCCTTGCACGCGGCCCGGCAGCCCCTGGATGCGGAGGAACCCTTCGGCGTCGGTCTGGTTGTACGAGCCGCCGCCTTCCATGGTGGCGATTCCCTCGTCGTACAGGCTGTTCGCGCTCGAGCGGCCGTCGACCTTGATGTTGCCCTTGTAGAGCTTCAGTGCCACTTCGCCGGTCACCGGCTTCTGGGCCTCGCGCATGAAGGCCATCAGGGCGTCCATCTTGGCGTGATACCAGAAGCCGTAGTAGACCATTTCGGCCACTTCGGGAGCGAGCCGATCGCGAAGGTGCATCAGGTCGCGGTCGAGCGTGAGCTGCTCGAGCAGGCGGTGGGCCGCAGTAGAGCAACGTCATGCCGGGCGCCTCGTACACGCCCCGGCTCTTCATGCCCACGAAACGGTTCTCGACCATGTCGATGCGGCCGATGCCGTTGCGTCCGCCGATCTCGTTCAGCGGTGTACGATCTCGAAGGCGCCAGAGCGCTTGCCGTTTACGCTGACCGGGCACGCCCGACTCGAAGCCGATCGTCACGCGCTCAGCCTTGTCGGGAGCCTTCTGCGGAGAGACGGTCATGCCGAACTCGACCAGTTCCACGCCGTTGACGCGCGAGATCCTCGAGCTTGCCGGCCTCGTAGCTGATGTGCAGGCAGTTCTCGTCCGAGCTGTAGGGCTTCGGCGACCGACGCCTTGACCGGGATCTTGTTCTTGCCGGCAGTAGGCGATCATCTCGGTGCGGCCGGGAAACGCGTTGCGGAAACGTTCCATGCGCCACGGTGCAATGACCTTCACGCTGGGGTCCAGGGCCTCGGCCGCCAATTGGAACCGGCACTGGTCGTTTCCCTTGCCGGTCGCACCGTGGGCGTAGGCGTCGGCGCCGACTTCGCGGGCCACCTGCAGGCAGACTCTTGGAGATCAGCGGCCGGGCGATCGACGTGCCCAGCAAGTATGCATGCCTTCGTACTTCGCCTCCCATTGCAGCACGGGGAAGGCAAAATCGCGGCAGAGTTCTTCCGCGAGCGTCGACGATCCGCGCCGACTTGGCCCCGATGTTCTTGCGCCTTCTGCAAGAATCGCCTCGCGGTCCTCGCACGGTTGGCCGAGGTCGACGTAGACCGCGTGGACGTCGTAGCCCTCGTCCATCAGCCAGCCGAGAATCACCGAGGTATCCAACCCGCCCGAATACGCCAAAACGCAGCTAGGCATACCTGTCTTCCGATCAACAAAAAAGGGATTCACGCTCTGCCACTGCCGGGATCGCCCGCCACTGCCGGGATCGAACATCGCGGGCGGCACCACTCGAGAAGAAACCACCATTTTGCTCGGCCGAGACTGCCAAGGCAAGGGCGTCCCCCGGCCTCCGCGTACCGGTAGATCGTGGACAATCCGCCGGCGAAAACGTTCATCCGGGGCAGGAAGCGCGCAACTCCGCGTCCTCGGCGTGCGGTTCCTCGGGGCGGCTTTCGGCGGCGGGCCGCGACTTCACGGGATCTCCGTGGACCACCAGCATATTGTGCGCCGAATGGGCCAGGCCCGTGCCGGCGACGAGCACGATGCGATCTCCCGACCCCAGGCAGCCTTCTCGCTTGCCCCACTCGATCACGTACGCCACCAGCGCACGGCTGTCGTCCACCGGCGCGCCGGCCAGGGGGATCACCCCCCAGTATAAGGCCATGCGCCGCAACGTGGCCTCGTTTCCGCTGACGCCGACCGTCGGCACCGCGTTGCGGTTCTTGGACAGGCTCAGCGCGGTGGCCCCGCTCGTGCTGGCCACGATGACCACCTTCGCCTCGACCTCCGCGGCCAGCCGGCCTGCCGCATGGACGGTCGCCTCGGTAATCGGATTGACCCCGGCGGCTGTTCGCGTCCGGCGCCGGGGACCGCCAGCGGCGAGCGGCAGTCCGGCTCCGTCGCCAGCGCGATGCGGTGCATCATGTCGACCGCCTCGACCGGATACTCGCCGATCGCCGTCTCGCCGGAAAGCATGCAGGCGTCGGCGCCGTCGAGGATCGCGTTGGCCACGTCGGTCACTTCGGCGCGCGTGGGCAGGCGCGAGTGCTGCATGCTGTCGAGCATCTGCGTGGCGATGATCACCGGCTTGCGGCGGCGCTTGCACACGGCGACGATCTGCTTCTGAACCACGGCGACTCGGGCGATGTCGATCTCCACGCCCAGGTCGCCGCGCGCGACCATCACGCCGTCGGCCGCCGCGACGATTTCCTCCAGCTGCTCCAGCGCCTCGGGCTTCTCGATCTTGGCGATCACGTGGGCCCCCGAGCCGCCGCGACTGGAGCAGCGATTTCAATTGGCGCACGTCTTCCGGGCCTGCGCACGAAGCTCAGGCCGACGAAATCGATCTCCGTGCCGCGCGGCCCACACGGCGTTCTCGCGGTCGACCTCGCCCAGTGCCGGCACGCTGAGCTTCACGCCCGGCAGGTTCACCCCTTGGCGGCTGCGGATCAATCCCGGCTGCAATCACCGCGGCACTCGGCATAGTCGCGGCCTCCGCTCGACGACCACGAGGCTCACGGTGCCGTCGGCCAGCATCACGCGATCGCCAACCGCCAACTCGTCGACCAGCGGCTCATAGGTTGTGGTAAGTTCGTCGGCGGCCGAGGCGTGCCGCGAACGAAACGGACACGAGCGCGCCGGCGTTGCAGCTGAAGTTGCCCGCCCGGCAGTTCGCCCAGTCGCATCTTGGGACCCGCCAGGTCCATCAGCACCCCTACCGGCTGCCCCAGGCGGCCGCTCACGCGTCGGACGGCCTCCAACCGTTGCTGGTGCTGAGCCACGTCGCCGTGGGCGGCATTGAGCCGGAATACATCGACGCCGGCCTCGATCAGGTTCGCCAGGCACTCGTCGGTCTGACAGGCTGGGCCAAGGGTAGCGACGATCTTGGTATGGGAAGCGCGGAAGCTCGAAACGGTGCGATTCTCAGCCATGGCCAAACCCCGGGAGTAGATAGGGGATCGAACTCGATCGACTCTCAGTGTAGCGGCTTGTCTGGGCAGCGCAGAGTGGGACCCGAACGGCGGATGGGGGCGATTCCGCCGCGCAGGCCGGTCTCTCCGAAAGTCGCCGCCCTCCGGAGTAGCAACGGCTGGCGTTCGGAGCGTCGCGCGGGTTAAATTAGGAGGTCTGGCCGGCTCCACCGCCGACTGCCGCGTCATCGCGCCACCCACCCCAAGCAGGACCCACCGGAATCCGATCCAAGGAGTTTGCTGATGCCACGCCCCACATCCCGCCGTGATTTCCTTAGAACCTCCGCCGCGCTGGCGGCTGCCGGGGCCGCGGTGCCCCATGTCTGGACCGGCCGCGCGACGGGCGGCGAAGCGAAGAACGACCGCCCGCTGGCAGCGGCGATCGGCGTGGGCGGGCAAGGAACCGGGATCGGCAACCGCGCCGCCGCGCACGCGGAGATGATTGCCTGCGCCGACGTGGATCGCGACCACGCCGAGCGGTTCGCCGCGAAGTACCAGGGCAAATGCCGGACCTACGCCGACTACCGCGCGGTACTGGATCGCAAGGAAATCGAGATCGTGACCATCGGCACTCCGGACCATTGGCACACCAAGATCGCCATCGAGGCCATGAAGGCCGGCAAAGACGTTTACTGCGAGAAACCGTTGACGCTGACCATTGCCGAGGGCCAGGCCATCGCCAAAGTGCTGCGGGAAACCGAGCACGTGTTTCAAGTAGGCACGCAACAGCGAAGCCAGGACCGGTCGATGTTCCTCAAGGCCGTGGCCTTGACCCGGGCCGGCCGGCTGGGCAAGAAGATCACCGCCCATGCCTTCATCGGCGCAGCGCCAAGCCAAGGCCCCTTTCCCACGGAACAAGCGCCCGCCGGATTGAACTGGGAAATGTGGCTCGGCCAGACTCCTTTGGTTCCCTACACGAAGCAGCGGTGCCACGGCAGTTTTCGCTGGTGGCTGGAATACTCCGGCGGCAAGCTCACCGACTGGGGCGCCCATCACATCGACATCTCCCAGTGGGCGGTCGGTTGCGAGCTGACCGGCCCGGTCGAGATCGAAGGCGAAGGCCAGTGGCCGCAAGGCCGCGAGGCCACCTTGGCGATGCTTCTCGGCAAGAATCGCGATTTGCCCAACGGCTACAACACCGCGACGCAGTTCCAAATCAAGTTGGCCTTTGCCAACGGCAACACGATCATCGTCCGCCACCGCCCCGATGAGGCCATGAGCAAGCGATTGGCCGAGTCGGGTCCCCCGCCGCAAGCGTCCAGCAAGAAGGGCAAGGCCAAGGGCAAAGCCAAGCCCCGCTCGCGCGACAACGGCATCGTGCTCGAAGGAGAGAAGGGCTGGCTGTTCGTCAGCCGTGGGGAGCTGTTCGGCAAGCCGCTGGACGACCTTTCGGAAAATGAGAAGAAGTGGCTCGACGAGGAAGTGATTCGCCTCTACAAGGGAAAGCAGCCGGGTGACCACATGCGCAACTTCTTCGAGTGCGTTAAGGACCGCACGCAACCCATCTCCGACGTGTTCACGCACCACCGGTCGATGAGTTCTCTGCCACCTGTGCAACCTTGCCATGCTCGTGGGGCGCAAGCTGAAATGGAATCCCGAACAGGAGGACTTCGTCGGCGACGCGGAGGCCACCGCCCTGCGAAGCCGGGCCCAGCGCGCCCTATACCATTGAGACCTGATCCGGAGAGCCCACCACCCCCCGTGGTGGCAAAGGTCTTCCACCCAGTTTTTCGCCTGATCTCGGAGTCCGAATGCGGAGCGGGCCGCGGTGGCGAATCCCCACTCCGCGAGGTTAAGATATAGCCGGTGTGGGGCAGCGCACGGCAACCCTATCTACCCAAACCCAAGGAGTTTTGCATGCATCCGCGTCAACCTACGCGTCGCGCGTTCCTCAAGACCTCGGCCGGACTGGCGGCCGCCGGGGCGGTGCCCTATTTCCTCACCAGCGCTGCGCCAAGGAGGAATCGAAAAACGACAAGCTGACCGTGGCGGCTCGATCGGCGTCGGCGGACGAGGCATCGGACATCGGCCACCAGGCCGCCGCGCTGGGCAACATGGTCGCCTGCTGCCGACGTCCACGCGGGCAATGCCGAGAAGCTTCGCCGAAGGCATCGCCAGAGCCGGCGGCAAGTGCGAGATCTACGGCGACTACCGCAAGATGCTCGACCGCAAGGACGTCGACGCGGTGACCATCGGCACGCCCGACCACTGGCACGTGAAGATCGCCATCGACGCGATGAAGGCCGGCAAGGACGTCTACTGCGAGAAGCCGCTGACGCTGACGATGGACGAGAGCCAGCTGATTCTGCGAGGCGGTGAAGGCAGACGGGCAAGGTCTTCCAGGTCGGCACGCAGCAGCGGAGCGAGTGCGAACGACGCGCTTCCTCAAGGCCGTCGCCATCGCCCGGAGCGGCCGGCTGGGCGACGAAGCTCACGGCGATGAGCTCGGTCGGCAGCGCGCGACGACCGGCGGCCCGTTCCCGACCGAAGAGCCGCCCAAGGAGCTCGACTGGGACTTCTGGCTCGGCCAGGCCCCCAAGGTCGATTTCTGCCCCAAGCGGATCGGCTGGGACTTCCGCTGGTGGTTCGAGTACTCCGGCGGCCAGGTGACCGACTGGGGCGTCCACCACACCGACATCGCCCTCTGGGCCCTGGGCGGCGAGAAGACCGGCGTCGTCGAGGTCGAGGGCAAGGGCGAGTTCCCCGCTGGCCGCGACGTCAATGTCTCGACTTACCTGCTGCGGCAAGAAGAAGATGCCGATCTGCCGGCAGCTACAACGTGGCCCGCGCGTTCGACTGCAATCTCGAGCTGCCCAACGGCAACACGATCAACCTCAACAGCGGGGGCAACGAGCTGCTTGATCGAGGGCGAGAAGGGCAAGATCCGCGTCAACCGCGGCGGCCTGACGGGCAAGCTCGTCGAAGAGATCGAAGAAGAACCCCGCCGACAAGGCAGTGGCTCGACGACGAAGTGCGCCAAGCTCTACCGCGGCAAGCCGAGCCGCGGCCACATGGCCAACTTCTTCGACTGCGTCAAGGACCGCGCGAACTGCCGATCTCCGACGTCTACACCCACTGCAACTCGGTCAACGCCTGCCACATGGCCAACATCGCCATGCTGCTGGAGCGCAAGGTGAAGTGCGACCCGGCGAAGTACGAGTTCGTCGGCGACGACGAGGCCAACGCCCTGATGAGCCGGACGCAGCGCGCCGTACCGGATCACCGTCTGATCCGAGGGGCGGCCATTGGCCGCGTATCGGTTTTCCGTTATCCTGTGCCCGGCGGCCGCTTCGACTCGGAGGCGGCCGCCGGTCGCGTCGCCGCCGCTCGCGGCCGAAGCGGCTTTCCCCGTCCGGAACCGCGGGCAGAACCGCACATGCCCTGAACGCGGCTGAATGAATCGCATGAACTACTGGCAGGATAAAGTCGTGCTGGTCACCGGCGGCTCCAGCGGGTTGGGCCGCGTGATCGCCGAGGCGTTCCTCGGCGCCGGGGCCAAGGTGGCGATCGCCGGGCTGGAGGCCGAGGCCGTCGAGCCGGCCGGCGCGAGCTGCTGGCCGGCCGGCTGCGACGCGCTGGGCGTGCAGGCCGACATCACCGCGGCAGGACGACGTCGACCGGCTGTTCGACGCAGACGCTCGGACCGCTTCGGCCGGCTGGACGTGCTGGTGAACAACGCCGGCCGGTCGATGCGCGGCAAGGTGCTCGACACCACGCCCGAGCAGTTCCGCGAGCTGATGGAGCTGAACCTCATCGCGCTGGTGCGGTGCACGCGGGCGGCGCTGCCCCACTTGCTGGCGCGGCGGGGGCACGTGGTCAACATCGGCTCGCTGGCGGCCAAGTCGGCGTCGCGGTGGGTCGGGCGCCTATCCGGCCAGCAAGTACGCCGTGGCCGCCTACTCGCAGCAATTGCGGCTGGAGCTGGGCCCGCGAAGGGCTGCACGTGCTGCTGGTCTGCCCCGGCCCGATCGCGCGCAAGGACGAGCGGCTCTATCCGCTGGAAGGGCTCGAAGACGTGCCCGAGCGTGCCCGGCGGCCCGGGGCGGGCGTGCGGGTGCGGGCGATCCCGCCGGAGTGGCTGGCCGCGGCGATCCTCCGGGCGTGCGAGCGCCGGCAAGCCGGAGCTGGTCGTGCCCGGCGCGGCCCGGCTGCTGTTTGCCCTTGCCCAGCTGTGGCCCGCGCTGGGCGACTGGCTCGTCCTGCGGATGACGTAGAGCCGGGCCGAGGCGACCGTCGGCGTGGATTCGCGCGGTGCCAGCAAGCATGGCTCGGCGATGGGAGCATGTCGCCACCGCGGCTCGTGCCCTACATGCGCCTGCTATATTGGCCATGCAAATTCGACTGATAGCAGACGCCGAGTCGTATTCCAGGAGAACCCGTCATGGCCGCATTTCCCGAAGTCCAGAAGATCGCGTACGAAGGCCCCGAGTCGAAGAACCCGCTGGCCTTTCGCCACTACAACGCCGAACGAGATGGTCGAAGGCAAGTCGATGAAGGACCACCTCCGCTTCAGCGTGGCCTACTGGCACACGATGCGGGGCACCGGCGGCGACCCGTTCGGCCCCGGCACCATGCTCCGGCCCTGGGAAGACGGGCGACGACTCGGTCGAGAACGCGCAGCAACCGCGTGCGCGTGGCCTTCGAGTTCATGGAGAAGCTCGGCGCGCCGTTCTTCTGCTTCCACGATCGCGACGTCGCCCCCGAGGGCAAGACGCTCGCCGAGACGCAACAAGAACCTCGACGCGGTCGTCAAGGTGCTCAAGGAGGAGATGCAGCGCACCGGCATCAAGCTGCTCTGGGGCACGGCCAACCTGTTCAGCAATCCCCGCTACATGCACGGCGCGGCCACCAGCTGCAACGCCGACGCCTTCGCCTATCGCCGCGGCCCAGGTGAAGAAGGCCCTGGAAGTGACCAAGGAGCTCGGCGGCGAGGGCTACGTGTTCTGGGGCGGCCGCGAAGGCTACCAGACCCTCTGGAACACCGACATGAAGCGCGAGCTGGACCACCTGGCCCGCTTCATGCACATGGCCGTCGACTACGCCAAGAAGATCGGCTTCACCGGGCCAGTTCTACATCGAGCCCAAGCCCAAGGAGCCGACCAAGCACCAGTACGACTTCGACGCCGCGGCCTGCATCAACTTCCTCCGGGCCTACGGCCTGGCCGACCACTTCAAGCTCAACATCGAGACCAACCACGCCACGCTGGCCGGCCACACCGTCGAGCACGAGCTGGAATACGCCGGCCACCAGGGCTTCCTGGGCTCGGTCGACGCCAACACCGGCGACCTGCTGCTGGGCTGGGACACCGACCAGTTCCCGACCGACGTCTACCTGACCACGAAGATCATGCTGGTGTTCCTCAAGTACGGCGGCTTGGCCACCGGCGGCGTCAACTTCGACGCCAAGGTCCGCCGCGAGAGCTTCGAGCCGATCGACCTGTTCTACGCCCACATCGGCGGCATGGACGCCTTCGCCAAGGGCCTGAAGATCGCCGCCGCGATCCGCGCCGACGGCGAGCTGGCCCGCATGGTCAAGGACCGCTACAGCTCGCTGGGACACGGGCGTCGGCGCCGAGATCGAGGCCGGCAAGCACAACTTCGCCTCGCTGGAAAAGTACATGCTGCAAAAGGCGAGATCGCGGCCAACAAGAGCGGCCGGCAGGAACTGTTCGAGAACGTGGTCAACCGCTACGTCTTCTGATGCACCACGACATCTGAGGTTGCGCCGCCCGCGCCACGCGTCGAGCCGGCGCGTGTCGAGCTGGCGCGCGGCGGTTGCCTCTCCCCGCGTATCACACCATGCCGACGTGCGGCCCTTGCCGCGCGTCGGCATGTGCGTTTTCGGGACGATCGCAGTGCGATTCGCGCAGCAAGCGAGGCAGGCCGCCCGAGGCCGAACCGACCGCAACAACTGAGTTTACGGCCTTCGGGTGTTGGTCAACGCCAGGGCAATTCTGCCACTTTGTAAGGTCCCCCTGCTTCTTGGGCATGACCGCCGGGCTTGGGAAGACGTCCAAACCGCCTATCGGCCGATTGGCCCCATGGCAACCCGACGCGTCCGCGAGGGCAGCCGGCTCGCGACCAGAATGGTAACCCGAAGCGTAAGCGAGGGACCGTAGCGTGCCGCGTGAGCGAGAGCCGGGAACATTGGGCGCAGACCTTCGGCGGGACCATTGTTCCCGATCGTGTGGCCCAATTTCTAGATCGGTTCGTAGGCCATGGGCAGAACAACAGTGCGGCAGACCAGCCAATACCGCTTGCCAGATACGACCGCCGTACAAGTCTAGGCCGAAACACACGGGCTTACCTGGAAGGGACATCTCGTGATTGACAGACAGTGCGCGAAAGACGACCTTGTTTAGAGATACACGGAACCGTCTGAAAGGCAAACTTCTCGCAGCTACTTACGACTGAGGAATCCAATGGCCCAGCGATTCATTCAGGTACGAGTGCGACCGTCGCGAGCAACGATTCTCCTGCATCAAGACGCGTCTGAGCAGGACCTCTTACTCGCGTTCAGTTTCTTCAGTCGAATCTGGGGGGGACGCTTCGGCCAAATACTGGTGGTCGATCCCAAGAAGTGCGATGATCTCACTGCCTTTCGGCTCGAGTATTCTCGGCCTGACTTTGTCTACGGGATCGGCCTTGATGACGCAGCCTGGGCAGACGAAGTACGCCGAGCGTGTCAGCCACGACAGTACAACGCTCTTCGGCGGGAGTTATTGGATGGCACAAGAAGGCTGGACCGTGATAATCATACTCTCGTCGACGGTCCTCTCGTTCACTTCATGCAGACACCGAATCCGTACGGACGCCAACGACGGCGACTGCGGCTTGTGACAACTGACGAATCCTCTTCATGGTCACAGTACTGCGCAGCCATGTTTGGCACTCATTACGAGAATCTTCGGGGAGACCGCTTTGACGAGAAGACGCACTTCTCAGCCAACACGTCCTCTGCGTTTATCGACCTTGCAACCGAGTACGTCCAGGGGTGGCAACTGTCGTGGCTCGATGTTACGGCACACGAGCTTACACTACACTTGGCGGAACCCTTCTCGTACCT
This sequence comes from Pirellulales bacterium, assembly GCA_963736495.1. GTDB lineage: Bacteria > Planctomycetota > Planctomycetia > Pirellulales > Thermoguttaceae > CAVTPL01. The sequence continues at coordinate 1,090,136 of CAVTPL010000009.1, read as the reverse complement.
CTCGCCAACAGTTGTGCTCGTTGACTCCCTCGCCCAAGACCTTGCCCTATTTTGGAACCTTCGGACAGTGACCGATACAGAAATCCCTGCCTGGATCATTCCCCTTCCAGCCAATGAAGCGACCGATCCTCTGGTCCTCGAGAAGCTAAGGAGCTGGCTACTCGCTTTCCTGCCGTACGGTCCTACGCCCAACTATTGTCTGGTGACGTCCCAGTCCGTGAATGCGGAAGAATGTCAAACGTTCGCAGAATGCCTTCAGTCAGCGATGTCAGGAACACCTATCGAGATGGTAGATTTCGACGCGCCACGGTACCGCCTCCCTCTCGCCATTCCATTCGAATATGACGCCACTTGGCCGGTGGAAATAAGCGGAAGAGTTTTGACAATGCAGCCACCTGCCCCAAAGGCCTTTCGAGAACTTGGGCCACCGGGACCCTGGTATGTAGATCTCAGAAAGGACTTGAAGACCGGTCGTGCAGTTAAGGAACTCCAGCTTCCTTCCAGCCGAGTGGTTCAAGACCTTCTGAATGGCCCCTGCCCCCCGCGGTTCGAGAAATCACTTGTTCCACGCAGTGGAGATGGTCCAGAGTGCATTGCGATCCGATGCTCCGATAATAGAGATCTTCTGAGGATCTATCTTCCAACTGGAGAGGAAATCCTAACGGAGATACTCCGGGAAGCCGGCGCTGAGATAATCCCTGACGAGAAGCGGAGCAGCTACCTCCCCGTCATCGAGCGTTTCGGCGGGTTATCACTCGCTGCGTCAGCGCTATCGGGGCGGTCCGGAACGATTCTCAGGAGCTTGGTCAATGGCACCAAGACGCTTCCACAGATTTCGAGTGTCTGCAAGCTCGGCAGCGGAGAGATTGAGGACACATATGTCCAGCAAGTCGACCGCATTCTCCCGAACGAGAACGACCTGATGAAGAGGATTGCGCGCGCCGGTTTCATGCGTATGCCAAGTCCGCTCGGCCGGAGGAGCCTACGTACAAAGCTTGGCTCGAATACTGCACAAACCGCAGGATCGTAGCTAGGCGTGTGGAAAATCGGCCCCTGCGCCCACTGCCATCAAACGTTCTTCGTGTCTCGATTGAACATCCAGCAGCGCATCGATTGTGACAACTGCGGGCACCCAATTAGCCTTCCGCCGAACGTCAGTATCGGCTATACGCTTCGCCGCGCCGTGCGCCATGCAATTCAGGAGGGGATCATTCCCGTCGTCCTTACCGGCAGGTTCCTTCGAAACATGACAAATAACGGTTTCCTATGGCTTCCAGGAATCAAATACCACACAGAAAGTGAGTCTGGCGACATTGACCTATTGGCTTGCTGTGATGGCATGCTCGTGTTCTGCGAATGCAAGTCACTCAGCGAGACTCCAATAGACGCCAAACTATGGGACAAGGTTGTCGACCAGTTCCTGAAAGCGGCAAACCTTGCCAAGCGATGTCATGCGAGTCTCGTCGTGCTCGCGGCTCAGGTCCCGGAGTTTCCAAACCGAGTGCATGAGAGACTGGCAGCGGAGCTCAGCAACAGTATACAACATCTCCTCTTAGACAGAACCGACCTTGACAATGGATATCGTAAGACGGGCGCTGATGGCGGCATCTCTATGCTCGGCTTCTCGGATCTTGTGGCAAATCCGTTCCCAGAACTCCCCAGACGATGGCCTGGCAAACCGCGGACGATCGAAACGAGGTGGGGCAAGTATGAGCGGCAAGGATAGGACTTATTAGCTGAATGATCGGACAACGCGGAACCCCACTCGAAGGAGAATCGACCTGTGTTGGTGAGTCAGTTGGCCCCGGCGACTCGTTTTCCACACGTCCAAGATTTCCTCGTTCAAGTGCTCGACATGCAGTTCGCTGACGTGCGCACGATGCTGCAACTTCCGAGGCCCGACATCGGAATCAAACCGGGCTGCAACTTCGCCATCGTTTCAACGCTGTGCAATCTGATTAGCGGCATCTCGACGACAATCTTCATGCCATCAGCACTGCTCAGCACCAAGATACCAACGGCATATGGGTCGAGACGTGCCTTTACCAATCTGGTGCGAGACTACTACCCCTCCCCTCCGCCTGGCGTGAACGACTTTCCCGAACAGCTTTATCAACTCTGCCGCAATCCCCTGGCACATTCCGTTGCCCTGATGGACAACGCGGCGCGGGTGGTCGTATTCGAGCGAATCCTGCACAACGAGCACGCTGACAGTGGTTGGAGCGACAGGGAACTGGAGGACCTAAAGCACCCGGGCACGCCGTTCGCACTTGGGAAACGTGCCATCACGATCGACTCCAATCGCTGGACGCTGTGCTGCGAGCCTTTTTATCTGGAAGTGATCGAAATGCTTCGGTGTCTGAACACCAACATCAGCCAGATGCATGCTGCGGAGAACCGCTTTGCGGGACAGGTGTTCAACTGGCGGCGCTGAACAGTGTGACGAACGTGCAGTGCATGCCGCCGCGTCGGCATGTGCGTTTTCGGGACGTTCGCAGTGCGATTGGCGCAGCAAGCAAGGCAGGCTGCCCGAGGCCGAACCGACCGGAGCAACTGAGTTTACGGCCTTCGAGTGTTGGTCAACGCCAGGGCAATTCTGCCACTTTGTAAGGTCCCCCCGCTTCTTGGGCATGACCGCCGGGCGTGGGAAGACGTCTAAACCGCCTATCGGCCGATTGGCCCCATGGTAACCCGAAGCGTCAGTTTTGAAGTTGCGCCATTTTGGTGATCATTTCATACGGCGGTCCTGTATTCTGCGGGGTAATGCGTTGGTCAGCAGGCGTTTCAGTTTGGCGATGCCGCCGGAAGTTTTTAGGCGGTTCGCATGTATTTCAGCTCCTCGACCGTTGGCACTCCTGCCGGAAGGCCGCACATAGGCCGTGCAGTCGTTGGGTCTGCCCACCATCGCCGTTTCTTCTTGGGTAAGCGACGATCCTGCATCCGTTGATGCGCTCGTCCTCCAAGAACAGCACGGTCGTGATGGCGATCTCGACCCAAGCATGCACCGCGGCAAAGCGCTGCAAGCTGTACTGGGCAAATCCCAGTGTCGACTTGAGTTCCTTGAAGAACAGTTCGATCTGCCACCGCAGCGAATACAACTCAATCACTTCCCGGACACTCAAGGTGCGCGTTCGTCATCAGGATTTTCACGTCGTCGGGTGTCGCATGGGTAAGATTGGGTTTCATTGTCGAAAAAACGAGCTTGACGCGGCCCACGCTGCGCACCTCTCGGATTTCCTGATAGGCGTAATATACGCGCGGTTTCTGTTTCGGCCCCATACGCCACTTGGAAAGCCGTCGCAGTGAAGCGTACTTCCCGTGGACATGCACAGCCTGATCCTCTTAGGCGACAGATGCTTCCAATCCTTCAAACGAGAACGCAACTTCGGACGTTGGCCCTTCGGTCCTTCGTAGACTCGTTCCGGATTGGCCGGAAAGATCCACGTGTATCCTTTCTTCCTCGCAAGCCTTCCGCACCACGTCGGCATCGTAGGCCGTATCGCCCAGCACCACCACTTTGGCATTCCGCGGGCAACGGCAACGAGCGAATCATGTCCGCCGCCGCTTCCGCCGTCGTGCGATGCTCGTGCCCGTACGCTGCGCAGTATTCCTTCGTGTAGTGCGGTATTTCAAAGGGAATGCGGATTCCCGACGGGGTAATCAGCAAGCCAAACGTGAAACTGTGGCACTTTTTATAGACGACCTTCTTCTGGCATAGCGACGCCCCTTCGCCGGACGTCGCCCGCGATTCCCCGTGCTGTAGGTATTCTCGGTCTTCTGGCCGGCCTGGCTCACCAAGGTCGCGTCGACGAGAAAGAGAAACGTGCCCCGCTTGCTCTCCCGTGCCAAGAGCGCATGACGCAGCGGACCATTGAAGTCGTGTTTCCTCCACCGCGGCCGGGCCAAATGACGGGTGACCTCGCCGCGATGAACCGAATCGCGACGCGATTGCTCCCGGCGGCTGCGAACACGACGTGCGTCTCCCGGCAGAAGTGAACATGAATGCCATCCGCAGGACCATCGCCGCGGCGACCCCGAAGCCCCGATTTGGCCAGAAACCCCTTGAGCGACGACGCCGATTCGGAGACGATGATCATTGTGAGTCCTTCCCGTGACTGGTGAGAATCCAATGATCTAGTCATGGGACAGGACTCGCATTTTTACGCAAGACCAGTTTTTTTGCTAGCACTCCCAATAGCGCAACTTCAAAAAGCGTCAGCGAGGGCGGGCGGCGGTCAGGGTTTGCCCTTGATCTCGAGGCGCAGCGTGAGGGATTGGTGCGCACCGATGTGAAACCGCACGCTGTGGGCATCGCTCGAAAGCGGTTTTCCCGGCACTTCCACGGCATTGGCCTCGCGCACCGAGGAGATCGTGAAGAGGGGAAGCTGCAAGACCCCGTCACTCTCGCGCCCGGCAACTTCGAGCACGCGCACGATCAGCCCCTCGCCTTCCTCGGCGGCCTTGAGGGCCGTGATCACAAGATGGTCCGGAGCCAATGCGGCAAAGGCGGCGCCTGCCGCCGGCAGGTCTCCGCGGCTTTCCGGCAACTTATCGCTGGCCTTGATTTCCGCGACCTCCAGCGGGCAGCGGATCTCGCGGCCCAACCGCGCGGCCCGCAGGGGATCGAAACTCGGTCCGCTGGTAATGGCATAGTGATTGAGCAACTCCCAGGACTTCCTGCCGCCCCACTTCGGCGACCAGGTGTTGTGGAGCACATACGAGAAGACGGTGGAGGAACGCCGGGTGAATTGCCGCGGCCAGAGTCCGCGGTTGATGTCGCCCAGGCAAACCAGGGGCGCCACGCCCACCGCCAGGTCCGCGGCGGCCCGGTCGTCCTCCGCGCTCACCCAATGCTGCACGGAGAACCAATCGCTGCAAGCGCCTTCGAGAAGGTCCTTTTCCGGATCGACGAACCCCTGGGCGATGTCGTAACGGAACGTGGGACGAGCCAGCGACCAAGGAAAGGCGAAGTAGGAAGCCTGCTTGGCGTAGAGCAGGTCCACCTGGATGCGGTTGCGAAACTCGATCCGTTTCGCTTCGTTGGGCAGGAGGATTTCCGTCTCGATCCGCGGCGTGTGCAGGGCGGTTGCCGTCATGCGGATCTTCAGCCCCCAAGGCGTCTGATCGACGCCGGCCAGCAGCTCCCTGTTCCGGGTGATGGAACGTCAATTCGGCGTGCGGCAACCAGGGCCAGTTGTGGAGGAGCTGCGTGGCTTCGGCCCCCCTGCCCCGGCCGGCTTCGCTCCCGCCTCCGCTGATAAAGAGATATTCGTTGAACAGGTAGGGACTGGATGAGTCGACGAGCTCTCGTCCGAGCTCCTTGTCGTAGATGCTCTTGATGGCGCCGCGGCGGGGCTCCAGTGTGACCTTGTAGAACCGGTTTTCCACGACGCTCAACGGAGGCGGGCCGGAAGACCCCGCGCACCGGACCGCTCCGCGTCCCAAACGGTAAACCTTGTAGCCAAGCGGCGGCACGTCGGCAGCCCAGAAGCGAATGGTCTGGGCACCGTCTTCCTCGGCGCACACTTCGTAATCCACTGCCTGATTCGTGGTCGCGTCGGTGAGCGTCGTTCCGGCATCCACCTGAAAGCGGACCAGGGCCCCCCGCTGCCAACTGAGCGGGTTGAAGACGATCAGGCTCTTGGCCTGCGCCTCCACCCGATCCGCGAGTTGGCTCATGCCCAGACGCATCAACTTGTCGATATCGCCTTCCGCGCGCAGCGTCTGATCGTCCTTCTCCTTGAGTTGACCGATCACCTCGTCGTGGGTGGGCTGAGCGTGCGTGCCGCACCGAACCGAAGGTGTGCTCGGCATAGAGCAGAAGATTGGTCCAGATGTCGCGGTTCAAGGGGCGGGGGAAGCGGAGGCGCGGGATTGGCGCAGCGGTGACCGAGGCCAAGGTCTCCGCGCTCGTCGCCCGCACCTGGTTGGCGCGATCGCGAGCCGTCGGCACGGCGAAGGTGCTGAAGTTCTCTCCCCAATAAGCCCCTCCCTCGCCCCGCACGACCGGCAAGCGGTCGGCGAAGTTCTTTTCCAGGTATTGGAAGAACTCCGCAAAGCGGCAGGTGATGATTTGCGGGTAGGCGAACTGCGCGTTCCAGCGCTCGACGAAAGCGGCATCGGCGTAGTCCAAGGGCACGTTCTCCACTTCCGTGCCGAAAATCAGCACCGCGTCCGGGGCATAGTCGGCCCGTTCGTACGTCCGCAGGAACCGGGCCACCCCTCCCTTTCCCGACTCGATCGCCGGGGGCAGTCCAAAGAAGGCTTTGACCTGGTGGTAATGCGAGGAGAACCAGGCGAGCACGCGCTGGCCGTCCGGTCCTTCCCACCAGAAGGGAGAACGTGCGTTCCAGTGGCCGTGCACGATCAAGGGGCCGCGATCCTGGTTGCCGGCATCGGCAAAGTAGCGGATGCCGGCCGAGGCAAGCACCGACGGCACCGCCCAGGAATTCGAGGGGATATCGGTGATGAAGGCACATTCCAGCGGAATCCCCTTCGCCCGCAGCTCGTGGCTCAGGTAGAGGCTGCGAAAAAACTCTTCGAGCGACGGATAGTCGGTCACGAAGCTGGCATAGAGGGCGTTCATGCCGATTCGCCCGGCGCGCGCATGCTCGGCCAGTTGAGAAGCCTGCTCCGCGGAGCGCGTGGCCAGCCACTGCTCGACGACCCAGCTTCCGTCGAGATTGAAGCGATACGTCGGGTGCGCTTGAAAAACCGTCAGCAGGGCATCGAGATTACGCGAGTGCACCTCGGCCACTTTGGGCCGATAGTCGGTATAACCGATGTCGAGGTGTACGCTGGGGGCGTAGAACAGCTTCCACTTCCGGGCCGGCGCGAAGGGGACGGAAAAAGTCTGCGGTTGTGCCGCGGTGTTCCCGCCGGGCTGCCAAGTGCTCGACACGTCGATGCGGGCCACTTGCGCCGGAAGATCGCCGGGAACGAGGGTCGAGTAGCGAGCCTCGCCGAATTCAGCGGGTTTCGCCATCTCGACGGGCACGGTGAAATCGCCCAAGGCCACCCGCGCCCTTCCCCCTTGCCACGAGCTGGGAAAACGCACGTCGAGCCAGCACTGCTCCTCGAACCCCTTGGCGGACCTGGGAAAGAACACGGTGGGGATCAAGGAAACCTCGAACTTCTCCCGCGGCGCAGCGTCGGGGTCCTGGCTGAGCGCAAGCGCATCGTAGAAACAACCCGAGTCGCCTCCGCCGCCTACGGTGCGGTTGTTCGTCACGACCGGCGGGTCGTCGATGCAGGAGATCGCCAGCACGTTCTCCCCGGCACGGAACCACCGCGCCGCCAGCGCAATCTTGCGCCGCTGGATCGAGCGAAGCGGGTTGAATTGGTCGTCGCCGCTGCCGAGCTCGAACATCGGTTCCGGATCGAAATAGTAGCGGCCGGCGTGGCCGTTGACTTCCAGCTCGACCGCAGGCACGCGCGGCTGCCGGAACAGGAGGCTCAGGTCCAGAGAGAACGTGCCGTGCGGCACCGGGGCCGGAAGCTGGAAAACCAGCGAGAACTTGTGAGGGCGTCCGCCGAACGCACCGTTGCCCGAGCCGGGATGGAACTTCGGCCACTGCTTGGCTTCGCCGCCGCCTTCGACGCGCACGACCACGGGCTTGCCCGAAAGGAGGTTCGTCGATGCGAACTCGTGGTCCGACTGATCGGGCTCACCGATCTTCCAGATCACCTTCTCGGCAGCCGGCGCCGGCGCCGCGAGCCAGGCGAGAAACGTCATCCCAGCCACCACACCAACGCGCGCGCGCATCGTTCAGCCTCCGCGAGTGTCTTGCGGGGTTACCGTCCACAGGCTGCCGGGGACGGGCACATCCTTCGGCCCGTCTCGCGGTCCCGATCGGTAAGGGCGCGAAGTGCGAAAAATGTGCCCGTCCCTTTCCACCCCTCGTTCTCCGATACGAACTACGCGATCCACTGGCGCAGTACGTCCAGGTCCTTCTTCAAAACGGCGAGGAGTTCCTTGCGGCCTTCAGGCAAATCGTATTCGTGATGTTGCGAAATCGGACCCGACCAGTTGGATTTCTTGAGCGTGGCAAAGAAGCTCTTGTTGACCATGCCTTCGCCGAGCGGACACCACTGGGCTTGCCATCCTTTGTCGCCCTTGCGCCAGAAGAAGTCTTTGACGTAGACGGCAGTGTAATAGGGCTCCATGAGGCGGGCGTGAATGGGCCACGCATGGCCGCCTTCCAAAGTGGCATGACCGATGTCGAAGCAGATACCCACGTGCTTGGGATCGAGGTCGCGAATGAGATGCCAGATGTCCCAGACGGGCGCCGCCACGTAGTCGGCGCCGGAGTGGTTCTGGAAGCCGGCGGTGAGGCCAAGCTCCTTGTTCAGCGCGACCAGATCGCGCAACTCGGCCTTGATTTCGTCGAGTTGCCGGGGAATGGGTTTGTCCTTGGCATACTTCCAAAAGCTCAGACGGTAGCGCCGAATGCCGAGCCGAGCGGCGGTGCGAAGCACTTTTTGGGTGAGCGGCTGGGAAGGATTCTTCACATCGGTGGAGATGATGGTCACTTCGCGCCCGCGCTTCTTGAGGGCCTCGACAAACTTGGGCAGATCGTCTTCGACGCGCTGGGGGTCGACGTGGCCCTTGGCACGCACCGGCAGCTCGACGCCATCCCAGCCGACGTCGGCCACAAAGTCCGCGGTGTCGTCGGCGCTGTATTGCTGGAAGGACTTGGTAAAGCCGATGAACTTGAATCTCGCAGCCGGCCGGGAGGAGGTCTGCGCAAGGCTCGACGAGGTCGCGCCCAGCGCCATCGCGGCAGCAGAGGCGGTGGAGGCGGCAAGGAATCGGCGACGCGGGAAGAAGGGAGCGTTCATGGGCGTCACGCTGCGATAGCGGCTCCGGATCGGGTTGATTGGGGTTACGGTTGTTTCCACTGTTTCCACTGTTTCCACGCACGGGAACGGACTCCGACCATTGTAGCTGCGACGGGCGCCGTGTCAGGATACCGGTAACCGTTCACGGGCCAGCCGGGGACTGGTCCATTTTTCGGCCGCAAGGCTCTGTCATCACAACAGCCGCCTGACCGAAAACTCGGGACCTGTCCCCTTCGCGGTTCTTTGACGCGATGCCCACCGCAGCAGGCGCGGAGAACGCCGAGGAGGAGGCGGGCTTAAGGACGACGGGCGTCTCCGTCTGGCCATTCAACGTTCTTTGCGGCGATTCGCGGAGCGTCACACGATGCTTCCCGCGGCCCACCCGGCACCCCCCACTGTAGCGTTATCCGTCGATGGACCGGGAGAGGTTCGAGGCGATCGCAGCACGGTTCGCCGCCCCACGATCGTGCGGCTGCGGCACGTAGCCGGGGCGGCGGAACACGTTTCCCGGCATGCGCTGGACGGTGCGGCTCGAATCGGCCGGGTGGCCGTGGCACGGATCGACCCTCCGACTGGTTGGACACTCGGGGCGGCGCCCGTCGATCGGAAACAGCGGTATTGCAGGGCGATCCGAAACGGGTATAAGCTAACGCGCCGGTTCAAAGCAGAACGCTCGCTCAACGCTCCGCCTCGACGACGACGGGCGGCCAACTCGCCCACCGGCCACCACGCGGCCCGTGAGCCGCCCAACCGCCGAAGGGCAACAAAAAAGCGGAAGAAGTTGAGTGGCAGCGAGAGGTCGAGTATTCTAGTTGAAGTGGAAGTGCTGGCGCGACAAGGGTTTTTTTGATCCCGTTGTTGATTGTGGAACAGTTCGAAGCCTTCTGTGCCAAGAAACCGGGCTTCCGTTGGTCGCCCTCGTTTCCTAAGCAGTGCAAGACTCAATAGAACAGTCTGCAGGGCGGTGATTCGTGGACCGCCGAAGGCCGTTGTGGCAGTTTCGGGATGGGTTCTTGGAGCCGGAGGAGTGTGGCGGATTCCAAGACGCGGCCGCGGTTTTCTTCCGCAGCAACAGGGTTTCCTCGAGAGCCGAGGTTTGAGTTTTTTTGCCGTGCGGCGACTGCTCGGCGGCGAGATGCCGTCACGGCGATTGTGAGGCAGATTTCAACGGAGTTACCGCGGCGTTTGAGTCGCTGCAACTCGTACCCGCCCTTAGCCCCGCCTAGATTCCTACCGTGTCGCAGTTCTGGCCTTTGATTTCCCGTTGGTGCACGGCCAGAGTCGTGGACGATGCGAGCGACGGGCAACCGCTTTGGGGGAATTGCCCCGTATCGGCAACGGCGAAGCGGCCGCGGCGCGGGGTTCGATCCGGTATCGCGACGTCGCCTGGTCACCGAGCTTAGCGCCGTGACGCTTGCAGGGAGCAAGAAACGCATGATGAAGACTTACGTGCTTTCGGCGATTACCTTGGTGGCGATCGCGGGCGGAGCCGCGGCGGCCGAGAAGGCGCCGAACGTATTTGAGAGTTCCGCCCGGCCGGAGCCCGCGACCCCGCTGGACCGAATCGTCTTCGCCAAGTTGTCGTCGTTGGGCATCCAGCCGGTCCTCTGCTCCGACGCGGTGTTCGTCCGACGCGTCTATCTGGACGTGATCGGCACGCTGCCCACCGCGGAAGAGGCCCGCGAGTTCATCCAGGATCCGGACACGAAGAACAAGCGCCGCGCTCTTGATCGACCGCCTGCTGGAGCGGGATGAGTTCGCCGACTACTGGGCGATGAAATGGGGCGACATTCTGCGGATCAAGGCGGAATTCCCCGTCAATCTCTGGCCCAACGCGGCGCAGGCGTATCACCGCTGGGTGCGGGCCTCGATCGCCGAGAACAAGCCCTACGACAAGTTCGTCCGCGAGATGCTCACCTCCAGCGGGAGCAATTTCCGCGTCGGCCCGGTCAATTTCTACCGCGCCATCCAGAACCGGACTCCGGAAGGCATCGCCACCGCCGTGGCCCTGACGTTCATGGGCTCGCGCGCCGATTCCTGGCCGAAAGACCGTCTGGCGGGCATGGCGGTCTTCTTCTCGCAGATCGGCTACAAGCCGACGCGCGAGTGGAAGGAGGAGAACGTCTTCTGGGATCCGCTTCGACACCAGCGCCGCGGCAACAGCGCCCGGCAAGCGAGGCCGTCGGCACGAGGCCACCGCCGAGCGCGCCGTCAAGCCGCCGCCGGAGCCGCCGCGCCGACCGCGGGCCGCAAACGGCGGTCTTTCCCGATGGAACCAAGATCCAGTTGCCGCCGGACCGGGATCCGCGGGAAGTCTTCGCCGATTGGCTGATTACGCCGAAGAATCCCTGGTTCACGCGGAGCATCGTGAACCGCGTCTGGGCCTGGCTGCTTGGGACGCGGCATCATCCACGAGCCGGACGATATCCGCGACGGACAATCCGCCGAGCAATCCCGAGCTGCTGGCCTATCTGGAGAAGGAGTTCGTCGCGAGCCGCTACGATCTGAAGCGGCTCTACCGGCTTGATTCTGAACTCCAGCACCTATCAGCTTTCGTCGATGCCCCGGTTCGACCATCCCCAAGGCCGAGGCCAATTTCGCGAGCTACCCGCTGCGCCGCTTGGATGCCGAGGTGTTGATCGACGCCATCAACAAGATCACCGGCACGTCGGATCTCTACACCAGCCCGATTCCCGAGCCGTTCACCTACATTCCCCAGGACAAACCGGCGATTGCGATCGCCGACGGCAGCATCACCAGCCCGTTCCTGGCCTTGTTCGGCCGTTCGGCACGGGCCACGGGCATGGAAAACGAACGCATCAACAAGCCCGCTCCCGCCCAGTGGCTGCACATGCTGAATTCCAGCCACATCCAGCGCAAGCTGGAGCAGGGCCCCAAGCTCAAGGCGATCCTCGATTCCGGCTCGCAAGCCGGAGGAGATCGTGCGAGGAGCTTTACCTGACGATCCTTTCGCGTTTCCCGACGGACGAGGAGTTAAAGAACGTAGCGGCGTTCATCCAATCCACTCGGGCGAAGCGCGAAGCGGCCATCGATCTGGTTTGGGCGCTGATCAACAGCAATGAGTTTCTCTATCGGCACTGATGCTTGCGGACTTCGCCGAAGCACCTAGGGGTTCCGTGGTTGATTGAAGAACAGTTCAAAGCCTTTTGAGCCGGGAAACCGGGCTACCGTTGGTCGCCCTCGCTCGATAAGCGATGCAGGAGCCACCAGGAAGCGCCGAGCCCGCGGGGATGATCGTAAAAGGAAACCGAGACCATGAGCACGAACCACAGTTCAGGTGAGACAGCGCAAGTCTCTCGACGCGCGGTAATCCGCCAGGGTGTTTGTGGCGCAGCGGGGCTGCTGCTGGCCGATCGATTCGGGCCGGGTGCGTTGGTGGCTGCGGAGCAGCCGGCCAAAGCGCCGGCCAAAGTCAAGGCCAAGTCGGTGATTCAGATCTTCTTGTGGGGCGGCATGTCGCACAACGACACGTGGGACCCGAAACCGGACTCGGGCCGGGAGTACATGGGGGAATTCGCCAAGGCGATCGCTACCAACGTGGACGGGGTGCAGCTCGGCGAACTGTTTCCCTTGCTGGCGAAGCAGGCCGACAAGTTTTCCCTCATCCGCAGCATGACCCACCGCAACAACGGCCACGAGACCGCGGCCTATCTGATGCAGACGGGACACGCGCCCGGCGAGCGGCTGGCATATCCGAGCGTGGGCGCGGTGTTCGCACTGTTCAAGGGGCAGGCATACAAGGGGATCATTCCGCCGTATGTCGTGCTGACGCGGGCGCAGGGACGATTCTCCGAAGAGGGTTTCTTGGGACCGAAGTACAAGCCCTTTGCCACCGGCGGCGATCCGAACGCGTTCCGATTCGAAGTCGAGGGTGTCGTCGCCCGGGGGATTACCGACGACCGGCAGAAGCGCCGCCGGGAACTTCTGGAAAAAATGAATACGATGGGCACCGCGATGGCAGCCAGCCCCCAGTTGAAGCTGGCGGAGGATGCCAAGAAAGCGGCCTATGACTTGATCCTCGGTCCGGGCAAAGAGGTGTTCGACCTTTCGAAGGAGAAGTCGGAGCTGCGCGACCGCTACGGCCGCCACACCTTCGGCCAGGAATGCCTGGTGGCGCGGCGCATGGTGGAAACGGGCGTACCGTATGTCGTGATCAACTACCCGGGAGGCTGGGATACGCACAGCAATCACTTCGCGACGATGCGCCGTCAATGCCCGCAACTGGACCAGGGATTGGCGACGCTCCTGGCCGACTTGAAGGAGAGCGGCCTGCTGGAGAGCACGATCGTCTGGTGCTGCGGCGAATTCGGCCGAGGTCCCAAGGTAGATTGGCAACCGCCCTGGAACGGCGGGCGCAACCATTACGGCAACGTCTTCTCCGTTCTGGTCGCGGGGGGTGGATTCAAAGGCGGCCAGGTGGTCGGATCGTCGGATGCGAAAGGCGAAGAGGTCAAGGACCGGCCCGTATATCCGGTGGACCTCCTGGGAAGCATCTACCAATTGGCCGGCATCGACGCCAACGCGAAACTGCCCCATCCCATGGGCATCGAGGCATTCGTGTTGCCCCCGAAATCGGAAAAAGTAAAGTCGGCTGGGCTGCTGACGGAGATCATGTCGTAAAGACAGGCGACCCTGGCACGAAGTGTTTTCCCGTACCGACTTGGAATGGATCGCGCATGTCCCCAGGGGACTGGCGGCCCCAAGGCGCACGGCAGCGAGCAAGAACAGTACGCAAGACGTTCAAGGGAGCGGTGAGTTATGAGTAGAGTTCGACTTGCGATCCTGGGGTTGGCGAGCTTGCTGGCGATGACGTCTGCGGCGCAGGCACAGGTGAGACCGCACATCGGTTACGTCTATCCCGCCGGCGGCCAGCAGGGCACGACGTTTCAGATCCGCCTGGGCGGCCAAAACCTGGACGACGTCTCCGAGGTGCTTGTCTCCGGCACGGGCGTTCAAGCCAAGGTGGTTGAGTACTACCGGAAACTTGGGCCTCAGGAGCTGACGCTCTTACGGGAACAGCTCAACGAGTTGAAGCGATCTTCGAAGGTGCTCTCGGCGGCCAAGTCGCCGGCTTCGAGGGATGCCAAGAAGGCGAAGCCCAATGCACAATCGGCCGAAATAACCACCGCAACGGCGATGACGCCCCAAGATGAAGCCGCGGTGAAGCTTGCGGCCAGGATCGAGAAGCGGATGGCCGAATACGTGCAGACGCCGGCCTGCGCTTCGATTTCCAGCCTCGTCTTCGTCGAGATCACCATGACGCCCGACGCATCCCCGGGCGCCCGGGAACTGACGCTGGTAACGCCGCGCGGGGTGTCGAACCCGCTGGTCTTCCACGTCGGCCAGGTGCCCGAGACTTCCCGGAAACCGATGCTCACGGCCCTGCTTCAGGTGCTCGGCAAGGAGGAAACCGCGCTGCGGAAGAGACCGGACGACGAGGTGGAAGTGCGCATCAGCGTGCCGTGCACGATGAACGGCCAGATTGCGTCGGGCGAAGTGAACCGGTATCGCTTCGAGGCGCGCAAGGGCCAGCGGCTCGTGATTTCTACGCAGGCGCGGCAGTTGATTCCGTACATTGCCGACGCGGTTCCCGGCTGGTTCCAGCCCGTAATGGCACTGTACGATGCCCGGGGAAAAGAGGTGGCCTATAGCGACGACTACCGTTTCAAGCCCGATCCGGTGATTCTTTTCGAAGTGCCCCGCGACGGCGAGTACGTGCTCAGCATCACCGACGCCATCTACCGCGGACGCGAGGATTTCGTCTACCGCATCACGATCGGCGAGCTGCCGTTTCTGACGAGCATTTTCCCGTTGGGCGGCCGCGTAGGCGCAACGCACTCGATCGAGATGAAGGGCTGGAATCTGCAAGCGGCCAAGCTGACGAAGCCCGCCTCGGACGCCGAACCGGAAGTCTATCCGGTCACGGCGCGCAAGGGCAAGCTGGTTTCCAACCCCCTGCCTTTCGCTCTGGACACGCTGCCGGAGTGCTTCGACCAGGAATCCAACAACGACCCGTCGCACGCCCAGAAGGTGAAGCTTCCGATCATCGTCAACGGGCGGATCGATCGTGCGGACGACTGGGACGTGTTCGAGATCACGGGGCGTGCCGGCGATACCATGGTCGCGGAGGTTTCCGCGCGTCGGCTCGAATCGCCGCTCGATTCCCTGCTGAAGTTCACAGACTCCAACGGGAAAGTGCTGGCCTTCAACGACGACCGCGAGGATCCGGAGGCGGGGGTGAACACGCACCATGCCGATTCCTATCTCATGGTGAAGCTGCCCGCCGATGGAACCTACTACGTTCACCTGGGCGATACCGCGCGCAACGGCGGTGAAGAGTATGCCTACCGCCTGCGGATCAGCGCGCCGCGACCGGATTTTGCCCTGTTCGTCGTGCCCTCGAGCACGGCGCTGCGAAGCAGGAGCAGCGGCACGTTGAACATCCAGGCCGTGCGAAAGGACGGATTCACCGGCCCCATCAAGCTGGCTTTGCGCGATCCTCCGGCGGGTCTTTCGTCGACTACCGTTTCCCTGTCGCCCACGCAAACCGCCGCGCGACTGTCGGTGAAGACGGGCCAAATGAATGCGCGGCAAAGGCTGCACCTTGCCGTCGAGGGCCGCGCCAAGATCGGTGAAAGCGAACTGGCCCACGAGGCCGTGCCGGCGGAAGACAAGATGCAGGCTTTCTTGTGGCGGCATCTCGTACCGGCCAAGGAATTGAAGGTGCTGGTCTTCGATCCTTCCTATGTGCCCGCGCCGAAGCGCCGGTCCACGCGCGGCGCCGCCCGCCGCCGAACCGAAACCGGAGGCGAAGCCGGAACGTACACCGGAGCCCAAACCGCAATCCAAGCCCGAAGGGAAGCCGAACGGCGCAAAACCGGCGGCGGAGGCCAAACCAGGCGCGAAGCCCGAGGCCAAGCCCGCCGAGACGAAAACCACGACCCGTTCCACGGATGCCGCGGGGAAACCGAAGTTCAGCAAGCAGCAAGTCGCCGGACGATTGCGGCAGCTCAAGCTCCTGTTTGAGGAGGGGCTTCTCACCGACGACTTCCACGCGCAGAAAGTGGCGGAATGCGACGCGGTGCAGTAAGAACCTATCCCGAAACCGCCACGGCAGCCCTCCGCGGCCGGCCAGTGCAGGAGCGGCACACAGTTCTGGGATCGGCTCTAAGAACCTATCCCAGAACTACCGCGGGAGCCTGTGCGGCCGGAGAATCGTGGCACCTCCCAAGGTTCTGGGATCGGCTCTAAGTGCCCGTCCCTCGTCTGGAATTGGGGCGGTTGGGCTCGGTCGGCGATCGACGCGCACCGCAGAGGGCCGCGCGTAAGCACCGGTACTGCCGCTCCCCCCGCGCCCGAGAGCAGCGTTCATTGGCTCAGTAGTTGAAGCGCACGGCGCGGAGGCGGAGGTCTTCGACCAACTGCGGCGTCGAGGTGAACTGGACGGCGTCCAAGCCGGCCCCGCATGCACTGGCGACGTGTCCGGCTACGTCGTCGGTGAAGAAGATCTCTTCAGGCTTCACGCGCACTGCGCGGGCCGCGGCGAGAAAGATCTCCGGATCCGGCTTGGCGGCGCGGAGCTCGTAGCTCAGGGCGTGCACCTCGAACAGTTCGCGGAGGATCGCGTAGCGCCGGGTGAAGTACTCCCAGTGGGCTTCGCAGGTGTTGGAGAGGACTCCCAGCCGGTAGCCGGCCTCGCGGAGCTGCGCGATCACCGGAACGATGCTCAGGCGGAGGTCGAAGAGCTCGCAGATCGCGGTATTCAGTGCCGCGGAGTCCGGCGAGGTGGCGGTGGCGCGGCAGAAGGCGTCGTAGTAGCCCTGCGTGTCGATTTCACCCAGCTCGTAGCGATTCTGCAGCCGGCTGTCGAAGACCGCCTCCTTCACTCGGTTCGCCTCAATGCCCACCAGTTCCGCAACGCGCTGACAGATGACGCCGACGTCGAACGTGAGCAGCACGTTGCCGAGATCGAAGTAGAGAAACTTGGGGTGCCGCATGGTCGTTGCATCCGTTGAGAGGGATCGAGGAAAAGAGGCGATGACGGCCAAGCCGCAATCGGCTAGCCGCCGGGAGCGGACTCGCGATTCTGCCACCAGGCGAGCGTTTCCGCCACGGTTTGCTCCAGCGGAATCCGCGCACTCCATCCGGTGGCTTGGACGAGACGCGTAACGTCGGCAATCGGCCCGTGCCGCGTTCCGGGCTGAAGCTCGACAACCCCGCGCCCGGGATCCGCGAGGCGGCTCAGGATTTCGAGGATGTCTCCGCTGCGCCGCGGAATGCCCGAACCGACGTTGTACACGCCGCCGCGCAGGGCGCGCTCCAGGAGCAGCCGATACGCACGGACGACGTCGCGGACGTCGCTGAGGTCGAGATAGGCGTCGCGCGTTTTGATGCGGATGGGATCGGCACCGCCGCGGGCAAACTGTCGGGCCCATTCGGGCAACATCATCTGCGGCCCCTGGCCGGGGCCGGTGTGCTGGAAGGCGCGGGCGATGACCACGTCGCAAACCCCTGCGCCGAGGGCGCGGCGACCCTCCTCTTCGGCAGCCAACTTGGTCCGGCCGTAGGCCTGCACTGGGCCCAGCGGAGCCTCCTCGGACACGCGGGACGATGGGGCCTGCACGGGCACGTAGACGTGGCTGCTGGAGACCAGAAGCACGCGGGGAGCGGTGGGAACCGTCGCCGCCCATTGGAGCACTCGGCGCGTACCGCCCACGTTGACCTCGAAAGCCAACGGCGTGGGCTGTTCGCCGCCGCAGAGGTGAGGCACGCTGATCGCCGCCAGATGATAGACGACTTGCGGTTGGAACTCGGCAAGCCGGCGCAGGGCGGCCTCGGAAAGGCCGTCATCGCGGGCAAGGTCCCAAACGGTCACCTCGACGCGAGGACGCACGCCATCGAGGGAGAACTCCGTCCAAGCGCCGTCGGGCGAGCAACCGAGAACCTCGTCGCCGCACTCCAGCAGGTGCTGGGCCAGATAACCGCCGACAAAGCCCGAGATACCGGTGATGAGGGCTCGCATGAGAAGCGAAGAACTGCCGGGGTCGCAGGGCAGAGAAGATTGGGTCGAAAACAGCCGATCCCAGAACCTTGGGAGGTGCTGCAATTCTCCGGCCGCACAGGGTCCCGGCAGCAGTTGTGGGATAGGTTCTTAGCTTAGGCTGGCGGTGGACTCTCCTCGCGGGGGACGCGTTTGGCAGCCACGAGATTATCGCCCTCGTCGAGGTTCATGATCCGCACGCCCTGGGTATTGCGGCCGTAGATGCTCACGTCGCTCACGGGGAATCGCTGGATCTTGCCGTGGGCGCTGATCGTCATCAGTTCGTCTTCTTCGCGGACGCGGACGATGCCGATCACCGGCCCGTTGCGCTCCGTGGTCTTGATGTCGCGCAGACCTTTGCCGCCGCGGCGCTGGGTGCGGTAGCTGTGACCGGAAGTAGGGCTTTCGCCTTCGTCGTCGAGCGAGGCTTCGGTCGCGGACGGGTCGGCGAGATCGCCTTCGGCCTCGTCGGTTTCGCTCGCATCGTCGGCATCGGGCAACGCGCCTTCGGGACTCTCGAGGTTGGGGCCGAAAGCGGTCCGTTTTCCGTAGCCATTGGCACAAACGGTGAGCAGGCAGGCTTCGGGGTCGGCAACGACCATGCCGACGACCTGATCGCCGCTGATGAGCGAGATGCCTTTGACGCCGCTGGCGTTGCGGCCCATGGGGCGGGCGTCGGACTGCTTGAAGCGGATCGCCATGCCCTTGGCGGTGGAGAGCACGACCTCGTCGCCCGGCTTGGTGACGACCACGTCGACCAACTCGTCGCCTTCGCGGAGCTTGATGGCAATGATGCCGGCCTTGAGCGGGCGGCCGTAGGCGGCCAGTTCGGTCTTTTTCACCAGGCCCTTGCGCGTGGCCATCATCAGGTAGTGGTCAGGCTTGTCGAAGTCGCGCACCGCGCGGCAATCCGTTACCTGTTCGCCTTCGGCGAGGTTGAGCAGATTGACGATGGCCCGGCCGCGGCTATCGCGAGCCAGTTGGGGAAGGCCGTAGACCTTCTGCCAGTAGACTTTGCCCTTGCTGGTAAAGAAGAGCATGTAGTCGTGGGTGCTGGCGACGAAGAGGTCCTGGATGGGGTCCTCTCCCTCGGTCTTGGCCCCTATGAGCCCCTTGCCGCCGCGGTGCTGGCGCGCGGTAGGCGCTGATCGGGGTGCGCTTGATGTAGCCGTTCGAGGAAATGGAGACGACCATGGTCTCTTCGGCGATGAGCTCGTCCATGTCGAGCTCGCCGACTTCCTCGCCGCTGATCTCCGTGCGGCGGCCGTCGCCGTATTTCCGCTTCAGCTCGCGGAGGTCGTCTTTGACCATGGCGAGGATGTTCTCCTCGCGGGAAAGAATGCGGTTGTACTCGACGATGTCGGCCAGAAGGCTCTTGAGTTCGTCGGCGAGGCGCTCTTGTTCGAGATTGACCAACTGGCCCAGGGTCATGCGGAGGATCGCGTCCGACTGGACGGGAGTGAGCGTGTAGCTCTCCGTGCGCCCGCGTTCCTCGGCCAGGATGGCGAACCCCTCGGGACCCAAAGCGCCGCTCGAGCATGGCCGCGGGACACTCGATCTGCATGAGGCGCTGCTTGGCCTCGGCTTGGGTCGAGGAGGTACGGATGACGCGGATCACTTCGTCGATGTTCACGTGGGCCAGGAGCAGCCCTTCGACGGTGTGCTTGCGCTGCCGGGCCTTTGCCAGCAGGTGCTGCGTGCGGCGGCGAATGACCGTCACCCGATGGCGGAGGTACTCCTCCAGCATCCCCTTGAACGACAGGACGCGGGGTTTGCCGTCGACCAGGGCGAGGAGGATGATCGAAAAGCTGTCCTGGAGCGACGAGAACTGGTAGAGCTGGTTGAGAACCACCTCGGGGTCGGCGTCGCGTTTGAGGTCGAGCACGAGGCGGACCGGGTCGTTGAGGTCGCTCTCGTTGCGGATCCCGGAAATCCCTTCGATCCTTCCCTCGTTGACCAGTTCGGCGATCCGTTCTTCGACGCGGTCGCGCGCCTGCTGGTAGGGGATTTCGCTGACCACGATGCGGGAACGGCCGTGGGGCATTTCCTCGATCTGCGCGCGGGCGCGCACCACGATCGTACTGCGGCCGGTGTGGTAGCCGCGGCGAATCCCGCTGCGCCCGCAGACCACGCCGCCGGTGGGAAAGTCCGGGCCGGGGCAGATTTCCAGCAGTTCGTCGATGGAAACCTCGGGCTCGTCGATGACCTTGATAAGCGAGTCGCAGATCTCGCCGAGGTTGTGCGGGGGAACCGAGGTGGCCATGCCCACGGCGATGCCGTTGGCTCCGTTGACCAACAGATTGGGGAAGAGCGAGGGAAGAACGGTGGGCTCGGTACGCCGCTCGTCGTAGGTGGAACTGTAGTCGACGGTGTCGAGCTTCAGATCTTCGAGCATCAGCGCCGAGAAAGGCGACAACCTCGCTTCCGTATACCGCATGGCTGCGGGAGGCAGGCCCGCGATCGAACCGAAGTTCCCTTGCTTGTCGACAAGCACGTAGCGCACGTTCCATTCCTGGGCCATGCGCACGAGCGTGGGATAGATGACGCTTTCGCCGTGGGGATGATAGTTACCGCTGGTGTCGCCCGAGATCTTCGCACATTTCACCCGGCTGGCGCCGGGCGTAAGGTTCAGATCGTTCATGGCCACGAGGATTCGCCGCTGCGAGGGCTTCAGCCCGTCGCGCACGTCGGGCAGCGCGCGGCTGACGATCACGCTCATCGCGTACGTCAGGTAACTTCCCTTGAGCTCATCTTCGATGGCAAGTTCGACCAGCTTGCCGCCGGTAGGCACTTGACTCTTGCTGGCGCCATCGCCACCTTGGGGGGGATCGACGGGCAAATCAGAATCGCTGGACAAGGCAATCCTTTCGATGCGATAGGTTGGTCGCCTGCCTCCAGAGACCTCGGCGGCGACATGCGTCGGGCGGTCCGGCCCAAAGCATCTTCGTCAAGCTACTGAGTATAGCGATTTTGGCGTCGAGCCACAACCCAAGCGGCGAGAAAACGCTTTCCGCAACCCCTTGATGGCAAGCATCTTATGGATCGCATTTCCGCCCCGATCCATTCCCCCCGCTGGTCGCGACCGAGCGCGGACTTTTCGCGTGCAATCCACCGCTCCACGCCTTGCGCAAGGCTCTTCGTCTCCTCACCGTGGTTCACCGTTTGCGCCTTGGCAGGCTTGGGCAGTCGTGTTAACCGTAGGGGAAGCCTCGCTGATACGCCCCCATTTTGGGAGGCATACGGGCGAAGAGCAAGACCGGGGCGGGGAGCGGTGATGGGTTACCCTGCCGAAACCTTCTGCCGCGGAATGCAGCGGAGCCCGGTTTCGCTCACGTTCGCCTGAGGGCGGCGGATCAAGGCCGCAGATACCCGAGTTGCTCCAGAGAGAGCACCAGGCGCTGGGCAACCGGACCCGCATGCTCGGCCGCATCGCCGCATCGCTCCAGCGCAACCACAAATGCAACGCGGGGACGGTCCGCGGGGGCATAGCCGGCCAACCAGGCGTGGTCGGCGCCGGGTTCGCCGGTTTCGGCAGTTCCGGTCTTGGCGGCGACTGCAATCCGTGCCAGCCCGAGCGAGTCGTGCGCCGTGCCCTGGGGATCCCGGACGGCGTGTTCGAGCGCCTCTCGAACCGTGGCGAGCGTCGCGGCGTTCAGGCCGGGAATCGGCCGGGGAGCGGGCAGGACTCGCCGTGTCGGCAACACTCTTCGAGTCCAAGGTGGCGGTTTCGCCGCCGGAGGGTGCCAGCCCGACACGCGCGAGCAGGTGAGGCGTGACGAGCGAGCCGCCGTTGGCAATCGCGGCCATCAAGCGCGCCACCTGAAGCGGCGTGACTTCGAGCTGGCCTTGTCCGACGGCTATGCGCTGGACATCGGCCGTCTGCGAGGCACCCACCGGTTCGCCGTCGCCCGCAGCGGGTAGGTTTCCCGCGGGCTCGTCGGGCAAATCGACTCCCGTGGGGCGACCGAAGCCGAACCGCGCCGCCCACGCCGAGAGTTGCGAGGCCCGTAGGCGGCGCGCGTGGTGGAAGAAATACACGTTGCAGCTTTGCGCAGCGCGTCGGCAAGCTGGATTTCGCCGTGGCCCACGCCGCGGCGGCGGTAGATCGCGCAGCGCAACTCCTCCGGGCGTTGGAGATAACCCTGGCAGAGCAGCGTGGACTGAGGATCGAATCCGGGGGTCTCCAGCAACGCCACCGCGGTAACGATCTTGAACACCGAACCCGGCGCGATCGCCATGCGCGTGGCGCGGTCGAACAGCGGATGGGCCGGATCCTCGACCACCGCGGTGCGGCGGGCCGACTGTTCCTCCTCGAAAACATTGGGATCGAAGCGCGGCGCGCTGGCTGCGGCAAGCACTGCACCGTCACGCACGTCGAGCACGACGACGGCGCCCCCCACGGGTTGCGCGGTCGCGCGGCGTTTGAGGGCGTCGTCGAGCACCGACTCCGCGGCGGCCTGGAGGCGCGTTCGAGCGTGAGCACGAGGTCCGAGCCGGGGATCGGCTCCAGCGCGCCTTGGGAGTCGACGATCTCGCCGCGGCGGCCGATCGACTCGACGGCGGCACCGTTCTGGCCGCGAAGGGCCGCGTCGTAACGGCGTTCGAGTCCCATACGACCTCCGCGCGCGGGAAATCGGCCGTTGGCAGGGGATTGTCGCCTTCAGGCCCCACCGAGTCGCGCGGGACGGTATCGGTGAGTCCCAGATGCCCCAGCAGGTGCGCTGCCAGCGTTCCGGCCGGGTAAATGCGGCGGCGGCGCTCGAGAATCTTCACGCCCGGATAGCGATCCGGATCGGATTGCACTTCGGCGGCGACGGCCAGCGAGACGTCGTCGAGAAAAGAATGAAAGTCGAGTTCCTCGGCCACGGTGATCCAAGGTGGCGACGAGTCGATCGAGGCGCGCAGCGTTTCCAGGCACGCCGAGGCAAGACCGCGCCACGACCAACTCGGCGCGGCGTCATCGGCGACCGAAGATCCGTCTGCGCTCGGCCGCGGCGGTGGCTTGAGCGCGACGGTGGTTCACGACTTCGGCAATGGCCTCGACGCGGGTCTGGACCTGCCGAGCACGAAGCGCCCACTGATCGAGGGAGATGCTTCCCAGTTCGGCGAGTCGAACGGCCAGCGCGCGGCGCTGGTCGAGGATTCGTGCTTCTTCTTCGGCCAGGCGCGCCGCGTCGCGGCGCTCGGACCTCGGCAATCGCGATCGCGCCCGTGCGCGCAGCCAGGCGGGATTGGCCGGTTCCTCGAGCCAACGGTAGTGCACGGCGAGCGTAAGCAACGTGCGGTCGCAGGCCAACACGGTGCCGTCGCGCGCGCAGGATTCTTCCGCGCGGGGCCTCCACAACGCGGTGCCGTTGCGCCGGACGGGAAGCCTGTTGGCGAAACCCTGCTCCCTGGGTAATTTCGAGCTGAATCATGCGGACGAAAACGACGACCAGCAGAATCACGAAGCCGACCCCAAGGGCTTTCAGCCGCCGTGGCGACGCGCACGGCGACGTGCGCGGTGCCGGCTCCCGATGGAGGCCGCTGGGGCGGTACCCGTTGAATCCGGAAAGAGACATGGCGGCGGCTTCGGTTTGCGGCGGACGATTCAGACGGATCGAGAGGCAAGGACACGAGAGACGTACTAGGTGCGAGCCTCCGGCGGCAAGGGCCGGCACCAACCCACAACCATCCACAGCGGTAGACTCACGGCCGCCGTGTACGCGCCGACGCCGCCGGCGCGCACCAGCAGCGTGGACCAGGGTAAGGAAACTTCGCCGAGCAGCTTCGCCACGAGGACCAAGACGAGCGTCGCCAGAGTGACCGCCCCCGCCACGATCGCGACGCGCGGAACAATCTGCCGGGAGATTGGGAAGCAAGGCAGCGCGCGAGGCAGTATCCCACTGCCAGATAGCAGGCCATCGCGGGCCCCAGCGGACCGGGCGCCACCAGGTCTTCGGCCAATCCGAACAGAGCGGCTCCCACCACCGCCCCCGCGCCGGGCACGAGCATCGCCCAAGCCACGGCCCCCAGGGCGAAGAGGTTCGGTCCCACGCGGCCGATTTCGACCAGGTCGACCAACGACGTCTGGGCGACCGCGACGACGTAGAGAACGGGCAATAGCGCAAGCCAAGGCATCATGGGTTGGCTCTTGGGGAAGAATCCTCGCCCGCCGCACGCGCGGCATTCAATTCGGCCTTCAGCACCAGCACGCAATCCGGTTCGCGCACCGCGAGTGCCGGCTCGACCCAGATCTCCCAGTGCGTCGCTCCCACCGGTCGTTCCAAGCGGACCACGCGTCCGCAGAGAATCGGACGCGGCAAAATTCCCTGACCGTGCAGGGAGTAGACCAGATCGCCGATCGATACCGGCTCGGTCACTTCCACTCGGCTGACGCGCGCAAGGCCTGGCCGCTCCCCTCGAGCACTCCCTCCGCGCCCAGCGAATCGCACCGAGTGGGTCGGGGGTTGCCAGGCGCACCAGGTCGCGATAGCCGGCCTCGTTCACGGCGCGGACGACACTCGTCGAGGGGCCAACCGCAGTGATCTTGCCCCAGACGCGTCCCTTGCTCACGGCCAGATGGCCCGGCTGAAGCTCGGCGTCTCGGCCGCGGTCGATCCAGTGCTCCGAGTCGTCGATCACCAGGCTGTCGAGTTGCGCTCCCTGGCGACTGCCCGCGTCGAGCAGGTGCTCGCGGACGAGGAATGCTCGCGCCTGCCGGCCGAGCACGCGTGCGGGAACCGCTCGGCCCACCAAGAGCCGCTCGGCCGCTTCCGCCGCGGGATCTTCGGCCGGCGCGGTGGCGGAGATGTCTTCCAGAAGCGCGGCCAGTCGCGCGTCTCTCTCCTCCAAGCGCAGGCAGGTCTCGCGCGCCTGGGCAAGCTCGGCGACGGAGTGGAAATGCCCGCGGACATTCGCGACGCAACGCACGGCTACGGTGCGGGCTTGTCCCACGATCGCCTGTGCAGGTCGAAGCGCCGCGCTCGCGGCATGTTTGGCAGGGAGACTCCAGGCGCTGGGGCAGAACGAGCAGGACCAGGGCGACCATTCCTCCGAGCACGAGCACCACGCGTTGGGCCGCGCGAGGTGACATTCGGCAAACACCGTCTGGCATGGGGATCCTCAAGTTCCGACTTCCGACTGGAGGATGGACTTCCAGGCGTGGAAATGTTCGAGGCACACCAGGGCCCCGCGCGCTGCCGCGGACGCAGGATCGGCCGCATAGCGCACCGGCAGGCCGGTCCGTTCGCTCAGGAAACGATCCAGTCCGCGGACGAGCGACGCGCCGCCGCAGAGCACCATGCCGCGGTCGAGCAGTTCCGCGGCGAGGTCCGGCGCACTGATCGAGGGTACTGCGGACCGCCTCGACGAGGTTTTCCAGCGGGTCGGCCAGGGCGTAGCGAATTTCCTCGCTGGTAATCGTCGCCCGGCGGGGCAAAGCGCTGAACGGCGTCCAATCCGCCCACCTCCTCGACCTGCTCTTCTTCCAAGGGATACGCGCTGCCGATGGCAATGCGGAGCTTCTCGGCGGCACCGCGCCGATGCGGAGGCTGTGCTGACGGCGGAGGTAGCGGGCCACGGCGTGGTCCATCGCGTCTCCCCCCGCGCGGAGCGGCGTGCCGGCCGCCAAGTCTCCCAGGCTAAGCACGGCGATCTCCGTCTTTGCGGCGCCCACATCGCAGACCATGCTGGCCACGGGCTCGGCAAGGGGCAATCCGGCGCCCAACGCGGCGGCCATGGCGCCGGCAATGAGAAAGACTTCGCCCGCGCGGCGCGATAGAAGCTGCTGGTCAGGGCGCCCGTTCGACCGGGGTGGCGCATCCGGGAACCGCAACCACGACGCGAAGCCGGCGGAGGAACCGGCGGGGCGCGACCTTGCGAAGGAAATAGCGGAGCATGACCTCGCACAGATCGGCGTCGCAGACGACGCTCTGGCGGAGCGGCCCGACGACCGAGATCGATTCCGGGGTTCGTCCCGACATCTGCTGGGCAAGACGCCCTACCGCGCAGCCGCCGGAAACAGCGCGTTGGCTGCGCATGTCGAGCGCAACCACGGAAGGCTCCTCGAGCACGAGCCCCTGACCGGCGATGCCGATTCGGGTGGTGGCGGTCCCAAGATCAACCGCCAGATCGCAGCGAAAGTAGTCGAGCAGTCGCGCGAGCATCCTTGCTCATGACCGGCCAGCGGAGGTGAGATCAGCCCGTGGCCCACAGGCGCCCGGCGCCCGGTCGGCCAACAGCACGTCGAGCGGAGCCCCGGGCACCACCAGGGCGCTGGGAGCGCCTTGGTAGGGCGGGGAACCGTAGTCCTTGGTCTCGAGGTAGAGAAAGACGGTGCCGACGATCAAAGCCAGCAGGGCGACGATCAGAACGACCGTGTAGAGATCGGCCCTCGGCTTCGAGTAACCGGTCGATTCGTTACTGGAGCCGGGAAGTGACATTGTCGCCCTTCTGGATCGAGCCCTTCTGGAAGTTGGGGATAATCTTGGCCACGGCCCGATGCGGTTCGGTGCTCACTACCTCGACCTTGCCGAGATAGGTCGCCCCGCGGTCCCCCATCCGGAAGATTTCCAACTCTTGCCCCTTGGACAGTCCCTGATCGTTGCCCACGTTGATTTCAATCAGACCGGTGCCATTGTCCGACACCGCCATCACGTGGCCGGCGACGGGAGGCGCCGTGCGCTCGTAGGCGCCCGGATCGGCCTTGAGGCCGAGCTTGTCGAAGATCTGCCGATACTTCTGCAAATCGACGACCAGGGTGTTATTGGTCTTCTTCAGCTCGCGGAAGTCGTTGGCCAACTGGTGCAACTTCTCCGTGCTGTCGACCATCGTCTGGAACTCCTGGTTCCGCTTGGTCTCGACGTCGCGGACGTCCTGCCGCAACTTTTTCACCTGCTCGGCAGCGGCGTTCATGGCCTGCTGCGTGGTCTGCATCGCGCCGATCGCCTCGCGCGACTTCGTATCGAGATCGGCAACCTGTTTCTTCAGGTCCCCGCGCTCGTCTTGGAGCCGCTTCTGCTCGTCTTCCAGCGCCTTGATGCGCGTGGCGGCAGTCTTCTTCTCGGCGTCCAGGTCCTTTTGCAGCGTGTCCTTGTCGGTTTCCAGCTTCTGCTTGTCCTGGCGTTCCTTAGTCAACTGGGTCTGCAGGTTTGTGGCCTGCGTCTTCCAGTTCTGGTGTCCGGCGTACACGGCCAGGGCCAGGGCCATGAAAAGCACGCTGAACAACGCGATAAGCCCGGTGAGAATCTTTCCGACCAAATTCATGGGGGGACCCTTCGATCTCTCGACAGGAGCCGAACGATTAGCAGACCCGGAAAACTGTTCCGTTAGTATAACTTGCCCCATTTTCGTATGTCAATCAGAATGCCCATCGTCCATATTCGTCCCGGGAGGCAAGAAACGAGCAAGAAATGCCCTCTATTCCAGTACCAGGTCGGACCCGGGGCGAACGCCGTTAGCCGCCCTGCCGCAAAGGGTTAGATCGCCGATTCCAGCCGCGTCCCACCGTCGGGAACGAACCGAGACGCGCGTGCGCCGGAGGCAAAGCAGCGGAAGACGCGGGGTTGGAAGCTGCGGGTTAAAGGGGACGTGCGGTCCGGCGGCGCATGCGTTGGCATACACCCACCGCCGCCATGACCAAGCATACCCCCAGGCAGACCCCCGCCGGCCAGTCTCCCCAGCGAAGGTAAAGGCTCCGGCGCGAGTCCGGGGCGAGTTCGGCAAAGAGGACCGCCGGGGCGCGGCGGGGGCCCTGGGCGCGCCGGCGGCCATCGCCGTCGATCCAGGCCGAGAAGCCCGTGTTGGCGGCGATCACCAGCGGCTTGCGGCATTCGACGGCGCGGAACACGCCGCAGATCAGATGCAGGTCCAGCTCGCTGGAACCCCAGAACCAGCCGTCGTTGGTCAGGTTGACCAGCACGTCGGGCTCGCGGCCCTCGGCGGCGAGTGCGCAGGACCTGCCGGCGATCACGTGGGGAAGCACGGTTTCGTAGCAGATGCTGGGGGCAAGGCGGAGCGTGCCAAGCGTGAAGGCCTCCGGCCGCTGGCCCGCATCGGCGCTTGAGGGCAGGGGCGTGAGTCTCTGCAGCCAGGGAAATCGGCTCGGCGAAGGGAACATACTCGCCAAACATGACCAGGTGCATCTTGTCGTAGCGGCCCCAGCACCTCGCCGCCGCGGGCCACATAGACGGCCGAATTGAAGACCTTCCTGCCTTCGCCACCGAAGTAAAAGGTGTCGAGGCCCAGGAGCACGGGCACCCCAAGGGTCTGGGTAAGGCGGCGGAGGGCGCGCGGGCCTTCGACCTTCCACAGGGAGATCCAGTCGAGGAATCGTTCGCGGGAGTACGGCCAATCGCCGGGCGTTGGGGGATCGTCGTCCGAGGTAACCTGCGGCTCGTTGAACATCGTCTCGGGCCAGACGATGAGGTCCAGATGGAGGCCGCGGCGGGATGCCTCGGCAAGAGCCTGCCGCGACAGGTCAAGATAGTGGTTGAACGTGAAATCGCGACGCTCGGGATCCGGATCGTGCTGCAACTCGACGTCGATCGAGCCTTGAATCAAGCCCACGCAGGCACGGGGCTCGGCAGGAGGAACGTCGATTCGCCAGACCCCGTAGGCCAACGCAGCGCCCAACCCCAGCAGCAAAGGCACCAGGGGCCAAAACGCGGGGCGGCCTTCACTTCGAGCCGGTCCGAGAACCGCCTGCTGCCCCAAAATCACTGGGCCGCATTGGGCCGCTGCGTTCGCCTTCAGATTGGCTCTCAGCGGGACCATGCGAGCCAAACAGGCGGCCACGAACATCACGAGGAAGCTCACGCCGTAGGCCCCGGCCAGGTCGCTGATCTGGATCACTTCGATCCAGCGGTATTGCGTGTGGCCGAGGCTGGCCATGGTGAAGCCGGTCAGAAGGTGGCGCGGGCCAATTCGAGGCCCGTCCAAATCGTCGGCGCGGCCAAGACCACCGGCACGCGAAGGCCATGCACGGCCACGCGGCTCAAGCCCACGAACACGGGAAGATAGAAGGCCAGATAGAACGCCAGCGCGAGCAAGCCGAAACTCGTGGCCCAGTGGGGCAGCACGAGCCAATGGATCGCCGCCATCCAGAAGGCGAAACCCGCCAGCCACAGGGCGGCATAGGGCCTGCGTCCGGGCAGTTCCGCGCGGCGCACCAGCAACACCCACGCAATCGGGGCAAACCAGGCCAGAGGCCAGAGTTCCAAGGGAGGAAACGCCGCCCAGAGCAGCACCGCTCCGAGCACTGCCTGGCCCAAAGTCGAACGATACCACGCGAGAAGTCGGGAGAGCATGATGGGCACCGGGCCTGCGCGGCCGACCTCCGCCTAGCGCCACTGCCACCGCAGTCCTGCCTGCGCCGGTTCGCAGCGATTCGCTCGAAACCCCGAGAGGCTGCTGCGATCGTAGCGGGAAACCACCGGCGTTGAGAACATGAAAACGTACTACTTCAGTTGCAGGAAACGGGCCAGGAGCGTCGAACCGCAATCGGTCAGGAAGCTCTCCGGATGGAACTGGAGCCCCCACATCGCATAGCGCTCGTGGCGAATCGCCATGATCACGCGCGTGCCGTCGGGCGAAAAGCTCCACGCGCAGACCTGGAAATCGGGCGGAAGCGTATCGGGCTGGATCACGAGGCTGTGATAGCGCGTCGGCGCGAAACGGGTTGTCGAGGTCCGCGAACAAACCGCTGCCGTCGTGGTGGATGTCGTCGGTCTTACCGTGCATGAGCCGATCGGCGCGGACGATTTTCGCCCCAAATGCCTGGCCGATCGACTGGTGACCCAGGCACACGCCGAGGATCGGAATGCGCCCGGCAAATCGCTGGATGCAGGGGACGGAGATTCCCGCTTCGCTCGGCGTACAGGGGCCGGGAGAAATGATGAGGTGCGAGGGCAAGCGGGCTTCGATCGCTTCCAAGGTGATCTGATCGTTGCGGTGCACTTCCAGGTCGAGCGAGGGATCCAGCTCTCCCAGGCGCTGCACCAGGTTATAGGTGAACGAGTCGTAGTTATCGACGAGCAGAATCATGGAACGATTGCGGAGCAAGACTCGAAGGGGGCCGACCACGGGGTATTGCGGGCGAGCCCAGGCGGGCTGCGGCCGCGTCGGGCCGGTCGGATATCGGCCCAAAGTCCCTCCCCAGTCTACCTGGGACGCGGGAGCCGGAGAAGGCGGGAAGCAAAGGCAGGAAATAAGGAGGGCCGTGTTTGCCGGGCGGCAACCCGCGCTTTGCCCGCGCGGCGTGGGTATGCGGCCGCCGCACCCGTCAGCTTCTCGCGGGGTCCCTGGGGGCCGATTTGCCGCCGTCCACGCGTTTGAACCGTTCGTCGGGCAGGATCATCGAGGTGACGCGCAGCCCGAACTTGTCGCCCACCTTGACCGCCTCGCCCAAGGCGATGGGTCGGCCGGCGACGTCGAGTTCGAGCATTTCCTCACACGACTTGTCAAACTGGATGATCGACCCCGGACCGAGTTCCACGATGCGGCCCAGGGGCTGCTTCTTCTGCGCCAGGGTAACGATCACCGGCACGCGAACCCGCAGCAGGCTCCGCGAATAGAGGGGAAGTTCCTCCAAACGCGGCGGCCGACGCGGACCCGCCGGGGCCGCGGGCGCTAAGGCCCGGGGTCGCTTGGAAGTGTCGGGCCGGGCCGGTGGCGAAGCAGGTTTGGCCGGTGGCGGAGCGGGTTGGGGTTTGGGCAGTGGGGCCGCTGCGGCCCCCATGACGGAGGCCGGTTTGCTCACCGGCCAGACGAGCACGGCACGGCCCCGGCTTTCACCCGCCTGAATCAGATCGAGAGGCACCTGCGCGGTCGCTTCGGCCGGCGCGCCTCGGGCCAGCGCGCCCGTAAGACTCCGCACGAACCCGGCTTTGAAATCCTCGGGCATGTATTGCTCGGGCAGGAGCAACATGCCCAGTTCCTGAGCCAGCGTGTTCAGCTTGCTCTGACCGGTGGCGTCCGGTTCGCGACACCAGGGAGGAACGCAGCCCGTGGATTCCGGAATCAAAAGCAGCGCGGCCGCTTTTCCGCACGTGAACACGATCGCCAAGCCCGGTCCTTCCACGATTGTCGAGAGAGACTCGGACGAGAGCGTGGAGGGTTCGCCGACAGTTGGCGTTACTTGCACATCGAGGGTGCGCGCAAACGCCGCGGCTGCTTCCGCGGCCCCTTTGCGGCAGGCCTCGACCACCTCGGTTACGACGCTAGCGCTAAGCTCGGACATCCTGACACACCCCTCGAACGGACCTCCTTGTCCCGGCTGGGTCGCGACGGCGTGGCATCGCTCGACTCAGTTATCGATCCGGTGGCCGGAAAACTTTGCGCAGAATGTTCAGATTTCACAATCAGCACAAAGGGTCGGGCGCCCCGTCCACGATATTCCCACCGGCGAGAGAGCAACTCGGGGCACTCGTTTTCGCTACTTTTCCCAGACTGGCGAGTCCGGGCTGTGGTACTTGCCCAGACCGTTGGGCCGGGGCTGCCGTGCCGCGTCCACCACTCAACCCCTGGATGCGGCGCTAGCGGGGGTTCCCGGCCAAGGTACCATGACTGTGGTCGCTAGTTTCGCTATTTCGCAGTTGAGCAAGGGCCAGCGTATGAACGTGTATATCATTCGTCACGCATGGGCGGCCGATCGGGATGACTCCGCATGGCCCGACGACCGAGAGCGGCCCTTGACCGAAGACGGTCGGCAGCGCTTCGCCAAGCTCGTCAAGGTCTTGGTGGATCGTGGTTTTCGGCCCGATCTCATCGCCACTAGCCCCCTGGTGCGTTGCCGCCAGACCGCTCAGATCATTGCCGACCATGTTCCCCGCAAACCCGCGATCGTCGAGCGCGAAGAATTGGCACCCGGCAGCGACCTGGAGGGACTCCTCCGCTGGACCAATGGACAATCGGCAGGGCACTCTGAGATTGCCTGGGTGGGCCACGCCCCGGATGTCGGCGACCTGGCTGGAGCCCTGGTAGGAGACTCGCAGAGCGGCCTGCGATTCGCAAAAGGGGGGGTCGCTTCGCTTCACTTCGACGGACCAGCCCAGCCGGGTTCCGGCGAATTGTGGTGGTTGGTGAGCGCGAGATCCTGGGAATCTGATCCCCCAGGCCCAAACGCCCGGCCGCACGGCCCACTTCCCTCCCCTTCCCTCTTCCATACCCTACCCGCCTTGTCGCATACCCCAGCGTCAGCTAGAATCATTTTTGGCAGGCTTGGCTGTTTTTATTTCCCGCGGCACATTCACGGCCTGCGGGCTCTCCATTCCACGGGGGACGCGATGATCGACCGAGAGGAACTCGAAGCGATCGAAGAACGGATCGACGACCACGTGCAGGACCCATATCACCGCGGCCCCTGCCCGGGATGCACCCACGCCCACGAGGGCGACAACCCGCTGTGCGGGGACCGAGTCCGCCTGGAGTTGCAGGTCGACGGAAGCGTGGTCAGGGAGATCTACTTCAGCGGCCGGGGGTGCCGCATCAGCCAGGCATCGGCCTCGATGCTTGCCGAGGAGTTGGAGGGGAAGACGCTCGAAGACGTGAGGCATTTCACTCCCGAGGCCATGCTGCGGCTGTTCGGCGCACGACTGACTCCCAACCGGCAAAAGTGCTGTCTTCTGCCGTGGCGCGTCTTGCAGTCGGCGCTCTATTCGCCGACGCGCGAGCCCGCGCCTTGATCGGCCCCGGAAAGGCAACCGGGAGGCGAACCTCGCGCGGTCGCATCTTCAAAGAGTGGCGAGGGAGACGGTCCGGTACATGTTTCGCCCGATCCCCAAGGGCCCTTACCCCTGCCCAGCCGCTTGGCATCGCAATCGCCCGACGGCCGGGCCCGTCCCTCGGTCGCACTCGAGCACGTACGCGATGATTTCGCCCTTTTCGCTCGGCGCCAGGAGAACGGCCAATCGCTGGCCTACTTGGACAACGCGGCCACCACGCAACGGCCACGGCAGGTAATCGAAGCGATCGTCGACGCCTACGAGAACCACAGTGCAAACATTCACCGCGGGATTCACCGCCTGGCCGAAGAGGCAACGGCGCTCTACGAGGAGTCGCGGCGCGCCCTGGCCGGTTTTCTCCATGCTTCCAGCACGCAGGAAGTGATCTTCACCAGCGGAACCACCGCAGGCATCAACCTGGTGGCGCGGAGTTGGGGAGATGCCTATGTTTCGGCGGGCGACGAGATCCTCGTCACGGAGATGGAGCACCACTCGAATCTCGTGCCGTGGCATCAGCTTGCCCAGCGCAGCGGGGCGGTGATTCGCTATATTCCGCTGACCGAGGACGGCCGGTTGGAACTTGGCGCTTTGGACCGGCTCCTGAACCGGCGAACGCGGCTGGTAGCCGTGACGGCGGTCTCGAACGTGCTCGGCACGATCAATCCGATCGAACACATCATCCGCCGCGCGCACGATGCGGGGGCGGTGGTTCTGGTGGACGGCGCAGAGTGTGCCGCACCAGGCAGTCGACGTTATAGCGCTCGACTGCGATTTCCTCGCCTTCAGCGGCCACAAGATGCTCGGACCGACCGGGATCGGCGTCCTGTACGGCAAGCGGGCGATCTTGGAGAAAATGCCGCCGTTTCTGGGGGGAGGAGGAATGATCCAGCACGTGCGCGTGGATGCCTTCGAGCCCGCCTGTCTGGGCGACGAGAGCGATCCGCGACCCGCGCGGTTCGAGGCCGGAACCCCGCCGATTGCCGAGGCGATCGGCCTGAGAGCGGCGGTCGATTATCTCTCCCGCCTGGGCATGGAGACGGTGAGCGCCCACGAGCGCGAGCTGACCGTCTACGCGCACGAGTTGCTCAGCGCGATCCCGGGATTGCGGATCCTCGGCCCGGAACCGGAGGCAAAGACGGGGATCGTGAGCTTCACGCTGCGCGATGCACAAGGCAGACCGGTCCACGGCCACGACGTGGCCGAAGGGCTCGACAAGCGGGGGATTGCCGTCCGAGCGTCGCATCACTGCGCCGAACCGCTCCACCGGCGATATGGTGTTGACGCCACGGTGCGGGCCAGTTTCTACTTGTATAATACGCGCGACGAGGTCGATCGGCTTGCCGAGGCGATCGAGTGGATCCGGGACGGCGCTGCGCACCGGCTGAGCGCTGAAGTGCGAAGCCATGGGGCGGGGCACACGAGAGGGCGCAGCCTGGCCGGTCAGTCGAAGGGGACCGCTGGCGTCGCCGCTGGCGATCTCTCGATCCCGAGCCGAGATTTCGCCGCGACCGTTGTGGCGGCCCCCCCACGCAACGGTTACGGCGATGGATGCGAAAGGGGGCAGAACTCGTGAGTCTTCGCGACGGCATTCCGCTTCGGATCCCTCGCCGACGATTGGGTGAACAGGTGATGCGTTATCCCCGCCTGGCACTGGGAATGATTACGGTCGTGGCGGTCGGAGTATTGGCCGCAGGTCTGAAGAGTCTTGGGCGGGGCGAGCGGCGCACTGCCACAGCCGCTGCCGGGGACGCGAAGCCGGCCGAGCCGGCCACGGCGCCCGCGGAACCGTGGGGGGCAAGCGTGCTCATCCGAGGCGTACCCCACGTGCGTCAGAAGCCGGACTTCTGCGGAGAAGCTTGCGCGGCGATGGCGCTCAATCGGCTCGGGGTGGCGGTCGACCAGGACTGGGTCTTCGACCAGTCGGGGCTCGATCCGGCCGAGGGCCGCGGCTGTCACGTCAAGGAGCTGGCGGCGGCCTTGACGAAGATCGGCTTTCGGATCGGGCCGGTGTGGCGCGAAGTTTTGCCGTCGCAACGCAGCCCGACGCTTGCCGGGCTTTGGCGCGAGCTGCACGCGGATCTGCGGGCCAGCTTTCCTTCGATCGTGTGCATGCGCTACGACGGTCTGCCGGATACGACCGAACACTTCCGGTTGATGCTCGGCTACGACGCCGCCACGGACGAGGTGATCTACCACGAGCCGGCCGAAGACCGCGGGGGCGAAGCGCGGATGAAACGGTCCGAGTTTCTCTCGCTCTGGCCGATCCGCACGCGGGGGAACGAGTGGACCGCGATCCGGTTGCGGCTCGAGCCCGGATCGCTGGTGAAGGGCTCGATCGCCAAGGGACCGACCGGGGCCGACTACGCGCAGCAAGTGATGCGGCTGAAGAAAAGGCTGACCGGGGCCGAGTTCACCGTGGTCGTGGAACCGCCGTTTGTCGTCGCCGGCGACCAGCCGGCCGAGGTGGTGCGCCGCCACGCCCAGGGGACGATTCGCTGGGCGGTGAAGCGGCTCAAGGAGACCTATTTCGCCCGCGATCCCGCCGAGATCCTGGAAATCTGGCTGCTCAAAGACAAGGACAGCTACGAGAAGCACTGCCGGGCGGCGCTGGGCTACAAGCCGACGACGCCGTACGGGTTCTATTCAGAGTCGGACCACGCGCTGGTGATGAACATCGCCACGGGCGGCGGCACCCTGGTGCACGAGTTGGTGCATCCCTTCATGGCGGCGAACTTCCCCGCCTGCCCGGCATGGTTCAACGAGGGGCTGGGATCGCTCTACGAACAGTGCGGTGAAGACGGCCAGGGCCGCGTGCGCGGCTACACGAACTGGCGCCTGGCGGGCCTCCAGAAGGCGATTCGCCAGAAGGGCGTCTTGCCGTTCTCCGCCCTTTGCATGCTGGCCGACGAGGCTTTCTACCGCGACGATCGCGGCGCGAACTATGCCCAGGCGCGCTACCTCTGCTACTACTTGCAGGAGCAAGGCCTTCTGCAATCGTTCTACCGCCGATTTGCCGCCACCGGAGACCGCTCGCGCGGCTACGAGACCCTGAAGACGGTTCTCGGCCGCAGCGACGACGAGATGAAGCAGTTCCAGCAGGAGTGGGAGCAATTCGTGCTGGGGCTGACGTTCCCGTAGGCAGCACGGCAGCGCGCTTTGACGTGCAGCGCCTCGCGTGCCCTACGTGGCGAGCACTTGTTGGCGGCGGATGAGGCCCGGGGGCTCCTGTCCTTTTTCGAAGGCGGTGATGTTGGCCAGCGTTTCCCGGGCGATCGCCTCCAGCGCATCGCCGCTGAAGAATGCCTGGTGGCCTGTGACGAGCACGTTGGGAAGCGTGAGGATGCGGGAGAAAACGTCGTCCTGGATCACGCGATTCGAGAGGTCCTCGAAGAACAGGTCGGCCTCTTCCTCGTACACGTCGAGCCCCAGGTAGCCGATCTTCCCGGTTTTCAGGGCGCGGATCACGGCGCGCGTATCGATCAGCGCCCCGCGGCTGGTGTTGATCAACATCACCCCCCGCTTCATGCGCAATGGCCTCGTCGCCGATCATGTGATAGCTCTCCGGCGAGAGCGGCACATGGAGCGAGATGATGTCGGAGTGGGCGAACAGCTCGTCGGCCGGGACGTAGCGCGCGCCCAGTGCTTCGACGGCGGGGTTGGGGTGCAGATCGCAGACGAGCAGTTCGCAGCCGAAGCCGCGGAGGATCTGCGCCACGATCAAGCCGATCTTGCCCGTGCCGATCACTCCGGCCGTGCGGCCGTGGATGTCGAAGCCCAGCAGTCCGTCGAGGGAGAAGTTGCCCTCGCGAACGCGATTGTAGGCCTTGGGCAGCTTGCGCCAGGGCGAGGATCATGGCCACGGTATGCTCGGCGACCGCGTGCGGCGAGTAGGCCGGCACGCGCGTTACCGTCAGACCCAGTTGTTCGGCGGCCAGGAGATCGACGTTGTTGAATCCGGCCGAGCGCATGGCGATCAGCTTGGTGTCGTGGCGGGAGAGCGCCAAGAGGACGTGGGCATCGAGTTCGTCGTTGACAAACGCGCAGACGGCGGGAAAGCTCTCGGCCAGGCGAACCGTGTGCGCCGTAAGGCGGGGCTCGTAAAAGACGAGTTCGTGGCCCGAGCTCTTATTGGCCGCGGTGAAGAATTCCCGGTCGTAGGTCTTGGTGCTGAAGACGGCAACTCGCACGGTCCTCGATCCTTCCGCAAATGAGCCAACCCCGCCCCGGAGGAAACCACCTCGGGGAATTCTCCATTCTACGGGGCTCGAGGTCGGCAGAAAGGGCGCGGCCGCGGGGTCTAGCCGGGCCGAAGGGGACCGTCATCGGCTCGCGGCAGCACTCAAACTCACGATCCCGTCACGCCCAAACGCGACGACCCCGCAGCCGGTTCCGCAAAATCGACCTTGGGCGCAAGCAGCCCTCGTGCTAGAATCGTCCGTCCATTTTGCCAGAAAGGTCCAGGCTGCCGGGTGGCACGCAGTTTACCGCGGTTTCCGCATGGACTTCGCCTGGCGGAGGGAGAGTGACGGATGCGCGGCATCATCGGTTTGGGGCTTGTCTTGGG
This sequence comes from Pirellulales bacterium, assembly GCA_963736495.1. Lineage (GTDB taxonomy): Bacteria > Planctomycetota > Planctomycetia > Pirellulales > Thermoguttaceae > CAVTPL01. The sequence goes on along the minus strand of CAVTPL010000009.1, from coordinate 1,052,968 downwards.
CTCGATCTGGCTAGCACCCAGCGCCTCGGCGCAGAACCAGCCCAACGAGTCGTGGGAGCCGGGCCAAGGCAATCCGGCCGTCCAGCGCCCCGCCGCCTATCCCGACCAGCCCATCGTGCCCCGCGACCCCACGCTGGAACGCCGCCGAGCACCGGCTGCCGGCAACTCGGCGCCGGGCGCAATGACGCCTTCGGGCAATGTCTCCCCAGGGTACAATCCGCCGGGAGTGGCGGTCGCGCAGCAACCGCAAGCCCCCTTCACGCTCTCGCCTCAAGAGGCGCGGCAGCTCGACCAGATCCTGATGTTCTGGGAACAGAGCAGCCTTCAGGTGCGGAACTTCCAGTGCCAGTTCACTCGGCTGCGTTACAGCGAAACGATGGGACGCCGCGAGCAGAACTTCCTGGCGAGCAAAGAGGAAGGAGCGATCCAGTTCGAGGCCCCGGCCAAGGTCTCCTACCAGGTGGAAGGCAACAATCCGGAGCGTTGGGTCTGCAACGGCAAGTCGATCTTCGTCTACGACTATCCGGCCAAGCGCGTGCTCCAGTACAAACTTCCGCCCGAATTGCAGGAGAAGGGAATCACCAACGGCCCGTTGCCCTTTCTCTTTGGGGCCGCGCGGCGCAGTTGAAGCAGCGTTATCATATGCGGATCGTACCGACCCCCAACGATCGTCCGCAGAGCGAGACCTGGCTGGAGGCTTTTCCGAAGACGTTCGACGACGCGAGGAACTTCAGCAAGGCGAACGTCATCCTCTCCTCGCAGCCAAAGACGCAGTTGCTCTTGCCCACCCACTTGCAGATCATGGATCCCAACGTGGGCGATCGCATGGTCTACGTATTCGAAGGGTTGGAAGTGAACCGAATGCGGCTCCTGCCGATGATGGACCCCTTCGATGCGCGGACCCCGCTGGGCTGGAAGCACGAGCTGGCTCAGGGCATGCAAGGCCCCGAGACCGAGCAGCGATCGGCGGCGCAACCCAATGGCCGACCGCTCAGCCCACGCTAAAAACTGATATCCCGGAACCACCGTTGGAGCCCTGTGCGGCCGGGAAATACGGGGACGGCATACAGTTCTGGGATCGGCTCTAAAAACCGATATCCCGGAACCACCGTTGCGGTCTTGCGCGGCCGGAAGATCGCGGCACCTCCCAAGGTTCTGGGATCGGCTCCAAAAACCGATATCCCGGAACCACCGCTGCGGTCTTGTGCGACCGGAAGTTCGCAGCACCTTCAAAGGTTCTGAGATCGGCTCTAAAAGTGGGTTGAGTACGTTTCCGCGGTTCACCAAGCACGCGCACCGCACGGATTGTCCGGTCCGGCGTCGGTGATCGAACCTATGCTCGCCCAGTCTCTTCAGACGCCCCATTGTCTAGCGCCCCCTTGGGTCAATTGGTGATGCCGGGTTCGCAGCCGTCGGGTGTGCGGCGGATCTCCGGGCGCTTGACCCATTGCTGTCGATCGTGGGATCGACTCCTGGTTCACTGGACACATTACCAATGGGGTGGTGGCGCGTTCCGGATTGCGTTTGTGGTCCTCACGGCGCAAGCACTGAGGGGCAGATGGTTTTTGGACTGCGCGTTTCTTCCCCACCAGTGGATTGTGCGCAAGATCGGCCGCGAATTGACGAATCTCGTTGGAGGCGCTTATAATTTGCGCGCGAAAGATCAACGGCGTTAGCGACTTATGGCTTGCCAACCCATCCTTTTTTCTGGTGGTTCCATGTGCAGCAACTCGCAGACGTCGATCCTGAGGTGGTTGGGCATTTGGTTGGTCGGGTTGATGGCAACCGGGACCGTTTTTCCGGTCGGAGCTGCCGGGGCCCAGGCGGCCGAGAAGGCCCCACCTCAGGGCGGTGAAGCGGAGAGGCCAAAGCCGCTGGAGGCCAAGCGCGTGGCGCGGCTGTTCCGGGTGATGCTGCCGATCACCGAGGGGTCGCGCGACCGGCTCCGCCAGCCGATCCTCCGCGCCTTGGAGGAAGCGCGGGCCGAGCAGGCCAAGGCAGTGCTGATCTTCGAGTTGGTGGTGCCGGCGGAACAGAGCAAGTTCGGGGCTGGCAGCCGCATGGGCAGCGCCTACGACCTGGCCGATTTCCTCGCCGGGCCGGACCTGAGCGGGGCCACGACCGTGGCCTACATTCCGCAGAGCATTCAGGGACATGCGGTGCTGGTGGCCCTGGCGTGCGAGCAGGTGATCATGGCGCCCGACGCCGAATTGGGGCCGGCCGGCGTGGATGAGCCGGCAATTACGCGGGCGATCCTCAGCAATTACGAGGAGATCGCGCTACGGCGGAAGAAGATCCCGGTCGAGGTGGCCCTGAAGCTGGTCGACTCGCATCGCGAGCTGCTGGAAGTGACGACCGAGCGCGGCCTGCGCTACGTCGAAGCGGAAGGGCTGGGGCGGTTGGCCAAGAGGAAACGATCACCGACAAGAAGGTGCTCTTCCGGGCCGGCACGGCGGCGAGATTCTCCGGGACCGAGGCCCGGCAGAAGGGGTTTATCAGCTATACCGCCTCAAACCGCAAGGAGCTGGCCGCGGCGCTCGATCTGCCGGCCGACGCCCTGCAGCAGGATTTTGCCCCTGCCGGGGCGCTCCGCGCGGTACGCGTGGATCTCAAGGGAACGATCACGCGCGACATGGCCGAGAAGGCCCGGCGCATGATCCAGGACGCGATCCGGCAGGAGGGGGCGAACCTGGTGCTGGTGCGCGTGGAGAGCGCGGGCGGATCGCCGGGAGATAGCGCGACCTTGGCCAATTTTCTCGCCTTGGATTTGGACGCTGGGCAGGTTCGCACCCTGGCCTACGTACCCAAGGAAGCGCGGGCCGACGCGGCGCTCATCGTACTGGCCTGCGACGAGATCGCGCTGCATCCCAAGGCGGAATTAGGGGGCGAGGGAAGCTACCATTTCAGCCCCGCGGAAATCGCGGACGTTGCCAAGACGATCCGCGGAATCACTGCCAAGAAGGGGCGGACCTGGTCGCTGCCCACGGCAATGATCGATCCGGAGACCACCGTCTTCCGCTGTTCGAAGCAGGGGCAGGCCGAAGCGGCTTTCTTCTCCGAGAAAGAACTGGCCGAGCAGGCCGATGCCAAGGCATGGATCAAGGGGCAGCAGGTGACCACCGGGCAGCCGTTCCGGGTGCGGGGCGGCGAGGCAAGCGCATACTTTTCCGGGGTCCAGGTGGTCGACGACTTTGCGAAGCTGAAGGCCGCGTATGGACTTCAGAACGATCCGGCGCTGTTGGAGCCGAGTTGGGTGGACACGATGGTCGACTTGCTGTCGAGTCCCGGGGTGCGCGTGCTGCTGTTGGTGATCGGCTTCGTCGCGCTCTATGCCGAGTTGCACAGCCCGGGAATCGGCGTGCCGGCGTTCATCGCCACCGTCTGTTTCGTGCTGTTTTTCTGGAGTCAATTCGGCCAGACGACCGGCTGGCTGGCGATCACGCTGTTCCTCGCCGGCATGGCGTGCGTGATGTTGGAGCTTTTCGTGCTGCCGGGCATGGGGATCTTTGGATTCGGGGGAGGGATATTGATCCTGGCCTCGCTGGTGCTGGCCAGCCAGACGTTTATTATCCCGCGGAATACTTACGAGTTTGGGCAGTTTCGCAATTCGCTGTTGGTGGTGGGTGCGGCGGTCGTGGGGGTCATCGGGGCCATTGCGGTGATCAATCGCTGGCTTCCGAACGCGCCGATCCTCGGCCAGATGGTATTGCAGCCTCCGTCGCTGGACGAAACGGAGGCGATTGACGAAAGCGGGGCGTTGGCCCATTATGAGAGCTTGTTGGGAATGCGGGGGACGGCGACGACTCCACTGATGCCCGGCGGCAAGGCGCGGATCGGCAAGGACTATTTCGACGTCCTGACCGACGGGGAGTTCGTGCCGCGCAACGCCGCGGTGGAAGTGGTCGAAATCCGCGGCAACTGGATCGTTGTCCGTCCCGTGGACGACGAAGCGTAGGGCGCCTGGCACGAAGTGGCCATGGCTCGCCCCTTCGTACCGGAGCGGACGAGACTCCGCAACGCGGGCGCTCCGGCGACGCCGCACGAGCGGCGGCAACCATGCGGACGACATACTGACGGGGGAGAGCCATGGCGACGTGGTTATGGGCGGTGCTCTTGTTGCTGGTGGGGATCGCCCTGACCGTGGCCGACGTGTTCCTTCCCTCGGGCGGGCTTCTCGCCTTCGTGGCCTTCTGCACGATCGTGGCTGCGGTGGTGATGGCCTTCATGGAAGGCTCGCTCTTGGGGATGGCCGTGCTGGCGGCCGCCTTGCTGGGAGTGCCGATCGTGGTGGTGTTTGCGCTGCGGTGGTGGCCGCGGACTTCGATGGGGCAACGCGTACTGCTCGAGGCGCCGACGAGCGAGGACGTCATGCCGGACAGCCTCTCCCGCCGTTCGCTCCAGGTCCTGGTAGGGAGAGTGGGGCACGCAAAGAGCATGATGCTTCCCGGCGGGATCATCGCCGTCGACTCGCAGACATTCGACGCCATCAGCGACGGCCAGCCGATCGAGCCGGGCCAGCGCGTGCGCGTAATGGAGGTGCGGGGGAACCGGATCGTCGTTCAGGGGCTGCCCGACGACGCGCCTTTGGAGAGCGACGCCGATCGGCTGGCGAGGCCCGTCGACTGGGATGCGGCGGATCCGTTTACGCCGCCAGCTTGACATTTCAATCTTGGACCACTAAACCGAGGGCTGGATTTCGCTTGCGAACCCGGCGCCAATAAGGAACCCGCTCATGCCTTGGCAGCAGCTCGGCCCGATTATTACCGTCGTCGTCGTTTTCGCACTCCTGCTCTTCGGCATTCTTTTCCTGGCGATCTTCACGCGTTACTTTCGGCTCTGGATCCAGTCGAAGATGACGCGAGCGGGGATCGGCATTCTCGACCTGCTGGGGATGACGTTTCGCAAGGTCGACCCGCGCAGTCATCGTGCAGGCCCAGATCATGGCGGTTCAGGCAGGTATCCTCGATGAGGAAGGGGTGACGAGCCGGTCGCTGGAGGCGCATTACCTGGCGGGCGGCAACGTGCCGCTGGTGATCAAGGCGATCATTGCCGCCCACAAGGCGCGGCTGAACCTGGCCTTCAAGCAGGCGGCGGCGATCGACCTGGCCGGGCGCGACGTGCTGGAAGCGGTGCAGACGAGCGTCTATCCCAAGGTGATCGACTGCCCGCCGCGCGGGAGCAACCAGTCGCTCGTCGGCCGTGGCCAAGAACGGAATCGAATTGCAGGTCCGGGCCCGGGTGACGGTGCGCGCGAATCTCAACCAGATCATCGGCGGGGCCACCGAGGAGACGATTATCGCCCGCGTCGGCGAAGGGATCGTCAGCGCCATCGGCTCGGCCGAAACGCACAGCGAAGTGCTGGAGACGCCGGACCGCATCTCGAAGAAAGTCCTCTCGCGACGGCTCGACTCGCAGACGGCGTTCGAGATCGTGTCGATCGACATCTGCCGACATCGACGTGGGCGACAACATCGGAGCGCGGCTCCAGGCCGACCAGGCCGAGGCCGACATGCGCGTGGCGCGGGCGAATGCCGAAGGGCGACGCGCCATGGCCGTAGCTCAGGAGCAGGAAAACATCGCGCAGATCGAAGAGAACCGCGCGAAACTGGTCGAGGCCGAGGCCGAGGTGCCGCGAGGCGATCGCCGAAGCCTTCCGCCAAGGGTCGCTGGGAATCCTCGATTACTACAAGCTTCGCAACGTGCAGGCCGACACCGACATGCGGACCGCAATCGCCCATGGCGGTCAGACCGCTACCCGGGGAGCCACGCCCGCATGAACGACATCGGCGAGATCATCGGCCTGATCATCTTCGTGGTATTCCTGGTGATCAGCGTCGTAGGGCAGTTGATCGGCAAGGTGCAGGAGGCGCAGCGGGAAGCGGCGCGGCGCGGGCGGGGACCACAGCCCAAGGCACCGCCGGTGCGGCGCGACCCACTGGAAGACGAGATCGGCGAGTTCCTGAAGCGCACGGCGCAGCGACGTGGAGGGGGCGCGGGAGGGGCGCCGGGCGGCGCTGCATCACCGGCTGCTCCGCCGGCTGCTCCGCCGGTTGCTGCACCGCGCACCTCGCGCCCGCCCCTGGCGGCGCCGCTTTCCGGGCCGAGGACTCCGCCTCCGCCACCCCCTGCCGCCGTGCCGGTGCCCGAGCCCGTCCCCGCGAGGGCAAGCGTCGCGGAACACGTGCGTCGCCACCTGGACCCGAAAAGGTTGGAACCCGCGAAGATTCAGGAGGAAACGCGGTCGCTCGGCCAGGAAGTCGCCCAGGCCGACGAGAAGATGGAGCAGCGGCTGCGCCAGACGTTCGAACACCGCGTGGGGCGACTGGGGGTCCTGACGACGGAAGTGGCAACGGCCGACATCACGCCCGCCCCGGATGCCGCTACAAACGCGCGCGCCGAATCGATCGCCGGCGAGCTGGTCGCCATGCTGCAACGGCCGGCGACGGTTCGCCAGGCGGTGCTCTTGAGCGAGATCCTCAATCGTCCGGAACACCGCTGGAGCTAGTGCCCCGTCCACGAAATCCTGACCTTGAGGAAACCCAGGAAAGGTACCAGTCGCTCGATGAGCAGCACGATCAAGGTGGAACCCGGCCGCACGCGCGTCGGATGGATCGGCACGGGGGTGATGGGATCCAGCATGTGCGGCCATCTGCTGCGGGCCGGCTACTCGGCCACGGTGTACAACCGCACGCGCGGCAAGGCCCAAGGGTTGTTGGAGCAAGGCGCGACCTGGGCCGATTCGCCGCGCGCCGTGGCCGAGGCTTCGGACGTGATCTTCACAATCGTCGGATACCCGGCCGACGTGCGCAGCGTCATCCTCGGTTCAGACGGAGTCCTGGCCGGCTGCTGCGCCGGGCGCGGTGATCGCGGACATGACCACCAGCCAGCCGTCGCTGGCGGTGGAAATCGCCGAGGCCGCCCGGGGGCGAGGGGTATTTGCCCTCGACGCACCGGTGTCGGGCGGCGACGTGGGGCGCGCGCGAGGCTCGGCTGTCGATCATGGTCGGCGGCGACCGCGCCGTGGCGGAATCGCTGCAACCGTGCTGGGAAGCGATGGGCAAGACGATCGTGTACCAGGGGGGACCGGGAACCGGCCAGCACACCAAGCTGGTCAACCAGATTGTCATTGCCGGCAACATGGTCGGCATCTGCGAGGCCCTGCTCTACGGGTATCGGGCGGGGTTGGATCTGGAAGCGGTGATGCAGTCGATCAGTTCGGGCGCGGCGGGAAGTTGGTCGCTTTCGAACCTCGCGCCGCGGATCATCGCCAATCGATTCGAGCCCGGATTCTTCGTCGAGCACTTTATCAAGGACATGGGGATCGTGCTCGAAGAGTCCGAAGCGCATGGGCCTCTGCCTGCCGGGGCTTGCCTTGGTGCACCAGCTCTACCTGTCGCTGGCCGCCTTGGGGCCACGCCCGCGACGGCACGCACGCGTTGGCCCTTGCGCCTGGCGAACCTGTCGGGAATCGACTGGAAGGGTCGCGGAGCGAAGCCGGCGTCGGGAGCCTAGCCCGTCCGGGCAGGCCGGCGGCCCGTGCAGCGTGTAGGTGCCGCGTGGGTACTGCGAAACGGCCCCGTGCAATCCGTTCCGGAAGAGGCCAACGTGTACGCCCCGCCCCTCTAACCGAAGTTGCGCACTTTGATGAGAATCCGATTAGTTTCCGGCCAGTTTGCGGGCCGGATTCGACGTAAGTCCTGATTTCGTGGTAGTGGAAACCGCTGCCGGGCGATGTAGTGGAAACCTTCCCTCTTGCTTCGGTCGGATTCCCTGGCATGCTGGAAGCCAGGAGACGGCCGATGTTTCTGCGGCAGTACACACGGAAGAAGGCCGGGAAGGTCCATCGCTACTGGGCGTTGGTGGAGAGCGTGCGGACCGAGGAAGGGCCGCGGCAGCGGGTGGTGGCCCATCTCGGGGAGCTCAACCACAGCCAGCAGCGACGCTGGCAGAGGACGATCGTCTTCTACAATCGGCACGGCGACGCCGAGCAGTTGCGGCTGTTTCCCGACGACACGAGCCTGTCGCTGCCGGACGATCCGGACATCGTCCGCGTGCGGCTCTCGACGACGGGCTGGACCAACGCCCGGGCGTTCGGCAGCGTTTGGCTGGGGCTTTGGCTGTGGCGGCTGTTGAAGCTCGACGAGATCCTCGATCGGCATCTTCCCGCCGGGCGTCACACGGTGCGTCCGGCGGACGTCGTGGCGATCGAGGTCATTAACCGCCTCTGCGGTCCGGCCAGCGAGTTCGCGTTGGCCGAGCACTGGTACGCCTCGACGGGCCTGGAGGACCTGCTGGGAATTCCCGATGGCGAGGTCACCAAGGACCGCTTGTATCGCACTCTGGACGCGTTACGTCAGGCGAAGGACCCGATCGAGAACGATTTGAAAGCCCAACTCGGCACGCTCTTCGATCTGGCGTACGACGTGCTCTTGTACGATCTGACGAGCAGCTACTTCGAGGGCTTGGCCGAAGAAAACAAACTGGCCAAGCGTGGCTACTCGCGCGATCACCGCGGCGACTGCAAGCAGATCGTGCTGGCGTTGGTGGTCACGTGCGAAGGATTTCCCTTGGCACACTACACCCTGGCCGGCAACACGCAAGACGTCCAGACGGTCGAGAAGATCGTCACCGCGATCGAGTCACGTTTTGGCACCAGCCGGCGGGTGTGGGTGATGGATCGAGGGATGATGAGCGCGGCAAACCTCGAGTTCCTCAGCCAGCCTGGCCGTCACTATCTGATCGGCACGCGGCGCAGCGAACTGGCCAACTTCCACGACGCCTTGTCGAGCGAAGGCTGGCTGCCGTTGCGTGAGCATGTCGAAGTCAAGCCCGTCCAGCGCGACGGCATAGCGTATCTTTTGGCCCGCAGTACGCAGCGCAAGAAGAAAGAGCGGGCAATCCGCAAGCGTCAACTGGTGGGAATGCACCATTCGCTAAAGGGTCTTGCCGAACGGGTACGGAAAGGCAGCTTGAAACCGCGAGACCAGGCGGTGGAGCAGGTGGGACGGCTGAAGGAACGTTTTCCCCAAGCAGCCCGGCTGGCCAAGATCACGATCGCCCAGCGAGGCAAGCCGCAGGTCGCGTGGAGCTGGAAGACCGACGTGATCCGCGCGGCGCTCGCGCAGGACGGGGCGTACCTGCTGAAGAGCAACTACCAGGGCTGGTCGCCGGAAGAGTTCTGGGAAACGTACATGCAATTGACCGTGGCGGAAAAAGCCTTCCGCACACTGAAGAGCGAACTGTTGGTCCGCCCCATGTGGCATCAGTACGACGGTCGCGTGGAAGCCCACGTGATGATCTGCGTGCTGGCCTATGCCTTGTGGAAGACGCTGGACCATCTGGCGAAGCAGGCGGGCCTGATGACCGAGATCCACAAGCCCGACACGACGCGAGGCCGCGCCACGGCGAAGGCCCGGCCGATGAGCCCCGAAGTGATTCTCCGCGAACTGGGCAAAATCCAAATCGGCGACATCATGCTGGATACCAGCGACGGCCGGCAACTGGCCCTCCGCCGGGTGGCAAGGCCGATGCCCGAGCAAGCGAAAATCCTGGCGGCGTTGAACCTGAACCTGCCGGAACGGCTCACCCCCGACCGGCTCTTGTAGTGAAGACTTTTACCTCCGACGTGCGTAATCCCCGGAAATTACGAGCACCCGGCCTCCCAACTGCGAACTTCGGCTAAGAGCCGATCCCAGAACCTTGGGAGGTGCCCCGCTACTCTGGCCGCATAGCGCCGCTGCGGCAGTCTTCGGATAGGCTCTTATTGACGTCTACCTTGTGAATGATCGGTGCTGCCTGGCCATAGGGCCTTGCTTTCCGGCCTCCCGCTGGTCGGCCTGGTGCATTGCTATGCAGGGCTCAATAAGCCACCGCACGACGCCTACAATCGTCTTATTTCCACCCCATTTGACGCGCCGCCGCCTGCGTTCTACGTTTCACTGGCCCGGTAGGCGCCGGGATGGGCCGCGTGTGGGTGGAAGGCGAAGCAACGATGGATATGGATATCGAACTGCTCGAGGAAGCCCAGCTTGGCTGGGAGAATCACTCCAAACGCATTCTGATCGTCGACGACGATGAGGCCATGGTCGACGTCCTTTCCCGCCGCCTCCAGCAGCAGGGATTCGAGACGATCTCGGCCGACTGCGGCGAGAAGGGGCTGGCCACAGCCCGAACCGAATTGCCGCTCTTGATTCTCCTGGACCTCCGGCTGCCCGACCGCGATGGGTTGTCGATCTGCGAGCAGTTGGTCGATTGTCCGGAAACCTGCTCGATTCCGGTGATCATCCTCACCGGCATGGAGCGGCCGGACATCATTCGCCGCTGCCGCGCGGCCGGCTGCCACTACTTCGTGCGCAAGCCGTACGATCCCAACGTCCTGCTCGTTCTCATCCGGCAGGCGATCGAGGAATCGGGGTACGGCGAAGCCCTTCCGGACTGAGCCCCGGCGCCTCTTCCGGCAAGCTCTTTGCTGAAAGCGGCACGGCGCCCGGACCCACCGGTCCGGGCAAAACCGCTGCCCCGGCCTGATTCCTCACCGGCAAGAACCACGTGGACGGGCCGCAGGTGAATTCACCGGGCTGAGGGGGGCAAGGCAGCGGGCGGGAAGCGGAATTCCGCCGCGACTACCCCCCTTGCCGCCGTCTTGTCGGGTTTGCTATACTACGCCGCTACGATGATTTGGAAGATACCCTTCTTTAGCTTTCGAGCGCGAGGAACTGCGTGGGAACCAAGAAGACGGGAAAAGGCCGGCGGAAGCTGGGCCGGAAGAAGCGGCGGATGCGATCGAAGATCCGTCACCGTAAAGGCTAATCACTCCTGGCGCCGGCAGACCGCGGTTCGTGCTTCCCGCCTTCTTTGCCCGGACCGGCCGGCAATTGTGCCCACCTCGGCTAGACCGTCGCCGCATCGGCATGCGCCCGTGTCGAGCGCGGTCTTCCTCAGATCTCGTGGAGGGCCACGATGTGCGCCTCCGGCACCCCGCGCTGCACGGCGTGGCGCCGAAGTTGAACCAGGCGTCGCAGAAGCCAAGCACCATGCTGTCGGCGGTCGCCACAAGTTCCGGGCCGTTCACCAGTACCGCGTCGGGATCGGGCACGAGTTGGACGCTCCAGTTCCACGCGCGCCGCGCGGCCAATTCCTCCATGATCTGCTTGAGCCGGCCGCTATTGGAAACCGGCCGGTCGAGATACCACGCACACTGTTGCACTCCGAGTTCCTCGGCGAGGGAACCGAGAATCTCTAGCGCGGGCAAGGTTTCGGCCACCTTGCGATAGCTGCCGTGCATGCTGGCCATGTCGCGAAAGCATCCGTCGCGCGCCGCGAGGATCACTCCGCCGGCCAACGCGGCTTCGACCGTGGTCAGCACGTTGTAACCGTCGAGACGCACCAAGGCGCCGCGAACGCGGTCCGAAGCCACTTCGTGCATCGTGCGGCGCGCGAATCCGCGTCGGAACAGCAACACCGGGCCAGTGCGATTCGCTGACGCGCGGCCAATTGGTGGCGATCGCCGACGAGCTTCAGGGCTCCGGGCGAGGCATAGCCGCGGCTGAGCAGCCAATCGAAGTCGCTTGCCGCCTGGCGGAGCACGGGTTGCGCCTCGGGCGCGAAGAGGCGCAAATCCTCGGGGTGAGGGCCACGGTGGGTTCGCGAGTCGGGCACGTTGGGGTCGAATTCCTGGGAGGCAGTGCGTACGGCAGGTCAGCGGCAGGGGACGGCGGCGCGGCGATCACCGCCGGGCATAGGTGCCCATCCACTGCCCTTCGGCAATCACGTGGTCGGCAATCTCCTCCATCAAGGCCTTCTTGGTAAGACCCGATTCGATCGAGAGCTTGGCCCCCAGAGCGTAGATGTGGAAGAAGTAGCGGTGCGAGTTGCCGGGGGGAGGCATGGGGCCGCGGTAGCCGATCGATTGCCCGGAAGTCCAAGAATTCTTTCCCTGCAAGGCGCCCGTGGGCTCCTTGAGCCGCGAGAGCTTGGGGATGCCTTCGGGCAGGCCGGTCACTTCGGGCGGGATGTGGTAGATCACCCAGTGGACCCAGGGTTCCGCGGTTGGGGCGTCGGGATCATCGCAGACGAGTGCAAGCTCCTTGGCGGCTTTGGGCACGCCCGACCACGTAAGCGGAGGGGAAACGTCTTCTCCTTCACCCGTGTACTTCCTGGGGATCATAGCCCCATGGGAAAAAGCAGGGCTGGAAATCGTGATCGTCATGGGCTGGCCTCCTTTCGGGCTTGTCGGTGTGGACGAGCCTGGGGGCGAAGCGGGACTCGGCGGCGGAAGCTCCGCACGGCATCCCACGAAGGCCAGAGGTACGCCCAACGCCAGACACCAGCCAAGGTAGAAGGAAACGGCAAGTGGGTTCACCACAGCCCTCCCCTGCACCGAATCCACGGCACCGCGTTGATTGATGCCGCTATTGGTTGTGGAACAGCTCGAGGCTTTCTGCGCGGCAACCCGCCGCGTTGGAGCCGACCGCCTCGGCCTCACCTATCTTAGGGAACCCCACCGCCGGAATTCCAGACCGAGTGACAACCGCGGGGGGAAAAAATCGATCTCCCCGCGTGGAGGCAGCGTCAACCCTTGATCACACCCATGGGACGGAGGCGTGCAACCTTGCTGGCCAGCCCGGCACGATGGACAACCTCGACCACGCGGCTGACATCCTTGTAGGCGTCGGGCTGTTCCTCGGCAAGACCTTTCCAACTGCGTGCGCGGGCGATGACCCCCTGGGCGGCCAGTTCCTGGTCGATGCGACGCCCCTGGGCCGCGGCAATGGCGGCCGTGCGGCTCATGACGCGGCCCGCTCCGTGGCACGAGGAGCCGAAGGACTGCTCCATGCTGCCCGGCTGGCCGACAAGGAGCCAACTGGCGCGGCCCATGTCGCCGGGGATGATCACCGGCTGGCCGATCTGCTGGTAGCGAGCGGGGGTTTCCGGATGGCCGGCGGGGAAGGCGCGCGTTGCCCCCTTGCGGTGGACGCAGAGCGTCCGCTCGCGGCCCTCGACCATGTGGCGCTCCATTTTGGCGATGTTGTGAGCAACGTCGTAGACCAGGTTCATCTGCAGTGATTCCCAGGAGCCGCCGAAGAATTCGGCAAACACTTCCCGCGTTTGCCACATGAGCAACTGGCGATTGGCCCAGGCGTAGTTGGCCGCGGCGCGCATCGCGCCCAGGTAGCGGCGACCTTCCGGGCTCTCGACCGGCGCGCAGGCGAGTTGCCGATCGGGAAGCGAAATGCCGTATTTTCCTGGTACGTGGCGCAATTCGCGCAGGGCGTCGTCGCAAACCTGGTATCCCAGCCCTCGCGAGCCCGAATGGATCATCACCACCACTCCGCCCTCGTCAATGCCCATGGCACGCGCGGCTTCGGCGTCGAATACCTCATCGACGACTTGGACTTCGAGAAAATGGTTGCCCGAGCCGAGGGTGCCGCACTGGTCGCCGCCACGCGCGAGCGCCCGGGGGCTGAGCAACGCCGGATCGGCATCCGCCAGTCGGCCGCCGGCCTCGGTGTGCTCGACGTCGCCGGGCGTGGCCAACCCGATCGACTCAAGGTAATGCACGCCTTCGCCCAGGACGCGTTTGAGCTGTTTGGCGTCGAAGAGGTACGGGCCTCCGGTTCCCACGCCGGCGGGAATGCGGCGGAAGAGTGCTTCGACGAGTTGTCCAAGGCGGGGCTGCACGTCGTCGAAGCGGAGGTTGGTGCGGACCATGCGGACGCCACAGTTGATGTCGTAGCCAACACCGCCCGGCGAAACGACGCCTCCCTCGGCGGGATCCGTGGCACATACGCCGCCGATGCAAAAACCGTAGCCCCAATGGATATCGGGCATCGCGAGGCTGGCCATTTGAATGCCGGGCAGAAAGGCCACGTTGGCCACTTGCTCGGGCGCCTGGTCGGTGCGAAGCTGGTCGGCCAGCCGATCGTCGGCGAAAATGCGGCCTTCGACCTGCATGCCAAGCTTGTAGTCTTTGGGAATCCTCCAGCAGTAGTCGCTCACGCGCTGGAGCGGTCCGTGATAGCCGGGTTTGGTCATCGTGGATCTTTCTCGCTCTTCTTATCGCGCCGGCAGCACCGCAGCGCATCCTCCCATCGCCGTGGAAGAAGCAGCCCGGGGCGCAACCGTTCGCGGGCGGTCGAGCCGAAGGAACAGTTTTACAAACCTATTCCAGAACTGCCACCGGGAGCCCTGTGCGGCAGGAGAAGCGTGGTACCTCCCAAGGTTCTGGGATCGGCTCTAAATATCGACAATCACTTCCGCGAGCCATCCCGCGGCGGTCTGTTCCACCTTGAGGCCATGGTACGTGACTGCCTTGACTTCCGTCTCGAGTTGGTGGCGGTGGCGGTCGATCGGTTCTCCGCGGCCCATGCCCACCAGTGCGCCTGGCTGCAATTCGACCTCAAACTGGGAAAACAGCCAACGCCGCGTGTCGAAGGCGTACAACAACTCGGCCAACCAGTCGAACAGCAATTCGTCGGGCCGCTCTCCCGCGACGCGAAAGCACATTTCCTGGACAGGCCGAACCGCTTCCGGGTTCGCCACCAGGAGGGCGAACAGGCCGTGGGCGGCGTCGACCAGCAGGCTTGGCAGGTCGGCGGCGCGCACGCGAATGCCGACGTCGGCGGTGTGTTCAAAGATCTCGTACATGGCAATCGTCGCGTGGGCGCGGCACACGACCATGGGCCGGGCCGCTAACCTTCCTCGCCTCCCTCGAATACCCTTTCCCCAAGAATTTCGACGGCGATCCGCCCCTGCACTTTTCCCTGGAAGAAATCGCCGATGCGGTGGGGCACCTCTTCCAGATCGATGAATTGGCCAATGCGGTCGAGCATTTCCGGCTTCCACGGTCCGGCCAGACGATGCCAGGCAGCGTGGCGGAGCGGCAGCGGGCACCAGGCCGCATCGACCCCAGCTAGGGTAACCGCGCGGAGGATGAATGGATAAACGGTGACGGGCAGATCGCTGCCCGCAGCCATGCCGCAGGCGGCGACGCAGCCGCCGTGTCGGGTGGCACGGAGCAGAGTGGCCAGGGCATGGCTACCCACAGTATCGACCCCGCCGGCCCACCGGCCGGAGAGGAGCCCCTTGCCGCTGCGATCGTCCAGCGCGTCGCGGCCGAGGATTTCCTGAGCACCCAGGGCGCGAAGATATTCGTGGGCTGAGGGCTTGCCGGTCACCGCGACGACGTGATAGCCGAGCCGGGCGAGAATGGCGACGGCGCAACTGCCAACGCCGCCGCTTGCACCGGTGACGACCACGGGGCCGCGCTCGGGGGTGATTTCGTGTTTCTCGAGCGCGTCGATACACATCGCCGCGGTCAATCCGCCGGTGCCCAAGACCATGCTCTCGCGGAGGGTGAGGCCGTGGGGCAAGGGCACGACCCACTCCTGCGGCACGCGTACGTACTGGGCCAGTCCGCCCCAGCGATTGGAGCCCATGTCGAAACCCGTGACGATCACGGGATCGCCGGGGACATATTCATACACGCCGCTCTGGGCGACGATGCCCGCGGCGTCGACACCCGGCACGTGGGGAAAGACCTTGTTCACGCCCGGATGCCCGGCGGCAGCCAGGGCATCCTTGTAGTTGAGCGACGAGTAGGCCACGCGGACGAGGACTTCGCCCTCGGGCAGGGCCTCCAAGGGCTGCTCGGTGATGGTTGTGTGGATCGCTCCGGCAGCGTCCTTCTCGACGTAGAAGCAGCGGAAGCTTCGAGCCAGCATGCGTCGCTCCTGGGCAAAACTCGTGCCCCGACTTGACCCTTCACCGGCAAAAACAACGTGGACGGGGCACTGGTGCAGCCCGCTGGCTGCTCTTGGGGTTCGCAACGGGCTATTTCTTGGGCACTTGCAGGCCCATTTCGGCCAAGAGCATCTGGAGGTCTTCCCACACGGGCCGGCGCCGATGGATTTCGGAGAATGTATGCGGGGTGATACGTGCAGACCACGCGAATCCCTTGGTAATTGTGAAACCGGCCGCGAAGTTGGCCGATGGGGGTTCCGACGCCGAGCAGGTTCTGCGCGGCCACCGCGCCGAGACAGCAGATGAACTCAGGGCAAAGGACCGCCAACTGGCGGTCGAGGTATTCGCGGCAGTTCTGAGCCTCGGCGGGCAGCGGCGCGCGGTTGCCCGGCGGACGGCACTTGATGGTATTGAGGATGTAGACCTGGTCGCGCGTGAACCCCATGGCGAGGATCATTTGCGTGAGTTTCTGGCCGGCGGCGCCGACGAACGGCAGGCCTTGACGGTCTTCGTCCGCACCCGGCGCCTCGCCCATGAAGACCAGGCGGGGAGAAGGATTTCCGGAGCCAAAGACGGTGCGGTTTCGGGTGCGGGCCAGTTCGGCGCAACGCACGCACTGGGCGACTTCGGCAGCGATGGAAGCCAGTGCGGTGGGCCGGTCCGCGGGAGGCGCCTCGGCGGGAGCGGCGGGGGCCACCACAGGCTCCTCGGGCAATGAGGGCGCAGCGCGCCGCCGACCGGCTGAGCACAGGAGGTTTACGGAGGTGGGTCACCCCTGCCCTGTGGAGATCCTCCAGCCGCTCGGCGACGAAGCAGGCGATTCTAAGACGATGCACTGGCGTGTCGTTGCCGGCCATACGCGACGAAACCTCCCTGAATGCGTTGCCTCCCCCAGCCTGATGAATGATAGACGACACAGGGGACAGGGAGAACGGGGGCCCTTTCCCCCGAACCGCAAAGCACTGCCCACCGCCGAAAACACACAGCCCACACGCGGCACGAAGCACCAGCGCGATCAGAGCACGAGACGTCCAACAGACGATGACCAACAGAGACCCCCGCCAGGCAACCTCGAGGGGCAGCCGACGTTGACCAAAGAACCCCAGGGTTTCCCAGGCCCCCTAGGCCAAAGGGTGGGATCCAGGATAGGATGAGATGGGGCTTTTTCGCCGCGGTTTGAGGTGGCTAGTGCCCCATCCACAATATTCCGACCGCTGAACGAACAAGTCGGGGCGCTCGTCTTGTCCACTTTGCCCGGCCCCCTTGGGTCTGGGCTGCCGTGCCGCATCCCGGTTGGGACTTTCGGAAAGCGGCGCCAGGCGAGGCAGTTGCCCGCGTTTTCGAGGGAAATTCGATGGGAATACCGCAGGTGGCGATCGTAGGACGGCCGAACGTCGGCAAGTCGAGCCTGTTCAATTGGCTCGCGGGCCGGCGGCTCGCGATCGTCGATCCCACGGCGGGGGTCACGCGCGATCGCGTGACGCAGCTCATCGAGATCGACGACCGATCGACCGGAAGCAAGCGGCTGGTAGAACTGGTCGACACGGGGGGGATGGGAATCGAGGACGCCGACAAGCTCACCGAGCACATCGAGGAGCAGATCAACGTAGCGTTGGACTCAGCGGCAGTCGTTCTGTTCGTGGTCGACACACGGACGGGAATCGCCACGCTGGACGAGGAGGTGGATCGGCGGCTGCGACCGGTGTCGGTGCCGGTGGTCTGCGTGGCCAACAAGACCGACACGCGGGAGATGGAGCCGGCGGCCCAGGAGTTCCACCGCCTGCGGCCCGAAGTGATTGCCGTCAGCGCGGTGCAGGATCGGGGGAAGGACGAACTGCTGGAGGCGATCTGTGCCCGGTTGCCGGCCGCCGTGGAAGGAGATGACGCCGCGCTGCCCGAGACCGTGATGAAGCTGGCGATCGTGGGGCGGCGGAACGTGGGCAAGAGCACGTTCGTCAACATGCTCGTCCAGGAAGAGCGGATGATCGTCAGTGAGGTTCCGGGAACGACGCGCGACAGCGTGGACGTGCGGTTCGAGCTCGACGGCAAACCGTTCCTGGCAATCGACACGCCGGGGTTCCGCCGGCGGCAGAGCATGGCCACGAACGTGGACTACTACGGCTCGCATCGCGCGGAACGGAGCATTCGCCGCGCGGACGTAGTGCTGATGTTCTTCGACGCCGCCGAGCCGGTCAGCAAGGTAGACAAACAACTGGTCGACTACATCGCCGAGCAGCACAAGCCCTGCATTTTCGTGGTCAATAAGTGGGACTTGATGGTGGGGCAGACGACGACGGGGAAGTGGGTCGAATACTTGCGCGACACGTTCCGCACCATGACTTTCGTGCCGGTCGAGTGCATCACGGCCCAGACCGGGAAGAACATGAAGGCGCTGTTGCAGGCGCCATGGGGCTGTTTGCGCAATCGCGGTCGCGCGTGCCCACGGGACAACTCAACCGGCTGGTGCGCGCGGCGCTGGAGCGGAATCCGCCCCCGCTCGACGGAAGGCGACGGCCGAAAGTCTTCTACGCCACGCAGGTGGCGATGGAACCGCCGACCATCGTGCTCTTCTGCAACGATCCGAAGGCGCTGTCGAAACAGTACCAGCGCTATCTGTTGGGCGTTCTGCGCGACGAGCTTTCCTTCCGCGAAGTGCCGATCAAGCTTTACCTGCGCGCGCGCGAGGCAACCGACCGCACCGACGAGATCGACGCCCAGCTAGGGAAGGGCTCGTGACCGGGGCGAACCCTCCAAGGCGGCGGGTTGCGCGGGCCCTTGACCCGGCAAAGACTCGGAGGAGGCAGACTCGGCGGGCGGGGATTCGACCTCGGGCTGCGCCGCGTGCATCACCTCGGCCACCTCCTTGCGGCTGCCCAGGTAGTAGAGCAAGCCGACGGCGGCAATCAGCACCGTGAGAATGCGGTACGCAAGGGCCACGACGAGGCCCTGCCCGGCCGCCATATGGTCGCCGTCGGGCAAAGGGATCGTGGCATAGAGCCGGTCGAGCACGACCTCGAAGGGCCCGATGGTGACCGGGAGAACGCCCGTGGCACAACTCAGCGGCATGACGACCAACTGCGTGCCCAGGGGATGGATCTGTTCGTAGAGTCCGCCCGCGATCAGGTAGATGCCGATGGCGAACAACGTGTGAACGGCGATGGTAGCCAAAGAGCTCCAGGCGAGTACCCCAAGGTGCAGGCGGTAGAGACGCACGGCCTCGAGAAGTTTCTGGAGATCGGAACCGATATAGGGCACGCGTGCGGCCCACGCGCTGCCGCTGAGGCCGGGCACGTCCGGCAGGAGCGGAACGACCACGGCGACGGTGCCGAGGGCCGTGAGCAGGAAAGTGGCATTGCAGACCAGTCGGATCTCGGTGCTGGGACTTTGGTTGAGCCCGGTGGCGAGGATCGCCGCGGCCGCGACGATGAACAGCACGTACAGCCCGATCACCCGATCGACGAACACCGTGGCAAACGACTCGGCGGAGCGTCCCTGGTGGCGAGCCAGCAGAACGGCCTTGAGCAGGTCTCCGCCGACAATCCCCATGGGAGCGAGATTGAAGAGGTAGCCGAGAAAACTGATGCGCAGAGCGTCGCGCCACGTAAGCGGCAGGCCCAGGGCGCGCACGAGAAAGTACCAGCGGACGAAAGTGAGGAGCACGGCAGCAAAACAGACGGCCAAGGCTCCGACGAGCAATCCCCACTGCTTGGGCCGAGCGGCGAGGTCCTCGAAAACCGAGTTTCGCTGGGCCTGCACGACGAGGTAGGCAAGCAGGCCGACCGAAACGGCGATCTTCAGCACGGCCACAACGAGCTTCTTCATGGGCAGTCTCGCTTTGCGATTTCGAGACGGACGCGCTGCAGGTCTGCGTCGACCATGAGCTGGACCAACTCGGGAAAACTCACCTCGGGACGCCACCCGAGGATCGACCGGGCGCGCGTGGCGTCGCCGCGGAGCGTGTTCACCTCGGCCGGCCGGAACAGCGTCGGGATCGACTCTCGACGTGGTCGTGCCAGTCCAGATCCCGCGTGTCCGAAAGGCCAACTCGACCAGTTCGCGCACCGAATGCTTCTACGCCCGTGGCCACGACGTAATCGTCGGGCGCGCTCCTGCTGGAGCATGAGCCACATGGCCTTGACATAGTCGCCGGCGAAGCCCCAGTCGCGCATGGCGTCGAGATTGCCCAGCTTGAGCTTGTCCTGCACGCCGAGCTTGATCCGGGCCACGGCGTCGGTCACTTTGCGCGTGACGAACTCCTTGCCCCGCAGCGGCGACTCGTGGTTGAAGAGGATGCCCGAACAGGCGAAGATGCCGTAGCTCTCGCGATAGTTGACCGTGATCCAGTGGCCGTAGACCTTTGGCGACGCCGTAGGGGCTGCGCGGCCAGAAGGGCGTCTTCTCGTTCTGCGGCTCCTCGCGCACCGCGCCGAACATCTCGCTGGTGCTGGCCTGGTAGAAGCGGATCTTGCGGATCGACCAGCCGCACGGCCTCGAGCACGCGCGTCACGCCCAGGGCGGTGAACTCGCCGGTCAGCAGCGGCTGCACCCAACTGGTGGGCACGAAGCTCTGGGCGGCCAGGTTGTAGACTTCGTCGGGCTCGACCTCTTCCAGGAGGTCGTGACGATCGACAACTGGTCGAGCAGGTCGGCCTGGTGGAGAGTGATGCGGTCGCGCAACGGGGCGATGCGTTCGAAGTTCTCCGTGCTGGCACGGCGGACCATGCCGTGGACTTCGTATCCTTTGTCGAGCAGGAACTGGCTGAGGTAGGCGCCGTCCTGCCCGGTGATGCCGGTGATCAAAGCTTTCGGCATCGGTAACATGCTCCAGCCGCCGGAAACGGCGTTGAGAATTGAGCGAAGTGGACCCGCCACACGCAGGGGTGGCCGAAGCGGCCAAAATGACCCCCCGAGTGTAGCACGACATACACCGCGTGCAATGGGAGATTGGAGAATTGTCAGGAGCGCATGTCCAATCGGTTGAGAGGGAACGCACTCGGGGGTGGGCGTGGGAGTTGATAAGGCACCGCTAATCCGGCGCGGCCCGCAGGCGTAGAATGGTACGAGCTGTTCCCGTCCGTTGCGCGGTGCCGCCGCGTGGGGGGGGCATTTACATGCCGAGCTACAAGTACCTGGTCGTGGGTGGAGGCATGGCGGCGGATGCCGCGGTGCGAGGCATCCGACAGGTGGACCCGGATGGTTCCATCGGACTGATCGGCGAGGAAACGCATCCGCCCTACAACCGTCCGCCGCTGAGCAAAGGACTGTGGAAAGGGCAGCGTGCCGAGACGATCTGGCGCACGAGCGCAAACAACGAGGCGATTGAGCACCTCGGGCACCGGGCAGAATCGCTCGATCCCGCCGCGAAACAGGTCGTCGACGACCGCGGCACGATCTACCATTACCACAAACTGCTGTTGGTCACGGGCGGGACGCCGCGGCGACTGGCCAACGACGATCCGGCCGTCATCTATTTCCGCACGCTCGACGACTACCACCGATTGCGCACGCTGGCCAAAGAAGGAAACAACTTCGTGGTAATCGGGGGCGGTTTCATCGGCGCGGAGATCGCAGCCGCGCTGACCGAAGCCGGGAAACAGGTGACCATGGTCTTCGCCGAGGACGGGATCGGAGGCGGGCGACTGCCGGCCGATTTGGCGCTGTTCCTCAACGGGTACTACGAGCAGCGGGGCGTGCGGCTCGTGCCCCGCGACCGAGTGGCCGGCGTGCGAGCCGACGACGGGGGCGTAACGGTGTTGACCGAGCGGGGTGCTCGGTTGATGGCCGATGGCGTCGTGGCCGGGATCGGCATCGAACCCAACGTGTCGTTGGCACGCGACGCGGGCCTGGCCATCGACCAGGGAATCGCCGTCGATGCGAGCCTCCAGACCAGCCACCCGGACATCTTCGCAGCCGGCGACGCGGCTTCCTTTCCCGACCCCGTGCTCCAGCGGCGCATGCGCGTCGAGCACGAGGACAACGCAAACCGCACGGGGCAGCTTGCCGGCCAGGCGATGGCCGGCCAACCCGCGAGCTACAACGGACTGCCGATGTTCTATTCGGATCTGTTCGACCTGGGCTACGAAGCGGTAGGCGAACTGGACGCGCGGTTGGAGACGCTCGCCGACTGGAAGGAGCCGTTTCGCGAAGGGATCGTATTCTACCTCGGCGAGGGGCGCGTGCGGGGCGTGTTGCTGTGGAATGTCAAGGAGATGGTGGACTGGGCGCGTGAGCGGATCGCCGTCCCAGGCCCGTTTCGCCGTGAAGATCTGTGGCGAGGCCGCGAACCTGAAGGCGGCGCAGCGCGCGCGAGCTTTACAGCCCCTGCAATCGCAAACGAGTGTCCGACTCGGCGGGGCGGGTCTTCAGCGGAGCACCTTGCAGGCCAGGTCGTGGGAAAACGGAGGCACGTCGAGGCGGAGCGTTTTCCCGGCGGCCGCGGCATGGGTCTGGCGAACGATCTTGCCGGTGTGCGTATCCCACCACTGGACACGGTAGTTGCCGGACGCAAGACCGGAAACTTCAAGCACGGCGGCACGGATCGTTGCCGGAGGCTGCTTCTCGACCACGACGTTCCACCACGTGGCCTGGGGGTTGAAGAGCCAAAGATCGACGCGCTCGGGCGATTCGAGCCCTACCACTCTCACCTCGGCCCCGGACACTGTGGCCGCGGCGGCGCGGAGCCCGGCTTGGAAGGGAACGTCGGCAAGGAAGGCGGCCAGGGGCTGGTAGTGGCCGTAGGCGCTTTGTTGGTCGAGCTGCTCCCACCACCAGAAATGGGCCGTGCCCGCCGCGCCCGAAAGGGCCGAAGCCCAGAGGGCGTTGTGGAAGTGCGTGAGATTCTCGTCCTGTTTCATGAACGGACTGCGCTGGAAGTTGTCCTCGGCCAGGCCGAACTCGGCGAGGATCGCGGGCTTCTGGGCGCAGCACTCCGCAGTTGCTCGACCTGCTTGAGGAGCACGTCGACCTCGTCGTGGAAGCCTTCCTTGGACGCGGGACGCAGATAGTGGTGGCCCTCGGCGATGTCGAGCTTCGGATGGCGCCAGTCCTTGGGCGAATGCGACCAGGCGCTGGTGGTGCGAAGGTGGCCAAAAACGTCGATCTGCTCCAGGTAGCGTCCCAGTTCGGAGTAGAAAGGATCGGTGGGGAGCCGCGGGTCCATTTCGTTCCAATACTCCCAAGCGCCACGCTGGTGGCATAACCCCAGCGCGCAACCGCGTAGCGCGTGAGCTTCGCGCGTCGCGCACGGCCTGGCGGTACTCGTCGCTTGCCGGGTCCTTGAGCGAGTCCATGTAGAGGTTGCGCGTGAGGTAGCACAATTGGAGGAAAATGCCCTCACGGTCGGCGGCCTCGACAAGTTGATCGACCACGAAGCAATCGAGCGGATCGTAGTAGCCGCGCAGCGCGCGGTTCACGTCGGCCTGGTCGAGCAGTTCAGGTCCGCGTGCGGCTTCGCGGAGCGAAAGGCCGTCGAGCCACGCCGATCCGGCCCCCTCGGTCATCAGCGTGATGCGATCGAGAAAGAACTGCTCGCGGCCGACGGTCAGAGGGAGGGAGAATTCCGTCCACGCGTTTGCCTGGCCGGCGAACGTATCCTGCTTGAGTTCCGCGCCGGGGGCGGCAATCCGGACTCGCGCGGCGGGCTCGGTGCGAATGCGGCCGGAAAGGAGATAGGCCGTCGTGGGACGAACGGCCAACGGGTGCGTGGGTGAAACGGCCAGGGGGCGCTGGCCGGCCGCGGGAATCTTCAGGCACTTGCGTGCCTTGGGGTTCTGCTCCTCGCCGGGCATGGCGACGATCGGCGGCTTCGGCTCCCAGCCCCGCCCCCAGACGCTCTTGCGAGCCTCGAGGGCCGTGGCCCAATCCTCGCAGCACACCCAGATGCGAAGCGAATTGGCTCCGCGGGCGGCAAGTTTCTGGAACGCGGCTTCCGCGCGGCAAGGTTGAAATACTGCGAGTCGCCCACAAAGGCCAGGTTCTGGCCGATGAGAAAAACGGGCGTGCCGTCGTCGCGTTGGAAGTAGCGCGGGTCTTTCTTGCCCACGCGAAGAAATCCTTTGCGCGGGGAAGCGACGGCTTCGAAGACGACGGGTTCGGACTGCACGGCCCCACGGCGGTCGCGGAGCACGGCCACGACGCGGTAGCGGCCGGGTTCCATGGGGGCAAATCGGCCCTTCCATTCGGGCACGCCGACGGGATAGATCCAGTCGGAAGTCTTACCACCGCGCGCGAGTTGCCGCCGTTCGTAGGCCTGATACCGGAACGCGGGCACCGTGAGGCTGGCGCCGCGCGGCGTGACGAAGCGCAGCGCAAGGTCGACCTCCTCCGGGTCGAAAGGGTTGCGGTATTCGGCGTCGACCTCAATGCCGAATTCGACCTTCTCGTACACGCCGGGCTTGGTGGTCGATGGCTTCAATTGCACCTGCGGCGCGGCCGAGACGCGGGGCCCGGCCAGAGAGATCGCGCCGAAAGCTAATACAACGGCCAGGTTCGCTGACAACGGCATCGCGAAACCCTTCAGGGAGGAGTGGAAGCGTCCATGGGTCCTGGGGCTTCACCTGCCGGCCACCCGCACTGGGACCCAAGCACGACCGTCGGCGCGCCGCAAGGGCTGCGGCGTGCGCCGAAGAACAGGGCACGAGTGTTGCGAGCAACCTACTTGCGGATGCTCGGCTTGTCGGCCGAGGGGAAATCGTCGGGGACTTTCTGGGTGACCTTGCCGGTGGCCGCCCATTCCGCTCCGCGCTGGTAGGTGACGATGAACGATACGGCCTTGAGCTGTTCGGCCGTGTGGCCCAGCGCGTTGAAGAAGACGCGTCCTTTGCCGTACCGGACGGTGAAGAGAATCGGCTCGTGCTCGTCGGCGCCTCCCTTGGCCTTGGGGGCGAAGGCAGTGGCCAAGACGGTCAGATTCTTGGCCGGGCCGCGGAGCCAGCCGTAGAGTTCATCGTCGGGGTGCATGAACTTCTCCGGCAGGCCCTTCGTGACCGGGTGATTCGGTTCGCGGATGACGATCTGGAAGGGTTGTTGCGGGCCGTGGCCGCCGCCCTTGCCCGGGGTCATGTCGGGCACCCACTTGCCGTCGCGCAAGTCGGAGGTAGGGACCGGCCGTCTCATTGCGTGCGCCCCAGCCGCCCAAGCCGATGATCTCGTTGTACTCTTTCCACTTCGGAAAGGCGGCGCAGGCGAAGTGGAACACGAGCACTCCGCCGCCGTTCTTCACGTAGTCGACAAAGGCAGTCTTGGTTTCCTCGGGCCAGTCATCGCCCTGGTAGTTGAGCACGACCAGCTGGTAGTCGGCGAACTTGGGCTTGAAGCCGCTCATGTCCTGTCCCTTGGCGGGCGATGTGGCGACGTCGACCGTGAACAAGCCGGTGTCTTCCAGCAGTTTCTGCAGCGGCGGGGTAGTCCCCTTCCAATCGTGGCCGTTTTGTCCGGTCACGATCAGCGCCTGGTAGGGCGCAGCGGCAGAGGCCGCGGTAATCAGCATCGCCCAAAAGGCGACGGCAATCGTTGCACGCGTGCGAATCATGGAAGGTTTCTCCTGAGGTTGGAACGCCCGTGGTAAAACGCGGGAGTCAGTTTAGCATGGAGAAAAAGCGCAGACCATCGCCGGCTCGTGGAGCCGCAAGGTGATCCGTCCGTTCGGGGGGAGCGACGGCAAGGCGAGAGTGCCGAGCCTCGAGCGAGAAGGCCGCAGGGAAAAGCGAGCGGGCCATGCTCGAAGCATGGCCCGCCAAGACCGCGCCGGCTGCTTGAGACACCTCAAGCAGGGTGCGCTCCCGGTAACTGCCGGTCAAGGATCACGGACGGCGGTCTTGTTGTCGGTGCTTGCGCCGCGAGTGGTTCAATTGCGTTTGCGACGCCAACGCGTGACCGCAACGGCCAGCGCAATCATACTTCCCCAGATCACGACGCTGGCCGGCTCGGGAATGCCACCCGGCTCCGGCGGCTCAGGGATCTCGACTTGCCGGAGGATGTTCAGATAGAACGCGGTAGCCATCACGCGCGAACCAATCCAACTGTACTCGTCCCAGTAGCCGCTGGCTCGCTGGAAGTTTACCAGGAAATTGCACTGGTCTTCCCACCAGTTCCACACCTGGTCGGGATCAAGGTCGCCGGGATTGGGGTTGAGGTTGAGAATCGTGGTGGTATTGTCGGTGCCGAGGGCCGTCTCCAACCCCTTGTAGACCGACCACATGGTATAGGCGTTTCCGCCGAAATGGCTATCCGTCTTCCAATTCGTATTCATGAACGCCAAGGCCTTGGCAAGGTCCCCGCCCTGGCCGTCGGTCACCATGTTCTCGATCACCAGGCCACCGGTGCGGCCGAGCGACGATCCCCAAGTGCCGTCGTAGTCGCTGCCTCCGTCGGGTCGCTGGATGGCATCGGCCCAGATCGCCAATTCGTTCTTGACGAACTGGGGCACCGTCAAGCCGTAGTTCTCGGCGTAGATCAGGCCCAAGGCCGGCCACTGCGAAACCGAGTTGTCGGAACGAGCCACGTTGGCCGTGTAGCCCCAGCCGCCGCACTCCTTGGTTCCGCCATAGTTTGACGTGTCGTTCTGTCCCCAGGCAATGTAATCGACCATGCCTTGGACGACCTGCTGATGGGTCCAGCCGTTCAGGGGGCCGCCAGCGATCACAGCATTGGGCGTCTTGGCCGCGGTGATGGCCGGCATGACCAGACCGACAACGTAGTTGGCCTCTCCACCTTCGGAACCCCCGACCCAGCGGACGCCCGTCTTGCCCGCGCCAAAATAGTTGCTGGGGTCATTGGGCGCCCCTGCCTGCGTGAGGGGCAATGTCGACGCGCGGTTGAGGATGAAGTTTAATCCCGCATTGATCTGGGGCGCGTAGAGGACCCGGTCGGCCTCGGCAAGCACCTGGACGGCCGAGGCGGTAGCGGCCGAGGCAAAGGAAGTCTCGTACGAACTTCCCGCACGGAACGACCCGTCGGGCAACTGGGTGCTCGTCAGCCAGGTCAATCCTTTCTGCACGGCTGCCGCCTTCTCCGCCTTGGAGGCAGCCCGCGCCAATGTGGGACCCAACAACACGCTCGCCACCCCCACGGCAGCGAGCCCAAAGAAGACCATTCGCTTCATGGACGAATCCTCCCGTGTAAGCAGACTGCGTACCCATGCATCCGCTACTTCCTATAGGCCGCCGCAGGGGAATTCCTGACAGCGATGCGAATGATTCGCGAGATTGTGACCTTCTCCAACGATCAGACCATCTCATCTAGCATCGTCGATGCGCCGGTTCGGCGAGCAACGTGCGAAGCGTGAACGCGCGTTGATCTCTCTAGATGGATAGCCGGATGCATCCACAGACGGGTTTGCGCGTGCAACCTCTCTTTGGAGCCTCCGCGGCAACCCCGTGCGGCCCTGCAACCGCCGCGCCACGAGCACTTTCTCGGAACGGCGAGGAGAGTAGCGCGAGAGCAACTCGGGCAATCGGGCCAAACACGTCTCACGGATTCTCACGCGAGCGCTCAACGAGAGGCGTCTTTTGCCGGGATCGACGAATCGCCTTGGGCTCCGGCAGCAGGCCCGGGCTGCATCCTTTGGAGAAGTTTTTTGGCCTCATCGTGGTTGACGAACGCTCCGCGCGCGGCCATGGCCTGTTCCAGAAGTGACTTGGCCTCCGCGGTTTGGCCAAGGTCGTTGAGGAGGCACGCCAGGTAATACGCGTTGTCGGGCGCCGCGCGCCGAGCAACTGGCATCCGCGGAGCGCCGGCTCGGCCTCGGAGCGCCGATTGAGGCGGTAGTAAACCCAACCCAGCGTCGACAGGGCCTCGGCCGAACGGGGCTGCTGGGCGGCAACGCGCTGGGCGATCTCGAGCGCGCGTTGGCGACGACCTTCGTCGGCCTGTTCGATCAGAACCAGGGCGAGTTGATTCGACGCGTCGAGGTCGTCGGCATCGGTGCGCACGAGGGGCTCCAGATGACTCTCCGCTGCGGAGAAGTCTCTGCGATGGCGCGCGAGGGAAGCACAGACGAGGCGAACCTCGCGCGAGGGCGCACCGAGCGTGAGCGCAACGTCGGCATGCTCGCCGGCTTCCTTGGTGCGGCGCTGCCAAAGAAGCCACGCCGCCATTTCGGCGCGCCTGCGCGGATCCTTGGGGGCGGCGGCCAGTGCGCGTTCCATCCATTTCGCCGCTTGATCCAGTTCACCGCGCCGCGTGTAAAGCCAGGCCATGGCGGTATTCGGCGGCTCCGAGGCCGGGTCGTCCCGAGCCGCCTGCTCGAACTGCGCCAGCGCCCCCTGGGGATCGCCGCAGTGGAAAAGCGCGGCGGCAAAGCGACGGCGCGCGGAAGCGTCGTTGGGGTCAAGCTCCACCCACGCGACAAGACGCGTGCGCGCCGTCTGCCAATCCTGGCGCCGCTCCGCCACCGATGCCAGACCGCCCAGCGCGCGGAGGCGGAATCCGCTGGCTTCGCCCTGCGCCCACTTGCCCTTTTCGACCAGCTCCATCGCGTGCTCGAAATGCAGGAAAGCATCCGTGAACCTGGCTTCCGTGAGGGCCAGTTCACCGAAGCTGAGATACACGCCCGGATAATCGGGTTCTTCGCGAGCGGCCTGCTCCAAGGCTACGCGGCCGGGCGGGGTCAGATCGCGGCTGAGGAACAGCCGGGCGAGCATCAAGCGCGCGGGGGAAGCTGGGGGTGTTTCTTGCGGGCGGCATTGAGCAATTCCCAACAACGATCGAAATCTTGCTTGTCGAATTGCTCGATGGCCTGGAGCAACTCGACGGCTTCGGCAGGGGGCTTCTCGCGCGTGCCGCCCAAGCGGATCTCGGGAGCCACGGCCTGGAGGCGATTGACGACTACCGCGGCACGGGCAGGCCGCGCCAGGAGGAACGTCGACGCTGCAAAGCCGGCGAGAAAGCCAACGGCCCAAAGAAGACTGCGCTGGCCGGGGCAGCGAAAACGCATCGGGCGGTAGACGGCCGGGGTGGAGCATCGACGTTCTCCCTTGACGCCTTGGAGTAAACCGAGGACCAAGTACGATGCTGCGTCCGACTGCCGGACATTATGCTTCACGGCGACGACGCGTCAAGACACCCGGTTCTTCCTGCGGTCCACTGCGCGACGCCGGCCGGTCGTGGCACTCGGTCGGCACCGGCAAGGGCACCGCCCCACCGAAACGGACCGTATTGAGAGCCGATCCCAGAACCTTGGGAGGTGCTGCGATTCTCCGGCCGCTCAGGGCTCCAGCGGCAGCTTTGGATAGGTTTTTCGAGCCGATCCCAGCACCGTGCGCCGCTCCTGAATTCTCCGGCCGCTCAGGGCCCCAGCGGCAGTCTTAGGGTCGGTTCTTAGCGGCATCCCTCTTGCCTTGCGGGGCAGGATTCCTCACAATCGCCGCGCGGGCGATCCGCAGCCAAGCCTGCGCA
Organism: Pirellulales bacterium; assembly: GCA_963736495.1. Classification (GTDB taxonomy): domain Bacteria; phylum Planctomycetota; class Planctomycetia; order Pirellulales; family Thermoguttaceae; genus CAVTPL01. The sequence goes on along the minus strand of CAVTPL010000009.1, from coordinate 1,023,832 downwards.
AGATCGTCGCCAGGGAGAATAATTCAACACCTCGACGGGGCGATTCCGGAAGAGGTTCTCAAGTGCGCCGGAGTGTGAGTGGTAGGAGGAGCGGGTGATGCTGAAGCTCTTGCAGGCGATCTACTGGTGGGTGTGCCGAGTGCTCTTGCGGCTGCGTTATCGGGTCCGCGTGGTGGGCCTGGAGCAGCTCCGGGATTTGCAGGGACCGACGCTGGTAATGCCCAACCACCCCGCCTACATCGACCCCCCACTGGTGATGAGTCATCTTCGCCTGGGCCGGTCCATCCGACCCGTGGTGATCGAGTCGATGTATCGCCGGCCGGTACTCTATCCCTTGATGCGCCTGGTCGAGGCGCTGGAAGTGCCCGACCTGGGCGAGCACAGCCGCGACGCCCGGGAGCAAACGCTGGCGATGATCGACAGCGTCGTGGCCGGCCTCGAGCCAGGGAGGATGGTTTCTGATCTATCCGTCGGGCCGGGCGCAGCGGCGGCGGGCTGCGAAGAGATCGGCGCGACCGGGCCGTGGCCGACGTCCTCGGCACGATGCCCCGCAGGCCAACCTGGTGCTGGTCCGCACGCGGGGCGTGTGGGGCAGCATGTTCAGCTTCGCCGAGACCGGCAGCGCCGCCGAACCTGGGGCGATGCGTGCTGCGGAGCCTGGCTGGATGGTCGCCAACCTGTTGCTGTTCGCCCCGCGACGCAACGTGACCATGACGGTCGAACTCGTGCGCCGGCAGGACCTGCCCGGCGTGGAACGGGAACAGCTCAATCCCTTTCTCGAAGCATGGTACAACGCGGGCGGACCGGAAAAGCCGACCTTTGTGCCCCGCCACTTTCTTTTCGGTCCGCGCGACTACGAATTCCCCGACGTGGAACAACGGCGCGGCGATGGACCTGCGCAGGATCAAGCCGGCAACGATCACCGCCGTCGATGAAATGGTCGAGGAGCACCTGGGACGCGCCGTTGGAGGAAGCCGAGAAGCAGGCCGAGACGACGCTCGAACAACTCGGGCTGGACAGCCTGGAGCGGATGGACATCGCGCTGGCGATCGAGGACCGCTTCGGTTTTCACTCCGACCAGGTGGCCGCACACGCTGGGCGAGCTTTGGGCCCTGGCCGAGGGACTGGTAGACGACCGGGCCGAGGCCGCTCAGCCGGTGCCTGCCGCTCTGGAGCCAAGCGGCGCGAGCGCGGCGACCGGTCGTGGTCCTGGCCGAGACCCTGGCCGAGGCGTTCGTGCGCCGGGCCCTCGTGCACCCCGGCGACGTGGCGGTGGCCGACCGAGCTTTCCGGGGTGCTTACCTATCGCCGGCTGCTGGTGGGGGCGCAGCTGATGAGCCGGCGCATCGCTTCGCTTCCCGGCGACGCAGTGGGCGTGCATGCTGCCGGCGTCGGTCGCCGCCGACGTGGTCTTCTTCGCCGCGCACCTGGCGGGCAAGCTGCCGGTGATGCTGAACTGGACCACCGGACCGGCCAACCTGGCCCACGCCGTGCAGACGCTCGGCAGTGCCGCGTGGTCACCTCGCGGCGGCTGATCGACCGGCTGGGAATCGAGGTGAAGGGGGCCGAGTACGTCTTTCTGGAAGACCTGCGCGGCGGGATCGGCAAGGTCGAAGCGCTCGCCACGCTGGCCGCGACGTACCTGCTCCGGCGCCGTTTCCTCCGCGACTTGCCGCGGCCAGGATCCGGACGCGCCGGCGGTAGTGCTGTTCACCTCGGGATCGGAAAGCACGCCCAAGGCGGTGCCGCTGAGCCACCGCAACCTGATCCACAACGTGCGGCCAGCCTGGCAGTGCTCTGCGCTCACCCGCGCGACGCGATGCTGGGCTTCCTGCCGCCGTTCCACAGCTTCGGCCTGATGGGCAACGTGATCGCGCCGATGCTGGCCGGGGTTGCGCGTCGTGCCACTCCCGATCCGACCGACGCGGCGGGGATGGTGCGGAGCGTCGCCGCGCTACCGAACGACGCTGCTGATCACCACGCCCACGTTCCTGAGCTACATGCTCGGCGTGGCCACGCCCGAAGACCTCCAAAGCGTGCGCATCATCGTCACCGGCGCCGAGAAGTGCCCGGAAGCGGTCTTCGCCCGCGCGGCGGAATGGCCCCGCAGGTGACGATCCTGGAGGGCTACGGGATCACCGAATGCTCGCCGGTGGTGGCCGGCCAACCGATCCGGGCCGGATTCAAGCCCGGGACCGTCGGGCAGCCGGTCGACGGCGTCGAAGCTGCGCGTCGTCGATCCCGAAACGCACGAGCCGTTGCCGGCGCAGGCCACGGGCATGCTCCTGGTCCGCGGTCCGTCGGTCTTCCGCGGCTACCTGAACTACGACGGGCCCGATCCGTTCCTGCGAGGTGACGGCAAGCGCTGGTACGTGACCGGCGACCTGGTGCAGTTGGACGACGAGGGGTTCATCCATTTTCCGCGGGCGGCTGAAGCGGTTCCTCAAGGCCGGCGGCGAAATGATCTCGCTGCCGGCGCTGGAGGAGCCGTTTGCCCGCCACTATCCGCCCACGGAGAACGGGCCGCAGGTGGCGGTCGAGGGGGTCGAGACGCCCGAAGGCCGCTGGATCGTGCTCTTCACCACCGAAGAGATCACGCTCCGCGGCAGGCGAACGCGATCCTGGCCGAGGCCGGATTCCGCGGCGTGATGCGGATCGACGAAGTGGTGCGCCTGGACGCGATCCCGGTGCTCGGCACCGGCAAGACCGACTACAAGGTCCTCCGCGCCACCGCGATCGAACGCATGAAGGCCTCCCAAAGCCGCTAAGACCCGTGACCGCCCGCTTCGTGCTCTGCTCGTGTGCGCGACCAAGCACTCGCCCACTCGAACCGCGCCGCCGCGCATCGTCGCCCACAACCCGCCGCGTCGGCGATGACAGTCATCCTGTAGGTCAGGCACCCCGTGCCTGACGACTTCCTGCCTCGCAACCTGGTGGGGCAACGCGAAGCGTGAGGGTGCACTCCACTACATGGCAACCCGACGCGTCAGTCATCCTGTAGGTCAGGCACCCCGTGCCTGACGACTTCCTGCCTCGCGACCTGGTGGGGCAACGCGAAGCGTGAGGGCGCACTCCACTACATGGCAACCCGCCGCGTCGGCGATGACAGTCATCCTGTAGGTCAGGCACCCCGTGCCTGACGACTTCCTGCCTCGCGACTTGGTGGGGCAACGCGAAGCGTGAGGGCGCACTCCACTACATGGCAACCCGCCGCGTCGGCGAGGGAAGCCGGACTCCGATGCTTCACCGCAGGTGAGTGCATCGACGACCGGTTCAAGAAGAGCCACCAGAAACGTACGTACTGCCGTTCGGCAGCCCCGCGACGCCCATGCGACTGCCGTGAAGGCCCCTCGGACATCGTGAAATCCGGCAAGAGCAACCTGACGAACCGGAGAATCCGCCCGCCTACTGGAATGCGAACCGGCCCTTTGCGAAGATAGAGGGAACGGTTGCCCAGCCCACATTCCAGCAGCGACAAGAAAGAAATCACCAGACCCATCCGACGCGCGCGGCGATGCACCGTTCGGACGTCGCCGGCGACGGAGTCGCCGGCGCAACTCCCTCCGGTGTCTTGTCTGATGGGCCCTACGATTGAGTCCTGCATTGCTTGCGCGGTGGGGGCGACCAACGCAATCCCGGTTTCCCGGCACGGAAAGCTCGGAACTGTTCGACAATCAACAGCGGCATCCATAGGTTCGTGATTTGGCAGTTCCGCAGAGTTTCCCCCGGCCGGTCGACCTTGCTCCAGCAAGGCACCAGCCGCAAGCGCAGCGCGCTATCCTCCAAGAAACGTAGACTTCCAGTGAGCCCCCCGCGCAGCCCTCGATTGCCCTATGCCCGACGCCCCGGCCGACCAACGACGCCCCCTGCTTCGCCTGGAAAACGTCGGCAAGACGTTTCGGATGGGCGAGGTCGCCGTCGAGGCCCTGCGCGACGTCTCGCTCGACGTCTTCGCCGGCGAGTTCCTGGTGATGGTCGGGCCCGAGCGGATCGGGCAAGACGACGATCCTGAACCTCATCGGCGGGCTCGACACGGTCACGCACGGCCGCGTCTGGTTCGCCGACCGCGAGATCACCGCCTTTCAGCCCGGCCGAGCTGACCCGCTACCGCCGCGACACGGTCGGCTTCGTCTTCCAGTTCTACAACCTGGTGCCGAACCTGACCGCCCGCGAAAACGTGATGGTCTCGACCGAGATCAGCCGCGATCCGATGGACGTCGATCGAGGCCCTGCGGCTGGTCGGGCTGGAAGAGCGGCTCGATCATTTCCCCTCGCAGCTGTCCGGCGGCGAGCAGCAGCGCGTGGCCATCGCCCGGGCGCTTGGCCAAGAACCCGCAGTTGCTGTTGTGCGACGAGCCGACCGGGGCGCTCGACTTCGCCACCGGCAAGCGGGTGCTGCGGCTGCTGGTCGACCTGAAGAAGCAGCTGGGCAAGACGGTCGTGCTGATCACGCACAACGCGGCCATCGCCCAGGTGGCCGATCGCGTGGTCCGGCTGCGCAGCGGCCAGATCGTCGAGGTGCACGCCAATCCGCAGCCGATGCCGCCGGAGGAGATCGTCTGGTGAAGCGTCGCTCGACCGCAAACTGCTGCGCGAGCTCCGCGCCCATGCTCGGCATGCTGCTGGCGATCGACCAGCATCATCGCCGTGGGCGTGGCCTGCTTCGTGACGCTGGGCTCGTCGTACTAGAACCTCAGCGAGGCCAAGCGGCGCTACTACGCCCAGTGCCGGATGGCCGATTTCTCGATCGAGCTGAAGAAGGCGCCGCTGGCGGAGCTGGCCGCGCTGGCCGCAGATGCCCGGGGTGGCCGAGATCCGCCCGCGCATCCAGTTGTACGTCACCGTCGATCTGGACGGCGTCGCCGAGCCGCTCAACGGCCAGGTGCTCTCGCTGCCCGACCGCCGGCAGCCGATCATCAACGACATCGTGATCCGGCAGGGCAGCTACTTCACCGACCGCCGCGACAACGAGGTGATCGTCAACGAGGCGTTCGCCCGCGCCCACCGGCTGCGGCCCGGCCAGTGGATCCGGCTGGTGCTGAACAACCGGCAGCAGGAGCTGTTCATCGTCGGCACGGCCATCAGCAGCGAGTTCGTCTACCTGCTCGGCGCCGGCGCGATCATGCCCGACCCGAAGCACTTCGGCGTCTTCTACCTCAAGCAGACCTACGCCGAGGAGGTGTTCGACTTCGAGGGCTCGGCCAACCAGGTGCTGGGCCGGCTCGAGCGCCGGCGGCCCGCGGCAAGCCCGCGCGAAGTGCTCCGCCGGGCCGAGAACATGCTCGCCGACTACGGCGTCTTCACCACCACGCCGCTGGAAGACCAGCTGTCGAACAAGTTTCTCAGCCAGGAGATCCAAGGGCTGCGGAGCTTCGCCGTCATTACGCCGTGCATGTTCCTGGCCGTGGCGGCGCTGGTGCTCAACGTGCTGCTGAGCCGGCTTGGCCGAGCAGCAGCGGACCGTCGTCGGCACGCTCAAGGCCCTGGGCTACTCCGACGTCCAGGTCTTCTGGCACTTCCTGAAGTTCGGCCTGGTCGTGGGCGTTCTCGGCGGGCTGCTTGGGTGCGCCTGGCGGCTGGTGGCTGGCCGGCGGCATGACGCGCATCTACTCGCACGCTTCTTCCAGTTTCCCGAACTCGACAACCACTTCTATCTGGAGCGTCCATGCCGCCGGGATGCTGGTCAGCGTCGGCTGCGCCGTGCTGGGAAGCCTGCGCGGCAGCCGGGCCGTGCTTGCGGCTGCAGCCGGCCGAGGCGATGCGTCCCAAGCCGCCCCGGCGCGGCGGCCCCGTCTTCCTCGAACGCATCGGCTGGTTCTGGCGGTCGCTCGGCTCCGGCTGGCGGATGGTGCTGCGCAACCTCTTGCGCAGCCGCTTGCGGACCGCCGCCGGCATCTTCGCCGCCGCGATGGGCGCCAGCCTGCTGGTCAACGGCTTCATGATGCAGACCTCGATGGAGTACCTGATCGACTTCCAGTTCCACCGGATTCATGCGCAGCGACGTCGATCTGACGTTCAAGGACGAACGCGAGCCGAAGCGCCTTGACGAAGCGGCCCGCTTGCCCGGCGTCGATCGCGCCGAGCCGGTGCTGAACGTCGCCTGCACGTTCATCAACGGTCCGCACCGCAAGAAGGGCGCGATCACCGGCCTCGCTGCCCGACGCCACGCTGACCGTCCCGCGCGACTCGACGGGCCGACCGCATCTGCGATCCCCGCCCACGGCCTGGCCATGAGCCGCACGCTGGCCGAAATGCTGCACCTCGGATCGCGGCGATCTGGTCGGCGTCGAGCCGATCAAGGGCCAGCGGCGCCTGCAGTACGTGCCCGTTGTCGAAATCGCCGACAGCTACCTGGGCACGGCCGTCTACGCCGACATCCACTACCTCAGCCGCTTGATCGACGAGGAGCTGGCCATCAGCGGCGTCCAACTGGCCACCGACCGCGACCCGGCCCACCGCGCCGCCCTCTACCGCGAACTGAAGCAGATGCCCGCCCTGCAGGCCGTCACCGCGCGGGCCGACATGATCCAGAGCCTCGAAGACACTCGTGCTCGACAACCAGCGGATCGTCATCGGCATGCTGGTCGTTTTCGCCGGCATCGTCTTCTTCGGCAGCATCCTGAACGCCTCGCTGGTGAGCCTGGCCGAGCGGCAGCGCGAAGTGGCCACGCTCCGCGTCCTGGGCTACGGGCCGTGGCAGATCGGCAGCCTGCTGTCTGCGCGAAAGCATGATCACCACCGTGCTCGGCACGCTCCTGGGCATGCCGCTGGGCTACCTGCTGACCGGGGCCATCGCCGGGCCTACGCCAGCGACATGTTCCGTATGCCGGTCGTCGCCTCGACCGGCCTGTGGATGGTCACGATGGCCTTCGCAGTCGTCTTCGGCTTGCTGACTCATTTGGTCGTTCAACGGGCCATCAGCGGAATGGATTGGCTCGATGCCCTGAAGACGCAAGAATAACCAACCCCCCGTCTCATATCATTTCGGCCGTCGCCATGAACAGCAAAACCTGGTTCATCCTCGGTGTCGCGGCGATCGTGGGCTTGGCAGCCTACGCCTTTGGGGCGGATTCTCGCGCGGCGTACCGGTCGAAGCCGCCGCCGCCAAGATCGGCGCGATCCGCGAGTTCGTCGACGAGCAGGCGAAAACCCGCCTGCCGCAGACCTACCTGATCACGATGCCGATCACCGGACGCATCGAGGCCATCGCGCTTGTCGAAGGCGACGGGTCGCAAGAACCAGGTCGTCGCCCAGATCGTCCCGCGCGATCTGGAACTGGCCGTCCAAGAGGCCGCGGCCGCCGTGCAGCGCCTCGACGCCAGCATCAAGGAAAATGCCGACGTCAACGTCGAGGAAACCGCCTACCAACAGGCCCTGCAGTTCGTCAAGTCAACGACCGCCGTCGTCAAGGCCGCTGCCGAACGGATGACCGCCGGCAAGGCGAAACTGACCTATTCCGCCCGCGACCTCGCGCGCATCAGGCAACTGGCCGCCACGGGCGCCAAAACGCAGGACGAACTCGAACGGGCCACCCTTGCCCAAGTGCAAAGCGACGTCGACTACAAGCAGGACCAACTGGTTCATGCCGCGATGGTCGCCGTCGGCGCCGCCACCGACCTGATGCCGCAGATGGTCCGGCAATACATCGACCGCAAAAGGCTCAGCGGCGTCGTGCTCGAGAAACAGAAGGCCGAGGCCGAGGCTCGCCTGCAGAAAGTCGTGCAGGAGCAAACGCGGGGCACGATGCGCAGTCCGGTCGACGGCGTCGTGCTCGACCGGCTGATCAGCAACGAACGCTACCTGACGGCCGGCACGACGCTGCTGGAGATCGGCCGGCTGGAAGACCTCGAAGTCGAGGCCGACGTGCTGAGCCTCGACGTTGTCGCGGCCAAGGTCGGCGACCGGGTCGAAATCTACGGCCCGGCGATCGGCCGCGAACCGGTCGAGGGCACGGTCGCGCAGATCTTTCCCGCCGGCTTCACGAAAGTCAGCTCCCTGGGCGTCGAGCAGCAGCGGGTCAAGGTGATCGTCCGTTTCGCCGAGGGCGAGCTGCATCGCCTTCTGGCCGAGCGCCGCCTGGGCGTCGGCTATCGCGTGCGCGTTCGAATCATCACGGCCGACCAGGAGCGGACGTTGATCGTTCCGCGATCGGCGCTGTTCCGCGCCGCCGACAACACGTGGCGAGTCTTCGTCGTCCGCGACGGCGTCGCCCGGCTGCAACCGGTCGAGGTCGGACTGATGAACGACGAGCAGGTCGAGATCGCCAAAGGCCTCGCCGAAGGCGAGCTTGTGATCCTTGCGCCCGAAACCACTCTTCGCGATGGAACCCGCGTCCACACCGCGCAACCCGGCAACTGAGAACCTACACACCCCAAGCCCAGCCAAAGCGGTGGCCCGGGCGCACGGTCAACGCCTTTCAGAATGCCTGCGAGGTCCGCACGACGGCCACCCTCGCGACGCCGACCCGCAAGCCCTCCGCCTTGACAGCTCGAGCCAACGGGTGGTCAACTATTCAACCCATCAACTCTCACCGTCCAAGACCCCAATCCCCGGGGAACCAAGTCACCTGGAGAAGACCCCGTGCGAACCAACTACGCGTGGATCATGACCCTCGCCCTGGCCGTCCTGGGCACACCACGAACCAGCGTGGCCGCCGAGCCGGTACCCCCAAAACCGACCCCAGACGCCTCCGCCCAGGCCATCCACGCGTCCGCCATCGTCCTCGATAGCCACGTCGATATTCCCGGCCCGCACTATGCCACCAAGAAGCTCGATCCCGGCCAGGAGCAACGCACGCTCCAGTGCGATCTGGTGAAAATGGCGGCGGGCGGAGTGGACGGAGTCTTTCTCGCCGCCTACGTGGGCCAGGGGCCGCGCGACGACGAAGGTTATCGCCAAGCCTACGCCGACGTGGCGGCACAGATCGCCGCGATCCGCCGGCTCGCGGAGCAATTGCACCCCGACCGCTGTGCGCTGGCGGCCAGCCCGGTCGACGTCGAGCGGATCGTACGCGATGGGAAGCGCGCGATCGTGATCGGCGTCGAGAACGGGTATGCGATCGGCACCGACGTGGAGAACGTGCGGCGACTGTATGCGATGGGCGCGCGCTACCTCACCCTCTGCCACAACGGCCACAATCAACTCTGCGACTCCTGCACTCCGCTGCCGCGGCTGGGCGACAAGGATTCCGAGCACGGCGGCTTGAGCGGGCTGGGCCGCCAGGTCGTGGCCGAGATGAACCGCCTGGGAATGATGGTCGACGTCTCGCACCTGGCCGATGCGTCGGTCCGCGACGTGCTGGCCGCCTCGCGCACGCCGGTGATCGCCTCGCACTGCGGCTGCCGCGCCGTCTACTCCCACCGTCGCAACCTCAGCGACGAGCAATTGCGCGCGATCGCCGCCCGAGGCGGCGTGGTTCAGATCGTCACCGTGGCCAGCTTCTTGAGGTCGCCGCGGAGCGTGGAGAAGGACGCGTCCGCCGGCGGTCCCCGAGCCACTTTCGCGACTTTCTCGATCATTTGGACCATGCCGTGAAGGTGGCCGGGGTGGACCACGTGGGGATCGGCAGCGATTTCGACGGCGGCGGGGGCGTTCGCGGTTTCAACAGCCACGCCGAGGCCCCCAACGTCACCGTCGAATTGGCCCGGCGCGGCTATTCGGCCGAGGCGATCGGGAAGCTCTGGGGAGGCAACCTGTTGCGCGTGTGGCGCGAGGTCGAGAAGGCCGCCCCAGCCCCCTGAGAAACGCTCGGCAGACGCGGTGCGCAGCACGGATAGGCCCGTCATTTCCCCGCGGCCCGAGCAATTCCGCCTGCCGAAGCTCAGTGCCGCATTCCCAGCCATCGACAATTGCATGCGGCCAGCCGCGCGCGTATGCTGGCCCTCCGGAGGCGCAAAGTCGCGGTTGACGGCGGTCCGATCGTCTTGAGGGAGGCTCGAGGATGACGCGCGTGTGGTCATGGCCCCTGGGCGGCGTTTTTGCAGTTGTCGGCATTTTGGCGGCGGCCGGAATGGCGACGGGCCAGGCAACGCTCCAGACGCGCGACCTGCGGCTGACGATCGCCGCCGACGGGCGCGCCACGAGCCTTGCTTCAATCCCCTCCGGGGTCGAATACCTCGCGCCCGCGCGGCCTTGCCCTTCGCGGTGGTCTATCGCGGCGGCCAGATGGCGGTCGGATCGCAGGAAGATTTCGCGGAGGACGCGTTGCCAACTTATCGCGGCGGGCGGTCGTATCCGGCCAGCGGCGTCCGACTCCAGGGCGATCAGCTCACCGTGCGATTCGGCGAAGCCAAAGTAACGGCAACCTACCGGGTGACGCAGAAACCCGACTACCTGGCCTTCCGGCTCATGAAGCTCGAAGGAGATCCGGTGGACCGGATCGATCTGGTCCGGCTGGGCGTGCGGCGACTGCCGCAGCTCGGTTCGTGGATCAACGTGGCCTACGACGATCGGTTCGGGGTTTGTCTGTGCGGCGGCAATGTGCAGACCACGGCGGGGATGACGCAGCGCGACGACCGCGTGGAGATGGCTGCCGTGGCCACGCGCGAGGTGGAGCTGCTCGGCGCCACCGCGGTGCTTTTCGGTTGCCAGCAGCCTCGCGACCGGTTCCTCGACGCCATGGAAATCGTGGAACGCGATTTCGGCCTGCCCGCCGGGGCGGCCAATCGCAAGTCCCCGGCGCAGAAGCGATCCTATCTCTGGTGCAGCCCCACGCTGGCCGACGTGGACCAGTACATCGCCCTGGCGAAGCGGGGCGGTTTCCGCACGCTCCTCTTTTCGTACACGGCGTTCACGCAGGGAGCCGGCCACTTCTTCTTCAACGACCGCTTCCCCGGAGGCATGGCCGATCTGAAGAAAATGACCGATCGCATTCGAGCCGCAGGACTGGGCGTCGGTCTGCACATCCACTATTCGAAGGCGGTACGCACGGATCCCTATGTGACCCCGGTGCCCGACGACCGCCTGCACGCGACGCGGGCTTTCACCCTGGCGGAGGCTGCCGACGCGCACTCGACGACGATCCCGGTGCGGGAAAATCCCACGGGCTCGACGCGGACCGAGGGACGGCGAATCCTGCAAATCGGCAAGGAGCTGGTGGCCTACCGCGACTACACGGAGAAGCCGCCCTTCCAGTTCACCGGATGCGAGCGCGGGCATTTGAAGACGGCCCCAGCCGAGCACGCCTCTGGGGCGGGCGCGCGGCTTCTGGACGTCGACGACTGGATCATCTTCCTGCGTTTCGACCAGCAAACCGACATCCAGGACGAAGCGGCGCGGCGGATCGCAGCGATTTACCGCGAGACGGGGCCCTACGAGATGGTCTATTTCGACGGGGCGGAGGACGTGCATGATCCGTTCTGGTATCACGTGGCCGCGGCGCAGCACCGAGTGTACCGGCTGCTGGAGCCGCCGCCCCCCGTGTGCGAAGCGGCGATGAGCACGCACTTCAGTTGGCACATGATGACGCGCGGCAACGCCTTCGACGTGGTCGGGGCCCATATCAAGCCCTTCGTGCACCAGATCTCCTGCCGGACCGCTCCGGTCCGCGCCGTGGACTTCACGCGGATCAACTTCGGCTGGATCGCCGGCTTCTACCGGCACCTGGGCCCGGATACGCTGGAATACGTGCTCAGCCGAGGGGCGGCGTGGGACTGCCCCTTCTCCCAACGTGTCACGCGGGCCGAGGTGGCGGCACATCCCCGCGCCGAGGACTGCTTCGAGGTGATTCGCACCTGGGAGAATGCGCGGATCGAGGGCAAGCTCAGCCCGTCCCAGCTCGCCATGCTCAAGACGCTCGATCCCAAGCAATATCAGTTCATCAAGACCTGGCCCGCGCTGTTCGCGCCGAGTGGATCGAAGCCTGGAGCAAGCGGCCGTTTTCCGACCAGGAGCATCACTTGTTCGTCAACGAGCGCGGAGAGCACGAGCTGGTGCCGATCCGCGAGGTCGCACTGGAGGCGGCCCGGCACCTGAAGGCTTTCCTGTTCCAGCGCGCGGGCGAGCCGTCCGATACCTATGCCCTCGTGTGGCGAACCGAAGGAGAGGCCGACTACATGCTTGCGGCAGACGCCCAGCGCATGCGCGCTATGCGGCCCTTCAATCGCGCTAGCCACGCGCGCGGAACCGCGCGGCGTCGTGGTTTCGATCGGCGCGCGGAGTTACCTCCGTCTGGCGGGCCAGGATTTCTCCCAAGCCGCCAAGACGCTCGAGTCCATGCAAGAGATCTCCAACAAGGAGAAAATACGATGAAGGTTTCCGGAGTGGAGATGAACTGGTTTGCGGCGGCGCTCGCGGCCGCGACATGGTGGAGTTGCGGCGCGGCGCAAGGCACCGCGGCCGATCGGCCCAACGTGATCCTGATCATGACCGACGACCAGGGCTACGGGGATTCGGGATTTTCCGGCAATCCGATCGTGAAAACGCCGCACCTCGATGCCATGGCCAAGCGGAGCGCCCGGCTGGAGTATTTCTACGTCAGTCCGGTCTGCACGCCGACGCGGGCCTGCCTGATGACCGGCCGATACAACTACCGCACGCGGGCCATCGACACGTTCCGCGGCCGCGCCATGATGGAGCACGAGGAAGTCACGATCGCCGAGGTGCTGCGCGAGGCGGGTTACGCCACGGGCATCTTCGGCAAATGGCACCTGGGCGACAATTACCCGATGCGTCCCATGGACCAGGGGTTCGAGGAAGTGCTCGTCCACCGCGGAGGCGGCATCGGGCAACCCAGCGATCCGCCCGGCGGCGAAGGCAAGTACACCGATCCGATCTTCATGGCCAACGGCAAGCTCACGCCGATGCAGGGGTACTGCACCGACGTCTACTTTCGCGAAGGGATGAAGTGGGCCGAAAAGGCGAAACAGCAAGGGCGGCCGTTCTTCCTCTACCTGCCCACCAACGCCCCCCACGGCCCCTACGGCGACGTGCCGAAGGATAAGTACGACGACTACAAGAAGCAGACGATTTCCCCGGAACGCTTTCCCAAAACGCCCGGCCATCCCATCGCCAAACGGCTCAACGCCGACACGCTCGCGCGCGTGTACGCCATGATCTCCAACATCGACGACAACGTGGGACGCCTCTTCGCCTGGCTCGATGCCGGCAAGCTCACCGAAAACACGCTCGTCATCTTCCTCACCGACAACGGCGAGGCGACGGTGGGATACAACGCCGGCCTGAAGGGGAACAAGTCGACGGTGTATGAAGGGGGAATCCGTTCGCCGCTGTTCGTCCAGTGGCCGGGCCGATTGGCCCCGGGCTTCGCATCCGACCGGATCGCCGCGCACATCGACCTGATGCCGACGATCCTCGAGGCGTGCGGCGTGGCGGTGCCCGAGGGGCTGAGGCTCGACGGCCGGAGCATCCTCCCGCTCCTGCGGCGTCAAGTAGGAGAGTGGCCCGAACGCACGCTGTTCGTGCAATCGCACCGCGGCGACCGCCCGCTGCGCTATCACAACTGCGCCGTTCGCACGCAGCGGTGGAAGCTGGTCAACCCCAGCGGATTCGGCAAGGAAGAATTCTCCGGCGAGCCCGCTTTCGAGCTCTACGACATGGAGAACGACCCTTACGAGACGAAGAACGTGGCCGCAGAGCATGCGGACATCGTGGCCGACTTGAAGCACCGCTACGAGAAATGGTTTCTCGACGTCGGCACGACGCGTCCCGACAATTACGCGCCGCCGCGGATCTACCTGGGAACCCCGCACGAGGACCCCGTAGTGCTCACGCGCCAGGATTGGCGGGGAGCCGGTTGGAGGCCGAACGATCGCGGTTTCTGGGATGTGCGGGTCGCCGAGGCGGGAACCTACGAGATCCGGCTGCGATTCCGAGCCGTTTCGCAACCCTCGCCGGTGCAACTGGCGATCGCGGGCGTGCAGTTGGAGCAGACGGTCGCCGAGGGCAAGAAGGAGGCAGTGTTTACGTGCATTCGCCTGCCCGCCGGTCCGGCACGGCTGGAAGCCGCGGTGGGTAAGGCGGCCGAGGCCAGCGGCGTGATGTTCGTTGAGGTTTCGCGAAGCCATGAGAAGGAGTAACCCGTGAAGAAAAGTTTGGCCGTGCTTGTGGTCTTCCTCGCCGCACGCGCCGCGGTCGCACCCGCGGCAGCCGACGAGCCGATTCGCCAGGTCACCGTCGGCGCCCAGCGCGAGCTGCGCGTCAACGGCAAACCCTTCTTCCCGATCATGTCGTGGCTGCAAAGTCCGTCGCGCTACGCGCAGCTTCGCGCGATCGGGATCAATACCTTCGTAGGTAATCACCAGGGCAAGCCGGCGGCGGCGGAGATGGCAAGGCTGGCCGAGAAGGCGGGAGGCTACGCGGTGGCCCACTTCGACGGCTCGGGAATCGGCGACGGCGCGATCCTCGGTTGGCTGCACCAGGACGAGCCCGATCTGAGCTCGCCGGCGAGCGACGCCAAGGTGGCGCCGGGGCCGACCCTCCGCGTGAACCCCTCGACTCCGCTCTGGAAGATCATCGACGGAGTAACGCATAGTTGGAGCGTCCTGGACCCGCTGGAAGGAGCCTCGTTCACCCTGGAATTGCCGCAACCGGTCACGGTGCAGAAGCTGGCCGTTTGGGTGACGATCTCGGAGGGACTCTCGACGCCCAAGGAGATGACCTTCTTGGGCGACGGCAAGGAGATTCTCCGCACGGCGGTCGAAGCAAAGCGCGGCAGCCAGTCGTTCGATCTGAAAGGCGAAAAGACTTTCCAGCGGCTGGAAGTCCGGATTACGGCCGTGACGCCGGGCAAGCAACTCTGGGGATCGATCAGCGAACTGGAAGGATTCGATGCGGCCGGCAAGAACGTGCTCTTGCACGCCCCCGTCGAGAAGCCGCGGCAAACCCCCGAAGAAGTCATTGCCGCCTACCACAAAATCAAACAGGCGGACCCCAGCCGGCCCGTCTTCATGACGCTCACCGGCCGATTCCTCAAGCAGTTCACGCGATTCAACGAGCAACAGCGACAGACGTACTATCCCCAGTACGTGCGCGGGGCGGACGTCGTGGGCTTCGACATCTATCCGATCTTCGGCTGGGCCAAGCCCGAATGGCTGTTCTACGTGGCCGACGGAACCAAGGGGCTGGTCGATCTGGCCGGGCCGAGACCGGTGTATGCGTGGATCGAAACGCATAAGGGCACGAGCAACATCAAGCTCGAGAACCAGAAGGAGGTGTTGCCGCGACACACCCGCGCCGAGGTCTGGATGGCGATCATCCAAGGCGCCACCGGCATCGGCTACTTCACCCACGCCTGGCGCCCCGAGTTCACCGAGTTCGCCCCCACCGAGGCGATGCAGAAAGAATTGGCGCGCCTGGACGCCCAGATCACGCGCTGGCGCCGGCGATCCTGGCGCGGCCGGCGCGCGCCGAGTTCGCGCTGGAGGGCAAGGTGGCGGGTCATGCGAAGGCCACGGAGCACGAGGGATACGTCTACGTGCTGGCGCAAAACATCGATATGAAAGACCGCCCCGCCCGGGGCACGATCCGCGTGGCAGGGCTCAAGGCCGGCGCAGAGGTCCAGGTCTTGGACGAAAACCGCACGATCCGCGCCGAGGAGGGCGGTTTCAGCGACGACTTCGAGCCGCTCGCCGAGCACCTCTACCGGCTGCGCGCGGCCAAGGCCGAGTGAAAGCACGCGATCGGGCACTCCGGCGCCGGTCCGGTTCCGTCAGGCCTTCTTGGCTTGCGTTTGCGGAAGGCGGGCGCCGGCGGGCTCGACCTGGCGAAGCTTCTTCGACCCAAGCGCGCGATAGCAGTCGGGAAGATCCCACCGCGCCAGCACGTTGGGCAGCAGGGCCGAGAGCGGCCAGTCGTACCGCTCCGACTCGGCAATTTCAGAATACGAGGCCGGCGCGCCTTTCAGCGTGACTTGAACCACGGAATCGCTCAACAAGGCGGCGAAGGTGGCCGGCAGAGTCCCCCAGCCCTTGGCCGCCAGGTGGACCTCCTCGTAACCGCAACTCTTCAGCCAATCGAGCACGCGGAGCAGATCGTAGGTCTTCTGGCCCAGGTAGGGCCGGTCGAGCATGAGGGCATGGTCGGCGTAGAAGAAGTCGCTCCCATAGGGAGCGAGAAACTGGTTGACTCCACACGTATCCGGCTGAGACTGGCCGATTCCCCGCACGTCGCAGGCAAACAGTTCGCATTGGGGCTCGGCCGCGAGCAACTCGGCGACCAGCGGCTCTTCGCGCAGCTCGGGATCGCTTCCGTGGTGGGCGACGTAGACCAGCGCCCGTCGGCCGCGCCGCGGGGGGCGCGACAGGTGCTGTACGTCGGAGAGCATGCTGACCAGGGCATGAACGCCCGGCTCGGTGGCCACGGCGTACAGCGCGGCGTAACGCTTGGGATACTTCCGCCCCGAGAGCGGTCGAAGAATGCGGTAGTCGGGCGCGCCCGACCGCGCCGGGAGCTTGAGCGTTTCCTCAACCGCCCGCGCCAGGGCATCGCCCGAAAGCCCCTTGCGCTGCCGGGCCAGCGCCGCGGATTTCTCCTTGGTAAAGGAAAACACGCTGCGCGACGGAAGATCGGCGACCTGGCCGCGGGGCGTACACCAGAGCGTTTCGTCTTTCTCGATCACGAGTTGCGGCTCCGCCGTGGCGCTGGACACGCCCGTGGCGCGGTTGAACCAGCGGTACATGGCCTCGCGATTCTCCGGAGTGTAGCCGTGCTCGGTCGGTCCGACGAACAGCCCGATCTGGTCCTCGGCGCCCAACAGGCGATAGAGCTTCTTGAGTCGCTCGTAGGCTTCCTGCGCCGCGCACGTCGAAGAAATCGCGCTCCTTGGCGAGGATCAGGACCGGTTTGGGGGCCATGGCGGCGAGAAAATCGGCGTGGTCCAGACCCAACGCCAGCGCGCGGGCGGGCACTGTTCGGTGTCGGCGGGAAGCTCGTTTTCAAGGTTCCGGCGGAACGTGGTGACAAAACAACTCGGCGCGGCCATGGTCCAGCGCGATTCGACTCCGCAGAGCCACGTGGTCATCGTGCCGCCCCCGGAATTGCCGGTGACGCCGAGGTGGCGGCGATCGACTTCCTCGCGCGTGAGGAGATAGTCGAGCGCGCGAATCGCGTCCCACGCCCGCCACGTGCCGATGAACTCGCCGACGAGAAACTGCTGGTTGCCGGCATAAAGATGTTCGGGCACGCCGACGCCGATCTGCGACTTCAGCGCGTCGGTGGGATACTGCAGGCGTTCGCCCTGACCCAAAGGATCGAAGATCAACACGACATAGCCCTGCCGCGCTAGCCCCTGGGCAAACGACTGGTAGGCCTCGGCGGCCTTGCCGTTGTTGGAATGGCCGCAAGTGCCCACAACGCCGGGCAGGGGAAACTTGCGCCCTTGGGCACGTAGAGGTTGCCGGTGACGTAGAACTCCGGCCGGCTCTGGAAGATCAGCTTCTCAATCTTGTAGGCGTCGCGCTCGACCACGCCCGTGATCTTCGGATTCAGAGGAGTCTTCTCCGGCAGCGGGCCGAACGACTCGAGGATCTTGGCCCGCACGGTCTCGACGTACTTCTGCGCATCGGCCTTCGTACGCAGCGCGGCCTGGCGCGCCAATCCCTCGGCTTCAGCGCGACGCACGCACTCGACGAAGTGCTCCTGGACCATCCGCGGAAAGCCCTGAAGCGGCGTAAGGTCCCCAGGCTTCGCCTTCGACGCGGCAGACTTCGCCTTCGACGCGGCCGCGTGTGCGGCTGCGGGCGCGGTACCCAGAACGAAGGCGGCTGCCTCCGCCGCCGAGGCGGCGAGAACGGCGCGGCGGCTCAGCGACCCCGCGCTGCATGAAGCGATACGAGGCTTGTGCATGGCTGCTTCTCCCGAAGTTGAGGGCCCCGCGCGCGCGTCGCGCGGTATCCGCTACACGACTTGCCAAGGTCCGCGCATCGGCCGGTCGAGCATCTCGTCGCTTCGTCGTCGCCGACGATCTGCTTCCTTGGCCGGGTCCCAGCGGAGCTTGCGCTTCGAGCAGCATGGCGATGTTGCCCAGGTGGCAGAGGCTGGCCGTGCGGTGGCCGATCTCGACCGGCTCGATCGGGTCCTGGCGCGACTTGACGCAGTCGAGGAAGTTGCGCACGTGGTCGGGGATGTAGTACTTGCGAGACGTCTTCCGTGCGCTGCGGGATTGCTCACGGGCAGGTGGATCTCGTTGGGGCCGATCTTCGAGGTCTTCGAGCGACTCGGGCGAGGTCTTCAGGCCGCTGATAGCCGAACTCGACCCAGCCCTCGGTGCCTTCGAAGCGCGTGCCGAAGCCGGGCTTCGCGGTCTGGCAGACCAGTTCCACGCCGTTGGCGTACGTGGCGCGGAAGGCGACCTTGGTCGCCGTGGTGTACAGGCTGCCCTTGGGCGGCCACTCGGAGCCCAGGTCCTCGAACTCGACCGGCCCGGTGCCGTCCATGCCCAGGCCCCACTGGGCGATGTCGTTGCGAGTGGCGCCGAAGTTGGTCGTCTGGCCGCCGGAGTAGTCGAGGATGAAGCGGAAGCGGTAGAGGCAGCGGTCCGTTGTGGTAGGGAGCCTCGGGGGCGGGGCCGAGCCACATCGTCGTAGTCGAAGCCCTCGGGCACGGGCATCGGCTTCCAGCCCGGGCCCGGGACTCGACGGCGTTGTTCTCGGCCACCTGCGTGAGGATCCGCTTGACCTGGCCGATCCGGCCGTTGCGCACCAGCTCGCAGGCGAAGCGGTTGGCCGGGCTGGAGCGGTAGTGGCTGCCGGTCTGCAGGATCCGCTTGTGCTGGCGCACGGCCTTGACCATCGCCTGGCCCTGGCGCGACGGTCAGCGACAGCGGCTTCTCGCAGTAGATGTCCTTGCCGGCCTTGGCCGCCATCGACGGTCATCAGGCCGTGCCAGTGGTCGGGCACGATGATCGCCACGGCGTCGATGTCCTTGCGGCCGAGCACCTCGCGGAAATCGTTGTAGGCGTCGCAGCCCTTGTACGGCCCGAGGCGGTCTTCTTGGCGCATAGTAGGCGTTGACCTTGTCCTGGCCCGGCTTGCGGCCGAGGAACTGGTCGGGCGTCTGTAGCCGTGGCTGGCCGTGTTCACGTCGCAGACGGCCACCACCTGGGCGTCGTCCTGGCCGAGGAAGGCGGGCAGGTCGATCGTGCTCTGGTTGCCGCAGCCGATGAAGCCCACGTGGATCCGGTTGCTCGGGGCGTTGGCGCCGAACACCGAGGCGGGCACCACCGTGGGAGCCACGGCCGCTGCCGATAGCGCGGTGGCGGCCTTGAGAAACTGGCGCCGCGACGGGCGCACCAGCCGGGTGGGTCGAGCGTTCATGGTCTTGTTTCCTCTATCGCAATCTCAATCTCGTGGTTTCCAATCACCGGCCAGGCCAAACCCCGGTCGAGGCGTCCTCAATCACACCACGGCCGGCGGGCAAAGTCAAGCATCGCCAGGGGAAACGAGTTCGCCGGATGGCCGATGGCTCGCGCTGCGAAATCGCCAAGCGGTCTTTCTGTCCCGCTACCGCAGCGCGACCGGCTTGCCGCGGCGCAGGCTTGCCGGGGCACAGCCGAGGGCTGAGTGTCGCGTGAGGCCCCCATCGATCCTTACCTTATCGCGCCCGCCAGGAGAGCTTTCACCCATGGCAACCGACAGGCTCCGGCAATTCGCAATCTTTGCCCTGTTCGCATTGGCCGTGCCCGCCGGCGCAGGGAGCAGAATCGCCCGCGGTCTCCCGCGCCGAGAAGCCTTCGCTGGCGATGCGGCCCGCCGGCCAGGGACTCTACGAGTTCGACACCGGGCGACTGCGCGGCCGGCTCAAGATGGACGGACGTTACCAAGGGCTCGACGTGCTGGTAGACGCGGCCAGCCGGCGAGGAACTGGTGCACGCCCCCGGCGTGTTCAGCCCGTACCGGGTCTTGATCACCAAGGGGCGTTTCGGCGACGCGGCCCGCGACTGGCCGACCACCACCCGGCTTCTCGCCGACGGAGCGGTCGAGGTGCGGTGGCCGCCGGCCGAAGGCCATCCCGTGGAGATCGTGGCCGTCTACCGCTGGACAACCGCCGAGACGCTGGACATGGAAACCACCGTTCGCGCGGGCCGCGCCCTGCCGCAGTTCGAGCTGTTCCTCTCCTCGTACTTCGGCAAAGGATTTCTGGCGTCGGTCTACGCCCAGCCGGAAGGGCAGACCGGCCCGCGTTGGGTAAAAATGGACCGCGGGCCGGATTTCCACAGCGCCTACGTCATGCTGCCGCGCAACGACGATGCGGCGCGGAGGATCGCGACGGCCGTTGGACCCTCGGCCCAAGTCCCGTCGATTGGGACCTCGCCCACCGCCTGGCCGCTCCCTTGGCAGTGCGGCGCGATCCGCGGCTGGGAATCACCGCCGTGATGATGGCGCGACCCGAAGACTGCTTCGCCGTTTCGATGCCCTGGAATCCCGCCTCGGCAGACGCGGCGGGCTATCGCTCGCTGTACCTGTCGCTGTTTGGCAAGGACCTGGCCGCCGGCGAGACCGCCAAGGCGCACTGCCGGCTCCTACTCGGCCGCGAACTTTCCGATGAGGACGCGGTAGCGCGTTACCGAGCGTTTCTGAACCCGACCAGCCCAACGCCCACGGCGCAAGCCCTGATAGCCCCGGCGCAAGCCCTGATAGCATTGCCTTCCAATCGCATGGCATTGTCGCCGCCGGGCTAGTGCTTTGTCACAGCTTGATTTTGGGATGGTGTGCCGCTGGCTCTGCCAGTGTTGGAGTGGAACATGTGTCGCCAACATCGCAGGCGTAGCCAGTGCCACCCCAATTCTTAGCTGTGACAAAGCACTAGCCCCCTTCGGCAGTCACCGAGGGTGCGGACTGCCTGCACCGGCTCAAACTTCTCCCCAAGACGCTCAGAGACCCTACCCCCCTAATTGGTGTTTGAGCCGATTCCCCGCTTCGCTACCATATCGGCTCGAACCGCGGGCGGCCGGGCCGGCGGCATGGCTCTTCCGCCGCGGTGCTCGTACCATCTGCGCATCGGCTGCCGAGGAAAGGGAATTCCATGGACGGGATTCAAGGCGAACCTTCCACCGCAAGTGTCGGCATTGCCCCATGCACTTCGGAGTCCTCCGAGCGCGGCTGCTGGTGGCGCGAGGCCGAAGCGCTGCTTCTGGTCGCCATGGTGTCGGTGACCTACTTCACTCGCCTGACTGCGCTGCCGATTTGCGGCGAAGAGTCGCGGCGCGGCGCGTCGCCGTGGAGATGCTCGAATCGGGCGACTGGCTGGTGCCCCATCTCCAGGGACAGTTGTACTTCAGTCGGCCGCCGCTTCAGAATTGGGCGATCGCGGTGGCGGGCATGCTGCGGGGTGAGGTCGATGCGGTCGCGATCCGGGCGCCCAGCGCGGTGGCGATCCTGGCCACGGTACTGTTGATCTACGCCTACGGTCGGAGCTTTCTTTCCCGCGGGGCGGCGTTGGCGGCGGCGATCGGCTTCGCCTCGATGCTCGAAGTCTTGCGCCTGGGCCGGTTGGGGGAAAGCGAAGCGATTTTCACCGCGCTTTTGGGCGGTGCGCTGTTGGTCTGGCACTGGGGCTACAGCCGGCGGTGGTCGCCGGCGTGGACCTGGAGCGCGTCGTATCTGCTGGCCGCCCTGGCCACGTTGACCAAAGGGCCGCAGGCTCCGGTGTACTTCTGCGGCGCGGTGGGCGTGTTCCTGGTGCTCAGGCGCGATTGGCGCATGCTCGTCTCCCCCGCCCATCTGGCCGGGATTTGCGTGTTTGTTTGCGCGTGGGTGCGTGGCACTTTCCCTACCAGGCGACCGTCGGCTGGGCGGGAACGCTGAAAATGTACACGCAGACGACGGGCCAGCGCTTCGAAGACTCGAGCCTGCGGACGATCATCACCCACGTGCTGACGTTCCCGGCAGAGAATCTGGGCTGCCTGCTTCCCTGGTCGGCGCTCTTGGTGGCCTTTTTCTGGCGGGATTTCCGCCGCCGCATCGCCCCTTGGCACAGCCACATCCTTTACGTGGCCTGCTGCGTGGCAGTGGCATTTCCCACGTGCTGGTTTGTGCCCATGGGCCGGACGCGCTACCTGATGCCGCTGTGCCCTTGCGTTGCCTGCCTGGCCGGACTGGTGCTCGACCGATTGTGGGCGACGGCGCGGAACCAAGCATCGCTCTGGACGTGGTTTCTCCGCGCCACGGCGGCAGTTGCCTTGGCGGCGGGCTTGGGCGTCGCGGCGATCGCGGTCCTCGGACCCGCAGCACGCCTGGGCCTGCACCCGGCCACGGCACTGGCCTACGTCGCGGTGAGCGGCGTCCTGGCGGTGGCCCTGTACCGCGCGCGGCACGCCGAGAGCTCGCGGCCCCGCGCGGCGGCCGTGGTCGCCGTGGCCGGTTTCTTCGCCGTGACCTACGTGATCGTCGTGCTCGACCTCGAGGTCGGACGCAGCGAACATTCCGCGCGGCCAGCGTGGCCGAGTTGAAAGATCGCCTCCCCGAGGGAACACGCCTCGTGAGCCTGGGAAGGCTCGACCACCTGTTCACCTACCACTTCCGCGACCCGATCGAAGTCTTCCCCGCGCCGTCGCAAAACCCGCCGCTGGGACCCCAGCGCGACTACTTCTGCTGCAACTCGGAATTGGTCGACGACCTCGACTTTCCCTACGAGACCGTGGCGATCATCAACTGCGAGCGGAACCGGGAGGCAAAGCCAAAACGGTTCGTGCTCGTGGGGCGATTGCTCCCCAGCCCCAACGGCGAGTCGGCATTGGAAAGCGAAGGCCCCCTCGTCACCGCCCGCGCCGCAACCGACGCCGCCGGCACGTCCCCGCCCGCAACGCGGCGCTAGCCCGCAGCCCGCCGACAACGACCATCGGCGAGTCATCCGAAGTAAGCGCACGCGCGCGTGCCACTGGCTCCAATCGTCTCTGGATCGTCGACCGTTGCTCGTCGGTGTGACGGCTGGGATAATCCGTTCTCGACCTCCGTGGCGGCTCTGCCTTCCTTGACCGGACATCTCGAGAGGCTGGGCCGGAACGTTTGTTCAGCATTCACGCGATTCCAAGGCTTGCTCTTGGCCCCTGAAGGAGACGACTTGTATGCATGCGCGCACCTCGTTTGTCGCTCTGAGTCTCGGTCTGCTGGCACTGCTCCCGCCGGCTGTCGCGTGGCCCGCGGAGACGCCGGCACGTGCAAAGGGAACCAAGCCGCTACGGACGGATGGAAGAGATGGTCCCGGACGATCTGGAGAAGGTGTTCGGCCGAAGCACCCGTGGCCTTCGTGCCCCTGGGCACCTTCGAGCACCACGGCTGGCACCTGCCGGTGTGCTTCGACGGCATCAAGGCCCACGCTCTGTGCGAGCGCGTTGCCCAGCGGACCGGCGGAGCCGTGTTGCCGACCTTCTTCTACGGCACCGGCGGCGGCCACGTGGGCTACAAGTGGACGCTGATTCTCCCCGAGAAGCAGATTACGCCGATTCTGGAGGCCACGCTCGATCACCTGGCCGCCCAGGGCTTCAAGGTGGTCGTGGTCCTCACCGGCCATTATCCCAAGGAACAGGTCGATATGGCGCATCGGCTGGCCCAGGAGGCACAGGCCCGGCATCCCAAGGTGCGTTTCCTCGGGCTGACCGAACCGGAAATCACCACGCCGCAGCCGGGAGACCGCGGCGCCGGGCGATCACGCGGCCAAGTACGAAACGAGCATCGCCCTGGCATTGAATCCGGCCTGGGTGCGGATGGACGCACTTACCGCCGGACGAGATCCCGAGCAAGGTCACGTTGCCGGCCACGCCTCGGAACAGCGCATCCACGCACGATCCGAAGCACCCCTTGTATGCGATTCACGGCCAGGACCCTCGCACGACGGCATCGAAGGAACTCGGCGAAAAGCTCGTGGCGGAAATCGTCTCCCGATTGGCGGAAAAGGTGGAGCAAGGATTGGCGGGAAGCAAGGACCATGCCGGAAAGGAGCGAACGATAATGAAGATCGTCTGCACAGCGCTCGTGGCAGTCTTGGTTTGCCTTCCGGCTTTGGACGTCGGTGGCGGCGGACAGAGCAGACAAGACGGAGAAATGCCGAAGGCGGAAGAGTGGACAAGCCATCCTTCGAGCAGTATCTGAGGCAAAGCGCCGTCACGCGGGAAGTGATCGACGCATTCCTGCGGGGCCCGAGTTGGGCGCAGTATGACCCGGAACTGGGCTACATCCTGGGCAACTACCTGCCGTCGGACGGCATGGACCATAGCGCCACGATCTCCACCGTCCAGTCCAACGGGGCCCGGACTTCCTTCGTGTATGCCGGCAGGAAATGCCGCATCAACACCTACGGCGACAGCTTCACGCAGTGCCACCAGGTCAGCGACGGCGAGACCTGGCAGGAGTACCTGGCCGGGCACCTGGGCGAGCCGATCCGGAACTTCGGCATGGGCGGGTACGGCGTCTACCAGGCCTACCGCCGGATGTTGCGCGAGGAGCGAACCGATCACGGGGCCGAATACCTGATCCTCTACATCTGGGGCGACGATCACATCCGCAGCTTGTTGCGCTGCCGCCACGCCATCACCTACCGCTTCTGGAACTCCCAGGGCGGGCGCGTGTTCCACGGCAACTTCTGGCCCAACCTGGAAATGGACCTCCAAACCGGGCGCTTCGTCGAAAAGGACAACCTGCTTCCCACGCGCCAGTCGCTCTACCACATGACCGACCCGCAGTGGATGGTCGACCATCTCAAGGACGATCTGGCCCTGCAGCTCTATGCGTTCTCGTCGGGGCACATCCGGGACCTGGACCGCGAGCCGATCGACAAGCTGGCGGCCCGGCTGGAGTTCCCCATCGATTGGAGCCGGGAGTCGGCCCTCCAGTCCCAGGCACGCGGATTGCTCGACCGGTACTCGCTGCGGGCCACGCAGTACATCCTGGAGAAGGCGCGGGAGTTCGCCAAGCAGAACGGCAAGAAGCTGCTGGTCGTGCTGTTCGACCCCTACCGCGCCATGGCCGAAATGAACGCGAGCGGAACCCGCTACGACCAGCCGATCGTCGATTTCCTGGTACGCGAGAAGTTCAACTACTTCGACATGAACGAGGTCCATCTCCGCGATTTCAAGAAGTACAATCTGCCCTACAACGAGTACATGAAGGAGTACTTCATCGGCCACTACAGCCCGCGGGGGAATCACTTCTTCGCCTATTCGATCAAGGACACGGTGGTCCAGTGGCTCGACCCGAAGCCGATCACCTACCAGAAGCCCGACCCGCAATCGATCGACTTCAAAGGCTACCTGCAGGATTCTCATTGACGGCGATTTCCACGATACCGTCCTGAGAAACATCCTCGAAACCTTCTCCCGCGCCCACTCGTGCGGCCCGCGGAAGTTGCGGGTATAATCCACGCTTTCCCCCCAGCGCCTCGCGAGGGCTGTCCTCCCCTCGCGCGGCGCGCAGTCCCTTGCCTTCGGAGTCCCTCAAGTGGCCGCCAGTACCGTCGCTCTCGGTTTGCTCTGCGTCACCGTGGCGGCCGCCCAGCCGCGCCAGGAACTCTCGCTCAATGGCACCTGGCAGTGCCAGCACGTCACCGAATTGGGCGACCCGCCGACCGGCGGCCCGTGGAAGCCCTGCACGGTTCCGGGGTATCTCTCCGGCGTCGACTACCAGCGGGCGTGGTTCCGACGCAGCTTCACGGTGCCCCAATCGCTTTCAGGGCAAATGCATCTCGCTCCATTTCGGCGGCGTGAAGTTCAACAGCCGCGTCTATCTCAACGGCAAGCACGTCGGCGGCTGCTTCGGCGGCCACGAGCCGTTCGAGGTCGACGTGACCGACGCCGTCCGCTTCGACGGTCCCAACGAACTGGTCGTCGGCTGCCACGACTGGACCGGCGTCTTCACGCCGGGCAAGGTCGATTTCCCAGAGGAGGCCGACTGGGACGCGCTCCGCGGAACTCCCCGCGACAAGATCCTCTCGCCCATCGGCGGGCTCTTCGAATCGTACGGCATCTGGGACGACGTCGTCCTGCAGGCGCATCCGGCGGTGTACGTCAAGGACCTCTTCATCAAGCCCTCGGTCCGGCGCGGCGAATTGGTGGTCGATTTCAACGTGGCCAACGAGCGGCGTCCGACGCGACCGTCGAACTCACCGCCGGTCGTCGAGGACCAGGGAAAGGACGTGCTGCGCCTGCCGCCGGCGCGGCGTGGTAGTCCCGCCGGCAAGACGGTCTCGGCAACGCTCCGCCAGCCGTGGACCAATCCGCCGCTCTGGTCGCACGCTCGATCCGCACTTGCTCCACCTGCGCACCGAGCTTTCCAGCGGCGACCGGCGCCGCACGCGGTTCGGCTTCCGCGAGTTCTGGGTCGAGGGCGCACAAGTTCTTCTTGAACGGCTCGCGGATCAACCTGCTGGCCACGTCCTGGTGGCCGCCGCACCGCGTCGATGACCCGCGAGGAGATCCGCAAGCGCTGGGAGGCAGTCAAGCGGATGGGCTGCGTGGCCTTCCGCACGCACACCCAGCCCTGGCCCGCGCTGCACTACGAGGTGGCCGACGAAGTGGGGCTGCTGATGATCGTCGAAGGGGCGGTGTGGAACGACGACGACACCTACCGCATCGACGACCCGGTCTTCTGGGACAACTACGCCCGGCACCTGAAGGCCATGGTCGACCGCGACAAGAACCGGCCCTCGGTGGTGATGTGGAGCCTGGAGAACGAGTTCTTCGGCGGCCGGCTGAACGACGCCGCCGCCGGCGAAGAAAGACCTGGTCCGCATGGGCCGGCTGGTGAAGCAGTGGGACCCGACACGGCCGATCTTCTACGAGTCGGACGGCGATCCCGGCGGCGTGGCCGACTGCATCGGCATCCACTACCCGCACGAGTATCCCGATTTCACCTGCTGGCCGAACGAGGCCTACTGGCTCCAGAAGCCCGCCGTCATTCCGCACATGTTTCTCAACGGCCAGAAGGAGTTCGTCTGGAAGCAGGACAAGCCGCTCTACGTCGGCGAGTTCCTCTGGATTCCCTCCCGCGATCCGTCGTGGCACACGGTCTTCTTCGGCGACGAGGCCTACCGCGACTACCACCGCTACCGCAACCTGGCCAAGGCGGAGGCTGGAAGATGCAGATCCTCGGCTACCGCCACCTGGAAGTCGGCGGCATCTCCCCTTGGACGGTGATCGAAGGCGGGCCGCGATGACACGAACCCGCTCTACCGAGCCCACCAGTACGCCTACCAGCCGATCGCCGCGTATCCGCTCGACTACGATCGCCGATTCTACTCCGGCCAGACGATTCCCCGGCAGCTCGTCGTGTTCAACGAGCGCGAGGCTGGCCCGCTGGAACTCGCTTGGACGCTTCGCGCGGCCGACGCCGTGGTCGCGCAAGGGACCGAGACCCTCACGCTCGCCTCCGGGGATCAGCGTCTGCTCGAAATCCGCCTGCCCATGCCGGCCTGCCGCGAGCGAATGCCACTCCACTGGGACCTCTCGATACGGCGCGGCGGCAAGCAAGTCTTCCACGATCGCCACGAGTTGTCCGTCTTCCCCCGCCCTGCCCCGCGCAACTTCGCCGCGAAGGTCGGGCTGCTCGATCCGCTCGGTTCAACCCGAGCGTGCCTGCAGTCGGCAGGGCTTGAGCCGCTGCTGCTCAAGGACCTGGCCGACGCGGCCGGCAACTGCGATCTGCTGGTCATCGGCGCCGGCACGCTGCGTGCGGAAACCCATCAAGCGCCCGTCGTCGGAAGCGTCTCCCCACAGCGCATGGCCCTCCTCGACTTCGTCGCCCGCGGCGGCCGCGTGCTCGTGCTCCGCCAGGACGCCTATCCAGACGGCCTCTTCGACGCCACGCTCGCCGAGCACCACTCGACCATGACCTTTCCCGCCGCGTCCACTCATCCCGCCCTCCGCGGCGTGGCCGCCGACGATCTGAAATTCTGGGGCGACGACCACTTCGTAACCGATCGCGAACCGATCCGGCCGGTCCGCGGCGGCTTTGCGCCCCTCGTCGTTTCCGGCTCCGCGGCCGGGATCGACCACGCTCCGCTGTTGGAGCAATCGATCGGCTCCGGCACGATCGTCTACTGCCAAATGCGGCTCGCCGAGAAATACGCCGCCGAACCCGCCGCCGCCCGAATCCTCGGCAATCTCGTCGACTACCTCGGCCAACCCCGCCAGGCGCCCAAGAAGACGGCCCTCATCGGCGGTACGCCCGACTACGCGGCCTTTCTTCGCGGCCTCGGCTTGCGGTTCGACGTCCTCAGCGGCAAACTCAACGCGCCCCGCTTGGCCCCCTATGGCTTGGTGGTCTGTCGCGGCAACGTCCCGCAACCCCAGCCGCTTCTCGATTGGGCAGCGGCGGGTGGCCATCTGCTCGTCCATCGGGCAAACGCCGAACAAACCGCCTCGCTCGGCCGCTTGATGCAAGTAAACCTGACCGCCTCCGAGGTCTTCGGCCCCGTCTCGCGCGCCGAAGGCAACCACCCGCTCTTGGACGCGATCACGCGCGAGGACCTCTACTGGTACGACCGCCACGTGGGCATCGGTTGGGCCCAGACGCCTCGCGCCCGCGCATGGCCGACCTGGCCCTGGCAAAGACTCTCGAACGTGTAGCGCGCCACCGCCTACGACGTGAAGGATTGGAAGTTAGAGGGCGGGATCGTCGATCGCGCCCAGCGGGGCGTCGTCTTCGCCACCGTCGGCACCGCCTCCCACGAGATCGACTTCCCCGCGGCGGGCGACTACATCGTCGGAATCCTCGCCCGCGGCACGCCCTGTGACGGCGTCTACCCGCGCACGGATCGCGCTGGACGACCGGCCGTTGGGCGAGGTCTCCGTGTCGGCCCGCTGGGACACCTCCACCGTGCTCGGCCGCGTCGAGGCCGGACGGCACAAAGTCTCCGTGTCGTTTCTCAACGACGGCAGCCGCGGCCGCGAAGACCGCAACCTGTATGTCGACAAGTTACTGGTGGCCCGCGACGAGCGTGCCGGCGAAGTGTCCTTCCTCACCTCCCCCGCCGCGGTCGCCCTCGTGCCGCGCGGCAAGGGAACCGTCGTCTTCGACATGCTCCGCTGGGACTCCGAAGAGCCCAACGGCCGCAAGGCCCAGCGCTATGCCGCTTCCCTGCTCACGGCGTTGGGTGGCGAGTTTCCGCCGCGCCTCGGGGTCCTATTCGAGTGCGAGCGGATGACCCCGCAGCCCGGTATGCGGTTCTTCACTAATACCGGCAGCCACGCCGCTATGGCGTGCAACGGCTTCCTCGAAACGCCGATCCAGATCGCCGCCGCCACGCGCTACACCATGGAACTGGTGGCTTCCGGCACTCCCGCCGCCGGCGTGTACCCGTTGGTGGAAGTCTCGCTCGACGGCAAGGCCCTCGGAAAGATCCAACTGACTACCGGCCAGTGGCGGTCCTACTACCTCGACCTCGACCTCCCCCAGGGCAAGCACGTGCTGCGGCTGGCGTTTGTCAACGATTTCTCCACCGGCGGCGAAGACCGTAATCTCAACCTCGACAAGGTGAGCTTCTACCGCCAGTGACTACCGCTTTGTCACGGCTTGATTTTGGGATGGTGTGCCACTGGCTCTGCCAGGGTTGGAGTGGAACGTGTGTCGCCAACATCGCGCTGGCGTAGCCAGTGCCACTCCACTTTTAGCTGGGACAAAGCACTACCGCATCGGCGTAGCGATTGCCGCTTACGCCTTAAAGCGGCTCACCAATTCGCGGAGCGTGGCGGCCTGGCGCGAAGCTCTTCGCTGGACGAGGCCATTTCCTCGCTGCCGGCGGCGCTCTGCTCGGTAACGTGGGAGATGCTCTGGATCGCGGTGGAGACCTCCTGGGCATTGGCCGCTTGCTGCACGGTGGCGGCGGCGATCTCGGCAATCTTGGCCGCGGTCGACTCCACCCCTTGGATGATCTGCTGGAGCGACTTGCCGGTCTGGTCCGAGAGCTGCGATCCTTCGTTGACCCTCTGCGACGATTCCTTGATCAACGCGGAAACCTCGCGCGCCGCCTGGTTCGACCTTTCGGCCAGTTTGCGCACCTCGTCGGCCACCACGGCGAAGCCCATCCCATGCTCGCCGGCACGCGCCGCCTCGATCGCCGCATTCAGGGCCAAGAGATTGGTCTGGCTGGCGATCTCCGAAATCACTTGAATGATCTCGCTGATCCGCTGCGAGCTCTGACGAATCAGATCCATCGCCTGGGTGGACTGCTGGACCGCCTTGCCCCCGTCGACCGCCAGGGTGTTGGTTTGCCGAGCGAGCTTGTCGGCCTGCTGCGAATTCTCCTTGACCTGACCGATCGACCGCGCAAGCTTCCTCGACCGAAGCGGTCATCTGTTCGACGCTCGAGCTTTGCGTCTGCGCACCGCCCGCCAGCGACTGGGCGCTTTCGGAGATGACGCGCGCGCCTTCGTTGAACTGCGCCGCGCTTTCGGTGATCTGGCCGATGAGCTGGCCGAGGTTGGCGGTCGTCTGGTTCAGCGCCGCGCGATCCCCGTAAAGGCGTTGAAGACGTGGGCGGTGTCGTCGTCGGCCGCGCCGACGTCGTACTTCACCCTCAGGTCGCCGGCGGCCACCTTGCCCAGCGTCTCGGAGATCCGAGCCACTTCGCGATCCTGGTACTCGGCGATCTTCCGCGCCACGGCCTGCCCCCGCTT
Source organism: Pirellulales bacterium (assembly GCA_963736495.1). Taxonomy (GTDB): domain Bacteria; phylum Planctomycetota; class Planctomycetia; order Pirellulales; family Thermoguttaceae; genus CAVTPL01. Next base: position 993,270 of record CAVTPL010000009.1, on the reverse strand, counting down.
CACCTCGGTCATGTCGACGACGTATTCCAAGGCGCCGACGATCTGCCCGGTCTCATTCTTGATCGGAGCGCCGGTATACATGATCGGCAGGTTCAGCCCGCTCGGATCGGCAATCGTTTCGCCGCTGAAAGCGCCGTCGCCGGCCATCGCCTGCTGGCAGCGGCATTCGGCGGTGCGGCAGTGCGGCGTCTTAAACAACTCGTAGCACTTCCGCCCCACGCACTGCGTGGACTGAAGGCCCAGCACCCCCGCGCCGGCCCGGTTCATGAAGGTCACGGTAAAGTCGCGATCGACCGCCATCACGGGCGTGGGCAGGTTGTTGAGGTTCTCGACGTGCCGCTGGGCCTCGTTCATCGCCTTCCGCATCGCGCTCATGTCGACCACGTATTCCAGCGCCCCCACGATCTGGCCGTTTCGATCCTTGATCGGAGCGCCCGTGTACATGATCGGGAGGTTCAGTCCGCTCGGATCGGCAACCGTCTCACCGGTGAAAATGCCGTCCTCGTTCATCGCCTTGGCGCAGCGGCACTCGGCCGTGTGGCAGTGCGGAGTCTTGAACAGCTCGTGGCACTTCCGCCCCACGCACTGCTCGGCTGTGAGCCCGACGAGGTTGGCGCCGGCGAGGTTCATCGAGGTGATCGTGAAATCCCGATCGACGGTCATCACGGGTGTGGGGATGTTCTGAAGGTTATCGGCGGCCTTATGGGCCTCTTCCATCGACTTCTCGAGCACGCCCGCGCAACGGTTCATGGTCGCCGCAAGCTCGCCGATTTCGTCGCCGCGATCGACCTCGACCTGCCGCGTGAAATCCTGGCGCCCTAACGCCTCGGCCCCGTCCCGGCACATGCGGATCGGACGAACGATGGAACGCGTGAAGGTCGCGGCCAGCACGATCCCGACGATCAAGGCGATTGCCGCCAGAACGGCCGTCACCCAGAGCGTGCGGTCGGCCTCCGCGTGAAGCACCGCGTCGCTGCTCAATCCCGCGTCGACGGTCTCCTTGACCTTGGCAAACGTGCCGCGAATCTTCTCCAGGCAAGGCTTGGTTTCGTTGAGGTAAATGCCGCGGGCGGTTTGCCGCCCTTTCGCCGCGTCGGAAGATTGCAGGGCCTTGTTGATGGCCGCCGCCGAAGCGTGCAGGCGGTTGTGGGGTTCCTCCATGGCCTGCAATTCGGCGCCCAGGGCAGGCACTCGGGCTTCCGCCGCCGTACGCTGGTCGCTGTAGTACCATGCCCCAAAGCCGCACTGGTGCGGGTCGATCTGTACGTCCAGCCCCGTGGTCTTGTCGTCGTTCAGCGCGACGGCAACCTTGTTGGCCCAGTTCAAGTGATCGATTTCTCGCTGGAACAGCATGCCGCGCAGCGCGTTGCCGTCGATCACCTCTCCGGCTTCTCCGAGAATGGTGTTGATTCCCCAAACTGCCCAGGCGCTGGCAGCAATGCCCAAGACCAGCACCAGGCCGAAGCCAAAGCCCAGCTTTCTGCCCAGTTTCCAGTGTTTCCAGTTGAGGAAATTCATCACCGTCACTCCTCTTTTCTTCTCTTCTCGGCCATCGCCCCATGTTGGGTCGCTGTCAACGCACGCACGCCGCTGCCTCCGTCCGACCCCTTCCGATTTCTTCCGATTCGTTGCCGGGCGAATCATCAGGCGCGCCTTGGTTCACTGGTATATAGGTCAATCCACCGCCGCGCGTATCCAAACCGCGGCCAAGCGCATCCTTACCCATGCGATCCTGAGTATTCATGGGAGAAATGCGCCGATCGCTGCGCAATCGCCAGGCGAATCGGGGGATGACTACGCCTGCCACACGCCGCACTCGCCGTGCAATCGACGAAAAGGATCGCCGAAAAGGCGCCCATCCCGGGGCGGATGACGCCCCGCGCCAGACCCCAAATCGACCGGCCCCAAGGGGGCTGTATTGCCGCGTCGCCGCCCGAATCGTTCGCTTTATGCGAGTGATTCCGCTCGTGCGGCCGCGCCCTTGGGTAGCCCGCGGAGGAAGTTTGCCACCTTCTCCGCGCACTGCTCCGGCCGAGTCTGCAAGAGCAAATGCGGTCCGTCAATCGGCTCAACCTGGCAATCGGCAAAGTGCTCCTGAAACCACTGAACACAACTCCGCGGAACCAGTCGGTCCCGCGTCGCCCGGAGGTAGTAACACGGGATTTGCAGTCGCCCTTGGAAAGTCTGCTCCTCTGCGAGCAGTCGCAAGCGATTGGCGATCGAATCTTCCGGGACACGAGCCGCCACTCGCCGCACTGCTTGTGCCACGCCCTTTCGATCGCCACCCGTGCAAAACGCCCGGATCACAGGCACAGGCGCCAAACGCATCACCAGCCCCACTCGCGGAACGAGCCGGGCAATCCGCAAGAGCAGCCGCCGCGGTGGAGCAGCGAATGCCGCGCAGAAGATCACCGCGTGCACGCCCGCGCAGCCGCGCGTCAGAAGCTCCAGCGCCACCAGCCCCGAGAACGACTCGGCCACCAGCACGCATTCGGCCGGAAGTTGACCGCGAACCAGTTCGGCATACTCTCAGGCCGCTATTACAACCGCTGGTTCGACCTTGCCCTGCTCGCCCAGGAGCCGTCGACGTGGTGTTCCGGAAATACCACCCCGATGTACCGATTTTCACGCCGGGCGGCGGTACTACTCACATCCATGCAGGCACGATCGCCGCAAGTACTTGTCGAACGGCATGTTTGGTTCACGTACTTGGCAAAATATCCCGCCGCACCGAGTGGCAGGAGACGCTGAACCGATGTCGGAAGAGGTGCGTGGAAGTGCTTGACTGCGGCATGGTTCACGGGGAAACTGCGATTTGTTTCGATGTGTGCGATGCCTGTGTTGCGATCATACCTAGCGGCACCGCCAAATTGACTGGGGAATTCGGATGTCGGCTCACAGAATTACTATGAGGTATTTCTTGGCAACTGGTATTGCCCCTTGTCCTCATCCGCCTCAAAGACACCTGGACGGATACAGTTGTATTGGCTTCAGCAGCGTAATGGGCGAGACAAGACGACAACGGATGAAACGCTATCAGAAAGCTGGTATCGCAGTGCCCGACTTGGGAGAGACGGTTTTCCTGCGTCACAAGCAATTTGGCCGCATTTCCGTGTTCGTATACGGAGCTTTCAACGCGTTTATCCTGATTGTCGCCAAGTCTCAGCGAAATGCCTATCTTCTCGGCAATTCCCTCCGCGCAGCGCTGAGTTGCTTCTATGGTCACTCTCCAACAGAGCATCCCAGCGGTTACCTCTTGGAGCTTTCCAGGCCCCCGAGTCCCCACATGTCCGATAGGGACTTGGCAATCCTGATCAATCCCCACTTGCGCTCAGCCACTGACGGCGAATTGTTGCCGTACATGGAACCTCAATGTGGACCTGGCATCGATCACGTAGAACTCGAGCAGGGTTGCGCCCTCGTTCGCAACGCACTCTCCAGCCGATTTGTTCTTGATGCCCTTTTGCATCTCGACCACAGCCGCACTCTTGTCTGGGGATTCATGAACGGGTCATTCTACGACTCCCATTATAGTCCAGATCGCAAAGCTCTGAGTCGGTACTCACTGGAGCGTGCCTACCTCGAGAATCGTTTTCGCTACGACTCCGCCTTCGTGTCTGCATTTCGGGGGCTGGAATCCCTTCTGGGAAAACCGGGTTTCTCTGAGTCCCAGATCCCGGACATCCTCCTGAAGACAGATACACAATTCAGCACTTCTTTTGCCAAAGCGCGCTACCGGTCGCGGTTTGAGGTCTTCTCATCCCGTAAGAAGCGGTGGACCTACAAGGAACTTATCGCGTATTACCTCAAGCTTAGAAATGCCGTCTCCGCTCACGGCAACCCGAAACCGCGATATATAGTCATGGAAGATCAGGTGCTTGAAATACAGTCCCTGCTCCAAAGAATGCTGGCATACATCCTGGTTCCAAGAAAGAAAGAGGAAAGGACCAAACAGTGAGCCCGGTTTCAGATTATCACCGCGGCGGGCAGAACGACACTCACCTCTAATATTAGGAGCACTAGGTGGGCTGGGCTGACTTAATCACTGCGTTGTCGGTACTAATCGCTGCCCTTACTTTCATGAGCGGGGTGTTTGCTTGGAAGCGCGAATTCGTCGGCAAGAGGCGAATCGAGCTTGCCGAATCAGTGCTGGCAATGTTTTACGAGGCGCAGGATGCCATCGCCGCAATTCGCCACCCGTTCGCCTCCGGTACCGAAGGCACGTCTCGAAAGAGGGCTGAGAACGAGTGCGAAGAGGAATCCAGCGTCCTTGACCAGGCCTACGTGGCCGTCGAGAGATATCAGAAGCGGGAATCGCTCTTCGCCCAATTGCAGTCTATGCGATACAGGTGCATGGCGACTTTCGGTCCCGACGCGGCTGAGCCCTTCAACGAGATAACCCGAGTTGTGAACGAAATACACCTCGCGGCGGGAGCCCTGGGAAGGACGTACTGGCAGGATCAGGGCCGCCGGCAGATGACGGAACAACAGTTTGCCATACATTTGCAGAGTATGAGCGAGTATGAGGCCGTATTCTGGTCGCGTGGGCAAGACGATCCAATCGCAAACCGGGTCCGGGAAGCGATCCAGGGGATGGAGGCGGTTACGAGGCGCGAAGTTGACGCCGTTCGTCGGCGCCCGTTTCTTGATCGCTGGCGGTCATGGCTGTAATTCAAATCGGCGCACCGGGATGACAAGGCCTTTGTCGCCCGGCAGCGCGCACACGAACTCCCCGAAAAGCTCCCCCGTTCCATCGAGTCCGGGCAACAAAACCAGATTCCCAGTCCACTGGTTTCCCATCGATATTCACGCCTGACGCCGCCGCCAAATGGCCCGCTCTCCCATTGCCGAACTTCACAGCCGCCTCAGATCACGGCCAGCCAGCCGAATACACCGCAAAGATCCGATAAGGCCCGGGTTCGGCACCCTTAGAGCCTATCCCAGAACTACCGGGAAAAGGGTCCGCGGCCGGGGAATCCGGTAGCGCCCAAAGGTTCTGGGACCGGCTCTTAAACGTCCCCTCGGCCAACAGTTCCTTGGCGCGCTCCAGGCAATCGAGCAAACAATGCTCGTTGGTTTCCACTTCCGCGGCCAGGCCATTGCACGAAAGCGGCGAGCATTCCGCGCTTGTTTTCATGGAGAAACTCACGACGTCGTAGCCCTCCAAGGCCTTCTCGGCAGGCACCAGCACCTCAGTCTTGAGGGAAGGCTCCGGCCGGAACGCTACCCACCGGTCCTCCGCGTCGTCGAACTCCCGTTCATACGCCTCGTAATAGAAAAGCCGCGTGCCCGCCAAATCGATCGAGTGCTCCCCCGCCAGTTGCCGGATGATTTGCGGGGAGTCGAAAAACCAGTATCCGTTGTGCCTCCAGAAGTCGATGTAGTCGGCAAAGTTTTCCGATATGCAACCGCTGACCGAGTAGATATCCCGCACGCCCTCGGCCTGGAACCCGGCCGGGCGGCCCGCCACTCGCTTCGCCATGTAACCCGCACGTAGCATGTTTTCCACGATTCAGAGCCTCACTGCACATCCCCTCGCCTTCCCCACGGGCACACATACAAGCACAAGCCACAGGCCGCCTTTTGGCCCTCCTTTTCATCGAGCGCCGCGAAGTAGCGCTCGCACTTTCTCGCATCGTACCGCTTCTCGCGCGCCTCCGAGGCACAAAAAGCAACCCCCGAAAACGCTTGCACCGGGCATATCTCCACGCACTGCCCGCAATCGCCGCACCGCGACTGCATCGGCTCGCCGGCGGCCTCCAGGGGCGCATCGGTGAGCACCGTGCCCCACCGCACGCGCGGGCCTGCTTCGCGCGTCACCACCAGGCAGCTCTTGCCGATCCACCCCAATCCCGCCAGGTGCGCTGCGATCTTGTGCGAGAATACCGCGCACAGCCGCTCGTCGTCCACGCGCTGCGACGCCGCCACCGGCAGCGCCCTGTATCCCTCGCGCTGCAGCAGGCTCGCGATCCGCGAGGTGATGTAGTCCAGTCGCTGGTTGATCACCTCGTAGCCGTGATGGCGATAACTTGCGGCCACCGCTCGGTTGGGCCGCTCGGGCAACCGGTCGACAATCGCGTGCGGCAAGACGATCCCCACCGACACCGCCCGAGGATACGCGGCCACTTCCGGCCCCCCCTGGGCCAAAATCGCCTCACGCGCCGCCGCCAGATCGGCCACGCCGAACAAATCCGCCCCCCACGTTTCCGCACTCACCCGCAACCGTTCGTTCAGATTCATCGTTGCTTGCCAACCGTTTGCAGTCTCTCGCGGCACTCCGCACACGATCGAGCCTTGCGGTGCGGCGATTAACCCAGCGTGGTCGTTCCGCGTGAACGGAAATGTCCAGGCCTTTCGCGAAGGCCACAGGCGTTCCGACACCTTTGCGAGCCACCAACGAAGTCCCCTAACGGCCTCGGCGTCGGGTAGGGAGCAAGGGATCGTGAGCTTCACTCCGTCGGGCACCATCAAGCGTGAGGCCTCGTCGTCGTCAACTGGGCCGTATACATACGCACAGAAATGGCAGTCCACCACACAGAGCCCGCCAATGATCACTCCGCGCCTCCGCGCCGCGGCGGCTTCATAGAGTCGCTTCGCACATTGCCGCGACCGATCGGGATCGGGCAGCCGGACGTGGATCCGGCCTTGAGTCATCGCCACGTCTCCAGAGCATACGAATACGACTGACTCGCATATCCCCTGACCGCGTGCGAAAGCGACAAACCGCGCCACCGCCTCCTCAAACTCCGGGTAGTCCTCAACGCCTTCCTTCATAACTCATCTCGGCTGAACGACAGCGGCGTCCCGCCCGATTCCGTTCGTGCGGCGGCGGCCTGGCCCAGCTTCGTCTCCTTCTCGATCTGCGCTCACAGCCACACTCCGGGTCTCAGAGTCCGCGCGTGTGCCACTGCTTGCCGCTTCGGCAAGCAGTGCGTCATGGTGCTTATACCCTACCAGCCCCGCGCACGTGCCGCACTCCTCCCAAACCGCCACACCGCGTCTTCCTTCGCGCCCTTTGCGTCTTCGCGGTGAAATCGCTGTTCTCTCATCCTCTTGATCCACTGTCAACTGGCAAAAACATGGAACTGACCTCACCCTCCCAACCAACGTGAGCAGCGCGTGGGACATCAACTGCCTTACGGAAACATCCGCCCCACATGCGTAATGGCATGCTCGAAGGTATACGGCTGAAACTCATAGCGAGCCATCGCGCCGGGACCGAGAAGGGCGCGAAACCGTTGATCCACAGCAGCGTCAGGATTGAGGACGGCAAAACGTCGCTACGTCCAGGAACTCCGCCATCAAGGGCGCACCGGCTTGCTTCGACGCGCCCGCACCGAGGATGAACACAACATCGCTCATACTTACCTTTCAGTGACGCTTAATCACATGAGAGCGCACGCAGCGGCCAGCCACTCGACCCTTGCTACGAAAACTCCGTCACGTGAAAGGCGGAGGCAGGCAAAACGCGCTTTCAGGCGATTACCATTTTATCCCCGAACACAGACTGACGAGCACAATTCTGATAGAGATGGTTCAACCCTGTCAATTCTCCCCCACCAAAGACACATGACCCCGCGAAAGCCCGCGACCATGTGCAAGAACCCCGAAAGCATACGCGGCTATAAGCCATGCTTCTCCCGCCCCGGTCGAAGCGGTACCATGCGGGTCGCATTCTCCAATGGGCCCAGACGCTGGCTAGGATGGCGCGGCGTCGAACCAACCGCAGCTCTCCGCGAGGAAGAACCATGCGTCATGCCGCCGTGTTGCTCTTGATCGTGAGCGTGCCGACTCTCGTGTTGGCCGCCCAGTCCCCCTCTCGCCCCAACTTCCTCCTCATCACCGCCGACGATCTTCACGCCGGCTCGGTCGGCGTGATGGGTTGCCGCCTGCCGGCAGTCACGCCGAACATCGACCGGCTCGCGTCCCAGGGGCTCCGCTTCGCCCATGCCCACGTGGCCGCCGCCATCTGCCAGCCCTGCCGCCAGGCACTGATGACCGGCCGCGTTCCGCACCGCAATAGCCTCGGCGGCTTCGATCCGATCCGTCCCGACGTCCCCACGCTCCAGGAACAATTGCACCAAGCCGGATACGTAAACGGTATCCTCGGCAAAGTGCCGCACCTGGCGCCGCAGCCGCGGTTCGCCTGGGATACAGTGGTGACGGCCGAGGAACTCGGCGGCGGTCGCAACCCGAAGCGTTACTACGAGCACACGCGCACTTTCCTTGCCGCCGCCAAGACCGCGGGCAAGCCGTTCTTCCTGATGGCCAACTCGGCCGATCCGCACCGGCCCTTCCCGCAGCTCCCCGGCGACGCCCCGGCAGCCGCCCCCAATCGCCCCGCAAACGTCAAGCCGCTGGCGGCCAAACCCAAACCCGCCAACGCGGTCGCCGATGGCCAACCGGCCGCAAAGGCTGCTAAGCGCGCAGCCGAGAAGGCGGCCCGCGCCAGATGCAACAAGCCGCCCCACCGCCCACGAAATACTACACACCCGACCAGATCGAGGTGCCCGGCTTTCTGCCCGATCTCCCCGACGTCCGCCGCGAGCTGGCCCAATACTACACCGCCGTCCACCGCTGTGATGAAACCGTCGGCGAAATCCTCCGCGCCCTGGCCGACGAAGGCCTCGCCGACTCGACCCTCGTCATGTTCCTCGGCGACAACGGCATGGCATTCCCCTTCGCCAAGACCAACTGCTACCGCGCCAGCACGCAGACCGCATGGATCGCACGCTGGCCGAGCAAGATCAAACCCGGCACCTGCGACGACCAGAACCTGATCTCGGGCGTTGATTTTCTCCCCACCGTGCTCGAAGCGGCCGGACTGCCGGCCGTCGCCGGCATCGACGGCCGTTCGTTGCTCCCGCTTCTGGCCGGCGGCACGCAACCCAACCGCGAGTTCGCCTTCACCGAGATCAACGCCAATTCCGCGGGCCAGGCATTCCCGATGCGCACGGTTCAGGATCGGCGATTCGGCTATATCTTCAACGCCTGGGCCGACGGCACAATAGTCTTCCGCAATGAATCGCAAGCGGGTTTGACCTGGAAGGCGATGCAGGCCGCGGCCACCAGCGACGCCAAGATCGCTGCCCGCGTCCGCATGTTCCAGTACCGCGCAGGCCGAGGAGTTCTACGACTACCAGACCGATCCCTGCGCGCTAAAGAACCTCGTCGACGACCCGCGCTACCGCGACCAACTCGCGCGGCTGCGTCAGGCGATGCTTGCCCAAATGCGCAAGACCGAAGACCCCCAGCTCGAAGCCTTCCAGCGCCTACTGGCCCGGTGAGGGAGAAGGCCTGCCCGCCGCGCACCGGCAAAGCGGCAACAGACCGGAACGAAAGACGCTGCTCTTTGCGGAAAGTGGCACTAGCGCAGCGCGATAGGTGTGCCACTGCTTGCCGCTTCGGCAAGCAGTGCGTCATGGTGCTTACACCCTACCCGCCCCGCGCACGTGCCGCATTCCTCCCAAACCGCACACCGCGTCTTCCTTCGCGCCCTTTGCATCTTCGCGGTGAAATCGTCTGTTCCCTCATCCTCTTGATCTACTGCCTGGTCCGCGCGTGTGCCACTGCTTGCCGCTTCGGCAAGCAGCGCGTCATGGTGCTTATACCCTACCAGCCCCGCGCACGTGCCGCATTCCTCCCACCCCCCCACCGCGTCTTCCTTCGCGCCCTTTGCGTCTTCGCGGTGAAACGTCTGTTCTCTCATCCTCTTGATCTACTGCCTGGTCCGCGCGTGTGCCACTGCTTGCCGCTTCGGCAAGCAGTGCGTCATGGTGCTTACACCCTACCCGCCCCGCGCACGTGCCGCATTCCTCCCAACCCCCCCACCGCGTCTTCCTTCGCGCCCTTTTCCGTCTTCGCGGTGAAATCGTCTGTTCCCTCATCCTCTTGATCTACTGCCTGGTCCGCGCGTGTGCCACTGCTTGCCGCTTCGGCAAGCAGTGCCTCATGGCGTTTTTTTCCCACCCGCCCCCCAACTGAAAACTGAAAACTGGGAACTGGGAACTGCGAACTGGGAACTGCGAACTGCGAACTGGGAACTGCGAACTCAATCACCATGGCCATGTTCTTTCCAAGATGCGCCGGCTACGGCTTCGCAAACACCGCCGCATGGCTCAGGCGCACCAGCGGCCGCTCAACCACCGCGAAGCCGGCCTGCTCGACCAGCACGATCGTGGCCGCAAAATCTCGGGCGCACACGTGGCCGATGGGTTCTGCCACCAGGAGTCGCCCGCCCGGACGCAGCGCGGCGAAAACCTCGGCCACAAGCCGGGCCGGGTCGGGCACTTCATGGACCGAGTAGAACGCCAGGGCGAAATCGATCGCTTGCCCAAGCCCGATCGCACAAGGCTGGCAGAGGTGAGTCTCGATGCGGTCGCCGACGCCGGCACGCGCGGCGCGCTTGCGGAGCACGTCGAGCATTCGCGGCTGGAGATCGGCCGAGATCACGCGCCCTTCGGGACCCACGAGCCGGGCCAGCGCGATCGAAAACAGACCCATGCCGCAGCCGAAATCCAGCGCGGTCATGCCCGGGCGCACGTCAGGCGCGAGGATCCGCGCGGGTTTGTGGAGAAGAAGACGCAACGGATTATCGATGAAGTAGCCGCCCCACCACGGGCAGACGTGAGAGCTCATGACCGGTTCTCCTGCGTACCGTGCTCGAAGGGCGGTCGGCGGGCCGAACCGCCCCAGGTAATCCTTCCCTACCGCTTTGTCACAGCTTGATTTTGGGATGGTGTGCCACTGGCTCTGCCAGCGTTGGAGCGGAACATGCGTCGCCAACATCGCACCGGCGTAGCCACTGCCACCCCAATTCTTAGCTGTGACAAAGCACTAGTGCCTCGCGCCTGGTGCCCCAAGGTAATTCTTCACCGCCAAATACAACGTGAAAGAATCACTTACTCAAACGCCTTGGGTACCGGCGGCAATTCCTTGGTCAGAATCGGCGGAGTCGTGCGTCCGGCCTTGGTGTAGTCGAAGGGCTTGAAGCCGAGTTTGGCGATTGCGGGCGAGTCGGGCTTGAGGCGGAAGTCGCCACTCTGGGCATCGACAAAGAGCGGATCGGCCACCAGGCTGTTCTTGTCCTGGCCGTGCTTCTCCTGCCACCCGGCAAAGTCCATCGTCTTGGTGAACATCACCGGCCGGCCGTCGCGTTCCAGTAGAGGTTGTGGTCCAGCGTGTAGTAGCCGTCGGTGTACGTGCCCCAGCCGCCGCCGAGGATCAGGCCGCGGTCGTAGAGCACGATGTTCCGCTCGAAGGTGAACGAAGTGTGCAGGTCGCGGCGGTCGTTGCGGCGGATCATGCACTCCTCGCCGAAGGCGAAGATGTTGTTGGTGACGAGGTTGTTGCGGCCGTAGTGCTGGTCGAAGCCGCCATCCTTGGTATGATGGACGAGGTTGTCGTGGAGCACGATGTCGGTCGAGCCCTCGTCGGTGTAAAGCCCCCAGCCGCCGTAGCCGAAGGAATGGACGTGGTGGACGTGGTTGTGGTGGATCGTGGTGCCGGGCTGGATGCCGAGCGAGTAAACGCCCGCCCATGTCCGACAACACGCCCTGGCCGATCGTGTGCAGGTGGTTGTAGGCGATCTCGTTGTGGTGGGCGGGCGAGGGGCCGTAGCCCCAGACCCAGCCGAGCGAGACCGACGTGTAGTAGAGATCGTAAATGTCGTTGTGGAGCACCTTGTTGTAGGGGCTCTTGCCGATCCACACGCCGACGGCCGGGCGGGTGGATCCGTCCGCCGTGGGCGATGGTGCAGTTCTCGATGGTGTGGTGCGAAGGGAGACCCTCGGGGTCCTTGGAGACGTCGTGCGAACGCTGCCAGTCGCCGGTGCCGGCGTAGCCGACCTTGACCCCGCCGGCCCCCAGGTCGAACATCTCGCAACCGCGGACCGTGTTCTGCTTGCGACCCGGCGCCGAAGCCCATGGCATAGCCGCCCGTGTGCCGCACGCAGCAGCCTCGAACAGCACGTTCCGGCCCCGAAGGCGGTGATCGCCTCGGGCACCCCGATCGCGGCCTGCGGCATGCTCATTCCCTTGGGCCCAAGTAGCCAGTTGGAATGGGCGAACGAGTCAGCCCCTTGAACTGGACGTGCTCGACCCATCGGTGGCTGGCCACGTCGCCGCGAAAGAGCACGAGTTGTTCCAGACGCGGGGCCACGACCACCGTGGCTCGGGTTTCTCGCCGGGCATAGGGAAGATAGGTCAGCATCCCGGTCGGGCGATCCAAATACCACTCGCCCGGCTCGCTCAGTGCCTCCTTCACGTTCAGCACGCGATAGCGATTGCCCTTGGCGTAGGCGTTGAAGTAGCTTGGTGCCGCGCGTCGTCCCGGTGAAGGTCACGATCCGCTTCTCCGCGTCGATCGACGCGATCGGCATCTGCGAGTCGCACCAGATGTGGAAGGCCTGGACGATCAGGTCGCGATCGGTTGGACCAATCGGGGTGCACGTCCGCCTTCGCGGTAGACGAACTGCGTATAGCCCTTGGCATCCGCGGCCGGCTTGATTTCGGCCCCGACCTTGAAGTAGCCCGTTTTCGGCAAGCGAGGCGGGAAGCGGCGCTGGTCGTCGACGAACAGTTGCAGGAAAGCCCACTTGCCGCCCTTGACGTCGTCGAGCGTCACGCGCCAGCGGCCGTCGGCTCCGACTTTCCAGCCGCTGATCCGCCGGCCGCCGCTGAGGATCGGTTGCTGGCCCGAAGCGGCCTCGTAGACCACGGGCGCTTCCGCCGTGCCCGAGTCCTCCGGCTCGAAGACGATCGGCTCGGCCAGCTCGTAGAAACCGCCGCGACCGAAACCACGATCGGCGTCTTGCGCGCGGGTTGGCTCGCTTTGAGGGCGCGCACGGCCTGCTGCGCACGTGCGAGCGTGGCCAGGGCGCTTGTTCGGTTCCGGCCGCGGCGTCGTTGCCGCCCGGGGCAACGTAGAGATCGGCAGCCCTCGCCGCGCCCGCCATGAGCATCAGAGCGCCCAGCACCAGTGCGCCCATCACCGGCGCCCGTGCCAACCACCGCCGCCGACGTGCCGGTTTCGTTCCGTCGGCGTTCATCGCGTCGGTGTTCGTTGCCTTGCTGTTCATCGCGTCGGTGCTCGTTGCGTCACCCGGAAACGTTTGAAGCCCGGTCAATTGTCGCCGCATGGGAGAGATTCCTCTTCAAGCCGTGGGTTGGGATTCATTTCAGCACCGCACCGATTGCCTCCAGCAGAATGGGCTCGACTTCCGGAGCCACGTTCGACGCTCGGGGGCTCGTCTCGTAGCCTCCCTGGCCGTAGGCGATCTGGGTACCGATGTACCCCGGGCCGCCGTCGCCATAGGCCGCCACGCAAACCGTTTCCTGGGGACGCATGGCCTGGGCCGCCAACTGGTACTCGACGAACAGCTCGCCCGGTAGACTGAGCACGCGTGCCTTGCCCAGCCGGAGACAGCTCACGTCGAGCGTGCGGCCGCTCTGCACCCGATCGATCCACACGAGGTCCGACGCCGCTGCCATGCGATCGCTCGGCTTGGCCTGGGCGTCGTCGAGCGCGGCCACGGCCTTTTCGCGGTTCAAATGCGGCGCCAAGGGCAGCTTCACCCCGCGCGATTGCCAGCCGACGTCGGCGGCGGAGATTGGGGCGCGCTGGGTAGCCTCCCAGGCGGCGCGCATGCCTTCGGCCAATCGCTGAGTCAATACCGGACGCATCGCCGGCGAGCCGTCGTTGTACTTGCCCGCCGCCACGTTGCCCGCCGCCCCCGTGAAATGAACATGCACGACGCCGGGTAGGGCCGACTCCCGCGCAGCGCGCGCCAGTCCGACGAATTCCGCAGTCACGTCTCCCTTGCCGTAATAGCTCTGGGGATGCGTGGCGTAGTAGCTCAAACAGGCCAGCGGTCGCGATCCATCCCAGAAGCTCAGCACGCGGACCAGCGGATCGATCACCCCTTCGGGCGCGGCGATGATCTTCGGATCACGGCAGGAGCTATAGCGAACGTACATCACCTTGCCATCGGGCCCGAGGATGCGGCGGTTCGACGCCACCTTGTCCACCTTCGCCTGGCCGATGCCCAGGTGCGTGACGGTTTTCGGCGCCTTGAGAGCCTCGCGCACCGCGGCGGCAGCCTTGTCGATCGTCGCCCGCGCGAAAGGAGCATCGAAGCACTTGCCCGCCAGGCCGCGCGCGGCCAACAGCTCCTCGGTGGAAAAGTCGCAGCGCGGGCCGTCGTGCTGATGAATCGTGTGCACGGCTACCCGGTCGGCCGTGGTGCCGGCGGCGAGGGCCAACGCCTCGCGCCATGCATCGTAGCCGCCGTTGGCAATCGTGATCCAGTCGACCGCACAGAGCACAATCGGTTTCTCGTCGCCCAAGAGCACGATTCCCCGCGCGCTGAGCGGATCCTCGATCTTCCGCGCCAGGGCATAGGCAACCGGGCTGCCGATTGCGGGCGTGGCATCCACTTGAAAGGTTGCGATGCGCAGCGGCTCGGAGGCTTGCGCGACACAGCAGGCTACCAGGCCCAACAGGGCCACCCATCCCAGCCAACGGTTCATGAGCATCACTCCTTGGTAAGCAAAACCTGCGCAATCCGGGAAACAAGCCTTCCCCTGCCCCGTTCGTTCTTCTCAGGCAAACGCGCGGCGGCACTACGTCGCCGGCGCAGCTTTCTTCTTGGCGCCGGGCTTCTTTTTGGCGCCCGGTTTTCCCTTCGCTTGGGCAGTGTCGCCATAGGGCGAACCCCAAGGCCATGGAGTAACCTGGGCCCTCTTCGCCCAAGCCTCCCACTCGGCCGCCAACTGGCCGACTCGATCCGGTTCGCGTTGGGCCAGGTCGTCCAGCTCCGTGCGGTCCCGCTCCATGTCGTAGAGCTGCCACGCCCCTTGAGGTCCCTTGGCCACGAGCTTCCACTTCCCCTTGCGAATCGCCCGGTTCCCTTCGTGCTCCCAGTAGATCGCCTCGCGCTCGATCGGGCGGCCTTCCATCGCAGGCACCAGGCTCCGCCCTTCCAGGGGCGTAATCCCCGCGCCCCGGTACGTCGCCGGATACTGCGCGCCCGATACGTCCACGCAGGTGGCCATCACGTCGACCAAGTGCCCCGGCTGGTGCTCCAGCTCGCCCGCGCGGCGGATCCGCGCCGGCCAATGCGCCACCAGCGGCGTGGAAATCCCTCCCTCGTGCACCCAATGTTTGAACTCGCGGAACGGGGTATTGCTCACATTGGCCCAGTTCTTGCCGTAGCCCAGATACGTGTCGTCCGGACCGGGCATCACACCCACGCCCTGGCGCACCGGCCGGCCGTCGCGCGTCCACTTGGGAACGACGGCCAGTTGCAGCTCGTCCGGCCCCATCGCCGCGCGGGGCGGCTTCTGCGATTGTGCGGCCGTGGCGGCCCGACCCATCCCCTCGGCGCAGCCGCCGTTGTCCTGGAGAAAGAGGATCAACGTGTTCTCCAATCGGCCGGCGGCCTTGAGCTGCGCCACGATGCGGCCGATCCCTTGGTCCATGCGATCGATCATCGCCGCATACACTTCCATGCACCGAGCTTCCCAATCGCGCGGCAACGCCTTGTCTTCCCGATCGGCCGCGCTCATCCGCCACTCGGGGCGGATCAAACCCATCTTCTTCATCCGCTCGTAACGCGCTTGGCGCACGGCGTCATAGCCGGCGTCGTACTTGCCCCGGTACTTGGCAATGTCTTCGGGCAGAGCGTGCATCGGCCAGTGCGCGGCCGTGTAGGCAACGTAGAGAAACAGCGGCTTGTCGGGCGACGCCTTGCAGTGATCGCCGATGAATGTCGCCGCGTTATCGCTGATCGCGTCCGTATAGTAGTACTGCCGCGGCTGATACGCCTTGTCGCTGGCCGGCGTAATCATCGTGTTGTCGCGCGTCAGCGTCCCCGGATCGTAGAAACTGCCGGCGCCGGTGATCGTGCCGTAGTAACGGTCAAACCCGCGCGCAACGGCCAGTTGTGCTTGTCTCCCTCGGGATTCATGAGCCGCGTCACGTGCCACTTGCCCACCGCGTAGGTGCCATAGCCCGCGGTCTTCAGCACCTCGGCGATTGTCATGCAGCGGTTGCTCAAATCGCCGCGGTAACCCGGCAACCCGCGATCCTCCATCATGTGGCCGATACCCGCCTGGTGCGGGTACAGGCCGCTCAGCAGGCTCGCGCGCGTGGGGCAGCAGCGCGCCGTGTTGTAGAACTGCGTGAATCGCAGTCCGCCGGCCGCCAGTTGATCGAGGTTCGGCGTTCGGATCTCGCCCCCATAACAGCCGATGTCGGAGTAGCCCATGTCGTCGGAAAGGATGACGACGATATTCGGTCGCTCGGCGGCCGAAAGCCGCGCGGCCAAACTGGGCCCCATAAGCACCGCCACCAGCGCAACGAGAACAACGCGGACTGACGCGTTCATGGCATCCTCGATGATCTACGGGAATGAATGGTCTATTGGAGGTCAATCGTCAACTGGCCGGGCTGCTCGGCGGCAAGCGATTTCACCCCGCGAATTTCCTGCATCTTCACGCCGGGTTCGCCGACGCGGATCGTGTAGCTACCCGCGTGAAACACCTGGGGCCGGAACTCCCGCCCCTGGATGCGCAAGGCGTAAACCATCTCGCCGGATGGTTCCTCGATGACCTGCACCACGGGGTCCGCCGGTCCGCGGACCTCAAGCGTCGGAAGCCAGGCCGCGGGTTTGCGCGCGTAGTTGTCCAATTGCGAGATCGTCTTCGGCCAACCGGGATACTGCTTGGCCGTCGGCCTTGGTGATGTCCACGTTGCGCGGCCAGCACTCCATCGTGATCGTGCGATCCGGCCTTGTGGAAACGCACGATCCCGAAGCCCGCGGCGCGCGTCGTCAGCTTGTCGTGGTTCTCCTCGGGAGTCGGATTGGCCACGGCCCAAAGGGTGATCTTGTTGCCGAAGCCGTCGAGAAACTCGCCGGTATAATCCGGCATGCCGGGTTGGCGGTTCTTGCCCGGCTCCAGCGGCGCCCACCAGCGGAGATACAAATTGGCGATCGAAGGAACGCAGAACGAGTACGCAGGCGTCGTTCCAGTCGTCGATGCCGTGGTGAATGATCGTGCCCAGGTGCTGATCGCCGGCGATGTGCAGCGCGAAGGCCTTGCGCATCTCGGCCAGCGCCGCGTTGCGCCCGGAGTGCGGCCAGCCGTCGGAGTCGAGATCGGCGTACACGCGGTAGTCGCGAGTCCCGTGCAGGTGGGCTCCGCCGCAGAAGATCGTCTGCGAGAGCACGGCCTTCATCTCGGCCCCGCGCCAGTCGGCCGCCCACGCGCGGAGGAACTTCAACTGCCGCTCGCCGAGCAGCTCCGCACCGGGCACGTCGAGCTCCTTGGGATCGTAGTTCGGCCTGGGTCACGTGATCCGGCGCGCGGCCCCATCACCGGCACCAGCCCTTCCGGACCCGTCTTGAACTTGCGGTCCTCGAGTATCGCGAAGCTGATCCCGCCCCAAGTAAGCTGCGTGTAGTAGACGCCGATCCCGCGCTCCACCGGCGTGGGGTCGAACGGGTCGGGCAGATGGCTGGTCTGGGCGCGCTCGACCTCCTGGACGTATTCCACCGGCTTGAAGTAGCCGCCGTCGTCGCCATTGGCCTTGTTCGACTTCTTCCCGCCGCGCCCCAAAGGTTCGGATGCCCGACGTCGTGGTCGTCGGGAATCGTCACCGTGGGCGTGACTGCGGATGATGTCGCCGAAATCGCGGCCGAAGCGGAGCCAGTAGGCATAGTGCTGATTGTGGTCGTAGACCTGGTCGCCGGAGAAGAACAGCAAGTCGGGCTTCAGCCGCTGAAGATTCTCGACGATGTCGGTCCGGGGAATGTCGCCGCCGTGGCCGGGATAGATCGAGTTGCCGGTGAACGCGGCCACGACGATCTCCGGCTTGTCGACCGGATTCCGACGGATCAGCCCTTCGTAGACGGCCGACTCGCCGTGCCGCACGCGGTAAGGCACTTCCTCGTTCATGTCCCAGGATTCAACGCGGAACGGGAGCCGTCCAGCCGGGCTTGATCGACCTGTCGTGGTCGCCACCTCGTGCCACTGCGCCGCCGCGCTGAATCTCCAAGCGTGCCGTGCGCGGGTCGATCTCGTCCAGCGGGTAAAGCTGCGCGGTGAGCTTGAGGACGTTGTTGTGCACCGTGTAGAGCGCGAAGCAAATCACCTTGTCCCGCGAAACCTGGGGGATGGCCAACAGATTGGCCTGACCCTTGGCTTGAGTCTTGGCCTTCGCCTTGGCTTTTGCCTTGCCTTTCGCCTTGGGCTCAGCGCCGCAAGCAACGCCGGCGGCCAGTGCCACCACTACCCACCACGCAAATACCTTGCCGATCGTGCGCATGATCGTTCCCTTCCTGGGCGGCGGCGCCGCGCGATTCAGTGTTTCTGCAACATCGCCAACAACTGCCGGTCGAACTTGTGGCCGTGCCAGTCTTCATACTCGATGTCGCGGCGTCCCGAATCAACGACGCCGAAGGAGCCGCGGAAGTTCCACAGGGCATAGCCGATGCCGTGCGACTTGAAGGATGTCCATCACGTCGCTGAACCAGCCCAGAAAGACTTTGTAGGGGGTGCGGCTGTAGCAACCCGCTTCGCCGCAGTGTACGCCGATTCCCTTGCGCGCCAGTTCGCCCCACGGAGCGTACATCTTCTCCAGGCCGGCGCGGTCGAGCTTGACCGATCCGTCCTTCTTGCGCAGCGGCCAGGTCGGCTCCGGAAAGCTCGATTTCCGGTCGACCCAACTCGCGCGGTAGTGGCTGATCTCGGCCGGACGGTAGGCGTGTACGCTCTGTGCGACCTTGGTCGGAATCATCTCCGTGACCACGTCGTTGCCCACGCTCAGCCCGTCGATAATGACCAGCCGGTCCGGACTGACGCTGCGGATAGCCTCCGTAGCCCGCGTCATCACGCGGCGATAATCCTCGCGCGTCATGTATCCTTCGCGCGGCGACGGGGCTTCGTTCACCAGGTTGAAACTCAGGTCCTTTGCTGGCACGCCCCGGTAACGCTTGGCAAATACGTCCCAATGGTGCACGAAGGCGTCTTCCGCCTGCTTGTTGCTCCAGAGCACGAACGGCTCGCGCTCGGGGTCGTTGATGCAGTAGCCCGGCGCGCGGTGGAAATTGAGGCTCACGTGCAACTGGTACTTGCGCCCCAGATCGACCGCGCGGTCGATCTTCGCCAGCACCGACTCGCGGATCTTGAAGACGTCGTCGGGACGTAGCTTTTTCGTCGCCTTCCAGTCCGAGTCCACCCACAGCCAGTAGTCCATCGGCAAGCGGATGAAGTCGAATCCCCAGTCGCGAATCCAGCGGCAGTCGTCTTCGCTAACTTCGCAATCGCTGGTCTCACCCGAGCTGAGCCCCTGAAAGAAGTTCAAGAGATTGAACCCGCGCCAGCGGGGAATGGGATTGCGCGGCGCCTGCGGTTCGGCGGCGGCCAGGGGGCCCGCCAGGGCGGCGCCGGTCGCGGCCGCGCCGGCCATGCGGAGAAACTCGCGTCGCTCGAGGATAGACATGGGTAATCCTTCCGGGTTTCGAAGGCTGCGGACACGGCGGCTCGCAGGCCGCTCCGCGGGATGGATTTGCCGCGTTCGGCGGGGCCGCGTGATGACACGAGCGTCTCCGCAAACGGTGGTCCATTCTCGCCGTTGACGCCGTGCGCCGCAAGTTCGCCGCAAGCGGATCAAAAAAGCCTGCCCCAGGGCCCGCCCCGTTTGCCCCTCGCAACGCCTCCCGCTACCATAGGGTCTCAGTGCCGACGGCGTTCGCCATGCCGCTGAGAGATCATCCGGCTACACGCGGCCGTAGCGGCACTTCCAAGAGCGATCTCAATCCCACACAATTCCTGCTTCTTTCGAGCTTTGGGCCAGGAGTACAGCGATGGGCAAAGCGGCATTTTGGCGGCGCGGGCTGACCGGCGGGCTGATCGCAGTGTGGCTGGCGGCGGGTGCCTGGGGTGCTGCCGCTCGACGCCCCAACGTGCTCTTCCTCTTTACCGACGACCAGCACCGCGATACCGTCCACGCCCTGGGAAACCCGCACATCCAGACGCCCAACCTCGACAAACTGGTCCAGTCGGGCTTGTCGTTCCGCAACGCGTACTGCATGGGCGGCTACAGCCCCGCGGTCTGCCTCCCCTCGCGGGAAATGACCATGACGGGCCGCTCCTGGTTCGCCGTCCGCAACTTGCCCAAGGAGGCCCCCAACTTCCCCCGATCGATGAACCAGGCCGGCTACGAGACATACCATTACGGCAAACGCGGCAATACGCCCATCGCCATCCAGTCGCTGTTTGCCCACAACCAATACCTCGACGACGATCAGGACCGCACCAACGGCTCTCCGGGCCGGACCATCGCCGACGCCGCCATCGCTTTTCTCAAGAACCGCAAGCAGTCGGGCGCCGACAAACCGTTCTTCATGTATCTCGCACTGGCCAATCCGCACGACCCGCGCGTGGCGGCCCCCGAGTTCCTCCGTCTCTATGATCCTCAGAAGCTGCCCTTGCCGCGGAATTTCCTCCCCTTCCACCCCTTCGACAACGGTGAGATGTTCGTCCGCGACGAGCGGCTCGCACCCTGGCCGCGGCCCGAGGACAACCTCCGCGCCAGATCCGCGACTACTACGCCGTGATCACGGCCATGGACCAGCAGATCGGCCGCATCCTGGACTGCCTGAACGAGACCGGCGAGCAGGAGCGCACCGTCATCGTCTTCGCCTCGGACCAAGGTATTGCCCTGGGCAGCCACGGGTTGATGGGCAAGCAGAACCTCTACCAGGCCAGCATGAACGCGCCGCTGGTCTTCTCGGGTCCAGGCATTCCGCAGGGCAAATCGACCGACGCCTTCGCCTACTTGCTCGACATCTTCCCGACCGTTTGCGACCTGGCCGGCGCGCCGTTCCCGCCGGATTGGACGGCAAGAGCCTGGCGGCGATCCTCCGGGGCCAGGCCGAACAGGTCCGCGACACGATCCTGCTCGCCTATCGCGACGTGCAGCGCGCGGTCCTTCATGGCCGGTGGAAGCTGATCCGCTATCCGCAGATCAACCGCACGCAGCTTTTCGATCTCCAAACCGACCCGGAGGAAACCAAAGACCTCGCGGCCGACCCCGCCCAGGCGGAGCGCATCAAGCTGTTGCTCGCGCAGCTTGCGGCCGAACAAAAGCGCTATGACGACACCCTGCCGCTGGAGGTCGCCAGTCCCAAGCCGGCAGCGGTCGATGCCGAGTTCTTCCGCAACGCCCCGCCCCAAAAACCGGCAAAGGCCGAGAAGGCCGCCGGCAAGGGGGCGAAAACAAGCAAGCCAGCGAAGGCAAAGCAGAACTAGCCGCCCCAACCTCGTGCAAGGTAACCATTCGCGGTTACCTGCGCTCATACACGCGTCAAGCCGGCCTGAGGTGTGCCACCGCTTGCCGCTTCGGCAAGCAGTGCGTAACCGGCGCGAGCCGTTGCCGCGCTGCTGCCCCCATCCGTCTTATTGAGGCCCGCGTTGCTCGCGAACTGGGGGCGGCCAACGAGACTCCGGAAACCAGCCCTTTCGGCTGACTATCCGGGATGAATCGCGAACGTTGACTGCGTCGGCATCAATACGATGCGAAGAACGTAGAGAACAGGTTCAACTCGTCAGCGTCTACATCCTTCTCACTGCCTCTCCGCTGCCGGGCCGAGTGCATTGCCCACCGCGAGTGCGGGGGGGCGCCTCGAAAGTTGTGCCAAACTCAGGCAACGTACCGCGCCGCTCGACGCGCCGCCGCAGTATCTCAGCAGATGACCGTCCTTGGGTGGTTTCCAAGAAAGGCGCAGAATGCGCGAAGGATTTGCCGCGTTGCGCAGACTAAGAACGTATCCCAGCACTGCCGCTGCGGCCTTGGGCGGCAGGAGAAGCGTGGCACCTCCCAAGGTTCTGGGATCGGCTCTAAGATAATGCGAGGGCCAGCGGCAACCCGGCACCATCGAGAAGGATGGCACATGCCAGACGGCGATGCGGAGAGTTTCCAGGCCGTGTTTGACCGCTGCTTCGGCCAGATCTACGGCTATGTAGCGTACCGGCTTGCACCCGATCGAGATGCGGCCCAAGACCTCACGCAGGATGTCTTCCTGGCCGCTTGGCAGGGTTGGAGTTCCTACCGGGGGGACGGGACGGCGCTCTCATGGCTTCGGGGTATCGCCCGCCGTAAGGTGGCAGACCACCTTCGAGTCAGGGTCGGGCGACGCGACTCGGCCGAAGCAGAACGCTTGGCCTATCCGGCAACATCCGGCCAATCTCGCCCGGACGAGCAATCGCTGCTGTTGGCTCAGGTGATGCGTTTGCTCCCTCCGGAGGATGTCGAGCTGCTCGAAGAGAAATACTTGGAGGGCCTTCCCGTTCGTCAGATGGCAGAGAAGCACGCTCGCACGGAAAAAGCCATCGAATCCGCCCTTTCCCGAGCCCGCAACTTGCTCAGAAGCACTTTTCAACGACTTCGAGCGCGAGAGGAGATGCCCGATGGCAACCTTCGACTTCGACAATGAAGAACAGATCGCATCGGCCTTGGCCCAGGCAGTCAAGACATACGCTCCACCTGCGGGCCTGCAAGAGACGATGAGAGAACGGTTGTTTGGCACCGTCCACAACTTGGTTTCTCCTCCAAACTCCTGCCCCGCCGGTGCGAGGTCCGCCGAGTCCCGAGTCGCCGACTCGGCGACCCGGCCCACGCAGTGGAGGACGCGCCCTGTGGCACGCTACGTGGCGGGATTCGCCATCGTTGCCTCGGTGCTCGTTGCGCTAGCCATCTGGGGCAGGCACAGGGACCTCGGTACGAGCGTTGCATTCGCCGACGTGCAGGAGGCCATCCGACGCATTGACACCGCGATCGAGGTTGTCGATTGCCTCAAGACACCTTGGATGAATTGCAGAGTCCTCTACCGACGTGATTGCGACGTGGTCCGAACGGAGTGGCCAAACGGGATCGTCTGCCTGCGCAACACCAACGAGAGCCAACAGCTCGTCCTGAATCCGAAGAAAAAGACCGCTCGAACGGAAGATGGCTCGCCCGGTGTAGGCTCGATGCACGTCGGGCGCCACTTTCTCACTCCACGGGAGTTTCTCGATACGCTGGCAGACCTCGAGTCGATCACCGTGGCACGATTGGGGGAGCGGAAGTTCGACGATCAAACGCTGGTCGGATTCGTGCTGCCTCGCGACAGGTTCGCTAAAGACAGTCACATGCTCTGCCATCTTTGGGTTGATCCTCAGACTCGATTGCCAATACGTTATGAGTTTCTCCCCGAGAATCCGGGTATTTTGGCAACCAGCTTCCGCCATTACACGCTAACGTTCACGTTCAACCGGCCCTTGGATGCGTCGTTGTTTCGACTGTTGCCGCCGGAAGGCTACACCCAGTTGCGCGGGGGCCTGGAGGTACCGTATCTGGACCAATTGCCGCTTCCACCCAAGGACGAGAGTCTGGCCTCGCCTGTCATCGTGCCGGCAATCGGCATCGGTCCGGCAAGGTTCGGCATGAGCATCGAACAGGTGATCGAGGTTCTGGGTCCACCGGACGACGCGAGCGACCATTGGGAATCCACCCCCGACGAGGCGCGGCAACTCGACGAAACTTTCCAGAGGGCCTCCAAAGAAGCGGACGAAAAGGGATTGCGGGGCTCCGAAAAACGTGACTTCGTAAGTCAGGCGACCAGTAGCCTGGGTATCACTCAACGGGCTCCCAATGGCATGTGCCTCGACTACATCTCGCGCGGCTTCGAGCTTATTGTTTTGAACGACCAGGGGCTCGTGCGACTGTTTTGTTACGGTGAGAATGCAGGGAAGCGGCCTTTCACCGGCAAGACGTCCAAAGGGATCGGCATGGGTGCGACCATGCAGGAGATCGAGAGCGCCTACGGACCCCCTACGAGCAAATCCGAAGGGCCCAGCGACGGTGTTTGCTACTACAAGCCCCTGAACTTGCTTCTTCAACTCAGAGACGGCCGGCTGTGGGAACTGTCGCTTGACAAACCGTAGGGCCAGGCGGCCGGCTCCTATCGAGCCTCAAGAAGCTGAATCGCGTCGACGGAAACATACCCGTCGGTCTTCTCCGTGCCGACGATCACCGCGGCGCGTTGCCCGGCGGTGAACCGAAACGCTCCCAGCCCGACGAAGTGCTTCTCCAGCTTCGGCGTCTCCCGCTCGTTGACCGTCACGCTTGTCACGCCGTCGGCGTGGACAATCCGAAGCGGCACGTTGCTTGCCCGGTTCACCGCGGCCGTGTAGGCAAACCGGACTTCGTAGCGGCCCGAGGCCGGCACCGAAACCTCAAATTGCGCCGTCTTCTTTCCCTTGCCGGAGTTGCCGTCGTGCCGGCTGGAGCCGTCGATCGGCTCGCCGAAACCGCTCACGAGCCACTGGCCCTCGTAGGCCGCGTCCTCGTCGTCCACAACGATTCCGGCCAACCTGGCACTGGACGTTCCGCCGGGGATCCACTCCAGCACCTGCTTCTCGCGGCGAAGCCTTGCCTGCAACTGCCGCACGTCAATATCCTGCACGGCAACGTCGCTCTCGATCGCCATCGTCGCCGCCACCCCGCACGAGTGGCCGAGAATCATGAATTGCGGCTCCATGCGGATCGAGCCGTAGGCGACGTGCGAGGCCGAAAGGCACACGGGCACGAGCAGGTTCTCGCACTCTTCCTTCTTCGGCGTAAGACAGCGATAGGGAATCTGGTACGGCCGGACCGGCACGTCGAAATTGCCTTCGTCGATCACGTTCCCCTCCGCGTCCGCCAAGCGCTCGACGGCATGCGAATCGAGGATGAATGCGCCCATGCCCACGGTGTCGGGTTTGGTCCTCGCCTTCGCGCAGTCGTCCTGCCGCATCACGTAGGCGCCGATCATCCGCCTGGCCTCGCGCACGTACAGCGCGTAAGGCCAGTTTCCGTTGTCGACGAATTCGTCTTTCGCCAAACCGTACTGGCTCGCTTGATCGCGTAGTTCCTTCAACACTCGGGGATCATTGGCCATAAACCAGAACAATCCCTGCACGTAATCCACGTGATCCTGCCAAATGCGATCGCGCGTCGCATAATCTCCCTCGGGATAGCCCACGTTTCCGCCGACGTGATCGGTGCCCTGCACCAGCCCGCTGGCGTTGGCGTCGAACTTCCCGTTCGGCAGCGCCCCGAAATACACGAGCTTCTCGAACTGGATGCCGGGATAAGCATCGATGATTCGCGCAAGGATCTCGTAGCGGAGCGGATCGTACGCGGCCGGCTTGGGAAAACGCGCGCGATCGGCGGACTTGGTAAGGATCACGCGGAAGTTATAGGACTGCGGCCGACGATCGCCGGAACCCGGTGCAGGCCATTGCCTTTCGATCCCGGGAAGAAGTCTCCCATCCTTGCCATACGCCGAAATCTTCACGGGCGTGCCGTGAGTGTAGGCCGTGCCGGGCGTGGCCATGTACTCCGCGCTCCGCGGCCGCAGCGGCGCGGGTCGGAACCCCGCCAGCGACTCGCCGTAGACCTCCCGCCCCTCGCGCCCCACGGCGTAGCGTACTCCCGCCCGCGCCATCAGGTCGCCCTCGTAACTTGCATCCACAAACACCCGGCCGAAAAACTGCTCTCCCTCGACCGTCTTGAAAGAAACAATCCGCAGCCCGGCTTTCTCCACCCGCGCCATGCGCGCGGCAAAGACCACCTGCACGCCCGCCTCGCGCAATAGCTCAATGAAAGTCTGCTCGGCAACGTGCGGCTCGTGAAACCAGAACTCGGCCGCGGTGCGCGTGCCCGCGGGGTATTTGGCGTCGGCCCGCGCGAAGAACTCGCGCGCGAATCCGCCGAGGATTTCCGGCTTCGGTCCCACGTCGGTGCGCGATAGCCCCCCGCTGGTCATGCCCCCAAGGTGCTTGGTCGTTTCCACCAGCACCACCGATGCGCCCTGACGCCGCGCGGCCACCGCCGTGGCAATCCCGCCCGGAGTGCCGCCGTAGACCACGACGTCGGCACGACTTTCCACGGCGTTTCGCGGTGAATTCTCCGAACCTGCCCCGGCCAATCCGCCCCAGCCCAAAAGCAAAAGGGCCAGCCACTCCGTTCTTATGCGCCGACAGATTCTCATGCGCGTTTCGCGTACTCGCGGATGGTATTGGGAAAGCCGTGGTGAGATGAAGCAGACAACGCTTTCACTCCCCGGCCCGCGATCCTACGGCTTGGCCTGTGCAAAGTACTCGTAGAACACGGTGGCAAGGTTCTCGCCGTAGCTCCGCCAGTGCCGGGCCGCCGCGTAATCCTTCACGCCGGCGATCCAGTTGCAGTTGAACTCGTGGACCACGGCGTCGATGCCGTAGCGCTCCAGCCAGCCGTCGCCGAGCGTGCCGGAGTTGTGGAAGGAGGGCTTGGTGCTGCCTTCGGTGAACCAGGTGTGTTTGCGCAGCAACTGCTCGAGGATCGCCATGCGCGCGAGATGCCGTCCAGCTCGGGCACCGGCGGGCGGCTGATGTGCAACAGCCCGCTGCCGTCGTTGTGCAGTTCCAGCGCCAGTGCGGACGCTTGCCCGCCTGGATCATCTTCTCCAGCCACTTCTCCAGCGCGGCGTTCTCCGGCGCAAGCTGCGGATCGGCCGGCTTGTCCCAGTTGCGGTTGAGGT
Organism: Pirellulales bacterium; assembly: GCA_963736495.1. Taxonomy (GTDB): domain Bacteria; phylum Planctomycetota; class Planctomycetia; order Pirellulales; family Thermoguttaceae; genus CAVTPL01. Next base: position 966,664 of record CAVTPL010000009.1, on the reverse strand, counting down.
CCTTGCCCTGAAGATTGAATCGCGTCATGCCGCGGGCCACGCCGTCCTTGTTCGCCATCGGCAGGATGTAGACGCAGTAGCGCTGGAGCAACTTCTTCGCCTCGGCGTCGCCCTTGAGCAGGCGGTGAACGAGCCCCTCCACGACCCAGTTGCCGCCCGATTCCCAGGGATGCGCCCGCGCCCGCATGAAGACGCGATACGGAGCCTGTGGTCGCCGATCCGCAAAGATCTCCAGTTCCCGACCTTGCACCGTCTTGCCGATGGGCGTGATCTCCACCAGCGGGTTGGTGCGGATGGTCGCCAGCAATCGGTCGAGATCCGAAAGACGGTAGGGTTCGACCCGCGCCACGTAGAGCCGGGGCCGGGCATTTCGACGCGTGAGCCGCACGCGGTTATCGGCGGCACTTCCGTCGCCACCGGTTTCCAGTTCTTGCCCGTCTTCGGAAACCACCACCGTCTTGAGTTCCTTGGCGACCGACCCGGTGCCGTCCATTCCAGACGTTGTCCAGGTTCTTGAATTCCAAGGTGAGCTTCGAGCCCGGTGCGGCGTGGAGCAGGAAGTGGAAATGGCCGGCGGCGCGGTTGGGCGACGATCGCTCGTGATCGTAGAGCAGATGAATCGCAATCGTGCCGTCGTCGGTGGGCTCATACCAGACCGGCGAGGCGTTCTCGAAGCTGGTGTCGATGAATTCCAAGCCCGTGCGGTTCTCCGGCGGCAGCGGGGGCGTCTTGGTCGCCGCCACCGGCTTGGCCGCGGCTGGCTGGGCCGCTTTGGTCGGCGCCGCTTCGGCGGCAAACGTGGCAACCGGCACCAGAACTGCAAACGCCAACATCACGATCGATCGCATGGCAGGTCCTTTCCAAGGTCCCGAATACGTACCTATCCCAGAACGACCGCTGCGGCTCTGCGCGGCCAGAAAATCGCAGCACCGCCAAAGGTCCTGGGATCGGCTCTAAGTAACTTCTTTCCAAGGTCCCGAATGAATTGGCTCGATCACGCGCGCTGAAGGATGATGCCGTCTTTGGCTTCCAGTTCAATCGAATGGGCCGCACTGCCGTCGTTCACAGTCGCATCCTGGGTGCCGCGGAGCCGGCGCCATCCCGGCTCCACCGCCACGCGGACCGGATGCGACGACGGGTTCACCAGCGCAACGCCGCCGGCAAAATCCCGGCGCCACACCTCGTCCCTCCATGCTGCCGTGGGCGGTTTCGACGCCGCCGCCCCCAGCGCCACATCATACTCGTCGAACCAGGGCACGCTGCTGTAACCCTGCGCACTGTCGCTAAAGCAGAAATAGCCGTCGTCCAACAGGCAGGAGGCGAAGGCGTAGCGGAAGAAACGATAGTTCCCCACGCCGCCCGCGACGTTAAATCCCACCAGGTGCGGCGCCCGCGTGTTGGCCATTGCGGCGCGGTACCGCGCCATGGCCGCTGCCCATCCTTCCCGCGTTTCGATCGACCAGCTCTTGCCCATCAGTCCTTCGAGGAAGGCCCCTTCGAGCTGGCCGGCATACTCCGCCTGGGAGAGGTCGCCGTCGCTATTACCCATCAACAGAATGCCCGGGTGGATCTTGCGGATGTGCTCCCAGTGGGCGCGGTGCCCTGCGCGGTAGGCCGCCGCCACCGCAGGGTCCTGGGGCCGATCGTCCTTGCCGTCGCCGTTGAAGTCGGCCGTCACGTGCGGTCGGTACATCACGTTGTCGCAATACCAGATGTCAAACGGGGCCGCGCGGAACAATACCCGCTCGTCGTGCTCGGCGAGCCATTGGGGATAGCGCTGGCCGGCGGCGTCGGGCCGGCTCGCGGCGGTGAAGTTGATGTCCCACGCCCGGTACTGCGCGGTCCACTGGACTCGGCTACCGTCGGCCTTGCGCGCCACCAGCCGGCTTCGTGGAGCTTATTCTGTACGTCCAAGTTCGCCGCGTTGGCCGGATCGTCCTGGGTTTCGTTGAGCACCGTGTATTGCCCGACGAGCGTCTTGCCACCGCCGAGCGCCTTGAGATTCGCCACCACCTTCGCCATGCCGTACGACGGCTTCCAACCCTTATAGAAGCCGAGAATCACGACGTGCAGCCGGCCAAGCTGCTGCTGATACTTGGGGTCATCGTAGTGTTTGCGGCCGATGTTCATGCCCATCAGTCGAGGAAAAGGCGGCTGGGCCGGCAAAGGCTGCCCACCCGCGCCGGCACTCGCCCCCGCCGCCACGAGCCCCAACGCATGAATGAATCGGCGGCGGGAGAGTCTAGCTCTTGCAGTTTGCATCGTCATTGCTGGGTATCCGTCACTCAAGGCAGTCCATAAACGTCCAACCATTCTGGCCCAGCGGCAGCCGCGGCGAAAGACTACCCAACTTTTCGGCAGGCCCACGCGTCGGGCAAGGAAGCCGGCGGCCAGCGGCTCTCCGAACTCGCCGGGACCTTACCGCAACCGCGAATGCCGCCGCAAACTCACCCGACGTCTTACACCCAATCGGGGGTGATTGTGCCAGTCGTCGTGCCGCGTATGCTGGTGAAATCGCCTTGGGAGCGTAAGCGTTCCCACACCGGCGTAGACGTGGCGGCTCGCCGCGTCTCCCACGCTTTCCTTGGGTGATGCGCGATCGCTCAGAGGCAACGGCCCGCCTCTTGAGCCAGTCCGTCCTGTGAACGGCTGCATTGGAACTGACCCGATCCGACGATTCAAAAACACGATTCAAAAAGGAGAGGTCATGAACCGGTCCGCTGTTTCCGCTTTGATCGGGGTGTTGGCAATCGCGGCCGTAAGCTGCGGCGCCGAGCGGCCCGCCGCCGGCAAGCCCAACATCCTCTTCATCCTCGCCGACGATTACGGCTTGGACGGCGTCGGTTGTTATGGCTCCGACACTTTCAAGACCCCCAACATCGATGCGCTGGCGCGTGGTGGATTGCGCTTCGACAACTGCTACTGCACGCCGCTCTGCGGTCCGACGCGGTGCGAATTGATCACCGGGCGCTACGGTTTTCGCACCGGCGGCCTCACCAACCGCTCGGCAGGCAATCCCACGCCGACCGAAGAGTCTTCGATCGCACGCATGATGAAGCAGGCCGGCTACGTCACCGGCCACGCGGGCAAGTGGCGGCAGATGGGCGCTTTGCCCGGCGACTGGGGTTTCGACGAATTCATCACCGATCCGACGGCGTGCGGTTGCTTCTGGCAGACGAGCTACACGAAGAACGGCCAGGTGGTGCAGACCGACAAGGAGATTTACTATCCCGACGTGACTGCACGAGTTCGCCCTGGACTTCATCGAGCGCCATCGTGACCAGCCGTTCTTCTTCTACTACGCCTCGCACCTCGTCCACGGCCCGATCCTGCGCACGCCGGACTCCAAGCCCGATACGTCGGACAAGGAGGCCCTCTACGCCGACAACGTGGCCTATCTCGACAAGCAGGTCGGGGAGCCTCGTGGCGCACCTGGACCGGCTGGGCCTCCGCGAGAAGACGCTCATCATCTTCACCGCCGACAACGGCACCGCCGGCCGCTCACGCACGATCAATGGCCGGCAGTCAACGGGCAGAAGGGCACGATGATGGAAGGCGGCGCCCACGTACCGTTCATCGCCAATTGGAAGGGCACCACGCCGCAGGGCAAGACGCTCAAGGACCTCGTCGATTTCAGCGACCTGATGCCGACCTTCGCCGAGCTCGCCGGCGCCAAGATGCCCGCCGGGTGCTACGCTCGACGGCCGCAGCTTCGCACCGCAACTGCGCGGCCAATCCGGCAACCCGCGCGAATGGATCTTCGTGCAACTGGGCGACAATTGGTACGTCCGCGAGCTGGGCTGGAAGCTCAACGATCTCGGCGAATTCTTCGACATGAGCGACGCGCCGTTTGTCGAGAAACCAGTAGCCCCCGGTGACTCCAGCGCGGCGGCCACGGCGGCCCGGAAGCGGCTTCAGGGCGTGTTGGACAAGCTGAATCCGACGGCCGGCAAGAAAGAACCGCTCGGAGAGGCCAAGAAGAAGGCCGGCGCCAAGAAGAAGAAACGCGCCGCCAAACAGGCGAACTGAACGACACTCGGACCGGCGCCGCGATCAACCGCCATGGTTGCCGTTTGCCGGCCCCGTGTACGACGGGTAAGCCGGGCGATTTTCCAGGTAGCTATCGACCTCGTCGCCCCACGTCGTCCAACCTTCAATCCGCTGCCGCGCGAACAGCTCCAAGTACGGGCCGGGGCTGCAAGCCGCGATGATCTTGTAGATCTCCTCCGGCTTGCGCGAGTGCTCGCGCTTCCGCGTGGCCAGAACATTGACCTGCGTGCGCCCGGCTTCAGAGTGCGCATCGAGCCTCGAACGCCGAACAGTAATAGCTCCGTGACGTTGCGGAAGTAGAAGCCCACTCCCCGGCCGTCCGGCCCGCCGTCCTTGCGCACCTTGTACCACACCAGGTTCGTCTTGTAGCGGAAGCCCCAGGCGCGCATCACGCGCAAGCCCTCCTCCAACAGGGCATTGGGGACCCAGAGGTACAGATGGCTGGGCGAGCGCAAATGCGCCCCGACCGGCATCGCCATGATCTCTTCAACGGTCATCGTCCGGTAGCGATGCAACCGCTTGTGCTCGGGCGCCATCTTCCCCGTGCGATTCTGGAATCGCCACGGGGGATCGATGAGAATCGTCGAGAAGGTGCCGCTCAGCCCTGGCAACCCTTCGCTGTTTCCTGGCAGCCCTTCCATGATCGCCGCACGCGTGGTGTGTTTTCTCGTGGCATCGGCCCCGCGCGTGGCGGAACTGCTACGCGTGATTCCCATAGCGCGTCCGGGAAGTGCTTGCCAGTAGCCGCACGAGCCGCCCTGCGCCGTGCCGTCGCCCCGGGAGGTACGAGCGCGCCGAAGGGACTCGAACCCCTAACCCTCGGTTCCGAAGACCATCCGGCGATCCGCAAACCCTCACGGTTTCGGCACTTCCAATTTCCACATTCTCCACATTTCCCAGCGTTTGGGAAGGGTTCAGTACGGATTTGGTACGGCGCAGCAGTGCTACGGCCGCCCCTGTTGCCGAAGCCATTCTCGCCCGTGTGCGGTAAGCCTGTATCGCTGCTTGCTACTCTGCGGCTTCTCTGGGATCGTCCGTTCCAACAGGCCCGATTCCAAGGCCGGCACCAGGTACGTCTTGCGGAAATGCTCGTCGTCTCGCAAGCCCAGTTCTTTCTGCAAGCCCTTCCGAGACATCGGTGTGTGGCAAAAAACTAGGAGCTTGGCGACTTCCGGGGTAACTTCCGGGGTAACTTCCGGGGTAACTTCCGGGGTAACTTCCGGGGTAACTTCCGGGGTAACTTCCGGGGTAACTTCCGGGGTAACTTCCGGGGTAACTTCCGGGGTAACTTCCGGGGTAACTTCCGGGGTGACTTCCGGGGTAACTTCGGGGGTGACTTGGGCTCCGGCTCGTCCAGCGAACCCAGGGGACGGGCGGAAGGTCACCACGACGGAACTGCTCTGCTCTTCCCAAACTGGGGCAGGATTCGCGTTGTCCCGGCACCAGTCGATCACCTTGAGCGTGCCCATGCCCCACTGTTCGATAATCCCGGCCCGGTAAAATACTCCAGCGATGATCGGATTCCAGGGCTTCGATTGATGCGGCTGGGCCAGCTTCTCCGGCGTGATGTGGAAGTGCAGCGTGCCGGTGTTGATGATTTCCAGACGGTCGTCGTACATGGCCATGCTGACCGCGCCGCCAGGAATGGTGTAGTCGCGGTGGCAAAGGGCGTTGGCGACCACCTCACGGGTTGCCCGTGGCGGATACAGCGGCCGATCCTCACGCTTCATACGGCCCGATACCACGCGACCTGCAATGGGAACATGGTCAAGCAAGAATGTCTCTGCGCGGCGGAGTAAGGCGAAAGCGTGGCCCCAATACTGTCGGTTGTCAATGAAGTCGCCGAGCCGATCCTGTCCGCGGAACCGGGCCAGACGGATGGAGCACTGCGGGTAGAGAGATTGCAGCCGCTGGCTCTTGCCATACAGGGCCACCGCCGCGTTGAGAAGTCTGCCCTTGACGATTAGCCCGAGGCCGTTGAGAATCGCCTTCGTAGTTCGCCGTTTGAGTGGTTCCAGACGACCAAGGTCGACGGCATTGTCCACCGTGAGTTGGATCTCTTCCTCGTCCAAATCAGCGAAGGTCACGCCGCTGGGGACTGTTTGGTTCTCCCAGCGGCTGGTGGCGTGGAACTTCTCCATGACCCGCTGCTCGTACACGGCACGCGGCATCACGCGGGTGGTCGGGCCGTGCCGCTGATAGGGTCGGCCGTCGTACGTGTATGGACCTCCGCCGCCGGGGACGCGCAAGGCGACGATGGTGTTGCCACCTTCGAGCGCCACGGTTTCGATGCCGGGGAAGATCGGTGGCTCAATGCGGCGCAGTTCGTTGGCCACGTCCTCGAGCGTGGTAGTGGCAACCTGCTGGCCAACGATCTCGCCCTTATTGGTGGCACCACAAAGCACGAAGCCTCCCAAAGCGTTCGCCAGCGCGCAGACTGTCTTTGCGGCTTCCGTCCGCTGACCAGTAGTTCGCTTGAACTCCGCCTGATCAGATTCACCTCGGGCTACGATCGACTTGAGTTCCCTAAGGTTCATACCCGCCACCGTTCGCGTTGCCGGCCCCGGGTCCATCCGTGGCTCTTTCCTCGTTATTAGACCGTCTCAGGCATAAAAGGCAAGGTCGGAGGGCTCCATCGGAAGAGCATCGGTTGACCGCGAGTTCGGAAGACCGCGAGCACATGCTTGTCTCCGATCCAATCCTCGCCTTCGGGCGTTTCTCTTGCACCGCAAATCAACCGTGCCGCCCGGCAGCCCCAAGATTCTGGTCCGTACTAATAGTCGTAATACGATCGACCGCTCATATCGTACCGAAGCCCTTCCAACACTCGGCAAATCTCGCTCCACGGACTGGAGGCGTAACCTCCAGCAGCCTGATCCACTCTGGATCGCTCAACCCGGTAAAGTTCGTCCGTGTCCTTCGCCCCAAGCGAAAGCACGACTGGCTTCGTTCGGCTAGTCAAGTCGAGTTGGTCGACGGGTATGTTCTTCGCCTTCTCCGGCTCCTCCAGTCTCGGCGGGGCTTTGACCAGTGGGTCCACGGAGTCCGCATACCAAGATGCCCAATCCAACCATTCCTGGAACCGGCTGGGGGCTTTGGCAACAAGTGTTCCAGAAGATACGCCACTCTCGATGACTTTCAGGTACGCCCGGATCTGCTGCGCTTGGTGCCAGCTTGCCGTATCCTTCAGAAGCAATTCCTGCCGTTCCTTCTCTTCCTTTGCTCGCCGCTCACGGTGCGTCCGCGCGCTGTGTACCTGCTCGCGTTGCCGCTTCGTGCATTCTTCGTCCAGGCGAGCCAGTCGATTCAGCTCAATGTGCTTCATCAGGCCATCGACGACCCGGCGAAGTATGTTCTCCAGACGCTGCCTGCTGCCATCGGCCCATCGTTTCCGTTCGCCCCACCCGCGACTTTCGATCTGAAACACCAGCCTGCCCGTGGGCTTGTGTTTCCAGTCTCGCCACCGGAATCCATTGTCCTTTCGGTCCACCTCCACCCGCTTGATCTCCTCGGAGATACTCAGCAGCACCATATCGTCCTGAAACTTCATCCCGATCACCCTGTTCCCACAATAGTCCTTCGCGGAAACATCAACAGTGCCACCTAGTCCCTCCCAGGCTTTGACGAGAGCGTTGACGATACGGAGGCAACGTGCGATGGACTGCGGAGCCACGCGAATCGCCAGCGTTTCCTGCTGGGTCGCTGTCACCAGTCCATCTTGGTCTGGTGTTGCGCTGCGCAACGCCTCGTTCGTCGCGCTTATGATTGGAAGCGGAGAAGCCAGACGATCTGGAACTTCAATCGGCGGTTGCCGGGGTACAGCTCCGTTCCCTGCACGACTCTCCTGTGTCTGATGTGCAACTTGAAAGCGTATCTCTTTCAGGTTTTCGTCATTCACCTTTGGCAGCGGAATCTGATCGACATGCTTGCCGTGCTCCTTCTTCGCCCAATAGCCGACGGGGGGTCGCGGGATGTGATGCTTCTTGCACACCTTCGCCAACCCCACGTCTGATAGCCCGAACGTAGCAGCCAGCTTTCGCGTGGGCGTGGACCATAGCAGTTCGTAGAGCTGCTCTCGCGTCAGCTTTGCAGCGCCATCCTCCCATCGGAAACTAATAATCGCCGACTGCTCGACCCGGGAATTACCACTGGGAACGGAGGCGTCGTACCCATTCCCTCGCGATCGCATTGCGATTTCTGGCTCCGGTCCATGGAGCCAATCTCGCAGCCGTATCCGCCGGACGGGGATGCCATGTCTCTTCTTGTACCAGTAACCCGTTGGCGGAGTAGGGATCTCGAAGCGATCGCAAATCCTCAATAGGGCGGTTTGCGAGAGATCGAAACTGGACGCCACCTTGCTAATCTGCGTAGACCATAGCAGGTCATACAGGGCCTGGCGTGTCAGGGTGGGGGGCGTGGTATTTTCGCTGGTCCCGACCATGTGTCGATTCCATTTATAGTGCATTGGTTGAACGGGAGCGGCCGATCACACGGATGCTCATGCAATCGAGCTTTGTGCAGTTGTGCTGACGCATCGGGCGCGATCACGGGCGTTTCGGGACGAATCGGTTCAAAGCAGAAGAATCTTGCTCCCATCAACCCGCCGCGTGGTGTGTCCGGTCGTCGGTTGGAGAGCTAGCTCACTTTCCGGCTCCTGGCTCGGCTATCAGGAAGATCACCGACTCACACTGCGCGTTTTGGAGCAACGCCACGAGATCGTCTGCCGTCAGCATTCGACTCGGAAAGAACCGTGCCGGCGGCGGCGCCGGGGCTAGATCCTTCGCCTCAGCCAGTACGGCCAACTCCGAGCAAAGCCCCTCCTCTGTGACGCCGGGATGACCCGTAGCCCACTTCTTCAACGCCCGATGGAGAACGTCGAAGATGGGCCCAGACACGCTCTTCGATTATCGTCCCGACCTTTGACGCCTTCGACCTGGAACGCAACTGACTCGACGTCGCTTCAGCCATCGAGCAAGCGAACAACCTCGACGAGTCCTATGAACCACTCATACCAGTACGGGTCGCCACGTCCTGCGGTCGATGTCGTTGAACTGCACACGATCGAGCACCTAGCCGAGCCGATGGGGTCGGGCGTCACGCCCCGTCACCGAACATTGGTTCCGGAACCAACGCTCACGATCGCGCAGCCGTAGAGGACGGCAGACACTCCGGTTCGTGTCGCGGACTGCCATGCGCGTGTAGGGCGAACATGGCAAACCCGTGCTTGACAATCACTTGCAGTGTCAGGCCGATACCGGCGAGGCGACCTCTGCCTATAAGCCAGAAAGCAAAACAGCGCGCCCGAAGGGACTCGAACCCCTAACCCTCGGTTCCGAAGACCGATGCTCTATCCAATTGAGCTACGGGCGCAAGCTGTTGTCTACCAAAATCTTAGATCGCTGCCGCAGCCTGCAAAGCGACCAGGGATGACTTCCGATCCAGATCCCCCAACAGCGCAGGAACTATTGTCGGCCCTTGAGTTACGGCTGTCAAGCGGCGCTGCACTTCCGCCAAGATACGACATCGGCTCTTGAGACCGGCGACAGGTGCCACCTGAGACTCCCCTATCGCCCTTCATCGTCAGACTCACCGTATCGCCCTTCATCGTCGGCGGCCGCGAGCCCTTTGCGACTGGATAATCGTGCGGCCTTCGAGCTTGTCCAGAATCTCCATGAATCGCGGACGATTGCGGTACTTCTCCCGGATCTCGGCCAGCAATACCTTCCATTCGGATTGCTTGCCGAGCGATTTCATCACCGGTTGAAGCTTCTTGAGATATCGCGCCGCCGCTTCGTAGGCGGAGACGTCGGCTCTTGGCAAGGTTGCACCCAACTCCCGCCGATAGATTTCCAAGGCCCGTTCGGGATGGGACTTGGCAACTGCCGCAGCCACGCGGTCCTCTGCTCCGCCCTCGGTCCAACCCCATCCGCCACCCAAGCGTTTCTGCCTCTTCGGCAACTTGTCATACCAGCGGAGGACCTCGTCCGGCTGCTTGGCGGCGATGGCCATGTCGAGCAATACATCGTAGTGCGGCTCGCGCGTCGTGTCCGCCCGACCGCCCCTACGCAGCAGCGGGGCGAGATAATCCGGCACCGGAAGCGGCCACGCCGGATCGACGCGAAGCTTCTGACCCGACTTCGACGACGCGATCCACCGAAAGGGCGCGGTGCCGGTCTCCAAGAAACAAAGCGCCGTGGCACGCACCTGCGGGCGCACTTGGCTTTCACGGCGCGTGCCATCAACTCGTCGAAAGTCTCCTTTCCCGGCCGTTCGAAGAACTGGCAAGCGGCATGGGCGGCGACGACGTCCCACTGTTTCCGGCCTCGCGACAGCTCGCAGAGCGAGGCGGCCAGCGAGGAGGCGATCCCCGGCAGCTTCTCGCGGGTCTTCTCGATGCCTTCCTTGGCCCAGCGCTCGGCGTCGTCAAATCGCTTTTCGGCAATCAAGTAGCCTACTAGGCGTTCATAGCTGCCCGTGGTCCGCGCTTCGGATTCGTAAATCGCGAGCAATTCGTCCTCGCGTCCGGCGTTCTCCAAAGCCCTGAGCAGCCAGCCGCTGACCTGGTCCCGCTCGTACTTGTGATGCCACGAATCGCCGCCGCCGGCCGCCGGCATTTTCTCGAGGCGGCGGGCGAACTCATCCGCCACAACCGACCAGTCGGCAGGCTTCCATGGGGCGTCGAGGACCGCGCCGACCGACTCGTCGAGCACGTCGTAGCCGTCCTTCAGACACGCATCGATCGCGAAAAGGATCCTCTGCGGGCCGGGGAGGGTGGACTTCATGACCGCGTCGAACACGACAGGCATGCATTCGCCCACGGCCATCGCCGTTTCCCCCTCGTCGTGGGATTCCCCGACCTGGTCCATCGCCCGCTCGATGAACTCCCGGCCCAGCGGCACGACCACATCGGAGTGGCCGAGTTCGACCATCCGCTCCAAACGATGCTTCAGGCGGCTGTAGTCGGGGGTATGGCCCTCGTCGTCCCAATGGTTCCGCCAACCCGTTTCCGACGTGCGGTCACGCAACTCCCGCCGCGCCTGGGCCACGAGTCGATCCACGTCGCCTTCCGTCAAGGAGATTCGCTCCCGGTACTCTTCGCGCAATTCCGGGAAGCGCCCGACAAGCGATAAGACTTCTTCAACCAGCTCTTCCCGGCTCTTGCCGCGAATAAGCCGCTCGATCTTGTCATCCCACTGCGTGCTACTCCGTCGCGACGAGCGATGGCGTGTTGGCTGCGTTGGCCGCTCCATGGCAGGCTCCGCTTCCTCGTCTTCCGCTTCCTCGTCTTCCGCTTCCTCGTCTTCCGCTTCCTCGTCTTCCGCTTCCTCGTCTTCCTCGTCGTCCTCGTCGTCTTCCTGGTCGTCGTCCCAGTCCTCTTGGTCGTCGTCGCCCCATTCGTCCTCTTCCTCGTCGAACTCTTCCTCGGCGCCGGAGAAGTTCGCGCCAACGCGGATCGTCTGGGTCGGCGGTCGGAACCGTTGCTCCCTCGGTCAATGCTTGAAGATAGGCGGCAACGGTCGCTACCGCGTGCTTGCAGTTACGGCCGACCGGACACGTGCAGTGAGATTCGATCTTCTCGCGCCGTTTCTTGCCGGCAATCAGCCAGACCGAGACGACGTACCGGTCGCCGCCTTGCACGGTGGCCAGCAAACGATCGTCCGCCGAGATTACCAAGTCCTTTACGCGTCCCTGGTTTTGGTACGACTGCCCACGCGAGACGCTTCGGCTCCCCGCCCATCGATCCAAATCATCCCATGTCAGGGCGGCCCAGCCGGCCGCTTGGCGCGGCCCTTTTTTCTTCGAGCCTGTCCGAACACCTTCTCCCCTCGCCCCGCTTGCGGGAAGAGGGGCCGGGGGTGAGGGGTTTTTGGATCGGCTCTTACTCGGTTTCCGATGGGTCCGTTTCATCGTGCCAGCTCTTGATGCCGAGAGAGGTTGACGACTTCGCCAACCATGTTAGCAGCGTTCTTGGCGATAAGCCAGGCAGCGACCACGGTCTTGCCGAAAGCAGTCGTCGCCGAAAGCACGCCTGTCTCACGGTCCAGCATCGCGCGGGCCGCGCGTTTCTGCTCCGGCCGTAATTCGCCCTGGAACTGCACGTGCAGAGGGGCGCCCGGGCACGTAGAAGCAGAGATAAGGAAAACTTGCCAGCGGCAGAAGCGGCGGCGGTTTGAGGCAGCGGGACGCCGCGTCCACCAGTCGGAGAAGCGGATGACGTTGTCCACAGACGGCGTCCAGGCACGGCGTCCCTGGAATCAGGAGAACCGACGGGCGCGATGGATTTGCGCGGGCTGTCAGGCAGGGGTTGCCATGACCTACGGCAAGAAGCTTAACCGCCTATTATGTTCCTGCCACGTCCTCCCAAAGGCCCAGAAAAGCCGCGCGAGGTGACAGCAGGTGGGAGTCAACGTTATCGCCACCCTTGGCGCCACGCAGCATCTCGTAAAGACCGGTGATTCTCTGCGTAAGGTCCGCAGGCGACTCGACCCACCACATCGCCGTCGGCCCTGGCCAGGATGCCCCGGTTACCAACGCCCTTGCTCCGGCTTCGTCGCCCCGGCCGAACAGATCGTGTACATCGCGTAACAGCCGGTCCATTCTGCGTCGGGTCGGAGCGCGGTCCTGCCGTCGGACAACCGGGATATCGGAGCAGAAGACCACCGCCTGGACATCGCGAGCAAGCGCAAACACTTCGGCGGCCAATGTCAGGGCATCAGGCGTCGGGGTCTTAGAGCCGATCCGAGAACCGTGTGCCGCTCCTGCATTCTCCGGCCGCGGAGGACTGCCGTGGCCGTTCCGCGATAGGTTCTTATTAGCATCCGATGACATCGCTCGCCTCCTGTCAGCCAACGACCTCATCTTCGCAAGTGTGCCACTTGGAACCCGCGCGTGTGCCACTGCTTGGCAGTCGCCGCGCTTCGCGGCGGCGGACAAGCAGTGCCGTGCCGTATGGGGTTTGCGCCCTACTCCCTCCGCGCGTGCGCCACTTGGAAGCCGCGCGTGTGCCCCCGCTTGGTAGCCGCCGCTCCTCCGTCCCACCAGCAACCCATTGCGCTCCCGGCGGCGCACAAGCAGTGCTGCCTGAAGTCTCCTTCCTACTCCCTCCGCACATGTGCCCCAGCTTGGAAGCCGCGCGTGTGCCACTGCTTGGGAGCCCCGGCGCGTCGCCGGCGGCGGACAAGCAGTGCCGTATGGGTACTTTACCCCAACTCCTCCGCACGTGTGACACCCGAGAGCACCCATGTGCGCGCGTACCACTGCACGTGTGCCTCCGCGCGTGTGCCACTTGGGAGCCGTAGCCTTTGCCGTGGTGACGTCAGGCGCAAGAGGCCTCGGCCGCGCGTGTGCCCCCGCTTGGCAGCCGCCGCTTCTCCGTCCCACCATCAACCCATTGCGCTCCCGGCGGCGCACAAGCAGTGCTGCCTGAAGTCTCCTTCCTACTCCCTCCGCGCATGTGCCCCAGCTTGGAAGCCGCGCGTGTGCCACTGCTTGGCAGCCCCGGCGCGTCGCCGGCGGCGGACAAGCAGTGCGTCTTAGGGCTTTCCCCTCATCGGTCCGCTACTCGCTCCCGCCGTGCGTGCGGTATGCCATTTGGCAGCCGCCGCTTCTCCGCTCTTCCATCAGCCCATTGCGATCCCCCGGCGGCGCACAAGCAGTGCAACAAACCGGCCGCTCCCTCCAACCGCTCCACCACTCCGATGAAACGGTTCACCCACCACTCCCGAAATGAGGTGTGTGTCGCTCCAGACAGTCGGAGTAGCGGTTCCTCGCCAAACCCCACACGGTTTGCCCCCGACAGTGTGTCATGCCCCCCTTCTATGCCTGGCACGATGGAACGTCAAGTAAGCCCCCAGCACTGGCAGACCCCGTGGCATGCAATGGGAAAGGATTCTGGTGTGCCGCTGCCCAGGATCAGCCGCTGCCCAGGATCAATTGTCGGGCACCCACGTCTCCCACGTCTTCAACTCGGCCCCCCACGGACAGCGATCGATGCATCGCGGGCAACCGATCCGGCCATTGCCGCCGGATTCCTTGACACGGAGTCTGGCGGCAATGAATCCTGGCGATCTCCCATTGTAACTGCAACCAGTAGCGTGTGCGAATCGTCACAACGGTCACGATTGTCGCGACGCTGACGATTCTTCCGGCGGTAACGGTGCCACCCGGCATGATCGCAAAAACCGCGTTGACTGGCCTTCTCGAACCAATCTGCAACCTACATTTGACCTAGAAAACTCCCATCAGAGATGGGTGGAGCTGCCCGCGCACTGTTGAGGCCCGCATTGCCACTCAAGCGCCGGGCCGCCTGTGGAACTCCGGATTCCAGCCGTTTCGGCTCGCGATCTGGAGTGAATCGCCAACATCGACTGCAACGACATCGCCAGACGCATGTGAACGGAATTGGAGTGCTTTCCTGCTACCGCGCGAGGTCCCTTCGAGGCCCACGCCGCCTGGAGTCAAAGCATGACGAAGACTGTGTCGCTCAGCCCCCTGACCCGCATTGAGGGCCACCTCTCGGTCCACACCGAGACCGAGCCGGCTCAATCCGGGGAAAAGTCCCTCCACCGCGTCGTCAAGGCCCAATGCGAAGGCGAGATGTTCCGCGGCCTGGAAACGATCCTGGAAGGCCGCGATCCGCTGGACGCCCAGCAGATCATGCAGCGGATCTGCGGCGTCTGCCCGATGTCGCACGGCATCGCCTCGGTCGAGGCCCAGGAAATGGCCTACGGCATCAAGCCCAACCGCAACGGCCGGCTGCTGCAGAACCTGATCCTGGCGGCCAACTACCTGCACTCGCACGTGCTCCACTTCTACCACCTGGCCGCGCTCGACTTCGTCGACGTGAAGGCCGTGCTGAAGTACACCGGCAACGACCGGACGCTCACGAGCCTGAAGGCGTGGATCGAGAAGGCCATCGCGCGCAAGGACGTGTTTCCCGCCGCCCCGTTCCTGCCGCGTTACGAAGCCGAATACGTCAAGGACCTCGACGAGAACATGGCCCTCCTGGCCCACTACGTCGAGGCCCTGGAGATCCGTCGGATCTGCGACGAGATGGGGGCGGTCTTCGGCGCCCGGCTGCCGCACTCGACGGCCCTGGTGCCCGGCGGCTGCACGCAGGTGCCGACGATGGAACGCGTGCTGGCCTACACGTCGCGGCTCGAAGCGCGTGCACGCCTTCATCCGCGACGTCTACCTGCCCGACCTGCTCCGCGTGGCCAAGGCGTTCCCGAGTACTTCGAGATCGGCCGCGGCTGCGGCAACTTCCTCTGCTTCGGCGTGTTCCGCATGGACGACGCCGGCGGCCAGTTCATGCCGCCCCGGCACGCTGATCGGCGGCAAGTGGGAGCCGCTCGACCCGGCCAAGATCACCGAGGACGTGGGCTCGTCGCGGTTCGTCTCGCCGTCGGGCAGCATCCGTCCGAAGGGCAAACGACTCCCGACCCGCGCAAGAGCGGCGCCTACAGTTGGATCAAGGCCCCGCGCTACCGCGGCCAGGTGATGGAGGTCGGCCCGCTGGCCCGCGTGCTGGTCAACTATCACGACCCGGCCAACCCCTGGGTCAAGAAGGAAGTCGACGCCGTGCTGGCCTCGCTCAAGTCTCCAGCCGCAGAAGCTGGTCTCGGTGCTGGGGCGCCATGTGGCCCGCGGCCTGGAGGCCTCTGGCTTGCCCAGCAGTGCTTCCAAGTGGCTCGACGAGATCGAGATCGACGCCCCGCCGGCCAGCGATTTCACCATTCCCGAGAAGGCCGCGGGCTTCGGCCTGACCGAGGCCCCGCGCGGCGCCCTGGGGCACTGGCTCGCGATCGAGAACTACCGCATCAAGCGCTACCAGTGCATCGTGCCGACCACCTGGAACTGCTCGCCCCGCGACGACAAAGGTCAGCCCGGTGCCGTCGAGCAGGCCCTCGAGGGCACGCTCGTCGACAAACCGCTGGAGCCGATCGAGGTGGGACGCATCGTCCGCTCGTTCGACCCCTGCATCGCCTGTGCCGTCCACTAACCCCTAACCAGCCGTTTCAAAACTGCCCCGCGCACCGTCGACCGCCGCAAGATCCCCACCTGCCAGTCGGTTTTGAAATCGGCTCGAAGAGGAGTCGAACCCCGTGCAACGCTATACTCGACGAGACGTGCTGCGAATGGGCGCCCTCCTGGCCGCCGGGCTGGGCCTGGGGGCCGGATACGGCGAAATCATGGCCGAGGGACTGGAAAAGATCCTCAGCCGACAGGAAAAAGTCCTCTGGCTGCAAGGCATGTCGTGCACCGGCTGCTCGGTGTCGCTCCTGAACGCGACCATGCCCGACCCCGTGGAACTGCTCACCGAAGTCATCTCCCTGGTCTACCACTCGAACCTCTCCTCCGCCCAGGGTGAAGACGTCACTCGCGCTGATCGACAAGCTCATCGAGACCGGCGACTTCCTCCTGGTCCTGGAAGGTGCGGTCCCCCTCGACATGCCCGAGGCGTGCGTGATCGGCGGCAAGCCCTTGACGACCTTGCTCCCGCCGCTCTTGAAGCGGCCAAGGCGAATCCTGGCCGTCGGCACCTGCGCCGCGTTCGGCGGCATCCCCGCCGCCGAAGGCAATCCGACCGGCCGCCGGTCTGCCGCGACTTCATGGAGCAGCGAGGGAATTCCCACCGACAAGCGGCTGATCAACTGCCCCGGCTGCCCGATCCATCCCGAATCGCTCGTGGGCACGCTGGCCTACCTGATCGCCAAGGGCTATCCCGAGGTCGATCCCAATCTGCTCACGCCCAACATGTTCTACAAGCATTCCGTCCACGACGAGTGCCCGCGCTTCCACTACTGGGAGAAGCGCAGTTTCGCCGAGAAGTTCGGCGACGACGGCTGCCTGTTCAAGCTCGGCTGCCTCGGTCCGTTGAGCCACACGAACTGCCCGCGGCGGCAGTGGAACGGCGGCGTCAACTGGTGCATCCGCGCCGGCGCCCCCTGCATCGCCTGCACCAACGAGAACTTCGCCAAGAGCCGCGACTTCCCCTTCTACCGCAAGGGAGAAGACGTGCACGCCGTGGCCTACCAAGAATCCGACCGGAAGGGGAGTAAGTCATGAAACGCTCGGAGGTGAGTCTCTCGAAGAAAATCGGTTTCGCCATGCTCGGGATCTTCGTCCTTTCGAGCGTGACGCTGTTCCTGATCCAGCAGTATTTCTACTCGCGCACCTTCGACACCGTTCTGGCCGACGTGGAGACATCCACCCTGGAGCTGAAACGCGAAGGCGCGCGGGACATCCTCAAGGAAGTGCAGATCGCCACCAAGGGCTCGCTCGAACGGGGTGAGTTCGCCCAGTTCACGCGCTACGCCAAGGAGCAGGCCCAACTCGAGGAAATCAAGGAATTCTCCTTCTACAACGCCGCCGGGAAGGTCGAACTCTCCTCGGACCAGAAACTCGTCGGCAGCTCGATCGAGCCGGAACGCTGGACGACGGCCCAATCGAGCAAGGAGCAGTTCCTCATCGAAGACCAGCACTCGTTCGCCTTCTACTATCCGCTCCGCGTCGATGGAGACATGCGCCGACTCTATCCGGACCGGAAATTGGGCGATCTCTACGGCGTGCTCCACCTCGAATTCTCCAAGGAGAAGATCAACGCCATGCTGGCCGCGGCCCGCGACGCCCAACAGGTGAGCTCGGCTCGAACCTTCTGGGTCATCGCCTTGGCCACCGCGGTCGCCTCGGCGCTGGCCATGCTGCTGGCGCTCGGGTTCTGCCGGGTCATTCTCCGCCCGCTCTACACCTGCATGGAGGCCCTCAAGCGATTGGCAGCCCGCGACTTCTCGCAGAAGTGCGATCTTGCGGGCAAAGACGAGATCGGCCAGATGGCCCACGCCGTCAATCAGTCGATGGAGGCCATGGACAAAGCCTTCAAGGAAAACCATGAGGCCACCGAGCGCGAAAAGCAACTCCAGGCCCAGCGGGCCGAAGAGGAACGCCTCCGGACCGAGGAAGAGAAACACCGCCAGGCCGAACACGTCGAGCGCGAACGGGCCCGCACCGCCGAAGCCCAGCGCCGCAAGGACGAGGAAGCCCAACAGGAGCGCCAGCGAGCCGACGCCGAACGCAAGGCCGCCGAAGAGCTCCGCGCCAAGGTGGATCGCCTCCTCACGGTCGTCGGCGCCGCCGCCAACGGCGATCTCACCCACCAGGTCCTCGTCGAGGGCGACCAGCCCGTCGACGAACTCGCCGCCGGGCTGCGCCGCATGCTCCAGGATCTCTCCTCGACCATCGAGCGGATCACGCATGCGTCCCTGCAGTTCACCGAAGGCTCACGCATGATCGCCGAGAGCACGCGCATCGTAGCCAACGGCGCTCAGACCCAGGGCGCGACCGTCGAGCAGATGGCCGCCACCGTCGAAGAGTTGACGCGCTCCGTCGAAACCGTCCGCGAGAACGCCGCCGACGCCGACATGGCCGCGCACCAGACCACCTCGCTGGCCGAGCAGGGAGGCCACGCAGTCGACAAGTCGATCGAGGCCATGGACCGGATCCGTGCCGGCTCGCAACGCATGGCCGAGATCATCCAGGTGATCTCCGGCATCGCCAGCCAGACCAACCTCCTCGCCCTCAATGCGGCCATCGAGGCCGCCCGCGCGGGTGAGCACGGCATGGGATTCGCTGTCGTCGCCGACGAAGTCCGCAAACTCGCCGAGCGATCCAACCAGGCCGCCCACGAGATCTCGAATCTCATCAAGGAATCCACGCAGAGCGTCGACGAAGGCGCGCGCATGAACACCGAGATGGGCCAGTCGCTCCGCAAGATCATCGACGGCGTCCACGACACTGCCACCAAAATCGGCGAGATCGCCACCGCCACGGTCCAACAGGTCTCCGCGGCCCACGAGGTCTCGACCGCGATCCAACAACTCGCCCGCGTGGCCGAGAATACGTCCAGCCAGAGCCAGGAGATGGCCGCCTCGACCGAAGAACTCGGCGCCCAGTCGCAGATGCTCCGCGAACTGGTAAGCCATTTCAAGACCAACCACACAGCCACCACCTGATCGCGCAACCGTTCACGCGCTAACGGGGAATCGCGCCAGCCGGGAATGGGCCCAACGGGGAATCGCGCCAGCCGGGAATGGGCCCAGCCGGGAACGAGTCCATGCTTCGGCCGCGCGGCTCCCTCATCGCACGAGCCCCGGAACCGAAAACTCGGGACTGCCCCCTTCGTTACCCCCCGCCGTGAACGGTTACGATTTCAGGAGACGTGGAGGGTATGCCACTCGAGAGCCGCGCGTGTGCCACTGCTTGGCAGCCGCGCGTGTGCCACTGCTTGGCAGCCGCGCGTGTGCCACTGCTTGGGAGCCCCGGCGTGTCGCCGGCGGCGGACAAGCAGTGCCGTATGGGTACTTTACCCCAACTCCTCCGCACGTGTGACACCCGAGAGCACCCATGTGCGCGCGTACCACTCCACGTGTGCCTCCGCGCGTGTGCCACTTGGGAGCCGTAGCCTTTGCCGTGGTGACGTCAGGCGTAAGAGGCCTCGGCCGCGCGTGTGCCCCCGCTTGGCAGCCGCCGCTTCTCCGTCCCACCATCAACCCATTGCGATCCCCCGGCGGCGCACAAGCAGTGCAACGAAACGCCCGCTCCTCCGCCCGCTCCCTCCAACCACTCCACCACTCCGATAAAACAGTTCACCCACCAGTTTCGACATGGGGTGGGCGTCGCTCCAAAAGCAATACCCAGTCGCCCTTCCCCGGCGGCACAAACCGACGAACGCCGCGATTCTCCGCGCCCTCCGGCTGGGAAACGTAGCGGCCTCCCACCGGGTCGAACCATCGGACCGTCACCGCCCCCGAAAATGTCGACAAATCCACCTCGATCGCCTCGTGGTCCGGAAGATATGCCACCGCCAAATCGCGCCCAGCCGCCTTCGCCAACACCATGCGGCGCGTGATTTCCTCGGGTTGGTTGCGAATCAGTTCGTGCGCCGGCTCCAGTCGCCACCACTCGATCCCCGCCAGGAAGTCGTGCAGATACTGCATCTGTAAAGCGCTTTCCCATTGAAGCGCCTTCTTCCAGTAGTCGTGCTTCTCCGGGTCGGTAACCCACCGCCATACGGCCCCGTTGCCCTGCGGGCATTTCGGCGGCACGTCGCCCGCGCCGTACGTGTAGCCCATCGCGCCTGAAAGCCAGCTCCGCCAACCCAACGAGCGAGCGTCCACCGCCTGCCAGCCCTTCTCGTTGTGGGCGTCGTACATCGCTTCCAGGTTGATCACGGGCTTGTGCGGCTCGCGGCGGTACAAATGCAGGGTCCACTCGATCGCATGGTGAGCGCACCGCCGGCGATCGCCACCGTTGTGCCCGCTCTGCACGCCGACAAAATCCAGGTAGGGCCGGTCATAATACTGTACCGACCACGTGGGTATCGGCTCCTTCGACGGCGTACCAGGATGCTGAGTGATCAAGTGCACGGCCGTGGCTTCGCGTGCGGCAACACCCACTTCGTCGGCCAGGGGCATGAACGGGCTGTCGAAACTCGGCGAGAAGATCACGAAGTTGCCGAAGAGCCGGGCCACGATGTTTCTCGCAAAAAGGCAAGCCGCGCCGCGCTCCGGATAACGGCTCACCGGCTCCATCAGCCCAACGAGCAAAACCACAAACCCCGCTTCGTTCGCCCGCTGAATCTTGCGCTCGAACGATTGCCAGTAGCGCGGGTTCCACTGGGAGCAAGTCTTGTCGGTAAACGGTCGCTCCCCCTGCCGGTCGCACTCGCCCGCCCAACGTGGCGCAGGCGCCACCTGAATCACCGTGAAGTGCTTGGCGGCACGATCGGCAATATAGGCCTCCCACTGCTCTTCGCTGGCCCGCATCGGCGCGGCCCACGCTGTATCGCCGATCCAAAGAAACGGCGAGCCGTCGCCGTAAGTCAGGTAACGCCGGTTCTCGCTCACCTTCAAGAAACCGCGGCGGTACAGCGGACGGTCGCCGCGATCGGGCGCGACTTCCACCGTGCCGTGCTGTCCGTCGAGCCCCCGATCCGTTCGATCGGAGCATTCGGTTTCCCACTGCCACGTGCCGGCGGCGGGGAATGCACACCGGATCCGAAAGCTGTTGCCGCCATCCCAGAAGCCGTAGCCGCCAAGCGTGCGACCACCCGGCCCGCTATAGCGCACCCGCAGCGTCACGTCGGCGTAGGGATTCGCGTAGACGCGTTCACTCGTCAACACGTGCTCCCACCGCTGCCATACGTGCGCGCCCCCGGGTTCTGCGCTGAACCCTGCGGTCCCAAGGCTCGCAAGACTTAGCCCTAGCGCCAAACACCGGCCAAACCACGGACTCGCGTTCATAACCGTCCTCATCCTCTTGTGGGTTTGTTGCATCGAATCGACTCCGCCATCATCCACGCAACCGCGTCCCACCGCCGACCACCACGGCCCCGATTCTCCCGCCGCCCTGGGCAGATCGCCGTAGAAACGCTCGACGGGCCGCCAGAATCCGACGCCCCCCCTCGACCGTTTCCCGCCGCGTTTTCGCGGCCTATAATGCTGCTCATTCTACTGAAATCCTATTCGAATGGAATCGTTCACCGGCCAGCCGGGAACTGGTCCATTTTTCGGCCGCAACCCTCCGTCATCACAACAGCCACCTGACCGAAAACTCGGGACCTGTCCCCTTCGCTTCCTCCCGTCGTGAACGGTTACGATTCCACAACGGAGTTCCTGCATCCATGGATCAGGCCATCGCGAAGCGAACCATTGCCCAAACCGGCCTTGCCGTGTCGCGCGTCTGCCTGGGCACAATGACGTTCGGTGCGCAGACCGACGAACCCGCGGCCGCCTCCATGCTCGACTGCTGCCTCGATCGCGGCGTGAACTTCGTCGACACGGCCAACATCTACAACGCCGGGCGAGCTGAAGAGATCCTCGGCCGACTCCTCAGGCATCGACGCAATCGCGTCGTCCTGGCCAGCAAAGTGGGCATTAAGGCCGGCGACGCCCCGGAACAACAGGGACTCTCGCCCGCCGCCATTGCCGCCGGCATCGAGGGAACCTTGCGCCGCCTCCGCACCGACTACCTTGACTTCTATTACCTGCACCAACCCGACTACGCAACCCCCATGGAACAGTCGCTGGCCGCCATGGAAACCTTGGTGCGGCAAGGCAAGGTCCGCTTCCTCGCCGTCTCGAACTATGCGAGTTGGCAGGTCTGCCGCCTGCTCTGGCTCGCCGAGCGAAACGGGTGGCCGGCGATTCGCCTTGTGCAGCCGATGTACAATCTGCTCAGTCGCGGTATCGAGCAGGAGTTGCTGCCCATGTGTGCCGCCTTCGGCCTCGCCACCGCCGCCTACAACCCCTTGGCCGGCGGTCTGCTCACCGGCAAGCACCGCATCGCGTCGCCCCTTCCCGGCACTCGGTTCGACGGAAACGCGCTCTATCGCAACCGCTACTGGCACGAGGCGAATTTTGCCGCCGTCGGCCGCCTTGAGGAAATCGCGCACACCTCGGGCACGTCCCTCGTGGGTCTGGCCCTTCGCTGGATGCTCTGCCATACGCCCGTCGATTGCCTCATCCTCGGCGCTCGCGCCTCGATCAATTGCAGGAGAACCTGGCCGCCGTCCAAGAGGGCCCCCTTCCCGAAGAAACCATCGAGCACTGCAACCAGGTGTGGAAACAGCTCCGCGGTGTGTCGCCCCAGTACAATCGCTGAACGCAAACATGAGATCCGCATCGCTCACGTCGATGATTACAGAATCTTCCAGCAATCCTTCCACGGGTTGCGACGACTCCCAGTGCCGGGCCTCCAACGCGGCTGCCTCGCGACGCAGGATAGGGAGAACGGAATTGTCTGCGGGACCGCTGACGATCGGGCTCAACGGAGCTCTTCACATCCGCGAGGAGCGCCTGTCGATGCGGCATGATGCGTGCCGTCTGATGTATGTGAGCGATATACATCTTCGGCGGACACGTTCCGATAATCTCTGTCGGCAGGTCATCGAATCCGCGAGCTCTTCCGAAATAGATGTTCTGCTCTTGGGCGGCGACCTGGTCGATGGGCCGGCGGAATTAGGCAAGCTTTGCGATTTGGTCGGCGCGCTCTGCGAGGCTAGCGCCGGTCTTCGCCGTTGGCGGCAACCACGACCGACGTGTCGGTATGAATCGAGTCCGCGACGCGGTAGTCGAGCGGCGGGGGCACATGGATTCATGCCGGCGCCGCTCGCAGTATCGCATGGTTCTCGAGTGATTGCCGTGTCCGGCCCCGACGCGGCGTCTTTACCCGAGGGTGATTTTCAAGTCCTCTGCGCACACAACCCGCGCGTCTGGAGAACTGCGCGTCGACATGGCTATGACCTGGTTCTGGCCGGGCATCTCCATGGCTGTCAAGTGGTTGCGTTTGAGTATCGAGACCGCCTGTTTCCCGGAGCGGTCTTCTACCCGTACTGTTATCTAAGCCATCAGTATGGATCGACGCGGCTGGTGGTGAGTCGCGGCGTCAGCGATCTCGTGCCGATCCGCTGGCGATGTCCGCGGGAGGTTGTTTTGTGCCACGTGTGAAGTCAACGCACTGCAGCAAGGCCGACCGATGAACTTTCAGGCCCTTTGCGAACGATGGAATGCACTTCATGCCGGAATCTCGTCAATCCTGATTGCGGTCCGAAGCATTGTGCGCGGACTGTCGCTGTTCGTGTCTGCCAGGCCTAAGACACCGTTGCGAGTCTTGTGCATCATGGCGTTCGACACGCTTCACATGCTTCGCAACGCAAAACCGCTGCCGATGCGTAGACTCAGAATGCTGGCGGCATTGCTCGATTTCGGAGCCTGCGCCAATGCGGCTTTCGATAACAAGGATTGTTGCCGGCAGGAGTGTCGTGAAACGCTGCAACTGCTTGAAGAAGCTGGAATCCGTTCGTCCGTGGTCGAATATCTGCGAAGACTCAGGGACCTGGAGAGCCAGACGTCCATTGCCCGGCGGAGATTATCGGCAATTTCACAAGGTGCGTTTGTACCGTGAAGCCGTCGTGCGGCTTTCGCTGGGAATGGTGGCCGCGACAGCCGATCGGCAACCAGTGCCTCGACGAGGGAATCCGCGCGACCTACTGCGATGCGGATCTCAATATCCTGTTTCGAATCGTGATGCAGTGCCAGATCATCGACGACGTGCTGGACTATTCCAAGGATATGTCCGCTGGATTGCCCAGTTTTCTGACTGCTTCCAAGTCACTCCCGCAGGCATTTGAACTAACTCGGTTGGCGGCACTTGGCTATGCCGACGATCGCGACTTGCCGCGAACCGGCGATATGTTCCCCCTGCGATCGGCACTGTTTCTGGTATCGGCCTGTACGAAGCTGGTAATGGTTCTCTTGAGGCCTGTATTGCTCACCAGCGCCCGGCGGCCGGGGGAACGCCGGATACCCGCCGTTTCGGCTCACTATCCGGGTTGAGTCGCCAACACCCACTGCGCCGGCCCCTGCTTGGTAGCCGCCGCCTTTGCCGTGGTGACGTCAGGCGCAAGAGGCCTCGGTCGCGCGTGTGCCACTGCTTGGGAGCCCCGGCGCATCGCCGGCGGCGGACAAGCAGTGCAACAAACCGCCCGCTCCCTCCAACTGCTCCACCCACTCCGATGAAACGGTTCACCCACCAATCTCGCGATTCCTGCGCCGTGAACGGTTACGATTTCACGAGACGCCGACGGGCATGCCACTGCTTGGGTAGCCGTAGCCTTTGCCGTGGTGACGTCAGGCGCAAGAGGCCTCGGTCGCGCGTGTGCCACTTGGAAGCCGCGGGGATGGTTTCGTTGTGGTAAAGAAGCAGCTTCGGCCGGCTCTGACATACGCTCATACACTGCTCCGCCTGGCGCGATGGTGACCGCGTACGCAATTGTTGACCGCATACGCGACGGTGACCGCGTAGCGGTCACATTTGAATAGCCGTGGGTGAAGCGCAGCGCAACCCACGGACCCAGAATCATACACCCTGGGTGTGCCACGTAGTGGCACGACTAAGAACCTATCCCAGAAATACCAGGAAAAGGGTCCGCGGGCGGGGAATCCGGTAGCGCCCAAAGGTTCTGGGACCGGCTCTAAAATCCGTGCGCTTCTAATCCCGGCCCTCACCTTCCGCGGCTTCCCTAAAAGAGCATCGCAAGTCAAGGGCCTCCTGGCCGGTTTTTGTGCGTACGTTCCACGCCGAAGCCGGCAAAGGCTTCGCGTGGGATGGTTTCGTTGCGGGAAGGAAGCGGTTCGAAAGCGGGGTTGTCACGGTCTTCGTTTTCGAGGTTGTCGAGCCGTTCTTTTCACTTGCGGCTGCACCCCAACACATCCCTTCGTGAATGCGTCTGCCGTTTGCCGGCAGCCGTCCAGGTCCGCGTGAGGGACCTGACACCGAGTATTCTGCTGCGACCGTCTCGCACTGCATGGCCGTCTCAATCAGCTTGACGCCCCACTCAACTCCCGCGCGTGTGCCACTGCTTGGGTAGCCGTAGCCTTTGCCGTGGTGACGTCAGGCGCAAGAGGCCTCGGTCGCGCGTGTGCCACTGCTTGGGAGCCCCGGCGCGTCGCCGGCGGCGGACAAGCAGTGCAGTCTGATCTCGTTACCCTAATCACTCCGCGCCTCCCCAACGCCGCGCGTGTGCCACTTGGAAGCCGCGCGCGTGCCACTGCTTGGGAGCTGCCGCTTCTCCGCCCTACCATCACCCGGCGCGTCGCCGGCGGCGGACAAGCAGTGCAACAAACCGCCCCCTCCCTCGACTGCTGCAATCACCGTGCGGACAACATCACCTTCCCCTCCCGGGTCAATCGCGCGACCCGCGCCCTCACACTCACCAGCCATTACTCCCCATCGGCAACCCTTCGATCATCGTCTTCCTCGACCCGGCCAAGACGGATCGAAACCCCGCGAATCGAAAGGAGAATTGCCTTGCGATATGTCCCACCCGGACAATACCTCTGCCCGCACCGCCAGTGGTCGATGCGACCGAAGCGCGCAAGAAATACACGTTAGGGCGTGTCGGCAGGGATGACCGACGCGCGCAACGCCAGCCAAAAAAGGACGACTCCCGGCAATCCCACATCCAAGCGGACGAACGCCCCAAATCAGCGGCCGGGCGCAGCGGCGCGGAGCGGCACTGTCGAGCGGTCCGCTGCATGTGGTTGTTGGGCCCCACGACGATACGCACGCCGATGAACTGCCGCGCGCCCGGGGCCGCAGCTTAGTCCGGAAAGGCTCCAAGGAATTGAGTTGCTATGGCTAGGCGAAGAAGCCCGGTTGCATGCCACAGTCCCTTGTCGAAATCCGATTGCACCCTGTCCAATAGTTGGTCCTGGGAGAGAAACCCTTCGACTTCGGAGTGGAACTTACGCGGGCCAGCCGTGGCCTCAACATAGTCTCGGAGAGCGTGAGCGTTACTACACCCAGAAGCGCCGCGTTTAGGTGTGGGCTTTGGATCGCAAGAGAGCCAATCTGCCACGAATCGATCTCGCTTGGTTCGACCTCGAACTCATCGAATAGCGCATCGTGAATCGCCTGCTCTACACGGAGCTGATGGGCTCCATCAACCTCCGCGACATGCTTTGCCCAAACGAACCCAAACTCGGGGCCACAAGTGAGTATCTCCGTGCCGGCGCCAACGCCGAGGGCACTTTGCCTCGCAGCCTTGAACAGAACCGGAATGCGGCGATCCGCAGTAATCACTGCTAGTGCCGCATCCGGTTGATGACTTTCGCGTCCGCCGGGCACAAGTGCTTTCAGTGCTATCAGTTGAGACGTGATTGGGCATCGATTTGGCATAGAAGAAGCCTCCATGTCGGGTTGTTGGTCTAACAACCTTTAGACAAGGAGGCTTCCCAAAATGAATCGCGTACGTGCTCGAACGGTTGCGCCGCCGGAACGGCGCACGTTGAATCGTTGGAAACGGCAGGCGACCAATCAGGTGAACAGCTCTCACGCCAGGATTATTCTTCTCTCCTCCGGAGGCGTAGCCAATCGGGAAATTGCCGAGCGTGTCGATCGCACCTCGCAATGGGTGCGCCAGATCATTCATCGTTTCAATCGGGGGGGAGTGGGAGCCATCGAATGGTATCCGTACTGGCAGGTCCACGACACACCACGTAAGTTCTTTGCCGATGTGGTAGAACAGATCGCCGAGGTGGCGCTTTCCTCCCCGAACAGCCTGATTGGCATGACCCAGTGGTCGCTGACCAAGCTGCGGGAGTATCTTGTCCGCCAAGAGATTCTGGCCCACATCAGCCTCGATTGGCTCCATACCCTCCTGGTGCGATACGGAATTCGCTGGCGGCATACCAAGACGTGGAAGGAATCGAACGATCCCGAGTTTTCGCCGAAATACCGGCGAATTGCTGGCCTGTACCGGCGCCGGCCCGACGGAGGTCGGCGGATCTGCGTGGATGAATTCGGGCCCTTGAACTTGCAGCCGCGGCACGGCCAGTGCCTGGCCATGCCGGGAAAGAAGCGGGTCGAACGCCATCGGGCCACCTACAGCCGCCACGGCGGGGTGCGGCACTTCCTGGCTGCTTACGACCAGGAAACCGGACGTTTGTTTGGTCAGTTCTACGCACACAAAACGTGGCAACAGTGGCTGGCTTTTCTGAAATGGTTGCGTCATCGCTACCGCCCGAACGAGACGCTCCATCTCGTCCTGGATAATTACGGACCGCATCTCACCGAGAACGTCTTGCAGTGGGTCCGGACTCACAATGCCAGACTGTACTTCGTACCCACCAATGCGTCTTGGCTCAACCGCATCGAGAGTCAATTCACGGCAATGCGAAAGTTTGCGTTGGATAACTCAGATTACCGAAGCCACCAAGAACAACAAGACGCCATCGAAAGCTATCTTGCGTGGCGGAACGGCCGTCGCGAGATCGCAATCGAACCATGGCGCTCTCACATACGACACGGATGTCACAATGAGCGCGAACATACATGTGTTACCACCGCGCTATGAACCGCGCGAAACTCGGGAACCGGATGCGGCACTAGTTCCACGTAGAGCGCGCTCGGACACAGACATTGGTAGTCTTCGGCAGAACAGAGCAACCGCTTCAAATACCCGGCGCACATATGAGTGTGATACGCGTCCTTGTGAATCGCGATTTCTTTGTTGAATTGCCGCGTCACCCAGTACGTTAGAGGGCGGATAGAAAGTACCGGAGGATCTCCTACGCCACGCGCACTATAGTCGAGGCCCGCAAAGCCGACTTTGCACTGCGACTGTTCGCTTCCTCCCTTACGGAAGCGACCGCGCAGATGCTCTTGAACCGGGGTCGGCCACTCTGAAACCAACAACTCAAGTTGCTCCGTGTCGAGTCTTGTGAATTCATGAAGATCAGGGCGATAACGGTGTGTCGCGACGACCGGGATCGTGGGCTTGGAGATCAAGTCTGTCCCACGGTAAAGCTCAATCGCTGCACCGACGCACGCGAGGTGCGTCGCTTGATAGTGCACAAGTTCCCTGGCGACGTCGGGCGCCGCGAAGCTGCTCCTCCTCAAGGCGGGAGCCGCGCGAAGACACATCACTGCCGACTGAGCGCAACTTGAGATCACCTCCCACGCGTAGAGGAGCAGCTCTGCTGACACGGAGCGCGGGGCTCCCCTACCTCCAGGACGATTACTGTCGATCAGGCGAAGCAAGTCGGCGGCTTCGTCGCTCTGCTTTGACCGTACTTCAAGTTCACGTCGGATAAAAGTTAGTCCTCGAGCGGTGTCATCAACGTCACCATAGGCTGGGTCTCGGTGTTCGATTAGGCAGTCTGCGGCATATGCATTGCGAAGCAGGTCTTTCGGAAGCACGTAGACCGAACTATCAAAGTCACGCAGTCCGCGGCCAGCTGGAATGCCTTTTCGCAGGAATTTGTTTCGCTGCTCTTGAGCATTGGCGATGACAGTCCAAGCAGGGAAGTATTCAGCCAGAAGATCGTCGGCTAAAGCGTTGCCTACCTGAACAGTGGTCTCGGTTGCCTGCACGAGCGGTAGAAACACGTCCGATGCAAAGAAGATCCGAGAGTTGCGGTCCTTGTGGATTCCCTGATCGAGTTCAAACTTGGTTACGGGGGTGATGCTGGTTATCGCTTCGCCCTCATTTCGGCCGAGGATTCCGCGAACCACATGCTCGAGAAGATCCGCATGGGGCACGAGTTTTCTGAGTGCCCCGAGCTTCTCGGACGGCTCACTCTCTTCCATGACCAGCAAAAGGTCGATGTCAGATGAGGGCCGAGAAAATGCCTGCCCCTTTGCGTTGACCAGACTGCCAAACACGTACGCCCCCACAATGTCTGACTTTGGGAGATTGGCAGCCCAGCCTCGAAGCGCAGTCAATACTTCTTGGTCAAACATGGGACCTCTGGGGATCGGTTGTTCCCATCATTGCAGTTTGTCGCGTCGCCACTCCGTGTGGGGCCCAACATTCTGATTCAGCCGACGGCACCCCGCCTTCGTGACATTGTTACCGTGGCAGTTCCGGCGGCATAACACGCCCCACAGCAAAAAGCATTTTCATCAACAAGCCGTGACACGTCAAGCACTTCGCGATTGCGCCTGTCAACGCCAGGAGTCGTATTCTGCGGATCCGCAGAACACGGCTGCCTCACGCTGGCCACCCCCATAGGCTATATGGCCACGGACCTCGCTTGTTCTGCCGCACATTGCCACGGCGGAACACGTCACACCAGATCGTGGAGATCGCGGGCAAAAGCCTTGCCGGGCATCCAGTTGTCGCACGTCGATGCTGTGCGGGGGCGCCGGTTTATGCCGCCGACCCCGGCGGCAGGATGAAGGACGTGAAGACCACGCAGATCTACACGCACGTGCTCAATCGCAATGGGTTCGCCGTTGAGGACCCGGCCGACCGCTTCCAGCAACTGCTCCCATTGGGCTCCGAGAGCCTACGCATCCGTCCGTCAGACTCGGCTTGCTGCGCACGTCGGTGGCGCACACAGTGGCGCACGCCGACGCACGTTGGCTACTTGCGTTTGGAGGCGGAGGTGCGACGCACCAACGCGTATTGGACCCACTCCGCCGGGTCCGTCCGTCACCGAACCAGACTACCCGCCCGCAACGTCCGCTTCACGCCCTTCCCAGGAGCCGCTTCCCCCGCCTCCATCAACCCATTGCGATCCCGGCGGCGGACAAGCAGTGCAACAAACCGCCAACTTTCTCGACTGCTGCAATCAGCGTGCGGACAACATCACCGTCCCCTCCCGGGTCAATCGCACCACCCGCGCCCTCACATTCACCAGCCATTACTCCCCATCGGCAACCCTTCAATCATCGTCTTCCTCGACCTGGCCAAGACGGGTCGAAGCACCGTGAGTCGAAAGGAGAGTTGCCTTGCGATATGTCCCATCCGGACAATACCACTGCCCGCACCCGCAGCGGTCGATCTGACCGAAGCGCGCCGGCACTCTGAACTGCCATTTCACAACTGGTTTTGGCACTGGCCTTCTCGCGTGCTGGTACGCCCAGCGAGGCGGTTCGTCCTTTCGCCTATGCATGCCCCTAGAGGCTCAGCCCGCCCGACAGGCGGGTGGAGGGTCGATTCGGAGTGCTACTCGTAATCCTCCTGAGTCGATGCACGAGAAGTATTTCAGAAATGTGATCGGCCGCGGCAATGGGACACCACAGTATCTGAATCTTGCCCATACCGCGCAGCCTATCGGGCCGGCTGCGAGGACGTCTAGCCAATCCAGGGAGCGGCGCCGACAATAGACCGAGTTGGAGGCCCTCAGTAGGATGGCCAGGACACGACCCTTTGGCTTCGGTCAATGTCTTTCTCAGCAATCCTGTGATGCAGGAGCGGTTTGGTGGCCAAAGAAGGTAACCGTCGCCAGTGCAAAGCACGCACTAGGATCGGTCGCAGGTGCAGGAACCGAGCCAAGGAAGGTCTAGCTGGTTTCTGCAGACTTCATCACATTGCGACTCAAGACAGCACCATAGCCGCGGCGACGTATTGCCCACCCAACAAGTCCCTGTTTTCCCTAGTCGCCCCTGAAGACAGCCTGCACCCTAACTTCGCGATCGTTCGCACCCAACCGGGCTGGGAACCCGCGAGGCGAATGCTCGACGACGTGTATCAGGGGTTTAAGGATCTGGATGGCAATTTTCTTGAGCAATTCCAGACGACCGGATTTGACCAACGGTTCTTCGAACTGTACCTTTTCGCTTACTTCTCCCGCTCCGGATTCAGTATTGATTTGTGCCATGCGGTTCCGGATTTCCTGGTCGAGCGACGAGGGGTCAAAGTTGCCGTAGAAGCAACCACGGTGAATCCTCCTCGCGCTGGTGTGGTCAAGCAGGTGGGCAAAACGCTCACACAGCTCTTGGAGAACGATGCCGAGGACTACTTCCTCAATGAGCTGCCGATTCGGTTCGGCAGTCCTCTCTTCTCAAAACTTCAGAAGGAATACTGGAAGCTTGAGCACTGTCGCGAGCTGCCCTTCGTCATTGCGATTGAAGCGTTCCATGAGGACGATGCGCATCTGATCTCGGACAACTCACTCATCACTTACCTGTACGGTTCAACGGCCTCCGCCGATTGGACTGACGATGGTAAACTGGAAATCCAACGTCACCGGATACAGAGCCATCGGCTCGGCGGAAAGGAGATTCCATCGGGCTTCTTCGGCCTACCTAACACGGAGAATATTAGCGCGGTTGTGTTTACAAATAGCGGGACGCTCGCCAAGTTCTCGCGAATGGGTTACCAACACGGCTTTGGCTGCGGCACCGTCGACATATCACGTCGCGGATTCTGGTTTAATCCCCATCCCGATGCTATGGACCCAACGTTCATGGCGTACAACTTGGATATGCCGCCGTTTGTGGAGACTTGGGGGCAAGGCTTGGTTGTGTTTCACAATCCAGTGTGCACACATCCCTTGCCACGAGACTACTTTGTCAACGCTGTCCAGGGGTACATTGAGGACGGCAAGTTCGTCGCCGATCATTTTGGCTGGCACCCGATCACAACAACGACGCATTCGATCTATTTGGGCCCGGACAAAGAGAAACTCAATGGACTTCCGTGGAGACAGTCTCCACGCGTGGCAGTTGGTGCACTTTCGAAGAAGGACTTCAAGGCATTGTGCCCGTATTCCCTATCCGCTTCAAACCCCCTTGCCGAGGAGCAAGGATGGTATGGGGACGAGACGGGCAGCTTCCTGGGTGTTGTTGCCAGGGACAAAACCGATGACGACTGGGTGTGGGTCGTCCTCGCCCGCGACGAGCATTTCGTTTTTCGCTGCATTGATTTGAAGTGCTCGCTGCCAACACGCGACCAGGCAAGGGTAGAAGTTCAATTCAAGATCGCAGAACTCCTCTTCTCGCCACGTAGGGTTTTTGCAGTGAGGCATCCGCGCGGTCAGTAGGGGAGCATGTACGGACGGTCAAATACGAACTCAGCGTGAAGCAATATCCTGTTGCTGTGCGCACGTCTCCCGTTGAACGAACGTCAGAGTTAGGCTCGTTGTCCTTCTCAATCGAGGGTAGCACCGTCCGGCTGACACACAGGGAAACTGATGGCGAAAGAAAACGTCGCGTCCGAGGTCGGATACCGCTTCCACGACCAGCAGGAATACATCGAGCGGTACATCCGTTTCCTTCGGGCCAAATCAACCATCCACGACCAGCAAGTGATGGAGCTGAACGCCATCCTCCGGCGCGTTCACGTCGCTCCGTTACCGACCCGAGACTATGATCGCACGGCCGAACCATACTCTCCGGAGGAGATGACCGAACTGCTGGTTGCCATCCGGAAGGTCGATCCGGAAGTCTTCCAGACGATACTCGGTCATGAGCAGCGGCTCGACGATACTCCGTCCCTTGGCTTAGATGGGCCAGCGGCACCCTATCTGGATGGTCTGCACGAATGGGTGGATTACTTCGTGGATCGCCTCTCCGACGACCCACGGGACGAGGACATAGAAGGGGCGATTCGCGATGCAATGCGCGAGGCGGAGACGGTCGATCAGGAGCTGGATGAAGAGGACAGAACCCCGTTGGACGCGCTCAGGGCACTACTCACTACCGCCGTTGATCACGCGGTCTATGTGAAGATTCGCCAGCGTGTTGACGCAATGGTCTATGCTCGGCAACAATTCGAGGAAATTGAGCTCCTCGCGCATGTCGCGCGGCCTGATACGGAGATCAATGTGCTCCGCCAAGGGTTCATTCTCCTGATGACGGCCTTCGACGCCGCAGTATTCGACCTAGTTGGGATCGCATTTCGGAAGAAGTTCTTTCCACTCATCGGGATCTTCGGAAAGCAGGAAAAGATATCACTGCAAACGATCGGGGATGCCGGAAGCTTCGAGGCGTTGCGCGATCAGATGGTCGAGGAGCAACTGAAGAAGCGGTACGTCAAGGACTTGCTCGGCCTCCTCCAGGCGCTCGGTGTTGGTCTAGTGGACGAGAAACGTAGCGACCGACCAGTGCAACTCGTTGAACTGGTACTCCGCCGCAATCTACACGTTCACAACCGGGGCCTGGTCGATCAACGCTATCTCGAGGAGGATCCGCAGTCGAAGAAGCCGAAGTACAATCTGTATGATCTGAGGCTGGGTGAGATGGCATACGTCGATCAGGCCTACCTCGAATTGGCAAACCGACTTTGCGGGAACTGTGTGGATCGGCTGGTCGAATGGGCAGGTAATTGAAGAATCTCTGGTAGCCCCGTGGTCGCCCCGGTACACCATTATGCCGATGCGCACGCGACCGAGAAATACACGGCAGCAAGCTGTATCAGACGGCCGAAAGGCGGTTCGTCTTGGCAGCGGAGCGAGTTTGTCGGCTTCAGTCCGATACATCGCTTCGCTCGATCGACGTCCGCATCGCGAACGAGCACGGAGTGCAGGAGGTACTCCCGGCTCCAGCCGTTGCGACTCGCCCCCCGGCGTGACTCGCAAACACTGAGTGCGCCGACAACAACTCCCTGAAAAGAACTCCCTCCTTCGCCCCCGCCCCCAACACTCCTTCACGATTGAAGCCCGCATTGCCAAGGAAGGCCGGGCGGCCAGGGGAACTCCGGATCGTGAGCCGTTTCGGCTCGCGATCCGGCATGGATCGCGAACATGGACTGCGCCGGCATCAATAATTGGCCCACCAACCCACCTGGCCATCTATTCGCCTGTACAGTATCATAGTATCCGTGAAAGTAGCCTCGTTCTCCACCGCTTCATCGCCGCTTCACCCTCGCTCTGCCGCTCCTTTGCCCGCCCTCCCTCAACCTGGGGCCCCAAAGAAAAAGTGGCAGAAATCGACTCCCGTTGACCAACACTCCACCCCGCGCCACCACCGCTCCGCCGCTCGCGTCGCGGGTCTTTTTGACCTAAGATACCGGCACGGTCCGCGCCGTGAGGGTTGGCCGTAACGCCCTACCCCATCGAAACCACCGCGCACGCGTGTTGCCAGACAGGCAAATAGCACCCCCAGGGAGACCCATCGTGAAGCACGCGCAAGGCATCCTCCTCGCAACCGAAAGTCTGGACCTCGCAACCGAAAGTCTGCGGCGCCGTGCTCATCGCGCGCCGTTGTTTGGCGCGCCGTCATGTCGCGCGCCTTCGTTTGCCGCATCGTCCTGTTTCGCCCTGGCGATGGGCCTGCTGGCATTGTTCTTCTCTCCGGCAGCCAGTGCAGCCGATAAAGCCGTCTCGCCCCCCCAGACTTCCACAGCCCCAAAATCATCGAGCTATACCACCAAATCGGTGGACGGGGTCATCGTCACGACCGAAGTGATTCTCGACGAGGCGACGCTGGCCAAACATAACAATGTATCCCGGAACCGCCACGGCGATCCTCCGCGGCCGGAAAATTCCGAAGCGGCAGGTAGTTCTGATATCGGCTCTAAAAATGTATCCCGGAACCGCCAGGAAAAGGATCCGCGGCCGGAAAATCGCAGCACCGCCAAAGGTTCTGAGACCGGCTCTAAGACCGCTACGCTGCTTCTCCTCCATACCAATGACATTCACGACATCGTCGCGGCACCCGCCAAAGGGCCCGGCGGCATGGCCTATCTGTCCGGCTACATCCACGGCCTGAAGGCCAAACGCCCGGACGTCGTCGCGCTCAACGCCGGAGATTTACTGGAAAAGGGCGACCGGATGTGCATCGCCTCCAAAGGCGAAGTCAGCTACCGGGCTTTCGGCGCCACCGGCCATGATGTCACGATTCCGGGCAACCACGATTTCGTGTACGGCCTCGATAAACTGTTGACAAACGCCCAACTCTCGGGCGTGCCGATGATTTGCGCCGGCATCTATGACGAGAAGACCAACAAACCACTTTTCCCCGAAACGTTCGAGAAGAAGTTCGGCAACGTGCGCGTCGGCGTGATCGGCGCGACGATTGATAACGTGGTTCGGCGAAACAACCGCAACGCGAATGCCCCCACCTATAAGCAGTTGACCGGCGCCGGCGCAAGCACGGAGCTGGCCGAGCACATCAACCGGCTGGCCAAGGAATTGGAGCCCCGCGTCGACCTGACCGTCCTCGTCGTCCACAACGGACTGTGGATGGGCAAGAAACTGGCCAACGCCGCGCCCATGATCGATGTCGTCATCACCGGTCATACCAACGAAGTAACGCCCGAACCGGTCAAGTCCAATACCGGCGCAATTGTTCTCGCCGTCGGCCGCGCCGGAAAGTGGGTCGGCACGATGGACATGGTGGTCGACCTCGAGGGAAAACGCATCGCCAAGTACACCTACCAAATGACGCCCATGGACCACGCCCAGGTCAAACCCGACGAAAAACTCGCCGCCCAGATTGGCCAGTGGGACAAACAATGGGCGGATGTGCCCCTCCCCCCGCGTCCCAAACGCGGCACCGCCGGCAAGACGCCGGCCACCGCCGCGCCAAAGCAGTAATCCACCATTCACCCCGCTCGTCGATGGAGCACGTAACAGGCTCTGACACAACCGGGACTAGCTCCCGGCGATTCGCGAGAGCCCCCTTGAATTTGCCTTGACCGAGAGTGCCTGTCCCCCGTTGTGTCAGAGTCTTTACGCGTTCACACCCCGGGATCGCCACGCTGAGCGGCTGCGTTTCCCACGCGCTCGCGGGTAATGGGCAAGCATTTGGAATTGGCGAGACGCCGCTACGACGAGTTTGCCCTGTGAACGGTTACTGCGTCACCGGCGCCCTAGCCGCCGGTACCCACTCGACGACCTTGATCTCCAGAGTCGAGCCATCGGCCTTGTCCTTGCCGATCGACGGGCAGAAGACGCGCGACTTGATGCTGCCCGTAACCGTTCACACCCCGGGGAGCAATGAGGGAGCCGGTTGGCGAGCCAGATGAGCTTCGACGGCACGCGTCAGGAAGTCGAAGGCGTTGCGGCCCTGTTGGCGGCAGGTTTCCACCACCGTCAGCATCGCCTCGACGAAGCGGCTGCCGCTGGCGCTCTGGGTCCCAAACGAGAGCTTCCGCCAAATGACCGCATGACGCAGCGAGTGCTCGCCCGCATTGTTGGTCGGCTCGACTCTTTCGTAGCGCAAGAACGTCCACAGCCACGGGCGATGTTCGTACAATTCCCGGCACGTGCCGCGCGTATCGGCGTGGCCGCACTCGGTGCCGCGCAGCAGCAAGCGTGCTACGTTGCGACGGACCGGTCCCATCCGACGCAGCAAGGCAGCCCGCGAAATCCTGCCGTGCCGGTAGTCGGCCCAGTGCTCGAACAACTCGCACGCCGCATGCCGCAGGCGGTAACCCAAGTGTTCTGCCCGAGGGTCGCCGCTGTCGATCATCGCCTGAAAATCGCGTTTCAGATGCGCCCAACACCACTGCAAATTCCCCAGATGCCAGTACATTTTGGCCCGGTCGCAGGTGACGACGCCGTGGAACTCCTCGCCAAGGAACGTGGTCAAAGCGGTCGCCTCACGCGTGGCACGCACCGCAAACACGGTGAACTGCCCCGCCACGAACGTCCACAACCACGCTTTGTCGTTTTCCTGCTTGGTGCCCGTCTCGTCGATGTTCAACTGTCCCTCGGCGGGCAGTTGCGCCGCCACTTCCTCG
Source organism: Pirellulales bacterium (assembly GCA_963736495.1). Taxonomy (GTDB): domain Bacteria; phylum Planctomycetota; class Planctomycetia; order Pirellulales; family Thermoguttaceae; genus CAVTPL01. Next base: position 929,640 of record CAVTPL010000009.1, on the reverse strand, counting down.
TACGGTGGCCCTACGGCGGCCGTCACCTGGTTTTCGATCTTCACGGTCAGCGCCGGACAGCAGGGCTGGCCCAAGAGCGTACGGAGGAACTCGGCCGTACGCCGTTTGCTTTGGCGATAGTAGGCCATCAACAGGGCCGTGAAGGCCATCAAACGCGGCCCCGTCTGTCCCCGAGGCACGCCACAGGGCAGTTCCGCACAGGTGGTTTCCCCGCACGCGGGACACGCCAGCCGATGTCGCTGGTACTCGGTCACGTGGGCCGTGATCTCGGGCAATTCCCACACCTGGTGCCGCAGCGGTTCGGGATCGCTGCCGGAGAGCTTTTCGCCGCACCGTCGGCATTCGGTCGGCTTCAGAAGCTTCACCTCGTCGCACTCCTCGGTAGGCAGCAACGGGCGTTCATGTTTCTTGTGTCCTCGCTGCCCGCCGCGTTTCTTCTTCGACTTCCCCTTCGTCGAGGAAGGTTTGGCATGGGGATGCACGGTGCTGGGCGGCAACGAGGAGTTCTGCGGGGTCTTTCGTCCCTGCTCCAACTGCGTGATCCGATCGAGCAGCGCCCGCACGAACGCGCGGACTGCCGGAGTCATCTCGGCATCGAGTTCGGGCGGAATCGCCAGCGGTCTGGTTTCGTCGGACGGCATGGCCTATGTCGTCCTCGAAAAGCCCCCGCGCGTCCAGATCAATTTGCGACAAAATGGCCTCCGGACTGTGAACGGTTACATGCTGCCCTCCTTGGTGTCGATCGTAAATAGACGGACGGGATTCGTCGCCGTGTCGTGGTAGGTCTGCATGAACTCGTAGACGGCGTTGCCCTTGTCGCCGTGGTCGAGCCTGTAGCCGTGCCTGCCGGCGTGGCCGCAAAACACCAGCCGGACGTTCGCATACGGCTTGACCAGTTGGTCGAAGATGTACTGCGGGCTGTTGTCGCCGTAGCCGCCGTTGCGCTGCTCGATCTGGATGCCATTCTTGCCGGGGGCTCAGGAACGAGTGGGTCAGCAGGATCACGTTGTGCGATGGATGCTGTTGGACGATCGGTCTTCGCCCACGCCACGGCGCCGCGGCGGGGCCACAACTCCAGGTTGATCACCAGCCAGTCGAGTCCGCCCGCTTGGAACGTGTGCCAGGCATTGTCGATCTTGCCGGGCTCGTAGACGCCGCCCAGCAACTTGAACCGCGCCAGGGGGAAGTAGCGGTTGTAGACGGTGGTGTTCCGCTGATTGTCGTGGGTATTGCCGGGCCTCGCGCTGCCGCCGGGCTTCTCGGGGGTGCCGCCGGTCGCCTGCGTGTCGTGGTTGCCGATCGTGAACACGAACGGCAGGCCGGCCTCGTCCAGAATCTTGACCGCGGCGCTGGCGCGCTCGTACTGGATGTGGTCGGGCGTGTCCCAGTTCATGAAGTCGCCGACCTGCAGCACGCACTTGAGATTCAGCGCCTGCCGGTTGTCGACGAGCCACTGGAACCGGTCGGTCAGCCGCGTGTCCTTGGCGTCCAGCACCTCCTGCTGCAGGTCGGGCGCCACGGCGATCGTGAACGAGTCCTCGCCCGACGCTCGGCCCGCCAGACCCACCAGCAAACACGCCAACAGCATGCCCATCACACGGTTCTGGATTCTTCTCATCGAAACATCCTTTTCGGCAAAGTTGTTAATCCCTGGGGAAGCGGGCGGCAACCGTCGGGCTTTCGGAATTGCAGAGCTGCCGTAAACCTGCTCGCTACTCCGCAGCAATCAGGGCGGCGAGCTTCGCCCGCGCGGCCATGTAGGCTTCCGGACTCTGGCTCCAGTCGTTGAAGGAGCGCGCCAGGCTGTCGACGATCTCGTCCACCTGCGCCTTGTGGCCTTGCTTGGCCGGCAAGCGTCATGTACTCGAAGTCTTCCAAGGCCTCCCGGATCAGCTTGAGCCTGATCGAGGGCACCGGTCCGCGGAGGCCGGCGTCCTTCCCAGGGTAGAGCAGCATCCCCTCGCCCCAGTACTGATCGCGGAAGTGCGGCGTCGTCCACGGATCTTGCCCCTTGGCCCCAGTAGATGCTCGACCAGTACAAGAACCCCTTCACTCCATAGTGCCAACTCACCCAGAACGGCGCCCGAAACTGCACGGGGGAGAAGTCGATCTGCCAGAACGGCGCGGTGCCCTTCCCCTGGCACAGCGCGGTGTAAGTCCAGATCTCCTCGCCCAGTTCCTGCCGCTCGCGCGCGGTTGTCTCATCGTACAGACACCACAGCGGGCACCAGATGTCCACCGCCCCGTACAGAGTGCCCCACTCGGGGTTGGAAGTGACGGTCTGCTCGGTGCACATACGCTTGATGCCCGACTCGCGGATCAGCTCGCCTTGCTGACGGACGGTCTCGTACTGCTCGGCATCGTTGGGCTCGTCTTCCAGATAGATGTAGGCCAAATCGAGCCAGCCCTTGCTCCGCAGGTAAGCGGCCATGTCGCGCAAGTAGGCTCGGCATTTCTCCGGTTCGGTTCGATAGGCGAAGGGAACGCACAGCGAGTTCACGTGGCGGTCTTGGACCATCGCGCGAAGCCGCTCGCCGCTGCTGCTGTCATCGATGCCGCCTTCCGGGGTCCACTTGGGCCAGATGTTCCCCAGAGACGAAGGAATCGCCCGGTGGGCCAGCAGGGTATCAATGTACTGGTCCTCAACCGCGGCAAACTCCTTGGAGCCGGCGTCCATCCCGAGTTGACGGGCCAGCCCGCCTCCGAGGCCCCCGAAGTTGCTGCGCATCGCGATGCTGTCGGGCAGAGTGAAGGGCTGCACGCGAACCTTCACCGGAACCGAACTGAGCCGCGCGCCGTCCGCCGTCACGGTGATCGTCCCGGAATACTCGCCGGGTGCCGTATCGCGGGGGATGTACACATCCACCCAGAAACCCTGGTTCGTGCCGGGCTCGACGCTCACCGGCATCGGCGGATACTTGGCCGCGGGGTCGCCGCCAGCGATCGGAATCAGTGCGTCCGGGTACCAGCCGGTCGGCGCCTTGGAGGCAGGACTGGGCTTGAAGACATTGATGTAGTGTTCGCGAAACAGGGCGACGTTTCCCGCCTCGATCTGCCCCGCGGGCCCGGTCAGAGCGCTGGCTTCCACGCGCACGTTGGCCAGTGCCTGCGCACCCGCGTGGATGATGACCCGCAGCGGCTCGTACTCGTTGCGTGCGGCGACGATCTCCGCTGACTTCGCCCCGCCGGGCTCGGTACTGCGCAAGACATGCTGCCACGGAGAGGCCACCCAGACCACGGGCTCCTGACTCCACACCGGGCTAAGTCCCGCCAGACCAACAAGCAGTGACAAGACCATTCTGGGCATGACACACGTCCTTTCATCCGGTTGATCCCGTCTCCCTCTGCTGCTTGATCGACGGGATGAACACGATCGAGAAGATCAGACAGGTTGACTTCTCCGGCCCTTCGCCTGCGGCTTTGCACCAAACAGACCTTGCCGGAATCGGAAATCACGGGAAGTACGGACGGCTGGAACTGCCAACGGGCGGCTTTCACGAGGCCGCTCCCCCATCGAAGCAACTCGCGTCCAGCAACCGTTCCATTCTATGACGCCGCCGTCGCTCGTACCACGTCGCACCGGTCACGAACGCCGTCCTGATCCCGGAGAAGCGGTGATCGAGTCAGGGCAGTGACCTCACGACTGGGGCAACGACGCAACGCCCCGCATCCGACCGCCGGTCCCCGCCGAGGATCCGGCGAAAGTCGACCTTGACGAGCGACTCGGCTTAGTGTACAATGCACACTAACAATAGGGAGGAACGCATGAACACTCTGGCACGCTGTACAAATCCTCCTTGGGACTGCTGACCGACCTCTACCAGCTCACGATGGCCTACGGCTACTGGAAGATCGGGCCGCCACGACCAGCAAGCCGTGTTTCACCTGTTCTTCCGCAAGCACCCGTTCGGCGGCGGCTTCACGGTCGCCGCCGGCCTGGCCACGGTCGTCGAGTACCTGGAGGACCTGCGCTTCGACCCGGAAGACCTCGCCTACCTGGCCAGCCTGCGCGGCAACGACGAGCAGCCGCTGTTCGAGCCGGCGTTTCTCGACTACCTGGCCCAGATGCGGCTTGCAGTGCGACGTCGACGCCATCCCCGAGGGCACGGTCGTCTTTCCGCACGAGCCGCTGGTGCGGGTCACCGGGCCGCTGCTCCAGGCCCAACTGCTGGAGACGGCGCTGCTGAACATCGTCAACTTCCAGACGCTGATCGCCACCAAGGCGGCGCGGGTCGCGCTGGCGGCGCGGGGCGAGCCGGTGCTGGAGTTCGGCCTGCGCCGCGCCCAGGGGATCGACGGGGCCTTGGCGGCCAGCCGGGCGGCCTACGTCGGCGGCTGCGCGGCAACCTCCAACGTCCTGGCCGGCCGGCTCTTCGGCATCCCGGTCCGGGGCACGCACGCCCATAGCTGGGTCATGTGCTTCGACGACGAACTGGAGGCCTTCCGGGCCTACGCCCGGGCGATGCCCAACAACTGCGTCTTCCTCGTCGACACCTACGACACGCTCGAAGGCGTGCGGCACGCGATCGAGGTCGGGCAGGAACTGCGCCGAGCAGGGGCACGAGATGATCGGCATCCGCCTCGACTCCGGCGACCTGGCCTACCTGAGCATCGAGGCCCGGCGGATGCTCGACGAGGCCGGCTTTCCCGAGGCGGCCATCGTCGCCTCCAACGATCTCGACGAGCAGATCATCGCCAGCCTCAAGGAGCAGGGGGCCACGATCGGCGTCTGGGGCGTCGGCACGCGGCTGGTCACCGCCTACGACCAGCCGGCCCTGGGCGGCGTCTACAAGCTCGCGGCCGTGCGCGACGGGCAAGGCGCGTGGCAGTACAAGGTGAAGCTCTCCGAGCAGGCGATCAAGGTCTCCAAGCCCGGCATCCTGCAGGTGCGGCGGTACTGCCAGGGCGGTGAAGCGATCGGCGACGTGATCTTCGACGAGCAGTTCCCGATCCAAGGCGACTGCACGATGGTCGATCCGCTGGACATGACCCGCCGCAAGACGATCCCCGCCGGCACGGCGAGGCGAGGACCTGCTGGTGCCGGTCTTCCGCCGGGGGCGGCGCGTGTACGAGCCTGCCCAGCCTGGAGGAGTCGCGCGAGCGGGTGCAGAAGCAACTGGGGCTGTTCCACGCCGGCATCAAGCGGTTCGTCAATCCGCACCAGTATCCCGTCGGCCTGGAACTGGGCCTGCACGAGCGGAAGACCGAGCTCATCCTCAAGGCGCGAGGGTTTCGAGCCATGACACGTATCCGAGTTGCGGCGGCGGTGCTGAACCAGACGCCGCTGGACTGGGACGGCAACGAGCGGAACATCCTGGCCGCCATCGAGGCGGCCCGGGCCGAGGGGGTGACGGTCCTCTGCCTGCCGGAGCTGTGCATCACCGGCTACGGCTGCGAGGACGCCTTCCACGGCCCGGGACTGCAGGACATGGCCTGGCAAGACGCTCGAACGATCCTGCCGGCCACGCGAGGGCATGATCGTCTCCCTGGGCCTGCCGCTGCTGCACCGCAACGCCCTGTTCAACTGCGCCTGCCTGGCGGTCGACGGCCGGATTGCGGGCTTCGTGGCCAAGCGGTTCCTCTGCGGCGACGGCCTGCACTACGAGCCGCGCTGGTTCAAGCCCTGGCCCCAGGGGGTCCGCGACACGATCCGAGCTTGACGGCCAGGAGTATCCGATCGGCGACCTGGTCTTCGACTGCGGCGGCGTCAAGATCGGCTTCGAGATCTGCGAGGACGCCTGGGTGGCCGGGCCGGCCGGGCGGCGGCATGGCGCCGCAGGGGGTCGACATCATCCTCAACCCCAGCGCCAGCCACTTCGCCTTCGGCAAGTTCGAGGTCCGCAAGCGGCTCGTGCTCGAAGGCTCCCGGGCGTTCGGCGTCAGCTACGTCTACGCCAACCTGCTGGGCAACGAGGCGGGCCGGGTCATCTACGACGGCGGGGCCCTGATCGCCTCGGGCGGCACGCTTGCTGGCCGCCGGGCCGCGGTTGTCGTTCGCGCCGTGGCACGTGACCAGCGCGGTCGTCGACGTCGCCGCCACCCGCATGAGCACCGCCCGGCTGGCGAGTTTCCAGCCGGAGCTGGGCCAACCGAAGCCGCTCGGAAGATCGCTTGTCCCTTCGTCTGGCCGGAGGTCGAGCCGGAGGTGGCGCAGCCGCAGGCCGCCGCGTGGGAAGCCAGCGCCGCATCTGAAGGAAGAGGAGTTCACCCGGGCGGTGGCCCTGGGGCTGTTCGACTACCTGCGGAAGAGCCGCTCGCAGGGATTCGTGGTCAGCCTCAGCGGCGGGGCCGATTCCTCGGCCGTCTCCTGCCTGGTGGCCCTGATGGTCGAACTGGCCCGCGGCGAACTGGGCGACGAGGCTTTCCAAGACGCCCTGCGGCACATCCCTGGGCTGGCCGAGGCCAAGACTCATCGCTGACCGTGTGCGCAGCTTGCTGCACTGCGTCTACCAGGCGACCGACAACAGCAGCCACGCGACGCGCCACGCCGCCACGACGTTGGCCGAGGCCCTCGGGGCCGAGATGTCCTGCCTGGAGATCGGCCGGCTGGTCGAAGGCTACGTCGCCGGCATCGAGCAGGTGCTTGGCCGGCCGCTGACCTGGGAGACCGACGACATCGCCCTGCAGAACATCCAGGCCCGGGTCCGCGGGCCGAGCGTGTGGCTGCTGGCCAATGTGCAGAACGCCCTGCTGCTCGCGACCAGCAACCGCAGCGAGGCGGCCGTCGGCTACGCCACGATGGACGGCGACACCTGCGGCGGCCTGAGCCCGATCGCCGGCATCGACAAGGCGTTCCTCCTGCGACTGGCTCCGCTGGCTGGAAACGAAGGGCCCGCAGGGCTTGGGCCCGATCCCGGCGCTGGCGGCGGTCAACCAGAGCAGCCGACCGCCGAACTGCGGCCGCCGGCCGCGGGCCAGACCGACGAAGACGACCTGATGCCCTACGGCGTGCTCGACGCCATCGAGCGGGCGGCCATCCGCGACAAGCAGCCGCCGGTCGAAGTCTTCCGCACGCTCCGGCCGCAGTTCCCGCAGTACAGCGTGGCCCAGTTGCAGCTCTGGGTCGAGCGGTTCTTCCGGCTCTGGTGCCGCAACCAGTGGAAGCGCGAGCGCTACGCCCCCAGCTTCCACCTGGACGACGAGAACCTCGATCCCAAGACCTGGTGCCGCTTCCCGATCCTCTCCGGCGGGTTCGAGCGGGAACTGGCGGAACTGCGAGACTATGCAGCAGGACTCCGGTAGCCGAGCCGTAACTACTTGCACAATCGGCGATTACGTCTGGAAAGCCGAGGTCGCGGCGGCCCTTTCGTGAATCGGTCGCCATGCGGAACCATCCGTCGCCGGACTCCACGTGAGCGGAGAAATCGCCAGAAAGCCTCACGCCCCATTGACATAGTGTCCGATCATACACTATACTTCGTGTGAACACAACACGCGGAGACGCCCCATGCCCTACACCTACGAATACCCCCGTCCGGCCCTGACGGTCGATTGCGTGGTCTTCGGCCTGGACGAAGAGGACCTGAAGGTGGCTCTGATCCAGCGCGACCTGGAGCCGTTTGCCGGCAAGTGGGCCCTGCCGGGCGGATTCGTCCACGTGGACGAGTCGCTGGAAGAGGCCGCCCGGCGGGAACTGCAGGAGGAGACCGGCCTGTCGAAGGTGTTCCTCGAGCAGCTCTACACCTTCGGCGACGTCGAAGCGCGATCCGCGCGAGCGGATCGTCACCGTGGCCTACTACGCCCTGGTCAACATCCGCGACCACCGCGTGCAGGCGGCCACCGACGCCCGCAACGCCGCCTGGTTCCCGGTGACCGACACGCCGTCGCTGGCCTTCGACCACCAGAAGATCCTGCAGGTGGCCCTGGAGCGGCTCAAGGGCAAGGTCCGCTACCAGCCGATCGGCTTCGAGCTGCTGCCGCCGAAGTTCACGCTGACGCAGCTTCAGCACCTCTACGAGACGATCCTGGAGCGGCCGCTGGACAAGCGGAACTTCCGCCGCAAGGTCCTGGCGATGGGCTTTCTGGAGGAGACCGACGAGATCGAGCAGGACGTCGCCCACCGGGCGGCCCGGCTCTACCGCTTCGACGAGGCGAAGTACCGGCAGACTGGTGAAGCAGGGATTCTTGTTCGAGCTGTGATCGGAGAGACGACCATGAAAGCGCTGGTGATCGTCGACGTGCAGAACGACTTCTGCCCCGGCGGGGCGTTGCCGGTGCCCGAGGGCGATCAGGTCGTCGACGGTCATCAACCGCATCCAGCCCGGCGTTCGACCTGGTGGTGGCCACGCAGGACTGGCACCCGGCCGATCACGGCAGCTTCGCCGCCAACCATCCCGGGCCGCCAGCCCGGGCGAGCAGATCGAACTGGCCGGCCTGCCGCAGATCCTCTGGCCGGTCCACTGCGTCCAGGGCACGCCCGGGGCGGAACTGCATCCCGGGCTCGACCGCTCGCGGATCGCCCGCGTCTTCCGCAAGGGCACCGACCCGAGCGTCGACAGCTACAGCGGCTTCTTCGACAACGGCCATCGCACGTCGACCGGACTGGGCGAGTACCTGAAGGACCAGGGCGTGACCGAGGTCTACGTCTGCGGCCTGGCGACCGACTACTGCGTGAAGTTCACCGCCCTGGATGCCGTCGGGCTGGGCTTCAAGACGTACCTCGTCGAAGACGCCTGCCGCGGCGTGGAACTCCACGCCGGCGATGTTCGGCAGGCGATCGACGCGATGCGAGAGAACGGAGTAGCAGTGGTTCGCGCGGAGCTGATAGGAACGGGCGCATGACTCTCAACGTTGAACGTTACCGAGCGTACGGTGGCCCGTGGATCGTCTCGATCGAGGATATTTCGGATTTCGTGCGTACTCAACACGCCATGCTCAAGGAACAGGGCCTCGCCGCATTGGTGACACCGAACGAAGAAGTCTATCCTGTGGAGGAACCGCAGGTGTGCAAGTCTTGGGAGTGGATCGGCCATGAACAAACAATATATCACGATCAGCAAGTTTCTTAGCTTCGTGCTTCGCCACGATCCCAAGGCAATCGGCATCACGCTAGACGCCGAGGGCTGGGTACCGGTCGACGAACTGCTGGCGGCGGCAGCCCACCACGGACAGCCGATCCGTCGGGAACAGTTGGACGAAGTGGTTGCCACGAACGACAAGAAGCGGTTCTCCTTCTCGCCGGACGGTCGGCTCATCCGGGCCAATCAGGGCCATAGCGTCGAGGTGGACTTGGGCCTTGTGCCCGTGGAACCGCCCGACCTGCTCTACCACGGCACCGTCGAGCGATTTCTCGACTCGATCCGCAACCAGGGCCTACTGCGCGGCAACCGACATCATGTCCACTTGTCGACGGATCGTGAAACGGCCGCTCGCGTTGGTCAGCGGCGTGGTCGGCCTGTGGTGCTGGTGGTCGAGGCCGGCGCGCATGCACGCGCGACGGCCATCGGTTCTACCAGTCCGACAACGGAGTCTGGCTTACCGAAACCGTGCCACCCGCGTATCTTCGGCCTGTCGAGGAGCAGTGAAATGAACAAGGCAAACACAGGCCCGATTTTGCTGCCCGACCACTCGCTTGTCGAGAACGCACGTGCTTCGGCGGGAGCGATCACCGGTGCCTTGGCGGGAGCGACCGTGGGAGTCCTGAACCGTGGCTTCGCGGAAGGATCGATTGGCCCCGTTCGGTACGGCTGCTTCGTACGGTAGCCGACCGGCTCACGACACAAATCCGCACGGGGTGCACGCATCGCGACGTGTGTCATTTCGGGCCGGCTGTCGTGCCGCGAGACCTCTTATTCCTATTCCTACTGGTGGTCCTCTTGGACGGCTTCCGCCGTCTTGCCCCACCCTACGGAACCGCTTCCTGCGCCGCTGAGCGTGCCGTCTCCCACAAAAATAGAGAGCTGGGCTCAAGCCCATTGACATAGTGTGTGCACCACACTATACTTCGTGTAGATCGCACACCACCGGTGGCCGAGTTCGCCATCAAAGCCAGAAGGACCAACGCCATGGGCGGAACCTATTGGAGCGACGATGACTATCGGGAGCGAGCGGCTTTCCTGAGGCAAGCCGGCCGCAACGCCTTCGAGTACCACGAAGTGCTCTCCCGGCTTCCCCACGAGCAGCGGCACGTCCACGAAAAGATGGACCCCTACGGTATTCAGTGGCGCGAGAGCCGCGACAGCCAGGCCCACCCCGAATCCAGGGCGGTCGCCGTGCTGTTCGACGTCACCGGATCGATGGGCCGCGTGCCGCGCATCCTGCAGGAAAACCTCTGCCAATTGATGGGTCTGTTGCTGGAGAAGGGCTATCTGGCCCACCCGCAAATCCTCATCGGCGGCATCGGCGACGCCACGTGCGACCGTGCGCCGCTGCAAGTCGGCCAGTTCGAGTCGGGCATCGAGATCGACGAAGACCTCGCCAAGCTCTGGCTGGAAGGGGGCGGCGGCGGCCAGCAGACCGAGTCCTACGAACTGGCCATGTATTTCATGGCCCGGAAGACCGCGATCGACTGCCTGGAGAAACGCGGCCAGCGGGGATACCTGTTCCTCATCGGCGACGAAATGCCCTACCCGTACGTCCGGCGGCACGACAGTGGCGAACCTGCTCGGCGATCGCCTTGATGAGGATATCCCCGTCGAAGAGATGGTCCGCGAGCTGGAGACAAAGTACGACACCTACTTCATCCTCCCGAACCTGACCAGCTACTACAACGACCCGAAGATCCTCCGTTGCTGGTCCGAATTGCTGGGCGAGAACGTGATTCGGCTGGAGAACCCGGAAGGCATTTCCGAACTGATCGCGTCGACGATCGGCGTGGCCGAAGGCGTGGTGGACCTCCGGGCGTTGAAGCCAATCTTCGAGAGACGGGACGCGGCCATGGCCCGTGTCATTTCCCGCGCTCTAGCGTCGATGGGCCGTGAGGTAGCAGACTGGCCCGGCTACCCACCTTCCTGTGCGGCACGATACGCCCCAGTCCCTGCCCCGAAAGTCGCTGTAAAGAGGACGCCTCGTTGGCGCTGGGGCTTCGTGTACAAATCGCGGCGATGGCACTTCGTGATGCGGGTCGTCAGGGCCTTGACGAGGCCCTTGTACTGAGAATCCTCATGAAGGGAGGACTTCCGTGAAACGCGCAGTGATCGTTCAAGGGCTGGGATTTGGCGACGAGGGCAAGGGAGCAACCGTGGACTTCCTCACGCGGGAACTCTCGGCCGACCTTGTCGTTCGCTATTGCGGCGGGTCGCAGGCCGGGCACAACGTCGTGTTGCCCGATGGCCGCCGCCACGCATTCTCCCAGTTCGGCGCCGGGACCTTGGCCGGGGCGGTGACCTACCTTGGCGAGCAGATGATCATCAACCTGCCGGCAATGCACAAGGAGGCCCAGCACTTGCTGGAGATGACCGGCGAAGACCCATTCCTCAAGCTACTGGTCCATCCGCGCGCCCTCGTATCGACCGTCTATCACCAGCAGCTCAATCGCCTCCGCGAGCTGTCGCGGGGCGCTAACCGGCACGGTTCCTGCGGCCACGGCATCGGCGAGACGCGGAATTACTGGCTCAAGTACGGGCACGATGCCATCTTCGCGGCCGATCTGAAGGACCGCGAGACGCTTGCCGGCAAGATGGAACTGCTGCGGCAGCGGGTGCTGCTGGAGGCCCAGGAGCTTGTTGATCGTGTTCCTGCGGACGAGCATTGGCGGCTGGGCGTCTGCATGGAGCCCGCTCGGCAGGTCGCCGTGGGCCTTCGGCAATTGGCCGCGCCTCTTGTACTTCAGGCCAGCGTGCCGACGTGCACCACGGCGATCTTCGAAGGGGCGCAGGGCGTGCTCCTGGACGAGTGGCGAGGCTTCCACCCGCACACGACCTGGAGCACCGTGACGCTGCACCACGCCCTGGCCATGGTCGAGGAGAGCGGGGCAGAAGAGCTTTGCACCCTGGGCGTCACCCGGGCCTATATGACCCGTCACGGTGCCGGGCCGCTGCCGACCTGGAGTCCCGAGTTGGATGCACAAGCTTTCCGATCCCGGGAACCCAACGAACGCCTGGCAAGGGACGATACGCCGCGGCTGGTTGGACCTGGTGCTCCTGCACTACGCCGCCAAGGCGGCGGGCGGGCTGCTTGACGGCCTGGTGATCAACTGCCTGGACGACTTGGCTGACCTCTTGCCGCAAATCTGCCTGGGCTACAAGTGCCCGCCTGACACGAAGATCGAACAACTGCCAGTGTCGCCCGTGCCTTGGCTCGCTGCGCAAGAGAAACTCACGACATTGCTGGAACATGTTGTTCCGGTCTGCGGCCAAATCTCTATTGCGGCGCTTTGCGACACAGTCGCGTGCGCGCTGGCTCCCATCGCGATCAGCGGCACTGGCCCCACATGGCAGGACAGGACTCTGCGCAAGTTGCAGTTCCGACGTCACGTGAACGAACCACAAATACGATCAGACCGCATCGCCAGCCGCCGCGACCATGCCCTGCCTTTCCAGGCAAGTCTCAACGATCAAATCGGCGGAACCCACTCCTACACTGAAACGGAAAGGGCGTCCACCTTGTTCAGTGAACCGTTCGCGTAACGACACATCACCTTGAGCTTACCGCGATACGTCATGGCGGAAGAACGGCGGCCTTAGATTGCCGTCTCGCACATCAGAGTCCCGAGAACTCAGAATACCGCGGCGCATAAGAACCTATCCCGGAACCGCCACGACGGCCCTCCGCGGCCGGAGAATCCAGATGCCGCACACGGTTCCGGGCTCGGCTCGAAGACGATCTCGCCAGCAGGTCTGCACCTCCATTCAAACGGCAATCTGCCTCAGCAACTCATGAGCGTGTGCGCGTACGTTGGTCCAACACACGCACGCGTTCCAGCCCCGCTCCCGCAAATCCGGACCCCGCGGAATACGGCCCGACCTCCGGCAACGGATACTCCACTTCCTCTCCCCCCAATTCCCTCCCTTCGACCCCAATCGCTCCCTCCAACTCCTTGGCCCACCAACCCACCTCGCCATCTGTTCGCATGTACAGTATAACAGTACCCGTGAAAGTAGCTTCTTTCTCCACCGCTTCATCACCGCTTCACCCTCGCTCATCCGCCGCTCCTTCGCCTGCCTCCCTCAACCTGGGGCCCCAAAGAAAGTGGCGGAAATCCACTTTCGTTGACCAACACTCCACCCCGCGCCACCGCCGCTCCGCCGCTCGCATCTCGGCCACCCGCGGGATCTTCCGTCGACACCCTGCAATCCCGCTCCCGCACGCGCACCCGCGCACCCTGACGCGCTCCAAGCAAGCTCGAACACCTGTTTCCACCGCGCCGATCGCGCCTCCGGCGCCGCCAGCGCACGCGTCTGTTGCTAGCGTACCCGTGTGTTGCCAGCTCAAGTCGTACCGCCGTCCGTGGGGTCGGTGACAGATTTCTCACCTCCGGCTACGATGACTTCGTGAAGGCCGACCTCGCGATCGCCGAAGCCCTCCGACCGCCAGCCGCTTGAGGCGGAGCGGTGCCCGGGAGGCGTCCCGAGCGGTTCGGCCCGCCCCGGCCCCTCCGATTCAGCCCGTCGCACGTCCGTTGGGCCAACCAATCGGCCCGGCAGCGGCCCAGCGATTCTGCCGCCCGCCCCGGCCCGCCACGAGTAAGTGATTCTACTGCGATGTCTGAAACCGTATCCGGGCCGGTCGAGCGCGTCACCTACCACAATCCCGAGACGGGTTTCGCCGTCCTCCGCGTCAAGGTCAAGGGACATGCAGACCTGGTCACCGTCGTGGGCACGGCGACCGCGGTCACCGCCGGCGAGCACCTCGAGGCAAGCGGCCAGTGGATCGTCGATCCCAACCACGGTCGGCAGTTCAAAGCCGACTCGCTGAAAACCTCACACCCCGCGTCGGCCGCGGGAATCGAGCGCTACCTTGCTTCCGGAGCGATTCGCAGCGTCGGCCCCAAGCTGGCGGCGAAGATCGTGGCCCACTACAAGGAACGCACCCTGGAAGTGCTCGACAAGAGCCCGGATTTCCTCCTCCACATTCGCGGGATCGGAGCGGAGCGGCTCAAACGGATTCGCCAGAGCTGGGAAGAGCAGAAGGAAGTTCGCCGCATCCTCGTCTTCCTCGCCGACTGCGGCGTGAGTCCGGCTCGGGCGGTGCGGATCTATCGCACCTACGGCACCGAGGCGATCGCCCGCATCAAGGCCAACCCCTATTGCCTTGCCGACGACATTCGCGGCATCGGCTTCAAGACCGCCGACGAGTTGGCCGGCCGGTTGGGGATCGACCGCAACAGCCCTTACCGAGCGCGAGCCGCGGTGCGCTACGCCCTTCAAACGCTCTCAAGCGAGGGGCACTGCGCGTATCCCGAGGCCGAGGCGATCGAGAAAACCACCGCCCTGGTCGAAATCGATTCCCAGATCGTGCAATCGGCCGTCGACGCCGGCACGCGCGAAGGCTGGCTGGTGCGAGAAGCAATGGAAGAGGGGCCCTGGATATACCTGGCTCCGCTCTATCGGGCCGAGGTGGGACTTGCCCAGGCGCTGGGCAAACTGCTCGCCCAGGGCGGCCACCCTTTCGGCGCAATCGACGTCGAGAAAGCGTTGGCCTGGGTGGAAGGGCGGCTGGAGCTCCGCCTCGCCGACGGGCAGCGCGAGGCCGTCCGCCGCGCCTGCCAGGAGAAAGTGCTCGTGATCACCGGCGGCCCGGGCGTGGGCAAGACCACGCTGGTGCGCAGCATCCTCGAAATCTTCGCCGCCCGCCGGCTGAAGTGTGTCCTCGCCGCCCCCACCGGCCGCGCCGCCAAACGCCTCGCCGAGACCACCGGCCGCGAGGCGAAGACCCTCCACCGCCTGCTCCAGTTCGACCCGGCCACGGGCGAGTTCCAGCGCAACGAGCACTTCCCCCTCGATGGCGACCTGTTCGTCTTCGACGAAACCTCGATGGTCGACGTCGTGCTCGGCCACCAAATGCTTCGCGCCCTGCCCCCGCACGCGTGCGTGGTCTTGGTGGGCGACGTCGACCAGTTGCCCTCCGTCGGACCGGGCTCGGTGCTGGCCGATCTGATCGCCTCGCGCGGTGCCCGTCGTGCGCCTGACCGAAATCTTTCGCCAGGCGCAGAGAGCCGGATCGTGGCCGCGGCCTACGCGATCAACGGCGGACGCCTGCCCGACTTGACCGCGACCGACGAGTTGGGCGATTTCTACTTCGTCGAAGCCGACGAACCCGAAACGATCCAGGACCGATTGCTCCGCCTCGTGCAGGAGCGAATTCCGGCCCGCTTCGGGCTCGACGCGCGCACAGACATCCAGGTGCTCGCGCCCATGAACCGCTCGCCGCTCGGGGCCAGAAACCTCAATCTGGTGCTGCAAGCGGCTTTGAATCCCCCCGGTCATGCGGCCGAGATCGAGCGTTTCGGCTGGACCTTCCGCGTCGGCGACCGCGTGATCCAGACCGAGAACGATTACAGCAGAGACGTGTTCAACGGCGATTTGGGCATCGTCGAGAGCATCAACCGCATCGAACAGCAACTGGTGGTGAATTTCGAGGGCCGGCCGGTACCCTACGACTTCGCCGATCTGGACGAGCTGTCGCTGGCCTACGTGCTCTCGATCCACAAAAGCCAGGGATCGGAATATCCCTGCGTCGTGATTCCGCTGCACACGCAACACTATATGATGCTGCGGCGCAACCTGCTGTATACCGCGGTCACACGGGCCCGCCGCCTGGCCGTGCTCGTCGGAAGCCGAAAGGCCCTGGGCATGGCGGTGCGCCGCCAGGAAACGGGCCGCCGATATACCGCCCTGCGCCGGCGGATCCAAGAGCACCGCCGGCGGACCACCGACAGGTAGTCACGGCGGTCCGCGTGCCCGCGGGTGCAGCGCGCTGAAAGCCGCACCGGTCCGGCATCCGCCCGCGGTCGAATCCATAGGGAAGGCAGGCCGCTCAGAAACTCGAAATGCCGATCTTTCAAACACAACTGCTCAGTTGCTATCATGTGTATTCCTCGCGAAACTCACATGTCGTTCTTCTGAGAAGTGAGATCAAACCAGCTTCGGGAAGAATCTCTTGGCAACCTGTTCCAGGGTCGGGCTTGACGACTTCTCAAGTACCGATCCCGTAGGGCAACGGCCGATGGGCGAAGTCCCGAGGGTCGAGACCGGCAATCGGCGGGTTTTCCGACAATCTCCAATGGGATGGTGAAATCATGAAGGGCAGACTCCGAGCTGGGGCTAATCGTCGCGATTTCTTCCGGCTTGCGGGCGCGGCGGCGGGGGCGAGCATCGTGTTGGGCGGCGCTGGGCAACTCTCGGGCGCGGACGAGGAAGCGTTTCCCGACCTGGCGAAGCGCAAGGCCGCGCATGCCAAACGAGGCGTGATTCCGCCCGACAAGACCTATCGGATGATGGAGCTTTCGTTGCACCTCCCACCCGAGGGCAAATTCGAGATCGACCTCGAAGGCGTCGTCGCCTCAGCGAAGGACGCCGGTGCCGAGTCGTTGATGTTCTACAGCCAGGATCATTGGGGGCATGCCCTGTATACGAGCGACGTGGGGGTGCGCCATCCCAACCTGAAAGGCGATTTCTTCGGCAATGCCGTTGCCCTGACCCGCAAGCATGGAATGTCGGCTGTCGCTTATTACAGCCTGCAGTTCAACAATCAGATCGTGCTCAAGCATCCCGACTGGGCCTGGGTGAACGAAAAGGGCGAGCCGCAGCGGATGCGATGGTTTATTCCCTGCCTCGACTCCCCCTACCGACAATACGCGCTGGGAATGATCGACGAGATCTTCTCTCGCTATGAAGTCGACGAATTGTTCCTCGACATCTTCGGAATCCAGTTCCTCTGGTACCACCAGGGCGGTCCAAGTCCTTTCTGTTTCTGCAAACACACGCAGGAGGCGTGGAACCGGGAGCATCCGGGCGATCCCTATCTTGAAGGCTTCAAGACTCGGGAAGGATGGGATCGTCGCTATCGCTGGCATCAGAATCGATCGATGACCGGCATGCTCGACGCCATCATCGCCGCGGCCCGCAAACACCGGCCTAAGACCGTCATCGCGCTCAACGGCGGACCCGAAAGCTTTCCGGACGAGATTCACAAGCGCGTCGGCTTCCTCTACAACGAGCCGCTGAACTCCCCCTCCGGGATCGCCCTGGGAGCGATCCTCCTCCGCGGCTGGGGACGCCCCGACTTCCAGGCCGGCGTGTTCAACATGCACGACTACGTGGACCTCCATCGGGGCTCGACCTTGCGGATCCGCGCCGACGCCATGATCGTGCAAAACGCCCGCGTGTTCTTCGTCGGCGAATCACCCATGGTCAGCGGGATCGAGGGCGGACGGGGGTTCATGCGCCGCTGGTTCGATCTGGCCAAAGAGGCCTGGCGCGACGTCCGCGAGGTCGATTGCCTGCTCGAAGGGATTGAGCCGCTCTCCAGCTCCGCGATGCTCTACAGCCAGGCCACCCAGGATGAATTGGCGGCCCAGAAAAGGCCCGTGGACTTTCGCCATTCCATGCTCGGCGCTCTGGAGTTGCTCACCTACTCGGGCCGGCCCGTCGAGTGCATTCCCGAATTCCGCCTCACTCCGGATCTGCTCGACCGCTTTGAAACCCTGCTGCTTCCGGAGGTCGAGGTACTTTCCGACGCGCAGGCCGGACTCGTGCGTGAGTGGGTCCATCGAGGCGGCACACTACTGGCCAGCGGCAAATGCGGCCTGTGGGACGAGCGCCGCAGCCCGCGGTCCAATTTCGCCCTGGCCGACGTGCTCGGCGTGGATTACGCCTCCGAAGAGAACAAGTATGCCTGCAACTACATCGAATCGGCCGGGCACGCCTTGGCCAAGTTGATCGGCGCCGGCACGGTGGGTCTGGCAGGTCCGTTCATCAACGTCAAGCGGACGTCGGCCGAGGAAGTGATGCGCTATCGTCTTCCGGTCATGATCGAAGACCTGTCAAAGAATAAGTGGTACAACTGGGGACCGCCCCCGCCCGGAGACCAGGCGGGCGGCACCGCGGTAAGCCTCCATCGGTTCGGCAAGGGAAAAGCGGTTTACCTCGCGTTGTCCGTCTTTCGCTCCCTGGGCGCGGGCACGCGGGCCAACTGGATCCGGCAATGGATTCCGGAACTGATCCGGCTGCTCGTTCCCAATCCGGTTGCCGAGCTTCGCACCGAACCCGATTCCGAGTTCGTCCACGGCACGTTCTTCTTCGACACGACGAAAAAGTCCCTCCTCATCCAAGTGGTCCATACCCTTGCAGCCGTCGCCGAAGGAGAACAACCACCCGCTCCGCGCGTGAAAATTCGGATCAACCGCTCCAAGCTCAATGTGACTGCGGCCCGCATGCTCTGGCCAAAAGCCCAAGACCTTTCGGTCGCCCACCGCGACGGAGAAGCCGTCATCGAATTTGCCGATTTCGGCACCTACGCGGCAGTCTCCGCTTTTCAGTCCTGAACCTTGCCCCTCGCATGGCTTCCATGACCGCCCTGCCTCCCTACGAGATCCTGGTCTACGAAGACGGCGGCACCCTGCCCGCCGAGGCCAAGGAACTCTTCGCCCCGCAACTGGCCCATTCCCGCAAGATAATGCGGAGCGATGCGCCCGATCGCGCAGCATGGCGCTATGTGCTCGTGGCTGCGGTGGCAGCGGGCGATCACGTGCTCGGCGGCGTGCACCTGAACCTCGGCCCTATCGGCGGTGCAGGGCCCCTAGCCGGGGAAAAACTGGCCTACGTCGAACGGACCCTCGTGCGTCCGGAGTACCGTCGCTGCGGCGTGGCCACCCGGCTCATGCAACGCGCCGTGGAATTCGCAACGGCCACCGGCTGCCTCTTGATGCGGTTGAGCAATAACTGGGACAATGAGGCCGAGCGCCGGCTGCTTCTGAATTGCGGATTCGCCCTGGTCGATCTCGACGGCGAGCACGATCCTGAGCCGTGCTATCTGGCCGTGCGACCGCTGCCGCGCGGAACCGGCGCGGCGGGAGGCCAGGTTGGGGTAACTTGAAGCAGGCACGTAACCCGTTGCCCGTGTGCCCGCTCTCATCCCCCAAGACCTGCCCACCGCGTCAAGGCCCTTGGGGAGATTGATCGGGTTGCGGGTTCCCCCTTTTCGCAGGACCGCAAGGGCCTACTGCCAGACTTGGGGCAGGAATTGAACGAGCCAGATGACCGATCCGCCCCCAAACACCACCGCCAAGGCCCTGAAAATATAGTCGTTGGCCGCGGGTTGAAATGCCCCCACGTTCTCGCGCTCGATCGCCGCAATCACCTCCTTCAATTGCTCGTTGCCCGACGAATCCTTTTCTCCCGGCTTCTCTCTTTCCGGCTTCTTTTCTCCAAGCGACTCCACAAGCTTCAGTCGCATGCGGTTCAGGATGCGGTCGCGGGTCTTTCGGGTCTCGTTCCGAAGCCCCCAATAAACCACAACCGGTATCAGGAAGACAAACACGATCAGGATCAGAAGGGGGAGATTGACCACCCAGACGTCGAAGGCCGGATGTCGGGCGATCACCAAGAGCAAGAGCGCCGCGGCGGGATAGTAAAGCAACTTCCCCACGGAATTCGTCTGCAAGGCGATGAAGCGAATCGAAGCCCATTCGTCGGCCCCGAGGGGCTCGACAACGCCTTCCGGGCCTTCCGGCCGCGCATCACACAGCTTGGCACGCGCGGTGCGAGGCCAGGCAAACGGCCAGGTTCCCAACTCCTTGATCGCGCGGCGGCAGCCCTCGACCGCCGCAACCACCAGAAAGGCCAAGAACACCGCTGCGATTCCCGACGAGAACAAAGCGATGGTACTTATCCACCACGCCGTGGAATCTCTTGCAGGGTTTGGCGGAACCGCATCGAAAAAGTGGAGGAACGTAATCGCTGCAACCATCAGAATGGCCGTCCACACGAGGGCCTGGAGGAACATGACGTCGCGGCACGACATGCTCCAACAAGTCGACTTAGGATCCCTCCTTTCAAGTTCCATCGTTTGGGTTTCCGGCTTCTCCCCCCTGAACCATGACCACCATTCGCGCAAGGCTCTGCGGATTCTCTCGCCCCGAGGGGTCTTGGGCGGTGGCTCGCATACGGGGCCAAGCACTTCCTCCGGCACTCGACGGAGGTCACGGGCAACCACGCATATGAAAACCACGGAGACGGCCAACGCGATGAACCGGATGATCGTCGAAGGCCAGACGCTGATTCCCTGGAACCACTCGAACGGCTCCCCGAAGGGCTTGCGCCTGTGCTCCCACCATATCCAGAACCATACGCCTCCGATCAGCCCCGGCACCGAGAGAACCGCGAGAATCCTGCCTCCAATCGCGTCCCACCGCTGCTTAGGTCTCCGCAGCCACTCCCATGAGGTAACCCCCCAGCGGCGCACGTCGCTAATGAGAAGCACGACCATTCCAGTCCCGAACACGAGAAAACCCACAAAAGACCACTGCTCCCAGTTCGATAGTCGATCGATCTCACGAGGACTGGGAGGGTGAATCAGGGCCGAAGCGTCGCGGCCCGATTCGGCCAGGGGCACGTCGGCCGGCGAAGGCGGAACCATCGCCCCCGTCAGCGTGAGTTGGTAAGGAGCATCGCGCCCAATCTCGAACACAAGCGGTTTCAGATAGCCTTTCGCTTCCTCAGGTTCATGCTCCGCGGGGCCTGCGGGCGCGGCGGTGGTGTCCGATCGCACGCCGCCCACCTGGTTCCATGGCCACTCGTCAAGCCATTCCCGGACCGGAGTCTTGTCCGACTGTTGAGGATCGGCGATCGGGATCGGCCAGAAGCACGAAGTCAGAGTCTTCTCGTTGTCCCCTCTCCCTTGCCATGCACGGAAGGTCGCGCAAGTGTTCGACGCGTTGATCGCCAATCGCCAGCAAGGCCGCCAGATACGTGGCGGTTTCGTAGCTATCGCGGAAGGGGGCGACCTCGCGCTGGAGGCTTGGATGAAGGGTCAAGCCGAAATGGGATACCACGATCATGTTGCGCGTGAAGGGCAGTTCGCTCGGCCGCACCAGTTCCGCGTCCAGGTCGGTCGTGAAGAAACACGCCCGCGGAAAACGGCCGTGGACAGCGCGAAGGATGAGCAGTTTGTCGTAGACGTCGGTCCCTACGACGCCGATGGCCAGGATTCCGCGTCCTCCGGCGCGTTGTTGCTGCCGGTGCAGGTCGAGGAGCGAACGCTCGATGCGGCGCAGATAATCGCGCTGCGACCCGCCCGTGGGATTCACCCCCGCCTCCGTATCCGAGGGTTCTCGCTCCCCCTCTTCCTTGGCCGCTCGCTTCTCGGACGACCGCCCGTTGGACGGCTCTCGCGTCAGCCCTACTCCGTCGATTCCGCGCAGATACCTGAAAACCACAAAAGGCTCTAGAGCGCGTCCACGAACCGTTGTCTTTCCGGGAATCCCCCTCGCCGTCGAGATTGACCGAAATCCGACCGTACCGCTTCCGGCCGTCTTCGTTCCAGGAAACGCTCCATTCCCATGCATTGCCTGCCGCAAGCCCCTTTTCATCATCGTCAAGAGGAAGTCGCCGCTCGGCCTCAAGGACAAGTTGGGGGTGCGAGCCCTCCTCGGAGTGGAATTCGCGGATGAGTTTCAAGTCGTCTCCGGCCTCGTCGCTCTCCAGCACGAGCGAACCGAATTTCCTCGCCGTTCTTGCCGGCACTCCCGGCTGCGGTTGCACGAAAAGCCTCAGCGGCTCGTCCGGCGCTTTCTCGGCCTGCAAACTCAACGTGTTGCCCGGGCTTGAACATGAGAATGCGAACATGCTGGGTATGGCTCGTCCATAAGTCGTATCCATTTCCGACAACAGCACAACGCATTCGTTCGGCTCGCCAGGCCTTGGCCAACGATCCCGACTTTCCAGTTCCTTGCGAAGCACGTGGGCCAGGTGCCAGTCGGTGCCGATCACGTTTACAAACTTGATTCGCCGCGAGGACGCTTTGCGCGGCCGACCGTCGCTCGTCGGCGTCTCCCGCCCGGTGAGTTCTTTCACACGATTCTCATGCGTGAACTTCAACGCAGCCGGTTCTACCGTGGCGCGGGGAGAATAGATCGTCGCCGAGAGTTCCCACGCCTGGTACGCTTCGTACTCCTCGGCCATGGCCAGCAGCGTGTCGGTCGAACTGGGACCGATGACGTGCACGTCGACTTTCCTGCTCGCGGGGTCCGCCAATTGCCTGACCGCACGCTGGATGGCAGCCAGTGGCGCCGGATCACATGCCTCTTCGTCCAGCCAGCACACCGTAACCCGGTCGAATCGCGCATCGTCGTCTCGATCGTACAGTCCGTCGGCAACCTCGTGTACGAATTCCTCATACGGCACGAACCAGGGAGCCTCCGTCTTTTGCTTACCAACTCCGCGCCAGGAAATGCTTCATCCGCGAACACTCACAGGGGCGGTACTTTCCCGTGGAAAGGGCGGAGAGGATCGCGTAGCGAGTCCGCATACGCGACTCTCGCGCGTCGGCCTCCACGCCGCCGCGAAGCAGCACGGGCACGATCAGCCACGATTGGGAACGGTCCGCGCTCGCCCCGACTTTCTCCGCGGGCGATTCACGACGCTTGCGCTTGTCGTCATCGCTCATGCGATAAACGGCCTCGAGCGGATCCTCCCAGAGAAAAGTCCTTGTCGTCATCACGCTCTGGGGATCGGGCGGATAACTCGGAGCCGGTAGCGATTCCGTGGGACGACGGGATGGAAGCGACGGCAAAGCCACCATGTAGCCGATGAGGGCCACCGCGGCAACTACAACGCCCGGCAGGAAGATGTTCGGTGACGAACCCTGACTTGAATCGCTCACGCCCCGTTGCCCTTTCTCCGTTAGAGGCCCATTTCCGTTTTCACATCGGCAGGGGCAACTTTGCGGAGATGCTCGATGATGCGATCGATGCGGATCGCTTCGTTCGAGAGCCACCGCCCGTCCGGGGCTTGCTCTCCGGCGGCATGGTGCAGGGCGATGATCTGCCAGGAGTTGTTGAAAACCGGCGAACCGGAGGAACCGGGCTCGGTATCGGCCTGGTAGTGGACGGCGCGGTCGAAGACCTTTGTCAACAGGTTGCCGTTGACGACGATTTCCTTCGGTCGGCCTTGCGCGTGTTGCACGATGTTGACGCGCTGCTTGCCCTCGGAGTAGAGCACGGCCGAGTAGTCCAGCGTCACGAAGCCCCACCGCTGGCCGGGAGTCACTCTCTGCTCCACGCCGTCGGCCGAAGGCTCCGCAGCGCGGGGTTTCACGCGAATGAGCGTGAAGTCGAGACCCTCGTCCGTAATGAAGGTGGCCGAGGATCCGTTGTCGAACTGGTAGACATCGCTAGGAGCCAGACGCCCCCGCACGTCGCGCTGGAAGTTCATTTCCAGTTCGACGATCGCAGCGAACTCGCGCGACGGGATGACGTGGTTGTTCGTTAATGCCAACGTGGGAGAAACGAGAAAACCGGTGCCCCAACCGTCGCCCGGCATCAAACCGAGGTATTCCCGCGTGAGCACGACCCGACCGATCGCCTTTTGCCGTTGGGCCCCCAATTCGAGGAAAACCGCCGGGAGAAAGTCCGGATCGTCGACGATCCGTTCCATCACGCCCTGCTGTGACAAGGGAACGTTTCTTCCCTCGCCGACTTTGACGGGCGCACCGGGGCCAGGCAATTCCTGAGTGCGGCGGAGCGTGGGGGCCCCAAAAGGCCCCAGGCGCACGGTCTCGGCCAGATCGCGATCCGCGGCGGTGTCCAAGGCCGAGCCGGGAAGACTCTCGCGCACTACTTTCAGGACCTTCTTCCGCTGCGCACCGCGATGTTGCAGGGCCTTGAGCACTGCCGGGCTGATGAGCGGCGAAGACTCGATACGCGCGACGGCTGCCTCGGTCCGAGGAGAAGCCAACTCCACCGTGCCGGCAACCGCTTCGCTCGGGCCGGCTTCGGGCTGGGCTGCAACGGGCTGGGCTGCAACGGGCTCGCCGCGCGCGGCGGCAATCGAGTTCCAAATCAGCCAGGCAACCTCAGCATTCTGGATCTTCGAGTGCCCGTGAATGGCGGTCCCGCGCACGTTGTAGACCCTGCCCGGCGTGAAGTCGTAGCGCTCGGTCGAGGGCTGCATCTTGGGAACCGGCTGCACGATCGCCGGGTCGGCGAGGCGAGCCCCCACCGCGCCCATCGCTTCCCAGCGGGAAACCGCTTCCAGCTCGCCCGTCTGCCCGGCCAGCCGCGACCCGGCAGGATATGCCCAGTTAAGCGGGAAGTCTTCCGAAGTAAAGGTAATGACAATCGGTCCTCGCACGCGTGCCTGCTCCAGCGCACCGCGATAGCCGCCGCTGACGCTCTTTCCCGGCACTCGCTCGCTGAAGGCATAGGCGGAGATCGCGGGTTGAACCAGTACGACGGCGTCCACCGGACGCGGCAGCGGGGGCCGGCCCGGCTGAGCCACGGCCGACAGCACGAGCTTGCAGCCGAAGCTGTGCCCGAAGAGGCAGTAGATCGGCGGGGAAGGCGCGGCGATGTTCATCACTTGCTCCAAAAGGCGCCGCACGCCGCCGGCCCCGACCACGCCCGCACGTTTCTTCATTTGCCAGAAGGTAAAGATGCGGAACAGGTCGGCCGGGGAGAGACGGCCTTCGGCGCGCTGGAGCAGGCCCGCCGATTCCTCGCTCGGCCGGTCAAACGCAGTCGTGTCTTCATCCAGGAGTCCGGCCGCGCCGTCGCTCGCGTCGATCGAATACTTGCGCATCAGGGCAAAGGCTTCCTGGAGATCCTCCGCGGTCGCGCTCTGTTCTGGTTTGGACAAGAGTTCCGACATGCGGCGGACGTCGGCGTGGTAGGTGTCCGGCGATTTCCACGCGGGGAACACCTCGTAGACGTCCAGGGCGCTAATGGCCGGCTCCGCAGCTTCCTCCAACCCGGAAGCCGCGATTCCCCGCATCGACAAGGCCTTGGAAGGCCACACGATGCCGATCACCACCGGCCGGTAAGGCTCGGGGCGAACGGCGACTTTTCCCACCAGCTCCACCAAGGACCGATACGAGTCACGCGCTTCCGACGGGGAATTGTTCCAACCGTGAGCCATGAGGAATATGTGCGTGGGGACCGCCTTGCGCAGAGCGTCGTATAGCGCGTGGACCTCGTACGGCTTCTGACCGTTGCCGTGTTCGTCGAAGGACACTTGGTAGATCATGGGAGGTGCCGTCTCCGGTCTGGGGGTCGGACCCGATGGCTCGCCCGCCAGTCCCCGCCGACTCGACAAGACGCAAAACGCGGCGAGAGCCAGCGCCGCGGCATGCCGCGCGGACGAGTACGGACGCCGCCGTTCGCAGGCCGCGGGAGTCGGGTCCACGGTTCGGCCCCACAGCGATGGGGCAGCCAAGGGGCACAAAGTCGAGAACATGAACTTGTCCCTTTCCTGAACACCCATCGGTACTCCGCGGCCCCTCCCGTGGTTCGCGGCGCCGCCACGAACGACGATCCTGTACCGATTGAGCGGCCAGGGCTGCCCATCAAAGCAAGTCCGCGCGCAGCCCTGGCCAAAGCCTGAAGTTGGAGCCTCACATGAAGAAGTACACGTCGACACTTCCATCGGCACGGTTGGTGATGCTGATTTCACCCGCGACTTGAGCAGGCGTCGCATTGACAAACGTGGCGGCCGCTTGAGGATTCGCGACTCGCGTGTACCGCCACGTCTTGGTCGCCACAGCCTCCCTCAACTTGTTCTTGAAGGCGGCGAAGTCCCCTTTGACAATCTCCGCAATCTCCTGCTCTTGCCCTGCCGCCTGGCTCCCAAGGACGGCAAGGCCAACGGCACCGGCCGAGGCCAGCACGGTACGACGTGTCACCGACTTTCTGTCCATCACATTCCCTCCTTCTAATCCAGGACCCTTTCCCAATCCACGCACCGTAAGAACCAACGGGGCGAGCATCGGCAAGCTTCAGCCTCCCACGGCGCCGTTTTGCTCGGCCCGACGCTTTGCGTGACCGCCCGCTAGCGCTCCTGGTCGTCCGATCTCCTCCTCTCGTGAGCCACGAAGTCGCAGGGGTTTTCGACGAAGCTCAGCAACACGGTCTCGACAACGGGAGCCCCAAGCTTCCCGCAAATCGCCGCGAAGCCGGTAAGACAATCGGCTCATTTCTCCGTGGGCTGCCGCTCGATCCACTTCAGCAGGGCGGCGAAGGAGGCCGACATAGTCGTGTCGGACTGACTGAGCACCGTCGGCTCGGCGTCGCCTTCTTGCACCGTGATCGTATAGGTCATGGCATCGCGCGCGCGACCTGGCATCCTCTCGGCGATCGCCGGCGCAGCTTGGGCCGCTGCCACCAGGCGTGCCAACTCGCCGACCGCGGATTCCGCAAGAGAGGCGGCGTCCACAACGCGCGGCGGCCTGCGGATCCCGGCCGCCTGTCCGCCCTGCTTCGCCAGCGTAACCTTCATCTTGAGTCTCTTCCCAGGGACCTTGCCCTTTCTCGGCACACCCTACAACGGCACGGTGTGCATTTTCCGCTCTTTCGAGCGCCTTGACGTCTTTGGTGAGCATCTTCACGTGGTTGGCCAAGGCCTCGATCTGGCTGGTCAGCTCAGCAAGGGAATCGCCGTTGCGCACCCCCTGGTGCGCTCGGGCGGCCTGGCCGCTTTGGGCCCGGGCGGGCACGCGGCGTGGAGCCGCCGCCGGCAATCCGGCGATCCGGATGCCCACTTCACGCCATGCCGCCGCCACCGCCTGCTGCTCGGCGCTGTCGGTTCCGTACAATTGGCCCGCCTTCAAATACGTGGTGTCCGCAAACTCCTGGAACCGCGTGGTCTGGTAGGATGCCAGCAACGACTCATACCAGATGTGCCCCGGAGCCTCCCAGGCATTTCCGCCAATCGCCACGGCCGTCAGATAGAATGCCTTGTTCGGGATTCCGGAATTGATGTGAACGCCAAAGTTGTCGTCCGACCCGGGATAGTACCGATCCATGTGGTCCGGCTGCGGATCCTTGCCGAGCAATTCGTTGTCGTAGGCCTTCCCCGGCTCCTTCATCGACCGCAGGGCATCCGCCCCGATCGCCGGAGTGAAGATGTCGGCGCCGATCAACCAGTCGGCCGCGTCGGCCGTCTGACCGAGCGCCCACTGCTTGACCAGCGAGCCGAATACGTCCGAAATCGACTCGTTCAACGCGCCCGGCTGTTTCCGGTACTCCAGGTCGGCGGTGTACTGGGTCACGCCGTGTGCCAGTTCGTGGGCAATCACGTCCAGCGACTTGGTAAAGTCGGTAAAGACCAGTTCATCCCCGTCGCCAAACACCATGACTTGCCCGTCCCAGAACGCGTTGTTGTAGTTCACGTCGTAATGGACATAGCCGTTCAGTCGCATGCCCTGGCCGTCGATCGAGTTTCGCTCAAACACGTTCTTGTAGAATTCCCGCGTGGCCCCGAGTCCGTCGAAGGCTCGGTTCACGGAGTCATCGGCAGCGGCGGCGCCGTCTTCGGTTCGGACCATGATGGCGGAGGGAAGGTCGGTTTCGTGCTGGCAGTCGTAAATGGTCCGCCGGCCCGAGCCCGCAACCGCAAGGGCACCGGTCGCTCTGCGCTCTCGCGCGCCCCTCTCAGGTTGGCGGTTCCCAGCAACGTTTTCAAAGCGGCCTCGCGGACGTCCCTGTCCTTGCTCTCCAACAGTTTCCTTAAGATATGCGGAGGAGTAATACAGTTCAGCGAGCGGCAAGTCCGGATCATGGCGATACCTCGGGACATTAGGAAACCCTGCCACCGGGCCTCAAGTCCTGCGGACCCGGTGCGCGGTTGTTCGACCACCGTGTCCTCGTGGTCGGAAATCGGTACGCAGTCTTCGCAGCAACGACTAGGGAACCACGAGACGATCCCCGTTTCCCAGACCAAGCGCGTTCACTCGACTTCGATCTGCCCGACGATGCTCAGCAATGCACCGGGCGGGAAACGGGCGGCGAGCCAGCCTCGGCATATGGGCAATTCTCCGCCCGTGGGACGGGCCGGATACGGACGTTCTGGGGACAAGAAGGGGGAAGCAAGGGGCAATCTGCGGCCAGGCGCGGCACCTCGCGGCCCCCCGCCCGTCGTGAGACCGAAATCAGTAGCCGCTAGATCGCCGCCAGAGGTTGCCTGTGGGGAACGTAGCCCCAGCGGATTCCTAAACCCGTCCCATCGCCGCAGAAGGCCAACAGCCGATTCTCCTGGCCCCGATTGAGGCTCTTGATCGTGTCGTGCAGGCGGCGTTTGGAATTCTGGCCGGTAATGGGCGAAAGTGGGTCGTCGATATGGCAAGGCCAACTCTCTTCCTGGAAAGCCGCCAGCACGGTTTCCTGGTTCGGCGACGGCACGCGGAATCGCTTGACGAGTTGACCGCCGAGACGGAGCTCGCGCAGATCCTTGTCCCAAAGCGGCTTAGGCGTCTCGTGATGGTCTTCGACCGCCGCCCGGATCGAACCATCGAGCCCGACGACTCGCAACGGCAGTTCCCCGACAACCGAGGCTTGCGAAAGAATCAACCGAGCACAGGCCACCCCCTCCTCGGTCAGGACGAAACAGGTTCGCTCGCCGAAGCTAAGGTCGCCCTCGGGTCGGAAGGCGCGGCCCACTTCGCCGCCCAACGTAACTTCGCGCGCGTGCAGCGCATAACTCTTGCAAGTAAGCCACCGCAGATCGTTGTCAGACAGCCCCAGTGCGCGGAGCGCGCCGATCTCGACGGCGAAATCCCACAAGTCGCGTTGGGTTTCGCGCGTATTGATAGGCTTGGAGCAACTGGGCGAGCACGACGCGTTTGGCCCCCGCCAAGCCCTGCGCTTGAATTGTCGCTCGGACCATCGCCAGTCATGGTCCACCCCTCGGATACAGAATGGGAAGCTGGCCCTGAACCGCCGTGGCCGCCTGCAGAGGCCCACGGGGGACGGTCCGGGGGAGAACGGTTCCTCCTTCTCCCGACAATCGCCCCTACCTTACTTGCGATTCGCGGCGGAAAACGTGCGTGCATTCGGGCGGATCCGGGTAAATCGGTTCTCTGGAGGGGGCAAAGCGAATTGCCTACGCCCAGATTCATAGCGGCTGGGCGATCACGCACCTCCTGCCAAGTCGCTCCAGCGGTGGGGCGGTTAGCCGATCCGTGCTAGACTGAACCACGGTGGGCTGTACACACGAAGACAACAGAAAACCGGGAACCAGGCATGAGGGTGCTTCTGCTCTCTGCGAACACGGAGCGGCTGAAGATGCCGGCCCTGCCCTTGGGCCTGGCGCTGGTGGCCGCAGCCCTGCGGGAGGCGGCACACGAGGTCGAGTACCTCGACCTGCTGGGGAAAACGGAGCCTGTCGAAGCCGCGCGCCGCCATGGCCCGTGTCCAGCCCGAGGTAATCGGGGTTTCCGTCCGCAATATCGACGATCAGAGCATCCTGACGCAGCGTTTTCTCCTCGAGCCGGTCCGGGCGCTGATCGCGGCCTGCAAGCACTCGTCGCGCGCTCCGGTCGTGGTGGGAGGGGCGGGTTACAGTATGTATCCCGGTGCCGCGCTGCGGTACCTGGGCGCCGACTACGGGGTGTGCGGCGAAGGAGAACGCGCGCTGGGCCAACTGCTCACCGCATTGGCGCACGGCCAAGACCCGGCCGATGTGCCGGGGGTATGGTCCCGGGACCGTGCGCCGAGGCAGCCGCGGCAGCTCGTTGCGGATCTGGACGACTTTCCCTTGGCGGCCGACGAACTATGGGCAGGCGTCGATCCCGCCGACGCGGAAGTCTGGATTCCGGTCCAAACGTGCCGCGGCTGTGCCCTGGACTGCCTTTACTGTTCGACGGCCCAAATCGAAGGACGGAGTCTGCGCGGTCGATCACCGCAGCGCGTGGTCGAATACCTGGCACGCGCCCGCCAGGCGGGATTTCGACGATTCTACTTCACCGACAACACGTTCAACCTGCCCGTGTCCTATGCCCTGGCGCTTTGCCGGGCGATCGCCGCGGCGCGGCTTGGGATCGAGTGGCGAGCCATCCTCTATCCGCACGACGCGCCCGAGGAACTGATCGCCGCCATGGCGGAGGCGGGTTGCGTGGAAGCCAGCCTCGGTTTTGAGAGCGGATCGCAACGCATGCTGGCCATTCTCAACAAGCGATTCACGACCGGGGAAGTCCGCACGATCTCCGATCGGCTCAAGGCGCATCGAATCCGCCGCACGGGATTCCTTCTCCTCGGCGGGCCGGGCGAGACCAGAGACTCGGCCCAAGAAAGCTTGGACTTCGCCGACTCGCTGGGATTGGAGACGCTCAGCGTCACCGCTGGCTTGCGGATCTATCCCGACACTCCACTGGCCCGCATCGCCGCCCAAGACGGATTGATCGCCTCGGACGACGATCTCCTCTTGCCGCGATTCTACCTGCGGCCCGAGCTCGAGACCTGGTTGCGCGAGGTGGCGGCTTCGCGCCAAATGTGACCGACGGGGGGCACCGACGACGCACGCGGTGGTTTTCAGCTTCCGTGTCCACCGCCGTGCGGGAATCGCAAGTTGCCCTAGACTGGAGGAGCCAACCGGATGCCTCCAGGCCCGCAAGTCCACCGGGGGGGAATCGCGGCGCCGTGCAATGGTCCGGACCGACTTCGGCCCATCGATGCCCGGGTAGATTTCAACCCTCTTGCCCGACCGCTAGAATGGTCAGGCCTGACGGCGGTATGTGCCGTCGGCGTCCTTGCCGTTGCTCGGCTGCCAACCTTTGGAGGACTGCTCATGAGTTTCTGGCGATTCTCGACGCATGGGGTTATCGCATGGCTGGGTGTGGTCGCGGCGACTTGCGCTGGCCGATGATTGGCCGCAGTGGCGCGGGCCGCAGCGCAACGGCGTCTCACGCGAGACGGGCCTGTTGCAGCAATGGCCCAAGGAGGGACCCAAGCTCGTCTGGCAGGTGAAGGATCTGGGCCTGGGCTTCTCGACGCCCGCCGTAGTCGGCCAGCGGCTCTACGTGCTCGCCAATGAAGGAATGGACAACGAATACGTGCGGCGCATCGGTCGGCGACGGAAAGACGAGCATGGTCGACACGGCTGGGCAAGGTGGGGCCGAACCAGGGACCACAGCATCCCGCGGCACGATCCACGCCCACGGTCGACGGCGACTTGCTGTTTGCTCTGGGCTCCGACGGCGACCTGGCCTGCCTGGAAACGGCGACCGGCAAGGTGCGTTGGCAGAAGAATCTGCGCGCCGACTTTGGCGGCAATCCAGGCAACTGGGCCTACGCCGAATCGCCGTTGGTCGATGGCGACGTGCTCGTCTGCACGCCCGGCGGGAGCGAGGCCACGCTGGTCGCCCTGGACAAGAAGTCCGGGCGAACTGGTCTGGAAATCGGCAGTGCCCGGCGGAGACCAGGCGGCCTACGCCTCGGCCATCGTCGTCGAAGTGGGCGGGCGTGAAACAGTACGTGCAGTTCCTGCAGAAGGGCCTGGTGGGAGTCGACGCGAAGACGGGTAAGTTCCTCTGGCGCTACGACAAGACTGCCCAGAGAAGCTCGGCCAACATCCCCTCGCCCGTGGCTCGCAACGGCATGGTCTACAGCGGCGCGGGCCGCAGTGGGGGCGGTCTGGTGAAGCTCAAGGGAACTGAGGGGAAAGTCGAAGCAGAAGAGGTGTACTTCTCGAAGAAACTTCCAACGGCGATCGGCGGCGCCGTGGTGGCGGGCGACTATCTGTACGGAACGACCGGTCAGGCACTGGTATGCGCGAATTTCGAGACCGGAGAGGTGAAGTGGGAAGACCGAAGCGTGGCCCCCGCATCGCTGTGCCTCGCCGACGGCCGCCTCTACCTCCACGGTGAGAACGGCGACGTAGCACTGGTGGAAGCGACCGCGACCGGTTACCGCGAACAAGGCCGCTTCACCCCACCCGGCCAACCCGATCGCGGCAAGGAAAAGGCTTGGGCCTATCCCGTCGTGGCCAACGGCCGGCTGTACCTCCGCGATATGGGCGTCGTCTGGTGCTTCGACATCCAGGCAAAAGCAGCCGAATGACAAGGGAATCCCACGCCGCGCTGCCTCCTCAGGCGGGTATTTTTGCCGCGTAGCTGCCGTCGCGGTGCGGTGTTACCTGGCGATTGCGCGTGGGGACTGCATGTTGAACCGAGCCGTCGCGCCCGCGGCACTCGTGCCGCTTTTCAGGAAGTTCTTGCCTGGAAGCGGCACGACGCCCGGCCCCGCCGGTCCGGGCAAAACAACCAAAGCTAGTGCCCCGACTTAATTCCTCACCGGCAAAAACAACGTGGACGGGGCACGAGCCTCTATCGGGTGATGGCGCGCGGCTCGCGACTTGCCCGAGCGCAACAAAGCCCCGCTGCGCATGGGCTCGCAAACCGTTGCCTCGCGCGCACCGCGGACTAGAATGCTGCGGTTGTCGCGATCGAGGAGGGCAGAGCCATGTCGCGTCGCGCGTGCGTCAAAACCTGTCTCAGAACCGCCGCGGTTGCCCTGTGCGGCCGGAAAACGGCAGCACCTCCAAAGGTTCTTGGATCGGCTCTAAGAACCTATCCCAGAACTGCCGCTGGAGCCCTGTGCGGCCGGAGAAGCGTGGCATCTCCCAAGGTTCTGGGATCGGCTCTAAAAGTCGTTGGTGTGGCGGTCGCCCTGCTGGCGACCGCGATTCCCCTGGGTGCCGCGGAACTCCTGCGGCAGGATACGACCGAAACGCGGTACGGCGCCCATCGGGATAACGACGGCTGGGTGCACTTCGTGGTGCACTCCCCCGAGGCCGCCGACGTGCAACTGCTTCTGTTCAACGCCCCGGAAGCCGATGCGCCTTGGCAGCAGTTTCCGATGACGCTACACGGCACGGACTGGAAGCTCCGGCTCAAGGGACCCTCGATCGGGCCGGGGCTCCGATACATGTACTCGGCCAGCGGCAAGAACGAGGTCGGACCGGCCGACCAATTCGGCCTGATGTTCAACCGCCACTTCTTCCTCAACGATCCCTACGCGTACCAGACCGACAACGTCCGCCATTCGACCTTCTTTCGGTCGACGCCGTATAGCGACATCACTGCCCCCGTTTATAGCGGAGGGGGCAAGAGCGTGGTCTACGACCACTCCGCCGATAGCCCCCCGGGGCACGTCGCCGTGGCGGCGGAAGACCTGATCGTCTACGAGTTGCACGTCCAGGACTTCACCGTGCGCATCGCGTTGTTGGATCCTTCCGGCGCGGACGCTACCTGGGCCTTACCCAAGCGGGGCTCAAAACGCCCGGCGGCCAGGCGGCGGGCCTCGATCATCTCGTCGAGCTTGGCGTGACCGCGGTGGAACTCATGCCGGTCATGGAATACGACGAAGACAGCGGCAACGCCGAGGGCCGCTACAACCACTGGGGCTACATGACCTCGAACTTCTTCGCCCCCGAAACCCGCTATGCCACGAACCAGGCCGACGACGCGCGCGAACTGAAGCAGCTCGTCAAAGCCCTTCACGACCGGAAGATCTCCGTCTTCATGGACGTGGTCTACAACCATACCGCCGAGCAGAATCCCTGGGTCGAGGGCAGCCGGCTGGCGGCGCGGTACTTCAATTTCAACGGTCTGGACAGCACCTACGTCTATGCCTCCAAGGAGAACGGCACTCGCTACGCCGATTCCTCCGGGGCAGGCAATGTGGTCGACTATAGCGGCCGCGACCGATTCACCAAGCGTCTGGTCACCGATTCGCTCGCGTTCTGGCACGACAACTACGGCATCGACGGTTTCCGCTTCGATCTCGCTCCCATTCTCTGCAACGGGTCGCAAGACGCCGCAGACTGGGTGGATAACGACGGGCGGTTCGCCGCGGCCCATCTTCACGCCGAACCGTGGGGCGGCGGCCTGTGGTGGGATTTCATGGATGCCGGCCCCTACAACTTCACCAACAACCGCTGGGCCAAGTGGCTGGGAAAATATCGCGACGGGGTTCGCAACTTCTCCAAGACCACGCTCCGCAATCCCGCGCCGTTCAAACGACTGCTCGAAGGCTACGGGGCCACGGACGGAGGCTTTCCCGCCTCTTCCAAGCCCTGGCGGTCGGTGAACTTCGTTTCCGTCCACGACGGCTATACTACGCGCGACTGCGTGAGCATCAACGATTCCGGCGGCTCCCACAATTGCTGGGACAGCGGAGGAGACGAGAACCTCCGCCGCGAGCGGGAAAAACTCCTCGCCGGGATCCTCCTCACGTCGCAGGGCGTGCCTCTGATCCTCCAGGGCACGGACTTCGGCGTCACCAAGGCCGGCGCCTCGACGCCTCAAGGCATTCGCGACAGCTACAACTACGAATCCGCCAGCGGCGACCCCACCGTCGATCACGTCAACTGGATCGACTGGAACCTCAAGGACGGCGACAATCACGAGTCGCCCCAAGGCCCCACGTACGGAAAAGAGATCTTCGGTTGGGTCAAGAACCTGATCGAGCTCCGCCGCACCTGGACGCACTTCCGCCGCAAAAACTTCCCCGAATACGTCGCCGCTGCCCCGAACGGCGCGGCCAACGACGGAAAATTCACCTATGCCTGGGAAGGACCGCCCGAAGGGCTCCCAAGCCAGTTGGCGGTCATCTGGTGGGGCAAGTCGAACGAACCCGACTTGATGGTGATCTACAACGAAAGCGACCAGCCGTTCACCCTGAACAACCTCGCCGCCTGGTCGCAGGGAGATTGGAAAGTGCTGGCACGATCGTGGTACGGTGACGCCTACGATTTCCCCACGATCGCCCAATGGCAGACGCAGTGCGAGGATGCCCAAGGCAGCACGACGGTGAAGGGTCGGTCGATGGCGATCCTGATCAGCGACAACGATTGACCGGCTTCCTGCAGGGGTACCGCCCCCGGGTCGACGCCGTTCTCGAAGCCACCGAGCGGCCGGGTCCGCGTTCTCAGCGCCGATTCGAGAACCGCCTGCTACCCCAAAATCACTCGGTCGCCCAGGGCCGCTGAGGTAGTTTTCGGATAGGTTCCGGGTCTGGCAACTCTCGTCAGCCGCAACGCCATGAGCCCGAGGAATCGACCACGGCCCAGGGCCCGCGCACGCTCGTCCCGCTCGGAATCCGAAAGGAGGGTGACTCGCCCTGGCGCCGTGGGGCGCAGGTCCCGCTCGGCAGGCAAGAAGTTCTCAGGTAATATGGGTCTGGATGCCACGTAGAGGCCGGAACGCAACCGTTCACGGGCCCGCCGGACCGGGTGGCCCATTTTTCGGCCGGAAGGCTTCGTCATCACAACAGCCGCCTGACCGAAAACATGGACCTGTGCCGTTCGCTTCCCGCGCCGTGAACGGTTACCGTCGGAACGGTTCCGTTGCCGCCGGGGTATGGTCACACCCAAACGATGCGGGCGATTCCTGGGACCGAGGAAGTCCATCATGTCGCAAGCCTCCAACACCGAGCAACTCCTCGAAGAAATCGGACGCCTTCGCCAACAGCTCTGCGACCTTCAAGCAGCCCACAACCGGCAGTGCGAGGTGGAAGCGGCGCTGACCGAGAGCCAGCGGCGTCTGTCCACGCTGATGTCGAACCTCCCGGGCATGGCCTATCGCTGCCGCAACGACCCCGACTGGACGATGGAGTTCGTGAGCCAGGGGTGCTTTGCCCTCACGGGCCGGAGTCCTTCGGAGGTTCTGCTCAACCGCGCGGTTTCGTGGAACGACCTGATCCGTCCCGAGAATCGGCAGGCGGTTTGGGACGGAGTGCAGCAGGCGGTGGCAAAGAAGCGGCAGTTCCAGGTGACCTACCGAATCTGCACCCCGTCGGGCGAGGAGAAATGGGTCTGGGAGCAGGGAACGGGAATCTTTTCTCCCACGGGGAAGTTGGAGGCCCTGGAAGGATTCATCACCGACATCACGGATCGCGTGCATGCCGAGGAGGACTTGCGGCGCCGCCACGATGAGTTGGAGCAGCGCGTCGTGGCCCGTACGCGCCAGCTCGCCGAAACCAACGCGCAGTTGCGGGATGTCATCGTCCAGCGACAATCCGCCGAGGATGCTTTGCGGCAGAGCAACGAGCAACTCCAGGCCATCTACGACGGCATGCAGGACGGGCTGGTGCTGGCCGATATTGAGAGCAGGCGATTGCTGCGCACGAATCCCGCCATGCTCCGCATGACCGGATACGCCGAGGAGGAGTTGCTCTCGCGCTCGGTCGAGGACTTACACCCACCGGCGGAGCGTTCCTCCATGCTCGAGAGCTTCCGCGCCCACGCCGAAGGGCATGACCACCTCGTGGAGAATCGCGCGGTGCAGTGCAAGGACGGAAGCGTTTTCTACGTCGATATCTCCACGAGCCGCATTCTCTATCGTGACCGGCCGTGCTTGCTGGGTTTCTTCCGCGACATCACCAGCCGCAAGCAATCGCAGGAGGCCCTGAATCGCGAGCGGCAAACCCTCCGCCACATGCTGCGCGCCAGCGATCACGAGCGCCAGCTCATCGCCTACGAGATTCACGACGGCCTGGCCCAGCAGTTGGCCGCCGCGATCATGCAGTTTCAGAGCTTCGATTTCCTCCGCCAGCGGAATCCCCACGACGCCAAAACCGCCTACGACGCCGGAATGCAGATGCTCCGCCAGGCCCACGCCGAAACGCGTCGACTGATCAGCGGCGTGCGTCCGCCGATCCTCGACGAATCGGGAATCACGGCCGCCGTAGCCCATCTGGTCCACGATACGCGAGAGGCCGGCGGACCGGAAATCGAGTTCACCAGCCGCGTCGCGTTCGACCGGCTCCCCCCCGTGCTGGAGAACGCCGTCTATCGCATCGCCCAGGAAGCGCTGACCAACGCCTGCAAGCACAGCCACAGCCCCAAGGTCCGCGTGTCGCTCCTGCAAGACGATGGGCAGTTGCACCTGGAAGTCCTGGATTGGGGCGCCGGCTTCAACCCGCAAAGCACAGGCCCGGACCGTTTCGGCCTCGCAGGAATTCGCGAGCGTGCACGCTTCCTGGGCGGCACCGCAGCCATCGAAAGCCGACCCGGCGAGGGCACGCGCGTCCGGGTAAGCCTGCCCCTGGTGGCGACGGAACCGCCGCCGCACGCGTGAGCCGCGCGGCCCGATCGTCGACCCAAGGATATGGGGAACTTGCAGGCACCGCCGCGGCCGGGTAGGCTCGGGGGCGGTGGCTCCACGGTAACCTCGGCGGGAGGCAACCTCCATGACGCGAAATCAGCAGGCCCTCGGGGCCCTCGTGGTCCTGGCCTTGCTCGGGCTCTGCAGCCAGGCCGAAGAGACGCCGCTGGGCAAAGGGCTCAGCGAGAGCAACAAAGAGTATCTCGTCCTCGACGACATGGAAGACGTGTCGGATTGGTCCAACGGAACGCCCGAGGAAACGACCTTGAGCGCCAGCGCCAAGCGAGTCAAGCAAGGAAGCCGTTCGCTCTGCTTCGCCAACCGCGTCGACCACGGCAAGGGGGAGAAAGGATATCCCGTCGGCTGGCCGCGCGCGGGCAAGGACCTGGCAAAACCCGGCCTTTCGGACTGGTCCGGCTATGACCTGTTCGAATGCTGGATCTATGCAGAGACCAGCCGGCCCGCCCTGCCCGGAGAGCCGCTGAGCATCGGTTTCTACCACTCAAGTGGCCAACGAAGCACGAGCATTCCCTTGAAGACGATCCGGAAGGACGCCTGGACGAAGATCGTGATTCCGATCGCCGAACTTGCCGACCCGCACGACGTGCGGCGCGTGCAATTGAACATTTCCGAGGCAAACTACCGCCACGGCGACGAGGTCGACTTCTACGTCGATCAAATGGTCCTCAGCCGCTACGTCGACCCGGCCATCGCCGAGTTCTCCCTGGAACGGACCGTGGTCGACACGAGCGAGTCTTGCCTCCGAGCGCGGCAGTCGCTGGCGGGATCCAAGGCAGTGAACGAGGTGACCCTCGAGTTCGAGGTAGGCCAGGGAGCACAAGTAGCCGGGAAGGCCTTGTGCAAGTCGGCGCGGCAGGGAGAACTTTCGCTCTCTCTCGCCGAAGCGCTGAAGCCGGGCACGGCCTGGGCCAGACTCAGCCTGCGGGACCCTCAGGGCAAGCTCCTCGACCGCAGCACGTCGGAATTCCGCGTGATCCAGGGCCCCTTCGCCCCTCGAACACGCTGATCGCGAACAGCGCCCGGGAGTTTGGCGGTACGTGGCAGGCCAAGAACCGATCCCGGAACCGCCACGGCAGCCCTCCGCAGCCGGAGAATGCAGGAGCGGCACTCGGTTCTGGGACCGGCTCTAAGATTTGCGGCTCGTTATGGCTCGAACAGAATCCATCGCCAAGGAGAGAACCGTGCAGCGCATCCTGATTGCCCCGCTACTGGCGCTGGCAACCCTGGCAGCTCCCAAAGCAGAAGCGACGATTCTGCGGTTCGACATGGGCACTGAGCAGTCGGAGCTGCGCAGCGGGTTTTCGCGCGTCACGCCGGCAACCCTGTACCGCAAGGATCTCGGCTACGGATGGCGATCCCCAGAAGGGTTGAAAGCGCATTACCAGCACTACGCCGATTGGCAATACAGCGAGAGCCGCGGCGTCAAGCAGCCGCCGCCAATCTACACCAACGAGATCACCTGCGACTCGATTCACAGCCAGCGGGAGAACGCGTTTCTGGTCGACCTGCCACCGGGCCAGTACACGGTCTACGTCCTCTGGGCGCAGCGCCGGCCCCGCGCAGGACTACTACGAGTTCGACGTCTCGGCGGGGTCGGATCGCCGCACCGTGAAGATCCCCGGTCCCTGGATCTTCGAGCGGCGGCAGCTCACCGCCTCGGTGAAAAACGGCCCGCTGGCGATCGAGTTTGCCCCCAAAACCGAATGGGTCGTGGCGGCGATTCTGATCGCACCGGGCGACGACCGCGAGCGCTCGCCGAAATCCTCCGCCCCTTGGAGCAGGAGATCTATTTTCTGCCCCCGACGTGGCCGCGAAGTGGAAGGAAACCAAGCACGTCGACGACCGCCAGCCGCCCCAGTGGAGCGAGGCGGACCAGCGGCGGGGCTACGCGATCTTCGCCCGGCACTGGTCCGAGGTCATCTATCCCAACACGGTGCCGCGGCCAGAGGAGCTCGATCCCGAACTCGCGACCTTCGCCTCGCTGGGCGAATACGAGCCGGTCACGTTCACCGTGCTGCCGCTGCAGGACCTGCGCGGGGCGCCGCGTCACGCGCCGGCGACCTGCGGTGAGCGGGCGGACGATTCCGGCGGCGAACGTCGACGTCCGCTCCGTCCGCTACATGCGCGTGCGGCCGAACTACTCGATGTTCTACTCCTACCACGTGGCGCCGGACGTGCTGGAGCACCGCGAGTCGGTCGACATCGCGCCGGGGCAAAACCAGCGATTCTGGATCACGGTCCACGTGCCCGAGGACGCCGCCGCGGGCGTGTACGAGGGCAAGCTCACCTTCGAGCCCGCCGAAGGCCCGGCCGCCGAAGTGCCGCTGCGAATCCGCGTGCTGCCGATCCGGCTGCGCAAGAACCCCGAGCACATCTACGGCATGTACTACCACGATCCGCTTGAGCCGCGTCGACCGAAGCAACAGCGCCGTGGCCAACGCCTACTTCCAGCGCAAGGCCGAGTTGGAGCGGCGCGACATGGTCGAGCACGGCATGAACTCGCACATCTCGGCGGTCAGCGGCCTCGTCGCGACGACGCGAGGGCCGACTGGACGATGGACGGCGAGGAGACCGAGCGGCGCATCGCCCTGGACCGCAAGTACGGCCTGGCCGATCGGCCGCTGGTGGTCAGTTTCCCCGTGGAGTCGTGGTACTCGCGGCTGGTCGACAAGCGGGGGCTGGGCAGCCACCTGCGCCTGGTGCGGCCGGACGTGCCCGCAGTCGTTCTTCGACGAGGTGACGCAGATGGTCGAGGCGATCGAGCAGGAGGGCAAGCGACGCGGACTGGCCCGAGTTCCTCTACTACCCGATCGACGAGCCGAGCACGCAGGCGGATTCGGTCCGGTTCATGGTCGGCGTGCTGAAGGCGATCAAGCGCGTGCCGGGCGTGCGGACCTACGTGACGGCCGACCCGAGCCACGACCAGTTCGAGCCGATGTGGCCCTACGTCGACGTCTGGTGCTGCCAGCCGTTCGTCTTCGACCACGAGAAGATCCAGCAGCTCAGCCGCGAGAAGAAGATCGAGTTCTGGTGCTATCCCAACCACATCAGCGGCGAAAACGACCACACGCCGGTGCGCGGGGCGCGGATGACCTGGGGCTTCGGCTTCTGGCGATCGGGATTCAAGACCCTGATTCCCTGGATCTACCAGTCCAGCACCGGGCGATCCCTGGAACTACCTCGACGGCGCGACGATGGACTTCTTCAACCGCTCGACGCCCGACGGCGAGCCGATCCCGGTGACCCTGTGGGAAGCCTACCGCGAGGGAATCGACGACGGCCGCTACCTCTACACGCTCGAGCAGCTTGTCGAAGAGGGAAAGCAGCGCGGCGGGAAGGCGGCTGCTGCGGCGGCGGAAGGGGAAAAAGAGCTCACGTTCCTCTGGGACGCGATCGACGTCCAGGAGAAGTACAAGTACGACGGCCTCTGGAGCGGCCGGGATTTCGACGCCTACCGCTGGCTCCTCGCCAGCCGCATTCTCGCGATGGAGGATGCCCTGGGACGAGCGGAGAAATCGCCGTAACCGGCCGCGCCCCGTCGCCCCTTCGCGGCTTGATCGGCGCGTGTTCTGCCTTCACCCTCGGAGAGACCTCACCATGCATCCAGCGACGCAAAACTCGTGGACCCGGCGGGAACTCTTGATCGCCGCTTCGGCGGCCTTTGCACACTCGGCATGCGTGGGCATGGCGGCAGAGGGCCCGGCAAACCCCGCGCGCGTCCGTGCCACTTCGGGCGACGTCGCCGAACCGCCCTGGGACGAACGATTGACGGTGACCGTCGGTCCCCGCGAAGCCGACCTGGTGGGGACCGATCACCGCGCACTCCAAGCCGCGGTGGACTACGCGGCGTCGCTGGGCGGCGGCACGGTGCGCGTGCTCCCCGGCACCTACCGGCTGCGGAACGCCGTCTTCCTCCGCTCCAAAGTGCGGATCGTCGGCAGCGGCGACGAGACCGTCCTGATCAAGGAGCCGTCGGTCACCACGAAGCTCGCCGTCGACTCGGACTGGTTCGATCAGGAGATCACCCTGGCGGACGCCGTCGGGCTTCGCCTCGGCGACGGCATCTGCCTCGCCACGCACAACCCGCACCACGGCGGCATCGATGTCGCCAAGCGAACCCTCGTCGCCCGAAGCGGCAACCGCTTCAAGCTCGACCGCTCGTTGGCCGAGAACTTCTGGCTCCAGGGAGAGACCAACGGTCTCCAGCCTCTTCGCGCTCCTGGGCGGCGAGAACGTCACCGACGTGGCGATCGAGAACCTGACCCTCGACGGCAACCGCGCGAAAAACGAGAACCTCGACGGCAACTACGCCGGCTGCATCTTCCTCCAGAATTGCAGCCGCGTGTCGATCCGCCGAGTGACCGCGCAAAACTACAATGGAGACGGCATCAGTTGGCAGATCGCCACGACGTGGTCGTCGAGGATTGCCGCAGCCACGACCACGCCGGGCTCGGACTGCATCCCGGCTCCGGTTCGCAGCGCGCGATCATGCGCAACAATACGCTTCAGAGGAATTCCATCGGCCTGTTCTTCTGCTGGGGCGTGCGTTTCGGCGTGGCCGAGGGGAACACGATCGAGGACAGCCGGCAATCGGGCATCTCGATCGGGCACCGCGACACCGACAATCTCGTGCGGCGAAACGTCGTCGTGCGCAGCGGCCAGGTGGGCGTGCTCTTCCGGGCCGAGCGCGATCAAGGCTACTCTCCCCATCGCAACCGCTTCGAGGCAAACCGCATCGAAGCGAGCGGCGGAGACGAAGGGGTCGCCATCGACGTCCAAGGGTTCACCGAGGGAGTCACCTTGGCCGACAATGCGATTCTTGAAACGCGCGGGCCGGCGCGGCGCATCGGCATCCGCATCGCCGCGGCGACGCGTGAGCTCCACCTTGCCGGGAACCGCATCGAAGGCGTGGCCCGGCCCATCGTTGACCTGCGCAGCAGAACGTGAAAAAACGCCCTGCGGCTCGCGCACCGTAGAGATCCGCCCTCGCGGCGATTGCTCCTCCGCGGAGGTCTGTACATACTGGAAACAATCCGTCTGGCGGCCGTCGGGCGGCGAAATCTGTTCTCGAGGAGGCGATTCGATGCAGTACCTTAGTGAGCCCGGCATAGCCAATGCACCTGGCCGACCCGCGGAAGGCCGGCAAACAAGGCCCTTGGGCCAGGCAGTACCGATCATTCACGATGCAGACGTCAATAGGACCGCGTTTCACCGTGCAATCGCGCATCGTGCATCTTGGATGGCATCGTGCCTTCTGGCGACGATTCCCGCCGTCTGCCCGGCGATCGAGCAGGCCGCCAACGTGGATGCCCATGCCACGGTCAAGTATCTGCTCCGCCACCAGAAGCCCAACGGGGCATTCGGTCCGATCGATCAGCAGCACTCCGATCTTGCCTGGAACTACCCCGCGGTCCACGCTTTGGTGCTCTTGGGGACCGAGATCCCACGACGCGAGCAATGCCTGCAAAACGGCCAGTGGGCCGCATTTCGCGAACCCGACGCGCATCGCACCAACCTCCACTGGGACCTCTACCAGAAAGTACAACTCAACGTGCTCTTGAGTCCCAAGGGTAAACCACCCCACGTCTTTCCCCGCCAGCGCGACGACGGCAAGACCATCCCGCTCGGCAAGGCTTGGAAGTTGACCTATGAGGATCGAAAGGGCAACTACTACGGGCCCTATGGCATGGGCGTTTACTACGATCTGTCGACGCTCTGGTTTATGACCAGCGCCCTGGTGTCGTTGGGCGGAACGATTGACAA
This sequence comes from Pirellulales bacterium, assembly GCA_963736495.1. Classification (GTDB taxonomy): domain Bacteria; phylum Planctomycetota; class Planctomycetia; order Pirellulales; family Thermoguttaceae; genus CAVTPL01. Next base: position 886,884 of record CAVTPL010000009.1, on the reverse strand, counting down.
CATGGAAGAGGTCAAGCAGTTCATTCTGCCGCGGCAAACCGACTCGGGCGGTTTCGTCGATGCATACCGTACCGATCCGCCGCCCGTCGCGGCCGACGCGCACCTGATGATCACGCACGACGCCGTGATGACGCTCCGCGCACTCGGACAACCCGTGCCCCGCGCCGAAGCCTGCGCCGCCTGGATCCGCTCCTGCCAGACGCCCGCGGGGGGGTTCCGCTGGAGCCCCACCCGTACGGACGCCAGTAACCAGGCCGACGTCTGGTATACCTACGCCGCCGTCCTCGCGCTGAAGTCCCTCGGCTCCGCCCCACAGGATGCCGAGCGATGCCTGGCGTGGCTCAATAGCCTCCAGAATCCCGACGGCGGTTTCGGCGATCGGCCGGGCTGGCCATCCCGGCTCTACAGCACCTATTACGCCGTGCACGCGATCGCCGCGCTGGCGGGTGACGCCAAGCGCGGCATCCGCCCCAAGCGCGCCGTGCGGAGCGAACCCGAAATCCCCGAGGGCAAGTACCAGGTGTTCCAAGCCCATCTCAAAGCGCCGGCCCTCGAAGGAGACAGCGCCACGGCCATGGTGGAGCGTGTGCGGACGATGCGCCTCGACTTCATCGGCGCCAAGACGGCCGATGTCGCCGAAGCCCGCGCCTACGCCGCCAGCCGGGGCTACCGTCTGGAGATCGTCGCCTGCCCGGAAAACTATCCGCACAAGCTGCGCTGGCTCGGCGGCCACCCGGCCGACCACGTGTCGAACTGGCTCATCCCGCCCGAAATGTCGGAAGCCCAGCAACGGATCTTCGCCGCCGCCGATCGGGCCGGTCGCCAGGGCCTCCCCTGGAATGAATTCCGCCGGCAAGTCATCCGGCCGATGCAGCAGATGGGCACCCTCTTCTACCCGGAAATGGACTACTCGATGGTCAACGCCTACATGGTCTACGACGACGAGCTCGAAGACCAGGCGGGCTACAATGCGTTCATCGCCGCCCTGGGCTGGCCGGCGTGGGACTGGGTTCGCCATTTCCCTTATCGCGAGCGCTGGGTGGGCAAACTGCCTGCCCTCGCCGATGGCGACGCCCACGGAGACGTAACCAAGTGGGAAGTTCGCCTACTGAAGCAGCGGACGCTCTACCTGGCCGAGGATTACCGCCTGGCGGGTTTGCTCGACGCCTGCCGCAACGGCCGAACGGTCTGCGTGATCCGCGACGATCGCGAGCCTTCGGGTGTGGTCTACTACGGTTCGGCCCCGGCCGTGCGCTACGTCGAAAAACATCGCGCCGCGTGGCAGTGGTGGAAATAGAGTGGAAAGACAATCGGTGTACCGAAAGATCGTCCGATGCCGCGCAGCGCCCACGTGAACGATTCCTCCGCAGTCGATCGAGCTACGCGTGAAGCCGTGGATCAAACGTGCGTTGGAGCGTGCGCGCGGCGCGCGGGATTCCTGTTGACGGTGTGGCTGGCGCTGGCGCAGCGCCACGCATGCGGCCCAGCGCCAGATGGAGCGACTCGACCGCGCGCTGGTCGCTCTGCGCCGCGACAGCGGCGATGTCTACTTGGGATGGCGCCTGCTCGGAACCGACCCCGCCAACGTCGCCTTCCATCTCTACCGCGCCACCGAGGGCGGCTCGCCGGTGCGTCTCACCGCGGAACCCCTCCGCGATTCGACGAATTTCGTCGATCGCGGCGCAACTGCCAATCAGTCGCACGTCTATTACGTGCGACCGGTGAACGACTTAGTCGAGGGCCCACCGAGCGCGAACTGCCCTTTGAATAAGGAGCAGGGGCCGAAGGGATACTTCTCGATTCCGCTGCGGACTCCGGAGGGCTACACCCCGAACGACGCCTCCGTCGGCGACCTGGACGGAGACGGCGAGTATGAGATCGTGCTCCATCAGGCCGGACGGAGCCGCGACAATTCTCAGCGCGGCCAGACCGATCCGCCGATCCTGGAAGCCTACAGACTCGATGGCGCCTTCCTCTGGCGGATTTGCCTGGGCAAGAACATCCGCGAAGGAGCCCACTACACACAATTCATCGTCTACGATTTCGACGGCGATGGCCGAGCGGAAATCGCCTGCAAGACCGCAGACTGCACCGTCGACGGCACGGGAAACGTGCTGGGAGACGGCAGCAAGGATTTTCGGAGCGACTCGGGTTATGTCCTCGAGGGGCCCGAGTATCTCTCGGTGTTCGAAGGGAAGACCGGCAAGGCATTGGCCACGGTCGATTACCTTCCACCCCGCGGCCGAGTCGCCGACTGGGGAGACGACTACGGCAATCGCGTGGACCGCTTCCTCGCCTGCGTGGCGTATCTCGACGGCGAACGGCCCAGCCTGGTCGCCTGCCGCGGCTACTACACGCGGAGCACGCTCGTAGCCTGGGATTGGCGCGGTGGCCGACTGAAGCACCGCTGGACGTTCGACAGCGACGACGGCACGCCCGGCAACGAAAAGTACCGAGGCCAGGGCAACCACAATCTGAGCGTGGGCGACGTGGATGGCGACGGCAAGGACGAAATCGTCTACGGCGCCTGCGCGATCGACGACGACGGCAAGGGGTTGTACTCGACCGGCCTGGGCCACGGCGACGCCTTGCACCTCTCCGACATCGACCCCAACCGGCCCGGCCTGGAGGTGTTTGCCATCCACGAAAAGCCGCGGCACACCTACGCCGTGGAGTTGCGCGACGCCGCTACGGGAAAGCCGTTATGGGGCAAACCCTCCTCGGACGTGGGCCGCGGAGTGGCCTTCGACATCGACCCGCGCTATCCGGGCTATGAGATGTGGGCGTCGGGGCCGGGCCTGCGAGGCTACTGGAATGCGAGGGGAGAGCACGTCTCAAACGTCAAGCCGCGGTCGTGCAACTTCGGCGTCTGGTGGGATGGCGATCTGTTGCGCGAACTCTTGGACGGCAATCGCATCTCGAAATGGAACTGGGAAACCGCCTCCGAGACGCTCCTGCTTACGGATCCCGATTGCGCCTCCAACAACGGCACCAAATCGACCCCCGCGCTGTGCGCCGACATTCTCGGGGATTGGCGCGAGGAGGTAGTCTGGCGCACGCGGGACGGACGCGAGCTTCGCATCTACATCACCACCGTGACTACCAATCACCGCCTTACCACGCTGGTGCACGATCCGCAGTACCGACTCAGCGTCGCCTGGCAAAACGTGGGCTACAATCAGCCCACGCAGCCGGGGTTCTATCTCGGCGTAGGAATGGGCCCCCCGCCGCGAGCCCGCATCCGTGCCGCGGCAGGGGGCGAACCCGATTCAGCCCGGTAATCGGGGACGAGATCCTTCGCTCAACGCTTCTTCATCGTCACGCTCAGGCCGCCACCTTCCAGATAGAAGAGGGTCTCCAGGTCGGGGTTGGTGGTGAGCGCCTTGACGAATCCGGGATCGGCCATGCGGGGATTCATGTTGTGGGCCGTGATCAATCCGCCCGGTCGTACCAAGGGAAGAACCTTGTTGAGATAGTCCAGGTATCCTTGCTTGTCGGCGTCGATGAAGACCAGATCAATCGGCTCCTTCAGACGCGTCACCGTCTGATGGGCGTCGCCTTCGACCACGGAAACGAGGTCCGAGACCCCGGCCAAAGCGAAGTTCTCCCGCGCCAGGGCGGCGCGCTCGGCATCGATCTCGTGCGTGACGAGCTTGCCGCCGGTCTTGCGCAGCGCCAAGCCAAGCCAGATCGCCGACACGCCGTTCGAAGTTCCGATCTCGACGACGTTCTTCGCGCCGATTGTCTCGGCGAGCAGGCGGAGCATGCGGCCATCCACGGTCGGCACGTTCATCATCGGCCCTTGCTTCTGCTCGATCGTGCGAAGTACCTCAAGGACCTTGCGTTCGGCATCATCCTTGGGCACCACGGAACTGGCCATCGACGATTCGCCTTCGCGCCGTGGAGCCATTCCTCCACGACCGCCCGGAGGCCCACCCGGTCCAAACCCTCCCGGTCCCGGTCCGCCTGGTCCACCCGGTCCACCAAACAAAGCGCGCAGTTCGTCTCGGCTCAGCTTGCCGTCGCCCGACTTATCGAGCTTCTTAAGGGCCTCGGGCGCGGCAGCGATTTCTGCGGCCGAGAGCTCTCCGTCGCCGTCGGTATCGAGGATCGCCACGAAACCTCCGAATCGCATCGGTCCTTTTCCCGGCGCTGCCGATTCCCCGGCCGCGCCCGCGCGGCGACCGCCGGGTGCGGGGCCCGGCCCACGTTCCGCCCCCCAGACACACGCCTGGAAGAGTCCAGCAACCATGACGCCGATACCAACCCGCGACAAGCAAGTAGTCCGAAGTCTCACAGCAGCTCTCCTTTCATGGGAAAACCTCTCGATAGACACGCGGCCCACCCCCAGGAGCGTTTTCGGAGAAGGGCGGCGACGGTTCGGGCGAACCCTCCGGCGCACGCGCGGAATTATATTGGGATTCCCTCTCTCGCCCATCCCACTGCCCTGCTCGAACCCGCGCTGAGGGAATCCTTGCCCCGTGGGCGTACGGCCACGTCGCATGCCCCGGCCTTGCGGTCCCGAGGAAGGCTGGTAGAGGCCCGCCGAAGGCCGGGCTTGAAAGGGAGCCTCGCCCCGCGGTGCCACACCTTCACCTTGGTTGTCCGCACCGCCCGGTGCCCCACCCAACGGGCCCGCCCTGCCCGGCTCTGCGTCACTCCCCTGCCCCGCGTCATCGGACGCCGCTTCCGCACCCATGTCTTCCGGTGCTCCGTCCGGCGCGGCGACCGACGCCCGCGGGCCTTGTCTCCGTGCGATCGATACCGCGGATTCCGAACGTAAACTCGGTCCGAACTGGATTCGCTCGCGCATGATTGCCGACAACGCTTGGTGAACCGTCGCCGAGCTGGCATTGCGCAGGGCGATCGTTTGCACCGTGTCCGAGGAAGGAGGTAACGGTTTGTCGATTTGGGCAACGAGTTGACGAATCTCCTCGAAGAGTTGGTCCGGAGCCGCGATCACCAGCGAATTGCTCCGCGTGTCGACGCCAATCGACACACGGGGCAACTCGGCCGCCGTTCGTTGCTGCCCGCTCCCCGGCTGACCACCCCCAGGCGGCCCAAATCCAGGCTGCCCGAAGCCGGCGAACCGCGCCCCGCCGCCCATTGCAGCCTGGCGGAAGAACTCCCCGGGCGAGCCCAGCGGCTGCTGGAAGCCGCCTTCCCTGCCCTGCGACCGCGTCCCCGATGTGCCGGAACCACTCGTCAGCCGATCCCGATACACCTCTTGCAGCACTCCGGCGACGCTGGAGACCTGTGCATAGTGGATGGGAAGCATCCGTGGCTTGGACACGACCAAGACCTTCTCCGGACTCTGCTTGCGATCGAGAATCTTCAGGAGACTCTCGATCAGTTCCACCTGCGACGGGTTGGCCAGCACGATCAGTGCATTGAGACGCGGCTCGACGGTGATTCGCACCCCGCCGCTGTTCAGGGTCGTCGGGCCACTGGCAGCGCTCCGCGCGGTATCGGGCGATAGCCCATCGAGTTCCCCGCGCGGTGCGTCGCCACCAATGCGTACCGGTGCCGCCCCGTTGCCGAAGACCCCTCCCAGGGTCTCAGCCACCGCCATAGCCTTCGCGTGCTTGAGATAGAAAATCGTCAGTTCCCCCCGGTCCGGGGCGGCAGTCGGTACGAGCGCTCGCAGCAAACGCTCGAACTCGTCCAAGACACGTGGGTCATCGCTGCGGATCACCCAACCGTTGGGTCCCGGTGCGATGAGAATCGGAGCGCCCTCGGCCGGCGCTTTTCGATTGTTTGGTGTCGCCGCAGCCGAGGGACGCTGAACCCCCGCTTTGGCCCTGGGCGACGCCGGACCCGAGGCTATTTCCGCTTCCAGCGGCCCAGGAAAGATCAAGATCGCGAAGGCGGCCAGCGCCCACCCCAGTGCTGGTGCCCGAAAACGCGCTTGCACGCCAACCGCCATCGCGATGCGCGGCACGCACGCCCGACACCGCAGTGCCAGGCGTGCGTTGCCGCAACCACCCTCTTGCGTCGATTGAACTGCCATGGCCGTTTGCCCCTTGGTCGATTCCAGAACGACCCCCAAGAGGAGATCTGCGAGGCGTGGGGCCACGGAGACAACCTGCGTGGAAAAAAATTGTCGCCGACGCTTACCCCCCTGCGGCTGCCTGGCTGGGGCGGGGGGGCCAGTTCACGGCGGAACCAATTACCGCGCATGGGGTTAGTTAGTGAAGCGTGGGAGACATTCGGCATGTTCGAGATACCCAACAGCCATACCAGCCAGTCCGTTCCGGAAGACGACCGCCTCCGCTGCGGAGGACAGCGCGCCCTGGCCGACCTTTTCGCCCGCAATTGGGCAGGGCTGCGGAACATGGTTCGATTGCGGCTCGACGCACGCGTCGCGCGGCGGTGCGATCCGTCGGATATCCTTCAAGAGGCATATCTCGACGCCTCGCGGCGACTGGGATCGTATCTCGCCAAGCGGCCAATGTCGCCGCGCGTCTGGCTGCGGTTTCTGACACGGCAGCGATTGGCCGAATTTCACCGCCGTCACCTCGGTGCGGGCAAGCGGGACGTGCGGCAGGAATGGCCCTTGCGCCCCACCGCGGCTACCGGCGTGGATTCGCATGCGCTCTCGTGTGCTCTGGTGGGGCGGCTGGCAGCCCCCAGCGCTGCCGCCATGCAGAACGAAATGCATGACCGCCTCCAAAGCGCGCTCGAAAGCCTTCCACCGCTCGATCGCGAGATCCTCTCGCTGCGGCACTTCGAGGAGCTAACCAACAGTGAAACCGCCGAGGAGTTGGGAATCACGACTGCCGCGGCAAGCAAGCGATACATTCGGGCGCTGGAGCGCTTGAGGAACACCTTGGGGGACGATGCCCGTGGAATCGATTCCTGAGCGGCGACGGACGTCGTGAGCCGAATCTCTGGCCGACGGAGGTGCGACGGTGGATTCTCCCGAGATGCGCGACCCGGTCGAGGAGCTTGCCGATGACTTCGTCCGCCGGCGGCGCCGGGGAGAGGCCGTTTCCGTGGCGGACTATGCGGAGAAGCATCCATCTTGCGCCGACGCGATCCATCGGCTCTTCCCCGCGCTGGTGCTGATGGAGGACCTTAAGGGCCGACCCCGTAGCCGTTTGCCGAGCGACGATTCTTGGGCCGCCAGAGGCCGCGGCAACGATTCAAGGATCGGTTCTCAGGCCGATTTCAACTCCAGTCGCGCGCCCTTCGGCGGTTCTGGCCACGAGGCGGGCGAACGGCTGACGCAACTGGGAGACTTTCGCATCGTGCGAGAGATCGGTCGAGGGGGAATGGGAATCGTCTACGAAGCCCAACAGGAGTCGCTGGGGCGGCGCGTGGCGCTCAAGGTCCTGCCGCCCAATCTGCTGGCATCCTCCAAGGCCGTCCAGCGTTTTCGCCGCGAGGCCCAAGCGGCATCCAGGCTTCACCACAGCAACATCGTGCCCGTGTTCGGTGTCGGCTACCAGGAGGGAAGGCATTACTACGTGATGCAATTCATCGAGGGCCTGAGCCTCGACCGCCTTGTGGCCGACTTGGCGAGGAATCCTGATACACCGGGAGACCGCACCTCGCGACCTGCCGCGCAGCATGACCAAGGCAATCCGGGTTTCGGTCCCGCCCCGTTGACGCTGGACGACGGAAGGATCGATCGCTCGTTGGGCGTGGATTGCGCGCCCGCGGAAGAAACTGCCGCCAGCGCAAGCCGGCCTCCGAGCACGTGCAGGGACCAATCCAGTCCCCCGCCCTGCGGCTCCGCAAGCCGCAGCGTCGTGGAGATCGCTGCACCGCACGCCAATGCGGCGGTCGGTTGCCTCGCCCTCTCCTGGGAAATGGTGGCGAAGATCGGTGTCCAGGCAGCCCGCGCCCTGGAATATGCCCACAAACAGGGAACACTGCACCGCGACATCAAACCGGGCAACCTACTGCTGGACCGCCAAGGAACGGTGTGGATCACTGACTTCGGCTTGGCGCGCCTGGTGGAACACGACGACCTCACCGATCCCGAGGGGATGGTAGGGACGCTTCGCTACATGGCCCCGGAACAGATCGTGGGGCAAGTCGACGCGCGGAGTGACGTCTGCAACCTCGGCCTGACGCTCTACGAGTTGCTCACCCTGCGTCCAGCCTTCGACGCGTCCAGTCCGCCCGCCCTCGTACATCAGGTTTGCGAGGCGAGTCCGCCCCGACCGCGCAGATCGATGCCCGGATTCCCCGCGACCTGGAAACGATCGTGCTCAAGGCGATCGCGCGCCGGCCGGAGCATCGCTACTCCAGTGCCGGCGAATTGGCCGACGACTTGCAGCGATTCCTGGAGGACCGCCCGATCCGGGCGCGGCGCGTGCACCTGGCGGAGCGCGCCTGGCGCTGGTGCCGGCGGAACCGCATGGTGGCCGCGCTGGGAGCCACGGCGGCAGGACTCATGCTCGCCGTGGCCACGGTGGCTTCCGTGCGCTATGCCGAGCGAAGCCGAGCGCTGGAAGTCGAATCGCAACTCCGCCAGCAGGCCGAGTCCGAACGCCTCCGCGCCGAGGCCAATCTGCGTCTGGCCGGGCGTGCGTTTGAGGACGTGTTCGCCCGGGTGGGCGGCGCCACGCTGCTCGAACCTCCCGCCCAGAGCGATGCGGAACAGTCCGTCGATCCAGCTCCCCAACTCGTCGTGGGCGAACGCGACGCGGCCATTCTCCACGGCCTGCTGGCGTTCTACGACCAGTTCGCCGAGGAGAATCGGGGCAGCCTCCGCTGGCAGCAAGAAACGGCCGACGCGTTTCGCAAGGTAGGAGAAATCCAACTCCGACTGGGACGGCACGAGGAGGCCGACGCGGCCTGCCGGCGCGCTCGCGATGTACGATGCCTTGTACCGGCAGACGCCCACCGATGCCGAGTGCCTCGCCGGGAGGGCGGCAATGCATAACCTCCTCGGCATGCTGGGCTGGGAAACGGGCCGCATCGATCGCGCACTCGATGAGTTCCACGAGGCGCTGCAAATCTTGCAGGCGGAACCGGAAATCACCGCTGCGTCGCACGCCTGCCGCCTTGAACTGGCGCGAACCTGCAACCGCTACGGAATCACCGCCATGGTTTGGCGATTTCCCGGCCGGCACGAGAGGAAACGGACGCCACCGGAGGCCGAACCCGGAACGTATTTCCATCGCGCCATCGAGCTGACGCAATCCTTGTTGGACCAGTCGCCGGACGATGCCGAGTGCTTGTTGACGATGGCTGAAAGCTATCGGCACCTCTGGGGCGAGTCGCGACGGCAGGGCCAAGCGCGGAGGCCGTGCAAGCCCGGCAGGAAGCAATCCGAATCCTCGAGTCGGTCTCGGGCCGTTCCCCCAGGAACCCCGAGTGCTCGTTCACGCTCGTCGAGGCATACCTGCTCCCGTTCCGCTTCCTCGGTCCCGGCGCGGAGCGTTCGGATCCGGAGGGCCACGTGCTCCGCGCGGTGCAACTCAGCAAGGATCTCGTCAGCCGCTATCCGCAGGTTCCTAAGTATTGGGCGCAGCTCGCCCAATGCCATTTCCTGGCGGGGCAGATCGTCGAAGGAGACGGCCGCAGCGTGCAGGCCGAGAGGCACTTCCAGCAGGCGGTGACCGTGCAGAGGCGATTGGTCGAGCAGCATCCGAGCGTGGGGCTGTATCGCTTCGACTTGTTGCGGTACCTCGACGAACCACTGCGCATCGCGCGACGGCAGGGCGGAAGCGCGGAGTTGCAGGCCGCATTGGAGCAGTTCGTTCGGGCGCGGGAGGCGATTCCCGCCGCGGCGGAGGGCCCGCCGCATGTGCGCCGCAAGCTGGCAGATGCCTACGGCGAGCTTGCCGGACTCCTGGCCGCCCAAGGCTCCACGGCGCGCGCCGCGGAGCTTCAGTCGAAGGCCAAGGCGATCCAGGCCAGCGCCAACGCGCCGCCCCGGCGCGATCGCCCCAAGGGGCCGGGATTCCCGCGACCTCGCCCTCGCGGCGGCCCGGACGCCCAGAACCGCTTCGCGGCCCAGAGCCTCTTCTAACGACCCGCATCCTCGAGGGGTCGGCATGGCAAACCGGCCACCGAAAGCCCCCTCGCCTCCGAATCACACCTGCTCAGGCACCACGTACGGCGGTCGGTATTGCCGCGACAGAAGCGCGTTGGCCTCGTCGTCGCCGACGAAGCGCTCGGTCTTGGGGTCCAGCACCACCGTGCGCCGCGTCCGCTGCGCGATGTTGGCCAGATGGCAAAGGGCCGACGAGCGATGCCCCTCTTCGATCTCCGCGTGCAAGTCGCCGGGCTTGCGGCTGCGCACCGCAGCGATCCAGTTGCGGAAGTGGTCCGTATCCATCATCGGCTCTCCCTGAACGGCCTTGCTGGGGCCGGGCTGCCGATCGCGGCCGAGAAAGCTGTAGTAGCTGGAATAGTCGGGGAAAAGCATGTAGCCGTCGCGGCCGAGGAAGATCACGCCCACCACGCTCTGATGGTCGACAAAGGGGTAACGATCGCCCATTCCGGCTTCCGTGTTCGTGTACCAGTTGCGCACCTCGACCTCGACCAGGGCCTCGCGCCCGGCGAATTCGAAGGCGCAGACCTGCGTGTCCGGAGTCTGCTGGTCGTCGTCGTGCGTGTAGCGTCCGCCGAGGGACTGGATTCGCGTGGGATGCGCGTCCAGTCCCAGCCCCCAGCGGATGAGATCCATTTGGTGTACGCCCTGATTGCCGAGTTGACCGTTGCCGAAATCCCAGAGGTAGTGCCAGCCGCGGCGGCGCGTGGCGCAATAGGGCTGCTCGGGGGCGGGGCCGAGCCAGGCATTCCAGTCGAGCCCCGCAGGGACCGGTTCGGGCTTGATCCGACCGATGGCCCCGCGAATCTTGAAAACCACGGCGCGCGCAAGGTAGACCTCGCCGATGGCGCCGTCGCGGAGCTTCTGGATTCCCTCGCGAATGTTGGGGCTGGTGCGGCACTGGGTACCGTGTTGCACGATCCGCTGATACTTCCGCGCGGCCTCAACCATCTTGCGTCCCTCGAAGAGGTTGTGTGAGCCCGGCTTCTCCACGTAGGCATCTTTGCCGGCCTGACACGCCCAGATCACCCCCAACGAGTGCCAGTGGTTGGGCGTCGCAAAAGTGACTGCATCGATCGACTTGTCGTCGAGGAGCTTGCGAAGGTCGCGTTCGGCGCGCGGCTTCTTGCCGGCGAGTTTCTCCACGGCCGCGACGGAGCGGCCGAGGCTCGCCTGGTCGCAGTCGCACAAGGCGGCCAATTCCACGCCTTGCGGGGCGAGTTCCCCCAGCGCCTGCAAGTGGTTCTGGCCGCGGCCCCCCACACCCACGACCGCCACGCGAACCCGGTCGTTCGCCCCGACGCCGGCCAGGGCCGGAGCACCCAAGACAGAAACACCCGCGGCAACGGCAGCCGACGACTTGAGAAAACCCCGGCGAGCGTGGCGTGGCATAGTCTTGTCTCCTCATCCCTATTGTCGATTCCGGCGCACGGCAGTCAACCGACAGTCGCCGCATGCTTCCTCACGACCATCGCCCCCTCCGCTGTCCCCGGAACGCGCCCCGTCGCTCTCCAACATCTTGGGCAGATACAAGTTAAACGTGGTTCCCTCCGAGGCGCGGCTTGTAAACTCGATTCGGCCGCGGAGATAGTGCTCGCCGAAGAGCTTCATGCTGTAAGTGCCGATCCCGCGGCCAATCGTGGCCTTGGTGCTGAACGAGCGATGAAAGACCTGGAGCTGCACTTCGGCCGGCATGACCGAGTCGTTGTGGACGTGAAAGGCCGCCTCTCGGCCGAGATCGGAACAACCGATCGTCACGGTTCCGCCCGGCTCCGTCGCCTCCAGCGCGTTTCTTGAGCATGTTGCCCAAAACACGCGCCAGCAGGCGGCCGTCGCTCACGATACTGCCCTCCCAAACGTTCGCCCAGGCAATCGTTCGATCTTGGGCAGCGTCGTGGGCCGAGTACAAGGCAGTCGAGATCCCCGAGCAGGCCGCGCACCTCGACCGGCACGGGATCGATCGCCAATTCACCGCTCTCCGCGCGCGTCAGGTCGCGCTGCGACTCGATCTCCTCGATCAGTTGATCGACCAGGCCGGCGAGACGTCGAGCCTCCTCGGTTTCCTGCCAGTCCTTGGGAAGACTGTCGGTGAGCAACTGCGCGTAGCCGCGGACGCAGCCCGCAGTGTTCAGCACGTCGTGGAAGAAGATCCGCGTCAGCACCGCAAGGCGCTTCTGCTGACTGCAATCCTCGATCGTGCAGAGCGTGAAACGCCGGCTGTCCAGCGCGAGGCGCAGAGGCGGTAACGCGGAGGTCCCGGGCGCCGCCGCCCAGAGTCCCATCGAGGGTCAGACGGCACTCGCGTGTGACCGGCTCAGGATGCGACTGGCTATCGAGGATCGCCTGGACCGCGCCGCACGTCAGGCAGTGGGTGCCGGTGCCGCAGCCGTCGCTTCCCTCCGACCAGAACTGCGCAGCCCACGATCTCCCCCGGCCGCTTGCCGAGGATCTCCTCCCGGCGCACATCCAGCATGCGCAACAGGCTGCGGTTGGCGGCGAGAACCTGCCGTTTCTCGTTGAGAATCAAGACTCCCGACGGAATCGCATCGAGCACGGCACCCAAGAGCGCCGTCTTTTCGACCAGGACCGCGCCCTGCTCGAGTTCCTCGCGCGTGTCGCGTCCGGCCGGAGCGAAATGCGTTTCCATGGCTGCCTTCCCGAAACCCTGCTTGCCCTTCACTTCGGCGACCAGAACGGATCGCGCGCCGGAATGAACTCGACGGGTGTCTCGGGAACGAAGGCCTTCAGCCAACGAGCGCAATACTCCATGCCGGCCTCTTCGGAATTGACGTGACCCAGGAGGATGAGCGCTTTGGGTTTGCCGGCCGCGATCGCGTCGCGCACGTACTCGACCGTCTCCCACTCCAAGCTCTCGCCGGCCAGCAGCACCTCGACGTCGTCGCGCCTGAGCATGCGGATCTGGGCCAACGAGCCGGGCGCCCCGGCGCCAGCCCCACGCGCGAAAGCTTCATGCCCGGCGTGCCCACCACGCGAAGCCCACCGGCTGCGAACCGAGCTTTCAACGCCGCCGCCAACTCGGCTACGGTCGTCTCGGGAAGCCGAAAGACCGGCTCCTCCCCCGCCACGCGGAACTGCTCCCATCCGAGCTTCTCGATCATCCCCTGAATGATGCCGTCGGGGCGGTGCTTGTGCCAGTGATCGTGGAATCGCCAAACCACCAGCTTGTGCTTCGCGATCACCGCGCGCTTGGCCTTCACGACCTCGTCGTTCTCGAAACCAGCGGTGGCGTCGAGGTGGTTGTAGAAGGTCGGCTCGTGCGTGATGACCAAATTCTTACCCGAGGCAGCCGCGCGCTCGAGCACGTCGAGCGTGGCGAGAAAGGTCGTGGCGATGCCGGTGACGGGCGTGTCGGGATCGCCGGCCTTGAAAGTGTCGACGGTCTGCTCGCTCCAGGAACAATGGACGTTCTTCTGGATGCGCTCGATGACCTCTCGGGCCGTAAGGCGCCGGGCGTCGTCTGTTCCTGGGCCGCCACTGCCGATACCGAGGCCAACACCACACACGTCGCAAGCACTCGTACCAAGGTTCGCATCGAACGCATCCTGCTGCATCCTGGTCAAAAGAAACGGAAGAGCCGCCCGGCGTCGCGTTGCGCCATGGCCCGCAACGCAAGCCCTGGTCACCGCCTCCCGCCGCAGCGTGGAACAGATCTGCTCATCTTGGCAGTACGCGCGGGCGTTGTCCATAGCCGGCATACCGCCCCCGTCCCGAGGGCCGACCGACACCAGCCGTTCGCAGAGCAACCCAAGCCACGTGCCGCACATTCCAGTACGCGCCTCTTGCGCAACATACGCAGTTCCTGCGCAACAATTGACGGCCGGGGCAAGAAAACAAAACGGGCGACTACACGAGCCACCCATGGCAGTTGCTTACTTCACGCTTGGGACGGAAAACTTGTCCCTACGCGGCCCGATTCCACCTTCTGCGGCAGCTTGAGCCGATCACCAAGGTCACCAGCCCGAGCGCCAAATCGCCAGCGACGCCGGTTCCGGGTTCGCGGTCGTACCTGGTCCAGCCAGGGCGTTGGCAAACACCAGTCCGAAATCGCTGCCGTTGGAGTAGTTTCCTTGAGTGGCTGGGAAACCGTTGATGAGCATCACCGAGTCCCCCAACGTCGTCAGCACTCCGAGGGTGCCGGAATGGTAGCTCGCCAGAAGGATCCCGTTGGCCGACAGCGCAATGTCGTTTGCATGGGCAGATTGAAAGCTCGACACATTGTCGAAAACGAAGTGCGCGGTATTGGCCGTTCCCATGTTCAATGAGCCGGCAGGGGCATTAGAAGACCCCGTGGAGACATACGGCGCCAGGGCAAGGATCTGCCCGTCCACTCCGATCCCCGACTTGCCCGAGAACGCGCTGAAGACCACGCGTCCCCCGGCCACCACATAATCATCGAGAATGTTGCCCAACTGCGTGCCCAAGCCTCCGCCGGTTAGCGCTCCCGCCCGATTGCCAGTCACAACCAAGATCGAGTCGAACACGGACAACTGGGAAAGGCTCGGCACTCCGGAGACGTCGACATCAATGTTGCCGACATTTGAGAAACGACTGTCGCCGCCCAGGTAGCCGAGCATGTTGCTGATGCCATGGGGGCCGGTGTTGTCGACGCCAATATGAACGACTCCCGTGTTGATCGCCGCGGAAGCCGGCACCGCCAAAAGCAGCAACACGAAAAAGAAACCGAATACCCGTAGCACGGCTGGTTGTCGACCCATTATGCCCCCCCGTCAGACTGGAAACGTTTGAACGCCACTATCTGTCTATGACTATGTAGGCCGCCAACTGTGGAATCCTGACAGGGGTCCCTCCCACGAATTGACAAAATGCTACCGGACATCGGCGATTCCCCCATGACACCCCCCCCAATGCTGGTAGGTCGTTCAGCTTTGGATCGACCGTAACCCTACGGCCAGCCATGGAGTCCCCGCCACTGCCGGGGGCCACTCGCCGCGCACCGCGGCTGGCGGCCAGAAACGCCCTCAACTTGCTAGCCACTTCGGACCACGGCCACCGGTGCTAAGCAACGGAATGGTACGGCCAAGTCGCTGCAAGGCCCTTGCCGGCCGTCGGATAATGCTGCTAGCTTGGGGTCGAGTGGACCGATCGGCATGCAGTCTTCTCTGCCTGCGATCGAACTTCGGCCGACCAACCCGACTCGGGAGCCAATCACCATGCACCCTGCGACGATCCTGCCCCCGCTTGGCATCCTGTGGTTGATTGCTGCGGTCGCGCCGCTCGCTGCGCACGATGGCAAAGACGCGATCCGCGATCAGTACTACCAGGAGCGGCGCGACCTCTGGCGACACTACGACCGCCTGGACGACGCGGCCCAGCAGGCAGAACGTTTGGATGAACGGCGGCTTCGAGCCGAGCGGCGCGCCGCCTTGCGTTGCACACATGGACGACAACGTACCGACGTGCTGCAATTCTACCGGCAGCAGGAGCGGCTGCTCGACGACGCTCACCAGACGCACCAGAAGCAGATCAAGGGCTGGTACGAACAGCAGAAAGAAATGGCCCAGACGCAGTACAGGGCCGCCAGGGCCGCGGTCTCGGCGTCCTCCACTGCCCGAGGGCCGGTTCTGCCGGGTTCGATGCTCGTCGTTCCCGATCCGGCCATCTCGCCGCTCGGTCCGACCCTCGCTCCCCTCCCTGATGCCACCCCGCCTCCGACCGCTCCCGTGCCCGGGAACGCACCGATGCTCCCCCGGGGCATGGACTTCTGATCGGCGCAGCTCGACAGTGAGCTCTCTAGCGCTTCTCGCCGGAGAGCGGTTTCTCCCGTGCGCCTTCGGCCTCGACGATCGGCCAGCTCGCCCGCAGACGGATCGGCATAGGGCCCGATCTTCTCGACCGGGATCGGCTGGAAGCCGAGCTTGAAGGCGGGCGAGTCGGGCTTCAGGCGGTAATCGTCCTTGGTCGGGGTCGACGAACAGCGGATCGGCCACCAGCGAGTGGCGGTCGAAGCCCAGGGCCTGCCAGGACGCCCATTCGTCGAGCATCTCGACCTCGTCCAGCGCCACGTCGTCGACCCAGAGCGTGCCCGACGGCTCGCGCGAGGTCGATGCGAACGCGGAACCTCTTCATCTGCTCGTGATAGCCCGGCTCGCCCGGACCGGGCAGTCTGGAAGACGAACTCGCACCGTCGGTCCACTCGGTGCCGACGCTGCACCTCGCTGCGGCGAACTGGCCCAGAAGTAGGCGTTGGCCACGTACGACTGGAGCATCAGAGTCGCCTTGGTGCCGGGCTTCTGCGGCCTTCATCCGGGCCGACGAGGCGATAATGACGCCCCGGCTTGGCGGCGAGAACTCCCCGCTGACGATCTCCGAGATAGAACTTGCCGCCGTTGGGCTCCTTGCCCTGGCCCGCCGGTCGATCCGCAGCGCGCGCTTGCCCGCGGGCCGCGGCTTCCGAGTCGACCGCGGCGGCGTTTGCGGCGTGCGGGCGCATCTGCCAGGACCAGTCCTTGGGCAGCCCATCCGGCCGGGCCCGCCTCGAAACCCGGATTCGCGACCAGGTTCGCCGAGATCGCCTTGCCCGCCTGCGTCTGGCCGGTCAAGAGCGGCAGGCCGAAGTGCCAGACGAGGTTGTAGTCGGACTCGTTGTGGTCGAACGGCACGTTGCGGAAGCTGAACAGTTTCGCCTCCGGGTCGCGGTAGGAGATGATGTTCCGGCGGAACACGTTGCCCGATCATGATCTTGCCGTCGGGCAGCACGGCGTCCTTGGGATGGATGTCCATGTTCCGCATGCTTCTGCCAGGCGGGCTGGCCGGCCACCATCTCGTAGCCCTTGATCATCGTGGGCAAGTGGCTCTGTCCAGTACGCGTGATGCTCGCGGTCCAGCCGTTGTACTCGATCTGCTGCAGCCGGCCGTCGACGAAGATGTTGTTCTCGATCGCGGTTGTCGCGGCCGTTGTGCAGGTGGAGCCCGGCCCGCGGAGCAGCGGACCACGATGTTGCCGATCACGTCCACGCCGCCGGTGTTGTCGTCGAGATACACGCCCCAGGCGAAGTGCGGCGAGACCCAGTGGCCGTCCGTCGCGGCCGTAGCCGAGGATGTCGTGGAAGTAGTTGTAGCGGATCACGGTGCCGCGCGAGGAGATCCAGTCGCGCCCGCCGGTGTAGACCGCGCCGGTGTCCTCGGTCTCCAGGTTCACGTGGCGGATGTGGTTGTACTCGATGACGAGGTTGTTGCCGCTGAACATGATGCCCATGCGCGGGCCGTCGTGGATCAGGTTGTGCGAGGCGCGGTTGCCCACGCCGTTCAGGCGCGACGCCCACGCCCTGCTTGTAGAACACGCCGACGTGGTGGATGTAGTTGTTGTCGGCGTAGTTCTCGGCCGGCGTCGAGCGTCTTGCGGTCGCCGCCGCGAGAGCGCGATCGCCGTGGCTGCCGATCTCGTAGATGTCGCAGCCGACCACGCCGTTGCGCCGGCCGCCGTCGACCGACACGCCCGAGCCGTTGTAGTCGCCCACGTTGCGGATCGTGCAGCCGGCGATCAGGCAGTCGCGTCGTGTCGCGTGAGCACGACGGCCGTGCCCTCGCAGCACTCGAAGGTGAAGCCGCGGAAGGTGACGTGCGACGTGCCTGGGCCGAGCTCGAGGATCGTCCGCAGCGTCGGGCGCGTAGACCGGCCGGCCTGCCAGCGGCTGCGGGCGGCCAGAAGTAGAGCGTGCCGCGTCTCGCGGTCCAGGTACCACTCGCCCGGCGCGTCGAGTTCCTCGCAGCAGGTTGCGCACGTAGTAGCGGTCGCCGGGCCGGATCGGCATAGGAGCAGTCGCCGGCCAGCGTGATCGTGCCGCGTGGCGCGGTCGATCGACGCGATGCGGCACGATGTTGTTCCACCAGTTGTAGCGGGGGAAGATGAAGACCTCGCCCTCGTTCGGGCCGGCCCATGGGCGCGCGTCCTGCCGGCTTGTAGTGCAGCGTGCGGCGGTTCTCGCCGGGCACGTCCTGGTACATGGGCACCGGCTTGCCGTCGGCATAGGCCCAGCCGCCGCCGTAGGGATTCTGCGGATCGAAGTTCGGATAGCGGGCCAGGTGCTGGCGCCGGCCGTCGAAGAACAGCTGGCGGAAGTAGACGCCCTTGAGCCCCTGGGCGGCCAGGTCGGCCTTGAGGATCTGGCCCTCGTGCGGCACGAAGCCGGTGATCGCCGCCCGCCGATCAGGATCGGCCGCTCGTCCCGATAGCCGCGGTACACGACCGGCGCGTCGGCCGTGCCCGAGTCCTCGGGCCCAAGGCGGAAAGTCTCGGCGAGGCAGTACACGCCCGCCGCAGGTGCACCGTCGCCCCCGCCTTTCCCGCCGCCTGCTGCTTGCGCACCGCCGCACGCGCGCCGGCCAAGGTGGCCAACGGGCCGTCGGTCTGCGCCGCGTTGGGCCGGCACGCGTGCCCGACCAGGCGTCGTTGCCGTCGGGAGCTACGTAGAAATCGGCCGCCTCCAAGGTAGACGCCAAGGTGAGCGACAAAACGAAAACGATCGCGCCGAGGATTGCACAACGCCTCATAGGATCAACTCCCAACGGAAAATCGTTGCTCGCCCCCAACCGAGGACCGGGGTAAAACATCGCCGGGCCGATAGTATAGGGCCGGCACTTCGGCCTGTACACGACGGGCATCGGCAAGCGTTGCATCAGCCGCCGCATGTGCCGGCCACGCCCGCCGTGTGTGAGTTCCGCTTACCGCACGCGGCGCCAGTCGTATTGCGTCTTGCCGTCCCCGTCCAGCAGAAGCATGCGGTCCGCGGAGAGTTCGAGAATCGGTTCGTCAACGCGGTCGCCCATGGTCTTGAGAATCAAGTTCACCTGTGCGGTTGGCTCGCCGCGGAGCGTTTGTTTCTTCAGCCTGCCGCCTTCGACCGACCACTGCATCACGAATTCCAGGCGCGGGGCCACGAGCTTGGCCTTCAACCCCGAAAGCTCCACAGTCATGGTGCCGCTGCCATCCTCGCGGAGGACCAGCGTGCGGCGGCCCTGATACTCGTCCTGCCACGCGCCCACCACGGCGCCCGAAGGCGGCGATCCTCGGCGGATGTGCCGTGGGCAGGGGTCGAGGAAGAATCGGCCAATCCCGCCGCCTCGGGAACAGCCGTAGCATCCGCCGCAGGCGGCAAGGTTTCCTCCACGCTCGAAGACCTCGTTCCGCTGTAACCCTTAAGCGCCGCCACGGCCAGAAGGCTCAGACCGACGGTCAGCAAGCCGACTACGAGAAGCAAGCGGACGGCACGCGGCATGGGAAGCCTCTGAGGATGGAGCGGAAAACCGAGCTGCCACGGGAGCAGTGCGAGGAAGGCGCGGCAATCCGCCTATTCTACACGAAGGAGAACGTGCGTGGGGCGGCCCACCGCGCTGGAGCGAGCGCGCGGAGGGCCAGCCGCTCCCGGGCACCGCCCCACTTTTTCGCGGCGACGATGCACCCTCGCCACAGAAACGCTCGCTTCGCCGCGAAAATCGCACTCCCCCCTCGGCCCCCCTCGTCAGCCGCACCCGAACGGTTACGAGGATTGACCCTTGCTTTGGGCCCGTGCTATTCTGGGGGAAAGTCATCTCCCCCTCCGAGTTCCTCCGGACGTTCCCAGCGCCTGGAAACTTGCCGGCCGCCTCGCGGTTGATCGCCTGCGGCGGCGGTCCCCTCGACCACGAGCCTGCCATGTCGGTACGACGCCCCTTGAGCCTTCCCATCACCCTCGCCGTGGTGATGATCGTGCTGTTGATCGTGCTCACGGTGGGATGGGTGCTGTTGGCGGTCTTCGGCGCCCTGGCCAACTCGAGTTGGGCCCCCGTGTACTGGGCGCTTCTCACGGTCGGATCCACCTTCTACCTGCTGCTCGTCGTGGGCGTGGTGCTCTATCTGGCATTGTCGATCAAGGCGATCAATCTCACGCGGCGCCAGTCGAACTTCGTCGACAGCGTGACGCACGAGCTGAAGTCGCCGATCGCCTCGTTGAAGCTGGTGCTTCAAACGCTCAACCGCCGACAGCTCGGCGTCGAGGAACAAGCCGAGTTCCACCGCATCATGCTCGAGGACGTGGAACGGCTCGACCATTTGATCAACCAGGTGCTCGACGCCGGCCGCCTGGAGGCAGGCGCGAGCGAGGGCGAAGCCGAGGAAGTGCCCTTGGCGCCGTTGCTCCGCGAATGCGCGGAGATGGTGTGCCTGCGCTATCGCGTGCCGTCCGACACCGTGCGGCTCGACGTCGAGCCGGCAACGGTCCGCGCCCGGCGCGTCGACCTCGATCTTGTGTTTCGCAACTTGATCGATAATGCAGTGAAATACGCGGGCCCGGAGCCGCACGTCGAGGTGACCGCGTGCCTGATGCGCAACGGCCCGCTCGTGGTCCAAGTGGCCGACAACGGACGCGGCATCCCCCCCAAGCTGCGGCGGAAGATCTTCGGCCGGTTCGTCCGCTTGGGACTGGAACTGGAACGCGACAAGCCGGGCACGGGACTGGGATTGTACATCACGCGCAACGCGGTCAAGCGACTGCGGGGAACGATTCACGTCGCCGATCGCCCCGGCGCCGCGGGGGCAGTTTTCGAAGTCAAACTTCCAGGAGGCCACGAAGGGCCCGCCGACGATGAAGCACATACTGGTCGTTGAAGACGAAAAGCACCTCGCTACCGGCATCCAGTACAACCTGGAGGCCGAAGGCTACCGCGTCACGACCGCGGGCGACGGCCCCACGGCGCTACGCTTCATCGAACAGAATTGGAGCGAGGTAGACCTCGTCGTGCTCGACCTGATGCTGCCCGGAATGAGCGGTTACGCCGTCTGCGAGGCCCTGCGCTCCGCCGACAAGATCATGCCGATCTTGATCCTCAGCGCCCGAACTCTGGCCGAGGACCGCACCCGGGGATTCGACGTCGGCGCCGACCAGTATCTGACTAAGCCCTTCGACCTCGACGAATTCCTCAGCCGGATCAAGAGCCTGCTCTCGCTCTACGAACGCCGCCTGGACCGCGCAGCACGCGCACTCGTCGGCGCTGACGACGTACGCATTCGGAAACGTCCGCGTAGACTTCGACCGCCTCGAGGTTACCGTGGGCGAAGAGAGTCCGCGGCTGACGCAATTGGAGTGGAAACTGCTCCGCTACTTCGTCGAGAACGAGGGACGGATCATCCCTCGCCGCGAACTGCTGGAGAACGTCTGGGGCGTGCCCGGCAACCTGAATACCGCGCCCCGGACCAGTTCATCCGTCGCCTCCGCAAGGCACTGGAACCCGATCCGGCACGGCCCCGCCACTTTCTGACGCTTCGCGATGCGGGCTATCGATTCGCGGCCGACTCGGACTCTCCGACGCGCTGGCGCGCGCCGGCTCCTGCCGAACCTCGACCACATTCCAGGCCAGCCCCAGCCGACGCAGCACGCGGATCACCGCGAACGTCGGATCGACTTCCCACCAGCGGTGCCGATTCGACGCCACGCGCGGATGGGCATGGTGGTTGTTGTGCCAGCCTTCGCCGTACGTCAGAAGCGCAACCCACCAGAGATTCCGACTCCCGTCGCGCGTCGCGTAGTTGCGATAGCCCCAAAGGTGTGTCGCCGAGTTGACCAGCCATGTGGAGTGGAGCACGTAGACGAGGCGGACGAACATCCCCCAGACCAAAAACGACCAGGCCAACGCCGCACCGCCCAGCCCGTAGCCCAAAGCAAACAAGCCTGCCGCGGCCAACAGGTTCCACAACAGGAATCCACGGTCGATGACCCTGAGG
The DNA here is from genome assembly GCA_963736495.1 of Pirellulales bacterium. Classification (GTDB taxonomy): domain Bacteria; phylum Planctomycetota; class Planctomycetia; order Pirellulales; family Thermoguttaceae; genus CAVTPL01. The sequence continues at coordinate 865,135 of CAVTPL010000009.1, read as the reverse complement.
GCGCGCTCTTTCACCAGGTCGGGAACCCAGCGGCGCTTGTAGGCCTCGTGGTCCTCACCCTCCGGCACCCAGGCCAACCAGAGCATGTGACTCCACCAAACGCCGTCGCGCGGCGAATGGGGATCGCCGGGTTGGTCGCTCAAGGCGTGGTGCTTTCGGTGGTCGGCAGCCCACGACATGACAGAGCCCTCGCCGGCTAGACTCCCCAGCAGGGCGATGAACCAGCGCAGCGGCCGGACTACTGCAAAACTGCGGTGTGTGAATAGGCGGTGGAAACCCAGACAGATTCCAATCCCCCCCGTGAGCCAACCCATGAGCAGGGTCAACCCAAGCGCCGACCAGGAGAATACCCACGGGGCAGCCAACGCTCCCAGGTGCACCAGGCCAATCCAGAACACCGTCGGCCAATTGAGCCTCCACGGAGTTTGCGGTTGACGCACACAAGTGCCCGAAACTTCAGAGGTTATATCACAGACTTCGCGGTTGCTCACGGCCGGCCCCCAGGTTCCGCTAAACGATCGATGACCAAGAATTCTAGGCGCGGCCCCTGTCAAGGACTGGTGAATGATTGGTAATGACCGGGTAAATATCCTGATGGCGTGAGAAATCTGGGAGATATGGGCAATTTCTTTGCAAGCTATCCAAACGGCCTGGGGCGTGGTTACGGAATCCCGCCACAGACCTATATATTTCTCGTTCTCCTTAATTGACCCAGTCAAGGCATGCTCATTGAAGCTGAGCGAGCAAGAGGAGTGGTAGTGCGAGAATTGAACCGAAGGCGAGCGGAATTGCGGAAAAAGGAGACCCGGCCTATTGACGAAAGGGTAGCAATGGGGATCATAATACGTCGCCGCGGTAAACTTTGCGGCCATCGCCCGAACTGTGATAGACCGGCGGGCGATGTTTCTTGGCATTCGTCTTTCGGGTAAGAAGATCCAAGGAGCTCGGAAGGAAACCGTAGCGGCGGAAGATTCAAGGACAGAGAGAAGTCAGTGAGGCGCCGCGATCATGGAACGACGCGAAACGGCGCAAAGGGGTGGAGGGCGCACCATAAAGGACGACGTTCGGAAAGCGTTCTTCAGTGAGCCATGTGCGGTTTTCTAATCGATCCATCTTGCGTGCACAACGAGGAAGGGCTCAAGCGATGCATACCAGAACAGTCGCGTTGTGGACTACGTGTATCCTTGCACTAATCGCATTCCAGGGTGTCGCCCGCGGCGAGGCATATCGGTTCACCGATCCCAAGGCAGCGCCGGCCATTGGGCCCTTGAGCGAAAATGATCTCCTCGGCTCCGTGATTTTGGCGCAGGAACAGCGTGTGGACAACACGCGTTTCATGACGCTCTTGCAGAAAACGACTTCTCGCAACCGCACCTTGACTCGTTATTGGAGTCAGCGCGCCAGCCGGATCCACTCGGAAGCATTGGACGGAACGGGTGAGGTCGGCGAGGCCATGGCCAATGCGGGGCAAATCGATGCCTTCTCCGCCGACTTCCGCCGGCCGCTCAAGTGGGGCACGGTCGAGTACAATATCTTCTCGCTCGACTCGGGCCCGCTGGGATCGGTTTCCCAGGCGAAGCAGGATCTGCTCAGTGAGCTGTGGGGCCGCCACTACGAGTCGCTCGGCGAGGGAAGCACGGGAACGCGGCGCAATTGCGCCGAGGCATTCTCGATGGCTATCTGGGAAATCCTCAACGAATCGAACCAATCCTTGGACGTCAAGCGCGGCACATTCTCCTCGCGAGCGAACAACTCGAACCAGTCGCGCGTTCTCACCTTGGCCAACGAGTTTCTGGCAAGCCTGGGCAGTTCCGATCCGTTGGAGACGACCTACGAAATCTTCGGCCTGATCCCCACGGTGGGCTCGTTCCAGCCGTTGTTGGTTGGACTGCCCACTCCGATTCCGGAACCTGCCACCTTGGTCTCCCTGCTCGGCTTGGGTCTGACGTTGGGCTGCGTGAGGCTCTACCGTCGCCGCCGAACCGCCAAGCAGCGCACCGGGCGAAGGTCGCAGAATCGTCGCGCACCTGACGATTCGGGATTCGACTTACAAACCGCACTCGTGAATTGCTCCCGGAAGAGGAATCTCCGGGAGCAGTTCTTTTTGGCCGGTGGTCGGTGCAAGCGGCATGCCTGACCCCGCGCCGTGCTGGCCCAACGCCGACTTGGCCGTGATGCCCGTAAAGCTCTTGTAGCTCTGGTCCAGCGTGCGGCAGCACTCGCCCAACGCGGCGAGCAGCCGTTCGATCTGCTCGTCCGAGATCGTCAGCGGCGGCTCGATCCGCAGCACGAGCGGTTGGGATCGAGCAACCTGGGTGTAGATGTGGTGCTCCTCGAGCAGGGACTGCATCACGTAGGTCGACGGGCCGGTTCGGAGGATCGCGTCGAGAATCCGGAACAAAGTAGGGCGCAGCTTCGACGGCCCCACGGCCTTCCACAAGGCCAGCAGTCGATCGGCGGCGGGCTTGAATTCCAGCCCCAAGAGCAGCCCCTTCCCGCGTGCCTCGACAAACAGATCGCAGGCGCCGCAGAGGTGCTCGAGTCCCTCGAGCAGACGGCGTCCCGCTCGAGCCGCCCGCGGTACGAGATTCTCTTCCTCCATTACGCCCAGCGCCGCCAGCCCGGCGGCGCAGGCTAGGCTGCCGCCGCCGAAGGTGCTGGTGTGCAGGGCGAAACGATGGAGGTCTCCGTAGGCCTTCATCCAAAGATCGCGACGCGCGAGCATGGCGCCCAGCGGCATCACTCCGCCGCCCAGCGATTTGGCCAGGGTCAGGACGTCCGGCTCCACGCCCTCGTGCTCGACGGCAAACATCGCCCCGGTTCGCCCCAGCCCGGTCTGCACTTCGTCGACGATGAGCAACGCCCCCGCGCGGCGGCAAAGCCGTTGGGCCTCGCGCAGATAGCCTTGGGGAGGAAGGCGAATTCCTCCCTCGGCCTGAATCGGCTCGACGATCAGCGCTGCGAACTGGCGGCCGGCCAAGGCGCGCTCGAGCGCTTCGAGATCGCCGTAGGCGACCGATCGGCATTGGGGCACCAGCGGTCCGAACGGGCGGCGGTAGCGCGCGTTGCCGGTTACCGAGAGGGCCCCCAGAGTCTTGCCGTGAAACGATCGGCGGCAGAACAGCAGTGCAGACCGCTCCGTGGCGGCGCGCGCGAGCTTCAGCGCGGCTTCCACCGCCTCGGTTCCGCTATTCGTGAAAAAAGCCATCTCCAACGGGCCTGGCGCCACCGTGGCCAGCCGTTCCCCCAGCGCAGCCGCCCAGGGATTGATCGCCGCCGGAGAGAAACCCGGGGCACAACGGTCCATCGCCTCGCGAACCGCTTCGACGACCGCCGGATGATTGTGGCCCAAGTTCAAGGCGCCGAAGCCGGCAACACAGTCAAGATAACGCTGCCCCTCACCGTCCCAAAGTTCGCAGCCGCTTCCACCGATGAAGGTCTTCGTCACGCCGCCGGGCCCGGCAAGGGCCGCCAGCACCGGGTTCAGATGGCTGCGCCGCGAGCGTCTGGGCCCGCGCAGCATCGGCAGGATTGAAGGCCACACACGCGCCAGTCCTCGCGTCCGCAGAGCCACCGCGCTGCGCACTTCGCGCGCACGAAGGACCTTTCGGAATCGCATCAGCACCGAACCTTCCAGCGGCAACCCGAATGACAACAGCGAATCGAAGCGAAAACCGTGCGACTTCGCCAGGCCGCCGATCTGTTCGACGCGATCTAAGTCCAGCGCGCGGCCCAGCGAAAAGCATTCGGCTCGCTCTTCCAGGGCCAAGACCGTGGTCTCGGCCAGGCAACCCGGAACCACGCCCTGGTGGAAACGGAGATAGATCGAGTCGAGGGGCATGGTCTGGGGCACGCGGGCCAACCCGCCGGAGAGAATCAGTACGTCGTCGCGTTGGCACTGAGTTCCCCGCACGTCGGTGGGAATCCCGACGTCGACCACCAGGCTCCCCGGCCGAAGCCACGCCGGGTCGATACAGTCGCCGGACGAAGTAGCCGAGATCACCAGCCGAGCCCGACCGAGCGCGGCCGGAACGTCGAATACCAAAGGCGCGCCAAGCGCTTCGGCAATCTTCGTAGCCCGGTTCGAGGGGCGCCGCGCCACGAGCACCAGCGATTCCACCATCGGCCCGAGGACTCGGGCAGCGGCCGTCGCGATGCTCCCCGGAATCCCGATCACGGCCGCAGTCTCGCGAGAGGGATCGATGCCGGTCTCAAGGCAGGCCTGCAGCAGATTCTCCACCGCGGCGTGGACCGTCAGATGATTGCCCGTCGTCACCGGAATGGGACTGTGCTGGGCAACGTAGGTTCCTTGGGTGCCAACTACGCCCGTCATCGAACCCAGTCCGACCAATCGAGCACCCCAATCTGCGGCCTGGTGGATCGCCTCGGTGATCAGTTCCAAGGCCCGATCCTGGTTCTCGAGGATCTCGGCGGCAAACATCGGGATCTCGTAAAGGCGGCCCTCGGCCCGCGCGCCGCATGACGAAACGAGCCCTTCCAACTCGTCCACGACGCGCGGTTCGCTTTGGCCCCCGTGCGGAAGGCCCTCGGCTTCGTCCCGGATCGCCTCCCGAAACCGCGCAGAACTGGAGAAGGTCCCCGCCCCAAGCCCGACCCAGCCCGCGCGAAGCATCTCCGCCCACCAGCGCCAGCAGGCGACGGGTTTCCGGGGATAGGGGATGGACCAGAAAGGCGAATTTCATCGACGTTCAGGGGTGAATCGCCGGAAAGGGCTGGCCCCGCGCAGCCCTGCTCCCGGCCAGAAAATCTACGCTACCGCCCGCGTCCGCAAGCCGGAATAAGGTAGATATCTCCGGCCCGCTGCTTCGGTGCAGTCGGCATCGGTCGCTATATCCGGTCCCACCCCCCAAAGCGTGCGGGACGGAAATGCGGACGGTGTTCGCGGCAGCGGTTGTAGGGACCGAACCGGATCGAGGTAAGGCCGAGAGTCAGGCGTGTTCTCCTGTCGAGGCCCGCATTGCCCATCAGCGTCGGGCGGCCAGGGGAGCTCCGGACCGTCAGCCGCTTCGGCTCACAATCCGGGATGAATCGCGAACATTGACTGCGCCGGCATCAATAGGGGTACCGATGTCCTGCTCGTGCATTCTCTCCGACTCGATCGCCAAAACCAACCTGGCCGACTGGCAACGGTTGTGCGCGCGCGACGATGATCCCTTCATGGATCCTCGTTTCCTCGCGGCGGCGGAGACCATGACCGCCGAGGGCGTGCGTCTCTGGACCGCCCTGGTCTACGACGACCGTGGCCCGGCGGGGGCCGCATGCGTGTCGTGCCAGCCGGTCGACGCCGCCTTGCTGGCCCACGGCGCGCGCGGCGCGGCATCGCCACCGTGCGTCGGCTTTTCCCCGGTTTTCTGCGGTTCCAAGTCCTCTTGCTCGGTCTGCCCGTGTCGGCAAGCCAAAGCCATTTGCGTTTGCGCGAGGATGCCGACGCCGCGGCGGTGCTGCACGCGCTCGACCAGCGGCTCCTCGAGCTGGCCGAAACCCAGCGCGCCCGCGCGGTGGTGTGGAAGGAATTCGACGACCGCCAGCGAATCCGCCTCGATGCCCTGGAGTCGCTCGGCTATCTCCGTGCGGACAGTCTGCCCACCCATCACCTCAGCATCCCGTTTGCCAGCCTCGAACACTTCTGTGCCGCATTGCGCTCGAAATACCGGCAGAACCTCCGCGCTTCGCTCCGCCGCTTCGCGTCGAGCGGCCTGGAGGTCGTTCACCGCACCGGAGCCGACGCCGCCCACGCGTTCACCGACCGCCTGCACGCACAGTATCTCGCGGTGCTCCACCGCAGCGAAGGCGTGCTCGAGGTGCTCCCGGCGTCGTTCTTCCGCGAGCTCTTGCGGCAGTGGGGCGAGCACGGCGTGCTGACGCTCGTGTGCCGTGCCGACCGGCCGGTCGCCTGGTGCTGCTCGCTGAAGTGCGGCCGCGCGTTCTACCCGCTGTTCATGGGCATGGACGACGCGCCGGGCGAGGGCGATATCTACTTCAACCTGCTCTACCAGACGCTCGACCGTGCCATGTGCGGCGGCGCCGAACATCTCTGGTTCGGCGCCGAATGCCGAAGGATTCAAGATGCGGCTGGGCTGTAGACAGTTCCGCCGCCACTTCTATGTGAAGGCTCGAGGACTGCTGGGCCGCGTGCTGCCCGCAGCCGCAGGGTGGTTGTTTCCTCCCGTGCCGCTCGATCGCCCGCATCAAGTGTTTCGCCGCCGAATGGCGACCTCGCCGCCCCATCCGGTCGTCGGAAATGCAACCTGCGGTGAGCTGGCGTGGCAAGACTCCTGCTCGGCGGTCCCCGGCGCGGGAGCCACGGCATGAGCTACTCCGTCCGATGGTACGCATCGATCCACGACGTCCCCCGAGCAGATTGGGATCGGCTGCGCCGCGGTCGCCCCGATCCCTTCATGGACCCGCGATTCGTCGCCGCCGTCGAGCTGGGGATGGCCGGCGCAGGAACGTGGTGGTGCCTGCTCGTCGACGATGACCAGGGGCGTGCCGTGGCCAGCGCGTGCCTGAGTCTCTACGAGCTGGACCTTGCCGCGCTGGGGCTGCGTCCCTTGCAGCGATCCACTGCGGCGGTGCGCCGCCTGTTTCCGCGCTTCCTCAAGTTGCCGGTCGTCTTCTGCGGCCTGCCGGTTTCCGCGGGGCAAAGCCACCTTTGCCTGGCGCCCGAGGCCGATGCTCCGGCCGTGCTCGCTGAGATCGACCGAGCGCTCGAAGAACTTGCCCGGCGGCATCGCGCACCGCTGATCGTGCTCAAGGAGTTCTCGCCGGACGAGGAGCGCCAACTCGACGGCCTGATATCGCTCGGATACGTGCGCGGCGAAAGCCCGCCCATGAACGAGTTTCCTCCGCGCTTCCGGCGATTCGAAGATTTCGTCGAAGCACTGCGATCGCACTACCGCTACAAACTCAAACGTTCGCAGCGCAAGTTCGCGCGGGCCGGATTCCGCGTCGAGCACCTTTCGGGAATCGACGCCCTGCCGCACTATACCGACGAGGTCCATCGGCTTTACGAAGAAGTGGTCCAACGAGCCGAGGTGCGGCTGGAGTGTCTGCCGCGTAGCTTCTTCCAGCAATTGGTGCGGCACTTTCCCGAAGCGGCGCAGTGGACTGCCGTGTGGCGCGGCGACGCGATCGTGGCCTTCGCCTGGGGCCTGGCCTGCCCAGATTCGTACCAGAACCTCTTCATCGGCCTGGACTACCGCTACAACGCTGAGGCCGATCTGTATTTCAACCTCATGGCCGAGGATTCTGGCACATGCCCTGCAGCAGGGTCACTCGCCCATCCACGTGGGACAGACCGCTGACGCCTTCAAGTCGCGTCTGGGATGCCAGCCGAGCGCGCGCTCGATCTACGTGCGCGCCACGCTCCGGCCGATTCAATGCCTCGTGCGCGGCCTGGCACCCTGGGTGTTCCCTCCACCCACGGAACCTCCCTGCCGAGACCTGTTTCGCGACGGATCATCCGCGGAGGAGGACGGCGAAGCCCTCGCCGCCATGGCGGTGGAATGCGCTCGCGCCGAAATCATCGATTGAGCCCCGCACGGGGTCAACCCGCCAGGCCGACTCTCGGCAGTCCGGACTTCCAGACGAGACGATAGACGGCTCTTGCCTCGCTCCCAAACGCCGATCGTCGTGCTCGGTGCCGCCTTCGCGAGGAACTATTCCTCGTACTCGCCCTTCGGAGCCCCTTGGGGAGCAGTCTTGGGAGGAGTCGTCTCCGGAGGCGCCGGAGGGGCGTCGCCCGGATTCATCGCTTCCGGAGGACTGGGAGCCGGCGCCTGAGGGGCCGCCGCACCGGGTTGTTCGCCCGGCATCGGCTCGGGAGGCAGCGGCGTCTTGCCCTCGGGAACCGCGGGCGCCGGAGATTCCGGCTTGAAAGGCGTTCCGGCTGCGTGCGGCGAAGGAGGCGCGGGTTGCGGAATCGGCGGCGACGGACACCGCGGTGCGCAGTCCGGCCAACGCTCCCAGCACGTCTGGTAATAACCACCCCAAAGGCTGCACGGGAAACAGGCAGGACCTTCGGGCCCCAGAGCCGGACTGTACGGCCACGGCTTCTTCGTCGTCTGGCATCCGGCGACGACCACCACCAGCGCGCCGGCCAACAAGCCCCACCGCACCAGACGACCAGGGAGATTTCCGAACATGAATCGGTTTCCTTCTCTAATCCAGCCCGAGGTCGCCAGGCGGCCAGGCTGAGAATCGCTCACACCGTGAACCCCATTCTTCCGCAGCCCGCGCTCGCCGTGGTGACTGCGCACGTCGCCGCAGGAGGCAGCCCAAGAGGGCTGACTGCTAGAAGGCAAAACCACTCTGATTCTGTGACTTGAAGAACGTTATCCGCTGCCCCACCGAGGTACCCAGGAGAATGAAACCGAAGGCACGCTCGAAGGGAGCGATGATCTTGCTGATATAGGAGTGGGCAGAGATCCACTTGTCTTCCGCTACGTACACGCGGTCGCCAGGCATGACCTGGTAGTTGGTCATCACATCGGCGCGCTGCGTGATCGCTTCCCAGTCCACCGGCATGATCTGGCGCATCCCTTCTCCGGCGGCGCAGGACGCGCGATCCAGATCCGCTTCGACGAGAAAGGCTGGAGTCCCTGAATCTGCGAAACTGCGTCGAGCACCGTTTCATTCCCGGTGACCGGCACGCGCGTCACGCCGTCGCCGTTGCCGGCTCCCTGCACGATGAGCCAGTAGTACTTGCTGTTGTACGAGTAAATGTCGACCGACACCTCGGGCGATTCCAGGTGCTGCGACAAGTGCGCCTGAACGGCCTGGCGCTTCGTCTTCGGTCATGCCGGTCACGTAAACTTCCCCGTAAATCCCCAACGACACCTTGCCATCGGGGCCCACCATGTGTTCGCCCGTGATCTGCTGCCGCCCCGCATACTGGAAGAGGCTGACCGAAACTTCCGGATTGCGGAAGGCCATCTGCTTGAGATGCTCGGTGATCGCCTGCGACGCTTCGGAAAGCGTCATCTTGCCGACTTGCACGTAGCCGTAGGGCTCGCCCAGGTAAGCCATCCCCCCGGATTCCACCGTGAACGTTCCCTGGATCGGCTTCATCGGCAAAACCTGGGCCGCTTCAATCCGCAACTGGTCGAGTTCGCGTATGCGATAGGGGAATTTCGGCACCGGGTTGACCACGTCGATCAACAGAATGTCCGGTGGCTCGATCGTATACGTGGGCAACGAGACTTTCTTCAGCTCGCGAGGAGTATCGTTGGGATACGGGATTTCAGGAGCGTACTCCCGACTCTCCTGCACTTGATCGCGAATCGCACCCACGTTAGAGCATCCGCTGCCCGCCGTCACGATGGCGAGCATCGCGACCGCCAGAGCAAGGGCAATCCGTGGCGTTGCACGATTCATATCTTGGCACCTCGCGCCGTTGGAAAAAGAGCACTCAGTGAGAGTGGTGCTGACCGTGAACACTGCATCCTCGTGGTTCGACTCGCCATCCCTGGCATCGGTCGATGCGCGGCTTTGCGAATGATAGTCGCCGTTCTTTCGGAATAATCGACGAAAACTGTCCGGGGCTGCGACCTTCTGGATCCGGGCGTCAAACTCTTCCCGAATTCCCCAGACATCCTTCACCGTTTTCGCGCCTCGCTCCGGGAAAACTCGCGCTCGATCGACTGGAAAACGGTGAGAAAATCGAGAAGAGGCGGAAACCGAAGCGGCTAGGACACGCCTACCGCGATCCAGCGCGGCCAATCGGATCCCGAACCAGAGCGAGAGGCACGGAGGAACCGACTCCTCCCTCCACGCCATGCGAAATCGAGCCCCGTCGAGCCCGCTCGCGAGAGACAACCAGGAACAAACTACCGTCTTCGGCCGGCAGATGTAGCCCCCAGATTGTAGTAGTGGGAGTAGTTGCCAAAGGTGGTTTGGTGCCCCGTCCTGAAGTCTGCCGGGGCAGACTGGTTGTTCGACATGCCAGTGACCCGGCTCTCCAGGCGCTGGAGTTCGTGCTGTTGCCGATTCAGAGCATTGGCAGCTTCGATCTGCGGACGGACCAGGGTATAGTAGTTGCCCGTAATCGAGCCGTCTACGCGGAGTAGATTCATGTACGGACTGACAGGCGGCCGGTTGATAAACGTGTTCGTGCCGTACTGCCGGGGTTGTACCTGCGCGGCGCACGTGCCAGCGGAAAGGGCCAAAACGGCCGCCAGAAGCATCACCAGAGAGAGTGTTCTCTTACTCATGGCGCCTATCCTCATTTCCGTGGTCAAGAAAGCCTGGCACAGACAAACCTCTTCGCCTGGGGAATTATACGGCCGCGCTGCGCAAGCTACTCCAAGCGCAAGTGGTAGTCTCTAGGGTAAATCGACCGGGATGATCCCGGGGCTTTGCTCGAATCGCCCGAATCCCCCTTCACACGGCAAAGGCCGCCCAGTTACCCAAGCAGAATCGACCGCCAAACGGCAATCGACGCGCTCGCTCACCACATCAACCACCCTGAAGAGTGGGAAGAAAGCGGCACGAGCAGTGGTCGAGAACCGCACGTCCGCGGCGGTCAGGTTCGCGATTGGGGGGTTCGAGCATACTGCTGGATCAGCTTGCCGTAGCTCGGTCGCTCGAGCGGATGCAGCGACTCGGCGGTCAGACCGGTTTCCACTGCCTTGGCCAGGGCGCGCGCGGCGGCCTCCTGGTTTCCCAGTCGGCTGAGGATTTCCGCCTGGTGAAAATAGCGTGCGGGCCTGGGCGACGCGTCGAGGGCGCTTTCCAAGTCGCGGAGCGCTTCCTCAGTCTGATTGCGCGCGGCGAGCACCGTCGCCCGCGAATCGAGCAAGGTCGGCTCGGGGCCGGTCGTCTCAATGGCCTTGGCGATCAACTGGTTCGCCTCGTCGAGTTGCTTTCCGCGGAGGGCAAGGAGGACGGCGAGGTTGTTGAGCGCAACGACGTTGGCCGGCTCTTGCTGGAGCACTTCGCGATAGAGCGTCTCGACGTCGTCGAAGTGCTGCTGGGCGGTGCGGAGATCGGCGACGACGAGTAACAAGGGGATGCGACGGCCGTGTTTTTCTAGAGCCGGGAGGAGAATTCGCTCCAATCGCCCTAACTGTTCGGGCGTAGCCAATCCCAAGCTGGCCACATGGCTGCTGAAACCGACGATCTCCTCCACCGTACTTTGGCCGGCGATCTCTTCGGCCAAGGTCAGAGCCTCGTCGAGACACACACTCGCTTCGCGCTGGAGGCGGGCCACATCGGCTTTGCGCGGGATCGGTCAACTGGCGGGCAAAGCCGCGGAAGGTTTCCGCAGCCGACAGCAGCATCGGAGCACGGTCGGGCGCCTGGCCGGATTTTCCCAGAAAGGCCCGGAGCCGGCTGATCGCCCCCTCGCTCTTGCCGCTGAGAAACAGGCTTTCGGCGCGAAGTCGGACCGTGTTGAAGTCGTCCGGAGCCAGTTCCTCCAGCCGCAACAGCCAACGTTCCGCTTCGGTAACTTCCTTGCGATCCAACAAGGCGCGCGTATACCCGGCCACGTAACGCGCATCGCGCCCTCGCGAAGCCAGAATGGTGCGCATTTGCGCACTTGCCAGGAGCCACCCCTTGTCGGTTTTCTCTTCGAGGTAGAGTTGGGCCAGCAGGAAGCGGCTCTCGTACTCATTGGGCATCGGAGCCTGCGTATCCTGAAGCAGTTGCTCGAGAATGCGAATGGCTTCCTGCCGCGAGGGCCGCTTGGCGTCGGCGGCCAGCAACACCGCCTTGATGCGGCGGTCCTCGGGCGAGGCCGCATCGCGCGCGAGGTTCTCGTTCACCAGGCTCAAGGCCCGCTTCCGCTGGGCAAGATTCCCCTCGGCGGCAAGCACCGTCGCCAATTGCCGCCGCGCCCAGACCTTCGTGACTTCGTCGGCTTTGCTCTCCGCGCCAACCAGTTTCTCCAGGTGCGGCTGAGCCGCGCGGAGCTTGCCGTACTTGAAATAGAACTGGACCACCTGCTGCACAAGGGCAAGGTTGTCGGGCTGCTGGCCCAGGAGGGCTTCGTAACGCTTGGCCGCCTCGTCGAGCTTCCCCATCGCCTCGTAGCATTGAGCCAGCGCCGCGGCGCTGGGCCTCGGGAATCTTCTGTTCGGCCTCGGCGACGGCTTTGGCCGCCTCGTCGGTTCGTCCCGCCTGGGTGAGAAAACGGATCCACGCCGTCCAGGGCAATGCGGCCCCCGGAGCCAGTTCGATCGCGTGGCGGAGGCTCTTTTCGGCCTCGTCAAGCTTGGCTTTCAAGTCTGCGCTGCGCCGCTGGGCAACGTCTTCCTGTGCGGCAACCACCAGAACCTGCCCCAGCCAGATGTGATCCTGGTAGTCCTTGCTTTGCGCGGCCGTGTCGCGCGCCATCTGCATCGCCTGCTGGAAATCGGCCCGCCGCAAGAGGAGTTCAGAAGCCATGCGGCTGGCTTCCGACGTGAGCAGGTTGGGCTGGGCGGCGAGTTGGCGGATCAGTTTCTCCACCCCCTCGTTGTCCTGACGCTTGTAAAGCAATTGGACCGCGCGGTGAATCGAGGCCGGATTTCGATCGCCGCGGCTGATGGCATCGAGGTAGGCCTGCAAGGCGCCGTCTTCGCGTCCGAGGCGGTCGTACACCTCGGCCATGAGTGCGGGAATCCGCGACCACCAGGCATTGAGCTGGCGAGCTTCGGCGAGGTGGCTAAGCGACTTTTCCAGTTGTGCTTTGGTGTCCCCCTGCTCCGCGGCCAGCTTGGCCTGGATCGCCATGCCGACGTGCCAGATCGCCCCCTTGCCTTCGATCTCGCCGACGGCCGTGAGAATCGACTCCATCGCGGCCACGTCCTTGGTCCGTGCCGCCACCTCGAAAGCAAGCAAACGAATCTGGAGGTTGCGCAGGCTCCAGCTTCGCCACGCGCTGGCAGAGCTGCCGGGTGGTGTCCAAGTCCTCCAACTGCAACATCGCCGCGGCCACCTCGCCGCAGAGCGAGGCCTGCTCGCGCGGGGAGAAGTGATCCAGCTTCTCGGTCAGCGCTCGAAGTTGCGGCCCCGCTTTCTCCGCGTAGCGGTCCAGGTAGTAGCGCGCCCGCGCCATCCGCAAAGTCACCACGTCGCCGAGCTTGCGCTGGGCCTCGTCGAGCACCTGCTCGACACGGTCCCAGTCGCGCCGCCGCTGGGCGACGCGCACCAGGGCGGTCCAGAAGATCGGCTGATCGGCAGCCGCGTCACGAGCCTTCGTAAGCAGTTTCTCCGCGTCGGGCAAGCGGTCCTGCAGCACGAGAATCTCCGCGCGCCGATCGCGCCACTTCGGCGGCTCCCGGCATCAACTCCGCCGCGCGGTCGAGGTCGGATTCCGCTTGCTGCCAGTCGCGCTGCGCGGGCTCCAGACTGGCGTTTCTCTGGATCCGCCACTGGGCCAACTGAAGCCAGCCCGCCTCCGGCGCGCGGGGCAACTGCATGAGCGCCCGCTGCTCCTCGATCGCCTCGTCCATCCGGCCGATGGAGGCCAGAGTCATGGCCACGCTGAGTCGCGCGGGAAGCCAGGTGGGATCGGTCCGCGCCGCGCGGCGGTAGGCGGCCAGTTGCCGGTCCACGGCTCCAAACTGTTCGTAGCACCTCCCCAACCAGTACTCGGCATCGCGGAGCGATTTTTCTTCACTCAAGCCGGCGGTGGCACGCTCCAAGCTCTGACTGGCGGCCGACCATCGGCCCAGCATGTATTCCACGCGCCCTTGCAGGTAGTCCACGCGAGCCTTGGCGCGCGCAGGAGCCATTCCCGAATCGGCGGGCAGGCTGCGGCAAACGCTGGATGACTTGGGTCGCCGCGTCCACGTTGCGCATCTCGACGTACACCAAGGCAAGACTCCACAGCAGGCGAGGCTGGTCCGGCAGCCGCACCAACCCGGCCTGAAGCCGTTCGATCGCTTTGTCCATCGCCTGCGACTGAATCTCGACTTCCGCCGCCATAAGGTAAAACTGGAAGTTCCAGGGCCCCAGATCAATCGCACGCTGGATGTGCTGGCGCGCCACGTCGTACTGTTCGCGGCGCAGCGCCAGCCGCGTGGCCAGGTAGCGCGCCTCCAGATCGTCGGGAGCCAGTTCGATCGCACGCTCCACGTCGCGCCAGGCCTGCTCCCATCGCGCCGCCGAAGGCTCCGTGTCGGCTCCCGCCGCCAATTCCTCAACGTACGTGGCACGCAAGACGTACGCGCGCGCCGATTTAGGGTTCAACGCCACCATACGCTGAATCGTGTCGTCTGCCTTGCCCGATTCCTCCTTCCGTTCACCGCGATCCTCCAGTCGTTTCTGAAGCCGCGCGAGGAAGTAGTAATTGTCCACCTGGTCCGGGGCGTTCAGCACCGCCAACTGCAGGGATTCGACCGCAAGAGCCTCGTGCCCCTGGCGCACTTGGCAATTGGCGCGGATCGCCCACAGGCGCCAGTCTTTGGGCTCGCTCGGCAGCAGATGCTTCTCGATCTGCTCCAAGGCGTCGTTGTAACGGCCCAGTTGCATCGCCACCTGGGCCAGTTCTCTCCGCAACTCGGCCTGGTTGGCCCGGTCCGGCTCGGCACGAAGCACGTTTTCCAGCAGTCCATAGGCCAGCCCATATTTGCCGGGATCGGGGGGCTGAGCGAGCTTGGCCACCTCCGTGGCCACCAAGGCATATTCCGACAGCGCTTCACTGTCGGTCGGCGCCAGTTGGAGGTAGTGGCCGAACAGTTCGAACGCTTCGCCCAACCGTTTCTCGTCGCGCGCGGTCCGAGCCTTCTCCAGGTAATATGGCGCGTTGCGGCGGCTCTGCACTCGGTGGACCACGGCAATCACGCCCGCCAAGAGAAACGCGGACACGAGAATCGCGGCCAGGAAACGGTAATTGACGGCCTTCATCGATCTACCTCGACAATTCCCCCAAAGGTGTGGCTCACCCACCCGGACTGTCTATTATACCATACGCACTTGACCGCTATGTTTGGCGCACAAGCCAAGAATAGAATCCATTTCCGAGAAGCAATCACCCCGTACGACTCCTCCCGATTCGCACAGTTATGCGCGGCATTTCTACACCCGCAAAGGCAAAAAAAGAAAGGCTACCCAAATTGGGCAGCCTTTCGGGGGGTGTTCAAATCAACAGAATGCAGAGGTTCTACTTCCGGCGCCGCCAGAGGCAAACCAGGCCCATCAGGCCCATCCCGGCAAGCCCCGCCAACGTCGACGGCTCCGGCACCGCATTCAGCGTGCCCGAGTACGTCGTCTGGAACGTGGTCGAAGCGCCCATCAACTGCGTGAGGGTCTTCTTCGGAAGAATCTGGAAACTGAGCACTGTCGTCCAGTCAGCACCATCCAACACGCTCTGCAGCGGAGTGGGCGGAGTGGACGAAGAGGCCGTCCAAGGACCAAGGTTGACTTCTCCCTCGATGTTCAACCCGCCAATGGTGCCAGCAATGGCCATATTGCTCCAGCTCAACGGAGACTGGACCCAGTTGCCGTTGGGGTCGACGATCTTGAAGAAGCCGGTTTCCACGCTATCGGGCGTCAGGTTGGCCGACTGGATCGAGCCGAACGAAGTAATCGGTCCTACCCAGAACTTCCCACCGATGTTCCCGTGATAGCCGTCCAAGCCGGTATTCGAGTTGCTGATCTCGAAATCCAAGCCCGAGCCGTTCTGCGGGAACGTGATCGATCCCACATACGAACCGCTGTTAGTCGGGTCCACCATGACGGCGGCCCCTTCGTAGGTACTGAAGTCGAAGCTCAGGTTCTCGGCGCTGGCCACTTGTCCAAACGCCATGAGCACGACTGCGATTGCCACAGCCCAACGATGCTTCATACGGATGTCCCCTTCCACAGTTCACAGGTGCGCGTTGCTTGAATCACTTTCCGCCACAGAGCTCCTCAAGGTAGCAGGCAAACGCGTGCTGCGTTTTCCGCGTTACACGGCAGACGCACCGAGGACCCTTGGTTCCGGTACGCGTGGGCCCGACTTTCCGTTCCGCCGTCGTGGCAGGCGTCTGGCTGCACTACTACCACCCCGCGACTGCACGAGGTGAGCAAGTTAACTACCATCGTAATTGCCCATTTATCCCAGTCAACCATCAATCTTGCCCATGCGACCAAAATAACCCGACCACTCCATTTCACCCAATTCAAGAAACGGCCACTTGCACAACCACGAGAGGGGACTATATCCACAACTTCATGACAGAACACAACTTCCGTCGATACCTTCAGCCAGGCATCGAATCCACGGGAAGGATGCGAAGAACTCCGATCAGAGGGAGCGATCGCCCGAGAACCCAAGAAATGGCCCCAAATCAGGCCGACGCCGTCCGCGCCAGTTCCATCATCTTCTCGTAGTTCGGCCGTTCGAGGGGGTGGAGCTGCTCGGGTTTGAGGCCTCGCTGCTGGGCCTCTTTGAGCGACTCGACCGCCTTCTCCCGCTCACCTTGCAGGAGACGCACCTGAGCCTGATGGAAGTAGGCCACGGCGTCGGGCTTCTCCGTGATCGCCGCGTAGAGGTCCGCCGAGGCCTCCGGGGACTTCCCTTGGGCCAGGTAGACGGCGGCGCGCGTGTCGAGCAGCGCGGGAAGCGGGCCGTTTCGCCGGATCGCGCGATTGATCATCTCCTCGGCCTCGGTGAGACTCGATCCCTGAACGGCCAGCAACATGGCCAGATTGTTCAAGGCGAGGAAGTGGTCGGGCGCGCTTTGCAGTACCTCGCGGTAGGCTGCTTCGACCGCGGGGAACTTGTGCTGCGAGGCATAAAGCTCGGCGGAAACCAACAGCAGAGGAACTGCGCGGTGGTGCTTTTCCAAGGCGGCCGCCAGGAGAGATTCGATCCGTTTCTGTTGCTCGGAAGTCGCCGTGCCACCGGCGATGCAGGCGTAGACGACCTCCGCGATCGCCTCCGGAGATTCCTTGAGCCAGGCCGATTCGGCAATACTCAACGCATCGTCGAGCCGCCGCTGCCGGGCGAGAAAACGGGCCAACAGCAGCGTGCGCTCGGGTCGCTGCTCGATCAATTGCCGATAGAGCGATTCGGCCTCCGAGCTAAGGCGTTGCGCGGCGTCGCGTTTGCCGGAAGCGTTGGCCATTCCGGCGAATTCCTCGAGCTTGGCGGCGGCAAGGCGCAGCCGGTCTGCGCGATCCGGGGGCACCGCATCGGGCCGATCGAGTATGGCCTTGAGTGCGGACGCGGCCTGATCGTACTGTCCGCGTTGGCAGAGGGCTTGGGCCTGAAGTTCGACGGTCTGAAATTCCGCGGCGGCGACCGACTCGAGTCGCTTCAGATAGACTTCGGCTTCCAGCAGTTCGCCCGGTTCCTCTACCGCGCGCTTCAGCAACTGCGCGCACGTAGGCGGCCAAGTAACGCGGGGAGGTCTTGGGCAGGCTGAGAATGCTCCGCATTTGCCGCGTATACTCGGCCCAATTGCCCAGGCTCCGCTGGAGCTCGGCCAGGAGGAAGCGATCCTCGGTGGCGGCCAGGGGATCGCGGAGGGCCTTGTCCCAGATTTGGATCGCCTCGCGGCGGCGTTCCCGTTTGGGATGGGCCGAGAGCACGAGGGCTTCGACGCGGAAATCGGCCAGCGCGGGGTTGGCCAGCTTGAGATTCTCTTCGATCAGTTGGCGTGCCCGATCGAGGCTGGGAAAATCGCGCCTCGCCAGTAAGGCCACGGCAAGGTTCCGCCGCGCCGAAAGGACTTCTCCCTCCGCCGCGGAAAGGGGAGTGGAGACCATGCGGCTCAAGTACGGTTCGGCCTTCGCCGGTTTCTCGATGCGGAGATAGAACTCGGCAACCCCTCGGACCACGGCCGGGTCGTCGGGGGCCGTTTCCAGGGCGGCAAGATACTTCTTTTCGGCTTCTTCGAGCCGCCCAATCCCCTCGTAACACTGGGCCAGCGCCAAGGGAGCTTTGGCGGGCGGAATCTTCGTCTGCGCCAGCGCAATGGTCGCCTCGGCCTCCTTCTCGCGTTGGGTGTGCGCGAGAAACTGCACCAGCGCAAACCAGGTTTCCGGAGCCTGCTCGGCAAACTTCACCGCGAGCCGAAACTCCCGTTCCGCCTCGGCGAACATCTGCTCCGCGTGCTGGTCCTGTTGCTGGAGCTTCCCGCGCTGGCCCATCAGGTGCAGCAACTGCCCGAACCAAAGATGGTCGCGATACTCCGTGGATTGCGCAGCCATCTGGCGGGCAATTTCCAGGGCGCGATCGAGGTAATCCAGTTGCAGAGAGACCTCGGCGGCCATCCGCGCCAGATCGGCGGAGAAAGGCGACTGCTGTTCCTCCAACTGGCGGAGAACGCGGTCCGCCTCGCCGTAGCGTTGCCGCAAAGAGAGCAACTGGACCACGCGCTGGACCGTGGCGGGACCGCGTTCGCCCAGTTCGATGGCGCGGAGATAATGCTGGATCGCCGACTCGGTGTTGCCGAGGCGCTCGTAAATCTCGCCCGCCAGGCGAGGCACGCGCGACCAGGCCGGCCGCATGGCACCAGCCTGGGTAAGGTTTTCCAGCGCCTTCTGCCAGGCGGCCGCGCCTTCCTTCTCCTTCAAACCGCGAAGTTGATAGTAGACGGCGTAGCCGTAATGCCACAGCGGACCGGTCCCCTCGATGGCGCGGATTTCCTTCAGCGTCTGTTCGACGTTCGAGTAATCGCCCGCCTGCAGGGCCAGATCGAACAACAGCAGGCGGATCTGGAGATTGCTGGGCTCTTGGCTGGCGACCATTTCGCAAAGCAACCGCGCCTGGTCCTGATCGCCCGACTGGTAATCCAGCAGTGCCAGACCGAAGGCCAGCTTGCGGTATTCCTCGGCGGAGATCCGCTCGGACTTGTCGGCCAAGGAACGGAGCCGCGCGGAGGCCTGTTTGCCGTAGCGGAGCACCAGGTAGCGTCCCCGCGCCAATCGAAGCGCAACCTGGTCCCCCACCTTCTCGTCGGCTTCGGCAAGGTAGCGCTCGACGGCGTCCCAATTCTGTTGACGCTGGGCCAAAGACACCAATCCCACCCAAAGCTCGGCATCCTTGCCGTATTTCCCCCGCGCGTCGAGCAGAAGCTTCTCAGCCTCGGCGGGACGATTCTCGGCCACGAGCACCTCAGCGCGGAGGATGGGCACATACACGAGTTCCGGAAAGGCGACCGCGGCGCGATCGAGGATCCGCCCGACTTCCTCCCAGTTACGCTGGGTGCGGTCGAGGCGGAGATTCTTGAGAATGGAAAGCCGTGCCAGTTCGAGCCAGCCCTGGGCGGGGGCTTGGGGCAAGGCCATCAGCAAGTTGAGCTCGGCCAGCCCCTCGTCGACGCGCCCCATCGCCACCAGCGCCTTGACCATGCCTTGCCGGGCCAGCGGCCAGCGCGGATCCAGATCCGCGGCGCGGCGGTAAGCCGTCAATTGCTGGTCGATGTTCCCCAGGCGGTCGTAGCAATTGCCCAGCCAGAACTCGGCCTGCTTCACCAATTCCGGGGAGCGGTGCAGTTGCGAAAGGATGCGCTCGAGAATCTGGCTGCATTGGAGCCATCGCCCCTCGGCATACTCGATGCGCGCACGGAGATAGCCGACGCGCGGCGCGTCGTACTCCATGGTCTGCAACTGCTCGATGCACTGCTGGGCCTCGGGCAATTGGCCTTCGTCGATGAGCAAACTCGCGAGGCTCCAAATCAGGCTGGCACGGTCGGCAACCTTCTCCAATCCGCGGCGCAGCCAGGCGATGGCCTCGCGCCGCTGTCCGCTGGTAGTTTCGATCTCGGCGAGCACGTTGTAAAGCGGAGCGTACTGGGGGACGGCTTCGACGCCGCGGCGGGCAAACTCGCGCGCCGCATCGCTTCTGCCTTGACGCTGCGCACACTGGGCGGCAAGCATCAAGGCCTGCGTGTTCCTCGTTTTCCAGGAGATTTCCTCGCTCGGGCTTTCCTCCAACAGCTTCAGGGCTCGGCCGGCATCCTCGGCCGCCCCTGCAGCAGCGCGGTGGTGGCCTCGGAACGGCCCGCCGAATACTCGACTTCCGACACCATCTTGCGATAGCTGCCCCGCGCGATATAGGCGGCCGGCAACTGGGGGTTGGCCTTCACCAGTTGTTCCATGGCCGCGTCCGCCTCGGCCGGATTGCCCAAGCGGCGGCGGAGCACCTCGGCCAGAAGGGCATACGACTCCGGATCCTCCGGGGCATTCTCGATCGCCAATCGGTACGAACCGGCCGCCGCATCGTATTGCTGGTCCGCCTCCTGGCAGCGCCCCCGCAGGCGAAGTAAGTCGGCGTCGTCGGGGTTCGACTTGAGAAGGTGCTCCACGTGCTGCCGCGCGTGGCTATAGAGATCCATGGCCAAAGCCACATCGATCAGCCGCCGCCGAGCCTTGGTGCGCTCCGGATCCTGCCGCATCACGTCCTCGAGAATGTCGAAGGCGTTGCGATACTGCTGCAGATCGCTCAGGCAAAAGCCCATCTCTTCCTTGGCGTCCGTGTCGGTGCCGACGTGCCGCAAGTAGATGCCGTAGTGGTAGGCAGCATCCAGAAGGCGGTTCTCGGCCCGCGCGCTCCGCGCCATTTCCAGAAATGCCACGGCATTGCGACGAACCTGGAAACGATGGACCATCGAAACCACGATCGCCAAGACCACGCAGCCGGCCACCAATGCGGCAAGCCAATGGAGATTGAGTCTTCTCATGAAGCCACTCAGGTGCTCAAGCCAGTTTGTCTCTTGTCCAAATGCCGCCGCAAAGCAGAATTCCCATGCACCGTCGCACCGTATGCCCTCCCTCTGCGCGGGCCGACCACGAGGATCGAGGACTATCCAAGGCTAGCCTACCCGGGGTAGTCGTGGACGACGAAACCTTCCTTATGAAGGATATGGGAAACCGGACGCGGCCCACTCCCCCATATCGGGGAATATGAGCGTGCATTCATTACGCATGAACTTGACGTCAACGTCAACGGGTACGCGGACAATATCCCTCCATTACAGAAACAGCCAGCCGCTACATATAGAACCTATCCCAAGACTGCCGCGGGCGCCCTGTGCGGCCGGAACATGGGTGTCCCCTTGCGGCCGAGGGAAACAGTCCCCTTGAACGGTTACGTCATTCCGATTCCATCGGCCTCGTCACCGGGCTTGACGATTGGGCAACGCAGGCGTCATCTCGGCGCGATACCGAAATGGGGGGCGTTGCATCCAGTCCTGTGGCTTGCGTGCTTCAGACGATCGAGTTACTGTACAAGGGAAGGTCCGGAACTGCGAGGCGAGCCCGGCGGTGCCAAACGCCGGCCTTGAATGTTCCCCGCCCACGCGCAGCGTTCGCTGGAGTGGAGCCGGGGACCACCTCCGGCGGTTTCGATCCAACCAGGCCGGCAAGCATAGGGCAATACGCGGCGGGACGGCGATCCAGGCCTCATGATGACATCGAATGCACGATACTGGTGCCGACATGGGCTGGTGCTGACAATTGACGGCCCTCAGGGATCTCGTTCGGTGACGATCGAGAAGCCGTTCGCACGAATCAGCGCGGCGATCCGCCGAGGTCGCCCTGCCCGATCTCAAGATCGCCGGCCGCGGACTTTATCTCCATGCCACCGAAGCCGGGATCTTCGGCCGGGCGTTTTCCCACACGGAGACAACCGAGCCCCCTTGGCACGGGTGGTTGCACGGCGACCAGGCGATCCCGTTCGGACCCTACCAGATTGCCGCACGGAAGACCGGCTCCGTGAAGGCGGGGGCCGACAACCCGGCCTTGCCCAACCTCGACGAGAAAGGAACCGCCACCGAGCCCTACCCGATCATCGCGGTGACCTTCGGCGATACACCCATCGCACGGCGGTGGCTGCGACGGCAACTGACGATCGTGGGTCGGCTGCGTCCCAGCGATCTGCCGATCCACCATAACGACATGTCCGCCGAGCACTTGGCATTTTTCTGGGACTCGGGCACGCTGTGGGTCATCGACCTGCACAGCCGAATGGGTACCTGGATCGAGGGCAATCCGATCGACTGTGCCGAGCTACCCCTGGGTTGCTCGCTGACGGTGGGCGAGGTGGGACTGACCTTCGTCGGATTGCACAGCAGCCGCCGTGGGGCCGATGCCGGTCTGGGAACCGCATTTGGACCCTTGGCCCTTCCGTCGGACATTGAGTCTCCCCCAAGTGTCCCGGAAGAGGACGAGGAACCCCCCGCGTCGGCCGAGCCAGGGAAGGACCCCCTTCATTTCATGGCGCAATGGCGTGCCCAGATGGAAGTCGAGCAGAGGCACCAACACGAGGCAATTGAGAAAGAGCGACGCGCGATGCAGACCCAACTCGCGCGGTGGTCGGCCTCGGTCGATCGCCTGCGCGGCGAGTTGACGCGACAGCAGCAGGCCTTGCGCAATCAGCAACGCGAGTGGGATGCCCAACACAAGCAGCAGGAGGGGGCTTTGGACCACCGCGCTAGTGAGTTGGAGCGGTGGCAGGCAACACTCGAGATCGAGCAGAAGCGAATTCAAGCCCGTCGGGAGCAACTCGACGGGGAACGTGCGGAGTGGGAGACCGACCAGCAGAAACGATTGGAAACCGACCGACTCCACGAGGAGCGCCTCTGCGCCATCCAGGCGGAGCAGAAGGCGATCGAAGAGCAGTTTCGCGAGCAATTGGCCCTGATCGAGCAATTGCGGACCGAGGTGGAGCGGCGGCACGAGGAGCTTTCCCCGGCAGCCGGCCCGTCCGCGGCAACGGAGGTTGCGAACGCGGCGGCCATGTCGGATCCGGCAGGGTCGCCGGTTCCGCTCCGCGCGTGGGCGCCTGTCCCCCTGCCGAAGCCTGCCCCGGCCCCCGTCTCGGCCCCACAAGAATTCGACGCTTCCTACGACGAGGTGCTCGACCGGCTGATGCAAGTCAGCCGCAGTCGATCCAGTTGGTGGGCACGTTTTCGAGAAGCATGGAATGACTTGCGCGAGACCTTGTCGAGTCACCTCAGCGCACGCTGCGCCACAAGCACCACAGGCCCGAGCGACTCGGCGAAATCGTGAAGTCGGGGCGAACGGCGAGTCACGATTCTCCCCGTTACAACGCCGTTGCGCATCGCGAGGTCGCAAGCACCCGCAGCGATCCGAAACCGGCTCTCCTTTCGCGTTGACCCCCGCGAGGACCTTCCCTATAGTGCACAGCCGTGGTCGCGGTCGAGGAGGATCCACCGACGGCGAAGCGTTCTCATGGCACACGAAATCGCCAAGCTGCTGTTGGAACACGCGGGCACGGCCTTGGAGCGCGACGCGGCGATTCGCAGCGCCATCTATCTGGGAATGCCCCTGCACGAGATTGAGGAATATCTCGACTGGCTCGACAGCGTCCGGCCCCAGCCTGATGAGGACGCGGAGGAACCGCCCGACGCGCCCAAGGACTGAGCACTCGGGGCAACCGTCCACGGGCCAGCCGGCGACGGGTCCCTTTTTCGGCCGGAAGGCTCCGTCATCACTCGTGCCGCCTGACCGAAAACTCGAGACCGGTCCCCTTCGCAATACTCGCTCAGCGCACCGCCTCCGGCTGCGCGCACTGCCCAAGACCTTGGCCGCGCGTCCCCGCATAGACTACCGCTGCTTGACCCTGCGCGGCGAGCAACTACACTGGACAATCGGAGCGGGACGGCGGTCGGCAACTGTGGAGGGTTGCCCCCGCGGACTGCCCGCCCTGGCCAGGCTTCGTGCCGCGAGCGATCTCTGGGGCAATCGCCCCGAGAGAACCGGTGACACGCCGAGGAGTGCAAACGCCATGGCTCAGTGGTATTACCGGCGTCACGGCCGGCAGCATGGGCCGTTTTCCCCCAAGCAGTTCAAACAGATGGCGCTGGGCGGCGAAGTCCAGCCCAGCGACGAAATCCGACGCGACGACATGGGGGGCTTCGTGGCGGGTACGAAAATCGAAGGCCTCTTTCCCCGCGAGCCGGTGGCCATGCCCGTTCCTAAGACAGGAACCCCCGCCTCGCCCCGCGCGCTCGCCGCTCCTCCCAGTCGACGCAAACTCTGGATCGCAGCGCTGGGGGCGATTCTCATGATCCTGGGCGCGGTGATCGCACGCCTGCTGACAGGCTCCTGACGAGCTCGCCGGCGGCATTCAAAGCCGCCCGCCGCCGAGCAGGCCGAAGTACTCGTCGAGGCCGCGCCGGTTGGGATGGAAATTCAAAGCGGCTCCCAAGTGCCGCGTACCCACGGCCCCGGTCGCATATCCTGCCCGCTTCATGGCTTGTGCCACGGTACCCTGTTCGATCGGTAGGCCAAGCTTGCCGTGGTCGGGCTCGCACGTACGATTGCTCTCGTGTCCGAACCGCTGTTGGTAACGTCCCGTCAACGAGACCGGTGCGCGTGGGACTGCAAAAGGGATGTGAAATGTAGCCGTTGGTGCATCGCACGCCTTCGCGCAAAAGGGTGTCGAGGTGCGGCGTAGCGATTTCCTCGGACTGCTGCCGCCGCGACGGCTGCCCTTTCTCAGAAATCGGAGACTCGTCGGATGTTTGCCAAGTGGATACATCGTCCCAAAGCGCAGCAAACCAAGCAACGTCGTGATCTGCACTTGGGCCGTGCGCTGCGGCTGGAACGGCTCGAACCGCGGCTTGCCCTGGCCTCGCTTCCCCTCGGTTTCTCGGAAATGGTCGCCGCCAGCGCAATCTCCAATGCCACCTCGATGGAAATCGCCCCGGACGGGAAGCTGTTCGTGGCCGAGCAAGCCGGAACCCTCGAGGTCTGGCAAGACGGGCGGCGATTGCAGGCCGATTTCTTCCGCGATGCCCCCCTGCGCGTGAGAACCGAACACGAACGCGGCCTGCTCGGCGTCGCGGTGGATCCGAATTTCTCCAGCAATCGCTATGTCTACGTCTACTACACGACCACTGCCGTGGACGCCCACAACCGAGTCAGCCGTTTCCAGGCCAACACGACCGGCGAACTGGCGCTGTGCGAAGCGAAACCGTGCTCATGGATCTCGATCCGCATTCCACGGAAATCCACAACGGCGGCGCGATTCACTTCGGCCCGGACGGCAAACTGTATGTCGCCACGGGCGACAACGCAACGGGAAGCAATTCGCAAAGCCTGGACAATCTGCACGGCAAGATGCTGCGGATCAACGCCAACGGCACGATCCCCGGCGATAACCCGTTCTACGCCCAAACTACCGGCAAGAACCGCGCGATCTGGGCGATGGGACTCCGCAATCCGTTCACGTTTTCCTTCGAGCCCGCCACCAGCCGAATGTTCATCAACGACGTCGGCCAGATGACGTGGGAAGAGATCAACCAGGGAGCTGCCGGGGCCAACTTCGGCTGGCCGACCACCGAGGGATATTTCGACCCCTCCGTGTATCCGAGGTTCACGCAACCGCTGTTCACCTACCCGCACGTAGCCGACGGGTCGGAAACCTGGGGCTGCGCGATCACCGGCGGGGCTTTCTACAATCCGGCCAAGAACACCTTCGGCACCGACTACACGGGCGAATACTTCTTCGCCGACTACTGTGGAGGCTGGATCAACCGCATCGACCCCGCCACCAAAGTGGTCACACGGTTCGCCGCCGACGTCTCCGGAGTGCTGGACCTCTGACGTCGACGCCGCCGGCAACCTCTACTACCTGGCGCGAGGCACCGGCCAGGTGATGAAAGTGTTCGTCCCACCCACTCCGGCGCCGCAGATTGTCGAGCCACCGGTGGACCAGATTGTCGCCCCGGGAGGTTCGGCGACCTTCTCCGTGCTGGCGTCGGGCGATCATCTCGACTACCAGTGGCAGGCTGCGCAAGCCACGATGCGCCGCAGGACTTTGCCGACATTCCCGGCGTGACCGCGGCCAGCTACACGCTTGCCGATGCGCAGTGGGCCGACAACGGCGACCGCTTCCGCGTCGTGGTACATAACGCGGCCGGTACCGCCACCAGCCAGGCGGCGATGCTGACCGTAGATGCAAACCGGGCTCCAACCGCCGAGATCCTCTCGCCCGCGCCGGGCACGACGTACCGCGCAGGCGACACCATCACGTTTGCGGGCTCGGCCGCCGACGCCGAGGACGGGACTCTTCCCGCCGCCGCCTATTCCTGGGAGATCCGCTTCTATCACAACGACAGCCTCGTACACTACCACCCGGTCCGCACCTTCTCCGGTGTCACCAGCGGGACCTTCACAATCCCCGCGACCGGCGAAACCTCGGTCCATGTGTGGTACCGCGTCATCCTTAGCGTCCACGATTCGCGGGGATTCACCACCACGGTCCAGCGCGACATCTACCCGCAGACAGTCACCGTATCGCTGGCCACGGACCCGCCGGGGCTGGCGCTGACGCTCGACGGCCAGTTGGCTCCCCGCACGTTCCCTTCGGTCGTGGGCGCGTCGCGAAGCCTCGGGGCGACCTTGTCGCAACCCAGCACGGGCACGCGCTACAACTTCGTGCGCTGGAGTGATGGGGGCGCCGCCACGCACACGATCCTCACGCAGTCGAGCGATGCCGGCTATACCGCGGTCTATACGCTGGCCGGAGTCCGCGCCGAGCTGTTCAACTACAATTCCACCCTTCGATCGATCCCCAATCTCGACCGCCGCACGGCCGACGTTGTCTTCGAGGGCGGACGCATCTGGTATTCCAGTACCACCGCCCCCTGGCCAAACCTCGATCAGCGCTTCGCCGATACCTTCGCCGCGCGGTTCACCGGCTATCTGAAGATCGACCGGCCGGGAGTGTACCGGCTCTCGCTCAAGTCCGATGAAGGGTCCAAGCTCTGGGTCGATGGCCGGTTGGTCGTAAACAACGACGGCCGACACACGCTGCGCGAACGCTCGGGCACGATAAACCTTTCGGCCGGATACCACCGATTGCGCCTGGACTATTTCGAAAATGCGGGCTCGGCCTCGTTGATCCTGCTCTGGTCGGGGCCGGGAATTCGTCGGGAAGTCGTCCCGATAAGCCGCTTGTTTGTCAATCTACCGACCAGCGCCACCGCGGCCGCCACCGCAGCGACGCGCTCCATGGCCCCCATTCCTTCGAGCGGCAATTCGTCCCCGACCGTGCGCTTCGCGTCGCTGGAAACCTCGATGCTGGCGGCTTGGCCCTGGGAACCTGTGAGCCACGAGTCCGCCTCTGCCGGCCCAACCACCGCCCGCCGCAAACTCGCCGACCTGGCGCTGGCCGTCGAGCCCGACTGGATCGCCCCCTGAATCCCCAAGAAACGGGGAGAAACCGTCAGGACCGGACGCAGCCGCATCCGACCCGAGGCGGCAATCGCCGCGCGGTGGGCAGTTGCGGCCACGGGGCGGCGAATCCATAATGGCTCCGGATTCAGGCCGCCAACCGAGGCGGCAGGCCGCGTAACCGAGATCGAAAACCTTGACACGTGGAGGATCGGCATGAACCGTTGGATGGGAACACTGCTGGCAACGTTGATTCTGGGGATCGCCATCCACACCGCTTGCGGCCAGGAGTCGAAGGCGCGAGGAAAGGCAAGGCCCTCGCGCGTCGAGCCAGGGGCCGACTGGGCCCCTCCCACCGTCAAGGACGACGGGGAAAAGAAGATCCTCGCCGTCATCGACGACCTGTTCAAGAACCAGCGCCGCGGATTCCTGAACGTACCTCCCTCCGACGGCCGCCTGCTCCGCGTCCTGGCCGAAGGAGTGAATGCCAAGCACATCGTCGAAATCGGAGCCTCCAACGGCTACTCCGGCCTCTGGTGGACCCTCGCCCTGCGCAAGACGGGCGGCAAGCTGACCACGCACGAGCTCGATCCGTCGGCGCCAAGCTGGCCCGGGAAAACTACCGCGCGGGCGTTGCCGAACTCGTGACCTTGGTCG
This sequence comes from Pirellulales bacterium, assembly GCA_963736495.1. Lineage (GTDB taxonomy): Bacteria > Planctomycetota > Planctomycetia > Pirellulales > Thermoguttaceae > CAVTPL01. Next base: position 837,397 of record CAVTPL010000009.1, on the reverse strand, counting down.
AGGGCAACGCGCACGAGACGGTCACCCGTCTCAAGGAGCCGATCGACCTCTTGTTCATCGACGCCGACAAGGAAGGCTACGGCGACTATCTTCAGAAGCTCCTTCCCCTGGTGCGAACGGGCGGTCTGATCGTGGCGCACAACACCTCGGGCCAGGCATCCCAGATGCAGGACTACATCAAGGCCATCACGACGAATCCCGATCTGGAAACCGTGTTTGTCAACGAAGGAGATCGCGGAATCGGCATCACCTTGAAGAAACGGTAGCGTTCACGGCGGACCGTCCCGATCTTCGCGGCGACGAGGGACCATCGCTTCGAAACGCTTGATTCGCCGCGAAAATCGGATTGTTCCTCTCGGCCACTCTCAGGAGGTTGCCATGTCGATCACTCGCCGGCAGGTGATTGGCCGCGGTGCAGTCGCTTTCGGCCGCAGCCGTGCTCGGCTTGGGCCGCCGCGCCGAGGCCGCGGCGCGCGCGCACGTGGTGGAAAAAAAGGTGATCAGTGACCAGCCGCAGTACTACCACGGCTGGCCCACGCTGGCCCGGCGCCGCGACGGCCAGCTTGCTGCTGGTCTACTCCGGCGGGCGCGAGGCCCACGTCTGCCCCTTCGGCCGCGTCGAGCTGATGCGGTCCGGCGACGACGGGCAGACCTGGAGCTGGCCCCGCGTGCTGCTGGACAGCGCGATCGACGACCGCGACTCCGGCGTGCTGGAGACGGCCAAAGGCACGCTCCTCGTCACCACCTTCACCTCGCTGGCCTACGAGCCGATCCTGGCCAGCGCCGAGAAGCTGCGCAGCCGGCAACCACGAGGCGCTGGCCCGCGGAGCGGCTCGCGCGCTGGCAGGCGGCCCATGACCGCCTGACGCGCCGAAAAGCGCCAGAGCGAACTGGGCGAGTGGATGATCCGCTCCACCGACGGCGGCACGACCTGGTCGGCCCGCTATCCGTCGATCGGTCAACAGCCCGCACGGTCCCGATCCAGCTCGCCGACGGCCGTCTGCTCTACGCCGGCAAGGAGCTTTGGCACGGCGAGCACCGCAACGGCGTCTGCGAATCGACCGACGACGGCCAGACCTGGCGATGGCTGGCCGAGATTCCCACGCGCCCCGGCGATCAGCCGCCCGAGTACCACGAGCTGCACGCGGTCGAGACGGCGGACGGCCGCGCTGATCGTCCAGATTCGCAACCACAACCAGGCCAACGCCGGCGAAACGCTGCAATGCGAATCGACCGACGGCGGCAAGACCTGGACCGTGCCGCATTCGATCGGCGTCTGGGGCCTGCCCTCGCACCTGCTGCGGCTGAAGGACGGCCGGCTGCTGATGACCTACGGCCACCGCCGCACGCCTTTCGGCAACCAGGCGCGCGTGAGCGCCGACCACGGCCGCACCTGGTCCGAGCCGCTCGTCATCTCCGCCGACGGCGCCTCGGGCGACCTGGGCTATCCGTCCACGGTCCAGATCGACGACGGATCGCTCCTCACCGTCTGGTACGAGCTGCTCGCAAGCTCCCCGCACGCGGTGCTCCGCCAGGCGCGGTGGTCGATCGAAAATTGAAGCCGGGCGCCCCTTCGCGCAGCCCGGCATGTGAAGTCTGTCCCCTTTCTGCATTCTGCTACAACGGAAACGACAATCATGCAAGACGATTCCCTCCACATTTCGCGTCGGGACTCACGGCGGCGTTTCTTTCAGGCGGCCGGAGCTGCCGCGGCACTGGCCGTGGTCCCCGGCGGAACCGTCCGCTCGGGAGAAGCCGCCGCGGCCGTGCGCCGCACTGAAGGCCCCCTTCGAGCTCGGTCTGGCCTCCTACACGCTCCGCCTATTCCCTCTCGACAAGACGCTGGCAATGACCAAGCGCGTGGGCCTGAAATACATCTGCCTGAAGAGCTTCCACCTGCCGCTGGAGCCAAGCCGCGAGGAGATCGCCGCGGCGGTCGCCAAGGTCAAGGCCGCGGGCATCGTGCTCTACGGCGGCGGCGTGATCACGATGAAGAACGAGGCCGAAGTGAACCAGGCCTTCGACTACGCCAAGGCGGCGGGCATGAAGGTCGATCGTCGCCGCCCCGCCGCCCGACGTGCTGCCGCTGGTGAACGAGAAGGTGCAAGCAGTTCGACATCCGCGTGGCGATCCACAACCACGGGCCGGGCGACAAGGTCTACCCCACGCCCGAAAGCATCTACGAAAAGGTTCGAGACCTGGACCCGCGCGATCGGGCTGTGCATCGACATCGGCCACACCGTGCGGATCGGCGCCGACCCGATCGAGTCGACGCCGCAAGGTTCGCCGACCGGCTGCTGGACGTCCACATCAAGGACGTGTCGGCGGCGGAGCCCAAAGGCAACACGGTGGAAATCGGCCGCGGAGTGATCGACATTCCCGGATTTCCTCCGTACGCTCCTGGCCATCAACTACGCGGCGTCGTGTCGTTCGAGCATGAAAAGGACGAGAAGGATCCGCTCGCCGGCCTGGCCGAATCGGTGGGTTTCGTGCGCGGTGCACTCGCTACCCTGCAAGGGTGAGAACCGAGAGGAGGCACGGCTCGATGTACGCTAGCGGCGGACGGCTCCTCACCGCCGGGCGATCGCCCGGGCGCGGCCGCGGTGGGTTGCCGTGCGCCAAGCGACGCGATTCACCCTCGCGGTGTGTGCTTGCGGCTGCGCCCTGCTTCTTCTTGCCGCGCAGTGCGACGAAGCTCTCGCCGCCCCGCAAGGAGCCGAGGGCGCGCGGGCGCGGTGGTTTCCGTCTCGCCGCCGGCCACCGACGTCGGCCTGGAAACTCTCGTGTCCGGTGGCAACGCGGTCGACGCGGCCGTGGCCACGGCCTTTGCCCTGGCCGTCACGTGGCCCGCGGCCGGCAACATCGGCGGCGGCGGGTTCATGATGGTCGATCCCGGCGCCGGGCAGACAGCCGGTCTGCGTCGAGTACCGCGAAACGGCGCCGGCCGCGGCCACGGTCACGATGCTCGCGAATACGACTCCGCATGGACGGGCACCGGGTGTGCGGCACGCCGGGCACGGTCGCCGGCCTGGCCCTGGCGCACCAGCAAGTACGGCAAGCTGCCGTGGCGCGACTGGTGATGCCGGCCGTGCGGCTGGCCCGGGACGGCTTCGCCGTCGACGAGGCGCTGGCCGAGTCGCTCAACGGCGGTGCTGCAAGCGAATCGCCGCAGTTCGCCGAGTTGCAGCGGGTCTTCGCGCCGCCCGGCGGGGACAAGTGTGGCAGGCCGGCGATCGGCTGGTGCAGCCGGACCTGGCGCCGCACGCTGGAGCAGATCGCCGACGACGGGCCGGACGCCTTCTACCGCGGGCCGATCGCCGACCAGATCGTGGCGGAGATGAAGGCCGGCGGCGGGCTGATCACCAAGGAGGACCTGGCGGCCTACCAGGCCAACGTCCGCGAGCCGATCCACGGCACCTACCGCGGCTACGACGTCTATCGGCCCGCCGCCGCCGTCGAGCGGCGGCATCTGCCTGGTCGAGATGCTCAACATCCTGGAGAACTTCGACCTCACGGCCGAGGCCCCGCGCCGCCTCGAGCCAGCGCCGCCGCTCTGGTCGGCCCGCACGATGCACCTGGTGATCGAGGCGATGCGGCGGGCCTACTGCGATCGCGCCCGCTGGCTCGGGCGACGCCGACTTCGTCGCCATTCCCGCCCACCTGACCACGCAAGGAGTACGCCAAGCAAGCTGGCCGCCGGCATCGACCTGCCCAAGGCCACGCCCAGCGAGGCGCTGGCGCCGGACATCGCCCTGGCCGCCGAATCGACCGAAACCACGCACTTCTCGGTGATCGACGAGCGCGGCATGGCCGTCGCCAACACCTACACGCTGGAGAACTCCTACGGCTGCCGCGTCGTGGTCCGCGGGGCGGGCTTCCTGCTCAACAACGAGATGACCGACTTCAACCGCGTCCCCGGGCCGCACCGACCGCAAAGGGCTGATCGGCACGCCGGCCAACCTGATCGCGCCCGGCAAGCGGATGCTCAGCTCGCAGACGCCGACGCTCGTCTGCCGCGACGGCCGGCTGGTGCTGGTCACCGGCAGCCCCGGCGGGCGGACGATCATCAACACGGTGCTGTGCACGATCGTCAACGTCGTCGACTTCGGCCGGGACGTCCGCCAGGCGGTCGACGCCCCGCGGCTGCACCACCAGTGGTTCCCCGACCGCGTCAGCTTCGAGGGACTCCACCGGCCCGAGTACTCCGCAATGGTCGCGCAACTGAAGGCCGCGGGGCACGCGTTGGACGAAAAATCGTCCAAGCAGGGCGATGCGCATTCGATCTCCGTCGACCCCAAGACCGGACGCTACCGGGCTGCCGCCGATCCGCGGATCGACGGTGCGGCGGCGGCTTATTGATCGGCCACCGCGCCGCCTGGCGGCAGAGCCCCTCCGACCGCACCCTCGGACCCGTGGAGGGTCAGTTCTCCGAAAATCTCGCCGCGTCCGTCGCCGGCACACAGACAGGAAGCGATTCCACGGGCCACTCGGCATGCGCGTCGCCACCAACCACCGGCTCGGCGCCCCGCCCCAGGGTCGGAACCACCCCAGCCACGACTGCGGCGCCGAGCAACAGCGCCGCGCCGGATGAGTTGCGCTACGGTGAGCCGATCGCCGGCCAAGAGATAGCCAAAAAACATGGCGAACAAGGCTTCGAGGCTGAAAAGGACCGCGGTGGTGGTCCCGGCGATCCGGGCCTGAGCCAACGTCTGAATGTAGAAGCCCAAGGCAGTGGCGACCACGCCGGTCAACGCCAGCACCCACCACACCTCGGACGTGGGCAGCACCACCGGGCCGCTCATCGGCCACGCCACCAGAAAGATCGCGGCGCTGGTGACCACCTGAATCACGGTGAGTCCCAGCGCGTCGTGGTGGCGCAACCGGTCCAAGAGCACAATGTGGAGGGCAAACGCGGCTGCGGCCCCCAAAGTAACCAGGTCTCCGGCCGTGGGAGCCGTTGCGCCGGCCCCCGTCAGCAGCCCTAGGCCGACGACGCTCAGTGCGATCGTGCCCCACATGACCGCCGACGTGCGCACGCCGAACAATCCCCAATTCAACAGCGGCGCAATCACCACGAACAGACTCGTGATCAATCCGCTGTTGGTCGGCGTGGTCCACCGCAACCCAAGTGTCTGAAACATGTGGCCCGCCGCCAGGGCAAGCCCGATCAAACCGCCGATGATGAGCGACTGCCGCGTGACGCGCCGACCGCCGAGAACGGCCAGGCAAATCGCCCCGATCAGAAAACGGACGGCGAGGAACGGGATGACGCCGTAGACCTCGACCGCCTGCTGGACCACGGTGAAAGTCCATCCCCAGACGGCCGTAACGGCCACCAAAAGGATGATCAGAACAAGGTTGCTCATCGCGGTGTGGCCGACGGGCTCTCCTAAAGGGTCAAACGACGACTCGGATCCCATCGATTCTAACGGCTGCAAAGCATTCGCTGCAATGCCGTTGCGCACGCCAGACCATGCCATGCCCCTCGGAATGTTCCGCAATGCCGGCGGGCTGGCGAGTGTCCGGACAAACACCGCGAAAGAGTCCTCGCGGAGAAAACACATCTGTAAACTGAGGATCGGAAATGAGTTGGGAAGGACAAGGTAGTCTCGCCCACTCGGGGCGCCTGAGAACTGCGCAGGCCGATTGTGTTCGCGAGTTAGGACATCCGCCCTCGTCTTCTCAATCGGCCTTCTAAGGCTGGGGGCGCCATAATATGGGCAAACAACTTGACGAGCGCCCCACTCTGGCCAAGGTCAACGGACCTTGGTACGGCGATCGAGGGATAATCGGTTGACGCTCCATGAGTTTCGACAATGGGCCGATCTTATCCCCGAGCCGATGCTGTTGGTGTCGGACGAGGGGAGGATTGTGGGCGGCAATCGTACGCGCCGAGGCATGCGGCGGCCAAGGCGCTGGACGGTCGTGCGCTCGCCGACCTGCTCGCCGATCCCCCCCATGAGATTGCCGAGTACCTCAAGCTCTGTTCGGAAAGCCGCGAGCCACTGCCCCGATTGCTCACCCTCCGCAGCGAGGCACGCGGCCAGCCGACGCACCGTTGCGAGGGAGCGGTCCTGGATCCCCAGGTCGAGCCGAGCCGGCGTCTGATCCTCCTGCGCCTGACGCCGTGTCAGCCGAGCGGCCCATTCGCCGCCCTGGATCGCCCAGTCCAGGATCTCTCCGAGGAGATCGCACGCCGCCGAGCGTCCGAGGAACAGCTCCGCCGCCAGTTGAACGAAGCCGGCCGCGCCGAGGCCCGAACGCGCTCGGTCATGGACCACATCCTGGATGGAATCGTCACCATCGACGAACAGGGGCGGATTCAGACTTTCAACCCCGCTGCCCAACGAATCTTCGGCTACGCAGCCGAGGAAGTGATCGGCCAGAACGTCAAGATCCTCATCCCGCCGCCCTTCGCGGACGAACACGACGAGTACCTGGCGGCGCTACCTCCGCACGGGGCAGGGACGGATCATCGGCGTGGGACGAGAAGTGTTGCGCAGCGCAAGGACGGATCGGTTTTCCCCATGGACCTGGGCGTGACGGAGTTTCAATTCGGCGCGCAGCGCTATTTCACCGGGATCGTTCGCGACGTGTCGGAGTCGAAGCGGCGGGAGCACATCGCGCGTTTCCTGGCCGACGCCAGTCGCTCGCTGGCCACGCTGGTCGACTACCAGAGCACGATGCAGAAGATCGCCCGCCTGGCCGTCCCTTTCTTTGCGGATTGGTGCGTCGTACATCTCGCGCATCCGACGGGAGGGCTCCATGCGTTGGCGGTTGCGCATCGTGACCCGGCGTTGTACGAACTCGCCCAGACCTTGGCCGAACGCTACCCGCTGCTCTCCGGCAAGCCGCTCAGCACCCAACGCGTGTTCGAGACGGGCCAGGCAACGCTGATCGAGGAGATCAAAGAGGAGGAACTCGCCGCGATGGCGGAGGACGACCAACACGCCGCGATCCTGCGCAGCTCCATCCCCGATCCTATTTGGGCGTGCCGCTGGAAGTGCGGGGCAGGATGCTGGGCGTGATCTCCTTCTTCTCGGGGGATGCCGCTCGCCATTACGACGCCGCCGACCGGGCAATGGCCGAAGACCTGGCGCATCGCGCAGCCATTGCCATCGAGAATGCCCGGCTCTACGGCGAACTCCGCGAGGCGGATCGCCGCAAGGACGAATTCTTGGCGATGCTCGGCCACGAGCTCCGCAATCCTCTGGCCCCGATCCGCTCCGGCCTGGACCTGCTGACGCTCAGCGGCGTGGAAGAGGAAAACGTGCACTTGATGCAGCAGCAGGTGGAGCACCTCGTGCGCCTGGTCGACGACTTGCTCGACGTCTCGCGAATCCTCCGCGGAAAGATCCGGCTGCGCCGCGAGCCGGTCGAGTTGACCGCGGTCGTCCATCGCGCGGTCGATGCGGTGCGTCCCCTGGCTCAGTCGCACCGCCAGCAAGTGATCGTGAGCATGCCGCCCGAGCCCCTCTGGCTCCAGGCCGACCCCGTGCGGCTCTCGCAGATCCTCACCAATCTGCTCAACAACGCGACGAAATACACCGAAGAAGAGGGCTCGATCTGGCTGAACGTGACCCGCGAAGCGCAAAACCGCGTGGCGATCTCGGTGCGCGATTCCGGCGTCGGAATCAGCAAGGAACTCTTGCCGCGCATCTTCGATCTCTTTACCCAGGCGGACCGCTCGCTGGAGCGATCCCAGGGAGGGCTTGGCATCGGGCTCACGCTGGTGCGAAACCTGGTCGAGATGCACGGGGGCTCCGTCGTCGCCTTGAGCGAGGGGAAGGGCAAGGGAGCGAATTCATCGTCCGGCTCCCGATCGAAACGGTAGCCGAGCCCCAGCCTCCCCCGCCCCTCCAGCCGGTCTCGGCGACCGGCCGCCGCATTCTCGTGGTCGAGGATAACGTCGGAACGGCGATGATCCTCGCGCAACTGTTGGCCAAACTCGGCCAACACGAAATTACCGTGGTTCACGACGGCCTCTCGGCGCTCGAGATGGCCCATGTCTCGCGACCGGAGATGATCCTCTTGGACATCGGTTTGCCGCAGATGAACGGCTACGACGTGGCGCCGGCTACGGCAGGATCCTGCGTTCGACCAGACGCTGCTCGTGGCCCTCACCGGATACGGCATGGAAGAGGATCGGCGGCGTTCCTCGGAAGTCGGTTTCGACCGGCATCTGGTCAAACCACTCTCGATCGACGACCTGCGCAACTCATGACCCATCCCAAACTCATGAGCCTTCACAGGGCGATGGGAGACGCGACGCGGCCGCAAGAGGCATGACTCTTCCGCGCCGCCGCTTCATTCCGCGGGCCGGTCTTCCAGCGCCCGCCGCAATTGCGCGCCGGCGCGGGCGAGGCGCTTTCGCGCTTCGTCGGGCCCAACGGCCAGCCGCCGCGCCACGATGGCGGTCTTGACCTCCCCCTGGCACTCGGCCAAGGCCCGCTCGGCCTCCTCGGCCGTCACATCCGTAAGCGCCATCACGATCCGCCGCGAGCGGTCCAACAACTTGCGATTCGTGGCCCGAAGGTCGACCATCAAATTGCCGAAGGTTTTTCCCACGCGGACCATGGCCCCGGTCGTGAGCATGTTGAGCACCATCTTCGTGGCAGTGCCGGCCTTCAAACGCGTCGAGCCGCTGATGACCTCGGGACCGACCACAGGTGTGATGGGCAAGTCCACACAGGCAATCAGCGTCGCGTCGGGATTGCAGCTCAGGCCCACGGTGAACGCGCCCACGGACCGCGCATAGTGCAAGCCGCCGATCACGTACGGCGTGCGACCGCTGGTGGCAATGCCCACGACGACGTCCCGCGCCCGACTTCGACGGAGCGAAGGTCGTCGGCGCCGTCTCCGGCCGATCCTCGGCGCCCTCGATCGCGTGCGTCAAGGCGCCATAACCGCCGGCAATCAGTCCCAATACCTGGCCCGGCGGGGAATTGAACGTGGGTGGGCATTCCGCCGCGTCCAGCACGCCCAAACGCCCCGACGTGCCCGCGCCAATGTAAATCAGCCGCCCCCCCCCGCGCAACCGCTCGGCGATCACCTCAATCCCCCGCGCAATGGCCTCCGATTCCCGCGCCACAGCCTCGGCCAATCGCGCCGTCTTCGGCGTTCATCAGCCGCACGATCTCCAGCGCCGACATCTCATCGATCCGCTCCGAGGCGGGATTGCGCCCCTCTGTGGTCAATTTCTCCAGCGAACTCATCGACTTTCTCGTCTGCCAGGACAATGCTATCATGGGACGGGCGATCCGGCCCCGGCCGTCACGCCCGTTCCCCCAGAGTACAAAGAACCGATCGACTCCAGAACCTATCCGAGAAGTATCGCAGCGGCCCTATGCGACCGAGTGGTCTTGGGGCAGCATGCGATTATCGTATCGGCTCCAAGAACCTATCCGAGAACTACCGCAGCGGCCCTATGCGGCCAAGTGGTCTTGGGGCACCATGCAATTATCGTATCGGCTCTAATATAGTCGCCCAGCCGCCAATTCCCAGGGAGGCACCTCGATGAGATCGCGCGTTTTCCCTTGCTTGTCCTCCTCCGTGCCGGTCCGCGCCGTGTTCGTGCTCCTGATGAGTGCAGCCTGGGCGGTCGCCGCCCCCGGCGGCCTTCCTTCGGCCGCGCCACAATCCGCCGCCGTCGACCCGGCTAAGCTCGCCGCCGTCGACCGCGAGATTGCCGATGCCTTGGCCGCCAAACGCATGCCCGGCTGCGTGCTGGCCGTGGGGCACCATGGCAAACTCGTCATGCTCAAGGCCTACGGCCAGCGACAACTCCTGCCCGAACCGGTCGCAATGACCACCGACACCGTCTTCGACCTCGCCTCGCTCACCAAGCCGATCGCCACGGCCACGAGCGTGATGGTCCTGATCGAGCAGGGCAAGATCCAACTCGCCGACCCCGTGGCGCGGCACATTCCCGCCTTCGCCCAGAACGGCAAGGAAAACGTCACCATCCTCCAACTGCTCACGCACCAGTCGGGCTTGATCCCCGACAATTCAATGAAGGACTACGCCGACGGCCCGGCCAAGGCCTGGGAGCGGATCTGGGCCCTCAAGCCCACGGTGCCCCCGGGCTCGAAGTTCATCTATTCCGACGTGGGTTATCTGGTGCTGGGCGAGTTGGTACGCAAGGTGTCGGGGCAGGATGTGCACCAGTTCAGCCAGAAGCACCTCTTCCATCCCCTGGGGATGACCGAAACCACGTATCTGCCCGGCGAAGCATGCTCCGCACGCGCGCAGCCCCCACCGAAAAACGCGACGACCGCTGGATCCGCGGCGAAGTGCACGATCCCCGGCGCACGCCCTCGGCGGAATCGCCGGCCACGCGGGCTTGTTCTCCACCGCCGCCGATCTGGCCATCTACGCCCAGATGATGATCGGCCAGGGAAGCTATCGTGACACTCGCGCTGGAGCCCAAAACGGTCGCCCTCATGACCACGCCCCACCAGGTCTCCAGCGGACTTCGCGGCTTGGGTTGGGACATGCGCACCGGCTACTCCTCCAACCGCGGCCAGACCTTCTCTCCCCGCGCCTTCGGCCACGGAGGTTTCACCGGCACCGTGCTCTGGATCGATCCGGAACTTGACCTGTTCGTGATCTTCCTCAGCAACCGCGTCCATCCCGACGGCAAGGGCTTGGTAAATCCGCTCGCCGGGAGAATCGGCACGATCGTCGCCGATGCACTGACGGACCGGCCTCGCGCACCGGCCGAGACGATCGCCGCACAGCCCGCACCGGCCCATGCGACGCCGCCTTCCGCCGCCTCGCCAACGCCGGCGGCCAATGGCGCCGCCCCCCGAACTGAAACTACCGGAAAGCCGGGCGTGCTGACCGGGATCGACGTCCTCAAACGCGACGGCTTCCGCCCGCTTCAAGGTCGCCGCGTGGGGCTGATCACCAACCATACCGGCGTAAGCCGCGAGGGAACGAGCACCGTCGAACTCTTGCACAAGGCCCCCGGCGTCAACCTCGTAGCCCTCTTCAGCCCCGAACACGGCTTCCAGGGCAAGCTCGACGAGGGCAATATCCGCGATACGCGCGACGCAACGACCGGGCTGGTCGTCTTCAGCCTCTACGGCAAGACGCGGCGCCCCACGGCCGAGATGCTCCGCGGGATCGATACGCTCGTCTTCGACATCCAGGATATCGGCGCGCGATTCTATACCTACACGAGCACGATGGGCTACGCAATGCAGGTCGCCGCCGAGCACAAGCTGCGCTTCGTGGTCCTCGACCGGCCCAATCCGATCAATGGCCGCGACGTCGGCGGGCCCGTCCTCGACCCCCGCAAAGAATCGTTCATCGCCTTCCACCGCATGCCCGTCCGCCACGGAATGACGATCGGCGAGTTGGCGCACCTCTTCCAGAACGAGCTGCAATTGAAGCTCGATCTGCACGTGGTGAAGGTCGAGGGCTGGCAGCGCGGCGACTTCTGGGACGCCACCGGCCTGACCTGGATCAACCCCTCGCCCAACATGCGAAGCCTGACCGAGGCGATCCTCTACCCCGGAATCGGCCTCCTGGAAACCACCAACCTTTCCGTCGGCCGCGGCACGGCAACGCCCTTTGAATGGATCGGCGCCCCCTGGCTCGACGGGAAGCGTCTGGCCGACGACCTGAACCGGGCGGGGCTCGGCGGCGTGCGATTCGAGACCGTCGAGTTCACCCCCGACGCCAGCGTACATGCCAACAAGCTCTGCCGTGGCATCCGCCTCGTGCTCGTCGATCGCCAGGCGTTCGAGCCGGTGCGCACGGGCTTGGAGATCGCGGTCCGCTTGAACGCCTGGTATCCCCAGACCTGGGAGGTGGCGAAGTACGACCGCTTGCTGGCCAGCGCCAAGGTGCTCGAAGCCCTCCGCGCCGGAAAGACCGCACGCCAGATCGAGGCCCTCTGGCAAGACGAGCTGAACGATTTCGTAGCCCGCCGCGCCAAGCACCTCCTCTATCCCTGAATACGCTCGCGTGATTCCGGGAGGAAGATCGGCGTTGACACTCGGCACCGCTGCGCGTGTACCACCGCGCGTCCCTCCGCGCGTGTGCCACTGCTTTGTAGCTGCGCGTGTGCCACTGCTTTGTAGCTGCGCGTGTGCCACTGCTTTGTAGCTGCGCGTGTGCCACTGCTTGGGAGTCGCCGCCCTTCGCGGCGACGGACAAGCAGTGCCGTATGGATTCTTTACCCCAACTCCTCCGCGCGCGCGACACCCGCAAGAACCCATGTGCGCGTGCACCACCGCCCGTGTGCCTCCGCGCGCGTCCCTCCGCGCGTGTGCCACTGCTTGGGAGTCGCCGCCCTTCGCGGCGACGGACAAGCAGTGCCGTATCGGTTCTTTACCCTAAGTCATCCTCCGTTAGACACAAGATGCGTTGGTAGCCGCCGCTCCTCTACACCCCCATCACTCCTCGCGCTCCCGGCGGCGGACAAGCAGTGCAACCTCCCGGCCAGTCGCGAACCAATCATGGGCCGACGGCCACAGCCCAGCGCACCTCAGGGGATCGCCGAAGGCGGTCGATCCGCGTTCACCTCCCGCAAACGTAGAATATGGTCCGTGCGCCGCTGGTGCAATCCGGCTTCGAGACCGACGGGATAGCGGTGCGCGTTGACCAGTCTCTTGATCCCGGGATGAAGGCAGTCGAGTTGCTGCTTCACGCGCGCACGCGTGACTTCCAGCGGCGGCACCTCGTACACGCACTGGCCGGCGCGGAAAATCGGCACCAGCAGGTCCTCGGCCTCCGTCGCTTGAATGTGCTTGCGCCGCGTGGGGTCGTGCGGATCCACGATCAGGCAATGCTCCGCGATCGGGTAACGTTCGTCGAATATCGCATCGGCCACAAGGTGGCCGCCCTCGCGGAAACGGCGGACCTGGAGCATGCCGGCGATCGACACCTTGGCCACCTGTTCGGACAGTTTGAGTCGCTCCTGCCACGGTCCACCCGGCTCGCGGACCAGCGCGAGCTTGTAGACCGCGCCGAGCGCAGGACTCTCGGCGGCAGTCGCCAGGCGCGTGCCGACGCCCCAAACGCCGATCGTTGCCCCTTGCTGTTTGAGGCTTTCGATGAGATGTTCGTCCAGATCGTTGCTGCCGAGAATGGCGGCGTCGGGGAACCCCGCCTCGTCGAGGATCTTCCTCGCCTCGATGCTCAGATAGGCCAGGTCGCCGGAATCGAGGCGGATGCCGAGGAGACTGTGCCCCCGCGCGCAGAGCCAGCGGCCGACCTCGGCGGCCCGGCGCACGCCCTCCAACGTGTTGTAGGTATCGACGAGAAACACACAGTTGTTCGGCAACGCCTCGGCATATCTCTGGAAGGCCTCGCGCTCGTCGTCGAAGCACATCACCCAGCTATGGGCGTGAGTGCCCCTGACCGGAATGCCGTAGAGGCGTCCGGCCAGCACGTTCGACGTACCCGCACAACCGCCGACATACGCCGCGCGGCTCGCGGTCACCGCTCCGTCGATCCCCTGCGCACGGCGGAGGCCGAATTCGAGCACCGGCTCGCCCCGCGCCGCCATGACCACGCGCGCGGCCTTGGTGGCCACGAGCGAGGGAAAGCCGAGCAGGTTGAGCAACGCGGATTCGACCAACTGGCATCGCAACAGCGGCCCGCGCACGCGGACCAGCGGCTCCTCGGGAAAGACCACGCTGCCCTCGGGCACCGCGTCGACGTCGGCCACCAGCGGCTCGTGGCGAAGGTACTCGAGAAACGCCGCTTCAAATAGCGGCGTGCCGTCGGCCCCCTTCAGTCCCGCAAGGTAACCGAGATCGTCGTCGTCGAAGTGCAAGCGCTGGAGAAACTCGATCGCCGTCGCCAGCCCACATGCAACGGTAAACCCGCCCTGGAACGGATTCGCGCGGAAGGAAAGGTGAAAGACCGCCTCGCGATCGGCAACCCGTGCCTTCCAATAGCCAAAGGCCATCGTCAATTGATAGAGGTCCGTCAACAGCGCAAGCGAAGGGCGGTAGAGCATCGCAAGCGGATTCATTGCCGGCTCCTTGCCGCGATCAGGGCTGGGCCGGGAGCAGACCGCGGTTGCGCATCCAGGCCTCGCACAACTCGGGCCAGGTGCGCGTGCCGGGTACGGACCGCCCCAGCCCCACGCCGTGCGGAGCCCGCTGGTATACGTGCAACTCGGCCGGCACGTCCGCCCGGCGCAGCGCCAGATAGAACGCCACGCTGTTCTCCGCGGGAACCACCGTGTCCTCGTCGGTGTGCCAGAGGAAGGTCGGCGGCGTATCGGCCGTCACCTGCTTCTCGTTGGAAAAGCGCTTCACCAACTCCGCGTCGGCTCCCTTGCCGAGCAGGTTCTCTTGCGAGCCCCGGTGCGTAAACGGCTCGCCGAAGGCGAACACCGCGTAGCAGAGAATCATGAAGTCGGGGCGCGAACTCACCCGCTCCACCGGATCGGCGGCGTCGGGCTTGCCGGCGTCGAAGTGCGTCCCCGCGCTCGAGGCCAAATGCCCGCCGGCCGAAAAGCCGATGATGCCGATCTTCTGCGGATCGATGTTCCATTGGCCGGCCCGCGCACGCACCGTGCGAATCGCGCGCTGGGCGTCTTCCAGCGGAGCCGGATGGCCATACCCTTTCCCACGATGGCGGTAATCGAGAATGAACCCCGCCACTCCCAACTCATTGAGCCACCGCGCGATCGCGTGGCCCTCGTGATCGATCGCCACCATCCCGTATCCGCCGCCGGGGCAAATCACCACCGCCGTGCGCGTGGCCTTCCCCTCGGGAAGATAGATGGTAAGCGTCGGCTTGTCGGCCGGCCGCTCGCCGTGGGCGCCGGGCGCCCCTTGGGGCCAGAGCAGCTCGGTCTTGGGGTCTCCGCCAAGGGCGCGAGTGCGCCAGACGGCGGCAGCCAAAAGCGCCGCACTGCGCACGCGCCAGGCGCAAATGCTCGTCGTAGCAAACATGCTCGTCTCCTTCGTTACTCGTCGCGATGGCGCGGCCGGCGCCGCACCGCTCTCCCGGAATCGGTCCGCACTTCCCGCGTCCCCCCGGCAATCGAGCCCTCGTCGCGGCCGAGGAATCGCAAAACCTGTGCAACCAACCCCACCCCGCGGCACGCCATATTACCCCCGCCGCGCCGCCGACGGCAACATCCCTCGCCAACCCCAACTCGTTCGGCTATTATCGAGACGACCTGGTAAGCCTCGATTGAGCCCCGCATGGCCACGGCCCGAGGCCAACTATCGGGAGGCGGGAAAACAAGGCTTCCGCGCCCGGCCGTAGCCAACCAGTTACCGTGCGGACTCCAATAAGAGCGGAGAAAACGCGTGATCGCAACCCTTCGAGTCGTGTGGGTAATTCTGGCCACGGGTTGCACGTTGGCGACCATTCCCATGGTGAAGGCCGCGGAGCCCCGCGCCGCCGTGTTCGCTTCGGCCGCAAGCGATTGGGGAGATGCCGTGCGCCAAGCCATGATCGAGCGGCTGCGCAAGCGCGGTTGCGCGGTCCAGTCGTGGGGCGACGCCGAGTTGTCCGATGCCGCCCGCCTGAACCCCGCGGCGCTCGACTTGCTCGTGGTCTGCGACGCGCGCCATGCACCCGCCCCCGCCCTGGCCCCGTTGGCCAACTACGCGCGTGCCGGCAAGCTCCTCGTGCTCGGCGGTCCGTACTTCGAGCACGTCTCCTGGCCCTATGCGGGCAAATTTCTCGGCCGCGACGAGCTTCTGACGCGGGCCGCCGCCGACGGCCGCTCGAAGCTGCTCTTCGACTTCGAGTCGCCTGAACTGTCCGGTTGGCTCCATAGCTCCAGTGAGCCGAAATCCGCCTCCCGCGCAGCGCCGCGTTGCGGAAGGAGCCGAAGGATCCCAGGGCTCGATGCTCCTGGAACTGGCCGAAGTCCGCAACTGGGAGACTTTCGTCGCGAGCGACCTCGCGAAACCATTCCCCGCCGGCCACGCCTGGACCACGTTCTGGGCCAAGGGAGATGCGGCCGCGGTGCCGGTCCAGTTGGTGGTCGAATGGCAGGAGCGCGACTTTTCCCGTTGGATCGCGGTCGTAAAACTCACCGCCCAGTGGCAGCGCTACGTGCTGCCACCCGAGGCGTTCCTCTACTGGCCCGACCACCGAGCCCGCGGCCGAGGCGCGAGCGGCGACCGGTTCAAGCCCGACCAGGCGCTTACGCTGAGCGTGGGCATGGCCCATTCCCACGCAGATGCCGTCTCGCCTGACAAGCACTATCGGATCTGGATCGACCGGATCGGCACCTTGGCCCCACCGCCGGACCTCGCACGATTGCCGGGACTGTTCGCGCCCCAAGCCCTGCCGGTCATCGAAACCGTTTCGCCCCCCTACAAGCTCTATCCAATCACGAACCTCGGCAAGGTCCAAGTGAATCCCGGCCAGACGATCGCGCCCTGCGCGAGCCTCGGAACGATCGAAAGAACTTACGCTCCCCACGCGCGGCCGTCCGGTGCCGGCTTCGGCAAGAAACGGCACTGGCGCTACGAGCCGCTCATCGAATGTCTTGACGCCAAGGGACGCCGCGCCGGAGCCGCCGCTTCACTGGTGCTTCTCGGCGCCGGCTCGAGCCAGGGAGGCATCGTCGCCAGCGTGCCCGTCGCCAACCCTTCCTTCTTCGCCACCGCAGCCACCCAGGATTGGCTCGCCGAGGTGGCCGGTCGCATGCTCCAGGGCGTCTTCCTCTATGAAGGCGGAGCGCGGTACTACGCCTCGTTCGGCGGCGAGACGATCCCCGTGGGGGCAACGGCGGTCAATCGCGGACGCCAACCCGCTTCGGTCGTCGTTCAGGCCGCCGCGCGCGATCCCCACCAGCGCACCGTCTGGGAGAAGTCGTGGAAGATCGAACTGCCCCCAGGTGAGGCGCGCTCGGTCGAGGCCTCCTGGGAGATCCCCGCCGACGCCCCGGACCCCATGACCGTCACGGTCGCCCTCTCCCGATCCGACGGCACGGTGATCGACCGCCTGCAGCACCAGGTGCGCATCCAACGCCCTTCGGCCGCGCCGCAGTTCGTGCGCGCCCAGGAGGGCCAGTTCTACCTCGGCGATTCGCCTTGGTATGTCCACGGAGTCAACTACATGCCCTCCAGCGGCCCGGGCGCGGAGGACTTCCGCTACTTCGACAACTGGATGGGAGCCCAATCCTACGACCCCGACGTGATCGAGCGCGATCTGGCACGCCTCAAAGAGATCGGACTGAACGCCGTCAGTGCCTTTCTCGAACATTCTGCGCTCGAAGAGCGAAATCTGATCGACTTCATGGTCCGCTGCCGCGCGCACGGGTTGAAAGTAAACCTCAATATGCGGCCAGGGTACCCCATGGATTTCCAGTGGGAGAAAATGCGCGAAATCGTCACCGCCTGCCGACTGGCGGAAAACGACACGATCATGGCCTATGACCTGGCTTGGGAACCGCTCTGGGGCACGCGCGACCGCCGCCGCACCTACGATCCCCTCTGGCGAAAATGGATCGCCTGGCGCTACGGGTCGGTCGACGCGGCCCAGCGCGCGTGGAGCTTCACCGCCCCGCGCGAAAACGGCGAACTTGCCGGCCCAAGCGACGAACAGGTTTCCAAGGACGGACCTTGGCGCACCATGGTCCTCGATTATCGCCGTTGTCTCGATCAGTTGCTCGACTCCCGCTACCGCCGCGCTCGCGACCTGATGCGGTCCGTCGACCCCAACCACCTCGTCAGCTTCCGCATGAGTATGGCGGGCGACCCCACACGCAATCCCGCCGACATGACCTACGACCTCGCGGGCCTGGCCGGCGCCGTCGATCTCATGGAACCCGAAGCCTACGGCCGCGTCGGCGACGCCGCGGCAGTGCGGCCGGGCTGGTTCACCGTGGCCTACGCGCGCGCCGTGGCTCCAAAGCTGCCCGTGCTGTGGGCAGAGTTCGGCTATAGCGTCTGGAGCCAGGCCGAGGGCGCCCCCACCGCCGAGCGCCTGGCCTTTGCCGAGCGATTCTACGACGACTTCTACCAGATGGCGCACCGCAGCGGTTCCAACGGCACCTTCTGCTGGTTCTCCTCGGGGGGATACCGCGTGGACGAGAAATCCGACTACGGTATCCTCGACCCCGATGGCGCATGGCGGCCCCACACCCACGTCATTCACCGCTGGGCAAAGCAAATGACCGCGCCCCGCGCCTGCCCCAACCCGACGTGGTCATTCCCATCCGCCTCTATGATAATGTGGACGGTATCGCCGGCATCTACCGCGGTGCGGAAAAGGCCTTCTGGCAAGCGGTGGAAGCGGGCAAAATTCCGGCGCTGCACCTCGCTCCCCAGAGCGAGAAACCTCCAGCCAATCAGCGGTCGGTGCGCGGAGAACAACCATGAACGCAATTCTCACCGCGGCAATCCTGCTCGTCGGCGCCACCCCTCCCTGGACGCGCCACACGATCGCGGCGTTCCCCGCCGGCTACCAGGTCGCCGCCTCCGATTTGAACGCCGACGGCCGGCTCGACGTCGTCGCCCTGGCAACCGAGACCGGACGCGTCGACTGGTACGAAAACCCTACCTGGAGGCAAAGGCCCGTCGCACGCATCGACCAGCCGATCGACCTGGCAGTGCACGATCTCGACGGCGACGGCAAGCCGGAGATCGCGCTGGCCTACGGCTTCTACTTCGGCGACTCCGCGCGCGGCGGACAGATCGCCTGGCTCCAACGCCGCGACAGCTTGGACGAACCGTGGTCGATCCACCCCATCGCCACCGACCCGGTCGTCCACCGGCTGCGCTGGGCCGATCTCGACGCCGACGGCCGCAAAAAACTCATCCACGCCCCAATCTTCGGCCCCGGCTCCAACTCCAACCTCGTTCCGCGGCCATCGCATCTGTGGGCCTTCCAACCTCCTTCGGATCTCGCAACCGGCAGTTGGACGACATGGCGCATCGACGAGTCGCTCACCGTCTTGCACGGGTTGTTCACGACGGATCTCGAGGGCAACGGTCGCCAACAGATCCTCACTGCCAGCTACGAGGGGCTATGCCGGTTCGACTACCGCGGCTCGGGCTCCAAACGGCACTGGCAGAAGACCGTGATCGCACCCGGCGCCCCGCCGCAAGACAACAAGCCGGGCGCGCTGCGCGGCTCAAGCGAGGTCGCCCCCGGCCAACTCGGGCCCAAGCGCACTTTCCTCGCCGCCATCGAACCGTGGCACGGCCACCAGGTCGTCGTCTACACGCCCGGTTCCCCGCTCGAACCCTGGAAACGCCAGGTCCTCGACAGTTCGCTGGCCGAGGGACACGCCCTCGTGGTGGCCGACTGGGATGCCGACGGGCAGGACGAAATCATCGCCGGCTGGCGAGCGCAAGGAGGCGGCCTGACGCTCTATGACTTCGCTCCGGAAGACGGGCGGTTCCATGCCGTCCCGCTCGATCGCGGCATACCCGTCGAGGCGCGGTCGCCGTCGACCTGAATGGCGATGGCCGCCTCGACCTGGTGGCAATCGCCGGCCGCACCAATCAACTTGTCTGGTACGAACGCCGCTGATACCAGCAGATTCGTAACACTTTGCTGGATATCCGATTCCGAGACTTCCACTTATCTAGTCCGAAGGCGGTTGACACATACACGCCAACACCGCCTGACCAGGATCCGGAACAATAGCGACGT
This sequence comes from Pirellulales bacterium, assembly GCA_963736495.1. Classification (GTDB taxonomy): domain Bacteria; phylum Planctomycetota; class Planctomycetia; order Pirellulales; family Thermoguttaceae; genus CAVTPL01. Next base: position 817,801 of record CAVTPL010000009.1, on the reverse strand, counting down.
GGTCACCACCTGAGGTGCGAAGATACTCCGCCGCCTGAACCGCCAGTTCACCTATCGCGTTGCAGGTGGACCATATTAGAAAATGTCTACCGAGTATCTTGACGTCAACACGACCAGGTTTAGGATCCCCTTCACTTTCCGCCTCTGAAGCGCCCGCCCGCTCGACCGTGGGTAGGCGATCGTTTCCCTCTCAAGACTGAGGCAACATGATGAGTCGCTGTTTAAGCGTCCTGCATTCGATGGCAGCGTTCCGTTACCGTCACTCGGGGCAACGCGCCGTACGGTCTCGTCATTGGGCGCCGGGACTACTCGGCATCTTCCTCGTGTCGGCAGTAGTGACCGCGTCATTCGGACGTGACTTGGTAGTACCGGTGCCGGTGCAATACAGCAGTTGGTGGCCCAGCGTCGTGGACGTCGCAGGCATTCCCGCATGGGGCTCGTTTTACCCTGCAAGCATTGACCAGGTGACTCGCTCATTTGACGCAACATTCTCCAACGGTTCCGATGAAGTGGTCGTGTTCCCGGCCCGTACGAATGCGATATCAAGCACTTGTTTCGATGGTTCGTGGTCGGATTTGCTCTGGCCGTGGTACATCTACAAGATTCCATTCGGCGCAGACACCGAGGTTTGTACTACCATTGACCTGACACGTGTGCAGCGGGACAGCATCGGTTTGCGCCGTCGTCAACCGTGGTAGCACGTACGGGATTGGGGACTTTGGGAATCTCCACCTGGAATTGCGGCAAACCGGAAGTCCGTACCGAGATGTACTGCCGTTCACCCGGTTCGACGATCCGACCGCCACGGTTCGCGTCGTCAAGGATTTCACGGCCTCGGAGTTGTTTCCGGGAACTGCCCCAATTGTTGCTGGCACTGAGATCGGCAAGTTCCGGTTTCGGGGTGAGGCCCGTGCCAACCCTTGGTCTTGGACGCGTCTTGATTTCGACTACGCGGTTACAGTTCGCAACCCGCTGATCACAACAGTCATCCCTTGGAGCCAGCTTGGCCGAAGCACGCGTACAGGATGGGGAACGCCGCCCGCGGATGACGGATGGGGCAGCGAGCTGTACGCACCCAAGGCGTTCGAGCACTATATTCTCAACGTGGTCGCGCCAAACGACCTTCCCAAGGCGCGCGACATCACAACCTGGGCTCGCGATAACTTCATGGTCGCCAACAAGGGATGCACCCTGACGAGCTGGACGATGGCGATCGACGCCCTCAAACTCGATACCGTAAATCCGGGACAATTGATGACGAAGATCGACAGTGCTACCGATTCGGGTGGCAACTGGCGTAATCTCATGAAGATCAAGTCGATCACGCCTAGAGCCGGAGTCCCGGGCCAATGGGATGTGAAGGGAGCGATGGTCTCGCCGTACACTCTCCAGCAAGTCTATCCGAGTTTAGGGATCCGTAGCTTGGGCGGTCTCGCGTTGGCCGATGCGGAGAAGGAAATTGCGGCGGCATTGGCCCAGGGTAATCCTGTGATCCTGCGTCTGGGATACAGTCCGTCGATCCCCAGCCGTCACTCAGTTTTGGTCTACGGGGCATCGGCGCGGGATGATGGGAGTATCGGTCTTGACCTGGTCGATTCGTACCCAAGGAATGGGACTGCACGAGCTGGCGGCGGCCTTCCAGGGGACCGGTCCCGCGATCCTTCGCGAAGTCCCGGCGGGAGCCTCCTTTCCCTGAGCGAACTTGACAATACCTTCGGCGTGTCGCTTAACGCGTCCTATATCGCCAGTCGTTCCCCGCCGTCGTGGTTGCGGCGAACCTACGACGGCTTCTTCTCCGCCAACTGCGCGCTCAGCGTGACGATTACCGACCCGGCAGGAGCTCGAGTCACTTTCGACACCAGGAACGGCCTTCTATTCAGTGACCTCGTAGGGGTCAGCCTGAACCGTTTGGTCCCTGAGTACGGCATCGACGAGGCGCTAAGCGAGGCGGCTTGGCAGCAAATCTTGGACGGAGATCTACCGACGCTGCTGTCGATTCCCGGCTCCCGCATGACATCGGTCGGCACCTACAAGATTGATCTGACCGGCCTCCAAGACGGGGAATACGACGTTGACTTCTCGTGGCTCGGTTGGTCGGAAGGTATACAGCCATTTCACGCCGCTGGATACCTGAACGCGGGCCAGTCCGCATCGTTCACGTTCGCCGTGCCCGAGCCCTCCTCGATCGTCGGACTCTCGGGGATCACGCTGGTCGGAATCGTCTTCCTATTACGGCGACGGCGAAAATAGTCCGGCCCAATACGCAGATTCAGGCTGGCAACCGTTCACCACAACGTGTTTTGTCGAAGACCTATCTCGACAAGAATGACGTTTTCCGCGACGACCTCGTTCCCGGTCGTCCGCCAAGCTAGACCCTCTCCCGACGGCAAAGCCCCGGCCCCTCGGGCTCTTCGCGCTGCGCTCCGTCGGCGCCAACCACGCCACTACCCGCGGGCCCCTTCCTACCACGCGACTTCCAGGCCGGCGAATGGTCCGTGATACACCACGTCCGCCTTGGTATCGATCTGGGTGGGGCCGAGACGAATCGTGTTGACGTCGCGATTGGCAAGGAAGTTGTCGGCGGCCACGGCAATGCCGTCGATCCAGATCGCCTGGTAGCCCAATCGGGCTGCGATGTTCTCGTTGTAGCGAAATACGGCATTCAAGGCGATGTCGCCGAGGAACGCAGTCGAGTTCTCGCTCGCATGGCCCGTGAACCGGCCAGCCGCGTCGCCCAAGTTCGTGTAACGCGTGTTGAGCACCGCGGGGTTGTGGCAAATCGCCCCCTTGACCTCAAAATTGATCCACCAGCACGGCTCCTTGTAAAACTCCACGAGCCCGCCAATCTGTAGTCCATAGAGGTCGTTTTCCACGCTGGCTGTGGCCCTATTGGTCAGTCCCGCCAGCGTGGTGGCGCCGTAGCCGAAACGCTCGTCGATTCCCACATAGCGGAAACCGATCAAGTACGACGCTGCCATGCGCCCCGGCGGCATCGGCAGGCTCTGGCGAAGGTTGATCTCCGCGCTCTGAAGATACGACTCGCCACGAATCTCGATCAGGCTGTTGGCGTTGAGCCCCGTACCGGAAATGTAAGGTGAGATCAGGTCCGAATCGACGTCGCGCACCGCCGCCGTGTCGTCCCACTGCTTCAGATTGAAATACGACCCCTCGATCTGAAAACACTCGTTCAAGGTCCGGCCGATGAGGATCCGCGGGCCCGCGTTGAAAGGATTGTCCAGATCGCGCGTCGAAAGGACCGTGTTGCCCCGCACGTCCAAAGCGGCGATATCGGTTGCAGGATCGACGTCGCGCGTCAACATCACCGCCTCGGCGTGCGCGTACCAAGGCAGACGGGGCGGCCGTGCGCAAACCACGTCGTCCGTGCAGGGAGGAATGTCAGTCCCATAGGAAATCGGCTCATGCTCTGCTCCACCGAGTGGCCCGACCATCCCGACCGCCCATGCCAATGCGCCCAGCGCCACGATGCCATTTCGGATCAGACTTTCCATGGTACCCACCCATCCTTGCGAAGACTTGTCGCACCGACCGTCCAGGGTCGATTACTCTATTCGGCCATCCCCACCCGCATCATCAGAATATCCGCTACAATCCCCAAAGCAGAACATAACACCCCAAGTTCCCTAAATACCCAAATCCGCCCCGAACCGGCCCGCCCGCGCGGAATGAGAAAAGCCAGACGCTTTGGGAAGTCTCCCGAATCCCGCGCCGTGCGCGGCCGTCTCCCCGTCCAGACCCGCCGCTTGCCCGCCCCGCAGCCGTTCGCGGGCCAGCTGGTGACTGGCCCATTTTTCGGCCGGAAGGCTCCTTCATCACACAGCCACCCAACCGAAATCTCCGGACCCGATCCCCTTCGCCGCCCGCGCGATTGGCATGCCCCTTGCACCCCGTTGACAGTCATCGTGCCTGAGTTCGGCGTAGCAGCTACTTGCCGGAGGTTTGGCAATGACCAGTCTGACGGAACAAAGAGCGGTCGAACGGGAAACGTCCCCGACGGGCACTCACGGCCCATTCGCGGTGAACATCGAACCGGGCGAACGCTGGTTCACCCTGGCCGCGGGTCTGGGCCTGGCGATGGTCGGCCTGCGCCAGCGGTTCCCCTGGAACGTGGCCTTGGTAACCGGTAGCGGCTACCTGATCCATCGCGGCAAACCGGTCATTGCTCGCTCTATGAGTCGATGGGAATCCACCGCGCCCGCCAGACCACCTCTCGGCTCGAGGCCTGCATTACCTCGCGCGGCGCACGCGAAGAAGCATTTCGCATCTGGAAGGACTTCCAGCGCCTGCCGGCCTTCATGGAGCACCTGGTGCGCGTAACCGTAACGGGGCCCGGTCGCTCGCACTGGACGACAAAGGCGCCAGGCGGCATCCTGCTGGACTGGGACGCCGAAATCGTCCAGGAGCGGCCCGACGAGTTGATCGCTTGGCGTTCGCTGCCGGGCGGAAGCCTCGAAACCATCGGGGAAGTCCGCTTCCTCGACGCGCCCGATCATCGCGGTACCGAAATCCACGTCCGTATCGAGTATGTCCCGCCCCTGGGGCTCGTGGGCCAGGCCGGCGCGAGCCTGTTGCATCGCCTGCTGACCCAGTACTTGCAGAACGATCTGGGCCGCTTCCAATGCTTGCTGGACAACGGCGAGATCCCGACTTTTTCCGGGCAAAATCCCAGCCGCGAAACGCAACCCGCGGAAATGTCCGTGCCCGCCGCCTCGCACCCGCCGATCCAGGAGCCGGTCTTGCCGCACACCGGCTCCCGCGCTGCGGCCCAAGACAATGTCGAAGAGGCTTCCGAGGATTCGTTCCCCGCCAGCGATCCTCCCGGTTGGACGGGCACGGCCAGCGGCCATCCCTCCATCGAAGCAGGCGATCGGGGCACTTCCTCGCCCTGAGGATCACCCGCTGCCAGGACCACGGTTCTTCCGGCGAGGGATCCCGCGGCACCTACAATCCGCAGCAACTGCGACGCAAGACGAGCAACCAGTCCTGGTCGTCGGGCGTTTGAAAGGTCCCGCCCGGCGCCATCAACGCCACCTGGTACCCTCCGTCGCGCGGCGAATACCAGCGCGGCTTGTACCCGTCGTCGGTGAATTCTGGGCCCAAGGAGGCGGTTCCTCCCGCGGGGAAGTAGACCACGACCAGGTTGGCGTCGTCCGTGCGCGAGGCAACCACCGACCGCTGCTTGCCGTAGACCGGAGCACAGCGCGCCGCAAGGATCGCCTCGGGCGCGGGTCGCAGCTTCCAGTAAGGGATCGACGTAAAGAAATCGTAGAGAAAGCCGTAGCCCTTGAACTGGGTCATCGAATCGTTGCCGCGACCGTTGATCCAGCCGCCACCCGTGTCCGCACCCCAACCCGTCCCCCGATCCGCGCGCTCCCCCGCCGTCTGATAGGCGCCCGCCATCGACATCTCCCAGGCGAGCCGGCGGCGGTTGTCGGCCGAGCGCGCAGGCGACTTGCGGTTTTCGCCCCAACCCTGCGGGTAGTGCTCCTCGTAGCCGTATTCCTCGTTCACTTGCGGCATGATGCGGCCGGTCTTCGCCTGCTCCTCGCGGTTCTTCAGCATGTAGGCATAGCCTCCGTGCTCGTCCCACGACTGGAACATGGCAAAGTCGGCCCACGCCGAGGTGCGGAAACGGAAATCGCCGTGGCCGTGGACCGAGGTCAGATGATCGTACGGGTCGAACTGCTTCACCAGTGCGCCCATCTTCTCGGCCCAGGCGTCATCGCGGAACAAGCGGTACTCGTTCGAAATGTCCCACATCACATTCGACAGCGCGGCCAGCCGCGCCACGGCGTAGCGATAATAGCGTTGCTCGTCCACCCCGCCCATGCCCCGTTTGCCGAAGGGGTCGACTCCGGGTCTCCGGCCGTCGACGTAGAAAACCACCGAAATCACGATGTCCTTGTCGCGCGCATGCCGCAGCATTCGCTCGTATTTCTGCCAGAAGGCCACTGCAAACCGCGTCACGTCGAATCCAGGGTCCTCAACGCTTTGCGGATTCTTCGCCACCCAGGGGTTGAGCAGGAACGAGAACTGCTTCGTCGGGTAGACGTGCTCGAACCAGGCTTGCCCATCCTTCACCCGCCCGCACAGCGCCGAACGCACGCGGTTGACTTTCAAGTCGTACAGCCGGTCCACGTTCTTGGCGATCGTCGCGTCGTCCCAGCCGGCGAGAAAATAGGCCGTGGTCCCGTTCCAGAAATAGTGCTCGCCGCTACCCTCCCAAAGAAAGTGCCAGGGGTATTCCGGATCGACGCGGACCGGCCCGCGGCGTGTCCCCTTGCGCACCGCAAAAGTGCCCGCATGAGTGGCCTCGTAGGCGCCCTGACGATAACGCACGCTGTAGCGGTGCTGCCCGGGCTGGCGCGGCATGAAGCGAATGCGAAAGACGCTGCCGTCGGCCGCATCGCAAAACCCTTCGACGCGAAGCGGTTTGGCCCCGTCACGCGCAAACTCCCCCTCCACCACCACGTCGGTAAAGGGATTGGCCGCGTCCGCTCGGGCAACCTTGAGCGTCACCTCGAATACGTCGTAACATTCCACTTCGCCGCCCGCGGAGAAATCGACGCCCTGAGGCGCCGCCCCCACCGGAAGGGGTGACATCGCCACCACGATCGCCACCACAATCGTCAAAGGAAACAGGCGACCGGCGCTCGACAGCCAGCGGAAAAACATCGGCAACCTCCTCGGACTACGCCCAAACCGCCCCAGGCGGCCGACACGGACAAAGATGCCACGGACAAAGATGACTACGAAGACCATCCGAAAACAGTTTAGTCCAGCCCCTTCGAGCCGGCGAGATTTCCGACAATCGACCCATCCCTCCCCACGCTTGACATTCCACCGCGCCCTACCTAAGTTGGCCATGCTCGGGGGTGCACGCCCCCATCGACGTAATACGATCCAGCATCGGGAGACAGGAGCAACGTGATGAAGCGGCGAGATTTCCTGGCAGCGTCGGGTGTGGCGGGCTTGGCCTCTTGGGGAAGCACGACGGCTGAGGCCGCCCAGACCGGCTCCCGCGACTACTACCTGCTCCAGCAGTACCAGATCGAGGGGAAAGCTCAGAAGGATCTGCTCGACGCATACCTTCGCGACGCGGCCATCCCCGCCCTGAACCGCCTGGGATGCAAGCCCGTCGGCGTGTTCTATCCCCAGGAAGACGCCAGCCCGATCTACGTCCTTCTTCGCCATAACTCGGCGGAAGTGCTCGCCACCCTTTCCCACAAGCTGCTGGCCGATGTCGAGTATCTGCAAAAGGGGGCCAAGCTGCTCGACGCCCCCGCTTCAGAACCAGCCTTCAAACGCCTGGAAAGCTCGCTTCTGTTGGCCTTCAAAGGCATGCCCGAGCTTCAGACGCCCATCACCGCCCCGGGCCGCGTGTTCCAACTGCGGATCTACGAAAGCCCGAGCGTGAAGACCGGCCAGAAGAAGATTGAGATGTTCAACGACGCCGGCGAAATCGAGATCTTCCGCCGCGTCGGCCTGCACGCCGTCTTCTTCGGCGAGGCCTTGGTGGGCACTAAGATGCCCAACCTCACCTACATGCTGGTGTTCGAAAACATGGACGAACAGAAGGCCAACTGGAAGAAGTTCGGCGCCGATCCCGGCTGGAAAAAACTTCGCACAATCGCCGATTATGCCGACAAGACGATCCTCTGCGGAATCACCAACCTGTTCCTGAAGCCTGCCGACTACTCGCAAGTCTGATCGCGGAGTCGGCTCTCCACCGAGGGTCACAACGCCTTCCACGCAGCCTTTGGGGTGAATGTCGCATGACCACCCCACCAGACTGCTTGCCGTCGCCGTGTCCACCTCCTAAGCTCAAAAGTATGGGCACGTTACACCGAGAGCACGACGCCACGATCCTGGAACTCCAGTCCGACTACGCGAGTCTGGATCAGGTTGGCTTGGCCGATTTCGGCGGCCAGCTTCTCTCCGAGGCCACCTATGCCGAGCCGCCCTACCTGATCCTGGACCTCTCCCAGACCCAATTCATCGGCTCGGCATTCCTCGAATTGCTGGTTCGGGCGTGGAAGCGAGTTCGGCAACGGGGGGGTGCGATCCTTCTCTGCGGCCTCCAGCCGCTCTGCCGGCAGGTGCTCGAAACCTCGCGATTGTACGACCTGTGGCCGTCGTTCCCCACGCGCGACGAAGCCCTCAAGGCAGTTGCCGAGCTGCGGGCAACCAGCGGGGGGTGAATCGCGGAACCTACGACCGCCCCCAGCGATTTTCCTCCCCTCGCCCACCAAACGGCGCTGATGTAACCGTTCCCAGGCCAGCCGGCGACTGGTCCATTTTTCGGCCGCAAGGCTCCGCCATCACAACAGCCGCCTGACCGAAAAGTCGGGATCTGTCCCCTTCGCGTCCCCAATGAAGGCCGAACGGCCAGGGGAAACTCCGGATCGTGAGCCGTTTCGGCTCGCGATCCAGCATGGATCGCGAACATGGACTGCGCCGGCATCAATAAGGCCATGGCGCACACGGCAAAAGCCCGGCGAGGCCGGGCAGGCGAGATGAGCCCTCCGACCCTGCTCAGGCTGAGGGTCGCCGGTAATACTGGTAAGCGAGGATGACTTCGTACAGGTCGGTGGAAATGATCATCTCCTCCTCCCCGAAGTCCCGAAGCCACGTCCGCTCCGATTGAACGGCATCCACCAGAAGAGGTAACACCTCGGACAACGGCACGCTGACCTTCCGCGGCAAATGCCTGTTGTCGGTGATCGGAATCGTCGGAGTCTCTTCGGTCGGCCCGTTGTAGATGCGAAGTTGCGCGCGACTCATGCGACAATCCTTTGCTGCATCGAGACTTGCCAGCCAATACGCCTGTGGCGTCGCGGTTTGCCACTCGCCGTTTCGGCTCCTCTTATATCGGTTGAAAGCAGCTTGTGGGTTTGATCTATTTCTCCGACAATGTGACTTCTCGGTGTTGAACGGCCTGCTCCGCATCGCCGGATGGAACCGATCATGAGTCCGGTAGGGAAGGGGCGGAAGACGGCCCACACACGCCACGCTTGACAACTCCCGCGCGATGCGCTACAGTGCGATTTCATTAAGCCTCCACCCCGCCTAACTTTGCGTCGAGCGAGTCTTGACGCCTGTCAACCCCATGGCCGATCCGGTAACTATCAACCTGCGGCATGTCGCACGTGGTCTGGCTCTCCCCCTGCGGCAAGTCGAAGCCGTCGTCGAGCTTCTCGACGAAGGCAACACCGTCCCTTTCATCACACGCTACCGCAAGGACCAGACCGGCGGGCTGGACGAGGAGCAGATCCGGCAGATCCAGTCGCGACTGGTAAAGACCCGGCTTCTCGCCGAGCGCAAGCAGACCATCCTCCGCTCCATCGAAGCTCAGGGAAAGCTGACCGAAGCCCTGGCCCAGCAAATCCAGGCGGCCGGCACGACCAAGCGACTGGAAGATCTGTATCTGCCCTTCAAGCCCAAGAAGCAGACCTTGGCCACCGCCGCGCGCGCGCGGGGATTGGAGCTTCTGGCCACGGAAATCTTGAGCGCCACGGCAATTCCCGCGGGCTTGGATGCGCGCGCTGCCGATTTCATTAATCCCGATCGCCAGGTCCCCACGGCCGCCGACGCGCTGTTCGGAGCCGGACACATTCTCGCCGAGCAATTCAGCGAGCACGCCGAGCTGCGCCAGCGGCTCCGCGAAATCCTGCAACGAACCGGCAAGATCGTCTGCTCGCGATTGGGCGCCGACAAAGCGGCCCCGCCGCCGGCCGACGCTCCCGCGCAAGACGCCACCCACCCGGCTTCGCCCGCGGCAAACGCCCCGCCGCCGCCCGCCCCGGTGGTCGCCGATACGCTGGTCGAGATCACCGATGCCTCGACCAGCGCGGCAGAAACCGCCCCGCACAGCGAAGTTGCCCTCGGCGTGCCCGCGCCGCACGAGGTCATGGCGGAGTCCACCGCCGAAATGACCGCCGAAATGACCGCCGAAACGACCGCGGAAACGCTGCCGTTCTCGGCGCCGCCGGAAGAGCCCCAAATCGTCGGCCACGTCCCATCGCCCATTTCCGAGGAACTCTCCGGCGCCTTGCAGCCGATGGTGGTCGACGTCACCGCCCCGCCTCCGATGATCGGCAAAGGAACCGTCCAGGCCCACACCGAAGAACCGCTGCCGCCGGCCGCCGCCAAGCCGCCCCGCTCGGCGCGTGCGCTGCTCAGAAGCGCGACAAGAAGGAGCAGAAGAAGAAAAAAGTCGAAGAGCGCAAGCAGAAGGCGTTTGCCGACTACTACGCCTATAGCGAGGAGATCAAGAAGATCCCTCCCCACCGCGTGCTGGCCATCAATCGCGGCGAGCGGCGCCGCGTGCTTCGCGTCCGCGTCGAGTGCGATCTGGAGGCGATGTACCAGGTGCTCGACGAGTTGTGCGTTCCGCCCGACCACCCCCATGCCGAATTCCTCCGCGGCTGCGCTCGCGACGCGCTAGCCCGTCTCATCCTCCCCAGCCTCGAACGCGAAGTGCGCCGCGAACTGACCGAACGCGCCGAGACGCACGCGGTCACCGTGTTCGCAAGGAACCTCCGCAATCTGCTCCTCCAGCCGCCGGTGCGGGACCGCCGCGTGTTGGCCGTCGATCCGGGTTTCAAGAGCGGCTGCAAGCTCGTGGCCCTCGATCACTTCGGCAACATCCTCGCCCAGGACGTCCTCTACCTGATCGGCAAACCCGAGCGCCGCGAAGAAGCCCGCCGCAAAGTGGCCCAGATCGTCCAGGAGCACCAGTTGTCGGTGGTCGCGATCGGCAACGGCACCGCCTGCCGCGAGACCGAGGACTTCTTCAGCGAATTGATCGCCAACGAGTTCAAAGACAAGGGCCTCTCCTACGTAATCGTCAATGAGGCGGGGGCGAGCGTCTACTCGACCAGCCGCCTGGGACGCGAGGAGTTTCCCAGCTACGATGCCACCCTCCGCGGCGCCGTTTCCATCGGACGCCGGCTTCAAGATCCCCTCAGCGAGTTGGTGAAGATCGATCCGGCCAATATCGGCGTCGGCCTCTACCAGCACGACGTGAAGGCCAAGCACCTCCGCGAATCGCTCGACGAGGTCGTGGAGTCGTGCGTGAACTACGTGGGCGTGGACGTCAATACCGCCAGCCCCGCCCTGCTCCGCTACGTCTCCGGGTTGAACCAGCTCACCGCCCGACGACTCTTCGAGCACCGCCAGCAGCACGGCCCCTTCCGCAGCCGGCAACAACTCATGGAGGTGCCGGGATTCGGCGAGGCAACCTTCGTCCAGGCGGCCGGATTCCTCAAGATCGTCGGCGGCGAGAATCCCCTCGACGCCACCTGGATCCACCCCGAGAGCTACCCGGTCGCCACGCGCGTCCTCGAACGGCTCGGCTCATCGGCCACGGACCTCGCGTCGAAGGAGACCGGGGCAACCCTCAGCGAGCGCGTGGCCCAGATCGACGCCGCCGCGACCGCCAACGAGCTTCAAGTCGGCACGATGACCCTCAAAGACATCGTCGCCCAGTTCGCGCGCCCGGGACGCGATCCCCGCGAAGACCTTCCCCCGCCGATCTTCAAACGGGGCGTGCTGAAGCTCGAAGATCTCACCGGCGGCATGGAACTGACGGGTACGGTCCTCAATGTCGTCGACTTCGGCGCTTTCGTCGATATCGGCCTGCACGACAGCGGCCTGGTCCACGTCAGTCAGATGGCCGACCGCTTCGTCCGCGATCCGCACGAAGTGGTTGCGGTCGGCGACATCGTCAAGGTCTGGGTGTTGGAGGTCGACAAGCAGCGCCGCCGCGTCTCGCTGACCATGATCCCGCCCGGTCACGAGCGGCAGCCCGCCCGCCACCATGGCCGCCCGGACCATACCCGAGCCGAAGGCCAGCAGGGTCCTCCGCCGGGACGTCGCGAAGGTCAAGGTCGGCCCGGCCAACAACGACGTACTGGGGGAGAAGGCCCCGCACCGGCCGCCGGCCAGCCCTCGCAGGGCCCTCCGCGGCGTTTTGGCCGTGGACGTCCCGAAGGCCGATCGGGCGGCGGCAGACCGCCCCACCAGGAAGGCCGCGGCCCCGCCCGACCGCGTCCGCCCAAGCCCGTGACCCCCTTGAGCGACGAGATGAAAGAGGGCAAGGAGCCCTTGCGAAGCTTCAGCGACCTCTTTCAGTTCTACGAGTTGCAGCATCCGGGCAGCGGCCCGCGCCGAGACGACGGCCGCAAGTCCAAGGACCAGCGCCCGCGCGACAAGAACAAGGGGCAACCGCCCAAGCCCGAGGATGCCGCGCCCACCCAGCCCCCTGCCGTCCCGCCGCCGCCCGGCGCCGAGCTGCCGCCGCCCGAAGCCCCGCCCACCGCGGTGCAACCTTCGGATACCGTCGAGAGCCCGCCGCAAATCCCCCCGGCCCATCCGGCTGCGATCGAGCCGCCCGCCGTGCAAGAGTCCGGCACAAACGCTCCGCCCAGCGCACCGGCCGAGCCGCCGCCCGCTCAGGAGCCCGCGCAGGATTCCCGTCAGGAGCCGGAAGCGTCGCCTTAGCCATCGGCCCTTCGGCGCTCGCCTCCGCGCCTGCGCGCTAGCCCTTGACCCTGTCGGCGCAACAGCCAAAGATATCTCTGATTGAGTCCTGCATGCAACGGTTCACGCGTCCGCCGGGGACTGGTCCACGTGTCGGCCGGAAGACCCCGCCATCGCAACAGCCGCCTGACCGAAAACATGGACCTGTCCCCTTCGCTTCCTTTGGGCGGCGCCGAGCATGAGTGAGTTCGAAAAACGGCTGGAGAAGGCGCTCGAGCGCGGACGCAGGGCAAGCGACGCGCGCGCCTGCGCCGAGGCGCAGCGCGCCCTTACCGAGCGCGAGCTTCGCCGCCGCCATACCCAGTACCGGCTCAAACTCTCCGAGCACATCGAAAGCTGCCTGCGGGAGATCCCCGACCACCTGCCCGGCTTCCAGTTCGAGGCCGTGGTCTCCGAACGCGGCTGGGGAGCCGCGGTCACGCGCGACGACGTCGACCTCGCTCACGGCCCGCGCCCCTCCACGCGCTTCAGCCGCCTGGAAATGACCATCCGGCCGATCAGCGAAGCCTACGTGCTCGAACTCTACGCCAAGGGCACCGTGCGCAACAAGGAATACTTCAACCGCACGCATTACCAGCGGCTCGATGAAGCCGATCTGGAAAGCTTCACCGAGTTGATCGACCTCTGGATCCTCGAATACGCCGAGCTCTACGCCGCCAAGACCTGAGAACCAGATCTTTCGAGCTCGCGGGTAATCGGCGTGCCGCCGGGCACAAGAGGCGTTGGGAGCCGCGACGCTACTGCATCGCCATACCCATCGCGCGTGTGCCACTGCTCGCTAGCCGCCGCTTCTCCGCCCTACCATCGCCCTGTGCGTCCCCGGCGGCGGACAAGCAGTGCTACAATCCGGCCGCTCCCTCCAACCGCCATACCGCTCCGATGAAATCGGCCACCGACTATTGAGTCCTGCATGGCTTACGGAACGAGGGCGACCAACGCAATCCCGGTTTCCCGGCACCGAAGGCTCTGAACTGCTCCACAATCAACAACGGCATCAATAATCTGCTTGCAGACAGTCCCAGAGCGGTTCCTTGCCAAACGGTGTGCTGCTTGCCCCAGACCGTTCGCCACGATCCGGCATAACCATCCCGATCGCTCGATCCGGCCCCCCAAGGAGTCCGGTTGCCCGTGGCCCATCCGCGACCTAGGGTTCTCCATGCCGCTTCTCGGCGGCACTTGAGATTGATGTGTGCTGAATGAGGAGGCAAACCCATGAGACAACTGATTGCCACGCTGGTCGCCTTGACCGTGCTGCTTCTCGCCGCAACCGCCTGTGCCGGCACCGTGTACGTCGCTCGCCCCGTGGTTGCCGTGCCCGCGGTCCCGGTGATCGCAGCGCCCGCGCCGGTCGTCATTCCCGAACTTCCGGTGCCCGCCATGGTGGCCATGCCCGCGCGCGTCGTAGTTCGCGCCCCGGTGATGGTCCCCGCTCCGGTCTACCTGCCCGCTCCGGCCTACCTGTCCGCACCGGTCGTGGTGCCCGGCCGCGTGGTAGTCCCAGCGCCGGTGGTCGTAGGCACGCCTGCCGTGGTTCGCAGCAAGGTCTACTATCGCGGCTATCCGGTCCGCAATACCGTCAAGGCCGTCCTTCCCTAACAAACCCGAAGCTTCCCTGCCAGGGAACCAGGCCGCCGGGGACTGCCCCTTGTGGCCCACAGTGCATTTCTGGCAGAACTTGAAATCAACACGTCTCCGCGCTTGCGCGGAGGCGACCTGAGGCGCAACGAACCGATCCAAAGACTACCGTGGCGGCCCTATGCGGCCCAATGGCTTCAGGGCAGCACACGGTTCTCGGATCGGCTCAAACAGCCATGCCAGCGGCCGGATCCGACCGCTCGCGGGCGCTGCTTCAGCAGAGGTTCCCTCGCAACCGCGAGGGAACCGGGACACACGATCGCTCGACCCACAGCCCCGAGCCCGGTTGGCGCCCTCGCGCCAGCCGGGCTCTTCGTGTCTGCCCATCCAGCACTTCCCCCTCCCATTCGCAAGCCGCTTCTCTGCGATCCTCCGCGTCCTCTGCGGTGAGTTCGCATCGACTCAGCCCCGAAGGGACGTCGGTTCGCCCAGCGAAGGGCGCAGCCCTGGTTGCGAAAGACGCCCACCGCCCCACCATTCTTCCACTACTCCGGCCTTTGACCCAACCGTTCTTCTTCAATCCCGCACGTAACGCTCGTCGATTTCGATTTCATGCTTCTGGCAGATCAGGCGGAACTCCTCCTGAAAGGACATTGTCCGATGGTGTTCGGCCTGGCGCTCGATGTAATCGATTACCTGCGGCACCGCCGACTGGCTCACCGAGAACGACCCGTAGCCGGCCTGCCAGTGGAAATCGCGCAGATCACACGCTCGTCGCTTGATCCACTTCGAGGTCTCCGACTTCAGATGTTCCAACAACTCTGCCACGCTCACGGTGCGAGCCAGGCCGCAGAGGATATGCACGTGGTCGATCCAACCGCCCGAGCGCGCGGGCGGGCAGCCGATCTCCTTGGCGTGGTGGCCTAACATGCGGCACACATCCTCGCGGATTTCTTCGTTCTGGAGATACGCGCGGCAACCCGCGGTGCTAAAGGTGATGTGCAACCAGATCCGTGCGAGGGATTGAGGCATAGGAATGATTGGCCCGTTGGGCCGAAGGCCGAATGAGAAATAATGGATAGATTATCTCGGGTAGGCGACCCGATTACCGGGGCGTTGCCCTTCGCTGGGAGAACGCCTGGGCCTTCGGCCCGGATGTTGTTTGACATGCACGCCTGGTTTGCCCCGAACGCCATCCGTTCATTCGCCCCGCATGTTGTCCTGGCGTGCCCCGAAGGGGCGTCGGTTCGCCCAGCGAAGGGCGCAGCCCTGGTTGCGAAAGACGCCCACCGCCCCACCATTCTTCCACCACTCCGGCCTTCGGCCCAACGGGCCAACCGTTCTCCTACGATGCGGCGCGTTAAGCGGTCAACCAACGTCTAGCTATCACGCCGTCCTGCATCGTTCAGAGGGGCTTCGGTGTGGAGGGTCGCTCCTCGTAGTGCCGCCGCCAGCGTGGCGGCCCGCGCCGCGACGCGAGCGACCGCTTGAATGTGATTCTCCGTTTCGTCCGCTTCCCGACGGCGACATTTCACCAAGGGTGCGTATACGGCGAAACGACACATCCAGCCCAAGACGAACGGCGGCCACAACACCGCACGTCACCGTTGAGGTGACGAACGTCTTTACCACCTATTTCGTTTCGTTGCCTATAACGTGCGAAGCACCGCCCCAGCGATTTCCCACCCAACACACCAGATACAACAATCCCGTGACCAGCCATGGCGTGAAGACGATGTTGAGCAGGAATGCCTCAATGGCTGTGGCAAACAAGACCAGCCCGCCAAGGATCAATAGACCGCCGATTCCTTCCCATTTCCATGCGAGAACCAGACCGAAGAGCATCGTCAGGACAACGGTGCCGAACAGGTTTTCTCGCAGGGATGCCGTAAGCGGATTCGGTACGCCGTCGCCTACGGTAAGAAGGACCAGGAGACCGAAGAGCGGGATGCCGATGGTCCTGGCAGTCCAACGACTAACGACAACAACCCAGTGTTCGGCGAGGAGGTCCATGCGAGCCGTCCCATCTGTCGTCAAAGCCGCAGCCCGAGCCATTCGGTAACGTTGGACGAACACTCGAAGCACAGAGGATCAGCCCGCCCAAGAGTCCAACTCCATAAGCGGCCAGATGTGCCAACGAATCGGCAAAGAACAAGGGGTGATGATCCTTTGGAATCCGAGGTCCAAACGGTTCGGGCAGCACCAAGCCACTGGCCTTGGCAAGCTGATAACCGGTGATTCCCGCCAGGAGCGAGGCGACTGCCATGACGATCAGCAGGCAGGCAATCGGTCGAATCAGATGTGCGGCATCGAGCTTCGGCCACGATCCGGCCCTGGAGACCAACGCAGCCAAGACGCCAAGGATCAGGCCGACCCACCACGTTGCCATCGTCCCCCATCCAAAGGCGAGAAGCGTTGGCGACTCGGTGTGAAAGATGGGTGCATGTCCAACGGTGAAATACTCGACGCAGACCCGTGCCGTCACCTGATCGTGGCAGATGCCGTAGAGGATGGCTGAGGCCATGCACAACAGGATGATCTTCAGGGATTGCACGAGCCCCTCCTCACACCGCATTCAAGTTCCCGTTCACGCTACTCCACTTGAATGTCTCGGAGATCGGGGCGGAACAAGGACCAAACGGGTCGCCCATCGCCGCCGCTGCGTCAAGGCCCTGGTACTCGGATTCTCCATGATAACAACAACCCCGTAGCGGCGAGAGGCTTCTATGCGGCCGCTTGCGCCAAGCTCCGGCAACGGCTCTCTGCTACCTTCACGTTTGTGTCCTCGTGCCTTGGTGGTGATACCTTCGTTCTTACTCCGTGTGGTAACAACCTATCCCAGAACTGCCGCTGGAGCCCTGTGCGGCCGGAGAAGCGCGGCACCTCCCAAGGTTCTAGGATCGGCTCTAACAACCTATCCCGGAACCGCCACGGCCGCTCTCCACGGCCGGAGAATGCAGGAGCGGCACACGGTCTGGGATCGGCTCTAAGAACCTATCCCAGAACTACCAGGAAAAGGGTCCGCGGCCGGGGAATCCGGTAGCGTCCAGAGGTTCTGGAACCGGCTCTAAGACCCTTCCATCCGCGTCCCAGCCAGGCACGCATCCCCCCGCGCTCCCCGCTGAACACTGAACACGGACAACCGAACACTCCCGCCCAAATTGGCCCTCCAACCACTCTTGAAATTGGGCCACTCAACACGGTAAGAATTCTAGTGGAACCGTCCCGACGGCCTTGTGCGGCCGAACGATGGTCCGCCGAACAGTACCCTCGCATCGGCTCAAAGATCGCCCGGCTAAATTCGGCGCGATTGAAACCTCCGCTCGAAGCAAGCAATCCCAAGCCATCCCCTCGCTCGATCGAAGACAGATGAACCAGTGGCCCCACGGTTTCACCCCAGCCGTGAAAACCTCCACCCCCGCAACAAGCCTCTACCTCAAGCTCCTCGCTACCCCCCGCAACCCCTCTGCGGGCCGTCGCGCCATGCCCCCTGCAATTGGCAAGAATCCCGATCCGTTGACCAACACGCACGCGTACGCAATCCACCCCTCGGCTTCTCCCCACGTGCCCAACACGACTCCCCCGGCCCGAGGTGGATAGTCTGGAAAAATCGACCCCCGTTGACCAAAAACCTCTTTTGACCCCGCATTCTCCCGTGAGAACCGAATCTCCTTCCGTGGATCTCCGACGCTCCGGCGCGCGCACTCGGTCCGCCCTGGGGCGTCGCGGCGACCCGCGCCGCAATCTACAATCGTGACACGCGATTCGTTCCATTTCCGCTCGAGGAGGTCCCGCCCATGCTTCGCACCGCCTTTTGCTCGGCCCTGGCACTCGCGCTCATCGCAAACCATGCCTCAGCGGCTGACCAGCGCGTCGTGGTTCCCACGGCCGTGGTCTGCCCCGCCAAAGCTTCCTTCGCCGAGCAATTGGCAGCCAAGGAGATCCGCCGCTACCTCTATCTCCGCAGCGGCACCCTGCTCCCACTAACGTCGCGCGCCCCGGAAGCCGCGGCGGCCGTGGTGGTCGCCGAAAAGTCGCGCCCCATCGTGGCCGCGCTTTTCGTCGATGCCGAACTCCGCGCCTCGGCCGCCGCCCTCCGCGCAGACGAATACCTGATCGCCACCGTCACGCGCGGCGGCGCACCCCTGGTCGTCGTCGCCGGCGGCGACCCCATCGGCACACTCTATGGCGCATATCGCCTCGCCGAGCGCCTGGGAGTGCGATTCTACCTCCACGGCGACGTCGTTCCTGACGAGCGTATCGCCCTCGGCATTCCCGCCCTCCGCGAAATCGGCAAGCCATTGTTCGACCGCCGCGGCATTCAGCCCTTCCACGATTTCCCCGAAGGACCCGACTGGTGGAACGCCGACGGCTATAAGGCCGTGCTCGGCCAGTTGCCCAAGCTGCGGATGAATTTCTTCGGCCTGCACACCTATCCCGAAGGCGGCGTCGGGCCCGAGCCCGCCACCTGGATCGGCCGCCCCGAGGACCTCGCCGCCCAGGGTCGAGTGAAACACAGCTATCCCTCGCGCCACTTCACCCCGGCCAACGGCACCTGGGGCTATCGCGCCATGAAGACCGCCGACTACTCCTACGGTGCCGCCGCCCTGTTCGACCGCGACGACTACGGCGCCGACTACATGCGCGGCATGACGCCCTGGCCCAAAACCGCCGAAGACCAGAACGAACTGTTCCATCGTATGGGCGAAGTGCTCCGCGACAGCTTCACGCTCGCGCGCAACTCGGCATCAAGACTTGCCTGGGCACGGAAACCCCCTTGATAATCCCCACGCCGGTCAAGGAGCGCCTCAAGGCGGCCGGTAAGAATCCTGCCGATCCCGCCGTCGTTCAAGAGCTTTATGAAGGCATCTTCCGCCGCATCATGCTCACGCATCCCTTGGACTACTACTGGCTCTGGACTCCCGAAGGATGGACCTGGAGCGCGGTGAAACAGGAGCAGATCGACGCCACCGTGGCCGACTTCCGCGCCATGCAGGCCGCGGCCAAGAAAGTCAACGCCCCCTTCACGCTGGCCACTTGCGGCTGGGTGCTGGGGCCGCCGCAGCAACCCGCCCTCTTCGATAACCTCCTGCCCAAAGACATGCCCATGAGTTGCATCAGCCGGCAGGTGGGTCACGAGCCGGTGGAGCCCGGTTTCGCCCGCGTTTCCGGCCGTCCCAAGTGGGCCATTCCCTGGCTCGAAGACGACCCGGCTCTCACCTCGCCCCAGCTTTGGGTCGGACGCATGCGTAAAGACGCCGCCGATGCCCTGGCCTACGGCTGCACCGGACTCTTGGGCATCCACTGGCGCACGCGAATCCTCGGACCCAACGTCTCCGCCCTGGCCGCGGCCGCCTGGGACCAACAGGCATGGAATCCCGCCAAGAATCCCAAGGTGCAGATTCCCCGTGACCCCGAAGGACCACTCGGCGGCCAGCACGCCCGCTATTCCGCCCCCGTCGAAGGCACCGAAGACGGCGCCCTCTATCAAACCGTGCGCTACAACACCGGAGGCTATGCGTTCGACGTGCCCAATGGCATCTACACGGTCACGCTCCGTTTCTGCGAAGTTCACTACGACAAGCCGGATTCGCGCGTCTTCGGCGTCGCCGTCCAGGGCCAACGCGTCATCGACCGCTTGGATATCTTCGCCAGGGTCGGAAAGAACAAGGCGCTGGACTATACCTTCCGCGACGTCAAGGTCGCCGACGGCCGGCTCTTGATCGAATTCATCAATCAAGTCGAGTTCCCCTCGATCGCCGCGATTGAGGTCCAGGGCCCGGCAACGCGCAAGGTTAATTGCGGGGGCGAAGCCTACCGCGACTATCAGGCCGATTGGCCCCCTTCCGAGCGCGGCCAATCGCGCGAGCGCTACCTCCCCTCGGCCGATTTCTGGGCCGACTGGGCGCGGATCGAGTTCGGCCCTGAAGTCGCCGATGCGTCCGCAGTCCTCTTCTCCCGCATCGACTGCGCACTGCCGCGCCCCTCCGACTGGGTCGACGGCCCCGGAGGCATCAAGCCCGACCCGCGGCCTTGGAACGAAGTGGCCCAACAGTACGCCTTCGTCGACGAGTTGGCAGCCCTCCGCACGCGCGTCCGCGGAGCGGGCAACCTCGAACGCTTCGACTATTGGCTGGAAAACTTCCGCTTCATGCGCGCCAACGCTCAAGTCAACTGCGCGTGGCACCGCTACAACCTCGCAGTCAAGCAGGTCCAGGCCGAAAAGGACTCGGCCCGGCAGAAGCAACTGGCTCGCGAGCTTGCCCTGCCCATCCGCAAGGAAATCCTTACCCTCGTCGCCGAAGTCCACCAGCATCTTCTGGCCACCGTGAGCACGACCGGTGAAATGGGCACGGTCACCAACTGGCAGCAGCACGTCCTCCCCGACCTGCTCCACAAGCCCGGCGAAGAACTGGCGAAGCTCTTGGGCGCGAAGCTCCCGGCCGACGCAATGCCCTCGCCCAACGCCGCCACCCCGCCGCGGCTCGTCGTGCCCGTGGTCCGCACGGCCCTGAAGCCGCGCGAGCCCCTCACCCTCCCGGTAATCGTCGTGGGAATGGCGCCGACCGATGCGTCGCTGGCGTGGCGTCCGCTCGGCGCGGGTGAGTTCAAGAAGGTTCCGCTGTCGCACGTCGCGCGCGGGGCCTACTCCGTCACCCTTCCCGCCGAAGCCACGCAAGCCGACTTGGAGTACTACGTGCAGGTTTCGGCGGCCGACGGCCGCACGCTCCGCTTCCCGGCCACCGCGCCGCGCTCAACCAAAGCGTCGTGATCGTCGAAGGCCCTTGAGCCACCGACCGCCGTCCGCACGCCCTACCCCACGAGTTCCTTCTCGATCTCCTCGAGCGTCTTCCCCTTCGTTTCGGCAAGCCGGCCGAGGGTGAAGAAGAGCCCAAACACACAGATGATCGCGTAGATGGCGAAGGTGCCTGCCGTTCCCAGCCTGCGCGTTCAGGAGCGGGAACGTGAAGGTCAGCAGAAAACAGGCCGTCCACAGGGCGAAGACCGAGACCGACATCGCTCCGCCGCGGATGCGGTTGGGAAAGATTTCCGAGAGCACCACCCAGGTCACCGGCGCCAGCGTCAGCGCGTAGCAGCCGATGGCGGCCAGCGTAATTGCCAACACGGCTCCGCCCGTCCAACCTGCCCAGAAGCTCATCGCCAGCGCGGTGTGCGTGACCGTCAGGCCGGCGAAGCCCGCCACCAGCAGGCTCCTGCGCCCGAGCCGGTCCACGCTGAACACCGCCACTACGGTCGCCAAGAGATTGACCGTGCCGATGATCACGATGTTCAACAGGGCGTCGCCCACCGTAGAGCCTGCCGCGCGGAACAGATCGGCGGCGTAGTAGAAGATCACGTTGATCCCGCACCACTGTTGGAGCACGGCCAGCGTAATCCCCAGGGTCAGGATGGAAAGCATGCGTGGCTCGACGAGCTCGCGAAAATCGACCTTCTGCGTCTCGCCCACCAGCGTCGCCTCGACGCGCGGAGTTCGGCGTCGGCATAGCGCGCACCGCCGATACGCGCCAGCACCCGGCGCGCCGCCTCCGGCTGGCCGTTCTTCGCCAGCCACCGCGGGCTTTCGGGCACGAAGAACATCAGCGCAAAGAAGAAACACGCCGGCAGCGCCGTCACGCCGAACATCCACCGCCAGCCGTGAAGCACGTTCCAGGACGCCAGGCCGCGGCCCGACAGCTCGACGCTCGTCCGCTCGGCCTTCAGCGGCTTGCCGCGCTCGCGGCCGACTTCCTCGACGATCCGCTCCACCATTGCATAGTCGAGCCCCTCGCCCTCCGTAGCCGCGCGCGCCAGAAAGGCATCGGCCACGGCCGCGCGATCTGGTCCAGCGGAACCTGCCGGGCCAGTTCCTCGGCCACCGGGGCGGCTCGAAGCGGCTCACCCGGGCCACTCGGCCACGCGTCCCGGTCCGCCGCGCTGCCCCACTCGGCAATCCCGTAGTTCGCCCCCTGGGCCAGCAGAATCCCGATCACGATCGTGAACTGGTTCATCGACACCAGCCGCCCGCGCACTGCGGCCGGAGCAATCTCGGCGATATACATCGGCGAAAGATTCGAGGCCAGGCCAATGGCGATCCCTCCCGCAATCCGCCAGAGGTTGAACACGGAGAAGCTCGCGGCCAAGCCGGTGGCGATCGACGAAACCACGAAAACCACTGCCGAGAGAATCAGCAGCCGCTTGCGACCGAAGCGGTCGCTGAGCATTCCGGAAACGACGGCGCCGATCAGGCAACCGACCAGCGCGCTGGCCATGGCCCAGCCTTCTTCCCAGGCCGTCGACAGGGCGAAGAACCGCTCGTAGAACGGCTTGGTGCCGCTGATCACGATCCAGTCGTAGCCGAACATCAGGCCGCCCAGCGCCGCCGCCAGCGAAATCGCCCACACGTAGCCCATGTTCAGCGCGGGCCAGCGCCCCGGTCGTCGGCAGTGCTTGCCATATTCCATCCTCGCTGCGGTTGGTTCGTAGAAATCCTCCCCGAAGCACCGGCGGCGTCAAACCCCTCCGCCTCCGCCGGCCCGCCGCGCCTCGGTCCCGGCGACCTCTCAGCGGCGCATCCAGCTTCGCTCGATTTCTTCCAGCGTCTTGCCCTTGGTCTCCGGCACGTACACGGCCAAAAAGACCACCGAAACCAGGCAGAACGTGGCGTACACGAGGAAGGGAAACGCGCGATGGAAGACCGTCGACCAGCCAGGGATTCTCGTCCATCATCGGGAAGGTCTGCGTGACGACGAAATTGGCCAGCCAGAGGCAGACCGTGGCGATGGCCATCGCCCGGCCGCGGATCCGCGTGGGGAAGATCTCGGAGAGAATCACCCAGGTCACCGGGCCCGACCGAGAGGGCGAAACAGGCGATGTAGCCGAGGATGAAGCACGAGCACCCAAACGCCGGTCTGCTGCCAATAGGCCGCGGCCGCCATGCCCGCCAGCGACAGCCCCATGCCGGCCGAGCCGATGAGCATCAGCGGTTTGCGCCCCAGCCGGTCGACGGTCCAGATGGCGATGACCGTGAAGCTCAGGTTGACCGCGCCGACGATCGACCGTCTGCAAGAGCGCCGCGCTCTACGCCCGAGCCCATCTTCTTGAAGATCTCCGGGGCGAAGTAGAGAAACACGTTGATGCCGGTGACCTGCTGCAGCACGGCCAGCACGACGCCGATCGCCAAGGCCGTGCGCATGCCCGGCTGGAAGAGCTGGGCCAGCGAGCCGCTCTCCGTGGCGATCGCCGCCTCGATCGCGATTCAGCTCGGCCCGGCCCGATTTCCGCCCCGTTGATCCGTGCGAGAACCGCCAGCGCTTCGGTCCGCCCGACCCTGCTTGGTCAGCCAGCGCGGGCTCTCGGGCACCAACAGCAAGAGCGACAGGAAAAGGATCGCCGGCAGGCGCGCCGAAACCGAACATCCACCGCCAGCCGCACGCCACGTTCCAGCCCGGGTCGATCGAGTTGCCATAGGCCGCGATCAGCGGGATTGACGAAGTACGCCGCCAGGATTCCGGAGACGATGGCGAACTGGTTGATCGAGACCATCCGCCCGCGCATCCGCGCCGGCGAGATCTCGGCGATGTACATCGGCGAAGTGATCGAGGCGGCCCCGATCGCCAAGCCGCCGAGGATGCGGAAGACGACGAACATCGTCACGCTCTGCGGCAGCGCCGTGCCCACGGCGGAGACGAGGAAGAACAACGCCGGCCAGGATCAGCATCTTCTTCCGCCCCAGCCGGTCGCTCAAGAAGCCGGCCACCGCCGCCCCTGCCGCGCAGCCCAGAAGCACGCTCGCCGCGGCCCAGCCCGTCTCCAGCGTCGGGTCGAGGTGGAAATGCGTTGTGCAGATAGCCGATCGCCCCGGAGATGACCGCCGTGTCGTAGCCGAACAGCAGCCCGCCCAGTGCCGCCACCACGGCCAGCAAGTAGACGTAGCCCACGCTTCCTTCGTTCGCCGCGCTCGCGGCCGATCGGTCTGCCATGCCAGTTCCTTCGTGCACCAGAGGTTCCGCTCGCGCAATAGGTCCACGTGAGGCCTTCAATGTAATCCCTTGCGCCGTCTTGACAAGAGCCGAGGCCAAGGACACATTGGCAACAGCCATTCGCATCGTCCGATCGCAGGAAAAGCCCCATGAACTCCCGCCAACGCGTCGAAGCCGCCCTGAACCACCAGCAGCCCGACCACGTGCCCCTGGACCTCGGCGCCAGCGCGGTCACCGGCATGCACGTCAGCTCGGTCGTACCAGCTGCGCCAGGCGCTGGAGCTCGACCCGCCCGGCACGCCGGTCAAGGTGGTCGAGCCGTACCAGATGCTCGGCGAGATCGCCCCGGACCTGCTCGACGCCCTGGGCGTCGACGTGGTCGGCCTGGGCGGCCCGAAGACGATGTTCGGCTTCGAGAACAAGGACTGGAAGCCGTGGACGCTCTTCGACGGCACGCCGGTGCTGGTGCCCGGCGGCTTCAACACCGAGCCCGAGCCCAACGGCGACATCCTCATGTATCCCGAGGGCGACCACTCGGCCCCGCCCAGCGGCCGCATGCCCAAGGGCGGCTTCTACTTCGACACCATCGTCCGCCAGGAGCCGATCGACGACGACAAGCTCAACGTCGAGGACAACCTGGAGGAGTTCGGCCCGGTCACCGACGCCGACCTCGAGCACTTCGCGCGCGAGGCCGACCGGCTGCGGCGCGAGAGCCGACAAGGCGATCCTGGCCAACTTCGGCGGCACGGCCTTCGGCGACATCGCCCTGGTGCCCGCCCCGTGGCTGAAGCACCCCAAGGGCATCCGCGACGTCGACGAGTGGTACATCAGCACCGTCGCCCGGTTCGACTACGTCTACGAGGTCTTCCAGCGCCAGTGCGAGATCGCCCTGGCGAACCTGGCGAAGATCCACGACGCGGTGGGCGACCGCGTGTCGGCGGTCTTCATCACCGGCACCGACTTCGGCACGCAGAACGGGCCGTTCATCAGTCGCCAGGCCTACCGCAAGCTCTTCCAGCCGTTCCACCGCCGCGTGAACGACTGGGTCCACGAGCACACGCCGTGGAAGACGTTCATCCACTCCTGCGGCTCGGTGGTCGCCCTGCTGCCCGACATCGTCGAGGCCGGCTTCGACATCCTCAACCCGGTGCAGTGCTCGGCCGCCGGCATGGACCCGCAGACGCTCAAGGAGCGGTTCGGCGACCGGCTCACCTTCTGGGGCGGCGGCGTCGACACGCAGAAGACGCTCCCCTTCGGCACGCCCGACGAGGTCCGCCGCGAGGTCCGGGAGCGGATCGAGATCTTCGGCCGCGGCGGCGGCTTCGTCTTCAACACCGTCCACAACGTGCAGGCCGGCACCCCCGCCGAGAACCTGGTGGCGCTCTACGAGGCGGTCCGCGCCTCGCGCACGGCCAAATAACGGCCAAATAGCGTCGGAACAACGTGGCCGGAGAACACGGCACGGGTAAGCGGTTCTAAGAATCGATCCCAGAACTGCCGCTGCGGCCCTGTGCGACCGGAAAATCGCAGCACCTCCAAAGGTTCAGGGATCAGCTCTGGGATCGGCTCAATCCTTCTTCGCCTCGGCCCCGCCGCCCAGCTCCCTCGGAAGTTTCTCGCGATTGACGATCCAGGGGTGTTCGAGCAGTTCCTTGGTGTGCTGGTTGCTCCCCAATCCCCACTTGTCGTGCCACGAGAGGAAGAAGGTTGCCTGGGGAAAGTCCTTCATGATCCCGGCGATCAAGCGGCGATAGTCGTAGTCGCCCGGAGGATTCGAGGCCCCGTGCGGCCCAAACTCGGTGAATCCCGAGCGGCTTGCCCAAGGCAACGATCTCCTCGTAGCCCTTGATGTGCTCGCGGTCGACGTAGTCGGTATAGGCGTCCAGCCCGACCACGTCCACATAGCGGTCGCCCGCGTAGTAGGCGGCCGTCTTCTGGCCGTGGTTGGGGCCGTAGACCCAGAGCAGATTGTTGAGCTTCTTCGTCTGGGTGAAGTAGTCGAACATCTGCCGCCAGAGACGCTGGAAGACTTGCGGATCCTGGCCACCCCACCAGAACCAGCCTCCGTTCATTTCGTGGAAGGGGCGCCAGAGAACGACCACGCCGTTGGCCTGGAGTTCTTGAAGCCCTTCGGCCAGAAGGTCCATCTCGCGAAGCCAACGCGTGTGAACCTCATTGCCCGGCGTAAGAAGCTGGTTCAGGTCCACGCCCTTGTCGCGAAGCCCTCCTCCCTTGGCACGCACCGGGTTATAGAGATGGGCGCTGATCGTCACCAGTCCTCCCTGCCGAGCGTATTCCATCGCCACGCGGTTGACCGTCGCAGTGTGCAGCCCGCCGGAACCGAAATCGGCATAGTCCAATCCGATCATCGCCGGCCAGTGGCCCGTCTTGTGGTGCGCTTCCTCCACCATCCGAGCCGACGCGCCCGAACCATACGAAGTGAACTGGCCGGACAACACGCGCTGGTCCTGACGCTGGGGAAGACGCGCGAGGTAGTCGAGCACCGCGCGCGCTTGGGCATTGGTGGCAGGATTGGCGGGCTCGACGGCCGCAGCAGGCACAGCCCAAAGGCCGGCGACCAGGACGAACGGGGCGAGCGAGGTACGCATGGTTGGTTTCCTCGAACTTGGGGGGATCGCAGCAATCCGCCCATTCTACTGCCCGCGCCCCACCCGAGGCAACGAACCGTAACTTCCCGCAGACCCACCACGCACGGGCCTCTTGTTTCGGCCCGCTCGCACCGCTTTCAGGGCAACGCCCTGGCCGAAAAGCGAACCCGTCTTTGTGCCGTTCCCCCGCCATTTCAGCCCGTCAGTGGCTCTCAAAAAATCTTGCGGCCCGCGCCACACGGGGATAGGCTATAGACCAATCCCGAATCCGCCTGAGCAGCCTTCCGCGGCCGAGAAACCGCCACACGCCAAACAGTTCCAGGATCAGCTCCAAAGCCAAAGCCATTTTTCCCAAGTCCCAGCGACGAGGAAACAACCATGACCGGATGGATGAAGACGGCCTGGATCGTGCTCGGAATGATCGTCTTGGGGGCCGCGATTGCCTCCGGTGCCGAGCCGGCCACCGTGACGCTCCGCGAACACTCGACCGTCATCCCCACCTACCCGGTCGGCCCGGCCGAGAAGAATCCCGATCTTCTTCAGCGGTCGCAGCTACCAGGGGGCCAAGGGGCCGGTCTATCCCTATCCGCTGCTCGACACGGCTGACCGACGTCAGAAGCAGGACAAGACCTACCAGGCGGTCGTGCCTCGAGAACCAGCTACGTCCAGCTACATCGATCCTGCCCGAGCTCGGCGGCCGGATCTTCACCGGCCGCGACAAGACCAACGGCTACGACTTCATCTACCGCCAGCACGTGATCAAGCCGGCCCTGATCGGCATGGTCGGGGCCTGGATCTCCGGCGGCGTCGAGTGGAACATCCCGCACCATCACCGCGCCTCGACCTTCATGCCGGTCGATTACCGGCTGGTGGAGAACGCCGACGGCAGCAAGACCGTCTGGGTGGGCGAGATCGAACTGCGGCACCGCATGAAGTGGCTCGTCGGCCTGACGCTCTGCCCCGACCGCTCGTACCTGGAGGTCACGGTGAAGCTCTTCAACCGCACGCCGCTGCCGCACTCGATGCTCTACTTCGCCAACGTCGCCGTGCACGCCAACGCCGACTACCAGGTGATCTTCCCGCCCGGCACCGAGTTCGGCACGCAGCACGCCAAGACGCGAGTTCGTCCACTGGCCGATCGGCCAGCGAGCGTTACGGCGGCGTGGACTGCACGCGGCGTCGACGTGAGCTGGTGGAAGAACCATCCCACGCCGGTCTCGATCTTCGCCTGGAACTACGAGGACGACTTCTTCGGCGGCTACGACCACGGCAAGCAGGCCGGCATCGTCGATCGTCGCCGACCACCACGTGGCCCCGGGCAAGAAGTTCTTCGAGTGGGGCAACGGCCCCGAAGGCCGGATGTGGGACAAGATCCTCACCGACGCCGACGGCCCCTACCTGGAACTGATGGCCGGCGCCTAGTCCGACAACCAGCCCGACTACAGTTGGATCCAGCCCTACGAGACCAAGGTCGTCAAGCAGTACTGGTATCCGATCCGCGAACTCGGCGGCATCAAGAACGCCAACCTCGAGGCGGCCGTGAACCTCGAAGTCGGCGCATCGGGCACCGCGCGCGTGGCGTTCAATACCACGCGCGCCCGCGCGGCCCGCGCCCGGCTGACGGCGGGAAGCGCGTGCTTCTCGATGAGGCGATCGAGATCGCCCGGAGCGGCCCTTCGTGAAGGAAGTTGCCCTGGGCGGCGACGTCAAGCCGCAGCAACTGGTCGCCTCGCTCGTAGCCGACGGAAGGACACTGGTTCGCTACCAGCCCGCGCGGCCCAAGAACTCGCCCATGCCCGCCGCCGTCGAGCCCCCTCCGCCGCCGGCCCAGATGAAGACCAGCGAAGAACTCTATCTGGCCGGCCTGCGTCTGGAGCAGTTCCACAGTCCCGCGCTGGAGCCGTATCCCTACTACGAAGAGGCCCTCAAACGCGATCCCGGCGACTCGCGTGCCAACACGGCGCTGGCAATCTTGTACCTGAAGCGCGGCATGGATGCCACGGCCGAAAAGCACCTCCGCGCGGCCGTCGAGCGGATCACGCGCAACTACACCCGCCCCAAGGATGGCGAGGCGTTCTACTACCTGGGCCTGGCGCTTCAGGCGCAGGGGAAACTTCTCGAAGCCGAGAACGCCTTGCACCAGGCGGCGTGGAACTCGGCGTGGTACGGCGCAAGCCACTACATTCTGGCCGAGTTGGCCTGCCGCCGCGGCCTCTTCGGCAAGGCACTGCAATATGCGGAGCGCGCAACCACCGTCAACGCGTTGGACACGCCGCCACTCAACCTCAAGACCGCCGTGCTCCGCAAACTCAACCGCCTCCCCGAAGCACTGGCGCTTTCGGCACGCGTCCGCACGATCGATCCCCTGGACCCCTGGTCGGGCAACGAGACCGCGCTCGCGCTCCAGGCCCAGGGCGAGCAAGCTCCGGCGGCTCGGGCCCGGGAAGAACTGAAGACCTTGTTGCACGGAGAGGCAGCCGCCTATCTGGAACTGGCGGCGGACTACGCTGCCTGCGCGCTCTGGCAGGAGGCGGCCGACGTACTCACTCCCTACGTCGACGCCGCGAAGCCCGAAGGGACCGACGCGCTGGCTTGCTACCACCTTGCCTACTACCTGGAGCAACTCAAAAGCCCCAAGGCGCGTGAGTTCTACCAACGCGCTCGCCAGGCGAAACCCGACTATGTTTTCCCGTTCCAACGCGAATCGGCCGCGATCCTCCAACACGCGAGCCAGCTCGATCCGGCCGATCCACGAGCACCGTACTACCTGGGCAACCTGTTCTACGACGCCGAGCCGAAGCGCGCCATGGCCGCCTGGGAAAAAGCCCGCGCCTGGACGATTCGCTGGCCACGGTCCATCGCAACCTCGGGTTGGGCTATGCCCAAACCGAAAGCGATCTGGCGAAAGCCGTGGCAAGCCTCGAGAAGGCAGTGGCCTGCGACGCGCGCGATCCCAAACTGTATGCCGATCTGGATAGCGTCTACGAGGCCGCCGGTGCGCCCCGAGAAGCGGTTGGCGGTGCTCGAAGGAAACCACCCCGTCGTCGCCCAGCGCGACGACGCTCTACTGCGCGAGATCGAACTCCTCGTCCTTCTGGGCCGCTACCCGCGCACCCTCGAACTGCTCGATGCGCACCACTTCCATCTCTGGGAAGGGCAAAGCGGAGTCCACGATCTCTGGGTCAACGCGCATCTGTCTGCGCGGAGAAACCTTGCTCCGCGCCGGCAAGGCCGTGGAGGCATTGAAGGATTTCGAAGTCTGCCTGGAATACCCCGACCGCTTCGAAACCGGCCGGCCGTCACACGGTGGACCCCAAGATGCCAGGATTCATTACCTCTGGGGCAAGGCGACTCGAGATGGTCGGAGACTCAAAGGCCAAGGACCACTACGAGCTGGCAACGTGCGCAACCCACTCCACCCCCGCCGCACGCTACGCCCGCGGCCTGGCATTTCGCGAACTCGGCCAGAATGCAAAAGCACTCGAAGCGTTCGACACTCTTGTCCGCTCGGGCCAAGAGCGTCTGGCAGCCAAGCCCAAAGTCGATTTCTTCGCCAAGTTCGGATTTCAGCAGTCCGAACGCGTTCAGAAGGCCGAGGCACACTACCAGATCGGCCTGGGCTATCTGGGCCGAGGCCATGCCGACGCCAAGGCCGAATTGGCCAAAGCCGTCGAGCTGGACGTCAACCACTTGGGAGCACGCACCGCCCTGGCGTCGCTGGCACGCTAACAACCGGTATCCGAAAGCTGCCGCTGCGGCCGCGTGCGACCCAGCGATTCTGAGGCAGCACACGGTCCTTGCATCGACGCTAAGTGAGGAGAACCCATGAGCCGAAAACTTGCGCGGTGCGCGTTTCTCAGCGCGGCGACGGCTGCACCCCTTGCGGCGGTGCACGACGTCAAAGCCTCGGAACAACCCGCTGCCAGCGCCCGGGAAGTGCGTTTGGAGCACCTCCGCCCCACCCAGATCGACGCGGCGATGAAGGCATGCCCAACGCTCTTTCTGCCGCTGGGAACGATCGAGTGGCACGGGCTGCACAACGTCGTGGGGCTCGACGCACTCAAGGCGCACATGCTCGCGGTCCGCGCGGCCCAGCGCGGCGGTGGACTCGTGGCGCCGCCGCTCTACGGAGGCGTGGGGGGACTGAACCAGCCCCATACCTTCGTCATCGAGCCCGAAGACGATGTCTTTTCCAACCTCCTGCGTCCCTGGCTCGAACGCCTCTGCCGCGAGGCCGTGCGCCAGGGGTTCCGCTCCCTCGTAATCCTCACCGGCCACTACGGCGCAGCGCAGCAAATCGTGATCCGTGAGGCAGCGGTGCGCATGATGCGCGTCCTCGGAGTGCCGGTGCTGGGTACGCCCGAGTACTTTCTCGCGCTCGACGTGAAGTACTTCGGCGACCACGCAGCCTGGGGCGAAACCTCCCTCATGCTCTATCTCGACCCGCCAAGCGTCGATCTCAGCCAGCTTGGCAACGAACCGCACCAGGGCGTCGGCGGTCGCGACCCGAAGAAATTCGCCACCCGCGCCGACGGCGAGAAACTGGCAGAGACCATCGTCGCGCGCCTGGCGGAGTTGGCACGAGGAATGCCCTCGTGGGATACCGCCACACGCACGCAGTTTGCCGACGCCGAGGCTGCGCTCGTCCGACGGCAGATCACGATGGCCGGCAGCGGCAAGCTGTGGGCGGCATGGCAGAAAATCGGCCAAGGCGTGTTCAACGACTACGGCCGCCTGCTGGTCGAGCGCCGCTTCGACGAGATCGCCAAACTCGTCGAGCAGCTCTGAAGCCCACTTCCGAGCCGCCCGTTCGCGCCTATTTCGCCGGCCTGCCCGCGACCGTCACGCCGCGCAGCATCGGCAAGTCCTCCGCAAACAACAGGCTCACGGCTGGACTTAAGTGGCACCGCATTGAAACTTGGGATCCCTCGGGTGTGCCACTTGGAACAAGCAGTGCGCAGCGCCGGAAAACACTCGTCCTGGCGAAACAACGACACACCGTGGGAGCATACGTTCCTGTCTGTTCCCACCAAGGACGTCCCTAAACGCCGACAATTGCGGCGGCTCAGTCGATGATCTTCGTGAGCGGGTATTCCACCAGACCGCGCGCCCCGGCCGCCTTGAGCCGCGGAATGATGTTCCGAACCACGGTCTCATTGAGCACCGTGTTCACATCGACCCAGTTCTTGTCCGATAGGTCGGAAATCGTTGGCTTCTGCAGGGCGGGAAGGAGGTCGAGCACCTCAGGAAGCTTCTCCCGGGGCACGTTCATCATCAGGCCGACTTTGCCTTCCGCCGCCATCGCCCCGCGGAGCATCATCGCAATGTCGTCGATCTTCTGTCGCTTCCACGGATCGGTATAGGCCTGGCGGTTGGCGATGAACCGCGTGGTGCTGGTGAGCACCTCGGCCAGGATCCGCAGGTTGTTGGCGCGAAGCGAGCTGCCGGTCTCCGTGACCTCGACGATCGCGTCGGCGAGCTTGGGCGGCTTCACTTCCGTCGCGCCCCAACTGAATTCAACCTTCGCCGTCACCCCGTGCTGAGCCAGGTAGCGCGTGGTCAGGCCAACCGCCTCCGTGGCAACCCGCTTCCCTTCGAGATCCTTGACGTCGCGCACCGGCGAATCCTCGGGTACGCACAGCACCCATCGCACCGGCCGGCGGCTTACCTTGGAAAACACCAGCTCGGCCACCTCACGCACGTCCGCCTCGGTTTCCACAATCCAGTCGTGGCCAGTCAGGCCAGCGTCGAGCACCCCGTCCTGCACGTAACGGGCCATTTCCTGGGCCCGAATCAGCAGACACTCGATCTCGTCATCGTCGATGGCAGGATAGTAGCTGCGTGAACTAAAGGTGATCTTGTACCCGCGCGACGGAACAGATCGGCCGTCGCCTCCTGAAGGCTGCCTGCGGGGATTCCCAGTTTGAGCACGTTCGACATGGCGGAGTCTTTACTTCACTTCTTTCCATACACTTCGTCGGGATCGAAGACGCGCGTGCCCACTTCCACCAGGCCCTCGGGCGTCACCTCGCGGTAGAAACAGCTCCGATAACCGGTATGGCACGCGGCGCCGCCGATCTGGTGGACCTTAAGGAGGATCGTGTCGCGATCGCAGTCGAGGTAGATGGCCCGAACTTCCTGCACGTTGCCGCTCTCCTCCCCTTTACGCCAAAGCTTTCCCCGGCTGCGGCTGAAGTACACCGCGCGACCCGTGGCCAACGTCTCGGCGTAGCTCTCGGCGTTCATGTACGCCATCATCAGAACCTCGCCCGTCTGAGCATCTTGGGCAATCGCCGGCAACAGTCCGTCTGCTTTGGCGAAGTCGGGTGAGGTTTGCGGCACGGAAGGCTTTTGGGCCATAGATCAAAGGGTCCAACAGCTCGGTAGGTGTGTTAGTGGATCGACGCGGCCACCCGGAAGCCAATGAGCGGCCAACGAGACCGCACGCACCAATTCTTGCCTCCGGCAAGACGAGCGCCCCCCGGCAGCCCTAGGCCACCACACGGACACCCTCGACCACCCTCCGGTTCACCAGCCGCAAGAACTCCAGCATAGCCGGGCAAGGAACGCCATGCCAGTGCATCATTCGCTCAGGGCATGCATATCTAACCCGTCGGGGTGATCCATCGCGTTCCGGTGCGGGTCTGGGCGGCAGGACCGGTTCGAGCCCTAAGGTCCGTGTGGACGGCATCGTTCGCACAAAGGTGCGCCGATTGACTTGGGTGCAGAACGCTTCGCAGTCAGTCCGAGACCTACTAGCAGCGCCGTGGATTCTGGCCCTTTTCGCGCGAAAGGAAGTGCCTTTGGAAGGTTCCCTTGATGCCCTGCTGGCCGTCCGCAATGTGGAGTCCTGCCTCGAGGCCGAGGTGCTCCAACTCCTCGAGGTGCTGCCAGAACTCACGCGCGACCTCCGGGTGGTGCTCGTCGACGACTGTTCCAGCGATGCAACGATCGAGGTAGCGGACGAATTGGCCAGCCGTTTTCCCCAGTTGTTGGTCGTCCGGCACGATCGGCCGCGGGGACGCGGGGAGGCAATCGAAACCGCCCTGGGACATGGCGCGGGGAGGCTATCTTCCTTGCCGACGAGGGCTACACAGCCGGACTGCACCAGCTCGGACGGATGTGGCACGCACTAGAAAAGTGGGGGGTCGTTCTGGGGGTACCGGCAGTCTCCATGGACCCCTGGGATCCGGAACTGGATGAGTCGGGCGATCAAGGCGGACTGATCCTCGGTCTTCGCCGGCTCCTGGCACCCCAGGCGTCCTCGCTGGTAAACCATGAGCGGCTTCGTGCGGCGATGGAACGGCAGGGGCTGCCATGGCACGAGGTCGAGATCGGACCGCGCATGGCACGGCTGGGGTCTGCGCCGCGTCGCGGCGCGTGCACGGCGCATGTTCCACGCCGGCGGCAAACGGAGCCCAACCGGGGAACCGGCAGCGGTGGTAAGCCGGCCGAAACAACCCAACTTCCTGGGCAAGCTCAAGCATCTGGCCTGGGGTGAATGAGCTTCAGCGAGGGGGAAAAGAAAATCTCCCTTCACAAACGTCAGGGCCACTTGTAAAAAAACAGTGGACCTGTTAGCATGGCTAACGAACGGCGCGTCCAGCGTGCCATTTCAGGAACATGCGTCGGGGTGCGCCGCCAGCGGGTCAGCTCCGCCAGGGCAGTCGACATTCAGGATTGAGGCAACACGCCGCGCCGTGCGCTAATGCGCAGGCGAACGGTTGGCCGGGTCGACCAGATTTATGCAGGACGCGGGTCGCGCGCGGTCCTCGGAACACCGACCGTCGCGGCCGATACCACGGGGGCTTTCCCCGCACGGTGCGAGTTGCTGGAAGAGGCGATCTCTTGCCGCCGGAAGGGCGGGCTACGTCGTCGGCCGATTGAGTGCGCAACTGGTTTGCCTTGGGGGCCGTTTCGCTCGAGTCTTCTCCCTTGTCTCCCAACCTCATCCGACCGCCGAGCGTCGCGCTTTCTTGCGGCGTTTACCGTCGATTCATCGATCTCGGAGAACCGGGAAGCCGCAATTTGCTCTCCGGTTGGACTTTGCACTGCTAGAGGTTCTCACCTATCGCTATTTGCAATGGCTTGCGGAAAACCGCGGGCCTTGGAGGGCAGTTTCCGATGAGCGTTTCCCACTATGCCGCCGCGGGGCCGACCCACGGAGCAACAATGCACATGCCGACCGCCGACCGGCCGCTGCACCGTTTGGAGGAGGTCCGCCGTTTGCAGGGCGTCACGCGGCGGACAATCGCCCGGCGATTGAACTGTGATGTAACCATGGTCAAAGCCCAGGAACAGCCGGCCTCCGACATGTATCTGACCACGCTCTACGCCTGGCAACAGGTCCTGGAGGTGCCGGTGTCTGAGCTGCTGCTGGAAACCGAGGAGCCGCTCTCCGCGCCTGTGATGAGGCGTGCACAGATGGTGCGGTTAATGAAGACCGCGGCGGCCATCCAGGAACGAACCAATCAGCCGGGGATTCGCCGCATGGCACAGATGCTCGTCGAGCAGCTTTGCGAAGTCATGCCGGAGCTTCAGGGGGTTAGCCCCTGGCATGCGGTGGGCCGCCGCCGCACGCAAGACGAGTTGGGGCAGGCGGCCTCTCGCCGGATCTCTTCCGACGCCTTGCACGGCATGAACGATTAGCGCTCGCGCTCCGTCCGACGCACTTGCGGATCCCTCGCCCCGCGTCGATCGCGGGGCATTTTCGTTTCTCTGCGCATCGGTCGCATTGCCCCCACCACGGCGAGCCGCCCCCTCGATTCGCCCGCATGCCAGGACCTTCCGGCCGCTTGACCGCCGAGGTCCCAGAGGCGACGATGTTGGCTTGTCTGTGCGGGCGCACGGCCCCGCGCACGCGGGGGCGCCTACCTATTGACCCCCGCATAGCCAATGCGCCAGGCCGACCATCAGGAGGCCGGAAAACAAGGCTTCCCAGCCCGGCATAGCCAACCATTTACAGTGCGAACTCCAATATAGTCCGGTTGAAAAAGGAACTCTCGGCATGGGGCTGGAACGACGCCAATTGGTGGCCGCTTTCCAACAGCGAATGCACTGCCCACCGCGTTTCGTGGTCCGTGCGCCCGGCCGCGTCAACCTGATCGGCGAGCACACCGACTACAACGACGGCTTCGTCCTGCCGCTGGCCATCGACCGCGCGGTCTGGATCGCCCTGGTCGCCCGCGCGACGACCGGCGCGTCGTCGTCCACTCGCTCGACTTCGGCGAGTCGGCCGAGTTCGCCCTCGAATCCCTGCCAGCACGACAAGGCCGGGTGGATCGAGTACCTCAAGGGCACCGCCTGGAGCCTCCAGGACGACGGCCTCCGCCTGCAGGCTGGGAAGGCGTCCTTCAGGGCGACGTGCCCCTCGGCGCCGGTCTGTCGTCGTCGGCCGCCCTGGAGATGGCCACCGCCCGGGCCTTCGCCGCCGTCGGCGACCTCGACTTGGAACCCGGCCGAAATGGCCAAGCTCGGCCAGCGGGCCGAGAACCGCTGGGTCGGCGTCAACTGCGGGATCATGGACCAGTTGATCTCGGCCGCCGGCCGCGCCGGACACGCCCTGTTGATCGACTGCCGCTCGCTGGACACGCAGCCCGTGCCCTTTCCGCCGGGCATGGCCGTGGTCGTGCTCGATACCGCCACGCGGCGCGGACTGGTCGATTCGGCCTACAACGAGCGACGCGCCCAGTGCGAAGCGGCGGCGAAGTTCTTCGGCGTCACGGCGCTGCGCGACGTGGACCTCGGCGCTGTTCCACGCCGCGGCGGCGGACTGGACCCCACCACGCGCCGCCGAGCCCGGCACGTCATCACCGAGAACCAGCGGACGCATCGAGGCCGTCGAGGCGATGCGCCGCGGCGACGCCGACGACGCTGGGCGTGCTGATGAACCAGAGCCACGCCAGCCTGCGCGACGACTACGAAGTCTCCAGCGACGCCCTGAACGCCATGGTCGAAGCGCGCCAGTGCCCACCCGGCCTGCTTCGGGGCGCGCATGACCGGAGCCGGCTTCGGCGGCTGCGCCGTCGCGGTGATCGACGCCCAGGCTGCCGAGGATTTCTCCCGCGCCGTCGCCGACGACTACCAGGCGCGGACCGGCCACACGCCCGCCGTCTACGTCTGCCAGGCCACCCAGGGTGCGGAGGTTCTCGACGCCTCGTAGTACGCTGCCTCCCGCGCGGCGCGGCCGGCACTCGGCTCCACAGTCAACCACGGCACCAAGCAGCATTTTCCGGAGGAACGGTCCATGCATCGACGTTGCTTCCTCAAGACCCTGACTCTCGCCGGAGCGGCCGCGACCACCTCACCGTCCGTGTCCCGGCGCCGCAATACGGTACCGCCGAAAGCCCGTCCAAGGCTCCCCCGCTTCACGCCCGATTGCCGCGGTGGCGCGGGTTCAATCTGTTGGAGAAGTTCAACGGCCAGAACCGGCCTTTTGTCGAGTCCGATTTCCAGTGGATCAGCCAGTGGGGCTTCGACTTCGTTCGCCTCCCCATGGACTACCGCATGCTGGACCGATCCCAAGGACCCCGAAAAGCTCGACGAGAAAACGCTGGCCGAAATCGACCGGGCGGTCGAGTTCGGGCGGAAGCACGCAGTCCACGTGTCGCTGAACCTCCACCGTGCGCCCGGGCTACACCGTGGCCCAGCCGCCGGAAAAACTCAACCTCTGGAAAGACGAAGCGGCCCAACAACAGTTCGACTTCCAGTGGTCGCAGTTCGCCCAAGCGCTACGAGGGCATTCCGTCACAGCAGTTGAGCTTCAACCTCGTCAACGAACCGCCCGACGTCGACCCGGCCGTCTACGCCAAGGTCATGCACCGCGCAGCGACCGCAATTCGCGCCCGCGACGCCCAGCGCCTCGTAATCGTCGACGGCCTGAGCTGGGGTCGCAAACCGGTAATCGATCTTGCTCGAAACCCGCGTGGCGCAGAGCACGCGAGGCTACGAGCCGATGCCCATCAGCCACTACCAGGCCTCCTGGGTCAGCGGCGAACGGTTCGCCAAGCCGACTTGGCCGTTGCGCGACGGGGGCAAGGTTTACGACCGCCAATGGATGACCCGCGAGTTCCTCGAACCCTGGAAAAAACTGGCGGCCCAGGGCGTGGGCGTGCACGTGGGCGAATGGGGCGCGTTCAACCGTACCCCGCACGGCGTGGTCTTGGCCTGGGCAAGCGACTGGCTCGATGCCTGGCAGGAAGCCGGCTTCGGATGGGCCATGTGGAACTTCCGTGGGCCATTCGGAATCCTCGACAGCGACCGCGCCGACGTGGCCTACGAAGACTTCCATGGCCACCAACTGGATCGCAAACTGCTGGAACTGATCTGCAAGCACTGATCGATTGCGGGAACCCTCGCGGTTGCCGTGCTTGACGTCAGAGCGGGACTCGGTTACTCCTTAATCGCAGAACGTCCCCGAGCGATCTGCCTCATATCCCGGAGAAACCCGGCATGACTCCTCGCCAGCGCGTCCTGGCAACGCTCAACCGCCAGCCCTCCGACTGCATCCCCCTGGACATCGGCGGGACGGATTGCTCGAGCATTCACGTGCTCGCCTACGATAAGCTCCGCCGTCGCATGGGCCTTTCCGAGGGACCGATCCCCTGCGGCTGCTTGACCCAGCTCGTCGCGCAGACCGAGCCGGAGATGATGGACGCGTTGGGCACTGACGTCGAGGTGCTGTGGTTCGGCTCCCAGAAGACGCGCTGCTGGAAGACCCCCTTCGGTCTGGAGTTGATCGTGCCCGAACGGTTCGACGTCGTCGACCAGGCCGACGGCTCCTCCCTGGTCCGCAACGCGGCGGGCGCGGTCTACGCGCGGCGCGCATCCGAAGCCTACTATCACGATCCGGTCGGCGCGCCCTTGGCCCATATCACCGCTCCGGCCCAGCTCGACGCCTACGAGGCCCTGCTGGACAGGTGGGACTTCTCCTATGTCTACGACGAGCCGCTGGCCCAACTCGCCCAGCGCGCCCAGCGCCAGTACCAGGCCACCCAACGCGCGGTCGTCTCGCTGTGGCGCATGCATTACCTGCAGGCGGGCATGTTGCTCCGCGGCTACGAGCAGTTCCTCGTCGACCTGATGACCAACCGCGACCTGACGCACGCGATCATGTCCCGGCTGCACCAGGCGTATCTGCGCCGCGTCGATGCCTTTCTGGACGCCTTCGGCCCCTGGTTCGACATCGTCTTCTTGACCGACGACCTGGGAACGCAGCAGACCGCGATGATCTCGCCCCGCGTGTATCGCGAGATGATCTTCCCTTACACGGCGGAACTGGTGGGCCGCATCAAGGCGGCCGGCAAGAAAGTGATCATGCATTCCTGCGGCGCCGTCTCGGCCTTCATCCCGTCGCTCATCGAAATGGGGGTCGACGCGCTCAACCCGGTCCAGGTCAGTGCCGCGGGAATGAACCCCGCCGATCTGGTCCGCCAGTTCGGCAAGGACATCGCGTTCTGGGGCGGTGGCTGCGACACGCAGCACGCCCTCAATGCCGCCGATTCGCAGGTAGTGCGCGACGACGTCCGCCGCCGCCTCCGCGAGTTCGGCCCCCAAGCCCACCTCGTCTTCACCCAGGTCCACAACATCCAGTACGACGTGCCGCCGGAAAACATCCTCGCCCTGCGCGATGAGTTCTGGAAACTCACCCGCGATTAGCTTTGTGCAGGCAATGCAGCTTTTGATCGCCGGCCCGGGCGGAGCACCGCGAGTCGGGTTGATCCACGCGTTTCCTCCACCGCCTACTTGCCCCCCGCCGAAGGCGAAAGCATCAAGGTCGCTTTGCGCACGGCAAAACTGTCGTCGCCGGAGAACACGAGGTACAGCGTCTTGCCGTCGCGCTCCATCCACCGTGTGGGAAATCCGGCAGTATCCCCGCAATCCACGTCCCACGGCTCGGCCCGATAGACGCTCGTCCACGGTCCCCAGGGCTCCGGAGCGTCGTAGATCGCCAACCCCGCGCGTCGCCGCGCCGCGGCATCAGGAAGCGTCTGCACCCAAAGGTAACGCCGCGAAGGAGCGTGATAGCTCACGATCGATCTGCCGCACCGGCCAGGCTCAGAAAAAATGGCCCCGCGCTCGGCGACGTCGCGTGTCCATACCGGCCGCCCCGCGCCGTCCATACGCACAAAAAACTCATAGCGCCCGCGGTCCAGGATCCGGTCCTTGGGAACCCGCGAAAGGGTCATGCGGTCAGCCGGCTGGTAGGCGGATTCGGCGTCGGGGCTATAGAGGTAGACGAATTCGTCCCGCGCCCCACGGTAGTTGGCGCCGAAGTTCACCACGGTCGGGCAAGACATGCCGCTCGTAAACCGCCACTCGCTCCAACTCCAAGTCTGCCCGCGATCCTTCGACCATGCCCATTGCGATTGGGCCGCATTGCGCACCAGCAGGTAGAGCACCCCGTCGACCATGAGAATGCCGCTGGCCTTCTTGCCGCGCCCCCGTCGCCCAACTGCTCCACCGACGCAGCGCGAAGGTTGACCCCCGCGAAGTCCTCCGGCCCACCCGTGATTCGCGCCAACCCCAGGCCCAGCTTCTTCGGCACTCGTGGGTCGAAGCCCCAGCCGTCGCCATACGCGGTGTATTGCGCAGTCGTCGTCGCCCCAGGTCATCGGCCAGTTGTCGCTCCCCTGCACGGCGCGGCGGATGGTCGAGGCCGCGGCCCACGTAATCCCTCGGATCACCGGGCTGGGCCCGTAGAGACTTTTCGAGCCCGTCTGGCGGTTGCTCGCCGTAGGATCACCCAGCGTGGGATGGCTTTGGATTGCCTTGTCGTCCAATACCGTCTTGCCGCCGAGGATCGCCAGGTCCAGCGCCGCCGCTCCGCTCGACCTGGTCGAGGACTTCAAATCGTAGCGCCCCGCAAGTCTCCCCACAGGATTACAAGCTTTCTGTGCCGAAGTACGCACCCCGAGCCGCCGCCCGAAATCGCGTAGTCTCGCGCTTGATGCAAGCGGCCGGCGTCCATGCTCACTTCGGCGGGCGCGGCGCGCGTCCACTCGGCCGTAGGCCAGGATTCGTCTTCTCGCGGCACAGATACCAGAACCAACAGGGCCAGCGTCAATTGCATGATCGATCTGTCCTTCTTACTTCGGGAGAAGACCTGAAGTGGCGAGGCAGGTTCGTACACCGACTGGAACCGTCCGCTCCTCGCAGCCAACACGATCGTGCGATCCACCGCGATTGCATCGCCACGAATGGGGCAGTAGTCTCCCACGAACGCTTGTTCCCTCGGCTTTCAACCGCCTTTCGCCGCTTTCACCTGGACGATGGTGCGCCGATAGCTTGTCAGCGGCGGCGCGCTGTCGTCGATCACTTCGAGGATCACGTGAAACTCCTTGCCGGCAGCGTCGGCGGGCACGTCGAGAGCCGCCTCGGCGGAATCGGTACTCGAAAGCTTCACCGCGCCCCGATAGCTCCCAGCCTCGGCATAGACCCACCAGCGGTACGAGAGACGGTTTCCGTCCGGGTCTTTCCAGTCGCCCGCGCGCAGCCGCACTTGGCTCGACGGCGCCGCATTCAGCACGCATACGCGCGCCACCTCGCTTGCCGCGGGCGCATGGTTGGCCTCACGGTAGGGCTTCACGCACCAGTCCATGCGCGCCTGGAACTGGTTCTGCACCGCGGCGCGCCATCGCCACACCGTGGCCCGCGCACCGGATTGCTCCCCCACGCGGTCCTCCGCATCCCGATAGAGCGCGCCGGAATGAAGCGCGAAACGGCCTCCCCAGCCACCCCACGACGGATGCTCGGAGTCGCCCGGCCCCAGCGGTAGGAAGTAGAGCCAGCTCGGCGTGTCCCCCTCCTTCAGCGCACCATGGGGATTGGGTGCAGTCCAGGTTTTCGGCGGGTACATCGCTCCCAGCGCTCCGTGCCCCGTACGCACGCAGGCGTCGATCCACGTCCGGCTGGTGAGCGACTCGTCACCTCCCAAATACATCCCGCGGTAAGCCCCTTCCCGTTTATCCTGTCCCGCCGGC
Organism: Pirellulales bacterium; assembly: GCA_963736495.1. Classification (GTDB taxonomy): domain Bacteria; phylum Planctomycetota; class Planctomycetia; order Pirellulales; family Thermoguttaceae; genus CAVTPL01. The sequence goes on along the minus strand of CAVTPL010000009.1, from coordinate 776,095 downwards.
GCCATGCTCAACACATAAAACAGCCCCGGGAAATTCTCCACGATCCACGGGCCGGTGTCGTCCTGATGGCCGATCGCGTAGACGCGGAGTCGGGCCGAGAAAGGCGCGAAGCCCCGCCCCGGGGCGATCGTGCCGCACGCGCCACAGCGCCTGGGCCAGTTCGGTCGACCCGCCCCAGATTGCCACGTTCACCGGCCGCGGATTCGGCCGATCCACCACGGAAATGACCCACCGCGAACCCTCCGTGTCTTCTCCTTCCCCCACGTGCTTCACCCCGCGCCGCGCATTGCCGGCCTTGATCCGCTGAAGCAATGTGTTCTTGGCGGGAAAGCCCTGGCGATGGACGCGGAGGTTGTCCTCCACTTCGCCATAGGCCGCAACGATCGCGCGCAGCAGTTCCGGCTTGACCGCGTCGGTCTTCAGCTCGCCCGGCACCCCCGCGGCGCTGGCGATCAACCCCTCGATCTCAAACTCGCTGGAGAAAGTCATCAGCCGGACCATCGACTGCTGGTCGTCGGGATCGCCGCCTACGTCGGTCAATACGATCAGCCGCGGCCGATCCGCCCGATCGCTCGGCGCGCTGCGTGCGCCGGACGGCTTGGCATCCTCCCCGCCAACCGCGGGCAGAAGCGGCCCCTCGCGGCACACGCGCTCGGCAAAACGCGTAATCTCCGTCGCCAGTCCCGCGCGGCGACTGCATGCTGAAGCTCGGCGCATAGACCTCGCAATACGTCGCCCGGTTCTCGTATAACCGCCCGAACAGCACTCCCCAGTCGTAATCGGCCGGCTGAATCGCCTGCTGGCCGCGGCAGATCGGCCGTTGCCATACGCGGTCGAAGGCCGCTTCGGTCTCGGCCGTCGGCGCACCCCAGTCGCCCCCCGGTCCCCAGCCGTTCGCCTGGCAGAAGAAGATCGGGTTGGATGGGCCGATCTTCGCCACCACGTGGTCGGCCAAGGCCACCGCCGCCTCGGTCAGCGGCCCGTGACCCGACAGCGGCAACTCAACCGCCAACCCCCGACCCGCGTGCTTCAGGCCAATATCCAAGAGCCGCTTGTGCGCTCGCAGCCAGTTCTCATAGCTATACCCTTCAAGCGCACGCAGTTCCTTGCCGTGGCTCAGTTCGGCCCAGTCCCGGCCATACCAGGCCAGGTGCACCAGCGCGACTCGCTGCCGCCGGCACCACGCGGCCAGGCGAGCCACCAGGGATTCGTACTCGCGCTCGAATGCCAGGTTCGGAGAGCCGTCGGCCAACATCGGCGACGGCACGCGATCCCCCTCGCCGCCAAACGTGTAGAATCGGCAGCCTTGCTCGAACAGGCGTGCGGGCGTGTGGCGACCGGCCATGAATCGCACCGAGTACTCTACGCCATGCTCGCGTGCCACGCGCAATCCAGCCTCCAACAGGGCGAAATCCGCATCGATGGCCTTCCACGGCACACGCAGGCAAAACCCGCGCACGTGGGCCGTCTTTAAGGCCGGCGAAATCGTCTTCGGCACCAGGCGCTCCAGTTCCGCCACGCTGCCAACCTGTTGCAGCACCCAGGTTCCTGCGACAGCGCGGGCGATTTCCGGCTCGCCGGCGTGCCCCTCGGCCCCGATGCCTCCTGCGGCAAAGCCGCACCCATCGCCAGAACAACCAGGGCGAGCAAGGCCGGCGGGTTCATCGCGGCACGTCTCCCGGGAAGACAAACAGGGCGGAAATCCACGAAGCAACGGCAAGGATAGCCCCCGCGCCGCAGAGGAGCAACCGAGCGAGCTTACGCCCCCGAACCCCCGCCGGGGCTTTCCGGGCCGAAGCGATCACCCGCACGCACCGGATAGCCGTTGAGAAATTCGCGCACCAGGAGAAGCCGCTTGCCCGCCGGCTGAATCCCTTCGATGCTCACCACGCCCTCGCCGGCAGCCACCAGGAGTTGCTCCCGATCCGCTCTGACCACCGTCCCCGGCGGCGCGCCGCATTCCTGGGCGACGGCCACCAGCGGCCCCACGATCAGGCGCACCGCCTGGCCGTCTGCACGTTGCCAAAAGGTAAACGTCTTCGGCCAAGGCTGCATGGCGCGGTAGTGATTTCGAATCTCCCCCGCCGTCCGCCGCCAGTTGACATCCCCGTCGGCCTTCTTGATTCGCGGGGCCTTCGAGGCCAGCGCCGGGTTCTGCGGCAAGGCCTCCAGCGTGCCGCTCTCCACGGTGTCGATCGCGCGGCGAATGAGCCAGGCGCCCAATTCAGAGAGCCGCGACTCGAGTTCAACGGCCGTCTCATCGGGATCGATCTTGGTCGAGGCCTGGCCGATCACCGGGCCGGCGTCGACCTGAGGGGTCATGTGGATCACGCTGACCCCGGTTTCCGACTCCCCGTGGTAGATCGCCCAGTTGATCGGTGCCGCTCCCCGGTACCTGGGCAAGAGCGAGGCGTGCAGATTGATGCCGCCCAACCGCGCCGTGGCAAGCGCGCCCGCGGAAAGAATCTGGCCGTAATCGCAGACCACCAGCAAGTCGGCATCCATCGCCGCCAATTCCGCCGCGCATCCTCATGGTTGATGTCGTCGGGATCGAAGATCGGCGTACCGTGCTCGTGGCCTTCGTCGCGCATCGGCCCCAGCGGCATGCCCGGCTCGCGGCTTCGTTTCTCGGGCCTCGTAACCAGACTGACGACGGTATGGTGCGTTTCAAATAGACCGCGAAAAGTTGGGACCGCAAATGGCCCGGTCCCCATCATCACCAGACGCATCGATGCGACTTCCGGTTGAGCAAGGCAATACCCCGACGGCTTACGGTACGTCGCACGCGGGAGGATCAAAAAAGGCCTCCCCGGCCTGGCGCGGCGCGGTGCCCGGCACCGCGGTCCACTTCCACGACCGGTGGTCAGTCCACCAATGTAAGCAAACCTTCGCGGCGTGCAACCCAGCCGGCGAGGAAACGGCCGTCCTCTTCTTCCTTTCGCCCTCCGTAGAGCGGTAGATTTGTGCTATTCTGAGGCCGCATGGGAAGACCGGGCCGACCGCCTCCCCCCTCCTCAACGCCGACCGCCCGGAGTGACGCATGCTCACGCTGATCAACCTCAATCGCATGGTTCCGCCCATCGCCCCCATCGCGTTGGACTACCTCTCCGGCACGGCGCGGGGTGCGCGGCTGTCGGTCGATCTCCTCGATCTCGGCCTGGCGGCCGACCCCCGCAGCGCCCTGGCCGCCTACCTCGGCCGGCAACAACCCGAGCTGATCGCCCTCTCTTTCCGCAATGTCGACGATTGTTTCTGGCCCGGCCGGTCCTGGTTCGTGCCCGAGCTGATTGATACGATCGCCTCGATTCGCACCCTGTCCGACGCCCCAATCGTGCTCGGCGGAGTAGGCTTCTCGATCTTTGCCCACGAGATCATCCGCCGCAGCGGCGCAGACTTCGGCGTCCGCGGCGACGGCGAAGAAGCCCTGGTCGCGCTGGCCGGGGAACTGCGGTCCGAGCGTCGCTTCGAGCGCGTCCCCGGTCTGGTCTGGCAAGCGGGCGGAAGTCTGCACACCAACTCCCCCGCTTGGCCGCGCAACGTCTCGCCGCCGGTCTCCCGCGATGCGGTCGACAACGCCACCTATTTCCGCCTGGGCGGCCAAATCGGCCTGGAAACGCGCCGCGGCTGCGATCGCCCCTGCCTCTACTGCGCCGATCCCCTGGCCAAGGGAAACACCGCGCGACTCCGCGCCCCGACGAAGTCGCCGACGAGGCCCAGGCCCTCCTGGCTCGCGGTATCGACGTGCTCCACTTTTGCGACAGCGAATTCAATCTCCCTCCCAGCCACGCGCGCCAAGTGTGTGAGGAATTCATCCGCCGCGGGCTCGGCCAGCGCCTCCGCTGGTACGCCTACCTCGCCGTGATCCCCTTCGATGCCGAATTGGCTCGGCTGATGCGCCGCGCGGGTTGCGCGGGAATCAACTTCACCGGCGACTCCGCCTCCACCGCCATGCTGCTGACCTATCGGCAGCCGCACCGCCGCGAGGACCTCGGCCGCGCGATCCACTTCTGCCGGCAAGAAGGGATTGCCGCAATGATCGACTTGCTCTTCGGCGGACCGGGTGAAACCCCGGAAACCGTGGAACAGTCGATCCGCTTCGTGCAACAGATCGAGCCCGATTGCGCCGGCGCTGCCCTGGGTGTCCGCCTCTATCCTGGAACCGCGCTGGCAGAAATGCTCGCGGTCGACACAGCGCGCGAGGGCAATCCCGCGATCCATCGCTGCTACGAAGGGCCCATCGACCTGGTGCGCCCCAACTTCTATGTCTCTCCCGCCCTCGGCCCCGATCCGGCCCGGTTGGTCCGCGAGTTGATCGCCGGCGATCCTCGATTCTTCGAACCGGCCGAGGACCACCCCGATCGGCCCGCGCCCCGCGGCGCCAACTACAACTACAACGAAAATCAGCCCCTCGTCGATGCCATCGCCCGCGGCGCGCGCGGAGCCTATTGGGACATTCTGCGCCGGCTCCGCAGCGGCGAAGCCTGACCCTCCGTGCGCGGACCGCCGCCTGAGCCTCTCACACCGGAACGCGACGCCCGTTACGTCCGCGCCCCTTCGAGTTCGATCAGCCGCGCCGCGATCAGCTGGTCGTCAGGCACCAACCCGCGCTGCCGCTCCCCCGAAAAGGCAAGCTCCATGTCCTCAAGATCCTGCTTGATCTTCAGAAGGTTGGCAGGGCTGAGCCGGTCGATGAAAAGCACTCCGTCCAAATGGTCGACCTCGTGTTGGACCACACGCGCGTGCAACCCGTCCAATTCCAGATCGAGCTCCCGCCCCCCAAGGTCGTACGCGTTAAGCCGGATCTTCTCCGAACGTTTCACCGGAGCGTACAACTCCGGCAGGCTGAGGCACCCCTCCTCTTTCTCCTCGATTCCCTTCTGTTGGGTAATCACCGGATTAAGGAAGGCGTGTTCCTCCTCTTTCGCTCCAGGGTCAGAGCGAACGTTCGTCACAATGAGCCGGTAGGGAAGATCGACCTGATTTGCCGCCAAACCGATACCGTCGTTGGCATACATGAGATCGAACATCTGATGAACCATGCGCCTTCAGCTCGCTATCGATCCTCAAGAGCGGCTTCGACTTATGACGCAAGGTCGGATGCGGATACTTGATGATGTTCACCGGGGGACTCCGAAACGTGAAGGGCCTTTAGATTATAGCTGACAGGGGGTTCCCCGCGAAGTTGCCTTTGGCCCTAGGCAAGCTTCGTTTGAAGGAGATGCGGTGCGGCAGTACAATCGATGTATCGGCGTAAATCCCTTTGCAGCTTCGTATTGGAAGGTTGCCATGCCATTCTCCTCTTTCCTCATGGCCGGCGGCCCTCCCCGCGCTTACCTCTGGGGCAGACTCTCCCGCAGCATCGCCATGGTCCTGGCGTTTGCTGTCTTCGCTCCCCTGTTGAGTATGGCTCAGCAGCCCAATGCGGAATCCCCCCGTCGCGACTCCCCCACCCCGCTTTACCGGTTCTCCGAGGGAAAGGCCCAGGTGGGCATGTTTGGGCTGGTCGCCGAGGGCTACAAGTTCGTCTACGTCATCGACCGCTCGGGAAGCATGGGCGACTCAAGCCGCGCAGTCCTCCGCGCAGTCACCGCCGAATTGGCGCGGAGCCTGGAAACGCTCGACAGCGTGCATCAGTTCCAGATCGTCTTCTACAACGAGAAGCCAGTCGTTTTCAACCCCACCGGCGTGCCGGGTAAGCTGCCCTTCGCCACCGACGACAACAAGCGCCGCGCCCTGCGATTCATCGACACCATCACTCCGGACGGGGGTACGCGCCACGACGCCGCCCTGAAACTGGCCTTGGGGCTTCGTCCCGACGTAATCTTCTTCCTCACCGATGGTGACAAGCCCCAACTCACCGAGGCAGAGACCGACAAAATCGTCGACAAGGCCGTCGGAACCGCGATCCACGTAATCCAGTTCGGACTCGGATCGCAACCCCTGGCCAACTCGGAGGGCTTCCTCAAACGCCTGGTCGAGAAAACCCGTGGCCAGTATACGTACGTCGACCTGACCGCCAAGATTGCTCCGGCCAAGAAGACGGAATAGGCCGCCGATCAGCGGCCTGCGCGCTGTTCGCGAATCGAAGGCCGCCGGGGCAAAGGCCGAACCGCGACCGCAATCACCAGGATCAAAAGCGGCACCACGCCCACGGCCAACTGAAGCGGAACACTGAGCATGACTCACCTCGCCGGCAATTCACCTCGGGAAATCCTTGCAGGGCACCGGGCGAAGGAAGTCCAAGGTGACAAACAGAGAAATCAGGGTTCCAATGAGCATCAGTACGCCGGGGAACATGGCACTTTCCTTCACGCTTGGACTTCACTTCTCCTAACCCAAGTAAGGCAAGCTGCATGCCATCCAGTTCCGAATTCGCTACACAAGACACAACGAATTTACAATTAATGCTTTACGGAGTAGAATTGCCCATGCAATGACGTTGCGAACGTCCCCTGACGACATCACACTGACTTCGCAGATAATCAATTGGATTACAATTCCCCGTCGTCGCGCATCTCATTGCGATGCACTTGCCGGACCCCGACGCGCCAGCAGGGAAACCTTCAACCACCCCAGCGCGGTGTACCCAACGGCCAGGCAAGAAACGAGGCCAGGCGGCCGAGCGCTCTAGCGCCAGGTCGCCTGGGTTGCGGGAAGCACGAGAGTCGGGGTTACTTCAGCCTATGCAGACCGCGCGGCCAGTCGGCTACCACGGTCCACGCACATAGTAGATGCCGAACTGCGTCGTATCGCTCGGCCACGCAGGTGTGGGCCTGAATCCATAGGCCCCTGGAACCACCGCCCCGGGGTAGCCGGGCGTGAATTGGTGGTAGATCGGCGTCACGCGCGTGGCGCCGACGCCCCAGCCCCAATTGGTCTGATACTCGGCGGTCGGAGGAACCACGAGCGCCACCGGCGCGCCCCAAGACGAATTGTAGTAGGCCCCATGCCATGGGGTCGCCTGGGCACGGCGATTCGCAATACTCCCCATCAGGGTGCGCTCAAAGGCACTGGCCGTGTCGGCCAGCCCCAACACCGCAATCGACGCGGCCAGCAAAGTGAAGTGGATGAACCGTTTCATCGTGGAGAATTCCTTGGAATCTGGGTCGAACGGCTGCGCCGGCCTGCCCCGTCCAGGTCAGACCGCGCCAGCCCAAGCTCCGCTACCACCAGAGCACGCGCGTCGTCGTCCAGCCCGCACCGGGATTGTAACGGTAGTAGGCGCGTGCGTGTGGATAGAGGAATTCGTGAGGATTAAGGGGTTCGTAGGTCACGTAGGTGTGGCCCACGTAGGGAGGAGTCGGGCGCGGAGACGGGTACATCCCCGCGGGCACGCCCGGCTGTGCGTAGAACTGTTGGAACGGCGGGTAATGGTATCCGTATCCGTATCCCGGCGCGCTACGGCCGAAGCCAATCGCTTGCGCCGACGCGCACTGGCCCACAATCCCCCAGGCAGCCAGCGTCACGGCAGCCAGCAAGCTCACGCGCAGAAATGTGCGAACCATGAACGGGCTCCTCGTGTGCAGACAAAGGCAGCTCACCAGAACATTCCTCGGCTTCCCGCAGGGCAAGGCGTAAATGAATATCGGCCGCTTGCGACGCAGGGCTCGCCCAGGCACAAATCCGGCCTGGGAGGACTGTCGTAACGGCGTTATAATCCACCCAACCTACCCCGGCGAACTCCCGCCCCGTGTCCCCGCCTCTCCAGCCGGGCCGGCCCTTTCGAGGCAGCGAGCATCGACGGCAAGTGGGGGGCGGACGGTCTGCCGCGCCCGTGCACGGTAGCGCGGGATTACGGTTCGTTCCGCCGGACCCAACGACGCTATTTCGGGAGTTTTGAGGATTGGAAAACACGAAGCTCCGCGAGGTTGAACCCAAGGACTCCACCGATTCGCAACCGGAGGAAGAGGAACTCCAACTCGCCCCCGGCCGCAACGGCTCGGCCGGGTCCCGCCGACGCGCGACCGCCCAGTCGATGGCCGCCAGCCAGCGCGATATCTCCGTCAGCGAGTTCTTCGCCAAGAACCGCCACCTGCTGGGCTTCGACAACCCGCGCAAGGCCCTGCTCACCACCGTCAAGGAAGCCGTCGACAACGCCCTGGACGCCTGCGAAGAGGCGGGCATCCTGCCCGAGGTCTGGGTCCGCATCGCACCACCGGCGAGAACCGCTTCCAGGTCGACGTGCAGGACAACGGCCCCGGCATCCTCAAGAAGCAAATCCCGCTGATCTTCGGCAAGCTGCTCTACGGCTCGAAGTTCCACCGCCTGCGCATGAGCCGCGGCCAGCAGGGGATCGGCATCAGCGCGGCCGGCATGTACGGCCTGCTGACCACCGGGCAAGCCGGTGAAGATCATCTCGAAGATCGGCAAGAACAAGCCCGGCCACTACTACGAAATCCAGATCGACACCAAGCGCAACCAGCCCGAGATCCTCAACGGCCGCGGCGAAGGCGACGAGATCCCGGCCGGCGAGCGAGGGCGGCAGACGCTCGAGAAGCTCGGGACTCGAATGGATCGAGGTCGACCACGGCACGCGCGTGACGCATCGAGCTGGAGGCCCGCTACCAGCGCGGCCGCGGCAGCGTCGACGAGTACCTCGAACTGACCGCCCTGGCCAATCCCCACGTCACGGTCCACTACGTCGACCCCGACGGCAACGGAAACCAACTACCCCCGCGTCGCCGAGACCCTGCCGCCGGAGCCCAAGGAGATCAAGCCGCATCCCTACGGGGTCGAGCTGGGCATGCTCGTGACCATGCTCAAGGAGACCAAGGCCACCACGATCACGCAGTTCCTCACCGCGTCGTTCTCGCGCGTCAGCGCCGGCGTGGCCCGGCGAATCTGCGACGCGGCCAAGCTCAGCCCCCGGGCCAGTCGCCGACGAAGATCGGCCGCCACGAGGCCGACGAACTCTACAAGGCGATCCAGCAGACCAAAATTCCCGCCCCGGCCACCGACTGCATCTCCCGATCGGCGAGGAGTTGATCCTCAAGGGCCTGCACCAGCTGGTGCCGGGCGAGTTCTACGCCGCGGCCACGCGTCCGCCGGCCGTCTATCGCGGCAACCCCTTCCAGATCGAAGTCGGCCTGGCCTACGGCGGCGCGCCCGGCCAACCACCGCGTGCCCGCGAGACACGCTGGTCGAGCTGCTCGGCCAGAGCGACGCCCGGACCCTGCGCCAGTTCCTCACCACCACCTTCGACGGCCTGGGCGTGGAGGCGGCCGACAAGATCCTCCATGCGGCCAAGCTCCGCCGCCGCATGTCCCCCGGCAAAGCTCAAGGCGACGCGAGATCGACCGGCTCCACGAGGCCATGCAGAACGTCAACGTCAACGACCGGCCAGACGATGACCGTGCTGCGCTACGCCAACCGCGTGCCGCTCCAGTTCCAGGCCGGGGCCTGCGCGATCACGCAGACGATCATGGCCACCAACTGGCGGTCCTACGGGCTGTCGCCAGTCGCGCGGCGCGCTGCCCAGCGGGCCCGGTGACCCTCATGGTCCACATGGCCAGCGTCTGGGTCCCGTTCACCAGCGAATCGAAGGAGGCCATCGCCGGCTATCCCGAGATCCAGAAGGAGCTCCGCCTGGCCCTGCAGGCCGTGGGCCGCAAGCTGGGGATGTACCTGCGGCGGCGGCAGCAGCGTGAAGCACGAAGGGGAGCGGCGGACCCTCTTCCTCCGCTACCTCGGCGAAGTGGCCACGGCCGTGAGCGAGCATCAACGACGCCGACCGCGACGCGCTCTACGAGCAGCTCCTCGAAGTCGCCAAGAAGAAGACCGCCGAGGCCGACGTCCAGCTTCGACGACCGCGGCCGGCGCGTCGAAGACGACCTCGAGCCGAGCTCGGCGACAACGTGATCATCGTCCGCCGCGACGAGCCCAGCGGCGCAGACGCCCGACGATGCGGCCCCACCGACGAAGAAGACGGCTCGCGGAGCGACGAAGACGACACGAGCGACGTGGCATCAGACTGACGCCCCAGTAGCCTCGATGCCGCCCATTCATCGACCGAACCCTGAACCCCAGACCGCCGTCTCCGATGGCCAAGAAACCCGACCATGGCCAAGACGCCCGAACGCCCGCCCGCAACGATCCCCTTCGAGCCAAGCTCAAGCCAGCGCGACAAGCGCACGTGCAGACGCAGCTTCTCGAGCCTGGCCGACGGCGTGGTCAGGCGGCCACAGACGCGCAAGGATCCCGCGCTCGACATCCCCGCCCGCACCCTCTCGAACGTCCGCTACAACAAGACCAAGCGGTTCATCGAGATGGGCGAGGCCACGAACGAGCGGCAGCTGTTCAACCTCAACCAGGCCAAGAGCTACATGCAGACGATGCTCGTGGCCAGCGGCGTCCAAGAAGCTCATCGACCAGGGCAAGACGACCAGCCTGCGCGGTATGTTCTACATGCTCAAGCACACGATCGAGGGCACGAGCGAAGAGACCTTCGACGACCAGGACGAGTCCGACCCGATCATCGAGGACCTCGAGGTCGACGATCAACGCGCTCCGCGAGGAGCTGCACGTCTACGCCGAGAAACGCGGCGACGATGGTCGGCGAGATCACCGCTGATCGACAGCGGCGACACGATCGACTGCACGCGCATGGGCTCCGGCGGCTACAGCATCCCCTCGATCGTCGAGCCCGAGGTGATCCAGTTCAAGCAAGTGCAACGCGAAGTTCATCCTCCACGTCGAAAAGGACACGGTCTGGCGGCGGTTCAACGAGGACAAGTTCTGGCAGCAAGCACAACTGCATCCTCACCCACGGCGGCGGCCAGCCGCCGCGCGGCGTGCGCCGGCTCCTCCACCGCCTGCACAACGAGCTGAAGCTGCCCGTCTACTGCCTGCTCGACAACGACCCGTGGGGGTACTACATCTACAGCGTCATCAAGCAGGGCTCGATCAACCTGGCCTACGAGTCGAAGCGCATGGCCATTCCCGACGCCCGCTTCCTCGGCCTGCGCTCCAAGGACTTCGAGGCGCTGCGGCCTCTCGAACAGCGTGAAGATCGACCTGAACGACACCGACCGCAAGCGGGCCAAGCAGATCGCCAAGTACCCCTGGTTCGCCCACAAGAAGGAGTGGCAGAAGGAGATCGCCAAGCTCCTGGACAACGGCTTCAAGCTCGAAGTCGAAGCCCTGATCACCAAGGACATCAGCTACGTCACCGAAGAGTATACGCCCGCGCGGCTGCGCGACGAAGACTGGCTGGACTGAACTCGTCCCGGTCTCCGTTTCCCCCGACCGCGCTCGGGCCTCTTGCAGACGGCATGCTCGGGGATCGCCCGCGGCTGGCGTGCCCAAACGGCCATGACCCCCATAGCGTCGACGGCAAGCCAATCCTGAGTTTCCGCGCGTGGAATTCGTCGACTTCCCGCGGCCCCGCCCAAACCGGAACAATCAGGGCAACTTCCTTGCCGGCTCGGCGATAATAGGGTCGTCCGGGCGGAACGCGTTTCCGCCCGCCGAAAACGGGGAGATTGGCGGGAGGTGATCGTGGCTGAATACAAAATCGTAGTGGGGCGTGGACGAGCGACACGGGGCGGTTGGCGTTCTACGTCGACGGAATCCAGCAGTTCGTCACCCCTTGCTGGTGGGACGCCGGAAACCCTATCGATGCCAAGACCTACACCGGATGCTCCACGACGCTCATGGCAACCAAGGGCTTCCGGGCCGTCTATCTGCCCGACGAGCAGACCGGCAAGCAGGGCATCTTCATCCACCAAGGGGCCGGCCCGCAGCATTCGGACGGATGCATCGTCTGCCGCACGAAGCAAAGTGCACCTGATCTACAACACCGTGCCGCGCAACGGCCGCAACCTGAGTGTCGTGGTCGAAGTTACGCCAATCAACGACGCTCCTTCCCGGCCGTCCGGTCGCACGTATGCCTAGTAGGCAACGCGAGTACCCCGAACGGTCTTCTCACCGATCAAGACATCGTGGCCGGGGCTCGAGAAACGCCTTCGCGCGGCGCTACTTGTACACTCTCCCCAGGTAGGCCACGATCGCCTGCTTCAGCTCCAGCACGTCGATCGCGCCGCTCTTGCGGTAGAGAATCTTCCCGCCCGGCGCAATAAGGAGCGTGTGCGGAAGATTGCCCGGCGCCTCCTTGTCGACCACCTCCATGAGCTTGTACTTGTCGGTCCCTTGAAAGAGATAGTTGGTCGCCGCCACTTGCTCGTCGCGCAGCGTGCCCAAGGCACGCTCCTTCTCCTCCGGGGCATCGGCGGAGAGGGTCACCAGCTCGAAATCGCGACGGCGGTACATGCGATTGATTTCCACCAACGGCGCAAGTTCGCCAATGCACGGCCCACACCAGGTCGCCCATACGTTGATCAATCGTAGCTTCTTGCCGTCGTTCTTCACGAGCGCTCGGACGCCGGCCTCGTCGATCGTCTTCAGGGCCACCTCCTCCTTGGCCCACTTTTCCAACGACTCCCGGGCCGAATCCTGCTTCTCCGACCACTTCACCGAGCAGCCAAAGACCTTGGTCTGCGGCGCGGGCACCGGCTTGCCGGCCAGCAGGGCCTCGATGGCCGCGCACGTGTCGTGAGTTTCTACGCGATCGGGCTTCTCCGAGTTGTCGATCCGCCCTACGAACCGCAGCTTCCGAACCTTGTCGAATACAAATACGTGGGGCGTGGCTACCGGACCGTACGCGCCGACACCTTCTGCGTGTCACCGTCGTAGAGATAGGGAAAGTTGAACCCCGCCTGCTTCGCCCGAATCTTCATGTCCGCCAGCGAGTCGCCGACGTCGGTATAGCCCAGCTCGTCCAGACGCACCGCCTTGGGATCGTTGGGCGAAATCGCCACCAGCGCCATTTTCTTCGGCGGGAAGTCGGCCGCCAGCCGCTTGATCCGCGCCTCGTAGGCCTGCGCCGTCGGACAATGATTGCACGTAAAGACGATGACCAGGACCTCCGCGTCCTGGAAGTCCTCCAAGCGGTAGTTCTTCCCGTCCACGCCCGGCAAGTCAAACGCCGGCGCCGCACTGCCGATCTCGAGCGTCGGAGGCATCGCGGGTGTGATGCCTCCGAGCAGCCAAACTCCCAGCACGGCGGCGACGCGTACGAGGCGATGATGCACGGCATGACTCCTTACTCGGAAGAAACTAAGAACTGGCTCAAACACGGCCCCATTATAGTCCGCCCGCAAAGCCATTGGAAAACACCACCCCCGCGCCGTGCACAGCCGCGTTTTCTCGCCCGAACCGAGGCAAAACGCCGTGCCACTCCCTCCCGTCGGCCCCGCCCCCATTCCAACCCGATTCAGGGGCAAGACATGCCGCTTGCCACCCCCCAAGACGTGCGAGCGTACCCGGCCCCACGGGCAACCACCTGATGCGGCCTCCGCCTTTGTGGATTAGGATGAGGGCCGACGTGCACGCCTCGGCCGCGCGAGGCATGGTCCGCCCGCGCTTGCGTTGCAAGGCGATCCCATCTCCGGCCCGCCACGCCAGCCAACGCCGGTCGCGCCGCTTGGTCCTCGGGAGACAAGATGATGAACGCTCGCGTATCGGCCCTTCCTCGACGCCGTTCCTTGCAGCCCCGCGCCTGCGGTGGACTCCTGCTGGCGATCGCCTTCGCGACGCTCCTGCCCGAATTCGCGCACGGGGCGGAAACCCGCCGCCCCAACATTCTCTGGCTCGTGGCCGACGACCACGCCGCCTACGTCGCCGGCTGCTACGGCAACAAAATCGTTCGCACTCCTAACCTCGACCGCCTGGCCGCTTCGGGAATGCGATTCGACCGCGCGTACTGCAACTCGCCGGTCTGCACCGCATCGCGCCAGTCGTTCCTCACCGGACGCTACCCGAGAAGCGTCGGCGTGACCCTCCTGAGCACGCCCCTGCCCGAATCCGAGGTCACCCTGGCGGAGATGCTCAAAGAGGCGGGTTACGACACCGCGTCGTTCGGCAAGATGCACTTCAACAGCCAGCTCAAACACGGATTCGACCTGCGGCTCGATCTGGCCGACCACGCCAAGGCGCTGCGCGCCCGCAGCGCAGGCCAATCCCGGAAGGAATCGAGGTCCTCCCCCCCTGGCGGCCTTTTGCGGATCCGGCCCGTACGTGGCTCAACGCCATGGTCGCGCCTTTCGGCGCCGTCGACGAGGACATGAACGGCACCTGGTTCGCACGCAAGCCATCGACTATCTCCACGATCCGCGGAGAAAAGAACGTCCGTTCTTTCTCATGGTGAGCTTCTACGAACCTCACTCTCCCTTCCGCTTCCCCGTCGAGTTCCGCGGCCGGCACCACCCCGGGCAGTTCGAACTGCCTCGGACCGGCCCGGACGACGACCGCCAGATCCCCGCAGTTTTCCCGCGATCTGACGGATGCCGACAAGCGGGGAATCGCCGCCTCCTACTACACTTCGACCGAGTTCATGGACAAAAACGTGGGACTGGTGCTCGATGGGCTCGCGCGCTCCGGGCTGGCCGACAACACGATCGTCGTCTACCTCGGCGACCACGGCTACTGCCTCGGCCACCACGGGCGCTTCGAAAAGCATTGCAGCTACGAGGAAGCTGCCTGGGCGCCGTTGCTGGTGGCCTATCCCGGCCGCGTCCCCCCGGGCCGTTCGACCGAGGCCCTCGTCGAATTCATCGACGTGGTGCCCACGCTGCTGGACTTCTGCGCCTGGCCGTCCCCCGCACGGTGCAAGGGCAGAGCTTCGCCGGTCTGCTCGACGGCCGCTCGGCGCAGCACCGCCAGCAAGTCATCGTCGAATACGCGCAGAACGACGAGATTATGATCCGCGACGCCCGATGGAAACTGGTTTACGAACGCGGCCGGCGCGAACGCACCGACGGCTATGCCACCGGCCGTCCGCTCGCCGGGCCGACGCTCAGGCTCTTCGACCTCGCCCACGACCCCAACGAGTTCACGAATTTGGCGGCGCGGCCCGAAGAGAAGCCCCGCGTCGATCGCTTCCTCGCCCTGCTGGCCGAACACTTGAAACGCTCGGCCCGCGCCGCGCAGTTCGTTCCCCAGGGCCAAGACCCTATGGACGTTCTCAATCAGGGGGTGCAGCCGACCGACGAAACGCCCCCCGCGCCGAAGCGAAAGAAGCGATGACCTCGGGCAACACGGCCGCCGCCTCTCCTACCCTCTCCGCGGCCCGCGTTTTCGCCGGTCGGACGCCTTGCCATCTGCCCTTCCCTAGAAACAGCAAGGGCCGTCGCCACGTTCTCCGGGCGACGGCCCCTTGCTCAATCGGATTGTCGCGCCTGCGCCCTGCCAGCGCACGCTCAGGAGCCCGCCGGCTGGGCCCGTCATGCCACGTGGATTCCACGTTTCACCGGGCTGACCGTGATCGAAGAGATCAGTCCTCCCTTGAAGTCACGACGGCAAACAGTCGCGGTGCCGCAGAAATCGGCAAGATCATCATGCGTGCTTAGGGTCTTTTCCTCCTCTCACCAAGGACCTTAGTGCAGAGAAAATAGACGCCTGCGCCACCTGGCATCCGTCCGTACCGGTCAAAGGTTGCACGCGAGGCAACCATCGGTTTGGGAGCAAGCCGTCCAGCAGGGGCGGCTCGCCACGGAAGCAGATCGGACCGAGGGGATTGAACTTCGCGACTCTCGGCCGCCACGCGATCCCGATAGGGCCGGGCCCTAGCGGCCCGCTCCCTCGCGGGTCGTGCAACGCCGAGTCGAACAGGAGGACTCGCGAAGCAACTCATGGCGAAGCTCCAGGTGGCTGGAACAACCTTGAGGAAGGTTGGCCTGCTTCGGCCGCCCGTCGCCACGGGAAAAAGCCCCGAGCGACATCTGCGGCGGCCGCGACAACCCCTCGCGCCACCCATATTATAACCACGCCCTACACCGGATCAAGCTTTGCTCCCTAGGCTTAAGAGAATCCTTCGAGGGGGCCTCCACCTGCCACTCCGGCGTCACCTCCGCCAACGTTCCGTGGTTCCTTTACCCCCTCAAGACGGGCAATCAGACCACACCTCAGCATCTTTCTACCGCTGCTTCTCACAACGCAAACTACCACGCCCTGCCGAGAACGAGAAATCGACTGCCAGGGCCGCGACGTGCCAACCCACAAACTCCATCGAGTTCGAGTCGCTTCCAAGAAACGCAAGATGTGCGCTGGCGAAAGGGAACGGGCTCCGTGCCTCGGCACGTTCGAGGGCCGCTCGTCCAGAGCTCCGCCCGGCATCGGCCGCGTCGACTCCCCGCGGAAGCTCGGCCTCATCAGCCAACTTCGCGCCGGAGCGTCCGCGGCAGCCAGGTCGGTCGCTTATGAGTCGGCCGTCCTTGGGTGCAACGCGTTCCCAGGTCGCAAGCGCGCCCTGCGGTGTGAGATCGTTGAGATGAAAAAGACTCCCGTTAGGCTGAGGGTGATGATGGCAAGTCCAGATTCCGCTGCGAAACAGTCCTCCTTTCTTTTCACGACCGCGGCCCGAAGCGGATGTCCGGAGGCCGGCGCACCTCGTCTTCCGCCGCGCCGCGATCAGGGTTGCGTGGTGGACAGGCCAACAGGCGACGTTGCCCCAGGGCGCTCAGCCGCCAACTGAGCGCCCCAACCCGGGCCCGCTCCGGGCAAGCCTCATGGACGTGGCAGCAATCCATCCGAGCCAGGCGAATCTTCTCGGATCGCTCATGCTCCCACCTACCATCGCGTCCAAAGTACTCGCTGCGTCGCGGGGCGTGTTCGCGTCGCAACCGTTGTCCTCTGACATTGGATATACACGCAAATATCGCTTTGTCAAAAAAAGAAACTCAAGAATCGCGCGCTCGCGACGACAGCGCACTGCAACGTTCTGCGCCACAAGCGAATGCGAATTTCTGCCGGCTCTCGTCTCTCCCGCGCCGCGCCGTGCAAGGTTTTCCCCACTGCGCATCAAGCAACGAATCGCGCAACTCGCCGCGCTGCGCACGACCGTTTCAACGCGGACCGTTTCACCGATCGAGCGCGAATCATGCGCGCTTCGACCGCGCAGAAAGATACGCGAAACGGAGCGATCTGCACCATCGCCACCATCCCGCGCTTCGTTCAAGATCGCCCGCGCCGCGAAGTCTTCCCAACCCAGCGCGCCTGTGCCGTCGCTTCGTAGTTCCGACCTGCCGTGCCCATAATCCCCACATGGCCCCACGTTTTCGCCACGACCGCAGGGCAGACCGCGAGCGAACGCTGAGGAAAAAGAAGACCGGCCGTGCAACCGTCGAAAGATCGCCCGCAAACGGCAGAAGGGACTCAAGAGGAAACGGCGAACCGTCGACTTTCGAGCCCTTTCCTCGTACTCAGCCCGCGAACTTGCTGGCGATCAGCGTGATGTTCTGGCCGCCGAAGCCGAAGCTGTTGGAGAGCACGTGGCGGCATGCCTGGGGCCGCGACTGATTGGGCACGTAGTCCAGATCGCACTCGGGGTCGGGCGTCTCGTAATTGATCGTCGGCGGCACCACCTGGTCGCGCAAGGCCAACAGGCAGAGAATGAGCTCGGTCGCTCCCGCCGCGGCGATCAGGTGCCCCATCATGCTCTTGGTGCTGGAGACCGGAATGCGTGTAGGCATCCTCCCCGAAGACTTGCTTGATCGCCAGCGATTCCACCTTGTCGTTGACCGTGGTGCTCGTGCCGTGGGCGTTGATGTAGTCCACCCGCTCGATTCCCGCGTCGGCCAAGGCCATCTTGATGCAGGCGATCGCCCCGCGGCCTTCGGGATGCGTGTCGGTGATGCGAAAGGCGTCGGCCGTCGAGCCGTAACCCACAATCTCGCCGTAGATCTTCGCCCCGCGGGCCTTGGCCCGCTCGAGTTCCTCGAGCACCACCATCCCGGCCCCTTCGCCGAGCACGAAGCCGTCGCGGTTGCGGTCGAACGGACGCGAAGCCCGCTCCGGCTCGTCGTTGCGCGTGCTCAAGGCGGTCAGCAGGCTGAAGCCGGTGACGCCGAAGGGATGAATCATCGTGTGCGTGCCGCCGGAAAGCATCACGTCGGCCTCGCCGCGGCGGATGATCTCGGTGGCCTCGCCGATGGCCTGGCTGCTGGCGGCGCAGGCCGTCAGGCAGTTCGACGTTCGGCCCCTGGGCGTTGAACAGGCTCGCCAGGTGGCCCGCCGGCATGTTGGGTTCTTGTTCCAGCTCCGCGATCGGGTTGAGGATCTCCAGCCCCTTCTGGGTGAACTTCGCCAGGTCCAAGGTCGGCCCGTCCAGCGCGGCCACCATCATCTCCGTGAAGCGATCGAAGTCCTGCTGCCCCTCGCCGCTGCCCAGATACACGCCGAAGCGCGTTGGATCGAGCGATGCATCGAGGATGCCGGAATCGGCCGACCGCCTTCTTCGCCGCTCCCACGGCGAAATGCGTGTGCCGCCCGCGTGGCTTCCACACGGCCGGATCCTCGCCCACGTCGGATACGTCCCAGTTGCGGACCTCCGCGGCAATCTTCGTGGGGAAGTTGCTGGCATCGAAGAGCGAGATGTAGCCCACTCCCGACTCGCCAGCCAGCACGCGTTTCCACACCGGCTCGATCTCGGCACCCAGCGGCGTTACCCAGCCGATCCCGGTGACTACCACACGTCGTCTCATCGCTGCATTCCTCGCTTCCCTCGCGTCGCTTTCCTCGCGTCAGCAGGCTACGGCTTGGGGACAACGCCGGCCAGCTCCGCGGGCTCGACCAGCGGCGAACCGTCGGCCGCGTGCCCCACCTCGTAGATCCGCGGAGCATGCGCATCATCTTCAGATAGTCGACCGGCTCGTAGAGGACCTTGTCGTGGTGATCGTCGCTCAAGTGGGCGAAGACGAGCTCCATGTCGGCCTGCAGCACGTCGCCCTTGTGGCTCGTCGCCGTCACCATCGCCCCATCCTCGCGGATGTACTCGATCGTGGCCGTATACACGAGCGTGTCGCCCGGGATGGGCCGGGACGTAAAAGCGCACCTTGGGCACCTTGGCCAGCACGACCTTCTCGCGAAACCGGCCGTGCTCGCAGACCAGCAACCCGCCGGTCTGCGCCAGCCCCTCGATGATCAGGGAGTTGGGCATCACCGGATAGCCGGGGAAGTGATCGTGGAGGTGATCCTCGGCCAGCGAGACGTTCTTGATCGCCTTGGCGTACCGTCCGCTCTCGAACTCGATGAAGCGATCAATCCAATACCACCGCATGGCGATCCTCTTTCTCGGCTGGCCGCGTCCGGCGGCCGCACTAGCCGCTCACCGCAACCTTCGCCTTCGACGAAGCGGCACATGTCGGCCACGGTCAGCAGGTTGGCGAAGTCCTGCACGTTGGGGTTCTTCGCGAATTCGTCGAGGTTGGCGAACGGCATCCGCTTGCGCAGTTCGGCCAGCCCGCCTCGGTCACGCTTGCCGTTCTCCACGTAGGCCGCGTTGGTCAGCACGTCCTCGGGGAACAACTCGCCGCGAGGGATCTTGATGTCGAACGCCTTCTCCAGGCGAAACACGATGTCGAGAAAGTCGATCGACTCGGCCCCCAGGTCGCCGACCAAGGTCGCCTCCGGGGTCACCTCCTCTTCGTCGACTCCCAGGGCCTCGACCAGCGCGGTCTGGACCTTCTCGAAAATCTTCCTCCTTCGTCGGCATCTCGCTCAACCTCCCAAAATCGAAGTGGAAACAACTCCTCGTGTTCGATCGACCATGTCGGGACTTCCCGGCGATTCCCGCCTCGGCGGCGCTTCGCCGCTCAGTACCCGCCCAGGCTCAATCCTCCGTCGACGCGGAGCACCTGGCCCGTCATGTAGGCGGCATCGTCGCTCGCCAGGAACGCGACGACCGCGGCGACCTCCGCCGGCGTTCCGATCCGCTTCAGCGGAATGATCTCCTTGATCTTGTCGCCCACCAGCCCGCGCACCGCCTTGCTCATGTCGGTCTCGATCATCCCCGGCGCCACCGCGTTGACGCGGACCTTGCGCTGGGCGAATTCCTTGGCCATCGCCCGCGTCAAGCCGTCGATGCCCCCCTTGCTGGCCGCGTAGTTCACCTGCCCCCGCGAGGCGAACTCGGCCGCCGTGCTCGACAGATTCACCACGCTGCCGCTCCGCTGGTACATCATCTGCTGCGCGACGGCGCGGCAGTAGTTGTACGTGCCAAAGAGATTGGTCTCCAGCACGTCGCGCCACTGGTCCGCCAGCATCGCCCCCATCAACCCGTCGCGCACGATGCCCGCCGAGTTGACGAGGATGTCCAGACGGTTCTCGCGCCTCGACGATCTCCTCGACGACCTGCTGGGCCCGCGCCGCATCGCGCACGTCGGCCTGCACCGCGCGAACGCTTTCCCCCGGCGCGCGACACTTCGCTCGACCAGCGACTCCGCCGCCTCGCCGTTGCTCTGGTAGACGAAAACCACGTTCGCCCCCTCCAGCGCCAATCGCTCGACCACCGCGCGGCCAATCCCGCGGCTGCCGCCGGTCACCAAGGCGAGCTTGTTCTGCAATCGCATCGGCTCAATCACGCTCTGCGACTTGTCTCGGGTGTCCGTCCGTCTCTGGCCTTCCGTGGGGAATGTACCAGTCGGCATTCTCGGGGGCCGAAGCGGGCCCAACAGGACCCCTCGGAAAACGCCCCCTTCGGGCCGGCAGGTTCACAGCTCCCGGTCGTGCGATTTCCCATTCGATCCGCTGGGGTGATACAGCAGACCGAACAGCGCACGCATCTCCTGCCTCACCGTTTGGTCCGTGCCCGCCTGCTGCGGACGCGTGTCCGACAGGTCGTAGCGCCGCAAAACCAGTCGCCCCGTCACCGTGATCCGACCGTCTACCATCCCCCACGCCTTGAGCAACGTCTCGTGGTCGTCGTGGCTGAGGATCTCGGCCGTCACCTGCAACGTCTGCCCCGGCTCCACAAACTGGCCGTACTTCACCCCCCGCGCTTCCTTCAGCACCACCATACTGTGGGCGAAGTCCTCGGTCGCACGCACCAACCATGCCCCCGCCTGCGTCATCGCCTCTAGCATCAGCACCCCCGGCATGACAGGGAAACCGGGGAAGTGATCGCGCAGATACTCCTCCGCCATGCTCAACGCCTTGGCGGCGGTAATCCGCACCCCCGGCTCAAGCTGGTCGATGCGATCGATCAGGGAAAATCGCATATAGAGGACCTAATGCACACCACCCAGCATCCCACGACTACCGGGCTTCCTCAATCGTCCAACGCGTTCTGATCGCGGCGCGAAATCAGGTGGGAGCGTAACGCTTGCGCAAACTGGCTCTGTGCCGGGAAATCAGACGGTCCAGTATACGGTCCTCGCTATCATGCCACAACCGCGAAAAGGCGGGAAGTCGGCCCAGAACGAAAAACCCGCCGCCCCGCTGTTCCACCGCCCTATTCCCCCGAAGGCGACAATCGTCACAGGGCATTCCCCTGAACGGGGTGGAACCGACAAGACTCGCCCCATCGCAACGGTCAACCGAAAACCGACCGCGCGCGGGCTTCCCTCCAGCGGATCAACTTGCCCCTCCCCGGGGCTCTCACCACCGCATCACGGTCGTGTTGGGCAAGTCCTTTTTCAACGCCTCAAAGGCCCCCTGCGTCACCTTCGTCGCGTTGAGGTCAAGGTACTTGAGGTTCTTCAGCCCCTTGAGATCCGCCAGCCCACCGTCCGTAATCGCCGTGCGGAACAGATAGAGTTCCTTGAGAGCCGGCAGGCCTTTGACGTGCTTCAAACCGGCATCCGTAACGTTGGTGTTGGACAAGTCGAGCTTCCGAAGCTTGGTCATCCCCGCGAGGTTGGCCAACCCGTCGTCGCCGATTGCATTTCCCGCCAGGTCCAAATGCTCCATCTCGGTCAGCCCTTTGAGATGCACCAGTCCGGCCGTGGTGATCTTCTTGCCCAAATTCAGCCTTCTTAAATCCTTCAGCCCCGCCAAATGAACTAAGCCCGCGTCGGTGACCAGAGTCCCCGCCAGGTTCAACGTCTTGAGTCTGGTCAAACTCGCAAGGTGCTTCATCCCCGCGTCGGTAATCCTGGTCCGCCCGAGATCCAGGCTCTCCAAGCTGGGGAACTTCGAAACAAGGGCAAGATCGTCGTCCGTCGCCTTGGCGAACAGTAGGCTCACGCCGACCACCGGCTTCTCCGGCCGCTTGTCGTCGATCTCCACCTTGCCGCCCAACTTCTCCACCGCGGCGATCTCTGCCTTCTGGGCCATCGATTCCCGCCCAGAGCACGCCCACACTGCACAGAACACCCCGACCACCGCCATTTGCCGCAAGAGTCTTGGCATGGAATTGCACCTATGATTACGCCTGCATACCTAATCAATCCCCCACCGCCCGCGCACCTCTCATCTTTCCCGCCTCGTGTTGCCCTGCCGGGCCGTTCGCACGGTCTGGCCATTATATCACACGCTCGAAGCGCCCCTCCAGCGGCCTACCCCGTATGGCATCGACCCCTCGCTGCCAATCTGGCAGCGACCTTTGGGCCTGCTGGAAGACCCCGATTCGGCAAGCGAACCGATGTCTTTTCTCAAGTCATTCTGCCATAAATCCTTGTGCTTCCCGCCCGGCACGCGGCCGGGTTTGGCACGGACTTTGCTTTCTCCATTCCGTCACTGCAGAGGCTTCCGCAAGCCAACAAGCAATGGTTACCCAAACGAGAAGGAGGGTCTTGCAATGTCCATGCGTACCCGACCCACTCACCCCTTGTCCCAACTTCGTCATGAAATGGACCGCTTGATTTCCGGTCTCCTGCCCGACGGCGGCGAGCGGCCCTGGATGCCAATGCGTCCCCAACCCGCCGTCAACCTGTGGGAGGACCTCGACCGCGTCTATGTGGAACTGGAGGTGCCCGGCGTGAAGAGCGAGCAATTGGACCTTTCGGTCGTCGGCTCGCAACTGACCCTGAAGCTGGAACGACCCGAAGCGATCGCGGAGGGTGTCACGTATCACCGCCGCGAGCGTCCGGTGGGCACGTTTGTGCGCGTGGTCGATTTGCCCGCCGACGTCGATCCCACTCAGGTGGAAGCGGAATTGCACCACGGCGTGCTCACGGTTCGCCTCGCGAAGGCCGAGGCCGCCAAGCCCCGCAAGATCCAGGTTTCCAACGGCAAGTGATCGATGCCCGCCTCGGGCGAGCGCCCGCGGCAGAGCAAGCCGGAAAAAAGCGAGAAAAGGAGAAGATGAAATGGCCAACGAATCCACAATGACCAAAGCGGCCGCCGAACAGGCGACCCCAGCCGAGCAAACACGCTCTGGCTTCTACTATCGACCCAACGTCGACATCCTCGAACAGCGCGACGAATTGCTCGTCCACGCCGACGTTCCCGGAGCTTCGCCGGACAAGATCGATATTCATTTCGAGGACGGCACGCTCACGATCCACGCCAAGGTCGAACCACGCCACGAAGAAGCGGACTACCTGCTCCAGGAATACGGAGTGGCCGACTATTGGCGAACGTTCCAGGTCGCCGAGACGATCGATGCAGAGAAGATATCGGCGGATTTCGCCGACGGCGTTCTCACCCTGCATCTGCCCAAGGCCGAGGCGGCCAAACCGCACAAGATTCAGATCCGGGCGTGATGCCCCGAGAGGAGGTGTGCACATGGCACTGATTCCTTGGAAAAACAAGCAGAAAGGGGAGCCCCGTAGCGAGGTTTCCCCCTTGGTTACCCTGCGCTCCGAGATGGACCGACTCTTCGATTCCTTCCTCCGCGACCCTTGGGCCGCAGTGGAATGGCCCTTCTCCGGTGCGCGCTCCTGGTCCCCCGCCGTCGACCTCGACGAGTCGGAGGACGAAGTCACCGTGCGTGTCGAAATTCCCGGGATGGACCCCAAGGAACTCGATATCGCGCTGGTGGGAAATCAACTGGTCCTTTCCGGCGAGAAACGAGAATCGCGCGATGCAAGGACCATGGCTTCGCTCAACGGGAGACCCGCTTCGGAAGCTTCCGCCGCGCGATCCCGGTTCCCAACTCCGTCGACCCGGAGAAGGTGGAAGCCCAGTACGCCAACGGCGTCGTCACCATTCACCTCAAGAAGACTCAGAAGACCCCCTCGAAGCGGATCGAGATCAAGTCGACCTGAGTTTTACCGTGTCTGCCAGCCCCGCACACCCGGCCCCAACGGCGCGGAGTTCGGGTCTGGCCTGCTTCTTGATCGCCCCTTTCCGCGACGACTGCGCCCGAGGCCCTGAGCCACACGCCAGCAACCCTGTTGGTCTTCCTCCGCGCGGACCGACTGGCCTAAAAACTGCCGTCGGGGTAAACTAGGGGTTCTGCTAGAGGATTCCTCGCGGCAATCGCAACGGCTGGGGACTCCTCGCACACTGCCCAGCGCGCCGCCGGACATCGTCCGCCGGCCGCCCCCTTTCGCACCCAACGAGGTAAACCATGCTGGCCTGCCGTGGAGTCCGCGGAGCGACGACCGTCGAGGCCAATACCCAAGAGGCCATCCTCAAGGGAACGCTCGAACTGCTCGCCCTGATGATCCGCCGCAACGACATCGACGCCGAGAACCTGGCCAGCGCGATCTTCACCACCACCGTCGATTTAGACGCCGAATTCCCCGCCTTGGCGGCCCGGCAGCTCGGCTGGATGAACGTCGCCCTGATGTGCGCGCACGAACTGGACGTGCCCGGCTCGCTCTCCCGCTGCGTGCGAATCCTCCTCCACTGGAACACCGAGAAGACGACCGATCAGATCGTCCACGTCTACATCAAGGGCGCGTCGAAGCTCCGCCCCGACCTTTCCGCGCTCCCGCCCGTCGATTGGGATGAGTTGGAACACTGGATCGCCGATAATCTCAACCAGCAGGCCAAACCGAGCCGCTGAGCAGGCATCCTCCAATACCTTCTCCAAGGCGGCATCTTCGACTACCTTCTCCAACGTTGTACTTCCTCCCACCGCTTGGCTGTGCGCCGGACCACAGCGAGCCGCTATTTCCCCGATGCTCGACCTCAGAATGCAGCCAAACGTCTAGACCCGACATCCGAAAGCGCGAAGGATTAAAGGATGAGCGACGCAGTTCGTTGGCACCCTTTTTCTGGATCCGCCCTGGTGTGCGTCTTACTGGCAACGCTGCAAGGCTGCGAGACACATAAGGACGTACCCGGGGTGAAGTGGGACTCGCCCAAGATGCGCGAGATCAAAAACGAGTGGCAATCCTTATGGGACACTCTTGCAAAGAGCCCCGAGAAGGTTGAAGGGAACTTCGGCAAGGAGAAGTACTTGACAGTACAAAGTCAGGTCGAGCACCTCTTCACAGGGCGTCTGTCGAAACAAGACCTGCGGCAATTGGCCACGTCCTCCGACATGTTACCCGCCCGTGCGGAGGACCGCACTCGTTTTGTCAATGATGCGCTCGCATTGCTCGTCAAGACTCTTGTGAAATCGCGCGACCGAGAGTGCCTTGTGGAGCTTCTTTCAAAGCGATGCCCAAGTCGGTTGGATGTCTACGAGAACATAGAGTACGGTCTTGTCTTCTGGGGCGAGTACAAGTTGACCCTGTGGGGCAAGAGACTGGAGGACCCGATTCTGATCCTGGGCGAAGCCTATGCGAAGTGCCAGGAGCCGGAAACACGCCGTATCCTCGCCGCTGCGGTGCGCCGCGCGTTCGTCGGCATGGGGATCTCCGGCAAGGACGATGCCCAGTACGTTGCCAACGCCATGCAGTGGTACGAGAGCCACAAGGGACATCTGAAAGTGAACGATCGCTACCCACACAATGAAGGGGCGGGTGCCATTCCCATCGAACGATTTGAGAAACATCCGGAGTTCTACGAGAATCCTCCCGAGGGTACTCAGACGCTCTTTATCGAGAAACGCTGAGGCGGCGATTCCTATCCCCTACCGCTCCGGTAGCGCCAGCCGCAGGTCAAACGGCTTGTCCTGTACCCCGTCGAGTACCTCGACTTCGCTCGTCATCGTGAACCGCTTCGCGCGGATCGCAAAACGCACCCACCGCGCGTCGACCGCCTCGGGTAGCACCAGCTCGAATACCGGTCCCGTCATCGTCTCCTCGTCCGGCCACATCAGGTTCACCGGCAGATCCTTCCACCGCAAGTCGAGCGCAAATGCGCCCCGCCGCGTAAACTGCTTGCCGTCGGTTGAAGTGAACAACTCCACCTCGTCTTTCACCTCTCCCGCCAGCGCATCCCAGAAGGGATAACCGGTGAGGTGAATCCGCGCCGTGCGCAACGCTGGGCCGATCCCAGGTCCACGGTGATCTCAGGCGTCTTCCCCTCAGTCCAGCACAGGCCGTACGAAGCCGCCGGGCCGCCCGCATAGGGCGCCCCCACAACGCCGTCGGTCAGCTTCTTCCCTTCCGGATCGCCCGCCCCCCAGTTGTCGCCCGATGGAAGCGAGACCGTATAGCTCTTTGCCCGGGCAAGGTTCTTTCCGTAGCTCCGCCACCGCGGCACGTACTTCTCGCCCGGCGCGGTGCGCACCTCGGGAGTGCCCGCCTGAACCGCGTCGGCCGCGTCCTTCCGGCAAACCGCCAGCGACCGCATCACCGGATGGTCCACGCCGCCCACCTGGATCGTATAGCGGTGCGGCACCTGGGCAACGATCTCGGTGTGGCTCCGCTCCACGAGCGATCGGTCGGCCTGCACCTCGCCCCAGCGGAAAGTCACCGCGAGCGGCGCGAAAGGCGGGTCCCGCCGGACGGTAGTCCGCCTCCATGCGTACCGCAAACAGGCTGCACGCGTTGGATCCCGCCTCCGAGCTTTTCAGCCGATACTTCACCAGCACCGAACGCGTCTCGGGGGGAATGCGATCGATGGTCTCGTAGTGAATCACGTCCCACGGCTGGCGAGTATCCTCAAGCGCCGAACTCGCGGTCCAGGTCGCACCACCGTCGAACGAATGGAGCAGTTCGATCCGCGACCGCGGTGCGCGATTGTACATCCGGCCGCCGTACACGAGACGCGTGATCTCGCGCGGGGCGTCGAGCCGAAAGACCACGTAGGCATCTTCGCTGGCGCGCTCGGCGTGCATCACGCCCATGTAGCCCGGGTGTTCCGCGGCCGAAACCATGTTGCGGTGCTCGACGGCCAACTCCTTCCAGCGCTCGCCCCGCAGATCGGGCCAAACCACGACCGAACCCGCCGCATCCCCCTGCCCCACGTAAACGGTGTTCGCTCCCCAGTTGAGCCGCGGCTGCGTCTTGGCATTGAGTTGCGTCGTGGTCTCGATCTCGACCCCTCCCAGGCGCCGCCCCCTGATCCCGTTGGGCGGCGAGTTGAAACTTCACCAGCACCTCGTAGGCCCCGCTGACCTCGTCGACCAGCTCGAAATCCACCGCCGAGGCGCCCCCCTTCTCCTGCTTCCACGCCTCGCGCCACGTTCGCCCGTTGGTCGTGCTCACCAGCACGCGATTGCCTTCGTCGAGCGGGGCTTCGAGCCGCGCACGCACGCGCATCGCCGTGATCACGTTCGCCCCATCGACCTTCAGCACCAGCGCGCCCGTTCCCGCCGTCGTCTGAACCCCTTCGGGCTCGACCGCCGCCACGTTCTCGATTTGGTGGGCGACCTGCGGCAACTCGGCCGCTGTCAACCGGGGCTTGAATTGCCATACCCCGTTGCCCCGCAAATGAAACCGCGACTGGCCCTGCTCATTCGAATCCGGATCGCGCCCGTGGTTGGGCACATAGTATTTCGCCTCTTTGCCCCTCGCCTGATAATAGCGCGTGTAGACTTCGCTCGGCTTCAGGTTGAGGATATAGCGGTGGCCGCGATCCCAGTCGTAATAATACGAGCGATACTTCAGCGCGTTGGGATTGAAGCAGTGCGCTCTTCGCGCAGACTCCGCGCGCAGTCGGCGCCGGTGAGAAATCCGTTCGCGCTGGTCGCGCACAGGCAATGATACTTGGCCACGTGCCCCGGCTCGGTCTTCCCCTCCGACGCCGCACACGCCCCTGGTTTCCCCACGTCTTCCACGCCCGCGATCGTGCGGCCGTCGCAAAGCGTGTAAAGCGCCGACATGCTGTTGTCGTAAATGTGCCAGCGTCCGCCGTAGAAGACTTCGGAGACGGTGTGGTTCGCAATGTCCCAATACCGCGTCTTCAGCCCCAATGCGTCCCAGATCGAGCAGTTCACCCCGGCGATCGTCGAACACATCGTGTAGCCGTAATCGTTGAACTGCCGGATCGGGTCGGTGCAGGCCAACCCGTGTACCATCATCGGCGCCGTCTGCCGCCGCGCGATGTGGTTCCAGTAGAATAGCGCCCAGCACTTCTCATCTTCGCTCGGCCAGTTTGCCGTGATGCTTCGCACCATGCTCGGCAGATCGTAGTAGTCGGGCGTGGCATCGGTAAGTATCTTCACGTTGGCAACCTGGGCCGACGCCCAGGCCGACCACACCAGCGTCGTCAGGCAAACCCCAGCAAGGATTCCGCGTCGATACATCGGTCGTCCCCTTCCTCCGCAAACAGTGAGAACCTATCCCGTGACTGTCGCTGCGGCCCCATGTGCCCGGAGAATCGCAGCAACTCCAAAGGTTCTGAGATCGGCTCTGAATCGTCCGACGAAATCATCGACTGCGGCCGTGGGCATGTCAAGTTGGCTGTCAAGATCTTCCGATCGCCGCTGCCACTCACGCCTCCTCTGCAATGCCAGCCCGAAACGTAATCCTCATGGCAACTTGACGTGTTAGCGAAGCCGCCTGACTTGGTAACCCGACGCGTGAGCGAGGCCGCCTGACATGCTTTCCAGTCGCTCGGCACTTCCCCCCTACCCTTCGCAATATCCTCCATCAACTCCGCCCTCCCTATCCCATACGTTCGGATGCCCACATCTCGATTTGGGGATTGCATTGGGCATCGCCGCCACGATCCAATAGAGCTAATCTAGTCGTCTGTCCGCTGTCCGCACTGTCACGTCGTCTTGGGCTATGGAAAAGTGGACACGTCTGATTTGTCGGCCAATCGTTTTCAAACGCAGATCCGACCCATTACGACGCGCACCTGCCGTGCACGTTCCGCGCCCGAGACTCTACTTTCCCCCCCCCGCCCGACCATCGCTTCCCCTGCGCTGGCGACAAGTAGAATCCCGCCGGCCACGTGTAGTACAATCATTTGCATGTCAACCACCTGCACAATCCGCCGTCGTAATGTCGATCGCCTGTCGGCCGTCCTCTCCGCGTGGGCAGTCGCCGCGTCCGTTTGCCTCGGGGCCGCGCCGCCCGCCGCTCGCGCACCGGCCAAGTATGAGCCGCCCGACGGCACCACCTACCACGGCGCGTGCCTGCCCGGCTCCTGGAACGCCGAAGAGTTCGCCGGCAATCTCGCCAACTACCGCAAGGCCGTGGGCGATCGTCCTCCGCTCGTGCTGCACTCGTGGTTCGCCCACTGCCAGGAGCAAGGCAAGTGGCGCACCTGGCACTGGATGAACGAAACGCCCGACGGCGGACGCTGCGCCGGCACAGCCCAGTCCTATGCCGAACTCAGCCGCAAGCACGGCTTGGTTCCGCTCATCGCCTGGACCTGGATGGAATTCCCCGACCGGGGCCGCTCGCCGCGCCTCCAGGACCTGGTGGCCGGCAAGTACGACTGGTACCTCGACGACTGGATCCAAGGGATGAAGGAGTTTCGCGACCCGGTCTTCATCCGCCTCAGCCACGAGATGGACGGCGATTGGTATCCCGTACTCCGAAGGCTACAAAAAAGACCCCACGCGCAACACCACGCGCCGACTTCGTGGCCTACTGGCGCTATGTGGTCGACCGCTTCCGCAAGGCGGGCGTGACCAACGTCGCTTGGGTCTGGTGCGTCAACGGTGATCGAAGCGGCGGCAAGGACTGGCCCGACTACTACCCCGGCGACGACTACGTCGACTGGCTGGCCATCGATCTGTATAGCTCCCGCAACCCGCGCGATATCGTCCGCCAGTTCCTCGAACTCTACGGGAAGACCGGCAAGCCGATCATGATCCCCGAGGGCGGCACCGGCCCCGAGCAAACGCAGTGGAACCGGCAATGGGCCGGCGACGCGGCCTGGGTCAAGGAATTCTTCGACGTGATCGAGGCCACGCCCCAGTTCAAGGCGATCTGCTGGTTCCAGTGGGGCAAGGAGTGGAATATCGAGCGCGATCCCGGCCAGTTGGCCGAATACCGCCGCCGCCTGCAAGCCCCGCGCTACGCCGTGCCCTTCACCGCGACCGCCACTCCACGTTGAAACCGTCGCCCCTTACTGCGCGCCGGGCTTCACAAGGCCCACCCTTTGCGGTACTCGCGTCGCAGCGCGGCATCGGCCTCGGGGTGGTTGACGATCTTCGCAGGCCAGCGGGTCGAACTCCAGCGTCTGGCCGAACTGCGTGGCCACGTTGGCCAAGCAGAAGGAACTCGACCAGCGGGCCCGCGTAGTCGAAGTTCGACATCGTCTTCGGCCCTCCCTTGCAGGCCGCCGTAAACTCCCGCTCGTGGCTTCCCGACCTCGGCAGCGTCTGCGCCGGACCTTGAAACCCTGCGAACTTCGCCTCCGGCAGCAGCGCGAACGACGAGTTGTGCTCGGTCGACTTGATCATGCCCTCCGTGCCCACGATCAGGCAGCCGCCGTGCTCCTTCCACTTGCGCTCGCCCGCGTCGCCCCAATCCAGCCGCCGGCCCAGGTGCTGATTCCACGCGCTTTCGGCCTTCCGGGGCGCCGTAGTAGTGGTTGAACTCGATCGGCGGCAGACGTGCCGCGGGCCGGGAACTTCGTAGCGGAGCGACGCCCAGCGGGGAAACCCGACGCGCTCGATCTCCGACATCTCGACATGAACGCGAATGCGCGGCTTGGTCGCGGGATCGGCGTGCCACAGCGCGTCGATCCGAAACGCCTTGAAGGGCAGATTGCCGCTGTGCGGACCCCAGTTCCCCGCATTCCCCGTGGCGAAGTCACGCCAGCCGTGCCACTGGTACCACTGCGAATGAAAAGGACGATCGGCCACCGGACCGAGCCACAGGTCCCAGTCCAGCCCCTCGGGCACCGGCTGACTTCCTTCCGGCGGCTTGCGCGGTCCGCTGCCGCCACTATCCCAGACGTGAATCTCCCGGATCGTGCCGATCGAGCCGGCCTGGATCAACTCGACCGCCCGGCGAAAAGCCTCGGTCGCCGTTCCCTGGTTGCCCATCTGCGTGACCACGCCCTGTTGCTTGCGCGATCTCGCGCAAGGCGCGGGCTTCGGCCACGTCGTGCGTCAGCGGCTTCTCGCAGTAGACGTGCTTGCCCGCCCGCATCGCCGCCGCGGCGATCACCGCGTGCGTGTTGTCGGGCGTGGCCACGAAGACCGCGTCGATCTGCTTGCCCCGCTCGGCCAGCATCTTGCGGAAGTCCTGGAACTTCGGCACGTCGGGGAACTTCGCGAAGGCCTCGGCCGCCCGCTTCTGGTTCACGTCGCACAGGGCCACCACGTTCTCGCCGATCCGTGGCACCGTCTCGACGAACCATTGCCCCCGGCCGGACAGTCCCACCAGGGCCACGCCGAGTTTTTCGTTGGCCGCATACGCCCGCGCGGACCGGCTGTTCGAAAGGATCACCAGCCCCGCGCCGCCCAAAGCGGCCCTACGCAGAAAATCTCTTCGACTCTGCCGTGACATGACAGGACTCCTCGTGCTATCGCGTCCACCAACGGCGATTTACCCGGAGGGCATGACTACCGGATCCCGCCGTCCTACTTGCCGAGGTTTTCGTAAAGCTTCAAATTATGGGTCGACGCCCCAACGCTGATAATGTCCGGCTTACCGTCACCCGTAAAATCCCCGATGACGCAGTCGGCGGCGGCAATGCCCCCGTCGTCCAGTAGCGTCTTCTTCCAGCGCTCGCCGCGCGTGTCTGTCGCTCGAAAAATCGAGAGCTTGCATCCCGGACCGCGGAACCCGCAGACGATCTCGTCGCGGCCGTCGCCGTCGAGGTCCCCCACGCCCAGAGCATGGCCGTTGTCCATCGTGTCTTCGAGCACCACGCGTTTCCACGCTTCGTTCTCGGGAACATAGACGACCACCTGGTTTCCGTGCCAAGGCTCAATCGCGGCGAGAAACCGGCTCTTCCCAAGGTGACCCAGGCGGACTTCGCTCGTGCCGCAGTTGGGAAAGGGCCTGGGATCACCCGGCGTAAGCTGCGCTGCAACCCACGTGCCGCCGCGCAACTCGAACCGGTGCAACCCCAGATGGCTGGCCGAAAGCAACTGCTGCCGCGGACTGCCATCCCAGCTCACCGGGTTGATCGCGTGCAAGACTCCCCGCGGCAGATTGGAGAATGTCTCGCGTTTCCACGCGCCGGGCCGGTAGAGATAGATGGGCACCGGATCGTCGAACTGGGGCGGGTATCTCCGCCCGACCACCGGCGCTACGAGAAGCACCTTCTTCCCATTGCCCTCCGGATCGATCCAGCGCACCCGGTGTGCCGTGGGAACGCGGTCGATATCCCGCGCGGCCCAGGGCCGTCGCACGTCGTCGCCGCACTTCAGCAGATCGACATTGCCGACGCTCTTCTCCGGGCTCGGCTCGAACCGGTACGCCAGAACCACTTCGGGAACGCCGTCGCCATCAACATCCCAACAATCGGCGTTCAGGGGCCGCGGCACGTTCACCGCCAACACGTGCCGAGTCCATGTGGGATGCTGATTCTCGTACCAAGCCACTTCCGTGGCCCGCTCATCGACGACGATCAGGTCCTTCTTTCCGTCGCGGCTCAGGTCGGCGGCGAGCAGTTGATAGCCGAACTTCAGTTCGTCCGTGAGCACATGCGCGAAATCGCGGCAACTCCTCGGCGCGGAGGCTGATACAGCCTCCTAGGCAGATCAAGCAGGCGCAAACCCAGCGCGGCCCCCAGCGATCCCCGCCGTTTTGCGCGATCGCTCCCCTTCCTTTTCTGCCAGCGTTTCGCGAACCACTCACCGGTCCATGACTCCACACTGCTATGGGCTGTCATCGCTTTTGCTCCTTGAACCGCCATCGCGCTCGTCGCCAGACGCTGCGCTCGTAGCGACTGCTCGGTTCTGTCGCCGCAACGCAATTACATCAGCAAGTAAGGTTGCCAATCGCCAACCGCAACGGATTGCCGCCCGACCACCGCGGATCGGCCCTCGGTGGTTGTCGCGCCGTCACGGCTTACGCGTGCAGATTACGTTCACCAGGTCCAGCCCAAGCCCGGCCGATTTCTCGTTCTTGCCCACGAGCTTGAACATCAGGTTGTTCTTCCCCTCCGAGAGGTCCAACTTGCCCAAGAACACTCGGCCGCTCTTGGTGGCGGTCGGCGCATAGAGATCCACCGGCTCGCCTACCGGATTGTCGTCCTGGAACAACTGCACGATCGCCTGCGCGGGTCCCTTCACAGCCTCGATCGAGATCGCGTATTTCCCCGCCGCGGGCAATTCGCACGAGAGCGAGAGAAAATGCGGCCCGAACCAGTCCTGTCCCGTGGCCGCAAGCGAGAGATAACGCACCTCCTCGCCCCCAATCCGCTCCATCTTGCGCGACAGACTCGCACGATCGAACGACCAGGCGTAGATCGGGGTTTGCCACCAGGCGGGAAACACGACCTCCTGCAGGTCGCGAACTGCGCGCTCTGCCAGGGGCAACGGAGCGAGATCCGCCGTCGGGCGGCGCTCGCAGTAGAGATAGGTCACGCTGCATAGTCCGTCGATATGCTGTTCTTCTCGCCCGCATGCTCGATGGTCTGGCGAATCCCCGTGCGGAAGGCATAGGCGTCGCCGAGGAACCATCGATACGCTCCGGTGCGTCCCAGGTGCTTGGCGTAGCCGAGGCAACCGCTAAGCGGAAACGAGACTCGTTTCTCCCAGCGGTCCGGCACGTCGTACCAACCGCCGTTGAAGAAGTCCTCCGAGCCCGTCCCGTGCACCGTCAATTCACCGTCGATCGTCGTCTGGTCGTCGCCCTCGAAAAAGAGCGTCTTGCCCGATTCGATCCCCTGCGCCTGGAGCACGACGCCCACCAGGTGCCCGCGCCCCTCGGTATCGAGCAGCGTGTAGGGCTCGCCCAGTTTCGTCGGGTTCTCGCGCCGCCACAGGGCATAGAATTTCCCTTCCTGGGGCGTGCGCGGTACGGCCGTGTGCAATACCTCCACGCGCAACTCCACCGGACTGGCTCGCTCGGACACGACCTCCACGCGCACCCGACGATCGAACGGCATTGGAAAATAGCAGTAATAGGTCTGGCCCTTCGTGCCCGCCAACAGCGACTGCATGGCCGGCTGCCCCCAGGCGTATCCGAAGAAATCCCCCAGCGGACAGAGCACGGCTGGCTCCTCGCCGTCGAAGGCGATTCTCAGCAACAAGTCCCGAGCCTTACCCGCGATCGCCTCGGCCGGCGCCACGCGCAACCCCAGAATGCGACCGCCTCGGTCGGACTGGAAAACGCTCTTCGTCGAATTCGGCTCTAAGGAAACCGCGCTGGCCGTCGACTGCACCTTCGCACCCGGCGGGGCGTTGAATCGCGTGATATCGGAGCCCGCGCTATCGAATACCTCGCACGCCCGGGCGCGGTTCGCCAACTCCGCGGCAGAAGCCGCCGGGTCGAACGTCGCCACCGGCGCCTCGTTGCCGTACAAAGCGTAGTTGATCTGGTAGAACTGCATCTTGGACGCACGAATCCGCACCACGCACGACTTGGCAAACGGCATCGGCACATAACAGAAGTAGCCCCCCACCCCCGACCCCACGAGCGGACGAGGAAACGCGGGTTGCTTTCCCAGGAACAACTCGCGGAACTTCATCGCCACGCGCGGCTTCGTCTCGCCGTCGAAACAGAACTCGATCACATCGTCCGTCGGCGTGGGCGTCCACACGCGGTAGATCACGCCCGGCCCTTTCAGATCGGCCAGGA
The DNA here is from genome assembly GCA_963736495.1 of Pirellulales bacterium. GTDB lineage: Bacteria > Planctomycetota > Planctomycetia > Pirellulales > Thermoguttaceae > CAVTPL01. The sequence goes on along the minus strand of CAVTPL010000009.1, from coordinate 741,377 downwards.
CCAACTCGTCCGCCTCTTTACGCACGAACGAGTACTTGCCGGAAAAACCGTCGTCGTTGCCTCCGCTGCGGTCATAGCTCGACACCGATCCAACCTTCACGGCGGTCCGGAAAGCGGGCAGCCGATCCAAGCGAACCAGCTCCTCGATCCCCACCGGCTGAGCAAGGCACGCATCCGTCGAACAGAAAGTACCCACCCAGCCCAAGACAAGAGGTATTGCGATCTTCATGGTCTCGACTCTGATGGTTCGGGCGAACTTGCTGCCGATGTGTGCTGCGCCGCTCGCAGGTAACCGTTCACAGGCTAACCGGGGACTGGCTCATTTTTCGGCCCATTCCGTTCTCTCCTAGGCAAGTGCGTCAAGGCTGACAAATGTGTCTGTCCCCGGACGGCCGCCCCCAGAATAGCGTCGCCCGGCACCGCGTTCAACCTCGCGGCGAGGAATGCCTCAGGGGCCGCGCAAGACGATTCTGTCTCTCAGCGTTCCCACTCCCACAGAACACCCCACCGAGGACTTCCGAATGCCCGTGCCGAGCCGGTGGCTCGTTGCCTGTTGCTCCCCGCGTTCTTGCCTCCGCTGCGCGGATCACGTAATCTGGAATCCAGTCGTCTATCGACGGATCCACGCGTTGGCACATCCGAGGATGCACATGGGATGGCTGCGGAGGGTTTTCGGCCCGAGCCGTAAGGAGATCTGGCACCAGTTCTGTGACGAGGTCGGTGGACAATACCATGTCGGCGGGTTCCTGAAGAGCGACAAAGTGATCATCCGCCACGGAGCTTGGACCACGGTTCTAGATACGGTCAACCAGAACGCGGGCCAACATTCCCAGACGTATACGCGGATCCGGGCTCCTTACGTCAACCCGGGCGGCTTCCGCTTCACGATCTACCGCAAGACGATCTTTACCGGAATCGGCAAGCTCCTGGGAATGCAGGACGTCGAGGTGGGCGACCCGGACTTCGACGCGGCGTTCGTCGTCCGAGGCAATGACGAAGGGAGACTTCGCGCGCTACTGGCCAACGAGCGAATCCGGCAGTTGATCGCCATGCAGCCGGCGATCTATTTCACGGTCAAAGACGACGAAGGTCGCTTCGGGCCGAAGTTTCCCAAGGAAGTCGATGAGATCTACTTCGGCGTCGCCGGAGTCATCAAGGATCTCGACCGGCTCAAGGCGCTCTACTATCTCTTCGTCGAAACCTTGAACCATCTCTGCCAGATCGGGGCGGCCAGTGAGGACGACCCGAACCTGGAACTATGACGCGCGAAACGCGCTCCCTCACGCCAGCCGCTCGATGATCGCGTTGGCAAAGGCTTCCGTGCCCAGGGTGCCCCCGAGATCGCGCGTCTTCTGGCCGTCGGCCAGCGCGCGGTTGTAGGCCGCCTTGATCCGCTCGGCCACGTCGTGCAAACGCGCGTCTTCCCGCGTCTCGGCCAGGTGATTGAGCATCATCACGCTCGACATGAGCAAAGCCAGCGGGTTGGCCACGCCTTGGCCCGCAATGTCGGGCGCTGAGCCGTGTACGGCCTCGAACACCGCCAGGTCATCGCCGATGTTGGCCCCCGGCACCACTCCCAAGCCACCCACCAGCCCCGCCGCCAGGTCGCTCACCACGTCGCCGTAGAGATTCTCCAGGAGCAGGACGTCGAACTGCGAGGGATCCTGCACCAGCTGCATGCAGCCGGCGTCGATGATCAGCTCCTGGTACTCGATGTTGGGATACTCCTCGGTGTGGATCTTCTGCGCAGCGGAGAAAGAGGCCGTCGGTCACCTTCATGATGTTGGCCTTGTGGAACACCGTGATCTTGCGCCGCCGTCGCCGCGTGGCGTAACGGAAGGCCCAGCGGGCGATCCGCATGCAGGCGACCTCGGTGGCCACCTTCATGCTCATCACCACGCCCTCGGTCACCTGGTTCTCGACGCCGCTGTACAGCCCCTCGGTGTTCTCGCGGACGATCACCAGATCGACGCCGGAGAACCGCGTCGGCACGCCCTCCAGGCTGCGCACGGGCCGGACCGCCGCGTAGAGGTTCAATCGCTTGCGCAGCTCGACGTTGATCGAAGTGAAGCCGCCGCCGACGGGCGTGGTCAGCGGACCCTTCAAGGCCACGCGGTGGTGCCGGATCGCGTCGATCGTGTCCTCCGAGAGCAACTCCCCCCGGCCTCGACCGCCGTCTTGCCGGCCTGGTGCTCGATCCATCGGATCGGCGCTTGGGCGGCCTCGAAGATCCGCCGCACCGCCGCCGTCACCTCCGGCCCGATCCCGTCGCCGGGCATCAGAACCACCGAGTGCACGCTGGTCGTGGAACCCATGCTGATCGCCTCGCTGTGCTATGGCCCAGGGCGCGGCGACCGGAGAACCCACCGGCCTAACCGCGCAACTGCTGAAGTCGCTTGACCGCCTCGCGCCGGCCCAGCCCCCGCGCCGCCACCAGGCGAGCAAACTGCGACTTGGCGGGCCGCGTCTTCCCCTGCTCCCATAAGTATACCGTCTGTCCAGTAACGCCCAGTAACTGGCCGTACTGCTCGGCCGAGAGCTTCAAGCGCCGCCGCTGCGCAGCGCACGCTCCGCGACGAGAACCGAACCCCCAACGGAAGATCGTCGTTGTCCGCCTCGTTTGCGTCACCGTTCTGCGTCTGTCCCAAGAGCCCCGCGATCCGCCGCTCCTGAAGCCGCAACTGCCGCTTCAACTGGGCAATCTCGCGCCGGTGCTGGACCGTCGCGCACCGCGTGGCGTTCAACTCTTGTCGAACTTCCTTCCGAGCGAGTCGTCGAATTTCACTTTTCAAAGTGGCAGCAAGATTGGGCATTGCGAAACCTCAAAGGCTCGCCCGAGACCCTATTCCGTTGAGCCGCGAGCATCGGTGGCTCTTGCGCCGCGTTTCCATTGCTTCCTCCCGGCCAATGGCCGCGCCATGAATCGCGTCGCAAGGATTTCCGGTCACCGAGTATAATCCGGGCGGCCCCCCCCGGGAAGTGCCGAAACCTTACAACATGGCCAAACTCCGCATTCCGGTGATGCATAGCTTCGATCGATGCATCTCCAGTTCCCGCCCCTTGCTGCCTGATCCGGTCGCGCGCCTTGCAGCCGCCATAGCCCCCGACCCGCGATTCCACCGCGGGCAGCATGTGCGGACCGCCAGCGGCCACTCTATATATTATGTAACCGTTGACAAGCCGCCGGGGATGGGCTCATTTTTCAACCCGTTTCGTTCTCTCCGCATGCATGGGCCGAAGGCCTCAAAATGTGCCAGTCCCCTTACGGCCCCCAGGCTTTACGGCAGCTCAGGGGGTCGACAGGCACCCACGACCCTGATATCCTCTCAGGAGATCCCACCGGGTATGCCGCGCCCGGCTCTTGGGCGGCCCGGCCCCATTGCCTTCCAAGGAGGACCCAGGGAGAACCTAGGAGAATACTGATGAGAGACTTGCTCTTCGGGGCGATCCTGCTCGTAACGCTTCTGCCCATCGCGCTCGATGCCGCGGACCAGCCCGCCGAACAGGCCGTCGACGACGCCGTAGCCGGTTCCCTCGAGACCATCGGCGGACGCGTCCACCGCAACGCCGACGGCAAGCTCCAAAGCATCGAGTTGACGCGCACCAAGGTGGGCGACGAACACCTGGCCGAGATCGCTCGCCTCACTGCCTTGGAGTCGCTGGAAATCGCCGGCGGACGCGTCACCGACGCCGGACTGGCCCACCTCAAGGGGCTCAACAAGCTGGAGCGACTCTACCTCCACGACCTGAAAATCACCGACGAGGGGCTCAAGCACCTCAGCGCCTTGACGGGGCTGGAAGCCCTGGGCCTGCAGAAGAACCGCATCACCAGCCAGGGAATGAAGCATCTGGCTCCGCTCAAGGAACTCCGCGTGCTGAACCTGAGCTTCAATAAGATCACCGACGACGGGTTGGCGGCGGTGGAGGGCATGGCGGAGCTCGATACGCTCTCGCTGGAACAGACCGAGGTCACCGGCGCCGGATTGGTGCACCTCAAGGGGCTGGCCAATCTCCGCACGCTCAACCTCAAGTTCTGCGCGGTGGCCAAAAGGACTTGAACCACCTGGTGGACCTCCGCGAACTCCGCATGCTCTACCTCAAGGGAACTCGCGTCCAGCGCGATTCGATCCGCGAGTTCAAGGACAAGATGGTAAGCCTGGCCATTTTCTTCTATTGAGCCGCTTTTTTCCCTTGAGCCGCCGCTCGACCGCGCCGGCCGTCCCCGATCGAACCCCAACCCGCGATCTCCCGCGAGGAGCCCCTTCATGATCCGCCTCACCTCGACCCTTCTCCTCGGCCTCGGACTGATCCTGCCCGCACTCGCCGAGGAAAGCCCCAAGCAAGACGCTTCGAAACCCAAGTTCATCCGCACCGCCGACTGCGTCTACGTGCCCACCCCCAACGACGTGGTCGAGAAGATGCTCGAGATGGCCGAGTTGAAGAAAAGCGACCTGCTGTACGATCCGGGTTGCGGTGACGGTCGCATCGCCGTGCTCGCCGCCAAGAAGTACGGCTGCAAGGCCGTGGGTTTCGAAATCGATCCGAAGCGGATCGAAGACGCCCAGCGCAATATCGCCAAGCGCAAGGTCGAGCAACTCGTGAAAATCGAACAGAAAGACATCTTCAAGCTCGATCTTAGCCCCGCCACCGTGCTGGGGATCTATCTTCTTCCCGAAATGCTCGTGCGGATGAAGCCGCAGTTCGAGCGGCTCAAGCCGGGCACGCGGATCGTGGCCCACGACTACTACATCGAGGGCATCAAGGCCGACAAGACCGTCACCATGACCTCGAACGAAGACAACGTGAAGCATACGATCTACCTCTATACCGCGCCGCTGAAGAACGACGACGGTACTCAGTGACGTTTCCAGGAAGCTCTTCCTGGAACCGGCGGGAATCTCCTCTGCGGCTGAACGGTGTTGAGGCGACACTTGATCATGGTGTCGGCACAAAGAACCCTCCTGGATACGCCGGAGAGTCCCTCTACGGCCGAGCGGCGTCGAGGCGACACATGATCTTGGTGTCGGCTCAAAGAAACCTCCTGGAACCGCCGGGAAGCTCCTCTACGGCCGAACGATGTTGAGGCTGCATACGGTCGCGGTGTCGGCTCAAAGAACCCTCCTGGATACGCCGGGGAGTCCCTCTACGGCCGAACGGTTTGAGGCTGCATACGGTCTTGGTGTCGGCACAAAGAACGTTTGACTCCGTCCGACGTGCGGCGTCTAATGAAGGTAACCGTTCACAGGCCGCCTGCGACTGGCTCATTTTTCGGCCGATTTTGTTCTCTCCTGGGCCAGTGCGCGAAGGCCGACCCATGTGCCTGTCCCTTTGCGGCCCGCGGCTGAGGTCTTCGGATGAGTCTCCCCCTTCGGCCCCTGCCGATTCTCGAGCAGTACGATTGCCACGGCTGCGGCGACTGCTGCTACGGCACCATTATTCATCTGCGCGATGAAGATCTGGAAAAGATCCGCCAGCAGCGCTGGCACGAACACCCCGACTACCGCGGCCAGAAAATCCTCGTCGGCCAGGGACTCTTCCCCCGCCGATATCAGTTGGCCAAGCGGGGCGACGGGGCGTGCATCTTCCTCACGCCCGAGCGCCGCTGCCGCATCCACGAGCTGTTCGGGCTTGAGGCCAAGCCGCTGATCTGCCAGATGGCCCCGTTGCAGATCGTTCCCCTCGACCAATTCGCGTATCTCACGGTTCGGCGGTATTGCCGTTCGGCGGTCCGCGACCACGGCCGCGCGCTGGCCGAGCAGTGTGTGGAACACCGCGACCTGGCCGAGCGCCATGGGGAAGGCGCCCAAAGCGCGGCCCCTCCGCCGATCCGTCGCGGCGTCCGGCGAACGTGGAAAGAGACCCTGCTGGTGACCGACGCCGTGACGCGTCTGGTGCTCGACGCGCGCTATCCGCTGGTCCGCCGCCTTGTGCACGGGTTGGAATACTGCCAGTTGTTGGACCACTGCCAGTTCGAGCGGCTCGACGGGGCGCAACTGGCCGAATTGGCCGTGATGCTCGAACAAGGGGCGGTCGAGCAGTCGGGCGACTGGTTCCAGCGCCGTCTGGAGCCGAGCCGCCAGGCCGTGAAGCTTTTTCACCAGACGGCCCTGGAGCACCTGCGGCTCCACCCGCAGTTTGTGCCTGAGTCGACCTGGAGCGAGCGGTGGCGATTGATCCGCGCGGCGATCGCCTTTGCCCGTGCCAAGGGGCCCGTCCCGCTCTTCCGCCTTCCTTTTCCGCCGTCGACCTTCGAATCGCTCGAGCGTGGATTGGGCCACCTCGACCCGGCGGTCCTCAAGCCAATCAACACCTATTTTGAAACGATCACGGCGTCGCTCCGCTACGCGGTGTTGGGTCGGCCCAGCTGGTCGGTGATCGAGAGCTTCCGCGCGCTGGCGCTCTCTTACGCCGTGGGCATGTGGATTCTCCGCCTGGCTTGCGGCCCCCGCGCCCGACCGTTGAGGATACGCAGGAAGTGGCCATGCTGCTGGACCGCAGCCAGGGCTACGCCCCGCTGGTCGGCCTGCGCCACCGCTTTCGCACCGGCGCGTTGGCCCATCGCAAAGATCTCCAACAGCTCGTCGTCTGGTACGCGCACTAGCTGGGTAGTGGATATACCCTGAACGGCCCCGCCGGCCGGGCAAGTGCGCGTGCTGGCGCGTGGCACGGGCGCATCGCGCATAGACGTGCCGCCAGGCACGAGAAGCCATACGGCAGCCCGATGCGTCAGCGAGGCACTCCATCGCCATGGCAACCCGATGCGTCAGCGAGCGACTCCATCGCCATGGCAACCCGATGCGTCAGCGAGGCACTCCATCGCCATGGCAACCCGACGCGTCAGCGAGGCACTCGGGTCGGCAAGCCTTTCGGCGTTGGCGCGGAGATCGGGAAGGCGCACGTGGGGCGAGAGGTGCACGGGGCGTTGCTGGGTTTTCACGGGAGAATGCAGGGTCAAACGGTGTTTTTGGTCAACCAGGGTCGTTTTTTCCAAAGCATCCACCTCTGGCTCGGGGGAGCGGGGGCGCGGCGCATGGCCAGTGCGCGAGGGCGAGAAGGGGCCGGGATCGGAGTGCGTGAGGGATGGAGACAGTGCAGTGGGAACGTGAATCGTGAGAGACGCTTGCACGTCGTGCGCGTTGGTCAACGCGATGCAGTTTTTGCCAATTGTGGGTGGTATCGGAGCAGCAGTCCGCAGAGGGGTAATGGGGGGTAGCGCGGAGCGTGGGCGATAGGGCTTTGTCATGGGTGGCTGTGGGGTTCATGGCTGGTGGTCCACAAGGGGACTGGCAGAGAATCTTGGGGGTCAAACGGACTGTCTTTCATCGTGGGGTTCCGAGCGCAGAGTCCGGCCGGGCGATCCTACGGTGTGGAGTGGCCCAATTTCAACATGGGTTGGTGGGCCATTTCGTGAGGCGGTGCGGCGGGCGGGACGACTTGCGGGACTTGTGAAGAGCGGTCCAGTTGCATCCAGTGCGTCCCAGCAATCCTCCATGCCCTTGCGGTAGGGCATATAGGCGTGACCGTACAGCCTGCGGGACCAGGCGTGAGAGATGCTTCCGGGGCAGCCTCAGTACTCAGCGATCGTGTTCGGCCAATTGCGAGTCGATTCCATAGAACGCGAGTCGTTCCATGCCGTCGATCAGGTTGAGACACTTTCTTCGGACTGTCTCATCGTCGGACTGTGTGTAAAGCCGCATAACGAGCTTCGAGACAACCGAGGCATCAAGGAAACTGGCAGTCCTGATGTCGTTCGCCTCGGCTCCACGAACTGCTATGAAGTTCTCGGCAAGACGCGTGACTATATCTGGTACATGGTAAGCAGACTTATCAAGCCACTGCAATAGACCGTCGTTCGGGGAAGGGAATGCCGGGCTCTCGATGTAGGCTCGGATGAAGGTCGTGTAACGCTGCGGGTCGGAATCTTCGAGATATCCGAAGCACTCGACCGCCTTGGCACGCACTTCGGCTGAATTATCGACGAACAGGCGAGGTAGGTACTGCTGGCATACTGTGCCGACAGCAGGGTCATCGATGTTGTGCGAATAGACCTGCACCGCCGCGCAGGCGCATCGGTTCGGACCCTGTGCGCACGGCGTCCGCATCGGCCTCGGCTGCCTGGTCCGTCAATGCAGCCAGGCACGTCTGACGAGCGGCGACCGCAACGATTGCATCCTGGCCAGACTGCAGGCGCGCTGAAGCAGATCGCGGAGCTGTGAATAGTGCGTGGTGCATGCATATTGAAGGAACGCCTCGCAAGGCTCGCAGACCAGAACGGTACTCGCTTCACCGCATACGTCGAGGAATAGTTGGACCGCTTCGTTTCGATCGTGATTCAACACCGGTAGGATCGCTCGGACGACGCAGGCCTTTACGCCGGTAGAAGAATCGGACACCATGCGCCGGACCGTTGGCAAGAGGATTTGTGATCGCGCATAATCGGCAAACAGGAGCGCGGCGATCGCCTCGGCCGCGGCTCCGCGAGTCGAGTTGTATGCGTCTTGGTATAGGTCCTCCGCGGAGTCTCTGCCTTGAACCCGAAGGCGTTGCAGTCTCTCACTGGATTCGGAATCAGGGTCTGGGTCTTCGATGGCGTAGTAACTGAGGACGCGGAGGTCCTCCTCCGGGATCCCGCGCTCGGCAAGCCGCATGAACGCCCAGCAGATGCTACGGCCGCACGGATGATTCGGCAGTCGGTGCAGACGACGGATCACGCCCAAGATAGTCTCTGCCGGCAGACGACTGAACTCCTCACGATCCGCCTTCCTTTCCTCCGGCGTGAGGTTTTCGATACCACAGATCCCTTCCAGGATGGCTTGAAAGTACTCCGTTCGGATAGAGTCCTCCATTTTCTCAACGAGCGCTGCGAACCGGACACGGCCAAGCCTTGCCTGTGGCTGCAATACGCGGCTCAGTTCGACTGCCGAATTCGTGACATCCCCTGCAACGGGGCGATTCCCTGCGCCGGGTCCATCCCATCCATAGTCGTACTTCCGCATTGCGTCTAGCCAGTTTTCATCCGTGAAGTGCTGTGCAGTCTCCGGCGGGATAGGACTCTGAGCTCGCTGGAAATGGTCGGTGTCGCGAGGAGGGAGGGATATGGCCTGAGAAGGGAATTTGTGACGCAGAGCCTGCAACCGATTACGTCCGCATTCCGACAAGTACTTTTCCCCGATAGCCTCGAAGAGAAGACGCTCATGCCAGCCCCTCTGCTCTGCCGCTTCTTCTGGTGGACACCAGCCAATAATCGCACCCTCCAAACGCTCTCGCTCTTCAGGCGCGGCATACGCAATGCACGCTGCAATTGCCTGGCGGCTAATTGCCGCATGACCGTTACCTCCACCAGAACAACAAGTGTATTCCAGATCGAGACGGCGAATGTCGTCCGCCAAGAACCGTATGCACCGGTTTCCGAACCGCTCGGGGTTTGCGGACCATGCGCACAACAACAAGCACGCTACGGTCGAGTAATCGGTGCCCACTAGGTTCGAGGTCAAAACATCGAGCTTGTCAGGGTTCGTGGTCGCCAGGTTCTCGAGCGATCCCATGAGCTCTTCGAGTAGGGTGAGGTCTATGTAATTCGATTCGATGTTTGTGGTGACGGGCCAGATACGATTGGATCGCAACGCGCCTTCCGACGGCATTGCCGAGAGGTCAATCATCGTCAGCACGCGTGGAAGTATCTTGTCGACATACTCGGTTGGCTCACGTTTGGCGACCTCAGAGATAATCTTCGCGGCGACCGGATCGGAAGTGTGGAGGTTGGGGATCCGTGAAGCGGGATTTGTCGCGACTACCGCGATCTTCCGATCAAGCCAACGTGTAATCGCTTTCAGGGCAAATAGTGGCGTCTCCTGGCTGGCCTGCAAGAGTTGATGCCACCAAGAGTCGTGCTGGGGGAGGGATGCGTCGTCATAGGCCCCCCTATCCAAGAGACTCAGGAAGACTTCTTGGATTGCCCGACTGTGGAACGTATTCCCATGGGAAAAGTAGCTCCGCACTCGGCTTGTCCACTCGGCAGTTCTCCCCACATACGGAGCGAGGAGGGCAGCCACAGCATCCGCGCGTTCCTTCTGCGCGATCGAGTAGGAGAAACCAAAGTGCGCGCTCAGTCAACTCGCGATCATCGCTTGCGAGCCAGCCCGAGAGGATTCCTTGTGTAAACAAGAGGTCGAACCACGGGAGGCTGTTACGAATCGAGGGCAGTATATGACGTCGAAGATCATGGTCGGGAAGCATCGCCTCAACGATCTTCCACTCACCGGGTTTCGGATCGCTGAGCGAGCCAAGCCAACCAACAACTAACCGTTTGATGTGGAAGCGGACGCCGGAGTCGGCCAAAAGCGCACGCAACTCCGCAAGGTATGTTTCATAGTCTTGATCCCGCTGGAACGCCAGGACTTGACGCACCTGACTCCTGCGAAACAGGTGCTGCTCGCTCGAACGCAGAAACTCCAGCAGGGTGTTTCCTCTTGCAAGGAAGCGTCGGGCAAATGCGTAGTCGAAAAATGACTCGTGGAAGAACCGCACCTGATTCCCATCGAGGACAAGAACGTGCTCGCTCATCATTGCGTCAACAGTGGTCGTCCACTCATCGAGAATGACTCGGGGCGCGTAGACCGTGAAATCGCGACTCATCGTCTCGCAGAGTCTGTCGATTACTTTAATCCATCCGCTTGCGTGGCCTTCCCGAGCAGCTATGGATTTTTCCTTTCGGTCCCAGTACCGATCGAACAAGTCACCGATATTGCGAAACGGTACTTGCTGCTGTTCACCATCAGGGTTATTGAGGAACAGATAGAGATGAAGGGGCGTCCCAAGGAGAGCTTTCTCCTGTGGAGTGAGACTCGCAGGATCGCAGCCCGCCTCTAAAATCGCGGCGTCTATGGCCTGAGGCGAAAGCGGCGGCACAGCAATCTGCTTCACTTGATTTGATCGCCGAAGCTTTCGCAAGCGACGGTCGTGCTCCAGGTCGAAATCTCGGCACGCGATGACGAGACGCATCTTCGGATAGGCGTCCGCCTCGACACACAGCGAATCGAAGACCTCCCAGAGATGTGGGTAACGGCCCGAGACCTGACTGATCGCGTCCACCTGGTCTATGAGAAGCACACAGTCGCCGCCATTGGCCAGTCCGGCCAGAACGACGGCCGGCGACCGGGGCAACTCCATGTGCCTTCCAATGTCCTGTGTGTTATGCGCAGCGTCGTGTCGGTCCATTCGAACGACCAGGAGTGGCACGCCTCGGGCCTCCAGGGCTTGCACTGCCTGTGCGAGAACGCAACTCTTCCCAGCACCCGCGGCGGCCGATACCAATATGATTGGTGACCCGTTTGCGCAAGTTACCCCATCAACAATGGATTGCGACTCTTCCCTCCCAATGTGCATGCCATTGATCAACTCAGATTCGACGGTTCGAATGCACGTCTGGTTCCCTCGTCGGACGCAATCGTGGATCGTTGGGTCAGCGGCCCAATGACGCTTCGCGTAACGGAAGCCTAACAGGTACCTCCATACGTCTTCGCCGCGGATCTCAGTGCCAAGGTGATCCGAAATGAAGCCTCCCAGCAACTCACGCACTTCAGTTCCGAAGACTTCAGGCAAGTCGAGACGATAGACCAGGTACGCGATGCGTTGTTCGACTTTGGCAGTCAGCGATGCTTGGTCGATCAGAGTGACTCGCGTGCGGCGAAGGAAGTCGTGCGCCAAAGTCGGATCGTTGGATGTGAGCGGCAGAAGGTACCTCTCGAAATAATCGCGAAGGCGCTTTGAGGTGAGGGCTTTCAGAAAGGCGTCCGCTGTATCCAGTGCGCGAGCGCGTTCCGCGAGTTCGCGCAAGTCATTCGCTCCGGTCGAAGATACGAAACAGCACCTGTTGTCCAAAGATGCGCCGAGCTTGTCGAAGAGATCCTTTAGAATGCTACGACCGGTAGTCCCGCTCGGTCTCGTCAGAACCGCCAGAGACCATTCGCCTTCCGAGCGCTGGCGCTTCGCCGAGTGGAATTCTCGTGTCCCGTCCAAATGCCGTACCACGAACTCGATGCCACGGCCTTCGTGGTCGATCAGTTCGACCGTCAATGATTGCGACTCACCCGCAGCCAGTTGAAGTAGGCAGTCGATAGTCCAGATCCCTTCGTATCGATGGCCAAGCTTTCCTGCGTTGTCACCCGGCGGGGGCATCGTGATCTCCTGCGTGCTACGGTTCCTGTCGAGAGGTAGGATGGTTCCGAAATGGGCGCAGCAGTCCCTGGATTCGAGCAGGAGCGGGAGTCAGCAGGGAGCTTGGCATGGATAAGTGTACACCAACTACAGGTGACGCAATACCCCCCGGAGACGCTTAACTCGGTTAACTCGTCAGGGCTTCTGCCGTTCACCGGGATCCAAGTGGCTTACCGAGGGGCAATTCTCGCCCCGATTGGAAGCAAGCGGACGCGATTCCGATACGCTGTGACAGACACGACGGCCACCACAGGACCGTACGGCACTACGATGAGCAAGGTCACTGCCACGAACGCGCCTTCTCCGGCGACTGGTCGCGCGCACTGCTCACGCACAACCCCTGGCGGGAGATGCTCAGCCACGGTTGAATGGGCTCTGCAGTAGACTGCACCCCGATCGCGGAGATGTCGGGACGCCCCGTTTCTTTCGGCCTTCGCGAGCGCCTCAGAAGCGGCGGGCCGCCGCTTCTACGAGTCTGACCCGTGAACGGGGATATCTGGGCGAATGCAAAGAAAGCGAAAGGCCCGTAACTAACCAGGGGAAGCAGGCTGTAACACCTGCCCGCACACCTGCTGACAACGGGCCTTTCAAGGAAACTATTCGCGCGGAGCAAGGAGAAGTCAAGGAGCATTTTGCCAGACGGCCTCGGCGCGGGCGGAGGTAGTCTGGCAAACTTTCGCCTCGCCTGCAAAGACAGAGGACCCGCCCTATAAGCCGGGGACACCCGCAGGCGGGAGCGCATCGGCAGGCGAGTCCTCTGGGAAGATTTTTCGCCCGGCGGGAGGGAAGGTCATGAGGTGTTCCCGGTAATCCGCCGAAGACTTCTCCGAGTTGGTCCGTGGCACGGCGGCCGAGACTGACCGCGACCTTAGCGAAGTGTATCCGAGCGACGACTGCCGGCCGGCCACAACACCTGTCTCCCTTCGTGCCCTGGTGACTTTGGGGTCCCTGGAAATCGCGCACGCGACGCGAGTTGAACCACCACGGCAGAAGTAAACCACCAAGTCACCAAGACACAAAAGAGAAGTGAACCGTCGCTGAATGCATCGTCAGACTGAAAGCATCGTCAGGCACGGGGTGCCTGACCTACTAGTTGATCTACCGCTCAATGTCAGGTTTGGGTAGAATGGCCCTTGGAGGTTGTCGCGGTTTCAGTTTTCACCAGCGGGAGAAGGCAAGGATGCCAAATTTGTCAAAGAAATACAAGGTCGCTCTTTCTCCGGAGATTCGAGCGGAGTTAGAGGCGATCGCGCGGAAGACTTCTCTGGGCGTGGCGCAGGTGCGACGGGCGAAGATTCTTCTGATGGCCGATGAGGCCCATCCCGATGGGGGTTATCCCGACTGGCAGATTGCCGAAGAAGTCGGGCTCTGCGAGCGGCAGGTGGTACGTATTCGTCAGAAGTTTGTGAAATCGGGCGTGCAGCCGACCCTCGCGCGGGCGACGCGTTGCGACGCGGGAACCCACCGCGTTCTCGACGGCAAGGCGGAAGCCCATCTGGTCACCATTGCCTGCAGCGCGCCCCCTGAGGGCCGCGACCACTGGACGCTGCAAATGCTCTGCGACGAACTGAAGCGCCTGCATATCGTCAAATCGGTCTGTTGCGAGACCGTACGGCAGACGCTCAAAAAAACAGGCTGCAACCTTGGAAGACCGAACGCTTCTGCATCGCGGAAGCGGATCGACCGCGTTTCGTTGCGCGGATGGAAGAAGTCCTCGACGTCTACCAGGAAGCGTTCGACGACAAACACCCCCTGATCTGCATGGATGAGGCCTCGCGGCAAGTGCTCGAAGATGTGACGCCTCCCTTGCCCATGCGGCCCGGCACGCCCCGGCGAGTCGACGACAAGTACGAGCGGCACGAAGTCCGCTCGCTATTGTTGTTTTACAATCCCATCGCAGGCGGGAGGCGGGTGGGCTGCCGTGCCAGCCGCACGCGGTTGGATTGGGCGGAGGAGGTGCGGCAGTTGCTGGAGGTAGATTACCCCCAGGCCGATTTGGTGACGTTGGTCTGCGACAACCTCAATACGCACGACCTGGCGAGCCTGTACTTCGCCTTCGATGCCGAAACGGCCCACCGGCTCGCTCGTCGGTTACGCTTGGTCTACACACCCAAGAACGGCAGTTGGCTCAACATGGCGGAGATGGAATTGAGCTTGCTCTCGCGTCAATGTCTGGGGAACCGGCGATTTGCCACAACCAACGCCATGGACTCCGCCATCGCGGCCTGGCAGCAAGACCGCAATGACCAACGCTGCGGAACCAACTGGCGCTTCACTACCGCCGACGCGAGAATCAAGCTCCGATCCCTCTATCCTATACCTGACTCAGATCGGTAGACGCGGTACTACAAATTTCGTGCCTTCGTGACTTTGTGGTCTCCTGCAATCGCGCACGCGACGCGAGGTGAACCACCACGGCAGAAGTAAACCACCAAGTCACCAAGACACAAAAACAGAAGTGAACCGTCGCAGAATGCATCGTCAGACTGAAAGCATTGTCAGGCACGGGGTGCCTGACCTACAAACTGAGGTGATGGGCAAGCATTTGGAAGCGGCGGGCCGCTTCGACGAGTCTGACCCGTGAACGATTACTGTCGCACCCGAATGGAAATCATTGCCGTGCTCTTTCGTTTCTCTCGGCCTCGCCAGCCCGCTTCTGGAAGAACTCCAGCCACTGCAGCATGAGGGCGTCCTGGATCGTGTTCGACTTGCGGCATTCCTCCGGGGTCTTGCCCCAATAGAACCCGATCCACCCGGAGGCCGTCTTCCTTGACTCGTCGAGGAACCGCTCGAACTCCGGGAGTGAGCAGTTCAGCGGGAACATCTCCTCGATGACCACCGGCTTGCCCACGGCGAAGCCCGACAGCGTTTCCATCGCCTCCTTGATCTTGTCCTTCTCGGGGTAGAGGTGGACGGCGATGAAATCCAGTTCGGGGGCGATCTCCTTGGGCACGAAACCCGAAGTCAGGCCGGGCCGATCCAGGCTCCAGGGAACCAGCCCGACCGTGACCAGATGACGCTGGTCCTGCTTGCGAATCGCCGTCACCAGCTCGATGACACCACTGGCGGGCGATGGCGGGCCGGGGACGATCCTTCTGGTCCAGCGTGATGAACTGGACGAAGTAACCGGAGTCGCTTCCCAGGAAGGGCGGCCCCAGCCAGTCGCCGGGTTTCCTGGTGCCGCCGGGCACGACCGGCTCGTTCATCAGGTCGTAGCAGAAGATGGCCGGGCTCTTGGCGCATCGCTCGGCCACCGCCTCCCAGAACCGGGCCTGGACATCCCACCGGTCCTTTTCGTGAGAGATCGTCGTACCACTTCGGGCACGTCCTTCTTGCGGTAGCAGGCGAGGCCGGTGATGTCGAGGTAGATGCCGGTCTTCTCGGCCAAGGCGACCAGACGGCCCAGGCGATCCAGGTTCGCTTCGTTCGTCTTCTCCGGGCCGGTCATGAACTTGGCGATCTGGAGGTGAATCCGGACCACGTTCGCCCCAAGCTGTTTCATCTCCCGGAAGTCTTCCTCGACCTTGGGCCACTCCTTGTCCCAGTAGTCCTCCAGCAGGCGGCCGTTCTCATCGTGGTCGTAGTTGAATCCCCAAGGCACGAACGGCTTGGCGGAATCGGACAGGACGAAGCCATGCTTGTCGTCGGCAACCCGCACCCACGGCATTTCGCCGACTGCGACTCGGTTGGCGATGACGCCGAAGAAAACCGACAGCCAGACCATGCGCTGCAACATTTTCGTACTCCTCAAATCACGGCACGCGGCCGGCGTTTCCGCTGGTCCCCGAAGGACGACAGCCGGCCGCCACAATCGCTTTATTGCGAACCTGCGGATTGAGCCGCATCGGCGTACCAAAACGCCGTGCTGGTCCAGAGGGGATGGCGTTCACGAATGACCTTTTCTCCGGGACCGTAGCCCATCTGCTCCTCCGACCACCCGAACGTTTCGCTGGAACTGGAACGCATCGTTGAGGTGGAACGAGTAGACGGTGGGATGGCCGGGCCGCAGCATCACGAAACCCGAGACGGCCTTGCGGTCGAACTGGCACCACCCGCTGTTGAAATACTCCTCGCTTCCGGTGCCGTGGTAGCTCGGGGGCCAGCCGTCTTCATCCGTCCAGATCATCCAGTCGCCTTCGCCCCACCAGTATCCGGACTTCGTAGGGCCAATCGACGCGTGAGCATCACGCCGACGTACTTGCCTCGCCCTTCGCGTTCCAGAACGACCTTGCCGGGCACTTTCTTGGGGCCGAACACCGGCGTCCTGTCGGTTGCCGCCGGGGCCTCGCTCCAGGTCGCATGGAAGCGTCCCCAGTTGGCCGGGATGCGTTCGAGTCGTTCGACATCGAGTCGCACCCGCAGGTTCTCAATCCGCTTGCCCGACTGATTCTCGATGGTCAGCGTGGCCCCGTTGGCAAACGGCATCGGGAAGCGGCTGTAGGCTTCCTTCTCGGTGACTCCCAGGAGCAGCGAATTGAAGGCCGAGGTGTAGTCCACATAGGGCGAGTCTTTCAGCGGCTTCCTGCCCAGAACGGCCGCCTTCGACGTGAACCATCTGCCGTGACCGCTGTAGGCGTGGCCGAAGAAGTGCCCGATCGGCACATCCACACTGGGCTTGGCGCCTCCATCCCACGTGATCTGCATCCTCGTGCCTCGAAGCACCTCGGGCGTGGCGGGTTCAACGCTGATCCGCATCTGCCGAATCACCCCTGCACCGGAGATGTCGATGTTCACCGTTTTCCCCGGCTCCAACACCGCTCGTTGGTCAATCCGTCCATTTGGCGGGTTCGGTGGGCGGCTTCGATTCCGCCTCCAGCCACGCCTGGGCCGTTGCATCCACTTCCTTCTTCTCCGCTTCGCTCAGCGGCCACGCCAGGCTCTTGACCTTCACCGAGTCCGGGTATCGGGTGTGGGTGATCTGCCAGTAGTTGCTCCAGGCAGCGTCCTTCCAGTCCGGCTTGCCGAACCGCTCGTTGACCAACTGGACGAGGCAGTGCTTCTCGAACGGGATGGGAAACAGCGTGCCGGGATAGCTCTTGTGGAAGACCAGGGGATACGGGAACGGCCCCTTGGAGTCGTTGAAGAACTCCAGGATCGGCATGTCGAAGAGCGGCTTCGGGCTGTGGTCCAGGAAGATCTGAATCCGCGTGCCCGCCTGTTGCTCGGTCAGGACACCCACGAAGATCCGGTGGATGCAGCCGGGGCCTGCGGTATCGAGGAGGATGTTGCGGCCTGGACTGTCCGCTGTCGGCTTCACGATGTTCTTGAAGTCCGTTCCGTCGCCATTTCCGCCGCTGCGATCCCAGGTGCTCGACATGGCCGTGTGGGACGCCTCCAGTTCCGGCAGGTGGTCTACGGTGCGCAGACGGCGAAGGAAGAAGCTCAGGTCACGCACCGGTGGTTGCCCCTGCACCCAAGTCGTCGGGACGATAAGGAAAGCCAGCGTCAGCCACGCTCCAACGATCCCTTTAGAGCCGATGCTGGAACCGTTCGGGGTGCTCCGCTTTTCCGGCCGCGCACGGCCAGAGCACCAGTTCGGGGATAGGTTGTTCATCATTTGAACACCTCATGCCTCTCGCTAGACGGTTTTCGGCAAGCCATGCTGGTTGCGTCCTTACCTCCGGTCGCCGAACCGGTATCGCCGCATAATACTTCAGTTTACGGCGGGCGAACAGCAGATAGAACGCTCCACGCGGCACGTCCGGCACGACGCCAATCCCTATGTCTTTCCCACTTCCGGGCGGAATTGGCGACATTGGCGGGCGAAATCCCAATCTTCTTGGCCGTGAAACGGGCGAAACGCTTCTACTTCGCACAACGGTCTGCGCCAAGCCGCTTCAGCGTCCTGCCTCACTCGCAACGGTGTCACGCCTTTGCTAATTCCAGCCGATAGCACTCTGAAGTGCGTGAAAGCCTCGTCTGGCAACCTCGGAACAATTTCCTCGACGAGAAAGGACTAGTCGATAGCTTCGCTGCGGTGACCAAGTCACCAGACGGGTACCCTAGCTGGCACTGGCCGGTGGGCCCGATCGAGATCTCGGCGCGGATCGACCATCTGTTCCGCACGCGGCATTTGAGCACGCTGGAAAGCCGCATTCTGGACGGCAACGGCTCGGATCACCGGTTGGTCGTGAGCCGACTGAAGTGGCCGAAGGACGAAGTAGCGGGCAAAGCCGTTTGACATCGACCGTACGGAGACGATGCGGCCCGTTGAGTGCACTTGATGGCGCAACTACAATGCGGGCAACGGATCCGGGCCGTGGACCAAGCAGGTTGTCCGGAGCGAGGGGGGCATCTACTTTGGGCATCTGGTCGACGTCGGAGGCGACGGCGACCTCGACATCGTCGGTCCTCGCACCTATTGGCGAGGTCCAATCGAGCTGTTTGAGAACAAGCTGAAGTGAAGCTGCCCAAGAGGCTGGAATCCGGAGGTCCCCTGGCCGTGCGCCGGTTGGAAATGGACGGTTCCGCAGCAGCGTCGAGCGAGAATCGCATTGAAAGCGTGGTCAACGGCCGGCAGTTCCGTAAGCAGCAGAGGCCTCAATCAAGAAGGAGTTTCGACCGATGCGGATCGCACGCGCGCTTGTCATCGCACTGTCATTTGGCCTCGCCCTGGCCGTTTCGAATTCTTCGCCTGGTTCGGATCTCGTCGCCATACAACCATTGACCGACGGCATCCTCATGCTGCACTTCAAGGACGGCCATGTCGAACATCACAAACGGGGCGAACCGCGCTCGCAGGAGACGGTGGTCGTGAGCCCGCTTGACGTGGAGGCGGCCTCGAAGCCTGTCGCGTATGCCGTGACGAGCCCCGACGATCCCGCCTATGGCACGCCGCAGCCGCCCGCGGACGTAGGCCGCAAGAGCAAGGGTACGGAGTTCGCGTGGTTTGCAGACCAGTGGATCAACAATCGGGCGGTCAACAAGCGTCCCGATCATGCCAAGGAGCATTGGCTCTACCTGAGGCTTCCCTCGCCCATGAAGTCCGGCAAGACCTACCTGGTCCGCACGGGGAAATTGGCTGCCAACGGGAGTCAGTGGAAGCTCACGTTCGACGTGGCCAAGGCGCGAACCGAGGCGGTGCACGTCAACACGCTCGGCTACGTGCCTTCGGCCCCGAGGAAGTACGCCTATGTGTACCACTGGATGGGCGACCGGGGGGGACTCGATGTGCGCCCGCTCGCGGGGTGCGCGTTTTGTCTCGTCCACGTGAGGACGGGCCGGCGGGCGTTTTCGGGGAAGACGGCCTTCCGCATGCCCGCCACTCAGCAGGAAACCGTCCACAAGTCGGACACGCCCAACGGCAACTATCTGGGCGCCGACGTGGCCGAGTGCGACTTCAGCGCGTTTTCCGAGGCGGGGACCTACGTGGTGGCCGTCGACGGTGTCGGCTGCTCGTGGCCGTTTTCGATCGGCGCCGATGTCTGCCGGCCGGCGTTTCGCGCCGCGGCACGCGCCTGTACCACAACCGGTCGGGGATCGCGCTTACGAAGCCATTTACCGACTTCGAGCGGCCCGCGCCGCACCATCCGAAGCTCACTCCCGGCTTCGCGGGCAAGCTCCGCTATACGCGCATCCGCGACTCCGAGTGGGGCAGCGAGGGCGGCGATGCGGCGAAACTGATGGCGGAATCACCCGGCGCACTCAACGACACCTGGGGTTGGTACCAGGATGCCGGCGATTGGGACAGCTACGAAACCCACTTGCGCGTCGCGCAGGAATTGCTGCTGGTCTACTTCATGGCGCCCGGCAACTTCCGGGACGGCGAGTTGAACATTCCGGAAAGCGGCAACGGCATACCCGACCTCTTGGATGAGGCCGCGTGGCTTCCGCGCTTCTGCCACCGGTTGCGTCACGAGTTGATCGCCAAGAAATGGGGCACGGGCGGACTCGGGCTGCGTGTCGCGGGCGATGCGTTCGGATCGGACGAAGGCACGACCGCGGACGGCAAAAAGGTGGGCCGGGGGTCCTGGGAGGATACCGATCGCACTTGGATGGTCTCGGGTGAGGATCCGTGGTCGACCTATCGCTATGCAGGGGCCGCGGCCAATCTGGCCCTGGCGATCCCGCGCGATCCGGAAGGAGTGGATTGGGCTCGGGAGGCACGCGAGTGCTATGCGTGGGCCCGCGCCAACACCCGACCCGGCGACGAGGAACGAAACGGCGGCCGATTGCGGCCTCTGCGCGCCTATGCCGCCGCGAGCCTGTTCGCGCTGACCGGCGAGAAGGCCCACGAAGAGCAGTTCGCGAGAGACACCCAAGGCATTGATCCGGGGACGTACATCTGGGACGAGCAGCAACGCTATGGACCGGCCGTCTATGCGCTCAACGGAAAAGGAGACGCGGCCACGGTGAAACGCATCACCGGTGCGCTATTCCACACCGCCGACGAGGAACTGATCACGACGCCATCGAAGCGCGCATTGCGCTGGGGCGGCAACTTCAGCATGCCGATGCTGGTCGGCCAGCAAACGACTCCGCTTGTGCTGGACGGCGCCGTGGGGTATACGCTTGCGCGCCGCACCGACCCCGAACGGGCGCGGAAGTACCTGGCGGCGCTCTACACGACCTGCGACTACTTCCTCGGGACCAACGCGCTCAACCAGACCTGGATGACGGGCGTGGGACCGCGCTCTCCCACCGAGATCTTCCACATGGACGCCTGGTACAACGGCAAGGGAAAGTACCACGAGGGCCTCATCCCCTACAGTCCGTGGCGCAAGTCGAAGGATCAGGGGCAGGGACCTTGGGACGTGGACTGGGCCAACGCGACCGCGTATCCGCACATCGACCAGTGGCCGGGCAACGAGCGCTGGTTCAGCAATCGCTGCTCGCCGATGGGGAGCGAGTTCACGGTCCACCAGAACATCGGCCCGGCGGCGGCAATCTACGGGTTCCTTTGCGCGGCGCCAAGGCGCCGTGATCTGTGTCCGGCGCGGCGGACTACCGAGGTCGGAGATCTCGGAGATCGCCCGCTTTCGGGGTGCCCATGCGAGGAACAATCCACGGTGCCGAGCACCGTTTGTCAGGCACGGGGCTGCCCGGACCTGCCGAGAGTTGCTTCTTTGAGACGCACTACCGCGCCGGTGCGTAGGTCCGCGGCGGCAAGTTGGATGGAGACACCGCTGGCATCGCCGCGGGCACGGCCGAAGGCGTCACCGTGGTCGCGGGCAGGCACTGCGAGGTGGCCGGCGCGTAGACCGGCGTGCAAGGCTGGTAGTACACCGGCGCGCAGTAGGTCGCAGGGACCGGTTCGGGTTCGTCGAACCAGCGACAACCCGGCAGACCGACGGACATGAGCAGGGCGGCGACCATCCACAGACGCCTCATCAAACGCTCCTTCGCAACAAAGTTCATGTCCCCCGCGGGGTCCGGGTAAGCAATGGGCCGCGGATCGTACCGCGCGGCGGTGCAGCCGTCAAAGCCAAACCCGCGCGGCATGCGCATGCGGAACGCATGCAGCGCATGCATCCCCGGCCATCGGCGACAATCGTCCCTCGGCCCATCGGCCCATCGGCCCATCGTCCCTCGGCCCATCGGCCGACGCGGCGAAATCCCGCCTTGACCCACCTGGCCGGAAGTCTACAATCCCCCCCTTTTGAAGCGCCCTTGCAGGGAGATCATGTTCGTCGGATGGCGCCGCCCGGGGCGCTGGCTCCCCTTTCAACACGCGGAAAATGAGGATGCTGACCATGGTCACGAACTCTTGCGCCGGCCGCTTGGTTCCGTTGGGCTTGCTCACGTTTCTCCTCCTCGGGTTCTCCGCCCTCGCGGTCGGCGGCGAGGAATCGGCCTGGCCGTCGGCACCTGCCTCGCTCGACAAAGGCTGCGAATCTTATCTCCGCGAAGTCCGCCAGACGCTTCGCGAACACCCCGAAGGGGAAGTGGCTCCGCAAAAGCTCTTCGAAGCCCTCATGGTGGCGACGGTCGAGAAAGACACCGCATTGGCCAAGCAGCTTCGGAATCGATTGCTGGTTGCGCACCCGGCGTCGCTTCAAATGACCTATCTCATCTCCGCACTCGAACCGAAGCAAGTGCGCGAATTGCTCGACGACGCCTTCGAGGCGGAGGACGGCGCACTCGAGCCGAAGTTTGCGGGCGCCTACGGCGCCGCGCTTCAAGAGGGACTGCGCGTGCATGGACCGGCTCTCGCCAGCGAGGACGCTTTCTTGTTGAAGTCGCTCCTGGTGGCGGAAGCGGTGCGCTCGCCCGGAATGCGGAGCCTGCTGCTCGAACGCCTTAAGGCAACCGGATCGGAGGAGGCGCGAGAGATCGCCCGCATCGCCTTTGAAACAGGCAAGGACGACGTGCAGAAGCTTGTCACCCTTCACGCCCTGGACCACGGCACGATTTCGGCGTTCGAGCGGTTCTATCTCGCTCGGCTCTCGGCAAAGCAACGTGACGTACCCGCGGTCGTCCGCATTCGGGCCGAGCGATGCCTGGCCAACGACGACTTCGAGGACGCGATCCCCCTCTTCGAGAAGCTCCTGGTCGAGGGCCGCGATCCCCATCGAGCGGTTCTATCTCGCTCGGCTCTCGGCAAAGCAACGTGACGTACCCGCGGTCGTCCGCATTCGGGCCGAGCGATGCCTGGCCAACGACGACTTCGAGGACGCGATCCCCCTCTTCGAGAAGCTCCTGGTCGAGGGCCGCGATCCCCAGTTACTGGTCTGGTACGGCTGGTGCCATGCCATGTGCGGCAAGTCCGAACGGGCCATCGCAGCCTTCGACGAGGTTCAAGAAGATCACCCCGAAAGCCCCTGGGCCCAGACGTCGTGGGAGTTGACCGAGGCCGTGTGCGGCTTCGACGCATCGCTGGCGGCCAACGCCGATGCCCTGCTGACGGTGCTCAACGCGCTGCGCCGAGTCGAGACGGATTGCTTCGAATGCAAGTTCGTTTTCACGTACGACGAGGGGCGCAAACTCAACATCTATGTCGCCCTGACATTATCGACCGGCGCCATGGACGTTGCGATCCTCGAAGAGGACCAGCCGCTGTTCCGCTACGCAGTCTCCGGAAGCGGCAGTACGCGAGTGTTTGTGCGAGACGAGTCGGCAATCGTGGCCTGCAAGAGCAAGCCGATCTACTTGGTCCCCCAGCTCGACGTGAGCATGGTAGACGAACAGCTTAAATTCACCGCGAATGCCAACACCGTCGACTCACCCGACGCGATGGTCGCTGCGAAGCGGGCAATGGCCGCGTCCGAACATTTCCGCAGTCGCGAAGAGATCCTCACCGTGCTCCGCCAATTCACCAAGGGTATTCTGCCCTGTACGGTCGCGCGGACCGACCAGTTCACCTCCTACACCTGGCTGGAGTTTGACCCGCAGAACCCGGCTCTCCATCGCTGCGAGTTCCGCGTGCTCGCGGCCGGCAACGAAATTCGGATGACCGAAGAAACCTCCGAGTGTACCTGCTGTCTCCGGTTCGGTTCGCAGAACCAATGGCAACTGGACGCGCCGCGCTGGCCCGACTTGCCGGTCGTGGAGAAGGGCGAGATGGACATGGGCACCCTGTTCGGCATGTTCGGCGCAGCCGCGGCGCGTTTCCAGTCCGAGCAACTCCAGACGAGCGGCAATCCGGTCTCGCGCCAGTGATCGATTCCCGGGAAGGCCACCGTGCGCGGCGAGGGTTTCAGGCCGGCCGCCCCAACGTGGCGCAGATCACCGCCAGCGCCACCCCCAGGGCAACGACCGACAAGAGCGCCAGCACGCCCAGAACGATGAACAGCCGCTTCATGACGTGAGTCCTTTCGGTGCGCGAAAGCCAAATGCGCGCGAGGGCGAGCGGCACGTTGAAATCGGGGTCCGTCCTCGCTCACGCATCGGGTTGCCATGGCCTCTCGTGCCGGGCAGTATCCCTCGAGTACCGTTCGTCCTCTCGCGCAAGCCTCCGCGATCGCAGTTACTCGACAGCGCTTACTCGACAGCGCTTACTCGACCACCGTCGAAGTGGTGGGATTCTCGCGCAGCGCCGCCCGCGCCCCGTCGTCGCGCCGCTTGACCATCGTCACCTGATTGCCGGTGGCGTCGAAGGTCACTTCGTCCATGAACGTTCGCATCAGCCACAACCCGCGGCCGCGTTCCCCTTCCAGCGCCCCGCATTCACAGAGGCTGGGCACGTTTGCCACGTCGAAGCCCGGTCCCTGGTCGCGAATCACGAATCGCGCCTCGTCGCGCGCCAGTTTCACGTCGGCGAATACGCGCCGGTCGCGATAGGGAGGCTGCAACCGGCGCCGCTCGACCAGGCTCAATTCGTCGACGCTCAGCAGCCGGTCCTCGACCGCCTGCACCTCCTCGACCGTGATCTCCAGGTTGCCGTGGAACAGCGCATTGAACAGCGCCTCTTTCAGCGCCACCCCCACCTGCAAACGGCCGGCAAAATCGGCCAGCCCCATGCCGGCGATCATCTGCTGCACCAGTTCCACCAAGGGGTCGATCAAGCCGGCGTCGTTCTCGAGCACAAAGGCAAACTCGCTCCGCGCCAGGCACCCCAGCAACTCCTCGTGGCTCCGTCCGGCACGCGCCAGCTTGAGCACACTCTCGACCGTGCTCGGCAGCCGGTTCGCCAGGTCCGACTTCGGCACGTAGCTCGAAGCCCCGTGCCCCAGCGCCTCGATCGCCAAAGCTTCGCTTCCATAGGCGGTCATGAGAATGACGGGCACGTCGGGGTGATGGGCGCGTAGGTGCCGCACCAGCTCCAGCCCGTCCATCATCGGCATCGTCAGATCGGTGACCACCAGGTCGGGCTTGCCGCGCTTCATTCTGCGCCAGCGCCTCGATGCCGTTGGCGGCATATTGAATCGCCCACTGGAACTTCTTCTCTAGAAGTCCCCCCACCAACCGTCGGTCCACCGCCGAATCATCCACAACCAGAATCGTGGTCATGGGTCGCCTCCCCAGGCAGATCCTCGCCAACAGGCCCAGACACGCGGTAATCGTACCCCCGCGGAAGGGACTTGGCAAGAACCCTGCGCCGCACACATTTCGCCACCCAGTGCGTGAGTGGTTTTTGCCGCAAGTCCGAGTGGTCTCTGCCGCAAGTCCCGGGGCGGATCGACAGAACGCCCCACGCTCGCCGAGCCTCGCCGATGCCCCCTTCGGACCGCAAATTCCCGCCGCAAACGGCCCATTGCCGCCCTGCTATTGTCCACCTGCGGCGTAGCCGAAGTTACGCAGTTGGAAGCCCCGCGCACTTGTTATTTCCGCGGATTTCGTGCGCCCAATACCCCACGCAATAGCCCACCCAACAACCCCGAAAAAAGCCTCACGCAGCCGCGGTCCCGCCCGTTCATCGCTTCGGGGCGATTCTGGCCACTACTCCCTCGGCTCATCCCCGTCCCCTCAATTGAGCACTGCAATGCTCGTGGAACGTAACTCCCTGGGAGGCGCAACACGAAATCCCAGAAAATCGCCCGCGGTTCTCTACGACCGCGAAAGGAAAAATGCGCTTGATCGAGTGGACAGGAGTGGCTATCTTTGAGCCCTTGTCCCTGGATGTCCCTGGGTGGATTCCCCCAAGGTGGATTCGCGATGGAACTGAGTGTACGGGATTCGGCGAGAATCCTCAACGTCTCCGAGAAGACCATCTACCGCTGGATCAAGCAAGGCACGCTGCCCGCCTACCGCGTCAACGAGCAGTACCGCTTCAATCGCGCGGAACTGCTGGAGTGGGCCACCTCGCGGCGCGTCAATGTCTCCGCCGAGATCTTCGCCGAACCCCACAACGGCAGCACGCCGGTGGGACTTGCCGAGGCCATTCGCGCCGGGCGGCATCCACTACCGCGTCGCCGGGGGCGAAAAGACCGCGGCCCTCCGTTCGGCCGTCGAGCTCATGCCGCTGCCCGAGGAAGTCGACCGCGACTTCGTGCTCCAGGTCTTTCTCGCCCGAGAATCCCTCGGATCGACCGCGGTCGGCAACGGCGATCGCCTTGCCGCACGTGCGCAATCCGGTGGTGATGCACGTGCCGCGTCCCGATGGTCACCCTGTGCTTTCTCGAACGGCCGATCGATTTCGACGCGCTGGACGGACAACCGGTCCACACGCTCTTCACGATGCTCAGCCCCACGGTCCGGGCCCACCTGCAAACGCTCGCGCGGCTTTCCTTCGCCCTCCGCCAGCCCGAGTTTGCCGAGGTGATTTCCCGCCACGGCTCGCGCGAGGAGATTCTGAAGGCCTGCGAGGCGGTCGACGGAAGCATCTCCACGCCTCCCTCCGCTCGCCTAGAGAGTATCGCCATCATGGAGTTGTTTGCTGCCGGGTTGATCGTGCTTGTTCGCCGGGGCGCTGTTGTCGCTCATGCTCCGCCGGCGCCCCCGTGCTCGCCTCGGCCGTCGGTTCCGGATCGGCCATGGCCGGAAGCCTGCTCGGCGCTGTCCAGCGCGGTGCGCGGTTCTCTATACCGGCGAGGCGGTGGCCGCGACGCGTCGCCTGGCAGGTCCCCTTCGGCAGCCTCTCGCTGGGCCTCGATCCGCTTTCGGCCGTTTTCGTCCTCCCGATCGCCGTCGTCGTCGCCATCGCGGCACTCTACGGCGCCGACGTACATGCGCGGCTCCTATCGGCCGACCGTGGTCGGTCCGTCGTGGTTCTTCTTCAATCTGCTCGCCGCCACCATGCTCCTGGTCGTGACGGCGCGAAACGGACTGCTTGTTTCTCCTGTGCTGGGAAGGCATGTCGCTGGCCTCGTTCTTCCTCGTGCTGACCGACCACGAGCAAGAGCCGGTCCGCCGCGCCGGCTGGATCTATCTCGCGGCCATGCACCTGGGAACGGCCTGCCTTCTGGTGCTGTTTCTCCTGCTCGGGCGCACTTCCGGATCTTTGGACTTCGACCAGTTCGTCGCCGCAGCCGGGCTGCGCCGGCGCGCTGTTCGTGCTCGGCGGTCATCGGTTTCGGCACCAAGGCCGGCTTCATTCCGCTCCACGTCTGGCTGCCCGAGGCCCATCCGGCCGCCCCCTCGCACGTCTCGGCGGTGATGAGCGGCGTGATGATCAAGACGGGGATCTACGGCCTGCTCCGCACCTTCACCTTTCTCGGAGAAGCGCCGTCGTGGTGGGGTTGGACGCTCGTGGCGATCGGCGCCGTCTCCGGCATTCTGGGCGTGCTGTTCGCGCTGGCTCAGCACGACCTCAAGAGGCTGCTCGCCTACCACAGCGTCGAGAACATCGGAATCATCGCGCTGGGAATGGGCGTCGGACTGCTGGGACTGGCCCATCATCTTCCCGTCATGGCCTTCCTGGGATTCTCCGGCGCCATGCTTCACGTTCTCAATCACGCGCTGTTCAAGAGCCTTCTCTTCCTGGGGGCGGGCGCGGTCCAGCACAGCACCGGAACTCGCGACATCGACCGGCTGGGCGGGTTGCTCAAGAAGATGCCCGTCACCGGCGCAACGTTTCTCGTCGGGGCCTGCGCCATTTCCGGCCTGCCGCCGTTGAACGGGTTTGTCAGTGAGTTGCTGATCTACCTCGGCGTGCTCACGGGAGTCGCCGATCCCAGCCGCGTTGCCGGAGTCGGATGGGCACTGCTCTGCGTGCTCGTCGTCGGCGGCCTGGCGCTGATCGGCGGACTGGCCGCGGCCTGTTTCACCAAGGCTTTCGGCTGCGTGTTTCTGGGCGAGCCCCGCAGCGAACCGGCAAAGCGCGGCCACGAAGTCGGCGCCGGCGATGCGCACGTCGATGGTCCTGCTGGCCGTCGCATGCTTCGGCGTCGCCTTGACGGCGCCGGTGTGGCCCGTCGTCTACCGTCCGGCCGTCGTCGCGATCGCCCCGACCCGCTTCCCCGATGCCGCCCAGGCAGGTGTCGAGCAGGCGTGGGTTCCGCTGGTCGTCGTCTGCGCCTCGTCCTGGGCCCTCCTGGCGATCGTCGGTCTTCTGGCAATCGTTCGCCGACGATTGCTGGCAGGTCGGCAGGTCCAGCGCGCGCCCACCTGGGACTGCGGCTATGCCGCTCCCACGCCGCGCATGCAGTACACGGCGTCCTCGTTCGCCGCGCCGCTGTTGCTCCTGTTTCGAATGTTGCTGCGATCGCGAATCCGATTCTCATCCGCCGGCCGGCCTCTTTCCCTCGCATGCGAGCCTGGAATCGGAAACCCCCGACCTCTTCCAGGAATCGATCTTCCGACGCGTCTTCTTCAGCGATCGCCTGGACCGCGTCGAAGCTGCGCTGGCTCCAGCACGGGCGGATTCAGCTCTACGTTCTTTACATCGCGCTGACGATCCTCGTCCTCCTCGTCTGGAAGCTGGGCTGAGCGATGGTTGCGCCCTCGGGAAGTATTCAGATCGCTTTGGCGCTGGTGCTCGCCCCGCTGATGCTCAGCATCATCAACCGCACCAAGGCCGTGCTGGCCGGCCGCCGCGGGCCGCCGCTGGCTGCAGACGTACCGCGAGCTCTGGAAACTGCTTCGCAAATCCGCCGTCTACAGTCGCACGACCACGCCCGTGTTCGTCGCCGGTCCGCTGGTCGCCTGCGCCGCCACGGCATGGCGCTCGCGCTGGTGCCGCTCGGCGGTTCGCCTTCGCTCATCTCGTTTCCCGGCGATTTCCTGCTTGGTGGCCTACCTTCTGGGTCTCGCTCGATTCTTCACGATGTCGGCGGCGCTGGATACCGGCTCCAGCTTTCGAGGGCATGGGGGCCAGCCGCGAGGTCGTTTTTCTCGGCGCTGGCCGAACCGGCCCTCCTCCTGGCGCTGACCACGCTGGCGGCCATTCGCCACGGCACCGTCGCTGTCCGACATCTACGCCGCGATCGACGCCGAACTGCTCGCCTCGCCGGCGGGCCCGGCGCTGTTTCTCATTGCCGCGGCGATGTTCGTCGTCTTCCTGGCCGAAAACGCCCGCATTCCCGTCGACGATCCGAACACCCACCTCGAGCTGACCATGATCCACGAGGTGATGGTGCTCGACCACAGCGGCCCCGATTTCGCCCTGATCCAGTATGCCGCATCCTTGAAGATGTGGATCCTCGGCTGCCTTCTGGTCGGCGTGGCCGTGCCGGTGCGCAGCGGCTGGGTGCTGCTCGACCTCGTCGTGGGGCTGCTCGGCTTGGCCCTGCTCGCCGTGCTCGTCGGCGTCGTCGAGTCGGTCATGGCTCGCCTGCGACTGGTCCGCGTCCCCCAGTTCCTGATCGCCGCGTCGATCCTCTCGATCGTCGCCCTCGTACTCGTGATCAGGTGAATCCGTGGCACCCTGGCTCGATGCCGTCCTGGTTCTGTTGATCCTGACCAGTCTCTGGCTGCTCGGCTCCAGCCGACTGCAGGCGTGCATTCAGGCCGTCGCCTTCCAGGGAATGCTGCTGGGGCTTGATTCCGCTGTTGCTCCAAGTGGCCGGACATCACCCTCCGCCTGGCCGGCGTGGCCGTCGCTCAGCACGCTCATCAAGGCGGTCGTGCTGCCCGCCATGCTGCGCCGCGCGGTGCGCGAAGCCAACGTCCGCAACGAAGTGCAGCCGCTGGTGGGATTCACCACCTCGCTGCTGCTGGGCATCGCCCTGTGGGGCCTGGCCATGCACCTTGCCGGTCGGCTGCCGCGTCCGAGCCGTCGACGTCTCAGCCCTGCTGGTTCCCGTGGCGATCTTCACGGTGTTGTGCGGACTGCTGCTGATCGTCAGCCGCAACACGGCCGTGATGCAGGTGATCGGCTACCTGGGCCTGGAGAACGGCATCTACGTCTTCGGCTGGGCGTTCGCCATCGAGGAGCCGTTGCTGGTCGAAATGGGCGTGCTGCTGGACGTCTTCGTCGCCGTGTTCGTGATGGGCATCACCATGCACCACCTCAGCCGCGAGTTCGACACGCATCGAAACCGACGAACTGTCTTCCCTGAAGGACTAGTCCCATGCTCTGGCTCCTGGTCGCCGTGCCGGCGACTGCCGCGCTCGCTGGCCTTCGCGTTGCCGTGGAACGGGCTGCGCCGAGCGCTGCTTGGTCGCCTGCGCCGCCGCCCAGCTCGGCCTCACGGCGGCTTGCGTTCGTGCAGCCGCCCGAACCCGTGCTCGACGGCTGGATCGCCCTCGACGCCGCTTCGCCTCCTGTTCCTGGCCATCACCAGCGTCGTCTTTTTCATCGTCTCGCTCTACACCGTCGGCTACCTGGCCCGCGAAGGACACCGCCGCCGACTCGCCGCGACCCGGCCGACGAGGTCCCCTTCGTCAACTTCCCCGAGGCCGTCTTCACCGGCTGCCTCCTGCTGTTTCTCGCGGCCATGACCCTGGTCGCTCGTCAGCCATCACTGGGGCCTGATGTGGGTCGCCGTCGAGGCGACCACCTTGGCCAGCGCGCCGTTGATCTACTTCCACCGGCAGCCCGCGATCGCTCGAAGCGACCTGGAAGTACCTGGTGATCTGCTCCGTGGGAATCGCCCTGGCTCTGTTGGGCAACTTCTTCCTGGCCGTGGCCGCGCGCAGCGTGCCCGGCGCCGCCGCTCCATCTGCCGATCGCCGATCTGGAAGCACATGCGCGCCAGTTGGATCCCCTCTGGCTGAAGGCCGCCTTCCTGCTGCTCCTGGTCGGCTACGGAACGAAGATGGGTCTGGCGCCCCTGCACACCTGGCTTCCCGACGCCCACAGCGAGGCCCCTTCGATGGTCTCGGCGCTGCTGTCGGGCGTGCTGCTCAACTGCGCCTTTCTGGCCATCCTCCGCGGGCATTCCCTGCTGGTCAAGGCCGGACTGGGCGACTTCAGCCGAGACCTGCTCGTTCTCTTCGGGCTGGCTGTCGATGGCCGTCGCCGCGCGTGTTCATCATCCGCCAGAGCGACTACAAACGGCTGCTGGCCTATTCCAGCGTCGAGCACATGGGAATTCTCGCCCTGGGCGTCGGCATCGGCGGCATCGCCGGCTTCGGCAGCCTGCTGCACGCCGTGAACCACTCGCTGACCAAGGCCATGCTGTTCCTGGCGGCCGGCAACACGCTGGCCTGCTTCCACACCAAGTCGACCCTGCAGGCGCGCGGCAGTGCTTCGCGTGCTGCCGCGTCACCGGCGTCCTCTGGATCGTGGGCCTGCTGGCCATCACCGGCTCGCCGCCGTTTGGGACGTTTCTGAGCGAATTGGCCGTGCTCAAGGGGATGATCGACGGCGACCGCCTATGTGGTGGCCGTCTTCTATCTGCTCGCCCTTGGCGTCGCCTTCGTCGGCATGTCGGCGACCGTGATCTGCCGATGGTCTATGGCAGCCCGCCGACCCGCCCGGCGACGCCGCGCCCGGCCGCGACCGCACGCCGCGGCACCGGCTCCCGACGCCGCGCGGAGCCGCGCGGAGCCGCTGTGGTCGGTCCTTCCGCCCCTCCTGCTCGGCTTGGCCGGCGCTGGTGCTGGGCCTCTACGTGCCGCAGGGCTTGAGCGATCTGCTGCACCGCGCGGCGATGGCCGTGGGAGCCGAGTGATGTCGCCGCCAACGATACCTGTCGCGTGCACAATGGCGAAGCCTTCGCGCTGGCCGGACGTGCCGCCTTGCCACGCCGACCGACTTTCGCGACGCGATCGTCGAGTCGGTTGGCAGACGGCGGGCGGATCGCCGCCCTGTTCGCGCAGCCCCGCGGCGACGGCGAGTTCCAGCTCGTCGGCCGTGCTCGCCTTCGATGCCGAAGCGGCCTTGCGCGTGCTGGTTGCCTCCGCCGGTCGACGGAAGTATCCGTCGCTCACCGCCGCCTGTCCCGCAAGCCCACTGGTTCGAACGCGAAATCTGGGAACAGCACGGCATCGTGCCCGTCGGGCATCCCTGGCTGAAACCGATCCGTTTCTCCGCCGCGCGACCCGCGTGCCGAGGCCCTGGCCGCCGCCCCAGCCCACGGCGACGCTGCGGCGTCACCGACTTCTTCTCCGATGGACGGCGAGGAAGTCCACGAAGTGGCCGTGGGGCCGGTCCACGCCGGGATCATCGAACCGGGCCATTTTCGCTTCCAGTGCCACGGCGAGACGGTCTACCATCTGGAGATCTCGCTCGGGCTACCAGCATCGCGGCGTCGAGCGGGCCTTGGTCGGCGGGCCCGACCCGCGGACGATCCACTACGTGGAGACGCTGGCCGGCGACACGTCGATCGGCCATGCCATCGCCTACTGCCGGGCCGTGGAGGCGCTCGCCGCAGACCCGCGTTCCCGCCGCGCGCCCAGGTGATCCGCGGCATCGCCCTGGAACTGGAGCGGGTGGCCAACCACGTCGGCGACCTCGGCGCGCTGGCCGGCGACGTCGGCTTCCTGCCCACCATGTCCTACTGCGGTCGCATCCGCGGCGACGTGCTCAACATGACCGCCCTGCTCTGCGGCAACCGCTTCGGCCGCGGACTGGTCCGCCCGGGCGGCGTGGCCTTCGATCTGGACGCCGCGATCGTCGAGCGAACTCGACGCGCGCGTGGCCGCGCGGTCGACGCGACGCCAAGGTCGCCGATCGAACTGCTCTGGGACAGCCCGTCGGTGATGGCCCGATTCGAGCGGACCGGCACGCTCTCGCCGCGAGCTCGTGCGAGCAGATCGGGCTGGTCGGCGTGGCCGCCCGCGCGTGCGGCGTGCCGCGCGACGTCCGCCAGGACTTTCCCTTCGGCATCTATCGCTTCGCGCAGATTCCCGGTCTCGACCTGGGACTCCGGCGACGTCTTCGCCCGGGCCTACGTGCGCTGGCTGGAAGTCCAGCGGTCGCTGGCCTTCGTCGAGGAGCAACTCGATGCGCTTGCCGGCCGGGCCGATCCGACCGAGCCGTCGGGCCGCTGGCACCCGGACACAGTCGTCGTCGCGCTGGCCGAAGGCTGGCGCGGCGAAATCTGCCATGTCGTCGTCGACCGACGCCGACGGCCGCTTCGCCATCTACAAGGTCGTCGATCCGTCGTTCCACAACTGGTTCGGGCTGGCCATGGCCCTGCGGAACCAGCAGATCTCCGATTTTCCGCTGTGCAACAAGAGCTTCAACCTGTCCTACTGCGGACACGACCTGTAGACGCGAGACGACTGCCATGTTGAAAGTGCTCCGAGCACGGTGGCAGCAAGGGCTATCGCACGATGCGTTATCCCGACGGGCCGCCGCCCGAACTGCCCGCCGCGATTTCGTCGGCCGTCCCGAACTCGACGCGCACGAAGTGCCCGGCCGACTGCCAGCAAGTGCGTCGACGTGTGCCCGACGCAGGCCATCGAGCTCGCGATCGGCAACGGCCGCGCTGTCAGCTCGACACGGGCCGCTGCCTGTTCTGCCGCGAGTGCGAGCATGCGTGCCCGGTCGGGAGCCGTCGCAGTTCTCGCGCGAGTTCCGCATGGCGGCCTCGCGACGCGAGACCTGCGTCGTCACCGACGGCTCCCGCTGCCGCCGGCTGGAACTCGACGACGCGATCCGCCGCGTGCTCGGCCGTTCGCTCAAACTCCGCCAGGTCAGCGCCGGCGGCTGCAACGCCTGCGAGGCCGACACCAACGTGCTGAACACGGTCGGGCTGGGACCTGGGCCGCTTCGGCATTCAGTTCGTCGCGTCGCCGCGGCACGCCGACGGACTGCTCATCACCGGCCCGGTGACCGAGAACATGCGAGCTGGCCCTGGAGAAGACCTACCAGGCGGTTCCGTCACCCGAAGATCGTGATCGCCGTCGGCGCCTGCGCGATCGCCGGCGGCCCGTACGTCGGATCATGCCGAAGTCCACAACGGAGCGGCGTCGGTCGTGCCGGTCGACGTCTTTGTGCCCGGCTGCCCGCCGCATCCGCTGACCATCCTGCACGCCCTGCTGGCCGCGATCGGCGCCCTGCGCTCACAACCCTGAGCAGGGGAGCAGGCATTCCTGCCTGTCCCCCACTCAGCGCCCTGCCACGAATTTCAATCCACGCCCGCACGCCGCGGGCAATAACGCCAGCAGCGAACCGGGCTTACGCCCACCCGTACACCCCCACCACGCAGCCAGCCAGCGCGCAGCTCGCCAGCAATCCGCCCCGTTCTGCTTGATTGGGGCCACCGCCTCGGCGAGACTGATCTTCATAGTGTCGGTTTGTCATACTCTCGGGTGTCGTGTCGAGGTAAGGCTCGTTCACATTCCCCCGCGAACGGCGGCCGCCGGCAGAAGCCCTCCAGCCCCTGGTACTAGTGCAGAAAGATCGCCTATGTTGGGTTATCGAAATATGAACCGCGCAGGGCAGTTGCTGCTGGTGGCTTCATGGGTAGCCGCGCTGGGCGTTGGACCGGCCGGCGCGTTCGAGTGGGAAAAGGCCACGCCCGAAAGCCAAGGCTTTTCCTCGCCGAAACTCGAAGCCCTCCGCGCCGATCTGGCGGCGCGGGAACGAAGGCCCTCTTGGTGATCCGCAACGACCGGATCGTCTGCGAGTGGTACGCGCCGGACCACGGTGCCGACAAGCCCCATGGCACCGCCTCGCTCGCCAAGGCGATCGTGGGCGGGTTGTCGCTGGCCGTGGCCATGAGCGACGGCCACATCGCGCTCGACGATCCGGCCGCCCGGTTCATTCCCCAATGGCGCACCGACCCGCGCAAGTCGCGCATCACGCTGCGGCAACTGGGCTCGCACACGTCGGGGGTCGAAGACGCAGAGGCCGACGGCAAGCCGCACGAACAGTTGACCGGCTGGAAGGGCGACTTCTGGAAACGCCTCGCCGTGCCGAACGATCCGTTCACGATCGCGCGCGATCGGGCCCCCTTGGTATTCGAGCCGGGTGAGAAGATGCAGTACAGCAACCCGGGCATCGCACTGATGACTTACTGCGTGACGGCCGCGGTTCGCGATGGGCCGCAAACCGATATCCGCTCACTCCTCCGCGAGCGAGTGATGCGGCCCCTGGGCGTGGCCGACGCCCAGTGGTCGGTGGGCTACGGCAAGACCTACACCGTGGACGGCCTGCCGCTGGTCGCCTCGTGGGGCGGCGGCAGCTATACCGCGCGTGCGGCGGCGCGCGTCGGCCGGCTGATGCTTCGCGGCGGCGACTGGGACGGACAACGCATCCTCAGTGCCGAAGCGGTCCGCCTCACGACGTCCGACGCCGGCACTCCGGGCCCTTGCGGCATGGGTTGGTGGAGCAACAACGAGGGCGATTGTGGCAAGCTTCCGCGGGACGCCTTCTTCGGCTCCGGTGCCGGACACCAGATCCTTCTGGTGGTGCCCAGCCTGAACCTCGTGGTGGTGCGCAACGGAAGCGTTCTGGCCAAGGTCGACGCGAACCCCAAGTCGTATCACGAGGCGTATCGGCAGTTTCTCTTCGACCCGTTGATGGAAGCGATGACGAGTGCGCCGTCCGTGCCGCCGGCCCGCTCTCCCGTCACGGTGGAACGCTTCGGCGTGTTTGAAGCCTCGCTGACCGCCCGGGGAGTATGCCCGAATCCCTACGTCGAACTTGCGGCCGAGGCAACGCTCACCGCGCCGCATGGCCGAGCGGTGCGCACGGTGCCGCTCTTTTGGGACGGCGGGAAGCTTTGGAAGTTCCGCTTCTCCCCCGACGAGACCGGCACGTGGAAGTGGACGACCCGAAGCCGCGATGCCGGATTGGACGCCGCCTCGGGCAGTTTCACGGTGGTCGACTCCCGCCGCCGCGGGAGCATCCGGCCCATGCAAGGTTTTCCGCACCACTTCGAGCGTCAGGATGGATCGCCCTTCTGGTTCATGGGCGATACGGCTTGGGCCCTGTTTACCGACAACGAGAAGGAGAAGCACGATCGCGGCGCGGCCTTTCGTTATCTCCAGGCCCGCTCTGCGCAAGGCTTCAATGTGGTCCACTGCATGCTTCTGAGCGAAGCGGGTTGGGGCAACGCGGGCGGACCGCCGTGGCAGGACCTGAGCGGGGAGCGAATCAACCCCGCCTATTGGCGAGAGGTGGACCGCCGGCTTGCTTACGCCAACGAGCAGGGCATCGTGGTCGGCTTGGCTCTCGCCTGGGGACAGAAAGGCCGGCAGGAGCCCTACGCCTGGCGACAATTTCCCACGGTCGAGGCGCGCGCGGCGCTATGCGCGCTACGTTGCCGCCCGCTTCAGTGCATTTGACGTCTATTTCATCGTCTCCGGCGAATGGCACGGAGAAATCCGCACCCGTGCCGCGGCGGAAGAGGAGGTCCGCCGCGAGTTTGTCGCCATCGGCGACGCGCTCCGTGCCGGCGACGCCCACGAGCGCATGGTTGCCATTCACCCCATGACCCGAGGCGGCAGCGTGCGCGAGTTCAACGAGGCTACCTGGATGGCCTTTGGCGATTACCAGCAGAACTATAGCGACTTGCACGAGCGGATCTTGCAGTCGCGGCAATTCACAAAACCCGTGGTCAATAGCGAATACGGCTATCACCTACGCGACCAGACTGGCGACGGCGTGCCCGACAAGGACAACAGCACGAGCCTGGAATCGATCCGCCACGCCACCTGGGACGTGGTGATGGCCGGTGGTTACGCGGTGACCGGCTTCGGCACGACGTACTTCGGCGGCAATCGCGATCCCGGCCCCTTCGACCTCGGCGCGGCGAAGAACAAGCCTTGGGAGCAGCCGATGGCCGCAACGCAGAAGCTCTTCAGCGCCTTGGAGTGGTGGCGACTTGCTTCGCACGATGAACTGCTGCGCTGCGCAACGCCGCGAGGCAAGGACACCAAGGAATTGGGGAGTCTGGCGCCGCCGCGCGCGACCTACTGGTGCCTCGCCCAGCCGGGCCGGCAATACGTGATCTACGGGCGTGGCCTGAAAACTCCGGTGCAACTCGCGATCGATGGGATCGCCCCCTTCAGTGAGTGGCATTTCAATCCGCGCAGTGGCCAGTTCTCCGTACTGAAGCTCGCGCGGAAGGACGGCCGCGTGGAATACCGCGCGCCGGACGAGCAGGATTGGATCGTTCTGTTGGCGGCGGAGGGCGTACCGGTGAGAATTGCGGATTGCCGGGCCGCGTTGCCCGGCAACTGATGGCGTCCCCTGATTCGTGACCCCTGAACGGCGACCCCTGAACGGCGACCCCTGAACGGCGAAACACACAACGTAATCCCTGGCAGGATCTCCATGAATACGCTGCGATTCTCGGCTTTTGTCGCTGCCTGGTGGGGCGTTTTGGTCACGCTCGACGGCGCACAACCCGCGAAGCAACCCGTTCGTCAATCCACGAAGCAGCCCACCGATCCGTCCGCGAAGCAGCCTGCCAAGCAGCCCGCGGCTGCGATCGCCGCGAATGCCGCAACGCGCATTTCCCTCGTCAACAACCGCTGGCAGCTCAACGGCGCGGTCACGTATCCGGGCACGCCGGCCGAGGGCTTGCTGATGAACGTGCGGATGGTCAACGCGACGTTCGAGGATTTGCACCGTGCGGACTTCGATCCTGAACGAAACGCGGATGAGTTCGTCGCCCAGATTCCCGACTACGCGGCCCACGGCGTGCGTGCATTCACGCTTTGCCTCCAAGGGGGCATGCCCGATTATGAAGGCGCGCTGAATTCGGCGTTTGCCCCGGACGGCTCGTTGCGCGAGGCGTATCTGCGCCGCGTGCAGCCGCGTGATCGAGGCGTGCGACCGGCAGGCAGTCGCCGTCATCGTCGGGTGCTACTACCAGCGTCAGTCCAAAGTTCTTCGCGACGAAGCCGCAGTGCGCGCCGGCCTGGTTCACGTGGTCCAGTGGCTCCGCGAGCGCGGTTTCCGCAACGTGCTCCTGGAAGTGGCCAATGAGTACCCGCACTCAGGGTTCGTGCATCCGGTGATTCGCTCGCCGGAGGAGATGGCGGGCTTGATTCGGCTGGCCAAGCAGACGTGGCCCGAACTGCTGGTTTCGGCCAGCGGCTATGGCGATGGAAAATTGCACGCCCCGGTCATCGAGGCCAGCGATTTCTTGCTCGTGCACTTCAACGGAACGCCGGTCAAGGAGATTCCTTCGCGGATCGCGGTGCTCAAGAAGCACGGTAAACCGATCGTGTGCAACGAGGACCAGAAGACTGGGAGTGAAGCTGCGCGACGCCGCCGCGGCGTGCGTGGAGCACGGCGTCTCGTACGGGCTGATGCTGAGGGAATTGAATCAGCGTTTCCCGTTCACTTTCGGCGGCGCGGAGGACGATCCGGTCTTCTACGCGAAGCTCAAGGAACTTACGATGCCGGGTGCTTCCCTCCGCTCCTCTCGCCCCGCATCGGCGACGGGCGATTATTATCCGCCCCCCGAATCGCAGGGCGGCTGGCGCACGTTGGAGAAGCCCGACGAGATTCGCCGCCTCGCCGGCATGGATCCCGATCGACTGGCCTCGCTCAAGCAGTGGCTGCTCGACTCCGACCAACGCAGCTTTGCGGCCGTGGTCATTGGCCGCGGCTATATTGTGCTCGAAGTCGAGCGGGGCAACAGCGCGAAGACCGACTGCGCGGCGCGTGGCCTCGGTGTCGAAAGCCATTTGTGCCACGGTGCTGGCCATCGCTTCCGACAGGAGCCAGCAAGGCCTGACGCCGCGAAAGATGAAGTTCGACGACCGAGCTTTCGACTTCATCCCCTGGGCACAGCCGCTGAGCGATCCGCGCAAGGCGCAGATCACGGTCCAGCAACTGTTCAACCACACCTCGGGCATCTGCCCGGAAGCGATCGGCGCTCCCAACGACGGCTCGTGGGAATACATCCTCGGTCACAGCGGTGACAAGCGGACCGAACGGTTGGCCTTTGACCCCGGCAGCGGCTGCGGCTACTCGACGCACGCGCTGGCCCACGCGGCACTGGTGTGTGAGACGGTCACGGGCAAACCCTACGACCAGTTCGCCATCGAAGCGTTGTTCAAGCCGATCGGCGCCGAGCATTGGTGGTTTCAGTATTTCGACGGCGGGCCGACGATCGGCCGGCATCCCTCGCACGGGATGGGCATGCCCGCACGTGATCTGGCGCGGATTGGCTACTGCATGCTGCGCGGCGGACGCTGGCAGGATCGCCAGGTGATTCCGGCATGGTTCGTGCGCGAGACCGCCGCGCCGACGCACGACGTGAAGACCCCTGAGATGCGCTGGAAGCTCAACCCGCAGGAGTTTTCCCACGGCTGGCAACTGCCGGCGCGGCGGACCGGTGAAGGCAGCTCGGGCGGCGCGGGCATCCCGGCGGACGCCCGTTACAAACCCGGCTCAGGCGGCCAGCTTCTCGCCTTCGTGCCCAGCCTGGACCTGGTGATCTCGCGCCAGACGGGCAGCAGCGGCGAGTGGGAATACGAGGAGTATCTGCGCCGGGCCTGCGCAGCCGTCGTTCCACCCTTGGGCGAGCAACGCTCGGATGCGGCGCGATAGGAACCTATCCCAGAACTGCCGCGGTGACCCTGTGCGGCCGGAAAATTGCTGTACCTCCAAAGGTTCTGGGATCGGCTCTAAGAGCCTATCCCAGAACTACCGGGAAAAGGGTCCGCGGCCGGGGAATCCGGTAGCGCCCAAAGGTTCTGGGACCGGCTCTAAGATCCGCTGGCGACGCCTCCGGGAACGGACAGGGTAAGCGTTCACACCCCGGGTGATCCGCGGCGGTTGCACGCCCGCTTTTCCCTTCATTTCTTGATGAGCAGGTTTTCCAGACAGTCGGCGTGCATTTTCCCCTGGTTGGCATTCCAGGGAAGCGGGCCCCAAGCTTTCGAGCAGATATCCAGATCGCCGTCCCCGTCCACGTCGCCCACGACCAGCTCGTGGCCGCCGAGCCGCCCGTCGAAGATGATCCGCTCGGCGAATCGGCCGCCGAGGTTCTCGAAGATCACGAAGCGCGGATTCTTCCGGTCCGAGGGAAGCAGCTCCTCCTGCTCGCACACGAGGATGTCTTTCCGGCCGTCGTTGTTGAAGTCGGCCACGGCGAGCGAATGCAGCGAGCCGAAGGAGAAGCTCGACGGAAGCTCTTGCTTGGACCACTGGCGGCCCTTCCCGTCCGTGTTCCTAAGGATGGCCACCTTGGAGTCGGGAATGTCGGCGTCGCACATCACGAGTTCTTGTTTGCCGTCGTCATTGATGTCGGTGATGACCGTGCGTACGCAAACGCCAAAAGGTCCTTTCCGGCCCATCGGAATATTGGCGTGCGCCTCCCAGCGAAGGCCCTTGCCATCGACGTTTTCGAACCAGGTATCGGCGCGGACCACGTCGAGATCCCCGTCGCCGTCGAGGTCCGCCACGCCCGCGGGACTGATAGCCCCGTGCACCGAGGGCCCGATCGAATGCCGCTTCCAAAGCCCTCGCGGGTCATCTGGGATGCGATACCAGACGAGCTGCTTGAGTTGCGTTCTCGCGTCGCCCATCATCACGATGTCTTTCCGGCCATCCCCATCCATGTCGGCTGCCAGCACGTCGTGCGCACCGCCAGCGCCCTGGGCGAAGACGATCCGTTCAAAGGGCTTCTCGCGCGGCTGGCCGGGGTTGCGATACCACACTCCGCTGCACACCAGGTCGATCCAGCCGTCGCCATCGACGTCGAGCGCGGCGAGTTCTACGTCCGACAAGTAATCGACGCCCACGCGGTGCATGACCCAGCGGTCAAGCCCTTGATACTCGAACCAGTGAAGCTGCGACGGCTGCGTCGCCCGTCCGCCGCACACAAAGTCCAGATCGCCATCGCGGTCGACGTCGACAAGTGCCGTCAGACCGTAGTCGCCGGACCCCCGCGCGTAACGGGCAGGTCGCGCGCAATATAGTGGTGCTGAAAACGGAGTTCCTGGGCGGCGATGGCGGGAAGAAACGAGACCCAGGCCGCCAGGGCCACAAGCACACGATGGGAGGGAAACATCATGAACGTTCTCCTTGGACATTGATTTCGTTCTGAGTGTGTGCCTTCACAGTAAGCGGCCTGTGAACGGTTACGTCTTCACACCCGAAGGTTACTTCCCGGCATCATAGCCCCGCGCCGGACACGATCTTCCCCATGGGGAAATCGTGGGGCAATGCCCGCCACAGACGCGCGGTTCGGGCCAGATACGCCATGGCGCCGAAGACGCGCTCTGGGCGATGGTTGTTTTAGAGCTGGTCCCAGAACCGTACGCCACTCCTGCATTCTCCGGCCGCGGAGGACTGCCGTGGCGGTTCCGGGATAGGTTCTTAGCGTACTACTGCGCCCGAGGGACCGCAAGAAGCGATGATTCTGTTAGCGGCCAGAGCGAGTCCGACGTACGACAAGCCAAACGGCAACCGCTACGAAAACCAGTCCGCCGACAATCGCTCCGGTGCGGCCGATCCAATGTTCGGCGACCCTCCAACTGGCGCGGGCGAAGTAGCCGACCAGCACCGCGCCGACGGACCAAAGGATGCCGCCCAGGACGTTATAGAAGAAGAACTGCCGGTAGGGGAGCCTCGCCGCGCCGGCCAGAAACGGCACCATCACCCGCAAGAGCACCGAGAATCGGGCGAGGAATACGGTCTTGCCTCCATGGCGTTGGAAGAAGCGGTCTACCTGCGAAAGCTCTTTCTCACCCAGCCTGAACCGATGGCCAGCGCCCAAAAGCCACGATCGCCCTAGCTTTCGACCGAGTCCATAGCCGATGCAATCGCCGAGGATCGCCGCGATCGCCACCAGAACGACAAGTTCGCGAGCGTCCAGCAGCCCTTCCGCGGCGAGAAAACCGCCCAGAAACACCAACGTCTCCCCGGGCATGAAGAACCCCAGGAATGCCGCCGATTCCAGGCAAACGGCAAGGAAAATGATCAAGTACGCCCAGTGCCCAAGATCGGTCACCACGTTGATAACTGTGTCTAACATACACGGCCATGGCTCATCGGCATGGGGGAATGGTGGTGTCCGATCAGCGAAGAAACAGGCTGTAGGTGAGCACCGCGAGCACGAAACCGGTGAAGAGCGAGTATTTCCAGTTGTGCTCGACGAATGCGAAAAACAACAGCGACGCCAGCACACGCAAGTAAGGAGTCAGCAGGAGCGCGGCGATGCCCAGGCTGACCAGGAGTCGCGGGCGGAACTCGGCCTCCAACAAGCTCTTCCATCTCCGCAGTGACGAACTCGAACAGGTTCATTCGGGGAATCGTATACTCGACGCCCAGGTGTCCCATGTTGATCCAATGCCAAACGAGGCCGGCAACGATGAGCACCACGCTCGCGACCACGCCGCCCAACAGCACGTAGCCGATCAGGACGTCCATTCCGCCCTGTCGGGCTTCCGTGGATTTCGTCGCTTCCGCTTGATCGATTCGGCTCATCGCATCCCCACGATGCCGCGGACGAGCATTTCGACGCCCAGCACCAACAGCACGACCAGGAAGAACCGGCGCACCGCCTGGTTGGTCAGCCGGACCAAGACCTTGGTGCCCAGATAGGCGCCCAGCAGAATGCCGAGGACCACCGGCGCCACCAGGCCGGGATCGATGACGCCGGCGGCCAGGTAGACGCTGGTGCCGGCCAGGGCCGTCACGCCGATGATCAGGTTGCTGGTGGTCGTCGAGACCTTGGGCGGCAGTCCCATGACCAGGTCGTGGATCAACACCTTCAAGGCTCCGGCGCCGATGCCCAGCATCCCGGCGATCAGCCCGGCGAGAAACATCAGCGGCCCGCCCACGTAAGCCCGGATACCCCGGTAATGGATCGCCTGCCCCGTGGGCTGGTCGTAGTAACTGCCCTCAAGTTCGAGCCAGCGCGAGACGCCGTCCTGCTGCGCCGCCGGATGCCACTCCTCGTGGCTTTCCAGGAAGAGCGCTCCCCACGATGCCAGCAAGACGAGGCCAAACACGATGAACAGGATGCTCTCTCCGGTAGCCAGGGTGATCGCGGCCCCGGCCAACGCGCCGACGATCGTGAACATCTCCAGGAACATGCCGACCTTCAGATTGGTGATCCGATCGCGGACATAGGCCGACGCCGAACCGCTGGAGGTGGCAATGACGGAGACGATGCTGATGGCGATGGCCTGCTTGATGTCCATTCCCACCAGCGTCATGGCGGGGATCAGCACCACGCCTCCGCCCATACCGCTCATCGCGCCGACGAAGCCGGCGGCAATCGAGATCGGAAACAGCCACTCAAACTGCATTGCTTCCCTCGGCAAACCCGCAGGGTGTCGGAAGCCACGGCGCTATGCGTTGTGCCTCTCGCCACAGACGAGCGACAGGTGGGTGCATGGCGTGTGCCAAGCGGCGCGATTCTCGACCGCAACTGCTCACCAGCGCAAGTCATAGTCCACGCCCGCGGTGGGTGATCACGCCTCAAAACCCTCCAGCCCTTGTTTTCGCCGCTCCCAGTCGGGCAGACAACGGCTCATCAGCCGGTAGAACGCTGGGCTGTGGTTGTGAATGTGCAAGTGGCACAATTCGTGGACGATCACGTAATCAACGCAGTGAACCGGCACCTTGACGAGACTCACGTTCAGCAGGATCCTGCCCGCCCTGGAGCAGCTTCCCCAACGACGCTTCATCGTGCGGACTGCCACTTTGGGTTCGTGAGGGAGCCTCAGGGGCGGGTATTTGAGAAATGTGGTCTTCCAGGAAAAAGGGAAGCTCATCGCTCACGGGCCTTCCTCCTTTCCCAACTCGGCCTCAATCTCTTCGATGCTCGGCAAGCTTCCTTTCAGCGTCTCGGGCAGCGACTGCACCAGCTTGGTTTGCCACTGGGCGATGCCAATCGGCTTGGCAATGTCCCGCAAGGCGTATTCCGCGATGATCCGATCGCGGGTCTTGCAGAGAATCAGCCCGATGGCCGGGGCGTCGGTCGCGTGCGACATCTGCACATCGACGGCCGACAGGTAGAGGTTCATTTTGCCGGCGTCCTCCGGCGTGAAGGGCCTCATCTTGAGATCGATGACCACGAAACAGCGTAGCTTGAGGTGGTAGAACAAGAGGTCGAGGTAGAAATCGTCGTCG
This sequence comes from Pirellulales bacterium, assembly GCA_963736495.1. GTDB lineage: Bacteria > Planctomycetota > Planctomycetia > Pirellulales > Thermoguttaceae > CAVTPL01. The sequence continues at coordinate 697,462 of CAVTPL010000009.1, read as the reverse complement.
CCGACAACGAAATGCACTTGCCGGCCAACAAAGGCGAATCCTGCCCCCAGTTCGAGCAGGAACTTCTGGATGTGTTCGACCAGGCCGGCCTCCAGGTCGCGTTCGACGGCCTCGTCATGCAGCGTCAGGAAGTCGAACAGGTACGGGTCCTTAAGCGACTGCTGGGCCAGGTCGGACTGGGGGGCCGGCAACCGGGCTGGGAAATTGGTGATCGCCTTTCCTTGGCGGCCGAAGAGGTCTCCCTCGATCTGCACGGTGAGCACCGCCCGGCTCCAGCCGCGTGCTCCAGCGTCTTGGCCGCGTACCAGAGCCGCTGCGCTTGATCCTTGACACGCTCGAACAGCAGGACATTGTGTCCCCAGGGGAGATTGGCCATCGGGTCCGGCGGCCCGTTTGTCCCAAAGGCTGTGGGACAACTTGGGACCGGTACGCCAGGTAAAAGGCCCGCATTCGGAAGACGTTCGTTCGCGAAAACCCTCCCATACCGGGAAACGACTTCTGAATGTCATCTGCCAGCCGTTCGACCACAGACCGGCCCCAACCGGCTTGCTCCTGCCGGTCCACGATTTCCCGGCCGATGTCCCAATAGCGTTGGATCAACTCCCGGTTGACCGAGAGCATCGCCTTGGTCTGGGCCTGCTGGACGCGCGCCTTGAGTGATTCCAGCAGTTCCGCGTAGTCGGTCGGCAGGCCAAGCGACATGCGCGGGGCGGTCTTCTTCTTGCGAGCCATCAGGCGTCCCTTTCGACAGCTTGATCCCCACGCGGCGGGTGACACGAGCCTATCAGACTACCGTACTGGGCGAACTGGTTTCAATCCACGCGCGCACGCGGCGGGTGACTTCGATCTGTCCTTCGCCGCGGCGCTCGCTGTAGCCGAGGGCTTGCCTTGGATAGGGTTCGCAGATCAACCCCGAAAAGCTCGGCGATCTTCTTCTGGTTGAGCCAGAAAGTCTCGGACTGGTAGAGCACCGGGATCCGAACCGTTCCCTCCTGGGTCTGATCGAGGATGAGATCGCCTTCGTTGGCTTCTTCGGTGCTCGACATGCTCGACCTCAAGGGTCTGCTCGTTGCGGAGTCTGGTTCACGCGGAGGCGCGGAGTCGCGGAGGGAGAAGGGACATAGTTGTTGACAATGCGGTGCAACCCTTCCTTCATCGTGGCTGCTCCGAAGTTGAGCAATAGACCGACCGGCAGGTTGAGCAACCGAAGATAGGTCAAGACTTGTTTGGAATGGACGGGAGCGAGATTCTCGACGGACTTCAGTTCGACGACGACCACGCCTTCCACCAACAAGTCCACGCGAAAACCCTCTTCAAAGCGCATCCCATCGAATTCAAACGAGACGAGCTTTTGCCGTTCGACTCTCAACCCGCGCCGCTGCAATTCCTTTGCCAACACGATTTCATAAACCGATTCCAGCAGACCCGGTCCCAGCCCTACGTGCAGCTTATACGCGGCGTCGACGATCTGGCCCGTGACGTCGTCAACTTCTCTTGTCATGCCTTTCTCCGCGTCTCCGCGTGAGCCTCTTCCTTCCTCCGCGCCGCGCCTCCGCGTGAGCCTTCAGACCGTCTTGAAACGGGTGAACGATGCGAGTGGTCTTCTCGGCGATGCGGATTCCCCGAGGCTCGCCAGTGGGGAGGAAGATTTGGAGGGTTTTGCCCTGCGAGTGGGACATTAGCTCAGCCTCCCAAACCGATCATGAAGCCTTGACGCGGTCGAAGGGCTGATTGTTGTGGTACGTCGCAACGCAGTGACACCTCATCTGCACCCCAATTGTGGGTGGCATACACAGCAGGGATGTGGAATCAGGGGCATGGATTGGTCCCCACACGGCGACTTGGGACGGGCTGGCCGGATCGGCCAAAGCCCCGAACCGCGCTCGAACCGACGCTGGACCGGGGCTCGAAGCTAGCGCGAACCGGCTTTGGGCCGGGGGCCGTCTAATCGGTTGTCCAGCCAGGGCTTGGCCATTGGGGCGGGTTTCGTTAGAATTGTGGTTTTCCCGCGCGCCAGCGTAGCTCAATCGGCAGAGCACCGCATTCGTAATGCGGGGGTTATGGGTTCAACTCCCTTCGCTGGCTCTTTTTCGTGCCACCGAGCGGACTTGGGTCCGCAGTTTCCCCCGGGTATGGTAGTCAGATAGCCCGGTGGACGTGGGATGCCGGGTTCGTTGTATTATTGAGTCCCGCACTGCTCGTAGAACGAGGGCGACCCACGGGAGCCCTGGTTTCGCGCCCGCAAAAAGCCTCGATCTGTTCTACGATCAACAACGGCATCAATAGGTCCTCTTTGGGAGAGTACAGGCTTATGGCCCAAGCCCTGGACATCGACATCAAGCAACTCGTCACCCAGACCGGCCCCTTCGGCCCGCGCGAGGTGCAACAAATCGCGCAGACGATTGCCGGCGACTTCGCCAATTTCCGCCTGCTGCGCGACGCGGTCGGCGAACTTGAGGTGCGCGAGGACCGAAGCCCCGCCAGCAATGTCCGCCTGGGGGTATGTCTTTACCTCCTCGGCAGGTATCAGCGCGGTCTCGACGTGCTGAAAACCGGCGACGGAGGCGCCATGGCCCACTTCTACATGGCCAAGGCCCTGTTTGGTCAGGAGAAGTACCTCCAAGCCGCCGAGGAGTTCCAGGTGGCCAAGCAGGCCGGCTACAACGGCGACGACTGCGCGCTGGGGCGCGTGGAATCGATGCGCTATGCCGGCCGGCCGGCCGAAGGCTTGGCGCTTCTCGATTCGCTCTCCGGGGCGATCGAGCAGACCGCCGAGTACCTTTACCAGCGCGCCGCCACGATCTTCGCCATCGGCGGCAACCCGAGCGAAGTTGTCGCCTTGTACGAGCGCGCCGTCAACTCCGATCCCACGCACCCCGGATCGCTGTTTGGCCTGGGACTGGAGAGCGACCGTCACGGCAACGACGAGGCGGCGTTGGACCTCTATCGCCGCGCCGCGGCCCGCTTTCCCTCGCACGTCGGCACCCTGCTCAACTTGGGGCTGCTCTACGAGGATCGCGACATGTACGAGAAGGCGATCCAGTGCTACCAGCGGATCCTCGACGTCTATCCCAATCAGCCCCGTGCGCGACTCTTCCTCCGCGATGCACAGGCCTCCAGCGAGATGTATTACGACGAGGACGCGCAGAAGAAGCGCGACCGCATGAGCCAGGTGATGAGCATCCCCGTCACCGATTTCGAGCTCTCGGTGCGGGCCCGCAATTGCCTGCAAAAGATGGGCGTAATGACGCTCGGCGACCTCTGCCGCTGCACGGAACAGGAATTGCTGGCCAGCAAGAATTTCGGTGAGACAAGCCTCATCGAGATCAAGGAGATGTTGGCCTCCAAGGGCCTGCGCCTCGGCCAGCTCGCCCAGGAAAAGCCGGCGACCGAGATCTTCGATACCGAATCGCTCAGCCCCGACGAGCAAGCGCTTTTGAGCCGGCCGATTTCCGATCTGGCGCTTTCCGTCCGGGCGCGCAAGTGCATGATCCGCCTGGGCATCAGCACGATCGGCGAATTGGTGCGCCACACCGGCGACGAACTTCTGGAATGCAAGAACTTCGGCGTTACCAGCCTCAACGAGGTCCGCGAAAAGCTTACCGGGTTGGCGCTGAAACTCCGCGGCGACTAACTACCTATCCAAGACCGACCGCCGCGGCCCTGTGCGGCCGAGTGACTTTGGCGCAGCAAACGGCGCTGGGATCGGCTTCAAGAACTTATCCCAGAACCGGCACGGCAGTCCTCCGCGGCCGGAGAATTCAGGAGCGACACACGGTTCCGGGATCGGCTCTAAGACCACGCCGTTGACAACAGTGCTTTCCGTCTTCGTGGGCGCGCCGGCGGCGGCAGAAGCGGGAGGCAAAGGCACGCTGGCTCCGCCATGGCTTCGACCTTTTCCTTTCGCCTGCAAGCCGTCGATCCCGGCTGCGCCGCCCGGCGGAGCACCTTCTGGACGCCCCACGGGGCCGTGGAACTGCCCGCCTTCATGCCCGTAGGCACTTTGGGCACGGTCAAGGGCCTGGAGGCCGACCAGCTCCGCGTCACCGGCGCGCAGATGATCCTCGCCAATACCTACCACCTTGCCCTGCGCCCGGGCGAAGAGGTGGTGGCGGCGCTGGGCGGCCTGCACGGCTTCATGGGTTGGGATGGCCCGATCCTCACCGATAGCGGCGGCTTCCAGCTTTTCAGCCTCGCCCAGATGACGCGGATCGACGAGCAGCAAGCCACCTTCCGCTCGCACATCGACGGCCGGCTGTTCGAGCTCTCGCCCGAACGCGCCGTGGCCATTCAGGAGGCTCTCGGGAGCGACGTGGCCATGGTCCTGGACCATGTCGTTCCCTTGCCCAACCACCACGAAGTCAGTCCGCGACGCCGCCGATCGCACCATCCGTTGGGCGGCACGCTGCCAGAAAGCCGCCCGGCGATCCGACCAGGCCCTGTTTGCCATCGTCCAAGGCGGGCTCGATCCCGAACTCCGCGTGCACTGCGCGCGGCAGTTGGCCGCGATGGATTTTCCTGGCTACGCCATCGGCGGGCCTGAGTGTGGGCGAGCCGCCGGCACGAGATGTACCGGACGCTGGACGTCACCCTCCCCGCCCTGCCCAGGACCGACCGCGCTACCTGATGGGCGTGGGCCGGCCCGAGGATATCCTCGAGGCCATCCGCCGGGGCGTCGACCTGTTCGACTGCGTCATGCCCACGCGTAATGGCCGCAATGCCATGGCCTTCACCGACCAGGGGCCGCTGAAGCTCCGCAATCGGCAGCACGAGTGCGACCCGCGACCGATCGAGGAAGACTGCCCCTGCGTTGCCTGCCGTCGCAGCCGAGGCTACCTGCGGCACCTGTTCATGGCGGATGAAATGCTCGGGCCCATCCTGCTGTCGATTCACAACGTGACCTACTACCAGCGGCTTTTGGCCGGGGCTCGGGAAGCGATTGTCGCCGGCCGGTTCGACGAGTTCCACCGCGATAAAATGCGTAGCTGGGGAACCTCAGGAAAGGAGCAGCCGCTCCCGGACGCGTCGTAGTGCCCCGTCACGATGTTTTTGCCGGTGAGGGCTCAGGTCGGGGCACCGGGGTTTTGCCTCTCTTGCCTGGACCCTTCGGTCCGGGCGGTCATGCGTTTTCAGGGAAGAACTTCTGGAAGCGGCGCTAGCCAGTCCAGCGGGCCCGAGGACCGGGGGGCAGGCAGTGTGGTTCCGTCCGCCTGTTTACCGTCGCGGGACTTCGGGCGCGGCGGGCTCCCGCCGGCCTATGCCCCGGGAAAACGGCCCCGCGGGGTCTCTCCAGGGCCCTTCCCCCAGCGAATGCCCTTGCGAATGCCCTTGTCCCTTGGGGCGCAAGATTTTAAGATAGCGGACTGGCGCCAGGGCGGCGGGGCCCCACCCTGGGAGTGCCGAGGCCGTTTCCTGCGCACGCCGCAACGCCCCATCGGGGAAAGGGTGGCTCGCGCCGCCCTTTCCGCTTCTTTCCAGTGACCGGGGACGACCGTGGAGAACCACCTGCTTACCGCGCTGCCGCTGTTGGCACAACAACCCGACGCACCCAGCATCCTCTGGACGATGTGGCCGCTGGCGGCCATCGCCCTGTTTTTCTGGCTGCTGTTGATCCGCCCGCAACAGCGCGAGCGCCGCACGCGCGACGACATGCTCCGCGCTCTGAAGCCGAACGACCGCGTGATCACGGTCGGCGGCATTTACGGGGTAGTGACCAACGTGCACCGCGAAGCCGACTCGGTGACCCTCAAGGTCGACGAGAGCACCAACACCAAACTCCGCGTGTCGCTGGGAGCGATCGCACGCGTGCTCGGCGACGAACCGTCCAAGGAAATACCGTCGAAGTAAGACTGAGGAATTCAAGCGCATGAACTTGCCCATTCTCTTGACCGTTCTGGCCGTGCTCGTGGTGCCGTTCGTGCTCGGCAACTACCTGGCGAAGCGGTGGCGCATGCCCGATTACTTCGGGAAGATCACCCTGGTGCTGTTTACGTTCATCGCCGGCGCAGCGATCTGCGTCTTGGGATGGAACAGCATCAAGCTGGGCATCGACCTGCGGGGCGGGGCCATCCTCGTATACGAAATCATGGGCGGAGACCAGGGCGCCTTCACCGCCGACGCTTCCGACCCCGCGGCGCGCCAGTCGGGCGGTGGCGGCGGCGGCGCCAATATGGAGCAACTGATCGGCGCACTGCGCAAGCGCATCGATCCGGGCGGGGTGAAGGAGCTCACCATCCGGCCCCTCGGCAGCCGCCAGATCGAGATTATCATTCCCGAAGTTAATCCCGATGAAGTGGCGCGACTGCGCCGCATTCTCGGCTCGGTGGGCACGCTAGAGTTCCGCATTCTCGCCACGGTGCGCCGGCCCGAGTACAAGACCCTCATCGACCAGGCCGCAGCCCTGCCGATGAATGAGACCGCCCTGGTGATTGGCGGCGAGCGGGTCGCCTATTGGGTACCCGTCCAGGCGGGCAAAGAGGAGCAGTTCGTCGGCAACCCCGAGATCGGCACGCGCACCGTCACGCGCCGCGGTAAGCCGGAACTCCAGGTCCTGGTGGTCGACGACCCCTACGACGTCAACGGCGGTTACCTCAGCCAGGCCAGGCCGACCCAGGATGACAAGGGACGCCTCGCGGTTGGTTTCACCTTCAATGCCGCCGGCGCCGAACGCTTCGGCTCACTCACCGCGGCGCACCTGCCCAATCGGCTGGAGAACTTCCATTACCTCTTGGGTATTGTCCTCGACAACAAGCTGCAATCCGCCCCCTCGATTCAGGCGGCGATCTTCAATCAGGGAATCATCGAAGGCGATTTCACCCAGGAGGCCGTGCAGGAGCAGGTCGACGTTCTCAACGCCGGTGCGCTGCCCGCCGCCCTGAGCCCGGAACCGGTCAGCCAGCAGGAGATCGGCCCGACCCTGGGCCAGGACACCATCGAGCGCGGTTTGAACTCGCTCATCTTCTCGCTGATCCTGGTCTTTGCCTTCGTGCTCGTGTACTACCGATTTGCCGGGATGGTGGCGGCCTTCGCGCTGTTGATGAACGGCGTGATGCTCTTGGCGATCATGATCACGATCAAGGCCGCCTTCACCCTTCCGGGCCTGGCCGGCTTCGCGCTAACCATCGCCATGGCCGTCGACGCCAACGTGCTGATCTTCGAGCGAATGCGGGAAGAGGCCGCACCGCGGCGCCGCCTTGCGCATGGTGATCCGCAACGGCTTCGAACGGGCGCTGAATGCCATCGTCGACTCGAACCTCACCACCCTGATCACCGCCGTCGTGCTCTACGTCATCGGCACCGACCAGGTCCGCGGCTTCGCCGTCACCCTCTTCCTGGGCATTGTGCTCAGCATGTACACCGCGATCTTCGTGGCCCGCGTGATCTTCGACATCGCCGAACGGCGGCGCTGGATCAGCGAGCTCAAGATGATGCGCGATCATCGGCGAAACGCGGATCGACTTCCTCAAACAGAAGTGGCTGATGATCGGCATTTCGGCGGTATTGGTCGCGATCGGCCTGGTCGGCCGTCGTCCTCCGCGGCCGCGGTCTGTTGGACATCGATTTCACCGGCGGCGTGTCGGTGCAGATCGTCTTCGACCAGCCCCACGAAATCGCCCAGGTCCGAAAACAGATCGAAGACTCCCAGTTGCCCGACGTCGTGGTGAACGGCGTGCAGTCGCGCGATGCCGCCGAGGGAACGCAGTTCATCATCAACACTTCCACTCCGCCCGATCAGGAAGCCGAAGGCTACCTCGTGGAGGTCAAGCAGCGCGTTAAGGAGATCTTCGGAGGCGAGCTCGTCGCACAATACGTTGAAGATCGGCAAGGTCGGCCCGGTCACGCCGGCGAGGCCGCCCACCGCGGCGCCCGCGACCCCGGCCCCTGCGACGCCGAAACCCACCCAGGGCGCGGCGCGGCGAACCCGAGCCCCCAAGCCCTCGCCCTCTCGTCGATCCTTCTGGCCCAGGCCGGCGAGAAACCGGCCGACAAGCCGGAGACAAAGGCGGCCGAGAAGCCGGAGGCGAAGACGGGCGAGAAGCCCGCCGCGCCGGCCCCCTCCAAGGCCGAAGTTCCGCCCCCAGGAACCGCCGAGAAAACGCCGGCCGAGAAGACACCGGTTCCTGCGCCCGCCGGGAAACCGGCTCCGGCCGAACCTAAGCCGGTGGCCGTCGATCGCACCCAGGCCGAACTGGAGTTTGCCTATCCCGTGACCCACGACGGTGTCGAGCAGTTCTTCCAGGGCGCAATCCGCACCGCCATCGGCGAGGGCTCCGCGCCCGACCTGGTGATCTCCAACCCCGAATACGAATCGGGATCGACCGTGGCGCTGAAACAGTGGACGGTCGAGATCGGCCTGCCGCGCGATCGTGCCGACGCGATCTTTCAGACCGTCGTGCGCGACGTGGGCAATTCCCCCTTCTACCCCTCGTCGAATACCATCGGCGGCGCGGTGGCCAAGATCACGCGCGACCGCGCGGTCCTCGCCCTGCTGGCCAGCGCCGTGTTCATCCTCCTCTACCTCTGGGTACGCTTCCAGCGTTTGACCTACGGGTTGGGAGCCATCGTCTCGTTGCTGCACGACGTGCTCATCTCGATGGGTTTTGTCGCGCTGAGCTACTACCTCGCCAAAATCCCCTTCTTCGGCAGCGTGCTTTTGATCGAGCCCTTCAAAGTCAACCTGGTGATCGTGACCGCCCTGTTGACTGTCGCCGGCTACTCGCTGAACGATACGATCGTGATCTTCGACCGTATCCGCGAGGTCCGCGGCAAGGCCCCGCAGGTTACCGAGGAGATGTTCAACCGAAGCATCAACCAGACGCTCGGCCGAACCCTCCTTACCGGCGTCACCTCGATCATGGTGATCTTCATCCTCTACATCGTCGGCGGGCCCACGATCCACGGCTTCGCCTACTCGATGCTCATCGGCGTGGTCACGGGAACGTATAGTTCGATTTACATCGCCTCGCCGTTCCTCCTCTGGGTGAGCCGCAAATCGGAATCGACGCGCCGCTAAGGCCCCGTCCACGATCTTCTGACGGTTGAGTCAACGATTCGAACCGCGAGTGTGGGTCACGACGGCCCGGACCGGTGGGTCCGGGCTCTCGTGCCGCATCCAGCAAAGAGCGTCCTGGGAGCGGCACGGGACGATCGACCACTGCCTTTCCACGTGCCGGGAACCGCACCGCGGTTCCCCCACACCCGGCAGACGAGCGGCGCCGCTCGTGAACCACTCGGCGAAGCCCGGACGTGTGCACGGCGGCGCCCCTCACGCGTTTCGTCGCGGGGCATAGAATTGCTGGGGGAGAACACACCGCATGCCCGCCGTGCGCCAGAGAATCCTGCTCGCCCAACTGCCGATTCCCCCCGCGGGACCGGAGCCGATCCAAGGCAACGTGCCCTTGGCCGCGGCTTACCTCGCCCTTCTGGCCCGCCGCCGAGGGCTCGACCAACGGTATGCCATTGAGATCCTCCCTGCGCCCTGGTCAACCTGCTGGGCGACCAGGCCTTGGTGGCCGCGATCCTCAGGCGCGATCCGTGGATGGTCGGCTTCACCTGCTACCTCTGGAACGTCGAACGCACGCTCTGGATCGCCCAGCGCCTCAAGCAGGCCCGGCCCGATCTGGTCGTCGTGCTCGGCGGCCCGGAAATCACCGCCGACAACGCGTGGGTCCTTTCCCATTCCTCGGTCGACTACGCCGTCGTCGGCGAAGGGGAGCAGACCTTCGCCGAGTTGCTCTCCGCGCTGGCCGAAGGGCCGCGTCCGGCGCATCGCGCCGCGACTGTCCATCGCCGGCCTTTGGTCTCGGGGCGATCGCGCCGCACCGCCGCGGCGTGCGCCCTTGGCTGCACCTCGACGAGATCTCCTCCCCCTACCTCGAAGGCATCCTCGACGCGGCCGAGGAGAAGCTCCTGTTTCTGGAAACCGTCCGCGGCTGCGCGTTTCGGGTGCAAGTTCTGCTACTACCCCAAGAGCTACGACGGACTGTACTTCGTCTCCCGCGAGAAGATCGTCGCCAACCTCCGCCACGCACACCGAGCGCGGCGCGCGCGAGGTCGTGCTCCTCGACCCCACGCTCAACCAGCGCCGCGATTTCGCCGAGTTCGTCTCGCCTGCTGGCCGAGCACAACCCGGAACCGCCAGTTCACCTGCTTCGGCGAGCTCCGCGGCGAAGGAATCACCCCTCAGACCGCCGCGGCTGCTCCGCCGAGGCCAATTTCTGCCGAAGTCGAGATCGGCCTGCAATCGCTCGATCCCGCGCGCCAGCGCTGATGGATCGGCACGGTGAACCTCAAGGCTTTCGAGCGCGGGGCCCGGGCGATGCTCGACGCGGGAATTCGAGTCCGCGTCGACCTGATCCTCGGCCTGCCGGGCGACACGGCCGATTCGGTCCGCCGCGGGATCGAGTACCTCCGCCGCTCGGGCCTCTACACCGCGGTCCAGGTGTTCAACCTCTCGATCCTTCCCGGCACGGCCTTCCGCCACGAGGCCAGTGCGCTTGGGGCTGCGATTCCAGGCCCGGCCGCCGTATTACGTGCTCCAGACTCCCACGCTGGCCCCGGATGAAATCGAAGGCCTGATGGAGGAGGCCCAACAGGTCTTTGGCTTGGAATACGATCCCTGGCCACCCCCAGCCCTGGCCTCGGCCGGCCGCGACTCACCCCCGGGCCACGGCGATGCTTCCGCGCCACGATGCGCCGGCGCATGCGGCCGGCGCACTTGCGCGTCGGCCACAATCGACCTCGACGGCCCCTCCCAGATGCTCGAATCCGCGCACGAGCGGACTCAAGCCTTCACCCTCTGGCTCCGCACGCGCGATTTCGACGCCCAGCGTCACGCCGCCGCACAGTGCATTCGCCAGGTCGTGGCCGACAATCCGCACACCACGCTCCAGGTCGTGCTCGAGCCGACCGCCGAGCCCGAGCGCCTCTCGACTCGAGCGCTCGCCGCGATCCAGGAAGCCTGCTTCGAATCGACCAGTTACCTGGACCTCTTCTACAGCCTGCACCCCAATCGCCTCTTGGGAGCCAAACGCCTCTTCGCCCTGCTCGCTTCCGCCGAGCACGCGCGGCTCGGACTCGACTGGGTAGACCGGATCGGTCATTACGCGTCGATCGTGTGGCGGGACGGTGCGCTGGACGAAACCGACCTGGCCGCGCACGAACACCAGGAAGGTTGAAAATCGGGGGCTGTGGCGCTAGGTCACTGCCATCAACACCACGAGAATCTCCCCCACAAACACGGCCACGAGCAAGGGCCCGGAGATGCGGAAACGCACCGGGCTCCCCGCCCCGCAATGCTTGCATACCTCATCCAACACGCCCACCTCACCGCCACACTCGCGGCACCGCGAAGCCGAACTCGCCTGCTGGCCAATCCAGGCGGCTCCGCGCCGCAACCAACGTCTCATGCTTGACCGTTGCATACTCCGTCTCTGGTGCAAAAAGCCACCGACCCAATGTTCCCGAGCAAAATCGCCCGGATCGGGTCGGAAAGTCAGCGAAACTGCCCGGGCCAGAAACCCCCGAGAACTCAAACGAAGGACCAATAGCCCAGGCGGTCATGGCAGAATCGACCGAAGAGAAGAAGGCCGTGCGTCTACGACAACCGTACCTTTTTCCAGCTCCTCGGTCAAAAAGCGGGGCCTGACGCCTGCCACCGCCATTCTCACCGTGCGCTTCGACGCCCCCCTGGCCGCTCCACCCATCTGAGTGCATCCGCCGTGGCAGGAATCGTGCAACCGAAAAGGCCAACCGATCCGAGGCTCCTTTCTCTGTGGCTCCTCGATCCGGTCTTCCCGCCCCTTATCCGATCCTGGGGGCGATCCTTGGGGAAGCCGTTGCGCGGCTGACTTCTCGAGAACCATCTCCCTGGCCGCTTACCGCGCGGCCTGGTCGCTGCGCGTGCAATGCGGATCGAAACGGCCCCCTTCTGCCCCCCCAACATGGCCGATGACGTGGCCAAGAAATGGCCGATCGGCGTGCATTCAGGCCGCGCGGCACGTCGCTTGCACGGCCATCGTGTCTTCCCCAGACGACTCTCTTCTGCCCACCTCGTGCAGGTGCGCCTGTAACCACGCGCGAGCCCATTATGTCCAGCCTCTTGATCGTCGACGACGACCGTTCGGTCGTCCAGCTTTTCCATCGACTCTACCAGCAGTCGGAAACCACGGTGCTCGCCGCGGGGTCCGCAGCCGAAGCCCTCGGGCTGATCCAGCGCTGCTCTCCCGACGTCGTCTTGCTCGACATTCTCCTCCCGGACCAGTCGGGGCTGGTGACCTTCGAGAGCATCCGCAGTCTCGACGCCACGATTCCCGTGATCTTCATCACTGCCATGGCCACCAGCGACACGGCCATCGAGGCGATGAAGCTCGGCGCCTTCGACTACCTGCTCAAGCCGCTGGACGTGAAGAAAGTCCGCGAAGTCGTCTCCCAGGCCGAGCGGATTCGCCGCTTCATGCACGTGCCGGTGCACATGGCCGACGGATCCGCCAGCCGCCGCCGGGGTCCACCGACCTGTTGATTGGCCGCTCGCCCGGCATGCAGGAGGTCTACAAGGCGATCGGCCGCGTCGCCCAGCAGAACGTTACCGTGCTGATCCGCGGGGAAAGCGGCACGGGCAAGGAACTGGTGGCGCGGGCCATCTGCCAGCACGGTGCCGCGGGCCGCGAAGCCGTTCCTGGCCGTCAACTGCGCGGCGATCCCCGAGACCCTGCTGGAAAGCGAATTGTTCGGCCACGAGCGGGGCTCATTCACCGGGCGCCGAGCGCCGGCGCATCGGCAAGTTCGAACAGTGCAACGGCGGCACCATGTTCCTCGACGAGGTCGGCGACATGACCCCGCTCATGCAGAGCAAGGTGCTCCGCGTGCTGCAGGAGCAGACGCTTCGAGCGCGTCGGCGGCAACGAAACGATCGAGACCGACGTCCGCATCGATCGCGGCCACCAACCGCGACCTCGAAGCACATGGTGGCCGAGGGACAGTTCCGCGCCGATCTCTACTATCGCCTCAACGGCTTCACGATCAAGCTCCCTGCCGCTCCGCGAACGCGCCGAGGACATCCCCGTGCTCATCGAGCACTTCCTCAAGCGCTTCAGCGCGGAACTGAACAAGAACGTGGTCGAAGTGGCCGCCGAAGCCATGGAGTTGCTGGCGGCCTATCCCTGGCCCGGCAATGTACGGGAGCTCCAGAGCATCCTCAAACAAGCGCTGCTTCAGACCACCGGCACGGTGCTTCTGCCCGACTTCCTCCCCCGCATCCTCCGCGAAAGCCCTGGCCCGGCTCCCTCGCACCACGAGGCCCAAGCCACCGACTCGTCGCTCGACGCCTTTGCCGAGGAACAGATTCGCCGCGGCACGCGTTCCCTCCACGCCGACGCCATGGCCTTTATGGAGCGGATCGTGCTCTCGCGCGTCCTCCGCCAAACCGAGGGAAATCAGTCGTGCGCCGCCAAGATCCTTGGGATCACCCGCACCAGCCTCCGCGGAAAGCTCCGCCAACATGGAATCGCCATCAGTCCCCAGGTGGTCCTGGAGGACGAAGACCTGGCGGAGGGGAACGGAACGGGGCCGCTGCACGCGCGCTAGCCGTCGCACCCGGCATGGAACGCGGCAGTAAACGCGGCAATGATGGGCCGTAGTGCCCACCCAGCGCAGTGCCAGAAACAGAAGGGGCCGGGAGCGCGTCGAAGCCTCTGCCCGCGCACTCTCGGCCCGCGCTCAAAAACTCACCACCCGTAACTCTAGATGACTGGGCGTCGACTAATTCCCCCTGCCACCAGGCTGATGATGAACAACACGAGGAACACAAAGAACAGAATCTTGGCGATCCCCGCGGCTGCGACGTAAATGCCGGTGAACCCGAACATCGCCGCCACCAAGGCGATCACCAAGAACGTGAGAGCCCACCCCAACATGGCTACACCCCTTTTTTTGAAAGTCGGTTACGCATTTGTCCACCAGCACCAGCGCGGGCGCTGCCGCTAGTCGCGGCTCACCAGCACCCCCGCAAGAAAACCAATCCCCACGGCAATCAGCAAGGTCAAGACCGGCCGTGCGATGACTTGGGAACGCAGGTCTTGTCCCACGATTCTTGCACTTTCCGATCCCCGACGCAGGTAGTCGGCGGCGTGGGTTCGAGCTTCGCCCCATCCTTCCTGAATCTTTTCTGCCGCGCTGCCCAACGCATTCTGGGCCGAATGAGCGAACTCGCTCGCCCGATCCCCCAGGTCCGAGGCGGCTTGCTTTCCCTTGTCCGCGAGGTTGGACGCTGAATTGACAACTCTCGAAGTCGCGCTGCCCTCATTCATATGCGGTACTCCTTTCCTGGCTCGTTCTTGTGTGGTATTTCGACGGTTCGCAAGAGTGCAAGCCCTGTGCCAATCGCTCCCGCCGGAAAGACTCAGCGACTGCAATCGCCCGTATCGCCTTAGGGGCAGTAGACTTGGGGAACGAGGCTCCCATTGACCGCACCGACACGCCGGAAGCCCGCTGACGGGTTCAAAGGCGGCCAGCGCGCCCGTTGGCCAGATCAAATGCAGCCCAGCGCACCGGATGCCCCAATGCGAACGGCGGCGCACCTCCCCGCCGTCATGATCCTGGGCGTCGGCGTCGCGGTTTCCCTCGCTATGTTACCCCGACCGATGAGGGCCCCCGACGGGTTCTCTCAACGGTCAGAGGACCGCCGACAGGGTACGAGGGAGTCCTGCGCTGTTCGTGGAACAAGGGCGACCAAGGCACAGCCCCGTTTCGCGCCCGGAGAAAGCTTCGATCGGCTCCCCAATCAACAACGGCGTCAAGAAGCCGCCAACTCGGGAACCAAGTACGGCTCGCGGTAGAAACCGCGGACGATGCGATTGGCCTCTTCGGCGCGCGCCCCGCGAAAGCACTCCTTCTCGACGTCGATCTCCAGCCACGGTCCGAGCACGGAGAGATTTGGATCGACGCCAATCGCGGCGAGGTAGGTCACATAGCGCTCGTGCATCGCGTTCCAGCAGGCAAGGCTGCCGAGTTGGCTGCGCTGTGCGGCCAGCGGTGCGGCCTGGCCGAGCCGGTACGAGACATTGCCCGCATGGCAGATTGCAGTCGAGATGTGCCCTTCGAGGACGTCGGCGTTGAGGTCCTCTCGCTTGCCGCTCCGCACCGCCTTGATGAAGTTGGCGAAGTGGTTCTCGCTCCCTTCGAACTGCCGGACGAGTTCTTCCTGGCGCGTCGAAGGCTTTGGTGCCCAGCGTGTATCCTCCTTCGCACTGGATGGAAACCCCGGTCGCCAGCCCCTTGAAATTCGGCATCTGGCTCCACCGCTTCGGCGTAAGGCATTCCTTGGACTTGGGCAGGTTGTGCAGCTCGTAGAGGATTGGAACCTCGTAGTCGTAGCAGAGGATTTGAGTGTTGGGGACCTCGCCGGCATCGTTCACCACGAATCGGCCGCCGATGCTCATCGTGCGTCGCGGCAGCTTGTCGTAACCGAGGATCCACCGCGCGACGTCGATTTCGTGGACCCCCTGGTTGCACGACTCGCCGTCGCCCATGTTCCAGACGAAGCTGCAATCGTACTGCAACCGGTCGCGGTAGACGGGCTCCTTGCGGCCGGGCCGCACCACAGGTCGTAGTCGAGCGACTCGGGAATCGGCAGAGGCTCGGTACGCTTTCCGATCGGCAACCGGGGCTTGTTGGCGAACGTCGTGGCATAGAGCGGCTTTCCCAAGTTTTTGTCCTTGAGCCACCGCCCCATCGCTTCGTAGGCTTTAACCGAGCGATACTGGGTCCCGACCTGCACGAGCCGCTGGTACTTGCGCGCCGCGGCCACGATCTGCCGGCCCTCCCAGATGAAGTGCGCCAGCGGCTTCTCCACGTACACGTGCTTGCCCGCCTGGCAGGCCCAAATCGTCCCCAGCGCGTGCCAATACTGCATCGTGGCGTTGGAGACGACGTCGATGTCTTTGCGGTCCAACATCGCGCGCATATCGACGTGTTGCCCGACGCTCCGCCCCGACTTGCGGCTGAGCTGTCCGCCGACTTTTTCCAGACGCGTGCGGTCCGGGTCGCAAACCGCCACCACGCTCACCCCGGGAATCGCGGAGAACTCGGGGATGTGGGTCCCGGCGCCGCGCACGCCCAGCCCGATCACCCCCAGGCGGATTTCCTCATTGGCCCCCAGCACGGGGCGGCGACGAGATTCTCGGAAGGGCCAACATGGCCGCCGCGGCGGCAGAACGCTTGAGGAGGCCTCGGCGCGAGAGCGACATAGCGGGTTCTCCGGGACGAAAGCGGGTGAATCGGCGGGATCGACGATCCCCAGAATAGCACAGCCCCCGCGCCGTGCAAGCAGCCCGCGTCCACGCGCTCGTCGCTCCGCAGTTCGCCGCGCCGATGGCTCCCCTTCGGCGCCCGATGGGGCGCTCACCACAGTACGCTTCCCGCAATCGCGCCGGCCAGAACCAGCCAGGCCGGCGAGACCTTCCATCGCCACAACGCCGCGCCCGTCGCCACGGCCAGCACCGCCCCGCGTCCATCAAAAACCGTCGCGGGCGCGAGTTTCCCCAGCACCACGGCCATCAGTCCCACCGACCCGGCATTCACCGCGTCCAGGAACCGCGAAGCCCATACCGACCGCCGCACGCGCGCGATCCAAGGATGCACGATCGCCACGCAGACCAATCCAGGCAGCACGATGGCCGCCGTGGCAAGCGCCGTGCCGCTGGGGCCGGCGACGAGGTAGCCCACGAAGGTCGCCGTGGTGATCACCGGGCCGGGCGTAATCTGGCCGATCGCCACGGCGTCGACCAACTGCTGTTTGGTAAGCCAGCCCAAGTCGTCGACCAGTCCGCCTTCGAGATACGCCACGAGCACGTATCCGCTGCCGTAGAGTACCGCCCCGACCTTGAGAAAGAACAAGCCAAGCTTCCACAAAGGCACCGCGCAGGCCGCAGCCGAGGCCGTTTCTGCCGCCGTGGTCGACGCGGCGACGGTGAAATACCCCAGCATCGCCCCCGCCGTCCCATGGGGAGGCTGCGTCTGCCCGGCCCGCGCACGGCCGATCCACGCGATGCCCAGCACGCCCAGCAAACCGCCGAGCAATAGCGCCGCAACCTCGCCCGCGCCCGCGATCGAAGCGACGGCCACTGCCGCGGCAATGGCCGACAATTCCCACCGTCTCAGGGCGGTGCGACCGAGGCGCACTACGGCGGCCAGAATAATCGCCAGCACGACCGGCTTGATGCCCTGAAGGAACGGCTCGACCTGGGGCAAGCTGCCGTAAACCGCATAACCCCAAGCCAGCACGCCGGTAATCGCCGCGGCCGGCAGCGTGAAACTCGCCCCGGCAACGATCAGCCCCAATAGCCCCGCGCCGGTAACCCACCAGCGATGCCATCTCGATCGCGTTCGGACCCGGAATGAGATTGGTCGCCCCCAACAAGTCGAGAAAGTCTTCCCGCGGCAACCACGCGCGGCGCCGCACCAATTCCTCTTCCATGAGCGCGAGGTGCGCGGCGGGTCCGCCGAAGCTGATCGTCCCCAGCTTCAGGAAAACTGCGGCCAATTCCCCGAGTCCCTGGAACATGACCGGCCAGTCTAGCGGTACCTGGGATGGCTGACAACGCCGCGCACCGCCGTTCGACCGCCGGCGCGTGCTTGCCCCCCACCCCAACAACTCATCCCGGAACCGCCACGGCAGTCCTCCGCGGCCGGAGAATTCAGGACCGGCACACGGTTCCGGGATCGGCTCGGAGAGAACCCCGCCGCCCGCCGCGGCCCACGCGCGACGACGATCCGCCGCGACGGATTCCACGCCCGCCACTTCGCCCCGTACAATAGAGGAATGTCCTTTGACCCGTACCAGTACTGGCTCCAGATCCCGCCCGACCGTCTCCCGCCGACTCGCTACGCCTTGCTGGGCCTGCCGGAAGGAGAGACGGATCTGGTGCGCATCCAGCAATCTGCAGCCGAGCGCGACGAGCACGTGCGCAAGTACATCCTCGGTCCTTATGCCGAGGCGGCCCAGCAAATCCTCACCGAGCTTTCCCGTGCGGTTACGGAACTCACCGCCTCGGTGCGCCGCGATTCCCGCGATGCGATACCCACCGATTTCCGCCGCACGCTTCTGGCGCCGCTGCTGGAGGGGGATCGTATTTTCCGGGCGGGCGCTCGGCCCATCATCGACCAGCCGTCGGGCGGCACGTGGCCGACCGCCTTTCGCGATTGGCTGGGCGAATCGCGCGAACCCGAAGACGTTTTCCACCTTCTCGGCCGCCTCCGCTTCGACCCCGACCGCGAGGCCCTACTGGTCGATATCCGCGCCGCACTGGAAGTTCTGGCCCCCTACGAGGACCAATCGGAGGCCGACGACCTCGATCATGCCTCGAAACTCAAGAAGCTCCTCCTCTACGCCGAGGAGGTGTTCTCCGATCCCCGCCGCATGGAGATTTACTACACCATGATCCGCAAGCGGATCCGCCAAGCGCTGGGCGAAGCCCAAACCGCAAGCGGACGCTCCTGGTCGCCCGACGAAGTCCTCGGTTGGCTTGAGCGCGAGCAGTGGGTGCATCCTTACGCACTCACCATGGTCGCACGCGACGTACTCGACTAAGAGCGCGTCACGGAACCGCCGCTGCGGCCCTGGGCGACCGAAATCCCGCGGCCCCGTGCGTGGCCCAGGGATCGGCTCGATTGAGTCCGGCACAGCTCGCAGAGCCGGAGCGACCCTTGCTTGGTACCCGATAAACTGGGCGGCTTGGACCACCAACTCAAGCCGATGTGCCGGCTTGAGCCCCGAAAATCTCCGCCGCTGCCAGTCCTAGTGGTGCAACATCTTGCGGCCCACGGGGGGCGGGAATAAAATGACGGGGGTCGTCCCACTTCGGGGGAGGAGCTTGCCCACCGCGAGCAGCCGCCTCGTCACCGCAGAACGCCAGCTCCGGTGCTCGGACGGCCCAACGGTCTCATCAGCGTGCGGGCGGAGAAGGGCTCATGGCTCCCGCAGCAGGGAAGGCAACTGTGGCAAGTCCAAGTTCGGCCGCGGTGTTGCGGCGGCTGGTTATTTTTGCCGCCCTCCTGGCCGTCGTCGCTCCCGGTATGCTTTGTGCCCACGGATTCCACAACGCCGCGCCGACTACGGGCTCCCTCGAACAGTGGCTCAAACAGGTCAAGCAGGCACTGCCCAATCTGGACGAAAAGCGCGTGCGTGAGAACGTGCTCGAAACCAGCCGCGACACCGAGGCTCTGCGCCGCCGCGCCGCCGAGGAGAAGGGCGCCCCTCGGCGCCCCGCATCGTGCGCCTGCGCCACGATCCAGTCAACCGTCCAGGTGCGCGAGTACGCCTTGCGCGGGATGATCGGCGGCCAGTGCCTGGAGGTGCTCGCCTTCCTCGACCGCCCCAATATCTTTCCCGAGGAATTCCCCGACTTTCCCCTGGAGAGGATCCCCGAGTATCGCCTCGCCGCAAAAGGGATTCTTGCGCTCGCTCGGGCCGGATGGGTGCGCATGATCGCGCAGCAGCTCCGCACGGAGCTAACCAAGGGGAGCCCGGCCTCCCAGACGGACATGACGCTCCATCCGCAATACTACGACGACCTGCTCATGTCGCTCCAGGCCGCGGCCGAAGCGGGCGACCTCAGCCCAGACCAGGCCGAAAGCCTGGAAAGTGCCTCGCGCGGACGCAAGTCGCACCCCGGTCAGGCGGCCTTGCGCGACGCGTGCAGAAGATCCTCGAAGACGCCGCACCCGATCTCGCCCAACTGGCGAGCTACAGCCAGGATGCGCGAACGCCCGACGCTCGACGCGGACTGCTCCATCGCTTGGAGTGCGCGGTCAAGAAGGCCGACTTCCCCGCGCTGATCTCGGCCGCGGCGCAGATCCAGGACGCAAACCTGAAGAAAGTGGTCCTCGACGAGGCCCGCCGCCTGCGCCCCCGAACTCGGCGTGGTCCAGATGCTGCAAACCGCGGCCGCAGTGGAAGATGAGAAAGTCCGTCGCACGCTCGTGCGCGATGCCGCCGCGCGGCGGACGACCTACGGCGAAATCGAACCACAGTTGGCCGCGCTGTGGGGGCTCGCCCAGTCCGAGTCCTCCGAGGTCGCCCAGACGGTGCGCGAGCAGACCGCGCTGGCATTCCAGCAGGCGCCCCTCTCCCATTGCCTCCACTGGCTCGGCCAGGACGACGACGCCCTGCGCGCCCTGGTCTGGGAGCAAATCGACGGCCGCATCGCACGCGCCGACGTCCCGGGCCGCGCCAAGTATCGCGACGTCGCCTTCGCCGTACTCAAACACTCCGAGTACCGCATCGCCAGCCGTCAGGCGGCCGTCGAGCTGCTCGCCCGCCTGAAAGACCCGCAATCCGTCTCACCTCTGATCGAAAGCCTTGCCGAGATGCCTCGCGAGTCATGGCCGGCTGCCGGCCGCCTATTGCGCGCCTGACGGGTGAGGATTTCGGCCCGCGCGAGGGTGACGGCATCAGCCAGGTCGTCAGCGCCCAGAAACAATGGCAGGAGTGGTGGCGCGAGAAGGGGAGGAAGTGATGGCCGTGCTGCCTCCGACGCCTCCCCCTCCGCCCCAGGCCGAGCCCCAGGCCGAGCCCGACCAGCAATCGCTGCTGCGCACCTGGTGGGAGCGCTACTCGCCGCACGGCGAGTGCTTCTGGTCGACCACGATCTCCTTCGGCGCTCACGTCTTCTTGATCGTGCTGATTCTCGTGTTTGCGCGGCCGTTTGCCTCTCGATCGAAGTTGCCGCCGGCGATCGACTCCGTGGCATTGGCCGAGGGAGAGGACTTGGACAGCGGAGAATCCGGCAACGAACAGCCGTGGGCCAGTGGCGATCCCAACGTTCTGCCGTCGCCCGAGGAGCAGCCCAGCGTGCCGCCGAGCAGTCGCGTCGAGGTGGCCAGCGTGGAGAAGCCCAACGTCAACCAACCCGAGGTCGAACCGCTTCGCAGCGAAGCCCTGGAGGTGGGCGAGGAGAAGGTCGACGATGCGCGGGCGCGGATCGCCGCGGCTCGCGCGGCGCTCGAGCGGCGATTCGCCGAGCCGGCCAAGGCGCGGCGGGGCGCCGCGGGAGGCGGAGGAAGCGGCGGTAGCGGCGGCGGCTCGGGCAGCGGACGCGGCGGACGCCTGGCGTGCTGGCTGTTGAAATTCGATACGCGATCCGCCCAGGACTACCTGGAGCAACTCGAAGGACTCGGTGCGTCGGTCATTTTCCCCGTGCCCGACCGGCGCGGCGAGCGCTGGCGGTACTTCGACCGGCCCGCAAGTGAGCCCGGACGCTGGGACGAGCGCGACCTGTCCAACGAGGGGCGTCTGCACTGGACCGACGACAATCCCCAGGCCATCCGCAGCATCATGGCGATCCTGAACATCCCCTCCGCCTCGTTCATGGTGGCTCTTCTGCCGGACGCCTTGGAACAGCGCATGCTGCAACTCGAGCTGAGCTACCAGAACCGCAGCGAGGACGAGATCCGGAGCACCACTTTCAAGGTCGTGCAGCGCGGCGGAAAGTACGACGTCATCGTGATCAGGCAACTCCTGAAGTAGCCACCGCGTCAGCACCGAGAGCCGACGCCCAGCCTCGTTTCTCATCATCGACTCATCGACCAAGCCAAGGAGCTTTGCGTGGATACGATTCGCCATATCGTCGAGGCCAACGGGCCCCTGTTTACCACGCTCTTCATCGTGCTCAGCCTGGCAAGCGTCGCAGTGATCATCTGGCGCCTGTGGCTGAACCATAACGCCAAGACCGATCTCCCGGAGTTCCTCGATCGACTCAAGCAGGAACTCAGTGCCGGCGGCCCGACCGCCGCGTTGCAGCTTTGCGAGGATGAGCCGGGCGTGATTCCCAAGCTCTTCGCCACCGCCCTGCAAACCTGCGAGCAAGGCAAGGTGGCCACGCGCAACGCCTTGGTGAACCTCATCGAACTGGAGATCCTTCCCGATCTCAACTACCTGCTGCCGGTGATCCTCGTGTTCACCAAGCTCGCGCCCATGCTCGGCCTTTTGGGAACGGTCTGGGGGATGATCCTGGCCTTCGGCAAGATCGCCGGGGCGACGCGGGTGAATCCCAGCGATTTGGCCAACGATATCGGCATGGCCCTTTACACCACCGCCGAGGGCCTGCTGATCGCGATTCCGCTGATCTTCATCTACACGATGTTCCGCGAGCGCGTGAACCGCTTCGAGCTCGATCTCCAGCGCGCGCGCAGGCGGCGCTGAACATGCTTCCGCATGATGCGCGGTCCGGCCGCTCGTCCGCCCGTCGCCCGCATGGAGAACCCGCATGGCTGAGCGGATGATGGAGCTGCGCCTGGTCACCCTGGGCCGCGACTACGGACCGCTGCCGATGTCGAAGCTCGTGCGGCTGGCGACTGCGGGGCGGCTCGCCCCTCACGACATGGTCCGACCGGTGGGCACGACCGCCTGGCTTTTGCTCACCGAGGTCCCGCCCCTGGCAGCGGCCCTACCGCAGGCCACCGAGGCCGCCGAAGACCTCGAGAACGCGCTCGAGCCCGCCGGAGGTTGGCTGAGCAAGCAAGGACGTTGGCAGTGGGGCGACGTCGAGTTGGACATGACCCCCATGATCGACGTCACGTTCCAATTGCTCATCTTCTTCATGATCACCCACGCCCTGGCCAATCCCCTGCCCATGGACGTGCCCGAGGTCCGCCACGGCCGCGGAGTGACCCTGGAGGGGCAGCAGTTGATCCTCGTCGACCAGGAAGGAAGGTATTACCTCGGCGACTCCCCCGACGAAGACAAGGCCACCGCCTCGCTCGACGCGCTGGTCGACGAAGTGCGGCGCAATACCCGCGCCGCCAACGCGCAGCTCGACGTGATCGTCAGCGCCCATCGCAAGACCGCCCACGGCCGCGTGCGCGAGCTGGTCGAGCGCCTCGGGGCGGTGGGCGAACTGGGGCGGATCATGATCGGCGTGGAAGAGAAGATGGACTGAACACTACCGGGAACGGTGCATGGCATACTCACAGATTCCGGCCATCGGAGCGGTGTGGCGCGTACGGGGCGAAAGTGCTTCGGACGAAGGCCGCGCCGTGAGCTTCGTCCACCTCGCCCAGGCGGTTTCCGACGGAGACCTCGGCGAATCCGACGAGGTCCGCGCCCGGCGAGACGCGATGGACCGCGGTCGGCGACCATCCCGCCCTCGAAGATCATCTGCCGCCCTCATCCTTGCTCCGCGCGCACGCGTACGACGAGGCCGACATGGACATGACCCCCATGATCGACGTCACCTTTCAACTGCTCATCTTCTTCATGATCACCGCCTGTTTCGTCGTCCAAAAAACGCTCGACATGCCCGGTGGGGGCAAGGACGAGAGTCGCGCGCGGCGCTACAGCCTGGCCCAGCTCCAGGAGCACAACGTCATCGTAACGATCCGCAGCCAAGGCGATATCACCGTCGACGGCAAGCCGGCCGACCTGGCCACGGTAGGCCAGGCGATCCAGGAGGCGGCCTCCACGCGCAGCAACCCCGAGGTCGTGCTCGACGCCGACGACACCGTCGAGCACGAGACCGTCGTCGCGGTGATCGATGCCGCCGCGGGCGTGCAGATCGAGAAGGTCCATTTCCTGCGCCATCCTTCGCCGTCGCGCAGTCAACCGCGCAACTCGCAATAGCTCCCGGAGCGTGCATGACCGTTTGTCCCGCGTGCCAATCCGATTTCCTCCCCGTTCCGGGCGAGTTCCCCCAGCGCTGCCCGGTATGCCGCGTGCTGGTGCTGGGCGCCTATTGTGAACTGCACTGGATCGGCGGCGGCGGAATGGGCGACGTCTATCGCGCGAGGGAGCCGCGCATGGGCGACCGCATCGTCGCCATCAAGATCCCGCGGACGGGCGTCGATACCGACTCGGTCCAGCGACGCTTCGAGCGCGAAATCATGGCCTCGGCGCGCCTCCAGCACGAGAACGCGGTCCGCGCCTACTACCGCGGCGAAGAGGCGGGCCGCCCCTATCTGGTCATGGAGTTCGTCACCGGCACCAAGCTCTCCGACGTGATCTGGCGCGACCACCCCTTGGCCGCTCGGCGCGTGGCGCGAATCATGCTCGGCGTTGCGCGCGGCCTGGCCCACGCCGAGCGCCTCGGCGTCGTCAATCGCGACATCAAGCCGGCCAACATCTTCCTCGTTCGACCCGACGATACCCCCAAGCTCATCGACTACGGCCTGGCGCTGATCAAGGACCGCCAGGAAGAAGTCACTCGCCACGGCTCGCTTCTGGGCACGCCCAATTACATCGCCCCCGAGCAATTCCGCGATCCCCACTCGGTCTCCGTGCTCGCCGACGTCTATTCGCTGGGCTGCACCGCGTTCTGCTGCCTGACCGGCCAGCCTCCCTTTGCCGGCAGCAGCGAGATCGACGAGACGTACCGGCTGCATTCGTCGGCCGAGCGGCCGAGCGCGCGCACGCGGCGTCCCGACGTGCCCGAAAACCTCGACGCGCTGGTGCGTCAAATGATGGCGGTCGAGCCGCACCAGCGTCCCACCCCTCGCCAACTCATCCGCGATCTCGAAGAAATCCTTCCCGAACTGAGCGATCTTGCCCCCGCGCTGCCGCACAACGCGGCCGCTCCGATCGACGTCGTCTGTCCCAGTTGCCAGACTTCCTATCACCTCTCGTTCCGGTCGGCCGGCAGCCGCGTGCGCTGTGCCAACCGCCTCTGTGGAGCGGTCATCACGGTGCCCCGGCCGGACGATCTTATCGAGCCGCCGGCAGGAGGCGCAAACCCCGACGACCGCATCACCGAACTGCACGACGCCGGCTACTTCGCCGATGTTCCCCCGCGATGCAGTCGGCGCCCGATGCGGATACCTTCGACGAACCTCCGGCCACTCTCGGCTCAGCCATGGTTGCGGCGATCCCCGACGTGACCGTACCGGAAGCCGAATTGCCCCCGGCCTTGCCCGTCCGAGCCGAAGACGCGCGCCTCGTCACTCCACCTCCGCCCCCTTCGAATTCGGCGGCCGATCTGGTTCGCCGCACGGGCATGGAGTTCATCGGTGCCGCCGTACCACCGCCCGCGGTCCAGGCGCACGTTACGTTCCCGGAGCCGCCGCCGATTTACGTTCCTCCCCGCCCCGGGCACCGGCCCAAACGCCGCGGCGAGCGGCGCAAGCGATCGCATCGCGTTCGCTGGATCGGCCTGGGGGTGCTCGCCGCGCTTTCGATCGCCACCGCGGTGCTGCTCTGGCTCCGGCCTCCGGAGTGGCTGACGACCGCCGATCGCCTGTGGTCCGAAATGACCGAGCTGGTAGCGCAACACAAGTGGGCCAACGCCCTCCGCAAACTCGAACGCTTCGAGGGCGACTACCCCGACGACCCTCGAGTTCCCCAGGCCCCTTTCTTCCGCGATCTCTGCGAGGCCGGACCTGAAATCTACTCCACCACCGGCGATGCCCCCCAGGGCCTCGTTCTGCTCGAGGAACTCTTCAAACGCCACCGCGATAATCCGGCCTATGCAGGCTATTGCGCCGATCTCTACCAGGCGCTCGCCTTCCTCGTCGAGAACCGCTTCGTCCCTGAGGCGGGCCGAACGGCCGATCCCCAGGCCCTCACCCACGCGTACCGCGCCCTCGCTTTGGCAAAGACCGTGGGCCAATCGATGCCCGACGCCTGGGTGCCCCAGCGAACCGCGGAACTCGCCGCGGCGATCGAGTCGGTCGCGCGCTCGGTCGATCTGGCCTTGGCGCAAGCGCCATCGGCGCCCACCTCGATCAGATCCCCGCCGCGCCCAACACGGCCGAAGCCGATGCGCACTATGCCGCGGCCCAGAAGCAGTGGAGTGCCTTCCCCACCCTCCGCGAGGACCGCGAGTTGCTGGGCAAGCTCGAGGCGGCCTACCAGGCCGAGCCGGCACGCGTCCGCTACCTGCCCGAAGACCCCCGCGCCGCTGCGGAGGCCGCCGGCGACCGCGCGGCGGACGAGCCCACCAATGGCCCGCCGGAAGGGCCGCTCCCGCCCCAGGCAGAGCAACTGGCGATCGTCTGGGGAAAGCCCTCGTCGGAGGCGATTGCCGACCAAGACGAGGTCCGCACCGCGCTGCGCGCGGCGTGCTCTACGCCTTCGACGGCCGCGGTCAGCCCCTCTGGACGCGGCGCCTGGGAATCGACGCCGCGCGGCTTCCGCTGCGCATCGCACGATCGGCCGCCACTCCGGGCGCGCTGGTGGCCCTCTCCACGGAAGAAAAGAGCGTGCTCGCCCTGGAAGCCAGCCGCCAGGGCCGGATCCTCGGCGCTATCCCGTGCAAAGTGACCTCGTGGCCACACTCTCGATCGCCGCCCGCCATACAGGCCCCAACGAGCCTCCGCAGTATTGCGGACTGTTGCCGACCGCCAATGGCGAGATCCACGTGCTCGAATTGGTCCTGGGAAAGCGTCTGGGCCGCTTCGCCCTCGGCCAGTCTCTCACCGTGGGCGGCACCTACGACCCGGCCACTGGGTTAGTCTTCTTCCCGGCCGATACCAAGCGCGTGTTCGCTCTCGATCCCGCCGCCATCGACGACCCCCAGAAACCCGCCTGCCGCTCCGTGCTCTTCACCGACCACGCCAGCGGCGCGATCCGCGCCGAGCCTACGGTCGTGGGCCGGTACCTCGCCATCACCGAGGCCACGGAACTGGAAGTAACTCGTCTCCGCGTTTTCGAGATCGGCGCACAGGGATTGCGCGCACCGCCGCCGCGCCACTCGAGGAGTTCCCGCTTCGTGGCTGGGCCTGGTTCCACCCCTATGCTACCCCCGATCAGATCACGCTGGTGACCGATCAAGGCGAACTGGGAATCTTCGGCTTCAATCTCGACAATCCGGGAGAAGCAGTATTCCCCGTCGTGCGCGACAGCCCGCACCGCGCCACCGTCGCACTGAAGACCCACGACCGCGCCCGAACCCTGGCGGTGGCCGCCTCCGAACACCTGGTTTGGGTGATGGCGGGCGGACGACTGCACAAGCTCTCCATCGACGTGGTCCAGCAGCGCGTGAAGTCGCTGTGGACGGATTCCGAGAATCGCGGCGTCCGCGGCATCCCCGCGCACGAGGCGCAACTCGATCGCCAGGGCAAGACGTTCTTCCTCACCACCATGGAACCCAGCGGCCGCAGCTACCATTTCACCGCGGTCGACGCCGACAGCGGCCGCCAGCGCTGGCAATGCCAGCTCGGCCTGCTTCCCCTGGACGGCGCGATCCCATGGCAAGATCACCTCGTGCTCTTCGACTCGGCCGGGCAGAAGCTCGCGCTGAGTATGCCTTCCGCGTCGCCATCCGCCGCCGCGCCGCGGATCGTCTACCTGCCGCCGCGCGATCCGCCGCCCGGGCTGGCCGACGAAGAGCGCGCCCTGCGCCTGGGCGATCCGCCCGGACCCGTCCACCTCGTCGTACCCGTCGACGACGCGAGCCAGTTGGCGATCTCGACCTTGCGGGATCCTGGCTCCGAGTTTTCGCCTTGGACGGTGCTGGCGCTGCCCTGCGCCTGCACGGCCGCCCCTGCCTCAGCGGCGATCTGCTCGTGGTGCCCTGCATCGACGGGCAGCTCTACCGCGTGCGTCTGGACGGCACGCCCCAGGCCACCAGCGAGGTCAGTTTCACCTGGTCCCGATCGATACCGCCGGGACCCGCGGGCGCGGAGGTCTACGCCCTCGATGGTAACGCGGTACTGCTGATCGACGAGGGGCGACGCATCCGCCGCTTGGAACTCTCCACGCAAGATCAAGTGACGCGATGGGCCGAAGCGGGCCGGGCCTTTCACCTCCCCAGCCCGATCCAAGGCGAGCCGCTCGTGGTCGGCAACGAGGTCGTTTTGTTCGATGCGGCGGGAATGCTCTACCGGCTCGACGCGCGCAATCCCGTTGAGCAGCGTGCCGCTCCGCTGGCCACCGGTCTGGCGATCACGCGCGGTCCCGTGGTCCGCGGCGATCACCTGATCGCCGTCGCCGAAGAACGAAAGATCGTGGGCATTCCGCTCTCACCTTCCCCGCCTTCGAAAACCGCCACTGCGAACGAGAAACCCGCCCCGCGCCCCTTCTGGATCTGCGGGCCCCTGGGAGGCCGGATTCGCGGCCAACCCTCGCTGTCGGGAACGACCCTGCTGGTGGCCGACAACGGCGGCGAAGTGACCGGCGTTCGCTTGGCAGACGGCCAGGTGGCGTGGAAGGCGCCGCTGGGCGTGCGCTGCGGTCCGGCCGCCGCGCCGGCGCCGTTCGGTCCGGACAAGATGCTCGTGCCGCTGGCCGACGGAACGCTTCTCGTCTTACCCATCCCCCAGCCGCGCCTGGCGGAGGCCGCGCCATGAGGAATGACTCCCTCGTCTTCTACTGGCCGCGATGGCCGCTAGCCTTCAGGCGGCGCGCGTGTGCCACTGCTTGGAACAAGCAGTGCGAACCGCCGGAAAAACACTCGTTCTGGCGAACCAGTGACATACCAGGAGAACAGACATTCTCGTCTGTCCCCATCAGGGGAGCATGCGTTCCAGTCGGTTCCCGCTTAGCCTTCAGGCGGCGCGCGATCACAATGACGGCTTTTGTGCTGGGCGCACTCCTGGGGAGTGTCGTTCCCGGAGGGCCCCTTGCTGCGCGGCCCTCTTCGCCGCCGAGCAGGGCCCGTCCAAGGGCGCGTCCGCCCCCGCCGCCGACCGCGCCCCCGCCGCCCAGCCTCCGGGGTACTCGAAGCATGACAAACTGCCTGGCAACGGGGAATCTTCCCAACCGCCGCGCCAGCGCCCCTCGATGGCGCAGCAAGCGGTCTACGACCTGCTCCTCCTGCGCCCCGAGCGCGGTGCGGACCGGTCCCTTCGCATCCAACTCATTCCCCGCATGCTGGAATTGCCCCTGGCGCGGGGACAGGCATACGACTTTCCTCTGTTTCTGGCCAGCGGAGCCGGCGTCGAGCGCGTGCTCGGTCAGGAAGTGATTGGGGTCGAATACTACGAGCAGCGCATGGGTCAATTGGCCGCCACGCAGCTCGGTATGCCGTTGGCACAATTCGCCGAGCCGGGCCGTGCCGTGCGGCAAACCGACGACTGGAGCGAGCAGCGCACGGCCCAGGCCGATCGCATCCTCCGCGACGCGATCGCCCAACACGATTCCGCCGTGCAGCGGCGAATCCGTCTGGGAACCGAGTGGACCCAGCGCTTCCGTCAGCCGCTGGTTCAGGCTCGGATCAACCTCACCCTCGGTCGGATCGACCTCTTGCTCCGCCGCGACGACCTCGCGTCCGCCGAGGCCGAATGCGAGCGCATCGCCGCCGAGCTCGCCCCCGGCGAACCGGCGTTCAGCGCGCTGGCCGACCGCGTAGACAAGCTCCTTCGCGCACGCGGCGAGGCGATGCTGGCCCGGGGCGATCATACCGCCGCTCGGACGCTCATCGAACGCTTCTCGGCGCAATTCCCGGGCATGGCGGGACCCGCACGCGCGGCGATCGAGAAATCGCTCGTCGCGTGCGCGGCAGATCGTGGGCGAGGTCCATACCCTCCGCACCGATTCGCCGCGCACGGCCCTGGAACGGCTGGATGCGGCGTCGGCCATCTGGCCCGGTTCGGTGGAGCTCGACGCCGTGCGTCGCGAGTTGACCGCCCAGCGCCCCACGCTCCGTTGCGCCGTTCCCGTTCTGCCCCGCGATCTGTGTCCGCTCACCGCGCGCGAGCCCATCGATCGCTACGCGCTCGCCTTGGTATGCGAGGGACTGGTGCAATGGGTGGAAGACCCCGCGATCGGTCCCCACTACGCCAGCCGGCTTGCCGACGGTCCCCCCATTCCCCTACCCCGCGGCCGAGGCTTTCGCCTGCCCCGCGCCAAATGGTCGGATTCGACCGACACCGAATCGCACCTCTGCACCGTGGAGGACGTGCGGTTCACGGTCAAGCTGCTCGAAGAACGGCGGGCGTCCCCCTTCGGGCGGCGCTATGCCGGATGGATCCGCGCCGTCGAGGCGGGCGAAGGCAGCGATCCGTTCACCGCGATGGTATCGCTCTCCCGCGATTACTGGCAACCCTTGGCGCTGATGGATTTCCCCGTCCTGCCGCGCCACTACTTTGCCGGCGCAACCACCGCCGACGAGCAGGCCGCGCGACTCAAACAGTTCGGCCAGCGCCCCGTGGGCACCGGACCGTACCGCCTCATCCCCGCAACGCCCAAGTTCCCCGACGTGATCCGTTTCGAGGCCAACCCGCATTACCGCTTTCCCGGCCTGCCGCGGATCCCCGAAATCAGTTTCGAGCGCTACGACCCCGCGCGCGCCGTCGAACTCTTCCTGCTGAAGCGGCTCCACCTGGTGTATGACCTGCGGCCCGAACAGGCCCAAAAGATCGAGCACGAGGGCTATTCCGTCGTCCGCCTCCGCACGCCCACCGTCTGGTTCCTGGCCCCGAACTACGAACGCAAACCGATGCAGAATGCCAACCTCCGCCTGGCACTGGCCTCGGCAATCGACCGGCAGGCAATCCTCGATCAATGCTTCCGCCGCGCCGCGGGCGACCATGCCGCCCTGGCGGGACCGTATCCAACGGGCACGTGGGCCTCGAATCCCCGCGTCGAGGGTTACCAGCGCGCCAATGCCAAGGCGTTGGCCGAACTGGCCGGCGCCAGTTGGACGGCGCGCCGAAACTCCGCCTCGTCTATCCGGCCGGCAATCCCGAGGTCGAGAAGGCCTGCGCGCTGGTGGAACTCCAGGCGCGCCAAGCCGGAATCACCCTGGAACTCCGCGCTCGATGCGGCCGGTTACTACGGCGAACTTGCCGCCACGCGCGACTTCGACCTCGCCTACGAAAGCTACTTCTATCCCGATGCGACCTACGCGATCGAGCCGCTGCTGGGCCTCGATGCGGGCGAACCGGGGACGGGCGATCTGATGCGATTCCGGCCCGACGAAGAGCTTGCCGGCCTCTTGCGCGATCTCCGACTGCACAAGAGTTTCCCCGAAATCCAGAAACGCACGCACCGCATCCATGAGCACCTGGCGCGCAGCGCCGTCGTCATCCCGCTTTGGCAGTTGGATACTTACGTGGCGATTTCCGCGGAAGTGCAGAACGCGTCGCTCGACCCGCGCGTGCTCTTCGGCCAGATCGAGCGATGGCGATTGGAGGTGGCAAAATGATTCCCGCGCAAGCCATCCGGCGAAGCCCTTGGGCGCTCTCCGCGGCCTTGGCCTTGGCCCTCGCCTCTCCTGCCACGCCCGCCGCGCACGGCGAACTGGGCTCCCGGGCCGACGAGCCCTACCGCATCCGCGTCGTCGTGCATTTCTCCGACGATCCGCGATTCACGCCCCTGTTCGTCGAATCCGTGCGCCGCCAGGTGAAAGACCAGCTCTCCACGCACTTCGGCGCGCTGGCCGAAATCGACGTCGCGGCCGATCATCCCCTCTTTGCCGGCCGAGCCGACCCAGCCCGCGCGCTGGCGGAACTGGCCGACGTGCGCGCCGCCGCGCCCGGCGCCGCCAGCGTCGATAAGATCTTCCTCATGGCGATCGACACCGCGGGCGCGCAGTACCGCATCGCGCGGCGCCAGGTCGACCTGGAAGTTCAACACCTCGGCGCCTTTCACGAACAGACCACCGCCGACCGATCCTGGTTGGCACGCGCGATCTGCCTGGCGGTCAACGACGATTTTTCCCCCGTCGCCTTGGTCGAACTGGACGACGCGGCGGACGACGCGGCGGCCAACGGGCCCTCGGGCGCCGCGCAAACCAGTGGCGATCGAACGACCAAGAATTCCCCTGCCGGATCCAAAGCGTCGGCGAAAAACGGGCCACCAAGCGCCGCGCGGCCAGACAGTGGCGGAGCGGCCAGTGAACCCTGCGCCGGATCAAAGAAGGTTCGATTGACGTTTCATGGATCGGCGCGTAGTCCCAAGTGGACCTCGTGGATCGAGGAAGGCTGCGTGCTCCAGCCATACTGGGTAGTGCGCGACAAGGAGGGCCAGCTTCTGCGGACCCCGATTCCCTTTACCGTCCTGAGCGTCGAGAAGGGCCGTGGCCCGACCGAGGCCATCGTGGTTTCCAGCCGCGTTCTCTCGTGGCGCAAGACCGCGCGTCTGGCCGGCATCCAGGCAATCAAGCTTACGACGCAGACGGGTGGATTTCGCCTCCGGCTGGTCAATGCCCAGTCCGGAGCGCCGGTGCTCAATTGCACGGTCGCGGCCAACAGCAAGGGGTTCGATTCGCTGGGCGACGCCGATCGTCTGCCCGACCCCAACCCCGAGGGTTATGTCGTGGTGCGCCGCTCTTATCGCCAGTTGGCCTACGTCGCCGTCGCCCAGGGCAAGACCGCGACCTTCCGCTTCCTCCTGCCGATCACTGCGCCGTGGTGCGAGGTGGAGTATCCGATCCCCGTGGAACCGCGGGCCGATGAGCGCAGCGAGTGGCACCGCCAGGTGCGCTACCGAGTGCAGGACGTGCAGGCGATCCAGGGGACGATCGATCAGGCGATCCGCGAGGTCAACGCGCTGAATCGTGACAAACGTTACGAAGACGCCCGGGCGCGACTGCGCGAGGCGTTGGGCGCGATCCGCCCTCTGATCCGGCAAGTGCGGGAGGGAGTGGAGGTTCTCGAAACCGAATCACGCCGCCTCCAGCTTCCCGCCAGCGGCCTGGTGGCCTGGACGCGCGAACAGCTCCAGGAAGTGCAATCGCGCGAAGAGGAGATGGGCAAGCTCGAAGCGGAACTCGAAGCCGCCATCCACGACGTCGATGCCGCCCATCGCGCCAAGGTCCTTCTCCGCCTGGCGAACCAGGCGGAAAACGCGGGCGAGATCGACGACGCGATCGCCAAGTATGAACTCGCGCTGGGCGAGTGGCCCAATCAGCCCCAAGTCCAAGAGCATATCGACCAGCTCCGCGAGGCCTGGCGGATCAAGGGCCCCGACCATCGGCAGGCGCGAGTTCGTGCGCAAGCGATTCGCGCAGGCCCGCGCCGAGGAGCTCGACTCGCTGCTCCGCGAGACGCGTCAGGCTCTGGACCACCTCCGCGAGGCCGACGACTACCTCACCGTGCGCTATCTGCTCCGCCTCGTGGGAGAGCACTACCGCCAGTTGGCCGACCTTCTCGAAGCCCTGGCAGGCCGCACCAGCGAGGATGACCGCCGCGAGGCGCGAAACTATGCGCAGGTGGCGGAAGGCCTCGATGCCCTACGTGGAGAAATCAAGCGCTACCTGGAATCGCGCGCGCCGGGCGTCGCCGCGCCGCGCGCCGTCAAGTCCTCGGCAAAGCCCAAAGTCGAAGCGGCGCAGACGCCCTCGAAGCCGGCGCCTCGAGCCCCGCGCGCTGCGCAACCCGACGAGCCGGCCGCGGGAAAACCGGCGCCCAAGCCTTCGCCCGCTGCGGTTGAAGCCCCGAAGGGCGCCAAGCAGGCAGTCAAGCCCGAACCCTCGAAGGCCGAGCCCACCGGCGAAAAGCCTTCGCCCGAGAAGCCGCCCGCCAAGGAGTCCACCGAGCCCGCATCGAAGCCGCGATCCTGCGCCGCCGCCGATCGACGTCCCCGACGAGGAAGAAAAGCCGCTCGGGAGCCGCAAGTGAGTCGCACCGTCCGACTGGCATCGATTGCCGCAATCCTCCTGGCGATCGCCAGCCTCCTGGGAGTCGCGCGTTGGCAAGCGGCCCGCGCGCGACGGGCGTCGGACACCGAACACGCTTGGAGTTCTCCGGAGGACTGCCGCGACTGCCACCGCGAGGTCTGGAGTGAATGGGAATCCTCCGGGCACCGCCGCGCCTGGAGCGATCCCCGCATTCAGGCCTCGTTCCAGCATTTCGGCTTCGACCGCAAATGCGAGACTTGCCACGCGCCCGAACCCTTGCTGGTGCTGGGGCTCGAAACGCCCCCCGAGGTCCGTGCCGGGGACCGGGAAAACGGCGTCGATTGCCTGAGTTGCCACATGCTCCCCGACGGCCGTATTGCCGCGACTCGAACCGTTTCCGCCGCCCCCTGCCAGCCCGTGGAAACTTCCGCCCTCCGCGACGTCCGCTTCTGCGGCGTTTGCCACACCGCGATCGCGAAGGACTGGGAGGAGCTCGACGCGCCGGACCGCAAGTCCTGCGGCCAGTGCCACATGCCCGCCGCAGACCGCTCCGCCGCCGTGCGCAGCCACGTCTGCCTCGGCGGCCACGACGACGCCAGCGTGCGCTCCGCGGTGCGCATTGCATGCCGGCGCCAGGCCGACGAACTGGTCGTCTCGGTCAGCAATGTCGGCGCCGACCACAATTTTCCGGGCGAGCGCCACAACCGCCTGCTGCTCCTGGAGGTGGTCGAGGAAGACCCTTCCGGCCAAACGACGCTCGTGCGCCGCGAGGTGATCAAGGGAATCACTCCCTTCCGCGGCGAATCGAGCGCCGAAGCAATCCGCGCGCGCCGCTCGGTCGAGTTGCGATTCCCCGCCATCGCGCCCGGCACCGCCACCGTGCGTTTGCTCTACAAGCGATTCCCCTGGCATGCCGATGAGGAAGCTTTGGTCGTCTGCGAGGAGCGAATCCAATGGAAACACTAAAAACCTATCCCAGAACCGCCACGGCAGTCCTCCGCGGCCGGAGAATGCAGGAGCGGCACACGGTTCTGGGACCGGCTCTAAGACGAACCTGGCGGCCGCGCATCGTCGCGGGGCTCGCCGCGATGCTCTCCGTGTGCGTAATGGCGGGTTGCCGCCCGGCAGGCCCGGAAGTCGTCATCTATACCGCCATCGACCGCAACGTCGCCGAACCAATCCTCGAGCGCTTCGAGCGCGACCGCGGCATCCGCGTCCGCGCCGTCTACGACGTGGAAGCGGTCAAAACCTCGGGGCTCGTCGCCCGACTGCTGGCGGAATCGGCCCGTCCCCGCTGCGATGTCTTCTGGAACAATGAGCCCGTCCAGACCTACCTGCTCGCCGAGCGCGGTGTGCTGGCCCCCTATGCGCCGCCGTCGACTGCGGATCTTCCGCCCCAGGCCGCGGAAGCAGCCGCGGAAGCAGCCGCGCGGTGGACCGCGGTGGCGGTGCGCGCCCGCGTGATCGTCTACAATACCGCACACGTGCCGCCCGACGAGGTGCCGCGAAGCATCTTCGACCTTGCCGATCCCAAGTGGCGCGGCAAGGTCGCCATGGCCGATCCGCAGTTCGGCACCACGCGAACCCATCTTGCCGCCCTCTGGGCCGTGCTCGGGCCCAGCCGCGCACAACAATTATTCCAGAGCCTGATCGATAACGGCGTCCGCGTCGTCGACGGCAACGCGATGGTCAAGAACCTCGTGGCCCGCGCCGACCCCAGCGCCTCGCCCATCTACCTCGGCCTGACCGACACCGACGACGTGCTCTCCGGCCAGGCCGACGGCGAACCGATCGCCCTGGTCTATCCCGATCAGGATCGCTTCGGCACGCTCGTCGTCCCCAGCCTGGTCAGCCTGGTGCAAGGCGGGCCGAATCCGTCGTCCGGCCGCCTCCTGATCGACTACCTCGCCGGGCCGGAAGTCGAGCGCGAACTGGTCGGGGGCCGCGCGGGTTTCTTGCCGCTGCGTCCGGACGCAGTGCCCGAGACACCCCCTGGGCAACATCTCCCGCCCAAGCCGATGAAGCTTTCGCCCGAGACGCTTCTGGAGCAGCTTGAGCCCAGCAGCGCCTGGGTGCGCGAGCATTTCCGTCGCTGATTCACGCCGCGCAGCACCCCCAAGGGCAACTTCCAGTGCTCGATCGCCCGACACGTCCATGCGAGAGTTCTTCCCCGCTGGGCGGCGCGTCTTCCACTTCGCGCCGGCGGCGTTTGCCGCGACGATCCTCCTCGCGCCGCTGGTCTGGACGATCCTCGAGTCCCTGCTGGCATCAGCCCCTCCCACGCAAGCCCCGGCGATCGACGGCAGGGCCCTCGCGATGAGCATCGCGGTGGCGGCAGCGGCCACGGCCATGGCCCTCCTCGTCGGCGCTCTGTTGGCAGCCGCGGTCACATTGGTCGACCTCGGCCATAGCGCGCTATGGGCCACGGCGCTGGTGGCTCCTTTCCTCGCGCCGAGCATGGTCTGGGCCATGGGGCAAGTCTATTGTTTTGGCGCGGGTGGACTGGTCGAACGCTGGCTCGGCGAACCGTGGTGCTGGGCCCGTGCCGCCTCCGACTCGGGAAACCATTTCGCCACCGCGCTGGTGTTGGCCGAGATCCACGCCCCGCTGGCAATGCTTCTGCTCGGGCGCGGCATGAGCCGCCTCGGCGCCAGCGGTTTCGATGCCGCGCGCCTGGCCTTGCCGCCGTGCGCGCTCGCGCGGTGGATCGCCGGCGCGATTCGGCCCGAGGCCGCCGCCGCCGCCGCGCTGGTATTCGCCATGGCCCTCGGCAACCTCGCCGTACCTCACGTGCTCCAGTGCCGCCTCTATCCGATCGAGATCTACGCGCGCGTGTCGAACTACCTCGATCCGCTGGGGGCGTTCCGCGCCGTGCTGCCGCTGGTCGCCGTGGCTCTGGCGGGCTCGGCCGTCCTGGCTCGTACCCAGCGCCGCGGCGCCGCCTCGGCGCTCCCCTCCGCTCCGCCCGCCGTTCTCCGTCTTGGCCAGCGGCGATGGATCGTAATTGCGATTCTGGGCGCCTACCTGTCCGTCACCACCGTGCTACCTTTGGCCGCCCTGACGGCCGAGTGCCGCAGCCCCTCGCTTTTCCTCCAGACGGTCCGCGAAGCAAGCGAAGAAACCGGCAATTCGTTGGTCCTGGCCTTCGCAACCAGTGCCGTGGCCTTGGCAGCCGGAGCGGCCGTAGGCGCGTGGGCCTCGCGCGCGATCCACGCTCCTGCTGACGGCGACCTTGCTTCCCTTGGCTCTCCCGCCGCTCGTAGTGGCGATCGGCTATGCCCGCTTCTACCACCACGATTGGCCCGTGGACCTTGAAGTGCTCACGCGCAGCGGTGCACTGGTGACGCTGGGCCTGGCTCTGCGCGCCTGGCCTTTCGTCACTCGTTCCGTGGCCGCGGGCTACACGCGCATCGCGCCCGAATGGGAAGAAGCCGCGCGCCTGGCCGGATTTTCACCGTGGCGGCGATGGCGCACGATCACCGTTCCGCTGCTGGCCGACCACGCCATCGCCGGCGCCGTGGTGGCCTTGGTGCTCGCGCTGGGCGACGTCGAGATCAGCCAGATGCTCTGCGCGCCCGGCTCGGGCACCCTGGCCCTGCGGCTATTCTCCTATCTGCACTTCGGCCCGGTCCACGTGGGCGCCAGCCTCGCCGTGTTGCAGATGTTGCTCGCCTGGACCCCGCTGGCCGTCTATTTCCTCGCCACCAATCGCTGCTTGCAGGTCCTCTGATGGCCGTCGCCGTTCGCTGCCGCGCCGTTGCCCAACGCTTCGGTCCCCACACCATACTCGAGGGAGTCGATTGGTCGATCCTCGCGGGGAGCGTTGCCGGGCTGCTCGGAGCGTCCGGGGCAGGCAAGACGACGCTGCTCCGCATCCTCGCCGGTCTGGATCGCCCCACTGCCGGAAGCGTCGAGTTCCAGCCCGCTGCGGAAGATCCCCCCACCCAGCCGCTCCGCATCGGCATGGTGTTCCAGAATCTCGCCCTCTGGCCGCACATGACTGCCTGGGAGCATCTTGCCTGCGTGCTCGGCTCGCTGAAGAGTGCCCAACGGCGATCACAAATTGAAGCCGCCTTCGCGCACACGCGGTTTCCCCCCGAGGCGTGGCACCGCCGGCCTTCACAACTCAGCGGCGGAGAGTCGCACCGCTTGGCGCTGGCGCGTGCGCTGGCCCCGCATCCCCATCTGTTGTTGCTCGACGAACCGCTGGCCCAGGTCGACGGACCGCTCCGCGCCGAGCTCATGGCGCTATTGGCCGAAGTGGTCCGTACGCGGCGAACGACCGTGGTCCACGTCACGCACCACTGGTCCGAGGCCGCCGCACTGTGTGATTCGGTGGCAGTCCTCCACAAGGGTCGCATGCGCGTCGAAGGGCCGCCGCAATGGGTCTATTGGCACCCCCCCGACCCAGCCACCGCGCGGCTTTCCGGCGATGTCGTAGAAGTTCCCTTGGCCGTGCTCTCCGCGGGCCTCGTCCGGGCCGTCGCGCCGGCGGCGATCGCGCTGTGCCGGGCCGATCAATCGCTGGTGGTCCGTCCTCAGCAGGTCGGCCTTGCGCCGGCGGAGTCCGGACCCTGGAACGTGCTCTCCTGCACGCCCCGCAACGGCGCGGTGCGCCGTCCTCACCCATGCCGATTTCCGCCTGGAATTGCCCTGCTCAAGCCCGCTTCGCCCCGACGAGCGCGTCGAGGTCTTGCTCACCCCTCCTCCGCTGCCGTAAGGCGCGGGCTGGCCACGGGCTGAAACCGAGTATCCGCCCCGAGTTGCGCTCGAACCTCCGCGACTCGGCCTTCGGCCTTCGTTGCAAATGCCCCTCGGGTGTGATAGAGGTAAGGATTGCACCGATCCCAAGGCACCTCGAGCACTTCGATGGCTTCGAATTCTCCCGGCAATTTCGTGGGCATCGATCTGGGAACCACCATGTCGGTGATTGCCCGGCTCGACCCGAAGGCAGGCGGCGCAGTGACCGATCCCCAACAGCGCGGGGGAGCCGCTCACGCCCAGCGTAGTTTATCTCGAAGGCTCCACGGCCCTGGTGGGAAAAACCGCGCGCGAGGCGGCAGCGCTGGATTCCAACCGCGCCGCGGCCTTCGTCAAACGCGAAATGGGCTCCCCAACCTATTCCCGCCTGGTGAGCGGCCGACCTTTCCGACCCGAAACGCTCTCGGCCATCATCCTCCGCAAGCTCAAGCTCGACGCCGAGCGCCGCATCGGCCCCATCGCCAAGGCGGTCATCACCGTGCCCGCCTTCTTCGACGACACGCGCCGCAAGGCCACCGAGGATGCCGGGCGCATCGCCGGTCTGGAAGTCTTCGACATCATCAACGAACCGACCGCCGCCGCGTTGTCGTATGCCATGCTCGCCGAGCGCCGGCGCGACCCGGGCAGCCAGCGACTCGACATCCCCGGCGGCGAAATGACCGCCGTGGTCTACGACCTGGGCGGAGGCACCTTCGACGTCACCGTCGTCCGCCTCCAGGCCAAGCGCTTCGAAACCCTGGCCACCGACGGCGAGGTGCGTTTGGGCGGCAAGGATTGGGACGATCGGATCGTCGACTTCCTCGGCAAGAACTTCCGCGAACAGTTCGGCGTCGATCCCACCGCCGATCCCTCGCGCCGCGATGCCCTCAATATCGCCGCCGAGAAAACCAAGATCCTTTTGAGCAGCCTGCCCCAGGTCGCCCTGGAATTCTCCTACCAGGGCCACGCGCTGCGCACCAACGTCGCCCGCGGCTCAGTTCGAAGAGATGACCGCCGACCTGCTCATGCGCACGCGCGTCGTTACCGATCTGGTCGTGCGCAAGCAAGCCGGCCTGACCTGGGAAAAGATCGACTCCGTGCTCCTGGTGGGCGGTTCCACGCGCATGCCCATGGTCAAGAACATGCTCACTCAGCTCACCGGCAAGCCCCCCAGCGACGCGCTGGACGCCGACCAGGTCGTGGCCCAGGGAGCCGCGATCCACAGCGGAATTCTGCTGGCCAAAGCAGGCGCGGCGCGCTGGAACTGGGCGACGATCTCCACCGCGAACTCCAGGACGTGACCGAGCTGAACGTCAACTCCCACAGCCTCGGCGTCGAGGCGATGCGCAAGGACGAACCGGTCAACTCGATCCTCGTCCCCAAGAATACGCAACTCCCCTATGCGGCCAGCCGCGTCTTCCGACTCCGCACCCCCGGCGCCACGACCGTCTGCGTCACGGTGCTCGAGGGCGAAGCGGCCGAGTCCGTCAACAATATCCGCGTCGGCGAGTGCCGCATCACCGACTTGCCCCCCGGCCTTCCTCGGGGCTCGCCGATCCAGGTCCGCCTCGCCTACGGGGCCAACGGCCGCATCAGCGTCATGGCGCTCGACATGACCCACGGCCGCTTCGTCCAAACCACCATCCAGCGCAACGACCGCCTGAGCAATGACGACATCCGCCGCGAAACGGAATTCGTCGGCCGATTGAACATCCAGTGAGACAGCAAACCGCCACGGGGGACGTCAAACAAGCCGCCATGCCTTTCATCGTCCAGTGCCCGCACCCCGATTGTGCCAAGTATATGCTGCTGGAAGACGCGGCGCGGGGAGCCCGCGTCGAATGCCTCGTGTGCAAGCGGCTGATCCAGGTCGACGCTTCGGCATCGGGCATTTTCTCCCGTCCTCCCGAACCCGAAACTCCCGAGCCGGGCTTGCCCCCGACCGCGCGCCGACACAAGGTCGCCCATTGTCCGCAGTGCGCCGGACCGATGCGCGTGCCGCCCAACCAGCAAGGCAAGAAAATCCAGTGCCCGCACTGTGCGCACGTGTTTCAGCTCACCTAGCGAACGCTCGAGCATCGAGGGCCCGGCCGACCTCGGCGGGGCGAAGTGGACGGTGTGTATTGAGTCGCGCGTGCTCATGGAACAAGGGCGAACCGCACGGAGTCTGATTTTTTCGGAGAGGAAGTGTCGGACTGTCCCAGGACCATCCACGGCTTCCCAAGACCGTACCGGCCAAGCCTTCACGGCGTTCGGCGTCAAGAAGCCCCAAGAGCCCTCCGGAGCCTTGCCATGAAATCCCACACCGAGCATTTGACGTTCAATATCCCTACGCGGATGGGATTCTTGAACATCACAAACCAGGTGAGCGACATCGTCCGCGCCAGCGGCGTTCAGGAGGGGCTCGTGCTCGTGAACGCCATGCACATCACGGCGAGCGTGTTCATCAACGACGATGAGCCAGGGCTGCACGAGGACTACAAGAAGTGGCTCGAGGGACTTGCCCCGTTCGATCCTTCCTCCGATCGCTACCGCCACAACCGCACCGGCGAAGACAATGCCGATGCCCATCTCAAACGCCAGGTGATGGGCCGGGAAGTCGTCGTGGCGATCACCAAAGGAAAGCTCGACTTTGGCCCCTGGGAGCAAATCTTCTACGGCGAGTTCGACGGAAGAAGGCCCAAACGGGTGCTGGTGAAGGTGATTGGGGAATAAAGCACTTCTTCCTTGTTGGCGTGCAGGACCGGAGGACGCATCCGTGAAGGAGGGGTTCGACAGACGCAAGTCGCTCCAAGAACTCGATCACGACGATTGGGGCGAACCGACCTACCACTCGCATCTGGTTACTACGTGTCACCGTCTACGCCAAAAACCTCTTGCCGAGTTCACGGTCGAAGACCTTCGGATAATGATCGGACAGCGGATTGGGCTGCCTTTCCTTGTCCCGCTGGCCGTGGAACGTCTGGAGGAAGAACCGCTCGCCGCAGGCGATTTCTACCCTGGTGACCTACTTCAAGCAGTCTTGCGCGCTGGCGAAACGTTCTGGGTAGATCATCCCGACTCTCTTCAACGAGTCCGCAAGATTGTTGGCCGAGTCAAGGACTTGCTTCCCTCGCTTGACGAGATCGATCGTCCGACCGTGATTGAAGTGCTGGCAGAAGCCCCGCAGTCGCTGACCGAGTAAGGGGCGGACAGCAGCCTCCGACTGGGGCGAGCGAAGCTTCATCCTCACTGCCGAAAGGCCGCAGCAACTCGATCATCTCCTGCGCGGGCCGCCGCGTGCCCGTCCGCTTGCAGTAGCCGAGTCGCTGC
This sequence comes from Pirellulales bacterium, assembly GCA_963736495.1. GTDB lineage: Bacteria > Planctomycetota > Planctomycetia > Pirellulales > Thermoguttaceae > CAVTPL01. The sequence continues at coordinate 655,925 of CAVTPL010000009.1, read as the reverse complement.
AGGGTTTCGACAGACCTCCACGTGCGTCTTGCCCTGCCGCCGAAATTCAGCGGCCCCTTGGCCACCTCGTCTCATTGGGCAGCCACCACCGGCTTCGGCTTGGCCTCGCCCGCCGCCGGTGGCATCTCCATGATCAACTCGGCATGCGCGGTGACCGCCTCGGGCTCCAGCAGGGCGTCGAGCGAGAGCCCGCGAAACCACGCCAGCGGCGGAGCCTGGAAACCTGCCGGCACTTGCAGCGCCGACCCGCCGGCCGGCTCGGACTCCAGCGCCGTCGAGGTCCAAGTGCCGAAGCCGTCGCGCCCCTCGCGAAATACATACTGTCCGCCCAACGGGCACACGAGCTTCGCGTCGACGACCAATTCCGCGGCCGCCTTCGCGCGGGAAGCCGGCACGTGAAACTGCTCGATCATCTCCTGCATGAGCCGCAGATTGCCCAACGAACTCTGCCGCGTGCGGCGATAGCCCCACACATTCGCAAACGGCGCCAGCGACGTCTGCGACAACTCGGCCACGCGCAATCGCAACTGGGCCGGCCGCTTCGCATCCACCCAACGTAGCTCCCGCGCCAGGCGATCCAGCAGCTCGGGTTGGAACGAGAACACGGTAAACCCGTCCTGTTGCCGGCGGAAAAGGCCCGCGTCGCCCATCCCTTCGCGGCGCGCCAAGAACGCCTAGCGAACGCCAGCCGAGGAAATCGAAAATGCCCGCGTCTCCGGTCGTCCCCAGGTAACCGACCACGAGATTCCGCAATCGTCCCAGGGGAAACAGTTCTCCCTGGACCACGTCCAGCCCCGGCCCGATACTCTGAAGCCCGCCGAACATGCGCTGCCGCGCGAGCACCACCTCGGCCGCCACCGCGTCGCCCGCAATCGGCGTCAACTGCTTCGCGTCCGCCGCGCCGATCACGCGCGTCATCCGCTCGTACCTGCGCGCGAGCGATCGGCGTCATGCGCACGTCAACCGTCACCTCTTCCCGCTCCCCCTCCAGCTTCTTCCGCACCAGCCCCACGGCGATCGGGTTGAGCCGCTGCCACCGCGTCCGGTAGAGTTCGGCAAATCGCCGATAGGCATCGGCCTCCGAGGGGCGCAACCTTCGAGGTGTCCACGTCGGGGATCGGCGTAAATGCCCCGCGCTCGCCGCGCCGCCGAGTCGCTCACCTCGTCGCCGGCAATCACCGTCCGGCTACCGTCGGGCCGAACGCCGAACCGCGGCGGCAGGAACCCGCCCGCCGCCAGCTCTTCCACCGTGTCGCCGGGCTTTCCCTCCGCCGCCGAGGCCAGCAAGGCTAACTCGGCCAGCTCGATGTCGGCATGGGCCCTCATCCGCCGCACCATCTCGATCCGATACGCCGGCGATACGAAGTATTCGAAGAAACGCCCCGAGAAGTAGACAAACACGGCGTCGCCTCGCGCGAGCGGCATCGAGCTCCGCGCCTGGCGAAACTCGGCCAAAGCCCCCAGGCTCCCCTTGCCCTCCCGAGTCTGGAGAAATCGCTCCGCCAGTGTGCGCGACGTGGTCACAAAATGAAACTCGCCGTCCGCGACGTAGTACGATCGCACATGGCCATCGGGCGACGACAAGAACGATACCTCCTGGCCGGCCAGCTTCACGCGCGTTTCGCTCACGCCTCCGATTTTCAAGCGATCGCGGCGCCGTGCGTTCGTGTCCGTGCTGAACAGAAGCGAATTGCGCACGTGAAACAAGAGGCCATACGCCCCGCCCTCGGCAAACAAGAGGTCCGTGCCGATGATCGCCACGTCCTGGACCACCTGGGGCCCGACGAGCCGGCTCAGCGCCGTGGTTTCCACCACGAGCTGTTCCTGGATCTTCTCCCGCATGCCGCGATCCAGCCCCCGAGTCCGCGCCAGATTCTGAAAATCGCCTCCCCACCGCGCCAGCGTGTCCTGGAACCAAAGGAAGTTCACGAAGCTGCCAAACCGCACGTAGAGGCACTCTTCCGGCACGCGCATCGCGATCGGCTCAATCGCCACATCGCCCTGGGCCGCCAATTCCCAAGGCCCCGGACGGATCGCCTCCGGCAAGGGCTGATCGGCCTTCTCCTCGGCCGCCGGACGCAAGAACTGGCTGCGCTGGTACTCCAGCCGAAGCCGCTCGGTCTCCCCCGCCAAGCGCAGTTCCTCCGACAAAACTTCTTCCCACGGCGCCTCGCCGGGCTCCTCGTTCAACCGCAGCCCCAAGCGCCGTGCAAGCATCGCACGGAGGTAGTTCTCGACCACGGGTGGATGATCCGCGCGCGACTGGAGGATCGGCGACGCCGCGTAGTGCCGCCACCAGGCGGCCAGCAGCCGCTGGTGCCGCGCCGGATCGTGGACCACGGGCAACGTCATCCGTTCTCCCCGCCGCGAACGCAGCGAAAGTTCCAGCGGCTCGCTTCCCCGGAAAAGGAAGTACACGTCGGTCTTCGACGGCTGGTCCAGGGCCTGCCCCAGCATGCGCAGCGCCGGCCGCTTCGCTTGGCTCAGGACGCCCTTGATTACTTCTCCCACCTGCCGGTTCTCAACGGCCGGATACAGCGCGCGACCATCCTTCGCTTCGATTGCCGCCGCAGCCAGCCCCCGCGGTCCGCCCGTCCCTTCCGCGGAAGGATCGACTTCGACGCGTGCCACTCCGAAGGGTTCCCCAACATACGCTTCGCCCCGCGGTCCCCGCTGGCCCAGAACCGGCGCCCCACCGGCCGCCCACGGCGCAGCGCCACCGCGCCCATCCATCGCATTTGCGGACTCACCCTGAGCATCATTGCACCTTTATCCGTAGAGCGTTTAACACAAAGGGGACTGGTTCCGAGCAGGTTTTCCCCATTGTCGCCGGGCAACGTATTTGCGAGGTGCCTGTTCCCCTTTTTGTGCATCCCAGAAAACGCCGGGAAACCACTTCCTAGCCCGGGGCCTTATAGCAACTGGCGGACCGTTTCGCGAGCCGTAGCCGCCGCGATCGCGCCGCAGCCCCCACGCGTGCCTGCCACGCACCTGGTCCGCGCGATTCTACCAGCGATATGCTGGCAATTCACCGCCCCGCCCGATCTTGGCGCAGCCGTTCACCGGCAACGGTCAGAGGTTTTGCGGCGGCAAGTCCGTCGCGCATCCCCTCGCGCATCGAAAGGGCGCAGCAGCGCAGAGTCCTGCTGCTCCTCGTCGGTCGCATCATGCTGCGACTGCCGGCCGATCCGCACCCCGCACAACGGTGCTACCGTCCCACGGGTTTGACGGCGGTGGACTTGGTCGGCTTGAGCTTCAAATCCGGAATACCCGGCACCTCGACCCCCAAGGCTCGCAGCGAAGCGGCAATCGCCGGTTTGTAGTCGTCGGCCGCAATCGCCAACCCCGCTTTGAGTGTGGCCGTGGCGTTCTTCCCCGCGATCCGCTCCAGCACCATACGCACGTCTTCGCGCAACTCCGGCTGTTCGAGTCCCTGAGCGGCCTGGGCGGGATCGACCTCGTCATCCTGAACGATTTCCGAGAGCATCCAGATCACATCCCGACGAAACTGAATCGGCAGTTGATCTTTGCCCACCAGTTCCATCAGGCTCGCCACCGCGGCTTTGCATGCGGCTCGGCACCCGGGCGCCCGCTTGCTCGCACCACCTGCCACATCGCCCGGTTCGCCGCGCGCCCCACTTCCATCTCCGCGGAGGAAGCAATCTCCGCCAGAGGCGCAGCGCCGCGGGTCCGACCGCCGCCGCCCCTTGCCAAGCCGCACAGCGGACTTTGTCGTCCTTGTCCTTGATCCGGGCCAGCAGCGTTTCAAGCGTCAAAGATTCCTGCATGGTCGCATCCCTTACCCGTTCTGGGCGGCTCTCCGCGGTACCGACAATGAGGTACCGACCGTCGGCCAACACCCGCCTAAGGTATCCCCGCGCTGGGTCCGGTTCAAGGGCGCTGGCCGACCGGACGTCTCGCTTCACCCCTCCCTCGCCCCCCAGCCCTGGAAAAACCAGACTCCCCGCTCGGCCGCCCCCTGCATCCGCCCCCAGGCGCATTTCCGCTCCCTTCGGCCGGCTGGTATGATGGGACAAGCGCGATCGCGTCTGGCCCGGAAATCCGGGCTCTAACCGGCCACCTCCTCCGCTTCTGCCTATTGCTCCATGTCGCCATCTTCCCGTGCTTCGTTGCTGGACTTCGCCCCTTGGCTTCGGCAGACCGACGACCATGCCCAAGCCCGCCTCGAACTCCTCCAGCAAGCCGAGGCGGCCATGGTCGAGCCGGTCCCTGCAGATCGAGCCGTGCGACAGCCTGGCCGCGCGTCTGGAGCGATGGCGTTATCAGATCCTCAACCGCTCCGCTCCGCCTCCCGCCGCGGAAGACCGGGCCTTCGCCGACGCCCTGGACCTGGCAGCCAACCATCTGGCGCGCGCGCGCCGCGCCATCCCCGCGCCGTCCGCGCGCAATCGAAGACCCCGCCGCCGATCCCCCGGCCATCGAACAGGCGATTGCCTGTCTCGACCCGCATCGGTCGCTCGGCGAGATCGTGCGACCGGGCCATCGACCTCACCCAAGAGCATTTCGGCGCCGCCGCGCCCGACCGGTCTGCACCGTCTGCCGCCGCGGCCCATTGGAGAGTCCTTCTCTACGCCCCGATCTACCTCTCGAACTACTGCACCAATCACTGCCGGTATTGCGGCTTCCGCTTTCCCAACGCAATTCCCCGCAAGCATCTGACGCTCGACGAGGCGCTCGGCGAGGCCGAGCTTCTCACGCACCGCGGCTTTGAGCACCTCCTGCTCGTCGCCGGCGATTACCCCCGCCTCACCTCGACCGAGTACTTCACGACGATCCTCCGCGCCCTGGTGGATCGGGGCGTCGCCCCCGCCGTCGAGATCGCGCCGCAGAGCACCGACGACTACCAGGCACTCGTTCAAGCCGGGGCCTGCGGCGTCACCCTCTACCAGGAAACCTACAACCCCTCGCTCTATGCCCTGTATCATCCGCGCGGCAGCAAGGCCAACTTCGATTGGCGATTGGAAGGGCTGGACCGCGCGGCCGAGGCCGGTATGCTCCGCCTCGGGTTGGGATTCCTCCTCGGCCTGGCCGATCCGCGCGAGGAGCTCCTCGCCATGCTCCGCCACGCGCACTATCTCGCCCGGAGGTTCCCCGATCGCACGCTGGCCTTCAGCCTGCCGCGGATCCGCCAGGCCCCCAGCGGATTCCAAGCCCCGTTTCCCGTCGACGACGAGACCTTTGTGCGCCTCTATTGTGCCTTGCGCACCGCGTTTCCCCGCGCCGAACTGGTTCTCTCCACGCGCGAGCTCGCGCCGCTGCGCGACCGGCTGGCCGCGATCTGCATTACCCAGTTGAGCGCCGGCAGTTGCACCTCGCCCGGCGGATACGAGGCCAAGAACCTATCCCAAATCCACCAGGAAGACCTTCCGCGGCCGAGCGATTCTGGGACTGCACGCGGTTTTCGGACCGGCTCTCAGACCGCCGCGCTCGCGGGCGAGCAATTCCCCGTCTGCGACCATCGCGAGCCGGCCGAGGTTGTCGAGTCGCTCCGCCGCACCGGCCTTCAGCCCGTCTGGAGACTTTCCTCGGCTGAAGGCGAAAAGGGACACGCCTGAGCGCGGGTCATGCGTAGGGCCCTCGCGCCTTGAGATGCGCAATTCGTTCTTCGCACGATCGCCAGCGGCGCCGCCGCGCCCTCACCGCCGTTTTGCCTTCTTGCGCGCGGCCTTGGGATTGGGACTCACGGGCGACTTGTCCTCCTCCGTCGTCTTTCTCCACTCGGCCAGAAGCCGGCGATGTCGCTCCAACTCCGCCGCCCGCGACGCCTCGGCAGCCAGGTTCTTCATTTCGCGCGGGTCGGACTGAAGGTCGAAGAGCAATTCGGTTCGCTCGCCCCCGGCCGACGGGAAGAACATGTACTTGTATCGCCCCGTGCGGACCATGAAGCTCCGGCCCGCGCCGCTGCCGGCCATCTCGGAAACGACGAACTCGCGGCCCGGCGTTTGGGGCTTCTCGATCACGGCGCGGAGGCTCTGGCCGCGCATCTTCGGCGGGGGCTGAACGCCGGCGTAGTCGCAGATCGTCGGCAGCACGTCCAGGGCCGAAACGAGGTGCTCGCGGTCGATCCGCCGCGCCGTGACGCCCTTCCAACTCACGATCAAGGGCACCGCCGCTTCCTCCTCGTAGAACATCATCTTGCCGGTCCAGCGGTGCGAGCCCAAGCCTTCGCCGTGATCGCTCGTGAAGACGACCAGCGTGTCGTTCTCCCGCCCGACCGCCCGCAGGCCCGCCAGAACTTGCCCGACCTGCGCGTCCACGTCCTCCGTCATTCGGTAATACGCATAGATGTATCGTCGCCAGTGGTTTTCGTCCCAGCCCTCGTGCCGCGCCAGGCGCATGGCATCGCCCGGCCTGCTGGCGGCCGGCGAAAAGTTGGCCGGCAACGGTGGCAACTCGGCCCCGGCCGGCGGCTGGTACTTCTTCCACACGTCCTCGACCAGCGGGCTACTCTCTCCGGCCGGCAGGCAAATGTCATGGGGATTGATGAACGACACGACCAACAGGAAGGGCTTCTCCCGCTTCCGCTTGAGGAATTCGATCGCCGCGTTCATCGTGGCCTCGTCCACGTCGTGTGCGAGCTTGCCTTGCCGCTTCGTGCGGTTGAGCACTTCAAAGCCGGGAATCCCGTCGCTCGGGTAGGGATCGGGCATGTGCCACTTGCCCGCGTAACCCGTGTCGTAGCCGGCCGCCTGGAATACCTGCCCCGAGATCGGAATCGACGCATTGATGGAAACGCTGTTGCGATCCACGCCGATCTCGTGCGGCGGTCGGCCGGTATGCAAGCTCGAGCGCGAGGGACTGCAAAGCGGATAGGGACAGTAGGAACGCGTGAAGTAGACCCCTTGCGCGGCCAGGGCGTCCATATGGGGCGTTCGCACCCAGGGATTCCCCGCGGCGCTCGTGGCATCGACGCGTTGCTGGTCCGTCGTGATGATGAGAATGTTCGGACGCTTCGCTTCGGCCGCCAGAAGCCCGGCCGAGGAAACCATTGCCGCCGCTGCCACCAACGCCTTCGCGCAACCACGCCAACTCATCGCGTCTTTCATGGCCGCACCTCCTCGTCATGGGACATTGTGCTTGTAGGCCGCCGCCGGAAACGCATCCAACTGCGGCTTCACCGCCCTGCCTCCCGCCACTCGATCTGGGCCCGCGTCACCCCCAGCGCCTCGACTTTCCCCCGCGTAAGCGGCGCCGGATGCAATCGCCCAGTGCCCCACAAAGACAGCGTCGCGGTCCGCGAGGGGCTGTCGGGCCGCTCCGACGCTCCAATCGGCAAAATGCTCTCGGCCTGATCGGGATCGTGCATCGGAACCCATTGAGTGTAGGATTGCGACGTTTGACAACCGATCGTGCCCCCGTCGGCCACCGATAGCGCCGGTAGCGCCACAACCCGCGCAGGATCGAGGGCCGGAAACCCGTCCAAGCTCTCGTAATAACCCAGGCGACGCTGCTTCGACCGCCTCGCGCGCCCGGGCGTTCCACTGCGCCGTATCGTCGCCATACTTTTCTCGCGCCGATTGCCACGCGCTGGCCAGCGACTGATCGATAAACGCTTGCTCGAGCTCGGTGATCTCGGCCCGCGCGTCCCGCTCGATCCGGCCGGTCACGGTTTTGAGAAAATAGGCCAGCCCCGATTCGCCGCCGCCGTAGACCAGCGCCAGCCGGGTGCTCATGAAGCGGAAGAACGTGTTCAATTCCACCGCCAATTCCGCCCCGGGCTGGACCAACGACGAAGAAGCACCAGCCCGGTACCACGGGTCCAAACGCCCCAGGGCTCTGCGCGTCGGTCGATAGCTCGCGCTTGAGCGCGTCGCGCAGATGCAGCCCCACGCGGACAATGTCGCGGCGGCCCGGATTGACCGAATCGAAATGGATCGCGCGCACCTCCTCCGGTGTGAACCGCTCTTGCGCCACCAGACGTTCGCGGAGCCGCCACGAACGCAGCGTGTCGCCCCCCGCGCCCGTCATGGCGCCCAGCGGAATCGGATACCACGACTCGATCGGCCGATGGTTGCCGCTGTAGAAGAAACCCGCCGCCGGGTTCACAACCCCCGGCAACAGGCGCGTGCGGCAAAATCTCCTGCCAATCCTCGGCGGCCGTGTGCCCCGGCATCGCGTTGCGCCCGCTCGCCGGATCGAGCCGCGAACGCACCGGAATCGCCGCCACCGCCCGGTAGCCGACCTCCCCCGCGCGATCGCCAAACACCACGTTCAAACTGGGAAACCGCCAACCATCGAGCGCCGCGTAAAACTCCTTCGCGTTCGCGCCCGCATCATGGCGATCGCTCCCTGGACCGTCTCGCGGTCGGTCTCGCAATTCGGAATGCGTTTGAGTGCGACCTCTCCGTCGCCCGCTTGCGCGAAGCAGAATTCCGTAGCCACCGGTCCGAGGTGCGTCTCGCGCACCCGGTAATCGATGGGATCGCGACCCTTGACCTTGATCGCTTCCCGATGCACGGTCATCGGCCGCCATTGGCCGTCGAAGCGATACGCGTCCGGCCGGGCCGGGTCCGTCGCCAGCCGGAACAGGTCGGCCTGATCGGCACCCAACGCCGTCGCTCCCCAGGCAACGCGCTCGCTGAAACCGACCAACACAATCGGACTGCCCGGCACGCCGATCCCTCGCACGTTGAAGGTCTTCCCCTGGAGGTGAAACTCATAGAACAGCGACGGGTTGCGCACGGGAGTCTGCGGATCGCTCACCAAAACCGCCGAGCCGGTAGTCGTCCGCCGCCCGCCGACCACCCAGGCATGGCTGAACTTGGGCCCCTCGACCCCGTCGCCGCCTCCGCCCAGCCCATGCTCACGAGCGTAGCTCTGCACTCGATCGATCCACGGGCCCGCAAGGTCCGCGCGTCGGACCACGGCCGGCCCGTCGTCGGGCGGCAAGGCCTTCAAATCCGCCGGAGGTTGCGGAAGCCGGCCGGGGTTGCGGCCGGCGATCAGCTCGCGCGTCCCGTCGGTGGCGAAAAACTGCCCCACGTGCCACCACGAAGCCAGGCAATCGGCCGCGGTCCACGGCTCGTGCACAAGCCCCGTTTGGCCGAACAGCGGATGCAGGCGTTCGGCGTGCTCGCGGAAATACGCGTTCACCCCGTCGCAGTAGGCCCCCAGCAGCAGACGCGTGTCCGCGTCCAGTCCCGCGGCCGTGCGCTGAGCCGACCGGTAAAAGCCGAAAGTCCGCATCTTGCGGTCGTGATCCACCGAGGTGTCCTTGCGACTGACTTGCCGCACCTCTCCGATCATCTCGGCGAGCCGCCCCTGGATTATGCGCAGGGAGTAGGTCATCTGAAACGCCCGATCCTCGGCCGTCGCGTAGCCCAGGCCGAAAAACGCCCCAGCATCGGTGGCAGCGAAGACGTGGGGGATGCCCCAGGGATCGCGAAGCACCTCGACCCGCTCGGCCCGCCCCGCGGCGGCCGAAAGCGCAACCAGCGCGAAAACACATCCAACGAACCGACCGCAAAACCGCCGCTGCGGCCGGGTGCGGCCGAAAGATTCCTGGGGGGCGCACGATCCCGCGATCGGCCCATCAACCACTGCACTCGCCTGCCGTCTCATACTGGTCTCGCTTTCCGGGGTTCTCCCCATCGATCCGCCTGCCGTACGCATTGCCGCGATCCACGCCGTGCCCTGGCTCAAGGCCCAGCCGATTGCAGTCCATTCGCCTGAATCGCCGGCTCGCCCGCGCCCATCGCCGGCATGAAGGCCCGATAAACCCACACCATGCCCAACGCCGCCAGAGCCAGCCAGATCGCGATCACGACTGCCCCGGCAACACGGCTCGCCGGTAAGCGATCAAAGTCCGCTTCCTGCGCCGCGCTCTGCATTCCGCCAACACCGCGGGCGGCACCATCTTGATGGCCAAGACGATTCCCAGCGGAATCAGCAGCAGGTCGTCCAGGTAACCCAGGACCGGCACGAAGTCGGGAATCAAGTCGATCGGGCTCAGCGCATAGGCCACCAGCGCGGCCACGAGGAGCTTTGCGCCCCACGGGGTTTGCGGATGACGTGCGGCGAGCGAGAGGGCCCGAACCTCCGTCTTGAGCCGATACGCACGTTGTTTGAATTCCGCGAGCCAAGCCATCGCGATTCCCCGCTCCCAGCCGTTTCGCGCCGCTCACTCCCGCGGGTCAAGTATCTCCAGGGGGTAGATGTATGTAAATGGGCACGGACGATGATTCGCAAGGTAATGAATGATTGGTAGTTGCGGCACAACCATGATGCGCGAAACGGCGCCGAGTGTTGGTCAACGAAGCCGTGTTTTTGCCAATCGCGCGGGCGTCCACACATTATGGGTGGATGGTTGGTCGATCCCTTGCAGCGCAGTTGGTACCCGTGGGCTTGGAGTCTTGCCAATCGGACGTGTGGCTGTTGGGGCATCGGACATGCCTGGGCGGGATGACTCGCTGCTGCCTGGGCCATGCGCAGACCATGGGCGGGGCCATTGTCCTGGGCGGCGCGGCCCCTGTTCAAGCCTGGTTAGCGGGCCAGGGAGGAGACGGGGACCCGAGAGGACGGTTGACGGGAATCCCAGTCGGAGCAGGCTTGCCACGGCCGCCCACGCGCCGGTATCTGCAACTCGCCGATGCTGATTGTGGCGCGACACCGCATCTGCGTGCGGGACGTCACAGTCTCCGGTGTTAGGATACGCACTCCGGTACGAGGTCCGCGGGCGCTAGCTACCGCTTGGCGGCGAACTCCCAGTTGACCAGTTTCCAGAAGTTCTCGACGTATTCGGGACGGCGGTTCTGGTAGTCGAGGTAGTAGGCGTGTTCCCAGACGTCGCAGGTGAGGACGGGAGTGAGCCCTTCGGTCATGGGGTTGGCAGCGTTGGAGGTGCCAAGGACCGAGAGTTTGCCGCTGGAGTCACGCACGAGCCAGGCCCAACCCGAGCCGAACAACGTGGTGGCCGCTTTGGTGAAGGCTTCCTTGAACTTGGCGAAGGAGCCGAAGTCGAGCCGGATCGTCTCGGCCAGCTTGCCGCTGGGTTCGCCGCCTCCCTTGGGGCTCAGGCAGTTCCAGTAGAAGGTGTGGTTCCAGACCTGGGCGGCGTTGTTGAAGATCGGCCCGGGCTTGGCCTTGACCACGATTTGTTCGAGGGCCATGTTCTCGAATTCGGTGCCCGGAATCAGCTTGTTGAGGTTGTCGACATAAGCCTTGTGGTGCTTGCCGTAGTGGAACTCGATCGTCCTGGCGGAGATCACCGGGGCCAAGGCGTCGGGCGCATACGGCAGTTCGGGAAGCTTGTGCTGTTGGGCCGCTGCCCATGCGTCTGCGCTTAAGACATAGGGAGCGGCGAGTCCGGCAGCCGCCATGCGGAGCAGATTCCGCCGCGAAATGGATCGCTTGGCCATGGCTATTCTCCTCAGTGGGGTTTTTTTGAATGGCTCCCGGGCACAAGCGCCGGGCATCATTTCGGTAGAGGAAAAATAGCGCGACGGGCTCGGCGGGCAAGGATGGTGGACATCGTTTATCGAAAGCCGCCGGCCATGGGGGCTTTGCCGGAAGCAGCCAGCCACGGGGGCTGAACTGGGGCGGAGCTGGGGTTGAGCAGAAGGGGGAGGCGCGAGCGGGCGGGAGGCGGAGGCCCCTTGGTTGGGATTGCGCCTTTGCCGGGATTGCCCCTTGGCCGGGATCGCCCTTTTGCCAGGATCGGCTGAGTCCTGCGCTACTAATGAAACGAGGGCGACCCGCGGAAGCCAGGTTTCCCGGGTCAAAAGGCTTTGAACGGTTTCACCCTCAACAACGGCATCAAGCGAGGATGCGACGGGCTTGGGGCGCAAAAGAAGATGCGCCCAGCGGTGGTGCCGGCGCATCGGGGAAACCGTTTCGACCGTAGAGGCGAGTTGCCGAGCCGACCCGCCCTACCAGGCGAAGTGGGCGAAGGCCTTGTTGGCGTCGGCCATGCGGTGGACGTTTTCGCGCTTGGTATAGGCGATGCCTTCGCGGTTGTAGGCGGCCATCAGCTCCGAGGCGAGTTTCTCGGCCATCGGACGGCCCTTCTTCTCGCGGCAGGCGCCGAGAATCCAGCGGATCGCCAGCGACTGCTGCCGCTTGCGGTTGACCTGCATCGGCACCTGATAGCTGGCACCGCCGACGCGCTTCGAGCGGACCTCGATGTTCGGCTTCACGTTTTCCACGGCATGGGTGAAGACCTCGATCGGCTCGGCGTCGGCGATTTTCTTGTGGATGATGTCCAGCGCGTCGTAGAAGATCTGCTGGGCGACGCTCTTCTTGCCGCTCCACATCATGGAGTTGATGAACTTGCTGGCCAGGACCGAACCGAACCTGGGGTCCGGCTTCAACGTTTTTTCGCTGGCGGTGATACGACCCATGAAAACTTCCTGACGAACATCTCGGCTGGATTGGATGCGGTGACGGCCGGCCTTCGCCGTACCGCGATTAGGCGGAACGGGCGAGGCGGCAGCGGCCCGCGTTACTTCCGCTTGGCACCGTAACGGCTGCGGGACTGCTTACGGTTTTCGACTCCGGCGGTGTCCAGCGAGCCGCGGACCACCTGATAGCGGACGCCGGGCAGGTCGCGGATACGACCGCCGCGGACGAGCACGATCGAGTGTTCCTGGAGGTTGTGTCCTTCGCCGGGAATGTAGACGGTGACTTCCTTGCCGTTGCTCAAGCGCACGCGGGTGATCTTGCGCAGGGCGGAGTTCGGCTTCTTGGGGGTCATCGTCTTGACTTGGAGGCAGACGCCGCGTTTCTGCGGGCAGCTTTCGAGCACCGGGGCCTTGGTGCTGCCGCTGCTGCACTTTGCCGCCTCTTCCGGACGAGTTGATTAATCGTGGGCATACGAAAGTCACTTTCTAACGGCTTATGATCGGTAGCTTGAGGCGGAAAGCGAGTGCAGGAAACCTCTCATGGTACCGCACCCTTATGCCTTGTCAAGGGGGGTACGGCCGCGAGGGGCGAGGCGGTCGAAACGCCCGATTTCCTTGCGGTTTATCTCTCCCGGTGTACTATTCCGCAGTCTACTTTTCCGCGGTTTACTTTTCCTCCTCGACGTCTTCGTCCTCCGATTCTTCGTGGGCCCCGAAGAGTTTGTCGAGTTCCGCGGAGATCTTGGCAGCCTGGTCGGAGGCGGCTGCATCGCCGGCGCCTCCGTCGCCGCCGAGCACGGCTTCGGCTTCCGGAACCCCCTCCAGCAGCGGGAAGATCGGCCGCGGGGCGGGCTCCTTGCGGGCGGCCAATTCGGCGACGGCATGGGGACGGAGCCGGACTTCGGAATCCTGGTAGGTGCGGAAGCCGGTGCCGGCCGGGATCAGGTGGCCGAGGATGACGTTTTCCTTCAGGCCCACGAGGTTGTCGACCTTGCCGGCCAGGGCGGCCTCGGTGAGCACCTTGGTGGTCTCCTGGAAGCTGGCGGCGGAGATGAAGCTCGAGCTTTGCACGGCCGCCTTGGTGATGCCCAGCAGCTGGGTGCTGGCGGTGGCCGGGCGTGGGCCGGACGCCCTTGGCCGGCTTGCCGCCGGCGGCCTCGACCTGGGCGTTCTGCTGGTCGAAGATCTCGCGGCGGACGATGTCGCCCTCGGTGAACTCGGTGTCGCCCGGATCGGTGATCTTCACGCATCCGGTCAACTGGTCGTTCGCCTTGCGGAACTCGAACTTGTCCATCACGCTGCCTTCGAGCAGGCCGGTGTCGCCGCCGGACTCGACGCGGACCTTGCGCAGCATCTGGGCGACGATGATCTCGATGTGCTTGTCGTTGATCTCGACGCGCTGGCTGCGGTAGACGTTCTGGATCTCGCGGACGCAGGTACTGCTGGACGGCTTCCTCGCCGGAGATGCGGAGGATGTCGTGGGGCACCAGCGGCCCGTCGACCAGCGCCTCGCCGGCGCGGACGAAGTCGCTGGCGTGCACGCGAAGGTGCTTGCCGTGGGGGACGAGGTGCTCGCGTTCGATGCCGGTCTCGCTGCGGACGATGATCGTCCGCTTGCCGCGGCGTTTCTCGCCGAGGAGCTCGACGGTGCCGTCGATCTCGGCGATGACGGCGGGGTCCTTGGGCTTGCGGGCCTCGAAGATCTCCGTGACGCGGGGCAGACCGCCGGTGATGTCCTGCGTGCCGGCCACCTCGCGCGGCGTCTTGGCCAGCAGCGTGCCGGCGGAGATCTGCTGTCCCTCGTCGACCTCGATGTGGGCCTTTTCGGGCAGGTAGTAGAAGTCGAGGATCTTGCCGCTGGCGTCTTCGAGCACGATCTGCGGGTGCAGGTCGCCCTTGTGCTCCATGATGAAGCGGCGGACGGTGCCGGCGGCGTCCTTCTCGATGCGCACCGTCTCGCCCTCGATGATGTCCTCGTAGCGGACCTTGCCGCCCACCTCGGCGAGGATCGGGATGGTGTGCGGGTCCCATTCGCAGAGGACGCCGCCGGGCTGGACTTCCTGGTTCTCCTCGACCAGCAGGTGGGCACCGGCGGGCACCTCGTATTTCTCCAGCTCGCGTCCCTTGGGGTCCAAGAGGAGGATTTCGCCGTTGCGGGTGAGGACGACGTTCTGGCCGGCGTCGTTGCGCACGACCTTGAGGCGGGTGAACTTGACGATGCCCGGCCGCTTGGCGCGGATCTCGCTCTCTTCGACGGCGCGGGCCGCGGTGCCGCCGATGTGGAACGTTCGCATCGTGAGCTGCGTGCCCGGCTCGCCGATGCGACTGGGCGGCGATGATTCCCACGGCCATCCCTTCCTCGACGAGCGGCCCCGGTGGAGAGGTCCATGCCGTAGCACAAGGCGCAGATGCCGAGGGCGGCGTCGCAGGTCATCGGGCTGCGGACCTGGATCTTCTCCAGGCCGAGTTCCTCGATCTTGCGGCGCGATGTCCATGGTGATCAGGTCGTTTTCGCGGACGATCACTTCGTCGGTGATCGGGTTGACGATGTTCGCCCGGCTGACGCGTCCGCGGACCGAGTCGGCGAGGCTCACTTCGACCTTTTCGCCGCGGTAGATGACCCCCTTGGTGATCCCCTGGGTGGTGCCGCAGTCGTGCATGGTGATGACGACGTTCTGGGCCACGTCGGCCAGCTTGCGGGTCAGGTAACCCGAGTCGGCCGTCTTCAGGGCCGTATCGGCCAAACCCTTGCGGGCACCGTGCGTCGAGCTGAAGTACTCGAGCACGCGAAAGGCCTTCGCGGAAGTTGGCCTTGATCGGCGTCTCGATGATCTTGCCGGACGGCTTGGCCATCAGGCCGCGCATGCCGGAGAGCTGGCGAATCTGCTCGACGCCACCGCGGGCACCGGAGTGGGCCATGAGGAAGATCGGGTTGACGTAGCCCGGAGCAGCGCTGGTCGTTCTCCAGCTCGCTCATCATTTCCGTGGTGATCTGTTCGCGGGCGTGGGTCCAGGTGTCGAGGACCTGGTTGTAGCGTTCGCCCTCGGTGATGATGCCGCGCTGATAGAGCCTGAGGATCTTCAGCACGTTGCTTCTCGGCGCTGGCGATGATCTTCTGCTTGTTGGGCGGGGTGATCAGGTCGTCGGTGGCGAACGACAGACCGCTGCGCGTCGCCTCGCGGAAGCCGAGCTGGTTCATGTCGTCCAACAGGTCGATCGTCTGCCTGCGGCCCAGCGATCTCGTAGCAGTCGGAGATCACCGTGGCCAGGGCCGAGGATCGCATCGGCTCGTTGTAGAAGAGCATTCCCGTGGGCAGCATGCCGTTGAACATCACGCGGCCGACGGTGGTGTCGAGGATCGAGCCGGCGGCGATGTCCGGGCCGGTTCTTCACGCGGCGCCCGGCGGGCAGCCGGACCTGGATCATCGGCGTGGGTATCGACCTCGCCCAGCGAGTAGGCCAGTTCCACCTCGCTCGTCGAGGAGAAGTCATGCCGTCGCCCTGACGGTTCGGCAGGGCCATGGTGATGTAGTAGCAGCCCATCACGACGTCCTGCGACGGGCTGATGATCGGGTGGCCGTTGGCGGGGCTGAAGATGTTGTTGGTCGACATCAACAGCGTGTGGGCCTCGACCTGGGCCTCGATCGACAACGGCAGGTGGACGGCCATCTGGTCGCCGTCGAAGTCGGCGTTGAACCCCTTGCAGACCAGCGGGTGGAGCTTGATCGCGTTTCCCTCGACGAGCACCGGCTCGAAGGCCTGGATGCCCATGCGGTGCAGCGTGGGGGCGCGATTGAGGAGCACCGGATGGTTGCGGATCACCTCTTCGAGGATGTCCCACACCTCCTCGTCCTTGCGCTCCAGCATCTTCTTGGCGCTCTTGATCGTGTCGGCGTGCCCCAGCTCCTTCAGCCGGCGGATGATGAACGGCTGGTAGAGCTCCAGGGCGATCTTCTTGGGCAGGCCGCACTGGTGCAGGCGCAGGGTCGGGGCCGACCACGATCACGCTTCGCGCCGAGTAGTCGACGCGCTTGCCCAGCAGGTTCTCGCGGAACCGGCCCTGCTTGCCCTTGATCATGTCGGTCAGCGACTTCAAGGGGCGGTTGCTGGAGCCGAGCACCGGGCCGCTTGCAGCGGTTGTTGTCGAACAGCGCGTCGACCGACTGCTGCAGCATCCGCTTCTCGTTCTTGATGATCACCTCGGGCGCGTTGAGGTCGACCAGCTTCTTCGAGCCGGTTGTTGCGGTTGATGATGCGCCGGTAGAGGTCGTTCAGGTCGCTGGTGGCGAAGTTGCCCGAATCCAGGAGCACCAGCGGGCGCAGATCGGGCGGGATCACGGGGATCACGTCGAGCACCATCCACTCCGGCCGGTTGTCGCTGTCGCGGATCGACTCGACGATCTTCAGCCGGTTGATCAGGTCCTTCTTCTTCTGCTTCGAATTGGTCTCCGTGCAGATCGGTCGCGCAGCTCCTGGGAGAGCTTCACCAGGTCGAGATCCATCAGCAGCTTGCGGACCGCCTCGGCGCCCATGTCGGCCTTGAACGCGCTGTCGCCATACTCCTGCCGGGCCTTGCGGTACTCCTCCTCGGTCAGCAGCTGCTTGTACTTCAGCGGCGTGCTGCCGGCGTCGGTGACCACGTAGTCCTGGAAGTAGATGATCTTTTCCAGGCTCGTGGTCTTCATGTCCAGAAGCGTGCCCAGGCGGCTGGGCATGGCCTTGAAGAACCAGATGTGGACGACGGGTGCGGCCAGCTCGATGTGGCCCATGCGCTTGCGGCGCACGCGGCTGTGGGTGATCTTGACGCCGCAGCGGTCGCAGATCATGCCCTTGTATTTCATGCCGCGGTACTTGCCGCAGGCGCATTCCCAGTCCTTCTCCGGGCCGAAGATCCGCTCGCAGAACAGGCCGTCCTTTTCCGGACGGTAGGTGCGGTAGTTGATCGTTTCCGGCTTCTTCACCTCGCCGAACGACCAGCTGCGGATGTCGTGGGGCCGGGCGAGGCTGATCTTCACCGACGCGTAGTCATTGATCCGGTCGTAAGAGGTTTCGCCAATACTCACTGCTGGCACTCCTTTCCCGGGAGAATCGGATTCGCACTCGTGCCTTCCAGTCTCGGACGATAACCTGCTCGTCGGTGAGGCCACGGAACCGAGCCTACTGCCTCCACGCGCCGTCGGATTCGCTTACGTTGCCGCGCCGCCGCGCGGCTGTGGGGCGAGGAACCGGCGTTGCGCGGCACCCTCGCCCGGCTCTCCGAGGGCAGAGACCAGCGGCTGCTAAACGCGTCCCTTCTCCAATTGCATGTTCAGGGCCAGGCCGCGGATTTCGTTGGTCAAGCACGTCGAAGCTGGCCGGGGTGCCGGCTTCGAGCGTGTTCTCGCCCTTGACCATCGACTCGTAAATCTTGGTGCGGCCTTCCACGTCGTCGCTCTTGACGGTGAGCAGTTCCTGGAGGATGTAGGCCGCGCCGTAGGCCTCCAGGGCCCAGACTTCCATTTCCCCGAAACGCTGGCCGCCGAAGCGGGCCTTGCCGCCCAGCGGCTGCTGCGTGATCAGCGAGTAGGGGCCGGTGGAGCGGGCATGGACCTTGTCGTCGACGAGGTGGTGCAGCTTCATCATGTAGATGTAGCCGACGGTCACCTCCTGCTCGAAGGGCTCGCCGGTGCGGCCGTCCATGAGCAGCGCCTTGCCGTGCCGCGGCAGTCCGCGCCTCGGCCAGGCAGTCGTTGATGTCTTCCTCGCTGGCCCCGTTGAACACCGGCGTGATCGCCTGGAAGCCGAGCTTGGCGCCGGCCCAGCCGAGGTGCGTCTCCAGAATCTGGCCGACGTTCATACGGCTGGGCACGCCCAGCGGATTGAGCATGATCTGGACCGGCGTGCCGTCGGCCAGGAACGGCATGTCCTCCATGGGCAGGATCTTGGCGATCACGCCCTTGTTGCCGTGGCGGCCGGCCATCTTGTCGCCCGACCGAGATCACGCGCTTGGCGGCGATGTAGACCTTGACCATTTGCAGCACGCCGCTGCGAAGCTCGTCGCCGCGCTTCATGGAGTTGAGCCGCCGGTCGCGGGCGTCGATCGCCGCTTCGACGGCCGGCCAGGCGTCGCTGGTAGATCCGCTCCACTTCGGCCTTGCGCTGCGGGCTGCGGATATCGAGGGAATCGAGCCGGAAGCGCTGGGCCTGTTCGGCCACGTAGCGGTGCTCCTGCCCTTCGACCAACGGGTTGCCGTCCTCGTCGGTCAGCTTCTTCTTGAGCACGTCCTCGATCTTGGCGATCAACTGGCCGAAGGTCTCGGCGATCTTCGCATTGCCTTCCGACTCCGCGTCTCTTCAGGTCCTGCTCGAACTTCTTCCGCTCGTCCTCGGTGAGGCTCATGCGTCGCGAGAACTTCTGCGGTGTCGATCACGATCCCTTCGATGCCGGAGGGGACTTCGAGGGAATCGTTCTTCACGTCCTCGCCGGCGCGGCCGAAGATCGCGTGCAGAAGCTTCTCTTCGGGCGTCAGCTCGGTCTTGGACTTGGGCGAGACTTTGCCCACGAGGATGTCGCCCGGCCGAACGTAGGTGCCGACGCGGACGATGCCGTTCTCGTCCAGGTTGCGCAGGGCCTTTTCGCTGACGTTGGGGATGTCGCGGGTGAACTCCTCGCGGCCCAGCTTCGTCTCGCGGATCTCGATGTCGAACTCCTCGATGTGGATCGAGGTGTAGACGTCGCCCTGCACCAGTTCTTCGCTGATGATGATGGCGTCCTCGAAGTTGAATCCGTCCCAGGCCATGAAGGCGACGAGCACGTTGCGGCCCAGCGCCAGTTCGCCTTGGTAGGTGCCGGCGCCGTCGGCGATCACGTCTGCCCTTGTCGACCTTCTGCCCCAACTGGACGATCGGCTTCTGGTTCTGGCAGGTCCGCTCGTTGAGGCCCACGAACTTCCGCAGGGGATAGACGTCGTTGCCGATCTCGATCCGCGATGGCGTCGACGAAGGTCACCGTGCCCGCGGTCCGCGGCCGGACGAGCATGCTGGAGTTGATGGCCGCATCGCGCTCCATGCCCGTGGCGACCAGCGGCGGCTCGGTGACCAAGAGCGGCACGGCCTGGCGCTGCATGTTGGAACCCATCAGGGCGCGGTTCGCGTCGTCGTGTTCGAGGAAGGGAATCAGGCCGGCCGAGACGCCGACCATCTGGCTCGGGGGCCACGTCGACGTACTGGACCTGGTCGGCGGGGACGATGTGGAAGTCGCCGTGGTGCCGGGCGATGATCGTATCGCCGATGATTTTGCTCGTTCTCGATGCGGGACGTCGGCGGGAGCCAGGAAGGCCTCGTGCTCCTGGTCGGCGCGGAGCCACTCGATCTGATCGGTGAGCTTGCCTTTCTTCACCGCCTGGTAGGGGGTGACGAGGAAGCCGTATTCGTCCACGCCGGCGTAGATCGCGAGGCTGGAGATCAGGCCGATGTTCGTGCCTTCGGGGGTCTCGATGGGGCAGATGCGGCCGTAGTGGGAGATGTGCACGTCGCGGACCTCGAAGCCCGCCCGCTTGCGGTTCAGACCGCCCGGGCCCAAGGCCGACAGACGCCGCTCGTGGGTGAGCATCGAGAGCGGGTTGGTCTGGTCGACGACCTGCGACAGCTCGCCGCGGCCGAAGAAGTACTCGATCGCCGCGGAGATGCTCTTCGGATTGACCAGGCTCCGCGGCGTCATGTCCTCGACGTCCTTGAGGCTCATCCGCTCCTGCACGGTGCGGCGGAGCTTGAGGAAGCCCTTGCGCAGCTCGTCGCTGGCCAGCTCGTCGATGGTGCGCAGGCGGCGGTTGCCCAGGTGGTCGATGTCGTCGACTTCGACCGAGGGGTCGTCGGAGCGGAGCGTCGAGCAAGTACTTCATGGCCGCGATGAGGTCCTCGGGCCGCAGCGTCATCTCGTCCTCGTGCACGTTCAAGCCCGAGCTTGCGGTTGATGCGGAAGCGGCCGACGCGCCCGAGGCGATAGCGGTTGGTGTCGTAGAACTTCTCGTGGAACAGGGCCTTGGCCTTTTCCAACTGCGGCGGGTTGCCGGGGCGCAGCCGCTGGTAGATCCGCAGCAGGGCCTCTTCGTGGCTGGCGGTCGGGTCGTCGGTCAGGGCGTTGAGCAAGAGCGGCTGCTTCTGGTCGGGCATCACCTCGACCGACTTCAAGCCCGAGGTGCAGATCATCTCGGCGGCGTTCTTGGTGATCTTCTGGCCGCTCTCGACGAGGATTTCGCCGGCGCGGGGGCTATCGGACGGATAGACGATGTCGGCGACGGCGATCTTCCCCTCGACCTTGGTCACGCTGCGGCCGTCGACGATGGTTTCGATGGTC
The DNA here is from genome assembly GCA_963736495.1 of Pirellulales bacterium. GTDB lineage: Bacteria > Planctomycetota > Planctomycetia > Pirellulales > Thermoguttaceae > CAVTPL01. The sequence continues at coordinate 635,230 of CAVTPL010000009.1, read as the reverse complement.
GGTCTCGTAGAAGGCGCGGAGCAGATCGGCGTTCTGGCTGTACTTGGCATCCATGGCGCGGAGCAGCGTCATCGCGGAGAACTTGCCGCTCTGGTCGATGCGAACGGAGAGGCTCTCCTTGCGGGTCACGTTGAGCTCGATCCAACTGCCGCGTTCGGGAATGATTCGGCAACTGTGGAGCCGGCGGTCCGCTCCTTCGATTTCGACGACGAAGTCGACGCCCGGGCTGCGGTGCAACTGGCTGACGACCACGCGCTCGGCGCCGTTGATGATGAACTCGCCGCCGCCGAGCATGATCGGCAGGTCGCCGAGGTAGACCTCCTCCTCGACCGGCTGCTCCTTGGTGAGCCGGAGCACGATCTTGAAGGGCCGGCCGTAGGTCAGGCGCAACTGCCGGCACTCGTCGGGTTCGTAGCGCGGCTTGCCCAGATCGTAGCGCAGATACTCCAGGCGGAGCGACTTGTCGTAGCTCTCGATGGGGAAGATCTCGCGGAGCACCGACTCCAGTCCCTTTTCGACGCGATCCCCCTGGATATCGTACTGGAGGAACGATTCGTAGCTGCGCGTCTGGATCTCGGTCAGATCGGGCGTCGAATAAGGGCGGCGCCGGCTGCCGAACTGACGGACTTCCTTGGGTTGCAGTCGCCGTTGAGCGCTGATGGCCATACAAGATCACCTTTTCGCTTCAGGCAAAGAAAAGGGACAACGGGCGCACGGCCCCCGGGGTGGGCGATGCGCAAAGCGACCCCCCGCGGCCACGGCCCGTCAAATGAGATAGGTCGAAAGGATTTGGCAACGTCAAGCGGTTTCTGCCCGCGCACGGCCTCCCGTCCCTTCGCTGAGGGTGGACTACGGGAACACTGCGCTGGAGTCTAGGAACGCTACTTGATCGAAACAGTGGCCCCGGCCGCTTCCAGCTGGGCCTTGATCTTCTCGGCATCTTCCTTGGAGATGCCTTCCTTGACCTTGGCCGGAACTCCTCGACCAGGTCCTTGGCTTCCTTCAGGCCCAGACCGGTGATCGCGCGGACTTCCTTGATCACGCCGATCTTCTTGTCGCCGAAGCCCTCGAGGACCACGTCGAACTCGGTCTTCTCGGCGGGCTTCTCGGCGCCGGCTCCGCCCACGGACCCGCCATCATGATGGCCCCGCCCGCGGCGGCCTTGATGCCGTGAACGTCTTCGAGGTAGTCGCTCAGCTCCTTGGCCTGCTTCAGCGTCAACTGCGACGATCTTCTCGCCCAGGTCCTTGGTGAGATCGGAATAGGTTGCGGTGTCGGTTGCCATTGCGGGATTCGTCCTTTCTGGAGTCAAACACGACGTCGGGCGGCACTTGCGGTTGCGGCAGGCCGCCAACGTTACTTATAGTTACTGGTTTGCTGAAGGTTTCCTTGCAAGCGGGCAGCCCAAGCGCGGGGCCGAATCAGGCGGGCGGCGCTTCGGGCTCCGCGGTCTTCTCCGTGGTCGGTTCGTCGGTTTTTTCGTCGGCTTTTTCGTCGGCCTCTTCGCCCTCGGCCATCTGCTTGATCTGGCTGGCCACCGTGCCGCCCGGCCGAGCAATTGCGCGGCCAGCCGGGCACCCGGGCCGAGGATCTGCCCGACCAGCAGGCTCAACTGCTCCTGCCGGCTGGGCCACTTGCTGACCTGCTCGACCTGTTCGGGCGAGAGCTTCTCGCCGTCCATCACGCCGCCGACGGGAGCGAAGGGCTGGTACTTCGTGTCCCTGGCGAAGCGGCTGACTTCCTTGGCCAGCGTCACCATGTCTTCGCCGCCCCAGCAGACCGCCGCGGTGCCGGTGAGTCCCTCGAACATCGGCGCCAGGGGCGTTCCGGCGGCGGCACGCGCGGCGAGGCTGTTCTTGACCACCATGACGTGGATGTTCTTGCCCGCCGAACTCGGTGCGGAGCCGGTTGTTGGTGTTGGCGTCCAGGCCGACCAGGTTCACCAGGAGCGCGTCGTGGACGTCCGCCAGAGCTGCTCGCGCAGGTGGTCGGTAATCAGGTTCTTGACGTACTTGCTCATGCTACTGGTATACCTTTGTCGCCTCGGAACGCCTTGGCTGACCCTGCGGCCCTCGCGGCCTGAGAGACTCGATCGTCGTACCCGTTTGGTTGCCCATGATCCTTACCGCGGGGCCGCTCACGCAGCGACGCGGACGCTCGGGCTCATCGTGGCCTTCAGGGCGATGCCCTTGACGTACTGTCCGCGGACCGCCGCCGGCTTCAGGCCAGAATGTAGTTGATGAAGGCGCGGACGTTTTCGGCCAGTTTCTCTTTTTCGAAGCTCAGCTTGCCGACGACCGCGTGGACATGATCCCGCCGGTGTCGTTGCGGAACTCGACCTTGCCGGCCTTGTACTCGCGGACGGTCTTGGCGACGTCGGGGGTGACGGTGCCGGCGCGGGGCGAGGGCATCAGCCCGCGGGACCGAGCACCTTGCCCAGCGGGCCGACGACGCCCATCATGTCGGGGGCGGCGATGCAGACGTCGAAGTCGGTCCAGCCGCCCTTGATCTTCTCGGCCAATTCCGGCCCGCCGACCTCGTCGGCGCCGGCCGCTTCGGCCTCGTCGGCCTTGTCGCCCTTGGCGAACACGACCACGCGCGAGCGTCTTGCCGATGCCGTGGGGCAGCACGATCGAGCCGCGGACGATCTGATCGGCCTGCTTGGGATCGACCCCCAGACGGATGGCGATCTCGACCGTCTGATCGAACTTCGTGGTGTTGAAGCGTCTTCAGGAGGGCCACCGCCTCGTCGACGGCAGCGGCGCATTGCCCGGTGCCTTCTCGGCATGGCCTTCATGCGTTTGGATTAGTTACCATAGTCTCTTGTCGATCCGTTAGAGCGCTCGACCTTGAGTCCTTCCGGCGGCGCATCCGCCGCGCGTGCTGCACCGTGCAGTCCCGGAAAGCCGACCGCTGACTTGCTTTAGTCCACCACGTCCAGGCCCATGCTCCGCGCCGTGCCCTCGATCATGCGCCGGGCATGTTCGACGTCCCGGGCGTTGAGGTCGGCCATCTTCTTCTTGACGATCTCGTCGATCTGGTCGCGGCTGACCTTGCCCACCTTCTCCTTGGGCGTGATCCCCGAACCCTTGGCGATTCCCGCCGCCTGCTTCAGCAGGTCGACCGCCGCCGGGCTCTTCGTCTCCAGCTCGAAGGTGCGGTCGTTGAACACGCGGACGACCACCGGAATGCGCAAGCCCGAGGTGCTCCCGGGTCCGCTCGTTGAACTGCTGCACGAACTGCCCGAGATTGATGCCGAACTTACCCAGCGAAGTGCCGACCGGAGGGGCGGGCGTCGCCTGCCCGCCGGGAACCTGAAACCTCGCCTCGCCTACCAGTTGCTTTGCCATCCGCCTACACCGGCCGTGTTACGTCACACGCTTCGATCTGCCAGTATTCGATGTCGACGGGCGTGCTGCGGCCGAAGATGTTGATCAGCACCGTCACGCGCCCGTTGGTCTCGTCGATGCTGGCCACTTCGCCCTCGAAATTCTCGAAGGTCCCTTCCTTGATCTTCACGTGGTCGCCGACCTGGAAGTTGATCTTGACCTTCACCTGCTTCGTCGGTCTTCTCTTCCTGCTTGGCGAGGATCGCCGCCACTTCGCGGGGCTGCATCGGGCGTGGGATGTCCGGCCGCCCCGGTGAAATCGCCGATCCCCGGCGTCTCGCGGACCAGGAACCACGTGTCCTCGTTGATCTCCATCTGGACGACGAGGTAGCCCGGGTAAAGCTTGCGCTTGAAGGTCCGGCGCTTCCCGCCCTTGAACTCGGTGACCTTCTCCGTCGGAACGATGATGTCGCCGAAGTACTCGTCGTAGCCGGCGATCGCCACCCGGCGCCGGAGCCCCTCGCGGATCGCTCTCCTCGCGGTTGCTCTGCACCTTGAGGATGTACCAATCCATGTTTGGCGGATTTTGGCTTCTGAGGCACCGGCTCGGCGGGCACCTGCGGCTCGGCCTTGCGCTTGCTCGTCCGTTTTTTCCGCGGGGCGACGGGGCTTTTTTCTCGACGCGCGCGGGTCTTTCGACCGAACTTGCGGCTTCGAGTTCCGGCAACTCGGCTTCGGCCGGAGCGGGTTCGAGTTCTGCGGACTTGGCGACTTCTTCTGCGGGCTCGGCGGCTTCTTCTGCGGGCTCAGCGGCTTCTTCTGCGGGCTCAGCGGCCTGCTCGGCAGGTATGACGGTTGGCGGCGAATCGGGGCCGTTTTGCGAGCGGGGGCACCGGCGCGTTGGAGGGCGCCAGGGCGGCAGGGACCGACACCGCCGGGACCGGCGGCGCACGCGGCGGGTTCCTCGTACTGCGGCGGAGGCGACTCGGCGGCCAGCGGCAGCCCGTCGGCGGGCACTTCGCCGGGACGATCCCCGCGCCGCGCCCTCCGACGGGCGCTCCGCGTCGTGGATCGGTTGGTTCGTGTCGTTCATCGCCACGGCCGTTGCCTTACCGTTACAGGTTTTCCAGAGTTCCCGTGCCCAGCGTTCGTTCAGATGACCCCAAGCTGCTTGAACAGCCAGAACCAGAATCCGTCGAACACGGCCAGGATCGCCGCCAGACACGATGATGCAAACCAGGACCACGAGCGAACTGCGGAACAACTCTCCGCGCGTCGGCCAGGAGACCTTGTTCATCTCCGCTTCCACGGCGATCAGGAAATCGGCGAACGTGGGAATATTGACCGACCGGTAGGCGATCCACCAGCAGGCCATCGTCAGCAGAAGGGGGATCCCCAACGACCAGCACGGTCGAGTTCACGCGCGTCTCGAGGAGCTGGGACACCCGGTAGAAACCGACCGCAACCAAAAGCGCGATCGCAGCCAGCGTTACCTGGCGCGTGATTCGCCCCTGGCTTCGCTTGTAAATGCCGAGATGAAATAGTTCCTGGAGGAAGGCGTTCACCGTCTACTCGTTATGGGTTGGACCCTGCTGGTGCCCACGGTCGCGTGTGTGGCTCGATGGCTTCCTGCCTCACCCGATGGCGCCTGGGCGGCAATCCGGCAAGGTGACTTGCGAGGATTGCGGCAGCGGCGCCCCCTAAGGGAAAGCAGGGGCGGGGGGACTCGAACTCCCAACCCCCGGTTTTGGAGACCGGTGCTCTACCAATTGAGCTACACCCCTGTGCCAGCACGGCGCGGACGTACGGGAAGTCGCCGTTCGAACACACTTCCCGTGGTTCGCACCGCCGTGTTCTCGCTCCGCATGGAGCGAACCGGTTTCCTTTACTCGAGGATCTTGGTCACCACGCCCGACCCGACGGTGCGACCACCCTCGCGGATGGCGAAGCGCACGTTCTCATCCATGGCGATCGGCGCGATCAACTCGACCTGACAGCTTGACGTTGTCGCCGGGCATGCACATTTCGGCGCCGCCCAGGAGGTTCAGGCTCCCGGTGACGTCGGTCGTGCGGAAGTAGAACTGGGGGCGGTAGCCGCTGAAGAACGGCGTGTGCCGGCCACCTTCTTCCTTCGACAGCACGTAGACTTCGGCCTCGAACTTGGTGTGCGGCGTGATCGAGCCGGGCTTGGCGAGCACCTGGCCGCGCTCGATATCCTCGCGCTTGACGCCGCGGAGCAGGCAGCCGACGTTGTCGCCGGCCACGCCCTCGTCGAGCGTCTTGTTGAACATTTCCACGCCGGTGCACACGGTCTTCCGCGTGGCGGTCGTTCAAGCCGACGATCTCGACGTCCTCGCCGACCTTGCACTCGGCCCTGCTCGATACGGCCGGTGGCCACGGTGCCGCGACCTTCGATCGAGAACACGTCTTCGACGGCCATCAGGAAGGGCTTGTCGATCAGGCGGACCGGCTCGGGGATGTAGCTGTCGATCGCGTCCATCAGGTCCTCGATGCACTTGGTGGCCGCCGGGTCCGCGGGATTCTGGTAGGCCGGCAGCGCGCTGCCGCGGACGATCGGAATCTCGTCGCCGGGGAAGCCGTAGTTGGTCAGCAGCTCGCGGAGCTCCAGCTCGACCAGTTCGAGCAGCTCGGGGTCGTCGACCAGGTCGATCTTGTTGAGGAACACGACCAGAGCGCGGCACGTTCACCTGGCGGGCCAAGAGGACGTGCTCGCGGGTCTGCGGCATGGGGCCGTCGGCGGCGGAGACGACGAGGATCGCCCCGTCCATCTGGGCGGCACCCGGTGATCATGTTCTTGATGAAGTCGGCGTGGCCCGGGCAGTCGATGTGGGCGTAGTGGCGTTTGCCGGTCTCGTACTCGACGTGAGCCACGGCGATGGTGACCGTCTTGGTGGCGTCGCGCACGGTACCGCCCTTGGCGATGTCGGCGTACGACTTGAACTTCGCCAGGCCCTTGGCCGACTGGACCGCCAGGATCGCGCCGGTCAGCGTCGTCTTGCCGTGGTCAATGTGGCCGATGGTGCCGACATTGACGTGCGGTTTGGTTCGTTGAAATACGTCCTTGGCCATTCTGTCTCCCTGCGTTCAGTCAAGCGGGTAAGTTAGTTTAGGAAATCAGTTAGGTCGACGATGCGAAACAGGTGAGGGACCTTCCGACCAAGGAGCTGCTGATGGGATTCGGACCCATGACCTCGTCCTTACCAAGGACGCGCTCTACCGACTGAGCTACAGCAGCCGAGCGGGTCGCCCCTGGCGACCAGCGATGGCATCCGGTCCCACACGCATTGACCGGAAGCGGGTGAAGGGAGTCGAACCCTCGTGACCAGCTTGGAAGGCTGGTGCTCTACCGTTGAGCTACACCCGCAAACCCTTTCTGTACTCCTTCCTCAAAAGCAACAATGGGGGGTGAAGGATTCGAACCTTCGAAGGCAGTAGCCATCAGATTTACAGTCTGACCCCTTTGACCGCTCGGGAAACCCCCCGCTTAACAGGCGTTGGATTCAGCCTCCCGCTTTCCACCGATCAAAAGGGTGCAATTCCGCTTGTGTGACAGGGCAAACCGACGGAAATCAAGGGGTTTCCGTCACGAGCTAGCGGAGGGACTTGAACCCACAACCTGCTGATTACAAATCAGCTGCTCTGCCGATTGAGCTACGCTAGCCAGCCGAGCCCAACATGCGAACCATTTAATATATCCGACCGCCCCGTCCGTGCAAGGCGGGTGGGGAGGAAAAGCCGACGAACTCCGCATGGTCCACCCCGATAGAAGGGCCTTGGGCGTCGTTCCCGGTCCTGACTGACACCGGGCCGCAAGGACCAACCACGGTCGGCTCATGCTGGCAATCAGGGACTGATGCGGTGCCCTGCGGAGGATATTCCACGGGGTCTATTCGACCTCGGGAACTTCAATCTTCTCTTCCTGGGCAGCCCTGCGGAGCTTGCTCAGCGCCCGAGCCTCGATCTGCCGAATCCGCTCCTTGGTCACGCCCATCTCGGCGCCAACCTCCTTGAGCGTCAGCGGCTCGTGACCGCGGTTCAGGCCGAAACGGCTAATGATAATCTTCTGCTCCCGCTCGTCAAGCCGCTCCAGGATCCTCTCGACCTGGGATCTCGCGCTGATTCTGGGCCGATTCCTGCTCGTACTGGTCGGTCCGCGCGTCCTCCGTGGCGCCGAACATCTCCGCGTGGCTGGTGCGGAAACGGTCGCGATGGCGGTGCTCGTCGGGAATGGTGCGGGCGAAGTTCTTCATGATCGCCCAACTCGCGTAGGTGCTGAACTTGTTGCCCCGGGCGAAGTCGAACTTCTCCACGGCGCGGATCAGCGAGATATTCCCGTCGCTCACCAGCTCGAAGAAGTTCTCCACCGGCCCGACGTGCCGCTTGGCGATCGAGACCACCAGCCGCAGGTTGGCGGAAATGATCTCGTTCTTGGTGGCCACCGACTCGTCGTAGAGCTTCTCGATCTGGTCCATCAGCCCGCTCTTCGGTCGCGCCGATGTCGAGATCTTCCCGCAGGCGGTCGGCCTTGTACTTCAGATAGTTCATCTTGCGGAACAGGTGCATTTCCTGCTCCCGAGTCAGCAGCGGGACCTCGTAGAGGCTCGCCAGATAGGGGGGCAGGCCGCTGGGAAGCCGGGTTCTTCTTCGACGTCAGGTCCTCGGGCCGAGGCGGCGGCGCCGAGGATGCTCCTTTTCCTGCTTCTCCGCTGCGCACCCGGTCGAACGATGCGTTGGGGATGAAGTCCAGCGGCAATTCCATGATCCGCTTGGCCCGCATCTCGGCGATGATCCGGTAGATGCTCGTCTTGGTGCGGCAGAACCGCTTGGCCAGCGAATCGACCGCCTGCCCGCGGCGGTACTGCTGGTAGATCTTCTTCTTGGTGTCTTCCCGCAGCGGCCCGGAATTATCGGGGAAGATCGCCACGTCGGGATGATCGCGGTCGAATTGCTTGAGCGTGTAGCGGATCGTCTCCACGCTCCGGCCGCTGAAGCGCGAGAGCCGCTTGGTGACCTCGGCAGGGCAGCCGCCGGCCTGGGCCAGACGCCGTGCGCGGTCGATGATTCCCTCGCGCTCGTCGTCGGTCAGCTGGCTGAACTGCGCGCCGCGGCGCACGCGGTCCTGGTTGCGTTGCACGAACCGTTCGACCGAACTCTTCAGGAATCCGACCCGCTTGCGGCCGTCGAACACGAATCGCCGGCTGATCAGCCCTTGGCGGCGCCATCGCGAGATCGTCTTCGTCGAGACCTGGAACTGCCGGCTGAGTTCGTCCACCGTCAGGACCAGTTCCCCGGCGTCGTTGGCCGGCACGTTGGCGGCGTCGGAGAGGTCCTCAATGAACAGACGCAGATCGTGACTGGCCTCCTTGCCCGACAGTTTCATGTCGGGATACGAGTCGGGGCGGAACTTCGTGATGCGATAGCAGAGGTACTCGTAGGTGTACGTGCGTCCGGGCTCCAGTTCTCCCAGCAGCCTTTCGGCCTGGTCGACCTGCTCCAGTTTCTTTTCGCGGGGCGCAAATCGCACCTGCTGGTCGCGAAGCTGTCGGATGGCGGGATTGAGATAATCGCTGTGCATCGCAGTCCTCGAATCCTCTCAGATCCGCGGGGACTCCCTGCGGCACTCGCCGCACCCGAGGATCTGTTTGTTCGTTCCCGATGGGCCGTCATGGCCGACTGCCGATCCGGTGGCTAAACCGCCTCCCTAATTCTCGGGATTATGACAGGTTCGGCTGTAAAAATCCAGAGATTACATTTAGTCGTCCCAAGTAATTCTTGGGTGGTTTGGTTCTAGGATAAATGGGTGTAATTCATCTTGGGGGTGGCGGGCGGAACCGCCTTCTATCGAGCAAACCATTGGGCCTGGAGGGCAGAAGCACGAAAGTCCAACAACCACACTGGCCATTTTGCGGCCAGGGTGGACGGATTGGAGCCCAGCTGGGTCACCAATGCCAACCCTTTCCCTACGCAAACTGTTTGGGGGTCATGCGCTAGCACAAAGCATACCAACAAACTGCATTCTTGGATCGCTGGCGAGTGAGGATTCGAAACGCTTCGGGTTCGCTGCGGTGACCTTTCGCCGAAGGGCACCTTAAACCCGCTACAGGGACTTCCACCGCCATAAGCGGAGTTTTCGGCTGAACCTCGCCAGCCGGCGCGGTCGATCTAGCGACTACGGGTCTTACCGATAGGAAACGCAGTTATCTGCCCTGAATGATGGGGGCGTCATTTTCAGGATAGGGGGTAGCGTCTATGAGAACAGAGAAGCATTTTGCGCGACTTGCGATCCTTCTGATCCTCAGTACGGCAAGCAGCGGCTCGGCGATCGCCAAAGAGACGCACACGCTCCGCTCGCAGCGCGATCGCGACGCGCAAGACCGCGTCGAGGTGACGCTCGAGGTGGGCGGCCAATTGAAGGTGGCCGACGCGCGGGACCCCGAGGGCACCAAGGGCACGCCGCTGAAGATCAGCGCCGAAGCGAACCTCACCTATGATGAGAAATCCCTCGGCACAATCAAGGGCTCCGAACCCACGCTGCGCTCGATTCGCTTCTACGATCGGGCTGAGGCCACGATTCGCGTTGCGGACGAACCGGCGCGGTCCGTGCTTCGCGATCCGCGGCGTCTCATCGGCGTTGAGGTGACGGGCGTGAAGGCCACGCTGTACTCGCCGACGGGATTGTTGACGCGCGAGGAGCTCGATCTGGTTGCGGCGCCGGGCAACAGCCTCGTGCTCGACCGGCTGCTCCCGGAGAAGCCGGTGGCGGTGGGGGACATGTGGAAACATCCCAACGACCTGCTGGCCGTGCTCTGTGGATTGGATGCGCTCCGCGTCAACGAGGTGCAAAGCGCACTGATCGAAGTTACCGACGGCGTCGCGCGGCTCGAAATGGCGGGCCGCGTGGAGGGGGAGGTTTACGGGTTGGCGAGTGCGATCGAGATCAAGGCCAAGTACCGCTTCGATCTCAAGGCCAAGCGTATCGTGTGGCTGGGCATGGCACTGAAGGAGGTCCGCCGCGCGGGGGTTGCCGCCCCGGGTTTGGACGTCGTTGCGAGGTTGCAGATGAAGATCTCGACCGGACAGAACTCCTCTCGGCTCACGGCTGCCGCACTGCAGGGTGTGGCACTGGAACCGCGCACCGAGCTGGAGCAACTTGCCTACGTTGCCCCGGGACGGGGCTGGCAGTTTGCCCACGACCGCCGTTGGCTGGTGATCAGCGAAACCGACGACAGCGTCGTGCTGCGCATGATCGATCGGGGCGAGTACGTCGCCCAATGCAACGTGGCGGAATCGGCCGCGCGCGACGGCAAGAGTCTGCCGACCCTGGCGGAGTTCCAGGACGACATCCGTGCCGGCCTGGCGAAGAACTTCGGAAAGTTTCTCCGCGCCAGCGAGTTCGATCGTGAAACCGGCGAACGGATGTATCGCGTCGAGGTCGCCGGCGAGGCGGGCGAGATGCCGATCCAGTGGATCTACTATCTCCTGGGGAACACCCAGGGACGGCGCGTGGTCGTTGCTTTTACGATCAAGGCCGATCAACTCGAGCGTTTCGAGGACGTGGATCGTACGGTTGTGAGCACGCTCTACCTCAACACGCCGAGCGTCGCCCGCCGCTGAGCGTTCACCGCGGGATGATCCAAGCTTGCGCGGCGACCCTTCCGCGGCGAATCGGCAGGTTGCCGGCGGCGAAAACGTGACCGTGTCCTTGGGCCGTGCGCGCGCGTGAACGGATCGGCAATTCACGTCCGTCGCCGTGCTGAGCGACGCGTCGAGACGCGGAGACGAAGCGGCGCTTGGCTTGAACCAAGAAATAAAAAACGCTGCCGCCTGCCCCGAAGGGAAGCGGCAGCGTAGAAATCAAACCCCCCGTCGCATTGCGACCGGATGCGTCGCTGCGAGAAGAGCGCGGGTCGGGCGTGCTCATGCACCAGCCGGATTGACCCTGGCTCACGCTAAAGGGTTGGCACCTCCGTCGGAATAACGGGAGGCTCGATTTCGAATGCTTCCGTTGTTCGATGACTTCCGTTGGACGAAGAACATATCGACAGGATCGGCTCGCAGCTACGGCCAAAATCCCCCGGTTGAAAACCCAGCGGGGTCGCAGTCGCTCACCGTCTTACCATGAAAATTATACCTTGCTTGTCCAGTGCCGGCCGGGGGAAAAACTCGCCGAAGCCCGCGCGGGCGAAACTGCCAATTCCTTAGCATGCGGTAATGGTCAATGGTGGGGAAAAACGTCGCGTGCCGGCGGGCCGCCTTTTAGCGCCGATCCCAGAACCTCTGGAGGTGCTGCCAGTTTTCCGGCCGCACAGGGCCGCATCGGCAGTTCTCAAAGCAAGCGATTAGGGCTTCTTCTCGACAATCCAGATGTTGTTGAATTGCACCCGATTGCCGTGTCCCTGGAGAAACAGTACGCGCGGTCCGGGGCCTTCCCCCTCGCCGCCAGGGGTCGCTTTCGGGAGTTCCACGTCGTTGTGAATCGCAACGCCGTTGTGTTTGACGGTGATTCGCGCGGATGCCGTTTTCTTGCCGGCGGCGTCGTATTTCGGCCCCGTGTATTCGACGTCGTAGGTTTGCCACACCAGCGGCGGCAGGCACATGTTGACGTCGGGGGTCTTGATGCTGTAGAAGCCGCCGCACTCGTTGTTCTCGCCCGTCAGGCCGAACGAGTCGAGCACTTGGATCTCATAGCAGTTGTGCACGTAGACGCCGCTGTTGGATCGTGCCTGGCCCGTGGCCTTGGGCATGTAGGAAAGAAGGAATTCGAGGTGCAAGGTGTAATCGCCGAACTTCTCCTTGGTGGTTGCTCCGGAGAACAGGGCCCCGAGGGGGCTCACCACGGCGCGTTGCCAGTGGTCGGCGCCCTTGCCGTCGAGGAAGAGGAGTTTGGCTCCTGCCGGCGCCTTGGCGCCGAGGGTCGGGCTGTGGCGCTCGACGCGTTTCAGCTTCGCCTGGCCGTCGCCGTCGCTCACGGTGAGCGTTCCGGCGTCGATCTTGCCCCGCAGCCCTTGGCCTTCGAAGACGACTTGTCCATCCTGTCGCTGTCCTTGGACCTTGCGCCGAGGGTCCGTCTTGCTCCAACCGGCGCCCGGCAGCCCGCCTTCGAGGAAGTACAAATCGAACTTTCCGTCGCCGAGGGCTACGACTTGCGCGGCGAGATCGCCCTTGGCTGCTTTGCCGAGGTATTCCCCTTGAAGGGAGAAATCGGGATCGGCTTTGGCTTGGGCGGGGTCGATCACCTCGTCGATCTTCTTTCGCTCCGCGGCCAGGCAACCCGCCGCCATCGCACAACTCATTGCGACCACCGCTGCCACGCTCGCCCAAAGACGTTTACCTTGCATTGTCTTTCCTCCCGATGGGTTCAAAGCCCGGCCGACGGTCGGCGGGCGGATGCGGCAGGACATTATAGGAAGGCGCGTCCGACGGTGTCCATGCGCCGCGCGCCTGGGGTGGCGACGGCCGCAGAGGCGGGAAAACGGCAAGTCGGATTTCTCCAGCCGAGGGTGGGTGCTATGCTGAAGACGTACGTGCTGGCTGCTTCGGCCGGAAGAGGGTTCCGCGGGGCGTTTTCGCCCCAAAGCCCTGGGCCGCAGGTCGGCCGTACGGGCGCAGCATGGCTCCGTTTGCAGCGGCCGGTGAACGGATGCCCGAGGACCGCGGTCGCGATTCTGCCCCATCCGAGCCTCGTTTTCCCATGTGCGGCATCAGCGGAGCAGTCTGGACTCGGCCCGAAAGGGCGTTAGGGGAGCCGACGCTCCGCGCGATGACCAACGTGCTTGCGCACCGCGGTCCGGACGGCGACGGCTTCTACGCCTCGGAGCTTGTCGTGCGGGGGGGCGCGGGGCTGGAGCCGGGCGTGGCCTTGGGCCACCGCCGACTGGCGATCATCGATCTGGCCACCGGCCAACAGCCGCTTGCCAACGAGGACGGCACGGTATGGATCGTCTTCAACGGAGAGATCTACAACTTCCGCGAGCTCCGCCGCCGGCTGGAGGGTTCGGGCCACCGCTTCAAGACGCAGAGCGACACGGAAGTGATCGTCCACCTCTACGAGGATCGAGGGCCTGGCGTTCCTCGACCAACTCAACGGGATGTTTGCCCTGGCGATCTGGGATGCCAAGGGCCGTCGCCTGGTTCTGGCGCGCGATCGACTGGGGGAGAAGCCCCTGGTGTATCGAGTCGAACCGGGCCGGTTGCTGTTCGCCAGCGAACTGAAAAGCCTTCTGCAAGTGCCGGGCGTGCCTCGCCAGATCGACGCGCAGGCGCTGGACGCCTATCTCACCTTCAAGTACGTGCCGCATCCCCGAACGATTTTCCGCGGCATTGCCAAGCTCCCACCGGGGCACCTCGCGGTCTACCACGACGATCAGCTCGAGGTCCGTCGCTATTGGAATCCCGATTTTCAGGCCGAGGAGGATCGGCCGGAGGAGGACTACGCGGAGGAGTTGCGCGAGCTGCTCACCTCGGCGGTCGAGATGCGGCTGGAGAGCGACGTGCCGCTGGGGGCGTTCCTGTCCGGTGGAATCGATTCCACGATCATCGTCGGCCTGATGCAGAAGCTCTGCAAGGAGCCGGTTCGCACGTTTTCGGTGGGCTTTCCCGTGCGGGAGTACGATGAAACGCGCTACGCCCGCCAGGCCGCGGAGCGCTTCGGCACCGTGCACCACGAGTTCCAAGTGGAGCCCAACGCCGTCGAGATCCTTCCCAAGCTCGTCTGGCATTACGACGAGCCGTTCGCCGACAACTCCGCCGTGCCGACGTGGTATCTGGCCCAGGTGACGCGTCAGCACGTGACGGTGGCGCTTTCGGGCGATGGCGGGGACGAACTGTTCGCCGGCTACCCGCGCTATTGCGCGGCCTGGCTCGCCCAGGCGTGCGACCGATTGCCGGCGTGGCTGCGTGCGGGGATCGGCGCGCGGTTTCTGGCAACGGCTGCCGGCCAGCGCGCGTCAGAAGGGAATCCGCCGGCGACTGAAGCGCTTCGTCGAGGCGGTCGGTCAGCCGCCGCTGCGCCGCTACCTGGAATGGGTAGCAACGTTTACCGAGGCGCGTTGGGCGACGCTGTACAGCGACGGATTTCTTGCCGACCTTCCCGACGCCGACCCTTTGGAGTACCTGGCGATCGAGGCCGCGCGGAGCCGCGGCGCGACCCGGTCACGTCGTTCGGTTTGATCGACTTGGGCACCTACTTGCCGGGCGATATTCTCGTCAAGGTGGACATCGCGGCGATGGCGCATTCTTTGGAAACGCGTCCGCCGTTTCTCGATCATCGGGTGGTGGAGTTGGCGGCGCGCATGCCGCTGCGTCACAAATTCCGCTATGGGCGCGGCAAGCGGATCCTGCTTCGGGCTTTCGCCGATTTGCTGCCCCGCGACATTCGAAGAAGGCGGAAGATGGGGTTTGGGGTGCCGATGGACCATTGGTTCCGCGGTCCCCTGGCCGGTTTGACGCGGGAAATCCTCCTCGACCCTCGTACGCAACGACGAGGGCTGTTCCGGCCCGAGGCCGTGCGCGAGCTGGTCGAGTCCCACTTGGGGGGTAGATTTGACCACAGCTACCGGCTCTGGTCGCTGCTATTCCTGGAACTCTGGCAACGGCAATGGCTGGATTGAGGAAAATGAGGGGGCCCTACCCGCTGATCCTCTCTATTTGGCCAAGTTCAACAAAGCGTTAGAATACCCGCGATCGATACTGAACTCAGGAAGAGGGAAGGACGGTCGGGGGGGCTCAGGACAAGGGACCGCCGGCCACCGAGCCACGCGGGCCCGGTCTGCGGTGAGCGCAGGCACTGGGAACGCGGGTCTTGTTTGCCGCCGAGCGGTACCTGGAGAGTCCTTGGGATTGCGACTTCAGGAAGGCAGGGGGGGATCATGAAGGACGAAGTGCTTGCGGTGATCCTGGCGGGAGGCAAGGGGTCGCGGCTGGAGCCGCTGACGCGCGACCGGGCGAAACCGGCCGTTCCCTTTGGCGGCGCCTATCGGATCATCGACTTCACCCTATCGAACTGCCTGAACAGCGGAATGCGCAAGCTGTTGGTGCTCACGCAGTACAAGGCGATGAGCCTGGACCGGCACATCAACATGGGGTGGCAGCGCTATTTCTGCCGGGAGCTGGGCGAATTCGCCGACGTGGTTCCGCCTCAACAGCGGCTCGACGAGAGCTGGTACCAGGGGACCGCGGACGCGGTGTACCAGAACATCTACACGATCGAGAAGGAATCGCCCAGCTACGTGCTGATCCTGGCGGGCGACCATATTTACAAGATGAACTACCAGGCGATGCTCGACTACCACGTCGAGTGCGGCGCCGACGTCACGATCGGCGTGCTTCGGCGCATGCGCGAGGAAGCCGCGCGGCAGTTCGGGGTGATGGAGGTCGACAAGAACTGGCGCGTGATCGGTTTTCAGGAGAAGCCGGCGGAGCCGAAGTCGATCCCGGGCGATTCCGAGTATTGCCTGGCCTCGATGGGGATCTACCTGTTCAGCGCCTCGTTTCTCTTCGAGGAGCTCTGCCGCGACGCGATGCGCCGCGGCAGCCGCCACGACTTCGGCGGCGACGTGATTCCCTCGATGATCGAGCCGAACCGGGTATTTGCCTATCCGTTTCGCGACGAGAACCGCAAGCGGGATATGTACTGGCGGGACGTAGGCACGCTGGACGCCTACTTCGAGGCGAACATGGATTTGATCTCGGTGGATCCCGAGTTGAACATGTACGACGACCAGTGGCCGATCCGGACCTACCAGCCCAATCTTCCCCCGCCCAAGTTCGTCTTCGCCGACGAGCATCGCCGGGGCTTGGCGATGGACAGTATCCTTTGCCTGGGGTCGATCGTTTCCGGGGGCAGGTGCGGCGTTCGATCGTTGGGCCGCAGGTTCGGATCAACAGTTTTGCCCAAGTCGACGATTCGATCCTTTTTGGCGAGGTGGATATTGGCCGGCATGCGAAGATTCGCCGGGCGATCATCGACAAGGGAGTGAAAGTGCCGGCCAATGCCGAGATCGGCTACCATCGCGAGGTCGACCTGCGCGCGGGGTTTCACGGTGACGGAGAACGGAATCACCGTGATCGCAAAGGCCGACGGGGTCGAGCGTTTTCTCGACCGGGAGTGGGCTCTTACCCAGTGATGGCGGCTGGGGGGAGCCGAAGCCAGGGCCCCGCGGGAATTTGGGGTCATGCGAACTTCCAGCCGGACTTCCTTTGTCCGGCGGAGACGTTATAATGGGGGCGGTAGTCGTGCCGAGAAGTCGGAGAGCCTGGCCTATTTCCTGACTCTCGTTCGAAGTCACCCTGCGATTTGCGTCACGGTGCCCCGATGGGTGCCGATCTCCAGTTGCGGCGGGCCTTTACCTTCTACCGCTCGGCCGCAGTCTTCCCCGCGAGGCTCAGGAGAAGACGGACGGCCTAGGCAGTGTCTTCGCGTTCTTTCTAAGGAGTGGCTCTATGCCGCAAGGTACGATCAAGAAGCTGGTGGCGGACAAAGGGTTCGGTTTCATCAGCGGGGAGAAGGGCGAGCTCTTCTTTCATCACAGTGCACTGGAGGGGGTGCAAATCGAGTCGCTCCGCGTCGGGCAGTCGGTAACCTACACCGAAGGGCGTGGCCCCAAGGGCCCTCGGGCCGAGAACGTTCGGCCTCAGTGACCGCAGCCCCGTCGCAAAGGAGAGTCGCATGACCAATATTTACGTCGGAAACCTGTCCTATACGGCGACCGAAGATGAACTGCGGGAGGCATTCTCGCAGTACGGTTCCGTGAGTTCGGTCAGCATTGTCAAGGACCGTGAAACCGGCCGGCCGCGCGGCTTCGCCTTCGTCGAGATGGCGGACGGCAAGGAAGCGGCAAACGCGATTCGCGAATTGAACCTTCGCGAGATTGCCGGCCGCGCGATCACCGTCAATGAGGCCCGGCCGCGTACGGAACGGCCGCGACGAGGTGGCGGCGGAGGCGGCGGAGGTTCGCACCGTCGCTCCTGGTAATTGCCTTTCGCAGGCGATTGCATCGTTCAACGCTCTGCTCCCCTCGGCTTTACGCCGTGCGGGAGCAGAGTTTTTTTCCCCCTTTGCTCGCCCCGATTCGTGCGGAGCCGAGGGTTCTTAGAGCCGATCCCAGAACCTCTGGAGGTGCTGCAATTCTCTGGCCGCACAGGGCCGCTGTGGTAGTTCTCGGTTAGGTTTTTGGAGCCGATCCCAGAACCTCTGGAGGTGCTGCAATTCTCTGGCCGCACAGGGCCGCTGTGGTAGTTCTCGGATACGCGGTTAGTCCGTCTCCGCCTCGGATTTGCTGATGCTGCACAACAAGCATTGTCTGCGCGTGGGCCCGTCCCGCCACGGTTTGGGGGTCTACGCGCTCGGTTGTCTGCACGTGCACGACCGCGTGGGCCCAATTCAGGGCGGAATCGTCGAGGACCCCGATTACGAGTCGGACTACTGTATGGAACTGGGGAAGGACCTTGCGCTGGAGCCCGACTCGCCGTTCTGCTACCTCAATCACAGTTGCGTACCCAACTGCGCGCTCGTGGAGATCGAGGTGGAGAATGAGGACGGGAACCTGGTGCCGCAACTGTGGCTGGAAATCGAAGCCGACATCGCCCTTGGCGAGCAGATGACAATCGACTACGGATGGCCCGCTTCTGCGGCGATCCATTGCAGTTGCGGACATCCGGCGTGTCGCGGCTGGATCGTCGCCGCCGGGCAAACGGGCAAACTCGATCGTTCGACGGGCGGCAACGAAGCCGGGGGGTCCGGGGTCTATTGATGCCGTTGTTGATTGTGGAACAGTGACAGGTTCTCAGGCCGGCTGGGGAGGCGGCAACTCCGCCGCGGCCTGGTCCACCCAGGCTTTCTCGGGGGCGAGTTCGCAAGAAACGTCCTGCGGCCAGTTGGCGATCTCCAGGGCTACCAGGCGCTCGACGACCTCCTCGGCCGAGTGAGGACGCCGCAACGGCTGCTTGGCGAGCATCTCGCGGACGAGGATCGCCGCATCCGCAGGCAGGTTGTCGACGAACCGCGCCAGGTCGGGAGCGCGCGATTCGCGATGGCGCCGCAATCTCAGCCCCGTCTTTTCCTTCGAAGAGCAAGCGGCCCGTGAGCATCTGGAACAGGACCACTCCCAGGCTATACAGATCGGAGCGCACGTCGACCGGCCAGGCCAGGCTGAGCACTTCCGGCGCGATATAGTTGCAGGTGCCGGCGATCACGCGTTCCACGGCGCGGCCTGCGCCGATCGGTGCGCTGGGCAAAGCCAAGGTCCAGGAGCGTCGCATGCCCCTCGGGCGACACGAAGATATTGCTCGGCTTCACGTCGCCGTGCGTCCATCCGGCCGCCGCCAAGGCCTCGAGCGCCTCGGCCACTTGCCGCGCGATCCAGAAGGCGACGCGGGGCTCCAGACGCGGAGCACCGCTCAACACCTCGGCCAATGTTGCGCCACTGAGCCACGGCATCACCACGTAGCGCGGCGGTGCATTCACCGCCGCCGCCAAGAGGGAAACCAAATGGGCATGCGACACGCTGCGGCTCACTTCGACCTCGCGGCACAGCAGGGCAATCGCTCGCGGATCGTCCTGCCAGGCCGGTCGAAGCATTTTCAGCGCGTAGGCCCCGGGGAGATCGGGCGGTGCGCCTTGGGGATGCGCTCGATAGACGGTCGTCAACGCTCCCTCGGCGCCGAAATCGACCAACTCCCACTGCCGCACGCGCGGCAGAGGTACCGTCGCTACGCCACGGCCCGCGGTCGCGGCCGGGCTGTCGATCTCCAAGCCGGTCTGATTCATTTCCCAAGGCGGCAGGGAGAGAACGTTGCGCGAGAGGCACTATCTGTAGTGCATCGACCGCACGCCGCTCACCAGTTAAACCCCGCTGCCGGGAGGGGAGAATCCTTCGTTGAGGGCAGAATCGCCACCAACGTTGCCATCGTTACAGACGGCAGGGCGGTCCCAACCTTCGGGTGGACGTGGTACGAAGAACCTATCCCAGAACTACCAGGAAAAGGGTCCGCGGCCGGGGGAATCCGGTAGCGCCCAAAGGTTCTGGGACCGGCTCTAAGAGCCTATCCCAGAACTGCCGCTGCGGCTTTGTGCGGCGGAAGACCGCAGCACCTCCAAAGGTTCTAGGATCGGCTCTAAGTTGCCCCAAGGCGGCAAGGGGGCTCAATTGCGGCCCATCAGGTGGTCGAGCACCGCCATTTCCAGGCCCTCGTAGTCGCGGTTGGCGATGCACTGCTTCTCGACGTCCTTGCGGGAAGGTGCGGACCTTCTCGACCAGTCGGAGGAAGATCGCGCGGCTGTTGGCGAGGTGGCGCGTGGCGGCCTCGGGCTTCTGGGTGCGCATGGCCTTGACGTCCAGGCCCGACGAAGCGGCCCGGTTTGCGGCGTAATCGCCCAACTCCAGCACGCGGACCTGGTTGTAGGCCCCGCGGAGGTTCGCCGCGCCGAAAGCCTTGTCCTGGTCGATACTTCAGGCCGTTCTGGTCGTTGAGGTGGACGCTCCAGAGCTTGCCCAGGCGAGAGGGCAAAGGCCATTTCGTCGGACGGATCGAGGCCGGCCAGGAGGGCGTGGGCGGTCTCGATCAGGCCGCCGACGCGGGTCGGATCGACCGTCTGCGAGGCCAGGGCCAGGGCGTGGCCGATCGTGGGCAGGTAGGCGTGGTCCATCGGCTCGTTGGGCTTGGGCTCGATGGCGATCGTGATCTGCCGGTCGTACTCGAGCACGCGGTTGATGGCGTCGACCAGGTGCTTGTGCGACTCGATGGCGTTCTTCGACTCGCGAATGTAGGTGCCTTCGCGGGCCAGCCAGAAGACGAGCAACTTGGTGCCCAGGGCGTTGGCGATATCCGACGGCGCGCAGGGTCCGCTCGACCGCCCACTTGCGGCAGGCCGGGATCGTTGGCGGTATAGCCGCCGTCGACGCCCTTGGCGTGCTCCCAGAGGCGTGGGGCGACGAACTCGGCCACCAGCCCTTCGCCGTCGAGCATCTTCTTCACTTCGGCCGCCCTGCGCACGATCTCGGCGGGGGCCAGATTCTCCATGTCCGGCACCGCGTCGTCGTCGTGGAACTGCACGCCGTCGAAGCCGAGCTGCTTGTACTGACTTCGAGTTTGCTGGGCAAACTCGATCGACGGCCGCACGGTCGGTCCGAAGGGGTCGGCGCCCTCGTGGATGTTCCACGGTCCAAACGAAAAACGATACTCAGACGCCATGGTGGGTTTCCTCGAATCCGGGAGGCGAATTGGGCCGGTGCAGTGCATGGGTTTCGGCCCGGAACCGCCTTTGTAGAGAGCCGGCGGCAATTTGGCAAGACGGCGGCCCTTCCCCCAGCGCGGAGCGGTGGGGCAATGCCCGGTTCGGCCGGAGAGGTTACTGCCTGGATCACGGCCGCTTGCGACCGCTCGGTTCCCCGCAATTCTCCGGGCGTGAGAACCGCGACCGTTCGGGGGCGAACGGTTCCCCAAGGTCGAGGACGCCTGCGGTGGGGCGCGAGTCGACCCCGCGCGGTCCCGCCAGTGCGGCTTTGACCTTGTTGACGAGGATCTCGGGCTGGTAGGGCTTGACCACGTAGCCCTGAACGCCGCGCGTGCACGGCGTTGACCACGGTGTCCTTCAGGCAGTCGCTGGTCACGATGATCACGGGGGTATTGGGGCAGGTGGTGCCGCCGCGCATGGATTGCACGAATTCGATGCCGTTGTCGTTGCCCAGGTGGACGTCCATCAGTACCAGCGGGGGACGGCGGCGGACCAGCACCGCCTTGGCAGCCGAGATCGTGCCGGCCACGATGACTTCAAAACCGCTCTGTTCCAGGATTCCCTTGGCCATTTCACCGCTCACCTCGTCGTCCTCGACGATGAGGATCGGTCCCATACGCGCCCCCTTGGGCACGTAGGAAGTGCGCTGCGACAGGAGCAGATGGTTTTCGAGCCTGCGCAAGCGACTGCAAACCTCGTGGGTAGCGTGCTTCGGGTCGTCGCCGAAAAGGCACGCGTCCATGGTCGCAAGGTCTTCCGTGAGGATGCGCAGCAAGGGATCGTCGGTCCGACTGCGGATTGCCTTCCAGAACTCGATCAAGGCCGCCGGCAGGGACTGCTCTCGGGCGCTCGACACGGCTTGCCGAGTGCGCCCGGCAAGAAAGGCGAATCGAGCCGGGTCGTTGGTCGCCGTGGTCAAGACGTAATCGAATCGCTTCTCCGCGTCCGCCGCGCTGGCCGCGCTGGCCGCTTGCTCCGGAAGAGCTACCAACACCACGCGACAGTCTGGCCACGCCTCGGCCACGGTTTTCGCCATCGGCTGGCCATCGGCCGAGAGGGCGTCGAAATCGACCAGGGCCATCAGCGGTGCAAATCCCTTAGAGTCAAACAGACGCGGCGCATCGCTGGGCGGGACGGCGCGGACCTCGCCTCCCCAAGCGCTGAGCTGCTCGGTCGCGGCCGCAACAAGCGTTGCGTGCGCGGACACGATCAAGATCATGGGCTTGGTGCGGGTTGGATGCTTTTCCATCTCGTAGAACGTCTCGCGGCGAAGGCTGATCGTCCCGTCCCACCTTGCGGTAGGGTTGCGGCTTCGTGGCGCACCTATGGAACTACCAAGAGAAGCTTAGCACACCCCGAGAGAGCAGCGCAAGGTATTGTGGGGAAACCACATACGAATGTGCCTTCGCCGCGGCTCCCGCGCTGCCTCGCCATTACTCCTCTACCCAGCGGTACTTACCTATCTTGCCCGAGCGCGGCACGGGGCATCTGCGCAGGCGCTTGACGAGGTTCTCTAGTTCCAAGTGCGAGAGCACTCCGTCCGGCTCGCAATGCCAGGCGGCCGGTTCATCGATCGCCAGTGAGGAGAAGATGCAGACGGCGACGAGTTCCGACTCCAGGTAGATGTTGAGCTTGATGCTATAGCGTGGTGATACCAAGGTGCGCAGCCTTATTGATGCGAATACCGAGTGAGAGAGATTTTTGGAACCGTGGGCCACCCAGATTCTCCGGCCGGAGTGGGCCGTAGCGGCGGTTCAGGAGATTCGCCGCGAGAATAAGCGATTGTATATAGGGAAGCGAGAGTTTCTAGGGTAAGAATGGGGGGTTTTGGTGCTGTAGGATGGCCGAGCCTGGCACTCGGTTGCGCCAGTGCGTTGCGAAGGGCTTCGTTTCTGTCACATGCCTTCGTGCTTGACGCGTCGGCTAATGGAGACCGCTGGCGAGTACCTGATAGACTGAGGAGGATCAGCCATGCCCGATGGAAAACGCAGACGCAGGCACAGCGACAATCCCGTGCGGAGGAACTGGTACGCGCGACACCGCGCCCAGCGCTTCCGTCGCAGGTTCGGGTTGGTGTAACGGCTCGCTTAGCGGCCGGCGTGGGAGAATGAGTAGGGGCAGCGCCCGGGGACAGCCACCCGGAAGTGGTTACCAGAAGCGACACCGCGGTTCGGCAAGGGGCAATACTCTCACCCCCTTGCGGTGTGTAGGATTGGAGGGAGGTTGCCGTTTTTTGTCCCTGGCAGATCAATGTCCTCGGCAAACCGATCGCAGTGGGACGAATGAGGTTCTTAGCGTGAGCAGTATGGGGCGGAGCTCGTACGGTCGGAATGCCCTCCCACCGTAACGTTTGTAGGGATCGTGCCGGACCTTCGGGATTCCTTGGGTTGGGGACATTTCCGATTTGAAAACTGCCGGCGCGAGTGCAGATTTGAACAAGCCGGCGTATTCGGAGGCAGCGGGGGTGACGGGTTCCGGCGTTGGGCCGAGAGATCCCCCTTCGGCCGGCCCGCGTACTCAGTACAAGACACGAAACCGCGATTGCCTCCGAGCGGCTGGGTCGGAGCCAGAGGACCGATCAGGACGGCGACCCAACTGACATGCTCTTCGTCAATCCCTTGTTGCTGGCGGGAACCGGGCTGGTGGCCCTGCCGATCGTGCTCCATCTGGTCATGCGGCAGCGGCCCAAGCGCATGGAGTTTCCCGCGCTGCGTTTTATTCAGCGGCGTCACGATACGAACCGCCGCCAGCTTCGCCTTCGCCACCTGTTGTTGCTGGCGCTGCGCACGATGCTGATCGCGCTAGTGGCCTTTGCGCGAGCGCGGCCGAGTCTGAAGAGCGCGGGCGCGGTGCTCGGCGGACAGAAGGAGCCGGTGGCTGCGGCGTTGGTGTTCGACACGTCGGCGCGCATGGATTACCGCCACGAGAACCAGACCCGGCTCGAGGCTGCGCAGGAGATGGGTCGCTGGCTGCTGGCCCAGTTGCCGCCGGAGAGCCAGGTTGCCGTACTCGACAGCCGATTGGGGCCGGGCGCGTTTCAGGTGGATGCGGGCGCGGTGCGCGACCGCATGCAACGTCTGGAGACGGCGGCCAACGCCGCAGCCGCTTCCCGGCGTGCTCGAGGAGGCGTTGCGATTGGTCGAGACCAGTCCGCTTGCGCGAAAAGAAGTTTACGTTTTCACGGATTTGGCCCAGGTCGCCTGGCCCTCCAGCGCGTCGGCTCGGCTGCAAACGCGGATGGCTGCCGTACCCCATATTGGCGTGTACCTGATCGACGTGGGAGTGGAAAAGCCGACAAACTTTTCCCTCGGGGATCTTCACCTCGCTCGCCAGGTTCTGCCCAATCGCAGTGCGCTGAAGCTCAATGTCGAGATCACGGCCACCGGCGCGGCGGTGCGTACGGTGGAGTTCTATCTGCTCGAACCGGATCCCGAGAAGAAGGGGATGGGGGAGCGGCGGCCGATCCGAAGCGACGCGCGCCATGTGACCCTCGAGCCGGGGCAGACCCAGCAGCTCGAGTTTTCAGCCCAAGGACTCGCGCTCGGTTCTCACCAGGGCTACTTGCAGATCCTGGGTCAGGACGGACTGCCCGCCGACGATCGCCGATTCTTCAGCGTCGAGGTCACGCGTCCGTGGCAGGTGTTGATCGTTGCGCCCAAGCCGGTCGAGCAGTATGCCTTCTACTTGCCCGAGGCGCTGGCCCCGAAGGGGCAGCGGTTGCTCGGGCAGGAGCGTTTTGAGTGCGTGGTGATTTCTCAGGAGGAGTTGGCGGACTATGACTTAGGGAGAGTGCAAGTCGTGCATTTGCTCGACCCCGAGCCGATGGAGCCAGCGGTCTGGCAGAAGCTCGCCGACTTTGTCGCCGGGGGCAAAGGGTTGGCCGTCTTCCTCGGCCGCAACGCCGAACCGGTCGACGCCTTTCGCCAGGGGCCCGTTCAGGAACTGCTTGCCGGTGCGCCGCTGCGCCAAGCCGGCAACCAGGAAGTGTATCTGGCGCCGCGCGACTTCGAGCATCCGGTGCTGGCGGAGTTTCGCGGGTTGGCCAACGTTCCCTGGTTTCACCACACGGTGCGGCGCTATTGGCAGCTCTCGGAGGCGGCGGCCGGCGTACACGTGATCGTGCCGTACTCCAACGAGGATGCCGCGATCCTGGAGCGACCGCTGGGCAGCGGGCGCGCCATCACGGTGACCACTCCGATCTCCGACGACATCAACGCCCGCGCGTCGTGGAACTTGCTGCCCGTCGGCTGGCCGTTCTTCATTCTGGTCAACACGATGACCGAGTACCTTGCGGGCAGCACCGGACAGAAGCTCAACTATGCCGCGGGCGAGACCGTAGTGTTCGCGCTCGACGCGCAGCAGCCCTATAAGTCGTTTGCGCTCACTGGACCGGGAGAGCTTCAGGTGCGGCTCATTCCCGATCCCAAGCAGCACGCGCTGGTTTTCGGGGGCACGGATCAGCCGGGCAACTACCGTGTGCAGGCGGGAGGGACCGACGACGGGGTCGACCGCGGCTTCAGCGTCAATCTTGCCGCGATGCAGACGCGCCTGGAGCGGCTTTCCCGGGACGAGTTGGCCGCCTACTTCGGGCCGGTTCCGTTCCGTTTCGCGCGGAGCGAAGAGGAGATCGAGATCAACGTGAACACCGCGCGCGTGGGACGCGAGCTTTTCCCGATGCTGATCGTGGCCGTGGCCCTGATCCTTGGACTGGAGCAGGTGGTGGCCAACCGATTCTATCGGGGAGCGTGAGCGCGCCCTCTCCCGCGCAGGGGGAGAGGGGCGGAGCGAGGATGGGAGACGGATGTTTCGCTGGTACCTTTATCCCGTGGGCGGCGACCACTACCTGTTGGTAGTTGCGGTGGCGCTTGCGCTTTCAGCGCTGCTGTGGCTGGTGCCGAGCCCGAGGGGGCTCCCTCCCGGGCGTCGCCGCGTGCTGGCCGTGCTGCGCGCGGCGGTCGTCGTGCTCGTCGTTCTGGCCATGCTTCGGCCCACGCTGGTTCTCACCGAGTCGCAACTCCAATCGGCCACACTCGTGCTTCTCGTCGATCAGTCGCGAAGCATGACCGTGCAGGACGAGGTGAACGGTCACACGCGTTGGGAGGCGGCGAAGAAGACTTTGGACGCCGCGCGCGACGCCTTGCGCAAGTTGGCCGGGCAATTCGAGGTCAAGGCCTACAGCTTCGATGCCGAGTCGCATCCCGTCGACATTGCCGACGGACGGCTTGCGCTGCCCGAATCGCCCGAGGGCTCGCAAACGGCGATCGGCTCCGTGCTGGGCGACGTGCTTCGCCAGGAGGCCGGCAAACGCCTGCTGGGCGTGGTCCTGCTCAGCGACGGCGCCCAGCGGAGCTATCCGCCGCGCGACTCCTTGCCTCAGGCCGCCGCCGCCGAGCTGAGACGTCTCGGCTACCCGCTCTACACGCTCCGCTTCGGCCAGTCGCGCGGTCTGGGTCAAGCCCAGGACGTGGCCGTCACGCAGCTCGTGGCCGACCCCACCGTGTTCGTCAAAAACGAGTTGGCGGTCAGCGCGCAGATCCGCATCGACGGCTACGTGAATCGCGACGTTCCGGTGAAGCTGCTGGTGGAGTCGCGCCGGGCAAGATGGAGACGGTCGCGCAGCAGACCCTCCGCGCCACGGAGGACGGCCAACGGCTTCCCCTTCGCTTCACGTACATTCCCGAGTCGCCCGGGGAATTCAAGCTGACCGTGGAAGTCGAGCCGCAGGCGGGCGAGTTCGTGACGACGAACAACCGCGTGAGCACGTACGTCCACGTGCTCAAGGGCGGCCTGCAAGTGCTCTACATCGAGTCATTTCCCGGCCGACCCGAGTTCCGATTTCTCTCCCAGTCGCTGGCCTCGTCGCCCGACGTGCGCGTGCAGGACGTATTGCTTCATCCGGCGGCTCCGGAGGTGCGTCCCGCGGGGATGGCCGAGTGGTTCCGGCCCGGCAAGTTCGACGTTTACATCGTGGGCGACGTCGACGCTTCCCTTTTCCGCCCCGACGAGTTGAAGGGCCTTGCCGAGGCCGTTTCCCGCGGGGCGGGGTTGATCATGCTCGGCGGTCTGCACAGTTTTGGGCCGGGGGGCTACGCCGAGTCGCCTCTGGCGCAGGTCTTACCGGTGCAGATGAATCGCCTCGAGCGCCAGCCGTTGGGAGGCACGGCCGACGCGGGATCGCATTTGCCGGGGCCGATCAAGATCGTACCGTCGGCGAATTTCCAGGCCCATGCCAGCCTTCGCCTCGCGGCCGATCCGGCGGAGAGCGCAAGATTCTGGGCTCAGTTGCCGGCCCTTGACGAGGGCGCGAACCGGCTCATTCCCAAGCGACTCGCGCAGGTGTTGGCGACGGACGATCGCGACCAGCCGCTGTTGATTGCCCAGGAATACGAGGCAGGCCGCACGATGGCCTTTGCCGTCGACTCGACTTGGCACTGGTGGATGCGGGGATTCGAGAGTGCCCACAAGCGGTTTTGGCGGCAGACCGTGCTCTGGCTGGCTGCAAGGACGAGTCGACCGAGGGAAACGTGTGGATCAAGCTCGCCCAGCGGCGCTTCGACCCCTCGCAGCGTGTCGAGTTCACCGCGGGGGCGAACGGACCCAATGGCGAGCCGGTGCCCAACGTCGAATTTGCGGCTGAAATCGAGCGCCCCGACGGCACTCGGCAGTCGCTGCCGCTGGTGCGGCGCGCGCAGGAGTCGGCGGGCAGCTATCGCGATACGCTGCTTCCGGGCGACTACGCGGTGCGCGTCGTGGCCAAAGCCCAAGGCAAGGAACTGGGCTCGGCGCGCTCCCGGTTTCTGGTCGCCGAGCAGGATCTCGAACTCGATAATCCCTTGGCCGACCCCACGCTGTTGGACAACCTGGCGACGATGACGGGCGGAAAATCGCTGGTGCCGGAGGAGCTCGCGGCCCAACTGGAGCGATTGGCCGAACAGCGCGAGACGTTGGAGGTCGAGACCGAGGTGAAGCGAACGTTTTGGGATAGTTGGCCGTTCTTCTTTCTGCTTATCAGCCTATTGGGGGGTGAATGGTACCTCAGAAAACGCTGGGGGCTGGTATGAAAAGGCGGAGATAGTGGTTATTCTTGAAGGATAGGCATTCGGAAAGGGTGCTTGGGGGCCGACCGGAGCCCGCGGGGCAGAGGCGCTGAGGGCAGGCTCACGTTCCGGAAGTCGAAGCACGTTTCGCCAGCCGGGCTTCGAACGACGCTCCAGCGTGCCATGCGGGAACTCCGCGGCGACTTTTCTCCTTACTGCACCTGGGTTTGTGTGTTGCGGTGCTTTCCCGGCACTGTCTTCCGAACGAGGCATGAAAGGCCCGAGAGGCGCGCGGCGCGTCAAACGGCTTTCAGCAAATGGAGATTCTAGTCCGATAGCGCTCGTAGGGGCTGCGCGGACTGTGCTGCTTCGGGCAGATCGACCGGGCGGTGCTAAGTGCAAGCTATTGTTGACAATATCGCCGGACTACGGCGAATCGGCGGACTGAACCGAACAGGCGCGGCATGAGCAGCGAACAATCCCTCGACCCGCATCTGATTGAGCAAACCAAGCAGCAAATCCGCAACTTGGTCAATGAGATTGCCCAGCTTTCGCGAAGTCGAGAGTCGCGCCGGAGGACTTCTACGCGGAGTTCCTCCCCCGCGTCATCTCCGCTCTGGCGGCGGTCGGCGGCGTGGTCTGGGCCAAGGACGACCAGGGTCGGCTGGCGGCTGCAGTACCAGATCAACTTGCAGGAGACGCGGCTTGCCACGAAGAGCGAGGACGACCAGATTCGCCACGGCCGCCTGCTGCACAAGGTGATGACCACCGGCGAGGGGCTGTCTGGTTCCGCCGCAATCGGGCGCGGGCGACGACGACTCGGCCGGCAATCCGACCGACTATCTCCTGGTGCTCGGGCCGCTGAAGACCGAGCTGGACGTGGTCGGAGTGATCGAGATCTTCCAGCGGTCCGAGGCCGGGCCCTCGACCCAGAAGGGCTACCTGCGGTTCCTCCTTCAGATGTGCGATCTGGCCGGCGACTTCCTCAAGAGCCGGCAGTTGCGGAACTTCTCCGACCGCCAGGTGCTGTGGACGCAGCTGGAGGAGTTCACGCGGCTGGTCCACGCGAGGCTCAATCCCCGCGACACGGCCTACACGATTGCCAACGAGGGACGGCGGCTGATCGAGTGCGACCGCGTGAGCGTGGCGCATCCGCAAGGGCAACCGCTGCGTGATCGAGGCGGTCAGCGGCCAGGACATGTTCGACAAGCGTTCGAACACGGTGCGGCTGCTGGGCAAACTGGCCACCGTCGTCGTGGCCAGCGGCGAGCCGGTGTGGTACACCGGCGACACGTCGAACATGGCTCCGCAGGTCGAAGACGCGCGTCCAGGAATACGTCGACGAGTCGCACACGAAGACCGTGGCCGTGCTGCCGCTGCGTCGGACACCGCTGGTGGAGAAGGAGAAGGAGCGGCCCGACGACGCGAACGAGACTTCCCCGCCGGTCGGCGCGCTGATCGTCGAGCAGATCGAAGACAGCCGCGTGCCGGCGAAGATGGTGCAGCGCGTCGAGGTGGTGAGCCAGCACAGTGCGATGGCATTGGCCAACTGCCTGGAACACGAAGGCTTGTTCCTGATGCCCGTCTGGCGCACGCTGGGCAAGTCGCGCGTGCTGACCCATGCGCGGACGCTTCCCAAGGTGGTCTTGGCCGTTGCCGGCGTGGTGGCAGCGGCGCTGGTGCTGGTCTTGGTTCCGGCGGAACTGAAGATGAACTCCAACGGCACGCTCGAACCGATCGAGCGGAGGGACGTGTTTGCCGCCGTGGACGACGCGCGCGTCGACAAAGTTCTCGTCGAGCACGCCCAGAACGTTCAGGCGGGCCAGTTGCTGGTACGGCTGAAGAACGACCGGCTGGACGAGCAGTTGCCCCAGGTGCGGGGTGACCTGGTCCGCACGCAGCACGCCATCGATGCGTTGAACTACAAGATCGTTCAGCAACGCGAGCTGATCCAGAATCGCGATCGCGATTCGGAATACCAGAGCGAGCAAGCGAGCGATCTCCAGGGGCAGGTGCTCCAGCAGGAAACTCAACTGACGAATCTCAAAACGCAGCTCCGAGTGCTGGAGCGGCAGGAGAAGGATCTGGAGGTTCGCAGCCCGGTGGACGGGCAGGTTATCACTTGGGAGCTGGAGAAGAAGCTCGACAAGCGCCCGTTGCAGCGCGGGGCGCGTTTGCTCCAGGTGGCCGACGCCGACAAGGGGTGGCGCGTCGAAGTTGCAGATGCCCGACGACCGCATGGCCCACATCCTCGCCGCCCAGGGACGGCTCTTGGGCGGGCTTCGCGAGCGGCTGCGGGAGGCGATGGAAACGTCGTGGCGCGAGAAGCTGCGCGGAAGTGGAAGACGAGGTCCGCAAGAAATGGCGGTGGCGATGGCCGTTCCCGAGCCGGCTTTGGCGGTTGACGCTTCGGCGGATCCGGCGGGCGCCGGGGCCGTGGCACCCGAAACCCCCGACGCGCCCGCGCCGGCCGGCGACTCGGCGGATGCCCTTGGTGAGATGGATCGCCGCGTGGAAACGGTATTGGCGGCGCGTGCCGCCGAGCAGACTGCCGCCGAGATGGCCAAGATCGACGACCGTCAGATCAAGGCGAAGCTCGAAGAGCTCACCGGCGAGGTAGTCGAGGATCGGCTCAAGGTCGAATACATCCTCGCCACCAATTCCGGCCGCACGCACGTGGGCTGGATCGAGGAAATTGGCTCGACTGCGGAGGTCCACGGTGACCAAGGGAATACGGTGAAGATCAAAGTGGCGATCAACAAGGACGACATTCGGCCGGAAGATTTCGTCAGCGGCACCACGGTTACGGCCAAGGTCGCTTGCGGCCGACGCGCCCTGGGCTACGTCTGGTTTCACGACTTGTTCGCCTGGGCGCAGAAGATGTGGTTCCGCTGGTTCTGAAATCGGCGCACGGAGCGCGCGGCGGATTGAGAGGCTTCGGTTTTCCGAGAAGTGCAATCCAAGGCGCGAGCGACCGCTGGCGCCGATGCGTTGGGCAGGCAATCTTTCTGAGGAGAATCCGATTCATGCGATCGCCAAGGATGACTCACGTCGTCGCCGTCGTCTTGGCGGCCCTGGTGGGGGCCGTTGTGCTGTCGGCCGTCGCTGCTGAAATCGATTTGAAAAACGAGATCAGCGCCGCGCTGGAGTTCCCGGAAACGCCGACGCAAACCCGCGGCTGCCTGATCACGACGTACCGGCTGGTAGCCGTTCCGGCCCAGGAACCGGGAATGCTTTTGGCGCTGCACGCGCACGAGGGTCAGGAGGTGAAGGCCGGCGAAGTGCTGGCCCAGATCAACGACGACCAATCTCAAGCTGCCCACCAGATGGCCTATGCCAAGCTCGCGGCCGCGGAGGCCGAAGCCAACAACCCGGTGAACGTGGAGTACGCGGAGGCGTCGCACCAGGTGGCGGCTGTGAATCTGGAGACGGCGAGGGAGGCCAACAAGGTGACTCCGACCACCTTCTCGCAATGGGACATACGAGCGCTCGCTCTGAAGAAGAAGGAGGCGGAGTTGCACGTCAGGCAGGCTGCGCACGAGCAGAGTCTGGCCAAGCTGAAGGTGGACGTGCAAAAGGCGGAGTTGAAGGCGGCGGAATTAGACATCGGGCGGCGCAAGGTGATGGCTCCGTGGAACGGGGTGATCGAGCGCAAGTATCGCGAGGTGGGAGACTGGGTGAAACCGGGCGACCCGATCCTCCAGATCCTGGAGATGGACCGCCTTTACGCCCAGGAGTACATGGACGCAACGCGAATCTCCTCGAGCACCTTCGCGCGTGGCACTCCGGTCGAGGTCACCTTGCCGCTCCCGGGCGGACGCCAGGTGTCGTTGCGCGGTCAGATCGAGGTGGTGGAGAACATGGAGGCTCCGGGGCGCAAGTTTCTCGTGAAGGCCCTGGTGGAGAACCGCAAGGAAAACGGCCGCTGGCTGGCACATCCCGGCCAGCCGGGCCAGATGAAGATTCTCACCAAGTAAGGCAAACCGGCCGGCACACGTACGGATCTCGATGACAACTCTTGCCGACAGCCTGGTCTCCAGTTCCGCCCGGCAAGCTGCCGATCCGCCGGCGGCCGGATCTGCTGCGCGCAGCGGCAGCGCTATCACGGCCGCAGCTACTGGGTGGTCAAGGACCCGGTCGGGCCTGCACTACTTCCGCTTCCAGGAGGAAGAGTACGCGATCCTCCAGATGCTCGACGGCGAGACGAGCCTCGACGAGATCAAGGAGCGGTTCGAGGCCGAGTTCCCGCCGCAGAAGATCACGCTGGAGGAACTGCAGCAGTTCCTCGGCATGCTGCACCGCAGCGGGCTGATCCTGGCCGGCGTGCAGGGCCAGGGCGAGCAACTGCTCAAGCGCCGCCGGGAGCGCCGCCGCAAGGAGATGCTCGGCGCGCTGGCCAACATCCTCTGCATCCGCTTCAAGGGGATCGACCCGGAGCGGCTCCTCGAACTGGCTCTATCCCAAGGTCCGCTGGTTCTTCACGCCAGACGGCGATGGCGCTGTGCCTGCTGCTGGTGCCTGTCGGCGCTGCTCGCTGGTCGCTGGTGCAGTTCGACATCTTCCGCTCGAAGCTGCCCGAGTTCCACCAGTTCTTCAGCCCGGCCAACGCGCTTCTGGCTGGCGATGACGCTGGGCGTGACCAAGGTCCTCCACGAGTTCGGCCACGGGCTGTCGTGCAAGCATTTCGGCGGCGAGTGCCACGAGATGGGCGTGATGATCCTGGTGCTCACGCCCTGCCTCTACTGCAACGTCTCCGACTCCTGGATGCTGCCCAACAAGTGGCACCGGGCGGCGATCGGCGCGGCGGGGATGTACGTCGAGGTGGTGCTGGCGTCGATCTGCACCTTCCTCTGGTGGTTCAGCGAGCCGGGCCTGCTGAACCACCTCTGCCTGAACGTGATGTTCGTCTGCTCGGTGAGCACGATCGTGTTCAACGCCAACCCGCTGCTGCGCTACGACGGCTACTACATCCTCGCCGACCTCATGGAGATCCCCAACCTGCGGCAGAAGGCCACGACGATCCTCAACCGCAAGATGGGCGAGTGGTGCCTCGGGCTGGAGCCGCCGGAAGACCCCTTCCTGCCGGAGCGGAACCAGATCTTCTTCGCCCTCTACTCGGTCGCCGCGGCGATCTACCGCTGGGTGGTGGTGTTTTCGATTCTCTGGTTCCTCTACCAGATCTTCAAACCCTACCGGCTGGAGGTCATCGGCCAGGTGATCCTCGTGGCGTCGCTCTGGGGTCTGCTCGTCCAGCCGCTCTACCAGCTGGGCAAGTTCTTCTACGTGCCCGGGAGACTGGACAAAGTGAAGAAGCCGCGGATGTACGCCTCGGTCGGCCGTGCGGCGGTGCTGATCATCGCGTTCCTCCTCTTCGTGCCGCTGCCCTACAGCGTCATGTCGACGGCCGAGGTCCAGGCCCGCGACGCGGAGTCGGTCTACGTCGACGTGCCCGGCATGCTGGCGACGATCCGGGTGCGTCCCGGGGATCGGGTGGACAAGGGCGACGTGCTCGCCGAGTTGGTCAGCACCGCGGACTCGATCTCAAGATCGTCCAGGTGTTGCGGCGAGACAAATCACTGAAGACCGAATTGGCGGACTCGAGCGCCAGCAGCACTATGTTCGCATGGCGGCAACGCCGTGCCCGCCACGAGCAGCGCTGCGCTGAAGGCCAGAGGGATTGCCGCGGCAAATGGCGGAGGAGCGCCGCCGCCTGGTGCTGCGCGCTCCTTGCGACGGCTACGTGTTGCCGCCGCCGATCACGCCGCTCCGGAAGACCCGGACGGACCGCTGCCCGCCTGGCATGGCACGCCGCTGGAACCGATCAACCTGCACGCCTATCTCGAGCAAGGCGTGCTCTTCTGCCAGATCGGCGATCCAGCGCCTTCTGGAGGCGGTGCTGGTGATCGACCAAGCCGATCGTCCCTTCGTGCGCGAAGGGCAGGCGGTGGACCTCAAGCTCGACAGCCATCCCCTCGACACCTTGCACGGTTCCATCGTCGGCGAGCTCTCGATGGAGGATCTGCGCGTGGTTTCGCGGCGCATGTCGGCGAAGGCGCAGGGCGAGCTGGCCACGAAGACCGATCCGGTCACGGGGGTCGAGCGCCCGATGAGCACGTCGTATCAGGCGCACGTTCCCCTGGACAACCCGGACGGCAGTCTGCTCATGGGTTTCCGTGGGCGGGCGCGGATCCACTCTGAATGGCAGACGCTCGGCAAGCGGTGCTGGCGTTTCCTTACGCGGACGTTCAACTTCCGCCTGTAGCGCGGGGGGCCCGCCGTTGATTCTCCCGCCGTCGATTCTCCCGCGAGCGCGCTTACCGCGCTGGATCGCGACAACGCTACTCGTGCTCCCACTTGACGATCCACGGGTCGGCGGTGCGCTTCTGGAACTGCTTGAGTTTCTCCTGATACTGCCGAAGCACGGCGGCATAGGCGGGGTCGTTGGCCAGGTTGCGAACCTCGTCGGGATCGGCTTGCAAGTCGTAGAGTTCGAAGGCGGGCCGGTGCAGGTAGGCGTCGACGGCGCGGCGGCCGTAGCGCGGGTCGCCGCGCGCGCACGCTTTGCCAGGTGGGCGACTCCCAAAGGTCCGAGGCGAACGGAAACGACAACTCGTGGGCAAGGTTCCAGGTCAACTTGTACTGCCGGCCGCGGACCACGCGCATCGGGTAATACATGGTGATCTCGTGGAACGTGTGAGATGCGTAGACTTCATCCCAGCCGGGGGGCGAGGCCACGTCGAGCGCCTTGAGAAACGAACGGCCATGCAGGCGGAGCGAAGGGGAGAGAGCCCCGGCGTAGTCGAGGATCGTGGGCGTGATGTCGGTCCAGGAGATCATGGCCTGGGAGGCGACGCCCCTCTTCTCCTGCTTCGGTGCGCGGACGATGCAGGGCAGACGCATCCCGGGCTCGTAGAGCGTGGTCTTGGAGCCGGGAAACGCGCTGCCGTTGTCGGAGATGTAGATCACCAGCGTGTCGTCGTAGTGTCCGGTATCCTTGAGCACTGCGACCAGCCGCCCCAGCCCCTGGTCGATGCGGGAAATCGACTGGTAGTACTGGGCCAGTTCGGCACGGCACTCGGGTGTGTCGGGAAGAAACGGGGGCACCACCACGTCCTTGGGATCGTAGACGACTTCCTTGACGCCCGGGTAGGGCTTGGCCTGGTTGCCGAAGTCGTCGGGTTTTCCGGGAAGGTTTTGAGCGAAGCGTCCACTGCGGTGCGGGTCGGCGGTGCAGAAATAGAGGAAGAAGGGACGCTCCGGATCGGCGGCGATCCAGGCGCGGCAGGCTTCGGCCATGGCCACCGGGCTTCGCGCATTGCCCGGCAGCGATTTCTGAAACGGATAGACCTCCTCGGGGCCGACGTGAAACTTGCCGATCCGCGCGGTGCGGTAGCCGGCCTTGGCCAACAGGGCGGGAAGCGTCGGCATGCCGGCGAAGGTGCGAAAATGGTGGAAGGAGTGCTCGTGGCCGTACTGGCCGTTGGCATGGTTGTGCAGGCCGGTGAGCAGCACCGAGCGGCTGGCGCTGCAACTGGCGGTGGTGCAGAAGGCGTTGTCGAAACGCGTTCCCTCGGCCGCCAGCCGGTCCAGGTTTGGAGTGCGAACGACGGGATTGCCGTAGCAACCCGCATCGCGCCCCTGGTCGTCGACGACGACGAGCACGACGTTGCCCGGCGCAGCCAGGCAGGGGGGCGAGCTTGGGGTCGCGAGTGTGGCGGCGGCCCATAGAAGGGAGGAGAGAACGTATTGGAGGAAGCGACGTCGCATGGTCAGTTCCACGGTAAGGGTGGTGTGATCGCCGGGGGTGGTCGGCGTGGGATCGTAACCCATCATAGGTAAGCGACCTGCGCGCCGCAATGCGCGCCGGACCACCCCGGAGCATGCTTGCCGCAGCACGGGTGGCTGCCTAAGATGCGCAGAGATCGAGGTTGCTGGGGTCTTGCGCCGGGGAGGAAGGATCATGCCCTACTACGAGTTCGAGTGTCAGGGGTGCCACGAAACCTTCACCACCAAGCAGAGTTTTGAAGAGCACGACCACCACCAGCCGGTCCGATGCCCCAAGTGTGGCAGCTCCGACGTGAAGCCGCTGGTGACGGTGGGATTTGTGAAGACCTCGAAGAAGTCGTGAACCCTGGCGCTTCGTTCCATTCTCTTACTCTTGAGCGGGTGCGGCCGTTGGGCCGAGTTGAAAACCTTCAACCGGCCGTGCGAACGGGCCGCGTTTCTCCCTTTTCCGGTCTGGGGCGCCTGCTCGTTATGCACCGTCGCGGAGTGTGCTGCGACCGTTGGCGATCGCGCCGGAGGGGGAGAGGTCGACGTTTTCGGCTTGACGCTCGCGGGCTGTCGGATTTCGGTTGGGGCGAACCGCGAACCCGTCTCCCACGGCCCGAGCGAAAGAACCTTGATGGGCGTCTGCATCGTGAAGAGTCGGCACTGCCTGGTCCAGGCATCTTGTTCCCCGGCCTCCCGATGGTCGGCCTGGTGCATTGGCCGCGCAGGGCTCAATCGTTTCCGGAGGCAATTCGGTGAGCTTCAACAACATGTCGAACCACCACGGATTTCGCATCGAGATCGACTGCGGGGGCTATCGCCTCAGTCAGTTTGAACGCGACAAAATGGAGAAGGACTTGGACACGCTCGGCAGAACGATCCGCGCATTTCCCGTCGCGGAATTGAAGGTGGAATTGACGATTCTCAACTCGACCACGGTGCGCGTGGCGACGGCCTTGCGGCTGGTGACGCGCACGCTGTACGTCGCGGATCAAGACGGCGTGCTCCATCCGGCATGGGAGCGGTGCATTCGGCGACTGGTCAAGAAGGTGGGTGCGCTCAAGGACAAACTGGCGAACAAACCCGCCTATTCCAAGCAACAGGAGGGCACGCAGCACGAAGTACGTCCGGCGGTTGCCCCCGACGCGGAAGCCTTCGGGCGCGCGGTTCACGATCGCGACTATGCCGCTTTCCGTGAGGCCTTGATGGGGTATGAAGAACCGATCCAACGCCGCGTGGGCCGCTGGGTGCAACGCTATCCCGAGGCCCAAGATCTGCTCGGTACGGATTTGACGATTTCGGAGATCGTGGAAGAGGTTTTCCTCAACGCCTTCGAACAGTTCGAACATCGCCCCCACATCGCTTTGGGCCAGTGGCTGGAGCAATTGATCGACGAATCGGTGCGCATGCTTCTCACCTCGGAGGAGGAGCGGGAGAATCTGCGGATGATCCAAAGCGCGCGCGGCGCGGCCCTCGACGAGACGGCCGCCGGCAACGAGCTCGGCCGGCTCTAGCCGTAGTGCCGCGCCTTGGCCGCGAGGGCGGCCGTAGTGCCCCGTCCGCGATGTTCTGCCCGCTGAGAGGGCAGTTCTCGACCGTCGTCTTCCTCGGCTCGGGGGTTTTGTCCCTCCAAACTCTACAACGCGACTTTCCGGACCCGTCTTGGAGCCGATTCCCGAACCGTGGGAAGTGCTGCGGTTTTCCGGTCGCACGAGGCAACCGCGATGGTTCCGGGATAGGCACTTAGATCCGATCCCAAGACCGTCCGCCGCTTCTGAATTCTCCGGCCGCACGGGGCCATTGCGGCACTTTCAGGTAGGTTCTTAGCTCAAACGGGTGGGGCCGTGTGTGCTAACCTTGAGAAGCAGCGCTACGGTTCTGAAGCGCACGGTTCTCGTGACCCCGCGCCGAGCGGCGGAGGCGGCTAACGCGCAACACCGGGTGTCGTGCGGCGGCGACCATTGCTCCTTCAAGGTGAAGCGATGAAGAAGCGACACAGGGAATCCGTGTTGTTGGGCTTCCTTTCCATGCTGCTTGCATTCTATTGGTGTTGGACCTACACCGGCCCGTTCCGCTGGCTGGCGGAGTGGCAGCTCAAGAGTCTTGAGGTGTATTATCCCTCCTATACCTTCATGATCTGCTGCGGCCTTTTCTATTTGCCGCTGAACCAGATCTACCAGCGCCTGTTGCGAAGGCCCGACGATGAGGTTGCCGAGAGCGGAGGTTCCTCGTGGGCCAATCTTCCCTGGACTTGGATTGTCATAGCCTGTTTCATGCTGGTGACGGGCGGTTACGGGATTTTTGTTTGCGGCGAGGAGGAGCAACCCACGCTCGTCTCGGCGGTGGAGTTGGAAGCGGGGCAAGTGCCGCGAGCCCATTGGCTGGAAGTGAAGGGAAATGTGCTCGTGGACGATGCGATTGCCTGGGAAGATCGCGGCGCGGCCGTTTACTTCGTGCCGATCGTGTCCGAGGAATGGCAACCCGGCCAGCCGATCGGGGCATACCTCAAGGCAAACGAAGAAGCGATTCGGAAAATCGCCCAGCAGAAGCGAATTCGTGGACTCAGCGCGTGGTTCCAGTTGCCGGGCCCGATTCGCGTGGCGTTTGAGAAGAAGGACCGGGCGCCGGCCGAAGGGTACCTGATGGTGGACGCGAATCTCGATCCGAAGAGCTCGAGTCTGCTGGGTGCCGGAGCGCTTTTGGCGGCGTGTGTCTGCATGGTGGTGGGGTGCGGAATCTGGTTCTATCAAGCGCCCCGAATTCGCACGCCCAGCGCGGGAGTTCCGGAGGCAGACTACGCGGCCGGGTTGAGCGACTGGTCGCAATTCGGCTACGAGTCGAAGCCACCCGGGCATCATGGGCCACGATGAGCCGGCACCGGGCGGCGTTCCTTTGGGCGTGGTCGGACCCTCCGGGCCGGACGCCGGGCGTATCGGTGACTCGGCGCTTGCCGGCGCACGGCTCTAGGCCGTGCCCGCGTTTCTGGCTATGCTGAGGCGCGTCGAGCCGCCCTGCGCCGCGGCCCCATGCACGCCAGACCTGGAGGGACACGCCATGCCGAGTCACCGTTGTGCCGCTTGCTCTCACGATTGCACCTCGCTCAGCCGCCGCGAATTCGTGGGTACGGCGTCGGCGGTTTCCCTGTCGATGCTTGCCGGGTTGAGTCTTTCCGGCACCGCCCGAGGGGAAAAGATTACCCAGGCCGGGCCTGCTTCGAAGTACGTTCCCACCGTGAAGGCGGCCTTTGTGCGCCGCAAGGGTGAATACGGCATCCGCTGGCCAGGTCAGATCTACGACGGCGCCGCGGCCTTGAAGAAATACACCGCCGAGATCACGGCGGCAGCCAAGGAACTGAAGCTCAAGCTCGATCTCCGCGGCGAACCGCTCTACACGATGGCCGAATCCCAATCGTGGCTGGCCGAAGCCGCCGCCGCCAAGCCCGACGGATTGCTCGTCGTGCTTCTGGACCGCCAGGAACACGCTTGGCCCACCGCCGGGCTCGCCATCGATACCCAGATTCCCACGGTGATCTTTTCCCCGGTGGGTAGTTCGTTCACCACGAATACCACCGTGCCTTCGCAGAAAACCGGCTGCTTTATCGCCTCGACCGACGATTTCAGCCAGGTGAAATACGGGTTGAAGATGCTCCACGCCGGGGCGAAGATGCACCGCACGCGATGCCTGGTGATCGCCGGCAAGAAGCGGGCCGATACGGAAATGGCACACCTGGGAATCCAGCTCCGTCACATTCCCGCCCAGACGTTTCTCGATGAGTACCAGAAGACGCCCACCAGCGACGAGATCAAGGCGATGGCCGCCGAACTGATCCAGGGCGCCACGCGCTGATCAAGGCCACGCCCGACGACGTGATCAACGGCATCAAGAGCTACATGGTGGCGCGGCGATTGTTGGAGCGCGAAGAGGCCGACGCGATCACGATGGACTGCCTCGGCGCGCTCGGGAAGACCAAGGTAAGCCTGCCCTGCATCGCCTGGTCGAAAATGAACGACGACGGCATCCCGGCGGCCTGCGAGGCAGACTTGGGGGCGGCTGCCACGCACATCGTCGTGCAGTACCTGTTCGACCGACCCGGCTTCCAGCAGGACCCGGTGGGCGAGACGGCGCGCGAGGCGGTGATCGGGGCTCACTGTTCGTGCCCCTTGCAGCTGGACGGTTTCGGGTCGAAACCCGAGCCCTACGACATCGTGCACCACCACGGGATGCGCGACGCCACGGCGCGGCCCGTGTGGAAGATCGGCCAGCGCGTCACCTGCTGCGACGTGTTGCCGGCCGAGGGAAAAGAGCGCCGAAGATGATCATTTCGGCGGGAACGGTGATCGACAACGTCGCCGTGCCGCCAGCGGGCGGCTGCGTGGTCTCGGTAATGGTCAAGTTCGACCAGGTCAGCGACGTGCTGGCCTACCCGGGCTTCCACCAGTTGTTCTTCTACGGCGACTACAAGCGGCAATTGACCCAGTTCTGCCGGCTCTACAAGATCGAGCCAGTGGTCGTGTAAACCGCGATTTGAGCTGTGGTTGAGGGGCGGCCCGGCGCAGCGGCGCGCGGGCCGCAATCAAGCGCACGAGTCGCGCGCGGTCGCGCGCCGGGCCTTGGGAATTTCCCCGGACTGGCGGCGCGCCGCCGTGCTTCAGGCCGGCAGCCCGCGGATCATGTAGGCCTGCAAGATCCCCGATTCATCGGAGTTGAAAAACCCGAGCCTTCCGTCGGGCGAGAGGAAGGGATGGATGTGGGCTTCCTTCTTGCCGGAACTCTTGGGCGAGAGCAGATACTGGCAGCGGCTCAGCGGATCGGCACCCGGCTCGCCAAGTTGGGCCAGGAAGATCCGCCCGCCGCGGTCCAGCGGCGCGGCGTCGGAGATCAGCCGCTGGCCGGCGATGTCGGTGGCGAAATGGTAGAAGTGGGGGTTGGGGAACTGGCGCGTAAGGTCGTTGCGCTGGGCAGTGCGGGGTTTTGACGCCCAGGTGGCCGGCAGCAGGGGCCGGTCAGGCCCTCGATGAGCTGGGCCTCGGGAGGCTTGCGCGATCGCCGGTGCTGGTGATGGCCCACTCGCTCCGCCCGCGCCAGCACTGGTGGCCCTGGCAGAACTCGTTGCCGTCGCGTCCCCAGGGCAGGTTGCGGAAGTCGGTGCCGTCGTCGCGGATCACGTGAATGTCGGCCCCGGCGCCGCCCGTCAGTTGCGTGATCGCGCCGCGCGCGTCGCAGACGTTGCCGTGGTTCTCCTGGATGAGGATGTCGCGCATGGCGGCGTGAGTCCAGCGAGCGGCAGTACTGCGGGTGCATGTTGCACCAGGTGGGACCGTGAATCACCAGCGCCACCGCGGCCTGCTCAAGGTCGAAGACCATCAGGCCGAACGGCGCGCCCTCGGTCTTGCCGTCGCCGAGGAAGGCCGAGATGGCCAGACGCTTGCCGTCGGAGCGAGATCGTCGAGAGCGGGTAGATGCGGCTGGGCCGGAAGCTCGTGCCGCGAAGCGGCGCATCGACCACAACGAGCGTCTGGCGGTCGGTGCCGTCGAGATTGACGCGCTTGAGCATCAGTCGGCCGCCGTTCACGGAGGTTTCGTTGACGAAGTAGTAGACGTACTTGCCGTCGGGCGAGACCGAGGCGCCGGTGACGCCCTTTTCCGTCGGTAAGCGGTGCTAGCTCGCCGCCGCTTTCGATGTCGCAGAGCAAGTATTGGTGTTTCGGATCATGCTGGCTGCCGCCGTGGGCAGTGGCGGAGCGGTGGAGCACGAGTCGCTTGGAGTCTGGGGTGAAGACCTGGGCCTCCATGTAGAGGTGGGCGCCGGGCACCTCCGGCTTCGGTGGTGAGCTGAACGACTTCCAGCCCGGGGGGAGAGTCGCGGTCGATCAGGTCGGGCCGCGGATGGGGCTTGCCCAAGGAGGCGGCGCGGACCAAGGCGGGGCGAAGGGGCCCCAGGGCCCAAACGCCGGCGGCTGCGGGCACACCGCCCAACAGTTTGCGGCGCGAGGATCGGCGGAGACGGAAGGAGGATGGGTCGGTCATAGAACGCACCTTGGCTGTTGTTCAACGGGACTCGGTTTTTGCCACTTCGAGGCCCCAGGGTGAGGGCTGTCCGAGTTGGCTCGGACAGCCTCGTGGGCGCGAGCCCGGGTCAACGGGCGCAGCCGCATTCCCGGGGCCTGGGGAGACGGCCGGCCGACGGTTTCAGGATGGATGCCGGGACCACGCCTGTTCGGAGACCGGCCGGCCGCGGACGTCGGCGTCGGTGGCTCAGCATCATTTTCTAGCGATCGGCCGGTGGGGGTTCAAGTGCGCTGGGCGGGCCAACGTCAAGAGCGTGGGGCAGGCCCAAACAGAAAGGGGCCGCGTTCCCACGCAGCCCCACTCGCATTGCAGTTCACAGCGCACCCGTGCCGTGCGGGCGTCTGCCCGCGGCGCGTTCAGTCGCGATACGACTTCTCAAACTCGTTGATCTCACGCTCGACTTCGTCTTTGGCAAGCCCGTAGGTGGCCTGCAACCGGCCCGCGAGCTCTTCACGCTTTCCGTTGATCACATCCAGATCGTCGTTGGTCAGCTTGCCCCACTTGGTCTGGATCTTCCCTTTGACCTGCTTCCAGTTTCCTTTAACACGATCCCAGTTCATACCTTTTCTCCGATTGTTGACTTTTCCGGTTACGTACGACGGTGGACGCGGCGGCGGCAAACCGTTTCGCAAGAACTCTCAGCACCGTCCTGCGGTCCACGGTCTGCCGGTGCGTCACACGGAACGTAACGTCCGAACGACTCCTCCCACGAAGGAGCGTAGTCTTTCCAGCAGCAGCAGCTTGCGTGCCGTAACGAATGTCGTGCGACGGATTCTCACGCAACGAGGGCACGAGATTGCTTTTTTGACATCTCGCAACTGGGTCGACCACGGGGTGACAGAAGAAGCGGAGACGCCTGGATGGAACGAGTTGATCCCGATTGGCAGGCGGCGGTTCAGCATGCTTCGCCGCGGCGCAGGCAATTCACCAGGAGGGCGGCAGCTCGAACGGGAGTGCGGCATGTCATTTGCCGGAGTGCAGGGGGACGAATCGAAAGGCCGGACAATGCCGGTGGGCCAACTGAACAATCAGGAGAACGGCAAATGAAACTGAAAGACCTGAAATCGCTTTTCATCCACGAACTCAAGGACCTCCACAGCGCGGAGAAGCAACTGGTGAAGGCCCTGCCCAAGATGGCCAAGGCGGCCACCCATGAAGAATTGAGGCTGGCCTTCGAGCATCACCTGGAGGAAACCGAAACCCAACTCGAGCGCCTGGAAGAGGTATTTGGACAACTCGAAGTCAGCGCGCGCGGCCCGAAATGCGAGGGGATGGCGGGCCTGATCGAAGAGGCGAAGCAGTTGCTGGAGGAGGAGGCCGATCCCCGCGTGCTCGACGCGGCACTGATCTGTGCTGCCCAACGCGTCGAGCATTACGAAATCGCCGGATATGGTTGCGTGCGTTCGCTGGCCCAGCAATTGGGAATGGACGATCTGGCGGAGCACCTTCAGGAGATCCTCGACCAGGAGAAGCAGGCGAACGAGAAGCTCAACGAGATTGCGCTGGGTAAAGTGAACGAAGAGGCAATGAGTGCCGCGGGCGACGGGGCCGAATCCGAGCAGTGATCGCCTGACCTTTGGCCTTTGGTGACGCCCGAGAGCGATCTGGAGTATCGGGATGCTTTGGAGGGCAATCCACGTACAGCTTATACGCTGCACCCTTACGCCGCGGCGGAGTTGCGTGAGAAGGCCAAGAAGGTCCTCGGCGAGGGCCCGCAGCTCGACCGACTGATGAAGAGGCTGGAGGCGCAGGGAGCGCTCAACGTCGAAGCGCCCCCGAAAGCGAAGTAGCCGCCCTAGCGAACGAGAACATTCTCCCCTCGCCCGCTCGCGCACAGTGGGGCCGGGGGTGAGGGGACTTCGGGTAGGCACACAATCAACAGGCCGTTGACGCTTCTGGGTTGCCGTGACAGTCTGGACGAGGCAGCCGTGGCACGCGCTGCGCACAACGAGAATGATGAGTGCGTGCGAGCACACACGCTGCTTAACTTAACTGTTTTAGAGGCCTCTTGTGCGTTCGGCACCTGAGATAGCAGAGCTATCGGGGCGACCCGACTTCCTCAGATAACGCCATCCTTGTGGATGCCCTTTAGCATTCCGGTAACAGTGAGACTACGCAGCGCGACGCCGACGACGCCAGGCAAGCAGCAGTCCACTCGCCGCAATACCCGCCCAAGTCAAGAACGAGCACGGCTCGGGGATAATTGCAGCGATCTGGGGTTGGGTCAAAGCCTCATCCCATAGCCCGACCTCGTCGATCAAGCCGTCCATCTGCCATCGCCAGTTTGACGCGCCCGGGGTGGCAATACCGATGCGCCAGGGAGTATCGCCGAAACCGGGCCATCCTTCTGTGCCTGGCTCAAACGTCTGGCTAAACCCCTCGTGTATCTTGAGTTGTCCGTCCACGTAGAAGTCAAGAATGCCTTGATCTTTCGATAC
The DNA here is from genome assembly GCA_963736495.1 of Pirellulales bacterium. Classification (GTDB taxonomy): domain Bacteria; phylum Planctomycetota; class Planctomycetia; order Pirellulales; family Thermoguttaceae; genus CAVTPL01. The sequence goes on along the minus strand of CAVTPL010000009.1, from coordinate 591,333 downwards.
AGAAGCCGCCACGAAGTGCCAGACTCCCGGCTCATACGGTCCGTCGAAGCCGTAGACCCCATTGGTACCCTCGTACCCGGACGAATTCGCGATCCGATGGGCGTCGACGAAAACCGGGGAGTCCAAGACAGCATGGTTCTCGTAATAGAGCCCGTTGAGCCCCCCACCATCCTTAACCACGATTCCGTAAATAGAAGTGTTGCCCCCAAATACCTTGCTCGGTGGCACCGAAGAAGGCTTGACCCACGCAGTCAGCGTGTAGTTGCCGTTTTGGAGTTGATTCAACGTGTCCGATGTGTTCGGGAGTTCCAAGTAGTTGTCGGCCGCGGGATCGGTTAGGCTAAGACTGGCGGCACCCCCAAAACGCCCACTGGGGTCATACGCGGCGCCGTAGTTCGTCGCATGAAAGCCGTTTCCGCTGGAATCGTAGCCCAGATTCTGCAAATCATCGAAAGAGAATCTGGCGACAATCCCCGCAGCGGCAAACGAAACATGGAACGCCGCAGCGATAACGAGGATCGCACACCTCAGCCGCCATGCTCGCTTCATTGTTCTTACCTCCCGATAGTGTTAAGCGACGGATGCGCAAGGCACTCGATGACGATGGTAGCTATGCCCCAAGTTCGGGTCAAGCTGCCCTGGCTCTGACTTGGCGGCCCAGGGAAGCCAAGCGAACTGGCGAGTCTCACTCTACCGAGGGGCTTCTCGGATCCGGGAACGGAAAGCGGAACAGGCACACTTATTGACGAGAGGAAGCGGTTCTCGTACGCCGTTCAAGATATTCTGACCGGTGAGAAAACGGTTCGGGCCGAGCAGCCCGAATATCCAGGGGGGCCTCTATAGGCTGGAGTGACAAGCTCTCTAGAATTCATGAGGATTCGTTGACGCAGGGCACGTCGATCGCCAATAACGATGCCTCCCGAGTAGTTTCCAAGGAGGTTGTCCGATAATTGCAGCATGGCTTCTCTCAGCAATATGCGCGGAAGTTGTCTTGGCGGTGGAGCCTGGCGCCCTCGACGAGATCATACGACCTATTCCTGAGATTCAGGCCAAGATTGCGGGTGTCCATGCCCAAATAGGCGCGAAGAATCCTGGTCGCACGGAGGAGGCCGCTTGGCTTAATCTCATGGCTGCAATTGGCCGGCTCAAAGGCGAGGCCGAAAACGAGCCAAAGAAGCTTGTGGAACAACTGATCTACTTTAGTGCAGGGCGGTTGAGCGACATATACGCATCATTTGTACCAGTGTTTGTCATTCACCATCTGGGTGTGAGCAAAGTCGCAATCGCGGAAGCAGCGGTGCCCTACGTGTACGTAAGTCACCCCGGGGTTCAGGCAGTGGCGAATGGGTTGTTGTCTCAAATAATAGAGGATCGAGGACTTGCTCCCCCGGATTTTACAAATTATCTGAGCATTGTGAATGCCCGGTGGAGAGAGGACAAAGAAGTGCCGGTCAATATCATTCGGCGCATGTATGAGAGGGACCCTGCGGAAGCGTTCAACATGCTCGTTCGTATGTATCCGGGTGATCCGGCGCATCTCCAGGAAGTGGTGTGGGCAAAGCACGTCGTTGATGAAATGCTCTGGAGAAAGCTGCACAGGTATCTCAAGCCCGGAGAAGTGCCGCCGGAAGTGCTTACGCAACTGGACAAGCTGGCAAAGGACGGAGGCTGGTGGGTTCGGCTGTATGTCGCTGAGATTACGCGCCAGCATCCGGAATTGCGCGACGCGAGCATCATGGAGCGTTTGAGGAAGGACCCCATCCAGCTAGTGCGGCTGGGGATGATGGCACCCAAGGACAGACGGGAGAGAATAGAGGCCCCTCCTCAACCGAAACCCGTCACTCAATCGGTGCCGGTTCCTGAGAAGAAGTCGTACGGTGTGCGCGGTGTTCTATCCGAGTAGCCGGTCGTGCCACTACGTGGCACACGCGAGGGATATGGATCCGAACCCGCGGGTTGCGCTGCGATTCACCCACGGCTATTCACGTGTGACCGCTACGCGGTCCATTCGTCGCGATCGTTTGGACCAGCCATCACGACGGCAACGGCTGGTCAAGTCCCAATTCGCGGAGCGCTTGCCACCGGTCCACGTCCAGCTTCGGCAGGAAACGCCCGACAATCCAGGCAGCGACCAGCGCGATCGCCAATCCCTGGAGCCAGATGCCTGGAACCATGGGCAGAACCTTCGCCAGAATACGGACCGCGAGCAGGCCGAAGGCCACCGCGTAAATCGCAGTGCCGCTCAGCGGGGAGAGCGGCGGCAGTGCGATGCGCGGCTCGAACTGGCAGGCCGCGGCAAACGAACTCAAGTCACGATGCGCGTGGCTCATGCGCTGGTATATCTGTCGCAGGCGCTCGTCGCCGGCAATCGCGCGGCGAACCTCTCCGGCCCGCTCGGGCGCGAGCTCGCCGTCCAGCAGCGCCGAAATCTCCTCGGGACTAATGGGCGTCATGGTATGCGTCCTCTTGATAAATATCCGTGAGAGCCTGGCGCGCGGCGTATAACCGGGACATGACCGTGCCGGCCGGAATATCGAGTGTTGCGGCAATCTCGCGGTAGGAACAGCCGCCGAAATAGCGCAGGTGAAGGATCTCCCGATGCGGCTCGGTAAGCTGGTCGAGGGCTTCTCGCAGATTGCGGTACTGGTGGCTCGCACCCGCGCACTGGATGGGAAGCTCCGTACGCTCGATCGTGACGGTTGCCGGCCTTGCCTGCCGCCGCCGCAGCAGGTCGCGACAGCAGTTTCTCAGGATCGCAAGCCACCAGCCCTTGAACGGGCAGGAAGGGTTATAGCGAGCGAAAGCCCGATAGGCCTTCATCGCCGCCTCCTGTACCGCGTCTTCGGCATCCTCGCGGCTGCGGACGATCGCGTAGGCGTAGGAGGCCGACTGCGGCAAGAGAGGCTCAACGTGCTCGTGGAACTCGCGGCGCGTCTTGTTGTCGTCCGGAGTCATCGCACTAGTCTCCGCCGACTACGAGAGTTTTTGAAGCGTCTCGATGAACTGCCGGAGCTGGTCTTGGTATACGACGAGGACCACGACGAGCGTGAGAAGAAAGAGCGCGCCCAGGCAGATGGCGATGATCCCCAACCGCCGCGCCAGCGCTGCCTGGCCGCTCCCGCGGATTGCCACGACGCCAAGGATGATGGCGAGGATTGCCTTCTCGGCGCCCAGCAAGGTGAGAAAGCTCACCAAGCTCAGCACCAACGCCGAAATGCCGAAACCCACACGGCGTCCGGCGCGAAACGCATCGGACAATTCATCGCGTGTGATATGCCCTGTCGCCATGATCGTACCTTTCCACTGGACTGGCGGTTCCTCGCTGCCCCTCAGGAAACAATACGGCTGGCGCTGCCGGTCTATTCGTGTGCATTTTTTGGGGGCCGAAAAGCGGACTAGTCCCCGGCTGGCCCGGGAACGGTTACCTCGGGAAGCGAAGGGGGTGGCATCGCCTACACTTCCGGCTCGAGTCTTGCGCGACCTCCTTCACCTCGCCGCGTGAGGCACTTCTGGAGCACGATTTCCAGTCACGGGGCGATCTTGAGGACGCGGCGATTGAAGGTGTCGCAGAGGTAAAGCGTTTGGGTGGAGCGGTGGAAGTAGACTCCGTGCGGGCTGTCGAGCTCGGCTTCGAGCGGAGGCCCACCGAGGCCGCTCTTCCCCTTCTTGCCCGACCCCACCGCGACGACGAGCTTCTTCTCGGCGACGAGGTACTTCTTGATCTGGTGGCTGGAGTCGTCGGCGATCAACACGTTCTCATCGGCGTCGAAGCCGAGATGCTTGGGGTTATTGCCCAGCTTCACGGCATTCGGGCCGGCCGTCTTGGCATCGTGCAGCACTTCGACCTTGCCATCGGGATGCATCACCCGGAGCGTGGTACCACCACCGACGTACACGTTGCCTTTGGAGTCGACTGCCACGCTGCGACCACCCGGCAATCCCTGGACGCGATCGATGATGCCGGTCTTCAGGTCCAGCACGCGAACGGCGGCGCTGAAACCGGTCATGTAGAGTCTTGTGCCGGTCGAGTCGAAGAAGAGGCTGGCAATGCCGTCCAGACTTGCCTTCTCCCCAGGCCCGCCATCGCCTGCGATCTTTTTCTCGCCATTGCCGGCCACGGTGGATAGCCGGCCGGTCTTGACGTCGATTTTTCGGACACGGAGGTTGTAGCTATCGGCCACATAGACATCGCCGCTTTGGGCGACGACCAGATCGTGCATGCCGTTGAACTCGCCCTGGAGGGCCGGCCCCCCGTCGCCGGCGAAACCTTTCTTGCCGGTTCCCGCGGCGGTCGAGATTCGCCCCTGCGCGTCGACCTTGTGGACGCGATGCTCCGAGAAGTCGGCAATGAACAGGTTGCCTTGCGGGTCGATCGCCACGCCGAACGGCATGCCGATCGACGCCCCGGCGGCCAGGCCGTCTCCGCCCGTGCCGCCGCCGGCGACCAACACGAGTTTGTCGGCCGATGCCGTGGGGGCCATTGCCATTGCGACGAGAAGCACGATCAGAAGCATTCGAGCCGGTCTCATTCGAGCACCTCGGTGGGAAAGGTTGCACGCACGGCGCGGAGGGGCTATGACCCCCGGCCCATGCCTTCCCAGGGTACTCGCGGGGCGGACGTCGTCAAGCCGGACCGATTGGGAACGATCGCCGAGCGGCGCGCTTGGCAGGGGAATGCTGAGCCTGCACGGCCGCGCGGTTGCCGCGCCCTGAGCCCGGCGGAGCTCTACCGACTATTGCTTCTTCTCCTGCTTCTTCTCGGCGGGCTTCGTGCCGCTGGTTACTTGGACCACGAAAACCGAGGTCTGGTTGCCCACGGGTGCGGTGGCCAGAACGACGTACTGCTTCTCGGGCAAGACGATTTGCGTGTTGACCTCGTTGAGGTTTTCATGCTGCGGAGAAGATTCCCTCTTGGTGCTGATCTGGATCTGCATCGCCAGCGTTCCCTCGGGAAGGCGCGAGAGCATTCCCGAAGCGCTGAAGCCGGCCCGTTGATCGCCGAAATGGGGAGAGCTTTTCACTTCGAACATGCCGCCGCAATTGTCGCCGATGGTCGTTTGCACGATCATGTGGCCAACCTGCCGCGGGTTTTTGATGCCGACGCGCGCCAGCTCGGCCACGACGTCTTTGAGGTCCTCGGCAGGCGGCTGCCCGCTGCCTCCCTCCATGCCATCGACCAACCAGGCGACTCGCACTTCGTAGCGCTCTGCGCGTGCCGGTCTCGCCTCCTCGTCGAGCCGGAGGAAAAGCGCCTCGGCGACGGTTAGCGATTCAGGCGGTCCGGCCGCAAGAACCGAGCGCGTTCGCTCATCCGTGGCAATCCGGATGTCCGTCACTCCGAGCTCGGCAAGTACCTTTGCCGCCGAGGCCGGATCCATGTTCTTCAGGCTGAAGATTTTGATCTGCGGAAGGTAACCCCTCTGCGGCGGAACGTCGAGTTTCTCGAGCAGGCCGGCAACTTTCGTGTGGGTTTCCGGGGAACCCGCCACGATCATGGCCGAAGTCTTGGGGTCGACGCTGAGGCGAACGTCGGTGCCGGTCAGCATCGTCCGCAGCACCGAGCTCACTTGTTCCGGGTCGGCGTGTTTGAGCTGGTAGATCGTGAGTGTTGGAGGGACATCGGCTTTCGGCTTCGCCGCCGCAGGCTCGTTCACGGTGTTCGCGGATGGTGGCGGCGATTTGCCTTCAGGAGCCGCTACCGCCGGCAGCAAGCCCCAGAGCAATGCACTAGCGGTCAACCAAGGCACCACGCAACACGCCAATTCGGTTCGTTTCATGTCCAGGGTACTCCTGAAGGAAAGGGATGATCGTTCGTTGAGCGTGCGCGGCTCAGGGTGACATCGGGAGTTCGCCTTCGCGGTCTGTTCGAACGGTCGGATAGAGGCGGACCAAGGTTACATTGGGATGCTGGGTTGGGATGGGCATCACGATGGCCGAGGAGGAGTCAACCCTGGTCACCTGGACGGCAGGCGGCGGCGACAGATCGGAGTCTGCCGGCCGTATTGCCGGGTTCGGGCCGTTGGCTCCCGCCGGCAAGCGCTGGGTTATTTCGCGTTGGGCTGGCGGCAAGAAAGAAGGGCTCTCTGTCGCCCAGAGCCCCAATGCCAGCGCAACTCCCGCCGCCGCCGCGATCGCACCGGCCCATCCCAACATCTGCCGCCGGCGCGGTGCGGATTGTGCGATCGATCCGAGTTCCCAAACCCACGGGAACCGGGGCCATCAAAGACATCCCCTCGGCCAGCACTCGATCGAGCTGCCGCTGAAGCTCCCGCTCTTCCCGGCATGCAGGACAATCCGCCAGGTGGGCCTGGAAACGGGCCGCTTCGTCGGACGAGAGCCCTCCGCACAAGTATTCGTCGAGCTGGTCACATCGCGGAGTGGTCATGGGACATTCCTCTCGGGATCCGAAACTTCGCAGGCGATCTGCCGGAATCGTCGCCGCAGCCGCTTCCGAGCCTCGCAAAGGCTGGCCTTAGCCGCTTCCGCACTGATTCCCAGCACCGCGGCAATCTCGTGCGGAGATAGTCGCTCGCAGGCCGCCAGATACAACACCTCGCGCTGGCGCGGCGGCAGCGAGTCCATTGCCTCGAACGCGCGGCGCAGGTCTTCTCGAACCATCGAAGCGTGTTCCGGCCCGGAGGCTGGGCTCGGGTGGTCCTCCTCCAGGGGCTCAATCACGTGGGGTCGACGCGCTTTGCGGCGGAGACGATCGTTCCACAGATTCTTGGCAATCGTGAAAAGCCAGACGCGCCTCGCGCTCGGGGTCCCGCAGTTGCCCCCGGCGGCGCCACGTGCGCAGAAACGTTTCCTGCGCAAGGTCTTCCGCCTCCTGACGGTTTCCCGTCAACCGCAACGCGAAGCGGTAGACCCCCGGCAGGTACTCGTCCACAAGCGTTGTTCCGGGTTACGTGCGCCGAGGAAGGGGGAAGAAGGCTCCTCGCGGCTTTAGAGCCGATCCCAGAATGCTCCGGCGCCTCCGCGTTTTCCGGCCGTGGGACGCTTGTCTGGCGGTTCTGCGATAGGTTCTTCATATGTTAGACGCTCGAAACCGGGTGAAGTCAAAGGAATTTCCGCACGGGCGGTCCTGAACCGGAGACTTTCGCGGTCGTCGACACCGCTTTGGTCGGCAAGCCTCGCCGCCGGATTGCGACATGCGCCGAAACACAACTTCGGCCGCCAGCCGTCGAGCCTGTGTGAGCGATGCCTCAGGGGGAACATGGCCCGCCGCCGGGTCCGTTTCATCCCAGCGCGCAGGCGGTGAGGCAGGATGAAGCCGCCAACGCTACAACTGCTTGACAGGTGGGAACCTTACGGCAAGAATGCCGGCCACGGCGATCGACGTGATGTCGAAACCGCCGCGAGTGGCCGTTCACGGGGGCGGGCACGTGGTCCGCCCTTCGCGCCCTTGCATACGGAGAGAACGAAAGGAAGACTTTCATGTCCATCATCCGTTGTGTGCATTGCCGTCCCTTGCTTCCAAGCGGCGCGGCCGCGTTTCTTGCTCGTCTTCGTCACGGCCACCAGCGCCCAGAATGTTCGGCCGCCGCGATCCGCGGGATCGGACCTCGGGTTGCCTGACGGTTGGACGACGAATGCTCCGCGCGACGAGGTTCGCCCTGCGCTCTCGTTCGAGCCGAACGGCGGACCGAAGAAGACCGGCAGCTTCGTCGTCGTGCACGACGGGCGCGAGGGCTTGGACGGCTGGTTTCAGAAGTCGTTTCCGGTCACCGGCGGCGAATACTACCGCTTTCGCGCCGTGCGAAAGACGGTGGACGTGAGCGTACCGCGCCGCAGCGCACTGGTGCGAGTGCTTTGGCGGGATAAGGCGGGCAATGGCGTATCGGCCGACGTGCCGGAGGAGCAAGTCAAGCAGTGGCGCAACGTCCCCAGTGCCGAACCCGAGCATCCGGTCGATGGCGCGACCGATGCCAACGGTTGGACCACGGTGAGCGGGGTCTATCGCGCGTCCGACGCGTGGCGGCGCGGGCCGTGGTCGAGCTGCACCTGCAATGGGCTCCCAGCGGGCGCGTGGAGTGGAGCGAGGTGGAATTTGCGAAGGCCGCTATACCGCCGAGCCGCAAGGTGCGGTTGGCGGCGGTGCACTACAAACCCAGTGGCAAGTCGCCGCGAGAGAACCGCGAAGAGTTCGCTCCCTTGCTGGCCCAGGCCGCCGCCGAGAAGGCCGATCTTGTCGTGTTGGGAGAAACGATTCCCTCGGTGGGCGTGAAGCAAAAATCCCACGAGCTTGCCGAACCGGTTCCCGGACCGACGACGGAGTATTTCGGGGGCCTGGCGCGAAACACCAATTCCACGTGGTGCTGAGTCTGTACGAGCGGGTGGGGCATCTCGTCTACAACGCGGCCGTGCTGCTCGGTCCGGACGGGCGGTTGATCGGCAAGTACCGGAAGGTGTGCCTGCCGCACGGTGAAGTCGAGCAGGGGATTGCGCCGGGCAAGGACTACCCCGTGTTCGAAACGAGGTTCGGCCGGGTCGGCATGATGATCTGCTACGACGGTTTCTTTCCCGAAGTCGCGCGAGCTATCCAATCGCGGAGCGGAAGTGATTGCCTGGCCGGTCTGGGGCTGCAATCCGCTTTTGGCCCAGGCGCGAGCCTGCGAGAATCACGTCTACCTGGTCAGCAGCACGTTCATGAAGCCGCAAGACGGGTGGATGATCTCGGCCGTCTTCGATCAGACCGGCACGCCGATCGTGCAAGCCGAAAACTGGGGGACGGTTGTGGTGGCGGAAGTCGATCTGAGCCGGCCCTATGTCGGGCCGTACAATCTCGGCGATTTTCACTCGATGATTCCCCGGCACCGCCCGGTCGCCGCGCCGGAACCCAAGGTACCGTAGGCAGTCGGAAGTTTGCGCTCCGGCGGCGAGGCTTCGTTCAACAACGGCAGAGTAGCCCTTAGAATCTATCCCAGAACTACCAGGAAAAGGGCCCGCGGCCGGGGAATCTGGTAGCGCCAAAGGTTCTGGGACCGGCTCTTAGAAACGCCGCGATTGCCGCACAGGGGCGCCGTTGAGTCAGTCGCGGCGCACCAGCGGTGTCGTCCAAAGGTAGAGGGTGTGCTTTCGCCCGTCGTCTCGAGAGGTGACTTCGACAATCTTGTCGGGCGCGGCGCCTGGCATCGGGAACAGGTGCGACACGATGCGCGAGCCCGGTTTGAGCGTCTCGAACTGCGGGATCAGTCGGTCATTGTAGGAATCGCTCAGATAGAGCGTAATCACGCTCGCCGGGCGGAGATCGACCTTGAAGAGATTCTTGATGCTTGATGACTACCAGGTGCTCAAGATCGCTTCGCTTCACGTTCTCCTGCGACTGCTTGACTCGAATCGGATCGATGTCGATGCCCACGGCGCGGCAGCCATAGGTTTTTGCCGCCGCGACCACGACGCGCCCGTCGCCGCAGCCCAGATCGTAGACGACGTCGCCCTGTTTCACCGCCGCCAACTCCAGCATGCGGGCCACGATGTCATGGGGCGTGGGGATGAAAAGCACGTCGGGCACGCGATCTGTCTGCTCGGCCTTCGCCGGGGGCCGGTCGAAACCCTGACCGTACGAGAGCCGCGTGAAGGCGAGGCACAGGGTGACAGCAATTCCCAGGAGCGATCGACTCATGGTTTCCTCAGGAGGTCGTGCGGTGTTGCTGGGAACGGTCGCCGCGGGTAGACTGCCAAGGCAGGCTGCTCGGTAAGGTCGTATTGCCGTTCTGTTGCCGCTCTTTTGCCGCTCTTTTGCCGTGGAGTACTTGCCCGTGGCGGATCGTTCGCGTTGGAAGGCTCGGCTGATCTTCGCTTTGTGCTTCGCCCCGGCGGTGCTTGTCGTTGTGGCGGTTTTGCCGGTCGCCATTCGCGCTGTCCGGCAAGCGGACCGCGCCACGCGGCGATCGAACGACTTGAAGCAAATCGGACTGGCCATCCACAACTTTGACGACGTAAATGAACGCATTCCTTCCGCGGTGCGAAGGGACCCAGAGGGCCGATCGCTTTACAGTTGGCGGTTCCAGATTGAGCCGTTTCTGGAGGGGATCATGATGAGGATCGATTACGACAAGCCGTGGGACGATCCGGCCAATCGGTGGTTCCTCGCCGACCGGCATCCCGTCTATTGTTGGTCTGCGAACGACGAAGCTCCCGATTCTCTCTGGACCAGCGTCGTGGCGATTACGGGCCCCGGGACGGCCTTTGACCGCGACCGGCCGATCCGGCTCAGCGAGATTCCTTCCGATACCATTCTGCTGATCGAGATGGCCGACTCGGGCATCCACTGGATGGAGCCGGGAGATCTTTCGATCGACCATGTGCCGGAAACGATTACGCAAGGAGTGGATGGTTACGGCGTCCATGTACTTTTCGCCGACATGTCGGTACGGATGCTTCGCCCCGACGTGCCGCTTGAGAATCTGAAGACGTTCTTTACGATCGAAGGCGCCCGGCAGTACGAAGCAGACGAGGTCCTTGGGCCGTATTTCACCAGTCGCTAGCTTACACACCCACCGAACGGGAAACCATGACCGAAGCGGAAGAGCCAAGTCGGGGAGATGGCGGCACAGTACCCGTGAGCGATTCGGCCCAAGTACCAGCCGAAACAACGGCAATCGAGGATCCTTCCGGCAACCGAGCGCCGAGGACGAACCGGGTGGGGCGGTTCGCGGAGAGCGTGCACCTTCTGTTGCTCGCCGCGTGTGGAATCGTATGGCTGGCGATCTTTCTTGCCCTGCCAGTCGTGCTCGACGAGTCAAGTTGCGTTCCCGGCGCGGGCCAAGGCAGTGACGGCAACTGGGAGTTGGCGCTGGAAAGGATCGAGGACCTCGGAGGCGTGGTTCCCCATGGCGCTCTGGGCACCCGCCGGAGAGCGACGGTATGACGACAGGCGTCTGGAAGTCACGTTGGGCCGTCAATGGAAGGGAGGCAACGAGGGGTTGGTTTACCTCAAAGGCGTAAGCGACCTCTATGAACTGGTCCTCGACTGCCCGCAGATCGACGATACGGGACTGCGCTACCTCAAGGAGGTGCCTCGGCTTGGCGGCCTACGTGTCAAGGGCACCACGATTACCGACGCCGGGCTCCGCAACCTCAAAGGCGTTCGTGGCCTGGAAGTCCTCAACTTCGACGGCAAGAACGTCACCGACGAAGGGCTCGCCGCGCTTGCGGGCATGAATCTCAAGTGGCTCTTGATCGAGAACCAGTCGCAGATCACCGACGCCGGATTGATCCACTTGGCCGAGATGACAGACCTGATCTGGCTCCATCTTCCCGGGGCCAAAATCACCGGCAGCGGACTTGCCGGCCTGAACCGGCTGGTGAAGTTGCGCGACCTGGCCCTTCGCGGAACCCAGTTGGACGACGCGGCCTTGGCCCACCTGCGCCATTTCCCTGCGCTGCGAAGGCTGGACCTTTCAGGCACCAAAGTGCGTGGTCCTGGGCTCGTGCACCTGCGGAAGTTGCCGTGGCTGGAGGAACTCTCGCTGGATAACACGTCGCTAACCGACGAAGACCTGCAATACCTTTCAGGGCTGGACCACCTGGTCGTGCTGTCGGTTCAAGGTACGCGCGTGACTCCGGCGGCGCTTGGAGCTTTCAGGCAGATCGCTCGGCCCGGGACGTGAAGCGCGCGTTTCTGGCGCCGGTTTTCAAGTCTCTCGGGAAACCGTCGGCCAGCCGGGGCCGTGGTCGGCAGAGCGAAGCGCGCACGACGATCCAGGCATTCGGCTATTCCACCGCTTTGGCGTCCGGAAATTCGCCCCGAAAGCGCCGAATCGCGCTGTCCACGTCGGCGGTCTGTTGCGGCGATCGACTGAAGTCCGTAACCATCGCCGTCCACTTCTCCAACGCATCACGCGCAATCGCAGGGGGCGGTTGGGTTGCCTGAGATCAGTTCTCCACGGTGTACCCCTCAGGGACCGTAAGCCGGAACATGTTCTCGGGAACCTCGGCGTCAAAGGCGAAATGATCCAGCACGCGGGTGCCGCTGGCCTCGATCCTGACCGGAAGCCGCGTCCGCGGATTCACCCAGACCATCATCGGCTCTCCGCTTCCCGGTTCGGGCACTTCGAATCCGATTGCGAGTATTCCGTCGATCGTGCGTTTGCCCGCTTCCTTCACGGAGGATTCCGCGATCGAGGCGAGTTGAGTGTAAGGGTCGCTTGCGATCGATTTCTCGTCCGCGTTGTCCCGACGGAAGACGGCGGTGTGGTTCTCGTGATCGATGTGCAAGACGATCTTCTGGTCTGGAACGCGAATGCGCGTGTGTCTGAGCGACTCAACCCGCTCGCGGGTTCCGGAGATCACGTGCCGGGCCCCAATTCGGTTCTCACCGCTGCCGGAGACGAATATGTCGCGCACGGTTCGCTTTTGTGCGATCTCTTTCTGCACGTCGGCAAAGGCAACGGCGCAGCCAGCCGTGGAAGGCCAACAACGCGATCACGGTGAGCGAAGCGGCGATGCAACTTGCGAGAAACAAATTCCATCTCCACTGGCGGCGATCGCGCTGGGGTTCGGTGAATTCGTCTTCAGCGCACCGGTTGAGCAGGGCGCTGCGCGTGCGTGAGATTGCGCGTCGAGTGGACTCCTCCGACGGCGTGATCTTATTGAGCGGATCGAGTTGGCGCAGCACGTCTTCGTGAATATCGGTCATGACGGGTCCTCCTTCGAGGAAGGAGTGCCGAGGAGGTCGCGGAGCTGGTGGATTGCCTTGGCGCAGATGGCTCGCACCTGGTGAGGTGTCTTTTCGAGCTCGGACGCAATCGTGTCGTAGGATTCGCCCTGCAAGCCGTGCAAAAGGATCACGTGACGGCTGAGTTCGGACATCCGGTCGAGTGCTTGGAGCACGCGGCTGCATTGTTCTTGATGCTCCAGGATCGCCTCGGCCGACATGCTGCGATCGATGGGCTCGTCGGGCAAGCCCTGTAGAATCGAGGTGCGCCTTTGCGTTCGTCGCCACTGGAACGCCAGATTGGCTGCTGCGCGAATCACATATGCGGTTGGATCGCGGGCACGGTCGAAGGACCTGGAGTTGCTCAATCTCACAAAGAGGTCTTGCAAGAGGTCTTCCGCCGTGGTTTGAGACAAAGTGAGGCGGGTCAAGAGCGACATGGATGCGCGGACCGTGCAACTCGAGCAGGTGGAGCAGCCGCTGTACCCGGTCGCTCATGGTCGCCATCCGCAATCGAGGGTCAAAGATCGGCGTGTCTTCTCTATAGGATTGGACGCGCCGCCGGCTCGGGGCGCAACCCGCCACGCCCGGATTTTCCACGGAACCTCGAGAAGGCTCCAGGGGTTACCCCCCAGCGTTTGTTGAGGAGGCCGTCACGGCGGGGCGCGGCTGGCCCCGTGGACGTAACGGCTTAGGGCCTGCGGCCTGGGACCGTCCCTCCCCCAAGTGCGCGTCCCCACCAGAGCGTCGGCATGTTTCGTTTCGACCGTTCCATGCTGCCGGACGACATATCAAGTACGGCCGGACAACCCGCTCTCAACATCGGAATCGGGCGCGTTGTATCGAATGCAAAACGCGCTGTTCGGCTTTGGGCCAATGGCTAATGGCTGCACGTGCTTGACAGGCGGGAACGTTACGGAAAGAATGCTCGCCATGGCGATGGGCATCATGTTGCCGAGACCGCCACGACTATGAATTGCGATGGCCCCGCCGCCGCGGCAGAGTGAGAGAAGGTGGGCGGCATGAACTGAGCCCGTATGGCGCACCATGCGGGTGCGGAGGTATAGAGCACAATGACCTACTGGACGGACCTTTTCACTCCGGAGACGTACGAAGCGTTCGCGCGCTCTGATCGGACGATTTCAGGGTTTCGGGAATCGCAGCGATGCATGGCAGACAAGGTTCGTGTTGGCGATAAGTTCATCTGCTACATGGTACGAATGTCGCGATGGATAGGAGTGCTGGACGTGTCGGAGGGGCCGTTCATAGACAAGACGCCGATCTTCGTGCCCGACGACGACCCGTTTATCGTCCGGTTCAAAGTGAAGTGCGCCGCATGGCTGCCTCTCGAACAGACCGTACCCATCCATGAACCCGACGTATACTCTCACCTGACTTTTACTCGTGACGTGAAGCCCGGTGGTTACTGGCTCGGACCCCTCCGACGAAGCCTGGTCAAGCTCAACGATCAAGATGGAGCCTACTTGGAGTCACTGCTGCACCAGTTGCAGGGCGAACCACGTACGTTTCCGGTAGACGAGGAGCAGTATGAGCGCCTTGAAACGGCGCATTCAACGCCCCGAGCGTTCTGTTGTCGTCAGTGTGCCTGACGACAGGATTACGGGCCAGGAAGGAGTTGAGCACGTCTCAAATGAGCGCGAATCCATTCGCGTACAGGCAGCGTTGTGCCGAATAGGCGAGGCAATGGGCTTCAAGATATGGTTACCCATGGCCGATCGCTCCCGAGTTGCGGAGCAATGGTCGCCACAGCCGGGCGTTCTTCTGGACCGGTTGCCTCTGAACTACGACGAAACGACGTTGGATACAGTCAAGCGTATTGATGTGCTTTGGCTGAAGGGCCGGGCGATCCGTCGAGCGTTCGAGGTGGAGCATTCAACTGCGATTTACTCCGGCTTGTTGCGAATGGCGGATCTATGCGCCCTACTGCCGAACATCAACGTGTCGTTGCACATCGTCGCGCCGGAATCGCGCCGTGACAAGGTGTTTCAGGAGATCACGCGGCCTGTCTTTTCGCTGCTTGAGAATTCCCCACTATCCGAGCGTTGCACATACCTGCCTTATGGCAGCATTGATGAGTTGGGTGAACTAGACTACTTGTCGCACACCACAGACAGCGTTCTCGATGAGTTCGCAGAGTATGCGGAATAGTAGTTGTTGTGGCCTCCGCCGAGCCCGTCGCAAGAAAGGTGTGACCTCTTCAATGAAGCGAGCGAAGCTCAAGTACGTGTACCACGATGGCTCGATCACTTGCGTGCGGTATCCGGCGGAGGATGAGATCGTGATTTACGTCACGCTGTGCGATTGCTGTAACGGATCTGCGGGCACCGGAGTGCTTACGTTCTGCGGTGTGCGTAACGGGGCAGAAGTTCGGTCTGCTTTGGAAGCTGCCGAGCGCCGCAACCGAGGCCACAAATATGTGGACGAGATCATTGGAATCGGTCGCGAGCACAAGCGAGGTTACCTTCTGGACCTGGAAACAGCAGGTGGTGTTTTTGTGGATGCCGCTAGCCTGATCGAGGCGTAGCTCGCCCAATAGGCGGATGGAGCCGACGCCGGGCCATGGGACCGGCGTACGCGCCGGAGCAGGAGCGGCCTTTGGGCCTTGGATGAAACCAAAGTCCATCATCCTCATTTGCGTCGGCCTGTCCGCCGCGGCAGAATGGCAGAAGCGAGGCCGATAAGTCTATGTTGGATTTCCCGCGTCAAATTGCGAAGTCGGGCGAGCCGAGCAAGCGGCGGCTGCATGTGCCGCCTTGGGTAAAGGGAATGCTCCTGGGGGAAAATGTCTGGGCACTTGCAATGCTGGGTGCTTGGATATTCCGGATCCTCGGAGAAGGGCTCCCGCACTCGTGGTTGATGCAGCTTGGCTTGGTGCATCTCCTCCGCTCGCTCTGTATGGTGATCGCTATGCCCGTCGCGCTGGGCGGGTGGCTCTTGATCTGGGGAGACAATGGGCCGCCGTATGCCTGGATCGACAGTTGGCTCTTCAATATGGCGTTTGGAGTCTGCTTCTACGGGCTGCTCGGCGCGGTAGCAGGTATCGTGGTCGCGCGGATCCGGCGGCGACGGCAACCAGGTACCTAACGCTCGCAGGTGAACCACGACCCCAGGTGCGGCCCATTTCCCTAGCATGGACCGCCCACCAACCTTGAAAGTCTCCAGAAACTTCCCATTTCCCCTTGACCGGATCGCTCAAATTGCTACACTTACTCTCGTAAGCTTGCTCGGCTAGTTTACACTCGAATACTTCACAAGGAGGTCACGAGTGAACCCACCACGCCGCCCCACGCCCACGGAGCGGGAGTTGGAGATCCTTCGCGTCCTCTGGGACCGCCGAGAGGCCAGCGTGCGCGAAGTCTACGAGGCCGTGGGCCGTTCCGCCCGACTCGCGCAGAACACCATCCAGTCGTTCCTCCGCACCATGGAGGAGAAGGGGCTGGTAGAGCATCGCGTGGAAGGCCGGACCTTCGTCTACGCGCCCACCCAGCCCAAGGACGAGACCACGCAAACCTTGGTGAGCCGTTTGCTCCAGCGCGCGTTCGACGGCGCGATCGATCAGCTCGTCGCCAGCGCGCTGGCCCTGCGCCAGCCCTCGGCCGAAGAGCTCGCTCGACTCGAAGCCTTGATCGCCCAAGCCAAATCCGCACCCACTCCTCCGTAAGGTCGCGGCCGTGAACGCATCGGTGGACTTGCTCGCCGAACACGGGTTGACGCTCCTGGCGGGCGCGACCGGCCTTATGGCCGTCGCATGCCTCGCCGTCGTGGCGCAGTCGGCCCCGATCCACCGGCAGCGCATCGCCGAAGCATCGATCCTCACGCTGTTGGTTTGGCTCGTCGTCGCCCTGATCCCGCTGCCCAGAGTCTCCCTTGCGTCCCTTGCCGTTGTGCTCTGGGCGAACGGGCCGGGCGAGGCCGTCGCGCGCCCTTCCACTGCGCTGAAGGATGCTGCGCAGAAGGATGGGTCCGCCGCCGATCCGTTTGCCGCCGATCCGTTTGCCGTTGATCTGTTTGCCGCCGATCCGTTTGCCGCCGCAGTGGACGGGCCCGCGACGTTGCGCGAGCCTGAGCGCGTCTTCCCCTCAGATACCAACGACTCCCGCGTCACCACCGCCCCAGAGGTCGCCGTGCCGCCGCCCGTTGAAACCCCGCGCGCGGCAAATACCCCTCCGCGTGCGGAGCGAGAGTCTGCGCCTCCCTGGGGCGGCAAGAGATGAGGAAGCGGGAATCACCTCGCCGGGACGGCAGCCCCGCGCTGGGCTGTCAGCGATTCCTCTGCCGAATCCGGCACGACCGCTCCCAGCCCGTGGCCCGAATCGAGCCGATGAAACCGGGACGGACCTTCGTTCGCGCGCGCTGGGCAATCGCGGTGCGGTACGAGCATCCCTGCCCGCGACCTCCCCAGCCCCGCCGCTGCCCGCGCTCGGCACCCAAGCCGCCTCAACCGGCGCCGGACGGAACCTCGCCAAGTATCTCGTCCAATTCTACCTGATCGGGCTCGTGCTGTGCGTCGGATGGCTGGGGCTGGGTCGCGTGCTCCTGGCCGCGGTCTGCTGCCGCGCCGCGGCTCCCGAGCCGTGGCTCCGCGCACTGTGTCAGTCGCTCACTCCCCAAACCGTTCGCGTGCGATGGATGGTATCGCGCCAGGTGGCGCGCGCGGTTTCGTTCGGTCTGCTCCGTCCGTCGATCGTGCTGCCCGAAGCCTTTTGTCAACCCGACCGCGCCGATCGCCTCCAGCACGTTCTGGTCCACGAATTGGCGCATCTGGCGCAGCGAGACGCGGCCGGTCAGACGCTCTTCAATCTCGCGTTTCCCCTGCTCTACTTCCATCCGCTCTACTGGTGGCTGCGGGGCCAGGCCCATCTGGCCGCGGAACTATTGGCCGACGATCGAGCGGTCCAGGGCGCGCCCCGCGAGTCCTACGTGCGCGCCCTGGTGGATCTGGCGGCGGAGCCGGTGCGCCCGCGTCTGACGCGACTCACCTATCACGGCATGTCGAGTTCCCCAAAACAGTTTTACCGGAGGATGCAAATGTTGCTCCAGCGGAACCAGGTGTTGGCGTCGCGTTGCTCCTGGCGGTGGCGCACCGCGACACTGGCCGCGTGCGCGGCGGTCCTGGTCGTCGCCTGCGCGGCGGCGGGCGTGCGTCCCGCGCAAGCCGCCGATGCCAAGTCGTCCGAAGAGATCGACCGCCTGAAGAAGGCCGCGGAAACGCTGCAAAGCGAGAAAGAGGCACTCGAGAAACAGCTCCAACAACTCCGGCCGAAAAGAAATCGGCCGACTCGAAAGAAACTCAACCCCAGCCCGATTCGTCGGAATTGCTCGCGATGTACGACGTAAAAGGATGGCAGCCCGATCGGATCGTGTCCTTCCTCACCAGCATGCCTGCTCGGGCACGAGTGTCGATCTCGCCCGACGGCGGACGCGTGCTGGTCCGCGCCCCGGCGGCCGATCAGAAACAAGTCCAAGAGAAACACGAGAGGATGACGCCCGCCTACCGGCCGACTGCGCCCATAACCGCGCCGCCGCCTTACATCCCGCCCCGCGGCAGCCGATCTCGCGCCTCTTCAGCCCAGCTACGCGCCGCGGCCGGCCGAGCCAACTCCTCGACCGAGCGACTCTAAGCCCCTTCCGCCCGCCTACACGCCCGCTGCGTCCACCTACCCGCCCAAACGTGTCGATCCCGTGCCGATTTTCGCTCCCGGCACGGTCGCACCAGCCTTGCCTGCTGCGGCCCCTTCTTCCAGTGAACCGCGCGCACCCCGCCGCGCCATCCCAGAGCCCGCCCGCGCAACGCCGGTTTGACGCCTGCCGTGCCCGCCCTCCCCTTCAGCGCCACACCGCGCCTGCGCGGCGAGCTGCCCCCGGCCGACATCGGGCAACTCGACCTGATTCGTCTGGCCGACTCCTGGGCCACGGCCTTGGAGAAACTGACCAACGCCGAACTCGACCTCCAAGCCGCGGAACTCGGCCATCTGAAAAAAGACTCCAACCCCGAAGTCGAACTCCGGCGGCTCAAGGCGCCGCGAACTTCGGCGATTTGGCGCAAGGAGCTTCTCTCCCGGATCATCCAGACCGAGCAGCAGATGGCCGAAGCCGAGCGCAATCGCTGCGAATCCCATCTGACCCCCATGCCTTCTCAGCTTACGAGAGGCAACAGTTGGAAACGAAGAAGATGCGCGCCCAACTGCGCAGCCAAATCCTCGAACAGATCCTGAAGACGCCACTCGAATAGACCTTCGAGGCGCGATCTGGGCCGCTCAGAGCAACGCGTCGAGTTCCTCGACCAGCCGGCCGAACTGCGCAAGCGCGGCGTCGACCGGGCCGGGCTGGTCGCATGTCCACCCCGGCGTCCGCCAGTAGCTCCAACGGGTATTTCGAGCAGCCTGCCCCCGAGAATCCCAGATACTGATCGAGCTCCTGCCGGCCGCCGCGCGTCACGCGCTCGACCAGGGCGATCGCGGCCGACATGCCCGTGGCGTACTTGTAGACGTAGAACGCCCGATAGAAGTGCGGAATGCGCAGGCATTCCGAGCTTCAGCTCGTCGTCGAGCGCGAACTCCGGGCCGAAGTACTGCTTGCAGCAGCTCCCGGTAGACCTCCTTGAACCGGTCGAGCGTGAGCGGCTCGCCCTTCTCGGCCAGCTCGTGGGTGATCTTCTCGAACTCGGCGAACATCGTCTGGCGGAAGATCGTGGCCCGGATGGCGTCGATCTGGCGGTTGACCAGGTAGGCGCGCTGGCGGTCGTCCCTGGCCCGCTCGAGCAAGTAGCTGGCTGAGAAGCTGCTCGTTGAACGTGCTGGCCACTTCGGCCACGAAGATCGACGTAGTTGTAGTACTGGTAGGGCTGAGTCTTGGCCGAGTAGTAGCTGTGCATCGAGTGGCCGGCCTCGTGGGCCAGCGTGAAGACGTGGTCGAGCACGTCGGGCTGGTAGTTCATGAGGATGTAGGGGAGTCCGTCGTAGGAGCCGGCGCTGAAGGCGCCGCTCTGCTTGCCGCGGTTCTCGTAGCGGTCGCACCAGCGGCCGCGCAGCCCCTGCTCCAACACGCCGCAATACTCGCTCCCCAGCGGCTCCAGCGCGGCGATCACCACGTCGCACCGCCTGGTCCCAGGTGTGCCGGGTCTCCAGGTCCGGCGAGGATCGGCACGTAGGTGTCGTAGTGATGGATGTCGCTTCAGCTGCATCTTGCGCCGCCGCACGTCGTAGTAGCGGTGCAGGGCCGGCAAGTGGCGGTGGACCGCGGCGATCAGGTTGTCGTAGACGGCCGACGGGTACGTTGTCGGGAAACAGCGACGCCTCCAGCGCGCTGGGATAATCTCCGCGCCCGGGCATAGTAGAGGTCGCGCTGGATCGAGCCGCTCGAGCGTGGCCGCAAGGTGTGCTCGTGCCGATGAGTACTGCCGGTAGTACTGGTGGAAAGCGGCCTTGCGCACGCTCCGCTGGGCGAGTGCAAGAGCGCCGAAAACGTGGCGTGGCTCAACTCGACCCACTGGCCCTTCTCGTCCTTGATCGTCGCCGAACTTCAGATCGGCGTCGATGCAGCTGGCGAAAGACCTGGCTGGCCGTCTGGGCCATCTCGGTCTGCATCGCCAGCAGCCGCTCCTCCTTCTTGCCGAGCGTATGCGGTTTGTCGCGCAGCAGTCGCTCCAGGAGGAGCCGATAGGGAGCCAGCGGCTCGTCGGCCAGGAACTGCTTCATCTGCGCCGACGGGATCGCGAGGATCTCCGGGCGCAGGTAGCTGGCCGCCTGGGCCGCACGGCTGGCGGCGTTGACGTAACGCCCCTGCATCCGCTGGTATTTGCCGTTGGTCGTGTCCTCGGCCGTCTTCAGAAAGGCATAGGTGCCCAACCGCTCTCCCTGGCGGTCGAAGTCGAGATCGAACGCCCAGGCCGCGCCAGGGTCTTGGCGTCCTGTCCCAGTTTGCCCTGGAACTGGGCGTACTCGGAAATCCGCGCTTGCCACGCTCGAAGGCGGTTTCCCAGTCCTGGTCGCCCGAAAAAAGGCTCGACAAATCCCAGGTGTCGGCGGGCTTGACCTTGGCGGACAGCGGACGTGCCGCGTCTTGGCCCCGGCGGCGGTCGGCACCGCCTTGCGCGCAGGGCCGAGCGCTGCGCAGGCAGGCGCCGGCGAGGGTTTCTTCGAGCGGTTCCGCCGCGCATCGCGCCCCGGGTTGCCGTCGCTCATCCAAGCTCCTTCCCTGCGCTGAGAAACAGTCTTCGCTCGGGTCCCGATCGCCCCGTCACCACCGCAACAGTACGGTGCCCCAGGTAAGCCCGGCGCCGAATCCGCTGAGCACGACCTCTTCGCCGCGCCGAATGCGCCCTGTGCGCACCGCCTCGTCGAGCACCAGGGGAATGCTGGCCGAGGCGGTATTGCCGAACTGTTCGACGTTGGTGAGCAGGCGATCGAGCGGAATCCGCAGCTCCGCGGCGGCCGTTTGAGAATTCGCAGATTGGCCTGGTGGAAGACAAACCACCGCACGTCGTCCAGGCGGTGGTCGGCCCGCGCCAGCACCTCGCCCACGGTCTCGGCGAGCACGCGCACCGCCCAGCGAAAGACCTGCCGGCCCTCCATGCGGAGGAAGTGCAGGCTCTCGGGTTGGCTCGCAGAATACGGAAGACGAGTTCCGCCCATCGGCCGACAGAGCAACGGCGCGCCGGAACCGTCGGTCCCCCAGGCATACGACACGAGCCCTTGCCGTTGATCGCCCGGCCCCAAGAGCACCGCGCCCGCCCCGTCGCCAAAGATCGGGTAGGTCTGACGGTCGGCGGGATCGACGATCCGCGAGTTGCAGTCGGCGCCGATCACCAGCACGCGCCGGTTGCACCCCGAGGCCATAAACTGCGCCCGGTCACCAGGGCGAAGACGAAACTCGCACACGCCGCCTGCACGTCCATGGCCGGCACGCGCAGGCCGAACCGGTCCTGGACCAGCGATGCCGTCGAGGGCAACAGCAGGTCCGGCGTGTAGGTTCCGACGAGCACCAGATCGACCTCCGCCGGATCGACCGCCGCATGATCGAGACATCGCCGAGCGGCCTCGACCGCCATGTCACTCGTGGCAGTCTCGGCGGCGGCATGGCGCCGGCCAGGATCCCGGTGCGCTGGACCACCCAGTCGGCATCGTACCCCAAGGCGGCCAAGTCCTCGTTGCCCACAATCCGGTCGGGCACCGAGCTGCCCACCCCCAGCACCTGAACCCCCAGGAGCGACCCGCTCCGCGATTGGGCAAGACAGGAGCATCCGGGTTGGGAGGCGTCGCGCTTCATGCGAAATCGAACCCTAGTGCGAGGGCGTCCCCGCAGTTGATGAGAGGAAACCAAGGGGCGGAAACGTGCAGCGTACGCGTTTTCGTTTGGCTGCTCAAGGCTTCCGGCGACGCGACGCCGCCGCTTCGCGATCGGTGGTCGTCCGAATCGAATCCTCGGTAGCAACGATACGGTACCTTCCCCCCCGCGTTTTTCCTCTTAACACATACGCCGGCAAAAACACCCGCCAGGGGGGTGCCGTATCTTCCATAGAACGACTAAGTTAGCGATCTGGAGGATGTGTTGTCGGTGCATGGTTCCTGGAACAGGTCTCTTAGGACCGTTTGCCACGCACGGCACCATCCCCATATTCACGGCGGCAGGCGATTCGGGGATCGGCGCGAAGCCCCCGTGGCCGCCCCTGGCAGCCGACGTTGTTTGGCAACGCATTACCGGGACTATTGGAGGATACAGGGCTGGAAGCCACCGACGCGTGGCGCAATCCCGGCCCCTCGAAGCAACATTCATGTGTTTATTGGCGATTCAATATAAGACCGCGCGTGATGCCCCAATCCTGGTGGCAGCCAATCGCGAGGAGTATTTCGACCGCCCTTCCCAGGCGCCGCGGATCCAGTCGGGCCGGCCCCGCGTGATCTGTGGCATCGACCGAAAGGCCGGCGGAACGTGGTTCGGGGTGAACCAGCACGGCCTGTGCGCGGCTGTCGCCAATCGCCCAAAGGCGGACCTGCCTCACGAGCCGCGTTCGCGGGGGTTGCTCTGCCGCGAGATGCTCAATTTGGACACCGCGACCAAGGCGTCCGACTACGCCGCGCGGGAGCTCCAGTCCGGGCGTTACGCCGGGGCGAATTTCGTCTGCGCCGACGCGCAGAACGCCTACGTGATCCACGGCGGAGAAACGGTGGAAGTCGTGGCCTTGGAGCCCGGCTTGCACGTACTCACCAGCAGCAACGTCAACGATCCCAGCGACGAGCGCCAGGAGTTCGTGCGACGTCTGCTCACGCTCCAGCGGCTGGATTCGGCCGTTGCCTTTCTGGCCGTCGCCAGCCGGACGTTCTCGCGCAAACCGGATGCCTTCGGTCGGCGCGGGGTGGTGACCTACGGACCGGAATACGGCACGGTATCGTCGACGCTCCTCTCTCTGCCTCGGAAGAATCATAACGCCGTCTATCACTACGCGCCTGGCCCGCCCTCGGAACACGGTTACGACGACCTCTCGGCGCTGCTGCGCCAGGTGCTGTCGACTGAGAAATGATCGCAGCGCTTCGACCATCGCCCCGGGGAGACGGCAGCCGAGCGAGGCGGCGTCCCCACGCGGCCGGCTCTTGGAAGGTTGACGGTCTGCCCGCGCAGCCCGACAATCAACACGAAGCGTCTTGGAGGGGACCGGAAGGCGGATTCGGCCCGCCCCATGCTGGATCCGATGTCCGCGGAGGGCGGCATCGCACGCGTCACGTTTTCCCACGGGGGCTTCTCATCGCATGACCAATGCCGACATCGGCGTCTGGCTCGTCGGAGCTCGGGGGGGAGTAGCCTCCACCGCGCTTTTGGGACTCTGCGCCTAGCGCGCGGGCTGGCCTCCGAGGTAGGTCTGGTCAGCCGTCTGCCCGCGTTCCGCCAACTGGACCTGGTCGATTGGGACGCGCTGGTGGCGGGCGGCCACGAAATCCGCACGTGCCGCCTGGTCGATGAGGCGGCACGGATGGTCGGCGAAAGCCGCGCGATCGACCCCGCGCTGATCGAAACCTGCCGCGAGGAGCTCGAAGCCATCGACGGTCGGGTGCGGCCGGGAACCATCTACGGCGTCGGCGCGCGGATCCGCGAAATGGCCGGGGGGGAAGTGCCGCCGCACGAGCACCCGCGCGAGGCCATCCAGCGCCTCCAAGCCGATCTGCGGGATTTTGCCCGCGCGCAGGGCGTCGAACACGTGATCGTGGTCAACGTGGCTTCCACCGAACCGCCGGTGGACCCGGCCACGATCCCTCCCCGCTGGGATGAACTGCAGCGGGTGTTGGACGGCGCGGAGCCGGCGATCACGCTACCGGCGAGCACGCTGTACGCGATCGCGGCCTTGGATCTCGGCTACACCTACCTCAATTTCACTCCGTCGCTGGGGTCGGCTCCGGCGGCGATCGACGAATTGGCCCGGCTGCGCGGCACGCGCCACATGGGCTGCGACGGCAAGACGGGCGAAACGCTGCTGAAGAGCGTGCTGGCGCCCATGTTCCGGCAGAGAAACCTGCGCGTGCTGAGCTGGGTAGGGCACAACATCTTCGGCAACCTCGACGGCAAGGTGCTCGACGATCCGGCCAACAAGAAAGCCAAGGTGGCCAGCAAGGACCACCTCCTGGCCGAAATCCTCGGCTATCGGCCGCAGACGCTCGTTTCGATCGAATACATCGAAAGCCTGGGCGACTGGAAAACGGCCTGGGACCATATCCACTTCCAGGGATTCCTGGGAACGCCGATGACGATGCAGTTCATCTGGCAAGGGTGCGACTCGCTCCTGGCGGCGCCCTTGGTCCTGGACCTGGTGCGGTTTGCCGAATTGGCGCGGAGGCGGGGACAGGTAGGGCGGATGGATTTCCTGGCGAGTTTCTTCAAAAGCCCCTACGGCGTCCAGGAACAGGATTTCACCCGGCAGTTCCAGATGCTCGAGGCCTGGGCGGCCGGAGACGCAAACACCTCTTCCTAGAACGGAGTGCTTTAGCTTGGAGAACGAATCATTGCCCGGGCCTTCCCGCCCGTCGCCCCGTCGCGATCGCCGCCCGCCGCGCCCCGCCGCCCAAGACGAGGCAGAAGCCGCGCCGACCAGGCCTCGACGCACGGCAAGACCTAAGGGCGAGCGTCCCGAGGCAGCGCGCGAGCCTGCCCCGGTTCCCGCATTTGGCGGACTGGAGTTGTCCGAGACCACGCTCGCCGCCCTGGCCGAGGCGGGCTACACCGATCCCACTCCGGTCCAGGCCGGCGCGATCCCCCGCGCCTGGCCGGGGTCGACCTCATGGCCCAGGCGCAGACGGGCACGGGCAAGACCGCGGCCTTCGCGATCCCGATTCTCGAGCGCGTCCAGCCCACCAAGGAAAAGGGGATGCCGCAGGCCATCGTGCTCACGCCCACGCGCGAACTCGCCGTCCAGGTGAAGGATGAATTCGTCAAGCTGGCCATGGGGCGGCGGCTGGGAATCCTCGCCGTATACGGCGGCAAGCCCTTGCGCCAACAAACCGAGCAGCTCCAGCGCGGCGTCGACATCGTGATCGGCACGCCGGGACGCGTACTCGACCACATCGACCGCCGCACGCTTCGCCTCGACGGAATTCGCATTGCCGTGCTCGACGAGGCGGACCGCATGCTCGATATCGGCTTTCGCCCCGACATCGAGAAGATCCTCCGACGATGCCCGACCTCGCGCCAAACGCTCCTGTTCAGCGCCACGATCCCGCCGCCCGTCGAGCGGCTGGCGCAGCGCTACATGCGCGAACCGGAGAAACACGATCTCTCGCCTACGGCGGTGGCCGTCGAAACGATCGAGCAGTTCTACTTCACCGTGGACGGCGAACACAAGTTCGAGTTGCTCGCCCAGCTCCTCGAGAAGGAAGACCCGCGCCAGGCGATCGTCTTCTGCCGCACCAAGCGGGGAACGGAGAAAATCTACACGCGCCTGGCCCGGCGTTTCAGCTCCGTGGCCACGATCCACGGCGATCTACCGCAGCGGAAACGGGACAAAGTGATGGCGGACTTCCGCCAGGGAACGCTGCGCTACCTGGTGGCCACCGACGTCGTGGGCCGGGGAATCGACGTCACCGGCATCTCGCACATCATCAACTACGACATCCCCCAGTTCGCCGACGACTACGTGCACCGCGTGGGCCGGACCGGCCGCATGGGCCGCGAGGGCGTTGCCTATACCTTCGTCACCCCGGAAGAAGGCAACGAACTGACGCGAATCGAAATGCGGATCAATCGGCTGCTGGTCCGCAAGGAAACGTCGGAGTACGTCGATTTGCCCCATCGCGAGCGCACCGCCAGCGTGCGGCCGCCCCTCGAAGTGCCCGCCAGCGGCGAGGACGCCGAGGCCCAGGTCCCCTCGCCACCCGCCGCGCCGAACGCAAGCCGGTCTTCGGCCGAACGGTGCGCCGCGTTCGCCGCGCGCTCTAACGCGCTGATCCGAAAACTACCGCAGCGGCCCTATGCGGCCGGAAAATCGCGGCACCTCCCAAGGTTCTGGGATCGGCTCCAAGTGGCGAGCCGCCGCCCAGGCGCGCCGTGGCGATGGGTCCCGGCAACCGAGCCCCAGTGGGCGGTCCCCGGCAACGGCACTCCCGAGTGGATTCCAAGGGCAGAACCCGTCCCGGCGGCGCAGCGGAGATTTTCCTTGCCGCGCGTCGACACGCTCTTGCCCCCGCCGTATACTAGACCGCGGATCGTAGCCCCCTCTGTGGCGGATGCCCCTATGATGATGAGGAGCCCTGGGATGAACCGCAGAACTGGAATTGCACTGTCGGCTCTTGGAGTGTGCTTGATTGGGGCGGCCTCGGCCTGGGCCGAGCCGAACAAGTATCTGGGACCGCAGGAAATCGTGGCCTCCAAGGACGGCAACACGTTGTACGTGCTCAATCTCGACGCCGGGCAGATCGCCGTCGTCGACCTGGCCAGCGGCAAGGTCGCTCGATCGATCGCCCTGCCCGCCGAGCCGACCGGCCTGGCGCTCAGCCCCGACGGCAAGACGCTCTACGTCGACCTGCGCCGCGCCGCAGGGAACGCGTGCTGGTGGTCGACGCGGCCTCGGGCAAGATCGCGGCGGCGATCCCGGCCGGCCACACGGCCATGCGCCCGGTCGTCACCCCCGACGGCAAGCGGCTCTACGTCTGCAACCGCTTCAACAACGACGTCTCGGTGATCGACCTGGCGGCGAAGAAGGAGATCGCCCGCGTGCCGGCCGTCCGCGAGCCGATCGCCGCGGCGGTCACGCCCGACGGCAAGACGCTGTTCGTGGCCAATCATCTGCCGATCGATCGCGCCGACTCGCTACGACGTGGCGGCGGCGGTCACCGTCGATCGACACGGCCACGCAACCAGGCGCACTGCGATCCGGCTGCCCAACGGCAGCTCGAGCGTGCGCGGGATCTGCGTCTCGCCCGACGGCAAGTACGTCTACGTCGTCCACATCCTCGCCCGCTACCAGATGCCGACCACGCAACTGGAGCGCGGCTGGATGAACACCAACGCCCTGACGATCATCGACGCGGCCGCCGAAGAAGCTGGTCAACACGGTGCTCCTGGACGACGTGGACCTGGGCGCGGCCAATCCCTGGGGCGTGGCGCGCACGGCCGACGGCAAGCCGGTCTGCGTGACCCACGCCGGCACGCACGAGCTGAGCGTGATCGACGCGCCGGGCGTGATGGAGAAGCTGGCGAAGATCCCGGCGCAGGCCAAGCCGCTGCGAGCCCGGCAAGCCCTACGACGACCGCGGCAGCTACGCCTCGCCCACGCCGGCCGACGTGCCCAACGACCTGGCGTTCCTGGTCGACCTGCGGCGGCGGAGTCAGCGACACGCCTTGGGGCTCGACCGAAGGCCATGTCAACGGCCCGCGGGGCGTGGCCGTGGTCGGCATCGAAGGCCTACGTGGCCGTGTACTTCAGCGACACGCTGGCCGTGGTCGACCTCGAGCCGAAGCCCGAGAAGCCGGTGACCTCGATCGCCCTGGGGCCGGCGCCGCAATGTGACCGTGCCAGCGCCGCGGCGAGATGTTCTTCAACGACGCCGACCTCTGCTTCCAGCACTGGCAGAGCTGCGCGAGCTGCCATCCCGACGCCCGCGTCGACGCGCTTGAACTGGGACCTGATGAACGACGGCCTGGGCAACCCGAAGAACAACAAGAGCATGCTCCTGGTCGCACAAGACGCCGCCGGCGATGTCGGAGGGCGTGCGGGCCGACGGCGGAAGACGGCCGTGCGCGCGGGCATCACGCACATCCAGTTCGCCGTGCGGCCCGAGGAAGAGGCCGGTGGCCATCGACGAGTACCTCAAGGCGCTCAAGCCGGTGCCCAGCCCGCACCTGGTCGACGGCCAGCTCAGCCCGGCGGCCGAGCGCGGCAAGGCGCTCTTCTTCGAGCGAGCAGGTCGGCTGCGCCAAGTGCCATCCGGAGCCGCTCTACACCGACCTGCAGATGCACGACGTGGAGTCGAAGGGCCAGTACGACCGCCGCGACGACTTCGACACGCCGACGCTGATCGAGTGCTGGCGCACCGCCCCCTACATGCACGACGGCCGCTACGTGACGATCAAGGAGCTGCTCAAGCAAGGGCAAGCACGGCGACCGAGGGGCGACCTGGAGAAGCTCACCGACCAGGAGATCGACGACCTGGTCGAGTTCGTGCTGTCGCTCTGAAACCACGCCGCACAATCGCGACCGAGCCGCCTCGATCCGGTCCTCGGTCACGTTGCCGAACAACGCCCAACCGTTTCTGGCGGCCCCTCCGGGGCCGATGCGACGGGCCGGCCCTCGGGAGAACCTGGTGCTTTATCACAGCTAAAAATTGGGGTGGCTACGCCAGTGCGATGTTGGCGACACATGTTCCACTCCAACACCGGCAGAGCCAGTGGCACATCATCCCAAAATCAAGCTGTGACAAAGCACTAGGCGCCGTTTGAGGCCGGCAGTGCCGACCGTTCACCCTGCGGGCTTCTACCCTTGCCTGAGGAGGTTGCCATGAAGCGCGCCCTGTGCTGGGCCAGCGTGCTGGCCGGGTTGTTCCTCGCTCCGGCGGTCGCCGCCCCGCCCGCGACCGGCGACGAGCCGCTGCGACTACTTCCGCAACTCCTGGAACGTGATCGGTCTGAAGGACTACGACCGACGGCACGCGGATCACGCCCGACAACCGGCTCCGCTGGCCGACGGCGAGGTGACCCTCCGCTATCGGACGCCAGGCGAACGCCGCTGGGACGCCAGCCGACCAAGCCGCTCCGGACGGCTGGCTGCCGGTCGTGCTGCTGGAGGCCGACGAAGGCGCGGTCCGCTACCAGTTCACGCTCTGGGCCACGCCGCTGCCGACGGTCAAGGACTGGCAGAAGGCCTTCGACTGGCCGACCGAGGGTGAGAATTTCCTCAACTGGGTCCTGGTCAAGGCGACGAACACCGGTGCCGCGCCGGCCGAGGGCAAGTTCGGGCTCAGCGTGCGAAGATCGTCGGGCGACGCCGAGCGCGCCGAGGCGGTCTGGACGCTTGCCCCCGGCGGCGAGCCAAAGCCGTCGCCTTCGCGATTCCCTTCGCGCCGATCGCAGGGCGACGCGGCATGGGCCAAGGAACCGGCCGAAGCTGTGGCTCGATCGCACGCGTCGAATTCTGGCGCGGACTGGTGCTCGCCGGCGCGGATCGAGGTCCCCTGCCGCAAGGCGACCGAGGCCCTGCTGGCCGCCCACGTCTGCCAGCTGATCGCCAACGACCACGGCGAGCTCGCACGGCGGCGAGGGGTTCTACGACGAGTTCTACATCCGCGACGGCGCCTACCAGATCATGGAGCTGGAGGAGGCGGGCCTGGGCGACGCGGCCGCCAAGGCCGTCGAGTCACTACCTGACGCTGCCAGCGGCCCGACGGCCGCTTCGAGTCGCAGAAGAACCAGTTCGACGCCAACGGCCAGGCCGTCTGGGCGCTCTGGCAGTACTGCCAAGATCACCGGCGACCGGGCGTGGCTGGAGCAGCGTCTATCCGCAGATGCGCCGGGCCGTCGGAGTGGACCGCGAAGGCCCGCCGCGAGGCGCCGGCCGATTCGCCCTTCGCCGGCCTGCTGCCCGCGGCCCCGGCCGACGGCGAGTTCCTCTGGGACGGCAAGCACCACATCGTCGGCTACGACCTGTGGAACCTCCGCGGGCTGCTCTGCACGGCCGACGCGGCGCGCGACGCTGGGCAAGGCCGGCGAGGCCGACGCGCTGGCGCGCAGAGGCCGCGGCGTACCGCGCGGCGATCGACGCGGCCTGCAGGCGGACCGGCGTGGCCCATTTCCCGCCCAGTTGGGAGAAGGACGGCACGCACTGGGGCAACACCGAGACGCTCTGGCCCACCGAGCTCTTCGCGCGCGACGATCCCCGCGTGGCCGCCACGATCGACCACGCCCGCAAGGTGCACGGCGGCGGGTTCATCGAGGGGACGATCCAGTGGCTCGGGCACGCACGGCGCGATCCATCCCTACATGTCGGCCTACACCACGATGGCCTCGCTGGCGCGCGGCGAGGACGAGCAGGTGGTCGAGGACTTCTACTGGTACCTGCTGCACTCGACGGCCGCGCACGCCTTTCCCGAAGGGCATCTTCTACAAGCGGCGCTTCGCCTGGAGCGACACGATTCCGCACGTGACCGGGGCGTCGAACTACGCCATGATGCTCCGGCACATGCTGGTCCACGAGCGCGGCGACGAACTGCACCTGCTGGCCGCCGTGCCCGATGGCTGGCTGGCCGACGGCCAGGAGATTCGCGTCGAGAGCGCCCCCACGCACTTCGGCACCATGAGCCTCCGCACGCAGGAACGGCCGCGGGGGTGCAGATCGCGATCGAGCTGCCCGACGCGAACGCGCCCGAGCGGATCGTGCTGCACGTGCCGCGGTCGCGCCCGTGCAAGGCGCGCCGCAGGGCGTCGAGTTGGCGGTGCGGCCGGATCAGCCGAAGATCTGGGACTTCGCCACCGTGGTGGCGCTCTACCGACAGCAGGCAGCGCCGCGCTGCGCCGTCCCGAGCGCTTCGTCGCGTTGCCGCTGGACCACGACTTGGCGCCTCAGCAGTGCGTGACCCTCGACCTGGCCGCCGTGGCCAACACCAATCCCTTCACGGCCCCCTTCGGCGTGGAGCAAGCCGGGCAACTCCTTCCACGGCCTGCCGGTCGGCCGGCAGGTCGCGGCCGGCATGCCCTTCGAGATCCTCGACCCGGCCAAGAACCAGGGCCAGGGCCTGGTCGTGCTCCATTCGCCCCAGCGCCCGCAGGACCGCACCTGGCCCCGGGAAGTCGAGATCCCCGTCGGGCAGCACGGCAAGCGGCTCTTCTTCCTCGGCAACGTCCACGGCTGGGCCCCCGATGACGAAGGCACCGGCGAACTCGGCGCCGTGGCCGAGTACGAGATCGTCTACGCCGACGGCCAGCAGCAGATCGTGCCGCTGATCACCGGTCGCACGATCGACGAATGGACCGCCGATCCTCAAGCCGACGAGGCAGTGCCCGGCCTCCACGGCGATCCATGGCACCTGAACGTGCTCGGCGTGAGCCTGCGCCCGATGCGGTGGTCGAGAAGATCCTCTTCCGCGACCTGGGCACCCCGGCCGCCCCGGTGCTGGTGGCGGTGACGCTGGAGAAGTAGCGCACCTTCCCGGCTCAGAGTTTCCGGTCGCCAAACACCTCGGGCTTGGCCCGCTCGCGGCGCCGCGTCGGCGTGACCACAATCGCCAGGCCGAGGACAATCATGATGAGCACGATCGCGTAGGAAATCACATAGTTTCCGCCGCCCCCTCCCGAACTACTCTCGCCCTGGGCCCAGGCAGTACTGGCAAGAGCACCCCAAGCGGCAGCGATGCGGGTGAGATATCCAAGTCGTCGAGACAGATTGCGCAATCGGGTCATGGGCACAACGAACGGGGTCGAGCCAGTCGGGGTACGCCGGCGCCGGACGGTCCGCCACCGGATCGATCCTTCTATTGTAAACTCCCAAGGGCAGACAGGGAAACCGGTAACCATTCACGGCTACGGAAACCGTCAAACGCAAAGCGGCAAGTTAGCTAAGAACCTAATCCCGGAACCGCCGCTGGAGCACTATGCGGCCGGAGAATGCAGGAGCGGCACACGGTTCTGGATCGGCTCTGAGAACCTAATCCCGGAACCGCAAGTCAGCTTCCGCCGGCGACTTTCAGGTAGTTCCCGTAGCCCACGATGACCAGCGAGGCCATCAGAATCGCCAACCCGGCCACCAGGAAGCGCTTCGTCCGCTGACTGCTGCCCCGCCATTCGTGGAGGATGATCCCCCAGATGGTGCTGAAGATGATGATGCTGGCCATGTGGAGAGTCCAACTGGAGAATTTGTATTCCCCGATCTTGGTTTCCCCCATGCTGTAGAACATGAACTGAAGGTACCAGGTAACGCCGGCCAGGGCGGACAACAGGTAATTGGCAACCAGCGGCGTGTCGAGATTCAGGTAGTCGCCGCCGGTCTTGTTCTTGATGTTCAAGAGCACGCACCAGAGAAAATTCGTGGTGAAGCCGCCTGCCAGGACCACGCAGAGCACGGGGATGTTCTGCCAGAGCGGATCGGTGCCGTACTCCATCGCCAAGGCGGCAATCGGCTCGCCCGCGCGAAAGCCGTAGTGCATGCCGGCGCTCATGATGCCCGAGAACGTGGCTACAAGGATACCCTTGAAGAAGCTGAACTCCCGAATCACTGCCTTCTTCTGCTCCTCGGACATCTCCGCTTCCTTGGACATGCCGGCCACTCCGGTCACGGCGATCCCCAAGAGGCACACGCCGACGCCGATCATCGTGGCGATGCCCGGCGGCGTGACGATGATTTTGAAGAGTTCACCGGCAATCAAGGGCGGCATCAGTGTGCCGAAGGCCGCGCAATACCCCAGCGCGATGGCCATCCCCAGCGACATGCCCAAGTAGCGCATGGTCAACCCGAACGTCAGCCCTCCCATGCCCCACATAACGCCAAACAGATAACTCCATGCCACGTTCCGTGGATGGCTATACGCCGCCTCCCGGAGCACGTCGAAGACGTTCGGCGACACGATCATCACCAGAACCCAGGGAGCGATGATCCAACTGAAGAACCCGCCGGCCAGCCAGTAACTCTCCCAGGCCCATTTGCCGCACGCCGCGGTAGGGGATGTAAAAGCTCCCGGAGGCCAGGCCGCCGATCATGTGCAGAAGGACACCGAGCAAAGGATTGGCTTGCATGAGGCTACTCGCAAAGGATCGGAGGGAGAACCTGGCTGGGAACCGCCGCTACGGCCTTGTGCGGCAGTTCTGGGATAGGTTCTTATGCTACTTTCTCGCGTCCTGCCGTGCAATCAGAGCGCGGGCATCGTCGCCGAACGATTGAGCCCCGCGCGGCCAAGGCGCCAGGCCAACCATCGGCAGAGCGGACGCAGGGATCGTGCCGGGACCACTAGGGCGCAGGGCGCCGCGCCGGCCGACGCGGCCAGTCCCACCGATTCCACCGAGGGCAAGGGCTGGCCGGCTTCGGCAGCCTTGCGCACGTCGGCCAGGCGGGTCAGTATGCCGTCGTAGGACTTGGTCGCCGCTTCGTAGCGCCGCGTAGTCCAGTCCAGGGCGTAAGGCTTGCTCTCGCCAAGCCAGAGGGCGGCGAACTGGCGGCCCAGGGCCTCGTGGGCATCGCGATTGGCGCGGACCAGGGCCTCGGCCCGTGCCACCAGCGCCACGGTCTTCTCCTTCTCGGCGACGCGCTGCTGCGCGTCGGAGGCCTTCTGGCACGCTTCGCCGTAGAGGCGCGCGGCCTCCAGCGCATCGAGCATGCGCTGACCGATGCGCTCCATGCGCCGCGCACCGAACAGAATGGTCTCGATCACGTTGGCGTTGACGACGGCCTCTTTCCGGCAGGCTTCGAGATGAACGATGGCCGGGCGGACCATCGCCAGCAGTTCGTCGGCCGACTTGCGGACCTCGGCCGCCGGACGCTTGCGGCGGGAAGTCGTACTCCCAGAAGCGGCGGTTGTTCATCCCCTGCATTCCCGCGAGCCGATGCGTCTGGGCCAAAAGCTCGATCGCCCGGCCGAAATGGTCCCCCGACTCGCCGAAGAGCACCGCGCCCACGCGGCGGTTGAAATCCTCGGGCGGAGTCGTCGCGGCGTTCCAAGCACACTCGGCCGCCCAGGCGTCGCCGTGCCACTTCACCGCGTTGAGCGCCTCGCCGTCGTCTTCCCAGTCGGTGTTGAGCATGCCGATCGCGCCGTGCTTCACCCCGTCGCGGACGAAATTGCGGATATTGGTCGTCGCCACGCCGAAGTCGGGCAGGATGCGGCTCCAGTTGCTCACCCCCGGGCAGACGAAGAACTCGTACCCCGACTTGGCAAAGGGAATGATCTGGTCTTCGAAACTCGGCGCGGCGTCGTAACCCCAGGTGAGCATGATCGTATCCTTGGGCACTTCCTTGAGCTGGTCGGGGTGCTGAAGGATGATGTCGCCCCACATCATCATGCGCTTGCCGTACTTCCGCGTGACCAGGTCGTGTACGCGGCGAATGTGCCGCACGTAGACTCCGCCCACGCCGATCTTGGCCGCCAACTCCTTCGACGGCCCCTTGCCCAGGTCCCAGGTCTCGTCGCAACAGACGTTGAACAGGGAGAACGGCAAGCACCGGACAGACTTCGCTATACAAATCGTCGAGCAGTTGATAGGTCTCTTCCTTGACGGGCGAGAGGACGTCGGGAGCCTCGGCCATCGCCGCATAGCGCGGATGCTTGAGAATCTGCCGAGAAGTGGCCGAACGACTGCTGATTGCCGAGTATGTCCACACCGAGCGGGCCCGCGAACTCCACGAGCTTCTTCAGCTCCGCCGCCGTGAGCGAACCGTCCTTGGGGCCGATCTCGGGGTGCTTCTGGAACTCGTACTGATATTCCATGTAATAGGTCATCAGGTTCAGTTTCAAATACGATCCTAACCCGGCTTCGAACTCGAGCGTCGCAAGGCGCGAGCTGGGACCGCGCGTCATGTCGTCTTGAAAGCACCGCCAGCGGAGCGACGGCCAGTCGCGGATCGACAGGCAAGGGATGGCGCGATCGCGGCGATTGGCGCGGACCAACTGCCGCACGGTCGCCAGACCGTGCAACAGCCCCGCATCGGTCGAAGCCGTGCAAAGGATTTCGTCCGCGGCAACCAGCAGGCAGTAGGCTTCTCGAGCCGCCGCCTCCGTGGCCGCTTCGGTCGGCGCTTCGAGCTTTGCCCTCGAGGGCGCCGCAGTGGCTTGCGCCGCGCACGGCGCGATGCGAAAGCTGTGCGGTTGAGCATTCTTCTCCGAGGCCTCCAGCGCACCGAGGCCGAATCGCCCCAGTTCCTCACCGAGCAGTTCCGCCAGTCGGCGCGCCTGGGCCGAGGGAGCTTCGAGCACCAAAGGCCGATCGAGCGCGAAACTGCCGGCGCGGACCTCCACGCGTTTGGGTTGGGGAATCAAACGCAGCTCGCCCGCGGGCTCGGCGCGGCCGACGCTCGAGGAAACGGCCAACACGAGCAAGATCGCAATCGGGCAAAGTCGGGAAGGCATCGCGGCGTTCCTGGCGTGCAGTAGGGTAGGAGAGGTGGAAACCGGCGGCCATTATCGCGCAGCTCCAGCACGCCTGCGCCGTGGGGCGTGAAAGAGAGGTACAAGGAGTGGCCCATCCCCACCCTCCTCGCCGGCCGGGGATGCCATACCCCCACAAGAAGAGTACACGCAACTACCCTAAGTAGGTTTGTAACAAGGGTTTGACAATCCCCGGCTGGAACGGGATGATGAGCGTGTCTATGACTCCTCTCGCTGCGACCCGCCCACGATCGGAACGGGGGCGGAACTTTGGGCCACGCGCCAGCGTCCTAAGTTGTGAAACGACTGTGAACGACGACGCCCAGTTGATCGCAGAAACCCTCGCGGGCAAGTCCCTGGCATTTGGGCAGTTGGTCCTGAAATATCAGGACCGACTGTACAATACCCTGGTTCATGTCGTGGGCCATGCCGACGACGCGCGGGACATCGTTCAAGAGGCGTTTGTCCAGGCTTTTGTCAAGCTCGAGTCGTTTCATCATTCGAGCGCGTTCTATACGTGGCTTTACCGCATCGCCTTCAATGCTGCCGTCAGTCACGGTCGCCGGCGCAAGCCGTTGGCGTCGGTGGATCAGGCGCGGGAGATCATCGGCCAGGAACCCGTCGATCAACAGGCGGGACCGAGCCAGCAACTCGAGCAACTCGAACGCTGCCGCCAGGTACGGCAGGCTCTCAACACGCTCAGCGATGAACACCGGCTCGTGCTGGTGCTGCGGGAGATCGATGGCTATTGCTACGAGACGATCGCCGAAATGCTCGACCTGCCCGTCGGCACGGTCCGCAGCCGGCTGCATCGCGCTCGTTTGCAGTTGCGCGAGCAACTCGAAGAGGTGTTGATTCTGGAAGACTGACGGCAAACATGGCGACGAGCGGTCGCAGAAGGGAAATGGCCCGGGCCGCCCATGCGTGGAAACGCTCGGGAGGAGGCAGGGATCCTGGCGGGATGCGAGGAGGAGGGCAGCGAGCCAGCCTCCGCGGGTTGATAAGTAGGTCGGTATGAAGAACGTGCCGGAAAACGAACTGTTCAGCGCTTACCTCGACGGCGAGCTCACGGCCGCCGAGCAGGCGGAGGTCGAGCGCATGCTGGCCGCCAGCCCGGCAGCCCGGCAGCTTCTCGACGAACTCCGCGCGCTGAGCATCAATCTGCAATCGCTCCCGGTGCACAAGTTAAGCGTGGATCTTGGTCCCTCGGTGCTCCGCGCCGCGGAGCGAAGGCTTCTCGCCGGCCCCGGCGGGACCGACGCCTCGATCTCCCCCACCGCTTCCGGTTCGATTTGGCGCTCGACGCTTCGGCGCCTGGCGCGGCCGCGCAACCTGCTTTGGCCGGCGGTCGCCGCAGCCGCGGCGGTCGTGATGGTGCTTTCCAATCCTCCCGAACGCCGCGGCGGCCACGAAGGCCGCGAGTTCGAAGTCGCCATGGCGCGGCCCGGCGATTCCAAGGAAGGCGAGTCCAAGGAGTTGGTCGGGCCCACCACGATCGGCCCGGCTCCTGGCTCGGCGCCTCCGCTCAGTGCCCTTGCGATTCACGAGGAAGCGGAAACGCTGCAACCCAAGGCCGGCGAACCGAGCGCGCCCGCGGTCAGTTTCGGCGCGCATGCCGATCGCCCCGCCGACGCGTCCGGCCTCGATCTCATGATGATCCGTCGGTCAGACTCTGCGGAGGCCAAGGCCGATGCCAAGCTTCCGGCCAGGCCGACCGATGTTCGGCGCGGGGAAGTCGCGGCCCAAGCGCGAAAGGCGCCGGCCGAAAAGGCCCCTTCCGCGCCCGACGGAATGCCTTCCGCCGCGCGCGAGGAGGAGTCCCATGCCTATTTCGATCGCGCGAGCAAGGATTCGGCCCAGCCCTCCGAGAAGACGGCGGCGGGAGGTCGATTCATGGACAAGGCCCCACTGCCCGGCAAGGCCGGCCAGATCGCCGAAGCGGAACATCCTTCCGAAAACGCCCCCAAGCAATCCTTGAAAAGGCTCGAGAAGATCGCCGGGACCGGCGAAGCAGCCGGAGAAACGACCCAGAGGGCACTCGGCGAGGAACTCGCAGAACCTCAATCCACCCCGATGCCCTTGGCCAAAAGCGAGGCTTCGCCTCGCGGCCGCGCGTCGATGAAGATGAAGGAGGCGCAGTCCGACGCACCGGCGGGACCTGCCTCGCAGGCGTTGGGTAAGGCCGCGATGCGCGACGGCTCGCAAGAGGTTCAGGACCAGGCGAAATCCGCTCAGTACGGCTTCAACGGCGTGCAGCCGGTATTGGTCGTCGAGTGCGACGTAACGCAGGAAGCCCTCGACCAGGACCTGCTCAAGCAGGTGCTCTTGAAGAACTCGATTGCCGTGCCTGAATCGCGCGGCGCCCGGCTCGCAGAGCAAACCGATAAGGCGGCGGCCAATCGCGTCGAAGTGGAAGCGACCGCGACGCAGCTTCAGGGGGCGATCGGCGATCTTCAGGCGCGTCCCGAGGCATTTCTCGCCGTAGCCGCCCCGCCCGAATTGCAGCCGGCGCAAACCGTGCCGCAGCCGTCCCAGGAAGCGCTCAACGCAAATAAGCAAGCGCCGCCGGCCACGGCCCCTCTGTCGGCCGCCGCATCTCCCGCCGCACAAGCCGGAGTTGCTGTGCAAATGGCCCCCAAGACCGGGCAAGCCACCATGCAGGTCAAAGTGCAGATCTCGCCGCAAGGCGGCCGGGCCAGCCCCGCCGCCACCGCCACGCTCGGCGACACGGCCCCCGCCCTCATGCAGGGGCAAAAGATCGAGATCCGTGCCGGGGGAGGAGTCGCGCAGGACGCCACGCGCGGGTTGCAGAGCGCCACGCGCGGGTTGAAGGTCGAAGTGATGCCGCGCAGCCCGGCACTTCGCGCGGCAGGTGCGCTCGGTGGCGCCGGGAACCAGGGCAACATTGCAGGTCAGGCACAGACCGCTGCCCAACCGGAAACCCAGCGGCCCAAGGCGGCCTCCACCCCCGATTCCTCCGGCCAGGCCGAGGGACTGCCGGCGGCCAGGCAGCGCGTGCTGTTCGTGCTCAACCTGGTCGGCCCTGGCCAGCAACAAACCGGCGCTACCGCCAAAGAAGCCATGCCCGCCCTGGACGCTGAGGCAGGCAGGAAGCAAGCGCCCGTGCCGGCCGCGTCCAAACCGCCAGCCAAGTAGCCGCTTCCCGCCAGGGTGTGGCCTCTCTCCCTCGGGGCACTTTGGCTGTGCCGTGGCTTGCCGATCTCAGTGGGCTTTTCCGAGATTGTTGAGAACGTCGACGCGTCCGGTCGCGCCGATTTTCCGGCCGGATGAGAGGATCTTCCGCCTGCGCCGGCAAGCAGGGATCGCATCCCCGGCCGCGAGGACCGCCGGCCTTCAGGCACGTCTCAAGTCGTTCATTCTCAGGCGGATTGCGCACGGCGTGGCGCGTGTGTCGACACGTTTTCCTCCCCGCGCGCGTGGACGCGAGGCGAGCCGGGCGTACGTCGGGTCGCCTCTTCCCTCGTGATTTGCGGCACTTGGGCGGCGACGCGCCCCTCGCGAGTCCGGGCAGCGCCGGGACGAGCCCAAGCGATGCTACAATAGTCGCTCGGCCACCGTTGGGGAATCGCGCTGGGACTGCGCGGACGGCGGGCCGCCCCCGGATGAGCGAGAGCGCACGCGCGATGGACACCCCGGAGATCGACATGGAATCGTTGGAACCGTCGGAGCAACCGGAAGCATTTGACTCGGCCGATGATGTAGCCGTCGAAGAAACTTCGGCGCAATACCTCGGCCGGTGGAACCACCTCGTCAGCACCACGAACTGGGAGAAGGGGCGAATCATCTCCGAGTGGCGGGGAAGCCTGCTGAAGGCCGCGCGCCGGCCGCAGACGTACTCCGACGAGGCCTGGAGCCGCCGCGTGGGAAATGTCAGCCCGCAGCACGTCGGCCGGTTGCGCCGCGTCTATGAGCGGTTTTCCGAAGTGGCGCACCAGTATGCCGGGCTGTACTGGAGCCATTTCCAGGCCGCCTTGGACTGGCACGACGCCGAGATGTGGCTGGAAGGCGCCGTGCAAAACGGCTGGTCGGTTTCAGGCATGCGATCGGCGCGATGGGAAGCCACCGGCGGGGCACCCGGCGATGCGCCCCTCGACGCTGAGTTGGTTTGCGAGGAGATGGACGGCGACGCCCCCGTGGAAGACTCGCCGGCGCGGGAACCGAGCACTCTCCTCGCCTCCGAGCGCGAAGTCCGCGATTTGGACCAAGACGACGATTCTCCGGACGACGACCGATCCGAGTTCGATGAGCCGCCGTTCGAAACCGACGATGCCATGCCCGACGTGCCCAAGTCGGTCGAGCCGCTGCGCCCGTTCGAAAACCTGCCCCACCTGCCCCCCAATCTGGCCGACGCCTTCGAGGCCTTCAAGCTGGCCATCCTCAGCCACAAGGTGAGCGGCTGGCAGGAAGTGGCGTGCGGCGAGGTGATCGCGGCGCTGGATGCGCTCAAGCAACTGGCCTTGGCGCCGTCGGAAGCGTAAGATCTGCGGCTGCGCCACTGCGCGCTGCCTGCATCCTCAAGTCAGGAGTAACCGCAATGAACGCCAATGCCGTCCTCCGCCAGACTCTCGAACTCAGCGACATGATCCTCCGCGCCTACCTGGATGACCTCACCGACGCCGACATGCTGGTCCGCGCCGTGCCCGGCTCGAACCACATCGCCTGGCAGCTCGGCCACATCATCGCCGGAACGCAGCAGATGATCGAGACGCTGGGGCACCGCGGCTTCGATCTGCCCCAAGGGTTTGCCGCGCGGTACTCGAAGGAAACCTCGTCGTCGGACAATCCCGCGCAGTTCGCCACCAAGGCCCAGTGCATGGCCCTCTTGGACCAGGCCAAGGCCGCGGCAATCGAGGCGATCGAGGCCACGCCGGAAAGCACTCTGGATCAGCCCGCTCCGGAGTCGATGCGCGAGTACGCACCCACGATGGCCGCGGCGCTCGTGGTGGTGGCCACTCACGGGCTGATGCACGCCGGGCAGTTCGTGCCCGTCCGCCGCAAGCTCGGCAAACCGCCGCTGTTCTGAGAACCTATCCCAGAACTACCACTGGAGCCCTGTGCGGCCGGAGAATTCGGCCGCGGCACGCGGCTCGAGGATGGGTTCTCCCGAAGAACCGTCCGCGCGCATCACTCGGCGCCGTCGCCCGAGAGCACCTCGGCGATGTGCATCATGCGGCACGTGCCGACGTGGCCGGGTCGCGGCTTGAGAATGCCACCCACGTGCATCAGGCAACTGATGTCGGGCGAGACCACGGCTTCGGCTCCGGTCTTCAAGATGTTCTCCACCTTGGTCCGGCCCATGGCCAGCGAGGTGCCGGGCATCTTCACGCTAAACGTGCCGCCGAACCCGCAACACTCCTCCATATTCGGCAGCTCGCAGTACTGGAGTCCGCGAACCTTTTCCAGAAGCCTCAGCGGGGCGTCGACCACGCCCAACTCGCGACGCGTGTGGCAGCCGATGTGGAGCGTGACTTTGTGGGGAAACGACGCGCCGACGTCGGTGACGCCCAGCACGTGGACGAGAAACTCGCTCAGATCGAACACGCGGCTGCCGACGGCGGCGATCTTGGGATCGGGATCGACGTGGCCGAAGAAAACCCGGCACATCGCCGAGCAGGATCCCGACGGCGAGACGATCCACTTGTGGTCGACGAACGTCTCGCAGAAGTGGTGCACCACCTTCCGCGCTTCCTCCCAGTAGCCCGAGTTGAAAGCCGGCTGACCGCAGCAGGTCTGCTGTTCCGGGAACACTACGGGAATCCCCAGCTTCACCAGCAGTCGAGCCGTGGCCTCGCCGATCTGCGGATAAAACTGGTCGACGTAGCAGGGGATGAACAAGGCGACGGGCTCGCCGGGCTCATAC
The DNA here is from genome assembly GCA_963736495.1 of Pirellulales bacterium. Taxonomy (GTDB): domain Bacteria; phylum Planctomycetota; class Planctomycetia; order Pirellulales; family Thermoguttaceae; genus CAVTPL01. The sequence continues at coordinate 550,229 of CAVTPL010000009.1, read as the reverse complement.
TTGGGATAGCTGCGGGGGGCGACGGACGATGACGGGTCGGTCATGGCTTAAGCGTCAAGAAAAGGGAAACGCGTGCAAAACAGAGCCCTGGGCGATGCTCCGTTTTCCACGCGCAAAGAACCTATCCCGGAACTGCCGCTGCGGCTTTGTGCGGCCGGAAAATCGCAGCACTTCCAAACGTTCTGGGATCGGCTCTAAGGCGCCCGGACGCATGCCCGGCAATCATCGGGGGACCCCGGTTCCGGTGGTCCCCCTCGTTGACCTGCGGGCGATGGCGCCAATATAGCCGTTCCGGAACGTCCGTACTACGGGGCCGCACCGCCGGGCGCGGCAACCGCCCCGTGGAAGCCGTCCGCGAACTAAGAGCCTATCCCAGAACTGCCGCTGCGGCTCGGTGCGGCCGGAAAACCGCAGCACCCCGAAAGGTTCTGGGATCGGCTCAACGAACCTGGAAGCGGCCCACCAGGTCGCGCAACGCCGAAGCCTGCGCGCCAAGCTCTTCGCTGGAGGAGGCCATTTCCTCGCTGGCAGCGGCCGCCTGTTCGGTCACGGAGGCAACGTCCCGGATCGCTCGCGAGACCTCCTCGGCGCTGGCCGCCTGTTGGGCAGCGGCCGAGGCAATCTGGCCGATCGTGGTGGCAGTGGCCTCCACGCCCTCGACGATCGACTTCAGGGCCAGCCCCGTCCTGGTGCTGAGCTGCGCCCCTTCCTCGACGCGCGTCGACGACTCTTTCGATGAGGGTCGAAATCTCCCGGGCGGCCTGGTTGGATCGCTCGGCCAGCTTCCGTACCTCATCGGCGACGACGGCGAAGCCCATTCCGTGTTCACCGGCTCGGGCCGCCTCGATCGCCGCGTTCAGGGCCAGGAGATTCGTCTGACTGGCGATTTCGGAGATCACCCGAATGATCTCGGCGATCTGCGTGGAGCTTGTCTTGATCAAGTCCATGGCCTGCATCGACTGCTGCACGGCCCCGGACCCTTCCTCGGCAAGGCGACTCGTCTCGCGCGCGACCCGATCGGCTTCCACGGAGCTGTCTTTAACAGTGGCGATCGAGCGCGCGAGCTCTTCGATTGAAGCGCGCATCTCGTCGATCCCCGCGGTCTGCGACTGCGCGCCGCTGGCGAGGCCCTGAGAGCCGTCGGCGACGACGCGCGAGCCTTCATGGAACTGAGTCGCGCTGTCGGCGACCTGGCGGAGCACGTCGGCCAGCGACGAGATCATGCGATTCACTCCGGCCGCCAGTTCGTCGACGGGGTCGCTGCCCTCGATGGCGACTTGGCGCGTGAGGTCGCCTTGGCCCGCGGCGGTGACGATCGCCAACAGGCCGTCGACCTTGCGGCGGAGTTCTTCCGACTTGCGGCGTTCCTTCTCGGCCTGTTCGCACTGGCGATCGGCCTCCTGCTGCTGGCGATCATGTTCGGCGGCCAGGCGCTGGCGCTTCCGCTCGGCCTCCTCGGCCTCGCGCTGGCGCTCTTCCTCGGCTTGGATCCGCTGCTGTTCGGCCTGTTGAGCCTGGAGTTCCTTCTCGCGGGCGGCGGCGGCGCGCACGTCGGCAAGCGCTCGGGCGACGGCCTCAACCGTGACATTCAGCGCGGCGGCCATCTGGCCGATCTCGCCCTTGGCGGTCGATTCCAGCCGCTGCGTATAGTCGCCGGAAGCCACGCGCTTCAGCACTTCGACGGTGCTTCGCAACGGCTTGACGATCGAGCGGGAAATCATCAGGCCGATCAACGTCGCGATTCCGGCCGTAACCGCTCCGATCGTGATGAACAGCACAACGCTCGAGGAAACGGCTTGGCGCGTTTCGGCGATCGCGCCGACGACGTTCGTCCGGCTCTCGGCAACCCGCTTTTCCTTGTCGTTGACGCGCTGCTTCTTCTGATCGACGCTGGCCAGCGCCGCTTCAATATTCTTCTGCTGGAGCACCTGCAACTGGTCGATCACCGTCCGCATGTCGTTGAACGACGTGAACGCCGAGCCCTCGTTGCTCGCTTTGCGGGCGAACTGCGACTTGCCCGGGGTCCGCGCGAGCTCGATCACCTTGCGGCTCGCTGCCTTCCACTTGGCGAAGCTTTCCGAGAAGGCGGCGTAGGTCTTCTTCGTCTCGGGGTCGGGGAAGTGCCGCGAGGCCCGAGTCATGCGTTCTTCGGCCCGCTGGATGTTCTCGAGGTTCGCCTTGTCGGCGCCGTCGAGTTCACTGTTCTCGCTGGCCGCCAGGACGATCTTCTCCGCGATCACCGCCCGGTGAACGTCCCGATCGGCTTCGAGCATCATCTTGATGCTCTCCTGGAGGTTCTGCATCTGAACCACGTCCTGGTTGATCAACGGAAGCACGTCGTCGGACAACAGCGGCGTGATCTCGCCGTCGAGCAGGCCAAGGAAATGCTGATTGGCCATCGAGTCCATGTTCGCCGTCATCTGCGACATGGTGCGCCAGCCGAAGCCGATGAGGACCGCGGCGGACAGCACCGAAGCACCCACGATCAGGCCGATTCGTTGTGTGATGTTCATGACTCGATCTCGTCCACTTGAGCAGGAATATTCAGGGGTGGTTGTCCGAGGAGCAGGCTACGAAACTTGACCCTCAAGTCCGGAACGCAATCGAGAGGGAAACTAGACCGGCTCCCTCGCACGACGCGTTGCGGTTCGCGGAGGCGATTCTCCCAACGGCACCCGCCCCGTTGCCCGGCGAACCGCGCCCTCGCGATGGGAAAAGAAGGAGGACCGGCGCCTTGCGGCCAGCGCCGTTTCCGAAGATTCGACCGCACGGCCGCTCGGAGCCGGTTCCTTCATTCCACGAGCGTTTCCCGTAGGCGTTAGATCTTGTCGGCCTTCAGCCCGACGCAGATCGAGCCCACCACGTCGCCATTGGCGTCGATGATCGGCAGCGAAATCTTCTGGTCTTCGGCATTGGCGGACTTGTCGAACTTGCGATCGCTGATGTCGATGCCACCCTTGCCGGCGTTGTACGACTTCGCCCACTTGGGCTCGTCGCCTTGCCAGTAGTCACTGGTGAGCTCGTTCTGGCCGACATTGGCGCCCTGGTTGTCCATCACGAACAGCTCGGTCGCCACCTTGAGGTCTTCCGCCACGCGCTTGCCTTCCTTGGCGCAGTCGTTGGTCAGCTTCTCTTTCTGCAGCGGAAGCTCGTCCTCGGCCTTGGTCCATTGCTGGTCGAGAGCCTGGATCTGAGCCAGCGTGACGTTCTTGGCGTTCTGGGCCTTCACTTCGCGCACGAAGATCTCGTTGGTGCAAAGCGGAATCAGTTTCTCCTTGGCAAACGCCTTCACCTTGTCGGTCGCGTTGGGGGCCGCGTCAATCTCCTTGACGAGCCGCTCTCGGAGCGACGTGACCTTTCCGTCTTCCGCCAACGCGCAGGCCGCCAGACCCAACACCAACAGAGCAGCGCCGATCGAAGCAATCGAAAACCGCATGTTCAACTCTCCCTTTCGCTATCGAGGATAGGGCCGTATCCCGCCGTCCCTCCCTACTGTGAACTCAACTTTCGACAAAATCGCAATCCATTGGCAAAGCGTAGTTCGTTGCCGGACGCGCCCCCTCGATTCCCCACTTTTTTTCGCCGAATTCTGGCAGTGCCGGCGCCGCGTGTGCGGTACAGACCGCATGGACCGTCGGCCTCCCCCCCTGCCTCAGACAGACATTTCGCATGCGCAGACAAATAGCAAGAAATGGGCGAGTATCGTCCCCATCAATGCAGCCTCTCGGCGGGGGCACTCCCCCCTCGTAGCCATGGGACAATCCGGGGGTTCCCGCGTGGTTCGGCACTGCCCAACCGCCGTTCACCCACGCGACGGAACGCGCTCGTCTGGTCAAACGCCGCTCGGCGCTGCGATATACGCCCAAGGATAGACCGGCCCCCATGGAATACTTGCGTCTGGCACCTTCGTGACCCCACGCCGGCCGGACAGGTTGCAGTGCCCGCCCAAAGGGCGGTATGCTGGCATGTTACACCCGGCGGCGGCGTAGCACGCAGGGGCGAACGGCCGAGGCACGCAGGGCCGCGCAACCGACCCAGCTCGGAGACTCTCCGATGACACGACCGCGCGCCTGGGTTTGCTGGAGCAGCGGCAAAGACAGCGCGTGGGCGCTCCACGTCGCCCGGCAGGAGCGCCAACTCGACGTGGTCGGACTGTTGACCACGATCACCGCGCCCTATGGTCGAGTATCGATGCACGGAGTCCGCGAGGAAATCGTCGAAGCCCAGGCCCGCGCGGCCGGGCTGCCGTGGTACCCTGCGCGGATTCCCGCCTCCTGCTCCCTCGAAGCGTACGAAGCGGCGATGCGCGCCGCGGTCGAGGCGGCCAAGGACCAAGGCGTCACGGAGATGATCTTCGGCGACCTGTTCCTGGAGGACGTGCGAGCCTACCGGGAGAAGCAGCTCGCAGGCAGCGGAATCGCGCCGCGTTTCCCGCTCTGGGGGCGCCCGACCGATCGCCTGGCTGCCGAGATGATCGAGGCGCACCTCGTGGCCTACGTGACCTGCGTCGACGGAAAGCGTCTGCCGCAGAGCCTCGCGGGACAGCGGTTCGACCGCGCCCTGCTCGCCCAATTGCCGCCGGGCACCGACCCTGCGCGGAACGCGGCGAGTTCCATACGTGCGTATGCGGAGGACCCATGTTTTCCCAGCCGATCGCGCTGGCCCCGGGCGAGACCGTAGACCGCGGCGGGTACTACTTCACCGATTTTGTCCTCGCCGGGGACAGCCCGAGCGCGCCTGCCGCCGCCGGCTCCCCTGCGCACGCGGCCGAACGCGCGGCCTGGGAACCGTGATGCGCGCCCGACTTCTGCTGGCAATTCTCGTCGTGGCGGTGGCAGCCGGAAGCTTCCTGGTGCGTGCGCTCGTACGGCGAGGTCCGGCAGCCGGGCCGGAAGGGCCCGCGGAGCGGATCGTATCGATGTCGCCAAGCATCACCGAGATCCTCTTTGCGCTGGGACTTGGCCAGCGCGTGGTCGGAGTTTCACGCTACTGCCTCTATCCACCGGAAGCACAAACGCGCACGATCATCGGCGGATTCATGGACCCGAACTACGAGGCCATCATCGCCCTGAAACCCGATCTGGTCGTGCTCCGCGAAAGCCAGGAGACCGTCGCAGACGCTGGAGGGGTTGGGGCTGAAGGCCCTGGTCGTGCAACACACCACCGTGGAAGGCATCCTCGATTCGATCGGGGCCATCGGGACAGCCTGCGGAGCGGATCGGCGCGGCGAGAAACTCTCTGCGGATCTCGCCGGGCAAATGGCCGCTCTGGAGCGGCGCACTGCCCAACTGCCGCGGCCGCGCGTGCTTTTGGTCGCCGAGCGCAGCCTTAGGATCGGGGAAGATCGAGAATGCGTTCGTGGCCGGCACCGATGGGTTCATGAGCCGAGTGCTCGAACTCGCGGGGGGGCGCAACGCCTGCCCCGAGACTGCGGCCGGTTTCCCCGTGGTCTCCGCCGAGGGAATCCTCCGCATGAACCCGGAAGTGATCGTGGACCTGATCTCCAAGCCGCGCCAGGGAACCTTGCCCCGCGAGCAAATCCTCGGCGATTGGAACCAGTTGCCCCAGATCGAGGCGGTGCGGCGGGGGCAAGTCTACCTGATCGACGAAGATTATGCCTTCATCCCCGGCCCGCGCTTCGTGCAATTCGCCCGCCGGCTGGCCGAACTGCTGCATCCCCAGGAGGGTGCGCCGCGATGAGCCCTGTGCCGGCCGCTCCGATCGTGCTGGAAGTGCGATCCTTCTCCTATCGCCTGGGGAAGAAGGAGATCCTCCGCGACGTGTCGTTCCAGGCGGCAGAGGGCGAATATCTCTCGATCGTGGGCCCCAATGGGGCAGGAAAAACGACGATGCTCAAATGCATCGATCGGCTCTTGCCCCAAGGCACGGGCGAGATCCGCGTCTTCGGGCGGCCGGTCCAGGGCTACGGCGCGGGAGCTCGCGCGGCGCCTGGCCTACGTCCCCCAAGCCGACGCCCGCGTCTTTCCCTTCAGCGTCGAAGAGTTCGTGCTCATGGGGCGCTATCCCTACCTGAGCCCCTTCAGCACGATCGATCGAGAGGGTCGGCAGGCGGTCGACGAAGCGCTGGCCCGCACCGGTACGCGCGCCTTCGCCCAGCGGCGGCTCGATACGCTCAGCGGCGGGGAACGACAGAAGGTCTACATCGCGGCCGCGCTGGCGCAGCGCGCCGAAGTGCTCCTCTTGGACGAGCCCACCACCTTCCTCGATTACCGCCATCAGGCGGAAATCCGCGACCTCCTGGCGCGCGTCAATCGCGAGTCGAAGGTCACGATCGTGGCGGTAACGCACGATCTGAATCGGGCCGCGATGGAGAGCGACCGGATCGTCGCACTGCGCGACGGAACGGTCGTGTTCTGCGGCCCGCCGCGAGAGATCATGCAGCCCGAGATGCTCCAGCGCGTCTACCACACGCCCTTCCTGCTCGTGGATCATCCCACGGCGGCGCTGCGCGTGATCGTGCCCGGCAAGGCGGAGGAGCAGCCGTGAAACGCCCCGTCGTCCTCGCACTGCTGTTCCTCTTGGCGGCGGCCACGCTCGTCGCCGCGCCGCTCATCGGCATGCACGAGATCACGCCGCAAGCGCTGTGGGAAGGGACCGACGCAACGGCGATGATGATCTTCTGGCAGCTCCGCGTGCCGCGCGTGCTCATGGCCATGCTGGCCGGCGCGGCCCTGGCGGCCAGTGGCATGACCTTCCAGGCCCTGTTTCGCAATCCGCTCGCCGAACCGTTCACCCTGGGAGTGGCCAGCGGGGCGTCCCTGGGCGCCATGATCTATCTGCACCTCGGCTTCGCCTTCTCCTTCCTCACGGTCTCCGGCGTGGCATGGTTCGCGTTTGCCGGAGCGGTGCTGGCCATCGCCATGGTGTTCAGTCTCACGCGCATCAAGCCGGGCTTCTCCTCGGCCACGCTGCTCTTGGCCGGCGTGGCGATCAACTTCTTCTTCTCCAGCCTCATCCTGCTTGTGCAATACCTCAGCGACTTCACGCAGAGCTACGTGATGCTCCGCTGGATGATGGGCGGTTTGGGCCGGATCGTCGAGTTCGACGACTTCTTCACGATGCTTCCCCTGGTCGTGGCCGGCACGCTCATCGTGGCGTATTTCACCCACGAGCTGAATCTGATCAGCACCGGGCGAAGACCTGGCCGCCAGCCGCGGTGTCGAGGTCGAACGCACCAAGGCCGTGCTCTTCTTCGCCGTGTCGCTGGTGGTCGGAGCGGTCGTGGCGGTCTGCGGCCCGATCGGCTTCGTGGGGCTCATGGCCCCGCACATCTGCCGGCTTCTGATCGGACCGGACCACCGCTGGCTCTTGGCGGCCTCGCTCGCTGTTCGGCGGCGTCTTCCTCACCCTCTGCGACACCCTCGCGCCGACCGTGATGGCCCCGACGGAACTGCCGGTGGGAATCCTCACGGCGCTGGTGGGCGGGCCGTTCTTCCTCTGGCTCTTGATGAGGAAGACGCCGAGTGGGGAATGACACGCGCACGGCGCCGGCTTCTCCGGCCGAGCGCGGGACGGAGGACCCCCTCCCGTTTTCGCCGCACTCGGGCGCGCCGACCGAGCGGTCACTTGGCCGTGTTGGTGCTCATCAGCTTGCCCGTCTTCTTGTCCCGGCGCACCGAGCGAAGTTTCAGACGGTGCATGCCGTGGCAGTCGGTGCAGACCACCTGACCCGGCGCGGCCAGCGCGGCGGATCGCTCCTGGAATCGCGTCACCACCTTGCGCACGGGAACGTCGTGGTCCTCGTGGCAGGACCCGCAGCCCAGATCGATCATGTCGGTGGGATGCATCTTATCGGGCGGAGTGGTGTTGTTCTCGTCGTTGCGGTGTGCCAGCGACTCGCCGTGGCACTTCACGCAGCCGACGTCGTTCTCCGCGTGGACCTGGGCCAATTCCTCGTCCTGGTAGTTGGTGTGGCAAACGTAGCAGGCGCTGTTGTCCGCCACCGGCCCCTTGGCCTTCTTATCCTGATCCACCACCGCTTTGTCCAGCAACCGTGGGGCGTTGCGCTCGACCGTGAGCGGCGGCAATCCGCCGGCTTTCTTGGCGGGCGCCTCCGCGGCCGAAGCGCGGGACGCAAAAACACCGGGACCCCGAACTAGAGCGGCCAGTCCCCACGCGGTCAACGCGACCGCGAGTGCAAACAGCACGATCCAAGGTGCATACTTCATGGTGTTTCCTGCACGGGTTGCACACCGCCGCGAGGCGAGTACCTGAGAGGACCGAAGCCAAGCAAGCGGCTCAACCCCTCCGCTCCCCGCGCCCCGGCCCTCTCCTTCCAAACACGGACCCTACTCGGGGTCTACACCGTATCCCAGTCCTTCAGCCACTGATAGTGGTAAGGAAGATTCGCCCAAGCGCGGTCCATGGCACGGTCGAGCTTCGCTTTCTCCGCGCCGTCCAGTTCGCGTCGCTCCTTGACGGCCAGAGCAAGGTTGTCCACCTGATGCTCGGTGATCAAGCCGGGAATTGGGGCGGTGATCTGCGAGTTGCAGAGGATGGTGCGGATCGCCAGGCGGGCCAATTCGTCGTCCTGTTTGGCCTCGGGACTATCCGGAGAGCTGTCCCCCTTGAACAGCGAGGTGCCGGCAAAAGGCTTGATGCCGAACCAGCCCACGTCCATCTTCTTCATCGTCGCCCAGAGGCTGGTGGTATCCTCCACGGCGTCGACCTTGGTCCGCGGGGTAAACGGCGTGCAGATCACCTCGAGTTGTTGGGGGTACTTCTCGATGAGCGTCTTGATGTGGGGACGATTGTGCGAGGAGATGCCCGTGAAGCGGGCCCGGCCGCTCTTCTTCGCCCACTCCAGGGCCTTCATCACTTCCTGAATCTCCGCGTCGGTGTGCTGCTGGCTCTGTTCGTGGCAGGTAACCCGCCAGAGGTCGACGTAGTCGAGCCCGGCCTCCTTCAGCCCGCTGTCGAAGCCCTGCTTGAGCTTGTCGAACGTCCGCCACTCGGCAAAGCGAACTTCGCTCTGGTACCAGGAGTAGCCCAGATACATCTTGTCGCGACGGCCCTTCAGGGCCTTGGCGTAGGCCGTCACTTCCTGGCCGGTGCAGGCGTCGATGTAGTTGAAGCCGCGCTCGATGCACCGCGTGACCACGTCGCGGCGGTTCTTCTCGAAATCGGGGTCGCTCAGGTTCGCTCCCAGCCAGCCGCCTTCCGACTTGAAGCGTCTCGGCGCGATGACGTTGACGCGTTTCCAGTGCCCCCCCAGGCAGACCGCGGAAACCATGAGATTCGTCTTCCCGCAGCGGCGGTATTCCATCTCGGGGTTGTAGTTGAGGATCTTGCTCGTATCGGCCCGCGCCGGATTGCCGGCGGCGACGATCTGCTCGCCACCCAGGCTCAACGCAGTGCCGGCCGCGGCAGCAGCTCCCGTGTACACGAACTCGCGACGCGTTACCGAATTGTCTGCCATAACGATGCTCCTTCTCGGGTGGCTCGGGGCGAAGGCCCAGGGGAGGCGGGAGGCGGGGGGAGAACACGCTCGTTATGCTAATCGCGCCCCCCGAAAGGTGTCAAGATTGAGCAGCGGCCAACGACCTCGGCAAAACCACCGGCATTCACAGAACTCTAGGACAAATACCCCCCTTCCGTCTGGCAGCAGGAGGTATTTCGGGAATGCTTGGGCCTCCAAGGGAATCGTAGAGTGAGGACAGGCATCCTCGGGCGTTATAGTCGAGGCCAGCCGGAGCCCTGGATGCAGGAGCGCAAGCAGCAGGCCCAAGGGGAAAAGCCGTGACGGATATCCTCGCCGTTCTCGCATTAATGGCATTCATCGCGGCCATCCTGGGTCTGATGATCATCGGCCTGGTACGCGTGCTCTCCGTAATCGCCAGCCTGTTTCGCCGCTCACCGCCTAAGCGGCCCGGGGGCATGAACTGCCCCTATTGCGCTCGAGAAACGGCTCGCGATGCCCCGCGATGCGCGTGGTGCGGCCGGGCGCTGGATTCGGCAACCGCCGCAGAGTTGGTCGACCTGAGAGCCTTTTTGCGTCAAGTCGAGCGTTTGTGCAATCGCGGCGTAATCGAGCCGACCCTGAGTCGGATGCTCGAAGCCAAAGCCGCCGAACGTCGCTCCCAACTGCTCCGCCCCGAACCCGTCCCGGCACCGGCGCCGCGCGGCCGACCGAGGGCGCCGCGGCGATGCCACCCGTGCCGTCCAAGGCCGTGGCGCCTGCGCCTCCGGCGCCGCCCACCGCGGTCCCGGCAGAGCCGAAACGTCAACCTCAGCCGGTAGCCACCCAGACGCCGATGCCTCCCACGCCTCAGCCGGTACTCGCGCCGGCCCGCGCAGTGCCCGGGTCCCGATCCCCGAGCCGCGGCAGCGGTCCGCGGCCGGCAGGTTCCGCGGCAGGCGGTTCTGCGGCCGGCACCAAGAAGAGTTGGATCGAGCGACTGGGCGATTTCCTGGAAGATCGCAACATTCCTCTCGCTGAGCCGATTGGACTCCTGATCGGAGCCATGCTCATCATTGGCCCCTCGATCGCATTGGCGATCAGCTTTCGGGAGCAGTGGGAGAATATCTACTTCCAGTTCGGCGCGTTCGTGACCGTGGCCGCGGCGATCTTCGGCATCGGCCTGTACACGTACCATCGATGGAAACTGCAAACGATCGGCACCGTCGTGCTTCTGATCGCCACCGTTTTTGTACCCTTGGTGTTCTTGGCCATCGCGCGCGCGTCGCAAGGGAGCGGCGGACCGCTGGTCTGGGGGCTGGAGGTGGCGGCGCTTTTGGGCTTCGTGTACTTGGTAGGTCTGGCCTCGCGCGTCCTGGTACCCGGCAGCCCATGGCTGGCCAGCCTGGCCGTCATGGGCAATTCCGCGGCAGTGCTGGCCGCCGGCGTGATCCCCGACGCATGGGCACAAGGCACGGCTCTCAGCGGAGTGGGACTGGTGCCCGTCGCGGTGTTCGCTGCGGCCATCGCTCCGTACCTCCTGGTCGTCGTGCCCCGGGGCAACGGTCTCAACGGCCCATCGACGATGCGGCTATTCACCTTCCTGGCGCGGCGACCTTCGCACTGGCCGTAGCGCCTGGGTTTGCTGTTGGCGCGCGGGGCCGAGGTGGCGGGGCTAGCCGCCGCTCTTCGCGACGCCGCACCAATCTGCGCCCTGGCGGCCGTGCCGATCCTTTCCGCCGGGCTTGCCGTAGTGCAAGGCACCAGCCGCGACCCGTCGCTGGGCGCCTATCGGACCGTGGGCACGGCCATCGCCTTGATCGCGGTGGCAGGAATGATCGCCGCGCTGGCCATGGCATGGCCGAGGCCGCTCAGCGTGGCCGTGGTGGGCGCCCTCGACGCGGTCGCACTGGTCTACCTGGCCATGCGGCACCGTTTTCCGGCCGCGCATGCGGGCGCGGCAGCGGCAGTCGCACTGGTCTACCTGCTCGCCGTGCACATGCTCGCCGGATCGCTCGACCCGGCCGAAACCGACGGGGCCGCCGTGCTGCGAAGCGTGCTGGTCGCGCCCGGCGGATTGCGGAGCGGGACTTCGCTCGTGGGGCTGTTCGTGGCGATGGCCGCCGCGGCGGAATGGCTCGTGCGGCGCGGCCTGAACGCACACGGCGCGGTGTATGCCGGAGCATCGGTAGCCGTGGCCTTGGTGAGCCTGACCCTGGTGACGCAAATGGTCTGGACCGGAGGAACGGTAGCCGCAGCAATCCACCCGATGATCGTCTATACCGTCTACGGCCTGGGAAGCCTTGCCCTCGCCGCCCGATGGCGACGGCAGGAGTTGGGCTACTTCGGGCTGGGATTGGTGCTGGGGGCGAGCCTTTGGGCGCTGTGGTGGCAGACCGAAGAGATCGCGCCTCTGTGGGCAGCAGTCCTGGCGGTCGAGGCACTCGTGCTCGCCCTGGCCGGTGTGGGTCTGAGGATCTATCTCAGAACCGCCGCGGCCGCGGGTGGCCGGGGAATTGCCGCCGCGCAGATCGATCCGGCATCCGCTCCAAGTCGTCTCGCCTCCTCGAACGAAACCGCCCCGAGCACCCGGCCCGTAAGCCGCGTTGCCGTATTCCACTTTCCACTCCTGCACTCCGCCGAGGCCGCCGCGGCTGCCGCGCTGGGATTCGGGGCATGGACGTGGGAAGTGCCCTCGACCGCCCACGCAGTCGCGGCCGCGAGCCTCACGGCCGTCATGCTCACGCTAGCCTGGACCCATCGTTCGCCCGCGCGGACCTGGATCGCTTCGGCCGTGCTGCTCTTGGGGCTGCTGGAGTGGACCCTGATCGATGACCCGGGCCGCGTGGCCTGGCCTTACGTGGCATCGCTGCTGGCACATGCCACCGTGGCCACGTTGGCGGGCGTGGGCTTGGCCTGGGGATGGGACGCCGCACGCGCCGGCCGTACCCCGCAGGCCGAGGAACCAGGCCCAGGAAATCTGGCATGCGTGCTCGTCGAACCATTGCTGCAATCGGCCACGATCACGTCGACCGCCGCCCTGGTGCTTTTGCTCCATCTGCCGGGACGCGACGCGCTGGGGCTGGCAGCGTGCTTGGGATGGGTGGCGGCCCTGTGGCTCGTGATGGGCTGGAAACAGCGATTGCCGGCGATCTGGCAGGCCGCTCAGGCCGTGCTGAGCGGGGCAGCCGTGGCAGGCGCGGTGGCATGGATCGAGCGTCACCCTTGGGAGGGCGCGACTTCGATCGACCTCTTCGACCCACGCTCGCTGCAAACCATGGGAATGGGTTTGGGACTGTTGACCTCGGCGTGGCTCGCCGTGCGGATCGCCACGCGCGGCAACCAAACGCTCCGACAACTCCTCGAGCCCGACTGGCCGAGCGTGGATTGGCTCGTGGGCCATGCCCTGGTCTTCGCGCAGTTCCTGTTGGCAGCCTCGGTGCTCGGCGCGCCCTGTTGGGACGAACTGGGCAGGCGGCCCTTCGCGGGTCCCTACGCGCTTCACGCCGCCGCGCTGGCCTGGTGGTTGGCGGGCTTGATGCTGGCCAATGCGGTTTTGGCGTTTTGGCATCGCTGGGGCGCGGTGGAAGTGGCGAGCACCGCCGTGGCTGCGGCCACCATGCCCTATCTGATCGCCTGGCACTCGGCTGAGCAGGTAGCGGCCGCGTCGGCCGCGCGCTGGGCTCTGGCCTTCACCGGGCTGGCTATGGCGGGAGTGGTCTTGGCGCGGCGACCCTTGAAGCACGTTCTCGCGCGTGTGGGAGCGAAGCTCGAAACGGGCCCCGAGGGTCCCGTGGCGGCCCAGGCAGTTGTGATCGCCACCGCGCTGGTGCCCGTCGTCTGCCTCACGTTTCTCGCCGCGGTGACACAACTGGCGGGCTGGCAATCCGGCGGCCCGATCGCCGGCCCATTCGCTTCCCTCAGCGCAAACGTTTCGTACCTGGTGCCGCTGGCTGTGGTGATCGTCGCCCTGGTGGGCTTCGCACTGGGCGAAGCGTCGGCGGGATATGCGTTCGCCGCGGGACTGGTCGTGCAAATGACCGTGGTGCTCGGCTACTTGCTGAATCTCACGGCAACTGCTCGCGCATCGGCATAGGACACGTTGCCACGGCAGTGCAGTTGGCGACCATCGCGGCCGCGTCGTGGACCCTTGTGTGGCTGGCGGTGCGGCGCCGTCTGAACGTCTGGCGCGAAGGGCCAGAGCGGTCCTCGTCGCGCACCCTCATGGACCTGCAAGTCGCAATGGGACTGGCCGGAAACGCGCTGGTGCTCCTGCCCGCGCTGGCGTGGATGATCTTCGCCGGGCCACACGACTCGGACTGGGTCGTCGCTGCTGGGTCGCCGTGGGGATGGACCGCGATGATCCTGGCGGCGGCGGCCGCGATGTGGCGCCAGGGAGCGTCGGACCGCGTGCCAAGTTCCCAGGTAGCCGGGCTGGCGGGTATGGCGGCGATGGGACTCCTGGCCTGCACCGTTGCCCGAGTTTGGCCCGACGTAGAGGCGGCCGCCTGGGGTTACCGCACGCTGATGCTCGGCTGGGGATGCTACGCGCTGCTGGTAGCCCTGGCCACGTGGTGGGTGGCAAGCGTGCGCACGCTGCCTGGAGCCGCGGGCCCGCCGCAGGCGCTGGTCCGCGCCGCGTCGAGTTGGGTGATCGCGAGCGGCTCGGCAGCCACGGCGCTGGGGCTGAAGGCCGCGCTTGTGCACGGCGGCGAAGATACGCTCTGGGGCGCGGCAGCCATTGCCCTCGCCAGCCTGGCCGGCGCAACCATGGCCGTGTGGCGCCGTAAGGAGGCTTGGGCCTTCGCAGCCGCGCCGGGAGTGAACCTCGCGGCTTCGCTCGTCGTCTGGCACTTCGAACGCGCCGAGCGATTGAACCTCGTGATCGGCGATTGGTGGGTGCTGTTGGTCCAGTCCAACGTGATCGCCACCGCGGCCGTGGCCTTGGTCTGGCTGGCGGCGCGCAAGCGACTGTACGAGCTGCGAGAGATTCTCGATTCGCACCAGTCCCTTGCTTGCCCTCCAAACGCTCCTCGGAGCCGTGGGGCTTTCGGCCCTTCTCCTGCCCGCGGCCGGTACCCTGGCGATCGCGCCGGATCGGTCCGCCACCTGGACCGCCGCGCTGGCCACGCCGCCGGGTTGGATCGCGCTGGCCCTGGTAACCGCGGCTGCGGCCTGGTACCTGCTCCAGGTCTCCCCGCGCGACATCATCCACGCCCTCGGGTCTCTCTTGCTGGGAACCGGGATCCTCCTGGCCTGCGATGCGCCGGGTTGGGGAAGTGGCGTGGAGGAACCGTGGCGCGCGTACCACGTTCTGCTCGCGTCGTGGAGCACCGCCGCATTTCTCCTCTTCTTCCTCACCGAGGCGTTGCGCACCGCGCGGCTGGGCCACCGGCTCGCGCGGCTGGCAATGCGCTACGAACACCATGACTCACAGGCTTCCCCAGCCCGCGAAGACTCGACGATCTTCTCACGCCCCCTGACCCGGCCGTGGATCGCCCTGGTCGGTCTCCTCGTCGTGGCGCTGGCCGCGGTCCATGCACCGGCTGATCCCTCCGGCCCGTGGTGGTCGACCGCTTCGATCGCCGCAATCAGCCTCGTGGCCGGATTGGTGGCCGTCGCTCACCGCGCACCGGTCTACGTCGACGTGTCCGGCGTGCTGTTGAACGTCGCCGCCACCCTGCTGTGGACGACCTTCGCTCCCTGGGACCTGTTCGCCTTGGTGCAAGCCAACGCCCTGGCGCTGGCGATCGGCGCAGCCCTCTGGACCGCCGTGCAGTTTGCGCACCCCGCGGGAGAAGAAGCGTTGCGCATCGGCGGCCGGCGCGAGACCTTCCCACGGGTCGCGACCCAGTTGGCCGTGGCGATCCAAAGCATGATCGTGGTCGCCGGCATCGTGCTGCGCGCCACCGATCAAGCGGTTGCCGCGCCGGGCAAGTTGGCATGGACCGCCCTGGGCGCTACGGCGGCAGCGCTGGTCGTGCAACTTGCTGACCGCGGCGCGCGCTTCGCCCTGCCCGGCCTCTACCTGAGCGGACTGATCGCCATCGGCTTGGGGCTCCTGGTGGGGCAACGATCGCCGCTGGATCTGGCATGCCTGGGTTGCCTGGAACTGGCGTCGTTTGCCCTAGCCACGGGGCTCCTGGGCCGCATCAGCGTCGAACTCCGTTCGGCTTCGCGCGCGGCGGCAGTCGCGGTCCAACCCGACCGTTGGCCCGCTCACTGGTATCCCGCCATGCAGGGCCTCGTCGCGGCAGTGGCGGGAATGCTCGGGATTTGGATCTCCCTCGACTCGGTATTCGGGCACGTGAGAACGATCTCGATTCTCGTTTCTTCCTGGGATGGACCCGTGGCAACGGCGATGCTTCTGGGCGCAGCGGTTGCCACCGCTTCGCTGGCCGCCGGCCCCTGGCGCACGGGATGGCAACTGGCCACGTTCGGACTGGCCGCGCTCACCTTGAGCGAAGTGGGCTGGGTGGCGCTCGGCACCCAATTGCCCTTGCCGTGGCTGCACCGCAACGTGGTGCTTCTCGTCGCTTCGGCTGCCTGTGGGGCCCTAGCCGGGTTGGGCGTCCCACGTATCTTCGGCCCCGAGAACGACTGGACCAGGGCCGCGCGCAAAGCGCGGGCGTTCTGGGGGCCGTTGCCTTGGCCGCTTTCAGCATCGTGCTGGGACAAGAAATCTTCTACTCGGTCGCCCACCCCTACGACCCCAAAGGTGTCCCCATGGAACCCTGGGCGATCGGCGTGGTGCTGGCGGCCTTGGCCGCCCTGGCGGTCACCGCCGTCGTCTTCGCCCTGTCGCCGCATCGCGACCCGCTCGGCCTCGAACAACGCCGTCGCCAAATCTATGTCTACCTGGCCGAAGCCCTGGTCGTGCTGGTGGGCCTGCACCTGCGGTTGACCGTGCCCGAGTGGTTCGACACCGGGCTGGTGCGCCAGTACTGGATGCTCGTGGTCATGGCCGTGGCGTTCGCCGGGGCCGGGCTGAGCGAGTTGTTCCAACGGCGAAATCTGCCCGTGTTGGCCGAACCGCTGGCGCGCACGGCCATCGTCGTGCCTCTGGCGCCGGCCATCGGTTTCCCCCTGGAATTCTTCGGCCGGATGGCTCCCGTCGAACCCCTCGCCGGAGCAAGTCCGGCAGTCTGGTTCCTCGGCGGCTTGTTCTACGGCATCCTCGCAACCACCAAGCGCAAAGCGCGCTTCGCGATTGCCTCGGTGCTGTCCCTGAACATCGGCTTGTGGGTACTGTGGGACCGCCTCGAATTCGGTTTCCTCGACCACCCCCAGCTCTGGCTCATCCCCGTGGGACTGTGCATCCTCCTGGCCGAGTACGTGAATCACGATCGGCTTGCGGCGGCGCAAGAGCGGGCCTGCGCTACGTGGCCCTGGGAATGATCTACATCTCCTCGAGCGTGGAGTGCCTGCCCGCCGTGGGACAACCCACCTGGCTCCCCTTGGCCTTGATCCTCTTGGCCTTGCTGGGCGTGGTGACGGGACTTGCGCTGCGGATTCGCTCGTTCCTCTACATGGGCGTGATCTTCCTGCTGTTGGTCCTCGGCCGGATCGTCCAGCACGCCTACGTCGATCAAAACCAGACCTGGGTGCTCTGGGTGTGCTGCATCCTGTTGGGCGCGGCAACGATCGCAGCCGTGGGCGTCTACGAAAAGCACCGCGCACAAATCCTCGCCGGATTGCGGCAGTTTCGCGGCTGGCAGCGGTAGGCGGGGGGAAAGGGCATTCGGGTGGCCAAAAATGCCCGTGCCGGTGGAATCTTCTCCGCCGCTCGCCCCGCGCGCGCCCAAGGGCTTTGCCGGGCTCGCGTCCCGCAACGCAAGCAAGAAGAAAACGGTGAATTATGACCCAACAGCCGCGTCTGCCGGCACTGCAAGTGGGCCTCGGCACCCTGTTCGCCGTGACGGCCGCAGTCGCAATGGTCTTCGGCGTGCTGCGGTGGATGGAGGTTCCGCCAGTCAGTGCGGTCCTGGTGCTGGCGGTCCTGGCCGTGGGCGCGGTCGCGGCCGTGGGCCTGGTGGTGGCGATCGCCGCCACAATGGACCCCGACGGCGCGCCGGATCGGCAAAACCCGTGCGACGAGGAGGAAAAAGAAGGGGAGAAAGAAGTCCGGTAACTTCCCGGCCCCCCATCTGGTCCCACGCGAAGAATTGTAGATAATCGATGTGCCGCACGCACGCGGCCGGAGCCGGATCATGGGCCGGTCCGATCGATGGGTCCGCGATTTCCCAGAGGCAGGTGGATATGGCTCAAGAGGAACGAATGGTCGCGGTAATCTCCCCTTGGGACAAGCTCTCGGACCTGGTGCAGAAAAAGTTCCGCGTCGAGAGCCTCCCCGAGGAAAAGAAGGTGATGGTCTGGAGAGACGATCTTCAGACCGCAGCGGAGCTGGAAGCGGAACTCAAAGCCACCGGCGTCGCCCAGATCGAACTTCGGACCAAGAAGGTCACGTCGAAGTGGCGGGACGTGCAATAGCCTCTCCTACCGAGGCTCGCTGCTCCACCTAACCGACCCGCGCCCTTATCGCCGCGGAGAGTCGGTGCGCAAGAATCTGCCAATCCATCTCGGTGTGCGCCACGACATGCGGTAGCCTGCGATCCGCGTCACGGCCAGCAAGGCCATGGCCCATCCAACTGCCTGGAGGTGAAAGAACATCGTGCGGTCGCGGCTCCATGCCCCGTAGTCGTAGTAGGCGACGATCGCCAGTCCCGCTGCCAGTACCACCACGCGTGCTGCCAGCCGCCGCGTTCCCAGCAGCGACCAGGCCACTACGACGATCGCAAGACCCGCTGCCAGGCCGAAAGGGATTGCCCCTGCTACGATCCACCAGATTCCTCGCAAGCGGCCGAAGGAATCAACATGGATTGTCCACCGCAAGAACGTCAGCACCAGCGCCGTGGCCGTAATCCAGGCAAAAAGGTTGCGGACCGTGAACTGCCATCGCGGTGGCACGTCGCACTGGGGCTCTACGGCGCGCGTGGGAGCCGCGATATCCATCCCCGCCCAATGACATGCGGCGGCCATTACAGTTAATGTCATCATGATCGGCAAAAGCGAGAATACCGCAAACTGTGCACGGATGACCTGCCAGCGGTACAGTTGATCGTCGCCGAGATCCAGGCAGAGTACGACAATCCATGCGTCGGCACCCGCATAAACGCAGGCAAAACTCACGAGGGCCAGGATCCGCCAAGCAAGCGACGCGCGGCCAAATACGATCCACAGCGACAACACCACGGCCTGCCCCAGCCCCGCGCCGGCCAACAGAAAACGCAGTTCCATTTGACCTGATGGCCTCGAGACGACAAACAGGTAGATCGCAACATCCACCAGCGCCGTCGCTGCGACCAGAAGCGTCATGATGACCGACGAAGGAACCATGCGTCCATTATGCCCTCCCGCCACCCACCCAAGAAGCAACTCCAGTCCCACCCAGCCTCTCCGCCTCATGGGAGGGGATGCGCTATAAACACTCGGCGCGTCGATCACAATGCCGACTTGACGGGTAGGCCGGCACGGGCATCGCGCAGGCATCGCACAGGCATTCTCGTCCAGAGCCCCCTCGGCGCCGCCGCGTTCCTCCCAAACCCAGCGGCGCACTCACGGCCGTGGGGGCAGCCCGCGCAAGGCCCGCCGCACCCATCGCGGCGCGTGCCACGACATGCGGTGGCCTGCGATCCGCGTCACGGCCAGTAAGGCCATGGCCCACCCCATTGTCCCCAGCATGGGAAACCTACCCTCGTAGTTCCAATCCCGGTAGTCAAGGCACGCCGCCGCCACTACCAAGATTGCCAGCACCAGCGCGCGAAGCACCGGCCACCGCGTGCCGAGAAGCACCCAGGCCATACCTCCCGCGGCAATCCCCACGATCACACACACGCCGCTTCCCTCCATCAACTGCCAATTGCGGCGGAGGATGACATTTTTTAACTGATCGACAGGGATGGTCAGCCGCAAAACCGTCAGCACAAGCGCCGTGGCAGTGATCCAGGTGAAGAGGTTGCGCACGGTGAACTGCCATCGAGGTGGCACGTCGCACTGGTGCTCTGCGGCGCGCGTGGATTCGGTGATTTCCATCCCCGCCAGACGAAACCCGGCGAGCGTTATGCCCATCGTCGTCACGCCGAACAATGGTGGCAGGACGGAATCTAATTGCCATTGCCGCCAGGCGCGAAGCTGATCGGATCCCACCACCGTGGAAAGAACACTTATCCAGCTAGTGGCTGACGCCCAGACACAGACAAAACTCACCACGGCCAGGATCCGCCAGGCCAGCGTCGTGCGGCCGAATACCACCCACAGCAACAGAACCACGACCTGCCCAAGTCCCGCGATGAACAGCGGATCGACCGCGCTGGACCCTTCCGGCACGCCCCAGGTGATATCCAGGTAGATCCCAAGATCCACAAGCGCCGTCGCTGCGACCAGAAGCGTCATGATGACCGACGAAGGAACCATGCGTCCATTATGCCCTCCCGCCACGCACCCAAGAAGCAATCGCTATCGAACCCAGCCTCTCCGCCTCATGGGAGGGGATGCGTTGCAAACACTCGGCGCGTCGATCACAATGCCGACTTGGCGGGTAGGCCGGCACAAGCATCGCACGGGCATTGCACGGGCATCGCACAGGCCTTCTCGTCCAGGGCCCCCTCGGCGGCGCCGCCACCGAGGGGTCGGTAACCGGTCACGGGCCAGCCGGAGACTGGTCCATTTTTCGGTCGCAAGGCTCTGTCATCACAACAGCCGCCTGACCGAAAACATGGTCCTGTCCCCTTCGCTTCCCGCGTTTTGCCGGACAGAGAACCTGTAGACCGGGTGGATGCGGCGCACAGCCGGGGTGCACGGCGTCGGCGGTTCGGACCCACCGATGCGCATACTAGCGGGCGGGACAGTACGGAGCGCATGCGTGGACAACTCTTCGGTGCAACCGATTGTCGCCCTCCTCGGCCTCCCGGTGGCCGGAAACCCCTCGCAATTCATGTTCGAGCAGGCGTTCCTGCACCACGGCCTCGACTGGCGATACCTGTCGCTGGAAGTGGCGCCGGAAGGTTTGGCCGACGCCCTGCGCGGCTTCGCGCCCATGGGTTTTCGCGGCGCCACGTGTACCGAGCCCCACAAGGAAGCCGTCCTTTCTCTGTTGGATCGAGCCGGCGATACCGCCGCGCTGGCGGGTGTGGTCAACTGCGTCGTCCGCCGCGATGATACTCTGGTCGGCGAAAACACCGAAGGACTCGGCGCCGTCGAGGCCCTCCGCCGCCGCGCCAACCCCGCCGGCATGCCCGTGCTCCTCTTGGGCGCCGGACGCATGGCCCGCGCCGTCGCCGTGGAACTGGCGCAGCGCCGGAGCGGGCCCCATCACGATCCTCAATCGCACCGAGGCGAACGCGGTTGAGCTGGCCGCGCTGCTGCGCGAGAAGTTGGGCGCCTCCGCCTCCGCGATCGCCTGGGAAGGAACGTTCGAGGTCCCGCCGGAAACTCGCATTCTCTTCGACGCGACCGCGCCCGGCGCGCAGATCCCCACGCGCCGCTCGCCTTGAAACTCGATTCGCTTTCGGCGGAGGCCGTCGTGGCCGATGCCGCCTACAACCCGCCTCGCACCTGGCTCTTGCACCGCGCCGCCGAACGAGGCTGCGCCTCGGTCGATGGCTTGGAGATGTTCATCGATCAGGCAATGCTCAGCTTTCGCATTTGGACGCAGCTCGATACCGATCCCACACTCCTGCGCGAGGCCGTCGAGGAATTCCTCGAGCTTTGACCGCGACCCAGCCGCACGCCGGCACGATCGTTCTTGGCGCACCCCTTCGGCCCAAGAGCGGTTGCCCTCGCCCCACACATCCCCCTCGCTCTGCCGCGCCCCAAGAACCTCCCCCGTCGCTTGAAGGAGCCGCTCGAACCATGATCGCCGCACGATTGCACCTCTCCCGACTGGCCTGCACCTTGGTGGTTCTCCTGATGGGTACGACAATCGCCGCAGAACCCGAAAGCGTGAAACTGCTTCGCCCCGATTCGCTTGCGGGTTGGGACCAGGACAATGCGCGGACGGCACCTTGGACGATCCGCGACGGACGGCTCACCGCCAGTGCCGAGTCGGGCATCCTGGCATCGCAACTCCACTTCGCCGACTTCACCTTGCACCTCCGCTGGTCCACGCCCCAGGGTTCGGCCTGGAAAGTGCAATTGCCGGAACGCGGGAGCAAGTCAACGCTCGAATTGATCCTCCGCGAAGGGGCCGGGTGCGGCCAAATTCGCCAGGGCAAAAGTCTCCTCGCGCCGGGCGCCGACGTAGCCGCCCTCCGCGATGCGCCGCACACCGCCACGATCCGCATCGCGCACGGCGAGCTCTCGGTCGAAGTCGACCGGCGCGTGCTCTCCAAGATTGCATTGCCGCGCGTCGCATCCCGCGGACTGCAGTTGGCCGTGGAAGGCAAGCAGGCGTGGCTCGAGGACCTTCGCCTCGAAGAACCCAAAGGCGAAGCCCTCTTCAACGGAAAGGACCTGGACGCGTGGACCTGCCCGGGCAACTCGAAGGCGTGGGTCGTCGAGAACGGCGAACTGGTACTCCACCCCGGCGGAGGCAACTACCTCCGCACCAAGAAGCAATACGGCAATTTCACCCTCTCGCTCCAGTATAAGATGCAGAAGCGGGGCAACTCCGGAATTGGTATTCGCACGCCGCCGGCGGGTTGGCCCTCGGGCGACGGCATGGAAGTGCAGATGGAAGACACGCCGTATTCCAAACCCATCGACAAGCACGCCACCATGGCGATCTACGGCAACGTGCCCCCGCTGGCGCGCACCGACCGTTCGGAGCAGTGGAACCGCGTGGTCCTTAAGGCCGACGGACGCATGATTTCGGCCTGGATGAACGGCGAATTGGTGCAGCACTGCAACACCGCCGACCACCCCGAACTCAAACACCGCAACCTCTCCGGCTGGATCGGCCTTCAAGATCACGGAGCCGCGCTGCAAGTCCGCGACCTTTTCCTGCTCGAGGGGCCGCCCGAGCCCTCGCCCGAAACCCGGCCTCTCCCCCAGACGCTCCGCGGCTCGGCCGCCGTGCTCGACCGGTTGATGAATACCGATCGGATCCTGTCGCCCGACGGAATCCGCAGCGGCTCGACCACCGCGCACGCGGCCGGCGGCAAAACCCAGGTGCTCGCGCGGTTCGTCGGACCCGGGGCCCTGGTTCGCATCGCACGCAATGGCGGAGAAGGCCGCCTGGCATTCTCGTTCGACGATGAGGCCGCGCCGCGCCTGCGGTGTTCGGCAACGGCACTGGCCAAGGCGGTCCCCGTGCTATGCGACGACGCCGAGCCGGTCACGACCTACCTCGGATACCGCCAGTCGCTCACGGTGGCACTCGAAGGGGGCAAGGCCGGGCAATACCAGTTCGACTACGTAACCTTTCCCACGCCGGACGGAGTCCGGAGCTATACGGCCACCGACCCCGGCACTCCCCACGGTTGGCTCTCGGCCCTCGTCTATCGGCAGGATCAGCACGGGTGGGGCACGCTTCGCGAATACGACCCCTACCCCCGCGCCACCGCGCCCGGGCATCCATCGCCCCCGCGCGCACGGCCCCACGGTGGCGGTGTCCGGATCGGGTGTCGTCCAGTGGCTGAAACTCCAGGCGGCAAAAGCGGTGCTGGACTCGACCGATTTGTGGCTCGAAGTCACCGTGGACAAGGAAACGCAGCCGGCAATCGCCGCCCCCGTGCGATTCTGGTTCCCCGGCCTTGCGGGCAAAGGGAACTGGCCGAATTTCGTGGTCCTCGACCGCGGCGGAATGACTAACCGGCTGGCCATGCCTTTCGGCAAGGGAATCGCGATTTCCTTGGTCAACCGCGGCAAGCAAGCGGTAGCCGACGTAGGACTGATCGTGAGCTATGCCCCCATCGCGACCGCGCAAGAGCAGTCCGCC
The DNA here is from genome assembly GCA_963736495.1 of Pirellulales bacterium. Classification (GTDB taxonomy): domain Bacteria; phylum Planctomycetota; class Planctomycetia; order Pirellulales; family Thermoguttaceae; genus CAVTPL01. The sequence goes on along the minus strand of CAVTPL010000009.1, from coordinate 526,875 downwards.
GCGGGTTTCCGCTTGCGAGGAGTCTTCGAGCCCCGCGCAACCGCCCAAGCGGCCTCGCTCCGTTTGAACGGACGCGGCCGATGGGTCGGCCTGGTATGCGACGAGCCCGGTCGCGCACCTGCCTCCATCAGGTCGCTGACCGTCGACGGCCATGCGGTCGACGGATGGAGCGACCTTCCCGCTGCTCTGTGGCTCGGCCGCGGAGGAGCTTTCCGCGGCGTACTGGCGGGCCGCGAGGGCGATCTGTGGTGGCGATGGCTGTTGCCCAATCCCGTAGATTTCGCCGCCTCGCTCGAACTCCTCCCGCGCGACGGCGAGCATGGCGGCCGGCTCGCGCTCTACTACGGGGCGAAGTAACGGCGAAGTAACGCCGACCCAAACATCGCAGCCGGCCCCCAAGGACCTTTCGAGCATTCAAATCGCTCAAGGCCCGCTCGGCGAGAGCCAGTGCCTCTTTCCGTAAATCCCCGACTTGCGCACGTTGTTGCCCAGCTTCACCAAATTTCTCCACAAATCTTCCTCGGACGCGAGACGACGATTCGAGCCCGCCGGAAATCCCGAAGTCGTATTTCTGGAAGCCTTTCTGCTCCGACTGCCCCGAAGGGTGTCTAGCAGTGGCAGTGCGCACCCCTCAGCGTAACTCACGCCAAGCTAATGATTTCGAAACCTCGTCCAAACGCTGCTTGACCGACGGAAAGATCTCGATACACTTGGACCGATACGCCCCGTATGTTGTGTGTCGTGGGGGACATGCATACAATATATAGGTGCTATGCTAGCCTTCTCAGGCCCATTCCACAGGCCATCACCTATGCCACCGAGTCTCGCAAACGCGACTTGGATTGATCTCGGAGGCTGACCAGGGCTGATCGAATCGTATACGCATGTATACTTGGTACGGATGCCCCCCGACCCATTCCTGAAGGGCGCACCATGGATCGAGAGTCGCTCGATACCCGGGTTCCTGCCGGTACGGCCAAGACGGCCGATGTTCGTTCCCGCGATACGGCGAGTTCTCCCCGCGGACTCAGCGTCGATACGGTGTTTTGCCCGGCCGACGTGGCGAGCCCGTTCGACACCGTGGAGTGGGAACTGCGCACGGCGGCCATCAAGGGCGAGAGCGGCGAGGTCGTTTTTGAGCAGCACGACTGCGAGATCCCGGCCACCTGGAGCCAGTTGGCCACCAACGTCGTGGTCAGCAAGTACTTCTACGGCGAGGTGGGCACGCCGGAGCGCGAGACGAGCGTCCGGCAGTTGATCCACCGCGTCGCCCGGACGATCGCCGACTGGGGCGTCGCAGGACGGCTATTTCGCCACGCCGGAGGACGGCGAGCGGTTCTACCGCGAGCTGACCTGGCTCTGCCTGCACCAGCACGTCTCGTTCAACTCGCCGGTCTGGTTCAACGTCGGCCTGTATCCACCAGTACGGCGTCAAGGGGGCGATGTGCAACTGGCACTGGGACCAAGCCGACGCAGACGCGTCGCGCCAGCCGGAGAACCCCTACGAGTATCCGCAAGCCTCGGCCTGCTTCATCCAGAGCGTCCAGGACAACATGGAGGACATCATGGAGCTGGCCCGCAGCGAGGCCATGCTCTTCAAGTTCGGCTCCGGCACGGGCACCGACCTGTCGACGCTCCGCTCGCACCGCGAGAAGCTCTCCGGCGGCGGCAAGCCGTCGGGGCCGCTCTCGTTCATGCGGGTCTACGACCAGATCGCCGCGGTGGTCAAGAGCGGCGGCAAGACCCGCCGCGCGGCCAAGATGCAGTCGCTCAAGGTCTGGCATCCCGACATCCTCGAGTTCATCGAGTGCAAGTGCAAGGAGGAGGCAGAAGGCCCGGGTCCTGATCGCCAAGGGCTACGACGCCGGAGGAGGCCTACAGCTCGGTCCTCTTCCAGAACGCCAACCTCTCGGTCCGCGTGACCGACGAGTTCATGCAGGCCGTCGAGGCACGACAAGGACTGGACGACCCACTGGGTCACCGAGCCGACGCGCGACGGCCCGACGTACAAGGCCCGCGAGCTGTTCGAGCAGATCGCCAAGGCGGCCTGGGCCTGCGGCGATCCCGGGCGTGCAGTACGACACGACGATCAACCGCTGGCACACCTGCCCGAACTCGGGGCGGATCAACGCCTCGAATCCGTGCTCGCGAGTACATGTTCCTCGACGACACGGCCTGCAACCTGGCGAGCATCAACCTGATGAAGTTCCGCCGCGAGGACGGCACGTTCGACGTCGAGCGGTTCACGGCGGCCTGCCGGCTGACGTTCATCGCCCAGGAGATCCTCGTCGATCACGCCAGCTATCCGACGGAGCGGATCGCCGCCAACAGCCACCGCTTCCGGCCGATCGGGCTGGGCTACTCGAACCTGGGCAGCCTGATCATGGCCAGCGGCGCTGCCCTACGATTCGGACGAGGCCCGCGGGCTGTGCGGCGCGGTCACGGCCCTGCTGCACGGGGCGGCCTACCGCACCAGCGCCGAGCTGGCCGCCGCGGTCGGGCCCGTTCGACGGCTTCGAGGAGAACCGCGAGCCGATGCTCCGCGTGATGGAGATGCACTGGGAGAAGGTCGAGCAGATCGAGCACGCCCCGGACTATCTCAAGGCCGCGGCCCGCAAGGTCTGGGACGAGGTGCTCGCCGCGGGCCGCCGCCACGGCTTCCGCAACGCCCAGGCGACGGTGCTGGCGCCCGACCGGCACGATCAGCTTCATGATGGACTGCGACACGACCGGCATCGAGCCCGACATCGCCCTGGTCAAGTACAAGCAACTGGCCGGCGGCGGGATGCTGAAGATCGTCAACCAGACGGTGCCGCTGGCCCTGCGGAACGCTCGGCTACGGCGCCGGCGGAGGTCGACCTCGATCGTCGACTACATCGACGAGGAGGACACGATCGAAGGGGCGGCCGACCTGCAAGCCCGAGCACCTGCCGGTCTTCGACTGTGCGTTCCAGCCGGCCAACGGCACGCGGTTCATCCCCTGGCGGGCCCACGTGCGGATGATGGCCGCCGCCCAGCCGTTCCTCTCCGGGGCGATCTCCAAGACGGTCAACATGCCCAGCGACAGCACGCCGGAGGACATCGCCGGGGCGTACCTGGAGGGCTGGAAGCTGGGCCTGAAGGCCCTGGCCGTCTACCGCGACGGCTCGAAGGAGAGCCAGCCGCTCTCGACCAAGAGCGACGACAAGGCGGAGAAGACAAAGTCGTGTCCGCCCCGCGGCGCGAGCGCCTGCCCGACACGCGCAGCTCGGTCACCCACAAGTTCAGCGTCGGCGGCCACGAGGGCTACATCACCGTGGGCCTCTATCCCGACGGCCGGCCCGGCGAGCTGTTCATCACCATGGCCAAGGAAGGGAGCACGATCGGCGGCCTGATGGACTGCTTCGGCACGGCGGTCTCGATGAGCCTGCAGTACGGCGTGCCGCTGGAGGTCTTCGTCAACAAGTTCTCGCACACGCGGTTCGAGCCGCATGGGCTACACGAAGAACCCCGACATCCGCATCGCCAAGAGCATGGTCGACTACATCTTCCGCTGGCTGGGGATCACCTTCCTGCCGGGCTACCGCGAGGCGAACAAGCTGCTGCAGCGGCCTCGCCGGAGGGAAGCGTCGGCGAGGGGGCCGCGAGACACGGAAGCAGAGCGTGAGGCCCGCCGCCAAGATGGCCGGCGGGCCGAGTCCCGGGCCAAGGATCGGCCACGCCGTGAACACCTACTGGCCCAGCGGCCCGCGGCCACGCCGCAATGGCGGCGCCAGCGCGGTTCCGCCAACGGCCAACGGCCGCGGCAACGCCGTGCCGCGGCCAAGGCGGCCTCGGATCCGCTGCGGACGGCGCAGACGCCGCCGCAGTCGCGCCGAGCCGGCTCGACGGACTGGCAGTTGAACGAGCAGTTCGCCGCGTTCCAGACCGACGCCCCCAGTTGCGACAACTGCGGCGCGATCACCGTGCGCAACGGCAACTGCTACCTCTGCCACGTCTGCGGCAGCAGCATGGGGTGCTCGTAATCTCACTTGAGAAGCCGGGGCGCCCCATTTGCCCCGGCAATGTTTCAGCAGGCGGGCCCACTCGGGTGGCTGGGCCCGCGGCAATGCGATCTCCCGGGCTGCTCGAAAAGGAATGCCGGGCCGGAGGCCCGCGAGCAGCCCGGGAAGCTTTTTCGGCCCGTTGTGGATCGGGGAACCGTTCGGAGCTCTCTGACCCCGAACGTCGCGCTGCCCGCGAATCACCCTTGCCCTATGCCCGCTTCAAACGCCCATCGCGCCGGCGCGGCTGGCCGAGTTGCTGTTGCCCGACTCGGCGCCCAGTCCGCACTCCAGACACACCGCGCGGAGCACGTCGCGGCGGCTGATGAGGCCCATCAGCATTCCCTGGCGCACCACGGGCACCCTCCGCACCCGGTGTACGATGCAGAGATCCGCGACGCGGCGGATCGGTTCGTCCTCCTCGACCGCCAGCACTTCCTTGGTCATGTGGTCCTCGACCCGATCCTCGCGGATCGACGGATCATAGGCGATCGCCAGAAGTGCGAATTCGGTGATCATGCCCAAGAGCCGCCCTTCGGCGTCGGTCACCGGCAACCCGCTCACTTCATGGGCCAAAAGCAGGGCAAGCGCATCCTCGATCGTGGCATCGGGCCGGATCGAGACGACGTTGGGGTTCATGATCGCGGAGGCTTGGGCATGGAGCGACCTCGTGACCGGAAATCGTGGGGTTGCTTCCTGCCGCGATCGGGACGGCTGAACGAGGGCTCGTTCCCAGCGGCCGGCTTCGTCATCAGACAAGCATAGCTTCCGTTCGATCCGCGGGGGGAGAACGAGGCGCGAGAATCCGCTCCGCCCGACCCCCAATCCACGAACTAACCGGTACAACGAGGCCCAAACGTACCCTGCAAATGACCCCCACGACCGGACCGACAAAGTCGACCGCGGAGCTTCCGATTGATTCCCGCGATCATCGTAGAACCAAAACGACCTACGGGTCGCGGCGCGATGCCCTTACCGCCGTCACGACTTTGCCCCCGGCGTCCTCACAAACCAGATTCGTGTCGTCGAGTCCGTCTTAAAGAATTGCAGCAGCAACTTGCCGACCTTCCGCTGCCCGGCCGGCGACTCGTGCATGCGGTCCTTCTCGCTGAAATCGTCGTATTCGAAAACCACGCCGTCGCCGCGCGGTTTCGGTGCGTTGGCCCACAGATACGCGGCCCAACTGAGCCACGGGGCCTTGACCGGCCCCCGGGCCGGATCGAAGTTGAGTGCCGCGTCGCCTCGCAATTGCCGCTCGATGAGCCACTTGTAGGCAAACCCCGATTCGTACGAGAACGGTTCCGAGTTGCCGGGTCCGCCGCCGCCGGGACGCCCCATGGCCCAACCGCCGTAGGTGCGGCTCGACAGGTACACAAGCCTCGCGTTCGGGAACCGCTGCGGCAACAACTGCACGATCTTTGCCATTTCCGCTTCCAGAACCTTGACGTACTTGGGAAAAGGCCCCTCGTGGGGCGCAGGGTCGGTTTCCTTGATCCAGATCGCCTCGACCTGCGCCCGTGTCACGCCCGCAGCCTTCAGTTGCGCATCCACGTGGGCCCAATACTTCGTTCCGCTCCGCTGGTCGTCCGGATTCTGAATCCTGAATGCCGACATCCCGCCCATGGCGCCGTTGACCAGCACCACGCGCGAGTTGACGCTCCCATCGGCCTTGGCCACCTCTATGAAACCGCTGAAGGCCTGCACCGTGTTGCTGAAACCAATCCCCAAGAGCACGATCTTGCCGTCGGCGCTGGGCTTGCCGTCGGCCTCAAGCGGCTGCACCTGCTCGGCCAGCTTGACGCCGGCCGCCTCGTGGCCGGCGGGTCGGGTGTTCGTCGCCCCCGGATACAAGCCTCCCTCGAACCCACGGTACTTGCCTTGGCCCAGGTCGGTCAGCGGGGTCAGGGCCGACGTATCCTGCTGCGCGCTCGGACCCGCGGGAGCCGTCCCCGCGGGCTCGACTTTCCCGCCCGGTTTCTCGCCCGGCTTTCCGCTCGCTTTCCTCCCGAGGCGAATCGATCGCAGCACGATCTTGCCGTCCTGTCGCTCGGTGCTGAGGATCACCGGCGATCCTTCCCGCAACTCTTGAGCCTTAAGCCCGTCGGACAGTTCCTTCCCGTCCGCATCGAATACCTTGACCCCCTCGGGCACGCGGATCGTATGATCCCGTGCGCCGGCGGTAATGACCAGCATCCGCTGCTGCCGATCGATCCGCTTCACGACCCCCTCGGCTCCGAACCCTGAAAGCGGAGTCCCCAGGATCACCAGCGATACGATCGCGCAGACGAACCACCTTTCCCACCGAAGCGCCGTCCGCCAATTTCCGGTCCTCGAAACCAATACCATGGGAAGATCTCCTCGGAGGTTTGTTGTGACCCGTTTGCACTGCCCTCACGGAGAAAATGCATTGGGAAAAACTCGACCCAGGCCCTCGAACCGCGGAAAGGCTCGCTTGAACACGAGCAGATTCCTATTGTTGCCGACGCCGAACCACCTCGCCAGGGTACCGGTGCGCGCGTGGTCCCGACCAAAACTCGCCAGACTTTTTGCCCCCTCCGCGCCTCCGCGCACGACTCTTGAACCCCGCGTGGCCCCGCAAGTTCTGATCGAGAGCGATCGGCCTGCCCGACATGGCAACCCGACGCGTCAGCGAGGCATGCAATCGCTTGTTGCTCCATCCTCGCTTGCCCCTGCCGGTGTGCCACTGCTTGGAAGCCGCCCTAGTGCGCACCACCATCACCCACCGCGCTCCCGGCGGCGGACAAGCAGTGCGCCATAGAGTCTTTCCCCTACTCCATCCTCGCGTGTGCACTCTGCGATGCTCGGTGTGCCACTGCTTGGGAGCCACGGCGCTTCGCCGCGGCGGACAAGCAGTGCGAATGGCCGAAAGATACTCGTTCCGGCCCAAAGGCGACTCACCACCAGGCATTCCTGTCTGGCTCCGCTCAACTCCGCGCGTGTGCCACTCTGCGACGCTCGGTGTGCCACGGCTTGGAAGCCGCCCTACTGCGTACCACCATCACCCACCGCGCTCCCGGCGGCGGACAAGCAGTGCAAGAGCTGTCGAGCCGCGACAACCGCCGAATCACTTCACAATGGCCCACCAACCGCGCTTGAAATTGGGCCAGCCACCGCGGTAGGATCGCTCGGCCATACTCCGCGCACTTTCGAAGCGCACGACCCACACCCGTCCCGCCGGCTTCAAGTCTCCTCGGCCCTCAAACCCACCGTCGCGCTACCAATGCCCTCCCAGCCACGAAAACCTCTACCGCCCATGACAAACCCTATCGCCCACGGCGCACGCCACCCCCCGCGACCCCTCTCGGGGCCGTCGATCCGACGCCCCCCGCGATTTGGCAGAAATCGCGATCCGTTGACCAACGCGCCGCGTGCAATTCCCAATCCCCTGCTCGCCCAATCCCCTTGCCTCACGCCCCACACCCGAGGTGGATACTCTGGAAAAAGAGACCCCCGTTGACCAAAAACCTCACGGGGCACCGCATTCTCCCGCAAAACCAGCGCCCCCTCGTGTGCGCCGCCGAACGCACCCGCGCACACACATTCCATCCGCACGCGACAAGAAGAAAAAGGTTGTCCGGTGCGGAGTCGCTGACCTACGGGCCGACCTACAGGCTGACCTACAGAGTGCCCAACGGACTCAGGCGAGCACGCTGGCGTGCGCTCGCGCGACCGAATGGCGAGGCCATGCTTCCCCAAACCGTGCGTGCGCGTATCAGGGCGCGACCGCCGAGAGCCCTGTTTCGGCGCGGACGCCGCGGGCGAATTTCGTGAGCCGCTCGACCAGCTCGAGCCGTTGCTCGGCGAGGTTGTGGGTTTCGCCGAGGTCGGCGCCAAGATCGAACAGTTGTGGCGGCGGCCCGAGCACCAGCTTCCAATGGCCTTCGCGAAAGGACTCCAGCCGCTTGGGGCCCAGGCCATAGAGGCTGTAGAGCGTGGTCCGCGGCGAATGTGCACCGGACTCGCCCAGCAGAACGGGCGAGATGTCGAAACCATCGAGGGTCAGCGCGCGGGCAACACGGCGCCGGTGAGTCGAGCCACGGTCGGCAGCACGTCCAGCGAGGCGAGGAAATCGTCGCGGACTCGCCCGGTGGGAATCCTGCCCGGCCACCAGGCAAGGCAGGGTACGCGCAGGCCGCCCTCGAAGACCGTGTGCTTGCTGCCGCGTAGCGGTCCGGAGCTACCGGGCGTGTTGCGCTCGGGGCCGTTATCGCTCATGAACAGAACCAGCGTTTTCTCGGCTACTCCTAACGTCCGCAGCGCGTCGAGTATTTGGCCCGTGCTGTCGTCGAGTTCCTCCACGGCGTCCCCGTACCGTCCGCGTGCCGATCGCCCCTTGAAACGCAGTGAGGCGTCGAAGGGTATATGGGGCATGGCGTGGCCAAGGTAGAGGAAGAACGGCGTGTCGCGATGCGACTGAATGAATTGGATCGCCTCCTGCGTGTACAGACCCGTCAACTTTGCCGGGTTGGCGGGCCGCTCAATCACCGCGTCACCGCGGAGGATCGGCATGCCGCCTTCCTGGTCGAAATGAACCGTTTCAAAGCGGTCGAGGTTATGGAGCACGCCGAAGTAGCTGTCGAACCCTTGGTCCATCGGTCGCATTCCCGGGCGGAAACCCAGGTGCCACTTGCCGATGCAGCCCGTGGTATAGCCGGCAGATTTCGCGACCTCGGCCAGCGTCAGTTCCGCCGCAGCAAGCCCGTTCATGGCATCCGGCCTCAGCACGCCGGTCGCCAAGCCGGCCCGCCCCGGATAGCGGCCCGTCATCAAGGCCGCGCGCGACGGTGTGCAAAGCGCGGCGACCACGGAGAAATCCGTGAATCGCGTTCCCTCCGCCGCCATGCGATCGAGATGCGGCGTGCGAATGTCCTTGGCGCCGAAGCATCCAAGATCGCCGTAGCCCAGATCATCCGCCAAGATGATGACGATGTTCGGTCGCCCGCGTGGCGGCGTTTCCCCGGCCACCCGGCCTTCAACGCACAAAGAAGCGAGGACCGCAAGGATGGCGAGGAGGGCCACAGCAGCGGGACGGGGGCGAGGATGTTCTTTAGCGTTCATACGGTTGATCCGACTGTTCATCCAGTGCGTGGTTCATGCAGGCGCACCGTTCGGGAAGGAATGGATCCCTTGTCAAGCAGGAACGTGGTAGCCAGGCAACACGCGCCGACAGTCGGCCCGTGGCACACAGCGACACGAGCGATCGTCAGGCACGGGGTGCCTGACCTACAGGACTGACCTGCCCTCGCTGACGCTTCGGGTTACCATGTTGGCGGGAATCCTCGCTGACGCTTCAGGTTGCCGGGTAGTGGGGCGCTTCCACTACGGGTTCACGCTCCGGTTGGGCTTGGCCCATACGAGCCGCGCGACGAATACGGCCCCCCGCGCGCCCGACGGTGCGCGGCGTCGTCCCACACCCCCTCGCCCACCGTCACCCACGACTCCCGCGCATCAATGGCCGACGCGCCGAAGTTGCCCATTTCTCCCCCTCGCTCCGGAATCAGAATGCGTTCGGTGCCTCGCCGCACGCACAGTCGCTCGCGATCCACTTCGGCGGCAAAAAGCGGCGCTCGATGCCGCATGATGTGATCGTTGTTCGCCCCGCGGCGCGTATAGACCAGAAGCAATCCGTCGCTGTGCATAAGCCAGTGTTGCTGCGTGTTGTAGCTGCCCAGCTCCGCGCCGTCGTCGAAAGTCCACGGCCGGATCGGGTCGAAGTGCAAGCCGTCGTCGCCTTTTGTCACATAGCGCGCAGATCGTTGCGGAGCGTGAGGTAGTATCGCCCCTCAAACACTGCCAGCGACGGTTCGCACAGGCCGCGGACCACGGGCAGAGAAAGCTCGGTGCCGTGACGGCGATAGACCAGCCGAGTGCCGTCAAAACCGCACTCGGCAACCATCACTCGGAAGGGCTCCGTGGCATTGCGGCCGAAGTAGAACGGGACCAGGAGTGCGCCGTCGGGCCGGACGATCCACTGCGCACAAGCGCTGCGCGCGAAATTGAATTGCTCGAGCTTCGGCATCTCGAGCGTCTGCCAGCCGGTCCATGCGCCGGTCGCCGGGTCGAACGACGCGTAAGCAGTCTGATGCGCGCGCGGCTGATCCTCGAGCTGCTCACCCGCCGCACTGTAGCGGACCTGGGCACCAAGGGCCAAGAGCCGCCGCGTGGGAGCATGCCAGCCGGGCGTCACGTCGGCCACGGCGATGGTCACCCGGTCCGACTCCTTGCGCCACGCCAGTTCCGGCCTCGGATCGGGTCGAGACCAATGAACGCCAAGATCGGTGCTCCGCATCGCGAACAGGCCCGAATAATGGTCGGACGTACGCAGGTGCTGTTGAAGGGTAAGCATGACCTCGGGTTGGCCGCCGGTGCCGCCGGGAATCGCGGCGGCGCGGGGGTGGTACCAGAGGAATTTCCCGTCGTCGTGCTCGAGCACCGTCTGGAGCCTGATCTCGTACTGCAGGCCGCCGGGCACTTGCGCGTTGCTCACTTCGGCGCCCCACGCTGCGGAAAGAGTCACGAGGCCCACACCGGCAACCAAGGGCAACCATCGGCAGGTCCACGGCATCGGTCGACTCCTCATGTCCGAAGGATGCAGATCATCGCCGCACGCGACTTCTCCGCCAGCGGTTCAAGGACCCTCGCGCTGTGCCGCCGGGCCGATCCAGTCGAGGATCTTCTTCACGGCAGGATTGCCGGCCACGATCAAGTCGGGATTGGGGCAAATCAGCGTGGGAATGATCCCCATGCGACGGTAGACCTCGATTCCCAGATCGACGTCCTTGTCGCGCGGATTGAGGTGGTAGTATCCGATCAGCCGCGTGTGGCCCTGCCAAAGGAACGCACAGATCGAGTGCTGCGCGTCGACGTGCTGCTGCTTGAGTTCGCCCCAGCCATTGTGAATGTGGGCCTGGGCAAAGGCCTCGCGCTGGAAGCTGATCTCGTTGAGCCCTTCACCGGCCAAGACCAACTCGGGTTGGATCGCCGCCAGCTCTTCCTGAAGTTGCCGCATGCCTTCCACCATGTTCAGGTTCTCCACCTGGCCGTTGTCGGTATTCCAGGTGCAGAGCGTCTGATCGAGGAATACGGCCGGCGCCTGGACGCTGCCAGCCGCCTCGCGCACGGCGTCGATCAGGGTGCGCCGCCACAAGCCGAGGCCCGGATGAATGTAGGCCATGCGCGTGTAGTCGTGGCTCTCCGGCGGCCAGTACCAACCCTCGGGCTCGTTGCGTCCCGCGCTGCGAATCTGCCAGTCGCGCACCTGCTGGAACAAGGGATGCTTGTTGTAGCAGGCGAAATAGTTGAAGTGGGGCATCACCTTGAAGCCCATGGCGTTAGCCTTCTCGAGAAACTTCTCGGCCGCAGCCGACGCGCGGTAATCGGGATAGTCCTGGTCGTATTTGCTCGTGCGCCAGTCGGAGAGATGGATCAAGGTCCTCTGCGGCGCGTGGAGCTTGGCCAGGGCATCCAACAAGCGGACGTCCGAGGGGGACCACTGGTAGGCCAACGAGATCTCGTTGACCCAAGCCGGGCGTGCGGCCCGCTTGGCTTCGAGTTGATAGGTGCGCTGGAGCCATTCGCGGTAGCGCGTGGCGGGGGCCTTCCAGTCGCCGTCGTAGACGTTGAGCCGCCACTCGACACCCCCGGCCGCGCGATTCTGCCACACCGGGCCCACCTGCTCGCTATCGAAGCCCAGCGCGCTCTGGCCCTCGGCGCCGTGCGCAAGATACAGGGCTTTGAACTTGCAGGCCGTGTCTTCGCTGTGAACCATCAGCGCGCTGCGCCCCGCTGGGCGATCGCCAATTGGGCGTTCCAGCGGTAGGGCCAAGCGAAACGCTCGGTCGGCGGATGGGCGCGCGCGGCCTCGACCAAAAGACCGTTGACGCAGGGCAGTACGAGCGAAGCCTCGCGCGCGAAGGCAATATTCCATCGCGCGGCCAGCAACCCGGCCCGCGCGCTGCGTCCGCTGGGCAGGATGCGGAGATCGCCGCTGGAGGGGTCGAGCGACAGCAAGAGCTCGCGGTCCGAGTCGTTGCCCGAAATGATAATCCGTGCGGCCAGCGGAGAGAGCCGCTTCACCTCGACCGAAGGATGCTTGTCTTGCCGCAGCACGTCGCCCTGCAGGTAGACGAGCTCCAGCGGGAAGATGGCCGAGTCGCGGCGACAGAATTCCGTCCCGTTCGAGCGGGCCACGACGCTCACCAGGTCCGCCCCGTCGAACACCGCGGTGAAGCTCCGCGACTGGACGGTGACTTTCTGTCCGTCGATCGTGATGCCCGTGGGCGCTGCGGCAGGGGTGGTGCGCGGCGTCTCGGCGGCAGCCGAGGTCGATCCGGCCAGGCCGAGCGCGCTCCAAACGATCCCCAATCCGACCAAACGAATTACGTGGGCGTATCGCATTCGAGGGCACCTTTCTACTCGGAGGAAGGAGGCGCCGAGGCTCGGCGCGCTTGGACGTCGTAGACGTAAAGGCGGTCGCAGTGGCGAAGGTAGAGGCGGCCGCCGCACACGACCGGATGGGCCCAGTACGGGTCCTTATCGCCGCCGGGTAACTTGTCGCCGCCGGGCAAGTCGAAGCGGCCGGCGATTTCCGGCGCCTTCGGATCGGCCGGCGCCAGGGCAACCTGGCCGCGGTCGTTCACCAGGTAGAGCATTCGATCGGCAAACGTGAGCGTGGCCGAACGGTCGATGGGCGGGTCATCGACGCTGTACATCGTCTTGCCCGACTTCCACTCCAAACACGCCCAGCGGCGCTGGCGGTGGTTGCCGTCCGCCGCACCGTAAAGGAATCCGTCGACGAGTACCACGCCTCCGTGCTCGTTGTCGAGATCCTTCGTGTGCCAGACTCGCTCGACACGGCACTCTTGGCCTTCGACGAACAATCGCAGCAGGGTCGCCCCGCGGCCCCAAGTGCCGAACAGGGCGAGGTGTCCGTCGTGGTAGATCGGCGTGCTGACGTTGACGTCGTAGGTGGCGGGATGCTCGTAGCGCCACAGCAGGCGTCCGCTTTCCGCCTCCACGCCCACGGCCGAGGCGGAAAGCATCGTAACAATTTGGCGGAGGCCGCCGAAGTCGACGAGGATTGGCGAGGCATAGCCCGGCTTCTCCCCACCCGCCTCGCAGGTCCAAACCGTCTTGCCCGAATGCCGATCCAGCGCCGCCAGGGCAACCTGAGGACCTCCGGGCGTACAGAACACGCGATCGCCGTCGACCAGCAGCGATTCGGCAAGTCCCCAGGTTGTCGTGCGACCGCCAAACCGCTCGGCCAGGCTGAGCGACCAGAGCTTGCGGCCGGAGTCGGCGGCAAAGCAAGCGACGTTTCCGTCGCCGCTCAAATGGTAGACCTTGCCGCCGGCGATCGTGGGCGTCGAGCGCGCGCCGGGATACTGCTTCGCGTAGGCGGGGCCGTTGGCGGCTTGCCAGACGATCTTGCCGTCAAGATCCAGGGCGGTGACCACCGTATCGGGGCCGAGATTGCCGGCAGTGTAGATGCGGCCGCCGACGATGGCCACGCTGGCAAAGCCGTGGCCGATGCCTTCCGTCTTCCAGACCAGCGGCGGGCCCCCCTCGGGCCACCGGCGCAACAGGCCGACGTCGTCGGAGCGGCCATCGCGCCGCGGCCCACGGAATTGCGGCCAATCGCAAGTGTTCGCCGAGGAGACGCCGGCGGCTGCCTCCGCCGTCACCCCGGGCGACGGCAGGCCGAAGAAGCCCAGGCATACAACCGCGATTGCGGCGGCCGTTTGCCGCGGTCGTGGTTTCAGGGCGCGATCATCGCGGGGCAACTGGTTCATGGTTGGGCGCGTGGGCCGATGCAGTAAAGGTTCTTCTCGGTACGGAGGAAGAACTGTTTCTCCGACGCCGCCATCGAGGCTTGGCACTTTTCGCCGATCGCGTTGCGCCCGAGCACTTTGAACTCCGGTCCTGCCTCGATCACCGTGGTCTGGCCGTCTTCGGCAAGAAAGTAGATCCGCCCTTCCGCCCAGAGCGGCGAGGCCGAGTGGTTGCCTCCCACGCGCTCTTGCCAGACGACGTCGCCCCGGTCGTGGTTTCAGGGCGCGATCATCGCGGGGCAACTGGTTCATGGCTGGGCGCGTGGGCCGATGCAGTAAAGGTTCTTTTCGGTGCGGAGGAAGAACTGTTTCTCCGACGCAGCCATCGAGGCTTGGCACTTCTCGCCGATCGCGTTGCGCGCGAGCACTTTGAACTCCGGTCCGGCCTCGATCACCGTGGCCTGGCCGTCTTCGGCAAGAAAGTAGATCCGCCCTTCCGCCCAGAGCGGCGAGGCCGAGTGGTTGCCTCCCACGCGCTCTTGCCAGACGACGTCGCCCCGGTCGGCCTTCAGACACATCGCCACGCCCTTCTCGTTGATCGTGAACAGGTAGGGCTTCGCATAGAGGAACGAGGGCATCGCGGGCACGACCTTCGCGTACTCCCAGGCCAGGTTCGTGGCCGTTATGTCTCCCTGCCCTCCGGTGCGCACGGCCCGAATTGTCGGCTTCCCGAAACCCGATGCGGTGAACACCAGCCCCTCGCCGAGCACGATCGAGGGAACCACTCCCTCGCCCTCGCTGCGGAAGGTCCAAAGCAACTTCCCGCTTTCGAGATCGAAACCTTGGATCACGTCGCCCGCGCCGCTGACAAGCTGGTCGCCTTCCGGGCCGCGGAGCACATTGGGCGTGACATGGGCGATGCGCGACATTCCGCGCGGGCTTTTCCACCGCGTCTTGCCGGTTTTGGCGTCCACGGCGAGTACGAAGGCCTTATCCCACGGCTCGTGCCAGCCCAGGCCCTCGTTGGGCTCGCGGCCGCTGCCATCGAAGGGCACGATAACCATTCCGCGCTCGAGAATCGGCGAGACGCCCAACCCATGGCGGCTGGAGAAATCGACTTCGCGATGCGTCCAGGCAATCGAGCCGTCGAGATTGACCGCCGCCAGGTTTCCATTGAACGCGACGACGTATACGCGTTGGCCGTCGGTCACGGGCGTAGGCGTGGCGAACGAATTCTTCCCTTCCTTGCGGCTGAGCGATTGAGTAAGGACCTCGCGGTTCCAGAGCACCTTGCCCGTCGTCCGATCGAGGCACAAAAGACGGAGGGTGCGACCCTCGTTGGTCGCCGTGGTGACGAAGACGCGCTCACCCCAGACGATGGGAGACGACCAGCCCTCGCCGGGGATCCCGGTTTTCCAGGTCACGTTTTCACTCGCGCTCCAGCGCAGCGGCAACCCGGTTTCCGTCGACATGCCCTGGCGCAAGGACCGCGGAAGCAGGGCCAGTTTTCGGCCCTCAGTGGGGCAATCAGCGCAAGCCACATCGCAGTCCAGAGAATCGATCTCATGGCTACCTTCCGCTTCCTGGAGCAGTGAAAGGACGGGTTAGGACGGAAACCGTTTCCGGGGAATCGTCCCGGTTCTCGCGGCAACCAAGCCCCTGGGGTGGGTGTGTTCGTGCGGGCCGCGGGTCCCCTTCGGCGGGAGTCGAGGTAGAGTGTAGCGGCTGGCGACGGTGGCGGACAAGTGCCGGACGCTGGACGGCCGCGCAACGCGGGGGCTATCATCAGGGAGCCCATTTTGGGGCAAAGCATCGCTTGGCTGGCCCCCCTGCCCTTTCCTCACGCACCGAGGAGTGACCGATGTCGCCCGCACTGATTCTTGCCGCATGTCTTGCCACCGCCGCGCCCTCCGGACCGCCGCTGCGGCTGGAGAGTCCTTCGATCCTCGTTGAAATCCAACCCGCCAGCGGCGCCTGGTCGCTTCTCGATAAGGCCTCCGGAGTTCGCTGGCCGACCGAGGCAACGGCCAAGCCCGGCGCGGCCGACGGACTGGGCGGAGAGTTCTCGCCGGGGAAGGTCGCCCCGGACATGGTGCAGTTGACCTCCTTGCGAGGCGGCTCAGTGACCTGGGCCCTGGTCGAGGAAGGGCGCGGCTTGGAAATCCGCTACGAGGGGAAAGACCTGGGCGAGATTCGCGTGCTCGACGACGCCCTGGCAGTGACCGACGCCGAGCAAGGGGCGGTCGTCGTCCCGTGCCGCGAGGGGCTCCTGATTCCGGCCGACAGCGGCGTGGCAGTTCCAGCAGACGCTTCGGCACGTCGGAGTACGAAGGCTGCCACATGAACATGCTCGGGCTGCTGAAGAGCGGGGAGCGCGCTGGTGGTGACCTGGGACGACGCCTACGTCGTGGCCCGAAGTGCAAGAGCATCGTGCGGAGGGCCAGAGGCCGCGGCAGCGGATCACCGCGTCGCTCGTGCTTCGCGGCTCGGCCCGGTCGGTCCGTCTGACGCCGCTGGGCAAGGGCGACTGGAACACGTCTGGCCGCCGGCTACCGGCGGATCGCCGAGGCAGAAGGGGC
The DNA here is from genome assembly GCA_963736495.1 of Pirellulales bacterium. GTDB lineage: Bacteria > Planctomycetota > Planctomycetia > Pirellulales > Thermoguttaceae > CAVTPL01. The sequence continues at coordinate 510,483 of CAVTPL010000009.1, read as the reverse complement.
TGGCCGTCACGCTGCGGGAGAAGATCGAGCGCAATCCGCACGCCGAGCAGACTGGTCGGGGCGCAGCCAACGTGAAGCTCTGGACCTGCCTGGCCCGGCGCATGAACGAGGAGAGCACCAAGGAGGAGTCGGTCAAGGTGCACTGGACCTTCGACGAGGCGGCGCCGATCGCCGAGCACCTGCAGAAGGACCTGGGCATCGAGCCGGTGCCTGTTCATCCTCGGCGGCTGGACCGAAGGCGGCTACGACTGCCGCCACCCGGACAACCTGCCGGCCAACCCCGAGTGCGGCGGCAACGAAGCCCTGGCCGCGGCGATCCGGCGGATCCAGGCCCTGGGCTACGTGGCCTGCCTGCACGACAACTACCAGGACATGTACCGCGACGCCAAGAGCTGGAACCCGGCGATGCATCGAGAAGAAGCCCGACGGCTCGCTGATCCAGGGCGGGCGGTGGCTGGGCGGCCGGGCCTACATGGTCTGTGCGCCGAAGCAGGTCGAGCTGGCGATGCGGCCGCAGAACCTGCCCGAAATCCAGAAGCTCTTCGGCCCGTGGTCGCTACTTCATCGACACGACCTACGCCGTCGGCCCGCGCGAGTGCTTCGACCCCGAGCACCCGATCGGCCGCAACGACGACATCGCCTGGAAGATCCAGCTCAGCGACGAAGCCCGAGAGAGCTGTTCGGCCTCTTCGGCAGCGAGTGCGGGCGCGAATGGGCCTTGCCGCACAGCGACTTCTTCGAGGGGCTGGTGGGCGTCTCGGGCCAGTACTTCCACAACCTCAAGCCGGAGAGCCTGGGGGCCAAGGTGATCCCCTTCTGGGAGATGGTCTACCACGACTGCCAGATCTGCTACGGCAAGTACGGCTACGCGCGCCGACCAGGCGGCCGAGTACGTGGCCCATCACGTGCTCTGCGCCCGGCCGCTCCACTACCACTCGATTCCCGACCACCTCTACTGGAACGGACAAAGTCGAACCACCGGCACGCGCAACGGGCGACCGCAGGCCTGCTTCACGCGCACCGACCAGGGCTGGGCCGAGGGACTCCATCCGACCGACGCCTTCCTCAAGACCACCCACGAGGTGCTCGGCCCGCTCCACGCGGCCACGGCCCATCACGCGGCTCAGGCAGTTCGAATTCCTCACGCCCGACCGCTCGCTCCGCCGGGCGGTCTACGGCGATGGCGCGACGCCGCGACCGTCGTGGTCGTGAATCTTGGGCAGGGCGACGCGACGGTCGAGTCGAAGTTCGGGGGCGAGGTGCCTCTCCCGCCGTGGGGCTTCGTGGTCGACGGCCCGCGATTCGCCGCCTTCTACGCCAAGCGCTGGAACGGACGCGAGCTATCGCGCAAGGAACGTTCTTCACGCTCTCGGCGGTCGACGGCACGTCGCTAGCCGCAGCGGCCCAAGGTCCGCGTGTTCCACGGCTTCGGCGACCCGAAGATCGCCTGGGCCGGCGCGGTGCACGAAGTCCGCCGCGAAGCCGAGATTCAAAAGCCCCTTTGAGCCTTGGAAGAGGTCAAGCGTAGCCGCACGATTTTGACTTCCCCGGCGCAGACCCTAGAATTCCCATCGCAAGTGGAATTCACGGAGGGGGCAATGCGCGTGGCTGGTAGGAACCTGGGTGCTGCTGGCCATGCCGTGGGGCACCTTATTCGGCGAAACGCCGGACTTGTCTCGGCTGGCCCGCTCGGCCAAGAAGGATTTCCGCGCTCCGCAGGATGCGGACGTGTCGAAGCGCGAAAGCGGTTGCGCGACGCGGCGGCGGCGTTTCAGAGCTGGATGCTCTCGGCGGGCATCGAAGGCGCGGCCTGGCGCGAACAGGTGCTGCGCGACGGTTTCGAACGCCGCATCTCAAGCGGCGAAGACCTCACACCCGAGGAACTCCAGACCTTTGCCGATCGCCTGGCTCCCGACGTCGCGACGCGGGAGGTCTGGGCAATCGGCGATCTCCGCCGCGCGGCGGAACGTCTGGCGCTGGTGCTCCGCGATCGCTCGGACGACGCGTTGAAACGCAAGTTCGAGGCGCGACTCGACGCGTTGTCCGCGGCGATGGAGTCGCACGCGCACCGTCCGGATCCCAGTCGCCTGCGGCAAATCGCCGACGACCTGACATGGCTCGACCGGCGGGGGCAGGTGCCGAGCGTCACCGCAGCGGTGCGCGCGCATTTCTCGCATGCCAACTTCGAGGCCCGCCTGTCGAAGCGATTCATCGAGACCGTCTCCCTCGAGAACGTGGACCAGACGGAGCCGATCCACGACGTGCTCGACGGCAGCGAGGTTCGGGGCCGGTCCAGGACGGTGGGCCGCTCGTTCGCCTCCCCCGTGGCAGACGACGGCCGGCTGGTGCTCGAATTCCGCCTGGCGCTATCGATCCATAGCCGCACGTTCGGTTGCGGCGGCCCCCTGCAAGGGCTTGTCGACGCGACGTCGCACGTCACAAGCACCACGCAGGTGGTCTGGGACGGGCGCGGCTTTTCGTCGCTTCCAGCGTCCGCGCGCGCCGAAGCAACGGTGTGGAGCGCCGACGTCGAAGACCGCCAGGCCTTGGGCGCTCGCCGGGCGCAGCGCCGCATGCGGCCGGCTGGCCCAACGGCACGCGGCCAAGGAGTGGCTGGTGGCGCGGCGAGCCGAGCGGGACGTCGCCCATCGATTCGACCACGACGTGGCGGCCAAGGTTGAAGCCGTCAACGAACTCTATGCCAGCCGCGTGCGTTCGCTCCTGACGCGGCACAACCAGCTTCCTCGCCAGATGACCGGCCGCAGCACGGCCGACGAGGTGCGGATCCGCGTACTTCAGGCCAATCGAGCCCAGCTTGGGGCCGCGGCGGACCCGCCTTGCCCCGACCGTGCCGACCTTGCGATCACCCTCCACGAATCCGCGGTCAATAACCTCGCCGAAGGGCTCCTGGGAGGAAAAACGTTCTCGGAGGACGAAATCATCGATCTGGTCCAGCCCTTTTCCGAGGGCGCGGGCACGGGGACCGCGCCGGACGGCGAACGGCTGTTCGTCACGCTCGCGCCTGCCGCGCCCTTGGTGGTGAAAATCGACGACCAAGCGCTGGAGGTGACGATCCAAGGCGAACGCTACGTGATCGAAAACCGCAGCTACCCCGCCATGAACGTCAGGTTTCGCTACAAGCTGGCGCGCGAGGGCACGGGCTTGCGCGCGACACTCGTCGATGAACCACAGATCGTGCCGCCGGACCTGCCCTTGGCCGTACCGCGCGAGTATAGTGCGCGCGAGGTGGCGATCCGCAGTGTGTTGCTCAATTTCCTCCGACGTCACCTCAAGCCGGAAATCTTCCAGCCGACAATCTCCCTGCCCGACGCAGTCGCCCACGCGGGGAAGCTGGAAGTGGTCGAGTTGCGGGCCGACGAAGGTTGGCTGGTCATCGGCTTGCGGCAGATCGAGCGGATTGATCCGGCAGGGACCGAGAACCCACCGGAACCACCGCTGGAGCCCTCTGCGGCCGGAAAAACGCAGCACCTCCAGAGGTTCGGGGATCGGCTCTGAGAAGTAGGCGGGGGCGCCGCGTCAGGAATCGTCCGATTCGGCGGCGGATGCTGCGCGGAGCGAGCCACCGGCGGACGTAGTCGCTGTGCGGTCCGGGTCAAACTGAAGGTAATCCTCCCGGCCCTTTCCGCCCGACACGCCGACGACAAGGTTATAAAGCGCGTACAGTTCCCAAGCGAAGGGGACATAGCCCCCGTAGCCCAAGAGCGGCATTTCGAATACGTGGAACACGTCGACGAACGGCACTCGGTAGACCCACTTGGGAAAGGCGTAGTAGTTCCACATCTCCCAGAACAGTCCGCAGACCAGGCAGCCGAGCGACAGCGAAACCACGGGCCGCCAGTCGCCGCGCCCGGTGTAGGTCAGGAGCGATCGGTTCCCGAGCCAGACGTTGAGCGGATCGAGAATGAAGTATACGGAGAGCCAAACGAAGGGGAAGAAGTACCTGGGCCAGGCCAGCACCAGCGCGAGCATCAGCCAGCCCACCGCGAACAGCCCCCAGAGCAAGCGAAGCGTGGGGCAACCGACCCGGCCGGAGCGGAACCGCCGCAGAAAGCCGAGGGTACTCACCAGCTCCGCCGTACCGAAGACGGCGGGCATAACCGTCGAGAAGCTGAGCGAGGCCAACAGCGCGTACTGCCAGTCGGTAAACAGATCCCGCCCCTGGTACAGCCAGTTCTGCGTGCGCCAGTTGAGGATTTCAAATAGCCACCATGCCGGCGCGGAAACGACGAACAGTCCGAGATAGCCGGCGGGGCTGCGCGAGACTAGCGAGGAGCCTTTGCGCCGCACGACCAGCGCGTCGACACATAGGGCATAGCCGAGCCAGAGGGGAAAGAAGCCCCAACTGCTGCGGAGCGGGATCGCGGGCGACCAGTTGATCGCCCAGAAAACGACCACCAACGCCAATCCGATCCAACCGTATGCCGGCCAGGGTGCGCGCGACATGTCTGGAGTCCTCACGTGCTCACGATCCGCGTCGACCTTCCACTTCCGTCCCCGGCGAGCCGGCGGCATTGCGCAGCAGTTGTCGATAGAAACGGATCATCTCCAGGTAGTTGTCCACCGAAATGCGTTCGTCGACGCCGTGAATTCGTTGCAGGTCGGCCTGGGCGACGCGCGCGGGGAGGAAGCGGAAGACCTGGCCGGCGATCGCCGAATAATGCCGCGAGTCCGTGGCACCTACCGTCAGCCCCGGCGCTACGACCGCGTCGGGAAACACCTCGGCCAGGCTGCGCTGGAGCAGGACGAACTCGGGTGAGGCGACCTCCGAGACTGCCGAAGCCTCCGAGGCGATATCTTCCGTCTCGATCTGGACGCGCGAATCGGCCACGGCCCGACGCACGTGCTCGACGACCTCCGCCAGAGTATCGCCGGGGAGCAGCCGGCAGTTGACTCGCGCGACGGCCGCGGCGGGGAGCACGTTCACCTGCACTCCGCCCTGAATCATCGTTACGGCAGCGGTGGTGCGCAGCGAGGCGTTGGTGGCCGCGCTTGCGCCAGTTGGCGCGTCACCAAGGGTCCGAACAACCAGCGGTTGGCCAGGGCCGCGCGCGAGCCGAGGGGCATTTCCGGGCCGAGGTAGTCCAGCAGCGATCCCGCCGCACCGTCGATCCGCGCGGGCATGGGCCGGCTCTCCAGCCGCTCAATCGCCGCCGCCAGAACGCCGATCGCGGTCTGGGGGGGCGGCATCGATGCGTGCCCACCCGAGGCCAACACGCTCAGACGCAGATTGAGAATGCCCTTCTCCGCGATGCCCACCAGGGCCACGGGCAAAGAGACGCCAGGGACGAGACCTTCGACAACCGCGCCCCCTTCGTCGAGCACGAAACCGGGGTGCGCACCCTCCGCCGCCAGACGGGCCGCAATCTGAGCATTGCCTCCGGCGCCACCCACTTCTTCGTCGTGCCCCATCGCCACGTACACGGTCCGAGCCGGCCGGAACCCCTCGGCCACGAGTTGCTCGACGGCTTCCAGGATTCCCAATGCTGCGGACTTCATGTCGAGCGCGCCGCGGCCCCAGACGTAGCCGTCGGCCACGTGTCCGGCAAACGGAGGGTGGGTCCACGCGGCCGGGTCTTCGGCCGGAACCACGTCGAGATGCGCCAGCAGAAGGATCGGGGCAGCTGCGTGCGGTCTGCGCCCGGCCAGGTGTACAACAGGCTGCACTGGTTGACGATCGCGCGCTGGACGACCCGATGCGTGCGGGGGAAAGACTGCTCGAGCTGCGCGTGGAGTTCGAGGAAGGGTTTCGGATTTGCCGCCGAATCGCTCCGCGAGAGGGTGGGCAACCGAAGGGCGGCGGCCAGGCGCACGGCACAGGCGTCGCCATCGAGGGAAACGGGAACCACCGGGGGAACCTGGATCTGCCTCGAGCGAAAGCGGAGCGTATTGACCGCGATCGCGGCGACGAGGAGTCCCAAGAAGACCGTCAACGCAACCAGCGCGCGGTGCAGGGCTCGTGAAAATCGCAACCCCATCCCTCCTTACGTAGCGTCGCCCGCCGCGACTCACAGTGAATCGCGACGCGACGAACACGACCTACGATGGTTATAGCTGATTCACCGGGCGGATGTCATTCGCCCGGTCCGCTCGTCTTGCCGCGCTGGATTCGATCCAGGGCCTCCTGCGCCTGGCACGCGGCGTGCTCGTTCGCCTGGAGTGAGAGCGGCGACTGCTCCGCGCCACCCGCGGGATAGATCGGCTGGCGATACGCGGGATAGGCTTCGGTGCGGAGGTGGGCCAGCAGGTGGTGGCCGCGACGCCGCTCGCGCTCGGCCCGCAAGCGCGGCCAGGTCGATCGGCCCGACCACGATCTTGCTCCCCCGGCCCGGGATCGGCCTGGGCCAGCATGCGGCCGTCGTAATCGACGATCATGCTGCCGCCGGGCCAACTGAACGGCGGATAGTTCCTCAGGCTCGCCGCCTGGTTCGACGGCCACCACGTAGGCCATGTTCTCGATCGCGCGCACGCGATTGATCGTGGTCCACCAGTCCATCGGCGCGGCCGTGCCCCACGGGTCCATGTAGGCCGACACGCGGACGAGCACCTCGGCCCCCGCAAGGCCGAGTTGCCGGATCGCCTCGGGAAAAAGCCAGTCGTAGCAGATCGCCGCCCCGAGTCGGCCGATCTCGGTCTCGGCGACGGGGAACAGCGGCTCGTCGTAGCCGGCAGAGGTCGTGCGGGCTGGTGTGGACTTCCCAAGGCAGTCCAGGGATGGACCTTGCGATACCGGCTCAAGAGTCCGTCCGGGCCCGATCAGGCAGGTCGTGTTGAACACGTGGCCGGGCCAGCGCGGATCGGATTCCAGGAAGGTGCCCGTCTGGATGTAGACGCCCAGCTGCCGGGCCTTCTGCGCGGTAGCGGTCCGTGTGCTCGTTGGGGATCGGCACGGCCAGCCGGTCGAGCAACTCCTCGGCCGTGGGGTAGATCGGCGCGGCGTGGGCGAACTCGGGGAACACGACCAGCCGCACGTCGAAGAACGGCTCGTAGCCGACCACCGCGTGCGTCGATCATCTCCGAGCATGCGATCCACCCGAGGCTGGATTGCGTTGCGGTCGCTGGGGTTGGGCAGATCGAGTTGGCAAGCCGCTGCGTAGTAGCGCATCCATCCGAGCCATAGAGATTTCCCGGGGCGATGAGTTTCCAGTTCAGGGATCCCTCCATGCTTCACTGGAACGGGGCGCCTGTCAACGGGCGATCGGCTCTACGGTCCTCCGCAGGTCGGCTGCGCGAGGAACCTGGCCGGACAATCTCGGCCGTGATTCTCGCGACCGTGGCGTAGGGTTTCGCCCCGCCCTCGGGCAGGACCTCCCTTTCTGCCAGCGCTATAATGCCAATTAGGTGAGATCCGAGCCGCGATCTCCCCTTCTCTTCAAGCCTCCCTTGGGCGGGATTCATTCCGTTTTCCTCGTATTTCGGAGGTACCCTGGTGCAAGAGCAAGACCGCCCGCCTCGATCGCGGGGTGTTGCCGCCGCGATCGGACCGCGATTGCGCATCCTCTTCGCGACGCTCGCCATCCTGAGCGCCTTGATCGGGGCCAACTCGATCTATCTGGCCGGCGTCACCGCATGGGAGAGTAGCACCGGCCGATCGATCCAGAACTATTTCTATCAGTACATGTTCCTCGGCCATCTGGTGCTCGGGTTGTTGATGATTTTGCCCTTGGGCGTCTTCATGGCCGTCCACTGGGGCAATACGTATCGGCGGCGGAATCGCCGCGCGGTACGGTTGGGAATCGTGCTTTCGGTTCTTGTCGTGCTGCTGGTAGGCTCGGGGCTGGCCCTCGTGCGTTTGGAGCCCTTTGAGCTTAAGGCGCCGACTGCGCGCGCGGTGGTCTACTGGCTGCACGTCCTTTCGCCGCTGGCCGTGCTGTGGTTGTATTGGCTCCATCGGGTAGCCGGAACCGGGCTCCGCTGGCGCCGCGGACTGACCTACGCGGGACTCGTGGGAGCGGCCTGCCTGGTGCTGGTATGGTTGCACGGGCTGGACCCGAGAGGCCCACGCGTCGCCGTCACCGAAGACAACGAGCGCCCGCTTTCCCTTCGCTGGCACAGACATCGCACGGAGATCGGATCGCGCCCGCATTGCTGATGGACGACAAATACTGCCTGGAGTGCCACGCCGACGTGCACGCGCAGTGGTCCCAGAGCGCACATCGCTTCAGCTCGTTCAGCAATCCCGTATACGCGGCGGCGGTGCGCGAGACGCGAGAATTCTCACTGGCGAAGGACCAGAACGTGTTCCGCGCGCGGTGGTGCGCGGGCTGCCACGATCCGGTGCCGCTGTTTGCCGGCCTGTTCGACGATCCGCATTACGACGATGTGCGCGATCCGACCTCGCAGGTGGGGATCACCTGCACGGCCTGCCACGCGATCAGCGAAATCGACAGCACGCGGGGGAACGCCGACTACATGATCGAGGAGCCGTTGCACTACCCGTTCACCTACAGCGAGAACGCCGTCCTGCAGTGGCTCAACCGGCAACTGGTCAAGGCGAAGCCGGAGTTCCACAAGAAGACGTTCCTTAAGCCGCTGCACCGGACGTCGGAGTTCTGCTCGACGTGTCACAAGGTGCACTTGCCTGAAGCCCTGAATGACTACAAGTGGGTCCGCGGGCAGAACCATTACGACACGTTCCTGCTGAGCGGCGTCTCCGGGCACAGGGCGCGGAGTTTCTACTATCCCCCCGAGGCGAAGGACCGCTGCGCCGACTGCCACATGCCGCTGGTGGAATCGAACGATTTCGGGGCCCAGCGGTTCACGGGAGCGGCAGGGCTGAGCGTACACGACCACCTCTTCCCCGGAGCGAACACGGGGATGGCGCACCTCCGCGGCCGGCAGGACGTTGTCGAGGTACACCAGAAGTTCCTCGAAGGCAAGATGCGCGTGGACCTGTTCGGCCTGCGCGAAGGAAACTCGGTCGACGCGCCGTTGGTCGCGCCGCTGCGGCCGAAATCTCCCTTGCTTCGCCGCGGACGAGACTACGTGCTCGAACTGGTGATTCGCACCTTGGGCCTGGGGCATCCCTTTACCCAAGGGACGACAGACTCGAACGAGGTGTGGGTCGACCTCACCGTGACCAGCGGCGGACGAGTGATCGGACGCAGCGGCGGCATGGACGAGCGCCGCCAGATCGATCCCTGGAGCCACTTCTGCAACATTTTCATGCTCGATCGCGACGGCAACCGCATCGACCGCCGCAATCCGCAGGACATCTTCGTTCCGCTCTACAACAACCAGATTCCCCCCGGCGCGGGGCAGACGGTGCATTACACCTTCCGCGTGCCCGAAGGGCTTTCCGCCCCGGTCACAATCGCAGTGAAGCTCCAGTATCGCAAGTTCGACAATCGACTGATGGAATTCGTGACTCGCACGGGCAAGCCGGGCCAGCCAAATCTGCGCGGAGGCGCCGTGGAGGAGCGTTACCGCAATGACCTGCCGGTGACCACTCTGGCAGCCGATGAGATCACGCTGCCCGTGGAGGGCGTCGCCGAGCAGCCCTCTGCCGAGGAATCCAAGATTCCGGCGTGGGAACGGTGGAACGACTATGGAATCGGCCTGCTCTTGAAGGAGAAATCGCAGTTGCGCCAAGCCGCAGAGGCCTTTGCCGAGGTGGAAAAACTGGGACGCTTCGACGGCCCGCTGAACTTGGCCCGCGTCTACTACGCCGAGGGGCGACTGGACGAAGCCGTCGATGCCGTGCAGCGCGCCGCCGCTCACACCGATCCGGCGGCTCCCCCCTGGACGCTGGCATGGCTGAGCGGACTGGTGAACCGACAGCAAGGACACCTGGAAGCGGCGGAAAAGAACTTCCGCAGCGTCCTCGAAACCCGGACCGCCGAGATGATCCGCCGGCGGCTGGACTTCAGCCTCGACTATGAGATCGTCAACCTCCTGGGCGAAACGCTCTTTGACCGCGCGAAGCAAGTGCGGGGCCACGATCGCGCCACCGACAAGAAACAGATGCTCGAGCGCACGGTCGAGCAGTTCGAAACAACCCTTCGGTTGGATCCGGAGAACGTCAGCGCCCACTATAACCTCAGTTTGCTTGCCGCCCAGCGGGGCGACCGGGAAGAAGCCGAGCGGCACAAGGCGCTCTATGCGAAGTACAAGCCCGACGACAACGCCAGGGACCGCGCGGTGGCGGCGGCGCAGGCGCGATATCCGGCCGCCAACCGTGCGGCCGAGAGAACCGTGATCTATGCCCTGCACGCGCCCCGGTGCGCCGGGCCTGGACCCCGGCTCGACGCTCAGCTCCAGCGACCCGAAATCGCCGAGCGCCCCGCAGCTCTAGGCGGCCGCGCGAATCGGTCGGCGTCACATAGGGCGCAGGGCAGCCAGGAATCCGCGGCGGCGAGGCGTTGACTTCAGAACGAATCGTTGCTCCCTATCTCATCCCGATGGAGTCTGTTATGTCGGGCGACATCCCTCCTCATTCCCGAACTCGTAATCTCGGTCCCCGGGGCAATTCGGCAACGGCTTCCGATGAGGCTGTCGACCGCGCGATGCGGCGTTCGATCGTCGTTCTGGCCGCAATCGTCTTGATCCTGGGAGGCTTCTGGGCCTGGAACACATACCGCCACCGCGAGGTGGCTACCGAGGCCGCTCCTCTGGTTGCGCCCACACTCCGCGATCGGCCGCGGGTGGAGATTCCCCATGTGACCTTTACCGACATCACGCGGGAATCCGGGATCGATTTCATCCACACCAACGGGGCCTATGGTGAGAAGCTTTTGCCGGAAACGATGGGGGGAGGTTGCGCGATCTTCGACGTCGACAACGACGGCGATCAGGACGTGCTTCTGGTCGACTCCCAGCACTGGCCCTGGCGCGGGGCGGCGGACAACTCCGCCAAGCCGCGGGGCATGGCACGGTTGTATCTCAACGACGGTCGAGGACACTTTACGGATGCCACGGCGGGGTCCGGGTTGGAACTGCCCGGCTATGGCATGGGCGTGGCCGTCGGCGATTTCGACAACGATGGACTGGTGGACATCTACCTGACCGCGGTAGGACGCAACCACCTGCTGCGAAACCGGGGAAACGCCAGGTTCGACGACGTGACCACGCAGGCCGGCGTGGGCGGCGACGACAACCAGTGGAGCACGGGTGCAGCGTGGCTCGACTACGACCGCGACGGCGACCTTGACCTCTTTGTGGCCCACTACGTGCACTGGTCGCGCGCGATCGACCTGGCCCAGGCGTTCGTGCTCACCGGCGTGGGCCGCGCCTACGGTCCGCCGCTGTATTTCCGGGGAGCGATGCCCCGCCTTTACCGCAACGAAGGCCACGGACGCTTCACCGATGTCTCAGCCGAGGCGGGGGTCGAGATCAGCAACCCCGCCACGGGCCAGCCCATCGCCAAGAGCTTGGGCGTGACCGCGGCCGACGTGGACCACGACGGCTGGATCGATCTGGTGGTGGCGAATGACACGGTGCAGAATTTCCTCTTCCACAACCTGGGGGGCGGCAAGTTCGAGGAAATCGGGGCCGCGGTGGGAATCGGCTTTGACAGCGCGGGCAATGCGCGCGGCGCCATGGGAATCGACGTCGCTCACTACCGCAACGATGCCGCGGTGGGAATCGCGATCTCCAATTTCGCCAATGAGATGATGGCCCTCTATGTTTCTCCCGACGGACAGCTCGCTTTCAGCGACGAATCGGTGCCGGCGGGACTGGGACCGGTTACGCGACTGGATCTGTCGTTCGGCCTGTTCTTCTTCGACTACGACCTCGATGGCCGACTGGACCTGCTTTCGGCCAATGGACACCTTGAAGAAGAAATCGGCAAGGTCCAAGCCAGCCAGCACTATCGGCAGCCGGCGCGGCTGTTCTGGAACGCCGGACCGGAACATCCCAGCGAGTTCCTCCGCGTACCCGAGCAGCGATGCGGCCCGGACTTGGCCCTGCCAATCGTGGGCGCGGGGCAGCCTACGGAGATTTGGACGGCGACGGTGACCTGGACGTACTCCTGACGCAGATCGGCGGACCGCCTCGCGTGCTGCGCAACAACCTATTCGACCCGGCGAATCAATCGCCCGCCCGCGTGCACTTCCTTCGCTTCAAGCTCGTAGGCACGCGCGACAACCGCGATGCGATCGGGGCGTGGGTGGAGGTGGATCTCGACGGACAAACGCTGCGCCGCCAGGTGATGCCCGCGCGGAGCTACCTGGCGCAGGTGGAACTGCCGGTGACCGTCGGCCTGGGATCGCACGTCCAGCCCCAGCAAGTCCGCGTGCAGTGGCCCAACGGCAATGTGCAGGCGGTAGATCGCTATGTCGTGGACGGCTTAACCACCGTGCGTCAAGGTGAAGCGCCGTTGCCGTAAGGCTCAGCGCAGCGCTTCCAGGGGCGCAGCCGCGTGGCGGACAGCGCGGGGATCAGACCGCCGAGGATGCCCATGGCGATCGAAAGCAGAATGCCCACGGCAAGGATGTAAGGCTCGATGGCCAGTTGGAGCACCACGGATTTGCCGCCGCCGGAATGGCCGGTGATCACGCTCGTGGCGGTCCACCCATCGGCCAGCATGCCCAGTCCGCAGCCAAGCAAGCCGCCGACCAGGGCAATCCCCAGCGATTCCAGGAGGAAGCAGACTAGGATCTGCCGGCGGCTGTAGCCGAGAAGACGGAGCACGCCGATGTCCTTCACGCGTTGACTGATGGCCGCGAACATGGTGTTCATCACGCCGAGCACGCCCCCCACGGCCATGACGACAGTCACCATGACGATGGCCGCAAGGAACTGGAGATTGGTTTCGGAGAGATTGGCGTAGTACTCGGTCTCGACCTGCGCGGCGACCGTGGTCTTCTTGTATTCCTTATTGAGGTAATCGGCCAGGCTGCGCGCGGCCGCATCGTCCTGTGTACGGAGCACGAGCGAGGTGACGGCGTCTTTCCCAAATAGCGGCCCGGCCAGCGAGCGTTTGGCCCAGATTTCGGAACCGAAGCTGGAGCCGGCGGAGGCGAGCACGCCCACGACCACCCAGGGGCGATCGGCGAGAATGAAGTCGTCGCCGACGTCGAGGCGGTCGGCATTGCGCGCGGCGGCGATTTGTTGCGCGGTACGATCGCGGCCCAGTTCGCGCGCCACGCCCTCGCCGAGCACGGCCTGCACGGCGCTGGTCCCGTCGGGAAGTTTCTCCACACCCGCCTCGGAGAACCACTGTCCGCCGGGCAGCAGGGCCAGCGCGTGCAGATGGCCCGCCATGGCGGGGTCGTCGACGCCGCGAAGCTGGAGGAATCGGCGATGGGGCCGGCCGGGTTGGGGATTGGCGATCGGCTGGTTGACGACCATATACGTTTCGCGGCTGGTGAGGATCGCGCCGCCGGAATCGCGCTGGACGCCGGGCAAGTGTTCCATCTCGGCGAGGTCGCCGACGGTGAGCTTGCTGAAGACCTCGTCGGTGGCACCTTCGGCAAGCACAAGCACGTTGCCCGGCACCCCCGACGTCTGCGTGAGTCTGCGCATGCCGTTCACGAAAGCGAGCATGACCACCAAGAGCCCGATCACCACGGTGAAGGCCAACGCGGTCATGGCAGTCGTCTTCCAGCGCAAGGTAAGATTGCGGACGTTGTAGCTCAGCGGCACCTTGCCCACGACAAGCAACAGCGCCAGTATCGCTCCTGCCACGGCCAGCATCTTGAGAATCATCGGCAAGCTCCCACGCGTTGCAGTTGAAAAACGATCTGGTGCCCGTGCACGTATCCCCTGCCCTTCGCGTTGGGCTCCCAAGCGCGGAGTGGTCGCGCGATTCTCACCCGACCTTGGAAAACACGTCGGCCACCTTGACGTTCCGCGCCGCCCAGGCGGGCAGGAAGCTGCCCACCAGTCCGGCCATCGCCCCCACACCCGCGCCCCATCCTAAGGCATTGAGCGGGATCATGAAGCGGTCGAAAAAGGCAATGGGAAAGGCGAGTCCCTCCAGTCCCCAGTTGATAACGACGTACGTCAGGGCCGCGCTCAAGAAGCCCGCGCTGCGCCGAGGAAGAGCGATTCGCCCAGCACCAAGATCAGGATTTGCGACGGGCGGAAGCCCAACACCTTGAGCACCGCCAGTTCCAGACGCCGCTCGCGCACGCTGATGCTGATGGCATTGGCGATCACCAACGTAAGGGACACGAGACAGGCGGGGGCCAGAAGCCATCGCACCCCCCAGATCAGATCGCGATAGCCTTCCAGGAATGCTGCGATTCCCGACGAAGCGGTTTCACACTTCACCGCCGGGCTCACCAGATGCGGCGAGTTCTCGATCTGCCAAGCCACGCGGTTGAAAGCCTCGTTGTCGGAAAGCTTCAGCCATACCAGGCTCAGGTTGCGCTCGGCCAGAATGTGTTGGCGGCCTCCGTGGGCCTGGGCATAGGCGTCCATGGCACGAATGAAGTAGTCGCGGTGGATGGCGTTCATGTTGTCGTAGCGGCCGGAGGGAAACGACCCGACCACCTCGAACTCCAAGTCCAGCCCCTTGAACTCTCCGATCCCGTAGGACTTGATCCGCTCGCCGACCTTCTTGTTGAAGCCGACCATCTGGTTCCGCCCAAGAACGATTCCCTGGCGGTTGGCTTGCAGCCGATCGATGCACTCTTCGAGGTTCTTCTGATCTTGGGCGGGAAGGTTCTCCAAACCATCCATCATGGTGGCCAGCTTGGCGGGCTCAACGGCCAGTCCGATGACGAAGTTCTCCCGCGTCAGTTTCCCGGGGTCGAGGGTACCAACGTAGAACTGCCAGGTCATCGAGTCGAGCGGACGGACGTCGCCCGGCTTGTCGGCCGCCCCTTCCGCAATGCGGTCGGCATAGGTAAAAGGCATGCGGCTGGGAATCGACCATCGCTCCGAAACGATCGCCTTGAGGTTCTCCTTCTTCTCGGTCGTCACCAGGTCCAAGAGCGCCAGAATCGACCAGACGACCGTCACCACAAAGACCAGCACCATGGTGCCCAGCCCGGTGAGGATCGACCGCAGCGGATTGCGCCCGATGTTCTTAGCGATCAGAAGAAGGTATTTCATGGGATCGACTCGCGACTGGCCCTCGCCAAGGGTGCGAGGGAAGGTTTCCTGGGCGGCTCGAAAGGGGTTGAGAACGGGAGAAGACCGGCGGCCGAGAAACGCCCGAGGGGGCGCCGTTGGCCTCCGGCAGCGCCATGGCGTCAGCCGACCGGCCGGGCAGTGGCAGCAAGGGTCTGCTCGACCAGCTTCCCCTTGTCCAAATGCAACAAGCGGTCGGCCCGCGCCGCAGCGCGGGGATCATGCGTCACAAGAACAATCGTTTTCTGAAGCGAGCGACGAAGTTCGCCGAGCAGATTGAGGATCTCCTCGGCACTCCGCGCGTCGAGATCACCCGTCGGCTCATCGGCCACGATCAGCGTAGGATCGCTGACGATGGCGCGGGCAATCCCCACGCGCTGCTGCTGCCCGCCGGAGAGCTGACCCGGGCGATGGTGGATACGGTCGGCCAGCCCCACAAGTTCCAGCGCGGTCATCACCTGGCGCCTCCGCTGGGCGCGGGAGAGGCGGAGGAGCAGGAGCGGGAGTTCCACGTTCTCGTAGGCATTCAGTACGGGCAGGAGGTGGTAGAACTGGAAGATGAAACCGATGTGGCGCGTGCGCCAGCGAGCCAACTGCCCCTCGGACATGGCGGAAATCTGCTCGTCGCCTACCCAAACCTCGCCTTCGCTCGGCCGGTCGAGCCCGGCGATCAGGTTCAACAACGTGGTCTTGCCCGAGCCGCTAGGGCCCATGAGGCCGAGAAACTCGCCTTCGGGCACGTCCAGGGTAAGGTCGTTGAGCACGTCGAGGCGTTCGCTGCCGCGGCGGAAGAACTTGTGAAGGCCGCGGACGCGAACAATCGCGCCGTTTGTGCTGGTCGCCATGGAGATTCCTCAAAGTCGTTTGGCGGAAACTGTCTTGTTGGCTCCGGCGACGGATCGCCCCCCGGCGGTCCGACGCTGCAAGCGTGGTGGGTTGTTGCCCCTCGATCCTCTTCAAGCTGCTACCGGCCCGGGTGGGGCGGCGCGGCCCTAGGCATCCTTGCCCGCAGGCGGAGCGGCCGGAGCCGGGGCGGCCGTCTGCGGCGTCTTCTCCGGAGCCTTCTCCTTTTCCAGGAACGACACCAGCGCGCCCATCTCGGGTTTCAGATAGACACCCGCCTCGTCGGCGGGCACCTCGATGCGCACGCGCACCGGGACCGCTCCCTTGCGCGATCGGCGATCGGCATGATCCGCGACACGTAGCCGTTGTACCAGCGGTCCGGGAAGGCTTCCGTCCGAATCCTGCACTTCTGCTTGAGAAACACACGTGCGATGTCGCGTTCCTGAATCGTCAGCTCGACCTCGATCTTGGAAAGGTCGGCCATTTCGCAGAGGCTGTAAGAGCCGTTGAAGGCGATGGGGTTGACGATGTTCCCTTTCTCGGCATTCTTGCGGAGGATCGTGCCGGGAATGGGTGCCTTGATCTCGCACTTATCCAGCCGCCACAGTGCCTTGTCCAGTTCGGCCTGGGCCTGGAGCACGTCGGCCTTGGCGGCCTGGATGCGCTCGATGCGCGGTCCCTTTTCCATGAGCTTCACGGCTGCGTCGAGCCGCTCCGCGCGGCGCAGCATGGCCCGGTAACGCGACTCGGCCTCCTCAAAGGCCTCTCGGGCCATGACTTTCTGCTCCACAAGATCGGAACTCCGCTTGAAGATCGCCTCAAGTTGCACAAGTTGCGCGCGAACCTCCGCCAGTTCCGCGCGCGCTTGATCCTTTTCTTCGGGCCGAGAACCGTTCTCGAGCTCTTCCAGGCGGCGGCGCCGCGTCCAGCATGGCGTCGGCGCGAAGCTTGTCGGCGACATACTGGTCCCGCTCGATGACGGCCAACAGGGCTCCCTGCTGCACCTGCATTCCCTCCTCGATGTTCAACTCGACGATCTTGCCGCTGGCCTCGGGACTGATGAGCACTTGTTGAATGGGAATGATGTAGCCCTTGGCGTCCAAGGCAATGCCACCCGAAGACTTGGCCTGTCCCGCAGTCACAGGTCCGCCGGCCGAAGATGCGGCGGGCAAGGGCGCAGCGGCCTCGGTGGGCGGACGGTTCCACAGGAGCCAGGCCAGCACCGCCGTGCTGGCGGCGAGCAAAGCGCAGAGAAACCATGCGGCGCGACCGCTCGACGGCGCCGCGGTGGAACTCCCCGGCAAACGCAGCGACTGCACGCGCTTGCTCAGGTCCGCGCGATCCGTTGGGCCGGCGGCTACCGCGCGCTCGTCCGCCGGGTGGGGAGGGGATTGCTGCACGGGATTCACGATCGCACCTTCCTCTCCGGAGCTGCCGGAGAAAATGGGCCGGGACATGCAGAGTTGCACGAGCGGTCGGGAGCGAGCAAGGGGTCTACTAATCCGAGCGCGGCCAAGGAGAAGCGTGTGACGTGGTCGGCCAATTGGGCGGTCGTGAAGGAGCGATACGCCGGCTCACCCTCGATGCGCGCGGCCATGCGCCAATGGAGCCGATGGAAGAGGCATTGGCCGACGATGCTGTAGGCGATCAAGCGGCGTACGGCGGGAGCAGTTCCTTCCGGAAGGAGTTCGAGGAGAATGCTTCGGAGCGTTTGGGCCTTGGGACGCACAAAGTCGTCGACGACGGCCAGACAGGCCTCGCTGGGCTGGGCCATCTCTCGGGCAATGAGGCGTCCGACCCAGGCCGGCGCATTCTCCTCGGGAGGAGGAGTGATCTCATGTTCGACGAACCGTCTCAGTCGAGCGGCGGGGCTCATTCCCGGCTCAAAATCGGGTACGGGCTGGGCAAGCTGGCTACGATGGGCATGGCGAACTACCTCGACATACAAACGCTGCTTGTCGCCGAAGTGATAGTTGACCGCGGCGAGATTCGCGTCGGCGTGCGCACAGATTCTCGCGGACCGTCGCCGCCTGAAACCCCTTCTCGGCAAATACTTCTCCTGCCGCATCCAGGAGCCGCTGCCGCGTATCTTCGGTTTTCTGCGCCATGATAAGGAGTTCTGTCGCACGAACCGATTCTTGGAGCAGAACCGCCGAACGGGCACGATCTCGACCCGCTGCTGGGGGGGTGTGCGTTCTTCCTGGAACTACGAACTACCCGCGCCGCTCGCAAAGCCACCTTTGCTGGGACATCTTCAACCTGCCCTCCCAGCCGCTGCGAACGCACGTTTGAAACAAACGTTTGTTCTTCTCATGATACGGCAGTTCCTTTGGCGGTCAACCCGGGAATCTCGCCGCGCAAAGCAACGCCGCAAGGCAAGCACCTTGCCGGAAGACTCAAAGCGACGCAACGCAAGGAGACCGGCCGGCGAGGTACGCTTTGGTGTACAATGGCCCGCTTCCGAAAACCCTTGCAAGGCAAAGAGAGAGTGCGGCGATGGCGCTGGCGATCCTATTGGCGGTAATCATGGGACTGGTCGAGGGAATCACGGAGTTCCTGCCCGTCTCATCGACCGGCCACCTGATCCTCGCCGGTCGACTTCTGGGATTTGAGCGCGATTGACGCGCGAAGCCGCGGAGACCTTCGAGATCGTGATCCAGCTTGGTGCGATTCTGGCGGTGGTGGTTGCCTACCCGTGGCGGTTCACCGGGCTACTGCGTTGGCAAGACAACCGCGGCTTCTCGGGCCTTCGAGGGCTGGGACTTCTGGCGGTGACTTCGATCCCGGCCGCGCTGGTGGGGCTGGTTGCGCGAACGTACATTCGCGAACATCTTTTCACGCCCGTCACCGTCGTCTTGGCGCTAGCGGCCGGGGCGGTGTGGATCCTGGTGGTCGAGTGGTGGCGGCCGCAGGCGCGCGTGGAGGGACTCGATCGACTGGGGTGGCGTGAGGCGCTGGCCGTGGGACTTTTCCAGTGTCTGTCGCTTTGGCCCGGGATGTCGCGATCGGCCTCGACGATCCTCGGGGGAATGATGGTCGGGGTAGAACGGAAGACCGCCACGGAGTATTCCTTCTTCGCCGCGGTGCCGATCATGCTCCTGGCCACGGCCTACGAGTTGTACAAGAAACCTCGGCCTGTTCGATGCCTCAAGCGCCGGAGTGCTGGCGGTCGGATTCGTGGTTTCGTTTGTTTCGGCATGGGCTGCCGTTCGGTTGTTCGTGCAGTTCGTGAGCCGGCACACGCTCGTGCCTTTCGGCTGGTACCGATTGGCGGTGGCGGGCACTCTGGCCGTGCTGGCGGCGCTGGGCCTGGTGGCGGTCTGAGAAATCCGGACGCTGCAACGGCTCGATCAAGTCGGGCGCGCCGTGTGTGACAGGGGAAACACGGCGACGGGAGCGGGGGCTTTGCGCGGAATCAGGTGCGGCGGGCGGCGGCTTGTTCACACCGTCGCAACGTCGCTCATCCCCGGCTCGCTGCCGGCCCAGTCTTTGCCGCTCTGGACCGCCCAGAGAATCAGGACCACGGCCAAGGCCATGACGACGGCGGCCGCCGCGTGGGGGAGGGGTGCGCCTGCGCATAGAGGGTTGCACCGAAGACCGTTCCCGTAATTCGCGCGAGCGAACTGATGCTCTCGCCCGCGCCAGGATGCCGCCCTGGCGGGCGGGGTCGCTGCGGCGAGAAATCAACGACTGGACGGCGGGAAAGATCATGGCAATGCCGCTGACCTCGATAGCGGTGGCGACCATAAGAAAGCCCAAGCCGGCCCAGGAGGCAAGCGAAGCGATCGCCAGGAGAATAAAGCCGAGGATCGACACGAGGGAACCCGCCACGGCCAGCGCCGCCTCGCTCACGCGTGCGGCGAGGCGTCGGACCAAGAGTCCCTGGACGAGGCACATGATCAGCCCGATGTACGCGAAGACGAGGAACAGTCGCACCTCGCTCCGGGATGCAGGGGTCGGGGGCGTCGGGGGCGATTGAAGCGGAGTGGGCTCGCTGGGCATGGTTTGGGCGGTCGAGCGATCCAGCGCCGTCGCCGCGCCCGTGTCGAGCTTGGCTTGGATCATCCAGGAAAGGGTGCCCTCGAAATTAGCCAGCGAGAAGACGGCGAGGAATCCGGTGAGCAGGAGGGCGCCGATCGAGGGCGTTGCCAGGGCCTCGCGGAGCGACGCCAGATCAACATGGCGACGGGATTCTGGAATTCGAGAAGGATCGAGCGATTCGGGCAAGAGGAAGACGGCAAAGACGAGGGCCACACCGGACAACCCAGCGGCCAAGAATCCTGGCCAGGGGCTGATCGGGTTTTGGGGGGCAAAGGCGAGGGCGGCGGCGCCGACCAGCGGACCGAGGGTGAAGCCGAGGCCAAAGGCGGCGCCGATGAGGGCCATGCCGCGAGTGCGGCGATCGGGAGGAGTGACGTCGGCGATATAGGCTTGTGCGGTGGGGATGCTGGCGCCGGCGATTCCGGCTCCGATGCGGGAGAGGAACATCCAGCCCAGGCTCCGCCAAGTGCTCGCCAGTCCGAACAAGCCGTAGAACACGGTCGAACCGGCGAGGCTCAGCAAGAGGACGGGCCGGCGACCGACGCGATCGGAGACGCGTCCCCAGAGCGGGGCGAAGACGAACTGCATGATCGAGAAGCAGCTCATGAGGAGCCCGAGCACGAAGCCGGACTGAGTGCGGGTGAGGCCTTCGGTCAACTCGCGGCCGTAGATGGGCAAGAGGGGTAATACGAGGCCGAAGCCGAGCAGGTCAATGCAGACGGTCGCGAAGACGAGTGCCAGCGACGCTTTTCCCGAGTTGCTGTGGACCGGAGAAGACATCGTCGCGGCAGAGAACGGCGGGGGGCGATTCGGGAAGTGACAACCGCGTATTATCCCGACATCCCCCTCTCAGGGCAAACCCCCACAGACAGCCGTTCACGACGGACCGTCCCCGCGCACGAGAAAAACGAGACCTCGGAGCCGGAAATGGCAGGCATTCGCGAAGCAGATACCCCTACAATATTCAGTGCCTTTGGGTCCGCCAAACACGGAGTTGCCACGCGCATGAACGTATACCCCACCCAACTTCGTCTCGCCAACAAACACACTGTGGCGATCCGCTGGAGCGACGGTGCCGAGCGGTTTTGCGAGATCGTCGAGCTGCGCGAGAAGTGTCCCTGCGCGGTCTGCAACGCAGCGCGCCGCAGTGCAGCCTCCGAAAGCACCCCGCCAGTCGCGGTTCCACCAGGCCTCACCATCTCCCATATGGCCCCCGTGGGCAATTACGCCTACTGCATCCATTTCAGCGATGGACACACGACCGGCATCTACTCGTTCGACCTCCTGCAGACTCTGGGTCGAGAGGAAGGTGTCGGCGGCGAAAATGCAGACTCTGGGTAGCGCTGCATGTTTGCGCAGTTCTCTCCGACCCCAAAACCCCTCTTCGTGGGATAAGCAATCCCTGCCTTCTGAACGGCCCCAATACCTCTTACCTGATCGCTATTTCCTTTCTTACCGAAAAATCTCCTCTAAAGCTCAAGACCCGCAAAGTCCAATCCGATAGATGGAACCACCCGGGCATAGCCGCGCAGGTGTGCGTCCGATCGTCCGGGTACCTTCCCTCGGTGAGGACATCACGATGCGAGACTACGAGTCGATCGACGCTGCCGACAGCGATATGCCTCCCACCCCACGCAAGGGGAAAGTCAAGCGACCGGTTGCTCAAGCCAGTTCGGATGCTCGCTTTTCCGGTTCGGGGCCGCATGTCCTGGCCCGGATCCCGAGCCTGGCAACGGCCGACCCGGCTCTGATCGCCGAGTCGAGCGCGGAGGTGGAGGAAGGCCGCACGGTGAGTTCGCCGATGTCGAAGCGAATTCTTGCCGGCGGATTGGTCGTACTGGTGGCGGGTGCGTTGGTGACCGCCGTCTGGCAGTTCTCCGATAAGGCCGCCAAGAACTTGGGCACGGATCGTCAGGCCTCCTTGCCGCGGATCGAAGTGCCGGCTCCGACGGCCTCCGAGGCACCGGCCTGGAATGGTGCGACCACCGACACGAATACGTGGCAAGCCGGAACGCGCGGACCGGCGAATACGCTCGAAGGGCGATCCCCGGGTGGTCGGAATTACGGTAACAATTGGGGTGATCCCACCGACACCGCCAGCCGTGACCCGGCGGTCGGCGACAGTCCCTGGAACGGTGCCAACTCGACCGATCAGATGCAGACCGCTCGATCCTCGTGGCCGGCAGCGCCCAACATGAGTCCCTCGTATCGCGATAACCTCGAACCGAACGCGTCGTCCGAAGGCGACTACAACGCTTATGCGCAGCCTTCCCGCGCCAACCGTTCGATGACGGTCGGCGAGCGTACGGGGTCGAGCGCCGGCTACGGCCGTGCTCCGGGCTATCGCGATGAGCGGACTGCGGCACGTCCAGACTACCGTACGGCGGGCCGTGAGCGCAATGATTCACCGAGCGGCCAACCGGCGAGCCCTTCCGGCCGCACGCGTGACAGCGCGGACAGAGCATATCGCGGAATCGGCAACACGGCAGGAACCGTTCCGGACGGAAACCGGTACCCCGCCCCCGCGCCCCAGACAGGTGGACCGGAGACTGGCAACGATTACCAGGGCACGAACTACGATTACGCGGACTACGCGGCCCTAGCGGGCATGGCCGGTGCGCGGCCGGGTGTCGCCCCCAGCGGTGCAATCCCCGCCAGCTACCAGGACAACGTCGCACCGCCTACCGGGGCGACGCGCCGTTCGCGAGAGCCGATATACGAGGCACGGCGCAGCAGTCCGGAGGGTGGATACCCCTCGCCTTCGACCGGCCGCGAGCCCTCCTCCAGTTACTCGCAGTACAACTACCCCTCCACTCCCTACCCGACCACCGAAGCGCGAACGGACACGCCTTCGGCGAGTCGTATGAGTAGGGACGGGGGCTCGTCGGGCTCGCAGGCCATGGGCCGTCTGGAAGGAACCATCCAGCGTGCGCCGCTGCGCGGCACGTACTAGAGCGGGAATCGCCGCTTGAGCCGCCAGGCGCGGGAGAAGTGAAAGCCTCGGCGGTTTCCGGGATTGCCGAGGGAAGGGCCCGGAACCGCTCGAGCGCTTTCGACAGGAATCTTAGAGCCCGGAAGAGGCCGACAACACGCGGGGCCAATAGCCATGAGCAGTGGAATCGATCAGGCCTTCATCAGAGCGTATCAGCGGCAGGAGCCAGTCGCCATGACGGACACAGCCCTAATGCCGGACGCGGCGCCCTCTCCCCCGCGACCCAACGCGGGCGCGGCACGGAAGCGGTCCCGCGCGGCGGTGCGTACCACAACCCGCTCCGACGAACACTCGGCCGCGGCAGAGGCGTCCAAGCACGCCGGTGTGGCAATCGCGGCCGCCGAATTCCGGCCCGCGCTCCAGGTCGACGGTTTCGCCTGGCCGACAAGCGTCACCAAGCTCACGACGATGGCGGGAACCAGCCTCGACCCAATGGTCGATCGGCTGATCGTCGGACTGGCAAGGGGCCGCAAGGTCGTGGCCCTGGAAGGCTGCCATCGCGGGGACGGTTGCACAACGATCCTGTTAGCGGCGGGAAGGCGTCTGGCGGAGCGTGGACTGAAGGTGATTCTGATCGACGCCGACTTCGACCATCCCCGCCTCGCGCGTCGGCTCGGGCTGGCGCCGGAATACGGGTGGGAGGAATCGCTGGCCGGACGACTGCCGCTGGCGGAAGTGGTGATCGAATCCGTTCAGGACCATCTGACGATCCTTCCTTTGTGCGAGCCACCGGCCGGCGAGGATTACCGGATCAAAGGCCGCCCGAATGCCGCGGCGACGCTCGAGGTGCTGCGCGGGGCCTACGACCTGATCCTGGTCGACGCCGGCCGCCCGGCCAAGCGGAGCCGGATTGATCTGGGCCTCTCGGAACGACCGGCGGCGTGGATCGACGCGGTCGTCCTCGTGCAGAACGTGCGCAGCACACCGCCCGGAGAGATCGCGGAGATATGGCAACGATTACAGACTGCGGGAGTCGAGGAAGTCGCGGTCGTGGAGAATTTCGTCTAGCGCGTCCGGCCGCGCGGCTGCTCCGAGTCGATCCCGGAACCGCGATCCAAACGTCGTTTCCCTCCCGGCGCGCGTGCTCGGTGCGCGGGCATCCTTTCAAGGCGCCGTCGCGCGACGGCGTAGGCGACTGGTGCATGTACGCCTCCTACTGGCAACTTCAAGCCAAACCCTTCGAGAACGGCTGCGATCCGCGGTTCTACTATCCGGCCTCCTCGCACCAGGCTGCGCTTCTGAAGCTCCGCTACAGTATCGAGAATCGACGCGGCGGGGCGATTCTGAGCGGCACGCCGGGCTCCGGAAAAACGCTGATCGTGGGCATGCTGCGCGGCGCGCTGCGTGAGGAGTTCGCCCCGTTCGTGCACCTGGTATTCCCGCAAATGGCCGCCGAGGAGTTGCTGGCCTACCTGGCCGACACGCTCACGGCTTCGGGAACGTCTCCCTCGACCCCTCCCCTCCATCGAAGCGTCGAACGGATCGAACAGTTCCTCCGCGACAACGCGCGGCAGAAACGGCACGCGGTCCTTGTGGTCGACGAGGCGCATCTGGTGGACGACGGCGCCTCGCTGGAAGCGTTGCGCCTGCTGCTGAACTTCCAGTGGGAAGGGCAGCCGTCGCTGACCTTGCTCCTGGCCGGCCAGCCCGCGATTCTCCCCACCCTCGATCGCCTGCCGCATTTCGAGGAACGGCTGGGGGTGAAGTGTCTGCTGCGCGCGCTGAACGAGAGCGAAACCGCCGAATACGTGGCGCACCGAATGCGCCTCGCCGGCGCATCGCGGGAGATCTTCGATCCGCAAGCGATCGCGACCCTCCATCACCTCACCCACGGAGTGCCGCGGCGCATCAATCGGCTCTGCGATCTGGCGCTGTTGATCGGTTTCGCCGAGCAACGGCAGAGCATCTCCGCCGAGCATCTCGAAGCGGTCCAGCAAGAGCTGGTAACGGTCGTGCCCGAGTGAACGATTGCTCCGTCGATACTCGACGCAGCGGTCCTGAGCGTTGTGCCGTCCCGCGTATCGCCCCCTCCGGAGACCGAGGCCGAAGAGGAGAGGTTTTCTCCCCTTCACCAGCCCGAAGTCGGTTCTCAGCAAGCTAGTCTTGCATGGCTCGCAAGCCCTTAGGTAAGCGCGGGCAGCAACGACAAGGCTCGGAAGCGATGGCGACTCAAACGACGCGCGTACTGGTAGTCGACGACTCGGCTGTCATCCGGCAGATCGTCTCTGACATTCTTTCGGAGACCCCGGGAATGGAAGTGGCGGGAACTGCCTCCGACGGCGCGAAAGCGTTGGAAATGATCGATACGGTCGCGCCGGACGTGGTCACGCTGGACATCCAGATGCCGAACATGGATGGGCTGGCAACGCTCGACGCCCTGCTGCAGCGGCAGGCCCTGCCGGTGATCATGGTCAGCGCGCTGACGCAGCTCGGCGCCAACATCACGCTCGAAGCGCTGGAACGCGGCGCGATCGATTACGTATCCAAGCCCGAGCGCGGCTCGGAAGTCGAAACGGCGCTGCGTGAAGAACTGGTCCGCAAGATCCGCGCGGCCGCCGGCGTCAACGTGCGGCGGATCCTGGAAATCCGCCAGCAACGCAAGAAACGCCGGCTGGAACGGCTCCCCGCCGCTCGACCGGCCAAGGAGCTCTCGGACCAGGTCCCCGAAGATCTGGGAGACCAGTGCATCGCCCTTGGCATCTCGACGGGCGGGCCGCCCGCGCTTTCGATCCTCTTCGAATCGTTGCGGCCGCCCATGCCGCCGATCGTCGTGGTGCAACACATGCCGCCGCATTTCACGAAGCCGCTCGCCTGGCGTTTGGACGCGCTGTCAAGACTGTCGATCAAGGAAGCAGAGTCGGGCGACGTGGTCCGACCTAACCACGTGCTCATCGCGCCGGGCGGCAGCCATCTCCAGCTTCGACGCCAGGCCGGCATGGTCAAGGCGATGATCGTCGACGGCCCACTGGTCAGCGGCCACAAACCGTCGGTCGACGTGATGATGGAAAGCGCCGCGGCGATCTACGGCTCACGCATGCTGGGCGTCATTATGACGGGTATGGGCCGCGACGGAGCCCAGGGGTGTCGTTGCATACGCGAGGCGGGAGGCTACGTGCTCGGTCAGGACGAACAGTCGTCCGAAGTCTACGGAATGAACAAAGTGGCCCTCGTCGAGGGCAACGTGGACCAGCAGTTCTCTCTCGACCGATGTGCGGCCGTCATTACCCGTCACGTGCGCCGCTGCTGCCGTGCGCCAGTTGCCTCGGAGCAGGAATAGCTCCAGGAGATCGCGAGAACGGATGCTCGACCGAGCCGGCAGCCGGCCTGACAGGGCGCTGCCGTGCGTCCGAGACAGAGCGCGCATCGGCCCCCGTTACCCCCCCAAATCGATGCCCCCGGGCTGGTCTTCGACCCCCGTTCGTGATAGTCTGAAAGTGATGGCAGTTTCGCCTGGGCCTGACAGCCTGTCCGGGCAAGTTCCTTGAGGACGAAGGAAAGCCAGGTAACCGGCAGCCCCGCCGCCGATCGTGATCGTCCGAGGACAAGGGCGAAAGCCCCGGCAGACCGTTCCCAGGTGTCGTTCCGCTACGGTCTTCCTGCTCCGGTAACCGTCTTTTCTTCGCGGAACGCGGCCGAAGGTCGGGTGTTGGAAGTGGCAACGGCACGGGCGCGCATGGCCAAATCCAAGGTCGAGAATTTCCCGGATCTGGTACGGCAAAGCGGGCTCGTCGAACCCGGCGAGCTCCAGCGCGCTCTTGGCCAGCTTCAGCAGGAATTGGGAGATTCGGCCGCGCTCGATCCGGATTGCGTGGCGGCCAAGCTGGTGCAGTCGGGCCTGTTGACCCCCTGGCACTGCGAGAACCTGCTGCAAGGGCGCTACAAGGGGTTCTTCCTCAAGGGCGGCCAGTACCGGCTGTTGGATCACCTGGGCAGCGGCGGCATGAGCCACGTATACCTGGGCGAACACGTCCTGATGCAGCGGCGCGTGGCCATCAAGGTTCTGCCGAGGAACCGCGTGAAGGACTCCTCGTACCTGGCCCGCTTCCGCCGCGAGGCGCAAGCCGTGGCCGCCCTGGACCACCGCAATATCGTGCGCGCCTACGACGTCGACCAGGAGGGAGATACCCACTATCTGGTCATGGAGTTCGTCGAGGGACGCGACTTGCAGGCGATGGTCCGCGAAGAGGGGCCGCTAAGCTACGCGCGCGCCGTCGAGTACGTGCGCCAGGCCGCCGAAGGGCTGGAACACGCCCACCGCGCAGGACTCATCCACCGCGACGTGAAGCCGGCCAATCTGCTCGTCGATCACAACGGCGTGGTCAAGCTGCTCGACCTGGGGCTGGCTCGGTTCACAGGCGAAGACCAGGCGGCGCTGACGGTGGCCTACGACGAGAATGTGCTGGGAACGGCCGATTACCTGGCCCCGGAGCAGGCGATCGACAGCCACGCCGTCGACGGCCGCGCCGATATTTACAGCTTGGGCTGCTCGCTCTACTTCCTCCTCACCGGACATCCCCCTTACGCCAGCGGCACCTTGCCTCAGCGATTGATGATGCACCAAAAGGCGCCCCCTCCCGATCTGCGCGAAGATCGACCGGACGCGCCGGAGGACCTGGTGAACATCGCAAAGCGAATGATGGCCAAGAAGGCCTCGAACCGCTACCGCACTGCCGGCGAAGTGGCGGAGATCCTCGGCGGATGGCTCGCCGTCCACGGCCACGCAGTGGATCCGGGTCTCCCACCGCGCGAGGCAGGCGCCGAATCCGCGTCCCGCCTTGCCCAGGCTCCCTCGGCAAAGCCCGGGGGATCATCCAAGGCCAGTCGGGGCTCTGGCTCTCGCGGGCCACTTAAGCAGGCTACACCGCTGGAGCCCGAGCAAGCCGTCCCCGCGGCAGCTTCGTCGACGACAGGCGACACCCTTTCGAAACTCGGGCACGCAACCGTCAAAGGTCCCGGCAGCTCGACAGACTCCAACAACGCAAACCCGCAAAGCAAGAGCGGAAGCGCCAAGGCCACACTGAAGGTGGCTGAACGTTTGGAGGAGCCCGGCGATGCTTTAGGCGACCTGTTCGGCAACAGCACCGTGCCGCTGGCGCGAGGCATCGAGCCGGTCGGTGGGATGACCAGTGAGGAGTTGGCAGAATACCGCCGACGGCGCAAGCAGAATCCCGCTTTGGGTTTGGGGTCTGGCGGCGGGGGGAAGCCTCCTGGCGATCGTGCTGGCAGTGCTCACCGCCCTGCTCTCGCGATGAGCGACTTGAAGCGTCCAATCCCGCCCAAGCTCAATGCTGGGCGATCTGAAGGCTCTCGACGGGGAGGATCGCGTTCATGCTGCCGGAACGGAAGCCCTCCAGATCGATCGCCACGTACTTGAACCCGGCCGCCTTCAGCGCACGGACCACTTCCTGGCGAAGATCCGGATCCAGCAAGCGCGCAATCGCCTCGGGGGCGACCTCGATCCGCGCCATGTCTCCCTTATGATAGCGCACGCGAAGCGGCTGAAAATGCTTGCCGCGGAGAAATCGCTCGGCCTGGTCGATCATCGCCAAGCGCTGGGGCGTAACCTGCTCGCCGTAGGCGATTCGACTGCTCAGGCAAGGGGTCGCGGGCTTGTCCCATGCCGGGATTCCCCAGTGCGCTGCCAGGGCGCACAACTCGGCCTTGGTCAGCGCGCACTCCGCAAGCGGACTGCGGACTCGACGGTCGCGCGCCGCCTTCAAGCCCGGCCGATGCTCTCCCTGATCGTCCCAGTTCGAGCCGTCGGCCACGACCGCCGCATCCACTTGCTGGGCGATTCGCTCCACGCGGGCAAATAGCTCGCTCTTGCAGTGATAGCAGCGATCCGAACTGTTTCTCTGGTAGTCGGGATTGGAGAGCTCTTCGGTCTGGACGACCTGGTGACGAATGCCGATGATCGAGGCCAGTTGGCGACACTCGTCCAACTCGCCCGCGGCGAGACTCTCGCTCACGCCCGTCACGGCCACCGCCTTCTCGCCCAAGGCCAACTGCGCGGCCTTGGCCAACACGGTGCTATCCAATCCGCCGGAAAAGGCGACGGCACAACTGCCAAAACTTCTTAGCAGCTCGAGCAGGCGGTCGCGCTTGGCAGCGAGTTCCGAAGGGAGTGTCTCCACGGCAGGTGCCATCCCAGGAGTGCAAGTTCGGGTGGGGTGGGGACTGAAGAAAAAGGCGGTCCTCTACCGCAATGCCGTGGCGATGCGTATTTGAGAGCCCGTTGTCACAAGGGGGCGACCTGGGCCCCAGGTTGTGTGATCCGTAGCCGAACAGGGAAGTCCGGAACTCCGGCTGTACACGCGGCCGAGACCTTTGTTTTCAGGCACCCAACGGGCAAATTATCGGCTCACCAAATAGGGAACATCGACAGCACGAACATGATAGAGGACCACATCCCCAAGCAGCCGAGCCAAAGCTCGCGCGGGCCGCTTGAGGAAGCACCGTATCGTACCGCGCTCGCGGAACCCCGACAAGCCGCAAATCAGCACCCCCCCGCTACGGATTCTCCGAGGAAAAGACGCTGGCGCGAAACGAAAAAACATGCCACGTTCGGCTCGCATTCTGCGCAAACCGAAAGCCAGCGCCGTTCAACGTGCATCGGGGCCTTCGACTTTAGAGCCGATCCCAGAATCTTGGGAGGTGTTGCGATCCTCCGGCCGCGCAGAGCCGCAGTGGCAGTTTGGGGATAGGTTCTTAGAGCCGGTCCCAGAATCGTCTGCCGCCCTGAAATTCTCCGGCCGCATAGGGCCACTGCGGTAGTTTTCGGATAGGCTCTTAGTCAGCGCACCGCGGCAGAGCCCGCGCGGCCATCGCGGCGGAGCAAAGACCAGCGTGGCCAGCACGAGTGCTCCGACCAGGCAGTAGATTGGAGTGAAAGCGGCCTCCGGAACGTCAAAGAACAAAAGTTCATGGGCCAGGCGGCCAATGAAGGTTCCTTCTTGGACGGTTTCTCCCGCCTTCTCGCGGAGCGCATCCTCCCAAAGCGTCAGCGGACAGGAGATGCCCGCCAGGGCCTCGAGCACCACCACGCCGATCATGGCAAAGTGGATCACACGGAACCAGAAATTGCGGACCCATTGCCAGCGCATGACGACGCCGAGCAGGATCAGCACCAATCCGACGACTACGAAGCCGACGTAGGCGGCATGTGCCACCACAACACCATCGGCAAGTAGCCGCAAAGCAGT
This sequence comes from Pirellulales bacterium, assembly GCA_963736495.1. Taxonomy (GTDB): domain Bacteria; phylum Planctomycetota; class Planctomycetia; order Pirellulales; family Thermoguttaceae; genus CAVTPL01. The sequence continues at coordinate 480,366 of CAVTPL010000009.1, read as the reverse complement.
CATATCTTTGTGGATGCTCGGGCCCGAGGGTTTATTCCTGGAAGGCCAGCGGTTCAGAGACGAGCCCCGGCCGGCCGAGGGATACCCAAAGTTATTCGAAGGCCGCCGGCCGATCTGAGACACTTCGCGAGCGATACTCCTGGAAAGCCGCCCCGAGAAAGTGGACCAAATCGCTGGCAATCAATGCCTCCTGGCCCAGGTGGGCTGCAGCAAGATCGCCGGCAAGGCCGTGCAGATAGACGCCCAGGTGGGCGGCATCGAACGGAGCGAGTTCCTGACACACCAGGGCAGCGATCAGACCCGTAAGCACGTCGCCGGAGCCACCCGTGGCCATGCCCGGATTACCCGTCGTGTTCACGGCGCTGCGGCGGCCATCGGTAACGAGAGTGTGATGCCCCTTGAGAACGACCACCACCCCACACCGCGCCGCCAGTTCGACTGCGGCATTTTCGCGGTCCCGCGGCGCAACCCGATCGCGTCCCAGGAGTCGGGCAAATTCACCCGGATGAGGTGTGAGTATCCGAGGACCGCCCGGCCGTTCCAAAGTGCCGCGGCGCGTCGCCAAAGCGTTCAGCGCGTCGGCATCGACGATCGTAGGCTGATGCAAGTCGAGATACAACCGGGTCGCCAGCAGACTGAGGCCCTCGGAACGTCCCAGCCCAGGTCCCAAAGCGATCGCGGAGGCTGCCGAGGCCTGAGCAACGATCGCTGCACGAGCACTCGTGGCGATCCGCCCGCGACGATCGCACGGCAGCGGAACGGTCATGTAGGAAGGCTCGAAGCCAGCCACCGTATCGAGAATCGCGTCGGGAACGGCGAGGCGGACCAGACCCGACCCGCCCCGCAATGCAGCCATACCGGCCAGGGCCACGGCTCCAGCCATTCCCCGCGATCCGCCGACGACGAGGGCAAGGCCGAAGCTCCCCTTATGACTCTCCGGATGACGGGGGGGAAGGTTCGGCAGGCCCTCGCGATTCATACTCCCAACCGTCCTTGTGCGGCATTGCGCGCGATCAGTCCGGCCACGTAGCCGCCTTTGAAGCCGGCATCGATATTCACCACGGTCACATTGGAAGCGCAGCTATTGAGCATTCCCAAAAGGGCAGCCAAGCCGCCAAAGCTCGCCGCCGTAGCCGACACTTGTGGGCACGGCGATCACCGGGCAGGCCACGTAGCCGCCCACCACGCTCGGTAATGCCCCCTCCATTCCGGCCACCACCACCACGGCGTCGGCGCCTTCGAGGAAATGCAGATTGGCCCGTAGACGATGCGGGCCGGCGACCCCCACGTCCTGAATCAAGTTCACTTCCGCCCCGGTCCACAGGGCGGTCTCGCGGGCCTCCTCTGCGACAGGCAAATCGCTGGTACCGGCAGTCACCACGGCCACGCGGCCCACGGCGGTGCGATGCCCATCCCCCCCAGCAGATATATTCCTCGCACTCGGGATACGAAAGGTGCGCCCCACGGCGTTATAGACGGCCTGGGGAAACCGGGGCAGGAGTTCCGCGGCCTGCTCGGCGGCCATGCGCGTGGCCAGCACGTCGACCTCATGCTCAATCATGACCGCGAAGATCTTCTCCAGGGCGGGCACGGTCTTGCCCTGGGCAAAAACCACCTCCGGAAAACCGCAGCGGCGGCCGCGGTCCAAGTCGAGTTGGGCCTCGCCGGTGTCGGCAATTCCGCGTGTGGCGATCTGCCGTGCAAAGTCCGCCGCAGACAGTTCTCCGGCCAGGAGGCGGCGAGCGAGATGTTCGATCTGGTGCGTTTCCATCACCTCATGGTAACTCGGGATTACGGGGATGCAAATCGGGTTGGTGGGCGGTGGGAAAACAGCAGCACAAGCCCTGCCAGCGGCCGGGTTCGGCACTCAGCGTGTGCATCGCGACCGCTTGTCAGTGCCAGTGCATCACCATACCCTAAGGGGATCCCGGGGCAAGATCGCGGCCAATTTCGGCCAATCAGAGAGCAAGCCCATGATGCAAAGGTATCCTGAGCGGCGAGATAAGCTGCGTCGCGCAATGCGCAAGGCCGCGGTCGAAGCCCTACTGGTGACGGACTTCACCAACGTCAGCTACCTTACGGGATTCAGCGGAGACGACAGCTTCTTGTTGGTCCACCCCCAGGGGGAGGTCCTGATCAGCGATGCGCGCTATACCACCCAGATCGACGAGGAGTGTCCGTCGATCGAGCGCGTCATTCGCAGGACCGGGGTACCGATGCAGGAGGCCACGGCAAAAGTCTTGCGCCGCTCGAAGTTCGGAGCAGCGTGGCCTTCGAGGCGGACTCGATCACGGTCGCGCTACGAGACCAGATCGTCGAGCGAGTCACGAGAGTTGAGCTACACCCCGCTTCCGGGCTAGTCGAGATCTTTGCGGCGGATCAAGGACGCGGACGAGATTGCCGCGATCCGCACTGCGGTACGGCAAGCTGAGAAGGCGTTTTCCGTGCTCCGCGCGATGCTGCACCCCGAGAAGACGGAGAAGGAGATTGCCGACGAACTGGAACACCAGATGCGCGATATTTGGGGCCAAGGGGGCGGCCTTCCCGAGTATTGTGGCCGTCGGGCCGCGTGCTGCGTTGCCGCATGCCGCGGCCCGGCAAGACCCGGCTCGCTGGAGAGCGGCCTGCTGTTGGTCGATTGGGGGGCCGACGGTGGACCGTACAAGAGCGACTTGACGCGTGTCTTGATCACGGCTAAAATCTCGCCCAAACTCGAACGCATCTATAGGGTTGTGCTAAAGGCTCAGCGAGAGGCGATCGCCGCGATCCGACCCGGGGTTGCGATGTGCGACGTGGATCGGGTGGCCCGGGACGTGATCGACCGCCGAAGGGTTCGGTCGGTACTTTGGGCACGGTTTGGGGCATGGCCTGGGAATGCAGGTCCACGAGGCGCCTCGGCTGGCCCCCAAGGTTTCCGGGGAGCTTCAACCGGGGATGGTAGTGACGGTCGAGCCGGGGATCTACCTGCCGGGGTGGGGCGGAGTTCGGATCGAAGACGACGTGCTGGTGACGCGTAGCGGGCATGAGGTGCTCACGAGCGTCCCCAAGGAACTGGAAGATGTCATCGTGCGCTGACAACGTTGTCGGACAACCGGCGTCCGAACGTTGCACGAGCGCCTGATTTCCGGCATCACCTGACCCATTCGGATCGCGGCTCGAACCTCGAAACAACTATCGCCATGAGCGTTGAGACTACCGGGAGTGGCTGCATGTCTGAGTCTCCATCGAACCAGGATGTTTTTGACGTGCGGAAGATCCGCCGCCTGGTCGAACTGATGAACGACCACGACCTGAGCGAGATCGACCTGCGTCAAGGGGACACGCGCGTACGCATCCGCCGCGGAGGCGAAGTGACCGTGGGGAGCCTGGCACCACGGGCGAGAGATTGCCCCAGCGGGTGCACCGCCGGTCGCCGCGCCGGCCGCGACCGTGATGCCCGCCTCCGGCCACCGGCGGACGAAGAGCACGTCGGTGATGATCAAGAGCCCGATGGTCGGCACGTTCTACGCGGCTCCGGATCCCGATTCGCCGCCGTACGTCAAGGTGGGCGATCACGTGGGCCCGGAGACGATCGTCTGCATCGTCGAGGCGATGAAGGTCTTCAACCAGATTCCGGCCGAGGTCTCGGGCAAGATCGTCGCGGTGCTGGTCGAGAACGGCGCACCGGTCGAGTTCGGCCAGCCGCTGTTCAAGGTCGATACTCGGCAGTAGCACGGGCATCGGACGCGACCGTAGTCGCGTCAGCCGAAAGTACCTCTCCTCTCCGGATGCGCGGCGCGGTGGGCCGCGCGACGGGCATCCTAAAGCAGTCAGCATGTTCAAGCGAATCCTGGTCGCCAACCGCGGTGAGATCGCCCTGCGGATCATCCGCGCCTGCCGCGAGCTGGGCATCGAGACCGTCGCGGTCTTCAGCGAGGCCGACCGCGGGTCGGCCTACCTGGAGCTGGCCGACGAGGCCTTCTGCATCGGCCCGGCCCAAGGCCGCCGACAGCTACCTGAAGATCGACCGCGTGATCAGCGCGGCCGAGATCGGCAACGTGCAGGCGATCCATCCGGGCTACGGCTTCCTGGCGGAGAACGCCCATTTCGCCGAGGTCTGCCGGAGCTGCAACATCGAGTTCATCGGCCCGCCGCACGAGGCGATGGCCCTGGTGGGCGACAAGAACGCGGCCCGGAAGCTGGCCCGCGAGGTCGAGCGTGCCCACCGTGCCCGGCAGCGACGGGCTGGTCAGCGACGACAAGGAGGCGGTGGCGATCGCCGCAGCAGATCGGCTTCCCGGTGCTGATCAAGGCGGCGGCCGGCGGCGGCGGGCGCGGGATGCGCGTGGCCGCTGAACGACGAGGCGCTCGAGCGGCCGCTCTGAAGCAGGCGCAGGCCGAGGCCGAGGCGGCCTTCGGCAACGGCGACGTCTACCTGGAGAAGTACGTCGAGCATCCCGCGGCACGTCGAGGTGCAGGTCCTCGCCGACCAGCACGGCAACGTCGTGCACCTCTGGGAGCGCGACTGCACGATGCAGCGGCGGCACCAGAAGCTGATCGAGGAGAGCCCGGCCCCGCACCTGGACGACACGGTGCGCGAGCGCGATCTGCGAGGCGGCCGTGCGGCTGGTCCAAGCGGCCAACTACACCAACGCCGGCACGGTCGAGTTCATCGTCGACCGCCACGGCAACTTCTACTTCATCGAAGTCAACGCCCGCATCCAGGTCGAGCACCCGGTCACCGAGATGGTCACGGGCATCGACCTGATCAAGGCACAGATCCGCGTCGCCGCCGGCGAGCCGCTGCCGTTCACGCAGGAAGACATCCGTCGCACGCGGCGCGCGCGATCGAGTGCCGCATCAACGCCGAGGACCCGACGAAGAACTTCCGCCCCTCGCCGGGCACGATCCACCGGATCATCGCCGCCGGGCGGGTTCGGCGTGCGGTTCGATTCGCACGTCCACGCCGGCTACACGGTCTCGCCGCACTACGACTCGATGATCGGCAAGCTGATCGTCCACCAGCCGACGCGCGAGGAGGCGATCGCCTGCATGAAGCGGGCCCTGACGCGAGCTGCGGATCGAAGGGGTCAAGACCACCGTCCCGCCTGCACCTGGAGATCCTCGACCCATCCCGCCTTCGCCGAGGGCCGCGTCGACACGACGTTCATCGAACGCACCTGGCCGAGCAGTAAGAGCCTGGATCCTGAACACCGCGATTGACCGATTGATCTGCACGGAGTACACGCATGACCATGCCCTCTTTCCAGCCCTCCCAGCCCGCCCACGCGACCTGCGCCGCGTGGCGATCCTCTTTCTCCGGCGGTCCCGCCCCGGCGGCCAACGCCGTGATCGCCAGCGCCGCCAGCTGCTTCTCCCGCAGCGGCATCGAGGTGCTCGGCATGCTGAACGGCTACTCGCACCTGGTGAAGTACAAGCCGGGCGACAAGCTCGAGGAAGGCGTGGCCTACATCCGCCTCGACCACAAGAACCTCGAAGGGATGCGGAACAGCCCAGGGGATCATGATCGGCACCGCCCGGGCCAACCCCGGCAAGGAGCTGCAAGAAGCCCGCAGGACCTGGACGACCCCGAGAAGACCGCGCCGCTGCAGACCGTCTACGACGCCCTGCGTCGCTGGGCGTCGACGCCCTGATCTCGATCGGCGGCGACGACACGCTGACCACCGCCGCCAAGTTCAAGCTCTTCCAGGACCGCCTGCCCGCCGGCAAGAAGCGGATCCGCGTCGTCCACCTGCCCAAGACGATCGACAACGACTACAAGGGGATCGACTTCACCTTCGGCTACTTCACCGCCGTCGAGATGCTCGCCACAGGAGATCTACAACCTGCTGGCCGACGCCGACTCGACCGGCACCTACTACGTCGCCCAGGTGATGGGCCGCGCGGCCGGCTGGCTCGCCTACGGCGCGGCGATCGCCGGCGAGGCGAGCCTGGTGATCGGCCTGGAAGACATCGCCGCGGAGTGGAAGTCGACCGAGCCGACCGTCGACCCGAGCACCGGCAAGCCAGGTTGACGACGAGACCGGCAAGCCGCTCATGCGCGAGATCTTCGACGTCGCGGCCGATCGTCAACCGCATCGTCGACACGATCGTCGCCCGCGAGCGCGAAGGCAAGCGCTACGGCGTGATCGTCATGGCCGAAGGGATCGGCCGAGTTCCTGCCCGCTGGACGAGATCCGCGAGTGCCTCTCGGAGATCGAGTACCGCAGCCTCAAGCCCGACGAGTTCGGCCACTTCCCCGTCTCGCAGCTGAAGTATCAGCGGCCGGCTCGGCCGCCTGGTCGCCGAGGAGTACAAGAAGCGGACCGGCAAGGAGCGGAAGGTCGTCGGCCTGCAGTTCGGCTACGAGGTCCGCTGCCACAAGCCCACCGCCTTCGACGTGATCCTCGGCAGCCAGCTCGGCGTGGGCGCCTATCGCGCCCTGGCCGAGGCAGGACCAGGACGGCGTGATGGTCTCGGTCAGCGGCCAGTTGGGCCTGCTCTTCGAGCCGTTCGAGGAGCTGATCAACTACGAGAAGCTCCGCGCCACGCAGCGGCCGATCAGGCCCGATGAGGACTTCCACCACCTCGCGCGCTACCTCGAAGTCCGCATCGACTAGCGTATGACGCCGCGCAGCCCCACGTAGATGGCCACGCCCACCAGGGTGACCGCAGCGATTGCGCGGATCCTCGACGGCCAACGCGCCATCGCCAACATCCCCGCCGCCAATACGATCGTCGTTCCGGGATCGCCCCACGCCACCATCGGATAGGCGAAACCTCGGGAGGAAAAAGGCCACGCAAGCGGTACTTCCCAGGGGTTGAGATTCTTGCCGTAGGAAAAGAGCACGTCCATGGCCAGGTGGCTATAGGAGGCAAGCACTCCCACCGCGGCCCACGCGACGAGCACCGCTGCGGAGAACACACCGCCGGCGGCCGGCGGCGGAATGAGCGAGGGAAACAGTGCCGAGGCGCCGCGCCATGCGGTCCAAGGCCCGCATTCGGTAAACGCACGCGCCCACGACCGTTCCCACGAGACCCGCGACCAGAAAGTTGTGTCCCCAGAGGCGATGGCCGGCGTCGTAGGCTTGGGCGCCGAAGAGGAGCGAAAGCCCGTCCCAGTCGGGCAATGCGGCGGCACAGCCGGCCCAGGCGACGATTTGCCACCCTGCACGGCGATACAGCCCTGCCGCCAGCGCGGCGTCGATGCCCAGCATGGCGTGTTCGTAGACGGTCACAATCGATTTCCTCGGGCTCGCATGTCGAACGCCGGCCGACGGTCGCGGCAGCTTTTTCGCGCGCTCAGGGTTGAAGTGGTTTGGCCGCGGAAATGATGGATGCCGGCGCAGCCATGGTTCACCATTCACCCCGATACCGACCGAAACGGCTGCTATCCGGCGAGCCCTGGGCCGCTCGACGTTCATGAACAATGCAGACTGCGTTAAAGCGTTCCCTTGGTGCTCGGCACGCCGGAGAGGCGCGCGTCGGGCTCCAGTGCCATGCGCAGGCGCGCGCCGCGGACTTGAAGATCGCCTCGGCGATGTGGTGGCCGTTGCGGCCGTAGTGCACAACGACGTGCAGGTTGCACAGAGCATTGGCGGCGAAGGCCTGCCAGAACTCGTGGACGAGTTCGGCCTGGAAATCGCCGATTTGGGCGCGGGCAATTCGGCCCGAAAGACCAGGCACGGCCGGCCTCCCAGATCGATCGCGGTGGTGGCCAAGGTCTCATCCATGGGAAGCGTGAAGTGGCCGTAGCGGCGGATTCCCGCCTTGTCGCCCACGGCGGTGCGCACCGCCTGGCCGAGCACGATCCCCACGTCCTCGACCGTATGGTGCTGATCGACGTGGAGGTCGCCGATCGCCCTGACCTTCAGATCGACCGCCCCGTGCTTGGCCCAGAGGGTGAGCATGTGATCGAAGAAGCCGACCCCGGTGGCAACCTGCGACTGGCCGGAGCCGTCCAGGTCCAGTTCGAGTTCGATCTGGGTCTCGGCCGTGTTGCGTTCGATGCGTGCCGTCCGCGCCATGGTCACTCCCTGCCACTGGGGTTGGACGCCTGCGGCAGAATCGGGGGAAATCGCCGCGGAGTCCTGTTCAAAGGATAGCCTTTAGCCGGTCCAGGCAGGCGTCGATCTGGGCGTCGGTACCGACGCTGATCCGCAACCCATCCCCCCAGCCCGGATAGTCCATGTATCGGACCAGGATGCGGTCCTGTTTGAGCCGCTCGTAGAGCGGTTTTGCCGGTTGTTCCGGATGCACGTTCCAGGTGAAGTTGGCCTGGGAGTCCACGGTCGCAAATCCCAACTCGCCGAGCCGAGCCGCAAGGCGGCTTCGCGTGGCAAGGATGGCGCGGCGGTTGGCGGCCTGCCAGTCGCGATCGGCCAGGGCGGCCGAGGCCACGGCGATCGACAACGCGTCGCAATTGTACGAATCCTTGACCTTCACCATCTGCTCGATCAGGTGCGGCTGGGCCACGACAAAGCCGAAACGCAGCCCCGCCAGCGCATACGACTTGCTCATCGAGCGCGACACCATGATCTTGTCGCACTCGGCCACCAGGTGCAAGCAGTTGGTTTCGGCGAAGTCGGCGTAGGCTTCGTCGACCAAGAGTGGGCAGGGCAAACGGCGCGCGAGCCGGAGGATCCGCTCGGGACGGGACGACCGTGCCCGAGGGACTGTTGGGGTTGGGCAGAAAGACCAGCCGCAGGTCGTCCGCCGTGCGGCCGAAGGATTCGCTCAACGACCAGTCGCGGTTGAAGTGGACCTCTTCGCTGTGCGCGGCTTGAATCTGGGCCAGCGCACGGTAGAGAATGTAGCTCGGATAGGGCAAGCGGAGCCGCTGGCCGTGGCCGACGAAGGTTCGCGTGGCGATCGTGAGGATGTCGTCGCTGCCATTGCCGCAGAGGATCCATTCGGCGGGTACGCCGAGCACTTCGGCAGCCTGGCGGCGAAACTGCCAACCCATCGGGTCGGGATACTTCTCCAGACCGCGATGCAGGACCCGCTCGATCGCCTCGCGCACCGAGGGCGAGGGCGGATAGGGGTTCTCGTTGGTGTTGAGCTTGATGAAGCCGCCTTCCTGGGGCTGTTCGCCCGGCACGTAGCCGGCCATCGCTTCGATTTCGGGACGGACGTAGTTCATGGAGGCGCGTGCCGATCCAGTCAGAAAAAGGGGGCTACTTCTCGAGCTTCGCGCGGATCTCGACGCTCGCACGGTGCGCGGTCAACCCCTCCTTGGTGGCCAGGATCTGCACGTCGGGGGCAAGGTTTCTCAGTCCCTCGCGCGTGAAGTGCAGAATGCTGTTGCCGCGAAGAAAATCGTTCGACGACAACCCGCTATAGAACCGAGCGGTGCCGCTGGTGGGCAGCACGTGGGACGGGCCGGCGGCATAGTCTCCCAGGGCCACCGGCGTGTAATTGCCGAGGAAGATCGCGCCGGCATAGCGGATCTTCTCCGCCATTTGCTCGGCATTCTCCGTGGCGATGTGGAGGTGTTCGGGGGCGATCTCGTCGGTCAGCCGGCAGGCCTCGTCGGCGTCGCGGGCAAGGATCACCGCGCCAAAGTCTTCGAGGCTTTGGCGAGCCAGCGCCGCGCTCGACCTGCCCCAGGCAACGATCCAATTCGGCCACGGCGGCGTCCAGCACCGCTTCGTCCCAGCCGATGAGAATGCTCGCCCCCGGCGCGTGCTCGGCCTGGGCAAGCAAATCGAAGGCGGTGTAGTCGGCGCGCGTCGAACGATCGACGATCACGACGACCTCACTGGGGCCGGCGATCGAGTCGATGTCCACGTCGCCATAGACGTGCTTCTTGGCAAGGGCGACGAAGAGGTTTCCTGGACCGACGATCTTGTCGACGCGCGGCAGGCCCTCGACGCCGTAGGCCAGCGCGGCCACGGCCTGCGCTCCTCCCAGGCGGTAGACCTCGGAAACACCCAACTCGTGGCACGTGGCCAACAGATCGACGTTGTACGCCCCGAATGGCGTGGGAGGGGCGACTACGGCGATCTCGCGCACCCCGGCAACCTGGGCCGGAACGACGGTCATCAGTACAGTCGAGGGATACGCTGCGGCCCCACCCGGCACACAGACGCCGATCCGCGCCAGCGGCAGAAACCGCTGGACCAGGTAGCCGCCGGGCCGATCCACGCGCACGTCGCGCTGCAGAATCGCCTCCTGAAACGCCGCGAATGTTCTCGCGGACGTGGCGGATCGCCTGGAGAAACTCGGGGGCCGCGGCCGCGTGGGCCCGAGCGAGCTCCTCCGCCGGAACGCGGAGCGCATCGGCGGCAAGCGCCGCCCGATCGATCCGCGCCGAATAGTCGAGCACGGCCGCCAGGCCCTTCTCGCCCACGTCGCGGCAGATCCGCTCGACGACGGCTGCGGGGGCCAGCGGCTCGCCAAAGATCTCCACCGTCCGCCGCCGGCCCTCCTGGCTGACCACGTCTCCCCGAGGACTCAAGCGGCGACGCAACTGGGCCATCGCCGCGCGAAGATCGTCGCGGTGCGCATCGATGCGGCGGATCGTGAGGTTTGAACTGCGGGTCATACGTCGCTCCGGCCGATGCGCACCGAGATTCCAAGACAGGCGAGAACCCTATTTTGTTCGCTTCCCCCTCCAAGCGGAAGGGGCAAAGGGGAGTGCCTCCAATCGAGCAAGGCCGGGTGGAGACGTGGATGACCGCCCAAGTGTCCGCAGAACCATCGGCAACGCAATTGCCTCCCGCACATGCCACGGGCCAACCCGACCATCGGGGAGGCCGAAAAACAGGGCTTACCGGCCCGAAGTGTCAACCGTCGGCAACCCGGGCGTCCGTAACCCCTCGGACCCCTACATCCCGCGCGAATTTCCTTACCGGTGCTGGCGGCGGACTCCCAACGCGCTCTAGAATTGGTCTATGAGCTTGTCCTCGAAGCCGCCGGCGGGATTCCCTAGCCGAGGAATCGCCGCACGGCAAGCGGTTGTGGGACCGGCTCGAAGAGGCCAACCGGTAGGGTGGCGGCCCGGAGGATGAGGTCCCCGCCCTGCAACGGACTGGGTTTTCATCCTCTTGCGCCGTCGGCTCGTGGCATCCTCGTCCGGGGCCCACTCATCTCGTCTGCGTGCGGAACCGTGGAAGAGCATCTTTTCACCGTAGACTGTCCGACCTGTCAGCGCCGTCTGGCAGTGCGGAGCGAGGCGGCCATCGGCGCGATTCTCGCCTGTCCCATGTGTGAAAGCATGGTCCTGATCGTGCCACCGCCGGGTTGGGCGCCCAAGCCGCCGGTGGTGCATGCCGCTCCGGAGGCCCCGGCAACCGTTCCCGGCCCTCCTGCCCCCCCAGCTCCCGCACAACCCGCTGCCACGCCGGAACCCGTCACCGCAACCGCGGAAAGCGGGACCACCGAAGTTGCCATGGGAGCTTCGCGGTGGGTTCTGTGGGCGGCCCTTCCAATGGCAGGCGTACTCGTGGGCGTGGCGACCTGGCTTTTGGTGTCGCCCGCTGCTCCCCGACCGAACTTACCGGAACAAGCGATCGTGGGGTCCGACGAGCCGGCAACCCCTGCTCCAGAACCGACGTCCGCAAAGGCCGAGCCTTCGGCAGCCGGCCTATCGTACCGATGGCTGCCCCGAGGTTCGCGAATGGTCTTCACCATGCGGCTGTCGGCGGCGAGCGAGGTGGCGGAGGTCCAGCGCACGGTCCAATGGATGGGTCCCGTTTGGGAATCGTCGGTCCGCCGCGTGATGGACAGCTTCCGACTCCAAGCACGGAACGTGCGTCATATCACATGGGCAGCGACCGACCTGCGCTCATGGCAGGACCGTGGAGTGGTGCTCCTCGAATTGGAGGAAGGGCAGGACACGGCCATGATCCGAGCCCTGGGGGAGCCCTTTGCTTTGGAGATAGCCGGATCCGCGTGTCGGCATCTCCCCCAGGCGGCATGGACGCACCCTTTCGCCATGATCGACAACCGGACCCTGCTGACGGGCCCCGAAACGCTCTTAGCCGAGTTGGCCAACCGAACCGAACCGGGGTTCGAAAGCCGGCCTATCGACCGATTGCTCCGCAACACGCTGCGCGGCCGACGATTTCCGACTGCTGGTGGATCTGACGGCGGCGCGCGAAGCGGGCTGGCAACTGCCGGTCGAACGTTTGGACGTCTGGCCCGAGGGGCGCGAAGCCTGGCGCACGCTTTGGCAACTGCCCGAGGGTCTGGGCCTGCTCGTCTCCGGCGCGGGCAAGGGGGAGTGTGCGGTGGCGCTGGCGTGCGGCGAGGAATCGGGGGCCGACAAGGTACAGGCGGCGCTTTCGCGCATCGTGCCGGCAGGCTCTCAGGCGCTGGACCGCCAGGTAGCTGCGCTGGGAGACAAGCTCCAGTCGGGACAAATCACCGGCGATGCCGCAACGCGCTATGAATCGCTTCTCAAGGAGGCGAAGTCGGTTCTGGCGGCAGCGCGCTGGGAAGTCGTCGAGCAAGTCGTGTGGATCCATCTGCGATGGCAGTCGGAGCTGGCTGCGGTGGCGGGAAAGACGATCGACAGTTTCGACGCGATGCGCACCGGTTGGCTCGATGCCGCAGCCTTCGCCGACCAGTCCAATCACCGCCGCGTGATTGCCGCCCTTGGCGGCTACCTGAAAGCCACCGGTCAATATCCCCCTGGCGTCGCGGAGAGCGGTTCGCTTCTGCCTCCCGACACGCGGTTGAGCTGGATCGCGACCATGTTGCCGTACTTCGAGCATCGCGACTGGCACGGCGCATTGCAGTGGGGCTACTCCTGGAACAGCGCGCAGAACCGCGGGGTCACGCGCCGCCCCTTGGATGCCCTGGTCAACCCGGCTCTGTCGGCGCGCGTCACCGACACCGGATACCCGGTGACGCACTACGTCGGCGTGGCGGGCGTGGGAGAAGACGCCGCCAGGCTCCCGCCGAGCGATCCCCGCGCCGGGCTGTTTGGCTACGCACGATCCGCGCACCGCGAAGAGATCGCCGACGGCGCAAGCAACACGTTGGCCCTCCTCGGGGTCTCGGCGCGGTTGGGACCTTGGGCCGCCGGCGGAGACGCCACGGTCCGCGCGCTGGTCAAGCGGCCGTACGTGAACGGCCCGGACGGGTTCGGCAGCGGACAGCCGCAGGGCATGTTCGCCAGCATGGCGGATGGTTCCGTGCGTTTCCTCTCCAAAGACGTGGACCCGGCGGTGCTCGAGCAATTGGCCACGATCCGGGGCAGGCGCAAGTGAACGTGGCCGCGCTGGCGGCACCCGGCGCACCTCGTATGGCCAATGCCAAACCGGCGGCGGAAGCGAGCGCCGAAGCTCATCCGAAGCAAGCAGCTCTGCCCCCTTCGGCCCCCAAGGTCGCGCAACGACGAGGCGCCGGCCGAGGAAGGAGAGGCTCTCGTCCAGGTCGATCTCCAGGCACGCCTGGCAGACCGCATCCCGGCGCTCCACATGACCGAGGTTCCGCTGGCCGACGCAATCCGCCTGGTCAGCCAGTTGAGCACTTTAAGCGTAACGTTCGACGCCGACGCCCTGGCGGCGATTGGCGTTGGCGCCGCGCGACCCGGTGAGCGTGCAGCTTACCGATGCTACCGTCCAGCAGTCTCTCGAGGCGATCGCCGCCAGCCGCGGGCTGGAATGCATCGTGGTCGAGGACCAGGTGCTGCTCACGGCCCCCGAGGCAAAGCGATCCGCGTCCGCACCCAGAAGTACGACGTCGCCGACCTGACCGGCGCCTCGGCAGATGCCGGCGGCGAGCTGGCCCAGCGCATTGCCCGCCTGGTGGCCCCGGAGACCTGGCGAGAAGCCGGCGGCCCGGGAACCATCGAGTTCGCGGCCGGCCAGCTCCAAGTGAATCAGAGCGAGGTGGTCCATGCGATGGTCCGCACGTTCTGCAAGAAGCTCCGTGCGGCGCGAGGGCAGGGGAAGCCGGAGGGAGCTGCAAACAAGGAAGTCCTCGCCACCCAATGGGACCGCGCACGGAGCACCCTGGCGCAAGCGTGACCGTCAACTACGCCGAGAAGACTCCGCTGATCCAGATTCTCCGCGATCTCGAGGAGCGGAGCCAGACCACGATCCTCGTCGACTGGGCGAACCTCGCGGGGATCGGCATTGCGGCGGACGTGAAAACCACCCTGCGAGCCAACGACGTCGCACTCTCCTCCGCGTTGGTCGCGGCGCTTCAGCCGCTGGGGCTGAGCTACCGTATTCTCGGCCCCCAGACCTTCGAGGTGAGCACGCGGCGCGCGCTGGCCGCGCGGATGGAGGTCGAGTTCCACTCGGTGGCCGGACTCTTGGCCAAGGGGCATTCGGCGGCGACCCTGGTGGAGCGGATCAAGGCCCAGGTGGCAGGAGGAACTTGGAACGACGCCGGCGGGCCCGGAGTGATCTACTTCGACGCGCCGTCGGGCCACTTGATCGTGCTCCAATCGCAGCCGGCCCAAGTGAACCTCCAGATTCTGCTGGGCGAAATCGCGAAGTCCCCGGCCGAGTCGGCCCAGGCCCAGCCACGACCGGCCCGACCCTGACTCGAATGGGACGCTTCGGGCCGCAGGGCCTTGGCACGGGCCGCGCGGCACCATCCCGATTTCCCTAACGCATTGAAATAAAAGGGAATGCAGTACGCGAACCGGCGTCCACCCGGCGCTTTTGCGAGTTTGCCTCTTGCCTTCGCGGATGAAATGACGACAATACTGCGGAAAGAGACCGTTTTGCTCCGCAAACGAGTATCGTTGTTATGCGTATGAGTTGGGCCACCTATCGGTTTTGGTTTTATTATCGCCCGCGGGGTCGCGGGGCCGGAGGTGGTTTCTAAGCTCGACTAGACAAGCAAAGAACAACCGAAGCCCTGGGACCCACGTGGTCCCAGGGCTTTTTTTGTTGGACCCACGGCCAAGGAGCCCTGAAATGATCGTTGTGATGAAACGTGGTGCTAGCCAAGAGGAGATCCAACACGTGATCGACCGCGTGGAGGAGTTCGGGCTGAAGGCGCATCCGATCTTCGGCACCGAGCGGACGGTAGTAGCGGCCATTGGCGAGAAACGCGACGAGCATCGCCAGTCGCTCGAGAGTTGCCCGGGCGTCGCCGAAGTGGTGCCGATTCTGGCCCCGTACAAGGTGGCCAGCATCGAGGTCAAGCCGGAACGGACGATCGTGCGCGTCGGGCCGTTCAGCGCCGGCAATTCCCACCTGGGGATCATCGCCGGACCGTGCTCGGTGGAAAACGAGGAGCAAACGCTGGCCACCGCCCGCGCCGTGAAGGCGGCCGGGGCCACGGCGCTGCGGGGCGGCGCGTTCAAGCCGCGGACGAGCCCCTACAGTTTCCAGGGGTTGAAAGAAGAAGGGCTCAAGATTCTGGCGACGGCGCGGGCGGAGACCGGTCTTCCGGTCGTCACCGAAGTGCTGGCCGCCCAGGACGTGGCCCTGGTGGCGCGCTACGCCGACGTGCTCCAGATCGGCGCGCGGAACATGCAGAATTACCGTCTGCTGGAAGACGCGGGAGAGTCGGGCAAGCCCGTGCTCTTGAAACGCGGCCCCAGCGCGACGATGGAAGAGCTTCTCCTGGCGGCGGAGTATATCCTCAACACCGGGAATCAGAACGTGCTTCTCTGCGAGCGCGGAATCCGCACTTTCGAGACGCACACGCGATTCACCCTCCCCTTGGCCTCGGTGCCCTACCTGCACGAGCGCACTCACTTGCCCGTGATCATCGATCCCAGCCATGGCACCGGCCACACGAGCCTCGTGCCGCGCATGGCGGCGGCGGCCGTGGCGGCCGGGGCCGACGGCTTGATGTTGGAGGTGCATCCGCGGCCCGAAAAGGCGATGAGCGACGGGTACCAATCGCTGAACTTCTCCCAGTTCGCCGAAACCATGGAGCTGTGCCGGCGCGTGGCCGACGCGGTAGGAAAGGTGATCAGCCCGTTGGCGGACACGACCTAGCTCATGCGCGGCCGATCCTCGGAATGCCGAAGAACGAAGGATGGAGTTCCGACAAGGACTACTCGATCCCGAAGCGAACCATGCGCTCGCGTTTGAACGTGGTACCAGCCCCCGGGGCCTGCGGCAGTTTGAACTGGCCTTGCTCGACCGTGGCCGGCTCCTCGAAGCATATTCGCAGCCAGGGAATGTACTCGACCAGCGCGCAGGCGGGGTGGGCGAAGGCCAACTGCACGTGAACCTGCATCATGTCGCCCACATGGGGCACGATGGGCAATCGGCAGGCGTGGGCCAGATCGGCGATTTGCAGCCACGGGGTAATGCCGCCGACGCGCGTGACATCGGGCTGCAGGTAGTGAACCGCGCCGGCATCGATGAAGTGGCGAAAGGCATCGATCGAGTAGATCCGTCCACCGAGGGCGATCGGCGTCTCGATCGCCCGCGCCAACTCGGCATGGCCTCGCACGTCGTCGAACCACAGCGGCTCCTCGAACCACGAAACGTCGTGGTCCTTGAGTCGGTGGCCGAAGCGCGCCGCCGTGGGCAGGTCCCAGCGACCATTGCCGTCGACCATGATCTTTGTGCGGGGCGGAACCGCGGCGCGCACGGCCTCGATTCGCTCCAGGTCGTCGTACGGATCGGGTCTGCCGACCTTGAGCTTCAAGGCCGGGAAGCCTTGCTCCACGGTCCGCTTGGCGCAATCGACCAGCAGTTGCGTGCTCCAGTTGATCCACCCGCCGTCGGTATTATAGGCCTCGACGCGTTTGCCTTCCTGGCCGCCGAGCAATTTCCACAGCGGCATGCCGGCGGCCTTGGCTTTGATGTCCCAAAGGGCGATATCGATCGCCGCCAGGGCCATTTGCATGATGCCCGCGCGCCCGATCCAACGCAACGCGGGGTCGTGGTACAGCTTCAACCAGAGGGCACCCACGTTGAGCGGGTCTTCCCCGATCACGAGTTCGGCCAGACTTTCCGAGATCGCGCGGCTGATCAGCCGGTCGCTGGCCAGGTGCCCCAGCGTGCCTGTGTAGCCGCAGCCCTGGATCTCGCCATCGGTCGATAGAATCACTCCCACCGAGCCCCAATCGGTCACTTGAAGGTTCGCGTCGGCAATGCGCTGGTTCGTGACGGGAACGTGAACGATGAAAGGTTCAACGCGCGTAATCTTCATGGCGGTGCCCATTCGCTGAGACCTGTGCCCCCGAGGATGCCGCGCCGGGATGCTAACGCGCGAGTTTCGGGCGTGTCAACGGTGGCGGCCCGGGCAATCTTTGGTGCCGGGCGGGGTCCGAGGGTTCGCGGGTGGCAGAGGTGGAGGTGTCGGCAGCGGGGTGCACGAACGACGGGGCTGGGGGGAGGGGGAGAAGGTGTTCAGTTTTCAGTTTTCAGGGTCGAGGGTTGAAGGTCCAGGGGGTAGGGGGCAGGCGGAGACACGGGCAGGAGGCGTGGGCAAAGAGAAGAAGCAAAGAAAGGAAGAGGCATCGGCCGAAGAGACAGAGCCTTGACGCGGCGGGACGCCGCATCTACGAAGCTTGGAAACAGGAAACGCTATCCCGGCATTCGGTCGCTGGAGTTGCGGGAACGGATCCGAATGGGGGCAACCACAAGGGTTGCCCCTACCGGGATTGCCACGACGGCTCGGGCGAAGGTGCTGTGGCACGCGTCGCGTACAACAACAAGGAGCTACCTAATTCACACCATGGCACGGGGCGATCGGCCCTGCTAGGAGACCGGGCATGGCTTTACGTTCCAGATCTCCGCCGCATACTGGGCGATCGTGCGGTCACTGGAGAATTTCCCCGAGCCGGCAATGTTCAGGATGGCTTTGCGCGCCCAGGATTCCGGGGCGGCATAGAGTTCAACCAGTCGTTGGTCGGCTTCCAGATAGGACGGGAGGTCCGCCAGGTGCATGTAGTAATCTCCGTTGGCCAGAAGCACGTCGCCGATCGGTCCGAAAACGCCGGGCTCGTAGCGGCTGAAGTAGTTCGAGGCGATCAGGTCCAACGCCGCGCGGGTTTCCGGTTCATGTTCATAATGCCAGTAGGGGCTGTACCAGCCGCGGCTGTCGACGACCGCTTCGGCCGTCAGACCGAAGAGGAAGAAGTTCTCTTCACCCGCCTCCTCCGCCATTTCGATCGTCGCGCCGTCACGAGTTCCGATCGTCAAGGCGCCGTTCATCATGAACTTCATGTTGCTCGTGCCGCTGGCTTCGTAGCCGGCGGTCGAGATCTGGTTCGACACGTCGCTGGCGGGGATTAGCTGCTCGGCCAGCGAAACGCAGTATTCGGGCAGAAAGACTACCTTGAGCCGGCCGCGCACGACCGGGTCGCCGTCGATCGTGCCCGCCAGGTTATTGATGAACTTGATGATGAGCTTGGCGAGCCGGTACGCAGGCGCCGCCTTGCCGGCGAAGAAGAACGTACGGGGCGACATCTCCTGGTCCGGATTTTCCCGCAGCCGATTGTAGAGCACGACGATCCGCAGGGCATTGAGCAACTGCCGTTTGTATTCGTGGATCCGCTTGACCTGGCAGTCGAAAATACTTTCCGGATCCACTTCGAGGCCCGACGTTTGCTTCAGCCAGGCAGCGAAGCGGGCCTTGGCCTGCCATTTTGCCTTCCGAACCGCGTCGCGGAAGTTGTCGTCGTCGGCCAGCGGCTTGAGCTTGCTTAACTGAGCGAGGTCCGTGATCCATCCATCGCCAATGGCTTCGCTGATCGCACGGGCCAAGGCTGGATTTGCCAGGAGCAACCAGCGGCGCGGCGTCACACCGTTGGTCTTGTTGTTGAAACGCTCGGGGAACAACTCGGCCAGGTCCTTGACCGTCTGCTTGCGCAGCAGGTCTGAATGGATGGCGGCGACGCCGTTGGTGCTGTGCGAGCCGACGATGGCCAGGTTGGCCATGCGGACCTTGCGCTCGCCGCGGTCTTCGATGATGCCGACGCGCGCCAGACGGCTCTCGTCGTCCGGGAACTGGGCACGCACGCTTTCGAGCAGGCGGCGATCGATCTCGCGTACAATCTCCAGGTGGCGGGGCAGCAGCCTCTCGAACCAGACAAGCGGCCATTTCTCCAAGGCTTCCGGCAGCAGGGTATGATTGGTGTACGCAAGGGTCCGTTGGGTAAGGTCCCATGCCTGCTGCCAACCGAGTTGGGCATCGTCGAGCAGAATGCGCATCAATTCGGGCACGGCCAGGGCCGGGTGCGTGTCGTTGAGCTGAATCGCCACCTTTTCGGGCAGCGCACTCCAATCGGCATTGCTTTGGCGGAAACGCCGCACGAGATCCGCCAACGAGCAGGCCACCAGAAAGTACTCTTGCACGAAGCGCAACCCCTGGCCCATGCTGGTTGAATCGTCGGGATACAGGACTCGCGTCAGCGATTCCGCCTTCAACGTTTCGGCGAGAGCGCCGACGAAGTCTCCGCTGGAGAACCTCTGAAAATCGAAGTAATCGGACACTGCTGCCGCCCAGAGGCGAAGGGTGTTGATGGTTTTGCCGCCGTAACCGACGACGGGGCGATCAAAGGGAATCCCGATCAGGCTGGAAGACCGCCCGGGGACGACGCGCAGAGCACCCGCGCGCATCTCAAAGGCGCAACCCAGCTTGATTTCGACGGTTTCGTTTGGGCGCGCGACTTCCCACGGATCGGGATACCGAAGCCAATTGTCCGGCTGTTCGCATTGCCAACCATCCTCGATCGATTGCCGGAAGATACCGTACTCATAGCGCAGGCCATAGCCCATGGCGGGGAATTGCAGCGTGGCCATGGAGTCGAGAAAGCAGGCGGCAAGGCGTCCCAGTCCACCGTTGCCCAGACCCGCGTCCGGTTCCTGCTCGAGCATCTCGATCCAGGGAATTTGTTTCTCCCGGACCACTTGTTCCACGAGCGGCGCGAGCAAGAGGTTGGTGATGTTATTGGCGAGCGAGCGACCGAGGAGAAACTCCATGGAGATATAGTACACGCGTTTGGCGTTCTGCCGGTCATACGCATCCTCCGTGCGAACCCATCGCTGGGAGAGGACATCGCGCACGGCGCGGGCAAAGGCTTCGAACTGCTGACGAAGGCCGGCACGTTTCACATTGACGACGTGGTCGAACCACAAGTGCCGCTCGTAGAGTGCGTCTTTCGTGCCCGTGAATTGAATCCCCCCGCACCCGTATTGCTCGGCGAGACTCATCGGGTGGTCGCACTTCCCTGCTTTTGCTGGGAGCGGCTTGTGTTGCTTAGCCATCGCAATATCCTCGTGCTGGAGCCAAAACGTCGCCACATTCGTACGACACAGCGCCGCGCTCATTATACAAGTCGCGGACCAGGCGCCTGGCAGGTAAACGGGCGTATATCTCGACTGCTTCTCGGTGTTCACCAAGTCTCGCCAATTCCGCAGCTTGGCAGACCAAGGCGTATGGCTGACTCAGGACACCAAGTGGAAACACGATCCCGGCATTCGGTCGCTGGAGTTGCGGGAACGGATCTGCAGGAACTGCCCGATACAGGGGGCCGGAACTACGGAAGCTTGACCTTGCGCGGGGCTGCACTTACGATCGATGGTGCGCTGGAGTCCCCTTCTTGTCGTCCGGGGGATCGGTCGTCGTGTTTTCCGCCGGCAACTGGGGATGGACCGCAGAGCGGACCGTGTTTTGTCAGGCACAGGGTGCCGTGACCTACGAGTTTGGACATCGGTCGTCATGTTTCCCCCGGGTGCCGCGGACAGAGCGGGAAGCGAAGGGAATTGATTGAAGACATCGCGCGCGAGGAAGAAGCGTATGCACAGATATACCCGATGCGGCACGTCGATCACTACCGTGCTGGCGACGATGGTTCTGGCAATGGTCGCTGCGATGGCCGGGGCACAGCAGCAGTCTGAAGACACCCTGGGCAGTGTCTATGCGAAACGCGGCGGCTGGCACGAGACCTTGGTCGCGGCGCGCGACGCGCTGGTCGAGCAGGAAGCTGCCGGCGCTTCAGGGAAGCGATTCGCGGGTTATACCAGCCCGGTGCTCCACGGTGGCGACCCGGCGATCGCGGTGCGCGTCGACGTGACCGGCCAGAAGGCGATTCTGCTCTATGTGACCGGAGTACCGAATCGCGTGGGTGGCGCGGCGACGTGGGCCGATGCCCGATTGATCGCCCCCGACGGCACGGAAACCATTGCCAGTCGGCTGCCGGGGTTGAAAGTGCTCAAGGGGCGGCACGACCTGGACGTGAACCTGAAGTCGGGCGTCAGCGGTCCGCTGGCGATCGCCGGCAAGCCCTTCAAAACCGGCATCCACGTTTACGCCGATAGTTGCGTGCTCTTGCCCCTGGAAGGCAAGTTCGCTCGGTTCGAGGCCTTGATCGGTATCGACGACTGGGTGGGCAAGCGCGGCGCGGTCCGCTTCGACGTCGTCGATCCGGCCGGAGCGCAACGGCTGGACCTCTGGAACCAGGTCGCGCGCGACTTTCCCACTGCGGCCCCGCGACGCGAAATGCGATGGGAGCGGGAAGACCGGATCCTGGATGCCGATTGGACCCCGGGTGCGTGGGGGCAACTGGCCGCACGCTACGCAAAAGCGGCACGGCGCGTCGCCGCGCTGGCCGACGAGGCCGCCGAGCGCGCCGCGCAAGTCCGCGACGCGGCAGGAGTCAATCAGGTCCGCGCGATCTACCTCCGCTCCCGCGAACTCGACGACGCGCGGGCGCAGACTCGCCCTGGACTTCGAGGCCTTGCGGCTGGCGATCGCGGACCTGAGGAAGACTTTCGGCGCGCGATACGCCCAAGGGGCCGATTTTGCCGCGCGGCTGGAGCGCTCGCGCGACAGCGGGAGGAGGTCCTCAGTGCCCTGGCGGCGTCTGCCGGCGGGGCCGCAGCGCTTGCGCACTGCCAGCGCGCCGCGGCCGTGGCGGCCGATTTCGACCGGCTTGCAGCGCGAGGCCCTGCTGGCCAATCCGCTGTTGGACTTCGATCGCCTGCTGCGTCGTCCGCCGCACAGCCGCACGGCGACCCGCGCGGCCCGATGGACACCGGCTACGGCATGGGCGAGTACCTCGGCCTGCCGCGGCAGAGCTCCAAGTGCAATCCCGGGATCGAGGAGCCGTTCGACTGGGACAACGAGATCGCCGTGCTCGCGCCCGTGCGGCCCGAAGGCAAGCTGACCACGCTCTACCAGCCCGACGGCCGGCGGCTGGTCGCGACGTCGACCTGCACTGGGACGCCGACCGGCTGCTGTTCTCGATGCCGGGCAGCCAGGACAAGTGGCAGGTCTTCGAGATCGGCGCCGACGGCACGCGGCCTGCGGCAGCTCACGCCCGGCGATCAGCCGGACGTCCACTACTACGACGCCTGCTACCTGCCCAACGGCCGGATCGCCTTCATCTCGACCGCGCCGCTTGCAGGGCGTGCCGTGCAACGCGGGCGTGATCGTGGGCATGATGTACCTGATGGACGCCGACGGCACGCAACATCCGCCAGGTCTGCTTCGAGCAGGACCACGACTACTGCCCCACCGTGCTCAACGACGGCCGCATCCTCTACCTGCGCTGGGACTACACCGACACGCCGCACGTCTGGAACCGCGTGCTGTTCGCGCATGAATCCCGACGGCACCGGCCAGGCGGAGTACTACGGCACGAACTCCTACTGGCCCAACGCGATCTTCTACGCCCGGCCCGATCCCGGATCATCCGACGAAGGTCGTGGGCATCGTCACCGGGCATCACGTGGGCCGCGTCGGCGAGCTGGTGATCTTCGATCCGGCCAAGGGCCGGCACGAGGCCGACGGCGTGGTGCAGCGGATCCCCGGCTGCGGCCAGAAGGTCGAGCCGCTCATCGAGGACAAGCTCACCGAGCACAGCTGGCCGAAGTTCCTCCACCCCTAGCCGCTGAGCGAGAAGTACTTCCTCGTCTCCTGCAAGCCGACGCCCGACGTCGCTCTGGGGCATCTACCTGGTCGACGTGTTCGACAACATGGTGCTCGTCAAGGAGGTGGAGGGCCAGGCGCTGCTGGAGCCGATCCCGCTGCGAACGACGCCGCGGCCGCCGGTGATTCCCGACC
Organism: Pirellulales bacterium; assembly: GCA_963736495.1. GTDB lineage: Bacteria > Planctomycetota > Planctomycetia > Pirellulales > Thermoguttaceae > CAVTPL01. Next base: position 457,440 of record CAVTPL010000009.1, on the reverse strand, counting down.
GCGTGCGATCCCGAGCGCAAGGACGCGCTGGTCTACATGGCCGACGTCTACGCAGGGCCCGGGCCTGACAGGGCGTGCCGCGCGGCACGGTCAAGAGCCTGCGGCGTCTTCACCTACCACTTCGGCTACCAGCAGATCGCCGGGCATCGACCACCGCGTCGGCGCCGACGGGCCGTGGGAGGTCAAGCGGGTCCTGGGCACGGTGCCGGTCGAGGCCGACGGCTCGGCGCTGTTCCGCATCCCGGCCAAGACGCCGATCTCGGTGCAGCCGCTGGACGCCGAGGGCAAGGCCGTGCAACTGATGCGGAGCTGGATGACGGCCATGCCGGGCGAGACGCTCAGTTGCGTCGGCTGCCACGACCGCCGCAACACGACGCCGCCGTCGCCGCACACGCTCGCCGCCGACGCCGCCGGCCGCGAGATCGAGCCCTGGTACGGCCCGGCGCGCGGACTTCAGCTTCCGCCGCGAAGTGCAGCCGGTGCTCGACAAGTACTGCGTCGGCTGCCACGACGGCCAGCCGCGCGACGACGGCCAGGCGCTGGTCGACCTGCGCGGCGAGCAGGGGGCCTACGTCTGTCTACCGCGGCGGCGATCCCGCAGCCGCAGCGTGGTCCGCGACGCGCCGCTGGAGAAGCTCGTCGGCAAGTACGGCGGCATCTTCGAGCCGAGCTACGTCGCGCTGCGGAGCCTGGTGCGCGTGGGCGGGCTGGAAAGCGATCTGCACCTGCTGCCGCCCATGGAGTTCCACGCCGACACGAGCGAGCTGGTCCAGATGCTCCGCAAGGGGCATCACGGCGTGCAGCTGGACGCCGAGGCGTGGGACCGGCTGGTCACCTGGATCGACCTGAACGCCCCCTGCCACGGCACCTGGAGCGAGTTCGTGCGGATCAGCGGCGACCAGCGCGAGCGGCGGTGCGAGCTGCGCAAGCTCTACGGCGGGGTCGTGGAGGATCGGCGAGGAGTCCCCGACTGCCGCCCCGGCCAAGCCGGTCGAGCCGGTCGTGCCCCGAGCCCGCCGCAGGCCCGAGCTCGCGCCGGTCAGCTTGTCGCGGCTGGCCGTTCGACGCCGCCGAGGCCCAGCGGCGCCAGGCAGGCCGCAGCGGCGACCGGCGACGCGCACGCGTCGACCTGGGCGGCGGCGTGACGCTGGAGCTGGTGCGGATTCCCGCCGGCAGCTTCGTGATGGGCGACGCCGACGGCGAGGCCGACGAGCAGCCGCCGGCGGTCGTGCAGATCGAGCGGCCCTTCTGGATGGCGCGGTGCGAGGTGACCAACGAGCAGTATCGCCCGCTTCGATCCCGCCGCACGACAGCCGCTTCGAGCACCGCGGCTCGTGGATCTTCAGCGAGGAGTACCTGGGCTGGCCGCTGGACCGGCCCGAGCAGCCGGTGGTCCGCGTTTCGTGGCACGAGGCGATGGCCTTCTGCCGCTGGCTCTCGGAGCGAACGGGCTGCCGTTCGCGCTGCCGACCGAGGCGCAGTGGGAATACGCCTGCCGCGCGGGCACGGCCACGCCGTTCTCCTACGGCGGCCTGGACACCGATTTCTCCCCCTTCGCCAACCTGGCCGACGCGACGATCCGCGACCTGGCCTACGAGGCCTGGCGGCCCAAGACGCCCGACATCGTGCCGCGCGACGACGCGCTTCAACGACGGCGCCCTGGTCACGGCCGACGTCGGCAGCTACCGGCCGAACGCCTGGGGCCTGTACGACATGCACGGCAACGTGGCCGAGTGGACGCGGACCGCGCTACCGCGCCCTATCCCTATCGCGAGGACGACGGCCGCAACGCCGTGGAGCCAGCGGGCAAAGGTCGTGCGCGGCGGCTCCTGGCGCGACCGCCCGGCGCGGGCCGGTTCGGCGTTCCGCACGAGTTATGCTCCGTATCTGCGAATCTTCAACGTCGGCTTCCGCGTCGTCTGTGAAGAGCCGGCGGCGCGGCCGCGCGTGGCGGCAGATCGGTAAAGTGCAGGAAAGACCGCACTCGGTAGCGCAGCGTGCCAGCACCCGTCCCGGAGGTCGTCGGGCACGGAGTGCCGGACCTGCGGGCTGCCTTTTCTCAATTGCAGGATGTCAACAAACCACGAAGGCTCGAAGGCACGAAGAAGGACGAAGGGCGGGGTTGATTGGATACGGACTGCACTGACACGGGCGGAGCATTCACGGATGTGTGGCCAGGCGCAGGCCGCCTGGACCTACGGGCTGAACACGCCGATTTGCCGATATTCAAATACGGGCCCACGAGCGGCCCGTGGCACACGGCGCGGAGGTTAATTGCCGGCAGGGAGGGCTTCTGCGCGGCGCCGTAACCCAGCGCCTCGTCGGGCTTGTTGAGCTGGCGGAGCACGGTCGCGTACTCGGTGAGAATCTCTCGATGGCGCTCCACAGTGGGCATGAACTGGAAGGCATCGATGATGTCGACAGCGCGCCGGAAGGCGTGGGCGGCCTCGTCGTAGGATTTCAATCCCGCGCAGGCCTTACCAAGTTGAAGATAGTTGCAGGCAGAATCGACGTAGTTGTCGGGAAGCTGCCGCTGGAGGACCGATTCAGCCTGCTGCGCTTCCGCCTTGGCCTCGGCGAACCGGCGGCGCGTATTGTAGAGAATCGCCTTTTGCGAGTGGAGGCTGTTGGCCCAATCAGTTTCGCTTCCCACAAAGCGATCGACAGTCTTCAATGCTTCGTCAAGCAATCGCTCGGCCTCTGAATCGTGTTCGTTGCGCAACCCCAAGCTACCAAGGCTTGAGGTTATCATGGCGTATGCAGGATGATCCTTGCCAAACAGTTGCTGGGCCGGAGGCAGAGCCTGACGCCATGCGAACCGCGACTTTCTCGCGATCCACCTTCGCTTGCCTTTGACCCCACCGCTCCAAGATGTGATAGGCTGCAAAGTTGTCCGCGCCCAGAATCTTCTGATGGGCACGCCAAGCCTCTTCATACAATCCGGAACTTGCCTCGCTCGATCCTCGATCGGCCGTTCCATTCGCTTCGCGGCAAGCCAATCTCGCTTGGCGAAGGATCGTTTGCTGCTCTGGGCTGAGGGTGAGTATGCGCGCGACACTGGCAATCGCCGCTCGTTCAAATGACGTTCGTGGGGCGGACGGTCCAAGCAAACGACACAACAGGGCGAAATACTCTTTTCGCAGCTCATGTTCCTTGACGAAATCCCCGGCCTCAAAGTGAGCCTCGATGCGAGCCTCATAAGAATCGCGTTTAGTCTGTATTGCCTTGTGGGCACTGGAAAGAAAGTCTGACCCGAAGTTATCCCAACGAGTTTCCTGGCGGACTTCGATCGAAGCCGCTTTGCTGGCCCAGCGAGCAGCCTCGTCGCCACGGTTCAGGGCGCGGAGCGTACGCGCGTAGTCCTCGGCCATCTCTGCATAGCCTTGATCGTCCGGCATGCGAACCTTAAAGAGATCCTGCAAATCAAGGGCCCGGGCCAGGGCTTTCTCGGCTTCGGTCCACTTGCCCTGCCCGATGTAGCTTCGCCCCAGGGCCGCCAAGGCGCGAATGTGGACCGCGTAGTGGCTCGGCAAATACAGGGAAGAAACAGCCACTGCGTCGGTCGCATCGCGCTCGGCGTTCGGGAACCTGACCGCGCGCGTTGTGGATTTCGGCGAGAATCGTGCGGTAGTAACTGGCGTACTTCGATTCCCGGCCCATCGATTCGGACACGATGGCAAGGCCCTCCGCCAAGTGGACTTCCGCTTCCTCATAGGCCCTGAGCTTCGCCTCCACCATGCCGAGCGACGCCAGCGCGACCCCAGTGAAATGATGTCTGGCTCCAAGGACGGCACTACCGGATGCGACTGAATCCCGGGAAACCGCACGGAGTTCTTCCCCACGGCCCGCGTCAGCAAGGCTATTCTCGAGATTGATACTAGCCAAAAAGACAAGGCGACTCGCTTGCCCGAGTAGCTGCACGGTACGTCTCTAGCGTCTCGCCGTAGATCCGAATGGGGGTGGCATGATCACCCGTTGCCTCGTAGCGCTGGGCTTCCCTTTCCGCGGCCAGGGCCTTCGCAATCCGCGATTGGCCAGCGGAGTCGAGTTCACAGATCCGATCAAGATCGGCGCAGGCAAGTTTGAGAATGTCCGCCTGGGGATGCCGTTGTCCGTAGACACGGACGACTAGAGCCAAGTTCTCTCGAAAGATTCTCCCGTGCCTTGGCATAGCTGCCGAGCCCGAGATGCACCGTGGCCCGGTCTTCGAGGCTCTTCAAATGCTCCTGAAGTCGCTTGGTCGCTTCCGATTCGCTCGCGGGGGGCGATGGGTCGGGAGGGGAGTAAGAGGGGGACGAGAGTTCGGATGCTTCGCCGAGGTGCGCGTGGCGTGTGCGCACCGCGAGGACGGCCATCAAAATGAGCAAGGTCAGGAACCGCGCGGCAAGCGCCGGTTGCAGAGCGTTGGAAGCCCCACGGCAGAACGAGGATGCCATCGGCGATGTCCTTTTCCTTGAGCAGAGGACGGACCACAACCAACACCTGTGGGGAGTGTGTATCAGAAACCGGGGATCGAGGTCAAGGTCAAGCAGCCCGCGGCGCGCGGCGTTGCTGGAATGGATCGAAGGCAGCACGGGCTGACAAGCAACCTGTGGCACACGGCGAGAGATTGTACCGACGATGGACGGTGGTCTTGAGTCCGGTGTTGTCCCGCACGGAGTGCCGGACCTACGGGGCCGTGCCAGCACCCGTCCCGGAGGTCGTCGGGCACGGAGTGCCGGACCTGCGGGCTACGCCAGATCGTCTTGCGTGAGCGCACCGTCGACCATGCGCCAGATGCGGCGCGGGTTGTGGTTGCGAAGCTCGGGTGGGAGCTGATCCTGGGGGCAATCCTGGTAGCACGCCGGTCGTGCGAAGCGCAAGATCGCGGCGGTGCCGACCGAGGTGAAATGAACGTCGCTGGTGGCGGGCCACGGGCCGCCGTGGTTCATCGCCGGGCAGACCTCCACGCCGGTGGGAAAGCCATTGAAGACAATCCGGCCCGCCTTGGACTGGAGCACGGCCAAGAGGCGGCCGTGCTGGGCCAGCTCGCCTTCGGCGGCGTGCACCGTGGCGGTGAGCTGGCCTTCCAGGCTTTGGGCGACGCGGAGTAGTTGTTCTTCGTCGCGGCAGCGAACCACGAGCGTGGCCGGGCCGAACACTTCGCCCCGCAACTCGCGGTTGGCCAGAAAGTTCTCCGCGTCGGTGACGAACAGAGCCGCACCGCACTGCGTCTTGGCCTTGTCGGCGGCAACACGGGACCGGCCGCGGCACTCGACGCGCGCGGCGCTTTGGAGGCGATGCGTCCCCTCTTCGTAACTCGCGCGGATCGGCTCCATCAACATCGTGGCCGGGGCCGTCTCGTCGATGCGCCGGCCGAGCTCGCGAAGGAAGGTCTCCAGCGGCTCGCCGTCAACCGCCAGCACGAGCCCAGGGTTGGTGCAGAACTGCCCGACGCCGAGCGTGACCGACTGGTGCAGGCCGACGGCGAGTTGTTCGGCGCGCTGGGCAAGAGCGCCCGGCAGGAGGAACACCGGATTGATGCTGCCCATCTCGGCATAGACGGGGATCGGATCGGGGCGCGCGGCGGCGGCATCGCACAGAGCGCGGCCGCCCTGGAGCGATCCGGTGAAACCGACGGCCCGGATCACGGGGTGGCGGACGAGATACGTGCCCACGTCGCGACCGCCGCCGTGGAGCATCGAAAACCATCCGTCGGGCATGCCGGCGGCCGCGACCGCCTGGGCCACGGCCTGGGCCACCAGTTCCGAGGTGCCCGGATGCGAGGGGCGGGCCTTGACGATCACCGGGCAGCCGGCGGCCAGGGCCGAAGCCGTATCGCCGCCGGCGATGGAAAAGGCCAAGCGGGAAATTGCTCGCCGGAAAGACCACCACCGGCCCGATCGGCACGAGCATGCGCCGAAGGTCGGGCCTGGGGATGGGCTTGCGATCGGGCTGGGCCCGATCGATCCGCGCGTCGACCCACGAGCCCTCGTCGACCACCTTGGCGAACAGACGAAGCTGGCCGGTGGTGCGGTTCGCGCTCCATCTTCAGCCGCGGCGGAGGCAAGGCCGGTCTCCTGGCCGCCGCGCTCGATCAGCTCGTCGCCCAGCGCCTCGATCTCGTCGGCGATGCGGCTCGAGCAGCGCGACCGTTTGATCCGTGCTGCGCGGCACGGCGCGAAAGGCCTCGTCGGCCATGGCCAGCGCGCGGTCGACCTCGCCGCGGGTGGCGTTGTGGAAATCGGTGGGCAACTCCCCACCGGTCGATGGGTCCACGGCCCGAAAGGTCTTGGAGCTTTCGGCCGAGAGCGCGGGGCCGATGAAGTTCTTGCCGTGAAGCGGCATGCGGTGCCTCGCTACAAGACGGGGTTCGAGAGGGTTCCGACGGGCGGGATGGTAATCGCCACCTCGTCGCCGCTTTGAAGCGTGAAGTCGTTGGGCGGGACGATGCCCGTGCCGGTCAGCAGCAGGCAGCCGGCGGGAAAACTGTTGTCGCGGAACAGGTACTCGACCAGTTCCGTCGGCGGTGCGTTTCATCTGCTCGAGCTGCGTCGAGCCCGCGAAGACGACCGCTGACCGTCGCGGCGGATCGCCAGCGGGATCTCGGTGGTCGGCGGGCAGCGGATCGCGGCGAAAGCAGCATGCACGGGCCCAGCGCGCAGCAGCCGTCGTAGACCTTGGCCTGCGGCAGGTAGAGCGGGTTTTCGCCCTCGATGTCGCGGCTGCTCATGTCGTTGCCGATCGTGTAGCCGAAGATCCGCCCGCGCGACCGACACGCAAGGGTCAGTTCCGGCTCGGGCACGTTCCAGGCGAGTCGCCGCGGATGCGGACGCGCCTGGCCGGGACCGACGACGCGATGCGGCGTGGCCTTGAAGAACAACTCGGGGCGCGGGGCCGAGTAGACGCGATCGTAGAAGTCGCCGCCGCCGGCCGAGGCGATTCTTCCATCCGTGCCGTGCGGCTGCGGTAGTAGGTCACCCCTGCCGCCCAGACTTCCTGGCTGCCGATGGGCGGCAGACGCGTCGGCGGGCGGCGCCGACGCCGGGGCATCGATGGCCTCGCGCTGGAGGATCCAAGCCGCCGGATCGGGCTGACGAAAGAGTTCATCCCAATCGAAGGGTGCAAGACGGGAGAACTCGCCCGAGCGCTCGAGAATGGCACCGTCGAGCGTGCGATAGAGCCGGCAGCAGGCAATCGCGGGGTTCAACGGCAATTCCTTTACGACACCAGCGCGGCGAAGACTCGCTCGGCATAGGCGCGACCGCGGCGATGGGCCTCGACCGCCTCCAGAGTTTTCGGCGTCTTCTCCTCGGGACACTGTTCGAGCACGAGGTGAGGCTTGATCCCCAAGGACTTCAAGTAGGCGGCGAGGGCCGGGTAGTCGATGTCGCCCTCGCCGAACACCTCGGTCCAGATGTTGTTGACCGACTGGCGGAGGTGCAGCTCGCTGACGCGGGGGCCGTAGAGCTTGAGGACGTCGAACAGCGCGACAGCCGAGTCGCCCGCGCCGCGGTAAACCCAGTGGGCGTCGAGGCAGAGGGTAACGTGGGCGGGATTGGTGCCGACCATCATGTGGTGGAACTCGCGGGCCGCGTTGCGGAGTTCGATATCGTGGTTGTGGTAGGCGAGCACGAGTCCGAGGCGAGCGAGTTCCTCGCCGAGCTTGTTCATCGCGCGGGCCTGGAGTTTCAATTGCGCGTTGGTCTTGTTTTCGCCGCCGCCCCAGCGGACGGGGCTGGGGTTGGTGACGATGATCCGCGTGCCGGCGCGCTTCGCGCGCTCACCGATGGCGAGGATGCTAGCCACGCTCTTGTCGGCCTCGGCCGCGTCGTGCAGTACGCTGTTGACGTAGATCGAACGCATCTGGAGCTTGTTTTTCTCCAACAGCGGAGCGAAGCGGTCGACGTCGGCCGGGGCGGCGATCATCGGCTCGAAGCCATCCATGCCGCTTTGCGCCACTTCGGCCAGTCCGCTTTCGAGCTGGGCGGCGAAGTCTTTCTTCTGGCGGCGGTAGAAGACCCCCCAGGGATATTGATTGGTGGCGATGTGCAGGCGCGAGGCCGGCTGGGCCGCCGCCCCCGAGCGGGCGCGGGATGCTAGCCACGCACCGGCGACGACCGTTCCCCGAGCCAAGAATGCACGGCGAGCAGGAAGAAACGATGACATACTTGGTCCTCCACGGAGAGTATAAGAGCCGATCCCAGAGCCCTTGGAAGTGCTGCGATTTTCCGGCCGCACACCGCCCCAGCGGCAGCTCTGGGATAGGTTCTAAGGCGGGTCTGGAGCCATCTTCTCCGGACGTGCGCGCGGCGTCAAGGGCCGCGAGGATCGGCTCTGCGAAGGCGGCCGATGCTTGTTTCCGGCGCCCCCACGCGGTTATTCTGATTGCTGAGCAGGCCATCCCCCTTCTCGATCCAGCGCCCGGAGGCAACCCCGTGACACGACCTGATCCGCGGAACGCTTTATCGGCGCCGGCGCGCCTTGGCCGTTTCGACCGCCGCAGTAGCGCTATCGCGTTCGGTCCACGCGGCGGGGAGCGACGTGCTCAAGGTCGGACTGGTCGGCTGTGGCGGCCGGGGAAGCGGCGCGGCGGTCAATGCCCTGAACGCGGACCCGCAAACGCGACTGGTGGCGATGGCGGATCTGTTTCCCGAGAACCTCCGCGGCAGCCGGGAAAACCTCCGCCAGATCAAGCCCAACCAGGTGGCGGTGGACGACGACCATTGCTTCATCGGCTTCGACGGCTACCGCAGCGTGATCGACTGCGTCCGACGTGGTGCTGCTGGCCCTGCCCACCTTTTTCCATCCCACGTATCTCAAGGCGTGCGTCGACGCCGGCAAGCACGTTTTCTGCGAGAAGATCCACGCCGTCGACGCGCCGGGCGTGCACCTGGTGCTGGCAGGCCGGCGAGGATGGCCGCAGCAGAAGGGGCTTAGCATCGTCTCCGGCCTGGCCTGGCGCTACGACACCGGCGTGCGGGAGACCATGAAGCGCGTGCACGACGGCGCGATCGGCGAGATCGTCGCCATCGAGGAGACCTGCAACACCGGCTCGCTCCGCTCGCCGGCACCGGCAGCCCGGCTGGACCGAAATGGAGTACCAGCTCCAGGACTGGTACAACTTCTACTGGCTCTCCGGCGACCTGCCGGGGCTGAACCTGGTCCACAATCTGGACAAGGCCGCCTGGGCGATGCGCGACGAGCCGCCGCTGCGCTGCTGGGGCATGGGCGGGCGGCAGACGCGGGTCGGCCCGCAGTTCGGCGACGCCTGGGATCATTTCGCCGTGGTCTACGAGTACGCCGACGGCACGCGGCTGTACGCCTACTGCCGCCAGCAGGACGGCTGCCTGACCGAGCATCTCCGACCGTTTCTATCGGCACCAAGGGGACGCTGCGACCTGCTGCGCTACCGCATCGACGGCGAGACCAGTGGCAGTTACGCCGGGCCGGACTGCAACCGTTTCGACCTGGAGCACGTGGCCCTGTTCTCGGTCGATCCGCAGCGGCAAGCCGATCAACAACAGCCTGTACATGGCCCGCAGCAGCATGCTGGCCATCATGGCCACGTGGGCGTGCTACACGGGCGAGGTGATCACCTGGGAGCAGGCGATGGAGTCGAACCGCGTGATCGCGCCCCAGCGCCTGGCCTTCGACGCCGAACCGCCGACCAAGCCCGACGCCCAGGGCAACTACCCCATGCCGATGCCCGGAGTAACGCGGTTCGCGTAGTCCGCCGCACCTTTCAGCGACAGCGGCATACGGTGCTCGCGGCGCGGTTCTCCGCGTCAGCGATCCTCGGCGCGCCGCGCCGACTCGGCAGGCGACGGGGGCGGCGTATTCGGCGAAGCGGTCGGCGATGTGCGATTCCAGGGCGTTGCCGCGGTGCAGGCAGACGCGGTAGCGCAGGCGCAGGACCTCGCCGGGGCGGAGCGTGTAGGGCGATTGGCCGTTGAAAGCCGCTCCGGCCCAGCCGTCGTTGCGACAATGCCAATAGGTGGGATGTCGCGGGTTGCCGGGATGGTCGAAGATCGCCACGCCCGCCCAGCGGTTCTCGTCCACGGGGCCCGCTTGGTCGATCCAGGTCGCCTGCTTCTGATGCGCCTTGCTGCTCGTTCCGGTCCCCGGCGGAATTCATGATTTCCCCGCCGCCGTCGAACACCGTCATCGATTGGGCCACACGCACCGCCAGGAATCCGAAGTTGGTCTGCCCGAGTGTCACGGGTTCCGAGCCGACCGGTGCGAACTCCAGCTCGACATCGATCAGCCGAAAGTCCGGCTCGCCCCGATAGAAGGTCAGCGTTCGTTTGTCGTTCATGACGGGTTTGGCCTTCGGGTCGAGTGTCGCCATCCACCGGGCTTTGTGAGCCAACCGGCAGAAGACCGGGCCGTCCTCCAGCAACTCCACGGAATCGTGCGCGATGATGCTGCCCCGGCGCTCCGACCAGAAATCGGTGCCGTTTACCCCGGCGTGGGAGACCCAGATGGAGTAATGGTGGGCGTGGCTGCCGGTGGGATCGTGCGGCTTGCCGAATTCCGTCAGGCCGATCCCGTCCGGCCCGTTCACCGGATACAGAAACGGCCGGCGGGGGCGCGGAGGGGTCCGAAGCGGCAGACGCCGGTCCGACGTGGTACGAGGTAACGCGCTGGCGGCCGTCGAGAATCTCCACCGCGCCGGCAAGCGGCGACTGCGGCCGGATTTGCATGCGGGGGAAATGGGCCACGGGAGCGGCGCCCCCTCGTCGTCGAACCAGCGGAGATTGTAGGGCGGAAAGGGGACCTGGATCAGCACGCCCCGGCCGGGCACGCGGAAGCGGAGCTGGTAGCGCGCTTGGCCGCGATCGTCTGCTTGGGCGATCCACGACAGTGCGCGGTCTGACGCACGCCCGCCGGCGTATCGCTCGGCCGGAACGCGGCCGCGACGCTTGAGGCGGCTGGGATGCCCGGCGCATGGGTGCCGCCACGCCGGACTGGCTCTCGGGATCGAACTGCACGAGTTGATCGATCGATCGTCCCTCGGGCATAAGCCGCCCCAAGCGCAGCGAGCGCCTGTCGATCGCTCCGGCAATCTTCATCTCCTTCAGGATCGCGGTGAAATCGATCGGAGTGCTGATCGGAACGAACGAGGTGCGCGGCGGCAGGCCGCTGACCTCCAAGGTGAGGAGGAAATCGCGGTCGGCAAGCGACGGCTCCGCCGCACTCGCGGCGGACGCGACGGCCCAGAGCACCAGGAACATCGAAGGTCCGATCCCGTTCGGTGAAATCATGATCCTCCCCCCAAGTCTGTACGGTTGCGGCGAAGTCGCCCCTGTGCGCGGGATCACCGCTTTGTGTGCGATTGCCAGCGTAGAACGGTCGCCGGTTGCACGCAAGCTTGCACAGGACACTCCGGGGCACGGCTGAGGTTGGAAGGGTGTTCCAAGGAGGCACTGGGGAGCATATCCTGAGAGTCTCCGTTGGAGACCGGCGCGGGCAGAGAACATCGCATGTGAGGGGAGATCGAAGGATGAGGTACTTGAAGAGCCACCACGCACTCAGGTTTCAATGGAACGGGGGCCCGGGCGCGAAGCTGTCGCCATGTCCGCCCATGCGAGGCGGAGCGGGAAGCCGATTGCCCTGGTCCTGATGCGCCGCGGCGATCCTGATGCCGGCGGCGTTGCAGAGCGCGGACATTCCGAGCCGGATGGGCGGCGGCAACGTCAGCGCCAGCGGCCAGCTCGCCGGTGCCACGGCCCAGTTCAAGGTGCTCAAGCTCGTGGGGGCGGGGATGTGCCGCATTCCCGTATCGGGCAACGACTATTGGGCGGACCCCAAGGGAACGCCGCGGCCCGAGCGGCTCGACGGCCTGATGCGTCTGGCCCACGAGCATGGCATTCGGCCGATCCTGTTGTTCGAGTATTACACGCGATGGAACCGCGAGTTGGGGGGCCGCGACAAGTGGTTCGCCATCGGCAAGGCCTATGCCCAGCGATTCCGGCCCGAACAGCGCATGGCTGGTGTCGCAGGGCATTCGCGGTTGGGGCGTGACGTACTACAGCGCGATCAATGAGCCGATGTGGAAGGAGAACAATCCAACCCCCATTCCCCCGGAGCAGTACGCCCGGCGCTGGAAGGGCTGGCCGACGGGGTCCACGTGGCCGAGCCGGCGCTTTGCGTCAGTCCGGGCGGATGGATCGAAGGCTATTTGTTCGCCAACAAGAACCCTTATGTGAAAGCGGTCGCTCCCCTGTTCAACGCGGGAAAGCTGCATGCGATCGGCATCCACCGGTATTGGGACGTGGACTACGTCCCCATGGAGGGCAAGTACCGCTTCTCGCTGCAAAGCCAGTTCGACGAGGTCAAACGCAACGCGGGAATCACGGCCGACGTGAAGTTCTACACCGACGAGGTGAACTTCAAGAAGCGCAAGATCAGCGAAGAAGAGGCGGCCAAGGGATTGCTCACCGCGCTTTGGGACACGCTGGGGGTGGTCGGCAATCAGGGACAGCCGGTAAGCGAACTGGTCCTGCCCTGGAATCTCTTCCACCTTACGACGCGCGATGAAGAATACGGCATGTGCACGCAGCTCGACCCCTGGAGTCCGACGGCGCGGGGCCGGGTGGTCCAGATGGTCTGCCAGGTGACCGCCGGTCTGGAACTGGTCTCGGCCGATCCGAAGGGCAAAGGGGAATTCGTGCTCGAAGGAAAGGGCAAGAAGCTCTGGGTCTGGCAAAACCGCAAGGCATGGACCAATCATCCCGGCACGTCCTTCACTCCCACCGCCATGCCGCCCAACGCCCGAACGCTCGAGGTCTACGCCTGGGACGGCTTGAAGCGGCACGCTGCCGATTACCGGCCCGTCGGTCCGGATCGAGGGGCTGGAGGAAGGGCAGACCTATATGTTCCTGGCCCTGCCGGGCAAGTAGGATCGAGAAGGCGGTTTCCCGCCGCGCGGCCTATCGGCCGACGCGCTCGCGCGTTAAATCGTGTCCTCGTGGCGGACAACTTCGCAAGGGCGGACGGCGGAAGTTGCCAAGAGCGATCAGGTTGCGCCGTTGCGCGTTGGTCAACGGATCGCAATTTTTGCCACTTCGACTCTCCCCCATCCTTTGGGGCAGATCCGTTTTCGCCAAAGCGATCGGCGCGAGCGCAGTATCGCGTTGGCGATCGTACGGTGCGGGCTGGCCCAATTTCAAGATCGGTTGTTGGGCCAGTTTCGCGAAGAACCGGAGCGATCAGAACGGGTTGGACGGCGTGATTTCCCAGGCCTGGAGTTTGCGGAAGGTGGCCGTGCCTCCGTCGGTGAAGAGGGAGACCCCGAGGCTATCGGACCGCGCCGGGTAGACGCGGCGGGCAATGGCCTGGCGGTCGTTGGCGTAGACCTCGACCACCGACTTGTCGACATAGACACGGAGTCGGAGCGGCTCACCCGGCTTCAGCGTCAAGGGAGCGCGTTCAACCACGGTGCGTCCCACGGGACCGCTTCGGGTGGCATCGAAGACGAGTTGTTTGGCCTGGGCGTCGTAGTAGAGGAGCGTTTCCTCTTTCCCGTCGCGCGAGGCGCGGACCTTCAACCCGCAGCGAGCGGACGCGGCCGGCTCGATCTCCATCTGCAGTTCGCAGCAATCGCCCGAGAAGACCGGGAGCTCGAGGGCTTGTTATCGTGCAGGACACGATCGCTCCACGTCTTCTCGCCGGCAGCGAAGCGTTTCCAACTCCTTGACGGGCCGCTGGCAAAGGTTGCCGTCGTCGCCGAGCCAGAGCGTGCGCGGCAGTCCGAACACGCCCGACCATCCCTTCGGCTTTTCGTCGGGCGGATTGTCGGTCAGCCAGGCCCAGATGATCTGGCGGCCCTGGCCGTCGACGAGGGCCTCGGGAGCGAAGATAGGTGTTGTCGATCCACGACATGCGGCCGTGGTTCTGGGGAAGAACCGATCGTCGCGATAATCGCCGACGTAGTACTGGCAGCCCCGGTTGTGGCTGATGAACACGAGCAGGTGCTTCCCGCTCGCGGGGCCGCCGTCGGCACTCGAGGGGAGCGGGAGGAAGCTGGGGCACATGTTGTCTTCGCTGCGGTCCGTCCACTGGGGATTGCGCTGGTAGAAGACGTGCAAATACTTCCAGGCCTTCAGGTCGTCGGAGGCGAAGAGGTAGAGCCGGTCGCCTTGCTCGTCCGAGGGTGCGTCCGGGCTCCGCCCCGATCTTGTTGAGCAGGGGCAGATTGCCGGTCAGCATATAGTAGCGCCCTTGCTTCTTCCAGATGTTCGAAGGATCGGCCGAGCCGTAGAAGAGGCTCTTGCCGTCGCGATCCTTGACCTCGGTAAGGCCGAATTCGGTGGAGCGGATCACGGGATTGGCGTCGAGCTTGGTCCAGCGATCGAAGTGGGGATCGCTGCTCTGCGCCAAACCGATTCCCTTGGCGCCCCAGAGCATCCAGTAGGAGAGATAGGCCGTGCCGTCGTCGTCGACGAAACCGCCGCCGCTGAAGCAGCCCTCGTCGCCGCCACCCGGGCCGATCGCGTCGGGATGGTGCCGCCAGTGCACGAGGTCGGTGCTGGAGACGTGGCCCCAACAGAAACCGGAGCCGTTGCGGTTGTAGAGATACATGAGGTGATAGCGGCCGTTGTGGTAGAAGGCGCCGTTGGGATCGCCGGGGATTCCCATATCCTCGGGCGGGCAGAAATGGTAGGCAGGTCGATAGGGGTCGGCCAGCAGGCGCTCGCGCAAGAGCCGCGTCGAGCGCACCACTTCGTCGGGCACGGGACCGGTGATCGACCACTCCCGCGGAATCGGCACCCAACCGAGGCGCGCGTCGAGCGGCTCGGGGCGCCGACGCGGCAAATACGCTTGCACCCTTTCCGGGAAGAACGAGACAGCCTTTTTCGATGCGCACGTCGCCGATGAACTTGATCTGATTGAACCGACCCGTTTTCTCGCGCAGCCCCTCGTCGGCGAACGACCACCACGCCCAGGGCTCGAGGCCGGCGGAAGCCTCACCCGGCTTGAGCGACGCGAGGGTTGGGACGTCGAGCGGCCGAGCATAGATCCGTGCATCACGGATTCGTCCGGCAAAGGATCGCTCGGGATCGCGCGTGTCGAGATGCCGCCGCCCGAAGACCGCGACGGCCTGCGTAGAAAAGGATTGCGGGGACTCGGCCATGGCGTAGCGGGCATATTCCTTGCCGTTGCGATACACCGCGATTTCGCGCCCTCGGTAGACGATGGCCATCTGCACGAACTCATCGGGCCGCGCGGTCTCGGCCGGCCAGGCGGCCTGGTTTTTCTCGGTCCTTACGAACCCGTTGCTACCCGGCATCCACCGCTTCGGCTCCAGTTCACCGAAGACGACGGCGTCGAAACTTCCGTCGCCGTTGTCGATCGACAGCGCCGAACCGCCCCGCTGGTCCAGGTTCGCCGGCGCGGCCCAGACGACGAGCGTTTTGTCGCGTAACATTTCTTCGGGGGAAGCCGGAGCTTCCTGGGCGGCGGAGGCAGGAACGCCCGAGGCGAGCCAGGCAACGGCAATCAGCGCCAGGGCGCAGGTTCTCGATAGCGGAGTGCTCATCGACTCGTCTCCTCAGCGATGTGATGTTCCCTCAGCGATGTTTCCTCAGCGACGTCGTCAGCGACATTCTCAGCGACGCACGGTGCTCGGGGCACGCGGCCGCTCGTGGGTTCAGGGCGGGGCGCATGATGCGCGGATCGTTTGCCGCCACGGTGCGATCCCACTCGATGGCCCGGCGGAAAGTCTCCTGCGCCGGGGTCGCGCGGGCCATACCTCGTCAAGGGGGACGGGCGAGAAGGCGCGAGGCGTGTTCGGTCGGCATGAGCCGCGCACAAAAAAGGCCCCCGGAAAGGCCGCGTCCCAGGGGGGCAGAGGACACTTTACTTTTCCGGGAGCGATTGGACGCTGGCGGCCGTCGAAGCGGCCGAAGGTGTGGTTCGTCAGACCGAAGTCTGAGAGTTGCGGGCCGGCATACAGCCCGCGGACAACGAAACTCGAAGCGTCCCGAAGGCATCCATGCCTTGGGGAGTCGCTTCGCGGCCCGCAGGAACGGCATCCGCCGTCCCCGGTGCAGGCCCGTCCACGTGGAATCCTCGTGTTCTATCGTAAGGGCCCGGTTGCCCGGGCGGCGTTACGTTCAACGCGTGAGGTGGCGAGGGTAGAAAATTCGCCGCGGGCCGTCAAGGCCGGTTTTTTCGAGCTCGCGAAGAATTCGCGAAAACGGCGGCCGCTGGCGCGCAGAAGCGCCACAACCGTTATGGTTTAGAACCACAACGCTCTATTTGAGCGCGACGATGGAGAGAGACCCGGAAGCGCCCGAATCGCGGCGACCGTGGGTGTTTGTTGGGTTCCGCGGACCTTGAGCGTGCGAGGAGATTGTCAGGCACGGGAGGGGAGGCGGGTCAGGCACGGGAATGCCTTGACCTGCCTCAACGCGAAGGCCGATGTGAACCACGAAGCCACGAAGGGGGAGCTTGTCAGGCACGGGAGTGCCTACCGGTTTTCACGCCGGAGGCGAGCGCCGGTGCACGGCGTGCGGGAAGCGGTCCTGGACCGCCTGCACGGTCATGTCTTCCTCGCCGAGGGCCTCCATGGCCCGCACGGCCGCGTCGGCGGCCTGGATCGTGGTGATGCAGGGGATGCCCAGCGAGACGGCGGTGGCGCGGATGCGGCCCTCGTCGGTCCGGGCGCCCTTGCCGCTGGGCGTGTTGATCACCAGCTGCAGTTGGCCGTCGCGCATGTAGTCGAGCACGTTGGGGTGCCCTTCCTGGATCTTCTTGAGCCGCTGGACCTGGATGCCGGCCTCCTCGAGGCACTGGGCGGTGCCGCGCGTGGCGAGCAGTTCGAAGCCCATCTTCTCCAGTCGCCGGGCCAGTCCGACGATGTGCTCCTTGGCGCGGTCGGCCACGCTGATGAAGACCTTGCCCGCTGCGGGGCAGCACGGTGCCGGCGGCAAGCTGGCTCTTGGCGAAGGCGATCGAGAATCGCTCGCTGATGCCCATCACCTCGCCGGTCGATTTCATCTCCGGGCCCGAGCACGATGTCGACGCCGGCGAACTTGACGAACGGGAAACACGGCCTCCTTGACCGAGACGTGGGCGGGGATGGGCTCGCGCGTGATACCCTTGCTCGGCCAGCGACACGCCGACCATCACCTTGGTCGCCACCTTGGCCAGGGGCATGCCGGTGGCCTTGGAGACGAACGGCACCGTGCGGCTGGCGCGGGGGTTGACTTCCAGCACGTAGACGCACGGGCCGGCCCGTCTTCCCGCTTCACGGCGAACTGCACGTTCATCAGCCCGCGCACCTGGAGCTGCCGGGCCATGTTGCACGTGGCCTCGCGGATCTCGGTGACGACGGGGCCGGGGAGGCTGTAGGGCGGGATGGCGCAGGCCGAATCGCCGGAGTGCACGCCCGCCTCCTCGATGTGCTCCATGACGCCGGCGACGATGACGCTGCTCGCCGTCGGCGATGGCGTCGACGTCGACCTCGGTGGCGTCTTCCAGGAACCGGTCGATCAGCACCGGCTGCCCTTCGGCGACGAGGAAGGCCTCGCGCGACGAAGTGCTCGAACTGCGCGTCGTCGTAGCAGATCTCCATGGCCCGGCCGCCGAGCACGAAGCTGGGCCGCACCAGGACGGGAAAGCCGATCTTGGCGACCTCGTGCGCGGGCCTCGGCCAGGTTGCGGGCGATGCCGTTGGCCGGCTGCTTCAGCCCCAGCCGCTCGAGGAAGTTCTTGAACTTCTCGCGGTCCTCGGCGTCCTCGATCGTGTCGACGCTGGTGCCGATGATCGGCACGCCGGCGTTGGCCAGGGCGCGGGCCAGGTTCAGCGGCGTCTGCCCGCCGAACTGCACGATCACGCCGTCGGGCTGGACGCGGTCGAAGATGTTGAGCACGTCCTCGGTCGTCAGCGGCTCGAAGAACAGCAGGTCGCTGGTGTCGTAGTCGGTGCTGACCGTCTCGGGATTCGAGTTGACCATGATCGACTCGATGCCCAGCTCGCGCAGGGCGAAGCTGGCGTGGCAGCAGCAGTAGTCGAACTCGATCCCCTGGCCGATGCGGTTCGGCCCGCCGCCGAGGATCATGACGCGCTGCTTGTCCGGGCTGCTTGGGCGGCGTCTCGTCTTCGTCCTCGTAGGTCGAGTAGTAGTAGGGCGTGTAGGCCTCGAACTCGGCGGCGCAGGTGTCGACGGACTTGAACGTGGCCACGATGCCGCGGCGCTTGCGCTCGGCGCGAACGGTCCATTTCCGTGGACGCCCCAGAGCGTCGCCAGCTGGCGGTCGGAGAAGCCGAACTGCTTGGCCTGGCGCAGCAGCGCGGTCGCCGGCGGCCTCCAGCCCGCGTACGGCGCGAAGCTTCTCCTCCATCTCGACGATCTCCTGGAGGTTGTCGAGGAACCAGGGATCGATCCCGGTCAGCTCGTGGATCTCCTCGATCGACATGCCGTACTTGATGGCGTAGCGGAGGTACCAGACGCGGCGGTCGTCGGGCCGAGCGAGTCGGCGCGGACGTCGTCGAGAGCTCGGCTGGCGGGGCGTGCCCCACAGGTCCTTGCCGTCGCAGCCGAAGCCGAAGCTGCCGACTTCCAGCCCGCGCAGCGCCTTCTGAAACGCCTCCTTGAAGGTGCGGCCGATGGCCATCGTCTCGCCCACGCTCTTCATCTGCGTGGTCAGGTCGGCGTCGGCCTCGGGGAATTTCTCGAAGGCGAAGCGCGGGATCTTGACCACGACGTAGTCGATCGTCGGCTCGAAGCAGGCCGTGCGTCTCGCGCGTGATGTCGTTGGGCAGCTCGTGCAGCCGGTAGCCGACCGCCAGCTTGGCCGCGATCTTGGCGATCGGAAAGCCGGTGGCCTTCGAGGCCAGCGCGCTGGAACGGCTGACGCGCGGGTTCATCTCGATGACCACCATGCGGCCGTTTTCGGGATGGATGGCGAACTGGATGTTCGACCCGCCCGTCTCCACGCCGATCTCGCGGATCACGGCGATCGAGGCGTCGCGCATCCGCTGGTATTCCTTGTCGGTCAGCGTCTGCGCGGGGGCGACGGTGATCGAATCGCCGGTGTGCACGCCCATCGGGATCGAAGTTCTCGATCGAGCAGATGATCACGACGTTGTCGTCCTTGTCGCGCATCACCTCCATCTCGTACTCTTTCCAGCCGAGGACCGACTCCTCCAGCAGCACCTCGTGGATCGGCGACGCGGCCAGGCCGCGGAGCACCAGTTCGTCGAACTTCTCCCGGTTGTAGGCGATGCTCGAGCCGGTGCCGCCCAGGGTGAAGCTGGGCCGGACGACGCAGGGCAGGCCGATCTCCTGGAGCACCTCGCCGGGCCTCGTCCGAGGCTGTGCACGGTGCGGCCGCGGCAGACGTCCAGGCCGATCTGCTCCATGGCCAGGCGGAACTGGTCGCGCTCCTCGGCCTTGGCGATCACCGCGGCGTTGGCGCCGATCATCTCCACGCCGTACTTCTCGAGCACGCCGTGCTGCGCCAGATCCATCGCCAGGTTCAGCCCGGTCTGCCCGCCGAGCGTGGGCAGCAGGGCGTCGGGCCGCTCGGTCTCGATGACCTTGGCCACGATCTCCCAGGTGAGCGGCTCGATGTAGGTGCGGTCGGCCATCTCGGGATCGGTCATGATCGTGGCCGGGTTGGAGTTGACCAGCACCACCTCGTAGCCCTCCTCCCGCAGGGCCTTGCAGGCCTGGGTGCCGGAATAATCGAACTCGCACGCCTGGCCGATGACGATCGGGCCGGAGCCAATGAGCAGGATCTTGTGGATGTCGGTCGCGACGCGGCACGGGGCAGATTCCCCCTTGTACTAGAACGACCGAGCTTCCCAGACGGCGCACGCCAGCAGCATGAGCCCTTGCCTGCCCCGGCCCCTGTGTAAAATCCCTCGATGTTAGCACGAGTTAAGGCCGCCCATCAAGGGGCGGCCGACTCGCACGCACCAATCGCCGGGTGCTCAGAACTCGGGCAGTTGGGGAGACGAGGCGACGGTTGGTGCGGGTTTCAACGTCGAACTCAAGTCGCCTCAGTCCGTTGCGCTACGCGGCCGAAACTCTCTAGAGGGGCGGCGCGTGGGAGTCACGCCGGCACCGCGGAGGACCGGTCGGTGTTTTCGGTCCTTCCGCCCTTCGACGGCCAAGGGACTCGGTTGAGAAAGCGCGGACGCGCCCCTGTCCTTCCGGGCCGCGCCGTGGCCGGATCGCGATTGACAGTCCGCCGTAACCTATTTAGAGTAAATACGTTGATGCACTTGCTCCATTTTCCGGGGCCAGCTTGAAAGGATCGCCGTGGCCGAGAAGGCATGGGGGGGCGTGTTTTCGCAGGCGACCGACCGCCGAGTCGAGGAGTTCACCGAAAGCGTGAGCTTCGACCGGCGGCTCTATGCGCACGACATTGCCGGCTCGATCGCCCATGCCCAAATGCTGGCGGAGGTCGGCCTAATTTCCGCCGACGAATGCCGGCAGATTGAGCAGGGCCTGCGCGAGATCCGCGCAGAGATCGAAGCAGGGCCGCTTCCCGTTCTCGATTGAATTGGAAGACATCCACATGCACATCGAGCAGGCGCTGATCGAGCGGATCTGGGCGACGTGGGCCGCAAACTGCACACCGGCCGCAGCCGCAACGATCAGGTCTCGACCGACATGCGGCTCTGGGTCCGCGACGCGATCGACCACGGTCGATCGGCGGTTGGTCGATCTCCAGCGGGCCTTTGTCGGCCGGTGCGAGGCCGATCTCGACGTCATCCTGCCCGGCTACACCCACCTGCAGCGTGCCCAGCCGGTGCTGGCGCCGCACTACTGGCTGGCCTATTGCGAGAAGTTCCAGCGCGACCGCCAGCGACTGGCCGATTGCCGGCGGCGGGTGAATGTGCTCAGCCTGGGGGCGGCGGCCCTGGCCGGCACCAGCCTGCCGATCGACCGCCAGGACGTGGCGCGGCTGCTGGGGTTCGACGGCGGTGGCGGCCAACAGCCTCGACGTTTCCAGCGACCGCGATTTCGTCGCTGGAATTCGCCTTCGTGCTCACGGTGATCGCCGAGCACCTGAGCACCTGGGCCGAGGAATGGATCCTCTGGTCCACGGTCGAGTTCGACTTCCTCCAGCTGCCGCAGGCATTCTGCACCGGCTCGTCGATCATGCCGCAGAAGGTCAACCCGGACGTGCTGGAGTTGATCCGCGGCAAGACCGCCCGCGTGGTGGGGAACCTGCAGACGCTGTTGGTGCTGGTCAAGGGGCTGCCGCTGGCCTACAACCGCGACCTGCAGGAGGACAAGCCGCGGCTGTTCGATTCGTTCGACACCGTGACGGCATCGCTGGAATTGGCAGCGCCGCTGGTGGCCGGCGCGGAATTGAATCGTACGGCGATTGCCGAGCGGTTGGACCGTGGCTACCTGGACGCCACCACCTTGATGGAGCACCTGATCGGCCGCGGCATTCCGCAGCGCACGGCGCACGGCGTGGTGGGCCGGCTGGTGCGCAAGGCGATGGACCGCAACGTGCGTCTGTCGGACCTGGCGCTGGCCGAATTCCGCGAGGCTTGCCCCGCGTTGGACGAGAGCGTTTACGGCGTGCTCGGGGTCGAGAACGCCGTGAAAGCGATGCGAAGCTACGGCTCAACCGCGCCGAGCCAGGTTCGCCAGCAGATCGAGCGGTGGAAAGGTCTGCTCCCAAGCGCGTGACGGCCTAGCGCCGCCCGACCCGCGGGCACGAGGCGCCGAGGGCCGCGGATTGACAAGCACGATTGCTGGCTTCGAAGACGAGACCGATTCATGCAGACTCGCCTCCGCCCCTGGACCTGGCTGTGGCTTTCGTGCGCGATGGCGATGGTGGCGGGACTGGTCTCGCGCAGGCGCCGAAACCGGCGGCGCCGGGTCCCCAGAAGGTGAAGCCCGAGGCCCCGCCGGCCGACGCCGCCCCGGCCGCGCCGCACCCGCAGGCCGAGGAAAACCCGCTGGTCCGCGCCGTCCTTCAAAGCCAGCCTTCCACGCCGCTGGAACAGGTTCAGGCCGCGCACCTGCTGGCGAAGTTGGAGCGAGCGGAACTGGCCCGGGGGTTCCTCGGCCGCGTTCTGGGGGCGGGCCTTGCGCACGACGCCCTGGCCGATCTGGCGGACCAACTCGGCGGCGACGTGCTGGTGCAGCTCGGTACGCGGGAAGATCTGGCCCCCGAGGCGCAGCGTCTGGTCCGCGAGGTGATCGAGGCCCAGCGCCAGCGGGCTTCGGATCCGCAGCACATCGCGGCCGCGATTGCCGGCCTGGCGGATTCTTCTCCCGCCGCGCGCGTGCGAGCGATGGTCGAGCTTCGGCGGGCGCGGGGAGCCGCCGTCGGCCCGCTGGTGGCCCTGCTGGCCGATCCGGCGCGGGCCGCCGAGCATCCCGCCGCGCAGGCGCGTTCAGGGAGATCGGCGCCGACGCCCGGGAGCCGCTGGCGGCCCTTCTGGATTCGGAAAAGCCGGCTGTCACCGTGCAGGCGCTCCGCGCGCTGGGAGCGATGCAGGGCCCCGAGGTATACCTGGAATTGCTGGGCTCGTTTGCGCAGCGCGGACCGGCCGGCGGAGGTTCGCGAGGCGGCGCACGAGGCGCTGCACGAGGCACGTGGGCTCGCTTCCTTCCGCGGCCCAGGCGGCGCGGCTGTTGGCCGAGCACGCGCGTCGCTGGTTCGATGAGCGGATCGTCCTCCGCCCCGATCCGGCGGGCGACGTCGTGGTCTGGAGTTGGGATGAGGCCGAGCAGCGGTTGACCGCGCGCACCCTGCCGGTTGCGCTGGCATCGCTGCGCATGGCGGCGCGGCGCACGCAACGCGCATTTTTCCGCCCCCGAGGATGCCGAGATTCGCGCACTGTACCTGGCGACGCTTTTGGAATATGCCGCGCACCTCAACGGGCTGGACCGGCCGCTGCCGACGGGCCCCGACACGTTGGCGGGCAAGATCGCGAGTTTCGACGCGGAAACGCTGCAAGGCGTACTCGTGGTGGCGATGGAGGGAGACCACGGGGCAAGCGCGGCGGCCGTCGCGCGCCTGTTGGGGGAGAAACCGGAGGCGGTGCGACTTTTAACGCGCAGCGGCAGCGCCGCTCCGCTGGTTCGCGCCACGCGCCACAGCGACCGCCGGCTGCGGCTGGCAGCGCTGGAGGCCATCGTGCGGCTGCGACCGGAAGGGCCGTTCCCCGGGGCGAGCTGGGTGCTGGAAGGCTTGAGTTTCTCGCCGGCGCGGGAGGTTCGCCGCGCACGCTGGTCGCCGTGCCTCGCTTGCAGGATTATCAGCGCATGGCGCACTACGTCGGCGGCTTGGGCTACGTCGTCCAGCCCGCCATGAGCGGCGCCGACTTGCTCCATGAAGCTTTTCCCTCGCCCGACTACGAATTGATTCTCGTCGACGCCGGGATCAACCGGCCGACGCTCGACTTCCTGTTGCAGCAGATCCGCCGCGACGGCCGGACCGAGTTGCTGCCGGTGGGAATTCTGGCGCGTGCCGATTCGCTCGACGAGGCGAGGCGCATCGGCGCACCATCACGCGCGTCGAGGCCTTCGCGTATCCGCACGAGGAGGCCGACGCGAAATGGCAGCTCGAGCGCATGGCGAAGCTGGCGGCGCCCATGCGCCGGCCGCCGCCGTGCGCGAGGTTCAGGCGGCGCGCGCCTGGCGCTGTTCCCCGCGCTGGCCGACAGTCTGACGGGCAGGAGCCTGGATTTGCGGCGGATCGAGTCGACCGTGCTCCGCGACGTTGTACCGCAACGCGCTCAACCCCGCCGCTACGGTGACCCTGGGGCGGCTGGGCACGCCCGCGGCGCAGACGGCGCTGGTCGAACTGGCAAGCCGGTCGGAGGCGTCGCTCCCGGTCCGTCGGCGGCAGCCGGCGCCTTCCGCAAGCGGTGCTCAGCCGCGGACTGATGCTCCCGACCACGCAGATCCGCCTGCAATACGATCGCTACAATCAGCAGCGCCGACGCGGACGCCAGCACGCAGCAAGTGCTGGGGCTGATTCTCGACTCGATCGAGGCTGCCGACGCAGTCGGGGCGTCAGGCGAGCGCCGCGGTCCTTGAAAGAACCACGCAAATGGCGCATTGGAACCGATGAGTCGCACTCCTACTCGTCCCCGCGGCCGAATGTCCACGAAACGGGCCCGCCGATTCCCGGGCTGATCGGCTCCGGGCCCGGCGATGGAGGAAGTCTATCGCCTGACGCGCAAGGTCGCCCAGTCCAACGCCTCGGTGCTGCTGCTTGGGCGAAACGGGCACCGGCAAGGAGCTGATCGCCAAGGCGATCCACCAGCTCAGCCCGCGCGGCAGCGGCCCGTTCGTCCGCGTCAACTGCGGCGCCCTGGCCGAGAACCTGCTGGAAAGCGAGCTGTTCGGCCACGTGCGCGGGGCGTTCACCGGGGCCATCGACAACCGCACCGGCCGCTTCGAGGCCGCCCACACCGGCACCGTCTTCCTCGACGAAATCAACTCCACGACCGCCAAGCTCCAGGTGAAGCTGCTGCGCGTGCTCCAGGAGCACGAGTTCGAGCGCGTCGGCGACACGCAGACGATCCGCGTCGATACCCGCGTGATCGCCGCCAGCAACCGCGACCTGCTCGAAGAGGTCGAAGCCAGCGCGTTTCCGCGAAGACCTCTACTACCGGCTGAACGTGGTCACGATCTACCTGCCGCCGCTGCGCGAGCGCCGCGAGGACATTCCCGAGCTGGTCGGCCACTTCCTCAAGATCTACAACGAGCAGAACGACCGCCACGTGCCGCACGTCGAGCGCCGGGCGATGGAGGCCCTGCCGGCCTACGACTGGCCGGGAAACGTGCGCGAGCTGCAGAACTACATCGAGCGGGCCGTGGTGCTGGCCCCGGGCGACGAACTGACCTGCGACCTGCTGCCCGAGGCCGTGCTCGGCCGGAAGCGCCCGCGCATCGGCCGCCGCGGCGCCGTCGACCTCGAGACGCTCGTGGCCGAACTGGTCGAGTTCGGCCTGGCCTCGGCCGCGGCCCGAGGAAGACAACCTCCACGCGAAGATCGTCAACCGCGTGGAACGCGAGCTGATCGCCCAGGTGATGGCCGCCTGCGACAACGTGCAGATCAAGGCCGCCGCCCGGCTGGGAATCAACCGCAACACGCTGCACAAGAAGCTCGAGGAGTACGGGCTGGAGAAGTAGGCCCGCTTCCCCCGCAGCGTCGCCCCCCCTAGAAAAAACAAAAAAATCGCCCCGCTGCCCTTCCCATTTACGACAAGAGTCGTATACTGACCTACGACACACGTCGTAGCAGGAGAAGGGTGCCATGACACGCAAACCGTCGCTGCGATTGGGGGCGGGCGAGCTGGAGCTTCTGCAAATGCTCTGGCGGGAAGGGGCAGTGACGCTTTCCCAGGCCCAGCGCGGCCTCGACCGGCCGGTCGGCTACACCACGGTCCAAACCCGGCTCAACCGGCTGGTGGAAAAAGGGGCGGCGACTCGCAGCAAGGACCGGCCGGCGCACTACCGGGCGGCGGTGGCCCCCGAGGAGGCCAGCGCCGGTCATCTGGAGCTGCTGCTGAAACGCGTCAGCGACGGCAGCATTGTTCCCTTGGTAGCCCACCTGATGAAGCGCCAGGCGTTTGAGTGCCGAGGAGATCGCGGCCCTGAAACGTCTGGTGCGGGAAAGCGAGCACTCGGCAGAGGGACCTTGTGCCCAGGGAGACGTACCATGAACGCGATGGCGGCAGACGTGCTTGCGGCGCTGGTGCGAACCACGCTGGCTCTGGCGGCAGCGGGCGTTGGGGTCCGCTTGCTTCTGGCCATCGCCAAGCCAAGTTCGCCCGGCGTGCATCGGGCGGCCTGGGTGCTCGTCTTGGCACACGGTTGGCTGTGGTATCGCTTGGGCGTGGCCATTCCCTACGAGAAACCGCTCGCGGATCCGGTCCGCACCGAGGTATCGAGCGGGGAGCCGTGGGCGGATCCCGCGATCGCCGGGATGCCTGCGGCGATGGCTGAGACGATGGCTGAGAGTCTGCCGCCGCGCGTCGGAGCCGACAACGGTCCGCTGCGAGCCGCGCCGATTCGGCCGCCGCAAGCCGAGCCGATTCGGCTGACGTGGGGATGGCAGGCGAAGGTCCTTGCCGCCTGGCTGGTGGGGATGGCGGGCGTGGTCGTGTTCTGGCTGGCGAGCTATCTGCGTTTCGTGCGCTGCTTGCCCCCGGCGTCTCCCGCCGAAGCGGAATGGGAGGAGGAGTGGGAGCGATTGGTGGCGAAGGAGGCGCCCGGCGCGGCGATTGGGCTATGGGTGACGGCGGATCGGGGACCGGCGTTGTGCCGCCTGCCGCGCGGCCATTGCCTGCTGGTGCCCGCGACGCTGTGGCAGCGGCTTGCTCCGGCCGAGGCGCCGAGCGATTCTCGGGCACGAATTGGCGCATTATCGCCGCAGCGACCTGGCGAAATCGCTTGCGGCGCGCGTGCTGGCGCTGCCGCACTGGTTCAACCCGATCGCCTGGTGGGCAGCGCGGCGGTTCGACGAGGCCGCGGAATGGGCCTGCGACGAGGCGGCGATCGGCCGGGAACCGCAGGGGCGCGAACGTTTGCGCACGCGTTGGTCGAACTCGATGCCCTGCTTCCGCAGCACCGCTTCCAGCCGACGGCGGCCCGGGGGCGGGGCGTTTCGATGCGTATTCTCCGTCTGCTCAAGTTCCAACCGAAGGAGGATTCTGCCGTGAAAAGGTCGCTCGTGATTGGCGTCGCCCTGGCGTTGGCCGCGGCTTGCCTGGTTCGCGTGGAATGGGTGGCTCAGGGAACGGCGGCGGAGCAGCGGACCGCTGGGGGCGAGACTTCCGCATCGCCAAGCACTGCATCGCCAAGCACTACGTCGCGGACCACGGGGTCTTCGGCCGGATCGAAGGTCGAGGCGGCCAACGCCGCTGCCACCTTGGTCAGATCCG
The DNA here is from genome assembly GCA_963736495.1 of Pirellulales bacterium. Lineage (GTDB taxonomy): Bacteria > Planctomycetota > Planctomycetia > Pirellulales > Thermoguttaceae > CAVTPL01. The sequence goes on along the minus strand of CAVTPL010000009.1, from coordinate 430,574 downwards.
GCGGTGGGGAGTTCGCCTGCCGGCCCGCGCCAAAGCCTGCGTTACGATGGAAAGACCTTCGAGCAGTGGCAATATGAAGTGGTAACGGAACTCAAGGCGGAGCACCGCGTCGAAGGAATTCGCGCGTTCACGGCCTTTGGCACGCGGGGTTACGGACGGGAGGCGACGGCGGCGATCCTGAAGCTGGCGCACGAGTACCCGCTCTACTCCCAAGTGGTCGACCCCACCCTCACCCATCCTTCTGCCATCGGTCAGCTCTGTCAGGCGGCACAGGAAGCTTTTCGACGCCCGCTTAGCGGCACCGAACTAACGCCGATCGATCCTCAAGACTCGACTCCTCTGCTCCTCGACGAGTTGCAGAAGGGGAACCGGAACAGCCGACCCTTCGCCGCCAAGGTACTTGCGGACATGAGGCGATCGCCGGAGACCGACGCCAAGTTGACGGCGGTCCTTACGGACGCCGTGGAGAAAGAGCGTGATCCGGAAGTGCTCCGCGTGCTTGCCGAGAGTCTGTTCCGCATCGATCGAGACGGCCAGGCATCCGCCGCGGTCGTGGAGAAGGTGATCCAGGGGGGCAACCCGGCGCTGGTCGAGGCGCTGGTGAATGAGGCCGGGACCCTCGCCGTGACCGGCGGCGAATATCCCGCTCCCAAGGCATTGCCCACCTTCAAGCTGCTATTGGGGAAGGTGAAGCATCCCGATCCGGTGATTCGTCGTACGATCGTGGCTTCGTTGGCCAGGAGTTTCCGCTTCGGGGGCGAGGAAATCCTTCCGGCCCTGATGGCAGCCTATGAGAAGAGCGAACTCGAGGATCGCCGAGTGTTGTTGACCGCATTGCAGCAAGTGGCGACCAATCCAACCAATCGTCGGTCAGACGAACGGCGCGCGGTCCCGCCCGGTTTGGAGGCGTTCCTGGCAAGGATCATCGAGACCGAGGAAGAGGAACGACTGCGGCAGACCGCCACCATGCTTCAGAACTTCCTGGCGGCTAATCGAGCGCGGCCGCCGCGCGTGTTTCGGGAGGTCAAGGCGAAGCCAAGCACCCCCCCGAAATGAGCAGTGCGCGGCGGACACGTTTCGCTACACTACGCCCCGCCTTGGGTCCGGCACGATCCGGGCCGCCGTGAAAAAACCGGTTTCATGCGGGGTTGTGTGATGATCGCAACGCTCGTCCGCGTGGTTCGCAGCCTGGTGCGGATGTTCCAGCAGAAGGACGCTCCGCCGCGGATCGCGATGGGAGTGACCTTGGGCATGCTGGTGGGCCTGGTGCCCAAGGAAAACCTGATCGCAACGGCGCTGGGGGTGGTGCTTCTGGCGTCGCGCGCGAATCTGATCGCCGGGGCCGCTGCGGCGCTGGTGTTTTCCTGGGCCGGCATGGTCTTGGATCCCTTGGCGCACGCGCTGGGCTCGCTGGTACTAGGCGCCGGCTTTCTTCAGGGACTCTGGGTCTGGCTCTACCAGCTTCCGCTGGTGCCTTGGACGCATTTCAACAACACGGTAGTGCTGGGTGAATTGATTCTGGGGCTGGCACTTGCCTGGCCGGTGTATCGGGGCACGCACCGCGGAATCGAGCGCGTACCGCGACCGCGTGACGGAGAAAATCGAAGAGCAGCAGGCAGGCAAGGCGCTGGCCTACGCCGAAACCGCGACGCGTTGGAGGATCCCATGATCCGCTGGTCGCCCATGATCCGTTGGTCGTACGTGGCGCCCTGCGCGGCCATTCTGGCCGTGGCGATGCTCAGCATCTGGTGGGTCAAGGATGCGGTGATCCGCCGCGGGCTGATCGCCGGCGGCCAGCAGTTGACCGAAGCCAAGGTCGAGATCGGCAAGGTCCAGACTTCGCTTCTGCGCGGAGAGGTAAGCCTCAGCGACGTGCGAGTGGCCGATCCCCACCACACGATGCGCAACCTGGTCGAAGCGCAAGAGATTGTCTTGGGCCTGGAGACCGCCCCGCTGTTGAGCAAGCATTGGATCGTGCGCGAGGCACGGGCCAGCGGGCTGCGTTTCGGCACGTCGCGCGATACCTCCGGGGCGTTGGAAAAGGACGCCAAGGCACGGCGCGATCGCGGCGAACTGCCGGAGCTGCCCGACGCCGGACAAGCAATCGAGTGGGCCCAGGCCTGGCTCGATACCCTGGCCAACTTGCTGGAGAACCAGCTCGACGCGGAAGTCGAGCGCCTGGAATCGGTCCGCTTGGGCCGGGAGCTGGCCGAACGCTGGCCGCGGGAATACGACGAGATCGAAGCGCGGATCGAGCAATTGAAACGCCGCGCGGAGGAGCTGCGCAAACTGGCCCAGGGCGGAGCCCGGAGCATACTGCGCGATCCCGAGGCGGTGGCAAGAGCCTTGGGGGAGGTCGAGGGTCTTCACCGGGACATCGCCGAGGCGCGGCGGGAATTCGACCGCCTGGGCACACAGGTCGTGCGCGACAAAAACGGACTGGAACAAGCGCGGCGGCACGACATGGAGGAGATTCGCCGCCGCCTGCGTCTGGATGAGCTCGCACAGGGCAACCTCTCCGATTTCCTCCTCGGGCCCGAGTTGGCCGAGCGCGTACGCACCGTGACGAGTTGGGTCCGATGGGCGCGGGCGCATTGGCCCCAGCGCGTCGAACCGGCCTCGCCCACGCGGCGGCGCGGAGTGGACGTCCTGTTTGCCGGCTTGAAGCCTCAGCCCGACCTGTTGGTGCGACGGTTGGCGGTCGACGGCGAGGTCGAAGACAACGGCGATCGTTTCTCGTTCGCAGGCGCGGTCGAGGGTCTCTCCGCTCAACCGCAGCTTGTGGGTCAACCGACGACGGTTTCGCTGCGCGTCCGAGGCATGAGCGAGCTGGTGATCGAGGCCACGCTCGACCGCACGCAGCCGGTGCCCCGCGACCGGTTCCGCGTCGAAATCCCCGCGATGCGCGAGCCTTCGCGCCTGCTGGGCCAGCCCGATCGCGTGGCCCTGGCCGTTTCGCCCGGCAGCACGCGCGTAGTGCTCGACTTGGACCTGGAGGGAGATCGCCTCGGCGGCGGGATTCACTTGCGTCAGGAGCCGGTGCGGCTGGTGCCGCACGTTGCTCCTCGCTACGGCGGGGAGCGTTTGGCGGCGGACCTGGAGGCAACGCTGGCAGGCGTGCAGGCGATCGACGTGGTCGTGGACCTGGCCGGAACGCTGGACCGTCCCCAGTGGCGCCTGCGCTCGGATCTGGGAGATCAACTGGCCGACGCCCTGCAAGGGCTCTTGGGCCGCGAACTGGAAGCGCGGCGCGAGCAGTTCGTGGCGCGGTCGAGCGCGACCTAGAGACCGAACAGGCGCGGCTGACGGAGTCGCTCCAGCGCCGCCAGCAGGCCGTGCTGGCGCGGCTCGATCTGACCTCCGACCAGATCCGTTTGCTTCGATCGGTCGTAACCGACCGGCTGCCCGTAGAAAAGCTCATCGGCCGGCCGTTGCCGGTGGAGATTCCGCTGCGATTCTGAGGGTCGTCGGCGCGGCGACCTCGGCATTTTCGGACGGTCTATCGAGCCGGAGTGACGGCGGGCGAGGCCGCCGTCGGGAGAAAGTGTCCGGCAAGCGATGCACGATGCAAGGGGTCGGTGGGCCGGTAGTGGGTCAGTTTGAAATCAGTGATGGACAATCGGCGGCAGATGCGCAAAAAAGAAGCCGCCCATATCCTCGGGCGACGGAACGGATGCGACCGCATCATTTCACAGCCGTACCTTGGGCACCACGAGTTCCCTTAGACGTGCTTGAAACCGTGTCTCATCGTGCCGGATCTCATCCATGAAACGGCATGCAATCGGATTGGGCTGCTTTGCGCCTTGCTCCCACGACCGGACCGTCCCCGTAGAGACTCCAAGAAACCTGGCGAACAGAGCTTGGCTCACACCCAGAATCTTCCTGGTTGCTTTAACCAGTTCGGGCCTGTAGGGCGTTGGCCGCAAGTCCAGAATCACCTTATGACAGGTGAACCTCTTGCTGACCTCCTCTCCCTTTTCCAGACTGTCGGCGAACGCTTCCAGACCTTCTATGATCTGTTTCTCGATCGTCGGCTTATTCATCATCACACACCTTTCAGGCCGTCCGCAAGGAGATTCATTTCCAGCATCAAAAACCAAATCGACGTTTCAGTGCTCTTTCGATTCGCTGAATGGCTTTCCTGATTTGCACTTTGCCTGCCGATGAAATACTGTCCCTATCGCCTTTGTCATACACGGTCACAAGCGTTACCCATCCATACTTCTCGAAGTACACATAACAGACGCGAAGCGCCCCGCTCTTGCCTTCCTTCCACTCGCGCGGCGTGTACCTCAGCTTTCTGAGGCCACCAGTTCCTGGCACAAGATCCCCCGCTCTCGGGTCGGCCATGATCGTGATTGCAGATGCGCTAAATCGTCTTCAGCATCTAGCTTCAAGTTGCGCCAATTGCGACTGAACCAATCTAACGCGCCAAAGTTCAAAAGCTCTTCCGGAGTCAGTATGTGCCACGGATAGACGAGAGTGTGTTTGGCCATTCTCCTGCTCTCTCTCGGCCACGTCATGAGGCCAGCCTTATCGATTATACAACCCAGTGGCACGAATCAAGACGAAAACGGCCACCCGGTGGTACAGTCTTTGTGGCAACCCACCCGATTGGTGGATCGTTCCCCACGTTAGGATTGCGATTCCGGTGTGCGTGGGGCATTGACGGGTCGGGAAAACATTCCCCTCCTGCGTAGGGATCAAGAGCCCTTGCTTGGCGCTCTTTCCCGTGCCATGCTGGAAGCATAACCTTCCCAGGCGATCGAATCTAAGAACCTATCCCAGAACTGCCGCTGGAAACCTGTGCGGCCAGGAAATCACAGCACCTCCCAAGGTTCTGGGATCGGCTCTAAGACCTGGGTTTCGCTGGGTGCCGCTAGGCGTGTGCCGGTGCGCGGCCGTAGAAGCCGCCATGCACCCTTCCTTTGGAGGATCACGATGGGCTGGGAATACAGCGAGAAGACCAAACAGCTCTTTATGGACGCGGTCCACGGCAAACCGGGGACGCACCTGGGCGAGATCGAGGATCCCGACGGGTTTGGGGAGCATGGCTCGATTGCCTGCGGCGACGCCCTGCGATTCACGTTCCGCGTGCGGCGCCACGCCACCGACCCGACGCAGGACGTGATTACCGAGGCCAAGTACCTGACCTTTGGATGCACCTCGGCGATCGCCGCCTCGGAGGCGCTGTGCATGCTGATCGAGAAGGGCTCGTACACGCCGCTTCAGGCCCTCAAGATCACGAACAAGGATATTGTCGACTACCTGGAGGGGCTGCCGCAACAGAAGATCCACTGCTCGGTGATGGGCGCGGAAGCGTTGGGATCGGCGGTCTTCAATTGGTGCAGAAACGGGGCGTGGACCTGGACAAGCTGGGCGTACACATCCACGCCGACGAGGATAAGGAAGGACGCATTGTCTGCCAGTGTTTCGGCCTGAGCGAGCCCTACTTGCGGCGGAAGATCGAGGAGCTCAACCTCCGTTCGATCGCGGAGATTACCAACGCGGTCAAGGCGGGCGGAGCCTGTGCATCCTGCCATCACGCGCCCGGCGGACTTCAGGACCTGCTCGACGAAATCTGGGGCAAGGGGGGCAAGACGCTCCGCGTGCTCCCCCAGGTCGAGCCGCCCAACAAGACGGAACTCCAGACCGAGCCCCAGCCGCCTTCGCTATCTCCCTATCAGTTCGCCAAGCGCGTCGAACGGACGCTTTCGGAGGTCGTTCGCCCGATGCTCGTGCGCGACGGCGGCGACGTGGAGATCATCGACATCAAGGAAAACCGCGTCTTTTGCCGATTGAACGGCGCGCTGCGCGGGTTGCCCGTCGGCCGGCCAGACCCTGAAACTGATGGTCGAGCAGACGCTCAAGGAGCTCGTCGACGAGCGGATTCGCGTGATCCAGGTGCCCTAAGAGGGAGCAGACAAGAACGTGTGCTTCGATGGTGTGTTCGTCGTTTCGCCGGAACGAGTGTTTTCCGGCGATTCGCACTGCTTGTTCCAAGCAGTGGCACACCCCAGTGAACCCAAGTTGCAGTGCGGTACCGCTTAGAGCCGCCAAGCGGTGTTTGAGTGCGTCGGGGCAGCAGTTCGGAGGAAACCCTTCGGTCCGGATGCTCCTACGGCGCGGGACGATCGGCGGCAAGAATGCGAGACACGAACGAAGGTGCTTTGCGCCTTTCTCCTCCAGGCCAGCCAGCGATGAAGATCATCTACGCCGACAACAATGCCACCACGCCCATCGCTCCCGAAGTCTACGAGGCGATGGTTCCCTTTCTGACCGAGCAGTACTTCAACCCCAGTTCGATGTACGAACCGGCCCAGGAAGTGAAGAAAGCGGTGGATCGTGCGCCGCAGGGCGGTAGCCGACTTTTTCGGCGGCGTCGATTCGCGGCAGATCCTGTTCACTTCCTGCGCCACCGAGAGCAACAACGCCGCGATCCTCGGCGCGCTCAGGGCCAATCCCCAGCGGCGGCACGTGATCACCACGTCGGTCGAGCATCCCGCCGTGCTCGAGGTCGCCAAGGACCTTCGCCGCAGCGGCTACGAGGTGACGTTCCTGCCGGTCGATTCGCACGGCAACCTGGACCTGACCGCGTTCGTGCGCGCTGGGGCCCGAGACCGCGTTGGTCTCGATCATGCATGCCAATAACGAGACGGGCGTGGTCTTTCCCGTCGAGGAGCTGGCGCGGATCACGAAGGAAACCGATCCCACGATCGTTTTCCACACCGACGCCACGCAGTCGGCCGGCAAGCTGCCGTTGGATTTGTCGGGCGCGCTGCGCACGTCGATCTGCTCTCGATCTCCGGCCACAAGCTGCACGCGCCCAAGGGAATCGGGGTGCTCTTCGTGCGCCGCGGAACGCCTTGCCGGCCGTACCTCATCGGCGGTCACCAGGAAGAGGGCCGCCGCGCCGGGACCGAGAACGTACCTTACATCGTCGGCCTGGCGCGGGCCGTGGAGCTGGCCCAGCAGCACCACGCCGAAGAGGAAACGCGGATCCGCACCCTTCGCAACCGGCTCGAACAGGGCATCCTCCAGCGCATCGCCTGCGCAGGTCAACGGGCAGGGCGCGCTGCGCCTGCCCAATACGCTCAACGTGTCGTGCCATTTCGTGGAAGGCGAGGGAATGCTCTACCAATTGAGCGCCCAGGGCATCTGCGCCTCCAGCGGTTCGGCCTGTACGTCGGGCTCCTTGGAGCCCTCCCACGTGCTCCTGCGCGATGGCCGTTCCCTTCACCGCGGTTCACGGTTCGATCCGTTTCAGCTTAAGCCGCTACAACACCGAAGCAGAAATCGATCGGATTCTCCAAGTCTTTCCGGAGGTGGTCGCCAATCTGCGGCGAATGTCGCCCTACTGGGACCAGGAGCACAACGCCCCGCGTCCCGAAGTGCGCGACATGCTGCTGGCTCCGGCGCGCGGCGCGGCCGGCGTGTAACCCGCAGATCTTAGAGCCGATCCCAGAATCTTTGGCGGTGCTGCGATTTTCCGGCCGCACAGAGCCGCAGCGGTAGTTCTGGGATAGGTTCTTTGCGCGCAGCCATCTCCTTCTTCGCCGGAGAGCCTCACCAAAATCGCCTATGGCATATTACTGGAGGCGAGGTGAGCCACTGGCTATACTCTTGGGTGGACGGACTGTCGGGGACTCATATGAGGGGGAACCGATGAACGAACATGCGACGCCGGTCGCCACGGATGACGAGGTGTTTCGGTTGCGCCAGCGAGTGGCCGAGCTGGAGGCCGCCGTCGGCGAAGACACCGGAACTGGGGAAGCGCTTCGCGAGAGCGAAGAACGTTACCGAACGGTCTTCGAGAATACGCCCTGTCCGATCTGGGTGATCGACGAAGCGGGGCGTTACGTGGCGGCCAACCGTCCGGCCGTGGAATACTCGCGATGCTCTCGCGAGGAACTGCTGCGCAGGGACGTGCGTGCTTTTCTTCCTCCCGATATTTCTCCGGAGGTACTGGCGTCTCACCACACGGCATGGAAGACCGGCGGGGTCCTGGAGACCCCGTTCTGCGTTCCGGGAGAGACGAAGCACTTGAAGTTGACGATCACGCCTGTACGCTGGCAGGGACGTCCGGTGATCTTCGGCGTGGGCAAGGACATTACCGCGCAGAAGCGCGTCGAGGCCGCCTGCCGCGAGAGCGAGGAGCGGTTCCGCGCCGAATACATGGCCCTGCCCATGCCGGTCTACACGTGGCGACGAACCGGCGACGACTTTACTCTGATCGACTGCAACGACGCGGCGATGGCCTTTACCGAAGGCAAGATCGTCGACCATCTGGGCGCCACCGTGGGCCGCTTCTTCCACGACGCGCCCGAAATTCGAGAGGATTTCGCCCGCTGCTTCGCCGAGCGCTCGGTCGTGCGCAAGGAAATGCCCTACCGTCTGCGGACCACCGGAGCGGACACGTTCCTGCAGATCACGTATGCCTTCGTGCCGCCCGACTTGATCATGGTCCACACCGTGAACATCACCGAGCGCGTGCGCGCGGCAGAGAAGATCAAGCAAGAACAGCGCCTGCTGCGGCGGCTGTTGAGCATACACGAGCGCGAGCGGCAGTTGATCGCCTACGAGATCCACGACGGCTTCGTGCAGCAGGCAACCGGGGCGAAAATGCTCCTGGAGGGATTCCGCCACGGCTTTGCCGAGGGGGCCGACGACGCTTGGACGCGGTTCGAAGCCGCGTTGGGCGCGATCGACCACAGCATCGCCGAGGCGCGTCGGCTGATCAGCGGACTGCGTCCACCGATCCTCCATGAAGAGGGGCTGGGGGCGGCGGTCGAATACCTGGTCCACGAGATGTCGCGGCAATACGGGCTGGCGGTCGAGCTCCACAACCGCCTCGGCAACCGCCGCCTGGCGCCGGCGCGGGAGAACGCTCTGTTCCGCGTGGTGCAGGAGGGGCTGACCAACGTGGTCCGCCACAGCCACAGCCTACTGGTGCGCGTGCGTTTGGGACTGCACCGGGGGTGCGCGCGGGTCGAGGTCCGCGATTGGGGTACGGGCTTTGCCGTGAAGGACATCCCCGGCCAACGCTTCGGCCTGCGGGGTTTGCGCGAGCGAGCACGGCTGTTCGGCGGACGCGCCGCAATCCAGTCGGCGCCCGGCAAGGGAACTCGCGTTCGGGTGGAGCTTCCGCTCACCGAGGAAACCGAACTCCCCCCGCGGTGATTCGCACTGTTTGCTCCAAGCAGTGCCACACCCGAGTGAACCGAAGTCTCAATGCAGTACTACCTAGTGCTTTGTCACAGCTAAGAATTGGCGCGGCGCTAACTACGCCAGTGCGATGTTGGCGACACATGTTCCACTCCAACACTGGCAGAGCCAGTGGCACACCATCCCAAAATCAAGCTGTGACAAAGCACTAGTGCCGATCCCAGGACCTTGGGAGGTGCCGCAGTTCTCCGCGGGCTATTGCTTGTGCTACCTCGTGCGGAGACGATAATGGAACCAGTGCCCCGTCCACGATCTTCTGACGGTTGAGAAGACCCTTCGGGGCACGAATGCCGCGCGCTGGCTTCCGATCGCCGCTTGTGCCCCGTACTCGGAGTTGGGATCCTCCACGATGCCACAGAAGTTTCAGTGTCCACAATGCCGCCAGCCATACGAGCTTGCGCCCGGAATGGTGGGTAACCGGGTACAGTGTACGCGTTGCGGACTCTCTTTTCTCGTCGGCGCCCCGGTGACGCGTGCGAAGGGGTCGACGCCGCCGAGTTTGCCGGGGGGTAGTTCGCCGGCAGGCAGCACCGCGGCGCGCGGGGCAACGGCGGGGCCGGCAGACATGCTGAGGGAAGTTCCCGCGGCGGATCCCGTCGGAGGCCTCGGCTCGCTGAATTCTCCCGCGCCGGGTCTCGGGGCGGGACTGGCTGGACCGCGCCGTGCGCGGCGCTTGAGTTCCGCCGACCAGGCAATGCTCGTCGGCGGCATGGTGCTTGCGGTGCTCGGAGCCGGAGGGTTGATTCTTCTCGATTTAGCCGGCTGGACGAACCGCGTGGTGTTGATTCTCGCACCCGTGCTCGCAGCAGCGGGAGCGGGTCTCGTGTTGGGAGGTCTGCGGAATCGGATTCTGGTTGCGATTCCGATCGCAGGCGTCGCCGTGGGGCTGGTCGTGGTAGGCTACGTGCTCCGACCCGAGGGCGTGGACGTCTTGCTGCGCGATCGCACCGGGGAGGCAGTGGCCGGGGCCGGTGGGGCTGTCGCGGCGGGCCAGGAGTCGCCCACCCGTCCGGCGGCAGCGGTAGAGAGTGAAGCGAAGAAAGTTGCCAACAAACTCGTTCAGCAAACCGCCCAACTGTTGGGAGTGCTGGAGTCGATTCACGACGAGGCGAGTCTGCAAGCCCAGCGCGCGCGTGTCATGGAGCTCATGGCGGAGATGGGAGCCACGATCAAGGCAGGTGAGGCCCTGGCCGCCAAGGGGCAGGCGCTGCCGATGGAAGAAATGCGCGCCATGCAGTCATCGCTGGAAGCCAATCTGGCGCGGTTCGTGGCGGTCGGGTTCCGCATCCGCGGCATCCCCGGCGGGACGGAACTGCTCTTGGAGTTGGCAGAGGTGTTCGAGCAGCAGCGAGGTTTCAAGCTGGCGGGTCCCGGCGGGACTCGCGGGCCGGACATTTCCCCGGAACTTCTCGCGAAGCTCGACTCGATTCGCGCGCCGGCGGTGGACTGGTCGACTCCTCCCGAGGGCGAGAAACGCCCGCAGGCCGCGGTTCCTGGCCCTGGGACCGAATCGGCGCCGGCGGTGGACTGGTCGACTCCCCCCCCGAGCGAGAATCGCCCGCAGGCCGCGGTTCCCGGCCCGGGGACCGAACCGTCGCCGCCGTCGGGTTCCGCGCCGACGTTCGATCCGGGGCCGACGCCCCAACCCTCGCCCTTCCCGCGGCCGAGCCCCAGGTTTGGACGCGGGGGACCGACGATACCGGGGCCGATGATGCCGGGACCGCGCGCGCCGAGATCGCGCGCGATGGAACCAATCGCGCCGGCAGTTTCTCCGCGGCCGGCGGTGGGGCGATTGTCGGAACTCGTGGGCGGATCGGGCGGTGTGCCGTTCCTGGTGGCAAGCCGGGGAGATCCGCTGACCGGAATCCGTTGCAGTCTGGGAATCTGGAACGGCAAGGGAGTGCTCGACTCGGTAGAACCGATTTTTGGACCGGGGGGACAACAGACATCGCTTCCTACGGCGGTGGCGCGCGAGGGCTATGCCGTAGGCGGCCTGAACATCGATGCCGATGAGTACGTCGTCGCCGTGCAAGCCGTATTCTTCCGACTCCGCCCCAACGGGCGGCTCGATCCCGGCGATCGTTACACGAGCCAGTGGCTCGGCACGCCCAGCGGGCGCCCGCCGCGAACGGTCGGACTGAAAGGAGACAAGGTCCTGGGGATCCACGGCCGCCGCGGCGCCATCATCGATGCCATCGGACTGGTCCTCCAATAATCGGATCGCGGCGCGAGGATCCGTCCATGTTTTCCGCTCGCGCGGGCGGTGGCTCGCACGCCGACTGCCGAACAACGGGACCGGTTCCCGCGCAGCCTCGATTTTCCCTGGTGCACGCGCTCGAATCCTTCGGAGGTATCGCCATGACTCGTTCCGCCGTCGTCGTGCTCGTCCTGTTGGTGTCGATCTCGCGGGCCGCAGCCCAGCCGCCCCAACCGACGCTCGAGCCACTGGTGCGAAGCGTCGACTTGAACCTCGGGGAAACCCAGGAAGTGGCGCTGGCCAACGGCGAGAAGGTCCGGGTGAAGCTGCTCGAGATGCGCGAGACGAGCGACCCGATCCGCAACGCGGTGCGCAAGTCCGAGGTGCGCGTCGAGGTCGACGGCCAGTCGCAGTGGCTGACTTCGGCCAATTACCACCTGCCGGTGATGCTCGGCCGCGTGCAAATCGATTGCCCGGTGAACAAGGCGATCTACCGCAACAGCTCGACGGACGCCTGGCGCCTGGAGAAGGACGCGAGGCTGCGTCTGTGGCCGGCGGGTTCGCCGTGGATGAATCCCGGCACGCTGGTCTATCCGCTCCGCCAACGATGGTTCGCCAGCTCGACGCAGATGAGCAACGAGCCGGTGTATGTCGACGGCGGAGAGCGCCCTCGGCAGGCGAAAATCTACTATCACTGGGGCCTCGACTTCGGCGGCTGCGAAGGGCTGGCCGAGGTGGTGGCAGCCACCGACGGACTCGTGGTCTCCGCGGGCAAAGAGTACCTTCCCGGCTATGACGCCACGCCGGTCCAGCCGCGGTACGACGTGGTTTACGTGCTCGACGCGCGAGGCTGGTACTATCGCTACAGCCACCTGCACACGATCGATGCGGCGATTCGCCCCGGGGCCAAGGTCCGCATGGGCCAGCGCATCGGCCTGCTGGGCAAAGAAGGAGGCAGCGGCGGCTGGACGCACCTGCACTTCGACATCTCCGCGCGTCAGCCGTCGGGGAAGTGGGGCATCGAGGAGGCATATGCCTTCGCCTGGGAAGCCTACCGGCAGCAGTATCAGCCCAAGCTGATCGCCGTAGCGCGCCCGCACCTTGTGGCGCACGCGGGCGACGTCGTGGAACTCGACGCTTCGCGCTCCTGGGCCGCCGAAGCCGTCGCGAGCTATGCGTGGTCGTTCGACGACGGCACGCGTGCCGAAGGCGCCCACGTAGCGCGCCGCTACGCCCAGCCCGGTTACTACAGCGAAGTGCTCAAGATCACCGACGCCGCGGGACGGACCGACTACGACTTCGCCATCGTCATCGTGGTCGATCCCCAACATCCCGAGCGACTGCCCCCGTCAGTCCACGTGACCTACTGGCCCACGCTGGACCTGCGTGCCCGCGATGAGATCACCTTCAAGGTCCGGAGCTTCGGCACGCAGGAGGGCGAGGAGACGTGGGACTTCGGCGACGGCAGCCCGCAGGTCCAAACACGGTCCGACGGCAATGCAGTGGCCTTGGCCAAGGACGGCTACGCCGTGGTCGCGCACCGCTACGAGAAGCCGGGAACGTATCTGGTCCGCGTCCAACGGCCGGACCGTTATGGTCAGAAGGGGGTAGGCTACGTGCGCGTCGAGGTGGGCCAGGCCCGGTAGCGCGGCGCACGCGCCGTGTGGCGATGGGCAAGACAGGTGGCAGCCGGCCGAAAGCGTATCGGCGCGAGAAAAAAGGGCGGTGGGCGTGATCGGCGATCCCCTCTGCGTAGGGACTCCCTCGCGCGTGCCGCTCGGCAAAGTCCGGCGTAAGGGCGGGCGGGCGATCGCCGCGGCATGGCTGGCCGGTGGATCTTCGGGCGTGCACGATGCTGCTCGACGGAAAGGCGGCCCAGAGTTCTATCTGGACGGACACCCATCGCCGGTCTACACTTTCCAGAAGGATCTGGTTGAGCAAGCGCGCCGGCCCGCGCGGCCGCCTCTTGGTTGTCATCCCTGTTTTCCTCGATCTTTCCCCGACCCGCTGAGAGGGAGGATAGGGCCATGAGTGTTTTCAGGTGCCGATCCTTGGCGAGTCGTGGCTCGGCGGGCTTCACGCTCGTCGAGTTGCTGGTGGTGATGGCAATCATCGCCATTCTGATTTCGCTGCTCATGCCCGCGGTGCAGATGGCGCGCGAGGCCGCGCGGCGTTCGAAGTGTTCCAACCAGTTGCGCCAGGTTGCCGTGGCGCTGTTGAACTACGAGTCGTCGAACAAGACGTTCCCGCCCGGCGGGTTGTCGACCGCCGCCGGCGGCTATGGCCACTCTTGGTGGGTTCGGATTCTTCCTTACCTGGAAGAGACCGAGACCTACAACGACTTCCAGCAGTACGGCGAAAACACCGGGTGGCTGGGCAAGAACGGCAACGTCGACAATCGCAATCTCCTGTACAAGCAGCATTTCCCGTTTATGGAGTGCCCTTCGACGACGCTGGATCGTTGGGGGCTGACTACGGCGGAAGATGAATATGCCTACATCGAGATGTCGAGCTACACGGGCATTTCGGGGGCGGAGGGACACCCGACGACGCGGGACCAGAAGAACCCCAACGGCACGGCGAGCGGCCGCGTCTCGTTTGGCGGTGTGCTGATCGTCGGCCGCGGGATCGCGATTTCGGACATTCGCGACGGCACGTCGAAAACGATGGTCGTCTCCGAGCAGTCGAGTTGGTGCATCGACCAGAATGCCACGCGCCGGGATTGCCGTAGTGACTGCGGATGCGGCTTTACCATGGGGCCGGCCAACAACGACCCTTACGAGCGCCACTACAACCTGAGTTGCATGCTCCATCCGATCGGCACTACGAACTACGAGGCCCTGGGCATACCTGGCAACTGCGGGCCCAACCGGCCTCTGCTCTCTCAGCACGGAGGGGGCGTGAACGCGGTTTACGCCGACGGCTCGGTCCAGTACCTCGACAAGAAACATGGAAATCCATGTGCTTTACAACCTCGCAAATCGCGACGATGGCAATCGGGATGCGGAAAAAGAATGAGTATGCCGGCCCGCGGCGCGCAGCGGAGTGCGGCGCCGCGGAAAACCGCGAACCGCGCGGGAAGCGGATTGCGCGCCGACTCGTCTGCACCTTGGCCGCCCTGGCGCTTCTGGGACCCGCGCCGGGCTGTAGCAGCAAGGAGTACGGCGAGGTCACGGGCACGGTCAGCTTCCAGGGGCAACCGGTTCGCGAGGGAGTGGTGGTCTTCTCCGATCTGGAATGGGGAACCTATCTGACCGCGCCCATCGAGTCTGACGGCCGTTACCAGTTCCGAGTGACGCCCCAGGGAGGATTGCCGCAGGGCGGGGTCTACGACGTCGCGGTGACTCCTCCACCGGTCGACGCCCCGGTCTTGATCTCCAAAACTCCGCCCAAGGCCAAGAGCTACCCCAACATTCCGGCGAAGTATCGCAACGCCAAAACCAGCGGGCTGAAGCTGGAACTGACCGAGCCGCGGCAGAGCTTCGACATCGACATGCGTCCCTGAGCAACTCGCGCTGCAATCGCCAGGGCAGTTGTGCGCAGCCGGAGCAGTGCAGCCGGAGCATCGGGGAGCGAGCGACAAACGCGGGGCTCGGCTCTAAGGACCTACCAGAATTGCCGCCGCGGCTCTGTGCGGCCGGAAAATCGCAGCACCGCCGAAGGTTTTTGGATCGGCTCTAAAATACATTCTGCCAACGTGTTGCGTATCTCGATCCAGCCGCTGCTCTGGGCTCCTCCCCCCCTGACTCATGCCCTTGGCCCCCGGCAGCGCCTTGCAGGCTGCCGCACGTTGCATCCCTCACGGACGTCTCTAAACGTCCGAAGTTGACTCGGTTTACGTTCATGCCGTCCCCGTGCCGAATCAGACTGTTGGGAGCATTCTGTTTGGCGGGGTCAGCCATGACCAACTGCAAGTGCTGCGGACATTCGATTTCCGAACACGCTCAGTCCTGCCCGCACTGCGGTGAACCGAGCCCGGCGCCCCCCCCCCCGCCACCTCCCCTGGGTCTGGCCGGGGTTTTGCGGAGCGCGGGTTTGGATCGCCGCACCGTGTTGGCCGGAATCGCCGTGTTCTGCGGCGTTGGCCTGGCGACGGTCGCCTACCAGGCCATGAGCGATCACCTGGCGGTGCGCAACGGGACGCAGCGGGCGGCGGAGGAGAAGGCCCGGCGCGACGAGGAATTGGTGCGGCGACTGCTGGCCGAGCGCCGCAGTCCCGGGAACGGCTGACGCACGGCGAGCGCCGGCATCGCCAGGTTCCCCATCGCGCAGTGCATCAGGGCCGGCTCGCCAGCACGCGTCCCACCAGGCGATCGTCGGGGAAGTAGGCCAGCGCGTAGGTATTGCGGCCGTCGGCAATGGTCACTTTCACCGTCTCGCTGGCGGCGGAGCGATACGATCCCCCGGTCGGACCGAGGGTCAAGGCGTGCTCGCCGGCGGGCAGTTCGAGGCGGAGCACCTGGATCTTGTCGGGCAGCAGCCCCCAGCAGCGCGTATCGGCGGTTTCCGTGGCTTCCCACACGACTCCGCCAACGTCGAGGGCAGCATTCGCGAGCGAGTTGTTCGCCACGCCCATTACTTCCTTACCCGTGTAGATCACCCCTTTCTTGACGGCGCGGCGGACCAGGGCGCGGGCCAGCACGTGGGGATAAATGGCCTCGTACTGCGTGGCGGCGAGCTCACCGACATTGGTGATCGTTTCGGTGGTGCCGGCCGGGCGCCCGCCGACGGCCACCTCGATGGCGCGGAACTGGGCCGGCGATACGACGACCTTCGGCACCTTGATGGGTGCGACCGTCGGCGGCAGGGTATGCTTGCCCAAGGCGCTGAGAATGCGATCGGCGATGAGCATCGCGACGGTGCTGGGCACCTCGAGCGACTCTTCCTTGCGTGGGCCGCGGCCCACCAGCGCGAAGACATACACCGCGCCGTTGCCCTTGGCGCTGTGGTGGCCGAACTGGGCGCGCTGGAGGTCGGAGAGGCCGTAGGCGAAAGCCGGCTCCCATTCGGCCACGGTGGCCGAGCAACGAATCACGTCGTCGTAGTGGACTTGGGTTTCCTCGCGCAGCGCGCCGTAGAGGTAGGCGCCCAGTGCCACGCGCTTGTAGCGCAGCTTGAGATTCTCCTCGCAGCCGGCCAACCCCGCCTCGATGATCCGCTGCTGCACGTCGTTGACCTGAAGCGCGTAGGCCGTCGCGTCGGTGCCGTCGTGCATCAGGTTGGCCAGGGCCAGAAAGGCGCGGAGGAGGATCTTCTCGTAGTCCTCGCCCGCATAGGCCTTGGCATTATCGTCGGTCAGGGCCGCGAGGGCCTGTTCGCCGGCGCTGGCCTGTTCGAGGAAGTCCAGTTCGTCGCGGACCTCGCGGAGCGTGGCTTCGGCCTCGCGCGGCCGCCCCGAGCAGAGTTCGAGGACCGCGCGGTCGAGCTTGAGCACTCCCTGGTCGTTGCCCTTTTTCGCCAGGTACTCCGCAATTCCCACGTCGGCCTCTTGGAGGCGCCCGGCGTAGAAGGCGCCGCGGACCTCGCGGAGTCGATCGGCATGCGTGCGACAACCCGCGCACACGAGCGCGAGCAGCGCGAGGCCGAGCAGTCGATGCACGCGAGGGAAAGCGGCAGGCATGGCGAGCAGGTTCTCTCCGCGCCTCAGAAGGGCCCGAGATGCCGAAGCTTGGCTTTGAGCGAAACGTTGTATCCCTTGCTCAATTCCGCCGCTTCCTTGTCGGCCTGCCCCGTGTGCAGGTTTACCATCTCCAAGGTCAGCAGATAGTCGCGCTGGTAGTCCTTGTTGTCGCGCGTGGTGCCCGAGGTCAGCGTGGCAAAGAGCAGGTAATCGAAAGGCTGCCCCATTTGCTGCATGGCGGCCGCGAACTGCTCGCGATTGCGGGGGATGAACAGCTCGTCGGGCCGCAGCCGGCATTCGCGCAGACCGACTTCCACATAGCGCTTGCTGATCGCCTCGAACGTCTGCGACTGGACGATTCGCGTGTCGATCTGCTGGTAGAGTTGCTCCTTGAAGTCGCCCAGCTCTTCGATGCTCTTGTTCTCCACGCCCACAAAGCAGATCCGCCGCGGGCCAGGCGCCTGGGTGGGGTCGGCCCCGGGGCGTGCGCCCCCTTGCTGCTGCCGCGCCAACAGGGTGGCTACCGCGGTGTCGACCAGCGGTTTATAGGTCTCGGCCCCGGCCGCATGGCTGCCGACCATGTCCTGCTCGGTGGGCTTTTTCACCTGGGCGGTCTGGTGTCCGCGGCATCCCCAAGCGGCTGCCAGACCGAGACCGGCAACGGAGTAGACGAAGTGCCGTCGCTGCATAGGAATCCCTTCCAAGGACGGTGCCTGAGTTTTTTTGGAACCGATCCCAGAACCTTTGGAGGCGCTCTGATTTACCGGCCGCACACGGCCGCAGCGGCAGTTCTGGGATAGGTTCTTAATATGATCCGGGGCCCCACGGTGTACACCGCGGGGGCGATCGATGCAAGATCAGTCCGGCAAGTCGGCAAGCTGGGCAACTCGCGTAAGCCGGTGGATTTCACGCCGGTAACGTCGCCAAGCCTCGGGGGAAACCAACCCGTATTCCGCCCGGTTATCCTGTCCACCGCGCATGCTCGGCAGTCGCCTCGCGCGCGGCCCGAACGGCGCCCTCGCAACGCGTATGGGGCGGCGGCACCGCCGGAAGCCGATCCCTTGCCGCGGCAAGTTCGCCCAAGCGTGCCACGCGACGGCGCGAATCTCCTTGCGCAATTCCCAAGCAGGCGCCGGCCATGTGCCCGGCAAGTCGCGGCAGCACGCCGAGGTTCCAGAGCCCGGTAAGGCACTCGCCCGTCAGCAAGAGCAGGTGCAGACCCAGCGAGCGGAGCCAGCCATGCTGCGGCGCCCACCGCCAGAACAAGCGCTCGGCGGCCAGGGAAGAGCGCCATCGCCCGGTCGGCTCGACGTGGGGCAAAGCGGTCACGCGGCACCGCGGCTCGTGCACCGTCTGCCAGCCGGCCCGTTTGAGCATCAGGCCCATGTCGAGCCACGCCAGCCAGTCGGCCACTGCGGTGGAAAACCGACCCACCGCTTCCAGCGCGGTCCGGCGGTAGAACGCGGCGGCGGGATAAGGAGCCAGCACGCGGCGCGGAAAGCGCGCCGTTGGCCCCCGCGGAAATGCGAATCAAGCGGTAGTCGCCCCCGGCGAAGTACGTCATGCCGGCCGCCTTCGGTTGGCCGCTTGCATCGACCACCAGCGGAGCCACGGCAGCCACTTCGGCATTGTCGTCGAACCGCGCCAGCGCGGCGTCGGCCCAGCCTTCCCGCACGGTGGTTCCACAGGTCACCAGATGAACGATCGCCGCGCGGCTTGCGCCGATCCCCAAATTCATCGCCCCGATCAAGCCCGCTCCGCGGGGCACCTGGATGAAACGCACTTCGTCGCCCAGGGCATAGGGATCGTCGTAGGGCTGCTCGAGGGCCACCACGACCTCGCTGGCTTCCGGCCGGTTCTCCAGCACGGAGACGAGTGTTTCTTCCAGCGCCTGGCGCCGCCGACAAAGGGGACGACGATCGTTAGGCGCAACACAGGAGGTTTCTGCCGAGGGCTATTGCAAGATGGAGCAAGTTTTCCTGGAGAACCAAACTTACCAATTGTCCAGCCTGCGTGCAGTTATTTCGGTTTGCGCATGTAGAAAAGTTTACCAGAATCGGGTCCCGGAACGTCTGCCGCACATCGACAATCCGCCAGCTCTTCCTGAATTCCCCAGATTCCGGACGGCACCCCGATTCCGCAGGGTTCCTCGCCACGCAGAACTACTTCTCGCCCCATACCTGAACCAACTCGATCAACGACTCCACGGCCAACACCATCTCCTCCAGGCAGGCCCATTCCGGCGGCGTGGGGCGAGTGTTGCCCGGTCGCCAGGTTCGGCGTCGGCAGCCCCAACTCGGTCAGTCGCGAACCATCGGTCCCGCCGCGCACGATCGTCAGTCGGGCGGTGCGTCCCAGCCGCTCCAGCGCCTGCTGGGCGTAGCTCACCGCCCGGGGCTCCCGGGCAAGTCCTTCGGCCATGTTGCGATACTGGGCGTGATCGCCACGTCGATCGTCGATCCGGGAAACTCCGCCATGGTTGCCGCGGCCGCTGCCCGCAGCATCTCGGCCCAGTCGGCCAGCCCCGCGGTCTCGAAGTCGCGGAGCAGGACCTGCAGCTTCACTTCGGCCACGCCGCCGCTGATCTCGTAGGGATGCAGGAAGCCTTCGCGCCCCATCGCGTGGTTTCGGGCGAGGCGGCGGTCCGGGGCAAGCCGGCCGAGCAAGGTCGGCGGCCACGCGCAGCGGCGTTGACCATCCGCCCCTTGGCGATCCCCGGATGGATGTTCACGCCGCGGACCGTGACCATGGCCAGATCGGCCGAGAAGGTCTCCACGTCGATCGTGTCGGCGCCTTGGCCGTCGAGCGTGTAGCAGACCGACGGCGCCGAGCTGCTGCCAGATCGAGGTGGTCCACGCCGCGGCCGATCTCCTCGTCGCAGGTGAAACAGAGCCGCACCGGGCCGTGGGGGATCTCGGGATGCTCCATGAGCCAGGCGGCCGTCTCCATGATCACGGCCACGCCGGCCTTGTCGTCGGCGCCGAGGAGCGTCGTGCCGTCGGTGGTGATGAGCGTGCTGCCGCCGAGGCCGGCCAGCTCCGGATGCTCGGCCGCGCGGATCACCTGGCTGGGGTCGCCGGGCAGCACGAGATCGCCGCCGCGGTAATTCTCGATCACCTGCGGCTTGACGCCCGCCCCGGTGGTCTCCGGCGAGGTGTCCAGATGGGCGCAGAAGGCGATCTGCCGGCGCTGTCCGCGGCCGAACGTGGCCGGGACAGCGTGGCCAGTGACGATGCCGTGCTCGTCCTGCCGGGCGTCGGCGATCCCCATGCCGCGCAGCTCGTCGACCAGCAGTCGGCCCAGCTCGAGCTGGCCGGGCGAACTGGGATAGCTCGCTCGGCCTCGGCCCGGGCCGTGGTGTCGATCTGCACGTAGCGCAGAAAACGCTCCAGAAGCCGTCGGGGTTCATGGCGGTTCGTTCCGGTGGGAAATGTGCAGTGCCCAACCCTTCCTCTTGCCGCGACGGTATCTGGTAGTTTAGGGGCGGTCCGGAAGGCAATGCAATGGCCGGCCCTCGATTTGCCCGGGAAAGCGGCGGCGGGCGGGTTGGCCTCGTGGCACTGCTCTTCCGAGGCCCAAGATGAATTGCTGCGCGGATCGTGCTCGGAGCCTGGGCGCAGTCCGGAATGCTTCATCGAGCGCATCGAACTCCGTCCGCAGTCTCCAGAAGGCGCGTATTCGTGGCCAGTCACTTCCGTTCAGTATCTGGTCTTCGACATCGAGAGCGTGGCCGACGCGCCTTGGTTGGCGCAAGCTCCGCTATCCGCGGCGAGGCGATCGAGCCGGCCGAGGCGGTGCGGCGCTACCGCGCCGAGCTGATGGAGAAGTACGAAAGCGACTTCATTCCCTACACCTTCCAGGTGCCGATCTCGGTGGCCGTGGCCAAGGTGACGGCCGACTTCCGCCTGCTCGACGTGGTGGTGCTCGACGAGCCGGAGTTCCGCCCGCACGTGATCACCGAGAAGTTCTGGCGCGGCTGGGAGGCGTATCGCCGGCCGACGCTGGTGAGCTTCAACGGCCGCGGCTTCGACATTCCGCTGTTGGAACTGGCCGCCTTTCGCTTCGGCCTCAGCGTGCCCGGCTGGTTCAACACGGCGGGCAAGTCGTTCGAGCAGCCCCGCAGCCGCTACAACGTGCAGGCCCACCTCGACCTGTGCGAACTGCTGACCAACTTCGGCTCGACGCGATTCAACGGCGGGCTGAACCTGGCGGCCAACCTGCTCGGCAAGCCCGGCAAGATGGACGTCCAGGGCGACATGGTCCAGGACATGTACGACGCCGGCCGCCTGGCCGAGATCAACGACTACTGCCGCTGCGACGTGCTCGACACGTACTTCGTCTTCCTCCGCACGCGCGTGCTCGTCGGCGCAGCTCACGCTCGAGGAAGAGCAGAACCTGATCGCCGACACCAAGACCTGGCTGGAGACTCACCGCGACGAGGTCCGCGCGTATCGCGCCTACCTGGAACACTGGGGCGATTGGCCCAACCCTTGGCAAGCCGAAGGCGCGGGGAAGTAGGAACCGCCGGCGGGCAGGAGACGGAATTGTCCGCGCGCCGATTTGACTTGGCGGGATTCTAAGCTAGGCTTTCTTTTGTCGGGAGGTGTGAGGTGCGGCTGCCTCGCCGCCGGCTTCTCGACAGGGCCACCGCATGAGGCGTCAGGTTCTTGTTCCCCGCGGTGGGAGCCCGTCGCACGTCGATACCTGACTGACGTGCGGCGGGCTTTTTTTATGCGCGGGCGGCCTGCCTGGCCTGCGGCGCCTTCGTATCGCGGGGGCTGGGACGGCGGGCCGACGCGATCGCGCACAGCGCGCCCCGCGATTTTCTGCGGCCTGCGGCCTTCGCGCCCCCCTCTTGACGCCGGTCCCGCGTGTATGTATACATTTGTATATTCCCCGTTTCTTGCCGATTGGGAAACCGCGTTTCGCCCTCCGGGACTGGCTTGCCCATGACCCGCTTCGCCGGCGAGAACCTCCGCCGCCTGATGAGCCTTCAAGGGCTGACGATCGACGACGTGGTGGCGCAGGCCGGGTTGGATACGCCGCACGGTGCAAGGGATTCTCGAAGGCTCGAAGCGGCCCCATGCGCGGACGCTCTACCGACTGGCCCAAGGGCTTGGCGTTTCGGCCGACGAGTTCTTTCTCGATCCCGCGCGGCTGGTCTACCGCCGCTTCGACCGCGACACGAATCCCCAGGTGGCCGACGTCGTGGCCGACGAACCCGCACTCTTTGAGGGTTGGGACGAGGCCGATTTCGAAGAGCTCCACAGCCGTTTCGGCACCGGCGGGCCGCTCACGGCCGAGGGGGCGCGCCAGGCCGCGGTAGCCATGAACCGCAACCGCCAAACGCACGACAAGCTGGCGGTGCTATTGGAAACCAACCATGCCGAAATGATCCGCAGCATCGTCGACGTGGTCTACGCCAAGGCGGTCGGCGAGAAGCCCTGAGCGCAGAGGCCGCGTATTCAGAATTGCGGCTAGAAAGCGTCGATGCGCACGACTTCTGCGCATAGCGGTTCGGCGGCGCGGCCGGCGCGGACGATCGAGAGGGCGTACTGCGTGCCGTCGGGGCCGGCGATGCGGCACTGGGCGTCAAGTCCGGGGTCGCCCTCCAGAAGAATCTCGAACTGGGCGCGGAGGGACGGGCCGTCGCTGCGCTGGTCGATTTGGGCGATCACGGGTTGGACTCGGGCGCGGAGTCCGGTGCCGCCAGGGCAGCCAGATCTCGGCCCCGCCCGACTCCGGGCCCGGCCCCGCGCGCAGACGTCGACGTACTGGTCCAGGGCGTAGGCCGCGGCCACGTCGCGCGCCAGGCACCGCCAGCGGCCGTCGAGCCCGGTGCGGCGCAGCGTCGTGCACCGTCCACCGTCGTCCCTGGCCGTCTTCGATGGCATCGCCGGGTCGGGGCGGCTCGGCGAGCTCGGCCGCGGCAAGGTGCCAGACTGCTTCGGCGGCCGACACGGTTCGCGCCCGCTGGTCGGCGGGGGGCGAGCGGAGCGGACGCATGAGGGCGTGGGCCAGGGCCTCGCGCCGCGCGCGGCGGCGCGGACCAGCGTGGCCGCCACCAGGCCGTCGATCACGCGGGCAAAATCGTCGTCGGCCTCGAGCATCACGTCACTCCTTGGGATTGGACCTCGAAGGGCTCCTCGCCGGCCAGCTTGCGCTGGCACCAGTCGACCGTGTCCTCCAGCCGTGCCAGGTAGTCGTTCCAGGAAACGGTCTGGCCGTCGAGGTAGTAGGTCGGCTTGGGCTGGGCCGTGAGCTCGGCGATTCGCGCCAGGGCTTGGGCCTTGATCGCGCGAAGTTGTTCGAGGTCGCTGGGCATGGGCGGTTCCTTATCGAGGGCGGCGCCATCACGAACGAGAACGGGGGCAGGCACCTCGCCGGCACGTGGTCGGGCGGCACCAGGCAAGACTGCCCGGAGCCAATCCCCGGTTTGCCATACGGCACTAGTGCTTGGTCACAGCTTGATTGTGGGATGGTGTGCCACTGGCTCTGCCAGTGTTGGAGTGGAACATGTGTCGCCAACATCGCACCGGCGTAGCCAGTGCCACCCCAATTTTTAGCTGTGACAAAGCACTAGATCGCGAAGAGTCGGAAGCGCACCAGAATCACCGGCCCGCTGGACGGGGTGAGCTCGAATTGCACGCGGTAGGCGCGCGCGGCCTGGGGAAACGCCGCCGCCGAGCCGATCTGGAGCACGTGGCAAAGGTTGTATCCTTCGCCGTCGACCGTCCACCGCGCGTCGTGCTGCAACTCGTCGAACACCAGCGCCGCGGGGTCGAGGGCCACGTCGGCGTGGCCGGCCACCGGCGTCTGGAGGTCCGGGTCGCGCTCGTCCAACAACAGCACGCGATAGCGGGCCGCGGTCACGTCGGACCGCCGGATCACCGCGCCCGACGTTCCGACCACGCGGGCCAAGAGCGTGGCCGAGCCATTCTTGAACACCGTGCCGTGGATGTCGCGCACGTTAGCCATGCACTTGCCCTGCCGTGGAACCCGAATTATACACCTCAGCCTCGATGGCCCCGGCCGCGTCGACCCGCCCCGTCGCCGCGCGGAAGAGCCACGCCGATGCCTTCCAGCCCAAGAGCCATGCCAAGAGGTGGTTGAACCCGGCCATGGAGGTCTCCCTTTTCTGCAAGGCGCGGTAAAGATCAGTCGATCCCGGTGATCGCGTCGGCCTGGATCGCGGTGCGGAGCGGCTTGCGGGCGAACTCGCGGAGCCCGTCGGTTTTGTAGACGGTGAGCATGCCCGGGTGGTCGGCGGTATTGGCCTGGCTCATGGCCAGGACGGCGAACGAGAGCGAATGGAGTGCGGCGGCGTCTTCGATTCCGGCCACGTCGCGGCCCAACACGGCGTCGGCCACTGCCGCGCGCTCCGCCGCGCCGAGCGCGACTGCCTCGCCGTCCAACGTCGCGCGGACGTCGCCCCCGGAAAACCCCAACTGGTCCGTCTGCACCTTGATCGCATCGACCACGCCGCCACTGGTGGCCGCCTTGGTTCCGGCGAGCCCGAGGGCATGGCGAATCTGTTGCCGATCGGCCTCGGTCCAGCCGTCGGTGGTCATGCTCACGTCGCGGCTATGCAGATCGCCGCCCGCGACGCCGTAGCCGGCCCACGCTGCCTGAAGCTCGGCGAGCGTGGCCACGTCGCCGTCGGCTTGCACGACGCCGTAGCCCCCACTGCCCCAGAGACAATAGACGTTGGAATCGACGGTACATCCGCCACCGTCGTTCGCCGCAGGCCAACCGAACACATTCGCGGCGTCGAGAACGATGACCTTGCACCCCGTGACCGTGCAGTTCGCGTTTTGCACGCCGCCGTCGCCGAGATTCGCTCGGATTGCATCGCCTGTCATCGCGACGATTTCCGAGTTGGTGACACTGGCATTCGTTGCACCCTTAAACAGCAACGCCGACCATGTGGCCTTGCCGCTTCCAAGGAGCGAGCATCCGGCAACGGCCGTTCCGCTGTTGTGTTTAATCACAAGGCCGTAGTCACCAGCCATGACCTGCGAATTGGCGAGCGTGTAGTTCGCCGCGCCGTAGCCGATGAGAATCGCATGGCTCTGCTCGCTCCGAATGTACGCGCCCGTGATCGAACCGGTGACCTCGGGCCCACCTGGCGAATCCGTGCCCACGCACATCCCGTAACTATTGACCGACAAGAATGATCCGCCGGACACCACAAGGCTTGTGCCGCGATTGAAAAACGCGGCGGCTGCGACGCCACTTGAGGTAACATTGGTGAGCGTCACCCCGATGGCTCCATTCACGAGGATGGACTGCGCCGTGGCGTGTGTGCTCGATATCGTTCCGCCATTGACTGCGATCGTGTTGTTCACGGCATTGTTGCCGGTCCCAATCCGCAAACCGTAGTAGGTCGAGGAGATCGTAACAGTCGTGAGCGTCACGCTCGTCACGCCGTTGAGGAGCAAGCCATCGGAGACGTTCGCGCCGGCGAGTGTGATCGATGTACTCGTGATCGAGACGTTGGCGACACTATCGGCCTCGCCGTTGCCGAGATTCATTCCCGCCTGCGTGGCGGTGAGCACGCACCCCGACATCGTAATGCCATCCACCTTCCGGCCCGCCTGACCTCCCGCCTGAAACGCCGTCGCGAGGAGAGCGCCGGTGTAGTTCATCGTGCAGTTGGTGAACGTGATGTTCGTTTGAACCGTAGGAGCTGCGGGCACCGCGAACAGCACCGAGTATTTGACGGCCGCATCGCTGGCGATCGTGAAGACGCAACCCGTGTACCTGTGGTTACTGCCTTCGATGTGGATGGCCGCCTGTTTGCCAGTCAGCCCCGAGAGCGTGAGATTCTTAAGATGGAAGTTGTTGCCCTGCGCGTAGACATTGAGCACACTGCCGGCCGCCGCGGAAATCACGACGTCCGCAGCCACGCCGTCCTCGCTCTCGATGGTCGTTTCGCTGGCATAGTTCGGGATCGCTAGGTAGCCCGAACCGTTGTTTTCCTCGTAGCTGCCATCTCCGATTTTGAGCGTGTCCCCGGTCGCAACCTTACCCACGGCAACATTTAAGGCGTGGTGGATCGTCAGCCACGGCGCGCCCGTCGAGCCGTCGCCCGTCGTGTCGTTGCCGCTCTTCCGAACGTATTTGGTTGACACGAGTTACTCCTCGGACCTGACTGGAATTTGCAGGAACCGCATTGACAATTTCGTACCCTCTAAATAGTCAAAGGAAAGGACTCTTAGAGAAGGGGTTATGCCATGACTCGCGTGCGCTTGATTCTGGTTGCGTGTGCGTTTCTCCCGGCCGTAGCGACGGCCGAGCCGATCGCGCTCACGGTTGGGGATTCGTTGGTCCAGCCGTAGCCCGAAAACTTCGTGACGCGCGGCTGGGGGCAAACGCTCCCCGCAAGCTTCGCGGGCGTTACATGGGTGAATCGCGCGAGCAGCGGCTATGGTTCCAAGAGCTTCTACGATCAGGGTTGGTGGAGTGCGGCGCTCAATACGAAACCGCAATGGGTGCTTGTCGAATTTGGGCACAACGATGCCTACGCGGCAGACCCGGCGCGATACGCCGATGCCGGAACTACGTTCCGAGATTACCTGCGGCTCTATATCACAGAGGCGAGGGCCGCAGGTGCAACGCCGATCGTCATCACCCCGGTCGCGAATCGCGTGTTCTACGGTGGATTGATCGTCCGCAATGGGTACCTGCTCCCTTACGCCGACGCGATGTTGGCGGTCGGCTTGGAGCAGGGCGTGGGCGTCGTCGACCTGTACCGCGCAAGCTTGGATTTTTACGACAGCCTGGGTCCCTCGCAATCGCAATCGCTCTGCGGATACAGTCTCGCGTCCGGGCAGCCCGACATTACGCACCTCAACCTGTACGGCGCGCAGCAGATGGCCCGATTGATCGTCGAGGGCCTCCCTACCGCTTCACCGAGCCTCTACGCCCACGCCGTCCCCGAGCCCAGTGCTCTTGCCGTTCTGCTTTCGGGGTGCGCTGCGGGATTCGTGTTGTGGCGTCGGCGGCGTTAGCTTGATGTTTCGATACTCGCGCTGATTGCCCCATCCCGAGTCTTCCCAGCGCAGATACTCCTGCGCGCCATTGGTGAGCGTGCAGAGGTGGGTTTTCCGGTCGAGCCGGAACGGCGCGGGCACTTTGTCGGCGGTCTCGAACCAGCAGTCGTGGAAAGCAACCGCGGTGCAGCCGTCGCGCAAGTCCACGAACGCGGCACCCTTCCCCCTGGCAAACTCCAGCGCTGCATCGCGGACCGTCCATCCGCCGACATAGGAGAGATCGAGGTGGCAGACCGGCTTGCCGAGCGGCTGGCCCTGCGCCCAGGTGCCCACGTTCCAGCTCCCGCCCTCGACGGTCATGGCGTTGGTCCAGGATTGCTCCGAGCGCCGCGGCGCGCAGACCGACCTGGCAGTTCTTCACCCGTTGCACGCCGAGCCGGCTGTAGGCCACCGGCGCACCATCGGGAACCACGTCGATGCCGACCGCGCAGTCGTAGACGCTGATGTCGGCGGCGCCAGAAGAGGAGATTGGTAATCCTCACGCCCACGGTGGTATCGTCGCGCACGGCCCAGGCGGCGCCTCCACGATCGATCGTCAGCCCGTGGAGTGATCCGCCCTCGATGGCTTTGCCGGGCCGGCCGCCGATCGTTAAGAGCGTGCCCTGGTCCGGGCCGCGCCAGAGAAGTGTCGCCCCATAGGCGCGGACATGGACCACTTTGCCCACCCACAGCAGTCCTCGCGTGATCCGATACTTCCCGCTGGCCAGGCAAAGCGTGTCCTCGTCGGCGCAGGCGTCGTAGGCGGCCTGCAGCGCGGCGGTGTCGTCGGCCTTGCCGTCGCCCTTGGCGCCATAACGAGTGGCCGTGACTTCAACGGCCAGCGCCGGCACGGCTGAGAGCATGCACATCAATCCTGCCAAACTCCGCATGGTACCGCTCCTCTTCGATTGAAGTTGCCGGGCAACGGTCCAAGCCTCAAGCGACCGTCCGACTGCCACGAGATCTCCCTCTGGGCGACGCGGTCGTTGCCCACAACGCCCGCCGCCCGGCACCGACAATCCTACGCACCGGTCAAACTCCCCGCCACTTTGGGCATTTGCCCCTGGAATGCCGGGTGCCACGGTTTGAGCGTCCGGCAGTGCGCGACGGATCGGATCGACGGATCGGATCGACGGATCGGATCGACGGATCGGATCGACGGATCGGATCGACGGATCGGATCGACGGGCCGACGCGCGTCCCCGCGCGGCGCCGCCCGCGGCGCGCTGGGGAGAAACATCCGGGGGGAGAAGCGGGGCGGTGGATCACCGCCCCCTCCGACCCGGCACGGACGCGGATCAAACGGCCGTACACTTGACCACGTAGCGCGGATTGAGCACCGCCGCCGCGCCGCGCTCGCTGGCCTTGAACCGCACGACGATGTCCTGGTTGAAGTCGGCCTCGCTGCTGGATCGGCGATTGGGTCACCGTGATCGGCCAGTTCTCCATGTAGGCGAAGGCCCTGCGGAAATCGCCGAGGAACCACCACTTCTTGGCCGCGTCGGCCGCCACGCCCGAGGCCACGATCCGCCGATACGCCAGCCGGCTGTCGACCACGCGGTAGTCGGCCAGCGGATTGGCGGCGTAGGTGGTCGTCGGCGCGCCGGCCGCGGTGTAGCGGATCTCCGCCGCGTGGAACACGCGGTGCGGCCGCGTGGCGATAGGCCGGCATCACCAGCACCGTGTTGGGCTGCGACGAGCACCGGCTCGCCGGTGTTCGGATCGAGCATGCTCGGCGAACAGCTGCTCGGCCGCGTCGACGTCGGTCCAGTCGACCAGTTCGTTGCCGGCCAGCGCGTTGATCCACGGCCGCCGCCGCCGGCAGCGTAGTAGGTGTTGTACGCGGTGCCCTTCCACTTGTAGTTGTTGGTCGCGCCGATCACCAGGTCGACCAGCCGCTTCTCCTTGTTCAGGCCGAGCACCTCGCCCACCTCGGCCGCGCGGCTGAGCACCAGGTGCGTGCGGTCGAAGAAGATCGCCTCCCGCGTGACCGGCACGATCAGGCCGTGCTTGGTGGTCGAGGGCGTCTCGATGTAGTCCTCGCCGAAGCCGACGTGCGGATAGGGCATGCCCGGGTGGACCTCGGTCGCCTCGTCGCCGACCGGTCCGATGCCGGGGATCTTCTCGCCGTCGAGCCGCGTGGGGATCGTGTCGACCAGCTTCGAGACGACGAACGCCTCCTGCGTGTAGGCCTCGAGGATCTTCGAGTAGATCACCTGGCCGGTGACGTTGAGAAACGCCGTCACGTCGACGCCTCGCCGGCCTCCAGCAGGCTCACGCCGCCGGCGTTGCGCGGGTCGAGCAGTGCGGACCCACTCGTGCCCGTCGGGCACGAGCCCCTCGGCCAGGTCGCGGAGGCTGAAATCCTCGGGCTGGAGGTGCCCTGCGGCCAGGGCCTCGCGACAGATGCTTGACGGTCTTGGTCCGGGCCGTCCAACTCGTAGCGGCGGCGGAGTTCGCGATATTGAATCGTTGCCACGGGGAGTCTCCTTGAAAGTCAGTGATGGTTCACGTTGCCGAGGGCAAGTGGCGGACAGGGTAGGACTGAGTCAGAATGCCGACTGGTCTTCCGGACTCGTCATGCTTACTCCTCACGCAACTGACTGCCGCCTGACCCGGCTCTTCTCACACGCCGCTGGGGCTGCTCCCCTCGACGCCGCCGGTCATCACCGTCGAGCGGATGTCGACCAGCACCGCGGTCGCCGCGCTGCGGCCCGCGCTTGGCCACGCGGCCGATCGCGTAGCGTGCTGGCCGCGACCTTGGCCACCTGCTGGTCCAAGAGGGCGTTGCCCGCCGCGTTCTCGTCGCGCCGATCAGGTCGCCGAGCTCGAACGTGCCGCTCGGGGCAGTCGAACTCGAACACGCCGGTGGTGGCCACGCGGATCGGGGCCGTGTCGCCCGACGCGGCTCCGCTGCATGGCCACGCCGAGGAACTTGTCGGCGAACAGCTCCTGGTTGGCCGTCTCGGTGCCCTGGTCGGCCTGCGACGACGCCGGCTTGGCGTCGTCGGTGTCCTGGTAGACCAGATCGCCGATCTCGATCACCGTGGCCGCATCGACCGCGGCGACCACCGGGTTCGTGTCGCCGTATCGCCAACGCATCTTGTCGCTCACGGTTCATTGCTCCTTTGCCTGAAGGATTTTTGAGCCGACCCCAGAACCTTCGGACGTGCTGCGGTTTTCCGGCCGCGCAGAGCCACAGCGACAATTCTGGGATACGTTCCTAGTGTCACTCGCCCGCTCTGTTACGGATCAATCGGTGATCGCGCCGACGAAGGCCGCCACGTCGCCGGGTCCGACCAGGTCGAGCGCGTACTGATCGCGCGAACACGGCCGCGCGGCCCGCCGCCGATCGTGCGGGCCCGATCCCCGCGCCGCCTCGACCAGCTTGGCGCGATCAGCCGCCAGCCGGCGCATCGCTTCGTCGTCGGCTGCGGCCAAGAGCGTTTCCAGGAACTCGGCGCTGACCAGCGACTGCGCCAGGCCTTCGGCCGAGTCGGGATCGGGCAGATCGAACTCGCGGAGCACCGCGCAGCTCGCTCGCGCCGAGCACGGAGGGCCTCGGCCGCGCGGAGGCGACCGATCTCTTCTTCGAGCCGCTGGGCCGCGGCCGCGCGTTCGGCGGCCAGCGCCGCGGCCAATTCGGGCCGATGCCGCCGCACGTCGTCGATCGTGGCCTCGGCCAGGCGGATCGAGGCGGCGTCGACCGCGCCGGTTGCCCGCGCCTCGGCCGACTCGAACAACCCGCGCGTCGTGGCGGGGTCGGCCACGAGGTCCACGCTTTCCACTCGCACGATCGCCTCGACCACCACGCGATCCGCGCTGCGCCGCGCGCGCTTCGACGTTGTGCGAGAAGCCCACGTTTTCCGGGGCATGCTCCGCGTCCCACAGCAATTGCTCGGCCAAGGCGTGCTTGGGATTGAAGGCCAGGTCGGCATACAGACCGTCGGACCGCGACGCCACGGAACGAATCACGCCGATCCGGTCCTGGTAGTCGCGCCCCGTCGCCGGCCGCGGCATGGTTCACGTTGACCTTGGCTCCCTCGTATAAGGGCGCAGCCTCGACCAGTGCCTCGGGCCGATAGACGCGGCCGTTGCGCGACTGGAGGCCGAGGATCTTCACCCCGCGAATCACCCCCTGCTGCCGATCGACGCGCACCGCCACGCCGCGCGAGTCGGCATACTCCTGGAACATCTCCGCCATCGCTTGGGCTCCTCGTGTCAGATTGGCTGGTTGCGATTGCCGTGTTCGTGCCTGACAAAGGCCCAGCACTGCACGGCCCGCGCAACCTGAACAGCGGCGGCAATCGGTCGGCCGCGCCCGCGCGCGACCGCTGCCCACACCGCAGCGCCGCAGGAGTTCGCTCACTCGCGCGTCCGATGCACCGGACTTGCCACTGCGGCCGCCATGATAGTGTACAGATGTTCAGATTTCAAGCCCGGTTTGTGGGCCAGTCGGTGGGTCGGTAGTTTCGCCAGAACGAGCGTTTTTTGCGGCGATTCGCCCTGCGTGTGCCCAGCAGGACTTCCTGGCCGATGCGCCGGTTGGAGACTCTCGCGCCCCGCGGCATCTCGGCGCAGAGGGGCACTGCTCCTTCGGAGCAGTGGCACACGAGCGACAGGCACATTTCTTGGCCTTCGCACCGTCTTCGCACCATGGGGGAAACGATCGCCGCGCCGCGAAGAGTTAATGACGGAAATCAGAAGGCATCAGAAGGCATCAGAAGGCGTCGACGATTTCCATCGTGCTCATCGGGACCCCAGTGGTGAAGCTGTGGGCCAGGCCATCGAGCCACGGAGCCGGATCCATGATGTCCTTTCGCCGCGCGTAGGGCGGATTGCCCTTGTCGTTGAGCGGTCCGGACGCCATACCCGAAAACATCTCGAGGTGGAGCATGTCGGTGCCGGGTTGATTGCCGATCAGCGCGATCACTTCGCCTTCTTCGACCGTGGAGCCGGCCCGCGCAGCCCGTTCGCGGGCGATCTCGCAGTACCGCGCGATGAACAGCGGGTGCTGGACCTCGATCGCGTAGGTGCCTCGGAAGAACTCGTAGGGGCCGGCGATCACCAGCCCGGACGCAATCGCCAGAATCTCGGTTCCGGCCGGGCCCACGAGATCGCAGGCGCCATGGCGGCGACCGGGTTCGAGCCAGCCCCGATCGGCGCCGAAGCCACGTCCGCCCGTCTTGTAGCTGAGGGTGGGAATCGCTGCCAGGGGAAACCTCATCGATCCGCTCCTTGCCAGGGGAATGTCTTGTCGTAACCGTTCAGGAACCGAAGGGGACAAGTCCATGTTTTCGGTCAGGGGACTACTGCAATAACGGAGCCATCCCGCCGAAAAATGGACCAGTCCCCCGGCTGGCCCATGAACGGTTGCCATCTTGTCCGAGTATCTGCATAAGCGACAATTCCCTGGGCGGTGTTACAGGTTTGGAGGGCGCAGAAGCGCGGGCAACGAGCGGCACGGACCACGTTCATTGGCGGGGAGCGGGCCACGCGTCGATCAGCCGCCGCTCGCGCTCGGGGTCGAGTCCGTGGCGCACGGCCATGGTCTGCGCCGACATCACGCCGCGCGCAACAGGATCGCGTCGGCTTGCGCTTCCTTGAGCCGATCGCGGACGGCCAGCGAGGGGGGCACGGCGTGGATTTCGACCGCGGCCAGAGCGTCGCGCGGCACGCGGCCGGCCTCGACCGCCGCGGCAACCGCGCGGCGCATCACTTCGAGATCGTCGCCGATCATTTCCTGTTGCAGGCGTTGGAAGAGCTTCACTGCCGGTCCTTCGGCCACCATGGTCGAGGCGTAGTTGGCGTTCGAGGCATCGCTGGTGAGCATGAACTCGGGCATCACGAGTCGCGCAGCGATGGCGCGGAGTTCGGCCTGGAGCACGGCCACGTAACGCCCCGCGTCGATCGCCGCCGCGGGAAATTCGTACTCGGTGCCGGCAAAGGCGTCGAGGATCGTCCCCGGCGCATAGCGCTGAAAGGGGGCGGCGCGGCCTCCCGCTCGCCCCGTGCGCGCCGGTTCGGCCTGGTCCTGCACGAACTGCTGGATGCTCGTCCGCGAGCCCGAGGCATGCTTGCGAATTAGCGCGATCGCCGATTGCACGCCCGCCACCACGCTCATGTTGCGGAGCAGCTTCTCCGCGCGGCGGAGGTTCTTGCGCACGGGGTAAAACAGCGGCAGCCCGCGCTTCACGTTGGCATCGACGTTGGCCTTGCGGTGCTGGATCGCTTCGGCTTCGACCCACTGGCCGTCGATCCAATAGCCTTGCGCGGTTTCCACGTCGGCGGGGTCGGTCTGGACGCCGAAGCTTGCCGAGGGCTCGCGCACCATCGTTTGCGGCGTGGAGACCTGCCCCGGCTCGACGAACCGCACGCGCAAGCGGCCCTCCGAACCGCGAAAGAACCGCAGGAAACATTCGCCGTCGCGATCGCGGCGCCGCACGATTTCCTGCTGGCGCTTGTGCCACTGGTTGTCGGCCACGAAGGCATCGAGGACCTCTTGCACCGCCTGGACCGACCGCGGGGCCTCCTCGGCGCCCTCGCGCGCGACGACGCGGTAGGCGTGGCCGCTGCCCACAAGATAGCTGATCCGGTTTTCGTGGCCATTGAGGGCGAACTCGTTGCCCACCGCCAGGGCGCGGCACTGGTCGCGGATTGCGCGGAGCTCCTGTTCGTTGGCGAAGGGCACTCCGACGTGGCCCCCGGCGGCCGCCTCGCCCAACAAGAGCCATCGCGACCCGTCCGCGTCGTACAGCGACTCGTCGGGATCGACCAGGCCGTCCCACAACTCCAGCGCTTCGGCCAGCCGCTTCAGCCCGGCGTCGCAGGGCGCGCTGCGATCGAGTGTCGGTTCCATTGTGCATGCTCCTTGGCAAGAGAGAAGGGTTGAGTCCTGCGCTGCGGGTAGAACGAGGGCAGCCGACGCACGGCCCGGTTTCCCCAGGACGGAAAGCCTCGAACGGCTACGTTCCACGGTCCGCGGCATTAAGAACCTATCCCAGAACTACCAGGAAAAGGGTCCGCGGCCGGGGAATCCGGTAGCGCCCAAAGGTTCTGGGATCGGCTCTAAGAAAGGTCCAGCGGCAGCCGGTTTCCTAAGCCGTCGCCGCAGCGCCCGGCCAGAAGTTCCGCAGCCAGGCGGATGGCCATTTCCAGGGCGTCGGGGCCGTCGTCGTGGTCGGCGAGCGGAAACGCGCGGAGCTGATCGAGCAGCATGCGCGTGCCCGGCGAACCGTGCCGCAGGCGCAGCCGCCGCGATGCCAGGTAGGCGCCCAAGCGGCGGATCCGCACTTGCTTGTTCACCTGGTTGTCGACCAGCCAGGGTCGCGCGGCCAGCTCGCCCTGGCGAAGAAACTCCTCCTCGAACGCCGCCGCCAAGAGTTCCTGGAACTGGTTGGCCTCGACTCCGAAGGCATCGGGCCGGAACTGGCGGAAATGCTCGACGCCGTCGGCCACGATTTGCGGCACCGGCCGGCGGGCCAGATCGGCTTCGGCGTAGAGCAACCCGCGGCGGTCGACTCCCAACCGGATGAAGGCCGAATAGTCTCCGCGCCGCGCATCGCTTCCCTTGCTCGGGTCCAGGGCGAGGGTCTTCACCGCCAGGTTTTCGGGCCAGGCCTCGAACCAGAGCGGTTCGTCGAAATACGACTCGGGCCATTCGCACTGATCGGGGAGGATGGGTGAGTTCTGCTTCTCGCGTTCGAATGCCGTTCGGCCGCTTTCGGCCCGCATGCACATCAGCGCATAGAGGCCTTCCAGTTCGGGCCAGAGCACCAGCGCCTGGGCATCCATCTCGGCGCGGCGGGCCTGGTAAAACGCCCGCGCCTGGGCGGCGCGTTGGGGGTCGTCGGCGTCGGTATACAGGGCCTCCCACGCTTCCCACAAGGCGGTGTGGACGGGCCAGCGGCGGATCGCGCAAAACCGCCGCGACTGCCAGCCCGGCGCCCGGTGCAGTTCCATCGCCAGCGCTTCGGGATGCAAGGCGGTGGCCAGGTTGACTACGTTGGTTTGCGGCGTGCCCGCCTTGAGCAACGCGGCGTGGAACCAGTTTCGCGACCGCTCACGCGCCAAGGCGGAAACCGTGTGGCTATCGTTTTGCAGATCGTCGCAGACGATGAGCGTGGGGCGGTAGGCCCGGCTGCGCCGCCCGCGGATGCGCTGGCCGGTGCCGAAGGCTTCGATCACCGCCCCATTGCGCAGCTCGACCAGGGCGCTGCGCCACCGGGGTCCGCGTCCGGCCGCGTCGGCGTAGTCGGTCGCCAAGAGCGCGTTGCCCAAAAGCTCGCTTTTCAGGTTTTCCAGGTGTGCCTGGGCTTGGGCCTTGGTGTCGCCGACGATCCACACGTAGGGCTCGCGACCCTCGACGGTTTCGCGGAGCACGTACGCCAAGGTGGCGACGGTCGACTTGGCGTGGCCGCGCGCCCCAGCACGTTGAGCTTGACGCCGCGGAGCCAGGCCATCGCGTCGAGGCGCCCGGCGAGCCAGCGGTGCAGGAGCGAGGGCGGACGCGTGAAGTGCTCGCCGAGATACTTCTTCGCCCACGGCAAGAGCCCCGCGCCGCTACCTCCCTGGGCCAAGCGCCGCCGCGCCGCGCGGTGCTGCCGATCGAGCTCTTCGAGGAATGCTCGCACCAGCGCTCGCACGGCCTGCGACGGCGCGTCAGCGCCGGCCGCGCTCCGGCCCGCGCCCTTCCCGGTTCGACCCAAGCGACGATTCCTCCCATGCCGAAACCAGCGCTCGCAGCCGTTTGATTATGCCCTTGCGCTGCTCGGAGCGGGGCATCTTTTCGACCACCGAGTGCACAAGCACCGACACCAACTCGCGCCGCCACCGCGCTGACCGTTCCCGGCCGGCGAACGAGGAAGTCTTCGGGATTCAACCGCTCCAGCGCCCAGGCCGCCGTGCGCCAGTACTGCTCCTTCTGGGCCGCATAGCGAATGCGCTTGAGACACTCGATCTCCGCCGCGCAGTCCGCGCGCAAGCTGCCGGGCAAAGGCCGGGTCTCGGGCCGCGGTGCGCGTGATCGTCAAAGGGGAACAACGGACGTAGGCCGCGGCCAAACGCCGGCTTCCTCCCAAGCTGAGGATCGCTACGATGTCGCGTTGCTTGCCTGCGTCCAGGACTCCGCGTCTGCCCGCTCGCGCCATGCGCCGTCTCCACGGTCGGGGCCGCGCGGCGCAGCCCACATACTCGAACGAAACCACCGCGCGCCCCGCCGAGCAGCGGTAGTTGGCGATGAACCGCCGTGCGCTGCCGGCGCCGTGCTTCTTCGACGTCCACCACGCGCCACCGCCCAGAGCGGCGGCAGTGGGCCACGATCGCCGGATGGCTGGCCGTCAGCCCCAGGCGGTGCCCCTCGCCGCGGTGCAGTTCGGCCACCGCCTCGGCCAGGCTCGTGCCTATGCCCACCCCCTGGTAATCCGGCAGGGTCACAATCCGGGTGATCCGCCAGCGGCCGCGGTAGCCGATCGCCGGCAGCGTGGCGCAGAAGGCCACGGGATCGCCTTCCCAAAGGGCCACGAAGCACCGCGCGGTCGGACTGAGCGTTCCCTTCAAATAGTGATGACGCGCAAACACGGGCCACGCACCACGACGGCTGCGGTGGACCGCCAGCTCGATCGGCGGTCGTGGAAGACACCTCCGAGTGAACTGCCCCAGGGCCATGTCGATCACCCAGTCCGGCGCCAGCCACTCGGTAACGTCGTCGTGGCAGGTTACGGCCACCAGCCGGCAGCGGATCCGCTCTTCGCGGATCGCCTTGGCCACCGCGGCCGACACGACGCGCGCCACCCGGCGATCGACCACGCTGGTGAATTCGTCGAAGACCACCAGCGGCGGCGCGGCGGGCGGCCCCGCCGCGGCGAATCCCGCGGGCCGTGCCGAATCTTCCTCGGCACTGGCGCGCAGCAGCGCCGCGCCAGGTCGCACCGCGATTGTTCCCCCGTGCTCAGCACGTGGTACGGCTTGATCCAACTGGGCGGCGAGCTGAAACCCACCGCCGTCAAGCAGCCCACGATCTGTTTGATGGGCCGCTCGCCCAGGCCGTCGATCACGGCGCGGTCGCGCGGCCACTCGTCGGCCCGGTAGACACGATCGCCGAAGAGCCGCCGGGCAATGGTGCTCTTCCCGCTCGCCGAAGGCCCCACGATCAGTCCGATCCGCCAGTCATCGCCCAGTTCCGGCACGTCGACGCGGAACCGCTCCCGTGCGCTGGGCCAGCGGCACATCGAACATACCCGCCACCTGCTCGACGCGGAACGAATCGTGAACCGGGCACTCGACCGTCACTTCCAGCATCGCCGGTTCCTCCGCGCTGGCTCACATGGGGTCTTGATCGAGGTCCGGCGCCGTTTCTTCGCGGCACCCTGGGACCGCGGGGGACGGCTCGCCGCCTCGGCGCGCACCGCCGCTACCCCCGCTGCCCCCCCTGCCCCTGGTACCCCTGGTGCCCCGTCCAGGAACTCCCTTCCTCGATTTCGCAAAGCCGGGCTCCTCAGAGCGTCAACAGCCGGCACCGCAGTCCCTCGCTGCTCAGCCGCTCGTACAGAGTGCGCTGCTGGGCTTCGTCGCCGCACTCGACGACCACCTGGAAGGCTTCGGGGATTTCGACGTCTTCCAGCGGCGCGTCGTCGATCTGGGGCAGCGCGTCGGCCGCGCCGCGCAACCCGTGGAGCACGGCCTCCAGTGCCGGATTGTCCGTATGCACGTCGGCCAAGAGCGATTCCAGCCGCGTCTCGTCGGTCTGGGCCATTGCGGCCAGGGGATCCAAGAGGGCCAGCAGCTTGGCCGCCTCCACGTCGTCGAGGTCGACAACGAGCACGGGCACCTCGGCGTCGGGCGTGATCTCGGCACGGAGGTGACCGTCGAGCAGCTCCAGCGCGCCGTCGGCCGTCTCGCGCGCCACCAGAGCGTCGGCGTAGCCGATTTCCGCCAGCATGCCCCGCAGCGCGTCGTGCTGCGACGCGGGATGCACTCGCCAGTTGCTGCGCGTTGGGCCGCAGGTCCGCGGCGCCGGCACGCGGCGCAATTCCCGGATCCGGTCGCGTACGTTCATCGCCCCTCCCGCATTCGTTCGACGAGGTCGGAAAGCTGCACCTCCCCGGCTTCCAGCCGCGATTCGTGATCGATGCACATCGCCAGCCGCGCCTCGTGCGCACTCGAGAGCTTGTCGAGCGTCAGGCCCAGGGCGTCGACGCGCGCGGCGATCACCGCCAGGCGGCTGTGGACGGCGAACATCCAGGGCGTAACCGAAAGGACCACCGACATCGCCACGCCCACCAGCGTGATCCACTCATGCACTGTCATCGCGATCTCCTTCGCCCTTGGGGCGGTTTATGCGCGCTGTGCCGCCTCGACCGCCTCGCGCGTCGCGGTGGCCGCCGCCGGCCGCTCGCGGTTCGCGCTGGCCGAAGCCCCGCGCGGCTCCTCCGACGGCCGCACCCCGTTGGGAATCGGCACTCGGTTCCCGTCCCCGCCGAACGACTCGCACATGTCCAGCATCTCCGCCAACGAGGCGTAGAGCATCAGCGATTCCCGCGGCGTGATCCGATAGGTCGCATAACGACTGTCCAGCCGAGTGGCCTCGACGACGTGCTGGTCCAATGCCGTGACGAACATCCGCGCATCGGCGTTGCGCAGATCGACCGTCTGCAAGAGAGGGATATTCGGATCGGCGCCGTCGAGCCGGTAGGGCAGGTCGAATTCCCGGCCCGCCGGCCGCGCCACCTCGTCGCCCAGCGGACTCTTCTCGTTCAGCTCGTCGGCCAACGCCACGCGCAGATCCCGTGCGCGCTTCCTCCAAGGTCTTGATCTCGATTTTCTGCGGGTTGTGAGTGATCTTCCTCCGCAGGTAGTCCAGCCGCACCACGTGTTCCTTGAGGAAGTCGTTGGTCGCCGTGTCCCACCCGCTCTGCATCCCGAAATCCGCGTTTTGCAGAATCTGCCCGCGGAATAGGAGGCAATGGGCCACGTAGGTGTGGATCGAGCGGTTGCGAAACCGCGTGATGGCGTCTTCGAACGTGTCGTGTCCGGCAGTAGGCATGTCGGCAACTCCTTGAGGTTTGAGAATGGTGAACGTACGGATCGGTGTGCCGGCCGCGCTTTCATGCTTCTTCGCCGGACGGCTCGGCGGGCGAGGGCGACGCGCTGTGGATGCGATAGAAACTCCGCGCCACGCGCTGGCGCAGCGTCTTGGCCCAGCGCGCCAGCACGGCGTCGCTGGAACGCTCCGGCCTGCGCAGCTCTTCGTCGTATTGCCGGCCCAACGTGGCATCGGCCACCGCGCTGTGGCCCGAGAGCTCGTAGACTCCGGCCAATTGCTCGGCATAGCCGTCGTGGAGGTGCGCCGGCGTGGTGCGGTTGTTTGCCGTGCGCTGCGATGTGTTCCGCCGCGCCGCGCGACGGCGAACCAGCGCCGCGAGCACCTTCAGCGCGACGATTGCCGCAATCGACGGCGGCCCGGTCCAACCCAACGCGGCCAGGACCGCCCCGATCACGGGCTCCCATCCTCCGACGGCGGACGATCCGAGGATTCCCTCGGCCGCCTGGCGCACCGCGGCGCGGAGGTTCTCGGCTCCCACGGCCGCCTCGGCGCGCTCGAGCCGCTCGTGCAAACCCGCCGCCAACTCCAGCGCCCTTTCCACACGCGTGAAACGTTCGGCCGCAGCCTGTTCGGCGGCATCGACGCGCGTGCGCAACTGCTCCCAGCGATCGTCGCTTTCCGGCCGGCGCGGCACCGGGTCCGCCTTTCCGGCAATAGTCGCTTCGGCCGGTCCGCGCGGCAGCCGTGCGGCCAGTCCCGAGAGAAACTTCCGCACGCGTCCGCAGTAGGTCGCTTCGACCGTGCGACCGTCGGTACCCCAGATGACCGCCACGAGCTCGCCGCGCGCATTGAAAACCGGCCCGCCCGAATCACCTTCCCGCGCCGCCCCGGAAAGTTCCAGGGTTTCATGGCTTCCCGCGGCGGTGGTCCGCGCATAGCCCAGCGCCCGACCGGCGTTGCAGGCATAGCGGCCTTCCGGTCCATAGCCGCAGCTCGTCAGGGGCTCACCCGGCCGAGGGCGCATCCGGCGCGACCACCACCGGGGCAGTGGGCGGATCGGCAATCTCCAGCACTGCCAGATCCCAGACCGAGTCGGCTTGCAGCAGGCGCGCCGCCAGCGGCGGGCCTCCGGCAAAGCGCACGGTGATCGAGCCGGCACCGTCGCGGAACAAATGGTTGCACGTGAGCACCAGTCCGCGGCGATCCTCGCGTTGGACGAGCGTGCCCGACCCGTAGCACCGCACCCCGCCGCCCAGCGCGTTTTCGATTCGCACTACCGCGGGATGCGGCGCGGCAGGCTGAGAATCCGCCTCGGGCCGGCAAAACGGGCCCACGCATCCCGTATCGCGCCCCGCGGAAAGCAGCAAACATGCAATCGCCAGTGTGTTCATGGGATCAACGTGTACTGATAGCGATAGAAAGCACTCCGCGCCAGGTCCGCCGGCTCGGTGAAGCAGTCGGCCAGGTGCGGCACCGGATCGACGCCGCCTCCCAGGCGATCGGCCATCGCGCAGGCCTGGCTGCAAAACGGCGGCCGGCGATCCACCGCGGCGTCGTTCAGGCTCGGCCGCACCAGCCACCGCACCACGGGCAGGTGGCGCACCGCCGCCGCGACCAGGACCGCATAGCCGTAGGGACAACCCGCCAGCCGCCGCATGAACCGCACCGTGCCGGCCCGGTCGTACTCGCTGCCAGCGCTCTTGGGGATTGGCTTCATAGACATCGATCCGGCCCGGCCACCGCGCCACCTGGCTGGAAAGGGTGACGGCCCGGCCGCCGACCCACTGCCGCACTTCGAGGCAGAACAGGTCGCCGTCCCACCAGCATGCCTTGGCGGCGTGGCTGTGCTCGCCGCGGCCGGCCAGGGAGATCAAACCGCGGCGCCGCCACAGCAGCAGGTCCCCGCTTTGAATCCGGTCCCGCACTTCGCCGTAGCGCGCCAAGTTCGCCCGAAGAGGAAAAGTGTTCATGCCGCCTCCTGCTCGCGAGCGACGTCACCGCGCGCGATCGCCGACAGCTTGCGCGCTCGCACTTGCTCGTACCGCGCCCGGTGCTCGCCCTTCAATTCCAGACCCAACGGTTCGTTTCCCAGCCCCTCGCGCGTGCGACCCATGCCCGCCAGCGCCCGCACCTGGCAGGCAAGGCAAGGCATCTGCGCCAGCGCGCCGCAACGGCAACACCGCGCGGGCGGACCCGAAGGCGCCGCGATCGGCGCAACGCGCGCTGCGCGCCGCGAGTTCCGCCGGCGATCGACGCCACCGAGCCGCGGCTCACGCCCAACTCGCGCGCGATCCGCCGCATGCTCCATTGCCCTTCGGCCAGCAAGCCTTGGATCGCCTCGACCAACCCCTTATCGAGCAACGCCGGCATGTGCCTTTCTCCCCCTCGCGCCGAGGCGCAATCGTCTGCTGGAGTCATGCAAGTTCAGAAGGGCGGGCCGCGCGGAGCGACTTTCGCCCCTCGCGGTCGTCGAGA
Source organism: Pirellulales bacterium (assembly GCA_963736495.1). Lineage (GTDB taxonomy): Bacteria > Planctomycetota > Planctomycetia > Pirellulales > Thermoguttaceae > CAVTPL01. The sequence goes on along the minus strand of CAVTPL010000009.1, from coordinate 388,980 downwards.
ATCCGGGAGATCGAAGATTGCCCGCCGAGTCCCCGTCGAATCGGCCTCAGAAAAGCGATGCCACGAGGCCGACCAACGGGACACCAGTCTTCCGGGCGAGAAGCTCCCTGGGATCGCCGCTCGTATGTGCCTGATCCTTCAGGCCCTTGAAAATCGGTCCGAAAACCGCGAGGAGAAGATCCCTCGGCCGAGAAATCACGGCACGGCAAACGGTTCGAGAATCGACTCGTAGATGTCCGTCACGCTCGGCCAAAGATAGTCCAACCGCTGGCCCAATTTCAAGCCGTGTTGATGGGCCATTTCTCAGATCGGCGGATGGGGGGACCTTGCTTCGGCGCCGGCTACTGCAGTCCTTGCGTCAACCGCTCCAGTTCGGCCAGCGCGCGGTCCAAGGGATCGATCAGGGGCTGCGGTCCGTGCTTGCGCAGCACCTCGACGACCTGGCGGTGATACCACAGCGTTCCCTCGCGCCCGCCGCGAAAGTGTTCCCACAGTGCTTCGCCCACGCGCCGATAGCCGGCGGCCAGGGAGCGCAGGTTGTCGAGCTTGTCGCAGGCGGCGATCAGCCGCACCGAGGCCGTCGCCCGCCCCAGCCGCGCGAGATAATCCTCCTTGCGTGCGCGCCACGGCGGCTTGGGCATCTGGTCCGTGTCGGAGCAGCCGAGCACGATCTCGGCCACGCGCGGCCCGAATCGATTGCGGATCGCCTCGGCGGTTGCCGCGCCTCCCTGATCCTCGACGGCGTCGTGCAACAGGGCCGCAATCGCCTCGTCCTCCTCCGCGCCGTGCTCCAGGCGCCAGCGCGGCCACGGCCAGCAGGTGCGCCAGGTACGGCGCGCGGTGAGTTGCGCCGCTGCTCGGCGTGCAGTGCCGCGGCGTAGACCATCGCATCCGAAAAACGGTGGGAAAGCATTCGATCTTCAACCATCCTTGTTCGCGCCGGCAACTACGAGCGCCCACTGTTCTACTCGGCAGCGCCACGGCCGGCAAGTCAAACCGCCAGCCGGTCCGCAGAGCTTATGTGGCTGATTCCGTTATGGGGCCCCGCGTAGACCTGCCTGGGCAGGTCGGCCGCCCTCTCATTTTCTGCGCCACATAAGCGTCATAAGAAAAGGGGTTTCTTTTCCCCTTCCCCCTACCCTTGTGAGGTGGAGCCCTGTGATCGACTCTTTACGTATCCCCACACACTCGCCCGCCACCGCAGGGCGGTGCCGTTGCGACGTTATCCTCTGAGGTCGAAAATGGCCAACGAATTGTTGCCTCGGATCAGGAACCGTCCCTGGCGGGAGGACAAAGGCTTGATGGAATTCCTGAAATCGCTTTGACACTCGGGCGCATTATGTGGCGATCCATCGGCAGAATACCCGAGAACTGCACGGTCACGGCAAGAGAGCCGTGTGCAACAGGCGTAATCCGCCGAGCAAGGCGCCGATCACACCGACGATCCAATCGCCAAGCACGCCAAAACCGCCGCCTTTCATGATTACTTCCGCAAGCTAACCAGCGGCGATGCCGATGAGGATGAACCCAACAAAGGTCACCGCCTAAACTCCTTGTTTCAAAGTTGCGGTAATGGATTGACTGCCGAACGATGAAGCTCACCCGCCGCGGCCCCTGCTGAGCCGTTATGTCAAAGGAAGCTGTAATGGGGCCGCGGTCGGCTGCAACGTGTTGGTTAGGCCGGCTTTCGCTTCAACAGATCGCGGATCTCCGCCAGCAGTTCCTGGTCCTTGGTAGGTGGCGGTGGGGCGGCGGCCTCCCCCTTCTTCGCCTTCATCACCCAGCCGAGGAACTTCACGACGAAGATGAACAGCGCCAACGCCACGATCAGGAAGTTGACGACCTCCCCGAGAAACAGACCGTAGGGGATCTCCTTGCCGTTGATTACCCAAACCCAGCCGAGGTAGCCCTGTTCGCCAGGCATAATCACGCTGACCAGCGGCATGATGATGTGCTTGACGAGCGAATCGATAATCTTGCCGAAGGCGATGGCAATGATTACGCCAACGGCAAGGTCGATCACATTCCCTTTGAAGGCGAAGTTCTTGAACTCTTCGAAGAGCGAGAACGCCTTCTTCCGGGGATCGAGCGGGACTGATTGCTTCACGGGATCCATTGAGTTGACCTCCTGATATCGAGAACCGGACGACCTAACAGTTATTCGACCGCCGAAGTGGGGAAAAACTTCACCGCATTGTTGCCGCCGCGCAGGGCGTCATCAACCCTGATGCCTCATACGGGCCAAGGAGCTCCGGCGGATCGCCCGCCAGCGAACCCCTGCTGCAGCGCACCGGCACTGAGGACGATAAGGGTAACTTCCTAGGGCGTTCCCAGACTCACTCGTTCTTCGACGCTCGGTTGCCGTCCTTGACCGCCTCCTCTTCGGTCATCCACTTCCCTTCTTTGGTCTTTCCATACCATGAGCTTCCTTCCTTGTGATAGACGTTGGTGTCCGTATTCACCCAGACCATTCCTTTCCTGGGCGGCGTCTTGGCAGTAGTGCCGCCGGTGCCCGCCGGTTCGCTCGACTTCCCTGTGGATTTCTCGACCTTGGTCGGGGCCTTTGCGGTCTTGGTGACGGGCTTCTCCGACTTGGCTGGAGAAGCAGGAACGATCACGCGCACCAGCGGCGTGATTTTCGCAAGGGTGGCAGCGGGGATACCTGTTTTCGACAGATTCTTGACGCTCGTATAGGGTCGGCCCGCAACCAGCTTCTTCGCGTATGCCTCCCCGATGCCCGGCAACTCCTGCAATTGCTCCTCGGTGGCCGTGTTCAGATCGACCAGCACGGCTGGCTTTTCGGCCTTCTTCTCCGACGGGATGGTCTTGGCCGGCTTGGTCTTCGTCGCCGACCTCTCGGCCGCGACCCCGGTCTTCGCCTTTACGCTTACCAGGGGCGCGATCTTCTCCAGGCGGGAGGCGGGGATGCCCGATTTCGACAGCTCGCTGACGCTGTCATAGGGCCGCGCCGCGATGATCTTCTTGGCATAGGCCGGACCGATGCCCGGCACTCCCTGCAACTGCTCTTCTGTGGCCGTGTTCAATTCGATCTTGTCGGACTTGGCCGCTTTGTCAGCCTTGGTCTCGGCGGCTACAGCCGGCGAGACCAGTACCGCCCACCCGAGCAACAGGCAAGCCAGCGCAATGGGGAGCCAAACACCAGGGACAATGACTACTCTTTTCATCTGCAAGCCTCTCCCAAATAGGGTCACATTTGTTTCCGTGACCGGCAAATTGAAAATGGAACTGCGACGCACCTTGCCAGCAACTTTCTGTCTGTCCGCATAGCGGCGATCTGGACTTCGAGCTACTACAACTCCTCTTTGGGCACCTCGAACAGACGTTTCCCGAGCGAGAGGTCACCGGTCTCCGGGCCCCAACGAAACCACCGAGCCCGCTGCGAGAATGTCCCGTCGGTGAAGGAGTCCGGGACGACGTACCCTCGCGCCTGCTTCTGCAGCCGATCGTCGCCCGCGACGCTGAGGTGTTTTGGGAAGAGTTCTCGCCACACGTCTTCCGTGTCCGCAAGCACCACGGAAACGAACTCCTTGAGGGGTTGCTCCGCCGGATCGACCTGGCGAGGTCCAACCTCCTCGACATCACGATAGGTCCGCACGCAGACCTGGTGCTCCGGTGTGACGTTGCGCGTCGTCGGCACTCGCACCGTATAGGACTCCTGCCGGGTCCGCGTCTCTTGGACCCTTTCCACGTCGTTGACCGGCACGGCCTTGGTCTCTGGGACACACTGCCACACGGTCACCGTCCGCTGTCCGGTCTCCGGCGGGCACTCCACGGCCTTGACGGACCTTCTCGCCTCGCGCCCAGTCGCTGTGCAGGGTAAGCACACGCCTCTCCCGTCCTTGGGGATTGTGCATACACCGCCCAGAAAACACAGAAGCCGACGTGGCCGAACACCCAAAGGCGTTCCACCACGTCGGCTTACTTTTCAACCAGCCTCCCGGCATGGCCGGGTTGCTCTTTATCTAGTCATCCGACGGTTGTGGCGCAGACCATGGTCGCGGCCATTTCCAAAGCGCATTTTACGGCCGAATCGGGAAAAGACAATTGAAGCCCTATGGTAGTGTCCTAGCACTCCGTATCGGTAGTCTCGCGGACCACCCAGGCACGCCGGTTGCCGTGCGCAGTTCATGGGTGGCATGTGAGTTGCATTGCCTACGCGACGCTGGTTCCTGGCCCAGACGGCTAATTGCTGCCCCTCAACTGCACTTACGAAAGGCCCTTGGGTATCATGTTACCCCAATTTTCAGAAAGCAGGTTAACAGGTGCGCGTCGAGCCGGACCTCTGCCGTCTCGGTGCCGCAAGCCGAGCGACCGATTAATCGGGTGGGATTCGCACCCACGGAAGATCGCCGACTGACCGTGAGAGAATACGGTCTCCAAACCGGATCAGAGATTGAATCACCACTTGCCTTCCCGCTTCTGGGCCGTACGATTTACCCGCGCGATGGCGGAGTTACCCTGGATGCGGCTCCGCGCAACAGTCGATTTGAAGTCGTCGGAGGACTAGACGAAGGGCAACCCGGCCCTGCCCGGGGGGCTCGTTGACGAGTAAGCCGACGTTGTGGAATCTTCCACAACGTCGGCTTTTTTCTTGCTTTCGAGGGAGTCTCTGCCATGCGTTTGAAGCCCAACAGATTGGTGTCGGCCATGCGAATGCCTTGTCCCCGCCGAGGTCGCGACAAGCCGCGCCGACTTAGGATCGAGACTTTGGAAGATCGTCGACTCTTGTCGGTCATCCCTCTTGGCGACGAGTTTCGGGTCAACCAAGTCACCAGCGGCACGCAACAAACGTGGACCGGAGGAGATACCGTGGCGGTCAGCCCCGAGGGCGACTTCGTAATCGCCTTCAGCGGCCGCGGGCCCGGGGACTCGAGCGGCGCGTTTGCGCAGCGCTTTGTGGCGGGCGGCACCCAGGTGGGGAAAGAGTTCCGCCTCAACAGCAGCACCTTCTTCACGCAGCAGCACCCTTCGATTGCCCTCTCGCCAAACGGCCAACTGGTCGCGGTTTGGGGCGGCGCGGGGCGGGGCGATTCGTCCGGAGTCTTTATGCAGCGGTTCGCCGAGGACGGATCCCGCCTGGGCGGCGAGCAGCGCGTGAACAATTCGGCCCTCGGCACCCAGCAGAGGCCGGTCATTGCCATGGGAGATGACGGCCGGTACGTCGTGGCTTGGTCTGGCGCGGCGCCGGGGATAGCTCGGGAGTGTTCTTCCGCCAATTCGACGCCCAAGGCCATGCCCTGGGAAAGGAGATCCGCGTCAACACCACGACCGCAGGGACCCAACAGCAGCCGTCGCTGGCGATGTTTCCCGCGGGTGGGTTTGTCGCGGCATGGAGCGGTCGCGGGCGCGGCGACACCAGCGGGATCTTCGTGCGGCGGTTCGATGCCAATGGGATGCCGATCGGCGGCGAGAAGCTGGTCAACACCACCACGGCCGGCACCCAGCAACTCCCCTCGGTGGCCGTTGGTGACCAGGGGCAATTCAGCGTGGCGTGGAGCGGGTCTGGGCCGGGCGATAGCTCGGGGATCTTCATACAACGTTTCGGCGTCGACGGCGCAAAGTTGGGATCCCAGACACGGGTCAACACGATCACCAACAATATGCAGTCGTCTCCTGCGGTGGCGATGGCCCCCGGGGGCGGATCTGTCGTGGTGTGGGAGAGTTTGGCGCAACAGTATGGCTCACCGCTGAACCCGACTTCGACGGTCGAGGGGCAGGAGTTCGACGCGGGCGGGCGGCCGGTGGGCGATCAGTTTCGCGTGAACACCACGGCCGCCAGTGCCCACAGGTTTCCGGCGATCGCCATAAATCGTCAGGGCAGTATTGTGGTGGCCTGGAGCGGCAAAGGCGCGGGGGATTCCCAAGGGGTGTTTGCCCGACGTTTCCGCGGTGCAATAGACAGCACCCCGCCCGTGATCGTGGCCGCGTTGGCACACGATACCGGCTCCAGTGCGAGCGACGGGCTCACTTCGGACCCGACGATCTCGGGTCGCGTCACCGACGCCAGCCGCATTGCCAGCCTTAAGGCAGGTTTCGACAGTACGGGGCCTGCAACTTTCTTGGACGTGTCGGCCAGTTTACGCCCCGATGGCACGTTCACCCTGGATCGTGCGCTCTTGGCCCAGGTCTTGGGGACCGCGCTGCCCGACGGCCCGCACACGCTGCATCTTCAGGCCTCGGACCAACCCGGAAACACCTCGGCCGTGCTCGACGTGAGCTTCACACTTGACGCAACCCCACCGCACCTTTCGGCAGCCCTGAGCCACGACACGGGCCGGAGTCTGACCGACAGCATCACGTCGGATCCGGCGGTCGCGGGCAGCCTCTTGGAGGCCAACGGCATCGCCAGCCTGCGGGCAGGGTTTGACACCACGCCCTCGACAGGCTTCGCGGACATGACCAGCGACCTGGTGGGCAACAGTTTCCAACTCAGTGCCACGCAATTGAATCAAGTCAACGGCGGACCTTTGTCCGACGGACAGCATACCCTGCACCTTCAGACCGCTGACGCCGCCGGCAACGTGTCCAGCTTCGACGTCTTCTTCACTCTCGATACGACAGCCCCGGCCGCCCCGGTGTTCGATCTTTCGGCGGCATCGGACATCACAGGCCAGCATACGACCCGCGCCGGGCGGGTGACACTCGTCGGCCGGACCGATCCCGGGATCACCGCAGCTTTGTTGGGCACGGGCTTGGCGGCGCTTTCTAACAACCAGGGCGCATTTGCCTTCAATGGGGTCTCCTTGCAGGTGGGAAGCAACGCATTCACCGCGCGGGCCACCGATCTGGCCGGGAACACTACGGACTTCCAACTCTCGATTGAGCGCGTGCAGCAAACCAACCAGCAAGACCCTGTACTGCGATGGAACCAGGCGGCGATCGAGGCTATCCGGCAGGATGGCGCAAACCCACCCTATGCGACCCGGTCCCTCGCCATGGTCCACGCGGCCATTCTCGATGCCGTAAACGCCATCGAGGGAAGGCCCGGCTACTATCTGACCCTCACCGCGCCTGCCGGGGCCTCGGCCGAGGCCGCGGTCGACGCTGCGGCCAATCGCGTGCTCGACGAACTCTATCCGGCCCAGCAGTCGATCTTCGATGGGTTGCTGGCGGACCTGCTCACCCAGGTGCCGGTGGGCCAAGGCAAGACCGACGGAGTGGCCTTGGGGCAATCGGTCGCCGACACGATCATCGCCCTGCGATCCCATGACGGCTTCAACGATTTCGTCGATTACGTGCCGGGCAGCGGTCCCGGCGTGTGGCAGCCCACGGGGCCGATGTTCGACGTGGCCCTAACGCCCCAATGGGCCGACGTCGAGCCGTTTGCCATGACCAGCCCCGATCAGTTCCGCCCCGCCGGTCCACCGGCCCTTTCCAGCCAGGCTTGGGCTGATGCCTTCAACGAGGTCAAGTCGCTGGGCAGTGCCACGAGCACCGCGCGGACGGCCGACCAGACCGAGATCGCCCGTTTCTGGGCCGACGGCACCGGCACGTACACCCCGCCGGGCCACTGGAACCAAATCACCGAATCGGTCGCCCTTGCCCAAGACAACAGCCTGGCCGAGAACGCCCGGCTGTTCGCCGAGTTGAACCTTGCTCTGGCAGACGCGGCCATCGCCAGCTGGGACGTGAAGTACCATGATAACTTCTGGCGTCCGGCCACCGCGATCAATCATGCCGACACCGACGGCAACTCGGACACCACGCCGGACTCCGCCTGGACGTCGCTTCTGATCACGCCGCCATTCCCGGAATACGTCTCCGGGCATGGTACGTTCAGCGCGGCAGCCGCCACCGTGCTCGCCGCCAATTTCGGCGACAACCTGAGCTTCGATACGACTTCGAGCGGACTGCCGGGCGTGACCCGTTCGTTTACCAGCTTCGGCGCGGCAGCCCTAGAGGCGGGCCAAAGCCGGGTCTACGGCGGCATCCATTTTCAGTTCTCGAACCTCGATGGCCAGGCCACCGGCCGGAAGATAGCCGACTACGTGCTCGACACGTTCTCGGGGTCCACCGACACTCGGCCGCCGACGATCTTCATCGAGGGCCCCAAGTCCGGCAAGGTTGTCTCGGCGAACTTCACGGTCACCGGACGCGTTTTAGATAACCTCTCGGGCGTGACGAGCCTCAGCGGGCAACTCGACGACGGGGTCTTTGCCGACGTGACCTTCGACGCATTGGGCAATTTCGCGCTGACGACTACGCTGCCGCTGGACGGCTCGGCCGACGCAACGCACGTGCTGCGGTTCCGCAGCACCGACGCGGCCGGCAACGTCTCGCCGCTGGAGGGCTTCTCCTTCACGCTCGATACCCGCGCGCGACGATTGCCATCGACACGCCGATCAGCGCGGGTAACGTTGATGCCGCGACATTGCTCTCCGGACAAGCTGACGGCACGGGTTCGCCGATCACCCGGCTCACGTACCAACTCGACACCGGCACCGTGGTGCCGCTCGTGTTCGATCCGGCAATCGGCCGATTCAACCAGCCGCTTGACCTATCGCATCTGGCAGCCGGACCGCACACGCTGGCAGTCACCGCCCGGGATGCCGCCGGACGTGAAGTAACCGTGCGCCGGAACATCAACCTCCCCACGGCCATCTCGTTTCGGATCACCTCGTTCACACCGCTCGGCGGAGCGAACGGCGTAGGCTCGACGTTCCGGCCGCAGGTGCACTTCTCGCGCCCGGTCGATCCCGCGTCGCTCACTGCGAGCAACTTCTTCGCCACCGGCCCGAGCGGGACAACGTTGCCCGCCAAGATCGTCACGGCCAGCGACGACTCGTTCGCCTGGCTGTTCTTCAGCGACCCGATGCCCGGCGGTTCGATCATCACCGTTCACGTCGATGGCTCCACGATCCGGGCGGCAGGCGACGCGGCGACGCTCGACGCCGACGGCAACGGCCAGGCCGGGGGCACACTCGAATACTCGTTCACCTCGGTGAGCCTCACGCCCCTCTTGGGCACGTCGCTCTCCGGCAAGGTGCTCGACCCGGGGGCGGACCTCAAGCCCATGACCTTCGACGACATCCGCGCGGGGGCCGACGGCGTGTTGCACACGGCCGACGACGTATTCCTGCTGCCGATCGCCGGCGTGAAGGTCTTCATTGTTGGCCTGGAGGGTCAGGCGGTGTTTACCGACGCCCAGGGCAACTTCCATTTCGACGCGGTGCCGGCCGGCGACGTCAAACTGGCCGTGGACGGACGCGCCGCAACCAACGCGCCTCCGGGAGTCTTCTTTCCCGAGATGGTCATGGACCTCAACCTCGAAGTGGGTCTGGCCAACACGGTGATGGGCACGATGGGCAGTCGCCAAGAGCGGGAGTCCAACCGCGATCGACAAGAGGTTTACTTGCCGCGGGTGCCCGCGTCGATCCTCCACGACGTCAGCAATACCCAGCCCACCTTGATCGGCGTCGACGCCGAATCGGCCCCGAACCTCACGCCAGAAGAGCGGGCCATGCTTAGCATCGAAGTGCAACCGGGGAGCCTCTTGGACCAAAACGGCAACCCGCTCACTGCCGGTCAAGTCGGCATCAGTACCGTGCCGCCCGAACTGGTCCGCGACATGTTGCCGCCCGGGGTCCTGCAGCACACCTTTGACATCACCGTGCAAGCCCCTGGAATCACGAACTTCTCGACCCCGGCGCCGATGACGTTCCCCAACATCTTTAACGCCCCGCCGGGCACGCAGTTGAATTTCCTCTCTTTCGACCACACCACCGGCCGGCTGGTGATTGAAGGCACCGCCACGGTTTCCGCCGACGGCTTCTCGGTCCACACCGATCCCGGCACCGGCATCACCCATCCCGGCTGGCACGGCATGACGCCTCCGGGCCGCGCCTGCCGGGCCCGACGGCCCTCCTCCGCCCCCTGCAATCCCGGACGGATCCGCTCCCATTATTCACGACCCCGTGGCCCTGCCGCTGATCACGCAGGAATCGGGCGGCGTCTTGGCCCATGACAACCTGACATGGTCGCCACCCGTCGAGGGCACGCTGACCGTGACAATCGAGGTGGATGGGCCGCTCGGCGATTTCATGAAACGCGCCGGCGCTGGCAACCTGCCTCTCGACTCGCAGACCTTCACGCTGACGCCAGGCAAGGGGGGAAAGAAAAGTCTCGTGGCCGCGTCGAAGGACTACGCCGAACTGCTGGGCAAGGACGGCTTCGCCACGATGGACGGCGACCGTCTCTACGGCGCGAGGATTCGAACCACCGAAACCCTCACACGGTCGAACGTCACCACCACCGAGATCCGCACTTTCTATCTCTATCGCTGGGTGAGTGCCGTCTTCTCCCCCGATGCCACGGCCCGCCGCGGCAACACGGCGGCATTTCAGAAGACGCTCAATGACGGCCCGCTGAACTGGTCCACCACGAAGTCGGTCGAAGCGTTCTTGCCCTCCACCGTTACGACGGACTTTGCCGCCGCGGCCGCTACCGATCAGGTCTTCAAGGTCGAGGGCGCCGCTCAAGGCGAACAGCTTCTCGTCTGGCGATTCGACCCCATTGCCGCGGGCACCGTCCAACGGCCGGTAACGATCAAAGTCAGCGATCACGATCTGGTGGTCGGCGAGCTGGTCGCTCGCGGTACCGGCATTGCCCCCGTGAAAATCGACGTGAACACGGCCGGCTATCGCGACGAGCTGAAGCGCGTGCTGCTCGACCTGGTCGAGGCGTGGAGACCGGGAAGCGACGGAAGACCAGGGAAGGCCGACGTCGACGACGATGGTAACGGCACCACGGATGACTTCAGCGAGTATGGCTGGCCGGGCACCGACGACGGTCAAGGCATCTACTATCGCTTCAGCCGCACCAACCCCACAGTGATTCCCGGGCTGTCGCTGATGGATCTGCGAGGGCCGGCCGCGCGGCTTGGACTGACCGGCACCGTGAAGGAGTTCGTCATCGACACGAACAACTTTTTCGGCGTGAGTGCGGGCGACGATCGCATTCCCGGTAACGCCGACGACGTTCGCTACCGGATGGCCACGCCGGTCAGCTTTGTAGCTCAAGACGAGTTCTTCGGATTCATGCCCTCCGACCGTGCCGACGCCGGTCCGGACGGCATTCTTACCACGTATGACGACTTGTTTACGGCCAATCAGCTTGCCGCGCTGGAAGTCCTTCTCGACGGTAAGGTCCTGGAGATGCGGCAAGCCGTCGAGGCCGACTACCGGCCGGTGGACGAGGGGAAAGGGGCTTACGTCTTCGTCGATTCCGGCGGCGACCTGACCTTGACCTGGACCGATGTGTTCATCGCCCCGGGCCGTGAGTTTGTCAAAGGAGTCAGCGGCGCGGGAGCGCCGATCTACGGGTTTGCCCAATTTGACGCAGACCGCATCAATGACCTGAACGGCGACGGCATCGTTCTCAACACGGTCCTGAGCGAGGTCGACATTCCACTCGCGGCGAAGACATGGGCGCTGGTGGAGGAGTTGAACGTAAAGCCGCAGAACGAGGGGACTTTCGGCGTCGGGATTAACATGAGCTTCAAGTCGAGGGCAACCTTCGCCCAATTCGTCGCCAACACGGTCAGTCACGAGTTGGGGCACACCTTCGGACTGATCGATGCCTACGTGCGCCCGTTGGGAGGGCTGCCGGGCGACGTGCAGGCGGATGCAGACGGCAACGCGATCCCCTTTGACATCATGCGCGGGGGCCTGGACTCCGACGCGGATCTCACCTTTCTGCCCTCCAACGTTCAACTCCTGCGGGCTGCGATGGGCATCGCTCCCGAACGGAACCTGGGGGATGGCGTTCGCCAGTATCGCCGCACGTTCAACCTGCCGGAAAGCCCCTTCGGCATCCGCGAGAACACGCCGCCCCCCGAAGAGGACTCTCCCCCGGCCGACGCGGTTCTGGTGGCGGTGACCGAGGACGGCTTCTGGTATGGCGGGCTACAAGGCCCGCCGCTCGAATTGGGCGAAACACCCGCGGATGGTGCGGGCGGACAGTCGCAGTTCGTGGGCGTGGGAGTCCATAATGCGGGAGGATCGCCCTTGGACGTCTCGGCGATTCGGCTTGTCAACGGCGCCACCGGTTTTGCGCTGGAGGACACCACGGGCGCACTGGGAGACAATATCGCGCCGGGCGACACGGTCGAGTTCTTCGTGCGGTTCGATCCCTTGACCGCCGGTAGTGCCGAGGACGTGATCGAAATCGTCAGCGACGCCCCCGGCCAGTCGATCGTGCGGGTGCCGCTTGCAGGCGTGGGGGTGACGAATGATCCGACGGCCGACGTCAAGCTGGCCGGCGGCGGCAATCTCGGCGGCGTCTTGCTCGGCAGCGGACGGACGACGACGAGTTTCGCCAGTGTTACCAACGCCGGCCGCGAGCCGCTTCTGATTCGCGGGATTCGCCTGGTCGATGGCGGCGGTCGGTTCAAACTCCTCGACGTGCCTTCTGATCTGGCCACGAATCCCATTTCCCTGACGCACGACGCGATCTTTTCGTTTGGCGTCCGATTCGATCCCGCCCGCCTCGGTCTGGACCGCGCCGCCTTCGAGATCACCACGAACGACGCCGCGCATCCCACGCTTCGGCTCACCGTGTCCGGGACGGGCATGGGCCCGGTACCCCAGGCGATCTGGGGCAACGATTACGTGAGCCTGGTTACGCCGGACAGCGGAGGTTTGCCGCTTCGAGTTCGCAGCGACGATCAGGGGAACTTCGACCTGTTCCTGCCGTCATCCCGTTTTTATGAGCTGACGGTCTTTGACCCCCAAACCGGTCTGATCGGCCGCGAGACCGGGGTCACCACCGCGTCGGGTCAGCGGACCACGCTCGGCAGCACCTTGGTTTTCGGCGCCAGCACCGCGCCAGACACCGATTTTGACGGGCTGCCTGACGACATCGAGCGGGTAATCGGCACCTCAACAACGCGTGTCGACAGCGACGGTAACGGCCTCGACGATTTCGCCGAGATTCAGCAAGGCCGCGATCCCCTCGGCGGTCGCCCGGCCATCACCGGTATTTTGGCCCAGGTTTCCTTGCGGGGTGAGTCGCGACATATCGCGGTGGAAGGCGCAACAGCACAAAGTCAGACCCAGTTGGCTTACATCGCGAGCGGTTCTTTTGGACTGGCGATCGTCGATGTCTCCGGGTTCGCCAAGCCGATTGTTTGGTCCGAGCTCGATCTGCCCGGCGACGCCACGGACGTCGCAGTCGATGCCGGGTTACAGCTAGCCGCGGTGGCCACCGGGGCCGCAGGCGTCCAGGTAGTCGACGTTTCCGATCCGCGGAATCCCCGGCTCCTGCGAACGATCGACGCGGCGGCCAGCCAAATCGAAGTTTCCAGCGGAATCGCTTACGTTGGCGTGGGGGCGTCTGTTCGGGCCTACGACCTTGTCACGGGGCGTCTGACCGGAAAGGTCTCTGTGGAAAGCGACGTGGGTGGCCTGGCCCGCGACGGAAATTTCCTCTACGCGACGGACTCGAATAGCGTGCTCACCACCATGGAACTCGTGGGCCGCTCGCTGACACCGCACGGGCAGCTTGCGATTACCCCCGCTTTCCACAGGGGCCAACTGTTTGTCGGCGGTGGAATTGCCTACTTGATTAACACGTTCGTCGGCGGCGGATATGCCACCGTCGACGTTTCCAACCCCGATTCGCCCATTCTTATCAGCGGCGTCGATTTCCCCGCCAATCGTTTGCTGATGCCCGGTAACGGCGTCGTCGCGGACGGTTCGGGGACCGGGCTTCTCGTGGGCAACTCCGTGAATCCCCTCAACGGCGTAGCTGTGCCGCTGTTGGATCTGGTCGACGTAAGCGATCCGAACAATACCTTTCAACTGCTCCAATCCGTCCTCTTGCCGACCGAACCGCTGGGCGTCACCTCCGCCGGCGGCGCGGCCTACATCGCCGACGGCACAGGTGGGCTGATCGTCGTCAGCTATCTTCCCTTCGATGTGGAGGGCAAAGCCCCGAGCCTGAGCATCCTGCCCGACGACACGATCGATCCCGCCACGGGGATTCGCACCGTTGCCCAAGGAGCGACGGTGCGACTGGGCATCGCCGTCCAAGATGACGTGAAGGTCGGCAGCGTGGAAGTCTTGCTCGACGACCCAACCGCCGTAGATCCGCTGAGCGTGCTGCGCTCCGAGGTCTCGTTTCCCTACAGCCTTGAGTTTCCGGGGTTCACCGTTCGGCCCCAGGACAACGGACTTCGGACCACGCTGGTGCGAGTCCGGGCGACCGACACGAGCGGCAACGTCACGCTTTCGGAACCGATTCCGATTCGCACGTTCAAAGAAACCACCGGGCCGGCGTTCCTCCGCGGCGGATTCCTCAATGGAACACTGCGGGCAGCGGGGTTGACCAAACTCGCCCTGCTGTTCTCCGAACCGCTTGCCCCCGCAACGGTCAACGACCGGACGTTTCGCGTGCTCGACGCCCAGAATCAACCCGTCGCCGGGCTGGCGGTGAAAACCAGCGACGGCAACCGGACGGTGGAAGTCTGCTTCGATGCGCTGGCGGCCGGGTCGTACAGCCTCGTGATCGATGCATCCCAGGTGACCGACGTATTGGACAATCCCATGGGCGATGCGCCGGACGTGACCCAGTTTCATGTCACCGCCGGTCCGATTCCCCATGAGTTTCTCGCGGGCCGTTTGACGTTTACCGGCGCCCGAATGACAGTCGGCCAGCTTTGCGCGGTTGGCGATTTCAACCGCGACGGCAACCTGGACGTCGTCATTCCACGCGGCGATACCTTCGGAGCTTTCCCTGACGTCGGCCTGCTGCTGGGCCGGGGCGATGGATCGTTTGACATTTCGCCTACGAGTCCCACCCCGGGAAGCGTCGTTTCCGCACAGCCGATCGCGGCCGATTTCAATAACGATGGGCTGCTCGACGTGGCGTCGCCCAGCCGGTTTGAGAACCTGGTCCGGATCGGGCTGGGCAACGGCGACGGCACTTTTCGGGCTCCGCTGAGCCAAACCCAAATCACGGCTCCCTCCACGCTGGCCGTCGGCGACCTTAATCGCGATGGCAATCTGGACCTCATCGTTGGCGGAGCTGGGGGCGCGCCGAGCACGGCCTTCTTGGACCCGGCCAATGGCGTCGGAATCCTGCTGGGCCGCGGCGACGGGACTTTCGACTACCAGCTTACAGCCGCCTATAATTTCACTTTGAATCACACGAGCCTGACCGCGGCCGACATGGATGGCGATGGCGCTTTGGATTCCGTTGCCACCGACTTCGCAAACAACGCCGCAACTGTTTTGAAGGGCCTAGGCAACGGCAACTTCCTGCGGGATGCAGGCAACACGCCTCTGCCCGTGACCAAGGCCGTGCCGAGGGGAGTGAAGTTGGCGGCCGTCGCGGACCTCAACGCCGACGGCCGGCTGGACGTTGCGGTGACCGGCGACAACTACGTTTCGGTCCTGCTGGGCAACGGCGACGGCACTCTGCAAGACCCGGTCGCGTACGAAACCCCCGCCGCTTACGACATCATGGCCGTCGATTACAACAACGACCGCCGGCCCGACCTGGTGGCCAACAATCCCGGCGTCGACCAGCCGTTTCCCGGGGGAGACCCAGGGAACTTGTACGTGCTGATCAATCAAGGCGGCGGCAACTTCGCCCCCGCAGTGAAGATCGCCGCCGCTGCTGCGCCCACGCATCTGGCAAGCGGCGATTTCAACAACGACGGCCGCGCCGACGCGTTGGTGACCGGCGCCGATCAGGGCGTCAGTGTCTTCGCCGGTGACGGCGCCGGCTCGCTTGTCACGGCCCAACGGTACGATACCGGCCGAGGGTCCGATCCGACGATCATCGGATCACGGGCCATCGACGTCATTCGCACCGCGGACCTCAACGGCGACAAGTTCAACGACGTGATCTTCGCCGAACGTGCGGGATTTCTGTATACTCGGTTAGGGAACGGCGATGGCACGTTCCGGCCTTTGGTTGCCATCCCCATCGATACAAGGTCGGCCCCTACGGAGATCGCCTTCGCCGACATCAACGGTGACAAGAAGCTGGATATGGCCACGGCCAACAACAGCACCGACACGGTCGACATCTTGCTGGGCAACGGCGATGGGACGTTCCAGCCGAGCGTCAGTCTCAACTTTTCTCCAGGTGGCAGCCAAATCAGGGAGATGAACGACTTGGCCTTCGCAGACCTCAACCACGACGACAGGCTCGACCTCGTGGTGGGGTTTGCTGGGCAGCGCAGGTGGCGGTTCTTCGCGGCCTGGGGGACGGCACCTTCGAGCCCATCAGTGCGCAGACTTTTCTGGCCATTCCGACCGGCAGCTTCCAGGTCGAGGTCGCCGATCTCAATGGCGACGGCGACCTGGACCTCGCGACGCTGCAGCCGATGATCTTCTCGCCCGGCGACTCGCCCCTCAACGTTCTCTTGGGCCGAGGCGACGGTACGTTTGCAGCCCCCGTGAGCTATCTTACCGCCCCCGCCTCTCGTTCGTTGACGGTGGCTGACGTCAACGGCGACTGCATTCTCGACCTGGTAACCTCGGCCGACTGGCGGAGCGCCACTGCGGGAGGAAGCATCGGCGTGCTGCTGGGCATCGGGGACGGGACGTTCCAGCCCGCCGTTCGCTACGGTCAGTACCGTTGGGGCTATTTCGCCGTCACGACCACCGACGTGAACGACGACGGTCATCTCGACCTGGTAGCCAGCGGCGCTTCCGGACGGGGCTTTGGACAACTTGGGGATGGCCTTTCACGCGGCGTCGCCGTGCTGCTGAATAACCGCGACGGCACCTTTGGCGTGCCAACGTTCTATGATCACTCGGGCCGGGGACTGGCCGGGATTGCGACGGCGGATTTCAACGGCGACTTCTCGCCCGACATCCTCACGTCGAACTTCGACGACGACACGTTCAGCATCCTTTACGGCCAGCGCTCCGTCAGTGGTGCGCTCCGTAGCGGAAGCGCTTTCGCGGCTCTTGCCGGCCTGTCCGCCCCGGCTTTGAGTGATCTCCACGGCGCCGGCATGCTGCAAGACGGCGTTGTGGTCCCCGGAGCCGGGTCGTTCCTCGACGAGCCACATGCCGTCGTTCCGTCGTGCGCAACGTCCTCGACGCTGACCGACGACCTGCTGGGCCCCTTGGTTGCCGAAGCGGTCGCCCGGTTCGCTGCGGTGCGTGTGCCGCAATCACTGCTCGACGCGGCCCGCCAGGTCACGTTCCATGTCAACGACCTGCCCGGGCTGGATCTGGGCCTGGCGTCGCTTACAACCGTGACGATCGACCGCGACGCCGCCGGGTTCGGCTGGTTCATCGACCCCACACCGTCGGACAGTCGTGAGTTCCTGTACGACGAATCGCTCCGTACCCTGCGCCCTGACGACCCCCGCCGTTGCAGACCGGATGGACCTTCTCACCGTCGTAGAACATGAGTTCGGGCACCTGCTCGGGCGCAAGGATACGTTGGACCCCTCGCAGGCAGCCGACATCATGTTCGGTCTGCTCGATCCCGGCGTCCGACGGACGTTGAACAGGTCGGCCGTCGACTCACTGCTTGGCGACCCCGACAGCTTGGCTGAGATGCTGTGACCGCGGGCCCTCCGCCAGTTTCGATCGGAAGGCGAGGAAGGCCTCTTTGCTCCTGTTCGGCCTTGATGTTCGTTGGTGCGTCGCTGGCAAGACCATGGTGTACGTGGAAGTCGATCCTGAAATGAAGGCGAAGGCCCTGGCGACTTGTGAAGTTGCAGAAGACCAACCACCGGCACGCCACCATGGGCGCAACGACCGGGGATTGATGGAATTCCTGCGCACGCTCTAGCCGTGAGTTCGGGGGCTCATCGGCATGCCGGTGCGCCCCCGCCCCCGCCCCCAGTGTTGGTAGGTGGCCGTTGTTGAGAACCCCAATCTTGACGGCTTTCCGGTGCTTTGTTTGACGAGACGGCAGTTCCGGAGTCAGGGTCCTCGGGAAAGGGCTCACGGCGGGCAGACCGGGGCGGTTCCCGTAAAATCAAGGATTGTTGACATCCGGCGAGACTCCGCTAGCATGGGGGCCAATGAGTCGGTGGCTCCCGCGAACCGACGATTTCCGGGGATTCTAAGCCCTTGGGGCGACCCTCGTCGCTCACTCGCGCAGTGAATCGACCACAACCCAGGGGAGTGGCCAGCAGCACCGCGCCCCCCATCCAGCCGTGTGCTAGAGTTATACATTACTAGGACTAGGCCAACCGAGGAGTTGCCATGATGCGGCTGATGAGCATTTGGAAGGGAAGCGTTGCCGCGCTCGCAGTGGTTGCCTTGATGGCGACTGCCGAGCCAGCGCAGACCCGCGCGGATGAACTGGTCGACCTCAAAGTCGACTCCAAACCGCGGAAGTACGATCCGCAGAACCCGCTCCAGGCGGAAAAGCAGGACTTCAGCATCTCCAAGCCAGGGGTTCTGACCCTCGTCCACGTCATCGATCCGGTCCACAAAGACGCCGCGGGCGGGTATTCCGTGGACGAAATCAACCTGCGGAACTACGTCATCGGTACGACGATCCTTCCAGGAGCGGATCCCGGACACGGCCATCCCGGGGCAGAAGCGGATGTTCAAGCAGACAGTGGCTGTGCGGTCCCCGCAAGGACCCGCTGAGCCTCCGCGCAACGCTCGTCGCTCCCGCACCGCTACCAGGCATTCCAGATCCGCAACGCCGGCGAGCAACTCGGCGCGAGCCAGCGGCTGATCATCGACTTCGTCGCCGTCGAGAAGATCAGTTCCGAGGAGGGGCCGAAGCCGGAGATCGACGTCGCCGGGAAATGGTATCACGGCGACGAGAACGCGGTCTGGACGCTCACGCCCAAGGGCAACGGGGAGTACGAGGCGGTCGAGAAGGGCTACGACAACGCCAAGGGCACGGCCCGCGTGAAGGGCCGGAAGATCTACATCGACTGGGTCACGACGACGCCAAGAGACGGCAAACAGAAGCACGGGGTCACCGTGGTCGAAGTGAAGCCAGACGGCACGCACGCGGAGGGCTGGTCGGTGAGCGACGGCGGGACCGGAGGGGAGAGGTGGAGCGCGGTCCCCGGGACCACGGCGAAGCCGGTCGGCCCGGCGGGCAAGCCGCCGAAGGATACAAAGCCCGAAGGAGCGGCCGGTTCCACACCGCTGCCGCCCGACAAGCCCGCGACGCCCGACGGCGGCCGGCCGTCAAGGAGCCGGCCGACGTCGCCCAAATGACCGTCCAGGCCGGCACGCGAACGGTCAAGACGGGCGATACGGTGAGCGTGCCCATCTGGCTGATTCGCGGGCAGGGCCTCGGCAATCTGAATCTGAATCTGACCTACGACGCCGCCGTGGCCCAGGCGACCGGCGCTTTCGCCAAGGGCAATCTCCTCGACCAGGCCATGTTCGAGGCCAATCCCCGCGACCGCGGCATCGTGCGGATCGGGTTCGCCCAGAACAAGGACCTCGCCGGGCCGGTGACCGGCACTTTGGCGCAAATCACGTTCACCGCCACCGGTCAGCCGGGCACGAGCACGCCGCTGCGCGTGGAAGTGACGACCGCCGGCAGCGCAAGCGGGGGCAAGCCGGGCGTGGCCGTGATCCACGGCGAAATCCGCGTGGTGGGGCCCGACGGCGTGGTGATCGGCGACTCGGACCGCGACGGCAAGCTGACCGCCCGCGATGCCCAGAACGCGCTCAAGATGTCGGTGAAACTGCTGCCGGTCGACATGATCTGCGACATGGACAAGGACGGCCAGGTGACGTCGACCGACGCCCGGCTGATCCTGCAGAAGGTCGTGGGGAAGTAGGCGATTCGAAGGAGATCGTATCATGATCGCGATGGTTTTCCGCGGCGAGTTGGCTGGCGGTTGTGGCGATTCTGGTCCCGGACGCCCAGCGGCCTCGGTGACCCTGGTCGTTCCGCAATTGCCAGGCGGCGACAGGCAACGAAATCAAGGTGCCGATCCAGGCCCGGCGAGCCGAAGGCATCGGGTCGTTCCAGATGGAACTGGTTTACGATCCGGCCTTGCTCGAATTCCAGGAGGTCGAAGAAGGGCCAATGCTCTCCGGCGCGATGCTGGCGTCCAACGTCGTCGAAGCCGGCCGCGTGAAGATCGCTGGCGTGGGCGATCCCCAGAAACCCACTCCGCGGCGACGGCGAGTTGGTACTCGTCCGGTTCCGTGTTCTGGGCGAAGGCGGCCAAGCAATGCCCGCTGAGGATTGAGAACGCCCTGGCGTGGGAGCAGACCGACGCAGCCTTCGACATGCTCGTCACGACCGAGCCGGGCAAGTTCACGGCCGAGCGGTCCGGCAGTGCCGTGGATTCTTGTGGCGGTCGGCGGCGGACTGCTTGTGATGCTTGTGGTCCTCTTCGCAGCGCGGAGAAAGACGGCAAGCAAGGCGTAGACTGCAAGCAACAGAAGATGGGCTTGACTCCATGACCAGAGCCGAAGAAAGCCTGTTGGACAATCACCTACTCGACTCCGGCCAAAAACCATCGGCGGGTCACAACCGTTCCTGTGCCGGCTCCGCGCGGCAAAGAGGCCCAGGCAGACGACGTGGCCGCTCGATTCGTGGCCGAGCTTTCGCGCACGACCTGAGTCCGCACGTCGAGTCGCATGCCGACAAGTGAGAATCCCCATTCGCCGGAGGAATTCACCCTTGGTCGACCCTCTCATTGACTCAACCGATTGCCCGGACGTTCCGTCAAACGACCCATTTCTCGGAACGCATTTGGCGGTTCCAACAAAGGGTGCGCCCGAGCAACCTGAGACTACTCCGAGGCCACCAGCTCAAGAAGGTCCGCCGGCAGCTCATCAAAGCAACGATTGACGGAACAGCAGTACCCGGCTCGATAATCGCCTTCAGCCGTCTCTTAGCGGCAATGGGCAACCCTCAGAAAACGCAGTCACGTCGTGATGTCGCGTCCCACCATCACATTCGCTCACGGCCCCACCCGACAACGCACTGCTTTCTCTTCCTTCTCCGTCGTGGACGTGCCTTATCGAACCCTTTAGAAGGCAACGCTATGGGGTCCTTCGGCGATCGGCTTCTCTTCGACTTTCGGCCTGTACTTCCCGGCTCGGTACGTGTCGACGTGCCGGTAGAGCCGCTCCTTCTCGAGCGCGCAATACGTGTAGAACGTCACGGTCACCATATCCTCGTCGGCCTTTACTTCCGGCGCGTAACTCGTCGGGCGATCTCCGAGCCACTTCCACTCCGCAGGCTGGCTCGTCGGGCGATCCAGAGGTGAGTCGTCAGGCTTCGCCGGCCTGCCCTTCCACGGATCTTCGTCCAGCACGACGTGCGCGCCCCAGCGGACACCGTGCCAGCGAGCCGCAAAGCTGGAAAGCTCCCGCCGCAACAGCGAGGCCGCCAAGTAAGACCAAGGCGACTTGTCGCCTTCGATGGCCTCCATCGCATCGTCCAAGGCATCGGCCGGTTTCGGGGCCTTCAGGAGATGATTGTCCAATGTCGGGCAATCCTTCGGCTCGGGAAACTCGGCCGTCGACGTCATGGCCCAGACGACGCCATTTCCATTGCCTTCCTCCCTGAAGACGTACGCCCTCAGCACCATTCCGTTGCGAAGTGCAAGCGGCTTGAAGACTGCAATCAACTTGTTCGGGTTCACGCGGCTCTTCGACCAACCTTCAGGCGTGTCGTCGGGCACCTCGGTCGCCTTGGCTGCTTGCTGACGGACTTCCCGGACCCTGGCCGCGGTGAAGGTCTCGGCGCCGAGAGAACCAACAGCCACGAATGTGACGGACACAACGCAAATCAGCATGGCCTTCTTCAACATGATATTGCTCTATTATCTTGAGTAAGCATTCTTCTGCCCCGGGCGAAAGTAAAAATGAAAGTTGGGGTCGGGCTTGTGTGTAATGTCCTTCTTGAATTCATCGGGCCTTTCGCTCGAACCGCCGGCCGACGACTTCTTCACCAGGGGCGGAGGCGTCTTCTTTGCCGTTGACGGTGGCGCTGTTCGTGTTTTCGGCGGGAACGGAGCTGGTGTCTTCATTCGCGGCGGGGGCGGAGGCGTCCTCTTCGTCTTCGACGTGGCCGGCTGCTGCGGCTTGCCCGCGGCAACCCAATTGACGAACTCCGTCCGATCGCCACCGCGACGACAATCGTCGAGTAGCTCGGTCAGTCGATCCAGCGGAATCGTGTCGATGGCCAGAACGCCTTTGAATTGGAGGTAATCGCGGGCGTCGGGCCAACGCTGCAACGCAATGCGGCGCAACTCGGTGTCGTAGGCGCCGGGGTTGGCAACCTGCTCCCTGAGGATCGTGCGGAACATGGCCGAATCGGTCGGCACCGCCAGGCCCAGGCCGTCGGTGGTCGTCTTCAGCCGCAGCTTGGCCTCGACGAACTCCGGGTAGGGCATGTCGGGCGCAATGTCCCGGTGCATGTCTTTCGTAATCAGGTAGTCGGCATGTTCGAACGACTCGTCGGCCAGTTTCTTCCGCGCGTCGGAATCGACAAGATACTTGACGATCTCGCGGGAGGTCGGGTTCTGGCCATCGTAGAGGCAGCCGTAGTCCGACACGATGGCGGCCACCTGATCGTAGTCAAACTTCTTGGTGATCTCGGTCCAACGGCCCGGCTCGATCTGTAGATAAGCGCGCTCGTTACCCTGCACCTCCCGAACGACGGGAATGCCTTGGTCGAACAAGGGGGTTCGCCGGTAATCGACCGGCGGCAGGCCCGTGAGCATCTGCGCCTGCTCGGTCAGCGAGAATCCGCCGTCCTTGAGCTTGTCGATGCGTTCGGCCCCTTGGAGCACGGCCTCGGTGAGCTTCTTGACCGACTGCGCGTAGCAGTCGAGGCCATTGGGCACAGGCACGCCGAGATCCGAGGCGATGAGAACTGCTTCCGCGGCCCCGCGAAGAATCTGAAGCTCGCGCTGGGCCGACGGAGGCAGCTTCGTGTTGCGCTGAATCTTGTCGAGGTCCGAGACCAGGCTGACCGCCTGCGACACGTAGCCTTCGCCAGTGCTAATCTTGCCGAACGTGTCGAAGACCGGGTTGTCTTTGGCCGTCTTCACCCGCTCGCTGAGTTGCGACAGCACGCCGCCGACCTCCGGGCGAAGCTTTTCGGTCGCCTCGGAACCGATGCGTGTGTAGCGTTGCAGCTTGTCCATCGCGTCGGTATAGGCCCCGCCGGCCTCGAGGCTCGCCTTGAGCACACGCGACTTCGCGTCGTACTTCTCCGCGAGGCTCAACTTCTGACTATCGTCGATCCGTTGATACAGGGCGCTGAGCTGCCCCGGCGTGAGGTCCGCTCCTTCCACGCAGGCGACGACCGCCAGGCTCAACACAATCGCGGCAAAGGCGACCCATCGCATCGTCGTCTCCTTCTCGAACTGCATGCCCCCCCGTCCCCAAGGAGGTGGGGTGGGAGGTCACAATCAGCATCGGCCGGAAATCCTTCGCATGTTGACAGGTTTGCCACGAAAGCGGTTGTAGCGGCCGCACAATCGGCAATTACCACACAGCCCAATCTGGGCTCGCAACGAAATCCACGAAGACCTGACTGATGGCAATTGCCATCGTACGCAACACCCCTACGTGCCCTGAGTGAAGCAAGGCAGAGCGATTGTCCGGCATTGAAATGCACGCCGCGGTCTCACCAACTCAACCGTCTTCTGAGACTCCCGGCATACGACCCCTTGATGACACGGCAGTTGGCGTCCCGAGAAGTCATGCCTTTGATGACATCATCGGGCCGGCCCGATCGATGGCCCGAGGGCGCCGATCGCGTGCGTCGAAAACCCAACGTATCTCGACATGCTCGGCCTGCCCGCCAAGTTTAAGGTTGGACGATATAGTCCCGGGTGTTCCCGAAGTCGAAGGGTCTTGGCGAACAAGGAACCGCGGGCGGCGGGTCGCGAGCGTATTGTCTTGACTGGGCTTGGGACGGCCATCGGCTCAGCGGTCGTGACAGACCTGATACGATTTTCGGCGATGATTGCGTTCTTCCTCGTTGCCTGGGATACTCAAAAATGGTCCTTTGACATCGGAATGCCTCTACGACGATACTGCTTCTTTTCCTCGCTCCGACTGCTACCGGCTCAAGCGACCAATTGCCGGGTGGGACTGACTCCCACTGAAAGCTCGGAGCGGATCGGTAAGGCCGTTTACTCGACCGGTCGGAATGGAGCCATCGACCGGGAGAATGATGACCCTGTCCAGCGGTGTCGCGTTCGACAAGAGTCTGGTCTTTGAATTCGTCTTGGCTAGGCTTGAGTGAGCGCCCGCGAATTGCCAGGACCCGAATTGGGGATGGCGCACGGCGAGCCTCGGAATTTGGGTTCCAGAAAAGGGGGGAGAGCGTGCGTATCCTTTTGGTCCAACCCGACCATCTGCCTGGCCCGATCGGGTTTCGGCTTGCGGCGATGCCCGAGCCGCTCGCGCTGGAACTGCTTGCGGCGATGGTGCCCGGGCACGAAGTCCGGATCCTCGACCTGCGGGTCAATGGGGATTTGGAGGGCACGCTCGCCGAGTTCCAGCCCGAGTTGGTCGCCGTGACCGCCCTGACCACCGAGGTCTACGCCGCCCAGGAAGTCCTCGCGCGGGTCAAGCAGTTCTCACCGGAGGTTTTCACGGTTGTCGGCGGTCACCATGCCACGCTTTTGCCACACGATTTCCAGTTGCACTACGTGGATGCGATCGGCCTCGGCGAGGGGGAGTTCGTTTTCCCTCCACTGGTCGAGGCACGAAGGCTGGGGCGTAGCCTTCGCGAGATTCCCAACCTGATTTGGCAGAGCAAGGACGGTCACTTCGTCCACAACGGGCGCGAGGTGCCCAAACTCGACGGCCACTTCGTGCCGCAGCCACGTCGTGACCTGGTGGCCCAGTACCGGAGTCACTACTTTTTTCTGTTCCATAAGCCCGACACGTTTCTCGCCACCGGCCGCGGGTGTCCCTTTCACTGCAACTTCTGTAGCGTCTGGGAATTCTACCAGGGCAAGACGCGCCAACTGAGTGCCCAACAGGTGCTGGGGGAACTTCGCGAGGTCAAGACCGGCCACGTCACCTTCGTGGACGACAACTTCCTGATGAACGCCCACCGCGAGCACGAGATCGCCGATCGGATCCGGGCGGAGGGGATAGCGCTGCAATACTCGATGGAATGTCGCACGGATTCCATCGTCCGCAATCCACGACTGATCGAGAAGTGGGCGGCGATCGGGCTGGAGGGTGTTTTGTTGGGGCTGGAGGGTGTCTCCGACAGCCTGTTATCGAGCGTAGACAAAAAGAACTGTTCTCAGGTGAACGACGAGGCGATTCGCATCCTCCACGCCAATGGGATCGTCATTTGGGGAGCTTTTATTGTCGATCCCCATTGGACGGTCGACCAGTTCAAGAACCTCCTGGATTACGTTCACACCCGGGAAATCCCGATTACCCAGTTCACTGTGCTCACACCGCTACCGGGCACGGAGTTGCACCGTCAGCAGCAGAACGCCCTACTCACGGAGGACTACACCTGCTTCGATACGCTCCACGCCGTCGTCTCCACCCGCTTGCCGCGCGAGCAGTTCTACCAGAACTTCGCCTCGCTCTACCGCACGCCGAATTCAGGTGCCCTTTATGATCTGGTCCGCCAAGAACGGCTCAGCATCGAACAGCTCAAAACTGGAAATCGAATCTTGAGACCGTTTGGGCTGTGGGAAAACTACCTCGAAAGGGACCCGATCTTGGGCAACCGCGGCCCTCGTAGACGGGAGAAATCCTCTGCGACTCTTCTTCCTCCGGGGGATCGGCTCTAAGAACCTATCCCAGAACTACCGCTGGAACGCTGTGCGGCCGGAAAATCGCAGCACCTACCAAGGTCCTGGGATCGGCTCTAAGAACCTATCCCGGAACTACCAGGAAAAGGGTCCGCGGCCGGGGAATCCGGTAGCGCCCAAAGGTCCTGGGATCGGCTCTAAGAACCTATCCCGGAACTACCAGAAAAGGGCCCGCGGCCAGGGAATCCGGTAGCGCCCAAAGGTCCTGGGATCGGCTCTAAGAACTGCCGAAGCGGCGAAGGCGGTTGGAGGGGGACGTGGTCGAGAGGTTGCCCGGTGCGCCGGCCTTGCTCGGAGTGAGCAACTGGTCGAGCATCCCCTGCGCGTCGTCGGTGATTCTCGCGATCCGAGCCATCCAGGCCGATTGGGGCAGGCCGGTCTGGTCGAACAGTTCCGCGGGAAAGCAGCCGACGATTCCCGAAGCGATCCGCGCGTTCAGGTCCGTGTTCGGGCTGGCCGGGCCCATGGCGTGGTAGAAGGCCGCGCGGAGCGATGCCAGCACGATCGGCCACACGTGCCGCCCGCCCCAGCCGCGCGAGATAATCCTCCTTGCGTGCGCGCCACGGCGGCTTGGGCATCTGGTCCGTGTCGGAGCAGCCGAGCACGATCTCGGCCACGCGCGGCCCGAATCGATTGCGGATCGCCTCGGCGGCTGCCGCGCCTCCCTGGTCCTCGACGGCGTCGTGCAACAGGGCCGCAATCGCCTCGTCCTCATCCGCGCCGTGTTCCAGCGCCAGCGCGGCCACGGCCAGCAGGTGCGCCAGGTACGGCGCGCCGGTGAGTATGCGCCGCTGCTCGGCGTGCAGTGCCGCGGCGTAGACCATCGCATCCGAAAAACGGTGGGAAAGCATTCGATCTTCAACCATCCTTGTTCGCGCCGGCAACTACCAGCGCCCCCCGTTCTACTCGGCAGCGCCACGGCCGGCAAGTCAAACCGCCAGCCGGTCCGCAGAGCTTAGGGATGCCGTTGTTGATTGTGGAACAGTTCAAAGCCTTCTGTGCCGGGAAACCGGGATTGCGTTGGTCGCCCTCGTTTCATAAGCAGCGCAGGACTCAATAGGGGGCTCATCGGCATGCCGGCGCGCCCCCGCCCCCGGTGTTGGTGGGTGGCCGTTGTTGAGAACCCCAATCTTGACGGCTTTCCGGTGCTTTGTTTGACGAGACGGCAGTTCCGGAGTCGGGGTCCTCGGGAAAGGGCTCACGGCGGGCAGACCGGGGCGGTTCCCGTGAGATCAACCATTTCCGAGGTGAATCGAGAGCGGCCATCGCGTAACCGTATTCCACGATGCTGAGCGCACCAGCTACGTGGAATTACCTGTGGCCGATTGACAACATGTTCATGTCTTACCTATGTTGATCCTGAGCCGCCGGGCGCCTGACGTGGGACTTTGGTCCCACTCCTCCGCAGTCTCGGCTTGGCATCCGTTTCGATCAGTCGGGAGGTTGTGGTGCGTTACACCATCCTGTCGTCGGCCGTGGTGGCGAGTGTCTTGGTGAGTCCAGTTCAGGCCGACCAAAGCGGTGATCATCAGGAGCTGCAGGGAGTCTGGGCACTGAGTTCCGGCGTGGTAGACGGCGAGCCCGTACCCGCGAAGGAAGCGCGGAAGACAATTCTGGCGTTTCGTGGCAACAGGATTGCCATTAGCGGCAACAACGATGGATTATTTCGTCTGGACACCAAGGCATATCCAAGAGCGATCGAAATCATCATTGGAGGACAAGTGCACAAAGGGATCTACGCGATTGGGGGAGACCAGCTCAAGATCTGCCTAGCCGATCCCGCTCGAGACCGTCCCGGCGAATTCTCCTCTACATCGGGCTCCAAGAACACTCTGCTCCTACTTGCTCGCGACAAGTCTGCGAACGACCAGCCGGATGTCGACCGTCCACAGGAGCCAAAACGGCCTTATCCCTACGACGACAGAGAAGTGGCCTATGAGAACAAGAAATCCGGCATTCAATTCGCGGGGACTCTGACCTTGCCTCGCCAGGGAAGACCTTTCCCGGCGGTTCTCTTAGTTACTGGATCCGGTCAGCAGGATCGCGACGAGACCCACAAGGGACACCGGCCGTTCCTTGTATTGGCCGATTATCTAACTCGGCGTGGGGTGGCCGTACTACGCGTGGATGATCGCGAGATGGGCGGCACGACCGGAAGTGCCGCGTACGCGACGAGCGAGGATTTCGCTGAGGATGTGCTTGCTGGTGTCGAGTACCTCAAGGTGCAAAGAGAGATCAACCCGGATCAGATTGGACTCATCGGTCATAGTGAGGGAGGACTAATTGCGCCAATCACGGCTTCCAAGTCGGAGGACGTGGCCTTTGTCGTGATGATGGCAGGGCCTGGCATTCCCGGTGACGAAGTGCTGTATCACCAAGACGCGTTGTTTTCTAGAGCCAACGGTGCCAGTGGGGAGACGATCGCCAGGTATCGGGCCTTTCAGCAACGGATGTTTGCCGTGCTCAAGAGGGAGTCGGATAACGCGCTTGCGGAGACGAAGATTCGAAAGATCGTGGACGAGGAAATGGCGGGCCTTTCGGAAGAGGAACAGGGACAACTGGCCACGAAGACGATCGTTGTAGACCATCGGTACAACCGGACACATTGCGGAGAGCTCTCTCCATGGTTTCGTTTTTTCTTGACACACGATCCCAGGGCGACCCTGAGGAGAATGAAGTGTCCCGTGTTGGCGATTTTCGGCGAGAACGACCTCTTCGTTCCTCCCAAGGCCCACCTTGCGGCCACTGAAGAGGCCGTGCGGGCAGGAGGGAACCCACGTTCCGTGGTGATTCAGCTTCCGGGACTTAACCACATGTTTCAAACTGCAACCACCGAAGCCGCCGACAAGTATCGGGAAACTATCGCTCCGATCGCGCTGAAAACAATCGGAGACTGGATTGAGCAGCAGACAATTCAGCAGTAGTTCGTCTGACACGCTTCATACAACGGACCCTTTAATCCAGACCTGTCGTCTCCGGTCTTCGCGGCCGATTCGTTGTGCGACCGTATCATTTAACCACCGTTATTTGAGACCGACATGCTCACCAAGCAAGATCGCGAGTAGCTCCAATTCCGAGCCTTCTCCTCGGCTCCTCCAATCGCTTCTAGACGCCCATTATGTAACGTTCAGCCGGGGAACCGCGAGCAAAGAGCTGGGGAGAACAAGGACGACACCACATAACGAACATGACCAAATAGCCACCGTTATGTGGTCGGCCACATAACGGTACGATTCCAAGAACTGCCAACCATCCGGGGTGGGATTGGGCGGCCGAACCTCCACGCCGCAATCCGTAGGCAGGGCGGTTGCTTTAAGAACTGATCCCGGAGCCGCCACGGCAGTCCTCCGCGGCCGGAGAACGCAGGAGCGGCACACGGTTCTGGGATCGGCGCTAAGAACCTATCCTGGAACCGCTGCTGCGGTTTTGCGCGGCCGGGAAATATGGGGGCAGCGCACCGTTCTGGGATCGGCCCTAAGAACTGCCGAAGCGGCGAAGGCGGTTGGAGGGGGACGTCGTCGAGAGGTTGCCCGGTGCGCCGGACTTGCTCGGGGTGAGCAACTGGTCGAGCATCCCCTGCGCGTCGTCGGTGATTCTCGCGATCCGAGCCATCCAGGCCGATTGGGGCAGGCCAGTCTGGTCGAACAGTTCCGCGGGAAAGCAGCCGACGATTCCCGAAGCGATCCGCGCGTTCAGGTCCGTGTTCGGGCTGGCCGGGCCCATGGCGTGGTAGAAGGCCGCGCGGAGCGATGCCAGCACGATCGGCCACACGTGCCGCCCGCCGCGACGTTTCCGTTGCTCGGCCACGTCATCGGCGAAGTCCCGTGCCCGGCTCGTATCGACGGCGAATTCGGCCACGTCGCCCCAGGCCATCAGGTACGCCAGCAGCAGGTCGCTCCACCGTTCGGTCCGCGAGCGAAAATGGTTCAGCCGCAGCCCCTCTTCCGCGCGGAGACCCGGTCCGCTGACCAAGAGGCCCAAGACGCGGTGCCGCGCCTCCATTTGCCCAATGAGCACGCTTCGGGCAATCGGACCCACGTGATTCGTGCCCCGCCGGCGATCGTAGACGTGCATCGCCGCCGTCCAGACGCGCGCGAGCACTTCGCCGGTAAGAATCTCTTCCACGATTCCGCGCAATTGCGCCCAGTCGAGTCGCGGTCTCTCGCCTGCTTCCACGGTTTGGTGGGTGAGCCGCTTCAGGCTCCGGCTCCAACGGTCCAGCCGGCACTTCGAGGCCGTCCAATACTCTTCGATGCTCGCCGCCGGTATCGCCGCCCGGCTGCCAAGCAACAGCGGCGTTTCGACCGCCACCAGCGACGCCAGTTCCACCAATTCCCGAGCGTGCATAACAGGGCCATCCGTTCCAGTTTCGCCGGGTAGACGTGCCCCTGGGCGCCACCCAGGGGCACGTCCTGCCCGCGCGCTGGGCCTGCTCTCTGTTCCGGCATGAGGAGACGGGCCGTTGCGCCGAACTCCGGCGACGCAGGCTGGCTAATGCAAAGCCGATGCCGCAATCCGGCGGCAAGACCGATCGCTTTGCCACAACTCCTTGGCTTCAGCCGTCTTGACGCCGATCCATCGCCACGGCAGCCGTAGCGCCGCCCGGGATGTCGCGTTGCCCTACGGCAACATCGCCGCAGCCGGCGCGTTGAACAGAAAGCACAAGGGCGCCGCCGACGAGGCGCGGAAGAGAAGTTGAAGCCAGCGCCGCACGAAGGGGCGGAAGTCGTGGACGCCGAATTACTCTCAGAGCCGATCCCAAATCCTTGGAAGGTGCCAAGCTTGTTCGGCCGCACAGGACTCCAGCGGCAGTTCTGGGATAGGCTCTCGGTCCTTTCCCACAAGAGCCTCCCTCCGACTTGTGGGCTAGTTTCGGTCGCCTAGGGCGCTGGCCCTCCCGTCGCGTCAGCCGCCAGCGGATGCTTGCACAATGCGGCTTTCAACACCAGGCACTCCTGCTCCAGCGCGTTGACGGCTTCCTCGGCTTCGGATGCGGTGTCGCCAGGGCACGTAAAGAACCGCTCCACGCGCAATGCGGCTTCTCTTGCGGGTCCTGCGCCCAGATAGACTAGCGTTCCCTTCATCCGGTGTCCTAGCCGGCCGACTTCCGCAAAGTCGCCTTTCTCCAGGGCCGCCCGCATTTGCGGGAACAAGTTGCCCACTTCGTCGAAGAAGCACTGGATCATCTCTCGCACCAACTCTCGGTTGTTGAAGCACCGAGTCAGAGCCTCTTCGAGATTGAAGGTGACGGCCGTTGCCTGCGGCAAGGTTCCGGCCGGGCTGGGCACTGCCGCAGCGAGCTGCTCTTCGCTTTCGCGCAGCGACTCCGCCGCCCTCGACGCCTCATCGGCCGCTGCCGGGCGCGATGGAGTTCTTCGTTCTGCATCTCCAAGTGGACCGGGGCACGAGCGTCCGCTTCCGATAGGGCCCAAGCAGTTTGGGGCTTACCCGCGTACAAACGCTCCTCGGCCTTGCGGCGATTCACGGCAAAGTGGGGACCCAAGATGGCGGCAGCCGAGGGCTCAGCGGCCTGGGGTGAGGCGGGGGGCGATAAAACTGCATCGGCTGCCACGGAGGCCGAACGGGCAGCCAAGTTCTCCACCAACGCGATCATCTCATGCCTGTCGATGGGCTTGGACCGGTAGGCGTCCATTCCCGCCGCCAGGCAGCGGTCTCGGTCGCCCTTCATGGCGTGGGCCGTCATGGCAATGATCGGCACCCGTCCGCCGCCCGCTTCGCGCTTGCGGATCGCAGCCGCGGCTTCCAAGCCGTTGATTCCCGGCATTTCCACGTCCATCAGAATCACGTCGTAGTGGTTCTGCGCGCTCAAGTCGATTGCCTCTTGGCCGTCCCGCGCGATCTCCACGAGATGGCCCCGATCCTGCAAGATGTAAGTGGCCAACTTCTGATTGGCGAGGTTGTCTTCCACCAGCAAGATGCGCAATTGGGCGGAGGCCACCGCGGGGACTGCGACAGGGGCCTCGAAGTCCGAAGGCACTTCTTTCGCCAAGGGCAGGCCAACGCTAAAGTAGAATGTGCTCCCCTTGCCCTCTTCGCTTTCGACCCAGATGCGTCCATTCATCAACTCGGCCAGGCTTTTCGAGATGGAAAGTCCCAGACCCGTGCCTCCGAAACGCCGCACCATCGAGACATCGGCTTGGGCGAAGGGCTGGAAGAGACGCTCCTGGACGGAAGGCGGGATGCCGATCCCGGTGTCTTGCACGGCAAATAGCAGATTGCAGACTTCAGATTCGGCATCTGAAATCTGAGACTGCTCCACGCTGATCGCAACTTCGCCACGTTCGGTAAACTTAATGGCGTTCCCAATGAGATTCATCAAGACTTGCTGCAATCGCAAGCGGTCGCCGATGACTGCATCCGGTATCTCCTCCGCGAAACGGAAGCGGAACGACAATCCCTTCTCGCTTGCGCGCACCGATAAGACCCGCGTGATCTGGTCCACCATCCGCCGCAGGCTGAAGGGGGCCGATTCCAGCTCCAATTTGCCCGCTTCGATTCGGGCGGAGTCCAGCAGGTCGTTCAGCAGCATCAAGAGCAGGTCGGCCGATCCCTTCGCAGTTTGCAGGCAGTCCTTGACCGCCGGGTGGATCGCCTTCGGCAGTGCCACGTCGATCATGCCCAGAATTGCATTCATCGGCGTGCGCAGTTCGTGGCTCATATTGGCCAAGAACCGGCTCTTGGCCAGGCTGGCGGCCTCGGCAGCGGCCTTGGCGGCTTTCAACTCCTCCTCCGCCTGCTTGCGCTCGGTGATGTCCTTCGCGGTGCAATGTAGGGCAATCACTTCCCCGTGGGAGACCGCCGGCTCGCCGGCACTCCACACCTCCACGCGCCGGCCGTCCTTGCGCACCAGCGCCGTCTCCAACGCGGAGTAGACCCTTTCGCGCCAACCGCGCTGAAAATGCGCGCGCGTGTTGGCGAGCTGATCCGGGGCGCACAAATCTGTGAACTTCTTCTGCCGCAATTCTGCCGTCGAGTATCCGGTCAAAAGCTCACAGGCAGGGTTCACCACGATGAAGCACCCGCTTGGGTCCACCGCAAAAACGCCGTCCGGGTTGCGGTCAAACAGCAACCGATAATGCTGTTCACTGGCCCGGACTTGCTCGGCCTGGTTGCGCTCCGTCAGGTCGGTCACGACCATGCAGATCGACGACAACCCATCGAGAACCACAAGAGTCATGCCCACCTGGACCGGCACCATCGTTCCGTCGGCGGCCCTGGAGTGCCAACTCACCACGAGCGATCCCCGTCATGCGCTTTGCCGAACAGGCGGGTGAAATGGTCCCGGTCCGGCCCGGCGACGAACTCTCGGAAGTGCGAGCCGATGATCTGCTCTAAGGGCCTCCTGACCAGTTCCGCAAAGCGGCGGTTGCTGTAGTTGATCCGTCCGTCCTCGACGAGCGTGACCGCCCCCTCCTGCATCTGCTCGATGATCGTCCGATAGGTTTGGTCGGCACCCTGCAAGGTGAAGACTCGCTGGCCCTCGGGCGTGGAGACCACCAAGGCGTCTACCTCGCCTTCGCGGATGGCACGCAGCGTCTCCTGCGATTCGACAAGCTGCGCGCGCAGTTCCCTGATCTCCTGCTCCAAGTCTTCACGGGTTCTCTCAAGGCTTCCCATACAAGTATCCCTTGCAGCGAGATGTCAAGGTGAGTCGCTCCGAGGGGGCTTGGCGGGCGGTTCCGGGTTCTCCGGCATCTTGACTCCCATTGCCACCAGCACTCGGCCGTCGTCCGACATGTCGCCAATGATCTGGCGTAAAGGCGGGGGCAGCTTCTTCACGAGCGTCGGGGCGGCGACGATCTGCGCCTTCGTGCCAGCGCGGGCTGCTGGTAGATGTCGATGATCTGCAGCTCGTAGCGCCCGGCCAGGTGCTCCTCGCACAGCCGGCGGATGTTGTCGATGGCACGCTGCGAACGCGGCCTCATGCCCGCCACATACAGGGTCAAGACGTACTCGACCTGGGACTGGCCGGCGGCTGCCCGCTCGAAGGCCGCGGCCAAATCGCCCATGTCGTCGTTGCTGAAATCGTCGTCCTGCGTCGCCTTGTCTTCGGGCATATCGGTTCCCTTGTTATGATCTTGCGCGATCAGGCTCGATGTTGTATTTTACGTACCTACCGATCTTGAGTCGCCGCGATTTCCCGCAGGTCCAGCCCGACCAGCACCCGCTCCTCGTTCGACAAGTCCCCGATGATCCTCTTCAGCGGCTCCGGGAGCTTCCGCACCAGCGTGGGGACGGCGAGAATCTGGTCGCCCTTGGCCAGTTGCGGCTGCTCCAACAGATCAATCACCTCGACGTGATACCGCCCCTTCATGTGTTCCTCGCAAATCCGCTTGAGGTTCACGAAGGCGGCGACGCTCTTCGGCGTCTGCCCGGCCACGTACAGCCGCAGTTCCCACCGCTCTTCTTGGTCTGGCTGTCCGTCGGACGCAGAAGGAGTTTCCTGGGGTTCCGTGGTGCTCATGCGTTTTCTCCCTGGATTGACGTCGCGGGCGACGGGCCTTTGCTCCCATCGGAATCCGCTTTTCGCGAATGGCCCATTTCCACTCGTGCCTGGACCAGCCGTTGCTCGCGGGCCTCCTCTTGGGCAATGGCACGACGAAGCTCGTCTTCCTTCGCCTGGTACTCCAATCGAATCGCCGCGATTTGGGCCTCCGATGCCTGTCGCGCCCGTTCCAGCTCCCGCCGCTTGGCCTCGATTTCCTCCCCGCGCGCTATCGCGGCGGCCTTCTCCCTGGCTTCCTGGGCCAGGCGCGACGATCCGGTCAGCACTCCCTCCAGTCCGATGTACACGTCTTGCAGCTCAATCCCGTGATCCGTCAGCAGGAACTCGCGCAATTGATTCGAGTGGGCCATGCCGCGGGACTTGAGGATGTACATGACCCGGTTCCGCTCGCCGCCGAGTTCCACATCCCGCAGCAAGAGCCAAGTATCCATCAGCGACGAAACGCCCACCTCGCTTTGCTCCAGGACATTGCCGCCGGCAGTCAGGCTGGTGAACATCGCGGTAATCTGCTTGGACTTCAACAGGTCGATCAACCGCATGAGCATGGAGCGGGCCTCGGTCGTCGGTGCCCACCGAAGTGAAATTCGTCAGCGGGTCGATAATCACGACGCGAGGCTCAAACTCGACGATCTGCTTGTGCATGGTGGCCAGGTGCATTTCCAGCCCGTAGAGCGTCGGGCGCGACGCCTCGAACCGCAACAGCCCGCGCTGGACCCACGGCTCCAGGTCGAACCCGATGGACCGCATGTTGCGGACAAACTGCCCCTCGGATTCCTCGAAGGCCATGTACAAGACCCGTTCGTCCCGGCGGCAGGCCGCATCCACGAAATGGGCGGCCAGACTGGTCTTGCCGGTCCCCGCCGTGCCGGAGACCAGGACGCTGGTGCCCCGATAATAGCCGCCGCCGCCCAGCATCGCGTCCAGTCGCGCCACGCCGCTGGAGATCCGCTCGTTGGAGGCCGCGTGCCGCAGTCCCAGCGAGGTGATCGGAAGGACGGAGAGGCCGTTGTCGTCGATCAAGAAAGGGCATTCGTCGCTGCCGTGACGGGAGCCCCGGTACTTGACGATCCGCAGCCGCCGGGTGGAAATCTGCTCCGTGATGCGATGATCCAGGACGATGACGCAATCGGAGACATATTCTTCCAGTCCGTGCCGGGTCAGCGTTCCGTCGCCCCGTTCCCCGGTGATGATCGCCGTGACGCCCTTCTGCTTGAGCCAGCGGAACAGCCGCCGCAGTTCGGCCCGCAGGATGGCCGTGTTCGAGAGGCCGGCGAACAGGGCTTCAATCGTGTCCAGGACGACCCGCTTGGCCCCAATCGAGTCGATGGCGTGCCCCAGGCGAACGAACAGGCCCTCCAGGTCATACTCGCCCGTCTCCTCGATCTCGCTCCGCTCGATGCGAACGTAATCCAACGCGAGCTTCTTCTGACGCACCAATTCGTCCAAGTCGAAGCCCAACGAGCGGACGTTTTCCGTCAGTTCTTCGGCCGTCTCCTCGAAGGCCATCAGCACGCCCGGCTCGTCGAACTGGGTCGCCCCGCGGACCAGGAACTCGATGCCCAACACGGTCTTCCCGCAGCCGGCACTGCCGCACACCAAGGTGGGTCGCCCGCGGGGGAGACCTCCGCGGGTGAGTTCGTCAAGCCCCTGAATTCCAGTGGGGGCCTTGGGGAGACTGCGATTGGTCGAAGTGCGCTCGGTAGTTGGTGTGGTCATCGAACCCTTCCTCGGGAATAAAGGGAAAGAACCATTGTAATCTTTCTGGCAGAAAGGGGCGCAGACTGCGCGCTGGCGATGGCTCACGCCGAGCGCACCCGGCCGTGAACAGAAGGTTCTCGCCGAGAACCTTCACGTCGCCGGGGCGAGAACACCCATCAATCTCTCCGCGCAGTCCTTGCTGATCCATGCGTCCCATGAGTCACCCCCCCACCGAGGTATGCGCATTGCGCAAATCGGGGCACGGACTCCACGGGCGGAGAGGTTTTGAGTGTGCTAAGCTCGACTTTTGCCCTTTTTCGGACGACCGAAACTCGCGTTGTTTGGGCTTTTTGAAGGTTCCCCAAGGTTTTAGCACACCCAAGAGGTGCGACGGGGCTTTTCAAAACCCGCGCAGACCCGTTGAATTCCCGGCAATTTCGAGTATCAAGGCTCCACAAAAAGGGCAAAAGTCGAGCTAAGAACCTATCCCAGAACTACCGCGGGAGCCCTGTGCGGCCGGAGAATCGTGGCACCTCCCAAGGTTCCGGGATCGGCTCTAAAACCCGCGATGCCAAACCCGCTATTCGCCCCAGAATCTTCTTCAAGAGCGCCGCCAGGCGAGGATCGTGCTTCACCAGCTCGGGCCGCACGAAGGGGTAGAAGTCGTTGGTGCCGAACCAGGCCTCGGTTCCCTCGGCGAAGTACTCCCGCGCGTCGTTCATTCCGTAAGCGCGCATCGTCGTGCCGTTGTAGGCGAGCACCTCGTCGTATCGTTTTTCGTCGCGCGCCTGCTTGTAGGCCGCCTCGACCTCCGCGTGGTCCCAACCCAAGACCTGGTGATGGTAGGCGTGGGCCAGCTCGTGAAGCACCATCCACGGCTGAATCCGCGTCCAACTCAGAAAGGTCCCGGTGTTGCCGATTTCCACGCCACCGGCCTTGTCCGGGTTGTAGCCGTGGTCCTTCAACCAATGAGGACAGGGATGGTAGCACATGCATTGCACGCCCGGATCGTCGAGCTCCACCCAAATCGGCACCTCGCGCAGCTCGGCCAGGCCGCGCGCGGGAACCACGCGCACGATCTGATACAGGTGGGCATCCAGCAACCCCAGCACGCGGTCGGCCAGGGCCACGTCGGCCAAGAGCCGGGGGTGCACGCGGACCTTCCAGCCCCGCATCTCCCGGTCACGGTAGTCCGACGTGGGAGAGTACTTGGGCTCGTTCGGCTTGGCCGCATCCTTCGCGCCGCGGTCCACCGGCAGGGTCGGCTCCGCGGTGGGCTTGGTTGCGGCCGGCGCCCCAGCGGGTTCGGCGCAAGGCTCCGATCCGCTCCGCAGCCGCCATCGCCGCGACCAGCATTGCCAAAACAAGTGAGAAGTTTCGCTTTGTCATCGTCGGTAACTCAATCGTGGTCCACGCCGATCATCACGTTGGATGCCTTCACAATGGCATACGCGTGTTTCCCTTCGGCCAACTCGAGCGATTCCGCCGACGAACGCGTGATGATCGAGACCATCTCCTGGCCGCCGACCAACCGGATCGTCACCTCGCTATTGACCGCGCCGTGGACGATCCGCACTACGGTCCCCTCCAAGGTGTTGCGCGCGCTAATCCGCATCAAAGACCTCCTCCTGTGCCGGCGAGAGAAGAAAGCCGTGTGGGTTATTATAGCAGGCCGTCCAGTCCAGACACGCGGCTGTCGCAGGGAAGCCGACGCCCCGAGCCAAGACGGTGCCGCCATTCTTGATGTCTGCTTCGTGAATGATCGATACCGGCTGGCCCAATGGCCTTGTTTTCCGGCCTCCCGTAAGCTCGGCCTAATACATTCCCTATGCAGGGCTCAACAAGAGGACGCGGCAGCGGCGGGAAGGATCTGCGGCCGCAGCACGCGGCAATGGATGGGCTCCAATTCCGGCTTCAGGCGTTGGAAAGTCTGCTCGTCGGGACAGGTGCCGACGATCGCCCCGCCGGAGCCGGCGAAACCGGCCGTGGCCCCGCGCGCCGCGCCGTTCGACCATCTCGACCTGGCCGGGCGGCAGGCGGCAGATCGAGCGCCGCAGGTCGAAGTTGGCGTCGATCAGCTTGCCGAAGCATTCCGCGCATCGCCGGCCAGAAGCGCCTCGCGGGCCTGCACGGTCAGGTCGGCGAAGCGGTCCATGGCCTCGACCACCGCCGGCTCGCCCTGCTGGTACCGGGCGCGGAGATCGTTGTGGAACACCTCGGTCGGCTCGCTCCGCTCCGTGCTGTAGGCCAGGTAGAGCGGCGGCAGCAGGCCGGGATCGAGCGGCTCGTAGACGCCGCAGCGCAAGCCCGCTGCGCTGCTGCATCCGCTCGCGGGCGAAGTCCATGTAGACCAGCCCCTCGTAGACCTGGATCACGCGGTCCTGCAGCCCGGCGGCGATTCCCAGTTCCTCGGTCTCGACGGAGAGCACCAGCGAGGGCTGCACCTGCGCGCGGGATCTCGACGCCGTAGAACTCCATCAGGCAGCGGAGCGTGGCGACGATGATCGCGCTGGAGCCGGCCAGGCCGACCTGCCGCGGAATGTTGCTCTCGTAGCGGACGGAGAAGTTGCGGTCGTGCAAGCGCGTGCCCCTGCCGGCGGCAGAACTCGACGAACTTCTTGATCGTCGCCTTGACCAGCCGGATGCCGCCGTAGTAGCCGTGCAGGCGGACGTCGTCGGACCAGCTCGTCGACCGAATCGAAGCGGCTGCTGGTCCTCCTGGCTCCAGACGACCTCGATCTGGTCCCACTCGTAGAGCGTCACCTCGGCGCGGAAGTTGCGCACGATCACCGAGATCGTCTTGCCGTGGTAGCCGTCGGACGGATTGCCGACCAGCCCGGCCCGGGCGTAGGCTCTGCTTGCGGATCAGCAGCATCGTCGATCTCACCGGCGGGGATTCGAGAAGTCTCGGCGATACATGCGCCTGCAGCGCCGGGCCGTATTGCGGATCGGCCAGGCGAACTCGACGAAGGCCTGGAAGTAGCTCTCGAAGTTGCCGATGTCGAATCGCGGCTCGTCCGCGCGCCAGACGCACGCCCAACACCTTGCCGCCCTCGCGGATCAGCATCCGGATCGCGTCGGTCAGTTGGATCTCGTCGCCCTTGCCGGGCGGGGTTCTTTGCGAGGCAATCGAAGATCGCCGGGCTGAACACGTAGCGCGCGGCCACGGCCAGATTGCTCGGCGCCTCGTCCACGCTCGGGCTTCTCGATCAGGTCGGCCAGCTCGAAGACGCCGCCGCACCGCTGTGCCGCGGGGCTTGGCGATGCCGTAGTGCACCACCTCCTGCCCGCGGCACTTCCTCGAAGGCGATCACCGCGTCGGCCTGCTCCGACTCGAACTGCTCGATCATCGTGCCGCACGACCTGCGACTGCGCGTGCAGGCCGATGATCGAGTCGCCCAGGGCCACGACGAACGGCTGCGCGCCCGACGACCGGCACGGCGCAGAGCACGGCATGTCCCAGGCCGAGTTGCCGCCGCTGCCGCGTATAGAAGTACTCGAGGTCCTCGCGCTCGAAGGCCAGTTCTTCGAGCAGTTCTTCCTTGCCCGTCTCGCGCAGGTTGGTCGATCAGTTCGGCGTCGATGTCGAAATGGTTCTCGATGGCCGTCTTGCCCGGCCCGGTGACGAACAGCAGTCGGCCGATCCCGCAGCGGCGCAGTTCCTCGACCACGTACTGCACGACCGGCTTGCGCCCGACCGGCAGCATTTCCTTCGGCTGGCTCTTGGTCAGCGGCAGCAGCCGGGTTCCCCGCCCGGCCACCGGCACGACCGCAATGTCGATAGGCATAATGAACTTCCGCAGCTTGCCGCCGTTTTGTCTCGCGCCCCGTGGCGCCCTGCCACAGATCCACCCTAGGCTTCCCCGTGCCCATGGCACCCCGTGCTTGCCCTTGCCGGTCCGGCGCGGACCGCGCAAAACAGCAGCCCGACCGCTGCTCCTCTCGGCCAAGGCCAGCGGGCAATCCCTGGATGGGAAGGCAAACTAGAATGGTCTTTCCGTCAAGCTATCCCATGCCGTGTCGAGCAACAAGGGCATCGCCCCCTCTCCGTAAAAGCGGAGAGTCTGGGATAAATAGACAGCTCCGTTTCTCTGCCGCAGCCCAGCTTCATGGGAGCCGGGAAATCCGCGGGCCGAAGGCGTCGCGGTTTTCCCGCGTTTCAGTCGCCAGCCCCGAGGGCTGCCCGGACTTTTCCGCTTCATCTGGCGATTGCGGTTCGTTAGACTAAAGAAGCTGTCCCAGAACTACCAGGAAAAGGATCCGCGGCCGGGGAATCCGGTAGCGCCCAAAGGCTCTGGGACCGGCTCCAAGAAAAGCTATCCTAGAACTGCCGCCGCGGCCCTGTGCGGCCGGAAAATCGCAGCACCGCCCAAAGGCTCTGGGACCGGCTCCAAGAAAGCTATCCTAGAACTGCCGCCGCGGCCCTGTGCGGCCGGAAAATCGCAGCACCGCCCAAGGTTCTGGGATCGGCTCCAAGAGTCTATCCCAGAACTGCCGGGAAAAGGGTCCGCGGCCGGGGAATCCGCTAGCGCCCAAAGGTTCTCGGACCGGCTTTAAAACGTCAGCCCGAGAAGGCGACGGACCAGCAACCGTTAGTCAGATTATGCCGATACTCCCCGCGGAACCGGATATTTATCCCGAAGAGCTGTTGGATGGCGATCCCCCGGCGAGCGATTCCGCGCACTGCTGGTGGGCGCTGTATACTCTTCCCAGGCGGGAGAAAGACCTCATGCGGCGACTGCGGAGCATGCAGGTCGCCCATTACGCGCCCATGGTCAAGCGCCGCACGCGGTCTCCCAACGGCCGCGCCCGGCAATCGTTCGTTCCCCTTTTCTCCAGTTATGTGTTCTTCTGCGGCGACGAGTCGGCCCGTTACAAGGCCATGACCACCAATTGCGTGTCGCAATACCTGGAAGTCGACGACGTCGCCCAGTTGGTTTGCGATCTCCGCCAGATCCAGCGCCTGATCCGCAGCGATGTGCCGATGACGCCGGAGGCAAGGCTCCAGCCGGGAAACCGCGTGCGAATTCGCAGCGGCTCGCTGGCCGGAACCGAAGGCGTGGTGCTCAAGCGTCGCGGGGGCGACCGGCTGTTGATTGCCGTTCGCTTCCTCCAGCAAGGGGCATCGGTTCAACTCGAGGACTTCCAGGTCGAGCCCATCGACCCCTAGCGAGCACTGCTTCACCCGACCGACCCTCGGGAAACCGAAACCGAGGGCGTTTGGACCAGGCAGTCCCGACCATTCACCATGCAAATGTCCCCAGCGCCGCTCCCACGTTGTTGTTGCCCCCTTGCCTTCGGCACCCGAGCACCGGGCGCACCGTTCCGTGCGGACTGCGCGGGACCGGCGCCGGCAAGCACTTCGTGCGCGCGGCACTTACTTGATTCGGCTCCAGGACCGTGAACCCCGTAAGGCCGCGATGCCCGATCCCAACTCCCACGAGCGTGCCGCGCCCGCCTGCCCTCATTGTCACCAGGCGTTGCCCGAGCCGGCCCCCCTCAGTCGCGAACAGCTTTGCGGTTGGCTCGGCGAGTCGGCCGCCCGGCAGTTGGGGCTTTACCCGCTGCCGGCCCACCTGCGGCTTTCCGTCGTGGTGCCGATTCTCAACGAGAAGCACACGCTGCTGGAGATCCTCCGCCGCGTCGCCGCGGTGCCGATTTCCAAGGAGATTCTCGTCGTCGACGACGGGAGCACGGACGGCACGCGCGAGCTGCTTGAGTCGCTGGAGGGGCAGCCGGAGCTGCGCGTCTTCTACCACGAAACGAATCGCGGCAAGGGGGCCGCGGTGCGCACCGGCTTCGCCCACGCCACCGGCGACATCGTCCTCATCCAGGATGCCGATCTGGAGTACGACCCCGCCCAATACCCGCTGCTCATCCAGCCGATCGTCGAGGGCATTGCCGACGTAGTCTTCGGTTCGCGCTTCCTGCCCGTGGGCCCCCACCGCGTGCTCTACTTCTGGCACAGCGTGGCCAATTCCGGATGCTCACGTCGATCTCGAACCTCTTCACCGACTTGAACCTCTCCGACATGGAGACCTGCTACAAGATGTTCCGCCGCGAGGTGGTCGAGGCGATCGCGCCGACGCTGAAAGAGAACGGGTTCGGGATCGAGCCCGAGCTGACGGCCAAGGTCGCGCGGCGGAAGTACCGAATCTACGAGATCGGGATCAGCTACTTCGGCCGCACGTACCGCGAGGGGAAGAAGATCCGCCTTCGCGACGCCTTCCAGGCCCTGTGGTGCATCGTGCGCTACCGGCTGGCCGACTGAAACCGCTTGGGAGATCCCCGCGCCATGCTCCACCTCGTCACTCCCGATCTTCGCGTGGAGAGCGTCTTGGACCTGGACGTGGAGCCTCCGCCGCATGGGTCTGGACACCCTGCTGTTGGACATCGATTGCACGCTGAAGAACTACGGCGCCGACGGCTTCACCGCGCCGGTGCTCCAGTGGCTCCATCGCCTGCGCAGTGCCGGCATCCGTCTGTGCCTGGTCTCCAATGGCCGCGCGCGGCGCGTGCGGCGCCTCGCCGAATCGCTGGAGTTGCCCATCGTCTGCGAGGCGCTCAAGCCGTTTCCCCACGGCTGCCGCCGCGCAATCCGCCGCCTCGGCAGCGATCCGCGCCGCACGGCGATCGTGGGCGACCAGTTGTTCGCCGACGTCCTCGCCGGGCGCCTGGCGGGTTTGACGTGCATCCTCGTTCGCCCCATCCAGCCCGAGGAAGAGCCCTGGTTCACGCGTCTCAAACGGCCGCTGGAACGCGTGTTGCTGGCCCGTCTGGACCGCGCCGAAGCCCGCCGCGCCGCCGATTCGTCGGCACGCTAGAATCGCCGCCCCTGGTACCCTCGCAACAGGCCTGCTAGGATGCTCGCAGCGCGCGGCCGCATCGGTGCGCGGTGCGCGCGGCAGAGCCGGCGGCATCACCGGCAGTTCGTTTCGGCCTCCCGTGCTCCGGCCACCGAGGCGCCTGCCGCTGGCGGACTTTCCATGGACACGATCCTCGTCACCGGCGGCGCCGGTTTCATCGGCAGCAACTTCGTCCGCCAGTGGCTCGCCGAAGAAGCGGACTCCGCGTGGTCAACCTCGACAAGCTGACCTACGCCGGCAACCTCGACTCGCTGGCCGACGTGCTCGACCATCCCCGGCACCGTCTTCGTCCAGGGCGACATCGGCGACGCGCGCCTTGGTCACGCGGCTGCTGGCCGAGCACACGGCCGCGGCCGTCGTCCACTTCGCCGCCGAGTCGCACGTCGATCGCTCGATCGACGGCCCGGCCGCGTTCGTCGAGACCAACGTCGTCGGCACCTTCCGCCTGCTGGAGGCGGCGCGCCGCTATCTGGCTCGGCCTGGACGCGAGCCGCGGCGAGCCGCCTTCCGCTTCCTGCACGTCTCGACCGACGAGGTCTACGGCTCGCTCGGCGCCGACGGGCCGTTCACCGAGACGACCCCCTACGCCCCCAACTCGCCCTACTCCGCCTCCAAGGCCGCCACCGACCACTTCGTCCGGGCCTACCATCACACCTACGGCCTGCCGGTGCTGGTGACCAACTGCTCGAACAACTACGGCCCGTACCAGTTCCCCGAGAAGCTGATCCCGCTGATGATCCTCAACGCCTTGGAGGGCAAGCCGCTGCCGGTCTACGGCGACGGCCAGCAGATCCGCGACTGGCTGTATCGTCGAGGATCACTGCCGGGCGATCTGCGCGGTGCTCGCGCGCGGCACGCCGGGCGAGGTCTACAACATCGGCGGCGACTGCGAGCGGACGAACCTCGACGTGGTCCGCAGACGATCTGCCGCGATCGTCGACGAGCTGCGCCCCGAGCTGCCGCATCGCCCCTGCGCGTCGCTGATCACGCTACGTCAACGACCGCCCGGGCCACGACCGCCGCTACGCCATCGACGCCGCGCAAGATCCGCCGCGAGCTGGGCTGGACAGCCCGGGAAGACTTTCGAGTCGGGCCTGCGCCGCACCGTCCACTGGTATCTGGACACACCGCGACTGGGTCGAGGCGGGTCACCGCGGGCAAGTACCGCACGCGACAGCGCCTTGGGACTTGGCAACCGACTAGCGACACCGACGCGATCAGCCATGACGCCACGAACGACTTCCACCAAGGGAATCATCCTGGCCGGCGGCGCGGGCACGCGGCTGTACCCGGTCACCCGGGCGGTCAGCAAGCAACTCCTGCCGGTCTACGACAAGCCGATGATCTACTATCCGCTTGTCGACCCTGATGCTGGCCGGCATCCGCGAGATCCTGCTGATCTCGACGCCCGCAGGACATCGGCGCTGTTCGAGCGGCTGCTGGGCGACGGCAGCCAGTGCTGGGCATTTCGCATCCACTACGCCGTCCAGCCGCGGCCCGAGGGGCTGGCCCAGGCGTTTCTCCTCGGCCGCGAGTTCGTCGGCGGCGACCCCGTGGCCCTGGTGCTGGGCGACAACATCTTCTACGGCCAGGGGTTCCAGGCGATGCTCCGCCAGCGCGGCCGCACGCCCGACGCGGGGCCACGATCTTCGCCTACCTCGTCAAGGACCCGGAGCGCTACGGCGTGGTCGAACTCGACGCCGACGGCCGCCCGTCTCGATCGAGGAGAAGCCGCAGACAGCCCAAGTCGAACTACGCCGTCACCGGCCTCTACTTCTACGACAACCAGGTGGTCGAGATCGCCGCCGGCCTGCAGCCCTCGCCGCGCGGCGAGCTGGAAATCACCGACGTCAACCGCGTCTACCTGCGAGCGGGGCAGCTGCACGTCGAGCTCCTCGGCCGCGGCTTCGCCTGGCTCGACACGGGCACGCACGAATCGCTGCTC
Source organism: Pirellulales bacterium (assembly GCA_963736495.1). Lineage (GTDB taxonomy): Bacteria > Planctomycetota > Planctomycetia > Pirellulales > Thermoguttaceae > CAVTPL01. Next base: position 344,203 of record CAVTPL010000009.1, on the reverse strand, counting down.
CAGGCCGCCAACTTCGTCCAGACCATCGAGCAGCGGCAGGGGCTGAAGATCGCCTGCATCGAGGAGATCGCCCTGCGCAAGGGCTTCATCGGCGCGGACAATTCGAACGCCTCGCCCGCGCGCAGAACAACTGCTACGGCCAGTACCTGCTCGATCTGCTCGCGCGGCCCGGCGAATTCCCCGACTGACCGCCGCGCAGGCGATCCCGACCCCGGCGACCCTCAAACGCCCCTCCTTCCCCAAGTCCCGCTCATGACGATCGTAATCACCGGCCGCGACGGACTCCTGGGAAGCGAATTGTGCCGACGAGTTCGGCGCCGAGGCCTTGGGCCTGGACCTGCCCGAGTTCGATCTCACCGACCGCCGGGGCATTCGGATCGCACTCGGCGCAGCGCCGCCCCGCGTGATCAACACTGCCGCCTTTACCCAAGTCGATCGAGCGGAAACCGAGACCGACCGCTGCCGCGCGGTAAACGTCGAGGGAACTGCGTTTTTGGTCGAGGTCTGCCGCGCTGGATTGTCCGCTGGTCCAGATCAGCACCGATTACGTCTTCGGGCGCGATCCGCACCGCCGGCTACCCTACCGCGAGAGCGACGCCCCCGGACCGCAAGGCGTTTATGCGCAGAGCAAGTTCGATGCCGAGCAGGTGGTGGCTCAAGGGCCGAAGCATCTAGTGGTTCGCACCTGCGGTCTCTACGGCCGGCCCGGGGCACGCTCGGCCGGTCATTTCGTCAAGACGATCCTCCGCCGCGCCGCCCAGGGCGGCGCCTGCGCGTGGTCGACGATCAGCACTGCACGCCCAGCTACGTGCCCCACGTCGCGCGCGCGATCCGCTTCCTGCTCCTCTCGGGGACAAGTGGAATCTACCACGTCGTAAACGCGGGATCGACGACATGGTATGGATTTGCCGCCGAGATCGCCCGAAGCCGGCCTGGACGTGCTCGTCGAGCCGATTACCACGGCGAAGTATGCCGCACCCGCCCCGCGCCCTGCTTATAGCGTGCTGGACGCGGGCAAGTACCTGGCCCTGGCGAGTCGGCCTGAGATGCCCCCCTGGCAAGACGCCCTGGCCGAGTATCTGGCCGCTCGGTCGGTCTCGGCGGATTGAAACCGCCGTTGCCCGAGGGTGCCGGCCGTTTCTCGCGGCCGGGCCGGGTCCTGCACGACCGCGCCCGGCGCAACCGGCAGATTCCACCCCCGACTCCTGCCCTTCCACTTGTTACGACGCGCAGCACCGTCAACGCCGGACGCGGGTTTTCCGGCGAGGGGGATGCTCGCGACCTATACTTGGGAGAAACCCATGGGCATAGGGTGGCGGACCGAGGGCTGGAGCATGACGGACTGTCCGGGAAAACGCGTGCTGCTGATCGCACGCCGGCGGGCGTTCCACGATCTCTTTCACCGCCTCGGCGCGGGGATGGATTCGTGGTCGCAGCCCGGGCTGCCCGGCCCCGCGTGGTTGGGTCCCCAGAGCGCCGACTCCGTGCTCGACGGACTTCACGTCGAGTCGGCGAGCGACGAGCGGGACGGGATCGATCGGGTGCGTGAATCGGTTCACAACCGCCGCCCCTACGCCGTCGTGGCCGTCGACTTCCACGTGCCCTATCGCGAAGGCGTCGCGCTGGTCCATCGCCTCTGGGAGGCCGACCCCAACGTGCTCATCCTGGGATGCGTCGCCGACGAAGGCGAAATCTGGGACCAGATCGCATCCCAACTGGAGCACCTCGACCGATTCGTCTTTCTTCGCGACTGCCTGAGCATCGCCGAACTGCGGCAGGCGATTGCCTGGCCCCTGCGGTGCCAGGCGCAGGCCCAGAAGCTCGACCGCAGCGTCCGCGAAGCCGAATCGGCGCGCGCCGCGCTCGCCCAGGCACGCGAAGAGGTCGCCGAGGCGCGCCGCGCAAAGGCCAACTTCTTGGCCAACGTGAACCACGAAATCCGCACGCCGATGAACGCCGTCCTCGGCTTCAGCGAGCTGCTCCTCAAGGAGCCGCTGCGCGACGACCATGCCGAGAAGCTGCGGCGCATCCACGAAGCGGGCGAGAGCGTGTTGGCGCTGTTCGAAAACATGCTCGACGTCGCGCAGCTCAACCAAGGCACATTCGCCCTCCAGAGCCAATCCTTCCGCATCGAACACGCCCTCCGCCAGGCTCTCGAAGCGCCCGGCGCCCTGGCGGAGAACAAGCGCCTGGAACTGACCTGGCAGATCGACGACGCGATCCCGGGGCGGCTGCGGGGCGACCCCGACCGTTACGAGCAGGTGCTGCACCATTTGCTCGATAACGCGGTGAAGTTCACCTCGGCCGGTTCCGTACACCTCCGCATCCTGCTCGATGAGGAAACCCCTTCCACCGTGCTGCTGCGGACCGTGGTCAGCGACACCGGCATCGGAATTCCGCCCGATCGCCAGGCCGCGATCTTCGAGAGCTTCTCCCAGGCCGACGGCTCGGCGACACGTACGTTCGGCGGCATCGGGCTCGGCCTCACGATCTGCAAGCAACTGGTCGACCTGATGAACGGCCAGATCGGCTTCAATAGCGTGCCGGGCGAGGGAAGCACTTTCTGGTTGATCCTGCCCTTCGAAAAGGATCTCGAGGAGATCGACTCGCAAGACGAAGCCCCGGCCGTGTCGCGCCGCGGCTCTGCCCGAACCGCCGCCGCCGGGCCGGCCGTCCCCGCGCCGCTTTCCAACGGCAAACGCCGCGTGCTGGCCGCCGACGACGACAAACTGGCCCGCGCCCTGGTGGAACTCGTGCTCACCCGCGCCGGCTGCTTCGTCGACCTCGTCGCCGACGGTCGCGAAGCCCTCGACGTGCTGGGCTGCAATCACTACGACCTGTTGCTGCTGGATCTCCAGATGCCCAATCTCGACGGGCTGGAGACTCTGCGGCGGGTCCGCCAGCGCGAGGAAGAAACCGACCGCCGCCTGCCGGTGATCTGCCTGACGTCGCACGATTCCCCCGAAGACCGCCAGCGCTGTCACCAGGCGGGAGCCGACGATTTCCTCGCCAAACCCTTTACCTTTGAGTCGCTGGTCACCGCCGTCGACCGGCAACTTCCCGGGCTGCTTCCCAGCGATCCGGCGGCCGATTCCTCGCGCCTGCCGGCGCTCAAGGACCTCGGCGAGACGCTGGAAAAACGCCTCTGTTCGCTGCGGTCGGCCCTCGACCAACCCGATTTCCCCGCCCTGGAAAGCCAAGCGCGGGAACTGAAGGAGCTGGCCTCGCAGGCCGGTTCCGAAGCGGTCGCCGACCAGGCGATGCGCGTGCAACTCGCTGCTCGGCGCCGGGATCTGCGCCGCGTTGCCGCGGCCGTCGAACGACTCGACCGGGCCTTGAAGGATCAGACCCTCTTCCAACCCAACAGCCATCCCGCGACGTGTAGTCGTTAATGGAGGACGCCATGAAGAAGTTCCTTATCGTAGACGATGACCCGACCAGCCGCGAACTTCTCGGCTTCTTCCTTTCTCCGTACGGGCAGTGCGATTTCGCCGTGAACGGGCACGAATCGCTGGAAGCATTCCGCCAGGCGGACGAATCGGGCACGCCCTATGACCTGATCTGCATGGACATCATGATGCCCGGCACCGACGGTCACAACGCCCTGGACGTGATCCGCGAGATCGAGCGCCAGCGCGGTCTCGGAGGTTCCGCCGGCGTCAAGGTGATCATGACCACGGCGATGCGCGACTCGAAGCACTGCGTGCGCGCCTTTCGGCAGGGGTGCGAGGCCTACCTGACCAAGCCGATCGGCGAGCGGCAGCTCCTGGCCCAGGTCGAGCAGCTCTTGGGCAGGCTTCCGCCGCCGCAGAAGTCGGCCCGCGCGCACGTACGTCGACCACTCCGCCGATACACCGCCCGCGCCGCGCGGCCGAAAAGCGAACTCCTCCGGCCGCCGAAGGTCGCCGCCCCCGCTACCTGATCGTCGACGATGACGCCGTGTGCCGCGAACTGCTCAAGAACATCCTCTCCATCTACGCCGACTGCGACTTCGCATACGACGGCGCCGAAGCCATCGACGCCGTGCGTCTGGCCCTCGAAGACGGCGAATTCTACGACCTGATCTGCCTCGACATCATGATGCCGGGCACCAGCGGCCACGAAGCCCTGCAAACCATTCGCGAGATGGAGACCGAGCGCGGCATCTGCGGCTCCGACGGCGTGAAGGTGATCATGACCACCGCCCTCCGCGACTCCAAGCACTGCCTGCCGCCTTCCGCGAAGGGTGCGAGAGCTACGTCACCAAGCCCATCCGGCAGGAGCAACTCCTCAACTCGATGCGCGAATCTCGGACTGCTGGCCGGCGTCGCCCAGGACTGAGTAGGTTCTTCGGGCGGCACGCGGCTGGCGGATCGGCGCCACGTTTTCGCCGCCTTGCTTCGCCGCACGTGGGGCCCCAACCCGTTGCCCCCCGCGCCGCGGCGCGCTAAGCTGGCGGCGTGTGATTGCCGATTCGATCCCCGCGCGAGGAGACCCGCCATGCACCAACCCCACCGCCGCCGATTCCTCCAGTCCACCGCCGCGATCGCCCTGGCCACCCCGGCGCTCGGCGCCGCCGCCAGCGCCAACAGCCGCCTCCGCGTGGCCGTCATCGGGCTGGGCGGCCGCGGGCGCGTGTCGCACTGCGGCGCGCTGCTCGAGTTGGCAGCCGAAAACGTCGAGATTGCCGCCCTTTCCGACTGCGACGAAAACCGCTTGAAGCAGACCGCCGCCGAGATCGAGAAACGCACGGGCAAACGCCCGCAGACCGAGATCGACCAACGGCGGCTGCTGGACGACAAGTCGATCGACGCCGTGGCCCTGGCCACTCCCAACCATTGGCACGCCCTGGAAACCATCTGGGCCTGCCAGGCCGGCAAGGACGTCTACGTCGAGAAGCCGGGCTCGCACAACCTCTTCGAGGGCCGCAAGATGGTCGAGGCGGCCCGCAAGTACCACCGCATCGTCCAGCACGGCACCCAATGCCGCTCCAGCCCCAAAATTCGCGAAGGCATCCAGAAACTCAAGGAGGGCGTGATCGGCCGCGTCTACATGGCGCGGGGCATCGCCTTCAAGGTCCGCGCCGGCGGCCGCAACAAGATCGGCCCCGTCCCCGCCTGGCATGCACTGGGATCGCTGGCTCGGCCCCGCGCCCGAGGCGCCCTACAACGAGCTGGCCATCTACCGCTGGCGATTCCTCAAGGAGTACGGCAACGGAGAAATCGGCGACCAGGGGGTCCACCAGTTGGACATCATCCGCTGGGGGCTCGGTCTCGATACGCATCCCTTCGCGCGTCCAGTCGATGGGCGGCAACTTCGTCCACAAGGACGACGAAGACACGCCCACCAACCAGGTCTTTGCCTGCCAGTTCGATGACCGCGATCTGATGGTCCAGTTCGAAACGCGCAACTGGTATACCAACTCCGAGGCCGGCATGGGGATCGAGTATCCGTTCGTCGATCACCGCAACGTGGTGGGCGTGATCTTCCTCGGCACCGAGGGATACATGATCATCCCCGACTATTCCAGCTACCACGTCTTCCTCGGCTCCGACCGCAAGCCCGGCCCCAGTGCCAGCGTGCCCGGCAATCCGATGATGGACACCGACCATTTCCGCAACTGGATTCAGGCGCATCCGCAGCCGCAAGCCGCGGCGATCTGTACGCCGAGATTGAAGAAGGGCACCTTTCCTCGGCCCTGTGCCACCTGGCCAACGTCGGCCTACCGCACGGGCCGCACCCTCCGCTTCGACCCCAAGACCGAGCGATTCCTCGACGACCCCGAGGCCGACAAGCTGCTCACGCGTCCCTATCGCGCACCCTACGTCGTGCCCGAGCAGGTGTGAGTCGCCCAACCTCCTGTTGCTCTTTAGAACCCATCCCAGAGCTGCCGCTGGAGCCCTGCGCGGCCGGAGGATTTCAGGGCGGCAGACGGTTCGGGGACCGGCTCTTGGTGTTTCCGCTTGGCCTTCGGCAGAATCGCAAAAAGCGGTCTGATAGCCTGGAAATCCGTCGCACCGCGGCACGGCCGCGGTTTTCGCTTGCTTTGCCTCGGCACGCTCGACCGCTGCGCAGTATTATTCAACAGGGTGTGCGGTCCTAACGATCCTGCACGATCCGCGCAACACGAGTGGCGATTGGGCATTCCGCGACTAAAAGCGGATCGCATCGGCACTTGCGCTAGGTTCTTCGCGCCGGCTAGGGATTTGGCACCGATGTTGCATTCCCTTATTTCGGTCGCACACGGCGTGCGACGGAAAACCCGGCGAGCGAAAGCCTGAAAGGAGGTGCCCTGTGCGAGTGGCCTTTGTCCCCGTCACCTGGCCCCGCGGCCGTTCACCCACGGTCGTGACCCAATTGCCCCTGGTCCTCACGCGGTCGAGCTTCCCTGAGTTATCGGCTCAGGCATGCACGATCAGCCAACCCCATTGCGAGATCGACGAAGTCGACGGCCTGTTGGTGGTCCGCGACCTCGGATCGCGCCACGGCACGTTCGTCAACCGGAACCGCGTCACCCAAGCCCCGCTCTGGCCCGGCGACCGGCTCACCCTGGGAGTGAACGGCTATCTGGTCTTCTACGACATTGCAAAGTACGTCGAGCACGCGCAAGGCCGCGTCGCATCGCGCCAAGCATCGGGCTCGTTTCCGCAGTTGACTCGGCTTTGCCCGGATGCCTCGGCCCCAAGTCCGTCGTTGCTTTCCTAGCGCCTCGATCGTGATGGATCGCCACTGCCCGGCCTTAAGCACCGCGTTTTCCGACATCTCCAGGGTCGGCCGGTGAATCGGCCGTCGAGGATTCAGCCGCGATCCGAAGGTTTGCATCATTCTCCTTCATCTATCGGCTTCGCTTCGACATATACGGCCCGGAGTGATTCCTAAGGGGGTGGAGAATCCCGAAGCGAAACGCTCTCCTCCCAACCTCGAACCGATCTCGGAGGCGGCCCGAAACCGACGCGGCGGCAAGCCGCCGCGCAACACAAGGTTTTGCAGTCCGCACGGAGAAACCTGGCGGTCGCCGAGCAGGGCAACGGAACGGCCGCGAGGTAAACGGTTTGAGGATCGGTTCCCAGGAGCCCCGCTTGCCACCGGGCGCAAGCGGGGCCTTCTTTGCGGTCACACGCCAGTAGGGATCGCCTCAGGGCGGCAGCATCGTCGGGATGCCAAACTGATTGACGCAGGGGAACGCGTGGTCGATCGCCTCCAGGTCCTCGGCCTCAAAGCTTTCAAGGCCGGTGGACAGGCAGACCACTTGGTGCCAGTAGCGGCGATCCTCCAGAGCCAGCATTCCTCCCACGACCATCCGCGCATGGTTGCGGTCGATGCCCACCCCCGCCTCCGAAAGGGCCTGCGCAGCACGCTTCGGATCGACAGTCGCCGTCGCTCCTCCAAGCACCGCGCGGTGACGCGGGGGAATCCGCTCCCAGGCCGAAACAAAGAGCTTCTCGGCCGCGGCCCGATCGTCAGCGCGCCAGCACCGCGGCAAGAATCGCATCGCGGTGCTGACCATTATACGCTTCACTGGCGAACTCTTCTGGCTCCTGCTCCTCCAGGTCCTCGTCGCGCGGAGGCCGCCGCAAAGCCACCACGCGCCAGAAATACTCATCGAGCCGGTCCGGATCAACCCGCTCCGCCACCGGCAACAGGCTAGCGACCTTTTCCGCGCCCCCAGCCGCGGCCCATCCTGCCTCCTCCGTAACCTTCTCCTCCGCCTCCAATCCTTCGATCGCCTCGCGCACCAGGGCCCGCGCCGCCTCGCGCTCGGCCGGCCCCAGGCCGTTGGCCATCATGCCCAGCGCCCACAAACGCGACGACCGCTCCTCGATCTTCTCGGCAAGCTTCCGCGCTCGCGGGAGATCCGCCGCCGCCATCCGGCGCAAACGCGAGTCGGATCGGCGCCCGACGTCTGCTCGGCCTTGACGCTCTCGAGAATCCGTTCCGCTTCGGCGGGCTTGGTGCGTGCCACCAGGATGGCAATCTTCTCGAGCACTTCGACCTGCTCCATCGACTGCACGGGCTCCAACAGCCCCATGGCCGCGCCCACGTCGATCCGCGCCAAACGAGGAGCAAAATCGGTCGCGACCTCCGAAGAAGCGCGCCGTGCCGGCCCTTGAGCCAACTGCCGCGCTTCGCTAAATAGCGCAGTTGCCTCCTCGGTGCTTCCCAAGTCGAGCAGGCGCTCCGCGATCCGGCCGAAGAGGATCACCCGGCCGCCAGGATTCTCAAGCCGCTCGCTCTTTGCCCAAAGCCTGCCGGAGCAATCTTTCCCGCTCGTCATGCGCAGTGCGCGGCAGCGCGTCGCAGCGCTCGATTAGGCGAGAGGCATCTTCCCATGCTGCTTCATCGCGCTGCCGCTGGGTGATCGGCTCGCCGCCCAAGAGCCGCGAAGCTTTCTCGAACAACTTCATGCCCGGCGATTGCGTCGCCGCGGGCCCGATCGTGCTCAGCGGGTCGAATTCCTCCGGCTTGAGATTCATCAAGCGGCGGCCGAGATTCATCCGCTCCGCTCGGGAACCGGGCGGCGGAAGCGTTTTCAATCGCCGCGCCGGCGGCTCCGTCGAACGGATCAAGACCACGTCGAGTTTCTTCGTGTCCCGGCTCACCCATTGGCCCTGGAAGCGAAACCCTTCCTTCTCCACAAAAACCAGTTCGTCTCTCTCTGCCATGTCCTCGAGTTTGAACCGACCTTGCGCAGTCGGTCTTGCCCTCGGGAATCGCGAGCGAAGCCAGAACCTTCCTTGGGCGAGCGATGGCAAAGACCGTTGCTCCGGCAACCGGACCGCCCTGGCGATCTAGCACGCGGCCCTGCAAAACGCGATCGGGAAGCACGGGCGGGGCTTGCCCTTGAGCACCAGATTCCGGCAGTTTTCCGTCGCGAAACTTGCCCGCGTCGGTCCAAGGAAGCTCTCCGCCGAAATGCCCCAGCGCGTTCGCAGCCAGCGCCAACTGATGCTCGGGACTTACCCCGATCCGATACCGCCCCTTCGCGTCCGTTACCACGGCCTTTTGCTGCGATTGCTGAGGAGATGGGTCTTCACCGGTCTGGCGCACGTAAATGCTCACGTCCGCCCCTCCGATGCCTCTCTCGTCGATCACGCGGCCTTCGAGCACGAGAACCTCGATCGGGGGCACCGTGAAGTCCTCCACTCCGGCCGGCACTTCAATCCATGCCCCGGACCACAGAATCCATCCATCCTCCCACCGGTTGTTGATCCGCATCAGAAGCGGCCGAGGAAGCATGACCAACTCGAAGCGTCCGGCATCATCCGTCACCAGATCGTCTGCCTCCGGGTAGGGAAAGATCGCATGCTCCTCGTAAACCGTGGCCTCCAATCGTATCTGCGTCAGCGGTTTACCGGTGCCAACCTCCCGCACCAGGCCCTGCACGCGCACCGTGGGAAACAGCCGCACCGTAATCTCCGTCGTCTCGCCAACCGCGACCTGGCCGGACGGGATCGTCTCGGCCAGATAGGCCGGCTTTTCGCCGCGCGGGATCTCCACCGAGAGTTGGCCGGCGGCGATCGCGGGCACGGCAAACTCCCCGGCGTCGTTGGTGGTCACCTCGGCCGAGCCCGCAATCTCCATCCCTTCGGGCAGAAGGCTGGAACCATCGCTGCGGAGTTGAACGGTCACGCCGCGAACCGCTTCCGGCCGATCGGCCACCACGCGTCCCCGCACCCGTCCCACGCGCCGCAATCGCACCGTCCACTCCTCCGCCTCCGGACCCATGCGAGAACAATTCTGGACGCCGTAGTCGGCACTTGTGATCGCAAGCACGCCGACCTCGTCGGCGCCGACAAAGGGAAGCGCCGCCATTCCTTGCGCGTCGGTCGTCACGGTCCGCCGCGACGCCAATCCGGCAGGCTCGCTGATGGCCGACGAGTGCACCGTCACCGTAGCCCCGGCCACCGCCGCGCCCTGGGGATCCAACATGCGCACCCGAAACTTGCTCGGCGGAGGCAATTCCACACGCAGCGACTCCATGCCGGCAACAAGCGTGAATGGCCCCACCGCGCCCACCCGATGCCGCGGCGAAAATGCGTAGACCCCGCACAACGGCTCTTCCTTGAGGGGCCGCGGAACGCTGATCTGGAATCGCCCCGCGCCGTCGGTCTTGACCGGAGGCACCGGCCGGGCCAAAGTCACATCCGTCAGCACCCAAAAGAAGACCTCCGCGCCCGCGACCGGCTTCGCCTCGGCATCCACCACCGTGCCCCGAAGCACGATCTCCGGCCCCAGTTGGGGCGAGCCGCCCGGCAGAGGAACCCAGCAAGCAGCCGCCAGCCACGCGGCAACGCTCAGAAGACCCGGAACCGCAGTCGTCGCGGCGAGCATCGATCGCCTCCCTCCAGATATGATCGCGGATAAGGGGACAAGCCGAGAATCCAGACCACAAGCGCGCAACACGAGCGCAGTCGCTCAGCACATAGCTCCATCAGTATACTACGCAAGCGCCGTCACGAGTTACGCCGGCACAACGGATTCCTCGGCCAACCGCGACCGATCACTTTTTCTTCGGCGCGTCGTCCTTCCACAGGTCGGCAGTGCGGGCCTTCACGTCGGGCAGCGGCCGGCAGCAGCGGCGCTGGGGACCGGCTCGTACCAGAACGTGGCGCACGACCAGTCGTCCTGCGTCTCCGCCAGGCCCTTCTTCTAGGCGATCTGCTGGATCGTGATCCGGCGCCTCGCTTCTGCCAGGCGATCGGGTCGGGCAGGTGCCAGCGGTACATCGACACGAAGTTCTTCTGGTTCAGGCTGCAGCCGTTGTAGAGGAACGGCGTCTGCTGGATGCCCCAGGACAGGCCCACGTAGTCCTCGCTGCCGGTGCCGCAGATCGTGGGGAACTCCTTGTCGCCGTCCATGTAGACCTTGATCTCGCCCTCGCCCCACCACTGGTTCGGGATGCAGGTTGCGGATGCCGATCACCGAGCCGATGAAGCGGCCCTTCTGCTTGCGCTCGGGCAGCAGCTCGAAATCCTTCTTCTCCGTCGTCGGATTCTCGCGGCGGAAGAGCACGTGCAGCCGGCCCACGTCGGCCGGGTGCTTGTCGCCCAGCGTGTAGGTGATCTGGTAGAAGAGCGGCAGTCGGCTTGTCGCCTTCGTTGGTGAACGTGAATCTTCGCCCGCTTGGCAAACGGCATCGGCAGCCAGAGGTTCATGCCCGCCGCTGCGAGCCGACGGAATGGACCGCCGAGTAGTAGGGCATCACCTTGCCGTGGGCGGTGCCGAAGAAATCGCCGACCGGGCACTCGATGCTCGGATGCTCCTGGCCGTCCCACCAGGCGCGGAGCACGAAGCTCCGCAGCGCCGCCGGGTCGATGGTTGCGTGGTGATCCAGATGTGGCGGATCGTGCCCGGCCCCTCGATGTCGCAAAGCTGCACCGTTTCGCCCGGCTTGATGGTCTGCGCGGGCGCGCCTTTGCGGCCTGGGCCCAGGTTGCTGGCCGCCTTGCCGCCCTCGCCGGCGGCTCCGGTCGGATTCTCGAACGAGATCGACCGCGACATCAGCCCGGTGTCAAGTCGATAGGGCTGGTGGATCACGTCGGGGCCCTGGGCCGACGCCGAGGTCCCGGTCCACGTCAGCAGGCAAGCGGCCAGCATCATCCGAATTGCGCGACTACCGATCATCACGTCTCTCCTCATCTTGTTTGCCTGGTTGAGCGATGCGATCGACCTCCGCCGACCCGGCCCGGCACAAAGGGCTCGCCCGCATCATCGCCACCCCGCGGCCGCCCGTCAATCGCCCGCGCTTCCGGGCATCGGCGACCAGCCGGCCGGATAGCCGATCTGGCCACGCACGGCCCAGCGGCGACTGCACCGGCGGTCCGCCGCTCGGTCGGTCCCCACAAACCCCCTTGTGCGATGCCAGGGCGGGGCCAAGCAATGCTGGTATGCCGAATCGCGTTGTGTCGGCCCCCACAAACGCGGTTCGCGTTGCTACGCCGGGCTCCCGCGGGCAAGTACCGAAGCGCGTTGCATCGGCCCTAAAACGTGCCGAGGCCCAGCCCGATGAGCAGGATCAACACGGTCACGAGAACGGGGATGACCAGTCCCACGACGGCGATGTCCTTGTACGATTGCCGGTGCGTGAGCCCGCAGATCGTCAGCAGCGTGATCACGGCGCCGTTGTGCGGCAAGGTCGACATGCCGCTTGAGGCCATGGCCGCAATGCGGTGCATCAGCTCCAGCGATACGCCGTGGGCGACCGCGAGTTGATAGTAGGTATCGCCCAGCGTTTCCAGCACGATGCTCATCCCGCCGGAGGCCGAACCGGTGATCGCGCCCATGATGCTGATCGCCACGAACTCGGAAAGCGCGGGGTTGGTGGGCGAGAGCACGAGCACGTGGTCTTTCACCACGGCGAAGCTGGAAAGGGCGGCGATGGTTGCCCCGTAGCCCACGACCGAAGCGGTGTTGAACGTGGGGAGAAGCGAGGCCACCGCCCCGACCGTGAGCGACTGGTTCAACCGCGCGAAACAACGGAAGTGAATCGCCGCCGAGAGCAGCACGGCCGACGTCAGGGCAAGGATCGTCGACCAGGTGCCGACCACGCGTCCCAGGTTCGTCCCCCCGTATTTCGCCGCGGCGAGGTAGCCGACGTCCCAGTGCGGGATCAGGTGCTTGGAGAAGACGTAGTTGAGCACGATCACGGCCACGATCGGGGCCACGGCGGCCCAGAACGGCGGGAGGCTTGCGGGCACGTGGCTCGCTGCCTCGCCCGGGCGCTCGCGCCGTAGCCTTCGTGCGCGCGCTCGGCGGTGTAGATGCGGTGGCTGAGCCAGAACATCCCTCCCAGAAGCATCAGCACTCCGCCCAGCGTGCCCAACCCCGGCGCGGCGAACGAAGTGGTCTTGAAGAAGGGCATGGGAATCATGTTGTGAATCTGCACCGTGCCCGGCAGGCAGGTGAGCGAGAACGTGAAGGCCCCCAGGCCGATCGCGCCGGGAATCAGGCGCCGCGGCACGTTGGCCTCGCGGAACAGGGCCGAGGCCAAGGGATGGACGGCGAACGCGACCACGAACACCGAGACTCCGCCGTATCCCAGCAATCCGCAAGAGAGCACCGTGGCCAGCGCGGCGTGCTCTTTGCCCACTTTCTCGACGATCTTCTGCGCGATGACGTGGGCCGAGCCGGAGTCCTGCATCAGCTTGCCGAAAATCGCCCCCAACAGAAAGATGGGGAAGTAGCGCGCGGCAAAGTCGCCCATCGCCACCATGAAGACTTGCGTATAGGCGGCCAGCAGTTCCGCGGGCGCATTGAAAAGCACCGCCAGTCCCGCCACCAAGGGCGCGGTGACGATGACGCTCACCCCCCGGTACGCCAGGAGGATCAGCACCGCCAGCGAAACGAGAATGCCGAACAGTCCAAGTGCCATGGATTCCCCAAAGGCGCCAACCGTAGGAAGCCCCCCCGGCAACGAGCATGGGCCGCGCTGCAGTGCCCGGCTTCACCCGCCGCTAGGCATAAGGATCGTCGGGGTTCTCGGGCAGGATGGGCTGGTTGCCCAGCGGCCGCCGATCGTCGGTGGGGTGACGGCTCTCGTTGGCGCTGGTCACGCGGATGCCCGCTCGGTCCTTGAACGGGCAGACGTTCTCGCAGATGCCGCAGCCGATGCACTTGTCCGGATCGACGTGCGGCTGCTTGATCGTCTTCTTCTGCCCGTCGCGGTCCGCGATCTCGACCTCCAGGCAGTAGATCGCCTTGTCGGGGATCGGGCAGTGCTCCTCGCAGACCATGCAGTCGCGGCCGTAGGCGTAGGGGATGCAGCGCGTGACGTCGAACGACGGCCAGGCCGATCTTGCGTCTGCTGCTTCTCCTCGACGTCCAGCGGCGCGATGGCCTCGGTCGGGCAGACCTGGCCGCAGAGGTTGCAGTTGTAGTCGCAGTAGCCGATCTGCGGCACCAGCCGCGGCGTCCACAGCCCTTCCAGGCCGGCCTCCAGTCAGCGTCGGCTGCAGGCCGCCGGTCGGGCAGACCTTCATGCACAGGCCGCAGGCCGGTGCAGCGCTGGAGGAACTCGCGTTCCGCGCGGGACCCGGGCGGGCGGATCAGGTGCGGCGTGGTACGTCTTGCCGCGGGCCTGCGGGCGTGACGCGCAGCAGGCGCCAGCGCCGGCCACGCCGCCGACCGCCGCCGCCAGCAGTCGCCCGCTGCGACAGATCGACCGGCTCGACCGCCGGCTGCTTGCTGCCAGGGCAGCGGCCAGGTGAAGCGCAGGCTCTCGCGGCGGCAGGAGTCGGTGCAGTTCAGGCAGCCGAAGCACTCGGCCGGCTTCCAGCGCGTCGCCCGGCGCGGCGGCGGCCGCGCCGTGGCAGGCCATGCCGCACAGGTCGCACTGGTTGCAGCTTGCCGTCTCGACCTTCCGCCGCAGCAGCGGCCGCCAGCGACAGAAGCCCCAGCAGCGCCCCCAGCGGACAGAGGTAGCGGCACCAGAACCGCGGCCGGCAGCGTTCAGCCGCCAGCGTGGCGACGAAGAAGCGCCAGGATCAGCCCGCTGCCCAGAAACGCCTGGCTGCGGCACGGCGAACACGTGGTCGCGCAGGAAGCCGTAGGCCGGCTCGGTGACCGCGGTCAGCGTGAACGGGCCGACGCCGCGGATCGGCCTCGGTAGACGGCGGTCGAGCCTTCCTCGACGGCCCATTGCGCGCCGGGCAGCAGGGCCGTGGTCGTGGTGCGGTAGAGCAGCACCAGCGGATCGAAGACGCAGACCCAGTGCCCGCCGAAGCACCGCCATCGCCAGAAAGCGCGACCAGCAGGTAGTACTTGGCCCGCTGCCAGCGGCGACCAGTGGTCGCGCCGCTTGCGGTCTGCGCCGACCAGCGCGAAGCACGCGGCCGGCGACGGCGTGGAGCGTGCCCAGCGGGCAGATCCAGCCGCAGAAGACGCGGCCCAGAACGCAGCGTCAGCGCCGACCGTGCACCAAGCGCCAGCAGGGCGCCAGCGGCACCGCGTGGGCCGACAGCCACGTGGCCAGCAGCACCAGCGGGTCGACCAGAAGAACAGCTTGCAGCAGCGCGGCTGGGCTCCTCGCCCGGCCGCGGCGCGGACCGGCCAGCGACCAGCCCGAAGAACACCAGGAGAAAGACGACCTGGACCGCGCGCCGCGTGCGCACGGCGGTCCAGAGTCGATCGGCGGCGCGCTCATGAAACCGCGATCTCCCGCAGGCGAGCGACGCGGTAGTCGATCTTGCCCAGGCCGGCCTCCTGCGCCCTTGACGATCGAGGCGATGTCCGCGGGCTTCTTGCCCATCAGCTCCGCGCCCCAGGCGTCCAGGGCGACGATGTCCATGCCGGCGGCCACGGTGAGCTTGCGTCTCGACGTCGTCCAGGTTGCCGCCCTTGGGCCCGTGGGCCTTGAGGATCCGCATCGCGTCGAGGATGCAGAGCCGCGGCTTCATGAACCGCGTGATGTCGGCCAGGCAGGTCGGCGATGTCCTGGTGGAAGAGCGTTGCGCTTCTCGATCACGCCCATGTAGTTCTTCATGCACAGCGTCGAGCGTGGCCAGCGCGTGGTGCTTGACGATCGGGATGTTGATCACCAGGTCGCACTCGATGATCGCCGGGATAGATGGGGATGCGTCTTGACCCGCTCGCCCTTGATCGTCGGTTTCCTTGAAGCGCGTCTGTGTCGAGGAACAGCACCTCGGCGCCCAAGGCCTTGGCCGCCGCGGCGATGCCGCTGGTGTCGTAGGTCTTCTGCGGCCAGGTCGCAGGGGTTGTCGCCGACCTTGACCGTCTTCGCGCCGGCGTCGAAGCACAGCCGGATGATCGTGGCCACGACGTCCGGGATTGGTGTTGGCGGCCTGCTCCGGCGTGCGGTCCCAGCCGATGTTCGGCTTGACCCACACCACGCCGCCGGCTCGACGAACCGCTTCATGCCCGCCGAGGCCCTCGATCGCCTTCTCGGTCAGCTTGACCGCCGCCTGCTGCAATTCGGAAGCCGACAATTCCTTCGTGCCGCTCCAGGTGGCGATGGTCATGTTCGTGGGCCCCTGGCTGGCGGGAGCCTGGGCCGCCGCCGCCAGACCCGGCGCGCTCAACGCCAGCGCAGCCGTGGTGGAGTGGAGCAGGAAGTCACGCCGGGAATAATCGCTCATGAGACGGTCTCCGGAAGGTGTGCAGGCGGAAGGGAGCTACCGATGAAAAGCCGGATCGCTTCAATATCGGCGGGCAGGCGCCGATTCTACAGGCCCTTTGCCGCCACTTCAACAACCTGCCGACCCCCGCCCCTCACGATGGGTAGAAAGGTGGGGGCAAAACCGGGGTGCCGCCCCGATTTCGCAAGCCACGCATGCATTATTTCTCCGCCTCCGAGCGACAATCCAAATTCCTCTTCGGCCCGCCGGCAATCCCGGCCTGGCCCTACGCGCCCGGTCGGCGCGGGTCGGGATCGAGTTCCCGAGGGCCGATCTGCGATGCGGCCCCACGGCCAAGAGGCTCGAACCTAAGAACTTATCCCGGAACCGCCACGGCAGTCCTCCGCGGCCGGAGAATGCACCAGCGGCACCCGGTTCTGGGATCGGCTCTAATAAGAACCTATCCCAGAACTGCCGCTGGAAACCTGTGCGGCCAGGAAATCACAGCACCTCCCAAGGTTCTGGGATCGGCTCTAATAAGTCGCGGACGTCTTCCGCACGATCGCGCCGCCACAAGCCCGAATTCCCCCGCGCCGCACAACCCTTGGGGGAGAAACCCCCTCTGGCGAAGTCCAGTGGTGACGATTGCGCGCGTCGTGCGCACCGCCTTCCGGGTGTTCGCCCTAGCCAGGGCGTTTTTCCCGTTGATGGACGGAGAAAACCAAGAATACTGGAACCTAATGCAACCGTGAAGGCGGGCTTCGTCGAACGCCTCGCTGCCGGAACCTGCGAGGCGCGGCAACCCGCCCGAATCCATCTCGTCCCATCCCGATTCCGGGAACCTTCGGAACAGAGGAGAGTGCAATGAAGAAGCTCTTGTTCGCCTGTCTGGCCATGCTCTGGTGCGGGGTCGCGTCGGCCGATCCGATCCTCGGCACCCTCTCGATGGACTACCAGAATTGGAACGGCAGCAATACCGTCCAGCTCCATTTCCCCGGCAACAATCCCACCGTCCGCGCCGGCAACGGCCTGTTGCAGAACAACCAATCCCAAGCCACCGGCATCGGCACCGCGGTCGCCAACGGCGCGGTGAACTTCTTCTGCATGGACGTGTTTCACAACGTCAACCAGAACCTGACCACCTACGACATCGTGCCGCTGACCGACTCGGCGCAATCGGCTTCACGCTCACCACGGACCGGATCAACAAGGTCCAGAAGCTCTTCGGAACGCACTACAACGGCACGCTGACCAACACCGCCAAGCGCGACGCGTTCGGGCTGTGCCTGTGGGAGCTGATGACCGAGTCGAATGACAATCCGCTCAACGTCACCAACGGCACCTTCTGGACCAGCGGCTACAACGGCAGTGCCAGCGTGATCACCGATGCCAATACGATTCTTGCCGGCCTCAGTGGCCCTGGCACGTCCTGGAATTGCTACTCCCTGGTCCCGCAGGGCGGCGGCCAGCGATTCATGATGGCCCAGGTGCCCGAACCCGCCACCCTCATCAACCTGCTCGGATTGGCCGGCCTCGGCCTGGGATTCGCATACTATCGCCGCCGGCGAAGTCACTAGCGCTTCGGGGCAACCCCTCGCCCTAAAGCACGGCATGCCCGCGCGGTGCACCGGCACGGCGCGGGCATGTTGCTGCGCCGGGGCCTCGATTTCCCCGCGCCCCGTACGCCGACGGCCCCGTGCGCCGACGGCCGCGAAACGCCGGGCCGAAAACCGGGACCGTCCCGCCGCAAACCGCAAGCGGGACGATGCACGCGCCCCGCTCACAGCCGCACGTGGCGCAGCCGCAGCGCGTTGGCGATCACCGAGACCGAGGAAAGGCTCATCGCCGCGCTGGCGAGCATCGGGCTCAAGAGCAGCCCGAACAGCGGATAGAGCACGCCGGCGGCGATCGGGACGCCCAGCGCGTTGTAGACGAAGGCGAAGAAGCAGGTTCTGGCGGATGTTGCGCATCGTCGCCCGGCTCAGCCGGCGGGCGCGGACGATGCCCCGCAGATCGCCGTGGACCAGCGTCACGTCCGGCGCTCTCCATGGCCACGTCGGTGCCCGTGCCCATGGCGATGCCCACGTGGGCCTCGGCCAGGGCCGGGGCGTCGTTGATCCCGTCGCCGGCCATGGCCACGATCCGCCCTTGCGCCTTCAGCCGCCGCACCACCTCGACCTTGTCCTCGGGCAGCACCTCGGCCTCGACCTGGTCGATGCCCAGCCTCGCGCGCCACGGCCTCGGCCGTCGGCCGGTTGTCGCCGGTGAGCATCACGATGTCGAATCCCTTCGGCGTGAAGTTGCTCGATGGCCTCGGGCGGTGCGTGGGCTTGATCGGGTCGGCCACGCCCAGCAGGCCCGCCGGCTGTCGTCCACGAGTACGAAGATCACCGTCTGGCCGTCGCGGCAGAGTCGCTCGGCGTGTTCCAGCAGGTCCGTGGGCATGATCGTCTCGCTGGCCATGCGCGCGGTTGCCGATCGCCACGGCGCGGCCGTCGACCTCGCCCGTCACGCCCTTGCCCGGGATCGACTGGAACTCCTGCGCACCTCGGCCGAGGTCGAGCTGCCGCGCTCGGCGCGCCCTCGACCACGGCGCGCGGCCAGCGGATGCTCGCTGGCCCGCTCCAGGCTCGCGGCCAGTCGCAGCAGTTCCGCCTCGTTGAGCTCGCCGGTGGCGCACCACCGTGACCAAGCGCGGCTTGCCCTCGGTGAGCGTGCCGGTCTTGTCGACCACCAGCGTGTCGACCTTCTCCAGCAGCTTCGAGCGCCTCGGCGTTCTTCGATCAGCACGCCGGCCTGCGCGCCGCGGCCGATGCCGACCATGATCGACATCGGCGTGGCCAGGCCCAGCGCGCAGGGGCAGGCGATGATCAGCACCGCCACCGCGTTGACGAGCGCGTAGGCCAGGCGCGGCTCCGGCCCGACCGCCGCCCAGACGACGAAGTCAGCGCGGCGACGACCAGCACGACCGCGGCACGAACCAGCCGGCAACCACGTCGGCCAGGCGCTGGATCGGGGCGCGGCTCCGCTGGGCCTCGCTCACCATGTGCACGATCTGGGCCAGCAGCGTCTCGCTGCCCACCCGCTCGGCCTGCATCACGAAGCTGCCCGTGCCGTTGACCGTCGCCCCGATCACCCGGTCGCCGGCCTGCTTCTCCACCGGCATCGGCTCGCCGGTGATCATCGACTCGTCGACGATAGCTCGATCCCTCCAGCACCGCGCCGTCGACCGGCACCTTCTCGCCGGGGCGCACGCGCAGCCGGTCGCCCGGCTGGACCTCGGCCAGGGGCACGTCCTCCTCCGCCCCGGTCGGACGAATCACGTGCGCGGTCTGCGGGCGCCAAGCCGAGCAGCGCGCGGATGGCGCTCGCCGGTTCGGCTGCGCGCCCGCAGTTCCAGCACCTGGCCCAGCAGCACCAGGGTGACGATCACCGCCGCGGCCTCGAAGTAGACCGCCACCGTCGCCGCTCGCCATGCGGAACGACGCGGGGAAGCAGCCCGGGCACGAGCGTCGCCACCACGCTGTAGACGTAGGCCGTGCCGGTGCCGATGGCGATCAGCGTGAACATGTTCAGCCGGCCGCGTGCACGATCGACCGCCAGCCGCGCACGAAGAACGGCCAGCCGCCCCACAGCACCACCGGCGTGGCCAGCAGCAGCTCGATCCAGTGCCAGCGCCCGGCCCAACCCGAAGGTCATCGCGGCTGCCCGGGCAGCATCTGCGACCATCGCCAACAGCAACAGCGGAACGGTGAACGCCAGGCTCACGACCAGAATCGCCGCGTCATGTCGACCAGTTCAGGGTTGGCCGCCTCGGCGACGACCGTGCGGGCTCCAGCGCCATGCCGCACATCGGGCACACGCCGGGCCCGATTGCTCAACCTCCGGGTGCATCGGGCAGGTGTACTGGACGTCTCGTCCGGCCCCAGCGCCGCTTCCTGCTCCAGGGCCATGCCGCACGACGGGCACGGGCCGGGCTGCGACTGCCGGACCTCGGGACACATCGGGCAAAAATACGCTCGATCGCCGCCCGAGGTCGCAACCTCCGCCGAAGCCGCCACGCTCACCGTGCGTGCGCTGCCCAAAAAAGCTCCGGGGCTCATGCGGAACTTGTCGCGGCAATGCGCACAACAAAACAAGTACGTAGTACCCTGGAACTCCGCGCGGTGGGGACTGGAAGGATCGACAAGCATCCCGCACACCGGATCCCGCTGGGCTTCCGCCGGCTTCACTTCCAACGGCATCGAAATACCCCCCTGATTGCGTGATTTGTCTGGGATACTCACCCGCCCCAGCGGTGGGTCGCTCCAACCGTTTCTCCCCGACTCATTATCTTAGCGCAGGCAACACTGCCCGCGGCAACCATTTTTTTCGCCGCGAGTTGACCGAGATCAAGGGTCAAACACGGGCCGTATGCGATGATTGATACGGGACAACGAGGCGCCGCCCCAACTCGCCGAGCAGAATATATGAATGAACACGCCCCTTCGCCCCCGTGCATGAGCCGGGAGAAGCCGTGCATGAGCCGGGAGAAACAGACGATCCAGGCCATGATCGAGATTTACTGCGGAGGCCACCATCAGGCCGAGGGTCTGTGCACCGAGTGCCGTGAGCTGGTGGACTACGCCGCACGTCGGCTCGACCACTGCCCTTTCGGCCCGGACAAGCCGGCCTGCGCCCAGTGTCCAATCCACTGCTACAAACCCGGCATGCGCGACCGAGTGCAGGCCGTCATGCGTTACGCCGGCCCCCGGATGCTCTACCGGCATCCCGTGCTGGCAGTGCTCCACCAGATCGACGCCTTGAAATCGCCGCCTAAGCGGCCCAACCCTCACGTCGCCCCCGCACCGAACGAAGTGCCGGCGGCCGACCGTGACCCCAACGACCCACGGGGATAAAACGACCATGGCAAAGCGAAAGATTGTTGAGATCGACGAGGAAAAGTGCAACGGCTGCGGATTGTGCGTACCCTCGTGTGCCGAAGGGGCAATCCAGATCGTCGAAGGAAAAGCACGCCTCGTTTCCGACGTTTATTGCGACGGCCTGGGCGCGTGCCTGGGCGAATGTCCCCAAGGGGCGATCTCGATCGTCGAGCGCGAAGCCGGCCAGTTCGACCAGACCGCCGCGCATCGGCACGTGGCGGCGATACCGTCGCGCGGCACCACGGCGGGGCAGAGTGCATCGCCCTCCCACACCGCACCCAGCGCGGTGGTGGGCTTGAATCTGCTCGCCGCGGGTGGAACCAAACGCACGATCCCGCAGGCGCCTGCGCCCCAAGGCCCACGGAGCCTGCCCGGGAACAATGGTCCGCAGTCTCCTCGACACCTCGGCGATCGGCGACAAGGCCCCCTCGCGTAACGCGGAAGGTGAAGCCGACGCAGCCCCGTCGTGCCTGGGCAATTGGCCTCTGCAACTCCATCTGGTACCCCCGACTGCCCCTTGGCTGCAGGACGCCGATCTGCTCTTGGTCGCCGACTGCGTGCCCTTTGCGCTGGCCGATTTCCACACCCGTTTCCTCCGCGGCCGATCGGTGGTCATCGGCTGCCCCAAGCTCGACGACGGTGCAGCCTACGTGGAGAAGCTGATTGAAATCCTTCGCCTCGCTCGCCCCCGAAGCCTGACCGTCGTCCACATGGAAGTCCCCTGCTGCACGGGTCTGACGCGAATCGCCCAAATGGCTCTACAAGCCACCGCAGCGCAGAATCCCCTTCGAAGACGTGACCGTCTCGATTCGGGGCAAGGTCCTTCGACAGGTTTGCCCCGCCCATTGACCTCTGCATGGTGCACGGCGGGAACGGGTAACCGGTCACGGTTACGGGAACTGCCAGCCCAAACGCGCGGTTCTTCGACGTCGAGCGGGTCGGCCGGGCGCTCAGGCCGTGCAAAGCTCACGAACCTTGGTCCAGGACCACCCCCTTCGCGCATAGGATATCCGCGTAAGAGCCTATCCGAGAACCGCCGCTGGAGCCCTGTGCGGCCGGAAAAGCGTGGCACCTCCCAAGGTTCTGGGATCGGCTCTAAGAGCCCTCGGGCGTCTTTTCCAGACGGTCAGTGCCGGGGCGCACGCACTTTGCTTGGCGCTGCCAGAGCGGGGTGATAATCTGGTTTGCATCCACCGTTCGGGGCACGAGTCTTGCCTGTTTCCGGCGCCCGGCACTCGGATAATCGGGGGCTTGAAACCGAGGTCACGTCCATGCCAGCGCAAGGAAAGATCGCACCGCTTGCTCTCGATCGAGCGGTCTTCTTCTCGGTGCTGGCTCTCTTCTTCTGGCGCTACTTGGACCCTCGCCTGGTCTACCACAGTCTCGGCGTCCTCCGGTCCTACGAACCTTTTTCCTTCCGTTCGGACTGGGGATACTTTGCCCAGCGCCTGGTACAACCCGGTGGGGCGGTCGAATACCTCGCCGCCCTGCTCTCGCAGTTGTACGCCTGGGATTGGGCCGGCGCGTTGATCCTAACCGCGCTGGCCTGGTCGATGGCCCAGTGCACGGACGGATTGGCCAGCCGCGCCGGCTTGCCGGCGCAGGGATCCTGCGGTATCTCCCGGCCGTCGTGCTGGTAGTGCTCTCGTGCCACTATGGCCACCCGCTCCGGACCGCCCTGTCCGTGTTGGCAAGCCTGGCAGGCTTCCTGCTCTATGCCCGGCTGGGGCCCGAAAGCGTGGTGAAGCGTCTGGCCTTGCTCGTCGTGCTTTGCCCTGCGCTGGTTTTCCTTGGAGGTGCCCTCGGGTTGCTTTGCCCCACGCTGATCGTGCTCGACGATCTGTTGCTGCGAAGGCGTTTCGGGTCTGCCGCGGGAGCCCTGGTCGTGGGCGCGGTTCTCGCCGGTCTCGTCGCCATGCTTCCGGGCTCAGCCGCGGCGAGCGAACTTCCCTGGGCGCTGGTGGCCGACCCGGGCATCCTGCCCAGCGACTGGCCCTGGGCGGCGGCCCTTGTGCTCTTCTTCCCCGCCGTGCTCGTCGGCGCAGCCCTCGTGTCGTACGGCCGGTGGAACCGTGCCGGCCGCGCCGCGTGGCTTCGGGGAAGTCGCAGGCGTTGGGTCTGCACGGCAACTGCCCTGGGCATAGCCGCGGGTGCTGCCTGGCTCTCGCTCGACGTCCATGCACGGTCTGTCTTGACCATTGATTCCCTTTCGCGCAGCGAAGATTGGGATCGCCTCTTGGAAGCGGCCGACCGTATGCCGCGCACTCCCTCGACGTGCGCACCAACCGCAACATCCTCCTGGCGGTGCAGCAGACGGGCCGGTTGGGCGACGACATGTTCCGCTATCCGCAAAGGGCGGGCGTAGAGCTGTTCAGCACCTCGTCGTCGATGGGCGATGGGGGAATGCTCTTTTTGGAAAGCCGAATCTTCCTCACCGTCGGCCTGGTCAACCACGCGGAAACTCGCGCCTACGACGCGGTGGAGCTCGTCGGCGAGCTGCCCGCGATCCTGGAGCATCTGGCGGTCATCAGCCTCGTCAAGAATCAGCCCGAATCGGCAAGACTTCTCCTCAACGCGGCGGCGCAATCCCTTCCCGCGAACCGCTCGGCGGATGCTGGAGCAAATGCGCGAAGATCCGCGTTTCGAGCGCAACGCGCGCCGTGCGAATGCTACGCGGGATCGCAGCCCGCAAAGACCCGCGTCGGCTACATGGCGGCCAGTGCGACGGCCACGCACGTCGAAACCTACCTGACCCAACTCCTGGAGGAAAATGGCCGCAACAAGGCGGCCTTCGACTTCCTCATGGCCCACTATCTCGCCAGTGGCCGGCCGGAGAAGATCGAGGAGAACCTCGGGCACTTGAGCGATCTGGGATACCCGAGCGTCCCCCGAGGGTTTCAGGAGGCGGTGCTGGTCCACCGCAGCACCAGGCCGCCGCAATCGCCGGGCGTGGCATTGGCTTTCGACCGCGAAGTGACGCGCAAGGCCGAGCTATTGGCCGCCATCCTGCAGCGCTCGGCCAACAAGGCAGTCGCCTTGGAGCACGCCTTGGCCGCCGGCCTGGGCGATACGTATCTGTTCTACCTCACCTTCGGACTCTCCGGCTTCTGACGCCATGAAACGCGGTCTGTGGCTCTTGCTCGTCGTCATCCCCGTCGCCGCGGCGGCGGCCTGGGCGCTGTATGACGCGCGGCCCGACCTCGACGGCGCAATGGCGGTCGACCGCCCGCCCAGCATCGCGCCCGACTTCTCGGAAACGGTCATCCCGCCGAACATCGCTCCGCTGAACTTCGTGGTCCGCGAGGAAGGCCGCCGCTACTTCGTGCGCATTGCCTCCGAAGCCGGCGAACCGATCGAAATCTTCGGCCACTCGCCGAGGATCGTCATTTCCCCCAAGCGCTGGAAGGATCTGCTCCAAGGCAACCGCGGAGAACTCCTTCGCATCGAGGTCTACGTCCACGTCGACGGCTCCTGGCGGCAGTTCCAAACCGTCCGCAACCGCATCGCGCACGAGGACATCGATCCTTACCTCGCCTATCGCCGCATCCGTCCGATGTACAACCTCTATCGCGAAACCGCGATCTTCAAGCGCGATTTGACCACCTACCGCGAGTCGCTGCTCTTCCAGGGAAAACGGCTCGACGAAGGCTGCGTCAACTGCCACACCTTCGTCCAGAACCGCCCCGATCGCATGCTTCTCGGCATGCGCAGTCGCGAATTCGGAACCGCCACCCTCGTCGCCGAGGCCGACGGCCGGGTGCGCAAGGTCGGAGTGAAGCTCGGTTTCACCGCCTGGCACCCCAGCGGGCGCGTGGCGGCCTACCAGGTCCAGGAAGTGGGCCAGTGCCTCCACACCGCCCAGACGGAGACGCGCGATGTGATCGACGCCTACGGCGCACTGGCCTACTACATGCTCGACGCACAAAAGACCAAACCCATCCCCGGCGCGACGGGCGCCAAGCGATTGGAGAGCTATCCCACCTGGTCGCCCGACGGGCGGCACCTCTACTACTGCGGCGCCGCAGTTCCCTGGAAAAAACGCGAAACCTTCGCGCTCGAAGACTATTCGAAGTTCCGCTACGACCTGATGCGGATCTCCTACGACGTCGACACCGACCAGTGGGGAAAGCCGGAAATTGTGCTCTCCTCGCAGCAAACGGCCATGAGCATCTTCATGCCCCGAGTCTCCCCCGACGGCCGCTTCGTCCTGGTCTGCATGAGCGACCACGGGTGCTTCCCCAACTTCGAGCCCGACAGCGACCTCTACCTCGTGAACCTGGCGACGCGAACGTACGCCCGCCTGGACGTCAACAGCGACTCCCCCGAATCCTGGCATTGCTGGTCGAGCAACGGGCGGTGGATCGCCTTCAGCAGCAAGCGCCGCGCGATGCCGTTTACCATGTGCTACCTCAGCCACGTGGACGAGAACGGCAAGGCATCGAAACCCTTCATCCTCCCGCAGAGCGATCCGGAGTTCTACGACTCGCTGCTGGACACCTTCAATGTGCCCGAGTTCATCACCGGACCCGTGACCGTCTCGGCCGAGACGATAGCGCGCGCCGCGAGGTCCAATGACGTCGAGTCCGTGGACGGCCTGGAAGATGTCGCGCCCGTCACGGCCGAAACGGAGTATGCCCGCTAGCCCGAGCTGCATTGCCCGCTCGAACGCGACAGCCGCTTCTCGCCGCCTCTCGCGAAGCCGGGATCGTCTCCAAATCGTCGCGACCCTTCGCAGTCGCTCGCGCACGGCCTATACTGGAGTCCACTCGCTCCAGGCCGATCCCGTTTCCCCAGGCAGTCTTTTCGATGAGTGCTCCTCCCCCGTCGCGCGACGATCTGGCCGAGCGCTTCCTCGAGCAGCTCCCCTTTCCGCCCTATCCGCTCCAGGAAGAGGCCCTCCTGGCCTGGTTCTCGTCCGAGCAGGGCGTGCTGGTCTGCGCGCCGACCGGGCACCGGCAAGACGCTGATCGCCGAGGCGGCCCTGTTCGAGGCCCTGCACACCGGCACCACGGCCTACTACACCACGCCGCTGATCGCCCTGACCGAGCAGAAGTTCCGCGAGATGCAGACGCTGGCCGTGCGGTGGGGCTTCTTTCCCGACGACGTCGGCCTGGTGACCGGCAACCGCCGCGAGAACCCCGACGCCCGGGTCCTGGTCGTCGTGGCCGAGATCCTCCTCAACCGCCTGCTGCACCGCGAGGCCTTCGACTTCAGCAACGTCAGCGCGGTGGTGATGGACGAGTTCCACAGCTTCAACGACCCCGAGCGGGGCATCGTCTGGGAGCTGTCGCTGGGCCTGCTGCCGCCGCACGTGCGCACGCTGCTGCTCTCGGCCACCGTGGGCAACGCCGTCGAGTTCGTCCACTGGCTGCGCATCGGCCACGACCGCAAGCTCGAACTGGTCGCAGGGCGACGAGCGCAGGGTGCCGCTGGTCTTCCACTGGGTGCCCGACAAGCTGCTCAACGAGCAGATCGAGGAGATGGCCGAGGGCGACGACGACGTCGCGGCTCACGCCGGCCCTGGTCTTCTGCTTCAACCGCGAAGAGTGCTGGAACGTGGCCGAGCAGCTCAAGGGCAAAGGGCTCCTGGCCGCCGGCCAGCAGGCGCGGCTGAGCGAGGAGCTCAAGGCAGCTACGACTGGTCGCAAGGGGCCGGGCCCGAAGCTCAGGCAGCTGCTGCTTGCGCGGCGTCGGCGTGCACCACGCCGGCGTGCTGCCCAAGTACCGCCGGATCGTCGAGGAGCTGTTCCAGCAGAAGCTCCTCTCGGTGGCCGTCTGCACCGAAACGCTCTCGGCCGGCATCAACCTGCCGGCCCGCTCCGTGGTCCTGCCGAGCATCCTCAAGGGCCCGCCGGGCAAGAAGCGGGTCATCGACCCCAGCACGGCCCACCAGATCTTCGGCCGCGCCGGCCGGCCGCAGTTCGACACCCAGGGCTACGTCTTCGTCCTGGCCCACGAAGACGACGTGAAGATCGCCCGCTGGAAGGAGAAGTACGACCAGATCCCCGAGGACACCAAGGACCCCGGCCTGCTGAAGGCCAAGAAGGACCTGAAGCGCAAGATGCCCAAGCGCCGCGAGACCGAGCAGTACTGGAACGAGGCCCAGTTCGAGAAGCTCCGCGCGGCCGCCCGGCAAGCTCGCCAGCCGCGGGCCGCTGCCCTGGCGGCTGCTGGCCTACATGCTCGACGCCTCGCCCGAAGTCGACCTGATCCGCACGCTGGTCAGCAAGCGGCTGCATGGACAGCGAGCCGCGATCGAGGCCGGCCAGCAGCGAGCTGGACCGAGATGCTGCTGACGCTCTGGCGCGGCGGCTACGTGACGCTCGAGCCCGAGCCGCCCAAGGACGACGAAGCGCCCGCGGCCGAGCCGCCGCCGCGCCGAACCCGCGAAGCTCGGCTCGCCTTGACCCGGCTGCGATCGCAAGTCCGCGCCGCAGCCGCCCGAAGCCGCCGCCCGTACCGAGCCCGGCTCGGCCCATCCCGACGCCCGAGCTGCAGAACGGCTCGCTGCTCTTCCGCGGCGTGAATCCGCTCTACGGCGTGTTCCTGGTCAACCAGTTGGGCATCGCCAACCGCGAGGAGCGGATCCAGGCGATGGAGAGCGTGCTGGAGCTGCCGCGCTCGGTCGGCCACTTCGTGCGCGTGCCCGCGCCAGGACCGCATGCCGCCCGGCCCGCTGGCCACGACGCGGCTCGACCCGCAGCTGCTGCAGCTCGGCCTGGCCACGGCCGAGGAGCTGGTCCACGCGCCGCCACGAGGACGACGACGACCGCCGCCGCAGCTCGTTCGACGAGGAGCCGAAGCGGGTCCTCACCCTGGCCGACAAGCTCCGCCGGCTGTTCGACTACGACTTCCCCGGCGTGCACGACGTCCGCACGCTATGCCGGTCTGGGCGGCCGGCGAGGTGCTGGAGTTCGGCGGCGACTTCAACAAGTACGTCACCAGCAAGGGCCTCCAGAAGCAGGAGGGGATCATCTTCCGCCACCTGCTGCGGCTGATCCTCTTGCTGGCCGAGTTCCTGCCACTTCTGCCCGCCCGATATGCACCGAAGAAGAGTGGCAAGCCGACCTGGAAGACATCTCGGCGCAGGTCGACCGAGACCTGCCGGCAGGTCGACCCCACCAGCACCGAAAAGACCTTGGAGCAAGCCGAAGCCGACGTCGTCGAAGGCCTCGCGCCGCTGTAACGTGGCTGTTCCGCCTCACGCACTTGCGACCGCGTAGCGCTCTCTGTTCCGCCTGCCTCAATTGCGACCGCGTAGCGGTCACCTGTGAATAGCCGTGCGCAACCCACGGACCCGGACCCCGCCTGACGCGCTTGCGACCGCGTAGCGGTCTCTGCTGTTCCGCCTGCCTCAATTGCGACCGCGTAGCGGTCACCTGTGAATAGCCGTGGGTGAAGCGAAGCGCAACCCACGGACTTGCGATTAGGAGCCACATCCTTCTCCCCTCGCCCCGCTTGCGGGGAGAGGGGCCGGGGGTGAGGGGTTTTCAAACAGGCTCCAGATCAATGAATTCCCGTCCGCCCTCGGGCACTCCCCACGTTCACCGACCCACCAACCGCATCCCGTGACCCATGGACCGCGTAGCGGTCACCTGTGAATAGCCGTGGGTGAAGCGAAACGCAACCCACGGACCTGCGATTGGGAGCCACATCCTTCTCCCCTCGCCCCGCTCGCGGGGAGAGGGGCCGGGGGTGAGGGGTTTTCAAACAGGCTCCAGATCAATGAACTCCCGGACACCCTCGGGCAAACCCGCAGGAGCACCCGGCGCACGGGTGATCGCCCGCACCAGTCCGCCACGAGGGGCTCAACTTCGCGATCGAGCCAACCTCCGAAACAACCGCGACGGTTTCACCATCGCACGGAGCCCCACCACGAGAAGCATGGAGGCCATCGCCGCCAGGCTGCCCGGCTCCGGAACGACGTTGAACCGCGTCACGTTGCCATTCACGCCGACCTCGAACCAGTCAACGTACCCTTGCGCGCCGCCGAACCAGACGCGGCCCTCGTCAAAAATAGGGCAGTTGCCCACGTTGAAGCCATGCCCCGACAGGCAACCCCAATCGGGCGTCAGGTCATCCGTACGTTCGAACGTGGCCGCAGGCATCGCCGCCTTCAGGGCGGCGAGGCTGTTCCAGCGGACATTCAATTCTTCGACGAACCATTGGCCAGTCGTGGCACAGTCGTATTCATGCCACACGCCGGGCTCTCGGTTATTGCCATTGGCCCAGGGCTGCCATAGGATGCTGCGCTTGTTGTTCATGAAGCCCGTGTCAAGGACCCACCTGAAAGTCGGCGGCTGCCAACTGCTGGCGTTGTCGCCGGACACACCGAAGGTCCTGATCTTTACGCTGGTGATGCTCGCCAGCGGAATCTGGGCAAACGCATCGGTGCTGATGCCGGCCCACTGGAAACGCCACGCAGTGGGCATCGGGCCGGTGAAAAACCGGAAATTGGATGCGCCGTAGTCGGCGGTCTGGGTCACGCTCGCGTTGGTGCCCCCTCCATACGCAGTGGCCGTGGTGACCTTCCAGCCGTTGGCGGCCAGGTTGCCCAGGCTGAGGTTTACAGTTTCCCCGCCGGCCACCCCGGGCACCGCCAACAAGCACGCCACAAACAGATACCTGAGCCTCACCGCATTCTCCTCTCCCGTAATCCGGAATCTCGTGTTTCCCGCAACGCGGGATTTCGTGCGCAGTCCCGCCGGAATTTCCCTGTTGCATCGAGCCAGCAACCGAACCAGGTTCGTTGGGCGATCCATCTCGCCATACGCCGCCCCTCCGCCTCCCGCCCGCGCGGATGCTCAGCGTCCGGCAGACATTTTGACTCCCCTTAAGACCATACGCTATGCATCCCTGGTGGGGGAACAGCACCTTTTGGCTTCCCGAACGGGGCTGGGTCTATCTTAAAGAACCTATCCCAGAACTGCTGCTGGAACCCTGTGCGGCCGGGAAATCACAGCACCTCCCAAGGTTCTGGGATCGGCTCTAAGAACCTGTCCGACAACCTTCTCCCCTCGCCCCGCTTGCGGGGAGAGGGGCCGGGGGGGGAGGGGTTTTCAAACAGGTTCCAGAAACAAGGGGTCCGACGGCCGCGGTTGCCCGCGTCAACGCGCGGGCGTATGCCGATTTCGTCTTCGCGTCCTTCGCGCCTTCGCGGTGAAACCTCTTTCCTCCACGCCCCCGCGCCTCCGCGTGCCCATTACCTCTTTCCGTACCTTCGCGTCCTTCGCGCCTTTGCGGTCAAACCTCTTTCCTCCGCGCCTTCGCGGTACCACCTCTCTCCTTCGCGGTTAACGCCTCATGCACCTCATTCCTCCCCGCCACCACGCACTGCCCCGGTCCTCCAAGACCGCCTGCCACTCCGCGCCGCCTCTCTCCCATCCATCTCGCCTCCCTTACCCGCGGTGGGTGCACTGGAAAAAACCGACCCCTGCTGACCAAAAACACCGTTTCACGCCGTAATCTCCCGCACAAACCACGCCCCCACCAATGAGAAAAATCTCGCTTTCGACGTCCCACATTCCTTCTCCATCGTTTTCTCCTCTTCCATCCTCCAACGCAGCCTTTCGCGGGTCAGGCACCCCGTGCCGTAACCGTTCACGGGCCAGCCGGGGACTGGTCCATTTTTCGGCCGCAAGACTCTGTCATCACAACAGCCGCCTGACCGAAAACATCGAGCTGTCCCCTTCGCGTCCCCCGGATTGCCGAGCGAGTTCTGGGGGAAGCTCGGGCGACGACGGCAGCGTCTCGCCCACCAGTGCGACGCACAGCGGTACGACGTAAAGCAGTGCCATGGTTCTCCTCAGTCATAGAAAAGGTTCTGCCCGACACACCCTAGCCAGAACGTGGCAGGCGGGCCAACCTCGCGCTGGCCCGGCCTCGCCAATCGAGGTTGCTCGATGGCGAATATCAGACGTCGACGGCTTTGCTGGAACTCACAGAACATTTGGCCGGTCACGTTCGGATGATCATCGATCGTGGTATGCGTAAGTGCGGCTCCCCATGGAAACTGGTTCACATCCAGATCGTCATCGCCACCTGTTGCTGCTCCATGACGAGGAGAGATTCGGGCGACCGCGTAGCGGTCACCTTGGAATAGGCATCGTGACCGATGGACCGCGTAGCGGTCACATTTGAGTAGCCGCGGGTGGAGCGCAGCGCAACCCGCGGATCCTTGATTCATGTACCATGCCTGTGCCACGTAGTGGCACCACGAACTACATCCCCAAACAAGTCGCCCCGATCGCTCACCGACCTCACGCGCCGCCCGGTCCAAGATGCCTTTCATCCTTACCCCGCCGACTTACCTGCTTCTTACGGTTTCCTCCCCGGTCCCACTTGCACCGGCTTGGTGGGCGAAAACCCTTTCGTAGTAGTTGATCTACCGCTCAATGTCAGGTTTGGGTAGAATGGCCCTTGGAGGTTGTCGCGGTTTCAGTTTTCACCAGCGGGAGAAGGCAAGGATGCCAAATTTGTCAAAGAAAATACAAGGTCGCTCTTTCTCCGGAGATTCGAGCGGAGTTAGAGGCGATCGCGCGGAAGACTTCTCTGGGCGTGGCGCAGGTGCGACGGGCGAAGATTCTTCTGATGGCCGATGAGGCCCATCCCGATGGGGGTTATCCCGACTGGCAGATTGCCGAAGAAGTCGGGCTCTGCGAGCGGCAGGTGGTACGTATTCGTCAGAAGTTTGTGAAATCGGGCGTGCAGCCGACCCTCGCGCGGGCGACGCGTTGCGACGCGGGAACCCACCGCGTTCTCGACGGCAAGGCGGAAGCCCATCTGGTCACCATTGCCTGCAGCACGCACCCCTGAGGGCCGCGACCACTGGACGCTGCAAATGCTCTGCGACGAACTGAAGCGCCTGCATATCGTCAAATCGGTCTGTTGCGAGACCGTACGGCAGACGCTCAAAAAAACAGGCTGCAACCTTGGAAGACCGAACGCTTCTGCATCGCGGAAGCGGATCGACCGCGTTTCGTTGCGCGGATGGAAGAAGTCCTCGACGTCTACCAGGAAGCGTTCGACGACAAACACCCCCTGATCTGCATGGATGAGGCCTCGCGGCAAGTGCTCGAAGATGTGACGCCTCCCTTGCCCATGCGGCCCGGCACGCCCCGGCGAGTCGACGACAAGTACGAGCGGCACGAAGTCCGCTCGCTATTGTTGTTTTACAATCCCATCGCAGGCGGGAGGCGGGTGGGCTGCCGTGCCAGCCGCACGCGGTTGGATTGGGCGGAGGAGGTGCGGCAGTTGCTGGAGGTAGATTACCCCCAGGCCGATTTGGTGACGTTGGTCTGCGACAACCTCAATACGCACGACCTGGCGAGCCTGTACTTCGCCTTCGATGCCGAAACGGCCCACCGGCTCGCTCGTCGGTTACGCTTGGTCTACACACCCAAGAACGGCAGTTGGCTCAACATGGCGGAGATGGAATTGAGCTTGCTCTCGCGTCAATGTCTGGGGAACCGGCGATTTGCCACAACCAACGCCATGGACTCCGCCATCGCGGCCTGGCAGCAAGACCGCAATGACCAACGCTGCGGAACCAACTGGCGCTTCACTACCGCCGACGCGAGAATCAAGCTCCGATCCCTCTATCCTATACCTGACTCAGATCGGTAGACGCGGTACTACGAAAGGGTTTTCGCCCACCAAGCCGGTGCAAGTGGGACCGGGGAGGAAACCGTAAGAAGCAGGTAAGTCGGCGGGGTAAGGACTTTGGTCAGGGGCAGATCGACTGGGTCCTGAAAAATCCCGCGGGCGTCGAGGTGGGGCGCGACACGGTCAAATTCGCGGTGGTCGAGTGCAACCTGGTGGCGTACCGGCCCCAGACCGAAGGGCCCGGCTATGGGAATCCGTTCCCCAGGACCGAAATCCCCTTCACGGCCGAGGACGCGGTGGGCATCCGCCGCAACGGCGACAATGACAACGGTGGCCGCGACGCGCAGAACAATCCGATTCCCGATTACTCGGTGAGCCCGGTCGCCAACGAGAACGACCTGATCGAGATCGACATTTCGCTCCAGCCCGCTTCCGTTCCTGGCTTGGAATACCGGATTCGCCGCGGGAACCAGAACATTGAAATGTGGCCGTCGCGAGACAAAAGCGGATCACCCTACTTCAATACGCTGAATCAACGGCAACTGACCGGCGGAGGGAGTGGTTGGATTGAGTGGATGAGCATGGATCCCGCCCAGATGTCAGCCACCCTGGAAATCTATGTATGGGATGCGACTCACCAACGTGAGATTACCTCGCCCAAAGACACACTCACGTTCAGGCCATTCCAGGGAATTGTAATCGCGTTTGGAGGAGACGGCGCGAATCCACTCATTAACACGAATGGCACATTCGGTAACCGTTCACACCCCGGGGAGCAATGAGGGAGCCGGTTGGCGAGCCAGATGAGCTTCGACGGCACGCGTCAGGAAGTCGAAGGCGTTGCGGCCCTGTTGGCGGCAGGTTTCCACCACCGTCAGCATCGCCTCGACGAAGCGGCTGCCGCTGGCGCTCTGGGTCCCAAACGAGAGCTTCCGCCAAATGACCGCATGACGCAGCGAGCGCTCGCCCGCATTGTTGGTCGGCTCGACTCTTTCGTAGCGCAAGAACGTCCACAGCCACGGGCGATGTTCGTACAATTCCCGGCACGTGCCGCGCGTATCGGCGTGGCCGCACTCGGTGCCGCGCAGCAGCAAGCGTGCTACGTTGCGACGGACCGGTCCCATCCGACGCAGCAAGGCAGCCCGCGAAATCCTGCCGTGCCGGTAGTCGGCCCAGTGCTCGAACAACTCGCACGCCGCATGCCGCAGGCGGTAACCCAAGTGTTCTGCCCGAGGGTCGCCGCTGTCGATCATCGCCTGAAAATCGCGTTTCAGATGCGCCCAACACCACTGCAAATTCCCCAGATGCCAGTACATTTTGGCCCGGTCGCAGGTGACGACGCCGTGGAACTCCTCGCCAAGGAACGTGGTCAAAGCGGTCGCCTCACGCGTGGCACGCACCGCAAACACGGTGAACTGCCCCGCCACGAACGTCCACAACCACGCTTTGTCGTTTTCCTGCTTGGTGCCCGTCTCGTCGATGTTCAACTGTCCCTCGGCGGGCAGTTGCGCCGCCACTTCCTCGTACGGTGGCCCTACGGCGGCCGTCACCTGGTTTTCGATCTTCACGGTCAGCGCCGGACAGCAGGGCTGGCCCAAGAGCGTACGGAGGAACTCGGCCGTACGCCGTTTGCTTTGGCGATAGTAGGCCATCAACAGGGCCGTGAAGGCCATCAAACGCGGCCCCGTCTGTCCCCGAGGCACGCCACAGGGCAGTTCCGCACAGGTGGTTTCCCCGCACGCGGGACACGCCAGCCGATGTCGCTGGTACTCGGTCACGTGGGCCGTGATCTCGGGCAATTCCCACACCTGGTGCCGCAGCGGTTCGGGATCGCTGCCGGAGAGCTTTTCGCCGCACCGTCGGCATTCGGTCGGCTTCAGAAGCTTCACCTCGTCGCACTCCTCGGTAGGCAGCAACGGGCGTTCATGTTTCTTGTGTCCTCGCTGCCCGCCGCGTTTCTTCTTCGACTTCCCCTTCGTCGAGGAAGGTTTGGCATGGGGATGCACGGTGCTGGGCGGCAACGAGGAGTTCTGCGGGGTCTTTCGTCCCTGCTCCAACTGCGTGATCCGATCGAGCAGCGCCCGCACGAACGCGCGGACTGCCGGAGTCATCTCGGCATCGAGTTCGGGCGGAATCGCCAGCGGTCTGGTTTCGTCGGACGGCATGGCCTATGTCGTCCTCGAAAAGCCCCCGCGCGTCCAGATCAATTTGCAACAAAATGGCCTCCGGACTGTGAACGGTTACGCACATTCGTGATTGCTTCGGAACTATACGAGAACGAAGGTTACGACGTTCATGCGTACCTGGAAGATCCTGTCGACCCAGCCTATAACGAGGTTGTCAGCGCGGTCCAAGGGCGCGGCGTTTCATACGTCGCGATCGTGGGATACAGCCATGGCGGAGGTGCAACCTACGTTTTGGCCGACCGACTTTCACAAAACGCGCCAAACATTGGGACGTTCTTTGTCTCGTTTACAGCCTACATCGATGCAGTAATCCAAAACGCCATGGGCCCGGAAAGACGCTATCCAACTGGGAGCACTTATCATGTCAACTACTGGCAGCCAACGCCCACTGGTGCAGCGCGGTCACATGGCGCATCCGGTACTCCGCCCGGCCAATTCGACCGCAACGTCCAGCTTGATCCCTGGGGAACCGGACTCGACCACTTTTCAATCGATAACCACCGCATGGTATTGGACCGGGTCAAGTATGGGCGAGGGCCGTTGGATACCGGTGACGTCCATCTCGGCGTGACGGACCTGATCCCGCGTTAGGAGCACGATCATGAATGCAACCATTGTTCTGGTACTGACGATTGTCGCATCGTTAGCCGCCGGTGACGCCAGCGGGGATGGGCCGAATCCGATCCCTCCGATCGCTGATATCCAGGCTCGAATCGAGCGCGTGATGGCCTTGGACGCCGATCAACACGCTCCGGCGGGGGAACTGGCGGCCGCGATGGACAAAGATCTTGGGGAATTGGCGATCCAACAACCCGAAGGTCTCATACGGCAGACTCTCCACTACCACCTCAAATGGGAAGGAAAAGACGAACGCCGCTGCGTCGGAGTGATGGGGATCCTCTGGCACTTTCGCTTCCAGGAGCACACGCTTGTCAGTGCCGTTCTCCCTTATCTCAACACGGATCACCCTGGCTTGCGAGTCGAGGTCAACAAACTGCTTCGCGCGCGGAAGGACAGGGTTCTTACAACGATCCACCCAGCTACAGCAGCTATGAAACTCTGATTCGTGCTAATCGCGACGCTCCTCCTCGGCAATTGGTGGCGCACATGTATGCGCGACACCCCGGCAAGGCTCTCTTGGCCATGCAACAAGTCTACGTCCAAGCGGATCGACGACGCACGAGGGAACTCCTTTGGGCCGAACACGTGGTTGCCGACGTGGTCTGGAAACACCAGAACGGCTTCTTGGAAAAGACCAAGGTCGAGCCCGAGGCCGCAACCCAACTGGAAAAGCTCTCCCAGGACCAGACGTGGTGGGTGCGGCTTTACGTTGCCGAGATCCTGCGGCAGCATCCGGCTTTTCGCACGCCGGCACTGGTGGACCGGCTCAAGGATGATCCGCACGAACTCGTGCGCAATGCGATGCGCTTCACGCGACCGGATGCTGAGAAGAAGCCCGCAGTCAAACCGGGCTACTTTTCGCCCACCAAGCCGGCGCAAGTGGGACCGGAAAGGAAACCCTAGTGCCCCGCCGCGCTTGCGTCGGCCAGACGCACCGCCATCGGCGCACGATATCGGAGGGAGCACCGGATGTCTACGAAAGGCGGAGCTGCCCGGCGGGGTGGCAAGGACGGGTGTCTGTGTGGCAAGGGCGGTTGTCAGGCACGGGGTGCCTGACCTACTACCGCGTCTACCGATCTGAGTCAGGTATAGGATAGAGGGATCGGAGCTTGATTCTCGCGTCGGCGGTAGTGAAGCGCCAGTTGGTTCCGCAGCGTTGGTCATTGCGGTCTTGCTGCCAGGCCGCGATGGCGGAGTCCATGGCGTTGGTTGTGGCAAATCGCCGGTTCCCCAGACATTGACGCGAGAGCAAGCTCAATTCCATCTCCGCCATGTTGAGCCAACTGCCGTTCTTGGGTGTGTAGACCAAGCGTAACCGACGAGCGAGCCGGTGGGCCGTTTCGGCATCGAAGGCGAAGTACAGGCTCGCCAGGTCGTGCGTATTGAGGTTGTCGCAGACCAACGTCACCAAATCGGCCTGGGGGTAATCTACCTCCAGCAACTGCCGCACCTCCTCCGCCCAATCCAACCGCGTGCGGCTGGCACGGCAGCCCACCCGCCTCCCGCCTGCGATGGGATTGTAAAACAACAATAGCGAGCGGACTTCGTGCCGCTCGTACTTGTCGTCGACTCGCCGGGGCGTGCCGGGCCGCATGGGCAAGGGAGGCGTCACATCTTCGAGCACTTGCCGCGAGGCCTCATCCATGCAGATCAGGGGGTGTTTGTCGTCGAACGCTTCCTGGTAGACGTCGAGGACTTCTTCCATCCGCGCAACGAAACGCGGTCGATCCGCTTCCGCGATGCAGAAGCGTTCGGTCTTCCAAGGTTGCAGCCTGTTTTTTTGAGCGTCTGCCGTACGGTCTCGCAACAGACCGATTTGACGATATGCAGGCGCTTCAGTTCGTCGCAGAGCATTTGCAGCGTCCAGTGGTCGCGGCCCTCAGGGGCGCGCTGCAGGCAATGGTGACCAGATGGGCTTCCGCCTTGCCGTCGAGAACGCGGTGGGTTCCCGCGTCGCAACGCGTCGCCCGCGCGAGGGTCGGCTGCACGCCCGATTTCACAAACTTCTGACGAATACGTACCACCTGCCGCTCGCAGAGCCCGACTTCTTCGGCAATCTGCCAGTCGGGATAACCCCCATCGGGATGGGCCTCATCGGCCATCAGAAGAATCTTCGCCCGTCGCACCTGCGCCACGCCCAGAGAAGTCTTCCGCGCGATCGCCTCTAACTCCGCTCGAATCTCCGGAGAAAGAGCGACCTTGTATTTCTTT
Organism: Pirellulales bacterium; assembly: GCA_963736495.1. GTDB lineage: Bacteria > Planctomycetota > Planctomycetia > Pirellulales > Thermoguttaceae > CAVTPL01. The sequence goes on along the minus strand of CAVTPL010000009.1, from coordinate 306,607 downwards.
GACAAATTTGGCATCCTTGCCTTCTCCCGCTGGTGAAAACTGAAACCGCGACAACCTCCAAGGGCCATTCTACCCAAACCTGACATTGAGCGGTAGATCAACTAGTAGGTCAGGCACCCCGTGCCTGACAACCGCCCTTGCCACACAGACACCCGTCCTTGCCACCCCGCCGGGCAGCTCCGCCTTTCGTAGACATCCGGTGCTCCCTCCGATATCGTGCGCCGATGGCCGCGCGTCGTGCCCACGGCATCGCGACGGGGCGCTATAACTTCCCCCCAGGTGCCGCTTGCGGGGGCTTTGTGGCGGGCAAGGGTCGGGGCGGTTCGCGTTTTCGCACCGGGGCTGGCTGTGGACGAGTTATCGCCTCCCGCACGAGTTCGTGCGGATCATCCTTGAGCCGGTCCACCACCGCCGCGGTGCGAAAAGCCGGATGCTGCCGCAGGATCTCCGCAACGTAAAGCCGCACCCACCACGTCTGGTCCTGGGAGAGCTTTTCCAGTTGGGCTGCGGCCTCGGGCTCGACCTTGGTCTTTTCCAAGAAGCCGTTCTGGTGTTTCCAGAGCACGTCGGCCACGACGTGTTCGGCCCAAAGGAGCGATCGCTTGCGCGCATCGGGCAAGTCGAGCGCGCCAAGGTGCGCCAAGAGAGCCGGACCGGGTGCTTTCCAGTAGATATATGCGAGAAAGGGCTCGGGAACCGGGTTCGACGTGCGATGGCAATTTGCGATATAGGAACGATACTCGCTGTAGTCGAGCGACCTCCGCGGTAGGTCGTAGGGTGATTTGACACCATCGATCCATTCGAAGCGATGCCGAATCGCGTTGAGCAGCTTAGGATCGGCAGTGCCGAGGTAGGGCGCAAGCGCTTCCACGATCGTGAATGGGGAGTACTCCAGTTGGCGTAGGATCACAAGCGGCAGCATACCGCCTTTCATGTCGGTCGCTTGGGCTTCGTGAAGAACCAACTGCTGAACGAGTTGTGCCCGGTTCTTGCCGACCATTGCTTCCAGCTTGCGCAGTTCAGACATCGCGCGATCAAAGCCCGAGGACCCCTCAATGTCCCCGAAGGCCCTCACCGTGCGACTGATCTGCTCTTGAATCGTACTGTCTGGAAGAATTTCAGCGTGTGTACTCGGCTCTGGCACGGCTCCGCAGGACACCGAGAGCACGAGCAGGAAACCGACGAGCAGAGGAATGGCCGATGCCCCTGGCGCAGCCTGCGTGCAGTGAAACCGATCTTTCATCACCGTCGTCCCTCGTTCTCTACCCAGGCGTCGAGCCGCTCGCGCGACCGTGCGGCAAGGACTCCTCGACTACGAGGCGATCCGGCCGCCCGGACATAACGACGAGCCGCCTGGAGGGCGAGATTCGAAGGACGGACGCTGCGGTGCGAGCAATGCCCATAATCTAGCGATGCACTTTGGTATTGAAAGCTTGTTTTCCAATGAATCTAGAGGGGGAATCACTCACTAGACCGGGTGGATTCCGGTGGGGAATGCCAACGTGGAGGAGAGGAGCCGATGGGGCGGATCCTGATAGCCTGGGAGCTCGGCCGAGGCCTGCAACCTGGCGATTCTCCACGGCGGCCACGGTGCAACGGCGTCGATGCTTCTGGCGGGCAAACCGATCCTGCAAATCCCGCTATACCTCGAACAACAGCTCACGGCCCGAGCGGTAAAGCGGTGCGGTGCCGGACTGTGCGCCGACGGGCAGAAGCCCAACGAAGTGAAGGCCAGGCTCGCCGAGATGCTCCAGAGCGAGAAGTATGCTGCCGCCGCTCGACGATTCGCCAAGCGTCATGTTGATTTCGACCCCCGGAGCGCAATCGACCGCGCGGTCGAAACACTTGCAGGCCTGGTGACACGGGAACCGAAGCTGCCCCTGGCCGGCCCACGCGCGAGGCAAGCTTATTGATGTCTACATTGTGAATGAGCAGTGGAAGCGTTCACACACCGGCGTAGACGCGGCGGCTCGCCGCGTCTCTCACGCTTTCCTTGCGTTATGCGCGAGCCCTCAAAGGCAGCGGCCCGCCTCTCGAGCCAGTCCGTCCTGTGAACGGTTACATGAGCAGTACTGCCTGGCCAAATGACCTTGTTTGCCGGCCTCCCGCCGGTCGGCCTGGTGCATTGGCTATGCGGGGCTCAATCGATTGCGGGTTGTACCGCGGCGCAAAAAAAGGGGGCCTTTGGCGAGCCACAATCCGCAGTGGCTTGGCCAAGTGGTAAGGGCAAGGTAACCACTCGACCCCAATCGCCAGAGGCCCCACGGGCCAGCCTCAGTTAAGTTGCCGAAGACCGATCTGTCGACAATCGCAATACCCGACAGCCCAATCTATCGGCCCGGAACACCCCAATAGGGTCCGTGAAACGCACCTCGTTGCGGGACAGGCGACCGACAGTTATGCCGTCGCGACGAGATGAATGCTCCAGGTGCGTTTCACGGACCCTACCAGGTTCTTGGTCCCGGAAGTTTGCCCGAGAACTCGCTGCCCTCAGGCGGCGTGCTCCCGAACAGCTCATATCTAATGCATGCGATGTGCCAATTGCCGTCCCCCGCTGCGCCCAGTTCTGAAACCAGATCGAAAGACATTACAATTCAATGGCTTAGAGAATAAAAGCCACGTCCGAAGCGCCGAATCCTCCCTGGGCGTGGCAACCGCTGTATTGTTGCACTCTGCAACAAGTGTGGCAGGATTGCGCGGCAGCGCCTCCCTCCTATACTGCCCCATAGCCCAAAAGGGTATACTGCCCGCTGGGGCGCAGCAGGACGGCGCTCCCTCGTACGCTTAATAGGCTCTGACAAAACGGGGACTGGCGATTCGCGAGACTCCCCTTGAATTTGCCTCGACCGAGGGTGCCTGTCCCCCGTTTTGTCAGGTCTTCTACTAGATTCCTCTCGATCGGACCCTCCGCATGACCGAGCCAGCCACATATTGTCTGCCGGATGTGGCAGATCGCGTGCTGATCTCGGTCAATGCACGCGCGGGCCGCCGCTCGGTCGAAAATCGAATCACGGAGTTGATCGAGCTGTTGCGGTCACGGGGCTACGCAGTGGAGGCGACCACCGACCTGGCCCAGGTCGGCGAGCAGGCGAACCGCTGGCACGCCGAAGGGCGATTACGCGCGGTCGTGTCCGTGGGGGGGGATGGAACCGCCGCCGAGATCCTCAATCGCACCAACCCGGGCATTCCCCTGGTGCCCTTTCCCTCGGGCACGTCGAATCTGCTCGCCCGACAGCTTGGCTACCAGCCCGACCCCAGGCTGGTTTGTGAGACCGTCGTTCAGGGCCGGTGCGCACCGATCGACGCGGGTTGCGCTTCGGGGCGTTTCTTCTTGCTGATGGTAGGATGCGGCTTCGATGCCGAAGTCGTGCGCCGCGTCCACGACTGCCGCACCCGACACCCCAAAGGTCACCTCAGCTATTGGAGTTACTTCAAACCGATCGTACAGTCGATACGTAGTTACCAGTATCCGGAGATCCGGGTATACTGTGACCCGTCGATGGACGGCTCGGCCCGTGAGGCGGTCAGTCCGGTCGTCGCCCCGTGGGTGTTTGTCTTCAATCTGCCCCGCTACGGCTGGGGGCTGCCTTTGGCGCCGCAGGCCGACTGTCGTGACGGATTGATGGACCTTTATGCCCTGGGCGGCGGCTCGATCTGGCATGCTCTGCGATACGTGGTTTGGGCTCAACTGGGTGCACACGAGCGCCTTGCTCAGTGCAATCGGCGCAAGTGCGGCACTGCGCATCGAGTCGGAGGAGCCGGTCGCGTATCAGTTGGACGGCGACCCGGGCGGCATGCTCCCGGTCGACGTCGAGGTGATGCCCGGCCGCCTCACGCTGCTGGCGCCGCCGGGCGTTCGGGCAGGGAGTTGAGCCGTTCCGCGCCGGCCGCGCATTGCCCCACAAAGCCGCGTATTGCCCCACAAGGATCGTCTCTCGGTGCCTGAGAATCCTGTCACGATCGGTCCCTATCGCTGCGGGCGCGGCCAGCCGCTTCTGGTGATTGCCGGCCCGTGCGTATTGGAAGAAGAGTCGCTGGTGCTCCAGATCGCCCGGCGGCTGCAACAGATCGCCGCCGAGTTGTCGCTCCCGCTGGTTTTCAAGGGCTCCTTCGATAAAGCCAACCGTACGAGCGTCCAGTCGTACCGGGGGCCGGGCCTGGCGCGAGGATTGGCAATGCTCGCGCACGTGCGCCAGCAAACGGGTCTGCCGGTCACGACCGATATTCACGAGCCGCGGCAAGCCGCGCCCGTGGCCGAAGTCTGCGACCTCGTGCAAATCCCGGCCTTTCTCGCGCGGCAGACCGATCTCTTGGAGGCCGCCGCGCGGACCGGCCGCGCGGTCCACGCCAAGAAGGGGCAGTTTCTCGCCCCCTGGGACATGAAACACGTGGTGGGAAAACTCGAAGCATTCGGCTGCCGTCACGTGCTGCTGGGCGAGCGGGGAACCTTCTTCGGCTATGGCCGGCTGGTCAACGACATGCGCGCCATTGTCGAGATGCAGGCCCTTGGCGTGCCCGTGGTCTTCGATGCCACCCACAGCGTGCAGGAACCCGGCGCGCTGGGAGCGGCCACAGGCGGAAACCGGGCGATGGTGGAACCGTTGGCCCGCGCCGCCGTGGCGATCGGGGTCGACGCCTTATTCTTTGAAACGCATCCCGTGCCCGACGCGGCCCTGAGCGACGGTCCGAACATGGTTCCCCTCGACCAGTTCGCCCCTCTGCTGCGGCGGCTCGTGGCGACTTCGTCGAACCGTGGAGGATTCTCGCGTGAACCTTGCCCGCTCCGCTCGCCTTGTCGTCTCCGCTCGGCTTCCAGGAATCAATCCCCGAACTGCCGATGCGGCCCTGTGCGGCCGGAGAAGCGTGGCACCTCCCAAGGTTCTGGGATCGGCTCTAAGGGGGATTGCGATTGCAGCCATGCTCGCCGCCTTGCTCTTGGGCGTTTCCTGCCGGCGACCGGCTCCCCAGGCCTCCGGATCGGCGCAGAGTTCGTCGGCGACCACTTCCTCCGACAGCCCGCAGGTCGTCGAGCGGATGCTCGCCGAGGCCATCCGCAATCTCAATCAGCTCGAGAAGCACGATAGCGACGAGGTCTTCCAGCAGATCGTCGATCGGTTCAACCAATGGGCGCGTGCGCAGCCGGCCGCCGACAACTGGGCGATCGACCCCATGGCCGCGGCAGCGGTCCAGTCCGTCGCCAAGCTCGCCCGGGAACTCGAGCCCGTGCAGGTGGCCTTGGAGAAGCCTTCGCAGGATCTGGAGTTGCGAAGCCTCGCTCGGCAGTTGGAAGGAGTGCCCAAGGCGCTGGAGACGCTCACGCAGAAGCACTCGCTCGCCGAACTGACGGCGATCGAGGCGAGCTACGAGGCGTTCCTGCGGCAATTGCAGCAGGCCATGCGCGAGTTTCAGTCCACCGAGCAACTCGATGAGGTCGAGAAAAACCTCATCGACTCCTTCAAGCGTGCGGTCCGCGACCCGGTCCGGCAGCAGCATTTCGGCGCCCTGATGCAAGCGGGCCAGCAATTAGACAGTCCCAGCCGGCTGCGCGATCCCGCGCGTCTGGAGGCGCTGGCGGACCAGATCGACGCGCTGGCCGCATCGCCCGGCGCCAAGGAGCTCAAAGAACTGCTCGACATCCAAGTGCGATCCTCCCAGCAGGCGGCGCGCTCGCTGAAATCGAAGACGCTCATGGAGGCCGAGTTCCTTCTGGAGCAGATGGACAAAACCGCCGCCATGCGCGAGGTGGCGGTGCTCAAGAACATCGCCCGCTTCATGGGCCCGCTGGCCGAAAACGTGAAGAACGTGGGACGCCGGAGCGGGCGCAGCGAGATCACGGCGCTGGCGCCGAAGATCGACGAGGCCCGCCGCAAGATGGACCTCGGCGGCCTCCGCGCGCTGGTCAACGAGGTCAATGCAGTCGTCCAGCCGCGCGACCTGGCCTCGCTCCAGCGCGACGCCGCGGAGCTGGCCGCACCGGCCCAGCGTTTGGCCGGCCTTGCCGACCAAACCGAAGCCGCGGGCAAGCAATTGGAATTGGAGCATCTCAGACTGCTGGGCACGTACCTCCGGCACCTCGGCCAGCGCCGCCAGGAGATCGCCCGGCAGGTGCAGGCCTCGGCCGCAGCGCCGAATTCGAGCCAGGCCGACGAGGAGCTGGGCAAGATCACCGAGCAGTTCCTCAAGCTCGCGTCCGACGTCCAACGGCTCAGCGACGAACTGAGCTACTTTACCTCGCTCGATGCCATGCAGTTCCGCTTCGCCGATCGCCTGGCCTTGCAGGAAGGCGTGCTGCTGCGCGACCTGTCGCGTTGGGTGCGCGGCGACCAGCCCGACGACCTCAGCCGGGCCAAACGCCTGTTCGACTGGACGGTGCGCAACATCCAACTCGACGAAACCATGGAGCAGATGCAGTTCCCCTGGGAAACCTTGCTGTTCGGCCGCGGAAGCGTGGCCGATCGCGCGCGGCTCTTCATCCTCCTCGCGCGGCAGCAGGGAATCGACGCCCTGCTGCTGGCGGTGCCGGACCCTGCCCGGCCCGGCCCGGGAAACGAACGGCTCTGGGCCCTGGCCGTCGCCAGCGAGGGCAACGCGTACCTGTTCGAACCGACGATGGGAACGCCGATTCCCGCGCCCGACGGCGTGAAGCTCGATGAATCGGTGCGCTTCGAAGTCCGTCCGGCCACCCTGGCGCAAGCGATCGCCGACGACCGCGTGATCCGCCAGCTCGACGTCGACGAGAAACACCCCTATCCGGTCCGGTCCGCGCAGCTCAAGGGCGTGGTGGCCATGGTCGAGGCGTCGCTCCCCTCGCTCACGCGGCGCATGCGGAGAATCGAATCCCACCTTGCCGGCGAGGACCGCATGGTGCTCACCACCTCGCCCACCGCGCAGGCCGAACGGCTCAAGGGGCTGCCGGGCATCTCGGCCGTGCGCATGTGGATGCAGCCGATCGAAGCCTTGCTGCAACGAAGCTGGCGCGCCGACGCCGCAGCGGCCTGGCAGCTCCGCATGATGCTGCCCTTGGAGGCCGGACGCGTGCCGGCGCTGCGCAAAGGAAGAATCCTCCACCTCCGCGGAAAGTTCCTCGCCGTCGACAACGAGTTGGCGCGGCCGACTACTACCAAATGGCCCGGCCCTCCGACCGCGAGCTCGAGACCCTCAAGCAGGTCGACCCCCAACAGCAATTGCGCAAGGTCTACCAGGCAACCAAGGAGAACGCCAGCTACTGGCTGGGGATGATCTCCTGGGAGCAGGGCAATTGGGCGGCCGCCGAAGACTACTTCCGCACCCGCACCCTTGCCGCGCACCCCAACGGTGCCTGGGGCCCCGGCGCCAGATACAATCTCGCCCGCCTCTACGAGTCCCAGAAGCAGTATCCCAAGGCGATCGAGCAATACTTCGTGCCCACCGACTCCACGAACCTGCCCGCCAGCCTGCTTCGCGCGCGGTGGCTGGCCACTCTGGCCAAGGTCGAGTTGCCCAAGTTGCCCGCGGAGCCGTCCAAGCCCGGACCTCCCACCCAAGAGGAAGCCAAGAAGGCCAAAACCGAGCTTCCCAAAGCAGAGCCTCCCAAGGAGGAGATGGACCTGCCGACGCTTCCCGGTTTGCCGGACCTTCCCGGCCTTCCCGACGCCAAGCCCGCGGCAGACTCAGGGCCGGCCAAGCCCTCGACCCCACCCAAATCGGCGGCGGATACTAAGTCCCAGCCAGGCGGCAGCCCCTCCTCCAAGCCATCCAAGTAGGCCGCGGTTGCCCTTGTTCAGGGGTCCTGGGGGCGTTAGGATTAGAGGTTTCGAGGACATCACGGGCCGGCCGCGCAAGAGCTGCCGGGCCGGCCGTTGCGAGCCCCGCCCCGGGGCGACCGAGAGGATCATAGCGATGAAAGACGGAATTCACCCCAAGTACGTCGAAACCAAGGTCACCTGCGGCTGCGGCAACACGTTCGTCACCCGGAGCACCAAGCCCGAGTTGAAGGTCGACATTTGCAGCGCCTGCCACCCGTTCTACACCGGCAAGCTGAAGTACGTCGACACGGCCGGCCGGATCGAGCGGTTCAAGACCAAGTTCGCCGCGACGGGTTACACGAGCGTCGCAGCGGACGCAAGAAGGCGGCCGCCGCCGGGGAAGCGCAGCCCGAGGGTTAGCGTCGCGCGAGCCGTCGTCTGCCCGGCGCAGCCCCGTCTGCGCACGTGTCCCCACCTCGGCCGTTGCCCCGCTCCACCGTGCCGGGCGCTTCTTCACGCACCCAGCCAGCCCGGTGAGGTGAACGTGCATGCGCAAACAGCTCGAAGAAAAGCTCCAACGCTTCGAGGAGCTCGAACAGCTCCTCGTCGATCCCGAGGTGCTCGCCGATCCTCGCCGCCTGTCGGCCGTCGCCCGCGAGCACGGCTCGCTGGCCAAGGTGGCCACGAAGTACCGCCGCTTCAAGCATCTCAACGACCAGATCGCCGAGGCCAAGGAGATGGTCGAGGGCGACGATCCCGAGCATGCGCGAACTGGCCGAGGCCGAGCTGCCCGAGCTCAAGGCGCGAGCGCGAAGGGCTCTGGAACGAGCTTCTGGACCTGACCATCGGCGGCGAGGACGCCAATCGCAGCCGCTGCGTGATGGAGATCCGCGCCGGCACCGGCGGCGAGGAAGCGGCCCTGTTCGCCCGCGACCTCTACGACATGTACAAGCACTACGCCGAGGACCGCGGCTGGAAGGTCGAGATCCTCGACATGAACCCGACCGAGCTGGGCGGCTTCAAGGAAATCATCCTCGGCCTCGAAGGGGAAGGCGTCTACGCGCCAGCTCCAGTACGAGAGCGGCGGGCACCGCGTGCAGCGCGTGCCGGAAACCGAGGCCAAGGGGCGCATCCACACCTCCGCCGCCACCGTGGCCGTGCTGGCCGAGCCCGAAGACGTGGAAATCGACGCTCAAGCCCGACGACTACCGCCTCGACAAGTTCTCCGCCAGCGGGCCCGGCGGCCAGCACGTCAACAAGACCGCATCGGCCATCCGCCTGACGCACTACGCCACCGGGCATCGTCGTCCAGTGCCAGGACGAGAAGAGCCAGCACAAGAACCTGGCCAAGGCCCTCCGCGTGCTCAAGACCCGGCTCTACGAGGCCAAGCGCCAGGAGGAGCACGCCAAGCGGGCCAGCGAGCGCAAGAGCAAGATCGGCTCCGGCGACCGCAGCGAGCGGATCCGCACCTACAACTTCCCCGAGAACCGCGTCACCGACCACCGCATCAACCTCACCCTCTACAAGCTCGACAGCATCCTGGCCGGCAACCTCGATCCGGTCATCGAAGCCCTCAAGGAATACGAGCGCCAGGAGCTGCGCGACGTTCGGCACGATGGAGTGAGTCGGACTGACAGGATTACGACCAGGAGTGAGACCCTGACGGCGAGCGTCCTCGACCCCGATTCGCACCCAGCCTCGGAACTGCGCCATGACCCGACTGAAACCTGGACCGTCGGCCGGCTGCTCCAGTGGACGACCGACTATCTCGAAGCGCCACGGCGCGGACAGCCCGCGGCTGGACGCCGAGGTGCTCCTGGCCGAGGCCCTGGGCTGCCAGCGGATCGAGCTCTACACGACCTTCGACGAGGTGCCCGACGAAGACGCGCCGCAGCGGCGTTCCGCGAACTGGTCCGCCGCCGCGCCGAGGGGACGCCGGTGGCCTATCTGGTCGGGCCGCCGCGAGTTCTACTCGCTCTCGCTTCCGCGTCACGCCCGACGTGCTCATTCCCCGGCCGGAAACCGAGTTCCTCGTGATCGCCCTGATCGACCTGGCCGCGGCAGCGCACGGCCGGGCCGCGGTGACGATCTGCGACGTGGGCACGGGCAGCGGGATCATCGCCGTCTGCGGCGGCGAAGCACCTGCCCGCCGCCCGGGTCACGGCGATCGACATCAGCCCGGCGGCCCTGGAGGTCGCCCGCGGCAATGCCGAGGACCACGGCGTGCTCGACCGGATCGAGTTTGTCGAGAGCGACCTGTTGGCGGCCCTCCGGCCGGAGCGAGCGGTTCGATTTCGTCGTCAGCAACCCGCCGTACGTGAGCGAGGCGGAGATGGAGGCGCTGGCCGCCGGACGTGCGCGACTACGAGCCGCCGTCGGCCCTGGTCGCCGGCCGCGGGGGACCGAGGTCATCGAAGCCCTCGTGGTCCAGGCCGCCGAGCGGCTCCAACCCGGCGGCCACCTGCTGGTCGAGATCAGCCCCATGATCCACGAGGCCGTGCAGGGCATCCTCACGACGGACGGCCGCTTCGAGCTCGGCCCCACGATCAAGGATCTTGCCCGATTGCCGCGCGTCGTCCAGGCCAAGCGCAAGTGAGCGCCCGCCGAGCGCCGCGGCAGGAGCCCCGATTCTCATGCCGCACGGTTCTACGCCGGAATCTCCCGCGTCTTCTCAAGGCTCGGGCCGTCCCTGGACGAAAGCCGGACGGCTCCATGGTGGTGATTCCTCGGCTCCCGTATACTGGCCTGCGTCGGCCGCTCCACCCAATCGTCTCTTCGCCTGAGCCGTGGAAATCTTGGGAGCCGCCGCAGCGGTCGCACGAGGCGTCATGGACGGCAGAAGCAGAATCTCGACTCCGCATTTTCGGTCCCACGCGACTGGACGGCACGGTTCGGGCCAGCGGCGCCAGAATGCGGCGCTGCCGATCCTGGCCGCATCGATCCTCGCCGAGGAGCCGGTCTGCCTCCAGCGCGTCCCGCGCGTCGCCGACGTGGCCACGCTCGTCCGTCTGCTCGGCGAGTTGGGAATGGACGTCCGCCGCGACCGCGAGAGTCTGGTCGTTGCGCCCATCGACGATCGCCCCGTCGTAGCGCGGTACGCGCTGGTGCGACGCATGCGCGCCAGTTTCTGCGTGCTCGGCCCGCTCCTGGCGCACCGTGGCCGTGCCGTCGTCTCGCTCCCCGGCGGCTGCAATCTCGGCCCCCGACCCGTGGACCTGCACCTCAAGGGATTGGCCGCTCTGGGAGCCGACTTGCGCGTCCAGCGGGGCTACGTCGTCGCGAGAGCAAAAGGAGGGAGGCTCCGCGGGGCGACGGTCGATCTGCTCGGCCCCCACGGCCCCACGGTAACCGGCACCGCTAATTTGCTCTGCGCCGCGGTGCTCGCCGAAGGCGAGACGATCCTCCGCCATGCGGCGACCGAGCCGGAAATCGTCGACCTCGGCAACTTCCTCCGAGCCTTCGGCGCACGGATCGCGGGTTTGGGAACTTCGCACGTGCGCATCGAGGGCGTGCGACGCCTGGCCGGCGCGCACTACCGCATTATCCCGGACCGGATCGAGGCCGCCACGCTACTCTTGGCCGCGGCAATCAGCGGCGGATCGGTCCGCGTGACCGGCGTCGAGCCCCGCCACCTCGCCGCCGTGATCGCCGCGTTGCGCGCGGCCGGATCCACGGTCGAGCCGGCGAACGACGCCGTGGCCTTGGTCGCTCCCCGCCGACCCCGCCCGCTCTCGCTCGACGCCCTGCCCTACCCCGGGCTGCCCAGCGACGTGCAAGCTCCCTGGACGGCGCTCTTGGCCCTGGCCACGGGAACAAGCCGGATCCGCGATCACGTCTTTCCCGGCCGGTTCCTCCATGCCGCCGAGTTGAACCGCATGGGCGCGCGGACCGTCGTCGTACCTCCGGGCGTGCACCTCGCAGGCGTCGCCCGACTGCGCGGCGCAGCGGTCGCCGCCTCCGATCTCCGCGCTGCCGCCGCGCTGGTTTTGGCCGGGCTGGCCGCCGAAGGAGAAACCCTGGTCGAACACGTGCACCACCTCGACCGTGGATACGAGCGGCTCGACCTCAAGCTGGTGCGACTCGGCGCACGGATCGAGCGGACCGCCGGCCCCCGCGCCGCGGCGTGCGAGGCGTTGGCGCTCGATTGAGCCCGCCGCGCGGCTTCGACTATAATGCCGGCCCCACCACCCTTTCGACGCACCGCCGGAGGCTCCCATGCCGCGAGAAACGATGACTTCGCGAGAACGCCTGTTGGCAGCCCTCAGCCATCGGGAGCCCGACCGCGTTCCCATCGATCTGGGCGGCAACCAGACCGGACTCCACAAGTTCGCCTACGCCGCGCTCTTGGAGCACCTCGGCATCGAAGACAACCCGCAGATCATGGACGCCGTGCAGCAGCTCGCGCGGCCCTGCGAGGCCGTGCTCGAGCGGTTTCACGTCGACACGCGTTACATCGCGGCCGGTGCGGCGGCGGGCTTCCAGGGCGCGATCCAAACCCAGGTCCGCGCGAGGGCGAGTCTGGCACGATCTCACCGACGAGTTCGGCGTGCGCTGGTCCATGCCCGACGATCAGCCCTTATACATGGACATCACACACCATCCCCTCGCCAATGCCTCGCGCGACGACCTCGGCGACTATCCCTTCCCCCGAGGCAATGATCCGGGCCGCTTCACCGGCCTGCGCAGCCGCGCGCTGGAACTGCGACAGCACACGCCCTATGCCGTGGTGAGCGGCATCTCCGGCGTCGTCTATGAGATCTGCTGGTACCTTCGCGGCCTGGAGCAATGGCTGATCGATACGGTGACCCAGCCGGAGTTCTGTGAAACCCTGCTCGACCATACCCTGCAGTTCTGGCTCGATTGGTTCCAGGGGTTCCTCGACGAGGTCGGCGACCTGGTCGACGTGATCATGATCGGCGACGACCTGGCCGGGCAAAACGGCCCCCTCTTCCGGCCCGACTTCTACCGCCGCGTGGTCAAACCCCGACACAAGCGACTCGTTCAGGCGATCCGCCGCGAACCAAGGCGAAGATCTGGTACCACACCTGCGGCGCATGCGCCGGGTTACATTCCCGACCTGCTCGACAACGGGATCGATATCCTCAATCCCGTGCAGATCAGTGCGAAGGACATGGAACCCGCGAGCTTGAAAGCCCGCTTCGGCGACCGCCTGGTGTTCTGGGGCGGCGCCATCGACGCGCAGCACGTGCTGCCCTCCGCAACCCCCGAGCAGATCCGCGAGCACGTTCGCCGCAATCTCCAGATGTGGAAGCCCGGGGGAGGCTACGTGTTCAACAACGTCCACAACCTCCAGGCGGCGGTGCCTCCGGAGAACATTGTCGCCCTGTACGACGCGGCCTACGAGTTTGGCTTCTATGGGCCCTAGCGAAGTCATCCCGGGGCGTGCGCCTGGTCTGCATGGCACGAAGGGGCATGCGAGACGCCGAGTCACGGAGAATACCCCCCCTACGCACTGGAAGTGGCTCTCCCAATAGCCCGAGCAAAGGCCCCGCTCACTCCGCCCGGACGACCTCTTCCAACCCGCCACTCGCGGCATTTCTCCGCATTTCTTGGAAAAAACATTTTCGAGAAACTTGACGACGAATCGTGGCCTGTGAGAGAATGGGGGGGAGAACGACGCGTGCTTCGCAGACTGGAAAGAGGCGATTGGCTCTGCGAAGCCCCGCATCGACCGCCCGCCCCGCACGATCCGAAGCGGCCGGCCGGGTGCCACGGAGTGGCCCCCCGAAAGGGAAGGATGCAACTTCAAAGTCGGCTGCGGGTTCTAGCCACCCTGGTGTAGCGTAAGCACGCACCAGTCTCGCCAATCGCCCGGGCGTTGTGACAGGAACAGAACTGATGGCACGCCCCGAAGGCAAACGCTCTCGGGACGGCCGATTCAAGAGGTAACGGCGGATCGCTGCGATGAGGCCGGCCCAAGGCCGGCGTTCCCCCGGATTTGCCCAGCCGCATGGCTCCTCGCGCCGGCGGCCGACCGGTCCGCAACATACCGTGACCAGAGGACGAAGGATGAGACTTGTGAAGACGACATCTGTGGAAGAGCTCCAAGTGGTCAGCCGGTTCGAGGGGCTACGCAAGCTTCTTCTTTCCGACCAGTACAACGTACATCTCGAGAAACCGCTGGCGTATTGGGCGCTGCCGACCGATCGCCGCCTCCCCCTGGCATTCTTGGGTCGCACGCTCAAGGATCTGCTCGACTGCAGCTTCCAGGAACTCGCCGCCACGCCGGGCATCGGGCAGAAGAAGATGCGTTCCTTCGTCAAGCTCCTGTCGCGCGTGGCCAACACCGACGCCGCGGAGTTGGAGACCGATCTGCATTCCGTGCCCGAGATCGATTTCGACCTCGCCACCGAGGATGTCCCGGCCGAGAACTTCGATCCGGCCACGGTTTCCGAAGTGGTTTGGGCTCAGTGGCGCGCCAGCGCGATGCGTCAGGGTCTGGGCGCGGAACCGCTCGGCCGCTTCGCCCCCAGTCTGCGCAACATGACGCGCGTGATCTGGAACACTCCGCTGGAGGTTTACGCCGGCATGACGCTGGCCGAGATTCGCTCGCTTAGTACCCATGGCGAAAAGCGCGTCCGCGCCATCCTCGAAGTCTTCTACAGCATCCACACGCTGGTGGCGCAGATGGGCGTGCAAGAGCACCTCGTGGTCCGCATCGTGCCGCGACTCGTCGACAACGTCGAGGCCTGGGTCGAACGCAAGTTGCAGACCCCCGGCCTCCCCTCGGAGCAAGAGATCCTCGACTCTTTCCTCACGCCCCTTTTGAACCAGGTCCGGTGCGACGCGACGCGGCAGATCGCCACCCTGGCCGAGAACCGCCTGGGAATCCACGGCCCGATCACCAGTGTCCGCCAGGTGGCGCGCACGATGGGCCTCACGCGAGCCCGCGTCTATCAGTTGCTCAACGAGATCAACGACATCGTGAACGTGCGCTGGCCGATGGGCCGACACCAGGTCTACGAGTTGGCGATGAAGTTCCAGGCCGAATTGCGACCGCATGGCCGAGCCGCCCAAGCTCGACCAGTTCCACGCCGCCATCGAGCTGTTCTACCCCAATACGCGCCGCGGCGCGGCGGGACCGCTCGAACGAACCGCCGAGCCGGCCGATTCCGATGCCGCTCGCTCGGATGCTGACCCCCTCGACGATGAATTGCCCTCCGAGGGCCCGTGCGACGCCGACCTCGCCAACGAGCAGGAACAGGAAGAGGAAGAGCTGTTGGCCGGCTGCCTGCCGATCCGCACCTTCGGCCCCCTGCACGCCAACGGCTCCAATGGCTCCAACGGAACTCGCTAGCCCAGGCTACGCCGTTGATGGCGTGCTCGTCACGTCGTACAACAGGCCGGATCATCGTCGTACAGGCGATCGCGTCCAGGGCACCGCGTCCAGGGGACCGCGTCCAGGCCGATCGCGTCCAGGGCACCGCGTACCGCCTGCACTTCGGAAAGAATGATCTGGTGAATCGTCCGCGTACAGGGCGATCATCGTACAGGGCACCGCGTCCAGGGCAGCGCGTCCAGTGCACCACGTGCAGGAGACCGCGTAGCGGTCACATTTGAATAGCCGTGGGTGAAGCGAAGCGCAACCCACGGATCCAGATCCATTTCCCTCCCATGTGCCACGTAGTGGCACAACAACGAATCGCCCCGATCTCGCGGCTATCTCACGTACCGCCTAACACAACGAATCAATCGGCCTGGGCCCTCGTCGCGTGCATGGGCCCTCGTCGCGTGCAAGCGCTACCACCCCTCGGCCCGGATCTCGATGCCGCTCAACAGCGGCGGTCGGTCGCCCCCGGCCGGGATGAACTCGAGGGTCAGCTTGTCGGTGACCGGAATTCCTCCCACCTCCTTGACCAGCGCGGTCATGGGCCGCTGCGCCTCGCGCACGATATCCAGTCCGGAAATCACCTCTCGGTCCTGCATGCGCACGTGGAACATGCTGCTGCCCCTCCTGGAGGTCCTCGATTTCGGCGAAGTGCAGCCGCACCGTGTAACGGCGAGGCGCCACCGCCGGATCGTTGCCGAGGGTGACCGTCAGCCGCCGAAGATTTCGGACGCCGGAACAAGCCACCCAGGCAATCCCCGGCGTGCCCGAAGCCACTTGGACCCGCGCCTGTAATGGCAGAACGTCTGGAGCTTCTCAGGTTCCGTTTGGATCGGCAGATCGGGGGACGGGCCGCCCGCGCTCGGCCAATCCAGCCACAAGGTTCCATCGTCCGCCATGCGATTGCCCGGCGCACCAAGATTGATCCCCACGCGGCGCACCGGGCGCCCGTCCCAGCGGAAACTGTTGAACGTCCACATTTCCGCGTTCGGATCGTGGATCAGTCCCAGCGAAGTCTGATTCTGGTAGGGGCAAGTGCACGTCCGCGTGTATTCCGGCGCAGAGCACGCCGTCGGCCGGAATCAGGTTCGAGCTGCAACCCGACTTGAATCCGCCGAGATTGCCCGTGCCCCCGTCTCGGTCCAGATCGTAGTAGCCGGCGGCGGCGGATCGAAACGCGAGCAGATGGCGGCCGCCGATCGCCGTATTGCAGCCGTAATTGCGCGTGTACTGCCAAGGAATCGTTTCGCCGCTGAGCGGATGCCTCCGGACCTTCGGCTCGCCGGTCAGCAGATCGTAGGCCCGTCCCTGGGCGATGATCGTGCCGTCCACGAGCAGGCACGGCCCCTGGCACGCCACTTTCAGGTTCTTCCACAGCACGCGGCCGTCGCCGGCGCGATAGACGGCCATGCCGCGATCGGCCTCGTCGGCCGCCCGATCGCGCGCAGGCACTTCCCGATTGCAGCAGCACCTGATGCTGCGCCGAGTAATTGAGGAACGTTCCGAACACGTCCTCGCCGGTGCTCCACGCTTCGCGCCGGTACGAAGGTCCAGAGCCAACAGCCGCGGGGCATAATCGGGCAGCTCCCGGCCATGACGCTTCAGCGCGTCCCGCTGCGCCGGAAAAGCGCATCGAGGCAGAACACGCGCCCCGCCCACGGCAATGCCGTTGTGGCGGAAACCATAGCGCACCGGCCGATCCCAAAGCACCTTG
Source organism: Pirellulales bacterium (assembly GCA_963736495.1). GTDB lineage: Bacteria > Planctomycetota > Planctomycetia > Pirellulales > Thermoguttaceae > CAVTPL01. The sequence continues at coordinate 289,820 of CAVTPL010000009.1, read as the reverse complement.
CCGGTATGGCGATCGAGAACGGCCAGGCGACCGCTCGTCGAACTGTATCGGCTTTCCTCGAAGCGGCCGGAAGAGCCCGGGGCCAAAGACGGTTTTGCAGTCGGCTCTAAGGACCTATCCCGGAACTGCCGCGATAGTTTTCCGCGGCCGGACGCCCCGGGAGCGGCAGACGTTTCTAGGGTCGGCTCTAAGGGGGACTGGAGAGCGGACTTAGAGCCTATCCCAGAACTACCGGGAAAAGGGTCCGCGGCCGGGGAATCCGGTAGCGCCCAAAGGTTCTGGGACCGGCTCTTCAACTTCCCCGCCGGCTTTCCCTCGGAAACGGCGCGCGGAAGAGCCAAAGGCGCGGAGGTCGCCACCAAGAGATCGTCGCATGCCGCGAGGAATCCCCAGTCAGGGCCGTCGCCCTCGCCTTGTCCGCGCACCTTGAAGTCGGCGCACGGATTGCCGTTGGCCGCGTCGAGCTTGAGGATCTTCCCGGCGTGGACGACGTATACCGCATCGGCTAGCGCCACGTAGTTGCTGCCGATCTCGTTCGCCCCTGGCTGGTGGCTGGTATTGTCGTAGAACTGTCCCAAATCGGGCAAGTCCCTCTGCCACAGTTTGCGGCCGGTGTATGCGTCGATGGCCCGAAGCATGTTGCGCCCTTCGACGATCACGCCCCGCCGGCCACCAGGGGAGAAGGACCGTGCCCGTGCCGCGGCAACACCTCGTCGTTCGCCGGGCCTCCGAACCAAAGCAACCCCAGGGGAGTCTTCACGCGATCGTCCTCGGAGACCACGCTGTTGGCCGCATCCGCATATTGATGGGTCCAATCGGCGGCACCGGGCAGCGCTCCCTCGCGCACCAACAGGGCATGACCCGCATCCAGGGCCTTGACCTTCGCCTTTTCCAACCCGGCTCGAACCACCAGGGCCTCCAATCGGTCGCGTTCCAGGGGAAGGCAGGCCGCGCCGCCATAAGGTCGAAGCGTCTCAAACAGCCGGCCGAGCCAGGCAGCTTGCCCATCGCCCTGGGCGGAGGGAAGGGCCTCGACCACGATCAGGCTCGCAAGATAAGGCGGCAGCGCCGACGAAAGAAGATCGCCGACGTGGACCGAGACGCGCCGGCCGTACAACCCCTGCTCGTCGAGGCGACGCCGAAGCCGATCGACGCCCGCTCGATCATCGTCCCAGACGATCTGCTCCAACGAAGTGCGGCGAAGGATCGCGTCGATCCACTGGCCCTTGCCGATCCCCAGAACCACGGCATAGCCTTCGACCGCGCCCAGCTCGCCGAGCACCGAAGCGATGAGTCCTTCGCCATGCCCATCGCGGCCAGGCTCCGGCTGCCCTTGCGGCGCACCGCCGCTTTCCCGGTAGGTTTGCGGCCCCTGCCCCTCTGAAGCCGAGTCGAAGCAGTAAATCGATCCGCCGCGCGTGACGACGACCAATCGGCCTTGGGCGGCCAGCATGGCCCAGGGGTCGCCTTCGATCGCGCCTCGCCAGGTAACCCGCGCCGAGCCTCGGTCCCCTTGCGCCTCGACGGCCGCCACTTCACCGCGCCGGCCGAAGTAGAACCGCGGCCCCGCCTTGAGAAACAGTTCGCCGGGTGATTCCCCCAAGGGAACTTTCCAGAGCGGCCGCGACCGAAGGGCAGGTGCTTGCTTGCCTGCGCGACGGACTTTTCTTCTTCAGGCGGGAGCGATTGGGCAAACAACTCTCCGGCGGCAACGCCGTACAAGGCCTGCGCGTCGTGGACCGCAACCGGCATCGGCTCAACCACCTTGCCGTCGCCGAGATTCCGCATCGAACCGCCGGCGAAGAACCACCGGCCGCGCGCCGTAACGTGGTACGTTCCGCCGTTCTTGGCCCCAAAGCTGAACGATTCGAGCCGTCCGGTCTCGAGATCGTAGCAGCCGGGCTGCGTACGTCCGCCCGGCGCAACCAGCCCCGACGGCGTTGCCGCCAGATGCCCCCGCGGCACGAAACCCGAGAATGCCGGACTATTGTGCGGCTGCACCACGTACGTCGAACTGTCACCGCTGCCAATCCACAGCGACTTGCCGGTCTCGGCATCGATCGCGTGCACGAAGATGCCCATGAAGGGCCAAATCCCGGCCGTGAAGTAAAGCCGCCCGTTGAGGAGCACGGGACCGCCGCGCACCGGCCAGGTGGAGATGAGTCGCTCGTTGCCGATGATGCGGCGATCGGTGGGACCTCCGCGCACGCGCCAGGCGCAAGGTTCCGGCGGCGGCGTCCACGCAATACAGATACCCGTCATCCGAGCCGAAATACAGGCGCCCCGATCGGCAACCGGCGCCAGCCGCACCGGCCCCTCGGCAAAGAACCGCCAAACCGCGGTTCCCGTCGACAGATCGTAAGCCGTCACGCTGTCGTTGACCGTCGAGGGAACGAAAAGCCGGTTGTCCGCGGCAACGGGGCAATAGGACTCGTCAAATCGAAGCGCCGGCTGACTCTCGGGCCAGGCCGGTTGCGGCGGAGGAAGATGCCGAATCCACCGCGGCTTCAAATCCGCCGGTAACTCGACGGGCGTCGATGCCCCGCGGCCCGCGTCGTAGCGCCACTGCGGCCAGTCGCCTGCCGAGCTTTCCTGCCCTTGGCGGGCCGATGCGGCATCCCCAGCCCCCGCGCCGGTCCCCAAACCGAGGAATACCATCGCCAGAATCAGTCGCGCCGATAATCCTCGAAAAAAGCCCGATTCGTCCATCTCGTGCCCCCTCTTCGATCAGGTCCCGCATCCACAAGCCGCATAGTAACCGTTCACAGGCCAGCCGGGGACTGGTCCATTTTTCGCCCGCAAGGCTCCGTCATCACAACAGCCACCTGACCGAAAACTCGGGACCTGTCCCCTTCGCTTCCCCCCGCCGTGAACGGTTACGCCGCATGTTGGCCGCATCTTGAGTGTGGTCGGCCCGGCGCGGCACGTCAAGTTTCGCCAATCCAGAGGAAAGCCGCCAGCGCCGCTGACCGCCGCGGGGCACTAGCGCTGGCCGAGTTCGTGGACCGCCTCGACCAGGGCGATCACGTTCTCTACCGGCGTTTGGGGATGCACCCCGTGGCCGAGGTTAAAGAGGTGGCCTGGCCGACCCGCCGACTGGTCGAGAATCTCCTTGGCGCGGCGGCGAATCTCCTTGGGATCGCTGAGGAGAACGGCAGGATCGAGATTGCCTTGAATGGCGCACGCCGGGCCGATCGCGCGCCAGGCGTCGTCCAAACGCACGCGCCAATCCACGCCGATCACCGCCCCGCCCGCCTCGGCCAGAAGCGGCAATAAGGCGGGATTGCCGGTGGCGAAATGGATCACCGGCACACCGGGCCGGATGGCTTCGATCACCGCGCGCGTGTACGGCAGCACCGAGCGGCGGTAGTCTTCCGGTCCGAGGCAGCCCACCCAGCTATCGAACAACTGCACCAGTTGCGCCCCGCTGTCGATTTGGGCGTTCAAATAACGGCCCACCGATCGCGCCAGCCGGCCCATCAGCGCCCCCCACGCGCCGGGGTCCTCGTACATCAACGATTTCACGCGCAGGTAGTTGCGGCTTGCGCCCCCTTCGATCGCGTAGCTGGCCAGGGTAAACGGAGCGCCGGCAAAACCGATCAGCGGAAGCTTGGGCGGCAGGGCGGCACGCGTCTTGCGCACCGCCTGAAGCACGTGCTCCAGTGCGTCCATGCTCTCCAGCTCGCGCAGTCGATCCACGTCCTCGGGGCCGCAGATCGGATTGTGGATCACCGGCCCCTCGCCCGCCGGGAACTCGAGCCTCAGCCCCATCGGCTCCAGGATCGGCAGCAGATCGGCGAAAAGGATCGCCGCGTCGACTCCCAGCCGTTGGACGGCGACGACCATGACCTCGGCACAGAGGTCCGGGTTGCGGCACAGGTCGAGGAAGGAAACCTTGCGCCGCACCGCGCGGTACTCGGGCATGTAACGGCCGGCCTGCCGCATCAGCCAGATGGGCACGCGGTCGCAGGGCTGGCAGCGCGCGGCGCGCAAGACGGGGCTGTCGTCCCAAGGCGAAGCGGGCGGAAGCGGCGCGGTCGACATCCGGCAAACTCATCCAGAGGAGGCGACGGGGCGATTTCGGCAGCGATCCAAGCCGGCCCATCGAGCGCACGCGACGGACTAGCGTTCCTCCTTCATACTTCATCCCGCCAACAAAAAAAAGTCCGCCCGGGCGAACCCGGGCGGACCGTTGCGATTGAGCCGGCCTTAAGGGCCGGGATCGAATGCAAACTTAATTCTGGGCCACGATCCGGCTGGCCTGGTAGACGGCGCGGGGCCGCATCAGGGAAGCCGAGGGATCGGCAGTCGGGGCGATGGGCAGCGGAGCTGCCTCGTCGCTGGCCGGCTTGGCCGGGGCCGCGGGAGCCGCGGTCGGGGCCGGAGCCGAGGGAGCCGCCGGAGCGGCGCCACCGCCGCAACCCGCTTCGCCACAGCCGCCGCCGCAACCTGAGTCGCAGGCCACCGGAGCGCAGCGGACGGAGCAGAACAGCCGGCCGACAACCTTGATGATCAAGCCATGGCCGATGACGCGTCCGCAACGGCACAAACCGCGCGGCGCTCGCCGCAAGCTTCCTTTTCGCAAGCCGCGGGGGCAGCGCAGGCCGCCGGGGCGCGCAGGGCTTCTCGCAAACCGGACGGCAGCGAATCGGACGCAACGCTCGGCACGGACGCTCGCAAGCCGGTTCGCAAGCTGCAGGGGCGGCGCACGCCGCCGGAGCGCATGCCGGCTCACAGGCTTTCACGCAGCAGCAGTTCACCCGACCGCAGCGGTTGCAGGCGAACAGGTCGCGGAGGCCCCGGAACAGGTCGCAGCGCGCCTCGCAGGGATTGCAGGTGTCACAGCTCGGTTCGGGCGCACAGGCTTTCACCGGTTGGCACGGGGCGCTGGCCTGGCACGGAGCACAGGCGCCACCATTCAGCCCCGCCAGGCGGCCCATCAGGTCCATCGAGAACCCTTGGCTCGCCAGGACCACGCTCAGCAAGGAGCGCTCCAAAAACCATCTTGCCTTTCATTGAGCAAACTCTCCTTTACTTTGAACTGGGGTAGTTCGCATCCCGATCGATCAACCGCAAACCGGAGCACCGCACGCGGCCGAATGCGATGGCTTACTCCATCCTTGAGCGGGTTCTCCCATGGGATAGAACCGACTTCCGGACAGGCTTGCGATTGGCGGCGGGGAAGGTGGGTCGGCTCCCGCAGTTCGCATCGGTGTCTGCACCAGGGCCGTCGAGCCTTTCCATGGTTCGAAGCAACTGCCCGGTTGCCTGGCGGAGCCCTCCAGCCGCCACGTTTCCACCCGGCTGCTTCGAGAGCCAGTTTCGGTATCGGCTCCCTTGCGAAGAGCCCTTGAATGCATGGAAGTAGTTTTCAGCAAAAGGTTTACTACTCCTACGGCGCAAAGATTTCCTGCCGTGCAAGAACGGTCAAACTGGGCTGCCTTTGCCGCCTCACATCCACCCCCGAACCTCCCGGAAACTCAGCCCCACCCGCAAATCCTCACTCAAGCTAAGTGATTCCCGCGGCCCGCAAGGTGACCCCAGAAACCGTCCTGACACTTCCACCCTGGCCGTCGTTGGTCCTCTGGGGTGGCATCGAGTAGAATGGCCCGGCCGCCAGCGCGACAGTTTTCTCAGCCTGTGAATCCAAGGACGGCCACGCGCCATGCCCCATAGCGCGGCGTGTCTTGGCGCACTCGGGCCCCTTGCCTCAATCGTCCCGCACCCCGAACGTTCCCTCGCCGCCTGGGATCAAAACCGAGCATCATGCCCCAGACCACCAAACGATACACCGTGGTTGATTTCGACCATCTGCCCGGCGTGGCCTGCCCGTGTGGAACGGCGCGGCGCGCGCTGGCCGACGTGCCCGAGTTCCCCGGCACGATCCACCGCACCGAGATCCGCGTCGATGCAAAGCTCCACTACCACCGCCGGCTGACCGAGACTTACTACATCTTGCAGTGCGAACCCGACGCGGAAATGGAACTCGATGGCGAGCGGATCCCGTGCATCCCGGTACGTGCATCCTGATCCCGCCCGGGGTAGTCGCACCGCGGCCGAGGAAAGATGACGGTGCTGATTGTCGTCTTTCCCAAATTCGACCCCAGCGACGAGGTGCTTGTCGACGCCTCCTAGAGCCGACCCCCACAATCCCCTTTCGGAAGCACATCCATGACACGCGTTCAGCGTTTTGGTGGTTTCGGACTCTTCCTTGCCCTGCTCTACGGCGTCATCCTCTCCGAAGTACGGGCGGCAGAAAAGACCGCGGAGCAGACGCGGACGGGCCCCAAGCCCGCCCTGAGTCGGGACTGGCCTCAATGGGGTGGCACCGCCGCAAGGAACAACGTGGCAGCCACCGGCCGCCTCCCCGTCGAGTGGAACGTCGGCAAGTTCGACCGCAAGACCGGCAAGTGGCTGCCCGAGGGGGCGAAGAACCTCCGCTGGGTCGCGCGGCTCGGCAACGAGTGCTACTCCAGCCCAGTGGTCGCCGGCGAAAAAGTCTTCTGCGGCACCAACAACGACGCCGCGTACCTCCCACAGTACCCGGCCTCGGTCGATCTGGGTTGCCTGCTCGCCTTCCAGCGGGCGGACGGGCGATTTGCCTGGCAACACTCGGTCGAGAAGCTCAAGGCCGGACGCAACGTCGATTGGCCCGAGGTCGGCATCTGCTCGTGCCCCTTGGTCGAAGGAGACCGCCTCTGGTTCGTCACCAATCGAGGCGAGGTCGCATGCCTGGACACACGCGGGCATGCCGACGGCAAAGACGACGGGCCGGCGAAGTCCGCGGCGACACCCACGCGCGGGCAGTCCGACGTCGTCTGGTCGTTCGACATGATCGGCACGCTGGGCGTGGTGCCGCGATACCAGTCGAGCTGCTCCGTGACCGCCGCGGGAAACCTGCTTCTCGTGGTCACGGGCAACGGCCGCGATCCCAACGACAAGCTGCCCGCGCCCCAAGCCCCCAGTTTCATCGCGTTGGACAAGCAGACGGGCAAGCTCGTGTGGGCCGACAATTCCCCGGGCGAGAACATCCTGGACGGCCAGTGGTCGAGCCCTTCGTTCGCCGTGCTCGGCGGCGTCCCCCAGGCGATCTTCGCCGGCGGCGACGGATGGCTCTACGGCTTCGAGGCCGCGCCCGGAGCCGCCGGCCGACCGAAGCTCCTCTGGAAGTTCGACTGCAACCCCAAGACCTCGGCCTGGGAAGGTGCCGGATCCGGCGACCGCAATACGATCATCTCCACGCCCGTCGTGCACGAGGGCAAGGTCTACATCGCCACGGGTCAGGACCCCGAGTCGGGCGAGGGTCAGGGCGATCTCTGGTGTATCAACCCCACCAAGCGCGGCGACGTCAGTGCCCAACTCGTGGTCGACCGCAACGGCAAACCCCTTCCGCCCCGCCGCAAGCGCGCCGTCGACCCGGAGGCCGGCGAGCAGGTCCGCCCCAACCCAAACTCCGCGGTCGTCTGGCACTATCGCGGCATCTCCGGCGGAGAAGCGCCCCGGGAAGGAAACCAAGTTCGAGGAGGTCATGCACCGCAGTCTGGGCATGCCCGTGATCGCCAACGGCCTGCTGGTGATCGGCGATTTCTCCGGTCTGATCCATTGTCTGGACGCCGGAACCGGCAAGGTGCATTGGACCCACGACGCGATGTCGGCGATCTGGGGCTCGCCCCTGGTGGCCGACGGAAAGGTCTACCTCGGCAACCAAGACGGCGACGTACTGGTCTTCGAGCTCGCCCCGAAGTTCAACTTGCTGGCCAAGAATGCCATGGGCGGCGCCGTACACGGCACCCCGGCCGTGGCCGGCGACGTGCTCTACATCGCCGCCGCGCAGCACCTGTTCGCCATCGCGCTGGAGCCCAAGTAATAAAGCCCACGTGAACGCGCCCGCGCTCATGGGCCTGGCAAATCATCGGCGGGCCGGAAAGCCACCGCGTTGGGGCCAGACCGTGCCGATCGCTTGCCGCGCAGTCGTCCGGAAAGCGCCGGGCGGACCCGGCACGAATGAACCAAGGGTGGATCGCCGCGCGGCAATCCACCCTTGGAGGCTTTCAAACCCAGGATACAACCGTCGGCCGTTAGGCCGCGCGCTTCCGCCGATACCAGAACCCCAGACCGACCAGCGCCAGGCTGCTCAGCCCGATGAGCGCTGTGGGCTCGGGAACTTCGTGGATAAACGTCAGCACCGGCTCCGACGGCGAACCGCTGTAGTTGGCACCCTGGAAATAAACCTGGCCGCCGGTCCAGTTGGTCGGGGTCTTGAACGCAAGTCCCAACGAGAGTCTCGCGCCCGAGGCGTAAAGGTCGTTGGTCCAATCAATCAGCGAAGGATTGATGTCAACGGTAAACGCTTGGCCGTTGCTATTCCCCGCCAGGCTCGCGATCCGGAAGGTTCCCACTTTGGAACCGAAGCTTGGCCAGGGATTGTTGACAGGGGCGCCGCTGGCCCAGCTATCGTCAGCGACGCGGTAGACGTCCACGTCGACCCCGCTCGACGGCATCACGTGCGTGAGAGGGAAACCGCCCGGCACCTGATTGGTCGTATTCATCGTCAGACGCAGGCTGCGAATGTCGGCATAAGGACCCGTGGACGTCGGGTCGAAGAACGCGTTCGTGTTGCTCAACAGCGACGTCAGGTTGAACTTCATGTAACCATGGATGGCCTGCGTGCTATCGTCCTTGACCCAGAGCGTGCGCCCGTAGGAGGAGCCCCAACTCGGATCGCTGAAATTCGTCCCGGTGTTGCTGATCGCTTCCGAGTCGGTTGTCCCAAACGTGGTGGTCAAGAGATCGGCCTGCGCCGCCCCCCCCATACAGAGGAGCGCAGCGCGGCGCAGAGGGTGGTGATGCTTCGCATCGGTGTCTTCTCCCGTTGTGGAAAAATCTAAGTGCGTTGAGACGCGTGAGGACCACGATCATGTGGCCGCATGCATTCAGATCACGTTGCATGTGATCGAGGGAGCAGGCAATCCCCTAAATCAGTCTGCCCCCAGTTTTCGGACCCCCCACACAATGCCGAGCCAAGGCAAGGCGAACTAGGGCATCAGGTCCTCCGTTGGAAATCGCGTTGAGGCGGGTAGGCACGCCCAAGGTAGGTTGCTGGACCGAAGACTCAATAAACGCGATCACCCCCAACGACCTAAATTAACTAGCCGTTCCCGCCTGTCAAGTGTCGAACTGCAAATATCAAGGGGGGGTAATCCACATGTGGCAACATGTCGTAGCTCTGGTCGGAGCTGTAGGGGCGTTTTAGAATAGCAATCTACCCCAGGTGCAAACTACGAAAGGACTTTGGTGATGCGATCCGACACCGTCAAATTGGGTGATGCCCGAGCCCCCCATCGCAGCCTCCTCCGCGCCACCGGCGTCGGCGACGACGATTTCCGCAAGCCCTTCATCGCCATCTGCAACAGCTACATCGACATCATTCCCGGCCACGTCCACCTCAACGAGGTCGGCGAGTTCGTCAAGCAGTGCGTGCGCGAGGCGGGCGGCGTGCCGTTCGTCTTCAACACCATCGGCGTCGACGACGGCATCGCCATGGGCCACGGCGGCATGAAGTTCTCGCTCCCCAGCCGCGAACTGATCGCCGACTGCGTCGAGACCATGATCCAGGCCCACTGCTTCGACGGCATGATCTGCATCCCCAACTGCGACAAGATCGTGCCCGGCATGCTGATGGGCGCCGTGCGCTGCAACATCCCCACCGTCTTCGTCAGCGGCGGGCCGATGGAGGCCGGCCGCACCGCCGACGGCAAGACCGTCGACCTGATCGACGTCTTCGCCGGCGCGGCCGCCAGGCAGCACGGCAAGATCACCGCCGAGGAACTCACCGAACTCGAGAAGACCGGCTGCCCCACCTGCGGCTCCTGCTCCGGCATGTTCACCGCCAACAGCATGAACTGCCTCTGCGAGGCCCTGGGCATGGCCCTGCCCACCAACGGCACCCTGCTGGCCACCAGCGCCGGAGCGCAAGCGGCTCTTCCGCCGCGCCGCCCAGCGGATCGTCGAAATGGTGCTCGCAGTTCGAGAAGCTCGGCGAAGGCCACGGGCTCCTGCCCCGCGAGATCATCACCGCCGAGTCGATCGACAACGCCATGATCCTCGACATGGCCATGGGCGGCAGCACCAACACCGTGCTGCACATGCTGGCCATCGCCCACGAGGCGGGCGTCGCACTACGACATCGAGCGGATCAACCAGCTCAGCCAGCGGACGCCCAACATCTGCAAGGTCGCCCCCAGCAGCCACTACCACGTCGAAGACGTCCACAACTCCGGCGGCATCCACACGATCCTGGGCAGCGTCGCGCGCGGCCGGCCCGGCCTGCTCCACCTCGACTGCCCCACCGTCAGCGGCAAGACGCTCGGCGAGAACATCGCCGACTACGACGTCCGCGCCGAGACGGTCGAGCGAGGAGGCGCTGGAACTGGCGGCCGTCACCGCCGGCGGCAAGCGGAACGTCGAGGGACTGAACGTCGCCAAGCGGCCGCGCTCGGTCCGCGAGCTTCCGCCGGAGACACTCGGGCTTCGACCCCATGCGACTGCATCCGCGAGGTCGAAAACGCCTACAGCCAGGAGGGCGGACTGGCGATCCTCTACGGCAACCTCGCCCCCAAGGGCGCCGTGGTCAAGTCGGCCGGCGTCGAGCCCGAAATGCTCCGCCACACCGGCCCGGCCGTGATCTTCGAGTCGGAGACCGATGCCTACGTGGGCATCGTCAACGGCAAGGTGAAGGCCGGCGACGTGGTCGTCATCCGCTACGAAGGCCCGCGCGGCGGCCCCGGCATGCAGGAAATGCTCGCCCCCACCGTCCGCCATCAAGGGCGTGGGCCTCGACGACCGCGTGGCCCTGATCACCGACGGCCGCTTCTCCGGCGGCACGGCCGGGGCCTGCATCGGCCACGTCAGCCCCGAGGCCGCCGCCGGCGGCCCGATCGGCCTGCTCGAGCCGGGCGACATCATCGAGATCGACATCCCCGGCCACAAGCTTCAGCGTCCGCCTGAGCGACGAGGAACTGGCCGCGACGGCGCAAGCCAGTGGAAGCCCCGCGAGCCGCGCTTCAAGACCGGCTACCTCGCCAAGTACGCCGCCATGGCCACCAGCGCCGACACCGGCGCGGTCCTGAAGTGGCAGTAGTACGCCGTCCCCGCGATTGCGTCGAGCGTAAACGTTCACAGGCCGGCGGGGACTGGCTCATTTTTCGGCCCATTTCGTTCTCTCCTATGCGAACGTGCGAAGGCTGAAAAATGTGCCAGTCCCCGGACGGCCGAGGGGGACAGTTGCCGTCACTGTCTACCACGCCCTCTGCACGCGGGCCAACGGCGACGTTGCGATTGGGCTGGGGCGCCCCGCCCGCGCGCTGCTAGCATGTCGATCGGGATTCGCTGAAGTCGCTCCGCGGTCGCCACCTGCACGGCGCAAGGGGGAGGGCATCCCCCGCCCCTTCGCGCCCGGCGGCGTTTCCGCCGCCGGCGCGGATCGCTTTCACCGCCCCTTCGGAAAACTTGGCCCGTCGCGCCCTCGCGCTAGAATGGAAGGGACCGGCGGCACACGCAGTCTGCTCCGCGCCGGAACTGAGCTTCGGGGGCACTACCGGGATTTCCACCCAGGGAGAAGCGAATCGAGAGGATGGCTACCACCGCAACCAAACCGACCAATCTGCGCGAACTGCGCGAGAGCGGCTGGGTGTCCAAGACCGTCAAGCGGGAGATCTACGACAACTTCCTGCGCATGCTCGCCAGCGGCGAGGAACTGTTTCCCGGGCATCATCGGCTACGACGACACGGTCATCCCGGAGATCAACATCGCCCTGATCGCCGGGCACGACCTGCTCTTCCTGGGCGAGAAGGGGCAGGCCAAGAGCCGGCTGATGCGGCTGCTGGTCCGGTTCCTCGACGAGGAGGTTCCCTACCTCGACATTCCCGGCGTGCCCGGTCCACGAGGATCCCTACCAGCCGATCACCGCGGTCGGGCAAGCGAGCTGCGTGGCCGAGACGCCGGAGGACGAGATGCCGATCGCCTGGTGGCCGCGCGAGGAGCGCTACGCCGAGCGGCTGGCGCCGGGCACGAAGTTCGCCGACATCATCGGCGAGATCGACCCGGCCAAGCTGGCCGGCGGCACGAGCATGTCGGCCGAGGAGGCCCTGCACTTCGGCCTGATCCCGCGGATGCACCGCGGCATCTTCGCCATGAACGAGCTGCCCGAGCTGGACGAACTGGTGCAGGTCGGCCTGTTCAACATCCTCGAAGAGCGCGACGTGCAGATCCGCGGCTACCCGATCCGCTTCGACATCGACGTGCTGATCCTCTTCTCGGCCAACCCGGCCACGTACAACCGCAGCGGCAAGGTGATTCCGCAGCTCAAGGACCGCATCGGCTCGGTCATCCACACGCACTATCCGCGCGAGCGGCAGCTGGGCATCGAGATCATGGAGCAGGAGGCGGGCGTCGACCTGGGCGGCGAGTTCCCGGTGGTCGTGCCCTACTTCATGCGGGAGATCATCGAGCAGATGAGCATCGCCGCCCGGCGAGTCGAAGTACGTCGACCAGCAGTCGGGCGTCAGCGCCCGGTTCAGCATCGCCAACTACCGCACGATGGTCGCCAGCGCCCGGCAGCGCGGCGGCGGTGCTCGGCGAGCGGCCGGCCGTGCCGCGGATCAGCGACCTGGGGCACCTCTACTCCTCGTCGCTGGGCAAGCTCGAACTGGACATGATGGGCAGCCACCAGATGTCCGAGCGGCAGGTGCTCGACGCGATCGTGGCCGAGGCGATCCGCGACGTGTTCGACGAGTACGTCGACCGGCACGGCCTGGACGAGATCGCCGAGATCTTCTCCCGGGGCGTGAAGATCGAGGTCGGCGACATGCTGCCCTCGAGCCACTACGCCGAGCGGCTGAAGCGCGTGCCGCCGGCCTGGGAGAAGGCCTTCGAGGTGAACGCCTCGAGCGATCGCGGCGGTGCGGGCCTCGTGCGTCGAGTTCGTGCTGGCCGGGCTCTACGCCACCGACCGCATCTCGCGGGCGCAGCAGCATGGGAGGATCGTGTATGAAGTCCGCATAGCGAACCGGCCTCGGCGGCATCATCCACACGTACCAGAAGTACGACCCGCAGAACTTCCCCAGCCCGACGCAGCCGCCGCCGGACCTGCGTCTCCGGCGCCTTCGAGCACATGCTGGCCTACGGCAGCCTGCGCGAGCTGACCGAGGAGGAACTGGCCCGGGCGGTCCAGCTCGATCCCAGCCAGATCGCCGGCCTGGGGCCGAGCCTCGAAGCGCTGATGGAGATGCTCCGCGAGCGGAAGCGGAAGATCCTGGAGACCTACGAGACCGAGCGCGTGCAGGACGAGGCCGCCGAGCGGTATCCGCGACTCGGCCGGCCAGATGAAGCCGCCCGCCGCAGCTGCGACGAGCGGTTCGAGCAGGCCGTCCAGGAGGAGCAGCTCTACGACCTGGAGCGGCTCTGGTACTCCGCCGGACGACGAGCGCGAGCCAGTTCGCCCGGCAGCTGGTGCAGCTGGTCGACCGGCTGGGCGAGAAGTACCAGGTCGACGAGCTGGCCGCCAAGTACGAGTTCACCGGCCGCACGGCGATGACGATCCCGCAAGGCCCTGGAGGTCAAGGAGGAGCTGGAGACGATCGACCAGCTGCTGAAGCAGCTCGAAGAGGCGGCCAAGACGGCGCAGATCGGCGTCATCGACATGGAGGAGCTGGCCGAGTTCGCCGAGCCGGGCGACATCGAGCAGCTCAGCGAGCTGGCCCGGCAGATCGAGGAGTACCTCCGCGAGCTGGCCGAGCAGCAGGGCCTGGAGAAGACCGGCCAGCGGCTACCAGCTCACGCCCAAGGCCTACCGGCTGTTCCAGGGCCGGCTGCTGGAGCGGATCTTCAGCGACCTGGAGGCCGTCGCGGACCGGCCGGCACCAGGGGCCGGTCGTCGGCGAAGGGGCGGTCGAGCTGCAGCAGACCAAGCCCTACGAGTTCGGCGACTCGCTCGCCAACATGGACATCCCCGGCTCGCTCATCAACGCCATGATCCGCGACGGGCCCGGGCCTGCCGGTGCGGATCGAGCCAGGAAGACATCGAGATCCACCGCACGCGCAACACGCCCAAGTGCGCCACGCGTGGTGCTGCTGGACATGAGCGGCTCGATGCGCTACGACGGCCTGTACGTCAACGTCAAGCGGATGGGCCTGGCGCTGGAAGGGCTGATCCGCCGCGAGTATCCCGGGCGACTTTCTGCAGTTCATCGAGATGTACACCTTCGCCAAGCCGCGGCACGCCGGCGAGATCGTCGCGCTGATGCCCAAGCCGGTGACGATCTTCGACCCGGTCGTGCGGCTGCGGGCCGACATGAGCGACGAGCGGATCAGCGAGATGCGACATCCCGCCGCACTTCACCAACATCCAGCACGGGCTGCAGCTGGCCCGGCAGTTCCTGGCCGACCCAGGACACGCCCAACCGGCAGATCATCCTGATCACCGACGGCCTGCCGACGGCCCACTTCGAGGAGCAGTTCCTCTACCTGCTCTATCCGCCCGAACCGCGGACCGAAGAGGCCACGCTGCGCGAAGGGCCAGCTCTGCCAGCGCGAAGGGATCACGATCAACATCTTCCTGCTGCCCAGCTGGTCGCAGTCGAGCGAGGACGTGCAGTTCGCCTACCGCCTGGCCGAATCGACCGCGGGCCGCGTCTTCTTCACCGCCGGCAAGGACCTCGACCGCTACGTGGTCTGGGACTACGTGAACCGCAAACGCGAAATCGTGGCCTGAAGCCGACGCTGCGCAAGGCCCGCTTGCGGACCTTCTCTCCTGGCCTGTGGCTTGAACCACTCCCCTTCGCCACTCCTTCCTGCCTTCGTGGTTCTCACTCCTTCCGCTTCGCGCCCTTCGCGTCTTCGCGGTTCACTCCTGCCTTCGTGGTCCTCCACCGCCTGAGGCCCCCTTGCGGACCTTCTCTCCTGGCCTGTGGCTTGAACCACTCCCCTTCGCCACTCCTTCGTGCCTTCGTGGTTCTCACTCCTTCCGCTTCGCGCCCTTCGCGTCTTCGCGGTTCACTCCTGCCTTCGTGGTTCTCCACCGCCTGAGGCCCGCTCGAGTTTTCTCCGCTGCTTCCGCGCGCTTCGGACAGAAGATTCGCGCTTGCCGGTGCACTGCATCGCGTCCGGGCCCCACCGCAAGCCCCCGCTCGAACCATCTCACCGAGCGGGATCGGGGGATGTATCCCTCGCATCCAGCCGCTACAATGCAGCCCGATACCCTGCCGCGCCGAGCGGCCCGGGGAACTGAGGATTCCAGCCGCTTCAACTGGCATCCGGACAAAGAGCCTATCCCAGAACTACCAGAAAAAGGGTCCGCGGCCGGGGAATCCGGTAGCGTCCAAAGGTTCTGGGACCGGCTCGAAGAACCTATCCCAGAACTGCCGCGGGAGCCCTGTGCGGCCGGCAAATCACAGCACCTCCCAAAGTTCTGGGATCGGCTCTAAATCGCGAACATTGGCTGCGCCGCCATCAAGAATCCCGCCTTCCGGAGACCCCGCCATGATCCTTCCTTCGCTCGTCCTTCTTGTTGCCCTGGGCGCCGGTGGAAACGAGATCGTCCTCGACGCCTTTAACTATGGTGATTCGGCGGCCGCGGCCAAGGCGTGGTCGCCCTCGTCCGGCACGCCGGCGGTCACAGTCGTCGAAGACGGCGGCCGAAAAGTCGTCGAGGTCGCGGCTCCGTTCGCCGCGCAGCCCAAGCTCGAACGGACAATCATCGACCGTCGAGCGGAGTTCGACCTTGCCGCGCCCGGTGAGTTCATGCTCGACGTCGCCGCCAACGATCCCGAGGTCGCGGGCCAGGTGAGCCTTTACTTCCGCAGCGGCGGCGGATGGTATGCCGCCGGTTCGAGCCTGTCGAAGAAGGGCTGGCAGACCGTGCGGTTTTCCAAGGCGTCGTTCCGCGTCGAAGGCAAACCCACCGGCTGGCACAAGATCGACGGCGTGCGCGTCTCCTTTTGGCAAGGCGCAGCCCCGGAATACCACATTCCGTCTCGGCCGGCTGGGAGCCAGTTGGAACGACGTGGCCTTGGTCATTCCCACGGCCCGCTCCGAGGAAGATGGTGAAGCGCGGACCGCCATCCGCACCGCCGAGGCCGTGACGGGCCTGCTCGCCGAACTGGGCCTGGGTGCCGACGCCGTCGAAGATCGCGCCGTAGCCCGCGGTGCGCTCCAGCGCCGCCACGTAGCCATCCTCGCCTACAATCCCCGCTTGAGCGACCAGTCCGCCGACGCGCTGGCCAGGTTCGTCGAGCAAGGCGGAAAACTGGTCGTCTGTTACCAGTTGCCCCCGCGTCTGGAGAAAGTGCTGGGCTTCGGCAAGGCCAAGTACGTGCGTCCCGCCACTCCCGACCAATTCTCCGAGATCCGCTTCGTCGCGGCCCCCGTGCCCGGCCTGCCGACCTCCATGCGCCAGAACTCCTGGAACATCACCGCGGCCGAGCCGATCGACTCCACCACCCAAGTGATCGGCTACTGGTACGACGGCCAAGGCAAGCCCACCGGCCACGCGGCCGTGCTCCTCAGCGATCGCGGCGCCTTCTTCAGCCACGTCCTCCTCCCCGACGACCGCGAGAACAAGAAGGCCTTCCTCGCCGCAATCCTCGGCCGGCTCTATTCTCCCTTGTGGAAGCAGATGGCCCAGAGCGAGTTGGAACGCGTCCACCGCGTCGGCCACCTCATGATTCCGGAAGAAGTCGCCCGCTATGCGCGCGGCCGCGGCGCCCAAGCCGAAGAAGCAGCCAAGCTGGGCATGGCCCTGCTGCAAAAGGCCGATTTACTGGCACGCGAGGCGGAGTTTCCCAAGGCCATCGAACACGCGCGCCTGGCACACGAGGAACTCGTGGCCGCCTACCTCCGTGCCACCCCACCACGCTCCCCCGAAGGTCGCGCCTTCTGGGAGCACTCAGGTCTGGGGGCATATCCGGGCGATTGGGAGCGCACCGCCCAGGAACTCTCCAAGGCCGGCTTCAACATGGTCATCCCCAACATGCTCTGGGGTGGCGTGGCCCACTATGCCAGCGATCTGCTCCCCCGAAGCCCCCAGTTCGAGAAACACGGCGACCAGATCGCCCAATGCGTCCAGGCCGCTCACCGCCATGGACTGGAAGTCCACGTGTGGAAGGTCAACTACAATCTCTCCCGCGCACCGAAGGAATTCATCGAAAAACTCCGCACCGCCGGCCGCACTCAGGTCACCGTTCAGGGAAAGGCCGAGGATTGGCTCTGCCCCTCGCATCCCGAAAACTTCCAGCTCGAACGCGATAGCATGCTCGAAGTGGCGCGCAAGTATGATGTCGACGGCATCCACTTCGACTACATTCGCTACCCCGGCGGGGAAAATTGCTTCTGCGAAGGATGCCGGCAACGATTCGAAGCCGCGCGGGGAAGCAAGGTGGCCAAGTGGCCGAGCGATTGCTTTAGTGGCCCGGACCGCGACGCCTACCGCGACTTCCGCTGCCAACAAATCACCCGCCTCGTCGAAGCCGTAAGCCGCGAGGCCCGCAAGATCAAGCCCCGACTTCGTATCTCGGCCGCCGTCTTCAACTCCTACCCTTCCTGCCGCGACTCCGTGGGCCAGGACTGGCCCCTCTGGGTCAAGGCGGGTTACCTCGACTTCCTCTGCCCCATGGACTATACGGAAAGCGATCTCGCCTTCGGCTCGCTCGTCTCCAATCAGTTGAAGCTCGTCGCTGGACGCATCCCCGTCTACCCGGGCATCGGCGCCACAGCCTCCAGCTCCGCGCTGCCGGTCGACCGCGTGGTCGGCCAGATCCACCATGCGCGCGCCCTGGGTGCCGCCGGCTTCACGATCTTCAATCTCGATCGCACCACGATTCACTCGCTGGCGCCGGGCGTCGGATTGGGGGCGGGCTCCAAGCCCGCCGTGCCCCCCCACCGCAAGGATTGAGCCTCGAAGGCCGCGCACCCAGGCCGACCCCACTGAGATTCGCCCAGCTCCGCCCCGCGCCGTACGAAGTGTCCTCCCCAGGTTCCACGACCCAAGGAGCATCGCGATGAAACCAACCGTGACGGCCACTCTGGCCATAGCCCTTCTCGCGCTGGCAAAGCTCTCGGCCCCTGCCCACGCGGTCTCCCAAGCCCCCGCGCTCGTGCCCAACTCCGATTTCACCCAAGGGACCGACGCACCCTCGGGTTGGAAGCTCTCGGGAGGCCAAGGCCGTTGGGTCGATCGCCAGATCCTCGAAGTCACCGGCAGCGGCAAAGACTCCAACGCCTGGCAATCCGCCGAAATCCCCTTCTCGCCCGGCGGCCTCTATCGATTCCAGATGCGCGCCCGCGGCCTCAAGGCGAGCGGCCTGACGGTCTCAGGCCCCGCCTTCGCCAACCACGACTATTCCTCTCTCGACGCCAACTGGGCCGACTACGGCCACGTATTCCGCGTGCCCGATAACGTCAGCACCAGCTACCTCCGCATGGGCCAATGGGAAGCCAAGGGAACCGTGCAGTTCGATCGCGTCCAACTCGCGCCCGTCCTGCCCGTCTTCTCCCGCGTCGGCGAGTTGCTGCTCGGCGAGGGGGAATCGATCCAAGGCGGCCGCTATCGGTTTCAGGGCTCGTTCGGGTTGGAGGGAGGCAATTTCCACCGTACTCTCCACCGCGCAACTGCCACCTTCAACAGCGACCGCTGGTGCTTCGGCCCCGGCACCGAGCTGACCTATCGGTTCGCCTTGCCCAAACACTCCTTCACTTCGGGCGAGGTCCGTTTCAACGTCAACTACCACATGGCGGGCTCCTGCGTGGCCGAGGCAAGCCGCGACGCAAAGCAGTGGCAAACCATCGCCACGCAATCCGCCGTGGGCACCGTCTCCGCGCGGCTGCCCGCGGCCATGTTCCCCGCCGAAACCGTGCTGCTGCGCCTCCGCCCCGCCGAGGGCAACAGCAACTTCCAGGTGAATCGCGTCGAGTTCGAGGCGCCCTTCACCGGCCCCGTGCCCGAAGGAATCGGACAGACGCTCTTCGCCGAACTGGGCGGCCAGTCGCCCGAGTTTTCGATCCGTTCGATTTCCCAATCGGTCGATCGCGCGCGTGGGCAAACCGAGTTGCGGTTCGACCTGGCCGCCGGCCAGAAGCCGGTCTCGGTCAAGGCCGCCGCGATTTTGCCCCAAGGGACGGCCGCCGATCCGACCCTCGAGTTTCGCCTTCGGCCCGAACGCATCGAAGTGCCCGCCGGCGGATCGGCCAACCTTTCGGTCACGATCGCCAAGCGCACGCCCGGCGCGGTCCGCTGCACCGTGCGATTCCAGCCGCAGGCGAGCCAACCGCTCAGCGTGAGCTTGACGGTGGAAACCCCGGAGTTCTACCGGTCCGACTACGGCGAACTGCTGCCCATGGGCGGCGACCAGGCAGCCGTCTGGTGGTGCGATGCCACGCGCAAGGTACCGCGCCGCCGCGCGTTGCCCCAGCGGTCCGGCGCCGCCGCCACCCTGGCCGCCGCGCGCGACGACTATGAGGCCGTGCAAATCGTCGTCCAACCCAAGCGTCCGCTGGCCCGCCTTGCCGCTTCGGCCACCGCGCTTGCCGGACCGAACGGGGCGACCATCCCCGCAACCAACGTCCAGATCCTCCGCGTGCATTACCATTCGGTCCAGCATCCGACCGACGGCACGAGCGTGCGCGATTGGTGGCCCGACGCCCTGCCCCCGCTCGCCCGGCCGCTCGATCTCCAGGCCGGCGAGCACCAGCCGCTTTGGGTGCTGGTCTACGTGCCCAACAACGCCCAGCCGGGCGACTATACCGGCGCCGTCGACCTCCGCGCCGAGGGATTCGCCGCCTCGGTGCCGATCCGCCTCCATGTCTGGAATTTCACCCTCCCGGAGAAGAACCACCTGGAGACCGCCTTCGGCTTCAGCCACGACCTCGTCTTCCGCTACCACCAGGCAAAGACCGAAGCGGACCGGCGCAAGCTCCTCGATCTCTACTTCCAGAGTTTTGCCGCGCACCGCATCAGCCCCTACGATTCCGTGCCGCTGGATCATTTCGCCGTGCACTTCAAGGCCGATGCGCAACCGCCCCGCGCCGAGATCGATTTTGCCCGCTTCGACGCGGCCATGGCGGCAGCGGTGGAGAAGTACAAGTTCACCAACTTCTCGCTCCCGATCCAAGGCATGGGTGGCGGCACGTTTCATTCCCGCGTCGAGCCTTCGATCGGCAACCTCGGCGAAAACACGCCGGCCTATCAGGCCCTGTTCGCCAGCCAGGTCCAAAAGCTCGAAGACCACCTCCGCCAGCGAAACTGGCTGAAAATGGCCTACGTCTACTGGTTCGACGAACCCGACCCCAAAGACTACGAGTTCGTCCGCAAGGGAATGGAGCGGCTCAAGAAATGCGCTCCCGGCATCCAGCGCATGCTGACCGAAGAGCCCAACGAGGCCCTGGCCGGTGCGGTCGACATCTGGTGCCCCATCACGCCCAACTACGAACACCAGGCCGCCGAAACGCGCCGCGCGGCCGGCGATCGGTTCTGGTGGTACGTGTGCACCGGCCCCAAGGCTCCCTACTGCACGTTGTTCATCGACCACCCCGCCACCGAACTCCGCGTCTGGCATTGGCAAACCTGGCAGCGACGGATCGTCGGCACTCTGGTGTGGAGCACGAACTGCTGGACTTCGTCGTCAGCCTTCCCCGACAAACCCCAGAATCCCTACGAAGACCCGATGGGATACGTCGACGGCTACGATACGCCCAAAGGCACCAAGGCCTTCTGGGGCAATGGCGACGGCCGCTTCCTCTATCCGCCCGAGGCCGCCGCGGTGCCGGGCCTGGCAGGCCCGGATCCCGTGATCGCCCCTCCGGTGTCGAGCATCCGCTGGGAAATGCTCCGCGAAGGCGTCGAGGACTATGAATACCTTTGGCTCTTGCGCGACCTATTGGCCAAACGCCGCGACACTCTCCCCGCGGAACAACGGAAGCACTTCGAGGCACTCCTCGACGTGCCCGAGACCATCACCACCCAAATGACCAAATTCACCACCGACTCGGCGCCGATCTACGCCCGCCGCGCAGCTATCGCCGAAGCGATCGAACGACTGAGCAAGTAATCGCGGGTGTGCCGCTGCTCCACCAGAGTAGTGCCTGCAGTGTCGAAGTGCCTTCCAGGCTGGGTGTGCCACTGCTTGGCACCCGCCGCGCTTCGCGGCGGTGGACAAGCAGTGCTGGTGCCTTTACCCTAAGCCATCCACTACTCTCCAACTCCGCGAGCGGGTGGCCGGTGGCCCCGATAGCTCGCCTATCGCACGTGCCGCAAGGCACCAACCGCCGCCACTGCTCCGTGGCAATTCCTTTCTCCTTCCCTTTCCTCCTTCGTGCCTTTGTGCCTTAGTGGTTTCCCTTCCACCTGCGCGGTTTCACTTCCACCTTCGTGATTCCCTTCCACCTTCGCCCACTCCGTCTGAGGCCCGCTTGCGGGCCTTTCGCCGCCAGAGCGGCTCTTCGGGCCGGCGTTTACGCCGGTCTCACGCGGCCAATCACCTTCTCTTGCCTATCCGAAAACCTTCTCCCCTCACCCGCGGCTTGAGCCGCTCGTCTTGCCGACCAAAGCCCTCACACCTATCCCCTGAACTGGCCCACCAACCAACCTTGAAATTGGGCCACGCTCCGCCGTACGATCGCCCGGCCAGACTCTGCGCGTTCGCCTTCGTCCGTCCGGCGTCGGCCCGCGTCGGCATCCCCAAGACTTCACCGGCTCCCATGGGTTCCTCCGCGATGAGAACCTCCGCGCCCAACACGCACCGCACTCGTACAGAAACACCTCCACGCTCCGCCGCCCCTCTGCGGGCCGTCGCGCCGCCGCCCCCCGTGAATTGGCAAAAACCGCGACGTGTTGACCAACACTCCCCTGCGCCTGCACGTGCGCCGCAGGCCCCCAAATCGCCGTGTCCCGCGAAGTGGCAGAATCGCCGATCCGTTGACCAACGCGCAGCCCACATGCAATCCGCGCAACTTCCCGTGCCCAGCGTGGTTGTGCCATCAAGGTCGGCACCAGGGCCGCACCGCCCACAGCGGCACCCGATCGCAACGCGATCGCAAAAACAAGCGGCCGACCCCGGGGGCTGATCCTCGCCCGCGACCCTGTATAATCACGGCTTCGGCCGAGGGGTTTCTGGACGACTGGACGGTCGGACAAGTTGCCTCTGCTCAATGACTGGTCGATTCCTTTGAAACACATTCGCTTGCCCAGGGTTGCCATCATGATCCGTCCTTGCCGATTCCCCACGTGGTGTGCTTTTTCGTTCCTGGCCGCGCTGGCAACCGCCTGCCTACCGGCGCTGGCCTATAACCCGCCGACCGATACGGCCGGGCCAGTCCAAGTGCAGATCGAAGGCCCCGCGGATCTCAAGCAGGTCGGCGTGCCGACGGCCTATCGAGTCGCCTTGGAGAACCGCTCCGACGAGGCCGTCGAAGGCACGGTGGAACTCGGACTCATCGACGGTTGGCAGGCCGAACCCGCCAAGCCGGCAAAGTTCGTGCTCCCGCCCAAGGGCAAACAGACGACGGAGTTTCGGGTGACCGCTGCCCAAGCCGCGTACTCGGGGCATTACCCGATCCATGTCTGGGTCCGCTTCACCGCCCAAGGCAAACCCCAAGTGGCGCACCCCGTGCTGATCGTGAAGACCGAGTTGACCCAAGCGCCGAGGCCGGTCGTCCAAGTGCCGTGGAAAGCGTTCCCGGTCCCGGCCTCCAGCGAATTGGCCTTGTGGCGATTGCCCGCGGTTCGCGCGGTGATCCATGTGTTCAAGGAGTCGCCGCGCACCATGCCCGACGGCTGGCAGGGGAGCGACGCACGGACCGGCGGCACCTTCCAGGTCCGCCGGCACGCGCTCGGCGGCCAGGATCGCGAGGTAGTGGCCATTCATCCGCCCTATAAAGAAGGGCTGATCGGCACACTGGCCGCGGAATTTCCCCTCCAGTTGCCCAAGCAAAAGCCGCTACGACTGGTCTTCGCCAACGCCGTGATTCCGGAGGGTGAAGGCGACGGCGTGACCTTCCGCGTGCGCGCGGTGCCCCTGGATGCGCCCGCGGGCGAGTTGGGCAAAGTGCTTTACGAGCGCCACACCAAGGCGAGCACTTGGGAACCGGCCGAGGCCGATCTCAGCGCCTAGCCGGCCAGAGCGTGCGCCTTCAGCTCGAATCCCACCCGGGACCGAAAAACAATACCGGTTGGGACAGCTCGTTCTGGGCCGAGCCCGTGCTCGTCGCCGGTGCGCCCCGCAGCCGGCCCCCTTTCCGCCCAAAGACGATACCGGCTCTCGCTTGCTCGGCTCGTTGCCGCGGGCCGGCGGCGCCTGCGAAGTTCGCGTATGGCCGGGGCGGCGCGGTTGCTCGACGCCGTCGTCGGTTTGCGTCAAGGCCAGCGCACCCTCTACTTCCGCGGCTTTGAAACCCGCGTGCTCGGTGCCCGCATCGACGACGTGCGCTCGCCGATCGTGCTCCAAGAAACCAAGGACGAGCCGGCGGGCGAAGGCTACCAGGTGCGGCACCGCTTCGCGAGCTTCGCCGGGCAGTTCGACCTCGTCATTCGACTCTTCCTGGAGCGGGGAGCACTGCGCGCGAAGCTCGAACTCCAGAACGCGCCCCCCGCAAAGCCCTGGCAGGTCGTCCGCCTGGAAGACACGGCGCTGGGCCCCTGGAGCGACGCGGCGGAGCAGATTTACGCGGGCGTGGGCAACGTGATCCGCCAGCCCGGAGCATTCCGGCTCGGGTTCGACGGCCACCAGTTGGCCAGCAGTTTCGTGGGTCTCGACTTCGCCCCTGGAGTATCCGTGGTCCAGGCGCAGACCTCCCGCCCGAGAGTTTCGTGTCCGAACCCGCAACGCGCCGCTACACGCTCCACGTTCCCAACGCGGTCACGTTCTCGGTCATTCCCGCGGAAAACGCCTGGGCTGGGGTGAAGGTTTGGCGCGAGGTGAACGGGTTGAAGGCGGCGGGCGGAGTGCCCAAGGCGGCGGGCCGGTTCGTCTTCGACCTTTGGGGCGGACGCTACCAGGAGACCGCCAACACCTTGTCCCGCGCCTTTCGCTACGGCATGACCGACTCGATGGTCGTCTTTCACAACTGGCAACGCTGGGGCTACGACTACCGCCTGCCCGACATCGTCCCGCCTAATCCACAGTATGGCTCGCTCGACCAGATGCAGGCGCTGGTGAAAGTCTGCAAG
Organism: Pirellulales bacterium; assembly: GCA_963736495.1. Lineage (GTDB taxonomy): Bacteria > Planctomycetota > Planctomycetia > Pirellulales > Thermoguttaceae > CAVTPL01. Next base: position 265,605 of record CAVTPL010000009.1, on the reverse strand, counting down.
CAGGCGGGCGTTCTGTTCGCCCCGCACGACAACTACATCGACTTCTACCCCGACGCCGAAGGCTTCTCCTATACCGATACCCTCGCCTTCCACGCCGACGGCCAGCCCGTCCGCGCCTGGCTCAATGAGGGGCGCGGGGCCCAGTCGTACCGCTACCGGGCCGACCGGGTCGAACCGTATCTCCAGCGCAATCTCCGCTGGATCCGCGAGCACCTCGGCCCCAGCGCTTACTTCATCGACGTCTGGTCGATCGCCGGACCCTACGACTATTGGACCTCCGACGGCAAGTACTTCGATTCCGTCTACACGCGCAAGTGCTGGGGAGAGCACTTCGCCTGGATTCGCGAACTTTTGGGTGAGCAGGCGCCGCAGATTTCCGAGAGCGGCCACGACCAACTCATCGGCTGGCTCGACGGAGCGCAGACCAACCACCTCCGCGTCGGAAAACCCGGGCCCAACACCGGCTACGGCTCCTGGTGCGTTTGGGACATTCCCCACGGCGACGCCGAACGTATCCCTTGGCTCGACGCCGCACACCACGACCGCTTCATCCTCCACGGAGCGGGCTATCCCAGCCGCTACGAGGGCGGGCTCGACCCGCAACTGCACGGCATCGACAGCGACGACTACCTGGCCACCGAAGTGCTCACCGGCCATCCCGGCATGGTGTCCCGCCCGTTCGGCCGCGCCGTGGTCCGCAAATACTGGCTGATCCAGGACCTCATGCGCGCCCTGGCCCTGCGGACGATCGAGCGCGTGGAGTTCGTCGATGGCGACATCCACCGCCAGCACGTCGAGTGGAGCGGCGGCGCCGAGGTCTGGGTGAACCGCGGCACGACCGATTGGCGAATCGGCCAGATGGTGCTGCCTCCCTACGGCTTCCTCGCCGGCGTGCCGGGCGTTTCGGGCAAGACGGCGATCGGGGCCACAATCTTCCGCCGCGGCGAGTCGATCGTGGAAATGGCTCGCTCGCCCGAGTCGCTCTACGTGAACGGCCGCCAGATCGTCGACGGCCGGATTCCGATCGGGCTGCGGGCCCAGGGCATTTCCGTCTTCGGCCCCGCCAAGGGCACGCTGAAGCTCGTCTGGAAAGCCGACGCCCCGATCCCTGCCGGCTGGTCTCCCTTCCTTCACTTCTGCGACAAGCGCGGCGAGATCGTCTTCCAGGCGCGGCACGATCCGGCCGTCTTCGATACCGCGCGGCAAGGAGAATTCGAGGCGACGGCGGCCTTCGAGATTCCTCCCACCGCGAAGCCGGGCGAAGTCTTCGACGTCCGCGGCGGCCTCTACCATCCCAAGACCGGCGAGCGGCTCGCTCTGTCCGGACCCGCCGATCGCACGCACCGCCTCCGCCTGGGGCAGATTCGCGTGCTCGGCGACGGCGACCGGGCGACCGGCATGGCCTGGATGGCGCCCGCGCCGAGACCGATGCCTACTTGGCGCGGCACAACGCGGCCGCCACGCCCATCGACTTCGGCCCGGTGAAGACCGCCGGCGGCTGCCGGCTCTCGCGCGAGCGGGAGGTTCTGGTGGTCACGCCGCTTCCCGAAGCGGGATCGACGAAGATCGAGGCCGAGATCCGCTGGGATAGTCTGCCTTGGAAGCTCGCCGATCCCACCCACGTGGAAGCCGTGGCCGAAGACGGCCGCGTGCTCCGCCGCGATCCGGTCCGCAAGGATGCCGAGGCAGTCCGCATCACTTTCGAGCCCGAGGTCTTTTGCTACCGTTTCCTGCGGCAGTAACGCGCCCGCGGACTCCCGACGCGCGTCATGCACCGGCTTGCCCGCCGCGCTGAGCCGCTTCAATTGCTCGGCGATCTCCCCCAGGCTCACCTGCACCTGGCGGAGCGTCGCGCGCCGCGAGGCCAGCACCAGCAGGATCGTGAACAGCGCGGCCACCGTCAGGGCCACGAGCGATGCGCCAATCGTCCACAGATTCACGAGTTGGATGATGTAGAGCCTCGATACTCCCTGGATCGCCAGTCGATCCAGGGGAACGGCCGGCTCGGCTTGCGCTGCTTCCTTGTGGAGAATCCTGCCCTCGTCGCGCCAGTGCCCAGCGGCGACCGGGTGGATGTAGACGAAGTAGACGTAGAAGTGCGTGGCCACTCCGGCCAGCGCCAGGCGCAAACGACAGAAGCGTCAACGCCGCGAGAATGCGCACGCGCCGGCGGTCGCGCGCGATCACGCGATCGGCCAGGCGGCGGTCGTCCGGCGTCCCCTCGTCGGCCGCCGTTTGCGCCTCGATCAATGCATTCGCCAAGGAATTCTTGGCGATCTCAGGGTCGCGGGAAGCCATGTTCTCTCCCTTTCAACATCGAATGCAGGGCCCTCTTCGCATAGTGAAGTCGCGAACGGACCGTGCCCACAGGACAACCAATCACGCGGGCCATGTCCTCGTAACCCATGCCCTCCAGGAAACGGAGCGTGAGCAGACGCAGATCGATGCGGTCGACATCGGCCATGCGGAATTCGTCGGAACCGTGGTGCGAGGAAGTCTTCGAAAGACAAGGTTGCGCTTCTCGGGCAAGAAGTTCAACCGTCTCTCCACCGGATTTGCCCTCCCGCCGCCTGAGACCCGATCCGTGGGTGGCCCCGATAGCTCGCCTATCGCACGTGCCGCAGGCACAAACTGCCGCCACGGCTCCGAAGCAATTCCTTCTTCCTTCCCCTTCCTTCTTCGTGCCTTTGTGCCTTAGTGGTTTTACTTCCACCTTCGTGGTTTCACTTCCACCTTCGTGGTTCCCTTACGCCTTCGCCCACTCCGTCTGAGGCCCGCTTGCGGGCCTTCCGCCGCCAGAGCGGCTCTTCGGGCCGGTGTTCACGCCGGTCTCACGCGGCCAATCATCCTCCTCCCCCTTCCCCATTGATCTCCAGGCCCGCTTGCGGGCCTTCCCCGCACTGGCGGCTTGAGCCGCTCGTCTTGCCGCTACGAGCGTCCGGCTCGAAGTGCCAACGGCCGCCCCCTATCCCAGTCCGTGCTTGGCCAGCTTGTCGCGGAAGGTCGAGGGCTTCATGCCCAGCGCGGCGGCGGCCGCGGTCTTGTTGCCCGCGCAGGCGCGCAGGGCGTTTTCCAGGAGCTGCCGTTCGGCCTGGTCCATGACCGCCTGGAAACCGCCGTTGGGCAGGCTGGGTTCGTCGCCGGCGATCGGCCGGACGACGGCCGGCCCTTCCAGGGCCAGCAGGTCGGCCGTGATGCTGTCCGGCGCCGACCAGGTAGGCCCGCTCCAGCGTGTGGTAGCAGCTCGCGGACGTTGCCCGGCCAGTCGTGGTGCTGCGAGCAGCTTCGAGGGCCTCGGGCTCGAGCGTGAACGGGCGGTCCTTGGCGATCCGCTCCAGCAGATGCTCGGCCAGCGCGGGCATGTCCTCCAGCCGCTCGCGCAGCGGCGGGATGTTGATCCGCAGCACGTCGAGCCGGTAGTAGAGGTCCTGGCGGAAAGTCCCCTCGGCGATCTTCTCCAGCAGGTTCCGCTTGGTCGAGGCGACGATCCGCACGTCGGCCTTGATCGGCGTGGTGCCGCCGACGCGCTCGAAGACCTTCTCCTCGATCGCCCGGAGCAGCTTCGACTGCTGCTCCAGGGGGATGTCGTCGACGTCGTCCAGGTAGAGCGTGCCCCCTTCGGCCAGGTCGAAGCGGCCCTTGCGCTTCTGTTCGGCGCCGGTGAACGAGCCCTTCTCGTGGCCGTAGAGCTCGCTCTCGATCAGCTGCGGCGGAAAGAGCGTGCAGCCGACCTTGACGAAGGGGAAGCCCTGGCGGTGCGAATGGCGGTGGATCACCGAGGCGATCAGGTCCTTGCCCACGCCCGGTCTCGCCGCACAGCAGCACGTTGGCGTCGGTCTTGCGCAGATCTCGATCATCCGCTTCACGCGGTCGATCGCCTGCGAGCTGGCCGATCGATCGACTCGTCGATGCCGGCCGCCGCCAGCCCTGGCGCTCGCCGCGGCTCGCGCCGGCCTGCTGCTGCGCGCTCGATCCGGGCGATCAGCGGGAAGATGTCCTCGTTGCGGAAGGGCTTGGTGACGAAGTCGAAGGCCCCCAGCTTGACCGCCTCGACCGCCACGGGAATGCTGCCGTAGGCGGTCATCATGATCACCTCGATCGTCGGCCAGCGGGCCCTGCTTGATCCGCTTCAGCAGCTCGATGCCGTCGACGCTCGGGCATCTTCAGGTCGGTCACCACGACGTCGAACCGCTCCTGCGTCCAACTGCCGCAGGGCCTCGTCGCCGTCGGCGGCGGTGACCACGTCGTGCCCCTGCGTAGCCAGATCGTCGGCCAGGGTGACGCGTTTGATCTTTTCGTCGTCGACGACGAGGATTCTCATGGCTCAGGCTCAGTCGCCGCAGTGCTCGATCCGCGGGACGACCGGTCGGCGGGATTGAGGATCACGGTGAAGGTGGTTCCCTGGCCCGAGCACGCTGCGGACCTCGATCCGGCCGCCCATCTCGGAGATCAGCATCCGGCACAGGCCCAGCCCCAGGCCGGTGCCGCCCGGTCGGCCCGCGTGGTGAAGAAGGGCTCGAAGATCTTCTCCAGGTGCACGCGAGGAATGCCCACGCCGGTGTCGCTCGACCTCGATCGCCACCGAGCCCATCTGGTCCTCGTCCTTGCGCCCCAGGGCGAAGGTGCGGAGCGTGAGCGTGCCGCCGTCGGGCATGGCGGCGATGGCGTTCGTGCAGAGGTTGAAGAGCACCTCCTGCAGCGTGTACGGGTCGCCCTGGACCGGCGGCACGTCGCCCAGTTCCGTCTCGATGCGGATGTTGCCGGTCGAAGCTGCGTCGCCGAGCACCTGCAGCGTGGCCTCGACCGCCGCGTTCACGTCGGTGCTCTGCAGCGTGATGCCGTGCGGCCGGGCAAAGGCCTGCACGCGTTTCGCCGTCCGCTCGATCCGATCCAGGGCCTCGACCATCAACTGCACGTACTCGGTCAGGTGCGGATCGTCCTTGACCCGCTCGCCGATCCGCTGCAGGCAGTTCTGCACGCCGTCCAAGGGATTGGCGATCTGGTGGGCGATGCCGGCCACGAGCTGGCCGATGCCCAGCATCTTCTCCTTCTGCCGGAGCTCGGCATGGGCCCGATCCACGTAGCGGCGGATCGACGTGGTGAAGTAGACCGCGATCCAGACCGTGCTGGCAAAGGCCGTGAACAGCCCCAGCAGATAGAGCGCCGTCCAGCGGCTCGCCCGCCGGCAGCCGAATCCGACGGATAGCGCAGCGGGAACGACGGGAATCCAGCCCAGGTACTCCAGCACGCATCACCGCCGCCCACCAGCACCGTCGCCAGGACGGCGAAGAAGTACGGGCGCACGACCCGCGCAGGTACATGCCCGCGATGATCATGTGGAACACGAAATAGAACAGGAACGGGTTGCGCGGCAGGTCGGCGAAGTACAGCAGCAGCGTCAGAGCCGTCAGGTCGCAGACCACCTGGAGGAAGATGTTGCGCTCGGCGTCCCCCTCGCCTGCCGGCCAATTGCGCTGGCTGAGGAAGAACAGCAGGTTGTAGGCGGCCATGGTGCAGGCCACCGCGTACAGCGGCAACGGGTGCGTCACCACCCCCAGCAGAGAGCTGGCACACCAGATGGTCGCCAACAGCAGCACACACGCCAGCCAGCGAAGCGACACCAGCCAGCGTGCGCCTTCGGGGGGAAGTTTCATGAGAGAGGTGTCTGTAGGAAGGATTTCCGGCCGCGGCCGCGCCGAGCACAGCGCCGCCTTGATACTGTCATCTTAACCGATGCTCCACCCTCTGCCCACCAAGCCGAGGGGCGAAACGGAAAAGCATGCCATATCTATAGATTGGGTACACGAGCCCAACGATCCGTCGGAGGTAGGGAAGAGTTTTTCTCCAGCGTCAGGTTTTCCCCTTCGGCGGCCTTTGGCGTATAGGGTGATCCTGTACTCGTCACTCAACGGCCTGACGGGAGCGCTGCTGAAGACCACCCAACTCAACTATCGGCTCTATGCTCTGGGCAGCACGGAAGGGGCGCCGACCCCAGTTCCGGAGCCCGCCTCCATGCTCATTTGGGCATGCTTGGGAGCGTGTGGACTGTTCCTGGCTTGGCGCAAGCGTACGGCCTAGCAAGGACAAGTCGTTACAAGCAAGAAGAACCCTTGGAATGGGCCGCCCGGCATCGACCGCGGCGGCCCGCTCTTATTCTTCCACTTGCTCCGCTCGGCAGAATGCCTCGGCCTCTTCGATCGACAGCTTCCGGCCAACATCCTTATCCTTGTCCGACTCCACAAGTTGCGCCAGCTTCTGATACTGCTGGTGGAGCGATCGGATATCCTCTTCGCTCAGGTCCTCGATATTGATCAAACGGTTGCTCGCCCCTTGCACCGCGGCAATGATCTCGTTGAGCTTCGCTTGGATCGTCAGCGAGTCCTTGTTCTGGTTCCGCTGGATGAGAAAAACCATCAGGAACGTGACGATCGTGGTCCCGGTATTGATGACCAGTTGCCAAGTGTCGGAGAAGTGAAACACCGGGCCCGTGACCGCCCACACGATAATCACCAGAAGAGCCAGGGAAAAGGCGAGCGAGTTACCGACCCATACGGTCACCCAGTACGCAAGACGCTCCAGGAACCCTGGTTTCTGCCCCATCGCCGCGCCTCCTCTTCCCTTTTTCCACTAAGGGAGGAGCAAGTGCTGTGCCGCCACCAGCCGGCCTGGGAGGCGATTGATAACCGAAATACGTTAGAATACCGCCGGAGGGAGGCGAGCCACCCGCATTTCCAGGACAAGAGAAGAGTCGATCGCGCATGCATTGCCGTTATTCCTCGCTGCGTCGGGGCGTTTCTTCAGGCATCTGCGTCTGTGCCCTCCTCCTGGTGGCCGCGTTGACGGCGCGCCTGCTCTGGTGTGCGGCGGAAACAGAAACGGGCGTGCAGACCCTGCGATCAGAATGGCGGGACGCGACTCTCGCGTGGATCCTGGGGAGCGATGAACCACTCCCCATGCGTCCACCCGTGGAACAGGCCGAGTACTGGCTCCACGAAGTCCCACGCGTTCTGGAAACCCATCCGGCAGACGCACGTTTGACCATGGGCGCCGCGCTCGTGCTCGATGCACCCGGCGATGGATTCCCGTGGCGAAACTTGAAGCGGCCCGTGACGCTCGGGGCAGTGGACATCTTCGACAAAAACAGGGTCAAACAGGCAGAAGACGCCTATGAGGAGCTTTGCGCGGATCACTGCCTGGAACTGGCAGGCGCGGCAGCCCAACTCGACCCCACCAACGTCGAATGGTGGCGGTTGTATGCCCTCCTTCTGCATCGAGAATCGATCTTCTCGGCCGACGACACTCCGCGCGATCCCGATTGGCTTGCCGCGCTCGACCAGTGTGCTCAGCACGATCCCGATAATGCGCTCTACGACTACCTCGCAACGTCCTACTACTGGAAGGCCGCCGCAGAGCTTGATATCTCCGCGGCGGGGACACGCTTGGTCATCAAAGTCCCCGACACGTTCCAAAAGGGAATCCTCCGATTCAACCGGGGTCAAACGAAGCGACTGCTCTCGGTCGGCGACGCGGGCTTCACGGCGGCTGCCGATTTCCTCTCCCACACTCGGGTGCCGTTGACCGAGCATGCACGCATCTCCCGCAGCCGCGCCATCTTCCTCCGCCAAACCCTACTGCTGACGGACGTCTGGCGATGGCAGTATCGTCGCACAGACCGGCAGGCAGCTTCGGGTGATATCGGTACCGCACTTACCCTGAGCCGAGAAAACCTGCACTTGACCGCCCAGTACGAAAAGGGAGGACCGTACAATCGCTTCGATCCGATGGTGTTAAACTGGAAGGTTGCGACGGCTCAGCAGATGCAGGCGCTGGCAAAAGCGCATCCTGAGGCGATCAGCAATTCCGAAAGCCGGCAGATCGACGCCGTTGTGGAGGCAGCAGTACTTCAGCAGGAAATCGCCAAGCGCGGTACGAGGGAATTCACAAGGTGCCAGAACCTCCCGGCAAGCACGCCAGGGACACTCGGCGGCACAGACCTGGCGAAGACCCTCATGGCCGGCATGGCGACGCCTTCACTGATTGTCTCCCTCCTTGCAGTTGGCCTTCTGGCAACCGTCCTCTCCCGACGCTCTAAGCCTGAAGACTTGCCTCTGATCGGACCCGTGGGGCAAATATCCACGTTCGTCGTGGCGACCGCGACCACGATAGCGATATTCGGATTAGCACCGGCGGAAATCATTCACGCGAGAGTTCAGTCGTGGATTCTCACGGTAGTCCTGTTCTTGATCCCCCTTGCGATTGTCTCGTGGATGGGCTGGCGCTGGCTTCGAAAACGTAGATTCCAGTTCAGCATCCGCGCCCTACTCATCATCACCACCGCGGTACCCTTTGTCCTGTACATCCTGGCCATTGTTCAGATTCTTGGCGAAACCTACTTCGGCAGCCTCCCTTCACACTGGTCCATGCCGGCACGCGGCTGGAAGGGACTAGACCCTTCCATTCTCGTGACCGTGTTCGCGGCAACCGTCGGAAAATGGCCCTTTGCCGTGCTCCAGTGGTCCGTCTACCACGGCCCTTGTTGGACGGTCACCCTATGGGCCGGACTGTTGGGAACTCTACATTTCCACCGGATACGGAAAAACCACCGGCTAACAGGTTCGCCCCTCCCAGACCTCCGGACTCGTCTGCGTGGACTATCTCGCTCGATGGGACGACCCGCGATGGTGATGTCGGTACTCGTTTTGATCGCATACCTGCTCCTGGCACCAGGGGACCTGAATCAAGTCGAGCAGGACTTCCAGAAGGAGATCGCCTTTGTGCGCGATCCCCAGAGCCATTGGAGCGCGGTGGACGAAGCATATCAAAAGGTACGCTCAGACAAAGCTCTCATGGACCAGTTGAGAAGCACGGCCAGACAGAGAAGCCTCCTCGTCTCCCTCTCCGGATCCACCGAAGCGGATGAACTGACTTCCTCCGGCTTGTAGCCGTTCTTCGGGCAAGCAGCGCCCCTCGGCGTGTGAGCAGTTCGGTGTCACACGTCGTGCCGCAAGAAGGCTATAGCGAGCCTTGCAGACCGCGATCTGCCCGCGTCACTTCTTTCCCACGCAGTACAAAGCCTTGTGGCCGCGCAAGAACAGTTTGCCCTCGCTCGTGGCCGGCGACGCAATCGTGTCGTCCTCGAGCGCAGTTCTCGGCCAGTCGCTCGAACCGGTCGGAGGCTGCCACCACGGTGGCCAGCCCTTTCATATTGAGAAAGTACACGCGCCCTTCGGCCACCATCGGTGAGGCGCGGTAGTTGCCCTTCAGCCGCTCCTGCCAATGGAGCTTGCCGGTCTTCGCATCGAGGCAAAGCGCAATCCCGTTGTCGCTGACCGAGAAAACTCGACCCTGCCACACCGCCGGCGAAGGGGTGTCGGGCGTGGCCTGTTCGTGCCGCCACAGGATCCGCTCCTTCAATTCCCCCTCGCCGCCCAAGCGGACGGCGAGAATTGCCCCCCGCTTACCTTCGGTCAAATAGCAGACTCCATCGTCGATCACCGGGCCGGTAATCACGCGGCTGCCTCCCAAGCCCGGCAGGCTCCAGAGCCGCTTGCCCGAGGTCGGCTCGTAGGCGTCGAGAATCTGGCCACCCATCACCACCAGTTCGGTCCGTCCGTCGTGATTCCAGACCAGGGGCGTAGTGTAAGAATCGCCATCTTCGGCTTGGGCCTCCGTGGGACGCATCGACTTCCACACCTCGCGGCCGGTCCGCTTGTCGTGGGCCACAACGTAGCTGGGCGACCGAGGCTTGCCCAGGTCCACGAGAGTATCCTGCATGCACACCGAGATGACCAGGTTGCCCACAAGTACCGGGCTATTGGCGTGGCCCCACCAGATCGAGTAGATGCCGTAGTCGTCTTGAAGATTGCGGAGCCAGAGTTGCTGCCCCTCGAAGTCGTAGGCCGCCAGCGCACCGTTGCCGAAGTGCACCACAACTACCTGGCCGTCGGTCACCGGCGAGGAACTGGCCAGATTCTGCGTGAGGTGAAACTTCTGCCGCCCGCGATCACCGCCGCCCCCGCCTTTCTTGCTCGACTCCCGCCTCGCCGTACCCACGCCGATTTGCCGCGTCCAAACGATGCGGCCCGTTGGCTTGTCGATTCTCACGAGCACGAGCCGCTCATCATCCACGTGGCTGGTGAGAAAGATTGCCTGCCCCCAGATGGCCGGAGTACTCGTGCCCCAAGGCGGCAACTCACACTTCCACACCACCCCCGAACTCTCGCTCCATTGGACCGGCAAACCCGACTCGCGGCTGATTCCATTGCCCTCCGGCCCGCGCCACTGCGGCCAGTCGGCCCCGCTGGCAAACTCGACAGAGGCGATCAGGACGATCAGGCACGGCAACAGGCGACCCGCGGCGGTGAGCTTTGGCGTGCAACGCATCATGACTGGCTCCGGAAGAATTGAGACTAAGGTGGGCCGGCATTATAGCAATTCGAGGCTGCCGCGCCAAACAGCCGGATGTAAGATGCGAGATAATCCGGCAAGCCGTTCACCCCGCCCATGGCAACGGCCATCCCCACTGATGCTGGATGATCCGGCCTCACGCCAGGGGTTGAGTGCAAGCCGGGCCCAATCGGCATCGAGGTACCGCCGCCTATGGCACCCGTATTTCTACCCTTCCGCCGACGCATCCCGCTGGAGCAGCTTTCGCTCTTCTCGAATAACCTCGTCACCTGTCTTGCGGCCGGACTCGGCCTTCCCCACAGCCTCCAGACCTGCCAGCGATCGTGCCCCAGTCCCCTGCTCAAGGAAATCCTCGATCAGGCCCACCAGCGCACCACCTCGGGCATGCCCCTCTCCGACGCGCTCGCCCCGTCCGAAGATCGCTTCCCCGCGTTCTTTCTCCCCGTGCTCCGCTGCGGCGAACTCTCGGGCCGGATCGACGAGTCGCTTCGCTACCTGGCCGAGCACTGCCGGCTGCTGGCCGTGCCCGCCCGAACCATGCGCGATACCTGGCTGGTGCCGCTGTGTATCATCGTGGCGGGATCGGTCTTCTGCTCGCTGGCCTATTTCGTCTTCGCTCCCCTCTCGACCGCACTCCATTACGCTGCGGATACGATCCTCGGGTACGCCGTGGCCGCGCTCGTTGTCTGCGTGCTTTTCGGCCTTCCCCGGGCCAAACCCATCCTTCACGGCTTGAGGCTGGCCATTCCCGTCGTCGGGAGTGCCGAACGCGAACTCGCTCTGAATCGTTTCTTCCATGCCATGAGCCTGCTCTATTCGACTGGCGGAATCAGGGTCGAGGCCATGGTCCGTCTCGCCGCTGAGTCGGCCGACAATGTAATCCTCCGCGGCGATTTCCTCCGTGCCGCCGGCGCGATCGAGTCCGGTGCCTCGATCGCCGAGGGTTTTTCCACCGTCACTGCGATCCCAGCCGATTTCAAGACGACCCTCGTGTCCGGGGACCAGGCGGGCAAGCTCGAAGCAGCCTTCGATACGATCTCCCGCCTGGCCGGCGACGCGGCTCGCCATCGTTGGACGGTCTTCCAAAGGATCTTCTTCCGCGTCGTCGCCGCTTCCGTCACCATCTCGATCCTGATGACCCTGTACGGGCTCGTGACCATGGGAAGGTAGGGAGCCGTCAATGGCATGGCAGCCGCGAAACCGCAGCCGCCAAGTAGCCGCAAGAAGCCCCGCACATTGCTCTAGGACCGCTCGGGAGGCTGACCTATAATCGGTCCTTGCATGGAATGCTCCCCAAAGGAAGGGGTGCAAGCTTGGGCCGTGAGGTGCACGATGCGCTCGATCGCGATCATGAACCAGAAAGGTGGGGTGGGAAAGACCACCACCGCCGTCAACGTTTGTGCAGCCCTGGCCGACGTGTGGCCAGCGAGTCTGCCTCATCGACCTGGATCCGCAGGCCCATGCCACGCTGCACTTCGGCCTCGACCCGCGGCCCGGAATTCCCTCGGTCTACGACGTGCTGGTGGGCGACGCCAAGCTGGCCGACGTTCGGCAGCAGGTGAGCGAGAACCTGTGGGTGGTCGGTTCGCAACTCGATCTGGCCGCGGCCGAGTTGGAGCTGGCCGGCGTGGTCGGCCGCGAAGTGATCCTCCGCGACAAGTTGTCGGAGGACACGGAACAATTCGACTACCTGTTCATCGATTGCCCGCCTTCGCTCGGCGTGCTCACGCTCAATGCCCTCGCCGCCGTCGAAGAGGTCTTCATTCCGCTGCAACCGCACTTCCTCGCCCTGCACGGCTTGAGCAAGCTCCTGGAGACGATTGAACTGGTGGCCAAGCGGCTCAACAGTCGGCTGAAGCTCAGCGGCGTGATCCTCTGCATGTACGACGGCGGCACGCGTCTGGCGGTCGAGGTGAGCCACGACGTGGACGCGTTCTTTCGCCACAGCAAGATGCGAGCCGCCCCTGGTCCGGGGCCTACACCTTCCAAACCCGGATCCGCCGCAACGTGCGACTGGCGGAAGCCCCGAGCTTCGGCCAGTCGATCTTCCAGTATGCCGCCGGCTTCAACGGGGCCGAGGATTATCACAGCCTGGCGGCGGAAATCCTGGCGACGGGCAAGAGCGCATGACGGCCGCTCGCAGGGCGGGGGGAGCTTGCCCCTGCGCGGCTGAGGCCCGACAACCCGCCCGCCGCGGCCTGTAAGCCATGCTCCAGACCGCTACTTCCCCCGACGGATGTGATTGTTGCGGTCGACCTTGACCACGCGCGGCTTATAGCGGCGTGCTTCCTCGTCGTCCATCGGCGCGTAGGTGATGATGACGACCAGATCGCCGGGCACCCCCAAACGTGCGGCCGGGCCGTTGAGCAGAACCGTGCCCGAACCGGCCTCGGCCTCGATGGCATAGGTGATCAGCCGCGACCCATTGCTGAGGTTGAGCACGTGGACCTGCTCGCCGGGAAGGATATCGGCGGCCTCCAAAAGGTCCCGATCGAGAGTAATGCTCCCCTCGTAGTTCAAGTCGGTCGCGGTCAGGGTCGCGCAGGTGGATCTTCGACTTGAGCATAAAGCGCTGCACGGTTTCCTCCCTCCAGTAGCGTCCGCCGGACCTGGCAACGGCCGATCCGGCATTCCCCTTCAGCCTCAGAAAAGCACGGCAACGAGGCCGACCCGCGGATGGCCGGACCGTCCAGGAAAAACGATTCCCGGCCCTTGCAGGACTCTCCTGAGCACCAACAAACCTTCCAATATCGCGCGAAGCGGCCGATTTTTCAACGCGTCTTGAGGGGTAGGCCCTGAATGGGTGGCCGGCTCGCGCCCACGAGCAGTTCGTGGATCCCTTCATACCTGCCGCGAAAGGGTGCCGCTCCCCCTCGGTCCGAAGCAGTCCGTTTGGGGAACGGCGGCCAACAACTTGACGCCGCCGAAGCCCCCCAACATACTTGGGAATCTTATCGTAGCGTCCGTCTACCTCGTACTCTTTGTGGGAAGTGATTTCCGAGGAGGTTCTGCGTGATCGTCAAGTTGTCCGACGGCCGCGAACTCCCCATCGAGATGCACAAGGTCCGGATCGTCCAGAAGACCAGCCTGCCGCCCGTCGAGGAGCGGCTGCGGGCGATCGAGGAGGCCGGCTACAACACCTTCCTGCTCCGCACCCGCGACGTCTTCATCGACATGCTCACCGACAGCGGCACCAACGCCATGAGCGACAACCAGTTGGCCGCGATGATGGTCTCCGACGACGCCTACGCCGGCGGCGAGAGCTACTACAAGCTGCTCGACGCCGTCAAGGACGTGCTCGGCTTCGAGTACTGCGTGCCGGTCCACCAGGGCCGCGCGGCCGAGCACCTGCTGGCCAAGATCTTCGTCAAGCCGGGCGACGTGGTCCCGATGAACTACCACTTCACCACCACCAAGGCCCACTTCGAGATGGCCGGCGGCAAGGTGCTGGAGATCTACTGCGACGACGCCCTGGAAACCGACGAGCACGCAATCCCTTCAAGGGCAACCTCGACATCGACAAGTTCCAGGACGTGATCGAGAAGTACGGCGCCGAGAAGATCTCCTTCGTCCGCATGGAAGCCACCACGAACCTGATCGGCGGCCAGCCGTTCTCGCTGGCCAACCTCAAGGAGGTGCGGCAAGATCGCCGCGCAGCACGGCATCCCGGTGATCATCGATTGCAGCCTGATCTCCGAGAACGCCTACTTCATCAAGCGCCGCGAGCCGGCCTACGCCGACATGCTCGATCGCCGAGATCGTCCGCGAGATGATGAGCCAGGCCGACCTGATCTACCTCTCCGGCCGCAAGAGCACCTGCGTGCGCGGCGGCCTGATCGCCACCAACAACCCGGAGTACTTCGAGCAGCTCAAGGCCTGGCTGCCGGTCTACGAAGGCTTCATCACCTACGGCGGCATGTCGTCCAAGGAGATCGAGGCCATGGCCGTCGGCCTGCGCGAGATGGTCGACTACGACGTGGCCAGCAGCTCGGCCGACCTGATCGAGTACTTCGTCGACGAGATGGTCAAGCGCGGCATCCCGGCCGTCACGCCGCCGGGCGGGCTGGCCGGCCACGTCGACGCGATGAAGTTCCTGCCGCACGTCCCGCAGACCGCAGTACCCGGCCGGCGCCCTGGCCGCCGCCCTGTACCTCGTCTCCGGCGTGCGCGAGCATGGAACGCGGCACGATCTCGATGGACCGCGACGCAGCAGGGCAACGACGTGCCCTCCGACCTGGAACTGTGCCGCATGGCCGTGCCGCGCCGCGTCTACACGCATGTCGCACATGGACTACGTCGTCGACCGCCTGCGACTGGCTGCTGCGAGCACCGCAACCTGGTCGGCGGCCTGAAGTTCTTCGAGGAGCCGCCGGTGCTGCGGTTCTTCACCGGCAAGCTCGAAGCCCTGGACGACTGGGGCCGCAAGCTGGCCGACGCCTTCAAGGCCGACTTCGGCCCCGAAGCCTAGTAAAGGCGTCGCCCATAACCGCCGCTAGGTCAAGGCCCGGTGGTTCGGATTTTTCAGGATCAGGATCATAACAACGGGTAGCCCCGATAGCTCGCCTATCGGGGTGCCGCCAGGCACAAGAGGCACCGCCAACCGAGCGGTCCTCCGGCGAATCGCATAGAGCGTGAACGAGATCCTTCACTCCCGGAGGATCGCGGCCGCTCTGTCCCATCAATACCACTGGTACGAGTAGTCGTAGAATTCCTGGAGCGCCGCAGATCGCCTCGCGCCGTCGGTGTACATCTCCCAGTCGCCGCGGACCTCGCGGAGCCGACCCGAGAGCACTTGGTCGGCCGCCTGGTAGCTCGTCCAGTTCTCTCGCTCGCGACGCGCGTTGTCTGATTCCAACTTGAGGGCCCAGTTGGCCAGTAGCGCCCGAATTCCTTCGCGGATCTTCGCATCTTCGCAATTGACCAACGGGTGCAGCATCAGTATGCCCTCCGAACTGACAGGATGGGTGATGATCTGCACCGACGGGGCGAGATCTCCCGCGAGTATGCGGCGGACGTTGTATCCGTGGACCAATGGGTCGACCGGGGTGATCGCCAAGACGTAGATTGCCAGCGCGAGCGTCCCTAGGTGACCGTGTACGAGCCAGATGAAACTACGTCCGCGGACGATTTTCCAGACCACCAGAACGAAACCGACCAGCACGGTCGTGATGCCATAGATCGCGACCATCCGCATCCGCGTCATCCCGTTGAAGTGGATGTAGATCAGCAGCCGATTGTAGACGGCCAGCGCGAGCAGCACGTTCTCCGCCGACCAGATCCAAGCCAGTCGCTTCAATCGCGGCAGCCGGGGGTCGCGAAGGACCGGCCCGCGGAAAATCGCCGAGAGAGTCGCGGTGGCCAGTGCGAGCGCCGCCGTGAGCCAGGCCGCTCCCTCGTGTGCATATCCCGCGTAGTAGAACCCCTTCGGAAAATCCTTGAACCAGAGCGTCTTGAACTCGAAGACGAGATAGACGGCGAAAAGCGCATTGACCGCGACCATCGTGTTGAGTAAGGGGCCGAAGAGGATCGCGGGGGACGCGGCGGAGCCGACGATCTCCTTCCCATCGGTGCTCTTTGAGACAATCGCCTGGGTCAAGATCGGGCGCAGCAGCCCCATGGCGATCCAGGCGACCGCAATCCAGAACAGAACTTCTGGAACCCTCAGCGCGAGTCTCCCCAACCAGTGCCCGAGATTCTCAAAGAGCGATCGCAGGCTCTCGCCGACCGATCGGGCGAGGTCGGGGTTCGCCTCGACAAACAGTATTCCGAAGACGAGCAGGGCGGCTAAGGGGAGGAGCACGCCCAATATGCCAACGACCGACGAGAGCGAGCGAATCTCCCGCGCCGATCGGCAGTAATGCAGCCAACCCTTGAATCCGGCTGGGATCGTCTGCACAATAAACGCCACAAGGTCGAGGATGTACGGGCGTTGCCCGGCAAGGCTCATCGCGAAAGCAACCACGAGTACCAGCCCGATCGGTACGTGGTAGGCGAATCCGCACCAGGCCATTCGGGCGGCAAGGAGCAGGATCATCGCTCCGACAAGGCCCAAACTCGAAGGCTTCCGCAATCGGGGCGACCCGAAAACGAGCAGGAGCGGAGCCGCGAGAAAGAAGGTTGCCGCGCCGGCAAGACCGTACCCGCGATAGAGAGTCAGATCGGCCGCAACCACCAACGCCAGCACGGCGACGATCTCCCGTCCCGTTGCTGGCATCGGCGCATACTCGGGTACGACGGAAGCGAGGACCGGAGGAGGCGATTCATGGTGCGGATAACCCGAGACTTCACTCATGGCGTACTCCGGTAACGTCGCTTTCTCGCAATGCCCCCGATTCTACCGAATGCGGGGGGCGGTTCTCAAGGCAAGTCCCGGCCGGGCGCACAAGCATCCCCGCATCCGCCGAAAAAGGGCAGCGCGTCCCCGGTCACGCCGCGCCGCCGTTGCTGCGCGCTCACCCCCGCCCCTTGCCGTTGCCCTTGCCATTGGGCGTTTTCGTGCCGTTGCCGTGCGACCGCGCTCGGCCCCCGCCGATTCCCGCGGCCAGCAAACGCACGTTGTCGGCTCCCACCAGTTCCTCGACGCGGCGCCGCATTTCCTTGTTGACCTCGACGCGGAACGTCTTGCACTCGCAGGCCACCAGCGCTCCGTCGGCCAGTTGGATCCGCAAATCGAGCTCGCAGGTTCCGGGATAGCCGCGGAGGATCTCGTAGAGCTGCTCGACCCCCGCAAGGCCGTGGGCCTGTTCGACCAGGCGGACGCGGATTCCGCGCGTGTGGCGCGAGGCAAGCTCCTCGATCGGGATCAGTTCGTTGACGATCAGGTTGGCCTCGTCGCTCCCGGGCCGCTTGTCGATCGCGCCCAGCACGCCGCGGATCGCGTCGGCCTCGATGAGGTGGGCGAACTGGGCGTACTGCTCGGGCCAAAGGATGCAGCGCATGATGCCCTCCATGTCCTCGAGGTCGAACATGGCGTACTTGCTCGGCTTGCCCGGCTGGGGGTTCTTCGTGTGCGAAAGCTTGATCGCCGCCAGCATCCCGCCCAAAAGGACCTCGCTGCGGTGCTTCAGTTGCGCCGCCTCGGCGGTCGTGTGCGTGCAGAATTCGGAAAGAGTCTTGGCGTGCTCGGCCAAGGGATGGCTGGAGAGGTAGAATCCCAACACCTCCTTCTCCTTGGTCAGGCGATCGCGTTCTTCCCATTCGGGCAGCTCGGGCAGGCTGACGGCGGCGGGCGACTGCTCCTCTTCCTCATCGTCGTCGAACAACCCCCGCTGCCCGGCGCGGCGGTCCGCGGCCACGGCGGCCCCGGATTGCGTGGCCCGGTCGATCACCGCGAACCACTGGGCGCGGCGCGCGCCGAGGGCGTCGAAGGCCCCCGCCTTGATGAGCGATTCGATCGCCGTGCGACCGACCGAGCCGGGATCGAGCCGCTCGCAGAAGTCGAACAGGTCGTGGAACGGGCCCTTGGCCATGCGGCTGGCGACGATCGCCTCGGCCGCCCCCAGTCCGCACCCCTTGATCGCTCCCAGCCCGAAGAAGATCTCTCCCTCCGCCACGTCGAATTCCGCGCCCGAGCGGTTGACGTCGGGGGGGACCACGGCGATCTTCATCCGTTGGCAGTCTTCGAGATGCTCGACGAGCGAATCCTTCTTCGTAAAGTTGCGGCTGGGCATGTCGGATGTGAGCAGCGCCGCCATGAACTCCACCGGCCAGTGGGCCTTCAGATAGGCCGTCATGTAGGCGATCAGGGCGTAGGCGGTGCTGTGCGATTTGTTGAACCCGTAGCCCGCGAACTTCTCGATCAGTCCGAACAGCTCTTCGGCCTCGGGTTTCGGCATTCCCTCGGCATAGGCCCCTTCAATGAACTCTTCGCGAAACTTGGCGATGATCGGCAGCTTCTTCTTGCTGATCGCCTTGATGCACGTATAGGCATTGGAGAGCTTGATCCCGCCGAGGCGATTGAGGATCCGCATCACCTGCTCCTGGTAGACCATCACGCCGTGAGTCTCTTCCAGGATCTCTTTCATCACGGGGTGCTTGTATTCGGCGGGCTTGCGGCCGTGCTTCACCTCGATGTAATCGTCGACCATGCCGCCTTCGAGCGGCCCGGGACGGTACAAGGCATTGGTGGCGATGATGTCGCGGAAGTGGTCGGGCTTCATCCGCTGCAAGAGATCGCGAATTCCCCCGCTTTCGAGCTGGAACACCCCCTTGGTCTCTCCGCGGCACAGCAGCGCGTAGGTAGGGCCGTCGTCGAGCGGGAAACGGTAGGGGTCGATCTTCTTCCCCGTGGTCTTCTCGATCAGCTTGACCACGTTGGAGAGGATCGTGAGGTTGCGCAGGCCGAGAAAATCCATCTTCAGCAGGCCCGCGCGCTCCACGTCTCCCATCGACCACTGAGTGACGACTTCCTCCTTGCCCTGCACGCGCTGCAAGGGAAGGTACTCGGTGAGCGGCCGGTCGGAGATGACCACCGCGGCGGCATGAGTGCCTACGTTGCGCGCCAGCCCCTCGACCTGCCGCGCCAGATCCAATAGCTCGCGGATCTCCGGGATCCCCGTCGTAGGCCTTTTTCAGGTCCGCGCTTTTCGCCAGCGCGCTTTCGATCGTGATGTGAAGTTCCTCGGGCACCGACGCCACGACGGCGTTGACGCGCGGAATGGGAAGCCCCAGGGCACGACCCACGTCGCGGATCGCCGCCCGCGCCGCCAGCGTGCCGAAGGTGCCGATCTGGGCCACCGTTTCGTGGCCGTAGGTATCCTTGACGTACTGAATCACCTCGCTGCGGCGCTGCTGCTCGAAATCGATGTCGATATCGGGAGCTTCCTTGCGGCTTTCGTCGAGAAAACGCTCGAAGAGCAAATCATACTTGAGCGGGCAGACGTGGCTCAAAAACAGCGAATAAGCCACCAGCGACCCTACCCCCGAACCGCGCGCCGTCGCCTCGATCCCCTTGCTCCGCGCGAAGTTCACGTAGTCCCACACAATGAGAAAGTAGTTGGGAAAACCGAGCTTGTTGATCACCCCCAACTCGCGTTCCAGCCGATCGAGCACTTCCCGCGCCGGCTGGCCGTCGATCAGCCGCTCGGGATCGTCCGCATAGCGCCGCTTCAAACCCTCCATGCACAGCTCGCGGAGATAGTCTTCCGACGACTTGCCCTGGGGTGGGTTGAAGATCGGAAAATGCCGCTTGCCCAGCTCCAACTCGATCTCGACGCGATCGGCGATCTCCTGGCTCCGCCGCACCGCGTCTTCCAACCCCGAAAACGCCGCGTACATCTCCTCCGGCCCGCGAAGATAAAACTCCTGCGTCTCCATCCGCATCCGCTTGACGTCGGTGCGGAACTTGCCCGTGTTCACGCACAGCAGAATGTCCTGGGCCGGGGCGTCGCCGGGATCCACGTAGTGCACGTCGCTCGTGGCGACCACGGGCAACTTCATCCGCCGGGCCACTTCCACGGCGGCCTCGGCGGCAACGCGCTGGATCTCCAGCCCGTTGTTCTGTACCTCAATGTAGTAGCGATCGCCGAACACCCCGCGAAACCACTCCGCCACCTCCATGGCCTTGTCGATGTCCGGAACGGTGCTCGACAAGAGCGTTCGATTCAGCTCGCTCGACACGCAGCCGCTCAAGCAGATCAGCCCTTCGCTGTGGGCTTCCAGCAGTTGCTTGTCGATCCGCGGTCGGAAATAGAATCCCTCCAGAAACGCGGCCGACGACAGCTTGAGAAGATTGCGGAATCCGGTCTGATCTTGCGCAAGAGCGTGAGATGGTAGCTCGCCTCCTTCATGCTCGACGCGTCCTTGCGGAAGCGGCTGCCGGGAGCCACGTAGGCCTCCAACCGCCAGAATCGGCTTGATCTGGGCGGCCTTGGCCTTCTGATAGAATTCCAGCGCCCCGTAGAGGTTGCCGTGGTCGGTCAGCGCCAAGGCGTTCATGCCCTGCGCCTTGGCGCGATCGATCAGCCGGTCGATCGTGCCGGCCCCGTCCAGCAGGCTGTAGTGGCTGTGGCAGTGGAGATGGACGAACGGAGGCGTACTCATCCTGTCGGCCCGTGCGCAAAAAGGGAAGTTGCGTCGTGCAACGGTGATGTGCTTGACGCCTGCGTCGCAAAACGGCTGCGGCGTCAATAACATCTGATTGTAGCACGCGCGACCCCGCGTACCATGCTCCCAGGGATGGAACAACGCGATGCCCCGAGGGTGGAAGCCGCAGGGTGGGCCCATCCCACGGAGAAAAACCCTTCGGCCCCTGAGAAATGCCCAACGCGACCGCGTCCCACGCCCCAGGTCCCTGAGTCGCGGCACCGCCCACCGCGCCCGCGTCGGCGCTAGAGTTCCGGCTCCCCAATCGAGCGGAGATAGCCGGCGATGCGGGCCTGGAGGTCCACCAGGTTCTGCCACTGGCGCGCGTCGAGGATCACCTGGTCGGATCGCGGCGGAATTCGTACCGTCTGCACCAGCCCTCGAATGCGGAGGTGCAAATACTGAAGCAATTCCGAGAGCTGCGCAACCTGGCCCGGCGCGAGGTTGCCGGGCAACTCGGGCGGCAACAGCGTGTGCAACGTGGCCCGCGCGTCGGGCGCTGCCCCCAAAGCAATTCAGACTCCAGCGAGAACGTGGGCGATCCGGCTTCGCCCTCTTCCGGCGAAAGCGGCACGCCCGCCGACAGGTCCGCCCCGCGCAGGCTCGCCAGACGCTGGGCGATTTCCTCCGCGGAACCATAGAGGAGCAACGTGTGGCCGACGCTCACCACGTCGCCGTAGCGGAGCATCCACACCTTCACGCTCTCGCCGTTCACCTTGGTGCCGTTGGTGCTCTCCAAATCGGTGAGCACCACCTTCCCTTCGTCCTCCTGAATCTTCAGATGAAAGCGGCTGACGCGCTCGTCATTCATCTGCACCGTGTTTCCCTCCTCGCGTCCAATGGTCACCGGGGTGGGAAGACCGTCGAAGACGCGTCCCCGGTCGGCCCCGTCGAGGACCCGTAAAGTGACCACAGCCATGGGAGGAAACATGAGTACGGGAAGGAAAATCGCCGGTCTCAAGACCAGCCTCCGGCTTATACCATAGCCCAGAAAGGCTGGTCAAGCATTACCCCTCGCGAGCAGGATGTCGCGATTTTACCCCGGTCCGGGCTCTGTTCCTGTCAGCCCAAGGGAGCCAAGCCGCGAGTAGGCGCGGCGGGGCGGGCGGCGAATAATGCCCTGGGAGTTGCCAACGGCTCGCGGCAACCTTGACCGGATGTTCTCCCGCGACCCCCAAAACCGTTTCCTGCCGCCACCTTCATTTCCGCGGTCGCTCTACCAGCTCGATACGCTTACGCACCTATGTTCCACTGGGACGACGGACTCAAACTGACCAAGGCCGGACTGGCGATCGATTTCCAGCGGCGGCAACCCCGCGCGTTCATCTCGCATGCGCATACCGACCACCTCGCGCGCCACGAGTACGCCCTCTGTACGCCGGCCACGGCCGCCCTGTACCAACTCCGCCTGGGACGGCGAATGACTCGCGACCTCCCCTATCGCACTCCTATCGAGTGGGGCGGACTGCGATTGACCACCTATCCCGCAGGCCATTGCCTGGGCTCGGCCATGCTCCTGGCCGAGGACGGCGACGACAGCCTGCTCTACACCGGTGATTTCAAGCTCAGCGCAAGTGCCACCGCCGAGGCGGCCGAACTGCCCGCGGCGAAAACCCTGGTGATCGAAAGCACCTACGGTCGGCCGCAGTATCGTCTGCCTCCCCGCGCATCGGTGGTCGACCAGCTCTGCGAGTTGGTGCGGCACATTCTCGCCGAGGGAGCAACGCCGGTCGTCGAGGCCTACGCCTTGGGCAAGGCCCAGGAGGTCAGCCGCATTCTTTCCGACGCCGGATTCGCCGTGCGCCATCATCGCGCGGTGGCCGCGATCAGCCGCGTATACGAGTCGTTCCAGGTCCGTGTCGGCGGCGAGCCCTGCGCGGGGCCGATCGAACCGGGCGCGGTGGCGATCGTGCCGCCGCGCGGTCGCGTCGAATGCGTGGGACGGGAAGTTCGCATCGCGGTCACCGGCTGGGCCCTCGACCCGCGCGCCGAGAATCGATTCCGCGTGGATCACGCCCTGCCGCTCTCGGATCATGCGGATTTCGACGAGCTATTTCAGGCCGTCCGCCGCGTGGCGCCCCAGCGTGTGTATTGCACCCACGGGCCGGAATCGTTCGTCGGTTGCCTCCGCGAAGCCGGATTCGATGCCCGCGTGTTGGGCCGGGCGCACCAAAAAATGCTGTTCGATGACTGATGGTTATTGAGAACCTATTCCAGAACTGCCGCTGCGACTCTGTGCGGCCGGAAAATCGCAGCGCCTCCCAAGGTTCTGGGATCGGTTCTATAACTCCTGCACGGCTCTTAGAACAAGGCCGACGCGCGGGAGCCCGGTTTGCCCGGCAAAACGATTGCCGGCCCTTGCATGATTCTCCCGAGCCCCCATCGCAGGACGCCGGGTATCTTGCTTTCTTCGCCCGCGGGGGTATGTTGATTCGCTTGAGTCGCTACCTTACTCCTTTCCCCTGAAGACCACCGGAGCGATTGCCATGAGACGACGCGAATTCCTGGCGGCCACGAGCGCCGCCGCGCTTTCGACTTTCCCGCTCGGCTGGGCCCAAGCCCAGGCAGCCGAGAAACAGAAGATCCTGTACTTCACGCGGAGCGTTGGCTTCGAGCACTCGCCGGTGGGGCGCAAAGGAACCGATCTGAGCTTCTCCGAAAAACTGCTCAAAGACCTCGGTGCAAAACACGACGTCGAGGTCGTCTGCACCAAGGACGGCACCGTGTTCGACGGCGATCTGGAACAATTCGACTGCTTCGCCTTCTACACCTGCGGCGACCTGACCAAGGCCGAATCGAAAGACGGCGCCCCGCCGATGACGGCCAGCGGCAAGAAGCGGCTCCTCGACGCGGTCGCCGCGGGCAAGGGTTTCGTGGGCTTCCACTCCGCCTCCGACACGTTCCACTCCGCGGGTCAAGCACGCGAAAACCAGACCGAGCTCGATCCGTACATCGCCATGCTCGGCGGCGAATTCATCGTCCACGGCCGCCAGCAGAAGGCCACGATGAAGGTCGCCTCGCCCGAGTTCCCGGGAATGGACGGCGTGAAGGACTTCGAACTCCTGGAAGAATGGTACGCCCTGAAGAACTTCGCCAAGGACCTGCACGTGATCCTGGTGCAGGAAACCGAAGGGAATGGTCGACGACTGCTACCAGCGGCCGCCCTTCCCCGCGACCTGGGCCCGGATGCACGGCAAGGGACGCGTATTCTTCACTTCCCTCGGCCACCGCGAAGACGTGTGGACCAACCCCACCTGCCAGCAGATCTACGTCGGTGGATTCAGTTGGGCGATGCGAAACGTTGACTTCGACCCGCAGCCCAACGTCGAGCAGGTGACGCCCAAGGCCGGGGAGCTGAAGTCGGCCTAGGGAAGCTGCACGGGGGACGCACTCCGAGCGCGATGTCCTCGGCCGCGGATCAACACGGAAATGCCAACGGGCCCCGGGGAGAGACCCTGGGGCCCACTCGTTTTCTTGCGGGCGAGTGCGGCCAAAACGGCAACGGCAGCAGGGGATTCGCGTGGGCAGTCGTACGGTGACCACGCGACCGAGTAGCGGTCACCGTCGAATAGCCGCGGGTCAAGGGCACCGCAACCCGCGGAATCCAAATCCCGCAGCGCACCTCACGTACGCCGCCCAAGAGGTCCTTTTTCTTCGCTTTAAGCCGGGAGGGCAAACTGATCTTGCTGCCGAGGCGACGGATGGTACAATTTAGTGACTGACCAGTCCGTCCGCCATCGCGAGGCGTCCCACATGCGGGGATTTCGCGATTACTGCCGCCTTGCGTAAGCCCCTTGCGGGACGCCGCACAACAGCCCGTCCCCCGTTCCGGGCAAAGCCGCCGGCCTCAGGGCCCCCATTGCTCTCTCACCGGTCCGAATATCCTGGACGGACACTCGAAGACAGGTAAGTACATGGCAACCGCGCCGCAACGGGGCCCTGGAAGGCCCCCGAATGATGAAATACGAATACGCCGCAAGGAGGAGATCCTCGAGGCGGCTACTCGGCTTTTCTCGGAGCGAGGCTATAACGACGCGAACACGCAGGAACTGGCAGATCTCTTGCAGGTAGGCAAGGGAACGATCTACCGCTACTTTCCGACCAAGCAGGACTTGTTCCTGGCCGCAGTCGATCGGCTCATGCAGCAGTTGCTCTCGGCGATCGACGCCAGCATCGCGCCGTTCGAGGATCCCCTGGAGCGACTCACCCGCGTAGTGCGGACCTACTTGGCCCACTTCGCCGAACACCCCGAGTTCACGGAACTGTTGATCCAGGAGCGGGCCCATTTCAAGGACCGAAAGAAGCCGACCTACTTCGTGTATCGCGACAGCAGCATCAAGCGGGGCGCGAGCAGTTTCGCAAACTGATCGCCCACGGCCGGGTGCGGAACGTGCCGGTGGAACGAATCCTCGACGTGATCGGCGATCTGATGTACGGAACGATGTTTACCAATTATTTTGCCGGGCGCAACCGATCCCCCGAGGATCAGGCTGCCGACATTCTCGACATCGCGTTTCACGGCATCTTGTCGGACTCGGAACGCAGCCGTCGCGCGGCGGCCCAAACCGCGGCTGCCGGCGCACACGGCGGCTGCGAGCAGGGCGCAACGGGCGAGTAGTCGCGGGGCGCGGCCCCGTCTCGGGCGAGTCGGACCTCGGAAGGTGGAAATCATGGCAGTGAGCAGGAAGAGGAAAGGTTGGTGGATCGTCGCCAGCATGGTCGGCGTGGGTCTGCTGGCCGCCGCAGTCGCCGCGCTGGGGCCGGGGCTGACCGCCAACGGCCATGCGGCGCCCTCGGCGGACGAGACGCCTCAGGCCCCCGCGCAGGAACCGCGGGAAGCGGTTTCCGTCACCGTCGCGCAGCCGACCCTTCGGCCGATTCAGCGCGCCGTGCAGATCGTGGGCACGTTTCAGGGCTACGACGAGGTAACCGTCATGGCCGAGGCGTCCGGGCGCGTGGTTCAGGTCCACCACGACGTAGGCGACCTGGTGCGACCGGACGACTTGCTTCTTTCCATCGATCCCACCGATTATCGCCTGGATCTGGAAGAGACCTGGCGCGCCTTGGAATTGGAGGCGACGCGCGCCGGGCTGCCGGTCCCGGTCATGCACGAGTTCAGCGTCAAGAGCATCCAGGCGCTGGCGCCAAGATCAACGCCGCCCTGGTCGAGTTCGACCCCAGCCAGCTCCCCAGCGTGCTTCGCGCACGCGACCAGAGCGAAAACGCCAAGAGCAAGTTCGAACGAGCCAAGCAGCTTCTCGAAGAGAAGACAATCAGCAAGGAAGTCTTCGAGCAGTACGAAACCGAATTCCAGGTCGCGCAGAATAACCTGGTGCAGGCCAAGCTCGACGGCCGCGCCGTGGTGGCGGCCATTCGACATCGCATGGTCCTCCTGCAAAGGGCCGAAGAGAAGCTCCGTGACACCGAGGTCCGCGTGCCTCAGCCTACGCCGCGCCCGGCATGCCCAAAGACATCGAGTACTCGATTGCCGAGCGCAAAGTCACCGAAGGAGAAATGGTCAAGGACGCGCCGGGGGCCTCGATGGCCGCCTTCGAGCTCGTCTTGGATAAGGTGCTCAAACTCCAAGGTACGGTTCCGGAACGTTACATCGGCGACGTAAAGGTCGGGCAGAAGGTGCAGATCCGAGTCGATGCCTATCCCGCCCGAACGTTCGAGGGCATACTCACGCGCGTGAGTCCCTCGATAGACCGCGTGAACCGAACCTTCCAGATCGAAGCCCTCGTACCCAACCCGAACCGCGAGCTGCGCCCCGGGGGATTCGCCAAGGCCGAAATCCTCACCTACGTAGACCGCCAGGCGCTGACCGTGCCTCTGGCCGCCGTCGTGAGCTTCGTCGGATCCACCAAGGTCTTCACCGTGGTGAACGGCCACGCCCGCGCGGTTCCCGTCGTTCCCGGCGTCGAGGGGCTCGACGAGCAAACCGGTGAGCGGTGGGTCGCGCTGATCGGCCCGGATCCCAAGCAAATTCGTGCGGACACGCCGTTGGTCACCAGCGGATTGAACCAGTTGGCCGATGGCTCGCCCGTTGCCGTCCGCAAATCGCCGCCGGCGCCGCGAAAGCCCCTGCGGCAGAAAAATCATTGCCCGCGGCTCCGCCGGCTCAAAACGGCTAGCGCGCCCCGCGGGATCGAATCATGAACCTGTCCCGGAACCACCACGGCAATCCTGTGCGGCCTGAAAACCGCAGCGCCTGCAAAGGTTCCGGGATCGGCTAAGAACCTATCCCTGAACTGCCGCTGAGGCCCTGTGCGGCCGGAAGACCGCAGCGCCTGCAAAGGTTCTGGGATCGGCTTTAAGAAGATTGCCGGCATGAACGGCCGGCCGAAAGTCGGAACAGAGCCTTCGCCGCCCCAAGCGCCGGGCCGCGGGGGGAAAATCACTTCGGATCGTAAAGTCGGAATCGACCATGAGTATCTGGGATCTCTGCATCAAACGCCCCGTGTTCACGGTCATGCTGGTCTCCGCGCCGATCGTGCTCGGGTCTGGTGGCCTACCTGCGCATCGGGGTCGACCTCTTGCCCAACGTGGAAATCCCCGTGGTGACGGTCACCACCACGCTCAAAGGGGCCAGCGTCGAGGAGATGGAGACGAGCGTCACCAAGCCGATCGAGGAGATCGTCAACACGGTCTCCGGGATCGACGAGCTCCGCTCGACCACCAAGGAAGGGCATCTCGCTTGGTCGTGGTCCAGTTCGACATCGAGAAGAACCGCGACGTGGCGGCCCAGGAAGTCCGCGACAAGATCAGCACGATCCTGGCCAAGCTCCCCGTCGGCACCGATCCGCCGATCATCGACAAATTCGACATCAACGCCATGCCGGTGATGACCATCGCCGTGTCCGGCGCGCGTCCGATGCAGGAGGTCACCGAGATCGCGCGGAAGCGGATCAAGGAGAACCTGGAGGGACTGCGCGGCGTCGGCGCGGTGATCCTCGTGGGCGGTCGCACGCGCGCGGTCAACATCTACGTCGACGCCGACAAGCTCACCAGCTTCGACCTGTCGATCGAAGACGTGCGCCAGGCGCTGATTCGACAGAACCTCGAGCTGCCCGGCGGGCGCGTCGACCAGGGGTCGCAGCGAACTCGTGCTCCGCACCATGGGCCGCGTTGAGACACCCGGCGGAGTTCCGCGACTTGATCATGGCCAACCAGAACGGCTACCCGGTGCGGATCAAGGACGTGGGCCGCGTCGAGGACTCGTTCGAGGAGCCCCGGGGGCTGGCCCGGCTCGACGGCGAAAACGCGGTCAGCCTGATCGTGCAAAAGCAGTCCGGGGCCAACACGGTCGAGGTCGTGCGAGACGAGTCAGCAGCGGCTGGAGGAGATCCGCGAGTCTGCTTCCACCGGACATCGCCACCTTCGTCGTGAAGAATCAGGCCCCCTTCATCGAACGCTCGATCCACGAGCTCAACTTCCACCTCGTCATCGCCGCCGTGCTGGTCGCGCTGACGATCCTGCTCTTCATCCAGGACTGGCGGACCACCATCATCGCCAGCCTGGCCATTCCCGCCTCGATCGTGACGACCTTCGCCTTCATGCACTGCGATGGGCTACACGCTCAACAACATCACGATGCTCGGGCTGATCCTGGCGATCGGCATCGTGATCGACGACGCGGTGGTGATCAACGAGAACATCTTCCGCCACATGGAGGAGCACGGCTCGAGCGCCATGACGGCCGCGTCGACGGCGACCGCGCGAAATCGCCCTGGCGGTCATGGCCACCACCCTCTCGCTGCTCGTGATCTTCCTGCCCGTCGTCTTCATGGGAGGGCGTATCGGCCAGTTCTTCAGCAGCTTCGGCGGCACGGTGGCCTTCTCGATCTTCATGAGCCTGTTCGTCTCCTTCACGCTGACCCCCATGCTCTGCTCGCGGTTCCTCAAGTTCAAGCAGCAAGCACGGCGGCGGAAGCAAGTCGAGTTGGGTGTGGCGGGTGATCGATGGCGGCTACGGTTGGATTCTCGGCTGGTCGCTGCGGCACCGCTGGGCGATCGTCGTTGCCTGTCGTGGGCTTGCTGGCCAGTCACTCCCGCGCTGTTCCGGACCGTCGGCTTCGATTTCATCCCTCGCGACGACCAGAGAGAACTCGAGGTGGCGATCACCATGCCCGAAGGGCTACACGCTCGACCGCGCCGACAGCTCTTTCGCCGAGATCGAAGGCCGGCTGCGAAAGCTCCGCGGGCGTGACCAACGTCTTCACGATCATCGGCGACACGAGCGGCCGCGTCGCCAAGGGACAAGGCGACGTGACCAGCGGCACGATCTACCTGCGGCTGGTCGACCTCGCCCAGCGGCAGCGCAAGTGGTATGACCCTCAGTTCTGGATCCAGGGAATCCTGAGCCGGCCCGAACCTCAACCCGAGCGGTACTTCTCCCAGTTCGACATCCAGC
Source organism: Pirellulales bacterium (assembly GCA_963736495.1). Lineage (GTDB taxonomy): Bacteria > Planctomycetota > Planctomycetia > Pirellulales > Thermoguttaceae > CAVTPL01. The sequence continues at coordinate 236,702 of CAVTPL010000009.1, read as the reverse complement.
GCGACGCCCGGCAGATCATGGAGGAGCTACCCCGAGCTGCGATCGGCCGTGCAGGACGTCTCGCTGTTTCGGCGGCTCCGGCTTCCGCCAGGCCATGATCGATCTGAACCTCCGCGGCCCCGATCTGGCTAAGCTGCAGCAATTCGCCGGCGACTCCGCGGAGCGGTACCGGCATCGTCGGCTGGATGGCCAAGCAAGGCTACTTCGTCGACGTCGACACGAGCCTCTCGCTGCGCAAACCCGAGCTGCGCGTGAAGATCGACCGCGAACGGCGCCAGCGACCTGGGAATTCCCGTGCAGACGATCGCCTCCACGCTCAACGTGCTCGTCGGCGGCGAGCCGGTCTCCAAGTACAAGGAACTCGACGAGCAGTACGACGTCTGGCTGCGCGCCGATCTGCCGCTACCGCGACGACCCGGAGAGTATCCGCCGGCTGATGGTGCGTTCCCCCAAGGCGGGTCTGGTCGAGCTGTCGAGCCTCGCCAGCGCTCGAACCCGCGCGGGGCCGGCCACGATCGACCGCTTCTCGATGCAACGCCAGGTCGTAATCACCGCCAACCTCGAAGGCAACAAGGCGCTGGGCGACGCCGTGGCGGAACTCGAGGCCTTCGTCAAGTCGATGAACCTGCCCGCCGACTACCGCTACGAGTTCATCGGCCGGGCCAAAGTGCTCGGGCGAATCGAACCGAAACTTCCTCATCGCCTTCCTGGCCAGCTTCCTGTTCATGTACATGATTCTCGCCGCCCAGTTCGAAAGCTTCGTCCACCCGATCACGATCCTCCTGGCGCTGCCGCTGACCCTCCCCTTCGCCATCATCTCGCTGATCCTGCTGCGGACCAACCTCGACATCTACGCGATGTTCGGTCTGTTCATGCTCTTCGGCATCGTGAAGAAGAACGGCATCCTGCAGATCGACTACACGAACGTGCTCCGCGCCGCGGCATGGATGCCGCGCAGGAAGCGATCCTCGAGGCCAACCACACGCGATTGCGCCCGATCCTGATGACCACGGTGATGCTCATCGCGGCCATGATTCCCATCGCCCTCGGGCGCGGGCCCCGGAGCCGCCTCGCGTGCCAGCCTCGCCAAGGTGATCCTCGGCGGCCAAACCCTGTCGCTCCTGCTCACGCTCCTGGTCACTCCGGTGGCCTATAGCCTCTGGGACGACGCCGCGCGGCGTCACCGGCCGCCTTCTGGGCCGGCTCCGCGGCAAAAAGCCCGAGGAAGCCCCCTTGCCCTCAGCCGAGTATGACCTCGAACCCGCCTTCGACGAAGCCAACCCAGCCCACGCACAGGGCAACAAGGCCGAATACCCCACCTCGCGCGACCCCGATCGGAAACGGAAAAAAGTCGTCGAAGAGGCCGTCTAGTGGCGATTTCTCGTGAGAATTGAGAGTCGTCGCCATAACTTGCGAGCCAAGTTACGACGACGACTCTGCTCTCAACTCCGTTTTCCGAAGCGATAGAACTCTCAATTCTCATGCGAACCGGCAAACGCCCGCTCGAAAACGGTTTGACACCAACTGGGGCAGCCACAAAATTCCCCATGGTGACGCCCATTGCATTTCCAGTGCATCCCCGTTCCGACGACCTCTGCCTCGCTTGCTTGGGCATCACTTGCGGATGACAACGCCCGGCCAATTCCCGCTCAGTTTTCGTTCCCGGTTTCGCAGCGTGTTCCGTGACGTTGTTGTCGTGCCTGACGCAACGAAGAAAAAGAAAAGAGCCACCGGAGATCGGTGGCTCTCAGTGGTTTTTGAGATCAATCGAGGCCAAGGGATCCGCACGGGATTCTAGCGACCGATGATCTCGCGGATCGCCTGACGGGTCTCAGGTGACCAACCGTGCTTCCGGTTCTTCCGGCGAGCGGCGGCAATGCCCAGGCCACCCAGGATCGACCAGACGACAATGGTAGCAGGCTCGGGGACACTAGCTTCGGCACTGGTAGTACCCACGTAGACTTCGCTGATGTTGGCGTAATTGGCCGCACTCACTCCATTGGTCAAACCAATCCATATTGCCACAGACTCATCGCCATATTTACTCTGAAGATCGGCCAATGTGCCAGCCACTCTCCCGCTCGTCTCAAACGGAGAAAACACCGAGTTGAGGGTGATGCCGCTTCCAAGTGTGGTGCCACCGTAACTGTCCCCATTCAGGCCCGTCAACTTGTTTCCGTTGAAGGTGAAAAACTTGTCGTCGCCTCCGGTATCCAACCACAGGTTTACCGAGAGCGGACTGCCGGTAGAGTCCACTGTGATGCTGCCAACGTCCTTCAGTTTCAGGCTGCCGTCGAAACCGATCACGATGCCTGCGTCAGAATAACCAGAGTAAGTTGGTCCCCCTGCGGAAATCGTCCACTGGGCAGGATTTCCATAAAAGGGATTGGCCGGGTAGTAACCGGCCTGGGCAAAGGAACCATACAACGGCGTTGAAGCGGGTTGAACATAGAACCCAGTGGCATCGTTGATCGCAGCATTTACCAATGCATTGCCCGGCGTGTATACCGCCGCCTGTGTCACCCCGGCCATCAGCACCAAAACCACACCCAGTAGTAACCGCTTCATCTCGTCATCGCCTCCGCCTGATGGAAATCTTCGGCCTCTCTGGTTGAAGGTAAAACGCCCTCATGACCAGAAACGGCATTGCTGTATGACCCTATAGACCGCCGAACCCCGATTCCTGACAAGGAGAATAGATATTCTGCCAAAACTAACTCTCTAGTGGGGGGCAAGTGAATCAGCCATACAGAACTTGGGCCATCGGGGAATCCTCGGTGGTCAGGTGCCCTAAATCCGGGGACACCCCTAAGTCTCTTCCTTGAGGCGACACCACAGTTCAAGCCCGCACGGGTCATTTCCCCGGCTCGGCGAGCGAGAGGATTCCGCGGCTCACCGACCGCCGCAAACCCCACGTATTGGTGGCAGTCGCCTCGACTTTCGCCACTCCACTTTCAGCCCTTGCGCTGTTTCTGCTGCCCCCACCCAAGCCAATCCAAAGAAAGCCACCTTCCGACCCCCTCACAGGACTAACAAAACTCCTTCCCAGCCCGCAAGGGAAGCCAAAATGGAGCGCCTTGCTTGTATTACCCAGGTTCCCAAATTAAGATCCAAAGGGTAGTGCTACCTAGTCCATCAAGCGCTGCCGTGCGACCGCTGCCGCGTCGCGAAGGCGGCATTTCGGACACGTTCTCTGCCCGAAGGGAGAATCTCGTCATGCGTCGGCACGTCGTCGGTTTGGGCATACTCCTTGGACTGGCCCTGCTGCTGGTCGGCACACAGCGCGCCGCGGCGCAGAACAACAACAACCAGAACAACAACAACAATACTCTGGGCATGGCGGGCGTCGAGGTCGATGCCCAAGGCGTGCTTCAGAAGCGGACCTTTTCCGATCCCGATGGCACGGTCTGGCGGCAGCGCGTGGCAGCGGCCAAGTCGTCGCTCAGCCGCGACCTGATCCCCTTCAGCAAACTGCGCAAGGTTTCGCTGACGCGTTTGGAAAAAGCAATCCTCGACAAAGGCGGCGTCGTTACCGATGAAATGCGGCAACTCGCCGGTCTGCTCCGCGTTCGTTACGTCTTCTTCTATCCGGAAACCAAGGACATCGTGCTCGCCGGGCCGGCGGAAGGCTGGGTGCCGGACGCCTCGGGCCGCGTCGTGGGCATTTCCTCCGCGCGACCGGTGCTCCAACTCCAGGACTTGGTCGTGGCCCTCCGGGCATTTGCCCCGGGCGCCTCGCCCACCGAGTCGATCGGCTGCTCGATCGACCCCACGCCCGAAGGACTCGCCGCGCTCCAGAAGTTCGTCAAGGACTTCGGGTCGGCCTACGCCCCGGGCCAGGAGCAGGTCGTACTGCCGCGGTTCGTCAACGGGCTGCGCAGCAGCCTCGGAATGCAGAACGTCTCGGTTCACGGCATCTCGCCCAAGACTCACTTCGCCCAGGTGCTGGTCGAGGCCGACTACCGCATGAAGCTCATCGGCATCGGGCTGGAGCGTCCGCCGGTCCGGATGGTCAGCTTCATCGAGAAAGTCAATCCCTCGGCCGTCTCGCGCAACGCCCTGTTCCGCTGGTACTTCGTGCCGGATTATAGCTGCGTGCGCGTGAGCGAGGACGGGATGGGAATGGAACTGGTCGGAGACGGAGTGAAACTGGTGGGCGAAGATGAAATGGTCACGTCGGGCGGACAGCGCCGCACCGCGGCCGGCCGCTCGAACTTCGCCAGCCAAGCCTTCGTGACCAGTTTCACGCAGAAGTACTCGGCCCTGGCCGACCGCTCGCCCGTCTATGCCGAACTCCGCAATCTGATCGACCTGGCGGTGACCTCGGCGTTCATCCAGAAGCAAGACTACTACGCCAAGGCCGGCTGGAAGATGGAGCTTTTCGGCAGTGAGCAGAAGTTCCCCGTCGAGACGCTCAATGCCCCGAAGCACGTGCAGTCGACCGTCGGCAGCGCTTCCGCGGCGGCCGCTTCATGGCCCCGATCGCCGGCGGCGTGCAGATCGAGCCCCTGACCGCGGTCAAGGCCGACCACGTGCTCAGCGATGAAGACGGCAAGGTTGCCAAGCTCCAGGCCGAACTCAAGCCGGAACTGGCCCCCGGTCAGTGGTGGTGGGATTAGTCCCGCTTCCAGAAGGTTCTGACGGCGTATCCTCGAAGCGCAGCGGCCGATTACTTCGGCCGCTGGGCTTGGTACATGGCGAGGATCTCCTCTTCGGCGAGCGCTCGCGCATAGACCGCCAGACGCGCCAGGCGGCAGGCAAGGTGCTCGCTTTTTTCGCCGTAGTGCGGATTGCCCCCGAGGGCAAAGTCCTTTGCCGATGAGTAGACTTCCGCCGGCACCGGCAGCGACGTCGCGCGCTTGCCGTCGACCAGCAGGGTGAGCAACGGGCCGGACTTCACCGCGGCGACGTGATGCCAGGTTCCGGGCTTCATCGCAATCTCCTCCGACGTCCACGCCCCGCGCGCCTCGATGCGCGCGCTGAGTTTGCCCTCCTTCACCGAGAGCCGGAGCGGATCGTCCATGGCATGGTCCCATGCCGAGAAGATCTGCCCCAAGTGGTCCTCCTCGCGATCGCAGTTGACCCAGAGCAGCACCGTATAGTCGCGCGACGGCATGGCGCGGAGGCCGTAGAGGAGCAAACCCTTCTGGCCGTCGAGCTGGACCGCGCCGCGGGGACCGCCGTCGATCCCCGGAGCGGCGCTTGCCCCTTGGCCTCGCACCAGTCGCCCGAAACTGGGCCGCGCATCGCCGGCCAGATCGTCGGCAACCATCAACCCGTCGCCGCGCTCGCCATATTCGGTCAACTCATGCGGGGCCAGCGGGGCCAGCCGCGAATCGATCCGGAAGCGCTTTGGCGGGCCCGAGGCTGGCCGTCTTCCCCACGGCATTTTCGGCCACGAGCCTCCAGCAGTACGGGCGATCGGGCACCAGGGCCGCAGACTGCTGGGGAGACACGACCAGCCGGTGCCCTCGAACCCCGGCAATCTGGAGCACCGGCTGCTCTTCACCTCCGGCGCGCGCGACGATGATGCGATGGGTTCGCGCCGTGTCGGACGATGCCGGCCGCCGCCAGGAGAAAACGACGTGACCCGGCGGAACGCGCTGGCCGTCGGCCGGAGTGAACGGAACCGGCGCGGGCGGCGGCAGGTCCCGCGCGGGGAGCCAGGACTCGTAGCGGCTGCCGGTGGATCCGGCCGAGGCAAAGTCGCACAGGGCGCAGCGGCGGCCCGCTTTCGCTGGGCACTTCGACCACCAACCAGGCGCATACCGGCCGGTCCGCTCGTCTTCGGGATTGGCAGCAGGCAGTGAAACTTTGGCGTGCTCCAGGGCGAAGACGCGCCAGCGGAGGGATTGCCTTCTCGTCAAAGTCGTTCAGACGCTGGTCGTAGGCCAGTAGCAACGGGCCGCGATAGACGGAAACCCGGCCGGCCATCTCCAGGTCTCCCGATTCCACGCGGAGGGGCAAGTCGAGATCGAGGTGGATCTCGTCGCCCGGCGCCGACACGCGGCGCACCACGGCGTACTTGCCCGGCCGCGCGGCGACCTGCATGCCGCCCGGCCCGCGGATCCGCGCACCCTGGGCCCAAGCCGGAATGCGCAATCGGATCGCCAAGGGGCGCGGCCGATCGGGTTCAATGCGCAGGCAGACCTGGCCCTCCAGAGGATAGCGCGTGGTTTGGGTCAGCCTCCAGCGTGCGCCGTCGTCGCCGCGCCACTCCACGCGCATCGGCCCGTAGTAGTTCACCGCCAGCCCCTCGTCCGACCGCAGCACGGCCCACTCGGAGAGCATCCCCAGCCCGCGCGGCCCGTTGACCGAGCAGCAGTTCAGCTCGGGCGTGCCGGCGCGGGCCTGGAAGACGATCGTGTGGTGCGAGGCCTCGCGCACGCCGTCCATCGGCGTGTTGTAGGTCCACCAACTGCCCGAGGGTGCTGCGCGCCGAGCATGCCGTTGAAGGTCGACAGCTCCAGCTCGTCGGCCGCGGCGGGATCGCCGGTCAGGCGCAGGGCGTCGACCGTGATCGCCATCCAGGCCACGGTGCAGCAGGTCTCGATGGCCGTCGGCCTCGTAGGGGTTGCCGGTGGCCTGCTCGCCGGAGGAGAACGCCGCCCGTGTTGTGGCGGTCCCAGCGGCGGATGCTGTGCCAGTGGTGGAGGAACGACGCGGCGGTAGCGCTCGTCGCCGGTGATCCGATAGAGCTCGACCAGCCCCTGCAGGTCGTGCAGGCTCTCCCAGCGCGGCCGGGGCGTGCGGAAGAACTCGACGCCGGCCAGGCCGGTGCGGAAGTAGTCGCCTGCCTTCTCCCAGTCCTTCTCGATCTCGCGCATCATGCGTCAGATAGCGTGGCTCGCCCGGTCGTGCGGTAGAGCCGGCCCAGGCCGTGGATCACCGCCAGGTTCATCTCGTCGGAGCCGGCGCTCGACCATGCGCCGGCCGGTCGTCGAGATACGTCTTGCACATCAGGTCGGCGGCCTTGCGGCAGGCGTCCAGTGCCGTTGCGGTCGCCGGTCCGCTCGTGCCACATCAGCAGCGCCGAGCATCACGTGGTAGTGGCCCCACAGGTCCCAGTGGGCCAGCAAGCGGATGTCGCGTGGGAAAGGGCCCCAGGTAGCCGTCGTCGGCCTGGCTGGCGATCAGTCGTGCCAGACCGCGCGGACCGTGCTGCTCCAGTTCCGGATCGTCGGTCATCCGCAGCGCCTGGATCGCCGAGATCAGGTACTTGCCCACGAACTCGCCCGCCCAGGGCACCAGGTTCGGCTTGGGCTGCCGATCGCGCAAGGCAAACATTTCCAAGAGTCCCGGATTGGCCGCCGGTGCCGGGATCAGCCATTGGCGCACGTTGGCTTCGATCCGCCGGCCGACGGAGCCGCCGAACTCGTAGCGCCGCCTGAGACACTTCCCGCAGCGCCAGCCGGGCTTCGGCCCCCATGGCCGGAAATCGCCCCACCATGCCGAAGATCACCGCAAACCATCCCAGACAAGTTCGCATGAGCGGAACTCCTGCTATGCATCGACGGTGTTGAAGGCCGCGCCACCTTGGGGTAAGAACCTATCCCGGAACCGCCACGGCGGTCCTCCGCGGCCGGAGAATGCAGGTGCGGCACACGGTTCTGGGATCGGCTCTAAAACGCGGGTCTCGGTTCGGCTCCGTTCGCCAATGCCGCGGCCAGTTCACCGCCCCCGGCGCCAGCCTAGTCGTACGCCCCGTCAGGATCAAGCCGCTTTAGGGGTCGGTAATTGCCGACGTTGCGTCGCGCCCGCCGAACTCGGTAGAATGCAGTGCAACTCATCCCGCAAGGAACCCAGACTGTGCTCGGCTCCGCGATCTTGATCGGCAGCCTGCTCTGTGGGCAGGTCCCCTCCCAACCCGGCGCCGACGCGCTGCCCGCGCAGGTCCGCACCCTGGTGCGCCAACTCGATGCGCCGCAGTTGAGCGCGCGCGACGCGGCTGAGCAGGCATTGATCGGTCTGGGACCGGCCGTGCTGGAGCTACTGCCCAAAGAGGTTGATCCGGCCAAGGCCGAAGTGGGGCAGCGTCTGGCGCACGTGCGGCAGAAACTCCAGCGCACTCAGGCCGAATCCTCGCTCCAGCCCGGGCGCGTGACGCTGCGCGGCGCGATGCCGCTTTCCAAGGCCCTCGCCGCGATCGAAGCGCAAACGGACAACAAGATCGTCGACACGCGCCGCCAGGCGGTCGCCCAGGCTCCCGACCCGGAGGTCAAGACCGACTTCGAGAAAACCCCCTTCTGGCAAGCACTCGATACCGTGCTCGACCAGGCCGGCCTGAGCGTGTATTGCTACGGCGACCAGCGCGCCGTCCAGGTCGTGATGCAGCCGGACGAGAAAGGCACGCGCCGACGCCACGCCCGCTACGAAGGTGCCTTCCGCATCGAGCCGGTGAGCGCGGTGGCTCAGCGCGATTGCGCAATCCCGGCGCCGCGTCGTTGCGGCTCGAAATCGAAGTGGCGTGGGAACCGCGGTTGCAGCCGATCACCCTCGCTTTGCCCATGGCCCAGTGGTCGGCCGTCGACGACCGCGGACAGGCGGTGGCCATCGAGCGTCCCGACGCCGAACTCGAGGTGCCGCTGGAGCGCGGGCCGATCGCCAAATCGGTGCAGATCCTCCTCGCTCCGCCGCCGCGGAGCGCAAGCCGGATTGCCCGGCTGGCCGGTGCGCTCGACGTCCTCGTTCCCGGCAAGCTCGAAACGTTCCGCTTCCAGGACCTGGAAAAAGCCGCCAACGTCGAACAGCGCACCGCCGGCGCCACCGTAATCCTCGAAGAAGTGATGAAGAACAACGAGCTGTGGGAGGTCTTCGTGCGACTGCGTTTCGACCGCGCGCGCAGAGCGCTCGCCTCGCACCGCACTTGGGTCTTCGAAAACCCCGCGCACCTCGAAGCTCCCGGCGGCAAGCGCATCGCCTACAGCAGCCTGGAAAACACGCGCCAAACGGAAGACGAAGTCGGCATGGGCTATCTGTTCAGCGTGCCGGGCAAGCTGGCCGACTACACCTTCGTCTACCAGACGCCGGGGGCAATCTTCGCCGTGCCGCTGCGCTTCGAGTTCGAGAACATTCCCCTGCCGTGATCGGCAACCGCCGCGCACCGTACTGTAGCCGCTTGAGCTGGCCCGCCTTGACGGGCACCTTTATGGAGTCCTGCGCCGCTCGTAGAACAAGGGCGACCAACGCACGGCCCGATTTCCCGCCCGCGGAAAGCCTCGAACGACTCCACGATCAACCGTGGCATGAAGAATCCCCTGCTCCACGAAAGGAACGACTCCATGATCCGCAACCGTGCCATGTTGGCCGCCTTGATGATTTGGATGAGTGCCGGGCTCGCGGCAGCCGAGACTCCCTGGACGGGACCTTCGTGGAACCTGTCGCAGGGAAACCTCCGCGTGTCGGCCGACGGACGCTTCCTCGTCCATGCCAACGGCAAACCGTTCCTCTACCTTGGCGACACGGCCTGGGAACTCTTCCACCGCCTCAACCGTGAAGAGGCCGAACGCTACCTGGAAAAGCGCCGCTCGCAGGGCTTCACCGTGATCCAGGCGGTGTGCCTGGCCGAATACGGCGGTCTCACCGATCCGAATCCCTACGGACACCGGCCGCTTGTGGACAACGATCCCGCCCGGCCCGACGTCAAGGACGGCCCGAACAACGACTACTGGGACCATGTCGATTTCATCGTGGCTGCGGCAGCGAAACGCGGGATCTACGTGGGTATGCTGCCCACCTGGGGCGATAAGGTCACCAAGGCATGGGGCCAGGGCCCTGAGATCTTCAATGTCGCCAACGCCGAGGCGTATGGAACGTTTCTAGGGCGGCGCTACAAAGACGCGCCCAACCTGATCTGGATCCTGGGCGGCGACCGCGTGGCCGACCAGAAAGAACCCCTCTGGCGCGCCATGGCCAAGGCTTTGGCGCAGGCCGACGGCGGCCGGCACCTCATGACGTACCATCCGCAAGGCGGGCGAACCTCGGCCGACTGGTTCCACGCTGATGCCTGGCTGGCGTTCAACATGCTCCAATCGGGCCATGCAGCCAAAGACCTGCCCAACCATGCGATGATCGCCCGCGACTATGCCCGCGCACCGGCCAAGCCCTGTCTGGACGGAGAGCCGCGCTACGAGGACCATCCCGTCAACTGGAAACCCAACGACTGGTTCGACGACTACGACGTGCGCCAGGCGGCCTACTGGGCCCTGTTTGCCGGCGCCTGCGGCCACACCTACGGCTGCCACGACATCTGGCAGATGTACGACAAGCATCGCGCACGCGTCGCCTACGCGCGGCGGCCGTGGCACGAGGCCATCGACCTGCCCGGGGCATGGGACATGCTCCACCTGCGTACGCTGCTGCTGGCCCGTCCCTTTCTCACGCGCACTCCCGACCAGTCACTGGTGGCCGGCAGCACAGGCTCGGGCGCCGATCACGTCCGCGCTTGCCGCGCGGTCGACGGCAGCTACGCGATGATCTATCTCCCCACCGGCAAGACGGTGAGCGTGGACCTGGATAAGCTCTCCGGCGCACGCCTGCGCGTGGTGGTTTGATCCGCGCACCGGCAGCGCAACCTCCGCGGGCGAACAGCCGCGCCAAGGCAAGGCCGAGTTTGATCCCCCCGGCGAGCCGGGACGGGGCAACGACTGGGTCCTCGTGCTCGACGATGCCGCGCGCGGCTTCCCTCCCCCGGGCCGCGCACCGGGCCGCTGACGTCTGCCCCTTTCCCCAACGCGGATCGGGCGATAGACTTCCCTCGCACGCCCCTTTGGATCCACGCGGCCCCGCCGGGGAGAATCGCCGTGCAGCGGCTCTCAGCCACACTCGTTCGAGGAGGAATCCTGTTGACTCTCAGCTTCACGCCCGGCGGCGGCCAGGCCAGCGCCCCTCCCGGCACCTACAAGCTCGCGCGCGGCCCCCACGCGGTCGTTTCCTCCATGGAACAGTGGACCGATGCGGCGCGCCAACGCGAGGTGCCGGTGAAAATCTACGCGCCGAAGCAAGCGGACGCCGCGGCCGGGGTGATTCTTTTCTCGCACGGATTGGGAGGTTCGCGCGAGGGGTATGCGTATCTCGGCCGCCATTGGGCCAGCCACGGCTACGCGGTAGTCCACCTGCAACACCACGGCAGCGACATCGACGTCTGGAGAAAGGCGTCGGGCGATCGGGCCGTACTCCGCGCCGCCGCGCAGGACCCCGCCAACGCCCTGAACCGGCCGCTCGACCTCCGGTTTGCCCTCGATCAACTCGAAATCATGGCACGCGAAGGGCCGTGGAAGGGCCGGCTCGACCTGAACCGCGTCGGCGCAGCAGGGCACTCGTTCGGCGCCTACACCACCCTGGCCGTGGCCGGCCAGAAGTTCTTCGGGCCGCTGGGAAACGAAAAGAGCTTCCGCGACCCGCGCATCAAGGCCATGGTCGTGATGAGCGGCCCCGGCCCGAAGCGCAAGGACCGGCTCGACGAGGTCTACGGCGCGATCCGCATTCCCGGTCTCCACCTCACCGGCACGCGCGACGAAAGCCCGATTGGCTTGACCGCCGTGGCCGATCGCCGCGTTCCCTTCGACCAGATCCGCGCCGCCGATCAGTACCTGATTATCTTCAACGGCGGCGACCATATGGTCTTTTCCGGCTTGCGGCGATTCATGAAAAGCGACAAAGACCCGCGTTTCCAGGAACTGATCCTCATGGCCACCACGGCCTTCTGGGATGCTTTTCTCGGGAACGACTGCGCAGGCCATGGCATGGCTCCGCACCGGCCTGGGGCCAGCACTGGGCGCACAGGGCACGCTGGAAACGCGACAGGCGCACGGACAGCCCCAGTGAGCCGGCCACTCGACCTGCCGGACTCGCAATCCAAGCCCTCGAGGCAAAGCCCCGCCGGGTCGGTGTGTAAGGTAAGCGTTCACACCCCGGGACAGCCACGCTGAGCGGTTGAGTTTCCCACGCGCTCGTCGGTAATGGGCAAGCATTTGGAAACGGCAAGACGCAGTTTCTACGAGTTTGCCCTGTGAACGGTTACGTGCGTAAGCACAATCCAGCGCGGCGGCGCCGATCGCCAAAGCCAGCGGGGCCTATTTCTGCCGCACAAACTTCTGCACGCGCTTGCCGTTGATGTCGCTGGCGTAGAGATTGCCCTGCGAATCCTCGGCAATGCCGTGGAGCCAGTTCAGCTCCCCGACCCGCTCCTTGCCGTCCTCTCCCTTGGGCACCGTCCAGAGCTGCAACAGCTTGCCGGCAGTGTTGAACTTCATAAAGAGCTGGTCTTTGGGCGGGCAGCCCAGCGGGAGTTCGCCGGCCCAGGTCATGGGCGATGAGCCGCAAACCCAGAATCTCGTCGTTCTTCGTGATCCAGAGACTCCAGGGCACGAGCAAGTTGGCCCACTGGTCGAGGAACTTACCGCCGGCATCGAAGACCTGTACGCGCACGTTGTTGCGGTCGGCAACGTAAAGCCGGCCCGCGGAATCGACGACGATCGCGTGGGGCAGGCTGAACTGGCCCGGACCCGTGCCCCAGGTGCCCCACTCCTTCACGTAGTTGCCCTGGGCGTCGAAGTGGACCACTCGGTTGTTTCCGTAACCATCGGTCACGAACACTTCGCCGGAGGGCGTGACGACCACGTCGGTGGGTTTGTTGAAGTGCGTCTTGTCCGAGCCCGATACGCCGGGAGTGCCCAACGTCCGCAGAAGCTTCCCTTCCGGCGTGAACTGCATCACCACGTGCTTGCCCACGTCGACCAGCCAAACCATCCCCTGGCGGTCGAACTTCAATCCGTGCGCCGATTCGATCAGCCCCTCACCCCAGGCGCGAACAAACTTCCCCTTGGCGTCGAAGACTTGGACCGGGACCTTGGCGCGGGTGAAGATCCGAGATCTGATCCTTGCCGTCGACGGCAAGGGCCGGCGTTGCGCCCCATTCCAACGCGGCGGGGCGCTGGAAGAATTCAGGGGCCACCTGATAGGAAATGGCCGCGTTCACGCGCGGCCACGGATACGAGGGGGCGGCCTTCTCAGCCGCCAAGGCCGCCTTGGCGCCCAGGGCCAGCACCATCAAAGCCAGGCACCCCGAAGTCCATCGCACCGAGCGCGCGTTCATCGTGTTACCTCCCGTAAGGAAAGGACTTGTGCTGCTGGGAATGGTAGTCCCGCACCCCAGGCCGTGCAAGCATGTCGGGGCAAGGATCGCCCGCGAACGAGTTGACAGTGGCCCGGCAGCGGTGCGACGATAGGACCGTTCCCCGAGAGGCCCGCGTTTTGCCGTTCGCCCGGGCTTTGCCGTTCGCCGCAGAGAAAACCGCGTAAACCGCAAAGCTCCGGCCGGCGCGTCGCGGGCAGCGGGCATATCCTCGGTTCACCCTCGTTAGCACCGGCTCCGCAAGACTCGTTTGAGGTGTCGCCCATGGCCGACGGACTGGAATCGGTGTTCGCGGTCGCCGCGCCGGTAGTGGGCATGCTGCACGCGCCGCCGCTTCTCGGTTCGCCGCGATGGGGCGGCGACGGCGAGGCGGTCCGCCGCGCGGTGCTGGCCGACGCCGAGGCGCTGGTCGAGGAGGCGCGCACGGCCTGTTGCTGGAGAATTTCGGCGATGCGCCCTTCTTTCCCCGCCGCGTGCCGGCCGAAGTCATCGCCCAATTGACCGCACTGGCCATCGAAGTCCGCCGACGTTTCCCGGGCGTTCCCTTGGGAATCAACGTCCTCCGCAACGACGGCCTGGGGGCCTTGGCCGTGGCCGCGGCGGCCGGCGCCAGTTCATCCGCGTCAATGTGCTCTGCGGCTGCGCGTCACCGACCAAGGGCTGGTCCAGGGGATCGCGCACGATTTGCTCCGCCGCCGCGCGGCTCGGTGCCCACGCGGTGCGGATCCTCGCCGACGTCGACGTGAAACACTCGGCTCCCTTGGCCAATCGCCCCTTGGAGGAGGAAGCCGAGGAACTCCTCATGCGGGGCGGAGCCGACGCGCTGGTGGTCTCCGGTCCCGCGACCGGCGCGGCGGCCGATGCGGCCGAGCTGGATTGCGTGCGTCTGGCCGCGCACGGTGCGGCGGTGCTCGTGGGCAGCGGAATCACGGCAGACTCGCTGGCCCAGTGGCGGCGGCGCGCCGATGGCTTCATCGTGGGCACCTGGCTCAAACGCGACGGGATCGTGTCGAACCCCGTCGATCCGCGGCGTCTGCGCGAGCTGATGGCCGCGTGGAACGACTGAACTGGAACGGCGGAACTGAACTGCCTGAACTGGACCGGCTGAACGAGACGGGCTGAACCCCGCCGCGCTTCCCCGCGCGCGTGCGGCCCAAGCCGATCATCCCATCGGGCCCACCAGGTCATAGCCCACCGCGAAGATCGCGGCGTCGACGAAGACGTGGCCCAGCCAAGGCCCGTCGAGCGAACCGCTGCGGTGGAAGAGCCAGGCCCAGTACGCCCCGCCGACCGCAACGGCCAAGGAAAAAAGCACCGTCGCCGGGGAGCCCGTTCCGAAGTACGCGGACAATACGAGCACGTGATGGGCCATGAAACCCAGGCTCGATACGGCAACTGCGAGCTTCCACGCCATCACGCGGCGCAACTCGCCAAAGACGAACCACCGCCAGTAGTACTCCTCGAGCCCGGCGTGAACGAGCGAATAAAAGCCGGCCAGGAGGAAGTATTTCCAAGGCCGGTCGATCCCGAAAGCCGCCACCTTGGCGTGCACGGCCTCGGCCGCGGAAGCGAACCAACCGGCCTGCTCGAGCACGCACTGGTAGAGAACGAGCGTGGCGACGAATATCAACAGGCCAAAGGCCAAACCCTGCACCATGCCCGCCCCGCCCCACTTGCGCAGATCGAGCTTGCGGCGCTCGACCCCCAGAACCCAAACGATCGGCAGCACGAACTGCAAGGTCTTGCCCGCGCCGTAGGCCGACTGCTGAATCGAAGCCGGCGCGGCGGCGAGCAGATCGAAATAGATCCAGGTGATCAGCGTGGGTAGGGTCAGTGCAACGATCAGAACCAAGATAAGACGCGCACGAGGCATGGCAACGGACTTTCGTGGCTCGTTGAGCGCACAACGAGATTACAGGGATCGGCTTTCGCGCATCCCTCGTGCGATCCTGAGAGGATACACCCCGAGAAACGAAGGGCCCGGCGGCTGCTACAACGGCTTGACGTTCACCGCGCGGGGGCCACGGCTGCCGCCGCGGTCGCCGGAGTCCAACTCGTAATGCACCGCCTGACCCACTTGAAGATCGTCGAAGCTGACGTCTTCGCAGGAGGAAACGTGAAAGAACACGTCGCCCCGCTCCCCAGAAATGAAGCCAAAACCACGATCCGTCACGATCTTCTTAATGACGCCTTGTGCCATGATTCTGAAACTCCTCCCGAATACGAACACCAATGTATCGGGAGTCTAATCCGAACTGCGAAGGGCTTCAACCCCGTCTGTGGTGGGGATGCAGCAGTAAATGCCTATCCCAGAACTGCCGTTAGAGCGCTGTCGCGGCCGGAGAATTTCAGGGCGGCAGACGGTTCTGGGATCGGCTCTAACAACCTATCCCGGAACGGCCACAGCCGCCTCCGCGGCCGGAGGATTTCAGGAGCGACACAAGGTTCTGGGATCGACTCTAAATTCCTCGCCCGCACGCGAGCAGAGGCATTGAGAGGCTTTCGAGCAACGGCCCAACGCGCGTTCAGGGCCGAGGGGCGCCGCCACGGCTGGACCACTTCTTCCACACCGTCGGGTCGTCGAGCATCTTGATGAACACCCCGCCGATCACCGATCGGGCCTGGAAACCGCGCAGCTTGGCGTCGTGCGGTCAAGTACCAGTCGGTCAGCGGCACGCGCGGGGCTCGTGGTATCGACGAAGCGGTAGACCGGCTTCCATCAGGGCGTCGAAGTCGGCCCGCGATCGGCGCAGCGTGGCGGTCCACACCTCCCAATCGGTCTTGGTGTAGTTCTCGCGGTTGTCCAGCGGCAGGCCGTAGCGGCTGGAGCTTCGTCTTGTAGTAGGCGATCTCCTTGCGCGCGACCTCGGGCGGGAAGAGCTTCAGGCCCAGCAGCTTGTCCCAGACCAGGTTGTACTTCTGGCTCCAGGTGCCGGGCCGGTCGAAGGCCAGGCGGATAGTGGTCGCCGTCGTCGGCCAGCTTGACCCACTGCTTGGCGAACTCCTCGGCCAGCTGGCGGATACTCGGCCGCCTCGTCCTTCTCGCCCGCCATGTCGCACATCTTGGCGTAGGCCGCCAGGGCGAGGATCGCCTTGAGCGAGAGGTTGGCGTTGTGGGCCAGGTGGCCGGCGAAGTCGTCGGTGCAGAGCTGGTTCTCCGGGTCGAGCCCCTTGGCCTTGAGATACTCGGCCCAGCGCTCCAGCAGCGGCCAGTAGCGTGTCGACGTAGTCGGTGTTGCCGTCGAGCTGCGCAGATCACGGCGGCGAGGATCAGCATGTTGCCCCACTCCTCGACCGGCATCTGGTTCTCCTCGGTCTTCTCGCCGCCGCCGTAGACCTGGCCGTTGGCCTGGGGATAGGTGCCCAGGTCGTGCGGGGCGAAGGGGAACTTCCACGCGGTCGGTCAGCGGCGTACTCGAAGACCGGCGTGACCGATGGCCTTGAGCAGGTCGTTGTTCAACAGGGCGAAGATCGGCGCGGCCGGATAGATCACGTCGACCGTGGCGATGCAGCCGTTGGAGAAGTTCTCCTTGGGGAAGAGCAGCGGCCGGCCGTCGGGACCCAGCGGCCAGCTTGTGGGCGCCGATCGCCTGGCGATAGGCCAGCGCGCAGAGGTCGGCGTAGCCCGTGCCCGCCGACCTCGGCAAGGTCGGCCATCAGCTCGCTGGTCGAACTCGCCGGCAACGCTCGAGCAGGTCGGTCGTACTGCTTGGCCGCGCTGTCGGAGCAAGCTCGGCGATCTCGGCGCCCGTTGCCGCCGCCAGTAGGGCCGCAGCTTCTGTGCCGAGATACTCGATCGAGTACTCGTCGTCGTAGGCGAGCATCAGCCAGCGGCGGACCGGCTGGCGTGCCGACCTTGCCCAGGTCGAAGGTGCAGGCCGACACCGGCCAGTCGTCGTTGGCCGGCCGCGGCATGCGCGTATCGTCGGACTGCGGCAGCCGCCCCTGGGCGGCAAAACCATGCCGCGCCGCGCGGTCGCTGGCCGATCACCATCGACGCCTTCTGCCGCGCCGGGCCGCCACGTAGAGATAGCCCCAGTCGATCCGCAGGTTGTCGCCCTTCTTCTGCAGCACCGGCTGCTCCTCGGAGCCGATCCGCAGCACGCTGAAGCCTGCGATCTTCGGCCGCGACCAGACGACCGGCTGCGTCGGCCTTGTCGACCACCAGCTCCGCCGAGTTGTCGTAGTAGACCTGCACCTCGTGCGTGCGCCCGTCGGTGCGACCGGGCGTGCCAGGTGAGATACGTCACCGGCCGGCTCGACGAGTCCAAATCGTCGGGCCAGCACCGGCGTGTTGAAAGTCAGCGACAGCGTGACGCCGTCGGCCTGGAAGCTGTAGACGGTCCGCGTGGGCAGAACCTCCAGGCCGATCTGGCGCATCGCCGGAACTTCCGTCGGCTCCATGCCCATCAGGCGATACGCCTTGCCGTCGATCCGCACCATGCTCGACAGCGCTTGGATCGTGCCCGGTCCAGTGCCGCGGCCAGTCGTCGGTCAGTCGATCGCCGAACGACCAGATGCTGAAGTACGGGTCGTGGACCACCAGCGGCACGGCCGGCGCTCGCGTGGCCTGCGCCACCGCCGCGGCAGGCAGAAGAGTCCCCAAAAGACACGCCAACCCCAAGTTGCGCACAACCGAGCGGATCATTGCAGAGACCTCTGGACTCGTGAGTGAATGGACCTTTGTCATAGTCGACCTCCGGCGAGCCATGGGCCCGGGCCTTCGGCCGCGGGCAGTTCCGGCCGGCGCTTCCGGCAAGACCGAAGCCGTGATTATACCGCCTGCGGCGCGAGGTTCAGCCCCCGGGCCGAAGCGATCCTACAACCCCGCCGGGCCGGGGTTCAAGAGAGGCCGGGGCTGAGTCGTCCCGCCGGGGCTGAGTCGTCCCCAATTTGCGACGACGGACGTGGCCTGGACACGGCACGGAAGTCCCGGCTTGCGCCCCATCGTCCACGTCCGCTCGGCGGCGCAAACGCCCGCAAGCGGTCGCTATCCCCCACCATAGCGAAAAATTGAGACCCGACGCCCGATTTTCGCCTCTGGTCGCAATTTGTTTCATAGAGGATTGGCTTTGCGCCGGTAATACCGGTCCAGCGGTGGACCAGAGCAGCGAGTGCATGCCTTCTTGGGTTCGGTACAGGTGTGGTGTATTTGCGTTTCTATTGACCTCCTGCATAGCCAAAGATCGTTCCACAGTCGCGGGAATGTTGGAATCGAGCCACTTGCGGCTCGATTCCAGCTTGGATCGCGATCATTCGCTACGTACGAATCCAGTAACCCTCACTACGAAAGGGTCCGCACGATGTCCGATCGGTACACATTAGATGCTTGTTGGGGAGATTGGCACTACACCACGACCCAAACCAACTTGAACGGGCAGATTGACTGTGAAGGGCGACATTCTGGAGGAAACACGGAAACGCTTCATTGGATTCTTGAAGACAACGGCGATAACATCGTTTGGAGAGACGGCGGTAATCGATGGAATCTGACGCTCAGGAGGATTGGCAGGGACGTTTGGCAGGCGAACGGGACGCATGGAAGTCATCCGTACCTGATCATCTACAGGAATTGACGGCACGGACTCCGTGGAGGATGATGAGCCACACGATCCGTGTTGCGGGATAACAATCCGTTGCACCGGCGCCGGGACCGTGCGCGTTTTGGAAATCTACGTCGTTTCAGGCGGCATCACATGTGTGCCGATTGCGGCGCTGCTGCTTTCCATTTGGCACAAACGCAGTCAAGGTAAGAAACACACGGGTGGCCAGCCATCGGCCCCGTGACCTACCGAAGGGTGCGCGGATGCGCACGGTGCATCGGCCGATGTCTGACGTTTTGGTACGAAAGGTAACCGTCATGACGCTTCGATCCTGCTGTTGTGGCCTGCTGCTTCTTCTCGTTGCCGCGATCTCGCCACCCGAGACCCGCTGCCAGGAATCGGGGAGCTTTCGGCTCGATCCGAAGACGGGTAAGGTCGCCGACGCCAAGCGAGACTATGCCCATCCCGACGCCGCCGAGGTCCTGAAACTCGTCATCACCGACTGGATGACCAACCCCAAGGTCAAGGACCGGCCGTACCTCTACCTGATCGATCCAGAGGACAGCGCGTGGCATAATCCGAAGCTGAAGCTCAATCGCCTCCTCATCGACGAGCGGTATGCTCCCAAGGGTTTCGACCTGAAGATCCCGAATGTGAAGGTCGAACTCTTCGATCGCTCCAAGCGCGACCTGAAGAAGGGTGAGATGTGCATCCGCATCGACCGCTTCGAGCCGATGAAGGATGGTTCGATCGAGGTGGAATTCGTTCATTCCGGCTATTTTATCATCGGTGGTGCGTGCACCACCTACCGAGCCCAGAAGGATAAAGGTAAGTGGGCGGCCGAGTTTGCCGGTTCGTTTGATCCCTGACTCGGGTGGCCCCGATAGCTCGGCTATCGCACGTGCCGTCAGGCACAAGAGGCCTTGGTAGCCGTCTCACCTTGCTCGATCGCCGGTGACCCATGGGAATTGGCCGAAGAGAGTTTCTGAAGTTTGCCGGCATGGCGCTTGGCGGGATCGTGCTCGACCCGCTTCGCGCCGTTGCAGTCAACGGCAACTATTATGTCAACATGAAGCTGGGTCTGGGCTTTGAGAAGCCGGACCGGTGGTGCTTGGACACGTCCAGCGATTTCGCCACGTTGCTCGAAGGCCAGATTGTGGAAAATGTGGTGCCGGAAGACGAAGAAGCATTCCGGCGGGACCAGACATCAACGCTGGTGGCCGTTATCTCCAAGTACGGCGAGGAATTCTCCCGCTTCAGCCCGTCGATCACAGTCTACAAGAACGAGGAAGACCGAGCGGACTTCGCATCCCTTGACGATCTGATTGACGGCGCATTGAAGGGTTCTTCCTTGCTGCTGAAGGACTACGCGGTGATCGAGCCGCCGGCATCATGGGAATTGTCCAACTGCACGTGCATGCGGTGGAAGTCCCGCTGGCTCTTTCAACACCGCAAGATTCCAGCTACGCTCATTGATGATGAAACCCTCATTCTTGACCAAGACCCTGTCCTATACACCATTCATCTCTACGATGCGCCACGGATAGGCGAGGTGGCGCAACGCGCGTTTCGCCGCTTCGTGAAGAGCCTGCGCATTGCATGAAAGGACCGACAACGGCCGCGTGCCTACGAGGTGCCCATGCGGCTCGGGTGGATTGTGATCGCCCGACGGCGATCCTTCGGTGACGGCAGAAACTCGCTACGAGGAGAGGAGCCTTGTAGGTCAGACACTCCATGGTTGTCAGATCCCTTCAAGCAATTTGCTCCAGAGCCCAAATGGCGCCGACCTCCGACTTCTCCACCACCGCCCCACCGTCAAACTACGGCAACCGGTCTTGCTTCGTGTCTTGGCGTCTTCGCGGTTTGCTTCTGTATGGGTGGTTCATCACGCTTAGCGTGCGCGATTTGTAGAAACGACAACGTCACCAAGACACCAAGGCAGACAGACGTTCCCTGCACGCTCGCCTGCTCTCGTTCCTTCTTCGTGCCTGGGTGACTTCGTGGTTTCACTTCCACCTTCGTGGTTCCCTCACGCCTTCGCCCCCGCCGTCTGAGGCCCGCTTGCGGGCCTTCCGCCGCAAGAGCGGCTCTTCGGGCCGGCGTTCACGCCGGTTCGGCGAAGCCAATCATCCTCCCTCCCCTTCCTCATTGATCTCCAGGCCCGTTCACGGGCCTTCCGCCGGTAGCCCCGATAGCTCGCCTATCGCACGTGCCATCAGGCACAAGAGGCCTGGGTAGCCGTCTCACCTTGCTCGATCGCCAGTGACCCTTGGGAATGGGCCGAAGAGAGTAAGTCACCAAGACACCAAGGCAGACAGACGTTCCCTGCACGCTCGCCTGCTCTCGTCCCTTCTTCGTGCCTGGGTGACTTCGTGGTGAAACCTGCCTTCTCTGTATTATTGACGCCGTTGTTGATTGTGGAACGGTTCAAAGCTGCAACCAGGTGGCCCTGGACTTCACACGCACCCGCGCGTAGCGCCACCGCGACCGACTCCGCTGCCGCTATCTCTGGGGTCCCGGCGTCGACGAACGTCCGAAACCCTGCCAAGGGTCGTGCGTTTTGGCCTCCGCGGCGCTCGGCAGAAACGGCCTATCGCGCTGCCCGACGTAGTAGTTTGCACCTCACTGGGTTGCTACAATTCGATTGCCGAAACAAGGCCCCTGGGAGTATCGGCCGCTCATCGGCCCAGGGGAGGCGATCCATGGAAGTTCTCTGGCAACGAGCTTGGTCACACCGCGACTGTTGCATGGGAGTCACCGCAATGAAACAACTATCTCTGGGTTCACTGGCCCGTGGCGTTATGATGGCTGGCAGCCTTCTGACGGTGCTTGTCTGGACGAGCGTTACGGTGGGAGAGCCCTCCCCGCAAGACGCCCGGCATTCCGTCAAGGACTGGAAATTCAAGGTCAGTCCCAACGGTCGCTATTTCGTCAATCAAGACGGCAAGCCCTTCTTCTACCTCGGCGACACTTGCTGGCTCGTGTTTCAGCGGCTCAATCGCCAGGAGGTGGATGAATACTTGAAGGACCGCGCCGCGAAGGGGTTCACCGTCATCCAGGCCTACGTCATCCGCGGGCTTGACAGCGCGGCACCCGGATGGGAACGGCTCTCTGTTGGGAGAGAGCCCCTTCATCGACCGCGACCCGGCCAGGCCCAATGAAGCGTTTTTCAAGAACATGGACTACGTGGTCAACCGCGCCAACGAGCTGGGCCTGGTCATGGGCCTCGTACCCGCCAAGTCATGGCACGTGGCCGACCACCCGGAGAAAGTGTTCGATGAGAAAAGCGCCTACGCCTTTGCGAAATTCCTCGGCGAGCGCTACAAGAACAACGCCGTGATGTGGTTTCCGGGGGGCGACTCCGCGCCGGGAAAATATGAACCCGTTTGGGTGGCGATGGCGAAGGGGCTCCGCGACGGCAGCGGCGGCAGCCAACTCGTCTGCTACCACGGCCAAGGGAGCACTTCGTCGTCGATGTGGTTTCACAAGGCGGACTGGCTCGATTTCAATTCCATCCAGTCCGGCCATCATTTCGGCTCGGATAGTTACGCGTTTGTGAGCAAGGACTATGCGTTGCGCCCGCCAAACCGACCGTCGACATGGAGCCGGCGTACGAGAACCATCCCACCGGCGCCAACAAGCCGCGCATCGACGCTCACAAGGTTCGCTCGCAGGCCTACTCGGCCATGCTTGCCGGTGCGGCGGGTCACGGTTACGGCGCAATGGACCTGTTCTGGCTGTACAAGGACGGCGACGGGCCGTTTCCCAAGAACGGCTACCAGCATTGGCGCAAGGCGATGGCCTACGAGGGCTCGACCCAGGTCGGCTTCATGCGCCGGCTGTTCGAACTGCGCCCGTGGTACAAGCTCGTGCCCGATCAATCCCTCCTGGCCTCGGACGAAGGCAAAGGATCGGATCGAGTCGTGGCGGCGCGGGCCGAGGACGGCGGCTTCATGATCGCCTTTCTGCCCGCGGGTAAGCCGGTCGTCCTCAAGACAGACAAGCTCTCGGGAAAGGCCGTCAAGGCGCGGTGGTATGACCCCCGGGAAGGAACCTGGCGCGAGATCGGCGAGTTTCCGAACACCGGGACGCGCGAGTTCGTTCCCCCTACTCAAGGGGCAAAGAGCGATTGGGTCCTGATCCTCGAGGACGCGGCGAAGAACTATCCGACCGAACGACCCAAGTGACGGCGCACCGAACGAGGTGCTCGAGCGGACGGCGGCTATGATGCGGCGATTGCAGGAAATGCAGTCGCCCTAGCGCGGCGCGATTAGGCGATTCCTTAGGTCACTCCGTGCATACGCATGAAATACATTACGATCGCAATACTCGCTCTCGTCGTTCTCGGCGTCCTGTTCTGGCTCCGAGCATATCGTCGTGCTCGACAGCGACAGAAGGAAAACGAGGCCGCGATTGCCTCGGCCGGGGCTTACGCGGCGGACTTCACAACACCCGAAGGCGCAATCTTGTGTTTGGAGGATGCTTACCGTCGCCGTGACCTCGATGGAGCGGTTGCCTGCAAGGATTTCGCCATCGAGGCGAAGCTCATGCTCGAAACGATCGGCGGCGGCTTCGATCGCGATGGCGACATTATCGCCAAAACGGCGGAAACACTGGAGTTGTCGTTTCGTATGCACACGATCAAAGCATGGCCTGATTTCACGCGGCTCCAGAGCTTCTTCGTGGCACGAGAAGCATACAAGAATGGTGTCGTGGTTGTGACCGAGATTTGCCGATTTCCAGACGGCCGCACGTCACGACAGAAGATACTCGTCGCACAGACCCCCAGGGGTTGGAGAGTGTTGAATCCACTGCCATGAACACCGTCATTCCCAGGCACTTTCAGGAGCAGGTCGATCGCGAGCTCGAGCCCGGCGAGCGGGTCGAGTGGATCGAGATGCCGATTCCCCGCTTCTTCACGCCGGCTTCAACCGCGATCTTCCTGTTTGCCATTCCCTGGACCGCCTTCGCCGTGTTCTGGATCTGCGGTGCAGCGGGATTCAAGCTACCGGATTTTCGGCAGGGCGGGTTTGAGTTGTTTCCGCTCTTCGGGGTGCCGTTTGTCCTGATCGGGCTGGCCATGCTCTTGAGCGTGCTTTTGGCGAGAGAGGATTTCAATGTCCGCCGACCGAGTCAAGTGCCTTGAGTGCGACAGGACGATTCTGCCGGAGACGGCCGCAGCGAACGCCGGCCTCTGCGCCGCGTGCGCTCGAGTGCCTCCGGAACTGCGCCAGGAGTCGCGGGAATACCGGCGACGGCTTACCGCCGGAGAACTCTTCGTCCCCAGCGACGCCGAGTTGCGGTCTGCGAAGCAGCCGCCCGAATTCGGCAACCCGTGCACGAAATGGGAGCTGGAGCCGGAATACTACGCCGACCAAGAGCCCGGCTCTGTGCCTGAGATCATTGAGCGAGCGTTTGGCGATGCCGAGGGCAATGTATTTCTCGTTTCGAGCCTGGGAAGCCGACTCAACCTCTCGTTCACGGTCAGGTATGGAGTCTGTGAGTACCAGAACGAAGACGCGGGCGACTACCTTTATGCTTGCACGCACGAGAACCTCCGCCGCCAAGTAGAGGCGGCGCACCACGTCGTACAGGCTTGCCCTTGTTGCGGCGAGGGAACCCTTTGGTACCCCAGTCGCTTCCATATGTCCAGGGATGCCGCGTTCGCCATCATCAAGTCATTGACGGCCAATGTGGTTCCTTCAGGCGTCCTCTGGCTCGAGGGAGGCGACATTTCGCATACCTCACGCGGCGAGGGATGAACGCGTTTGGAACACGGCACATTCACGACCAGGTGGACCGCGAACTTGAAGCCGGAGAATGGGTGCAGTGGATCGAGATGCCGATTCCCCGCTTCTTCACGGCCCCTGAGAAGCTCCAGGACGTGTTCCGGAGAGAAAGGCGCGACGGCACCGGCGACGTGATTATCGCACGCCTGGGGCGCGAGTATGATGGAAACCGGCAGGCCGAGGAACTCGGCTTCCTGCGGATTCGAGACCCGAAAGAGATCGAGCAAATGCTCAAAAAACTCGCCGAGCAGGTTGCTCCGATGCAACAGACTCCCCCCGACCGCTGAACTCTAGCGCGACCGATTCGAGCCCGGGCAAGCCTGCGACGGATCCTGATCCAAAACGTGTCTTGGAATGAACAAGTACGGTGCGTTTCGACTGGCTGCCAGTGCGTGAGGTTAGGAGGATCAGAAGTCCAACAAAAGGGAGCGACTCACTGATGCGACGGAAGAGCAACGATTATTAACAAGAAAAGCGTTGGATGCCTTTCCTTCTCGCAAGACGGTCGATTGCTAGCTAGTGGAGACTACGCGGGAAAGGTCATCGTCTGGGGTATCGAGGCGACTTACGAAGGATTCCAAATAGGCAGAAAGGACCGCGTCGCCCGTGCGGCTGCCCACCTGCGCCTAATCCGTTTGTTGTTCCAGGAGAACCGAGTTCATCCGAAACACTGCTGATTTGTCGCTCCCGGTTTCTTGGTACGTTTCGTTGTAAGTGCGCAGCGCTCGGCGAACCTGCGGTTCTCGCCCCTCTTGGAGCAAGCGATCCACTCTGTTGAGGTTCAAGCGGTGCATGTCCGTGAGTAGATTGGACGTGTAGATTACGGCCGAAAGCCACGTGAACGGTAAAAGTATGCACATAGGGCCAATCGCGACTCGTACCGAACGCCGCCATCGGAACTCGGCCACCAACCAGATGATGATTAGCACGGCCGGCAGCAAAATTGCGCAAATCGTGCAAGGTCGGATTGCATTGTTCGACTTTCTCCATATCACTGGCGGACGTTCCGAGTATTTCGCTCTCTGCGTTGTCGTCCCCCCGCGCGCTCCCTTCGGCAACCGCCCCACACTCTTGACGGCCGTTCACGGCCGTTTTGCGCCGCAGGCGCTCGTCGGCCCGACATTCATGTCGGGTACAACAACCCGCGATCAAACAACTCCTCCTCCCATCCTCCCCCAGCCTCGTTCACGAGGCTTCTCGGCTCCGGCGTTCACGCCGCGTCCTCTCCGCTCTCCATCTCCGCTCCCTCCGCGTCCTTCGCGCCTTCACTCCAGTTCCTTTCGGGTGCTGCTTATGACTATGAGCGAAACCGATGACGATGGCAACGGCGGTCAACGGCCGGACCGACGACGCAAAAGAAAGCCCCCGCGCTAAAGTCCCTTGACGCCGCGGGGGCTGGGATTTGCCTCTGGCGAGCCGCGGGCGGTATACTCATGAGGCATCGGTCATCGACGAGTCTCTTTGTGAAACAGGCAAGTCGCGGCTTGCCGCTGATCGATGCCCGCGCAGTCCATGTTCGTGATTCATCTCGGATTTCGTGATTCATCCCGGATACGAGCCATTTCGGCTCAGTATCCGGAGTTCCCCTGGCCGCTCCGCGCTCCTTAGAACCTATCCCGGAACTGCCGCTGCGGCTCTGTGCGGCCGGAAAATCGCAGCACCTCCAAAGGTTCTGGCATCGGCTCTTCAACCATTCGGACCTCAATAGGAAAATGTGTCGCCATGCGAACACGCTTCACGGTCGCTACGGTGCTTGTGTGTCTGACATCCCCGATCCCGCTCGCCGCGACGCGCCCGCTGCAGGCCGCCGAGATCGCCGTCAATCCCCATGCGCCGGCCGAGTTCCTGATCACCAACCAGGTGCTCCGGCCGCGCGAAAAGGTCCCGCCGCTGGGGGCAAATAACTGGGGCGCGTGCGGAGCCATCGAGTGGGCGGCGAACAATTTCGTCCGCAACTCGGGCAACGAACCGGTCTACTGGCGGAACATGCACCGCGCCAAGAAATGCGGCTCGAACTGGTTCGAAATCGACGGCCCCGGAACCTCCTGGTGGGACTTGTGGACGAGCGGCCTGTTCAGCGGCGCGAATCTCCGCATCTATCGGCTCGTCGACAAGGCGGGCAATCCGTTGCCGGAGAAAGACGGTTATCTCGACCTCCAGCAGGCGGACCACGTCCAGTTCGTCGGCCGTGCCCAGGTCATCCCGGAGGGGAGCCCGAATTTCCCGGACGGCGGCTGGATCGCCAACACCTACTGCAATCCGTTCCCCAACGCCTGGATTCGCCACGGCAATTTGAGCGTCACCGACGCCGCGGCCCTGGAAAACGGCCGGACCTATTGGTATACCGTGGTCGCGGTCGGAGCCGACAACCAGGAATCGGACCACGCCAACGAAGCCGCGGCAACGCCCAAGGCCGGCGCCGACACCCCGCCGCACCTCCTCATCGTCGGCGACGGCGATAAAGTTCCCGAACTCCAGGCCGGCAGCGGCATCGACTTCGCGCCCGCGTATTCGGCGGCAAGCCGCCCTATCGGTGGCAGGTGCTCGATGCCGGCGGCCGACCGCTCGAGCTGCCCGCCGGCCTCGCGCTCGACGCCGCCACGGGCAGAATCTCCGGCACGCCGAAAGCCGCGGTGCCGGAACTGCGCGTGCAGTTGCGCGTGACGGACGCCGCCGGGCGCAGCGATCGGCGGTTCTATGAGTCGGAGCGCCGCGGCTGCGAAGCCCGCCGGCAACAAACCCCAGAAGCCCTTGCCGCCGCAAAACGTGAAAGCGGTCGCGGGCGACGGCTGCGTCACGATTTCGTGGAAGCCCAGCCCGTCGCCGGGCGTCGTCGCCTACCGGCTGAAGCGATCGACCGCGCCGGCCGCCAAGCAGATCGAGCGGGTCTACATCGCCGACGACGGGCCGAAGTTGGAGAAGTGGGACTACGTCGTGCTCGAACGGCGGTTCGGCAACTTCGACATGAAGTACGTCAATCCGCGCGTGCGCGGCATCGGCAACCCGATCGACTCGCCCGAATGGCATTGGCGGTCCGAGCCGAACACGGCCCGATTCTCGCTGGTGCCTCATCCGCAACCCGTGCCGGCCGACTTGGTCGATCCGGGCGAGACGTGCCTGGAGGTCAAGGCCCAGGCCGGCGAACAATCGATCAGCCAAATCGTATTCATCGGCACGAAACGCGGCGGCGAATCGCTCTGGTACGGGCAGTTCGAACCGGGCCGGAAGTACCGCCTCGAGGTGTGGCTGCGGCAGGACGGACTGGCCGATAACGGCAAGGTCGTCTTTTCCTTCGGCCGCGGCTATTCAGACCTGCGGCAGACTTTCCAGGTTACGCGCCAGTGGCGGAAGTATACCTACGATTTCGTCGGCCCCCAGCGGCCTGAAGAGACGTGGCACTTCGGCCACCAATTCGCGTTCACCGGCCCCGGCACGCTCTGGCTGGACAACTGCCGCATCTTCCGAGTCGATCGGCCCGAGGACGCCGATCGGCCCTATGTGCCCAACGCCACCGTGTTGGCGGAACTGATGGCGTCGCAACCCGAAACCGGCGCGAAGGGCGCGCACCGCATCTGGTTCCTGAACCGTGATGCAACGATGCAGTCGCTCTTGAGCTGGCATGCCAACTCGCGAATTGGCATCGATTGGCGAACCGCGGTCGAAGGCACGATGGACATGACGGTGCCGATGGGTTTGACCTTCGATTACTATACGGGTCGCGATCCGCAATCGCGCATGCGGCCGTGGCTCGTGCTTCAGCATCTCCTCCACAGCGAAGCGGATTGGCTCGCCCTGATCGAATACCTCGCAGCACCGTACGACCCGCAGACCGACACGCCGCAGTCGAAGCCGTGGGCTCACCGGCGGTTCCAGCAGCGGGGCGTGGCCACGCCGTGGACCGAGGAATTCGCGGAGATCATCCTCGAGTTCGGCAACGAAACGTGGCACAACGGCGTCTTCGCCGATTGGCTGGGCTTCCGCACGTATGGGGCGGTACACCAAGGGGGGCCGGAATACGGACTGTTCGCCCGTTACCTGATCGAGAACATGAGGAAGAGCCCGTACTGGAAATCGCAGAACCTCGACCGGAAGCTGCGGTTCGTACTGGGCGGCAACTACGAGGGTCGCGTCGACTCGGACGGCAAAGTCCGCGGCTACGTCGAAGAGGCGATGCAAAACTGCCCGCTGGCCACGATGGCCGGACATGCCAACTACGTCGGCCCCAAGTGGGAAACCGGCGATGCGTCGAGCAGTCAGTTCGACGACCACGGCGTGCAGGAAACGCTGCTGGCATTCTTGACCGATCCCGATCGCAACCAGAAGCGCATGCAGCAGGCGCGGGAGGCGTTGGCCCGAAGTCGCCACGCGTACGACATCGCGGCGTACGAGGGCGGCCCCAGCGGCTACGCGCTGCCCGGCCGCGATTCGCCGGCCCAGCGCGAGGCCAACGAGCGGTACGGAAAGTCGCTGGCAATGGCCGTGGCGGCCATGGATTCGTGGATGCGAAGCTACGCCTACGGCTGGACCGACCAGTGTTTCCTCGGCTACGGCCAAGGCTCGTATTGGAATAGCCACACGCCGCTCTGGGATGGGTTCCGGCCGAGCCCCGGCTGGCAGGCGCTGGCGATGCGGAACCGCCATGCATCCGGCGATCTGATGAAGGTCAACGAACGCTCCGTGCCGACCTATCTGCGGACCGGCGGGAAGACACCAGAGGTCTATCCGCTGGCCGGAGCCTATGCCATGCGCGACGGCGATCGGTGGTCGGTGATCCTCGTTTCCCGCAAGCTCGAGGGGCGCCACGACAACATCGACTTCGGCGACGGTACTACGCCGGTCACGCTGCGGCTGCCCTTCAAAACGGCGGCGACGATTTCGCTCCACAAGCTGACCGGCGACCCGCGCCAGTCGAATCGCGAGAAGCTCGTGATCCGCCCTCAGTCGGAGTCCATTCCCACCGCCAAGTTGGACAATGGCACGTTTGCGATCGCCGGCCTCCCACCCGGCTCGATTTACCTCTACGTTTTCGAGCAAGCGCCTTAGGGAAGCATTACGTTTTCGACCGAACGCGTACGCCACCGGCTTCGCCCCAACGGCCCGCAGAGGGGCAGCGGAGGGTGGAGGTGTTTCCGCGCGATGGCGGCTTGTGCTGGGCGCCGAGGTCCTCATCGCGGTGGAACCCATGGGAGCCGGTGGAGTATTGAGGACGCCGAGGGCGAGTCTGTGCTGCCCGCGCGAAACGAGTGTGCGGAGTGGCGAGTGCACAGCGTCGCGAGTACGCATAGTCTGGCCGGAAAGTGTGTTTGGCTTCGTACCGATCCGAAAACCTTCTCCCCCGCCCCGCTTGCGGGGAGAGGGGCCGGGGGTGAGGGGTTTTCAGATCGGCTCTTCGTGCCTTGGTGTCTTCGTGGTCTTCTGAGAGCTTGGTAGTGAGAGGGGCCTATGCGAGCTGAACCACGAAGGCACGAAGTGAACGCGATAGGCGGAAGTGAACCAAGGCGGAAGAGAACCACGAAGGCCCGAAGACACGAAGAGGGCAGCAAAGCAAGAGAAGACGAATTCAGCGGCTTTCTCCACTCCCCATTGCATTGCCTCGTGCCCTTGTGTTGAATAATCGCCGAATAACCACGCTGGGTGGGTGTCATTCTCCCCACGATTAGATGAGATTATCCCTTGATGGTCGGGTGTGACTTGCTAGATTAGCCGCATGCATGAGGTACAGGAACGCCGCTGGCGAAACTCCAGGACGGGAGCAGAGGGACGTCATCACATCGATGAATCGCTGGTTCAGCGGGCGGTGAAGGCTGCCGTGCGCAAAGCGAGCGTCACGAAACGGGTCACTACTCACGCGTTTCGCCATTCGTTCGCCACGCCCGTGCTGGCCGACGGCTACGACATCCGCACCGTCCAGGAACTGCTCGGCCACCAGGACGTTCGCACGGCGATGATCTACACCCACGTCTTGAACCGCGGCGGTCGCGGCGTGCGCAGTCCAGCCGACGTTTTGGCTCGCCAGGCCGGTGAGCGCTAGCAGCCCGTTGAAAAAGTCCTAGAGCAAAGATATATTATGGCCATCGTGCGACGCAGGAGGTAACGGCGATGGCGTTGGGAAAGCGGCGAAGCCAGCAGCAGGAGCTGTGGGTAGCGACCACCGAGCTGCCGAAGTCCGAAGGGCACGTCTTTTATCGAAAGCTCAACGAGATTCTCGCCGAGGCGGGTTTTGATCGTTGGGTCGAACAGAAGTGCCGTCCGTATTATCATAATCACCTGGGCCGCCCCTCGATTCCACCGGGTATCTACTTCCGGATGCTGCTGGTGGGATACTTCGAGGGAATCGGATCGCAGCGGGGGATTGCTTGGCGTTGTGGCGACAGTCTTTCGCTGCGGGCTTTTTTGGGCATCCCGCTGACCGAGGAAACAGCCGACCATTCCAGCCTGACGCGAGTCCGGGACCGGTTGCCCCTTGAGATCCACGCCTCGGTATTTCAATGGGTGCTGAAGTTGGCCGCGAAGAAAGGACTGTTGCGAGGCAAGACGGTCGCGGTGGACGCCACCACGCTGGAGGCCAACGCGGCGATGAAGACGATCGTCCGCCGCGATACGGGCGAGGATTGGAACGACTATCTTCGGCGTTTGATGCAAGAACAGGAAGGTGTCGAAAACCCTACGGATGAAGACCTCCGCCGCTTCGATCGGAAGCGGAAGAACAAACGGGTGTCGAACGATGAGTGGATGTCGCCGACCGATCCGGACAGCCGGATTGCGAAGATGAAGGACGGGCGCACGCATCTGGCTTACAAGGCGGAGCACGTCGTGGACTTGGAGACGGAACTGGTACTGGCGGCCTCGATTCGCCACGCCAACGAAGGGGACGCCGACACGCTGGTCGATAGCGTGGTCGAAGCCCGGACGAACCTGTCGGAAGCTGGCATGGATACGGAGATCGAAGAAGCGGTCGCGGACAAAGGCTACCACGCCACCGAGACTCTGGAACTGGCCGACTCTCTGAACATCCGTACGTACGTCCCCGAGCGGCAGCAGAAGGGGAAGCGCAAATGGAAGAACGTGTCGGCGGCCGCGCGACGAGCCTTCTTCAACAACCGCCGACGGGCCCGCCGAGCGCGGAGCAAACGCCTGCAACGACTGCGAAGCGAACGGGTCGAGCGGAGCTTTGCCCACATCTGCGACACGGGCGGTGCGCGTCGCAGTTGGCTGTGCGGGATCGAGAAGGTGCAGAAGCGTTACCTGATTGCAGGTGTGGCCCGCAACCTGGGACTGGTGCTGCGCAAGTTGTTCGGCATCGGGACTCCTCGCGGGTTGCAGGCCGGGTACGGCCTTGTTTTTCTTGTGTGGCTTGTGTGGATTCACATCAAGGGCTTCCTGCGGCGGCGTCGGCCCGATCGGTCACACTCCGACTCGTTCGACGTCGCCTACGCGACGGCGGCCTGACCGGCAGCCGCACCAAAGAAACTCGGGTTTTTCAACGGGCTGCTAGGCGGAAACAGCCTATCACGTTGCAAAGAGCGTGACGATGAAACAAGCAATGGTTACCATTCGACTTACGACAACTGCCTTCCTGCGCGTTAGGCCGCAAGTATACGGCCTACAGGTGATAGGCAGAAACTATCTATAAACAAGTTAGCCCACTCGTATGAGCAACCTGAACCTCAGTGCCTTTTGGGAGGATTCGGACTACGCAAGAAAGGAGTATGTTGGCGCTTCCGTGACTGATGAGATGATTCAGTCCGTGCAGGCTGAGCTTGGTTACAGACTGCCCAAGGCTTACATCGAGTTGCTCCGAAATCAGAACGGAGGGATTCCGACAAAGACGCGTCACCGGACATTTCAGCCTACGTCATGGGCAGAAGACCACGTTGCGATCACTGGCATCTACGGACTTGACCGAAGCAGGCCATCTTCATTGTGCGGAGAGTTCAGCAGCAAGTTTTGGATGGAGGAGTGGGGATATCCAGATATTGGGATTTATTTTGCGGATTGTCCGTCCGCAGGCCATGACATGCTGTGCCTTGATTACCGCGAGTGTGGTCCAAACGGCGAGCCGAGGGTGGTGCATGTCGATCAGGAGGGAGATTATGAGATTACGCCGGTGGCAGAGAATTTCGAGGCGTTCATTCGAGGACTAGAAGATGAGAGTGTCTTTGACGTTGGCTAACAAGGTCACTGCACCGAACTGCCGCCAAGCGTTGCAGTTTCGATGCGCCGGATTCTTCGGACGCTGCATTCGCTGGCATCGCCCGTTTCCGGCGGCAGTCGGTGAGTTCTGTCGTTCGCCATAAACACGCCTATGCCTTTCCCCATCGCAGGAGCAGAGATCGCCAAGACGGAAGCAAAGACCGGTTTCACGTTCCCGCTTGGTCTGAAGTCGCGGCTCTCAAAGGATAATGGCGGTGAGATTGAGGTGGCCGGCGGTTGTTGGCAGTTGATTCCCTTCCTCGATGGGAGCGATCGCAAGCGCATCGCTCGGACGTGCAATGATATTCTTCGAGAGACGGCGAGGATGCGTGATTGGCGCGGTTTTCCGGGGGACGCATTTGTTGTGGCCCAGAATGGCGGAGGAGATTACCTCATCATTCGTCCCGAGACAGAGGGCTCGACTCAGCTTGGCGAGACGATTTACTTTTGGGGTCATGAGACCGGAGAGCATGAGCCGGTCGCCGATTCACTTGACTCAGTATGACTCACACAGACGCAGGAATGGCGAACGAGCCGGCTGCAGGCAACGCCGGGATCGCGCGTCTCGGTTGACAATCGAACACCATTGGCCCGGCGTGCCTGAGCCGGAGCGTTAGGCACCTCAGAATGCCGCGCACCATCTATTGCTGGCGTTGTCGGATGGAGCTCCCCATGCTCACTGAGGAAGAGTGGGCGGTCGTATCCCCACACCTGGACAACGCAGTAGAGCAAATCAAGCGCTACCGGCAAGAGCACGAATGTTCATTGGCCGAAGCCAACCAAAGAGGCTTCGGCCAGCGGGCTTTGGATCTCTACGAACACATCACGGGGGTCAAGGAAACGAACGCGAATGCACTCTTCCATCATCGGCTCAGCATGTACGGTCCCCCTTGCCGTTCATGCGGCAAGCCCTTGTGCACGCCGCAGTGGCGCGACTGCGCCATTTGCAGTGCGCCTCGCGCCGCCGCCGCGGAGCGGCACTCATGAGGCCGCTTACCTGGGCGCCGAAGTCGGTGCCTAACCACTCCGTCGAGCGGACATGCCCCGGCGAGCCGGGTCATGCCGCTCATGTCGAACGTGAAGTGCACGATGAAGAAGAATAGGGACGAAATACGTCCAATAACCGTATGGTGGCGCGGCTCTGCAGTCGGAGTCCTCCAGCAACCCGGCGCAGACATGTTCGAGATTTACGGCACATGGCACATGGATTCCAGAGGCGGGCAATCCGGCGGCGGAGGAATTTGAGTGGATTCTGGGCCGGGGCGACGAACCGGAAGTGAAACTGGGGGAAGACGCAAGGCCGGAGTGGCGAGCCATGAACCTCGACTCGGGGGTTCTATACGGCAAGTTTTACCCAGAGAGGACGGGCACTTAACAATGGCCTGCACGTCGACCGGCGACAGACGCGTTTTCCGCTCGCTTCGCTCGGCAGCCTGGCCGGTCGCCGGCGCGTGAGGCCAACGTTACGGTCCCTGGTGGCGCGGGTGGCCCCGATAGCTCGCCTATCGGGGTGCTCCTGAGGCACAAGAGGAGCCAGAGACCGCGCGGGTTGGCTTGCCATGCGGCCGCCATCGCTCACGCTTCAAGTAATCGAGTGCGATGAAGATCCAACACTCTAACAGCAGCATCTTGTCGGAGTGCGCACCTGCATAGGATGAACCGGAGCGGAAGCTTTGCCCACTGGATTTCTGATCGGAGGTAGAATCATGATCTTACTCCAGAAGCGGTGTCGGATCCTGAGCTTGCCTTTCCTTCTGGCCAGTCTGTTTTCACTGTCTCGCGCCTTCAACGTGGCCGACGGCTTTGCGGAAGCCGGTGAAGTGCGCGAGTCATCGAAAGCCCCGGTTGTGGAGTTCACGAGGAAGCCCGTGGCCGACGTCAACCTAACCGAGGCGGTCCGGTGCGCGTTGGACCGCGCCATGGCCGAGATCGAGAGGAACTCGGACACGACGGCGTTACTCAGGGTGGAAGCCTCCAAAGTTCGAGTTCTCCAGTCGCCGGCCCTCGCGGAGATGTTTCCGCACGACGTATTCATCTACGTCCCCTTTCGGGTGGACGAAGGGCCAGCGTCTAAGGGCAGGCTGGCGGGGATGCGCGGCGTCCCCGTAAGTACCACCTTCGTATTTGACAAGGATACTGGGGAAGCGGCTGAAATCCCTAGCGACCGCTACGAAGGGTTCGCGCGCTTGCTGGCGAAACGGAAGGTCGCTTTGAAGTCTCCCAAGGACGCCGAGCGCATTTGGGCTTGTTACTGTGCGCTTGGCAGCCGATCGGCACCGGGCGCAAGACATGCGCAGGTCGGCGAGCACACGTGGCGGCTGAACTGGCACCGACAGTTGGAGGGCCGCGGAGATACTT
The DNA here is from genome assembly GCA_963736495.1 of Pirellulales bacterium. Classification (GTDB taxonomy): domain Bacteria; phylum Planctomycetota; class Planctomycetia; order Pirellulales; family Thermoguttaceae; genus CAVTPL01. Next base: position 201,684 of record CAVTPL010000009.1, on the reverse strand, counting down.
CCAAGGACTATTTCTACGAGATCACCACCGGGCCCGACGGCATCGTGACCGGGGGGAAACTGCAAAGTGCCCCTCCCAGTGAAGAGAAGGGGAAAGGGGGAGGAAAAGGTGCCGGCAATGCCCCGTAGAAGGCAAACGGTCACAGGAAAGACTCGCAGGACAGACTCGTAGAAACGGCGCCTCGCCGTTTCCGAGTGCTCGCGCATCGCGGAAGGAAAACCTGGGAAACCCGGCGAGCCACTGCGCCTGCGAATCGGCCGCGTGCGAGTCGTTCTCCAGTCGTGGTTCTGCGGGAGTTGCTGGCAAGGAATTCGAGTCACTTGGAGCAATGGGCCATGAGACACGCGTCGTCACACTGGGCATACCTGGGTCTTTTGATTCTCCTCGGAGGACCGTCGGCACTCGAGGGTCCCCGCAGTGGTTACGGTGGCGAACCGCCCGCGGAGCCGGGTCCGTTCGTTCGGGAGTTGCCGCCGGATGTCGTTGGATTCCTCAAGCAGCAGCAAGCAGACCAGCGGCAGCTCACGATCCGCGAGGCGAATCTCTTCCACCGCCACTTCATCGACACCTGTATGAAAGCCATGCCGATCCATACGACACTCAGCTACGACGGTCTCGTGGCCACCGACAATGGCCGGCTTCCCCTTCAACTCGTGAGTGAAGAGATCAACGTTGGTGATCCGCTTCGTTGGGGCGTTGGGAGTGGAGACGGTTTCGGATTATTTGAGTTCTGGATCTCAACGCAGCATACCAAGCAGACGCTGGCGCAGTGCACGTTGGAAGGGCGGCAGTTGTTTGTCAACGTCGACTTTGTGGGCTTCGATCACGGGATCGACGACAAGTTGCCGGCCTTGGGCGGGCAATCGGTGCGCGAGGTGCTCGCGCATCTCGAGAAGCCGCTTTGTACGAATCCCCTCAAGGAACAAAACCGCGCAGAGAGCGAGGCGAGAAAGCGAGCGAAGAAGACAGACTGAGGGAACCCGGAGCGAGAGGCCATGTCTGCCAATCTTCATGCGTCAGCGTCGAAAAGTGATACTCGTCGTTGTGCGGCGTTTTTCGCGGCCCTCCTGGCCGTCTGTGCCTGCTCATCCCTCGCGCCCAGGGCGGCGACGATTTCGCTCCGCAAGCTGACCGGCAACCCGCGCCAGTCGAATCGCGAGAAGCTCGTCATCCGCCCTCGGTCGGAATCCGTTCCCACCGCCAAGTTGGACCACGGCACGTTTGCGATCGCGGGCCTCCCACCCGGCTCGATTTACCTCTACGTTTTCGAGCAAGCGCGGTAAGGGGAACATGCCGTTTGTCGAGCAAGCGTAGTAGCCACCGGCTCCGCGGCTCGCCCATTGTCCGACATTCGAACGGACAATCCGTGCGGGAGGTGCTCGGGAACATTGAGAAACCGCTCTCGACGAATCCCCTCAAGGAACAGGACCGCGCCAAGACCCCTGCAGAAAAGGCGGCAAAGAAGACGGAGTGAGAGGACTTTTTTGGAGGAGACAGTCACCGCCAAGTGGACCGTAAAGACGCAAAGTACGCCAAGGACGACCTTCGCGCCCTTGGCGTCTTCGCGGTAAACCTCAATCCGTCGTCCATCCGCCTATCGATGCCGGGCTGCTACGTGCTACGCCCGCTATGCCTTGTCTTCATCCTTAACTTCGAGAACTTCACCGCCAAGGCGCAAAGGACGCGAAGTAGGAGTGAACCGCGAAGACGGAGGGAGACGCCAAGGGGGAAAGACACGAAGAGCCGATTCAGAATTCCCTCACCCCTCCTCCCCTCTCCCGCAAGCGGGCGAGGGGAGGAGGTATTCGGATAGGCTTGGAGCAGGAAATGGAGGCTGTGGGCCAGGCGAGCGGCGCGAGCCGCCGGCAAGAGAAGGCGGCGGCGAGGCGCTGCTTTCTCGGTTCTCAGTCCAGTTCGAGTCCCACGAGGTATTGCTCCAGGGCGGCAGTCAACCGCGTCTCCTGGTCGCGAAGTTGGGCGATCTTCTCCCGCGACTTCTCGATCTGGTCTTCCTGCTCGCTGAACTTCTTCACGTACCGCTTGTAGAGGTCGCTGTTGCGGTCCAGCTGGGCCATGTTCTGGCGAATCCGGGCCTGCTCCTGGTCGATGGCGTGCGATCTGCTGCTCCAGCTGCGTGCGCTTGCTCGGTCATCTGGGCAATCTCCGCTTCCGCTTGACCACCTCGGCCAAGGCCGCCTTGACCTTCTCGCTGACCACCTTGCGAACGCAGATACAGCGGATCGTGCCTTGTCGTCGAGGTTCGTCAGGGCGATCTGCTGCTGGTCGATCCGCTCCTCGACCACTCGAGCTTGGCCGGCTCGCCCGGCTTGGCCGCGACGGCGAAGCGGTACAGGTCGCGCGTCTTCTCGGCCGGCTCCTTGGGCGCGACCAGGTCCCAGTCCGGCTCGACCGGATACTCGATCAGCACCTTCTTCGCCTTGCGGCCGGAGTTCTTCACCGTGTACTCCGTGGCTGCGGGTGTACTTGCGCGCGATGATCAGCGTTCCCCTTGACCAGCCGCACGCTGAGCAGTTGCTCCGGCTTCGGCTTTGCTCTCCGGGGCGACCTCGGTGTCCAGGTCCATCGCGTAGCTGATCAGCCGCTCGCTGCCGGGCGGCAGGTCCTCGATCTTCGCGTCGCCGGCATAGGCGCCGCCGTCGAAGACGGTGATCGGCCCCTGCATCAGGTGCAGATCGGTCGAGTTGGTCAGCTTCAGCCCGTTGAGCGGATGCTTGGCCTGGACCTGGGGATTGTAGATCGAGACCTTCTCGCCCTTGACCTCGGCGTTGACGATCGGCAGCATGGCCGACTGCTGCCGGGCGAGGGTGACCGGCGTGGCGATGTCGTACTGGAACAGCTCGCCGACGTTGCCGGCCGTGGCCAGCGGACCGGACGCCGCTCTGCGGATCGATCCCCCAGCGCCGTGCCTCCGGCTGTCAGCCGGTTGCCCGGCCGCGCTCGCATGCGTGCCCCTGCCGCGCACTTCGGCCCGGCCGGCAGCCTCGGCCAGCGCAGCGCCTTTGCCGCCGCCAGCATCGCCGCGCCGCGCAGGAGCCGAGGCTGGAGCGGCCAGCGGCCGGTTCGTCCGCTGCGGCAACTCCAGTTCCCGCTGCGCCAGGTCCTGCTCGTAGGTCTGCGGCCGGAGCGAGGCGTACAGCTCCAGCTGCGACCCGTGGGCCGCGGCACGTACAGCGGCTGGTACAGATCCATGATGAACGAGATCGGCCGGCCGCTGACCAGCGTCAGGTTGACGTCGTTCCAGTCCTCCTCGGTCGTGTTCTCGACGATCGCCCAGCCTTGCAGGAAGGGGGCCTTCTTCGTCGTCCAGCACCAGCCGGTAGCTGGTCTTCCAGATCGGCGTCTCCTGGATGTAGCCCACGCGGACCTGCCGCTTGCCCTCGCCGAGGAAGTTGAGCGTGACCGTCTTCTTGTCGGTGGCGTGCGAGCGTGGCCAGCACGGCCAGGGCCTTGCGCAGCTCGGCGTCGAGCTTCTCGTTGAGCGAGCTTGATGCGGCTGACCGTGGTCGAGCGGCACCGAGCGAAGCCCCTCGTCGGTCAGCAGGTTGAGGACCTCGACCTCGAACGACTTTGTCCTTGTCGACCTGCTCGCGTGCGGATCTCGACGCCGAGGATCGTGCCGGTGATCTTGTTCGGGGCGTCGATCTCCACCTTCTCGCCGCGGACCTGGTTGAGCAGTTGCGCCAAGCGTGGGGTTGGCCGTCAGGTCGATGGCGAAGCTCTTCAGCGTCTTGGTGATCGGGTCCTTCGAGCCGTAGCTGACGGTCGAGACCTGGCCGCCGCCGAGGTCCTGCACGACCATGCTCTTGAGCAGGTCGTTGATGTTCCCGACGTGGAACTTCATCGCACCTGGGCGTTGTCCTTGACCTTGCCCCGTGTGCTCGAAGAAGCCGACGCCCGAGCTGAACAGCACGACGCGCTTGCAGCGGCAGCGTGGCAACTGCCGACGGACGGTTGGGCGGCGGGGATTTCTCCGCCACAGAGCCGGTCAGGGGACCGACAGGCTCGGCGGCGGTCGCCGCCCACGCCAAGGCCAAGAGCATCGCGCCGGCCAGCGCCGCGCACGGCCCAACCGCTGGAAACAACTCGATCGTTTTTCACCATGGTCACTACGCTCCTTGAGTTCGACGGCAGAACGAGGCGAGGAGATTTCGCCCAGGGAAATTTCGCCCAGGGAAATTTCGCTCAGGGAAACTTCGCCCCAGGGAATCCTAGGTCTTTGGACGCCCCACCGAGGGAAATCGTTTCACGGCACTGCAAAATCGATCCCGCGCATGGAGGCATTCTGAAGGGGCATTCTTGAGCGGCAACCCCTTGTCGGTTCTTCCTTTCCGTGTTAGGCTCTGGCCGCCGCCGGGCAATAGATCGCGCCCTTGCCTCCCGGTGGCCCGCTACCGTGAAGGAAGACGGGAAGGCAGGGGTTTTACGGTAATGTGCCCGCGACCCCGGTGCTCGCCTCAGGGGTCCCCCGCAGGGCACGGTATTTGACGGAAGGAGTAACGTCATGGCCGAGAAGAAATCGACGGCGAAGAAGGCTGCCCCGAAGAAGACCGCCAAGAAGACCTGCGCGCGCAAGGGATGCGGCAAGAAAGCGTAGCGGCCCGCGGCCGCGGGGCGGTTCGCGCCGCCCCGCCCCCGCCCCTAACCGTTCGCGGCGGCTCATAACCGTTCATCGGGGCCTGTCGGAATCGTTCGCGGCACCCGTGTTGCCGTGGATCGCTTGCTCGTTCTTGCTGCGACACGGCAGCAGTCGCGGGCGGCCCCGAAGCGAAGCGTGGCAACACGCGGCGGGGCAAGCTCCGCGGCGGCACCCCCGTTCTACAGCACGCGGCAGACAAAGCACTTCAGGTACTCGGTCTCCGGGCAATTGACGGCGACCGGGTGGTCGGGAGATGCTCCGCGCTGCTGGAGCACCTGGATTCGACGCCCCCCTTGCTGCGCGGCGCCGAAGAGAACGCCGAAAAAATCCTCGCGCGTGATCAACCCCGAGCAACTGCACGTGACCAGGATGCCGCCGGGCTCGACCAGCAGCGCGCCGAAGCGGTTGAGCCAGTGGTAGGCGCGCAAAGCGTCGGGCACGGAACCGCGCGTCCGCGCAAGCTTGGGGGGATCGAGAATCACCACGCCGAACCGCTCGCCGGCCATGAGCAGCGACTCGAGCACCTGGAAGCCGTCGCCGGTCTCGAAGCCCACGTTGGCCAGTCCGTTCAAAGCGGCATTCGCCCGCGCCAAGTCCACGGCCCGCTGGCTGGCGTCGTAGCCCACGCACGCCCGCGCCTGGCCCCGGGCGGCGGCGGCAAGGCTGAACCCGCCGGTGTAGGAAAACATGTCCAGCACGCGGCGGCCCCGGCAGTAGCGCGCGGCGGCGCCGCGATTCTCCCGCTGGTCCAGGTAGAAGCCGGTCTTCTGCCCCGCCGCCAGATCGACCTGGAACCGCAGTCCGTCGTCGTCGACCACCAGGGGACCGTCCGGCGCCCGGCCCCAGGCCAGGCCCTCTTCCAACTCGATCCCTTCCATCTTGGCCATCGCTTTTTCGGTGCGGACCAGGATCCCCTGGGGACGCGTCAGTTCGGCCAGCAAGGGCACGATCTGCGCCACGCGTCGGGCCATGGCCTGCGCGGTGACTTGCACCACGAGGTAGTCGACGTAGCGATCGACGATCAGGCCGCTCAGGGAGTCGCCTTCGCTGAAGACCAAGCGCGCGGCGCCGCGCGGATCGTCGTAGCCGATTTGGGCTCGCAGCGCGATCGCGTTTTCCAGCCGCCGCCGCCAGAAAGACTCGTCGAGCAGCTCCGACGCGGCCCAACTGTACAGCCGCACGCGAATGCGGCTGCGGTGGTTGTAGATGCCCCGCGCGACAAACCGCCCCTTGTCGGAAACCAGTTCCACTTCGTCGCCGTCGGCCGGATCCCCCTCGACGTGGTCCACCGAGCTTTCGAGCACCCACGGATGCCGGTTCAAGAAAGTACGTACCTTCTTCGGGCGCAGTACGACGCGGGGAACCAGACCTGGAGAGCTGCGGGACATAGGCAATTCAATCGCGATCAGCAAACGGAGTGTTGAAGGGGAGTGTACGCGGTCCAACGCCAGGGGACAATCGTCACCGGTGGGATACGTCCAACCCGCCCTCGCCCGCACCCCCGGCCGCAACGGACCAATCAGCGCAATTCATCCCCAATTTGCCGCCGCCCGCGGCAGATCGGGACCCACTCAAGGCGCACGGCAACCTCATTTCTCGAAAATCCACCTCCTGGGACGGCGATACCTTGCGATTGCCCATTGAACGAATTCCCTCACCACACCTCCGGAACGCGCCATCCACCCGGGATGACACCCCGCGGGAATGCTGCTTGTCCTGCTGTACGTCTGTGCCCTAGAATGCATGTTTTTCGCTTCGATGCAGCGGATGGGCAACACAGCGGATGGTGCTAGCGATATTGTCGTTCGAGGGGCACGCGAGCACAACTTGCGCGATGTCAGCCTGGTGCTGCCGCGCAATCGGCTGATTTGCTTTACCGGGGTCAGCGGTTCGGGCAAGAGTTCGCTCGCCTTCGACACCCTCTATGCCGAAGGCCAGCGGCGGTATGTCGAGAGTCTCTCGACGTTTGCGCGGCAGTTCCTCGGCCAGATGCCCAAGCCCGACGTGGACCTGATCGAGGGCTTGAGCCCCTCGATTTCCATCTCCCAAAAGACCGCGGGCCAGAATCCTCGCTCGACCGTCGGCACGATCACCGAGATCTACGACTACCTGCGCGTGCTCTACGCGCGCGTCGGCACCGGGCATTGCCCCCAGTGCGGCCGAGCGATCACCGCCCAGACGCGCCAGCAGATTCTCGATCGGATCGAGCAATTGGCCCCGGGCACTCGATTCCTCGTCCTGGCGCCCGAAGATCCGCGGCCAAAAAGGCGAGTATCGGGACCTCTTCGAGGACCTCCTCAAGCAGGGCTTCGTGCGCGCACGCGTCGATGGCACCGTGGTCCGTCTGACCGACGAGCTGCGTTTGGATCGGCAGATGCGGCACGACATCGACGTGGTCATCGACCGGTTGACCGCCGGGCCCGCCTCGCGTGCGCGCTGGGCCGACGCGGTCGAGCTGGCCTTGAGCGTGGGCGAGGGAAGCCTGGTAATCGCCTTGGAAGACGGCGAGGAAGCCTCCTCCGCGCCTCCCCCGGAACACTCCGACGAAGACGATTCCCCACCCTCGGCCCCTGCGGCACGGCGGCAGCGCGGACGTGGTCGCAGCTCCTCGGCCGCGCGCGCTCGGCACGGCGATCTCCAGCTTTCCGCCCATTATGCCTGCACGCATTGCCAACTCAGCTTCGAACCGCCCAGCCCGCAGTTGTTCAGTTTCAACAGCCCGCAGGGAATGTGCCGCGAGTGCGATGGGCTGGGCGAGATCTACACCTTCGATCCCGAGCGATTGATCCCCGACCCCAGCCGATCGTTCCAGCAGGGATGCGTGGAGCTGATCGGCGCGTGGAAGGCGATGGGCCGCTGGCGGCGGCACATCTACCGCGGCGTCGCCGAGTGGCTGGAACGCAAATGCGGCATGGAGCCGGGGACCGCGCTGGAGACGGCGTGGGAGGAAGTTCCCGCCGAAGTGCGCGACAAGCTGCTCTGGGGCACCGGGGACGAGCACATCACGTTCACCTGGCGCTCGGGACCCTCGGGCTATAAGTGGGGGGGCGAGTATGAAGGGATCATCCCCAAGCTCCTTTCGCAATACCGCAGCACGCAGAACCGCATGCAGCGCCGCATGCTGGAAAAATACATGAGCGTGATCGGCTGCACGCGGTGCGGCGGCCAACGGCTCAACCCCCAGGCCCGCGCGGTGAAAATCACCACCCGCTCGGCGCGGTTCAGCGACCCTTGCCTTTCGCTGCCCAACGTCTGCGCGCTGCCGGTCGCCGATGCCGCGGAGTTCTTCACCGCGATTGCCTTGGACGCAACCGGCGAGAAGATCGCCGCCGAAGCGCTCAAGGAAATCCGCGCGCGGTTGGAGTTCCTCGCCAACGTGGGCCTGGACTATCTCACGCTGGACCGCACCGCGCCCACGCTTTCGGGCGGCGAGATGCAGCGGATCCGGCTGGCGGGACAGATCGGCTGCGCGCTGGTCGGGGTGCTCTATATTCTCGACGAGCCGTCGATCGGCCTCCACGCGCGCGACAACGACCGGCTGCTGGAAACGCTGGCGCAACTGCGCGACCAGGGCAACACCGTGATCGTGGTCGAGCACGACGAAGATACGATGCGCGCCGCGGATCATCTCGTCGACTTCGGCCCCGGTCCCGGGGTCCGCGGCGGGAGGATCGTGGCCGCCGGTCCGGTCGAGGACGTGATCGCCGCCCCCGAGAGCCTCACCGGCCAGTACCTCGGCGGAACCAGGCGCATCGAAATCCCTCCCAAGCGGCGCCCGCCCAACGGCAGCCGCCTCGTGGTCCGCGGGGCCGCGCACAACAATCTGAAGCAAATCGACGCCGAGATCCCGCTGGGCGTGTTCGTCTGCGTCACCGGAGTCTCGGGCTCGGGCAAAAGCTCGCTGGTCAACGACATCCTCGTCGAAGCCCTCCGCCGCGACCTCAATGCCGGACTCGGCGCCCCGGGCCGCTACGACCGCATCGAGGGCCTCGAGCATCTCGACCGGATGATCGCCATCGACCAGTCGCCGATCGGTCGCACTCCGCGGTCGAATCCCTCCACCTACATCAAGGTCTTCGACGATATCCGCAGCCTGTTCACGCAACTGCCCGACTCCAAGGCGCGCGGCTACAAGCCGGGTCGATTCAGCTTCAACGTCGCCGGCGGACGGTGCGAGGCCTGCGAAGGCAACGGCTCGAACAAGCTGGAAATGGACTTCTTGGCCGACATCTGGGTCACTTGCCCGGTGTGCGAAGGACACCGCTTCAACCGCGAAACGCTCCAGGTCCGCTACAAGGGGAAATCGATCGCCGAAGTCCTCGAAATGGACGTGCAGGAAGCCCTCACGCATTTCGAGAACATTCCCCAGATCAAGCACAAGCTGCAAACGCTGCACGACGTGGGGCTGGACTACATGAAGCTCGGCCAGCCCTCCCCTACCCTCTCCGGCGGTGAGGCCCAACGCGTGAAACTGGCCCGCGAACTGGTGAAAAAAAGCACCGGTCGCACCCTCTACCTGCTCGACGAACCGACCACCGGGCTGCACTTCGCCGATATCCAACTGCTCTTGAAAGTGCTCCACGATTTCGTCGACGCCGGCAATACCGTCCTCGTCGTCGAACACAACCTCGAAGTGATCAAGACCGCCGACTGGATCCTCGACCTCGGGCCGGAAGGAGGCGCGGCCGGAGGGTGGATCGTGGCCGCGGGAACCCCCGAAGAAGTGGCCACCGTCGAAGGCTCGTACACCGGCAAGGCGCTCAAGCCCGTCCTCCAAAGGCCACTCGCCGCGACGACCGGCGCCGCCTCCCTCGCGGCAAAACCGTCGGCCAAGGTCCCCGGGGCCACGAAAAGCGCGCCCCGCGCCGAGCGCGCTCAGGCCATCAAGGTCCGCGGTGCGCGCCAGCACAACCTCAAGGGAATCGACGTCGAAATCCCCCGCGACCAGATCACGGTCTGCTGCGGGCCCAGCGGCTCGGGCAAGACCTCCCTCGCCATGGATACGATCTATGCCGAGGGGCAGCGGCGCTACGTCGAAAGCCTCAGCTCCTATGCGCGGCAGTTCGTCGCCCAGATGCAGAAGCCCAAGCTCGATCACATCGAGGGGCTCTCGCCGGCAATCGCCATCGAGCAGAAACACGCCGCCAATACCCCGCGCTCCACCGTGGGAACCGTGACCGAGATCTACGACTACCTGCGAATTCTCATGGCCCGGCTGGGCCAGCCGCGCTGCCCAACCTGCAATCTGCCCGTGGGCACGCAATCCGCCGACGAGGTGATCGAGAAGATCCTCGCCCTCGAGCCGGGTGCGCGGCTGTTCGTCATGGCGCCGTTGGAAGTGCAGGTCGGAGAAAAGTACGAAAACCTCTGGGAAGAACTGCGCACCGCCGGCTACGCGCGCGTCCGCGTCGACGGCGAAACCCTCTCCCTGGACGAGGCGCCGCGGATCGACCGGCGCCGCAAGCACCGCGTCGAAGTCGTCGTCGACCGGATCACGGTGCGGCCCTCCGCGCGCTCGCGCGTCGCCGGCAGCGTGGAAAATGCCCTGGCGCTGGGCAAGGGCGTGGTCCACGTGGCCCACGTGCGCGACGACCTGCCGGAACCCCGATGGACCGTCGACGTGCATAGCCAGCACTTCGCCTGCGAGAAGTGCGGCCGAAGCTTCGAACCCCTCTCGCCCCACCACTTCTCCTTCAACAGCCCGCTGGGCTGGTGCCCCGGCTGCGAAGGGTTGGGAGTGCAGACGGGCGCCAATCCCGCCGCCTTGGTGCGCGATCCCAAACGCACGCTCGCCGAAGGCGCCCTCCTGCTCTGGCCCGACGTCGAGGAACAAGACGCCGGGGGACAAGTGGTTCCCCTGATGCTGGAAGCCTTTGCCCGCGGCAGCGGCGTGCCCTTGCAAGTCCCCTTCGAACAACTCGCGGCGCGCCATCGCCGGCTGGTGATGCACGGCACCGACGAGCAATGGTTCGACGTCTTCCTGCCCCAGCAAGATCCCAAGACCGCCGTCCCCGTGTTCCGCTTCCAGTACAAGGGGCTTTACCCCGCGCTGGAAGAGGCCAGCCGCGTTTCCCCCGGCCTCCGCACCCGTCTCGAACACCTCGTGGACGAGGTCGAGTGCACCGTCTGCTCCGGCAGCCGGCTGCGCGACGACGCGGCGGCCGTCCAGCTCCGCGAGGCAACCATCGACGAGCTTTGCCGCCTGCCGCTCGGCAAGCTCCTGGAGCACTTCAAAATCTGGAAGCCCAGTCCGACTGAGCGGAAGATCGCCGGCGAGGTCGTGCGGGAAATCGTCAACCGTCTGCAATTCCTCGTCGACGTGGGCCTCGATTACCTCACGCTCGCCCGCCCCGCCCCCAGCCTTTCCGGCGGCGAAATGCAGCGGATCCGCCTCGCCGCACAGGTAGGCAGCGGGCTGTGCGGAGTGCTCTACGTGCTCGACGAACCCACGATCGGCCTGCATCCCCGCGACAACCGCCGGCTCTTGGACGCGCTCTACAAGCTCCGCGACCTGGGCAATACACTCCTGGTCGTCGAACACGATCGCGAGGTCGTGGCCCATGCCGACCAGTTGCTCGATTTCGGCCCGGCCGCGGGTCGGCACGGCGGCGAAATCGTCGCCCGCGGAACTCCCCAGCAAGTCGCCCGCGCCGCCACTTCGGTAACCGGACCGTATCTCTCCGGCGGCAAGGCCATTGGGGTGCCGAAGAACCGGCGCATGACGCTCGCGGCCCGCGCCGCCCAGCGCCCGAAATCGCCCGGCAAGTCCGGAAAAGGATCGAAAACGACCCGTAGCGCCGCGGCGGCCGGCGCGGCGAAGCAAACCAACGGCGACGGCCCGTTGGACTGGAAAACCCCGCCCGGCGGCGGCTGGCTCGAAGTCGTCGGCGCGCGGCACAACAATCTGAAGAATATCGACGTGCGCATCCCCTTGGGCACGTTCACCGTGATCACGGGCGTCAGCGGCAGCGGCAAGAGCTCGCTCGTCGAGGACGTGCTGCACCATGCCCTGGCCAGACTGCTCCACCGGGCCAAGGCCTTCCCGGGGCGCACGACGCGATTCGCGGTGTGGAGATGGTGAACAAGGTGATTCGCGTCGACCAGCAACCGCTGGGACAGACGCCCACCTCCAACCCCGCCACCTTCACCGGCGCGTTCGACCTCATCCGTCAGCTCTACGCCCAATTGCCGCAAGCCAAGCTCCGCGGCTATTCCCCGCGGCGCTTCAGCTTCAACGTGGCCGGCGGACGCTGTGAAAAGTGCGAGGGCAACGGCCAACTCAAGATCGAAATGCACTTCCTTCCCGACGTGTGGGTGGAATGCGACGCCTGCGGAGGCAAACGCTACGACGCCGAGACCCTGGCGGTGACCTACCACGGGCAGTCGATCGCCGACGTGCTCGACATGCCCTGCGGCCAGGCCCTGCGACTGTTCGACAAGATCCCGAAAATCCGCCAGATTCTCAAGACGCTCTGCGACGTCGGCCTGGATTACCTCACGCTCGGCCAACCCGCCCCCACGCTCTCCGGCGGCGAAGCCCAACGCGTGAAGTTGGCCGCCGAGCTCTCCCGCCCCGATACCGGACAAACGCTCTACCTGCTCGACGAGCCGACCACCGGCCTGCACTTCGACGACCTCGCCAAACTACTCGACGTTCTCAACCGCCTGGTCGACCTGGGCAATACCGTGGTTGTGATCGAGCACAACCTCGACGTGGTCAAGACGGCCGATTGGGTAATCGATCTCGGCCCCGAGGCAGGCCAGGAAGGCGGCTACGTCGTCGCCGAGGGCACGCCGGAGCACGTCGTCGCCCATGCCCGGCTCGAGCGGAGCGCCTCGCCTTCGAGCCCCACGCTCAATGGCAACTCCAAGGTGCGCCGCACGCGCTCCGAGTGCGCAAGACGGAGGCACTCGAGGGCGCAGCGAAGCCCAACGGCTCCTTGCCGCGGCGGTCCTATACCGGCGAGATGCTGGAAGCCATCCTGGCCGCCGGGCCGCTGGTCCAGCGCAAGGCCTACGACTTCGCCGCCGACGCGAAACGCGACGGCGATCTCGACATCGACGACGTGGGCCGCGACGCGCGCATGCCCTGGGAGGCCGACGGACGCCGCTGGCACACGCAAGACCGCGTCGGACGCAACGGAAATCCCTGCCGCTGGGACGGGCGGATCCTCGCCGAAGTGATCGACCGCATCCAGCAATCCGACCTCTTCAGCGCCCCGGACTGGAACGACCGCAGCGTGGTCGAAGTCCGCGCGTCGAAGAAATCCGACGGCTGGTTCTTCCACGCCATTACGGCCGAAGAGTGGCTGCTCAAAATGAAGTTCCGCACGGCGAGGAATACCTTCCAACGCGAAGAACTGATCCAGAAGCTCGATCTCAAGCCGCTCAACGACATGGCGGAACTTCCCCTCTACGGAACCGAGCCGCGCGTGAAGTGCCGCAGCCTCCGCGGGCCGTTCCAGGAAATCGAAGTCCGCGTACACAGCTACGACGAAGTGGACCGGCCGCACTTCTGGGAATTCCTCGATCGCGCCGTCGCCGGCTTCCGCTCCTTCGCCGAAAAGGTGCGGAAGAAGCCCGAAGAGCTGATGCCCTGGAAAGCGCTGGGACGCAAGTGGCACTTCATCCGCCGCGGCTTTCTCAAGGGCGGCAAGCCCCGCTGGCAACCCGACCTGCTGGAAAAGGTCTGCGCGCTGGTCGAAAACACGGCGCCGGGTTGCCGCTTCGGATGGGAAAACAAGGTGGCGGTGCCGATCCACCTGCCGGGAAAAAAGGCCCCCTGGGCCGGCCTGATCACCAAGAAACCCGACGCCGTGCACCTCGTCCTCCTCGGGCCGAAGAACCGCTTTCCCGCCGGACGGCTGCGGGAACTCGGTCGAGAGCCCCAGCTCGACGGATCGCGCGCCGATGTGGATACGATTCGATTGCGATTCCAAACCGTCGCCGACCTGGCCAAGGGAGATCTCAAGACATTCCTCAAAGAACACCTGGCGGCCGCCACCAGCGCCTAGGGCCGCTGCCTATTGAACCCTGCATCGCCCATTGCACCAGGCCGACCCGCGGGAGGCCGGAAAACAAGGCCAAGGCCATGCGGCCAGACAGTACCGATCATTCGCAACGCATACTTCAATAGGACCGCTTCCACGAATCCATCCAGCGAGAAGTCCTTTCCATGTCCGAAGCCCTGCTTCCCAAACGCTTCCTCTTCCGCTTCTCGATTCCCTGCCTCTACCGGCAGCCGCTCTGGACCGCCAAGTCGACCGGACTGGACGCCCGACACCGGCTGGTGAGCTTCGCCGAACTGGAACACCGCCCGGTCTTCGCCGACGTCCGCGCGGCCTGGAGCGAAGAGGGATTGGCCTTCACCGTGATCGTCGCCGGGAAACAGCAGCCCCCGTGGTGCCGCGAGAGCCGCATGGAAGACAGCGACGGACTGCAGCTCTGGATCGATACGCGCGACGTCCACAACGTCCATCGGGCGAGCCGCTTCTGCCACCGCTTCCTCTTCCTGCCCAGCGGGGGCGGAAACCGCCTCGACCAACCCGTCGCTCAGTGGCTTCCCATCCACCGCGCCAAGGAGCATCCCAAAGCGATTCGCGCCGGCGTCATTCGAGCGGCGAGCCAACGGCGGCAAGACGGTTACCAGATCGATCTCGTGCTGCCCGCCGAGACGCTTACCGGATTCGATCCCCAAGAGCATCCGCGCCTGGGGCTGAACTACGCACTGAGCGACCGCGAACTGGGCGAACAGACTCTGGGGGTCGGCAGCCCCATGCCCTACCAGGAAGATCCAAGCCTCTGGGCAACGCTCGAACTGGTGCGGTAGGACCCACGACCGTCCTGCACGATTCGCCCCCTCCCCGCGTGCGCCCGGCGGGGCCCGGCGTGCTCACGCACTCTCGTCCGCCGCGTCTTCCTCGACCTCGATGATCCCCAAGACCTCGCCTTGGTGCACCGGCTCGTCCGCCCCCGCCAGCCGTCGGACCAGCGTGCCCGTGGCGGGCGAGGGAAGATCGATCACCACCTCGCCGGCCACCACTTCGACCAGCGGATCCCCCTCGACCATGCGTGCCCCGCGCGGCACCAGCCAAAGACTCACCCGGACCGGTTCTTCGCCCAGTCCAAGATCGGGGAGCACGAGTTCACACCGCGGCATGGCGATTGCGCCTGGGTTGACGTGATTGAGCTCTGCACCGCTCGCAGAACAAGGGCGACCAACGAAAGCCCCCCGCAGAAAGCCTCGAACGACTCCACCGTCGACCACGGCGTCCAATAGCGCAGCAAAGGTCTGCTTGAAGTGCGTTACGCCGATTCGTGCATCGCCCGCGCGTGATAACTCGATCGCACCAACGGACCGCTGGCCACGTGCGCAAAGCCCATGCGCCGCGCCAAGCGGCCGAGTTCGTCGAATTCCTCGGGCGGAAGATAACGCACCACGGGTATCTGCTCCGCACCCGGCTGAAGGTACTGCCCCAAGGTCAGCATCTCGCAGCCCGCATCCAGCAAGTCCGCCAACGTCTCCAGGACCTCTTCCCGTGTTTCCCCCAAGCCAAGCATCAATCCGGTCTTGGTGCGGATCGCCGGATGGGCCTGCTTGATGCGGCGGAACATCTGCAGCGTCCAACGATAGATCGACTTGCGACCCCGCACCTGCCGATAGAGGCGAGGCACGGTCTCCGTGTTGTGGTTGTAGACCTCCGGCGCGGCGCCGGCCAGCCGATCGACGGCCGCGGCGTTGCCGGCAAAGTCCGAGGGAAGAACCTCGATCGACGCCCCCGTCGCCTCGCGCACCGCCGCCACCGTCCGCACGAAATGCTCGGCGCCGCCGTCGGCAAGGTCGTCGCGCGTCACTGCCGTAATCACCACGTGCCGCAGCTCCAGCCGCGCCGCCGCCTCGGCCACCCGCCGGGGTTCCTCGGGATCCACCGCCCGCGTCTTCCCCTTGGCCACCGCGCAGAACCCGCACCGCCGCGTGCACACGTCGCCGAGAATCATGAACGTGGCCGTCTTCTCCGCGTAGCACTCCATGCGATTCGGACACCGGGCGTGCTCGCACACGGTGGCCAACTGCAACTCGCTCACCAGCCGGGCAGTGAAGTGGTTGGCATTGCCCTTGGGCACGTTGCGCTTCAGCCAGCGGGGCAACGATGGGGAAGGAGCGTCGGACATCCGAAAAAACCGCATCGGGAAGGGGGTGCCGCCGGGTCGCTCACGCCTGACCCACGCAATCAAGAATCCGGACAGGAGCCTATCCGCTCGCCACGGAGCAACGGGTGTCCGGTGTAGAGGTGGTAGCGATCGCACCCCAAGGCCGCCGCCAGGTGGCGAACCAGTTCCGCCCGGACGCTAGTCATTCTAACCGGTCCCGTCCGCTCGGCTACCAGGCAGCTTTTCCGCGCCCCTTCGGCGTCGCCGCTTTGCAGCAGCCGAAACAGCCCCATCCGCGGACACACATTGACGAACGCTCCC
Organism: Pirellulales bacterium; assembly: GCA_963736495.1. Classification (GTDB taxonomy): domain Bacteria; phylum Planctomycetota; class Planctomycetia; order Pirellulales; family Thermoguttaceae; genus CAVTPL01. The sequence goes on along the minus strand of CAVTPL010000009.1, from coordinate 185,555 downwards.
TGATAGGTCACCCACGAGCGAACCGCCACCCCAAACGAAACCAACTGCCCCGTGCGCCCCCAGAGACCCTCGCGCCCGGGCACCGTGGCGGCCGACACGCCCAGAGCGCCCAACGCCGCACCAACGCCCCCCCGAAAACGATCCATGAACTGCCCCACCGACCAGCGGTGCCAGTCCAGCGGAACCAGCGCGTAGACCGCCAACTGCCCAAGCGTGTGCAAAAGGCATGCACCCCCCCGCTTCACCCACCGCACCGGAACCTGGCCGCTGCGAATCAGGCCCGATTCGAACTGGACTTCGGCCGGATCGCCCGAACGGCCGACGGTGATGATATCCGGGTGTTCGCAGAGCAAAAGCTGGATCTGTCCGTCGTTGCGGCGGCTCAGCTCGGCCACCAAACGCTCTTGCAGGGCCTGGCACCGCAAGTAATCCACCCGACCCAGCAAATAGGCTTCCAGCGAAGGTCCAAGCTCCTGCGGCGAGCGAATCTGGATCATCGGACAACTTGAGTCGGGCCGGATAAGGCGTAACAATGGAGAATCACCGAACGCGCGAAGGGCGGGATTATGCCAAAGCCGGCCCGGCGCGGGAAGGGGAGTCGCGGCCGGGCCGTCCCTTCGCTCCACGCTTGGGTCAACGATCGTTCCCCCTTCGGGAAGAACATCCCCTCGACCCTGCGGGATGGCGAGGACTGGACCCCACCGCTCGCTCGGCCCGTTCCCGCGTATTGGTCCGAGTATTGTCCCGCGTATTGCTCCGCTCGAAATCGGTCAGCAAGGCACATTGCACGAGGAGTCGCAGCCACGGCTAAGGGATCGAAAAAAGTCGACAAAGAGCACGACAACGAGCGCGGTGATCACCCAAAACCGCAAGGCGACGCACCTCTACGAAGTGCTCGACACGCTGGAATGCGGGATCGTGCTCGTCGGCAGCGAGGTGAAGAGCCTGCGCACGGGCAGGGTCTCGCTCGACGAGGCCTATGGCCGCCTCCGCGACGGAGAATTGTGGCTCATCGGCTGCGACATCCCCGAGTACGTCCAGGCGAACCAGTTCAACCACAAGCCGCGCCGGCCCCGCAAGCTCTTGCTGCACCGCCGCGAGATCCTCCGCTTCGCACGCAGGGCGTACGAGAAGGGGCTAACGCTGGTCCCTCTGCGGATGTATTTCACGGAGGGTCGGGCGAAGATTCTCATGGGCCTCTGCCGCGGCAAACAGTTGCACGACAAGCGGGAATCGCTCAAGCGCGCCGAGGCGAAGCGATACATCGCCCGCGCCGCGCGGGGACGGTAACCGCCCCCCTCTGCGAGACGGGCTGCCGCCGGGGCGGATTGGGCGAACCAAAGCCCCTCGAACCGCGTAAACTTCAGGGCGCAGTGGCGCATTCTTTGGACGGGGCTAGACAGAAAAGCAGGCATTCGACCGGGAAGGGCTGAGGGTTGCGGCGATCGTCGTCTCCCAGCGCCACCCCCCTCTCGGAAACCGCGCGCCATTCCTCGCACAACTCCTGGGCACGCACAGGCCATGTTGCAGTTGAAGGACGTCAAAAAGTCGTTTATCCAGCCCGACGGCTCGGAGCTGCCGATCCTCGACATCGCCGAGTTCAACGTGGAGGCCGGCGAGCAGGTGGTCATCGTCGGCCGCAGCGGCTGCGGCAAGACGACGCTGCTGCACGTGATCGCCGGGATCAGCCGGCCGACCTCCGGGCGCGTGCGGATCGACGGCTGGGACATCGCGCTGATGCAGGAGGCCGAAGTCGATCAGTTCCGCGCGGAGCGGATCGGCTACGTGTTCCAGACGTTCAACCTGCTGCCGAGCTTCACGGCCCTGGAGAACGTGCTGCTGGGAATGACGTTTGGCCGTGCGCAGGCGGACAAAGAGCGAGCGAAGGAACTGCTCGATCGCGTCGGCCTGGGGCATCGCCTGACCCACAAGCCGCCCGCGGCTCTCGCGTGGGCGAGCAGCAGCGCGTGGCGGTGGCCCGGGCCCTGGCCAACCGGCCCCAGTTGATCCTGGCCGACGAGCCCACGGCCAACGTCGACATCGGCAACCAGCAGCAGATCATCGACCTGCTGCGCGAAACCTGCCGCGAGGAGAACGTGGCGCTGCTCCTGGTCACGCACGCCCCCGAAGTCGCCGAACAGTTCGAGCGCGTCGAGTACCTGGAAAAGATCAACCTTGCTTGGACCACGCGATGAGTCTCTGGAAGATTGCCTGGCGTAGCATTCAACAGCGGGCTCTGGCCTCGGCGCTGACGGCCCTCTCGATGGCGCTGGGCGTGGCGCTGGTGGTGGCGGTGCTGGTGATCCACGGCGTGGTCGACCAGTCGTTCCGCCGCGGCGCGCAGGGCTACGACCTGATCGTCGGCGCCCAAGCGGCAGCCGCCTGGAACTGGTGCTGAGCACCGTCTTCCACCTCGGCCGGCCCGCGGCAAACATCTCCGCTACGACGACTTACCACACGCTGCTCGTCCGCCACCAGTCCGACATGCTGGCCGTCCCCGTCTGCCTGGGCGACACGCTACAAGGGCTTCCGCGTGATCGGCACCACGCCCGACATGTTCGACGAGTTGAAGTACGGCGAGGGGCAAGAAGTACGAATTCGCCGAAGGCGGCCGGAACTTCGAGTGGGCCTCCAACGCCGCGGAATTCGAGGCCGTGATCGGCTCGGCGGCCGGCGCAAGACGGGCTTGAACGTCGGCGACAAGTTCCGCCCGTCCACGGCGACGGCGCCGGCCATGGCGACGAACGCGAGTTCGACGTGGTGGGCGTGCTGGAGCCCACCGGCACCCCGAACGACCGGGCGATCTTCGTCAACATCGAGGGGTTCTACCATGCTCCACGCAGGAGGCGGGACACGAAGAACCAGCCGAGCCAAGCAGCATGCCGAAGGAGACCGCCGGCGGAGACTCGCACGACGAACATGCGAAGCCCGAGGCAGCGTCGCCCTCATGGCCCGGGCCGCTTGGAGTTCGATCCGCGACGCGAAGTCAGCGCCGTGCTGGTCGTCTTCCGCACGCCCGACCTCGCCAAACGCGTGGCCATCTCCCAGCTCATCAACCGGGACCAGGACCTGCAGGTCCAGGCCGTCGCCCCCGCCGAAGAAGTCATCCGATTGTTCGAAGGGATCGTGGGCAACATCCAGTTGGTGCTCCTGATCCTGGCCGTGCTGATCGTGATCGTGGCCGGGATCGGCATCCTGGTGAGCATCTACAACTCGATGAGCGACCGGCGGCACGAGATCGCCATGATGCGGGCCCTGGGCGCCGGCGCGCACGGTGATGTTGATCGTGCTCTGCGAGTCGATCCTCCTGGCCCTGGGGGGCGGGGCGATCGGGGTCCTCTTGGGCCACGGCCTGACCGGCGCTGCTCGGGCCGCTGATCGCCGACCAGACCGGCGTGATCGTCAGCCCGCTTCCAGTTCCAGTTGACCGAGTTGATCCTGATTCCCGGCCTGATCGTGCTGGCCACGCATCGTCGGCTTACCTGCCGGCCGTGGTCGCCTACCGGACCGACGTGGCCAAGTCGCTGATTTCCTCGCCCTGAGGCGAGCGCATGAGGCATCGCGAATGCACAGAATCAACCTATCGACAGGTCCGTCGTCGCCCAGCCGACGATCACGGCAGACGAGGAACCGCCGGACCACGCTACCGGGCGCTGAGCGGCCTGGCGGTGGTCAGCCGTGGTCTGTCGGCGTGCTGTCGTCGGTCTGACGTTCGTTGGCTGGTCGCTGGCCGTGGTGCCCGCTGATCGGGCATCGTCGCTGGGCTGGGTCGCCCTGCGGCGGATCCGCCGCAATCCCGAGGAGAACGACCGGCACGGCCTGGGCCCGGGCCGGGATCGCCCTGTCGGTGCCTCTGGGCCGTGGCTGGGTATCGGCTGGTACTACTACTCTTCTACCAGACGTCCCGCCCGGCTACGAGCTGCGATCGAGCTACGCCGCGCTCCAGCCCGACCCCAACGATCCCGAGCAGCGAGTCTCCCCAGACGCCGAGATGTTGGACAAGCGGAAGGTCTTCGTCCGGGCTACATGTAGCCGGGCAGCAGAAGTCGGGGATCAAGGAGTTCCTCCTCGTCGACGACCCGGGGCTGCTCAGTTCTGCAGCCCCAGCCCAAGCCGACCCAGCTGCATCCGCGTGAAGCTGATCGGCGATCTGAAGACCGATCTACACGACTCGGCATGATCGGCGTGGGCGGGGAGTTCACCGTCCATACCGACCCCAAGGAAGAGGGAATGGGCGGCCTGGTCTACCAGATCGAGGCCGACTGCCTGCGGTAGACCGGGTCGGGGCCCCGCACCGAACCCGACTCGCCCGCAGCGTGTCGTACCCTAAGGCTCGCCGCGTGTCGCACCCAAGTCCCGCTAGCGTGGTATACCCGGGTGGATGAAACCTCGGCGATGTCGCGCACTCCGGCCGAATGTTATTCGCTTGCACTGTCACAACTCGGGCCATACGGCACTCTTGCAGGCGTTCTCTCCCCGGCACGACCCTGCCGTCAGGACTCATGGCCAGATACGTCGTTCGATACGGTGCCATGCGGCTCTTGGGGGCTTTCGCCGCCCGGCAACGACCAGCGAGTACGCGCGGGGCGCGACGGTGATCGTCCGCACCGACCGCGGGCTGGAGGCCGGCGAGGTGCTCTGCGAGGCCACGCCGCGCAGTGGTCGATCGGCTCAAGGAAGCCGGCGACGGGACAGATCCTCCGCGCGATGACGGCCGACGACGCCAACGAGCTGCGCCGCATCCACGAGCAGGCAGCGGGAGGAGTTCCAGATCTGCCAGCGGCTGCATCGAGCAGCTCGGCCTGGAGATGGAACTGGTCGACGTCGAGCACCTCTTCGGCGGCGAGCGGATCGTCGTCTACTACCTGGCCGAGGGCCGCGTCGATTTCCGCGAGCTGGTCAAGATGCTGGCCGGCGAGTTTCAAACGCGGATCGAGATGCGGCAGATCGGCGTCCGCGACGAGGCCAAGCTGCTGGCCGACTACGGCGACTGCGGCAAGCCGGTCTGCTGCAACACGCACCTGGTCGAGATGCCGCCGGTCTCGATGAAGATGGCCAAGCTCCAGAAGGCGACGCTCGATCCGACGAAGATCTCCGGCCGCTGCGGCCGGCTGAAGTGCTGCCTGCGCTACGAATACGACACGTACGAGCAGCTGCAGAAGGAGCTGCCGCCGATCGGCTCGCGGGTGGTGACGCCCGAGGGCCGGGCCGGCGTGATCGGGCCACGAAATCCTTGCCGGGCAGCTGCTGGTGGAGACCGAAGACCACCGCCGCAAGCTGGTCGACGCGGACTGCGCGACGGTTCTGCCGAACGAGGCCGGCCCGAGCGGCGCGGAACGACGGCGTGATGCCGATCGACCCCGCGGCCAAGACGATCTCGGCCGCGCAGAGTCCTGCACCACAGGCTGACAGCGATAATCTCGATGATCGACCCGTCCGACCCTTTCGCCCAGCTCCTTCACGAGGACCGCCGTTACCGGCTCGACGCCTACCTGTTCGTCTGGGAGGCCCTCAACTTCGCCCAGGAGGAGCTGAACATGGGCAAGGAGGCGCGTCGAGCGAGCCGCGCCGAGAGAACCCGCCGAGGAACGAGGAATCGACGAAGCCCGCAGCGCCACGTGACCGGCCAGGAGCTCTGCGAGGCCATCCGCCGCTACGCCCTGCAGCAGTACGGCTACATGGCCAAGACGGTGCTCAACAGTTGGGGCATCCACGCGACCGGCGATTTCGGCGAGATCGTCTTCAACCTGATCCGCATCGGCCGGATGCGCAAGACCAAGGACGACCGCCGCGAGGATTTCGAGAACCTCTACGACTTCGAGACGGCCTTTCAGCAGGAGTTCAAGTTTTCACCCGCCGAATGACTTCGGCGCGCAGGGCGAGCAGCGCCGTTGAATCGCAAGACGAAAACCATCGCGTCCCCCGTGCCCCCGGCCCCGCAATCCGTCCTTTCCCCCGCGCCGAGGCCGCGCTCGATGGCTCGGGCAAAGCTGCGGCTGGCGCTGGCCGCCGCTGCTTCTGGTGGCCTGGATCGCCTTCCTCGATCGTGCTGGCCGTCTCTCCGGCCGCTAAAAACGTATCCCAAAACTACCGCAGCGGCCCTGTGCGGCCGGAGAAGCGTGGCACCTTCCAAGGTTCTGGGATCGGCTCTAAAAAAGCGACGACAACGGTGCGCCGCGCGTCAAACGCGCTTCAAGAGCCGGCCGGCCAGAAACTGGTGGTCCTGGTTGAACAACCGCCGATAGCCGAGCAGCACCACCGACACCGTGCCCAGGGCCGCGCCGGCCGCGATCAGGAACATGATCACGATCTGGTACTTCACCGCCTCCATCGGCGCCTGGCCGGAGAGCAATTGTCCGGTCATCATCCCCGGCAGGCTGACCAGCCCCACGACCATCATGCTGTTGATGATCGGGATCATGCCCGTCCGCACCGCCTGCTGGATCGGCGCCCGGGCCGCCTCCCAACGCGTGGCCCCCAGGGCCAGGAGCGTCTCCACGGCGTCGCGGTGGCTGTCGAGTTCCTGGCCCAGCCGGTCCATCCCCAGCGCGATCCCGTTGAGCGTGTTGCCGAGGATCATGCCCAACAGCGGAATCGCGTACTGCGGCCGGTACCAGGGCTCGGGCCGGACGATCGCGCCCAGGCGCAATCGCGGTCACGATCCAGGAACTCGCGGCCGATCGACAGGATGCTGTCGAGCGAAAGCCCGCGGTACGGCCGCTCCACGCGGCGCACCGCCGCGATCCCGGCGATCAGCGTCATCGACAGCATCAGCGCCAAGACCACGGGCCACTGGTTGACCGAGAAGATCCACTCCAGCACGTAGCCGACCAACAGCAGTTGGACCACGGTGCGGACCGACGCCACCAACAGTTTGCGTTCCAGCTCGAGCTGCAGGGCCAGCGAGATCGCCCCGCTTGCGACGATCAAGGGCACGGCCAGTCCGACCTGCCACGGAGCCAGGTACTTGGCCAGCTCCGGCGACGCGCCGGCCAACAGCGGAGGACCCAGAACGGCGGCAGACGCGAGAATAGTCATCGGGCTACTTCAGGCAAATTCACGGACGGGATCAGGCCCCTTCGCTCGTTTCCCAGGCTTCCATCTGCCGGCGAAGTTCGGCCAGCGAAAGGCGGACCTGGGGCAGAGGCAAGGCGGCCAGCGCCGCCTCTTCCCCTTCGGGCACACCGGCGCGGATGCGGCGGACTTCGTCCTCGAGCGTTTCCAGCCAGACCGGCACGTCCAGTCCCACCCCTTCCGGCTCCCGCGTAAACTCGGCCACCTCGCGCTGGAAAAGGTCGAAAGAAGTCGTCGGCCGCCCCGCGCGAAGCTCTTCCATGGCCGGCCGGATCCAGGCGCAGAGCTGATCGATGGCCAGGGGACGAACGAACCGTTCCTCCAACCGCGTCGCGATGCTGCGCAGGCGAATGCCGTACTGCGTGCAAAGCTTCTCGTAGCGATCGAGGTGCTCGTCGGCCACCATCCGGCTCCGCTCGGCGATCGCCCGCCGCCAGGTCGCGGCCGCCTCCTCCTCGTGATATTGAAGCAGGACCTGGTGGGCAAGGACCACGGGGCGGAGGTTCCAGGCCACGCGCTCGTAGCTGGCCTTGAGGCGGAGGAAGTCGAGCAGAATGTAGAGAAGCGCACCGCGATCCGACTGGGTCGTGGTCGTGTTGTAATCGCGGTATTCCGCGTAGTTCTCCACGATCGCCTCCAGCGTGATCTCCAGCCAATGCGCCGCCTCGACCGGGCTGATCCGCCCGCTTTCCAGGTCCTCGACGATCACCAGCGACGACTGCTCGGGGTCCTCGCCAGGGTGCGGAGATAGTTCTCTGCACCCTCGTGGAGTATGGCGCGGAGATTGCCGTAGGTCATGAACTTCTGGCTGAACAGGTCCGCTCCGTCGCGTTCGATGAAACGTCGCAGTTGCAGCCAGCGCTCCTCCTCCCCAAGATGCTCCAGCACCGAGAGCCGCACGCCGCGGTTGTGGGCCAGCCAACGGCGCAGCAGCACTTCGACCGACCGCTGCACGATGTCGATGAGCACGCGCTGTGTGCGATGCCCCGACGAACCCGTCGCCCGACGCACGGCGTTCCACTGCGACGACGATGCGACCAGGCACTGCACGATCCCCTTGCAGGCAAGCTCGAAAAGGTGATCGAATTCCGTCACCGCGCCCGGCCCCGCCGCGTGTTCCCGTTCCATCGTCTGGGCCGTCTCGAGCAAACGGTAGGTTTCCTCGAGCAAGCCCAGTCGAGGCATTCCGACCAACAGCCGCCGCAATACGTGCTGCAAGCCGCGCGAGGCGACGATTTTCTGCGGGTGCCCGCCGCGGTAGAGGGGAAGATAGAGAAGCGGCTGCTCCGCCAGACGCGCTGCCAGTTCGGGCCAGGCGTGGCGCACCGCCGCGGCGTCGCCGCGCACCAGCGCGCAGGAGCACCTGGTCGGCCGGCGCCTCCCAACTCGCTAGCGCCGCGCAGGGCTGGGGATGAGTCGTGCAGGCGCGGATCACGCGCTCGGTATCGGCAGCCTCCACGCTAGCGGCGATCACTCGATCTAAAAGCGACTCCTTGATCGCCTGTCGGCGGTCGAACTCCAGCAACGATTCGTAGTTGCCTCGCGGCGCGGGAATGCGGTAGCGATGGACCGCCGCGAGCAATTCGCCAAGGTCGCGCACCCGCTGCCGCAATTGCCTCAGCCACCCGGCAAGGACTTCGTCGCGCTCCGCCTCGTTCGGACCGGGGCCGAGCGAGCGCACCGCGGCGGCTCTCCACAGGCGGCACGAGGTGATCAGGAAGGCCAGGTGGCGGCTGATGGCCTCGGCTTCTTGCGTGAGCTCGAAGTCGCTCGCCGGTACGCCGGACTCGAGCATCTCCCCTTCAAAGCCGTCATCGGTCGTGTCGCGATAAATCACGCCTTCGTAGGCGGCGCCATAGAGACTTTCGGCTTCCTCTTCGCCCGAGTCCTCTTCATCCAACTCCTCCTCGCTCAGTTCCTCCTCGCTCAGTTCCTCCTCGCTCAGTTCCTCCTCGCTCAGTTCCTCCTCGCTCAGTTCCTCTTCGCCCGACTCCTCTTCGGCCAGCTCATCGAGCAAGTCCCGATCGTGCGCCAGCAGCGAGCCGCCCGGCTCCAGGCGCGGCGCCCGCCACAGGTCCTCGGCGTTGGCCTCCAGAAAATCCAGAAAACGCCGAGCGCGGTCCCGGCGCTGGGCGACCGCGTCCGCGCCTAAAGCGGCACTCGGCCCCGCCGCCGAAAGCTTCCCCCACAGCCGCTCCATCCATTCCATCGCCAGCAGGTGGAAGGAGTGCTCGTTCTGGGCCAAGGGAATCTCGGCGTACTGACTCAGCCAGTGCGTCATCAGCGCCATCGCGGCCAGCAAATCGTCCTTCTTCAGCAAGGCATCCACCAACAGCGCGTAAGCCTTGGGAGAACGAAAGTGCTCGGCATGCCGGCGCCAGAAGGCAATGTTGCCGGCCGCGGACCCCGCGGACTGCCAGGCGGCCAGCGCGTCGGCCACCTGTTCGGCCGACTGCCGCGCCTGGAGCCCGGAAATGCCCTCGATTTCGCTCACCTCGGTGCTGGCAAACCGATCCCACCACCGCGCCAACTCGTCCAAGCCGCCGGAGAGCTTCCCCCGCAGCGGCTCGTCTCCCGCGGCGGCCGCCTCGCCCAGCAGCCGCGCGTAGACCGCGAACAGCTCGTTCATCAACTCCAGCAGATCGTCGATCCGCTCGTCGTGAACGCTGTCTTCCGGGGCCGGAAAGCGGCTGAACTGCCCGCCGAAGCCAAGAATGTTCCAGGGATCGACCATCGCCCCGCACTCGACGGCGCGAAACAGCAGATCCTCGATTTCCGCGAGAAGCGTCGCCGCGCGCGGCAAGTCTCGTTCGTCGATCGCGGCGTGCGCGGTAGTCAAACGGCAGTCGATCTCGGAACGCATCCGCGCGGACGTGACGGGAACGATGCGAACCTGCGTCATCGCCGCCTCGGTGAAGCCCATGCGCGCGTAGAGCCTCGCCAGGTGAACGTGCTGCAATTGCTCCGCCCGGCGCCGCGACAAGGGTCTGGTTGAGGTGCTGCCGGGCCCCGGCGAAGGGCTGACGCAGGTTCCTCGCCTCGGCGCGCAAGTCGATCGCCGTGCGCGCCCCCACGCGCGCGATGAGCCGCTCGTAGAACGCGTCGCGGTAGGCGGCAATCCGCGGGATCAGCGTGCTCAGCGTCGTCGAGGAGTCGTGCGCTTCCGGCCCGCTCCCCGAAACCCCCGAACCCATCAGGATCGTCCCCGCCAGCACGGCCGCGGCCTCCAATAGCAGCTCCTCCCGCGCGAGTTCGCCGCTCCGCTCGACGCGGCTCGATCAGCCCGTCCAGCGTCACCTGCTGAAACACGAAGCGGCGGTAGAAGCCGGCGTTGTCGATCGCGTGCGGGTCCCACCCGCCAAAGTGGTAGTTCGGACGGCGGTTCACCGGATGGTCAAAATCGTACGCGCGGGGATTCGAGGGCGAACTCGTCGAGCCAGCCGGGGGTCGAACCAGGCGGCGTCGAGCAAGTCGCCGTCGGTCGTTTCGAGCACCTCCAGGGCCCGGCGAAACGACTTCGTGATAGCGGCCCACGGCCACGCCCGCCTCGCGGATGTAAAGCGGAATCGGCCGTACCCACTCGTGGGCGTAGGGCTGGATTTTCTGCGCCGTGCGGAGCACGGCCACCGGCCGGTGGCCGATAAAGTCGTTGAGCCGCATCAGGGCCGCCTCGAGGATTCGCGATGACGGCTCCCAGGGCGGACCCGCCCGGAGCACGGCCTCGCACACCCGCCCCAGAAAGAAGGGCTGCCAGAGTGCCGCATCGCTCTGATGCGCAGAACAAATCGCGATGGAAGCCGCGATAGCCGGGCAGGACCACGTCGAATACCAGCCCAACCACCGCCTCAGCCTGCTGGGCATCGCGGAAGGCCTCGCTGTGACCGCGGAGCCACGCCAATCCGCTGCGGAGCAGTCCGGCCAGGGTCCGGACCAGGGATTCCGGGAGCAGGCGGGACCGATCGCGGCGCAAAGCTCGTTCATGTTGCGCAGGAAACGCGGGTCCGAGGCCCCCGACGAAAAGTTCAAGTAGCCAAGGATTCCCTGCCCGCGCGTTTGGAGGCCTCCGGGGCCAACTGATCCCACTGCATCCAGAATTCCTTTCCGGGAACGGGGTTGGCCTCTCCCGCGACCCACCCGCGACCATCTTAGACCCCGGTCCTCGCACGGTCCAGGCGTGCCACCCCTACTTGGGAAGGGGCGGCTCCGCCGCGGCCAGGCATTCCGGCCCAAGCGGCGCATTTTTTTCCGTGCGTTCCCCCTCGGACTTGACTATGATGAAGAAGTAGCAGTCTTTACGGGACTTACGCGGAATGATCCGGACCATTCGAAGCCAGGACCCGGGGCCACCGGCTCGCGGTTCGTCAACGCAAACTCATCCAAAGCTGTGCCCCTCGATCCGGCCGCTCGATGCGACTTCGTCGCGCGCGAAGCCCCGCAGGACGCATCGACATGGGCGGCGGCTTGCAGTGCCGGCGCCGGTTCATTTTCACCTCTGCGAACGTTCGAGGACGATCATGATGAGGATATCTTCGCAGGTATGGGCGATGGTCGGCGCATTGGGACTCGTGGGCCCGCTCGCATCGGCCGTGGGCGGCCCGATCATCGATTCCGCCGACGTGGCCCGCTTCGGTCTCTCCCGTGCCTGGTTCACGCAGGCGCGCGTCGACACCTCGCGCGGCCGCGTGCAAAGCGTGGTCTTCGACGAGGGCATGCTGCTGGTGCAAACCGATCAGACGGGGTTGGAGGCCATCGACGCCGAAACCGGCAAGTCGCTCTGGTCGATGTCGTTCGACCGCCGCAACTATCCCGCGATGGCCCCCGGCATGAGTCCGCGCATGGTCGCCGTCGTCATCGGGACCGACCTCTACGTGCTCAATCGCTTCAACGGCCGGATTCTCTGGAAGACCGATCTGGAGTGCTCCCCCGCGCCGGACCCGCTTTCAGCCAGCAGTGCGTTACGTCCGCCGGCAAATGGGAATATTCTGTCGTACCCCTTGAAGCCCGTCAAGCACAATTCGAGCGAGGACCCGCTTCCGGAGAACCCCACGGCCGAGCAATTGGCCGCCGCCGAGCGCGAGTGACTCGCTTCTCTGGCTCCGGAGCCGAACCACCAAGACCCCATCCTCTGTCACTCGCCCGGTCAAGCCACGGTGCAACCGATCGTGACCCGCCAGAGTCGCCAGCGAGGAATACCTGGCCTGGGCGACGGACAAGGGTTTCATGTGCGTGGGACGCGTCGATCGCAAACGTCCTACCGCCATCGAACTCTTATATCGCCTGGAAACCGGCTCCCCGATCCTGGCCCAACCGGCCTATCTCCCCCCAGACCCGAATGTCGTGGGCGATTCGGGCGTCATCTACGCAGTGTCCCAGGACGGCTTTCTCCACGCCATCGCCGAACGTGATGGCGAGCACCTCTGGCGGTTTTCCACCGGAGGCGCCGTCTCGGAAAGCCCCGTGGTCATCGGCTCCAAAGTGCTCGTCGCCAGCCATCTGACCGGAATGTTCTGCCTCGACGCCAAGGACGGCCGCCAACTTTGGCACGCCCCCGACCTCACCCAGTTCGTCTCCGCCAGCAAGCAGCGCGTTTACGCGACCAACGATCTCGGACAGTTAGTGATTCTCCGCGCCGACCGGCGAGCGCCCGGCGTCAATGCCCGCCGACAAGCTGCCCATCAAGATCGTCAACCCCGACAGTGACCGGATCTTCCTGGCGAACGCCAGTGGGTTGGTGATCGGATTGCACGAGACGGCCCAGGCTCAACCGGTGGTGCGCACCGTGCGCCCGACCGAGCCCGATGAGACAGCACTCGCCAATGTCACCGACGAGGCCAATCCGGAAGAGCCCAAAGCCACCGGCATGGCTTCGATTCCCACCGGGTCCATCGGCGGCGCTCCTTCGGTGGGGCGCGCGACGGCCGCTCCCAAGAAGACGAGCACCGCCGGCACCACCAGCAAACGCACGAGTAGGAAGGGTCGGGGGTCGGGTCGGCGCCCAGCGGTCCGCCCCCCGGGGCGAGGTCCGGCGGCGGAGGCCGCTCCGGTTCGGCGCCCGAGCGGTCCGCCCCCCGGGGCGAGGTCCGGCGGCGGAGGCCGCTCCGGCTCAATGCCGGGAATGCCTCCCCGCTGACGGTAAACAGCACGCCCGAAGCCTAGGCTCGGCTTGCCGGCCTGCCGCGCAGGCTCCGCCGATCCCGGCCGTTCCAATCCACGCTGTGCCAATCCACGCTGTGCCAACCCACGGTTCCCCGGCAAACTGGGGCGTCTTCCCAACGCACCGTTCTTCGCGAATCACAATCGCGCTGCCTTCCGGCGGGTGCCCCAGGCGCGTCTTCCGGCAACTCGCCACCTCGTTCGTTCTCCTTCCAAAGCTCCAGGGTCCTTGACCAAATCGTGATTGGTCCGTAAACCTGGAGGACTCGGATCCGATCCTTGAGTCTGGGAGCGAGGTGTGGCTATGCCGTCGCCCAAGATCGAGCGGGCCTTGATCAGCGTCAGCGACAAGCGGGGACTGGCGGAATTCGCCCGGGGGTTGACCGCGCACGGGAGTCGAGATCTTCAGCACCGGGGGAACGCGTAAGCACTTGGAGGAACAGGGAATTCCGGTCCGCGACATCTCCGATACACCGGCTTCCCCGAAATGATGGACGGCCGGCTCAAGACCCTCCACCCCAAGGTCCACGGCGGAATCCTCTGCCGCCGCGACAACGCCGGAGGACATGCAGGCGCTCGCCGAACACGGCATCCTGCCCTTCGAATTGGTCGTCGTCAACCTCTACCCCTTCGAGGCGACCGTGGCCAAGGCGGGGGTCACGGAACCCGAAGCGATCGAGCAGATCGACATCGGCGGCCCGACGCTGATCCGCGCCGCGCTCGAAGAACTTCGCCTTCATCACCGTCGCCACCAGCCCCGATCAGTATGCGGACGATCCTCGAGCAGGTCGCCGCCCAGCAGGCACACGACGCTCGAGCTGCGCCGCAGGCTGGCCGGCGAGGCCTTCGCCCACACCGCCCGCTACGACCACGGCGATCGCCGCCTACTTCGCCGGCCAGCATCGCCGAGGGCCCTTCCCGCGCACGCTTTCCCTGGGCTTGGTCCGCAAGGAGGTGCTCCGCTACGGCGAGAACCCGCACCAGCAGGCCGCCCTCTACGCTCGCGACCGGCCCCGGCCACGGGCAGCCTCGTCGGCGCCCAGCAACTCCACGGCAAGGAGCTTTCCTACAACAACCTGCTCGACCTGGACAGCGCCCTCGACGATCGTGCGCGACTTCCGCGACCCGGCCGCCGTCGGTCATCAAGCACAACAATCCCTGCGGCGCGGCCGAGGCCGACACGCTGGCCGAAGCGCTCCGCAAAGCCCTGGCCGGCGATCCCTTGAGCGCCTTCGGCTCGGTCCTCGGGCTGAACCGCGAGGTCGACGCGGCGACGGCCGAAGTGCTCTGCCGAGCCGGGTCTGTTTGTCGAGGCGATCGTGGCCCCCGACTTCGAGCCCGCGGCCATCGAGATGCTCACCACGAAGCCCAAGTGGAAGGCCAACGTCCGCCTGATGACCGGTCGGCGAGCTCGAGCGGCCCCCAGGACCGCTGGGCCTATCGCTTCATCGAAGGCGGCGGCCCTGGTCCAGGAAGCCGACATCCTGGCCGACCCGGAAGACCGAATGGAAAGTCGTCACCCAGCCGCGCCCGCGAGCCGAACAGCAGCTGGCCGACCTGCGGTTCGCCTGGGCGATCGTGCGGCACGTGAAGTCGCAACGCGATCGTCGTCGCGCAAGGACCGGCATGCTTCTGGGCGCGGGCGCGGGCCAGATGAGCCGTGTCGATTCGGTCGAAATCGCGATCGAAGAAGGCGGGCGACCGGACCGCCGGCGCGGCCCTCGGCTCCGACGCCTTCTTCCCCTTCCCCGACTCGATCGAGGCCGCCGCCAAGGCGGGCATCGCCGCGATCATCCAGCCCGGCGGCTCCAAAGCCGACGAAAGCGTGATCGCCGCCTGCAACCAGCACGGCCTGGCGATGATCTTCACCGGGCGGCGGCATTTCAAGCACTAGCGCCACCGTCCCCAAACTCCTCCAGGCTGCCGCCGTGGCTACCATTCTCGACAAAATCGTCGCCACCAAACGGCAGGAAGTTGAACGCGCTCGAGCCCGCTGCCCGAGGCGCAACTGCGCGCAGCTCGACGACGCCCCGCCGGTGCGCGATTTCCTCGCGCGCCTTGGCCGCGCCGGGCCGATCCGGCTGATCGCCGAGGTCAAGAAGGCCAGCCCGTCCAAGGGCGTCATCCGCGCCGACTTCGATCCGGTCGCGATCGCCCAGACCTACCAGGCGCACGGCGCGGCGTGCCTCAGCGTGCTCACCGACGAGCAGTACTTCCAGGGGAGCCTGGAGTACCTGCGCCAGGTCCGCGCGGCGGTCGATCTGCCGGTGCTGCGCAAGGATTTCGTCATCGATCCCTACCAGGTGCTCGAGGCCCGGGCCGCCGGGGCCGATGCCGTGCTGCTGATCGCCGAATGCCTCGACGATCGACAGCTCGCCGCCCTGCACGAGGCGATCGTCGGCTTGGGCATGACCCCGCTGGTCGAACTCTACGAGCCGGAGAACCTGGCCCGGGTGCTGCGCGGTCGGCGCCCGGCTGATCGGCATCAACAATCGCAACCTGCACACCTTCGAGGTCGACCTGGAGCATACGCTGCGTCTGAAGCGAGCCGATGCCCGCCGATCGGATGCGTGGTCGGCGAGAGCGGCATCCGCACCCGCGCCGATGTCCAGCGGCTGGAAGCGGCCGGGGTCCGCGCCATGCTCGTCGGCGAAAGCCTTGTGACGTGCGCCGACGTCGGAGCGGCCGTCGACCGCCTCCTCGGCCATGGCGAAGACTCCAGCGACTCCTGACGTCGCCTCGCCGCGTGCAACGGCGCGGCCCTGCCCTCGAGGCGAAAAGCGACGGCGTCTTCACGGCCGTTTCGCGCCGACGGCCCAAGCATCCGGCTGATCTTGCGCCCCGTAACGCTCAAAGGATACTCGGCCAACTGGCCCCGCCCCACCCAGCGGATCTCGCTTCGCGGCCGATCGCCCGCGGCAAGCCCCTGCGCCCGGTAGCACTCCAGCGTAATCCGGAAGCGCGTCACGCGGTGCTCGATCGTAGCCCAATGCTCCTTGAGGACGACGGGAACGCCCGTAAGGCGTTCGACCCGGTCCGCCAGGTCGCGACGGAATTCCGCGTCGTGCTCTCTATCGAGAGCAAAGCGTGGAAAGTCCCACAGCCCCGCCCACCTCTCCCCCTCGCGCCGTTTCACGATCAGAATCCGGCCGCCGCGCCGTACCACGATGGCGGCCTCGCGGCAGTCCTCCACCGAGGGCCGAGCCTTGGGCTTGGGAATCTCCGCCACCCGCGACTGGATCCGAGCACGGCAGAGCGAAGCCACCGGGCAATCGCCGCAGCGCGGGTTGCGGGGCGTACAGAGCGTCGCGCCCAGCTCCATGAGCGCCTGGTTGAAAGTCCCGGTGCCCCGCGCCGGCAACACGGCCTCGGCCATCGCCCACAGCAGGCCGAGACCCTCGGCCGAGGCGGGGTCGCCCCGGTAGGCCAGAAGCCGGCTGAACAGCCGCACCGTGTTGGCTTCCAGGATCGGCTCGTGCGCGTCAAAGGCAATGGAAAGGATTGCCCCGGCCGTGTAGCGGCCAATGCCGGGCAGGCGGCGCACGGCGTCCGGCGTCCGCGGAAAGACCGCTGCGTGCTCGGCGACGATTCGCTGCGCTGCCTGGTGAAGCTGCCGTGCGCGGCGGTAGTAGCCCAGCCCCTCCCATACCCGTAGCACGTCCTCTTCGCTCGCCTCGGCAAGCGCTCGCACCGTGGGAAACCGAGCCAGGAAACGCTCGAAGTACGCCGTCACCGTGACGACCTGAGTTTGCTGGAGCATGACCTCGCTCACCCAAATCGCGTAAGGATCCCGGGATTGCCGCCAAGGCAGCACACGCGCGTGACGCGCAAACCATCGGCGGAGCTGCGCCGGAACGGCCCGTGCCAGGCCTCGTCGGGGAGTAGCGCGTGGGGCCCGGAAAGGGCCTGAGAGCGAATGCCGGTGCCGCTTGCCGTCCGGCATTTCCCCGGTGAGGAATTGCCCCCCTGCCCTTTCTGGGATCGGCTCGTCGAACCAATCCGAGAACTACCGCCGCGGCCCTGTGCGGCCGGAAGATCCTCGGGCAGCATAGGGGCCTTGGATCGGCGCCTGGAACCTATCCCGGCAGCGCCGCTGCGGCCTTGTGCGGCCGAAGAATCCTCGGGCGGCATAAGAGCGTTGGATCGGCGCCTAAAACGCCGGGCGGCTGCTCGCATGGGAGACTACCGAATCGCCGATCCCGGAGGTCCCCCGGGGCCAGGGGGCTTTGGCTGCGGCGGTCTTCGCCTCGACGGCCGGCGGAAGGCCAGCGAACTGCCCATGATCAAAAGCCCCACCGCGGTCACCGCGACCGCCACAACCATCGATTGACGGAATTCGTAGTGCATGCGATCGAATTGTGCTTCCGCCACGAAGGTCGGCTGATCGATGCCCAGCTTGAGGAAGCTCCAAAGCTGCATCGCGTAGGCCGGACGATAATCCGTAACCTCCGCGCGGCGGGGCTTCTGCGAGAACTGGTAGAGATAGAAGGCGGCGAGGGCAAGTCCGATCAGCGTGACCACAATGCCCAGCAGGATCACGCCCTGGCGCGGTCCCCAAGCCTCGCAATCCGACGGGGGGCCAACCTCGGCCCTCTCCTGCTCCAAGTCGGCAATGCCGCGGAGCGTCGGCACGTCGAGGACCTTTCCGCACTCACAGTGGACCCGGTCGCCCGCCTGGGCACGCTCGACCGGCACGGTTCGCCCGCAGGAACAGGGAAGTAGATATCGGGGCGCGTGGGCTGGCGGCACGGGGCATGACCTCGATGGGAAACGGACTATCTGAGGGAACGGAAGACATACTGTGTACGTGGTGGACCCCCAGAAAGTTTACCAGTTCACCCAAGGGGAAGACCACCGCGCCTGGTCAGAGAGCGATCAGAGAGGGGGCAATTGGATCAGAACCCTGCGATTCGTAATCAATTACCCATAACTCCCATTTTTTCTATCTTACAGGACAAGCGAAGGGAGGGTTTGCGGCGAGTTCTCGGAGGGTGCGGAATTTGTGAAATCGGACTCTGGACGACTGCCCCGACGAGATTACAATTAAGTGCCCGGTCCCCTTACTCCTAGCCTCGGTGAAAGAGGCACTTTGGGTGAGCAAGCAGCCCGCTTCCACCTTTCAGCACCAAGGGGCGACCGCGTGCCCAGTTCGTTTCGCGTGCCCGATCCCCGGTTCTGGTGCGTAGTGAGCTTGTAGGTTCTCGTAACCAGGGACGTTCCGCGCCTCCGTGCGGCTTCGGAGGAGTGCGTGACAGTTCATGGAAAGAGGGCAGACCGGTTTCATCCTGTCTGCGCGACATAATTGGGTCCCACCAGGTTTTGGCCCCGCTTGCTTTCTCCAAAGCGAATCCTTTGCCAAATGACGAGGCATCGCCGCCGCCTCGAAGAAACGGTGGTAGAATTTCGTGGTTTGCCGCAGCCACGATAGGAATACCGAGGGCCGTTGGGACCGCACTGGAAGACTCATAAGGGAGTGTTGCATTGTTCGACGCAGACGCACTGTTGGACGAATTCGACGACATGGCTCTCATCCGGAGGAAGATCTGGACCTGGAGGAGAAGGCCGAAGATGCGCTCGACCTCGACACTGACGAATCTGGACGACGCGGTCGACGAGGTCTGGAGAAGAGGTGGATTTCGAGGTCGACGGCGGGTCTCGAGGAACTGCTGAACGCGGACGATACCGGAGTCTTGGTCCGACGATCCGGTCCGCATGTACCTGACGCAGATGGGCGAGATCCCCCTGTCTGACCCGCCAGCAGGAAATCGCCCTGGCCAAGCAAATCGAGATCACCCGCGCGAAGTTCCGCCGCAAGGTCGTCGAATGCGACTACGTGATGCAGCAGATCGTGCGCACGCTGCGGCGCGTGTCACGACGGCGAACTGCCCTTCGACCGCACCGTGCAGGTCTCGGTGACCGATCGCCTGGAGAAGGAGCAGATCCTCGGCCGGCTGCCCCACAACCTCCGACCCTGGCCGTCCTGATGAAGCGGAACCGTCGCGACTATTGCGTGGCCACCAGCAAGTCGCGGCTGCTCGGCCGAGCGCAAGGCCGCCTGGCGGCGACTGGGGCGCTGCCGGCGCCGTGCCGTGAAGCTGGTCGAAGAACTCGGGCCTGCGGACCCAGCGGATCGAGCCGTGGATCAAGACGCTCGAAGACTTCAGCCGCCGCGTCGACGAACTGAAGGCCCGGATCGACGAGCACGAGAAAGCCGGCGGCTGCCGGCCAAGGAGCGCGAAGCCCTGGATCATGGAGTTCCGCAACATCCTCCGCGCCTGCCAGGAAACGCCCACCAGCCTTCGCAATCGCGTGCGATATCTGCAAGGTAGTCTATCGCCCAATACCAGGAAGCCAAGCGCGGACTGTCCGAAGGCAACCTGCGCCTGGTGGTTTCGATCGCCAAGAAGTACCGCAACCGCGGCCTGAGCTTCCTGGACCTGATCCAGGAGGGGAACGCGGGCCTGATGCGGGCGGTCGATAAGTTCGAATATCGCCGCGGGTTCAAGTTCTGCACCTACGCCACCTGGTGGATTCGCCAGGCGATCACCCGCGCCGTGGCCGACCAGAGCCGCACGATCCGCATCCCGGTGCACATGGTCGAGACCATGTCGCGCGTGCGGAACGTCTCCCGCAAGCTGCTGCAGGATCTCGGCCGCGAACCGACGATCGAGGAAACCGCCCGGGCCAGCGAAACCGCCGCTGGACGAAACCCGCCGCGTGATGGCCATGAGCCGCTACCCGATCAGCCTCGACCGGCCGGTGGGCAACAGCGAGGACAGCCACTTCGGCGATCTGCTGCCCGATCGGCCGCGCCGAGAACCCGGCCATCGGCGCCACCCAGGAAATGCTCCGCAAGCGGATCAACAAGGTCCTCAAGACCCTGAGCTACCGCGAACGCGAGATCATCAAGCTCCGCTACGGCCTCGGCGACGGCTACAGCTACACGCTCGAAGAAGTCGGCCACATCTTCAAGGTCACCCGCGAGCGGATCCGCCAGATCGAAGCCAAGGCCGTCCGCAAGCTGCAGCAGCCCAGCCGCAGCCAGGAACTGGTCGGATTCCTCGACTAGCGCACTGTCGAAAACACCATCTTGCCCAACGGAACCGGGGCCGGCGACTGAGCAACTCGCCGGCCCCGGCCGTTTTGCTTCGCGGCGTTTCTGCCCCCTACGCACCCGGCCCGGGCGTCCGGGCCGGCTCCGCCACCCTACGGTGCGGTCTGCTCCAGCGCAAACGGCTCGAACAGGCCGTAAGCGATCGTGTCGTACGCCGCGCCCGGCGGCGGACCATTCTCAGGCCCCTGGTGAAACGACGCCGGCCACGCGCTGCCCCGCAGCGCGCCCACGTGGTGCGGACCCAGCGTGTTCTTCAGCGTGCCGATCACCGCAACTTCGACCTCGTTCCGGCCGCGCGCAGGGCCTCGGTCACGTCGCACCGCCACGGCTGCCACGCGAGGTGCCCGCAAAGTTTGCCGTTGACCGTCACGTGAGCCACGCTGCCGTTCCACGCCCGAACCACTACGCGGTAGCGGCCGGAGGGCTTTGCCAGTTCGAACGTCTGGCGATAGGCCACGCCCGCCCCGTAGAACGGCATGCCTTGAAGATTCCAGCCCGTCCGCGCCTTGGCCAGCCCGCTGCCGTCGACCACATAGGCCGCGCGGCGGTCGTGGCCGGATGCGACCAGCTCGCTCGATGCCGCTTGGATGCGCACCCCTTCGAGCTTCGCAGCCTCCGCCCCGGCCGCATAGAAAGCAACCTCGCTCAAACCCACGAAGGCGTTGTCGTTTTTCAGGCTGCCCTCGCGGGCCGGGTAGCGAATGCCGTTGTGGTTGGCGAGGATGCGGAAACGCACGTAGCGACCGCTCGCGTTAACCGCCACGTTCTCCGCGGCCCCCTTCGCCGGGGCAAGCTCGAACGTCCCCAGCGGCTTCAACGTCTCGACGCTGTCGCCCACGGCAATCTCCATCTGCTTCACCCCGCGGTGGGCATGATCCGACTCGTTGTAGTTCCACACCTCGATCCGCCCCGGCGCCGCGCGCTTTCCCAGATCAAAGGTGATCCAGGGCTCGACGTCGTCGCCCTTCTTCCCCGCCTCGCGACGGAATCCCACCCCTGAGGTCAGCCACATCGTCCGCTCGCGCTCGGAGCCGTGAATAAGCACCTCGCTCCCCTCGATCGCCAGCGGCTTGGGGGGGCGAACGACGAAACCCTGGGCGACGGGTGCGAGCGAAAAATCGCCGAGAAGATAGGCCGGCTGCAGTTCGTGGAACATCGTCATCGGCCGGGCACGGATTGTGACCTCGTTGGCCCCCGACCGGGCCGCGGCCGAAATGTCCAACTTGCTGAACGCGCGGTCCAGCCACCACGAATCCTTGGCGACGGCAATCGCCTGGCCGTTGCAGGCGACCGAGTACAGATCGGCGCGTTCGACCACGATCGCCAGCGGCTTGGGCACCGCCCCGTCAATCGTAAAACGGTACGTGGCCGTGAAGCCGCTCTCCGCCGGAAACTTGTGTGCGATCAACTCATCCTTGAACTGCACCGCACTGTCCCAGGGATTGCGATCCATGCCGTTGGCCTGCCAAACCAACTGGTTGGCGCGGTAGTGGTAAAGATTCTTCTGCGTTGGACCGCCGGTCGCCAGGTCCACGTAGTCAAGCGTCAGCACGTTGGGAGCAAGCCGGCGGATCTCGCTGGAAACCGCCTTGAGCGTCGAAACCCGCTTGCCTCGGGCCGCAACCGCGGGCGGCGCAATCTGCTCGGCCGCCGCGCGATGGGCAAACAACAAGAGCAGGCTCCCACAGGGCGGAAGCGAGAAACGAGCCTCGCAAACCTCGTCCTTCTTCTTCGCCGCGAAGGGCGAAACCTTCCCCGTGCGGCAGTCCCACCGCTCGACCGCCGCCGCCGACCCTTCCACAACCCCCGAGCACGAAGCTTCGAGACTCGTATTGACCAGAAGTACCAACTCGCCGTCGGCCAGGCGCCGACGGTGGTGGAACAGTATGCCCCGATCTCCCTGGACCTGACGCAGCGCGAAGCGGTCGGCCCCGCCCAGGGCCGCGGCCGTCCGCGCGCGGAGCGTTTCGGCCACCGCCTTGCCCTCGACCTGAATCCAATTGGGATTCTTGGCCGCAAGCTGGCGCAAGCGGTCGGAGGGCGCCCGTCCACCAACGCCGGCGGCGCGCCGAGCCGCACCACCGGACCGGAAAACTTCTCCAGC
Organism: Pirellulales bacterium; assembly: GCA_963736495.1. Taxonomy (GTDB): domain Bacteria; phylum Planctomycetota; class Planctomycetia; order Pirellulales; family Thermoguttaceae; genus CAVTPL01. The sequence goes on along the minus strand of CAVTPL010000009.1, from coordinate 163,110 downwards.
AGCTCGACCGTGGAGCGATTGAGGTTCTCGGCGCCCTCCGGCAAGACCACGACGCAGTACGCACGCTGGCCCACGACCAGCACGCCCGTGCGATCCTGGGCCCCGCCTTCGGCCTTGGCCACCGACCCGTGCTGCGCCAGGATGTCTTCGCAACCCAGATCGTATTCAACGTGCGCGCGCTCGAGCGTCATGAGCAAGTCGAAGAACGATTTGCCCAGCGTGCCAAGCTGCCCGGCCTGCGCGGGATCGGCCTGGTACATCCAGGCCGTCGTCGTCGGCTCGATCACCAGCACGTGGTTGACCTGCTCGCCCTGGGACATGGCGGCGGAAAGGCGCGTGAAGTACTCGGCCATCACGTGGTACGTATCCCACCAAGGCTCGTGGTAGGAAAACGACTGGGGATGGTCGGCCTTGCGCGCCCGCGGAGCGTGACATAGGAGAGGTGCTCGTCGAGCAAGTTCACACCCAACACCTCCAGCCAATCGCCGATCCGCTTCATGTCCTCGAACCGCAGGTCCCAGCCGCCGGCGCCGTAGATCTCGCAGATCGTGCGCTTCCGCCCCAGCTGATTGGCCACGCTCGCCAGCTCCCGGACCATCCGCACATTGCCGAACTGGGCGTGCGTGTCCTCGCGATACTGGTTCATCAGGCAGTCGATGCCCGGCACTTGCTGCCAGGCCGCCATGGCCATGTTGTCGGGCACGCCCAGGCAGTTGGGCCATTCGTGGTCCCAGTAGTGTCCGGTGAAAGCGATCGAGTTCGACTCGCACCACGCGTAGTAGGGCTTCGCCCAGCGATCGACGAACATGCTCCAGCAGAACCTGGAAGTAGTTGTGACGCACGCTGCTTCCAGTCGCCCACCGGGCGCACCAGGCTGGGAAGATGATCCAGCAGGTCATATCCCCAACGCTTCTGGAAAACGGCGGGCAGGTCGTCGGTCCAGGGGAGCGTGCCGCCGCCGGCCGGGTTGATCTGCGGCTCGTCCGTAAACGAACCCGGCACTCGCTTGCCCAGCTCCTTGCCGAGCTGCTTCTTGTAAGGCTCCAGTGTGACTTCCAGAAACTTCTGGGTTACGCCGGGATAGAGCAGATCGACGTAGCAGCGATTACCGTGCCACGGCGAATTGCCGGCGCGGCGCACGCTGGCGACCACGATGTCCCGGCGCGCCCGCCGACCCCGCCTTCGCCACGTGCTCGATCTTCTCCCCCTCGACGCGGTAAGCGGCCAGCACGACGTCGCCCGCCGCGCGGGGAGCCTTCTCCTCGGCAACCACCAGGCCGCGACCGCGCGACTCGGGCATCAATTCCGGGACCCAACCGCCGGCAAAACCCGAAGGATATGAATTCTCATCGTAGATCCAGAGGTTCATGTCGAGCTTCTCGGCTTCGTCGAGAGCCGCCTTCCAAAGGCGAAACCACTCGTCGCTCAAGTAGGGCGTCATCAGCCCCGGCCGGGGATGCACGAAGGCCTGCTTCACTTTCTGCGCCGCCAGGTCGCGGAGCGTGCCCCGTACCTGCTCCTCGGTCAATTGATCGTTCCATACCCACAAGGGCGCCGAGGCATACTCGCGCGGAGGATTGGCAAACAGGGCGCGGACCTTGGCCGCATCGCCGCGCGGCTCGGCGGCCGTCGCCATGCCCCCGGCAACGGCCCAAACAAGCGCGGCCCAAACAATCACGAGCAAACGGTTCATCATCGTCCTCCTCGGGGACTGGGGATTGGTTCTCTCAACGGTCGAAATATCGTGGGCGGCCGCGCTGATCGGCGCACCGCAGAACTCGTCGCGCAGCCGTGCGCTGGCCGCCTCCCATTGCGCCGCGGCGGCGTCGAAATCGGCCTCCATCACCCGCAGCGACGGCGGAAGCCCCAGCCGCGCGCACGGCGGCAGGCCCTCGCGAAGCGGAATCTGCGCGCTCGCCCCCGCGGCAAGCTTCGACTCGACCGCTTCGGACAGAAGATAATCGACGAGTCGTCGCGCCGCGTCGGGATGGGGAGATCGCTTCAAAATGCAAATCGTGTTGGGAATCACAAGCGTGCCCAGCGCTCCCTCGCCCTGATCCGGATAGACGATAACGACCGGCATGGCCTTGTCGATCTCGGCCACGGCGTCGTCGGTGTCGGTCAGGCCGAAGGCCAGTTGTCCGCCCCCGACCGCCTCGGCCACGCGCTTGTTGCCGGAGAGAATCTGGACGTCGTTGGCCTTCAGATCGCAGAAGAACTGCATGGCGCGCAGCTCCCCCCAGGCCACGTAGAGGCAGGCCGCATGCGTCGCCGTAGTGCCAAAAAGCGGCTTGGCGATCCCCGCCCGGCCCCGCCACTTGGGATCGGCCAGGTCCAGGATCGAACGCGGCCGATCGGCCGGCGGCACCAGGGCGGTATTCACCAGGAGGACCCGGGCTCGCGCGGCGAAGCGGTGCCACGCGTGCGGCGGTGCGCGCACTCGCCGGCGCGGCCGCGGGCGAGTCATAGGGCGCCAACAGACCCTCGCGCTCCAGACGCAGCGTGTGCAGGATTTCGTTGTTCCAGAATACGTCGCATCGCGGTCCCTCGGCCTCCGCGCGGATCGCCTCGGCCAGCCCGACCGTCTTCGTCGACTCCACGTCGGTCTTCAGCCGGACCTCGATCCCGCTCTCCGCCGTGAACTGCCGGAGAATCGGCTCGGCAAACTCCGAATCGAGGGCCGAGTATACCGTGACCGTGGGACCACCGGCGCGTAAGCAGCCGCCCGCCGCGAGCACGGCCGCCGCGATGGCCAGTCGGCCGGCGCTGGTGCAAACTCGCACGGCAATCCTCACGCGCAGCGACTCCTTGGGCAGAATCGGCATCCCCCCCTCGATTCAGTCTGGTGTACAATAGGGTAGGAGGTCCCTCCGGGGGATGCAATGGGAGGGGCCGTCGACAGACGCCATGCACGGCAAACGATCCCCGCGATTCTCGCCGGAAGCATCGGCCCCCCAGGGTTCATCCTTGTTCCGCCTACCGATTCACTGTTCCGCCTACCGATTCACTCAACAGGCAACCGGGAGCACCGAGTGACGCGAGACCGTCGGACGCCGGGGCATCGATCGCACCCCTCAGACCACGCCGGGGCACTGGCCGTGGGACTGGCCTGGCTGACGGTCCTCGCCGCGGGAGCCCATGAGGCGACCGCCGCCGCGCCTTTGCTGCGACCGGTCGACGAGCAGGCCGCGGCGCGGGTCGGAATCCGCAAGCTTGCCGGAAAGCACGTCACCGTGTTCACCGATCTCGCGCCCCGGCCCGAGGTCGACTGCCTGCCCGAGATGTTCGACCAGGCGTTTCCCCAATGGTGCGCCTACTTCGGGCTCGATCCCGCGCGCCACGCGCGGTGGCAGGTGCGCGCGTGCGTGATCCAAGAGAAAGCGCGATTCCTCGAGACCGGCCTGCTGCCGCCCGACCTGCCGCAGTTCGCCCACGGCTACTCCGTGGACCGCGAACTCTGGGTGTACGACCAGGCAAGCGACTACTACCGCGGCGCATCTGCTCTTGCACGAGGGCACACACAGCTTCATGTCGACGCTCTTGGGCGGACACGGACCACCCTGGTACTTGGAGGGAGTGGCGGAACTGCTGGGAACGCACCGCTGGCAGAACGGCCGGCTTTCGCTCGACTACTTCCCCGCGCGGCGCGAGGATGTTCCGATGTGGGGCCGGATCAAGATCGTGCGCGACGATTTCGCCGCGCACCGCGCAAAGACCCTCCAAGGCGTGATGCAGTATGGCCCGTGCGCCCACCTCGAGGTCGGACCTTACGGCTGGTGCTGGGCCGCCGCGGCCTTTCTCGACGGCCACGCGCGCTACCGGGAGCGGTTTCGCTCGCTGGTCCACTTGTCGCAGCGGGCAAACTTCAACGCGCGCTTCGCCGAGCTGTTCCGCGACGACGGGGAGCAACTCGCCGAGGAGTGGCAGGTATTCGTCGCCGACCTGGAATACGGCTACGACCTTTCGCGCACGGCCATCGACTTCACCGCCGGCCGAGCGCTGGGCTCCGAGCCGGGCGCGTCCGCGTGGCCGCTGATCGCGGCTGGCAAAACAGCGGAATCCACCTCGACGCCGCTCGCTCCTATGCCCTGCGTGCGGCCGGACGCTACCAGGTGTCCGATCAGCCGCGCACCTGGTGGTGCGAGCCCAACGGCGTGTCGATCCGCTACTACCGGGGCCAGCCCGTCGGGGTCCTGTTGGCCGCGGTTCGCCCCGACCGACCCATCCCCGGTGCGCCCAGCGCCCTGATCGCCCCGACCACGGTGGGACTGGCGACGACGCTCGTCCCCAAGCACGGCGGCACGCTCTACTTTCGCATCAACGATTCGGCGGGCGAATTGGCCGACAACGCCGGCGAACTCTCGGTCGAGATCGCCCAAGGCGAAAACCCCTGAAGTCGCGCGCCGCGGGTCGCCCCCGTTTGCCTGTTCCCTGTTCGGCAAGCGCGCCGTATAATCGCCTGCTGCGGTCGGTTACCAATGCGCGGTGCCCCGAGGCATGTCTCCCTGTGAAGAGCCGGATCCTGATCGCCGACGACAATCCCACCAACGTGGAACTCCTCGAGGCCTACCTCGCCGAGATCGATTGCGAGATGGCCACGGCAGTCGACGGCCGCGACACCCTCCAGCGCGTCGCCGAGTTCCAGCCCGACCTGATCCTCCTGGACATCATGATGCCCAAGCTGAGCGGGTTTGAGGTCTGCGAACTCCTCAAGCGAGCCCCGCAGACGCGCGACATCATGATCCTCATGGTCACCGCGCTGAACGAGCCGGGCGACGTCGAGTGCGCGGTCAATGCCGGCTGCGACGATTTCATCTCCAAGCCCGTCAACAAGCTGGAGCTGCTCAAGCGCGTCGACAACCTGCTCAAGGTCCGCCATCTGACCGACGAACTAGAGCGGCTGCGGCAATACATCGACAGCATGGAAGACGAGCAGTCGCCCCCCAAGCGCAACCGCTCCTAGCAACTCGGCTTGGAACGGGCGCGCCACGGCTTGGGAGCCGCCGCGGTACCGCGTTCCTATCACCCGCAGGGGATCACTCGACGCCCGAGGACCAGGCATCCTTCTTCGGAGCCTTGGATTCCTCCTCGGCGGACACGGGACTCTTGATCTCCACGGCGACGATCTCGACCATCAGCTCGCTCACCGCCTCCTTCTCGGCCTTCTCGGCGGCGGCTTTGATCGCCGCAGCGCGCGCCGGCGAGGAACGCCCGCCCGAGGACGGCGCCCCGGAGCTCCCAGACCCGCCCGAGGGTCGGGCATTACCCGACCCGTCGCGATCCTCCTTCGTCACCAGCATGTCCACCGACAGCCGGCGATCGGAGTCCTCCACAGGCCGCGTGCTCTCCAACCAATAATTGCCGCCCGACGAATGCTCCACGGGCCGGGCAAGTTTCCGCTTGTAGTAGCCGAGAATCTTCAGCGGCGCACTCTTGGTACGGATGCGAATGTAGTACACGCGCATCGGATCGAGCGAGACTCCGCGGAGCCGGTTCCGCCCCGAGGCCAGGTCGTTCGGCCACTGGAACTGGTACTCGGCCTGGATGCTCTCCTCGGGCACGGGAATCTCGACGGGCCGGCTTTCCGCGGCGATCTTGCCGCGCCCCGACTTGCCGGCGCGCTCCAATTGCTCGCACAGCGCGCGAACGTAGTCCTCAGTCGCTCCCATCCAAGCGTATTCCGGCTTCTCGGGTTCTTTGGCCGCCGCGGAAGAGCCGGGAGCCGACCCGCTTTCACTCTCGTAGTTCGGATTGCTGCCCGACGACCCGAAACCCGATCCGCTCGACCTTGAGGAACCGCTGCGTCCGCGCCGCCGCGCCCGCGCGGCCTTCGCCGTTATCTCCTGGGCCGGCGCATCCTTGCGAGGCAACGCCTTGAGAACCACAAGGAACCCCGGATCGCTGAACACGCCATAGCCCATCCCCGCCTCTTCCAGCCCCTGCGGGCCGTCGTCCCAATGCTTGCGCAGCGTCTGATAGAGCTTGGCACGCACCACGTCGCTGGGAATGGTGCTCGCCAGGAGCACGCGCTGCGCGTTGCGCTGAAGCGAATCCACCGTATCGAGCCCTGCCACCATGCCGGTCGCGAAACTCTCGCTCCAAAGGTGCCGCGCCAGCCGGTAGGGTGTTTCGGGATCCGCGGCCAACGCCGCCCCAAACATCCCACCCCCAGCCGTTCCCGCCCCGTTCGCCCCGGGCGGCATCGAGCCCGGAGGCATCGAACCCGGATAGGAACCGGACATCGAAGGCGGCCGGCTCCCCGAATACGAACCCGAGCGGCGCGAGCCTTCCTCCTCTTCGTTCCTCGTCGACTCTTCGCTGGTTTCAGGCGGCGTGTAGCCCGACATGCTGTCGCCGGAGCCCGACATCGTCGGAGGCATCGATCCCGACCTGCTGTCGCCGGAGCCTGACCTGCTAGGCGGCATCGAGCCCGACCTGCCCGGCGGCATCGAACCTGAATAGCTGCCCGAAGCACCCGAACCCGGCGACCCGCGCTTGGGGGCGGGAGCGGCGGTGGGCTCGAAGGGAACATTCAACAACGTGGCCAGCGCGCCGGAACTGTACTGGACAAACTGCCGCTCGATCTGCGCCTTGAACTCCTTGTCGACGTTCGCGCTCGCATGAAGTACGGCCTGAGCGGCGACGTTGCGAGGGTGGGAAACCAATAGCACTCCGCCCAGCGCGGTGCGAAGCTCCGCCGTCGTCTTGGCGTCGGTGAACTGCTTGGCGATCTTCAGACGGAATTCATCGGACCCGTGCTGTCCCACCGCGGCCATCGCCTTATTCTGCAATTCCGAAGTGGTCATCTTGCGCGGCGAACTGCTGCCCGGTCCATAGGGCTGCGACATGCTCCCCATGGAACCCCTGGAGTACGATCCGCTCTGCGAACCACTCGCCTGGGCCGACTCGCCCGGAGCGCGAGGCCGGACTTTCTCCGGTGTGACAAGGATCGTCATCAGCAATTCCTCGGACTCCGGCGTGGCATGCGTCAACAGACTGGCCAATGCCGCATCCACCGCAGCAGCCTCGTTGTCGGTCGTTTGCGTCCCGGCGAGGACTTTGAAGATCGTCTGGCGCGCCGGGCGACTTCCATTGACCGACAGAGCGTCCACGATCGCCGCCACCGAGACCGCGTCGAGCGGCTTGTCCGGCGCCTTGGGAGCCTCCCCCCCAGACCCTGGCATCGAGCCCATCGGCGCCGAGCCCCTTGGCCCCATCGGCATCGAACCCCTCGACGACATCGAGCCGTACGGCCCCCCGGATCCACTCGACTGGGCCGGGGCCGCGTTGAGCAGCCGCGTCAAAAGCGTGGCGGCCTTCTCGTTCTTCTTCTCGCGCGTGACATTGGCGAAAGCACCGCCCAGGTACGTGACTGCTTCGGCAAGCCGAGGGCTGGCAACATTCCGTGCCGTATAGTAATCGTCTCGTGCGCAAAAACTTACATCATCCGGCAGCTTCACGTCCGCGACCGGCCGCTGCGGGCGATTGGAATCTGAGTCGGAGCCCTCTTCCCGTGCGGTCTCCCCAGAGTAGTCCGTAGCCGGCGGCTCGTACCCCTGGTCCTGGGCCCAAACCAACGGGGCGGGCAAGATAAGCGCAAGACCAAGCAATTTTTTGAGCGTTCCGTTCACCGGAGTGCCTCCCGGAAGGAACCGACAAGTAGGGGCCTCTTCCACCAACCGCTTAGTATGCCACAATCCGGGCCAAATTGCCACAGACACCGGGGCCAACGACGGTTTTCGCGGGCCCTGTCCACGCCGTCCACCCCCGCGCCGCCCCAGCCGAGCGCAGGGAAAAGAAAGCGGAAAAACGGGCATTCGCCACCCCGCTCGGGAAAATGGCAAATGGCCACCCACCAACTCCCTGGTCGAGGTATCTTGCCCGCCGCCCCCTCGGCCCGAAAGATTGTCAACCTGACCATCCGGCATCCTGTTCGCAAAAAACCCCACTTCTCTCAACCTCCGGAGGTGCAAGCATGGCGTGGCAACGATTTGCCGTGTGGACTTTGGCCGCGACGTTCGTGGCGGCATCGGCCAGCCGAGGGCTTGCCGAAGGCGTGAAACTTGGCGACCCCGCCCCTACCTGGTCGGGGATTCCCGGCATCGACGGCAAGAAGCATAGCCTCGCCGACTACGGCGATGCCCAAGTGATCGCGTTGGTGTTTACCTGCAATCACTGCCCGATCGCCGTGATGTACGAAGACCGCCTCGTCGCGCTGCAAAAGGACTACAAGGAAAAGGGCGTCCAGGTGATCGCCGTCAACGTCAACAATCTGCCCGCCGACCGGATGGACAAGATGAAAGTCCGGGCGGAGGAGAAAGGGTTCAACTTCCCCTATCTCTATGATGCCTCGCAGAAAATCGGCCACGATTACGGCGCGGAAGTCACGCCCCACGTCTTCGTGCTCGACAAGGCGCGGAAGGTCGTCTACATCGGGGCCGTCGACGACAACAACAACATGGGCAGTGTCCAGAAGAAGTTCGCGCGCCAAGCCCTCGACGCGGTACTCGCGGGCCAAGACGTCCCCGCGTTCAACGAAAAGCTCATCAAGGCCCGCGGCTGCACGATCAAGTACGACTGACCCCTGGGCGGGGAATTCCGCATGCGGAAACTTGCGCGCCGCTTGATTCGCTTCCGCAGCCCCCCGTGCCCCGCAGGGGCCGCGTGGCTGCGCGTCGTGGCAATGGAGGCGGCAGCGAGCCTTATGCTGGCGCTCATCGGGTGTACCGGCGAGTCGATCGACCCGCCGGAACCCGACCCGTCGCCGGCCCGGCCGGCAGTGCTCCAACGGCTCGACCCGGCCCGCTTCCCGCAGATCGTCGCACAACATCGAGGAAGCGTGGTGCTGGTCGACTTTTGGGCTACCTGGTGCCAACCGTGCCTGGCCCTGCTCCCGCATACCGTCGAACTTCACGAACAGCTCGCCGGCCAGGGACTGGCCGTGATCGGCGTGAGCATGGATGAAGCCCAGAGCGAGGCCCAGGTCCGGGAGGTCCTCGGCGAGCAGAAAGCCCCGTTCGAGCACTACCTCGCCGAGGAGGCGGGCTCGGCGGCGACTACCCAGGCCCTTGACATCCCCAGCGGCCTGCCCCACTTTAAGCTATACGACCGCGGCGGGAAGTTGCGGCGCACGTTCTCGGCGGGCACGCGGCAACTCAACCCCGACGAGATCGACCGCGCCGTGCGCGACCTCCTCGCCGAACCGGGACCCCAGCCCGGGGATTGAGTCCTGGGGAGCCCATGAACCACTCGACGGTTCGCGGATCGGCAAACCCGGCGGAAAAGCCGTGTTTGCGGTGGAATCGGGATCGTGGACTGCCTCGGAATCAAGAGCCTATCCGAAAACTGCCGCAGCGGCCCTGTGCGGCCAGAGAATATGGGAGCTGCCTACGGATCGGGGATCGGCTCTAAGAAGCGCGCCGCGGCGCCGACCGGTTCTTCGAGACGCGTTCTCAGACCACGTACCATTGCCATGCCCGACCGCGCCTGGAAACTGCTGCAAAGCCGCCAGATCGCCGCCTATCGCGCCTTCCGGCTCCGCGCCGACCGGTATCGCTTCGAGCCCACCCAGGACGAGGCGGAGTTCGTCGTCTGCGAAACCGGCGATTGGGTCCTGGTGATCCCCGTGACGCCCGAGAAAGAAGTGGTCTTCGTCCGCCAATACCGCCATGGAGTACGGGAGGTCGTGCTGGAAGTGCCGGGCGGACTGCTCGAGCCGGGCGAATCGGCGGAGGCAGCGGCTACGCGCGAGCTCGCCGAGGAGACGGGCTACGTGCCCCAGCGCGTCGAGCTGGTGGGCACGTTGCAGCCCAATCCCGCCCAGTACAGCGCGCGGTTCCACGTCGTGCTGGCCGAAGGTTGCCATAGCGCCGGCCCGCCGCAACCCGATTCGATGGAACGGATCGACGTCGGTCTGCGCCCCTTGGCGGACGTGCCCGAAATGATCCGCAGCGGCGAGTTGCGCCACGCGCTGGTGGTGGCGGCGTTTGGCCTGTGGCAGTACCAAACGAGAGCCTGGTAGACCGGGGCGCAAACAGCCGTCCAAGCAGCGGTCGCAGCGATCGCTTTCTCGGCCGGCAGAGCAAAGGTGGAGCGCGGGAATGAATGAACCAGAAGCCGAATTGCCCCTCACGCTGGCGCGCTACGTGCGTCAGGTGCGCTACGCACCCTTGGGCCGGGAAGGCCAAGAGCGGCTGGGCAAGTCCCGCGTGCTCGTATGCGGTTGCGGGGCGCTGGGGAGCATGCTCGCCAACATCCTCGCCCGCGCCGGCGTGGGCCGCGTGCGAATCGTCGACCGCGATTTCGTCGAGACCACTAACCTCCAGCGGCAGTTCCTTTTCGACGAGAGCGACGTGAGCCGAGGCGCTGCCCAAGTCCGTGGCCGCCGCCCAGAAGCTGCGCCAAGACCAATTCACAGGTCGAGATCGAGCCGGTCGTCGCCGACGTCGACGCCACCAACGTCGAGAGCCTCTGCGAGGGCGTCGACGCCATCGTCGATGGCACCGACAACTTTGAAACGCGATTCCTCCTCAACGACACCAGCGTGAAGTTGGGAATTCCCTGGGTCTACGGCGGCTGCCTCGGGGCCGAAGGCCAGACGATGACCATCCTCCCCGGCGAGACCGCCTGCCTCCGCTGCCTCCTGCCCGAGTGCCCTCCGCCGGGGTCCATGCCCACCTGCGACTCGGCCGGAATCCTCGGACCCATCGTCGGCGTCATCGCGTCGCTGCAAGCCATCGAGGCGATCAAGATCTTGAGCGGCCGACGCACCGCGATCTCCCGGCAGTTGACCGTCGTCGAATTGTGGGACTAGCTGCCTGCGCCAAGTCAACGTGGCCAACCTGCGCGACCAGGTCGATTGCCCCGCCTGCAAGCACCACGAATTCTCCTGGCTCTCGGGCCGGCACACCGGAGCCATACCGCCGTGCTCTGCGGACGCAACGCCGTCCAGTTGAGCCACACCGGCGTGCAGCCTTTCGCTCGACGATCTCGCGCGGCAACTCGAAGGCGTCGGCGAAGTCCGCCGCAACGCCTTCCTCCTTCGATTTCGCGCCGAAGGGCACGAGATCACGGTTTTCCCCGACGGTCGCGCGATCGTCGCAGGCACCAGCGACGCGGCCGCGGCGCGCACCCTCTACGCCAAATACATCGGCCACTGACCCGCGCCCTGCTCGGCGCGGCGTCCTTCCGCCGGCCGCTCCCGCGGGTGGCCCCGATAGCTCGCCTATCGCACGTGCCGCAGGCACAAGAGGCCTCGGTAGCGCGTGTGCCTCCGCGCGTGTGCCACTGCGTGGTAACCGTCGCGCGTGTGCCACTGCTTGGCAGCCACGGCGCTTCGCCGTCGGCGGACAAGCAGTGCATCCTAGTGTCTATCCCCTACCACTCCCGCGAGCGTGCCAGCTTGGTAGCCGCCACTGCTCCACACGACCATCCCGCGGCGTGCCGCACGCACAAACCACCGCCACTGCTCCGTAGCAATTCCTTCTTCCCTCTTCTTCCCTCTTCTTCCCTCTTCTTCCCTCTCCTTCCCTCTCCTTCTTCGTGCCTTTGTGCCTTTGTGCCTTTGTGGTTTCACTTCCACCTTCGCGGTTCCCTTACGCCGTCGCCCCCGCCGTCTGAGGCCCGCTTGCGGGCCTTCCGCCGCGAGAGCGGCTCTTCGGGCCGGCGTTCACGCCGGTCTCACGCGGCCAATCATCCTCCCTTCCCCTTCCTATTAGAGCCTATCCGAAAACCTTCTCCCCTCACCCCGCTTGCGGGGAGAGGGGCCGGGGGTGAGGGGGTTTCGGATAAGCTCGAAATACCGCAGACCCGCCGCGCCGGCCGCGGCTCACGACCCCGCCGTCGAGCGCGCCGCAGAGCGGCCGAAGAAACCGTGCACGTCGGGCAAGTTTCCCTCGGCGTCCAGTGGCAGCGCGGGGCTCGGTCAGCAACTCGAGGTCTTCGCGCGCCGCGCCTCGTCGAGATAGGCCGCCGAGCACTCCATCTCGTGCAGATCCAGCGTGTTGGCAATCCACACCAGCTTCGCGTCGCAAGGCTCCGCCAGGCCGATCGTGCTCAGAGCCACGTCGAGAATCTCCCGGTCAGTCTCGTAGTCCAAGGGAAGCATGGCCGCGGTAATGTGGTTGGCCGTGATGGCGTTGATGCGCGTCGCGGCAAGGTCGGTAGATCGCAGCACCGCGACTTCGGCAGAACTCGGCGATCCCCAGTCCCACCGCGTTGCCGTGGGTCTCGGCGGTCAAACCGCGGACCACGATCGTTCTTCACGCGCGGCAGCTCGCCGGGAGCCGCTTTGTGATCGTCGAACTTGCGCCCCACGACGTTGGTGTCCAAGCCCGTCCCGCTGATGTTCTTGCCGATCTCGTCGATCAGCAACACGTCCACCTTGTCGAAGGGGAGCGGGGCATCCATTGCGCGCCAACCGCAGCAGTTCCGCCTCGCGCACTTCGAACTCCGTCGGACGCACGGCCTCGATCCGCCCCGTCTGATCGAAGGCGTTCTCCACGATCGCCACTCCGGCGAGAATGCGGCACCTGCGCGAGCACCTCGCCGCGCCACGCTGCGGATGATCTCGCCGAAGGAGTAATCCTGGATCGCGCGATGGTAGACTGACGCCCCCTGATGCTTGCCCAATCCGATCAAGAGCATCTTCAACAACCCGCTCTCGATCTCGCCCACAAAACGCGTGTGCGGCTTGATGCGGTTGCAGACGACCACGTGGTCCGCCTTCGCACGCATGGCGGTCGAAGTGCACGGGAAACCCCTCGCGCGTCTGGCACGACCACCACGGTCTCCATCGAAGAAAGGATCGGGCAGCCAACCCCCTCCTCGGTCACGCCGTACGACGCCAGCACCTCCTGCTGCCCCTCGGCCGTGCCGCCGCCGTGGCTTCCCATCGCCGGAACGATGAACGGTCGGGCCCCCAGGCCGCGAAAGTGCGCCACCACGCTGCGGAGAATCAGGGCCAGATTGGCGATCCCCCGGCTCCCCGCGGCAATCGCCACGCTCTCGCCCGGCCGCACCAAGCGCCTCAACTCCAACGACCCGAGCTGCCGCCCGACCTCAGCCGGAATGTCGTCCACTTGGGGGGACTCAAACCGCTGCCGAATACGAAACACCGCCGGATAGGAGTTCATGCGAAATATCTCTGTCTCTCTCGACTACAACGGCAGCAAACTGCCGCTTCCCTTCCGCACAGCAGCCTCGCGCCCCGGAAACCAAGGACCTTCGGCGCCGTCTCATCTTACCTTCGGGTGGCAGGCAGGGCGAGAGTCGATCTAGTGCAGTTTCGCCATTCGAGCTAGAATGCGCGACCCTTATTGATTCCCGCGCCGGTTCCGCCGCACACGAGGCCGCTCTGTTCGGGCCCATGCTTTCATCCCCCTCGTTGCGTGTCCCTGGCGGGACTCAATCGAACCGCATGGAGGTGCTCGATGGCCGCTCTGCCCGATCGTCCCGATCCCCGCATTCCCTCTTCTCCGTCGCGGTCCGGTGCGCTGCCGCCCACTTCGCCGCCCCAGAAACCGCGTGCGAAGGATGGAGTCCCAGGCCCGCACCGACTTCCCACGGACCGCGACGAGCTGTCGGAAAGTGATTCGCTGGAAGAGCCGGCGCGACCTGGCCGTCGAGCCGGACCAGGAGAGTAAGGTTTCCTCGCGGCGGCGATTCCGCGGCTTCCAGCTCAAGGGCCGCAAGCGGCAGCCCGACGTCGATTCACCGCCTTCCAGCTCCACCGAAGACGAAGCCGGCGCCCCACCTTCGCGGCGCCGCGCGCGGCGGGGAAGCAAGGTGCGGCCCATCACTCTCCGCCTCGACTGGCGCTGGATCGCCGCCGTTGCCGGCGTGCTTCTTGTGGGCCTGTGGATGCTGCCCATGGTCCTCGCCCATACCTCCCTGGTCGACCGGATGGTCCAGAGTGCGACCGGCGAACTCAAGGGTTCGGTGCGCGTCGGTTCCGCGTCGCTGGGTTGGTTCTCGCCCATCGTGCTGGCCGACGTCTCGGTGCGCGACGCCCAGGATCGGCCGGTGGCCGAATTCTCCGCGGTGCGCAGGCCAGCGGAGCCTGCTGGGACTGTTGCTCGACGGCACGCGCGCCGGCCACTTCCGCCTCGAAGGCGGCAAGCTCGCCGTCGTCGTCCGCAACGACGGCAGCAATCTCGAAGACGTGATTGAAAACCTCCTCAAAGCCCCGCCCCGCGCCCGCGTCGAATGGTCGGTGGAAATCGCCGACGCCACCGTCACCCTGGCCGACGCGGCAAGCCGCCGCACGTGGCAAATCAACTCCTTCAAGCTCTCCGCAGCACGGCCCCTGGACCCCGCCCAACCGCTGGAAGTCGAGACCTCGGGTGAGATCTCCGACCCCCAGCGCAAGGGACAATTCCACGTCGCCGTGAAGATCGCCGAGCCGCCCAACGCCGAGGCGGCAACCCAGGACGAACTCAAGCTCACCGCGGCAAGCATTCCGTTGGAACCGCTCGAGCTTCTCCTGCGCCGCTACGTGGCCGGGGCAAAGCTCTCGGGTTGGGTTTCCGCCAAGGCCGAAAGCCGTTGGAATCATCAGCAGCCCTCCGGCGCCGTGACGATTGTCGGCGCCTTGCAGGGCGAATCGCTCGCTTGGAGTTGTGCCGCCCTGGGCACCGACCGGCCGAGCGTGGCGCAGCTCCGCGCCAGCGGCCAGGCCGTCTGGCAGTCCGGCCGGCTCCGCGTCGACCGCGTCAAAGCCGAGTCCGATCTCGGCCAGTTCACGCTCTCGGGTCTCGTCGATCTCAGCCAACCCTCGTGGGCCGGCCGCTGGGGCACCCTCGTCCAGCAGGACTGCGACCTGACCGCGCAGATGGATCTCGCCAAACTGGCCGCGGCGTTGCCCGCCACGCTCCACGTGCGCGCGCAGACCCAGATCACCTCGGGAAAAGTGGACCTCGCCCTGGCCGCGCGGCGCAACGCCGAGGGCGTCGCCTGGCAAGGCAACCTCACGACCTCCAATCTGACCGCCCAACGCGACGGGCGACACTCTCACCTGGCAACAGCCGATCCAGGTCACCCTGATGCCAAGGAAACCGCCCAGGGGCCCGTCGTGGAAAAGCTTCTGTGCAAGTCCGATTTCCTCTCCGCCCACGCCTCGGGCACGCCGGAGGAATTCAACGCTTCGGTCAACTTCAATCTCAATCGGCTCGCCGAGCAATCCGGCGGATTCCTCGACTTGGGCAAGCTCCAGTTGGCCGGCGACGGTTCGGCGCGGCTCTACTGGCGCCGCACCGGCCGGCAAACCTTCGAGGCCAACGGCATGTTCGAGGCCGAGAAATTCCGCCTCGGAATCCCCGGCCGGCTCGCCTGGTCCGAAGACCTGATGACCGCCAACGCTTCGGCCACGGGCCAAACCGATTTCGCCACCGCGCTCGTCCTGGAAACCGCCCAATTGAAGCTCGAAGGCGGCACCACCCAGGTCGACGATCTCGAGGTGTCGCCTCTGGAGCCGGTAGCCCTCGGCGCAGCAGCGCCCTGGATGTTTGAAGTCTATTCCGGCGGACAGTTCAGCCGCTGGCAGTCGCGGCTCAGCCCTTGGTTCGACCTCAGCCAGTGGCGCGTGGGCGGATCCTACAAGCTGCTTTCCGTGGTCAGCCTGAGCGGCGCCTCCACCGAGCTTCGCGATACCGAGCTGACGGTCACCGACCTCGGCCTCTCGGGACCGGGGTTGAAGCTCCGCGAGCCGCAAGCGCGCCTGGCACTCTCCGGCCGCTGGGATACCGCGGCGCGGCGACTGGACCTCGCCGTCGCGGAACTCGTGGGAACCACCGTCTCGGCCCGCGCCGACCGCTTCGTCCTCGCTCTGCCCACGCAGGGTCCGGTCGAACTGACCGGCTCGGCGCAGGGAGAGATCGGTCTGGAGCGGATCCAGGAATGGACCACGCCCGGCCCGGCCGACCCCAACGCCTGGCGGCTTCAGGGACGGCTCTCCTGCAAGACCGACTTCCAGCAGTCGGGCGGGGTGATCGCCGGACAGTTCGACAGCGTGATCTCCAACCTCGTGGCCACGCATCCTTCCGGCCAACGATTCCAGGACCCCGAGATCCGCTTCAGCGGCCGCGCCAGCTACAACGATCTCAACCGCTGGCTGCAAATCGAGCGCGCCACCCTCACCTCCGGACCCATCAAGTCCACGGCCAGCGGCAGGATTGCCCGCAACGCCGGCCAGACCGACGTGCAGGTCAATGGCCGCGTAGACTACAACCTCGAGGAAGTCTCCCGGCTGTTGGCCGCCCGCTTCGGCCAAGGAATCTGGATCCGCGGCAACGGCTCCGCCCCCGTCTCCTTCCGCGGTCCCTTGGGCTCCGGCAAGGCCGTGGCCACGGGAAGCCTCAACTGGGAACAGGCCAACCTCTACGGATTCCAGATCGGGCCGGGCGAAGTCCGCGCCGCCTTCTCGCAAGGCGTCGTCGACGTGCAACCGTTGGACCTCGAAGTCAACGAAGGCCGCCTGAGACTCAGGCCGCAACTGCGAATCGCGCCCGAGCCGATGCTCCTCACCTTCGATGCCGGCCGCGCCGTAGAACAGGTGCGAATCACCCCCGCCATGTGCTCCTCGCTCCTGCAATACATCGCGCCGCTGGTGGCGGGCGTGGCGCAAGCCGAGGGACGCTTCTCCATCGAAATCGACGGCGCCAACATTCCCCTCGCCAATCCCGCCTACAGCGAAATCGCCGGCCGCCTCGTGATCCACTCGATCCAAATCTCCCCGGGGCTGCTCCTGCACGAGCTTTCCCAGGTGCTCGGCTTGATCGGACGCGATCTGACCGCACGGCTCTCGCGCGAGTCGGTAATCCCCTTCCGCATGACCCAGGGACGCGTCTGGCATGAGAAGATGGAACTCGTCTTCGCCGATCTGGCCGTCCGCACGCGCGGCTCGGTGGGCCTCGACCAGTCCCTCTCGCTGGTGCTGGAGGTGCCCATCCCGTCCAACTGGGCCGGCAGCGGCGCCGCCAGTCCCGCCCTCCGCGGACAGACGATCCAAGTGCCCGTGGCGGGCACCCTCCGCCAGCCGCGGATTGACCGCAACGCCCTGGCGCAGTATGGCCGGCAGTTCCTCCAGAACGCCACGCGAAACGTGCTCGAAGACCAGCTCCAACGACAGTTCCAGCAGCTCTTGAATCCTCCGCAGCCCAAGCGATGATACACCAGGGGGCTGAACAGGGAACGAGCGGCCGATGAAGCTGATCTTACTCGGTACGTCCGGTTACCACCCCAACGACCAACGGGAAACCGCTTGCCTCTTGATCCCCGAGGCGGGGGTGATGCTCGACGCCGGAACGGCAATGTACCGCGCCGGCCGATACCTCTGCACGCCGCAACTCGACATCTTCCTCACCCACGCCCACCTCGACCACGTCGTGGGACTGACCTACCTCTTCAACGTCGTCCGCACCCACGCGCTGGACCGCGTCCGCGTACACGCCGGAAAGGAGAAGATCGCCGCCATCCGCGCAGCATCTTCTCGCCGAAGCGATCTTCCCCGCACAGCCCCCCTGCCAGTTCGTCCCCCTTCAGAAAGAGGTCGCGCTTTCCGACTCGGGGCTGCTGCGGCCCATCGCCCTCGCCCATCCCGGCGGATCCGTGGCCTTCCGCCTCCAGTGGCCCGGCCACAGCATGGCCTACGTGACCGACACCACCGCCAGCACCGACGCCGATTACGTCGACGCAATCCGCGGCGTCGATCTCCTCGTGCACGAATGCTACTTCCCCGACCATCGTGCCGAGTGGGCACGACAGACCGGACACAGCCATACCACTCCGGTCGCGGAAGTAGCGCGGCGGGCCGGCGTGGGTCGGCTCGTGCTCGTACACGTCGACCCCCTGGCCGAAGAGCCCGACCCCATTGGCCTGGACGTCGCCCGCGCAATCTTTCCCCACACGCTCCTGGGCAAAGACTTGATGGAACTCGATTTCTGATCGAGCCCGGCACGGCCGATTCCCCGGGCCGACCCTCAAAAGGCCGCCAAGCAAGGCATTCGGACCACTCCGTGCGGATCCTTCACAATCGAGACGTCGAGAAAAGCTCGGTTCTTCGCCCCACGCCAGCGGCATAGAATCCGCACTGGGGCCGCGGCCGTTCAGTCCTCTTCGGAAGGCCGCAGAGCCGCTTCGCCCGCAAGAACCTGCCGCGCAACGTCGGCCAGCTTGAGGTTCTGACTCGCGGCCAGCTTCTGGAGCCGGCGGAAGGCCGCCGGCTCGTCGAGGCCGGCGCTGCGCATCACCAGCCCCTTGGCGCGTTCGATCACCTTGCGGTCCTCCAACGCCTGCCGAAGATCGGTCGCTTCGCGCCGCAGGTCCTGGAATTCGCCGAAGCGGCGCATGGCAATCGCAATCGCCGGCTCCAGATCCGCCTGCTTGATCGGCTTCACCAGGTACGCAAGGATCGATTGGTCGCCCGCGCGGCGGACCAGTTCGGGATCGTGGAACGCGGAAACGACGATCACCGGCAGCGGTTCCGCCCGGCAAACCTCGGCCGCCGCGGCAATCCCGTCCATGTCCGGCATTTTCACGTCGACGATCAGCAGGTCCGGGCAGGCCACCCGGCACTTCTCGATCAGTTCCTCTCCCGTCCGCGCGATGCACGCCACTTCGTGCCCCAGCAGTGGAAGAATCCGCGCGAAGTAGTCGCGCATGTCGGGTTCGTCGTCGGCAACGGCGATGCGGAGCGCGCGCGTCATGCTTCCTCCTCGGGCAAAGTCACCACCAGGGAAGTGCCTTGTTGTGATCCGCCCCGCGCCACCGCGGCGATCTGGCCGCCGTGGGCCTCGACGATCCGCTTGCTGATCGCCAACCCCAGGCCGGTGCCCTGGGTCTTGGTGGTGTAAAAAGGATCGAACAGCTTGCGTTGCCCTTCGAGCGTGAGTCCGCTGCCGTTGTCCGACATGCAGATCTCGACGCAACGCCGCCCCTCGCGCTCGGTGCGCGCCCAACCGATCTCGATCAGCACGGGATCCTCGGCCGCCTCCAGCGAATTCTTGAGAATGTTGCGGAACACCCGTTCCAACGCCAACGCGTCGAGCAGGCAACACGCGCGGCCGGCATCGCCGCGCTGCACGAGGTTCGCCGCGCGCCCCGCACGCAAATTCTCCAGGCTCGCCCAGGCCCGCTCCAGAATCTCGCCCGGCGCGGCCCGCTGCCGGCGGAGGACCACGGGAGCCGCGTACCGGCGCACCTCGTCGTACAAAGCGTGCAGGTGGTCCTGGGCGCTCTGGATCCGCGCGACCAGGTCGAGCGCAGACTGCCGGCCCTGCACCTCCAGAGACAGCATCTCCAGGCAAGCCTGAATGCGCTGCAGGGCGTTGCCGCTTTCGTGCGCCAGACCGGTCACCATCTGCCCGATCGCGGCCAAACGTTCGGCCTGCACGGCTCGCTCCTGCGCGCGATGGAACTCCGTCAGATCGTGGCCTACCAAGAGTATTCCCTGCACCCCCCCCTGCGCATTCACCAGCCGCCGCGAAAACCATTGAACTTCCCGAGTCTCGCCGCTTCGCGTGGTGATCGGCACGAGCCACGCGTCGATCTGCCCGCCCTCGAAAACTTGCTGAAACAGCGCCGCGGTTTCCGGGTGCAGCGACTCCGGCACGAAACGAAGGAAGTGCGGATTGTCGGCGATGTCTTCGAGCCGATACCCGCTCAGCCGCTCGACATAAGGATTGGAGCGAATCACCCGCCCCTTGCCGTCGAGCACGACAACGATCGCCGGGGCGGCGAGGATCAACTGCTCGGCAAAATCGCGCCTCCGCCGCAGCGCCTCCTCGGCCTGGATCCGCGCCACCATGGCTCCGATCCAACTGCTGATCGCCTCCAGAGCATGGCGCGTCCGCGTGGGAAACTCCCGGAACCGCCGCGATGCCACGTTCACCACCGCCACAATCCGGCCCTCGTGCTGGATCGGCAGCACCGCCAGGGCTCCGAGTCCCTCGAAATGAGATGCCAGGCCGGGAGGCAGACCGATCGTCCCGTGGTTTCCGAAGTACGGACGTCCCGGCACCACCAACTTCGCCCTGAGCGGCTCGGGAGGAGCCTCGGAAATCATCTCCACGATCGGCGCCGAAAGCCCGCGATGCGCAACCAGGCTGAGCGAGTTTCCTTCGTCGGCCGCCAAAAACACCGCCCCGCAGTCGATCCCCTCGATCTCGAACATCGCGTCGAACATCCGCGTGAGCGCTTCGGTGACGTCGCGGGAAAACGCCAAAGCCAGCCCCAAGTTACGCTGAATGCGAAGCAGTCCCTCCGCTTGCTCGCGCTGGTGAGCGGCGCGCGTGAGAATCCCGTCGATGGCCAACAAGCTCAACAGCCAGAACACGGAGATGGTGAGAAAACCCCAGTCGTGCTCGGCCAGTTGGCTCGCATCGAGCACCCCCGAGGTCTGGCTTCGCCAGCGGAGATGACCGAAGAACACGAACAGCCAGACCACCAGTCCCACCGCCGCCATGCGGCGGGAGACCTGGTGCGATAAGGGTCGAAGGGACCAGCGCAATCGAGCAGACCTTGCAAAGCGGCGAACAGCCCAACCCCGAACAGCTCAACCGGAGCCGGAACGGCTCCTCCTGACGTGCCTAATCCTACTGGAGAAGCGCCGGTTTGAGAACGGACCGGAGACCCGCCCAATAACTACCGTAGCGTCCCTATGCGGCCAAGAATTCCCGGAAGCGGTACACCTCGCAATCCAACTTCCCGTCCTCCAAAACCGCGAACTGACTCGCCGTTCGGTCCAGCTTGCTGCCTAACTAGTGCAAAACCAGGAAGGATAGGGGCCTTGGGACTGCGTATCGACCCCATTTTTGCCACCTGGAGATGCGAATTTTTCCCCCCAAGGGATTCGCGACCATGTTCCGAGTCTGATATATGAGTATTGTCCTGAATCGGACGCTCCAGCGCTGGGCTATGGCAGCCTCTGTTGCGCAAACTGCGCAACCGGGGCTTTTTTTGTCCCGCGACGAGGGGAATCGGCCGCGTCGCTGACGCGCGGCCCGAAAAGGCGAAACCGCGAAGCACGGAGAAAACAGCCGATGAAGCTCTCGCAAAGCGTGACCTACGCCATCCATGCCGTAGTGCGGCTGGCGGAACATCGCAACGGGCCCCCCATTTCCTGCGGCAAACTCGCCGAACAGGGAAAAATGCCCGAGCGATTCCTGCTCCAAATCCTCCGAGACCTCGCCAAGCAGGGGTTGCTCCACTCGACGCGCGGCGGCGGGGGGGGATTCACCCTAGGACGTTGTCCCGAGGACATCTCGCTCCTCGAAGTGCTCGAGGCGGTCGATGGCCCTCTCTCCAGCACCTTGCCCCTCAAGACAAGCTTCGAGCCGATCGTGGGCGAGCGGCTCCAGACCGCGCTGGATCGGATCACCGATCTCACCCGCCAGCAACTCCAGAGCATTCGCATTTCCCATCTGATGCCTGACCCTGCCCTCCCGGAATCGCACCTCCTGCCAGCCGCGGTAAGTGCCTGAAAGCACGCCACGCCTGGCCGTAAGGCATAAGATGTAAGCCCCCCCACACGGGCCGCGGATCGCTCCCGTTTGCCGCCACATTCCGCACGATCCGAATTACTCGCCTCTGCCACCCAGCACTCCGGGCGGCAACCGCTCTTGCCTCAGGCAATTGACATTGATCCTCCCCCGCCCCTAAACTGGTGGTGAGCGGTTCCGGAACAAATCGAGCTGGAAACGACGATGCCGTCGGCCTTTCCGCCTCGCTGGGCTATTCTTGAATGGGCCGGACCGGGCTGCAATTTCCGTCCGCCGGCCGGCCATCCAAAACGTCGGATCGCCTGACCGATGCCCCTCGATCCAGCGGTTCTTCCTCACCTGCAGAACCACGCATAGCCAGCGAAGTAGTCTTGAACACCGCGGCTCGTGGGAGGTGACCAATGCTCACTACGATTTTCGTCATTTGCGCCGTACTCGGAAGCACGATCCTCGTGTGCCAGATGGTGCTGACACTCGTCGGACTGGCCGGAGACTCGATGCACGTCGACATTCCCCACGACGTCGGCCATGACTTGGCCGGCGGCTTCCACGGCGATACCGCCGGGCACTTTGCCGGACATGCCCATGGTCACGCACAAGGCGGCGCCACCGACGACGCACATGGGTTGGCCGCCTTCCTCAAGGTCCTTTCCTTTCGCACCCTCGTGGCCGCAATCGCCTTCTTCGGCATCGCCGGCTTAGCCGCGCAGTCGGCGGGTTTCGGGATCCGTGAATACCATGCTGGTTGCCGTCGTGGCCGGGGCCGCGGCGATGTACCTCGTATTCTGGCTGATGCAGAGTCTATGCAATTTGCGATCCGAAGGGACGGTGCGCATGGAACGCGCGGTCGGCCGGCACGGAACGGTGTACCTGCGGATTCCGCCCCAGCGGTCGGGGGCAGGAAAAGTCATGCTCGATCTTCAGAACCGCACCGTCGAGGTGGGGGCCGTGACTTCCGGCCCCGAATTGCCCACCGGTGCGAAGATCGAGGTGGTGGATCTGATCGCTCCGGGCACCGTGGAGGTCCAGGCCTGCGCCGACCCGAACGCCGGTTCTCCGTTTGCCGAACCAGAAAGGGAAACCCATGTCTAAGACACTCCTCTTGGGGGCACTCGTCTTCTCGGATCCGTATTTCTACCTCGCGGCCGCCGTCGCGCTGGTAGGCGTGGTCTTCGTCACCACGTTCGTCCTCCTCACGCGCTTCTACAAGCGCTGCCCGAGCAACCGCGTGCTGGTGATCTACGGCAGCTCGGGACAGCGGGCGAGGCGGCACACTGCATCCACGGCGGCGCACGGTTCGTCTGGCCGCTTCCTCAGGACTACGACTGGCTCTACCTCGATCCGATCCAGATCGAGATCCCGCTCCGCGGCGCGCTGTCGGCGGAGAACATCCGCGTCAACGTGCCCAGCGTGTTCACCGTGGCCATCGGCACCACGCCCGAGCTGATGCAGAACGCGGCCATCCGCCTGCTCGGCCTCACCACGGCGAGATCCGCAAGCAGGCCGAGGACATCATCTTCGGCCAGCTGCGGCAGGTGATCGCCTCGATGAACATCGAGGACATCAACCGCGACCGCGACAAGTTCCTCGAGAACATCCAGAAGTCGCTCGAGCCGGAGCTGAAGAAGATCGGCCTGGTGCTGATCAACGTCAACATCACCGACATCACCGACGAGTCGGGCTACATCGAGGCGATCGGCCAGAAGGCGGCCACGCAGGCCATCCAGAAGGCCCGCGGCGACGTGGCCGAGAACGAGAAGATGGGCGCGATCCGCGTGGCCGAGGCCGAGCGCGAGAAGGCCATCCAGGTGGCCAACGCCAACAAGGTCCGCGAGATCGGCACCCGCGAGGCCACGCGCGAGCAGGCCGTCCGCGTGGCCGAGCTCGAGAAGGAACAGAAGATCGGCGAGCAGACGGCCGCGTTCGAGCGCGAAGCCCAGGTCAAGGACGCCGAGCGCGATATGCGCATCCGGATCGCCGAGCTCGACAAGCAGCAGAAGGTCGGCGAGCAACAGGCCGCGCTTCGAGCGCGAAGCCCAGGTCAAGGACGCCGAGCGCGAGATGCGCGTCCGGCTGGCCGACGCGAACGCCCAGGCCGTCGTCGGCGAGAACGAGGCCCAGGCCGAGATCGCCGCGTCGCAGGCCGACTCTGCCGGTGAAGAAGGCCGAGGCCTACCAGCTGGGCGAGACGCGCAAGCGCGAGGCCGAGGCGGCGGTGCTCGAGGCCCAGCACCGCGCCATGGCCAAGGCCGCCGCTGGCCGAGGCCGAGCAGATCGAGGCCAAGCGGCGCGCCGAGCTCGAAGCCCCGGCCAAGGCCGAGAAGGCCAAGATGATCGTCGAGGCCGAAGCCGAGCGCCGAACGCCGCAGCTGGAAGCCGAAGGCGAGGCGGCGGCGATCTTCGCCAAGCTCGAAGCCGAGGCCCGCGGCCAGTACGAAATCCTGGCCAAGAAGGGCGAAGGCCTCAAGCAGATCATCGACGCCTGCGGCGGCGCCCAGGAGGCCTTCCAGCTGATGATGCTGGAGCACCTCGACAACCTGGTCGAAGCCTCGGCCAAGGCGATCTCGAACATCAAGTTCGACAAGGTCGTGGTCTGGGAAGGCGGCGGCCAGAACGGCACCAGCGCCACGGCCAACTTCCTGCAGAACATGGCCCGCACGCTGCCGCCGATGATGCAGGTGATGAAGGACATCGGCGGCATCGAAATCCCCGAGACCCTGGCCCGCTTCACCGCCGCGCCGCCGCAGACCCCCGCGGCTCCCGACGCGACGCGCCCCGCCGGCGTCCAACACTAAGAACCGATCCAGAACCGCCGCTGCGGCTCGGTGCGGCCGGAAAATCGCAGCACCTCCAAAGGTCCTGGGATCGGCTCTAAAACCGTTTCCGCATCGACGGAATCGCGCGACCGCCGCCGGTAGCTGCCTGCGGCGGTCGCTTCGTTTTCCTGCTTAGAACCCATATCCGAAGACCTTCTTCCCTCGCCCCGCTTGCGGGGAGAGGGGCCGGGGTGAGGGGTTTTCGGATCGGCTCTCATTGCCACAGACCAGCCGGGGACTGGTCCATTTTTCGGCCGGAAGAGGTCGTCATCACAATACGCGCGTGACCGACAACTCGGGACCAGTCCCCTCGCTCCCCGGGCTGTGAACGGCTGCCTGCGGCGGTCGGTTCGCGACTGCCCGACTCGATGCATGGCCCCCGGGCTGCCTCGCCCTACAATGGCAGCCGGCGTCGGCATGCCCCCCGAAGCGAAAGGAAGACTCATGGATCTCGTGGCGATTGCTCTCCTGGTCACCGCGGGCGCGGCGGCTGCCCCCTCCGCGCCGGCCAACGCGCTGGCCGCGGAATTAATCCACGACGGCGTGGCAATGTCCGATGGCTCGCGTCTCAAACTCCCCCCGCCCACGCTCGCCGACAGTCTCGACGCGGCCGGCCAGCGCGCTGCAATCGCCAAGCTTCTCGAAGGGACCGGGCACGCACCCGATGAACTCACGCGCAATAGCTACCAAGCCCCCTTCGTGCTCAACGTGCGCACCGTGCGCGGCGGCAATCCCAAGGCCCCCGGCGCTCGATCGACCTCTGGTTCATCGCCCATGGCGACTGGGCCACTGCCACTTCGCAGGAATTTCTCGACAGCTTCTGGAAGGCTTCAAAGGCCCGAAGCGACGATCCGCTCCCGTCGCGACATGCCCTGCTCACCGCCGCCGAACTCGCCCAGCGCAAGATCGAACCCCGCGCCCCGGCCGGCTCCGACGAGCGCTACGTCTTCGGTGCCGCGAACCTCTTCGACCGCGTCTACGTGAGCGCAACCCAACGATCCCTCGTCACGCGATACCCCGCGCGCGTTCTGCTCGCCCAACAGATCGATCCCCGCTTCAACCAGGACGCAACCTATCCCAATCAGTGGCGCCCGATCTCTTTCAAACCGGAAGGCAAGATGGAGCTGGGTTCGCCCCACCCTTACGTTCAGGCCGCGTCCTGGGGCCAGGCCGTCGCCCTCGCCGAACCCGCCGGAGCGATTCTTTTCGAGTTCCACATGCTCTTGGAGGAGCCCGAAGCCTGGTTCGGCGGCGTAAACCTCCTCAGTTCCAAGCTCCCCTTGGCCGCCCGGGATCAGATTCGCAGCTTCCGCCGCCGCCTCGCCGTGCACAGCCCCAAACGCCCCTGAATTGGCCTTGAGCGCCAAAGCGTTTTCCGCTACAAGTCCGCGCTCTACTGATCTTCTTTCCACTGGACCGGCACTACCGCCGCGCGCGAGATCCTCGCGCCGCGGGGCTTGTCTGGCCGCCGGTGAGGAGGCTTGCGATGCGCGCGTGCTTGGCCGTCTGCATGGTGTGGGTGCTTGGGTGTCAACCGCCGTGGCCGCTCCCCCCAGCTCCGCCACCCCACGGACCTTCCCCTATACCGCCTACGTGACCACCGACGATGTCTACGTCCGCAGCGGACCGGGTGAGAACTACTATCCCACCGAAAAGGTGAAGGCCGGCACCGCCGTCGAGGTCTATCGCCAGATCCCGGCGGATGGTACGCCATCCGACCGCTCGACGACAGCTTCAGTTGGGTCTCGGGCCGCTACCTCGCTCCGGGCAAGACGGACTGGCCGAAGTCACGAGCGACAAAGTCGCCGCCCGCGTCGGCAGCCATTTCAGCGACCTCCGCGACATCGTCCAAGTCCGCCTCCATCGGGGCGAACTAGTCGAACTCCGCGGCACCAAGCAGATCGGCACCGGCTCGGCGACGGGTACGTGGCATCGCATCGCGCCTCCCTCGGGCGAGTTCCGCTGGGTCTCCGCCAAGTTCGTCGATCCCGACTACTCCCCGAAACGGCGTGCGCAAGACCTCCCCCGCGCCCAGCCCTCAAGTCTCCAGCGCACCCGCTACCGTGCAGACCTCGGCCACGACGGAGTTGCCCGGCCCCGTCACCGCGGCGGTAGCCCCCGCCGTCTCGACGGCAATCGCAGCCCCGGTGGCCGGCCCCCAACCCCTGGCGGCAGAAACCGCAACCGCGGCCCGCGCGCTCTCGCCCCAACAGTTCCAGTCGGAACTCGACGACATCAACGTCGAACTCTCGATCATGCTGGCGGAAGAGCCGACCGTGTGGAATTGCCAGGAACTGGCCGAGCGCGCCCAGGCCCTCGTGGCCCAGGCCCAGACCGCCGTGGAGCGGGGCCACGCGCGCGTCCTCAGCACTCGGATCGCGCAGGCCGAAGATATCAAGCGCCGCTTCGAGCAGGTCAACCAGGCGCGGGCCGACACCGACCGCCGCAACAACCAGTTAAGTGAGATCGTGCGCGTCCGCGGCACCGCTTCGACCGCAGTGCAGGCGGAATCCCGCTTCGACGGAGTCGGACGCTTGACGCGCGTCGTTCCGCCCCAGTTCGGCGCCCCGCGCTATGCCCTCGTCGACGACCGCGCGCTGTGCGGTGCTACGTGAGCCCCGCCCCCGGCGTAAACATGAACTACTATGTCGGTCGACGCGTGGGCGTCACCGGATCGCGCAACTTCCTCGCCGATCAGCGCGCCGAACTCGTCACCGCCAAGCACGTCACCTCGCTCGACTCGCGAGTGCGCTGACCGCGCAAGGGTGCCTCTTGGGCTCGTGCGGCACGGTTCCGAAGGAGCAGTGCCTTAAGGCCCTTTCCGCGCGTGTGCCACTGCTTGGTAGCCACGGCGCTTCGCCGCGCACAAGCAGTGCATCACGGTGTCTTTACCCTACACCTCCCGCGAATGTGCCAGCTCGGTCGCCGCCACTTCTCCGCACTTCCATCAACCCGATGCGCTCTATCGGCGCGTTCGTGCTTCCTTGGGTAGCGCTTACACATCGGCACCAGCCACGGCGGCTCGCCGCGTCTCTCCGCCGCCACGGCTCCCGGGGCTCTTTCTTGCCTTCCTTCTTTCTTCGTGTCTTCGTGCCTTGGTGGTCCATTTCTGCCTTCGTGGTTCACTCTGCACCGCTACGCTTTTCAACTCGCCCGTTTCGTCGGCGCGCGTGTGCCACTGCTTGGCAGCCACGGCGCTTCGCCGCGGCGCACAAGCAGTGCATCCTGGTGCCTTTACCCTACACCACCCACGCGTGTGCCAGCTTGGTGGTCGCGGGTGGCCCGATAGCTCGCCTATCGCATGTGCCGCAGGCACAGCCCGCCGCCACTGCTCCGCAGCAATTCCTTTTTCCTTCCCTCTCCTTCCCTCTCCTTCCCTTTCCTTCTTCGTGCCTTTGTGCCTTAGTGGTTTCACTTCCACCTTCGTGGTTCCCTCACGCTTTCACCCCCGCCGTCTGAGGCCCGCTTGCGGGCCTTCCGCCGCCAGAGCGGCTCTTCGGGCCGGCGTTCACGCCGGTCTGACGCGGCCAATCATCTTCCCTTCCCCTTCTTCCTCATTGATCTCCAGGCCCGTTCACGGGCCTTCCCCTCACCCGCGGCTTGAGCCGCTCGTTTTGCCGGTGGCCCCGATAGCTCGCCTATCGCACGTGCCGCAGGCACAAGAGGCCTCGGTAGCGCGAGTGCCACTGCGTGCGTGCCACTGTGCGTGTGCCACTTCCTCGATACGCCCTCGCGATTCCCGTCGGCGCGCGTGTGCCACTGCTTGGCAGCCACGGCGCTTCGCCGCGGCGCACAAGCAGTGCTTTCCGCAGCCGTTTTTTTCCAGTTCCTCCCCCACTCGTGAACCGTGCACGGGCCAACCGGGGACTGGCTCATCGTTCGGCCCTTCCGTCCTCTCCTAGGCAAACTCGCGGAGGCCGACAAATGTGCCTGTCCCCAGACGGCGGTGCATTGTGACGGCCTGTGCGGCGTCGCTACAATATGGGCGAATTGCACTTTTCTTCCTGGTGTCAAGACCGCCTTCACCGAGGACGGTAGTGCGACCAGACATGCTCCACCTGGTCTACGAAGCCACCGCCGACACCACTTGGCAGCCTCGGCCAACTCGGCGCGGAACTCACACGCAAGATCGGCGAGCATCGCCGGTGGCCTGGTCTGGCAGTCGAAAACGCTGGCCGGACAACCAGCCGCCGCCATCAAGGACGTGCGGATCAACCAGGCGTTGCCATCGAGGCGTTCGATGGCACTGATCGGGAGCTTCGCCGGAAGTCCGAGCCAGGATCTCCGGTACGCTCAAACGGCACCTCCCGACAATCCCGGAAGCTCCGACCGGAAAAGATGCGATGGCTCCCATGCTCGCGGGCGACACGCTGTGGGAAGTGATCTATCCCGGTAAGGCCCGGTTGTTTGGTAAGGGGCGCGATCCGCTGACGGGTGAGGTGATCGTGAACAAGCCGCGCGGCGAGTCGGCACACCGCAACCGGGCAAGGTGTTCATCGCGTTGAGCACGGTGGATATCGCACTGTGGGACTTGCGTGCCAAGCTTCTGAAGAAGCCCGCCTACCGGATCATCGGTCCCGAGCCATCGGGATCGCGTGCCGGTTTACTGGCGGCCGGGCGAGGTCGGGATGCCCCGCTGAGGCGGCCGGAAGGCTCGCCAGGCTTTCGACCGCGGCTATCGCACCAGAAATGGTATTTCAACAAAGGCGCGCAGGATGGCCAGCAGGGCTTCAAGGAGAACGTCGAACTCGTGCGACGTGCTGCGCGAGGAACTGCCCGACGCCCGCTGATGTTCGATAATCACAGCATCCGCCACAGCGACGACGTGGACTATTCGCTGCGCCTCTGCAAGGCGGTGGCCCCTTACAAGCCGTTCTGGATCGAAGAGCCCATCTGCCCCGAGCACTGGAGGGCTACGCGCGGATCAAGGGTGAAACGGGCCTGCCCATCGCGGGCGGCGAACACTGGTATACCCATTGGGCCGTCAAGCCTTTCCTCGATCGCAAGTGCGTAGACTTCGTGCAGTCCGACCCGACGCTGGTGCGGCGGCATCTCCGAGTGGTTGAAAGTCTGCACACTCGTCCGCCAATACGCCGGCGTCAAAGTCGTGCCCCACATCACCAGTCCCGTGGATCGGCGGCGCCGCACTGCGTTGCCTCGCAACGTGAAGAACTGTGTCCCTTGCTGGAATTCAACTCCGAAGGTGGGCGGCAAGCGCTCGAGAAGCACATGCAGCCGCTCCCGGACGGCCGGATGGCAATGAGCATGCCGCAGAAGCCTGGTATCTCATGATGCGCGATGGCCCATCGCTGATCCGCCGCGAACCTGACATCAGCCGCGACGTAACGCCGAGTCGTCCCGTGGAGTTTCATCGCGATCTTTTCTCGCCGACCTCCTCTACGCATCTCTCCTCAACACAAACTCGACAGGAAATCTACCTTGAATCGGTTACGCCTTGAGTGTGCAGTAGTCGGCGACTTCTTCCGTGCACCTTGTCAGGAATCGCCCCTCGGCGGCCTATAGCATTACGGTACGAACTCGCGCGGCAGTTCCCGCAGCAGTGACACCGCTGGAAAGAAGTGATCCGTTGATCACCTAGTAGCACTACTTCGGCTGAATCAGTAACCCGATAGAAGTAGGCGTTCCGGTTCGTTCCCACCTTTTGCTGGAGGGCAGGCTTATGATGCGGTGGATTGGACTTCTCGTGGTGGCGGTTGCCCTCGCGATTCCCAGCGAGGGCCTCTCTGCCCTCATTACCTTCACGCACACCGGTACCGGGTCCGGAGATATCGGGGGAACCGGTTTCACCGACGCTGCCTTCACCATCACGGCCGCGGGCAACACCGCCAATCGACTTAGCTACACCAACGGATTCTTCATCGATCACGATTCGTCCTCGATTGCGATCGCTGGCGTGGGAACGTTCTCCTTCATTACCGGCACGCGCACCTTTGTCAGCAATGTTTCGTCGACCGTGGGCTTCTCCCGGGCAGGTACTTTGGGGGCAGACCTCTACAACGGCCCCACCGACGTGGTATTTGCCACCTGGGATATGCTCACCTCCCTCGGACCCATCCCGGGGTTCGGTGGTCTGCTCCAATGGAATAGTTCCCCGGTCAATACCAGCGGCGGCGTCCTGGTGTTCGAGGATCGAGCCGGCATCGCCGCCACCTTCCAGGCCGTTGTTCAGCAGGAACCGCCGGAGGTCATCCCGGAACCCGCCAGCGCGGTGATCTGGACGCTCCTGGCGGCTGTGGTCGGCGTTGCACTTGCTCGCCGCCGCAAAACGGCCTAATAGTCACTACCGTAAGCGTTCACACACCGGCGTGGACGCGGCGGCTCGCCGCGTCTCTCACGTTTTCCTTTGGCTATGCGCGAGCGCTCAGAGGTAGCGGCCCGCCTCTTGAGCCAGTCCGTCCTGTGAACGGGTACGTCACTACCTCACAATCCGCAGTCGATCGGCCCGCGCTCCTCCGGCGCGGGTCTTCTTGCGCTCGCCCAGGACCGTCTCCCGCGGCCTCAGCCCCTCCGACCGCGATCGCCTTCCGCGCCGAAAGATCGCCGCGCCGGAGAAAGTTCTGCAATCGGGGGGACACAACGAGATTCATCCTCCTTTTCCCGGCGGATCATAGAGTCGGCTTCGAACCGCTTCCCGCTGTTCGGCCGCCGCGCCACGGTCCATCTTGTCGCCTGCGGTCACCGCCTCAGCCAACGCAACGCCGACCTCGGCTTCGCCCGCGGCGACCACGTCGGCGCCCGCCCGACGGAGTGCGGCGGCGTCGCGCAGATGGGTGCAGCGCACCAGGACCCGCAGTTCGGGGTTGAGGAGACGCGACTGCCTGATGATCTCCGCGGCGTCATCGACATCCGCGCTCAGGATCAGGCTACCGGCCGTGGCGATCCCCGCCTCGTCGAGGGTCCCCGGCCGAAGCACGTCGCCGTACAGCGCCGCGTGTCCCTCGGCATGCAGACGACGCACGGTGTCGAGGTTGAGGTCGACCACCGTGACCACAGCGCCCTGATCCACGAGGAGCCGATGCACGATCTTGCCGACCGGACCGTAACCGACCAGGATGCAGCGGTTCGGATCGATCGCAGGCCGCGGACCTTCGGCGACCGGAGCGAGCTTGGCAGCCGTCGCTGACAACCGGCGCGCCCAGCGATAGATGGAGGGGTTCAGCGAGATGGAGATGATCGAGGCGGCCACCAGGGCGTTCCAGCCGGTGTCGTCGATCAGCCCCAGGCCGCGAGCGACCGAGCCGAGGATGAAGCTGAACTCGCCCACCTGAGAGAAGGCCGCTCCCACCGGAATGGCCATCGCCATGGGCTTGCCGAGGACTCGCACGGTCAGCATGGCGGCGACCGGTTTTACGATCACCACCACCGCCAGCACGGTCCCGATCACCAGCGGACTCTGCAGGAGACTCCGGGGATCGAACAGCATGCCGACCGAGACGAAGAAGAGCACGGCGAAGGCATCGCGCATCGGCACCGCGTCGCCGGCGGCTCGGGCTGCAAACTCGGAGCGGCCGACCGCCAATCCCGCGAGGAACGCCCCGAGCTCCATCGACACGCCGAAGAGGGCCGAGGAACCGACCGCAATTCCCACGGCGAGCACCAGCACCGCGAGGGTGAACAGCTCGCGCGAGCGAGTCTTCTCGATCCGCTCCAGCGCCCATGGGATCACCCAACGCCCGAGCACCACCACCACGCCCACGAGGCCCACGACCTTGAGCCCGGTCAGTCCAATCGCGGACCCAGGCGCTCTGGCGGTGCGCCCCCGCCGGGGGCGAAGATGATCGGCAGCAGCAGAAGCATGGCCACGGTGAGGAGGTCCTCCACCACGGTCCAGCCGATCGCGATGTAACCGATCGGCGCGTGCAGATCGCGCCACTCGGCGAGCACCAGCGCCATCACCACCGTGCTGGCGACCGAGATCGCCATCCCCAGGATGATTCCCGAGGTCCAGCTCCAGCCCATCAGGCGCAACAGCAGCGCCAACGCGGCGGTGGACAGCGTGCTCTGGATCAGCGCGCCCGGCACCGCAACGCGCCACACCGCGATCAGCTCGCGCAAGTTGAAACGCAGCCCGATCCCGAAGAGCAACAGGATGACGCCGATCTCGGCGAACTGCTCCGCGATCGCTCGGTCGGCGACGAAGCCCGGGGTGAAGGGCCCGACCGCGACGCCCGCGAGCAGATAGCCGACAATGGGCGACAGCTTCAGTCGGTGGGCGAGAAAGCCAAGAATCAGGGCTCCGGCCAAGCCACCGACGAAGGTCATCAGGACGCTGAGATCGTGCATCGTAAACTCCCAAGGAACAGGCAAAGGGGATATGATCGATACCGACCCGAATGACGCTTCCTTACCTCGACTTTTGCCCTTTTTGTGGAGCCTTGATACTCGAAATTGCCGGGAATTCAACGGGTCTGCGCGGGTTTTGAAAAGCCCCGTCGCACCTCTTGGGTGTGCTAAAACCTTGGGGAACCTTCAAAAAGCCCAAACAACGCGAGTTTCGGTCGTCCGAAAAAGGGCAAAAGTCGAGCTTACAGGCTCTGACAAAACGGGGACTGGCTCCCGGCAATTCGCGCCAGACGCCTTGAATTTGCCTTGAGCGAGGGTGCCTGTCCCGAGTCTTGTCCGCGCCACTTAGGGCGCAAGTCCATGCGGTGACCAGACATAAACAACAAGGCCATCCCTGCGCAGGCGGCCGAGGGCCTTGCGGCTCGCCAGCCCGTGCTGCCTTCGACTGGACCGTTTCGCAGTGGACACCCCCCCAACGCCACCGCCTCCTGTGCAGCGCGTGTGCCACTTCCGCCGCAGTTGTGCTTCTCGGCTCCGTGTGCGGTACCGGGTATCGTAACCGTTCACGCGGCGGACTCGTAGAAGCGGCGTCTACCCCGAGGACGTAAACGCGTACGCCGCCACAGTACCGCACAACCATCACCCATGGCGCCCCCCGCGGCTCGACCCGACCGGTCCGCGCAAGAAATAGTCGTCCCTCGGGTTGGTTCGTAGAATCTGCGTCTCGCCGCTTCGGGGTGCTTGCCTGCCACTCTGCGAAAGCTGCAAAAGCCGGCCTCTCGCCGCAGCAACCTCACGGTCTCATCGCTTACGGGCGAAGGTCTTGGCCCTCAGTGCCCCCGCCACGGGTTCGGACCTAGGCGCGACCTGTTGAGCCTTGCATAGCCACTGCACCAGGCCGACCAGCGGGAGGCCGGAAAACAAGGCCATACGGCCAGGCAGTACCGATCGTTCACCATGCAGACATCAATAACAGGCTCGAATTGCCCGAGAAGCGGTTGGCCTTTCATCCCCGATGTCGAACACCGGGCTTCTTGCTCCTGGTGCCTTGCCGCAGCCGAGGCCGTCGGCGGTTGACTGCCGCCCAGGAACAATCGAATCCTGCCTCAGAAGGAACCTCGCTGCCATGTGCCGGCGCTGGCGTCACTGCGGCTATTCGTTGCCGATCAGCGAACGCACGCCCTCGATGTGGAAATGAACAAGATACTTGCCTTCCTCCTCGCTGATCGTGGGGATGTTGCGGTGGCGAATCGCCTTGATCTTTTCAGGGTCAGTCTCCTCCCCGATTACCGTTAGCGAAAGCCGCTTGCCGACGTAACCCTCGCCTTCTTCGATGAAGAGATATGACGCACTCGGGTTGTGCCTCACGTTGTCGTGGGATAGCCGGTTGCTCATGATGAACGAGCAAGTTCCGTCGTCGTCATCGTCCAGGAAGTGCGGTCGGCCATAAATCGCCTGATTCACTTGCCCGCTCGCATCGGTCGTTGCCAGGACGCCAATGCCCTGGGTCTTCTCAAAGTATTCGCTGAGTTTCATGCTCTTGCTCATGATTCGCTCCTCGGGTGATCTGAGCGGTCGTTCGGGGCAATGTCACGTTTACGTTGTTGCTGGTGGCTTCACACTCTTCCTGCGAGCCGTGCTGCGTCGTTGCACAGCGGGCACGCCTTCTTCCGCTCCATCACGGCCTTGACTGCCGATTCAACGTCAGCCGTTGACGTGGTGAACGTGGCTGCATTCGTGAAGCCGGTCTGCCCGCGATCTCAGGTATGCTACCGACACAACAGGCATTCGAGGTCTTGCTGTACTGATCGGTTTGACCAGATGGTCTGTTGAAGCCCGCTTCCTTCGCCGGCTTCTTGTCGCTCTCTTGACCGTAGCCGGTCACGGCGACCAACCAGATGTCGTTCCACTCGGGTCGCCGCCGAATCTCCTGAGCGAGTTCGTAGCCGTTCATCTCGGGCATGGAGATGTCCGAGAGAATCAAGTCGGGCTTTTCCTGTTCAATCATCGCCAGGGCTTCCGCTCCGCTCGCTGCGGTGCGTACCTGCTGCCCCCTAGATCGCAGCAGTGTGGCGACGATCGTAGCGGCAGGCCGCAGATCGTCCACAATCAGGATGCGATGGGATGGAAACGATCTCGTCTCATCAGGCAAATCGGTTGCTTCCTCAGCAACAACATCGCTTGCTTGAAGAATCGGGAGGCGAACGGTGAACTCGCTGCCCTTTCCCAACCCGTCGCTTGTCGCTTCGACGGTGCCGCCGTGCATTTCCACAAGACTCTTCACGAGGGTTAGGCCGATTCCTAGCCCGCCCTGCGAGCGGTTGAGAGAATTGTCGGCTTGAACGAACATCTCGAAAATGCGGGGCAGCATATCCGAGGCGATCCCCAAGCCATTGTCCTTCACCCGGATCGCAACTTCGTCTCCGATCCTTTCCGTGCTCAGCAAAATCTTCCCGCCCTGGGGCGTGTACTTGGCTGCATTATTCAGCAAATTGGCGACTACTTGGGTCAGTCGAGTCGGGTCGCCGTGGACGTACAATCTCTCCCTTGCCTGCGTCACCGTAAGTTCATGGCCCTTTGCATGAATAAGCGGCTCGGCGGTCTGAATGGCGTTCGTGATGATCGTCGTCAACGCCACCCGTTGCCGCCTCAACTCCATCTTGCCTCGGGTAACCCGAGACACATCCAGCAGATCATCAATCAGACGGACCAAGTTGTGGGTCTGTTCCTCCATCATGTCGAGAATCTGCTTGGCCTGCTTCCCCGCTCGGCGGCAAGATTCGCAGAACGTCAATCCCATTGCGGATTGGTGCCAGCGGGTTTCGGAGTTCATGGGCGAGCATCGCCAAGAACTCGTCCTTGAGGCGGGCTTCGTCGGCAAGTTGTTTCGCTTGCTCCTGCAACTGCCGCTCCATCCGTACTGCTTCCGTAATGTTGCGGGCAATGGCTGACACGCCGATGGTCTGCCCGCTGGTATCCTTGATCGGGGAGAGTGTCAAAGACACATTGATCAGGGTGCCATCTTTGCGACGGCGAACGGTATGAAAATTGTCGATGGACTCACCGTGCGTGACCTTCGCCATCAACGACGGAAGTTCGTCGGGCCGATCTCCTGGTTGGAGAATCCCAATCGACTGACCAATCGCCTCCTCAGCCGTGTATCCATAAAGACGCTCCGCACCCACATTCCATGAGGTAACGATAAACTCCAGAGTCTTGCCGATGATCGCATCCTGAGAAGCGTTCACAATGGCCGAAAAATATGCCAATTGTTGTTCGGCCAGCTTGCGTTCCGTGATGTCCCGGATGTTGCACTGGATGGCCTTCCGATCTCCCACGTCGTAGACGTTGCTGACGAACTCGACTTCCCGGTGTACGCCGTTCTTGTCTTGAAGTGGCAGGTCCTCGTAGCGAATGTAGCCCTTCTCTTGGAGTTCACGAAAAGCGATCTTGCTTTGTTCGATGTCTTTGAACAGGCCGATCTCCCAAAGGTGTTTCCCCAAAAACTGGTCGTGAGTATAGCCAAGTAGCTCGGTCATGAAGGGGTTGGCATCTTCGATTGCTCCCGTGTCGGCGTCGAGAATGAGGATGCCGTCCTTAGCAGCCTCGAATACCCGGCGATAGCGAAGCTCGGACAGTTCCAATGTACGCTCGTTTGGCATGAGTCTGCACCTCCGGCAGCGATACATCTGCCGATAAACGAAGAGAATGGTAGCGAGGTGACAACGACTCCCAAGACGCCCTTCATGCTATCGCAGCCTAGGGTGACCACACCCGGTGCGGCAGTCAGAAGAACTGCGAGAGAACGCTTTATCGCAATGCTCTTTCCAGAGAAGCTGGCGCAGTCTCGTCACCCGCAGAAGCCATGCCTGCCGCGTCGCGAAAGGATCAGAGCGCTCTCGGTTCGTGTACTTCCAGTGCTCCGTTCACGCCTCGGCAGTCTTTCGTTGCCGCGCGCCTTGAAGATCAGGTCTTCCGCACGCTCCTTTTCACAGCCGTACCGCATCAGAAGCCACGGGGAATGTACCCCATGAGCAGAAGCACCAGCACGACCACCAGCAACAGACTCAAGAGACCACTGGGGCCGTAGCCCCAATTTCGGCTGTAGCCCCAAGTGGGCAAGCCGCCCATGAGCAGCACGACGAGAACAATCAGCAAGATCAGCCCCATAGGTCACCCCTTTCGATGGTTGAAAACCGGATGCCGGCTGCAAACGTCTCTTGTCACCAAGAACAAAAAAAGCCGACGTGGCGGAACACCCAAAGGCGTTCCGCCACGTCGGCCTACTATCCAACAAGCCCCCCGGCGCGATCGGGTTGCTCTTTATCTCGTCGTCCGACTGATGTTTATTATAGGACTAGCAATGGAGAATGCAACAACTGCTGACTCACACCCCCTTAACGTGGCATTCATCGATATCCATGAGAACCCAGGGAGAGATCGAGGCTGCCGTCAGCAAAGCACTCAGTCACTTCGAGCAGGATTGCATCGGCCGGGGCCCCAAGAACATCCCGCTCACCTGCTCGGGGATCTCCTCGCCGAGCGTCTCCAAGGCGTTTTGACCGTGGCCGAGCAGCACTTGGTCAAGTCGCTCAACGATAGCGCCCCAGATAGGGTCGCTTTGTGAGGGACTCGAGTCGTCCGAAAACCTGTTGGCCTTTCATCCCCGATGTCGAACACCGGGCTTCTTGCTCCTGGTGCCTTGCCGCAGCCGAGGCCGTCGGCGCTTGACTGCCGCCCAGGAACAATCGATCCTGCCTCAAAAGGAACCTCGCTGCCATGTGCCGGCGCTGGCGTCGCCACCGCGCATCCGCTAGGCTGATCCTCGATGCGGTATCGGTGCGATGCCGGCCTTTCTCCCCGGACTGCATTGAGGGGTCCGTGGTCTCGCACTTGGTAACTCGTGCGCGGCTCGTAGAAGGAGGGCGATCCCCGGCAGCCCAGGGTTCCAGGACAGAAGGCCTCGAACCGCTCGGCGATCCACAACGGCTTCAACCAACAGGGGACACGACCATGGAGCCATTCGAACGCTTGGTCGGAACATGCACGTGCTGTCGGCGAGACTTCTTGCAGGCAATCGGAACGGCCAGCGCCTTGGCCATGGTGTCGATCGAGTCGGCGTCGGCGGGTGAGGGCAGCCCCGCGGTGGCTCGGGAAAAGAAGACGCCGCGGGTCCGCGGCGCCTTCCTCTATCCTCCCTCGAAGACGTTGGAAAAGGAAGGCTATTGGAGTTGGCCCGGCTCCAGTTTCGACGCCGAGGGTCACCAACGGCAATACGCGCGCCAAGTTGGCGGCGATCGGCCAGAAACTCGCGATGCAACTGGCCATCGACGAAGAGGCGCTGGATCAGCCGGCCAGTGTCGCCCGTTTCCTCGCCGACGTGAAACGCACCCCGCCCGACGCCCTGCTGCTCGTTCCTTTCAAGAAACTGCATTGGGCGCACATCCTGCAGATCATCGAGGAAACCAAGATCCCCACAGTCGTGGTCGCCACCCTGGGCGTGCTCTTGTCCGACCAGATCCGGCAGTTGCACCGCACGCCGGGCGTGTACTTGATCAGTTCGTTGGACGACTTCGATGCGATCGAGTCGGGCATGAAGATGGTCCGCGCCGCCTGTCGCCTGCGCGATGCCCGACTGGTGAACATCGCCGGCAGCGAGTACAAGAGGGCAGTGGTGCCGCAACTGGGGACCGAGGTCCGCACGATCCCCCATGCCCGGTTCGTCGAGGAGTACAATCGCGCAGAACCGAAGGGCGAGGTGCTCTCGCTCGCCCAGGCCTATCGGCAAAACGCCAAGCAGACCGTCGAGCCTTCCGAGGCCGATATCCGCGAAGCGGCCCGCTGCTACTTCGCCTTCAAGCGATTGCTGGCGGCCGAAAAGGGTGATGCCTTGATGATGGAGTGCCTGTCCGGCCTGCGAATTCCCCATAAGCACGTGCCCCCGTGCATGGGATTCATGAGTCTCCGCGATGAGGGAATCGTCGCCGGTTGCCAGGCGGACCTCAGCGCCACCCTCTCGTTGATGCTGGTCCAGACGCTCTTTGATCAGCCCGGCTTCCAGCAAAATGCGGCGATGAACACGGAACAGAACCTCTACTTCGGCTCGCACTGCACTTGCCCTACGAAGATGAACGGGCCGAACGCGCCGTCGCTGCCCTACGTGCTGCGGAGCCATGCCGAAGCCGGCTGGGGCTGCGTACCGCGCGTGCTGTTTCCGGCAGGGCAGGAACTGACGATGGTCCAATATCTCCCCGGCAAAGAGCCGCGGATGCACATCTACTCGGGCAAGGTCGTCCGCTGTCCGGAAATCCCGCCCGCCGGCGGCTGCCGCACCAACGTCGAAATGACGATCAACGAGGTGCCCGACGTGTGCGACGTACAAGGGATGCACCAGACCATCTTCTTCGGCAACCGCGCCCGCCAGCTCCGCACATTCTGCCAGTTATATGGAATCCCGGTCGTCGTGTAGACCGCAACAACCTAACCGTTCACAGGGCATACTCGCGCGTGGCCCCGATAGCTCGCGCGTGGCCCCGATAGCTCGCCTATCCCGGTGCCGCAGGCACAAGAGGCCTCGCTAGCGCGCGTGCCTCCGCGCGCGTGCCACTTCTTCGGTGCCCCCTCCCGATTCCCGTCGGCGCGCGTGTGCCACTGCTTGGTAGCCCCGGCGCTTCGCCGCGGCGGACAAGCAGTGCTTCATGGTGCCTTTACCCTACCCATCCCGCGAGTGTGCCAGCTTGGTCGCCGCCACTGCTCCGCAGCAATTCCTTTCTCCTTTCCTTCCCTTTCCTTCTTCGTGCCTTTGTGCCTTAGTAATTTCACTTCCACCTTAGTAATTTCACTTCCACCTTCGCGGTTCCCTTACGCCTTTGCCCACGCCGTCTGAGGCCCGCTTGCGGGCCTTCCGCCGCCAGAGCGGCTCTTCGGGCCGGCGTTCACGCCGGCCTGACGCGGCCAATCATCCTCCCTTCCCCTTCTTCCTCATGGATCTCCAGGCCCGTTCACGGGCCTTCCCCTCACCCGCGGCTTGAGCCGCTCGTTCTGCCGGTGGCCCCAATAGCTCGCCTATCGCACGTGCCGCAGGCACAAGAGGCCTCGCTAGCGCGCGTGTCCCACTGTGCGTGTCCCACTGTGCGTGTCCCACTGTGCGTGTGCCTCCGCGCGTGTGCCACTGCTTGGTAGCCACGGCGCTTCGCCGTCGGCGCACAAGCAGTGCATCATAGTGTCTTTTTCCTACCACTCCCGCGAGTGCGCCAGCTTGGTCGCCGCCGGAAGCGGGCTGCGCGTCGGATTGCTGTCGCCCAATAGGCGATGGTGATGCTGAGGTTGCGC
The DNA here is from genome assembly GCA_963736495.1 of Pirellulales bacterium. Taxonomy (GTDB): domain Bacteria; phylum Planctomycetota; class Planctomycetia; order Pirellulales; family Thermoguttaceae; genus CAVTPL01. Next base: position 123,164 of record CAVTPL010000009.1, on the reverse strand, counting down.
CCGCTGGGCTTTGGGGCGGCTCTTGCCGGGACAACCCCCAGAGGTATCTGTGCCTTCGTTGTTGGAAACCTCAGTTTTCACGGCTTTCCGGCGATTTGTTTGACGAGATGGCAACCTCGGAGCGGTTTGGCCGAAAAAGTCGAGGCGGCGACGAATTGCCGGCCTAGCCTCAAGAGAGCAACGGTTCTTGGGAAGAGCATTGCCTCGTACCACGGAGGTCCTTGCCCCCCAACATGCCGAGCGGTTCTAATGCTGGAAATGGCCACGTGCGCACCGAGCGCGTCTACACGCACGTTTTGAACCGGGGCGGCCGCGGCGTCCGCAGCCCCGCAGACGGCCTGGCTCGCCGGACCAGTGCGCGCTAGCAAGCTGTTGAAGATGTTCAGCCAGTTCCGTTAAAAGCAGGACGCTGTCGAACAACTGGTTGCAGCGGCCGGCGCGGCGCGCCGCCACTGAACCGGAGCGTTATGCACATGGAGTAGGTATAGACAATGCCCCTGAGCGGCGAAAGCAGGCGTGTTCAAAATGGCCAATCTTTCGTCCGCGCCGCGTTATCCTGGTCGGTAGGCCACTACGCACATGGCTCTTGATGCTTACGTGATGCCGCTTTGGCGATTCAAGGCAGGCGACTTTACTTCTCCCATTGAGGATACTCTCGGGATCAAGCCGAACGTGATTTCCCTCGCAGACCTGCCGCCGCCTCCATTTCCTTGGTATCTCCGGCTCCTTGCGAAGATTGGCATCATTGAGTGTGTGCCACCTCCACCCGAACCGACCCGCGAGGAACGTCGCGATGCGGCGGTGCAGGAGGTGAATGCATTGAAGGCACAACTCACGGAATTGATCGGTACTCCCATCGACTGGCTCGATGAGGGCACCGTTCACTACAACAAGCAGTTCCATGAGCCGGTCACGATGCGGGCTTTCGCAGCGTGGCACGATCACCGCGATCAGTTGCCAGACTTCACTAGCCCACCGGAGCAGAACTACTACAAGCATCCAGTCTGGAGCCTACCCAAACCGGCCAAGCGACGCTTCCCGACGCTCGTGGAACATAGTCTCCATACCGGATACCTTCTCCCATTGCCATTCGACGGCAACTATCGTGTGGAGCCCTTCAAGATGATGGATCAATGGGAGTTTCTTGTAACCGTTCACACCCCGGGGAGCAATGAGGGAGCCGGTTGGCGAGCCAGATGAGCTTCGACGGCACGCGTCAGGAAGTCGAAGGCGTTGCGGCCCTGTTGGCGGCAGGTTTCCACCACCGTCAGCATCGCCTCGACGAAGCGGCTGCCGCTGGCGCTCTGGGTCCCAAACGAGAGCTTCCGCCAAATCACCGCATGACGCAGCGAGCGCTCGCCCGCATTGTTGGTCGGCTCGACTCTTTCGTAGCGCAAGAACGTCCACAGCCACGGGCGATGTTCGTACAATTCCCGGCACGTGCCGCGCGTATCGGCGTGGCCGCACTCGGTGCCGCGCAGCAGCAAGCGTGCTACGTTGCGACGGACCGGTCCCATCCGACGCAGCAAGGCAGCCCGCGAAATCCTGCCGTGCCGGTAGTCGGCCCAGTGCTCGAACAACTCGCACGCCGCATGCCGCAGGCGGTAACCCAAGTGTTCTGCCCGAGGGTCGCCGCTGTCGATCATCGCCTGAAAATCGCGTTTCAGATGCGCCCAACACCACTGCAAATTCCCCAGATGCCAGTACATTTTGGCCCGGTCGCAGGTGACGACGCCGTGGAACTCCTCGCCAAGGAACGTGGTCAAAGCGGTCGCCTCACGCGTGGCACGCACCGCAAACACGGTGAACTGCCCCGCCACGAACGTCCACAACCACGCTTTGTCGTTTTCCTGCTTGGTGCCCGTCTCGTCGATGTTCAACTGTCCCTCGGCGGGCAGTTGCGCCGCCACTTCCTCGTACGGTGGCCCTACGGCGGCCGTCACCTGGTTTTCGATCTTCACGGTCAGCGCCGGACAGCAGGGCTGGCCCAAGAGCGTACGGAGGAACTCGGCCGTACGCCGTTTGCTTTGGCGATAGTAGGCCATCAACAGGGCCGTGAAGGCCATCAAACGCGGCCCCGTCTGTCCCCGAGGCACGCCACAGGGCAGTTCCGCACAGGTGGTTTCCCCGCACGCGGGACACGCCAGCCGATGTCGCTGGTACTCGGTCACGTGGGCCGTGATCTCGGGCAATTCCCACACCTGGTGCCGCAGCGGTTCGGGATCGCTGCCGGAGAGCTTTTCGCCGCACCGTCGGCATTCGGTCGGCTTCAGAAGCTTCACCTCGTCGCACTCCTCGGTAGGCAGCAACGGGCGTTCATGTTTCTTGTGTCCTCGCTGCCCGCCGCGTTTCTTCTTCGACTTCCCCTTCGTCGAGGAAGGTTTGGCATGGGGATGCACGGTGCTGGGCGGCAACGAGGAGTTCTGCGGGGTCTTTCGTCCCTGCTCCAACTGCGTGATCCGATCGAGCAGCGCCCGCACGAACGCGCGGACTGCCGGAGTCATCTCGGCATCGAGTTCGGGCGGAATCGCCAGCGGTCTGGTTTCGTCGGACGGCATGGCCTATGTCGTCCTCGAAAAGCCCCCGCGCGTCCAGATCAATTTGCAACAAAATGGCCTCCGGACTGTGAACGGTTACGGAGTTCTTCCACGACGTCGCCTCCAGCGAGACTATCCTTCGCGAAGCAACCGATTTGGTGGAGTTTCTCTCTGCCATTCCCGCAGCCAACGAGCAGACGCCCGGCTTAGTCCCCTTTTGCGATATCCGATGGTATGCTGAGGACCTTCGGCGCATGTGTCAATTGAGCTTGAAGCACCACCTTCCAGTTATTTTTTATGGGTAGTCTTACGCACATCCAACAGTGGCCTACCATTGCGCGCGTGGCCCCCATAGCTCGCGTATCGCACGTGCCGCAGGCACAAGAGGTTTCGCCAGCGCACGCGCGGGTGGCCCCGATAGCTTGCCTATCGGGGTGCCGAAGACACAAGAGGCCTCGCTACTGCGTGTGCCACTTCCTCGGTGCCCCCTCACAATTCCCGTCGCGCGCGTGTGCCTCCGCGCGTGTGCCACTGCTTGGCAGCCACGGCGCTTCGCCGCGGCGCACAAGCAGTGCATCCTGGTGTCTTCTTCCTACCACTCCCGCGAATGTGCCCGCTTGGTCGCCGCCACCGCTCCGCAGCACTTCCTTTCTCCTCTCCTCTCCTCTCCTTCCTTTCCCCTTCCCTTTCCTTCTTCGTGCCTTTGTGCCTTCGTGGTTGTACTTCCACGGCTCACGATCCGGCCCTCCCCTGGCCACCCAGCCTTCATTGGCAATGCGGGCCCCAATCGATAGAGTGAGGACAAGCGAAGTGGCAAAAACGCCGAGGTGTTGACCAACGCCCGCGCCTCCGCCCTACGTCGAAGCACTATGCCGTAACAGCACTTGCGCACCGCCTTGCCGCCCGCCCGAGCACAACATGAACGCACTCACGGGAACCCTCGCCTATCTCTTGATCTCCGGGCATGCCTTGTTCATCGCCCTGGCGCTGTTGGCCGCAGGAATCGTGGCCGGCCGGCGCCGCCCGATCCTCGGCGGCGCCGCCGCATTCATCGGCCTTGCACTGGCAATCCTCTCGGCCGTGCCCGTTCCGGTTGCCGCGTACCTGGTGCTTGCCGTCGCCGTGGCAGGCTGGCGAGTGACGCTGCGAAGAAGCCTCAAATGGAACCGCGTCGCTACCGCCGCCCTTCTCCTCGTGATCCTCGGCTTCGCGCTCGCAGGGCTTCATGGCATGCGATTCCCCCCGCCAAGCGCACGCGCGAACGAACCGGTGGTCGTGATCGGAGATTCCCTTTCCGCGGGACTCGGTGCATCGATGGAGGGCACCTGGCCGTCGCTGCTCTCCGTGCGCACCGGGCTCACCGTGTTGAATCTCGCGCGACCGGGCGCCACCCTGGCCAGCGCTCTGGCGCAGACGCGTACCATTCCCGACGAACCCGTCACGGTGCTCATCGAGCTGGGAGGAAACGATCTGTTGAGCGGCAGCACCGCGGAGCGGTTCGAGGCCGACCTGCGCACGTTGCTCCCAGCGATCGTTGCGGAAAAGCGGCGAGTGCTGATGTTCGAATTGCCGCTCTTGCCGTTTCAGAATTCCTTCGGCCGCGTCCAGCGCCGCGTCTGCCCCGAGTACAACGTCGAGCTGATCCCCCGGACCGTCCTGGCCGGTGCCATCGCCCTGCCCGGACACACGACCGACGGCCTGCACCTGTCGCCCGCAGGCCACGCGTGGCTGGCCCACCAGTTGGAGCGAACTCTAGGGAGTCCTGCACCGCTCGTGGAAGAATGGCAACCGCCGGGTGTCCGGCTTCCCGCCCGCGGAAAGCCGCGAACCGTTCCACGATCGAGGTTTCATGGATCGCTCTTGCCGATTCGTCGCAGCACGATCCCGTCCATCGGCTCCAGTTCCACCTGCCGCACCGTCGCCCCGTCGTTGTACCGCTCGGCCGAAAATACGTGCAGGGCGTCGGCCACCAGGATGCTCCCCTCCGCGCCCGAAACGCGCACCAGCGGTTGGTCGCCCGGTGCGAGCGGCACGTTTTCGGCAATCGTGTGCCACTGGTCGCCGCCCTGCGTCTGGTCGAGCACCTTGCTGGCAAGCACCTTCCCGCCGGCCATCACCTCGTAGACCGCCTGTCGGGTCCACTGTTTCGCCTCGGGCGCAGCGGCCCACCAGGCCTGGATCGTATAGGTCCCCGGCCCGCGCAATTGGAGGTCCCAGGTTGCCTGCCCCGCGCCAGCGAGGCGGTGACAGCGGTTGTTCCAGGCGTGATAGTACGGCGGAATGGCGTGCCATTCCTTGGTGCCCAGCTCGATCTCGCGCCAGGCCCCGGAAGTCTTAAAACCTATCCCAGAACTGTCGCTGGAGCCCTCTGCGGCCGGAGAAGCGTGGCCCCTCCCAAGGATCTGGGATCGGCTCCTAAACTTGCCGCCGGCGACATCATCGAGAATGTACTGGTGCTTGGCGGCCTGCTGGCCGGTGAGCCGCGCATAGCCCTCGCCCACCTCGACGCTCTGCCGCTGCCGGCTGCCGTTGAGCAGCACGATTCCGTTCCGGAAGTCGCGGCGGAATACCTCCTCGCCGCGGGGCTTGAGAGAAACCTCGTCGATCCAGATCTTGCCCGGCTGGCCGCCGCAGAGAAACTGGATCCGCGAGTCTTCGACGGTCTTCTTGGCCTCGAAGGTCAGTTGCACGGCCTGCCACTCGGTCGAAAGCCGCACGCTCTGGTTCAGTCCGTAGTTGTCCCAGTTGGGCGACCCCTTGGAGGCAGCGACACGGATTTCCGCCGGCGGTTCGGCGCGGGCCCAGAACGTCAGGTCGTAGCTTTCCCCCTGCCGCAGCGCGCGGCGGGACTGGGTCAATTCGATCCCGCCCTGACGGCCGGCCCCGGTAATCGTGATGCACGCCGCGGCCGTCCCGCCGTGCTTGACGCCGGTGTCGCGCTGGGCGGTCGCCGCGTTCACCCGTTCGTCCGATCGTACCACAGACGCCAGCGATCCTTCCAGTCCTCTCGAATCCTCCGTTGTCTAGCAGTTCGCGGTCCGCGGCCGGACGCAGCACGATCCGCTGGGCAGCCCCCAGAGGCTCGCCCAGCTTGAAATCCAATTCGTCGTACCACCAGTCCTGGCCATGGTCCGTGTCGCCCAGCTCGTGGCTGAAGTAGCCGTCGTTCATCAAGGTGAAGGCAAGCCCGAACCGCATGTAGGGATAGTAGTCGCGTGCGAAGGCCCAGGTCGCCGGCGGGGTATGACGCTGGGGGCTGTAGTCGTAGCCGTAGGCGATCTGATCGGGCACGGCCGACTCGACCGAAGTGATCGCCGGCTTGATCGCCTCGGTGCACCAGGCGTGATAGTAGTTCCAAAGTTCGTAGAACGGCCTGCTTCCCTTCGATCGCGTCGGTCGTGTAAAAACCGATTCCCTGGCCGTTGAAAATCTCGGCGATCTCGGGATAAGGGTAGCCCTGGCTGTGGCCGCTGGTCAGGGCCCAGGGCATCAGCTTGCGCCACGTCGCGCAGCTCGTGGAATACCCCCTCGCGCCAGGCGCTTGTCGAACGCATCCTTCTCGTCGGGCTTGCCGTCGCCGTCGGCGTCGAGTTGCACCGGGCCGGTCGTAGATGTCGTGGTTCAGCCAACGCTGCGACATCATGAAGTTGTCGAAGAAACATCCGTCGTACATGAGCCCGCTCGACGATCATGCGCTGGTAGGCGTAGCGCGCCTGGTACTCGGCCACCTCGGGCCGGGTGAGATTGAGCCGGTACGCGCCGGGCCAGACCTCGATCTTCTTGCCGGTCGTGTCCCGCAGGAAGTACTCGTCCGGTACGTCGTTGTTCTCCACCGTGTTGATCGAGGTGAGGATGAAGCAGTTGGGGTTGAGCCGCCGCAGCTGCCGAATCTGGTCGGCGTTGAAATTGGCCCCGAGCCACAGGTCGATCCGCGAGGCGTACTCCATGCCCTTGGGCGATGAAGTGCCACGATCCCCAAAGATTGGCGGTACGCGGAAAGCCGGGCTTGGCCGCGGGCAGGCTGCGGTATTGGAGGTGCAGCACCGCCTCCGGCGCCGCCGTGCAGCGGATGTAGACGTCGTTGACCTTGCTCGGGTTCGGATCGAGCCCGCGGACCACCGTCTTCGGCGAAGTCGACGGCTCCAGAGCGTCGAACGGAGTCATCTCGTCCAGCGGCAGCAGCACTGCCGACGCTGTAGCGGCAGACGGTCGGCGCGGCCGCGCGAACCGTCAGCTCGACGCGTGGTCGCGCCCGGCGGGCAGCAGCGTGCTCGGGGGCTGCGGGTCGCTCAGCGGACCGGCCGTGAACATCTTCGCGAAGTCGATCGGGACGAAGGCCGGCCGGGGCTGGGCGCGCCAGCGCGCTTTCCGGCCGCTTCCCCCGCCACCGCGGCCAGTGGCGCGGCGATCATCACAAGTGCGGCAATCACAACGGCAAGCGGCTTGTTCATGATCGATCCCTTCTGATCTGTGTGTGCCCAACGGTACTACTATGGCACAACCGCTTCAGAATAGTAACTGGGCCCAACCGGGTGTGCGTCTTCGCGCCCGCGTGCGGGGACTGCTTCACCCTCCCGTCGCTTCGCCCCGAATCCTCGCCAATCCCGCCGTTTTCGAACGTTTGGCCGCACCGTCTTCGCCGCCTCGCTGGCTGGCACGCACTGCGGCCGGTAGAATGGGCCCTGACCGGGGTGAGTCGAACTACCTCCCCGTCAGGATCGCGCCGGGAACGGTTCGCGGTTGTGCCCCAACGAGTTGGGCTCGCACGCCGGCACGGCTTCCTTGCGGTATCCTTCCCAGCCAGCGACGTGCTCGAGTTGCCGCTGCCATGAACATCCTCGCCTTGGGAGTTTCGATCGCATGCCTCGCCGCGGCCGATGCCCAGAGCTCGGGCCGATGCGAGATCCGCGACGGCGCAATCATTCGTGGCCGAACCGACCGCCGCCAGCTCGCCCTGGAGTTCACCGCGCACGAGTATGCCGAAGGGGCTGCGACCATCCTCGACGCTTTGGCGCGCCGGCAGGCCAAGGCTTCGTTCTTCCTCACCGGCGATTTCCTCGCTCAACCCTCGTCGGCGCCCGTCGTGCGGCGAATGATCGCCGAAGGGCATTACCTCGGCCCACATTCGGATCGGCACCTCCTCTACTGCCCGTGGGACGCAATCGGCCGCACGCTGGTCGATCGCGAGACGTTTCGCCGCGACCTCCAGGCCAATCTGAACAAGATCGAAGCCTTCGGCGTGCGTCGCGCGGAAGTCCGTTACTTCGTGCCGCCCTACGAACACTACAGCCCCCAGATCGCCGCCTGGACCGCGGAAATGGGGCTTACCTTGGTCAATCTCACGCCCGGCACCCGCGCCGCCGCCGACTACACCGCGGAAGGCGAGGCCAACTTCGTTCCCTCGCAGCGGATCTTCGAGAGCATCCTCGCCCGAGAACGCAACCAGCCCGACGGCCTGTGCGGCTTTCTGCTGCTCATGCACCTCGGCGTGGGAGAAAAGTGCAAGGACAAGTTCCACCTTCGGCTGGGCGAGCTGCTCGACCGTTTGTCGCAGAAAGGATACCGCTTTGTCCGCATCGATGAGCTACTCGACGAATGATATCAGAATGAAAACGAAATGGATTTGCTTCGGGCTGATCGTCGCGTGGACGTGGGCCCTTCCCGCCAACGTTCCGGCCGCGGAGGAGCCGTGGCGCCTTGCCCCGTGGGCCAGCGACAATTACCTTCTTATCGATCAAGCGGGAATCGACGCCGCCAAGCAAAAGGCCGATACCCAGCCGTGGGCCAAGGCGGCACGGGATGCGGTGATCTCGCGCGCGACCGCGACCTGAAGCGAGCGGTCACGTTGCCGCCGCGCGGAGGCCAGTGGCCCCACTGGTATAGCTGCAAGAAGGACGGGAACCGGCTCACTACGGATTCGCCCACCTCGCATCGATGCCGGGTTTGCGGTGCGGTGTACCACGGTGACCCGTATGACGCCGTGGTCTTCTATCGCGACCATGCGAGCTGGAGCCAGGCGATTCGCGATCTCGGGCTCGCCTATCGCTTCACGGGCCGCCACGAGTACGCTCAGAAGGCGGCTGAGATTCTCGTCGCCTATGCGGACCGATATGCCGGCTACCCACTTCACGACAAGGACGGCAAGGCCAAGGTGGGCGGCGGCCACATCATGGCGCAAACGCTCGACGAGAGCGTCTGGCTGATCCCCGTGGCCTTCGGCTACGCCCTGGTGCGCGAAACCCTGCCCGACGCAGCCCGGGCACACATCGAAAAAGATCTGCTCGTTGCCGCCGCCGACGTGATCCGCAGCCACAAAATGGGCATCCACAATATCCAGTGCTGGAAGAATAGCGCCGTGGGCGTGGCCGGCCTGGCGGCAAACCGGGAATCCCTGGTCCGCGAAGCGATCGACGACGCGCAACGCGGTTTCCGCGCCCAAGTCACCCAAGGCATCACCGACGACGGGCTTTGGTATGAAGGTTCGATGGGCTATCACCGCTACACGATGGACGCGATCTGGCCGCTCGCCGAGGCCGCGCGACTGCGCGGGGTGAACCTCTACAGCGACCGGCTCCGCTCGATGTTCGACGCGCCGTTGAACCTGGCGCTGCCCAGCGGAGAAGCTCCGGGGTTCAACGATAATAGCGGAGGCAATGTTCGCTCCGCGGCTTCCTTGTACGAACTCGCCTTCGCACGTTGGAAGCGGCCGGAATATGGCCGAATCGCGGCCCAGTCCGACCGCGGGAGCATGCAAGCCCTGCTCTACGGCGAAGCGAAACTCCCCGAAGGACCTTTCATTCCAACCGAGAGCGTGATCATGCGAAGCGCCGGATTCGCGATGTTGCGCGGGGGGCAATGCCGTTGCGATCCGATTCGGCAAGCACGGCGGCGGCCACGGCCATCCGGACAAGCTCGGCATCGTTACCTATGCAGCGGGCCGGCTATTGGGCCTTGACCCCGGATCGATCAATTACGGCGTTCCCTTGCATCGCGAGTGGTACCGCACCACGATCGCCCACAACACCGTGGCGGTAGACGGCAAGAATCAATCGACCGCCGACGGCCAGCTCGAGGAGTGGGGCGAAAACCGCATCGCCGCCAGCGCCCCTGCCGCTTATCCCGGGGTGATCCTGCGGCGCACCCTCGCCTTCGACGGCTCCACCCTCCAGGACCGCTACGAGTGCGTGTCCAAGGCGGAGCACGATTACGATTATGCCTTTCACGCAGGGGGCGAACTTAGCACGTCGCTCAAGCTGAAACCGTGCGAGCCGCTATCCTATCTCCACGTGGAAAAGGTCTCCCAGGCCCGTACCGACGGCGACTGGTGGGCCCAGTGGCAGCAGGGCAACGTGCGTTACCGGCTCTCGGTCAAGGGTGCGCCGGAAACGGTTGTCTATGCCGCCGTGGGTCCGGGACGGAATCCGGCCGACCGCGTGCCCATGGTGATCGTCCGCCGTCACGGCAAACAAACGGTTTATGATTGCATCCATGAGTTCGGACCGAAGTAGAATACCAACGAACAACACGATCAAGGGGGAGAAAGCGATGAGCACCCGCAGAGCGTTTCTGAAAACCGCGGCGGTGGCGGGCGGCATGATGGCCTGCAACAGGATCGCCCCGGCGGCGGAGGGCAAGCCGCTCGTCGTCCGCGACGCGAAGATCATCCGCGTGCGCGACCGCAAAGGCGCGTCCGACCGATATCTACCTGGAGATCGTCAGCCAATCCGGACTGAAGGGCTACGCCGGACCGCTGCTCAAGGAGCAAGTGGCGGCCTTTCCAACGAACGGGCTCGGGCTCTTGGCCGGTCGCGACGCCGCGGATCCCGCGAAACTCAACTTCACCACGCTCTGGGCCGCGTGCTATCCCGGCAAGACACTCGAAACCTACGTCGAAGGGAAAGACCCGCTCTCGGGCGGAGCGGTCTGGGGCACCAAGCGCGCCACGCGCCAGACCGAAACCGGATGGATAATCACGGCGCTCAGCGCGATCGACCTGGCGCTATGGGACCTGCGCGGCAAGGCAGCGGGGCAACCCGTCTGGCGACTGCTGGGGGCGAAACGCAACCGGTTGAACGCCTACGCCAGCATGCTCGGCTATTCAACGGAACCCGGCCGAGGCGCGTAAGGTGGCTCGCACCTTCTTCGACCAGGGTTTCAAGCGACAGAAGTGGTTCTTCCTGAAGGGCCCCGTGGACGGCGCCGAGGGCCTGAAGCAGAATATTGAACTGGTCCGCGCGGTGCCGCGAGGAACTGGGAGCGGAGGCGATGCTGATGTTCGACGGCATCCAGTATGTCTGGAAATCGGTCGATCTGGACTACGCGATCGCGCTCGGCCAAGCGATCCTGCCCTTACAAGCCGCACTGGCTGGAGGAGCCGCTCCGCCCCGATGACCTCGAAGGCTACACGCGTCTGAAGGGCGGAGACGGGGATCACCCTGGCCTCGGGCGAACATTGGTACACGCGATGGAACGTCAAGCCGTTCCTGGATCGCAAGATCGTCAGCTTCGTGCAGTCCGACCCGGAATGGTGCGGCGGAATCACCGAGTGGCTGAAGATCTGCGAACTGGTCCGGCAGTATCCGGGTGTGCAACTGGTGCCGCACGGGCATCACGTGCTCGGCAGCGTCGACCTGCGTGGCATCGCAGCCCGAGTCGCTCTGCCCGATGCTCGAGTACCTGTTCAAGTCGCGGATCCAGTTCCAGCATTGCCAGACGCGGCCCATGGTGGCCGAAGGCAGGAACCTTCGCCATGGCCGAGGAGCCGGGTCTTGGGCCGTCGCTCGACGAGACGAGGCTGGAAAGAGTCTAAGAACCGATCCCAGAACTGCCGCTGGAGCCCTATGCGGCCGGAGAATTTCAGGGCGGCAGACGATCCTGGGACCGGCTCTAAGAACTTATCCCAGAACTGCCACTGGAGCCCTGTGCGGCCGGAGAAGCGTGGCACCTCCCACGGTTCCGGGATAGGTTCTGAGCACCGTGTTGGAATACGTCACGCGATTGTCGAAAAAAGTGAGGACCCACCCGTGAATCCGACCATGCCCGCGAAAAGCCGGTTCGTTCTCCTCCTTGCCGCCGCGCTGATGGCGTCTCCGGCGGCGGTTTGCGCCGGCGACGTCAAGCCCGCCGCCCGGCCCAACGTCCTGCTGATCTGCGTGGACGACCTCAAGCCGCTGCTGGGCTGCTACGGCACGCCGATCGTCCAGTCGCCGAACATCGACCGGCTGGCCGCGCGCGGCGTGCTGTTCGAGCGGGCGTTCTGCAACCAGGCCGTCTGCGCGCCGTCGCGCAACGCGCTGATGACCGGCCTGCGCCCGCAGACCATCGGCATCTACGACCTGGCCACCAACTTCCGCAAGGCCGTGCCCGACGCGGTCACCGTGGCCCAGTACTTCCAGCAGCACGGCTACCGCACCGAGGCGATGGGCAAGATCTTGCACGTCGGCCACGGCAACCACGAGGACGCGGCCTCGTGGAGCGTGCCGCACTGGGGGCCCAAGACCGGCCCGGCCGGCGGCTACGTGCTCCCGGAGAACCGTCGCGCGCAGCTGACGCGCGAGGAAGCGCCGTTCGCCAATGCCGCCGCGGATCCGGCCAAGCTCCCGCGCGGCGCCGCCACCGAATGCGCCGACGTGCCCGACAACGCCTACGGCGACGGCCTGATCGCCGACGAGGCCATCCGCCGCCTGCGACGCCGCGAAGGCGAAGCCCGGCGAGCCGTTCTTCATCGCCGTCGGCTTCCTCAAGCCGCACCTGCCGTTCTGCGCGCCGAAGAAGTACTGGGACCTCTACGATCCGGCCGCCTTCCCGCTGCCCGAGCTGAAGAAGCCGCCCGCAGGGCGCGCCGGAGTTCGCGCCGACCACCTGGGGCGAGCTGCGCCAGTACAGCGACATCCCCGACCACCGGCCCGCTCGACGACGCGAAGAGCGCGCCACCTCATCCACGGCTACCACGCCGCCGTGAGCTACATGGACGCCCAGCTCGGCCGCGTGCTCGACGCGCTCGACGCCAACGGCTTCGCGCAGAACACGATCATCGTCCTCTGGGGCGACCACGGCTGGCACCTGGGCGACCACGGCATGTGGTGCAAGCACACCAACTACGAGCAGGCCGCGCGCATCCCGCTGATCGTCGTCGCGCCCGGGCGTCGCCAAGGCCGGCGCGAAGACCGGCGCGCTGGCCGAGACGGTCGACATCTATCCGACGCTCTGCGAACTGGCCGGCCTGCCCGCGCCGCACGGGCCTCGACGGCGCGAGCTTCGCCGCCGTGCTGAAGGATCCGGCCGCCGCGACCAAGGAGGCCGTGTTCCACGTCTATCCGCGCGGCCAGCTGATGGGCCGCGCCGTCCGCACCGCGCGCTATCGGCTGGTCGAGTGGAAGAAGATCGGCGCAGCCGGCCGACACGGCCGTGCTGCGAACTCTACGACTACGAGGCCGACCCCGCCGAGACGAAGAACCTCGCCGCCGAGCAAGCCGGAGGTCGTCGCCCAACTCCGCGCCATCCTCGCCCAGCAGCCCGAAGCCAAGCCGCAAGTCCGGCGCCGGCAAGCAGGCGGACGCAAAGCCGGCGCGCCGCCAAGCCGAAGCAGGACCGCGCCGCGATGTTCGCCAAGCGCGACAAGAACGGCGACGGCAAGCTGACCCGCGAGGAGTTCCTCGCCGACCAGCCCGATCCCGACGAGGCGCCGAAGCGGTTCCCCGCCTTCGACACCGACAAGGACGGCTTCCTGAGCCGGACGAATTCATCACCATGGGAGGCAAGGCCAAGCCATGAACGCGATTCACCCATTTCGCGCACCCCTGCTACTCTGCTTCGGCGCCGCGATGCTCGTCGGCATGGCCGACGGCGCAGCTGCGCCCAACCCACGCGTCCCAACATCCTCTTCCTCCTCTCCGACGACCACAGCTACCCGTATCTCGGCTGCTACGGGAACAAGGACGTGCAGACGCCGAACCTCGATCGCTTCGCCGGCCGAGGGGATGCGCTTCGATCGGATGTTCGTCGGCTGCCCGCAGTGCGTGCCGTCGCGCGCGACGCTGATGACCGGCCGCTCGGCGGTGGCGGTGCGCATGGTGCGGTTCACCTCGCCGCTGCCGGCGGACCTGCCGCGCCCTGCCCGACCTGCTGCGCGACAAGGCCGGCTATTTCACCGGCGTCGGCGGGCGCAGCTATCACCTCGACGGGCCGTCCGGCACCGGGCCAGCACGCCTGCCCGGAGATCGACGCGGCGATGCGAGAAGCACGGCCTGCGCACGTTCACCAACCGCGTGGACTACGTGGAGAAGGGCGGCGGGCATGAAGGACTTCGGCGGCAAGCTGGCCGCCTTCCTCGACGCCGCGCCCAAGGACAAGCCGTGGTTCTTCTGGCTCGGCTTCAGCGACCCGCATCACGTCTGGGACACGAAGGGCCCGCGCGGCGTGCCCGATCCGGCCAAGCTCACGCTGCCGCCGCACCTGCCCGACCTGCCCGGCGTGCGCAGCGACCTGGCCCGCTACATCGCCGAGGTCGAGCACCTCGACGGCGACGTGCAGAACGTGCTCGACATGCTCGAAGCGCGCGGTCTTGCGCCAGAACACGCTCGTCGTCTTCATGGGCGACAACGGCATGGCCATGCCGCACGGCAAGGGCGCGCTGTACGATCCGGGCATCGCCGTGCCGCTGCTGGTGCGCTGGCCCGGCGTGGTGCAAGCCCGGCGGCGTCACGCGGCACGCTGGTCTCCGGCGAGGATTTCGCCCCCACGATGCTCGAAGCGGCCGGCGTCGACGCCGCCCAAGGAGATGAGCGGCGTGAGCTACCTGAAGCTGCTCCGCGGCGAGCCGTTCACCGGCCGCAAGTACATCTTCGCCGAGCGCGGCCCGCACGGCGGCGACGGCGGCATGAGGCCCGACATTCTCGCCGTCGACCTTCGACCTCGCCCGCTGCGTGCGCTCCGACCGCTTCAAGCTCATCTACAACTGCACGCCGCACCAGGCCGTCGCGCCGGTGGACAGCCAGCGCGATCCCGGCTGGCAGGAGATGCAGGCCGCGCACGCCGCCGGCAAGCTGGCCGAGCCGTTCGTGAAGGCCTATTTCACCACGCCCGCGCCCGACCTTCGAGCTCTACGACCTGGACGCCGATCCCGGCGAACTCCGCAACCTGGCCGGCGATCCGAAGTACAAGGACGCCGAACTGGAACTCAAACGCGCGCTGACCGAGAAGATGGTGCTCGACTGGGATTTCCTTCCCACGCCCTTGCGATGACCACGGAGAACCACTCCCATGACGCGATCGCTGCTTGCTCTCGTCGTATCGTTCTGCATTCTGGCCAGCCACGCGATTGCCGGTGACGCGCCGGCCAAATCGCCTCGCCCCCGCCCCGTCGCCAAGGCTGCCGCGGCCCCAAAGCCGCTCTCACCGGCGCCGACGCGGGCGGATGTCCCCTACGGCTCGCATCCGAAGCAAGTGCTTGATTTCTGGAAGGCCGAGTCGGACAAGCCCACGCCGTGGCTGTTCTTCATCCACGGCGGCGGGTGGCAGGGTGGCAATCGCACCAGCGGCCTGGCAAACCTGCTCCCCGCCATGTTGAAGGCCCGCATTTCCGTCGTCTCAATCGAATACCGCTTCATCCAGGAAGCCCGCGCCGCAGGCGTGACTCCGCCAGTCAAGGCCCCGCTGCACGACGCCGCGCGCGCCTTGCAGTTCGTCCGCAGCAAGGCCTCGGAGTGGAACCTCGACGCAAAACGCGTCGGAGCGTCCGGCGGTTCGGCCGGCGCGTGTTCGAGTCTGTGGCTGGCGTTTCACGACGACCTTGCCGACCCGCAGAGTTCCGACCCCGTCGCGCGCCTGTCCACGCGTCTTTGGTGCGCCGCCGTGACCGGCGCGCAAACCACCCTCGACCCAGAGCAAATGAAGCAGTGGACCCCCAACAGCCGTTACGGCAGCCATGCTTTTGGCATCTTCAAGCAGGTCAACGGCAAAGACACCGCGGACTTCGAACAGTTCCTTGCCCGCCGTCAGGAAATCCTTCCCTGGATTGCCGAGTATTCGCCGTACGCGCTCGTGACCGCCGACGATCCACCCGTCTACCTCTTCTACAGCACTCCGCCCGCGATGGGACAGGAGCAGAAGGATCCAACCCACACGGCCAATTTCGGCGTGAAGCTCCAAGAGAAGCTCCGAAGCGTGGGCGTTGCCTGTGAACTCGTCTATCCCGGCGCACCCGACGTCAAGCACGCACAGGTCCAGGATTATCTGATCGACAAACTCAAAGAGCCGGCGGGCAAGAAGGACTGACGGCGAGGTCCGCGTCGCTGGCCTCCCGCCCCGCCCCCGCGATTCATCCGCGATCACCCGACCCGAGCGGGATTTCCCGCCAAGTGCGCAGTGTCCACGAAAGCCGCGGCAATCGCGGTTCAGCCTGCCCCCCTTGCTTCGCGGACAGCCACGATTGCCTGATCATAAGTCTGCTCGTTCCTTCCATTTAGGCACTTCTCTCCCAGCCCCTAGGTGACAGTCCCTGCCCACGTGCTGTTTTTTGAGACTGCTAAACCATTCGCTGGTAATGGCTTGGGACGCGGCGCCCCCGATCCAATTGTCCCAGGGGGGTCGGGTTGATAGATTGATGGAAGCTGATCCCGCCGCGCATACGCCTCCGGGTGGAAGGCATCCCAACTCGAGCACTATCAGGTTATCGAAAGACTCCCTATGAGCGAGACGGCCAAACTGCAACTGGGCGACAAGATGTTCGAATACCCCGTGCGCGTCGGCACCGAAGGCAACCGGGTGATCGACATCTCCAAGCTCTTCGCCAGACCGGCTACATCACGCTCGACGAAGGCTTCGGCAACACCGCGGAGGCCGTCAGCGAGATCACCTACATCGACGGCGAGAAGGGCATCCTCCGCTATCGCGGCTATCCGCGTCGAGGAGCTGGCCGAGCGGTGCGACTTCACGGAGGTCGCCTACCTGCTGATCTACGGCGAACTGCCCACGCCCGAGCAACTCGAGGAGTTCCGCGCGAACATCCGCCGGCACACGCTGCTTGCACGAGGGGATGAAGCAGATCTTCGCCGGTTTCCCGCCCGACGCCCACCCGATGGCGATCCTCAGCTCGGTCGTCGGCGCGCTGGCGATCTACTGCAAGGACTCGCTCGATCCGCGCGATCCCGCAGCAGCGGCAGCTGGCGATCTACCGCATGATGGCCAAGATGCCGACGATCGCGGCGTTCAGCTACAAGCAGTCGATCGGCCAGCCGTTCATCTATCCGCAGAACCACCTGACCTACTGCAGAACTTCCTGCAGATGATGTTCGCCGTGCCCAGCGAGCGCTACCAGATGGACCCCGACTTCGTCGACGCCCTGAACCTGCTGCTGATCCTGCACGCCGACCACGGGCAGAATTGCAGCACGTCGACCGTGCGCATGGTCGGCTCCAGCGACGTGAACCTGTTCTCGGCGATCTCGGCCGGCATCTGCGCCTTGTGGGGCGCGCTGCACGGCGGGGCCAACGAGGCCTGCATCGACATGCTCGAGATGATCCGCGCCGACGGCCGCAACCTCGGCAAGTACGTCGACCGGGCCAAGGACCCCAACGACGAGTTCCGCCTGATGGGCTTCGGCCACCGCGTCTACAAGAACTACGATCCGCGGGCGAAGATCATCAAGGAGGTCGGCCACAGGCTGCTGGCAAAGCACGGCAACGACCCGATCTTCGACTTGGCCCAGGAGCTGGAAGAGGTGGCCCTGAACGACCCGTACTTCATCGAGCGGAAGCTCTATCCCAACGTCGATTTCTACTCGGGCATCATCTACCGGCTGATGGGCATTCCGAAGAACATGTTCACGGTGCTGTTCGCCCTGGGCCGGCTGCCCGGCTGGATCGCCCACTGGCGGGAAATGCACCTGACGCCGAGCACGAAGATCCACCGCCCGCGGCAGCTCTACGTCGGCTACGCGGAGCGGCGAGTTCGTGCCGCTGATCAAGCGCATGGCGCCTCCGGAGGCGCTGCCGGCAGGCGCGGCCGCCGACGGCCAGGGCGCAGAAAGGCCCGCCGGAAGGAACCCTGGTAATCAATACGGAGATCTGATCGCGCAGCGCACGCCACGGCTCGTCCCGGCCGAGCGCACCGCCGCCCTATCCCGTACCTGTGACCTTGGGGACCGCATCGTGCGAGCAGGCCAACCCAGCGCCTCTGCTTGCGTGGTGCGGTCCCGTTTTTCTAAGAGCTTCGAGGGAAAACCCAACGCCAAGTACGACCAGGTGCGGCGAATCAACGGCGAATTGAAGCGCATCGGCCCCCTCTTGATGAAGCTCCGTTCGACCGCCGTCCACCATACCGCGCCCGCGCCGCGAAGCGCGGCACTTCTACCTCCCAACGGATTGATCGCGCGCATCGAGGGCACCGAACTGGTCGTGGAACACTTTCGCGGCGAAAAGGACGGCCGGCGCTACGTGATGTTCGTGAACCGCGATCCCGTGAAGGCCGCCCTCGCCACCGTGCGATTTTCCCGAAGCGTGGGACTGGTGGCCGTCGATCCGGCCGGTGACGCGCCGGCGACCTCCGTCGAGGCGGGTTCGACCGTGTGGAAGGTCGGCTTCGAGCCGGGCCAGCGGCGCACTCGTCGAAGTGACCGGCGCCGGCGATGCCCCCTGACCGCGCACCGCCCTCAGCTCTCGATCCCTTTGCGCCAAAACGCCGCGGCGGTAGTAGTGCTTCACTTCGCGCATCTCGGTCACCAGGTCCGCGCGGCGGAGCACGGCCTGCGGAGCCCAACGGCCGGTGAGCACCAACTCGACCCCCGCGGGCCGGGCCTCGATCAGTTCCACCAACGACTCGACGTCGATCAGGCGGAGGGCCGCGGCCACGTTGGCCTCGTCCAGAACCACCAGCGCGTACTCGCCGGAGAGCAAGGCGGCGCGGCACGCG
This sequence comes from Pirellulales bacterium, assembly GCA_963736495.1. Classification (GTDB taxonomy): domain Bacteria; phylum Planctomycetota; class Planctomycetia; order Pirellulales; family Thermoguttaceae; genus CAVTPL01. Next base: position 104,718 of record CAVTPL010000009.1, on the reverse strand, counting down.
TCCAGCCCGCGCACCGCCGCGTCCATGTCGGCCTGGGCCGGCGGGCCTTCGACCGCGCACTGCGGCCGAACTGGCAGACCGTGATCCGATCGTCCAGATGCGCAAGCGCGCCCTGTTCCGACGTCCCCCGCCCCTTGAGAAACTGGCCGAAGAAAACCTTCCATCCGGCCCCCGCCGCGCGCAGGGCAAGGCCCAACGCCGCCGTGGTCTTGCCCTTGCCGTCGCCGGTATACACCTGGACGTAACCGTGCACGCAAGCACCTCCCTGCTTCGCGCCGCCGACTCCCCGCGCCGCGGCACACAGCTCTGCCGACCGGACGCGCCGTCACCCGCTATACCCTAGCGCCCCCGGCTCGAAGGCGCGGTTCGCCGTCCGACGCCGACCCCACCACAGCCCCACCAGCGTCGCCAGGCCGCTGGTCACCAGCGCGATCGTCGAAGGCTCGGGCACGGCCACCAGCCCAATGCGGTCGATGGCGAAGAACGTCGGCGTCATGATCCCTAGGTCGTTATTCCGCGAAGAACTCATATTGAACACCAACGACCGAGCCTCCGAGAGCGCGCTTAAGTCGACGTACTCCCACTGATCCAGAATGAAATCCTTCGTATTGTCCCCAAAGCGGTAATCGGCAAGGTACACCGCGACTTCGCCCGGCAACAGGTTGCCCCCGCCGTCGCGGCCGCGGATCGAAAGCAGAAACCAGTCCGGATCGTTGCCCGAGGCCCCGCCAAACTTGTCGAGCCCCTGGAAGTAGGCGGAACCGTCGCGCATCGCCAGGGCCGCGTAGGTCGTGTTCGTCGAAGTAGGCCCCTGAAACCGCTTTTCCCACCGGCAGCTCGATCGTGGGCAATTCCGAGGGCTTCAGCCAGTTCGGCTGATCGGCGAGATTGTGATAGTAGCCGTAGCCCAGGCCGTAGATGCCACTTCCGCCGACCCCCGATCCGGTCCAAGCGCTGTGCTTGTTGGTGTAGTCGGGCGTCGTGCGGTCGCTCTTGTTGGAATAGGCAAACCCGCTCCAGACTTCGTACGGTGCCCAGGTCATGTTGTACTTGTTGCTGAACCGAGCGCCGCCGCTGGTGAAACTGCCGACGCGAATCGTTTCCTCATAGATCGGTTCGACCACATCGACGCCGCTCGGATCGGGTCCGATCCAATAGCTCTCGCTGGCCAGCGTCAGATCGCCGAAGTCGATCGCCTCGGCCCCCGCGGGCGCAATCGCCCCAACCGCCAAGATCGCCCGAGATACAAGCACCCGCAGCAACAACTCGCCATCGCATCGTCATAGCTCCTCATCCAAGGGATAGGCGGCACGCGGCTTGCACCCCGGACCCGGCGGCCAACCGCACGGCAACACGGCCGCTTCACAAGCACCATAGCAGCATTCGGGCACCAACGATTCGCAAGACAGACGTCAATAACCACTCCGATCGATCACCTCGTGTCCGGCGCACGTACACAACGCCGCAAGGATTCGCAGTTCGAGCGTCTCGGCGAAGAACCGCGCCGATCCGTCGGCCAGAACCGCGTTGGCCCCGCCGGGTGTTCGCTGCGCCATGTCGTTCTCAAAGGCCGGCACGCGATTGATCGGATAGGCCTGGTCGAAAATGTTGCGGCCATTGATCCATTGGCCGTCGAGAAATTTGGAGTCTTCGGCAAGCACGATCGTTTGCGATGTGCCATCGAGAATCTGGTGGATCGCGATCGCACGATCGTAGAGCATAGTCCCGCCCGGCGGATCGTTCATCCCCGTGATTCGTTCGCCGTACATGCCGCCATAGTCGCACGCGCCCGCGCCCCTCGCGCAAAGGCGAGTCGCGAACCACGCTCGGGCAGAGGTAAACGGCAAGCACCTGGCCGGCCCCGGCCGCGTTTTCCGGTGCGTTATAAGCCTTCCCCGTGTCCAGCATCCGATAGACGTTTTCCTGCTCCAAGTAGGGAAGCACGAAGACCGACCAGGCCAACTGTCGTCCCTGGGGCTTCTTGGCCGAACGCGGCTCGATGCCGCCCGGCGGAAACGTGGCCAGCGAGGCATGGTAGTTGTGCAGCCCGATCCCCATCTGCCGCAAATTGTTGAAGCACGCCACGCGGCGCGCGGCCGCTTCGCGCCGCCTGCACGGCCGGCAACGAGAAGCGAGCAGAATCGCCGAGGATCGCGATCGTCACCAACAACTCGACGAGCGTGAACCCGCGGCAGAGGATCGCGCCGCGACGCGGAAACGCGGCATCCATGGCGCAAGCTCCTTCTCATCCAGCGCCCACGCGCGCAGGCCCTGCCAGCAAAAACCGCGCGCGGTTTCGCAATGGCGGAGGATGAGGCTAGCAAGCGTCGTTCGTTGCGGCTACTGTCCCTCGCAGAATGCCACGCAGTCCCGCGTTGGTAGGTCTTCTGACTTCCGAGTTCAAGCTGCCCGGCCTTCTCGTCGCACTCTGATGCTACGCGACAATGGCCAAAAAGACTGGGCTGCCCTGCGATTGCTCGGTTACAGCGGCGGGGCCGTTCCGGAATTGCACCGGATTCCCTGTTTGTCGGCCCTTCGGCAAGAAGCGGCCGACCACCAACGCACATTTCGAAGCCGGAGCATAACAGATCGATCGGCGGCTGTCAAACGGGTTGCGCAACCGGCATGCGGGCCCGAATTCGGAAGTGCCTGAAACGGATGAAGATACGGCGGCGACCGGGCCACTGGATCGCAATCCGGGGCCGCGGGCAGCACTCCGCCAACCCCACCCTGCCTCCCAATCGCTACGATCCGGCGCCGAGCGATACCTTGCGATCCGACGCCAATCCAGCCGCCTTCCAAAGCTGGTCCAGAATTTCACCCGCCTGCTTCACGATCCGATCGCGGCGGCTGCTCTCGAAAGCCTTGCGGTCGGGCTTGAGCGTGATCGGGCCGTCGTAGCCCAGAATCCTTCAACGCGATCAGGTAGGCGGGAATGTCGAGCCGGCCCGCCCCCGGCACCAGCCGCTGCTGTTCGGTCAGCTCGCTGGGAGCAACGTCGGCCGGCATGTCGGCCAACTGCACGGCCACGACCTGTTGGGGTGAAAGGGCGCGCACCGTGTCGAGCGACGCGCCGCAAACCTGGAATTCCCAGATATCGACCAAGAATCCCAGATTGGGCGCTCCGTCATGTTCAGCAGCAGCGAAAGGGCGTCGAAATCGTGGATGAATTGGAACGGCTGTTCCTTGCGCAGCTCCTGCGCAGCACGGAATCCAATCCCCAGACGAACGCCCGCCGGCTCCAGCACGCGGCAAATCTCGGTAAAGCGCCGGCGGTGCAGCTCAAAATTCTCGTGGTACGGTCGCTTATCGTTGGCGGGAGCAATCGTGTACAGACAGCGCGGTACCTCCGGCCTCCTGGGCCACCTGGGCGTACTGCGCCAGTTTCTCGATCTCCTTCTTGAAGACCTCTTCGTCGACGTCCGGCTCGAAGGGAAGCGGAAAAGTCCCCACACGCAGCCCCGCACTATCGAGCAAACGCCGTGCATACTTCAATCCGTGAAGCTTGCGCAGGCGGCGAATTCGTCGATGTGGATGTCGATTCCCCGGAAACCGAAGGTGAGAGCCAGTTCGATCGATTTCGCTCTGGTGACCCGACACACCCCAGCACGACGCATTGAGGTTCTTAAACATGAAGCACTCCCACGCAGAGGGGAAGACGAAGCCGACGCCGAACGGATATCGCGAAGCCCCAGGGCCGGCCGAGGAAACCCGTATTATTCCATACTGTAGCCGCTTTTTGAAGGGGTGCGCGACAGGAGTTGTAACCGTTCACAGGCCAGCCGGGGACTGGTCCATTTTTCGGCCGCAAGGCTCCGTCATCACAACAGCCGCCTGACCGAAAACTCGGGACCTGTCCCCTTCGCTTCCCCTAAGCATGCGCCAGAGCCCGCGCCCCGGGCCAAATGGCCCAAGACTCCGGGCTCTTTCCGCTTTGCGACACGTTCCGCTAGCACCCCCGAGGTCAATCCCCCAAACCCCTGGCCGGCTTCCCATTGCCATACCGTCGCCCTCGGTCAAGCATCCCCGCTGCGGCCTTTCGAAAGTCCGGCCTCCCCAAAAAAACGACCGGCAAAATCACTCATGAGAGAACAAATCGCAATTTTTCCCAAGCGACCGTCACATGCCGGTGCCAGCCGGGGACGGGTCCATTTTTCGGCCCCCAAGATGTCGTCATCACAATCGCCGCGTGACCGAAAACTCGGGACCTGTCCCCCTTCGCTCCCCCGGACGCGATGCAGCCGCCGCTTCGGACTCGGAAATCGACCGGTTACCCGAAGTAAGGTCTCGCGGGCTGGCTTCCTCGTCGGCATCGAAAACCGCGACCTCGAAAACCAACCCCCGCCCGAAACCGAGGAGAGGAATCGGACCATTACCGCCACGAGGGGGGCCGGGAGAGCTTGGACCCGCGCCTTGGGGAAGCGTATAATACCTCTGGATGAGTCGTTCGGTCTCAAATCCCCGGGGGCGAACTGGGTTCGACCGGGCAGTTGAAGTGTGGGTGGCGTGTCGTGGTTGGTCAGTGGGCCACGTAAAAAGCTGACCACAATCTTAATTGCCGAGAGTAATCTCGCTCTGGCTGCCTAACAAGACGTAGCCCCGACTGCGGGCTTTCGTCGGAGAGGTCCAAAAGTCGGTCACCAATTTCGGATCGTCTCGGGTCAACCGTCGGGTACGCCCGGGATTAAACTTTGTGCCTGGCTAGCCGTTGGGGCACCCTGTCGACCGGGGGCCCGAGCGGCGAAAGCGTAAATGAGTCGGCTACGCACGTAGAAGCCTTCGCGGAAATGTCGCGGGACGCGGGTTCGATTCCCGCCGCCTCCACTCCCCAGTTTTGCGGGTATCGCTCGAGAACGCGAACTCCCCGCACAACTGGGGCTTTTTCATGCGCGGCCTTCCGCCTGCGTGGCACTGGCTTCGCCAGTGCCGCGTTGGGTGCCACTGGCTTCGCCAGTGCCGCGTTGGGTGCCACTGGCTTCGCCAGTGCCGCGTTGGGTGCCACTGGCTTCGCCAGTGCCCGCCCGTAACCGTGCGACCGCGTAGCGGTCACATTTGAATAGCCGTGGGTGAAGCGCAGCGCAACCCACGGACCCCCGATCCCCCAGCGCAACTCGCGCCCCAACTCCCCCAGCGCCTGCGTGGCACTGGCTTCGCCCGTGCCGTGGCGCCGCTTGAAGTTCCATGGTGCTGGAGGTAGAAGGGGCCATGGCACATCGACACTCGGCGCGGCATTTTCACGAGGTGGGCCACCTCGACGAGACCCAGATCCCGCAGCGCAACCCGCGTACGGTAACCATGCGACCGCGTAGCGGTCACCTTCGAATAGCCGCGGGTGGAGCGCAGTGCAACCCGCGGACCCCGTTCCCGCAGCGCACCCCGCGCCCCAAATCCCGCAGCGCAACCCGCGGACTGCCCAGACCACGAAGGCTGAGTGGCGAGCGAATGGTTGAGTGTTTGTGAGGTGCTTGAGCAAACGATCTTCCCACTGATTGCAGGATTGCAGTACAATCGAGAATTGCTTGCAGCCCCTTTCTGGAGTTCCAACAGGGAAGCAGTCGCGTCGCCGGGAAGTCCGAGACTTCCAGAAAGGAGTTGCCTCTTGGCCGCCGCTCTGAGCCATAGGTTTCTTCAATCCCGCCGGCGCTGTCCGGCATTCTTGCACGCAGCCGCGGTCTCCCAAGCTCTCTTGTTCATGGGCTGTGCCATCCCCTGGCTACCGGCTGCAGCTCCCGCCGAAGACCCTCGGCAGCATTGGGAGGAAGTGAAGAGGAGTCACCGGCAGCTCATCGAGGGCTGGCGAAGCTACGAAGATGTCTTGAAGGTGCGAGGGAGCGTTACTGACGAACAGGATCGACCCCTGGCTGGCGTCCTCGTGGGACTCGGCCCGTATGGGTTGCTCCCCCTCCAGTTCAACGGGGAGACGGACGAGCAGGGGAGGTTTGACCTGCCCTGGCCAGATAAGGCCATCCTGGACTCGATTGTAGCAAACGGGGATGGGTACGCAGCCACGCGGATCCCTTATGCGCCGAGTCCCGGCAATGGCGTGATCAAGATCCAATTGAAGAAGGGCCGTACTGTGCGCGGCCGCATCGTGGACCGCGAACAACGAGGCATAGCCGACGCACTTGTTGTGTGCGTGGCGCGAGTGCCGAATTCAACGAGCTGGACAGTTCAGATACGAATGAATACCGATGCCGACGGACGGTTCAAATGGACAGGTGCTTGCGCCGAAAACGTAGTGGTTTACGCGGCCAAAAGCTACCGCTATGTTTTCGAACTGACCACACTAAAAGCGGATGGAATCGAACGTGTCGTAGAACTCGGCGCCCGAAGCGGTTTGGAACGATATGAGACACCCGTTGAGAAGATCTACGCCTATTATGTCGAGCCCTACTCGGTGGATCGCGAGCCGTTTCCTTTGTTCATGACTGAGGTCGACGATAATGTGTTGCTGAGCGCCCGAAAATGCCCGCAACCAAGTGACTACGGATACTTCGAATGCCGGCCCTTCGAGCTTCTTAACGAGTTGTCGGCGAGGGAAGAGACTTTGCGTATGCGAGAGCTGGCGCAAGTCCCACCCAATCTGTTCGGGCACTGAGGTTATAGGCGGCTTGCTGAAGCATCCCCGTGGGCCGAAGTAGACGCAAGTCGCGTGCGCTGCCACGGCTGGGCAAGCCAGCAGCGGCACCCGACGTTTGACGCTTGGCGCCGGGGGTACGAGGGCCGAGCAAGCACGGGGGATGTACCGGTAGTCGGAAACCGCCAGGGAAATAGTGATTTCACGATGAGAAAAGAAGCGTGGCGAGACCTCCTCTGTCCCAGGTGCAAACAGCTAACCGAAGTTGCGCACTTTGATGAGAATCCGATTAGTTTCCGGCCAGTTTGCGGGCCGGATTCGGCGTAAGTCCTGATTTCGTGGTAGTGGAAACCGCTGCCGGGCGATGTAGTGGAAACCTTCCCTCTTGCTTCGGTCGGATTCCCTGGCATGCTGGAGGCCAGGAGACGGCCGATGTTTCTGCGGCAGTACACACGGAAGAAGGCCGGGAAGGTCCATCGCTACTGGGCGTTGGTGGAGAGCGTGCGGACCGAGGAAGGGCCGCGGCAGCGGGTGGTGGCCCATCTCGGGGAGCTCAACCACAGCCAGCAGCGACGGTGGCAACGGACGATCGTCTTCTACAATCGGCACGGCGACGCCGAGCAGTTGCGGCTGTTTCCCGACGACACGAGCCTGTCGCTGCCGGACGATCCGGACATCGTCCGCGTGCGGCTCTCGACGACGGGCTGGACCAACGCCCGGGCGTTCGGCAGCGTTTGGCTGGGGCTTTGGCTGTGGCGGCTGTTGAAGCTCGACGAGATCCTTGATCGGCATCTTCCCGCCGGGCGTCACACGGTGCGTCCGGCGGACGTCGTGGCGATCGAGGTCATTAACCGCCTCTGCGGTCCGGCCAGCGAGTTCGCGTTGGCCGAGCACTGGTACGCCTCGACGGGCCTGCAGGACCTGCTGGGAATTCCCGACGACGAGGTCACCAAGGACCGCTTGTATCGCACCCTGGACGCGTTACGTCAGGCGAAGGACCCGATCGAGAACGATTTGAAAGCTCAACTCGGCACGCTCTTCGATCTGGCGTACGACGTGCTCTTGTACGATCTGACAAGCAGCTACTTCGAGGGCTTGGCCGAAGAAAACAAACTGGCCAAGCGTGGCTACTCGCGCGATCACCGCGGCGACTGCAAGCAGATCGTGCTGGCGCTGGTGGTCACGTGCGAAGGATTTCCCTTGGCACACTACACCCTGGCCGGCAACACGCAAGACGTCCAGACGGTCGAGAAGATCGTCACCGCGATCGAGTCACGTTTTGGCACCAGCCGGCGGGTGTGGGTGATGGATCGAGGGATGATGAGCGCGGCAAACCTCGAGTTCCTCAGCCAGCCTGGCCGTCACTATCTGATCGGCACGCGGCGCAGCGAACTGGCCAACTTCCACGACGCCTTGTCAAGCGAAGGCTGGCTGCCGTTGCGTGAGCATGTCGAAGTCAAGCCGGTCCAGCGCGACGGCATAGCGTATCTTTTGGCCCGCAGCACGCAGCGCAAGAAGAAAGAGCGGGCGATCCGCAAGCGTCAACTGGTGGGAATGCACCATTCGCTAAAGGGTCTTGCCGAACGGGTACGGAAAGGCAGCTTGAAACAGCGAGACCAGGCGGTGGAGCAGGTGGGACGGCTGAAGGAACGTTTTCCCCAAGCAGCCCGGCTGGCCAAGATCACGATCGCCCATCGAGGCAAGCCGCAGGTCGCGTGGAGCTGGAAGACCGACGTGATCCGCGCGGCGCTCGCGCAGGACGGGGCGTACCTGCTGAAGAGCAACTACCAGGGCTGGTCGCCGGAAGAGTTCTGGGAAACGTACATGCAATTGACCGTGGCGGAAAAAGCCTTCCGCACACTGAAGAGCGAACTGTTGGTCCGCCCCATGTGGCATCAGTACGACGGTCGCGTGGAAGCCCACGTGATGATCTGCGTGCTGGCCTATGCCTTGTGGAAGACGCTGGACCATCTGGCGAAGCAGGCGGGCCTGATGACCGAGATCCACAAGCCCGACACGACGCGAGGCCGCGCCACGGCGAAGGCCCGGCCGATGAGCCCCGAAGTGATTCTCCGCGAACTGAGCAAAATCCAAATCGGCGACATCGTGCTCGATACCAGCGACGGCCGGCAACTGGCCCTCCGCCGGGTGGCAAGGCCGATGCCCGAGCAAGCGAAAATCCTGGCGGCGTTGAAACTGAACCTGCCGGAACGGCTCACCCCCGACCGGCTCTTGTAGTGAAGACTTTTACCTCCGACGTGCGTAATCCCCGGAAATTACGAGCACCCGGCCTCCCAACTGCGCAACTTCGGCTAAAGACCACCTGCACCTGCAAGGCCGAATCACCGGTTCCGGGCAAGTCCACGATTGTCCGAGTGGGGCGAGAGACGAAGGGCAGGCGAGGCAAGGGAGTGACAATCATCTCCGACCTGCCGCTGGACGAGAACGGCCTCACGGAGCTTGCCGCCAAACTGAAGAACCGGCTTGGCACGGGAGGAACGGTCAAGGACGGGCGCATCGAGATCCAAGGCGACCACCGGGACCGAATCGTTGCCGAGCTTGAGGGCATGGGCTACCAAGTCAAGCGTGCTGGGGGCTGAGGCAGACTGATGACGGCTTGGGTGCCGCTGGCTTCGCGAGTGCCCTGGCGCCGCTTGATGTTCCATGGTGCCGGAGGTAGAAGGGGCCATCGCGCATCGACACTCGGCGCGGCATTTTCACGAGGTGGGCCACCCCGACGAGTTGACCTTTCCTGCGATCGTCGGATGCCGTTGTTGACCAATCCTTCACGGCGGGAGACCAAGGCCCCGCAGCGCACCCCGCATGCCATGACCGTGCGACCGCGTAGCGGTCACCTTTGAATAGCCGCGGGTGAAGCGCAGCGCAACCCGCGGATCTGAGCCTTCCCTCCCCTGGCCCACCAACCAACCTGGATATCTGTTCGTCCGTACAGTATAACGGTACGCGTGATACCAGCGTCTTCCTTCGCGCCCTTGGCGGCTTCGCGGTGAAACTCTTGTTCCCTTGTCAGTTCTTTGTGGCAAGACCTTCGTGTCTCCAGCCATACGCTCCCTCCCGGCCCGTCGCGGCGTCCGTCGAAGTCCCTTGCGCCCGACAACTTCAACATCGTACCGCCGTCAACTTACCCCACCCTGTCTTCCTTCGCGCCCTTGGCGGCTTCGCGGTGAAACTCTTGTTCCCTTGTCAGTTCTTTGTGGCAAGACCTTCGTGTCTCCAGCCATACGCTCCCTCCCGGCCCGCATCCGAACTCAACACTCAACACTCAACACTCCCCTTCCCTCCCCCCCCACCCCCCGAGCGCAAAACAAAATGTGGCAAAAATCGAGTCCCGTTGACCAACACTCCGCCGCACGTTACGACCAGATCGCCGCACGCATCTCCGCCGCCCGCGACCTCTTCCGCCGCCAAGGCGCGATCGTAACCACCTGGCGCATGCGCGGCGCGCGCAAGCTCGGACCGTACTTCCGCCTCGCCTTTCGCGCCGACGGTCGCCAGCAATCGATCTACATCGGCGCTTGCACGAAGCTCGTCGCAAGAGTCCGCGCACTCCTGGCCGATCTCCAAGCCGTCATACGCCGTCACCGTGCCTACTGCGTTACCCGCCGCGAACTCCGCGCCGCCCTGCGTCGCCGGAAAGCCGAGTGCGATGCCCAGTTGCGCGCCCACGGCTTCACCCCGCGCGGCTACGACCTCCGCGGCTTCCGCCGCTACGCACTCCTCCTCAAAATGCAGACCGCTGCCGCGCCGGTGGCCACCAGCCCGAATTCTCAGAAGGCGGTAGTCAGGCCGGGCATGGGGATGGGATAGCGGCCCTGGGCGTCGGGCATCACCGGCGCGTTGCTGGCGGCGGTGTACTGATCCAAGCCGGGCGCGAGTTCCAGTTTCGACTCGAAGGCCTGCCCCCACGTGACCCTCTGCCCGGAGTAGACGGCCATGCGGCCGAGGATCGACGTCAGGACCGCCTTGGCGGCCCGCTCGGTCTCGTTGTAAGGCTTGTCCTGGCGGATGGCGTCGAACAGCAAGTCGTGCTCGACCTGGTAGGGATTCGGCGTGGGTCCGCCGTAGCGCCAGGTCTCGTTTTCGGTCGTCTGTTTCTCGTTCTTGTAGAATCGCGGCTTGGCTGCGGCAAGACTGTCCATGAGCACGGCCGAGCCTTTCGAGCCGTGCGCGAAGTCGGAGAAGATGCCCCAGGTGTTGTCGATGTGGCGGCCCTGGGCGTAGAGCCGCGCGCCATCCTCGAAGAAATACTCCACGAAGTAATGGTCGTACATCTGGTCGGCGACGCTGCGGACCTGCCGCCCACCCATCCCCTGGGCCGCGACGGGCCAGGCATTCTTGGCCCAACAGCAAATGTCGATGTTGTGGATCAGCCAATCGACGAGGAAGCCGGCGTTGAGCCACGTGAAGCAACTGTAGTTGCGGATCTGGTGCGCCAGCTCGCTCATGCCCGCGGGTTTGGGGGCGAAGCCGACCGCGCCGTGCATCCGATAGGTGCGCACGGTGTGGATCTCGCCGATCGCGCCGTCGTGGATGCGGCGGATCGCCTCCTCGCGCGGGGTCGTGGCGCCACATCAGCCCACTGGCGATCTTCAGATTCTTCCGCTCCGCCTCCTGGCCGGCCCTGATCACGCGGCGCACGCCCGGCGCGTCGACCGCAAAGCTCTTCTCCATAAACACGTGGCGATCCTTGGCCACCGCATATTCCAGGTGCATCGGGCGGAAGGCGGCCGGAGTGGCCAGGAGCACAAGGTCTCCCTTGTCGAGCACGTCGATGGCCTTGCGAAAGGCGTCCAGGCCCACGAAGCGGCGCTCGGGCGCGACGTCGATCTGCTTGGCAATGTCTTCGGTTCGGGAGAGGTTCTGGAAACAGGCTTCCAGCCGCTCGGGAGAGAAGTCGGCCAAAGCGACGAGCTTGGTGGGACCCTTGGTCCGAAGTGCGTCGGCCGCCGCGCCGGTTCCGCGCCCCCCGCAACCGACCAGGGCGATCTTGATCGTGTTGTTCTCTGCCGCGTGGACGTGCGGCACGGCCACGCCGGCCAGCGCCGTACCGGCCGCGGCGGCGGAACATCGCGCGAGAAACTCGCGGCGCGAGCCAGCCGCGGCCGCACGCGCGGCCGTGCCCAAGCCGTGTTCCACTTGCGGATCTCCCGATTGTGCAACGTTCGACCTACTACGATCCGACGGGTTCTTCGCGGAACGGTGCATGGTATGACCTCGGGGTTATCGAGCTGGGCATTGTGAAGGAACGAAGTTGACTCATCCGAGTACCTTGTTCGCCGGACTTCCGACGGCCAGCCCTCCGACGGCAAGCCCTGTGCTGGGCTCCGCGGGGCTCGATCAGGCGGTCGAGGGCTCTCGCGCGCCGCGGTGCACGCGCGTAGGTTACCCCAAGGGCGCAGCGTTTACAAGCGAGCCGCCGCTCGGGCCTTCCGACCGACTGAAAACGCCCCGAACCACAAGCGTGCTGCCGGAAGCCGTAGTGTGTTCGCACGCGGGTCGGGTCAGTACAATGGGAGCGGTCGCCGGATCCCGTTAGCCCGAGGGGCGCGTGGGTTTTCCCCCGGCACGACAAACGCGTTTTCATAGCGGCTCCAAGAACCTGTCCGAGAACTGCCGCCGCCAGCTCTGTGCGGCCGCAAAATCGCAGCATCTCCAAAGGTTCTAGGACCGGCTCCAAGAAATCCTGGAGGCGAACATGGCGAAGACATGGGCCTGCACCCTGCTTGTGGCATTGGCCGTCACCGCGCGGCACACGGCGCCGCCGCGCTCCCTGAAGGCTCCGCGCCGCCGGCGCTCGCCAACCCGCATTTCCCCGACCGCCTCCACGCTTTCGTGTGGCGCAACTGGCCGGTGGTCGAGGCGGAGCGGCTGGCCAAAGTGCTCTCGACCACGCCGGACAACGTGAAGGCGATCGCGCGCTCGATGGGGCTTCCGGATCAGGGGCCGATCGCTCCGGAGTGGAAGACGCGGGGCTATATCACGATCGTGCGCCGCAACTGGCACCTGGTGCCTTACGAGCAACTGCTGACGCTCCTCGACAAGTCGGCGGAGGAATTGGCCTATGCGCTGCGCGAGGACGATTTTCTCTTCATCAAGCTGGGGAACCTGAAACCCAAGTGCGATCCGCTCCGCTACGCGCCGCCCACGGCCGAGGCGCAAAAGCGGGCGGCGGAGATCCGGCAGATCGTCGAGCGGGAGTTTGGCACGGCGCTCCGCACGCCCGAGGAACCGCGGTTTGCATTTATTGAAAGGCTTAGTCGGCCGGCGCGATCGGGCGGTGATCGGGCCCGCGGCGATCGCCGGAATCCCGGATTGCGCTACATCTACTCCTACTTTGCGTTGTACGGCGACCCACTCATGGATCCCGCTTTGGACCCGTATCCCGACGGCCTGTTGGAGCGTCTTTCCAACGTGGGGGTGAACGGCATCTGGCTGCACACCGTGCTCCGCACCTTGGCTCCCAGCAAGCTCTTTCCCGAATTCGGCGAGGGGCATGCCACGCGCCTGGCAACGCTGCGGCGACTGGTCGAGCGCGCCAGCGCTACGGGATCGACGTCTATCTGTATATGAACGAGCCCCGCGCCATGCCCGAGGCGTTTTTCGCCGCGCCCGGGCGAGGTGCGTTGACGGGCGTGCGCGAAGGCGACCACGTTACGATGTGCACTTCGACGCCCGAGGTCCGCCAGTGGCTGGCCGATTCGCTCGAGCATGTGTTTCGTAACGTACCCGGGCTGGGCGGAGTGTTTACGATCACGGCCTCCGAGAACCTGACTAACTGCGCGTCCCACGGGCGCCATCGGGAGTGCGCGGTGCAAAGGCCGGTCGGCGGCCGAGATCATCGCCGAAGTAAACGCGACGATCGCCTCGGGCGTGCAGCGGGCGAGCCCCTCGGCCAAGGTGCTGGCCTGGGATTGGGGCTGGCCCGACGACGCCGCGCCCGAGATCATCGCCCGGTTGCCAAAGTCGGTGTGGCTCCAGTCGGTGAGCGAGTGGTCGCTCCCGATCCGCCGCGGCGGCGTGGATTCGATCGTGGGCGAGTACTCGATCTCCTCCGTGGGGCCCGGCGCCGCGCCCGAACGGCATTGGGCCGTGGCGCGCAAGCGGGGCTTCGCACTTCGGCCAAGGTGCAGTTCAACAATACCTGGGAGCTTTCCGCCGTGCCCTACCTGCCCGTCATGGACCTGGTGGCGGAGCACGCCGAGAAGCTCGCCACCAGCGGAGTGGACGGATTGATGCTCAGTTGGAGCCTGGGCGGCTACCCCTCGCCCAACCTGGAAATCGCCCAGCAGTTCGCCCTCGGCAAGGCCAGCAAGGAGGAGGTGCTCGATCGCGTGGCCGAGAAGCACTTCGGGGCGCAGGCGCGTGGGGCCCGCCGGGCTTGGACCCAATTCTCCACGGCGTTTCGCGAGTTCCCCTATCACATCAGCGTAGTCTACCAGGCGCCGATGCAGGTGGGCCCCGCCAACTTGCTGTGGGCCAAGACAAGCGGCTATCGCGCGACGATGGTAGGGTTTCCCTACGACGACGTGAACGCCTGGCGCGGCCCCTATCCGGCCGAAGTCTTCGCCGCGCAGTTTGCCAAAGTCGCCGAGGGGTGGAAGGCGGGACTGGCCGACCTCCGCGGAGCGGCTGACGCTGCACCCGCGACGCTCCGCGACGAGGCCCAGGCGCAGTGGCGGTTCGCCGCCGCGGCCCAATTGCACTTTGCCAGCGTCGCCAACCAGACGCGATTCACGATCGCGCGCAACCGCCTTGCCGACGCCCAAAAGCCCCCCTCGGAATCCGAGCGGAAACAACTCGCCGCGGAAATGAAGCAGATTGTCGACGACGAAGCGCGGCTCGCCCTGGAGTTATTCCCCCTAGCTCGCGCCGACTCGCGCATCGGCTACGAGGCCTCGAACCACTACTACTATCTGCCCGTCGACCTGATGGAAAAGGTGCTCAACTGCCGCTGGATCCAGCAGAAGGCGGCCGCCCCGTGATCCCGCGCGAGCAATCGTTCGCGGTTTCTCGCGCCGCATCCAAAAACGCGTTCCTGAAGCAGCACGAATCCAACTCAGCACGGCAGCCGGGCTGAGAAGAACTGCTTCTGCGAAACGGCGGGCGTCGCGCGCTACTCGACGGCCACGGGGGCCAGAGGAGCCTCGACCGTCGAGGGTTCGGCCGCGACCGGTTCGACGCGGCAGGCGACCGGCTGCGCCAGCGTAGGCGCAAGCGGGCCCTCGGCCACCTGGACGGCGGCGTTGCGCTCGTAGAAGGTCGGCGGCTCGTAGGTCCAGCCGCTCGCCAGTCGCTTTTCCTCCTGGCGGATCTTCCGCATCACGTAGGGCCCACCCAGGGCGGCGAACAACCGCGACTTCCACCCAAACTCCTCGAACAGCTCCTTCTGAACCGCGGCCATTTTCGGCCCCAGCACCGAGTGCTTCCGGTAGTAGCGCCGGCAGGCGGCGACGACGGCCGAGAAAGTCGTGGCCAATTCCCTCGCCTCCCAGTGGTAACGGTCGCGGACGCGCGCGTCCGGGTGGTTCTTATAGCGCCGGTAGCCCGCCAGCGTCGTACGCACAATGCGGACCACGCTCGGCCCGTTGACCTCGAAATCGCGGTCGAACGCGCGGACCATGAACTCGCCTTCCTCGCCATTGTGAATATGGGGGTGGCGGTAGTTGAAGATGAGCTGGCCGTGGACGTCACTCGGGTGGCACTCGGCTTCGTCCTTGATCCGTCCCTGGGCCGAGAGCTCGTGGTGCAGGGGCGTGCCGGGAATGGGGGTATAGAGCATGAACTGGTGGAAGTCGCTGTCGTAGCGCACCGCGTAGTCGATGGCCTGGTCGATATTTTCCGGCGTGTGGTTCTCCAACCCGATGATCGACGAGCCGAGCACGCGGATCCCATGCGACTGCAAGCGTTTGACCAGCCCGAAGGCTTCGGTGCCGTGGAGCTTGGTGTACTGGCTGTCTTCCCCTTCCAGGCCCATCCAGACCCAGGAAATGCCCAGCCGCACCAGTTGGTCGATGGTGTAGGACCGGAGCACGTTGGCGGAGCTGAAGACATAGAGCGACCACGACTTGCCGTGCTGCTCCATCAATTCGAGCAGACGCAGGGCGCGCTTGCGGTACAGGAGGAAGTTCTCGTCCATGACGAAGAACGATCGCACGTGCATGGAGTGCTCGAGCTGCTCCATGACGTCGAACAATTCGTCGCCGGTCGTATAGAAGTGGTAGGCTTTGCCCTTGCCGCCGAACATCGCCGAGGTGGAGCAGAAATTGCAGCCCATGGGGCAGCCCACCGAGGGAATGAGCGTTGCCGCGACGTCGCCCGGCTTGTCGTTGACGGTCACGCCGAGATTGCGCGTGCCGACGCCGGAAACGATGCGCGGATGGCGGATGGGGCGATCGGGGTCTTCGCCCAGAAAGGCGCGGAACCACTGCACGCCTTCGCCGCGGACGGCGTAGTCGGCGCCCATGCGCGTGGTGAGATCGGCAACGTTGGCAATGTGTCCGCCCACCACCACGACCGCGGCCGGTTGGTACTGGCGCACCAGCTCGATCATCTTCTTCACCTTCAACTGGTTCGGAATGATCGCGCTGATGCCGATAACGTCGTACTGGTGGGTCTTGAGTTCCTCGATGAAACGATCGAGCGTGGGGAAATCCAACAGCGTGCAGGGAGCCTCGATGTTGGCCTGGATGAGCATCAGGCCCCAAGACCGATGGAACATGCGGAGCGAGAACGCCCCTTGGGTCCGCGTCACCTGGTTGTGATAGAGCTCCATCGGGTTCATCACCCGACTGCCGTACTCGTCGTCCTGCGCGTAGGGACCGAACACACTGCTCAGCAGCACGCGCGCCTGGGAACCCAGCGGATGGACGGGCTGGGAAACGGGCTGGGCGGAATGAACGATCAACGGGCGAGCGGGCATTTTCATCGCGGTCTTCCCCAAGGGATGGAACACTTCATCGGAGCAATTGTAGGGGATATCGCCCGGCCCGGAACGGCAAGTATGTGAACGTTGTGTAACAGCCAAGTAATAGTTGGCGATCGCGCCCCGACGCGCCGACCCAGGCGGCGATCTTGCCACACCAATGGGGGAGATGGGCCGGTTGGGGCGAGTGGAAGGGGGTCGCGACTCAAGGGTCGCCGCCCGAATTCGGCACCGCCACTGAAGGGGTGAGATTTCTCCGCGGCGAACCACGAAAGACCCTCGCGGTCGAGCCGATCCGGCCGGCTCGTCCGATCCCTTGCCGATCCCTTGCCGACTACGATCCGACGGCTACTTGGCCGCCGCCTTCACCGCAATCGGGCCGAAGCCGACGTCAGAGTAGTCGGCAATCGTCCCGCCGTCGTCTTCGAGATTGGGGCCCACACTGTAGACGAGCCATCCCGTGGCGAGGTGTTTGACGATCAACGGCTGGCCGTTGAAGGGATCGGTGGTCGTGGAGGCCGGAAGCCCGAGAGTTGCCAGGGCAGGAACTTCACCCGGCTTTGGCGCGGTCCGTGTCTGAATGACATTGAGCACGCGCAGCGACCGCACCAAGGCGCGCGTTCGCTCGCCCGCCTGCCGGCCCGCGTCCAAGGCCGGGCGGAGCAGGTCGACGACGACGCGCGGCCCGAAGTTCGAGCGCGGCACGTCGCGTTTGTCGCGGAGGACCTCCCAGTAAGGGCGCGAGGCCGCGTCGAGATACTCGTCGATGGTCTGGAGGTAATAGAGGGTGCCGGTGTTCTGCATGCCGCGCATCAACCAGTTTCCGGCCCAAGGCATGGTCTGCATCATCGAAAGCCCCAAGGCGCGTTCGGACTTGAACATGGACGGGTAGCCGTCCATGGGCTCGTGCAAGGCCAATTCGCGATCCAGGCCGTCGCGGCTTTCCTTGCTCACCGGACCGGACTGGAGGGCGAGATTCGCTTGGCTCAGTGCCATGCCGCGGCAGGCCAGCGATACCAGATAACTGACCAGGGCCGGGTCGCCGTCCCAGTGCCGCGTGAGCCGCAACAGCAAGACCATGAGACGTACTGCCTCGTCGCGCCGGCCTTGCGACACGCGCAGCGTTGAGTAGGCGACAAGCACGCGGGCTACCTCGCGATTCTTCTGGACCACGTCGATCCCCGAGGAAATGAATTCCTGAGGGAGCACCTGGAGATTGATGGGCGCGGTGTAGTCGGGGCATGCCGCGGCCTGCTCCAGAAGCGGCACGATGCGCGGGTAGGATTCGAGCAGCGTTTGCAGTTTCTTCTGTTCGTCGGGCTCGAGCCTTGCGGTCCGGTAGCGTTCCATTTCGTACCAAGGCATGAGGCCCTGTTCCAGGGCGATGATGTCGGGGAAGGCCTGCTGGATGTAGGTGTAGGCATTCTGGTCCGGAGGGATCGGCTTGTGCTCGAGTTCGGCGATCGACGCGGGTTCGCCTGCCTCGGCCATGGCGGCCAAGCGAAGCTCAAGCTGTGCGCCGGTGCTCCAGATCACGTAGGCGTTGTACACCAGGAGCCCCGCGATTACGGCGGCCACTACGCTCGCGGACACCAGGGCGATGCTCTTCCAGCGACTCATGATCGACATCCTTCGAGGCAATTAAGGTTTCATCGAGAACTTGTTTGAGCCATTCGGCATAGCGTTTTGGCACATCGGCCGGCCGGCGGGCGGCGGTGAGTCGCTCGAAGGTCCAGCGGCCCGTTTCCGCGTCGGTGACCGCGGCAATCGCCTCCGCGACGTCGGCCGCCCGAACGGCGGCGGGGTCGGGCCGCTCAAAGCGGGCCAGCCGGCGATCGACGGCCCGATACACCCAAATGTTCAATCCCACGGCGGCAAGGAGCATGGCCGCTGCCGCCAGCAGGCACCGGCGGCCCCACGCCGGGGTGCGACCCCGGCGAAGCTCAGCCTGCACCGCGCCGAGCACCCGCGCACGGACCGCGCGATCCGCACCGCGGGGTGTCAATCGCTCCAGGAATTGTTCGAGGTCATCGTTCATCATAGCTCCTCGGCCAACGCGCGCACGCAGCCGACCCAGCGCAGTGCGATATCGCGTGGCCACGGTGCCTTGGGGAAGCCCGGTGACTTCGCCGATCTCGCGAAACCCGAGCCCCGCGTAAGTTCTCAATTCGACGACCTCACGCAGTTCGGGCGTAAGCCCGGCCAGGGCCTGGGCAATCATCTCGGCCTCCTCCCGAGCCGCCGCGCCGTCCTCGGCGGCCACGAACAGGGCATCGCCATCGGCCGATGGCAGCGGTCCGGTGCGCGTACGCCGACTGGCCAGGCGCACTGCCTCGTTGCGGGCAACGGTAAACACATAGGCCATGAGGTTCTCCACTCGCGCCAGCTTCGCGGAATTCCGCACCAGACGCAGAAAGGTCTCTTGCAGGGCGTCGTCGGCGTCGGCACGCGAGCCGAGCTGGGCCACGAGGTAATGGTGCACGCGGTCGGCGCAGGAGTCATAGAGCTCGACGAAGGCGGCCGGATCGCCGTTGGAGAGTCTGTCGCTCAGGTCGTTCATGCCGCGCTCGATGGCTCGTCGCGCCCCTGAGGAATAGACCCGGCGTGCGACGGTTTTTATTGCCTCTTTAACTACATCGGCCGCGCCGCGTCCGGCCCGCAGCGGCCACGAAAGCGGCGGGGAAACGCAACTCACGGCGAGGAAACGGTTTGCCACGGCCCTCAGATTACCATCCCTGGGGGGCCGCGGTAGGTTCTCGACTCGCCAGCCGCTCCGAATGCCGCGTGGCCCAGTCGGGCTTCCGCCCGGAAAAATTGTCGACCTTCACACCGCCCGCCACAGGGGGAATGGTCGCAAGATGTTGCGCCAATTGCGGTTTGCGCCATCGGGGGCATGACCTATAGTTGAGGGTTCGGTCCTGGATACGCGCGGCCGCGCGGCGGCGACGGCATCGAGGATCAAGGGACCTGGATTTCGAAGCGCGGAGGTGACTGGCGATGGCAACCACAATGGCCATTGTGATGGCGGCGGGCAAGGGAACGCGGATGAAGTCGGACCTGCCCAAGGTCCTCGTGCCGGCGCGGGATCGACCGATGGTCGAGTACGTGATCGACGCCCTACAGGCCGGCGGCGTGGAGAAAATCGTCGTCGTCGTGGGCTACCGCGCCGACGACGTGAAGAAGGCCCTCGCCCATCGCAAGGCAGTCGAGTTCGTGCTCCAGGCAGAGCAGCTTGGCACGGGTCACGCCGTTTCCTGTGCGCGCGAACACCTGGCAAGCCATGACGGACCGGTGATGGTGGTGGCCGGCGATTCGCCGATGATGCGAAGCGCGTCGATCTCGCGACTGCTGGGCGAGTACGTGCGCCGCCCGGCGGCCTGTATCCTCGGCACCGCGCACAAGGACCATCCGGCGGGCTTGGGCCGCATCCTCCGCGATCCCCAGGGCGCGTTTCGCGGGATCGTCGAAGAGAAGGATGCCAGTCCGGAGGAGAAACGGATCACGGAAGTCAACATGAGCTACTACGTGTTCCGCGCAGCGGACCTGCTCGAATCGCTCCAGCACGTGCGTGCCGACAACGCGCAGCGGGAATACTACCTGACCGATTGTCCGGGCGTACTCTTGCGGTTGGGAAAAGAAGTGCGGGCGTTGGCCGTGCTCGATCCGGTCGAATCGCTGAGCGTGAACACGATCGACGAATTGGCCGTGGTCGAAGCGGCCCTGAGCGCGACCGCCCTTTCTTGATGTCGGCATCTTAGCGGGCCAGGCTACCCTTCGCCGCGACGCGCCGGAACGGTCCGTGCCTGATCGGTCTTGCGCTCGCGCACGTAGTGCAAATACTGTTGGGCGGCGGCATCGGCGGGGTCGAGGCGAAGTGTGGCCTCAAAATCGGCGGCGGCGGCCTCCAGTGCGCCCCGCTGCAAGTAAACCATGCCGCGGTTGAAGCGCGCGCCGGCATGGAGTGGGTCGAGGGCGACCGCCTGGTCGAGGTCGGTCAAGGCGGGGTCCGACCCGGCCGCCGCTCCGCGGTAGCCGGCCACGTAGACCTTGTCTTTCACATTCCGCGCGAAATGGGCGATGCCGCGGTTGTACCACGCCTTGGCTAGGCGGTTGTCCAGGGCAATCGCCCGAGTGTAGTCGGCGATCGCCGAGTCGAGGTCTTTCTTCTGGTAGAAGACCACGCCGCGGTCGGTGAGCCACTGGGCGTTCTGCGGATCGAGGCGGATGGCCTCGGTCAGGGCCTCGAGCGCCTTGTCGAGGTTCTTCTTGTTCAGGGCGGCCAAGGTGCGCACGTGGTGGACCGCTGGGTTGGCGGGGGCCAGCGCCAACGCCCGATCGGCATCGGCTCCAGCCTGGTAGGGGTCGCCCAGCGCGAGGTAGGTGCGAGCGCGCTGGAGATAGGCATCAGCGAACTTGGGATCGAGGCGGATCGCCTCGCTGAAATCGTCCAACGCTGCGCTGGGATTCGCCCTGTTCGCGATAGGCCACCCCGCGGCCGTAGAACGCCTGCGACAGCTTGGGATCCAGACGGATGGCTTCGGTGAAATCGCAAATCGCGCCGCGGCGGTCGCCCCGCAGCCGCAAAGCCAGTCCGCGATTGTTATACGCCGCGGCGAAGCGAGGATCGATCCGCACCGCCTGATCGAAATCGGCCAGTGCTTTCGTCCAGTCGTGGTCCCAAACCACATTCGCCCGGTGGTAGTAGGCGTCGGCGCGGCGAGGGTCGAGGCGGATTGCCTCGCTGAAGTCTTCGACCGCCTTGCCCGTTTCTCCCCGCTCGGCATAGACCAGTCCCCGGTCGAGCCGTGCCCCGGCGTCGGTAGAGCGTAGCTCGATCACATTGGAGCAATCGGCCAGCGCCTGGTCGAAGTTGCCCTGCGCCAGGGCGGCCGCCGCACGTCGCGCATAGGCACTGGGATCGCCCGGGTTGAGGCGAATGGCTTCGCCGTAGTCGGCGATTGCGGTCTGGAGGTCGCCGTGCTGGTGGTAAGCTCGGCCACGGCTCTCGTAGGCGGCCGCATAGCCGGAATCCAGACGCAGGGCCTGGGTGAAATCGGCGACGGCCTTGGGGAAATCACCGCGGCCCAGGGCGGCGACACCGCGACGGTGATAGGCCGTCGCATCGCGAGGATTCAACCGCAGCACGTCGCCGTAGTCGGCCAGGGCACGGAAGAAGTTGCCCGACCGCTCGCCAAGTTGGCCGCGGCGGTAATAAGCCGGAGCGTAATTCGGATCGACGCGGATGGCTTCGGTGTAGTCGGTCGTTGCGCGGTCGGGCTCGCCCCGGCTTTCGAAGGCGATCCCCCGGCCACAATAGGCCGCGGCACTGTTGGGATCGAGCCGAATGGCGGAGGTGAAGTCGTCCAGGGCCTTCTCGGAGTCCTTCTTGGCCAGATAGGCCACACCGCGATGCTGGTAGGCCTCCACGCAGCGATCGTCGATCCGGATCGCCGCAGAAAAATCGGCCAGCGCGCCGTCGACGTCGCTCTTCGACAGCCGCGCCAGCCCGCGCAAGCAGAGCGCGTCAACCAGGTTGGGCACGAGTTCGAGTGTCTTGGTCGCGTCGGCCAGCACCTTGTCCCAATCGAAGTCGCGTTGGACGCGGGCGCGGCGATGGTAGGCCTCGGCGAAGGCCGGCTTCAGACGAATGGCCTCGGTAAGATCGATGATGGCCTTATCCCGTTCGCCGGCCTTCTCGCGCACGAGCGCACGCTGGTAATAGGCTTCGGCGTCGGCCGGATCGAGGCGAATCGCGCGCGAGCAGTCAGCCAATGCGGCGCTTGAAGTCGTCGCGCCAGGCAAACAACCCCCCGCGCTGGCGATACGCCTGGGCGTCTTGGGGGTCCAACTGCACGGCGGCAGTGAGGTCGCCGACCGCCGAGCGAAAATCGTCCTTGTGCTCGTAGGCCGACGCCCGAAGCCGGTGGGCGGAGGCGTTCTGGGCTCCAAGCGGATCACCGCGGTAAAGTCGGCGATCGCGCGGTCGGCAAAGCCCTGATCGAGGAAAATCTTGCCTCGGTCGAACAGTGCGTCGGCGAAGTCGGGATCTAGATACACCGCATGGTTGCAGTCGGCCAATGCGCGGTACACGTCGCCGCGCTTGCCGTAAATCTTGGCCCGGCCAAAGTACGCACCGGCATGGTCGGGATCGCGCTGGAGGACCTCGTTGAGGCACTCCAGCGACTCGTCGTAGTGCTGGGCATCGAGCAATCGATAGCCCCGGGCGTAGATTTCGTCGACGGACTGTTGCGAAGTGACCTGCGGCGAGGGCCGACAACCGGCCAGGACCAACAGACCGGCGACAAGGCAACCCGCGCCGTGCAGGATCCGTTGCCTGATCATGGTCGATCCAGAAGAAGGGAGTTGCGGAAGGTTCGCGGACGTTTCCCACCGCGCTCAAAACGACGTGGAGAACGCCGCGTTTTGCGAGGGCCAAGTATCGCACGGACAACTCGTGCTCGGTCCTCTTAGTATACCGTTGGAGGGGTTCGCTGTCACGTCCCCGAAGCGAGTGTCACGGACGTACTCCGCCGTATCAAAAGCTTGTGGGCGGAGGGGTATGGGAGATAGCATAGGACACATCGGAGCCGAAGACCCCCAAGGGATGGATCAAGGAGCCGGCGGTGAGCAGATCGAATCGACGTCTGGTGTGGGTTGCAGCCGGGCTGGGACTTTGCGGAGCGTGGGCCGCGGCGCGGCCGGCGGCAGCCGCGGAACCGGTGGGTGCGCCGGCGCTTACGCTGCGCACAAATCGAAGCCGACTGGCTGCGCCAGGAAGTCCTCCGCGTGGCCCCCGCCACGACCGGCACGGGAAACGTCAAGCCGGAAGAGGACGCCCTCGGGGGCGTCGACGGCGTGAAGAACGGCAAGTGGGGCTTCCACACCGAGAATGGAAAACGACCCCTGGTGGCAAGTCGACCTCGAGCGCCCGACTGCCGATCGACCGCGTGGTGCTCTACAACCGCTGCGACCTGGCCGAGCGGAATGCGCGGATCTCGTGTCGCGTGTCCGACGACGGGCAAGACCTTTCGCCAGGTCTACCAGCACGACGGCACGGTCTTCTACGGCTACACCGACAAGAAGCCGCTTGGTGGTGAAGCTCAGGGACATCAGGCCCGCTACGTGCGGCTGGGCCTGCGCGGCAAGAGTTACTTCCATCTCGACGAGGTGGAGATCTATGCGGCCGGGCGAGAACGCGCAACGTCGCGCTGGGAAAGCCGGCCACGCAGAGCAGCACGAGCCACTGGTCGGTGCGCGTGCAGTCAGCGCCGGCTGCGAGCCGCCGGGACGCCATCGTCCAGGTCGTCGAGCGAGGGCTGAACCTGGCCGAGAGCCAGCGGCATCTGGGGCCGCGGTCGGACGCGGAAGTCACGAGCGCTCTAGCGGAGGTCGCCGCGGCAGGTGAAAAGACTGCGCCGCAGGCTCCCGAGGCGGCCAGCGCGCGAGCTCTACTTCCGCGCCCACTGGGCGGTGCGGAAGATGGCCCTGGGCAATCCGCTCCTGGATTTCGACTGCGATCGTGTTCGTCAAAGCGGCGCCCACGCGGTTCCCGCACATGTCGGACCAGTTCTACGGCTGGTGGTCGCGGCCGGGCGGCGGCATCTTCGTCCTCGGAGGGTTTCAAGAGCGATCGAGCCGCGGGTGCGGTGCCTGACCGAGCGGCTGGCCCGAAGGGACGTTCCTGCGGCCCGACCTCTCCTACGACGGCAAGCAGGTGCTCTTCGCCTACTGCAAGTACTACCCGCACGTGCCCGAGCTGCGCGACAAGGCCACCAAGGCGAACCTGCCGGAAGACGCCTTCTATCCACCTCTTCGAGATGAACCTGGACGGCAGCGGCGTGCGGCAGCTGACCCGCGGGCGCTACGACGATTTCGACGCGCGCTATCTGCCCAGACGGCGAGATCGTGTTCCTTTCGACGCGCAAGGGGTCTTCCTCCAGTGCAGCAAGGCGAACACTGCGGCGACACGCGCGGGCCGACCTGCCCGACAGCTACGTGCGCTGCGGCGGCGACAACTACCGGCCCGTGCCCGTCTTCACGCTGCACGCCATGGACGCGCGACGGGAAGAACCTGCGGCCGATCTCGGCCTTCGAGAATTTCGAGTGGACGCCCGGCGGTGGCCAACGACGGCCGCATCCTCTACACGCGCTGGGACTACATCGACCGCTTCAACGGCCACTTCTTCAGCCTCTGGTCGACCAATCCCGACGGCACCAATCCGCAGTTGGTCTACGGCAACTACACGGTCCGGCCGCAGGTCGTCAGCGAGGCCGTGCCGATTCCCAACTCGCAGAAGCTGGTGTTCACCGCCGCGGCCCACCATTCGATCCTCGGCGGCTCGCTCTGCCTGTTGGACCGCACGCGGGGCACCGAAGAGGCGGCGCCGCTGGTGCGGCTGACGCCCGAGGTGCCGTTCCCGGAGACCGAGGCCTGGCCGAACACTACTACGCCAATCCCTGGCCGCTCTCCGAGGAGTACTACCTGGTGGGCTGGGCCGATCGCAAGCTGCCGCCGCACGCGCCGCGTCGACGACGCCGAGCAGAATCCCGGTCAACGCGATGGGCATCTACCTCTACGACGCCTTCGGCAACCTGGAGCTGCTCTACCGCGATCCGGAGATCTCCTCGGGCAATCCCGATCCCGATCCGCGCCGCGGCCGAAGCCGCCGGCCTACGCCGGCGTGGCGGGCGACGGGCCGCAGGAAGGCGCGCTTCCTCCTGCAGGACGTCTACCAGGGGCTGCCGGGCGTGCCGCGCGGCACGATCAAGCAGCTTGCGGATCGTCGGCGTGCCGCCCAAGGTCCAGCCGCACATGAACACCCCGATCCTGGGCGTCTCCGCCGAAGACCCGGGCAAGTTCGTGCTCGGCACGGTGCCGGTCGAGGAGGACGGCTCGGCGCATTTCCGCGTGCCGTCGGGCGTGTCGCTGTTCTTCCAGGCCCTGGACGAGAAGGGCCTGGCGGTGCAGACGATGCGCTCGCTGACCTACGTGCAGCCGAATCAGACCCTCGTCGTGCATCGGCTGCCACGAGCACCGCGACATGGCGCCGCCCGGCGGCCGGCTTGCCCGTGGCCATGCTCCGCGAGCCGTCGCGGCTGCGACCGGGGCCCGACGGCTCCTGGCCGCTGCGCTTCGACCAGCTGGTGCAGCCGGTGCTGGATCGCGAGTGCGTCGAGTGCCACCAGCCGGGCAGCCGGCACGCGAGGCGCCTCGAAGCTCGACCTGACCGCTGCCAACGCTCTACCAGAGCCTGCTCGCCTTCGGCGGCGAGGACCTGAAGAAGCAAGGCCTTCGAGCGCGACCGGTCGATCGCCGGCGAGGGCACGGCCGCCAACAGCAAGCTTTACGCTCTGCTGACCGCGCCGACGGGCACGAAGGCGTGCAGCTCGACGCGGAAGCCTCGACCGGCTGGTCACCTGGATGGACACCTACGCCCAGCGGCAGGGTTCGTTCAGCCCGGCCCAGGAGCAGGAGTTAGCCGCGCTGCGTCGGGCCTTGGAACCGCGCAGGTCGTGGCCGGGGGCGGCAGATAGGGGTTTACGCCGAGGTATTGACCGTACGGGCAAATCACAGGGCAAAGATCAGAGAACCTATCCCAGAACTGCCGCTGCGGCCCTGCGCGGCCGGAGAATTCCGGGACGGTGCACGATTCTGGGATCGGCTCCAAAAACACTTCGGAGGACGATGCGATGATCGAGTTCCCCAGGCGATCGTTTTTGCTTCCGGCGGCGATGGCCGTACTGCTCGCCGCGATCGGGTTCCTTCCGACTGCCGGTCGCGCCGCCGCGCCCGAGAAGGACTCAAAGGCCGTCTTCCGAGCCGGCGCGGCCACGAGCAACATCACGCCTTGGCTGGGCGACCCGATCGTCGGCGGCTGGAACTCACCTCCCGCTCAATACATCCACGACGAATTGCACGCCCGCTGTCTGGTGCTCGACGACGGCAGCACGCGGATCGCTTTCGTACTCGCCGACAGCGTGGGCATTCCGCGCGAAGTCTTCGACGACGCCAAGCGGCAGATCGCCGAGGCCGCGGGTATGCCCGTCGATCACATGCTGATGGCGGCCACGCACACGCATTCGGCGACGAGTGCCCGGCCGCCGAACGTGCTCGTGCCCAACGAAGATGCTGACAGTTACCAGCGATTCCTCGCGCGGCGGATTGCCGACGGGGTGCGCTGGATCCGAAACCTGGAGCCCGCTGCGCATCGGCTGGGCGTCGGTCGAAGGGCCGCCTCAAGTGTTCAATCGCCGCTGGCTGATGAAGCCCGGCACCTCGTTGCCCAACCCCTTCGGCGGCACAGACCAGGCGCTGATGAACCCCGGCCACCAGAATCCGAACTTGCGCGAGCCCGCCGGGCCGGTCGACCGGCAGGTCGTCTTCCTCGCCGTCCAATCGCGGGAGGGCCGGCCATTGGCCCTGCTGGCCAATTACTCGTTGCACTACGTGGGGGGCACCGGACCACGGGACATCTCGGGCGACTACTGTGCCGCCTTCGCCGACCGAATCCAGCAGCTCCTCGGCGCGGACCGACTCGATCCGCCCTTCGTGGGAATCATGTCCAACGGTACCAGCGGCAACATCAACAACATCAATTTCGCCGCTGCGCCGGAGAAGAAAAGACCCTATGAGCAGATCCGGCTGGTCGCCGACCAGGTCGCTCAGGCAGTGTGTGGAGAATACAAGCGTCTGAAGTGGCACGATTACGCGCCCCTGGCGATGCGTCAGCAGGAACTTGAGCTCGCGGTGCGCAAACCCACCGAGGAGCAGCTGCGCGCGCCGGGCCATGCTTGCCGACCCCAAACGCCCCGATAAACTGCCCCACGAGCGCACATATGCCCAGCGCATCGTGGCCCAGCACGAGTCGCCGGCCACCGTTCGTGTCATCCTTCAGGCGGTCCGCATTGGCGACCTGGGAATCGCGACGATTCCTTTCGAGACCTTCGTCGAGACTGGACTGGAGATCAAGGCCAAGAGCCCGCTTAAGCCCACGTTCACGATTTCGCTGGCCAACGGGACCTACGGCTATCTGCCCACTCCGGAGCAGCATGAACTCGGAGGCTACGAAACCTGGCTGGGTACCAATAAGGTCCAGCGCGAGGCCTCCACGCGCATCACGGCCGACTTGCTCCAAATGCTGGGTGAGATGCGCTGAGCAACTCCGCCCTGCCGCCGCAGGCAATCGCACGCAAAGCGTGTTAGCGTTTCAGCCCGGCCGCCGGATCGGGTGGCCCCTGCAAGCGCGGGTCGGCCAGGTCGAGCCGGTAGAGCACCTGGTTGTAATCGTAGCGCGGCGTGGGATCCGTGTTGCCCGAAAACGTGCTCGTGTACGTACCCTCGAAGTAAATCCGCCGCCCGCCCTCCTGGTCCAGAAAGGCGTCGTGGACGGGGTTGTAGAAGCTGTACTTGTCGTGGGTGACGACCTTCTTGGCGGACCGCCACGGGCCGGTCGGAGCCTCGGCTTCCGCAAACCACACCTCGCCCAAATACGACGACGAACCGCCTGACTCGACGGCAATCATCACCCATCGCTTGCGGAAGGCGTTCCACCGGATCGAGCCCGAGTGCATGACCACGATCTTGCCGCTGTCGACGTCGCGGGGCCGGTAGCGTGCCTCGTCGGGCCGGAGCTTGCCGGCGGCGATGAGCTGTTTCTCCTCGGCCGCGCCCACGGGGTCGGTATCGGCCTTCCAGCCGTAGACTGCGCGGCCGTCGGCTCCGCGCGCGACGCGCACCGTAGCCTTGTCGTAACGAGTCCCCGGCTCCAGACAGGTAAAGGCCTCGTACCGCGTCGGGTCGACCAAGGCTTCCAACTCGGCCGGCGCACGGACCGTGGCATAGGGCATGGGGAAGAGAAACCAGCGTTTGTCGCCCTCCGGCCAGAGGATTGGATGACCGCGAGGAGCACGCCACGGCACGGCAAGATCGAACTCGACGCGTTTGCGAAAGACCGCCGTGCTTTCGTCGAGGACGACCACCCCATGCTCCAGCACTTGTCCCACGTCTTTCACGCGCGCGTAATGACCCACCATGCGATCCTGGCCCGACTTGTCGGGCGCGATCACCACACCGTCAATCCACACCGGACCCGGCCGGTCCATCGGGCACATCGCGCGGCAGAAGCCTTGCGGGTCGAGAAAGTACTCCATCGCAATTCCCACCGCGGGGTCGAGCCCGCCCGAACCGGGCAGGGGCGCGGTCGCTCCGGACATGTGGAACAACCCCAAGGGATACGATGGCCGGCTGGTATCGCCCCAGAACCACCAGATGCGGTCGCGCCACACGACCGCCATCGCGCTGTCCTGGCCCAAGACCTGGCCGTTGAGCAATCCATTGCCGATCGGCGGCTTATGACCCAGCAGCACGCTGTCGGAATAGATGCCCCCTCCGGTAATGCGGTAGAGCCGTTCGGCAACGTTGACACGCTTGATTTTAAGCGTGGCCTTCGATCCCGCCTTCACCTCCAACGCCGTCCCGGCAAATCCGAAACCGTCCTTGGGGTACTGGTAGCCGTGGCTTCGCACGGAGAAAAACGCGCTGCCCCATCAGGCCCGGCTCGTCAAACGCCACCCGCCCCGCACTATCGGTCACGTAGCGGAGATGATGAATCGTGCGCAGCTCCACCAGCGGCACGCCGCGGCCGGTCTGATCGTCGACCACCTCGATCTCGAAGTAGTCGCGCGGTCGGCTGCAACCGCGCGGGGCACGGCCCCGACAAGCGGCAGCGACGCGACAAAGCACTCAAGCACCGCGATGAGAATGGACCGGGCCGATGCGCGATTGCGGCAGGCGCGGGGCAGCGCATGGTGGGTGCCGAGCCTTCGGGTATAGCGCGATCGCATGAGGAGTTCTCCCTGGAGGAATCGTTACGCTGGCGCCCAGATTAGCCTGCCCGCGGAGACTGGCCAAGGCCGAGGGCCGATCCAAGCGATCCCGGGGGGGATTCCGCGTGGCCCTTTGGCTCGGGCGTGATGGCCACCGGCGCCAACACCGTGCTGCAAGGGCCTTTCAAGGGTCCCACCGAGGGTTGGCAGCGGAGAGCCAGGTGAGAAAAAAGGTCATACCCAACATTAATCCTCACGCTCCACCATGGAATCACTATGACGTAAGTGGCGTAGTGCCAGCTATTTGCATATGTGCAACACGATTGGCCCATGGAGTGCATTTGCGGATACCACTGCTTCCAACTCCAACGGATCAGGCCATGATTATCGTGCGGTCCATCCTCGCCCTGCTCGTGCTCGCCGTCGCCGCGATCGTCGCGGTGTATTGGGAAACGGCGATCGCCCCGCAGTGGATGGCCCGGCAGGCTTTGCGGCAAATGGAGGTACATACCGACGGGCAGGGAGACCGGTTGGCCGCCGAGCGGCGAATGGCGACCCTCGTCCAGCACTGGCCGGCGGAATTGGCCTCAGCGGTGGGAATCCTGGCCTCTCTCGGACTGATCTTCGGCGGCGAGAAACTTAGGGACGCCGGCGCAGTGAGTGTTTGCGATTCGCTCCGGATACCAGCCGAGCCGGCTGGAATCCAGAATTCCCCTGGCTGCCCAGTGTTCATTGACAATGCAGGCCTCAATAGGGGCACCGGACTATGCCACGATCACCCTGACGCGAAAGAGCAAGAGCCGTGAGAACGAGTCGATTGAGCATCCTGGGCGCGTTGGTACTGGGACTGGCCGGTTGTGCGTACGACAAACCGGTCTACGTGGAATGGGGACCGAACGTGACTCCCTTTCTCGTTCAACTGGAAGGGGACCACGATCAAGCCACGGTGAATTCCGAGGAAATGCTCCAGCGCAACATGCTCAACGTGCGCCGCGTGCAGATCACCTACCGCTGGCAACGCATGGGCTACGGGATTGCCAACGGCAAGTACCTGCCGAACGAGCGGCTGATGCTGGTCGACCGTAACCCGGTCACGCGCGAGTGGACGGCAACCCAGGATTCCGGCACGCGCAGCCGGGATGAAGCGGTTTGGGTCGAGTCGTCGGACTCGGTGGGGTTCTCGACCGGGATCTCGATCACGGCGCGGATCCTCTCCAACGAAGACGCCGTGAAGTTCCTCTACAACTACCCGGCCGGAAAGATCCGCAAGGTGGAGTTGCACGATAAGTACAAGGACGACTACGAGGTCAAAGAGGTTTCGCTGGAGGACGTGATGGATTTCGAGGTTCGGGCCCGCGTGCAGAAGGTCTTTTCCGAAGAGGCGGCGCGGTACCGCATGGACGAATTGCGATCGAAGAAGAACGAGATCATGCAGGCGGTTGAAAAAGACGTGCTCGCGTTCTTTCGCGAGCGCGGGATCACGATCACCACGATCGCCATGTTCGGCGGCCTCCACTACGAGAATCCCGAGATTCAGCAGGCCATCGACAAGGTCTTCCAGGCGCAGCAGGACAAGGCGGTGGCGATGGCCGAGGCCGAAGCGGCCGAAAAGCGCAAGGAGGCCTTGCGCCTGGCCGGCGCGGGCGAGGCGCAGAAGAAGCAGGAGATCGCCAAGGGAGAGGCCGAGGCCCTGAAGAGCGTGGCCGAAGCCAAGGCCTTCGAGTTGGAGAAGTTGCTCTCCAATCCCCAGGCGTATCTTGCCCTCAAGCAGATCGAACTGGCCACCAAGTCGCTGGAGGTCTGGGACGGCCGCTATCCGGTGTTCTTGATGAGCGGCGAAGGCGGTGGTGGGCCGAACCTCGCCAACCTGCTGGTGAGCGTGCCGAAACTCAGCGAGCTGCCGCCCGCGCCGCCCGTCAAGGCGCGCTCCGAGTCTGGCCGCGTGGGAATTCTACCGGCGGCCTCCAGGGTGACCGAGCGGCTGCCCTCCATGAAAACCGGGCGAGGCAACCGCACTTCCCCTAGCAACTGAACTACGGCAACACGCGCACGACCAGTCGCGATCCCCGCTCGCCCCCGCGATACACGCGCTGGGTCGCCTTCTGGAAGTCCGCTTCGGCGGCCGTGGAAAGGTCCACGAATTTCTGCGCGTTGCGGTCGACCAGCGGAAACCACGTGCTCTGCACCTGCACCATGATCCGGTGCCCAGGCCGAAACGCGTGCAGCACGTCGGGCATGGTGAATCGCACTTCGGTCGGCTCGCTGGGCACCAACGGCTCAGGACGCTCGAGGCTGCGGCGGAACTTCCCCCGCATCACGTCCCCGCGGATCAACTGCTGGTAGCCGCCCAGGCGCACCCCGGCCGGATTGGGATCGGGGTCCGGATGGTCCGGCGGATAGACGTCGATCAGTTTCACGATCCAATCCGAATCGGTGCCCGAAGTGGACACCAACAACTTGACGTCGATCGGACCAGCCACGGTCAAGTCAGCTTCCAGCGGCTCGGTCTGATAGACGAGCACGTCGGGGCGACGCGCAGCGGGGCGCTGGTCGTCGACCATGTATTCGTAGGACATACCAATCGCCGTCTGCGTGAGGAAAGGCACGGGCCGGGCCGGATCGCTGAGGTACTCGTCAAAGCCCGCTTTGCCGTCGGGCCGGGGTTCCCAGCGCAAGCGGCCCCCGCCGGCAAGGCAGAGCGTTCGAGTCTTGGCCGTCTTCGGCGGCCAGGCGTCGAACCGTTGCCACTCGTTGCGGCCCGTGAGAAACACCCAGGCTTCCGGCGGCTTCCACTCTCCCTTGCCTTTGAGGTGGAACTCGAAGAAAGGCAGTTCGATCTGCTCGCGAAAGAAGGCCGAGGTCTTGGCGCCGAATTGCACCGGTCCCAGCGCCTGGCCATCGCCCCGCGCCACGCGCCGTGCGCCCAGGGGCCCATGACCAGGGTGTTGGCTCGCTGGGCTCCCTGCGCCTCGACGCTGCGGTAGCACTCCAGGGCACCGAAGAGGTTCTCGGCGTCGAACCATCCGCCCACGGTCATTACCGCCGGACGGATGCCTTTGAGGTGCGGCCGGAGGTTGCGCGCCTTCCAGAAGGCATCGTAGGTCCCGTGGCGCATCACTTCGCTCCAGAAGGGCACGTCTCCCTTGAAATACCTCCCCTCCGCGCTGGCCAGCGTCCCCAGGTCGAGAAAGAACTGGTAGCCATCGGGCGTGCCGTGGTCGAAGTTAAAGTCGGATTTCTTGACCGGCTGCGGGCGCGGACGGCCGAATCGCGCGAGGAAGTTGAAAGCATGCGAAAGCATGAGCGCGCCGTTGTGGTGCCAGTCGTCTCCGACGAACCAGTCCATGACGGGCGCCTGAGGCGAGCAAGCCACAAGCGCCGGATGGGCATCGATCATTCCCGCGGCGGCGTAAAAGCCGGGATACGAAATACCCCACATCCCCACCTTGCCGTTGTGGCACGGCAAGTGTTCCACGAGCCAGGCGATCGTGTCGAACGTGTCGCTGCTCTCGTCCACGTCCGCGGGGGCTTGCGAGCCGCCTTGATCGGGCGCGCCTTGCCGGTCCTTGCCCGCGCCCTTGGCGGGATTGTGCGGACGCATGTTGACGAATTCCCCCTCCGACATCCACCGCCCGCGCACGTCCTGATAGACGAAAATGTAGCCCTGCTTGCCGAACGCCGGCGACGGACCCAGGTCGGACTTCGGCTGATCCACGCCATAGGGGTGCACGCCGTAGGGGGTGCGCGTCATGAGGATCGGGTACTTCTGCGACGAGTCTTTGGGCACATAGACGGAAGTGAACAACCGCGTTCCATCGCGCATGGGAATGCGATGCTCGAACTTCGTGTAGTTCGCCTTGACGTGCTCCAGCCCCTGCCCCGGCACGGGGCTCGTCCCAGCCAGCACAATCAAGGCTGGAATGATTCCAATCCGGACGATGCCCCACGGCCCACTGCAATGCCGATTCATGGAAGTCTCCTTGGGGACAAGCTACTTGTCGGGATCCAAATACATATCGCCCGGCCCTAGCCGGTCGTACCATGTGTACTTGAGCACCACCGAACTGGCGACCAGCGCCGCGAGCGAGAGTCCCATGCGAGTCCACTGCTGGATCACCAGGTAGATCGGCAGCGTGACCATGCTCACCTGCCACACTAAACCGACGGCCAGGTTGAACACGTCGCGGCCGAAGTTGCGGTTGAGTTGGAAGGCGGGGTACTCGTCCTTCAGCTTCCGATAGATCGGTCCCCAGAAGCCCCAGGGACGCACGGTGCGGTAAAACCCCTTCAGCACTTCGTCGTTCTCGGGCCGAGTGGCCAGGCAGACTACCAGCGATGCTAGAGCGCTAATGCCCAGCACGAGAAGCGACACGTATTCGTCGCGCATCGGCGGCAGCACCAGGAAGGCCACCGCCGCAGCCGTCCCCGCCACCATGCCAGCGAAGAACCCATAGCCGTTGAATCGCCACCAATGCCACTTGATCACGTTGGGAGCCACGAACGCCGGTACCAGGGCCGAGACGATCCACTTCGTAGCCCCGTGCACGCTCGGCGCCACGTAGCCGAAGCCGATCCCGGCGAGGATCACGAGCACCGAGACCACGTAGCCCAGGCGCACCATGCGTTTGCTGGAAACCTGCGGGTCGAGATAGCGCTTGTAGATGTCGTTGACCACGTAGGCCGAACCGGAGTTGACCGTGGATACGAAGGTGCTCATGAAGGCGGCCAGAAGCCCGGCAACAATGAGTCCCTTGGCCCCCACCGGCACGTAGCGCTGCAGCACCTCGGGCAAAATCTGTTCGAAATCGACCTTGGTGCCCATCTGCTGGATGTCGGGCTTGAAGAACACAAGCCCGAGCACGGCAATACCCGCGATCAAAAGGAACCGCGGGCCGAGCGAAACCACGGCCATGAACATGTTTTCCAGCGCAGCTTCACGGGGGCTGCGCGTGGAGAGCACGTGCTGGATGGCGTAGTTGGGCGTCGGTCCGGCCATGCTCACCAGCACGCCGCGGAAGAAGAGCATGCCGACAAAGAGAAAGAAAAGCGAGTAGCCGTGGCCGGTCGGGTAGGGAGAGTGAATCAGGTCGTTCAGCGCCGGCAACCCTTTCGCTGCCCAGTCGAAATCGATCGTCCACGAGGGAAACAGGTTTTCCCAGCCCGCGGGTGCGGCGGCGATGATCTGTTCTCCGCTCGTGTTCGACAAGGCGACCACGGTGATGATCACCGCGGCGATGAGAATCAGCGAGTACTGGATGAGATCGTTGAGCACCACGCTGTACATCCCGCCAACTACGCAATAGATCCCGGTCACCAGCAGGATGACGGTGCCGTAGATGTCTTCGGCGTGCGGGCCCAAGTCCCAGGGGAGGAAGGGGATGACGAACTTGCCGATGCCGCGGAACGCATAGCTGAGGAATCCCACCACGCTTACCAGGGCGTAGACAATCACGCTCACGTAGGCCAGTTCCGCCCCCAGGCTGTAGCCGAATCGCGTGCGCATCCATTCCGCCCCGGTGAGGACGTTAGAACGCCGCACCCAGGTACCCAGGTAGACCATGCGGAAGATCATGTTGAACAACGGCCAGACCCAGAGCAACCAACTGGCGCTGCACCCCGTAGATGAATAGCATCATCACGAACCACATCGTGCCCGAGATATCGATGCCGCTGGAGCCGTGGGCCACGCCGATGATCCACCAGGGAAGGCTCTTGCCAGCGAGGAAATACGACTCGGCGCTGCGTGCGGCCATCTTGGCCACTACCCAGCCCACCGCAATCATCACCAGCAGATACACGACGATGATGCCGATGTCGAGCGCGTGCATGCACGATCCTTTCGTTCTCCATTCCCCCGAGAAAAATGGGGCCGTCGTTCGCCCTACCTTGGTGAGAAACCGGGCCGCCGTACCCGGCCCTCGTCCCTCCGACTGCGCAACTCAATCGACGCATTCACGTTCAAACCGCGCAGGCGCGGCGGCGATCCTACGGCGGGCAGCGGAGCAGATGGTCCACCAGCTCGTCGAGCGAGCAGGTGGCCACTGCGCAGTACTTGTCGCCTCCGCCATAGTAGACCAACAGCGTGCCATTGAGCACCACCGCTCCGCAAGGAAAACACACGCCCCGGTAAAAGCCCTCGATCTCGTAATCCTCTTCCGGCTCCATCAGCCAGTCGGGCGTGCGATGGAGCACTTTGCCCGGGTCTTCCAGGTCGAGCAACAGGGCCCCAATCCGGTAGTACTTGTCGTCGCCCACCGCGTGGTAAAGCGTGAGCCAACCGTGCTCGGTCTTGATCGGCGGCGTGTTCACTCCCAGCTTGTTCCGCTCCCAGCCGTACCTGTTCTTGATCAATAAGCGACTTTTGCGGAAACCCAGGAGATCGTCGGCCGTCGAGATCCACGCGCAGGCATGTTCACTGCCGTACTGCGGTCCGATCCATTCCAGGGGCCTGTGGATGAGAACGAACTTGCCCCCAACTTTTTCGGGAAACAGGATGGCGTCGCGATCGTCCAAGAGCGGATCGGTCAGCCAACCCGCGCGAATCCACGTCTTGAAATCCTTGGTCAGCGCCAACCCAGTCAGCGTGGCGTTGGTGCGCAGATAATGAGGGAATTCCCCCGGGCAGTCGGGCACAAGATACGCTTGCGCACGTCGGGAAGCCAGAACTGGCCGAAGGGAAAGTGCCGGCACGCGTAGGTCACGTAGTACCAGTCGCCGATCTTGACCATGCGCGGGTCTTGGATCGTGGCCCCGTCAAAACCTTCAACGCTGGGGCCGAGCACCGGCTCGTGGCCGACACGCTCGAAGTGGTAGCCGTCCCGGCTCTTCGCCAATCCGAAGTAGCACCCGTATTCCGGCCCCGATTCGGCGGCACGATAGAGCAAGAGCACCTCATTGGCCTCGGGATCGTACCACGCGGCCGGATTGAACACCGCCAGATCTTCCCACGGATGATCGGGATGGGGAGAGAGGATCGGGTTGCCGTGGTATCGATTCAGCTTCATGGCAGCTTTGCGGGAAAGAGAAAGGAATGGAACGGGCGAGCAGTGTTGCTCCAGAATAACCAGATCGGGGGTGAGGGGCAATCATCGCTTCCTTCCCCTCTGCCGGACTGATGGCACGGTGCCGACGCGTGGCTGGGAGGCGAATCGTCGCGCCGCTCGGCCCACGGGGGGGCGCGCCGGGCAATAAACCACACAAGATGCGCAGGATACTTCGCCGTTCCCGGCCGCTGTTAAAGGCCGTAAAGCGGGGCGACGATGAACGACGGTGGAGGCCGTGTCTGGGGGTACGGCCCATCGCCCTTTCGGTGAATTGCACTCAGGGCATGTGCAAACATTCCAGGAGTCTTTCCGGGGCTCAGGCGGCCTCGATGCGGTCGCCATCGACACAAGGGAGAACGGCGTCATGGACAACCAGCGTTTTACAGGATCGGTGACCGCGCTTGCCATCTTCCTGGCTGCGGCAATCGCCATCGATGCTCCGGCCCAAGCTCCGCCGG
Organism: Pirellulales bacterium; assembly: GCA_963736495.1. Lineage (GTDB taxonomy): Bacteria > Planctomycetota > Planctomycetia > Pirellulales > Thermoguttaceae > CAVTPL01. The sequence goes on along the minus strand of CAVTPL010000009.1, from coordinate 67,872 downwards.
CGCCCGCACTTCCGCCGCCTCCGCCTTCGACGATCTGGAATTTCCTCGGCATTCCTCAGAGCTTCAACAAGATCCGCGATGCGACGGCCAATGCGCGCGGGTTTCGGCCGCAGCGCGAGCGCATACCTCCGCTGAAGCGGATCGCCGATCCGGCAAACCTCGCGGTCGACAACCCGGCGATCCAAGCTGCGGCGAAGATCAAGATGGATGCCGACCTCGCCCCGCAGAAGATCAAGGCCATCCGTTACCTCGCCACGGTCTGCTGCGGTTGCGCGAAGAACCGCGACGAGGTGAAGCAGGCCCTGCTGGCCGCGCTGGACGACTGCACCGAGGAAGTCCGTTACGAAGCGGCGATTGCTCTCTGCCAGTGCGCGAATCGCCTGCGCGACCTGCGACAATCGCAATTGTTGCGACGAAAAAGTGGTTGCCAAGCTCACCAAGGTAGCCGAGGGCCAGGACCCCAACGGTTGCTGGTACGAGTCTTCGCCGCGCGTACGTGCAGCCGCGGCGAACGCGCTCAATGCCTGCCGTATGGTGCCCAAGCCGCGCCGGTCCGACCGAGGCGCCGAAGCCGGGCGGGGAAGCGCCTACTTTGCCTCCCGCAACCCCGCCCGACGAAGGCCCCAAGCCGCTGGCGCCGCCGCCCGGTAAGTTGGCTCCGCCCGCTCCAGCCAAGGAGCCTGCCGCACCCACGACCTTGATCCCCGCGCCGACCAACGGGCACGTGTCCTCGATGGGGACGAGCATCCGCATCGTCTCTCCGGCCAACTACACCGAGCCGCTGCAACTGCCGGCCGCGAGCGAGCCCTCCGTCCACAAGGCCCAGCCGAAGTGGCCGGTGGCCCTTCCGTTGCTCGACGCGCGCTGGCAGCGACCGCTCGTCCCGGCCGTGGTTCACTGACCAACTCTCGAACAACGCGAGAATTCGCGAGCCGTCTCCCGCAGTCCAGCGGGAGACGGCCGCGTTTGTTTTTGCACCAGGCAACCGCGCGCCCGGCCCTTTCCGCCGCGAATCGCCAGCAGTTTAGGGCTTCTTTGAGGTGAGCTCGTCGGCTTTCTTGTTCCACTGGGCGGCCTTTGCCGACTGGCCGGCCTTCTGGAACTCCTTGGCAAGCTCGCGGAGCGTGGCCGCGGTTTCCGCAGGATCCTCCAGATCCTCCCCCGCCGATTTCAGCATTTGCGTGAAATCATCGGCGGCCTCGTCCAACTGCTTGATCAGGATCCGCAGGCTTCCCCGGGCGTACAATGTGCTGGGCAAATCAAACCCGGGATCCTTGCTCCGCGGATACTCGGTGATCGCCTTGGTGTAGCTCTCCACGGCAGCCGGGAAGTCTGACTGCTGCGACTGGACCAGCGCAAGATAGAAATGGGCTTCTGCCGAGCCGGGACTTTTCGCAATCGCCGCTTCGAAGTCCTTTTTCGCGGCTGCCAAGAGCTCGCTCTTGCTCGCGGCGTCGCTGGCACGCGAGGCCATGCGCAATTGTGCCTCACCGCGGAAGATCAGGTCCTGGTGGACCTCGTCGCCGCCCAGCGCGATGGTGCGCGAAGGTCCTCGACCGCTCCGGGAAGGTCTTGCAGGTTGCGCCGCATGCTTCCCCGCCGGCTCCAGACGAGCTCGCGCGTGGCGTCGTACTGAAGAGCCCTCGGAAGCTGCGCGACCCCAGCCTTGAGCTGTTCGCGTACCGCCTCGCCGTTGGCCGTCATTCCCTTGGCGGCGAGCTGCTTTGCCTCATCACCGCACTTCGTGCCCAGGCCCAGATAGGCATCGGCGTACTCGCGGCGCGTCTGGTAGCCGGCCTGGTTCGCGGGATCCATCTTCTGCACGGCCTCGAAGTCAGCCACGGTGCGGGTGAAATCACCCTTCTTCGTCAGCGCGATGCCACGATGGAAGCGGGCCTCGGGATCCGCATCGTCGGCTTTCACGGCCGCGTCGAGATATCCGATCGCGTCGTCCACAAGGTCCAGTCCGAGGCAGGCGCGACCCAGGAGCACGAGCAGTTTCCGATCGTTGGGCGAGCGGTCCAAGGCTTTCGCCGCCAGGCTCCGTGCGGGTTCCGGCTGGTTTGCCTTGAGCAACGCCTCGACCTGTGCCGGCGCACCTCGGCCAGCAGGCGCTGCGCCTGCGCGTGGGCCGGATCGACGGCCAGCACCACCTCGAGATCGACAGCCGCCTTCTCAAGATCGCCGAGACGCACGTAGCACGCGGCCCGACGCAGCAAAGCCGTAATGTCCCGCGCATCGAGCGCGAGCACCGCGCCCGAGTCCTCCACCGCCGCCTGCAAGTCGCCGCGACGGAAATCCTCATCGGCCAGCGCTTGGTGCGCGGATCAGCAATTGGGACGTTTCCGGATTCCGACGCATCGAGCTCGCGCGCGTGGCGGAGGTCGCCCACCGCTTTGGCATAGTCTTGCAGCTCGAAATACGTGTGCCCGCGGCCGACCCGCGCCGCCAGGTTGTCGGCCCCCAGGCCCAGTGCGGAGGTGAAGTCCTCGGCGGCGATGCGATAATCGCCGCTCTGTAGATGCGATTGTGCACGCGCCACGAGCTCCTCTAGGCTCGTACCGCCGGGCTCGGCGCGGGCTCTGGAAACCAGAACCAGTAGCCGGCCAAACCCAAAAGCACCAGCGCCGATGCCGCGGCCAGGATTCTCCCCGCGCGGGGAATTCGCGCGCTCGCGGCGCGGCTTTCCCTTCCACTCCAGTCGCTGCCGTGCGCAACTCCGAGACCATTTCCATAGCGGAAGCGTAGCGATCGGCCATCGATACCGAGGTCGCCTTGCGAATCACTCGCTGTTCCGGCTCCGGAATCTTGGAAAGATTCAATTCGCCCTTGCGCACCGCCTCCATCACCGCGACCGCCGACTCCTGGTCATAGGGAAGTGCGCCGGTGCGCAGCTCGAAGTAGGTGATCGCCAGGCAGTATTGGTCGGTGCCGGGGCCGGGTTTGCCTTCGAGCAATTCGGGCGCGGCGTAGGCGATCGTGCCCATCGCTGCAGCGGTCCGCCGCGCCGCTCCGATCATGTGCGCCAGCCCAAAATCGCAGACTTGCACCGCCCCGCCGACCACGAGGATATTCAGCGGCTTGATGTCGCAATGCACGATCGCCCCGGTCCCCGAAGCCAACGAGTGGATCGGCCGGTTGAGAAAATCGATCGCGCGCCATGCCCTCCAGGTAGTCCAGGAGTTCGTCGAGTGGGATGCCCGGCAGCCCCTCGCGCTGGCACTCGGTCAGCCGGTCGGCCAGGCTCTTGTCGCCCAGCCCCATGGCGATCACCAGTTCGCTCGGACGGTGCGCGCCGGGCTCGGCGGGGACGACCATCGTGTGGGTCACGAGCGGCCCGCTCGGACTCCCTTGTGAGCTCTCCAACTGCACCGTGTCGGACTCGTCCAGAATAGCACCGTCGTCGGCCTTGGCCCACAGGCCGATGATCGGCGTGAGATTGGGATGATGGATCCGCTTGACCATCTGCAGGGCACGAAACTCCTTGCGCCGATGCAGCCCGCCGCCGGTCAAATCGACGATTTTCAGCGCCGCTCCGTCCCACCCGGACCCGACGCATGCCAGACCTCTCCAATCGCCCCGCGTCCCAGGAACCGTTCCAGTCGGAACCCGGGAACCGGCTCATCTCCGATACGGTAGTTGAGTGCCATCGCTGGGCTCTCCAGGGTCGTGGCCGGTGCGGACGAAGCCCACATGCACTGGCCTGATCCACCCTCCTTGCTTACTATAGGTAAGCCCGGCAAATCACTCAAGTCCTGCACCGTCGCTCTTGAGGGTCCATGCCGCGGTGAGTCGAGGAGCCCTGGAATGGACGTGGCACCGCCGAAATTTCCCCACCCGTCGAGTTGCGACCGGCTCCGTCGCGTCCTGGCCGCCGCCGACTATAGCGAGCGCGGGGTGGTCGAAACCCTGGGTGGCGAACAAATCCACGGATTGTCGAGTCAGGATCTTCCCGTCCTCTTGTGGCGGACGCGAGGGGCGACCCCGCGCACACCTTGGTCCGGCTGCTACTGGTGGGCGCGGCGGTCGAACCGCAGATGCTGGAGCAGGCCATCGCCCCCATGACGGTCGAGGAATGGGTCGCCATGGGCCTGGTGCAGCCCCACGGAACGAGCATTGCCGCCACGGTGCAGATGCTCCCCACGCGCGGCATGCTCTGGACCTATGACCGCCCCCAGGAGATCGCCACGGGCCTGGCGCCAAACTACGTCATGGGAGTGGCCGGCAGCTCCCTGACGTTGGCCAATCTCACCATTCGGCGCCCTTCGCGCGCCACGCTCGACCTCGGCACGGGCTGTGGATTCCAGGCGATTCTGGCCGCCGCCCACAGCAAGCGCGTGCTCGCCGTCGACCGCAACGTGCGGGCCGTGGCTTATGGCCGAGTTCAACGCGCGGCTGAACGGGCTGGACAACGTCGAATGTCTCGAAGGAGACCTTTTCGATCCCGTGCAGGGAGAGCAGTTCGACCTGGTCGTCTCCAACCCGCCCTTCGTGCTCTCACCCGAACGCAGCTACATCTACCGCGACAGCGGCATGCACGGCGACTCGATCACGCAGTCGATCGTCAGGCAGGTGCCCTCCTTCCTCCGCGAGGGAGGCTACTGTCAGATTCTCTGCAATTGGGCGCACGTGGCCGGACAGGACTGGCGCGACCGGCTCGGTAGCTGGTTCGAAGGGACCGGCTGCGATGCCTGGATCCTGCGCACCGACACCCTCGACGCAGCCGCCTACGCCGCCAAGTGGATCCGCCACACCGAGCGCGACGCAGCGGAGCGATTCCAGCAGCGCTTCGATGCCTGGATGGATTACTACCGCGAGGCACAGATCGAAGCTGTCAGCGGCGGCGCCATTACGCTGCGCCGACGCGCCGCGGTGCGAAACTGGTTCTCCACCGAAGACGGCCCAGAGAAAATGCTCGGTCCGGCCGGCGATGCGATCCTCCGCACCTTCGAGGTTCACGACTTTCTGGAGAGCGATCCCGACCCGTTTGGGAGCCATCAGCAATTCCGCATCGCTCCCGAGGCCGGATTGCAGCAGCGCTTCGTGCCGTCGGCCGAGGGGTGGCAATTGGCCCATTGCGAACTCCGCCTTCAGCGCGCGCTGGCCTATGCCGGTGAACTCGATGCCTACATCGCCGCGCTGGTGGGCCGCTGCGACGGCTCGCGCACCCTGGGCGAACTCGAAGCGGAACTCGCCCAATCGCTCGGCCGCGACGCGGACTCGATTCGTCCGGCGTTTGCGGGTATCGTTCGCCGGCTCGTCGAGCGGGGGTTTCTTCTGCCGGTGGCGTTGGTCGCCAGCGCGGGTGCCATTGCGGAACCCAACTCGCATTGAGTTCGGCACGGCCCGTTCGCCAGGCCGACCATCTCTCATGCCGGCGTCACAAGCCTCCCCCGACCGGATTGCGGAATGCGCACGCGGAGCGGCACCGAAACCGCGTCTTTCAGGGCCTGGCGTCGCGAAGTCACGCGCACCGCGGGCGATGCCCCGCGCACCGCTCCTTCGCGCGCCAAGGTGAAGGTGTGGCGCACGATGCCCGCCTCGGGGATGTACTGATGCACGGCCATCACGGGCTCGGGCACCACTTCCACCTTCAGCCCATTGAGTTCCGCTCCCGCTGCAAGGCGCTCGAGCACGACGATCCGCGGCTGGCCCTGCGTGGAGTTCGGCTGGGGACGGATCTCCAGCGTCGCCCCCTCGAAGGTCAGAGTTCGCGTCTCTTCGGCGGCAGTCGTCTGCTCCGGCGGAGTGCGGGCGAACTTGCACGCCAGCTGTACGTCGGCTTCTTCGGCCGCTTCGGGCCAGTCGGGCGCGGCGCACTGGAGCACCGGGACGGGGCAATCCGGTTTGTACTGCATATCGTAGAACAGATAGAGCGGGCCCTTGGCGCCGGCGGGCAACACGGGACGGATCTCCACCCAACTTTCCACCGGCCGCGCGCTGAACTGTTCCGCGGCTTGGTTTTGCACCGAGAAGTAGAATTCCACGCGATTGCCTTTCACCGTCGGCAGATGCGCGGCGACAAACAAGCGGCGCTGTGCGTCGAGCGGGTCGACGACGTTCTCGCGGAACTGCCGCAGTCCGTCCTCGTAGCGCCGGTGCACCAGGCGCTTTTCGTCGTCGCTCAACCACAGTTGGACGGCTTCGAGCCCGGAAAGAACGACGCGTGCCGTCGCCCCGCGCGACGGCACGCTCGCCACGTAGGGCAGCCCGCCGGACCGGGCAACCTCGGCACGGTCCAGCGCGATCGGCCACGGCTCGTTCAGTTCGCGCAGGGCGGGCTCCGCCGCGGTGCCGTCCCGGTGCACGGCGTAGCGGCTCAGGCGCAGCGTCTCCTCGAGCTTCTCCGTCATGCGCATCGGCGCCATGACGCTGTGGAAACCCCCGTGGGCCTGTGCCGCCAAACGCCCCAGCTCATCGTAACTGGCCTTGATGTCGGCCACGCTCATGTTGTAGCTTTTCGCGTCCTCGCCCAGCGCCTGTTCCAGCTCCGGGCCTCGTTCGGGCAGAAGGAAGCCGACGACGTCCAGGCGGATGTCGCGGTTTTCCGGCCGCGTCAAGGCGTCGCGCACCTGCCAGCGCCTCGGTCCGCTGATCCCCCGGGAGCATTTGTTGGTAGTTGATTCCGTCGGTAATTGCGACGATCTGCCGCGCCACGGGCACGCCGCCAGCCGAACGCGAGGGAAGTTTCTCCAAATCGTGTACGGCGTCGAGGATCGACAGATACAGCGGCGTCACACCGGTTGGCAATCGCGTGCGCAAGAGGTCCTTCACCTGGTCGGTATCCTGCTTGCCGAGGCTGGCGCGGCGGCCAGAGGGGCGGCCAGATCATTTCGACGTCGCGGTCGGGGTCGATGAAGTCGTCGTCGGCGCCCACCAGACGCCAACCATTTTTGTATTCCCATTTCACGGTCCGCGTCGTCGCCGGCAGGCCATACTCACGAATCAGCCGATCGTTCGCCCAGCAGCGGCGATGGCCATAGAGCATCACGCCGACACGGTAGGGATTGTCGGGAATCCGCGACAGCCGCTCGAGAAACGACACCAGCACCTCGCGCGCCATTGCATAGCGATACTGATCCCCCTGCCCCGCCTCGGAGACCGTCTTGAGCATGCTCGCCGAATAGTCGAGGATGAAAATCACGTAGCTCTCGGCCATCAACCGGCCTCGGACCGTGACCGTGGATTTCAATTCCTGCGGCGGCTCGAAGGCGATCTGTAGCCCGGCCCCGTATGGAGTGATCGAAAAAGGGGCCAGCTCCCGGTGGCCGCGGAACCAGCTTACGGCCTCGAAGTTGCGGCTGGCCAGCCGCTCGTCGTCGCTGCGGATCCAGGCGGTGCGCTGCACCGCGGCCCGGGACCACGTCGATCCCCAGCCGCCCGGTGGGCTTTGCCCCTTGGCTTGCGGCCTGTTCACGATCGGAGAACAGCGGCAGCGGCTGTCTCCCCGTCACGCTCTCCAACCACAGCGCCGCTCGGCCCGTCGGAAGGTCCTTGGCCAGCTCCACCTCGATTTTCACGGGGGTGGGAGCATCGGCGGTGAGGATGCGCGGGTCTTCGACCTTGGCCTCCAACCATCGCGGGGCCGCCGCCTCGCGATGGCTGAGCAGTGCCTCCAGGGCAACACCGCGGTAGCGACGACTGGCGGCCAGGGGACAAAGGTTCCGGGCCGCTTCGAGATACCCTCCGGCCGCGGCCGCAAAGAAGGGCAGCCCCCCCGTCTCTTCCCCCGCACGACCCCAGAAATCCGAAAGCACACGGTAGCTCTGCCACAGAAGCAGATAGTGAAGATCGAGCTTGCGGAGCTGCGTGATCGGGTCGCGCGACACAGCGGCCGTCGCCGACTCGTCCTGGGCGCAGAGCGAAGCGCACGAGCGCGCCAGGCAATCCGCCTGGCTGTATCCTTCGCGCACCTCGCCCGGCCACGGTACGCGCTCTTCCAGCTTCAGCTTGGCTTCCGTCTGGGCCGAATACTGGTCGATCTTCGCCTCGACCGCGCCCAGAAGTGCGCGAAGCCGGCCTCCTTCACGGGCCCAGTGCCTCGAGTCGGGCTCCCCTTGCACGTCGGAGCCCGCGGCGGGCGAGCGCGATCGAGCACCATCCGAAGCGGCCAACGCCGCCATGCGCAAGGTCGGATGCTCGCGCCACGGTGCGGACGCCGTCGAGGGCCGCGCCCACCGCAACCACGCCGTGCTCGCGGCATCTTCCTCGACCTTCCCGTCGCTTGCGCCACCGAGAGCGGCGCCGTTGCCGCCAGAGTATCGGCCAGGCTCAGCCACCGCGCGCGGAGCCGGTTGCGCAGCTCGGGGTCGCCCGTCGTCAGAGGCACGGAAAGCACCGCGTGCAGCCGGCGAAGAACCTGGCGGTCTTCCCCGCTCTGCTTGACCAACTCCCGGCAACGTTCGAGATAGGCTCCCTCGAGCTCGGTCAGCAACTTTTCTACGGCCGCGCGGGATTTCTCCCAAAGCGGAAGACCCGACGCCGCGCGCGGAGTTTCACCCTGTTCTTCCTTGAGTTCTTGATCCAACGCGCGCGCCAGCTCCTGGGTCTGGCCAATCAGCGTTTCGAGCTTGTCGATCGGGGCCGGATCAGACTGCGACTCCGATCGGGCCAGCAGCCACCGGGCGAGATAAGGAGTCTTCTCGAAGGCGGAATCGCGCGTGGCGTAGGCGCGCGCAACGCGCTCGGCACGCTCCTGCGCCTCCTGGTACTTCCCTCCCTTGCCGTCCGGCCCCGCGGCCGCGGCAAGCTGCTGGTCCGCCTGGCGGAGCGACGGCCCGTCGCCCACGAACAGCGCGTCTTCGGCCTCGCGGCGCGCCGCATCCGCCTCATCTACGCTGCGCTGGAGCCGATAGCCGGCGCGCTCGTCTTGCGGGGCAGCGGCGCCTTCGGCCGCCGCGCGCGCCAGGAGAGCCCGTCGCAGGAGGTCCGGATTCGCTTCGCGCACGGCGGGTTCGATCGCGCCGTCCAGCGCACGTACGAAGAGCATCTCGATCGGACCGCAGCGCGCCGCCTTGGAAGAAACCGCAGCGCGCTCGGCCAAGGCCAGCACTGCGCCGGGCATGCGCCCTTCGGACGCATGCACAACGCACCAATCCCATATCGCCTGGGCCAAAGGCAACTCGCCGGTGCCTTGGGCCAACGGGAACTTGCCGGGCGCGGCCTTCCACCGTTCAATCAGTCGCGCCGCTTCGGTTTCCGACTCCGCGTTTCCGGAAAAGCGCCGTGCCAACGGAACGCTGAAAGCCGGCAGTCCGGCGGTCAGGCGGTCGCGGGAAAGGCGTGCTGCCAACTCGCCCAGTTCCTTCTCCACGCGCCCGCGCGCTCCTCATAGGCGCTGCCGGCGACGATCAGATCTTCGAGTTGCCGCAGTCCTTGCCGGAAGCGGGCCCAAGCTAACGCGTCGGCCTGCCACGGGCTCTTGCGGGCCAATTCTTCGTGCATGCGCCACAGACGCGCCACGCGCTGCCAACGGGGATCGGCCGCTGTGCCGGAAACCGCCCCCCGCGTTCCGCCCGGCGCCGGCGAAGTAGATTCCGTCGCGGAAGAATCAGCGCCGGCCAGCAGTGTCTGGACCTCGGCGAACTGATCCTCGGGCAATGCGTAGACCAGTCCAAAATCGCGCACGTCGCGCGTCACGAGCAGGGGCACCTGGACGTCGGCGCGCTGGTCGCGCACCCAAGTTTGCACCCCTTCGCGCACGTACTGGTACAATTCTTCGAGCGAGACCTGGCCGTCGTGGTTGCCCGCCGCTTCGCGGTCGGCCCAACCCATCAGGCCACGCCAAACGAAGTAGCCGAAGACCGAACCGCCGAGCTTCTCCGGCGAGGTCCAGCCGGCCTGGCCCGGACTGGTCGAGTTGATGAGCGCCAGCCCTGGAATATCGGCTTCTTCGAGCACGCCGGCCAGGTGGTCCGCAAACCCGTTGGCCAGCACGCCTGCGGGCCAGCAGGCATCGATCCGGTTGCAGTCGAGCACGACGAGCTTCTTCGAAGGAAGACGGGCATCGCGCGGAAAGAGGTATTCGAGCAGCTCGACGAGCGGTACCCACGTGCTCGTATCCAGCGGAGAAGCGCGGGGAGGGATGAGGCAGGGTTGGCCTTTCTCGTTCACCGCGCCGTGCATGCTCAAGTAGACGATCAAGGCCTTTCGATCGGGGCCGCCTCCCTTGGCGCGAAGCGTTTGCCGCCGTAACTCGTGGAAACCTTCCTTGGGATTCTCGGCCTGCACGTCGTAGTCAACGGCGAGGTGGTCGGTGATGCCCCGCTCGCCGAGCAGGCTTTTGATTTCCTGATCGTTGAGAACCGCGAAGCGGTGCGCGTCTTCCAGCGCCCACGCGTTGGGCGGGAAAGCCCCGTGGGCGTAGTCGATCACGGCCATGGCGAGCAACGGGGTTTTCACCGGCCGCCAGAGCACGAGCCAAGCGAACAGCGCCAGACAGCTCAAGAGGGTGAGGCCCAGCACGGCCAGGCGTGCGCGGTGCCAGCGCCGGCTCCGCTCGTAGGGCAAGTCGGGGCTCTCGCGCCAACCCGCGCCGCGGTCGCCGGTAGCGCGCCCTCGGGCCGCGCCCTTGGCTCCGCCGCGCCAATCCGCCTTGCCCGGCCGTGAACCGCCCGGACTTGCGGGAGGATTTGCAGGCGCCATCGATCATTCTCCACGCCCCGAGGCAATGCCAGGTCCGTCCACGCACGCACCGCAAAGGCCCGTCAGGGCTTCGGCGCGGCCGCCGAGTTCAGGGGGATGGTAACCAGAAAACTGGACGGCCCTCCCTGGGAACCCTCCTTGAGCACGAGGCAGACGGCAAGCGTACCGTCGTTTGCCTTGGGCAACTCCAGCGTGGCCGACTTCGGTTGCCGCGCACGCACGTCGCCCGCCAGCTCCTTAGGCTCTTCCTCACCGCCGAGGCTGCGGAATCGCACGACCTGGTCCCGCTTCTCGATCTGCTTCTCCTGGAACGATTTCAAATTCGCTTCCACGGTCGCGTTAAGCCACTTCTGAATCGCTTGTTCTTCGGGCGTGAACGTGGCGTTCGGATCGTTGTGCTTCGACAACACTCGGCCCAACACGTCCAGGTCGGTTATCGGCTTCTCCGAGGCCACCACCAAGAGCCGCTCGTCTCCGGGCGGCTGCACGAACTCGAAGAACCCGTCCTCCGGCAGCGACACCCGGGCGGCAGCCTCAACCGCCTTGGGCTCTCGGCCCTTGCGCGGGTAGAGGAAAACCTGCTTCTTGCTCGCCCCCACGTGGAAAATGTAGATGTACGACTTCGTATAGGGCTCTACGCTCAGCCGGACGCGGTCGCCCACGGTGAACCCGAACGTCTTCGGGTCGACGATCCGCTCCGCCCCCTTCTCGTACAACAGCACCTTGTACTTCAAGGCCACGACCTTCGCGGCCGGTAATTCGTAGCCGATGAGCTTGGCAATGTCCTCTCCCTTGCCCTCGTCCAGATACTGGACACAAAGGTCCCGGAAGCGGACCTTCTCGGCGGCCCAACCGCTGACAGACAGCACCGCCACAAGCACGAGTCCCAGCGGCAGCACCTGCCGCACTTTCGGATTGCCGCGCGCATTCATGACCGTCTTCTCCTCGATCCAGCCTGTCCTGCCCAGCGCCATGAAGTATAGCGCGGGCAACCCCGACCGTCCAACGTTCCTTGAAGCGTCCGGCGACGGCTCGGGTGCGCCTCCGCCGACACCGCCGATTCCCTCAACGATTGAGGCCCGCATTGCTCACCAGCGCCGGGCGGCCAGGGGAACTCCGGATTCCAGCCGTTTCGGCTCACGATCCGGGGTGAATCGCGAACATGGACTGCGCCGGCATCAATAAGCGATGAAACAAGAGTTCCTCTTTGATCGCCCATAGTCCCCAAAGTCGGCGGTGCCCTGTTTCCAAGCACGAAGCACTGCCCCTCACCCTCCCGGATCCGCGCTACTTCGATCCCCCCTGCGACTCCAGCGGAATCGTCACCACCAGGGCGGTATGCGCCTGAGCCGCTCCTTCCACCGAGCGGAAGCCCAGCGCAATCGTTCCCTGTTGGGAATTCTCCGGCGGCAGCTCGATGGAGCCATACGACACCTTGCGATCGCCCAGGTCGTCGAGAAAGGCCTTACGGTCCTCTCCCGAGAACAGACCACGGAAGCGAATGCTGCCGTCGTTCTTCATCAGCCGCCGCTCCGCCTCCGAGATCACCGCGCCTTGGACCACGGCGTTGATCTCTTTGCGCTGCGCTTGCATTTCAGGCGTGTCCTGGGCGGGGTCGCTCGTGGTGATGACCTTGGCCAAGAGTTGCCGGTCGCGGACCGGCTTGGCGGTCGCGATCACGAACAGCGTTTCCTTGCCCGGGGGAGGAACGAAATCCAAGAGCCCTTGCTCCGGCAGACGGATCTCTTTCTTGGCTTCCACCTTCGGCGGCTGCTCCTCCTCCTGCGGAATGAGGAAGTATTGCCGGCCGCTGGCGCCGATATGATAGATGTAGATGTACGAGGGCGTCAGCGGCTTGACCTCCAGCCGGATCCGGTCACCGACCTTGAAGCGCCGCGTCTTGGGATCCACGTACACCCCGTCCGACCCCGGCTGATCCACCAACAGCAGCTTGTATTCCAGCGCGGTGAATTCCACCGGCTTGTCGGCCAAACCGATCTGGCCGCCCAGCGCCGACGAGTCGTTGCCCTCGAAACTCTTGTAGACCATGTCGCGGAACCGTACGCCGCCCTCCTCGGTCCTCCCCGAGCTTCCCATCGCCGCCACACACGCCGCGATCATTACGGCACGCGCATACCCGCCAGTCCTCATCGTTGCTACCTCCGCCTTTGCGAATCGTTTGCCCGTTCAGTTCGTCAAGAACAAGTTCCTCCCCCGCGACGGTCAAAGTGCGCAGGCGCGCTTCAGCCGATCATCACCGTCGGAAAACCCATCGTGATCACTCCGCCGTGGACGGTCAGATCGCTCAGCCGCGCGGCCGGCATTCCGCCGATGAGCACGGTGAACGACCCCATGGCGATCGCGTCGGGCGGCCCGACACACATCGCGACATCGGAGACCCTCGCCGCAGGCACAAAGCCAATCATCACCGTCGGACACCCCTTGGCGATCGGCCCGCCCACGTGGGGTTTGGGTCCGTCGCTCATCGGACAGACGTGCAAATCACCAATCCGCGCGGCAGGGGGCATCTTCCAAGCTCCTTTCTCGCAAGTTCCAACCGAGTATCCGCACGATCCATTGCCGACGCTATCCCGAATTCCCCTCGCTTTCCCGGTGAAATCCCAATCGATCGAGCAACGCGGGCAACTGCCCATTGCCAAACAACTGCCAGGTCACCGGTAGATCGGGAAACTCCACGAGCACGGCCTCGATTCCCGCGAGCAAGCGCTCGACCGATGCGGCCGGCGCGTGCGACAGCAACGGCGCCAGCACGCACGGCCAGCAATAACCGAGCATGGCGTCGGACTTCGCGTGGCAAGCGCGGCAAGTGCTCCAAGAGCGATTCCTTCTCCTGTGCCGAGAATAGGCAGATCACCCCGTCTTTTCCCCACCCCTCCTCCAAAAGCGCGGGCCAGGCGACCAGGTCCTCGCGCCCGATCACCACCGGCGAAACCGCCGCCGCGACCGCCGGATCGAACCAGTCGAAAAGATACTTGGGTGCCGCCAATTCCGGCGGAGCGGGCGTGCCGACGTGCTTGAAGTCGACGATCAGGTAGGGAGACTGAGTTTGTGCCAGCAGTACCGCGAGGTCGCCGGGACGTATCTCCTCGACGCGGCCGCGGCAGAGCGTGAGGCCGGAATCGGTTTTCTCCACCGAGTAGCGCACCTCGCTCGGCGGGGCCGCCGCGGGGTGTGGCGAAACCGGCCGGGCCGGCGCCGCGGCGCGCGAGACCGGCAGATCGGCTGCAGGGCGCACCGCCGCAGCGGGACTCGAAGTCCCCGCTGCCTCTCCCTCCAAGTGCACCACGAACGTGCTCTGGCCCGCGCGCACGTGATCTCCCTCGCCCACGGCGGTGCGCGCGGCAATGCGGCGATCGTTGACGAAGGTGCCGTTGCTGCTGTTCAAGTCCTGCACGAAGCATCCACTCCCCTCGACCGACAGGGAAAAGTGGACGCTCGACATGTGCCCGTCGGCGGGAAACGCGTAATCGGCCCAATCGGTCCGGCCAAACTGGACGGTCTGGCCCGCGAAAGCGCGATCCGCTTTCCCGCCGCAGGGCCCGCTTCCACTTCGATCACCACTCGCATGCTGCAAACCGCCACTCTCGATGGGTTGAATCCTTCGGCCAAACGCCGCTCGCGCTGGGCGGGGACGTCTACGGCGCGACTATCCATAGGGCGTCGATTTCTGTCCCGTCTTGTGGTCGTCGGCCGTGTCGGGCCGAGTGGGCTTGGCCTCGTGCGCATCCTGGGGTGCCGTGGGAGCCGAGCCGCTGCCCACGCCCGGCGCGCCGCCGCTGTTGATGTTCACCAGCGTGCCCTGGATCGTGACTCCGGCCGGACCAATATCCACGAATCCGCCGGCAGCCTTGAGGGTCAACTGCACGCCCGCCTCGATCACCACGGTCATGCCGGCCTTGAGATGGATCTCCTGCCCCGCCTCCACGGCATGCTTCATGCCGACCTTTTCCTGCTGGCTGCCCCCTACGGTGAGCGATTGGTCGATGTCGACTTTCTCCTTGCGGTTCTCGATCACGTGGATGTCGTTGTCGCCCCCGATCGTCTCCGCGTAGTTCTTTTCGACCACGAGGTCCAGATTGCCGCCGCCCGAGGCTTCGCCCTTGCCGACGGTGAGCAGGAGATCTCCCTCGATGTGCTCGACCTGGTTGCGTTTCACGTCGAGGTGTTTGTCCTGGTAGACCAGCTCGCGCTGGTCGCCTCCCTTGGCACCATCCTTTTCCCAGCCGATGATCTGGTGCCGATTGCCGCCGATGCACGTCAGCGAGTCGTTGCACACTCGCACGTCCATGTTGCGCTGTGCATGGAGGAAAATCTGTTCCTTGTCCTTCTTGTCTTCGAAGCGCAGCTCGTTGAAGCCGTCGCCGCCGGGCGAGGAATTCGTTTTCAGGTAGCTCTTCGTCGCCTCCTCTTCGGGATTGTAGGGAGGCGGTTGATCGGCGTTGTACACCAGGCCGGTGATCATCGGCCGATCCGGATCGCCTTCGAGAAAGGTGACCATCACCTCCTGGCCCACGCGCGGGATAAACATCGCCCCCCAGTTCTTCCCCGCCATGATCTGCCCCACGC
The DNA here is from genome assembly GCA_963736495.1 of Pirellulales bacterium. Taxonomy (GTDB): domain Bacteria; phylum Planctomycetota; class Planctomycetia; order Pirellulales; family Thermoguttaceae; genus CAVTPL01. The sequence continues at coordinate 52,641 of CAVTPL010000009.1, read as the reverse complement.
GGATCCAGCACGGCTGCTCCTGCTCCTTTTGCAGGCGGCTGCCGCGGCGGTCCCAGAAGAACTGCACCTGCACGCGGCCAAACTTGTCGGTGTTGATCTCTTTGCCTTTCGGCCCCACGACCACCGCCGACTGCACGCCGTAGATCACCGGCTTTCGCGTCACGCGCGGGGGGCGGAAGAGCACGTCGGAAGGAATGCAGGTGAACTGGTTGACGTACGTCTGCCCGACCCCTTCGCCGCCGCTGGAATCGCTGGCCGAGTGCTCGATCGAGGTGAGCGCATACTCGATGTTCTCCCCGCCGCCGCCTGGATGCTCGGTGAGCTTGAACTTCGAGCCCGCCCCAAAATATTCATACAGACTGGTACCGCTGGCCACGTCGTGCCCCGCGGCCTCCTCCTGCATGTACACCTCGCTATAGGCCTTGTCGTCCTCTTTCTTCTCGTATTCCCCGGGAAAGTCGAAGAGCTCGTGCTTACTGGGGTCCATGGTGGGGAGCTTCTTCTTCGCCTCGCTGCTGGTCTCCTCAAACGAAGAGAGTTTTTGCTCCCCCGAAGTCCGCCACTCCTGAAAGTTGTAGTCCGTCAGGGCGTACTTTGCCGAGACGAACTGGTACTGCCGCTCCCAGCGGATGATGCTCTCCTTCTTCGGCTCGGTGGCATAGGAATACTCGTAGCGAATCTCCGGACTTTCCGAGCGGTAGGCCTTGGTCGAATCTCCCAGCACCAGGACGTGCCGCCCCTTCTCGTGCCGGAAGTAGTAAAAAATCCCTTCCTGTTCCATCAGCCGTGAGACGAAGTTGAAGTCCGTCTCGCGGTACTGCACGCAGTATTCCCACACGCCGTAGTCGCGCGACGGCTTCAGCTTCTCGTACTCCCCCATGGGGAAATCGCTGAATACCTCTTCGAGGATTTTAGGCACGGTCTTCTTGGAGAAAATGCGGCAATCGGAGGTGCGGGTGAGAAACCACAGCCAGGGGACCACTTCGGCATGGTAGCGTCGGACCCCTTCCTCCCCGGTGCCCGCCGTGAACCGGCTGACCAGGCCGTGAAACCAGCGCGGCTGGTTCTTGGCGTCCTGGAAACTGAAGCTCACCGGCTTGCCCACGATCTCCTGCGGCGGGATGTCTTTCCGCTCCGAGGTCAGGTCGAGCGTGAAGTGGAACAGGCGAGACATTTCCTCGTGTCCGGAGAGGGCTACGAGCCGGAATGCCTCGCCGTCCTTGTGCTTCACGGGGCTTTCGATGTTGAGATAATGCGGCACAGCAGGGTCCCCGATCGTTTCGCGCTGAAACGGCCTGTTCGATGCGGCGCACTGCGCAGCCCGCGCGGGGGCGGGATTCACCGATCCCCGCCCCCGGCACGTCGCACCTGGTCCGCCTCGTCTACCCAGGGCCTATTGCCCCTTGTTCGCCGTGAGGTCCCAGTTCGACTTGACGTCTCCCTTCGGCTTCCCCGTCTTGTGATCGGTTTCCGTGTACGAGAGCTCGATCTTGCCGTAGTTAAACGAAACCTCTTCCAAGGGCAGTGTCTCTCCGCCATGCGAGCTGCCGCCGGGCGCACGCTGCTGATGATGACGTCGGACAGCTTGTACTCCATGTACTTCTGCTTGTCGCCCGCCGCCCGGCAGAGCTCCATCTTCACTTCCTTGATATGCGTGCCATTGCAGCATTGCAGGAAGAGCTTGGGCGAGGTTTTGTCCAACGCCTTGACGATCGAGAAATCGCTGTGGTCCGATCGCTCCGCGCTCCGCCCGCCTGCCGTGCTGGACGAACCGCTGGCCGGCTGCGAAACGCCCCAGTGGAACGAGAGCACTTCGAGCCAGTCCTTGTGCTTGTCGTCGGTACTCTCACCGGGGACGCCGTCGATCTTGAGAAACGCATCGAATGCCATGGGGTCGCACTCCTTTCAAACGAACAGGGGATATAACGTTTGTGTTCCCTTGCTTCAGAAAACGCTACACTTTCCGCAAACCGCCCTGCGACTTCCCTTCCACCGGGGCCCACCCTTCCGCACCGCACCCCGAATCACGTTCGCCCCGTGGCGACGCCGCTTCGAAGGTAGGCCGGCCGTTGGAACTTACTTGCCGGTGGGACGTGGGAAACCGCACAAGACCATTGTCGTCAAGCGGCCGGAAAAGTTGCGTACCTCGCAAAAAAATCTTCCGCGGTGCCCACAATCAGTATCCTCGCTCTGCACTTTGCCGCTCTGGCTTGCCGCGTCCTCGCCGTCGCCCCCCCTCCCCTCTCAAGAGAAGGTGTAGCGAAACGCCCCCTCCGGGTCCACTCCGACGCGGACTTCGCCAACCGCCTGCCCCTCGGCCATACGCGCCAGGAATTCGGCCGACATTTCCGGCAGCAGGGTCCGCGTGAGGATGTGGTCCACGTTGCGCGCTCCGCTGGAAACCTCCGTGCAGCGCTGGGCGATCGACGCCACCACTTCCGGCTCATAGGTGAAGCTCGGCGCGGTGATTCTCCGCCACGCGCCGCGCAATGCGTCCCAGTTGCAGCTCGACGATCCGCCGCATCACCTCATCGCCCAGCGGGATAGTACGGGCATCAACGTGACGCGGCCCAGAAAGGCCGGCTTGAACGTCTTCAGCAGTTCCGGATGCAGGGCCTCGGCCAGGCCCGCCGGCTCGGGCAGGTCTCCGGATCGCCGCAGAGCTTCATCATCAGATCCGTGGCCGCGTTGGACGTCATGAGGATCACCGTGTTGCTGGAAATCGATGTCGCGGCCTTCGCCGTCGCGCAGCGTTCCCTTGTCGAACACCTGGTAGAAAATGTCCTGCACGCCCGGATGGGCCTTCTCCATCTCGTCCAGGAGCACCACGCTGTAGGGCCGGCGGCGCACGGCCTCGGTCAGCACGCCCCCTTCGCCGTAGCCGACGTAGCCCGGCGGCGAGCCCATCAACAGCGAGACCTTGTGCTCCTCCTTGAACTCCGACATGTTGATCACCGTCATGTTCTGGTCGCCGCCGTAGAGCAGCTCGGCCAGGGTGATCGCCGTCTCCGTCTTGCCCACGCCGCTCGGTCCGACCAGGAGGAACACGCCGATCGGGCGGCGCGGATCGGTCAGGTTGGCCCGCGACGTGCGAATCCGCTGGGCGATCGCCTCCAGGGCGTGCGACTGGCCCACGATCCGCTCTTCCATCCGCTCCTTGAGCCCGAGCACGGTGCGGATCTCGTCGGTCACCATGCGGCCCGACCGGGATGCCCGTCCAGCCGGACACCACCTCGGCCACCGCCTGCGCGTCGACGCAGACCTGCAACGAGCGGGTGCTCGCCCTGCAAGCTGCTTCGAGCCGCCCGTTGATCTCGCCCAATTCGGTCTTCAGCGCAGCTGCTCTCGCTCGGCGGACAGCGGCAGCTGCGGCCGCCGTTTCCCGCAGCCGCCGGAGATGTGAGCCGCCGGAGATGCAGAGCGACGACGTGGAGCGACCGCCGTCGCCCGAGCGCGACCGCCGCCGGCTCCGGCAGCGCGCAGCCCGCTCTCCAACGTTGCCGGATGCGGCGAATCTCGCCCACCAGCTCCGACTCTTCCTTCCAGCGGGCCTCCAGCGCCGCCAGTTCCTCCTCGGCCGCGGCCTTGTCTTCGCCGCAGCTCCTCGAGCCGCGTCTGCGTGGTCGGCCCCCGTCTGGCTTTCCCGCGTGAGGATCGCCAGGTTCGTGGCGAGTTGCTCGATCCGCCGGCGGCAGTCCTCGACCGCCGGCGGCACCGCGCTGTGGCCGATGGCGACGCGCGCCGCGGCCGTATCGAGCAGGCTCACAGCCTTGTCGGGCAATTGACGGCCGGAAATGTAACGGTGCGAGAGACGCACGGCGTCGATGACCGCCTCGTCGAGAATCCGCACCTGGTGGTGCTTTTCCAAGCGTCTCCACCAGGCCGCGGATCATCTCGACGCCGACGTCCTCGGTCGGCTCTTCGACCTTGACGACCTGGAAGCGGCGCGCCAGGGCCGCGTCCTTCTCGAAGTACTTCTTGTATTCGGCCCACGTCGTGGCGGCGATCGTCCGCAGCTCGCCGCGGGCCAAGGCCGGCTTGAGCAGATTGGCCGCGTCGCTCTGTCCCGCCTGCCCGCCGGCGCCGATCATCGTGTGCGCCTCGTCGATGAAGACGATGATCGGCGTGCGGCGAGGCCTTGACCTCGTCGATCACCGACTTCAAGCGGTTCTCGAACTCGCCCTTGATCCCCGCCCCCGCCTGGAGCAATCCGAGGTCGAGCGTGCGCACCGCGACATTGGCCAACGGGGGCGGCACGTCGCCGGCCGCGATCCGCCGGGCGAAGCCCTCGACCACCGCCGTCTTGCCCACGCCGGCCTCGCCGGTGAGGATCGGGTTGTTCTGCCGCCGCCGCATGAGGATGTCGATCACCTGGCGGATTTCGGCGTCGCGGCCCAGCACCGGATCGATCTGCCCGCGGCGGGCGCGTGCCGTCAGGTCGACCGTGAACTGATCCAGCGAGGGAGTGCTTGCGAGGGCCCGCCCGGCGGCCACGGCCGGCCCGCGGTCTGCCGCCACCGGCTCGGCCAACTCCCCCTCGGCTTCCGCCGTGTTGGCGGTCACGGAAAGCAGCTCTTTGCGCAGGGCCTCGGCGGGGATCTTTTCCAATTCCGGTGCGGGGTCGCGCGCCGCGCGCGCCAGTGCCTCGTCGCCCAAAAGTGCCAACAGCAGGTGGCCCGATCGAATCCGCGGCGCCCCGTACTCGACCGAGGCGACCATCCACGCCTGGCGCATCAGTTCGACTACCTGGGGCGAAAGCCCCGGGGGTCGGGCGTTACCCGTCTTGAAGCGATCGATGTAGGCCGTCAGGCTCCGCGTCCATCGCCCCCCATCAATCCCGTAGTGGCGAAGGATCGCCGCCAGATCGGTGTTCGGGGTCTCCAGCAGCTTCACCAGCCAGTGCTCGATTTCCACGTTGTAATTGGTGCGCGAGAGACACAACCCCGCGGCCGCCTCCAGGCTCCGGCGCGCGGTTTCGTTCATCTTGCCCACCAGCGATTTCAGGTTGACCGGGACCATGGCTACCCTTCCAGAGAAAAAACGGCATCGTCAACGTCGTGCGCCGGCGGGCGACTGTAAAGCCACGTATTCCAGCCCAGCCGCGACGGATTCGCCCTCGCCGCCCAATCGGATCGGGGGAACTTCCTCGCGGCGTAGCACGGGCTGGACGTCGAAGTCGAATTGCGGGCCCGCGTAAGTGCGGGTCAGGTGGCACACGGCACGGAGCTGCGCCCCCGAAGGCATCAGCGCGCGGAACTCCTCGTAACCCAGCGGCCCCAGCCGGAGGCGGAACTTGCTCTCGACATCCCAAACGCGGCCACCCACGACCAGGCTGTCGCCGAGACGACTGGCCCCCTGCCTCGCCCCGCGCGCCGAAGGCAGCGCGGTGCGGTCTTCCTCCCCCAGGTGCAGCCACTGCCCTTCGAATTGCCGCACTTCGACCGGCACTGCAAAGTAGTCGGCCAGCACCAGCTCCAGCCCGATCGCCGACCGCGGGAAGTGGGCGAAGTGGCCGCCGTAGAACAGCAGCGCCTCGTCGTCCACGACCAGTCGATTGCCCAGCCCGGCAGTACCAAAACCCACTAGACTGTAAAGGCAGGCGGTGAACAGGTCGCGGACGCGCGGCGGATCGGCAAGCTCGGCCCGCTCGTAGCCGATCGCGAAGCGGTACTTCTCCCACGCCCGGTAGAACAGCGACACGACCCGGTGGTGGAACAGGTCGAGGAAATCGCGCAGTGCCTCGTCCTTGTCCCGCAGCCGCTCGATAATCATCGAGGTGTAGTGGTGCGGCAGCACTCCGCTGGGACCCGTGAGGCCGAGGAAGGCCACCACCATTTCCGGCGGAGGGCCAGCCTCGCCGCCGTGGGCCACAGCCGGCGCTGCGCACCTCACTGATCGCGCTGGGGGGGAAGGCCAGCGACGGAAGGGAGCGAAAACGCACCGCCTCCTCGCGCGGGTGCAGATCCTGCCCCACCGGTCCCCGCTGGGGCGCACCACCGCGCGCAGCATCGCGCCCATGCGCTCCAGCAGGCGGACCGCCTGGAAAAAGTCGAATCGGTAGCCGTGGGCGAAGAGCTCCTCGCTTAGAGTAGCACTCTCTCGCCCGCTCGCGGCGGCCATCGTCGCAACTCCCCCTCGCGCTTGTTGGTCGTTACTACCAGCCGGGAAAATGAGTTTAGCGTGCAGTAAAGCCCCAAGAATCGCTCCAGCACGCAGGCAAACAAGAACACGCCGCTGCCGGCAAAGCGGTTCTCGTCGAAGTGCAGTCGCACCTCCAGCCCGCGACAGAATCCGCTCCGCGGCTCGCCGATCCACCGCCCTACCACGCGCCGCGACTCGACGCTCAACAGCCCTTCGATCATTGCCTGCGTCTCGGCCGAGTCGGCGAGGTCGTAAAGCTTCAGGATCTCCCGCAGCGCATGGGCGCCGTCGTCGGTATCGACCAGCGAGAGGTGATTCAGCGACAGGTGCGAGATTACCCGCCACAGCGCTGCGTGCTTCAGCGCCGGACGCAGCGCGGCCGTGGGACGGGAAAGGCATTCGATCCGCCCCACCGGAGCCCCCCGCCCGAGTCGCAGCACGGGTTGCCCCTCGCCGAACGGCAGCCGATGGGGCCGATCCCGGTCGAAGCAGGTCGTTTCTACGTCGAGCGTCCAGCGGGCCGGGGCCGAGGGAGTAAAACCCAGGTCCAACAGCGACAGGTAGACTTCCGCGCTGCGATCCTCTCCCCCTCCACCGTGCGGCGCCCGGCGCGTCGCGTGCCAGAAAGCCTTCTGCTTCCCCGCCTCCACGGCGTGCCGGAACGAATAGAACGGCTGATACTCGACGACCTCGTGGTCCGGCGACGTGGCCGTGACGCGCTCGATCGAGTAGATCTCGCTCGCCACCGCGCTCTGCGCATCGGGCACCACGCGATACTCGGTCTCGCCGTGGGTGAGCGGAATCGGCTCCGCGCGCTGGGCGTAGAGGTTCACGATCGGCGTGCAACCCAGCCGGAAAGTATCCGCCCCTACGTTCTGCTCCAAGTCGACCGAAGATCGGTCGAGGTAGAAGTAGATCTCCAGGGTGCCGCTCGCCTTGTTGGCCTTTTCCAGACCCGCCAGCTCGAAGAAGAGAAACTTCTGCGGAAAGGCGAAGTACTCGGTCAACAGCCGGTAGCCTGGAAAACTACGGTTGCCGTAGGGAAGCATCCCTTGGTCGCGCTCAAATCCCACGGGGCGAATGCACTCCGGCCCCAACCAGACGGGCCGGGGGTCGCGCGGCGACTCGGCCAGCGCCACCGCGCGCGTGTGGTTGAAGAGCAGCTCGTACAGCGGAAAAACGTGCTGGCTCTGTCCCTTGAGGTAGAATTGCAGCGATCGAGCCGTCAGTTGGGCGAACGTGGCGCCCTTGGCAAAGCACTTCAATTCCAGCCGCAGCACCGCCTCGACCTTCTCCCCGTTCGCCGCCGGCGCGGTGAACGGCCGGCCCATCAGCTTCGCCGAAACCACCTCGATCGGCCAAAGCGTCGTAGACAAACAGGTGCGGAAGCGGCACGGTCGGCCGTCCGGCGAGTCAGACTCCAGCGCCGACCCGCGCGCGATCTCGTGGCCCGTCATCAGCTCCCCCTGGCCCCGATCCAGGGCAAACTGGGCGATCGCCATCGAGGGCACGGGGCGCTGGAAGTGCGGGTAGAGCACGTCCACCAGCGCGTCGGTGATCTCCGGATAATCGTCGTCGAGCTTGTGGCGAATCCGGCGCTGAGAAAGGCAAACGCCTCAATCATCCGCTCGACGTGCGGGTCTTCCGTCTCATCGGCCTTCAGCAGCAGCCGGCCGGCAATCTTCGGATGGGCCGCGGCGAATTCCGCCCCCATGCGCCGGATGAAGTTCAACTCCCGATTGTAGTAGGGCAACAATTCGTCGCTCATCCCCCCGACCCCCGGATTTCCACGCTTCCCGTCGCCGGCTCCACCGCCGAGTCAAAGGCCACGGGCTCGGGTGCGGGCTTCGGCGCAGCAAACCCTGAATGCGAAATCGCAGGGTGCGATCCAGCGTCTCCGCCTCGTCGAGAACCGCCACGGAAACGCTCTTGAATCGCGGCTCGAAGTTCTGAATCACGCGTTCGAGCGTCCGCCGCAACTCCTCCCGGCTCCGCGTCGTGCCCAAGTCCGATCCGGTGATGTCTGGCAATCCGTAACGAACCAGCGACCGCTCGAGCTCCTTCAAGCCCTCGGGCAATATGCCGAATCGCTGCCGCGTGTTGAGCAGGTTCTCCAGATCGCGGCGCACGCTCAGTTTCAGTTCGCGCAGCACCTGGCTTCGCGATTTCGGCGCCTCGCGCGCGGCGGTGGGCTCGAAGTCCATCAGCCGGTCGAGCACCGAGGGCACCAGAGGCAAATCCGAGGGCACTCGCGCCATGACACTTGCTTTCTTCAGGCCGTCGCAAAGGTGATCGTTTGCAGTTCCAGAATCCCTAGCGGCTCCTCGCCCACGAGGAACATGCGTTGCCCCACTCCGCGCGCGGCCCCTGCTCGCCGCCGCCGCGCCAGTCGGTCATGCGACCGAGGCGCAAGCGGTCGTCGGATTCGCCCGATGCCCCCGCGTAGAGGGCGGGCAGGAAAACCTCGCCGTCCGGGCCGCCGCGCACCTCCATGTGCACCGTGCGCCAAAGCAGGTCTCGCGGCCGCCGCGGGGCCGCGAACTCCAGAAGCTCGACGCGTTCCATCGGCACCCAGTAGTACTTGCCCGTCGTCGTCAGCACCTCGAAAAACGACGAGGTCAGGTCGTCCATGTCGAGAAAATCCTCGAAGGGTGCATCGCCCCGCTTGCCCGCCAGCGCGGGCCGCATCTGCTCGGCGTCTTCCAGAAGGTGCGCGGCCTCGGCCAGCCGCCCGGAACGTAGCTCGATCCACGCCTCCAGGTGGCGGCGGGCGCGGCAGCACGGCGCTTCGAGGAACTCGGGCACGCGGCCCTGCTCGAAGCAGTCGCGCCGTGCAAGCTCCGCGCGGAGCAACTGCCGAAACGTCGTCGTCTCGATCGCCAACTTCACATCCTGCTTCTCGATCGTCTCCAATTGCCGCTCGGCGCTCGAAGTCCCCCGCGAAGCACGATAGCTCGCAAAGGAACATCCGCTTCGGCAGATCGGCCGGCGTGCGCTTCACCTCGGCCGTCGCCGCCTCGATCGCCTCCGCCAGGCTCCCCGCGGAAAAAAGCTGTCTTGCGTCCATCGTCGTTGTCCTAAGGTTCCAAACGTGCCGTCGCGCTCCCCCCTTATCCCCTCCGCCCCGAGGTCAGCTCCGTGGTCACTTTGAGCGTGGCCGCCAGCTCGTCGAGCTGGAAATGCGGCCAAAGATGCGCCGTGCACCAGTAACTTCCGGGCTTGGCCGGGTGCTCGCGCACCTGCACGCGCGCCTTGCGCAGCGGCAGCCGTGCCTTCACCTCCGCCGAGGCCTCGCGGTCCGGCGTCACGTAGTCCTGCAGCCAGCGGTAGATCTCGTCTTCGCACTGCTGCGGATCACTGAACCCTCCCAACCGATCGCGCACAAAGGCCTTGAGAAATGCGCGAACCGCGACACGCACAGCGTGTATTGCAGCATCGACGCCACGCGCGCGTTCGCCGTGGCCGCCGGATCATCGTACTTCTTCGCCTTCTGGATCGAGGGACACGTATAGAACGCCGAATACTCGGTCCCCTTGCTGTGGCAGAGGGAAATGAATCCCAGCTCGCCGAGCTCCGGCTCCTGGCGGTCCGGAATCACCGCGTCGCTGGAGGCCTTCATCGCGATCCCCGCACGGTCCGTGGAAAAATCGTGTACGGGCAGATCGCACACCAGGCCCCCGGTCTCGACCCCCGGCACCACGCCGCGAATGTCCGCCAGCCACCCCGACTGCGCGAACGCCCGTACCACGACCGACCCGAATGCATAGACTCCCGTGCCCCAGAGATACTTGCTTCGGTCCGGTCCGGCCACGTCCTCCCGGTAGCGGAAGCCGTCCCCGCGCGCCGGATCGTCCTCATAGGGCAATCGCGCCAGCACGCGAGGCAAGGTGAGTCCCAAGAACCGCGCATCCTCCGTCTCGCGCAGCGTCGCCACTTGAGATACTCCACCTGTTCGACGGTGCGCAGCAGGTGCACGGGCTGCTCCAACTGCGTAAACGAGTTCATGCCCAAGATGCCTGGATCCGCCCCGGCGATGAACGGTGCGAACGCCGCCGCCGCGACGCCGGAAACCGCCTTGAGAGTCGCCAGGTCGTCGACGGGGTGGTCCGCGCGGGGCAATGCCGGATCTCGTAGTCTCCCCAAGAGCAGCCCGAAGGGCTGGCCACCGGGGGTGTCGTATTCCTCGCTGTAGACTTTGCGGAACAGTTGGCTCTGGTCAAACTCGATCGTGCGCTCGGCGTCGCGAGCCAACTCGTGCCAAGCCACGTCGAGCACGCGAATCTTCACGTTTTCGTCGTCTTCGACCCGTTCGACCAGGTAACGCAGACCGCGCCACGACGCCTCCAACCGCTGCAAACGGGGGTGGTGCAAGATCGCGTTGACCTGCTCGCTCGAGCAGGCGATCGATTTCGGCAATCTGGCGGCCCAGGGCGCGGGCCAGTCGCGGGCCGTCGCCGGCGCGCAGCCGGCATGCGAGCCAAGAGCAGCCACAGGGCCAGCGCCTTGGCAGGATCAGGCTCGAGGAGAAACTGCCGCGCCGAGGGGGCCTGAGGTCCGGCGGCGGCGGTCGTGGCGCCCACCACCGCCTCCAGAAGCGGCGACATGCCGCCGCCCGCCGGCGCGCTCGCGGTGCGCGATGGCGCCTGCGCCGGCGGCCGCGACCGTTCTCGGGTCCGAGAGCCTGCGACTCATGGTGCCTTGGAGACCTCAGCTCTCGGCCGCGTAGGGAACACCGCGGCGCCCCGCGGGGAGTGCGCCCGTGCAGACCGCCCCGCTCAACCCGCCTTCTTCGGCAGGCTCGCCACCATACGCAGCGACTGAGTCAGCTCCTCCAATTGCAGCCACGGCCGCAGCCAGGCCACCGCGTTGTAGCTCCCCGGTTTGCCCGGGAATCTCCTGCACCTCGATCTGTCGCGGCGGCAAGCGGCAGCCGGGCCTTCATCTCCGGCGTCGGCTTCGGATCGGCGCAGCACGTAGCGGGCGATCCACCGCTCGAGGAAGTCCTGCATGTCCTGACGTTCCATGAACGCTGCCGATCTTGTCGCGGGCGATCGCCTTCAGGTAGTGGGCGATCCGCGAGGTGGCCATGATGTACGGCAACCGCGCCGAGATCGCCGCGTTGGCCGTGGCCTCCGGCTCGTCGTACTTCTTCGGCTTCTGCACCGTCTGGGCGCCGAAGAACACCGAGTAGTCGGTGTTCTTGTAATGGCACAGGGGCAGGAACCCCAGGTCGCTCAGTTCCTTCTCGCGCCGGTCGGTGATCGACGATCTCGGTCGGGCACTTCATATCCAGCTCGCCGTCCATGGTCTTGAAGATGTGGGCCGGCAAGCCCTCGACCAGGCCGCCGTTCTCGCGCCCGCGGATCGCCGTGCACCAGCCGGTCTTGGCGAAGGCGTCCGTCAGCCGCGTGCCGTACACGTAGGCCGCGTTCATCCAGGCGTAATGGTCGTGCGGGACCGGCTTGGCATTGCCCCTTGCTGTCCAGCTCCACTTCCTCGAAGTCGAACTCGTCGACCGGCTTGGTGTTGACTTGCCGTACGGCAGACGCGAGAGCACGCGGGGCATGACCAGCGTCACGAAACGCGCGTCCTCCGAGTCGCGGAAGCGACTTCCACTTGGTGTATTCCACGGTGTCGAAGATCTTGGCCAGGTCGCGGGGCTTGGACAAGTCCGCGAAGCTCTTCAGCCCGAACAGCTGCGGCGCCGCCGCGGTGACGAACGGGCAGAAGGCCGCCGCCGCGACGTTCGAGATCTTCGTCGAGCATGTCGATGTCTTCGGGATGATTGGTGAACTCGTAGTCGCCGATCAGCGCCCCGTAGGGCTCGCCGCCGGGCGTGCCGAACTCGTTCTCGTAGAGCTTCTTGAACAGCTGGCTCTGGTCGAACTCCACCGCGCGGTCGAGGTCCTTGAACAAGTCGCGCTTCGACGCGTTGAGCACGCTTGAATCTTCAGGTCGGTTCCCGTCTCGCTGTTCATCACCAGGTAGTTCAGTCCCCGCCACGTTCCCTCGAGCTTCTGGAACTCCGGCGTGTGCATGATCGCCGCCAATTGCTTGGAGAGCTTGGCGTCGAGTTCGCCGATGCACTCCTGGATCGAGCGCATCAAGTCCTTCTTGTACGACCAGCGTTCCCTTGAGCGCCTCGTCGACCACGGCCTTGACCAATTCCTTGGCTCGGCTCGGCTCGGTCTGCGGAGTGACCGTAAGCACCTGCTCGAGGAGACTACCCCCTTCGACCGCCTCAGTTTGCCGCGCCGCCTTTGCTTGTTCGCCGGAACTCATACTTGTCCCTCCTGTCCGTCAGTGGGTGCGGCCGTTCCCAGTTCCCCGGCCAGACGCCGGAGGTTCTCCGTGTTCTCCATCACGTCTTCCAGCAATTTCTCCAGTTCGGGAGACACGTCCATTTTCGTCATCAGGTCGCGAAGCTTGTTCCGCGTGTCCAGAAGCTGCTTCAACGCCGGCACCTGGGCGACGATCTTCGCCGGATCGAAGTCCTCGATCGAGTTGAACTGCAATGGTACGGCCATCTCGCTCCCGTCCCCCTGCAGCGTGTTTTCCACGCGGAGATTGAGGCCCGGCGTCATGCCGCCATCACCTCGTTGAAGTTGTCGCGATCGATCTGTACGAACTTGCGCTCGGCCAGCGGCTTGAGCGGCTCGCGTGGGATTGCCGGAGAAGTCTCCCAGCACCCCCACGACAAAGGGCAACTCCCGGACCTCGATCGCCCCCTCGGTCTCCACATCGTACGTGATGTGCACCCGGGGCTTGCGCACCCGGTCCAGCTTGTGCTGCATGCTTTCTGGCATTGCCTGTTACCTCCAAACCCTGGCTGACGGCCTGCGCCGTTTTTGTTTCCACCGCGTCCGAAGCCCCAATGCTAACCAGAACCCTCCGGCCCCTTATGCTGCGCAATCCCCACGAGCTTGAACAACTGCGTCCGCACCGCTTCCTCAGGAATCAACTCGTGGAGCAGTTCAGGGAGCCCCATGCGACCCCATCGCACCGCCTGTTCCAAGGCATAGGAGATGGGCGAGTGCGGCTCGGTGCGCTTGAAAAACTCCGCCACGCGCAGCAGGGTGCGAAAGGCATCCTCGCGCGTGCCGATCGGCCCCGCAGTTACGCCGCCGCCCCCCGTGCCCGAAACCGAATCGGCCGAACCGGCCGCCTCCAACGCCGAACCGGCCGCCGTTTCCCCGCCAATCCTCCGCACGTCGTCGCGCACCGACTCCAACGCCCCGCGAAGGTTCGACGTCGGCGGCGCGATCGGGTATCCGCTTTCGTCCATTCCGCAGTACTCCTCCAGCAAAGCGCCCAGCCGGCGGTACTCTTCCAGACACTGCTCGAGATCCTCGCGCAGGTTCGCGAAGAACGCCGCCGACGTCTGCGCAACCGACTTCTGGAAGGCCACCAGCGTTACCACCCCCGGCATCGCCAGACGCCGCGCGCCGCTCCGGATCCTGAACCGCGTCCAGGTCGGCCGCCTGCCGGTAATCCAGCGCGCTGTAGGATCGAGCCGCGCTCCCTTCGGTGATCGGCACCCGAAGAATCGGCTCGACCAGCAGACCCTCGCCTTCCTCGCCGTTCAGCCGGACCAGCGGTATCACTCGCGTTTTCAGCCCGTCCTCGTCCGGCATGGGGTAGAGCACGTCCCAGTACTGCTCGACCAGCTCGCGCATCAGTCGAAAACCATCCCGCAGCCCGGCAAAGCCATGCCTGCGCACCAGCCCCTCGGTCAGGATCGCCGCGACCTCGAGGTCCTTCGACTGCTCGATGAGGATCTTCGGCGCCAATTGAAGCACGGGTCGCCAATCGGGGAGCGACACCGCCTGCCCGTGGTCGTCTTCGCCACCCTTGTACAACAGGTAGCGCTCGGCTTCCCGCGCCTTATCACGCGCGGTGCGCAACTCGCGGTAGGGCGAAGCGGGCGAGAAGTCCAGCCGCACGTCTTCCCCGGCCGGGTTCTCGCCGGGAACCGCGGAGAGCAACTGCGAGAAATCGAGCACTTCGGGCGATGCCATCGGCCGCGTTTCCTCCCTCAAACAGTAACCCCTTGAAGTCTCAGCGAATGGGCCAGACGCTCCAGGGTCTTCGCATGCAACCGGCTTGCCCACGATTTGCTTACCCCAAGCCGAGTACCCACCTCCTGAAGCGTTAACCCCTCGAAGTACGTCCCTCGGATCAACGTTGCCGCCTCGGGCGGGAGCGCGTCGATCAATTCGTGCAGCTTCTGGGTAAACTCCATGTGCATCACCACGCTGGAGGCCGTGGGCATCGACGGGTCGGCCAGGCCCATCGACGACTCCCCGTCGTCCGCGCCTCCTTTGCCCGCAAGGTAGACCATCGCCAGCGCGCGCGTGACCTCGCCGAACCAGCGCAGGTCCGCTTCGCAGCCCTGCCCGTCGCGAAGCGCTTCGTTTTCCTCGGCAACCGGGGGCGACTGCTCTCGCTTCGCGCCGCGGCCAAACCAACTCATCTTGGCCAATCCGTCGTAAATCGCGCCCCGAATGCGATAGTACGCGTACGTGGAGAAACGGCCTCCGCGACTGGCATCAAAATCCCGCGCCGCCTCCAGAAGCCCCACCTGACCGTAGGCAATCAGGTCATCCAACTCCACCGCGGGCGGCACTCGCCGGTGGATTCCACCCGCCAGGGAACGAACCAATCCCTGACATTCCTCGACAAGCTGCTCTGGAGCCTGCTGCGAAGCAGTCATGGATTCCCCCAGAGAGTTGTGCTTGCTCGATCGAGCAGGGCCATTCTCCCAGTTTCAGATCCAACCACCATCTTAGGTGATGGCAACCGCGGGTCAATATACCTGTTTAGTGATCGATGCTCTAGCTGTTTGCCTCGGCCGCTTGGAAAACACCTCCTTTCAACCCGACCCCACCGACCCGATCAGTATCTATCGGGGGGATTCCGCTCATGATCCCGCTGCACTCCCAGGCACGGAATTCTCCGCGCCTTAGGGGTCCTACCTACGGGTCAATCCTGAACGGGCCATGCACGGTTCTTACTCTTCTCTCAGGCAATCAACGCAACTCCATCTCCCTAGCCTGCCAGACACTTTGCCGTGTCGCGTGGGAGCACCGAGGCAACGCTGCACGCCTGCATCGCGCCCGGTTCAGTGGCGCCACAACGTCAAATAGAAAACCAAGCCCACCAGGCCCGCCAGCGCCAACAGATCGTACCCCATGACCAGGTGGGCCAGGCGCTGGTACTTGCGGTCCTCGGCATAGGCCGCGTCGGTCCATTGCAGCTCGGCCTGTTCTTCCGGCAGCTTGTCGAACACGCCTTTGACAAAGGCCTGCCGATCCTCGGTTTCGCCGGTGGCCGCGAAGTAGCAGCCGCCAAACAACAGGTATTCGGCGTCGGGATCGCGTTCCACGTCCACGCCATAAGCGTCGACGAGGATATTGCCCAGCCGAGTCTGCACGTTGCGGCGAATATTGCACAGAAGGGAATACAGCTTGGTGTTCCCGGGACGATTCAGCGCGTCTTTCTCGCGGAACAGGGCATAGACCCAGTCCTCGAACGCCCCGCAGGCATGGGCACACAAAGCTTCGAGCCGCTCCGGCAAGGGCGGATTGGTGAGCGAGAACCCCTTGCCAAACCGCTGCGCACTTGCGCGGTCGCGGCCCACGCGCCGCACCAGTTCGCGGAACCCAGCCTCCTGCTCCATGCCGACGACCACGGCCGTCACCGGGCATCGGACCTTGCCCGCGCGCACCACCGTGGCCAGGTCCCGCTTCGCCGTCCGTTGGACCTCGATGCCTTCGCGCGGACCGCGATGAATGACGCCAAAGGGGAGAAGCACCAGCACACCGTTGAGCGGGCAGACCGGGCGCCGTGCGCGGCGGACCAGCGAGCACAAATACTCCAACCGCCGATCCTGCTCCGCCGCTTCGTCGGTCGACAACGTCACGGCGCGGATCGACGCCGGCGCGTGGTCTTGCACGCGATGTCCCTCGGGGACGAACATCGATCGGTCCGACGCCATCATGGTGCCGCGGATGTCCATGGTGGGCGGAACGGGCGGGATGAAGTCGGCAAGCGGTCCCGATTGTGTCGCCAGACCCGAACCGGACCCCGAGTCGCCTGCCACGATCGTTCCTCGGATCGAGGCCCCAGGGGGCGCGGCCAACGGGGTGACGCGCGATTTCTCTTCCTCGGCCGCCTCGCGGCCGCGCTGGGCCAGCCGGCTCAGACCTCCGACATGAGTCGCAACCACATAGATGCTGTCGGGCCCGGCGTACCAGTGCAACGCGCTGGGTCCCGACGGAAACTCGCGCACGTTGAGGCTCTGTCGAGCGGCCTGGAAAAGGGCCTTCTCCTGGGCCTCGCCTGAGGAACCCAACACGAGGAAAATGGGAACCTGAGAGAGGTCCAACCCCTGGCGATCCAATTCCGCCTGTCCCGCCTCCCAGGCCCTGCGAATATCCTCGAACGGAGCCGCCTCTCCTTCCAGCCATGCCCACAGCGTGTAGTAGACGATGATCGGAATGATCACCACCAGCGCCACGATCGCGCCCACGTGCAAGGGCTTGCCCACCAGCGCGTGAGAAAAAGTGGAATCGGGATTGACGCGATAGGCCACGTAGGAAATGGCCACGCAGACCACGAGGAACAGCGCCACCAGGATCGCCACGCGCGCCGGCAGCGACAGCCCCAGCAGCCGCTGTCCCGACGACAGCAGCCGTCCCGGCGACGAGAACAGGGCTCGGATCAACTCGAGGGGAAAGTTGATCAATCGCTCGAGGAAGCTTCTCACGGCCTCGATCTCTCCGTCAGAGCAGGAACAGCACGACCACCATGCCGGTCACCATGGTCAACACCAACCCGGCCAGCGACGCCCAGACCAGCGCGAACGGTCCGCCCAGCGGCGGCGCGCCCGCCACCGCCACTGTCGCCTCGCTGATCGGCGGACGCCCCTGACGCAACTGAAGGGCCATCGACGTTTGCCGCGCCCAGGTCTCCAGGTCCAGCGGCAGCTGCAGGGCTTCGGTAAACACGGCGGCCCGGTTCGGGTCGCGGTACAGTCCCCGGAAGCCCAGCACCACGCAGACGTAGAACACTTCCAACGCGTCCTTGCGCCGCAACGTCGACGCCTCCTTCGCCTTGACGTAGAACTGCTCGCTGCGGTCCTGCGAGCTGAAGCACTCCCATTCCAGCGAGTTGTTCTTCCACCACTCGCTCCCTTCCCAAGGCGCCTCGATCAACACCTCGTCGATCCACGACACCAGCGCGTACTTGGCCAACTGCGCATCCGGAGTCTGGCCGAGCACGGCGTCGACCTGGTCCACCAACCCGCGGATCCGCACCCGCTCTTCTTCCTGCGGCACCGGGGTCCCTTGCTCGATCCGGTCCAGGAGACCGAACACGTAGAGGAAAACGGGATCGACCGCTTTGGCGAATTCTGGGCTCATGGGCGGAGCGGAACGGCAAACAGGGCGAATTGGAGCGGGACCTGCTTCCCGCCGTAACCGACGATCAGCTTCCGATCTCCCTGGAGGGCATCCAGGTTCGCGATCAACTTCTCCTGAAGGCGCATGGCCAAGGTCTGGGTCTCCAGCACGTCCTTCCAGGGCGCATTGCCGCGGCTGACCTCGTAGTATACCCAGTCTTTGCCGGGCGGCAGGGCGCGCGGCGCTTGCCCCAGCGGCGTCAATTGCAGGCCGATCTGGCCGTACTTGAAGAGCGCTTCGACCTGCCGCGAACTGCCCAGCTTCCAGTTCAGAGCACCGGGCGAAAGCAGCTTGAACAGTTCCTCCTGGCTCAGCGCCGCGCAGGACGCCTACAAACCACTCCCAGTCCTGCCCCAACCACCGCGATTCCAGGCTGACACTCATCCCCTGCCCTTCGCCCACGAAGAACCGCTGCTCGTATTCGTAGTCGCGGATGCTCTCCAGCAGGATCTCGATCTGCTGCTTCACCCAGGCGAAGATCCGCGCCAGATCGTCGTGGTCGTAATGGGGGATTTCCGCCGCGCGGCGATCGCGCGGAAGATCGACAACTGCCCCACCAACCTCACGAGCTCCGTGTAGGCCGTGAACGGATGGACGCCCAGCGCAAAGCCGAGCACGTGCAGCGTCGCATAGGCCGCGTTGAGGATCGAAAGCATCCACAGGCGGTCCATGTCGCCGGGCTCCTGGCTCACCAGGCTGATTCCCCGGTTGACCACCTGCTGGCTGAGCACCTCGATCTTCTTCCCGATGATGTCGTAGATCGCGCGGACGATTCCGCGGTCCAGCGGCGGCCAGGCGTCGACGGCCAGAAGCGGCGGAATGTACCCGGCGTCCAGCCGTGGTGTGGCCTCTTTCTCCCCGGCCCGCTCGACCTGGGCGATCGGCAACAGCTCATAGCCCTCGTTGTCCTGGGTGGACAGGCGACGCGCACGTTCAACTCGCGCAGGCGCGATGTCCTGTTCGTTGCCGCCGAAACTCTCGTCCTGCACCGATTGCTTGCTCTCGGTGAAGCGGCACGTCCCCGCGCTGCCGTCGACCGCCACGTTGGCGCGCCCCATGCGGAGCTTCGGAACGGCCAGATAGACGCGGACCGTCGACTCGCCGGCGAACGCTTCTTTGAGATCCACGCGGTCCGGCGTCTGCCCCGGCTCCAACGCCACCAGCGTGCCGTCCTTCATCCGCGCTTCCACGGCGTTGATCTCGAACTGGTAGTTGCCGATCGCGTCGAGGCTCAAATCGAGCCGCCGCAGGCCGTAGCAATAGGCGTGATCCCACTGCTCCGCACGATGCAGCGCCTCGGCCCAGTGCCGATCCGCCGCCTGAAGATGATGGGGCTGGAGAAAGAGCCCTTCATGCCAATGGACAGGAAGATTGTGCATTCGCGTCGCCTTCAGCGCGCCTGGGGTTTCTCTCGTCGAGCGACTAAGCGCCTATCCCGGAACCGCCGCTGCGGTCTTGTGCGGCTGGAAAATCGCAGCACTTCCAATGGGTCTGGGATCGGCTGTAAAATCCTATCCCGGAACCGCCGCTGGGGCGCTGTGCGGCTGGAAAACCGCAACGCCTCCAAACGGTCTGGAATCGGCTGTAAAAGCATCTCGACACGCCTCGCTACCGCCCCGCCTGAACAGTTTGACGATCCGGCCAGCTCGCGTCCCCTCCGCCTCCCTCAAGATTCGTCGGAAAACCGCGCGCAGGCAAGAGCGCGGCTTGCCACCCAGCAACATTCCCCCCTCTTCCCTCGCCTTTCGTCGCCCGGCGTAACTGTCCGCGAATTGCGGAAATACCGCGGCCCGCCCTGGCAGCAAGCCTCGACCCCAGCTTCGCCGTCACTTCGCCGCCACAACAGCCGGCACGGCTTGCCCCCCGTCACCCAAGCCCACACTGCCTCGCGGCTTTGGCGGTCGCTCGCAAACCCCCTCCCGGGGAACTTCTATCCTTGTACCTTGCGCTCGTTACAATGATAGCCAGCTTGGGTTACTGGCCCTCCCTTCCGATCCGAAGGGCGTCGCGATGTCCACACCCCGGAAACCCGCCACGGCGCGTCCGGATTGGCGAAGTCGGGTTCATCCTAGTGACTTACCGCGAAAGGGCAAGTGGCCCAGAAGGGTCCTCTATACCCTTACAAGCATTTTCTTGATCGGATTTCTCGTCTATCTTCTCCTCCCGTCGCGATCTCCCCCCACGCATCTCGCGTTTCTGCCTGTATCCGGCTATGACATTTCGATCCCCCCGGTTCCCTTCTCCGAGGTAGACGCACGCGAGTTCTCGGCCGCGCCGCTGACCGATTCCCGCGCCCTGACCAGCCTTCAGGACTCCGAAAACCTTGCCCGGCTCGCCGATCAGTGGCCGACTTTCTCCGGGAGCGGCAGCCAGCGGACCATCCTCTACGTCGCCGCCCATGGCGTCTCTCAAAACGGCCGCGCTTTGTTGCTGTGCAGCGATTTCCTTCGCGCCGGGCGAACCGCCTCGGCCCCCGGCGTCTGCGACCTGCGGGCTTTTTTGGATCAGGTCCGCCAGTGCCCGGCACAACTGAAACTCGTCGTCCTCGACTGCTCGGCGATCGATTCCGACGCCCGCCTGGGGATGGTCGTCAACGAGTTTCCCGGCATCGCCGAGCGCGAGGTCCGCGCAACGCCCGACCCATCGCTCTGGGTTCTTCTCGCCTGTCAACCGCTCCAGGTTTCCCACCTGTCCTATGCCGATCTGGGCGAGGCGCGAGGAACTCCGCAGGCTGCCTCCGAGCAGTCGGCCGCGTCGTCCCGCGTGCTGATCGCCCGTTCGACTCTTGCTCGCGTCCTCGGGGAAGCGCTGCGGGGAGCTGCTGATGGGGCTCGCGACGGTCAGACCGATTCCGAGGTCGACCTGGACGAGTTCGTGCGATTCGTCCGCGACGGAATCGGCGCGCTGTCGCGCCAGGAGGGAAGGCTCTCGCCACAAACGCCCGTCCTCTTGCACGGAGAGGTCGGCGTGAGCGAGCCTCCCGCAAACCTGGTCCTCTATCGCCTGCCGCGAAGCGTCGCCCGATCCGAGGCCAAGGCAGAGTCCAAGACTGAGTCCAAGACCGAGACCCCGCCCCGCGCCGTCCAAGGCAACGCCACGGCAGCCGAACCGGCGCCACGGCCTGCCGCCGAGCCGCGTGTAACGCTTGCCAGCGCCCAGACGCTCTTACGCGAAGTGCCCCCAACGCAAGCCGCCCCGGCCCAAGTGCCCGCTACTGCTGCCGACGCTGCGCCGCCGAGCGACGCCAAGGTCTCGCCAGATAAGGTCCCGCCGACTGCCGCAATGCCTCCGAAAACCGCACCGACTCCGGCTGCGAAGCGGGAACCCGCCCAGGATGCGTCCGCCAATGCCCCGGGCTCCACGCGGCCGGGCAACGCGGAGACTCTTGATGCCCCGCGAACCGAGGCCGGCAGTCGCGCCTCCCAAACTCCCTCGGCCCCCCGAACCGAGGCCGGCAGTCGCGCCTCCCAAACTCCCTCGGCCCCCCGAACCGATTCCACCGCCTCGCCGCGACGCGCACGGCGCGAGCTACTCGAATTCAACTGGCGCTGGCGCGACCAGGTGCAGACGCGCGCAGCCGTCGACGCCTGGTCACCGGTCGACTACGCCCCGCACCTGTGGCGCGAATACCTGGGGTTGCTCCTGAACCATGAACTGCACTACCGCTATGGGTCGACGTGGAGCGGTGAACATCCCTTGGCCTCGCTCAAGGAGTCGGTGGAGAAGCGACTGGCCGTCGAGGCCGAGGCCGCCGCGTCCGCCCAGGCCCGCTTCCGCCAGGCGCCCGAGGAGCTCCGAGGCATCGAAGAAGCGGTGAAACTCAAGGACGATCTCTGCTTCGCCGCGCCATATTACTGTTCGCTGGTGCGCCGCCTGGGCGCGGCAACCGCCACCGACGCGCCGCGCGCGACGAGATCGGAAAACTGCTGGACCAGTTGGCCGACCTGATCCAGCGGCTCGAGCGGTTCGAAGAGGGAATGCCCGCGGAGAAGCCTTCGGCCGCGGTCGAGAAAGGCTTGCTCGAACTGGCCGAGCGCGTCGAGTCGCTTACGGCGCTGCGGAAGAAGATCGAAATCGACACCCTGGAGGCCGAGGCCGAGCGGCTGCTGCGCGGCAACGACGAGCCCGACTGGACCACCCAAACCGAATGCCTGTTGGCCATGCCCTTGCTCCGCGCCGAGATCCGCCTGAAACTGCTCGATCGGCTCCTGGATCCGATGCGCGTGAAGGACGCGAAGGGGGCAGCCGTCGGCCGCTCTCGGTTTGAAGCCTGGGACCGGAAGCGTTGGAACGCCGTGGTCCGCCAGGCCGAACTGGAGGTCCGCCTGGCGCGCCTGGCCGACGCGTCCGTCGCCTTGGAGTTCGACGAGGCTGCCGCATCTTCGCAGGACGACGAGCGGCGCTGGACGGCCTTGCGGACCCTCGGCGCGCGCCTCAACGCATTCTATGAAGGCCTTCCCAACCCGCTCCGCGAGTCGCTCGACGCCGCCGATCCGGCCCGCGCGCGACGTGCCGCGCCGGCTGATCTACCTCGTCGATGCGCGCGACGTCCGCGGTAAACTGCCGCCCGGTCTCGGCGCCGTGACGATCCCGCCGATCGCCTTTCGCGGCCTGGTGGAACCTCAATTGGTTCTTCTGCCCGGGGCGGAGGAGGTGCGACTGAAGCGCGATCGCGCCTGGGTTCCCTTCGAGATCCCCTATGAGTTGAAGTACGGTGAACGGGCGGCCCTCAGCGTGCGAATGACGTACGATTCCGGCGTTTTGGAGCTGCAATCATCCGAGTGCGCCTGGCCGCGCAACCCGACCGTTGGCAGGAAGTCGCCGCGGCCCTTCCGGGCAAGAACCGCCTTCGCCTCGAAGCCCGCGCGGTCCAGATCGACCGCTGGCAGCCAACGGAGTTGACGCTCGAATGGAAGCTGGGCGAGAAGATCGCGCGGCGGCGAGTCGCCTTCCAGCTCGAGCCCAAGGACCAGGTCGAGCTCGTGCTTACGCGCGTCGTCGAGGGGGCTTCGCCTGTGCTTCAGCGCCCGGCGCTCGATGCCGCCGACGTGAGCGAGTGCCGCGCGTTCCCCAATCGCGTCACCGACTTCGCCCTGGCGCTGAAGAACCTTTCCGGCCGCCCCCGCGCGGTCCGAGTGCAACTCTGGGCCGTTCCCAGCCGGTCCGAGCGGACATCGGAAGCGCGAAAGGGTCCGCTCGACGAATTCCGCCGGCTGCGCCGCGGCTTCGTCCCCCTCAGCGAGGCGATCGAGCTCAAACTGCCCGCCAACGATTCCGCCGTGCCGATTCCCTTTCCCGAGCCCAAGCCCGACAAGCCTGAGCCCAAGGCATCGGCCGAGAAGCCGGCGGCGAAGGACGAGAAAACCAAGCCGGTGGAGGAGAAAGCCGCCGCCACCCCGGACGTCTCGGGCGGGATCGCCTGCCTGATCGAAGACTCGGCCGGCAAGAACTCCTGGACGCGGTGGATCGAGTTCGTGCCCATCCAGCCCGACGAATACCTGGAAGCGCGCGTGGGTTACGATCACACCGAGGGGAGAATCGACGTCCGCCTTCGCCTCGTCGACCAGCGCACGCGAGCGCCGCTGGTGGCCCCCGAGACTCCGGTGCAGGTAACCTGGTCGATCCTCGATCTGGCCGCCCCTGAGGCGTCGTTGGCCCCGGAGCGTACGCTGGCGAAACTAGCCGCCCCCGGCGAAGAAACCCACCTCTTCGCTCCGGTGCCGCGCGATCGCACGCTGCGCGTGCTGCTCGACGTCGATCAGTGGCCCCGCGCGCTAGCGTACGACCTGGAAACCAATCGCACCGCCGAGGCTCAGCGCCAAGGAGACTTAAGACAGAATCCGCATCGTCGCCCCGACACGCGGCGCATGCTTCAAGAGTCCGCTTGCCAACGAAGGCCGGCTGCCCGTCCAGTTCCAGGTCGACGTTCCCCGCGACGCCTTCCCCGACCCGAACAATGCCATCGATCTCTGGTTGGACGCCAAACAAGACCAGCGCGTTGCCGACGACACGCGCCAACGCTTCCACTCGCCGCGTCAGGTCACCTGCCGACTGGAACGATTGGGGCCGCTGGGGTTGATGCAGGTCCACACGGCCGTCCACGATTTCCGCGTCGCGCTGGATACCCTCTACCTCACCAACTTGCGCCGCGGTCGTCGCCCAGCTCGTGCTCCCTAAAGTCGCCGTCCAGCGGGGCGACCGCCGCGAGGACCGCGTGGAAATCGTGCTCGACGGCGACCCGCCGCGGATCACACGCATTGTCGCGCCCGACAAGGTCGAAAAGGGCCAAGAATTCCCCGTGCGCGTCGAGGTCGCGGATTCTCAGTGGCGCCGTCAAGCTCGAATACGGCTTCGATCGCGACAACTCCGGCTGGCTCGACGATAAGGAAAAAGCCCCCGAACCGGTCGCTCCCCGCGCCGACGGCCTGTTCACGTTCAACGTCCCGACCAACGACCTGGCGGCCGGCCAGAAGCACGTGCTCCGCGTCCGCGCGACCGATCGAGTCAACCTCCGTTCGCGCGACGAGGGAGTCTACGTCACCGTGGCCGAGAAGGCCGAGATGGCAAAACCCAAGGCGGAGACGGGATCCATCGACGGACAGGTATACTTCAAGAGCAGCGGCACGGTCGTCGATTGGTACCGCATTCAAGTCCGCCTCGTGGAATTGGGTCGCGATGCCAACGTGGTCGACGACAACGGCCATTTCGTCTTCACCGCCGTCCCGCTGGGAAAGTACACCATCGAGGTCTCCGGCAACGCCCAGAGCACCCTGGGGCTGAAAGGCTCGACCCAGGTCACCGTCGCCCCGGGCACGGTACGAACGACGATCATTACCAACAAACCCTGACGGAGCCCTTCGGAGCCTCGGTCCCGCAAACCAGTGGAAAGGCCGTCTGTCGGGTACGCGGGGTGATTTGCGATGAACAACCAATCCCAGAACCGCCCAAAACTCCCTCGCGGCCGGGGAATCCGGTAGCGCCCAAAGGTTCTGGGACCGGCTCTAAGACGACCGAGAACCGAGGTATCACGATGCGATTCACGATTGCCGCCGTCGTCGTTGGGGCGTTGGCCTGCGGTGCCGTTGCGCGAGCCGGAGAAGAGATCCGGCAGCGCGACCTGGTCTACACCCCCGCCGGCGATCCGCACCTTCGCATCAACGTTCACGGCCATACCGGCAGCGTGCGTGCAGTGGCCTTCACGCCCGACTCAAATCGTCTATGCACCGCCGGGTGGGACAAGGTGATCCAGGTCTGGAACCTTCGCGCCGTGGTCCGCGATCTTCAGGGGGCGTTTCTCGAAGAGCGCACGCTCCGCTGGCAGGTGGCGCGCGGCCCGCTGGGCAACATCAATGCCGCGGCGATCGCCCCCAGCGACGGCCTGCTTGCGTTCGGCGGCCATTCGGCGATGGGCGAACTGGGCGAGATCCTGCTGGTCGATCCGGTGCAAGGAACCCTTCAGCGAGTCCTCGAGGGACACCGGCAAGCGATCGGCGCGTTGGCCTTTTCCACCGACGGCAACTGGCTGGCCTCGACCGACACCGACGGCCACTCAATCGTTTGGAAGCGGGGCGATTGGAAGCCCGTCACCCTCTACGAGGTCGACGAAAAGACGTACGGCGTCCCACGGGCCCGCCGCATCCGCGCGGAAGTCAAGGTCCGGCCGCTGGTCATCGCCGGCAACCGTTATGTGGTCCTTCCGGTGTGCACGGGTGAAGAAGCCGACGGGCGGCTGATCTGGAAGCTCCGCCGCGTGAGCCTGGCCAACCCGGCCGACACACAGACCTATGAAACCGCGCACCATCGCATGGTTTCTGCCCTGGCAGTGACACCCGACGGCGCACGACTGGCTTCTTCGGACCTGGCAGGCAAGCTCCACCTCTGGAATCTCGCCGACGGCGCGGCCCAGCCGCTCGATCCCAAAGCGACCGTATCCGCGCTGGCGTTCAGCCCCGACGGGCGCACGCTGTGCGTGGGTACCATGCACAGTGCCGGCAGCGGCACCGGGCAAATGCAGGTTTGGAACGTGGAACCCCCGACCTTCCTTCGCCGCCAGATCGTCGCCGACCACGTGCTGGCCTGCGCGGTGAGTCCCGACGGCAAGCAGGTGGCTTACACCGGCGGCAAGGACTTCGAGGTTTTCGTCGAGCCGCTTCGCGACGGCGGACGGCAAATCTCGCTGGGAGGCAAAGGACGACGCGTACTCAAAGTGGCGTTCGCCAAAAAGCCGCCGTTCTACCGCATCGCCTTCGGCAGCCGGCTCAATGAGCGGGGCTTCAACGAGTACGGCGACCTGGAAGCTTCCTTCGACGCCCAGCGATTGGAGCTGAGCCCCGTACCGCTGAAGCCGGCCGACTGGCTCGACGCCGACGGCTGGCGCGGCGACTGGCGGGCCTCATGGCAGCAAGGCGCGCTGGAGCTTTCCGAGAACGGTCAACCGCGAGGCAAGGTCGTGCTGGCGTCCGAGCTCGTCGAAGGCGCGCCCCGCTGCTACTGTTGGATTCCCGACCGCCAGGGCAACCCGTTCGCCCTTGCCGTGGGTACCGACCTGCAGAACAGCATTTACGTGGTTCGCCTGGCCGACAGGGCGCTGTTGCGCCATTTTCGCGGTCACAGCGACGCCGTCCTCTCGTTGGCGGTCTCGCGCGATCTGCGCTACCTGGCCTCGGGATCGGCCGACGGCACGGTGGGCATCTGGAGCCTTGCCGACTGCGAGCAAGGCCCCACGCTCTATGGCCGCTGGGGCGCGGACCTCACCTTGGTGAAGGCCGGGACCGCTCCGCCCGCCACGCGCGACCTGGCGCGCAAGGATTTCCTCCGCGAGGACCGACTCGTGGTCTCGCGCATCCAACCCGCCGGCCCCCTCTATCACAAGGGCGTGCGCGAGGGAGACGTGATCACCGAGATCCGCTGGTTTGCCGAGGCGGAGGGGCAGAAGGAGTTTCGCGCGCGCGCCGGAGGAGATCCTCGAGCGTCTGCGGCAGATGCCCTGGGGCGCGCTGGTCGAGTTCCGCACGGCGCGCGGGGATGCCCCGCGACCGGTTTTCGTGCTTCGCCCCGCCTGGCAGCCCCTCTCCACCCTCTTCGTCAGCGCCGATCGCGAGTGGGCCTATTGGACGCCGGAGGGCTACTATGAAGCCTCGGTCAACGGCCACACGCTTTTTGGCTGGCAGGTCAACCGCGGGATGCGGTCACTCGCGGCCTTCTACCGTGCGGATCAGTTTCACCAGCGGCTCGAGCAACCCAGCGTGCTGGAGCAGTTGCTCCCCACCGGCAGCCTCCACGACGCCTTCGAGCACGCCAACCTCCAGCCGCAGGGAGAACTGCACCGCGCGGTTCCCGACCAGATTGCCGCGGCTCCCGTGATCGAGATCGTCCAGCCCGGCTTCGATGCCGAAGTGCAGGGCAATGTGGCCCAGGTTCGCGGCAAGGTCCAAGTTCCGTTGGCCAGCAAGGTGGCCGACGCTCGGATCTACGCCAACGGCGTGGTCGGCACCGAGCGCAAATTGATCGCCGAGGTGAAGCGCGAAGGGTTCGTCGAGCAGACTTACGAATGGCGCGTTACCCTGCCCACGGAGGAAGTCAATCTCATCCAGGTGGTCGTCGGCACCAGCGCTCAGGTCACGGCGCTCGGCGACATCCGCGTACGCCGCATCAATCCGGTGCGCCCGGCGCGGCCGAAGATGTATGTGCTGGGCGTGGGGATCGACCAGTATGCCGACCCTCGCGTGCCCCAGTTGGATTTCTCCGCCGACGACGCCCGCGCGGTGCGCGACGTGCTCCAGACGCGGTCTTCGCCGCTCTACGACGTCGTTGCCGCTCCGCTCTTGATCAATGCCGACGTGACCCCCGAGAAATGGCGGAAAGCGCTGGAGGACCTGACGCGGCAACTCATCGGCCGCGTCGGGCCCGACGACCTCCTCGTCCTGTTTCTCGCCGGCCACGGTCTTGAAGACGTGCGAACGAAACAGTACTACTTCGTGGGCCATAACTTCAAGATGTCGGACCGGGGAAAGTCTTACGAGGGCTGCATTACCTGGAACGACTTCCGCATTTTGGCCGACGTGCCCTGCCGCAAACTGGCGCTGATCGATACCTGCCACAGCGGCGCGATCCAGCCGCCCCGCGCCGAGAACACCAAGGCCGCCGTCCGCCAACTCCAGGACGACGTGATTTTCACCGTCACCGCGTCCCAGGGAGACCAGCCCGCCGCCGAGTCCCCCACGCGCAAGCACGGCGTGTTCACCGTTTGCCTGCTGGACGCGCTGGAGGGAAAGGCGATTTCCGCCGGCCAGACCGAAATCACGCTCAACGACGTCGTCCGCTACGTGCAGCAGGCGGTGCCGCGACTGACCGCCGAACTGACCGGAGGCGATGGTCAGCAGCATCCCACCGCCGCGCCGGACGGAGTGCTGGAGTACGCGCAGATCCCGCTCACGCGCGGGCAAGAAACCCGGCAGACTTCCCGGCAGGCGCCCGATACGGACGCCGCCGTCGTCCAACGAACCAGACCGTAAACCCACTCCAGGCGGCGCAGGCGTCCGCGGCCGCACGCCGTCGAAAAACGACTGGGGCACCCAACGGCGGAAGGAAAGGCGTCGCGCGCGGAACCCCAAGGGCAGAGGGCAGTTCCCATGGCATCCATCTATCGCATCGGCGACGAAATCGTTCCCGGCTATACCCTCCTTCGTTTCCTCGGGCGAGGCGGCTTTGGCGAAGTCTGGCAGGCTGCGGCCCCGGGCGGGACCGAGGTCGCGGTGAAGATCATTCCCCTGGCTGGCCGGCAGGGACGCAAGGAATTCCGCGCCCTGCAACGCGTCAAACGCATCCGCCATCCCAACCTCGTGCCCATCCTCGCCTACTGGCTGAAAGGCGACGACGGCCGGATGCTGGACAACAGCCTCAGCACCGCGCCCTTGCTGGAAACCTCCGAGGCCCCGTCGAAGGGCTCGGCCGCGGCGCCGCCGCTCGCGCCGCTCCCCAAGCCGGCCGAACTGGTGATTGCCATGGGCCTCGCCGACAAGAGCCTCTTCGACCGCCTTCGGCAGTGCCGCGAGCAAGGCATGGAAGGCATCCCCCGCGACGAACTGCTGGGCTACATGGAAGACGCCGCCGAGGCGATCGACTTCCTCAACCAGCCGGTCCACAATCTCGGCACCGGCCCGGTTTCCATCCAACACTGCGACGTCAAGCCGCACAATCTCCTCATCGTCGGCGGAGCCGTCCAGGTCTGCGACTTCGGCCTGGCGCGCGTGATGGGAGCGATCCAGGCCGCCACGCTCACCGCCGGCACCATCGCCTATGCCGCTCCCGAGTGTCTCAAGGAAGGCAAACCCAGCCCGACCTCCGACCAGTACTCGCTGGCCGTGAGTTACGTGGAGCTGCGCACGGGCATGTTGCCTTACGAGAATGAGACCTTTGCCGCCGTGACCAGTTCGGCTCTGAAGGGAACCCTCGAACTGGCGCGCCTGGCCCCGACGGAGCGCGCGGTGGTGCGCCGCGCAACCAATCCCGACCCCGCCAAGCGATTCCGCACCGCCGGCGAAATGGTCATGGCACTGCGCGAGGCCGTAATCGCCAGCACAGGCCCGGTGCCCCGCTCGGTCCTCGCGCGCGCGCTGGTGCCGGTGGCCGCGCTGGTGCTGGCGGCCTTGGGCACCTGGTACGTCTTCCCTCGCCCCCAAGCCCCCGACTCGGCCGCACCGGAAACCGCGCAAGCGCCGCTCGAGCCGGTTCCGCCCTCGAGGGAGGAAACCGTGGCAACCGCGACGCCCGCGCCCTCCGCTCTCCCTGCGGCGGCCCAGCGCACCGTCGAGATGCCACGGCCCGAAAAGGTCCAGACGCAGGCGCCGCCCGCCGCCAAACCCGAGACGGTCGAGGAACTCGATCGGCTTCTGAGCAAGGATCCGCGAAACGCCCGCGCCTACTACCGCCGCGGCATGCTCTACCTCGAGCAGCAACGCTATGACGAAGCGATCGCGGACTTCGAACGTCTGGCGCGGCAAACGGATCTCGACGACGCCCAGGCATATGCCAGCCGGCCGGAGTATGCCAAGGCGTACCTCGAGCGCGGAACGCTCCGACTTCAACAGCGCCAACTCGACGCGGCAATCGACGACCTTACGCGCGGCATGCTCCACCACCCCGACGATTTCCGCCTTTTCAGCCGCCGTGGCACGGCCTGGTTTCTCAAGCAGAACTGGCAGGACGCTGCCGACGACTTCGCCCAGGCCGTCGACATCGATCCCAGCGACGTCGACCTGGTGAACCTCGGCCGCGCCCAGGAGAAACTCGGCAAGCTCGCCGAAGCCCGAGTGAGCCTGGCGGCCGCCGCGCAAAGGAATCCCGAAAACGCCGAGGCCCACTTCTTTCTCGGTCAGTGCGCGCGCTTGCAGCAAGACTACCGCGAGGCGGCCAAAGCCTACGGCCTCGCCATTGAAACGTATGCCAAGCTCCCGGAGCCGGTCTTCGAGCTCGCCCAAGCCCACGCCGATCGCGCCGCCTGCTATCTCGCCCTGGGCGGCGCGGAGTTGGGCGATGCCCAGCGCGAGCTGGCGCGCGCGTTGGAACTGAATGAACGCCTTTCGGGAGCCGACGCCTTGGCCGCTTCTCTGTCGAAAGCCCTCGCCAAGGCCGGCCGCGATGCCGAAGCCGCGGTGTGGGCTCGCCGCGCGTCGAATCCCACGCGCGACCACGACCAGCGCGCAAACCCCAATGAATCGTGCGTGGCCAAGGCGCCCGGCCAACCCTCGGGAGATCTAAGAGCCGACCCCATAACCTTTCGAGGTACTGCAATTTTCCGGCCGCACAGGGCGGTAGCGGCAGTTCCGGAATCGTCCTGAGAACCGAGCGTTGCCGCCGGCAGTGGCGAGCTACGTTCCCTGCACGCGTCCCTCGTATGGCGTTGCCGCCGAAGCGGACGGTTGCTACCCCCCACCTTGCCGCTAAAGTCGCTACAGGCCCCCTGCCGATACGATCCGAGGAGCCTCGCCAGGACGGTGGATTCCCGCGGTCGGTTAGACCGGCGGACGCCGATTCTCCCGGGCAGGAAGCGCGGGTACGGTCCCCCTTTCCCCGTGGAGATCCAGCGAGACGTTTCCATGGGGAGCAGGATCATGAAGCCGATCGGGAAATTGGGACGGGCAATCGCAGGCGTTCCTTTTGTAGCCCTCATGGCCTTGGCCGGCCTGATTCGCGCCGAAGAGCCATCCTCGGTCGTGCCGACCGAAGTTCGGCGCCAGGATGTGCTCCGCGACAGCCAGGTGCAACCGGCTGGCTTCTTCCCACTGTTCGGCCGCCGCCAGGCATGCCCCCCTTGCCCGCCGCAATATTTCCCCGGCACGCTGCCCACCGAGCCAGCTGCGGTCCAGCCGGGCGAAGCACTGCCCGGGGCTCCTGCCCCGGCCGCCGTGGAGCCGGGCGCCGCCGCGCCCCAGACGGCTCCTCCCGGCGCCCTGGCCAGCGCCATCGGCGCAGTACCCGGCACAGCCTCCACCGCTCCCTACATGATTGGTGATCTGTTCGGCGGCGGGGCGCACTTCACCGGCTTCAGCACCTTGCAGGGCGTGAACAACGCCTCGGTCGGCATCGCCGGCGGCGATCGCCGTTTCAAGATCGTAGAGAGCAACAGTCCCATTCCCCAGGACCGCTTCTTCTTCAACTTCAGCCAGTACGTCAATCCCGTCGTCGACGTGGACGGCGTTCCCCACGACGTCCAGCGTTACACCTTCGGCATCGAAAAAACCATGCGCGGCGGATTGTCCTCGATCGAGTTCCGCCTGCCGTTCACGTCGGGCTACAGTTCGGAGCAAGCGTTCCGCGCCAACGCCGACCTCTCCGCAGCCGAGTTCGGTAACCTGGCCCTGGCCTACAAACGCCTCCTCGTGCGGCGCGAGCATTTTCTCCTCTCGGCCGGCCTGGGCATGGTCTTCCCGACGGGCGACGACTGGTCCGTCGACGGCCGTACCCCCGACTCCCCGCGTGACATCCAGACCCTCGTGTTGGTGCAGAACGAGGCCTTCCACCTCCAGCCGTTCCTCGGTGCGCTGGTGCAGCCCAACGACCGCCTCTTCTTCCAGTTCTTTACCCAGATGGACTTCGACGTCAACGGCAACAGCGTCTACATGTTCGACGTCAGCCAGAGTGCCCTCCGCTTCCTCGAAGACTACAACGAGCAGAACCTGCTCTTCGTCGACTTCAACGTGGGTTACTGGATCTACCGGAACCCCTGTGCGCGGCTGATCACCGGAGTGGCCCCCGTGGTCGAATTGCACTACTCGACCACCGTCCAGAAAGAGGACTTCGTGGTCGGCGACATGGGATTCATCGGCGACCCCGGCGACCAATTCGGGGGCACCCGATTCGGCCGGCGCGATATCCTCAACCTGACGGCGGGTTTGCACTTCCAACTCGGCCAGTGCTCGACCCTCACCGTGGCCGGCGTCGCTCCGCTGCGCACCGACACCGATCGCGAGTTCGATGCCGAATTCGCCCTCCAGTTCAACCGCCGCTTCTAGAAAATGGAAACGCCGATCTTCGCGGATTGCCTCGGCAGCCGCGTGTGAGTCAACGGCGGCTCGGGCAGGAGCTGCTCGACCGGTGCTCGCGACAAACCCCCAGGACTCGGTCCGTCCCTTTCAATACTCCGGGAAGACGGTGCCCAGCGGCTTGGCATTGTCGAGCCGCGCGTCCTTGCCCGCGGCCGGCAGATAGAGCATCACCGGCCCCAGAATCCCTCCCGTGCCCAGTTCGTGGAGGGATTCGTTGGCCACGCACACCACCAGCGTGTTGGAATGCCCCGGGCGGACCGCCGCGGTGGCGTCGAGCTCGAAGGGCCGGAAGGCCGTCTTGGGGCTGATGCCCAGCGGAATGCCGTTGAGCCAGACCTTGGCCATCTCGTCGATCGCGCCAAACCAAAGGAAGACGCGTTTCGGTTCTGCCGAGGCAGGCAGGTCGAACGCCTGCCGATACCACGCCAACCCCTTGTAGTATCGCAGTCCCTGGTCGGACCAACTGCGGCTGGAAGTCCGCAAGCGCTGCCAATTGCCCCCGGTCACGTCGGAACGGTACCAGCCGAGCGACTCGCCCACGCGTTCCGGATCGATCTGGAACTGCCACTCGTCTGCCAGTCCGGCGAGCAACCGGTTGCCGCCGGTGGTTCGCGCGTGCCCCTGCCGCACGGTGCTCGTCAGGTAGCGGTCCATGTACTCTTCGGCCTTCTTGGAAAGAAGCGGGGGCTTTGCACCCAGAAGCACCGGCGCGCGGCGACCATGGCATCGAGTCCCCGCGCCGCCCGGCCGTAGTCGTGCACGATCCGCGCTTCCATCGCCTCGGTAAACCCTTCCAGAAAGGCCAGCGAGGTTTCGACCATGGCCACGCGCCGGGCCTCGTCGCTTTCGGCGTCGACCGCGCGGCGCGCCTCGTCCAAGAGCCGCCGTGCCTGCACACGCGTGGCGGCGGGATAGACCAGCGCCATGTCCCAGATCGAGCCCGTGTGGTAGTCCGCGTCGTTGACCGCGCGGTCCATCAGGTCAAGATACTGCCGCATAGGCTGCGCCGCGCGCCCGTAAAACTTCCGGCAGAAGTCGTCGATCAACTGCTCGGCATCGGCCGTGTGATTCCACATCAACTTGTAGGCCAGGTAGAACGCGGGCGTATTGCCCGCCCAGTTCACCAGGCACTCCGTGCGCCAGCCCGCCACGTGCAGCCGCTTGCCCAACGGCACTTCCTCGCGGATCCGCCGGAGCATGAAGAAGGGCAGCCCCGGGTCGGCAAGATTGAACCAGTAGCCACGGTAATAGACCTCGGGCACGCGATTGCCCCACTGCTCGAGGATCCACCGCTCGTAGTCCTTTTCCGGACAGACCGGATTGTTCATCCCGTGCATGCGGCAGAGAGTGATCATCGCCACCGCGGGTACGATCCGGGGATCGGGCTTCACCTTGACCGGCGGCCGGCAATACGCCGCATACGCATAGAAACCGATGCGCCTCTGGGGAAACTCCGCGCGAATCCCGGCAAGTACCCGATTGAAAAAGTGCACGTACCGATCGGTCATCGACTCGGTGTGGGCGAAGGAGTCGTAGTCGCCTCCGTCGAGCGCCTTGCATCCGTCACACTCGCAGAAGCCGCGGCCGTCGTTGGCCCCCATACCGATCATCTCCGCCTCGGGATTCTCTCGGAAGTACTGCGCGGTGCTCGCCACGGCCCGTGCCAAGACTTCGGGATTCGAAATGCAGAGCTGGCTCTTCGAGCGCTGCCCGCCGCGGAGCGCGAAGTACTCCGGGTGCTTGCCGAAGAGCACCTCAGCCTTCTCCCCGAGGTGAATTCCGTGGGCCGAGGGGAACCGCGGGCCGCCCGCGCGGAGCCGGCGGTTCCAGGCCTCATCGCCCACCCCCTGAAGCCACCGGGAGGGAAACGAAGGCACTTGCACGGTATTCTGCGTCTGAAGCGCCAGCCGGCCGGCCTTGGGCCATACCGTGCCCAACTCACCGGGCATGAACCGGCGCACTCCAAGTTGTTCCAGCAGTTCGCAGGCCGCATAGAAGGTCGCCTGGGGTGAAAGCCCGCGGACCGACGCCTCGCGCTCGGTCACCACCAAGGCCAAGGATCCGGGATCGCTGCCGGCGGGAAGGTTCGCCAGACAGGCGGCGTCGGCAGCCGTGCCCACGTACATGGGCCGCAGTTCGCCCCGCGCCTCGCCTGCCGCCATGATCGGCAAGGTCACGCCGCTCATGCGCTGGCAAGCCAATTGGATCTCGCGCGCCGCCTCTTGCTCCAGGGCAAAGGGTTCCACGATCGCGCGCTGCCGCACCGCGCGCTGAGCGCGCGGCGGCGCGTAACGAAGGGCCTGTTCGCAGAGCACCAGAGCGGCGCGCGGCTTGCCCCCTTCGACCAGCACGAACTCGGCCGCCTGACCCGGACACGGCAAGGCCGCCGCACCCAAAAGCCCCACCAGCCACGCCCACCCGATCACACGTCCAAGCGACCTAATCATGGCAATCGCAATCCTCTTTTGGCTCACCCGGCGCGAGATCCCGCTTCGATCCGAGCGCGGATTATAGACCCCCGTGGGGACCGGAAACCAGCCAGCCCTTCTGAGAACGGGAACCCGGCACTTTCCCGAATCGGGCCGTAAGTCCTCCGGGCGCGACGAGCCATCCGGCGCGGGGCGTCTGGCACGCTCGCCAAGCCGAGGCGCGCCCCTGGATCGCGATGGCCAAAACTGAGAAGCGGAGCCGATTGGGCACGAATCCCTTGATTCGCTCCATCAGGCCGGCAGAACGGGGTGGTTCGGCGGCGGGGGGCGCCGGCTCCTCGCGAACCAGCGGCGTCTCGGCCGGCGGCACGTAATGGGCGAGGAACCGCGGCCAATAACCCTCCAACAGGCGCATGCAGTCGGCCACCTGCCCGTCTTGCAGCTTGGCGTCGGGAATCGCAATCAGCCGCAACAGCTCCGCGCACTCTTTGGCGAAGAAGGCCAGGTGCCTGAGTTGGACGTCGTCGATCCACACCTCGCCGGGCCCCGTAAGTTCAAAACACACACGCAACGGGGTCTGCGCGTCCAGGGGCAGATCGTCGACGTGGACGACGAAGGCATCCCATTGCGTGGTCACGGCGGGCACCGAGGGATCCTCAGCCGAAACCTGGCCAAAGGGCGCGAAGCGAACGAACGTCCATTCACCGAGCTTGCCTTCCAAGCCCACGCGCAGCGGTGGCTGGCGCACTGCGTCGTCCACGCGCAGCCGCACCGAGATGGAAAGCCGCCCCGTGCCCGGCACCAGGAACGGCGCACTCACGACGCCGCCGGTCGCACTTTGGCACCGAAGATGCAAAAACTGCCCACCGATCGACTCGGCGCCGGCGTCCCGATGCGTGCTCGCAACCGCCGGCCCCCGCACGCTCCACCCCGGGATCGACCCCTGGGACCCGGCCGGTTGGTCGAAACTCGAGTTCTCCAAGAGATCGAGCACGGGTGGGGTGCGCAGCGCGGCCGCCCGGGCGCCCAGGTCACCAATCGTCTTCTTCAGGCCGGCGGCCACCTCGTCGGGCCAGGTCGCGGCGGGCTGGGACAGGCGGACGCCCGGCGATGAGAAGCTCACGGCCACCAGGTCGTACGGCCCCAAACGCACTTCCCAGACCGCGCCTTGGCCGTCCTGGCGCAACGTTCCGGGCGGAGAACCGGGCAGCGGCTCCAAACGGCAATCGGGCGGAGCTTGAACGCGAACGCGAAAGGCGGTCGGAAACGGCGCGTCATTGGCCGCATAGGCAAACGTGCGTCCGTCGCGGCTGGCGCTGCGCACCGTCACCGGCTGCCCCGCTGCGGGATTCGCCGGATCGCTGACCTTCTCCATGCGCATCGCCGGCAGGTGCCGATAGACTGCGATCAGGTCGCGCAATGCGTCCTCCTGACCCATCGACATGAGCCACCCGCCGTCCACCAGCACTTGCACGTCGAGCGTAGCCAGGCTGTGCACGAATCGCCTTCGATTCTGCCAGGCCGAGGGGACGGGCTGAGTAGCCAGGTCGGTGGCGCAGGGTTTGAAGGGGCATTTGTCGTCGAACGACGGCACCTGAAGTCGCTGCGGCGCATGGAAGAAGAGGCTCCCCGGCAGCGCGAAACCGGAAAACGTCCGGTCCCAGTCGGGCGACTGCGCAAGCTCCAGCTCCACCGCCTGCTCCGCCAGGGCGTTGGCCGGAACCACGCGTTCGGGCCGCAAGAGCACGACGGACTCGCCGTCGGCGAACTGCCGCACGTCGATCCCCACCTGCAAGAGCGTCTCGATCACGCTCGTTCTTCGCGGCAGCGAAGGACGAACCTGACGCGCCAGCTCCTCGGGATGAAGCATTTCGCCGCCGGCCAGGTAGAGGCGTGCCCCCGGCCGGACTGCCGCAAGTTCCGCTTGAACGCGGCGGTAGAACTCGGCCACGCGCGCCGCACGCCATTCGAGCCATTCGCGCCGCCACTCGCGCCGGCCGTCGGCCGCCGCATAGGTCAAAGCCACTGCGCACTGCGGAAACCGGTCCGGCCCCTCGTCCGGCAGCCGCACCTTGAGGTCGCGCTCGAACAGGTTGACGGTGACGTCGTCCAAGCCCCACTCCGGGCCGGGCAACTGGGCATAGCCGTCGGCCGACAGTTGCAGCGACAGCCCGGCAAAGGAAGGATGCTGGCCATAAGCCCCCACGATTTCGTGGATGGCGGAGAGCATCGTCTCCTGCACGCGAGGATGAAGCACGTTGTAGTACGGTGCGCGACCGCGATGCGGCGCATGCGTCTGCTCCCACGTGAGTCCGTCCGGCCCGACCCAGCGGACTCCGTCGGCGGCCGGTCCACCGCGGCGGACAACTCCCTCCAGTTCGGGCAAGGGGGTGCTGAAGTCCAAGGCCGGAATAAGCCGAAGCCCTTCGCGGTCGAACAGCCGCAACAGCATCTCGAGCACGTCCTTGCGCTCGGGGTCCTGGCCCGCGGCGAAGAATCTGCCCATATCGTAGCGCGGAGTGGGCTGCAACGTAGCGCTGGGATAGAGCGTGCTCCCCCCGGCAAAAACGGAGAGCACGAGCGCGTTATACCCCACATGGTGCAAATACTCCACCAAGCGCGTCCCGGCCTCGTGAAACGTCACCCAGTCGTCCACGCTCAAATCGCTCAGAGCGCTGAGTGTTTCGGTACCCGAGAAGTTGTCGACCACCAGCGGCCGATCAAGGTATGCCGCCAGCAGTCGACCCGCGACCGGACTCTCCGGCCCCAGTGCGCGGGGCAGGTGCCGCCAACCCGCCAGTACGCGGATCGTCCCGAACACCGCCGGCGCATTCGTTTGCCGATTGGTCACCAGCACCACGGGAGTCTTCGTGCGCGGCCAGAAGATCAGCCGATGGCGAAGCCACTGGGGCGGCGCTTTGACCGCGCCCATCTCGTGGGCATGGTCCACGCCCGAGTCCAGCGACACGGGCAGCACCGCTCCCGCGGCATTCATTTCCAAAATGCTGATGCCGAACGTCTGCGCCACGTCGCTGGGATACTCCACTTCGAGCACGTGCGGCTCGCCCGGCCGATGAATCGGAAGCGCATACGCCTCCCAGCTCGCCTCGCCCGACTTCGAACTGGGTGCCAATTCCACCAGCCGACCCAACGCGTGCTGCACGGCTCGCGAGCTCCCGTTGCCCAGCGGGCCTTTCCAGAGCCGCTGTAATCGCGGAAACTGAGCCAACTGCGGCAGATTGGCATACTTGGCCCACCACTTGGGATTGGCCGGATCGATCTCCTCGACCGCCACCAACCGCCCTTCGGCCGCCGGCAGCGGCGCCCGGGGGTTGAGCACCAAGAGTTGAATCCGCCGTTCAACCACCGGCGAGCGCAAGCTCCACTGCGGCCGTACCGTCGGCGGCAGACGAAACCGCCCCGCGTGTGCGGCCGAAATCACCAGGTCGTAAGCCCCCTCCTCCATCCCCAACGGCACCTCTAAGCGGATTGCCTCCGCCTGGTCGGCGACGATTGTATAATCCTGCGACCAAAGCTCGCGGTTGCTCCGCGCGGTGAGCAATTGAACGGTCACGCGCACGCGACTGCCCGGCTCGAGCGGCAACAAATGCGGCAGCACTTCGCATTTCAGCACCTCGCCCGGCGCGAAAACCAGCGATCGCGCGGGAAGCTTCACGCGAAATTCGTCTCCCGGGCTGCGGCTGGCCACGAGTCGGTTGCCGCGGTCGTCGAGGTCCAGGTTGAGGTTGCCGTGGACCAGCTCGCTCAGCGGAACTTCGATCCACGGAGGCGCCGATTTCTCTTCCCGTCCTCCCAGGCAGATCAAGAGCGACGCCTGCAACGGCGCAGTCACCAGCAGATCGAGCCCGTCATAGACGCGTGCGCTCGGCGGCCGAATGGCAATGTAGCCGTCGGCGGACTTGATCGAGTCCGATCCGCCCGCCCGGCGGCCGCGAGGAAGCGTGACCTCCAGCGACGCGGCTTCCCGCCACATCGAGCCCGGTTCGTCCGCCTCCAGGCCCAGCGGCTCGGGTGTGCCGAGCGTGCCTTGACTCAACGCGATCTTGCCCTGCCAATGGCGCTCTGCGCCTCCGCCCCAAGCAATACGCACGCGCAAAGAGGGATCGCCGGCCGTGGCAACGGAGACCCCGCCGAGCACCGCCACCAAGGCAAGCGCCGGAAGGATCCCTATGCCGGCCGCGCCAGAAGCGAGGCGCAAACGCGATCCTCGCGATGACGTCGGACCTCCTTGTCCGATCCACATCGAATCAACGGCTCGAGGAAACTAGGAAACTTGCGCTAGAATTCGGGGGCGATTATAGTCCGCTTCCGGCCGATACATCTACCCCGGATTACGCGCATCCCAAACGCCGAAACACCGCGGATGCTGATACCGCACGTTCACGGATCACCCCCAGACGTCGCAACCACGCCAAATCCACAGAATCCCCGATTGCCCCGAAATTCCCGATTCTCAATCGAGACCGAATCGAAGCACGTCCTCCAAGGGGGCTTCCGCAAGCGCGCGTCCAGAGCGTAACGCCGCCTCGTCGTCGGCCAACAACACCCGGAGACGCTCGACCACTTCCGCGCAGCGGCTCGACACGTCGTTGACGTGCCAGAGATCGTCCGGCCGTACGAAGAGTTCGGACGAATCATGGACTCGAAGGTACCAGGCCGGAGTGAGAATCGCCCGTTCAGTACCGCTTCCTGTAAGCACGAGGCGATCGCGGATGTTCTCTTGTTGTCCCGAGGCTAGCGGCAGAGGCCTGGGGCCGGCGAGCGATCGTGGAGGCTCGACCGCAAAGTACGCGAGAAGAGTTGCCCAGAGGTCCGCGGGCTCGACCAGCGCCTGCGAGCGCTCCGCTCGACCCAATCCATCCGGAAACCGGAGGAAGCAGGGCACATGGACCAGTTCTCCGTAGAGCGCTTCGTCGCAAGGCCCCACGCGGCGGTGTTCTCCCAGAGGAAAACCGCGGGCGCCGGCTACCGTCAACATCGTCTGCTGGCCCACCGGGTGCGCGGCCAGCAATTCCAGAAGGGCGCCCAGGCAGGTGTCGAGCAGGGTCACCTGGCCCGCATAGGCATGGATAATCCCCAGTAACTCGTCCGGGTCGTAATCCTCGGCAAGAAAGCGGTCGGGAACTTCGACGAACTCGGGCGGCTCGGGGTCCTCGGGGTCGGCGAAGGCCGCACGCAGCTCGTGGGCGCATCCCAGGGCGCGGCCAATCCGCGCAGATGGCACCAAAGGAAAAACGGTTCCGAGGCCTCCGCCAACCAGTCCAGCAGCGTGGTAAAGCACCGCCCCAGGTGCGTGGCTTCCAGCGAGGCCGCGGGGCCCGCGCCCTCGCGGCCTCCAACTCGACGAGCTCTCCGAACTTCTTGGCGGCAGCAAGGTTGGCCACCTCGGGGTCGTCGGTCATCAAGCTCGTCGAGACTCCTTGGGCAGCCACGAGCGATGCAAGACTGCCGGCAGCGTCCTCTTTCCGCGAGGAGTGGGGCTCAAGGGGGTGTCGGCCATGCCAGAAAGCCCCGTAGAGATCGGCGAGGCCTACGGCAGTCGTAAAGCACTGATCCAAGACCACCCCCTCTGCGGCTAGGTGGTCGAACATGGGAGTCGATGCCCAACTGTTGCCATAGGCCCCGATTTGTCCCAAATGTAGGCGATCGACGACGAGGCAGATGGCATTCATACCCCGATTTTACTGGTGGGCGGGCGCCGGGCCGAGAGGGCCCTTCGTGCCAATCCAAGAACTCCTGGCGGGAGAGGCGTTTTCCCGATCACGTTAGAATCCCGCAGCGGTTCGGCGATAGGCTACGCAATCGCAAGACCCCGGCAGCGCCACGATTTCACGCGCGTACGAGGCTGGGGCGATCGATCGTTTCTAAGAACCTATCCCAGAACTGCCGCCGGAGCCCTGGGCGGCTGGAAAAGCCCAGCGCCAAGGCGATCCTTAGCATCGGCTCCAAAGAAACCTCTCCCGGAACCGCCAGAGTGGCACTGTGCGGCTGGAAAAGCCCAGCGCCAAGACGATCCTTAGCATCGGCTCCAAAGAACCTCTCCCGGAACCGCCAGAGTGGCACTGTGCGGCTGGAAAAGCCCGGCACAAGATGATTCATGCATCGGCTCTAAGACAGGCTTTACGGTGCCGGTCGTACTTGGGGGCGCGAGCCGGCCCGATGCCTCTGGGGCGGGTCTTGGCCTATGCTCCCGCCCCTCCAAAGGCTACGATGGAGATTTACTTCGACAGGAGATAACTGGCAGTTCAGTGGTTGCGATCGCACGTGATAAGCTTGCCGCACAGCGGAGACGTTCTGGCCGCGACCGGATGGAAGCAAAGCTGACGGGAGCCATACTGGCCCTGATTGCCAGGTTCATGAGCGGGGCCAGTGTCCGTTGGATCGATTGCCAGCCCGACACGTGCCAGAGGGTGTATTTTGCCAACCACACAAGTCACCTGGATGCCATCGTCCTTTGGTCCGCGTTGCCGACCGACGTGCGCAACCTGACGCGGCCGGTAGCGGCCAAGGACTACTGGACCAAAGGGCGCGTACGGCGCTACCTCGCCCAACGTGTGTTCAATGCCCTCCTCATCGACCGGACCGAGATCAAAGTCCATCAAAGCCCGGTCGACGTGATGTTGCGGGAGATCGGTCATGCCTACTCGCTGATCGTCTTTCCCGAAGGGGGGAGGAGTTCCGGGGAAGAGATTGGGGAATTCAAGAGCGGGCTGTACTACCTGTGCAAGAAGCGACCGGACCTGGAGTTGATTCCCGTACATATCGACAACATGAACCGCATCCTTCCCCGGGGGGAATTCCTGCCCGTGCCGCTCCTGACCTGCATCACGTTTGGTCCGCCGATGTGGCTGGAGGCAGGCGAGCCGAAGGCCGAGTTCCTCCGCCGGGCGCGAGATGGCGTGCGACGGCTCAAGGAGATCTAGAGTCGATCTCGGAACCATCGGCGGCACCGCGGTTCCTCGACCGTACAGCGCGGCAGCGATGCTTCCGGGTCGGTGCTTCGAGCCACGGAGGACACATCGGGCAACGCAGGAACCTCGGCAACCGTGGGATGACGCACCGATTGTGGTAGACTCTCACTTTGCCCCAAGGCGCGCAAGGGCACGCTCGACCGTTTACGCGGGAAACAGGCTTCGATGGAAAGAACGTTGGGATTAGTGGCGGGGATCCTCGTGCTGCTGGGGGCGGCCACGGCGGCAGTCCAAGTCCTCCGCCGCCGCACCGACAGCGGGATCGACCCCGCGATCCTGGAAACCTTCTGGCGCCGCGTGCGCGCCTGGTGGTATCTGTGGACCGTGCTCGCCGCGGCGCTTCTCATCGGCCAAACCGCAACCGTGGTTCTCTTCGGACTGATTTCCTTCTGGGCGCTGCGCGAGTTCATCACGCTCACCCCCACGCGACCCGGCGACCATCGCACGCTGTTTTGGATCTTCTTTCTCTGGACGCCGCTTCAGTTCTTCTTGGTGGGGATCGAGCGCTACGGACTGTATAGCATCGTGATTCCGGTCTACGCCTTCCTCTTCATCCCCGCGGGAATCGCCATGTCGGGCGATTCCAAGCGATTTCTCGAACGCACGGCGAAGATCCAAGCGGGAATTCTGATCTGCGTGTACTGCCTGAGCTATGCCCCCGCCCTGCTCATGCTTCCTTTGCCGCCGGACCTGGACGGGCAGAGGCCAAGGGTATTCGAACAACCCGGCCAGCTTCTCTCGCTCGCACCCACCACCCCCGAAGCCGCCACCGAAGGCGCGGAGCCCCGCGCAGCGATCGCGCGGGCAACGCGCGGCTCTTGTTCTTCTTCGTGCTCATGGTGCAGTTGAGCGATGCCCTGCAATACGCCTGGTCGCAGGTCCCCGGCCGGCACGTGATCGTGCCCACCATCAATCCCACCAAGACTTGGGAAGGCCTGCTGGGCGGCACGGCGAGCGTGACCCTGTTGGGAGCGGCCCTGTGGTGGGCCACTCCTTTCCCCTACTGGCTGGCGGCCGCCATGTCGGCGGTGATTGCCCTGATGGGTTTCTGCGGCTCGCTCACGATGTCGGCAATCAAACGCGACCGCGGCGTAAAGGACTACGGAACGCTCATCGAAGGACACGGCGGAGTACTGGATCGCATCGACTCGATCTGCTTCGCCGCCCCGGTCTTCTTCCACTTCACCATGTACTACCTGATCCGCATCAACGCCATGGGGACGATCCAGTG
Source organism: Pirellulales bacterium (assembly GCA_963736495.1). Taxonomy (GTDB): domain Bacteria; phylum Planctomycetota; class Planctomycetia; order Pirellulales; family Thermoguttaceae; genus CAVTPL01. The sequence continues at coordinate 9,840 of CAVTPL010000009.1, read as the reverse complement.
GGAGTAGAACGGAAGGCAAGTCCCCTCCTCCCCTCGCAGCCCTTCAGATGCGTTTGAACTGTTTGTCGAGCTCCTCACGCGTGAACACCAGCGCCGTCGGCCGGCCGTGGGGGCAATGGTGCGGGTCGTCGACGAGGTGACGCTGCTCCAACAGCGAGTGGATCTCGTCGGGCGTGAGCCGGTCGCCGGCCTTGATCGCCGCCTTGCAGGCGATGCGGTGCAGAAGCTCGTCGAAGAGGTCGCGGACGATCGGGCAGCTTGCCGCCGGACAGCGAGCGGCTCGACCAGCAGGCGCAGGACCTCGACCGGGTTGCACGTTGGCGAGCATCGCCGGGTAGCTGGAAACGAGGATCGTGTCGCCTCCGAATGGCTCCAACCGCAGGCCCAGCCGCGCCAGCGATCTCGCGATGCTCCAGCGCGGCCGCCGCCTCGTGCGGGTGCCAAGTCGACCGGTTCGGGCACCAGCAGGTTCTGCGACTCGATCGGCCCCGACTCGATCCGCTCGCCGTAGATGCTCGTAGAGAATCCGTTCGTGCAGCGCATGCTGGTCGATCACCATCATCCCGTCGTCGCTCTCGACGATCAGGTAGCGGTCGTGGACCTGCAGGGCGCGGCATGGCCGAAGGCGGAGACTCCGAAGCGCACGCGGTCGCGGGGCGGCCCTGGCTCCCCAAACACGCGAACGCCGGCGGACCCGAACCCGACATCGGCCGAACGCGTGCCGTAGGGTCTTCAAATTCGATCTCCCCCTCGTCGACTTGCCCCGGCGAAGGCGCGGCGGCCAGGCTCGATCCAAGCGGTTGAGTTCCAGCGGAGCCCCCGGCGAGGAGGAAGGCGGCCACGCGGACGCCGCGGGATCGCGAGCGATCGCCGCGCCCCCTTCCGAGCGCTCCGGGCTTTCGCCCCACGTCTGCACCTGCCCCTTGGCCCAATCGACCAACTGCTGCCGCAGACGCATGGCCTGTCCCTCGTCGTGGGCCGAAGTCGGGTCCTCTTCGACCGGCGTCTGCACGCGCGTCGTCAGATCGGTGCTGAGAAACTTGCGCGCGAAGCGTGGCCAGGAGCTGGCTGTAGAGCTGGCCGGAGTCCTGGAATCGCACTTCGAGCTTGGTCGGATGGACGTTCACGTCGACCAAGTCCGGCGGCATCTCGAGCGAGAGAATGGCAATCGGAAACCGGCCGGTCATCAGGAGTCCCGCGATACGCCTCCCCCAAGGCGTGCTGTAGCGAACGGTCGCGGATCGCAGCGGCCGTTGAGGAACAGAGTACTGCATCCGGTTGTGGCTGCGGCTCTGGCTGGGGTGGGCAACGTAGCCGGAGAGCCGCACCGGCCCGTTGGCGCTTTCCACCCAGATCAGGTTCTCCGCCAGTTCCGCGCCCGAAGACCCGCCGATCCGCTCGAGAAGCCCTTGGTCGCCGGGCAGTTCGAACACCGGCTGGTCGTTGTGCCGCAGCGTGAAATGGACCTCCGGCGGCGGCCAGCGCGATGCGCACGAACGCCTCGCTCACGTGCCCCAATTCCGTTGGCGTCGAGCGGAGGAACTTGCGACGCACCGGCGTGTTGAAGAACAGCGTGCGGACCTCGATCGACGGTCCCGACCGGACAACCGCAGGGCACGACCGCGCCTGTGCTCGCCGCCGATCACCTCCAACTCCGCCCCGCCCGGGCTGTCCGGCGTGCGGCTGCGGATCACCATCCGGCTCACCTCGGCAATCGAGGCCAGGGCCTCGCCGCGGAACCCGAGCGTGCCGCACGCGGAAAAGGTCGTCGGCGCTGGCGATCTTGCTGGTGGCGTGGCTGGCGACGGCCAGAGGGAGGTCCTCGGGCTCGATGCCGCAGCCGTTGTCGACCACGCGGATCAGCTCCACGCCCGCCGGCCTCGACCGCCACGTCGATCCGCGTCGCCCCGGCGTCCACCGCGTTCTCCATCAACTCCTTGACCACGCTCGCCGGGCGCTCGATCACCTCCCCGGCGGCGATCTTGTTGATGAGGCTTTGCGAAAGTTGGTGGATGCGGGGCATGGGCAGGCGAAGCGTGGCGGCTGGAAATCGGAAAATCGGGGGACCCAAACGGTGAACGGCAGGCGAACTCGAAGCACGCGCGAGTCTCGCATCCATGCGAGTTACGGCACAATCCGCGGGCGTGGACGCCGAACGACTGAACCCAACCCGCCGGCGCCCTCACCTCGGCCCACGGCTCCCCATAACCCGCACCCTACACCTTATACTCCTTCAGCTTCCGATACAGCGTGCGCTCGCCGATGCCGAGCATCTTGGCCGCTTCCTCGCGGTTGCCGCCGGTCACGCGCAGGGTCTCCAGGATGAAGAGCTTCTCGATCTCGTCCAGCGGCTTGCCGATCAGCGCCGCGAGCGAGTTGGGCGACGGCTCGGTCGTCGGTTCAGCCGGATCGGCCAATTCCTCGGGCAGGTCGTCCACGTCCAGTAGCCCGTCGTAGTCGACCACGACCATGCTCTCGACGACGTTGCGAAGCTGCCGCACGTTGCCCGGCCAGTCAAAGGCCAGCAGCTTCCGCCGCGCCGCGGGCGAGACGCCTTTGATCTGCTTGCCGTGCTTCTTCGCGAAGAGCTTGAGGAAATGGTCGATCAGGATCGGTACGTCCTGGCTCCGCTCGCGGAGCGTGGGCAGGCGAATCGTCACCACCTTGAGCCGGTGGTAAAGGTCGTTGCGGAACGTGCCCGCCTCGATCGCGTCCTCCAGGTTGCGGTTCGTGGCCGAGAGAATCCGCACGTTGACCTTGATCGGGTCGTTGGAGCCGACGCGGCGTGATCTCGCCGTTCTCCAGCACGCGGAGGAGCTTGATCTGCGTGGCCAGCGGCATGTCGCCGACTTCGTCGAGGAAGAGCGTGCCGCCGTGGGCGTACTCGAACTTGCCCACGCGGTCCGTCGAGGCGTCGGTAAACGCCCCCTTCACGTGGCCGAACAGCTCGCTCTCCAGGATGTTCTCGCTCAGAGCCGCGCAATTCAGGGCCACGAAGGGCTTGTTCTTGCGGGGGCTGTTCTGGTGGATCGCCTGGGCCACCAGTTCCTTGCCGGTGCCGGTCTCGCCCTGGATGAGCACGCTGGCGTTGGTCGGGGCGATCCGCTTGAGCTTCTCGATCACGTCGCGCATCTGCGGGCTGTCGCCGATGACGCCCTCGAAGCCGAACCGCTCGTCGAGCCGCTTCTGCAGTTCGACGTTCGTCTGCCGCAGCCGGGCGCTCTCGGCGGCCTTCTCGGTCACCGCGCGGAGCTGGCCAAGGTCCAGCGGCTTGAGCAGGTAATTGAAGGCCCCCTGCTGCATGGCCGGGACGGCCGAGGGGATCGTGCCGTGGCCGGTGATCAGGATCACCTCGGCGTCGGGGAGCTCCTTTTTCGCACGGGCGAGAATCCCGAGGCCGTCGATGTCGTTCATTACCAGGTCGGTAATGATGACATCGTATTCCCCCTCGGCGATCATCTTGGCCCCTTGGGTGCCCGAGGTCGCCACCTGGCACGAAAATCCCACCCGGTCCAGCCCTTCCGCCACCACCTGGGCGTGGGACTTGTCGTTATCGACGATCAGCACGCGGACTTGCGGCGCAGCGCGCTTATCGGAACTTGCAGTGGCGGAAAGGACCATAAGGGGAATGATACACGGCCGGAACCGCGCTGACCAGAAGACCACCACGGGGTGGTCGGTGGCGAGCGGAGCGGCAACCGCTTGGGCTTTCCTGAAGGGTTTTTCCGAGTTTCGCGGCCAAGCCGCGTCGATAAGACAGACGGCTGAGGAGTCTGCCCATGAAAAGCGCAGTAGGGTTGGTACCGTCCGCCGCCCTGTTGGCAATGCACGTCCTGGCGATCACCACAACGGACTGCCGTGGAGACGAGGGCCCCACCCTCCGACCCCCGGCAATCGTCGGCGCAGGCGCCGCCGAAGTGACTCCCCAATTGCTCTTGCCGCCCGTGAGCCCCGATCCCGCTCCGTCCCCGTCCGGTCGCAGGCGGTGGAGCATATTCTCGCGGAGAACTCCGGCTCCCGGCCCGAACCAGTCTCAAGGCGCCGCCCGTCGCGCAGACACGGCGTCTGCGGCGCGCGAGCAGTCGGACGAAGAGCCCGCCGCCTCACGCGGCCGATTCCGCATCCTCAACCGCGACGAGAATCGCGCGGCCGTGAACGCCGCTCCGTCCCCCCGCGATGCGGCGAACGCGGAAGATGATGCCAGGGAAGACCCGCCCCCCAACATGCCGAAACTCATCGAGCGAGGAAGCAAACTCGGGGAAACCGCTCCGCCCAAAGGCCTCCGCGCCCTCGGGGGCACGCTTCGCGAGCGCCGCACGCGGCCGCCGACCGTCCCGGTGCCCAAACCCGCCCCAGAACGATGACCTCGCCCGGCGAGCCGTGCAAATCGTGGCGCGCAGCCTACGTTGCCGAGCTGCTGGGAAGTTGACGAATCACGGCGCCGGGCGGCAGTCGCGCCGGTACGGGCAGCTTGATCGTGAACCGAGTGCCGCGCCGCGGTTCGCTTTGCACCAGGATCTGCCCGCCGTGGGCCTCGATGATCTTCCGCGCCGTGGGCAGCCCCAGGCCCGAGCCGCCGCGCTTCGTGGAGATAGAAGGCCTCGAAGATGTGCGCCTGCGTCGCGCTCGTCCATGCCGCAGCCGGTGTCGATCAGGTCCAGGGCCACGCCGTCGGCCGGTCACGAAGGTGCGGACCACGAGCTGGCCGCCGTTGGGCATGGCCTGCTGGGCGTTGAGCACCAGGTTCAACAGCGCCCCGTGAAACGCCTCGCGGTCCAAGCAGCACCATCGGCAGGTCGCTGGCCGAGGTAGTCGATCACCTCGATCTTCGACTCCTTGGCCTTGGGCTCGAAGAAGGCCAGCATCTGGCGTGACCTGGTGGTTGAGGCTCGTCGGCTCGAGCTTCAGCCGGCGGACCTTGGCGAAGCTCAGAAAGTCGTCCAGAAGATCCTGCAAGCGCTGGCACTCGCGCTGGACGATCTTCACCTTGGTCAAGGCCCGGCGGTGCAGCGGGTTTTCGGGCTCCGCGGCGAAATCCTCGGCCAACAGTTCCATGTTCAGGCGGATCGTGGAGAGCGGATTCTTGATCTCGTGGGCCAGTCCGCCGGCCAGCCGGGCGATCTCGGTGTACTGGTCGACCAGCTTCTGGTTGACGCTGTCCGGCATGGAATCCGCCCGAGCGGGTCGAAACGTTGTCGCCGTGCGGCCGCGATCACGGCATATTCGCGTCCGGCCGGCATCCAGGATGGGTCGTTGCAGCAATCCGCCGCATGCCCTGCGGAGCGCGGACATGCGCGTCCGCGGTTCCATCGATCCGGCGAGCGAGGTCAGTCCCGATCGCGGCCGCGATCGCGTCCGCCGCCGTCGCGTTCGCCGCCGCGGTCGCGTTCGCGCGATCCCTCGCGCGATCCTTCTCGCGGCGCTCGCGGCGCTTCCGGCTCCCGCGGTCGCCGCCCTCGGCGGGCGCTTCGACTTCTCGCGGAGCACGGCCTTGCGGCTGAGCTTCACGCGGTCCTGGTCGTCGATGGCGATCACCTTGACCTGCATCGCGGTCGCCGACCTTGCACACGTCGGCGACGCTGGAGACGTACTCGTCGGACAGCTCGCTGATGTGGCACAGGCCGTCCTTGCCGGGCAGGATCTCGATGAACGCGCCGAAATCCTTGATGCTCGTGACGCGGCCGTCGTAGATCTGGCCGACCTCGACCGTGGCCGTCAGGGCCTCGATCTGCGTCCATGGCGGCCTTGGCGCCCTTCCGCGTTCGTCGCAGGCGACGGTCACCGTGCCGTCGTCCTCGACCTCGATCATGGCGCCGGTCGCCTCCTGGATGGCGCGGATCGTCTTGCCGCCCGGGCCGATCAGCAGGCCGATCTTCTCCGGGTCGATCTTGGTCCGCAGCAGGCGCGGCGCGCACGGCGGAGATGTCGGCGCGCGGCCGCGGCGATCGCGGTGAGCATCTTGCGGAGGATCTCGATCCGGGCCTCCCGCGACTGCTCGAGCGTGGCGCGGATGATCTCCTCGCTGATGCCGTCGATCTTCAGGTCGAGCTGGATGCCGGTGATGCCGTTCTGCGTGCCGGCGATCTTGAAGTCCATGTCGCCGAAGTGGTCCTCGTCGCCGATGATGTCGGTCAGCAGCACGCAGCGGTCGGCCTCCTTGACCAGGCCGATCGGAGATGCCGGCCACCGGATTGGTGATCGGCACGCCGGCGGCCATCAGGCCCAGCGTGGCCCCGCAGACGCTGGCCATCGAGCTGGAGCCGTTCGACTCGAGGATGTCGGAGATGATGCGGATCGTGTAGGGGAACTCGCTCGGGGTCGGGGAGCACCGGCTTGACGCTCCGCTCGGCCAGGGCGCCGTGGCCGATCTCGCGGCGGCCCGGCCCGCGGATCGGCCGCACTTCGCCCACCGAGAACGGCGGGAAGTAGTAGTCGAGCATGAACTTCTTGGTGTACTCCTCGATCAGCCCGTCGACCGCGCTGCTCGTCGCGCGTGGTGCCCAGGGTGACGGTGATCAGCGCCTGGGTCTCGCCGCGCTGGAACAGGGCCGAGCCGTGGACGCGCGGCAGCACGTCGACCTGGCAGCTCGATGTCGCGCAGCGTGCTTGGTGTCGCGGCCGTCGGCACGCGTGCCGCGCGAGGATCAGGTCGCGGACGACGCGCTTCTCCAGCTTGTGCCAGGCCTGGTCTGAAGGCGTCGGCGCGTGATCGGCCCCTTCGGCCGTCGGATCGGGAATCATCTCGGCCAGGGCCTTTTCCTTGAGCGGCCGTGACCGCCTCGGCCCGGGCCTGCTTGCCCGTCGTCTGCTTGGCCGCGCGGAAGGCGTCGTAGTACTTGCGCCTTGAGCTGGTCGTAGAGCCGGATTCGGGCGGCGGGATCTCGTAGGTCGCCTTCACCGGCTGCACCTTCTCGATCAGCTCCTGCTGCAGCGCGCAGATCTCCCGGCATGTAGCCGTGGGCCGTCATGATCGCCTCGGCCATCAGGTCCTCGGGCATCTCGCGGGCAAAGCCCTCGATCATCAGCATCGACGTCCGTGGTGCCGGAGACGATCAGGTCCAGATCGCTCTCCTCCAACTGGTCCTGCGTGGGGAAGGGGATGAACTGGCCGTCGATGTAGCCCAGGCGGACCGAGCCGATCGGGCCCGAGGAACGGCAGCGGCGAGAGGCACAGGGCCATCGAGGCGCCGTTCATCGCCAGCACGTCGCCGTCGATCTGCCGGTCGCTGGCCAGGACGAAGGCCTGGACCTGGACCTCGTCGTGAAACCACTCGGGGAACATGCGGCCGGATCGGCCGATCGATGAGCCGCGACGGTGAGCGTTTCCTTGGTCGTCGGCCGGCCTTCGCGCTTGAGGAACCCGCCGGGAAACTGCCCGGCGGCGGCGACCCGCTCGCGATAATCGCAGGTCAGGGGGAAGAAATCGATCCCGGGCCGGGCGGCGGCCGGTGGCGGTGGCCGCGAGGACCACCGTCTCGCCATATCCGATCAGACAACTGCCCGCCGCTTGTTTGGCCAGCTCTCCGGTTTCAATCCAAAGAGTCTGTGCCCCAATCCGTTTTTCAACACGTATTTTCAATGTAGTTCCTACCTTCACCTACACTGGGAGTCCGTGGTCGACGAGGTGGCGAAGGCGCAACCGAGAAGCATGCTACCAGGACGCACGCCGAACCGAGGGCCGACCGCACACGACGCCGGAAACGCTTGAGAATGCGACAGCCAACTCGCCAAGCGCCGTCGGCCGACGCTCGCAGACTGGAATCGAGTAGACGACTATCGAGCTACTTGCGGATTTCCAGCCGCCGAATGATATCGAGGTAGCGCTGCGGATCCACCCGTCTTGAGGTAATCCAGCAGGCTGCGACGACGGCTGACCAGCATCAGCAGCCCGCGGCGACCGGCGTAATCCTTGCTGTGCTCCTGCAGATGCTCGGTCAGCACGTTGATCCGGTTCGTCAGGATGGCGATCTGCACTTCTGCGGAGCCGGTGTCGGTGTCGCCACGCTTGTACTGGCTGATCAGCTCCTGTTTCCGCTCTTTGGTAATAGTCATCTGCTACCGCAATTCCTCAAGTCCAGCCGGCTTCGGGTGCTTCTCCCGAAGCACACTCCTCCCACCGTCGTCTTGACCAGGACCCTACCTACGTTTACTGTTACCAACTCACTTAAGACCCCTAAGTGTACCAATTGTCCCCGTTATTTCAACGCCTCTTCCGCCAACCCGCTTTACGGACATGCCTCGCCCGTTTCCACCCCTAGCGCACCACCCGGAAATACTACTCACGGACCGGCAGCTTGCCGCCCCGATGCGTCAAAATCTCCAACCCATCCGGGCCGATAACCACATGCACCGCCACGGTTTGCGCAGAATGAAGCACATGTGCCCCGCTTCCCTCGTACCCCGCTACCGTCGGCCGCAGATCGTAACGCCTTCCGCCACTAATCACCACCCATTGGGGGCTGCACCACGCGGCAATTGCCGGCCGGTAGCTATTGCGACTTCCATGGTGCGGCGCCAAGAGCACGTCGCAGGGCCAGCGATCTCGCGCCATGACCGCGTCGATGCCCGCCTGCTCCAGGTCGCCGGGCAAGAGGATCCGCGCATCGCGATACTCGACGGCCAAGACCAGGCTGTTGGCGTTGTCGCCCCTCAGTTCACCCGGCCGAGGATGAATCACCTCCACGCGGCACTCCTCGTCCATCGCCAATCGATCGCCCGCGTTCACTTCGCACAGCGGCACGCCCCAGCGGCGAATCGATTCCTCAAGCGATTGTAGCGCGGCGCGCGGCGGCGAAACATGTCCGGGGGCACGCAGACCGCTCCCACGTCGAACCGCTCCAACATACCCGGCAAAGCGCAGAAATGATCCGCATCGGGATGGGAAAGAACGACCGTGTCGAGACGCCGTACCCCCATCGACCACAGGGCACTCGAGATCGACCGTGTGCCCGACTCCGGCGAGGAAAACTTGCCGGCATCGTACAAAAGCGTGCTCCCGCCCGGGAAACGGATCACGACGGCGCATCCGTGATCCATGGCGAGAAACGAGCACTCCAGCCGATTGCGCATGCGGCCAGGCCGCCGCGGTCATTCCCACCGCCAGCCAGATTGCCGCCAACGCAGCGCACCGCCCTGGCGACGGCCGCAGGCGGGGAAAGGCCAACGCCACGCCCAGAGCACCGTAAAAGCCCAACAACCACCAGTCGCCCGGCCCGGCCGTCCAGAAATGGCTTCCCGGACACACGTGCGCCGCGGCGATGATCTCGTCGAGCATCCACAACAGTTGATCGCAAGCCCAGCCCAACATGGCCCCCAACGGTGCCCACAGCGCCCCCAGCGCGAGCACGCCAAATCCCGTCCACAACACCAAGAGCACCGGCAGCCAGATCACGGTATTGAGAACGAGCGCCGCCGGCGAAAGGAGATGGAAGCGAGCCATCACCAGCGGAATCGTCAGCAGCCAGATCATCGCCCCCAACACCGTGACCCCCCAAACCCACCGCGCTGCCCCGCGTGCGACGCGCTCGGGCCAACTCCGGCTTTGTTCCACAAGACGCGCGAGGGTATCGCGATCCTCCCGGGCCGCCAGCCACTCGCCGCACCAGCCGAGCCCGAGCACCCCAAGGAAGGAAAGCTGCACGCCCACCCGAAACAGGTCCGCCGGGTTGATCGCCAACACCACCAAGGCCGCCAGGGCAAGGCTGTTGGCTCCCCCCGTGCGCCGTCCCAAGGCATAGCCCGCACACACGCGCAAAACGAGAATCATCGCTCGCACCGCGGGCGGCTCCGCGCGGCGTCAGCAGCGTGTAGAGGATCGTGCCCACGGCCACCGCCGCCGCG
>CAVTPL010000008.1:0-248645 GCA_963736495.1 Pirellulales bacterium | reverse complement strand
TTGGTGAAAGCCACCACTGCCAGCATCCGCCGCACGCTCATCTCAGTACCGGCCCGTATCGCGTCCTCCGCCCGCCGACTGACGCTGCACCTACCGACCGACTGGCCGTGGGAAACCGCGTGGAACATGCTGTTCGACAGCGTGTTCCATCGACACATCCCGATCATCGGCTAACAGCAAACACCAAACCACCCCCGAGCCGAAAGACCCAGTGGGACAACCCGACACCGAGGTCGGGCACTCAACCACGCTCTCACCCCAGCCGCTGCCACACAACGAAACTCACCACCGAGACCACAGTCGATCGGTGGATTCAGGCTAAAAGCTCGACGTTGCTCACAAACTCGAATATCCGGTTGTGCACGGCTTGACGAGGCTAAGGTTTGCTGCCGTAGGTCGGCCGTCCAGGAGGAAGCAATGGGTGTGCACGGTACTATCGGTCGGGTTCGAGGACTGGCGGTAGCTCTGGGGGTGGGCACGGCCATCCTCACCGGGTATGGTGTGGCCTCGGCCGAACCCGGCTCTGCCCCTTCATCATCGACGTCGTCGGAGTCGACCTCGAATTCGTCATCGCCGTCGCGTTCTACCGCGAGCGGATCTCCTACTACGTCGGCAACGCCCCGGCTGCCTCAGGTGTATCGGGTTCAACGGGAGCCCCGGAATCGACGCAGACTTCCTCGGACTCATCCACCGGCAGGAGCACACCGTCAGAATCGGTATCGGGCGCCGCCTCGACAACCCAACAAGCTACGAGATCGGCCCCGCCCGGCGCGGTCGTGAGCACCGGCGGCGCGCAGACCAGTTCAGGTACCTCAGGCAGCGCCGATACCAGAGGTGGCCGCAGTCCACCGCCACCTCGGAGAACCCCGCCGCGACAACACGATCAACGCCGCCGACACCGCAGCCGAATCGACATCTCAAGCGTCGTCTGAGACGAGCACCGACCGCACATCCACCTCGCCGCAGAGCACCGGCGACACGAGCGGGGACGACGCGACGCCGCGGACGACGTCGATGACGGGCGGGCTGACATCGATGTCGGCCCGCGTAATCGCAAGCCCCGAGCATCTTCTCCCACGGTTGTATCGGGAGAACGTAGACCCGAGCAGCACGATCGCCACCAACAAGGTCGTTGATCGGGCGCCGTCCCTCACAACCTCGCTGTCGAGCCCACGCGTGTTGGCGGGGCGCGCGGCGACGCCCCGAATCGACGCTGTCGTCCTCGTCGACAGCGACCAGCGGCTCGTCACGTCGAGCGCACTGATGACAATGCAGGCAGCGACGCCGGTCAGCCCGGTTACCGCACCTACCACTCCGATCAGCGCTGCGTCGAACGTCGTGAATCTGGTCAACGCAGTGTTGAACCCGTTCGCCGGGAACGGACCGGCAGCGCCGGTGGATTCGCCCACCGGGTGGACTCTGGCGGCGGTCGCGCGCCGCGAACTCTTCACTGCGCCAATCACTTACGCACCGGCAATCGCGCTTACGAACGGGGTCATTACCGGTACCAACAACGGACAGACGGATTTTAACGGAAGCCAGCTGACCTACACCGTCGTGGGTACCCCCAGCGCCGTGGGCAAGGTTCTCATCAACTCGGTCACCGGTGACTTCAGTTTCTTGCCCGACCTCTCGGTGGTCAATTCCACCGCCGGAACCGAGACGTTCAACGTATTGGTCAGCGAGACGACGCCACTGATTGCCGCGCTAACACAGGTCCCGTTGGTGGGGGCCCTGGTGCAGCCGATAGTGGTGATGCTTCACCAGGTGCCGATCTTGGGTGATGTCTTGCTGACGCACCATCGGTTACGCGGTGACTCAAACTGTCGTAGTCCCTGTTGATCAACTCGTTGATGGCAACCCGGTTGCGTTCACCACCAAGGTGACCTCCTTCGACGGCGCCCTAATCAGCGTCAACTACTTCCCGGCGTCCGGGCTGAAGACGGGCCAGAAAGCGCCCACCATTCTCAACGGTCCAGGCTTGGGCACGGCGGGCAACATCGACCCCAACTCGGTGACGTTCTCGACGACCTGGTCCCAGGTCTCCGCCCCGCTTCGCGACGATGGGTACAACGTGGTCACCTGGGACCCGCGCGGTGAGTACTCGCCTCCGGCGGCACATTGCAGCTGGACTCCCCGTCCTTCGAGGGCCGCGACGTGTCGGCCATCATCGACTGGGTCGCCGCGCAGCCCGCGACAGAGTTCGACCCCGACTTGGACACGAACAACACCGATCCGCTGATCGGCATGGTGGGCGGCTCGTACGGCGGCGGCATCCAATGGGTTACGGCTGCCATCGACCCCCGAGTCGACGCGATCGTGCCGGTGATCTCCTGGAACACCCTCAACGCCTCGCTCTACCCGAACCAGGCGTTCAAAACCGCGTGGGGCACACTGCTGCTACTCGATTTGGTGGAAGCCGGCGCCCGCATCAACCCGCAGCTCTACACCGGCATCTTCACCGGCGACCTGCTGGGCATCCTTACCCCGAGCCAGCAAGCCTTGCTGACCCGCAGCGGCCCAGCTGAGCTCGTGTCCAACATCACCGCGCCGACGCTGCTGATCCAGGGCACCGCCGACGGGTTGCTTCCCGCTGCAGCAATCTCTTACCAACGCGCAGATGCTGGCCGCCAGTGGCGTCCCGGTCAAGATGATGTCGGGTCTGCGGCGGACACGGTGTCTGCCTCGACCCGTTAACCCGGGCCAAGAAAGCTCATCCTGGATGCCACGCTGGCGTGGCTGGACAAGTACGTCAAGGGCGAAAGACGTGGACACCGGACCGACGTTCCAATGGGTGGACCAAACCCGGCAGTTCTTCTCCTCCGACAAGCTGCCGTTCGAGACCGGGTTTATCAGCGGCAATGTCACCGCGTCACAGTGCCGGCGGCCTCGCTGCCCGATCATCCCCCTCCTCGGCGGCTCGGGGCCGCAGAACCTCACCGGCTTCCCCTTGCCGGCCGGCACCAGCGCCCTGGAGGGGATGCTCCTTTCGTTCGCCATCGGTTCCCCGGCCACCAATGCGCTAAACCTCACCGTGTCGCCGTCGCAAGGGACCCAGATCGTCGGCGCGCCGCAGGTAACCATTACCTATTCCGGCGTTGGTACCAGCCGCCACGTCTACGCTCAGATCGTCGATGAGCAGACCGGCGTGGTACTCGGCGGCATCGTGACCCCCATTCCGGTGACTCTGGACGGCCAGACCCATACCGTGACGGTTCCGCTGGAGGCCATCGCATACACCGCGCCTCCCGGCGCCAAGCTCACCCTGCAGGTGGTCAGCTCCGCCACGCCGTACCTGAATCTCCTCTCGTTCGGCGCGATCAACATCTCCAGCATGCAGCTCGTGCTGCCAACCGTCGGACCCGCTGCGTAACACGCCTTCTTGAGCCACTTGACTAGTCCGCCGCCCTCGATGCGCTGAAAGGTGTGACTATCCAGACCCAGGTCCTGGCGTTGAGCGCGATCGCCGAGGGACTACACAGGAAGCTCTTTTCCGACCCTGCGAGGGCGAAACGAGTACCCGCACTCAGCAAGAAAATCAGCAAGCAAGCTCGAGACGCCGCGCGCGACGCGGCAGTGGCTGAACTCGCGGGAGACGAATTCACTGATGACGATCGCGCCGAGTTCGGGCAAGCGGTGAGCCAGGCCCTGGAGCACGTCAATGAGCGGACTCTGCGCAGTAGAATGCAGGACCTGGTTGACATCGCCGAGCACGCCGTTCCTGGGATTACGGACTCGTTCACAGATTGGCCGGCCGCCGTCGTGATGGCCCGAAACACATTGGCGCACCGGGGCACTCCATCGCTCGGTGGTGGATTCGAAGCCTTTTTCGTCGGCCTACTTATAGCGCTTAGCCTGAATCCGTGGATGGGTGATTTCGTGTGGTCGTTGACGCGGTTTTCCTGAACGGCGGCCGGGTATGGGCGGTGGCGCATGCCTGATCCGCTGGCCTGTACCAGCTTTTCCTTTTGGGGTTCCTCGGGTCGGGCCTGGGATGGCGGGGCGGACAGGGACTGGCCGGTGGGGTCAGGCGGCGCGTGGTTGGGCGGTCGGGTAGCAGTGGCCGATGACGTTGTCCCACAGGGTTTTCCATCCGGTTTGCCGGGGCCAGTGGGCTGGCAGGTGCAGCATCGGTTTGCGGGCTGGGGCGGCGAAGCGGGCGGGCACGTTGATCAGGTCGCGGCGCAGGGTGGCGCCGCGGGCAACGGCGTGATCGCCGCCGGCGAGCGTGCCCGCGGCGCGCAGCAGGTTATGCGCGATCACCGCGCAGCCCAGCCAGGCGCAGTTGGCGGCGAACAGCCCCGACGGGATATGGGATCGCGTTTCAGGTAACGCTCCGCGTCCGGATTGCCGGGAAACTTCATCCCGGCGGAATCCCAGGTCAGCTTCTGCCCGAAACAGCGGATCGCCACCGTGCCCAGGAGAATCGTTTCCGTCATCGGCGCCGTTTGGGCAAAGTGGGACTCGGTCTTCTCGCCGCCGAGACACGCGTCGACAAAATGATGATAGTGATTCCGCGGCGCAACTTCGGCCGCCGGTAGGTCTTGAACTTCTGCATCGGGAGCAAAAGCGGCCCCGCACCCACTTCCTGCAGTAGCGCGCCTTCGGTGCCGACGAGCAAGGCCGCTTCCAAGGGGTAGCGTGCCGGTCGCCTTGAAAGCCTGGGCCTCCTTCGGCGGCAGGAAGTCTGGCCGTCGAACCACTCGACCACCAGTTCCTTGCCTTCGGTCCGCTCGTTGCCGGGAAAAACCCAAGTAACGTGCTCGCTCTGCGGCCAGTTGTCGGCCCGCCGCTCGGCCGATGCCTTCCACGACTCCTCGACCTCGGCCAACACGGTCGCCGGGGCCTTCAAGATCCAAGCCCCTCCACGTGGCATCCAGAATGTGGCAGCCCATGTCGGCGCACCAACTGGTGCCGAAGTCCTGCCAGCCCCGCCACGTCGCCGGGTGATATACTTTCGGCGCATACGGCCGCATCGGCGCCGTGCCAATCCACAGGTCCCAATTCAACTGCGGCGGCGGCTCGGCACCTTCGGCGGGGCGCGGGCCCTTGATCCGGTTCGGAGCGGCCCGGTTGGAGCAAAGGTAGACATGCTTGACGCGGCCGATCGCGCCGCTCTTGAGCAACTGCACCGTCATCCGGTCGCCGATCTCGGAGGCGTGCTGCGTGCCAAGCTGCGTGACCACGCCCTTCTCGATTGCTGCCTCACTGAGCTTCCTGACTTCCGCCAGATCGTGGCACATCGGCTTCTGGCAGTAGAGGTGCTTGCCCCGCTCGATCGCCCGGTAGGCGATCGGAAAGTGCATGTGGTCGGGGACCGTGACGTTCACCGAGTCGATCTTGTCCCCTTCCTTGTCGAACAGCTCGCGCCAGTCGGTGTAACGCCGAGCACCCGGCACGAGCTGGGCCGCCGTGTCCAGATGCTGCGCGTCGACGTCGCACAGCGCGACGATCTCCGCACGCGCGTGCTGCTGGAAGTTCTTCAGGTCGGTGTGGCCCATCCGCGTCACGCCGATGCAGGCGTGGCAGAGCTTGCTTGCGGGCGATGCGGCGAGCAGGCCCGAGGGCAGCACGGCCTGGCGCCCCGATGGCTGCGGCCACCCCCAAGACCCGGCCGCCGTCGAGCAGCGGCGCGGCGGAGGAACGTTTGGGGCCCGTCTGGCCGCCGAGCCACCATTTCCGACGTGGTTGGGAAGCCCCGCGCCGATCGCAGTTTCCGGCTGCTCATGACCGACTCTCCACCTCACGGCTTGACATTTCGATTTCGAAATAACGCAAAATACTATAGCCCGAAAGGGATCGAACCATGAGTAAAGTCTCTTTTTGGATCTGATAGGATACGGCGCCTGGGGCAGCCATCATGCGCGGGTCATCGCCGAGGGTGCCCACACGCACCTGGCGGCCATCGCCGAGCGGTCCGACCGGAACCGCGCCGAGGCCCAGGCCAAGCATCCGCAAGCCGCGGTCGTAGCCGACTACCGCGAGTTGCTCGCCGGCCCGACATCGAGGTCGTCGACGTCGTGCTGCCGTCGCACCTGCACCACGAGGTGGGCCGCGCCGTGCTGGAGGCCGGCAAGCACCTGCTGATGGAAAAGCCGATGGCCCTCTCGATCGCCGAGTGCGACGACCTCGTGCAACTGGCCCAGGCCGAGGGCCTGCAGATCGCCGTGGGGCACGAGTTCCGCTTCTCCGCGCTGTGGGGCAAGGTCAAGGAACTGGTGGACGCCGGCGCCATCGGCGATCCGCAATACGCGCTGATCGAGCTGTGGCGCAACCCGTATCGGCTCGGCTCGGACGGCTGGCGCTACGACATCAAGCGCGTCGGCAACTGGATCCTCGAGGAGCCGATCCACTTCTTCGACCTCGCCCGCTGGTATTTCGTCCGGCTGCGGCAATCCGGTGTCGGTCTATGCCAGCGCCAACGCCCGCGACCCGCAGCGGCCGGAGTTGCAGGACAACTTCAGCGCCATCGTGAACTTCCCCGGCGGACGCTACGCGGTGATCTCGCAGACGCTGAGCGCCTTCGAGCATCATCAGGTGGCGAAGCTGACCGGCTCGAAGGGCGCGCTCTGGGCGAGCTGGAGCGGCGCGATGGACCGCACGTTCCACCCGACCTTCTTCCTGAAGCACTTCGACGGCGAGAAGGTCGTGGACGTGGAGATTCCCGAAGGCCACCGGCGAAGTCTACGAGCTGGCCGACGAAATCGCCGGCATGGCCGAGGCGGTCCGAGACCGGCCGCCCGCCGCGCGTGACCGGCGAGGATGGCCGGTGGTCGGTGGCCATGTGCCTGAAGGCGCAGGAGAGCGTGGACACCGGCGCCGTGGTGAAGTTCTGAAGGAGCCTCCACGAACCGTGCCATGACCGGCCGCATCAAATCCAAGCACCAGCACGTCGCCAGCCTCGAAGCGGAGATGCTGCGGTGCGTGCGGCGCGCGGGGCGGCCTCTCGCGCGTGCAACTGGCGCGCGAGCTCAAGCTCGCGCCCTCGACGGCGGGCATCTACGTGGACCGCCTGGTGCGCGAGGGGTTCCTGCTGGAAAGCGGAGCCGCCGGCGCGAGACCGCCGGACGGCCGCCGACATCGCTCGTGCCCAATCCCGACGGCGGCCGCTTCATCGGCGTCGATTTCGAGGCGCGCAACCTGATGGCCACGGTCGTGGATTTCTCCGCAGCAGCCGCTGCGGCAGGTGCACAAGACGCTCCGGCCCGCCGACTCGGCGGCGCAGATTCTCGCCAAGATCGAGCAGGCGATTGACGAGATGATGGCGGGCGACCCGCGCCCGGTGCTGGGCATCGGCGTGGGCGTGCCGGGATCGATCGACCCGGTGACGAACGTCGCCGTCCACTACGACTTCATCCAAGGTGGAACAACGTGCCGCTGGGCGCGCGGCTGAGCGAGCGGTTCGGCGTGCCGGTCTTCCTGGAAAACAACATCCGCTCGATGGCCCTGGCCGAACTCTGGTTTGGCGCGGGGCGCGGCCTGCGGAACTTCGTCTGCGTCGGCATCCGCTCCGGCATCGCGGCGGGCGTGGTGGTGAACGGGCATCCTGCTGCACGGGGCCCAGCATCGCGCCGGCGAGATCGGCCATTGGATCTGTCCGGTGCCCGCGGAACTGGCCGACGAGGATCGGCCCGAATCGCCATGGGCCGTGGCGCTGGCAAGCCGGTGCGCGCCTGGAGCAAGTCGCGTCGCTGTCCGCCATCGTCGCCGCGGCCGAACGCGGTCTGAAAGCCGGGCGGAAGACCTCGCTCGCCGCACATCGAGGGCGAATTGACGATCGACGACGTGCTGGCCGCCGCGCGCGCGGGCGACCGACTTCGCGCGATCGCTGGTGCGCGCCGCGGGCCGCGTGCACGGCTGGGTGGCGCATCAGCTCAACGAGCTGTTCAACCCGGAGAAGAATCATCTTCGCCGGCCCGCTGGCGGACCTGGGAGAGCTCGTTCCTCGGCGCCGGTCCGCGAGACCGCCCGCGACTCGTTGGGCGATCCGGCCGCGAGCCCGCCATCGTGAGCTCCACCCTCGGCCAATACAACGGCGCGGTCGGCGCCGCGGCGCTGGCGCTGCACCAATGGAAACCGAAACGATGAATGCTGCCAGCGCCTGGACCTTCAAGCTGCCGACCGCCGTCACCTTCGGCAATGGCTGCGTCGCGGCAAGCTTCCCGCAATTGCCGCCGCCTGGGGCCACCGGCCGCTGCTGGTGGCCGACCGCGACCTGGTGCGACTTGCCGCTCTTCGAGCGCGTGCAGGAAGCTGCTGCCGGGCAGTCCCGTTTTCTCCGACGTGACGCCCGACCCGACGGTGGCTTCGGTCGACGCGCTTGGCCGCGAGCTGCGCGGCGACGGCACGACGTGGTGGTCGCCGTGGGTGGCGGCAGCGCCATGGACTGCGCCAAGGCGGCGGCCGTGTCTGGCCGCCGGAAACCTGCCGAGCATCCGCGCCGTCCACTCCGAAGGCGTCCCGCTCGGCGCCGGCGCGGCTGCCGCTGATCGCCGTGCCGACCACCGCCGGGACCGGCTCGGAAGTCACGCCGTTCGCCGTGCTGAGCGACCCGGAGAAGCAGATCAAGGGGCCGATCGCCGGCGACGCCCTGTACCCGTCCACGCCGTCGTCGATCCGGAACTGACGCACTCGCTGCCGCGCAAGGTCACGGTGGTAACCGGCCTCGATGCGCTCTGCCACGCGATCGAAGGCTACTGGTCGCGGAATCACCAGCCGCTCTGCGACGTGCTGGCCATCGAGGCGGCCCGGCTGATCTGCGCCGCACCTGAAGCGGGCCGCGCAGCAGCCGGACGATGCGGAGGCGCGCTGCGGCGATGAGCTACGCCGCGACGCTGGCCGGCGCGGCCTTCCAGTTGCCGAAGAACGCCATGGTCCACGCCTGTTCGTTTCCGCTCTCGGCGCGCTACCACCTGCCGCACGGCACGGCGTGCGCGCTTCACGCTGGAGGAGGCCATCCGCTTCAACGCTCCCGTGATGGGCGAGCGCATGACGGCCTTCCTGCGCGGCATCGGGCTGGCCGGCGCGGACGAGCTGATCGCCTTGGTCCGCGAGCTGAAGCAGCTGGGCGGTCTGCCATGCACGCTGCGCGAGGCGGGCATTGCCGCGGCGGATATTCCGCTGCTTGCCCGCGAGAGTTTTCACCCGCTCATGCGCAACAATCCGCGCACGATGACCGAGGCCGACCTGGTCGCGATGTATGAGCGGCTGGCGTGAACCTCAAGCAGGTCATGCTTCAGCCTGACGAAACTGGGTCGTTCGGAAGCATGACCTGCGGAACAGGAGACGCTGTGGACGACGGGAACATACCGCAGGCCGCGTTTGATCGCGACGAGTTCGACCGGCTGGCGGCCGAGTGGCGCTACATCATCACCGACATGATCTGCCGCGCCGGCTCCGGCCACCTCGGCGGGGCGCTGAGCCTGGTGGAAGTCGTGATGACGCTCTACTACCGGATCATGCGGATCGATCCGGCCAATCCGCGTTGGGACGAGCGCGACCGGCTGGTGCTCTCCAAGGGCCACGCCGCGCCGGTGCTGTATCTGGCGCTCGCCTACCGAGGGTTCTTCCCGACCGCGTGGCTGCAAGACGCTCAACGCCGACGGCACGCGGCTGCCCAGCCACGCCGACGCCCGCTACGTGCCGGGGATCGACATGACCACCGGCTCGCTCGGCCAGGGCCTGTCCTGCGCCTGCGGCGCCGCGTATGCCGCCCGGCTCGACGGCGAAGCAGCACCGCGTGTTCTGCATCATCGGCGACGGCGAGAGCAACGAAGGCCAGATCTGGGAGGCCGCCATGTTCGCCGCGCCACCACAAGCTCGACAACCTCGTCGCCATCACCGACTACAACAAGCTGCAGATCGACGGCTTTACCGACGACGTGCTCTCGCTGGAGCCGCTGCTGCGACAAGTGGCGCGCGTTCGGCTGGGAGGTGTTCGAGATGGACGGCCACGACTGGGACGCGATCTACGACACCCTCAGCGCCGCGCTGGCCGTCCGCGGCAAACCGGCGATGATCATCGCCCACACCATCAAGGCCAAAGGCTGCTGCGTGGTCGAGAACAAGCCCGAAAGCCACAACATCAAGGTCCCCGACCAGGCGACCTACGACAAGTTCATGAACGCGCTGACAGACCAAGGCCACGCTGCCCTACTGATGGACAACGCACAGGAAGAACGGCTCCGCGCGACCCCGTACTCCGGGGAGAGCGTGCGCGCGGTGAGCGGACGGCCTTACTCGAGGAATCCGCAATGACCAAGGACTTTCACGAGATGGAAATGCGTTTCGTCTACGGCGAGACGCTGAACGAACTGATCGAGCAGAACCCGAACGTGATGTGCCTGGAGGCGGACCTGAGCAAGGCCTCCGGCACCAACCCCACGGTGCCCAGCCGCCATCCGGCGAACTTCCTCAACGTCGGCGTGGCCGAGGCGAACATGATCGGCATCGCCGCGGGCCTGGCCTCGGAGGGCAAGATGCCCGTTCTGCGCCAGCTTCACCTGCTTCGCCACGCGGCGCGTGTACGACCAGATCACCATCAGCGTGGCCTACGCCAACATGAACGTGAAGATCGTCGGCACCGCGCCGGGCATCACCGCCGGGCCCAACGGCGGCACGCACATGTGCTTTCCAGGACCTGGCCATCATGCGGGCGATGCCCAACATGCACGTCTACAGCCCGTGCGACGCGCTGGAGCTGCGCTCGGTCATGCGCTACATGGCCGCGAACCGCCAGCCGACCTACATGCAGCTCATCCGGCAGAAGGTCGCCAAGATCTTCGATCGCGGAATACGCGTTCGATCCCGCCCGGGCCGTGCGTCCTGCGCGAGGGCCGCGACGTGACGCTGGTGTCCACCGGCTACATGACGCAGTTCGCCGTGCCCGTCGTCGACGAACTGGCGCGCGACGGGCGTGTCGGTCGAGTTGCTGCACTATCCGTCCGTCAAGCCGTTCGATGCCGCCACGCTCGTCGCGTCGGCGCAGAAGACGCGGCGGCGTCGTGACGGTGGAGAACCAGAGCATCCATCGGCGGCCTGGGCGGCGCGGTGTGCGAGGTCCTGTCCGAGCAATGCCCCACGCGCGTCATCCGGCTCGGCGTTCCGAACCAGTTCGGCGAGGTGGCCAGCGAGCAATACCTCTTCGACAAGCACGGCTTCGGCCCGACGCACATCGCCGACGCCTGCCGCCGCTTGGCAGGCAAGTCCTAGGGCTGCAAATTGTTTTCTCACCGGTCAGAATATCGTGGACAGAACGCTAATGAGCCACGCATGGCCAACCCGTTACCATGCGGACTCCGATCCGTGGCAGCGCATTGAAACTTAGGCTCGCTTCGGTGTGCCACTTCCCTGGCACAAGCAGTGCGAATCGCCGGAACAACATGCGCTCTGGCGAAACAGTTGACACGCCATGGGAACACAGGTTTGTGTCTGTTCCCAAGTGCGTGACGTATCCCAGGAATTATCCCATGTTCCACCGACCGCCTACGACCTGCCAGGCCCGTCGACAAAGGAACCCACTCCATGAAAATCGCCGTCGGATCCGTGGTCAAAGGTTTTCAGCTCAAGGAAGCCATCAAGGCGCACTTGCAGGCGCGCGGCCACACCGTCGCTCGACGTCGGCTGCCCCGACACGGGGCAGTTCTGCAAGTTCCCCTCCGTGGGCCAGCGGATCGCGCATGCCCTGACCTCGGGCGAGGCCGATCTGGCCATCAACTGCTGCGGCAGCGGCACCGGCGCGAGCATCTCGGCGGGCAAGTTCCAGGGCGTCTGCGCCGTGAGCTGCGAATCCGAGAAGACCGCGCGCCTGGCCCGCGTGGTCAACGACGCCAACTGCCTGTGCCTGGGCGAAGACGTCGTGACGCCGGAGCTGGGCTGCCGCATGGCGGAGGCGTTCGTCGACGCCCGCTTCCAGGACGCGCCGGCCGTGCCCGGAGCCGGTGCGCGCTTTTGGCGCGAAGCGCGCGACGAACTGATGGCCCGCGGCGCGCGAGCCCGCGCGCCGCGAGCTGGAGTTCTTGAAGCCGCCATGACGGAGTTGCCGCCTTCGCGCTGATCGCGAGCCTGGGGATGCTGGTGCAGTCCATCGTGGGCTTTGCCGGCTCGCTCGTGGCGGTGCCGCTGTTCGCGCTGCTGATGTCGCCGCGCGAGGCCGTGCCGGCCTATTGCCTTCCTGCATGCTGGCCGTCAACGTCTTCCTGGTGTGCGAAGGCCGCCGCCACATCGAATGGCGGTCGGTGCGCGGGCTGCTGCTCGGCGGGCTGCCCGGCGTGCCCATCGGCGCGCTGGCGCTCAAGCATCTGCCCGATCGCGTCATCGGCGTCGCCATCAGCGTCGTGACGCTGCTGTTCGGGATTCTGTTTCTGGTCGCGCGTCCGCATCCGGTTCCCCGTTCATCCGGCCGACCGAGCCGGCGATCGGCCTGCTGAGCGGGATGCTCGGGGGCAGCATCTCCGAGTCCGGCCCGCCCGTGGTGGTCTACGGCTTGTCGCGGGACTGGGCCAAGGACGTGTTCCGCAGTTCCCTGCTGGCCTACTTCCTCTGCCTGGCCGCCGCCGCCGCGATCAGCTATGCCGTACTCGGCATGATTCATAGCTGGCTCCTCGAACTCGCCTTGGTCGGTGTGCTGCCGGCCCTGGCGGCAGCGTATCTGGGCGTCTGGCTCAAACAGCGAATCAGCGAACCCGCTTTCCGGCTTGCGGTGCTGGCCACCGTCATCGCGGTGGGCATTGTCGGACTGCTCAAACATCTGGTCTGCTGAGACGCGATTGCGGGCCATCACGCGCCGGGTTGCCAGGAGGCAATTGCGCGCCCTGGCGGCGAGAGACGCACCGCGCCGCTGCCGCGTTTCTACGGGAGAATGCGGAGTCAAAAGGGGTTTTTGGTCAACAGGGATCGATTTTTCCAGAGTATCCACTTCGGGTGTGGGGAGTGGGGCACGGCGCATGGCTGGTGCGCGAGGAACGGCGGGAGGACGGGATTGCAGTAGGCGTTGGTCAACGGATCGGTGTTTTTGCCACATCGACTGTTTGTGCTACGGGGGGGACTGAAGGAGTTTGCGAAACGA
The DNA here is from genome assembly GCA_963736495.1 of Pirellulales bacterium. Classification (GTDB taxonomy): domain Bacteria; phylum Planctomycetota; class Planctomycetia; order Pirellulales; family Thermoguttaceae; genus CAVTPL01. Next base: position 235,579 of record CAVTPL010000008.1, on the reverse strand, counting down.
TCTTGCGTAACGACTCGGCGCAGCGACTCGGCGCAGCGACTTTGCGAAATGCTTTTGCGGAAGCTTGGCTGACACGCTCGCGGCGTGCGCAGAGTGGTGCGCTGCGATCTTACGCAAGGCGGTGGCCCAGTTTCAAGATGGGTTGGAGGGCCAGTGGGCTGGGAAAGAGAGGAGAGCGCGCAAATCGCTACGGAGGGGTTTGCATGTACGGGGTGATCACCTTATGGCGAGGCAGCATGTAGGTCAAGGCAGCCCTCTGCCTGACAACGTCCATGCGTTGACGGGAATCCCTACACCCGAGGTGGATACTTTGTAAAGATCAACTCCGCGCGGGTGGCCACGATCACTCGGCTATCGTGGTGCTCCTGAGGCACAAGAGGAGCCAGGACGCGCGCGGGTAGGCTGCCATGCGGTCGCCCTCGCTGACGCGTCGGGTTGCCATGTAGGCGGACTCGCTTGCGATACCGCTATCTCTGGGGTCCCGCGGTGGACGAGCTATTGGCTGAGGAAACGGTGGATAACCGCGGGGCGGAGGACGTGCTCTGGGCCCTCGTGGACCACCAGAACACGGTCCGGGATTTGGCCCAGTACAACCCGGGGACGGATGCGACCACGGTCGTGAATCACTTGAAGTACGACGCGTTTGGCAACGTCACGGCCGAGAGCAACCCGGCGGTGGATGCGCTCTTCCACTACACCGCGCGGCCGTTTGACTCCGACACGGGGCTGCAAAACAACTTGAACCGGTGGTATGATCCGCGCACGGGGAACTGGCTGAGCGAGGACCCGGTGGTGTTCGGGGGTGGGATCAACGCGCACGAATATGCAAGCAACTTACAAGGCGAAGCAGTACAAAGCGAGAAAATGCGAGTTCCCCGCGCCCACTAGGAATTACCCGCAATTCCCTTCCGGCCGTGCTCAAAGCAGTTTCTCCAGGAAGAAGGAATGAAAGCAATGAGAAACGTTCTGCATTCTTGCCTGGTGGTGGTCATGTCGTTGAGCCTCTGGCGCGGCGGAGTTCTCCTTGCACAAAGCGGCGAAGGCGGAACTCCGCCAGCCAAGGGCGCTAATTCGAAGCCCCCCACCAGTGATACCGAGAAGATTCTGCGCGGCCTGCGCGACAAGGGTTCCCACGTACGGTCGGAGACCATGCACATATTGTGGACTGCCCGTCACTTGCCCAACAGCGTTGTCGAGGTTATCGCGGAACTGGCGGTCCGCGATCCGAGTTCGGTGCTGCGGTACACGGCCATTCAGATACTGGGAGATCAGGATGCTCCGCCGCGTCTAGCACCTGTGCTGCGAGGGCTTGACGACGAAGATCCGCATGTACGCGCTCATGCGGCGATTGTGCTTGGGCACTGGGGCAAGGATGCCGCGCCGGCCGCGGTGAAGCTACTGTCCGCGTTGGCGGAGGAGAGGAACGAATACTCTGTGAATCTCACGTCATGGGGGGACTATCACTCGGTCCGCTACCATGTGGCCACGGCGCTTGGTGAGATCGGTCCCGCTGCGAACGAGGCCGTAGCCGCGCTTCGCCAGATCATGAAGAATGGAGGGAAGAAACTTGATCCGCCCGACGACCGAAAGATCGTCGACCGCGAGCCATATGAACCGCCTGGTAAAGAGGAAGAGAAAGAGATTTTCCGCGTTGCCGCGGCATTGGCGGTGATTCGCATCTGCAAGAGTGATGCGGAGGCCTTGGACGTATTGACGAACAGGCTATCCAGCCCCTGGGAAGGGGTGCGGAGCGAGGCGGGACAAAGTGTCGGAGCCGCGGGTCCGATGGCAAAGGCGGCACTGGAGGTGATGCTCACGAAGGTCCATGAGGAGAAGTCCAACTTTGTCCGCTCGAAGTATATGGAAGCTTTCGGGGCATTTGGCGTGCGCGACGAGCGGGTCGTAAAGACTCTCATCGCGGGCCTTGACGAAAAGAGTTTTGCTCGTGACGGTGCAATTCGGTCACTTGCCAAGCTTGGCAGCTTTGCCAAAGAAGCATTGCCGAAGCTTGAGGCGATTATCGTGAACAACGCAGACCCGGCGGATTACGGGCTCGGCACACAGACTACGGCCATCGAAGCTGTTCTGCGTATTGCAGAACCGGAGGTGGCGATGGGTATTCTTCGCTCGAAGCTTGAGCAAGTTGGAGAGGGCCTCACGTTGGCGCACAAGATCATTCCGCATTTGAAAGCACACGGTCCGCAAGGCGAGCAGAATCGTCAGACTCTGAAATGGTTTATCGAAGACTGTCGGGAAGCAGAAAGGCAAATAACGGAAACTGCTGATCCAGCCCCCAGCTCTGCTGCCCCGTCCCCAAGTCCTGGTAAGAAAGCAGCAGAAGGAGCGAGGCTGTAGCTGCCGCTCAGCCGGTCGGTCAGCAAGTAGGGCATGGCGAGGTGTATCGGCCGCGTGGCTCTGGCCGCGGGTCGGCCGGTGTTGGCTTCGATGAGACTAGAGCAAGTAGGCAGCCCTCTGCCTGACAACGTCCATGCGTTGACGGGAATCCCTACACGCGAGGTGGATACTCTGCAAAAAGCGACCCCGCTTGGGTGGCCACGATCGCTCGGCTATCGTGGTGCTCGTGAGGCACAAGAGGAGCCAGGACGCGCGCGAGTAGGCTTGCCATGCGGTTTCCCTCGCTCACGCTTTTTGAAGTTGCGCTGTTGGGGGTCAGTTTTACACGGCGGCCCGGTATTCCGCGGGCAAGGCGTTGGTCAGCAAGCGTTGTAGTCTGGCAATGCCACCGGAAGTTTTCAGGCGGTCTCGCAGGTATTTCAGCTCCTGACCTTGGCACTCTTGCCGGAAGGCCGCACTCAGACCGTGCAGCCGTTGGGCTTCCCACCATTGGCGTTTCTTCTTGGGTAAGTGACGATCCTGCACACGCCGGATGCGTTCGTCCTCCAAGAACAGCACGGCCGTGATCGCGATCTCCACCCACGCATGCACAGCGGCAAAACGCTTCAAGCTGTACTGGGCAAATCCAAACGTCGACTTGAGTTCCTTGAAGAACAGTTCGATTTGCCACCGCAAGGAGTAGAGTTCGATCACGTCCCGGACACTCCGATGAACCGCGTTCGTCATCAGGATTTTGACGTCGTCGGATGTCGCCTGGGTGAGGTGAGGTTTCATCGTCGAAAAGACGAGCCGTACGCGGCCCACGCTGCGCACCTCTCGGCTTTCCTGATAGGCGTAGTACACGCGTGGTTTCTGTTTCGGCCCGACACGCCAGGGGGAAAGTCGTCGCCGTGAAGCGTACTTCCCGGTGGACATGCACAGCCTGATCCTCTGAAGCGACAGACGCTCCCACTCCTTCAGACGCGAACGCAACTTCGGACGCTGCCCCTTGGGGCCTTCGTAGACGCGTTCCGGATTGGCCGGAACGATCCACGTGTATCCTTTCTCGTCGCAAGCCTCCCGGACGACGCGGGCGTCGTAGGCCGTATCGCCCAGCACCACCACTTCGGCTTTCCGGGGGAAGGGGAACGAACGAATCATGTCCGCCGCCGCTTCCGCCGTCGTGCGGTGCTCGTGACCGTACGCTGCGCAGTATTCCTCCGTATAGTGCGGTATTTCCAAGGGGATCCGGATTCCCGACGGGGTAATCACCAAGCCAAACGTGAAACTGTGGCACTTCTTATAGACCACCTTCTTTGCGTTATAACGCCGCCCCTTCGCCGGATGCCGCCCCCGATTCCCCGTGCTGTACGTATTCTCCGTATGCTTGCCAGCTTGACTCACCAAGGTCGCGTCGAGGAGAAACAGAAACGTGCCCCGCTTGCTCTCCCGTGCCAAAAGCGCACTGCGCAGGGGACCATTGAAGTCGTGTTTCCTCCACCGCGGCCGGGCCAAATGACGGGTAACCTCCCCGCGATGCACCGACTCGGAGGCCACCATCCCGGCGGCCCGCGAACACGTCGCCCGTCTCCCGGCCGACAAGAACATCAGTGTCATCCGCAAGGCCATCGCCGCGGCTACCCCGCGAAGCCCGGATTTGGCCAGAAACCCCTTGAGCGACGACGCTGATTCGGAGATGATGATCATCGTGAGTCCTCCCCGTGACTGGTGAGAATCCAATGATCTAGTCATGGGGCAGGACTCGCTTTTTAGGCAAGACCAGTTTTTCTGCTAGCACCCCCAACAGCGCAACTTCAAAACTCACGCTTCGGGTTGCCATGTAGGGGGACTCGGTCAAGCGTCGGGTTGCCGTGTAGTCGGACTCGCTTGCGCAAGCGCTATCTGTGGGGCGCGGCGGTGGACGAACTCTTGGCCGAGGAGACGGTGATTAATGGGGGGCCGAGGACGTGCATTGGGCACTGACCTTTGCTCGCCGGTCAGATACAAAGGCGACCGCAATACTGGAGAGCTCTTCCGATGCAGGTGCAACTCCTGGCAGCGTTTCAAGTGTTGGATCGGAACGCTTCAACGAAGGATGTGCTCGAAGCGTGTAGACAGCTTTTCATCGAATCCGATCAATACACTCATTCGCGCGAGCAACCATTCGACCGTGACGAGGTCGATGCCGTTGCCAACGCCATTTATGGGTACCTCCTCGACCCTGACAACCGCGCCGACCGAGAGATCGTATTCAAGGTTTCCCGGCAACTCGAGGGGCGGTCAATAGAGTACTGTGAATATGCCTCGATGTTCTCTGAGGATATGTTGTATCAGAACTATTCGAAGAAGTTCGCATCCCTCGATCTTGAGAGTCTCCGGCGAGCTCTGAAGACATTCCTTGCGGGAATCCTGTTTCGGTATCAATTCTGCGTAAACGAAAACCGCGCGGCGTTTCCTGTCTCGGAGATTCTCTATTACATGGAAGCTGTGAAGACACTGTTCTTGCGCGAGCAGCGAGAGGATGAATTGTCCGCCGCGCTTTGGACAACACTGAGGACGCTTGCCTCCCTTGACCGGCTGCAGAGGATGGCTGAAGAGGTAGCAAGGCTGATGGCGCGCCGTACTCCGAAAGGAGGCGGCGAGATGGGCCAAGGGTGAACATGCTTACCGGGGCCAACTACAACTACCAAACCGACGAAGCGTACACGGTATGACTCCAACGGCAACCGCACGAACGACGGCTACGCCGTCGGAACCAATAGAGGAGTTCCGCCATGCAACGTCCCGCCGAAAACGTCGATGATGGTTCCGGCGACGACGAACGTCACGACCAGTTGTGTCCCCATTGCGGATCAAGTGCCGTGCAGGAAGAGTTCAGCCATGCGGCCCTTGCCGCATTACTGGCGATATGGCCCTTCTTGCCGGTGAGAAGACGGTACTCTTGTAAGGCGTGTGGACACTGCTGGAAGCGATTCCGGTGGTGATGGTGTGGACGAAACCCCAAAGCAAGACGGGCTGGGGGCGCAGGATGGGCGACGGGCCGGCGGTACAGGATGGGCAACGCATCCGGCAAGCCACGTTCCGAGGCCGCAGATGGTGATGGCGTCTTCGCTACGTCCCACCCGCGCTTCTCGTCCAGCGCTTGTCAGCTCTCGTCGGCTACATGGGGCGGTGAGACAGCGGTGCGTTTGCGTGCCTACATGCTTGACGCCGATGCGAGCGAGCGAACAACGCTCTTGCCGGTGAGGAACCAAGTCGGGGCGCTAGTTTTGGCTGTTTTGCCCGGGCCCATCGGTCCGGGCGGTCGTGCCGCTTCCAGGAAAGAACTTCCTGGAGGCGGCACTGGAACCCCTGGAAAAACCGGAAGTCATTCCCCGACGTGCCGATCCCGTCGGGATCGGTCCACGCCGCCGGCGCGGCCGGAGAGGCGCGGCGGCGTGGTCGTCGACGAGAAGACGTTGGGCTAGCGCGTCTGCGGGAATCAGGAATTCTCAGTTGCCTCGGAATTCCGACTGCCCCGTTCATTTCGGTATCGGCAGTACGATCGTGGCGTTCTCGTTCAGCGAGACTTCGCCTTCCTTGCCGTCGATACGGTACTGGATCTTCAACTGCTTCACGATACCTTGAGCCGGGTCTCCGCCAAAGCTCTCGTTGTAGCTCGCACCGGGCAGGAAGATAATGCGGTAGTTCTTGGTGTATTTTCGGAGGGTCGTAGTCACGTCTTTGATTTTCGCCCCGGCACCATACTCGGCCTTAATGATTTCCAGCTTGACCGGCTTTTGACCGGCCTGCGCCAATGCCTTGCCGAGTTCGGCTCGGTTGATTCCCTTGCTGGCCATGCCCATCACGACCAACAATGCCTGTTCTTTCAAGGCGGGAACTTTGGCGGCCTCCAAGGCGATCGCCTGCATCTGTTCGCCGGGGTATCGAAGCAGAACTTCGAGTACCAGACGCTTGTCTTCGTCGCGCTTGGCGGTTTCCAAGGCCGTGCGGCACATCGCGGCTCGGCGATCGGCGGGCATGTCGAATTGCCGGGCGAACCGGATGTAGGCTCGGATCGCGCGGACTTTCAGCCGCTCGTCGCTCACCGCGTTGTGAAGTTCGAGAAGGACGGGCGCGGCGTCGACCGATTTCCACTGCCCCAGCACGCGGAAGGCCGCATCGCGGAGCCCCTCGTCGTCGCTTCGGGCGGCTGCGGCGATGGCTTTAAGCGCGGTCGCTCCGCCCACGACACTGAGCGTCTCCAGAATCCTGGCCTTCGCAGGTCCGGCGACCGTCGGCAACGTCGCGGCAAGCTGCGCGGCGACGGCCTCTCGATCCTCCGAACGCAGGGAGACCTCGCACAATGCTTTGTCCAACGCAGCCGCCTCCCGATCGTCCTTGGTGGCAGGGATGCGTGCGATCAGCTTCGGCAGGTCGGCCGTTCCGACCACCGTGCCTAGACTGGTCAAGGCTGCGGCACGAACGGCCGCGTCCGCGTCATCGGCAGCTTGCCAAAGCGCAGGGGCCGCGCTGGCCGTACGCCGCCGGCCCACCAACTCGATGAGTACCACCCGCATCTTCCCCTGCGCCCAGACAATTTCGCCATCAACTGTTCGTCGACCGACTTGTCTTGCAGGCTTTCGAGCGTTTCGAGAGCGGCTTGCGAGAGTTCGTCGTTGCCCTTTGCCGCTGCCTCCAAGAGCGCCGGCACGCAGGAGGCGTCGCCCACGCGCTTCAAGGCGCGGAAGGCAAGCATGCGAAGCTGGCCATCGCTGCTCTGGGCCGCCTGGAGCACGGCCCGCGAAACCCGCGCCTTGTCGCGGTTGGCCAGTGCCAGGATCAACAGGCCTTGCCGCTCGGCCGGCGCCTTGGGCAATTCGGCCGCTAGCGCGTCGGTGATTTCCGGGGCGGGCAGTTCCATGGCGGCACGCACGGCCGCGGCGGCCATGGCATAGTCCGAACCGCGGAAGGCCTCGACCAGCAGTGAAGCGCCGTCCTTACCGCGCACCAGAATTGCGCCGCGGAGCGCCGCCGCGCGGACCTGCGGCGGTGCGCTCGCCGAAGTGCGCAAGCGATCGTAAATGGCTCGCGAATGCGCCCCTCCGCCGTCCTGCTTCAATGTCTCGGCGCAGCGGAGAAGGCCCTCGCAGATGGCCAGTTGGTTGCGGCCTTTGGCGCTGGCAGCGCTGCCTCCAACTCCTCGGCGGCCTCGGATGCGCCAATATTGCCTAGCGCACGGGCAGCGGCCTGCGCGGCATCGGCATCGGTCCCCTTGAGCAGTCCGGCCAGAGCACCCACGGCCTTGAGATCGCCCCGGACGCCAAGACTGCCGATCACGCCCAGCCGCGCTTGGCCTTGGACCTTGCCGAGGGCATCCCGCAATGCGGCGTCGACCGAAGGGTCGGGAATGGTTTCCAGGGCATAACGTGCCATATGCGACAGTTTTTCATCACCCAGCAGGGCGGCCAGCGCGGGAACCGCTTCCTTGGTGGCGATGCGGGCCAGCTTTCGACATGCCGCAGACTTTTCCTGCGGTGTCGCCTCCGAGCGAAGCACTGCGATTAGCTCGGCTTCCTGGGCGAACGAGTGACTCGCGGCGATGGCCAGCAGGACTGCGGCCAGGATCAGATGTTTAAGAGCCGATCCCAGAACCTTGGGAGGTGCTGTGATTTCCCAGCCGCACAGGGTTCCAGCGGCAGTTCTGGGATAGGTTCTAAGAGCCGATCCCACAACCGTCTGCCGCTGCTGAATTCTCCGGCCGCGGAGGGCGGTCGTGGTAGTTCTCGGATAGGTTCTAAGGCTTTTCCACATGGTGGCAAATTCCCGTTGATGGTAAGGAAGGACGCAGGGACAGGACCGGTGAACGCGTTCCACTCGACGATTAATAGACGTACGGTTCGCGCATGGCTCGCGAGCGAAGGCGGTTGGCCTCCTCGTCGCCCACGAACTCCTCCTTAACGGGGTCGAACTTGAGGCTCCGCTTGAGCCACATGCAGATATTGGCGGCGTGCACCGTCGTCATCGAATGGTGCATGACTTCGGGTTTGGCAACCGTCCGTTCGCGGCTCCTGACGCAGTCGACGAAGTCCTGCATGTGGTCGAGCGATCGGCCGGTCCGGGCCACATACTGGCTGATCACGCGGCTGAACTCGCCGAGCAAGGACGGCGAGGAGACGTCCGGCTGTGTGTAGCCGTCCGCGGCCCCGGCCCAACCCTCGCTGCCGTCGAACCGCTCGCCGCAGGAACCATGCCAATACTTGTTCCCGCGCGAAAGGATCATCCGCACGCCGCTGGCGAAGTGAGTGACCATCCCGTCGCCGCTGTCATTGGCCACGTATTCGTATTCTATCGGCGAGGATTCGCCGCAATCCAAGCCGGCCTGGGCCTGGGCGAACGTATGTGCCCCCCACTCTCCGATGCAACTGGTATGGAAGTCGTAATGGCCCCGCCATCCACCAGAGACGTAACTGGGATTGAAGGGCCGCCAGGGACATGCACCTAGCCAAGCGTCCCAGTCCACCTCATCCTTGGGAGGTTGGGCGACGGCCGGTAGCCAATCGTGGCGCATCTCGGCCGCGTCCCAAGGGGCGATGTGAGCGTAGGCCGTGTGGATCTTGCCGAGTCGTCCGGTCCGGGCCATCTCGATGCAGAATACGTGGTTGGCCTCGCTCAGCCGCTGCGTGCCGGTCTGATAGACGCGGCCGTAGCGACGAGCCGTCTCCACCACGGCTCGCCCCTCGGCAATCGTCATGCACGAGGGCTTCTCGCTATAGACGTCCTTGCCCGCGCGCATGGCCAGGATCGAGGCGAGCGCGTGCCAACGATCGCCCGTGGCGATCAACACCGCATCGATGTCCGGTCGCGCTTCGAGGAAGCCGTTGATCTCGGGGTACATGGCACAATCCTTTGTGCCGTAGTGATTGTCGACGAAGTTTTTGACCGCCAATCGCTGCTTCTTCTGCAAGTCGCAGATTGCGACGAATTGCACTCCCGCGCGGCCCATGATCCACGTGAGGTCGTGCATACCCCGGTTCTGGATACCAATGCCGCCGACAAGGATCTTTTCGCTCGGTGGCACCGCGCCGCCCTTACCCAGCGCGGACGCTGGGACGAAGCACGGCATGGCTGCCAAGGCGCTGGTCCCGGCTGCCGCCTTGAGAAACCGGCGACGCGAGAAAGGCGACTTGTCTGGCATGGTAATTCTCCTTCATGAGGATTGGCAGGCAGGGATGGCGGGGAGATCCGAGGTGCTTTCGCAGGGCGGAGTCCGGCGTGAGCAGAATCTAACCAAATCGTCGTTTATGGAAGGGCGCCGTGTCAAGCAGGGAGCCGCTGTAATTTGTACGCTTCGGCCAACCTTCTGCCTTTCGCTGGGCCGAGCAGCCGTAACCGTGGAGCCCGGGTAAACACCGCTATGAAAACGTAGCGAGCAACCACAACGGGCGGCGGCCCCCTCGGTCAGCTTCACCTGCGACGCCGCACCGGCCGGATGACCTCCTGCACCGAGGATGGCCGGACCACCCAGTACCGCTACAACTTCGCGGCGGCCGAAGAAGATCACCTGCCCGGACGGTTCCAAGGACACGCTCCGGCCGGTGCAGGTCGAAGCGATCGTGGACCTGTCCAGGGGCGTCGATTGCCGCCATGCCCGAACTTGCCGGCACCCACTTCGGTTTGTTCACTTGCCATTTCCAATCCTCATCAAGCGTACTGTTTGCCGCCAACGGTCCAATACTGCGTTTGCCGAGCGCATCGCCTCGCAAGTTGTCGGCGACGGGTTGGGCAACAGCGAAGACATCGCCCGGAAGCACTACCACTAGACGACCGACGGCGAATTTCGCAAGCTTTGATCAGCCCTGGCGAGGGCGGCAAAGCAGGCGGCGCAAGAAGCGGCGTACGCACGGCGCAGAATGCGGCGCAGCGGGCAGGCGCGGGGGACAGCGGGGAATCGCAGTCTTCGAAGGAAGAGTCAACGTCTGCAATCGCTTACGCGACTTCCGACGACTTCGTGTAAGATAGTGCACAGACGGTCAGCGGATGGGGAGGGATTCGACGCGGCTTCCCTAACCTCTTGGCCCGATTCCACTTTGCGGCAATCGTCGAAACAAGGCGAAGCAGAATCCGAAGCACTTCGGCGCGATTCTGATTTGGAAGCCGTCATGTCCGCCTGGCCGACGCTGCCCGAGGCAATCAAGGCGGGTATTGTGGCCCTGGTTCGGGTAAGCGGAGGGACGAAATGAGGTCGCCGCCAAGAGCGTTTTGACCCTCGGACAGTCGGTTGCCACCCGACCTGGACCAGTCAAATCACCGTTCCTCCCACTGAAGAAAGGGGTGTATTGAGTCTCCCAAACAGAGGGACTAGACTGGCGGGAATCCGATAGGAGTTCGGTCAAGCCGGGAGGCGACTCAGCATGAGCGTTGTGGCACCGTCCCCACCTGAACAGGGCCAACTCGTTTGCGTTCGCTCGCGAAACTGGGTCGTAAATGAGGTTGTGGCAAGCACTTTACCTCCTGGTGCCCTCTCCAAAGGGGCGGTGCAGGCCGAGCATCTTCTGACGCTGTCCTCCGTCGAAGACGACGCCCTGGGCGAAGAACTCCAGGTCATCTGGGAGCTCGAGCCAGGGGCAACCGGTCATCGAGAAGGTGGCCCTTGCCGGAGCCGACCGGCTTCGATGCGCCCGAACGGCTCGACGCCTTCCTCGATGCCGTGCGCTGGGGAGCCGCCTCGTCGGCCGACGTGCAGAACATCCAGTCGCCGTTCCGCTCCGGCATCGACATCGAGGACTACCAGCTTGATCCGGTGGTGCGGGCGATCCAGATGCCCAGGGTCAACCTGCTGATCGCCGACGACGTGGGCCTGGGCAAGACCATCGAAGCGGGGATGGTCGATCTGGAACTGATCATCCGCCACCGGGCCCGCAGGATCCTGATCGTCTGCCCGGCCTCGCTCCAGGTCCAGTGGCGGGACCAGATGCGGGACAAGTTCGGCCTCGACTTCCGCATCGTGGATAGCGACCTGATGCGGGAACTTGCGGCGGAAGCGGGGCATCCACGTCAATCCGTGGACGCACTTCCCCCGGCTCATCACCTCCATCGACTTCCTCAAGCGAGAACGGCCGCTGCGGCTGTTCAGGGAGACGCTGCCCGCCGAGGGCGAGCCGATCTATCCCCGCCGCTACGACATCCTGATCCTGGACGAGGCCCACAACTGTGCCCCGTCGGGCCGTGGCAAGTACGCCACCGATTCGCTGCGGACCCAGGCCCTGCGGGTGCTGGTGCCGCACTTCGAGCACAAGCTCTTCCTCACCGCCACGCCGCACAACGGCTACCCGGAGAGCTTCTCGGCCCTGCTTGGAACTGCTGGACAACCAGCGGTTCGCCCGGGGCACCATGCCCGACCGCAAGCAACTTGGGGCGGTCATGGTTCGCCGCCTGAAGTCGGAGTTGCCGCCGAAGTGCGACGGCTCGCCCCGGTTTCCCAAGCGGGTGCTCGAACCGCTCGAAGTTCCCTACACCGCCGAGGAGAAGGCCGATCCATGCCGCGCTTCGAAGCAGTACACCGAAGCTGCGGCACCAGAACGTCGCCGACAACGCCGAGAAGTTCGCCACCGAGTTCGTGCTGCAGACGCTCAAGAAGCGGCTCTTCTCCAGCCCGGCTGCCTTTGCCACCACGCTGGAGCAGCACGAGAAGTCGCTGCGGACGGCCAAGACGACGAACCAGCACGGCCAAGCCCGCCTATCGGCATCCTTCAGCGGCAGATCGACCGGGTGGAGGAGGAATACGCCGACGACGAGCACTGGAAGAGGCCACCGACGATGCCGTGGATGCGGCCACCCGGCTGTTCCGTGAACCGACCGGCCGAAGAAGCGGCCCTGCTGAAGCAGATGAGGGAGTGGGCGGCAACGCGCCAAGGCCCGCGGCGACAGCAAAGTCGAGCGAGCTGATCGACTGGCTCAAGGACAACATCCGCCCCGGCGGCAAGTGGTCGAACGAGCGGGTCATCATCTTCACCGAGTACCGGGCCACGCAGAACTGGCTGCAGACGATCCTGGCGACCGAAGGGCTCACGGGCGGCGACCGGCTGATGACGATGTACGGCGGCATGGACTCGGAGGAGCGGGAAGCGGTCAAAGCGGCGTTCCAGACCGCTCCCGACAAGAGCCCCGTGCGCATCCTGCTGGCCACCGATGCCGCCTCCGAAGGTCTCGACCTCCAGAACCACTGCTCCCGGCTGATCCACTACGAGATTCCGTGGAACCCCAACCGCATGGAGCAGCGGAACGGCCGTATCGACCGCCACGGCCAGAAGGCCAAGAGAGTTCTCGTCTACCACTTCGTCGGCAAGGGCTACAAGGAGCGGGAGAAGCCCGACCGGCGACGTGCCCGTTGGCGAGCTGGAAGGCGACCTGGAATTCCTGATGCGGGTCGTCCGCAAGGTCGAGGCGATCCGGGAAGACCTGGGCAAGGTCGGCCCGGTGATCGCCGAGCAGGTCGAAGAGGCGATGCTCGGCCGGCGTACCCGGCTGGACACCGGCAAGGGCCGAGAAGGATGCCGAGCCGGTCCGCAAGATGCTCAAGTTCGAGCGGGACCTCCAGCGGGACATCCAGCGACTGCGGGACCAACTGGACGAAACCCAGCGGGAACTGCGGCTGTCGCCCGAGAACGTCCAGAAGGTCGTCGAGGTCGGCCTGCAACTGGCCGGGCAGCCTGCGCTGATTCCCACCGACGTCGAACGCAAGGGCGACGACGGCGAGCCGGCAAGATCCCGGCCTTCCGTCTCCCGGCCCTCTCGGGCAGTTGGGCGCTTTGCGCCGAAGGGCTTGGCCCATCCCCACACCCAGGAGATTCGCCCCATCGTCTTCGATCACAACCTGGCGCAGGGCCGCGACGATGTGGTGCTGGTCCACCTGAACCATCGGCTGGTGCAGATGTGCCTGCGGCTGCTTGCGGGCCGAGGTCTGGTCCACCGAGGGCAAGAAGCGGCTGAACCGGATCACGGCCCGCCTGGTTCCCGACACGGTGCTGCGTGACCCGGCCATGATCGCCCACGCCCGGCTGGTCGTCATCGGCGGCGACAGCCATCGGCTGCACGAAGAGATCATCACGGCGGGTGGTCTGCTGCGGGAAGGGCGGTTCGCCCGGATGAACGTCGGTCAGGTCCAGGATGCCCTGGCGGCGGCGAAGGCTGGCGAACCGTCCGCGTCGATGAAGAAGGCGCTGCTCGGACTGTATCCTAAGCACGCCGACGCCCTGCGCGCCGCCCTGGAAGCCCGCATGAAGGACCGGACCACGGGCTTGCAAAAGGCGCTGGCCGAACGGGCGGAGAAGGAGGCGGGCGACATCCGGGCCATCCTGACTGAGTTGGAGCGGACGATCCGAGAAAAGCTCAACGATCCCGAGCTACAGCAGATGACCTGTTCGACGGCTGGGCCGACGGAGAGCGACAGCAGTTGGAACGGAACATGACCGCCCTGCGGGCCAGGGTGCGGGAGATCCCCGACGAGATCGAGCGGGAGACGAAGGCATCAAGAAGCGGTTTGCCGATCCGCAGCCCCGGATGTTCCCGGTGGCGGTGACGTTCTTGGTGCCGGAAAGGATGGCGAAGGGGTGAACCACGAATCACACGAATCACACGAATGAACGATCGGAGGTTCTCGTGGAGCTTGTGTACAAGGAGGAAGCCTATGCGACTGTTGGAGCTTGCTTCGAGGTCTACAACGAGATGGGGTGCGGATTCGTCGAGCCGGTGTATCAAGAGTGTCTCGAGATCGAGTTGCAGAGCCGGACCATTCCCTTCCAGCCGCAGGCTGGGTTGTTGCTGAAGTACAAAGCCACAACCTTGCAGCAGAAGTATCGCCCCGATTTCATTTGCTTCGAGAAGATTGTGCTCGAAATCAAAGCGGTTTCCGAACTGTGCGACGAACACCGCGCCCAGGTCCACAATTATCTGAAAGCCACCGGATTCCGCCTCGGCCTTCTCGTGAACTTCGGCCACTACCCCAAACTCCAGTACGAACGCATCGTCCGTTAAGCAGGTCTTCGTTCCCCCTTATTCGTGTAATTCGTGGTTTCTTCCATGTCCACTGCACGTCACCATGCTGAATGGCTTTCGCTGGTCGAGGTCTCCGGCCCGTTTCTTTCCATGCCGGTGCTGATGCGGGTGTTTCCCCAGGGGCTCGTGGCCCACGACCCCGATCTGCACCGCGAGTCCTGCGCTGGCTCACGAGGAGTGGGAGGATAGCCAAGAGGGCGGGCGACCGGATCGGGCCATCCATCATGGCCTGGGTCAAGTTCGTGCTGAAGGAGGTGCTGGAGCTTCCCGACGAGGTGATCGCCGAGGGCCAGGGCATCCAGCAGACGCTCCAGGCCATCGTCCCCGAGCATGGCGAGACCTTGCGGCCCGATCTGGTGGTCGTGAATCCTCCCGGGCGGGCCGATGCGGGTAAGGCTCGGCTGCTGGTCCAGGTCTACCCGGCGAGCCAGGACTTGGAGAAACCCGGTGCCGGGCCGAACTGGAAGGCATCGCCCGACACCCGGATGATGGAACTGCTGCACGCCACGAACGTGCGGCTGGGCCTGGTCACCAACGGCGAGCGGTGGATGCTGGTCGATGCTCCCCGCAACGAAACCACCGGCTATGCCTCCTGGTACTCCACGCTCTGGCTGGAAGAACCGATCACCCTGCGGGCCTTCCGCAGCCTGCTGGGCATGGAGCGGTTCTTCGGCGTGGCAGACAGCGACACGCTCGAAGCGCTGCTGGCCGAGAGTGCCCAGAACCAGCAGGAGGTCACCGACCAGCTTGGGTATCAGGTTCGCCAGGCCGTCGAGGTGCTGATCGAGTCGCTCGATCGAGGCCGACCAGGACCACGGCCGCGAGCTCCTGGGCAACATCCCCGAGACAGAACTTTACGAAGCGGCCCTGACCGTGATGATGCGGCTGGTGTTCCTCTTCTGTGCCGAGGAGCGGGGCCTGATGCTCCTGGACGACGAGATCTACGCCGACAACTACGCCGTCTCCACGCTCCAGGCCCAGCTGCGGGAAACGGCCGACCAGCACGGCGAAGAAATCCTGGAGCGGCGGCACGATGCGTGGTGCCGGTTGCTCTCCACTTTCCGGGCGGTCTACGGCGGCATCGAGCATGATCGGCTGAAGATGCCCGCCTACGGTGGAAGGCTCTTCAACCCCGACCGCTTTGCCTTTCTCGAAGGCCGTAAGCAAGGAACGACCTGGAGGGAAATGCCCGCCGACCCGCTGCCGGTCAACAACCGCACGGTGCTGCACCTGCTCGAAGCCTTGCAGTACCTTCAGGTCAAAGTGCCGGGCGGCGGCCGGGCCGAATCGCGGCGGTTGAGCTTCCGGGCGTTCGACATCGAGCAGATCGGCCACGTCTACGAGGGCCTCCTGGATCACACCGCCAAGCGGGCCACCGAGCCTGTGTTGGGCCTGGCCGGTACGAAGGACAAAGAGCCGGAGATTCTCGCTGGCGGAGTTGGAGCGAGTGGCGGGGGAAGAGTGGCGAGGGAAGAGTGACGAGGGGCGAGGGAAGAGTGGCGAGGGGCGAGTGGTGAGTGGCGAGGGGCGAGGAGAGAGTGACGAGGGGCGAGGAGAGAGTGACGAGGGGCGAGGAGAGAGTGACGAGGGGCGAGGAGAGAGTGACGAGGGGCGAGGAGAGAGTGACGAGGGGCGAGGAGAGAGTGACGAGGGGCGAGGAGAGAGTGACGAGGGGCGAGGAGAGAGTGACGAGGGGCGAGGAGAGAGTGACGAGGGGCGAGGGAAGAGTGACGAGGGGCGAGGGAAGAGTGACCAGGGGCGAGGGAAGAGTGGCGAGTGGCGAGGGAAGAGTGGCGAGTGGCGAGGGAAGAGTGACCAGGGGCGAGGAGAGAGTGACGAGGGGCGAGGAGAGAGTGACGAGGGGCGAGGAGAGAGTGACGAGGGGCGAGGAGAGAGTGACGAGGGGCGAGGGAAGAGTGACGAGGGGCGAGGGGAGAGTGGCGAGTGGCGAGGGAAGAGTGACCAGGGGCGAGGGAAGAGTGGCGAGTGGCGAGGGGAGAGTGACGAGGGGCGAGGAGAGAGGGCTGCAACGCCCGCCACCGACCGCGCACCTGCCGCCGCTTTGCTCAAGTTCCTCAAGGAACAGACCGGTCGGTCCGAGGGCGCTCTGAAGCGGGCTCTGGCGGTCGAGTTCGACGTTGAACAGACCAGCCGGTTCCAGGCGGCTTGCGGCAACGATGAGAAGCTCTGGGTGCGCGTGAAACCGTTTGCCGGTCTGGTCCGGGACGATACGTTCGGCCATCCGGTGGTGATCCGCAAGGGAAGCGTGTTTGTCACGGCCGGGACCGACCGCCGCAGCTCGGGCACGCATTACACTCCCACCAGCCTCACCGAACCGATTGTCCGCTACACCTTGGAGCCGCTGGTGTTCATCGGCCCGGCCGAAGGCAAACCCAAAGAGGAGTGGAAACTGCGGTCGCCCAAGGAACTCCTGGAACTGAAGGTCTGCGACATGGCCTGCGGGTCCGGGGCTTTCCTGGTCCAGGCGTGCCGGTATCTGGCCGAGCGCGTGGTGGAGGCGTGGGAGGAGGCGGAGGGGAGAGTGGCGGGTGGCGAGGGGAGAGTGGCGAGGGGCGAGGGGAGAGTGGCGAGGGGCGAGGGGAGAGTGGCGAGGGGCGAGGAGCGTGGGGCGGGAGGCGAGGGAAGAGTGGCGAGGGGCGAGGGGCGAGAGGAAAACGGGGGAATCGATGACGGTGCGACACTACCGGGAACTGAAAGTGTGGCAGGCCGGCATGGATCTGGCGGCGGAGTGCTACGAGACGACCAAGGAATTTCCCAGGGAAGAGCTTTTCGGGATGACCAGTCAGATACGGAGAGCAGCAGCGTCCGTTCCAGCCAACATCGCGGAGGGGCAAGGTCGCCATCACACCAAGGAATTCCTGAATCACCTGAGCATTGCCAGGGGATCGCTGATGGAACTGGAGACTCATCTGCTGCTTTGCCAGCGGGTGGGCCTGATGAAACGCGAGAAGGCGGAGCGGCTGCTAAGTCTTTCGGACGAAATCAGCCGGATGCTCTCGGGTCTTCGCCGCAGTTTGGAGCACAAGGACTGACGGCTCCTCACTCGAACCTTGCTCCTAGTCACCCGCCACTCGCTACTCACTCCTCGCCACTCGTGCGCATCACGCCTTTCGGCGAGCCATCGACCGGCCGGCCCGGCGAGCAACTTGTGCCCGCCGACCCGGACGAGCGGATGATCTACGCTCGGCGGATCGTGGCCCAGCGGTGCCTGTATGGAGTGGATAAGAACCCGCTGGCGGCCGACATGGCGAAGCTGAGCCTTTGGCTCTTGACGATGCAGAAGGACAAGCCTTTCACGTTTCTCGACCATGCGATTCGCTCGGGCGATTCCCTGGTCGGGATCGCCAACACGCACCAGTTGACCAGCTTCTCTCTCGGATGGTCGTGGGCCCGACATGCCGTTGTTCACCGACGCTATCAAGAAGCGGCTGGATGCCGTG
This sequence comes from Pirellulales bacterium, assembly GCA_963736495.1. GTDB lineage: Bacteria > Planctomycetota > Planctomycetia > Pirellulales > Thermoguttaceae > CAVTPL01. Next base: position 217,748 of record CAVTPL010000008.1, on the reverse strand, counting down.
CGGCTTTTGCGTCGGCAGATCGCCGAGATGGCGGATAACTCGGCCGAGGATGTGGAGAGGAAGGCCCTGATGCTCCGGAACGCCGAGGAGCAGACCCAGCGATTGGCCTACGCCGCCAATTTCCTGCTTGTCGCTTGTTGGGAAGCGACGACTGAGACTGACCGGGAGGAGCGGCTCAAGCAAGCACTCACGCACGTTGAGTTCAACTTCAAGGAGTTGCCGGTTGGGCAGCTTGAGGCCGAGGGGAACGAGCGGTTGCAGAGAGCAGGATGCCCGATGCCATTTCACTGGGCGCTGGAATTCCCCGAAGTCTTCATGCAGCGTGGCGGGTTCGATGCGATTGTGGGAAACCCGCCGTTCATGGGCGGCCAGAAGATCACCGGCAATCTTGGAAACGAGTATCGGGAGTATTTGGTTTCGCAGTTGGCCGGCGGCAAGCGTGGGAGTGCCGATCTATGTTCGTACTTCTTCCTTCGAGCAACAGGACTGTTGCGTGAGACGGGGCAATTCGGGCTGCTGGCGACGAACACCATTGCTCAGGGTGACACGCGGGAGGTGGGGCTGGACCAACTGGCCGCCGCTGGGTGCGTGATTCCGCGTGCGGTGCCGAGCCGCCCGTGGCCTGGCGTGGCCAGTCTGGAAGTGGCCCACGTCTGGGTCCACCGAGGCGAGTGGAAAGGGCCGTTTGTCCTGGACGAGAAGGCCACGGACGGGATCACGGCCTTTCTCACGCCGCCCGGCGCAGTGGCCGGGAAACCCCATCGCCTCAAGGCAAACGAGGGTAAGTCGTTCATCGGCTCCTACGTGCTCGGCATGGGTTTCGTGCTGACGCCCGAGGAGGCCCAACGGCTGATTGAGAAAGACGCTCGCAACAAGGAAGTGCTCTTCCCATATCTCAATGGCGAAGACTTGAATTCCCGCCCGGACCAGTCACCGAGCCGTTGGGTGATCAACTTCTTTGACTGGCCCATCGAGAAGGCGATGCAGTACCCGGACTGCTTCCGCATTGTGGAAGAGAAGGTGAAGCCGGAAAGGATGAAGAACAATCGGAAGGTCTATCGAGACAGGTGGTGGCACTATGCGGAAAAGCGGCCCGAGCTTTACCGCACCATCAGTGGGCTGGAGCGGGTCCTGGTCAAGTCCGAGGTAGGCAACAAGTTGTCGTTCGCATTCGTGCCGAACGGTTGGGTTTACTCTCACATGCTGATTCTGTTTGCCTTCGATGATAACTGCTGCACCTGGCAATACTTCAGTCAACGCTTCATGAAGTATGGGCTCGGCAGTATGGGTCATCTATGCGGACAGATCTCCGGTATACACCTTCTGATTGCTTCGAGACCTTCCCGTGGCCTGAGTCTCATTTGTCACGTGTTGAACCGTCGGGAAAGGAGTATGACGCACTTCGGCGTGACATTACGCTCGCGCACCAGCAAGGACTGACCAAGACCTACAACCGCTTCCACGACCCGAAGAAGACCGCCGAGGACATCCAGAAGCTCCGGGAACTGCACGTCGAGATGGACAACGCCGTGGCGGCGGCCTACGGCTGGACCGATCTCGACCTCGGCCACGGCTTCCACGAAACCAAGCAGGGCCTCCGCTTCACGATCAGCGAACCCGCCCGCCGTGAAGTCCTCGCCCGCCTGCTGAAGCTCAACCACGAACGCTACGCCGAGGAAGTCGCCAAGGGGCTGCACGAGAAGAAACGTGGAGGGAGTGGCGAGGGGCGAGGGGTGAGTGGCGAGGGGAGAAAGGTGGGAAGGAAGCGGGGAGCGAGTACGACGCGAGAACGAAGTTTGTTCAGTAATGAGGATGACGAGGGACGAGAGGCGTGAGGCGTGAGGCGGGAGGCGTGGAGCGTGGGGCGTGGAGCGGGGGGAAAGTGGCGAGGCGCGAGTGGTGAGTGGCGAGGGGCGAGGAACGGGCAGGAAGCGGAAAGCGAGTAAGACGCAAGAACGAAGTTTGTTCAGCAATGAGGACGACGAGGGACGAGAGGAGAGTGGTGAGTGATGAGTGGCGAGTGATGAGTGGCGGGAGGAAGAAATCTGGCAGCGGGCCGTCGCTGTTTAGTGAGGAGGAGTGACCGTGGGTGAAAAGGAGATTCTCCGGGCTTTGAGCGTGGGCGAAGACTCTGACTGGGAGTTCAAGTCGGCCCGAGGAGGCATCCCGGGCAGCCTGTGGGAAACCTACAGCGGCATGTGCAACACCGACGGCGGCACCATCCTGTTGGGAATCACCCAGCACGGCGATGTGTTCACGGTGGATGGGCTCGACGACCCGGCCAAGATCAGGAAGGCCTTCTGGGACACGATCAACAACCGGGGCAAGGTATAGCGCCAACCTCCTGGCCGACGAGCAGGTCAAGGTCGAGGAGGTGGCCGGAAAGAAAGTGGTGGTGGTCCACGTTCCTCGGGCGAGTCGCCGCCACCGGCCGGTCTACGTGGGGCAGAACCCGCTGGAGGGCACATATCGCCGGAACTTCGAGGGGGACTACAAATGTCGTCCGGACGAGGTGGGCCGGATGCTGGCCGACCAGAGCGAAGAAGCCCTCGACAGCCGCATCGTGGAAGGTTTTGGGACTGCCGACCTCGACCCGGCCAGCGTGCAACAGTATCGCCAGCGGTTTTCGGCCCGCTCGCCCGGGCACCCGTGGTTGGCCGAAGAAGAGTCGAGTTTTCTGGAAAAACTCGGGGCCTGGCGAAAAGACCGGCTGAGCGCCCAGGAGGGGCTGACGGTAGCGGGACTCGTGATGTTTGGCAAGGACGAGGCGATCCATGATCCGGCCGCCGTGCCCGAGTTCCACCTCGACTACCGGGAGCGGCTCTCCGACGATCCGGAGGTCCGTTGGACCGACCGGTTGACGTTCGACGGCACCTGGGTATGCAATGTGTTCCAGTTTTACCAGCGAGTCGTGGTGCGGTTGACGGCCGACTTGAAGATGCCGTTTCAGCTTCAGCCTGACTTGTCCCGCAAGGATGACACCATCGTCCACGAGGCGGTGCGGGAGGCGCTGGTCAATGCCCTGATCCACGCTGACTATCGGGGCCAGGGCGGTGTGATTGCCGAGAAGTACCGGGATCGGCTGGAGTTCTCCAACCCTGGAACGCTGCTCTTGGATATCGAGCAAATCCTCCGGGGCGGCGTAAGCGAGTGCCGCAACAAGACGCTCCAGAAGATGTTTGCGCTTTTGGGATACGGCGAGAAAGCCGGGTCGGGTTTCGACAAGATACGCCGTGGCTGGGCGGCGCAGCAATGGCGGCTTCCGAGCATCGAGGAGACTTTCCGACCCGACCGGGTGCGATTAGTGTTACCAATGGTCAGTCTGCTGCCAGAAGAATCTCTTGCCCGGTTGAAAAGGTCGTTTGGCCATGGGTGGGATCGGTTGAGTGCCGTGGAGACGCAGGCGCTGGTCACGGCCGACGTGGAAGGACGAGTCTCCAACGCCCGACTGCGGGAAGTTTCGGTAGAACACCCGGCTGATCTCACGAAGACGCTCCAAGCGTTGGTGGGCCGGGGTTTTCTGGAGCAGGTTGGGCAAAAGCGAGGGACGTTCTATCGGCTATCGGCGGCTGTGAGGGACTCCACACAAAAGGACTTGAGAACTCCACACATTACGGCTAAAGACTCCACACATACAGAAGACGATTCTACACATAAGCCCGAGGGCCGCCCCGAAACGGACCCAATCCTGCTCGAACTTGGCCGTGCGGCCAGGGAGAGAAGACGGCTGCCCGTAGAAACGATGCAGCACATCATTCTGGGAATCTGCTCCAGAGGGTATCTCACGCCGAGGCAGATCGGCATCCTCTTGGATCGCAACCCGGTCGGTTTGCAGGAACGCTACCTGCGGCCGATGGCCCAGAGCGGCCAATTGGCTCTGCGTTTTCCCACCGAACCCAACCATCCCGACCAGGCTTACAAGACCAAGACGCCAAATCATGAGTAATGTGCTCGCAACCAAGCCGACTCCCCGCCAACTCCGCTCCATGCTGGAGGAGATGGTCGTCAAGGACCTTCTCGGGCCGGCGGGCGGCGAGAGACGAGGAACTGACCGAACGCAACGTGCGGGATCGCTACCTCGTCGGCGTGCTGGCCCCACGGCGGAAAGCGGCTGACGAGCCAGCGCCGCCGCAACACCCGAAGAGGGCGAAGAAGACACGCCGCTGATTCCCGATGAGGTTTCGGAGGGTGGGGCCGACAGCCTGGACGACGGCACGACCGACCTGGATGTTCCGCTGCCTCGGGCGCATCTTGCCGTCGTCGTTCGGCATGACGTTCTGCGTGGCCGGTGAAGCCAAGTCGCTGCGAGGTGTCGGCCCATTGGGGGCAGTACCTTCGGGAGCGGAAGGAAGACGAGATTGACGAGAAGACCGGCCGGGGACGGCTGATCTGGAAACGCCATCCACGGGGCGGCGTCGAAGGAATTGCCGCTCAAGGATGGGCCGATTCGAATGCCACGTCGTCGATGCCGAGTGCCCGGAGGTCTACGTCCAGGGGCTGGTCCGCAAGCGGGACACGCACTGGGTCGTGACGCTGTTCCTGGTCAACGGCCAGGAAGAACCGAAGATCAAGAAGGACGAAACGTACCTCTTCCAGCCCGAGATCGTCGTCGAGGCGCCCGGATGGTGCGGCCGATCTTCGAGAGGAAGAATCCGGGCCAGCGACCTGAGCCGACGATCTGGAACGGGCCACGATGGAGATGCTCTACCGGCACCAGGTCGAGTTCGCCGTGGGGCATGGCGTCAGCGTCCACGCCGAGGTCTCGAAGGAATCGCCCGAGCGGGCGGTGCGGGTCAGAACCAAGGTCGTGCCCGCCCACGAAGTTCCCATGACCACGCCGCCCACGGCAGCCGATGCCGACCGGAATCCGGCCTTCGCCAAGCTGGACGGGCTTGGTTCTGGACATGAAGGAACTGGCCGAGGCGATCGGCCAAGCAGCTGCGGACGAAGCTCCAGCCGCTGGTCACCGCCTACGGGCATTGGATCGACGGCGAGGAAGCCAAGCTCAGCGATCCGGCCAGGGCTTGGCCCTTACCAGCAGGCCGCCCGGGCAGCGATCGAGAACTGCCGCAAGACGCTGCAGCGGATCGAGGCGGGGCTGCAACTGCTCGAGCAGGACGCGCAGGCGGCCGAAGCGTTCCAGTTCATGAACCGGGCCATGTGGCTCCAGCGGACGCACTGCATCTATTCCGAGACAGGTGCGGCGGGGCGAGCAGCCCGACTTCGACAAGGAGATCGACGTGCCCGAGAACCGCCGCTGGTATCCGTTCCAGATCGCCTTCATCCTGCTGAACCTGCCGGGCGTCACGAAGCTCGATCATCCCGACCGCGGCGAAAGCCCCGAGGCCCTGGCCGATCTGCTCTTCTTCCCCACGGGCGGTGGTAAGACGGAAGCCTACCTGGGCCTGTCGGCCTACACGATGGGCCTGCGGCGACTGCAGGGCACCGTGGCGGGCCGATCGGGCGAGAACGGCGTGGCCGTGCTGATGCGGTACACGCTGCGGCTGCTGACCATCCAGCAGTTCCAGCGGGCCACGGCCTTGATCTGTGCCTGCGAGATCGATCCGCCGCGGGGCCTTGGAGAAGGGCGACAAGCGCTGGGGCAAGACGCCGTTCCGCATCGGCCTGTGGGTCGGGCAGAAGACCACGCCCAACTGGACCGACGACGCCGTGGAGGCGATCCAGCAGCTGCGGGGCAACCAGTATCGCCGGGTTCGCGGGCATGGGATCGCCGTACCAACTGACCAACTGCCCGTGGTGCGGCAGCCGATCGAGCCGGGCAGGCACCTGGAAGCCAAGCCCTACACCCAAGGGCCAGGCCGGACGTTGATCTACTGCGGCGACAAGTTCGGGCAATTGCCTGTTCAGCCGCAGACAGGCACCCGACGAAGGGCTGCCGGTGATGGTGGTGGACGAGGAGATCTACCGCCGCCTGCCGACGCTGCTCATCGCCACGGTGGACAAGTTCGCCCAGATGCCGTGGAACGGGCGAGGTGCAGATGCTCTTCGGGCAGGTGAACGGCCGCTGCGCGCGGCACGGCTTCCGGTCGCCGGAGATCGAAGACACGCGATTCCCACCCGAAGACCAAGAGCGGGTCTGCCGCCGGCCAAGACGCAAGCCCACGCCGCCGCTGCGACCGCCCGACCTCATCATTCAGGACGAATTGCACCTGATCAGCGGGCCGCTGGGCACGCTGGTCGGCCTGTACGAAACGGCCATCGACAAGCTCTGCACCTGGGAGGTGAATGGCAAGAAGGTCCGGCCCAAGGTGATCGCCTCGACGGCGACGATCCGCAACGCCGATGTGCAGGTTCACAAGCTCTTCCTGCGGAAGGTCAACATCTTCCCGCCCACGGACTGGACGTGCGGGACAACTTCTTCTCGCTTGCAGCGGGAGCCGAGCGAAGAGTATCCGGGCCGGTTGTACCTGGGCATCTGTGCCCCTGGTCGGCGGGTGAAGGCGGCGCTGATCCGGGTGTACGTGGCCTATCTCTGTGCGGCCCAGAAGCTCTACGAGGAGTACGGGCAAGGACGCCGATCCCTGGATGACCCTGGTGGGCTACTTCAACTCCATGCGGGAACTCGGCGGCGTGCGGCGGCTGGTGGTTGACGACATTTCCGCCCGCACCGAAGAAGATGGATCGCCGGGGGCTGGCCAAGCGGCTGCTCGAACGCCGAGTTGCCTGGAGGAACTGACCTGCCGCATGCGGTCGGAGGACATTCCCAAGATCCTGGACCGGCTGGAAGCCGTCTTCGACCCGGAGATCGAGCAGCCAAGCGGAAGGAGAAGGAAGAAGGCGAAGCCCGAGGAACGCCAACGGAGGCCGATCGACGTGCTGCTGGCGACGAACATGATCTCGGTCGGCGTGGACGTGAAGCGGCTGGGGCTGATGGTCGTTGGCAGCCAGCCCAAGACCACGGCGGAATACATCCAGGCGACCAGCCGTGTCGGTCGTGCCAAGCCGGGGCTGGTCTGCACCGTGTTCAACTGGGCTCGGCCCCGGGACATGTCCCACTACGAAACCTTCGAGCATTACCACGCCACGTTCTACAAGCACGTCGAAGCCCTGTCGGTCACGCCGTTCTCGCCCGGGGCGTTGCAGCGTGGTCTGGCGGGGCTGCTGGTTTCCCTGGTGCGGCTGCGGGGCATCGAGTTCAACGCCAACGACCGGGCGGCCATGTTCCAGGCCGACCATCCCTACGTGCACGAAGCCATCGAGGCGATTGCTCGCCGGGCCGAGCTGGTTGGCGATGGGCCCGAGGTGGGCGACTTCGTGCGGGCCGAACTGCAGAGCAAGGTCGACCTCTGGCAGGCCGAAGCCCAGAACACGACGGGTGGCCGCACCCTGGCCTACGATCTGCCACGTGGCGCAGGGACGGCGGGACAGAAGGGAACGACGGTCAACCTGCTCTTCCGGCCCGGGCTTGGAGCGATGGGAGGAATTCACCTGCCTGAACTCGCTGCGGGAGGTCGAGCCGACCGTGAAGTTCATCATCGACGACGGCGGCTTGGATGACGTGACCGATGAGGTGCCGGCGGCTCCCGAAGCGAACGTCGTGGACGGAGGAGGATGACGAATGAGCACGGCCACGATGAAGAAATCGGAGGTTGGTGAGCTTCGGCCCAGCCAGTTGCTTGCTGACGTTCGGCGTCGGGGCCATCGTCGACTTGCCCAACATGTCGGTCATGGTGATGGGCCTGGACGATTGGCCGGTTCGGCATTCCACCGAGATCGGTGAAGAGCGGCTGCTGCTGAGCGTGCAGGAGACGCTGGGGCCGCAGGTGAAACGCTTGCTGACGCCGCCCAGGGCCGAGGAGTCCGTGTCGGGGCAGACAAACTGGTTCGATGAGGCCCACCAAATCGGCGTGCCGGTGGCTCCGTTTCCCCGCTGGATGGTCTGCTCCAAGTGTCGGCTGCTGGCCCCGATCAATTCCGGGCTGTTCGAGCCGAAGACGCCGCCCTATCGACCCGACAAGGCCTGCTACGTCCACAACTGCACGACGCAGGGCCGGTCGCCGACGGTCGTTCCCGCCCGGTTCCTGGTGGCCTGCGAGCATGGGCACCTGGACGATTTTCCCTGGCTGGATTTCGTCCATCGGGGGCAAGACCGACTGCAAGGGCCGCTGCGAATGTACGAGTTGGGCGTCTCGGGCGAGGCCGCCGATGTGGAGGTGAAGTGCGACAAGTGCGGGGCGGTTCGCCGCATGGCCGAAGCGTTCGGGCGTGACAACGAGGCAAACCTGCCGCCTGCCGAGGCCGACATCCGCATCTGCGGACCTACGACCCAACGGCTGCGATGTGGAGCACGTGACGGCCATTCTTCAGGGGGCGTCCAATTCCTGGTTCCCCGTCATGCTCTCGGCCCTGTCGGTGCCGCACTCCACGGACAAGCTGGCCCAATTGGTCGACGACAATTGGGTCGACGCTGGACAAGGCGACCAGCCTGGAGATCCTGCAAGCGTTTCGGCAGATCGGCCAACTGAAGGAGTTCGCCGAGTACACCGACGCCGAAATCTGGGAGGCGATCCAGAAGAAGCGGAGCGGCGGTGGCCGCAGCCGAGTGGCGAACCGTCCAACCTGAAGACGCCGGAATGGGAGATCTTCTCGCAACCCAGCCCGGCCTACAACAGCCGTGACTTCCGGCTCAAGGTGGTCCCGCCGCCTGAAGGTACACGGCGTTCTTCGAGAAGATCGTGCTGGCCGAGAAGCTGCGTGAGGTGCGGGCATTGATCGGCTTCACCCGGATGGAGTCGGCCTACGATTTCGACACGCCGACCGAACTGCCCGCCGAACAGCGGGCACCGCTTGTCCCGGCAGAGCCCCGACCTGGGTTCCGGCCTCGGAGATCCGGGGCGAGGGCATCTTCTTCCAGTTCTCGGAAAAGGCCCTGCGGGAATGGGAGAAGAAGAACCAGGGCCTACGACGAGGAGTTCTTCAAGGCCCACAGGCGTTGGCGGGAGTCCAGGGGCATTCCGAAGCCCGAAGCCGGGTATCCCGGCATTCGGTTCGTCCTGCTGCACACCTTTGCCCATGCGGTGATCCGGCAGCTTTCCATCGAATGCGGCTACACGACGGCGTCGATTCGGGAACGGATTTACTGCCAGAGCCCGACGATGGCGAGCCGATGGCGGGCGTGCTGATCTACACGGCGGCCGCCGACAGCGAGGGAACGCTTGGCGGGCTTTGTGCCTTGGGCAGGCCGGACCGGCTTGGCAGCCATCTGGACAAGGCCCTGGAGATGATGCGGCTGTGTGCCTCCGATCCGCTGTGTGCCGAGCAGCGTCCAGGCCGGGAGGGCGTGACGCTGCACGGGGCGGCCTGCCATGCCTGCACCTTCCTGCCGGAAACATCCTGCGAACGGGGCAACAAGTATCTGGACCGGTCGGTGCTTGGTGGCGACGGTGGAACGGGCGGACCTGGCCTTCTTCGAGTGATGCGAAATGAACGACGGTGACTGCGAAGATCTGATCGAGATGGCCGTTCAACTGGCGGCTCGACTGCCAGCCGAGATGATCGCGGTAGTCAATCGGGCGATCCTGCAATCGCCGGGAGCGGCATCGCCTTGTGCCCGGACCCGAATTGCCCAGGACATTCCGCATCCCTACTACCGGGACATCGCCACGGACTTTCGTGAACTGCTGGCAGAGCATGGCACGGCACCTTTCGCCCCAGGAGGTATCGGCTCTGTCTGCTGACAGCAGCACAGGCCGAGCAGATGCATCGGAAGAGCCAGTCGGTCGAACTTGTGTGGACCGGTCCCGAGATGGAGGGCGTGCCGTTCCGCCGCACCGAGCAGGCGATCCTGCAAGTCCTGGATTCGGCAACCCAGCGGATCACGCTGGTCAGCTACGCCGTCTACCGGATTCCCCGCATCCGCGAGGCACTGGTTCGAGCGGCCCAGCGGGGCGTGCGGATCAACGTGTTCTTGTCGAAACACCCAACCAGATCGAAGGCCAGAAGCGAATACGACACGATCCAGGCCCTCGGTGCCGACGTGGCGGCTGTTCCAGCGTTTACTACTGGCCCGAAGAGCAACGGGCGGAGAATCCGAGGGCAAGCTGGGCATCCTCCACGTCAAGTGTGCCGTGGCCGATGGCCGATGGCTGTTCCTTTCGAGTGCCAACCTGACCGAGTATGCCTTCACGATCAACATGGAACTGGGGCTACTGGTCACGGGCGGGCCGCTGCCGTGCCAAGTGGAGGAGCAGTTTGACCGGCTGATTGGGACGGGGGTGTTGGAGAGGGTGTAATTATCACAGTGCCGATCCGCCCTGAAAAGAGAATCGCCTGTCAAGAGAACAACTTGCGGCTCCGTTACGGAGACTGGATTGCGACTATGGGCACAATTGTGACATTTAACGAAAGCGGGGTCGCTGATGACGGAAACGGAAAAGGCTGCACTCGACAATTTCCTGGCCGACAACGACGAGCTTGAGCAGTTATCGGACCGGTTGGCGACGTTCAACGTCTTTCGTGTCTTGAAGGTTGAGGACGCTGAAATCCGGCACAGCAACACGCTGGGATGGCTGCTCGACCCAGCCGAGTCTCATGGGCTGGGCGACATTTTCCTGCGGCGAATCTTATCCAACATCCTACTGAAGAGCGATCCCAGCATCGGTCTATCTGCTGCCGAAGTTGAGTTGATGGACTTCACCGACATAGAGGTGCGTCGGGAATGGAAGCACATTGATGTACTGGTGATCGACCGGCAAAACAAACTGGTCCTGCTGATCGAGAACAAGCTCGGTGGCGGCGAGGGGCCAGGGCAGTTGGCCCGCTACCAGAAATCAGTGGGGAATGAGTTCCCGGTGTTCAAGTTGGTTCCGGTGTTCCTCACGCTGCAAGGCGACTCCAGCGAGGAGGAAGAGGCCCAGAACTACATTACGTACAGCCATGAGAGATTGCTGGGCGTTCTGGAACGGGTAATCACTCAACGACGGGATCAAATGCCCGAAGCCGTTGCCACCTTCCTGACGCACTACACGAATACACTGCGGAGGCTCACTATGCAAGATCAAGCCCTTACGGACCTGTGCCAGAGGATTTACCGGAAGCACAAGGAGGCCATTAAGCTCATCGTCGAGTACGGCGAGATCAGCAGCTTCAGCCAGCTTGCCAGTGAGATTGTCACCCACGCCGGAGACAGTGAAATCCTGAAAGTTTACCCAAAGCAACTCTGGTTCATTCCACACTCCTGGGCGAAGGTTGTTCCAGAGAACGCAACGGCGTGGCCATATCTCAGCAGGCGGGTGAGTGTAGTATGTTGGATCGAGCTATGGCACGATAGAATCAATCTCCTATTTGAGGTTTGTCAAATGACCGACCCGACAAAGCGACTGGCTTGTGTGAAGGCATTGAGCGGGGGCGGCTTCAAGCTGACGAAGATGGCTTTCAAGGAAAATGCCGTCTACAGTCGTTTCTATCGGGAGTCTCATGAGGTCCGAAATTCGGGTGATGACGAACAGATGCGGGATGCCATTGAGAAAGTCGTTGGTAAGGCGAGAGAGCAGTTTCCCAAAGTGGAGGCAGTGCTGCAAGGCGTATTCTCGGCCAAAGAGTAGCAAGCGTGTAGCACGGTGGGAGCCTGCCAGTGTGATGGCCCCAGAGCAACTTCAGCGTACAGCAAGGAAAGTGGAAGACGGAAAATGAAAGGGCTGCTAGTCATCGTTCCTTGCGGGCAGCGAAAAACCTGGGATGCACATCAAGTTTCCGGGGCGTAACGAAGATAGGACGGAAATCGTTTTGCTTCCTATCGATGCCAAGTTTCCCATCGAGGACTACCAGCGGCTTCAAGATGCCCAAGAAAAAGGGTGACAACGAACAGGCGGACATAGCCGTGAAACAGCTTGAGATACGCATTAATGGCTGTGCGAGCGACATTTGTCGGAAGTACTTGAATCCACCGAAGACCACTGATTGTGGTATCCTCTTCTTGCCTGCCGAGGGGGCTGTTTGCCGAAGTCGTCTGTCGCCCCGGCCTTTCCGAGTGGCTTCAAACGTCGCACCATGTCGTTGTTGCCGGGCCGACCACGCTCTGGTCAATTCTCAACAGCCTACAAATGGGTTTTCGCACCATGGCAATCCAAAAGCGGTCGAGCGAAGTGTGGAACTTGTTGGGGGCAGTGAAAACTGAGTGCGGGAAGTATGGCGAAGTGCTCGGCGGGGCTCAGAAGAAGTTACAGGAAGCGACAAACACAATCGACACAGCGGCGGTATGAACCCGAGCGATTGAACGTAAACTGAGAAACGTCCAAGAGCTTCCCATATCGGAGGCTCAAGGTATGCTGATGCTTGAGCAAGTGGTAGGGGATGATGAGGCCGAAGGAGAGGCCAGTTAGATGGCGGCACCGTTCTGCGCCCAGTTCTAGGACGATCGGTCTGGTTGTCATCGTGATCTAGTCGAGAAGCAGCGTTGGTACCGGTTACCGGTTCTTACGGGAGGTGTTTGGTATGCCGAAACCGCCTCGCAGGTCCAAAGATCAAAGACTGAAGGATTTGGGCTGCGTCCAAATCGACGTGTCAAGCGCTTTCACCGGTGCCTCTATACGAGAAACGCCGGTAAACGCAGTCGATCTTAACTCGACAGCGGCATCGGAGCAGCCGTCCTTGCAGCTCCCCGCAGGCTCAGGGCCGCCGTCGTTCATGACGCACATCATGCAGCGTGAGGATTACGACTGTGGCCTTACATCAGTCGCCATGGCTGGGGGCCTGACCTACGAAGGGGCTCAATCCTTCGACCCTCGCCCCAAGCCGATACCTCCAAACAGAGGACTTTGGGCGAAAGAGATGATTGTGCTGTTGGACAGAGCAACGAACCGGCAATGGAGGGTCGGTTTGCCAGGAAAGAAGGATTGCGAGATAGGGGAGTACAGTCCACCTGCCGGTGTCGACCGTGGAGTGATGTTGACAAAGTGCGATCCGGACGCTCGGAATAGCCACTGGGTCGCATTCGCAGTCTCGGACAACGGGGAAGTGTGGATATTTGACCCAGAGGAAACGGCACCGCATCCAGCCTCAGAGGATTGCCGCTACGTTCGCAAGCTGGTGTTGCCCAAGGTCACACGATTCTCAGGAAAGGGAGAATAAGAGCTATCCGCCGAGTTTTGGGCTCCGCCGGGCAAGAAGACGGTTGTCCTTAGCAGTGCGTAGCCAGGCGCGGGCGGTCGAACTGCTCAAGCCGTCGATGCACCCCAGCCAATCTGGTTCAACCCCTTCTGGCTACGGCAGCCACCGTGAATGGCACGCCTGAAATGCACGCCTGGATACTGACAGCAATACGGCCACCGATCATGTTCGCCCAATTGACGGACGACACGGGCATGGCACGATTCCTCGAAGCACTGGATTGGTATGTGCAAGAAGTGAGGCGTTCGTGATGAGCAGAAGCAGGACCGTTTGCGATTGGCGCCGCAAGGTCAAGGCGACCGGTTGGCCCTGCGCTCGCCACCGGATTCAGCAACTAACCGTGGACCTTGTCCGCTGGCGGGCATCGTAGAAGACTCGCGGCGGTGTTGGTAAACATACGCCAGCGCCTTGGGGGGCCAAAGGCTGACAAAGCCCCGTCGGCGCTGAGTCTTCACTGGGTAGCCCGCTTGCCCATGATAGGGAAGACCGTCGGAGGTCACTGCGGGGCGTTGAGCTTTGCCAGCGCCCTCTTGGCCAGTCGCTGGATCTCGGGATTGGAATCCTTGGCCGCCTGCTCAAGCGCCGCCACACTGCGAGCGGTCCCGATTTCCATGAGGAGGCGCACCGCCTCTCGGCGCACGTCGACCACTTCTGAGGCCAACTGCTTGATCACCGCCGGCTCGGCCGTCTTGCCGATCGATCGCAGCGCGGATGCCGCCGCAAACCGGTCGTGAGGTTCCTTCAACCGCGCCGCGATCAGAGGACTTGCCTCCTCGGGGCAAACGGTGGCCAGGGCTCGCATGGCGTACATGCGCACCGGCGGAGCCGGGTCGTCCAGGGCCTGGATCAGCTCGGGCGTGGTTTCGGCCGTGGACCAGGATTGTAGCGCCCTGCGCGGCATTGGATCGCACGATCGGGCTTTGGTCTTCGCGCAGCACCTTGGCCAAGGCCGCGGCGATTCGCGCATTCGCCGCCTGCGGCTTTTGGCTGCCCAGCCGGTTCGTGGCCAAGAGCACGCGTCCCATGTCGCCCGATTCCAAGTCGGCGGTCAGTTGGTCGAGTTGCGCGCCAGTGATTGGTTTCTCAGGCTCTACTTTGGCCGGCGCCGCGGGTGGTGCACTCTTCGTCGGCTCGGCTGCTTCGACGAGTTCGTAGGATACCTTCAGCGGGATCTCCACCGCCACGTTGCGCTGGCGACTGGAGAGGGTAAACGAACCGGAGTAGGCGGTGAACACGCCGCGCGCAGTGTCGAAGATCAGATCTCCCTCGCCCACGAGCTCCACGCGCGGCTTGCCGCTGGTGGCGACGTCGGTCTTGAGCTCGTACCGCTTCTTGATCTTCACGCGATTGCCTTCCACACTCTCGACCGTGTAGTTTGCCTTCTCCTTGGCCGAGAACTGCTCTTCGCTTTCGTGCCAGGAAAGCAGTGACGGGAAGATATACTCGCTGGTGGTGCGCGAAATGGTCACGTCGTGGGCATCCTTCCAGGTCGGCTCCGTCCCCTCGGGCAAGGGCTCGATCGACAACTCCGCCAGGTCTCCCAGGGCCCAACCAAGCTGCAATTGGCCCTGGCGCTGGACCAGCTTGCCGCGCGTGTCGACCGTGATCTCCCGTGCGCCCATCATCCCCGAGGTGCCCAGCATGCCATGCCTGCCTTGCATCGCGCGCATCTCGCGCGGAGCATCGAGCTGGCCATTCCCGGTCCCATGGGTCCAACCGGCCCGCCCGCGGAATTGGGCCGCCGGCTGTTGAACAGGCCGCCATGCACCGAGAGCTTCGCCTGATCTCCCTCGATACTGGTGACGACGTAGGAAGGCGTTCCTTTCCAGGTGTCGACATAATCGACCCGATCCGCCTCGATCGAAACGCGATACGGATACATCTTCGTCGGCTTCCAACCGTAGCGCAGCGGTGCGGGGAGCTTTGCCGGCGGCTGGGAGGTTTTGGCGGGGGGCGAGGCCTCTTGTGCCGTCTTGGGCGCGGCAGTCGACGATGCCGGTTGCTCGACCACCGGAGTGCTATCGCCGGTCTGTGCACCGGCCCGTGGGATCATGAAAAATGCGGTCAGCAGCAGGACCATGATCGCCCCCGGTCCAAGGGCAACCCGCGCCCACCGCGAAACTGATGAACGGCTTCCCTCAAACACCCGTCCTGGGGTTCTCATGGTTTAGCTGCCTCTGGTGCATTGGTTTCAATCGTGTTCAAAGCCACAATGAGCGAACCGATCGATCCGGTCCTGCGTGTTCCAAGATCGTCGGCGGTCGGTTCCTGCGATCCAAGTTGCCCCGCTTGTTTGCCGGTCAGTCTGTCGAATCTAATTCGGACCTGAATCTCGGTCAATCTGCCCGTCCGGTTTCACCTCGGCCCCCTCGGCGGCGTTCGGCTCCTCGTAGCGGACGTAGTCCTTTTCTTCCACGATGCGGGAGCCCAGGAGCAGATTGATCTTCCGCTTGAGGGCGGCGCGCTGGTCATTCATCTTGTAGACCGACCGCGCCAGCTCGATAAACTGGGTACCAAAATCCTTGTCGCGCTCGCAGCGGCGAATTGCGTCTTCGATGTCCCAGAGCCGGCGATTGACGCCCCGCAACGCATTGGTCAGTCCTTCCAGGGCAGCCGACGAAGTCAGCCCCCAATCGCGCGCGGCCACGAGTTCGTCAAGTTCGATCTCCACGTTCCGCCGCGCTTGCTCGTCGCTCAACTGCTGCCGTTTGATTTCCAGGATGGTGATCTTGTCGATCAGTTCTCCGGGGGCCACTTCGATTGCCACCGGCCGCCGCTGCCGCGCCGCCGCCACGCGTTCGGCCAATGCCGCCGCCATGCGCTCGCACACCTCCGGCCAGTTCCCCATCGCCCCCTGCCGGAAGATCCGCATCGTGGGATACCAGGGCGAATCCTCGCGCTGGAGCATCCAGCGCCAGTCGGAGGCCTGCGGCAAGGGCATGAACACCGGCACTCCCAGCCCGCCGGCGACGTGCACCAAGGCCGTATCCGAGGTGACGACCAGGTCGAGATTCGCCATTACGGCGGCGGTCTCCACGAAGGCGCCCGTGCCTTTGTCCAGTTGTTCCCCCAGGTTGGTCACCGAGAAGAGCTGTTCGACCTCGGCGAGCTGCTCGGTGCCGAAACCTTTTTGCAGGCCGTACAGCGCACTCCTTCCACCCGCGCCAGGGCGGCAAAATGGAGCAAGGGAACCGAGCGGTGGCGGTCTCCGCGATACTTTGGGTTGCCTTGCCAACTGATTCCCACCTTGAAGTCGCGGACCGGCCGAAACTCCTGCCGCCACCGCTCGACCAGCCGGGGATCGGGAATCAAATAGGGCACGTGGTGCGGAACGCTCGTTACCGTCGTCTTGAAGATCCGCGGCAGACTCAGCAGCGGCAGGTGCACGTCGCAGGCCGGCAGCTCGCCTTCCTTGGGCATCAGGCGATCGATTCCCGGGGTGCGCTTGAGCAAGGGAATCAGCGACTTCTGGCACAATAGGATCACGGTGCCGCCCTGTGCTTCACCAGCGGTGCATAGCGGACGAACTGGAGTGTATCGCCCAACCCCTGCTCGTAGTGCAGGGCGATCGTGCGTCCGTCCAACGGAGAACCGTCCCACAGCGGTTGCTCGAACGGCGGCAACTTCATCCCCTTGCACCGCCACCGCCATTCATATTCCTCCCAACCCGGCTCGAAGTCGCCGCGCGCCAGCAGGGCCAGGGCATAGTTCATGTGGGCGTCGGCATACTCGGACTCCAGGCGAAGCGCCTCGCGGTAATGCCCCAGCGCCGGTTCGACCTGCCCCTGCTCCGTCAGGGCGATTCCCAGGTTGCTGTGGGCTGCGGCGTAGTTCGGGCGCAACTCGAGCGCCTTGGCAAAGCACTGTTTCGCCTCTTCGTGCCGCCACTGCTCGGTGAGCACGATGCCCAGGTTGTTGTGGGCCTCGGCGTATTGAGGACGCAGACGGATGGCTTGCCGGTACGACTCGATCGCCTCCCCGGCATTGCCCAGCCTCGCCAGCACAATGCCCGGATTGTTCAGGGCGTCGGGAAAACCCGGATTCAACCGCAGCGCGTTGCGGTAGCACTCCACCGCCTCTTCACACTTCTCCTGCTTGCCATAGGTGATGCCCATGGCGTTATAGGCGTCGACATAGTCGGGCTTCAGGCGAAGCGCCTCGCGGAAGCAGTGGATCGCTTCTTCGAGCTTATCCTGCTCCCGCAGCGAGTTGCCCAGGCTGTTCCATGCCTCGGCGTAGCCGGGCTCGATCCGCACCGCCTCGCGATACGACGCCTCGGCCTCGGCCCATTGCCGCCGCCGCATGCGCGCGTTGCCCAGGGCGTTGTGCGCCTTGGCGAAGTCCGGCTTCACCCGAATTGCCTCCTCCAGGGTCGCAATCGCCTCGTCCACCCGACCCGACTCCAAATGCGCCGTGCCCAGGTTGCCCAGGGCGTGGGCATAGGTGGGCTTCAAGCGCACCGCCTCCCGGAAACACTCGATGGCCTCGGCGTGTTTCCCTTGGCTCGCCCAGGCGATGCCGAGGTTGTTGTGGGCTTCGGCATAGTCGGGCCGCAGGGCCAGCGCGGTCTGGTAATGCTCGATCGCCTCGCTTGCCCGCCCCAGGTTCCTGAGGGCGTTGGCCAGATTGTTGTGGGCCTCGGGGAAATCGCCGCGTAGTTCCAGCGCCTGGCGATAGCAGGCCACCGCCTCGTCGTGCCGGCCTTGCCGCGCTGGTCGATGCCCAGGTCGTTTGCGCGGGCGGCGCGGGTGAGCGGATCGGCCTCTCGAACGGGACTCGCAGGGATGTCTGTGTAATGGACCGAAGCACCCGAGCATGCCTGGAGGTCGCGGCACCGGCTCCGCAGCTCTTCGACCACACGGTCCAGCACTCCCTGCCAGTCGCCCGGCCGCTCCTGGCGAAATAGCCGCAGGGTCGGGTACCAGGGGCTATCGGTGCGCTGGTGCATCCACTCCCAGTCGGCGGCGAAGGGCAGGAGCACCCAAGCTTCTACTCCCAGCGCCCCGGCCAGGTGGGCAATCACCGTATCGGCGGTAATCACCAGGTCGAGGTTCTCGATCACGGCCGCGGTGTCCACCAGCGCCGGCGGCCTCGTCCAGCGATTCGCCCAGGTCGACGATCGGCACGCGCGAGGCCATGGCCCGCAGTTCGTCCGCCGCCGGTCCTTTCTGAAGACTGATCGCGGCACGCCCGGCAGGCAGGCCGCCGCCGCAAAGTGCACCAGCGGGATCCACCGCCGGCGGTCCGCGGGCCGGCGCGTGGTTCCCTGCCATGCGATGCCGACGTGGTAGCCCGGCTGGCGGCCCAGGCGCGCCCCAGTCGGCGGCCAGCCCCGGATCGGCCGACAGACACGGTACTTCGGCCGGCAAGTTTTCAAGCGCGGTGCTGAAGATTGCGGGCAGCAAGCCGAGCGGGGCACGGACGTCGAAATCCCTCGGGGCCTCTCCGCGGGCCACGAGCTGGTCGATGCCACGGCACCGCGTCAATAGCGGCACCCACCCGGCCGGGCACTCCAGCGCCACGCGCGCGCCCTGGGCTTTGGCCAAGGCGGCGAAGCGGGCGAATTGGATCGTCTCCCCCAAAGTCGCTTCGGCCTCAAGCAGGATCGTGCGGCCCGCGAGTGTCTCCCCGTCCCAGAGCGGCTGCGGCAGCGGGTGCGAGGGAGTGCCGTGTAGGCGCCGGCGCCAGGCGTATTCGGGCCACGCGCGCTGGAGCTCGCCCATCGCCAGCCAGGTTTCGGCCAGGCTCACGTGGGCCTCGGCCCAACTGGGGCGGAGCCGCGTCGCTTCGCTCAACTCTCGGGCAGCCTCCTCCAGCCGGCCCAACTCGACCAGCGAGAGGCCGTAGTGGTAGTGCAACTCGGCATGGTCGGGTCGCATGCGGACGGCATGCTCCAGCGGGGCCAGCGACTCGCCAACCCGGCCCTGGTCGCGCAAGACGCTCCCCAGGTGGCCATGGGCCTCGGCGAAGTCCGGGGCCAGCCGGATGGCATTTTGGTGGCTCCGCAGGGCTTCGTCGTAGCGCCCCAGGGCGGCCAGGGCAGTGCCCAACGAGTCGTGCACGCCCGCTGCGTTCGGCCGCAGGGTAAGCGACTGCTTCAGGATGTCGACTGCGCGCTCGGCCTGGCCGTCCTCCAAGAGGGCGAGGCCCAGGTTGCCCAGGGCGTCGGAATACTTGGGTCTCTGGTGCGCGGCCTGTTCGAACTCGGCGATCGCCTCGGCCCGTTTGCCCTGCGCGGCGTAGAC
Organism: Pirellulales bacterium; assembly: GCA_963736495.1. Taxonomy (GTDB): domain Bacteria; phylum Planctomycetota; class Planctomycetia; order Pirellulales; family Thermoguttaceae; genus CAVTPL01. The sequence goes on along the minus strand of CAVTPL010000008.1, from coordinate 198,375 downwards.
GATCCCGAGGTTGTTGCGGGCCTCGGGATACTCGGGTTTGATCGCAAGCGCGCGGCGGAAGCTGGCCGCCGCCTCGTCCAGCCGGCCCAATTCCCGCAGGGTGTTGCCCAGGTTGCTATGGGCTTGGGCATAATTGGGCCGCAGTTCCAGGTGCGCTGGAAGCTGGCCGCGGCCTCGTCGTCGCGCTTGAGCCTGCGGAGCACGTTGCCGAGGTTGTTGTGGGCCTCGGGGTAGGCCGCTTTGAGGGCCAGCGCCCGGCGGTAGCACGCCTCGGCCTCGGCGAATTGCGAAAGTGCAGCCAGGGCGTTGCCCAGATTGTTGTGGGCTTCCGGATAGTCGGGCTTGAGTTCGATTGCGCGGCGGAAGCTCGCTGCGGCTTCTTCGCTTCGGCCCAGGGTATGGGCGATGGTGCCGAAGAGGAAGTGGAGCTCGGGTTCGTCCGGCTGGGCGGCGAGCAGTTGCCGGCAGAGGTGCTCGGCGCGGCGGTCGTCGCCCGCGCGATGGTGCTTCCAGGCGATGGCGATCGCGTCTCGATTGAGTGGCATGGGGCTGACGGTTTCCGAGTGGGCTCAATTCGATCGAGGCTTCATGTTTCGCAGTTTTGCGGAAGCCAGTTTTCCGGTCCCGAGCGAGGCTTTGAGGCAGAGGAATTGTTGGCCCGTTGGGCCGAAGGCTGGAAATAGTAGATAGATTGTCTCAGCGAGGCGACCCGATTACCAGGGCGTTGCCTTTGGCTGAGAGAACACTCGGGCCTTCGGCCCAGGTGGTGTTTGGCCTGCCGGGGTGTGTGCCTCAAAGGGGCGTCGGTTCACCCAGCAAAGGGGACCGCAGGGGGTTGCGAAAGGCGCCCACCGCCCCACGCCGCGATTCAGCACGTGGTCGGCATCTCCTGCGGTCGAGACTCACAATCGTCGGGGCATGACCGGAACGGGCCTTTCCCTTCATTTTCAAGTAAAGACTCCCGCCTCTTTATCGCCTTGAACCTCAAGCGGCGCCCCAGCACTGGCGAAGCCAGTGCCACCCAGCCGCGACGCTCCGCTTGATCCGCGCCACGGCTTCCACGATACTGAGTCTCATGTTCGGGTCTCCTGTTGGGGTGAGGATTGTTTACCCCCACATTCTGACAGGAGACTCATTCTTCTGCGCCTTGAGCCGCGCCAGCACTGGTAGCACGCGATTTGCTAGCGTGATCAAACCACTCCAACGCCAATGCTTACGGCTTAACTTCATGCCATTCACGCCCGACCCCGTTAGCTTCCCTATTGTGTCCCCGGATTCGATTCCCTGATTCCCTAGCAAGCAGCTAGCGCATCACAACCCGCACGATGACGACAGCGGTCAACAAGATTCCCAAACCCGAAATTGCGCAAGTCGCAATTCCTTGGATCGAGTAGAGAATCTGTTTGACCTGCCACTTGTTGCAGCGGAGAAAGACAGCCAACGGTCCGAATATTGCAGTAAGAACAGCCACTTTCAGGCAAAGGATACGGAAGACACATGCTGACTTCGTACCATCAGCCAGATGAATCGCGAACACGATGTCCGATTCCACAGGTAGGCACTGGAGCGCAATCGCGAGGAAGAGCGATAGATTCAGAAGCCAACGATGACGACAATGAGTGCGCTCAGCGGCCACAACGGGGTGTTCCGGCTCGATATCTGAAAAGGTCACCTCTTTTGCTCCTCTCTCCCACGACCGAAGGCTTGAACGCGTGATCAACGGCCGGGTCATGAGTCCGTGTCATCGGCCGTAACCGTACCTCCCGCCCGGCAAGGGGCCATGCGTCGGAATGAGCGGGTCTTGAACCGGTCCTGTGGACCCGCCGTAATGCGAGAAGTCGAGAGCGGGAATCCAGCAATTATTGACCGGGTTCCACCCCCAAACGCGGCCTTCCTGCCAAGCCTTTTGCAGGTCTCTCCATAGAGCGACCAGGGCTTCGTCCTGCTTCTGGTTTGATGTATAGGTTCCCCAGGTCCAGTTGGGATATTTGCAGCCTCCGGCAGGCAAGACCTCATAACCCACACCCGGAGCAAAGTGCAACTCCACTTGGCCAATCTTATTCCCGTTCTTGTCGTAGGTATCGACCGAAATCCACATATGCCCGAAGCAGATAATCCTCCTGTCTAGGCCGGTTGGATCGCTGAAGTTCGTTGGGCTGTTGCCGACGTAGCGGTAAAGATTCTCATCTTGGCCGGTGAATTCGATCGGGTCTTCGCTGGCCCACCGACCAAGCTTGGAGTCGTACCAGCGGTTTGTGTTGTTCTGTAAACCAGTGTTCTCGTCCAGCGGCCGGCCCGTGAAGCCGAAGAGGCAATCCACCGCGGCGTTGGTTTCGCTCTTGAGGTTGCCGAAACTATCGTAGACCCGATGGTTGGCAACGCTCGTTACGCCGGTCTGGGCATCGCGGATCGCCAGGTCACGGACCGTGCCAAGATTGTCGGCCAGCGGCCAGACGACGTTGCCGGCCGCTTGCACGTTCACCACTTGCTCGTCGGCCAATACCTGATCGACCGCCTGCCCCCACGCGTAGCGATGGCTGAGATTGGCCGCCGTTACATCACCCGTCCCGTCCTTATCAAACTCCGCGATGATCTGGCGGCCGTCGTAGGCATAGCGCGTCTGGTGGTCCACCACGCCGTCGCCGTTGGAGTCCAAGTTCTCCCCGAGAAGGCGATTCTCCAGGTCATAGGAATACGCGACGATCTGGGTCGGGGCTGCTCCCTCGGTCGCATAGCTGGTAACGCTCACCAGCCGGTTACGAGTGTCCCAGGAGTAGCTGGTGATCTGGCTCTTTTCGCTCGTATCGATCTGGCCGTCGCTGTCCGCGTCGACCCAGACGAACCGGGAGGTGCGATTTCCATCGGCGTCGTACATATAGCGGTAGGTGCCGTCGGATACGAGCCGGTTGCCGTCACCGATCACGTAACCGGTGTTCGTGCGATTGCCGTTGGCATCATAGGTGTACGACTCGTCGGGCTGGCTGCCTGAATAGTCGGCCCCCAGCAGTTGACCGGTCGAGTCGTAGGCGTAGGCGACGGTGCCGTCGGTGGAGGTTGCGGAGATCAACTGCGACTGCTGAGAATAGTAGTCACCGACCAACAGTGCCGCGGTGACGGCCGCGGTGTCGCGGACGGGTAACATCCCCTCGCGCGTGCCGACCGGCCCCAGAACCGGCAAGCCGCCGTTGGGCAGCCAGGTGTCGCCGGGAAGATCGGCCACCGGAACCGCCATGCCGGAACCGCTATACGTCCAGGTATAGGACGCCAAGACATTCTCCCCCTGGTGGTAAACCAGACCCACGAGCCGGCCGGAGGCGTCGTACTCGTAGTCGGCGACGACGACCAACTGACCGTCCAGATAGCGCGTGACCGAGGCGACCTGTCCACTCGCATTGTAGCTCAAGTCGATTTCTTTTTCAGCTACGGCATTTCCGCCCGACTGGCCGGCCTGGGTAATCTGGGTCAGCCTGCCCTGGGAGTCGTACTCGTAGGTGTTGACGAAGTCCGCCGTGCCGTTGATCGAACCGGCCGCGCTGGAGGGGTTGGTGCTTGGGCCCTGGTAGGTATAGGCGAGCACGACGGTCGGACCCCCAACGCTCGACGCGGTGACGCTCTTCAAACGGTTTTGCGCGTCGTACGTGTAGACATTGGAGGAGACATCGTCGGACTCCTCGATGATGCGGCCCGCCGAATTGTAGGCATAGTCGATCGTGTTTGCGGCATTCTGCTGCGCGTCGGCATCGGTCGTGTTGGCGTACCAGGTTTCCGAGACCACCCGGTGCTCGGAGTCGTAAGTGTACTGCCGAGCCTGGCCGTCGCAGTCGACGTACCGCACGAGGTTGCCCGCGTCGTCGTACGCGTAGTACTTGCTGTTCCCCGAGGGTTCGATCTCTTGGATCAGCCGACCTTGGTCATCGTAAAGCCACTCGGTCGTATTTCCGTCGGGATCGGTGAGACTGGCCAGCGGGCCGGCCTCATGGTAGGCGAGGGTCGTGACGCCCGAATCGGCGTTGGTGATACCGGTCAACCGCCCTTGCGAATCGAACGTGTATTGCGACGACGACTCGGCCATGCGGAAGAGAACCTGGAGAGCACCGGGTGCGCCGACCGCCGAGCGGGTGACGAATGCCTCGACGGCTGCGTGGACCGCCGCCGAGACCGGCTGCACTCCCGTGTAGGCACTGGCGGCCGTTTCGGACAAGTCTTGGACGAGGCCATCGACCGTCGATTCGTCCGGACCGGCATAGGGCGTGGTCGACGAAGGCTCGCTCGCCGTGCCCCACTCGTTGGAATAGGAAGTCGGGTTAGAGTAGGAGTAGAAGCTGACGGTACCGGTCGTATCACTGGTGCTGCTGTATGAGCAACTGTCGGTGTAGCTGGGCAGGTCGGAGTACGTGGAACTGCCGTAGTTCGGCTGTTCGATGAGTGTGCTGCTCCCATCATCGTGCATGGTGTTGTGCCAGTTCGACGTGACGACCTGCGAGGAACTCCCGATCGCGTTGACGTAGGTCTGCGTGGAGTCCGAGTTGCCGTAGCTCGTGGTGTTTTCGACCCAGGTCGCCGTCGATGAGGCGGAGCTGTCGTTGGGCGAGTAGTCCCTACCGCCGCTAGCGCCGGCGCTGAAAGCTGGCGGTATCGTGGCTATGTGCGTGGGCTTCCAGGCGCGAGGTGCCGCCGTAATACACGGCTTGAGCCGTGTAGCTCCGGTCGCTTGAGTAGTCGGTCCCGCCGGTCAGCGTCGCGCTTCCGGACCTCAGGCTCGTTTTGCCCTCGCTGCCGAAGGTGCCGTTCTCGGTCGCCCCCCCCGACTCGACGTAGCTCCCTGAGATGGTCCACCGCGAGTCGGACTGGTCATCGCCGAAGAGAGTGTGGCTTGTCGAAGCGGTCTTGCTGAGCGTGCTCCAGGAGCCGCCCTCGCTGTAGCTATCGCTGGCAGAATAGCCGCCGATCGCGCCGCCGGGGTGCGCCGATGACTGGCGGTGTTTGAAGTGCCGATTGACATCAGGCGATTCATCGCCGGGGCGCCCGAGCACGGGGAGCACCTGCCACGCCAGTCGCGCGTTCAGCCGCGCAGCACGGTCTCAATCGCGCAACACGAGCTCACCCGCGCAGCACGGTCTCAATACCCGTCCCCGGAAGCGGCACGGTGCGCGAGCGCTGCACCTGGGCGGCGATCTGGCGGAGATAGGGGTCGGCGTAGGCGAAGAAACGCTTCATGCCGGAACAGAGGTAATTGTGCCCGGGTTGGCCGTCCGGCGACTTGAGGAACCGGTTCTTGGGGCACTCCCCATAGCAGGCAAACAGGTAGGGGCAGCGTTTGCAGTATTCGGTGAGGCCCTGGTGCTTGTTGCCGCCGAACTCCCGCTGGCGGGGCGAATAGACGACGTCGGCCAGCCGGCAATCCTCGTCGCGGAGGTTGCCCAGCCGATACTCCGGGTAGACGAATCGATCGCACGAATACAGAGCTGCCGTCCTTCTCCATCGTCACCAGCGACCTTCCGCAGACCGCCGCCAGCGTGCATATCTGCGAAGGCTCATTCATCCACTGGCCCACCGAGGACTCAAACCAGTTGACCACAACCTTCCCCAGGCCGTTTTGGAGCCACAACTCGAACGTCCGGCAGAGGAACTCTCCCCAGTCGTCGGGATCGACCGACCAGTCCGTGACCGACCGAATCGGGATGGCCCGGCCGGGCCGCCGGCGTTCCCAGAACGGGCATTCGGGCCGGGTCCCAGCGGCCCGGGGCGACGTGCAGAGAAGTCCTTCGGCTCCACGCACGGCAGCCACTGGAGACGCGTGCAGCCCAAATCCTCCGTGAGGAACCGATACACCTCAGCCGGATGCCGGGCGTTCACCGAGTGGACGACCGTCATCGGGCTGAAGGGAACCTCGTATTTCTGGAGAAGCCGGGCCGCCCGGTAGACCTCGTCGAAGGTCGGCGATCCGCCTTTGCCTTTGCGAAACTGGTCGTGCAGGTGCTTGGGGCCGTCGATGCTCAGGCCCACGTAGAAGCGGTGCTCTTTGAGGAACTCGCACCACGCGTCGTCCAAGCAGCACGCCGTTGGTCTGCAGGTCGTTCTCGATGCGCTTGTCGCGCCTGCGTACTTCCGCTGTAGCTCGACCACCTTCCGGAAGAAGTCCAGGCCCAGGAGCATCGGCTCGCCGCCGTGCCAGTTGAAGGTGACCTCCTCGACCTCCTGACCGGCGATGTACTGGCGAATGAACTCCTCCAGGAGATCGTCGGCAATGCGGTGGGGCACCCCATCAGCCAGCAGACCGTCTTTGTGAAGGTAGTAGCAGTAGGTGCAGCCGAGATTACACTGCGCGCCGATCGGCTTTACCACCACGTGGAAAGATCGAGGATGGCGCCCGGACGGTTGTGGGGATGGCTGCTCGGTCATCATTGAAGAAGAAAAGGGGGAAGAAGAAAATGGGACATCGCTGATTAGCGATCAATCTTGGTGGTCGGCCGGGACCGCGGGTGAAGGCGAGCCCCAGATGCTCTGCGGTCTGCCGCAGTGGCGACGCACGTGCGTCACCCCCACGCAGCCCATCCAACGACCCAATGCTGGGTCCGTGTTGGGCCGAACCACCAGATGCCCGTGGTTGGGCATCAAGTAGTAGGTCAACAACTCGATCGGGTATCGCTCTAGGCTCTCCGCCAACGCGCGCTGGAACGCTTCGTAGTCGCCCGCCTTGTGAAACAGCCGCTTCCGCGCGTTCCCGCGATTGAGAGAACGTAGTAGACCATCCCTGCTTCGCTCGCTCGGCCCGCTGGCGGCATGGCAAGAAGGTACCACCTTGCCCAAGGTGTCAGTATCAGTGTCCCCTTACCTGCTCCTTATCTGCTCTGGTCCTTATCTGGTCCCATTCGTCGTGGTCCCAGCCAGCAACTTCTGAAGCGCTTTCTTCGCGATGTCCTTGGGGATGTCGATTACCTTCCCATCGACGCGAAGCGCCTTAACGACCTCGGGATGGAGCGAATTGAGCTTTCCAACGCCGAAAGGAGAATCGCCTCTGAAGAGAGCCTCAATGTCAATGTCTCTCGGCTCACCGTACTCGATCCGACATCCGGTCGATTCGACAAAAAGCACTGCATCGTCCGGTAGCCCCGTGCGTGGATGAGCGACTTCGTCCGAACCTTCCAAGCGCGGTCGGAGCAACATCACGTAGGAAACAAAAGGATAATCAACGGACTGTTTCTCGGCGGGGCAGGTCAAACACCCAGCTAGCCAACTATTTTGGAAGGCATTACGGTTGTAGGGGCTGTCCCATGCTTCCTCCAATCGGTACTTAAACGTACCCGGATGGTATGTGTGTGCAAGTATATATGGTGCCAGCAGGACACGCCAACTCTGTCGAAGCCCTTGGTAGTCAGTTCGTGCTTGCGGAAGCTCGCCATGCTCCGAACGATAGTCCGCGACTGCCTTGGCCAACCACTCGAGCTTAATCTCACAGAACCGATCTGGCGGAACTTCACGCCCAACAGGACGCGTCCCACAACCGCTGATAACGACGGTGATTCCCCAAAGGCTGGCGGTCCCGAGCCATTGTCCGAAATATGACTGATCCATGTTTTTAGCTCCTCACCGTGCCGTCCACTGACAGTTCATTACCACGACCATCCCTCAAAGCACGCGGGGCCAGGGAGACCTGAAGGCGGCTTGTAGACTCCACCCATACCTGTAGGGCGCTTAGGATCGGTACCCAGTGGATTGTTGCCCACAAAGTTGTGGCACGGATGTCCTTGCTCGTATCCGACCCCCGTATGGCAATAGGCCTCGGGGCCATTACCCATCCACGGGTCCAAGTACACGGTGCAACTACTCGCTGGTACCGACGAATACGGCCCCGCATCCGTCTTCTGGCCGGCGGTTACTGCAACCCAGTTGTGCTGAAGTGTATCGTTGCCGCCCGCTGACGTGACCAATCCCACGGGCACAATTCGAAAGCACTTTCCGTTCTTAACGATTGGTTCCAACGCGTTGAAAGTGTGTGTCTGCCACTGGTAGCACATCCAACCCCTACGGTGGTCGTCACGGAACCCGAATCGCGGAAAGCTCCACGTCTCGGTCTTGTGGAACATGTCCACATAGGCAGCAGAGACGGCCTTTGCCTCGTCCATACATTCAGACTTGGAACAGCCGGAGCACCCGGAGTTGCAGAGCGTCTCCAAGGCCAGTTGGACGCGTCCTTGCCGGGTCCGCAACAAGCTACGCGTTCGTTCGTCAATTCCCAGCAAGTCCTGGAAGTTGCCAGTTGCCGAACCCTGCTGAAGCCCGCTGGGATCGGTGTGGGTCAGTGGCGCGTTGCTGACGTACTCGTAGAGGTTGATCCCGCTCCTATAGCCGAGAGGATCTCGTCCGACAAACGACCCTAGATCCGCACTGTAGTACCGTGCGCGATAGTAATAGAGGCTGGTCCAGGCGTCAAGCTCGCGGCCGGTATAGAGCGTCGCGTTGCCATAGAGCGAGGAGGCGCGAGTGCTCGACCAGTCGGGCGTGTAGATCGTGGCCTTGCCGTAAGCCGTGTAGGCGTAGCGTTCTACGGCCTGCCAGGTGTCGTTGACCTTCCCCACGATCGCGGTGACGTTGTAGTTTGCGTCCGAGAGGTAATAAAGCCGCAAGGCCGGCTGGAGCACGCCGCCCGAGTAGCTGTCGCGAAGGATCAGGGCATCGACGTAGCGCGGCGACCAGACGTTCTGGTACTTCGGGCTCAAGGACTCGGGGCTCGAAGCCGGCGAACCCTCGCGGGTCTCCAGCACCTGGTTCTGGCCGCTCAAGTAGTAGTGCGCGGCCTGCTGCGGGACGCCCCCGACATAGTTGGTGAGCGACTCGATCCGCCGACCGGCGCCGTCGTAGACGAACTTGGCCACGAGCACGCCGCCGTCGCTGGTTTCCACCAGGTGGTTCCAGGCATCGTACTTCCCGCCCAGGGCATGATCGGCATCGCCGGTCAGAGGCGCGGCGATCACGGTCATGTTGCCGGCCGGGTCGTAGGCCGGCGTGGCCCAGCCGCCGGTGATGGAGCCGATCTCGTTGGCCGCATTCGCGGTGTGCGCCTGGGAGCTGCCGTCGTCGCTAAAGCCCGACCAGTTGCCCAAGCCGTCCAATGTCCAGGACTGGTCGAAGCTGTCGTTGCGGACCGAAGAGACCAGGGCGTCCACGCCGTTGTACTGGTAGGTCTCGCTCAAGGTGGTGCGCAATGCGTTCGTGCGGCTGGTGCGGTTACCGGCGCGGTCATAACGGGTAGTCGGTCGAGGAGACATCGTCGGAATCCCGACCATGCGGCCGGCCGAGTCGTTGGCATAGTCGATCGTGTCTGCGGCATTCCGTTGCGCGTCGGCATTGGTCGTGTCGGCGTACCAGGTTTTCGCGACCCCCCGATGCTCGAGACTCACAATTGTCGTGGCATGACCGGAAACTAGCCTTTCCGTGCGTTTCCGTCAAGATAAAGACTCCCGCCCCTTAAAGCGCTCCCGAGATTGCACTGCGCCCCGATGGGCTTTACCACCACGTGGAAAGAGCGAGGATGGCGCCGGGACGGTTGTGGGGATGGCTGATCGGTCATCATTCAATCGAGGGTGATTGGACTCAACTTGGGAACTGAGATGACGGCGCCGGTTATCGACAGTGAAGAACGTCAGGCCGACCGTCAACGATGCTCTTCATGCCGGAACTGACCAGCGAATCGTTGTCCATGCAAACCCACGGAAAAACTTGATGCGACGGAAACGAGTTCCTCCTGCTCATTTTTTCTGCGTGTGCGCCGCACCCAATGCAACGACCGGAAGCCCAGCGAAACCGCGAGGTGGAAAAGGGGCGCTCGACTTCATTGCTGAAAAACCAGATTGTCTCTCCCGTCTGCCCTCGGCGGTTCTGGGTTTCCCGCTTTTCTGTCAGATCAGATCAGAAGTTGTAGTAATACCTGACAACAACGCGCTTATTCGTTCTATCGTGCATGACGCCGAACAAATCGCCCTTCTCACCTGCGAGCCAATTGGCACAGGCAAAATAGTCGGTGTCCTTAGCGGTGGGCGGCGGACATTTCGCCCCCAGACGTTCCCGGAATCGCCGGACTATTCCATGATCTTCCTTCACTCGGGAGAGCTCCCAACGGACGGTCATAAGCGCGAGGAGGTCTGGAGACGCTTCACAGTCCAGGAAGTACTCGTCCTCAACCACGTGATAGACTCGAAAGCCTTCAACATCCACGTGTTTCTGGGCAGCCTCCCGAGTAATGTCAATGAACACTTGCGGCCACTCAGCTTCTGAGATTGGGGCTGTATCTCCAGAGAGCGGCGTCTCAGCAAACCGTTCACAACCAACAGTCGGCAGAAATACGCATATTGACGCAGCAACAGTAGTGATAATCGACAATCGACAGATGCGATGTAAGGTCATGGATCGCTTGCCCCCTTTGAAAAGGTACCTCGTTTAGCCTCGCAGTTAATCCATGGAAACCACCGGAAATGGAACAGGCCACGGCACCCTTCCGGAGCCTGGAGGCCTGCGCATCTCCGAGCCAGAGCAGCTTGTTCGCAGCTTTCTTGCAGCAATCCCGTAGCTGGCTGTCCGACCTGAAACGCTCACGCTTAAGATGTTCACAACTAGGGGTCCTCGGAATTGCCCTTGCCCGAGCATCCAGCACAGCTTCTCCCAACACGCGCTGGAACGCTTCGTAGTCGCCCGCCGTTTGAAACGGCCGCATCCGCCCGTTCCCGCGATTGAGAACGTGGTAGACCATCCCGGCTTCGTTCGCTCGGCCCGCTGGCGGCATGGCAACAAGGTATCACCTTGCCCAAGTTGTCAATATCAGTGATGTCCCCTTACCTGCTCCCCCCTTATCTGCTCTTATCTGCTCCGAAATGTTTCCTCTTCTTCAGCGCACATACTATTTCCTGCTTCTACCGGTGCCAGAAAACATCCATCACACCCACGCTCAATGGAAGCACGAGCACGCCCGCTAGGATTCCTGAGACCGTTCCAAGCACCACAATCAAGATCGCGTTCGACGGGTCCTCCCTGTGCCCGTCCTCCAACCAGTACGTGAGGCAGGAAACAACGAGAGCGATAACCGCAGAAGGGATACTTCCCGCGACTGTGAAGACGCAGAAGCAAACAAGAGCATTATAGAGCAGTCCAAAACCGGTCTCGACAAAAGGAGCGCTGAGAACGGTCAAGCCGCCCGCAATCATGGCAAGACAGAGAAGCCACACTCTTAGGACGAGCATGGCTCCACCACGAAGCCAACAGCGGCGCGTATGCCAACTGAACCAGACGCCCAGCAGGAGAGCTGGCAATCCGACACATAGAGCACCCGCAAAAGGAAGCATGATGTGGACCCTTGTCGAGACCACGAATTGAGAGAAACAAGAGATGACCTGCGGCCTGCGACACCTTTTCAGGGCGTCGCGCGGCCACTGATGGATGAGAGAACTTGGAACTGAAAGAGATCCTCCACTTTGGTGCGCGCGAGCGCCATTCATTCTACCAACAAGAAGTGTTTGGCATCGCTAACGTGCCGCCGGCCTTCCCCATTCTATAGGGTCAATTCTGGACCTGGGGGTCAGGATGCACCTCTGCCGGTCAATCGGCTCCGTCCACTGGAATGTCTGATAAATTGTCCGCATTGGCCCCGCCGATCCCGTTGGTCTGTCTGGACACATGTGATAAAAGAACGAGTGCGTCCCGGCAGTGTTCCGAATCGTGAACGTTACGGTTCCGTCCGCGTTGACTGTCGCAGAGGCGCCGCCGAAACCGGCAACTTGGTCTCCCGTAACCATGAACCAAGTGCCGTCAACCAAAGTAGTATTAATGGCAGCTAATCCGGAGCCGTAGGAAACATTCTGCGTGTCCCTGCCACAGTTCCGGTAAAACTCTCTGCGTAACTTCTCGGCTCCCGGGGATTTCTTCATCTCTTCCAGCGGCACTTCATTCTCACGGTAGCACCTCACATCGTCGCCAAGGCCGGTTACAAAATCCCGGAGGAACTGCACCGATACCGGTACTAACGGCCGTCGCGGCACGTTCGGGGGAAGAACCGCAGGTGACTGCGGCGGTACGGAAATAGGTGGCAAGGGATTGACCGGCCCGAACAGATCAATCATCCCCGTCGGATCAGTCCGCGTGAGCGGCGAATCAGTTACATACTCATAGAGGTTGATTCCACCTCGATATCCAATTGGATCTCGCCCGACGAACGACCCCAGATCCGCGCTATAGTACCGTGCGCGATAGTAATACAGGCTAGTCGAGGCGTCAAGCTCGCGGCCGGTGTAGAGCGTGGCGTTGCCATAGAGCGAGGATGTTTGAGTGCTCGACCAGTCGGGTGTGTAGATCGTGGCCTTGCCGTAAGCCGTGTAGGCGTAGCGTTCTACGGCCTGCCAGGTGTCGTTCACTTTGCCCACGACCGCGGTGACGTTGTAGTTCGCGTCCGAAAGGTAGTAAAGCCGCGAGGCGGGCTGGAGCACGCCGCCCGAGTAGCTATCGCGAAGGATCAGGGCATCGATGTACCGCGGCGACCAGACGTTCTGGTACTTCGGGCTCAAGGACTCGGGGCTTGAAGCGGGCGATCACTCGACAGACCGTTATGCCAAGTGTCCGCACAATCGCGGTACTCCCGCCTGTTATCGGTGATGTTTCCCAGGCTGCGTGGCAGTGATGTCCTCTTTGCTCCGTCTGTAGCCGAGTTTTTCTTGCTTGCGCGAAATCCATTGTTGCTTTCGTCCTGTCACCCGCACGTTCGTAGGAAACGCCACGACAATAGAATGCAAAGGCATTGTTCGGATCCTGGCGAATGGCTTCCGTGAAATCGGCCATCGCATGATCAAACTGCTCCATTTGCCAATACGCATAGCCCCGGGAACTAATGCAATGACTGACGAGGTGTGCGTTGGCGAGTCCGAGAGCGACCGACCGCGTGAAGTCAGCGATTGCCTCTGCAAACTTACCCATTTCGAGGTACACGTAGCCACGATACCTATGTGTGCTGGCTAGGTCGGGGTCAATTCGCAAAGCCTCTGTAAGATCTGAAAGGGCGGAATCGTAATCCCCGATCTGAGAGAGTGCATACCCTCGGTTGACGTACAAGTTTACTGCATTCCTATCCAACTGAATTGCGTTCGTAAGGTCTGCGATTGCCTTTTCCCATTCGCCGTTCGTTAGATAGGCATGACCGCGGTGCCTGTATGCCAGCGGGAGACGTACTTTTGCTTCAATGGCGTCCGAGTATGCTTGAATCGCAGCCAGCAAATCACCGGCTGCGGCTGCGTTAATGCCTCGCTCCAGTGCATCCATAGCGACACCTGAATGTTGAGGGATCAATCTGCCGCTGTCTTCATAACAGCGGCGATCGTATTCTCACCGACGATATTCGCTATACTGCGAGTGGATGTTCCGGAATTACCGGCTTTGGCACTCTGCTCGCAGGCGGCCGAAGCGGGGATGGGCAGTCAGGGGGGGGGCCACCCGGCGGCGGCCGGAAGTCTGGTCCCAGGGGTGGATTGTCTATCATATGGCCCGCAGCTCTGAACAGCAAATAGATCTCAGCCTCCACCGCGATGGTGAAACTCGCGTCCAATGCGTTTGCTAGCTCTTCGAGTTCCCATTCGCGTTGTAGCCCACTAACCACGTCCTGAACAACCTTATTGTAGTTCGTGGTATCACCAGGACAGCGGGTGAAGGTTATCGTCTTCACCGGGTATTTCGTCGTCCAGAAGAAGCCGTACTCATACCAAATCTCGTATTTCAATTCCACGCAACCGTTACAGAGTTGCTTCGGCGGATGCATGCCGCCTCGGAACGTCACTGGAAACGGGTCGTACCATGCGTAGCCACTGGGGTCTAACCGATCCGGCGGGCAATTGCCGACATACTCGTAGAGGTTGATCCCACCTTGATACCCGATCGGATCTCGCCCGACGAACGACCCCAGATCCGCACTATAATACCGCGCCGATAGTAATAGAGGCTGGTCGAGGCGTCAAGCTCGCGGCCGGTGTAAAGGGTCGTGTTGCCATAGAGCGACGAGGCGCGGGTGCTCGACCAGTCGGGCGTGTAGATCGCGGCCTTGCCGTAAGCCGTGTAGGCGTAGCGCTCCACGACCTGCCAGGTGTCGTTCACTTTGCCCACTAGCGCGGTGACGTTGTAGTTCGCGTCCGAGAGGTAATAAAGCCGCGAGGCGGGCTGGAGCACGCCGCCCGAGTAGCTATCGCGAAGGACTAAGGCATCGACGTACCGCGGCGACCAGACGTTCTGGTACTTCGGGCTCAAGGACTCGGGAGCGGTAGTGGGCGAACCCTCGCGGGTCTCCAGCACCTGGTTCTGGCCGCTCAGGTAGTAGTGCGTGGACTGCTGCGGGACGCCCCCGACATAGTTGGTGAGCGACTCGATCCGCCGGCCGGTGCCGTCGTAGGCAAACTTGGCCACGAGCACTCCGCCGTCGCTGGTTTCCACCAGGTGGTTCCAGGCATCGTACTTCCCGCTCAGGGCGTGGTCGGCATCGCCGGCCAGAGGGGCGGGGATCACGGTCATGTTGCCGGCCGGGTCGTAGGCCGGCGTGGCCCAGCCGCCGGTGATGGAGCCGATCTCGTTGGCCGCATTCGCGGTGCGCACCTGGGAGCTGCCGTCGTCGCTAAAGCCCGACCAGTTGCCCAAGCCGTCCAATGTCCAGGACTGGTCGAAGCTGTCGTTGCGGACCGAAGAGACCAGGGCGTCCACGCCGTTGTACTGGTAGGTCTCGCTCAAGGCGGTGCGCAGTTCGTTTGTGCGGCTGGTGCGGTTGCCGGCTCGGTCATAGGAATAGGTGTATTCGTCGGACGTTTCCGGCGTGGTGCCGTAGTCGGCCCACACCTGGTCCGTCACGCGGCCGAATCGGTCCAGAGGCGCGAGATTGTTGGCCGTGTAGTCGAGCTTCACCTGGGACTCCGCGTAATCCTCGGCGACGATCCTACCCGCGCCCAGATACTTGTAGCTGGCCTGGGTGATCGTGCCATCGCCGATGGTTGCCAGGCGGGACATGATGTCGCCGAAGTAAAGACTCCCGTAGACTAGCTGCGTCCCCGTCTCAACTCTCCGCGAAAGAACGCCACCCATCCACAAACTGACACAACGACAAATGCGACAGCGACCAAAGTTATCGCGTATTTGGCTATGTGCCAGTAGATTCCGAAATCCCAGATCACCCCTTGCTGAGCGGCGATCAATTGCACAATCGACAAAAACAATGCGAGAAAGATGATACTGGCCCCTAGAACCAGCGAGAACCAGCGAGACCTTCTACCTGAGAGCGCACCAACCCACGGACACTACCATGAGCAACAGCGAATACACTGCCCCCTCCAGTAGATACCACGGTAACTGGCCAACAAACGGCCACGACGCTGCGAACAACATTGACAGCAATAACCATCCCACCGCCACGCATCGTAGCGGGTGCTTGAGTCGGTTCCTCGGATCGTGTAAGTCTTGATTCACGTGACATGCACTGCATTGCCAGGACGCTCTCCGTTTCCCATTACCATCCATCACGACTTCTTGCAATAGAGCGACGTGGCCGCTTTAGCGGCGTCGCCCATTTTAGCAATATTCCAGATAGTACATGCTGAATACCAAATGCCATCGATCGCGAACATCGCCCCGACAACACCTCCACCCGCTACGGTCTTTATTAATCCTTTAGCGATCAGTCCAGAATTCCAGAATTCCAGAATTCCGGGGACACAATACTCATTTTGGCGTTCTGCGGAGTCCTGACGGGCGGCCTCCTTTCCGAGGCTTTAAAAGGCGACCGACACTTCGCTCTAAACGTTCGACAAACGTCGCGCTGCCGAGTGGGCGGCCGGTGCGGCCGTGCTCGCGCAGGTGGCGAAGTTCCTCGTCATCCAGGGCAGTGGCGAGTAATCCCTTCCAGTCTTCGACCAATGCCAGCAGCCGGCTGGCTTGGACCAAGCGATCATCATGGCCCGACAGGTGTGCCCTTGCGCTGCTCCAAGGCCACTCGGCGGCATCCGCCGCCAAATTCGCACGGACCGGATTCAATTCCACGTAGCGCGCGGCCGCCAGCAGGTACGGTTCATCCATCACGAACGAAGCGAACCGCCCCTGCCCAAGATAGCCTCGCCACTTTTCCCGGAAGTTGATCCGCCGCGTGTAACGCCGGTGCGCCTCGCCAATACCCCGCCTCAGACTTTGTTCGGTGAATGGAACGGCAATCAGGTGGATGTGATTGGGCATCAGGCAATAGCCCCAAACTTCCACGCCCTCTTCGCGGCACCAGTGGGCCATCAGCTCCAGGTAGGCCGCGTAATCCTCCTCATGAAAGAACGTCTGCTGGCGACGATTGCCACGTTGCGTCACATGGTGAGGCATACCCGGGATCACAAGCCGCGCCAACCTTGCCATGCGCGGAACCCTCTCACAACTAACCCATCTTGTCAATACTGGTATTGTGTCCCCGGATTGGTTCGGTTCGGATTGGTTCGGATTGGGGGATTGGATTGGGTCCCGAATTGCCTCCGGCTCCCTCATTGCTCCCCGGGGTGTGAACGGTTACCAATTCGCTCACCATCAACTTCGACCACTCGTTTGTGTACTCAAACTCCTGCGCATGCTTCTCGGCATCATCTGGCTCATGAACTTTAAGGAGGTGGCCCCAAGTCCCGGGCCACCCCAGTATACTCGTCAATGGATGCCCCCGGCCCCTTTCGTCGGCTTCGTTCGGAGAATAGCCAATTCACGAACACACACAGCTGCAGTACGCATGCCGCTACCAAAAAAGGCCAAGCTACACGAACCACCGGACGTGGGGTAGATAACCCCCAATTGGTAAAGAACAGTGTAGCAAGAAGCAGCACGGATGTCGTGAATGCCAGAATTGCAGTTCGGGCTCTACTGGTACGGAAGAAATGAATTGAAGCAATGGCATTGAACACCGACAACACAAGAAGGGCCGGAGGCCATCGGAGCGTGGCAAACAAGGACAGTGTGACAGCGATGATGACAGCCAACTGAAAGAAACGTATCATCGGAAACTGAAGGCGAGGTTGTTGATGACCTGTATCTCCCACAACTCGTCCCTCCCCCACTTCTGTTGCCACGGTTACCGTCGATCCTCGCATCCTGACTTCTCTGGCAACTGAAGACGATTCTAGATGTGCAAAGATTGCGACGAAGGTCAGGCTAACAGTCGTTTCTCGGTTCCATCAGTTCAGTAAGGCAACAGAGACTACAGCCACCCATAACCAATGTCGTCTGAGCCAAAAGCGGTCCAGGGGAAATTGGCCCGCCCGCCGCATTTCTTGATGACGTGAGTCAGCAACGTGTTGCTGTTATTGAGGTACTGATTATACCGCGTCGTGTTCGAGAAGGCGTTCGCCGCATCTTGGGCGCATTTCCAGAACTCGCATGCGTTGCCCTGTGTGCTGAATTGTCTAATTCGATTGCCGCCGGTGCCATTGAGCAAATGGCCATAGTCAAATTGCATGTCTTTGTCGTCTGTGCGGACTAACATATTGGGATCCAATCCCGTCTGTTGCCCACTCAGCGTATCAATGTAGTTGTTGGTGTTGGCGATCCTAATTGCGAGGTAGCAATGGCTGAAAATCTGTGTGCCGAGGAATTCCTTTTCATCGGGCATCTTGCGACAGAACATGGCGACTGTAAGCTGGCAATGTCCGTTCGCGTCATAGAACTTGCAAGGGATGGTGTATGGAGGTCGCTTTCGCTCGAACGGGATTGGCGGTTCCGGCTTGGAAATAGGTGGCAAGGGATTGATCGGCCCGAACAGATCAATCATCCCCGTCGGATCAGTCCGCGTGAGCGGCGAATCAGTTACATACTCATAGAGGTTGATTCCACCTCGATATCCAATTGGATCTCGCCCGGCGAACGTCCCCAGATCCGCACTGTAGTACCGTGCGCGATAGTAATAGAGGCTGGTCGAGGCGTCAAGCTCGCGGCCGGTATAAAGGGTCGTGTTGTTGTAGAGCGACGAGGAACCGGTGCTCGACCAGTCGGGTGTGTAGATCGCGGCCTTGCCGTAAGCCGTGTAGGCGTAGCGTTCTACGGCCTGCCACGTGTTGTTCACTTTGCCCACAATCGCGGTGACATTGTAGTTCGCGTCCGAGAGGTAGTAGAGCCGCGAAGCGGGCTGGAGCACTCCGCCCGAGTAGCTGTCGCGAAGGATCAGGGCATCGATATAGCGCGGCGACCAGACGTTCTGGTACTTCGGGCTCAAGGACTCGGGGCTCGAAGCCGGCGAACCCTCGCGGGTCTCCAGCACCTGGTTCTGCCCGCTCAAGTAGTAGTGGGTGGACTGCTGCGGGACGCCCCCGACATAGTTGGTGAGCGACTCGATCCGCCGGCCGGCGCCGTCGTAGACGAACTTGGCCACGAGCACGCCGCCGTCGCTGGTTTCCACCAGGTGGTTCCAGGCATCGTACTTCGCGCTCAGGGCATGATCGGCATCGCCGGCCAGAGGCGCGGGGATCACGGTCATGTTGCCGGCCGGGTCGTAGGCCGGGGTGGCCCAGCCGCCGGTGATGGAGCCGATCTCGTTGGCCGCGTTCGCGGTGCGCACCTGGGAGCTGCCGTCGTCGTTAAAACCAGACCAGTTGCCCAAGCCGTCGAGCGTCCAGGACTGGTCGAAGCTGTCGTTGCGGACCGAAGAGACCAGGGCGTCCACGCCGTTGTACTGGTAGGTCTCGCTCAAGGCGGTGCGCAATGCGTTCGTGCGGCTGGTGCGGTTACCGGCGCGGTTGTAGGAATAGGTGTATTCGTCGAACGTTTCCGGCGTGGTGCCGTAGTCGGTCCAGACCTGGTCCGTCACGCGGCCGAATCGGTCCAGAGGCGCGAGATTGTTGGTCGTGTAGTCCAGCTTCACCTGGGACTCCGCGTAATCCTCGGCGACGATCCTACCCGCGCCAGGTACTTGTAGCTGGCCTGGGTGTTCGTGCCGTCGCCGATCGTCGCCAGGCGAGACATGATGTCGTCGATCGCTCCCGCGGTGCCGTAGCCGTAGTGAAGGTTCCGGCCATTGGGATAAACCACGTTGGAGAGGCGGGCGTATTTGGCCACGCCGTCGGAGGCCCCGTCTGCGTACGTGTACTGGACGGAAAGGGAGCCGGTGTCGACCACGCCGTCGTGCTCCTGGTACTCCTTGGAAACCCGCCCCCGACCATTGTACTCGTACTTGACCTGGTTGAGAGCCGCCGCGCCCGAGGTATCCGAGTAGCTGGTGACGGTCTGGACGCGGCCCAGGTCGTCATAGGTCGAGCCGATGCGGCGGACCGAGCCGTCGACCAGGCCGGTGGAACCGAGGCTGGTCACCGTGTCGGCCGAGGGCCGCCCCGCGGAGTCGAACGCGTACTCGTGGACGACGCCCCGCTGGTCGGTGGTGCCGGTCTTCCGCCCCAGCCGGTCGTAGCTCGTCGCGACGTGGTCGCCGTTGTCGGTGGTGATGGTCCAGACCTTGGTGGTTGGGTCCTGAGAAAGCACGTCGGTCGAGTCGGGATAGATCGCGCCGGTCTGCCAGGAGGTGTTGACGGCGGAGCCGTACAGGTACCTGGTCGCCTGGTCGTGGACGCCGCTGCCCGAGCCTTTGGCGTTGAAGGCGGTCATCGTCGCCAGGCGCAGCGCGGGAGTCGTATTGATAGCCCGTGGGTCAGGCAGCCCTCTGCCAGAGGATCTCCGCTGCCCGACCCCTCGTAGACGGTTTGCGTTTTCCAGGCCACGGGTGTTGGGGGCGCGAGACGTTATCGCCGGTAGCTCGCCTTCCTTGGGCGTCAGGCGATCGGCCGTCGGGGCAGCACCGATGACTGGCGGTGTTTGAAGCGCCGATGGACATCAGGCGATTCATCGTCGGGGCGCCCGAGCACGGGGACGCGTGCCACGTGAGCCGCGCGTTCAGCCGCGCAGCACGGTCTCAATACCCGACCCCGGTAGCGGCACCGCCCGCGCACGCTGCACCTGGGCGGCGATCTGGCGGAGATAGGGGTCGGCGTAGGCGAAGAAACGCTTCATGCCGGAACAGAGATAATTGTGCCCGGGTTGGCCGTCCGGCGACTTGAGGAACCGGTTCTTGGGGCACTCGCCATAGCAGGCAAACAGGTAGGGGCAGCGTTTGCAGTATTCGGTGAGGCCTTGGTGCTTGTTGCCGCCAAACTCCCGCTGGCGGGGCGAGTAGACGACGTCGGCCAGCCGGCAGTCCTCGTCGCGCAGATTGCCCAGCCGATACTCCGGGTAGACGAATCGATCGCACGAATACAGGCTGCCGTCCTTCTCCATCGTCACCAGCGACCTTCCGCAGACCGCCGCCAGCGTGCATATCTGCGAAGGCTCGTTCATCCATGACGCCCACCGAGGATTCGAACCAGTTGACCACGACCTTCCCCAGGCCGTTCTGGAGCCACAACTCGAACGTTCGGCAGAGGAACTCGCCCCAGTCGTCGGGATCGACCGACCAGTCCGTGACCGCTGAATCGGGATGGCCCGGCCGGGCCGCCGGCGTTCCCAGAACGGGCATTCGGGCCGGGTCCCAGCAGCCCGGGGCGACGTGCAGAGAAGTCCTTCGGCTCGACGCACGGCAGCCACTGCAGTCGGCGTGCAGCCCAAATCTTCCGTGAGGAAGCGATACACCTCGGCCGGGTGCCGGGCGCTGACCGAATGGACGACGGTCATCGGGCTGAAGGGAACCTCGTATTGTCTGGAGAAGCCGGGCCGCCCGGTAGACCTCGTCGAAGGTCGGCGATCCGCCTTTGCCTTTGCGAAACTGGTCGTGCAGGTGCTTGGGGCCGTCGATGCTCAGGCCCACGTAGAAGCGGTGCTCCTTGAGGAACTCGCACCACGCGTCGTCCAAGAGCACGCCGTTGGTCTGCAGGTCGTTCTCGACGCGCTTGGCGCCTGCGTACTTCCGCTGTAGCTCGACCACTTTCCGGAAGAAGTCCAGGCCCAGGAGCGTCGGCTCCCCGCCGTGCCAGTTGAAGGTGACCTCCTCGACCTGCTGACCGGCGATGTACTGGCCAATGAACTCCTCCAGGAGATCGTCGGCAATGCGGTGGGGCGTTCCATCAGCCAGCAGAGCGTCTTTGGAAAGGTAGTAGCAGTAGGTGCAGTCGAGATTGCACTGCGAGCCGATGGGCTTCACCACCACGTGGAAAGAGCGAGGATGGCGCCCGGACGGTTGTGGGGATCGCTGATCGGTCATCATTCAATCGACGGTGATTGGACTCAACTTGGGAACTGAGATGACGGCGCCGGTTATCGAGAGCGAAGAACGTCAGGCCGACCGTCAACGATGCTCTTCATGCCGGAACTGACCAGCGAATTGGTGTCCATGCAAACCCCCTGAAAACCCTGATGCGACGGAAACGAGTTCCTCCTGCTCATTCTTTCCCGCGCGTGCGTCACACCCAATGCAACGACTAGCAAGCCAAGCGAAACCGCGAGGTGGAAAAGGGGCGCTCGACTTCATTGCTGAAAGATCAGAATGAGCCCCCTTTTTCAAGACGCGGCTGGAATCAGCCCTGCTGGTCGTCTTGGCGATCTATTCTCAATGCGCAGGTCGTTAGACGCGACATCGTTCAGTCTCGCAGCTATTCCGTTGGAATTACTGACAAGGGATCGAACCGCGGCACCGTTCCGGAGCCCGGAGGCTGCGTACTACATGATGATTTGAGTCTGAAAATACAGGTTCTCGAAACATAAAGCTCCCAAAATAGTCGGTAGCGCGAAGAACGCGCACAACGACAAGACGCGAGAACCGGTGCGCGTCAGCATACAGTAATAGAGCATTAGCGAGGCAAGCAAGGGCAGAAACATTACTGTGGCTGCCAGGAGAATCTCCCAATCGACGACAGCCGCAGCCAACCAAACGGCAACCATACCCACGAACAGAGCTATACTGCCATCGCGCAAGTCGTCCAAATAGAATGCAGCCGCCGCTCTCCACAACGACTGCGTCGGACGATGCCGTATTGTTCGGCGATATGTAATCACCAGGATAGTTGCTGAAGAAATGCTACCGAGCCAATAACCCCCCAGAATCGCCTGCAATACTGTCGCGCCTTCGTTGTGGTAGGTTACCTCGACCTTTTCGACCAAATCGCGATCATTGAAAACGTACTCATAGGACTGCAAGGCTCCGTAACCTGGCCTCCACCGCCACCTGCGGGATGCAAAGTACGCATTTGGCAGTTTATTCTCGGCCAAGTAGCCCATTTGATCCAGCTCGTCTTTTGTGTAGAGGCACTCGTTGCTTGACCGATACCGTTCCGTCAAGTAGGGAATTGTCTGACCATCGTCGAGAATAAAGGCTATGTCAAAATCACAGCCGCCTGGACGGTTATGTCGTTGCAGTTTCCGTAGAAGCTGATCGCGATTCATCTCCAGCGTCAGTCTCTGCGGGAAATGTGCATCGGGGTGATGCTCTGCACACCCTATGACGGCAGGAGGGATCAATAAGAATAGGAGTCGCACGGTGTTCTTCACAGTACGACGTGAACAAGGGTATATCACTTCCCGCCCACTGCGGACGGCTGCACGAGCGGATTCACGGAGTCCCATTCTGCTCTCCTCGAACCATAGCCGAGCCGCCAGTACTACGGCGCCGCTGTGCCCATTCTCCCCCAGTTCTCGTTTGACGATGACCGACGCAGTAGGCAGGAACAGGCCAGTTCTCCTACTCGTCGCAGTCCAATTGGAGCTGTAGTGCTAGAACTCGTGACACACCGAGCAAGTTCCGAAGTTTTCGGGCGGAGTATCCTATATTTAGGAGTTGCCTGAACGAGATACCTTCGTGACTGACGTGGTCGTAGCATCGCGAAAGAAGGATGCCATTCCACGCGTTCAAGCATACTAACGGGCCTTAACGCGCCTCTTGAAGCATTCGTTGTCAATCTCTTCCTCTTCGCCGGCATCGCAACCACCGAATTCACCGCATCGCAGTCTGTCCTCCCTGCTTACGCCCGAGACCTTGAGGCACGTGTTGACCCAAGAGGCACAGTTGCCGGATTTGTTCCCCCATATCCAGTCCTGTCCAAATAGATCGTACTCGATCGGGCACTGTGAGGTGTTGTTTTCGTATGCCTTTGCTGCTGCGAGTATAGTTTGAATGAACTGGCTGTCGGTCATCCCCTTGGGAGTAGGTACTAGGTGGCAGTCTGCATCCCACCCGGACTTATATCTTTCGGGACACTTCTTGTATCGCTTGGGGTCATTGAACTCTCTCATTGCGGCGATATCTGCTTGGTTATCCTTCTCGGCTACGAGACACCCGTTTACTTTGAAACCTGATATCGTGAATCCCTGTTCTCCGAAGAGATCATTTAGCTGGCCAGGAAAGTCGCCCGGGTTATCTGGGATAACTGCTATGGTTTGATGGTTGCCCGCAAAAACTCCATCCAAATCTCTCGCGCACCAGTAGACCTTCTGCCCTGAAGGGTCTACTGCCCCGGTAGGGCAACTGCTCACGTACCGATACAAGTTCCGATCCCCCGGCTGATAGCCGATTGGATCTCGTCCGACGAACGACCCCAAATCCGCACTGTAGTACCGTGCGCGATAGTAATAGAGGCTGGTCGAGACGTCAAGTTCGCGGCCGGTGTAGAGCGTCGTGTTGCCATAGAGCGAGGAGGCGCGGGTGCTCGACCAGTCGGGCGTGTAGATCGTGGCCTTGCCGTAAGCCGTGTAGGCGTAGCGTTCTACGGCCTGCCAGGTGTCGTTGACCTTCCCCACCAGCGCGGTGACGTTGTAGTTCGCGTCCGAAAGGTAGTAGAGCCGCGAGGCTGGCTGGAGCACGCCGCCCGAGTAGCTATCGTGGAGGACTAAGGCATCGACGTACCGCGGCGACCAGACGTTCTGGTACTTCGGGCTCAAGGACTCGGGGCTCGAAGCCGGCAAGCCTTCGCGCGTCTCCAGCACCTGGTTCTGGCCGCTCAAGTAGTAGTGCGTGGACTGCTGCGGGACGCCCCCGACATAGTTGGTGAGCGACTCGATCCGCCGGCCGGCGCCGTCGTAGACGAACTTGGCCACGAGCACCCCGCCGTCGCTGGTTTCCACCAGGTGGTTCCAGGCATCGTACTTCGCGCTCAGGGCATGATCGGCATCGCCGGCCAGAGGCGAGGGGATCACGGTCATGTTGCCGGCCGGGTCGTAGGTCGGGGTGGCCCAGCCGCCGGTGATGGAGCCGATCTCGTTGGCCGCGTTCGCGGTGCGCGTCTGGGAGCTGCCGTCGTCGTTAAAACCAGACCAGTTGCCCAAGCCGTCGAGCGTCCAGGACTGGTCGAAGCTGTCGTTGCGGACCGAAGAGACCAGGGCGTCCACGCCGTTGTACTGGTAGGTCTCGCTCAAGGCGGTGCGCAATGCGTTCGTGCGGCTGGTGCGATTACCGGCGCGGTTGTAGGAATAGGTGTATTCGTCGAACGTTTCCGGCGTGGTGCCGTAGTCGGTCCAGACCTGGTCCGTCACGCGGCCGAATCGGTCCAGAGGCGCGAGATTGTTGGTCGTGTAGTCCAGCTTCACCTGGGACTCCGCGTAATCCTCGGCGACGATCCTACCCGCGCCCAGGTACTTGTAGCTGGCCTGGGTGTTCGTGCCGTCGCCGATCGTCGCCAGGCGAGACATGATGTCGTCGATCGCTCCCGCGGTGCCGTAGCCGTAGTGAAGGTTCCGGCCATTGGGATAAACCACGTTGGAGAGGCGGGCGTATTTGGCCACGCCGTCGGAGGCCCCGTCTGCGTACGTGTACTGGACGGAAAGGGAGCCGGTGTCGACCACGCCGTCGTGCTCCTGGTACTCCTTGGAAACCCGCCCCCGACCATTGTACTCGTACTTGACCTGGTTGAGAGCCGTTGCGCCCGAGGTATCCGAGTAGCTGGTGACGGTCTGGACGCGGCCCAGGTCGTCGTAGGTCGAGCCGATGCGGCGGACCGAGCCATCGACCAGGCCGGTCGAACCGAGGCTGGTCACCGTGTCGGCCGAAGGCCGCCCCGCGGAGTCGAACGCGTACTCGTGGACGACGCCCCGCTGGTCGGTGGTGCCGGTCTTCCGCCCCAGCCGGTCGTAGCTCGTCGCGACGTGGTCGCCGTTGTCGGTGGTGATGGTCCAGACCTTGGTGGTTGGGTCCTGAGAGAGCACGTCGGTCGAGTCGGGATAGATCGCGCCGGTCTGCCAGGAGGCGTTGACGGCGGAGCCGTACAGGTACTTGGTCGCCTGGTCGTGGACGCCGCTGCCCGAGCCTTTGGCGTTGTAGGCGGTCATCGTCACCAGGCGGCCGCGGGAGTCGTATTGATAGTCGACCCGGACGTCCTTGTCGGTATCGGTTTCCTCGACCATACCGTTGTTGTAGTTCTGGATCGTGCGCACGGTCCGTCCGGCATCGTCGAACTGGGTCTCGTTGATCCGGCCGAGGTTGTCGATCGCACGATACGCCCGGCCTGCGCCGTTGTATTGCGTGAGTGCGACGACGTAGTTGTCGGATGAATTCGGCGACGGCGGAGCGGCTTCCGCAACATCCGGCAGGCAGTTGGCGTTCGTGTCGATGAGCGCGCCGATCGAGCCATCGAAGAAGTAGTGCGTCTGGCCCGAATCCGTGTCCTCACGCCCGTAGTTGGCCGAGGCGGTAGCGCGGCCGGTGCCGTCGTACCATAAGACCGTGGCGGTGGCGTAGCTATTGGCGGCGGAGAGTGCGCCGATGCTGGTTGTGTCGCTGGGCAGGCGCTGGTACGTGGCGGCGGCGATCGTCTCGCCGACCTCGTCGTACCAGGTTCGACTCTGCTCGACCACCGTGTCGCCGGTCACGTCGTCAGCCTCGGAGTAGGCCGATTCGTCTGCGTCGTAGCCGGTGTACGACGCCACCGGCCGTCCCAGCCCGTCGTAGGCGTATTTCTGGAAGAGGCCGTTGGCGGTGGCCGTTTTTACGACTTTCCCCTGCGCGTCGTACCACGTCTTGCTCGGCAGATAATCGCCCGCCGCGCCGCTCGCCGGATCGACCTCGTAGGTTCGAGATTCGTAGACGCGGCCCCGCGCATCGTAGAGGCTATTGGCCTGGGCGCGGAGTTCGCCGGTGGTGAGTGTAAAGTCGGCGCTGGCGTAGGTCTTGGACCAGACTGCGCGGCCGAGGTTGTCGTAGTCGTAGTGCGTCACCACGTCGGCCGGCGAGAGCACGTCGGTCTGCCGATCGCGCCAGTCGTACTGATAGAGCGTCGTGTAGTAGTCGTCGAGGGCGAAGTATTCGCGCGACTCGCTCAGGTTGCCGTCGGCGTCGTAGACGGAGCTTCGGACCTTGACCATGTTGTTGCCCGCGGTCGAGTCGCCAGTCGGGTCGGTGTCCGTCGCGCCGGTGTCGTTGGTGCCCATCCACGTTTGAAGGACCTTTCCGCGGGTGTCGTAGATCACTCGGGTGATCGTGCCGTCCGGGGCGACGGTGCGGTTCTGCCGGCCCTTCTTGGTGGTTGTAAAGGTTTCGTAGCCGTAGGTGGTCTGGTCGTAGTTGATGCCGGACAGGCCCGTCTCTTCGGTCGGGATGTCGTCGTACACCCGGGTCGAGACCAACCGGGTGTTGCTGTACTGATACGTGGTCCAGGCGGTGTAGTCGGTTTGGGAGATTGTGGCCGTGGCCAGGTCCTCCACCGTGCCGCTGTATGCGGCCTGGATCTGATTGGTGACGCGGCCATCGCGGTCGGTCTTGGTGATCGAGATCGGGCCGACAATCACCCGTATCGGCCGTGTTAACCACAACGTAACCCTGCGCAGAGCGGCGTTTCGTGGGTGGCGTCGTTGTAGAGGGTCCAGTGGCCGTGCGAACAATGGTGGCGTGCCGCTATTTCGCAGCGCGTGCGGGGTCAAGGACTGATACCGGCCGAAAGCGTCGTATTCGTGATAGGTCCACTGGTTCGCGCCGCCGGAGGCCGGCAAGGTCCAGCCGGCCGGCGCATGGTCAGCCCCAACTGCGAGACCGTCGCGTCGTCGATGTCCTCGATTGCCCAGATCAGTCGGCCGGTGAGCGAATCGTACTCGGCGTAACGGACGCGGCCCAGTTCGTCCATGGACCAGGCGAGATTGCCGTGGTCGTCGAACCACTGCTTTCTCGTGGCGCTGGTGCCCGAGCCGTTTTGGCTCGTTGAAACGGCAGGCAGCGTGGTCGTTTGCTCCTGGAGCTGGAAGGTGCCCGAGTACCAGGTGTAGGCATAGGTGGTAGTGACCGCGCCGGTGCCGTCCTCGCTGGTATAGGTGGTCTCGCTGGCAAGCGGGTAGATCGTCACGTCGCCGACTGTGCGGCATCGTAGGTGTAGCTGGCCACGAGGATCGGCCCGCCGGCCGATCCGGGCGCAAGCCGGGCGGCCGTCTTCGCCGTGGGCCACGGCCCTTTGATAGGCATAACGCCGTTGGCGGTCTTCGTCGATCCGTCGAGGTCGATGTAGTAGACCGTCTCCTGGAACAGGCCCGCGGTATCGCTCAGGTAGGGCGAGTCGCCGCTGGCATAGTCGATCAGGTCGGGCAGGTCTTCGTCGTAGTATTCGCCGCTTTGGGGCTCAAAGGCCGACGACTCGGCGGTGAGCACCAGCCGTCCGTCGGCATCGTAGCGGTTGTAGGTGACCGAGTGCGTGTGCTGGGACGCCGGAAGTCGTACAGGTCGGTCAGGATCGTCTGGCCCAAGGTAGTTGGCGTAGACGGTACTGGTGCTGCCGTCGAGCCGGGTCTCGACCGTCTTGCGGTCCCAATGTGTTGACGTCGCGGCTGTTGCTGCTCAGCGTGACGGCATAGTCTGTCTCGTTGCTCTTGCCGAAGACGATCCGATTGGTCACGCGGCGGTCGGCGTCGTACTCGTAGTAGAAGCAGGTGTAGTTGGAGATCGGGTCGGTCTGCGCCGTCGCTCGCGTTCGTCGGGATTGTCGTAGGCGGCGACGAAGGCCGCGTAGGCGTTGGGGAGGATCACGCGCTTCAGCTCGTGGGCCGTGGCCGTGTCCGTGTAGTAGCGGAAGTAGTTGGTGTCGTCGCCTGTCCACACACTCGCCGCTGCATCCCATTGCTCGGTGACGATCGTCTTCAGGTCGCCGGGCAGCCCGTAGGTGTCGCCGGTGCTACCGTAGTAGTCGTAGGTCATCTGGCGTACATTGGTCCAGGTAGAGTTCCCTCGTCGTAGGCCGAAGTGTCTGCGTCTGGACGTGCTCGATACCGTCGTCGGTGGTGACGTAGGTGAACACGCGCTTCTGGTACGCCTGGCCGGTGGGCGTGGTCTTGTCGAGCACCTCGGCGATGCGGCCGCGACGTCCGGCCTCGGTCCAGTCGGTCACCTCGATCGTGGCACCGCCGGGCTAGCACCCAGCGGTACAGGCCGCCCTGGGGATGATCCGTCTGGTCGTAATCGAAGAACTCGTAGCGAGTGCCGTCCTGATCGGTGAGGACGAAGAGGTCGTTCTGCGGTATCGTGGACGAGCGTGTCTTTGGCGCCGTAGCGGGCGATGTAGCTTCCGTCTTGCTCGGCATCGAACCAGATGGTCTGCTCGGCCCCGAAACGGGCCACGACGTTCTGCGAGCCGCCCACGAGCAAGGGCAGTTCGTCGGCATCGCTCCAGCCGGGGCCGAAGCCGGTATCGAAGGTGTACTCGCGGCTGGAGTAGGTCAACCCGCCTCGGGTCGCGCTACATGCCGGAGCTGGACCGTTGCCGGTGATCGCGGGTACGGGCAGGGAGGCGCCGCCGGAGGCGGCCGGCAACCCACAGCCACCTCCGGGTTCCGCTGCTTTGCATTTGGGTGGAATGATGCAGGGAGGCTCAGGATCGACTCGCTCCACGTGCATGGTGTAAGAGACCAGGTGGTAAACGGCGCTATAGCCGCCGGCAGGATATCTCCCCGCATCGAACGTCCACAAGTCGTAGAGGGTCTGCGTTCCCTCCGTCGCCCAGGCATGGTAAACCTTGACCTCACCATCGGCGGTGAGGACCGGCGCGGATTGGTCGGACACCAGACCTACCACCGACTGCAAAACGGCTCCCTGGAACGAATCGGCGCTGAACCAGGAGCGATCGAAGTTGAAAATCCCGGCTGAACCGGGCGGCGTCGCTCCGGACCACCCGAACACATTCACCTGGGGATCGACCGCACCGAGCGTCGCCTGGGTGTCCGGCGGCAACACACTGGGCGTCATGTAAGCCGTCGACCCTGCGGTGGCAGTCAAGAAGGTGCTGTCGATATCGCAAGTGATCGAGCTAACCCGATACCATCCCGAAGTATCGGCCACGCCGGGACCGGGCCCCGCCCAAGTCGTTACCATTCCGCCGTCATAGATTTGTTGGCCGCCGCCGGGAAGGACTGCCCTGGACCTCAAGTGGTAAGCCGTATTGGGCTGCAAGCCGGACAAGAGCGTCTGCGAATCGGTCGCCCCACCGCTGGCGATTGGATAGTAACTGACCCCGTCGGTCGATATATCGAAGCTAAACGCTCCGCTTCCGCTTCCCATTCCGGACGAGCTAAGGAACACCTCGCCGGCCGAAATCGCCGCGGCATCGCCTGCAATCCGCGTTGTTCCTTGGCTGAAGACGCCGTCGCCCACTACCCGAAGTGTTCCCGTATTGGCCCACTGGCCGGTCACCGTCAGCGAGCCGTCCACCTGGAGAGTGCCGTTGGTGACGGTGGCGGCGTTTAGCAAATACGTGCCGTCAAGTCGCAGCGTCCCCGAGCCTTCCTGACGGAGGCCTCCGTTGCCGCTGAGCGGAGTGCTCAGCCATGCGGTGTCGCTGCGGTTGAAAACAAGCGAGCCGGCATTGTTGATGGCCCCCGAACCGAGCGAACCCGTGGTGCCCCCGGCCCCAACCTGAAGTGTGCCGGCGTTGATCGTCGTCGTGCCGGTATAGGTGTTGTTGCCCGTGAGCGTTACCGCCCCCGAGCCCTGCTGAATCATGTCGATCTTTCCGGAAATCGCACTACTAACCGCAAGTGCGTCACTCCGATTGAACTTGAGCGCTGCGAAGTAACTGCCACTGTAATACGATCCGGCTGTCACTCCCCCTGAACCTAGCGCACCGCCCTCACCGATCTCCAACGTAGTGGGAGAATTGCTGAGGAACGAGGTGATCGTCGTGCCGCCCGAGTAGGAGTTGCCGCCCCTGAGGATCAACGTGTTTGCCGATCCTTGCTGCTTGACCGTCCCGCTGCCGGAAATCGCATTGTCAATCGTCGCGGTCCCGCTGCGGTAAAACACCAGCGAAGCATTATCCTGCACTGCACCGGAGCCGAGTGTGCCGGTGGTCGTGTTATTGCCCACCTGCAACGTGCCCACATCAATCGTCGTGACGCCGCTGTAGGTGTTGTTACCCGTAAGGGTCAAGGTCCCCGTGCCGGCCTTGGTCAGGGCCACCGTTCCAGCACCATTTTGGATCTCCCCGGCGAAGGTGCTCGATTGGTTTCCCGCCCCGGCGGTCAAGGTGCTAACTCCCGCCACCCCCGACGTCACTATGCCGCTGCCGCTCAAACCGCTGACCGTGGGACTGCCATGCAGTTCCAGCGTCCCATTGACGAATACCGTCCCCGTACCGGTCGGGTTGCTGCTGCCGACCTGAAGCGTGGTGCCGGCGTTGATCGTCGTCGTGCCGGTATAGGTGTTGTTGCCCGTGAGCATTACCGCCCCCGAGCCCTGCTGAATCACATCGATCTTTCCGGAAATCGCGCTAGTAACCGGAATTACGCTACTCTGATTGAACTTGAGCGTACCGAAGTAACTGCCACTGTAATACGATCCTGCTGTCACACCCCCTGATCCTAGCGTACCGCCCTCACCGATTTCCAACGTGGTGGGAGAAACGCTGCTGTACGAGGTGATCGTCGTGCCGCCCAAGTAGGTGTTGTTGCCCGTCAGGATCAACGTGTTTCCCGACCCCTGGTGCTTGACCGTCCCGCTGCCGGAAATCGCATTGTCAATCGTCGCCGTCCCGCTGCGGTAGAACACCAGCGATGCATTGTCCTGTACCGCGCCAGAGCCGAGCGTCCCGGTGGTCGTGTTATTGCCCACCTGCAACGTACCCGCATCAATCGTCGTGCCGCCGCCGTAGGTGTTGTCGCACTTGAGGATCAAGGTCCCCGTGCCGGTTTTGGTCAGCCCCACGGCGCCTTCGATGGGAGAGTCGATCGTGGCGGAAACGACCGCCGTCGAAGAAATGCTGCCGCCGGCACCGGTCAGGGTGATAGTTCCGCCGCTGAGTGTATACCCGGAAGTCTGGAAAACGATACCCGCAGCATCCACCGCGGACGGCAGAGTGACGCTGCCCACCGCATCCTTGAACACCGCCACTTTGTTGTTGCCGGCGGTCCAAGTGGTATAAGTGCTCGTGGTGGGGTCGAACCAACAGTTGGCACTTGTCCATTGCCCACTGCCGCCGAACCCGTTGGCGGAAATGCCGTCAGAATCCCAATACAACACTCCGAGGACTGCCACGGCCTTGGTGGCTACGGTATACACGCCGTCTTCGTTGGTCACGTCGACCGTGATCGACGGTTGCGAGGCAGTTAGATAGACGTGCTCGACGCGGCGCCCTGCGGCATCCAATTCGGCTGCGGTCTTCGTCGTGGTCGTGCCGTCGCCCCAATGGATACTGTAACTCGTCACGGTATCTTGCCCGGGATCGACCACCGGCCCCAGCGTGAGCGTGTAGGTCTGCCCGGTGCCGACACTATCCGCACCACGGACCGTAAGCGTGGGGGCGACGTCTGTGACATCGACCTTCAGGCCACCGCTTTCGCCGAAGTAGTGCGCAACGCCGAAATCGTAGCCTGCCGGTCCCCAGACCGGGCCGGCGACGACCAGTTCGCCTTGGGGCGTGAAGTCCATGGCCTGGCCGAAATCGTAACCGCCGACATGGTCGGTGAGCGTTATGCCGCCGTTGCCAAAGCTCGAATCCAATTGCCCGGCGGTCGTATAGCGCATCACGAGGATGTCGGCATCGGTTCCGTTCAGGGCACGGCCGGCGACGACGATCTTGTCGTCCGGCTCAATCTTCAGCGCATAGGCATAGTCAGAGCCGCCGGCAATGTCGTAGGTGAGCTTGCCGGTCCCGTTGAAACTCGAATCCAAGAGGCCATCGGCGGTGAACCGCGCCAAGGCCAGGTCGTACTGCGTGCCCACCTTGGCACAGCCGGCGACCACAATCCGG
This sequence comes from Pirellulales bacterium, assembly GCA_963736495.1. Lineage (GTDB taxonomy): Bacteria > Planctomycetota > Planctomycetia > Pirellulales > Thermoguttaceae > CAVTPL01. The sequence goes on along the minus strand of CAVTPL010000008.1, from coordinate 166,231 downwards.
TTCTGCGAGTCCAGGTCCACGCCATAGGCATAGTCGACCCAGCCAAAATCCACGGTGGTGAAGCCGCCGCCGTTGGTGCCAAAGCCCTGCCCGCCGCCACTTCTGTCGTCCAAAGTCCCGTCGGCTCGCAGTCGGACCACGACCATGTCGTAGGACTTGGCGCCTTGGAGGCTTGTTCCCGCCAGGACGATCTTGCCATCGTCCTGCAGCGCGATGCTGTAGTTGTAGTCTGCATTGAGCCCAATGCTGTGCCGGACCTTACCGCTGCCCTGCTCACCAAAGGTTGTGTCCAGGATTCCGTTCGCGTTATACCGCATCACCAAGAGATCGTAGCTTCTGCCGGGGGCCTGCGTATCGTAGACGGCCCCGGCGACGATGACCTTGCCGTCGTCCTGGACGGCCACTGCATAGGCATAATCGAGCGTCCGGGCCCCGTAGCTGTACGTGACCATGCCATCGTCGCTGAAGGTCGTATCGAGAGTTCCGTTGGAACTGAAGCGTGCCACGGCAAAGTCGGGGGAATAGCTTCCTGCGCCGTAGCCGGCTACCACAAATTTGCCGTCGGGCCCGGGAACCGGTGCGATGGCATAAGCGTAGCTATTCCCTGCAAACGCCGTGGCCCAGCCGTTGGTGCCGAACGTGGTGTCGAGGATTCCATCGGCACTGAATCGGGCGACGCCAAAACTACTGTTGCCCGCAGCACCCCAATCCCGCGCGCTTCCATAGGACTTCTCACCCGCCACCAGAACCTTGCCGTCGGACTGGACCATGACGGCGCGGGCGTGGTCGTAGGTGCCCGCGAAGCTCGCCGTCAGCTTACCGGTCGAGTTGAAGGAGGTGTCTGGGTTGCCATCGAGGCCGATTCGCGCGAGCGCCAGGTCATAGGAAGTAGTTCCGTTATTGGCCCCGCCGGCGAGCACGATCTTGCCGTCCTGGTCCAAGAGCATGGCATAGCCGTAGTCCGTGGTTCCGCCGACGTCGACCGTCGCCTTGCCATCACCCCCCAAGGCCGTGGTGTCCAGTGCGCCGGCGGTCGTTAGCTGCACGACAGCCATGTCGGTCGTACTGCTGCCGAACCTCCCATAGCCGCCAGCCACGATCTTGCTATCGGGGCGCACCGCGACGGCGTAGGCGTAATCGTCGCCCGCGGAGGGCACTACGAAGCTATTGATGGGCTGCCCGTTTTCCCCGTACCGGGCGATGGCGAAGTCGTAGGAATTGGCCCCCATGTAGGCCGCCCCGGAAAGCACAATCTCTGTGCCCGAAACGGTGATCGCATTGGCATAGTCGTAATTGTTGCTGAAATCGGTGAGCGACTTTCCCGTGTTGTTGTTGAACGTGGAGTCGAGGTTGCCGTTGTCTTGAACACGGATCAGGCCGAAATCAGTATAGTTTCCGTTGTAGGCAGAGCCGGCCACGAGGATGTTACTGCCTTGGATCGCCACCGCCCGGGCGTAGTCCGAGTCACCCGCTAAGTCAAAGGTTGCTTTGCCATCGCCGCTGAAGGTCGTATCGAGAGTGCCATCCGACAGATACCGCGCAACCGCGAAGTTGTAGCTGTAGCTGTTGTTGATCGGCGAGAAAGCAGTCCCCACAACGACGATCTTGCCGGATTGGATCACCACGGCATTGGCCTGATCGTTGCTGCGCTCGAAGTCGGTCGTCAGCATCCCATCGTCGCTGAAGGTGCGATCGAGCGTTCCGTCCGAGTTGTAGCGAACGACGGCGAAATCGTGGTAGTCGTAGGCACTCTCGGCGTTGTAGACATAGCCTGCCACCACGATCTTGCCGTCATCCGGCTGGATGGCGATGGCGCGGGCTTCCGATCGCGCTCCGACCGCGGTCGTCACGATTCCCCCGTTGCCGAAACGGGTGTCCAGAGTGCCATCCGTGTTGTACCGCAGCACGCGGAAGACCTTGTCGTCGCCCGACTCGGCCACGAGGATCTTGCCATCGTTCTGGCGGGCGATGGCATATCCGTAATCCACCCCGTTGGCGAAATTGGCCTTGGCCAATCCATCGTCGCCGAAGGCGGCGTTGAGCGTGCCCGGGTCGCCCACCGTGTAGGTGCCGTCTCCGTCGGTGGCCGTGGCGCGAATGCGGTGCGTGACCGGGCCGTCGGCATAGACGTGCTGGACTGTGGAGGGACTGCCCGTCACCGGCTCGATGTATCCATCGCCCCAATCGATCTGCCATTGGCTGATCGTGTCGAGACCGGGATCGCTTGACGAGAGATTCAGGGTAGAGCGCCGCCCTCCTGGATCGTTGGTGCACCGTCGATCGAAAGCGTGGGAGCAACGTTGGTAATCGAAACCGTGGCCGTGTCCGCGACGAGGTTCGTACGACCGTCGAGGTCGGTCACTTTCAATCCCACGCTGTAAGTGCCCGGCCCGTCCAGGCCAGCTGCCGAGAAGGTCGGCCGAATGCGGGTTTCATCGCCCCGCACAGCGTCCGGGCCGGTCTCGCCGAAGGAGCCGTCGCCGTCGAGGTCCCAGGCATAGCTGACGATCCTATTGGGTCCGTCGGGATCGTAGGAAGCCGAACCATCGAGCACGACGGTGCCGCCCTCGGGCACGGTGTATGGGCCGCCCGCCTCGGCAATCGGGTCCATCGTGAGCAACTCACGCGTTTCGAGCGACTCCATGCGCAAGTCTCGACTCCTCGACACTCGGGCGCCCCTGCGGTGCCGCGCCGGTTTGTAGCCGAGTTTGGTGAGCATCGTGCGCCAGGAGCTTTTGGGCAAACGCATGAGAGTTCCTCCGAGCAGGTACTTGTCGCAGACCTTAGGCCAGTTGAATGAAAAAGGGCAGACTCTCAGCACCTCGCCAGTCGCATCCTTTGGCGCGACCGGTGGCAGTGCAGGCTAGACCGTGTTCCTATGCGGTTTCAGATTGGCGAAGGGGCTATTGTGGAACCGTGGCGATGGTCGTGCCTCTCCCCCGCAGGAGCGTTCCATGGGCAACGGCTACCACTCCAGCCCCGTGAGCAGCGAGCCGTTTCGCCCAGAGAATTGCGAGGAAGCGCATCACCATTACGCTGGTGGCAAATGATAGCGGAAAAACTCTCCTCCGCAAGATGGCAGTACAAGAATATTCTATTGGGGGGTATTGGTGTGATGGACACACGGCAGTGAACTCGGACAAATGGCGTGATCACTGGCTAAGAAGACAGAGTGTCCGAGGCGGCCCGTGCATACATCCCTCGTGAATTAACGGCCCGATGCGAATGCCGGCTAACGCGCACACGCCGTCGCAGGTATAGAATCTGCGACGAGTGACAATCGGGCCGGCGTCGTTTCTGGCCTCGGCGCGTCAGTCTCGCGGTGCGGCGGGCACGAAGGTCAGCGATCGTCCCACGCCGCGCCGTGGGCAAGGCGGGCGTGCTGCGTGCGCCCCGTGCAGATCGCGCGCGGCCGATACGCCACCTGGTAGCCGCACTGGCAACGGTACGCTGGCACACGGTGAAAGAGGGTCGCTTCCGGTTCGCTGTCCTGGTCCGGTTTCGACCGCTTGCGCCCGACGGCGATTGCCGCCAGAGTGTGGCGGTGCGTTTTGGTGAGCCGGCGTCAGCAGCTGGCGCAGGCTTTCATGACGGGTGGCCCATATTGGGAGGAGCATCGCGGGATCGTGGTAGAATGCTGGCAGATCACGATCCTTGGAATTCGGCGGAGCTTGGCCGTCGCAGACCGGCCAGGCGACCGCCGCCCCGCGGGCCCGGCACGGGGACCCAGTGAGAGTCGGCGGACTCGATAACCGAGCAGGTGGCCGCGGATTAAACTTTTGTTCGCGAGGAGACGGCCGCGATTGGCGATTTCCTCGGGAAAACTCGAGCTTCGACGGCGGTCGCGATCGCTTCACCCACGAGGGGCTAATCCGCAAAACCCAATTGATTTCGGCAAGAGATTTCCCAGGGAAGAGGGGTTTGCGATGCGCGGATGCGGACGAGGCAGGTATTTTCGGTGGCGAGGGAAGAAGCTCACCGTCGAAGAGTCGCTGGACCTGGCGATGCGTGATTTCTGCCGCAGACTCCATCCCTACGCGGCCGGCACGTTCCGCTGGACTTGGGCAGGCGGCAACACCTTTTCGGTCGATTACCGTGTTTGCTGGGATGCGGGACCGACCCTTATCTTCAGTTACCGCTGGAGCGATGGCGAAGACATACGGATTGCGGTCCCGCTGCAGACCACGCCCACGCAATTCGGCGGTGAGCGGTGGTGGTTCACCTGCCCGCTAATCGCCAATGATCTAGCCTGCCAACGGCGGGTCGGCAAGTTGTACCTCCCGCCAGGATCGCGCTACTTCGGATGTCGCAAGTGTCATAATCTGACCTATCGAAGCTGCCAAGAGTCGCATCGTACCGCGAGGATCTTGAGCTTGTTGGGGCTTGCTGACGAACCGGGCTTTGGCACCGCCTTTGACCGCGCTCGATCCGGGAGGCGACTGAGACGCGGATAGAACAGTCTGCATGGGACGGCGCGGCTGGGACCTAGCTGGCGCGTCCAACGGCATTGGCCGGCGGGGGGCATTGAAGCGGCGGCTTGGACAGTGCCAGCCGTACTCGCCAATGTGATCCTAGACTCATACGGGAAGACTTCGACGATCGCACGTCACCTGCAAATTCGCCGGTGAATCAGGATCACGCCGCCACGCGCAATTGAGCGCGGTTGGAGTTCCGAAGCGCCGCCACGGAGGGGTCTATCGATGCCGTTGTTGATTCTGGAACGGTTCAAGGCTTTCTGTTCCGGAAACCGGGCGTAGCCTGGTCGGGCTCGTTCCGTAGGCAATGCAGGACTCAAGAGCAGTCGCTTCAACCAACAATCCTGTCGGTTGTCACTCCGTCGACTGCACGGCAACGAGTTGCGCCGTTTCGCTAGTCGTTTGGGGGAACGTCTCCCTCATGTTGCTGGAGAAGCAACTCGCGAATCTTCTTAGCGACGCGATCCCGGGCCTCGTCCCCAGAGAGACCGGCCACCCGATATCCCTCGCGATGTTCGACCTCCTGTTTCTGCGAGGCGTACCAGCCGAAAACCTTGGCCCGATACTCCGCGCACCACTGGATTACACCGAGCCACGCCGGCTCGCCCGTGCGAGTGGTGCGAGTGACTACCTCCTCAACAAGCCTGCGTGCCTCTGCCGCATCGACGTTCTTCGCCTTGAGGTCCTTGGCCAGATCGAACTTCAGTTGCTTCCGCGTCTGCGGTTTCATCGACTGCTCGAAGCGCTCCCAAGCCACTCGCTCCATCAGGTTCACCTTGGCGAGCTGTTCAGCGCGGTCGACGTTGTGACCAACCTGCCACTCGTGCCCGATGGCCTTGAGATGGTGCTGCACCGTCGAGCGGTGCACGCCAAGCCGTAGGGCAATCTCCGAAAGCGAACAGCCCTGGAGCCGCCAGTCGGCGATTCTTTGGATCTCATCTGGGTCGATCGCCCGGGCCACCGCTCGTGGCCTGCCTGCTCCACGCTTCACCCGTTCCTTGGCCATCGTCACCCCCAGTCAACACGCACTTCTCTGGATTGCCTTGCGGATTACCCGAAATCGTACACCAAACCGATGACTCCGTCCGCCAACTCAGGAGGAGCCTTGGGCCGAGAACTCGCCCAAATCGCGATGGCACGCTTCACCGACCGCCCGCACTCTCCCCGGACGGGAGGCCCTAGTGAACTTCCGCCGATTTTGGAGCATTTGTAAAAGTTCCTTCGGCCGCTCTTCGATCGGCATCGATGGACGTTTCTTGGGGCTTGCGTCGCCATGCCATCAAGGCGTTGGCCATACTATCCCGACTCCGAGGATCGATCAAATGCGTAATGGACCAGGGGTAGATTCCCGGGGCTGATCCCGTGGCGGCCTCGCGCCCCCAGTGCCCTAACAAGGCGCTCAACAACAGTCCCTGTCATCATGGGCCCGCAGCGACCGGTCGCTGGTCAACTGCCGCTCGGTACATCCGATCGCGCAGACCGCGAGTCCGATGGTGGGCGGCTGCTATCTGAGCGGGCGGTGCGCGAGATCAAGGACCGTGCAGATTTGCAGGCTCTTCAAGGGGCGGGGACCGAAGACCGTACGGGCCGACGCGGCTGGCCTCTATGGCTGTCGGCACCCTCGACCACGATGCTGAGACCGCCGGCCATGGGCACGCCCGTTCCGCGGACGGGGACGGAATGATACAACTGAGACGGCGTGGTGGAATGGCAGCACGTCGCGTCAAATGGCTTGGGCTCGCGGGGGACTATTTTGCCTTCAGCCCTGGGCGGCCCGAGCCGCTTCAGAGCACGAAAGGGAAGACATGACAATCGGCAGCCACTTCGGCTGGGCGGACGATCTCGGCCCGATCGACACCAGCCCTGTTAACTTCCCTCACGCGTCCGACACGCTCATCGAACGTGCGGCCCGGACTGTGCCGGCCATTTTGGAGAACGTTGATCCCGCCAAGAACTACGGGGAGATTTCGGCGATTGCCTCGTTGCTCGTGGACTCGCTGGTGGCAAGGGGTCACATGCGCCGTGCCGCATCCTGGGCCGTGCACCGGCTGGTCGAGGAAGGGAAGTTGCTCGCCAAGCCCGTGTATGACGAGGTGCCCACGGTGATCTGCCAAACCGGAAGCCGGGCGCTCCGAGGGTTGAAGGCCGACACCCGGCAGATTCACGTATCCGGAGGCGGATTCCGTGTGAGGCCCATTCCCGAGGCAAAACCAGCGCCACTTAATGTCTTTCGAGTGGTGGCGACTGAGGCCCTTTGGGCATGGTGGGACGAACTGCGAGTCCAGGAAGGCGACGGAACCGGCGAGAGCCAAACGCCCGCCACTGCCCTACCATGCCGGCCGCCGAATACGTCGGCAGACCAGGCGAAACCGGCCAAGATCTTTCGGAGGTCGAGGAAACCCAAGCATGAAACGGACTGGAGTGACATCGAGCAATTCTTCGTCTCAGCCCTGACGGCGCACCACCTGAGCGGCAAAATTGGTTCCGACGACCCGCTGAGCGGTAAATGTCTGGCCTCGATGGGGGGCGTCACTAAGTCCACAGTCTCGGCTTTCATGAAGAAGGCACTTGGCGGACACAAGGCTTATAAGCTTCTTTGCAGGAACCGGTCATCGCTCGAGGCGGCGCTAAAGCGGCTGAATTTCGGCTACCAGAGCCGGCTTCATTACGGAGTGGTTCCACCTGGAGAAACCGATCGCCGACATGAAGAATGACCGACCGAAAGTTCGGAAGTTCGGCGAGTTTATCGAACTTCGAACTCTTTTTTTGTCTACGCGATACGCCGCGATTCCTCGGCCATTTCGTGCGAATTCCCCCCTATCGGTTTCCATTAATCGAACTTTTTGTCGAACATTGCACCAACGGGTAACAGCCGCATGGTGCGGCCAACAACCTGTTGGAGTTCGTGACGATGGAAACCGCAATCAGCCAATCACCCCTGGCCTTGCGACCCCGTGAAGCGGCCAAGGCCCTGGGCATCTCCCCCCGACTGCTGTGGCAGCTTACCCACGACGGGCATATCCCTTGTGTGCGCGTCGGGAGCGGCAAGCGGCGCGCGGTGCTCTACCCCACAGCCGATCTGCAAGCTTGGCTCACACGGCAAGCCAAAACCGTGAAAGGGGGCCAGGAATGACACCGACTGAAAAGGTACTGGCGAGATTGCAGGACGCCCAGCGGGCGGGCACACGCTGGTTGGCTCGCTGCCCTGCCCATGACGACCGGCGGGCCAGCCTGTCGATTGCCGAAGGAGAGGACGGGCGGGCGCTCCTCAAATGCCACGCTGGTTGCTCCATCGAGGCAATCGTCGGGGCAATGGGCCTGCGCATGGCAGACCTGATGTCGACGGCGGAGAACTTTTCCAACCTAGGCCCTTGCCATGCCAATGGGAGGACCCATGGTCAGCGCAGCATGGTCGCGACCTACGACTATCGCGACGAACATGGTGACCTACTCTTCCAGACCGTCCGCTACCTGCCCAAAGACTTCCGGCAGAGGCAGCCCAAACCGGAGGGCGGATGGGAGTGGAACGTCAAGGGAGTGCGGGTTGTCCCCTATCGTCTGCCGGAACTGCTGGCTGATCTGACTAGACCTGTGGTCGTGGTGGAGGGCGAAAAGGACTGCGACAACCTGGCTCGCATCGGCGTATTGGCGACGTGCAATGCCGGCGGGGCGGGCAAGTGGACCGCGGAGCATGCGGCCTATCTGCGAGGTCGGAAGGTAATCATCCTGCCTGACAACGACGACGCAGGACGCAATCACGCCCAGAGAGCGGCCCGGTCCCTATGGGGTATCGCTGAAACAGTCCGAATCGTCGAGCTTCCCGGGTTGCCTCCCAAAGGAGACGTAAGCGATTGGCTCGCGAGCGGCGGCACCCCGGAGGAATTGATGCGACTGGTCGAGGCGGCGCCTGTATGGACGTTGGCCACGTTTGAACCTTGGCCGGAACTCCTTTCCTTCGACGTCCTGGATCTGCCCGAGTTTCCGACGCACGCTCTGCCCACGGCACTCCGGCAATGCGTGGAAGCCGAATCCCGCGCCTCGCAGACACCAGCGGACATGGCTGGCCTCTTGTCGCTGGCAGTTTACTCCGCTTGTCTCGCCCGCCGGGTGGTGGTGGAACCGCGCGCCCGGTTGGCGCGAGCCGGTCAACCTCTTCATGGCGGTCCTCCTCGGGCCCGCGAACCGCAAGTCGGCGGTCTTTAAAGTCGTCACAGGCCCCCTGCGCGAGCTGGAGGCCGAATGGATCGAAGCTGCTCGCGCGACCGTGGCGAGCGAACAATCCGACCGGCGGCAATAGGAAGATCGGTTGCGGAAGCTCGAGAAGATCGCGGCCGAGAACGGCGACGCCGAAGCACGTGAGGAGGCGAAAGCGCTAGCCGCCGAGCTGGCCGAACAGCCCGAACCTGTCCTGCCGCGACTGATCGTCGATGACGCCACCCACGAGAAACTCGGCATGATGCTGGCTGAACAAGGCGGACGAATTGCCAGTATGTCAGCCGAAGGTGGCGTGTTCGACCTGATGGCCGGTTTGTACTCCAAGAGCGGCATTCCACAATTCGGCGTCTACCTGATGGGACACAGCGGCGATGACCTGATCACAGACCGGGTATCGCGAAAAGGCGTGCGCGTCGAGCGGCCGGCACTTACGTGCGCCTACGCGATGCAGCCGGTGGTGATCAAGGGACTGGCGGAGAAACCGGCCTTTCGAGGACGGGGCCTCCTGGCCCGTTTTCTCTATGCGGCCCCGCCAAGCTGGATCGGCCGACGGGAAATCGCTCCTCCGGCCGTCTCCACTCGCCACACAGGAAGCATACCGCCGAACCGTGCGGGCCCTGGCTGAAATGGAGGGCGAATACCTCTTGCGGCTTACGGGCGATGCCAGAGAGTTGCTCGAAAGTTGGGAAGCGGAAATCGAAGCGATGCTGGCCGAGGGAGGACGTATGGAAATCATGCCCGACTGGGGCGCGAAACTGGCCGGGGCAACCCTGCGTCTGGCGGCGGTGCTACATTGTGTGGAGCATGGTCCTCACGGGTACATGGAGAGGCGGACCCTTGCGGCCGCTATCGAAATCGGTCGGTACTTGATTCCACACGCGGATGCCGTGCTGAACATGATGCTCGCCAGGGACGACTCCAGCGACAGTGACGCCCGCTACGTGCTACGGTGGATTGAACGTCACGGCCGAAGGGAATTCACCAGACGGGAGGCCCAGCAACACGGCAAGTGGCGATTCCGCAAGGCCAACGATATTGACCCGGCCTTGACTGAACTCGTGCGGCGGGGATACGTCCGCCTGCGGCCAGCGGAAGTAACCGGCCTCGGCCGTCCTCCCTCGCCTAGGTACGAAGTGAACCCAGCGGTCTTCGAAACTTGGACCCCCGAATTCCATTCTCATAATTCTCAGAATTCGGTCGACGTGGAAGAGGAAGGGATTTCTGGGAATATTGAGAATGCCTTTCAGCATTCCGGATCTCAAGGCGGCCTTGAACTGAGGAAGACTCCGGAACCTCAGACCTCGAAAATCCATTCTCATAATTCTCATAATTCTCAGAATTCGGTCGACGCGGAAGAGGACGGGATTTCTGAGAATATTGAGAATGCTTTTGGCCCCTTCGGAACGACGGAACGAGTGCAGGTGACGGTATGACAACCATGCCTTCCTCACTGACCCGTTTGCTGACGGAGTGCGAGGCCTTGGGCATTCAGTTGTTGCCGGCCGAGGACGGCGGGCTGACCATCGACGCCCCGCAAGAGGCGCTGACGCCCGACCTATTGGACCGGCTGAAAGCCCACAAGGCCGACGTGCTGGCGATGCTGCGGCCCACGTCCAACGCGGCCCCGGGCTCACCCGTGGCAACGCGGGACGCCCCAGCGACGCCCACAAAGCCGGTTTGCCGATGCGGTTCGACCGCCTGGCGGGACGTGCCGATTCACGACGGGCAATCCGTCCGGCGGGATTGCGGCCGTTGCGGACGGTTCATCGACTTTCCCGTTTGGTACGGAAAGGGTACTTTACAAAATGAACAGTAATCGGATAGAATAGCGGCATGGCCAAGAAACGAACCAACCTACTGACCGACCAATTGCGGCAGGCAATCGACGATTCCGGCCTGACGCGCTACCGCATCGCCAAGGAAACCGGCATCAGCGAAAGCGCCCTGGCCCAGTTCTACAACGGGCATCGCGGCCTTTCGATGGAAGCCCTGAATGCCTTGGGCGAGTTCCTGCAACTGAAAATCACCCTTGGGCGGAAGCCCGAGACGAAAGGGAAGTGAGCTATGGCCAGCATCATCAATCGCCCCGACGGAACACCGTTGGATTCAATTCGTCGATGCCGACGGCAAGCGCCAGACGATTCGACTGGGCAAGGTGCCGGCGAAGACGGCGGCAACGGTCTGTACGCGGGTTGAGGAACTGCTTGGCCGTGAAGATGGCCGGCGACACCGGGACCGCGACTTGGCCGCGTGGCTGGCGAGCATCGACGCCACGTTGCAGAACAAGCTGGCGGCCGTCGGGCTTGTGCGAAGCCCGGGTGTCGGCCGTGCTGGAGGCGTTCATCAAGAGCTACGTCGACGGGCGAACCGACGTGAAGCCGGCGACGAAGGAAGTCTGGCGGCAGGGCGAAATGGGGCTGGTCGAGTTCTTCGGGGCGGACAAGCCGTTGCGGGACGTCACGCCCGGCGACGCCGACCGACTACAAGCTGCACTTGATCGGCAAGAAGCTGGCCCCGATGACGGTGCGGAAGCGGCTGCAATTCGCCACGATGATCTTTCGGGCGGCGCTGCGCCGGCGGCTGATTGCCGAAAGCCCCTTCGCCGACGTTTCCATCAAGGCATCCATGCCGAACCGCGAGCGGTTCATCACGCCCGAGGAAACCGCGAAGCTGCTGGATGCCTGCCCCAACCACCATTGGCGGGCGATCGTCGCCCTGGCCCGCTACGGCGGCCTGCGCTGCCCGAGCGAAGTGCTTTCGCTCCGGTGGCAGGATATTGATTGGGAGGCCGGCCGGATCGTGGTACACGTCGCCCAAGACGGAACACCATCCCGGCAAGGCGACACGCACGATTCCGCTCTTTCCCGAACTGCGGCCGATCCTGGACGAAGCCTTCGACTTGGCCCCCGAGGGCGCGGTGTACGTGGTCGATGAGCGGATGCGCAGCGAGTGCCCAAGGCAAGGCCGGCTGGCGGAACTGCAACCTGCGGACCACGTTCGAGAAGATCGTCAAGCGGGCCGGCCTGACGCCCTGGCCCCGGCTGTTCCACAACCTGCGGAGTTCACGGCAAACGGAACTGGCCGAGCGGTTCCCGTCGCACGTTGTTTGCGACTGGCTGGGCAACAGCGAAGACATTGCCCGGAAGCACTACTTCCAAACGACCGATGACCACTTCGCCCGGGCGTTGGACCCGTCGGCGGACGCGAAGCGAGACCCGAAGCAGCAAGCGGACGATACCCCCGCGGTAAACCCCGTTGTGGCAACGGAAATGGCCCGTCCGAAGGCGAAGCAGAATCCGAAGCAGTTGGCAGCCGTTTCGGGTCGCGGGGAGTCGCACCCGGCAAGCCAAAACCGCGATTGTGCCGGGGAAAACGATATGCGGCGATACGCCGCAACATGCCAAACGGATGGGGAGGGATTCGAACCCCCGGTACCCTTTCGCCTACTGCAGTTTTCAAGACTGCCGCCTTAGACCACTCGGCCACCCATCCAGTGTGATCCAGGATCGTGCCGCGACCCTCGCCCGCGGTTGAAAACGTCGACTGGAACGGGCCGTGGCGCGCCTGGAATGTACTATCATATACCCACTCCCTCTGGCTTCCCAGTGGCGGCAAATCGGGTAGGTGGCCGGGATTCCCGGCACGCGGACGTGCGCGTCGAGGCGAGGAAGTATTACCGAGCGGACGTGGGTCGGAATCGAGGGATCGGTCCTAAGAGCCGATCCCAGAACCGTGTGCCGCTCCTGCGTGCTCCGGCCGCGGAGGACTGCCGTGGCGGTTCCGGGATAAGTCTAACAGCCGATACCAGAACCTTTGGACGCTACCGGATTCCCCGGCCGCGGACCATTTTCCTGGCGGTTCCGGGATAAGTTCTAAGAAGTCTTGAACCGGCTGACCAGGTCGCGGAGCGCGGCGGCCTGGGCGCCGAGTTCCTCGCTGCTGGAGGCCATCTCCTCGCTGCCGGCGGCCGACTGCTCGGTGACCTGGGCGACGCTCTGGATCGCCTTGGAGACCTCCTGGGCGTTGGCGGCCTGCTGGACGGTCGCCGTGGCGATCTCGGCGATCTTCGCGGCCGTCGCCTCCACGCCGTCGATGATCTCCTTCAGGGACTTCGCCGGTCTCGTCGCTCAGTTGCGCCCCTTCCTCGACGCGCTGCGTCGATTCCTTGATCAGCGTGGAGATCTCGCGGGCGGCCTGGTTCGAGCGTTCGGCCAGCTTGCGGACCTCGTCGGCCACGACGGCGAAGCCCATGCCGTGCTCGCCGGCCCGGGCGGCCTCGATGGCCGCGTTCAGGGCCAGGAGGTTCGTCTGGCTGGCGATCTCGGAGATCACCTGGATGATCTCGCCGATCTGCTGCGAACTGGTGCGGATCAGTTCCATGGCCTCGATCGACTTCTGCACGGCCTGTGCCGCCCTGCTCGGCCAGGTCGTTGGTCTGCTTGGCCACCGTTGTCGGCCTCGGCGGCGTTCTCCTTGACGGCGTCGATCGAGCGGGCCAGTTCCTCGATCGAGGCGGTCATCTCCTCGACGCTGGAGCTCTGGGTCTGGGCGCCGTGGGCCAGGCGTCTGGCGAACTCTCGGCGATCACGCGCGAGCCTTCGTTGAACTGGGCGGCGCTCTCGGTGACCTGGCCGATGATGCTGAGACAGGTCGGCGAGCATCTTGCCGATGCCGGCGGCCAGTTCGTCGACCGGCTCGTTGCCTTCGACCTTGACCTTCTCGGTCAGGTCGCCCTCGGCCGCGGCGGCGACGACCTCCAGAAGCTCGTCGACCTTGCGGCGGAGTATCTCGGCCTTGGTGCGTTCTGCTTCGGCGTGGTTGCGTTCCGCTTCGGCGATTTGCTCCTGGAGGTCGCGTTCTTCGGCCTGGAGGCGGCGCTGCTTCCTCGCGTCTCTTCGGCTTCGCGCTGGCGCTCGTGCTCGCGCGCTCGGCCGGCTTCGCGCGTTCCTTGGCCCTCGGCTCGCGCGCTCCTGCTCGCGTCGCGCCGCTTCCTCGATCTCGTCAAACGCCTTCTCTGGTCGATTCGATCGACCGGTTGATGGCCTCGGCCATATGGCCGAGTTCATCCTGGCCGCGCACGTCGCAGGTGCGGGCTGAAATCCTGGTTCGCCAGGGCAACGACGCTCTCGCTGCACCGAAGGATCGGCCGGGTGATCGTTCCGGCGATGCCCCAGAATCACTGCCACCGCCGCGAGGGCGGAAAGCGTGCTGATGGCGATCATCATCCACATCGCGCGGTCGGCCTGGCGCAGTTGCCTTGCCGCCGATTCGGTAATCTTGGCCTCGGGCGCTTGGAGTTGCGAGCGCCCAGGATGTGCTCGTGCCGGCGACGCGGAGCGGAGTCAGCACGGTCAGCCGGTCGTTGGCGCGGATGCGCTGGGTCTGGCCCTGTCGCACCGCGTCGAGATGCACTCCCGTCGTTTCTCGAAGATATCGACCTGCGACGCGACTTCGGCGAGCGGCTTTCCGGTGAGTTCGGGGCGGCCGGTACTGCCGCAGATTATGCCCTCCCCGGTGAAGACGGAGGCCGTGGCCGACTTGTCGTAGAGATCGAGCCGATCGAGGTGATCCTGCATGAATCCGAGTCCCGCATCGACGGCGACCACGCCGTAGAATTGGCTATCGACCAGGATCGGAGCCGCCAGGAAAACCGTGAGGCGGGTTTGCCGCGAACGGGCCGGACTGCGGCGCGAGCAGCAATCCGGTCTTGGCCGTCTTGACACTCTGGTAGTGCGAGTCGTTCCAGCCAATCGGGTTTTTGGAAAGAGGCTGGAGGTTGAACTTTGAGCCCTCTTGGCGGCTCCAAAGCGGAGCGAAGCGTCCCGTTCCGTCGTGGCCTTCCGAGTTCTGATACCCCTGGTCCATCCCGTCGAAGGCGTCCGGCTCCCAGCAGGTCAGGATGGCCGAGCAGCCGTCGTTGGCCGCCAGGAATGACTGAAGGATTGCGTTGACCTTGTCGCGGTCGAGTTTCAGCCGATTTTCTCGTTCTTCACGCCCGAGAGGAGTTGGGCGAGGTTCTTCACCGAGTTCAGCGGCGATTCGACCTCGGCCCCGAGTTGGCCGGCCAGTTGCTCAGCAACCGTCGCGACGTTTGCATTGGCCGTTGCGAGTTGTTCGGCGCTGGATCCGGCTGCCTCACGCCGCATCATCAGCACGCCCGGCCGCGATCACGATCGCCGTCGCAACCAGGAGGCAGAGCCCCGCGTAGACTGCCGATCTTGAATCGAATCGACTTGATTGCGCATCGTAGTGCTTCCGGAAGTGTGGCGAGTGGACGGATTCCCGCGTCGTAATAGGAACCTATCCCCGAACTGCCGCGGGAGCGGTGTGCGGCCGGAGAAGCGTGGTGCCTCCCAAGGTTCCGGGATCGGTTCTCAAAGTACTTGCCCGTGTCCGCCTGGCCTGGCGTGCAGGAGACGGACACGGGATTCATATCCCTGCGATTCGGAATAACCGGCGACCGCAGGCAAGGGGTACTCGCGGTGTTCGGAGAGGCAGTGCAAGGCCGCAAGCGTTCTGTCTGGAGAAGCGGGCATTTCGCCGGCCGGCCTCGTTGTACTGCTTTTTCGCTGGGTACTAATGGACCTCGTCGAGGCAGTTGACGACGGACGTGTAATCGATCGGAGCGCACCAGCCGGCGCACTTGGCCGCCTTGGCCGCGTCGCTGTCTCTGGGCATCGCGATCAGCGCCTCGGCCACGCTCTTGGACAAGGCGGCGATCGGCATGGGCGCACGCGGCAAATGGCCATTCGGGATAGAGCTCGGTGCTGTGCACGAAGGGGAAGTCCGCCGACTTTTCCGCCGTTCTTCTCGATTGAGGACGCGGAAGTCGGAGAGCTTGCATTTTCCTTCGGCGGCGAGCTTCTCGAGCGTGTCGCTGCGAACCGTACCGACTTCGGCAACGCCCTTCTGCACCATTTCCACGACCTTCTCGTGAGTGCCGGCCTCCTTGAACATGGGGCAATCCTTCTCGGGATTGACGCCGTGCTGCTTCAGCAGCCGCTGCGCCATTTGATATCCGCCGAAGGACTTCTTCTCGGCGCACATGAACCGCTTGCCCTTGATGTCTTCGATCGATTTGACGGGGCTGTCGGCCTTGACGAAGATCACCCCGGCGAACTGGTTCAGTTGCTTGTCTTGACGCTTGGTGATCAGAGTGGCGAGCGGCTCACCGCCCGTATTCCTTCTTCGATCTCGCAATACATGGCGGAATTGACGAGGAAGAAGTCCACCTTCTTTCCCTTGATGAAGCTGGAGACCATGTCGAAGTCGAGCGGCTGAATGGCGATGGTCTTACCCGTTTTTTGGGAGAGGTAATCCGCCGTGGCCTTCCACTGCTTCAGGCAGGCTTCCGACCCGTTGTTGGCCAAGACGCCGATCCGGATCGCGTCGTCGCCGGCCACGATCTTCTCGTTCCCGACGAAACCGGCCACAAACGCCAAAGCCACGGTGCAAAGGACGATTCGGTGGAACATGATCGATTCTCGGACTTCCATAGTTGGGGAGTGAGACAAGAAACGCCGGCGGTTCCGAGCGCGATCCGAGCGGATCTCCTCCGACCGGCGCGACCGGTTCTAGCCAGGCAAGGGTAGGTCACGACGCCTGCGCGGTCAAAAAGCGTGCGGCAAAAACCTGACACTGCGCTCGCCAGAAGGGCGGTTTAGGACGCCTGCAGGGACGCGGATGATAGAATCGGTACGATTGCGCGGACTAGCGGGGGGGAAGGACGTCGATGACGTGTTCGTGTGCGCGCCCCGAAGGCCATCGTCCCAAACGACCAGTGTCACGCGGTACTTTCCCGGGCTTTCAAAGGTATGCACGGGAGCCGCGGTGGTTTGTGGGATTGCGTGGCCGAAATCCCAGAGGCGCTCGGCAATGGCGCCGGTCGGGGCGCGGGAAACGCACGTGAACTGCGCCGGCTCAAGGGCGGACTTGCCGGGGGAATTGGAATTCGGCGCGAAGGGGGCCGGCGGCGAAGGGCTTGGGTTCGGGGAGCCGATCGCTCTTGTTGCCCTTCACGCTGCAGTCGGTGAATTCCAGTGCGGTATAGTTAGCAGGTCCGACAACGGCTGCGTCGCGGTTGCCCTCAATCGCAGAGCGGAGGAAGCTCAGACGGTCCACTCCGGGCCGCCGAGTTGGACGCCAAAGCCGCCGTTGGCGCGGAAGGTGCACTCTTCAAATACGAATTGCCGGCAGGCGCCATTCGTGCGGAAACCGTGGCCGCTATCGCTGCGGGTAACGGGCCCGGGGGTCGCCGCGCGTGGTACTCTCGAACGTGCAGCGGTAGAAGTAGTGACGGGCGATGCCGCTCGTTCTCGCCCTGGAGTCTGCGCACCCCACTGCGCGCAATCGCGTCACCTGTTGTAGCCCCAGAAGACGTTGTTCTTGACGGGCGACATTGGAGACCGACAGGCCGATGTGCGCGCCCTGCCGGACGACGTTGTCGGTGACGACCATATCACGGGCGATGATTTCGATGCCGTAGCCTTTGAGCGTCCCGTCGTCGGTGCCGACGGTGTTGCGGCGGACGGCGGACTGGTCGCCACGATCGACGCTGAGCCAGTGGTCGACGGTGTTGTCCTCGATGAGCGAGCGCGGGCAGCCGCCCCAGATTTCGATGCCCAGGCCTTCGCCGCCGGAGCCGGTGACGGTGTTGTGGCGGATGATCGAGTTCGGCGGAATGGTCGCCGAAGATGCCGCCGCGGCCGGTTTGGTGGATTACGTTGTCGAAAATCTGGTTGCGCACCGAGCCCCAGGCCAGGCGAATGCCGCCGCCGAACTTGGCGCCCAGCGCCGATGTTCTCGATGCGGCAATCGCGGATGATGCTGTCGGTGACGCCGCGGGTTTGGCTGGGATTGTGGCCGCTGAAGTAGACGGCATGGGGGCCGAAGCCGTCGTCCTTAACCAGGTCGCGCACCGTGAGGTGGTGGAGAAGGAGGCGGCGCGAGTCGCAGTCCCCCATGGCCTGGCGAATACGGGGATTCTTGCGGCCATCGAGGGTGAGATGGGCGAGTTCCACGTCCTCGCAGCCGACGAAGTGCACTAGCGACGCGGGCGCTTCGGGGCGGCCGACCAGGGTGGTCTTGTCCTGGCCGGCGCCGAGGATCTTGACGCCGGATTTGGGCGAAAGCGGCTCGGAGAGCTCGAAGGTTGCCGCAGGAAGCTGGACCGTGTCGCCGGGCCGGGCGCGACCGAGGGCGTCGGCCAGTGCGCGGGAGTCGTTGCCTTGGGGCACGATCGTTGCGGCTTGCGCAAGGGAGGGGAAGACCAGCAGTGTTGCCAGCAGGATCGGGGACCGCATGTTCATCGGGTTCTCCGGAGGGAAAGGTCCAGGTTGCGGCTGTCGGCTCGCGTCAGCTAGCGCGCTGTGCGCGCAGACTGCCCCGTGCGCCCGGGGCGGGATATACTGCTAGGCGCAACGGTGCGCGGCGGCGTGCGACCACATGATACCGATCGAAGGTGCTGAAACCAAGGAGATCGAAGATGAGGAACCGCCAGATCGTGCTTGCGGCTCGGCCGGAGGGGCTGCCCAAGGAGTCGGATTTCCGCTTGACCGAGATTGAGTTGCCGCCGGCGGGGGAGGGGCAGTTCCTGGTGCGGACTAACTACCTGTCCGTCGACCCGTATATGCGAGGCCGGATGAGCGAGGCAAAATCGTACGCCGAGCCGGTGGGATTGGGCGAGGTGATGGTGGGCGGCACGGTGGGTACGGTGATCGAGTCGAGGCACAAGCGATTCCGGCCCGGGGACGTGTTGGTGGGCAACTGGGGTTGGCAGGAGTACGCGGTCTTGGAGGGACCGGGGGTGGCGCATTTCGATACGACGATCGCGCCCATGTCCACGGCATTGGGCGTGCTGGGAATGCCGGGAATGACGGCGTATTTCGGGCTGCTGGAGATCGGCCAGCCCGCGGCGGGCGAGACGGTGTTCGTGTCCGGCGGCGGCAGGGGCGGTCGGATCGCTGGTGGGGCAGATCGCCAAGGCCATGGGGTGCCGGGCGGCGGGCTCTGCCGGTTCACCGGAAAAGGTCGAGTGGCTCGTAGAGGAACTCGGATTCGACGCCGCCTTCAACTACAAAGGGCTGCGCGACTACACGGAGAAACTCGAGGAAGTATGTCCCCACGGGATCGACGTCTACTTCGACAACGTGGAGGCGCGCTGACCGACGCGGTGTTCACGCAGCTCAACTTGAGGGTGCGCGTTGTGGTGTGCGGCCAGATCGATCAGTACAACGCGACGCGCCCGCCGCGCGGCCCGCGCTTGCTATGGCACTTGATCGTCAAACGGGTGCGCGTGGAGGGATTCCTGGTCTTCGACTTTGCCGCGCGATTCGCCGAGGGGCAACGCGCAATGGCACAGTGGTTGCGCGAAGGCAAGGTGAAGTACCGAGAGACGATCGTCGACGGTTTGGAGAACGCACCCAAGGCCTTTGTTGGGCTGTTCCACGGAGAGAACGTCGGCAAGCAACTGGTGCGCGTGGCAGAGCCTTTGGCGTGAGCGAGACGGAAGAGACCCGACTCACGACGCGGTTCTGCTGCGAGCCGTAAGAGCGCTGAGAACGAGCTGCGATGCCGGCGATTGCCGGGACGGCGGCCGGCCTGGCGGCGATGCTGGAACGGCTTCTCAGAGCCGATCCCCGAACCCTTGGAGGTTCTGAGATTCTCCGGCCGCGCAGGGCTCCAGCGGCAGTTCCGGAACAGCTTCTCAGCCGACGGCCACCGGTTCGGCCTCCAGGGCGTCTTCCTGTTCCATCGTCGATTGGGGCAGGCCGTGGCCGGGCTTGTTGGCGTAGAGCAGCCAGTAGGCGACCGGGATCACGAACAGCGTGAAGAGCGTCGAGGCGAACAGGCCGAAGATCAGCGACCAGGCCAGGCCGGAGAAGATCGGGTCGATGGTGATCGGCACGGCGCCGAGCATGGCGGCGCCGGCGGTCAGCAGGATCGGCCGCAGGCGGACGACGCGGCTTTCCATGATGGCGTCGAACAGCGAGCGGCCGCGGGCCAGCGAGAGGTGGATGAAGTCCACGAGGATGATCGAGTCGCGGGTGACGATGCCGGCCAGGGCGATCATGCCGATCATGCCGGTGGCGGTGAAGAAGACCGGGTCGAGGATAGCCGCCGACGTGCTGGGCGCTGAGCGCGTTGAGCAGCCAGAAGCCGGGCATGACGCCGAGGATCGTCAGCGGGATGGCCAGCATGACGACGACGGGGATGGCGAACGAGCCGGTCTGGGCGACCAGCAGGATGTAGATGCCGACCAGGGCGGCGGCGAAGGCCAGGCCCAGGTCGCGGAAGACGTCGAGCGTGATCTTCCACTCGCCTTCGCCGGCGAAGTCGACGCTGAAGCCGGCGGGCACGCCCCAGGCGATGCCGCTGCCGTTGGAGAAGAAGGTGCGGTCGTGCGACCGGCTGCGGGGTTCGCCGTGCGCGACCCAGCCGTTGCCGACGCGCTGCGGCCTCGGCGGCGCTTCCGGCGGCGCTGCGTTCGATCGGCCTGGACGTCGACGACGACGTCGGCCGGCGGCCGGCCGGCGGTCTCGGCGAAGACGTAGGCCACGCGCTGGAGGTTCTTGTGGTAGATCGTCTGGTCGACGCGCGGCGGCTTCCCAGCGGCCCAGTTCGGCCAGCGGCACCAGTTGGCCGGTCGCGCCCTTGACGTGCGACGCGGGCCAGGTCGGCGGCGCTGGAGCGGCGATCGGCGCGGCAGGCGCAGTTCGATGCGCAGCGGGTTGCGTTCGGCGTCGCTGCGCACCAGTGCCGACGGCGTCGCCGTCGAGCAGCGGCTGCGAAGCGTGGCGGCGATCTGCTCGGTGCGTGACGCCGTTGAGGGCGGCCTTCTCCTTGTCGGTGACGAAGGTGAGCTTCGGCTGCGGCGGCTTCGCGGACGTCGTCGACGTCGACCACGCCCGGCTCGCGCGCCAGGCGGGCCCGGACCGTGTCGGCGGCGGCGAGCAGGTCGTCGTAGCGGTGGTCGGGCCGGCCGTAGACCTCGGCGACCACGCTGGCGAGCACCGGCGGGCCCGGGCGGCGTCTCGACGAGCTTCAGGCGCGGCGTGGTGCCGGTCGGCGATCGCCGTGCAGGTCGTCGCGCATGCGCAGGCCGATGGCGTGGCTCTGCAGCGCGCGGTTCTTCTTGCCGGCCAGGTTGATGCGGATCTCGGCCACGTTGTCGCCCTGGCGCAGGTAGTAGTGCCGCACCAGGCCGTTGAAGTCCATGGGCGAGGCGAGGCCGACGTAGCTGGTGAAGTCGGTGACCTCGGGCACGGCGGCCAGGTAGCGCTTCGAAGTCGCGGACGGCGGCGTCGGAGCGTTCCAGCGTCGTGCCCTCGTCGAAGTCGAGCACGAGCAGCAGCTCGTTCTTGTTGTCGAAGGGCAGCATCTTCAGCGGCACGCTGCCGCATGGCGGCCAGGCCCATGGCGCCGACCGTGAGCAGGCCCATGACCGAGCAGGAAGCTCCAGGCCACGCATGCGCGAGTGGAGCAGCGGCGCCATGAGCGGGTAGAAGAGCCGGTAGAGCGAGCGACTGCTTGACGGCGTCGAGGTCGTGCGGGTCGTGCGCGGCGTGGCGCCGCCGGCGCCGCCGGTGGCGTACTTGCGCTTGCAGCACGTGGTAGGCCAGCCAGGGCGTGATCGTGAAGGCCACGACCATCGACATGAGCATGGTCACCGGCACGTTCAGGGCCATCGGCCGCATGTAGGGGCCCATCATGCCGGTGATGAAGAACATGGGCAGGAAGCGAGACGATCACCGCGAGCGTGGCGGTGATCAGCGGCGGGCGGATCTCGGCGACGGCCTCCAGCACGATGCGCGCGGGTGGCCTTCTTGCGGAGCGCGAAGTGGCGGGCGATGTTCTCGACGTCGACGATCGGGTCGTCGACCAGCAGGCCCAGCGAGAGGATCAGGGCGAAGAGCGTCACGCGGTTGATCGTGAAGCCGAACAGCAGGTTGACCGCCAGCGTCAGGCCGAAGACGACCGGCACGGCCACGGCGACGATCAGGGCCTCGCGCCAGCCGAGGCCGAGCGTCAGCAGCGCGACGACGATCAGGATGGCGACGGCCAGGGCCTCGACCAGTTCGTTGACCTTCTCGTTGGCGGTCAGGCCGGAGTTGCGGGTGACGACCAGTTCGCATGTCGTCGGGCACGATCGTGCTCGCGGAGCTTCTCGGCCTGCGCGCAGGACGGCGTTGGCGACCCAGACGGCGTTGGTGCCCTTCTTCTTGGCGATGGCGATGGTGACGGCGGGCTGCGGACGAGCTGTGCCGGCGCGACGTCGGCGTGCGTCGGCCTGGCTTCGCCGAGCACGCGTGCCGGGGAAGTCCTCGTGCTCGGTGAAGCCGCGGGCCGGGCCCCAGCCGTGGCGGACGTAGCTGGCGACTTCGGCGGGGCCGTCGTCGATGTTGGCCACGTCCTTCAGGAAGACGGGGCGGTCGTCGAAGACGCCGACGACCAGGTCGCGCAGCTCGCTCGGCGTCGGCGAACGGCGCGCCGGCCTCGACGCGGATCAGCTGGTCGTCTGCGCGGAAGTCGCCGGCGGTCGGCGTGACGTTGGCCGCCTGCGATGGCCCGCTGCGATCTCCAGCGGCGAGACGTGGTAGGCCGCCATGCGGTCCGGGTCGAGGTAGACGCTGCACGATCGCGCGGCTGGCCGCCGACGACGTAGGCCCGCGAGACGTCCTTGCACGCCGGCGAGGCGCTGCGACCAGTTCCTCGGCCACGCGGCGGAGCGTGCATGTCGTCGGCGCGTCGCGCTGGTCGAGCGTCAGCGTGACGATCGGGCACGTCGTCGATCTCGACGGGCTTGACGACCCAGCCGGTCACGCCGGGCGGGACGATGTCGAGGTTCTCGTCGATCTTCTTGTAGAGCTTGACCAGGCTGCGCTCGCGGTCCTCGCCGACGTAGTAGCGGACGGTGATGATCGGCCTGGTCCTCGCGGCACATCGAGTAGACGTACTCGACGCCGTCGATCTGGTAGAGGATCTTCTCCAGCGGCGTGGCGACGAGCTGCTCGACCTCGGCGGCGGAGTGGCCGGGGAAGTTGACGAAGACGTCGGCCAGCGGCACGACGATCTGCGGGTCCTCCTCGCGCGGCGTCAGGACCAGCGCGGCCAGGCCGACGACGGTCGCCAGCAGGATCAGGATCAGCGACAGGTTCGATTCCAGGAAGACCTTGACGATGCGGTTGGTGAAGTGGTGCTCGGGGCCGGAGGCGCGGTGATCGCCGGGCGACGCCTGGTTGGAATGCTCAGCCATGAATCGCCTCCTGCGTCGGGGCGGGTTCCGAGGGAAGGCGAACAAGCTCGCCCTCGCGAAGGCCGGAGAGGATTTCGACGTCGTTGCCGAGCACGCGACCCGTGCGGATCGAGCGGCGGCGGATGCTGGCCGTCTTGCGATGACGTCGACCAGCTCGAGTTGACCGACATTACGCACGGTCCGGCGCGGAATGACCACGATGCGCTCGTCTTCGAGCGGGATCAGAATTCGGCCGAACATCCCGGTGTAGACGCCCGTGGGGCAAGGACCGGTGACTTTGACCTGGAAGGCGCGGCTGGCCGACTGGGCCTGGGGGACGATCTCGCTGACCGTCTCCGCTGCAACGCTTGTCGAGGCCCTGAAGCTGGACGGCGATTTCCTGGCCGACCTGGAGGCGGTGGGCCAGCGACTCGCGGACGTTGGCGATCAACTGCATGCGTTTGGGATCGAACAACGTGACCAGCAACTGGCCGGGCGCGACCATATCGCCGACGTCGACCTTCTTATCGATCACCACGCCCTCGAACGGCGAACGGACGGTGGCCCAATCGAGCGTGGCTTGCACTTCATTCACCGCTTCGCGCGCGTGCTGGAGATCGGCATCGGCGGAGCGCAGCGCGGTGGCGGCTTTCTCGTAATCCTGCTTGGTCGTGGCGTTGGCCTGGAGGAGTTGTTGCTCGCGCTTGTCGTCGGCGGCTGCTTGCTCGCGCACGGCTTCGGCCGCCGCGAGTGTCGCCTTGGCTTGCTGGAACTTGGCGCGCAAGTCGGAATCGTCGAGGCGGAGGAGGACGTCGTTGGGATGCACGGGCTGGCCCGCCTTGAGATTCACCTCGACGACACGCGCGAGAAGCTTGGAGCCGATGCTGGTCTCGTGTACGGCGCGGATCGAGCCCACGGCCGATTCCATGATCGGCAATTGGATCGAACGCGCCGCGACCGCCTGACTCTCGGAAACCGGCGTGGGGGGGTCTGGTTCATGCTGAAGTGGGACTTTGGGCTCGAACTTGCCTGCCAGCCAGAGCATGAGCAGGACCACGCCGGCCGCAAACCCGAGCAAGGCGGCCACGCGGCCCAGTCCGCGGCTGATCGCAAGCAGAGGAGATCGTCAAGCCGTCATGGGATTGCCTTTCTCGTTGGACGCCTACACAGTGCCGTCATGGCATATGGACGCGCCAAGGGGCGGGGAGTTACACACCAGGAGGCGGAACGGCACGGGGGCACACCTGTGGGTAGCCGGGCAGAGGGGGATCGACTACAAAGGGGGCAATTCGGTCCAGGCCGCTCGGAGCCGGCAGGGAAAGGGGAGAAACGCAAAGGAGCGCAGGCCATGAAGCACGCAAGTGGGTTGGGGATTCTAACGGTCGCGTGGTTTCTGACGGGTAGCAGTTTAGCGCTGGGAGCGGGTAAGTACTTCGAAGTGCGTTACGAGCCATCGCAGCAGCCGGGTGAGTTGCAGATGGACGCGACGTACACGCTCTGGGTGCCGGACGGAGCGGAGAAGCTGCGCGCGATCATTGTACACCAGCATGGCTGCGGGGCGCCCGCTTGCAAAGGGGGAGCGACCGCGGCGTACGATCTCCATTGGCAGGCACTGGCAAAGAAGTGGAATTGTGCTCTTCTCGGACCCTCATACGGTCAGCTCGACAAGCAAAACTGTGCGCTCTGGTCAAACCCGGCAAACGGTTCGGGCAAGACCTTTCTCAAGGCACTGGCGGACCTTGCGGCGAAGGCCGGTCGACCCGAGCTGGATCGCGTGCCTTGGTGTTTGTGGGGGCATTCGGGCGGAGGTTCTTGGGCGGGATACATGCTGATGGCGCACCCGGAGCGCACGGTGGCCGTCTGGTTTCGCTCGGGTGCGGGTATGACGCGGCGGGATGCAAGCGGGGCACAATCCCAGATGCCCGAGGCGGTTTGTTCGGTCCCGATGATGTGCAACCCGGGCGTGAAAGAGAAAGGCGATGCCCAGTTCAACCGAATATGGAGCGGAAACCTGGAGTTGTTTCAGACGCTGCGTGCGAAGGGGGCGCCGATCGCGGTGGCGCCGATCCGCGCACCTCGCACGAGTGCGGCGATTCGCGTTACCTGGCGATTCCATTCTTCGACGCGTGTCTGGCGATGCGGCTGCCGGAGGCGGGAAGTGCCGAGCAGAATCTGAAGCCGGTGGACGGGAAGCAGGCGTGGCTGGCACCGCTGTTCGGAACTCGTGCGGAACCGGCGGGGTCCTACGCGGGCAAGCCGGAGGAAGCGGTCTGGCTGCCGAACCAGCGCGTAGCCAAAGCATGGGAGGAGTATGTGAAGACCGGAGCGGTGGGCGACGCGTCGCCGCCGAAAGCTCCTTACCAGGTGCGGCGCTTACGCGGAAGCCGGACCAGACGGTCGAGATTGCCTGGGATGCCGAGGCGGATTTCGAGAGCGGGATCAAGGCGTTCGTGATCCAACGCGACGGGAAGGAACTGGTGCAAGTACCGGAGAAACCAGCAGGCATTTTCGGGAGGCCGCTGTTTCAGAAGATGTCGTACCACGACACGCCCGAACCGCCGTTGCCGGAGATGCGCTACGTGGACGCCTCGGCGAAGCCGGGGGAGAAGCACACCTATCGGGTGATCACGGTTAACAGCGTCGGGCTGGCGTCACCGCCGTCGGCGCCGGTATCGATTCCCTGAGCGCGCGGGACTCGGTTGCGCGTATCAGGCGGAGTTAACCGCGCGTCAGTCGGAGGTGGCGAGGACGCGCAGGTCTCGCCGGGCTTCAATTGGAGTTGAAGACGCGGGCCCTGTCCCAACGCGCGACCGGTGAGCAGGTCGCGGACGGGTCCAGCGCGGCCGAGGTCGAGATCCACGGGGCCGTCCTGAGAGGCATGCAGAGCGACGAACGGTCCGTTCGCGTAAACGTTGCAATCGACCTCGGTAAAGAGGTGGACTCCGGCGCGGCGGGCCGCCAGCCGAAGCAAAGCGCTGGTGAGCCCCGGCGGGCCGACGAAGAGCGACCAGCCGTCGGCTTGTTTGCGCAGCGCGACGGCCGCCGATCCGTCGGGATAGGCGGCAAGGATCTCCTCGGCACGGGCATCTGAGGCGGCGAAAATGGGTCTTAGAGCCGATCCCGGAACCTTCGGCGGTGCTGCGATTTTCCGGCCGCGGAGGACTGCCGCGGCGGTTCCGGGATAGGTTCTTAGAGCCGATCCCAGAACCTTGGGAGGTGCTGCGATTTTGCGGCCGCCCAGAGCCGCAGCGGTGCCGCTGGGATAGGTTCCTAGCGGTTGCTTGGCTCCAAAGGCTTCCTTGAGGCCCAGCTTCTTGCCCAGTTCCGTCGGTTCGGCCCAAGCCGCTTCGGGCGAGACCACCTGGAGGCGGAAACCGGTCAACTCCTGCATGGATTCCAGGGAGAGGCGGTCTCGGTCGTGGTAGCCGGGTGCGTAGCACCAGATGCGGAGGCTGTCGCGCGTGGCCGCGCAAAGTTGCCGGCGCTGTTCGGGTGCGAGAGACCACGCGTTGAGCAGCACGAAGAGCTTCGCGCGCACGCGCGATTGGAGTACGTCGTCGAGCAAGTACTGGCCGTAAGGACACCCCATGCGGCCCAAGGGACGGCGGATTTCGTAGGTTGCCGGGACCGACAGCACACGCGCCGCCGGCGGAGATGCGGAGCATGCTCGCTTCGTCGAGGACGGCGGCAACTTCCGGGCGGAAGGGACGGGGGGTACGCAGCAGGGATTCATCCAGCGGTTTGAGGCGGTCCATTTCGGCCCACATGCGCGGATCGTTGAACCAGCCGGTGGCGCCCAGGTCCATCCACCAGGTGCCGAAGTTGCGCAGGGCGCATTGGGCGGTATTGCGCACGAGCAGGGCATTGGTTTGGTCGATCGTGGTCACTCGCTCGCGCGAGCCGGGCTGCATGCCGCTGCTCAGATGGGTCGAAGTGTCGTCTTCGTAGAGCCACATCTTGCCGGCCAGGGCAATGCTTTCGGCGGCCGTCATCGAGGGGCCGTTCTGGCCCAAAGCGCGGTCGAAATAGGAGATGGGGGAGCAGAGCACGTCGACGTCGGGGCAATTGAGGACGCGGCGGAGGGCGTAGTGGCCGGAAACGGCGGGTCCGTTGTTGATGGCGCCAAACTCGAACACGTAGCCGTAGAAGAAGACCACGAGCTTGCGGCCCTTGCTCGCGGTGCGGACCGAGTGGGCCAGATCGCAGACGCACTCGGCCATGGCTTGCTGTTGGAACTCGGCGAAGTCGAGCAGGTTGCGTTCGGCTTGAGGATCGCGGAGGGCTCCGGCCGGGGCGGCAAGGCGCACGGCGGGAGCCGGAATCGTCGCGGTGAGGAAATCGACCTGGGGATTGTGCCAGGCCGAGCGGAGGGCCGCGACGTCTGGATAACGCGACTTTAACCAGATGCGCCAGGCGCGGAGGTCCCCTGCGGCGTATCCATTGAGCGGCGCCAGCCAGGTGTCCTGATAGAACCACTCCCCGGTGTTCTGGCCACAGGGATGATAGCCGGCGATATGTGGTCCCAATTCTTGCTCCAGGTGCTCGACCAGGGCGGCAAGGCGCTGGGCGGCATCGCGGCGGTAGTCGGGCGAGGCGACCACCGCGGGGCGCCGCGTTGCGGTGCCCGAGTCCCAGACCATGGCGTCGTCGGGATGCGCGCTGAGCCACCATGGGGGCGGGTCCATGCCGATACGCGGCAAGAGCAGGGCCTTGGGGTTGGCCGCGAGCACGGCCCGGCACTGGGCCAGGGGAGTGGACCAATCCACCGCCGCGCCGGGTTTGGGCCAGGGAAGGTTGACGGGAAAGCTGACGAAATCGACGCCCACGGCGGCAGCGAGCTTGATCTGAGATTCGAAGGGGCTCGGAGGGCCGCCGAGATAGACGAACGACTCCCCGGGGCGGTACAGGGCAATCGTCAGATTGCGAGCAGGATTGGCGCGGGCCCAGAGGCTGACGCGATAGCGATGGGCCTTTTTCAGGGCCAGGTTGGGAAGGTGATAGACGTGGAAATCGGGCCAACGTCCATTGGGAGGCGGCGCCAGCGCGATCCGCAGTCCGGCGGAGCCATTGCGGCCGACCCCGCGCTGGACCTCGATCTTCCCGACGGTGTTCTGGGCCCCTTGTGGCCAAAAGGTCCAGGCAGTGGAGAAGCTCTCCGGGCCGGACTCGAAGTCGGAGACGGGCACAATGTCGCTGCCGGCGGTGAGATCGGCGATGCGGATATCGTCGAAAAAGATCTCGCCGGGCACCTCGCCGAAACGAAAGTGCATCGTGGCTCGGTTGGGCTCGTCTTCGGTCGGGGTGAACTCGAAGCTCATCTCCTGGCCGGCTGGCTGGAGCGGGAGCGGAAGGCTACCCGGCGCACCCCAGAACATGCGCAGCGGACGGGCTTTCCGTCGACCAACAGGCGCAGAGCCCGACGAGGCGTCGACGCGGACCGTATCGATGGCCGCAGTCGCGGTCCAGGAGGACAGCAGAATCGCGGCGGCGAGCATGGCAAGGCGGATCATCGTCTTATTGACACCGTTGTTGATTGTGGAATAGTTCGAGGCTTTTGGCCGCGAGAGAACCGGGCTCGCGTTGGTCGCGCTCGTTCTACGAGCAGTGAAGAATCTAATCGTGGAGTTCCTTGATGAAGACGTTTCTGAATTCGACGAACGAGGCGCCCCACTCGCCGTCCTTGCGGTCGCCGTGGTGCTGCAAGGCGATCGGACCGCGGGCGGGGATGCCGGGTAAGCGGGCTTGATCGAGGACGCGCTTGTCGTTGAGCGTGACGGTCAGTCGGTCGCTTTGGAGCACGATGTGGAAGGTGTTCCACTGGCCGACGGCCCGGTCCGCGCGGACTTTCGGCGTGACGCCCGCGCGAACCTCCGCGGAAAGCTTGAAGTCGGTGCGGTAGCCCCACACTTCTCCCGATCCGATGGGCCAACACCAGATATTGACCTGCGACTTGTGCTGGCCGCGAAGGAAAACGCCGGAGTCGACGTTGGGAACCGCGATGGCAATGGGCTTGCCGGAGGAATCGTTCTGGTAGGTGCCGTCGGGGAGGATCTTGCGCGCGTCGGGGTTGACGTAGGGAGCCTGGGTGATGCGCCAGTCGATGAGCAATTCGAAGTCGGAGTAGCTCTTGGCGGTCCAGAGGTTTCGGTCGCCCGAAGCAGGGTGGGGATTGCACTGGATCACGTGGTCGACGACCCGCCAATCGCGGTTGTCGGAATCGCGCGTCAACCAGCCGGTGAGGTCTTTGCCGTTGAACAGGGAAAGGAAGCCTCCCGGTGGCAATCGCGTGGATGATGCGGAGGACGGCGCAGAGGATGGCGGAGAGGACGACGGAGACTCTGGTTCGGCGGCGCGCATCTGGGAGACGGCCGATAAGGGAATGAGAACCAGCAAGACTGCCCAAGGCGAGCGGGAGGACATGGAAGTCGTCCGTAGGCTGGAGGGTCGGAAAGGCAAGGGCCAGGGGAGGGATGCCCCCATTGTCGTCGGCGCGGGCCAGGATACAAGCGCCCCCTTTCTTTTGTCCTGCGAGAAGAGCAGAATTGGCGGGGGCCGGCCGGATCACGATCTGGTCCGCGGCGTTCGGAATCGAGCAAGCGACGTGGGGGTCACACGTGCGACGCCGAGGGGAACCCTGAACGGTTCATGTTCTCTTGGGCCGTGAGAATCAACCAAGGAGCACCAGAAAAGTGGCATCCAACACCCATCGACATCTGCGAGGGATGAAGCGACGGAAGTTTCTGTGCGCTTGCACGGGTTGGCGGCCGCTGGAGGCACGTCGAACGCCGTTGGGGCGGGGGAAAACCCGGAGCCTTGTCTGCCCAGCGCGTGGGAGAAACACGGGGTCGTGCTCTCCGACGAGGCGGGGCCGGTGCAGAACTTCACCTGTGCCGCGGAGCCGCTCGACGGGGGACGATGGCGGCTTTGGTATTCGCAATCGCGCGGGGCCCACAATGTGGGCTATGCCGAAGGAGTGCCCGGGGAGCGAATGGAGCGGCACCTGGCGGTGCTTTCCAGCGGCGAGCCGCCGGACGCGCCGTTGGCGATCGGAAACCTGCCCGCGGGTTGGCAGCCGGTGCAGGGAGTGCACTTGCGCCTGAACAACGGCCGGCATCGCCTCTACTTCTGGGCGCACGGGCCGAAGGTGGTGCGCTACCTGGCGGCGGAGAGCGAGGATGGACGGCGTTACCGGGTGCTCGATCCGCTGCGGCCTTGCCTCTATCATCCGAACGATCGCGCGGTAGACGGCACGACGGCGGCCGCTGCCGGATTGACTCGGCTGGCGAAGAAGGTCGCCGCGCGCGAGGATGGGGAGCCGGCGGCGGACGTGGGACTGATCTCGAACGATGCGACCAACGTGTATCAACTCGACGATGGCACGTTCGAGATGTACTCCGTGGCGCTGGTCGAGGTGCCCAAGCAGGACAAGCGGTACGTCGCCCACGACAACGCGGCGGGGTGGCTGCGCGTGGTCGACCGCTACGCGAGCGAGGACGGGCTGCGGTGGACCGACCGGCGGCGCATCGTCGAGGCCGATGCCCACGATCCCAGCGACATGCAGTTCTACTACCTTGCGGTCACGCGCATGCCCGAGGGGCGCATGGGGATGCTGGGGCACTATCGGGTCGAGGCCCAGACGATGGACCTGGAATGGTGCTTTTCGGCGGACGGGCGGCGGTGGCAGCGGCCGGCGCGGCGCGCGTCGATCGCGCGAAGCGGCGAAGCCGGATTGCTACGGGATCTACGCTCCGCACGCCTTGGTGCGCGCGGCGGGACGCTGGCACTTGTTCTACACGGCGACCAACGCCACGCACAACGAGCGGCAGTCGCACGGCCGGCCGACGCAAGTGGTGATGCACGCCAGTTGCGCGTCGCCCTGGCGCTAGCGGCTACCCGAACAGAACCACGGTGAGCCGTTCGGCTTGCTGCTGGGAAAGGTCGATGCCGTTGGCCTTGAGGACCTTGCGCACGACCTTGACGGCGGCCGTGGTGACCTCGATTTCGAGTTGGTCGCGAACCAGGTCGGAGGATTCGACGACATCGAAGGCCTTTTCCTCCGTGGGATCGAGGCGGATATCGTCGTCGTGCGAGGCGTGGCGAGCATCGGGCTTCTTCTTGGCCTTGCCCTGCTTGCCGCTCGCGGTTTTCTTCTTCGCCGCCTTGGGGGTTGCGGGCTTCTTGGGGGCGGTCTTCTTGGCTGCCTTCTTTTTGGCCACGATTGCTCGCTCCTTGTTCTCTTGGCCTGATTGAGCCGACACACGGAGGCCCAGTATATCAGCGCCCCGGCCGAGGTCAACGGGCCGAGGCCCACGGGCCGCTCGGCGGGGCGACCGGGATCCGTCATCGCGATCGCGCGCCTCTCCGACTGCCGCCACACCGCCGCCACACCACCGCATGCGGCAGGGGACATCGCCGAGCAGTTGGGGTAACTAGCCCGGTGCGTTCCTACGCGGAGGAGGAAAGGATCGGCGGCACGCCGTGGCATGCCGCCCGAGGTGCGAATCAAATCCACCGATCGATATTGGCGATCGTCCAGGGCTCGCGCTGTTTGCGCGTGAGCATTGCGTTGGCGTCGGCATCGCCGACGAACTGCTCCTTGGCTGGGTCCCAGGTGAGTTTGCGGCCCAAGAGCATGGCGATGTTGCCGATATGGGCGATCGTGATCGTGCGATGGCCGATCTCGGCGGGGGCGTAGGTGGGCTGGCGGCTCTTGACGCAATCGTAGAAGTTGCGGTGCTCGCCACCTTTGCCGCCGTCGGTGCGTGCGACGATCTCGCTGGGACGGTAGACGTGGACCTTTTCGGGGTCGATCTTGACGTCGAGCATTTCGCGGCGGCTGGCCTTGAGGCTGCCACGCCAGCCCTTGCACTCGATCCAGCCGTCGGTGCCTTCGAAGCGGATCGAGGGGCCCTTGGAGTCGACGGTCATGGTGACGCCGTCGGCGTATTTGTAACGGAGGGAGAAGGTCGCCGCGGTATTGAACACGGCGTCGCGGGGCGGGAAGTCGCCTTTGCCCTCGACCTCGATCGGGCCGGTGCGCTCGGTATCGTGGCCCCACTGGGCGAGGTCGATCATGTGCGCGCCCCAGTCGGTGAGCACGCCGCCGGAAAAGGCGAGGTTCCAGCGGAAGGCTCCATGGACGCGCGCGGGCATGTAGGGCAGCGCGGGGCCTGTCCGAGCCACGTATCGTAGTCCAACTCCTTGGGGACCGGCACCGCGTCGCGTTTCTGGAAGGTTTCGCGGTACTGGGGCCCCAGACGCATCTCGTTATTGCCGACGGGCAGCGAGACTTCGATGTGCCGAAGCTTGCCGATCACGCCGCCGCGGACCAGTTCGACCAGGCGAATGTAGGTGTCGATCGAGCGGTTCTCGGAGGCGGTCTGGAAGATCGCGCTTGTGCTTCTCGATCTCCTGGCAGAGGATGCGCCCTTCGGCGATGAAGAGGGTCAGCGGCTTCTCGCAGATCACGTCCTTGCCGCAGCTGCGCGGCCATGATCGCCGGGATGACGTGCCAGTGGTCGGGAGTGCAGTTGGCGACGGCATCGATGTCCTTGCGGAGGATCAGCTTGCGGAAGTCGGCGTAGGTATCGCAGGGCTTGTAGGCGCTGCCGTAGATCGGGGCGTAGTGTTCGTCGACGCGCGCTTGCCGTCGGCCAGATGGTTGGCATCGACGTCGCAGACGGCCACGACGCTGGACGTCGGGGCAGCGGAAAATCTGCTTCAGGTTCCAGTAGACGCCGTGGTTGCCGCAGCCGATCAGTCCGACGAGAATCCGCTCGCTGGGGGGCGTGGCACCGTCGAGGCCGAGGGCCGAGGAGGGGATGATCCGGGCGCGAGGCAGGCGGCTGCGACCGCGCCGAAACCTTGAACGGACTGCTTGAGGAAACGGCGGCGATGGCTGGTTCTCATGGACGAAACACTCCGCAATCGTGAAGGTATCGTGAAGAAATCGGAAAGCTCGCGCCCGCTATCATGCCACGGCCACGCGCGCTTGGCAACTGAGGCGGGATTTCGCTGGGCGCCCGGGGCGGCGGCGCCTGGAGCGGCGGCGCTGGCGCGGCAGCGCCGTCGCACGGCGTTGCACCGCGGCACCTTGGGACCCGGCCTCGCCGTCGAGTGCGCGGTGGAAATCGCGGCTACTTATTGTGGGCGAAGTACTCGCGCACGAGGGCTTCCATCATGGCGCTGCGCTGGTCGTAAAGGCGCTTGAGCTTGCGAGGATTTCGGCTGGCCAGGGCGTAGTGCGTGATGATCGGCAGGGCGATCGTGGTATCGGTGTAGCAGACGACGGCATCGGGGAGCCGATTGGGATCGACCTTGCCCCAACTGACGGCCTCGTGGGGCGTGGCGCCGGAGAGTCCGCCGGTATCGGGGCGCGCGTCGGTGACTTGGAAGAAGTAGTCCTGGCCCACTTCCTTGATGCGGAGAACTTCCTGGATTTGGGGTTCGGTCTGGAGCATGAAGTTCTTGGGGCTGCCGCCGCCCATGAGCATGACCGCGCTCTTGCCGCCGCCGCGCTTGGCGGCGAGCACGAAGCTCGTCGTCTCGTTGACGTCGATCGAGGGGTTGATGCGGAGCTTGTTTCCCTTGAGTTCGACGCCGGCGACGTTCATGCCGATCGTCGAGTCGCCGGGGGAGGAAGTGTAGCAGGGGACGCCGGCGCGGTACGCGGCGGCGAGTACGGAGACGTCCTTGAGTCCGGCTTTCTTCTCCCATTCGGCGGCATAGCGGCCGATTGAGTGGTGAAGCTCGGCGGTGCCCATCTCCTTCTGGAATTCCGGTTGGACGAGGATGCCGCGAAGGATCTCGTCGGTCGTCATCAGACAGTCGGAATAGCCCAAGAGCACGTCGTAGATGCGCACCACGTCGTTCCGCCGCAGATCGGTATCGTCGAGCAGATGGCTGCCGGCGTGGAGAGGAAAGTTGAAGGCGAAATGAAGGTCGTGGTAAAGATTGGCCCCGGTCGCCACGATCCAGTCGACGAAGCCGGCCTTGATCAGGGGAACGATCGACGAGCATCCGAGGCCGGCGGGAGTGAGGGCGCCTGCGAGGCTCATGCCGACGGTGACGTCGGGCTCGAGCATGCGCTGGGTGAACAATTCGCAGCCTTCGCGCAAGCGCGCGGAGTTGTAGGCGAGGAAGGCATTGGACAGCAATTCGCCGAGCTTTTCCTTGCCGGTGATTCCCTGGGGGAGAATGCGTTTGCCCGCGAGGTACTTTTCCTTGTGCGGGCACTTCTTCTTCACGAGCCACTCGGGAGTTTCGGACTGGTCTTCGCGCATGCGCTGAGTTCGTTTCATGTCGTGATCCTTTGGAAAAGGTCGCGGCAACCGTCAGGCGGTCATGTGCACCTTGGCCATGGGCATGCCGTTGAAACTGGTGGCGCTGGCCAGGCTATAGGCGCCGATGTTTTCGACGTACACGACGTCGCCGAGCTGGAGCTCGGGGATTTCCTCGCCGCGGGCGATGATGTCAAAGCTGTCGCACGTGGGGCCCGCCAGCGTCGAGAGCTGGGTGGAGCCGCCGCGGAGGAAGCGGAACTGGTACTTGCAGTGGTCGAAGACCTGCCCACTCAGCGAGCCGTAGAGCCCGTCGTCGAGGTAGTACCAGAGTTTACTCTCGCGGATCGCCTTGCCGATGACGCGCATCACAAGAGTGGCTGCGGGACCGACGAGGAAGCGGCCCGGTTCGGCGATGATCCGGATGTTGCGGTCGAAGAGGCGGTCGATTTCCTTGGTCAGCACGGGGGCCAGTTTCTCGAAGTGGTCCTCTTCGTGATCGAAGTGGGAGATCGGGAATCCGCCGCCGATGTCGATGATTTCGAAGGGGAGCTGCTTGAGGCGGGCGTCGCGCACGATGATCGCCGCGATCTCCAGGGCCTCCATGTAGTTTTCCAGCCGAGAGCACTGGCTGCCCACGTGGAAGCTGACTCCGGCGGGCTTGAGGCCCAACTTGTAGGCCTTGATCAGCAGGCTCGTGGCATCGGTGGGGTCGGCGCCGAACTTAAGGCTCAGCTCGACGATCGAGCCGACGTTGGGGACCTTGATCCGCACCAGCACGCGTGCTCCGGG
Organism: Pirellulales bacterium; assembly: GCA_963736495.1. Classification (GTDB taxonomy): domain Bacteria; phylum Planctomycetota; class Planctomycetia; order Pirellulales; family Thermoguttaceae; genus CAVTPL01. Next base: position 131,237 of record CAVTPL010000008.1, on the reverse strand, counting down.
GGCGTATTGGGCGATCTTGTCGAGCTCATAGCCGCTATCGAAGGTCATGAGCGAGACCCCCTTCTTGGCGGCGTATGCGATGGACTCCACCGGTTTCACGGTGTTGGCAAAGATGATCTGCTGCGGTTTGGCGCCGGCGGCCAGCACGAGGGCCAATTCGGCGGCCGAGGCGACGTCGAAACCGGCGCGCCCGGCGACCATCGTCTTGACGACTTCGGGGTGGGCGTTGGCCTTGATGGCGAAGAATGGTTCCACCCGGGGCAGGGCACGACGGAATCGCTCGAGCTGGGCGCGCAAGGCAGATCGGCTGACGAGCATCAGTGGGGTGCCGTGCTTGCGAGCCAGGTCTTTCAGCCGGCGGTGGTTGGTGGGGGCAGTGGTTTTCATGGGGAGCCGCTGGCTGGGACGCCTTTCGCGTGGGGGCGGGGCCGCCGGGATGTTTTCTACGGGGATGCAGGGCGTGCGAACCGCCCTTGGGAGCATACTGCGCCGACGCTTCCCCGAGAAAAATATGGAGTCAGTTTAGAGCGACGGGGCGAACGACGCAAGGGACCCGCCGGGCAGGAGCGTGAGTGGAGACTGCCCCTGACCGTGAGAATCTGGCCGCGCGAGGCGACGTGGAGGGCGGGACGGGCCGCGGAGCGGACGTGACCGCCCGTGGGATCAACTCGCGGTCTTGAGCCACTTGTCGATGGCGCCCGCCGCCAAACGACCGTCGTTGATGGCGTGGACGACGAGGCTGGCGCCGCGCACGGTATCGCCGGCGGCGAAGATGCCCGGGTCGGAAGCCATCCAATCGCGCACCTGCACGCCTCCGTGGCCGGACTTCCCGATTTCGAGCTGCTCGACCAAGCCTTCATGGACGACGTGGACGAATCCCATGGCCAGCAGCACGAGTTCGGCGGGCAGATTGAACTCGGTGCCGGGGATTTCTTTCATCTCCCAGCCCTTGGGGCCGCGGACCCACTGGATTTCGCAGCCTTCCAGGGTGCAGACGTGGCCGGTGGAATCGCAGACCAGCGCCTTGCGTAAGCACGCTCCAGCGGCGCTGGCAACCCTCTTCGTGGGAACTGGAGGTCCGCATGATCTTGGGCCAGAGGGGCCAAGGCGTTTCGGAATTCTTCTCTTGGGGCGGGCGGGGAAGGATTTCGAGCTGGGTAACGGAGGCCGCCCCCTGGCGGATCGAGGTGCCGACGCAATCGCTGCCGGTGTCGCCCCCGCCGATGACGACGACGTGTTTATTCTTCGGCGGTGACTACCCGGTCGCCGTAGGGCGGAACGGAATCGCCGGCGACGCGGCGGTTCTGCTGCGTGAGGAATTCCATCGCGTAGTGGACGCCGCGGAGATCGGAGCCGGGCACGCGAAGCGGGCGCGGCTGGCCCGCGCCCATGCAGAGGACGATGGCGTCGAACATGCGGCGGAGGTAGCGGCCGGAGATGTCGTGGCCGACGTTGACGCCCGGCTCGAACTTGGTCCCTTCGGAGACCATCTGTTCGAGGCGACGGTCGAGGACGCGTTTGTCGAGCTTGAAGTCGGGAATGCCGTAGCGCAGAAGCCCGCCGAGGCGGTCATCTTTCTCGAAGACGACCGACTTCGTGGCCCTGTCGGGTGAGCTGCTGGGCGGCGGCAAGGCCGGCGGGTCCGGAGCCGATCACGGCGACTTTCTTGCCCGTGCGGTACTCGGGGCGGAGCGGCTTGACCCAGCCTTCCTGGAAGGCGCGTTCGGCGATCTGGTATTCGATGTGTTTGATGGTAACGGGGTCATCGTTGATCGAAAGGGTGCAAGCGGCCTCGCACGGGGCGGGACAGACGCGGCCGGTGATTTCGGGGAAGTTGTTGGTGGAGTGGAGGTTCTCGGCGGCCTGCTGCCAATGGCCGCGGTAGACCAGGTCGTTGAACTCGGGAATGCGGTTTTTCACGGGGCAGCCCGCCCCGTGGCAGAAGGGGATGCCGCAATCCATGCAGCGCGCGGCCTGCTCGTTGAGCGCGTTCTCGACCAAGGGATGGTCGATTTCGTACCAGTCACGGATGCGTTCCTCGATCGGAGCGATGCGCGACTTCGACGCGGGGATATTCGAGGAAACCGGTGGGCTTGGCCACGCTTGGACTCCTGCCTGCTGGCGAGCAGGTTGGCGATTGGGGACGTAATTCTCAAAACTTGCTGCTAGCCGCGGAAAACTTCCTCCGTAGCGGCCGCCTGGTCGGCGGTGACCGATTCGCGTTCGCGGACGCGCTCCAGCGCCTTGCGGTAGTCGATGGGCATGACTTTGACGAACTTGCCGGACATTTCCTGCCAGTTGTCGAGGATGCGCGCGGCCTGCTGGCTGCCGGTACACTGGCAGTGTCGGCGCGATGAGATCGTGGAGCACGCGTTCGTCGTCGGGCTGCCAGATCGACTCGAGATCGACCATGTCGAGGTTGCAGAGGGTGTCGAACAACTGATGTTCGTCGAGCACGTAGGCAACGCCCCCGCTCATGCCGGCGGCGAAGTTGCGGCCGGTGCGGCCGAGGACGACGACGGTGCCGCCGGTCATGTATTCGCAGCCGTGGTCGCCGACGCCTTCGACCACGGCGAGCGCACCGCTGTTGCGGACGGCGAAGCGCTCGCCGGCCAGCCCGTTGACGAAGAGTTCGCCGCGCGTGGCGCCGTAAAGCAGGGTGTTGCCGACGATCACGTTGTCGATGCGGATCGAAGGGGGAGCCGCGGGGCGATGCGAACGATGATGCGGCCGCCGGAGAGGCCCTTGCCCAGGTAATCGTTGGACTCGCCGATGAGGCGGAGCGTGACGCCGGGACAGAGAAACGCGCCGAAGCTCTGGCCGGCGGAGCCGCGGAAGGTGATGTCCAGGGTGCCGTCGGGCAGTCCCTTGGCGCCCCAGCATTTGTAGATGCGGTTGCTGAGAATGGCGCCGACGGTGCGGTGCACGTTGCGGATGGGCATTTCCAGCCTGGCGGGTTCGCCGGTGTCGAGGGTGCGGCGGACCATGTCGAGGATCTCCCAGTCGAGGTGGTCCTTGTGCACGTCGGTCTGCCGGCGGACGCAACGGACGGCGCCGCCATGGGGAGGAGGCTTGGGGACGACGAAGAGGGCGGAGAAGTCGATCCCCTGGGCTTTCCAGTGATCGACGGCCTTGCGGCAGCAAAGGCGGTCGACGCGCCCCACCATTTCGTCGATGGTGCGGAAGCCGAGTTGGGCCATGAGGCGGCGGATTTCCTCGGCGACGAACGTGAGGAAGCGAACGACGTATTCGGCCTTGCCGGCGAAGCGCTCGCGGAGATCGGGGCGCTGAGTGGCGATGCCGACGGGGCAGGTGCCGAGGTGGCACTTGCGCATCAGGATGCAACCGAGCGAAACGAGGGCCGAGGTGCCGAAGCCGAACCGTTCGGCGCCCGACAGTGCGCCGATCACCACATCGCGGCCGGTTTTCATTTGGCCATCGCATTGGACGAGGATGCGGTCGCGTAGTCCGTTGAGCACCAGCGTTTGCTGGGTTTCGGCGAGGCCGATTTCCCAGGGGATTCCGGCGTGCTTGATGGAGGAGAGAGGGCTGGCGCCGGTGCCGCCGTCGTGGCCGCTGATGAGAACCTCATCGGCATTGCCCTTGGCGACCCCCGCGGCGATCGTGCCGACGCCCACCTCGGACACGAGCTTGACGGAAACCATGGCCTCGGGGTTGGCGCACTTGAGGTCGTAGATGAGCTGGGCGAGGTCCTCGATGGAGTAGATGTCGTGGTGCGGCGGGGGAGAGATCAGCGAAACGCCCGGAGTCGAGTGGCGCAGTCGCGCGATTTCGTCGGTGACCTTGGTTCCCGGAAGCTGGCCTCCTTCGCCGGGCTTGGCGCCTTGGGCCATTTTGATCTGAAGAATGCGGGCGTTGGCGAGGTACTCGATGGTGACGCCGAAGCGCGCGGAGGCGACCTGCTTGATGCCGCAGTTGAGCGAATCGCCGTTGGGCATCGGCTGGTAGCGGGCCGGGTCTTCACCGCCTTCTCCGGTGTTGGACATCCCGCCGAGCCGGTTCATGGCCATGGCGAGAGTCTCATGGGCCTCCTTGCTGATGGACCCGTGGGACATCGCGCCGGTGTAGAAACGCTTGACGATTTGAGTCACCGGTTCGACTTCGTCGAGGGGCACGGGTTCGGCGGCGACGAAATCGAACAGCCCGCGGAGGGTGCACAGCTCGCGGCTCTGGTCGTTGATGGCTTGGGCGTATTCGGAGTAGAGCTGGGGGTCGTTTTGGATGACGGCGTGCTGAAGCTTGGTGATCGTGTGCGGATTCCAGAGATGGGCTTCGCCGTCGAGGCGGAAGTGGTATTCGCCGCCGAAGTCGAGTTCCAGCCGGCCGGGTTCGTGCGGTCCGAAGGCGGCGGAGTGCCGGGTGAGGGCCTCCCGGGCGACGACGTCCAACCCGACGCCGCCGATCCGCGAAGCGGTGCCCGTAAAGTAGCGGTCGACCAGGGGGCGGCTGAGGCCGACGGCTTCGAACTGCTGGGCGGAATGGTAGCTGCGCAGCGTGGAGATGCCCATTTTGGACATCGTCTTGAGGATGCCCTTGTTGACGGCTTTGATGAAGTGTTCGTAGAGCTCGTCGAGATTGTCGCCGGGGCCGAGGCCGCCTTCGCGGTGGAGTTTGCGAATGGCCTCGAAGGCGAGGTAGGGATTGACGGCGTTGGCTCCGTAACCCGAAAGAAGGCAGAAGTGCATGACCTCGCGGGGCTCGCCAGTTTCGAGCACGATCCCGGCCTCGCTGCGAAGGCGGCGTTGGAGGAGGCCGTGGTGCAGTGCGCCGGCGGCGAGCAGGCTGGGAATGGGAGCCTTGTGCGGGCCGATGTCGCGGTCGCTGACGACCAGCAGCGAGGCGCCGTCGCGGATGGCGGCCTCGGCGGCTGCGAGCAATTGGTCGAGGCCGTGGCGAAGGGCCCCGCCCGGATCGTCCCGATCGACTTCGAATACCGCCGGGAGCGTGGCGACCTTGAAGTCTTCGCGGCGGACCGTCTTCAGCAGCGTAATGTCCTCGTTGGTGAGGATGGGATGGGGAATTTTGAGTTGGCGGCAGTGGACGGGGGTTTCGTCGAGCAGATTGCGCTGCTTGCCGGTGAAGGCCATCAGCGACATCACCAGCCCTTCGCGCAAGGGGTCGATGGGCGGATTGGTGACCTGGGCGAAAAGCTGCTTGAAGTAACTGAACAGGAGCTTGGGCCTGTGGGAGAGCACGGCCAGGGGAGTATCGGTGCCCATCGAGCCGACGGGCTCTTGTCCGTCGCGGGCCATGGGGGCGATGAGCAGGTCGAGATCTTCGCGCGTGTAGCCGAAGGCACGGAGGCGTTGGACAATGGTTTGAGGATGGTCCTCGATCGTGCGGGGAGGCTGGAAAAGGCCGCGGAGCTCGATGCGGTTTTCCTCGAGCCAGCGGCGGTAGGGCTTCTGGCGGACGATCTTGCCCTTGATCTCGTTGTCGACGACGATGCGGCCCTCGACGGTGTCGACGAGAAACATCTTACCCGGCTGAAGGCGGCCTTTCTGGCGGACCTTCTCGGGCGGAAACTCGATCACGCCGGCCTCGCTGGAGAGGACGACGAGGCCGTCGACGGTAACGACGTACCGGCAGGGGCGCAGCCCGTTGCGGTCCAGCGTACCGCCGACCACGCGACCATCGGTGAAGACGACTGCGGCGGGGCCGTCCCACGGCTCGAGGATGGCCGCATGGTATTCATAGAACGATCGCTTGTCGGTACTGATGTGGTAACGCTGCCCGAAGGCTTCGGGAATCATCATCATCAGGGCGTGGGGGGCGGCGCGGCCGGCACGGACCAATAGTTCCATGACGTTGTCGAAGCTGGCCGAGTCGCTGGCACCGGGCTCGATGATCGGGAACAAGTCGGAGAGGTCTTCGGCGAGGGCCGGGCAAGCCATGCCTTTTTCGTAGCCCTGCAGGCGGTTCATGTTGCCGCGGAGCGTGTTGATTTCGCCGTTGTGGGCGATCATGCGGAAAGGGTGTGCCAAACGCCAGTTGGGAAAGGTATTGGTGCTGTAGCGCTGGTGGACGATGGCCAAGGCCGTCGCGAGCCTGGGGTCCGCGAGATCGGGGTAATAGGCGAACAACTGCGGGGCGAAAAACATGCCCTTGTAGACCACCGTGCGCGCGGACATGGAGCAGGCGTAGAAATCCGTTGCGGCGTCGCCGCATCGGGCACGCACGCGATGTTCCGCGCGTTTGCGGACGACGAACAGACGGCGTTCGAGGTTCTCGTCCTCCAGGCCCTCGCCCGAGATGAACAGTTGGCGGACCACCGGCTCGGAGACGCGGGCAATCTCGCCCAGACAGCCGTTCTCGGAGGGCACGTCGCGCCAGCCCAGAGGCTTCAGGCCGCCCTCGACGATCGCTTCCAGCAGGATCGTCTCGCAGGCGCGCGCACAAGGGGGTCTTGGGGAGAGAAAAGCATGGCGACGCCGTAGCGGCCGGGCGGCGGCAGCTCGATGCCCAGGCGCGGCGCCTCGTCGGCGAAGAACTCGTGCGGCAATTGAAAGAGGATGCCCGCGCCGTCGCCGGTGGATTCATCGGCTCCGGCGGCGCCGCGGTGTTGGAGATTGAGCAGAACCTGTCGACCGAGGTCGAGAATCGCGTGTTCGCGCCGGCCGGAAATATTGACGATCGCCCCGATACCGCAGGCGTCGTGTTCGTGCTGAGGATCGTACAGGCCCTGCACCTTGGGTACCGTGAATGCCATGGACAGACCGTGGAGTGGATTGGAGGACTAAAGTGCGGCAGCGATCGCGCTTCTGCTAGTCAAACCCTGCCCATTTGTCGGACACCAGGGGCAGCCTGGCTGGCCGTGAGTGCGGCGCCGGCGGGCAAACAACCCGGTGGCACTGCACGAGACCATCTCGTATTGTCGGAACCGCGGTAGACGCCCGTGCGCAGCGCCCCCGGCAATGGCCGCGGGCGGATGCAGAACGCCTATTATCGTATCATTAGTATGTCTAATGTCAAGTGTGTACTAGAATTAACAATTCTTAGGGCTGCCGATCGCGGGGAAATGGCGGAGCCCACGCTGGGGAAAAGCTGCTGGCCCACGGGGTTGAGGTCGGGCTGCGTCCTATTGAGGCCCGCATTGCGAATAACCGTCGGGCGGCCAGGGGAACTACGGATTCCAGCCGTTTCGGCTCACTATCCGGGGTGAATCGCGAACATTGACTGCGTCGGCATCAATAGGATCAGAGCGACCGGTCTGGGCCGAGGCGGGGCAAGACGGCTGGACAGAAGCGGCACCGAGAGTCTGCCGCTTAGGTGGGGGGTCCGCGCCGCTGCGTGGCCGAGAGACGATCAGTTCTTGGTTGGGGGGCACCCCGGGTCTTCCAGCGCTGGGGGCGGACCCAATGCGAGGCGGATGCGCTCGTTCAACTGGCGGAGCGTGAAGGGTTTGGCGAGGAACTGGCAGTCGGGAACGCCGCGCACGCGCAGCTTCGAGGCTAGCTGTGGGGAACCCGGTGATCATGATCGTCTTTACCATGGGATGGACAGAGCGGAGGGCATGGACGAGGTCGAGTCCATCGGTGTCTTGGCGGAGCATCCAGTCCACGACGATCAGATCGGCGACAAAGTGTTGGACCAGCGCGAGCAGCTTCTTGGGCATTGGCGACGGCGCGGACGTCGTAGCCCTCCTGCAAGAGCATGGCATAGAGCAGATCGCGGTAACCGGGCTCGTCGTCAATAACCAGGATCTTGACCATTTAGGTCCTCGAGGCTTCCCGGGACTTGGAGGGGAAGGATCACTTCGACGGTCGTTCCCGCTCCCAGTTCACTCTGCACGTCGATCGTGCCGCCGTGTTGGTGGATGATGCCGTAGCTGATGCTCAGGCCGAGCCCCGTGCCGCCTTCCTTCTGGCGCGTGGTGTAGAAGGGGTCGAAGATGTGGGGGAGCTCGTCGGCGGGGATTCCGCGACCGTGGTCGCGGACCACGAGGCGGACGGCCTCGGAGCGCGGCTCGAGCGCGACGAGGATCTCGCTTCCCGGCCTTGAGGCCTGGATGGCGTTGTGGATGAGGTTGACGAAGATCTGCTCCATCTCGGTGGGGTTCATGACGAGTTGGGGGAGGGGTTCGCGAATGTCGATGCGGATGGTGACGCCGGCTTCGTCGGCGGCCTTGCGGACGACGTCGCGCGCGTGGAGGGCGAGATCGGCGAGGTCGCCGGGCCACTTGTGCGAGACTTCGTCGCGAGCGAACTGGAGCACGCTCTTGACGATCCGTCCGCAACGGATCGCGGCGGTCTGGATGTTCTCCAGCGATGCGGCGAGGATTTCTTCGCGATTGGGATGGCTCTTGGCGAGCAGGGCGGCATCGGCGCTCAGCACGATGGCGCCGAGCGGATTGTTGATTTCGTGGGCCAGACCCGCGGCGAGAGTGCCGACGGATGCGAGGCGTTCGGCGCGGCGGAGCGCTTCTTCGACCTGCTTGCGTTCGGTGATGTCTTCGACCATGCCGATCGCATAGAGCACTTTGCCTTTGCGGTTGCGCAGCGCGGTCACGGTGAGCCGCGACCAGACCGGATGGCCGTTGCGGTGGACGTAGCGTTTGTCGAGGGTGTAGCCGGGGATCTCGCCGTCGAACACCTGCCGCGCACAGGCGGAGGCGGTGACGGCGTCGTCGGGGTGCGTGATGTCGAGGAAGCACTTTCCGCGGAGTTCGGCGGGTTCGTAGCCGAGCATGCGGCCGAAGCAGCGGTTGACTTGGAGCAGTTCGCCGCTGGCGCTGAAGAAGGTGATCCCCAGCGGGCCTTCCTCGAAGGCCATGCGAAACCGTTCTTCGCTCTCGTGCAGCGCATTCTCTACGTACTTGCGCGCGGAGATATCCGTGGCGGCGCCGATGAGGCGCAGCGGACGGCCGCCGGGATCGCGAACGATGATCGCGCGGTCGATGAGGTAGGCATAGCGACCGTCCGCGCGGCGCAGACGGTAGTCCATCATCCAGGAGTTCCCGTCGCTCTTCAATGCCTGCTGCAGCGACTGGAGAACCTGCGGTCGATCATGAGGATGGAGATGGTCGATCCACCAGGCACGCGGCGAACCTTCGACCTCGCCGAAGACCTCGACGTGCCGTTCGCTGTGCCAGATGACGTCGCGGACCAGATCGTGCTCGTAGAGGATATCGCGCGAGACGCGGGCAACGAGGCGGAGACGTTCCTCGTCGGAGCCGCCGAAATCCCGGTTGCCGGGCTCGGGAGGGGACGGTACCTGCGGCTCTTCCGTTGCCGGCACATCGTCGGGGGCCGCGGCGAGTTCCTCGTGCAAGACGGCCGCGCCCCGATGGCAGTCGCAGGTGGCGGGCCAGATCTGCCAGCGGTAGCCGTGGTTGCGGCCTGAGCGGCGGGCCAAGTAGGGCAGACAGTAGCTGTCGGCCTCTCCGGCGAGGACGCGGTGCAGGCCCGCGAGAACGTCGCGTGCAATCTGCTCTGCGGTTGTCGCCCCCCGGCAGAAGCAGATGAGGATGGACTCATCCAATGCCGCGCCCACACGCACCGTGCCGCGTCCGGCGGTCTTTGCACGCCAGGCACGGTTCATCAGCCGGAGAGTGCCGTCCGGGCCGAGCAGGGCGACCTCGTTGGGCAGCGCATCAAGCAGCGACCCAGCCAAAGCGATCTCGTTTTGGGACGGCGATGGGATCGGCATGGCGGACGGCGTTGGTCGAGGACCTACGGACCACAGAGTCCCGGCCGCCCTAGGGCGATCGAAGAATGTGCTGCTCACAAGGAGAATGTTGCCCGACGGGGCGGCCCGACACCCCAAACGAATGTACCTCATTGGAGTCATTCGGACAATGGCTCGTCGCTGCGGGGGGAAAGTGACATGCGTTGGCCTATGGGCCTCTTGAACCGCAGGGCAGGGGCCCGACCCGCTTGCCTCGTCGCGTGCCGAGGCAAGTTCGTCTGGCCCATGCACGCGGCACCGAACCGGCGCGGAGCGACACGGTTTGCCGTCTCCGAACCTGGCCGCAGAACTCCAAGCCGGTCCGTTCGACGGGGGGCGAGTAGTTGCATGGCGCCGGAATCGTTGCCCATTCCGCGGTTGCACGCTGCGCAGGACTGGACGGAAGAACAATTTTGATCATACTTACGGCTGACCTGCTATGGTTCGGAACGGGTAATGGGCCGCCCCTCGGAAAACGCGACGATGGCCATGCACGATATGGCGAGCTTCCGTGGGCGCGAAGGGAAGTCGCTTTGGGACGGAGGTTCATTCGGTACGGTGCTGGGCAAGGACTTCTGAGGAGGAAGGTCCATGGTATCCTCCCCGTCAGTGGTGCACGTCGTCGACGACGATCCTCAAGTGCGGGATTCGCTCGATCTGCTCCTGCGTTCTGCGGGTTTGAGTGTCCGGAGCTACTGTTCCGCGGAGGAATTTCTGGCGACCTTCCGCGACGATAGCGACTCGCCAAGCTGCCTGGTGTTGGACGTTCGGATGCCGGGCATGAGCGGGTTGGGGCTTCAGAAGGAGTTGGTCGCCACGGGGAAGATGCTGCCGACGATCATGATCTCCGGATACGCGGACGTTCCCACGGCGGTTGAGGCGATGAGCAACGGAGCGATGGACTTCATGGAGAAGCCCTTCAGCCGCCAGACGTTCTTGCGCCGCGTGATGGACGCCTTGGATCGCAGCGCCCAGCAGCGGCGGGAGCATGCCGGCCGTGCGGTCGTGGCCGCTCGTCTGGCAAAGCTCTCCAGTCGCGAGCGGGAGGTGATGGAGCTGCTGGTGGCCGGAAAGCACGCCAAGCACATTGCCGCCGAATTCGGCATCGGCGAAAAAACCGTGCTCAAGCATCGGGCTCGCGTGCTGGAAAAGATGCGCGTGGAGACGGTCGCGGAATTGGTGCGCAGTGACGCTGACGATGACCGGTCCCCTGCGATGCTCTCGGCTGGATGGTTCCGTCTCCTGATTCCGGCCGGGGCGCTTCCGGCCGGGGCACGGGTGACCCGATGCTCGACCCGATGCTGGGGCCCATGAGCCGCTCGACGCGGTCGGGCTCGCGTTGGGGACCTTCCAGGGGTCGGCACTGCCCCCATGGCCGTGTGAGACTCGCTCGACGGGCAGCCGCGGACAGTCGCGGATTCTTCATTGCCGAGTCGCCCGTGAGGCTGGTCGCCGCTTCGTTCTCAAGGGCCGCCCCCTCGCCGCGTTATGGCTGCCCGCGCGTCGAGTCTTCCTTGACGGGGGGATGTTTGGCAGGAATAATCACCGTTTCGCGTGTCAGAAAATAGAGCAAGGGTACTGTTGGGAGATTGCCGGATGAGCGTCGAACGCTACGTGCCGATCTTGGCGTTGGCTTGCGTCGTGAGCCTGAATGTTGCGAGGACTCAGGGCGCGACTGGAATCAGTTTCGGGGGCCGAACCGAGACGGGATTTGCGAAGAGAAAGGGCTGCTGCAGGAATGGCCGGAAGGTGGCCCCAAACTTCTTTGGAAAATGGGAGGTCTGGGGAAGGGGTTCTCGTCGGTCGCGATTGTGGGAAACATCCTCTACACGATGGGGGATTTGAAAGCCGAGGGACAGTCTCCGCGCAATTCGTGATTGCCGTCGACCTTTCGAAGCGGAAAGTGGCATGGTCGACGAAGATTGGGGCCCCGCATTCGGACGGGCCTCGCTGCACGCCGACCGTCGACGGCGAGCTTTTGTACGCGATCGGAACCGATGGAGACCTGATGTGCCTGGAGACGAAGACCGGCGCCGTGCGTTGGCAGAAGAAGTTTTCCACGGATTTCGGCGGCAAAATGATGTCGGGGTGGAAATTCAGCGAGTCTCCGCTGGTGGATGGGGATAAGGTGGTCTGCACGCCCGGGGGTCCGGAGGCGACGATCGTAGCGCTGGAGAAGAAGAGCGGCAATCCGGTCTGGAAGTGCGCGGTGCCCAAGCTCGGCAAGGAAGGGAAGAGTGGCGCGGGCTACAGCTCGATCGTGGTTGCCGAGATCGAAGGAGTGCGGCAGTACGTCCAACTGTTGGGCAACGGCGTGGTCGGCGTGGATGCCCAGTCGGGCAAATTCCTCTGGGGCTACAGTCGGGTGGCGAACTCCACGGCCAATATCACGTCGCCGTTGGTTCGAGCACCGTATGTGTTGGCGACCACCAGCTATCGCACGGGCATTGCGCTGCTGAAGATCGTGCGGAGCGGCGACGGATTCAAGGCCGAGGAGGTCTATTTCCACGACTTCAACCACTTTGCGAACCATCACGGAGGCGTCGTGCTTCTGGGGGATCACGTCTACAGCGGAGACGGCCAGAATCGTGGCGCGCCCACGTGCCTGGAACTGCTCACGGGCAAGATTGCCTGGAAAGAAGAGCCGGTTTCGCGGGGCTCGGCCGCGGTGCTCTTGGCCGATGGCCGCATCGTGTTCCGCTACGACGACGGCGTCGTGGCCCTGGTCGAGGCCACGCCCCAGGAGTTCCGCCTCAAGGGGAAATTCAAGGACGCGGCGACGGCGCGCGGCCAGACCGCATGGGCCCACCCCGTGATCCACGACGGTAAGCTGTATCTGCGAACCGACGACGTACTGATGTGCTACGACGTGCGGGGGAAGTAAGAACCTATCCCAGAACTACCGCTGCGACTCTGCGCGGCCGGAAAATTCAGGGGCAGTACACAGACCTGAGATCGGCTCCAAGAGTACCCGGCGCGGCATCCGGCCGGTGTGCTTCGGCTTGCAGCATTTGCGGCGGCGGTCAGGGTTTCCCCGGCGCGTTGTTGGCGATGCGCACGTTGCCGGGGCTGCCGTTGGCGATGCGCTCGGGGCCGGCGAAGACGTTGTCGGCGATCACGGCGCGGCGCACGGAGGGTTCCAGGACGATCTGGGGCTTGTCCTGCTGAAATTCGCAGCCGCGCACCAGCACGGTTCCGCCGTGGACTTGCAGTGCGGCGCGGCCCTGCTTCTCGGCGTCCCATTGGTGGAAGGTGCAGTCGCTGAACCCGACCGTGCCGCGGCCGTCGATGCGGGCGATCTGATGGCAGGGGCCCCAGAACGCGCAGTTGACGAAGCGAACCGCGCCGGAGTGGGTCTTGGCCACCTCGACCATGGTCGGGTCCGGCCCGTGGAACGAGACAAACTGGCCGTTGGTGATGAGCAGTCCGAACGGGGCGCTCTGATCGACGACGACGGCGGTCTGGCAATCGTCGGCCCCCAGGCCGAGGAAGTTGCCGTTGGCACACCCCGCTCGGGCTCGCGATGAATCGATAGCCCACGTGGTAGCCGAAGCAGAAGGTGTTGAAGACGTACTGCCAATCGCTCCGCGCGAAGAGGAATGCCTCGCCGTGGTCCATCTGCCACTGGAAGAGCTTGGGCTTCATGCTCCACCAGGGATTGAAATGGACGTTCTCGATGCGGCCGATGTCGTAGATGGCGTCGACCCAGACGCCGCGGCGGAGCGGCTGGCCCTGGACGTTGCGGATCAGATGGCGCTCGTTGCGCGTGGCGTCGATGCCGTTGTAGGGATTGAGTAGCTCGACGTCGAGCACGGCCGGGATTCTTTCCGCGCATGGCGATCGCCCATGGATAGGGCTTGGGTACGTCATCCGGCGTTCTGTTCGGGGTAGTACAGAACGACGCCCTTGAGCGTGCTGTTGGTGTTCAGCGTGATGAACGGCGGGCGCGTCTTCCTTGCCGGCGTCTTCGGTGACCAGCAGGGTGGTGCCGTCGTCGGTGGGCTTGGGCATGCCGCGGTCGCGCAGTCCGTTATGCGCCGGGACCGACTCCCAGACGCCCTTGAGCGTTACGGCCGAGGGAACGCTGAGCTGGCCGGCGAAACGGTAGTTGCCCCGGGGGGCGAAGACCACGCCACCGCCGGCCTGTCCGGCCGCGTCCAAGGCCTTTTGAAAGGCAGCCGGCGTCGTCCGTCTGGCCGTCTCCCTTGGCCCCGAAATCGCGGACATTCAGGGTGGCGGCTGTCTGCTGGGCGCAGAGCAGCGAGGCACTGAGCAGAACGAGCGGAAGCATTGCAACGGTGCGGCATTTCATCGGAGGGGTTTTCCTTTCGAAGTGAAGCCGGGCTGCCGGGGGAAGTCGCTTGATTTTTGCGGAGAAGGTCACCTTCGGCACGGGGGATTGCCGGTGCATGCCATGCGATAACGCGTGATGCCGCTGCCCCGCACGGGGCGCAATTGCATCGGTGCGCCGCATTTCGGACAGTACTCGACCTCCACGCGGGGATTGCCGCTCTCCTCGGCTTGTTGACACGCGGCGCAGAGGGTTGCTTCGGGCACCGCCTGGAGACGTTCGGGCGGGATGGGCTTCGAGCAGGCGGCGCAGGGGACGACGTCGGGCCATTCGGCGCGATCCTCCTCGGCGCGTGCCGCCGCCAGGCTCCGCTGGCCGCACTTGGGGCAGTCCAGTTGCGGCACGGCTGCGAGGAACAGGGGCTGGAGGATCTCGGTCTCCGGTTCGCTCCCGCGACGGAGTTTGCCCGCCTTGGTAAGCCAGGCGATCATGGCGTCGGGACCGCAGACCTCGCGCCATGCACAGAGGCGGCAGCGAAGCTCAAAGGGAACGCGTGGCGGCGTCATGGCGACTTCGATCCTTGGACGATGAGCACCGCAGCGCGGCCGGCCAGCGACAGGTCGAGATGGCCCGAGCGATCGACGGAGGCTTTCCGGACAGTTCCGCGCGCGGGATCGAGCAGCACGCAATCCGCGGCGCGACCGGTGGCGAGTTGCCCCTGGTATGCCGCGGTGCCGACGTTGACCGCTAGCCAGATCGAGCGGTCGTCGCGCGTGAAGCGGCCCAGGGCGATGCGCTCGCTGCGAGGGTTGATGCGGGCCGAAGGCTCGACTGCATCGCGGAGCGAGGCAGAGGTCAGGCGAGGTTCGTTCGCGCCGTCACGGAGAACGGTGAGGCCCTGGGAGCGGATCGGGTCGAGCACCGCGGCCGCCGGGCCGGGCAATTGCACATCTTCCGGAAGAACGACGGCGCGGAACAAGTGGCCCTTGATCTCCAACGAACCGTCGCGGGACGCGGCCCCGGCGAGCAACTCGTGGTCGACCAGGGCGAAGGGCACCTGGGCGCGCTGGAGCCATTGGCCCAGTCGCATGAACGAGTTGACGATCCGCTGGGCGCGGGGCGACTGGGAGCGAAGCTCCAGCGGCGCGGCCACCGGGCGATATTCGGCCCAGAGGTCGTAGACCGGGTAATAGAGGAGAACCTCGGGCTCGAAACGGGCACGCTTGAGAACCGCATTCATGCGGCCGACAAACTGGCAGTAGGCGCGGTATTCGTCGGCCGAGCGATCGGTGGGCCCGTAGTAGAGGGTGAAATCGGTGACGCCCCAGGCGGCCTGCCAGGCCGCGGCGGCTTGCATTGCGTCGAGGCGGGCCGGCCCGCGCCGGACATCTTCTGGCTGAAGTCGCTGATCTCGGTCATGACGCGTCGGCGGCCGCCCAGGAGTGCCGCCGAACTGGGCAGTGCCGCGGTCATCCAGCCGGAGTGAATCACGGCCTCGGGGTCCGACGATGAGCATGTCCAGCCCGGGAATATCCATGAAGCTCAAGGCCTTCAATCCGTTGCCCTCCAGGGCAACATGGTGCAAGATCGCTTCCTCCCAGAGCGCATGCCCCGTCGAGGCGAGGCGGTTGCGACGGCACCAGTCCTGAATGGCGCCGAAGTAACGCGTTGCGACCAGGTCGGAGATGAGGCTCCAGAATTGCTGGCGCGTGCGGCGGTCGGCGGGTTGGTCTCCGTCGAAGAGGCTGCGGCGCGCGGCAGTCAGGTCTTCGCCCCACCGCTGGCGATATCGCTCCGCCAGATCGTAGCTCCAGGGCACGGCGGGAAGCGGCGAGAGCGACGGGTCGAGCGGATCGACCACGGGACACTTTGCGGCGGGCCTCCTCGGGAATCGCGCCGAGGTTGACGGTGATGAGCGACGGCTCGTCGGTGAAGACGGCTTCGATCGTAGTGCCGAAGTACCGCTGCCAGCCGCTGGCGATAGGCTTCGTGGGTTACGTCGACGAAGCAGCGCACGGCGCGGTCGTCGATCAGGTTGATGTAGCGGCGCGCGGCGTGGTAGTTGTTGCTGGCGTGCGTGTGCTCGTAGGCGGGGCGCACGAGGAAGGGATCGGCGCGGCGGGGATCGAAGGCCAGCGCGAGGGCTTCGTAGTCGCGGTTCTTCTTCGAGGACGCGTCCGCCGGCAGCCCCGCTCGGATAGCCGTGCTCGTCGTAGAGCCAAACAACCAATCCCAGCTTGTGGCAGGCTTCCACGGCGTCGGCGAGCGTTTGCCAGTGCGCGGTCGCTCTGGAGGTAGTTGTCGAAATCCACGTTGCAGACCACGCCGCCGAGTCCGCGGTCCTGGTAGAAACGCATGGTTTCCAGAAGGGGATTCTCTCCGGGCTTGGCGGCAGCGTTGCCGCGAGGTCGGATGCCGTGGACGATCTGAAGCGGCCGGTCTGCTGCCGGAGGAGAGTTCCATGCGTCCCGCCACGAGGCGGGCAGAAGGTCGTTGGGCTTCTCGGCGGCGGCATGCTGGGAGCGAATACCCTGCGAGGAGGAGCAACGTCAAGGTGCGGGTCATGTTGGAGACGAATTGCACAGAGCGTTCTCCTGGGTTGCAGTACGCGAGCGAGTCTCGCCGCAGGCTTGAGCGAAAGGCGAGTGATTGCGGTGGGTTTTGGCGCGCGGGCAGGGTGGCGCGGCACCCCGGCAAAAAAAACGCTCGACGTGGTGGGCGAGGTTCCGGGCTCGGGATTCGTGGTGCGAGGCCATGGCCTCGCCTTTCCCCCAGCATAACGGCCGAGGACGCACTGCGGCGAGCGCGATGAAAAACGTTGCGTTGCGACGCCGTGCGAGGAGCCGCGCCGCGCCGTTCTCAGGGGCCGCTCGGTCGATTACAATCCAGGGCAATCGCAATCCGGACGGGTGCTGCGGCCGCGTGCGATCCACGAAGACTCATACCGAGGGAACTGCCATGCAGATCGGTTTCCACACCGACGCCTTCAACTCGGCCTACTTCAACTTCGAGAAGTGCCTGCAATGGGCCGAGACGCAACGACGTGCACTTCATCGAGTGCGGCCTGATCGACGGGGTGAGTTGGATCCACGGGCTGGGCTACCATCCGCACGTCGCGCTGTACGAAGACCCGGTGCTCTTGCGGCGGAAGATGGAGAGGCTACGGCGTCCAGTTCTCGCAAGTCGACGCCGCGTATCCGCTTTCCGGCAAGGACGGGCCGCTGCGCGGCGTGCCGTACGTGCTGAAGTCGATCGCCTGGGCCGCGCAGACCGGCTGCCCGCGCGTCGACACGACCGACGGTCTGCACCGCCCCGGAGGGGCTCGGCGACGAAGAGGCGATGGACCTTGATGAAGCGGAGCTACGAGCAGATCATGGAAGTGGCCGAAGCGCACCAGATCACCGTGAACATCGAGCCGCACGGCTACTTCACCACGAAGCCGGAGTTCATGGGGCGGATGCTGCGATTCGTCGACAGTCCGTTTTTGCGGATGAACTTCGACACGGGGAACACGTTCATCGCGGGCCAGGATCCGGCCGCGTTTCTGGAGCGATTTGCGGACCGGGTGAGCCACGTGCACGTGAAGGACGTGTCGGAGTCGCTGGCCGCCGCGACGCGGGGCAGCAGACGGGCATCGCCGTCAGCCATTGTGCGCTGGGCGAAGGCGTGAACGCGGCCAACATCCGGCGGTGCCTGGAAGTGCTGCGCGACGGCGGCTATTCGGGCGTCTTGAGCATCGAATGCGAAGGCCAGGGCGGCCCGATGATCGAGCGGTCGCTCCAGTGGCTTCGCGGCACGATGGCGGAATTGCGGATTCCCATCGAGGATTGAGGCCGCGACGAGATGTCTCGCTCGCTTCGGTCTTGAATCTGCGGGGAGGGCGGGGATATACTTCAGTGGCCGCGGGCGGGGCGTGGGCCGCCGCCCAGAGGCCGCTTCAAGGTTGACCCCGGAATCCGCCGATCCTGAAATTCCTAGAGCCGATCCCGGAACCTTTGGAGGTGCTGCGATTTTCCGGCCGCACAGGGCTCCAGAGGCGGTTCTGGGTAGGTTCTTAGTCGTGTGGCGATTTTCCCCCTTGCGGGAATCGCGGTGGATCAAGGATCGGCAGTAGTTCGTAATGTGCCCCGCGCCGCTTCGACGGGCCTGGTTACGGCGCTCTATTGATGTCGAGCGACCGAGTGCGCCGCCGGGTAGCGTGGGAAGCGGCCCGGCTCATGTACACGCGCGAAGAATCTGAATACGCGCCGGCCAAGCGAAAGGCCGCGCGTCGCGTCGTTTCCGGACCGCCGCGACGCGGCGATTTGCCCAGTAAACGCGAGATCCGCAGCGAACTAGAGCGGTTGCTCGAGAGCGGCGACGAAACCCTCGCGGCCTGTGCTGAGCCGCTCGACGGCCGCGGCAAGCTCGACCGGTTCCATGTCTACCAGATGCTTCTGGCGCCGTTGGAGCAAGTGAAGGAGAACGCGAATTCCCATCCGGAAGGGGATGTGCTCTATCACAGCCTCCAGGTCTTCGCGCTGCGCGCGACGAGCTGCCTTACGATGAGGAGTTCCTGCTGGCCGCGCTGTTGCACGACGTGGGAAAGGGCATCGATCGAAAGGACCACGTGGCGGCCGCGCTGGAAGCGCTTTCCGGGCAGGTGACGTTGCGGACCGCGTGGTTCATCGAACATCACACGGAGGGTTTGGGCCTCTACGACGGCACGATCGGGGCGCGGGCACGGCGTCGCTTGGAAGCCTCGCCGGACTATGACGAAGTGAGACTCTTGGCGAGGTGCGACGTTGCGGGCCGTGCGCGGGGTGTGAGGGTTCCCGACGTGGAGGATGTGCTCGCCTACCTTCGAGAACTGGCCCGGCTCTGCGACGAGTGAAGGGAGAAGGCAAGCGGCGGTGAACAGGCAAAGTTCCGAGTTGCGTCCCCACGTAAGGGTGGGTGGCCGGAACCCGGCGGCTTTGCGACTTCTCAGGATGGCAAGTGATGCGGCGGTTGGTACACTAGAACTCGAAAGGGGTGGGGGTCGAGGAGTTTCGGCCCTGTCGGTTGAAGTTCGCATCGGTCAACTCGGGGGAGGTGATGGCGATGGTACAGGAGACGCATGGGTGGGAGTTTCGGCTGGTGGCAGCCGTGTCGGAAGCGCAGTTGGTCGAGGAGTTGAACCGCTCCGGCCACGAGGGATGGGACGTCGTCGCGATTTTCCCACCTGGATCGCGAGGGCAGTGGACGGCGTTTGTGAAGCGGCCGGCGTCGGGAGCACTCTCATCGCCAACTGGCGAGACGTTGAAGATTTCGACCTCGGCTGCCAGAATTCCGGCTCCCGCTCCCGCACCCGCTCCCGCACCGGCGACGGCAGCGGTTGGCGCATCGCCGAAACCGTTGCCGGTCAAGAAGGCGGCAAGCCCCTCGCCGGCGCCGGATGAGACAGGATTTGACGTGTCGGGCGACACTTTTGATTTGCAGCTTTGAATTGCCGTTCGGAGGCGACGGTTTCCGATTGCAGCCCTGCGCGGGTCCGTTCGCCAGGCTAACCCTTGATAAGCCAGGCAGTCTGGCATTTGGGCCGCGCAGTGCAGAGCTGTCACTAGGTAGGCGTCGCCAAAGCGCTAAGCTCGACTTTTGCCCTTTTTCGCACGACAGAAACTCGCGTTGTTCAGGCTTTTTGAAGGGTCCCCAAGGTTTTCGCACACCCAAGCGGTGCGACGGGGCGTTTCAAAACCCACGCGACGCGTTGAATTCCCCGCAATTTCGAGTATCGAGGCTCCAAAAAAAAGGCAAAAGTCGAGCTAAGAACCTATCCGAGAACTGCCGCTGGAACCCTGTGCGGGCGGGAAATCACAGCATCTCCCAAGGTTCTAGGATCGGCTCTAAGAGCCCCTCTTGTACGGAACGGGAAGAGGCCGAGGAGCGATCCTCGTTGCCAGCGGAACCCGAACCGCCCAGCAGGAGGTGGATTGCGATGAAGACCGTAGTCGTTCAGGCCCAGCAGAAGTGGGAATCGTTGAGCATCAACCGCTTCTCCGACATGGCCCTTTGCTTTGCGGTGAACGAGGCGGGGCAGCAGGGGTGGGAACTGGTCAGCGTCGTGTGCAACAAGGACATGAAGGGGTCCAACGTCTGGACGGCCTTCATGCGGCGCCCCTGTGCCGCGCATGCGCCCGTGAAGTCGGACGAGACCGCCGGACATTCTGCCGGACCTCAAGAGGTCCACAGTGCGCATTCGGGCGGCGACACGCCTGGCGGCTGGGACCTGAGCGGCGACGCGTTCGAGGTCAAGAAGGACGAGTAGCACGCTTGCCGCGGCGCACGTGCGCTGGATGGCACTCAGGGTTCTGCTTGGGCAGACTCGACTTCCTGGATCGCGATTCGTCCTCCGCTTTGGCGGAGCAAGTGCATCAGGCGCGATTCGCTGCACGGAGCGTCTACCGCTTGCCCATCGCGGCCATCACCCGTTCGGTAATCATCTGGACCAGGGATTCGATCTGGTCGGGCGTGAACGGATCGGCGCCGGTCCGGGCCGGCGACGCGGCGATTGCCGGGCCCTGGCCGTTGGACGACGGTGCGGCTGTGGCCTGATGGTAGCTGGGCGGTTGGAAGGCCTGCGGCGAAACGCCGGTTTGCTTCCAACTGTCGCGGAAGACGTCGTTGGCGCAGATGTCGCAGTTTCTCGACCTCGTTGACGCGGGTCCTGGAAGCCCCACTTGCTGCTTGAGGTCGAGGAGGGCCTTGGCCTCGGGTTCGGTGAAGTAGTTCACGCTGCCCAGGCCGCGGGCGAGCATCAGCATGCGGCAGTAGGCGTCGAGGATCTCCGTCCACCAGTAGGCCTGCTCCACGGTCTCGCCGTAGCTTACCGTGCCGTGGTTGGCCAGGATGATCACGTTGGTCTTCTTCACGAACGGCAGGATCGTCGCGGCGAACTCCTGGCCGCCGGGCGTCTCGTACTTCGTGATCGGCACGTCGCCGAGGAAGACCTCGACCTCCGGCAGGACGCACTGCGGGATCGGCTCGCGGGCGATGGCGAAGGCGGTGGCGTGCGGCGGGTGGCAGTGCACGACCGACTTGACCTCGGGCCGCTCCTTCATGATCGCCAGGTGGAGCATGATCTCGCTCGTCCGCTTGCGCTGGCCGGCGATCTGGTTGCCGTCCATGTCGACGATGCAGAGGTCGTCGGGCTTGAGGAAGCCTTTGCAGACGCCGGTCGGCGTGCACACGACCTCGTTCTCGCTGACGCGGTAGCTGATGTTGCCGTCGTTGGCCGCGGCAAACCCCTTCTGGTAGATGCGGCGGCCGATCTCGCAGATTTCCTGCTTTACCTTGTGGACGTTCGTCATCGTTAGGTTCTCACGGGACTATCGAGGTGGTTCCGGCGCCTGAGCGGCCCGCCAGGCGGAGGGTGATTTGGTCGAGGATCGCCGCACAGTAGGCGTCCACGGGTTTCAATTCGGGATGGAAGGGCATCGCGGCCTCGCGCCCTTCGCTGACGGCAATCCGGTGGCCGACGTCGGCGCCCAGGTCGTCATAAACCACGAGCTCCTCGGCCGGCTTGCCGCCCTCGCCCGCCAGATCGGCAAGCGCCAGCGGCACGGCGAGCTTGTAGCGCGCGCCGCCGAGACTGGGATGCCAGCGGTTGAGCGTAACGGTTCCGATCACTTCGGCGATACGCATGGTGGTTCGTACCAGGGGCATTCCGGCTCGCACGCCGGGGATTCCAGGGGCCGTTCGCTAGCGGAGTCGTTCCTCGAGGGACGGGGGACACGGACGCAGGCCGCCTTGGAGGAAGGCGACGATCGTTTGCCGGGTGGGAAACAGCGGCTGGGCGCGGGGATCGAGCACCAGTACGTTCGCTCCCACGGCGCTGGCGTCGGCAGCCGTTGCCGCGGGGGTGGTGCCGCAAACGGCACGCAGGCCCGCCAGCCGGTTCGCCACGCACAGCGCGGCAGCGACGTGACGCGTGAGCAGCACGCCGAGCGTGGCGGTCGAGCGGATCTCGTCGCGCAGCAAGTCGCTGGATCGAATCACGCAGTCCAGGGTGCGGGCTTCTACCGGATACCCTTGCTGGGCCACAGCCGCCAGAAGCGGCTTGGCGTCGTATGAGCCAAGTGTGACCACCAGGGCACGGACCTTGGAACTGTCGGACTGCTCCGGGCTTGGGGCGCGGACCACGCCGCGAGATGGCGGCGTTGAACCAGGTCGTATACCGCCGGGGTGACTACCGCACGCGCTGCGACGACCAGGCGGCGCACGCCGTCGAACTGGTCGGGCAATTCGGCCAGCGTAACGACGCGATCGGGGATGACCACGTCGCCCGGCGGCGGTTCCAAAGCGGCGGGGGGCGGATCGGACCGCACGGGCGAAGAAGCTTGCGGCGCCGCAGTCGCCGGCGAGGCTGACGCTAGCGGAGATTGGCCGGGAGCGACGGGATGCGCAAGCAGCTCCGCGAGCACTTCGCGCACAATGCGTTCGATCTGGTCGGCGGTGTCGGTCATTCGTCGGCAATCCCCACGACGCTCCAACGCACGGGAGTCGTGTCGCTCTTGAGCAGCTCTCGCGTGCCTTTACCGTCGCTGGTGATGATCACAAGTTCTCCCGTCCCTGCCCCGAGTGCGTCGACGGCCAGCACCGGGTCGCCGTCCGGCGTGCGGCCGTCCGGGCCGTAGGGCTGCACGACCAAAAGCTTCCAACCCTCCATGGAAGGATGCTTCACGGTGGCCGTTGCCGTGCCGACGACGCGTCCGGTGACCATAGGGTGCTCTATTGAGTCCAACACTGCTCGGAAAACAAGGGCGACCAACGCACAGCCCGGTTTCCCGGGACGGAAAGCCTCGAACTATTTCACAATCAATAACGGCATCAACAAGAACCTATCCCAGAACTACCACTGCGGCTCTGTGCGGCCGGAGAATCGCAGCACCTCCAAAGGTCTTGGGATCGGCTCCAAAAACCTATCCCAGAACTACCACTGCGGCCCTGTGCGGCCGGAAAATCGCAGCACCTCCAAAGGTCTTGGGATCGGCTCTAAGACTTCTACTTACCGAGGATTCGCAAACTGTCGACCATCGAGCAACGGCGCTCGCGCGTGAACGTGAGCGGGGTGGTGATTCCTTCGCCCGTCGGACCGGCGATCGAAAACGACCCATAGCCCTCGCCCCCGTTTCCCAGGCCGGCGACGCTGGGTCCATTCTTGACGAAGAGCGTCGTGTCCAGAATCTTGCCCATCTTGGTCATGTTCGTGACGTTGTGGGAGTGGATGATCGCCGTATGGCGGAAGCCGTGCTCGCTCTTGCGCGCTTTCTCGATGGCTTCGTCCACGTCGCGGCAGCGGACGAAGGGGAGGAAGGGCATCATCTGTTCCACGGGCACGAAGGGGTTGGACTCGTCGGTCTCGCCGAAGATGATCTGGCAGTCGGCAGGAACCTGCTTGCCGGCGGCCTTGGCCAGAACGGCGGCATCCTGGCCGATGAACTCCTTGACGGGTACGTCGTGTTTGTGATCGCCCTCGCCCACGGTCGCGATCGCCTTGCGCGTCAGTTCGTCGATCTCTCGGGCCTGGAGGCGGACCGCCCCGCGCGTTCCATTGCGGCCATCATCGCGTCGAAGACTTGGGCGACGACGAAGACCTGCTTCTCGCCGATGCAGAGGAGATTGTTGTCGTAGGCTCCGCCGAGGATGATCGAGCGCGCCGCGCGGTCGAGATCGGCGGTTTCATCGACGACGACCGGCGGGTTTCCGGGGCCGGCGACAATAGCGCGTTTCGCCTGGGCCATGGCGGCCTGGCCACCCCAGGGCCACCGGTCACGCAGAGCAGGTTGATGTCGCGGTGCTTGAAGATCGCCTCGGCGGTCTTAAGCGTGGGCTCGACCAGCACGCACATCAGGTTGTCGATGCCCAGGTCGCGGTAAATCGCTTCGTTGAAGCGGCGGATGCCCTCGGCGGCGATGCGTTTGCCGCTGGGGTGCGGGTTGAAGACTACCGTGTTGCCGGAGGCGATCATGTTGACCGCGTTGCAGGCGGCGGTGGGCAGCGAGTGCGTGACGGGCGTGACGGCGCCAATCACGCCGAAGGGGGCGTGTTCGATCACGGCCAGCCCGTGGTCGCCGCTGAAAACCTCGCTCCGCAGGAACTCGACGCCGGGGACGGTTTTGCCCACCGAGACCAGCTTCTCGATCTTATGATCCAGTCGGCCGATCTTGGTTTCCTGGAATTCCAGCGTACCGAGCTCGACCGACTGATCGACGCAGATCCGCCGGATGTGGTCGAGAATCCGCTTGCGATCGGCCAACGTGCGGCGGGAGAGTTGCTCGAAGGCGTCGTGCGCCGCGGCCACGGCCTCGTCGGGGCAGGTGAACTGACCGAAGCGTCCCTCGGATCGACCGGCGGCCGGCATCGCGCCGTTACCGTCGCCGAGCCGCTTGAGGACTTCGTGGACGACGTTGCGAATCAGGGTTTCGTTGAGTTGCATGGCGGGTAGCCTGGCGGAAAACGGGGAGAGGAGGGCAGGGGAGGGATCGGCAGTTTACGAAGTCCGCTCCGGCCCGGGTTGTTTGGAATAGACGCAGCTTTGATCGACGTGGACGGAATCGACGATGCCGATGATTACGGTATCGACGGGGAGGTTCTCGGTTTCGGGCGTCAGCCGGGCGCTGGAGCCTTGAGTCACCAGAACGTACTCGCCCTCGCCCGCTCCGACGGTATCGACCGCCACGAAAGTTCGCCCGGCCGACCTCAGCGTGTGGCGGTCGTCGTCGAGCCGATAGGGCTCGACCACGAGGAGCTTGTATCCGACCATGGCCGCGGTTTTCTGAGTCGAGACGAGCGATCCGGTGACTTTGGCGACGAACATCAGCGTTGGCCCTCCAAGAGGCGTTGGGCGAGGCGTGCGACGACGAGTTCTTCGTTGGTGGGCACGACCCAGATCTTCACCCGGCTGTCCGCGGCGTGGATGGGGGTTTCGCCCTTGGCTCGCTCGTTGGCGGCGGAGTCGAGCCGAATGCCCAGTT
Organism: Pirellulales bacterium; assembly: GCA_963736495.1. GTDB lineage: Bacteria > Planctomycetota > Planctomycetia > Pirellulales > Thermoguttaceae > CAVTPL01. Next base: position 106,265 of record CAVTPL010000008.1, on the reverse strand, counting down.
CGCCGAGGTTGCGGAGAACTTCCGTGCGGAACGAGGACTGGTTCTCGCCGATGCCGCCGGTGAAGACGATCGCGTCGGCGCCGCCGAGTTCGACGAGGAATGCGCCGAGCCAGTGGCGTACGCTGGAAGCGAACAGTTCCAGGGCCAGGCGCGGCGTCCGAGCCGTTCTGGGCGGCCTCGGCGAGATCGCGCATGTCGCCGCTCGTGCCGCTCAGTCCGGCCAATCCGCACTGGGAGGCCAGCAGGGTGAGTACTTCCTCGAGCGACTTGCCCGTGTGCTTCATCACGCGCGGCAGGGCGAAGGGGTCGAAATCGCCGACGCGATTGTTGTGGGGCAGTCCCGTCTGAGGACTCATGCCGAGGCTGCAGGCGACGCTTTGGCCGCCCTTGATCGCACAAAGCGAACTGGAGCCGCCGAGGTGGCAGGAGATGACGCGAAGGTCGCCGCGGCCCAAGATCTCGGCGGTGCGCGTGGCGATGTAGCGGTGGCTGGCGCCGTGGTATCCCCAGCGGCGAACGTGGGCCTTCTCGGCCCACTCTTGGGGCACGGCATAGAGCCGGTTGCGCGGCGGAATGGTGCAGTGGAAGTCGGTCTCGAAGGCCGCGACGAGGGGAATCTGCGGCAGCTTCTCGTTCAAGAGCCGCATGGCGCGGATATACGGCGGATTGTGGGCGGGAGCGATGTCGGCCACTTCTTCCATGGCGTCGAGCACCTCGGCATCCACGCGTCGCACGCCGTCGACGCGTCCGCCGAATACGGCCTTGAAACCGATCGCCGAGACCTCAGAGGCATCGGCGAGGCAGCCGGTTTGCGGGTCGGTGAGTTGGGCCAGGCACTGACGCACGGCTTCGGCATGGTCGGGAACCGAGAGAGTTTTCTCGCTGCGCCGGCCGCCGATCTGGATCGAACAGCGGCTTTCCGGCGAACCGATGCGCTCGATCCCGCCGCGCGCCAGTTGGCGCTCGCCGTTCATGTCCAGAAGCTGGTACTTGAAACTCGTCGAGCCGAGATTGGCTACCAGGATCTTCATTGCTTCCTACCCGTGCAAATCGCGCAAGGCCGCGGCGTCCCCGTGCGAAGGTTCCTTCCGCAGGGGTCCGCCGCTTACGCCAGGTACGCCTGGATCACGCCCTCGGCCGGCCGAGGAATGATGTGGCTGGCGACCAGTTCGCCGACCTGTTGGGCGGCATTCGCGCCCGCCTCGACCGCGGCGCGCACGCTGCCGACGTCTCCGCGGACCACGGTGGTGACCAGGCCGCCGCCGATCTGGACGCGCTTGACGATCTGGACGTTGGCGGCCTTGGCCATGGCGTCGGTCGCCTGGACCAGCGCGATGAGTCCCTTGGTTTCCAGCAAGCCGATGGCGTCGCCGGTTGCGTTGTAGTTTGCCATATCAGTTCTTCCTTCAGTTTGGGGTTTGATTCGCGTGGGTCGTGGCGGCGAGGGCGCGGTCGCAGGGCCCTGCAGTTCCCTCGGTCTGCGCGTGCCGTTTGCGGTTCTAGCGGTCATGGCACTGCGATTCCTTCTGACTCCGCGGGGAGGCAGCCGTGGCCGCGGCCAGGCGGCCGATCAGTCGGCCTTCGCTGCCTTGGCGAGCGGCTGGGGCAGCACGATGCCGAGATCGTCGTGAGGGCGAGGAATCACCTGGACGCTGACGACTTCGCCGATCCGGCCGCCCGCAGCGGCGCCGGCGTCGGTGGCCGCCTTGACCGCGGCGACGTCGCCGGTCACAAAGGCGCTGACCAGGCCGCTGCCGACCTTGTCCCAGCCGAGGAAGGAGACGTTCGCGGCCTTCATCATCGCGTCGGTGGCTTCGACCAGGGTAACGAATCCCTTGGTCTCGATCATTCCCAACGCTTCCAACTTGGTGGATGCCATGGTGGATTGCTCCAGCTATTGAGACTACGGTTTAAAGAGTTCAACGTGAGTTGCGTGATCGAGGTCTGCCGCGTTGCCTTCGTCGGTGTCGAGGTGGACTTCGAGTTTGATTCCGGCCTCGGCTCGGACCACAAGCCCCTCGAAAACCGTGGGGCATGCCGAGTGGACGCGGAGATTCATGCGGTCGCCGTTGCGGACGCCGTAATGCTCGGCGTCGCGCGGGCTCATGTGGGCGTGGCGTTCGGCCCGAATGACGCCTTCCTTGAGTTCCACCACGCCGGCCGGGCCGACGAGCACGCAGCCCGGCGTCCCCTCGATCTTGCCGCTCATCCGCACCGGCGTGTCGATGCCCAGGGAAATCGCGTCGGTAAATGCGAGCTCGACCTGGCTCTTGGGACGCGTGGGACCGAGGATCCGCACGGTGGGGAGCATACGGCGGCGGTTGGGGCCGACGACCATCACGGTTTCCTCGGCGGCGTAGAAACCGTCCTGGTAGAGGTCCTTCATCGGCGTCAGCTTTCGCCCCGCGCCGAAAAGAATCTCCACGTGTTCGTCGGTCAAATGGCAGTGGCGCGCGGAAACGCTTACGACCAACTCGGACTTGCCCGGAGGCCCTCCGAGATGCGCAAGCACGATCTGGCGGACAATCTGCTCGATGGCCGATCGTTCGAGAGGCGGGGCGATGCTCATCCGTCGTTCCTCGTGGATCGCTGGCTCGTGCAGGGCAAAAGTTTCGGGTAATCCCACAATCCTAGTTCATACCTTGGCGCGGTCGGCGGCGGCTACCAGTAACTTCACTCCGGCGGCTGCGACGCGCGACGTCCAAGGTTCGCCGATCCCCTCGTCGACGACGAGATAGGTGACGGCTTCCAAGGGGCAGAGGTGGGTGAGGCTCGTGCGTCCGAATTTGGAACTGTCGGCGACCACGATCACCTCGTCGGCGGCTCGCATCATCGCGCGTTCGGTTTCGACCAGGAGGAGATTGTTGTTGAAGAAGCCTTCGTCGTTCACTCCGGCCACGCTGAAAATCGTCTTGCGGACGCGGAGCGAGGAAATCATTCGGTCGGCTTGGGGCCCTTGGGCCACGCCGGACCGGGGGCAGATGTTGCCACCGATCATCACCAGGTCGCTGGCCGTGTCGGCGGCGAACAGATTGGCCACGGGCAGTGAGTTGGTGACCACGTGGATCGGTTTGCCGACCAAAAGCCGCGCCACTTCGTAGGTGGTGCTGCCCCCGTCGAGCAAGATGGTGTCGCCCTCCTCGACCAATTCCGCGGTGCGGTGGGCGATGGCCCGCTTCTGCTCCCATCGCCCGGCCTGACGCGTTTCAAAATGGGGCAGCTTGGGCGAACTGCCCGCGTAGAGCACTCCGCCGTGAATACGGTTCGCGCAGCCCTGCTCCTCCAGAGCCTCCACGTCGCGGCGGACGGTCGACTCGGAGACTTCGAGAACCTCGGCCAGCTCCGGATACGAGGCGAACCCGCGGATCCGCACGACTTCGAGGAGCTGATTGCGGCGCTCTTGCGCGAGCATGGCAGTGTATTGGGGTTACATAACGTACTTGGTCTCCTCAAGTATCCATCACCAAATGAAAGAAAGCAATCACTCGGGCGACAATATACGAAATCTTTATGGCAGAAAACTGCAATAATGTCTGCTCACCGTGGATAAAAACGGCATGTTTCTGTCGTAACGCCTGCCAAACCTTCGCTTTACACCTCTTCACAGTAAAAAGGGGATGACGGCGGTGAGTTTACCGTGCGGTTGCGTCCAAAGGAAGGATCCCGCGGGATTTCACGCGAATGCCCACTGGATTTCACCCAGGGAGCCAGCGGAGGCAGCCCAAGGATAGGTCGTCCTCAGCGAATGGTTTATCATGGGCAATGCGGCAGATCGTTGAGGCCCGCATTGCCAGTGAGCGCTGGGCGGCCAGGGAACTCCGGATTCCGGCCGTTTCGGCTCACGATCCGGAGTGAATCGCGAACACTGACTGGCGCCGGCATCAATCAAGGCGAGAGGTTCGAGGCCACGAGTATGGCGATCCCTTTAGAGTGCCCGGAGTGCGAGCACGGCTACCTGGTCCGGGACGAGTTGGCCGGCACGCACATGGCATGTCGGTGTGGTCGAGGGCTCGATGTGCCGCAGCAGACGTCCGGCGCGGTGGCCGCCGAACCCCGGACACCCGCCCCAGAGCCCGTGGTTCCGGTCTGGGATCGGCCCTGGTTTGCCACGGTCTCGCTGCTCGCCGCCGCGGGCATGTTGGTGCTTGCGTTGGTCCTTGCGGAGATCGGGCCCCTGTCGCTGCGGAACGCGCTGGGCGAATCCCCCGGTTACGCGACCCCGGAGGAGGCGTTTCAGGCGGCCAAAGAAGCCGTGGCGGCGAACGATTGGCGCACGGGCATAGCCTCGTTCTCGCCCGACTCGCAACGAACGCTGGTGGGGTTTTGCGCGCTGGCGGCCGTCCAGGCCAGTCGGGGCGACCCGGACCTGCGCCCGCTTCTGCAGAGGCACGGCGTCGACGTGCGCGTGGCCGACATGCTCGTGCTTCCCGACGGGATGATCGACTTCGGCAGGTTGCTGGACCCCGATCGCTTTCGCGACCCGTGGCAACTACTGAACCCGTCGCAATTACTCTCGCCGAAGGCGTTTCTGAACCCTGGAGTATTGATGCAAACCGTGCAGCGGGCGCGGCAGCAGGCCCAGCAATTTTCCGACGGGATTCAGGACAAGCCGGGTTTCTTTGCGGAGCTGATGGAACATCTCCAGCGGCGGCGGGGCCTGATGCCGGGGCAGTCGGGAAGCCCTTGGGTTGCCAGTGCTATGGGGATAGACCAGGCAAGGCTGAGCGGAGTGGTGATCGAGGGGAACACCGCGCGGGGGCATTACGGGGTTGACGTCGCAGGGCGGGCGATCCCGTTGCCGGTGTCGTTCGAGCAGATCGACGGCCGATGGTACAACTCGCTAGGGTCGATGTTGAACCAATTCCTCCTATCCCCGTGCGCAAGCCGGGAGTCTGAACGGCCTGGCTCGCCGTACTGGATCATCGTTGTCCGAAGTGTCGGCAAGACGCGTGCTGCGTTTTGTCAATTCCTCCTCGATTTCACGACTGGCTCGAACGAGCCCGTGTGACAAGGCCCCGGTGTTCCCATCTTCGACGATAATATCAACACCGAAACACAGAGAGGCTGGCCGGGCAAGTGCGCTGCGTGCCGCGTTGGATCCTCGCAGTGGGGTGGCTTTGGTCTCGTCGAGTGTCAATGAGGTAGGATATCCACCTAAGGTGGTGGTATGGTTGCGTAACGATTTGTGCCGTAATTGTGGCTCCTGGCAGTAACCGTTCACCCCCCGGGGAGCAATGAAGGGGCCGGTTGGTGAGCCAGATGAGCTTCGACCGCACGAGTCAAGAAGTCGAAGGCGTTGCGGCCCTGTTGGCGGCAGGTTTCCACCACCGTCAGCATCGTCTCGACGAAGCGGCTGCCGCTGGCGCTCTGTGTCCCAAACGAGAGCTTCCGCCAAATCACCGCATGACGCAGCGAGCGCTCGCCCGCATTGTTCGTCGGCTCGACTCTTTCGTGGCGCAAGAACGTCCACAGCCACCCGCGATGTTCGTACAATTCCCGGCACGTGCCGCGCGTATCGGCGTGGCCGCACTCGGTGCCGCGCAGCAGCAAGCGTTCCACGTTGCGACGGACCGGTCCCATCCGACGCAGCAAGGCGGCCCGCGAAATCCTGCCGTGCCGGTAGTCGGCCCAGTGCTCGAACAACTCGCACGTCGCATGCCGCAGACGGTAACCCACGTGTTGGGCCCGAGGGTCGCCGCTGTCGATCATCGCCTGAAAATCGCGTTTCAGATGGGCCCAGCACCACTGCAAATTGCCCAGATGCCAGTACATCTTGGCCCGGTCGCAGGTGACCACGCCGTGGAACGCCTCGCCAAGGAACGTGGTCAAAGCGGTCGCCTCACGCGTGGCACGCACCGCAAACACGGTGAACAGCCCCGCCACGAACGTCCACAACCACGCCTTGTCGTTTTCCTGCTTGGTGCCCGTCTCGTCGATGTTCAACTGTCCCTCGGCGGGCAGTTGCGCCGCCAGTTCCTCGTACGGTGGCCGAACGGCTGCCGTCACCTGGTTTTCGATCTTCACGGTCAGCGCCGGACAGCAGGGCTGGCCCAAGAGCGTACGGAGGAACTCGGCCGTACGCCGTTTGCTTTGGCGATAGTAGGCCATCAACAAGGCCGTGAAGGCCATCAATCGCGGCCCCGTCTGCCCCCGGGGCACGCCGCAGGGCAGTTCCGCACAGGTGGTTTCCCCGCACGCGGGACACGCCAGCCGATGCCGCTGGTACTCGGTCACGTGGGCCGTGATCTCGGGCAATTCCCACACCTGGTGCCGGAGCGGTTCGGGATCGCTGCCGGAGAGCTTTTCGCCGCAGCGTCGGCATTCGGTCGGCTTCAGAGGCTTCACCTCGTCGCACTCCTCGGTGGGCAGCAACGGGCGTTCATGTTTCTTGTGCCCTCGCTGCCCGCCGCGTTTCTTCTTCGACTTCCGCCTTCGTCGAGGCGGGTTTGGCATGGGGATGCACCGTGCTGGGCGGCAACGAGGAGTTCTGCGGGGTCTTTCGTCCCTGCTCCAACTGCGTGATCCGATCGAGCAGCGCCCGCACGAACGCGCGGACTGCCGGAGTCATCTCGGCATCGAGTTCGGGCGGAATCGCCAGCGGTCTGGTTTCGTCGGACGGCATGGCCTATGTCGTCCCCGAAAAGCCCCCGCGTGTCCAGATCAATTTGCCACAAAATGGCCTCCGGACTGTGAACGGTTACCTCCTGGCATCGTTTGTCGGGGATCGTATGCGTTTTTCCTGTGATTCACAACATTCTCGTCGGGCGAGGCTTTACGTCTGAGGGCATCATTTTTCCCGTATCGGCGTCACTGTTGAAGGACCTTGGCGAGTACGATGGTTCCTTGGAGGCGTTCTCTCGGCCGCTTATGGCCCTGGTGGAATACTCGCTCGACGAAGAAGGGCGCATGACCGTTCAGAATGATACGGCTCAGTGGTATCGTTATATCGATATGACGGCTCAGGCGGAAGCGCTCTTCCGGTTCATTGAGCGGACCATCGATGCCGAACTGGTCGACGAGTTGGCTTTCTTGGCCCGCTATGACCGCACCAAGAAGGCAATCCAGGAAATCGTTGACATGCCGGATCGGCAAATCGATCTCTTCATCCGAATCTGCCTGCAAAACAACGGCCGAATCGCAGCCCGCAAGCGAGCCAGCCACTTCGGCTTTCTTTCCGACGAGGAAGTCGCTCGGATGGAGAAGGCGGTCCAATTCGGCTACGGAGACGCTGCGGCCGCTGAGGAGTAAACGAGGGCGATTGAGCCGGCGCTGCGCCGGAAGTCGCCTCCCTTGCCAGGCACAGGACGAGGGTTGACGGAGGCGGCCGCGCGTGTTGCCGGCGTCGTTCGAGCGGATCGACGGCCGATGGTACGACTCGCTGGGGTCGATGTTGAACCCATTCCTCCTATCCCCGCCGCGTAAGCCCGGAGTGTGAACGCGCAAGCCGGGAGTGTGAACGGCCCGCCGCGCCGCGATCCACCTCGGTAACTCGGAGTGGCAGCGACGCGAGCGTGCCTCTGAGATGCTTGCCAGCCGGTGCTGGCTTCGATGCCATGATTAATTTCACCCAGCCTTCCACCGTGCTTGCCGCCATCGACTACTTGCAGCATAATCGTGTTCGACGTGGACCTGTCAAGAGGGCCGTGGATTGGAAGTGGTCCAGTGCCCGATACTACTTGGTCGATCCCTCCCAGCAGTATCCTCCCTTGGCAACGATTTATAGTCTGCCGGCCGAATAGCTGGACGCGAGCCGATTAGCCCACCGCAGACGAACACTGCTGAGCAAGCCGGCAGCGGCACCCGCGCGGGGCGAAAATGAGAGATGGGAGTGTTGCGAATGGCCGAACAACTCACGCCAGAAGAAGTGGTCCAATTGAGAGCATTGCTCGCAAAGCATGGCATTGAGAACAATGTCCCAATGAAGAAGCTTGAACGGCTACCCCCCGCGAGGGAGCTTGGGGTGGGACGCCTCGACAAGTTAGGTGTTATTGGTCGCTGTATAGCATGGGCATGGAAACACGGCCGCTTGGTTCTTGTCGTTCTGATGATTCCCATAGACTGCTGCGACCTCGTTGAGTGCTATGTTCCAAGGTGCCATGTCGTTGTCGAACAGGTAGCATCACTTATTGACGATCTTCAGGCGAACCCGTCGCCTCAGATTCTGCCCGTGCCAAGCGAACATCGGGACAGATACTATGCCTACAACCCAGAATGGCGAGTCTTAGCAGATGACGATCTCCAGAAGAAGATCGAGTCTTCGCTTCCACCGACAACTCTCATAAGCTCGCTTAGCACTACCCAGGCAATCATCAATGGATCAGCAGTCATGAAAGGCTTGAGCTAGGCAGCGTCGGCAAGTTCGGCGGCGAAAGTAGATGCGAATGCGAGAGTTCATATTCTCCGGCACGGTGCGATCCAACAGTGGGCGGTTCCACAAGGAGATGATTGTCCCCGGACGTGGCGGCCTGCCAGCGCCTCCGCAGGATTGGCCCAAAGAGCTTGCTCCCGGCACACTGCACATTGAGATCAGCGCAGACGGCTGGCCTGCTGCGCTCTCCGACTGCGGTACGGGCGACGGGCTAATGAAGTTCGATCAGGGAGGGGTTCGCCCGGAGTTCACGATTCAACAGCAAGAGATCGCCGGAAATACCCTGAAGCCGAAACCCGAGCAGCCGTTGAGGGACCCAGCCCAGGTATGGCGAGCGGAACTGACAGTGCTTACCATCGGGAAGACGACGAGGTGCTGGATGCTACGGAGAATTGGATCGAGGATTGCGTCACAAATCGAACTTGTTGCCGACCGCCATCTGGGAACTTCTTTGAGCCTCGAAGACGGCACGGACGTTCGGATCACACTGTACGAGGGCTGAGGGGTTCAACGATAAACCTGTTGGTGTTTGCGTATGGCTCTACCTAATGAAGAGAAGGTTCGTCGATTAATCAAGCATACTCTTGCCGCCGAACTGGCACTATGCGACCGGCTCTTGGACTTTGGAATCGGGCTTCACGCGCCGGAAATCATCGACTGCTCACGGCTCAGGGCGGACACCGTTACGGTGGTCATGGGATTATTTACGAAGGCTTGCCTCACCTACCGGTCCATCATCGCTCTCTGCGAAGCTGGCCTGGATCGCAGTGCTGCCCCAGCCAGTCGTTCGCTGTTCGAGACGTTCATGAATCTGACGTTCCTGGTTCGTCGTCGGGTGACGTTGTGCAGATTCGGCAACGGAAAGAAGACTGCCGTGAAGTTTCACGGGAAGAATCTGGACGTGGAGTTCCGCACCGCTCTCTATTGCGCTCACTCTGTTCTCAAAGATCAGAAGATGGTTGCTCAGTGGCCGAAGACGCCGGGGCTCAAACGCGCGGGAAAGGGTGTGCATGACAAGTTGGCGGCACTTCCCTCGCCGCATGTGGGGCATGTCGGACCGGATTGGGAGAGTAAGCTCAGAGAGTCCAACACGTGTGCCGGTATCAGCGTTAGCGATTTGGCCGCAAGCCTCGGTCGGCATTTCTACATGATCTACCGGTCGCTCTACGCATTTGACTCCCAGAGCGTCCATCAGACCGACGCCCTTCACTATATTCAGGTGGACGAAGAAGCCGAGGCGGCAAGACCGCTCTGGTTCACCTCGCCTGATGAGTCGCGCCAGATGTTACACCGGTCGTCGATGATCTTCCTGGGCTGCGCAGAGGAGCTTCACAAGAGATTTCGTTTTGGCAACGAGGCTGAGAAGGAAATCCGGGAGATCGCTGCGGCGCTCAAGAGGTGGAAATTGCGATCCCCGGCTCGTGTGCAGATCGGGCCGTCCGCTGAAATCCAGAACCGCCACGGCCGGAATCGACTACGATCAGGTTGCGAGAACAGAGGTCAGCGATCCACTCATGGGACCGGCTATCATATTCGATAAATCGGCCATTCGATCGCTCGGCCAAAGTTCATTGCAGGAGGATTCTGGAGACTCCTCAAGCTCCGAACCACTCCAGAAAATGGTCCACGAACCGCTCTTGAAACTGGGCCACGGGCGATCATAAGATCGCCTGGCCAGACTCTGCGCCACGCGAGCTGGAGACTTTCGGCTCCAACGATCACAGCAGCCTTCAGAATACCTCATACGTCCCAGGCCTGATGGGCCACCTCCCGCCGTGATACCTCCGACCCTCCATCCAAGATCCTGTCGCGCGAAATGCGCGCTACCCCCCGCAGCCCCTCTGCGGGCCATTATTCCGAGCCCGCCGCGATTTGGCAGAAACCGCGATCGGTTGACCAACACGCGCCGCGACGCAACTGCTTCTGGCAACAGGACAATCATCGCACTGCGTCGCCGATCCGCCCCGCCGAAATCTCGGTTTGGGATACTCCGATTCCCAGGGATCATAGCTGCAAACCGAAGGCGGCCAGTAGGGAAGAAGCGGGCCGCGGAACGATCGCCCACGGACGCCGTCGCAATGTCCCCGCCGGAGCTTTCCCGTCAGGGCGTCCTGCACCGCGCGGAAGGGACGATCGAAACGCGGCGGTCGCAGACGTTCACGCGTCCCTCGGCGATCAGTTGCAGCGCGCGGGGGTAGGCCTCGCACTCTTTCTCAAACACCCGGTCCGCGAGGCGATCGGGAGTGTCGTCGTCGAGCACCGGGACGGCCAATTGCAGGATCACGGGCCCGTGGTCGTACTGGTTGTCGACCAGGTGCACGGTGCAACCGCTGAGTTTCACCCCATAGGCGATCGCGGCCTCGTGCACGTGGTGTCCGTAAAATCCCTTGCCGCAGAAGGCGGGGATGAGGGCGGGATGGATGTTGATCACACGGTGGTCGAAGTCGGCCGGGATCGAAAGCTGCTTGAGAAAGCCGGCCATGGCCACCAGGTCGGCTCGGGCCTGGCGAACGCGGGAAAAGATGGCCTCGCTGAAATCGTCGAGCGAGCCATAATGCTTGCGCTCGATCACCGCGTGGGGAATGCCTGCTTCCTCCGCGTACTCGAGGCCCTTGGCCGTGGGCGTGCTGGAGAGGACCAGGGAGATCTCCGCCTTGAGCTCGCCGGCGGCGATCTTCTGGAGCATGTTCTTCAGGCTGCGGCCGGTGCCGGAGATGAGCACGGCCACGCGCATCGTACGATCGGGTTGCGGGTGGTAGACGAGCATAGACTGTTGATGCCGTTGTTGAGGGTGGAACCGCTTGTGGCTATCTGTTCCGGGAGAACCGGGCTGTGCGTCGGTCGCCCTTGTTGTTTTCGAGCGGTGCAGGATTCAATGAACTCCGCGAGGGACGCCTCGATTGCGAGATGCGCTAAGAACTTGTCCCAGAGCTGCCGCTGCGGCTCTGTGCGGCCGGAAAATCGCAGCACCTCCCAAGGTTCTGGGATCGGCTCTCCATGGCTGCTTTCGGCAGCGTCCTACCGCGCAGATCGGCTTTTGCCTTGGCAACCACGAGAGTGAGCACGTGCGGGCCCACTTTGACCTCGAACCGCTGCGCCGGATGGGCCGCGCGGCCCTTCACTGCGGCCGGGGGAGCGGCCGACTCGGTCGCATCCACCTTCAGTTCGGTGGTCAACGTTTCCTGCTGGATGGAATCGGAAAAATCCTCGACGGCGTCGCGCAACTGGGCGTCAGCGGTCTGGATTTCGACCCGAATGCGGTCGGTATACTCCAATCCAAGTTCCTTGCGCGCATTCTGGATCGCATGAACGACTTCGCGTGCCAGGCCCTCGCGGATCAGTTCGGGCGTCAGCTCGGTGGAGATGACCACGACACTGGAGCGTCCTTGGGCGGCGGCCCAGCCGTCTTTGGCCTGCAGCCGCACCTGGAGATCGTCGGAGGTGAGCAGCGCGGCGCCGTCGCCGAGATGGAACTCGATCTGGCCATTGGCCTCCAACTCGGACATGAGCTGGGCCGGGTCGGTTTGGGCAAGGAGTTTGCGAAGGGCCGGGAGGCGTTTGCCCAGGCGCGGGCCGAGCTTCTTCAGATCGGGAAGCACCGCGTAGGTGATGTACTGCTCCGCGCGTGGAATGAACTCCACCTGTTTGACGTTGAGCTCCTTGCGGATCAGCTCGCCATGTTCCTCCAGCCAGGGGCGGTCGGAGGGGTCGGCCAGAACCACTTCGACGCGTCCGATGGGCTGGCGAACCTTGAGCCGGGCGCCCATGCGCGCGCTATGGCCGAGTGAGACGATCTCGCGGACGACGGCCATCTCGCGGGAGAGCTGTTCGTCGACGTGCTCGGATTCAGGAGAAGGATACGGCGCAGAGGTGGACGCTCTCGGCCACGCGTCCCGGGCCGAACGCCGCCACGGCCAGGTTCTGCCAGAGCGTTTCCGCCACGAAGGGGACGAAGGGGGCGATGAGCTTTGCCGTGGTCAGCAGGCACTCGTAGAGCGTCCAGTAGGCGTCGGTCTTGTCGGCCGATGACATCGCCGCTCCAGAAGCGGTCGCGGCTACGGCGCACGTACCAGTTCGACAGCGCGTCGACGAACTCATTCAGCGCGGGCAGGCGGACGAAGTTGTCGTAGGCGTCCATGGCCTCGATCACGGCGGCCACGGTGCGGTTCAGCTCGCTGAGGATCCAGCGGTCCAGCTCGCTTCGCTCGGCCAGCGGTCGGTAGCCCTTGCCCGCGGCCAGCACCGAGGCGGTGAGCTCGCCCGCGTCGCCGGCGAGCGCCGGCGGCGGGGTCGAAACCGTCGATGTTCGCGTAGATGACGAAGAAACTGTAGACGTTCCAGAGCCGCAGGAGGAACTCGGGGATGCTCTCCTTGATCGCCGCCTCGCTGTAGCGGATCGAGGTCCACGGCGGCTGGTTGGCGAAGAAGTACCAGCGCAGGGCGTCGGCGCCGTAGCGATCGAAGATCTCCTGGGGCTCGCGGTAGTTCCGCTTGCTCTTCGACATCTTCTGGCCGTCCTCGCCGAGCATCAGCCCGAGGACGACGCAGGTTCTGTAGGGATGCGGGTAGGCGATGTTCGGCGTGCGGGCTCTGCGGAAGTCGGCGAGCTTCTTGCGGCGGTTCGCCCTCCTCTTCGCTGAACAGGAGCGTGCTGATCGCCAGCAGGCTGTAGAACCAGCCGCGGGTCTGGTCGAGGGCCTCGCTGATGAAATCGGCGGGAAACTGGTCGGCGAATCTTCTCCGCGGAGCCCGGCTGGTGCGGATAGCCCCACTGGGCGAAGGGCATGGCGCCGGAGTCGAACCAGCAGTCGATCACTTCGCTGACGCGGCGCATGCGCTTGCCGGGGGCCTTGGGCGAGTCGTAGGTGACGGCGTCGATGTAGGGCTTGTGGACCTTGAGGTGCTCGGAGAGTTCGGCGTTGGCCTGCTTGGCGCGTTCTCCCAAACCTCGGTTCCCTGCGACGCCGGGCTTGGCGAGCAGTTCGTCGTAGCTGCCGATGGCCTCCGTGTAGCCGGTCTCCTCGCAGACCCAGATCGGCAGCGGCGTGCCCCAGTAGCGCTCGCGCGAGAGGGCCCAGTCGACGTTGGTCTCGAGGAAGTTGCCGAAGCGGCCGTCGCGGATGTGCTCCGGCAGCCAGTTGATCTGCGCGGTTGTTGGCCAGCATCTTCTCTTGAAACGCGTGGTGCGGATGAACCAGCTCTTGCGCGGATACTGGATGAGCGGGTCTTCGTCGGCTCGCCAGCAGAAGGGATAATCGTGGAGGTACTGCTCCTGGTGGAACAGCAGCCCGCGCTCTTGCAGTGCGGCGGATGATGTCCTTGTCGGCCTCCTTGACGTAGCGGCCCTGATAGTCGGGGGCCTCGGCGGTGAACTTGCCGTCGGGGGCCACGGCGCAGATGAGCGGCGGGCCCTGGCCGTCGGCGAAGCGCTTCTGCTCGGCCAGCAGCACGTCGTAGTCGACTTCGCCGAAGGCCGGGGCCTGGTGCACAATGCCGGTGCCCGTGTCGATGGTCACGAAGTTGGCAGCGACGACGCGCCAGGCGATGTGCTCGCTGTCCGCCGCTGCGGAGCGGCGCCTGCTTCTCGCCTTGCTGGCGGTAGTAGTAGTCGAAGGGCGGCAGATAGCGTTGGCCGACAAGCTCGCGGCCCTTGAGCGTCTTCTCGACCGTGAAACTCTTGCCCGTCTTGGCGGCAATGGCCTCGACCAGAGCGGCGGCGATGACAGCTTCGCGAGTCGCCCTCGCCGCGGACCAGGGCATAGTCCAAGTCGGGTTGGACGGCGGCGAACTGGTTGCTCGGCAGGGTCCAGGGGGTGGTGGTCCAGACCAGCAGGTCGGTATCCGGCTGGTCGACCAACGGAAAGCGAACGTAGACGCTGGGATCGGCCACCTGGCGGTATCCCTGGCCGACCTCGCCCGACGACAGCGCCGTGCCGCCCTGCGGCCACCACCAGACGATCTTGTGGCCCTGGTAGAGCAAGCCCGCGGTCGAACAGGTTCTTCAGCGCCCACCAGACGCTTTCGACGTAGCTCTGGTGGTAAGTGACATAGGCTTCGTCGAGGTGGATCCAGAAGCCGAGACGCTCGGTGAGTTGCTCCCACTGCTTCGTGTAGCGAAACACGCTTTCCAGGCAGCGGTGGATGAAGGGCTCGACGCCATAGGATTCGATTTCATCCTTGGCGTGGATGCCGAGCTCCTTGCTGACTTCGACTTCGACCGGCAACCCGTGCGTGTCCCAGCCGGCCTTGCGCTGGCAGCGAAAGCCGCGCATCGTGCGGTAGCGGGGAAAGAGGTCCTTGATCGCCCGGGTGAGGCAATGACCCGGATGGGGAAGGCCATTGGCGGTAGGCGGGCCCTCGAAGAAGACGAAAGGGGGCGCGTCCTTCCGGGCGGCGAGCGATTTTTCGTAGATTTCGCCCTGCTTCCAGAACCGCAGGACCTCTTCTTCCAATTTGGGGAAGGAAACGGAACTCTCGACGGGACGGAACATCGTGATCGGTCGATCGGTGAAGTGGAAACGGGCAAGTATCTTTGCCTTAGTAGAACCGGACGGGGGAGGTTTTTCAACCCGTCCGCTCCGGGGACGAGGGGGCGGCGGTACGCGTGCGGAACCGCTGGGATCAGAATTGTACGACCTCGTGGTGCCACTACGTGGCACACCCAAGGTACGTGAATTCGGGTCCGGGGGTTTCGCTTCGCTTCACCCCCGGCCATTCGAAGGTGACCGCTACGCGGTCGCAGTCGCGTCAGGAGGCACAGGGTATGTCGTAGCCCCCCACGGCTTCAGACGTGACTGCTACGCGGTCGCGAATGAGCGGTGAAGAAGAGGAGGCGGGGCGCGGGTTGTTGTACCCGACATGAATGTCGGGCCGAAGAGCCGCTTTCGAGGCAGAGTGCCCGAAAACGGGCCTCATGATGGACGAGCACGAGCCTCGCGCCAGCATCACTTTGCGAACGCAGGATCTGCGCGGCCGGATGCCTACGAGGAATCGCACGGCAGGGGAAGCACGGCGGCGAGATTTTATCGCGCGGAGGCGGCTTCCCGGGCGAGGATTCCGAGCACGATCTTGCGGAGCTTGGGCTCGGCCTCGGCGGCTACGGCCAGAATGTCTTCGATGTCGCGCCGGTTTGAGGCAATCGGCCATGCACATGTCGGTGACGACCGAGAGTCCCAACACGCGCATGCCGGCATGGACGGCCACGAGGACTTCGGGAACCGTCGACATGCCGACGACATCGGCGCCGATGGCGCGGAGAAACCGGTATTCGGCGCGGGTTTCGAGGTTGGGACCGGTAACGCCCACGTATACCCCTTTGTGAGCCACGAAGTTCTCGCGGCGGGCGATTTCCAGCGTCCGATCGATGAGCGTCCGATCGTAGGGGGCCGACATGTCGGGAAACCGCGGGCCGAGCCCGTCGTCGTTAACCCCGATCAGCGGATTGCCGCCCATCAGATTGATGTGGTCCTCGATGACCATGATGTCGCCGGCGGAATACTGGGGATTCATCCCACCGCAGGCGTTGGAGACGATGAGCAATTCCGCGCCGAGGGCCTTCATCACGCGCACCGGAAAGGTGATCTGGCGGTATGAGTAGCCTTCGTAGGCGTGGAAGCGGCCCTCCATCGCAGCGACGGTGATGCCCTCCAAGTCCCCAAGCACCAGTTGTCCGGTGTGGCCGACGGTGGTGGAGCGGGGAAAGTGGGGGATTTCCTCGTAGGCGAGCTTGGCCTGGGCGCGGATCTGTCCGGCAACGCTACCCAGGCCGGTGCCGAGGATGATTCCCACGCGAGCGCGCACCACTCCATTTCTGACGGATAATCTCGCTCGCCTCCAAAATCTGCGCGGAGAGTTCGAGCATTTTGGAGGGCTCCTTCCAACGAGCGGTGGGTGGGGACACGGCAGGCTTGGCGGAAACTGGGCTCCGGCCGGCGGGACGGGAGCCTATTCGTCTTCGGAGTTCTCCTCCGGGGGAGTCTCGTCTTCGTCGTCGAAGGGCAAGCCATTCTCGTCGAGGTCTTCGCTTTCGGCCTCTTCATCGAGGTTTTCGAATTCCTCTTCGAGATCGTCGTCGAAATCCTCCTCGAAATCGTCGTCGAAGTCATCGTCGAAATCGTCATCGTCGAAGTCGTCCAGGTCCTCTTCTTCGGCCTGGTCGAATAGCGGGGGCGTCAGGAGGTTCGACCGCGCAAGGAGGAAAGATCGACCGGAGCAGTCGATGGCGGGGGGGAAACCGATACTGGCGTCGAACGACATGCAAGGACCTCGGAACACTAGTGGATCGCGCGTGGGAAAGGGGAAAAGGCCGCTCTGGCTGGCAGTCCCGGCTTACGGCTACCGGACGACACGAACCGCGCTTCGGCGCGATCCGAATCCTGTTTGTTAGTCGAGTCGGAACACTTTGTCAACCGGTGCCGGACGCGCTCCGGCTCGGCGAGCGGCGTGACCGGGCACTGAAAAGTAGTATAGGGCGGAAAAGAAAAAAGGGCAGGGTCGCTGAGGATAGCGACCCTGCCCGAACACGGGGGTGAGAAAGCCAATTGGATGAGGCGGACAACTTGGCGGTACCGTCGTTCCGCGCCTGGTGCTCAACTCTAGGTCGCCCGGGGCGGTTGTCAAAACCCCCGGTGGCGGAAGCGAGTGCAATTACCCAGGTTATAGCGATTGTGCGACGAACGGCCACGAGAAGACGGAAGGACCGGAAGGTCGCAGGGAATCGTGCCCTTCCCAGGAAGGGCTCGGCGTAACGCCGCTGCGGCCCCCGCGGCGTGGTGCGTCAAAGACGCTGCGCAAACGATGCCCCTGCGAGCAGGGACGCGGAGGCAGCTAATCACGTGGCGAACGTTCTACTGACTGGCGCGTGTCGGGGTATCGCTGGGGACAGGGGAGGGCAGGGTGTCCAACACGGTTACGCCGGGATCGATGCGGAGCCAGCGCTGATGTGTCAGAAGATCGTCGGATTCGGACGGGGCCGCCAGCGGAGAAACGGCCTGGTGGACGGCCTCGAGATAGGTCTTGATCTCGAGGTTGTTCGGTTCGAGTTCTTGCCATTGATGGAGCAGCGGCGCGGCGGCCTCGGCCTGGCCGTTCGACAACAGGGTGATCGAGAGCCAGCGGAGACAGAGGGGATCGCGGCAGCCCGCCAGATAAGCGCTTTGAAGATACCCTAGGGCGGCGGTCCACTGCTGGGCGGCGGCTCGGCAAGCGCCGCGGATGACGTCGCGGAGGTTCTTACGTGCGAAGGGGTCCGGTGCGAGCCCCTTGGAGGCTTGGATGGCCTCCTCGCTTCGGCCATGCTTGATGTGCAGTTCGACGAGGTGGCGGTGGAGGCGAGGCGATTCCGACCGCTGGATGGCCTCTTCGAGGACGCGGCGCGCGTCGTCGTCGCGGCCCAAACGCTGGAGGGTCAGGGCGTGGCAGGCCGTGGCCACGGCGGCGATTTCGCGCAGATGCCAGGTTGCGGGGTCGACCTGGCCGAACTGGACGGCAAGGCCGAAGGCGCGCGCAGCCAACTCGACCTGGCCTTGCGCCTGGAGGTAGGTGCCCATGGCGCAGAGCAGTTGCGCGTCGAGGGGGTAAATCTCAAGGGCTTGGATGGCCAGCGCCGTCTGATGGGCGAGATCGCCCTCGAAACTGGCGAGGAGACCATAGTAGGCATCGAGCATGTCGGTGCCGCCTCGGGGGGCGATCTGCACGGCTTGGGCGAATGCGGCGCGCGACTCGGTCCCAGTCGGCCAGGTCCGAGGCCGCCTCACCCTCGGCCAGCAGCGCCTGGGGCGGAAGCGGGCCGCGGTCGCGCGGCTCCAGAGCGAGGAAATCGAGCACACGCAGCGCGCGATGATTCTTGCGACTTGGATCGTGGCAGGCGGGGTGCACGAGGATGCGTCCCGGGGCCATGTCGGCCGTCACATGCGCGGCCTCCATCGAGGCGGCCAGGCTTTCGCGAGCCGCTCCCTGGTACCACAGATCGGCCCGATTGGGGACGAGCCGGATTCTCGCGGCCTGCTCGCTGGAGGCATCGGCGGTCGCGGCCGGGATCTCGACGTTGAGCGAGTAGACGCGATCCTCGGCAGTCTGACGGTCCACGAAGGCCCGGAGGTCTGCCGCGGTGCCCGGATCGAGTTGCTCACCCGGCTCCAGCCAAAGAACCCATTGGCCGGTGAGGGAGTTGAGCAAGTGATTCTTCGCAGCGGCGAGGCCTTGGCCGTAGCCCGCGGCGCGCACGACTTGGGCCGGCGCGTCCAGCACGATCTCGGGCGCCTCGGGAGCACGGGCATCGAGCACCTTGATCTCGTCGGCGATGCGGCGCACGCTTTGGATCGATTCGGCGAGCAGGTCTTCGTTGTCGAAGGCGACGATGGCGGCCGACAGACGCGGTCGGGGAGCATTGCACGAGGCCATAGCCACTCCTTGGCGGCCCGGGGGACGGACGAAACGATGCGGGAGTGTACCGGGGTTGCCAATGGGGAAGAAGAGCGATTCCCGGCGCCAGCGCGGATCGAGCCCCCAGAGGAGTCGCCTTGGGATCGTCTCGCAGGGTTTCCTAAACCCCGCACTCTTCCCGAAATCGCTCGATATCCTCCGTCTTGCCCATCGCGATCACAGCATCGCCGCGCTGGAAAGAGGTGCCCGCAGCGGGGTTGAAGAGTAGCTCACCGCCTGCGCGGCGGATGGCGACCACCAGCAGCCCGTGACGGCTGCGGAGATGGGAATCGCCGATCGTGGAGCCAATCAAGGGGCTTTGGGAGGAGAGCGTGAGTTCATCGAGGGCCATTTCGGCGAACGTTCCTCCGGTCGCCAATTCGATCAATTCGACGGTGGAGGGGCGGGTGAGCATGGCTGCCATGCGCAGGCGCGCCCGTGGCGGCGGGCAGTACGACGCGATCGGCTCCGGCCTGGATGAGCTTCTTCTCGGTGGTGCGGAGTTCCCCGCGCACAATGATCTTCAGATCGGCGTTGAGGTTGCGCGCCGTGAGGGTAATGAAGACGTTGTCGGCGTCGCCGGGGAGGGTGATGACCAGCGACTTGGCCTTCTGCACGCCGAGTTGGAGCAAGGTTTCTTCTTCCGTGGAATCGGCGGCGATGGCGAGGTAACCCAGGGCGGTCGCCTCGGTGATGCGGTCTTGATCCTGGTCGACGACGACGAACGGTTGGCGGCGGCGCGCGAGTTCGGCGGCGACGACCTCGCCCATGCGGCCGAAACCGCAAAGGATGGTGTGGCCGCTGAGCCGTTCGATTTCCTTGGTCACGCGGCGTAAGCCGAGGGCCCGGTTCACTTCGCCTTCGAGTACCATTTGCACGAAGCCTCCCATGGTGTAGAGCGTGGTCGAGACGCCGAAGACGATTACGAGGATCGTAAAGCCCTTGAGTGCGGGCGTCATTTCGCCCATTTCGCGGTAGCCGACCGTCGTGAGGGTGGTGGCGACCATGTAAACCGAGTCGAGCCAACTCCAGCCGGCGATGCGGTAGCCGGCGATGGCGATCAGGGAGATGGCGCCGAGGGTGGAGAGGCCAATGCGCAGCGCGAGAGGGTGCCGCCGCCGGGCCGCAGCGGAGGACGGCGGAAACGGCTGGCCGGAGTCTGCATCGGGTTCCTCGGAGACGACGGCGACGGACGAACGCGAGCATACTCTACCACGGCGAGCCGCCGGAGGCCATTGCGTTACGCGTAGACGACGTACTGTTGCAGGAAGCTCTCGACCGTCCGGTAGAAGTGCTCGATCGTCTCGCGTTTCCGCCAGCCGTGGCCCTCGCCTTCGTAGACGTGGTAGAGGTGGGGAGTGTTGTTGCGTTTGAGGATCTCGACGATCGCGTCGGACTGCTGGCGCGGAACCACGTGGTCGATCTCCCCTTGGAAGATCGCCAGCGGCCGACGGATGCGGTCGGCGTGGTAGAGGGGAGATCGCTCGCGATAGACGCTGCGCGGACTGCGGCAACGGGCCGAGAAGCGAATCGAGGTAACGGGCCTCGAACTTGTGGGTATCCTGGGCAAGGTGGAACTGGTTGGCAACGCCGTAGAGGCAGATGCCGGCGGCGAAGACTTCGGGCTGGTCGATCATGGTCTGGAGCACCGTGAAGCCGCCCGCGCTGCCGCCCATGATGACCGTGCGGTCGGGGTCGACCGTTCCCGAGTCGGCGAGGTACTGGGCGCCGCTCACGGAGTCTTCGACGTCGCAGACGCCCCAGTTGCCGCGGAGGCGGAGCATATAAGAGCGGCCGTAGCCGGTGCTTCCGCGGTAGTTGACCAAGAGGACCGCGTAGCCCCGGGTGGCGAAGAACTGGGCCTGAGGGCTCCAGCCGGCTTTGACCTGGGAGGTGGGCCCGCCGTGGACGATGACGATCAAGGGAGGCCGACCCGAACCGGTAAAACGATCGCTGGCGGGAGGATAATACAGTCCGTACGCGGTCTCGCCGTCGGCGGTTGGCCAGGAGATGGGCTCGCAGTTGGAAAGGGCGTCGGAGGGGACTGCTTCATGGCTGGCGCGGGCGACGATGCGCGTCTGGCCTTGGGCGAAGTCGTGAACGACGATCCGCGGCGGAGTCGCGGCTGCGCTGGCGAGCATGGCGATTCGGTCACCGGTCGGCGAGGCGACGATCTGCGAGATTTCGGTGTAGGGAGCGAGGCAGGGGACCAGGCGCGCACGACCGGTTGCCAACTCGATGCGTTCGATCTGGTGGACGGCCTGGACGCTGCGGATGGCGGCCAGGTGGCGTCCGTCGGCACTGACGGCATAGGTGCGCATGGCTTGGGCCCAGGCGGGCATCCGTACTCGGCGCCATCCTCGGTCAGCCACATGATCGCGCCGGTGGCGAGGTCGCAGGCCGCGATGCGCCCCCAACCGGTCTCGTCAGAGACGAACAGGATCTGGCGGCCGTCGGGATTGAACTCGGGCTGGAAGATGGATGTTTCGGGGCCGCCGGCAATGACTTGGGGCGGACCGAGGCGAGGCATCGCACCGTCGCTCTCGAGCAGGGGAGCCATGGAGAGCGTCGTGCCGTCCCAAGGCATCTGGGGATGATCCCAGGCGATCCAGGCAAGCCACTTGCCGTCCGGGCTGAAGCGGGGCTGCATGAAGAAATCGTGACCGTCGGCGAGGATCTGGGGCCAGTATCGTCCTTCAACGTCGACGATGGCGATGCGGTCGGCTCCGTCTTCGTCGTGATGGACGTACGCGAGCCAGCGGCCGTCGGGAGAAACGACGGGGGAAGCGGCCTTGCCGAATCCGGGCGTGACGGGGCTTGCGGAACCGCCGCTCAGTGCGACGCGGCAGATGCGGCCGGTCTTGTGGACCACGAAGTAGGCGAAGCCGCCGCAGACGGTGAAATCGCCGCCGCCATAGCCGACCTCGGCGCGGACGTTCCATTCGGGCGCGAGCTCGCGCGGGGCGTCGCCCGCGGCGTCTTGGGCCACGAGCATGCCGTGGCCGGAACGGCCTTCGAGCCACACCAGGGTCTGGCCGTCGCTATCCCAATCGGGCCGCATTCCAGGCGACGGTCTTCGGCCAGGCTGCGCGGAGTGAGGGGGCTCGACCACAGTCCGAACGGGCGTAGCAGCTTATGCGTCACGGCGTGGATCCTTTCGCGCTCGGTACACGCTTCTTGCTTCGGCGTGGTGGACGGTTCTCCGGACACGCTCCTCTCGACCGGCCCATTGGGCCCGCGTGAAGCGGCATGAGGCCTCACAAGCTGCGGATGTGGAAGCCTCCATCGACGTCGAAGCGCTGACCGGTGGTAAAGGGGAAGTAGTCGAGCACGATGGCGGCCACGGCACGGGCGACATCCTCGGGCTGTCCCCAGCGTCGGATGGGCCAGATTCCTTCGGCAATCAGCTTGTCGTACTTCTCCTTCACCGGGGCGGTCATGTCGCTATCAATGACACCCGGGCAAACTTCAAACACGCCGATGCCCTCGCTGGCGAGCCGTTGGGCGAAGAGCCGGGTCATCATGCCGATCGCCGCTTTGGTCATGCAGTAGTCGCCGCGGTTGCTGGAGACGGCGAAAGCCGAGATCGAGGAGATGTTGATGATCTTGGCGTTGGGGATCGTGTCGCGCGGATCTGGCGGACCATTTCGTTGGCCGCGAGTTGGGTGAGAAAGAAGGGACCTTTGAGATTGGTGTTGAAGACCTTGTCCCAGCTTTCTTCGGTGGCCTCCAGCAGGTCCTTGCGGCCCTGGGAGGTGATGCCGGCGTTGTTCACGAGCAAGTCGAGGCGGCCGAAGAGGCGGAGGGCCTCGGCGAGGAGTCGTTGGCGATCGGCGGCCGAACCGACGTCGGCTTGCACCGGCTCGGCCATGCCACCCGCCGAGCGGATCTGGTCGGCGACGTCGTGGGCGGCGTCGGCCTGCCGAGTGTAGTTGACGATTACTCCATATCCGAGGCGACTGAGCTCGAGCGCGATCGCCCGGCCGATTCCTCGCGATCCTCCGGTCACCACAGCACCGCGCATGGCTGTCTGGTCATCTCCGCGAGCGGTTGGATGAATTGCCCCTCGAGGCGATAGTATACCGGACGGGGGGCGGAACCGGTAGGCGTCGACGTCGCGGGCAGTACGCGACGGCAAGAACCGGCGGGGCGGAGGGCGCGCGAAGCGAGCCCGGAAAGGGTCTTCCGGGCTCGCGGGGGATGCCGGCATACGCGGCCTGGGCGGCCGCGATAGGTTACGGCGGGGGCGATCAGAAATTGCCGAGCGGCTTGCCGTCGGCCACTCGATCAATCGCCGTAAGGTCTCGGGATCGATCTTCCGGGCGAGGAAGCGGACCGAACCATCGCACAACACAGCGTTCGTGCCTTCTTCGCCATACATTCCCCAGAGTCCCTTGCCGGGGTCCTTGGGATCGTAGGGAAGGTCATCGGGCTTCGTCCAGATCACGGCTTGCTCGTCGGCGGCCTCGGCGATGAGAATCGTGTTGCTCGCGCCGTCGGTGATGTCGGCGATCCGCGGGCCTTCGCGCTTGCCAAATGCAGTACCCGGTCCGATGGGCAGCAGGTAACTGGTCTTGCCGGGTTGGCGGAGCTTAGAGGCCGGGGAGCGGTAAACGGGCGGCATCTGCGCGATCAGGGCCTTGTTGTGCTCGCTGTCCCAGGGTTCGTTCATGCGGAATTTCTTATGGAGCGAATTCTGCTCGACGAATGGGAGCAGGAGCACTCGCCAGCTCAAGAGCGGCTTACCGTCGGCCGAATACACGGCATGGGGCGGGAATCGCTTGTAGACGTCGTGGTAGTTGTGCATCGCCAGGGCGAGCATCTTGAGATTATTGGTCGACTGTGAGCCGCGGGTAGCGGTCCGGGCGTGCTCCAGTGCCGGCGAGACCATCCCGAGGAGGCCTTGGATCTGCGTCGGTTCGAGGGAGAAGACCACGCGGTCCCGCTCGACGCGTGGAGCGAGCGCCGCGGCAACGCGGTCGAAATCCTTGACCTGTGCGCGGACTTTCTCTTGCTTCCCTGCCAGCTTGACGATTTCGGTCCACTTGTCGCGCAGGGCAACGGCTGCTGCGGCGTCGCGCAATTGGATGACCAGCCGGAGCGAGAATCTCGGGGGTCACGTCGAGGCTTGCCGCCGCCCAGAGCACGCCGCGCATGACGACTGTGATCGGCCCTCCTCCAGCCTGCGGAGGCAATTCGGGCATCATTTGCTCCAGCGCCGCGCGGTATGGGGCGGAGGCAACACGAGGACCTGGAGGGCCGTGTCGCTTGCGGCGGCCATGGCTTGGCTGAGTTCCGGCCGCGCGACCGCTCTAAGCTTGACAAACCGCTCGACGACGGCGGGGTCGCCAATCACCAGGCATCGGTGGGCGCAGGCCGAGAACGATGCCCTTGCCGGGCTTAAGGCGATCGAAGAGGGCGCAGAGTGCCTGCTCGTCGACTTTCTCCCCCACTGGGATGACGATCGCGAAGGGAGGGTAGCGCACAAACGTCCCGGCGATATAGCCCACTACGTACACTTCCTTGGCACCCGTGCCCAAGAAGGCGAGCCGCACCTTCTCGGTCTCGGGCGCTGCCTGGAGTATTTCCGCTTTGGCTTCAGGGTCCGGGTTGAGTTGAGGGAGGAACCGGGCAATTTTCTGAGCGATCGGGCCGACGGGGAGCCGCGACAGATCGGCCCGTCCGACAAGGAAGACTGTTTCGTCGAGGAAGGGTGCGATCGCGCTGGCGCGAGCGGCGGCTTCGGGTTTCCCCTCGGTGACGGCCGCGGCAGAGGCGGGGGAAAGCCACCCTCCCAGGCTAATGAGGAACAGAAGAGCGGCGGTAGGGAACGTGCAGCGCTGCATGGTCAGTTTCCTTTCTTGGCCAGACGGATCTCGAAACGCAGGTCCGGCTCGGGATCGCTTGCCTGCTTGGGATACCCCACAAGATAACCTTGCAGGGCGATCACGGCGGCATCGCCCTGGCGGCGATAGTCGAACGGTTTGCCGGTCACGGGGTCGTTGGGTGCGGGGGCCTCGGAGAGATCGGCAAGCTTATCGGGCAGGCGGCCTTCGTGGTTGGCGCCGTACATGCGCAGGGCTTCGAGCAACTGGAGAAACGCGATTTCGCGCTGGGCTCGTACCTGGGCTCGGTGCACCGAGGCCACCGCCGGCAGCAGCACTTGAGCCAAGGGAAGCACCTCGCGACTTCGCGCACGGTCCCCCAAGTCGCGACGATCCGCGTGTTGGCGTGCTTCGGGATAAGGGAGGTTCCACCACTTGAATTCCTCGTCGCGCAACTCTTCGTATGTGCGGACCGAGTAGAGTAGCAGTACTTGCGGGATACTCATTGCGTCGATTTCGGCCGGGTTTCGCCCCGAGTCGATCAGGGATTGCCGGGCAAGCGGATATCCCCAGACTGCCAGTCCCGCGGCGGTGAGCTTGTTGAATTCCGAATTCTGGTTGCCCATTCCCAATGCGCTTCCGGCGCTCAGAAGGTTGACCAGCACGCGGCCCCAATAGTCGGCGGAATACTCCTTGCTCTCCACGTTCTTGAGTTCTGGAATGGAGAGGAACAGAGACGCGTTTTCGGCCTCCATCCCCGCTGCGATACTGATGATCGGATCGGGCAATTCGGCCAGGGCCCAGTAAAGGTTCGGAGCGCCGGGCTGCTGGATCATCGTGAACAGTTGGCTGGACATCATGCCGCTCATGGCGATGGCCACCAACCCGTGGACCAGGGTTTGGCCGTGAGACGTGTGGCGCACCAGCGCGTAGCCGGTCTGGAAGTTGTAGATGGCGTCATCGAAACGACCGTCGGCCAATTGAAAACGAATGCGCGCGAGAGAAATCGAGTATATCCCCGACTTTGCTGCAAATCGGGCAAGAGCATGGCGATGTAGTTTCCGTCGCGGAAGGGAAGTTGCCAATCGCAGCTTTCGCAGCGTGCCCCCTCGTGGACGAAATTGAGTTCCGGACCGTTAATGACGGTCCGGGCAAGCTCCTCGCGATCCTTGCCCTTGGGGAGTTCGGCAAGAGGCATTTCCATCCATTTCACGATCTGCTCCCAGGCCTTGCCATCGGCATAGAATTGGTAGCGCTCGGCAACCGCCTTGTTGTAGAGCACGGCGGCATTGCCGGGCTTGCGGTCCAACAGCGGCGGAAGCAGGTGGTATTTCAGTGCCGGCTTCGGCTCCGGAGCCGGATAGAGGACGAGTTGGACGACCGCCGGCGCTTTGGCCGCGGGCTCCGCCGGGCCCACGAGCTTCGTGACCTGCGCTGCGCTCGCCCGCGGCATCGTGGCCAGGCACATCGCCAGCAGAATCAAGTGACGTGACTGCATGGCTACACTCCTAGGTGGTTGAATAGCTTGAGAACGGAGGGACGAGCAGGGCGATCGCCGTCGGATTCCTCGAGAAAATCATCGCGCAATCGCTGAAGCGAAGGTGCTGCTTTGGCACCTGCCTCGTCTCCGGAATCGGGTATCATCGACATGTGCCGTTCCGAGGTCGACACAAACACCTGATCGAGCAACCCCGCCGAGTCTGCCACGGCCATGCGTTGGCTGACGTCGGAACTGCGGAGCCGCGCAGGGGGGCCATCGCCAACTGACGCGACTCGCCACGGGCGCTATCGGCGAAGCGAGGCAACTCGGCCAGGTTCGGCTCCGGTCGGAGATCGCCTTTCGCCTCGGCCTGTACGGGCATTCGCACGATCTCAGGGGCGGGACGCACCCAGAGGCGCAACCATAAGCGTCGCCGCCAAGGCGGTCATGGTCGAAAAAGCTGCTGGCCACATCCAGGGAAGCCGGCCGAGTGCCCCGCGGCCGGCGCACACAGGTGCCGCGGACAGCACCGAGGCTTGTCCGGCCAGAAACATCAACCGGTCGCGGTCGAGCCGGTCGCGGCGCGGCGCTAGGGCGGCCAGCGCCGCTTCGAATGCCTTCATTTCCTCAGGCGCGCTGGATTGTTCGGACATGGGTCGTTCAGCCTTTCCCGCAGGGAGGCCAGCCCTCGCTGATAGCAGCGATGCACGCTGCTGGTCGAGGAGCCGGTAAGCCCGGCGATTTCTTCAAACGAAAGCCCGCCCCACAGCCGGGCGACGATGGTTTCGCGCTCGGGCATGGGGAGTTGCTCAAGGGCGAGCGTGGCCTCGGCGGCGTCGAGTCGGTCGGCCGCCGAGGGGTGAAACCAGGGTTCGTCGCGGTGGGCGACCGCGGCCTCGCGGCGCGTGCGTCGTCCGGCGGAACGCGACGCACTGATCGCCTCGTTTCTCACTACCCGATACAGCCAGCCGACCAGGTTTTCCGGAAGCTCCGGCTGCCGCACCAAGGTCAACAAGGCTTCCTGGACGACGTCTTCCGGCATGGCGCACCACTGCTGAGCATAGAGCACCAGCGCCGCGCCATGCTGGTCGAGGATCCGCCCAAGGGTTTTCGGGTCGACGACGGCCATCCGATGTGTCTCGCACCACACGCCCTGAGAGAAGACGTCGCGGAGTCGCGGATTTCCCAAGCGTCTATTCTAATCGGGCCCGATTGCGGCGGGGACGAGTTGTCGGGAGGGCAATCGGCGCGAGACAAACCCGCCTGCGGGAGGGCAAAGGACGCGAGAAGCCCAGGACACTTGGGGGAAGCCGACGGGCCAATCAGCCTTGGCCGGTGAGCCAGCGGCGCGCGGCCCGCCAGGTCTGGCCGACCAGTTTGCCGGAGAGGAGGTCTTCGGTAATCGTCGTTTTCTCAGAGGAGAAATTGCGCCAGACGGCCTCGATGTAGGGCTGGCTGGACTGGCGAAGCGTGGCGTAGAGGCCGCGCTGGCGGATCTCGCCGAGGGCTTCGAGATAGTGTTGGATGACGTGGCGGTCGAAGAGCGTTCCGGCTGCGCGCACGCTGGAGAGGGTTCCGCGTCCGATCTGGGCGATCTTGTCGAGGCTGTAGAGGGTCATGGCGCCGGAGATGGCCAGGGCGCGACGCCTTCGGCGCCGCAATCGAGTGGATATCGTCCCAGAGCCGCTGAATCTCGGCTTGGGGGAGGATCTTGGCGGGGTCGATCTTTCCCACCGCGGCGCGCGTCTGGTCGATCGTCTGCTTCAGTCCGTCGAGCGAGAGTGGGGGCGTGTCGAAGACGCCGGCCGTGCTGTGCGCAGCGCCGGCGACGGCATTGAGCAGGTCGTCGACGTGGTCGATCGTGGTGTTCTCATCGACCACGCCTTGTTTGCGCAATTCACCGGCCAGTTCGTGGAGATAGGCTTGCGAGCCGTAGGCCACGTCGCTTACCACGGCCAGGAGCATCAGCGGAGAAAGGTGCAGTGTGGCGAAACTGGCCAGGTCGACAAAATTGCCGACGGCCTTGCGGGCTACGAAGTTCTCGACCTTGGGCTGCGATTGGGAAGATTTCTGGGCCCCCTGGACGCCGCCCACGTCCTCGGCGAGGAAGTCGAGCATCTGGCCGACCAGAACCGAATAGGTTTTGGAGTTGTGAAAGGCTTGGGGGACCAGGAGCGAAGCCGATTCGCGCAGGGTTCCACCGACCAGTCCGGTGGCCGAGCGAAGAGTACGTTCGGGCAGCGAAAGGCCGAACAGGAGGAAGTCGCGGACGCGCGCGTAACCTGGGTCCGGAGACGGAGCGGCGGGGTTCGGTTCGTCCGACATGAAGATTCTCCTCAAGCGGGGCGGATCAAGAGGACCGCACGTGTCGGGCGGCGCGGCTCCTGCCCGGTGGTGGGCCTCGTTGCACTATTCCTCTATTTCTCCGCGGCTCAATGATTCTGCGTGGCTCAATGAAGGCCGGACCAATCGGCCTTCGTGTCATCCGGCCGTTTCTCCGCCGCAGGTGCGACCAGCCGGCCGGAGGGTGCTTTCTCGGCCTTGGGAGCGGGTTGGCCCCAGATGTGAAGGTAGTCGAAGTGCCGGGGACTGATCAGACTGAGCACGAAGTAGGCGACGGCGATTCCCAACAGGCCGCACACCATGATGCCCACGAACTTGGCGAGTTGGCCAACGAGTGAAGGCTCTTCGACGCTCCTGCGCCAGACTGACGCGGCGCCGGCTCCGCCTTCCGGCGGATGGTAGCCGAAGTCGTACTCTTCAGCACCTTCGGCATGCGCGGCGCCATGGCGGTCGGGGTGCTCGCCCTCCAGGGCATACCCTTCGCTTGCGTCGGCTACTTCGGTCGCAGCGGCTGGCGGCTCGGTCGGCGCAGCAGGCAAGTCGATCGCGTCGTCAAGCGTGTCGTCAAGCGTGTCGTCGACCGCGAGCGAAAGGCCGTCGTCGCCCTCTGGGGAGGCGGTTTCGACCGGAACCAGCGCGGGCGGCATTTCGGCGGCGTCGGGCTGGACCTGATCCAGAGGGAACTCGGCGTGGCATAGGGGGCAACGCACTGCGGCGTCGGAAGCCAATCCTTCGGGGACGGTGACCTTCTGCCCGCAGTTCGGGCAGGATGCAACACTCGGCATGACAGTTCCTCGGTCCGTGCGACGCGTTTATGGGTGCCGTTGTTGATGGTAGAACGTTTCCAGGGTTTCTGTTCCGGGAATCCGGGCTTCCGCGGGGCTTACCCTGGTCTGACGAGCAGTGCAGGACTCAATCGCACTCGCAAACTGATTTCTGCGCGAGACTGAATAGTGTAGGCAACTCACCCCAGCCCGTACAGCGGTTCGAGCTTGTTACGGAGGTGCTCGATGAGCGGCACGTGCGACAGGGGGCGACCGGTGACTTGCTGGACCAGTTCGGCCGCGGAATATCGCTGTCCCCGACGGTGGATGTTGTCGCGGAGCCACTCGCGGAGCGGCTGGAATTCCCCGCGGCAACGGCGCAGCGAGGCCGCCCAAGTCGGCGTTGGCCTGGGCGAACCATTGGGCGGCATAGAGGTTGCCGAGGGCATAGGTGGGGAAGTAGCCGATCAAACCGGCGCTCCAATGGATGTCTTGAAGCACGCCGAGGGCGTCGCTGGGGGGCTCGATGGCGAGATAATCATGGTACTTCTCCTTCCAGGCGCCGGGCAAATCGGCCACCGGCAGGTCGCCGGTGAGCAGGTCCTGTTCGAGTTCAAAGCGGACGAGGATATGGAGATTGTAGGTCGCCTCGTCCGCCTCGACGCGGATCAGCGAGGGTCGGACGTCGTTGACGGCGAAGTAGAAATCGGGGAGGGCGACGTCGCCGAGGGCCTCGGGGAACTGGCGCTGCGTCTCGGGATAGAAATGGCGCCAGAACGGTTCGCTGCGGCCGACGAAATTCTCCCAGAAGCGGGATTGCGATTCGTGGATGCCCAGCGAAACGGCTTCGCCCGGCGGCAGCCCGTACCAGTCGGTGCGCAGGCCCTGGTCGTAGATGCCGTGGCCGGCCTCGTGGAGGATGCCGAAAAAGGCCTCGTTGAAAAAGCGGGGATTGTAACGCGTGGTGATGCGGCAGTCGTTGGGGCCGAGTCCGGCGCAGAAGGGGTGGGTGGTGACGTCGAGCCGGCCGCGCTGGAAATCGAAGCCGATGCGCGCGGCGGCCTGACGACCGAAAGCCTCTTGCTGCTGGACGGGGTAGTTTCGTTGGAGAAGCTCCCCGTTTGGCCGGCGAGAGGCGGAGCGGATCTTGTCCACGAGCACCACGAGCGCATCGCGGAACTCGCCGAGCACGCGCGCCACGTTGGCCGTTCGCTCGTCGGGCTCATAATCGTCCAAGAGTGCGTCGTAGGGGTGCTCGGCGTAGCCGAGGGCCTCGGCTTCCTGTCGCTTGAGCGCAACCATTTTTTCCAGCCAAGGGCGGAAGGACGCGAAGTCGTTTTGCTTCCGCGCTTCGACCCAAGCTTGCTGGCCGAGCACGGCGGTTCGCGCCAGCTCTTCGACGAGCGGTTTAGGCAGCTTCGTTTTCTTGTGATATTGACGGCGCAACTGCCGGATCGTGCATCCGGCGTCGCTGTGGGGATCGGCCGCCAAGGGGCTTTCGGCCAACTGGTCGAGCCAGGAGCCGAATTGAGCGTCGGTTCGCCGCTCATGCACGAGACCCGCAAGCAAGGTGACCTGCTCCGCGCGGTGTTCGGCCCCGGCCGGGGGCATCATGGTCCGCTCATCCCAACCGAGGAGTTCCTCGATCGTGCCCAGAAGCGAGATCCGTCGGCCATGGTCAGAGACGCGTTGGAAGATCTGCTCATCGGAACTGGGCATGCCGGACCTGGAGTTAGGGGTGCAAGGGGGGCGAAATCTGACTAGAACGGGCCAATTCCGGGCGGCTCGGAAGACGATCGCGGAGGAATGGTATGGGTGGCTGGGGATCCGGGGGCGCGGAGCTTGTATACGAAGACTATGCCGTCTGCGGAAAGACGGCAAGATCGGCATGCCATATGCCCCAGCGCAATGAGAAAGGAGGCGGTCGGGGGCCGGCCCCGGCGCCGTCGAATCGCGTGCAGATCAGCCGCCCAACGGCGGCCAGGCAATGTCAGTAGCCGAGGTTGCGCTCGATTTGGAGGGCTTTGTTGCTTACCCCCCAAGGCTCGGCGTTCTGGTCGCGCGGGCGGAGTTGCCGGACGGTGCCCGACAGTTCGTCCTCTTTGAACGATTCGCCACGCAAGTTGACTTTCGCACAGCCCGGCAGGACCAGGCAGGCGATCATCGCGACCAGCCAACAGTACCGCTGGATCCGCAAGCTCTTGATTACCCTGGCTAGAGAACCGAACATGGTGGAACCCACTCACGAGAGGGCAGTCGAGGGGCGGGAGTGTCGCAGAACCGGCAAGGGCTGTCCAGGCCAGTTCAAGCAGAAAAGGTGGGATTGTTCCCGGCCGCAGGGTGGAATGGCTTCTATCGGACAGGAGTATTTCATGCTTGATGTCCTGGTGATTGCTCCGCATCCCGACGATGCGGAATTGGGAATGGCCGGCACGATCATGAAGCTGGGGGCGGAAGGGCGGCGCGTGGGCGTGCTCGACCTGACCAACGGCGAGCCGACGCCCTTCGGCAGCCCGGAGATTCGCGCGGCGGAGACGGCCGAGGCGACGCACGTTCTGGGGCTCGATTGGCGGGAGAACCTGGGTTTGCCGAACCGCAGCCTGGAGCCGACGTTGGAGGCGCGGGCGAAGCTGGCGGGGGTTTTGCGACGGGTGCGGCCGCGGTGGATCTTCGCGCCCTATTGGGTCGACGCCCACCCCGATCATGTCGCCGCGACTCAGCTCATCGAGGCCGCGCGGTTCTGGTCGAAGCTCACCAAGACGGATCTCCCGGCGAGCCGTGGTATCCGGAGCGGATCTACTATTACTATTGCGTACACTTGCGGCTGATTCCGCAGCCGGCCTTCATTGTGGACATTTCGGATTATTGGGACCGCAAGCTGGCGTCGCTGCGGTGCTACTGCAGTCAATTGATCCAGGGGCGTCCGGAGGAGCCGCCGACGTTTCTGGATCGGTTGCGGGACCAGGCGGCAGTGTGGGGGTGGGCGATTGGATCGCGCTATGGCGAGCCATTTGCCACGCGCGAGCCGGTAGGGCTGACGAGCCTGGAGGGGTTGGTCTGATCGCGGCATTCCGCGGCAGCGCCCCTGGATCGCCGGAGCATCGCTCGATATCCTGGGCAGTTTCATCCCTCGCCGCAGCTTTGCCGTAGACCATGTCGATCGAGATCCTGTGGTATCACTATCCGCTCTTAGTCCTCGCGGCTTTCCTGGCCGGTGCGATCAACTCGGTGGCGGGCGGTGGGACGCTCTTGACGTTTCCATCGCTGCTGGGGGTCGGCCTGACCGCGCGCATTGCCAATGCGACGAGCACGGTGGCGCTGTGGCCGGGTCAATTGAGCAGTCTGTGGGGATACCGAAGTGAGTTGGGACGCAGCCACCGGGCAATTGTCCTGCTGGCGGTGCCGAGCTTCTTGGGCGGGTTTGTGGGCGGATACCTGCTGTTGGAGACGCGCAACGAGACCTTTGCGGCGCTCGGTGCCGTGGTTGATCCTTGCGGCGACCCTCCTGTTCCTTGCCCAGGAACCGATCACGCGTTGGCTGCGGCACCGCGCCGAACAAGTACGCGCTCACCGCGGAAAGCATGTGGCAGAAACGGCCGACGAAGGACAGTGGCCGCTGTGGCGGTGGGTCGTAGTGCTCGTGTTTCAATTCCTGGTCGCGGTTTACGGCGGCTACTTCGGCGCGGGAATCGGGATTCTCATGCTCGCCGCCTTGGGGTTCCTGGGATTCACCAATATCCACCGCATGAACGGGCTGAAGAACATCAACGGGATGGCGATCAACGCGGTTGCCGCGGCGATGTTTATCGCCAAGGGACTTGTCGACTGGCGCTTGGCGGGGCTCTTGGCCGGGGGAGCCATTTTAGGCGGCTATGTCGGCGCCGGGACCGCGCGACGGATCGGTCAAAAGAACGTGCGGCGCTTGATCATCGCCATCGGTTTCTCGCTCACGATCCTGCTCCTGGTGCGGCAGTACGGCTGAGGCCGGTGCGACCGCCCACAAGACGCGGCGGGGATTGAGGTCGTCTTCGTGCTATCGAGGGAGTCTGAGGACGCGGCATGTGCCCATCGCGGGGGAGTTGTTTCACCGCCGCAAGCGGGCTATAACGGCGGTGGGAAGTATGCGGTGCGGGCCCGTTCGCAGAGGGAATTCTGGATGAAGTCGACGCAAGCTCCTCGCGCCTCGCGAAAGCTCCTCGGAACTCGAATTGAGGATCTGGAGAGTCCTGCGCTGTTGCTGGATGGTCCGAAGTTGGACCAGAACATTCTTCGCATGGCGGACTTCTTTCGCACGCGCGTGGCTCGGCTTCGTCCCCATTTCAAGAATCACAAGTGCCCGGCGCTGGCGGCGCGTCAGCTCGAAGCCGGGTCGGCGGTAGGGATCACCTGCGCGAAGCTTGGAGAGGCGGAAGTCCTGGTGGGCCACGGCTTCGACAACGTCTTGATCGCCAACCAGGTGGTGGGCCGGGGGAAGATCGACCGATTGGTAGAACTTGCGCGGCGGGCGCAGATGCGCGTGGCGATCGACGACCTGGCACAGGCCACGGAGATTGCCGAGGCGGCATCGACCGCGCGCGCGACCGTGGGTGTGCTGATCGAGATCGACGTGGGAATGGGGCGATGCGGTCTGGCGCCGGGCGAGCCCGCGTTGCATTTGGCGCGGCAGATCGACCGGATGCCGGGGCTGCGCTTGGACGGACTCCAAGCCTACGAGGGGCATGCGGTGTATACGACGGATTTCCAGCGCCGCGCGGAGTTGACGCGTTTGGCGTTCCACGAAGCGGTGCGAACGCGCGAATTGATCGAGAGCGACGGCATTCCAATCCACGTAATCAGCGGCGGGTCGTCGTCGACCTACCAGATTGCCACGCAGATCGAGGGGGTGGGCGAGATCCAGGCCGGCACCTACCCGACCATGGACTGGCGCTACGCCGAGCTTTCTCCGGAGTTCGACGTGGCGCTCTCCGTTCTGGCGCGCGTGATCAGCCGCCGGCCGGGCGTGGCGGTGCTGGACGTGGGAGCCAAGGGGATGGGATGCGAGTTCGGCCCGCCGCGCGTGAAGGATTGTCCCCAGGCCGATGTGCCGGCGGTGCTCTCGGAGGAGCATACGGTGGTGCGCCGCGCTCCTGCTGGAGATTGGGCGAGCCGGTGCAGTTGATTCCCAGTCACGCGTGTACGACGTGCAACCTCTATCGGGAAATGTACGTTCACGAAGACGGTCGCGTGGTGGAGGTATGGCCGATCGAAGGATCGGGCAAGCTCACCTGACGCGGCCGCATTTTTCTGATGCCGCGGTTGATTGGGGAACCGCTGGAGGCTTTTGCGTGCCGGAAGACCGGGCTGTGCGTCGCTCGCGCTTCTTCTGCGAGCAGCGCAGGACTCAAGAGAGTCGATGCCAGGCGGGCCGCAGGCGGTAGAGGGGGAAGCTGCTAAGGCGCAACGCTGGCCGCGGTGCAGGCGAAGTCGAAACGGACCGCGAGCTTGCCTTCGACCGTGACCTTGGCGGCAAGGAAGAAGGCGTCGGCCAGGCGTTCGACGAGGTCCACTTCCATGCGGATGGTCTGTCCGGGAAGGACCATGCGTTTGAAGCGGACGTCGTTCATGCGCGTGGCGACGGGCAGACGCCCTTCGGCTTGCTTTAAATGCCGTGCTAAAAGGATTGCGCCGGCCTGCATGGCGGCCTCGCAGAGGAGCACGCCCGGCACGAGCGGTCGGCCGGGGTAGTGGCCGGCGAAGAATTGCTCCGCGCCGGTGAAGGTCTTCGCGCAGACGATGCGCACGTCGTTCTGCTCAAGGATTTCGTCGACGAGCAGGAACGGCTCGCGGTGGGGGATGGCGTCGTAGATTGCTTGACGGTCCATCGAGGTCTCCGCAATGCGCGAGAGTGAAGTGCGTGGGCGGGGTCGGTCAGTCGGCCTGCGAGGCGGGCGTGGCGGTCTGCGAGCCGTTGTTGAGGAGGAATGCGTCGACGTCGTTGGCCACGATCACCCCGTAGTTGACGGCGCCGAGCCAACCCGACATGATGATCCCCACGCTTCCGGCATGATACAGTCCGGCGATCTGCTCCGGCAGGGCCCGACTGACGGCGAGTCCCTCGAACTTCGTGCCGAAGCTGGATCCTTGCCAGTGGGAGGTATATCGTTCGAAGGTGAGCGGCGTTGCGCAGTCGACCCAGTCGATTTTCTGGCGGACGTCGGGGACGTAGGCGGCCAGGGCGTCGAGCGTCGTCTCGGATCAGGTCCTGCTTGCGCCTGGCGGTACTGCTCGGGCTGGAGCGAGGCCCAGTCTTCATAGCGGGCGTTGGTGCTCGAGACGACGAGGTAGCGGTTGCGCGCCGGGCGCGTCTTCGGATAGTAGAAGGAATAGGTGCGGCTGGTGACGTCGCGGCTGAGGAGCAACTCAGTGCGGAACGCCGGGGCGGTGGAACTGAAGAGGAGATCACCGCAGACGTTTTCGTCGAAGCGCTCGCCGGGCCGCAGCGCGATGTAGACCTGCGTGCTGGAGTTGTTGAGGCGCACCGAGCGCGCTTGTTCGACGAAGTTCTTGGCAAACGCCTCTTCGCCGACGAGCTGGAACACGGTGCCCTTGAGGTTTGCGTTGGAGATGACGGCGCGCGTGCGAATCGTGCGACCGCCGACCGTGACCGCGGTGACGCGGCCGCCGGCAACGTGGACTTTTTCGACGCCGGCGCGGATCCGGACGTCGACCCCGTTGCGGCGAAGTTCGGCCTCCATCAGGCCGATCAAGCGGTCGGTGCCTCCCTCGAACGTGTAGACGCCCTTGGACATGAAGTTCGAGAAGACGATGCCGTAGGTGATCGCCGGGTCTTCGAGCGTCGAGCCGTTGGCGTAGGTGATCGGCTCCATGAGCAGCCGGATCACGTCTTCGCGGCCGGGGAAGAAGCGATCGAAGAGCTGTTGCGTGGTAATCGACTGGTCGTCGTAGAAGTTCATGCTTCTCGCGGCGTCGAAGAAGGCCTCGACGCTCGGAGCGGGAACGGCGAAGCGGTCGATCAACAGCCGGGTGAAGTCGTCGCGGTCGAAGGTGGTCGCCAGCGAGAACATCGGGTTGTCGAAACGAATGCTCTTGAGCTGCACGATGGAATCGGCGATCTCGCGCGTCCAGTAGCGGCGGCAGCTTTTCACCATGCCGACGGGGAATCCATGGAGCGAGACATCGAAGATATGCCCGCCGGGGCGGCGGAACCAGGTGGCCAGGCCGCCGAGGCGGTAGTGTTTTTCGAGCAGGAGCACGGAGTGGCCCGCGCGCGCCAGGGTGTTGGCGGCGGTAAGGCCGCCCAACCCGGAGCCGAGGACGACCACGTCGTACTGATCGCGTGCATCGTGGAGGAAGTCGCGGGGCATAGGGCAGCCGTGAGCGGGGAAGTTGTCGAGGAGAAAAGGACCGGCGGCGGGAGGTGGGGCGACGGGCGCGGCGCAGGCGGCCGCACGGGCGTTATCCTTTCAGCAGGTAGCGGTTGGCGATCGAGATGCCGCTGAGAATCGAGCCGACGATGCCGATGTATCCCTGGTCGGTGCCGCAGAGGAAGAGGTTGTCGACGCGCGTGCGGCCATCGTAGCTTTTCTCCGAGGCACCGTAGACCGCGCCGTTTTCGTGGCTGGTGAAACGCTGGATCGTGATTGGAGTGAAGACGTCGGTATCGACCACGGCGCTGCGGAAATCGGGAACGAAGCGGACGGCGGAGGCCACCATTTTATCGTACCAGCGCAATTTCGCCAGGCGGTAGGCATCCGGATCCAAGTCGCGCCAGCGGTCGTAGTTGGCCAGCGCGGTGATGCGAATGAGGGCATCGTCGGGCGGGTCATCGTAGCAGAAATTGTTGGGGGAGCAGATGAGGCCGCTGCGCACGTCGCCGAGGTCGTCGGGGCGCGCGTAGTGAAACTGGGGCGAATCGTTGAAGAAGACGACCGTGTCGTCAAAGCCCACGGCGCGGGGCTGAACATTGAGCACCGAGATCGCCTCGAGGAACGAGAGCCGGCCGGGCTCGGGGGACGGCTGGGCGTCGCCGTCGTCGCACATGCCGCATGGTTTCGAACCAGCCGGCCGACGAGAGGACGTCGCGCGCGGACAATTCGCGGTCATCGTCCAGCACGATCTTGCCGCGCTTGGCCCCCTTCGACGCAGATGCGGTTCACGCCCGCGCGAAGCCGCAGTTCGCCGCCGAGCTGCTTGAATTTGCGTACGAGCTTTTTGAGCAGCAGGCGGACGCCGGGCGCGGGGCGTCCCAGCCCTTCGAGGAAGATGGAACGGAAGAGGATGGAGAACTGGCCGAAGTCGAGATCGCGTTCGCGCGAGCCGCCGTAGTAGAGGATCGGGACAGAAGAGCATCTCGGCCAAGAGCGGATCGGTGATGATCTCGCCCACGCGCCGCGGGCGGAGACCCGCGTGCCTTCCTGGCCGAGCTGGTCGTAATCGGTGATTTCCTCGAGCAGCCGGGCGAAGTTGTCGCGCTGGTCGGGGAAATGGCGGTGAACCTCGGAGCGGAACAGCTCGAAGTTGTTGCTGAATCGCAGGCGGACGTCGGGAAAGGCGATCGACGAACTGCGTTGGGGAATCAACGCGAGTTCTTCCCAGCTCAAGCGCAATTGGCGGAGCAACCGGCTCAGGGGGCCCTGGCGGCTGCCCTTGGGCACGAAGTTGGTCAGCGCGTGCAGGCCGACGTCGTAGTTGCGGCCGTTGAGGCGGTAGAAGGAATTGAGGCCGCCGATCGTCGTATGCCGCTCGAGGATGCACACGCGCCGATCGAAGTGGGCCAGGCGGACTCCTGCTGCCAGTCCCGACATGCCGGCCCCAATGATGATCACGTCGTACATGGCAATGCCGGCCGTGGCTTGCGGCGGCGCTGACTTCTTGGCGATGTCCTTCATCCGCGGTGCAAGGTATTCGACGGTGCTCTGCATGCTGGCCAGGGCGGGGTAGTCCTCTTCGGGGATCTGCACGCGATAGCGCTTCCGCAGTTCCATGACGATATCGAGGAAGTCCATGCTGTCCATGTCGAGCTGATCGCGGAAGGGGACTTCGGCTTTCAGACCGCTGAGGTCCTCATCGGGGGCGATGTCGCCAAGGATGTTGAGTACGGCTTCCTGGATGTCGGCAGGTGTCATGCCCTGGGCTCCGTCGTTGCTTGCATCTCGTGGTGGAGGGTTGGTGCGGGGAGGATGCGGTGGACCGCGCGAACTTCCACGCCGCATTTCCGCGCGCTAGATTTTCCTTACGATGACCACCGAGTTGATTCCCAGCATGCCGAAGGAGTTGTTGAGAATCGTATCGACCTTGGGCAGTTGGCGCGGTTCGTTGGCGACCAGGTGGGGTAGATCGCATTGAGGGTCGACGCGTTGGAGATTGATCGTCGCATGGCAGACGCCGTCCTCGAAGGCGGGAAGATTGCCCGCCAATTCCAGCGCGCCTGCCGCACCCATGGCGTGACCGATGAAGCTTTTCGTGTTGTTCATCGAGGCGGAGGAACTGCCGAAGACGCGCTTCAGGGCCAGAGACTCCTGGACGTCGCCCGACGCGGTGCCGGTGGCATGGGTGCTGACGATGTCGACTTGGTCGGCAGTCAGAGCGGCGCGGCGCAGCGCCAACTCCATGCACTCGGCCTGGCGTTCCGGATTGGGGAGGACGAAATCGCAGGCATCGCTGTTCATGGCATAGCCCGCGATCTCGCCGTAGATCCTCGCCCCGCGCGATTGGGCATCGGGGAGGCGTTCGAGGACCATCATGCAGCCTCCCTCGGCAACGACGATTCCATTGCGGTCGACGTCGAAGGGCCGAGAGGCCTTGGTGGGGTCTTCGTGGCGTGCCAGGGCTCCCTGACTGTGGAAGCTGGCGAAGATGCCGAAAGTGTGAATGCTCTCGGAGACGCCGCCGCACAGCGCCAGATTGCATTCGTGGAGGCGAAGCATCTGCACGCCCTGGATCAGGCCGGCATTGCCCGCGGCGCAGGCGGCGCCGAGCGTGTAGTGCGGGCCCGTGATGCCCAGATTCAGCGAGATCTCGCCGGCCGGATTATTGGCCACCGTACGAGGATTGTGGTGGTGCGACCAGTACTGGGTATCGTAGTCGTACTGGCGGAGCAGATAGATCTCGTTCTCGGTTTCGACGTTTCCGTGCTCGGTGACGCCGACGTAGATGCCCACCGTGGAGGGTTCGTAGTTCTCCCAGTCCAGCCCGCTGTCGCGGATGGCCTCGCGCACAGTAGATTCCGATACTTCCGGCCGCGTGCCTCGGCGGACGTCCTTTTTGCGCTGATAGCGGAGTTCGTCGAAATGGCAAATGCCCGCCAGCGTGGGGCCGAAGTAGCGCGTTTCGAAATGCGCGATTCCACTCCGGCCGTTCAACAGGCTTTCGCGATAGCTAGGCAGATCGTCCCCGTTGGGGGCGGTAAGCCCCACGCCAGTGATCACAATACGCTCGTGGTCGGGCCGGGTGGCGATCATGCGGGAACAGTGGGTTCGACAAGCCGCTAAACCTACGAGGTTACCTGTTTACTCCTCAGTTGGCAAGCGGCCTGGCTTGTGCCGGGGGGGCGGCACGCCGTACCCGCTCTCGGGTGGCGAGACGCGGCCCCCGGCCGACGTGGTACGCGCGATCGCACGCTGCGCACTCGTTTTTCGTACGGAAACAGCAGGCACACATTCACGGTTTGGGGTCAACGGGTCCATCGAGACTCCGCCCCGGTGCGCTCGAACCTTCCTTGACATGCGCGGCGGAAATCCATCAAGATGGGCCACTGCCAATCCGGCGCGCGAGGAGCCCATGAACGAGATGACCAGCGCGGAGCGCGTGATGTGTGTACTCCGTCGAGGAGTGCCCGACCGCATCCCGCATTTTGAGTGGATCATTGACCGCAAGGTCCGCGGAGCCATTTGCCCGGGAGCCTCGCAAGAGGAGTTTGCGGTGCGCATGGGCCTCGACGCCATCCTGACCGCGCCGGACTTTGCCAAGGAGTCGGCGGGGCCGAACCGAGTCCGGAACGAATGGGGGGTGATTCTCGAAACCAACAGCGAAGAGCATGGTTTTCCGGTCGATGGTCCGATCAGGTCGTTGGATGACCTGCGGAATTACCAGCCGCCCGATCCCCATGCGCCCGGCCGCTATGCGAGCCTTGAGCGCCTGGTGACGCGATACAAGGGGAAGCTGGCGATCGGGGTGCACCTGAACGACGTATTTTCGATTCCGCGCTATCTGCTGGGCTTCGAGAGGCTAATGATCGCCTTGATGGAAGACCCGGAGCTCGTGCGGGGACTGGTGAAGCTTTCGGTCGATACGAACCTGGCGATGGCGGCGGAAGTGGCGCGGTGCGGGGCCGACTTTGTATTTACCGGAGACGACTTTGCCTCGGCCGAGCGACCGTTCGTGTCGCCGCGCATGTTCCGCGAGTTTTTTGCGCCGGGATTGAAGCAGGTGGTATCGGGGATGCGCGCCCTGGGACTCCCGGTGATTAAACATACCGACGGCAACATTCTCCCCTTGCTCGACATGATCCTCGACAGCGGGATCGACTGCCTCGATCCGATCGACCCGATTGCCGGGTTGGACATCGGCGCAATGAAGGCTGAGCACGGGGGCCGGGTGGCGCTCAAAGGCAACGTGGATTGTGCGCAAACACTCACGTTTGGCAACGAGCACGACGTTGTGGAAGAGACGAAGGCGGTGATCCGCAAGGCGGCTCATGGCGGAGGGCTGATCCTGTCGTCGAGCAACAGCATCCATTCGGCGGTGAAGCCCGGCAACTATCTGGCGATGTGGAACGCGATCCGCATGTACGGCAAGTATCCGATCCAACTCGACCCCTGGGAATCGTTGGGAGCCGTCGACGCCTTTTGAGGGGGCCACATTGGGGCAGCGGTGGGGCAGCGTTGGGCGAGGGAGTCGGAGGTCGGCAAGACGCACGTCGGCGCGTGCCGGCGGCGCGCGGTGAATCTCCAGCGGCTCGAGGAGTGAGAAAAGACCCCGGTCTAGTGAGGCCTCCATGCCCTATCTGCTCGGCATCGATCTTGGATCGACGAACCTGAAGGCGGTGATCTACGACCTGGACGGCAATGCGGCCGCGCACGCCAGTCGGGCCAATGAGCGCGTCAATCCGGACCCGGAGCATCCCGATTGGGCGATCTGGCGGCCCGAGGCGATCTGGGGCGGAGTGTGCGAGGCGGTGCGCGAGGCGGTCGCGAAGTTGCCAGACTCCGCGGAAGTCAAAGCAGTGGCGGTCACGGGCATGGGAATGGACGGCGTGCCCGTGGACCGATGCGGCCACTGGCTCTATCCGTTCATCAGTTGGCACTGCACGCGGACCGAGCCGGAGTATCGGTGGTGGCTGGAGAGGATCGGAGCCCAGCGGCAGTTCGCGATCGGGGGCAGCCAGGTGTGGGTGTTCAACACCGCCTTGCGCCTGCTGTGGATGCGCGAGCACGAGCCCGAGATCCTCGCCAAAACCGAGAAGTGGTTGTTGATCGAAGACTTCGTGAACTTCATGCTTTGCGGCCGATATGCGACGGATTACAGCATGGCGTCGACCACGCTGCTGTTTGACCAGCGTCGCCAGGCATGGTCGGAGGAACTGCTGGAGGCTTCGGACATCGACCGGCTGTTGCTGTGCGACCCGATGCCCAGCGGGACGGTCTTGGGAGTCGTGCATCGGCGCGCGTCGGAGGCGACCGGACTGCCGGCGGGCACGCCGGTGGTGCTGGGCGGCCACGACTATTGCTGCGGTGCACTGCCCACAGGCGCGTTCCAGCCCGGCGTGCTCCTGGACGTGACGGGCACCTGGGAAATGGTGGTCGCGGCCCTGGAGGAACCGGTGCTTTCGGCCGAGGTGCAGCAGATGGGCATTCTGGTCGATTCCCACGTGGCCCGAGGACGCTGGACGGCAATGGGCGCGACCGTGGCGGGCGAAGCGCTCGAGTGGTTTCGCAAGGAACTGGGCTTCGAGGAGCGCAGCAGCGCGCCGAGCAAGGGGGCGTCGACTGGGACTATCTCATGACGGCGGCCGAGGCTGCCCCTGCGGGATCGCACGGCGTCTACTTTCTTCCACACATGTCGGGCAGCCACTGTCCGGTGGTCGATCCGAAGTCGATGGGAGCTTGGGTGGGGCTGCGAAACATCGTGACCAAGGGAGACCTTCTTCGCGCGATGATCGAAGGGCTGGACTACCAGTTTCTCCAGGTCGTGCGCGGATTCGAGTCGTCGTTGGGCGTGAAGGCGGATCGGATTGTCGCGGTCGGGGGAGGCGTGAAAAACCCGTTCTGGATGCAGAACAAGGCGGACGTAGTGGGGCGGCCGATCGAAGCTCCCGAGCTCGACGAGGCGGTGCCGCTGGGCGCTGCGATTCTGGCGGGGATTGGCATCGGGCTCTATCGCGACGAGGAGGAAGCCTTCCAGCGCGTGTGGAAACCGGGGCGAACCTACGAGCCCCGTCCGGCCGCCCACGCGCAGTACGCCGGATTGTTCGAGAAGCACCAGCGGCTGTATCCGGCCTTGCGCGCGCTGCACGCTTCATTGCAGGAGTAGCGGTCGAGGATCCCGCGGGGGCGGGAGAATTGCCTTCGAAATGATTGCGAAACGGTGCGTCCCCCAAGAATTTCCTGGGCGTGCGGGGTAATCGCGAGGGCACTCGGACAGGCTTAGATTCGGGAAGGAGCGTGGGGCATGCCAGCGTCGAGGAAGCGTGAGGCGGCAGACGGATCGGGGGCCGGCGTGAAGACGCCCGCGCAGTCGGGATTCTCGATGCCGGCCGAATGGGAGCCGCACGAGGCGACCTGGCTCGGCTGGCCCCAGAACGCCAGCGACTGGCCCGGCAAGCTGGGGACGATCCAGTGGGTCTACGGCGAAATGGTCCGCAAGATCGCGCCGGGAGAGAAGGTGCGGATCTTCGTCGGCTCCAAAGGAGTTGAAGCCCGCGCTCGCAAGGTGCTTCAGGCCGCCCATGCCGATCTGGGGCAGGTGGAATTCATCCGTTATCCGACCGACCGCGGGTGGATGCGCGACTCAGGGCCGATTTTCGTGCGGCGCAAACGGCGAGGACGGGCGGAGACGGCGATCGTCGACTTCCACTTCAACGCCTGGGCGCGGTACGACAACTGGCGCGCCGACCGCAAGGTGCCGCGGCGCGCTGCCGGCGTTATGGGAGTGGGACTGTTCGAGGCGCGCCTGGGTAGCAGGCCGTTCGTTCTCGAAGGGGGCGGGATCGACGTGAACGGGCGGGGGACGGTGCTCACCACGGAGGAATGCTATCTGGATGCCGACACGCAGGTGCGCAACCCCGGCCTCACGCGCCATGAGTTCGAAAGAGGCCTGGCGAGTTACCTGGGGGCTAAGAACACGGTGTGGCTCGGGCAGGGAATCACGGGAGACGACACGCACGGCCACGTTGACGACCTGTGCCGCTTCGTCAACGCCAAGACGGTGGTGCTCGGCCAGTGCGGCAATACGGCAGACGTCAACGATCGTCCGCTGGAAGAGAACTACGCCCGGCTCCGCGAGTCGCGACTGGAGGACGGCTCGTCGATCGACGTCGTGCGCCTGCCGATGCCCCAACCACTCTATTGGCGCGACCTGCGTCTGCCCGCCAGCTATGCGAATTTCTACATCGCCAATGCCGCCGTGCTGGTGCCGACCTTCAACGATCCGGCCGACCGGCTAGCGCTGGGCATTCTTGCCGAGTTGTTCGACCGGCCGGTCGTGGGAATCCACGCGGTCGACCTGGTGCTCGGGTTGGGCACTCTGCACTGCCTTACGCAGCAACAACCGGCCGCGTAGTCCCGTGTGGGCCGCCCGGGCTAAGTTTCACAACCTGGATCTATCTCCCCTCGGACTTACTTCGAGATTTTGCAGTTCGGCAATGCCTCTTGCAGTTTTCTCACGCCTTCCTCGGTGACTTTTGTGCCACCAAGCTCCAGTTTCTTCAGTTGCGTCAACTCCTTGAGGCATGCCAACCCTGCGTCCGTTAGGCTGCGCCCATCGAGTCTCAGCTCTTGTAGTTGCGTCAGACCTCCCAGGTGTTCCAGGCCGGCGTCCGTAACATCCGGGGAATCGGAGAGGTACAGCGTCTTCAGTTGCTTCAATGGGGTGATGTGTTTCAGATCGGCATTCGTGACGCAATAGAGCGTCAGAGTGTACAGCCGCGTCAATCCTTCCAGATGTTTCCACCTGGCGTTCGGCGCGTGCTCATATCGAAGGTTCATGCTGAAGGCATTTGCGGATGAACGGATCTCGCAGTTGGGTAGGGCCGCCTTCAGTGTCTTTACACCTTCCTCGGTGACCAGCGTAGAATCGAGATCTAGGTTCTTCAGGTTCTTGAGCCCCTTAAGGCATTCGAGTCCTGCATCGCTGACTGAGGTTTCGCTAAGATCCAGTGTCTGTAGCTCCGTCCGCCCTTGGATATGCCTTAGCGCGGCGTCCGTGATTGGCAGCGATGAAAGACGCAACTCATTTGGGGCTGAGGATATATTGCAGTTCGGCAGGGATTCCTTGAGTTGTTCAACGCCCTTTGCGGTGACCAGCGAGTCAGAGAGAGCCAGTTCTTTCAACTGCTTCAATCCTTTGAGGCGTTCCAGGCCGATATCGCTGATTAGTGTTCGCCAAAGGTTCAAACTCCTGAGCTGT
Source organism: Pirellulales bacterium (assembly GCA_963736495.1). Classification (GTDB taxonomy): domain Bacteria; phylum Planctomycetota; class Planctomycetia; order Pirellulales; family Thermoguttaceae; genus CAVTPL01. The sequence goes on along the minus strand of CAVTPL010000008.1, from coordinate 61,439 downwards.
TTTAGACCTTGAAGATGTTCCAGCCCGGCGTCGGTGATGCACGTGCCGCCGAGATTCAACTCCTCCAAACGGTTCAGCCCCGCAAGAGTCCTTAGCCCAGCGTCGGTAATGCCGGTGCCTGCGAGACTCAAGGCTTGTAATTGAGTCGCCCCTTTGAGTTGTTCCAGGCCGGCGCCGGTAACCTTTACTTGGTGCGAGAGATTCAGTCGCCGCAGTTGCGGCAATTCGTGAAGGTGTTTCAGACCGGCATCGGTGACTCGTGTTGATGAGAGATCCAACTCTTCCAGCTGGTTTAGCCCTCTGACGTGTTTCAACCCGTCGTCCGTGATCTTCATGGGTACATGGAACATCACGGCGTCTCCGGAAAGAACTAACGTACGGAGATTCTTCAGATCCTTGACTCGTTCCAGCCCCGCATCCGTCAGGCCCAAACACGCTCGGACACTTAGGCTTTGCAGTTGCGTCAGCTCGCTCAGATCCGCTAGTCCGGCGTCTGATGCGTCAGAAAAGGACAATTCTTCGAGACGTGCCAATTGCTTGAGGTGTCGTAATCCCCCCTCCTTGTCGGGCGATCGTAAACTCAACTTTCTAAGCTCAGTCAGCCCGCCGATTGCTTTCAGGCTGAGGGCCGTCACTCGTACGTTACCCAAGTGCAATTCTTCCAATCGTGTCAATCTCATGAGATGTTGCAGCCCGGCGTCCGTGACGGCAGCATTCCATCCGAGCGTCAACTTCTTCAACTGGGTCGAACCAGCGATTTTCTCCAAGGCGGCGTCGGATAGTTTTGCGCGCCGCAGTCCAATTCCTCCAAGTGCGTAAATCGCTTCAGGTCTTCCGGTCCGGCATCCGTTACTTCGTCGAGAGTCAATTTCCGCAATTCGGGAGAGTCTTTGACATTTCTCAGGTCAATCAGCTTGCCATCAATGGGACGATCGTCATCGGCGAGCGGTCGATACGGCAGTTCGGCAGGGCGTGCCGGAGGTCTTGAACGCGGTCGTAAGTGACGTTGGTCTTCCGTAGGTCGAGCTTCGTGAGTTGAGTCGATCCCTTGAGGTGTTGCAGTCCTGCGTCCGTCACTTTCGTATCGCTGAGGTCCAAGTCTTTTAATTGCGTCAAGCCTTTGACGTGTTCCAACCCGGCGTCCGTGGTTTGTATCCCCAATCGCAGTTTCTGCAATTGCGTCAGTTGCTTGACGTGCTGCAAACCGGCGTCCGTTACCCCCGCGCACCCGCCGAAGTCCAACTCCTGCAATCGCGTCAGGCCCTTGAGGTTTTCCATTCCGGCATCGGTGACCAAGCGGCCCCAAATCTCCAGTTTTTTCAACTGGGTGTAATCTTTGATTCTTGCCAGGTCGGCGTCGGTGGCTTTGTCGGCGCCGGCCGACGGCTTGCCCAACTCCAATTCCTGGGCCATGTAGAGTTGCCCGGATGTGGCATCCGGTATTTTGCAGAAGACAAAGACCTTGCCGAGGGCTCCGACCGCAATGACTTTGTCGTAGAGATGTCCCTCCTCGCTCGTGCAGGAAACGGTCACCGTCGAGCAGACGATGTAATCGCGATAGGCGACCGTCTTCGATTCCAACGTATCCTGCATCTTGGGCGTCAGGGCGGCACGGAAGTCCTTGACCACCTTGCTCTCTTCCGGGCTGGTGAAGGTGAGTAGAATCAGAAGGCCGGTGAACACCAGCAGAATACGGAGGAGCAGGGATACGAAATGAACGCCCTGCTTCTCTATAAAGGCATAGACTCCAAGGGCAAGCAGGCCCACCAAAATTCCAATCGGAATGCCGATCCCCCAGTTCCATGCATGCGGCCCCTCCCTCATGTTCTGCCACCATGCGGCAGCATGTTCGGCTTTGGGAAGTTCAAAACCGACGATGATGGCCGGAAGCTGTTGGAGAAACTCTTCATAGCTTACGTCGCCGGCTTCGTTGCCGAGGTACCGGTCCTCCTTCATGGGTTTGTTATCGAGCGAATGGCAACGCCACTCTACGACCTTCCAATTCCCATGATCGTTGCTCAAATGGAATGTGCCCCTGATGGTCGCCGCGCGATTCGGTGTTTCCAGGTGCCATGTGTAGTCGATGGAATGCCATATCTCTCCTTTGCGGAAATGTGCACCATCGCTTTCAGTTGTTCCCTCACGATCAATTCCGAGCGTGATGTCGTCCTTGATGAATCGCGACTTCTCATCGGAAGTGGTTCTACGTTGAAAGTGGGCGGCGAGAACCGGCCAAAGGTTCGGCTTGGCATATTGTCTCGCTTGCTCCAGCCAGACTGCATGGACAAAGCGGCTGCACACCTCATAGGGCTCGAGCGGCAAAGGCTTTTCAGGAGGCGCAACCGGCTGAGGCGCCGCAAGCGGTTGAGGCGGCGCGGTTGATAGTAGCGGATGCGAAAGGAAGAAGAATGCCACCACCAGCAGCGCGAACGGACTGCCCGCAAGAATCGGCACACGCCAGCCGGCCTCCGGGCCGCCGCTGTTGCGATGAGCGGCGAACGGTTTGGCTTGACGCTCAAAACAGATAAACCCGAGCAGGCCGGCGGTAGCGAGATAGACGATCAGATCGAGCAAGTAAAAATCGAGCCGGAACTTGCACAAGGTGCCGTAGACAGTCGCGCCGCCGGCGATGACGGCGATCGTAATCCAAATGGCAGTGCGCATTTTGAGTCGTCGGGCGTTCACGGCGGCCATGACCGCCACCAAACCGGCCCGAATAGGAGCCCCAGCCAGCCGAGGGTTTGCGGATTCCAAGCCGCCGGCAATGCCGGTTCGGGGGAGGCGGAGGGAGACGGAGTCGCGGGCGATTCTGCCGTTGGACTTGGGTTCGGCTCGTCGAGTGCGATGACCGGTTCGTTCTCCAAGGGAGTGGGTATCTCCAAGGGAGTAGGTAGCAGAAGATCGTCCTCGTCAAGTTCCAGCGACTCCCCAACCGCATTGTCGGAGCTTGAAGGCTGAAGTGACGCGTCGGCCTCAATGAGATCGATGTCGCCGCCGATGCTCACGTCGCTGTCCGGGTCGAAGCCGCCGAGCACCAGGTCGTCGGCGTCAGGCAAGAGTTCTTGTGGCGATGGCGTGGCTATCTTGCAGTCTGGCAACGCCTGGCGAAGCCTTTCCACGCCCTTGGCCGTGACCATCGTGCCTTCGAGCGTCAAGGTTTCCAGTTGCGTCAGCCAATTAAGGTGTTTCAGGTCCGCGTCGGTAACGTTGGTCTCGCTGAGGTCCAGCTCTTGCAGTTGGGACAGGTCCTTGAGACGTTCCCAGTCGGCCTCTGTGATCTGGGTTCCCTTGAGGGACAGCCGGACGCGTCGTTCGCGTTCAGGATGCTGGCTCATGGACGAATCTCCTCAGTCGATTGGATTGTGAGTACACGCGGACCCTTTATCCCTGTTCGGGAGGTGTTGGACCTTGCCCGGCCGCCGTCTTGCTTATTTCCTCATAGAAACGATAACCACAATGGGCGGCGCCCGCGAGCAAAAAATGCATACGGCGATGAATCCCAGGGAGTAGTCGCAACCTTATGTTTTTGGTTGACCGCCGGTTCCTCTGATCCATCGCGCCGCAATCAGGAGGCCCGCCGCGACGATGACAAGCCCAAGGGCTACCGGCCAAGCGCCGGTGCACATCCAAAAGAAGGCCAGGCAGAAGCATCCTAGGGCGGGCAGCACGAGCAGGGTCGCCAGAGCCTGGCGACCGAACAGGAAGTAAATCCCCCCGAGGATTGCGGCTCCAATGAGAATTGCCACGACTACGGCGCCCAGAATAACTCCCACGACTTCCAAGCCCTCCTCGTGCGGCGGTTTGCCTTGGTAATCCACGGGTTTTAGTCCGAAACCATCGACCCACCCGTGGAATTCCGTTCCACCGTCGACATAGCGGATTTCGATCGCGCCGTTTTTCGAGTTCAATCGTTCGGCCGTCACACGCTTCCGGCACCTGACGAATCGGCAGGGCTTAAATACGTCACCGTCTTCCAGGACACGCTGGTTCAAGTCGGGATCGGAGAATAGCTGAAGTGACCACACGATCACGATACACGGGTCGCCGCTATGGAAACTGTACTTGTAGGAGTCTCTGTCAAAAGTGAATTCCTTTGTTTCCGCAGGCGGGGCACCGGCCACTTGGGCTAACGCGGGATATCGTGGGAGGCTAAGGAGCCATCCGAGCAAGGCCAAACGTAAGATCAAGGTGCGTGGCATCATTCACTCCGGTTCTTGGAAGTTAAGAAGGGCCCGGCAACCGTTCACAGGCCAACCAGGGACTGGCTCATGTTGTGGCCCATTTCGTTCTGTCCCGGGCAAGTGCGCAAAGGCGGAAGAATGTGCCTGTCCCCGGACGGCCCATCCGCTCGACGATCTCCATTGGGCTGCCTTTGCATTCGTGGTTTGTCGAGTACCTTCTCTAAGCAGTACGAGGCAACCGAGAAGACTTCTCACACCCGGCGGTTCTTCTCCGGGAAACAACCCTCCGCCCACTGGCTGACACCCATAACGGACTTCCGTGGCCGTCCACACCGCAGGGGGGGGTGGCAAGCTGATTTGGACACGAACGCGGGTTTGGGGGACGACGCGTAATGCCGTCCGACCATGCAGTTCCGCTCACGATTCCACGAGAACTTGAAGCCGAGATGATTCCGGCAGTGCGTGCTTTCGTGGTAGCTGGTCGGTCGAATCGCGCAGCTTGAACGCGGGCAGAAGACGCTCCAGAACTCCTCGCCGCCGCCCAGCACCGCAGGGCCAGTCGCGGCCGCAGTGGATGGCCTTCACAAGGCTGCTGATGGGCTTCTATCGTCAGAGCAAGCGACGGACGGCTGAATTCCTCAGCACGCTGTTGGGGCAGCCGTGGCGCCCAGCTCTGGCGGTGAAAATGCAGAATAAGGTGACGGCGGCCTTGCGGCCGTCGTATGAGGAAGTGGCGGTGGCGCTACACCTCCAGGAGCAGTTGAGCGTCGATGAGACGGCGACCCGGGACGAAAACCGCGAGGCGTGGCTGCGGACGTTCGTGGCGAAGCGGGTCACGGTGTTCGCGGTTCGCGTCATCTGCGATAAAGTCCCCACGCTTGAATCGCGGATCTTGGTTCCCCGGTTCACAACGTGCGCGACACGGCCTTACTGTTTGCTGTTGACATCGAAACGCAGGGGGGCATTGCCGCTCTCGAGTTTCAGCGTGATGGTCGAGGGGATGCTGTTCGCACGGGGTTGGGCGGCGGCCGCTCTCTCCAAACTGCGACCATACTCCTTGATTGCCGACGACAGAATCGCCACCGAGATGATGAGGGAGATGCCCGCGACGAGTGCGACGATGACTGATGTGCTTTTCATGTGTGCTCCGGTCCAACAGGGATTGTGGCGAACGACTGGGATGACCGCAGTGCGGTTAATCGGCAAACCAGTATCGAGAACCGCGTTGCTGGGAATCCATCTTCATCGCTTCGGGTCCAGTGGTCCCGGTTCAATCGATATTGTCTGCCACTGGTTGCCCAGAGCTTTCGCGGAGTGCGTCCCATCGAAGGAAACTTCGGTCGTCTGGGTGTCGCTGGCGCCATTTGTCGGACGGAAGGTCCACTCAATTCGGTACACGTCATTCCCACCGTCTTGACGGAGGAAGCACCACTTGATGTCCGAAGTCCAGTCGGGCTTGGCTGCATCCCCGTAATCGAAGCCACTGGCCATCGAGCCTTCGACGTTCAGCATCGATTCGCCGCCTGTCCCCGAGCCGTACGTGTCGACGTGGGAGACGATTCGTCCCTGGAACCGAGGGCCGGTCGCCGCGGGTCTGCAACCCGTCAAGAGAATGAGCCCCAGCAACGTTCCCATGGTTATCCCGGTGGTCACTGCCATGGTCGGGATGGTTCTCATCACGGTCATCACTCCCAATCTGGGATTCCGCCGCTAGCAGCCCGTTGAAAAAGTCCTAGAGCAAAGATATATTATGGCCATCGTGCGACGCAGGAGGTAAGGGCGATGGCGTTGGGAAAGCGGCGAAGCCAGCAGCAGGAGCTGTGGGTAGCGACCACCGAGCTGCCGAAGTCCGAAGGGCACGTCTTTTATCGAAAGCTCAACGAGATTCTCGCCGAGGCGGGTTTTGATCGTTGGGTCGAACAGAAGTGCCGTCCGTATTATCATAATCACCTGGGCCGCCCCTCGATTCCACCGGGTATCTACTTCCGGATGCTGCTGGTGGGATACTTCGAGGGAATCGGATCGCAGCGGGGGATTGCTTGGCGTTGTGGCGACAGTCTTTCGCTGCGGGCTTTTTTGGGCATCCCGCTGACCGAGGAAACAGCCGACCATTCCAGCCTGACGCGAGTCCGGGACCGGTTGCCCCTTGAGATCCACGCCTCGGTATTTCAATGGGTGCTGAAGTTGGCCGCGAAGAAAGGACTGTTGCGAGGCAAGACGGTCGCGGTGGACGCCACCACGCTGGAGGCCAACGCGGCGATGAAGACGATCGTCCGCCGCGATACGGGCGAGGATTGGAACGACTATCTTCGGCGTTTGATGCAGAAACAGGAAGGTGTCGAAAACCCTACGGATGAAGACCTCCGCCGCTTCGATCGGAAGCGGAAGAACAAACGGGTGTCGAACGATGAGTGGATGTCGCCGACCGATCCGGACAGCCGGATTGCGAAGATGAAGGACGGGCGCACGCATCTGGCTTACAAGGCGGAGCACGTCGTGGACTTGGAGACGGAACTGGTACTGGCGGCCTCGATTCGCCACGCCAACGAAGGGGACGCCGACACGCTGGTCGATAGCGTGGTCGAAGCCCGGACGAACCTGTCGGAAGCTGGCATGGATACGGAGATCGAAGAAGCGGTCGCGGACAAAGGCTACCACGCCACCGAGACTCTGGAACTGGCCGACTCTCTGAACATCCGTACGTACGTCCCCGAGCGGCAGCAGAAGGGGAAGCGCAAATGGAAGAACGTGTCGGCGGCCGCGCGACGAGCCTTCTTCAACAACCGCCGACGGGCCCGCCGAGCGCGGAGCAAACGCCTGCAACGACTGCGAAGCGAACGGGTCGAGCGGAGCTTTGCCCACATCTGCGACACGGGCGGTGCGCGTCGCAGTTGGCTGTGCGGGATCGAGAAGGTGCAGAAGCGTTACCTGATTGCAGGTGTGGCCCGCAACCTGGGACTGGTGCTGCGCAAGTTGTTCGGCATCGGGACTCCTCGCGGGTTGCAGGCCGGGTACGGCCTTGTTTTTCTTGTGTGGCTTGTGTGGATTCACATCAAGGGCTTCCTGCGGCGGCGTCGGCCCGATCGGTCACACTCCGACTCGTTCGACGTCGCCTACGCGACGGCGGCCTGACCGGCAGCCGCACCAGAAGAAACTCGGGTTTTTCAACGGGCTGCTAGCCCTCCGCGGCCCTGGTTCGGTAGGGTGGCGAATGCGGTGGAGCAATGCTCCCGGCACATAATTCGCATCGCAATAAACCACATTTTCGTCCGGAACCAGGAACCCGTCAAGACGGCCTAGCTGCCATCCCCAAAACGGACTAGCGCCGTCTGCGGACTCCGCCGCAAGGCACGGCAAAGGTTCGGGCACAACCGGTGGCCCGGAAGGCACGCGCGGCGGATACCACTCCAGCGCGTCCATGAGCTTACGCCGCTGAGTTTGGCGGCATAATATGGATTGTCATGTGGAGTAGGTGCGAACCGGGTGCGCCGCGGTTGTCGGCTGAGGCGCCGGGCGGTCTGCACCGAGAGCCCATCCGAACCGATCCGAAGCGATCCCGAAACTGTGCCGCTGCGGCCCTGTGCGGCCGGAAAACGGTAGCACTTCCAAAGGTTCTGGGGTCGGCTCCAAAAACACGTGCCTCGGCAGGGGAAGCAATGAACAAGGCATTCACGCGCGAGCCGGATGCCACGGGCGAGTACTGCCCGCGGTGCGGCTCCAAAGGGGAATCGGTGGCCCACGAGACGCTGGCCGGGCACGTGCCCGCGGACCGGCTGGCGGGGATTGCGGTTCCGGCCAATTTCTGCCCTTCGGCCTCGTGTGCGGTGGCCTATTTCGACGGTTTCGAGCGAACGATCCTGGCCTCGGAGTTGATCGAACCGGTGTATCCCAAGGATCCGAATGCTCCGGTCTGCGCGTGCTTCGGGCTGACGCGGGACGACATCGAGTTGGACGTGCGCGAAGGGGGAGTGCGGCGGACCAAGGCCGCGCTCGAGAAGGCGAAGTCGCCGGAAGCGCAGTGCGGGAAGCGTGCGGCCAACGGTCGCTCCTGCGTGGGCTGGGTACAGAAAACCACTTGGCAGTTGTGCGCCGCCAGGTCGCTAGCGCCCCATCGATCTTGCAGTGATGGCGGCTGACGCCGGCCGCTTGCGGGCCGGCGCCGAGAATGAGCCCATCGCACGGGCTGACAAGCCACCGTGCGGCACGGCAGGCCCCTTGTCACACCCTTTCTCTTCCCCAAGGTTGACCGCCGCACGTCCGCCCGATCACAATGGGGCTTGGGCCGGACGCGCAGAACGGCCTCTGGCAATGGCGATGGGCCTGGACACCGGGAAACACCACGATAGCGTAGGAGCGAACCATGAAGAACATTCAACTGCCTATGGGCTGCGGTTGCTGCGGCGTGAACCGACGCGCATTTCTGGCGGCGGGCTGCGCCGCGTGTGTCGGCGCGGCGGAAGTCTTGAACCGTCCGATGCCCGTGCAGGCGGCCGAAGCCGTCGCCAAGGCCAAGATCCGCATCATTTACTCGCTGCACGCGGCCAAGCAGCCCGGTCCGGACTGGCCCCACGTGGGCTTCGAATTCCAGCCCGTGATCGACCGGATCCAGGTGGTGCTGCTCAACAGTGCCCGAACCTCCAGTTCGTGTCGTCGATGGCCAACGGTCCAGAGGCCGCTGCAAAGATCGTCGAGGCCGACAAGTCGGCCGGGATCGACGGCTACCTGGTCTTTCAGATGAACTGCTGGAACCGGGTGATTCAGACCATGGCTGCGTCGGGCAAGCCGACGCTCTATGCCGATTTCCAGTACGGCGGCAGCGGCGGCTTCCTGGTCTACACGGCGGGCTTCCTGCGTGCCAAGGCCCCGAACGTGGGCTTCGTGGCGTCGTCGAAGATCGAGGACCTGGTGGCCGCGGTGCAGTGCTTCGAGCAGGTCAAGAAGGGCGGCGTCGCGGCGGATTTCGTCGCCGCCACGGTGCGGGTCGCGTAAAGAGCGGACTCCGGCCGCGGCGGCTGCCGCGGCCAAGGCCGACAAGTCGCCGTGCTCACCCCAAGAATGCCTGGAGAAGATGAAGGAGTCGAAGATCCTCGCCGTGGGCGGAGGATGGCCGGGGATTGCTCCGGTGATCCAGCAGGAGATGGGAATTGAGGTGCATCAACATGCCCTTTGCCGAAGTGAACGAGGCGTGGAAGGCGGCCGACAAGGATCAGGCCCGCGCGGTTGCCGACCGTTGGCAGAAGGGTGCGGCGGAGGTCGCCGGCGTGTCGCGCGAGACGCTGGAGACTTCGGCCGCGATGTACCTGGCGCAGAAGGCGGTGCTGAAGAAGCACGGGGCCAATGCGATCACGATCAACTGCCTGGGCGGGTTCTACGGCGGGCACATCCACGCCTATCCGTGCCTCGGCTTCCACGAACTCTGCAACGAGGGGCTGATCGGCGCCTGCGAGTGCGACCTGCGTTCGACGGCCACGATGGTGGCGATCACGGCCCTCACGCAGGGTCGGCCGGGCTTCATCTCCGACCCGGTGATCGACACGTCCACGCGGCAGATCATCTACGCCCACTGCGTGGCGTCGAACCGGGCCTTCGGCCCGCAGGGCGAGACCAACCCGTTCCAGATCCTCACGCACTCCGAGGACCGCCAAGGGGCGTCGGTTCGTTCGCGCTGCCGCTGGGCTACATGACGACCACGGTGGAATTCGCGCCGGACCGCAAGGTTGTGCTGTTCCATCGGGGCAAGGCGGTGGCCAACGTGGTCGACGATCGGGCGTGCCGCACCAAGCTGGCGGTCGAGCCGGTGGGAGACTTGGAGAAGCTCTTCACCGAATGGGACCAGTGGGGTTGGCACCGCGTGACGTTCTACGGCGACCTGAAGGACCCGGTGTTCGCGCTGGCCGATGCGATGGGCTGGAAGGTCTTCGAAGAAGCGTAAACGGCGGCCCAAGCGTGCTGGGCGCTACCGCTTATCGATGTCTGCATGGTGAGTGATCGGTACTACCTGGCCCAATGGCCTTGTTTTCCGGCCTCCCGCGGGTCGGCCTGGTGCATGGGCTATGCAGGGCTCAATAAGCAAAGCAACCGCCGGCCCCTCCACGCCAACGGGGAGGGGCCGGCAGGTTGCGTTGCGTTTTCAAGCCGTACTCTCCGCTGGGACATGGTCCGGCGTCTCGTCGCTTGTGACATCGAACCAGGACGGCTTGAACTCGATGCGCGAGCTGCTCCGCGCGGCAACATTGGTCGCAAGCGCGATCACGGCATCGGCCAGGGCGACTTCGGCGTGGCAGCGCGGCTGGTTCTCGGGGGCCGGGTGACGGATGCACCAGGCCCAGTGTTCGAGTTCCTCGGTGTAGCCGCGGCTGATCTTCTCGCCGAGCGCGGCGGCGGCGGTCGCCGCGTCGGGGCCCGACGAAGCCTGTGTATCCAGGATGAGGCTTCCTCGGTCCTCTCTTCGGACCGTGATCTTGCTGGCCGTGTCAGACTCCTTGAAGAGCATCGCTTCTTTCTCACCCGCGAGGATCAGGGTTCCCTTGGTGCCGTAGGCCGTCTCGCCGTAGCCTCCCAATCCGTTGCCGTTGATCGAGCCGTAGGCCACCGTGATTTTGCGATGCCGCAGCAGGAGGTCCGCCGCTTGATAACCAGGAGCGGGGAATTCGAGCAGGCAGTGGATGTGGTCCTCGATTTCGCGATCCCAGCCGAAGAGGCTTCGCGGGGCGATGGCCGAGACGGAAAGCGGGTGCTGCACCTTGCCCTGGTGGGCGGCGGTGATGAGAATCCCGGCGGCATCGAGCTGGTGGCTGCCGAGTTCCACCATCAGGCCCCCGCCGGTGCGCGCCCAGAGCCTCCAGCGGATCAATTCCTCCAAGGCGGTGGCGCGGTAGCGGATCTCACCCAGCGCATCGCGCACTTCCTTGGGTTGGTAACCGAACGGTTCGGCCGCGACCTCGCGGTCGCGCATCTGGGCCTCGATCTGCGCGATCTTGCCCTGCAATTCGGCCAGTTTTCCCACTTCCTTGGGATTGGGGCGCGTCTTCTGCTCCAGCAATCGCGCGAGTTCGGTCTTCCACCGCGCGTGCTGATCTTCGAGCCGGCGGTCGTCCTCGCGAACCTTGGGAGGCAGGGGCATTTGCCAACTATCCTTGCCGGGAAGGTTTCCGCGATGCCAATGGGCTTGGACGTAGTGAAGCTCGCCGAGAAGGCCGGAGCGGACGGTTTCTACGGCGTTTTCGTAGAGGACGTTGTAGTGGCGCTGATGGCCGACGGCAAGGATGCGTCCCGTCTCCGCGGCAGTGCGAGCCAGCCGCTTGCAGTCGAGCACGGTCTTGGCCATGAGTTTCTCCACGAACACGTGCTTTCCCTTCTCCATGGCTTCGAGGGCCACGGACGCGTGCAAGTGCAAGGGCAGGGCGATCACCACCGCCTCGATCTGCGGATCGGCCAGCAACTCGCGGTAATCCTGATAGAGGCGAACGTGCCGGCGGGCCTGCGCTTCGCTCGACCAGCCGTAGGTGGCGAGCAATCCCGGCCGCGCTTCGTGGGCCGCCTCGCTGTAGACGTCGCCGAAGATCGCGCGGTGAATGCCATAGGGGCGGATGTCGCACAGCGCGGCGACTTGATGGAAGCGGGGATTCATCGCCCCCAAGAGAACGCATCCCTGGTCGCCGGTGCCGATCACGCCGATGCGCACCGGGCTGGGAATCGATGCGCGATAGCCGAAGTAATACGCACCCAAGCTTGTGCCGGACGCGGTGGCCGCCATGCTCCCTCGGAGGAAGCTGCGCCGCGTGCACGCGCTTCCCAGTGCGGCGAGGAAATTCTCCTTGCCGACCGCTTTTTCCTCAGGCTTGAAGTTCATCGTCATGTCCTCCGGGCAGAAGGGAAGAAGTGTGGGACGTTGGCGGTACGGCCGCGCGGCGCCGGAATCGCAGAGGGAGAAAGAAGTCGAGGCCGGCCCATCGCCCGCTGGGCGTGGCCGCCACGAGCACCAGGGCGATCATCTCGATGAAGTCCTTGTTGACCACGAGCGCATGACCGGCCGAGGCCGGGGCGGGCGGATAGATGCCGGGCCAAGCCGGCTGGGCGAGGACCACGAAGAGCATGAAGGTCGCTCCGGCCAGCGCGGAGCATCGCGTGAGGGCTCCGAGAAGCAGGCCCAGCCCGATGGCGGTCAGTCCATACATGACCGCGAAATCGATCTGTTCGTTGCGAGTCCACTTCCACGGTTGCCAGGGAACCGGGAAGGCGGTGCGGCCGGGGCGCTGTTCCTCATCGAGCAAATTCCAAAGTGCCGTTTTGAGGTCGCCGCCTAGCCGGTCGATTGTGGCAAGCCAGACCTGGGCTTCGCGGCGTAGTCGCGTCTGGTCCTCCCATTCGCGCTCTTGGAGGAAGGCGGCACGACGCGATCCCCCTGGGCACTCGCCCTCGAAGCGGTCGAGGCGCTCGAAGTGAGCGAGGATTTGCTCGCCGTGTTCGGAAAGATACTCGCGAAGCTCGCGCTTGGATGCCTCCAGCAGGGCGCGGGCCTGCTTCTGCTGGCGGTCGTTGCCGTCCATCGCGGCGATCACCCGCTCGGTGAATTCGTCCCAGGCGGCCTCATCGCGGCTGGCACGGATTCTGTGTCGGACTTGCTCCCGGCAATGCGTGGGAGTCGCCGGGCGCAAAGCCCAGCCGGCTGCGTCCGTCGAGATCATCGAGCAGTGCGTGAAACAGGGGCGCGGCCGGCCCCTTGGCCTCGGCAAGAAAGGAGGCCGAAGAGAAGTCGCTGGCGTGGTTGATCTTCCACATCCCCTCGTAGAGGAAATGGCACCCCAAGCAGAGTCGCAGCACGACGATTGCGGCTGCGCCGGCGGCCCCGATGTGAATTCGGTGGGCATTCAGCGGACACCTTCCTTCCTGGCAAGGGAGGGGAACTTGCATGGTCTGCCGCAGCCTCGTGCTCTGCCCATACCATGAGCGACAATGGCGCGGCCGTTGCTGCGCCATTTCCTCGATCGCGTGGAGGGGAACGAGCCGTTGTGACGATGAATTCCCGGGGAGGGAGGTGCATTGGGTATGCAGGGCTCAATAAGACGGGTCTGTCGATGGTCTGCGCAGTGACGAGACTTCCTGTCTTGACATGCTCTGTTGGAGAGTGATAGTCTCGGTGGAACGGGCAGGGCGCAGGGACTGGAATCATGGGTGAGCCGGAAGGGGAATCAGCGCTGGTCGCCCGGGCGGTGCGCGAGTACCGCGCAGCGCTGGAAAGGCTCCTGCTGATCCACTACCAGCCACTTGCTTCGCACATTGCGGCGCGGCTGCCTGCCGCCCTCCAGGGAGCGATAGGTGTTGAGGACATCCTTCAGGAAGCGTTCGTGCAGGCGTTTCGGGATGTGGAGCGTTTCGAGCCGCGTGGCGAAGGTTCGTTTGCGTCGTGGTTGCGCGGGATTGCCGAGCACCGGTTGCAGGATGCGGTGCGCAACAGCATGCCGAAGAAGCGCGGAGGATCGTGTCGCCGAGTACCACCCGCCGCCGGCGGCTCGGCGGCCGATTTGGCCGAGCTCTTGTGGGGAAGCGTTTCGACGCCCAGCCAATCGGTGGCGCGGCACGAGGCGGTGCAGGCCGTACAGGTGGCGATCGCCGGGCTGCCCGACGACTATCGGGAAGCGATCTCGCTGCGCTACCTGTGCGGCAAGACGATCGAGGAGACCGCGAGCTTGATGGCACGGTCGCCGGGAGCCGTGCGGGGATTGATCGACCGTGCCAAGGAGCGCCGTGCGCGGCGATCGGACATGCGTCGCGCTACCTGGGTCGATGAGCGGCTGCCCGTTGCGCCCTCCGCGGCCGATGGGCGCGTCCGTTTCTCCAGGAGATGAATCAGGGATTGCCCGCAGGACCACCGACCCATCGAGCCTGGAGACGGCGCGTGACACGCTGCGACCCGCCCGACACGCCGGATAGTGCGCCGCGCAGGCAACAGATCGAGGCGATCATCGGCGCGCTTGGAGCGGCGCGGGGGCGAGGCGATTGACGAAGAAGCATTGGTCGCCGCGCATCCGGAGTTGGGTCCCGAATTGCGGTTGGAGCTTCACAAGCTTCGAGTGATCGAGGAGGCTCGGCGGCGAGCCGAGCAGGGCCGGGAACCGGAGGCCCCGATCTCCACGGTCCAATTCCACAGCCGCAGCTTTTCGGTTCGCTGTCCGCATTGCGCGGCCGCGACGAGCGTGTCGCCGGAGACGCCGTCGGGAGAGATCACGTGCGGCGCGTGCGGAAAAGCGTTCGGATTGGTCGAGGAGGCATCGGGCGTCGGCGGCGAGGATGGGGTGCGCACTGTGGGCCATTTCAAGCTCCTCGAACCTCTGGGATCGGGCAGTTTCGGGACGGTCTGGAAGGCGCGCGATACTCGGCTCGATCGGCACGTGGCGGTGAAGATTCCGCACAAGGGCCATCTGATCGCTGCGGAAACCGAGCAAATCCTTCGCGAGGCGCGGGCCGCGGCCCAGTTGAGTCATCCCAACATCATTCGCGTCCACGAGGTGGGGCGCGAAGGCGACACGGTCTACCTGGTCAGCGAGATCGTCGATGGAGTCACGCTGAGCGTGTGGCTGGCAAACGGGCCGCTGCCGAGCGAGAAGGCGGCCGCGCTGGCGATGAAGATCGCCGAGGCACTTCACCACGCGCACGAGTGCGGAGTGATCCACCGCGACCTGAAGCCGGGCAACATTCTGATTTCGAGCGACGGCGAACCGCACCTGACCGACTTCGGCCTGGCGAAGCGCGAGGTGGGCGAGAGCACGATGACCGTCGAAGGGCGGATCCTCGGCACGCCGGCCTACATGTCGCCCGAACAGGCGCGCGGTGAGGGGCATCGCGTAGACCGCCGCACGGACATCTATTCGTTGGGGGTGATTCTCTATCAGCTACTCACGGGTGAGCTGCCGTTTCGCGGCAGTGCGCAGATGCTGGTGCTGCAGATCCTGACCGCGGAGCCGGTCAGCCCTCGCCGCTTCGAGGCGAGTGTGCCTCGGGATCTGGAAACGATCGCCCTGAAGTGCCTGGAGAAGTCGCCCCAGCAGCGTTATGCCAGCGCCGCGGAAGTGGCCGACGAGCTGCGGCGATTCCTCCGCGGCGATCCGATCCAGGCCAGACCGGTGCCCTGGATCGGGCGTGCATGGAGATGGTGTCGGCGGAGGCCGCTGATCGCCGGACTGAGCGCGGCGCTCTTTCTATCGTTGTTGTTTCTGGCCATCGGAGGACCACTGGCCGCATACCGGCAGGGCGGACTGCGCAAGGATGCGGAGGACGCAAGGCAATCGCTGGAGATGGCGATCGCGGACATGTATGCGTCGTTTGGATTGGTGGCGAGCGATCGCGGAGACTGGGCCGAGGCCGTGCTCTGGTTCGCCCACGCGGCGCTGATGGTGCGCCGCGACGCTCAGCGTGAGGCCGTCAACGTCCTCCGAGCGCGCACCTGGAGCCGGGAGTTGCCCATGCCCCGGGCGGCCTTCACCTGTAAAGGCCGACCGCGCGAACTTCTTTTCGATCGCTCGGGAAGATATCTCCTGGTGATTTCGGCGGACTCGGGATGCCTGCTCTGGGACCTGAAGACGGAGGCGGCGGTGGGGCTGCCGCTGCCGGAAGGAGACGTGAGCTGCGGAGCGTGGAATCCAGGCTCCTCGACGCTGGCCCTGGGGACTCGCGACGGGAGCGTGCTCCTGGTAGACCTGCGTCGTACGCCGAACGTCGCGCGGCTGGCACACACGGGGCCGATTACCGCCGTGGCCTTCAGCCCGGACGGGGCGCAGCTTGCCGTCGGCGGCAAGGCACTGCGCGTTTGGCGGCTGGGACTCGCCCCCGCGTTGGTGCTCGAGGCTCTCCATCCGGCGCCCATCGTGCGAATGCGGTTCAACCGTCTCAACGATCGGCTGGCCACCACGTGCGCGGACGGCACGGCGCGGGTTTTCAACACGGTGCGATCGTCCCTCGGCGGAGCCACTCGTGGCGCCGATCGCGTCGGTGCCGAGCGTGGCGCCGCTGTTCCTTTTCGAGGGGCGAACCTTGGCCACGGCCAACCCTCGTGGGATGCTCGATTTCCTCGATCTGGACGCCGGCCAGTTCATCTCCGGAGAGCGTGAACCGCTCGACGGGCTTGGGGAGGTGCGGTACCTGGCCGAGAGCTCCGGCGGCGGGCTGATTCTGGTCGGCGATACACGCGAGGTCCGCGTGCTGCGCGTGGAGAAGGCCGACAATCTCGTGGCGTTCACGCCCTGCCGGACGGTCCGCCATCTGAACGACCTCACGGATGTCGCCTTCGGCCCCGACGCCAGCATGGTGCTCACCGGCGGCATCGACCGCATGTGCAGGCTGGTGAGCGTGGAAACGGCACGCGCACCGTCGCCCGTTCCAACCGACGAGCACGCGACGCGCCACCTGACGGACCGGACGCTGTACCATCAGGAGGAAGTGCTTGCGGTCGGTTTTTCCGCGGATCGGCAGCATTTTGCCACGGCCCAGGCCGACGGTTTGATCCGCGTATGGTCGCTTCCCTGTCCCGGGCGAATCCAGGTGCCGATCGCGACCACCGCGAGCCATCTGGAAGTCAGTCCGGACGGGCGATTCATGGTTCCCAGCGGATGGACCGGCCAACGCGAATTGCGGACGGTCGAGGTTTACGAAGTCGCCACCGGACAACCGGCGGGGCCGGCTTTGGCCCACGCGGGGCTTGTCAACGGTGCGGCGTTCTCTCCCGATGGCCGGCTTCTGGCGACCTTCAGCTCGTTGGCCGAGAACGCCCAGCAGCGCACCTGGCAGGTGATGCAACTGTCGCACCAGGCGGGGTGGGTGGAGTTCTGGGAGTTTCAGGCGGGAAAGCGGCGGCTCGCTCCCCTCGCACGCCCTCCGAGCCGATGGGCGGGGCCTTCAGTCCGGACGGAGCATTGCTGGCGGTCGCGTGCCGCCGGAGGCGAGGTGCTTTGGATCGATCCTTCCCGCGGCGAGGTGGTCAGGCAAACGCGCCATGAAGGGACCGTGCGCACCTTCGCGGTACCGTGGCGGTGGGCCGAGTTCTCCTCCGAGGGTTCGACGTTCGCGACGTGGGGACTGGGGCCCGAGGTTTACCTATGGGACCGGCGGACCGGCCAAGTGCGATGGGTCTTGCGCGGCCACCAAGGACCTTGCCGGTGGGCTTCGTTCTCCTCCGAGGGTCGGCTTCTGGCGACGGCCTCGGACGACAAGCGGGCGATCGTGTGGGACCTGGAAACCGGCGAGCCGGCGGCGCCGCCTCTGGAGCATCCCGATTGGGTATTCTCAGCCTGTTTCAGCGGAGACGGTGGCCGTTTGCTGACGGCCAGTCGGGACCATATGGCTCGTCTGTGGGATTGGAAGTCGGCAACGCTGGTGTGCCCGTGCTGGAGCACGACGACGAGGTGTTCTCGGCCTGCTTCTCGCCGGACGACCGATGGATTCTGACCTCGGGACGCGACGGCACGGCACGGGCATGGGAGCCGCGGACCGGACGCCCTCTGACTCCGCCTTGGACGTTTCCTGGTTTTGGCTACCAAATTCGTGCGACGCGCGACGGGCGATTCGCCGTCGTCGCGGGGACGTTTTCCGCGCTGTTGGTCGCAGACCTTGCCGAGTTATCTCGCAGCCCGAGTACGGAGGATCAGCCCGACTCGCTTCGCTTGCTGGGCGAAATCCTTTCCGGGCGGAAGGTACACGAGGGGGGCGGCACCGTGGGAATGACTTCCAGCGAGTGGCAACAGTCGTGGGATATGTGGTGCGCCACGAGCAAGACGCGATAGGGCGCTACCGTGCGGTCCGAAGCCGCGCTCCGGCCGATTCGTCTGCGACGGCGCTAGCCGAAAGTCATGTTCTCGTGCCCGTCAGCTACCCCGCGATGCGCAGTGCCTCCAATCGCCGTGAAACTCCGGCGTGAAACTCCGGCGTGAAACACGGCGTGAAACACCGGCGCGGAACCGCCTGCGCGAAATACCTGACAACGTCCGCCGAACGGTCCCACCGGCTGGGATCAGTAGCAGCGATAGCCCGGGCCGGGATATCGGCCGTAGTATCCCGGCCCGTAGAACCCACCATAGTAGCTCCGATAGGGTGGGACGCCGAAGCTCATGTAGAAGCCCGGCCGGTAAGCCCCATAGAAGCTTGGGCCGAAGTAGCCGCCAGAGAAGCCTCCGTAGTGACCGTGATACGCGTGACCGCCATAGGGACGGCCGTAATATCCGCCACCGTGATCGGCGAAGGCTTGAGCGCCCCAGCCGACCGTTACCGCAAGCACCAAGAGCGTGAGACTGTGTCGAACGAGGCTTCGCATCGCAAACTCCTTTCCACCTAGAGTCTTGTACGAGGAACCGATTCCAGATCTACCCTGGCGGCCCTGTGCGAGCGGGGAATCTCGGGGCGGCACGCGGTGCTGGGATCAGCTCCAAAACCGCCCTGCGCTCGGGCGGTCTTTTCAGGTGAAGGAGTGGAAGCAGTCATTGTGCCGAAAGGGGCGGAAAGGGCGACGGTTTCGGGCATAAGTGGTTCTGCGGACGCTTCTTGCTGCCGGTGCGTACGATTTCGGCGAGCAACGGGTATGGGCAGGCGCGCCATCAAAGCGAATGCGCCGGCGTTGCGCATCGACGAGGGTGCGGACCCACACCTTTTTTCGCGCTTCGTTCCGCCGAGGCGGCCAGCGGCGAGGTCGCCGTCCCGATTGCTCCATGGCGTGGCGGACCAGTTCCAAGTCGCTTCGGCTGCGCGGTGTTTGCGGGTCGTGAGGCAGGGGCTCGGAACGCTCGAAAACAAAAGGAACGGGAATGCTTGACTCCCCTATTCCAGGTTATATGATGGGGACTGTGGCGGCATCGCTCCGTGAGGGAGGTCTGTGCAGCTTGGCGTCGAGCTGTAAAGGGCGTGGTGTCGGAGAATCGGGTTTGGGTTGTGGCGATCTCGGGGCTGCCGAGCGTGTGTATGGGGAAGGGTGGTTCTTTCCCCGGCAAGTCCGTTTGTATGGTCCAAATTGTAGTTCCGAGTGCCTCAGGCGCGAGGTTTTGGCCTGTACCGGCTGGAGTGGTTCGTTTGAAGCGGGGGCGGGATTCGTGCTTCCCAGACGCGGCGTAGCCGGCAACAAGAATAGGAAAGACGCACGAGGAGTCTTGCGATGACTGCTTTCCGTCATATCACGATCAACCCGGTTGAAGACGTGACCGTGGTCCACTTCCGCAACCGGCGGATCGTGGAGGATCTGAACATTCAGGAGCTGGGGCAAGAGCTATTCCAGTTGGTCGAAGGGGACCAAGGTAAGAAGTTGGTGCTGAACTTCTCGTCGGTGGAGTTTCTCTCCAGCGCGGCGTTGGGCAAGTTGATCACGCTGGATAAGCGTGTGAAGGCGCGGAGCGGGGAACTCAAACTTTGCTGCATTCGGCCGGAAATCTTCGAGGTCTTCATGATCACGCGGTTGGACCGCCTGTTCGAGATCGAGAACGATGAGGCCGACGCGCTGGCCGCATTCTAGAACCGATTCCAGAACTTTCCGCGGCGCGGCGATCTGCCGGTTGCCGGAGGACGCTGCGGCAATTCTGGGATAGGAGCGGGCAAACTACTTGAGAAGGGGCACGGAAGTATGCCGCGGTCGAACAGTCGCCAGCGGGCAACCGATTCCGCGACCGGCTGTTCGAACTGCCCGTCGATGCGACGCTGAAATACGCGACTCTGGCAGAAACCGTCTACCGATGTGCGATGCGCAATCGATTTGGCAGTGCGACCGGGTGATCGCCAGCCGCACTGCCGACAGCCGCGGCGTTCAAGAGGAGGTTCTCCGCCAACTCCAGCGACACCGCTGGACTGAGCGGGAGATCTTCGGCGTGCGTCTGGCCATGGAAGAGGCGCTGGTGAACGCGATCAAGCACGGCAACCGGTCCGATGCGTCGAAGCAAATTCGCGTGGCTTGCCGGCTTTGGGACGGACGCCTACGCATCGAGATCACCGACGAGGGGACCGGCTTTGATCCGGGTTGCGTCCCTGATCCAACCGAGCCGAAGAACCTGGAGGCTCCGGGGGGAAGGGGCATCCTCCTGATGCGGACTTTCATGACGCACGTTGAGTACAACAAGCAAGGGAACACGGTGATTTTGGAGAAGCAGCGCACGGGGTGCGAGTAGGGCAGCGCGGGTGGTGGGCGGGAAAGGTCGGAGTCCTTGTCACCGCCCGGCCGATCAACTATTATGCATTTTCCTTCCCCGATAGCTCAGTCGGTAGAGCAAGCGGCTGTTAACCGCTGGGTCGTAGGTTCGAGTCCTACTCGGGGAGCTTTGGATGATCGAGCGAACTTTGGCCACCCGCCAGTCAACGCCCGGTGCCGAGATTACGGCGGCCGGGCGTTCTGTGTTTAATGCCTGTGGTGTAATGACTTGCATGTATCTGTTCGCGGTCCGGCGCTCTCTGAGTCTCCAGAGCGTTGCTCGAAACTTCCCATGGAATAATGACGGTTCCTGTCGGACCCGGCAAACCGGTTCCAAGACCTCGAAGTCTCTGGTTAGTGCGCCCTCAGAGCTGACCGACCGGTTCCCCTCGGCTCTGAGAAGCAACCCTTTCCGACCCGCCCGCCAGGAGCAGGCCATGTACCCCAAAGAGGCTGCCGAACGGCAGATCGAACGCTACCGGGCGATGACCGGCCAGCAGCGACTGAAGATTGCCCTCGACCTTCACGAGTTCGCTTGCAACGTCGCGCGTGAGGGTATCCGGCTCCAATTCCCCGAGGCCACGGCCGAGGAGGTAGAACAGCACCTGCGTCGGCGAATCGAGTTGAGCCGGCAATGAGATCCGAAATTGAATTCCTGGTCGATGTGCTCGGTCGGCTGAACGCTGCCGGCGTCGATTACATGCTGACCGGCTCGATGGCCAGCAACTACTGGGGCATTCCGCGGACCACGCACGATCTCGATTTCGTGCTCGTGATGAGGCCAGAGTCAGGTAGACGAGTTGGTCGCGGCGTTCGACCCCAGCCTTCTTCATCCAGCCCGAGTCGGTCCGCTCCGCCTTTCGGCCGCCGTTTCAATTCAACGTCCTCGATGAACAGTCGGCGCTCAAGGCCGACTTCTGGCTATTGCGTGAGGATGCCTTCGAGCAGACGGCCTTCGGGCGTCGATTACAGGTGATCCTCTTCGGCAACTCGGCGTGGATCGCCACCGCGGAAGACATCATTCTCCACAAGCTCTATTGGAACCGCCTCTCACCGTCCGAGCGCCAACTGGGCGATGCCGCTGGAGTGTACGCGGTGCAGTCCGATGCGCTTGACGTCAGTTACCTCCAACACTGGGCGACACACCTTGGCGTGACTCGCGAGCTCGACGATTTGGTCGCCGGGAAGATCAGGCCGAAAACGACATGAGGACTGCTTGCAGGGCGTCATGTTGTCCTTCCGTACCGTTGCTTCCTGGCTCATCTTCTGGCGGTTCGATCGCCTCCTTGGATGTCACGAAGTTTTTTTTCCTGGATCGCCTTGTGCTCCCTCGAAGCCCGCCGTAGAACCTCATCCGGCACGTCGGAGATGTTTCCGAGCACCTTGCACGCTTGGGAGAAGTCGCCCTCGGTGGTCCACTCGCTCAGGACAACCAGGCACTGCAATCCCGCGGCCCTCGCCGACGTCAATCCCCGCTCGGAATCCTCGATCACGATGCACTGCTCGGGCCGAAGGGAGTACTTCTCGAGCGCCGTGAGGTACGGCGCCGGATGCGGTTTCACATGCTCGCAGTCCTCGCGGGCGATGACGAAATCAAGGTACCGCGCCACGCCGCTTCGGGCATGGGCGATCTCGAAGTGCTCACGGTGGGTGCTTGTCACCACGCCCATGCGGACCTTTCCGTGAAGCGAGCGGAGCACCTCTTCCACTCCCTCGATCAGGCATGACTGTGCTCCAAGCGACTCCGCGTAGAGCCGATTCCGTTCTGCCCGAAGGCAAACAATTGTTTCGGCCGCGATGCCTTTCTCGGCCGCGAGCCTGAGAGTGCTCTCGCCTCTCCGCATTGAGATGTCCTTGAACTGCTCGGGCGTTAGATCGACGCCGACCGTTGCGAGAACGGTCCTCGTCGCCCGAAAGTACAGGCCCTCGGTATCCACCAGCACGCCATCGTTATCCCACAGAACTGTGAACATCATCGTATTCCGTTGCCACGACCTTCTTCCGCCGTTTTGAGAACCCAAGGCAAAGCTTTTTGCAGGACCTTGAGGTCGGCCCGCTCGTTCCAGCCGTTGCGTTTCCAAAAGCGGCTTCCGACCTCGTTGTCGGCATAGAGGAAGAGATTGCACTTGCGAATGCCAATCGAGGCGAGTCGCTCCAAGCAAGCATCTACCAGCGCTCGGCCGATTCCCTGTCGGCGGTGCGGGTTGGCGACCGCCAAGTGATAGACGCACCCTCGCCGACCGTCATGACCACATAACACGCCTCCCACGATCTGCCCATCGGAGTGAGCGACCAGACTGAGCCCCGGATTGCGACTGAGGTAGGCGATCACCTCGTCCTTCGTGTCGCCCGCGCTCAGACCAACACCTTCGGTCGCTTGCCAAAGAGCGAGAACCTCGTCCAGATCCTCCGCTGTCATCTCGGCGATTCTGTAGTCCATGCCTTACCCTTCCTTTGGGTGAACCTCGCCTCGTGGGTCGTGTCTTACGTGGCTACGTCTGATAGGCTACCCAAAGTCGAGTGCCGACATATCAGAATAGCAGCAAGACACCAGGGCAGGAGGCGCGGTTCAAGCGGTTCGCGTACCCATCTTGCGGGCTGCAATTCCCGGGTGCGTCTTGACAACTCCACTGGCACGCTTCGGCGTTACAGCCCATGCTACTTACACTTACGACAACTCACCAGCCCGCCACCGACCTGGGCTACCTGCTCCACAAGAACCCGGCCAGGTGTCAGAGCTTCCCGCTCAGCTTTGGCCAGGCCCACGTCTTCTATCCGGAGGCGAGCGAGGATCGCTGCACGGCTGCCTTGCTTCTGGACGTGGACCCGGTGGCAATGGTTCGGGGCCGAGGAGGGGTCTCCCAAACCGTGCTGGCGCAGTACGTGAACGACCGACCTTACGTGGCCTCGTCGTTCATGAGCGTGGCCATCGCCCAGGTGCTCGGCTCGGCAATGGATGGACGCTCCAACGAGCGTCCCGACTGGCCAAGACGCCCATCCCGCTGGAAGCCTCCATCGAAGTGCTTCCTTGCCGGGGCGGGGAAGGCTTCCTGCACGAGATCTTCGAGCCCCTGGGCTACGAGGTCGAAGCGGTTCGGTATCCGCTGGATGAGCGGTTTCCCGAGTGGGGAGAAAGCCCGTACTACTCGGTGCGGCTTTCGAAGACCACAACCTTGAGCGAACTGCTCACGCACCTCTACGTGCTGATCCCCGTGTTCGACAACTTCAAGCACTACTGGGTGGGACAGGACGAACTGGAAAAGCTCCTCAAGCATGGAGAGGGCTGGCTGGCATCGCATCCGAAGAAGGAAGCGATTGCCCGACCGCTACCTGAAGCACCAGCCCAGCCTGGCTCGCCAGGCGCTGGCGAGGCTCGTCGAGCAGGACGATCGAACCGGCCATGGAATCCGATGAAACCCGCGACCGAGAGCCAGGAAGACGTCCTCGAAAGGCCGATCAGCCTCAACGATCAGCGGCTTGGGACGGTCGTGGCGGCGCTTCGGGCTTCCGGTGCGAAGCGGGTGTTGGACCTCGGCTGCGGTGAAGGGAAACTGCTGCGGGAACTGCTCAAGGAGAAGCAGTTCGACCAGATCGTCGGCATGGACGTGTCCGTCCGCTCGCTGGAGATCGCCAAAGAGCGGCTGCGGCTGGATGATCTCCCGACGAGGCAAAAGGATCGCATCAAGCTCCTGCACGGCTCGCTGATGTATCGGGACAAGCGAATCTCGGGCTTCGATGCCGCCGCCGTCGTCGAGGTGATCGAGCACCTTGATCCGCCGAGGCTGTCTGCCTTCGAGCGGGTGGTGTTCGAGTTCGCCCGGCCCGGCACCGTCGTCCTCACGACGCCCAACCGGGAGTACAACTCGATGTGGCCGTCGCTTCCTGCCCGGCAGTTCCGCCATAGCGACCATCGCTTCGAGTGGTCTCGTGCGGAGTTTCAGGACTGGGCTTGCCGGATTGCCGAGAAGTACGGCTACCGAGTGCGTTTCCTGCCCGTAGGGCCGGAAGATGCGAACCTCGGCCCGCCGACGCAGATGGGAGTCTATACGAAGGAAGTCGCATGACAACGAGGAATCACTCACAGGATGAACGATTCACGATAAGGGGTCACTGGTGGCTACCGGGGAGTACCCACAAGGTCGCAGGCGACCTGATTTACGGTGTGGGAGATTTGAGCCTGGCATTGTACGGCGGATTGAATGATGCCGTTGTGGCTGATCTGTTCAGCATCAAACCCGAACACACTGAGTTTCCCGCTATTCATGGCGAATCGCTGGACGGGAAGCCCATAACATCACTGATATCGTTCTACACCGCATGGAAACCGGATCTCCGAACGCTGCTCGTTCGGCCCAACACACGTGTGGCACTGCTTTCGTCTCGGTTGACATGCCATGCAATGATCGAAGGATCGCATTTGTCGTCACCTGACGATGGGTTTACCAAGTGCCGTATCGAAGTTCCCGATCTTGAGACTTGGCTTGGCGATTCACCATTCCTAATGGAAATGACAGGGTTAGCAGCCCGTTGAAAAACCCGAGTTTCTTTGGTGCGGCTGCCGGTCAGGCCGCCGTCGCGTAGGCGACGTCGAACGAGTCGGAGTGTGACCGATCGGGCCGACGCCGCCGCAGGAAGCCCTTGATGTGAATCCACACAAGCCACACAAGAAAAACAAGGCCGTACCCGGCCTGCAACCCGCGAGGAGTCCCGATGCCGAACAACTTGCGCAGCACCAGTCCCAGGTTGCGGGCCACACCTGCAATCAGGTAACGCTTCTGCACCTTCTCGATCCCGCACAGCCAACTGCGACGCGCACCGCCCGTGTCGCAGATGTGGGCAAAGCTCCGCTCGACCCGTTCGCTTCGCAGTCGTTGCAGGCGTTTGCTCCGCGCTCGGCGGGCCCGTCGGCGGTTGTTGAAGAAGGCTCGTCGCGCGGCCGCCGACACGTTCTTCCATTTGCGCTTCCCCTTCCGCTGCCGCTCGGGGACGTACGTACGGATGTTCAGAGAGTCGGCCAGTTCCAGAGTCTCGGTGGCGTGGTAGCCTTTGTCCGCGACCGCTTCTTCGATCTCCGTATCCATGCCAGCTTCCGACAGGTTCGTCCGGGCTTCGACCACGCTATCGACCAGCGTGTCGGCGTCCCCTTCGTTGGCGTGGCGAATCGAGGCCGCCAGTACCAGTTCCGTCTCCAAGTCCACGACGTGCTCCGCCTTGTAAGCCAGATGCGTGCGCCCGTCCTTCATCTTCGCAATCCGGCTGTCCGGATCGGTCGGCGACATCCACTCATCGTTCGACACCCGTTTGTTCTTCCGCTTCCGATCGAAGCGGCGGAGGTCTTCATCCGTAGGGTTTTCGACACCTTCCTGTTCTTGCATCAAACGCCGAAGATAGTCGTTCCAATCCTCGCCCGTATCGCGGCGGACGATCGTCTTCATCGCCGCGTTGGCCTCCAGCGTGGTGGCGTCCACCGCGACCGTCTTGCCTCGCAACAGTCCTTTCTTCGCGGCCAACTTCAGCACCCATTGAAATACCGAGGCGTGGATCTCAAGGGGCAACCGGTCCCGGACTCGCGTCAGGCTGGAATGGTCGGCTGTTTCCTCGGTCAGCGGGATGCCCAAAAAAGCCCGCAGCGAAAGACTGTCGCCACAACGCCAAGCAATCCCCCGCTGCGATCCGATTCCCTCGAAGTATCCCACCAGCAGCATCCGGAAGTAGATACCCGGTGGAATCGAGGGGCGGCCCAGGTGATTATGATAATACGGACGGCACTTCTGTTCGACCCAACGATCAAAACCCGCCTCGGCGAGAATCTCGTTGAGCTTTCGATAAAAGACGTGCCCTTCGGACTTCGGCAGCTCGGTGGTCGCTACCCACAGCTCCTGCTGCTGGCTTCGCCGCTTTCCCAACGCCATCGCCCTTACCTCCTGCGTCGCACGATGGCCATAATATATCTTTGCTCTAGGACTTTTTCAACGGGCTGCTAGGAAATGACATCAGTCGCGATGGAGACCCGCTCACGGTTGCACTCGAAAGCGGGCCGTCCCATGCACAGTCGTTTACATTGAATGCTGACGGGAGCTTCAGCTACACTCCAACCTACCATTTCACCGGCACGGACAGCTTTGTCTACCGTGCTACGGACGGCATTGCGAGCAGTCCCACGGCTACGGTAACGATCAGCGTAGTCAATGTGGGACCAAATGCGTCCAACGATCAGTACATGGCTGTCTTTCGCACAGAGCTAGTAGTTCAACCGCCTGGTGTCCTGGCTAACGACACCGACATGGAAGGCGACCCGTTCACTGCGATCAAGGTTTCCGACCCGAGCCACGGCACGCTAACGCTCAATACGGATGGTTCGTTTCGCTACATGCCTGCTGGCGACTATCTTGGTGGAGACCAGTTTACGTACAAAGCAAACGATGGGATAAGCGATGGAAACGTCGCTACAGTGTCGATCAGTGTAGTTCGTCCGGTGCCCGACATTGATGGCGATAGCGACAACTCTGGCAGCATTGAACGCACGCCCGACGAAGAGGGCGAGGAGATGAACGCGCCTGGGTACGTGATTCCTAATAATGTGGACGACGACAACGGTAACGGGGCTGAAGATCGCAACGATCCCGGTCCATTCGTTGATGCCAACAATCAACCTGTGACCGATGATGAGCTTTTCTTGGTCACGATGTCGGTGCCTTCCATGTCTGGCGTCAATCTCACAAACTGCACCCTGACCTTGGTCCCCTCGGCCAACGTCTTACTCTGGAAGACTCGCGACAAGCAGGTATTACCGGCGACTTATCGCATCGGAGTCGATCAGATTCCCAGCGATATCTTCGTAGAGGGCACAGGATACGGGCAGACGCAAGTTGACTGGGTGCTGAAGAATCCCGCAGGGGTCGAAATAAGTCGGGACACGATAGCCCTGACAGTTGCGTGGAATGAGATGACTGCTTATCGCCCGCAGAATCCGCCCCTGCCTCGCACTGAGATTCCTGATAACCAGGAAGCGGTTCCGGGCGCAGGCATTCGACGGAACGGGGACAATGATAACGACAATTTAATCGAAGTGCAATTAACGATGCAGCCAAACCCCTCGCCTGGTATCGTATATTGCATGCGGCGTGCGAACCAGAACATCAAGGTGTGGGCCGCGAGCAACAGAACGGGTGACCTGTTCTTAGGGAGTAACGAGGTCACAATAACAAATGGAGGCGTTGTGTGGGTGGAGTGGGCAACGATGGACTTGAATCAGACGGTTGGAACCCTGGAGACGTATATTTGGGATACCACGCATCAGCGCACTGTGGCATGGTCAACAGACACTGTGAACTTTCATCCATACAACAGTATTGTCTTCGCTTTCGGGGGTGGCACAACCGAGCCACCCGATCCAGGGTCCGGGCCCTATCAGATGGCTGAGACATTGTACCAAGAGGGCTATGATGTGCATGAGTACAATCACGCTGCCTCGGCTGGTGCAGCAGCGAATGAAGCTGTGAATGCGATCGGATTACGCGGACAGGTGTTTGTTGGCATCTTTGGGCACAGCCGAGGCGGCGCGGCTACATTGGAACTTGCGGACACCCTTGGCGCCATGGGCGGAAACACAATTCGCTTTACAGCATACATTGACGCCATTCAGAAAGAATCACTGTGCGCTGTAACCGTTGGTCCCGCCCAATCGCAATATCATGTGAACTACTATCAGGGAAGAGACATAAGGTTGTGGGGAGTAGCTGTAACACCAGCAGTGTTTAATCTCGACGTGAATACTACGGCCTGGGGTGCGGCGCTTAATCACACTAGCATTGATGGCGATGCAACGGTTCAGGCGCGCATTCTAGGTGGAAGTGGTGCGGCTGCCCCGGAGAAGCCTCATGCGGGTTTGAGGCAGAGAATGCCGTTGTGGTAGACATCCAGAAGTGGTGTAACGGTCTATTGTAATGGTCTACGTATGGAGGGAGTTGAAAATGAGTGCAGTATGGTGTCTGTCAGTAATATACGCGGGAAGTGTCTTGGCGGTGGAGCCTGGCGCGATCGACGAGATCATACAGCCTATCCCTGAGATTCAGGCCAAAATTGCAGGTGTCTATGCCCAAATAGTGCAAAGAAGCCTGGTGCTGGTCGCACGGAAGGGGCCGCGTGGCTTGATTTCATGGCTGCAATTGGCCAGCTTAAAGGTGAGGCGGACAACGAGCCAAAGAAGCTTGTGGAACAACTGACTTACTTTAATGCAGGTCGGTTGAGCGACATATATGCATCCTTTGTACCGGGGGTCGTTACTCAACATTTGGATGTGGACAAGGGAGCAATCGCGGAAGCAGCAGTGCCTTACGTGTACGTAAGTCACGCCGGGGTTCGGGCAGTGGCAAATGGGTTCTTGACTGACATTGAGCGACGAGGAATTGCTCCCTTGGATTTTACGTATTACCGGCACATTCTGAGTGCCCGGCTGCGTGAGGGCAAAGAAGTTCCCGTGAATGTCGTCCGGCGCATGTATGAAAGAGACCCTGCGGAAGCCTTCGATAGTCTACTTGTTGTGTATTCGAGCGAGCCAGCGCGTCGTGAACTGGTGTGGGCAAAGCACGTCGTTGACGAAATGCTCTGGAGAAAGCTGCACAGGTATCTCAAGCCTGGAGAAGTGCCGCCGGAAGTGCTTCCGCAACTGGACAAGCTGGCAAAGGACGGGGGCTGGTGGGTTCGGCTGTATGTCGCTGAGATTACGCGCCGGAATCCGGAACTCCAAGACGCGAGCATCATGGAGCGCTTGAGGAAGGACTCCACCCAGATCGTGCGGCTGGGGATGATGGACCCTAAGGACCGGCCGGAGAAAATCGAGGCTCCTCCTCAACCCGGCCCCGTCACTCAAACGGTTCCTAAGAAGTCGTGAGTGTCAGTAGGGTTATGCGAATTCGGCGCCTCTGTGGAACTGTTCTTCAGAAGCGCCCAGCCGGGTGTCCATGTCGTACTGGGGTTCTGGGAGCGATGCGTGTTCGGTGTCCTGGCACTGGAGAGCGAGCCGGTCGACCCGAGGCTATGAACTCCGCATGGCGCCAGTGAATCATGGAGATTCTCTGGAACCGACTGCCTCGTGCCGCTTCCGGGAAGTTCTTTCCTGAAAGCGGCACGACGCCCGGACCGAAGGGGCCGGGCAAAACAGGCAAAAACTCGTGCCCCGACCCCATTCCTCACCGGCCCGACTTCCATTCTCCGAACTGCTTTTCTTCGAGCTGCTTCTCTTGGGGCTGTTTTTCTCCGGGCTACTTCGCTTCAACCTGGTCGTACACGCGCACGTAGTCCACGAGGAACTGGTCGGGCAGTTTCGCCCGATCTCGGCAGCGTTACTGCGCACACCGGATGATGACTTGTATTGGGACGCTGTCTGGACAATGCAAAGTCAAATCGCCGAGGCATAAACCTCGTCCACCTCGTGTTTGCGGAGAGTGTTTCTGATTATAAAGAGGACTTTTCACAGTACATCCTGGCGGAAGTCTGGTGGGTAAAACCCCCCGATAATCTCACGACCGGGGCATTGCCTCCATAACGACACTCGCTAGACTGTAGCGCGAAACCTTCTTCCGGCACCTTGACGCTTGCTGCTCAGCAATCGCAAGAGGTTTCACGGGCGGCGTGTCGTTGTTCGACGGCACACCTGCGCATACGCCATTGGTCTGGAGTCTTGCCCAGTTCTCAAGCTCATTGCGGGAGGGCTCGATGATGTCTTCTACTCGCTTCAGCCGCTATCGACGGTTGGTTCTGCCGGAAGCTTTGGAGGTTCGGGCTCTTCCGGGAGGGAGCGTTGCAGAACTTCTGCTCCCATTCGTTGGCATGTTCTCCAGTTCGACCTGGGCGGATGCCGACTTGCTTGACGGCAACGAATTGCCTGGGATTCTAACTCGCAGGAAAGAGCAACTTGCGGCACTTACCGAGTGGCGTCAGGGTATGGCGCTCGATTCAGTTCTCGGTGAATTACGCCGGTTGACGGAGATTGCTTCAGGGAACCCCGACGAGTCATACGTCAATACAGCACGACAGCGGATTGAGAAGGTCACCGACGCGATTCTGGGCAGCGACTCCGCAACTCTCAATTCCCAAGACTTGTCGGCTGATGTGCGGTGGGTTGATGAGTTGTTCACGTCGATGGGTGAAACGAACACGCTGGACTATGGCCCGCCGAATCTTCCGCCGGTGGCGAATGACGACGAGAATTACCAGACCCAGCATGACGTGACGCGCAATGTGCTCCAGTACGAGGGCGTATTGTGGAATGACTACGATCCAAATTACGGCACAGTCCTTACGGCTTCGCTGTTGAGCAGCCCGTCGCACGCGGCCTCGTTCACGTTCAACTCGAATGGCTCCTTCACCTACACGCCCACGTATCATTTCGTGGGCACCGACACGTTTACGTACCAAGCGAGCGACGGCCAGTACACGGATGACGCCACGGTGCGTATTACCGTGTTCAATCTGTTGCCCGAGGCGAACAACGATGCATATCAAACCCGCCACGACACGCCACTGGCTGTGCCGGCCCCAGGTGTCCTAGGAAATGACATCAGTCGCGATGGAGACCCGCTCACGGTTGCACTCGAAAGCGGGCCGTCCCATGCACAGTCGTTTACATTGAATTCTGACGGGAGCTTCAGCTACACTCCAACCTACCATTTCGCCGGCACGGACACTTTCGTCTATCATGCTATGGACGGCATTGCGAGCAGTCCCACGGCTACGGTAACGATTAGCGTAGTCAATGTTGGACCCAATGCGTCCAACGACCAGTACATGGCGGTCTTTCGCACAGAGCTAGTAGTTCAATCGCCTGGTGTCCTGGCTAATGACACCGATATGGAAGGCGACCCGTTTACTGCGATCAAGGTCTCTGATCCGAGCCACGGTACGTTAACGCTCAATACGGATGGGTCGTTCCGCTACATGCCTGCTGGCGACTATCTTGGTGGGGATCAGTTCACGTACAAAGCAAATGATGGGATAAGCGATGGAAACGTCGCTACAGTGTCGATCAGCGTGGTTCGTCCGGTGCCTGACATTGATGGCGATAGCGACAACTCTGGCAGCATTGAAGGCACGCCCTACGAAGAGGGCGAGGAGATGAATGCGCCTGGGTACGTGATTCCCAATAATGAAGATGACGACAACCGTAACGAGGTTGAAGATCGCAATGATCCCGGTCCATTTGTCGATGCCAACAATCAACCTGTGACCGATGATGAGCTTTTCTTGGTCACGTTGTCGGTGCCTTCCATGTCCGGCGTCAACCTTACGAATTTCACCCTGACCTTGGTCCCATCGGCCAACGTCTTGCTCTGGAAGACTCGTGACAAGCAGGCACTGCCAGCGACTTATCGGATCGGCGTCGATCAGATTCCTGGTAGTATCTTCGTAGAGGGCACAGGGTACGGGCAGACGCAAGTTGACTGGGTGCTGAAGAATCCCGCAGGGGTCGAAATAAGTCGGGACACGATAGCCCTGACAGTTGCGTGGAATGAGATGACTGCTTATCGCCCGCAGAATCCGCCCCTGCCACGCACTGAGGTTCCTGATAATCAGGAAGTGGTTCCGGGCGCGGGTATTCGACGGAATGGCGATAATGATAACGATAATCTCATCGAGGTCCAATTGAAAATGCAGCCTAATCCCTCACCTGGTATCGTATATTGCATGCGGCGTGCGAACCAGAACATCAAGGTGTGGGCCGGGAGCGACAGAACGGGCGACCTGTTCTTAGGGAGTAACGAGGTCACAATAACAAATGGAGGCGTTGTGTGGGTGGAGTGGACAACGATGGACTTGAATCAGACGGTTGGAACCCTGGAGACGTATATTTGGGATACCACGCATCAGCGCACTGTGGGATGGTCAACAGACACTGTGAACTTTCATCCATACAACAGTATTGTCTTCGCTTTCGGGGGTGGCACAACCCAGCCACCCGATCCAGGGTCTGGGCCCTATCAGATGGCTGAGACATTGCACCAAGAGGGCTATGATGTGCATGAGTACAATCACGCTGCCTCGGCTGGTGCAGCAGCGAATGAAGCTGTGAATGCTATCGGATTACGCGGACAGGTGTTTGTTGGCATCTTTGGGCACAGCCGAGGCGGTGCGGCTACATTGGAACTTGCGAACACCCTTGGTGCCATGGGCGGAAACACAATTCGCTTTACAGCATACATTGACGCCATTCAGAAAGAATCACTTGATTCCGTGTCTGCCGGGCCCGCTGATTCACAATACCATGTTAATTACTATCAGACACATCTAGGGCTCCGCGGGATGGCCGTGGCGCCTGCGATGTTTAATCTCGACGTGAATACTACGGCCTGGGGTGCGGCGCTTACTCACACTAATATTGATGGTGATGCAACAGTGCAGGCACATTTTAGGTGGGAGTGGTGCTGCTGCGCCTGAGGGGCCTCATGTGGGTCTGAGACAGAGAGTGCTGTTGTGGTAGACGCCTGCAAGTGCTGGTGTAACGGTCTATTTATGGTTCACGTATGGAGGGAAGTACAATGGGTGCAGCATGGTGTCTGTCAGTGATATGCGCGGGAAGTGTCTTGGCGGTGGAGCCTGGCGCCATCGACGAGATCATACAGCCTATCCCTGAGATTCAGGCCAAGATTGCGGGTGTCCATGCCCAAATAGGCACAAAGAATCCTGGTCGCACGGAGGAGGCCGTGTGGCTTAATATCATGGCTGCGATTAGCCGGCTTAAAAGTGAGGCGGAAAGCGAGCCAAGAAAGCTTGTGGAACAACTGATCTACTACAATGCGGGGCAGTTGAGCGATATATACGCATCTTTTGTACCGGGGGTCGTCACTAGACATTTGGGCGTGGACAAGCGAGCCATCGCGGAAGCAGCGGTGACTTACGTTTACGTAAGTCACCCTGGGGTTCGGGCAGTGGCGGATGAGTTCTTGACTGGCATCGAGCAACGAGGATTGGCTCCCTTGGAGTTTACCTACTATCGGAGCATTGTGATTATCCAACGGAAAGACGGGAAAGAGGTTCCCGTCAATGTCATTAGGCGCATGTATGAGAGAGACCCTGCGGAAGCCTTCGATAGTCTAGTTATGGTGTATTCGAGCGAGCCAGCGCATCGTGAACTGGTGTTGGCAAAGCACGTCGTTGATGAAATGCTCTGGAGAAAGCTGCACAGGTATCTCAAGCCTGGAGAAGTGCCGCCAGAAGTGCTTCCGCAATTGGACAAGCTGGCAAAAGATGGTGGCTGGTGGGGTCGGCTGTATGTCGCTGAGATTACGCGCCGGAATCCGGAACTGCGCGACCCGAGCATCATGGAGCGCTTGAGGAAGGACTCCACCCAGATCGTGCGGCTGGGGATGATGGACCCTAAGGACCGGCCGGAGAAAATCGAGCCTCCTCCTCAACCTGGCCCGGTCACTCAAACGGTTCCTAAGAAGTCGTGAGTGTCGGCGGGGTTAAGCGCATTCAGCGCTTCTGTGGAACTGTTCTTCAGAAGCGCTCAGCCGGGTGTCCATGTCGTACTGGGGTTCTGGGAGCGATGCGTGTTCGGTGTCCTGGCACTGGAGAGCGAGCCGGTCGACCCGAGGCTATGAACTCCGCATGGAGCCAGTGAATCATGGAGATTCTCTGGAACCGACTGCCTCGTGCCGCTTCCGGGAAGTTCTTTCCTGAAAGCGGCGCGACGCCCGGACCGAAGGGGCCGGGCAAAACAGGCAAAAACTCGTGCCCCGACCCCATTCCTCACCGGCCCGACTTCCATTCTCCGAACTGCTTTTCTTCGAGCTGCTTCTCTTGGGGCTGTTTTTCTCCGGGCTACTTCGCTTCAACCTGGTCGTACACGCGCACGTAGTCCACGAGGAACTGATCGGGCAGTTTCGCCTTGGTGATGTCGCCCGCCCACTTGCCGATCTCGTCGCTTATAAGGATGTAGACGGGCACCTGGCACACCTCGCCTGCCTTGCTGCGCCAGGTTTCCTTGCCGTCCACGTAGAACACGTACTCCTCGGGCGTCCAGAGCACGCTGTAGGTATGCCAGCCGTCCATGATGCCCGGCACCTTGACGTGAGTGCCCGCGGAGCTTTTCGGCTGGCCATAGTCCCAGTGGATGGCGTGGTTGAGCCGCTCATCGAGCCACGGCTTCTCCATGATGTCGATTTCCGACCCATCACGCCCCTGGTTGCCGATCTTGCGAACGCCGTCGCAGGTGAGCCAGAAGGCCGACCAATGGCCGGGCTGCTTCTGAAGCTGAATTCGGGCCACATAATAGCCGAAGGCGTGCTCGAATTTGCCCTGGGTGGCAACGCAAGCGTCGATGTACTTTTCGCCTTCCTTGAGCGCGCTCATGACCAGATGGCCCCTGCCGTCCAAACGGACGGCTTTCCGGCTCCACCATCCGTCTCGCCGTTGCCCTTCTTGGCGGTAGATCCATTTGGCTTCGTCCAGGGTCGTCCCGTCGAACTCATCGTGCCAAGTCAACTTCCAGGTCTTGCCCGCGGGCGGCGACGGGAGAGTGTCTTGTGCCGCTGGCTCCTGCCCTCGGGCAAGAGAAACCAGGAGACCAACAGCGAGGATTGCCATGCTGCCAATAGTGCCCTTCATGTTCGAGTCTCCTCATCAAGCTCGTGGAGTCCGGTCGATTGCCCGAAGAATTCCCTTGAGCTTACAATGGCCGGTTCAGAGAGGATAGAGGGAGTCCGGGACGGAATTGACCCTCGATGAGATCGTGCCGTGGGCGCGGTCGACCCTTTATCGTGCGGACTCGGGTAAGCGCAGCAAACGTGCTCGCGGTTGCGTGGAGCCCCTCGGGCGCCTTTTTCTCGCATTACATGGGGAGTTCAAGATGCTGCGAAGAACTTTGACGATTCTCGTGGGCCTGGCTGCCCTGGCGCCGATCACCGCCCTTGGGGAACGCGACCGCGAGGGAAAGTCGCTTCGCGTCTATTTCGTCGGCAACAGCGTCACCGACACGATCAACTATCGTGCACTGGCTGAATTGGCCAAGAGTCGAGGCCACCGGCAGATATGGGGCCGTCATATGATTCCGGGCGCCCCGCTCCAGTGGATTTGGGAGCATCCCAGGGACGGCTTCCAGGAACAGCCCTTCGGCCACTATCCCAACGCACTTGCCAACTACCCGTGGGATGTTCTCAGCCTTCAGCCCTTCGACCGCCATCTGACCGGTAAAGACGGCGACCTTGCCGTGGCGAAGAAGTTCATCGATCTGGCCCTCCCCAAAAGTCCGGATCTCCAGGTGTATGTCTATGCCCGATGGCCCAGGCAGGGCAAGGACGAGTTCGACACGGCATGGCTGAAGAAGTACACCGGAGGTTGGGACGGCACGAACGAGACCCAGGACTACTTCGAGCGACTCACCCTGGAACTACGAAAAGCCTATCCCCAGCTCAACAAACCGATCCTGATGGTCCCGGTCGGCCACGTGATGTACGAACTCGACCAGCGGATGAAGGCCGGGAAGGTGCCGGGATACAAGCACATCAAGGAAGTGTTTGCCGACGGCATTCACCTGAACAATATCGGTTCGTATATCGTCGGCTGCACGTTCTTCGCCACGCTCTACAAGGAAAATCCCCAAGGACTTCCTTCGGAGCCCTACAAGTTGACCGACCCGAAACTGGCCGAGGTGATCCAGGAGACCGTATGGAAGGTCGTGAGCGCGCATGAGCTTTCGGGTGTGGGAACTGGCCGCAAAGCGAGCTACGCGCCGAGCCCCGCGATCCGGAACCTCACGCTTGACTCAAAGCGGCAATCTCTCGGAGACGGCGACAATTGGCCGATCACCTGGGCCGACGACGGTGAGCTTTACACCGTGTATTGCGACGGAAAAGGATTCGGCGGCGGTAGCGGCGAGGGAAGCATGAGCCTGGCGAAGATCACCGGGTCGCCACCGAACATCACGGGCGAGAACATCGCCTCGACAACGGGCCACAAGACGGGGGGCGGCGCCGAAGGGCGGAAGGCCAGCGGCCTGCTGATGGTCGAAGGCGTCCTTTATATGTGGGTGCGGAACCTCAAGAACGACGGCACCGGCTCCAGCCTGGCCTGGTCCAAGGATCACGCCAAGACCTGGACTTGGGCCGAATGGAACTTCCCGGAGATCGGCTACCCGGTCTGGATGAACGCCGGACGGAACTACCAGGCGGCTCAGGACGATTATGCCTACATGTACTCCCCCGATACGCCTAGCGCCTACAAGACGTCCGACCAAATCCTCTTGGCACGAGTCCCCAAGGATAAGATCACCCAGAAGGATGCCTACGAGTTCTTTGCCGGGCTGAACGAAGGTGGCGAACCTCGGTGGGCGGATGACTTCCAGTTTCGCAAGCCGGTTTTCCTCGATCGGGGCCACTGCTATCGGCCCGAGGTCGTCTACAACCCTGGCCTCAAGAACTACCTGCTCTGCACCGCCACCTCGGGAGCGCTGAAGTGGTGTGGCACAAACGAGAAGTACCTGGGCATCTTCGACGGTCCGACGCCCTGGGGGCCGTGGACCGCGGTGAAGCAGGTCAGTGGCTGGGGCGGCGACGAGAATCGCTTTCAGCCCCGGATACCGGCGAAGTGGATAAGCGAAGATGGCAAGAGTTTCTGCCTCCTCTACTCCTGCTTTCCGAAAGGGCCATACAAGTTCAACGTCCAGCGGTGCGCTCTGGACTTGGCCGAGAAGGAGTAGCCGAGAAGGAGTAAGTAATGCGGCTGACCGATCGAGAATTCCGGGCGATGAACAATCCGCTCAGGAGGTTCTTCCAGCGGCACCTGGAGTTCCGCGTCTTTCGCTGGCTTGGACTCAACGAGAAAAACCAGGACATCTTGGAGATCGGCTGCGGTTCGGGTTACGGGGCCGTGCTTCTCGCGCAGCTTCGGCCCAAGAGTTATCTCGGAATCGATCTCATGCCCGAGATGATCGAGCTGGCCCGAACGCGAAGGCTACCCGGCGCCGAGTTCGAGCCTATGGACGCAACGGATCTCAGCCCGATTCCCGATTCCAGCAAAAACATCGTGGTGATCTTCGGCATCCTGCATCATATTCCGCAGTGGCGGCAGGTGATCCAGCAGTGCCACCGTGTTCTGCGGGCTGGAGGAAGACTATTTCTGGAGGAGCCCACCGGCAGCGCCGTCAGGATGTGGGACGCTATCTTCAAGTGGGGGCATCCGAAAGACGCCCATTTCCGTCGGACGGACCTTGAAGGGCGGCTGCGAGAGGTGGGATTCAGCATTGAGCGCCGCATCGCAATTCCCGGCTTTGCGACCTACAGCACCCGCAAGGGAACCGCTCACAGGGCAGACTCGTAGTATCGGCGTCCGCCGCTTCCCGGCGCGTGTTCTCACCCGAGGAAAGCCTGGAAAACGCGGTCGGACTTCGAGTCTGCTCCGGGGCGTGAACGGTTACAACTATGGGGAGCATCACGCGCCGCAGCATAGGAAGAGCTAGGGCGCCTTCTTCACCCAGATCGGGCTCGACCATGCGTGGGATGCGTTGCCGTGTTCATCCTTGTCGGCCTGGACGACGCGCAGGTAGTAGTAGCTGTTCCCGGCAAAGGCGCTATCCTCGTACTCGAACCGGATTTCCCGAACTCGCGGGTTCCGTTGATAAACGGCCAGGCCGTCTCGCACGATCACCACCTCCTCGATCTTGTCGGTGCCTTGGACCGCGACCGCGATCCGGGGTTCGCCCTTGATCTCGATCTCCTCGCCCATCCAATGGCCGTTGATCTTGAAGTCCAGCACGATTCGCGCGTGGTTGACGGCATAGTTGCGCCGATGCTGCAGGGCCTCAAAGATCGCGGGGCGCGTCAACTCCGTCGCCAGCACCGCCGTCTTGGCGGCGGTCTTCCCCTCATGGGTATCCGTGCTGCCGACGAAGCCGGTCTTGAGCCCTTTGTTGAGGAATTCCCGCAAAAGGGCTTCCTCGCCCACGTGGTAGCTCTTTCCTTGGTATTGCACCGTGTCGGGACAGATTTCCGTATTCACGATGACAGACGAGTACGAGGGGGCATAGTCGAATTGATCCCTTCCTTCCAGGCCCGGCGTCGGATGGTTGTTCTGGATCAACCCTCGGTGCTTTCGTACCGCCTCGGCCAACAGGTTCGGGCTGTTGTAGGCCGGAGTCTTTTGCGCTGAAGAGGTAGTCGACCCTGGAGGGAAAATAGACGTTCTTGTGGTTGAAGTATTTCGCCGGCCCCTGGAAAAGCGGCTCTTCGGGCGTCCAATACTTCGGCTGCGAGGTCCACTCGTACCCGGCGATCGCGACGAATCTGCCGTTCACGGTGTGCTGCTCGGCCTTGTCCTGGGTGAGCGTCCATGCCTCCTTGGGCATCGTCCAGGGCACAGCGTTGCCGAAGTCATGGTCGCTGACCACCACGAAATCGAGCTTGGCAACAGTTCGGGCGTAAGTGAAGTAGTCGTCCAGGCTGCCCTTACCGTCGGAAAGGGCAGTGTGGCCGTGCATGTCGCCCCAGAAGACCTGATATTGAGCACCGGCCGTGTGGGGCTGCCACAACACGGCCAACAGGCCGACCACGAAGGTTGAAATGGGCCGTTTCAACGCCGATGTCGTCATGGATGATCGGTTTTCCAGGATTGCAGGGCGCCCTTGCCGGCATTCTACCATGCCGGACCGCCGACCAGTACAATAACGACCGTGAAGGTGCAGAAGGTTTTTGGGTCCACCAACGGGAGAGGATCATGATCCGGGTAGCCTCCGTTCTCGGCATACTACTGCTCGTGGGCGCAGTGTTCTTGGGCAACGCGTTTCTGATGAGTATTGCCGGCGAGCAGCCCCAGGCGACCCGCGGGATGAACATCGATCCGACGGCCGATATTCATCCCTCGGTAATCCTCGAGGGCAAAGTCACGGTTGGTCCCTATACCAAGATCGACGCCGGAACCGTCATCACCGGCAACGTAACCATCGGCCACCACAGCCTCGTGCGCTGCAATGTGACGATCCGGGGCACGAACACCATTGGCAATTACGTCCACATCTACGACAACGTGTGCATCGAGGGCGGTCGGCCCGCCAAGATCGGCTCATCGACGGCCGAAGTCCCGGACAAGTCGATCATCGGCGACCACTGCTGGGTGAACCATGGGGCCACGATGCACGGGACGCAAATGGCCGATAAGTCCGCGGTCGGGCTCAACGCCTGCTGCGACTACAACACCCGACTGGGCGAAGGAGCCCTCCTGGCCAACGGCAGCGCCACTCATTTCGATCAGGTGATTCCGGCCAACAGCTTTGCCGAGGGCGTGCCCGCCGTGGTGAAGAAGGCGAACATTACCGATGAGGACCGCAAGGCGTACTTCGGCCTCATCCCTGCCGAATGGACCCGGTACGAGGGAAGCAGGCAAGAGGAAAACGCTCGAAAGAAGCAACGGCAATAGCAACCACCCGGAACCTATCCCGGAACGGCCACGGGGCCCCTCCGCGGCCGGAGAATTCAGACACGGCAGGGAGTTCTGAGATCGGCTCTATTGAGGCCCGCATTGCAAACGCGCGCCGGGCGGCCAGGGGAACTCCGGATACGGCCGTTTCGGCTGGTATCGTCTGGGAACAATCAAGATCCTGAAGCAGAACGGGAGAATCGGTCATGAGAACGCTCGTTTGGGTAGCCGTGGTCCTTGCGACGGGCACAGCGGCATTTGCCGCCGAGAAATCCGGTGAGCATCGCCCGACGAAGATCTGGAACAGGACGGGCCCGCTGGGCGAGACGCCGAAGCACGTCACCGAAGCTCTTCCGCTTTCCGATCAAGACAACAAAGGCGGCTGGGCGAAATTCGAGCCCATGAGCGATGAGTTCGAGGGCCGCGAGCTCGACCCGAGCAAGTGGACGGTCGGCATGTACTGGTGGAAGGGCCGCCAGCCCGCCGCTGTTCAGCGAAAAGAACGTCGCGGTCTCAGACGGCAAGCTGCACCTGACGATGCGGAAGGAGAAACTGCCCCCGGAGACCGAGAAGCTCGGCTTTAAGGACTACTACGTCCGCCGCGCTCCACACGAAGATCCGCTCCAGCTACGGCTACTACGAGGTCAAAGCGAAGCCCATGAACTCGGGCGGATCGAGTTCGTTCTGGTTCCAGGTCGAGGATACGCCCGGCTGGTTGACCGAGATCGACGTGTTCGAGATCGGCGGCAAGGCCAAAGGCTTCGAGCGGAAGTACAACATGAACCTCCACGTCTTCCGCACGCCGACGAAGAAGGAGCACTGGAGCGCGGGCGGCGTTTGGGAGGCCCCGTGGCGGCTGGCCGACGACTACCACGTCTACGGCTTGGAGTGGAACAAGGACGACATCAAGTTCTTCGTCGACGGCGTGCTCGTCCGCTCGGTCGAGAACACCCACTGGCACCAGCCGCTCTTCCTGATCTTCGACTCGCGAGACAATGCCCGAGTGGTTCGGGATGCCGGACGACAAGGACTTGCCCTCGACGTTCAGCGTCGAGTACGTGCGGGCGTGGAAACGAAAGTAGAACTGCCGCGGTACGTTAACCGAAGGCAGTTCCTTCACGGGGCGGAGGTCGTCTTCCCAGGCAAACAGTCTGGTGGCGAAGGGATGACTCAACGTCATCCGGTCGCCGTGCTTGCGCCGATCACGGGGCCCCGGACGGACCCTTGAGGCGGCGCTGGAGTTGTGCCTGGTGCAGGTTCTGCGGCCCAAGCTGCTCGGGCACAATGGCCTCCAGCCACTTCCCCTTCTCGCCGGTCTGCGACGGCCCGGCCCCTTGAACCGCCACGAGATTCAACGACCACGGCCCGAAACTCGCCGGCGGGTAGGCAAGCGGCTTGCGCGCACGGATGTTCCAGAACGTCCCCCGCGCCCCGCAATTCTTTCCCAGCGCGTCTCCGCCGCCGCATCGCCACAAGTGCGTGCCCGCCCCGGCGTCGATGTCGGTAAACAGGTTCTCGTAGGGAGCGCGCTTGTGATGATCGAAACAGAGATCCTCTCCGCGGCCGCACGAGCACACGTTCCCCGTGCAGTGGCTTACGGAGAGATCGTGGATGAACCGCGTGCGTATGTCGAAGTCGGTGAACAGATTGTCGTCGCGACCGAAGTAGATGCCGTGGTGCCCGGTGCTGCCGCTGGAGTCGCGCCGCCGCGCGGATTCGAATACCACGCGCTGGATCGTGCAGAAGTTCCCGCCCGGAAAAATTCCGCTGTCGGCATTGGCGATCCGCAAATCGCGCGCCCAGCAGTCGGCGACCTGCGAAAAGGCCAGCGCGTTGAAACCCAGTTCGGTGAAGTGCCCCTGGTACGGCG
Organism: Pirellulales bacterium; assembly: GCA_963736495.1. Taxonomy (GTDB): domain Bacteria; phylum Planctomycetota; class Planctomycetia; order Pirellulales; family Thermoguttaceae; genus CAVTPL01. The sequence continues at coordinate 19,828 of CAVTPL010000008.1, read as the reverse complement.
TGTTGGGAAACTCGAATCCCAGTCCCTCGACCCCGACCTCGGACACGCTCGGCTCGAAACTCCGCACCACGGGGCTCCACCGTGGGTGCACGTCGCACCGCAAGCTGCGATCCAGATGAATCGTCTTCCCCTCGACCTTCACCACTCGGCACACGAGCGATGTGTGGGTCCGTCCCAAGAGCTTGCTCGTCTGGCCGGCGTCTTCGGAGTAAAGATGGATCGCGAGCGAGTTGTCGCGCGCGTCGCGCTGGAAGACCTCGATCCGCGTGCCTGCCGCCAAATCCTGCATCGAGGACACCTGAAGCGATTTCTCCCCGCGCTCGGCTGCGGCCGTCACTTGAGCGAGTGTGCGCTGCCGCAATTCGCCGCGGACCCAAACGAAGCCTCCCGACCACGAGTAATTCGAGGTCGGCCGCCCGCTGGCGGTTGCGCCCAATTGGGCTTGATCTCCTGCAGCGGTTTGGTGAAAAGGAGAATGCTCTTCTCCGGGCCCGCCCCGCGGAGCACCACCCCGCTTCGCGTGATTTCCAGAATGTTGGTGATCCAGTAGCGCCCTGGCGGCACTTCGATCGCACCGCGCTCCGTCGCCTTGATCGCCCGCAGAAAGGCCTCGGTATCGTCGCTGGCGCCGTCTCCCTTGGCCCCGAAGTCCTTTACGCTCTTGCCCCGCTCCACGGTCGGCAGCGCCTGCTCGCCGCAGCGGTAACCGGCAAAGGAGAAATCCGGCAGCCGGCTCGCCGCCGACCACTTCTCCCCCTGTTTTCCCCAAAGAGCCGAATACTCTTCAGCCGGCGCAAGCGCCGGCGCCGCCAGAGCGACTAAAACGAACACCGCGCGCATGCAATCCTCCCTCATCAAAAGTATCCTCGCACGGGCTGCCAGGGGCCGCTCCGTTTTTTGGCCCGGTAACGCGGAAACGGCCGGATTCACGCCAACCCGAGAGCCTCAATCTGACCCCAACGACACATCGGCGCAACGATCGCTCCAGGCCGTCCCTCGGTAAGCCGCAAGACACGACGTGACGCCGCACACGACGATCATCGACGGCGCAAACGTCAAGAGACCGCGGGCGCCGGCGGCAAGGCGAACTCGGCGCGATACTGCCGCGTCAGCAGCCGATTGGCTTCCGAATGGTTGGGGAAGGTTTCGCGCACCGGGTCGAATTCCAGCCAGGGGCCCAAGGTGATCGGCGTTTTCTCAAGATCCACGCCGTTGGCGGCGAGATGCTGCTTCGTCCGTTCCCAGGTGTCTTCCACGTTGTCGTGCACCTTGCGCGAGGCGAGTTGCTTGCGCGCCTCGGCCGGTGATGCCTTCTGCCCCAGCCGATACGAGATGTTTCCCAGATGGCACAAGCCGGCCGACAGGTGTCCGCCCAGGATCTCCGCGTTGAGGTCCTCGGGTTTCCGGCTCCGCACGCCCTTGAGGAAGTTGTCGAAATGGTCTTCCATGCAGCCGGTGAACGTCTTCACCACCTTCCCCTTGGGATCGAACACCGTTGCCTTGCCTGAATTGAGAACGATGTACCCTTCGCTGCCGTTGAACATCCCGCCGCTCGGGGCGAAGCCGCTCTTCACGTCCAGATTCCGGATTTCCTCCACCACGGTCACGCCGCCGTAGTCGTGCACCACGACCTGGATGTTCGCCGTCTCGGCGGCGTCGTTGAAGAGGAACCGGCCTCCGTAGCTCATCACCGCGCGGGGAAGCGTCTGCACTCCCAGCCCCCATCGCACGAGGTCGACCATGTGTACGTCGTTGTTGCCGATCTCGCCACAGCCGAAATCCCAGAACCAGTGCCAGTCGTAATGAAACTGCTTCCGCGTCACCGGGGCCATGGGTGCCGGCCCGGCCCAGAGGTTGTAGTCCACCCCGGGAGGAATCTTGCCCTGCGTCGGCGGACCAATCGACTCGCGCCGGCGGTTGGTCACGCTCCGTGCCAGGGAAACTTTTCCCAGTTTTCCCTCGGCCATGTAACGCACCGCCTCCCTCTTGGCCGTGTCCGAGCGGTGTTGCGTGCCCGCTTGGCAGATCCGCTTCAAAGCGCGTGCGTATTGAACCATGCGCCGGCCTTCGGTGATGTTGTGGCTGACCGGCTTCTCCACATAAACGTCCTTGCCGGCCTGCATCGCCCAAATCGCCGCCAGCGAGTGCCAGTGGTTCGGCGTGGCAATCGAAACGATGTCAATCGACTTGTCTTCAAAGGCCTTGCGCATGTCCTGCATGAACTTGCACTGCTTGCCCACCTTCCCGGCCACGCGCTGGCCGACGTCGCGATCGGCATCGCAGACGATCCGCACCTCGCAGTCGCTCCGGTCCCCAAAAGCCTTGATGTGATCCCCGCCGCGCCCGCGAACGCCGATCACGGCCACCCCCAGCCGCTCGTTGGCGCTGGTCTTCGCCGCCTCGCCCGCAACCAGCGGCTGCACGCCGCTAACGCTCGCCGCCGCCGTTGCCAGCAGCATCTCCTCGAAAAAACGCCTTCGGCTGGTTCGGTCCATGGTGGATCTCCTCGATGCTTGGGTGGCGGGAATGGGGGCGGGCGCCGCCGCGGCCCCGGCCGTCGGACCCACACTCTGCGTTCCGGCCCAACTCGCCGCGCGGCTCGCGCATTCTAACTCGACCCCTTGCCGGCCGCAATCGTGCGACTCCCATCGTCGCACCACTCGCCGGGTGGGGCGTCGGCTCTCCGCGCCGCCAGATCCCACGCGGACTTACCACAACGGCGCTTTGGCCCATGGGTTCGCACGCCTGGGCTGGGAGCGACCTTAACCACCGGTCGGCCCTTTCTCCCTTTCCCTCTGAGCACACAACTCCGTGCAGAGAGCTTCCACCTCGGCAACCAGGCTGGGAGAAACATCGTGCGGCTGAAGGCTTGCCACGCGCTTGAGGACTTCTGAAAACGGCACTCTTTCGAGCATTGCCAGCGCGGCAGCCACCACGACCGGCGACCGGCTCATCCCGGCCCCGCAGACCACCAGCATCGGCACCTGGGCAGTCACCAGCGCGATCGTAGTCGCCAGCGCGGCTCGAAGCACTGCGCGTGAATTCCCCGCTCCATCCACCAGAGGAAATCGGCAGTAGACGATATCCCGGGGCAGCCGCAGCGGAATCTCCTCGATTGCCAGGTCGATGATCGCCTCGACTCCGCACGCCAGAACATCCGTCACCTTGCGTGCCTCGAGCGCATTGCCGATCCACAGACGTCCCGCGATGATTTCCCGCACGGACCGATCCTTCCAATTTCAATGCCGGCCCTGCTCCGCGCCTTGACGTTCGATCTCACTGCGCCGCGGGTTTGAGGGCCACCGTAGCCTGGTTCAAGTAGCTGCACGTGCACCAGCTTGCCGAGTCGGCCATCAGCACCAGACCGCCCGCCGGAACGGCGTTGACCCAACAACCCGGTCGAATCCCGCCATACACTTGGGTCTCCTGCCCCCGCCCCAGATCGATGTAGCCCAGGGTGGCGGAGCGAAACAGGATCAGGTTCCTCGATCCGCTCGGGATCCCGCAACCATAGGATCGCTCGATGCGGAAGGGGAGTTGCTTTCCCGTGAGAAGATCCCAGGCGCCGGGCTCGGCGTAGATCGTGCGATCGTTGAGGATCGGACGTGCCACGTACTTCGCACTCGTATCCCACAGCCGAGTGCCGTCGCTCGCCCGAATCGCGGCCATGCGATCTCCGCGCTCGGAGACCAACGTTGCCTGGTGGCCCGGCTGGTACGACATCAGCACCATCCCGTGTGCCCGGCTCACGGCCAGTTGCGTGCCGAAAACCTCCCGATCGATGAACCAGAGTTCTTTGCCGGAACCGCTGTCCAGTGCCACCAGCCGGCCCAGCGGCTGCTCGGTCAGGCCGCGCAGCTCCTCGGCCTTCGATTTTCCCGAGACCGCGGCGCGGCGCTGGGCTTCGGCCGTCACGCGTGCGATGGGAAATCGCAAATCGTCGGCCTCCGCCCGCGGCCGGTCGATCAGAAACACGCGGCCGCCGTCGATGGCGATGGCGTTGTTGCGAATCGAGTGCTTCGGCGTATAGCTCCAGCGGAGTTTCCCGGTCTGCGCGTCGAGGGCAAACAGCATCCGCGACTCGATGAACTGCCCGCTCGTGTCCCAGTCGTCCGACCAGCAGCGCACCAGGTAATCCTCGTCGGCGAGCGAACCATAGAGCGTGGCGCCGTCGTAGGCCAGATACGCCCACGTGCCGGGCTTGCCGTCGGCATGCGCGGGCACCGGATACTCGGCCAAGAGGCGGCCGGTGCTGGTTTCCAGCCGCAAACAGCTCTTGCCGGTGTGCACAAAGAGGCAGCCGTTTCCCAGACAGTAGTTGCTTCCCGCCCAGGCGGCGCCGATGCTATGCTCCCGATGATACGTCAGAAGTGCGTTTTCCAGCCCGCGCTCCCAGAGCGTGCGACCGTTGTACAGATCGATGGCCCGAAGCGCGTGCAGCCCTTCGACAAACATCCGACCGTCCGCGACCAGCGGCGTGGGACCGCGCCCATGTCGATTGGACATCACCAGGTCGGTATCGCGAAACCAGAGCATCTCCAGCGGACCGCGCACCGCCGTATCGGCCGAACAGAAGCTGTTACCCGCGTCGGTATTCTGATGGGTCCAGTCGCCGGCACCGGCCAGCGCTTCCCGAACTGTCGCGCGCATCTTGCCCGGCGCCCCCAGGCACGACGCGCCCCCGCAGGGGCGAATCATCCGCTCGTAGCCCGTGGCAATCGGCTGCCCCTCGACGCCGCCCGCAGAAACCACCAGGTCGGCAAAGTAGTCCGCATACGGAGCCTGAGCCGGATCCCCCTCGTGAATCGTCACTCGCGCACCGTAAAGCCCCTCCCGATCGAGCAACTCGCGCGCGTGGCGGACCTTGGCCGGGTCCTTTTCCATGCCGACGATCACCAGTTCGCTCCGCCGCGCAAGCTCCAGGGCCAACCGCCCGTCGCCGCAGCCCAGGTCCAGGCAGAAACCCCGCGTCTTGCCGCTCTTGGCGAGGATTTCGTCGGCAGCTTTCGCATAGATGCTCGCTTCCGCCGCCGGCATCTCCTTGGGCGGACGAACTTTTCCCGAGGATTGGTTTTCTCGCAGAGCGACCGCGCGCCTTGCGCAGCAGGAGCAGCCTGGGGGCCCGTGTCTCGCACGCCGTCAGCCTGACTGCCCGTGGCGCCCGACGAACTGGCCGCGTCGAAACGCTCGCCGCCGGCGGCAAAACAATGGATCACTCCCCGGTCGGTGCTCGCATACAGCCGGCCTTCCGCGACGGCCAACCCACAGCAACTGCCTTCCACCGCAGCCTTCCAGGCGATCTTTCGCGCTGGCAGATCGATGGCGATCACCTGATCGCGCCCCCCAATCACGGCCCAATCCCCGGCGACGATCAGGCTGCCCGGCTGTCCCTCGATCGAAGGACTTGCATAGCCAGTGGAACCCATCTGTTTTCCCTCGGGCGTGCCCGAGCCCTTGGGCGACGGAGCCTTAAGGCCGAAACCCTCGGGCAGTTCCAGGGACCACAGCGGCTTGGCCAGGCTCTTGGCTTTCTTCTTTTCCCCTTTTCGGTCGGTAACCCATCGCTCCACGAAAAGATTGCGCCGGTCGTGTACCGTGAGCCGTCCCACGGCGGAGGCAACCACGTACTCCGGGTGCGCGGCCACGGCCAGGCCGGTGCGGCCGAAGGAGCCGCCATCGTCCAGGGAAAAGACCGAGGTATCGTTGAAGAACTCGCGGTCGATGGCCACGACGTCCGAACCACCCTGGTGCGTATTGTCCTGGAGGTGGAAGTAACGCAGGGTGCCGTCCTTGCGATCGAACACGGCCGGCACGGCGCGGCCGGTGGGCACGATCAACGCATCGAGTTGTGCGGCCAGATAGCCCTGGACTGCCACGCCGCTTTTTGCCCGCGCAGTGGGATGAGGTTGATCCATCTCCAGCGACCCTGAGGAGTCGTTGCACCACTTGACCCGGCCGCTGGCCGGATCCACGGCATAGAGGAAGATTCCTTCGCTCGGCCAGATGCCGGCGCCGAAATACACGGTCCCGTCGGCGATCACCGGCCCGCCGCGCGCGGGCCACCGCGAGACCATGCGATCGTTGCCCAAGAGCATGTCGCCGCGCGGCCCGCCGCGCACTTTCCACAAGAGCCGGCCATCGACGGCGTCCAGCGCGTAGAGGTGCCCGTCGTCGCTCGCTGCCAGCAGCCGGCCCTCCGAAAAGGCCGGAGCGAATCGCACCGGCCCTGCCGTGAAGAATTCCCACGCCTGCCGTCCCTTGGCAGCATCCAGCGCGTAGACCTTGCCGTCGGCCGAACTTCCAAAGTACAGCCGGCCTTGCGCCACGATCGGCTGCAAGGCGACGTCGTATCGCAGACGTGTTCGCGTAGGCCAGGCGGGCGTTGGCGGCTGAGTCGCCCGATAAGTCCACGAAAGCTCCAGCCCGGCCGGCAATCGTTCCGACGTATATCCGCTCCGCGCCGCATCCGCGCGATACATGGGCCACTGGGCCTCCACGGGCCCTGCCCACGCGGCCACCACGGCAAGCAGTACGGAGATGGCAACTTTCATCATCGCGCCTCGGGACGACAGTTCAAGGTAAGAGAGCAACCGCGATCGTGCCGCTTCCGGGAAATCCCCTCCGGCACGCAGTGCTAACCATTGTGACCCGAGCCGCGATTCGCTGCAACAATCGTACGATTTGTCCTGGCCGAGACCCAGCCGCCTGCTCGATGGCGCTTGCGATGATAGATCCGCAAGCGGCTCTTGCGTGCCGGATCACCCGGCCGCGCGATGATCGCCCTTGTTTGCGCGAATACCGCGAGGCTTCGAGGTCCATCTCGACGCGGGCTTGGCGATTAATCGAGCGGGATTCGACGCGGCGATCTTGTAGCTCTTCTCCTTTCCCTGCGACGGCCGTTGACGGCCGTTTCCCGCCGCAGGCGCTCTTAGGCCCGGGCGTTTACGCCGGGTGCCACGAGCCGTGCTCTCCTCCATCCTCCTCCCAATTCAGAACCCAGTCCCGTTCACGTGGCTTCTCACTCCAGGCGTCCGCCCAAGGGCACTCACAGTGCGGAGTCAATAAAGCCCAGACCTCCTTCCCCGCCTGCAGGCGGGTTCTTGCAGAATCCTCGTAACCTTCCCATCCATTTCCGGATGTGACTGTTGTGGGGTAGCCGAGACGCTTTACTCGTCGGGCACAACGACCAAGGGTACGACCCACATCGATATTGGGAGGAACAGAACTATGTTGCGAATTCCGGGTGCGGGCGCGTTCATCCTCGTGGCAAGTCTCGCTTTGCCGAGTTACGCGGAGTTGATCGCCTACGAAGGTTTCGACTACGACGACGTGGGGTCGGATCTGATTGGAAAGAAGGGAGGCACCGGGTTCACTTCGGTTTGGCAGAGGGACGGCTATCTGTGGGACGGATCGAAGGTCGTCGTTGCCCCGAACAACACGAACTACGATATCGCCGCGGGTTCGCTCTCCTACGGCGCTTTGCCCACGCGGGGCAATCGACTGTACAGTAATTACATCGCGAACTCGCTGGCGGGAATCGGCCGCACGATCCCGGCTATTGGGGCGGGTCAGACGGCTACGCGGTATGTCAGCTTCCTGGTTCGGCCTGAAGGCACACTGCACCAGGGGTTATGGAACGGCTTCTTCGGCGTCTATCTCGATCGCGGCAACCTCGTGGACCCCGACGTCTTCGTCGGCAAGTCCGGAGGCGGACAAACGGCCCGCTACGTGGAGGAGAACCGGGGCGGGGACGTGTGGCAGGTCGCCAGCAACGTGCCCGTGCAGGTCGGCACAACCGCGTTCTTGGTGCTGAAGGCGGAATTCAACGCAAGCAGCACCGAGAGGTTCACCCTCTTCGTCAACCCGGAACCCGGCGCGCCGGAACCCACCTCGACCTGGGTCAAGACAGGCATTGAGCTCCCCGACTTCTCCAATATGGTGATCTACTCGACCGGCGCGTTCAGCCTCGACGAATTGCGGATCGGCACGACCTACGGCGACGTCGCGTCGGTCCCCGAACCGTCGAGCCTCGTGCTTCTCGGCACGGGGGCGGTGGGACTGAGCATTCTGGTGGCGAAGAGGCGACGATTGCGGCGGTAGACGCACCGATGGGGGCCAGGGCAACCGCTATCGTAGAGCTTCGGGAAAATCCTTTCCGGCGCGCAGTCCCGTGGGTCGCCTTGGTTCCACGAGCGGCGCAGGACCAATTAATCGAGCGGGATTCGCCGGGTCGAGAGAACCGCGACAATCAGAAATGTCGCCACGGGGCCGAGAAATAGCGAGATGAGCCACCACGCGAGCCCGCTATGCCCCTTGGCCTGGGCCAGACCGGCGTTGATCAGGGTCAGCGTGCCCCACCCCACGTAAAACTGCGTGTACTCTGGCATCCCTCAATCTCCTCGCATCGATCCGGTCGTAGGATCATCGCCGTCTCGGCACCGACCCCATCGTAATGTGTTCGATCCGCCGACGACAATCTTACGCCCTTTTCTTCTTCTGGGCGAATTCCTCGGAATTGCCTCTCCCTCCGTGGAGGTCGCTGGCGCCTGGCGCATCGACGTTGCCGGCGTAGAGTGATGCCAATCGCGCGATTGACTTGACCATCACCATCAAGATTGAGGCCATGGAAGCCGTCGGGCGTCCGAAAACCAAGTGTAATCATTCACAGCCCGTGGAGCGAAGCGGACAGGTCCCGAGTTTTCGGTCACGCGTCTATTGTGATGACGACATCTTGGGGGCCGAAAAATGGACCAGTCCCCGGCTGGTCTGTGAACGGTTACAAACCAAGCTGCCGAGGGCCCCGCCGTTCTAATCGCCGGAGCCCCCAAGGCGATCTTCGCCGGTGTTCTGTAAGCCAGTCCATCCTTGTGGGCCGAGCACGGCCGCGGCAGTGCGGGTCACTTCTTACGCGTCTGAAAACGCATAATCGTGATCGAATGGGCCGGGAATTCATGGCTAAACTCCGGCTTCACCGCGTCCATCGTGCTCTCCTTGGGAACGATTCGCATCGGCGATTCGACCGAGTTTTCCGCGGTGGCGTCCGGGTCCGCCAGGGTAATCAGCCGTGCCTGCGGCGCAATCGACCCAACGGCTTTGAGCGTGATCCACGTGGCCTGGGGTTGGGAAGCTGCATTGACCACCTTAAGGATGATCTCGCCGCTGTCGTTCTTGCGTCCGGCAAGGGCGTAGAGCGAGGCAAGGGCGGAGGTGCGCGGTACGTCGTGGATCAAGTTCCCGTCCAGAAAACAGCGAATCCGCTCGCCCGACAGCTCCACGCGAATGTCGTACCAGCGATTGGTTTCAATTCGGCCGGGCACGCGGGGAGCGTCGACGCCGGGGATCTCCAAGCCGTGCTCGCGGTTGCCCCAGCCGCCCAAGTTCCACCACGATTTGCCCCGCGCATCGCTGGCCACCAGGATCAGGAAGCCTTCGGCCCCCGAGAGCTTGCGCGCCTTGAGAGTCAGCGTGTACTGGCGCCAACGGTTGTCTCCCGCCAGGGCCCGTGCAGGGGTCTCGGCGCTGGTCTGGCGTAGTGCACCCTCGACGACCGACCAGGTGCCTCCGGCAGGCTTGAAGCCGCTCATGCCCGAAGCGAAGTCGCTCGCCAAAAGTGTTTTGCCGCTCGGATCGATGACCTTGACGTCCTTGAATTCGGCTTGGGTCTGCCAGGTCCCCACGCCGATTCGGCCGGGCCGAGGGGTGAAAACCTGGGGTGGCGAGGTGGATTGGCAGGCCAGGTTTACGTCGGGCTGGTGCGTGGCGAACATCTTCTGCGCGTAGTAGCTGCTGCGACCGAAGCTTGTCGCCGAATCGTAGCCGATCATGTTCACCGGCCAGTCCAGCCGGTTGACGTTGAACAGCAAGGGCGCATAGCTGCACATCGTCACCAGGTCGCCGTTGCGCTCCATGCCCATCATGAACACCGCCTCGGCGAGCGCCGCCGAAAGGTTCCCGCGGCCCACCTCCTGATTGACCGCGAATTCGCCCACATAAACGCGGGGGGCATCCCCGCCCGACGGCAGCTTGCGCGGCGCCGCGTCGAAACGGCGGAAGTTCTCGTAGAAAAACGGCGGCGCGACGTAGAAGTGCGGGTCTTCCATCTCGGTGCCCTCGAGCTGGACGTTGCAGATGAGCGTGATCTGCGGCCATGCTTTCTTGATCGCGGCGGCGAAGCGGCGGTAGAGTTCGAGATAGCGGGGACCGTGGTTCTCGTTGCCGATCTCCACGTACGCAAGCGGTAACGGCGCGGCGTGGCCCGCCTCGGCGCGCAGCCGCCCCCAACGCGAATCGGCCGGCCCCAACGCATACTCGATGGCGTCGAGTGTGTCCTGGATCAATTCGGGGATCTTGTCGTCGGGCCAGAAGTCGCCGTTGCGGTATTCGCACGACAGGCCGCAATTGACGACAAACAGGCCTCGGGCGCCGATGTCCTCGCAAAGCTGGAGGAATTCGTGGTAACCCATGCCGTCGGTGTTGCGATAACCCCACAGCGACCAATGACCCGGCCGCGTGTGGACCGGACCGATCGTCTTCTTCCACTGGTAGCGGTTGGCCATCGTCGCCCCTTCGACCACGCATCCGCCGGGAAACCGCATGAAGGCGGGCTTCATCTCGGCAAGCAGTTGCGCCACGTCGGCGCGGCAGCCGTTGGGCCGGTTCTTGAAGGTCTCGCGCGGCAAAAGCGAAACGAAGTCCAGATCGACCCTGCCGGGCCCGAGCGGCTGGAGAAAGAACTGGGCCTTCGCTTCAGTGCCGCTGCAATCGAGCGAGCAGGCATAGCGTTTCCAACCTCCCGTCTCAATCGCCATCTCCTGCGAAGCAAGGAGCTTGCCGGCCGGATCGACCAGGCCAGCACGAAGCCGCATCTTCTTTTGCGGTCGGGCAAACAGCGACAACGGGTAACTCTTGCCGGACTGAACGGCAATCCCCCAGTACCCGCCGTTGGTAAGGCGGACTTGCCCGCCCTCCGGCATGCGCTCGACCGACAATCGGAGGTAGGTAGGATTGTTGGCATGAAGCGGGTCGGCCGACTGGATCGAGGTCGATGCAATCGCTGTGTCCGACTTCTCGAACGTCCACGCGGGATGGGGTGAGGAGAACTGCCAGGAGGCGCTCCAGTTCTTCGTCTTCCCCGAGCTATAGCAGGGCGAGGATGGGGCGATGCACTTGCCCAGCTTCAACGTGCAGCCTTCGATCGGCAGCGTCTCGTCGAACGACCGGTTCTGAATCAATTCGGCATACAGTCCCCCGTCCCCGGCATGATTGATCTCCTCGAAGAAGATGCCGTAGAGCGAGGCGGGAATCGGGGCGCCGATCTTGTCCGCCTCCACGGTCACGGTGGCCGAAGGTTTCTCAGCGAACGCACTGGTCGACGCCATGACAACGGCGGCCAGTGCCGCAAGCACCAGCACGCGGGGGTCGCGAGAAAGGGTGTGACGCATGGTCTGCGATTCCTTAGGAATGTCCTGCATAGTCAACGTACGAAGCCGAATCTCGCGACGCCATGCCTTGCGACTGGTATTGACCCATCACAATGCGGATGCCCACGAAACGGGTTGGGGCTTTACGGCAGCAATCCGGGTTAGTATCGTGAAACCCGTTGCCCCCTGTCAACCCGGCGGGCGGCAGCGCCCAACCGGGCCGAGCCGCGCGCCCGTCTTTTGAGGTGAGGACGCCTGGCAGGAAAGCGGTTTCGAGGCAGTCGAACGGTCCATGCCGTGTCCAAGAGAGGTGTTCCGATGAGATACAAGAACGTTCTACGATGCGGCGTCGTGGCGCTCGTTGCGACGGCGTGGATCAGCGATCCGACTTGGGGAGATACCTCGCTTGTGCCGCCGGCCGGGCTTGGGGGGAAGGCCGCGGTGACGCTGAAGGCCCAGCCCTTCGGGCTTCACCAGGTCCGTTTGCTCGACGGCCCCTTCCTCCGCGCCCAATTGCGCGATCGGGACTACTTGCTCAAGCTCGATCCCAATCGCCTGTTGCACAACTTTCGAGTGAATGCAGGACTGCCCTCCTCGGCTTCGCCGCTGGGCGGGTGGGAGGCTCCCAACATCGAGCTGCGGGGCCATTTCGTTGGTCATTATCTCTCCGCCTGCGCACTGCTGCATGCCGCGACCGGCGACCAGCAGGTCAAGGACCGCGCGGCGCTGATCGTGCGCGAGTTGGCCGCCTGCCAGGCGGCGCTGGGCGAAAGCGGCTACTTAAGCGCGTTCCCTGAATCGTTCATCGATCGCGTCGAAACCACCGGCAAGGTCTGGGCCCCCTATTACACGCTGCACAAGATCCTCGCCGGGTTGCTCGACGTCCACGCCCTCTGCGGCAATAGCCAGGCACTCGAAGTGGCGAAGCGCATGGGTAACTGGATTGCAGCGCGCAACGATCGGCTGAGCGACGAGCAACTCGAAAGAATGCTCGCCGTCGAGCATGGCGGAATCAACGAGTCGATGGCCAACCTCTATGCGGCCAGCGGCGACGCGCAGTACCTCCGCTGCGCGCGGCGGCTCTATCACAAGAGCGTGCTGGACCCGCTGGCGGCCGGAGAAGACAAGCTCGCCGGGCTGCACGCCAACACCCAGTTTCCCAAGGTCTTGGGCACGGCGCGGCTCTACGAACTCACCGGCGAAGACGCGCTACCGCTCGATCGCAGAGTTCTTCTGGGACCGCGTGGTGAACCACCACAGCTACGCGATCGGCGGCAACAGCGACCACGAGCATTTCGGCCCGCCCGACAAGCTCGCCGCGCGCGTCAGCCCTTGGACGACCGAAACCTGCAACACCTACAACATGCTCAAGCTCACGCGTCATCTTTTCGCCTGGAACGCCGCGGCCTCCCAGGCCGATTACTACGAACGCGCACTCTACAATCATATCCTCGCCTCGCAGGATCCCGCAAAGCGGCATGATGGCCTACCATGTCCCGCTCTACGGCGGCTGGTTCATGCCCTACAACACGCCCGAGGATTCGTTCTGGTGCTGCACCGGAACCGGCGTCGAAAACCACGCCAAGTACGGCGACAGCATCTACTGGCACGACGCCGACGGGCTGTACGTGAACCTCTTCATCCCCTCGGAGCTTTCGTGGTCCGAGCGGGGAGTGACGCTGCGCCAGACGACGCGTTATCCCGAGGAGGATTCCACGCGTCTGGAGGTGACCTGTGCCCAGCCGACCAAGATGTCGCTGCGCATTCGCTATCCGGCATGGGCGCAGAACGAACTTACCGTGACCGTAAACGGCAAACCGGTGCGCCACCAGGCCAAGCCCGGAAGCTTTGTGGCCATCGAGCGAACCTGGTCGAAGGATCGCGTCGAGGTGCGCATCCCCATGAGCCTTCGCCTGGAGGCGATGCCCGACGATTCGAGTCGCGTGGCGATTTTTTACGGGCCGGTGATTCTCGCCGGTGCGCTGGGCACCGAGGGCATCGCTCCGCCCATGCCGTATGCGAAGAACCAGGGCGACTACTTCCGCACGAAGCCGGCGGCGATTCCCGTTCTCATCACCGCGAATCGGCAGGTCGACTCGTGGATTGAACCGGTTCCCGGCAAGCCGCTCACCTTCCGCACCAAGGGAGTGGGCCGCCCCGCCGAAGTCACTCTTACGGCTTTCTACGCTCTGCCGCCGCAGCGCTACTCGCTCTATTGGGACTTGATGACCGACGAGCAGTGGCAGAAACGCGAGGCGGCCGGCGAAGCCGAAGATCGCCGCGAGAAGGAGCTGGAGGCTCGCACCGCGGACGCCGTCCGGATCGGCGACCCCGAGTCGGAGCGCGCACACAAGTTGCAGGGAGAGCAGACGCAGACCGGAGAATTTCACGACCGGCAGTGGCGCCATGCCACCGACGGCGGCTGGTTCTCCTATGAGCTTGCGGTGCCCGCCGACTCGCCGTCGGACCTCCTCTGCACCTACTGGGGCAGCGACAGCGGCTCGCGCAGAGTTCGATATCCTCGTCGACGGCCAGAAGTTCGCCACGCAAACCCTGGCCATGAGCGATCCCGACAAGTTCTTCGACGTCGCCTATCCGATCCCCTCCGCGTTCGTCCAGGGCAAGACGCGCGTCGTCGTGAAGTTTCAGGCCCAGCCTGGCTGCTTTGCGGGCGGGGTCTTCGATTGCCGCACCGTGCGCCGCGGCCGGTGACTTGCGCACTCCTGTACCAGCGGCAAGAGCCTAGCAGCAAGGTCGTCTCGCGGAATTCGGCTTACGAATGATGTCGACATCCTTCACGACAACTTGCTCGCCGTTCTTTATAGCAACAGCGGCAGAGAGACTATGATCGTCAGTTGAGAATTCTGACGCCTCCAACACGTCTTGAAGCGGTTCGCCCCACGCCTTGGCGATTGCTTCTATGGTAGCTCCAGTCAGGCTCATCCAGAAACGGTCCCATGCGGCATGGTTCGCGCGCGAGTGAACGTCGGTCTGATCTTGCACCCCGAACCAGAGCGACTTCATGTGTCCCATTGCCACCGCAAAAACCCCTGGCAGTAGAGGCGGAACAGGCGATGCATGCCACTGCGAATCGAATAACGGCTCACCAACAAGAACTACCTCGTCTGGAAGATCTGACAGTAGTACGATGTCCTCATACGATAGGTACCCCTGTGCAATCCGCACGATCGGCAGTGGGCCTGTGTTCCCACCCATCGCTCGAATCAATGCTGCGTTCCAAGCCCATTCGTGTTGGTCAGCCCGTTCTTTGGAATCTTGGAATAGCGAAGACAGATATGCAGGGTCGATGGAAGCGGGGATCTCGTTCGTAGTCTGTGCAGCTCCGCCTTCGGATGGAAAGGATTGTACATAGAATGGATTGTCGCCGCTCCACTCGATCCTTGAATTCGCGGGAATCTTCTGAATCAGCCGCGATTGTTCAGTAGCCCATTTCGCGAGTTCCTTGCGGTACTGTGCGATCAACGGCTCTGCCCAATCACGAGTGGCCCGTACGGGTCGTCCAAGTAAGATGCCCGGTGTGTACTTGATCGGATTGGCACGAAACGCACCTGCGGTCACAATACTACAGGTGTGGCTCGTGCCGGAGTCGTGTAATCTGTTTATGCATGCCCTTCCGAGAATCCGCCCCTCTGCATCCTTTACAGGCCGCAGGTTCTTCGCAAGTGCCGCGTAAAATGGGTTGGCAATAATCTCATCGCAATTGTCGTATCCCAGAAGTGTACGGCGAAGCAGTTCCAGCGGCTCAATGGTAAGCCAATCTGACGCTCCAATCGCCCGGCATTCCTGGCCGTTCTCGTCAATACGGACTTCAACATCAATTGTAGGGCAGAGCCAGACACACAGATCTTTGAGTGACCATGGCGTTTTCCGTGACACGCGTTCCCCCTGCGAGAACTCGTAGGTCCCGGTACCGAGGATTCCGCCATCCTCTCTCAGCCGCCTGCTTAACCACACTCGGACAACGGTTCCGGGATCCGTAAGCTGTTCGTGCTGCTTCGCCTTTCGGAGTATCGGTCGTGATTCCAGGCCAGCTTGAAACTCCAGGATTCGCGTTTCTGAGGGTCCACTTTGTGCGGTCCGCGTAGTCACTCGGATTCTGTTGCCCCACATGAACACGGAGAAGAAACCGATACCGTACCTTCCGTGTCGCCCGATCAAACCACGTCCGATCTGATCGTAGCCGCGTCGCGGACCGCGCTCGATCGGGCTGGCGTAAAACCCGCGGACCTCGATCTCGATCATCGTGTCCACCGACACGCCCGATTATCTATCGCCGGGCACATCGGTCGTCGTGCAGCACAAGCTCGGCGCGATCAATGCGGGTTGCTATGATGTCAACAGCGCCTGCGCCGGCTGGGTGACTGCCCTCGACCAGGGCGCGCGCTACCTTGCTACCGAGCCATCCTTCAAGTACGTGCTGGTCGCGGGCGGCTACGGCATGAGCCGCTTCCTCGACTTCAAAGACAAGAAGACGGCCAACCTGTTTGCCGATGGCGCGGGCGCGGCCGTGTTGGGCGTGAGCGATACGCCGGGTTGGCTGGGCAGCAACCTGCTGGCCGTGGGCAGTTTCCACGATGCGCTGGGTATCTATGGCGGCGGCGCGTATCGACCCTGCACGCCTGAGAACCATGGGACGTACGGCCCGCCCAAGGTCGAGTTCGTCAAGAAATTCCCCAAGACCTTCAACACCGAATACTGGCCGAAGTTGATCCAGGGCGCGCTGGATAAAGCCAACCTCACATTTGACGATGTCGATCTGTATCTGTTCACGCAGTTCAATCTGCGCACCATCGAAGCGATGATGCAGACGCTCGATCAGCCGATCGAGAAAACGCACTGGGTCATGGACAAGTGGGGCTACACCGGCTCACCGTGCGTGGTGATGGCGCTCGATGATGCGATCGCGCAGGGTAAAGGCCCCAAGCCCGGCCAGATCATGTGCTTCTGCGCTCGCGGCGGCGGCATCACCATGGCTGCCTCGGTTTGGAAGTGGAAGTAATTGAGGTGACCTATGTACATCGGTGACTGGCTGGAACGAGGCGAACGCTACTGGCCCGACAATGTGGCTATCGTGGAAGTTGGCAAAGATGAGGCCGGGCCGCTTCACCTACCGGCAGATGAACGAGCGCGCCAACCGGCTGGCCAACTGGCTGCGTGATGCGGCGGGCGTGCAGCGGGCGACCGGGTCGGCATCGCTGGCGCGCAACGGCGTGGAGTTCCTCGACGCGTTCTTTGCGTGCGGCAAACTCGGCGCGATCTCCGGCCTGTTACAACTGGCGGCAGCACTGGCGCGAGCTGCTCGAGCGTCGTCGAAGATCACGACGCCCAAAGCGCTGATCTATCTCCGATGATTTCAAAGACAACGCGGCGCAGATCGAGCAAGCGCCGCAAGACGCCGTACGCGTGACGCACCTATCTGCACATCGACGGCGACGGGCATCGCCGGCAGCCTGCACTTCGAGACGACGTTACAAAATTCCCCGGCGATGCCCGTGTGACCAACTGAACCGCTCGACGCCGAAGACATCATCTGTTTGATCTTCACCGGCGGCACGACCGGCTTGCCCAAAGGCGCGCAGATTTCAGCCACCGCATGATCGGCTGGAACACGCTCAACACCGTCATCCACGACATGCAGCACGGCGACATCACCGTCAACGTCTTCCCGCATGTTCCACACCGGCGGCCTGCTGGTGTACACCATGCCGCTGATGATCCTCGGCGGCACGGTCGTCCTGATGCGCAAGTTCGACCCCGACGCAGTGCTGGATCTGATCGAGCGCGAGCACGTCACGATGTTCTTCGGCGTGCCGACCATGTACCAGATGATGACGCACGCGCCGAACTTTGCCAGACGTCGATCTCAGCAGCCTGCGCTTCTGCACGAGCGGCGGCGCGCCGCTGCCCGTGCCGCTGGTCGAGAAGTACCGCGACCAAAAGGCGTGCGTCTTCAAGCAGGGCTTCGGCATGACCGAGTTCGGGCCGGGCATCTTCGCGCTGGCGCCGGAAGACGCCGAGCCGCAAGGCCGGCAGCATCGGGACGCCCGAATTTTTTCGTCGACGCGCGCATCGTGGACGACGACAACCAGCCGCTGTCGCCCAACACGATGGGCGAACTGGTGCTCAAAGGGCCGTCGATGTGCTCCGGCTACTTCAACAATCCCGAAGCGAGTCAGGCCGCGATTGACGCCGACGGCTGGTTCCACACCGGCGACCTGGCGCGCATCGACGACGATGGTTTCTTCTTCATCGTGGATCGCAAGAAAGATATGTTCATCAGCGGCGGCGAGAACGTCTACCCGGTCGAGATCGAGAAGGCGCTGTACGAACACCCGGCGGTGGCGCAGTGCGCGGTGATCGGCGTGCCCGACGAGAAGTGGGGCGAAGTCGGCAAAGCGATTGTGGTGCTTGAAGCCCAACGTCTCCGCGACGGAAGAAGAATTGATCGAGCACATGAAGTCGCGCCTCGCCAAATTCAAAGTGCCCAAGAGCGTGGCCTTCGTCGCCGCGCTGCCGCTATCGGCGGCGGGCAAGATTCTCAAGCGCGAACTGCGTGAGATGTTTGTGAAGTAATGTCATTCGCAACGTCGTCATGCCCGAATGCTCTGTCGGGCATCCGAGCAGATCGCGGATGCGCCCAATCGGCTGGATTCTCGCCAAAGGCACGCGGGAATGACGCTGGCGAAATCTGCAACCTGTGAGTTACTCAGCAATCAGAAATCCACAATCCAAAGGAGACTACCATGCCCACCGTTCCCACTCTGCCCGGTATCACCTCGAAGTTGATCGATACGCCGCGCTTGCAGATGCACGTGCTGTTCAGCGGCGCGGAGACGGCATGCCCGTGTTGTTCATTCACGGCAATGCTTCGTCGGCGACGTATTGGGAAGAGATCATGTTGAAGCTGCCGGCGGGCTATCGCGGCATCGCGCCCGACCTGCGCGGCTACGGCGACACCGAAGACAAGCTGATCGACGCCACGCGCGGCACGGGCGATTTCGTCGATGATCTGCTGGGGCTGGCGCAGACCGCTCGGCCTGAGCAAGTATCACGTCGTCGGTCACTCGATGGGCGGTGCGATTTCTTTCAGCCTCGTGCCTGCGGCTGGTGACGCGATCCTCTCGGCCACGCTGGTTAATCCCGGCTCGCCCTACGGTTTTGGCGGCACGAAGGACCTCGACGGCACGCCGTGCTATGCTGACTTTGCCGGTTCGGGCGGCGGCGTGGTGAATCCCGAATTCCCGAAGTTGATGGCGGCGGGCGATCGGAGCAGCGACAATCCGCAGGCGTCGCCGCGCGTCGTGATGAACAGCTTCTACTGGAAGCCGCCCTTCAAGCCCGCGCGCGAAGAAGACCTGCTCACTGTCGCTCATGACAGAGAAAGTCGGCCCGGATAAATATCCCGGCGATTTCGTGCCGTCCGGCAACTGGCCCAATGTCGCGCCCGGTCAGTTTGGCCCGATCAATGCGCTGTCGCCCAAGTACGTTGGCGACAGCGTGAAGAGCTTCATCGCGGCTGCAGCCTAAGCCGCCGATCCTGTGGGTGCGCGGCAGCGACGATCAGATCGTCGGCGACAACTCGCTGTTTGATTTCGGCACGCTGGGCAAGTTAGGCTTTGTGCCCGGCTGGCCCGGCGATGAGGTCTATCCGCCGCAGCCGATGGTGGGTCAGACGCGCAAGGTGCTCGATCAGTACGCGGCGAATGGCGGCAAATACTGGGAGAAAGTCATCGCCGAGACAGGACATTCGCCGTACATCGAGAAGCCGGATGAGTTTGTGGAGTTGTTGGTCAAGCATCTGCAAGGAAGCGTAATGCGTAGATGCGTGGTGCGTGTTTTACGCAATACGTACCACGCACTCATGACAAGAGGAATGATCATGAGCAAAAAGAATTCTCTCGCTCGCCCCATCGCCATTGTCGGCGCGGGTATGAGCAAGTTTGGCGCGTTCCCCGATAAAGCGGGACGCGATCTGTTTGTCGAAGCGTTCAAAGAGATGAGTGGCTCGATCGATAAGGGGTTTGATCCCGCCGAGATCGATTCGATCTACGTCGGCAACTTTTCGAGCGATCTCTTTGAAGGGCAAGCGCACAATGCGCCCATCGTTGCCGATGCGGTGGGGCTCGTACCCCGATCGGCGACGCGCGTCGAAGACGCTTGCGCGTCGGGCGGCGTGGCGCTGCGCCAGGGCGTGATGGCGATCGCTTCGGGCATGGCCGACATGGTGCTGGTGGGCGGTTTCGAGCGCATGACGTCGCTGCCCACCGCGCAAGTCACCGACACGCTGGCGGCGGCAGGCGATACGCTGTTTGAGATTCCGGCGGGCTTCACGTTTCCGGCTTTTTACGCGGCGATGGCCTCGGCTTACATGCACCAGTACGGCATGA
>CAVTPL010000007.1:0-1974389 GCA_963736495.1 Pirellulales bacterium | reverse complement strand
AACTTTTTTCGAATGTATCGTCTTCTGCTGTTGTCCGGTGTGCGCTTGGCCACTCCCTGAGGGGCCGCTTTGACCACCGATTTAATACAGACGATAATGTGAACGGACACGATGTCTCCCGATAGCATATTCAGAGTTCGATCCTCGTTCCCAGGCTCTGCCTGGACCAGACCTTGAAAGTCCCCCTTTCGTAAAGGGGGGTATGAAGGCCGACACCACTTCGCATCGCTATGTTACTCGTGCAAACGCGCATTGGTATAGGGTTCTCAATCAGAAACCAGAAACCGAGTCGCCGGCAAGACCTGCGACTCGTTATCTATTTGCCAGTGCCTCTCTAGCCACAACAATTCGATGCACTTCAGAGGTGCCTTCATAAATTCTCGTCACCCGAGCATCACGATAGTAGCGCTCCACAGCATAGGCCTTTGAATAACCGTAGCCGCCATGAATCTGCACGGCCAAGTCAGTCACCTTACCGGCCGCTTCGGAAGCAAACAGCTTGGCCTGGGCCGATGCTTTGGTCACCGGCTCTCCTTGGTCTTTAAGCCAAGCGGCGCGGTAGACCATCATGCGGGCTGCATCCACCTGGGTGGCCATATCGGCGATCATCATCTGGATGGCCTGGTGGCGGCCTAGCGGAACGCCGAACTGTTGCCGCTGATTGGCATACCGCACCGACTCTTCCAGCGCAGCCTGGGCAATACCCAGCGCCTGGGCCGCAATGCCAATCCGGCCGGTATCCAGGGCCTCCAGTCCGATCTGCAGGCCAATGCCGATTTTGCCCAACAGGTTTCTCTTTGGGAACCCGGCAGTCATATAACCGAATGGAGGTGACCGGGTTGGCCCGCATGCCGCAAAGATCTTCCAGATCACCCACCACAAAACCGGGCGTGCCTCTTTCCGCCACCACCACGCTGATGCCCCTGGTGCCGGCAGCCGGGTCAGTGCGGGCAAAAATCAAACAGACATCTGCAATCCCGCCGTTGGTGACAAACACTTTGTCGGCGTTGACCAACCAGTGATCCCCCTCGTCCAGGGCAGTAGCGGTAATGCCGGCAGCATCCGAGCCGGCATTGGGCTCGGTTAGACAAAAAGCGCCGATCTTCTCACCTTTGGCCAGGGCCGGCACCCAACGTCGGTGCTGCTCGGGCGAGCCAAAGGCCAGAATGGGAAACAACGCCACGCTGTTATGGACGCTCAGGCACAAGCCAATGGAGCCGCTCACCCGGGACACCTCTTCAATGGTGATGGCGTAGCTCAAGCTGTCCAGACCGGCACCGCCAAGTTCTTTGGGCGCTTGGATGCCGAAATAACCCAGTGGCCCCATCTTTTCCATCACCTCCCATGGAAAGCGGGCCTCCTGATCGATCTGGGCAGCAATGGGGCCGAGCTCCTGCTCGCAAAATGAGCGTACGCTGCGGCGCAGCACCCGATGTTTTTCACTCAAAAATGGTTCAGCCATACAGTTCCCTTGCGTAAAGCGCTCTTGATTCAACCGGAATCAGATCAAGCCACCTGCATAGGCAAATGGTGGCTGAATTCTTTCGGCCGTTTCTTGGTCCATCTTTTTTATCACTTGCCGTGAATTGTTTCACCATTTTCCGCGTCTAAAACTAACAAGGGACTTCTCGGTACTACTTCCCAGAAGAACACCTGACCATCCTCGTGCGTGTCGGTCAGGTCTGAAATGATTGGGCTCTGGTTACTGCTAGAGCAATCGGGGGACGTCTGAAACGCACACAGTATGGTCGTAAAACTGATTTCGGGAACAGCCGATGATGGGAACCGTCATTTCAGCTGTCATTGGCGGTTGCCGGTGTCGCCTCTGGACATTGGGGCTGGGGATAGAGGACATTTGGTAGTTACAGGGACACTGGGAAGTGAAATGGAACGCATTCTCGGTGCTGATGGCGGGTATCACCGATACAGCGTTTCGGAAGGTCGTGCAACAGTTCGGGGTATCCGCAGTCTGGACTGAGATGATGAGCGCTCAAGGCCTCGTCAAGAATCGGCAAGCGTTCCGGACAATGGACCTGGATGGAGAGTATTCGTCCCAACTGCTTCCAGATCTACGGCAGGGACCCGCATGTGATAGCGGAAGCGGCGGGTGTCGTGGCTGCACGAGGTGCGGCGGCCGTCGACATCAACATGGGGTGCCCGCGTGGAAGATTGTCTTCAGGGATACGGCGCTGCGCTCATGCAAAACTTATCCCTGGCGTCTCGACCGTCCGTTCCGTGCGCCGAGTATAACCAGTGGCTCTCACTGTGAAAATCAGATCGGGTTGGAGCGAACAAGATGAGAATGCTCCCGAGTTCGCACGGTCATGGAAGCCGAGGGCGCGGATGCGGTGATCGTCCATTCCCGAGCCGTTCGGTGCGGCACTCAGGCCCCGTATCTATGGACATTCTGAGAGAAAAAGAATGCTGTCCGAATCCCGGTGATTGGAACCGGAGGGATCACCGGGACCCACGATGCCCTTGATATGATGAACCGATCCGGACGCGAAGGCGTCATGGTGGGAGGGGGAGCTCTCGGTCGGCCCGGGGTCCCGGGGAGGATCCTAAAGGCGCTCGCAGAAGGGTCGTCGGTCGAGGAACGGACGAGATCGTTGTCGGAGGTCATTCGCACGCACTTCCGTTATCAATTGGAAGTGATCGAAGCGCTACGGGCAGTTCGCCGGATGCGAAAGCACCTGGTTTGGTATTCAAATGGTCTTGAGCAGCGGTGCGGCATTTCGGCGGCAGGTGTTTCGAGTGGAAGAACCGGAAGAAGTGATGCAGCTTGTGGAGAAATGGTTTGACCGCATGACGGCTCAGGAGTGAACAGCGCACCAGGTCCGTGTGGCTCGAATTCAGCCCAAGCAGAATATCCTGTACTCATGAATTAGAATGTCCCATGATTTATTGGCTCTTGGAATACGAGATGCTTCACCTATTTATGGAATGTAATCAAATTATTGCAGCCAATCCCCCGGAGCCTCTCTGGAGGGGGTCACCCATTAAGAGGTCCTCTGTCAGGAGATGCTCTCCTGCGTGGAAACAGCTATTGTTTCCAAGTTGAGTACGGCCATATAGGGTAGGGCCCCCTGTCAAAGCCTTTTCTTCCACCTTGCCGGTATGTTTCTCAGGTGGTGTGCCCCATAGTCAATAAGGATCGGAGGGTGATGCAGGTCGGGACGGGGCTTCCAGCCCGTCTAGTAAATGGGACGGGCATCTGCTTCTGGTGGTACATTCTACCAAGACCATGAGCAGCTTGGGTCGGCCATTGTGAGCGCACAACCCTGTTACCGTCATCAGCGGAGCGAAGCAATCTCTATTCTCTGCGTGTGGCTCGAACCAAATCCGAGATTGCCACGGCCTGACGGCCTCGCAATGACACGTTGGGGCCTGTGGCCTGACTGCTTCGCGGTATGAATCTACGCCTCGGGTCGTTGTGCTTGGGGTCAGGTCTCGTCTCCTGGCCCATTTTGATTTTGGGGATGCGAAAGCTCCCGGAGGGACTTCCCAAAGGTAGCCCCTGAAGACGTGGGGGCGCCAGCCCGTGGGGGAAGGATGATGTTGAAAAGCAAGACCCTGAGGGGTCGCCCATTCTAAGATCGGCGGACCCTGCGAGGGGCCGCCGGTTCCGTAATCTGCTCTTTCCTGTTCCATCCTGCGTTCTCGTGGGACTACTGTTGGGCCGCCCTTCCGGGCTCCGTGTGGTCCGCCTCCCTCACTCATAGGCACGCGTGGCTACCTGAATTAGGTAGTCGCTCGTGGGCCAACCCATTGACAACTGGGTAATATCTCCGCAGAACAAGGGCTTTGTTGCCCATCTAGTCAATAGTGGGAAATTCTGGTAAACCAAAGGCCACGATCCTCCATCAGGGGACATGCTCATGAGAAATCGTGACAGAACAGGCGGCAGCTCATCGACGATACGATCGGTGTCGGCAGCAGTAGACCGACTGCGGCGAGAAGTGGCGTCCACCGCCGACGCTGCTCGGGCCTCTCCGAAAGCCTGGCTGTCGGACCCTTGGCTGAGTTGACGCCACTCGAAGCGGACAGCTCTAGGTTAGTGTGGACAAGATATTCCAAGAGCCAGTCGTGGCGAGAATGCTCAAGATATATTATCCGCTTCTCCAGTTGGGAGAAGCCACTTCGAGAACGGCAAAATCAATGGACAAACCAGGCTATGGCTGAAGCCTTCGGTTTCAAACGTCAGGCGGATCACCGTGGAAAAGGCCCCAGAGAATTTCAGACGTGGTCCGAGGAAGAATACAACCGGGGACGCTTAACTCTTCTATGCAAGCCTTTCCCAGGGCCGACTCGTCAGCGGACAGTATCTTCAGGCGACGAGACGGACGACCTTTTTGGTCACATAAGGATCAGCGAAGTCACCATGTCGGAAATTGAGGCCGTGCTCACTGTGTCTCAATCTGAACCTGATGGGTATCGTGGCCTGTTGATGCAGCATGGAGCAATACCCGATGGGGCACTCAAACGCTTCCCAATGCCGATTTTCGAGGGAGCAAATGCGCCTGCGAAAGAAGAGATTGAACCGATCGTAAAGTGGCTCACAGAGAAGGGTCTTTTCAGTCAGACCCCCGCATATGACGATCTTGGCAAATATCCAACTTTTGCCCGATCCAAACAATGTAGGGCTGGCTTTTTGTTGCCGCTGACAGGAAAGGACCAAGCAGAATGGCTGTGCATGACATGACGTTTCAGGACATGGTGGTGAGAACGTTCTACGATCTGAGAAATCCCTGCTTTGTTGACAGCGACGAGAGCTGGACTTTTGCCCGATATGCAGCATTCTGAATCTTGCAGCCGGCTTGGCTGAATTGGGAGCGTCCAGGAAGTATCAAATTCCGGCGTTATCGCTTTCAACTGTTACGAATTCTTTCTTTGGGGCCGCAGCACAGCTAGGGGCCATTATCGTTCCAATAAATTGGCGATTGAGCCCCGAGGAAATTCGCGTGTCTCTTCAGGATTGCGCTCCCATAGCTGTGGTCGTATCTGCGGAGCTTGCAGCCCCACTGGCCGAGGTGGTGATATCCTGCCACTCGGTGCAACATCGATCGTGACAGGGGAAGGGCTCAGGGCTTAGGCCGCTGAGTGGACTGGCACGCCCTTGCAGGTCTTGAACGTCAACGCAGCCTTGTCTGAACACGGACCGATCTGTCATCGTCTAACGGCCGCGGTGGAGGGGCGGCCGAGAGGCGCTGTGATCACGCATGGCAAACGTCGTGGCTGCAAGCCTGCAAGTCATAGCGCCGATGGAAATCCTGTGCGAGTGACGTTTACCTCAAACTCTATGCCGCTTTTCCACGTTATGGGGCTGGACTGGGCCATGGCTGTTGTGCATGCCGTAGGCCGAAACGTCATCACTACCAAATCTCGACCCTGCCGAAGCAGTGGCACTGGATCAGCCGGGAAGACGATGACCATTACTCCTACAGTGCCTCCCATGCTCGCGTCCTGATCCTGGATCAGGCTGAGAACTCGGCGGGGCTCGAGAGGCTTCGAGTAACAGCTCCGGACTCTTCGACCATCCGGAGACGATCCGGCGACGCAAACAGATGACCGATGCACGGTATCGGCTGTGGATCGGAAGAGTGAAGACATGGACGGCGATCTTTGTCCGTA
Organism: Pirellulales bacterium; assembly: GCA_963736495.1. Lineage (GTDB taxonomy): Bacteria > Planctomycetota > Planctomycetia > Pirellulales > Thermoguttaceae > CAVTPL01. The sequence goes on along the minus strand of CAVTPL010000007.1, from coordinate 1,968,758 downwards.
CGATGACAAGCCGGGGTGTCCGGATGGCCGGTCCAATGGTGCGGGTCCAGGTATTCGACACCACTACGATCGGGAAGTTCCGCGTTGGTACCTCGGGAGAGATCGTCGGCAAGGGGCTGAGAACATTTCGGCGAGAGGATGGGGATGAAGACGAGACGCTCGACGCCGACTCCACGCTGGAGCATGGCTCCATCGGTGACGTTGGCCGGTTGGACGAAAACGAGCTTCTTTGTACATGAAAGAGTAAAAGCCGAAAAAGGAGCTGATCAAAGCCGGGAGGAGAGACCAATATCCCGGTGGAAGTCGAGAAAGCCCTCTCGCTCACGATGATGTGCCTGGGGCATGCGTGTCGGGGTTCTGGCAGAGACCGGGAGAGGCCGTCACGGCAGTCTGCGTCCTCAAGGCTGGTAGTGGCGGAAGCCCCAGGCAATTGATCCACTTTGTCGGTGGACGGATCGCCGGTACAAGAGCCGCAACACGAACGTTCCGGTGGAAGCTCTTCCGTGGACCGAGGAGGGCGCGCTGTCGACAGAGAACGAGTCAAAGAGGAATTCTCTCGCTGTTCATGAATGCAAGCATACGATCCATAAGTTTCTCTCGGAGGGCTGAATCCATGGAAATCGTATTCTTAGGCACAGGAGCGCTTCGTGAGTCTCCCTGATACGGTGCACATGTGGTATGCAGCACGATGACAGGAACTGGGTGATAGACCGGAGCCGCACATCGCGCCTGGTACGCGGCCAGACACACTTTTGGTGGATTGCGGGCCATCTGCGTTCCCAGATGGTCGGACTACTTCGATGAAGTGTCCGGGACGCAGTGCTCATTACCCACCAAACATGGCCTAAACCATCACCTGGGGGCTCGACTATCCGCTGGCCTTTGGAGATCCACCCCCGAGGATTCATGGAAACGTGATACCTATAGAACAGACGACTAGGACGATCCTGGAAAGCCATTGAACTGCGGTTCGGGTACCTTGTCGGCTCCCTGATCGAGAGAAGCGAGTGGCAAGCCGGAACCTTTGGAGGGGCTCCGTATTGGTGTAACCCCCTTCAAAACCTTTCACGGACCCTCTTGTGCCGGGCGCGGTCGGGTGACATGAAGACGAGACTCAGGCTCGGGTGAGTGCCTGGTGGTGGACACGTCCGACCTGGTGCGTGTCGAGGAGACTCACCGCTGCTTGAGGAGCCTGATGCGTTGATAATCAAACACACTGGTTGAACGAACCCAGGAGAATAAACCACATCACTTGAGTCTCCAGCGTGCCACGGACTACATTCTTGTCGTTGGCAGCCAAGTCGGCCACATATCTCGTGGTATCTCCGCCGGAGATCGGTTGAGGGCGATCCCTGCGGCACTCCTCAAGAAACTCAGCCGCTCTCGCCCCTGGTCTCGATCCTTCCACAAAACTCGCCTATCCGGTCCCACATGTTATAAGAATGGCAAGACACTCGTCTGAAGCAGATGCAAAGATTACCAAGTGCCGACGCCGTTTCGGTGGCAAGTGACGGCTTGCGGATCAGGGTTCCTGAGCAGATCCATTAAAGGGCAGGGCGGCCTGTGGCCGCGGAGATCATGCCTGCAACACTGGAACGAAGTGAGATTTTAGGTCGGGGCTGTGCCTGAGATGCCTTCCATGAACCCAGATGAAAGACTATCCACCGACACCGCCCGAGAAACATACCGGCAAAGGCGCGAGAAGGTACGCAACAACACAACCTGCCACTGAGCAGGGAGAAGTTCCCCTGCCCAGGGGAAGTATGAACAAGATGGAAATTTAGCCCTTAGTAGATGTACATAGAACGCTTACGTATTGCTGATACTTCCCCTGGGCAGGGAAACTATTGTTTCCCTGCTGAGTACAGCTGTGTTGTCGGCGTACTTTCTTCGCCTTTGCCGGTATGTTTCTCGGGCGGTGTCGGTGGATAGTCTTTCATCTGGGTTCATGGAAAGCGTGTCGGGCACAGCCCGGACCTACCTGAAATCCCGCCTTTAGGCTTGCAAGTCTGCGGGCGGCTAATATCCGCGGCCACAGGCCGCCCTGCCTTTTAACGGAGTCTGCTAGGGAACCCTGATCCGCAAGCCTCGCTTGCCACCGAAGCCGCCGCGGCACTTGGTAATCTTTGCATATCCTTTCGACAGTATCCTTGCCATTCTTCCTGACATCCGGGTACCGGATAAGCGAGTTTTGTGGAAGGATCGACCAGGGGCGAGAGCGGCTCCAAGCTTTTTGAGGAAGTCGTTGCAGGGACCGCCCTCACGCGTATTCCTCCGGCGGAGACATGCACAAGATATGTGGCCGACTTTGGCTGCCAACGACGAATGTAGTCCATGGCACGCTGGAAACTCAAGTGATGTGGTCTATTCTCCTTGGGTCTCGTTTCCAGCCAGTGTGTTTGAATTATCAACACATCAGGCTCCTCAGAAGCAGCGGTAAGTCTTCTTCGACACGCACCAGGTCGGAACGTGTAGACCACCCGGCGCTCGCCGAGCTGGAGTTTCATCTTCAAATACGTACCCACCGCCCGCCCGGCACCGAGGGTCCGTGGAGGTTTTGAAGGGGGTTACCCGGAGACGGAGCCCCTCCAAAGGTTGCCCCGGGCGTGCCACGAACTTCTCATCAGGGAGCCGACAAGTACCCGAACCGCAGTTCAATGGCTCGCCAGGTTCGTTTCTGTGGCGTATAAAGGTATAGGGTTCCAGGAATCCTTGGGGGTCGATCTCCGAAAGGCCAGTAGATCGTCGAGTCCCAGGTAATGGTCGCCATGTTCGTGGGTAATGAGAACTCCGTCCGGACGCTTCATCGATGATTTGGCCATCTGGAAACGCAGATCGGGCCCGCAATCCACCAAAAGTGTATCTGTGCCGAGTACCAGCAGCGATGTGCGGCTCCGGGTACTCACCCAGTTTGTTCATCGTGCTGCATATCGCACATGTGCACGAGTATTCAGGGAGACTCCAAGCACTTCCTGTGCCTAAGAATACGATCTCCACGGATTCGGCCCTTCAGAAAAAACTTATGGATCGTTTCTTGATTCATCAAACCGAGACAATTCGGCTTTGACTCTTTCTCTGTCAACACCCCCATCCTCGGTACGAGGAAGAGCTTCCGCAAATGTTACGTATTTCGGCTTCTTGTACCCGGGCAATCCGTGCACCGACAAAGTCAATCAATCCTTGCGGCTTTACGCCGCTACCAGCCTTGAGGACACAGACTGCCGTGACGGCCTCTCCCCAGTCTCTGTCGGGAACTCCAAACACGCAGGCCTCCAGCACATCGTCGTGCGCGAGAAGGGCTTTCTCGACTTCCGCGGGATATACGTTCTCTCCTCCGGGCTTGATCAGCTCCTTTTCGGCTTTTCGCTTGACGTACCAAAGATAGCCTTTTTCGTCCAACCGGCCAACGTCACCCGTATGGAGCCATCCTTCGCGTAACGCGTAGAGGGTTTCGTCTTCAAGATTCCAGTATTCGCGAAAAATTACAGGCCCTTTTGCGACAATTTCTCCAGGCTGACCCGTCGGAACCGGCCGATCATAGTCGTCGAATACCTGGACCCGCACCATAGGACCGGCCGTCCCGGACGATCCCGGTTTGTCATCGTACGGACAAAGGGTCAGGTACCCGGAGTTTTCAGTTTGACCGAAATCCTACCCAAAACCGTGCATCGGTCATCTGTTTGCAACGCCGGATCGTATCCGGATGGTCGAACAGTCCGGCTACCACTCTGAGCGTCTTAAGACTTCCTGCCGATGTGTCTCGGCCTGATCCAGGATCGCCGAGAGCATGGGCGGCACTGTGGGGATCATCGTCACGTCTTCCCGTTCGATCCAGGCCACTGTTTCGGCAGGGTCGAATTTGTTCACTATGACGTTTCGGCCTCCGGCATACACAACAGCTCATAGCCAATTCCAGGCCCATTACATGGAAAAGCGGCATCAGGTTCAGATAAACATCTGCTGCACGGATGTCCATCGGCACTATGACTTGCAAGCTCTGCAGCCATGATGTTCCCGTGGGTAAGCACGGCGCCTCTCGGCCGCCCTTCCACCGCGGCAGTGTAGACGATGACAAACGGGTCCGTGTGAGATAGCTGCACCGGATGGAGATTTTCTGAAGGGCTAACGCCAGACCGCTCATTGGCCTGAAGCCCTGCAGTTTCCTCTCCCTATCACGAGTCGATGTTGCACAGATCGGCAGGTATCGCAGGCCCTCGGCCAGTGGGGCTCCAAGTTCCGGACCCACGACTACAGCTATGGGAGTGCAATCTTGAAGGATTACCCCGATTTCCTCAGCGCTCAATCGCCAATTGATTGGAACGATAATAGCCCCTAGATGGGCTGCAGCTCCGAAGAGGAGAAAGAATTCGTAGCAGTTGAAAGCGATAACGCAATCCGATCTCCCTTGGAGACACCCATCGCTGCCAAGCCGGCTGCCAGATGCAGAACATCCTGTTCATATCGGGCAAAACGTCCAGCGCTCATCGCTGTGGACAAAAGCGGTCTTGTTCGGATGCGTTGAAGCGTTCTGAGCCACCATGTCCTGAAACGTCATGTCATGCACAGCCATTCTGCTTGGTCCTTTCCTGTCAACGGCAACAAAAAGCCAGCCCTACATTGTTTGGATCGGGCAAAAATTGGGTGTTTACAAGATCGTCATATGCGGGGGTCTGACTGAAAAGACCCTTCTCTGTGAGCCACTTTACGATCGGTTCAATCTCTTCTTTCGCAGGCGCATTTGCTCCCTCCGAAAATCGGCATTGGGAAGCGTTTGAGTGCCCCATCGGGTATTGCTCCATGCTGCATCAACAGGCCGCGATACCCATCAGGTTTCAGATTGAGACACCAGTGAGCACGGGCCCTAATTTCCGACATGGTGAGTCCTCGCTGATCCTTATGTGACCGAAAAAGGTCGATCCGTTCCGTCGCCTGAAGATACTGTCCGCTTGAGCGAGTCGGCCCTGGGAAAGGCTTGCATAGAACAGTTGATGTACCTGGTTGTATTCTTCCTCGGAAACGTGGGCACTCTTGGCGCCTTTTCCGTGGATCCTGCCTGACGTTTGAAACCGAAGGCTTCAGCCATAGCCTGGTTTGTCCATTTGATTTTGCCGTTTCGAGTAGCTTATCCGACTGGAGAAGCGGAGACACAATTGAGCATTCTTTCGCCGCGACGGCTTTGTAATATTCTTGTCCACACTTAAGCCTTTAGAGCTGTCCGCTTCGAGTGGGCTACTCGGCCGAGGGTCCGACGAGCCCGGCTTTCGGAGAGGCCGGTCGTGTCGGCGGTGAACGCCGCTTCTTCGCCGCAGTCGGTCTTTTCTTACTGCTGCCGACACCGATCGTATCGTCGATGAGCTGCCCGCCTGTTCTGTCACGATTTCTCATGAGCATGTCCCCTGATGGAGGATCGTGGCCTTTGATTACCAGAATTTTCCACTATTGACGAGATGGGCAACAAAGCCCTTGTTTGCGGTAGATATGACCAGTTGTCAATGGATAGGCCCACGAACACTTTTGGATTATTGAGGTAGCCGCGCGGGCCTATAAGTAAGGAGGCGGACCACGCGGAGCCCCGGAAGGGCGGCCCAACAGTAGTCCCGCGAGACGTGGATGAGAACCCATGCGGAAAAGACGATTACGAAACCGGCCAGGACCCTGGCGGGGTCCACCAATCTTAGAATGGGCGACCCCTTCAGGGTCTTGCTTTTCAACATCATCCTTCCCATGGGCTGGCGCCCCGCGTCGTGGGCTACCTTTGGGAGTTCTGGACTTTCACGCAGTCCCAAAATCAAAATGAGCCAGGACGAGACCTGACCCCAAGCACAACTACCTGAGGCGTAGATTTGTCATTGCGAGCAGTCAGGGGACAGCCCCCGACGTGTCATTGCGAGGCCGTCAGGCCGTGGCATTCTCGGATTTGGTTCGGCCACGTGTAGAATAGAGATTGCTTCGTCCTCGCTGCAATGCAGACCATCGGGTTGTGCGCTCACAATGGCCGACCCAAGCTGCTCATGGTCTTGGGTACATGTTCCGCCGAGAACTGGCGGGGATTGCCCGTCCCATTTACTAGACGGGCTGGAAGCCCGTCCTGCCAGCCTGCATCACACTCCGATCCTTATTGACTATGGGGCACACCACCTGAGAAACATACCGGCAAGGTGGAAGAAAAGGCTTTCACAGGGGGCCTACCCTATATGGCCTGGAATTTCCACTTGGAAACAATAGCTGTTTCCTGGCCAGGAGGAGCGTTTTCCTTGACAGAGGACCTTGTATGGGTGACCCCTCCAGAGGCTGCCCGGGGATTGGCTGCAATAATTTGATTACATTCCATAGGTGAAGTGCTTTCGGATTCCAACAGCCAACAAATCATGGGACATTCTAATTCATGAGTACGGATATTCCGTTTGGGCTGACTTCGAGCCACACGGACCTGGGTGCGCTGTTCACGCCTGAGCCGTCACACGGTCAAACCATTTTTCCACAAGCTGCATCACTTCTTCCGGTTCTTCCACTCGAAACACCTGCCGCCGAAATTCCGCACCGCAGCTCAAGCCGTTTGAATACCAAACCAGATGCTTCCGCATCCGGCGAACGGCCCGTAGCGTTTCGATCGCTTCCAATTGATAACGGAAGTGCGTGCGAATGACCCCCGACAACGATATTATCCGTTCCTCGACCGACGACCCTTTTGCGAGGGCCTTGAGAATCCTCCCCGGGACCCAGGGCCTACCGAGAGCTCCCCTTCCCACCATGACGCCTTCGCATCCGGATCGCTTCATCATATCCAGGGCATCGTGGGTCCCGGTGATCCCTCCGTTTCCAATCACCGGGATCCGGACAGCATTCTTGACTTCTCTCAGAATGTCCATAGATACGGGGCCCGAGTGCCGCACGGAACGGCTGCGGGAATGGACGATCACCGCATCCGCGCCCTCGGCTTCCATTGCCCGTGCGAACTCGGGAGCATTCTGATCTTGTTCGCTCCAACCCGATCTGATTTTCACAGTGAGAGCCACTGGTGCTGCTCGACGCACGGAACGAACGATTCGAGACGCCAGGGATACGTTCTGCATGAGCGCAGCGCCGTATCCCTTGAAGACAATCTTGCGCGCCGGGCATCCCATGTTGATGTCAACAGCCGCGGCGCCTTGGTCAACGACTACACGCGCCGCTTCCGCTATCACATCCGGGTCCCTGCCGTAAATCTGGAAGACAGTGGGGACCACATGTCCATCCAGGTCCATTGTCCGGAACGCCTGCCGATTCTTGACGAGGCCTTGAGCGCTCATCATCTCAGTCCAGACTGCGGATACCCCGAACTGTTGCACGACCTTCCGAAACGCCGTATCGGTGATACCCGCCATTGGCGCCAGAAAGACGTTTCCGTTGACTTCCAGTGTCCCGATTTTCATCTAACAAATGTCCACTTTCCCAAGCCAAATGTCCAGAGGCGACAGGCAGAGCTCGGGGTCAGGTTTTGAAATTGACGGTTCCCTCATCGGCTGTTCCCGAAACCAGTTTTACTACCATACGGTGCGTTTTGAGTCGTCCTCCGATTGCCCAGCAATAACCGAGGCCCGGACTTTTTATAATCCGGAGGAGTCACAAACCGATAAGACCTTCCGATGGCGCACGAGGATGGTCAGGTATTCCTCCGGGAAGTCATGCCGAGAAGTCCCTTATTCATGCCCGTCCCGGAAAATGGTGAAATAATTCACGGCAAATGATAGAAAAGATGGACCGAGAGTCGGTCGCAAGAATTCTGGCGCCATTTGTTTGTGCAGGTGGCTTGATCTGATTCCGGTTTAATTTGAAGCGCTTTGCGCAAAGGAATTGTATGACTGAACCGTTCTTAAATGAAAAACATCGGGTGCTTCGCCGCAGTGTACGCGCATTTTGCGAGCAGGAGCTAGGCCCCATCGCTGCCCAGATCGATCAGGAGGCCCGCTTTCCATGGGAGGTAATGGAAAAGATGGGGCCACTGGGTTATTTCGGCATCCAAGCGCCCAAAGAGCTGGGCGGCGCCGGTCTGGACAGCATAAGCTACGCCATCACCATCGAAGAGGTCTCTCGTGTGAGCGGCTCCATCGGCTTGTGCCTGAGTGTCCATAACAGCGTGGCGTTGTATCCCATTCTGGCCTTTGGCTCGCCGGAGCAACACCAACGTTGGGCGCCGGCGCTGGCGAAAGGCGACAAGATAGGGGCTTTTTGTCTAACCGAGCCCAATGCCGGCTCCGATGCCACCGGCATTACCGCTACCGCCCTGGACGAGGGGGATCACTGGTTGGTCAACGCCAACAAAGTGTTCGTCACCAACGGCGGAATTGCAGATGTCTGTTTGATTTTTGCCCGCACCGACCGGACCGCCGGCCCAAGGGATATCAGTGTGGTGGTGGCGGAAAGGGGCACGCCCGGTTTCGTGGTGGGCGAGCTGGAAGATCTTTGCGGCATGCGAGCCAACCCGGTCAGCTCCATTCGCTTATATGACTGCCGGGTCCCCAAAGAGAACCTGTTGGGGAAAACCGGCATGGGCCTGAAGATCGGACTGGAGGCCCTGGATACCGGCCGGATCGGCATTGCCGCCCAGGCGTTGGGCATTGCTCAGGCAGCTCTGGAAGAGTCGGTGCGGTATGCCAATCAGCGGCAACAGTTCGGCGTTCCGCTAGGCCGCCACCAGGCCATCCAGATGATGATCGCCGATATGGCCACCCAGGTGGATGCAGCCCGCATGATGGTCTATCGCGCCGCTTGGCTCAAGGACCAAAAAGAGCCGATAACCAAAGCATCGGCCCAGGCCAAGCTGTTTGCCGCCGAAGCGGCCGGCAAGGTAACTGACTTGGCAGTGCAGATCCACGGTGGATACGGTTATTCAAAGGCCTATCCTGTGGAGCGCTACTATCGTGATGCGCGGGTGACGAGAATTTATGAAGGCACGTCTGAAGTGCATCGAATTGTTGTGGCCAGGGAAGCGCTCGCAAATAAATAGCGAGTCGCAGGGCTTCGCCATTGACCCAATTTCCGGTTTCCGGTTGAGAGCCTTAACTACAGATCGGAAAACAGAAACTTTGAATATGTTATCGGGAGACATCGTGTCCGTTCATATTATCGTCTGTATTAAATCGGTGGTTAAAGCGGCCCCTCAAGGGGTGGGCAAGCGCACGCCGGACAACAGCGTAGAGCATATGGAACTGAGCCAAACACACAAAAAAAAAACGTATTGCTATTCTTGACGCCGCCTGCCGTACCCAGCGGCGCTTCTTCATCATGTGTACTCGTGTCCATCCCACGTTTTGCTGTTACTTGCTGTAGTAATCGGCAATCTGCGCGGCCAGATACTGCAAGGTCATCACCACGTCGGTGATACCGTGCTGCTTGAGGAGGTGGAGAATGTGACCCAGAACGGGTCGATTCACAACAGGGAGCATCGGCTTGGGCCGCCCAGAGTCAACGGGCGAGACCGGTGAACCCTCACCGCCGGCCATGACTGCCTTCATACAGGCTCCTTGTAGCGGCGCCGGGGAAACCTAATTCTACTGCTAAATAGTATAGACGAATACGTGACAATTGGAATTATACCACACGGCACGCAGCTTGGAGCAAAGTGAGGCGCGATCATTTCATCCCCGTACGGGCCTGTGCTAGACCGCAGCTATGGACTCGAACGTTGCGCGTGCTGGAATCGACAAGATTCGTGAGCGGATGGCCAGGCATGCTTCCTTCTCGCTGGGCCGTGGTGAACGGGTATTGGCCTTGCTGCCGACCGACGACATCCGCGAGGCACAGGTTTGGCAGGCCGAGACCCGAGAGGCGCGCGCCTGTTAAGAAGAAAAGAGCGACGTCCATCTGGGCGGTGTGCATGATTCGCGGCAGCCTGGTTGAACAGGCGGTGCGCGGCGCCACCCTGTTGCCCATGGACCTGCTGGATATCCGCAGCACCCTGGTGCGGGCGCGCACGCTGCATCGGCTTTTGACACACGGCTGGGCGACCAGTTTCCCACATCGCCGATGTGGCTGCTCACTTCGCGACGCCCGGAGATCCCGATCGAGGAGATCGCGCGGCTGCATTGACGAGCGGGGTGAGGTGTTGGACAGCGCCAGCGACGTGTTGGCACGGATCCGGCGGACCCTCCGCGCGCGCACGGTGCGCTGATGGAGCGTCTGCAACGCATCGTGGCTTCTTGCCACCAATGCGCCCTATCTACAGGAACCGATCGTCACCCAACGTCTCAGGGCCGCTAGTTATCCCGCTGCGCGCCGAGTTCACAGGGGCGCATCCCGGGCCTGGTGCATGACCAATCGGGCAGCGGCGCCACGCTGTTCATCGAACCGCTGGCTGTAGTGGATCTCAACAACCGCTGGCAGGCGAGGCGCAATTGGCGGAAGAGGAGGAGATCCACCGCATCCTCGCTGCGTCGACCGGATTGGTCCGCGGCGTCTGCCGGCGCCATCACCCGCACGATCGAGGCGCTGGGCGATCTGGATCTGATCTTCGCCAAGGCGCGTATGCCACGAGATTCGGGCAGTCGAGCCCGAGCTTGTTCCCTGGCGAGAACTCGCGGTGCAGAAGGCGGCGGAGCCGAGGTGAGGAGGCGAGGAGGCGCAGAGGAGCAGCAGAGCAGAAGAGCGGAGGATCCCCTTCGAGGGAGCAAGGGGAGGGCGAGCTTCCAGCTTCCAGCTTCGAGCTTCCAACTTCTGGCTACCAGCATCCAGGCTGTACCCTCGTCTTCATCCAGGCGCGCCATCCGCTGCTCGACCCGCTGACCGTCGTACCTGTGGACATCTATCTGGAGGACGACTACTTCGTCCTGCTGATCACCGGCCCGAACACCGGCGGCAAGACCGTGTCGCTAAAAACCACGGGCTTGCTCACGCTGATGGCGCAGGCCGGCATGGCGATCCCGGCAAACGAAGGCTCAAAGGTGTCGGTGTTCGAACAAGTCCTGGCAGACATCGGCGATGAGCAGAGCATCGAGCAGAGCCTCTCCACCTTCTCGTCGCACATGACACACATCGTCGAGATCCTGGAGCGGGCCGATGCCCATTCGTTGGTGCTGCTGGACGAACTCGGCGCCGGCACCGATCCCGAGGAAGGCGCCGCGCTGGCGCAATCCTTGTTGCGCACGTTGCTCGCGCGGCTCATCACCACCCTGGCAACCACGCATTACTCGGAACTCAAGGTTTTCGCCCACAGTACCGCTTTCGTCGCCAACGCCAGTGTGGAATTTGACATCGAGACGCTCAGCCCCACTTACAAATTGAGCATCGGCCTGCCGGGCGCTCCAACGCCTTTGCCATCGCCCGGCGGCTGGGGCTCGCGAACGAAATTGTGGCGGGGGCCGAGGCGCTCGTTTCGCCGCAATCGATGGAGGCCGAGACGATGTTGGCCGAGATCAAGCGGGCGCGCGAGGCCGCACTGACCGTGGAATCGGAGACCAAAGCCGCCCGGCATCGGGCCGAGGCGCTCAACGCCGACCTGCAGTATCGCCTGGCGAAAGTCGAGGAGGTACGGCGCGAGGTTCTGGCCGAGGCCCGAACGCAGGCGCAGGCCGAGTTGGAGGCGCTCCAGCATGAGGCTGGCCGCCTGCGCGACCAACTGGACGGCCTCCCCGCGCAGCGTGGCGCGATCCAGTCGGGCGGCAGGAAGCTGCACGAGCAGTGGCTGGCCGAGGCCGAGATCGTGGTGGCGCGCCGATCCGCCGCGGCGCAGCCGTTGCCCTCCATGCATGTCCCCGAGCCTGTCAGGATCGATGGCCCGCTGCTGCCCAGCGACACGGTGTGGGTGCCATCGCTCGGCGCCAGTGGCGAGGTGGTGGGCGTCAGCGGCAGCGAGGTAGAGGTCAAGGTCGGCGGTTTTCGCCTGCCGGCTCGCCCGGGCCGCGTCGAGTTGCGGACAGGGCCGCAGCCGGCCGTTCAGGTTCAGTCGAGCAGCACGCGGCCGAACCACCCAGCCCAGGCATGGAGCTTCACCCGCGCGGTGTCGACCGTGGATGATATGTTGATCGAGTTGGATCGTTATCTTGACACAGCCTATCTCGCAGGTTCGCCTTTTGTTCCGAGACATCGACGGTAAGGGCACCGGCGCGCTGCGCCAGGCCGTGCACGACGAGCTGCGTGGTCATCCGCTCGTCGGCGACTTCGCGCCGGCGAGAACAGCGAGGGCGGTGAGGGCGTCACGGTCGCAAAGTTGGTGCAGCGCTAATACATGACCCGGGACGAGTGACCAGTCATTCGTCATTCGTCATTCGTCGGTTTCGGGAGATTCATACTTGTCTAAGCGACGCATCCGTGGTCTGATTCAGATCGCCGTCAGCGCAATCCTGCTCGCGATTATCTTACGCCATGTGCATTGGACTGAGGTGTGGGAAGCTCTGCGGCGGATCGATTTGTTTTGGTTAGCCGTTGCATGGGGCCTCTTTCTGCTAGGCGTCGTGGTGCGAGCAGTCCGGTGGCGCGTGCTGCTGGATGCACTGGGCGTACACCGGCCGCTGCGCGGGCTAACCGGTTGGTATTTTGTGGGCAGCTTTTTCAATGTGATCCTGCCCACCGGCTTCGGCGGCGATGCCGTGCGTGCCGCCGAACTGTCCCAGGATACCGGCCGCCCTGGCCCGGTGGTCAACAGCGTCATCGTGGATCGTTATCTGGGCATCATGGTGCTGCTGGGGATGGGTCTGATGGCAGGGATATTGCGGCACGGCACGGCTTCACCCGGCATCTTCGCGTTCACCGCGGCGCTGTTTGCCGGTGGGTTGCTGGCGGCCTGGTTGCTGCGGCGCTCCTGGTGGGAGAACCTGGCCCGGCATGATGATCTATTCGGCAAGACCGTGCGCTTGCTGCGGCTACCAGGTTTGGCCGAGGCTATTGCGCCCTATGATCGGCGCGTGATCGGGCGAGCGCTGGTAGCATCGCTCGTCTTCAACCTGCTCCAAATCGGCTGGAACGTGGCCATCGGCTGGGGGCTGGGGCTGCGGCTGCCGGTGAGCGCTTACTTCGTTTTTGTGCCGCTGACCGCCGTGGTCCTGCTGTTGCCGGCGTTCGGCGGGCTGGGCGTGCGCGAGCTGAGCTATGTCGGCTTGTTTGGCAGCGCAGGCGTGCCCCAGCCATCGCGCTCAGCGCGCAGCGCTGGGCATCTACATCATAACCGTCGCAACCGGGCTGGTGGGTGGTGCAATCTACCTGGTCGGCGGAATTCGACGGGCTCGCAAGGTAAGGACTGCATGAAGTGATCGAACCTCGGATCCGGAAACTCTCCATCGTCATCCCCTTGTATAACGAGGCTGAGAATATCGAGCCGCTTTACGCAGAGCTGAGCGCGGCCTTGGCGGAAACTGGGCGCAGCTACGAAGTGCTGATCGTCGATGACGGCAGCCGGGACGACAGTTTCCGCGGCTCAAGGCCGTGAATCAACGCGACCCGCGCTGGCGGATTATCCGCTTCCGCCGCAACTTCGGCCAGACCGCGGGCTTTTCGGCCGGCTTCGATGCCGCGCGCGGCGCGATCATCATCACCAGCGATGCGGACTTACAGAACGACCCGCGATATTCCGAAGCTGCTAGAGAAAATAGACGAAGGTTTCGACATTGTGAGCGGCTGGCGCAAGGATCGCAAGGAGCCATTTCTGAGCCGCCGACTGCCTTCGCTGCTGGCGAACCGGATGATCTCCAGCTCCCACGGGCGTCGCGCTGCACGATTATGGTTGTTCACTCAAGGCCTATCGCCGCGATGTCATCAAGAACATCCATCTGTACGGCGAGTTGCATCGCTTCATCCCAGCCGTTGCCAGCGCGATCGGAGCGACCGTGGCTGAGGTGCCCGTCAACGACCGGGCGCGACGCTTCGGTTCCAGTAAATACGGCATCAGCCGGACCTTCCGCGTGTTCTTAGATCTGATCACCGTGCGCTTCCTGTTGGGCTACTCCACGCGACCGCTGCACGTTTTCGGCGGCATCGGTCTGCTCATGGCAGGGATCGGTTTGCTCTTTGGCCTGTATCTGACTTTCGTGAAACTGGTATTGGGCGAAAACATTGGCAACCGGCCCCTCCTAATGCTGGCGGTTCTGCTGGTGATTCTGGGCGTGCAGATGGTCAGCATGGGATTGCTGGCCGAGATGATCACGTGCACCTACTATGAGGCGCAGAACAAGCCGATCTATGTGATTCGAGAACAGCTTGGCGAGTGAAAGGAGACTACGATGCATATCATGACCGATGCAGGCGCAGACCTGACTGCGGAACAGACGGCAGGGCTGACTATCCACAGCGTGCCGCTGACCTTCACCGCTGGATGGCGATACATATCGCAGCGGGTGACATCCAGCCGGCAGCATTCTATGAGTTGCTGGCGGGGACTAAGTCATTTCCCACCACCTCGCCAGCCCTGCGCCGGAAGACTTTGCCGCCGCCTACCAAGAGTTGACTGCCGGGGTGACCGCGACATTCTCCCAATCACATTTCATCCGGGCTCAGTGGACGCTGAACGCTGCGCAGGTGGGGGCGGCGCAAGTGCCGGGAGGCCGATGTGACGTTCGTCGACACGCTGACCCTCTTGGTGGCCCAGGGCTGGGAGGTGGAGGCTGTGGTCCGACGAGTCAGGCCCTGGCCGGCTGGGCACTGGAACGCATCCTCGGCGACGCTGGACCGGATCCTGCGTGGCTCCACCCAATTGCTGTAACACACTCGAAACGCTGAAATACCTGGGACACATGGGGGCCGCATCAGCCATATCCAAGCGCTTCTGGGGCAGATTCGGAGTTGTTCTGAGCCCATCATCGGCGTGGAGAAGGCGCATGGGAGATGTACGTTGGGACAGATGCGTGAAATGCTCGATCAAGCGCGCCCTGCCAAGATCGTCGAACTGCTCGTCGGAAAATTAGCAATACGCTGACGAGTAGAAAACAATAAAATTCCAGGGCCACCAATTGCTTAGTCTCCGACCGGCGGCACGGTTTACATAAGCGGGGCTGTGAAGGCCGATGAGTGCATCATCTCGGTGAGGGACGAGGGTCCCGGCATTTCCAGCGAGGACCAGCCCCTGCTGTTCGACAGGTTCAAGCGGTTCGAATCGGAGCGGCCCGGGCGATTGGGGTTCGGCCTGGCCATCGCCAAGGGATTGGTGGAAGCTCACGCAGGCCGGATCGAGGTTTCCAGCGATCCCCAGCAGGGAGCGACCTTCCGCATCGTCCTGCCCATAAAGCACGCCCACGCGAAGGGCGAATGCGACTGCGATGACTAGCAAAGTGCCCCCGGGCGAGCTCGCCCGGGGGCACTTTGCTAGTCATCGCAGTCGTTGAATGCCTAGTAGGCGAAGGCCAGGGTCAATCGCTCCAGGATGAACGGAGGATCGTCTCCAGGCTCGGTTTCCTCGGTCAGCTCCAGCTCATGCTGCCCTGAGGAAATCGACGGCCGAGGTTCGGGTGTCGGTCGACTCCGCGTGGCCCAGCCCTGGAAACACCGTCAACTCGACATCTGCTCCCAGATCCTTCAGGCTCGCGGCAAAGGACCTCGCCCTGTCCACCCGGGTCATGCCTATGTACTGATCCCACATCCTCGGCACGTCCCCAGGGGAATTGTCCTTCTCGCCAACTCCCACCCAGAAGGGTATTCCCGCCACAGCCTTCGCGTTGAAGGACTTGCCACAGTAGTTGCTGATGTCGTTGACCCCGACCGGGAAGTCGAGAGGCGCGTGGTTGTTGTAAGCAGCGCTGTGCTCCACGGGCAGCGTGTATGTGCCGGGCGACATGATGGCGGCGGCCAGGACCCGCTGGGGATAGGCCAGGGCGAATCGGTGCGAGAGCTGGGCGCCTCTGGAGAAGCCGTAGAAGAGGGCCTTCTCCTTGAGTGAGAGCCCAGTCCGGTCGGGAAGCGATGCCAGGAGCGAGTTCAGCCACGCCATCTGCTTCTTCTCTTCGCTCTTGAGGGCGTCGGCCTGAGTCCAATCGCCGTAGGGAAGGTCCGGGACTACCATCACCCAATGGTTCCGCTCCGCCTGGGCAACCAGATCAGAGGAAAAGCTCTCCGGATCCGCGCCCATTCCGTGGACAGCTACCAGGACAGTGGACGGGTGCTCGGAAGAGATGCCGGATGGAACGTACAGGAGGTAGGGCACACCATCGAATTGCTGGGGGGTGAAGACCCCGCTGGCAAGGCCGGAGCGAACGTAGCCGGATTCTCCTGGCAGCAGCTGGGCGAGCCCAATCGCGGCCATGAAGAAGGACGAGCGAAGCAGCGAGCACTCTGAGTCTGATGAAGCGCAAAGACCCACCCAATGAGAACGTGGTCAAGACACACGTGCGCAATCGAGACGGCGCAGGTAACAAGCGACTGGCCGGTTGGGCCAGTTAGTAAGAAGACTGAACGAAGGAATGCCTTGCGGCTCGTATCCAACCTTTTTATAGCATATGCATGCAAAACAGTCAATAGCTTAGTGGAAGAAAAGCGGAGCTATTTTGCGACCGCAGGGGAGGGAGACTAGAGCTCCGCTTCGCCGAGACCGGCGAAGCGGAGCTGTCTCTACCTTGGGACCACGGAGAAGAGGAACTTGGAGCGAACCATGAACCAGACCGCCGCGAGGCCGATCAACTGTGCCGCGGTATTGATGCCGTTGGTATCGGTGAGGAAGAGCACAGCCGGCACCTGCTGGAACAGCAGTCGCAACCCCGTTGTAGATACCGACAACCACGAAGAGATGGACGATATAGACGTAGAGCGAGTTCTGGCCCAGGGGGATGATCAGCCAGCCAAGGCTCGCGTTGATCGGCGCCCACAGGGAGCTGAGCGCTGTATAGGCGAACATCGCGATAGCCAGGAACGCCAACACCCTTAGCGGAGCGAGCTCCACCTTCGCGAACAGCGACGAATAGGTGGGGTCACCGAGAAATCCGAGGGGTATTCGAACGTCGCCCAGGATCTGCTCGCTGCGAAGAAGCACGTAGTAGAGGCTGCCGGAACCCAGCATCACCAGCCCGGCCGACCCCACGCTCCTGGTCAGCCAGCCCGTCACCTTCTCGCGATGATAGCCGGCGGCCATTCCCAGGGTGAAGAGCATCTGCCAGGCTGCTACCGGAAAGGCGCTGTTGGCGACGATCCAGGGAAGGCTCGTCCCGGAAGGGAAGCGCTGGCAGAGCGACCAGATAACGACGGAGAGCACCAGGGTCAGCCCGGTGTGGCCTCTATAGAAGAGATAGATTATCGCCGGAGCCGCTGCCAGCATGATGGTGTACATGACGAGAACGTCAGAGCCGTGGAAGGAGTATCGCAACGTCAGCGCGCCAAGCATGGCCTGAAGCGGACTGTCGGTACCCAGGCCACCAGATCTGTCGTGCCACATTCGGAGGTTTGTCAGAAGGAACAGGCCTGACGAAGAAGAGCGCCACTCCGGCCGAAGCCTTGTAGAGGGTGAGCGCCCGGTGCAGCATGGCCCTGAGAGCGCGTGATGGTCCGGACCTGGCGATCCGCTCCGCGTAGACCATGCCGAGGACCAGACCCGACAGAAAGACGAACGCCTCCGCCGCCGAAACGATGGCCTGGTTGCCTCCGCTCAGCGTAGTCAGAAAAGTGTCACCTCCCACGTGGTCGACCACCATGGCCGAAACCGCGAGACCACGCAGGAAGTCCAGCCTCAGATCTCTCTTCTCGCCCTCCCTGTATCCCAGGGAGCCGGCGCGTGCTCGAAGCTCCTCCCAGGTCTGCCCCCGAAGAATTTGGCCTCTCGCGACTGTCTTTGCTGCCATTTCCCTATACCTTATCCCTCTGCTCTAACCACGCTAAGGCTAGCATCGGGCCGGTCTCCAGGCCTGAGCCGGCGCTGTGCGCACCCTTAGACCTGATTGAGAAAAAGCTTAGGGCAACCTGAGGATTGGCGAGCTGCACGCCGCATTTTCGTGAATCCCCGGACGGGGCCGCCGCGAGCGGGTCTCTTGAGCCACGAATCCACCGCTCGGTCTTTCAACTCTTTCATTCAAAGTGCCCTGATTCACCCCTCCTGAAGACAATTCCGTCAAGCGAGGGCCTCCAGGGTAGAAGATCATTTGCGCGTAGTCCTCAGCGTCATCTACGAAGCGTTTCCGGTCACCGCATCCAGTTCCAGACAGGCAGAGGGGGTTCCCTCGCACACCTTATTTGCGGATTTTTGGTGCCCGCCATTAGGAAAGAATTCCTATTGTGAGGGCAGAGCGGTTCTGGTAGATGCGCAAGGTTTTTGTTGAAGACCAGGGACGGGTCGAAAGGAGTTCTGAGATGGTCAAGTGGCTGTAGGGAGAGTCCCATCTCGTCTCTTGACACGGCGTCCTCGGCTCGACGCCCTCCCAAATCAGTGGTTTAAGCAACACAACGATAGAGGAGTTTCGAAATGGTTAAGTGGCGAAAAGTCTGGTTCACGATCCTGTCCGTCGGCCTCAGCATGATGGCACTGGCCGGCACCGTCAGCGCTGGGGGCGCCTGGGACTAGGAGCAATCCCCATGGAGTTCATGAGCGGCTAGCCGTGTGAAGCGGCTAGCCGCTTCTGCGTTTGTGGCCGGACCAGCTACCCCCCCCCTCGCGGAACCTGGTTGAAGAGGGGGCTTCCAAATAATAGAAGAAACCACTAAACTAGTGGCTCCTACACGCCTTTCTCTCTTTTTCTTTCACCAGCTCGGCCTGGACCTCTGGTCTAGATTCTCGGTCCTCGGGGTGTGCTTTGCGAGGCGGCGACGGCCTGCCAGGCGCTGCGAAAGCGTACATAATCACCGTTGTCCTGGGGGCACTGGCCCTCGCCTTTGTTTATGCCTCAAATCCCGAGATGGGGCGACCTCATCCCTCCACCGACCCGGTGGAGGTTCTGATCGCCTTCGCCGCACTCTTCACCACCGCGCTCTTTGCTGAGGCGTACACTATCCGTCTCCCCAACACCCGAGTATTCGACGACAACGGAGACCGTATTACCGTCTCCAGCGTCATCTACATCACCAGCCTCTTGCTCTACGGCCCAGCCTTCACCATGCTGATTACGGGCGGGTCGATTTTTGTCATGGAGCTCCGGAGGCGAAAACCCCTCCCCAAGCTCGCCTTCAATGTCTCCCAGTACGTGCTCACGGTGGGCATCAGCGGCCTCTTTCTCCTCTCGCCAGGCGTGAGCTCCCACGTCTTCACACCCCTCGGCTCGTTCTGGTCGGTTCTCTGGTTGGTGGGTGCTCTCAT
The DNA here is from genome assembly GCA_963736495.1 of Pirellulales bacterium. Classification (GTDB taxonomy): domain Bacteria; phylum Planctomycetota; class Planctomycetia; order Pirellulales; family Thermoguttaceae; genus CAVTPL01. The sequence continues at coordinate 1,949,587 of CAVTPL010000007.1, read as the reverse complement.
CGCCTACTACGTTGTGAACACCGGCCTGGTCTCGGGCGTGCTTGCCCTGGTCACCGGTGCAAGTCTGAGAGATGTCTGGCTCCACGACTATGGCAAGATCCTGGTTCAGTATGGGTCGATGTTGAACGTCGGAGTCATGGCAGCCGTTCTCTGGGTCACGAGCCCTCTGGCGGTGGTGTTGCTCGCTCTTCCCATGCTATTGCTTCAGGTGGCTTTCCGCCTGGTGACCCAGTTGAAGGACGAGACCCTGAAGGCGCTGATCGGCATCGCGGAGATGGTCGATGCCCGGGACTTCATACGCCTACCGCCACTCCATGGAGGTAGCCCGAATCTCGAACCAGATCGCGAAGAAGCTGGGGCTGTCGCTGGAGCAGGTCGACGATATCAACCTCGCGGGCATGCTCCACGACATCGGCAAGATCGGCACGCCAGACAGAGTTCTCCATAAGCCGAGCAAGCTGGACGATGACGAGCGGATCGTGATGGAGCTTCACCCATCCGAAGGGGCCAAGGTGCTCCAGTACTTCTCCCTGTTCCGCCCAGGCGCAGACCTTGTCCTATATCACCAGGAGCACTTCGATGGCTCGGGCTACCCCAAGGGACTCGCTGGAGATCAGATCCCGCTTGGCGCTCGGATCATTCACGTCGCGGATGCATATCAGGCGATGACATCCGACAGGGTGTACCGAAAGGCCCTGCCGGCTGAAGAGGCGGTTCGCAGGCTCGCAGCGGATTCGGGCAAGCAGTTCGACCCCGTCATCGTGGAAGCGCTCTTCGAGGTCCTTGGGGATCAGAGAGTCGTCAAGGCAGAGGAGTCAGAGAGCACAGTACCAGCTCAACACGGAGCTGAGGCAAGGAACGAAGGCGGATTGGGAAGCGGCCCTGACCGCCACACTCCGGATCTCAATCTCGCACCGGCCCCTGAGGGGGCGGCCCCAGCGGTTCTCCAGGCGTAGCGAATTTGGGTCTGGTTGACCGGGTGGGTGAGGGTTGAAGTGAGAGGTCGGGAGGGCGAGCGCCCACGGGCCTCGGCGCTGGGCCGTTCACCGAGCGGTCACTCGATCTGCTCCGCCAGCTCGATGATGATCCCCTCGGGGCCACGGACGTAGCAGAGCCGGTAGATGTGCTCGTACTGCTCCAGCTCGCCGACGAGTTCGGCGCCGTGAGAGCGCAAGCGGTCGAGGACGTCGTCGATGCCCTGTACCGCGAACGTGACATGACGGATGCCCAGCGCGTTCGCCGGGGCGCCCGGGGTCACCGCCTCGACTCGGCGGCGTGTGGAACTTGACCAGCTCGAGCCCTCCGTGGCCGTCTGGGGTACGCATCATCGCGATGTCCGCCCGAGTTCCCTCGAGCCCAATGATGCGATCCACCCAGCGGCCCTCGTTCGTTGCCTCGCCTTCCAGCTCGAGTCCGAGCTCAACGAAGAACGCCGTGGCGGCCGCAAGGTCATCGACGACGATGCCGACATGGTCCATCCGCTGGATCGTCATGCTGGGTGTCCCCGCACGAACCGGACCCTAGAAGATCGCCGTAACCCACATTGGAGCCCCACGAAGACGCCTCTCCGATCCCCGATCCTCGCGGCCGGTCCCTAGGAGCCGATTAGCTGAGACTTGTGCCCCGCTGAGGCTGCGGTCGAGCCGGGGTCTCGAAGAGCCCGTACCGGGGAGAATGCCAGCCATGCTGGGGCCAGCAGCATCCCCAGAGCAGTGCCTACCAGAGTGGGCGCAAGTCCAAACGTCTCCCCGAAGGCTCCGCCGGCCAGCGCCCCGATTGGCATGATGCCCCAGGTCATGAAGCGAGTGGTAGCAGTCACCCTGCCCAGCACCCTTTCCGGGGTCACGGCCTGCCGAAGGGTGAGCAGATTGACGTTGTAGATCAGTATCACGACGCCAAACAGCCCCTGTGACGTCACCAGCAGTGGTATCGCCCACGATGGTAGCCAGTGCGCGAGTGGGGCAAGCAGCACCACGATCCCCGCCGCCGCGGTCGTGCATATCAGGGTCAGGCCGAAGCCCAATTGCCGGCCCACCCTATCCGCGAGGGCGGCACCCGCCAGACCTCCCACCCCGAAAACGGCAAAAATCCCACCGATCGTGGCGGGGTCGAGGTTCAAGTCGCTGGCAAGGTAGAGGACGTACACGGCGGCCTGAACACTGCCGAAGAAATTGAGGATGGCCGTCGCGGCGGCGCAGTCCCTCAAAACCCGGTGCCCGAGCAGGTGTGCAGTCCCTCGAGCATCTCGCTGCGAAAGCTCGGCCGTTGGCGCGAGACTACTCTGCCAGTGGTTTGGGCTCGCTGATCCGAATCAGGCAAACGGAAGAGAAGAGGAACGAGAAGACGTCCACGATGATCGCCGTGGGAGCCGAGACAAGTTGAACCAGCCAGCCGCCGATGCTGGGTCCAGCCACCGAGGCCAGGGAATCGCTGGTTGCTAGCTTGCTGTTGCCCTCTATCAGATGCTGGCGCTCCACCAGGGCGGGCAGGTAGGTCATGTAAGCGATGTCGAAGAAGACCGCCAGGGTTCCGGTCAGGAACGCGACGGCATACAGCTGCGTAAAGCCCAAGACGCCGAGGACGGCCGCGACCGGAACGGAGCCCAGGATGATCGCTTGACCGATATTGGTGGCGATCAGGATCTTTCTGGGACGCAACCGATCGACCCAAACGCCCGCCGGAAGGCCGAACAGCAGGAACGGCAGCCTGCCGGCCATTGCCAGAAGGCCCATCTGGAATGCTCCGGCCCCCAAAGCGTCGACAGCCGTGAGAGGTAGGGCGAGGAGCGTAACGCTCGATCCCAGTAGCGAGACGGTCTGTCCTGTCCAGAGCTTGAGGAAATCGGGGTGCAGCCACAATCCGGAGAGAATTGGCCGGGACAGCAAGGCTCTCAGCCAGGAAGGGGTGCGGGCCAACTGGGTCTCCTTACGATTGGGGTGCGGAGCCGCGATAGTACAACAAAGAACGGATCTGTCCTTACGGAGCAACCATACCGTTAGCTGCCCGCGCAGGAGGAATGGACACCTACCCCCTGGCGACCCTCGATCGCCTCCAGCGATTCCAGGGTCAGGCGGGTGCGGGAAACCCAGCCATCCAGGGGCCGGGACCGCTCTTCTACCCAGGCCTCCAGGGAGCCAGCAGCCTCGACCTCATCGCGGAAGTAATCCGGAGTCTCGAACTCCAGCCCCTCCATCTGGACGAAGCCCACCCTCATCCCCGCCTGCTTGATCAGCCCGGGCCACTCCGCATCCGTCGCGTTGGTGGGCGCCGTGGAGCGTCGCAACAGCAGCTCGGCCGCGCGCCTGGAGAGCCCGCAGGAACCGGCGGTCACGTCCACTGGTTCACCATACCAGAGTGAGAAGGCGTGGTTCGTGATGGACTCCGTGTCGATCTGCACCCTGGGATGGGTCAAGAAGGCTCGCTCCGTGCGGCCGACGATCAGGAAGTCGTACTGCAAGATTCTCTCGAGCAGGGAGGGGATCTCATCCGGGAAGCTGCCCAGCCAGTGAAGAATTCGGTCGAAGTCGCAGTAGTGCAGGTGGGTCGCCCCCGACTCCAGCCCCATGCGCAAGGCGTGACGCCTGCCGGTTCCGATGGCGCCCGCGCTTTCCGCCCTGACCTCCACCCTGGCCGGTGAAAGGGCATCGACCAGGCGGGGCGACGTCCAGGGGGTGGGGGCGACGGATACGCTCTCGTACAGCCCGGCGAGGTTTTCCATCAGCCGGGATGCGGCCTCCACCATCCGTCCCTCGGGATCGTGCAGGGTCGTCACCAGGGCTACACCGGTCACTGCTCAACTCCCTCTGTTTCTGGCCCCGCGGCATGCGCCGTTGCATAGCCCAGCAGCCGACACGCGGAGATGATACGCGATCGATGAAGGGCTGGCTACCTCGAATCCTAGCCGCGGGCGCCTTGACAAATTGCTGCGCGCTCCCTTCAATAGAGGTGAGAAAATCGCACGCGGGAGAGCTGCCGACCCATTCTAGAGGAGAGAGATTGCCAAGAGTCAATGGCAAGACGGTCCTGGTGGTAGATGACGATCCCGACCTCCTGGAGTTGATCTCCTTCGTCCTCGAGGCGGAGGGCTTCAAGACGAATGCGGCGGCCGATGGCGTGCAGGCCCTTGGTGCGGTCGAGAAGCAGATGCCGGATCTCATCCTCCTGGACATGAAGATGCCCATCATGAACGGGTGGGAATTCGCCGCCGAGTTTCGACGCAGGTTCGAGGTCCGGGACTCCGATCGTGGTGGTCACCGCCGCGGAAGACGCCGGGAAGCGCGCTGAGGAGATCGGCGCGTCCGGCTGGATCAGCAAGCCCTTCGACGTCGCCGCCCTGGTGAAGGTCGTCCGGCGGCTCACCGCGGTCGCATAGCCGAGTGACGAAGCTCGCCTCAGGGCCTCTCCTCGGAAGCAGGTTTTCGGCTGGCCCTGCTGGGCTGCGCGCTGGGAACCGGCATCTACGCCGCCGGCGCCCTTGCCCTCTCTCCGGGCGCGGACCTGGGCCGCCACGTCGCTCTCTTCCTCATGGCCTTTGCTTTCTATCTAGCCTCGGTGCTCCTGCTTCTCTTTTCGGAGAGAGGCATCCCGTTTTCCCGCTGGATGCCTGGCGCTCGCGTTGCTGTGGGCGGTCGTGCTCAGAGCAGCCCTCCTCCTGACACCCCCGAGCCTCTCGGACGACATCTTCCGCTACGTATGGGATGGGAGAGTCGCCAACGCGGGTATCAGTCCCTACGCCTATGCACCCTCGGCCCCCGAGCTTGCCCACCTGCGGGGCGAGCTTGTGGGAGGGAATTCAACCATAAGGAGATGGCCACTCCCTATCCGCCTCTCGCCGAAGCCATCTTCGCAGTGAGCAATACGCTAACCGGTCGGCCACCGGAGCAGCAAGGCGATCCGGTGGCCCAAATGCTCTCCGACCCGCACGGCACCGACCTGGAACACGGCCTGGATGTGATCGCGCTGGCCCGGCTGTTCGAAGACCTGAACCGCTGGGAGGATGCCGCGCTGCTCTATGAGCGCGGCCTGAAAACCACGCTCCCCGAAGCGGATTTCGGGCGAGCCATCCAGCGGCTCTCGGCCCTCCAGCGCCGCCGCGGCGACCTGTCGACCGCCGTGCGCCTGTGGGAGCAGGCCGCCGCCGAGGGGCATATCTTTGCGCACGTGGAACTGGCAAAGACCTTGACCGCGCCGTTTGCCGGCTAATCTCGGTGGGGGCTCACGGAGTCGAATCGATGCCGCCTGGATGGTAGCGTGCGGACTGGCCCAGTTTCAGCGCCGGGAAATGGGCCAATTCCGGAGTTCGTTTTGCGAAGACGGGAATAGACTGCGAAAACGGGGATGGACCGGGCCGCGGGACCGAGGCGGAGGGCGGCGGTTCTCAGATTGATCCACTGGATGGGAGAGCATGGCCGTGAGTTGGAAGAAGCTTGTAGCGCATGGGGCACTCTTCGCAGCGATCACCCTTCCTCTGACGGAGTGTCACCGCGCCGAAGCCGTGCGCCCTCCGGCCGAGAAGCTCCTTCCCGACAAGACGCTGGTATTCGTTTCCGTGGCCAACGTCTCAGAACTCACGGAACGGTTCGGCAACAGCGTGTGGGGACGCATGGGGCACGACCGCAACATAACCCCTCTGGTGCGCGAGTTCTTCCGTTCGCTGGCCGACTCGTTCGCCGCGACGCCTTTCGGCAAGGCCGTGGGCCTCTCGCTGCCCGAGTTGCTGTCGATTCCGGAGGGAGAAGTGACCTTTGCGGTGGTAGCCCTCGACGACGAACAGATTCCGATTGCGCCGGCGTTTCTTTGCGAGAGTGCTCGGGGTCGATCGAAATTGCAGTCGATCGTGCAGCGTCTCGAATCGCTCGCCGAGAAGGAAGGGGGCGGGAAGAAGTCGCAGGAAACGATTTCCGGTACACCGGTCACGGTGTGGGAGGGCATGGGGGGCGGGCAGAAGATGGCCCACTTTGAACGCGACGGAACGTTTGTGGCTGGGCTGAGCCTGGAAACGATTCGGCACATTCTGGCGGCTTGGGGAGGCGACGACTCGGGCAGTCTGGCGCGAACGCACAAGTTCTCCCTGATCCTCGAGCGTTGTTGGGGCACGCAAGGGGAAGAGCCGTTGGTCTTCGGCTTTGCCGATCCGATCGCCATGACCAAAGCCGTGGGGCAGTCGAATCCTGCCGCACAGGTCGGTCTGGCCGTGTTGCCCACGCTCGGATTGGACGGTTTGATGGCCGTCGGTGCCAGCATATCGTTCGATACTACCGCACTGGATTCGGTGGCCCACGTGCACGTTCTACTCGACCATCCCCGCACCGGCGTGCTGAAGATTGCGGCGGGCAAGGCCGTCGAAACCAAGCCCGAGCCGTGGATCCCGGCCGACGTGGTCCAGTACGCGACGCTCCAGTGGGATTTCCTCCGCTCGTACCAGGCCCTGGCCAGTGTGGTCGATAGTTTCCGCGGCGAGGGCACATTTCGCGGGATCTGGACCGGAATTTCCAGGGCCTTCTGGGCATCGAGGTCTCGCGGACCCTCCTGCCGCAGCTCGAGGGGCGAGCCTCGATCATTTCCGGAATCGACCGGTCGGTTACGCCCAACACGCGCTCCATGCTGGTCGGCCTTCGGCTCAAGAATCCTGCCGCCATCACCGGTTCGATCGAAACGGGGCTGTTGCAGCGCGGCGCCACGCGGCGCGCTGCGGGCACGCGGACGTATTTTGTCATTGGCGCGTCGCCATCGGCCGAGGGTCCGCCGCGCGAGCGAGGTTGCGTGGGCGTGGTCGACGACTACCTGATCATGGCCAATCACGCGAGCCTGTACGAGAAGGTCGTGGCGACGCTGGACGATTCCGGTGCTGAGAATCTGGCCAAGTCGCTCGATTACCGGCTGATCGCCAATCGGATCGCGCGCCGTAGCGGCCGCAGCGGGCCCTCGATGGTTTCCTTCACCCGACCCGAAGAGAACCTCCGCTATTTCTACGACCTGGCGACATCGGTGCGGAGCGGCGACGAGCTCCGCAGGCGAGCCGGCGACAACCCAATTCTCAAGGCGGCGGCGGCCGCGCTCGAATCCAATCCGTTGCCGCCGTTCGAGGTGCTCGAGCGCTACCTTGCCCCGGGTGGCGCCATGCTGGTAGACGACGAAACCGGTCTGCACTACATGTCGTTCACGTTGCGACGCGGTCAGCCCAAGAAATGATGGGGCTACTGGGCGCCGGTGTTCTTAGAGTCGCCCCCAGAACCTTGGGAGGTGCTGCGGTTTTCCGACCGTACAGGGCCGCGGCGGTAGTTCCGAGATAGGTTCTAAGAGCCTATCCCAGAACTACCAGGAAAAGGGTCCGCGGCCAGGGAATCCGGTAGCGTCCAAAGGTTCTCGGACCGGCTCTAAGAGGCGTCTGCTTTGGATGTTGCGCCTGCGAAAGCGGCTTCGAATATCCTCTCGGCAAGGGCTTCCCCTAGAAATTCTATTCCTACCCATTGACATTCTAGGGGAGTCGCGTCAGAATCTTCCCTAGAACGACAAGGGGAGCCGCGATGCGTGAGAAGCCAGAGCGAATCGACCTGGTCCAGGGCACGCTGGACATGCTGGTGCTCAAGACGCTTGCGCGCGGGCCGATGCACGGCTATGCGATTGCCCGGCGGATTCAGGAGGCGAGCGAGGAATTCCTCCGCGTCGAGGAAGGTTCGCTCTACCCGGCGCTGCACCGCCTCGAGCGCCGCGCGTGGATCGAAGCCGAGTGGGGGCTGTCGGAGACGAAGCGGAAGGCGAAGTACTATCGCCTCACGGCCCACGGTCGCGCGCAGTTGGAACTCGAGGTGAAGACCTGGAATCGCTTCGTGCAAGCGGTGGGTGGCGTGCTCGGCGTTCGCCCCGCGGAGGCGTGAATCCATGGCGTTGCTCGATAGTATCTCCGTCTTCCTGCAGCCGCCCGATCCGCGTCCGGTGCGGGAAATCGACGATGAGATTATCCAGGAACTGGAATTCCATCTGGAAATGCGGGCGCGCGACAACGTGCTTGCGGGAATGTCGGAAGCGGACGCGCGGGCCGATGCACTCCGCCGTTTCGGCGACTTCGAGGGCACTCGACGGCTCTGCCGTCGGACTCAACTGGGAGAGCGGATTGTGCTCCAGCGAATGCAAACCGTGTTGACCCTGGTGCTGCTGGCCGCGGTGGTGGTACTGGGTTGGCAGTTCTACGCCTGGCGGCGGGCCAACGAAACGACGATGAGCCGAATGTTGGAGAAGCTCGAGCAGATGGCGGACAAACCGGCGGTCGACGGCGCGGCGCCCGCGGTCGAAGCGATGCCGTATGTCGAGAACTCGCCGCCGGCCGTCGTGAAGACCGTCCCCGCGACCGGCGACATGGCGGTGGATCCGTCGCTTACGGAAATCCGCGTCGTCTTCAGTAAACCGATGCTCGATGGCAGTTGGTCCTGGTCGGAGGACGGTGCGGAGAGGTTTCCCCAGACGACGGGCGAGCCGCGTTACCTGGGCGACAAGAAGACGTGCGTTCTGCCGGTGAAGCTCGAAGCCGACCACGAGTACTTGATCTGGCTCAACTCGCAGAACTTTGGCAATTTCAAGGACCAGGCTGGTCGATCGGCTCTGCCGTATCGCTTGCACTTCCGCACGCGAGGCGCGCCGGGCGGATAGGAACTGATTACAGCCGATCCGAAAACCTTGTTCGGCGCTGAGCTTTTCCGCTCGCCCAGGGCCGCTGCGGTGGTCTTCGGACGGGTTGTTAGGGACTCGCTGCGGGGGCGTGGCGCGGTCCTGTCTTTGAGTTGCGGCACGTGGCCGCGAAAGCCGGACCGTTTTCTTCGCGCGCTGCGAGGGCATGCAAGTGCAGTCGCAGCGGATGGCGGTTTTCGTTCTTTCATGAAAGGGTGCTTCGATGAAGCGTGTGGCAATCGTGTTGGCGGTAGTTTTGGGGCTTAGCAGTCTGGCCTGGGCGGCGGCCCAGCGCGGCCGGCTGAGCGTGCAGACTATGCCGCCCGTGGTCGTGAAAACCGTGCCGCAGTCCGGCGACGTCAAGGTCGACGCTTCGCTGGAAGAGATCCAGGTTACGTTCAGCAAGGAAATGGCCGACGGCACCTGGAGCTGGTCGCAGGTGTCGACCGACACGTTCCCGGAAACGACCGGCAAGCCGAAGTACTTGGAAGACAAGAAGACCTGCGTGTTGCCGGTGAAGCTCGAACCGCGCAAGACCTACGTGATCTGGCTGAACTCGGAGAAATTCCGCAACTTCCGCGACGCCAAGGGACAACCGAGCGTTCCTTATCTCCTGGTATTCGAGACGCGTTAGCGCGGCGACGCGCGATGGTACCGCCGAGGCGCGGAGAGGAGCCGAACTCAAGGCGCCACGGCACAAGAGGGTGCGTTTGCAAGTGGGTTAGGACAGAGGGGTGCAAGTCCTTTTCAGGTAGACGTTCTCCGGCCTGTAGCCGAACGAAACTGCGTCGCCGCGAGGCGGGGTGGGGAGCATCGGGAGGCGAACGGCCAGTCCGCAACGAAAGTGAACTCGATTCGGCCGGGTTGTCTGGCGAGCCTGCTGCCAGTGGCGAAGCCCAGACCGGAGCGATCCGGAAGCCGTCGACGCTGAGGGGTAGCGTGCAAAAGCGATCGGCGGAGCAACCAGGTGGTTGGAGGCGGAATGGTCGGAAGGCCAGATCCATGAAGCAGAGAGACCTGTCCGGCTAGACGGAGTCGGGCAGGAGTCAGAGGAGCCATAGTAGCGAGGAAGCCGGGTAACGCCGGTGGAGCGAAGGGCTCCAGGAAGATGGATGACGAATGACCAGGCGCCCGGAAGAACCAACCGGCGACAGTGCCGCTGGCTCAACAAGCCGGAGAGATCGCTCGCGTTTGGCGATGGGTCGAAACCGTGCGTCTGGACCGTTCGCATGTTGACGGCTCTCGAACAAGGGAGTGGAAGGAGGAAAATGGTTCCGACTGTTTGACAAGGTGTTTGCCGAACGGAATCTGTTGGCGGCGTTCCAACAGGTGGCGGCGAAGCGAGGGGCGGCGGGCGTGGACCACGTGACGGTGCGAAGCATTCGCAGCGACAGCTTCCGGAAGCGCTCTGGGAACTGTCGGACGCGCTGCAAGACGGCACGTATCGCCCGCAGGCCATTCGACGCGTCCACATCCCCAAGCCGGGATCGACCGAAACGCGACCGTTGGGCATTCCCACGGTGCGCGATCGGGTGGTGCAGGCGGCGATCGTGAACGTGATCGAGCCGATCTTCGAGCGCGACTTCGCGGAACACAGCTACGGATTTCGACCGGGACGCGGATGCAAGGACGCGTTGCGGCGGGTCGATCAACTGCTGAAGGCCGGGCTACGTCCACGTGGTGGACGCCGACCTGAAAGGCTACTTCGACTCGATTCCGCACGACCGGCTGATGGCTCGACTGCAGGAAAAGATCGCCGACGGCCGCGTGCTGTCGCTGATCGAATCGTTCCTGAAGGCGGAAATCCTGGAAGGAGCGTCGGAGTGGACGCCCGAAGCGGGCGCACCGCAAGGCGCGGTGCTCAGTCCGCTGCTGAGCAACATCTATCTCGACCCGCTGGACCACCTGCTGGCCGCAAGCGGGATTCGAGATGGTGCGTTATGCCGACGACTTCGTGATCCTCTGCCGCACGGCCGACGAGGCCGAGCGGGCGTTGGAGCTGGTGCAAGCGTGGGTGACCGACAACGGTCTGACGCTGCATCCGACGAAGACGCGGATCGTGGACGCGCGGACGGACGGCTTCGACTTCCTGGGCTATCACTTCCGTGGCGCAGCAACACTGGCCGCGGGAGAAGAGCCTCCGGAAGCTCAAAGACAGCCTCCGGGCGAAGACCCGCCGAACGTCGGGCGATTCGCTGCCAGCGATCGTGGCCAACGTGAACCGGACGCTGCGCGGCTGGTTCGCCTACTTCCAGCACAGCACGCGCAAGTCGCTCTTCAAAGACCTCGATGGCTGGATCCGAATGCGTCTGCGCAGCATGCTTCGCCGCCGACAAGGCGGACACGGTCGTGGCCCGCAACCAACGAGCCACTTCACCTGGCCCAATTCCTTCTTCGCCGAGCACGGGCTGTTCAGTCTGTCAAGCCGCCCATGCCTCGGTCTGTCAATCCTCACGAAGGTAAAACCATCAACCGGAGAGCCGGATGCGGGAAAACCGCCCGTCCGGTTCGGAGGGAGGAGCGGCCGAAACCAATCGGCCGTTCCTACCCCTATCAACGAGAAGGCGAGTGGCAAAAGGATGCGAAGGGCTCTTTTCGGCGCCTCGGCGATTTGGTTGGACAGGGGCGCGGAGGGTACGACATGAAACTCGGCGTGCAAAACTTGCTTGGGATTGGCATGTTGGCCGCGGTGTGCGGAGGGTTCGTCCGGCCGGGCTGGTCTGCCGAGGCGCCGGCAGAAGGCGCCTGCGGTGCGCGTAGCGATTGACCCGCGCGTGGAACTCATGAGCATCATCTTCCGCCTTGCCGGCCATCCCGAATACGGCAAGGCGCGAGTCGCTTCGTATGCCGAGGACGTGGACGCGCAATTTGGCAAGTTCCGCGACCACGCCGTGGTCGGGCTTGCGGCCCGATTGCGCCGGCAGCGGGGCGTGAGCTACGACGCTCCGATGAGCATGGCCGTGCACCTCAGCGATGCGAGGAAACTGGGGGAGAAGGTGCCCTTTGATCCGCGTCCGGACGGGCTGGATGTGCGGTGGCCGCTGGGCGAGGCGCGCGAATTCGTGGACCAGGCGCGGGACTTCGTGCGCGAACGCGCTTCGAGGAGTTTCTGGCTGTGCACCGGCCGTTGTACGCGACGACCGAGGGACGGATGCGGGAGCTTTTGGCGCGCGAGGCGCACCTGGAGTGGTTCGAGGAGTTCTTCGGCGCGCGGCCCGACGCCCACTTCACCGTGGCTCTGGGGCTTCTCAACGGCGGACAGTGTTACGGTCCGCACTGTCGCACCGCCGATGGCCGGGAAGACCTCTACTGCATTCTGGGAGTGTGGGAGACCGACGACGAGGGACTGCCCGTCTTCCGCCGCGAGGTCCTGGGCACGGTGGTTCACGAGTTCTGCCACTCGTTTACGAACCGGGTCATCGACCGCCACGAGGCCGAATTGCGGGCCTCGGGCGAGAAGCTTTTTGCCGCCGTGCGGCCGGCCATGGAGCGGATCGCCTACGGCAACTGGAAAACCATGCTCTACGAGTCGCTCGTGCGTGCGTCGACCTACCGCTACCTCCAGCGACACGAAGGGATCGTCGCGGCCACGGCGGCGCTGGAGGACGACAAGCGGAGGCAGTTTCTCTGGATCGAGAAGCTCGCCGACCTGCTGGGCCAGTATGAGAAGAGCCGCGATCGTTACGCGACACTCGACGAGTTTGCCCCGCGGATCGTGGCATTCTTCGACGAGCACGCCGACGAGTACGTGCGAGTGCGCACCAGCGCGAGGCGAAGCGGCCCAAGGTCGTTTCGATGACGCCGGCGAACGGGGCGAGCGACGTCGATCCGGGCCTGGGCGCGATCCGCGTGGTTTTCGATCGGCCCATGGCCGAGGGCTCCTGGTCGATGGTGGGTTCGGGCCCGCACTTTCCGGAGATCGTGGGGAAGCCTTCGTACGATTCGAAGCGAACGTGCTGGACGGCTCGGGTCCGGTTGAAGCCGGCGTGGGAATACACGTTCTGGCTCAACCGCAACGACTTTCTGAACTTTTCCAGTGCCGAGGGGGTTCCGCTGGAGCCGGTCGAGGTTCGTTTCAAGACCGGCAGGGAGCGGGCGGGCACGTCACCGTGAAGTTTTGGCGGCGGGAGGGCGGAACGAGGCGTGCTTGCAGCATCGGCTGGAGTGGGGTATGGTGAGCACAGGCCGTTGGCCATTGCCCGCCATTCCTCGAAGGAGCACGCCGTCATGGATCCCGTTTCTCGCTGTCGCGCGCGCTGCGCTTTCCTCAAGTCCGCTTCCGCCGCGGGAGTTGCCGCCGCCGTTTCCATTGCGCAGCGCCCACGCCGCCGGCAGCGATACGATCCGCATCGGCTTCATCGGCTGTGGAGGCCGCGGACGCGGTGCCTGCCGCGATGCGTTGGTGGCGAAGGGATCGGCGCGGCTGGTTGCCATGGCCGACGTGTTTGCCGACCGTATCGAAGCCAGCCTTGCCGCGCTGCGCTCGGTCGAGGAGATCAAGGACAAGATCGACGTGCCGGCGGAGCGCCAGTTCGTCGGCTTCGACGCTTTCCTGAAGGTGATGGCCTGCGAGGTCGATTTGGTGCTCCTGACCACGCCGCCGGTATTCCGTCCGATGCAGTATGCCGCGGCCGTAGCGGCCGGCAAGCACGTCTTCCTGGAGAAGCCCATCTGCGTGGATGCTCCCGGCTACCGCAGCGTGGTCGAGACCAACAAGGTGGCCAAGGAGAAGAAGCTTTCGGTGGGCGTGGGCTTCCAGCGCCACCATCAGAAGCAACTATCAGGAGGGGATCAAGCAGGTCCACGACGGGGCGGTGGGAGAAATCCGCTGCGTGCGGACCTATTTCAACATGCCCGGCGGCATCGACCACGCCACCAAACCGGCCAATACGAGCGAGATGGAGTGGCAACTGCGGCGGTGGAACTACTTTACCTGGCTTTGCGGCGACCACCTGGTGGAGCAGGCCTGCCACGAAATCGACGTCGCCAATTGGATTCTGCAAGGCCACCCGATCTCGGCCAACGGCATGGGCGGCCGCCAGGTCCGCACCGGTAAGGGCAATGGCGACATCTGGGACCATCACACGATCGAGTACGAGCACGAAGGAGGCGCGCGCCACTTTTGCCAGGCGAGGCAGATTCCCGGCGTGTGGCAGCACGTATCGGACAACGTGCACGGAACCAAAGGCACGCGCGTGATCGGATTGGGTCCCTACGGAACCGGCAAGGCCGGCTACCGCACGGAGCAGCAGTTGCTCAGCGACTTCGGCGGCGTGACGCCGTATGAACAGGAGCACGTCGATCTCCAGGCCAGCATCCGCGGCAGCGGACCGCACCAGTTCGAAGGCGACTATGCGGCCGACAGCAGCATGACCGCCGTGTTGGGGCGGATGGCGACTTACTCCGGCCAGGTGGTCACCTGGGAGCAGGCGACGCGCTCGGAGCTCAACATGCTGCCGAAGAACCTTGCCTTGAACGCTGCGCCTTCCACCCTTCCCGGCCCCGACGGCTTCTACCCGATCGCCGTGCCGGGAGTTACCAAGGCCTGGTAGGCTGCCCGGCCGGCGGTTGTCCACGACTGAGATCCTCGGAGCGGCTTCCCTTTCCACTTGGGCAGAGGGAGCGGCCGTGGCCGATTTCCTCGGCGAGGGAAGTTCCGACATTCTTAGAGCCGATCCCAGAACGTTGGGAGGTGCTGTGATTTCCCGGCCGCACAGGGTTCCAGCGGCAGTTCTGGGATAGGTTCTTACGGCTGCCATGCTCTAGGGGCGTCCACCCCAAGAGGTCAACGTTTCTCTCAATCGCCAGAGGGGGGGTGATTGGGCCAAGCTCGTGGTGGCGACGGCGGGCTCCTTTAGCATGCGTGGCCGACGTCAGCGGCGACGGGGTCCAAGAACCTATCCCGGAACCGCCGGGGCGGCCCTCCGCGGCCGGAGAATTCCGAAGCGGCAGGTAGTTCTGGGATCGGCTCCAAGACCTGTTTGGGGCCAACCACCAGGGATCGCAAGTTGAGTTGTGGCTCAATGAGTTGCGTCGGAAAGGCGAGGCCACGAAACCCCGTGAGCAAGGCATACCGTGGCGAGCGGTTCTTGCACGATCGCGCACGGTTTTGCCGAGGTGCGCAGGAGTTGCGGGTTGCACCTTCGAGGGGCTCGGACTATTCTAGCAGGTCGCTGGGGACACGTTGGGGCAATCCCCGCAGCACGCCAACGAGAGTATTCCACTGGGGAATGGAGGGACAAGACGATGCGAAATGCGAAAGTCGTCGTTCTAGCGATCCTGTTTGTGGCGATCGCTTGGAGCGATGTAGCGTCGGCGGGGCTGTTCCGCCGCCGCGGCTCACTGCTATACGCCCGACGCGCGGGAAACGGCCCTGGCCCAGGCTACCGCCCAGGCCAATCAGGCGAAGGTTGAGGCGGAAGCGGCTGGCAGCGCAAGCCAACGCGGCGAAGACTGCGGTCGAGACGGCCTTGGCTTCGGTTCGCGACGAGTCGGCCAAGGCCCTGGCGGCCGTTCGCGGCGAGACCGAGAAGGCCCTGACCGCCAAGAGCGAAGCGCAAAAGGCTGTGGCCGCGGGCGCACTGCCAAGGCGGCGGCGGAAAAGGCCCAGAAGGCGGCTCAGGAGGAGATCGGCAAGGCCCAAGCGGCCAAGGCCGAAGCCGAGCGCGCCGAGAAGGCCGCCCAGGAGGAGCTTGCCAAAGCCCAGGCCGTGCGCGACGAAGCCCAGAAGGCGGCTCAAGCCATCCAGAAGCAGCGCGACGAGCTGGAGAAGGCACGCAAGGAGCAGGAGGAATCGCGGAAGAAGGCCGCGGAAAAACAGAACGCGAAGAAGGATGAGGACGTGAAGCTCAAGCAGCAGGCTGAGAAGAGCGAAGCCCCCAAGGGCACCGTCAAGCCTTAGCCTCCCATGGCGCCCGAACCGCGACGCGGTTTGCGCGCCCCGCACGCAAATCGACCCACGACCGGCGACTGCATTTGCGGCTGCCGGTCGTGGGTTTTTCTGTTGCGCGCCGCAGTCATCGCTGCACGCCCATCGCCTCGGCGAGCGAGTCGACGATGAGCTTCTCGGTCTGCGGCGCCACCCAGCAATAGGGGTCGTCGTAACCTTCGTTCCAGCAGCGGTCGGTGGGAATGTATCCCGCCGCTCCGTCGCCGAAACCGGCCACGACGACGAACGACTTCGGTCGCAGCCGTTCTGCGCGGAGTTGATAGCCCACGAAGGCCTCGGCGGGCAGGATGGCGAACTGGGCGATCCCGCCGCCCAGGTCCAAGCAAGGCACGTCCACGGGCTGGCCCGCGTCCACGCGTCGCCGCCAACTCAGCCCCAACGCGGCCGAGATACGTTGCCATCGCGTCGCGGCGGGATCGGCCAGGGTCTTTTCCATGGCTTCGCGGGTGAATGCCCCGGTGGTTCGCGGGGGCAATCGCAGCGCCGCGGAGCGAAACTCGACCCGATCCAACGCGTGACGCTGTGTGGCGTCCCACGCCCCGCGCAGCCCTTGGTACAATCGCTCGGCCAACACCGGGCGGTTTTGCAGAGAGCCGTCGTTGTACTTGCCCGCGGTTACATCGCCCGCGCAGCCGGTGAAATAGATTTGAAAGACGTGGGGATCATCGTGGGCACGCTTTGCCCGCGCCATTCCCGGGAAATCCGCGGAGACCCTGCCCCGGCCATATTGGCTCATGGGATGGACTGCGTAAGTGCTCCAGCCAGCACCGGCTGCGGGCCGTCCCAGAAGCTGAGGGTTTTCACCCAGGGATCGATCTCGCCTTCCGGGGCTCTCTCGCCGTCGCCCTGATGCGCTACCGCGGTTCCAGTGGATGCGACCCTGGGCCGTAATCACGCGGCGGTTCGAGGCGAGCTGGTTTACCTTGGCCTGGCCGGTGCCGAAGTGGGTTACGGGGCGCGCCGCAGCCAGCGACCTGGTCAGCGCCTCCGCGGTTCTTCGCACTGCGCGCTCGTGAAAGGCCGGGTCGCAATCGAGCGCCGACCATGCCCTGAGCGTCCAAGAGTCGCTGCGCAGTGAGATCGAAGATCGGAGCGTCGTGTTGGTGCACCGTGGCGAGCATGACGCGTTGGCGCGTGGTACTGGCGGTGCGGGCCAGCGCATCCCGCCAACGGTCGTAGGAGTCGTTGTTGCACTGGCACCAGTCGAGTGCGACGACGACCACGGGCGGATCGGGTCCCAGCAACACGAAGCCCTTGGCCCACAGCGGGTCGCCGATTTCCTTAGCGTCGGCGACTCCGCCTCCCATGCAGGCATGCCCCAGCGGGATCGTTATGTCGGCCTGGAACGTTGCCACGCGGTAGTCGGCGCCGAGGTCTGCTCTCGGTGGCCGGCGGCCCAGCCCGCGCAGAGGGCGACCGTGAGAAAGACCGTGCGTGGGGTGAAGGGTAGTTTCAGGCGGAGCATGGTGGCGGACCGTGGCAGGGTTTCTTGATCCCACGCGATCATGATCCGAGTTTGAGGGCATCCCCGTCAAGCGGCTCACCCCCCTGCGCGTGGTATTCGGGTGCATCCATGGCAGGGCCGGCTTGCCCCCGCAGGTTTCCCTTCGGGTCAGGGCGGATGCCTGTTCGGGCCGTGCCGAGGGGCGTAGCCGCTTACCCGGGAAAATCCTCGAACCGGCCCGATACCCCGTTCCTCTTCTGGGGTTTAGTAGTAACGAGAGACGAGCGGACGCAGCCGTACAACCGGGGAAACCCGGTTGTGCGGCTGCCATTTTTCGAGACAGTTCTCACTTTCCTTCAGTCGTTCAGGAGTGCCGAACATGCTGCGAGTCTGGTCCAAGGTGTTGCTGGTGGTGGTAGGCTGCCTGGTTGCGGCGAGTGTGGGCATGGCGCAAGAGCAGAAGGACAAGGGCAAGAAGGAAGGCGGCAAGGGCAAGTACAGTGCCGAAGAGTCCTTCGCCCGGTTGGACAAGAATGGCGACAAGAAGGTCACCAAGGAAGAGTGGGACGAGGGGGCGCTCGCCAAGCGACTGGGCAAGGAAAAGGCCGACGCCGCCTTCGAGAAGCTCGATACGAATAAGGACAAGTCGGTAAGCCTGGAAGAGTACAAGGAAAACATCCGCAAGATCTTCGGCGAACGCAAAGGCGGCGACAAGAAGGGCGAACGCAAGGGCAAGAAAGCCGAGAAGTAGTGCGCAGACCTCAGCACACTAGGCGCGCTGGGTGGCGGGCCCTCTTCACTCCCCCCAAGTGATTGCCCCTGCCCAGACGCCGCTCGGCGACGATTGAAAAGCCATCCGGACCATCCATCCGGGTGGCTTTTCTTTCTTTACTCACTGGAGGTTTCTCCCAGTTGTCGGTCATGGCACGTGCTTTGCACTAGGAGAAGGCACGCTTCTGCAACTGCAGAGCAATCACCCCCCCAAAAACCTCGGCGGCCCGGCAGCGGGCCGCCGGGGCCTGAACAGAGAAGAGGCATATTTCACTTTTCAGGCTCCTCCGGGGTCGGCAGACGGAAGAGGTCAATTGCACCCGAAGAATCGCTTGTCTGGGAACCACAAGCGGTTCGAGTGTGACGGGGACGGGGAGAGGCGGCCCTCCCGACAGGGTCGTAAGTTCCCGCTTCCGAGTAGCGATGGCGAGCTGAGTTATCGATGCCCGAACGATACTCAGCTCGCCTGTTCTATTTTGCTGTAGCATAATTGAACATATGTTTCATTTTGCTACATGCTCACTCCACCTTCCTCCCGCACTTGCGCGTAATAATGGTCCATGGTTCGCCGATTTGGCGAAAATCTTTTCCTCGCGAGTCGGCTGAGACAATCGCGGCGCCTGCCGTGCCCCAAAAGCTAGTCCGGTGGCGCTACTCAGCCTCTTGCTCAGGGGCTGCTGCTGGCAATCCGTCTTGGCGGGCGCGATTGATGTCTGCATTGTGAATGATCGGTACTGCCTGGCCCAATGGCCTTGTTTGCCCGCCTCCCGCTGGTCGGCCTGGTGCATTGGCTATGCAGGGCTCAATAGGGCGTGGTCGCCGGGTAACTCCTGGGCGTGCTCCTCTGCTTTTCCGACCACTCTTGGCGAGCTTTACTGCGACGCCCTCAAGAAGGCGGCGATGAAGCGGCGATGGATTCTGATGCCCCATTTCCTTGGGTTCCTGTGGTAGTGGAGGGAGACTGCTTACGCGGGGTCATTCCCGCCACCGCGTGCGAGGCCAGTCTCTCCGCGGTGACTTCCCGGCGATCCGCCCTTTGCGGCGCGTCGGGTATCCGAGCGTGGGCGAGAAGTGGGCCGTGATCGGCTGCCGCCCGCGGACGGGAAGCTTGCAGGCCGGAAAATGGATTCGCACGGTGCGCGGTGCGCAAGCGCGCCGACTTTACCTTTCGCACGGGGCTGTTGAACTACTGCTTCTGGCGCGGCGGTTAGGAGCGAGTCGAGGTATTGCGTCGAAGTTTTTCGCTGCCCACGGCCCGTTATCCCCTTTTCGCTGGGCTTCAATCCTGTAACATAGCGATAATAGGTTGTCTTCTGCGCTCTGGCTGCCGGCATCGTCAGGGGCACGGTGTCTGTGCCGAGTGTCTTTCCGCTCCGGCTGTCCGGATCGCGACGATGGCTCGATCCAACCGGTCGGCCCCTTTTTTGACGACTGCATTGAGAATGGTCGGCACTGCCTGGCCTTAACGCCCTGTTTTCCGGCCTCGCGAGGGTCGGCCTGGCGCATCGGCGACGGCAGGGCTCCCTAAGCCGCGATCACTCGAGGGACGGATTGATGCTCGAACTCGAACAGGAAACGCGCCGCTGGACGGTCACCGACGCCGCCGAACTCTACGAGGTCGCCGCCTGGGGAAAGGGCTACTTCTCGGTCAACGAGCAGGGGCACGTCTGCGTTCATCCCGACAAGGATCCCGCAGCGGTCGATCGACCTGAAGCAGCTGGTCGACCGGCTCCAGGTCCGCGGCATCCAGACTGCCGGTGCTGATCCGCTTCGGCGACATCCTCAAGCACCGCCTGGGCGAGATCCAGGCCGCCTTCCAGCAGGCCATCCGCGAGCACGACTACCAGGGCGGCTACCAGTGCGTCTATCCCGATCAAGGTCAACCAGCAGCGGCAGGTGGTCGAGGAGGTCCTGGAGCTTCGGCCGGCCGTACCACTTCGGCCTGGAGGCCGGCAGCAAGCCGGAACTGCTGGCCGTGATCGCCATGGCCGGCAACGACGTGCCGATCGTCTGCAACGGCTTCAAGGACGACGAGTTCATCGAGATGGCCCTGCTGGCCCAGAAGATCGGCCGGCAGATCTTCCTCGTGGTCGAGAAGTACACCGAGCTGGAGCTGATCCTCCAGCTACGCCGAGCGAGCTCGGCGTGCGGCCCGCAGATCGGCATCCGCGTCAAGCTGGCCTCGCCGCGGCTCCGGCCGCTGGCAGGCCTCGGGCGGGCTACCGCTCGAAGTTCGGCCTCACCGGTGAGCGAGATCCTCCGCGCCCTGGCCGAGCTGAAGGCCGCACGGCATGGAGGACTGCTTCAAGCTGCTCCACTTCCACCTCGGCAGCCAGATCACCAACATCCGCCACATCAAGCGGCGCGCTGAACGAGGCGGCCCGGATCTACGTCGACCTGGTCCGCGCACGGGGCCGGGCTGCAGTACCTCGACGTCGGCGGCGGCCTGGGCGTCGACTACGACGGCTCGCAGACCAACTTCGAGTCGAGCGTCAACTACACGCTCCAGGAATACGCCAACGACGTCGTCTTCCACATCCAGAGCGTCTGCGACGACGCCGAGGTGCCGCATCCGACGATCTTCTCCGAGAGCGGCCGGGCGGTCGTCGCCTACCACAGCGTGCTGGTGTTCAACGTGCTGGGCGTGACCGGCCTGGGCGAGAACGACGTCCCGCACGGAGCTGCCCGACGACGCCGAGCAGCCGCTGGTCGACCTGCTTGGACACCTACCAGCGAGCTGACGCGTGCGCAACGTGCTGGAGAGCTACCACGACGCCCAGCAGGCCCTCGACATGGCCATGAACCTGTTCGGCGGCGGCTACCTGCCGCTGGAGCAGCGGTGCCAGGCGGAGAACCTCTTCTGGGCGATCTGCCGCAAGATCCACGCGGCTGATGCCGGCAGATGGACTACGTGCCCGAGGAACTGGAAGGGCTCGACGCGCTGCTTGAGCGACACCTACTTCTGCAACTTCTCGCTCTTCCAGTCGATGCCCGACAGTTGGGCGATCAAGCAGCTCTTTCCCGATCATGCCGATCCATCGGCTCGACGAGCGGCCGACGCACCACGCGGTGCTGGGCGACATCACCTGCGACTCGGACGGCAAGATCGACCGCTTCATCGACCGCCGCGACGTGAAGCGGACGCTGCCGCTGCACCCCTTCGACGGCGAGCCCTACTACCTGGGCGCGTTCCTGGTCGGGGCCTACCAGGAGATCCTCGGCGACCTGCACAACCTCTTCGGCGACACCAACGCCGTCCACGTGAGCATGGACGCCAGCGGCGAGGTCGTGGTCGAGGCGGTGATCAAGGGCGACACGGTCCGCGAGGTGCTCGAGTACGTCGAGTTCGATCCCCGCACCCTGATGCGCCAGCTGCGGACCGCCGTCGAACAGGCGATCCGCGAGAACCGCATCGACGACCGCCAGGCCGGCCGCCTGCTGCGCTTCTACGAGGACGGCCTGGACGGCTACACCTACCTCGAAGACGCGCGCGACCGGTGAACGACGGGCAAGCGGTTGGCAGCCGCGCCGCCTCGCACCCCTGCGGAGCCGGATGATGGTCGAAGGATTCTGGTTCGGCCTTCCTGAGCACGTCGACGAAATTGCCACGCGCAGTCTGCCGGGCAGCGAACTCGACCGCCGCGCCGAGCGACTTGCCCAGGCCCTCGAGGATTGCTACCAGGAAATCGAGCGGCTGCCGGAATACGAGATCGCGGCGCGCTACGCGCTGTTGGCCCAGCGGCTGGCCGAGTATGCCCGGCGAGAATCGAATGCGAGCGATGACGACCTTTTCTCCTGGTGAAGTCCGCAAGGCCCTTCATTGCCCCGTCGCGGCAGTTGTGCCGCGGGTGTCCACAACCGAGGGACTGACAAACGCGTTGCGGCTTTAGCCGTAGATGATCGGCGGCGAAATGACCACTTCGAAGGCGTATTCCTCCGATCGCAGGTCGTGCGGATCCCGTGTCGTCGCGATACCCCAGCCGCTAATCACTTCGCTGAATGTCCACGTGCCGGAGAATGTCCCGTTCGCCTGCACGGTGGCGGTCAGACCCAGGCCTGCGAGATCGCCGGCGAATTCCACGATCATCCCGGCCACGGCATCGTCGATGTCCATAACGCTGCCAGAGATCTCGTACGTTCCTGGAGTAATCTCCCTGCAAAGACACGCTACGATCGATGGCGGGTCGTTCACCGGCGCCACGTGGATCGTCAGGGGAGTCTCGACGACGAGCCCCTCGGGGTCCGTGGCACGGATCGTGAGCACGGCGTCGCCATAGGCGTGTTGGCTCAGCAAGACATCGACGTCAAACCCGTCAACCGAAATACTGTCGAAGAGGTCCGGATTCGTATTGCCCACAATCGTATAGACCAACCCGTGCGACGAGTACGGATTGTCGTCGGCAAATCCCGAGTCGAGCGCGATGGAAAAAGGCAGGTCGTCTTCCAGGGCGTTGTAGTCCGGCAGGCCGCTCGTGGTTGGGGCATCGTTCGACGTGCCGGCCGGATCGCCGGTGGGGGAGCTCGACCCCAAGGCGGCGCTGACCTCGGCGGTGTCTGCGGCGTCGATCCCTGCGTCGCCGTCGATGTCGAAGAGTGCGCTGTAACCCGGCTGGCCGGCAGCCTTGCCCTCCGCGCCGGAGACGAGAGCGGTATCGGCGGCATTGACGGTGCCGTTGCCATCGGCATCGCCGGTCAGGACGTTGAGGAGGAACTCGAAGTCGCCTCCTGCGGTGGCGTCGCCGGAGGGATAGGAACTCTCCGCGTTGGTCCAATTGCCGTCGAGCACTTCGTTGGCGAGATTCGCGACAGGGTCCAGCCCATTGCCGTCCAGATCCAAGAGCAGTTTGTCGTTATACACTGGTTCCGCGAGCGTCCAGGTGGCGGTGTGCGAGGCAGGGTCGTAGGTGAAGTTGTCGAAGCCATAGGCAGTGCGGTTGACGCCGCTGATCGACAGGTCGGACTGTTCGACACGCACATCCTGGTCGAAGGTAATGCGAATCTGATCGACGGCCTTCCACGGCAAGCGGTCGAGTTGGCGGGAGGAGCCGGAAGGAATGGCGTAGCCCCCCTCGCCCAACCCGGCGGCCTGGAGGGCCTCAACGAACGATGCGCTCCACTGCGAGCTTCCGGCAATCACCCCAAGCACGGTGGGCGCCGAGAGCACCTGGCGCGGTTCCAGCGGCTCCAGGCGCAGCAAGCGGGCTCGAAGCCCGCCGCGGTGGATGCGAGGGTAGGTATTACGATTCATGGTTGGCTCCCTGGAGCAAATGGGTGGTGTGCAAAGTCGGGCGGAGCACTCTTTTGGGGCGGGCAAACGCGGGGACGAACCGAGCCGGTATCACACGCCCGGCTCGACTGCATAATTGCCGTGGCGCGCGAAAAACGAGCGTGAGCCGCCTCATTTCACGCGAATACTATCGATCGACCCACTGGCGGGGGCTATACACCCACTCGTAGACGGGCCGTGAACAGTTCTGTTCCAGGAGAAAGAAGAGAAACGCGGGAAAGACGACTATTGCCGGCGGCACCCGTCGCAGCGCACGTTTAAGGGCCTGTCCTGGAGAATGGCCCGGCGCGATTGCCGTCCGTGAACGACAAGCGGATGCCGAAAACTAATCGAGCGGGTCAACAGTTCGCGGGTTTCGCAGGCGCGGTTCGCCTTCGGGAACCACCGACTCCAATTCCTTAAGCACTGGTTCCTGCATAAGGTTTCGGAACAAGCTGAATTTCTTCAGTTTCTCAAGCGACTCGCCCAAGGCGATGGTTTTTTTCAGGTGTTCGACGGCCATTGCATTGTGCTTTGGTGTCTTCGACGGCCGCATGAGCAAAGTCATCGCGGCGGAGGTGTGCAAATCCGCGGTCTCGGGGCCAATAGCGATCGCCTGGACGAGGTGGTCATAAGCTTCGTCCAAGCGTTTCTCGAGCTTGCGGGTCCCGCCATTGAGCACCATGGCGAGATTCTGGTGCGCGGCCTGCAAGCGGGGATCGAGCTGGAGCGCCTTGCGGAGCCATTGCTCAGTATCGTCCCATTGTTGGCCCCCCTGCATTATCGCGGCGAAGCCGCGGTTGTTCATCACGGCGGCGTTGGCGAATCCCCGGCGGATGGCTTCTTCATAGTACGACGCGGCCTCCTTGTGAAAACCCCGCGCCGCGGTGCTATAGGCGAGGGCCGCGATCGACTGGCCACTCGGGGTTTGGCGTTCGATGCGAAGGAACTCTTCCATGGCCTGGACGTGTTCTCCGAGTTTCTGATGCGTGCGGCCGTGCGCGAATGCCACGTCGAGGTTCGTCATGTCCGCTTGGGTTGCCCGGATGAAACACTGCCGTGCGGACTGGTAGTCGCCCGCCTCGTAGTATTGCCAACCTTGCTTGAGCAGACGGATAGGATAGGGATCGCGCGTGGCCACCACGGCGCCCAGGAGAATGGCCATTCCCGCCAGGGTCGAGGCCGCCAGGCCCACCGTCTTTCGATGGTCGCGGGCCCACCGCCGGCTGCGCCGTGCGGAGTGAGCTCTTGGTGCAGTGCTGCCGCCAGCTCTTCGGCCGAAGCGGGCCGATCGGCGGGGTCGAAGGCCAGGCAGCGGTCGATCCAATGGGCCAGACGGGCGTCGACGCGGGAATGCTTCTCCCGCAAGGGCTGCGGGCCTTGCCGCTGACGCGCCAACAAGTCTTCGGCGGTCTCGGAAATCGATTGCGCGGCGCGGAGGGGTCCGAAAGGGAGGGTTCCCGAGAGCAGCTCGTAGAAGATCACGCCCAAGGCGAACAGGTCGGATTTCGGGTCGGGGGCGGCCGGGGAAGCGTGCTTTTCGATCGCCACCTGGCGGATTTGTTCCGGAGCCATGTAGGGGAGCGTGCCCCCGACGCGCGTCGCGCTTCGCCGGTCGTCGAGGGACAAGTTGAAATCCAAGAGCAGGGGACGGGCCTCGATCGACATCAACACGTTCGACGGCTTCAGGTCCTGATGGCAAATCCCCTGTGCATGCGTGTACGCCAAGGCGTCGGCCAACTGCGCCACGAGGTGAATCACCCCTTCGACGTACGTACCGCGGCGCAATACCGAGTCGAATTTCGCTGCGTCGGGTGTGGGCCAGTCGGGATGCGAGTCGGTGATCGTAGCGAGAATGATCCGGGCGTCGGTGGGAGTGCCGCCGGAGGAGAATGCGCGATCGAGGACGTCGCAGAGCGTCGTGCGTCCGAGGTACGGCATGCAAACCGCCGTCAGGCCGCTCTGGGGGTCGTTTTGCACGGAGTAGACGGGAACAATGTTCGCGTGGCGGAGCTTGCCCAGCATTTCCGCTTCGGGATTTCCGCCCGGCGAAAGCTTCAGCGCCACGGGCCGGTCGCCCAATGCGGGTTCGGTGGCCAGGAACACGCGCGCGAAAGCCCCTCGCCCCAACTCGCTGACCAGGGAGAAGCCCAGGAAACTCTGGCCCGGCTCGGGCCAGGCATGCAGGGATTGCGTGTCTGCGAAGGCGGGATCCTGCTCCAGCAGCTTCTGCACTTCAATGAATAAGAACAAGGAGTGTTGCAGCGAAGGGAAGCGGCGCGCGAACTCCTCCGCGTCCAGCGTTTCTCCCTGGTCGACGCGTTGCCGGTACTCGGTATAGGCGAGGTCGAGCACGATCGAGCGGAACGGTTGCAGTTCGGGGTGTTGGGCCAGAGTGGCGCCGACGTCGCGCGCACTCCCCCTTCCCACTCCCGCTTCACGCGCGAAGCCAATCGCTCCGCCGGCTCTACGCCCCAGGTCGAGCCGTTGCCGGAGACCGTGCCGATCTGCGTGCCGATCTGGCTGTGGGTCTGGGCTCTGCTCATTCCGACGATTCATCCAATAACTTGTCGAGAAAACGCCGCACCGTGGTTTCCGCCAGGTTCAACGACTGGGCAATCTCGGGACAGGAATACCCCTGCAACTTCATGCAGATAATTTGCCGATAATGGTTCGGTTGCCCTTCCATCAGCTTGCTCCATCGTTCGCGGGCAATCGCCATATCTTCCGGAGTTGCCTGGTGGTCTTCGGTGCCCTCCCGGTCGATCAGTCGTTCCCGGTTCAGGTCGCGCTTTTCCGTCGCCAGGTGGCGCCGGACCGCCATGTTGACCTTGTTTCGGGTGATGCCCACGAGCAATGCGACGAGTTCCTCCGGGCGCGTGACGCGATCGGCGTGCTCGCGCGTGCGGAAGAAGGACGACCAGACCTGCTGCACGAAATCGAGCGAATCAAAACGCGTGCGCAGCCGACGATCCAGCGCCCGACGCACGGCTCTGCGGAGCGCCTCTCCATGCTGCTCCACGAGTTCCCAAGCCGCCTCTTCGGACCCCTCGCTTATTCGCTGCATCAGTAGCCGGAAGTCGTAGTCCGGCGACGACATTGAAGGTCCCCAAGCATCCAGATCGCTGTCCGAGAAAATATTTTGGTCGCTGACGCTCGTTTTTGCCATGCGACCGCAATTCCACATTAGACGGACTACCGTGCGCACGCCCACCCCCATTTTGGAGAATCCATGTATCAGAAGAATGGGTCGGATCCCTCGGAAACCGCTGAAACGTAATCTCTTACGCTTTACTCATGAATCCTGATGCCGTTGTATTCCATTCCTATTGGGGGTGTGTATCGGATGGACAGGGCCAGAATTGTGCGGGCAGAGGGGGGCGGAACGTTGATGCACTGCAGTTGATGGGACTGATTTGCCACTACTTTCTCTTCTTACGGTTGGGCTTCATTTATGCGAGTCGACACCATGGCCGAGTTGCAACCCGGGCAACCCAAATTGAACGATCCCGGTACATTGCCTGAGGACGGACGACTGGACTCCATTCGAAATCTTGTCACGGAGCTGAGAGTGCAATACTTTCACTTGGAGAAGGAAACGTCCGAGTTGCGCGGTACGAACAGCCAACTCAGAATGACCTGCGATCGCTTTGCGCGATTCTTCCAGTACGCCCCGGTAGGCCTGGTCATTCTCGACCCCACCGGACGAATCCTGGACCTCAACCGTGAAGCCGGCAGACTCCTGGGGAGCGACCGGCTGACTTTTTCCGGACGCAAGTTCGAGTCGCTCGTCGCGCAGCCGGATCGACAGACTTTCGTGGGGAGCTTTGAGCAATGCATGAGCCATCGCCGACCCCGGAGCTGTCGAGTGCGGCTTCAGGCCTTCGGCGCGAACCCGATGCTGGCTCAACTTCAGAGCGTCGCCGTTCGGGACCCCGACTGGCAGACTCAACTTTGCCACGTAGCGATCACGCGCTGCGAGGAGTCCGAGCCGGGGGCGGATCCACCCGGCCTCGGGGCGCAGCAGTCGGGCGCGTAGACGGCAGGGGCCGAGGGAATCCCAGATTCTCGGGGTCGCTTTGCGGTCGTGGCCAAGGAGCCTGGCCCCCGTCCAACCGGCCGTCTGGCGGTTTGCACCTGAGTTTGCTCTGCCGAAGACTCACTTCCTCTTGAGGCAACCGCGCAAGTCGGTTACGACGTCGAATCCCGCCTGGTAGAAGCACCAGTCCCAGCCGCTCGATCCGGTGAGCCGATCCGGCTGGGCATCGTCGCGCACCGTAACGCCCGGGATCAGCAGGTCGGCCAAGAGGCCGAGCCGGTTCGTGTCGCCGTTGCGCCAAGAACTCCAAAGCTTCAAGACGTCGCGGAACGTGGTTGCGAAGTCCTCGAAGACCACGTCGCCGGCGATCAGCAGATCGTTGCCGGCATTGCCGATCAAGCGGTCGGCGCCCTCGCCGCCCACGAGCACGTCGTTTCCGTTCCCGCCCTGAAGTGTGTCGTTACCCAATTCCCCGAACAGAAGGTCGTGTCCCTTGCCGCCGTGGAGGCGGTCGTTTCCTTCGCCGCCGAAGAGCCAGGCGGACTGTCGCAGGCTTCCGGCAACTTGCACGGAGTCGTTGCCCTGCTGCGCGTAAACGACGATCCGGCCATCCGGTCTGAACGAGCCTTGGCTTTGCCCGTTGATGATCACTTTGACGCCCCGGCTGGGGTTGAGCACGATCCGGTCGTTGCCCGTGGTCCCGCCCACGACGAGCATTTTCTTGCCGGGAGCGAGCGGATCGTCGACGAGCGCGGCGGCGACGATCGTGATCGTGTGCTCGGACACGTCGCTCACTGCGCCGCTGGGGTCGGCGGCGGTTGCCTGAACGCGGTAGACGCCCGAGGCCGCGTAGGTGTGGTCGAGAGCCAGCTCGCTCCCGGCTTGGATCGCCAAGGGCGGCGATCCGTCGCCCCAATCCACCGTCCAATTCAGTACTGCGGTCGATTCGGGCGCCGAAGCGTCGACGGCCGAGAATACGAACGTCTGCGATTGCCCGCGCACGCCCCGCGAGGGCCCCACGATCGAGACCACCGGGGCCGCGTTTTCCACGGTGATGAAAAAGCTCTCGGTGTCGCCGAGGCGGGGCGAGCCGCTGTCGGTCACGCGTACGATTACCTCGAACGTTCCCGGCCCGCTGGCGGCTTGCCAGCGAAACAGGCCCGTGGTTGCCTCGATCGTGGCCCCCTCGGGACCGCGGTCGAGGCTGAAGCGCAGCACGTCGCCTTCATTGGCATCGGTGGCCACGGCGGGCAATTCGAGTACGCCGCCTTCGGCCACGGTCTGGTCGCCCATCTCGGCCAATTCGGGTGCAAGGTTGGCTGCCGTCACGCGCACGTTGTCGATGGCCGGTCCCGAATTGCCGGACGCGGAAAGGCTGAGCAGTTCCAGGGTCGTCGTCTCGGCCGTTGCCGTGACGCTCCAGCTCTGCGTCTGCCAACCCATTTCTGCGGCGGTGCGGCCGGTCGCGTCGAATGAGAACGTCTGCGACTGCCCGGCGGCGCTGACCTGCAATTGCTTGACGAGCTGCGCGGGGTCGAAGGGGCTGCCGGCCATGTCGAAGGTAACCAGATACTCGCAACCGATCTCGGTGGCGAACGATTGTGCGATGCCACCGGGTGCGAATCCGTCGAGGTCCACGCTTCGCGCTCCTTCCGAAGCGGTCCAACGATTGCCGACCACGTCGATGGTGGCTCGCGTTACGGCCCAGCCGGGCAGATCCGCCGACCCCTCGTAGAGCCAGGTGTAACCCCAGCTCGGCATGAAGGGGCCGTCCTCAAAACTTCCATTCGCCAGCAAGTTTGCGGCCGAGAGAAGGGCCCGAGGCTCCAGGGCTTCGATGCGTAGCGGCGAGAAACGGCGGGAAGAGCGAGACGCAAGGGCAGGCGCGCTGCCCGGCTGGGCGGGGCATCTCATAAAGAGCCTCTATGCTGGCCGATGGTGACTCCGGTGCAAGTTCCTAAGTTGCTTCCATCGAGCCGCAAACACCCGCCCGGCATCTGCAGCACGAGCGCAGCGCCTGGCCTGCCGCTATTGTACTCTAGCTTTTTTTCCGACCCCGAGCTCAACTCGCCCCGCGCCGCCGACGAGCCGGCACCCTGTCGGCCCGCGCATAGCGATGCGCGATGGGCAATGCGCAAGAGCATTGGGGAAGAGGGTCGCTGCGCGCGGGGTCGTGAGCGGGGCGGCGAGATGCCGCGTTTACGAAATGCGCACGGCTGGCTGGGAACAATGGGCGGGTCGGCCCGTGGCGGCCCCGTCTTCTCACACCGCGCCGGGACCGCGAAACGCGTCGTTGATCTGGATCGCCTCCAGCGCGGGTACGACGAAGATCTTGCCGTCGCCGATGGTCCCCTCGGGGCCGGTCCGCGCCACGTGCACGATCGTTTCCAAGGTACGGTCGAGGAAATCGTCGTTGACGACGATTTCCAGCGCGACCTTGCGGAGCAGTGTTGCCGCATACTCGTGGCCGCGATAGAGGCCACGCTGCCCTCGTTGGCGGCCGAAGCCCTGGGCATCGCAAACCGTCATCCGCGTGACCTCGATCTTGGCCAACGCCTCTTGGACGGCTTGGAGCTTTGTCGGCTGGATGACGGCGATGACCAGTTTCAACGTCCGCGCTCCCCATGCGGTGGCGCATTCGGGCGGCCCGCGCGATTCGGCGCGGGCCGCCGCCTGTGTACGGCTAATGTGTACGGCTAAATCGAGGCCACGTAGTCCCAGTTGACCACGTTCCAAAACGCGCCCACGAAATCGGGCCGACGGTTGCGGTAGTCGATGTAGTAGGCATGCTCCCACACGTCGCAAGTCAGAAGAGGTGTGCGCCCTTCGCGGAGTGGATTGGCGGCATTACTGGTGGCCTCGATGCTCAATGTGCCGTCCGGGCCGCGCACGAGCCAGCCCCAACCGGAGCCGAACTGCGACACCGCCGCTGCGCTGAACTTCTGCTTGAATTCGGCGAACGAGCCGAACTGGCGGTTGATGGCGTCGGCCAGTTTGCCGGTGGGTTCCCCACCGCCCTTGGGGGACAAACAGTTCCAGAAGAACGTATGGTTCCAGACCTGCGCCCCGTTGTTGAAAATCGGCCCGGCCGCCTTGCGGATGATGTCTTCCAGCGAGGCGTTCTCGAACTCCGTGCCCGGCACCATCTTGTTGAGATTCGTCACGTACGCCGCATGGTGCTTGTCGTGGTGAAACTCGAGGGTTTCCGCCGACATGTGCGGGGCCAGGGCGTTCTTGGGATACGGAAGATCGGGCAGTTTGTGTTCCACGGTTTGTCCCTCCTCAGGTGAACTCGAATCGGGATCTTCCCAATCGTCCGCCCGCATCGTGCCGGGCGCTTCGCACCATCACCATAGCGGAAATCAGGATTCGGGCAAGGGCCTGCGCTCCCTCCGACGCATGGCCGAAGTGGAAACGCGTGGCCTGAAAACGCAGGGAAGGCGGGGATCGTGGGGACGGGGCGGCGCTCGGACCACGCGCACCATGCCGTTGCGATCACTGCGGTTGCGCATCGATCCGCGTGACGGTCAGTTCAACGCGACGAGTGGTGGTGCCGCCTTCGGGCACTTGGAGCGGTACTACCAGTTTCTGCCCCAGTGGCAGGCAGCGGAAAATCCGCGTGGCTGTGGTGGCGTGCCGGACGGCCTTCAAGGCGTTGAAGTCCTTCCCCTGGTCCTGCACGTGAACCGGCGGGTCGTCGTTGTCGCCGATTTTCGCAAGTTCGATCGTTACGTCCAAACTCACCATGTCGCCGGCCTCTTCCCGAATCGTCGCCTGGATCGCCGTCCCTTCGGGAATCATTTCGATCTTGGGCGGCCAAGCTTCTCCTGGCCTCCCTTGGTTTGACTTGAGCAGAGGCGTTTGCGACTGGTCCGAAATCTTCGCCGTTTGACCGCTGAAGACGCTTACCTTGGGGCAGAGCAACGTGTCTTCCTCGTGGTGCACCGGGAGAATCCAGCCCACAAGACCTGCGGGACTCCAAACGTTCAGAGGCTTCGGCCCCGAGATGATGCGGCACTCCAGCGTGTACGTCGTGCCGTCGCCTGCCGCCGACTTCGTGGCTGCGGGTTGCGCCGCCGGCACTGCGGGCGCGGCAAGCACGGCCGCGGCCAGCAACACGGTAACGAGCAGGGCCACGCCCACCGGCCACTCCAGGCGGCGAGGCGACGCGATCCCCAGGACATAGCGCACGCGATCGAGCAGGACCATCTTGTTTCCTCCGATGGCGGCCCCCAAGGCCGGCGCTGCGGCGCACACCGCATGCGGGCCAAGGCCTCCAATGCCTGAACATACTCGACACGCCTACCGGTCGTCCGGACCGCCAAGGCGTCGCAACACATCTCGCGCTCCACGCGCACCCAGTTGGAAATCCACCAGATCGCCGGATGATAGAAGAGCACGGTTTCGATTACTCGCTGCACGGCGTTGATCCAAAGGTCCCCGCGGCGGAGATGGGCCAGCTCGTGAGCCAGCACCGCTTCCAGCACTTCGGGCGTGGACTGGGCAAGCCACGCGGCCGGCAGCAGCACGACGGGGCGGACGAAGCCCAAGACCATGCCTTCGCCGATCCGATCGGAAACCAGTACGCGCGGGACGAAGCTCAGGCTCAATTGCCGTGCGAGCCTTGCGACGGGCGGGAGCCGCTCCGCCGGCACGAGGCAACTGCCCGACACCAGCGCGCTGAGTCCTACCAGTCCTGCCGCCAGCCGCGCGCTGAGTGCGACGACGCCGAGCATCCAACCCGTCACCACGTACGACGGCGCGATCGCACCCCAGCGGCGCCACGCGGGCACCCGTATCGGCTCCCGCGGCGCGACGCCCTCGGCCGAAGGCGACCGGTGGAAATCGCTTTGGGTGTCGTACGTCTTGGACCGCGGCAGCGACTCTGCGACAGGCTCGGCCGCCGGGGTCGGCAGAACCAGGTAGGTAGCTACCGGGCAGGCGGCCATCACCACGAGCGTGGCAAGGGCAAGCAGGCAACGGGACTCGGCCCGGGAAACTCTCAGGACGCGTGCCAGCAGCATTCCCAGTACCGCGACGAGCGTCCCTTGCCAGAGGAAGTGGGTCAGAGCCAGTGCGATCCGTTGGCCCGAGGGCCCCGCTAGCGCGCATCCCACGCAGCCATTATCGCTCTCCTTGCTCGCCGAGGTATTCTTGCTGGCTGAGGTACTCGTCGATCGTTCGGCGGATCTCGTCGAGTTCGTTGGCGGAGGGGTTCGATTGGTCGAGCAGCCGAGCGACCAGGGCGCTGGCCGAGCCCTCGAAAGCCCGGCCCAACAGATCGCCGACCATTCCCCCCAGGGTGCCGTCCCGGTTGACTTTGGCCTCATAGAGGAAGGCTCGGCCCCGCGGTCGCCGCTTGAGGAGCCCCTTTTCGGTCATCACTCCCAAGAGGCTCATCACCGAGGTATACGCCCGGCGGCGGCGATGGTTGAGAAGCGCCAACACCTCGCGGACCGTCGAAGGGCCTTGGTCCCAGAGGATTTTCAGCACTTCCAGCTCACCGGGGGTGGGGTGTTCGTGTTTGGGGCGTGCCATGTTCAGCGGATCGAGAGGGAAATCGGGGAAGGATTCGCGTCGTGGCGTCAATCTACGGTTTAATCCGTAATTGATCAACGGCAAAAACCGTAGAAGCGATCTTGGCCGCCTCGGGCATGGCCTTGGGCGTGTGCCGCGCGGGGTCATGCGTTGCCCAAGGCAGGCGGAGTGGCGGAGTGAGGCAACCTCCTTTCTGCCCCCCTCGGCGTTTCGCTGTACC
Organism: Pirellulales bacterium; assembly: GCA_963736495.1. GTDB lineage: Bacteria > Planctomycetota > Planctomycetia > Pirellulales > Thermoguttaceae > CAVTPL01. Next base: position 1,916,696 of record CAVTPL010000007.1, on the reverse strand, counting down.
GTCGTGCGCAGTCGCCCTGCTCTACAGAGTCCTGCACTGCTCGCAAAACTAGGGGGACCAATGGAAGCCCGGTTTTTCGGAACAGAAAGCCTGAAGTGTTCTACAACCAACAACGGCACCAACAAACCTTTGGCCCGCAAGCTTTTCCATCTTCCTCACTTTTCCGTGGGCACGGTCCTGGGCGACTTGTCAGCGCCGGGCCGAGGGAATACAAACAAGGCTGCTTCCGCGCCGGCGCACGAGCCGCTGCGCGTCGCTCGGCATGCCGAGCGACTGCGATGGGCTTGGCGCCCATTTGCGCGGGAGGTTGACTGTTCGGTCCCCAAGAATCTGGGAGCATGATCCGCCATGTGTGCATCGAAAATCGTCTGCGAAGGACAATGTGGGGCGATACTCTAGATCGCGCCATGGACGGCGGCGAGGGCGTCTTGCGGCTGACGCCGAACTGGGTGCCGCGCAGCTTCCTGCATCCCGGCAAGCGGATCAAGCTGCGCCCCGACCGACTGGTACGCCCTGGGCACGCACCGCGGCGGCATCGACGAGCGCTGGTTCGCCAGCACGACCGAGGCCGCCAACGACGGCCGCGCCGCGGACGAAGGGCTTGAGCTACGTGCGTCTTCGAGGGCCAGCGGTTCCTGCTCCGCGACGCCGTGGCCGAAGGCCAGGGCGCGGCTCGTCGGCAAGGCGATCTGGGAGCAAGTACAAGCGCTGGCCGGTCTACTCGAAGTTCTTCGACAACATGGGCCCCATCCCGCACCACATGCACCAGCAGTGCAGAGCACGCCGCGCTGACCGGCCAGCAGGGCAAGCCCGAGTGCTACTACTTCCCGCCGCAACTCAACGCCGCCGAGAACCACTTCGACTACACGTTCATGGGCCTGGAGCCGGGCACGACCAAGGCACGACGTCCGCCGCTGCCTGGAGAACTGGAACAAGGGCGACAACGGCATCCTCGACCTCTCGAAGGCCTACCGCCTGAAGCCGGGCACGGGCTGGATGATCCCCGCCGGCGTGCTGCACGCCCCCGGCTCGATGTGCACCTACGAGCCGCAGTGGGGCAGCGACGTGTTCGGCATGTACCAGTCGCTGGTCGAAGGCCGCGAGGTGCCGTGGGACCTGCTGGTCAAGGACGTGCCCGAAGGACAAGCACCAGGACCTCGACTTCATCGTCGAGCAGCTCGACTGGGAGAAGAACGTCGATCCGCAGCTTCAAGGAGCACAACTACGTCGAGCCGATCGTCGACGCCGAGTGCTCCGGCCCGGGCTACACCGACCGCTGGATCGACTACGGCCGGTTCGACGGCGAGCAGCTCGTCTCGGCCAAGGAGCTGACGGTCGATGCCGGGCGCGAAGTGCGTGCTCGAAGGACCCGGGCGCCAGCGGCTGGATCACGGTGCAGGGCAGCGGCCGGATCGGCAAGCTGCGCCTTGCAGACGCCGGTGATGATCCGCTTCGGCGAGGAGCCGTGGGACGAGGTCTTCATCACCGCACGAAGCGGCGGCCGGCGGCGTCGAGATCGAGAACACCGGCGGCGAGCCGCTGGTCGGCCTGCGCTACTTCGGCCCGGACGTGCACAAGAACATGCCGGAGATCGGGGATCACCGGAAGAAGAAGTAAGGCTGCTGACTCTGCTTGCGGGCGGGCTTGAGTGAGCGCAGTGACGATGAGCAGTCAGATGGACGGTGAGCAGAGACGGTACCGATCTCTCCGCCGACGAGAACGTCCGAACTCCGAAGCCGACTCCGACCCTGAATCCTAAGGACCACCTATGAGCGCAAGCATCCCAACAACTATCCCAAGCTCCACAACGCCGCCTGGCCGGGCGTGGTCGGCAAGGGCGACGGCGGCGAGCCGCCGATCGATCTGGACACGATGCTCGACCTGACCGCCGCCGCCGAGGTCGACGGCGTCAAGTTCGACGGCTTCGACCTGTTCCTCTATCGAGCCGCACATCGACATCGACGCGCACCGACGACGAGCATCAAGGCGCTGGCCGACAAGGCCCGGGCGCGGAACCTGGAGATCGGCACGGTCGTGGCGCCCGTCTGGCCGCCGACCGGCGGCGGCTCGGCGATGGGCGACGCGCGCGAGCGGCAGAAGTTCCTCGGCCAGGTCCGCAAGGGCTGCCGCATCGCCCAGCGGCTGCGCGAGCTGGGCGTGCGGCCCAACGGCGTCGTGCGGATCGACTCGGCCTGCGGCGTCGAGGCCTGGTGCGACGACCCCGAGGGCAACCAGAAGCGGATCGCCGAGACCTTCCGCGAGGCCTGCACGATCGCCGAGGACCACGGCGAGCGGCTGGCCGCCGAAGGCGAGATCTGCTGGGGCGGCATGCACAGTTGGAGGCGGATGCTCGAACTGCTGGAAATGGTCGACCGGCCGCAGACGCTCGGCTTCCAGGCCGACATGGCCCACACGCTGCTCTACCTGCTGGGCTACAACGCCCCGGAAGACGCCCTGCTGCCGCAGGATTTCGACTGGAAGCGACCAGGCAGCGGTTCGACGAGGCCTACCAGACAGCTGACCGACGCCCTGCGGCCCTGGACGATCGACTTCCACGTCGCCCAGAACGACGCGCACGGTGCACGGCTCCGGCTCGCACGACAAGACCGGCCGCCACTGCCTGGCCACCGATCCGAACGGCAAGCTCGACATCGCCCGCCACGCCGGCTACTGGCTCCGCGACGCAACGGGCCAGCTGACCAAGAAGATTCCGCCACATCTGCTGGGACGGCTGCATGTTCCCCAACGCCGCGATGATGAAGCCGCGAGACGTGGAACGACATCCTGCGCGGCGATGGTCGGCGTGCGCGATGCGCACGGGTGGAAGGAATAGAAGCGATCAATGCCGGAGAGCGATGCTCGTGCGGACTGATCGCTTCGACATTCATTTCGACATTCGACATTCCGAATCATTGACCCACTTCTCCAAGGAGACTCAATCATGTCCAAAGACCTTCAGCATCGGCGTCATCGGCTGCGGCTTCATGGGCCGCGCCCACTCGAACGCCTACTCGCAGGTGAACCATTTCTTCCCGCGCGAGCACAAGCCGGTGCTCAAGGTGTGCTGTGGCCCGGCCGGAGGAGAAGGACAAGCTCGAGAAGTTCGCCGAGGCCTGGGGCTACGAGTCGATGGAGTTCGACTGGAAGAAGGCTCATCGCCCGGCCGCGACATCGACCTGATCGACGTCTGCGTGCCCAACATACTGCACCACGACGTGGTGATCGCCGCGGCCAAGGCGGGCAAGATGATCGTCTGCGAGAAGCCGCTGGCGATGAACGTCGCGCGAGGCCGAGGAGATGGTCGCCGCGGTCGAGAAGGCCGGCGTGGCCAACATGGTCTCGTTCAACTACCGCCGCGTGCCGGCCATCTCGCTGGCCAAGCAGATCATCGACGAAGGCCGCATCGGCCGGCCGTTCCACTACCGGGCCACCTACAACCAGGACTACACGATCTCGGCCGACGTGCCGCAGGGCGGCATGGCCCTGTGGCGGCTCGACGCCCAGGTGGCCGGCTCCGGCGTGACCGGCGACCTGCTGGCCCACTCGATCGACACGGCCGAGTGGCTCAACGGCCCGATCGCACCGGGTCGCCGCCGCACACCGAGACGTTCATCAAGGAGCGGAAGCACGCCGAGACGGGCAAGATCGAGCCGGTCACGATCGACGACGCCTGCATGTTCCTGGCCGTCTTCGCCAACGGCTCGTGCGGCACGTTCGAGAGCACCCGCTACGCCCGCGGCCGGAAGAACTACAACACCTTCGAGCTCAACGGCGAGAACGGCGCGGTGTTCTTCGATCTGGAAAATCCGCACATCCTGCGACTACTTCCGCTACGCCGATCCGAAGACCGGGCAAGAAGATCGAAGACCATCTGACCGGCTGGCAGCGGATCCACGTGACCAACTTCGAGCACCCCTACATGAAGAACTGGTGGGTGCCCGGCTGCACGATCGGCTACGAGCACACGTTCATCAACGGCTTGGCCGATTTCCTGGCGAGCCTGGAAGGCGGGCCGGCGTTCCAGCCCGACATGCGCAGCGCCTGCCGCACGCAGCGCGTCTGCGACGCGTGCTGGAAAGCGCCAGAAGCGCCAGTGGGTCGAGATTCCCGGCTAGCAGGGACGGTGCACACGGAGGGCCGGGCGGTGCCGAATGCCCGGTCCCCGATGACCTGTACCGCCGGCCTTCGGCAGCGCGATCTCCGCGAAGCGTGCGCTCGAATGGGCGCGTCGCCGGCCGTCGATCCTCCGCAGGCGCATCCACGGATGAACTACTTCGCCCACGCCCTGCCGTTTCTCGACGATCCCGTACTTCGTGGCGGGGACGGCCGTGCCCGACTGGCTGACGGTGTCGGACCGCGGCGTGCGGCTGCGGCGCAAGCACGCTCGGAGCGCTGGTTGGACGACGCGGACGTCCGCGACGCGGACCGCTGGCCCGCGGCATGCTCGCAGCACTTCGCGCGACGACGCCCGGTTCCACGAAACCCGGGCGTTCGCCGAAGTCTCGCTGGCACTGACCGTGGCCGGTCCGCGATGTGCTGGCGCGGGAGACCGGGTTGCGGCCCGGCTTCCTCGGTCATCTGCTGGTCGAACTGCTGCTGGACGCCGCCTTGATCGCCGAGGCACCCGAGCGGCTGGACGCGTACTACCAGCTGCTGGACCAGGTCGATCCGGGCTGGGTCCAGGCGGCGGTGAACCGCATGGCGCCCCCGGCCCGCGGAGCGGCTGGCGAGCGCTTCATCGGCGCTGTTTTGCCGCGAGCGGATCTTGTGGGATTACCTGGACGATGCCAAACTGATGGTGCGGCTGAACCAGGTGATGCGGCGGGTGGGGCTGGAGCGCTGCCGCAGTCGTTTGCCGTCCTCCTGCCGGCCGACGCGGCGGTGGCCGAGCGCAAGACCGACCTGCTGACGGAATCCCGGCTCCGGCGGCGTGTCGGACGGTCAACGCGCCACGCAGACCGCCCGACGCAGCGACCTCCTGTGCTCGACGCACCGATTCGGCACTCTCGGCCCGCCGCATTTGGAAGTCTCCAGGACCACGGTTCCGCGTACACTCGCCGCGGAACCTGATCCTGACGCTTCTGAACTCGAGCCCCGAGGAGACCGACCGATGCGATTCGGAATGAACCTGCTGCTGTGGACCGACACGCTGACCGACGCCATGCTTGCCGCTTGCTGGACGAGGTGAAGGAGATCGGCTTCGACGCCGTCGAGATCCCGTGCTTCGACCTGGACGACCTCGACAAGTACGCGAAGTGGGGCAAGCGGTTCGACGAGCTGGGCCTGGCCCGCACCGGGCACGGCGGTTCGCGGCGCCGACGAGAATCCGATCAGCCCCGACCCGGCCGTGCGCCGCAAGGGCGTCGACGCCAACAAGCGGAACCTCGATTGCTGCGCGGCGGCGGGCTGCGCGGTGATGGCCGGCCCGTTCCACTCCGCCCTGGGCTACTTCAGCGGCAAGGGGCCCACGGCCGACGAATGGAAATGGGCCGTCGAGAGCATGCGAGCAGGTGGCCGAGCACGCCGAGAAGGTGCGGCGTGACGCTTGGGCTCGAGTACCTCAACCGCTTCGAGTGCTACCTGCTCAACACGGCGGCCGACGGCGCCCGCTTCTGCCGCGACGTGAACCATCCCCGCTGCAAGATGATGTACGACACGTTCCACGCGCACATCGAGGAGAAGAACATTCCCGGCGGCGATCCGCGCGCTGAAGGACTGCCTGGCCCACGTCCACATCTCCGAGAACGACCGCAGCACGCCGGGCACGGGCAACGTCCGCTGGGCGGAGAACTTCGACACGCTCCACGAGATCGGCTACGACGGCCTGATGGTGGTCGAGGCCTTCGGGCTGGCCCTGGAGAAGCTCGTCCCCGCCACGAAGATCTGGCGGCGGATGTACGAGAGCGAGCGGCAACTGGCCACCGACGCCCTGAAGTTCATGAAGACCGAAGTCGCCAAGCGCTGGAAGTAAGTTAGCCGGCGCGTGCGGATGTGGCCCTGCTAGTGCCCCATCCACGATCTTCTTGCCGGTGAGGAACCAATTCGGGGCACTCGTTTTGTCTGGTTTGCCCGGACCGGTGGGTCCGGGCGGTCGTGCCGCGTACAGGAAAGAACTTCCTGCAAGCGGTATCAAGCGTTCAGGCCGAACCCCTGTACGCGCGGGGCCAGCGCGCCACGGTAATCTCTGGGTTCTCCAACCGACCTTGCCTCGCGGCCGCTTGAGGCGCTATAGTTTCCGTATGTCCGCGGCGCCCCGACCCGATCGCGATCCTCCCGAGGAGGAGATTTCCCTGGAAGCCCTGACCGAGGCCTTTGCCCAGGTCATGGGTCGTGGCGCGCCCCAAAGTGCGGATGGGTTGCGGGATGATTTGCCCGAAGCCCCGCAAGGGTCTCCCGACGGGGAGTGTCTGGAATCCGAGCCCTCGGTTGACGAGGAACCCCAGCACACCGCCGAAGCGCTGCCCCTCACCGACGATGCGGGCGATATCAGCCCGCTGTCGGTCCTCGAGGCCATGCTCTTTGTAGGGGATCGGACGAGCGAACCGCTGGCGGCCGGCCGTGCGGCCGAGTTGATGCGCGGCGTCGAAGCCGCCGAGATTTGCGACCTGGTGGAACAGCTCAACCGCCGCTACGCAGCCAATGGTTGCCCTTATTGCATCGTGGGCGAGGGGGGCGGCTATCGCATGACGCTGCGCCCTGAGTTCGCGAGCATACGGAGCAAGTTCTACGGCCGCCTGCGCGAGGCCCGCCTTTCGCAAGCCGCCATCGACATGCTGGCCATCGTGGCCTATCGGCAGCCGATCACGGCGGAGGAGGTCAGCGCTCTGCGCGGAACACCGAGCGGAGCCATTCTTGCCCAACTCGTCAGACGGCGTTTGCTCCAGGTCGAACGTCCGGCCGAGAAGCCGCGCACGCCGCGTTACCGCACCGCAGCGCGGTTCCTCCAACTGTTTGGGCTGGAGAGCCTCAACGATCTGCCGCAGAGCGACGACCTCGAGACTCGGTGAAAACCGGTGAGACCCGGTAGGCTTATCGCCGCCTTCTCCAACCGGGGCGCTGCCCAACGGCGTGTTTTGGGCGTCCGCACGACGGTCCGACGGTGATTGGGATCGGCAGTGATGTGCGTAAGTTGTTGTAGCAATTGGGCTTGATGCTGCCACCCGAAAACAGCACTGACGCTCCGGCGGAGCGGTGATAGAATTGATTCGCTCCGTGAATTCTGCGGATGATGCAGGGTTTGCGGGGATGCAACCTTCCTCCTGGGCATGACTGCTCTATGGCAACCTCGCGGCTTCTGGCCGAGCTGAACGGCGCGGTTCCTCTGATTGCTCCCTCGCTGCTGGCGGCCGATTTTGCCAATTTGGAGCGGGAAATCCGGCACTTGGAGGACGCAGGCGCGCGAGTGTTGCACCTGGACGTGATGGATGGACATTTCGTACCGAATCTCAGCTTCGGCCTGCCGGTGGTCGAAGCCGTCCGCCGGGTGACCCCTCTTCCGCTGGACGTGCATCTGATGATCGCCGATCCGCGCCAGTACGCGAAGCGATTTCGCGAGGCCGGAGCCGACCTGATTTCCTTTCATGTTGAGGCGGTCGAGGATGCGGGCGAGATTCTGGAGGAGATACGCGCTTTGGGGGCCTCGCCGGGAATGGCGATCAATCCCCCGACTTCGCTCGCGCAAATGGATGGCCAGCTTGACCTTTGTGACTTCGTGCTCGTCATGAGCGTAATGCCCGGTTTCGGGGGTCAGGCCTTTCAACCGGTCGCGTTAGAGAAGTTGCGGCAGTTACGTTCTCTGGTCCGCCGGGAGGTTCTCTTGTCCATTGACGGCGGCGTAAACACCGATACGATTGGTGCTTGTGCCGATGCGGGTGCTGACATGCTCGTAGTGGGGACCGGACTGCTGGGCCACGACGACTACAAGCGCCGACTCCACGAGCTGCGCAGCATCGCCCAAGCATCAGGCAATGTAAGAAACTGATTTCTGTTGGCTTCTATGGTTCAGATTGTTCTCATACTCCCTGGTTCAACCGACTACGACCGCGACCATCGCATCCAAGGCAACTTGGATGTGCCGCTCAACGAAGCGGGGCAGGCCGAGGTGGGGCGCGTGATCGACGAGATCCGTGCGCACAACGTCGAAGTGGTTTATTCGGCGTGTTGCGAACCGGCGCTACAGACGGCCGAGGCCGTGGCTGCCGGCTTGGGCGTCAAGTGCCGTCGCCTGGATCGAATGCACAACCTCAACCAGGGCCTGTGGCAGGGGATGTCGATCGACGACGTGCGCCTCAAGCAGCCCAAGGTCTACCGGCAGTGGCAGGAGCACCCCGAGTGCGTTTGCCCCCCGGAGGGGGAAATGCTCAGTCAAGCCGTGGAACGCGTCGAGGCGGCCCTGGCGAAGCTGTTGAAGCGCCACAAGGAAGGGGTCATTGCTCTGGTCATGCCCGAGCCGCTGGCCAGTCTGGTTCGCCGCTACGTTAGCCATGGCGAATTGGGCGACCTGTGGAAGGCGACCACGGAGCACGGCCGCTGGGAAGTGTTGGAAGTCAATCCCCAGGCGCTCGTTTCCAGCAGCTAGTGCCTCGGGGCACGCAGTGTTTGCTGGCGCCCGCTTCGGTGTGGTCGTGAAACCTTGCGGGAATGGCACTCGGGCAGGGGCAGCCGGTCGTTCCCGGACGGAAGACATGGTCTACCGCCGGAGCCACGCAGCCGGCGGCATACTTCGCCACGTCGCGTTTTCACGTCGCGTTTTGAAGAGTACGCATAATACCGGCCCTGGTTGGAGCGCGGCGGCGAGCCGCCGACCGCCCGGCGGTCGACAGGAGGTTGAGAATGGCATCCAAGGATCCCGACGTTGCCTCATGGCGGAACGTGCTGAAGCATCCGAAACGGGGCGTTCCGGAAGGACTCTGGATTCGCTGTCCGGGGTGCCAGCAGACGATTTTTCGCAAGGAGGCGGAGAAGCGGATGGGCGTTTGCCCGGAGTGCGACTACCACTGGTATGTTCCCGCGCGGGACCGCATCGGTCAGGTGCTGGATGAAGGGACCTTCGAGGAGTGGGACGCCGATCTGGAGCCGGGCGATCCGTTGGAGTTCGTCGACAAGATCCCCTACCCCGAGAAGATCAAGAAGGAGCAGGAGAAGACCGGTCTGCGCGAGGCGTGCGTGGTGGGGGCGGGCATGGTTCGCGGCCGCCGCACGGCCTTTGCCGTGACGGACTCCGCCTTCATGATGGGCAGCATGGGCTCGGTGGTCGGTGAAAAACTCACGCGGACCATCGAGCGCGCCACGGAGCAGGAACTGCCGCTGATCATCATTTCGGGATCGGGGGGCGGGGCGCGCATGCACGAAGGGATGCTTTCGCTGATGCAGATGGCCAAGGTTTCGGCGGCCTTGGCCCGTTACGATCAGGCGGGCGGGCTGTTTATTTCGGTGCTCACCAACCCGACGATGGGCGGCGTGGCCGCCAGCTTCGCCTCTTTGGGCGACTTGGTCTTTGCCGAGCCCAAGGCCCTGATCGGCTTTGCCGGCCCGCGGACGATCCAGGCCACGATCCGCATCGAATTGCCCAAGGGGTTCCAGACGAGCGAGTTCCTGCTGGAGCACGGCTTTGTCGATCGAATCGTCCGCCGGCCCGATCTGAAGAGCGAGATTGCGCGCACCGTCGACTATTGCGGCAAGTAGCCCGATCGTTGGCCCGTTGCCTGGAATCGCGCCGCTCGACGCGGTCGGGCAACCACCGCGCTACGAGCGGTTTTTAGCATCCCTAATTATCCCGGAACCGCCACGGCCGCCCTCCGCGGCCAGAGAATTCAGCAGCGGCACACGGTTCTGGGATCGGCTCTTGGATCGGTTCTACAGCCGGCTTGCCCCGGGCGAAGCTCCGGACGACGTCTGGGCGCCGGTGTCGGCGCGGGGGCCGGCGGTCACGCTGGTGCGTGTGGGCCTGCTCCGCTGGGAGCCGCGCACGATGACCAGGGCGTAATACTGCGTGCCCGGCGCTTCCGGCCGATCCGTATGGCGGCTGAGTTGGGTTCGCGCCACAAGCGTGCTTTCCTCGGGGGTGAAGTCGGCTTGCGAGGAGCGGTGCACTTCGGCGTCCAGGCCGATCGTCGCGGCGGAACTCGGCCACCAGAGGAGCACCTCGCCCTGGACGCCCGGGGCGGCCGAGAGCGGCGGGGCTACTTCGGGAAGCGGCGGCGGGATGAATTGCCGCGAACTGCCGGCCACGACGTCGGCCCCCGGCATGTCGACGCGGGGAATCGCCAGGGCCTTCTCCCTCGCGTCGCGGAGGATCGCCAGCATGGCCTGGTAGTGCGCGTCCGCGGTCGAACGGAAGCTTACCACCGGCTCGCCGCTTGGATCCGGGGCTAGGACCGGCTGCTTGGCAAAGGCCTCGACCGGCTGCACGGCGTGCGCATAGCCGTTCGAGAGCAGGTGAATCCGTTGGCGGCGCGGATCGACGCGTCGCGCGCGGCACGAGGCAAGTCCCAGTCCGCGGCCGCCGTCGGCCAAAGGCGCGCGGAGGATCCGGCTGTGCTCGGGCGTGCGGAGGTTGATCCAATCGTTCTCGAAATAGGCGATCTTGTCTCCCTGGCCGTGGCAGGACAGGCAGCCGGCCTTGCGCATTTCCGCCACGAGTGCGGCCTTGGTTTCATTCCAGCGGGGGATCGCGCAGCCCGCCGCGCGTCTGGTCCCAGGTGCCGTGGTAAAGGCCGTTGGTGTCGATCCAGGCCAGGAGCAAATCGCGTTCGGCGCGCGTGAGGTGTGCCAGGCGTCCGTCGTGGCCGCTGACGAGCCGTTCGGCCAGCGGTGCCGCGCCGGAGCCATGCGAGCGGGGCTTGAAGAGTTGGCACGACCAATGCGCGGTGCCGTTCATGCAGTCGATTCCCGCGATCCAGTAGGCCACCAGTTGGGTCTCGCGGCGACTGGTGAGGTTCTCGTAGCTGATGTTGAAATGTTCGGTCCATCCGCCGGAGAGATCCATGCCGTTGGCAATGCCCTCGGATCCGCCGTGGCAGCGCACGCAGTGGCGGTCGAGGATGGGCTGGACCATCGACGGATAGTCGAGATGGCCGCTGCCCCACGATTCGGGCACGAGCCGGCTCGCCTGGCGCCGAAGGCGGCGCGGGGGGGGCCGGCGGCGGGGGCGGTGGCCTTAGGTTCGTGGCAACCGATACACGATCGCGTGGTTCCGGGCGAGGCCTGGACGAAGGTCCGCATGCTCTGGATCAATCGGCCGTCGGCGTCGAGCGCCTGGAGATACACGGCCCGGCCGGCGGGAACCTCGAAATACGCGGAACCATCTTCCTCGACGGGCACGACGCCGAGGAAATTCTTCACGCTGAACGCCAGCGCGCAACTCACCAGAAACGTCTGGTTGTAGGGACTGCCGCCCATGAGCGTGGGGCTGACGCGCGAGGTTTCCTCGATCACGCGTAGCGTCTTGATGTCGCCCCGCTTCACGCCGCGGAGGCCGCGATAGATGTCTTGCACGAAGAATCGCCCCGTGTTCGCCCCCTGCTCTGCCACTTGGGCCAAGGCCGCCGGCACCGCGCGGGGCTTGACGAGCATGGGCGAGTGCAGGCAGATTGCCGGATCGGAAAGAACCACGGCGCGGCGTCCGCTGCGATCGATGATCTCCAGCGCGTTGCGCGCGCGCCCGCCGGACGGCCGCTGAAGAGCACCACGTCGGCGGAGATCGGCCATGGCTCGCAGGAGTTGCCCGTGTCGCAGGTCGGCTGGTCGAGATGCTCCAGGTTCCGCAATGCCTCGGCGCCGTTCTTGCCCCGGTGCGGGTCGATGAAGGCAATCGAACCGCGGGGCGGGCCGTTGTGCTTGGCCAGCGTGCCCACGATCAGGTGCGAACCCGGCACCGGGCGCGCGTCGAGAATCGCCTCCGGAAAGACCATGTTGTTGGCAAACAGGGCGGTCTCCTGCGTGCCGTCGGGATTCACCGTCCAGAGCGATTGGATCGTCAGCGCGTTCTTATCGACATACTCCCAGCGCCCGTAAAGGATGCGGCCGTCGGGCAAGAGGCACGGATCGAACTCGTTCACGTTGTTGACGGAGATCGAGTGCAAGTCGGAACCGTCGGCGTTCATGACGTGGAGGATCGCCACGCCGGAATCGAAGCACGGCACCAACCCGCTGGATCGCGTGGAGAGAAACACGATCCGGCCGTCGGCCAGGTAGGCGGGCGCCAGGTCGTGCTGGCCGCCGAACCGGCCCTTGTAGCAGGCGCAGGTGGGAGTGGGATCGGTCAGTCGCCGCAGTCCCCTGCCGTCGACGCCGATTTCGTAGATGCTCGTGCTGCCGTTGGGCTCACCCTTGAAGCAGAAGAGGAGTCGCTTGGCGTCGTAGGAGAGTTCGGGATGCGAATAGACGCCGATGCCGAGCGTTTCCGGCGTGCTGGGGTCGATCACGGGCCGGATTTTCCACGCCGCGCGAGGGGCGGAAGGGTTCTCCAGCACGTAGATGCCGCCCCCGCCCGGCGGCCACTTGTAGTAGGTGTCGTAGATGTGAATGCCGGTGTACGAGTGACGCTTGACGAACAAGAGCGGGGCGTCGAGATGTTCGAGCAGGTCTTCGGCGGATGCCGCTGCCGGGACGCGCGGCGGCGCGGACTCCGCCGCACGGGCCCTCGGCGACCAGACCAGCAGAACAAGCCCCAGTACGGCAATTCGAATCCAGGGCATAACGCGGTTCCTGCGATGCGTGATTGAAGTCGGGCGGGGACGCGGGGGCGGGCCGAGGCGGGTAGGGGAAACGGCGGACAGGCCGAGGGGATGCAGCACCGACAGGCAATCCGGCCGGCGACTTCCCGTCAAACATATTGCGGCGGGTCCCCCCTCGCGACACTCTAACATCCCTCAGGATCGCGAGTCAACGCGGTGTTCGACGGGCAACGGGGGACGGGGATTGCCGCGGGTTGCGGCGGGGCGTATGGTGGACGCCGGCGCGTGTCGCGCCTGCCGAGCGCAGCGCGGGGCGCCCCGAGATTTCCCGGGAACCCAACCGCGAAAGGATGGACCAATGAACCAGCGTGCTCGACTCTCGCGACGTGACTTCGTGCGCCGCACGGCGATGACGGCCGGGGCGATCGGCGTTCCCTTGATCGTTGGGGCGGCCGAAAAGGGCGGGGGCAAGCGGTTCAAGATCGGCCTGATCGGCTGTGGCGGCCGAGGCTGCGGCGCAGTGGCCGATGCGTTGGAGGCCGGCAAGGTGTTGGGCTTCGACGTCGAGGTCTCTGCCCTGGCCGACTACTTCCACGATCGAGCGGTCCGCGCGGGGCAACGCTTCCACGTCCCCGCCGAGCGCTGCTTCGGCGGTCCGAGCAGCTACCAGGCGCTGGTGGAGACCGACGTCGAGATCGTGCTCATCGCCGCGGCGCCCTTGTTCCGGCCGAAGCAGCTCGAGGCGGCCGTGCGCGCCGGCAAGCATGTCTTCATCGAGAAGCCGGTGGCCGTCGATCCTCCCGGCTGCCGGCGCGTGATCGCCGCCGGCGAAGAGGCCGAGCGCAAAGGGCTGGTGATCACGGCGGGCACCGAGATGCGCCACGATTTTACCTTTCGCAACACGCACCAGGCGGTCGCCGTGGAGAAGGCCCTGGGCAAGCTATACGCCGGCCGCGTGTCGTTCTGCATCGCGTCGATGTTCCACACGCGCCCCATCGAGCCCAAGACAGCCGACGACCTGGTGCGGACCTGGCAGAACTGGGTGGCGCTGTCGGGCGACCACCTCGTCGAGCAGCACGTGCACAACATCGACGTGGCCAACTGGTTCTGCGGCGGCCCGCCCCGAAGCGCCGTGGGCTTCGGCGGCCGCGCCCAGCGCGCGGCGGGCGACATGTACGATTTCTTCAGCATCGACTACGAATACGGCGACGGCGTGCACATCCACTCCATGTGCCGGCAGGTGAACAATTGCTGGAATTGGGTGGGACACGACTTCGTCTACGAGAAGGGCCGGACCAACGGCAACGACTACGCCAAGCCCCAGGCGTCGATCATTCCCCGCGACCTGCCCCAAGGCAAGGCGAGTCACTTCCAGGAGCAAATCGACACGCTCTACTACGTGAACAAGGGGGCACCCCACGTCGAAACTCGCGCCGTGGCCGAATCGACCGCGACGGCGATTCTCGGCCGCATCTCCGCCTACACCGGCAAACAGGTCTTCTGGAAGGACATGATGGAAGACCCCAAGGCGCAGCCGGCGATCTATCATCTCACGCTCAAACCCACCGCCGAGGACTTCGAGAAGAAGACGGTGGAAATCCCCCGCGAAAACGTGGTGGCGATTCCGGGGCTGTCCGTGTAGCAGGCTGGGAGAGCGACTCGGCGATTCGGGTTGTGGTAACCGTTCACACCCCGGGGAGCAATGAGGGAGCCGGTTGGCGAGCCAGATGAGCTTCGACGGCACGCGTCAGGAAGTCGAAGGCGTTGCGGCCCTGTTGGCGGCAGGTTTCCACCACCGTCAGCATCGCCTCGACGAAGCGGCTGCCGCTGGCGCTCTGGGTCCCAAACGAGAGCTTCCGCCAAATCACCGCATGACGCAGCGAGCGCTCGCCCGCATTGTTGGTCGGCTCGACTCTTTCGTAGCGCAAGAACGTCCACAGCCACGGGCGATGTTCGTACAATTCCCGGCACGTGCCGCGCGTATCGGCGTGGCCGCACTCGGTGCCGCGCAGCAGCAAGCGTGCTACGTTGCGACGGACCGGTCCCATCCGACGCAGCAAGGCAGCCCGCGAAATCCTGCCGTGCCGGTAGTCGGCCCAGTGCTCGAACAACTCGCACGCCGCATGCCGCAGGCGGTAACCCAAGTGTTCTGCCCGAGGGTCGCCGCTGTCGATCATCGCCTGAAAATCGCGTTTCAGATGCGCCCAACACCACTGCAAATTCCCCAGATGCCAGTACATTTTGGCCCGGTCGCAGGTGACGACGCCGTGGAACTCCTCGCCAAGGAACGTGGTCAAAGCGGTCGCCTCACGCGTGGCACGCACCGCAAACACGGTGAACTGCCCCGCCACGAACGTCCACAACCACGCTTTGTCGTTTTCCTGCTTGGTGCCCGTCTCGTCGATGTTCAACTGTCCCTCGGCGGGCAGTTGCGCCGCCACTTCCTCGTACGGTGGCCCTACGGCGGCCGTCACCTGGTTTTCGATCTTCACGGTCAGCGCCGGACAGCAGGGCTGGCCCAAGAGCGTACGGAGGAACTCGGCCGTACGCCGTTTGCTTTGGCGATAGTAGGCCATCAACAGGGCCGTGAAGGCCATCAAACGCGGCCCCGTCTGTCCCCGAGGCACGCCACAGGGCAGTTCCGCACAGGTGGTTTCCCCGCACGCGGGACACGCCAGCCGATGTCGCTGGTACTCGGTCACGTGGGCCGTGATCTCGGGCAATTCCCACACCTGGTGCCGCAGCGGTTCGGGATCGCTGCCGGAGAGCTTTTCGCCGCACCGTCGGCATTCGGTCGGCTTCAGAAGCTTCACCTCGTCGCACTCCTCGGTAGGCAGCAACGGGCGTTCATGTTTCTTGTGTCCTCGCTGCCCGCCGCGTTTCTTCTTCGACTTCCCCTTCGTCGAGGAAGGTTTGGCATGGGGATGCACGGTGCTGGGCGGCAACGAGGAGTTCTGCGGGGTCTTTCGTCCCTGCTCCAACTGCGTGATCCGATCGAGCAGCGCCCGCACGAACGCGCGGACTGCCGGAGTCATCTCGGCATCGAGTTCGGGCGGAATCGCCAGCGGTCTGGTTTCGTCGGACGGCATGGCCTATGTCGTCCTCGAAAAGCCCCCGCGCGTCCAGATCAATTTGCGACAAAATGGCCTCCGGACTGTGAACGGTTACGGGTTGTGAAGCATAGGAGAGAAGCGATGCGAACTTTGGCAGCGCGGTGGCTTGCAGCGTCGGTACTTGTCGGGTCGGTCGCCTGCGCGGCCGAGCCCATCTTCGTACCCTTAAAGATCGACGGGCCGATGCACAATCCGGCCCAACACAGCTATTGGTTCGGCCCCTTCAGCGAGTGCGCCTCGGTGGCCGACTTCGACGGCGACGGAGACTTGGACATCGCCGCGGGCCGCAACTGGTACGAAGCCCCCTCCTGGAAGAAACACGAGAATTTCCGCGACGGGGCGGAAACCAACGGCCCGGAGATCGACGACAATAGCGAGTTCGCCATGGACGTGAACCGCGACGGGCGCATGGACGTGGTCAGCTCCGGCTGGATGCGGATGAAGGGCGCTTTCTGGTACGAGAATCCGGGACCGGAAGGGCTTCGCTCGGGCGCTCGCTGGAAGGCCACGCGATTCCATTCCGCGCAGAACATGGAAGGGGTGATCCACGGCGATCTCGATGGCGACGGGGATGACGACATTCTCTGCAACCACTGGGCCCCTGTGCCCGGCCAGGGGATGACCTGGTACGAGCACGTGGACAAGGCCCCCTGGCTCGTCGAGCACGTGATCGGCACGGAGGGAGAACACCACGGCAACGGCATGGGCGACGTGAACGGCGACCGACGCGTGGACATCGTCACTCCCAAGGGCTGGTACGAGGCTCCGGTCGATCGGGCCCGCGGCAAGTGGGTCTTCCACGCCGACTACCTCATCCACCGCGTCGGGCAGCCGGCGCAGTATGTTCCCGCCTCCCATCCCATCCTGGTCCACGACGTGAACGCGGATGGCCTCAACGACCTGATCGTCGGCGCTTCGCACGAATACGGCCTGGCCTGGCTGGAACAGAAGCTCGGCGCCGACGGCAAACGGACCTTCCAGACGCATTGGATCGAAACCGATTTCGGACAGTGCCACACCATGGCCTTGGCCGATCTCAACGGCGACGGCCGGGCGGACCTGGTGACGGGCAAGCGGCTGTTTGCCCACCACGGCCGCGATACGAGCTGTTACGATCCGCTTTTTGCCTTCTGGTACGATCTGGGCGGAGGGAAGTGCGAGCGCCACGTGCTCGCGTTCAATCACCTGCCATGGTATCCGGGCCAAGAAACCCTCAACCCGGCGCCTAATTTTGTCGTCTCCGTGGGCATGAAGCTCAACCTGGCGGACATCGATAAGGACGGCGACACGGACATCGTGGTGGCGGGCAAGGGAGGGCTGTACCTGTTTGTTAACGAGGGGTCGGCGCCCCGCGCGCGGCGCGATCCGCCTCCCGCCCGAAGAAACCTATCCCAGTTGGGTGCCCTGGGCCAAATAGTAAGGCGCGATCCGAAGACTATCCCGGCGGCCGTCGGCGGCCCCATGGTTCTGGGACGCCGAGACGTTTCAAGTCCAGACCACGAGACCGAGCGCGGGCGCCATGCCCCAAGGAGCAAGCATCATGCGAGCGAGCAATTGCGGGCTGATTCTGTTGGCGTGCGTCGGGTTGCTATCGATCGGCGGTCGCGGAAGTGCGGCCGCGCCGGGAACCGGTGGGTCACGCTCTTCAACGGCAAGGATCTCAGCGGCTGGACCATGGGCCCGGACAAGTCGTGGGCCGTGCGCGACGGCGTCATCACGCTGGTCCGAAGCGAGATGGACGGTAAGGAGCACAACGCCGATTACCTTTGGACGAAGGACTCCTACGGCGACTTCATCCTGGAGTTGGAGTTTCGCGTGCCCGCGCGGGCCAACAGCGGAGTATTCCTTCGCACGTCGGACCTCAAGGATCCGGTCTACAGCGGTTTTGAGATCCAGGTATCGAATTCTTTCGGCCAGACCACATTGAGCCGCACGGGCACGGCCGGGGCGATCTACGACTGCGTGGCGCCGGTGAAAAACGCGATCCGCGCCCCTGGGGCGTGGAACCGGTATCGCATTACCTGCCGCGGAAGCAGGATCGCCGTGGAGCTCAACGGCGAGCGCGTCGCCGAAATGGACGTCGAAGCCTGGAGCAAAACGGGAAAGAATCCGGACGGCACGCCGAACAAGTTCAAGAAGCCGATGAAGGACTTCGCGCGCCGGGGGCACGTGGGCCTGCAGGACCACGGCCGGCCGGTCGAGTATCGGGCAATCCGCATTCAACCGGTTGCTGAGTGACCGGCGCCGGCGGCCTTGGATCCCGACTGCCGCCAGTTGCCCACATCTTGCACGGGCCGCGCGGGGAGCGGATAATCGTCGCGACGTGCAGTGCGACTCGCGCCAAGGTGTCCCTCCCGCTTCCCCTGCCGCCCACCGTCAGAACCGCCCCCAATGCTCCTCACCAGCAGGTGCCTCATGCCGTGCGCCGGTTCCCACCGCGATTGTTCCGCGTTGCCAGCCGCTTCCGCGTTCTTCCTGGCCGTGATGGGCGCGGCGTGGGCCGAGGCGCGGAATCGGCCAAGACGGCGAGGCGCGCCGAGGCCGCGCCCGCGGTTTCCGCCGAAGAGCAAGCGAAGATCGAGCAGGCGCTGCCGGCGAAGGCCCATGCAGCGGCGAAGAAGCCGCGGCGGCTGTTGATCTTCGACAGTAACGTGGGCTACGGCGGGCACCGCTCCGCCGCCCACGCCGCGATGGCCTTCACCTTGATGGGCCGCAAGACCGGGGCTTTCGAGACCGAAGTGCGGCACGACCCTGCGGTCTTTGCCGCCGAGGAGCTCCAGCGATTCGACGCCGTGTTCTTCAACAATACCGTGGGGAACCTTTTCGAAGACGTCGAGCTGAGACGGAACCTGGTGCGGTTCGTATACTCCGGCGGCGGACTGCTGGGAGTCCACGGCACCTCGGTTGCCTTCACGCGGTGGCCGGGGGCGCACGAAGACTGGCCCGAATTCGGCGCGATGCTCGGCGCGCGGGGCGAACCACCGGGCCAACGACGAACGGGTGACGATTCGGCTGGACGATCCAGATCACCCGATCAACCGGCCGTGGGGCGGCAAGAGCTTCGAATACCGCGACGAGTTCTTCCGCGTCCACGAGCCCTACTCGCGCAGCCGGGTGCGCGTGCTCTTGAGCATCGATACCGAGCGGACCGATCTCAAGCAGGGGCCGGCCCTCGGCCGCGTCGAGCGCGCCGACAACGATTACGCCCTGGCGTGGGTGCGGAACTACGGCCGGGGGCGGGTCTTCTACTCGACGATCGCCCATAATCCCTACGTCTTCTGGGATTCCCGCATGTTGGATTTCTACTTGGCCGCGATCCAGTTCGCTCTGGGAGATCTGGAGGCGCCGACTACCCCCAGCGCATTTTTGAATCCCGCCGTACGCGCGGAGGAGAAGCTGGGATGGCGATTGGCCGGGCGGTGGGATTCGCCTTCGGTCACGCTTTTCGATGCCATCGAGCAGGCCGCGAAATCCGGCCTGCTGTACCTGACCGCGTCGTCTCGGGCGCGTCTCCGGAGCGATCTCGACCGGCCGCTCGACGACCAGCTCGGCGAGGCAGAGCTGGAGTCGATCCGGCTCAAGCTCGATGCCGCGCACGTGCGGCTTGTGGCCTATCGCGTGCCGGCGCTGCCGGTTGACGCCACGGCCGTGCGCCGCCTCTTCGCGTTGGCGCGGAATCTGGGAGTCGAGACGATCCAGTGCGACACGCCGCCCGAGCGGTTGGACGCGGTCGAGAAGCTGTGCGACGAGTTCGACCTCGCGGTGACCTTGCGGGGCGACACGAACGCCCCTGCGGAGAAACTCTTGCCGCTTTGCGAGGGGCGGGGAACTCGGATCGGCATCTCGGTGAACCCGGCGGACGCGCGCGCTGGGGCGTCGGCTTGCGGCGGTCGAGATCGCTGTATCCGGAGAGGGTGGGCCGGAAAAGCTCGCCCCGTTCGTCGAGGCTGCGGCTCGACTCGGGCTGCGGCGGCTCCTGTTCTCGGTCCCGCTCGATGGTCCCGGCGCGCCGTCGACCGCGAGTGCGATCAATCGGTTCCACCAGATTACCTTGAAGCTGGCGAAGTGAGGGTTCCCATGCAACGGAAGTGTCGGGCCGAAGAATCGAGTGACGGTCGCGCCCTGGCGCAGATCACGCGTCGCGGCTTTCTCGGCGGTGCGGCCACCGCCGTGGCGGCGCCTTGGGTGGTGCCTTCGAGTGCGGTGGGGGCCGAGGGCACCGTGCCGCCGAGCGAGCGGATCGGCCTTGCCCTGATCGGCCGCGGGGCAATGGGAAGCGGGCACCTCCGCCGCCTGGCTACCGAGCCGACCGGGCAATTGCTCGCCGTGTGCGACGTGGACCGCGTACGGCGCGAGGAGGGGAAGGCCACGGCGGAACGGATCTACGGCGAGTCGCAGCCCAGCGGCACCTATCGCGGCTGCGCGGCGTGCAACGACTACCGCGAGGTTCTCGGCCGCTCCGACGTCGACGCCGTGGTCATCGCCACTCCCGACCACTGGCACGCCGCTGCAGGCCATCGATGCGGCCAAGGCCGGCAAGGATATTTACTGTGAGAAACCGATCTCGATGACCCTCGACGAGGGCCGCCGCCTGGTCGAGACGGTGCGCCGCTACGGCCGCGTGTTTCAGACCGGCACTCAATACCGCTCGATCCCCACGATCCGGCAGGTATGCGAGTTCGTCCGCGGCGGCGGGTTGGGCAAGGTTCGGGCGGTGTTCACGCAGGTGAGCACTTTGGAGCATTTCATGCGCGCGGCGCGTTTCCGCCCCTACGAGCGCACGCTCAATGTCGCCAAGACCGGCGGATCGTACATCGCCTTGGACTACGCCCTGCCGGCCGAGCCCGTACCCGAGGGGCTGGATTGGGATCTGTGGGTGGGTCCCGCGCCCTGGCGTCCGCACCATTCGCTCTATCACGTGAATCCTTCGCCCGGCGTGGTCCCCTGGTCGTTCTGCGAGGATTTTGGGTTGACGTCGCTCACGTGGAATTTCGCCCATGCGGCCGACGTGATCCAATACGCATTGGGGATGGAGAGCACCGGGCCGGTGGAGATCATTCCGCCCGGCTGCGGCGAGTTTCCCACCCTGACCTGCCGCTATGCCAACGGCACGCTCCTGCACTTTGTCGACACTTGG
Organism: Pirellulales bacterium; assembly: GCA_963736495.1. GTDB lineage: Bacteria > Planctomycetota > Planctomycetia > Pirellulales > Thermoguttaceae > CAVTPL01. The sequence continues at coordinate 1,895,769 of CAVTPL010000007.1, read as the reverse complement.
AACATGATCAAGGACGTCTACAAGGCAGTTCCGCCCGGCGCGCGCCTGGCCGGCAACTTTGGCGGGGTCATCGTGGGCGAGCGGGGGTGGATCACCTCGATGACAACGGGGGGGCCGATCGAGGCCGGGCCCGAGACGCTGCTCGACGAAGCCGGGCTGAAGACGCGCGAGGTGATCATCGGCCAGCACGACCACCACGCCAACTGGTTCGACTGCATGCGGACGCGGAAACGTCCGAACTGCGACGAGGAACTGGGCCACCGCTCGGCGTCGCTGGGGCATCTGACCTTGGCGGCCTACCGGCTGCGGCGCACGCTGCGGTGGGATCCGGCTAAGGAAACATTTCTCGACGACGACGCTGCGAATCGCCTGCGGACGCGCGCCCTTCGCCCGCCCTGGCATCTGTGATTCACCGAGGCCATCTTCGCTCTCAAACTATCCGAGGAGAAATCCGTGAACGATCGGGGAGAATTATTGGCTGGCCTGGCGGTGACTGCGGCAACCGCCCCGCAAGCGCCGGATCCAGGGCGCTCGATGCGTCGCTAACGGCTCTGAAAACCTACGGCGAGGGCTCGGATCGGGCGCTCTTGGGTCCGGTCGACGCCGCCGTGGCCGCTTCCGCGGGCAATCCCGCGGGACGCAAGGAGTTGGAAGGCCGACTGCTGGCGGTACTTCAAAGCACTGCCCCCGGCGCGGCCAAACAGTATTGTTGCCGGCAGCTCAGCCTGATCGGCTCGGCCGCCTCGGTCGCGCCCTGGCCAACCTTCTGGGCAATCCGGAACTCGGGCACCTGGCGCTTCGCTTTGGAGCGCATCGCAGCGGCGGAAGTCGGTCCGGCGCTTCGCGCCAGCCTCGGCAAGCTCGCCGGACTGCCGAAGGCGGGAGTGGCAGACTCGCTCGGTCTGCGACGCGATGTGGCGAGCACTGCCGCGCTGGTCGAAGCGCTCGGCGATCCGGACGCGCGCGTAGCCGCTGCGGCCGCCAGCGCCTTGGGAAACCTGGGTACGGTCGAGGCTGCCGAGGCCCTGCAGCAGTTCCTCCCTCGCGCTTCGGAGGCAGTTCGCGCGGCCGTGGTCAATGGCCGCCTGGCTTGCGCTGAGCGGCTCTTGGCCGAAGGCAAGAAGGCGGAGGCTCTGGCGATCTACAAGACGCTCGCCTCGGCCGAGGGTCCCAAGCACGTGCGCCTGGCGGCAACCCGCGGCCTGCTGCTGGCGGCGGCAGCCAAGTGAGCACGGGTTGACGGAGGGAGCGTTCGCAAGCGTGCCCGAGGAGGGTCTTTCATGCACGGGCGGTGGGCTGCTTCGGCGTGGATGGCGGCGCTGATGTTCGCCGTGTCGGCGGACATTCGAGGCGGCGAGCCCAGTGCCGAAACGGGCGTCCTGTCCATGGTGGCCGACCTGATCGCCAGTCCGGATCGCGAGCTGCGCGGCCTGGGGCTTCAACAGGTGCGCGAGGGCTTGCCCGGCGCGGAGGCCACGGAGCACTTGGTGAAGCTACTGCCTCGTCTTGCCCCCGAGACACAGGCGGCACTGATCGAAGCTTTGGGGGATCGAGGCGATCGCCGAGCGCGGTGCGCGGTGCTCCAAGGTCTCTCCAGCCCCAGCGCGGTAGTGCGCCTGTCCGCACTCAAAGCGCTGGGCGTATTGGGCGACGCGGCCGACGTGGGGGCGCTGGCCCAGAAGGCCGCTTCCGGTTCGCAGGCCGAGCGGGAAGTCGCACGCCAAAGCCTGGTGCGTCTGCGGGGAGATGCCGTGGCTTCGTCGCTGCTCGCCGAACTGGCCAAGGGCGGCCCGCCGGTCCGCGTGGAATTGCTCCGGGTGCTGGCGGCGCGGAAGGCCCTCGACGCGGCGCCCGAGGCGATCCGGTTTGCCGCCGATCCCGATCCCGCGGTTCGGCTGGAGGCGATCCGCGCCCTGCGCGTGCTGGCAAGCGCCCGCGACACGGCGGCGATTCTCGGCCTGTTGGCTTCGGCCGGCGGCGATAAGGAACGCGAGGCGGCCCGGTCCGCGCTTCAGGCGGTTTGTGCGCGCGGCAAGGAGGCATGCGTCGAGGTTCTGGCAGCGGCCCTGCCCACCGCCGATCCTTCGACGCGGATCGTGCTCCTGCACGCACTGGGGTGCGCCGGCGGTTCCCAATCCCTTGCCTTCGTCGTGCGGGGGCTGGCGGACGAGAATCGAGAGGTCCGCGGCGAGGCGATCGACGTCCTCTCTCGGTGGCCCGATGCCGCGGCCATTCCCGAGCTGCGCCGCCGCGCGCTGGAGGCGAGCGACTTGCGCAGCGCAGGTGCTGGCGATCCGCGGGTTGGTGCGTCTGGTGGGCCAGCGCGCGGCAGCGAAACCCGCGGAGGAAGACATCGCCCTGCTCGGCGAGGTCTTACACCAAGCGAAGCGGCCGGAGGAGAAGCGTCTGATCCTGGCGACGCTCGGTTCCCTGCCAAGTGCCGCCACTCTGGCATTGCTCGTGCGCTCGCTCGACGACCCGACGGTGGTCGACGAGGCGGGGTTGGCGGCGATCGCCGTTGCCGAGAAACGCCGCGCAAACGCCCCGGCGGAATCGCGCGCCGCCTTGGAGGAGGTGGTGCGGCGCGTGAAGGCCCCGGCCACGCGTGAGCGGGCGAAGCAACTTCTGGGCGATTCGCCCTAGCGCGCACCCTACGAGGGTCGGCTGCGTAGTCCACGTGGGCGAGTGGTCGTTGTACGCGCGGCTCCCGCCACGACGGACACCACCCAAAAGCGTGGTCTCTGCCCGGTCATTCGCTTCGTTCGGCCCTACGGGGAGGTCTTGGGGGCGCGAAGGGGACGCCGAATCGCTTGGTTTGGTGAGTACGTGGCTAGAATGGCGATTGGAGTGGATTCGCCTTTTTGGAAGCGATTGCTTCGGAAATATGCCTCCGCGGGTCGGTAAGTTCTGCTTTCGTCGACCCTTGGAGCGCATGCCGTTAGAATCGATGTTTGCGCGTCCGTGCAATTCCAGGGAAGACATGCCGTGTCTGGCGATCTGACAGCGCTTCTCATGCAGCCGCGGCGGCCGCGGATCCTCGTCGTCGGCGACGTGATGCTCGACCGTTACCTTTGGGGCGACGTGGACCACATTAGCTTCGAAGCCCCGATTCCCGTGCTTTGCGTGGACCACCGGGAGGACCGCCTGGGCGGGGCCGGCAGCGTGGTGGCGATCCTCTCGGCGCTGGAGGCCGACGTCGTCCTGGCCAGCGTCACCGGGGACGATCCCGAAGGAACCGCGGTGCGCGAGTTGCTCCGCGGGTTGGGAGTGCCGACGGATTGCGTGCTTGCTTCGAGCGATCGGCCGACGACGGTCAAAGAGCGGATTCTGGGACGCACGCAGAACCGCCATCCCCAGCAGATGATCCGCGTCGACCGCGAGAGCACCGCCCCCATCGGCGACCGGAGGGAAGACGAGCTTTTGGGCCGCATCCAAGCGCATTTGGAACACGTCGACCTGGTGCTGGTGAGCGACTATGCCAAAGGAGTGTGCGCGGGGGATTTCGTTCCTTGGCTGGTGGCTGCGGCGCGGCAGTTCGGGCTGCCGGTGATCGTGGACCCCGCGCGGGGCGTTGACTACCGCCGCTACTCGGGCTGCGCGTGCATCACCCCCAACCGCATGGAAGCGGGGCTGGCGCTGGGCACCAAGATCGATTCGCCCGAAGCGGGGCTGGAAGCAGCCCGCCGCCTGCTCGACCTGGGGATTGAAACCGTGGTCGTCAAGCTCGACCGCGACGGGATGGCCTGGGCCGACGCGCGAGGCCGCAGCGGGATATCGACCGTCAAGGCCCGTCAGGTATACGACATCACCGGGGCGGGCGACGCGGTGCTCAGCGCGCTGGGGCTGACCACGGCCCTCGGCGCCGACTGGCCCGAAGCGATCGAATTGGCCAATGGCGCGGTGCGCTGGAGGTGCAGCGGCTGGGAGTGGCGCCGTTTACGCGCGGAATTGCTCGACGAGCTTGCGCTGGCCGGCTTTTCGACGGGACACAAGATCGTTTCTCTGGATCGGCTGCGTGAAGAGCTGCGCGACCGCCGCCGTGCGCGGGAATCGATCGTGATGACCAATGGCTGTTTCGACCTGCTGCACCCGGGCCACGTGGCCTCGTTGCAGTTTGCCCGAAGCCAGGGGGACTGCCTGGTCGTGGGACTGAATAGCGATCGCAGCGTGCGGAGCCTCAAAGGTCCCGGGCTTCCCATCGTCGATCAGCAAGGGCGTGCGGAGATGTTGGCCGCGATCGGCTGCGTGGATTACGTGGTGATCTTTGACGATTCGAGCGTGCTGGCGCTGATCGATCAGGTGCGGCCCGACGTGCTGGTGAAGTCGGACCAGTACGCGCCGGAGCAGGTGGTGGGTCACGACCTCGTGGCGAGCTACGGCGGCCGGATCGTGCTTGCGCCCATGAAGGGACATTACAGCACGAGCAGGCTGATCGCGACGATTCGCGCGGCGGACCACGGCCGCGATGCGTCCGGCACTCTCCCGCGTTCCCCTCTGCCTTCTGCCAGTGACGGGACGCACGTGCGGTGAATGTCTCTACGATGCGACGAATTGACCGTTGGCTGGGCATCCCCGCCTGTATTGCCCTGACCGGGCTGCGCCGCATGGGCGATTTCGGCCGGCGTTTGCGCAGCGCGCCCCGGGGTCCGACGCGCCGCGGCGGATCCTTTTCGTCAAGCTCGCCGAGCAGGGGGCCACGGTGCTGGCCTATCCCGCGCTGCGCCGCGCCGCGGAGATGGTGGGGCGCGAGAACGTTTACTTCCTCGTCTTCGCCGAGAACCGTTTCATCCTCGATGCGCTGAAGGTGATCCCGGAGGAGAACGTGGTGGCGATTCCCAGCGGGCTGGGGTCGGTGGGGCCCGGTTTGCTGGGGGCGTTGGCCCGCCTGCGTCGCCTGCGCTTGGACGCGGCAGTGGACCTGGAATTCTTCGCGCGGGCCTCGGCGGTGCTGGCGTACTTGAGCGGAGCGCGCGTGCGCGTCGGTTTGCACCGTGCCGGCGACCCCGCTCCCTATCGCGGCGACCTGATGACCCATCGCGTCGCCTACGACCCGCGCCTCCACACCCAAGACGCCTACGCGGCCCTGGTCGAGGCGCTCGGGCTTCCTGCGGGCGAGGTGCCGCGCGGTCTGCGCGCCCCGCTTCGCCGGCGGACGAACTGCCGAGCTTTTGCGCGAGCGTGGAGGAACGCGCGGAGGTCGAGGCGATCGTGGCGCGGCAAGCCGGCAGGGGAGATTACTCGCCGCTGGTGTTGCTCAATGCCAACGCTTCGGATTTGCTTCCCTTGCGGCGCTGGCCCTCGGATCGCTATGTGGAGCTGGCGCGGCGCTTGCTGGCGCGGGATGCTCGCTTGCACGTTGCCTTTACCGGGGCGCCGGACGAGGCCGCCGCTGCGGCCGAGCTGGTGGCCGCCGTGGGGTCGGACCGCTGCTTTTCGATGGCCGGCCGGACCACGCTGCGGCAGCTTCTGGTCCTCTACTGCCTGGCCGACGCGCTGGTGACCAATGACAGCGGACCGGCCCACTTCGCCACGCTGACGCCGATTCAGGCCATCACGCTGTTCGGGCCCGAAACGCCGGCCTTGTTCGGGCGCGGCAGTCCGCGCTCTCACATCGTCTACGGCGGTTCGGATTGCAGTCCCTGCGTGAGCGCCTACAACAATCGCCTTTCGACCTGCGAGGACAATCAGTGCATGCAGAAGATCACGGTCGACCAGGTCGAAGAGGTCGTGTGCCGGGCGCTGGGGCGGGGATCGCCCGCGCGCGGCGGTGTGAGAGGAGATTCTTTTGCGGCGGCGGGCGCCGGCCCGCGGCCCCAGACCACGTTTTCTTTCGGGACGCGTCCATGAAAGTCGCACTCGTCTTCAACCCTTTCGCCTACAAGCTGCACGAAGAAAACCTCCGCATCGTCCAGCGGTACTTCGGGCTGTTTCCGCCGCTGTCGCTGAGCTGGGTGGCGGCGATCGCCGAGCGGGCCGGACACGAGGTGACGATTATCGACGCGCCGCACGCTGCAGCTCACGCCGGACGAGGTCCTCAAGCACCTCCAGGGTTGGAAGCCCGACGTGCTGGGCTTCATGATGACCACCTACATGTTCCGCGAGACGCTGGACTGGATCCGCTATCTGCGGGGCGGTCTGCCCGAGGTCAAGGTGATGGTCGGGCGGATACAACCTGCGCGTCTACCCCAAGGAATCGGTCGATGCCGCCGGAGATCGACTTCGGCTGCTTCAACTCGGCCTATCACACGGTTCCCCGCCTGCTGGCCGAGCTCGAGGAGGGCCAGCGGTTCGACGACGTGCCGGGGCTGATCTACAAGCGCAACGGCGAGTGATCACGATGACCCCTTACGGCGAGGATCCCGATTTCGACGACTATCCGAACCCGGCCCGCCACCTGCTGCCCAACGAGCTCTACGCCGAATTCCCCACCGAGCGGAAGAACTTCACGGTGATGGTCACGAGCAAGGGCTGCCCGATGGGCTGCCTCTTCTGCGAGGCGGGCCGCACGCGCTACAACCCGCGAAGCGTCGACGTCGTCGTCAACGAGATGCAGGAGTGCTACGACCGCTATGGCATCCGCGAGATCGACATCTTCGACTACGAGTTCGTGATCAACCGCAAGCGCGCGATGGGCATTCTGCCAGGAGATGCAGCGACGCAAGCTGGACATCCTCTGGGCCTGCCGGGCGCGGATCGACTCGGTCGACGACGAGCTGCTCAAGGAGATGGCCGCCTCGGGCTGCGGCCGGATCTACTACGGCATCGAGTCGGGCGACCAGGAGATGCTCGACCGCGTGAACAAGGGAATCACCCTGGAACAGGTCCGCGAGACGATCAAGCTGACGCGGAAGCACGGCATTCGCGCCCTGGGATTCTTCCTCATCGGCAGTCCCGGGGAGACGCGGGAGACGATCCGCAAGACGGTCAAGTTCGCCAAGTCGCTCGACCTGGACTACGTGCAGTTCTCCAAGACGACCGCCAAGCCGCTTACCAGCTTGTGGCACGACCTGGTGCACGAGACCGGCTACGACTACTGGCGCGAGTACATCCTGGGCAACGCCGAGGAGGCCGTGCTGCCCCGGCCCTGGACCGAACTGACCAACGACGAGATCGACGAACTGGCTCATCGGGCCTACGTGAAGTATCACGCGCGACCGTGGTTCCTGCTGCGCCACACGCTCAAGGTCCGCTCGTGGACCGAGTTTCGCCGCAAGTTCTTTGCTTTCTGGGAAATGGTTTTCCGCCAGGAGAAAGTCTCCAAGCGCGACCGCCAGTTCCAAGTGCTACGGCGAGGACAAGGGAAAGCTCGACTGGTACAAGAAGATTTCGAAGTGGAGCCAGCCGTTCTGAGAGCGGCGCCCAGCATTCATTCCTCCCATCCCGGACCGCCGACCCCAACGATGAACGTCGTGCTCGTCTACCGCGGCCGCTACCACGTGCGCGAGGCGCTCGACCTGGAGACGCTGGCCAACGTGCTCCGTGCGGGAGGGAACGCGGTTCGGCTCGTCTACGACCCCGATACCTTCGGCGTGACCGACAACGTGCTCCAGATTCGGCCCCTGGCGCGACTGCTGGCCAACGACGCGCACACCGTGTCGCGGATCGCCGAGGCGCAGCCGGATGTGATTCTGTTCAGCGTGCTCTCGTCGACCTACCGTTGGTGCCGCGCGATCGCCGCGGCGGTGAAAAAGTGCACCACGGCCCCGGTGGTCTTCGTCGGGCTGCATCCGTCGCTTGCGCCCGCGCGCGTGATGCGCGAGCCTGCGGTCGACTACGCCATCGCCGGCGAGGTCGAGGGCGTGATTCTGCCGCTGCTGGATGCGTTGAGCCTGGGCACCGACCCGTCGCGCAGTCGAAAACCTCTGGTACCGCGACCGGGGCACGCCGTGTTTCACGCGTCGCGCGGCGCCGGTCGATCTCGATGCCCTTCCCCTGCCCGACAAGGACCTGTTTGCCCCTTTCGTTTCGCACCGCTACAGCTACTCGGCGATGGTCAGCCGCGGCTGCCCCTACCAGTGCACGTTCTGCGAAGAGACGTGCTCGAAGAAGCTCTACGGCCCGGGCTACTTCCGCCGCAAGAGAGTGGACACCGTGATCCGCGAACTCGTGGCGGGCAAACAGCGCTACGGCTATCGCGAGGTGATCTTCAAGGACTCGTACCTTTCCGGAAACAAGCCGTGGCTCCGCCAGCTTCTGGAACGATACCGCGCGGAGATCCACGTTCCCTTCAAGTGTTTCTGCACCGTCTCGGGATTCGACGAGGAGACGGCGCGGCTCCTGAAACAGTCGGGTTGCTACTCGATCGAATTCGGCCTGCAGACGTGGAACGACGACCTCCGCCGCGACGTGCTCAATCGGCGCGAAACGAGCGAGGAAGCGTTCCTCGCCTTCGGCCACTGCGATGCCCAGCGGCTTTGGTACGACGTGGACCACATGTTCAACCTTCCCACCGAGAGCGAGGCCGACCATGTGCGCGGGGCCGAATGCTATCGCCGCCTTCGCTACTTGAGCCGGGTGAAGGTGCACCATCTGGTCTACTTTCCCACGGCCGACATCGTCGACCGCGCCGTGGCTGCGGGGGACCTGCCGGCCGATGCGCACCAGCGCCTCGCCGAGGGAGAAGAGAGCGACTTCTACGACCAGGCTTCCGTGGGAAGCGACCGCCGCAAGCTCGTGGCAGCCTATGCGGCGCTCTACAAGATTCTGCCCCTGCTGCCGAAGCGCACGGTGGGTTGGCTGGTTCGATCGGGCGCGTGCGTTGGCTGTCGCGGCTTCCGTCGCCGCTGGTGGCCTTGCTCCAGGCCGCCAACAGTCTCCGCGCACGCGATCTTCGCTTCGCCGCCTATCTGCGGATCTATCCGCGCAAGGTCTACCACAGCCTCCGCGGGGCGGTCGTTTCGAAAGGCCCCTTGCGAGACTCCCAGGGAGAAGCAACTCATGCGTAAGGCGATGGGGCGAAAACGCGTGCTGGCGGCGGCGATCGTCTCGCTGGCGATCCTCCTGCTGTTGGCCGTCAAGACCGATCTCCGCCTGGATCGCGTGGGCGCGGAGTTTCAGCGGGCGCATTGGGGCATCCTGCTGGCCACCTTTGCATTCTCCGCGATTTGGCACATCGTGCTGGGGGCGGATAAGTGGTGGCGGATTCTGCGCGGGCAAGGCGCGGCCGTCTCGTGGGGCGAGGTGTTCCGCGTGCGACTCGGTTCCGACCCGATCCGTTTCGCCCTGCCGCTGAAGAGCGGCGAGTTGGTGAACGCCTTCTACTTCGGCCGCGATCCGGCCTTGGGCTTCAGCCGCGCCGCGGGCTCGATCGCCTTCGACAAGGCGCTGAATTTCTTCGGCACGATCTTCTGGCTCTACGTGGGAATTGCCGCCATGGCGAGGATGCCGACGGCGGGCCAGCTTGCTCTGCATACGGCGGTGGGCGTGGGAGTCCTCGTGCTCCTATGGGTTCGTCCTGTGCGCCGGCTGGCGGCGACGATCGCCGCGGCGGTGCATCCCAAGCTGGGCCGGTTGGCTTCGGGCGTGCTCAGCGCGTTCGAAGAGTTTTCCGGCGCCAGAAGCTCGGTTTCCTGGCCTACGGCGTCTTCTTCCAGATCCGGCCGCTGGTGGTCGTTGCCCTGTTGTTTCACGCCTTTCAGCCCGACCGCATCCCCTCGATGCAGGAGTTCCTCGCCTACGGTTCGGTCGTGGTGTTGATGAGCAACGTGCCGCTCACCGTGGCGGGGATCGGTCCGCGGGAGGCCACGTTGACCGCGCTGTTCGCCGACTTCGCCGATCCGGCGGTGCTGGTGAGCATTGGGTTGATGATGTCGTTTTCGATCCACATTGTCCCGTCGATCCTGGGGATTCCGTGGATGTTTCCGCTTCTGCGCACGTTGGCCGGGCCGTCGCCCGCCGCAGCCGATTCGCCCGCTCCCCCCAGCGACGAAGTCCCAATGCGCGAAAAGCCGAGCCCCACCGTCGCCCACGCCGGAGAGTAACCCCATGATCGTCGCCGACCCCCGTCCGTCGCGCAAGGTAGTGCTGATCAATCCTCGGGCGACGTACTACAACGAGATCGCGCAGAAGTGTTTCCCGCCGATGCACCTCTTGTATCTGGCGGCGGCGCTCCGCGCTCGAGGGTTCCAACCCGAGGTCGTGGATGCCAACGCCTTCCGCCTCACCGATGCCCAGGTGGCCGAGGCGGTGCGGACGGCGCAACCCCTGGTGGTCGGACTCTCGGTCTATTCGGAGATTCTGCCGCAGATTCGCGACATGACGCGGTGGGTTCGCGAGGCTGCGCCGGAGGCTCGGATCGTGCTCGGCGGACCCCACGTCAGCGCGGTTCCGCGGCGGACGCTCGAGCAGTTTCCGCAGGCCGACTTCGGCCTGGTAGGCGAGGCGGAGACCTCGCTGGCGATGCTCTGCGAGAAGCTGGCCGCGGGGGAGCCGGAAGACCAGGTTCCGGGAATCGTCTATCGGCGCGAGGGTGCGGTCGTCGAAGGCCCGCCGGCCGAGTATCCCTCGGTGGAAGAGGTGCCCCGCCCCGCGCGCGACCTGGTGGCTTCCGCCTACGACGAGAAGCGTTACTACTCGATCATGGTCCGCAAGCGGCCGGTCGACACCCTCTTCACCAGCCGGGGCTGCCCGTTCCACTGCGGATTCTGCTACAACTTCCGCCGCAAGTACCGTTACCGCACCGCGGCCGACGTGGTCGACGAATTGGCTTCGATCCGCGACCGCGGCATTCGCGACGTGGAGATCGCCGACGACACCTTCACCGGCTTGCCCCGCCGCGCGATCGAGATTTTCGACCTGATTCTGAAGGAGAAGCTCGACATCTCCTTCCGCATCAAGAGCCGCGTCGACGTCTTCACCGAGGAGCTCGCGCGCAAGGCCCGGCAGGCGGGCGTGTATCTGGTGGCCTTCGGCATGGAGTCGGGCTCGCCGCGCATGCTCGAAGCAATGCAGAAGCGGACGACAGTGGAGATGAACGCCCGCGCCTGCGCCTGACGCGCAAGTACAAAATGCTTTCGCACTCGAGTTGGATCCTCGGCTATCCCGGCGAAACCCCCGACACCGTCGCCGAGACGCTCGACTTCATCCGCAAGCACCGGCCGAGCACCGTGAACCTGGCCGTGTTGCGGCCGTATCCGAAGACCGAGGCCTACGAGATCGCGGCATCCACCGGCGCGCTGGTGGGCGACTGGGACCCCGCGGCGGAAGAGTTTCCCTGGGTCCGCCTTCCCTGGGCTCCCAAGAAGAAGATTCTCGACGATCTGTGCCGGAAGGCGAAACGTCAGGTCTACTTCACGCCCCACTACGTGGCTGCCTTCGCGGGCCAGATCGTGCGCAGCGCGAACTGGAAGCTGGCCCAGTATGCCGCGCAGGAGGCCCTCCGCACGTTTCGGCGGGGATAGGCGGGTTGCGCGGCGGCCGGTTTCGGCCCCCTGAGCAGGAAGTACAATGAGGTGATGGCGCGGCGCTGGACTCCGCGCTGTCGGACGGGCGTTATTCCGAGGCATCCGAGACCGGCATGGCACAGGACAAGCTCCACGGACCCCAAGACCCCTCGCCGACCGAGTCGGGGCGGGCACGGCGGCGATCCGGCACGCGCCGTCCGCGGCGCATCGCCGCGGCCGTGCTGGCCGCGCTGGTGCTGGCGGTGTTTTTTCCCATCCTCGGCTTCTCGTTTTTCGACCTCGACGTGCCCGAGCAGGTGATCCACAACCCGTACGTACACGGGCTCACGGCCGAGAACGTTCTCCACATTCTCACCAGGCCGTGCATCTACAGCTATTACCCCGTTCGCACCCTCAGCTACGCCGTCGACTACCAGCTCTGGGGATTGAATCCGTTCGGATTCAAGTTGACGAACTTGTTGATTCACCTTGCGAACGTGCTCCTCGTATACGGCCTGATTCTGCGGATGCTCCGCATGTCCGAGGCGGGGGGGCGGTCGGGGAGGGCGTGGTGGGACGCGGCCGTCGCCGCGCTGGGAACCGGCTTGTTTGCGATCCATCCGGTGGTGGTCGAGCCGGTGACCTGGGTGGCCGGCCGGGAAGAGCTGCTCATGACCCTCGGTGCGCTGGCGGCCTTTCACCTGCACCTGTCGGCGCGACGTCTGGCCGACGAACCGGGCCGGCGCGCCGCGGCCGTTGCCTGCCATGCCGGCGCAGCGGCGGCCTGCGCCCTGGCCGTGTTCAGCAATGCCGCCGCCGCGGCGATTCCCCTGGTGGTCACCGCCTGGGACGTGCTGGTGCTGCCGCGTCCCAAGCTCCGCCGCATCGTGCTGGGTACTGCCGCGCTTTGGGCGGCCGGGGTGGCCGCCTTCGTGCTCAAGAAGAGCCTCGACACGGTCGTCGACACCTACGCCGCGGAAGTCGGTCTGTGGACCGCGCGGTGCGCGATGCTCGTTCTGTCTGTCTACGGACAAAACGTCAAGACGCTTCTGTGGCCCGCGGCCCTGGCCATCGACTATCCGCAGATCGTTCCCCAGAGCTTCTTGGAGCCCGAGGTCGTGCTGGGTGCGGCCGCGGCAGGCGGAAGTCTGCTGGCGGTGTGGCTGCTGCGCCGCCGCACCCTGCTGGTGTTTGGTCTGCTCTGGTTCGGGCTTGCCCTGGCCCCCAGTGCCCAGGTCGTGCCGCACCACCTCACGCGCGCCGACCGTTTTCTGTATCTACCGCTGGTCGGTCTGGGGCTCTTGGTTGCTTCAGCTCTCACGCCGTTGGGCAGTTCCTCGAAGACTCGCACCCTGCCGGTCGCGACCATGGTCGCGGCAATCGCCGTACTGCTCGCGCTGGAGGTGCGGAGTATCCAGCAGGTGCAGACTTGGCGCGACAGCCTTACCGTCTGGGAGCACTGCCTCAGCGTCTACCCCAGCAGCGCGATGGCCCACTTCGGCGTAGCCGATAACCTCGCCGGCGTGGGTCTGTTGCGTGAAGCCAAGCCCCACTATGAGGCGGCGGTGAAGCTCAATCCGGGCTACACCGCGCTACTGAACAACTACGTGCGCAAACTCGCATCATATCCCGACGAGCGTTTGCGCGATTACGGCCGCGCGATCGAATTGGCCACGCGGGGTTGTGCGATTGCGGGCTGGAAGAGTGCGTCGCTCCGCCGCACGCTCGCCCTGGCCCGGATGAACTATGCCACGTCGCTCAAGAATCGCGGCCAGCTCGCAGCGGCGGCCGAGTACTACCGCAAGGCGATCGAGGCGGACCCGGAGTACGAAGTCCCGCTGTGGAATCTCGCCCTCCTGCTGGCGACCTCCTCCGATCCGAAGCTGCGCGATCCGGCCGAAGGCGTGCGGCGAGCCGAAGAGGCGCTTGCCAAGAGGCAATCGCCCGACCCCGTGCAACTTGCCATTCTCGCCACGGTCTACGCGCAGGCGGGGCGAGCCAGTGAGGCCAAGGAAGCCCAGGAGGCGGCGATGCGCGCCTTCCAAGCCGCCGAGGGCTGGCAGAAAACGCCGGAGTCGGGCGAAGGCACGGAAGACGGCGCCGTCCTCGCACGCCCCCTGATGCAACCGAAGTGAACCCCGCGGGAACCCGTATGGACGAAAGCCTCCCCGATCCCGACGCCTTCGAATCCGCTTCCGATCCTTCGGAAATGGAACCGGACTGGATCGTCACCTGGGTTCGCGAGCACTACCGCCTTCTGATCGCGGCCGCGCTTCTGGTGGGCCTGGTTTCGGCGGTCTTCCACTCCATCGTCGGCTTTGAGTTCATCGATTACGACATCAGCGATCACGTGCTGGAGAATCCGGCGATTCGCGGACTGGGCGTGGACAACCTGGTGCGGATATTCACCACGCGCTCGACCACCAGCTACTACCCGGTTCGCACGCTCACCTATGCCGTCGACTACCAACTCTGGGGCTTCTTTCCCGGAGGCTATAAGCTGACGAACCTGTTGGTGCACACGATCAACGCGATCCTCGTGTTCGCGCTGGCGCTGCGTCTGATCGCACGGGCGCGCGGGGGTGAACGCAACGGCACTTGGGTCGAGGTCGGCCCGGCGGTGTTCGCCGCGGCGGTGTTCGCCGTGCATCCGCTGGTCGTGGAGCCGGTCACTTGGGTCCCGGGGCGGGAAGAGTTGTTGATGACGCTCGGCGCTCTGGTCTCGTTTCACTTCTATCTTTCCGCGCGGCGGTTGGAAGGGGAGGGCCGGTCGCGGGCCGCCTGGGCGTGTTTTGCCGCCGCGGCCGTGGCCTGTGCCGCGGGCTGCCTGAGCAATGCCGCGGGAGCGGCGATCCCGCTGGTGTTGGTTGCGTGGGACGTCTTGACCTTGCCCCGCAGCCGCGCGGGAGAAATCGTCGCCGCCCGCAGAGGGCCTTGCCGACGGCGCTTGTGGGCCCACGCCCTCCCCGTCCCACGGCGAAGCGGGACGTGCGGCGTGGTTGGGACGGATTCTCTACGGCAGCGGGGTGCCTCTGGCGATTGGCATCGCGACCATCGTCGCCAAGCGAGCCGCACGCCGCCCCTGCCCTCGACGTTCGTCGACCGCTCGTTCGACCAGCGCGTGATGATGATCTTCAATCTCTACTGGCTCAACTTGAAGAGCTTGGTCTGGCCGACGCGTCTTACGCTGTCGTACGACTGGTACTTGCCGACGAGCTTCCTCGACGTCGAAGTACTGCTGGGCATCGTTGCGTTGGGGCTGACCTTACTGGCCCTTTGGACCGTGCGGCGGCAGAAGCTGCTGCTGTTCGGGCTTGCTTGGTTCGGACTTGCGCTGGCTCCCAGCGCCCAGGTGCTGCCCGGCCACCTGCCCCGCGCCGACCGGTACTTGTACTTGCCCCTGGTGGGCATCGCGCTGGTCGTGGCCATGGTAGCGTTCGCGTTGGCGTCGGCCGTTTTTCGCCGGCGCCGCATCCGTGGCGCTGGCCGGCCTGGGTGTCGGCCTCGTCGCCGTCTTGGCCGCGCTGAGCATGCAGCAGTTGCAGTTGTGGCAAAGCAATCTCGTGCTCTGGGGGCACTGCGTCGAGGTGGCCCCGAGAAACGACCTCGCCCATTGCTTCTTGGCCGATCACTTGGCTAGGAGCAAGCGGTATGACGAAGCGTTGGCTCACTACAAGACGTCGCTGCAACTGAACGTCGACAACTTCAAGTCGCTGAGCCGGCTGGCGCGATTGTCGGCGACCTGCGAGGACCCCAGAATCCGCGATCTGGCCCTGGCTTCGCGACTCCTGGAACGGGCGGAAACCGTGACCGAGGGACGCGAACCCGAGGTCTTCCGCACGCGTGCCGTCGTGGCCACCGGCCTTGCCGAGGACCGCGCGCGGCGCGGAGACATTCAGGGGACCTTGGAACAACTGGAGAAGGCCGTTGAGGCCGATGCACAATACGCCCCGGCAGCTTTGAACCTTGCACTGCTCTTGGCCACCTCCACCGACCCGAAAACTCAAGATCTCAAGCGGGCCCTCGCCCTGGCCGAAGGGGCCTGTGAGTCGGCCCCGCCCGATGCCGATCAACTGATGATCTTGGCCATGGTTTACGCCCAGAATGGGCGGGTCGAGGAAGCGGCCGGAGCCATCGAGCGGGCCGCGCGCGCCGCCGAGGCGGCCGGCAATCGCGCCCAGGCCGATGGGTTGTGGCGGCGGCTGGAACTGTTCTACCAACAGAACGCGCCCGCCGGTCCGCGGGGCTGAACTCACGCTCGCGGCCATAGCTCCGACGCATGCTCCAAGCGAACGATCCCATGAACAGGACCCGAAGAAAGCCGGCTCGAAGAGAAGCGCTCCCGTCGAGCGGGCGGCCGGGGAGAAGGCAGTGGTGGCCGGCCGCTGCCGCCGTGCTGTTTCTGGCCTATCTCGTCGGCATGACCTTCTACCCGGTGCTGGAGTTCGAATTCATCGATTTCGACGTCACCGAGCAGGTGCTCGACAACCCCTACATTCGCGCGTTGACGCCGGAGAACCTCAAGCACATCCTCACTTCGCCGTGCATTTCCAGCTACTACCCGGTCCGCACGCTCAGCTATGCCCTGGACTTTCAGCTTTGGGGTCTGGATGCGGGGTCGTTCAAGCGGACGAACGTGCTCATTCACCTGGGCAACGTGCTCTTGGTGTTGGCACTGGTGCTGCGGCTGAGATCGTATCCCGGAATTGCCGCAACCGTCGACTGCGGCCGAGAATCCATCGCGCCCCTCGAGCACGCGTGGAAATGGCTGATCGCCGCTTTCGCCGCGGGTTGGTTCGCGATCCATCCGCTGGTCGTGGAGCCGGTGGTCTGGGTGCCCGGCCGGGAAGAGCTGCTGATGACTTTGGGGGCCCTGGGGACCTTTCACTTCCACCTGGGGGCTCGTCGGGCGAGTCAGGCCGGGGCTCCGCGCCGCCGCGTTGTGCTTCTCGATACCGCCGCCGCGGCGTGTTGCGCCGCCGCCTGCCTGAGCAACGCGGTGGGCGCAGTCATCCCGCTGCTGGTTCTGGCCTGGGATCTGCTCGCGCTGCCTCGATCCGGATGGGGGCGGGGCTTTCGCGCCGTGTTGCCCCTGGTGGTGATTGCCGCAATCACGGTTGCCGTGAAGCTTTTCAGCGAGGCCGACGCCGGCGGCCGGGGGGCGCCGCTGCTGTCCGTCGAGCGACTCTTGCTCGTGTTCAACGCCTATGCGCTCAACCTCAAAGCCGTCGTTTGGCCCAGCGGCTTGGGTTATGCGTATGCGCCGCTTGCCCCCCGCGGCTGGTCCGATCCCACGGTGCTGCTCGGCGCGATCGCCGTCGTGGCGACGCTCGCAGCCCTGCTTGCCGTGCGACGCCGCCGCGGCGTGTTTTTCGGTCTTCTCTGGTTCGGGCTGGCGCTGGGGCCTACGGCCCAGGTGCTGCCGCACCACATCCACCGCGCCGATCGCTTCCTCTACTTGCCGTTGGCGGGACTGGCCATGGCCGTGGGTGCCGGCTTGTACGCACTGCGCTCGCCGCTGCGAAGCGGCTGGGGGCTCGAACAAGCCCGCCTCGCTGGTGCTTGCCGTGGCCATTGCCGCACTCTTCCTCGTGGGCCTTCAGACGCCCGCCGCGCACAGGTTTGGGTGTGGCAGAATGACTTTTCGCTCCTGGAGCATTCACTGGTCGTTGATCCGGACAACCACGAAGCGCGATGCAATCTGGCGGACCGGCTGGTTGTCGGCGGCGAGCGCGACCGCGCCGGAACGCTGTACGAAGAAGCCCTCCGCCGCGCCCCGACCACGCGCGGAGCCTGGCCAACTACGCCTGGTTTCTCGCCACTTCTCCCGATCCGAGCGGCCCCGACTGCGACCGCGCCGAGCGGTTCGCCCTCCGCGCCTGCGAACTGACCGACTGGGCCAATCCGCCCATGCTGCATACCTACGCACGCGTTCTCCTGGAATCGTCTCGGGCGTCGGCCCAGCGCCATGAAGACCGGCTCGCCGGCGAACTGCGCAAGCGGGCGGGCGCCGCACAGTTCAGGCTGGCCGATCTGCTGGCAGGCTCCAGCGACCCGCGCACCGCCGATCCCCTCTCAGCGGTGCGGATTGCCGAACAGGCCCAGGCGATGGAGCCGGTTTTGAGTGCTGATCAGTGGGCGATCTTGGCGAAGGCATATGGCTCGGCGGGGCAACTCGATCGTGCGAGCGAGGCGATCGAGCGGGCGATCGGGGAGGCGCCGCGCAGCGGATCGTGCGGGCGTTGAAGCCTTGGAACGACAGCGGGATGCATATCGCGAACAGGATTTGCGGCGACAGGAGACGCGGTAGTGTTTTTATGTCTATTGCTTCAGGCAAAAATGCGTAAATCGAGGAATACAGCGACATCGGGAAGTTTTTCGCAATCTAGCTTGCACTTAGTGCGTGTCGAGCTATGATGATGCTGAAACGCCCAGTTTCGGTCGGGCGAGGTATTGCGCTGCACTGCCCCAGTCGGCCGAAACGGCGGTTGGAAACGAGAAAAGAGCGGGAAGAGGTCATGCTCCCGACTGCGTGATTGGGGGGATGACCGCCGCGATCCTGTCGGCCTCCGGAAAGCCGTTGCAGGAAACGCGTGCGGGATTCCAGGATCGCGTGGAGAGTGAGTGCCTGTTACAGTGAGAGCATCCGATCTTTTGGCGGTTCCGGTCTCATAGGAGGTGGAGTTATGTCGTTGTCCCGTCGGTTACGCGGGTTCACCTTGGTTGAACTCCTGGTAGTCATTGCGATCATTGGCATTTTGATCGCCCTGTTGTTGCCCGCCGTGCAGGCAGCCCGCGAGGCAGCCCGGCGGAGTCAGTGCGTGAACAATCTGAAGCAGATTGCGCTCGCGTTTCACAACTATCACGACTCCTTCAAGACCTTTCCCCCAGGGTACGTGAACGACACCTGGTCTCGCAACAATTTGCCGCGGCCTCTCTGGGCTTGGGGCGCATTGATCCTCCCCTTCGTCGAACAGAGCGGCATCTACGATACGCTGGGCGTGTCGAGGCGGCAGGCGGCGCACATTCCTACCACCGACGTTGCGATCATGGAACTGCTGGCGGTGCGCATCAACGTGTACCTGTGCCCCTCGGACATTATCGAAGACACCGTCGGCGAACTGGTCTTCAACAACGACCAGGACGGCCGCGCTTCGGGCGACCTTAAGACGAAGACTCGCAACTCGGGCTGGATGGGCAAGAGCAACTACGTGGCCAGCGAGTCAGTGTGCTGCTTTGAAACCTCGCACAACGCCCACAATATGGCCGACATCAGCGACGGCACGGCCAACACGATGCTCGTCGGCGAGCGCGAGCAGTTGCACAACCGCGCCGGCCACTGGCCGGGGTACGGCGGCACGACGGCTGGCACGGGCTTCCGCGTGGTGGTGCCGATCAACTTCTTCTGCGAAGACATGAAGCCCGAGGAGTGCTCCACGGGCATGTGTGGCCGTTACTCGCTCACCAGTGCTCATCCGGGCGGGGTGAACGTGGCCTTCGCCGACGGCGCCGTGCGGTTCCTCAGCCAGACCATCGAGTCGGCCTTCGGCGGGACCTGCGGGAATACCTCGGGTGATCCGGTACACAACTATTTTCCAAGCAACCCGTTCACCTACCAGAAGTTGTTCAACATGAGGGACGGCCGACCGGTCCAAATTCCGTAGGCCAGCCTTCTTGCATCGCATGACGACCAGGGCGGCCCGCGAGCCGCCCTGGTTGTGTTTCTGGACGGCCTTTCCGCCGTCCACGCGTTCCTGACGATACCGGATGAGTTTTTGCCAGAGGAGAATGACGGAATGAGTCTGTTATCGAGCGCTGGCGCGGGAGTCTGGGTCTTGGCCTTTAGTGCGGCCTTGGTGCTCGCCGCCGGTTGCAGGGGGGGAGCATCATACGATGGCCCGCCGCGGGCCGCGGTCAAGGGCAAGGTGACCCTCGACGGCAACCCGCTGCCTTACGGCAGCATCAGCTTCATGACCAGCGGCAGCGCGGGCGGTACGCGCAATGCCAGCGCCGGCATTAGGAACGGCGAGTATGCCATTGCGGAGGAGAACGGGCCAAACCTGGGTGTGTACACGGTGTCGATCACCGGATTTGGCAAGGCGCCCCCGCCCGCCGCCCAGCCGACCGCGGAGGGCGAACCGGCCCCGACCCAGGAGAATGTCGATCTCGGCCCGCAGGTCGTTCCCAAGAAGTATAACGGCGAGACGCAATTGAAGGCCGATATCAAGGCGGGCCCGAACGTCTGCGATTTCGAGTTAAAGAGTAAGTAGCCCAGCGGACTGCGGACCGCCGCCGCGGGGCGGACCGGGCACGCACGACCGGAGTCTGGCCGCGCCCACAAGCGGCCACGAGGCTCGGCCGCAGGACCGAACGATCGTTTCGCAGCCGCTCGTAATCTGCAAGGACCGAGCGGCTGCCGCTATTTATCTCCGCCCCGCTTTCCATTTCACGGTTATCGTTGCGAGCAGCGATGGAGCCCGTCGTCGTCATTCCGGTCTGGACCGAGCCGGCTTCGATCCCCGAGCTGGCCCTGGAGGAAATCGGCGGGGTAAGCTTGATCGCGCGCGCGATCCGGGCGGCGGCCGCGTCGCGCCAGCGCCGCGTGATCGTTGCCACCCAGACGGACCGCGTGGCCCAGGCAAGTCGGGCGGAAGGGGCCGAGGTATTGCCGATTGCCCTGGGCCCTTGGGAGCCGGCAGTAAGGCCGCTGCTCGGGGCTGCCGCGACGATCCTTATGGCACGGGCCGAGCGCCCCGAAGTGCTCGTGGCGCTGGATTCCGCCTTCCCGTTTGTCACTTCCGACGACGTGGACGGGACGATCGAAGCACTGGCGCCGGACGCCGCCGTGGCCATGGCAGCGGTGCGCGGTGCGGTGCGCTCTGGACCGACGACGGGAGCGGTGCCCTTGCGCCGCTCGTCCGTAGCGATTCCGAATGCGCCCTGCGCGTGGTGGCCGAGGTGGGTTCGGTCTATGCAGTGCGGACCGCCGCGATTGCGCAGGGGAGGCTCGGGAATTCGGGGAAGACCACCTGTCACGTCGTCGGCCAGACGGCCGCGCTGGCCGTGCGTTCCCAGGTCGATCTCGGCCGTGCCCGGCGCATCGCGCACCAATGCGGGGCGGTGTTGCCGAGGCACTCGGTGATCTACGTCGACGTCGACGAGACGGTCTGTATTACCCCGCCCGACCGCGACTACCGCCGGTCGGTCCCGATCCCCGAGAATATCGAGCAAATCAACCGCCTCTACGATCGCGGTCATACGATCGTTTATTGGACTGCCCGCGGCGGGCGGAGCGGAATCGACCACGCCGAGCTGACGCGGAGCCAGTTGACCGCCTGGGGCGCCCGGTATCACCGGCTCGAGATGAACAAGCCGTCGTACGACCTGATGATTTGCGATAAGGCTCGCTGCTGCATCCCCGTGGATCTCGGTGAGAAGCCGCTTTCCGAGGCAGCACATTCGGCCGAGGAGGGGAAGACGAGGCGCACGCCATGAGCCGCTACGAGTTGTTCGATCGGAGCCGCATCGAGTTGGCCGAGTTGGCCGAGCGCGGCCACGACCTCGGCTGGCAGCAGTGCCGGCCGCTCCGGCCGCCCGCGGCTCCCTACGAGCATCCCGAACTGGAATCGCTGGTCGAACGAGTGGCGCGCTGCGCGGCGCTCCCAGCGGCCGGTGATCCTCTTCCTCGGGCGCACGCGATCAAGCTGGGGTTGTCGCGTTTCCTGGTCGATCTGATCGAGCGGCGGATCGTGACCCACGTGGCCACCAACGGCGCGGGAATGATCCACGACTTCGAGCTGGCGGCCTTCGGGGGGACGAGCGAAGACGTGGCCCGCTGGATCCGCACCGGCCAATTCGGTTTGTGGCGCGAGACCGGCCGGATCAACGAACGGGTGCGCGAGGCCGCCGAGCGGGGCGAAGGGCTGGGCGAAGCGCTCGGGCGCACTCTCGTCGAGCAGCGAGCCCCACACGCCGATCTGAGCCTGGCCGCGGCGGGTTGGCGCGGGGGCATTCCGGTTACCTGCCACGTGGGAATCGGTAGCGACATTCTCCACGCTCATCCCAATTGCGACGGCGCGGCGGTGGGGCGGGCGAGCTATACCGATTTTCTCATCTATGCGCGGAGCGTCGAGGAACTCGAAGGAGGCGTGGTGCTGAATCTGGGGACGGCCGTGACCGGGCCGGAGGTCTTTCTCAAGGCCCTTTCCATGGTGCGCAACGTAGTCGCGGCAGCAAGGGCGCGAGATCCGCCGTTTCAGCACGGCCGTGGTGGACCTGGTGCCCTTGCCCGACGATTTCCGCCAGGGACCGCCGGGAAAGGATCACGCGCTGTATTACTACCGCCCCTGGAAGACGCTTCTGGTGCGCACGGTGCAGGAGGGAGGCGAGAGCTACTACTTCCGCGGCGACCTGGGCGCGGTGGTTCCCACGCTGTGGGCACGTTTGACCTCGGGATAACGGCGCGGCCGTTTCGATCGGCTAGCGCACTCGTTGCCAGGTCAGGCGGCGAGTGCGTTTCTCGCCTCCGGCCTGGATCTCCGGCGGCTCCAGCACCAGCGTGTCTCCCGAGACTGTGAATCGGCGCCGCTGCTGGCCCCCTTCCCAGTTCGGAATCAGCCCGCCCTCGACGTGGTGGATCACCAGGCCTTCGTCGGCGCGGACCTCGTACCTGCCGAAGTACGCGTTGTAGCCGACCAGCGTCGTTTTCGCCTGTTCGGGCGTGGCCAGATGGACGTCGTCCGACACCAGCCGCGGCCGGCCGCGGCGCATGGCTTGGGCCGACATGTGTCCGGTGGTGTCATAGATCAACAGCCCGATCGGCTCGGGGCCGTAGTCCATCGGCACCACGCGCTCGCCGTTGCGCGTTGCGTTCGTCGATCGACACCAGCTTCCAGGTGCCGACCAACGAAGCTCCGGCCGGCTGCGCCGGGGGTTTTCCGGCGGTGCGCTGGACCTGGGCCGCCCACGACCAGGACAGCAGGACTGCCAGCAAGGCCAAGCCGATTGCGGCGAGTGCGTAACGACTGCTTCGGTGGTTCATCAACGTTCTCTCCCGGATTCCACAGGGCCGCGGCCTCCACGCGTCGATCTTGTCAGTCGAGAGCGCTCGACGTAGATATTCTTGAACTGCAACAGGCGGGCGGGCCGACCCACTTGCCGTCGCGTTTGCCGCCGTGGTGCTGCAAGCCGATCGGCGCCTCGCGCCGCCGCACCGGGAAGCTGGGCGTCCGGGATGACCGTCTTGCCGTTGAGCACCACGCTGACGTGGTCGCCGCGCACGGTGATTTCGAAACGGTTCCACTCGCCCACCGGACTTGTCGGCCTGAGTGCGCGGCGTGACGGCCGCCCGGACCTCGGGCGGCAGTCTTGGGGTCCATCCGGTAGCCGTAGAACTCGCCCGAGCCGATCGGCCAGCACCAGATGTTCACCTGGTTCTTGCCCGAGCTGCCGCAGCATGATGCCGGAATCGGAATCCGGCAGCGCCAGCGCTATCTCCTTGCCGTGAATGTCGCGTGCGTGCGTGCCGTCGGGCAGGATGTAGGGACGTTCGGGATTGACGTACGGCGTTTCCTTGATCCGCCAGTCGACGTGCAGCACGAAGTCGCCGAACTCGCGTTCGGTCCACAGGCTCTTGTCGCCCTTGGCCTCGCTCGGCGGCGTCGTAGTCGATCGACGCCGTCGACCACCTTCCAATGCCCGCTGTCGCCCTCGGGCACCTTCCAGCCGGTAAAGTCCTTGCCGTTGAACAGCGCCGCGAAGCCCTCGGGCGGCTGCGTTGTCGGCGGCAGGGCTGGGCGAAGGCGCTGCCAGGCAGGCGGTCCAGAGGCCGGCGAGCACGACGAATCGAGACAGGCTGGGCTTTCTCATGATGGCTCCTTGAAGTTCGAATCTGCGCCGCATCGCGGCCGGCACGGCCCTGGACCGTCCGACCCTTCCGCCGCCAGTATACGCGGCGCGGGGCTGGGGAACCATGCGGGGCAGCTTGCCCACCTCCCCCGGGCCTGCTAAGGTCTGGGCAGGAAAAATGCCGGGGAAACCGGCTCCACCTACCTCGGTACGACGCGCGATCCGGAGGACTGCAACATGGGCGAGAGCCTCAGACCGACCCTTCTCTTGGCCGCGGCCGTCTGCCTCGTTGCGATCGCCGGGCAACGCGGGCGGAGGAGTTCGAGTCGCTGTTCAACGGCAAGGACTTTACCGGCTGGGTCAACGTGAACTGCCACGCCAGCACCTGGAAAGTCCGCGATGGGCTGATCGAGTGTTCGGGCGTGCCCACCGGCGTGCTCCGCACCGAACGGCAATACGAGAACTTCATCCTCGAACTGGAATGGAAACACCTCGTTGCCCAGGGCAACGCCGGGCTATTCGTCTGGTCCGACGATCTGACCGCGCGGGGCCAGCCCTTCACGCGCTCCGTCGAGTTGCAGATCATGGACGGCAATCACGGCGACGTGTTCTCGATCCACGGAGCGACGATGATCCCCGATCGGCCGCATCCCCAGGGCTGGATGCGATGCCTCCCCGACGAAGCCCGCGCGCGCCGCCGGTCAATGGAACCACTATCGCGTCGTCTGCCAGGACGGCCGGGTTACCCTGGCGGTCAACGGCAAGGTGGTCTCCGGCGGAAGCCGATGCAAGCCGCGCCGAGGCTACATCTGCCTCGAATCCGAGGGTTCGCCGGTTCATTTTCGCAACCTGCGCATCCGCGAGCTCCCCTCGACCCGTCCCGCGTCCGATGAGATTGCCGTAGTCGATCGTGGCTTTCGCGCCCTGTACCGCGGAATCGACCTGGCGAGCTGGAAGACCGAGGCGGGGCATGAAGGGCACTGGGTCGCGGCCGATTGGAAGCTCCAGTACGACGGCAAGAGCGCGGCCAGCGATCCGAACCTGTGGACCCACACGGCGCCGGCCGACTACCAGCTCATCGCCGACTGGCGATGGCAGGCCGAGCCCGCGGCCAAGGGCCTGCCGTTTTTACTTCGGGGCGCGCGGCCGCTGCCGGCGCCCGTCCTTCAAGCGATTCAACAGCGGTTGAGCGGCCGGCAAGAGCGCGGGGCTTGGCATCGGCTCGAGGTCACGCTCCGCGGCAGCGCCCTTACGCTGGTGCTCAATGGCGAGCGCGTGGTCGACGCCGCGCCCTGGCCTGAAGCCGGGCCGCCGGCCCCGCTGGGTCTCGCCCACCAGGGCGTACCCGTTGAGTTCGCCAACCTCTATCTCCGCTCCGAGTAGGCGCGGAAGCCGCTGGGGTGTTTTTTACGAGAGCGTTGCGCGTTGCGCTTGACTGCAGGGCACGAACCGCGGAGGATCGTGCGCGCCGCCGCACTGGCCGTAGCCGCCGAATTCCGGCCCCAGGTTGTGCTTCTGGAGAAACGAGTGCCCCGAATGGTTTTCTCACCGGTCAGAAGGCCGCGGACGGGGCACTATTCCAGGTACTTCACGACCTGATCGAGGGATTGTTTCTTGGGTCCCACCGGCGGCTTGGCCGCGTAGCCGAGGGGGATCACGGCCATGAATTCCCCCGCGGGCTCGCCGAGGAACGCGCGGATTTCATTCTTGATCAGAAAGAGCACTCCCAGCCACACGCTTCCCAGCTCCAGCGAGGTTGCCGCCAAGAGCAGATTCTCCACCGCGGCGGCCGAACTCTGGATCTCCATCGTGCGGAAAAAATCGTAGGCCTGGTCCTTGCCCATCTCGAACAGCTCCGTGCCGTGCTCGATGAGCGATCCGGTGTTGACGATGGCGATGACCACCGGGGCGCCGAGAATGCTCCGCGCGGCCATGCGGAGCAGAACCGAGGCGGGACGGGGAAAGTCCGCCGCCTTATCGCTCACCAGTGCAGCCATCTCCTTCTTCTTCTCGCCGCGGAGAATGGCGAAGCGCCACGATTGCTGGTTGTGGGCCGAGGGGGCGGCATTGGCGGCGTCGAGAACCCTCCGGAGGAACTCGTCGGGAACGTCGCGCTCCAGGAACACGCGCACGCTGTGGCGGCGCTCGATCGAGTTCAGAGTTTCATTCTGCGGGCGGGGATCGGTTAAGCTCACGGTCCTTCCTTGGGTCCTTCCTTGGGTTCTTATTGCAGGGCTTCGATCGCGTCGTCGATCGTACGGCGGAAGTCGGACCAATCGGTCGCGGGCGGAACAGCGCTTCGTGGTCGCGCTGGCCGAGGTGGAACGAGCCGAGCGCGCGGTTGCAGCAGTGCTTCGGCCCGCTTCGCCGCGGCCGATCCGGCCTGCTCGCTTTGCGCCAGGCGGGCGAGCGTGACAAGACGGCGGTAGTCGTCCAGCCCTTCGCGCAATCTGCTCGAAATCGACGGCGGAAATCAGACGTCCGTCGGGAGTGGCGTTGCACCAGGCGTAGTCGTCCTCGCGGCAGTCCAACGCGTAGTACGGGTCGCCGGCCGAGGCGTTCCAGTGCCAGGAGATGCGGAACTTCATGTCGAACTGCTTCGCGGCCTTGTACATGTAGTCGCCGAAGGTCCAGCGATTGCCGCCGTTGTAGAAGGCCCAGTCGCTGCCCGCCTGATGCAGCAGCTTTACCGACGTCTCGTCGTGGCCGTTCCAGTTGGCCACGTGCAGGGCGCTTGGAGAGGCGGAAATGCGGGATCCTCGCGATTGTCGCCGGTGAAACTGCTGGCCGCGGTGAACCAGGGCGGGCCCTTGGGAAACGCCTTGCGGTAGGCCTCGGCGTTCTCCGCCGCGCGGACCAGGTCGTCGCCGAGCGGCTCGTCGCCCAGGTTGTAGTAGACGGGAATCCAGGCTTCGCGCTTCGGCGTGCTCCTGCACCGCCGTGTAGACCGCGCGCACGAAGGCGGCGTAGTCCCTGGTACCTGTCCCGGACCCGCCAGAAGTACGCTCTGCGGGCGAAGAATCCGAAGGCGTCAACGCGTCTTGGGATCGGCTCTGAAATCCCGCGGCGCGCATGGCCTCGGCGTCCTGGTAGTAGGCGTTGATTCCGGAAACGCCACCGCCGTACGAAATGACGGCGAGGAACCCGAACTGCTTGGCGGTTTTCATCCACGGATCGGCGGCGCGGAAATCGAGGACCGGTTTGCCCGATCTGGAACCCTTGATAGGCGATCGAAGGGATCCCGCTGAAGGTCGTGAAGCCGTACTCGCGCATCTTTCGCAGGCTTTGCAGGGCCATCGCCTGGTTCTCGGCGGCGGCCGAGGAATCGCCCGGAACCGAAGGTACGTTGATCGTATAGCCCCACGGCCCGGCCGGCACGTCGACGGCGTCGAGCTTGCCCGCTCGCACGCGGAAGCTCAGGAGCAGTCGCAGCCGCGCCCCTTTCTCCGCTTCCACGGCGATCGAGCCCCGATACACACCGGGAGCCGCGGTGGCGGGCACCTTGACGGTCAACCAGAAGCGGCGCGTGATCCCCTTGGGCATCGCGACTTCGCCGCCGGGCATGATCCATCGCGGTGCAATCGTGTAGACCGAGCCGTCCATGGTCACGCGGGAGAGCCGGTAGCTAACGAAGCCCACCTCGATCGCTTCGGCGGGGATCGTTCCGGCGGGACCGGCAAGCGCGCTCGGTTTCACCGGACCTTGCCCAGATCCACCAGCGGCACCAGCCCGACGGTGAGCGGCTCGTACTCGCCGGCGAACGCCTCGACCGCCAACGGCCCGACCATCTCGCTCTTCACCGGGGTGTCGTTGTCGTAGACGTCCTGCATCGCATCGCGCTGGAAGCACACGTAGCCGCGGCGCTGGTCTTCCGCGGTGGGCTGAATCGCTTCGCCCGTGGACGCGTGGAGGATGCGTTTGAAGTAGTTGTCGAAATGGAAGCGGCGTTTTTCCCGAGTGTACTGGAGGAATCGCTCCCCTTCGGTCGCCTTGGCGACGGGGAAGACCACGACGGCCGACACGCAGCACGCCCAGGCTCTCGCCTTCAAATTCCAGGTTGAGCTGGCCGTCCGTCACGTCGACTTCGAACTGCTGTTCCTGGAAATACGCCGCCTGGTACTTGTCGAAGGTGTTGTCGCTCGGCCGGTCCTCGACGTTCCAGAAACGGAAGTACTTCTGCTTCAGCGTGGCGAAATCCTGCCTCTCGGCTGACGACCGGCTTTCCCTCGGCCAGCACGATCGCGCTTGCGGTAGATCTGGTACTCGCCCCAGAAGCCGGAGGGGCTGTCGAGATTCACGAAGACCCGATAGCGTGCCGTTGGGTACGTCGATGGCCAGCCCGCCGCTTTCGATACAGAGAAAATCCTGGTAGAGCGGGTCGGGCTGAAGGGCGTCGAAAGCGCGCCAGACCTTGGCCTCCTTAGCCCGTAGCCGCGCCCTTGGCTATAAAGCGTGCCGGGGGTGACGGCGGTGAATCCTTCCAGGACCGGGCTCGTGGCCGGTCCGAAGTCGAACGCGAACAGGCCGTCGAAGCCTGCACGCCTTGCCGTATCGTCGCGCTCCAGGCGGAGGTTGTCGACGAACAAGGGGGCCGCGGGCGTATCGCCAATCGATCAACACGAAAGCCGTGATCCCATCGAGCACCAGCATGCCGCCCGGGCCGCGATTTCTCGCCGACGTACAGTTGCTTGGACGGGCAGGATCAGCGTGCTCGCTCCCGGCGGCACCACGGTTTCGTAGTTCACGCGCGTCCAATAGTCGCGCGTGCGAACGGTCGCGAATCTCCACGGACAGCCGCAGCGGTTCCTTGGCGTCGGTATACAAATCGGCCTTGAGGATAATCATAGCCCAGCCAGTTCTGCGGGCTGGTCCATGACCAGGTACGACTTGTCGATCCGCAGCGCCTCTGCGCCCTCGGTCGCGTGCTCTCCGACGATCTGGCCGCCGCTGAACGGGTTCTTGTCCTCGAACGAGGTAATCGCCTTGGAACTTGGGCCGGCGGCGACGTTCCGTTGGGCTTCGACCGCTTCGCCGCACGCGTAGCAGGATCTTCGCGTCGGCCGGGTTGCGGTAGCCGCACTCGCTGCAGCGCAGGGCCGACGCGCCGATCTCGCCGCGGCGGGCTTATCGGAGATTCTTCCTTGCCGAGGATCGGCGCCGGCGTGAGCGGCACTTCGGGGCCGACGCGCTCCAGCGAGACGTCGTCGATCCAGAATCGCCCCGGCGCCATCAGACCGAACGACGGCCCGGCCTTTTTCTTCTGCTTGAGTTCGGCAACGTACGTCAGACGCGTCCAGCCGAAGGTGCCGTCCTTGTTGAGTTGCATGTACTTGTCGTCGAACATGAATTCCGTGGAGGCGTTCCAGGTTCCGCGCCGATGTCGAGGCCGCGCACGTACGCGGTAATCCGGTAGCGACCCGGTTCGAGGTCGCGAAGCTGCGCCACGCGAATCTTCGCCCCGGCCCCGCCCACCAAGAGGCAGGAAGTCTTGCCCGTCCGCGCGACGCGGCCGATGCCGAAATCGCAGTCTCCTTCATACTTCCAGCCCCCCCATTTCTCGAACACCAGGCCGAAGCGATCCTTGTCCTTGGACTGCTCGAACGAAGGGTCTTCCAGCAGGTTGCCGCGCTCGGCCGCGGCGCACGCGCCGGCAAGCAGGGCGAGCACGGCACACGCGCTGGCGATGGCGGCCGGCAATGCCCTAGGCGAATGCGTGAAGACGACGTGGCGGCGGCGCTCGGTGCGAGTGCTGGGCATGGATGCTCTCCGGAAGTTGTTAACGCCTGCACGGTGAATGGTTGGCACTGCCTGGCCCCAAGGCCCCGTTTCCGGCCTCTCCGTGGTCGGCCTGGCGAATGGGCCGCGCGGAGTTCACGCAGTGCATCGGCCCCTTGGCAACCATCGAGGGACATTTTCAGTCGAACGTGGGATCTACTTCGAGCCCGTACCCCCGAGGCTCACCGGCACCAACTCGATCCCTTCGCTCTTGCCGAGATTGCGCGAGTACTTCTTCTCGTCCGCGCTGTTCCAGTGCTCGTGAACGCCCAGGCTCGACAATCGCTTGGTGGGTGTGGGATGGTTTGGGTCATAGAAGGTTTTCGAGGGAGGATCGCCGGCCTGCGCCGCTTCGTGCAGATAATCGTCGACGCCCCCTTTGCGCGGAAAATCGCTCCATTCGCTCCAGAGGAAGTCGAAACCGACCGAATCGATCGCCACCGGGTCCTGAGAGGCAAACACGCTCGAACTC
Source organism: Pirellulales bacterium (assembly GCA_963736495.1). Classification (GTDB taxonomy): domain Bacteria; phylum Planctomycetota; class Planctomycetia; order Pirellulales; family Thermoguttaceae; genus CAVTPL01. Next base: position 1,866,294 of record CAVTPL010000007.1, on the reverse strand, counting down.
CAGCGGCCGTTGAAGGGGGCCATCTTCATCCGCTGCGGAGCCGGGTCGCGGGGATGAACACCGGAGAACATGCCATCGATCAGGTAAAGCACCGTCTTGCCGCCGAGATGCGCGTGGCCCATCAGGTCGACCAGCGGCCGATAGATCGCGGTTTGCGGGGCGAAGCCGCCGGGATGGATGTCGTAATAGCCTTCCTGCACCGGCCACCGCACCAGCGAACCGAAATGGTTCTGCGCAAAGCGTGACTCCCGAACCCATGTGCGCCTTGAGATTGGCAAAATTGATTACGTAGTCCGCCTCGGCGAAGCAAGTGGGGAGGAAATCCTGGGTCTTGCCCTGCGGTCGGCTGCTCCAATAGAGCGGCGTCGCGGAGGTCCGCACCGCGATGCGGCCGAACTTGCCCCCGTAATCCTCGTAACGCACGTCGGGGAACGCGGTATGGAGAATGTCGTAGTACTCGCGAACCAAATAAGCGAGCGTGTCGCAAATCGTAATGTCGGCTTGTCGCACCCCGGCGTCGCGCGTGAGTTGCCCAAGCAGGGCAAGGATCAACTGCGGCGACGTGTTCATGTAGTCCTGCCGCTTGATCAGCGTGTAGGTGGCGGGATCCACGGCCCCTTCGCGGTAGATCATGCCTACCCAATTCGGCTTGATGACGATCTTCTCTCCGGGCCGGTAGTCGACCTCGCCCTTCCCCCGCGCTTGGTTGAGATGCCGGAAGAGTTTGGACCACGCCCGCGCCACCGTGGTTTCGCCGGTAAGATCGCACACGGCGCGGGTCATCATGACCTCAACGTGATCCCGCTTCATCCGATCCCCCTCCCACCAGTGGCCGTCGCCCGGCCCTTTCCAGTCGATGGCCTGAGGGTCATGCACCCAGACGACTCGGCCGGGATGGATGCCTTTGCCTTGGCCGAGCGGGTGGAGCCGGTCGAGGTCCTGGGCGGTGGCTCCGCCGAGCCATCCGCCGATCAACGCGACGACGACCAGCGCCAGGCGACGGACCGAGGGAAAGGATTTGCCTTGCATCTGGGTGTACCTCGTATTCGGGAGTGGGTGTTGCGCACGGCGGCGCCTCGTCTTGCCGTATCGGGGTTACCGTCGTGTCGCGTTCCATTTCATACGTGCAAGCGTGGCTTGCGCAAGAGGCGCCTTGGGGCGCCCCCCCTTGGGGGCGGGGGATTTCCCTTGCCCCCGCACTCCGACGCGGTGGTCACCCGCGGCGTTGTACCCTACAATCCAGGGTCGTCCAAGCTTGCACACCTTGCTCGATTGGGAGAACCGTCATGCGGCAAGTCACGCGTCGTCAATTCCTTACCACGTCGATCACTAGCGCCGGTGTGTTGGCCGCAGGGCCGGCATTGCTCCGCGGTGCCCAGACGCCGGCGAGCGGAAGTTTCCGCGGAACCGATATCGTCGAACTCGGCAAAACGGGGATCAAGGTCTCGCGCATGGCGCAGGGGACCGGCTTCGACGGGTATAACCACTCGTCGGCCCACACGCGCCAAGGCAAGGAGGCTTTTGACCGGCTCCTCCGCCACTCCTTGGATCAGGGGATCCGCTTCATCGACATGGCCGACCTCTATGGCTCGCACCCCTTCGTCAAGGACGTCATCAAGGAACTGCCGCGCGACAAGTTTGCCCTGCTCACCAAGCTTTGGCCGCGGAAGGAGAAGTGGGTGACGCCGTCCGGGGGCGCCAAGGAGGAGTTGGACCGCTACCGCAAGGAACTCGGTGTGGAGCGAATCGACGTCTGCCTGATCCACTGCATGCAGGACGGCAAATGGCCCACCGAGTTCGAGCGAATTCGCGACGAACTCTCCGACCTCAAGCGGAAAGGCGTGATTCGCGCCGTCGGCGTTTCCTGCCATGACCTCGCGGCACTGCAAGTCGCCTCCGAACACCCCTGGGTCGATGTGATCTTCGCACGCGTCAACTACAAGGGCGGCAAGGACTACTCCTGTGACGGGTCGGTCGAGGAAGTCTCCGCGGTCCTCAAGAACACGCGCGCGAACGGAAAGGCCGTCGTAGGGATGAAGATTTTCGGCGCCGGCAAACTGGTGAAGCCGGAGGAAAAGGATGCGTCGCTGAAGTACGTGTTTACCAACGGGTTGGTCGACGCTGTGACGATTGGCTGCCTCAAGCCGGAGGAAGTCGACGACACGCTAAAGCGCATGGCCGCCGTCCGCGCCTGAATCGGCGGGAAGCCCAGCCCCGGGCCCTTTTCGGTTGGCTCCCTTGAGGGGACAGGGAAGGGTCCCGCGCGCGAAACCTGCCGGCAGTATGCCTGAGGGCCGAAGCCATTACTTCGGCCCCATCACCTTCCGGAGCGGATCATTTACAGACCACCCGGGAGGTGCTAGTCTTATCCTCTCCCATCGCCTCGGGGAGTATCGTGGCTTCCCGGGCTGCGCTTTCTTGCCGAGTGGCATTGCCTTCGAGGAGCATTCATGGCCGGCTTGGAGATTCGTAAGGACTCGTGCGAACTGGACTTCCTGTCGTTGGGAGCGTTGGTGCACCGCCTCGATCCGGGGCTGATTCCGTTCCGCAAGGCGCGCTCGGTCGACATTCACGTCTCCGGCGGCGAATACAACGTGGCAGCGAATCTCTCCGATTGCTTCGGTCTTCGCACCGCCGTGGCGACGGCAATGGTCCGATACGGCATCGGCGAGTTGGTGCAGGCTCGCGTCCGGGAGATGGGTGTGACTCCCTTCTACAAGTGGTTTGACCACGACGGGGTCCGGGGGCCAAACCTGGCCACGGTGTACAGCGATCGCGGACACGGAGTCCGCGCCCCGGTGGTCTTCTACAACCGCGCCAACGAAGCCGGCGCGCTGCTCAAGCCCGGCGATTTCCCCTGGAACGAGATCTTCGCGCGCGGCGTGCGCTGGTTTCACTCGGGCGGCATCTTCGCGGCGCTTTCGGAAACCACGTCCGAACTGATTCTCGAAGGGATGCAGGCCGCCAAGAAGGCGGGCGCGATCAATTCGTTTGACCTCAACTTCCGCGCCAAGCTTTGGTCGCCCATCGGTGGCATCGAGCGCGCTCAAAAGACCCTGCGTCGCATCGCCGCTACCGTCGATGTCCTCATCGGCAACGAAGAGGATCTGCAAAAGGGCCTGGGTATTCGCGGACCCGAGGTGGCTACGAAATCGCAGTCGAAACTCGACTCGAATACCTTCTTCGGCATGATCGAGAACGTGGTCAAGGAGTTCCCCAACATCAAGATGGTGGCGACGACGCTCCGCGAGGTGCACTCGACCAATTGCCACGACTGGGCCGCAGTGTTGTGGCTCGACGGCCAGCGCTACGTGAGCCCCACCTGCCAGCTCGGCGTCTTGGACCGGATTGGCGGGGGCGATGGTTTTGCGGCCGGCTTGATCTACGGGCTGATCGCGGGCCGCAAACCCCAGGAGGCACTGCACCTGGGTTGGGCGCACGGCGCGCTTCTGACCACCTTCCCCGGCGACGTGACCATGGCCCGCCTGGAAGAGGTCGAGGCTTTCGCCAAGGGAGGCTCGGCCCGAGTCCAACGTTAGCCCACCGATTTTCAAGCGGAGCAGATCGAGGAGCTGCTCTCTCGGGAATATGTGCGACTGCTGAAGGATCAAGAATTGCGGGGAGCCTTGTGCACTCCGAGTGCCGTCGTCGCCAACCCGGATCGGCGCGATGCCGCGTGAACGGGACGGGCCGCACTCCGACAGACGTGATCGAAATTACCCATGATCTACGCACCCCCCTGAAGATTAGGATTGACGGTGTGCAGCGGGCCGCACTAAGTTAGGGGTAGGTTCGCGCGACGCTAGCACTCTTTTCCATTCATTTAGGTTCAGGCCGCCGGTCGGGCACTAAGAGGCGGCCATTTGTGAAAGGGTTTCTGTCATGCTGCGAATGAATTACTTGCTGGTTTTGGGGCTTGTCGTCGTGGTCGCCGGGTGCTCGGGACTGGGCGGCGGCGGGGATCGGCCCAACACCGTGAAGGTGACCGGGAAGGTGATTTACAACGGAACGCCCGTCGCGGGCGCCCTGGTGACCTTCGCTCCCAAGGACGCCAAAGTGGGCCGTGCGGCGGCCGGAAGCACGGACGACACGGGCACGTACAAGCTGACCACCTTCACCTCGGGGGATGGCGCGGTGCCCGCCTCGTATCAGATCAGCGTGTCCAAGACATTGACCGAGGGGGGGCCCCAAGAGGATCTCTCCGGTCTCAGTCCGCAAGAGCGGAACGAACGCGCGTACAAGCAACACTACAGCAGCGTAGGCAAGAAAGCCGCCGCCCCGAAGACGACGAGTCTTTTGCCGAAGAAGTACTCGATTGCGAGCGATTCGGGACTGACTGCCGAAGTGACTTCGGGTGGACCGAACGATTTCACTTTTGAATTGAAGGACTGAGATCGCTCTTTGCTGGGCCGACGTTTCCGGGGCGCTTGGGCCCCGGAAACCTGCGATCGTACCCCTTTCACCGAAGGACGGGTTGCCTCTCGGCGAGCCGAGGGGGCTCGGTGTCGCTGGAGGGGTTTGTCGCCGCCGGTGATGGGCTGTCCCCGCTTGTCTTAGAGCCGATCCTCAGAACGGTGTGCGACCCCACAGTCTCTGGCCGCACTCGGTATCAGCGGTGATTCTGGGATAGGTTCGTAGAGCCGATTCCCAGAACCGTTTGCAGCGAAGTCGTTTCTCGGCCATAGTAGACTTTGGCGGTGGTTCTGGGGGTAGGTGGTTCGGGTGATCTTTAGAGCCGATCCCAGAGCCTTTGGAGGTGCTGCGATTTTCCGGCCGCCCAGGGCTGCTGCGGTAGCTTTCGGATAGGTTCTCAGAGCGGATGCCGTCCTGGAACTCTCCAGCCGCACGAGGTTGCCGAGGCCATTCTGGAACAGGTTCCTGATATACTTCTCCGGAACAGCGGAAGAGGAACCGAAGGGCAATGCCGTTCTGGCGTTTACCGGGGGTAGGGCCGTGCCTAGGCGCTTCGGCGGACTGCTGCGGCGACCCGCTTGCGCTGTGCCTGCGGGGTGCGGTGCGGAGGCAATTGCCGCCATTTCCAGCCAACGGAGGGGGGTACAATGCAAGACGAACAAGTTCTTCCGCACCCGGCTAGTGAAAAAACGGTTGCCGGAGTCAGCGGACGCGGTCAAGTGCGCTCCCGCTGGATGTTCGCGGTCCTCCTGATGCTCGCCGCAGTCGCGGCGGTCGCCGGCGCAGCCATGTTGGTCCTGGGCGTCGGACGGGGCTTGGTCCGAGGTGATCCCGACGACGATCCCAGCAAGTTGCCTTCATTCTCCGAGCCCGAGTTCTCGCCAGATGTCACAATCGACGATCTCAAGTCGGCTGCCAAGCGAGTCGTGGAGGAATTGCACGCCGCCTATCCCGAATCCCTTCACACTTGGAACGTGGAAGCGCTGCGACATTTCCACTTCGGCAGCACTACCGAAGCGGGCCAACTGTGGCAGCGCTGCCTGACGCAGGACCCCAAGTACGGGGACGCCTATTATGGTTTGGGTTACATCGCGCAAAAAAACGGAGAGCACGATAAGGCGGTCGAACTGTTTCAGAAGGTGATGCAGTTGGCGCCGGCCGACAAACGCGCCCCCTACCTGATTGCCGACAGCCTGGTCTCCATCAACCGGCCCCGCGAGGCCATCCAGATACTTTCCGGCTACCTCGAGGCAAGCAGTCGGGTGCCGGTTGGCGTCTTGGCCTGCCTCGGCCAGGCCTACTATTCCCTGGACGATTTCGACAACGCGCGTGCCGTGTACCAGCGGGCGCTCCAACTCGCTCCCGACCACCGGAAGGCGCACTACGGCCTGTTCCTGACCTATCGGAAACTCGGGGATTCGGCGCGAGCCGAACAACACCTGCAAGAGTTCCGCAGGTTGTCCAAGCAACAGCGCACTGCCAATATCGACCGCCTGGTGAACTACGATGATTTGAGCGTGGTGCGCGAGATCGTCGTCATGCTCCACAACGAAGCGGGCAAGGCCTATCTGGCACTTGGATCCCCCCTAAAGGCTGAGGATATGTGGCTCCGGGCGGGGGCTCTAGAACCAAGGGATGGGCAGTCGCGTACGCAATTGTTGGGACTGTACGAAAACGCGGGAAAAAATCGAAAAGCCTTGTACGTCTGCCAGCAGCTTCGCGACCTGGATCCTGAGAACGCTGACTACTGGCACAACCTCGGAGTGCTGCTGGCGCATCTTGGGAAGACCGACGAGGCGTTGGCCGCCGTCAAGCACGCCCTCGAACTCGCCCCGGACAACCCTGGATACCGCAAGACCTACGAAGTGATCCGACGAGGGAGTTGAGATGGCACGCAGCGCGGCGAGTTGGTTTAGGGTGGGAGTGAGCAGAATGGGATGGCCATGGGCTGCCGTCTGGCTGTTCTTGCTGGCCACCGCCACCGCGGGACCCATCAAGCTGCGCAACGTTACCGAAAACTCGGGTGTTTCCTTCATTCACTCCGACGGTAGCGGCGGCCAACACTGGATTGTCGAGTCGGTCTGCGGAGGGCTGGCGTCGTTCGATTACGATGGCGACGGCCTGATCGACGTCTACTTTCCGACCGGCATCCCCTTGCAGGGCACTCAGGCCGACACGATGCCCACCAGCCGGCTCTATCGCAACCTCGGGGGGTTCAAATTCCAGGATGTCACCGAGCGCACGGTCCGGTGGCCAATCCCGGCTACGTCATGGGTGCTGCCATCGGCGACTACGACAACGACGGTCTCCCGGACATCTACGTCAGCAGTTTCGGCCCCAACGTGCTGCTGCACAACAACGGCGACGGCACCTTCAGCGACGTGACGGCCGCCACCGCCACGGCGGCGGGCGATGCGTCGAAGCTGGGGGCCGGATGCGCTTTCTTCGACTTCGACGGCGACGGCGATCTCGACTTGTTCGTCGGGCACTACCTGAAATTCTCTTACGAAGTGAAAGCCCCCCAGGCCTGGCGCGGTCATCGCGTCTATCCCGGGCCTGAGACGTTTACCGGCCCTGCCGAGCACCCTCCTCCGCAACGACGGCGGGAAATTCGTCGACGTGTCGAAGGAGTCCGGAATTGCGTCGTCGGTCGGCTGGACCATGGGCCTGGTGTGCGCCGACTACGACCGCGACGGCGACACCGACGTCTTCGTGGGCAACGACGTGGGGATGAACTTCCTTTGGCAGAACGACGGCAAGGGGCGGTTCACGGAGGTTGGCGTGCCGTCGGGGGTGGGCTTCGATTATTCGGGCGACGAACATGGCAACATGGGAGTAGACTGCGGCGACTACGACAACGACGGCTGGCTCGACTTCTACGTCACCACCTATCAGCATGAGTCTGCGGTGCTCTACCGGAACCTGGGGGGCGGCCTGTTCGAAGACGTTACCCCCAAAACCGGAGCCGGTCTCGGAACGCCGCAGAAGGTCACTTGGGGTTGCGGCTTCGTGGATTTCGACAACGACGGCGACCGCGACCTGTTCGTGGCCTGCGGCCACCTCCACGACAACATCGAGCAACTCGACGACACCATCACCTTCTACCAGTACAACCTGCTCTACGAGAACGACGGCAAGGGGCAGTTCACCGACGTGACCGAGCAGAGCGGCGACGGCATGGCGGTCAAGCTCAGCAGTCGCGGCGCGTTGTTTGACGACCTCGACAACGACGGGCGCATGGACGTGATCGTACTCAACGTGCGGCGCGAGCCGACGATCATACGCAACGAGACGGTCAACGGCAACCATTGGCTCCAGGTCCAACCTTCGAGGAGTGAAGACCAATCACGACGGTATCGGGGCCCAGGTCAAGGTGGTCGCCGGCGACCTGTCGCAAATCGACGAAGTACACGGCGGTCGCGGGTATCAGAGCCATTACGGCAATCGGCTTCACTTCGGCCTGGGACCGCGCGATCGCGTCGACCGCATCGAGGTGCGCTGGATCGGTGGCGGCACCGACGTGATCGAAAACGTAGCCGTCGATCAGCGCGTGACGATTACCGAGGGGACCGGCGCGGCGATCGGTTCACGTTCGGCGATGAAGTAACGGCCGCGCAATCGCGCCGGCCGCTCGCCAACCCATAGGATCGCACGAATGGATGAATCCGTAGAGAACTCCTCGCCGGCGGAATCCGCCGCCGAAGCGGCTTCTTCCTGGCAGCATCTCGGCCCGCTCCTGTTGCTCCTCGTGGCGGCCTTGGCTGCTGCCGCCGGTTTCTACGGCGCGCGCTACTTCGACGGGCACTTCCGCAGCGCGCCCACGGCAGGTTCGCCGCCGCCGATCGTGTTGGGGGATTTGCCGACCGCCGATCCCCAGGGGAAGGATCTCCCCGGACCGCCTCTTCCCGCGATTCCGCGCGAACCCTTCCTCCCCGCCGGCACCCCGTTGCCGAAGGATGTCGCGGCGGCCAAGGACGAGGTCGATCGGTTTACGCAGCGGCTCTTGGGCGACTTTCCCGGGGTCCCGGACGCGCTGGAAATCAAGGCCCGGGCGCTGTTCCTGATCGGCAAGGCCGACGAAGCCGCTGCGATCTGGGCGGAATGCCTGAAAACCGACCCCAATTATGCCTATGCCTATGTCGGCCTCGGGCGCATGGCGCACAAGTCGGCCAATTATGAGAAGGCGGCAACGCTCCTCCGCAAGGCGCTCGAGATCACGCCCGCTTCGGAGCAAACCCAGATCGATCTTGCCAACGCCCTGACCCAGGGAGGCCGAGTCGAGGAGGCGATCGAAGTGCTCCGCAAGAGCGTGCAATCCAATCCCTCGGCCGCGGAGAGTCAGCACCTCCTGGGAATGGCCTATTTGCAGCAGGACAAGCTCGATAAAGCCCGCGAGCACTACGAGGCCGCTTTGAAGGCCAATCCCCAGCACAGCAGCGCTCAGCTCGGGTTGGCCAACGTGTATCGCCGCCAAGGCCAAAGCGAGAAGGCCAAGGCGCTGATGGAGAAGTTCCAGAAGCTTCGCGCTGAGGAACGGACGTTGCGACAGACGGACCTGCGCACGTACGACGATCTGGATGCGATCCGCGAAGAGTCGGCCATCCTCTACACCACCGGCGCACGGCTTTACTTTGCCACGCGCAACATGGACGATGCACGGTGCCTTCTCACGCGCGCTGCGGCGATGTCTCCCACGAACGTCGAGGCGCGGCAAGCCCTGGCCTGGCTCGATCGGCAGGAGAAGAAGCTCCCCGACGCGATCCGCATGCTCGAAGAGCTCGCCCGGCTCCAGCCCAATAATCCTCTGTTCGATCTGGAGATCGGCCGTCTCAAGACGCAGCTCGGCCAGTTCGACGCAGCCGAGGCCTTGCTGGAGAACGTTCGCCAGCGCGCTGCACCTGGCCGACGGCCAGGCCGCACTGGCACGTTTGTACCTGCAAAGCGGCAAGAAGCTTCCCAGGCGCTGGCCCTTGCCCAAGAGGCGGTAAAGCTCGACGCCGGGGCGGAGAACCAGGCGCTGCTCGCCGAGGTCCAGCAGCGCAACGGCGATGTCGCCGCGGCGCAGAAGACCCTCGAAGATGCTCTGGCCAAAGACCCGCAGAACGCCCAACTTCGCGCGCTGATACAGCAGTTCGAGAAGAAACGGTAGCCCTATGCGATCCACGCGATTGCCCGGCAGTCTTACGCTGATCGGCGCTCTGGCTCTTCTCGTGGTTGCGGCAACCGCCCCAGGCGCGGCGGCGAAAAGCCCGATCGTTCTCCGCGATTTCTCCGCCAAGACGGGAATCACATTCCAGCACACCGATGGGAGCAGCGGACGCCGCTACATCATTGAATCGATGAGCGCGGGTCTGGCCAGCTTCGACTACGATGGCGACGGGCTGATCGACCTTTATTTTCTCAACGGTGCCCCCCTGCCCGGCGCCAAGGCGGACACTACGCCGCGCAATGCGCTCTACCGCAATCTGGGAGGGTTCAAGTTCGCGGACGTGACGCGGCTGGCCGGCGTCGGCGATCCGGGATACGGCTTGGGCGTGGCCGTCGCGGACTACGACAATGACGGTCATCTCGACATCTACGTGAATAACTACGGTCCCAACGTGCTCTATCGCAACCGCGGCAACGGCACGTTCAGCGAGGTGGCGGAGGCGGCGGCGTGGTCGACGGCCGTAAGACCGGCGCGGGCACGGCTTTTCTCGATGCGGACGGCGACGGCCATCTGGACCTCTACGTGGGGCACTACGTCCAGTTCTCTCCGGACCGCCACGTGAAACGTATGTTCATGGGCGTACCCGCCTATCCCAGTCCCCTGGATTTCCCTCCGGAACCCGATACTTTCTACCACAACAACGCCGACGGCACCTTCACCGACGTGAGCCAGGCTTCCGGCATCGCCAAGGTGGCCGGCACGAGCATGGGCATGGTCTGCGCCGACTTCGACAACGACGGTGATACCGATATCTTCATTGCCAACGACGTGATGCCCAATTTCCTCTTCGAGAATGACGGAAAAGGGAGATTCGAGGAGATCGGGTTGTTGGCGGGGGTCGCTTACAACGCCTCCGGGATGCCCCACGGCAACATGGGAGTGGACTGCGGCGACTACGACAATGACGGCTGGCTGGATTTCTACGTGACCGCCTTCCAGCGCGAGCTCGCCACCCTGTTCCGCAATCTCGGCAACGGCTGCTTTGCCGACATGACCCGACCCTCCGGCGCCGGCGCGGGGCACGTTCTCCAACGTCACATGGGGATGCGGATTGGTTGACTTCGACAACGATGGTTACAGAGACATCTACGTTGCCACCGGCCATCTCGACGACAACGTCGAACTGCGCGACGACACCACTTCGTATCACGCTACCGATTTCCTCCTCCGCAACGACGGAAAAGGGAAGTTCATCGACGTCTCGGCGGAGAGCGGCGACGGAATGGCGGTGAAGCTCTGCAGCCGGGGCGCGGTCTTCGACGACCTCGACAACGACGGCCGCGTCGACGTCGTGGTGCTCAACTCGCGACGCGAGCCGACCATCCTCCGCAACGAGTCGCCGCGGGAAAACCACTGGCTGCAAGTGCGATTGACGGGCGTGAAGACGAACCGTGACGGCGTCGGCGCCCGCGTCAAACTGGTTGCCGGCGATCTCACGCTCGTCGATGAAGTGCATAGCGGCCGCGGCTACCAGAGCCACAGCGGAATGCGGCTGCACTTCGGCCTGGGCAAACGGACCCGGGTCGACCGGCTCGAGATCCGATGGATCGGCGGAGGTGTGGATGTGATTGAGGATTTGCCGGTGGATCGCATGATCGCGGTCGTTGAGGGGATGGCCGGCCGATCCTGATCGCTCAAGGGGTTGCTTTCTGCCCACCTGTTGATGGTGGTTTCCTGGCGATTCCGCCTTCCTCACCCTGACCTTCCCTCTGACGGAGGGTTCGACAGCCGACAAGATACTGAGTTTGTCGGATTTGCCGTCTATTTCCCTCATTTCATCTATAAGTCATACCCGAAATAGGTAGACTAAGTTGGGAGTATGCGATTCCTATTGGTGGTATGCTGAAAGTATTGTATAGCCTACCCCACAGAAGGATAATTGATAATCTGGCTGTTTCGGGACATAAGAGCGTCGTTTGCTCAATGAGGTCCCTTTGTGTTCCGCCGGTGATGGGGTCGCCGCGCGCGGGAAGCGGTTTCCGCCTCGGGGGTCTTGTTTACCTTTCTAAGGAGTCTGTCGATGCGTGTATCTCATTGGAGACGACCGGCGCGCGCGTTCACGCTGGTCGAGCTACTCGTCGTCATTGCGATCATCGGGATCTTGATCGCACTGTTGTTGCCTGCCGTGCAAGCGGCGCGCGAAGCTGCCAGGCGTTCGCAGTGCACGAACAACCTGAAGCAGATCACGCTGGCGATGCACAACTACCACGACGCCAACAAGGTCTTCCCGCCAGGGCAGATCGGCACGTCCGCGCCGGGTGGTTGGGATACGGCCGGCACGGACCACAACAACGAAGAGTTGGGTCCGTTGGTGACGTTGCTGCCCTACTACGAGCAGTCAGGGCTATACGCCCTGATCAGCAAGCCGATGCCTGTGGGGACGTATTACAACACGCAGGCGTTCCCGGCTGGGGGTCCGAGCCCGACGTACAACACGTACAAGCCCTGGCGCGAAACTCCGTCGGTGGCCTTCTGCCCGTCGGACGGGTTTGGCCCGTCGGTGATCGGGGCCACGGCGACGTGGAATCCGCCCGCGGTCGGTCGCCACAACATTTGCTTCAGCCGTGGTGACCAGATTGACAACAACGTGTGGGAAGGCGCCACGCGCGGTCTGTTCGGCTTCCGCAGTCCCCGCGGCGTGCAGGACTGCCCGGACGGCACGAGCAACACGGCCGCGGTCAGCGAGTTGTGCACCTTCCAAGGCCTCGATGTTCCCGACGGCAGGGCCAACCTGAAGGGCGCCTACGTGCACCGCGCTGGTTCCGGCGATCCGTTGTGGCAGACCCCGATCACCTGCTTGGCGACGCGGGGCCCGAACAACACGTTGATCGAGGCCGGTGGTTACCAGTACCCCGACTCCCACGAATGCCGTGGCGATCGGTGGGGTTGCGGTCACACCATGAGCCAGGGCTTCACCACGGTCATCGCACCCAATGGCCCGACTTGCGCGGTGGACAAGGGTGAGTGGAATTGGGGCGTGTTCCCGCCGCAGAGCTTCCATCCGGGTGGCGTGAATCTCTCGCTGGCCGATGGCTCGGTGCGTTTCATCAGCGAAACGATCAACACCGGCGACCTCTCGCGTCCGGATCCGAAGCGAGCTGGCGTGAAGACCAGCCCCTACGGTGTGTCGGGCGGCGCTGGGTAGCCGCAGCGGTGGCGAGGCGTTAGGCAACTTCTAGGGCTCCGGCCCGACCTGGCGCTTTTGGGCTCCAGGTGTTGCATCTGAAAACCAGACGGCGGTCGGAAGGCGGTGCAAGCCGCGTCCGACCGCCGTTGTTGTTTTCACGGCAATGGATTTCCTGCCTCCCCGCCGCGATAAAACACGGAAGGGAGCGAAGCCTTCCAACCGTCCGAATTCAGCTAAGAACCTATCCCAGAACTGCCGCGGGAGCCCTGTGCGGCCGGAGGATTTCAGGGCGGCAGACGGTTCTGGGATCGGCTCTAAGAACTGCCCAGACGCAGCACTCAGGATCGGTGGGGGCTTGCCGGAGGATCGCATGATCGCCGGCCCAGCGGGAATAACCATCCGACCCTGATCACCCGATGGGCTGTATGTGTACCGCTAGAGATGGGGGCATCACTGCCCCTGAGTTATCGCCTTTCTCTCCCGGAGAATTGCCTACTTGCGAGGGGTACGGATGCCGATAGACAATGGGCTGAATATGTCGGATTTGCCGTCCCTTTAATCCATCTTTTCACTGTACTCTCTGCCAGCAAAGAGGTAGACTGGTTTAGGTATTTATGAATCCTACCAGGCTTATATTTCTGCAAGGTGTATGGCCTGTCCCACAGAAGGATAATTGAAAACCTTGCTGTTTTGGGACATAAGATCATCGTTCGCTCAATGAGGCCCCTTTGTGTTGCGCTGGCGATGGGGTTGCCGGTGCGCGGGAAGCGATTTCTCTCTCAGGTGTCCTAATTACCTCTTTTCTAAGGAGTCTGTCGATGCGTGTATCTCATTGGAGACGACCGCGCGCGCACGTTCACGCTGGTCGAGCTACTCGTCGTCATTGCGATCATCGGGATCTTGATCGCACTGTTGTTGCCTGCCGTGCAAGCGGCGCGAAGCTGCCAGGCGTTCGCAGTGCACGAACAACCTGAAGCAGATCACGCTGGCGATGCACAACTACCACGACGCCAACAAGGTCTTCCCGCCAGGGCAGATCGGCACGTCCGCGCCGGGTGGTTGGGATACGGCCGGCACGGACCACAACAACGAAGAGTTGGGTCCGTTGGTGACGTTGCTGCCCTACTACGAGCAGTCAGGGCTATACGCCCTGATCAGCAAGCCGATGCCTGTGGGGACGTATTACAACACGCAGGCGTTCCCGGCTGGGGGTCCGAGCCCGACGTACAACACGTACAAGCCCTGGCGCGAAACTCCGTCGGTGGCCTTCTGCCCGTCGGACGGGTTTGGCCCGTCGGTGATCGGGGCCACGGCGACGTGGAATCCGCCCGCGGTCGGTCGCCACAACATTTGCTTCAGCCGTGGTGACCAGATTGACAACAACGTGTGGGAAGGCGCACGCGCGGTCTGTTCAGTTTCCGCACTCCTCGCGGCGTGCAGGACTGCCCGGACGGCACGAGCAACACCGCCGCGGTCAGCGAGTTGTGCACCTTCCAAGGTCTCGATGTTCCCGACGGCAGGGCCAACCTGAAGGGTGGCTACGTGCACCGCGCTGGTTCCGGCGATCCGTTGTGGCAGACCCCGATCACCTGCTTGGCGACGCGGGGCCCGAACAACACGTTGATCGAGGCCGGTGGTTACCAGTACCCCGACTCCCACGAAATCCGTGGCGATCGGTGGGGTTGCGGTCACACCATGAGCCAGGGCTTCACCACGGTCATCGCACCCAATGGCCCGAGTTGCGCGGTGGACAAGGGTGAGTGGAATTGGGGCGTGTTCCCGCCGCAGAGCTTCCATCCGGGTGGCGTGAACCTGTCGTTGGCCGATGGCTCGGTGCGTTTCATCAGCGAAACGATCAACACCGGCGACCTCTCGCGTCCGGATCCGAAGCGAGCCGGCGTCAAGACCAGCCCCTACGGTGTGTGGGGCGCGCTGGGTAGCCGCAACGGCGGCGAGGCGTTAGGCAACTTCTAGGGCTCCGGCCCGACCTGGCGCTTTTGGGCTCCAGGCGTTGCATCTGAAAACCAGACGGCGGTCGGAAGGCGGTGCAAGCCGCGTCCGACCGCCGTTGTTGTTTTCACGGGGGACTTCGCTCTTTTCGCTGTACTCTTTTTCCACAATGAGATAGCTTGGTTGAGGCGGTTATGAACCTTACCAAGGCTATGCTTCGGGTAGGTGTATGCACTACCCCACAGAAGGGTCATTGAAAACCGCGCTGTTTTCCGGCATAAAATTGTCGTCTGCTCAATGAAGCCCCTTTGTGTTGCGCCGGTGATGGGGTCGCCGGCGCGGCGGGAAGCGGTTTCCGTCTCGGGGGTCTTATTTACCTCTCTTCTAAGGAGTCCGTCGATGCGTGTATCTCATTGGAGACGACCATGGCGTGCGTTCACGCTGGTCGAGCTACTCGTCGTCATTGCGATCATCGGGATCTTGATCGCACTGTTGTTGCCTGCCGTGCAAGCGGCGCGCGAAGCTGCCAGGCGTTCGCAGTGCACGAACAACCTGAAGCAGATCACGTTGGCGATGCACAACTACCACGACGCCAACAAGGTCTTCCCGCCAGGGTTTATTGGCACGTATGCGCGGGTGGTTGGGCTTCGGCTGCCACGGATCACAACGCTGAGGAGTTGGGTCCGTTGGTGACGTTGCTGCCCTACTACGAGCAGGCTGGGCTATACGCCCTGATCAGCAAGCCGATGCCTGTGGGAACGTATTACAACACGCAGGCGTTCCCAGCTTGGGGTCCGAGCCCAACGTACAACACGTACAAGCCCTGGCGCGATACTCCGTCGGTGGCCTTCTGCCCGTCGGACGGGTTCGGCCCGTCGGTGATTGGGGCCACGGCGACGTGGAATCCGCCCGCGGTCGGTCGCCACAACATTTGCTTCAGCCGTGGTGACCAGATTGACAACAACGTGTACGAAGGCGCATGCGCGGTCTGTTCAGTTTCCGCACTCCTCGCGGCGTGCAGGACTGCCCGGACGGCACGAGCAACACGGCCGCGGTCAGCGAGTTGTGCACCTTCCAAGGCCTCGATGTTCCCGACGGCAGGGCCAACCTGAAGGGTGGCTACACACACCGCGCTGGTTCCGGCGATCCGTTGTGGCAGACGCCGATCACCTGCTTGGCGACGCGGGGCCCGAACAACACGTTGATCGAGACCGGTGGTTACCAGTTCCCCGACTCCCACGAAATCCGTGGCGATCGTTGGGGGTGTGGCGAAACCATGAGCCAGGGCTTCACCACGGTCATCGCACCCAATGGCCCGACTTGCGCGTCGGACAAGGGTGAGTGGTCGTGGGGCGTGTTCCCGCCGCAGAGCTTCCATCCGGGTGGCGTGAATCTCTCGCTGGCCGATGGCTCGGTGCGTTTCATCAGCGAAACGATCAACACCGGCGATCTCTCGAAGCCGGATCCGAAGCGAGCCGGCGTCAAGACCAGCCCCTACGGTGTGTGGGGCGCGCTGGGTAGCCGCAACGGCGGCGAGGCGTTAGGCAACTTCTAGGGCTCCGGCCCGACCTGGCGCTTTTGGGCTCCAGGTGTTGCATCGGAAAACCAGACGGCGGTCGGAAGGCGGTGCAAGCCGCGTCCGACCGCCGTTGTTGTTTTCACGGTGGTGGATTTCCTGCCTCCCCGCCGCGATAAAACACGGAAGGGAGCGAAGCCTTCGAGCCACGCCGTCGCGGCGCCATTTCCGGCCACTTCGCCCTTGATCGAACCCCCGCCCCGCGTCTAGAATGCTCGCCGCAATACTACCCCAAGGAGGGGCGTGGCGGCGGGCCGCTGCAATTCCCGCGGCCACAGCGCCTTCCCAAGTGTATCGGGGCGAGCCATCTCCTCTTGCGCGGCGCGGACCATGAGCGGCAAGGAAGCCATCATCATCGGGGCAGGCCCCGCGGGCCTGACCATGGCCCACGAACTCCTCGCACGGACGGACATCACTCCCATCGTGCTGGAGGCCGGCGACGCGTTGGGCGGCATCTCGCGCACGGCGAACTACAAGGGCAACCGCATCGACATCGGCGGGCACCGCTTCTTCTCCAAGTCCGATCGCGTGATGCAGTGGTGGCTCGAGCGGCTGCCCTTGCAAGGCGCGCCGCAGCACGCCGGCACGCCTGGAATATCAGCGGTGCCGGTACCCTGATGGCCGCCGGACGCCGCCGCGGCCCGATCCCGACAGTCGGACGATCGCGTGATGCTCGTGCGGCAGCCGCAAGAGCCGCATCTACTTCCTCCGCAAGTTCTTCGACTACCCGCTGCAGCTCAGCGCCGACACCGTGCGCAAGCTGGGGCTGGTGCGGATGGCGACGGATCGGGCTGAGCTACTGCGAAGGCGCCGCTGTTCCCTATCGACCGGCAAGGAACCTGGAGCAGTTCTTCATCAACCGCTTCGGCCGCGAGCTGTACCTGACCTTCTTCAAGTCCTACACCGAGAAGGTCTGGGGCGTGCCCTGCGACGAGATCAGCGCCGAGTGGGGCGCGCAGCGCATCAAGGGCCTGTCGATCACCACGGCCTTGACGCACTTCCTCCGCCGCCTCGTGCGCCGCTCGCCCGATGCGATCGCGCAGAGCGACACCGAAACCTCGCTCATCGAGCAGTTCCTCTATCCCGAAGTACGGGCCCGGGCCAGATGTGGGAGACTGGTCGCCGACGAGGTGCGCGCAGCGGGGTGGCCGGATGCTGATGCACCAGCGCGTCGAGCGGATTGCACGTCGAGGGCGACCGCGTGGCGGCGGTGGAAGCCGTCGATCCGCGGACGCGGCGAAACTACGATCTACCGCGGCGACTACTTCTTCTCCACGATGCCCATCCAGGACCTGGTCCAGGCGCTGGCTGCCGCGGTGCCCGCCGGCGTGCGCGAGGTGGCCGACGGACTGATCTATCGCGACTTCATCACCGTCGGCCTGCTGCTTGACGAGGTTGAAGGTCCGCGAGACGCGCGACCGGCGGCACAGCTGATCGCGACAACTGGATCTACATCCAGGAGCCGGACGTCCAGCGTGGGCCGGCTGCAGATCTTCAACAACTGGAGCCCGTACCTGGTGGCCGACCCCGTCGAAGGTCTGGATCGGGCTGGAGTACTTCTGCTACGAGGGCGACGACCTGTGGCGACTGATCCGACGAGGAAATGATCGCGCTGGCCAGTCGAGAACTGGCGAAGATCGGCATCATCGACCCGGCCGACGTGCTCGACGCCACCGTGCTCCGCATGCCCAAGACCTACCCGGCCTACTTCGGCACCTACGCCCGCTTCGGACGAAGTGCGAGCGTTCCTCGACCGATTCGACGAACCTCTTCCTGATCGGCCGCAACGGCATGCACCGCTACAACAACCAGGACCATTCGATGCTCACCGCCATGGTGGCCGTGGATAATCTCGTCGCGGGACGAAGCGACAAGAGCAACATCTGGGCGGTCAACACCGAGCAAGAGTACCACGAGACGAGAACGGCAAATGAAGCAGCCGAGAATGTGGCAAGCGGCCCTCATTTTGGCCCTCGTGGCGCTGGGCGCCGTGGTCGTCCTGCGGTCCCAACTGCGGGGGTTCGGCACGGATGAGTTCGAGGCCGTGCAGACCGGCTGGAAAATCGCTTGCGGCGAGCGGATCTACGTCGACTTCTTCCAGCACCACCACCCGGGACTCTACTACCTCCTCGCCCCGGTGATCGCGCTCTCGGGCGAACGCCCCGCCACGCTGATCACGTGCCGCTACCTGATGCTCGGCATGCTCGCCGGAATCGTCGCCGCCAGCTACGGAATCGCCGCCAGACTTTTCGGCCGCGCCGCCGCCGCCGTGGGCGTGTTCTTGCTGATGGCCAACTACGGGTTTGTCGACCGCGCGCTGGAGATCCGGCCCGACGTGCCCCAGACGCTCTGCGGGTTGATCGCCATCTGGCTCGTGATTCCGGGTGAGCAGCCGGTGACCACGCGCCGCTGGCTGACCGCGGGCTTGTGCCTGGGCCTGGGGTTCGTGTTCCTGCAGAAGGCCCTGTTCACGATCGCCGCGCTGGGCGCGATTCTGCTCTGGCGCTGGTGCGCCGCGAAGCATTGCCGCGCGATGCGGCCGCTTGCGCCGCCGGGGGACTGATCGTCCTTGTCCCCTTCGCGCTCTGGATCGTTACGCTCACCTCCCCCTCCGAATACTGGTTCCTGAACTGGACGCTGAATTCCCATTTTCTGAACCATTTCGGTTTCTTGAAGAGGGGGTTGGAGATATTCAGTGAAGGACCACTGTTGTTTGCCTTCGCGGGGCTGGCCCTCACGTTGCCACTGCGCGACCGGCGGCATTGGGAATTGGCGGCGCTGGCCGGCATGCTCCTTGCGCCCCTCCTGGTGGTCCGCGCACCTACGGCCAGTACTGGATGCCGGCGATGCCCCTGCTGGCGGCGCTGGCAGGGCACGGCGCCATGACGGTTCTCGAAGCTCGACCGCGCGCGATCGCGGTCGTACTGTTACTCGCCACGCTGGGGCCGCTGGGGAGATGGGCGTATCCGCCCCCCGAGGACACCCTGCGGCCCAACGGCGTGCAGAAACGCCGGCTGGCGCACATGCTTTCGCTTGCCGGTCCGGCCGACACGGTCTACGACGGTGAGGCCCGCTTCAACGTCTTCCGCAAAGACATCGACTACTTCTGGTTCTCCGTACATCCCAAGCGGGGGCTGGAAACCTACCAGACGCTGCGCGCGTACGACTACGATCTACTTGAGCGGATCGAGCGCTATCGGCCCAAGGTGATCAGCGCCACCGCACTGCCCGACCCCGAGGATCCGCGCATTCGCGAGCATTACGTGCCCTCGAAGCGTTATCCTGACCTTCTCGTGCGCGTCGAGCCGGGGGACCAGGAGAAGCCGCTGCAGACGGCAACGCGCCAGACCCGCACGGCGCTAGTGCCGCATCTCCCGCCTCGGATCGGCCTTTACACGGGCCGCGGTTGGCCCAGACTTGCGCCGTCGCTCACGTACTGCGAACGGACCAACAGCACGTTACCGTTGTCGATGCGGTCAACGACCTCGTACACGTGGGGCTTGAAGGGGTGGCGGTCGTTCCGCTTCAGTCCCTCTTCCATCAGCGTTCGGACGGCGTACTCCGAAGCGGCCCGGAATCGCTGCCCCACGCGCCCATGGTACGACAAGGCGTAATAGTCCTGAGCCTCACCGGGCTTCCCCGGCTCGCCCATGACCTTCTTGCCGTCGAGCGGTCCGCCGAGGAACTTGAAGATGACGCGCATGGACTCCTCCCGGTTGTCGCTGGCGCCGGCCTTCGAGTCCCAGGTGTACAAGCGCCGCCCCGGGGGCCGACCGCGAGCCGGGCATTCTGAGATTGCGGGCTCGCACCTTCCGTGATCAACGCGAACAGCTATATTGTTCGCGCCCCCCGCCCAACGGTCAAGAAACCGTCGGGCCATCCAGCCCTCACGGCGGGTGGTGGCTTCCGTGATGGACAGCGGCGCCGGCGGGAATTAAAGTGAGAGTGTATCCTCCCGCCAAGGTTCTGCCATGCCTCAGTCTGCACGGTCGCCAGCGCTTTTGCTTTTGTTGGCTTTTGCCTCGGTCCTCCTGCTGGCTGTGGGCGGCTGCCGAAAGCCGTCGTCGCAGGCGGGCTCGGCCGAATCGGCCGTTGAACCGCTGAAGACCCATTGGATCGAAGTCCGGCCGCAGCTTTGGCCGCGGACCGTGAAGGTTCAAGGAAGCCTGCTGGCCGACGAGCAGGTCGTCATCGGGGCCAAGGTGGCGGGCCGCGTCAAGGAAGTCCGCGTGGATCTCGGAATGCCCGTCCATCAAGGCGATCCCTTGGTGCTCCTCGACACCGCGGACTTTCAATTCAAGATGCAGCAGGCCGAAGCCCAGTTGGAGCAGGCCCGGGCACGGCTGGGGATCAAACCGGGGGCCAACGAGGAGAAACTCGACCACGCCGCCGTGCCCGCGGTGCTCCAGGAGAAAGCCCTTTCGGAGCAAGCCGGGGCCGACCTGACGCGCCACGCTCTTTGACCGAAGAACGTGCGATGACCACCGAGGAACTGGAGCAGGCGCAGGCGAAGGATGCGGTTGCGGCAGCGCGCTACGGCACCGCGCTCAACGACGTCAAGGAACAGGTGGCGATTCTGGCCGTGCGCCGCGCGGAACTGGGATTCGGCGCCGAAGCATTGGACGATTGCGAGCTCCGCGCCCCCTTCGAGGCCGTGGTCGCCGAGCGCCACGTGGCCCCCGGCGCCTATCTCCAGGTGGGCGAGAACGTCGTGTCGCTGGTCCGCGTCGATCCGCTCCGCTTCCGGGGAGGAGTTCCCGAACGCGAGGCGGCGCAGGTTCGCGAAAAGCAGGAAGCGGAGATCCGCGTCGAAGGACACCGCGATCCGATCCGCGCCAAGGTCTCCCGCATCAGTCCCTCGCTCGATCCCGCCAGCCGTTCCCTGGTCGTCGAGATCGACGTACCCAATCCGGGGTTTGCCCTCCGCGTGGGACTGTTCGCCGAATCCGAGATCATCGTGGATTCCGCGGGTCAGGTGCTCGCCATACCCGCGGCAGCCGTGCGCGAGTTCGCGGGTATAGAGAAAGTCTGGCTCGTCCGCAACGGAGAGGCTGCCGAGCAGGTCGTCGAGACCGGCCGCCGCCGCGAAGGGTTGATCGAGATTCTGGAGGGGCTGAAGCCGGGGGACCGGATCGTAGCCGATGCGGCTACCGGCCGCCGCGGCCCGGTCGCGGAAGAAGACCAGAACGCAAGCAAGGATCAAGCTCGAACGGTCACCGCGCAGGTCCCTGCTCCCTAGCGCTGCGTCCGTGGTATGGTGACCTTGAGAAACGTTGGGAGATCGGCGCATTGCAGTGGCTTGCTGAAATCTGTATCCGCCGTCCCGTGTTTGCGGTGATGCTCATCCTTGCCCTGGTGGTGGCGGGGATCGCCGCGTACCTGCAGCTCGCCGTGGACCGCTTCCCCAAGCTCGACCTGCCCACGGTCTATGTTTCGGCCACCTACCGCGGGTCGTCCTCGGAAGAAGTGGAATCGGAGGTCACGCAACTGCTGGAGGACGCCGTTGCCTCCGTGGCCGGCATCGACGAGCTGCGTTCGGTCTCGCGCGAGGGGCAGTCGTTGTTGCTCTTGACCTTCAACCTCAGCCGCGACATCGATATTGCCGCGCAGGACGTGCGCGACGCCGTGGGCGCGGTGCTCAACCGCCTCCCCGAAGACGTCGACCCTCCCGTGATCCGCAAGCAGGACGTCGATGCTTCGCCCATCCTTACCATGGCGGTTTCCGGCGACCGCGACCGCCGCGAGCTGTACGTGCTCGCCGACCGCTACGTGAAGGACATCATCGAGTCGGCGCCCGGCGTGGGGCAGGTCTCGATCTCGGGTTCGATGCCGCGCGCGGTTCAGATCAACATCGAGGCTTCCCGGCTGGCTGCCTATGGTCTTTCGATCATGCAGATCCGCGATGCCCTGGCGCGGCAGAACGCCGACATCCCCGGGGGACGCGTCGATGCCGGATACCGCGAGCTGGGGCTGAGGACGCTGGGTCGCTTTCCCAAGCCGCGCGACTTCCGCGACATGGTCGTGGCGACCGTCAACGACACGCCGGTTCGGCTCCGCGACCTGGGCGAAATCCGCGACAGCACCAAGGAAGTTCGTAACCTCGCGCGCCTGGATGGGACTCCCGCCGTGGTGGTCCAGGTGCAGCGCCAGTCGGGAGAGAATACCGTCGAGGTCATCGAGGCGGTCAAGGAGCGGCTGGCGCGGTCCCGGGCCCTGCTGCCGCCCGACGTCTCGGTCGACGTGATCCAGGACCAGTCGCGTTACATCAACGCCGCGATGGACGAGGTGCAGAAGCACCTCATTGTCGGCAGCTTCTTGGCCACGGTGGTCGTACTGCTGTTCATGCGTTCGTGGCGTTCGACGCTCATCGCGGCGGTGGCCATTCCCGCTTCCATCGTGGCCTCGTTCGCCGCGATGCGCGCCATGGATTTCACGCTCAACAACGTCACGATGCTCGCGCTCGTGCTCATGGTCGGCGTCGTGATCGACGACGCCATCGTGGTCCTCGAAAACGTGTTTCGCTGGATCGAGGAGAAACACCTCTCGCCCATGCAGGCCGCAGTGGCCGGCACCAAGGAAATCGGCCTGGCGGTGATGGTCACCACCTTCTCCCTGGTCATCGTGTTCCTGCCGGTTTCTTTCCTCTCCAGCGTCACGGGGCGCATGCTTTTCCAGTTCGGCGTCACGGCGACCGTGGCCATCCTCGTGTCGCTGCTGGTGAGTTTCTCGCTCACCCCGATGATGTGCTCGCGCCTGCTGAAGCCGGTGGCGGTGAGCGAACGAGCGCCGGCCTCGCGGCGGGGCTTCTATCGCTGGATCGAGATTGGCTATATGGCCGCCCTGCGCTGGTCCATGCGCCACCGCACTTGGGTGCTCGTCGCGTCGCTGGCGGTCATTGCGGCAAATTGGCCGCTTTACCACCTGGTGAAGCAGGATTACATTCCCACCAACGTCGACGAGTCGGAGTTCGAGGTCAACCTCACGGCGCCCGAAGGGGCCTCGATCCAGGCCATGGACTCCACGATGCGCGCCGTCGAGGCGGATCTCCGCCAGGTCGAGGGCGTGCGACTCCTTCTCTGCGTCGTCGGCTCGGGAGGAATGGCCCGCGCGAACTCGGGTTACTTCTACGTGCGCCTGGAAGACATCGAGAACCGGACCTTCTCGTTGTCCCGGCTCGCCAGCGCGGTGCTGGCGGGCGAGCCCCGCGCTGCCTTCGAGGGCAACTTCACCCAGCGGGAGAAAATGCAGGAGGTTCGCCGCCGGTTGGGCAAGTACCGCGATCTGGAGGTTTCGGTCCGCAATCTCACCTCGCTCCGCCAGGGCGCGCCGGTCGACATCGACTTTTCGATCACCGGCCCGGACCTCAGCCAACTGGCGGTCTACAGCGACGCGCTGCTCAAGAAGCTCCGGGATGTGCCGGGAATCGTCGACATCTCCAACACGCTCAAACTCGACAAGCCGGACCTGTTCGTCGATATCGACCGCGAGCGCACCGCCTCGATGGGCGTCGATGTTACGGAGATTGCCCAGACGCTTCGGATCGCCGTGGGCGGCGACGACCGCGCCAGCCGTTATCGCGACGAACAGCTCGATGATGTCTACGACGTCGAGATCCGCCTCGTGGGCGTCGACCGCGGAAGCCTGGAAGCCATTTCCCAACTCTACGTCCGCGCAGCCGGTGGACGCCAGGCTGATCCCAAAGCTCCCCACTCTGCCCTCACGCGGTTGAACAACGTCGCCCAACTCCGCCTCGGCCACAGCCCGGCCCGCATCGATCGGCTCGATCGCCAGCGCATGGCGGCTCTGCGGGCCAACGTGGCGCCCGGCTACGCCCTGGCCGACCGCATCGACGCCGTGCGCGCGGCCGCCGCCGAACTGGGCATGCCACCCAGCTACGGCACCAAGATTCTCGGCCGCGGCAAGGAATTGGAGCGCACGCTGCGTGACTTCCGTTGGACGTTCGTCCTCTCCTTCGTCTTCATGTACCTCATTCTCGCCGCCCAGTTCGAGCACGTGATCCATCCCCTGACCATCCTCTTCTCGCTGCCGCTGGCCGTGCCATTCGGACTGATCAGCCTCTGGCTCGGGGGAGAAACGCTCAATCTCTATTCCACCCTGGGAATCCTCGTCCTCTTCGGAGTGATCAAAAAGAATTCCATCCTCCAGGTCGACTACACCAACCAGCTTCGCGCGCGGGGAATGGATCGCCACTCGGCCATCATGCAAGCCAACCGCGACCGGCTCCGCCCGATCCTTATGACCACGGTCGCCTTCGTGGCCGGGATGCTGCCGCTGCTGGTGGGCGCCGGGCCGGGAGCCGAAGAACGCCGCTCGATCGCCGTGCTTGCCTCCGGCGGCCAGACGCTTTCGCTCTTGCTCACCTTGCTGGCCGTCCCCGTGGTCTACTCGTTCCTGGACGATCTGGGCCAGTGGTTCCGCCGCCGGCCGCCCGATGTGCTCTTGGAGCACCCCCACGAGCCCGTCGTTGCCGAGCACGCGCCGACGAGTCCGCTGGAAGCCACGGTTGCAGGACGCGATTGACCGGCGCCTAAGGAAATGCCATGCGATCGATTTTTCCTGTCGTCTTGGGGCTGGTCAGCCTCGTTGCCGCCGCTGCCGGAGCGGCGGACGATCACCGCTTGAAATATCCCGCGACGCGCAAGGGGGACCAGGTCGACGTCTACCACGGCGTCCGCGTCGCCGATCCCTACCGCTGGTTGGAACAGGATGTGCGCGTCGTCGCCGGAGGTGGCCGACTGGGTCGCGGCCGAGAATAAGATCACCTTCGGCTATCTCCAGTCCATTCCCCAGCGCGATCGCATTCGCAAACGTTTGACCGAGATCTGGAATTTTCCCCAGTATGCGTCGCCGTTCACCAAAGGCGGACGCTACTTCTACTGGAAGAACGACGGGCTTCAGAACCAGGCCGCCGTCTACGTGATGAACTCCCTCGGACGGCCGCCGCGCGTGCTCATCGATCCCAACACCTGGTCCAAGGACGGCACGATCGCCCTCGGGGGCCTTGAGGTCAGCGACGACGGCCGCCACGCCGCGTACTGCCGCGCCGAGGCGGGCTCGGACTGGTCCACCTGGCACGTCCTCGAGGTCGATTCGGGCAAACCGCTGCCCGACGAACTCCGCTGGACTAAGTTCACGCACGCCGCCTGGACCAAGGACGGCCGGGGCTTTTTCTACAGCCGCTACGAGGAGCCGAAGCCAGGGGCCGAGTTCCAGTCGCTCAACTTCAACAACAAGGTCTTCTATCACCGCCTCGGCACGGCACAGGCCGACGACGTGCTCGTCTACCACCGGCCCGAGCACCCCGAGTGGTTCTACGATACGCGCGTCAGCGACGACGGCCACTACCTCGTGATCACCATCGGCGTGGGGACCGATGAGCGCTACCGGATCGCGGTCAAGGACCTCCGCGAGCCCTATGCCATGGCGGCCGAGTTGATCGACAATTTCCAGAATGAATACACTTTCGTCGGCAACGACGGGCCGGTGCTGTACTTCAAGACCGATGTCGACGCGCCGCGGCGGCGCCTCGTAGGCATCGACCTCCGCCGGCCCAGCGCGCCGCACTGGAAGGAGATCGTTCCCCAGGCCGAAGAGACCCTGGTCCAGGTCAGCCTGGTGGGCGATCGTTTCCTCACCTCCTACCTTCAGGACGTCAATCCGCGCGTCAAGGTCTTCGCGCTCGACGGCCGCGCCCTGGGCGAGGTTGCCTTCCCCGGCATCGGCATGGTTACCGGCTTCGAGGGGAATCGCAGTGACGCGGAGACGTTTTACACCTTTTCCAGTTTCGCCACGCCGCCGACGATCTATCGCTACGAAGTGGCCACCGGCGAGAGCACGTTGTTTCGCCGCGCCGAGGTGAAGTTCACCCCCGACGACTACGAGGTCAAGCAGGTCTTCTACTCCAGCAAAGATGGCACGCGCGTGCCGATGTTCCTTGCCCACAAGAAGGGGATCCGCTCGACGGCTCTAATCCGACGCTTGCTCTATGGCTACGGCGGATTCAACATCTCGATCCGCCGCGGCGTTCTCCGTCGGCCGCGTGGTGTGGATGGAAATGGGCGGAGTCTACGCTCAAGCCAACCTCCGCGGCGGCGGCGAATACGGCGAGGCATGGCACGAGGCGGGCACCAAGCTCAAGAAGCAGAACGTGTTCGACGACTTCATCGCGGCCGCCGAGTGGCTGATCGCCAACACGCTACACGCGGCCCGACAAGCTGGCGATCGAGGGCGGCAGCAACGGCGGGCTGCTTGGTCGGCGCGGTCATGACGCAACGCCCCGAACTGTTCGGCGCCTGTCTGCCCGGCGTCGGCGTGATGGACATGCTGCGGTTTCACAAGTTCACCGAGGGGCGGCTGTGGGTCGACGATTACGGCTCGTCCGACGATCCTCGCGCAGTTCCAGGCCCTGTTGCAGTATTCGCCCTACCACAACATCAAGCCGGGAACGCTGCTATCCGCCCACGATGGTGACCACCGCCGATACCGACGACCGCGTGATTCCCGGCCACAGTTTCAAGTTCGCGGCGGCGCTGCAGGCGCGCAGAGCTGCGACAACCCGGTGCTGATTCGCATCGACACCCGCGCCGGACACGGCGCCGGCAAGCCCACGCTCCAAACAGATCGAGGAAATCGCCGACCTCTGGGCGTTTCTCGTGAAGAACCTGAAGATGACGCTGCCCGATTGAAAGCGGGCGCCTCGAGCGTTTCCCCTCGATCCGGCAGAGCGTTCCCCGCGGCTTCGCTTCGCCGTCTTCGATGCGGCTCCCCCCTTCACGCGCCCCGCTGACGCAACGCCTCGTAGAAGAGCACTGCCGCGGTGGCCGAGACGTTGAGACTATCGGCGGCCCCGCGCATCGGCAGGCGAATCGCCTGCACGTCGTTGCCTCGCCAGGCATCGGAGAGCCCTTCGGCTTCGCTGCCCAGCACCACCGCGCAAGGCCGGCGCAAGTCTGCCTCGACGTAAGACACGGATCCATCCACGCGCGCAGCATAGATCGCCAGCTTGCGCCGCGAAGCCAGGCCAGGGTCTCCTCGGTCGCGGCGGCTGCCACGGGCACGGTGAAGATCGTGCCCAGGCTGGCCCGAATCGCATTCGGGTTGTACACGTCGGTGCGTGGGTCGGCGGCGATCAGTGCCGAAACTCCCGCCCCGTCGGCACTCCGCAATACCGCGCCCAGGTTGCCCGGCTTCTCCACCGCCTCCACTACGGCCACCAGCGCGCAGGGAGGCAGTTCCAGATCTTTCAAAAGGGCGGCCGGCATCTCGGCTACGGCCACCAACCCCTCGCTCCGCTGGCCGAAGGCGAGCTTCTGGAGCACCGCTTCGCTCACCGGGAAGACCTGCTCCGCGGCGCGCGGCAGCAGGTCGATGGCCTCGCGCGCCTCGGGCGAAGTGCAAAGTGCTTCGCACACGAAAACCTCGGCCAGCCGGACCCCGGCACGAATCGCGCGCGCCAACTCCCGTGCCCCGTCGATCAGCGTGCGCTGCTGTTTCTCGCGGTGGCGGCGGTCGCGCAGCCGCACTGCTTCCTTCACGTGGACGTTCTGCAAACTGGTGATCATGGTCATTCCGTCCGTTCCCAGGTCGCTGCCACGCCGCTGGGCAGTTCCCGCCCCGAGGCCGTGCGCAACGCCAGCGCGCGGCTGGCGATTCGCCCCGGATCGCCGTCGCCCAGCGACTCGTGGAGGAGCTGCTCCAATCGGCGCGCCGTGGTAGTCCGGCGTGTGGCAGGTGAGCAGAATGAATTGTCGCTGGCCGGCCGTCAAGCGGCCGCACATTTCGACCAGGGGGGCCAGATGCTTCGACAACCGCCACACCTCGCCCCGCGCTCCGTGGCCGTAGCTGGGCGGGTCGAGGATCACGGCGTGATAGCGCTCCCCGCGATTCAGGGCGCGGCGGACGAACTTTCTCGCGTCGTCGACGATCCACCGCACCGGCGCCGACGCCAGACCGGAAAGCTCGGCGTTGCGCCGTGCCCAAGCCACGAGGTTCCGCGCCGCGTCGACGTGGGTCACTTGGGCCCCGGCTGCCGCCGCGGCCAGCGTGCTCCCGCCCGAATAGCCAAACAGATTCAGCACCTGAAGCCGCTCGCCGACCGCGCCGAGTCGCGCCGCGATCCAGTCCCAACAATCCGCCTGCTCCGGGAAGAGTCCGAGGTGTCCGAACTCGGTCCGCTTCAGCTCCAGAGCCAGTGCGCCGTGGCGCACGGTCCATTGCGGGGGAAGATCGGCTTGCTCTCTCCAATGGCCGCTCGTGCGCCCGTCCGCTCGTAACGCGCCAGGGCGGTTTGCCATAGCTCGGGCTCGGCCGGCTCGAGCGACTCGGCTGCGGGGCACGGGCGGTCCAGGCGGAGTGGCCCGAATTGCTCCAGGCGCCGTCCCCCGCCGAAATCCAGCAGTTGGTAGTTCTCCGCGGTGAACATCCGCTGCGTTTAAAGGGCTGCGCCGAGGTGGCGAAAAATGGGGAGCATGCGACTGCCCCTAGTTTACCGGGCGCCACTGCTTCTCCGAAGGGGGGGCTCACGATTCCCGTTGGTGTCTGCCGTGCAAGAAACGCACCTTTCATGGTCGAGGGCCTTGGCGGAGGAAACGTGCGCTCTGCCAACTCCGAGTGAACGGTCAATTGCCCTCGCGTTCCCTCGGCCATGCGCGTTAAACTAGGGGACTTGGCTGGAAATCCCCTGTCATTCCCCGCGGGAACGGAAACCATGGGCACGTGGGACTTGGCGCTCCTGGCGGTCTTCGGCTACCTCGCCGTCATGACGCTCGTGCGCCTCATGATCCGCTGGCGCAACAACTTGCTGGAGCGATTGCTCGAGGAAGCCGAGCGCGAGCAGAGCATGGAGGCGGCGCGAGCGGAAACGGAACAAGAGGAGCAGACCTCAAGGGCAGCTTAGAACCTATCCCAGAACTGCTGCTGGAGCCCTGTGCGACCGGAAAATCGCAGCACCTCCCAACGTTCTGGGATCGGCTCTTAATACGTCTTCCATGTTGTTCCTCCACGTCGTTCCTGCCGGCAGCCCCTGGTCGCTAAAGCGCGAAAACCGCCCCCGTTTCGCGCGGACCGACGGGGCCCCCAACGGCACGCTTCGTGTCTGGGGCGCTAGCTCGTTCCATTGCGGTTTGCCATGGCCAAACGTCTGTACATCGAAACCGTCGGCTGCCAGATGAACGTGCTCGACAGCGAGCTGGTGGTGGCCAGTCTGCGCGAGGCGGGCTACGAGCTGGTCGACAGCCCCCGCCGCGCCGACACGATCCTCTTCAACACCTGCAGCGTCCGCCAGCATGCCGAGGACAAGATCTACAGCGCCCTGGGCCGGCTGAAGCACGTCAAGCAGCAGCACCCGGACAAGATCATCGGCGTGCTGGGCTGCATGGCCCAGAAGGACCAGGAGCTGATCTTCGAGCGCGCGCCGCACGTCGACCTGGTCGTCGGCCCGGGCCAGTTCGCGCAGGTGCCCGAGCTGCTCGAGCGGATTGCCGCCGGGGCATGGGCCGCAGATCGAAGTCAGCCTCGACCGCAAGGCCGGCAGCGCGGCGCCGGTCGAGGCAGAGCTTCGAGAGTTCGATCCGCTGCGCGATCGCCGCGGCGCGGCCGGCGCGGCACCAGGCCATCGTCCGCATCATGTTCGGCTGCGACAAGTTCTGCACCTACTGCATCGTGCCCAGCGTGCGCGGCCCGGAGCAAAGCCGGCCGGCCGATGAAATCGAGGCCGAAGTGCGGCAACTGGCCGACCAGGGCTGCCTGGAGGTCACGCTCCTCGGGCCAGACCGTCAACAGCTACCAGAGCGACGACGGGCGGGCGGACGCTCGCGCCTGGCCGACCTGCTCGAGCCGGCTGCACGACGATCGAGGGCATTCGCCGGCATCAAGTTCGTCACCAACTACCCGCAGGACATGACCGACGACCTGCTCCAGGCCGTCCGCGATCTGCCGCAAGGTGTCGCCCTACCTGCACGTGCCGGCGCAGAGCGGCTCCAACGACGTGCTCCAGCGGATGAAGCGCGGCTACACGGTCGAAGAGTATCGCGAGATGCTCGCACCGCGTGCGCGAGACCGATGCCCCGACGCCGCCGTGACCAGCGACTTCATCGTCGGCTTCTGCGGCGAGACCGAGGAAGATTTCCAGCAGACCGTGGAGCTGGTGCGCGAGCGCGGTTCAAGAACAGCTTCATCTTCAAGTACAGCACGCGGCCGGGCACGAAGGGCGCCGAACTCTATGCCGACGACGTGCCCGAAGAGGTCAAGCGGCGGCGCAACAACGAGCTGCTCGCCGTGCAGAACGCGATCAGCGAGGAATTGAACGGGCCGTTCCTGGGCCGGACCGTGGAGATGCTCGTCGAAGGGCCGAGCAAGGTCGAGCCGCGAAGCGGGACGAACAGCGGCGAGCGCGTGCAACTGACCGGCCGCACGGTGTGCGACCGGATCGTCGTCTTCGACGGCCCGCGCGACTGGACCGGCCAGCTGCTCCCGGTGCGAGATCGAGAAGACCGACGCGTTCACGCTGTTCGGCGCGGCCTGCTCCGATACTGCCCCGAGGGCGCCGGCGTCGGGCGCGGGGGTTGCCGAGCCGTAGAGAGGGTCGCGAGTGCGGATCGGCCGATTCGCTCCTCCGTGCCGAAGGGGCGAAGGCCGGATGGGCGTCTCGACCCGAAGGGAGTGGACACAAGCGGTGGTAGTTGCCGATCGGGACTAGCATGAACATCGCCGAGTTGAGGCAGTTGTTGGATGATCCCGACGCCGCCGCGGCGTGGCTGCGCCGCTGGCGATCGCCGATTCCCGCCGCGCCCACGCCAACCTGGTCCGGATCGCCACGGGCGGGATGACGCTCGACCTGCTTGGCGTCGCTCTGCGAGCAGCTTGCCGCCGCGCTGCCGGTCTGCGCCGATCCCGACATGGCGCTGAACAACCTCGAGCGGTTCGTCGCGGCGGCCCGCAATCCGCTGTCGCTGGGCACGCTCTTCGAGCGCGATCCGCGAGGCGCTGCCCACGCTGCTGCAGATCTTCTCCACCAGCCAGCACTTCAGCGACCTGTTGGTCAGCCGACCCGGAGAGCTTCGACCTCCTGCGGCTGACCGAGGGCCAGCCCGGTCGCGCGCGAGGCGCTGGTCGAAGATATCGTCAGCGAGGTTTCCGCCCTGGAGCACGAAGCCGCCGTGCTGCGCGGCGCTGCGGCGGTTCAAGCACCGCGAGACGCTGCGCATCGCCTACGGCGACATCGTCCGCGAGCACAGCCTGCACACGGTCACGCGGCAGATTTCCTACCTGGCCGACGCGATCGTCGAGGCGGCGCTGGTGGCCGCGTGGCAGAAGCTCCGCGAGCAGCGCGGCGTACCCCGCCGCCCGGACGGCAATCCCGGCGCGCTTCGTCGTCCTCGGCATGGGCAAGCTCGGCGGCGTGGAGCTGAACTACTCCAGCGACATCGACCTGATCTTGCCTCTACGACGAGCGACGGGCAGACCGACGGCCGCGGCCGACCACCAACGCCGAGTTCTTCGACCGCGCTCGGCCCGCGAACTCGTCGGCCTGCTGACCGAGACGACCGAGCTGGGCGCGGCCTACCGCGTCGACCTGCGCCTGCGCCCGGAAGGCGAGCGCGGACCGATGGTCGTGAGCCTCGAGGCGGCGCTGCACTACTACGACCTCCGCGGCCGCACCTGGGAACGGCAGGCCTACGTCAAGGCCCGGCCCGTCGCCGGCGATCCTCGACTGGGCCGCGAGTTTCTCGAGACAGCTCCAGCCCTGGATCTACCGCCGCTACCTGAGCCGGGCCGACATCACCGGCATCAAGGCCCTCAAGCGCCGCATCGAGCAGCAGACGCACGCGCGACGGCGGCGACCGGCGCAACGTGAAGACCGGCCACGGCGGCATTCGCGACATCGAATTCGTCATTCAGTTCCTGCAACTGCTCAACGGCGGCGACCTGCCCGCGCTGCGCACCGGCAACACGCTGGAGGCGATCGCTCAGCTGGAGAGCGTGCGGCTGCCTGAGCAACCAGGAGCGGACGATCCTGGAGGAGAACTACAGCTTCCTCCGCAAGATCGAGCACCGTTTGCAGATCATGTTCGACCTGCAGACGCACCTGCTGCCCGACCCGCCCGAGGAGCTCCGCAAGCTGGCGCTGCGCATGGGCTACGCCGACGACCGCCGGAGCGCACGGCGCTGGAGGCGTTCGAGGGCGACTATCGCGGCAAGCACCGACCTCAACCGCCGGATTCTCGACCACCTGCTCCACGACGCCTTCGGCGACGACGAACAGGCCGAGGCCGAAGTCGACCTGGTGCTCGACCCCGATCCGCCCGAGGAGCGGATCGCCGAAGTGCTGGGCAAGTATCGCTTCCGCGACGTGAAGCAGGCCTACCGCAACCTGATGGCGCTGGCCGAGGAGAAGATCCGCTTCCTCTCCACGCGCCGCTGCCGGCACTTCCTGGCGGCGATCGCGCCGCAGCTGCTTGGCGGCCATCGCCGCCACGCCCGACCCCGACTCGACGCTGGTCAACCTCGGCCAGGTGAGCGATTCGCTCGGCGGCAAGGGCGTGCTCTGGGAGCTGTTCAGCTTCAACCCGCCGACGCTCCATCTCTACGTCGAGCTCTGCGCCTACAGCGCCTATCTCTCGGGCATCCTCACCAGCAATCCGGGCATGATCGACGAGCTGATGGACAGCCTCGTGCTCGACAAGCTCCCCACGCGCGAGACCCTGCGAGCGGACGCTGGCCGAGCTGTGCCGGGCGGCCGAAGACCTCGATCCGATCCTGCACAGCTTCAAGAACGACCAGCAGCTCTGCGTCGGGCGTCCGCGACATTCTCGGCAAGGAGGACATCCTCGCGATGACCGGCGCCCTGTCCGATATTGCCGAAGTCTGCCTTGACGCAGATCGCCGCCTCCGAGTACGACCGGCTGGTCGGCAAGTTCGGCGTGCCGACCGTCGCCGAGGGTCCGCGTGCCGGCGAGCCCTGCGAGCTGGTGATCCTCGGCATGGGCAAGCTCGGCGGCCGCGAGATGAACTACCACAGCGACCTCGACATCGTCTTTCTCTACGAAGCCGACGGCCACACGAGCTTCACGCGCGTCGCTCCGCCGCAGCCAGACCACCACCAACCAGCATTTCTTCAGCGAGCTGGGCCAGCGGATCATCCGCACGACGAGCCGGCTCAGCGCCTACGGCCGGCTGTACGAGGTCGACGCCCGGCTGCGTCCCACCGGCAAGAGCGGCGCCTTGGCCACCTCGCTCGACGAATTGGCCCGCTACTTCGCCGAAGGTTCGGGCCAGCTCTGGGAACGCCAGGCGCTGTGCAAGGCCCGCGTGGTCTACGGCTCGCCCCGCGCCGCCAAGGCCGCGATGAGCGCCGTCGCTCAGGCCGCCTTCGAACATCGCTGGCAGCGAAGCCACGCCGCCGAGATCCGCCAGATGCGCCACCGCATGGAAGAAACCGCCTCGGGCGGCAACCTCAAGCGCGGGCCGGGCGGGATCGTCGACATCGAGTTCCTCGTGCAGATGCTGCAACTGAAGCACGGTCGGCGCAGTCCCCGCGTGCGCAATCCCAACACCCTGGCCGCCCTGGCCGCCTTGGCCCAGGCCGAAGCCTTGTCGGCCGACGATTACGCCGCCTTCGCCGCGAGCTACCGCTTTCTGCGCACCGTCGAAGGCCGCCTCCGGCTTCTCAACTCCACCGCCCGCGACAAGCTTCCCGACGATCCCACCGAGTTGGCCAAGCTCGCCCACCTCATGCGGCGCGGCGGATTCCGCCGCCTTGTTGGCCGACTTCGAACGGCACACGCGCGACACGCGCCAACGCTTCGACCGCGTCTTCGACCGCGAATCCCCCTGACCATCCCCGCGTGGCAACCCGCAGCCCGTAGTACCGCGTCTACCGATCTGAGTCAGGTATAGGATAGAGGGATCGGAGCTTGATTCTCGCGTCGGCGGTAGTGAAGCGCCAGTTGGTTCCGCAGCGTTGGTCATTGCGGTCTTGCTGCCAGGCCGCGATGGCGGAGTCCATGGCGTTGGTTGTGGCAAATCGCCGGTTCCCCAGACATTGACGCGAGAGCAAGCTCAATTCCATCTCCGCCATGTTGAGCCAACTGCCGTTCTTGGGTGTGTAGACCAAGCGTAACCGACGAGCGAGCCGGTGGGCCGTTTCGGCATCGAAGGCGAAGTACAGGCTCGCCAGGTCGTGCGTATTGAGGTTGTCGCAGACCAACGTCACCAAATCGGCCTGGGGGTAATCTACCTCCAGCAACTGCCGCACCTCCTCCGCCCAATCCAACCGCGTGCGGCTGGCACGGCAGCCCACCCGCCTCCCGCCTGCGATGGGATTGTAAAACAACAATAGCGAGCGGACTTCGTGCCGCTCGTACTTGTCGTCGACTCGCCGGGGCGTGCCGGGCCGCATGGGCAAGGGAGGCGTCACATCTTCGAGCACTTGCCGCGAGGCCTCATCCATGCAGATCAGGGGGTGTTTGTCGTCGAACGCTTCCTGGTAGACGTCGAGGACTTCTTCCATCCGCGCAACGAAACGCGGTCGATCCGCTTCCGCGATGCAGAAGCGTTCGGTCTTCCAAGGTTGCAGCCTGTTTTTTTGAGCGTCTGCCGTACGGTCTCGCAACAGACCGATTTGACGATATGCAGGCGCTTCAGTTCGTCGCAGAGCATTTGCAGCGTCCAGTGGTCGCGGCCCTCAGGGGGCGCGCTGCAGGCAATGGTGACCAGATGGGCTTCCGCCTTGCCGTCGAGAACGCGGTGGGTTCCCGCGTCGCAACGCGTCGCCCGCGCGAGGGTCGGCTGCACGCCCGATTTCACAAACTTCTGACGAATACGTACCACCTGCCGCTCGCAGAGCCCGACTTCTTCGGCAATCTGCCAGTCGGGATAACCCCCATCGGGATGGGCCTCATCGGCCATCAGAAGAATCTTCGCCCGTCGCACCTGCGCCACGCCCAGAGAAGTCTTCCGCGCGATCGCCTCTAACTCCGCTCGAATCTCCGGAGAAAGAGCGACCTTGTATTTCTTTGACAAATTTGGCATCCTTGCCTTCTCCCGCTGGTGAAAACTGAAACCGCGACAACCTCCAAGGGCCATTCTACCCAAACCTGACATTGAGCGGTAGATCAACTAGTAGGTCAGGCAGCCCTCTGCCTGACACCTTTCGGCCTCACGCGCGCGGGTGGCTCCGACATACGTGGGTGGCCTCGATAGCTCCGCTATCGAGGTGTCGTAAGGCACAAGAGACGCCGGTCTGCCGCTGCTCCGCCTGGCCCAATTGCGACCGCGTAGCGGTCACACTTGAATAGCCGCGGGTCAAGCGCATCGCAACCCACGGACCTGAGCCTTCCCGCCTGGCCCACCAACCAACCTGATATCTCTTCGTCCGTGCACTATAACGGTACGCGTGATACCAGCGTCTTCCTTCGCGCCCTTTGCGGCTTCGCGGTGATCCCTCAGCCGTTCCTTCCCTTCCTTCGCGCCCTTTGCGTCTTCGCGGTGAAACTTCTGTTCCCTTGCCAGTTTTTGTGGTAAGCCCCTCGTGTCTCCGCGTCTCCGCGCCTCCGCGTGCCCCCTTCCTCCTCCATCGTCTCTCTCTGGATTTCCACATGCCCCCTAACTCCCAACTCCTAACCGAAGTTGCGCAGTTGGGAGGCCGGGTGCTCGTAATTTCCGGGGATTACGCACGTCGGAGGTAAAAGTCTTCACTACAAGAGCCGGTCGGGGGTGAGCCGTTCCGGCAGGTTCAGTTTCAACGCCGCCAGGATTTTCGCTTGCTCGGGCATCGGCCTTGCCACCCGGCGGAGGGCCAGTTGCCGGCCGTCGCTGGTATCGAGCACGATGTCGCCGATTTGGATTTTGCTCAGTTCGCGGAGAATCACTTCGGGGCTCATCGGCCGGGCCTTCGCCGTGGCGCGGCCTCGCGTCGTGTCGGGCTTGTGGATCTCGGTCATCAGGCCCGCCTGCTTCGCCAGATGGTCCAGCGTCTTCCACAAGGCATAGGCCAGCACGCAGATCATCACGTGGGCTTCCACGCGACCGTCGTACTGATGCCACATGGGGCGGACCAACAGTTCGCTCTTCAGTGTGCGGAAGGCTTTTTCCGCCACGGTCAATTGCATGTACGTTTCCCAGAACTCTTCCGGCGACCAGCCCTGGTAGTTGCTCTTCAGCAGGTACGCCCCGTCCTGCGCGAGCGCCGCGCGGATCACGTCGGTCTTCCAGCTCCACGCGACCTGCGGCTTGCCTCGATGGGCGATCGTGATCTTGGCCAGCCGGGCTGCTTGGGGAAAACGTTCCTTCAGCCGTCCCACCTGCTCCACCGCCTGGTCTCGCTGTTTCAAGCTGCCTTTCCGTACCCGTTCGGCAAGACCCTTTAGCGAATGGTGCATTCCCACCAGTTGACGCTTGCGGATCGCCCGCTCTTTCTTCTGCGCTGCGTGCTGCGGGCCAAAAGATACGCTATGCCGTCGCGCTGGACCGGCTTGACTTCGACATGCTCACGCAACGGCAGCCAGCCTTCGCTTGACAAGGCGTCGTGGAAGTTGGCCAGTTCGCTGCGCCGCGTGCCGATCAGATAGTGACGGCCAGGCTGGCTGAGGAACTCGAGGTTTGCCGCGCTCATCATCCCTCGATCCATCACCCACACCCGCCGGCTGGTGCCAAAACGTGACTCGATCGCGGTGACGATCTTCTCGACCGTCTGGACGTCTTGCGTGTTGCCGGCCAGGGTGTAGTGTGCCAAGGGAAATCCTTCGCACGTGACCACCAGCGCCAGCACGATCTGCTTGCAGTCGCCGCGGTGATCGCGCGAGTAGCCACGCTTGGCCAGTTTGTTTTCTTCGGCCAAGCCCTCGAAGTAGCTGCTTGTCAGATCGTACAAGAGCACGTCGTACGCCAGATCGAAGAGCGTGCCGAGTTGAGCTTTCAAATCGTTCTCGATCGGGTCCTTCGCCTGACGTAACGCGTCCAGGGTGCGATACAAGCGGTCCTTGGTGACCTCGTCGTCGGGAATTCCCAGCAGGTCCTGCAGGCCCGTCGAGGCGTACCAGTGCTCGGCCAACGCGAACTCGCTGGCCGGACCGCAGAGGCGGTTAATGACCTCGATCGCCACGACGTCCGCCGGACGCACCGTGTGACGCCCGGCGGGAAGATGCCGATCAAGGATCTCGTCGAGCTTCAACAGCCGCCACAGCCAAAGCCCCAGCCAAACGCTGCCGAACGCCCGGGCGTTGGTCCAGCCCGTCGTCGAGAGCCGCACGCGGACGATGTCCGGATCGTCCGGCAGCGACAGGCTCGTGTCGTCGGGAAACAGCCGCAACTGCTCGGCGTCGCCGTGCCGATTGTAGAAGACGATCGTCCGTTGCCACCGTCGCTGCTGGCTGTGGTTGAGCTCCCCGAGATGGGCCACCACCCGCTGCCGCGGCCCTTCCTCGGTCCGCACGCTCTCCACCAACGCCCAGTAGCGA
The DNA here is from genome assembly GCA_963736495.1 of Pirellulales bacterium. GTDB lineage: Bacteria > Planctomycetota > Planctomycetia > Pirellulales > Thermoguttaceae > CAVTPL01. Next base: position 1,828,543 of record CAVTPL010000007.1, on the reverse strand, counting down.
TGGACCTTCCCGGCCTTCTTCCGTGTGTACTGCCGCAGAAACATCGGCCGTCTCCTGGCCTCCAGCATGCCAGGGAATCCGACCGAAGCAAGAGGGAAGGTTTCCACTACATCGCCCGGCAGCGGTTTCCACTACCACGAAATCAGGACTTACGCCGAATCCGGCCCGCAAACTGGCCGGAAACTAATCGGATTCTCATCAAAGTGCGCAACTTCGGCTAACTTCTAACTCCTTCCCCCCCCACCCCCCCGAGCGCAAAACAAAATGTGGCAAAAATCCACTTCCGTTGACCAACACGCCAACGCACGTTACGACCAGATCGCCGCCCGCATCTCCGCCGCCGGCGACCTCTTCCGCCGCCAAGGCGCGATCGTAACCATCTGGCGCACCCGTGGCGCGCGCAAGCTCGGACCGTACTTCCGCCTCGCCTATCGCGCCGACGGTCGCCAGCAATCGATCTACATCGGTGCCTGCACGAAGCTCGTCGCAAGAGTCCACGCACTCCTGGCCGATCTCCAAGCCGTCATACGCCGTCACCGAGCCTACTGCGCTACCCGCCGCGAACTCCGCACCGCCCTGCGTCGCCGGAAAGCCGAGTGCGACGCCCAGTTGCGGGCCCACGGCTTCACCCCGCGCGGCTACGACATCCGCGGCTTCCGCCGCGTCGCACTCCTGCTCAATATGCAGCTCCTGCCGATCGAGCCTTGCCCAGCGGAACGGGGAGCCGTTGGCGCGATCCACAACCCTAGATTGACCCCTACATAGCCAAAGATGTAACCGTTCACAGGCCGGCCGGGTAGAGTCGAGAACGGACTGGTCCATTGTTCGGCCCCCAAGACGTCGTCATCACAACAGCCGCGTGACCGCACACTCGGGACCTGTCCCCTTCGCTCCCGGGCTGTGAACAGTTACAGCGGCACCTCCAACTCGGTCCTATGGTGAATAAGCGTACACTCTTTGCACTTCGCCCTTGATCCTGGCCCCGCGCGATCTAAGATGGACCCGGCGGATGCCAGCCGAAGCGTTCGCCCCTCGCCGCGCCGTGCATGGGGTGAATCCGCCCCCGCGTGATTCGGCGACGAAAGCGGCAGCTCGCGCCCCGATGTCCGCAAGCTGGCTCGCGACCAACGACAGGGGATTGGAAGCCAGTCTCGAACCTTGACTGCGCCGGCATCAAGAGTCGGCACTGAAGTGGAGGGGGGACCATGAAACAAGCGTCACGCACCGTCCTGCTGGCAAGTATCTTCTTGGTGCTCTTCTGCTCCTTCGCGCGCGCTCAACCTTCCACCGCCGATAAGGACGCCGTCGGCTACTCCGCCTTGCTCGCCCGCTTGGGCCCAAACATGCCCACGGGAGCCGGCATTCCCGTCACCTTGGTCGAAGCCGTCCTCACCACCGGCGGCACCGACTACTTGCCCGACCCCAATCATCCCGAGTTCGCCGGCAAGAGCATCGTCGATCGAACCGGTGGGGGAACCACGAGCGGCCACGCCACGACGGTGGGCAGAAACTACTTCGGCCTGGCGAGCTTCGCCCCGGGCATCACTTCCGTCGACGTCTACCGCGCCGAGAGCTGGCTCTACGAAGGCGGCCTGCAAACCCAGTCGGCCTTGGCCCCCGCCGTCGAAACCGCCCGCGTCCAGAACCACAGTTGGATTGGCACCCTGGGAGGCACTGCGGTCGACGTCGATGCCTTGCGCCGGCTCGACTACCTGATCCAACGCGACGACGTCGTCGTGGCCGCGGGCGTCAACAACGGCGCTACCACCACCGTGCCCAATCTCTTGGCCAGCTCCTATAACGCGATCGCCGTCGGCCTCAGCAGTGGCGCGAGCAGCCTGGGACCCACGCCGATCGACGTGCCGGGTCGTGCCAAGCCCGATATCGTCGCCCCCGCTGTGTTCACCAGCTACTCAACGCCCTGGGTAGCGGGTTCCGCCGCTTTGCTGCTCGACTCTGCCAACAACAGCCCGGCCTACGCAAACGCCCAGCACTCCGAGTCGGTCAAAGCCATGCTCATGGCCGGAACCACCCGAACCGGCCTGGCCGGTTGGTCCCACAGTTCCACCCAACCGTTGGACCTTCGTTACGGCGCCGGCCAACTGAACATCGATCTTGCCTACCGAATCCTTACTTCCGGCGAGCAGACTTCGGCCGCCAATGCGCTGGCGGCGCCGATGGGTTGGGACTTCGACACCATCGCCTCCGGCCAATCCAAGCTCTACTTCTTCGATCTGGCAAATCCGTCCTCCGCAGGCCTCACGGGACTTCTCACCTGGAATCGCCAGATCACGCTGGAAGCCGGCGACCCGGCCACTCTCACCCCGTCGCTTGCCAATCTCGACCTCAAGCTCTACCAGGCGTCGGGTTTTTCGCTCGGCGCACTCCTGGAGCAGAGCATCTCCACCCTGGATAACGTCGAACTCGTCTTCCTCCAGAACGTCACCAGCGGCCGTTATGCCCTGGAAGTGACGCGCGGCATTGATGGGCTGGGAGTGTGGGACTACGCTTTGGCCTGGCACGCCGTGCCCGAGCCGTCTACGTGGGCCATGCTGGTGTCGGGTGCCGTGTTGGCATGCGGCGGCTGGCGCCTCAGACACCGTGCGTGCAAGCGACCGTGGGCGTGACCGGGGGCCTGACCGTGGGCGTTGCCCTGACCCTGCAGGCTGGTCGCCTGCGCCCGCTGGCGTCCCCAGACCAAAGCCCCGCGATGGGGCGCCATTTGAATCCTCCACCGCTGCGGCGGCCGAGCTGACGGTTCTGCGGGCATCGGCGGGGCTCTGCATGCATCCTCGGTCCAGCCCGTCCGCCGCGGGATAGGAAACTCGTCTCTCCTCGCGGATGGAATTGCCAGCGGCCGTATAGGAGCTTCTCGGTCGGAGATCCCATTTCCGGCCGCTGCCTGCCCCCTTCAGACTCGTATTGACCCTGCGCCCGAATCGCCGTATCGTATGCGACGGCATCGGGAGACCGGGTGACAAGCAAACCCCTGCCCGGGGGGCCGGTCTCGATGAGCGAGTCTGGTAGGCAGCGCCGCCGCGCCGGATGACTCTCCTCGGCAGTCCTTGCCAGAGGAAGCTGGGCGACGGGCCGGGGGCGTGTTACGGGTTCAACGAAAGGCTTCGATTGATGGCGACGATCACGGATGCAAGGACCTGCGTTTCGGACAAAGTTTCGGACAAGGTCAACGTGCCGCTCCTGGACCTCAAAGCCCAATATGCAACCATTCGCGAAGACGTGGAGAAAGCCGTTCTTGCCGTCTTCGAAAGCCAGTACTTCATTCTCGGCCCCCTCGTCGAACAGTGCGAAAAACAGATCGCGGCCTACTGCGGCTGCGAACATGCTGTGGCCGTCTCTTCCGGCACCGATGCCCTGCTGATCGCCCTCATGGCCGAAGGAATCGGACCCGGCGACGAAGTGATCACCACCCCCTACACCTTCTTCGCCACCGCCGGAAGCATCGCCCGCGTCGGCGCCAAGCCCGTCTTCGTCGATATCTGCCCCGAACCTTCAACCTCGACGTTCGCCAGATCGAGGCCAAGATCACCCCCCACACCAAGGCGATCATTCCCGTGCATCTCTACGGGCAGTGCGCCGACATGGATCCCGTCCTGGAGATCGCCGGCCGCCACGGCCTCGTGGTCATCGAAGACGCCGCCCAGGCCATCGGCGCCGAATACCGCGACGCGGCGGGCCGGCTCCATCGGTCACTACGGCTGCTTCAGCTTCTTCCCCTCGAAGAACCTGGGCGCGCGCCGGCGACGGCGGACTGGTGACCACCAACGACCCCCAGCTGCGCCGAGCGGCTCCGCGTGTTCCGCGTGCATGGCTCGGAACCGCAAGTACTACCACCAGTTTGATCGGCGGCAATTTCCGTCTCGACGCCATTCAGGCCGCCGTCATCCTGGCGTCAAGCTTCCCCATCTCGATGCTTGGTCGGCCGGCCGGCAAGCCAACGCGCGCTCGCTATCGTCGAACTGTTCGAGCAGTCGGGCTCCTCTCCGAGGGGTGTGTGGAGCTTCCCTGCGAAGCCGGCGAGCTGCCGCCACATCTACAACCAGTTCGTCATCCGCGTGCCGCGACGCGACCAGCTCCTCGCCCATCTCAGGCAACAGGAGGTGGGCAGCGAGATCTACTATCCCGTGCCGCTGCACTTGCAGGAGTGCTTCGAGTACCTCGGCCATAAGCCGGGGGACCTGCCCGAAAGCGAAAAGGCCGCCCGGGAAACGCTCGCCCTTCCGATCTACCCCGAGCTAAGCCCGAAGCAGCTCCAGCGCGTGGTGGACAGCATTCGGCGATTCTACAACGCCTGAGCGGGTCCGAAGGCCGGCATTCGGCAGCCCTTGGTGCCGCAGGACCAGGAAGCGGCAGACGACTACTGGAGCGGCGGCGAGCCGCTTCAGTCGCCCAACTTCAGCGAAACGGCCAGGTCGCGGTTTTCCCGGTACCATTGGACGCACCGCCGCAGCCCCTCTTCCACGCCGATCTGGGGCTTCCAATCGAGCAGGCGCGCGCGCCTTGCCCACGTCGGCCCAGGTCTCGCGCACGTCGGCCGGATGCGGTGGGCGCCGGTCGACCACGGGCTTCTTGCCCAGAAGAGATGCGATCTGGTCGATGACCGCCGCAAGCGCGACGGGCCGGTCTCCGCCCAGGTTGATCACCTCGTAGCCGAAGGGTCGAAGCGCCGCCACGGTGCCGCGCGCGATGTCGTCGACGTAAGTGAAGTCGCGCTCCTGCATACCGTCGCCGAAGACGATGATCGGCTCCCCCTCGGCGATCCGCCGGACGAAACGGAACACGCTCATGTCGGGCCGTCCTGCCGGACCGTAGACGGTGAAGTATCGCGGAATCGAGACATCCAGCCCATGCAGATAGTGGTAGGTGTAGGCGAGCGTCTCGGCCGCCTTCTTCGAGGCCGCGTAGGGCGAGAGCGGCCGATTCGTATCTGCGTCCTCCCGGTAGGGCACGGGATTGTGGCGCCGTAGAGGCTCGAGGTGGAGGCGAGGAGGAATTTCTTCACCCCGAATCGCCGGCAAAGCTCGAGAAGATTGAGCGTTCCGTCGCAGTTCGCCTGGTAGTAGACCCAGGGATTCTCGACCGAAGTCCGCACTCCGGCCCGCGCGGCGAGGTTGACCACCGCCGAGTACGGGGACTGCTCGACGCCCTCCGCCGTGGCGGCGTCGCGCGCGAACAGGGGCTCTACCGCTGCCAGGTTGCTGATGTCGAGCTGCTCGAAGCGGAATGCTCCGCCCGCGCGACCAGTTGGGCCAGGCGCCACCTTTTCAGGCTCGGATCGTAGGCGTCGTTGAGGCTGTCGAGGCCGACCACGTGGTGGCCGGCGTCGAGGAGCAGGTGAGACACGCGCGAGGCGATGAACCCGGCGCAGCCCGTTACGAGATATCGCTTGACCACGCTCTGGTCCTTTCGAAAAAGTGCCTATCCCGAAACTACCGCTGCGGCTCGGCGCGGCCGGAAAATCGCAGTGCCTCCCAAGGTTCTGGGACCGACTCTAGAACTTCGCCAGCTTCCGCGAGTCTTGGTCGGATCACGAGCGGCCCGGAAACCCTTTCCGCCCGGAATCGTCCCGGGGCTCCCCGTCCGCGGGCACCTCCAAGGCCGCGTTTCGTACGGCTGCGCATCGGCCCGTTAAGCCTTGCGGATCTTCTCCCGGCCTTCCCGCACGTTCTTGGTGGCGTTGCGCGTATCGACCACCAGCGGAGCGTGGCGGACGATGAAATCGTAGTCGTACGCCGAATGGTCCGTGGCGATCAGCACGCAGTCCTGCGCGGCGAGGAACTCCGGCGTCAGTTGCTGGCTTTCCATCGCCGGCAGGTGGTGGTGCCGCATCGGCGGCAGCCGGGGAACGTGCGGATCGTTGTAGCTGAGGTCCGCCCCGCCGGCCAAGAGCAGCTCCATCAGCTCGAACGAGGGGCTTTCCCGCGGATCGTCCACGTCCTTCTTGTAGGCCACGCCCAGCACGCACACCTTGCTCCCCCGCAGCGGCTTGCGACTGCTCGTTCAGCGCGTCGATCACCTTGCGGACCACGTACTGCGGCATGCTCGGTGTTGATCTCGCCGGCCAGTTCGATGAACCGCGTTGGCATGCCGTGCTTCCGCGCCAGCCAGGTCAGGTAGAACGGATCGATGGGGATGCAGTGCCCGCCCAGCCCCGGGCCGGGATAGAACGCCTGGAACCCGAAGGGCTTGGTCTTGGCCGCGTCGATCACCTCCCAGACGTCGATCCCCAGCCGGTCGAAGAGCATCTTCAGCTCGTTGACCATCGCGATGTTCACCGAGCGGTAGGTGTTCTCGAGGATCTTGCAGGCCTCGGCCACCTCGCAATTCGAGACGGGCACGACGCGGACCACCGCCTGGCCGTAGAGCAGCTGCGCGCCAGCCGGCCGCTGGTCGGGTCGATCCCGCCGACCACCTTGGGAATCGTGCTGTGCGGAGAAGTCGGGATTGCCCGGGTCTTCGCGCTCGGGGCTGAAGGCGAGGAAGAAGTCCTTGCCCACGTGCAAGCCCGCGCGGCGCAAGGATCGGCAGCACGACGTCGCGCGTCGTGCCCGGATAGGTCGTGCTCTCCAGGACGACCAGCTGGCCGGGCCGCAGCGCGGCGGCGATCTGCCGGGCGGTCGCCTCGATGTACTGCAGGTCGGGATCGCGGCTCTCGTTCAGCGGCGTGGGCACGCAGATCAGCAATGCGTCCGGCTTCGCCCAGCCGCCGCATGTCGGCCGTGGGCTCGAACTTGCCTGCCGCCCACGCACTCGGCGATCCAACTCGAAGGAATGTGCTCGATGTAGCTCTTGCCCGCCAGCAGCTTGTCCACCTTGGCCTGGTCGACGTCGAAGCCCATGGTGCGGAATCCGGCGCCGACAAAGGCCCGGATCAGCGGCAGGCCGACGTAGCCCAGCCCGATCACGCCGATCACCGCTTCCTTCTGGCGGATCGCCTTTTCCAAGCGAGAAGCGGGGTCTGTGGCACCAAAGGTCGAGTCTTGCATCATGTCCATTTTCATCGTTCCACCCGTCTCCGGATTCCTTCAGGGCTGCGGGCCCGTCCGAGCCCAACCTCTCCCAGGTGGCAGGATGGGCCCACGTTATATCATGCGTTGCAGACTGCGAAGCGACAAACGATTTTGGGGGGACGATCAAGCGGGTTGCGCGTTCTGTGCCGAGAATTCCGGCCGATCACCAAGCTGAGGCCTACGGATTTGGCAGGCTGATCCGGCAATCCTCTCCGCGGATTCAGGGACTCGGGCGGTAATCTCTGCCCAGCTTGCCTGTTCCGGTCGTCGCTCCCCGCGTCCAAAGGCATCGTCGGAGAAATGTTGCCGGCGAAGGCACGGTTGAGAGGCACCTGTGTGCTTCGCTTATTGAACCGCGGTGTTCCAATCCCTTGACATGTCCGTCCTCAAGATTAGGATGGATTCCTGCAACCCGATGGCATGGAATTGACGCCGCTCCGGACGCTCTTGGTCTTCTTCGGTGCGTCCCGCTTTCCTCCGCAGATGCCGGACGGCCGGCGGTGTTGCAGCTCCCAGGTGCTAGCAAGCCCGACGCACGGATGCAGGAACAACGGCGCGACGGGTGGGGCCTGGACAAGGGTCTAGTGAAGAGGTCGTCATTCCTTCCAAAAGCGTTTCCCAGCCTTACTTAAGACGCAGGGATTCGGTGCGAGCGTACGAGGTCGAACCAGGCAACCGCCTCGGGGCACGCGCAGGGGCTGCTCAACACGGGCCTCACCAAGGGCCTCAACTGGGTAGCCACTTTCCCGAGTTGTTCTGATCGTCCCTGTCGCAGGGATTCAAGCGGCAGGCGGGGCAATGGTTCCGGCTGGTCCGTGCCGCCAGAGGAGCGGAGGCCCAGAGTTGTCCCCCCTACATGGATGGGTAGTGCGGTCCTGCGTGGTGGAAATCGCAACGCGATGTGGCGAATGGGCAACGTGCCCCGCCCGAGGCCGAATGGACGTCGTGAACGCAAGATCAAACGATGGAGTGGTTTCCGTACGAGCGCCGGTGCCGTCTGCGGGCGCGGCACGGCGAATGCTTTTCTGCCTCGGTCAACAGCCACCCCGGCTCCAGGTCTCTGGATGCCTTTGGGCGGCACGTGGTTCCAAGGGCTGAACAAACTACCGCTGGACTCCCGCAATCCGGAAGAGACAACCAATGTCAGTGAATGAAACCACCTCGCTCTCCCCGAAGGCTCCCAACGTCCAAGGGATGGTATTCCATCGATCCGCATTGCCGGAAGGCGATGAGGTAGGGCAGTTTGGTGCCTTGGCAACGTCGCAGGCGACGCCGACCCTTGTCGTGTCGTCCTTCTTGCACGCTTTCCGTCGCGTCTGGCTCGCCGCGTTGCTGCTGGGCGTGATTGTGGCCGGGGTGGCGGCCATTGCCACCTGGTTCACGCAGACCCCATCGTTCACGGCAATTTCCGTGCTCCGCATTGCTCCCAACGAGCAGCAACTGACTTTCTGGACCGCGAATCGTTTCAACGCCGAGAGCTACGAGAACTACCGCGGCACGCAGTTGGAGTTGGTCAAGAGCCGCTTCGTGCTCACCGCGGCGCTCGCGATCCGCAAATCGCCAGTCTGCCGATCTTGGCGGACGAGTCCGATCCGGTGAGCTTTCTCCAGCAGAAGCTGAGTGTCGCCCTGCCCCGTAACACGGAAGTGATGACCGTCAGTCTTCGCGGCGAGGATCGCGATGGGGTGCGGAACATCGTCCGCGCCGTCGTCGAAGCCTATTTGAACGAGGATTTCGATCGCGTCCGTCGTCGTGAGCAGTTGACGCGCCTGGAAACGATCTACGCCGAACGGGAAAACGCCATCCGCAACAAGCGCGCCCAGTTGCAGGGGCTGGCCGGCCAACTTGGCTCTGGGGAGTCGCAAGTGCTTACCACGAAGCAGCAGATGATGCTTCAACACCTCGGCGAAGTGCGGCGCGAGTTGCTCTTGGTCCAGTCGGAAAAGCGCAAGATTGAGGGCGAGATGAAGGGTCTCAGCGTCCTCACCCAAGGAGGTCCCGAGGACAGCGGCTTGCACGTGTCGCAGACCGAGTTCCTCGCCGCCCTGAATAGCGACCCCGGCTACAACGATATGCGCAAGAGCCTGATGCAGTCGAATGTCGACAAAGTCCTCACGCAGTCGGTCGCCGGCAGTGCCTTGGCACAGCGCTACACGCGGATGAACGACGACGTAGACAAGGCCCTCGAAACGCAGATCAAGGCGCACTTCAACGAGGTTCGCGAGCGACTCCAGGCCAGTGCTCGCGACAAGGCTCAAGGCGACATGAAGCGGCTGAATGCGCAGATCGAGCACGTTGTGGCTCAGGAGAAGCAGCTTCAGGACCGCGTAGACGTCCTGACCAAGGAAGCCAACGAGGTGGGCAACCTCTCGATCGACGTCATCGTGACTCGCGACGAGTTGAAGCAGCTCGAAGAGGTGCGGAACCTGGTGGGCAAGGAGATCGAGCAGCTCAAAGTCGAGCTCAACGCTTCGCGTATCTCGCTCATTCAGCCTGCCGACGTTCCCGCGGTTCCCAGCCAGACCGTGCGCAAGGCGCTGACCGCGGCGGCGGTTCTCTTCGGTTTCTTCATGCCGGTCGGCCTGATCGTGTGGTGGGACGTTTCGGCCCGCCGCATCAACTCCTCGGACGACGTGCGGCGTGAACTGGGCCTCGACATCTTCGGCGTCGTTCCCCTCGTTCCCACCCGGGCCGTCCGCCACATGGCGCTGCCCGACCACCGCCACAGCAACTGGCGTTCGCTGGTCTGCGAGTCGGCCGACGGGATTGCGGCTCGGCTCCTCCACGTCGCCGAGTACGATCGTACCCAGGTGATCATGGTTTCCAGCGCGGTGGGCGGTGAAGGAAAGACGGTCCTGTCGACGCAGTTGGCTATGAGCCTTGCTCGCACGGGGCGCCGCACGCTCTTGGTCGACTTCGACCTCCGCCGCCCCTCGATCGAGAAGGTCTTCAAGCTGCCGCTGCATCCGGGCGTGAGCGAAGTGCTTCGTGCCGAGGTCGATTTCCGCCAGGCGATTCAAGAGACTCCCACGCAGAACCTCTCGGTGATGACCGCCGGAAGCTGGAGTCCGAAGCTCTTGGCCATGCTCGCCAGCGGCCTGACCGATTCGCTCTTCACGTCGCTCCGCGGCGAGTACGATTTCGTCATCATCGACGTCTGCCCCATTCTGCCCGTGGCCGACGCGCGGTTTATCGCCCAGCACGTCGACGGTGTGATCCTTTCGGTGCTCCGCGATACCAGTCGGGCCCCGAAGATCCGCGCCGCCTGCAATATTCTCGGAGCCCTCGGCGTACGCATCCTCGGAGCCGTGGTGGCCGAAGCCGGCGCCAACGGCGATTACAGTGACCGTCGCTACCAGGCCTGGCACACGGTCACGGCCAAGACGGTGAGCGAAACCTGATTCCATGGCACGCGGACGGCCGGAGTTTCTCCGGCCGTCCGCGTGTACCTGCACGCCATGCCAGGAGGGCACTTGTAGGCGATTCTCTCCTGAAGGTCAGGACGCTCTTCGACCGCACCCTGCGTACGCTCCTTTGAGGTTCTCGCGATGAAGATCGACGCCTGCGGTAATGCCACGGGAAAACGACGCTTGGCGAAGCGCCGGCGGCCCGACGCCATCCCCGCCGCGATTTGCGGCGAGGCGCACGCCGTTGCCGCGTGCCCCGAGGTCCAACGTTCCACTCGAAGCCTTCTCGGCAAACTCCAGCGCGCCTTCCTTGCTTCGATCCATCTGGCGGCGTTCGCCCTGGTCTACTGGCTGGCCTTCGCCTTTCAATCCGACTTTGCCCTCTCTTCTCGCCAGCTCCAAATCTTCTGGTCTACCCTGCCTTGGTTCGTGGCAGTTCAGCTCGGGGTTTTCTACCTCTCCGGCTACTACCACGCCTGGTGGTGCCATGTAACCTTCTCCGACCTGATCGCCCTGCTTCGCTCGGCGCTAGTCGCATTGTTGGCGGTTACCTCGCTGAACTTCTTTCTCGCACGTCCTCCCATCCCTCGCTCGGTGCTGGTGCTCGACTGCGCGCTGGTGATCCTGGCTCTGGGGATCTTGCGGTGCAGTTGGCGAGTCTTTCGCGAATACCTGCGGCCCCTTCTCGACCCCAAGTTGGGCCGACTCACGCTTTTGGTGGGAACCGATCACGTCACCGGCGTGCTTGCCCATCAGATCCAGTCGCAAGCCGGACTCCCCTACCGGATCGTAGGGCTGCTGGCCACGCACGGCGCCGCCCACGAGAGGCAATTGGGACAGTTTCCCATCCTCGGCCACGTACGCGACATCCGCCACATTGCCGCCGACCACGGAGTCACGGACGTCCTGGCTACCGCGGGCGTTCTCTCGGGCAAACAGCTCCGCTCGCTCATGAACGCTTGCCGCCATGCCCATCTTGCCCTCAAGCTCATCCCGGCCCTGGAGGACCGACTCGACGGCGATGCGAAGATTCCCGTGCGCAGTCTGGAAATCAACGACCTTTTGCGGCGGGAACCGATCGAGCTGGATACCCACGCCATCGGGCGAACGCTCCAGGGCTGCACCATCTTGGTTACCGGAGCCGGCGGAAGCATTGGCTCGGAAATCTGCCGCCAGGTCCTGCGATTCAACCCCAAACGCCTCGTGCTCGTCGGCCGCGGTGAGAACCGCGTGTTCGAGATCGAACGCCAGCTCCGCGCCATGAATCGCACCACGGCGCTGTGCGCCCGCATTGCCGATGTGACCGATCGCCAGCGAATGCGGGGAATCTTCGAGGAGCTTCAGCCGGAGGTGGTCTTTCACGCCGCCGCCCACAAACACGTGCCTTTGATGGAAGCCAATCCCGGCGAGGCGATCAAGAACAACGTGCTCGGCACCCGGTGCGTGGCGGACCTGGCCGACGAGTTCGGAGCCAAGCGATTCGTGCTCATCTCCACCGACAAGGCGGTGCGACCTACCAATGTGATGGGGGCCACAAAGCACGTCGCCGAGCAGTACGTGTTCGGCGCTCTCCAGCCAATCTGCGACGCGCTTCTGTGCGGTTCGATTCGGCAACGTGCTCGGCTCGGCCGGCAGCGTCGTACCCGTCTTCCAGGAGCAGATTCGCCACGGGGGTCCGATCACCGTTACCGACCCCCGCATGACTCGCTACTTCATGACCATTCCCGAGGCGTCGCAACTCGTGCTCCAGGCGGCCACGATGAGCCGCGGTGGCGAGATCTTCGTGCTCGACATGGGCGAACCGGTGCGGATCGTCGACCTCGCCCGCGACATGATCCGCCTGTCCGGTCTACGGGAAGACTCGATCGAGATCACGTTCACCGGCATCCGCCCGGGCGAGAAGCTGCACGAAGTGCTGTACTCCGACGACGAATCGAGCCTGCCCACGTCCCATCCTAAGCTCCGCGCGGCCAACCATCGCCCCTGCGTTTTCTCCGACCTGAAGCAGTCGATTGGCGAGTTGGCCCGCGCCGTGCACCAGTCGCCCGATGCGGTCCGCCGGAAACTTCAGTCTGCGGTTCCCGACTATCAACCTTCCCAGCTTCCGGAAAACCGTTGCGAGGCGCGTCAACTGGCGGTCTGATCCACCCGATAGAATCGCTTGATACCCACCACAGCATGGGGGGTTGGTCCTCGATTCCAGCCCTCTTGTGCCCGGACCCTGAATGGCAGCGATGAGTGCAACAGGTTGGTATTCAATGATTTATGGCGGGAGTGCCGGACTAGCGGGGAGGCAGCCCCTGCAAGTTGCCCGGCGAAAGGCTGAGAGCTATTTTTGTCTATCTTCGTGTGTCCCAAAGCAATGCGTAGGAAGTGGCCCCGAGCGGTGTGTGCCGAATGGCCCCGCCGGGTCACCGAGGAGAACGGAGTGCGCGCCGAACCGGCTGCCGCGTGCGGTGCGTGCGTCTCGAACTGTCGGACAGGCTAATCATGTCGCTTTCCTTGCCAAACTCGAGTGCGCAAGCACGCTGGGCCAAGCCCCTGAGTTGGGTGGTCTTAGCCGCGGTCGTGTTGTGGTCGTATGAGAATGTTCTCATCGGCCTGATCGGCCGATGGTGGAGCGAACCCGACTACGTCCACGGCTTTCTCGTCATCCCCTTTTCGTTGCTCTTGCTCTGGCTTCGCCGCGGGCTGGCCCCCACCGGTCCGATCCGCGGCAGCCTTTGGGGGCTGGCGCTATTGGCACTCTGTGCCGCCATGCGCTGCTTCTCGGCGTATATCGCCGACACCACGATCGAGCCGCTGTCGCTGATTCCCTGCCTGCTGGGGTTGGTGCTCTTTCTAGGCGGGTGGCCGGCCTTCCGTTGGACCTGGCCTTCGATCGTCTTCCTGGTCTTCATGGTGCCGCTGCCCTATTTCGTTTCCATATGGCTCAGCGCCCTTGCAGAAGATCGGCACGATCGCCAGCACGTACGTCATCGAGACCCTCGGCATTCCGGTGATGTCTCGGGGCAACGTGATCCTCCTGCCGCACGGAGAGGTGGGGGTGGTCGAAGCCTGCAGCGGTCTGCGCATGATGATGCTCTTCTTTGCCGTTTGCGTGGGTGCGGCGTTCGTCATGAAGAGCAGCCTTGCCGAGAAGATCCTCATTGTGCTGACGGCGATTCCAATTGCGGTCGTTGCCAACGTCGCGCGGATCACCGTCACCGCCATCCTTTATGAGTACGCGAGCAAGGAGATCGGCGACAAGGTCTTTCACGAACTCGCCGGTTTCTTCATGATGCCCTTCGCCGTGATTCTGTTGATGCTCGAGCTGGGGGTACTGGAACGGATGTTCGTCCGCGAAGAGTCGCCCGGTCCGTTCGACTTGCCCACCGAGTAGGCCGGGCCGTGCCGTGATCGAGAAAGTGCATGCGATGAGCAAGTTCCTCCGTATTGTCTTGGCGATTGTCGTGGTGGTAGTCACGTGGGTGGCCGTGGCCTGGGTCAAGCGGGGCTACATGTGCGACGAGATCGAGCCGCTGAAGCGCGACCTCGCCGAGCTGCCGGTGCAGATCGGCGAATGGAAAGGATCGCCGTACGAGACGAGCGAGGAACTCGTCGGCCGCCTCCACGCCCTGGCCCTCGTCGACCGGGAATACAAGAAGGCCAACGCCGAGCCGGTCATGCTCCATGCCGTCTGGACCGACGACTACATGGTCATGCACCTGCCCGAACAGTGCTATACACTCAACGGATGGCGGATCGATCGCAGCGAAGACCTGAAGATTCCGGTTGCCGAAGGAGTAGAGTTCAATGCCCGGCTGTTTACCTTCGAGCGGCAGGGGCACGTGATCAAGGTGCTCCATTGGTACCAGTTGGGGGAGCGGACGTTCTTCAGTAATGTCGCTTTCCGACTCGCGCGGCAGCAGCTCTGCTGGGGAGAAAAGAAATGGCCCGCCCTGACCAAGGTCATGCTCCAGACCACCGCGGAGTCGATGCAGGCCGAGGTCCGCATCAAGCAATTCGCCGCCTACCTGTATTGCTACATTAACGGGTTGGAAACTCCCTCGATGTGACGTGTCTTCCACGTCCGAGGGACGGGAGAGCGGTCGGCGTGCGAGGCGGCCTCCTTGCCTCGACGCCCTGCCCATGTTCCATCGCCTGCCGCTGTGTATTCCTGCCAGGTCAAGCCTTCATGCTGAAGTGGCTGTACAGCAAGGGATTCTTCCACCTCCTGTCGGTGAACTTCCTCGCGCAGTTCCTCGGATTCGGGACTGTGCTCATCTTCCCCAAGCTGCTCACCGCGGTGGAGATCGGCCAGCTCCGCATCCTTCAGACCTACACGGGCTTGTTCGCCGTGCTCGCGGGTTTCGGCCTCAGCACGTCGCTGCTGAAGTACTGTGCGGAAGACCGCGCGAAGAGGAGCTTCAAGGACTGCTCCGGCTGGCGCTACGACGTTCCCTCCTCACCTCGGGTACCGTAACGCTCATCCTTACCGTCCTCGCGCTCGGCGGCCTCATCGTCGCCGCCGCGGAACTTCGCGTCTGGCTGTCTATCTATGCAATCTCGATTCCGTTCAACGTCCTTTCAGCCCTCTTTATTACCTATCTCCAAGCCAGGAAACGTGTCCGCGAGATGGGTCGCTCCCAGGCAATTATCCGCCTCCAGTCGTTCGTTGTGGTCATCGCGGCGACCTTCCTCTGGGGATTCCCAGGGCTCGTGCTTTCCTCGGTCGTCGCGTCGTTCATCGGACTCGTGCCCCTGGTGGCCCAGGTGGGCAGCCAGTTTCTCCACGCTCCGCGCGTCGCCACGCCCCCTCGCTTCACGGAAATGGCCGTCTTTAGCATGCTTGCCAACGGCATGTACATGCTGGGAAACTTCGGCGACATTGTCCTCCTGGATCATCTGGTGGATGACCGGGAAACGATCGGCTACTATTCACTGGCCACGCTCTTCCTCCTGGCCGCAAGCCAAGTCGTCGTTACGGTCCAGTCGATTGTCACTCCCTACTTCGCCCAGAACGCGCACCGGGAAACTTGGTTCCGCGCTCAGCTTTGGCGGAACCAGTTCCGCTTGGTCGCCCTGTCTGTCGCCGTCGCTACCGCTTGCCTCATCAGTGCATGGTTCCTCGTCCGTTTCTTCTACGGCGATGCGTTCCGCCCTATGATCGTGTTCCTCGCCATCCTTATGCTCAAATACGTCTTGAACGCCGCCTATAGCGTCATGGGACCCGCAGTGCTGGCCATCGGCCAGGTGAAATACAACTTCCTCGTCGTGGCCATCACCACCCCCTTGGGCCTCGCACTGGCCTACGTTCTCATCGTTCGCCATGGCATCATCGGAGCCGCCTGGGCCCAAGCCGTTGCGGCCGGATTGAATCTGCTGCTCATGCTCGCAACGACGCACCGTGCGCTCCGATCCCATTTCGCCAACCAGCAGCTCCTGGCACCTTCCCCGACTATCCTCCCGTGAGTCGTACGCGATGACCATGCCTGCATCGAGTAAACACGGCTTGCCGATCGGCCGCTCTTCAGCAATCCAGACCGAAGCGATTTCGCTCTTCGCATCGATCCGCTGGACCTTTGTCGGTCTGCTGGTAGCCGCCGTTCTTGCAGCGACGGCCTATCTCTCCATGCTCAATATCGCAGGACGCTTTGCGGCATTGGTACTTGCAGTCGTGGCTGGGTTGGCCTATCCCCCGACCACGATCACCACCCTCTTGCTGCTTTCCGTCGTTCCCGCACTGATCACCAAGAACAATTCACCCGTTCCGCAGCCCTCGGTGGTTTTCCTGCTCCTCATGCTCGCCACGGTGACCATGCGAGTATCTAGTGCCTTCGCCTCCGATAAACCCCGCGAACTCGGGCTTCCTCGTCTGCTCGTGCCCGTCTATCTTCTGTTTCTCGCCGGCGTGTTCTTGGTTGATGTTGCGATCGCCCAGGATTCTTCGCTGATGTTCGTGCGATGGCCTGCCTACTGTTTCGGATTGCTGACTGCATTGCAAGTGCGCTCCCAGCGTGACCTCAGCGTGGTGATGTGGTCCCTCGTGGCCGCCAGCACGTCGTTGGCAGTCTGGGCAATTGGCCTCGGTGGCCGCGCCGCGCTCATCGCGGCCGGGCCGGAAGCCACGCTCGACGTCAATTATCTCTCCTGCTTCATCGGCATCGGCATCGTCGTGTTGTTCGGATTCCTCGTGCGCAATGCGTCGCTACGCTGCCTCGGCCCCAGCATTCTTGCCGCCGGCCTCCTCGCGATCAACAGCTTGGCCATTCTGCAACTCGCCTCCCGCGGAATGTCGATTGCCGTGGCCGGAGCCTGTGCCGCAGTATTCCTCCGAAAATACCACCGCCCACCTCATTGGATCGTCATCGGAGCACTCGCCGCCGCCTGTATTTTCGTCGTTCCCTCCCTCCCCATGTTCGATGAGCTCCTGGCGCGATTCGCAGAGCGCGACATGGATACTCTCAGCGGTCGCCTCGTGCTCTGGGCGGAAGGACTCACCCTGTTGGGCCGTTCCGAGGGAGTCGCAATGCTCTTGGGAGGCGGTACGGGCAGCGCTTTCGAGGGCCTCCGCGGTGCGTCGACGCACAATTCCTACCTCGCCGTCGTGCTGGATTACGGATTCTTCGGCCTTCTGTCGCTCGCCACAGTGTTCGGCTTCGCCCTCTGGCGGAGTCTCCGCGGAACTGAGACGTGGGCACTGGCACAATTGGGGATTGTGCTGATGTTGGGCCTCAGCTCTCTGTCGCTGGAGCCGACCAATTACATCATTCCCTGGATTGCCTTGGGTGCCGCCCTGCCGGGTCGGACCGCCGAAACGGCACGGCCTCGGCTCGCCGCCCGCATCCCCTCGCCCGGCCCAAGGGCGCCGATCGCTTAACGAGCAAGCTGGATTCTCCGCGTCCCCATGATAGAACTGAACCGACTTACCTCCGTGGCCCAGTTGGGCATCTGGCCTCCGCCTTACGGCGGAGTTGCCGTGCACGTGCGCCGCCTCCATCAACGCTTGGATGCCTTGGGAATCGCCTCGACCGTCTACTGCCAACCCGGTGTCGAAGGGAACGGCACTGGCCGATTCATCCCCCAACGCCCCGTGCGCCGCGCCGTGTGGCAGACCTGGCTCGTGGAACACGGCCTCTGGTGCCGATCCCAGGTCCTGCACTGCCACATGGGTTGGTACTGGGCGCCTGCCTTGCTGGGCCTAGTGACGCGGCGGCTTCCCGTGGTCATGACCATCCACGACCAGATGACTATTGATAAGTACAACCTCAGTACTCGCTTGGCCAAGTGGAGCGCACGGCGCCTCCTCCACAGTCCGCGCGTCCATTGGATCGCTGTCAGTCCCAGAATCCAAGGGCAATTAGAGTATCTGGGGGCCTCCTCACATCGCATCACCGTGATCCCGGCCTACCTCCCTCCCCCGCCGATTAGCGATCCGACGAGTCTCGTCCCCCCGACCCTTCGCAGTTTCCTCGGCTCGCACACTCCGGTTCTCTCCATGTACGCTTGCCGTCTGCGCTTCGACGAGCGAGGAGATGACCTCTACGGCGTCGACCTGGGACTAGAACTGGTGCGGCGACTTAAGACCGACTTCCCCCGAATCGGACTCGCCGTGCTCCTGCCGGAAGTGGGCGACGACGCGTACCTTTCCCAACTCCACGAGCGCATGAAGCAATTCGGCATCGACGAAAACGTAAGCATCGCCACCGCACCCATGGACGATGCGTTTCCGCTCTGGCAGGCGAGCGACGTCTATCTGCGCCCCACCACGACCGACGGCGACGCCGTGGCGGTCCGCGAAGCCCTCGATCTCCGCGTGCCGGTCGTCGCCAGCGACGCTTCCGTGCGGCCGCAAGGATCCGTCGTTTTCCCTTCGCGCAACGCGTCCGCATTCGAGTCGGCCGTCCGTTCCGTGCTGGCCTGTCGTCGCCGATATGTCGAAGCCCTCGGTGGCGTGAGGATGGAAGATCGCTTGGACGATATCCTCGACATCTATCGCCGCGCCCTCGCCGGCCCAAGCGGTTGCCTTTCCCCTGCGTGACATTGCGGATCAAGCAGCTCGCATGGGATTCCCCTGCGACCAGTCCCTCTCGGGATCGCATCAACTCGTCATGACTCTCCCCGAACTCGACAAGCCATCTGTGCTAGGGGATTCTTTCCCTGACTCGCCCCGCGTTCTCGTGGTCGCTGCTGCCGTCTTCACCGGTCTCCTAGTCCTCGTGGTGTGGTGGATGCTCGATCGCATGTTCCATCGCCGAGTCTTACGAGGCCAAGCCCGAGCGAAAAGGAGTGCGTAGCAACGGCAACGTCCGGGAAGCTGTGACGACAACCACTTTGTTTGACGCGTGAATATGTACGAGAACTGCCTCACTCCTGAAATCATCTATGTTGGCGGCTTCACTTTTCCCGAGGGGAGTGCCTCGGCACTGCGCGTCCTTGGCATGGGAAACGCGCTGCGCGACGCCGGATATTCGGTGGTGTATGCGGGCTCGGAGGCCCAGGGACGGCCGGAGGACCGCAAAGACGACGGGGCATTTTCGTATCAGGGATTTCGCTACTATCCCGAATCGACCGTGGCGGGGCCGCGGTTTTGTGCGCGGCCAGTGTTGCACCGCATTTCCGGGGAAACGACGTTGCGGCGACTGCGTGCGCTCGATCTCCGCTGCACGCAAGCGGTTATTGCCTATAATCCCTGTTGGGCAGGGTTTTCGCTGGCCCTGTGGAGGCTTTGGCGATTTTGCCGCGCCCGCCGAATCGCTTTCCATGTGGACTGTACTGAATGGTACGACGACTCTCAATTGCGAGGGGGTTTTCTTGGGAGCCTTCGAGTTCTGGAATTCCAAAAACGAATGACTTGGCTACTACCCAGAATCCGTCGCATCGTGACGATCAGCCATTACCTGGAACGGTACTACCGATGTCGGGGTTGTGAGACAGTCCGTGTACCTCCCCTCGTCGATACTGAGGCGTCGAAATGGCAAGGCGTCCGAACCGAGCGCGGCGAAAGCGAGAGGTTGCGCATTGCCTACGTTGGGAACCCCGGCGCGAAGGATCTGTTGGGCAACGCCCTTTGCGCACTTCCGCTCCTTGGAAACGATGCCCGGCGTATCGAGTATCATGTGGTCGGCCCCACACGATTAGGTGTGGCCGATTGTCTCGGGGAACGGAGAGAAGTGCTTGAACGGTATTCCGGGGCGATCGTCTGTTACGGCCGCATGCCGCACGGTGAGGCCCTGGCGGTGGCAGGACGAGCCGACTTTTCCGTCTTGCTGCGTCCCGACAAGACCTACGCGCATGCCGGTTTTCCCACAAAAGTCGTCGAGAGTCTCGCATTAGGAACGCCGGTCCTGACGAATCCGACCAGCAACATAGGCGAATATGTGCGTGACGGTCACGAGGGGTTTCTCCTCACTGATGAATCCCCGGCCGCTCTTGTGACGGGAATACGCCGTGCGCTTTTCGTTGCCCCCAGAACGTTATCAAGAGATGCGTCGAGCAGCAAGGGCTCGAGCTCAGCAATGTTTCGACTACCGCAATTACGTCGCGACATTGCGAGACTATATCGAGCGGACCTCGGTCTCGAAAACAGGCGAACACTCGACACTCTGACCTATTCAGTAGACGGAGACAAGAGACACATGTTCAAGCGATTCTGGCGTTGGTTGCGCATACTACGCTGCTATCTCCATTACGATACGGTGGGGTATGCACGATTGATGGGTGTTCAGATTGGGACTGATTGCCGTATCGAGACGATGAACTGGTTCGGCTCGGAGACGGAGCTTATCCGCGTGGGGAATCATGTTACCATCGCCCAACGCGTCATTTGTTTGACGCATGATGGAGGCGTGTGGGTATTCCGCGAGAAGCATCCGGACATCGATCTCATTGCCCCGATTACTATTGGAAACAATGTATTCATTGGCAACAGTGCGATTATCCTTCCCGGAGTGACGATCGGCGACAATTGTGTGATTGCCGCGGGAGCCGTGGTTACGCGAGACGTACCGTCTGGTCACGTTGTGGCTGGTGTCCCCGCACGCTGCATCAAGACCGTTGAAGAGTACTGGGAGAGCATTCAGCGTAAGGGCCCGCTGTTCATTCGGTCGCGCCCGCGTGACGAAAAACGTGACTTCCTCCTCCGACATTTCGGCTGGGGCGGCGACTTGCGAGAAGAGAGTGTTCCAGCCGAGCGTAACCCTTCCGAGGTGCGGTAGAGCAGGGTGTGGATCGCTTGGAGCAGTAGCCAACATGAATATTCTCTGTTTCACTGACTGCCTCGGTTCGGGTGGAGCCCAACGGCAACTCGTGACACTCGCGCGTGGCTTTCATCAGCGTGGGCATCATGTTGAGTTTCTGACGTACTACTCCTACGACTTCTATCGCGCGGCATTGGAGCAGGACAAGATCGCCGTTCACTGCCTGAACGAACCCCGGCCCCTACGGCGGATCTGGAGAACACGCCGATTCCTCCGAAAGGGAAACCAAGATGTTGTTCTTGCGTTTCTCGAAACGCCTTGCCTTCTTGCTGAACTTGCAGCGATTCCTCGCCGCTCCTGGGGACTGGTCGTGAGTGAACGGAGCCGCGAACTGCCGCGCGATGCAGTCGGTGTTGGGTCGCGCATTGCGCCAACTGCACCGGTTGGCAGAATATGTGACCACGAATGCGAACACAACATCTAAACTGATCGAGGAGATTGTTCCATCGCTACGTGGAAAAGTGTGCACGATTTACAATACGGTGGATCAGAGTCGTTTTTTTCCTTCCACAGACTACGTGCCGCGACGAGACCACACGACGCGAATGCTTGTGGCAGCGAGCTATATACCGTGCAAGAACGCGCACGGCTTGTTGGACGCCATTGGGCCGTTGTGCCCAACAGAACGTGCTCGGTTTCGGATCGACTGGTACGGAAATGGCGACGCTAACCGTTCCTACTATGATGGTCTGGCGAGTCGTATTCGGGAAGAGTGCCTTGGCGAAGTAATCACCCTGCATCCCCCGACCGCTGACATCGGCGAAAAGATCAGGGCCGCTGATGTAGTGGGGCTGTTTAGTTACGTCGAGGGGTTGCCAAATATCATTTGCGAAGGAATGTGCTGTGGCAAGCCGATTGTCATGAGTCGCGTATCCGACGCTGAGGCACTGGTAGCGGAGGAACAAAACGGTTATCTCTGCGACCCGGGCAATCCCGACTCAATTACCGTTGCATTGCGGAAGACCATGGAAGTGTCGGACGAGTCGTTGGTCGTAATGGGGAAATGCAGTCGAAGAAAGGCCGATGTATTATTCGATGAGGAGACCGTGTTTGGTCTCTACCTTGATTTACTAGAAAAAGCGACCAGGAATCGCTGCCGCTTGCGCTGACCAATTGTATCTTCGGCGGAGGGTAAGTATGGGAATCTCGCGAATCCTGTTATTCGTGGGCAAGGTGTTTCGTCGCGTCCTAATGATGCTCTATCGCCCCTTGTTTGCCGCGCACGGCTGCCATTTCACGTTTGACCCCTTCGGAGCCTATTCTTTCAGCACCATTTCTGTGGGAAACCGCGTGAGCTTGGGCTACCGGCCAGTCCTCATCGCCTCGCGGTCGCATATCCGCATCGGAAACCACGTGATGTTCGGACCGGAGGTGGTCATCATGGGGGGGAACCATACGACCCGTCATGTCGGCCGGTTCATGAACGACGTAACCGACCGCGAGAAACGCCCCGAAGACGACCGTGAAGTTGTGATCGACGACGACGTGTGGGTCGCGCGCGTGCCGTCATTCTCCACGGGGTTACCATCGGACGGGGTGCGATCGTCGGAGCGGGTGCCGTCGTCACGAAATCCGTACCCCCCTATGCCATCGCCGTTGGAAACCCCGCGAGGGTCCTCCGTTTCCGTTGGGATGTTGCCACGATTCTTGAGCACGAAGCACAATTGTACCCCGCCGACCAACGCTTCTCCCGCGAAGCGCTGGAGGCTTGCCGAGCATCCATAGCGCGGAGTGCCGATGAGGCCCGTCGATGAATCACCCTCCCTCACGACCCCTGAAGGTCTGCTTGGTGGCGCCGTTTCCGCCTCCCTACGGTGGGATCGCCCACTGGACGCAAATGATCTCTCGGCATGCCGCACAGTCAAACGAGGTACAGCTCAGAATTGTTGACACATCACCACACTATCGCGCAGCCACGGACCTCGGTCTCTGGAAACGCGTCGTCTTCGGCGGGCTCAGTATCGGCTGGCACGTGGGGTTGGTCGTGTGGCATTTGCTCCGAGGTTGCCGCGTAATCCACTTGACCACATCCGGACGGTTAGCGGTCTATCGAGATCTGGCAGTCGAGATGATTGCCAGGCTTTTCCGAATACCAGTGCTCTACCACCTTCATTTCGGCCGGGTCCCAGAATTAGCCCGAAAGCAGACTCCCGAGTGGCAGCGGCTGGCGCGCGCAATGCGCTGGGCACACACCGTTCTTGCCATCGATCAAGCGACCGAAGCCACGATTCGCCGGCACCTTCCGAACGTCCGCCTGGTTCTGTTGGCCAACTGTGTCGATCTGTCGCGCCTGCCGGCGCCCGTCTCGAATGGCGACTCCACCCATCCTCGAACGGCCATCTTTCTCGGTTGGGTTATTCCCACCAAGGGTATCAATGAACTCGTCCAAGCGTGGGCCGAGCTTCGCCCCCCGCGCTGGCAACTCCACATTGTGGGACCGGTCGAAGAATCCTACCGAGACCGCCTCGTCACCGAATGGCGGCCCGAAAACCTCGAATTCATCGGGGAATGTCCGCATGCCGAGGCAATGCAGCGCATGGCCACGGCCGATGTGTTCGTCTTCCCTAGCTACACCGAGGGGTTTCCCAATGCCTTGGTTGAAGCCATGGCGCTGGGCAAACCAGCGGTCGCCTCCGCCGTAGGCGCGATTCCCGAGATGCTCGGTGATGAGTGTGGTATCCTCATCCCCCCCCGGCGAGTCGATGCGCTCAAAGAGGCCCTCACGAGGATTCTCGCCGACGAACCGCTCCGCCGGCAACTAGGCAGCGCGGCTCGCCAGCGCGCCCGCCATGCATATAGCCTCGAAGTCGTTTTTGACCGGCTGCTCAGCCTCTGGTACGAGGCTGCAACCTGCGCGTGATGCCCAAGAAGAGCAATCCGCTCGCGAGATAGGAGGTTCGCATGTTCACCGGCAAGACCCTGTTGATTACCGGCGGCACCGGCTCGTTCGGCAACGCCGTGCTGCGGCGGTTTCTCGAGACGGAGATCGCCGAAATCCGCATCTTCAGCCGCGATGAGAAGAAGCAGGACGACATGCGGCACCAGTACCGCAGCGATAAGCTGAAGTTCTACATCGGCGACGTGCGCGAACCCGGACGGGCTGCGCGACGCGATGGAGGGCGTCGACTACGTCTTCCACGCCGCCGCGCTGAAGCAGGTCCCCTCCTGCGAGTTCTATCCGATGGAGGCCGTGCGCACCAACGTGCTCGGCGCCGACAACATGCTGACCGCCGCGATCCACGCGGGCGTGCAAGAACGTCGTCGTGCTGAGCACCGACAAGGCGGCCTATCCGGTCAACGCCATGGGCATGTCGAAGGGGCTGATGGAGAAGGTCGCGATCGCCCGCTCGCGCGTGGCCGCCGACAAGGGCTGCACGCTCTGCGTGACGCGCTACGGCAACGTGATGGCCTCGCGCGGCTCGGTGATTCCGCTGTTCGTCGAGCAGATTCGCCAGGGCCAGCCGCTGACCGTGACCGATCCGCAGCATGACCCGCTTCATGATGTCGCTGGACGACGCCGTGGACCTGGTGCTCTATGCCTTTCAGAACGGCTGCGCCCGGCGACCTGTTCGTCGCAGAAGGCCCCGGCGGCGACGATCGGCACGCTGGCCGAGGCCGTCAAGCGCGTGTTCCAGGCCGACAATCCCGTCCGCGTCATCGGCACGCGCCACGGCGAGAAGCTCTACGAAACCCTGCTGACCCGCGAGGAAATGGTCCGCGCCGATCGACCTGGGCGGCTACTTCCGCGTGCCGGCCGACGTCCGCGATCTGAACTACGCCAAGTACTTCTCCGAAGGCGAGAGCCAGCCTGGCCGAGGTCGCAGGACTACCACTCGCACAACGTCGCAGCGGCTCGGACGTCGACGAGATGGTCGAGCTGCTCCTGAAGCTTGCCCTACATCCAGGAAGAGACTGGCCGAGCGAATCGCACGCTGACGGCCGCCGGCAAGCCGGCGATTGGCTGAACGGCCCGCCGCTGACTCGATCGACGTCCGGAGCCGCTGCTCGACATGAAAACCATACTCATCACCGGCGCCAAGGGGTTCATCGGCCGCAACCTGGCGGCCCACCTGCGCGTGCGCGAGCGACGTGCGGCTGCTGGCCTACGACCTCGGACAACACCGAGGCGGAGCTTCGCGGCTGGGCCGGCCAGGCCGATGTCGTCTTCCACCTGGCCGGCGTGAATCGGCCGCAGAACGTCGGACGAGTTCGAGGCGGGCAACGCCGGCTTCACCGGCACGCTCTGCCGCATCCTCCGCGAGCTCGGCCGCGCAGCCGCAGGTGATCGTCAGCTCCTCGATCCAGGCGGAGCTCGACAATCCCTACGGCGTCAGCAAGCGGCACGCCGAGGAGGTCCTCGCGGCAATTCGCCGCGCGAAACCGGCGCGCCGGTCGCCGATCTTCCGGCTCAAGAACGTCTTCGGCAAGTGGTGCCGGCCGAACTACAACTCGGTGGTCGCCACGTTCTGCCACAACATCGCCCACGACCTGCCGATCCAGGTCTCCGATCCCGAGCCGGACGCTGGAACTGGTCCACGTCGACGACGTGGTCGCGGCGCTTGCTGGCGGAGATGGACGAGCCGCCGCGGCGCAACGGCGTGCTCGTCGACGCCCGATCCGATCCCGTCGTACACGCTGACGCTGGGCGACCTGGCGGGCCGGATTCAGTTCTTCCGCGAGATGCAGCAGTCGCTGCGCGTGCCCGACTTCTCCGTCCGCTTCAACCAGCAGCTCTACGCGACCTACCTGTCCTACGTCGAGCCGGCGCGGTGGGAGTACGGGCTGGACATCAAGACGCGACGACCGCGGCAACCTGGCCGAGTTCATCAAGTCGCCGCTGGTTCGGGCAGATCTTCGTCTCGCGCACCCGGCCGGGC
The DNA here is from genome assembly GCA_963736495.1 of Pirellulales bacterium. GTDB lineage: Bacteria > Planctomycetota > Planctomycetia > Pirellulales > Thermoguttaceae > CAVTPL01. Next base: position 1,802,990 of record CAVTPL010000007.1, on the reverse strand, counting down.
GTCACCCGCGGCAACCACTACCACCACGTCAAGACCGAGAAGTTCCTGGTGCTCGCCGGCGAGGGACTGATTCGCTTCCGGCACATCGAGGGCGACGGAGATCCTCGAGTACCGCGTGCGCGGCGAGGACTACCGCGTCGTGGACATTCCGCCCGGCTACACGCATTCGATCACGAACGTCGGCGCGACGGAGATGATCACGCTGTTCTGGGCCAGCGAAGTCTTCGATCCCGACCGGCCCGACACGTACTTCCTGCCCCGGTCGACTGACCGCGGCCAGCGACGCTCCTGAGCGCGCATGAAAGTCGCCACCATCGTCGGCACCCGGCCCGAAATCATTCGCCTGTCGCGCGTCATGGCCGCGCTCGACCGCTACGTCGAGCACGTCATCATCCACACCGGCCAGAACTACGACTACGAGCTGAACCAGATCTTCTTCGACGACCTGGAGATCCGCAAGCCGGACCACTTCCTCGGCGCGGCCGGGCGCCACGGCGGCCGAGACGATCGGCCTGGTCATCGCCAAGGTCGACGCCCTGCTGCGGCGAGATCCGGCCCGACGCCGTGCTGATCCTCGGCGACACGAACTCCTGCCTGGCCGCCATCCCGGCCAAGCGGCAGAAGATTCCCGTGTTCCACATGGAGGCGGGCAACCGCTGCTTCGACCAGCGCGTGCCCGAGGAGATCAACCGCAAGATCGTCGACCACATCGCCGACATCAATCTGCCCTACAGCGACATCTCGCGCGAGTACCTGCTCCGCGAGGGGCTTGCCGCCGGACCGCGTCATCAAGACCGGCAGCCCGATGTACGAGGTGCTGCACCACTACCTGCCGAAGATCGAGCGCAGCGACGTGCTGCACGCGGCTGGGGCTGGAGGAGCGGGAAGTACTTCGTCGTCAGCTCGCACCGCGAGGAGAACATCGACTTTCCCGAGCAGTTCGCCAAGCTCTGCCGCGTGCTCGACGGGCTGGCCGAGACTACGGCCTGCCGGTGATCGTCTCCACGCATCCGCGCACGCGCAAGAAGATGGAAGCCGAAGGCGTGCGAGCTGCATCCGCGCGGTGCGGCTGCTCAAGCCGCTGGGGCTTTGCGACTACGTCCATCTGCAGATGCACGCCCGGGCGACGCTCAGCGACAGCGGCACGATCACCGAGGAATCCTCGATCCTGAACTTCCCGGCGCTCAACATCCGCAACGCCCACGAGCGGCCGGAGGGCATGGAAGAGGCCGCCGTGATGATGACGGGCCTGGATGGGGACCGCATTCGGGAGGCGCTGGCGATCCTCGAAACGCAGCCGCGCGGCCCCCAGCGAGGGCTGCGGATCGTCCACGACTACGACGTGCCAACGTCTCCGAAAAAGTCGTGCGGATCATCCTGAGCTACACGGACTACGTGCATCAATTCGTCTGGCACAAGGGGTGAACCCAAGGGAGGCATCGTAGGACGACGCGTACGAAGATGAAGGTCCTCCTCATATCCTGTTACTTCCCGCCCGAAATCGGTTCGGGACCTCACCTGCCCTACGAATTGGGCGAGTCCCTCGTCCACAAAGGGCATGAGGTCACCGTCGTAACCGGCTTCCCACGATATAACGTCCCGGTGCTTCCAGAATGCTACCGCGACAAGACCCTCGTTCGTGAGAAGACCGGTGGAATGACGGTGCTCCGCATGCGTGCGCCAATTCCCTACGGCAAAGGCACCATCGACCGCGGATTGTTCCACCTCCTCTCCCCGCTCCTCTTGGCGGTTCGATCGCTCCCCTTGGAGCGGCCCGACGTGGTCTACAGCTTCACCCCCCCCCTTCCCATGGGGATTGTCGCCCGTGCCGTTGCCAGCCGCTTTCGCGTGCCCTGCCTGGTCAACGTGCAAGACTTGTTCCCTCAGAACGCGATCGACTTGGGCCTGCTCCGCAACACGACGATCATCCGCCTCTTCCAGGCAATGGAGCGCTGCGTTTATCGATGGGCGGACTGCATCACCGTCATGTCCGACGGAAACGGCGATCGCGTCGTCGCCCGCGGCGCTCCCCGCGACCGAGTCCACACCGTCTTCAATTGGGTCGACACGGAGTTGATTCACCCCGGCGAACGGCTCAATGCCTTTCGCCAAGAAAACGGGATCGGTAGCCAGTTCGTCGTCCTCTTTGCCGGCACCATGGGCTGGTCCCAAGGGCTCGATGTCGTCGTCGAGGCTGCCCGACGCTTGGCAAAAGTGCCCGAGCTCGTGTTCCTGATGGTGGGCGGCGGTGTAGAACGCGACCGACTCGAGCGCCAAGCCGCTGGCCTGCCGAACATCCGCTTTCTCCCCATGCAGCCGAAGAAGGTGTATCCCCAGGTGCTCGCCGCGTCCGACGCTTGCCTGGTCACTCTCCGCCCCGAAGTCGCCACTCCGACGGTCCCCTCAAAAATCGCTACCATTATGGCTGCGGGTCGTCCCATCCTCGCGAGCCTTCCCGACGGAGATGCACCGCAACTGATCCGTGAGACTGGCACCGGCGAGGTCGTCCCCGCCGGCGATGCCGATGCTTTGGCCGCGGCAGTCCTGCGTTTTAAAGAGAATCCGCACCTCGCCCAACAGGCAGGCTGTGCCGGACGCGTCTATGCCGAGTCGCAACTCTCCCGAACGGTCTGCGTGTCCAGAATCGAGACCCTACTCCAGCGAGTCATCGAGAGCAAAAGACGCAGAAGCACTCTGTGGCTCCCTCGGAGCTTCCTGAAACTGGCTCGACAAAGCAAGAAGCAGTAATGGTGCCCTATCGGCTGGCAGTTCGAAGCGACGACAAGCACGGCGCGAGGATTCACCGCGCCTGCTCGCAGGAGCAGGCCGAGCGCTTCCTCACGAAGCGCGCGTACGTCTTCAGGCCACACGAGTGCCGTGTGGGCCTCCACAACAATTTGCTGTGTCCCAAAGAGGTATGCTCGCGGCGGAACCATCTGCCCTCAGGCGATCGCGCGGCACGTGCCGCGACAGCCTTCACTCGGTCGTAGGGAACGGAAGGAGCGTGAATGAAGTTTCGCCTGGGAGAACAGGTTGACTACAAGAAGCTTGCGCACCTCCACTTGACGTGCTCCAGGACACAGCCCGAAGGGTTCATGCACCGCCTCGGGCTTCGCTTCATGGAGCAGTACTACTGGGTCCTCCTGCGCGACAAGTACCACGTCGTGCTCTGTGCGGTCGACGACGAGGACGCTGAGCATATCGTCGGCTTCGTCAGCGGCACCCTCAACACAAACGAGAGCAACCGGATCATCCGGACATACCGCTGGCGACTCGCCGTCGCCTCTCTGCTGACCATCGCGCTGCATCCCTCTCTGTTCGGGCCGATTGTTTCCAGGTATCGTTCCGTGAGTTCGGGGACGGATCTCGATCAATACCTGGTCAATACCGATGCCCGCCTCGCCTACTGGGCCGTCGTCCCCGATGCGCGCTACGGTTCACTCGCGTTGGTGTTGCTCGAGAAATGGCTGTCGATGATGCGCACTCTGGCGCCAAGGATATCGGTCTGGAAGTCGACAAGATGAACCCGGACATCGAGGCCTGCCACCGACTCATGGGAGCAGTGCGGATTCGGGAACATATCATGTCCGACGGAAGGAATCGCTGCTTCATGAAGTACCCCGCCACGAGGGAGACCCCCGCAACTTCCGCGAACCAGCTCCTGCCGCCTCAAAGCGCCGCACCGACCGACGTCCGGCCGGCCCGCGAGGCCGATTTGGACGGAATCGCCGCCGTCCATGTCGCCGCATTTACTGGTCTCCTCAAGGCGTCACTCGGATCCTCTTTCCTCCGCGTCGACTACAGCAGGCTCTTCGGAGTCGAGGGAGCGATCCTTTGGGTCGCGGAACAAGAGGGCCGGATCGTGGGGTTCGTGGCCGGCTACATCAACAATTCTCCCGCGGCGTACGCCATGGCTCGTTGGTCCTGGAAGATTCGCTTCGCCATCGCGCGCGCGATCCTCCGGCGCCCCTGGCTCATACCCCGCTTCGCCGCAGCCTACCTCCGTCGAAGGCGCCCGCAAGCGACGCCGGCGTCGCCGGGCCGCGGATGGTGCATGTTGTCGCCGATCGCCGTCGTCCCCGAGTGCGGTGGACGGGGAATCGGCAAACAGCTCCTCCGTGCCTTCGCAGACCAGGCACGCGCCCTGGGAGCCCCCGGCATCTACCTGGAAGCGGCAAGAGACAACAACGAAGCCGTTCACGGCTTCTACCGTCGATTCGGGTTCGAAGCAACACACACCTTCGAACGCGCCGGCGGGCGCTGGATGACTCGGTACGCGCTCTCCCTGGTAAGCGATCCCGCCAACGCTCGGAAGCCGCATCCCACGGATGAATCATGATCTTGCGATGGACTGTTTCCAACGCAAGGAGAGGAGATAACGGTGAGCACGTCTATGGATGAGATTCGCTCCGTCACGCTCGACGAGTATCTTGCGGTCCTCGTGCAGCAAGGTGAAAAGCTCATTCCCGGCGGTGGCGGCACCTTCTGGCAGGGAATGGAAATGCGCAGCCCTTACGCGGCGCCCCGAGTTCCATCTCGAAACTCCCCGCCTGGAAGACGTGCGGCGCCTCCTGAAGGCGGCCGGCTCCCCCTTGGCCACCTACGTGTGCAAACCCGACGCCGATCACGTCAACAACGCCTGGCTCTACGTCTGTGAGAACCGAGACTACCATCTCGAAAATCTCACCTCGCCGGCCCGCCGCGACATTCGCCGTGCCCTGCGAACCTTCCGGTTCTCGTTCGTCGATCACAAAACGTTCCTCGAAAAAGGGTCCCGGGCGTTCTGCGACACGCGGCGGCGTATCGGCCTCTCCGACGGCCTACCCGAGGTCTTCGACAAGAACTACGCCCACTTCGCCGACAATCCCGCGCATCACGTCCTCGGCGCATGGAGCGGCGACTCCCTGGCGGGTTTCGCAACCCTGGTCGTCGTCGAGGACTGGGTCGATATCTTCCCCTACTCCGCCGATGAACACCTCAAGGGCTGCCCCGTCAATGGACTGGTCCACGTCATCCTCGATTACTTCCTCGCCCAGCGCAAGTTCCGCCTCATCAACTACGGGCTCAGCTCGATCCAGGAAGTCAGCAAAGCCACGGGCTTGCACGCCTTCAAGCGAAAAGTCGGCTTCGAATGCTGGCCCGTGCACCGAGCATTCGTCTTTCATCCCCTGCTGATGCCGTTCGCCAATTCCGCCACGCTCTGGGCCATCCGCGCCTGCCGCCGTCTGCGGCCGGGCAGTCCGGCGCTGCGGAAGGCCGCCGGAATGCTTGCGACGTATCTCGGCCATAACCCTCTGCCCGTGGATGACACGGTGGCGTCCGCCCAGGAGAATTCTTCGTCCCCCAGGCAATCGCACGATTCCGCGGCTGGCCCGGGACCGGAAGGGAGGGACGGTCCATGAAGCGCGCTCTGGATATGCTTGTCTCCGCCGTCGGCCTGGCCGTGCTGGCTCCGCTCCTCGCGCTCGTGGCCGTGATCGTGAAATGCACCTCGACCGGGCCGGTATTCTTCCGCCAACAACGCATAGGACGCGGTTTCCGGCCGTTCGTAATCTATAAGTTCCGCACCATGGTCACCGACGCTCCACGCCGCGGTGGTGTGATCACGGTCGGCGACGATCCGCGCATCACCGGCATCGGACGCATCCTCCGCAAGGCGAAAATCGACGAACTCCCGCAGCTCTGGAACGTGCTCCGCGGCGACATGAGCCTTGTCGGCCCGCGCCCGGAAGCCGCTAAGTACGTGGAATTGTTCCGCGACGACTATGCGGAAATCCTCCGCGTGCGCCCGGGCATTACCGATCTGGCCTCGATCAAGTACCGCGACGAATCGGCCGTCCTCGGCCAGGCCGAGGATCCGGAACGGGAATACGTCGAGCGGATCCTTCCCGAAAAAATCCGGCTGGCCAAGGAGTACGTCCGCCGCTCATCGCCGTGGTTCGACCTGTACCTGATCGTTCAGACCGTTGGCTCCTTGGCGCTCGATCGGCTCCCGATTCCTCGCGCCGGCGCCGCCCGGAACTGAGTTGTGCTTATGGAGTCCTGCGCTGCTTACAAACTCGGACAAGAAGGGGACTGGGTCCCGGCGATTCGCGCCAGACGCCTCGAAGTTGCTTTGAGCGAGGGTGCCTGCTCCCGTCGTGTCCGAGCCTTTTGGGAAACCAGGGCGACCCACGGAAGCCCGGTTTCCTGGCACAGAAGGCTTTGAACTGGTCCACAATCAACAACGGCATCAAGAGAAGCGCTGCGCGATCGGCACCTTCGGGCAAGATCGAGCAGGCGGAAATCGTTCACGAGCTCTCCGCAGATTGCAGTACGATCCGCCGGGCTCTCCTTGGGAAGCAGAGATACGATGATGGAAGGTAATGCGAATAGTCCCCTGCAGGTCCCGTTCTTCCGCCCCAGCCTGTCCGAGGCCGAGATCGGCGAGGTAGTCGCCTGTCTCCGCACGGGTTGGCTGACCACCGGGCCGCGCTGCAAGCAGTTCGAGGCCCAGTTTGCCGAATCCGTGGGGGCGAAGCACGCGGTGGCCGTCAATTCCTGCACCGCGGCGCTGCACATCGCCGTCGAGGCGCTCGGCCTCCGTCCGGGCCATGCCGTCCTCGTTCCCACGATGACCTTTGCCGCCACCGCCGAGATCGTCCGCTACCAAGGCGCGATCCCGGTGCTCGTGGATTGCGATCCCGACACGCTGAACATGGACCTTGCCGACGCCGAACGAAAGCTCAGCGAGCTCCGCGCCGGCCGATTGCCCGTGAGCGGCGCGCTGAACGTGGTGGGCATCATCCCCGTCCACGTCGGCGGTGCCATGCTCGACATGGCGGAGGTCCAAGAGTTCGCGGCGCGGCATCGATTGTGGGTGGTGGAGGACGCCGCCCATGCCCTGCCCGCCGCCTTTCGCAGCGATTCCAGCCAGCCCTGGCGGCGCTGCGGAGAAGACACGGCGGCCGTCACCTGTTTTTCCTTCTACGCCAACAAGACCATCACGACCGGCGAAGGCGGCATGGCCGTGACGCACGACGATCGTCTGGCCAGCCGCATGCGGCAGATGTCGCTCCATGGGCTCTCACACGACGCCTGGAAGCGCTATACGGGAAACGGCGCTTGGGATTATCGCATCGTGGCCCCCGGCTACAAGTACAACCTCACCGACATCGCCGCGGCGATCGGCATCCATCAGCTCCAGCGCGCCGAGGCCATGCGTTGCGAGCGCCAGCAGCTCGCCCGCCGATATCGCGAGGCTCTGTCCGACCTGGACGCGGTCGAGCTTCCCGCCGATTCCGAAAACCGCCTCCATTCTTGGCACCTCTTCCCCATCCGGCTCCGGTTGGAAGCTCTCGGGCTCGACCGGAACGCCATGATCGAGGCCCTTCGCCGCCGGGGCGTGGGGTGTTCGGTCCACTGGCGGCCCCTCCATCTCCACCCGTACTATGAAGAAGGCTTTGGCTGGCGGCCGGAGCACCTTCCCGTGGCCTCCGAAGTCTGGCCCCGGCTCATCAGCCTGCCCCTGTTCCCCGGCATGCGCGAGGACGAACGGGACCACGTGATCGACACGGTGCGCTCCCTGTGCCTGGAGCACGCCGCCGACTCTGCCTCCGCGGCCCCGCCGCAACAGAATGCGTAAGCCGCACCGCCTTCAGCAGCGAATTTCAACCTTGACAGGAGGAGCAAGATCATGAAGGCTGACAAGGACCAGGTCAGAACGCTCGTCTATGAGGTGATCGACGAATTGAACGAGCAGTTCCCCGACCGGCCGATCGAAAAGTCCGATGCCACGCGGTTGTTCGGGCTCGACGGTGTCGTGGATTCCCTCGGCCTGGTTCACCTCATTGTGGGCGTGGAGCAAGCAGTAAACGACCGCTTCGGCGCCGCGGTCGCGCTCGCCTCGGAAAAGGCGATTTCCATGGAGCACAGCCCCTTCCAGACCGTGGGAAGGCTGATCGATTTCGTCGTCGAACAACTCCGAGCCCAAGCCGATGGCTGACCGCCGCGTCATTCTCATTACCGGAACGCGCAAAGGAATCGGCCGCGAGCTGGCCGCATACTATCGCGCCGAGGCGCGGAGGTCGTGGGCTGCAGCCGCCGCGAAACGGAGCCGCTCGGCGACGGCTATCACCATTTCTGCCTCGACGTGGCCGACGAGCGCACCGTCGTCGCGATGTTCAACCAAATCCGCGCCCAGTTCGGCCGCCTCGATGCCCTGGTGAACAACGCCGGCGTCGCGTCGATGAATCACGCCCTCTTGACCCCGATGGATACGGTCGACCGCGTGCTCCGCACCAACGTCGCAGGCACGTTTCTCTTCTGCCGCGAAGCGGCCAAGTTGATGCAGACCGCGCGCTTCGGCCGGATCGTCAATTTCACGACCGTCGCCGTCCCCTACCGCCTGGAAGGGGAGGCAGTCTACGCCGCCTCCAAGGCCGCCGTGGAAACGCTCACTGCCGTCTTGGCCCGCGAGTTCGCCGGCGATGGCATTACGGTCAATGCCCTCGGCCCTACGCCCGTGCGCACCGACCTGATTCGCAACGTGCCCGAAGAGAAACTCCAGCGCCTCCTCCGCCGCCAGGCGATTCGCCGCTTCGGAGAACTCCGCGACATCGCCAACGTCATCGATTTCTTCCTCCGACCCGAAAGCGACTTCATCACCGGTCAGGTAGTCTACCTCGGCGGCGCTTGACCGGCCTCCCCGGGAGCTCGCCATTGCCCAAGATACCGAGTAAGTTCGCGGGTTGATCGGTCAACTTATTCGTGCGCGGCTCCTTATTGGAGGGCCGTTCACGGCCCTTGGCCGCCGTAGGCGGTCTTAGGCCCGTGCTTGAGCACGGGTCGGCAATGCCTGCACCCGTTTTTGTTCTTTGGATCATCAAGCAAGCCTGTCACGCCCGTTTACGGGCGTCCTGAGCGACGGCACCACGGGACGCCCACGGTTCTATTTCAACGGAAACGGGATAAATCCCGAGGCGTCAGAGCATCTCGGTATCGGCTCAACGAGCGCCGTGCGGCCATGGGAACTCCGGATTCGAGCTGCTTGGGCTCGCGATCCGGAGTAGACTGCGAACACTGACGGCACCGGGACCAAGAAACGGATCTTCCATGCATCTCGACTTCCTCTTTCAGGTCTTTCGCCAGCAGCCCGATGCCGAAGCCATGGTCTGGCGCGACCAGACCTTCCGCTATGACTGGTTGCTGGCGCGCGTCGAGGAGTGGCGCGACCGCCTCGCGCACTATCCGGTTCCCGCCGGGACCGTCGTGGCCCTGGAGGCCGATTTCTCTCCCAACGCCGTAGCGGCGTTCCTGGCGCTGGTCGAGGCCGGCTCGATCGTCGTTCCCCTCTCGGCCGCCGTGCAGGCCAAACGCGACGACTTTCTCCGCGTCGCCGAAGTCGAAATCCGCATCGCCATCGACTCCGACGACCAATCCTCCATCACTCGGACCGCGCACTTTGCCACTCACCCCTTGTACGGCGAACTGCGATCCCGCGCCCACCCCGGACTGGTGCTCTTCTCCTCCGGCTCGACCGGCGAGAGCAAGGCCGCCCTGCACGATCTCGTGGGCATCCTCAAGAAGTTCCACACCCGCCGCCACGCCCGCCGCGCCATCGCCTTCCTCATGTTCGACCACATCGGCGGCATCAACACGATGCTCTACTCGCTCTCGAATGCGGGTTGCATGGTCACGGTGCGCGATCGTACCGCCGACGGTGTGCTGGGAGCCGTTGCGCACCATCGCGTCGAACTCCTTCCCACCTCTCCCACCTTTCTCAACCTGATCCTCCTCAGCGAGGCTTATCGCCGCCACGACCTCTCGTCGCTGCGGCTGGTCACGTACGGCACCGAGCCGATGCCCGAGACCACCCTGCGGCGCTTCCATGAACTCTTCCCCCAGATCGACTTGCTTCAGACCTACGGCCTCTCCGAGATCGGCATCCTGCGGTCGAAGTCGCAAAGCTCCGATTCCCTTTGGGTGAAGATCGGCGGCGAGGGCGTCCAGACCCGGATCGTCGACGGCCTCCTGGAAATCAAGACCGAATCGGCCATGCTCGGCTACCTCAACTCGCCCAGCCCCTTCACGCCCGACGGCTGGTTTATCACCGGCGACGCCGTCGAGCAGGAGGGTGAATACCTCCGCATCCTCGGCCGCAAGTCCGAGATCATCAATGTCGGCGGGGAAAAGGTCTACCCGGCCGAAGTGGAAAGCGTGATCCAGGCGCTCGAGAACGTTACCGACGTCGTCGTTTACCGCGAGCGGAATCCCATCCTCGGCAATATCGTCTGCGCCCAGGTTGCGGTGAGCCAGCCGGAGGAGCCGGCTGCGCTGGCGCACCGCGTCAAGCTGGCCTGTCGGGCGAAGCTCCAGCCCTACAAGGTGCCGGTCAAGGTCACCCTGGTCGATTGCGTCGAACACAATCCCCGCTTCAAGAAGTGCCGGCCGCACGAGTAGTCCTTGCGCGGCTCGTTCTCTCGGCACTCCGCCTGGCGGCCCGAATTCAGGGCATCTTATCCGCCGGTGTGCCACTCTCCCAATTCGTAGAAGCGGCGTCTCGCCGCTTCGAAATGTTTGCTGGGTGTGCCACAGCGTCGCCGTACTGCCGCTGTCTCCGAATACCCGGTGTGCCACTGCTCCGCTAGGAGCAGTGCCTTGAAACTCTTTTGGCTCACCTTCAGGCACCACCTCCCCTCGCCCCCTCCTGAACACTGAACACTGAACACTGAACACGGGCTGCGGCAAAATGGCCCACGAACCGCTCTTGAAATTGGGCCACTCCACGTCCTAGGATCCCCAGGCCAGACTCCGCGCACTCCGGAACGATCGCATCGACTTTCAAGACCTCCGCCACCCATGAAAAACCCTATCGCCTGCGAGCCTCGTCACCCCCCGCTGCCCCTCTGCAGGTGCCAGCTCCGAAGCCCCCCGCGATTTGGCAAAAAACGCGATCGGTTGACCAACGCGCAACCCGAGAACGCCTTTCCTAACTCGCGTCCGCAGTTCATCTTCCCGAACCCAGAGCCGACGCGACCCCGCTCGAATCGCTCATCCCGGATCGCTACGGCAGGCAATCCGAGCTATGGGTGGATCTCAAGCCCGCCGCGAATCGCCAGGATTGTCACCTTCAGAAGTAGCGCTCGGGACGATCGGTGGCGCACGATTGGCGCTACCGCACACGCTGCAAAAGATACGCGTCCAGCGGAGGAATCTCCAGAGCGTCGCCCACCGGCTGGCCGTCATTGTGCCGGGCGTCTTGAATGCCCCGGAGCTTGCGCAAGCCGGCGGGCACCGCAAGACGTTGCGCCTGGCTCGTGGGATTCACCGCCACCACGCCCCGCTCAAATTCCCGCACCCAGCCCTGCTCGGCCGCGCCTTCCTGCCAGGTGATGTCGCGGAGTTCCACCTCGCCCTCCTCGCGCCCGACGGCGAAACTCAACTGGAAAGGGGCAATGGCGTCCGCGCCGCCCGTCTGACAGGTGAAGACATGGTGCTGCCATTCCGGCTTGACGTAGATGGGAATCTCCACGCGCCCGCCGAGCGCGGAGCCCCGTGCGTCGACCACGCGGAAGTCGATCAAGCGCCCCGAGGAGGCGCGGGAACGGAGAGTGAGCGTGTACTCGCTCCCGGGCTTGAGTTTCCCGGCGGCCGGCGCGTGGATGAGAACCGTTTCCGCGCCGCGGCACGCGAAGCCGTTCGATCTTCACTCGCACCGTTGCCCCCTCGCGGTCGAGGCGCCGCGGCCGCGGACTGGGATGGTGCGACCGCAATGCGCCATGCCGCGTCCGCCGCCTGGTTGACCGTGGCCAACGGTCCGACGATCTGCCGCGCCGGGCCCAACGGCCGACCGAGCCAGTGTCGATCCCCGGCGGCCGAACTCGGCTTGCCCTCCGCGTCGACGGCAAACTCGTCGAACCAGTGCTGCCAGTTGGCGCGGTCGCCCGACTGGGCGCGATACTGGAAATAGCTTCCGAAGAGCACCGCGCTGGCCAGGCCGAAGCGGACCTGGCGATAGTCGTCCCAGGTGCCCGGCTGGCTGCTGTTGAGCACGTAGGCTGGCGCGTGTCCCAACTCCGTCCATGCGCGCATCGGCTCGATCGAGTAGGCCCAGTTGCCCATCGGGGCCAGCCAACTGCCGGACGCGGCGCTGCGGCCCAGTCGCACGTCGGCAAAGTGCTCGCGGTGGCGGCCGCTTGCCCCCGGTATGATTTCGCCCGTGTTGTTGAACACGAGGATCGCTTTCGACCCGCACCGCGCGCGCAGGCGCTGCGTCAACAGTCGCTCGCCTCGCTGCATGGACGCGTAGATCTCCGACGGTTCGTCGGGCTGCCCGTTCCGGTCGAGGTCGATGCCCTGCGGCGCAACCTGGGCCTGACCTTCGTCGAGAAAAAATCCGTCAAACGCCTGCCGCCACTCCGCATTGCCCCAGGACTCGGCGAGATAGTCGGCCTTGATCTGCCACGGTTGGCGTCCTCCGATCGCCGGTGCGCGGTCGCTGAGGTTGATGTTCAGGACCTCCGAACGGTCGGTCACGGCGCGATACCAGGTCGTCCACGACGGAGGCTGCGTCACGCGCGCCACGGGCGTACCGGCCGCGTGGGCCCCCGCCGCGGTGCCGCAGCCGCCGCGGAGCACGGTCACGCGCGTCCCTTCAAGGGCCGTCACGCGCATCAGTTCCGATCCGCACAGCAGCAAGGGAAGAAAGCCGCGGGCGCGCGGTTTCGCCAGCGGCGCGGAGAGCACGAGCGAAGTCTCTTGGGGTTCCACCGCGCGCTCGAGCACCGCCACCGGAGCGGTCGAAAGCCACGCCTCGGCATGGGGCGCAAACAGCGCCGCCTCGTCGTCGTTGGAGAGCTGGGCGCGATCGTCGACTGCCACCTGGAACGTGAGCGCGTACTGGAGCACGGTCACCTTCGGATTGAGCTTGCGGATCGCCGCGATGTCGGCGTAGTCGTGGCGGAAGATCGGCGAGAGAATCACGAGGTCCCGCCGCGCCAAGGCTTCGATCTGCTTGCGCGGCATCGGAGGCCGCTCTTGAAAGTTGTGGATCAGAATCCGCGGATACTCCGCCTCCTCGGCCGAAGCCGAGGGGATCACCGCACGAAGGGGCGTTGCCAGCGCAATCGCCGCCAGCCCTGCCCCGAGGATTCCTCCGAAAGCCCTCGTGCCGCGATGCGTCATCTTCGTTTCTTCCGTCGTCTTGGTATTTGCCGTCTTGGTGCTGGCCGTCTCGCGCAGCGTGGGGAAAGATCGCGACCGAACAAAGCTCCCTCCCCAGCCTTCCCGGGAGTCGGCTGCGGATCACCCGCCCTGCCGGCATCCAGGATCTCCGGCGGATTCGCCCCCTTCGTCCACGATGAACCGGCGGATCCGGTCCAGACGGTAGGTTTTTTCGATCGCGTCCGCGTGGCAGTAGGCGGACAGATAAGATCGGCCATGGGACTCGAGCAAGGCGAGCGGTGTCACGGTGCGCCAGCCTGCCGTTTGCGTCGTCCCCTCGTAGATCATCCGTACTGCGCGACCTCTCGCGATGGCCGCCGCCAACTCCTCGAATCCGCAAGGCACCGGGGCCTCCGCAAAGCCCAGCGGCCGGCAGAGGCGGAACAGATCGCCCACGGTCACCAGACTAGGGTTGCGTTGCACGAGGTGCCGGAAGACGGCCGCCAGCAGCCGGGCGTCGGCCAAAGCCCGGTGCGCTTCGCTTTTCACTACGCGAAAATGCCAGCCCAGCGCCTCCAAGCGATAGCTGGAAAGCCCCGGAACGCACGCGCGCCCCAGTCTCACGCTGTCGACGACCCCGTGGGGCGGCGGGGCGATGCGTGTCTTCGTCCAGGCCACGGACAAAAAGCCGAGATCGAACGGCGCGTGGTGCGCCATCGCCACCGTAGACGCCGGCCCGAGGAATTCGACGAAATGCGGGAGGTATTGCCGCACCACCGGCTTCCCCACCGTCATTTCCCGCGTAATGCCGTGAATCCGCATCGCATCGGCCGGAATGTCGCACTGCGGATCCACCAGCTGCTCGAGCACTTCCAGTTCCGTGCCGTCGAGCCGGAAACGCACGGCGCCGAACTCCACGATCCGGCAGGCGACCGGCGAGAGCCCCGTCGTTTCCAGGTCGAACGCCACGAACTCCGCGCCGGCCAGCGGCTGCTCGTTTTCCGGTTCCATCGGTCCGCTTCTCTCCCCCCTTCCCTTGCCCTCGCCGACGCCCTCGGTCGCCCTCAGGGCGCGGATGCGGCAATATCCGGGTGGTCGGCCTCGGCGAGGAGCCCCGTGAGCGCTTCTTCGATCATGGCCTGGCCCTCCAATCCTTCCCGCCACGGTGCGGGAATTCCCGATTCACCCCAACACGCTCCGGCGAGCTGGCCGCACACCGCCCCGGTCGTATCGGCGTCGTCCCCCAGATTCACGGCCCGCAACACCGCCTCGCGAAAATCCGCCGCCCCTTCAAAAGCCCACAGCGCCGCCTCCAGGCTCTTCACGACGTATCCCGAACCCACGATCTTCGGCGGCTGCTTACGGCGAAAACTCCCGGCCGCCACCTCGTCGATCTCGGGATGCAGCGAATGGGATTGCCGCAGCCATTCGAGGCACTCCCAGTCGGGGGCCAAGACGCGTTGACGATCCACGCCATGAAGAAGCGCCGCCACGATCAGCCCCATATAGGCGCACGCCGACAAACATTGCTCGCTGGCGTGCGTGGGCAGGCTGGACTGGATCAGACGCTGCACCAGCACTTCCAGGCGATCGGGAAACAGGGCTGCGAAGCGGATCGGCACCGGCGCCAAACGCATGACCGAGCCGTTTCCGCTGGCTCGCGGCGAAGGATCGCCCGCGGTCTTCGCGTCGCCCGTCTTGAGGAACCGCGCCAGCGACGTCTGCACCGTATGGCCGATGTCGAAGCAGCGGCCGTTGACCGAATACTTCCCCTCATGCCACCACGCGCAGTCGCGCCGTGCTTGGTCGTTGAGATCCCACCCCGCGCACACGATGCTGTCGGCCAGGGCCAGGGCCATACTCGTATCGTCGGTCCACTGCCCCGGCGCCAGCCGGAACGGACCGTCGCCTCGATAACCCGTCACCTCGGGGAACGTCCCCGGCATCTCGAATTCCACCGCGGCGCCCAGCGCGTCACCCACCGCCAAGCCCATCAAGGCTCCGCGCTGGCGGTCTGGATTGACGATGTAGCTGCCCATGGCTGCCTTCCGAGCTTCGTTTGGCCCCTTGGGTTTGCCGTAATCCACGGTATAGCACTTGCCGCTCGAACCTGCCAGTAGAATCCGGCACCTGGTTTCCTCCCTCGATTGGAGATCGTGAGATGCCCCGTTGCCCTGTTGGGGAGAAACGCGAGGATCGACTTTCGCCGGGAAAACACGGCCGCCGCCTACACGCGACTTGCCCTTGTCGCCGCATAGACGATGTGTTCCAGATCACGGAACACCGTTCGCCGCTCGGGCCGCATGCCGAGCTTGTCCGCGACTCCCTGCGAGGGGATGTTCTCGGGCCGGATCAGTGAGATGACTCGGGCGCGGTTCAGTACGCGAAAGGCATAATCGCGGCAGGCGAGTGCCCCCTCGGTGGCCAGTCCTTGCCGCCAATAGGGTCGGTGAATGAGGTATCCGAGCTCCAATTCTTCGCTACCGTCGACGGACTGCACGGCCAGGCCAATCTGGCCCACGGGCCGCTGAGTTCCCTTCTCCACGACCAGCCACAGCCCGCACCCGTCCTGCGCGTAGCGCTGCACCTGCCGGGCGATCCAGGCCTTGGCCTCGTCGCGCGAGTAACACTTGGGATAGAATCGCGTGACCTCGGGGTCGCCGAGCATTTCGGAGACGAAGTCCAAGTCGGCCAACGACATCTCACGCATCCACAAGCGTGCGCTTTGGAGAATGGGAACCATCGGTCGCACTAGGGGGATTTGCTTGGGTAGTCCCAAAGGCCGGTAGCCGCGATTAGTTCGTCACCGAGCGGTGGAAATGGACGTGGCGCCACCCTTGTTCGCCGCGATGCCAGACCCGCGTTTCTTCCACTCGGTGCGTCACCGGCCGGCCGTCGCCGTCGAGCCGCTGGACCAGGCGAACGTAGCACACGATGCCCACGTCTCCCAGCAGGCGCACGTGGGGCGAGCACATCGTCGTGTTGTACGGACCTTCGGAGGAGCCGAGGCCGAAATAGAAGCGGTGGAAATCCATCCCTTCCACGAGCACGCCCCGCGATTCCGGTTCAAACGCGCTGATCGTAGGGTCGCAGAGTGCGGTGTAGGTTTCCCAGTTGCCTTGGGCGATGCTCTCGAGCAACTGTTGAGTGAGGTCGACAAGCTCGTTGCTTCTCGACTCGTTCTGGTTCTGCGAGGGGTCGGTCATCGGGCGTTCTCCGCGGTAAGCCAAGGCCCTTGACGCGGCGTGCGGGGGACCCTTCTCCCGCATCCGGGATTCCACGCCCGCCTCGGCGCCAGGCTCCCATCATCCGCTATGCCGGCCCGGGCCGCAAGATGCCCAGTTCCGCGAGTTTCGCTCGGCACTCGTCCCGCTCGCGCAACCTTGCCAACCCCGACCAGTTCGGGTCCTGGGCCGCAAGAAAGTCCTCCTCGGTCGCGGGCACGCGCCCCAAAGCCGCCAGCCGGGCAATCACCCCCTGCTCCGCGCGTGAGAGTTCCATCGCATGCAGGCGATAATCGAGAAACGCTTCCCAGGTCAAGGGAAACAGCCGCGCGACGATCTCCTGTCCGATCGTCAACGCGTACTGGCGAATCTCCCATTGGGAATGCCGCTCCATGCGGAGTCGGAGAAAATGGAGCAGATTGTGCAG
The DNA here is from genome assembly GCA_963736495.1 of Pirellulales bacterium. Lineage (GTDB taxonomy): Bacteria > Planctomycetota > Planctomycetia > Pirellulales > Thermoguttaceae > CAVTPL01. The sequence goes on along the minus strand of CAVTPL010000007.1, from coordinate 1,786,196 downwards.
GTCGATCTTCCAATAGGCTTCGGTATACGTGGATAGGGGCAGGTCCTTGCGCGCCTGTTCCCGCGCCACCCCCAACTCCAGGCGACGCTGATAGACTTGCCGTGCATGGTCCTGAAGCTCCCGCTCCGCCGCCGACAGCTCCCCGCCCCGCTCGGCTCCAAGCACGCCTTCACTTCCCTGATGGTTGGTCGCCGATTGCAGTCGCCATTGCTCGGGGGTGGTGGTCTGCGCGGCATCGATGGCAATCGAGTACCGCGTGCTGTATTCGTTCACCGAAGCGGTGCGGTGGCGGATCCACTGCCGCCAGGAGTCCATGGGCACGCGGACCATGAACTTCAGTTCCGCCATCTCAAAGGGCGTGGTGTGGTGATGGCGCATCAGGTAACGCAAGAGCGAACGGTCGTCCGACGCGTGACGCGTGCCCTGGCCGTAGCTCACGCGCGCCGCCTGCACGATAGCCGCGTCGTCTCCCAAGGCGTCGACCAGGCAGACGAATCCGTCGTCCAACACCGGAAATTTCTTCCATCGCAACGACGAGGTGTCTTCGCCAGCCATCGAGCGGTCCTTCCTCGGGCACTCGTGCCCCGTCCCCGATACTCGGACCGGTGACGAAACAACTCGGGGCACCCGTTTTATTCGCTTTGCCCAGTCCGGGAGGTCCGGGCTGTCGTGCCGCACGGGAGGAAAGAACTTCCTGGGGGCGGCACTCGGGAGCGAAAAGCATTGTAGGCAATCCGACCGCCGCGTCGAGCCTTCCCCAATAGCAGGTGGAAGACGGCCGGGAGTGGTCCTGCGGCCGTGCAAGGCCCCGCAACTAGGCGGGTAGGCAGGCGCACTTGCGGACTGCCCTGCCTCTCGATCAGACACGGCAACGGTGGGCGGCCGACTCCAGACCGATCGGCTCGACCTGCCCCATCCGCCGCGGAGCGCTCAGCCCTGCTGGAGCAACTCCTGAACCAGGCTGGCAAGCAGCGCGGGGTTGTCGCTCCCGACGATGTGCTCGATGCGCTGCTGCGGCAGACCCATCTTCTTCAGCGACGCGCCGCGCGGTCCCAGAGCCGCGTTCGGGCCTTCCCTTCCGCCAGGTAGAGGTCCGTGACCATCTCCCCCAGTCGCTGGACCATGATCGCGTCGAAATTCTGGTAGTAATTCTTGATGATCCGGTCTTGATAGCTCGAACGTTTCGCCATCGAGGGGTGCGACTCCGCGCGATTGGGGAATAGGGGATGATCAGCGCCGGGCCCGCGGCCAAACCGCCCCCGGCACGAGCCGAGCATGGTCCAGCATCGGCTCTCCGAGGCCGGGACCTGCATCGGATCCCCAATTCTATCCGCGGCCGTTGTTAACGCCGTTCAAGCACCGGACCGTGTTTCCATAAAAATGGCCCACGCGGTTCGGCCGCTCGAGAATCGGCATCGCCCGAATGGATTGCCGATACGCCGCGCTGGAGCCAGACGACGAGCGACTGGTAGCGCCAGCGGTGCCCACGCCCAAGGTCAACGTCAAACCCACCGCGAAGGCGACCACGGCTAGGGTGCGATACAACATGGCTTGTCTCCTTCGATTCAAAAACAGATCCATCTATCGTATCGCAAACAAGTGCCTTGCGGCATTACACTTTGCCCAGACCCCCGAAAAATCCGTATACAGCCTATTTCGCAACCGAAAAATAGGAGTGTCGGGGCGTGTTGATTACACCTGGAGGTGGGTATATTCTGTCTGAAGGTGGTGAAAAAGTCGGTAAGTGCATGTACAACACCATGCAGCTTCTGCCGGGTGGGTTTGCGCGATTCTCGTCCACAAAAAGGCTGCCAGCACCTCCGGTTCGTCCGCACCAAAGCGGATCGCAGGCATGCCGAAATGAACCGCGGCACCCCTAAGCCCCATGGGTTGTGTGGCGGCCCTTGTCCCGGCACCTAGGGGCATTGTGCTTCCTTCCTCGCGCAGGCCAACTGGGTCTCCATGCAGCCGAACTTGCTGTTTCCCTATTCGTCGGATTCCCGGTACCATTTCTCGCATGTCTGGCGACAAGCGGCACCCCCTGATCACCGGAGCTGGAATCACCAGCCTTGGCACTTTGGTGTCACGCGTCTTGGGGATGTTACGCGACATGGCGACCGCCTCGCTGTTGGGAATGTCGGGTGGGGGCGTCATGGATGCCTTCGTGGTCGCCTTTCGCATCCCCAACCTGTTCCGTCGTTTGTTCGGCGAAGGAGCGCTCACGGCCAGCTATGTTCCGGTGTTGGCCGCGCACTTGGACCGCGACCGCCCTGGCGCTTGGCAACTCGTCAGTGTCCTGCTCACCGGCCTTACCCTGGTGCTGGCTGCGATCCTCGTGGCCGCCGAACTGATCTGCGCCGTGCTGTGGGTGGGACGTGGCGAAGCCTCGGAGGCTCCGCTCGTTCTTGGCCTTGCCGCCGTGATGATGCCCTACATGCTCTTCATCTGCCTGGCTGCCCAGGTTGGGGCCACATTGCAGTGCCTGGAGGAGTTTCGCGTTCCTGCGTCTCACCCATCGTGATGAATCTCTGCTGGCTGGCGACCGCGTGGTGGGTTGCCCCGCGCGTGGCCACCGGAAAGGAAGGACAGGCGTATGTGCTCGCCTGGGGCGTGGTCGTGGCGGGCGTGCTGCAACTGGCCGTGCAATTGCCCCGCCTCGGTCAGCTTGGGTTCCGTTTCGACGCCTGCTGGTCCGCGGCGCGCGACGAAGTTTGGCAAATCACTCGATCCATGGGACCCATGGTACTGGGGCTGGCCGTCACCCAGTTCAATACGCTCATGGATAGTGTGATTGCGATCGGTTTCTCTGCGTCGCCGGAGGGCCCGGAAACCTTCGCTTGGCTGGGCTTCTCGGTCCGTTATCCGTTGCAGCAGGGCGCGGCAGCGGCCCTCTATTATGGAGAACGGCTGTACGAGTTCCCCTTGGGTCTGCTGGGCATCGCCGTGGCTACGGCGATCTTTCCCCTCTTGAGCCGCCATGCGGCGCACGGCGACCACCGGCAACTCGGCGCGGATCTGACCCTCGGGCTGCGTTTGGTATTGATGCTGGGCGTTCCCGCCTCGGCCGGCCTGGCCCTGGTTGCCGAGCCACTCGTGCGCCTGCTGTTTGAACGCGGCCAGTTCACCGCCCAGGACTCGCTCCGCGCCGCGCGGACCGTGAGTGTCTTCGCCAGCGGGGTCTGGGCGTTCTGCGCGCTGCCGGTCCTGGTACGCGGGTATTACGCCTTGGGCGATCGAGTCACGCCCGTGAAGACGGGCGCAATCGTCGTCGCCTTGAACCTCGCACTCAATCTCTGCCTGGTCTGGCCGCTGGCCGAGGCCGGCTTGGCCCTGGCCACTTCGATCTCCGCAGTGGCTCAGCTCGGTCTCCTCCTGGCGGTCCTGGCGCGACGTGGAACACGGCTCAACTGGAGATCACTCGCCGTTACCGCGGTGCGCGCCGCCTCGGCCACTGCGCTGATGGCCTTAGCGGGGAGGGCCGTACTCAAGCTCGTCCAATACCCAGGGCGCGGTGGCGACCTGGGCGGGGTCAGTGCAACGCTGGCCGCTGGCCTGCTCGTCTACTTCGCCGCGCAGCTCACCATGGGGGCGGACGAACTCCGCGCCTATTCGGAACTCCGCGGCACCCTTCGGCCGACATCGAGGAGTAAGAACCTGGTTTCGAACGACCGCGACGGTCTTCCGCGGCCAAGGAACCGCCGCACGGCAAACCGTTGTGGAATCGGCTCAGAAATGCCTACTTTCGCACCTGTTCGAAGTAGTGCACTCCCTTCTTGCTCGACGAAACCACGTCCAGCAATCCATCGCCGTTGACGTCGATCACCTCGACCTGCAAACCGACGCCGCTGTCGTTGTCGATTTCGTGTTTCGTCCACGACGGTTTCCCGTTCTTGCGCGTCAGTTCGAACCACACCAGCATGGCCGGTTCATCGATCCCGGGATCCCCCTTGGTGTGTGCCCACCAACGCTTGCCGGTTACGAAGTCTTGTAGGCCGTCGCCGTTGATATCCGCCAGCGTGACGGCGTGGGTTTGCGAGATGCTCTTGTCGATCTCGTGGGTCTTCCAACCCTCCGAGGTCTGCTCGTGCCACCAAACGCCGTAGCGGTGGGCACTGGTCGAGATCGCGTCGCTGTCACCGTCGCCGTCGACATCGTAGACGAGCAACTGGGCGCAGTCGTCGCCCAGGTTCGCCTTGTGGAAGGGCCACTGCCCGGCCGCGTTTGCCTCGGCCGGGGCTTCCCACCATCCTTCCTTGCAGAGGACGTCGGGTCGGCCGTCGCCGTTGATATCGCCCACGCCCAGACCGTGGTAGTACTTTGCGCTGCCCGGCGCCGACCGCGCCGAGAACTGCTTCAATGCCCACGGCGCGTAGGGGTCTTGGGCGGGGACGGCGATTACCATAAAGCGATCCGGACTATCCGGCTTTGCCGTATCCGGAGAGTAACCGCACACCAAGGCCTTGCGCCCGCTTCCCCACAGGTCCGTGAAGATCGGGTTCTCATTGTTGGTCACGGGCACGGCAACGTGCTTTTTCCAGGCACTCGATACCTTGCCCGGATTCTCCCACCATGCCGTCTCCTTTCCGGGGATGTCGATCGTGATCAGATCGACACGGCCATCTCCGTTCAGATCTGCGGAGGCGCACGCGAACACATCGCTGTAGTTCTTGGGGTCGAAGGCGTCGGCCTTGGGACGCACTGCATGCATCTTCCAGTCGGGGGCGGCGTAGTATACGCTCCCCACAGCGATATCCTTCTTGCCGTCCCCGGTAAAATCGGCCACGGTCACCCCTTCGCTGCGGAAGATCGGATCAATCCGCACGCGACGGAAGGCCACTTTGCCGCCCGGGGCGGGGTCAGCCGCCATCGCGGCCGTGCATCCCAATCCTAGCATCACCACTACCAGTCCCATCGCTCGCCACATCCAAGCACCTCGTGGGCAGACTTTTCTCTTTTGTCCCCGACACTTTACGTCATTCCCAGTCTACTTGCCGCGCGGGGTAAGCAAAAGCGCCCCGCCGCGCACACCGCGGTGCGGCCGCGTCGAGCCGGCAACGCGTGCTCGACGCCGTCGACCGCCGGCATCTCATGCGATCGGCACGACCTCGATCCCGGCCAACTGCGCAGTAGGCCTTCAACGGGTTGGCGACGTTGCCGAGGATGAACAGTTGGTGGAAGCCCTTGCAGTCGCGGGGGTCGGCGACGTTGTCCATCTCCAGCTCGACCGAGGTGCGGCAGCCGCCGGCCGGGCGGCGTGTCGATGTTCGCCACCACCTTGCCGGTGCCGAGGATGATCTGCTCCGGTCCGTCGAACTTCATCACCGTGACGGCTTCGCCGACCGGCCAGAGCACCTGCGGCGAGACGCCGATGTCCGACTCGCTGTGGCTGCGGAGGATCAGCGGCTCGGCCGGCTGGTCGAAGCCGCGGAGCTTGCGTGGGCGACGAGCAGTGGGCGCCCATCAACGTGCCGTTGACCGTGTTGGGGCAGGGATCCTGCATGAAGCCCGGCCGGCCGGTCAGCAGGCGACACAGCCGCAGCGAGATGGCCGCGTTCCAGTCGCACTCGCAGCAGCCCACGCTCCCCTCGTCGTTGAGCTGCAGCCAGGCCATGCAGGGCGGGCAGGGAATCCGCCGGCTGCCGATCAGGCCCAGGCAGTTCAGCGAAATGCCCTGGCAGTTCTCGGCCGCCATGATCCGCTTGGCCACGAAGTAGTTCTTGGCCGCGTTGATCACGTCCTGCGGCTTCGGCTCGACGGTCTTCTTGGCCGTCTTCGAGAAGCGGCTCGGCCAGGGCCTTCACCTCGTCGGTCGTTCCGGCTTGGCCAGCTCCTCGGTCCAGCGGTTCAGCGGAATGTGGTGCAGCGTGGTGCCGATCACGTCCAGCCGCTGGTCCTCGGTCTTGTCGCCGTTGATGATGCAGAGGCGGGTGTTCTTCATGTCCCAGATCGTGCGCAACAGGTGGACCGCCTCGGCCAGCCAGCTGAGGTCCTGCGTGGCGGCCATGAAGCGTCTTCGGCTTGCTGCGCGTTCCCTGGAGGTGGCCGGTGAACGAGGTGCCCATCGGGCTGAAGACGATCGTGGGAATGTCGCCCGGCGTTTGGCCACGAACTGGTTGATCGTCGGCCAGGAGGTGTTCAGGCACATCGAGACCACGATCACGCCGTCGGGCGGCGACTTCTTGCACTCCTCGAGCAGGCCGTTCATCTTGCTCGGTGTCGGAGATCGGCTCCGGATGATCGCCAGGTCGACGCCGAGCTTCTGCGGCGGCCTCGGTCAGAGTCTTGCGTGTAGTCGGCCTGGCGGCCGGCGATGTCGTAGGAGGCACCGGGCCAGCCCATCCAGTATTGCTTCACGTCGGGACGCACAAAGACCGCGCGGACGCGCGGCTTGGCGTTGGCGGAAGATGCGTCGGCGGCCACGGCCGAAGCCACGCCCATCACCGCCGACTTCAGCGGCCAGTGCCGACAGCCCGACCGTGGTCATGAAATCCCGCCGGCCGATCGAGGCGCAGCAACCGCATGCATGCTCGTGACCATGGCAGTTCCCGTGTTCCTGGTCCATGACATATCCTCCCGCGTTTTTGGGGCTGTGGTCGAGATCACCAAAACAACCGGCTGGGCACCAGTGTAATGGGCTGTGGCAAGCGGGTACAGCAGGAACACCCGACGGTAATTGCAATCACCCCCACTCTGGACATGCGGAGAACCGGCCGGCCGAGTCATCATCGCGGGCTTTTCGAACGGAATTCCCGGTTCTCGTCGGCGGAGTCGTTGCCGCTGCGCCCCGAGATACTCGCTCCGGCAGGTACTAGCGGAATTCGGCGCGAATCGTGCCGTCGTGGGCGATGATCGGACGTGCGGCGTCGGACACGGCCCGGCGCGCGGCAGCCGGGTCCGGGCGATCCATGCTCCCAGGTCGGTCGCGCCCCTGGGCGGCGAGTCCTTCCAGCCGACGAACGACGTCGGCGTGGGCGGAGGCGACATCGTTGGCCTCGCCGATGTCGCTCCTCCAGGTTGTAGAGTTTGCCGCTTGGCCAGATGCAGTTTCCAGGGACCGCTGCGCACCGCTTCGAGCTTCAGGCCGCGGAAGTAGTAGAACACGTCGTGCGGCGACTTGGCGTCCGGCGCGCCGGCCGAGAAGAGGCCAGATGTCCCCGCCGTCGATGCTTGCGATCGGCGGGCAGCTTCCCGCCGGCCAGTCGACGAAGGTGGGCAGCATGTCGATCATGCCGGTGATCTCGTCCGTCGCCGTGCCGGCGGGAATCTTGCCGGGCCACCAGGCGATCGTCGGCTCGCGCATGCCGCCTTCCCACGTGCTGCCCTTGAAGCCGCGCAGCGGCGCGTTGACCGCCCGCGGCGTGCCGCCGTTGTCGGAGGTGAACAGCACGAGCGTGCGTTCGGCGAGCTTCAGCTCGCGGACCGCATGCGAGGACCTGGCCGACGCTCCAATCCACCTCTTCGACCCAGTCGCCGTAGATGCCGTTGGTCGATTTGCCCTGAACTGCCTTGCCGGGATAGATCGGGAAATGGACCGCCGTGTGCGGCAGATAGAGAAAGAACGGTTCGCTCCGTGATCGCGGATGAACGCGACCGCTTCCGCGGTGTAGCGTTGCCGTCAGCGTCGGTCTGGTCTTCGGCGCAGCACGCGCTGGACGACCTTTCGTCGCGCAGCAAGCGGCAGCGGCGGCTGGCCGGGCTTGGGTTTGGCGACTTTCGCCTTGGCTTTAGCAGCCACTTTGGGTTTGGCACCTGCCTTGGGCTGGCCGATCCCCTTGCGAGCGCCATCGGCCGCCGGCCCCATGTCGTTGGAGTAGGGCAGGCCGAAGTAGTAGTCGAAGCCCTGGCGCGTGGGCAGGAACTCGGGCTGATCGCCGAGGTGCCACTTGCCGATGCACACCGTGGCGTAGCCCTGGCCTTGAGCAGCTCGGCCACGGTGAGCTTCCCGGGCGTGGATGCCGACGTCGTTGCCGGGGAACAGCACGTTGCGGAATGGCCGACGCGCTTGGGATAACAGCCGGTCATCAGCGACGCGCGCGACGGCGAGCAGACCGGGGCGGCGTAGAAGCAGGTCAGCTTGCGTCCCTCGGCCGCCATGCGATCGAGGTTCGGCGTGCGATTGAGCTTGGAGCCGAACGGCCCGATGTCCGCATAGCCGAGGTCGTCGATGTTGATGACGATGAAATTCGGACCGGGTTCGGCGGCCGCGACCAACGCCGCGGCCGAGAGGGCTAGACTCCCGAGCAGTAAAGCGCGCATGAGAAAGCTCCCCGCAGTACGGTGAACGGGCCCAGATTACCGGAAATATGAGCGGCCGGCGGCGCAGTGTAAAGGCCCCGAGGGCGGTCCTGGGCAGGGCTGGACCTCGGGGGCGAAGGTGGCCGGCACCCCCATCGCGGCATGCCGGTGCTGGGGAGAACTCTTTCTTCCCGGCACGTTGACAAGGCCGAGTCAGGTTATCACCATGGAGGAACTCCCTGGCGTGCCAGGGGTTGGGGTCCAGAGTTCAGGGAAAGGAAACAACCATGTCGAACCAACGAGCGGGCCTTTCGCGACGACAGTTGCTGCGTACCGCAGCCGGGGCGGGCGCGGCGATGGCGCTGCCCTACGTCGTTCCCGGATCGGTGCTGGGCAAGGACGGCGCCGTGGCCGCCAGCGAGCGGATCGTGCTGGGCGGCCTGGGCATCGGCGGCCGCGGCGGCTACGTGCTGGGCTGCATGATGGACGAGCCGGTCGTGCAGTTCGTCGCCATCGCCGACGTCCGCAAGGAGCGCCGCGAGGCGGTCAAGGCCATGGCCGACGAAGAAGTACGGCCCCGGCGTGTGCGATGTACCGCGACTTCCGCGAGATGCTGCCGCGCCAGGACATCGACGCCGTGCTGATCGCCACCGGCGACCGCTGGCACACGCATGGCCTCGATCTACGCGGCCAAGGCCGGCAAGGACATCTACTGCGAAAAGCCCTGCTCGATGACGATCGCCGAGAGCCAGGCCCTGGCCGACACGATGCGGCGCTACGGCCGCATCTATCAGGCCGGCACGCAGCGGCGGAGCATCGCCAACTTCATCTTCGCCGCCGACCTGTGCCCACAGCGGCAAGCTCGGCAAGCTCACCGCGGTGCACGCCAACACGCTGCACCCGGCCACGCAGCCACGACTGGCTGCCCGGCCGAGCCCGAGCCGGCCAAGGACGAGGTCGACTGGGACCTGTGGCTCGGCCCCTGCCCCTGGCGGCCGTACAACCAGCAGTACGTCGACGGCGGCTGGCGAGGCTTCTTCGATTTCCACGGCGGCGGCATCCTCGAATGGGGCGCCCACACGGTCGATCTCTGCCAGTGGGCCGGCGCGGACGACACCGGCCCCGTCCTCTACGAGCCGCAGCCCGCGGGGTGCATCGCCACCTACGCCAACGGCGTGAAGCTGGTGATGCGCGACACCGGCTGGATGGGCCTGGGCACGTGCAGCGTGCGCTACGAAGGCGAGGACGGCTGGGTCGAGACCGGCGACAGCGGCCGGGTCGAGTTCTCCTCCGGCATTCGCGCCGAGCAAGGAGTATTTGACGAAGCCGGCACCTCGGCGGTCAGCCACGTGCGCAACTTCCTCGAGTGCGTCAAGACGCGGGCCCGGCCCACGCGAACGCCGACGTGGCCGCCCGAGCCACATCATCTGCCATGCGGCCTACATCGCCTGGCAGCTTGGCCGGAGCTTGAAGTTCGACCCGGTCAAGGTCGAGTTCATCGGCGACGACGAGGCCAACCGCATGCGGTCGCGCGCGCTGCGCGAGCCGTGGCGGATCTGAACGCGAGGTTCCAGGCATGAAGATAAGGAGACATCCGACTATGTTCCGCAAACAACGCGTTCTCATTGCCGCAGTCCTCGTGGTGCTCGGCATCTCTGTGGCGACGCGAGCGGCCGAAGAAGTGCCCTTGATGAAGGAATCCGACCCCGCCAAGCTCGTCTCCGTGCTCAAGTCTGACGCGGCGGAGTTCGACAAGGCCAAGGCGTGCCAGCGACTGGCGCTGGTGGGCGGCAAGGAAGCGATTGCAGCCCTGGCCGAGCTTCTGGCGGATCCGAAGCTGGCGCACTACGCGCGATTCGGTCTGGAGCCCAACGCCGATCCCGCGGTCGACCGAGCGCTGCGTGACGCCATGCCCAAATTGCAGGGGAAGCTTCTCGTGGGAGTGATCGACTCGATCGGCTTCCGCCGCGATTCGCAGGCAACGGAGGCGCTGGTGAAGCTGGCGACCGGTTCCGACGCGGAGGTGGCTGCTGCGGCCCTCGCCGCACTTGGCCGCATCGCTACGCCCCAAGCCGTGCAGACACTCCAGCAGGCGCTTCGCACCTCCGCGTCGTCGGTCGCCGCCGACGCGAGCCTGGCCTGCGCGGAGCGGCTTGCGGCCCAAGGGCAAACTGCCGAGGCGGTAGCGCTCTTGGAGGCGGTGCGCAAGGCCGGTGTGCCCAAGCACTGCAAACTGGCGGCTGTCCGTTTGGCGATCCTCCTTCCGCAGGACGCAGGCCTGCCGCTATTGGTCGAGCAACTCAGCGCCGCGGACGACGATTTCTTCGCTGCGGCGATCGGCGCCGCTGCGCGTGCTTAAAGCAAAGGGAGCGGTGCCCGCCCTCTCGGCCGCGTTGCCAATCTGCCCGCGCCGCGAAAAGCGATGGTGCTTCGGGCCCTGGGAGACCGCAGCGACGCCAAGCTTGCGCTGCCCACGGCGATCCGCGCTGCCAAGAGCGGTGAACCCGAGGTGCGGATGGCCGCCATCCGCGTACTGGCGAAGCTGGGCGATCCGTCGGCGGTGCCCGTGCTCTTGGAGGCTGCCTCGGAGGCCAACGCAGATCTGGCGGCGGTTGCCCTGACGGGGCTCGCCGCGCTGCCGGGGAAGGAAGTGGATGACGCCCTGGTGGCCAAGCTGGTCGATCCTGCGCCCGCGGTCCGGCAAGCGGCCATTCAACTGGTCGGCCAACGGCGAATCGCAGCCGCATTGAGCACGCTGCTGCAGGCGGCTGACGACGCGGATCCGAAAACCCGCGTTGCCGCCCTGCGAGCTCTGGGACAGGTGATCGAATTGAAGGACCTGAACGTGCTCTTGGGGCGCGCGCTTACTCCCAAGACGCCGGAAGAAGCACCCGTCGCCCAGGAGGCGTCAAGGCCGCCTGTATGCGCAGCCGACCGCGAGGCATGCGCCTCGCAACTGGCGGCCGCGCTGCCCAAGGCTGGCACCGAAGGAAAGGTATTCTTGTTCGAGCTGCTGGGGACCGTGGGCGGTGCCAAATCGCTTGAGACCTTGGCCGCCGCGGCCAAGCAGTCCGATCCCGCCCTGCAAGACGTGGCCACGCGCGTGCTGGGCGAGTGGATGAGCGCCGACGCCGGCCCGGTGCTCTTGGAGCTGGCCAAGTCGTCGCTCAACGAGAAGTACCGGGTGCGCGCCCTGCGCGGACACATCCGCATTGCCCGGCAACTGGCCATGAGCCCCCAGCAGCGCGTGGCGATGAGCCGCGATGCCCTGGCCGCGGCGTGGCGAAACGAGGATCGGCAACTGGTCTACCAGGTGCTGGCGCAATCCCTCACCCGAAGCGCTGGCCCTGGTGGTCGCGCAGCTCGACGTGAAGGAGCAGAAGCGCGGGGCGATCGGCCCCGCGATTACGATCGCCGAGAAGATCGCCGACAGCCAGCCGGCCGCCGTGGCCGGCGCGATGAAAAAGCTTCTCCAGGCCGGCGCCGCCGGTGAGCAGGGCGAGCAGCGCCAAGGCCTTGCTGGAACAAGTGGAGAAGAAAGCCAAATAGGAACCTATCCCGGAATTGCCGCTGCGGCCTTCTGCGGCCGGAGAATCGCGGCACTACCAAAGGTTCTGGAATCGCCTCCAAGAAGGGCCTGACAAGCCCGCGACAGGATCGCGCGGGCTTGTCTATTTAGGATGGCGTTTTGGGCGTCGCTTTGGCCTTAGGAGGTGACTTCTTCTTGCCGGCTTTGGCTTTGGCCGCCTGCACGATCCGCTCCAGCTTCTTTTGCTCATCTTTGAGCACGGCGTCGGGAATGGCCCGAGGCGTGACCGGCGTGCGATCGAGCGACTCGTCGTTGGCCAACGCGCGGAGCTTGAGGCTGCGGTACCAGACCGGGTCGCCGTGGTCCTGAAGACTCAGCTTCGCCCCGCGCGGTAAGGTCGCCGCCACGGAGTTTCAGCAGCTTGACCTGCTCGGCATACTTGGGGTCGGTGTAGTCGAAGTCAATCACTTTCTCGCCATTGAGCCAGTGCTGAATCACGGTGCCCTTGCAGACGACGCGTGCGGTATTCCACTGTCCCACGGGTCGCGTGGCGTCGTGCGACGGCGGCATGCAGAAATAGAGCGAGGCGGCGCTGGTGCGGGGGTTCTTGCCGTCGGCGTGTTTTTGGTTGTCGAGAATCTGGAACTCGTATTGCGTGGGACGATAGTAGACGCCGCTGTTGCTTCCCGGGGCCACCTTCCACTCAAAACGGAGTTCGAAGTCGTCGGGTATGGGCTTGAGGGGGTAGACCAGGCTGCCTCCCTTTCCGGTGCGGCGTGATGGCACCGTCTTCGACCACCCAATTCCCGCCCTGCTGCCAACCTTGCAGGTCGCGGCCGTTGAAAAGCAGTTCGAATCCCAAGCGTTTTTCGTCTTCCGTCAGGGCATTCTTGACGTCGGCATGGTGAATGGTCGGCGCTGCCCGGTCTGAAGACCCCGTTTTCCGGCCTTCCAATGGTTGGCCTGGCGCATTGGCCCTGCCGGGCTCATTAGGCTCCGCCGTCGAGGCGGAATCGCCGAAAACACATCCACCGAGCAAGGCCATCGCGCAGAGGGCCTTTCTCCGGTCGACCTCCCTACCGTTTGCCGGTATTCGACCTTGCTCTGGGGAAGGGGAACACGGGCGAGTGGAAATGCGCTTGGTCATGTCACTTGCTCCTGTAGGAGGGAAGATCGATGCTCGTCTTGTAGCCCTGCGCCCCCGCGCGGTCAAGCCGTCCGCCGCAGGGTGCAGCATTCCACAGCGACACGCACGCGCCGCCTTCTCTCAGCCCACGATCGATCGCAGCTCGATCAGGTGCATCTGCCGGCCCTCGCCGGTGTGCGGCGAGTCGATCACCACGCTCCGGCCGTCGGGGCTGAAGCGCGGGTGCGTGTCGCACCGCCACTCGCCCGTGTACTCCTTGGGCAGAAGGAAGCTGCCCAGCGGCACGCGGCGGCCGGTGGCCACGTGGTACAGATAGACGTTCTGGTTCCGCTGCCGGTCCGGGATAGGTGTCGTTGAGAATCCACTCGTTGCCGGGCAGGTAGCGTGCAGTGGCCGTTCTCGGTCATCACGCCCTGGCCCACGACCTCGACCTTGCCGTCCGCCTTGTCCTCGAAGAGGTAGAAGGCGTCGCCGTGCGACGGCTGCCACGACCAGGCCAGGATGTGCTGCGGATCGCGCCAGATGAAGTGCGAGGTCTGGCCGGAGTGGTCGATGAGCGCGGATGTCGGAGCCGTCGGGCGCGGCGGTGAACATCCGCGTGGTGAAGCCGCTGCTCTGGCTCGGCGTCCGCCAGCGGTGGAGGAACTCGAACCGCGTGCCGTCGGGGTTGACCAGCAGGTGGTTGAACCAGTGCTTGGCCTTCGAGCAGATCGCCCTTGGGATAGGGGATGCTTGGCGATGTCGGCCAGCGAGACGATCAGCTCCTGCCGGCCGGTCTCCAGATCGACGTCGCAGATGCCCGAGTCCTTGCGGGGCGCGGACTGGTCGCGGTAGGGATCGGGGAGGCCGCGTAGCCGTAGCCGGGCCGGCATGTCGTTCACGCGGCGGAAATCGGGCGCGACGGCCCAGCGGCCGTCGGGGCTGACCGTGTAGACCGGGTGTGGGATCGTCCGCCGCTTGCGCGGTCGTCACGTCGAGGATGTGGCAGACGAAGTGGTCGCCCTCGCGATCGTTCCAGAGGACCTCGGTCTTCGAGCCCGGCCGCCACTGGAGCATGCAGCCCTGCTGCCAGCACCAGGCCGCGCGACTCGCCCAGCTCGATCCAGCGGTCGCCGTCGTCGAGATCGACCATGCCGACGTGGATCACGTCGTCGGCGCTTCGGCGAGCGGTGCTCGAAATCGACCTCCATGCCCAGCACGTAGCGGCCGGTCGGGTCGAACTGGAGCTTGTCGTAGTAGCCGAACCAGTGGTGCTTCGGTCCGCGCGTGATCGTGCGGACGGGCGGCAACCCTTCCGGTTTCGTGGCTTGCGCTCCCCGAACCGAACGCGCCGTAGCGGCAATCACCGCGGAGGAGGTCACGGTCTTCAGCCAATGGCGACGGGAGACGCGAGAGACAAGCGAGCGCCATGGCTTGAAGCTCCAGGAAAAAAGGGGAGAACGCTACTACAGCCACAAGTGCAGCCGGCCGCCGAGCATGTCGGGCAGCGCCCGCTGCACGTAGCGCTGGATCTGCCTGGGATGGTAGCGGGTGCTGAAGTGCGAGGCGATGATCAGTTCGTTCTTGAACCGGTCGCGGCGCTCGACCAGGTCGTCGAGGTGCATGTGGCCGAACTTGTGGATCTTCTCCTTGCGATGGCTGGGGGCCACGAAGGTCATCTCCATGATCAGCACCTCGGCCTCGTACATCGCCGGGCAGGCGTCGAGCCCTTCGGGCGAACTGTCGCCCAGGTAGGCCAGCCGCGGCACTGCGGACCTCGCGCGTCACCTCGGTGCCGGCCAGGCGCAGGTCGCGGATCTGCCGGCCCGGCAAGGCCCTGGTACTCCGGCTTCAGCTTGCGCCGCCGCTCCCAGACGACGAAGCCCAGCGAGGGGACGGTGTGCCGCGTGGCCGACACCGTGACGACCAGTTCGCGCGACAGCTCGATCTCGTCGCCGGGCCGCAGCGGCACGAGCGTGCAGGGCAGTCGCCCGCGGTCCAGCCGGCTGACCTGGCGTGAGAATCTTCTGCGACCGGTTCGACGGCCGGCTCGCGGCAGGTAGATCGTCGGCGGCTCCATCTTCATCATCCGCCGCCGGGCGACGTAGACCGGCAGGGCGATGAGGTGGTCGATGTGCGTGTGCGAGACGAACCAGGTGGGCGTGCCCATGAACGACCAGGGCTGGGCCCCCAGGTCGAAGCCGATCTTGAACTCCGGGATGCGCCAGTACGTCTGCACCGCCGCGCGCGAGTAGCCCTCGATGGTGATGCTGCTTGATGGACCAGCGACTTGACGGGCTGGTCGCGCAGTGGGGTCAGCGCGGCGGGGTTCTCACTGGACATGATTCGTCGAGGTGGGGTTATGCGTTAGCGAAAACGGCGCCAGGGCGCACGACGACGCGGCTCACGCGGACTCCGCTGCCCGCGCCCGTCCGCGCACGCGGAGTATGCTCGTAATTGTCGACCGACGACAGGTCCAGGGGATCGCCGTCGTGGGCTTGGGCCACCAGCCAGATTTCGCCGAACAAGGCGTTCTGCTCGACCGCCACGCTGGTGGTGCCGCACCAGTTCCAGCACGGCCAGAAAGATCCCCACCATCGTCGACTTGTGCATGCCCGGCTCGAACAGGTCGCTGAAGGCCAGCCGGCCCTGCTTCCTGCAGCCGCGCCTGGATCCGGGTCATGTAGACGTGGATCGGCGTGTCGTCGTAGACGATGTTCGACGGCTGCGACAGCTCCGCTGTCGCGCAGGATGCGGCCGAACGCGCTGACCAGGTCCCACAGCTCGACTTCGTGGATCGGCTCCTCGGCCAGATCGCGCTGCCGTGGCGGCAAGATCGACCGCCAAGCCGCGGATACTGCTGCTGCCACTGCCGGCTCCGCTCTTCCAGGATGCTGGCCGCGTCGCGATACTTCTTGTACTCCAGCAGGCGGCGCACCAGCTCCTCGCGCGGATCGTCGATCGCGTCCTCGACCTCGTCCGCCCGGGGCAGCACCTGCTGCGACTTGATCTCGATCAGCGTGCTGGCCATGGCGAGGAAATCGCCCACCGCGTCGACGTCCAGCTGCTCGAGCACCGCAAGATACTCCAGGTACTGGTCGGTGATCGTGGCAATCGGGATGTCGACGATCTCCACCTCGTGCTTGCGCACCAGGTAGAGCAGCAGGTCGAGGGGACCGCGGAAGACGTCCAAGTCGACGCGAAAATCCATTGGCAACACAGCTCCCTGGTGTCAGTGTATCGGACCCCCGTCAGCTTGGGGAGTGGCAGTTGCATTCCCAGCTTTGCGCATTCGCTATTATCGACAAACTCGCACTCGTCTGTTGCGTGCAACTCAAAACGGTTTGTCACCCCGAAAGGTCCGGTTTGGCTTGTGGCCCAGGGGCCGGTGTTATAGACTCCGGCCGGGGTCACCGTTTGCGGGGGATCGACTGGCGATTCCACGGTGACTACGGCACTTTGCAGCGTGAGCGCGAGTGTCGGCTGGGAGGACGCGATTGTTCCCCATCGACCCGGCGGCGATCAGCCGGATTTCGCCTCGCCGGGGTCATTTTGTCGCGTACCGCAATCCAGCGAAGGAAGGCAAATGGGGTCGTACGAGCAGATTTGGGCTCCCTGGCGGCTTGCTTATATCCAGGGAGAGAAACCCGACAAGCCTGTTGAAGCAACTCCACTGCAACTGGCACCCGGCGCCGACGCTGAGTGCTTTCTCTGCCAAGCGGTGGCCGATCCGCAAAAGCCCGACCGGTTTGTCGTTCGCCGTTCCGACCACTGCCTCACGGTACTGAATCGTTATCCCTACAACAACGGCCACCTTTTGGTTGCCCCTTTGCGCCATCTGGACCGCCTGGAAAAGCTTTCCGCCGAGGAGCAGCTCGCGGTTTCGCAGGAGGTTTCGCAGATGGTCCTGTTACTGGAGAGGGTGATCCATCCCGAGGGGTTCAACATTGGCCTGAACTTGGGCCGAATTGCCGGGGCCGGGTCTGCCCGGGCATCTTCATTGGCATATCGTCCCAGATGGGAGGGCGACACGAATTTCATGCCGGCTTTGGCCGCAGTAAAGATCATTCCCCAGTCGTTGGAAACGCTGGCGGAATTGCTGCGAGAGCGTCTGGCAGCCCACCCCTGCTAGCCGCCCGGCTTCTGGGGGATTTGCGACTTTCGTTCGTATGCCGTGCGGCATACAATGGGGCTCAAGGCCTGTGCGGCCGCTAGCATACCCACCTGACCAGTAGTCTGTTCCCCGCCGCGTGGGAGTGAGTTCATGGCTCTGATCCTACTGCGAACCGCGTTTGTGCTTGTCGCCAGCGGGATCGCGGTGTTTATCATTTTCTCCGGCGTCATTCCTCCGGATGATGCGTGGGCCCCCTGGCAGACTTTTGGGGGCGTTCTGTTGTTGTCGATCGCCGTCATCGCCATCGACATGCTGATTCCGCGCAAGCAGTTCGACACGATTTCGGCCGTCTACTTCGGCCTGATCGTGGGGCTGTTCCTGGCCTACGTGGTCGGGCTGGCGATGACGCCGCTGTTGCCCCGACAGCCGCCGGGGCGGGCCGAGGCGATCCGCTGCCATCGTGCACACGATCGTGCGCCGCCGTCCTCTGCTACACCTGCATCAGCCTGCTGATGCAGACGAAGAACGACTTCCGCTTCATCATCCCCTACGTCGAGTTCTCCAAGGAGGTCAAGGGCCGCCGGCCCTACATCCTCGACACCAGCGTGGTCATCGACGGCCGGATCGCCGACGTGGTCGAGGCCAACCTGCTTCGACAGCCAGTTGATCATGCCGCGGTTCGTGATCACGCGAGCTGCAGGCGATCGCCGACAGCTCCGACCGGCTGCGCCGCAGCCGCGGCCGCCGCGGCCTGGACATCCTCAACAAGCTGCGCAACAATCCCGAGGTCGACCTGCAGATCTACGACCGCGAACTGCCCGAGTTCGCCGGCCAGCCGGTCGACCTGAAGCTGGTCGCCCTGGCCAAGCACCTCGAAGGCAAGCTGATCACCAACGACTACAACCTCAACAAGGTCGCCCGGCTGCACGGCGTGGGCGTGATCAACCTCAACGACCTGGCCAACGCCCTGAAGCCGGTCTTCCTGCCCGGCGAGCACGCTGCAGGTCCGGATCGTCAAGGCCGGGCGAAGAGCCGGGCCAGGGCGTCGGCTACCTCGACGACGGCACGATGGTCGTCGTCGAGGCGGGCCGCGACCACCTCAACGAGCTGGTCACGATCTCGGTCACCAGCGTGCTGCAGACCAGCGCCGGCCGGATGGTCTTCGGCCGCTACGAATCCACGCGGCAGGGCGTCCGCTCGGCGAACTCCTGATCTCGTCCCGTCGTGGCGTTTGCTCGTCTGCTCTTGTTGCCACGCGCTCGGGGATCTACAATCCGGACTTATCCGGCGTTCTCCGCACCCCGGCCGGATCTGGCGTACCGCTCGGCATGCCGCCGGGCTGGTGACTACCTGGGACTGCCAAAGGTGTCCTGATGCAATTCTTCTTCGCCCTCACGCTGCTGGTCAGCGCCACGCTGCTGTTCCTGGTCCAGCCGATGTTCGCCAAGATGGTGCTGCCGCGGCTGGGCGGCACGCCGGCGGTCTGGAACACGTGCATGGTCTTCTACCAGGCGGTGCTCCTGGCCGGCTACGTGTACGCCCACCTCTCGACGCGACTGGCTCGGCACGCGGCGCCAGGCCGTCGCTGCACCTGGTGCTGCTCTGCCTCCCGTGGCTGGTGCTGCCGATCGCCGTGGCCGAGGGCTGGACCCCGCCCGGCGAGGCGAATCCCATTCCCTGGCTGCTGTGCTGCTGACGGTCTCGGTGGGCCTTCCCGTTCTTCGTCGTCTCGGCCAGCGCGCCGATGCTCCAGGCCTGGTTCTGCCGACACCGGCCATCCCGCCGGCAAGGACCCGTACTTCCTCTACGCCGCCAGCAACCTCGGCAGCATGCTGGCGCTGCTGGGCTATCCGACCCTCGTCGAGCCCTTCCTCACGCTCGTCGAACAATCCTGGGTCTGGACGCCTGGGCTATCGGCTCGCTGGTCGTGCTGACGCTCGGCTGCGCGGTGCTGCTGTGGCGATCCCGCGGCGACGGCGCCGGCCGCTGTCGATTCGTGCCGCAAGTGCGAGCGAGCCCGTCGCCCGCGAGGGTCCCGAGCGTCGTCCCCACGCTGGCCACTGCGGCTGCGCTGGCTGGCGTTGTCGTTCGCCCCCTCGAGCCTGCTCTTGGGCGTGACCACCTACATCTCCACCGACATCGCCGCCGTGCCGCTGCTGTGGGTGATTCCGCTGGCGCTTTACCTGCTGACGTTCGTGCTCGTCTTCGCTCAGTGGCCCCTCGCCCTGGTCGTGCAGTGCTCCGCGCCGCTCCCCAGCAAGGTGGCTAGCCAACGTCCTCGATCCACACTGGTTCTTCGTCTGGGTCCAGCCGTTCCTGATGGTCGTTCTGGTGATGGTATTCTTCGAGACGTTGTCGGAGAAGGCGGGGTGGGTGATCCTTCTTCACCTCGCGACGTTCTTCGTCACCGCGATGGTCTGCCACGGCGAGCTTGCCCGGCACCGCCCCGCGGCAAGATACCTGACCGAGTTCTATATCTGGATGTCGCTGGGAGGGGTGCTGGGGGGGATGTTCAACGCGCTGGTCGCCCCGCTGGTGTTTCCGCTGGTCTTCGAGTATCCGCTGGTCATCGCGCGTGGCCTGCATGCTCCGCCCGGGGGTCGTTGCGTCGCGGCGTCCCGTGCTTTCGCGCTGGCTGGATATTCTCCTGCCTTTGGCCGTCTTCGCCGCCATGTATTTGCTCCTCTGCCTCCAATCCGGCACTGAGTTTCAAGGGACGTTGGCGCGATTCAACTTCGAAGGAGTCGATTGGGCAAAGGGCATGAACACGTGGCTGACCGCGCACCTGAACCGCAACGTCAAGATCGACGCCCAAATGGTCATTCTAGGCCTGGGGCACATTTTCAGCCTTCGTCTTCTTGCTCCGGCCCGTCCGCTTCGGCGTCGCCATCGGCGTTGTCCTCCTCGCCGGCCAACTCTGGTTTGCCTTGGGCAAGGACGTCCGCTACCTCGATCGCAGTTTCTACGGCGTGATGAAGGTCCGCCGCGAGAACTACACCTACGTCAATCATCGAGGAGAAGAGGAACGGGCGTATAAACACATCCTTCTTCACGGCTCCACCAACCACGGCGAGCAGCGTTTCGACTCCGAGTGGCGCCGCAAGCCGATCACCTACTACTTCCCCACCGGCCCGATCGGCGAGGTCTTCACTCGGGTCCTCGACCCCGAAACGCAGAAGGAAATCGGCGTCTGCGGATTGGGCACCGGGAGCACGGCGGCTTATCGCCGCCCCGGACAGCGGATCACGTACTTCGAGATCGATCCCCATGTGCTCAACATCGCCTGCGACCCCCGCTACTTCTCCTATCTCACCGATTCCGATCCCGAGCTGAAGACCCCCAACGCGATGATCGCCATCAAACTCGGCGATGCACGACTGACCATCGAGCAGGAGCCCGACGGCAAGTTCGATCTCCTGCTCGTGGACACCTTCAGTTCCGACGCCATTCCCATGCACATGATTACCAAGGAGGCGATTGACCTGTTCTTCCGCAAGCTCAAGGAACGCGGCATCCTCATTGTGCACATCTCCAACCGCCATCTCGACCTGGCGCCCGTCGTCGGCAACATCGCGCACGAGTTGAATCTCATCGCGCGCTACCGCAACGATGCGAACATCGACCTCGACGAGGCCGCGGTGGACAAGTTCGCCTCGGACGTGGTCGTGGTCGTGCGCAAGCCGCAGTACCTTGGCCCCCTGGCCGACGACGACCAGTGGGAGTCGATCTCTCCCAACGACCGCGTGGGCATCTGGACCGACGATTTCTCCAATTTCCTCACCGTCGTCAATTGGCTTCAACCGACATCGGCCGAAGTGCCGATCGACGAGCTTTCGGACGAGGAGCCGGCCGATCTCCAGGGGCAGGAAGTTCCGGAAAAGACCGCTCCCCACTGAGTCTCGGAAAGGATCGGAAGATCAGTACAGAGAATCCCATCCAAGGGAGGCCGGTTTTCCAGGCAACATGATTGCCGGCCTTTGCACTGGTACTGCTGAACACCCGTAAAGCCCCCGTTTCGCGCGTGCCGTCAACCTTCGCCCCAGGTTATCAAGGCCATGACTCTCTTCGCCACCCTTGCGCTGGCGCTCACTGCTGCCGCCGCACCCGCCGAACAGATCAACCCTTTCCCCCGCTTGCACCTGGCCGACGCACCCGTCGCCGAATGGCGGTTTACGCAAGGCACCGAAGGCTGGACCGCCGAGCACGACTGCTCTGCGACCGCCGAGGCCGGACTGCTCCGCATCCAGTCTCGCGGCGAGGAATCCTTATCTACACCGCGCGGTCCAGTTGCCCGGCGGCGATATGTTGCTGGTGCTCCGCTGCGCGCGCCGGGGGCGACGGCTCCGTGTTCTGGACTACGGAAGCGGCGCCGCGCCGCGACCCGGCCAAGTCCCGTTCCTTCCCGCTGGAACACGACGGGCAATGGCACGAGTACCGCGTCGACTTCCCCGCCCCCGGCACGCTGACCGATGTTCGGATCGACCCCGGAACCGCCCCCGGCCTGGTCGAGATCGAGTCGGTTCGGCTGCTGCGGCGCGTCTGGCATCCGTTGAGCATCGATCGCGTCGACCTGACCGATCGCCAGGTCCGCTTTCGCGTCGTCAACCACGAGGCCCAGCCGGTCCGCTTCACCGCGTTCGGCCGCACGCACACGGCCCCTGCGCAGGCGGCGATCGATTTGGATCTCGCGCTGCGCCGTGCGGCGCCCTTGGAGCCGGTAACGCTCGAACTGGCGATCGAGCCGTCGCCGGCCGCGGGCGGCAGCGGCGGCCCCGATTCCCCGCGTCACGCGGACCGTGTTTGCGTTTCATTCGGACATCGATACCGATTGGATCGCGACCCCCCTGGGGCCGTTCACACTCGAAATAGCGCACGACGGTTCGGTCGCCCGGATCCGCCGCGACGGGCAGACCGTCGGCGCAATGGCGCCTCTGGTGCACCGCGAAGGCCGTGTACCCGCGCTGCGACTCGTGGCGGAAACCCCCTCGCTGCGCTTCGAGGGGGACGGCGTGTCGCTCACCCTTTCGACCTCCGGGCAGGAGATCGCCATCACTCTTCAAAGCCAAGAGCCCTGCGAAGGTCCGGTCATCCGCGCCCTGGGAAATCTCCAGGGAGGAGTGCTGGCCGGACTGGAGTATCTGGGCAAGGGCGACGCCAGCTCGTCGCGACTCGACATAGAGAACGAGCACACCTCCGCTTTGCCCCCGACCCTCTCCACCTCACTTTCCCCTTCATGTCGTTGGTTACCGACCGTGCGGCATTGGCCATGACCTGGAGCGACACCGCACTTCAGCCTCGGTATGCCACTCCCAACTTCTTCGACGGCGGGGCCGATCACCGCATGGCCCTTGCCGGCACGAAGATCTCCGCCACGGTGCTCGTCGACCGGACCACGGTCGAGTCAACGATTCTTTGGGCGGTCAAGCGGCTTGGCCTTCCGCCGCTCCCCTCGCCGCCGCGCACGCGCGACGCCCAGTGGGAGTTGTGCCTGAAGGCCCTTGCCGGCCCGCTCAAGACCGCCGACGGCTGGGGCCACTGCGCCGAGCCGCATTGGGGCCGCGCCCCCACGCCGACATGTCTTCCACTCTCTGCCGTCTGACGGGCAAGGTGCCCGAAGCTTCCAAGCTCGTTCCCGGCGGCTCCCACGTGCCTAACGACGCGATCTACTTCGTCAGCGGCCGAGCGCAAGAGTGGCTGGAAGTCCACAAACGCCAGGCCGAGGCCCTGGCAGGCCAGCAGCAACCCGACGGTTCTTACCGCTACGGCGGTCCGTTGGCCCGTGGTCACTTCGAGGATACGGCGCTGGGCGTGTGTGCGCGGCCAGCCGCCTTACTGTTGGAGTTCGCGCGCACGACCGGCGACCGCCCCAGCCTGCAAGCTGCCTTACGCACGCTGGACTATATGAAGCGTTTCGACGTCCCGCGAGGCGCCCAGGTTTGGGAGATCCCGCTGCACACGCCCGATCAATTGGCATCGGCGTACGCGGTTTGGGCGTACGTGCGCGGCTACGAGTTGACCGGCCGCCGCGAGTACCTGGAGCAAGCGCGCCGCTGGGCCCTTTCCGGTCTTCCCTTCGTTTACCTGTGGAGCCGCTATCCCATCATGCTCTATGCCACCCCGCCCGTCTTTGGCGCTACCCAGTGGCAAGCGCCGGTCTGGATCGGCCTGCCGGTGCAGTGGGTGGGAGGCGTGTATGCCTATGCCCTCACGATGCTCGCCCCTCACGACGCCTCGCTCGACTGGAACCACCTTGCGCACGGCATCCTTCTTTCCGCCGAACAGCAGCAGTTTCCCGACGGCCCCTGGGTGGGCCTGCTGCCCGACTCGGTCGAGCTGCGCTCGCAGGAGCGACGCCCCTGGCGCATCAACCCCTGTGCGGTGGTGAGCCTGCGCCTGGTGCTCGACGGCGAGGTCGACTTCCTCACCGTGGCGGCCGACGGCGGCCACCGTGTGGCCGCTCCCTTCCCCGTGACCCTTCGCGCCGGCCAGGCCCGCATCCGGGCCCGGAAGGGACTCACCTACCAGGTGCTCGTCGACGGCAAACCCGTCCAGATCGTCTCGCAGGGCGAAGACGTGCTCGCTGTCCCGTGATTGCCTCTGCGGCACGCCGGCACCATTGCCCGCCCCGGTAATATGATGTCTAGCGGCGCGGCCGAACCGGCAACGATCGTGAGGCGAGAATGGTGCGACTGTGCAGCCTTCAACACGCTCCCTTCGAGGACTTGGGCACGATCGAGCCCTGGGCCGAGCACCGCGGCCATGCCGTTCAGCGCACCTTGCTCTACGAGGGTCAGACGCCGCCGCGGCTGTCGGAATTCGACCTGCTGGTGGTTCTGGGCGGTCCCATGAATGTTTACGAGGATGACCGCTATCCCTGGCTCGTCACCGAGAAGGAATTCATCGGCCAGGCCGTGTGGGGCGGCAAGCTCGTGCTGGGCATCTGCCTGGGCGCGCAGCTCATCGCCGACGTGCTCGGCGGCAAGGTGACGCGCAATCCGCAGCGCGAGATCGGCTGGTTTCCCGTGCAGCTCACGGCCGAGGGCCGGCGGGCTGCGCTGTTGGCCGGTATTCCCGAGCAGTTTGTGCCGATGCATTGGCACGGCGACACGTTCGCGATCCCACCCGGTGCGCGGAACCTCGCCACGAGCGAGGCCTGCGCACCAGGCATTTCAGTTCGGCGAGCGCATCGTGGGATTGCAGTTTCACCTTGATTATGAGCGCCGGGACGTTGAGCGTATGGTCTGCCACTGCGCAGAGGATTTGGGCGACGGCCCGTTCGTTCAGTCGGCCGAGACCATGCTGGCGATCCCCGACCGTTTCCGGCAATGCGAGGCGTTGCTTGCGCAACTGCTGGAAAACCTCGTGTGCCGGGTATGAATTCGGCCCCTTCGTCACCTCCCGCTTTCGATGGTTCCGCGGTCTACTCAGGGCGGCTGCGGGCCGGTATCATGGCCGGTGAAGGCGATGGAAGACGGCAGATTGGGCCCAAGGGAGGCAATCATGATTCACGTCAAGTCGATCGTACTATCGTTTCTGGGGCTTTGCGCGCTGGCGGCTGGCGCATCGGCCGCCGCGGCGCCGGGTGAATCCGCGCCGGTTGAATCGACCGCGATGCGCGACGCGCGCATGCAGTGGTGGCGCGAGGCCCGCTTCGGCATGTTCGTCCATTGGGGGCTCTACTCCGGCCTGGCCGGCACCTGGGATGGCAAGCCCGTGGGCACGCGGGGCGGCATGGAATGGATCCAGCAGCGCGTGAAGGCCGACACCGACACCTACGCCAGGCCGGCCGATCCCGCTGTTCAAGCCCAAGCCCGGTTTCGCCACGCGACTGGGCCCGCCTCGCCAAGCAGGCCGGCTGCCGCTACGTCGTCTTCACCACCAAGCACCACGACGGCTTCGCCCTGCACGATTCGAAGGTCAGCGACTACGACGCCGGCTCGGTGCTCCACCGCGATCTGGTCAAGGAAATCGTCGACGCGCTGCGCGCGCCGAGGGTCTGCGGGTGGGCTTCTATCACTCGGTCATCGACTGGCACCACGACCAATACGACTATCAGCGCGTCCAAGCAGCTGCCCCATCCGCTCAACGGCCAGCCGTATCCCAACGGCCAGCGCGACCACGCCAAGTACGTCGATTACCTGCACGCGCAGGTCGACGAACTGGTCTCCAACTACGGCCCGGTGGACGTCCTCTGGTGGGACTACAGTTCCCAGGATTTCCAGGGCGACGAGGCCTGGCGCGCCATCGGACCTGATGGCGCATGGTCCGCGCCAAACAGCCCGGCGATCATCATGAACAACCGCCTGTTCCGCATCCCGGAGGCCGGCTTCAGCGGGCATGGGCACCGACGGCCATCGCCCCGCAGCTCGATCCGAAATACGGCGATTTCATCACCCCCGAGCAGCACATCCCGGCCACCGGCATGCCCGGCGTGGATTGGGAAACCTGCATGACGCTGAACACCACCTGGGGCTACAGCGAGCACGACCACGCCTGGAAGTCCGACGAGACGCTGATCCGCAACCTGATCGACATCGCCAGCAAGGGCGGCAACTACCTGCTCAACATCGGCCCCAAGGGCGACGGCAGCGTGCCCCGAGGAGAGCGTCAAGTCGCATGCGGCGCGATCGGCGCCTGGATGAAGGTCAACGGCGAATCGATCTACGCCACCAGCGCCAGCCCGTTCGCGCAACCTCGACTGGGGCCGCTGCACCCAGAAGAAACTGGCCAGCGGCGACACGCGGCTGTACCTGCACGTCTTCGACTGGCCGGCCGACGGCCGGCTCGTGGTGTCCAAACTGCCCCGGCAGCCGACGCGCGCCACGCTGTTGGCCGGCGGCACCCTACTTAGCCTGAAGGTTCGGGCCGACGGGGCAGTGATTACCGTGCCCGCCCAAGCCCCGGACAAAACCGCAACCGTCATTGCCCTGGACCTCGCCGTTCGGTGAGGCCGCGTGCCGATTCTGCTTGCAGGTGCGAGGAGGCAGGGAGGGCAGTATATTGACGTGTAGGTGGTGAAGGGTCGGGCACTGCCTGACCCAAACGCACGGTTCTCCAGCCTCCCGATAGTCGGCCTGGTGAACTTGGCCTGTAGGGCTCACGATCGGAAGGTTTCCACTCATCTCGGGGTCATTCGCAGCCGTGTCGATACCATCAGGGGGAGTCCGGCGAATCGCCGTGGTCGGAGGGGGGATTTCGGGCCTTGCAGCCGCGCACCGCTTGGTGGAACTGGATCCCCGCGTTCAATTCGTCCTCTTCGAAGCCAGCGATCGGCTGGGCGGCGTGCTCGAGACGGTCCACGAGCAGGGCTTCCAGGTCGAACAGAGTGCCGACAACTTCATCACCACCGTGCCTTGGGGCGTGGATTTGTGCCGGCGCGTCGGACTGGCTGGCGAGCTGATCCAAACCAATCCCACCCACCGCCATACGTTCGTGGTCCGGCGCGGTCGGCTGTACCGCCTGCCGGACGGCTTCCTGATGATGGCGCCGACGCGACTGTGGCCGATGGCCCTGACACCGATCCTCAGCCCGCTGGGAAAGCTGCGTGCGGGCTGCGAGTATTTTCTTCCTCCCCGGCGAGACGACAGCGACGAGAGCATGGCGGCGTTCGTGCGCCGTCGCCTCGGGCGTGAGGTATTCCAGCGGCTCGTCGAACCGCTGGTGAGCGCTGTCTATGCGGCAGACATGGAACGGCTGAGCGTGGTGGCAACGCTGCCGCAATTCCGGGAAATGGAGCTCCGCTACGGAAGCCTGATCCGGGCGATGCGGGCGCATGCGGACGGCGCCCGCGGCGCAGTCGTCCGACAGCGGGGCGCGGTACAGCATGTTCGTGACGCCGCGGGAGGGGCTATCGAGCATCGTCGCGGCGGTAGCGGCACGTTTGCCCGCGGGGGCCGTGCGTCTAGCAGCGCGCGTGCGCGGGTTGGAACTGCTGGGAGACGGTCGGTGGGGAATCGCCCTGGAGAATGCCGCCGCCGAGGCCTTCGATGCCGTGATCCTTGCCGTGCCTTCGCACGTCGCCGCGCGATTGCTCGCCCCGCTGGAAGTGGAATTGGGCCGTCTGTTGGGCGGGATCGAGCATTCGGGTACGGCGATCGTCTCGGTGGCCTATCGGCGAGATCAGATCGCCCATCCGCTGGGCGGAATGGGCGTGGTCGTACCCGCGATCGAAGATAGCCCGATCCTGGCATGCAGTTTCTCCAGCCAGAAGTACACACACCGCGCACCCGAGGGAAAGGTTCTTTTGCGCGTCTTCGCCGGGGGCGCGCAGCGCGCCGAATTGGCAGAGATGGAGGACGCGCGCCTGGTGCCACTGGTGCTGGGCGAACTGGATCGATTGCTTGGGATCGAGGGGAACCCGTTGTATACGACGACCGCGCATTGGCCGGGGACGATGCCGCAGTACCACGTCGGACACAAGCAGCGCGTGGCCGAGATCGCCACACGCACCGAGAAGTACGCCGGGTTGGCGCTGGCGGGCAACGCGTTTCACGGCGTGGGGATTCCACACTGCATCCACAGCGGTGAACTAGCTGCCGAGCGCGTGCTGGGAGCGCAAACCGCGGCGCACGGAGCACCGCCGGGCGGTGAGGCTCACGCCTGAGACTGCCGGATGTCAGACGGCGCGTTTGTAGAAGCAGTCGACGAGCGCGCGGTCGCGCACCCCGAAGATCGACATCAGCCAGCGAACCGGCCTGCGGCGCAGCTCCCACTTGTAGCGGCGCGTCTTCTCAAAGGGAATCACGGCCACCGTGGCGCGACGGAATGCGTCGGCGGCACCAAGCCGTGTCGGATAGTCATTCTCGATGTTGAAGCCGCGAAACTCCTCTTCGAGCCAGGCTAGATCCTCGGCAGGCAGAGACGGGGCACGCCGCACCTGGCTCCCCTCGCGGAGCGTATCCAACAGGTTGGCGGTGCGCATGCGCCAGAAGGTCGGGTTGCCGTAACGCGTGTCGGCGATTTCCTCCCGCCGCTTGGGCCAGCTTAGCATGTCTTCCTCCCAGGGCAGGTCTAATTGTTCACACGTCCCCCGGAGGGTGGCCTCTGGCCCATCCACAAGGCTTTCATAGCGAAGAATGGGCCAGTTGCGGCGGCGAAAGATCTCCCAGTCGTCCTTGAATCGCCGCATACGCACGCGCAACGGCGGATCTTCGGCGGTCATGCCGTTGGAGCCATAAGGCTTCTTGACCAACGAAGCCCAGACTGCACGCACGTCGCGAATCACCAGAAGCGGTCGCACGCGCCAACCTTGGTCCTCGAAGTGCGCCACCATCTCGCTGAGGCGGAAACTGCTGATGGTCGTCTTATACCAGGCATGGGGCCGGCCGATTTTCGAACTGACCGTGGGAAGGATGTCGTTGTCGCCGTCGAGCACCCCATTCATGTCGGAGCGCTGCAGGAAGCACCATGAAATCAGCGTCGATCCGCTGCTCTGCGTTCCCGCACAGACGAACATCGTCTTCGACGCGACTTGCATCAGTTGTTTCCTCTCGGCATGGGTGGGCGGACAGCAATCCTCGTCGGTATGAGTTTGTAGATCGGGACGCGGAGCGATCAACTTTAACGCTTGCGCAGAATGCGCCGAAAAATTGCCGGCGACCGGCGACTGAACGAGCCCGGTGCCCCAGAACGCGGCAGGAAGGGAAACCCCAAAAGGGCTCCTTTGGAATCCCAGCAAGGGATAAGATGTTCGAGCGTCAACGCGACGGAGAGGAGGGGGCTGTAGACACCGCCGGACGGGGTTGGCCCGATACGACGACTTCGTTGCGGACGCTCCAAATGCCCGGTTGCAGGCGTGCTAGCATGGCGACCAACTCGCGGTCCCGCTCGGTGGCCACTTCGCCGCGAAGCACAACCGCCTCCCCGGCCATTGTCGCGGTGATCGGAGTGACCTTCTGGATCTGGCCGGTCGACTGAATCAGTTTGGCGACCGCCACCGCAGGACTGTAATCGCCACGGGCTGGGGCAAATCCGATCGCCAACGGAGGGGGCAAGGGTCGGCTAACGGTCGTGGCAGTAGGCACGGGCGCAACCCCAGCCGGATTGGACACTCCTTCGATCGCGCGCGAAGCCACTGATCCTGCCCCTGCGGTCCGGAGGCCCCCGTCGGCGATTCCCCTGTCGGCGCTTGAAACTGAGAAACGGGCGCGGGCTGGGGGTATGGAGGGATCTGTTGATTGGGAGGGGGATTCAGCGCGGCATTTGCCAGCGATTCCAGCAACTGCGTCTGGTGTTGCTGGGCGACTTGGTTCTCCAACACGAATTGGGTCTGCTGATACGCTTGCACGACGTCACGGTTGGTGAGGAACGGCGACATCGGCTGGTCGATCCGCTGCGTTTGCCAGGGCATACCGGGAAATGCATTTGCGGGGTTAAAGGCATTAATACCGCGGAATTCTCCTGCCGGACCGCGCAACAGTCCGTTGCGATCATACTTTGAAGTGCTCAGCCGTGGATTGAGCGGTTGCCCGAGCACACGCTGACCGAACATGCCGTAGGTAACCGAAGGCCCCTGCGCAAGCGCCGAACTGGCAATGAGCGAGACCCCGAAGACGGCTGAGAGCAGTTTAGTCGTGCGCATACCCAAAATACCTCCCCGCCCCAAACTTCTGGTTCGTTCATAGTCCCACTGAGTTGGATCTCACCCGGGCGAATTGGAGATCCACGACTATGACGACCGTACGCGATTGTTCCACGAGTATTATACGGCTTTTCGGGCTGGAGAAATGACGGGAAACAGGCAGACAATCGGGGGTTCGCGCTGTGATGCGCGGGGCTGGCGAATCTACGGCGGGGGGGAAAGATCGCGCCCCATGCCGCCGCAGCAGGCACAGCAGGGCGAGTGCAACCCGCCCCGGACGCTCAACACGCCGTAAGCAGCCCCGTCATCCCCGAGAACGCACGCACGGGGAGAGTCAATTCTAGCGCTGGGCCAGGGGTTGCATCGCGGCTTGGAGGGCGGCGGCGAGCACCGGGTCTTGCGCTGCGGGGTCGGTGGAAGCGGCGGAATCGACCGGGCGAGCGGTCTGGTGCACGAGGATGTGGGGTTCGACTCCCACGCCGCTATAGGGTTGGCCGGTGGGGGAGTAGAACTTGGCCGTGGTGAGTCGCAGGCCCGCGTTGCCCGTGCTCAGCGGGAAGATTCCTTGGACCGATCCCTTGCCGTAGCTTCGCCTGCCGACAATGGTGCCGCGGCCGTGGTCGCGGATGGCGCCGGCGAAGATTTCCGCGGCGCTGGCGCTATCCTGATCGACCAGGACGATCAGGGGAACGCGCCAGGTGCCCGGTTCGCGCACCGTGTAGGTGGCGTCTTCATGGGCGCTGCGGCCGTGCGTGGTGACGATCACGCCGCGTTCGAGGAACAAGTCGGCGGCCTCGACGGAGGCTTTGAGCAGGCCGCCGGGGTTGCCGCGGAGGTCGATGATGAGCTTCTTCATTCCGGCGCGGTGGAGGTTCCAGAGCGCGGAATCAAGATCGCGTACGGTGGTCATCTGGAAGCAGACGAGCTTCAGGTAGGCGATGCCTTGGGCGGAATCGAGGATTCGCGTCTCGTCAACGCTGGGTACATCGACGCGCTCGCGGCGCACGTGAACTTCGCGCGGGGTCTGGTTGGGAACCGCAACGCGCAAGTCGGCCACGCTGCCGACCTCGCCCTGAAGGAGATTGGCGGCCTGATCCGTCGTGAGGGTTTCGGTCGACTGACCGTCGATGGCAAGGATTCGGTCTCCGTCGCGCACTCCCGCTCGCTTGGCGGGACTGTTGGGAATCACGCGAACGATGACCAGGCAGTTATCCAAGGTCTTAAGCTCGACGCCGAGGCCGACGAAGTTGCCTTCGATCTGCGAATAGACTTCGTTGAGTTGGTCCGGGGTAAGGTAGGCGGAATACTGATCGAGGAAGCTGATCGCGCCGCAGACATACTCGAGAATCGTAGCCGCCGGGGCAAGGCCCAGACGCTGCTGCGCCAGACTGGCGGCACGCGCGACGACGGCGGTGGCTTCATCGCGGGATTGGACGGGTTGGGGTCCGAGGGTGCGGCGGATCTCCTGGCGAAGTTCCTCGACGGCGGCGGGAGTGGCACGCGGTGCGTTCGCATCAAGGAACGCCTTCTCGCTCAGGGCCACCTCCAGCGCGCTGCGGCCGTGCTCGACGAGTTCCTTCCACTTCGGCCCCTCGACGTAGTGCGACTGCACCTTGAGCAACACTTCGCGGTAGATGTCGAGAGTCTGCTGGGCAGTAAGGCTACCCAACGTCCCGCGGAAGCTACGGTCGTTGTAGCGGCGGCAGAATTCGTAGTGCAGGCGGACGAAGTCGAAGCGGCGTTTGAGGCTGCCATCACCCGGAAACTGGCGGAGCCCACTCTCGTAATGCGCAAGGGCTTCACCCCAACGGTTCTCGGTTTCCAGCAAGTGCCCACGGCGGAGGCATTCCCCCAGATCCGCCGTTTGCGCGGGGACCTGGGCCAGCGCAGCGGCAAAGGTCGAAACGAACGTGAAGACCGCGATCCAAAACGCGGAAAGGAGCTTGCGTCGCATCATTCTGTCCGTCTTGAGCAGGTGCATCATCGCGCCACAGGCTCCGGGAAACGCACGTCGTGCACGTCGGCGGACCGGTGGAGGCAAGTCCGTCTCGGGACCGAAGAGCTACCGAGAGCGTATAGGCAGGCGGGAAACGGGAAGGCAGTCCCATTCGGACCAGAATGAATATAGAACACGATTTCGAGGGTGTCAAAGAAGTGAAACTGATTTTTCGCCCGCCCTTTCATTACGACCGGAAAAGTCGCCGTCGTCCCCAAACATTTAGAGGGAATACACCGGGATGAATATCAACTCGGCGCACGACGATGGAAGAGGCGGACGAAACCCTGCGGGGGGCGCAAAGTCTGCGGCCCCGCGCGCAGGGGTCAGGCGCGATGAAAGCAATGCGCGCGGAGGCAACGGCTCACTACCGAGATGCCGCCTCGCGTTCAAGAGCCCCGACCCACGGTACGGGCAGCCGGCTCCCCCCGCACGGCGATGATTGCTTCGGCAACCAAATTGCTGGGGCTCACGAGGGTGTGTTTGCCGCACGGATGCGACGGCACCCCTTGGCCTCCCAGCCTACGGATCAGACTTTGATCGGCTTGCGTTTCCGCAGCGACTCCGTTTGCCGATGGCACATGACCAGGGCGTCGCGGCGAGTTGGCCGTCCAGAAGGTGCGACTCACTTTGGCTGCGCACGCAACGGATCATCTCCTTGAGTTCTGCGGCGAAGGAGTCGATCGCATCGCCCGCGCCCAGCTTGGGCTTGAGGACGCGCCCGTTGTCGGTGAGCACGGTGACCGGCATGGCGGGGGCGCCGTTGGCGGCCACTCCGCCGGAATCGAACAGCAGCGTGGCGCGCTCGAGGTAGATCTCATAGGCATGGGTGAAGGGGCGGCCCTGCTGGCGAATCGCGCCGCTGGTGGCGGTGACCATCAGCCCCGGATCGTCGAAAAGAAACTGGCTGCTGAACAACTCGGCCACGGCGCCGCGCATCCGCCCCACGGTCTGCACCCAACGCGGCATACCGCCGAGCAAGCGGATGAAATGGGCATCGTGAATGTGCAGATCAACCATCGGCCCGCCAGCGACTTTGGGGTCGTAGAAGTCTTTGATCCAGAGTGGGTCGGAGATGACGCGCTTGAAGGAACCTCCCAGAAACTTGCCGTACTTCTGAGACGACACTGTCTGGTAGGCAAATCGGTACTCGGGGAAGAAAGGAAGCACGTGGCCGATGAGGAGCTGTCTGCGGGCGCGCTCGGCGGCCTTGACCATGCGGTCGGCATCGGCGGGGAGAAGCGCGATGGGCTTTTCGCAGAACACGTGCTTGCCCGCCTTGGAGGCCATGATCGCGACGTGGGAGTGCAAGGAAGGCGGAAGGCAGACGTCGACGACGTCGATCGTGGGATCGGCCATCAAGTCTTCCAGTCGCGCATAGCGCGCGACGCCTTCGAGGTCCATCACCGTGCCTTGCGGGCCGAAATTGCCCTTGATCTTGCGCCAGTCGCCGGCCAGGCGATCCGGGTCCTGCTCGCAGATCGCACGAACGCGAACCCCGCCCAGCCGCTGATAGGCGAGGTAGTGGATCATCCCCATGAAGCCGATTCCGGCGATTCCGACGTTGACCATGCTAGGCGCTCCAGTGAAGGTTAGAGTGGTTTGATGCGGCGATTGCTCGCACTTCTCGCTAGGACGTTGCCTGAGTCACGTGGAGAAACCGTGCGTAGGCTTCGTCCCAGGCGGCGGTATTGTGGGGGTGGTAAGGCTCTACGGAGAAGCTCTCGCGGATGATTTGCCGCGCGTCGGCGATCGAGCCGACGTCCCCGGCGGCAACGGCCTGCATCATCAGGTTGCCGGTCGCGGTTGCTTCGACGGGGCCCGCAAGAACCTCCCGCGCGCACGCGTCGGCAGCCGCCTGACAGAGCTGGCGGTTCTGCGTGCCGCCACCCACGAGGTGAATCGTAGCGAGCGAACTGCCCACGAGCTGCTCGCACATTCCCAGAACCTGGCGAAACTTCATGGCGATGCTTTCCAACGCGCAGCGGACCACTGCGCCCTCGTCGGCCGGAACCGGCTGGCCCGTCCGGCTGCAGAACTTCCGGATGGCTTCGGGCATGTCGGCGGGCGCAAGGAAGTCGGAAGCGTCGGGGTCGATAAACGACGCCAGCGGCCGGGCCGCGGCAGCCTTGCGATTGAGGTCTTCCCAGCTCAAGTTCTGGCCGGTCTGGTTCCAGACGCGGCGGCATTCCTGCACCAGCCAAAGGCCGCAAATGTTTTTCAGCAGGCGGTAGGTATTGCCCACACCTCCCTCGTTGGTGAAGTTGAGGGCCAGAACCTGGTCGCTGACCACGGGCTCGGGCACCTCGACCCCCATCAAGGCCCAGGTGCCAAGACTGATGTAGCACCAGTCGGGGCGTTTGCCGGGTTGGCTGGCTGCGGGAACGGCCATCACGGCGCTGGCGGTGTCGTGCGTGCCGGGAAGCACCACCTCCGCGCCGGACAGCCCCGACTCCGAGGCAAGATTGGCGCGGACCGGGCCCAAACGCGTTCCGGGTGGCACGACCGGACCGAGAAGGTGATGGGGAAGCCCGAAACGCTTGAGCAGTTCAAATGCCCAGTTTTGCTGCACGGGATTGTAGAACTGCGTGGTGGTGGCGTCGGTGAACTCGTTCGACTTCTCCCCGGTGAGCATCCAGTGGAAGAGATCGGGCATCATCAGCAGCCGCTGGGCAACGTCCAGCAGCGGCGAGCGGGATTGGTGCAGGGCGAGCAACTGGTAAAGCGTGTTGAACTGCATGAACTGCAAGCCGCTATCGCGAAAAATCTCCTCGCGAGGGACGATGTCGAAAGCCTTCTCCAGCAGCCCATTGGTCCGCGCATCGCGGTAGTGGACGGGATTGCCGAGTAGCACGTCGCCGCGGCCGAGCAAGGCGAAGTCGACGCCCCAGGTATCGACGCCCACGGAGGCGATGCGCGCGCCCGATCGACTACCCGCGGCACGCAGCCCGGCACGCACGTGATTCCATAGGCCCAGCAGGTCCCAGAAGAGGCTGCCCAGGGCTTCGACTCCGCCGTTCTCGAAGCGGTAGACCTCCTCGAGAGTCAGTCGACGCCCATCAAAACGGCCCACCACATGCCTCCCGCTGGAGGCTCCCATGTCGATCGCCAGATATGCCTTCTCGGCCATCGCGGTGCGTGCCTTTACCGATTGGTGAAGTGTCCAGTGTGCGTGTCCCCTGCGTCAGCGAACCATCGTGGAGGGTCCAGGGAAAGCCGTCAAGTAGCGGACGGCCTGCCATCGACCGCGCCGCCGAACGAGGTGTGGATGGTATCGAGCATCTACAACTACAGACGGGTGCGTACCCAGACCAGGCAGACGCCAAACGTCAAGAGTTCGCCTCGGGAAATCATTACTGGAAAAGGGCTATTTTAGCGAAACACGAGGCTGAAGAGGTGATGGGGAAGCGACGATACAT
Organism: Pirellulales bacterium; assembly: GCA_963736495.1. Classification (GTDB taxonomy): domain Bacteria; phylum Planctomycetota; class Planctomycetia; order Pirellulales; family Thermoguttaceae; genus CAVTPL01. The sequence continues at coordinate 1,751,197 of CAVTPL010000007.1, read as the reverse complement.
AGAAGGCCGTGCTCAGAGTTGACTTAGTTGACAAACATATGTAAGATTGAAAATAATCCGAGCCGGATCAGGAGTCGAGCAGTAATGATTGCCTCCTTTGTGGGACAGAATTTTCCCAGGCCGAGTAGTAAAATGTCCGATAGATTGACCGCAAGCACGAGGCCGGAAGATCGGGCAAAGCGGCTTGGCGAGGTCCCGAATGCGAGCCTCGCCAGTGCCAATGGAACCTGGAGCGAGAACACTCCGACGGCAGAGGAGTTGGAGGTCCTGGCCGCTGCCGGACAGGATTTGGAGAGGGCATCCCCGGAGGAGATCATTGCCTGGGCCGTGGCGCATTACTTTCCTCGGCTGACCATGGCGACCGCCTTTGGGCCAGAGGGATGTGTCATACTCGCGATGCTTGCCAAGATCGAGCCGCGCGTCCACGTGTTCAATCTGGATACAGGGTACCAATTCAGGGAGACGTTGGAACTTCGAGATCGGATCGCCGATCGCTACGGAATCGCGGTCGATCTCGAACGGCCGGAACTGTCCGTGGTGGAGTACGAAGCAGCGCACGGCGGACCGGTGTACAAGACCGACTCGGATCGATGCTGCCGCGACCGGAAGATCGCAGTGCTTCACCGGGTGGCAAGACGGTTTGACGCCTGGATGAGCGGCATCCGCCGCGACCAGAGTGCCCATCGGGCCAAGGCGCCGATCGTGGGGTGGGACAAAAAGTTTGGGCTGGTAAAGATCAGCCCGTTGGCCAATTGGACCAAGCAGGAGGTCTGGAAACGGATCACGGACGAGAACATTCCGTACAATCCGCTTCACGACCAGGGTTATCCGAGCATCGGTTGCTGGCCGTGCACGCGGGCGGTGTTGTTTTCCGAGCAGGACGAGCGCGCGGGCCGATGGAGTGGAAGCGGGAAAACCGAGTGCGGATTGCACACCACCGATTAACGCCCTTTCCGTCTGTACCCCGTATCGGGCCAGCGAAGGGCCATCGGGCGACGAATCACGGGGAACGACAGGGAGCGTATGAAGATTTCCGCCAAGACCGAGTATGCATGTATCGCCATGCTGGAGCTGGCGTCCCGTTATGGATCGGGCGAGCCGGTGCGGATTCGTAAGATCGCCGAACGGCACGACGTGCCGCCGCGATTCCTGGTACAAATCCTCCTCCAACTGAAGAGCGCCGGGCTGGTGGTGAGCACGCGCGGCGCGGCCGGAGGTTACCATCTCAACCGGCCACCCGAGCAGGTGACGCTGGGCGAGGTGATGCAGGTGATCGAGGGATCGAAACCCAACGGCCAGACGAGCAGCGCCTCGCCCGACTCGCCCGCGGTCAAGGCCCTGATGCAGGCCTGGAGAGAAGTCTCCACGGTGCAGCGGGACCTGCTGAACCGGATCACCTTTGCCGAGCTTCTCGAGCGAGCGCGGGGCCACGACGATCGGATGTACTACATCTGACCGGAATCCGACGTCGGCGGTTTCCCGCGGAGTCGACCGTGTCCGGCCGCGGCGGCTTGGGTGCAGTTGCTTTGGAGATTGAACTGGCCGGGATGCCGGCCTATACTGTGACTTTTCCGGCCGGACCCTCTGGGGCATCTTGCGATGCCTGTCGCCTTGCCTGGCGCGTCCAGCGAGTCGGAACGCGTCGGGCAGGAAGCCGCGATCGGGACGGTTGTGCTCCCGAAGCCGCGCGTGAACCCTGAAGCCTTGGTGCCGCCGCACGTCGTCCGAGACGACCGAGCGCGAGCGGGGCGGTGCCGCCACCTGGAGAGGAACTTGCTGATGTCCGATCTTATTCCCCCGCATGGCGGCCTGAGCGAGCCCGTCAACCGCACGGTCGAAACCCCGAGAAGTCAACGCATTGGTGGCCGAGGCGGATCGCCTGGTGAAGGTTCCGGTATCCGACGCGGACCTGTCCACGGTCTACCGGTTCGGCGACGGCGCGCTGAGCCCTTTGGCAGGGCCGATGGATCGGGCGACGTACGAGCGCGTGCTCGACGAGGAGGTCATCGACCACGGGGGCAAGCTCTACGCGTGGACGATTCCGCTTTCGCTTCCGGTCACGGCGGAACTGGCCAAAACGATTACGCCGGGACAGCGCGTGGCACTGGTGCGCGGCGACGGCAGCGTCGTGGGTACGCTCGACGTCACAGGATGTCTTCGCCTGGGACAAGCGCAAGTACCTGAGCCGAGTGTATCTCACCGATCGCACCGACCATCCCGGCGCCGACATGGTGCTTGGGGGCGGACGCCGACAAGACCTACCTCTTGGGCGGGACGATTCGAGTGTTGCCGCAGCCCAAGAGCGGTTGGCTGGCGAAGTACGTGCTTGCCCCGCGCGAAGTGCGGCGGCTGCTGGCCTCCAAAGGGTGGAACCGCGTGGTGGCGTTCCAAACGCGTAATCCGCTTGCACCGTGCCCACGAGTATGCCTTGGTCTACGGCCTGGAGACGCTCCTGCGCGCAGGGACACAACGCGGGGGCTTGCCTGAATCCCCTGATCGGCGAGACCAAGGGAGACGACGTCCACGCCGACGTTCGCATGCAGACCTACGAGGCACTCATCGGCAAGCCGCGCGCTGGGCGACGGCGACAGCGACTCCGCGACTCTGGGACCGCACGCGGCGAATCGGTGCCCGACCGCGTGATCCTGCTGGGGCTGGACATCAAGATGTTCTACGGCGGTCCCAAGGAGGCGGTGATGCACGCCATCTACCGCCAGAACTTCGGCTTCACCGACCTGATCATCGGCCGCAAGCACGCCGATGCGCCGTACCACGACGGCTCGCCGATCTGGGGCGACTTCGACGCCCAGGAGATCTTCGAGCAACTCGAGGGAGATCTGAAGATCCAGCCGCTCCGCGTGGGATTCGCAGCCTTCTACGCTTCGATGAACCGCGTGGACCTGATGGACAACCACCCGAACGAGAAGCCGGTGTTCATCTCCGGCAAGGAAGTGCGCAAGTGCCTGCTCGAGGGCCGGCCGGTCGATCCGCGGATCATGCGCGAGAGCACGGCGCGGATCCTCACCGCGGCAATGAAGTCGTGACGAAGCGATGCCAGCCGACGCCGTGGGCATAGCCCTCGCCTGCATTTCCGCGATGCTGATGGGTTTCTCGAAGACCGGCCTGCCCGGGGCTTCGATTCCCTCGGTCGCACTCATGGCGGCCGCGTTTGGCCCCAGTGCCGGCCAATCCGTGGGGGCCATGCTGCCGCTGCTTCTGGTCGGCGACGTGTTCGCCGTCACTTGGTACCGCCGCCATGCCCAGTGGGACCGATTGTTGGGCCTGTTTCCCTACGTCGTCCTCGGCATGATCCCCGGCTACCTCGTGCTCTACCATTGGAACGATACCGAGCTGCGGCCGGTGCTGGGCTGGCTGATCCTGGCGATGTTCGCTATCGAGATCGGACGCGTGCTGCTGCGGCTGCGCGACGTGCCGCATCGCTGGTGGTTCACCGGCGCGGCAGGGTCGATGGCCGGCCTGGCCACCGTGGTGGGCAATGCCGGCGGGCCGGTGATGTCGCTCTACCTGCTCAGCCGCGGCCTGCTCAAGGAACAGTTTATCGGCACCGCCGCGTGGTTCTTCTTCCTGGTCAACCTGAGCAAGATCGTCCCCTTCTGGCACCGTGGCATCCTCAGCGCAACGACGCTGCGCTTCGGGCTGGCGATGGTTCCCGTAGTACTTTTCGGAGCGGTGGTGGGAGTCTGGCTGCTGCCACGGATGTCCCAAGGGCTCTTCAAAGTCCTGGTGTGGGCCCTGGCCGGGTTGGCGGCAGTGTGGCTGATCGTGGGCTGAAGTGCCCCACGCTCACGTACCGCGGCCGGGTGAAGTTCATCGTGCATTGACGATCGCACCGAGCTACTCGCCAGACTTCTTCTCGCCCGGCAATGCCACGACTTCAATCGGCAGCGATGCCTCTACCTTGCCATAAAGGTCGAGCGTATCGTAGCTCAAGGTGGCCACGAACGTCTCGCGATCGCCGGAAATCTTCAGGTCCTCGGGTACTCGCCACGAGTACCCACAGGTGCCGCCTCATCCAAAGGGCATTTTGCCGCGGGCCACTTCTTCTCCCTTGGCATTGCGGATGACGACCTCGGGATCGAGCCGCTCGTAGACCAGAACCGTGAACTCTTCGTCATCGATCTTGAATCTCTCCCGGCCTTTCGGCCGCGTCGTATCTTCCAGTCCGGTGATGACGATCCCCCGCTCGCGTTCGGCGAGCATGGCACGGATGCCGACGATCTGACCCGGTTTGAAGCTCTGCTTCGTCACGGGCGTCATGAACACGACCTCCGGCTTCCCGGAGAAGTCGAGCACGAACGGCTCGTCCTTGCGGATACGGATTCGGAAGGAAACGGGCTTGGGTCGCTCCTCGGGTTGCAGGGCGAACTGCGTGAGTATCCGGCAACCGAAGCGGAGCCGTCCGTACCGCACGATGAGGGATGGGGCAAAGTAATCGCCGACCGGCAACTCGTGCCGGCGGGCCACCGGGGCGTCGGGCACGATGCGGTGCTGGCCGAGAGGGACCATTCGGCCGGTCGACGCCAATCCTCCACTCACTGCCAACTCGGTAATCGCGCGACCGCCGGGACCGATTTCCAGCACGCCCGTCTCACCCGCATAGGGCTCGATTCTCAACTCGTCGCCCAGGGGTGTGGCTGACAAGGCAATCATTTGGTCGTTGATCCGGTGCATCTGGCCCAAGTTTCCCGCCAGCCGACGGGGCGAATCGGGCGCATCTTCTGTTCGGCCGAGGTCTTCTCCCGCGGATAGAGCGTCACCTGAGTATGGAAACGATCAAAACGGCCCGAGATAAACTGCGTCTGGCTCAAGGTAACAATGAACTGCTCGTGGCCAATCGTCACCTCCCCCCGCTGCTGAATCTCGGGCATGAACTGGAGCTGAGCGGCCGACGCCGTCACCGTTCCTAGCAGAGGAATGAGCATGAAAGGTCGCGTGCCCAATCCCGGGCCGTAGTCGATCGGGAACGCAACATTCTCAAAGATGCGGAACTCGCTCGCGTAGGTCTCGGTAAACGGATTGGTTTCCGCGTACCCGAGCACGCCGTCGTTCGTCAGGTCCAGGTCGCCATTGACGTCGAAGTACAACCGATTGGGGACTTGTCCCCGAGGACGCGCGGTGGAGGAGCCCGGTGGCCTCCGAGCAGGCGACTCGTCCTTCTTCGAATCGTTCTTTGACGTGCCCGGTGCCGTCGGAACGCTCGGACTTCGCCGGATCTTCCGTCGGTGGCTCGTAATCGAGGGCAAAGTGATAGGATTTCCCCTGCGTGGGGTCGAGGTACGAACCGTCGACGAGAAGCGAACCGTAGAGCGGGTCGGCCGACTTGAATTTGGGATACTTTTTCACGCGCGGGTGGGGCAGGGAGACGCAGGAGACGTAGTTTCCGCCCAGTGCTCGAAAGACCCGTACTCCCGCGATTTCTAGGGGAGTGAACTTTGATTGATCCTTCATCTTGACCACGAGCGGACCGGTAAGCAGAGGCTTGCGCGATCCGCCGTCTTCAGGCGCGGGCTGGTCCTGAGCGGTGGCAGTTTTCTCGACCGGTTCCTCTTGGCCTTTCGCACTGTCCGCGGCGGGTACCGACGGAACCAAGGCCAACAGGCTATAGACCAGCGCAGCGGCGAACCATCGCCGAACATTCATCGCCACTTCCCTTTCCGAGTAGACGACGGAGGCGGGTCCGGTCATTCACCACACAGACGTCGATCAAGTAACCCCGCCCTCGCGCCCGACGGCGCGAGGGCGGGGGATCGTTGACCGCGATTCGGCAATCGCACCGGCTTACTCGCCCGACTTCTCCGCGGGCGGAGCGGCCACGACCTCGATCGGTAGCGTGGATTCCGCTTTGCCGTAAAGGTCGAGCGTGTCATAGGTCAAGGTGGCCACGAACGTCTCGCGGTCGCCGGAGATCTTCAGGTCCTCTGGTACTCGCCACGAGTACCCACAGGTGCCGCCTCATCCAAAGGGCATTTTGCCCTTGGCCACTTCCTCGCCCTTGGAGTTGCGGATGACGACATCCGGATCGAGTCGTTCGTAGGTGGGGACGTCGATCTCCTTTCCACCAATCTTGTACTTGGCCACGTTCTTGGTTCGCGTGGTGTCATAGAGACCGGTGATCATGATGCCCCGCTCGGGTTCGGCGAGCATGGCACGGATGTCGACGCTATCGCCGGGCTTAAAGACCTGCTTCTTCGCCGGGCCCATGATGACGACTTCCGGTTTGCCGGAGAAATCGAGCACGAACGGCTTGTCCTTGCGGATGTGGATGCCGTAGGTGAGAGGCGCCGGCGGCTTGTCCGGCGAAGGCGGGGTAATGTCGGTGAGCACGCGGCAACCAAAGCGGAGCCGCCCGTACTGCACACTGAGCGACGTGGCAAAATAGTCGCCGACCGGCAGTTCGTGGCGCCGAGCAAGCTGAGTTTCGGGGATCAGCTCGCGCTGGCCGAGCGACACCATACGGCTGGTGGACGCCAATCCTCCGCTCATCCCTAAATCGGTAATCGCGCGTCCGCCGGGGCCGACTTCCAGCACTCCCATCTCGCCCGCATAGGGCTCAATTCTCAGCTCATCCCCCAAGGGCGAAGCCGACAGGGCGATGAGTTGGCCGTTGATCTGCCGCAACTCGCCCAGGTATCCGGCCAGCCGGAGTGGCGAGTCGGGGCGCGTCCTCTGCTCGGGTGAAATCTCCGTCAGCGGATAGAGCGTCAACTGCGTGAAGGGCCGGTCAAAACGGCCTGAGAGAACCCGCGCCTGGTTCAGGGAGGCGTGGAATCGCACACCCGCGATCGTTACCTCTCCTGATCGCCACTTTGCAGGCACAAACTGGAGCACTCCCGCGGAGGCCGACGCGGATTGAAGCAGAGGCACAAGCACGAAAGGCCGCTTGCCGAGGGGAGGACCGTAGTCGACCGGGAGAACGACGTTCTGGAAGACGTGAGAATCGCCGCCGAAGGTGTCGGTAAACGGATTGGTCTCCGCCCACGGGAGCACGCCGTCGTTGGTCAGGTCAAGATCGCCGTTGAGGTCGAAGTACAATCGATTGGGGAGTTGTCCGGAGGGGCGCGTAGCTCCGGGACGAGAAGGAGCCGTGGCAAGCGGCTGGTCCTTTTTCGATTCCTCCTTCGCTTGCCCTGCCCCGCCCGACGGCTCGGCCTTCGCCGCCTCGTCCGCCGAGGGCTTGTAGTCCAGCGCGAAGTAATAGGTCTTTCCCGCGCTGCGGTCATAGAAGGAACCGTCGACGAGAAGCGAACCGTAGAGCGGGTCGCTCGACTCGAACTTGGGATACTTCTTGACCTGCGGGCTGGGAGCGGTGCGGCAGGATGCATAGACCCCGCCGGGCGCCCGGTGGATTTCTTCCCCGCAATCTCCACGACACCGAACTTCGACTCTTCCTTCATTTTCACGACCAGCGGACCGGCAAGCAGAGGCTTGTTCGACGCCTCAACTTCGGCCGCGGGCTGATCCTGCGCGGCTGCGGTCTTCTCGACCGCCTTCTCGTCGTCCGCGGCATACGCCGGCGGGCCGAGGACCAACAGGCCTAAGGCCAGCGCGGCGGTGAGCCATCGGGAGATACTCATTGCCACCTCCTTTCCGTAGGAACCAATGGGGAAGAAACCAGAAACCGGCGCACCGCGGAGCGCACGGAGAAAGCATGGTCGAGACAAGGCCCATAGTCTCCCGCGGCGCGAACGGGTGAGTGCGGCGGGAAGCGGCCGGAACAGCCGCGGCGGGCAAGTTCGATGCGCGGCCGGCGGCGAGGTGCTCGCCACGAGCGCCGTCGAGCACCCATTCAGCCCAGGAAACCCCGGCGACTCGGCACGCCTGCAATGGGAAGTGGCACGGGCATGTTCGGCTCCGCCGCGACCGACACGGCCCAAGAGTCAAACGGCTTGGGACGGCAAATCAGCGGTAGGCGCAGTGTAATACTTGCCGAAACCCGGTTCAAGCGATTACCAGGGGGTGCCCCCACCTTGGCGACGGGGCCTTGCCGCTGGCACTCAGCAGCGCATGGGACCGGTCGGAGTGATTTGTAGCGGGGTGTCGGGACCAGCACTCTTCCGACCAGAGGAGACCGGAAGTTACCCCAAGGAAGACGGATGCAAGGTCCTATTCCGATTCCGAAAGCCACTCGGATTCCCAGTTGCGCGCGACTGCACCGCAGAAGGCTGCACCGCCGACGGCTGTTCTGGGGGAAGGCTGCCCCCGCAAGGCCTCTTCATCAATCCCTTCGAGAATGGCCTGGAGATGCTCCTCGAACGCCGGGCAACGCTGACTCACCAGATAATCGCGAACGTACTCCCAAAATCGCGTAACGAGTTCGCCGGAAATCACGCCCTGCTCGTCGAAAACGCGGAGCAAGTCGCCCTTGCGCGTATGGTCGCGCGTTGCGCAGCTCAAGATATAGACCACGTCCTGGAGCAACTTGTCGCTGATGTGAAAGGCCAAGGCATGGCAGGAATCCGCGGTAACTCCGCCGACAGGCCCGATCAGGTCGGGTCCGGCAAAGTCCCGGGGATCGACTTTCTGGTTCCAGCCCGTCCGGTCGAGTTGGGCCTGGATGCGGAGGACAAGCTCCGCGGCCGCCTGCGCACGGGAAGGAGAGAGCGAGCCGGGCTCCTCACTGGCAAGGGTGCGCAAGGCGTTGGCGTCGGCCACTGCCGTGCGTAGATAGTTGCTAACTTCGAGTTGAGCCATCAAATGCGTTCCTCTGCTCCGCTGCGCCGGCGGATTGCGGAGCTTGGGGAAGATTCGGCAATCCTGCCGGGCCCGAAAGCAACACCTTGCCTGTTGCGACGGGTCGCTTCAACCATTTTACCACAAATGCCGGCGCGGTCGATGGAATAACCACCCCCTCAAGATGAGTATTTCAATGCGCAACCCCGCAAGACTGAGACGCCGCCAAGGCGGAAAGGGGTTCGCGGGACGCAGCAAAAGGAAGCAAAACCCCGCTACGGCTGCGGCTGCTCGGAGTCGATTTCGCCAGGAGCCGCCCTACAGGTGGCGGGGCGCGGTACGCGGAGGATTCTGACGATGCACCAGCCCAGCAGGCCGGTGACGAAGCCTACGGACGCGAACATCACGAGCCAGCCGCCAAGGGTCATCCGTGCTGCCCCTTATCGCGGGCTTCGAGCTGCTCCCAACGGAGCACGGCACGGTGGACCAGGCCGAGGATCGCCAAGCTCATGGCGACGATGAAGAGCACGGAAAACCCGACCGCGGGGTTACGGAAGACTTTCCAGAGCTCGCTTTGCGGATCGCGGACCTGCTGGACCAACCAGAAGCCGAACACGCCGACGAGATAGGCCGGCGAAAGGTACTTGATGAACCACGGCAGGACGCGAGGGATACGGATTTCCGCGCCGCGAGCCAATTCCTCCATGCCGCGTTGGATTCCCAGGACCCAGGCGAAGAGAATCGCTTGCACCGTGGCCAGCAGATAGATGGCGAAGGTGCCGACCCAGAAGTCGATCGTCGCTAGCGCCACCAATCCACCCGAGAGGAAGACGACGAACAGCGTTCCGACGCCGGTGAGGAGGGCCAGCAAGGCAACGGACTGCCGCCGGTTCATCCCCAGCCCTTCCTCCAACAGCGCGACGGCGGGCTGAAGCATGGCCACGGAACTGGTGATCGCGGCGAGAAAAAGGAGGAAGAAGAACAGCGCGCCGGCAATGCGGCCCAGCGGCATGGCTTGGAAGATCATCGGCAGAGTCTTGAACCCCAGGTCGAAGGTCGACCCGGCGCTGGCCAGAACCTCCTCGGGGCCGAGAAAGATAAAGGCGGCGGGAATTGTGATCATTCCCCCCAGGGCCACTTCGCAGAACTCGTTGCCGGCCACGCTCGTCAAGCCCGACAGGGCGATGTCGTCGTCGCGTTTGAGATAGCTGGCGTAGGTGATGATGATGCCGAAGCCGATGGCGACGCTGAAGAAGATCTGTCCGGCTGCCTCGATCCACATCTGGGCATTGCTCAGCGACTCGAGAAAGCCGACGTTTTCGGTGCGGGGATTCCACATGAATCCCAGGCCGTTGAGCACGTTGCGATCGGGCAGATCGGGATCGGGCGTGCCCAACGTGAGCACGCGGATCAGCACGACCAGCGCACAGAGCACCAGGGCGGGCATGGCCCAACGGCAAAACCACTCGATCCCTCGGCTCAAACCGCGATACACGAGCCACAGATTCAATCCCGCGTAAACCGCCAGGAAAGCCAGCGACCCAGCCCCTTCCGCAGTGAACAGGGCACCATGGGCCTCCGCCCCCACGAAGCGCTGGAAGAAAGCGATATACGCGCGCTTCTCCGGTCCCAGTTCGAGCCAGCCGAAAGCGGCGTAGCACGCGTAGCCCAGGCACCATGCTTCGATGAAGACATAGTACATGTAGACCAACAGGGGCACGATGAGCACGAGGGTTCCGCCGTAGGCCGCGGCGCTGGGAGTGCCACACGCGCGAAAAATGCCCGGGCCGGAGTTGAACCCACGCGATCCCCCGTAGCGACCCAGGGCCCATTCGGCCCAAGCCAAAGGAAAACCGAGCACGACCAACGCGGTGAAATAGGGGACCATGAAGGCCCCGCCTTCGTACTTCGCCGCCAATCCGGGAAAACGGAGGAAATTGCCCAAGCCGACGGCGGCGCCGACCACGGCAAGAATCATCCCCACGCGCGTGCCCCAGCTCTCCGGTGATCGGGGCGAAGAGGAAGCCATGGTGCACAGCTCTCGAGGGAACGGACGAGGTGAGGCGCATGCCCGGCGTCTGGTGTATCTTTCATGCCCTTGCCACAGGTCCCCTCAGGCCACCCAAGCACCGGCCTCGCAGCGTCTCCCCGCGACCTGCCGCGAATCGGCACTGGCCAAACCCTTTGTGCCCGTGGCACCAGGAACGCTGGCAACGATACAATGGGCGGCGCCGGGCTGTCAATCACAGTGAGGAGGAAATCGACCATGACTCGGCAAGACCTGATCTGGATCGCGGCATGGGGAATGTGGGCACTTGCGGGCACGTTGGATGCCCAAGGGGCGGAGCCGTCTGCCGGGCCGAAGGCGATCGCGAGTCCTTTCTTCGCCATGGATACGGCCTTGCGCGATGGAGTGAATCGGACGCCCCAAGAGCAAGCCCGATTGCTCAAGGAGTTGGGCTACGCCGGGCTTGGCGGCGGACCCGCGGGGATCGAGCAGTCGCTGGCTGCCCTGGATCACGAGGGGCTCAAGTTGTTCACCGTGTATCTGGGGATCAACCTGGAGCAACCCGACTACACCCAGATCGAGAAGGCGGCCGCCGCGCTGCGGGGTCGCGACACGATTGTTTGGCTCACGCTCACCAGCACGCGATACAAGCCTTCGTCGATCGAGGGAGATACTCAGGCCGTGGCAATCCTGCAGAAAAGTAGCGGTTGTGGCCCAAGCCAACGGACTGCGCATAGCGCTGTATCCGCATACCGGGTTCTGGATGGAACGGACCCAGGATGCGGTACGGCTGGTGAAGAAGGCCGCGCGAGCGAACCTCGGAGTGACGTTCAACCTCTGCCACTGCCTGCGCGTGGGGGATGAGCCACGGATCGGGCAGATTCTGAAAGAGGCAATGCCGTACTTGATAGTCGTGAGCATTCACGGCGCCGACCACGAAGGAGATTGGGATCGTTTGATCCAAACGCTCGATCGAGGGACGTTCGACGTGGCCGCGCTGCTCAAGCAACTCGTGAAGCTTGGCTACAAGGGGCCGATCGGTTTCCAGGGCTATGGGATTCGCGGCCCGGCGCCGGAGAACCTGCGGCGAACGATGGAAGCCTGGCATAAGCTATCGCTGCGCGCCGCGGAATGAAACACTCGCGACGCGCAGCGTAGAGGTTCTTACGCCCGCCTTGCTCACCGCATGGACTCTCAGGCCTGGGACCGGACCGAGCGATTGGGCAGTCCCGCGGTAAACCCAACGAGGCCGCCGGGATTCTCCATCCCGATCAGAAGGGGATCGTGGAGGACATTGTTTTCGCCGCTCACCACAATGCGATCGCGATTGGGACCACCGCGAAGGATCACGTGCCCCGTCACCTCGTTGGCGCCGTTGAGGGCGAGCGTGTCGTTGCCCTGGCCCAGATCGAGGACGAAATCGGTAGCCTTGACGTGGTCCATGTTCACCTGATCGTTCCCCGACCCGGTCCGCAGCGCTACCGCGGAGGCGACCAGACCGAGGTGATCGGCATCGCCGAAGATCGTTGCGCGGTCCTTTCCCTGGCCCATATCCAAGGCGAAGTTCCCCACAAGGTTCAAGTCGGTGATTTCCACGCGGTCGTCACCGGTGCCCGTGGAGAGGGTGGCGTTGCCGCCCAGGTCGACGGAGCGGATTAGCACCGTATCGGCGCGCGAGCCGCTCGAGAGGGCCAGAGAGCCCTCGATGTCGAGGTTCTGCAAAGTAACACGGTCGCGGCCGGACCCGGTCTTGAGGGTGACGTTGCCCTGAATGCCGGAGATCCCAGGCGCCGGCGCTTCGGGCGCTTCCGGCGTGGGGAAGCCAAGGACGAAGGAATTGTCGCCGTTTTTCAGATCGACGACGAGGTTCGTCGCCGCCAGCCGCACTTCGTCGGTGGCGCCGTTGATCTTGGTATTGACGCCGGTAACGACGAAGGTCGTGCTCTCGCCTTCCGTCACCGAACTCACCGTCACCTGGTTGGCCAGGTGGTCGCCGCGGAGAAACAGGGTTTCTCCCACGACGTTGGCCAGCACGTTGCCCGCGAGCATCGTCCGACTTTCCAAAGCCTCCAGACGAAGTCGCTTTCTGTTGGTGCGTGACATAGTCCTCACTCCTGCGAAACCTGCTGCCCTTTTTGTGTGATCTTCCGTGCGATGCGATCGCCAGCGAAGGCTCGACCGCGGGGAGCTCGTTGCCGCGGTATCCCGCCTGCGGGCCAGAATCTGACCTGAGTCCTTCCCTCACCCGGCCGCGGCGCAGCCGTCAAGCCCGCCAACAGTCATCGATGCGTGAGGAGCAAATTCTGAGCCCATCTCTGGGGAGAGGAAAGGTTTTCCTCAGCCTCGTCCACGAACCGGTCTTGGGCGGGGAGGGCTGCACCTTTTCATGGGTTCGGCCGTGGTTCCCGAGCGGGGGAGTGCAAGCACTGGAAGCGTTTCCCGGTCTTACCTCCTCCCAGATCATTTTCGGAGCACGGCGTCGGGCACAATGCGGCCGGACCGGTAGGAACACGACTCGCACGTGCGATTCTCGAGCGCGGGTTGGAGTTGCAGACCCTCTGGGCGCAGGTGCGGCAAAGGACGTATGATGCGAAGCCTTGACGGAAAGGGAAGTCACGTTACTCCGAGGGTCATGGACCGAGGCCAGCCGATGCCAATCGACGACAATTGCGACCGTCGAAGCGCAGCACGCCATGCGCGTCCGACCGACCTCCCGTCCGCACTGGCGCACGTGCCGGTTCGACGCGAACGATTGGGCTCGCGCACCGCCGCTTGTCCGACAGTGCGGACTACACCAATTCCTATACGCTGGCTACGCTGGCAGCCTGGATTCGACAGGTCGACGGGTCGGCGCGGTAATCTTTTCCGAGCGCCTCGAATCGCTGCTGGAGTGCGACGAGGTGTGGTGCACGGCGACCAGCGAGGCCTGGGATGAGGTTAACGCGCTGGGAAGAACGCTGACCGAAGCCGGAAAACGATTCCTCGTCGGCGGGCATCACGCCACTGCGTTGCCCCAGACGCTGCGGTACGGTGAAGCCTTTCGCGGACCGGTCGAAGGGGCGATGCCGCTCGACAAGCTGCCGCTACCCTGCTGGGACATCTTCCCTGAGTCCAAGCGCCCCATTGTGATCACCAGCCGGGGCTGTCCCTATGCGTGCCACTTCTGCTCGAGCCGTGCCTTCTGGAAGCGGTACCAGGCTCGCTCGGCAGATGCGGTCCTCGCGGAGCTTCGGGAACTTGCCCGGCGAGTGCGCCAAGGAGGTCGTGGTGTTTGACGACCTTTTCGCGGTCAACAAGCGGCGACTGCGCGCGATCGCGGAGGGAATGTCACGTGAGGGACCGGCGGGGTTGCAGCTCAGTTGCCTGGTGCGTAGCGATTTGCTGGACCAGGAGATGATCGATCTATTGCGCGCTGGGCGTGCGCCACCTTGCATTCGGGGCCGAGAGCGGAAGCGACCGCATGCTCGCGCTTATGAACAAGAAGGCGACCGTGGCCGGAAACCAGCGCGCATCGATCTGCTGGCAGCCAACGGATTCCAGCCGACGATCAGTCTGATCGCGGGCTACCCTGGAGAGACGCGGGAGGATTCTGGAGCAATCGCGCCGTTTGCCGAGCGGAATCGCGGACTCTGCGCGATTATCGACATCTACCCGTGCATCCCTTTGCCGGGCACCGAGCTCTGGAACTGGTTTGCGCGCGCTCGAGCGATCGATCCCATGCACTTCGACTGGCGGAGTCTGAACGTCCATCCCGCGACGGCGGACTGGTCGCGGTACCACCTCCTGGCAGATGCATACGAGAAGCAGACGCTGATCGACGTGGTGCAGTGGAACGAAGCGGAGAAGGCGAGTCGGGCGTCGCGGCTGGAGCCGCCGCCGATCAGTCTCGGCCCGCGCCGACCGCTGGGGGTGCGCACCGTGCGCCGCGCGGTGTCGTGGTGCGTGCGGCTCCCGCGCCGCGTACTGCGCCGATCACTCAGGGCACTTGGGGCATCCAGTTGATCCTCGGGAAAACAGTGCAACGAGGCCGAGCCACGAAGGTCCGATTTTCCAGGCAAGAAACGATGGCCGGCCTTTGCCCTGCATTGCTGAACACTCATGAACACACCCAGTCGGGGAGGACCACCGATGCGTCGAGGCAACGAAGGCATGCGAGCGTCCGTCGTACTGCTGGGTCTGGTGCTTCTCTCGGGTGCCGCGGCGGAAACCGGGACCGGCGGAGAGCCGTCCCCGCTGGCCAAGATTCGTGTGGTGCCCGGCGGGCGAACCTTTGAGGCGCCTTCGGGCAAGCCCTTCGTGCCCATGGGAGTCAACTACTATCGGCCCGGCACCGGTTGGGCGCCGCAACTCTGGAAGCAGTTCGACGCCCAGGCCACGCAGCGCGACTTGGCCACGATGAAATCGCTGGGGGTCAATTGCGTGCGCGTCTTTCTCACCTATGGATCGTTCTTCAACCGCCCTGTCGAACTCGAACCCGAGGGCCTGGCTCGCTTCGACCAATTCCTGGCCATGGCTGAAGCCGCCGGGATTTATGTGCATCCCACCGGGCCGGACCATTGGGAAGGTCTCCCCGATTGGGCGAAGGGAGACCGGATCGCCGACGACCGCGTGCTCGAAGCCCTGGAGACGTTCTGGAAGCAGTTGGCAGGGCGCTATCGCGGGCGCATCGGCGATCTTCGCCTACGATCTGCTCAACGAACCTCAGGTTCCCTGGGACACGCCGGCGATGCGAGGAAAGTGGAAGAAATGGCTGGCGGTGCGTTATGGTTCAGCCGAGAAGACGGCTGAAGCATGGGGAACGAAACCGGATGAATTGTCTTGGGACGATCCCGCGCCGCCCGCCAGGCAGGCGCACGGCGAGCGGCATGCTCCTGGACTACCAACACTTTCGCGAAGAGATTGCCGACGAGTGGACCCGGCGCCAGGCGGCGGCGATCAAGTCGGCCGATCCCGCCGCGCTGGTGACGGTGGGAATGATCCAGTGGAGCGTGCCCGCGCTGTTGCCCGGCGTGCGAACACTACGCGGCCTTCCGGCCCGCAGCGACAGGCGAAGTTGTTGGACTTCCTCGAAATCCACTTCTACCCGCTTGGCCGCGGGCTTCTTCGAGTACCGCGCCGAAGACGAAGAACGGAACCTGGCCTACCTGGAGAGCGTGGTGCGGGAAGTGGCTGCTGCCGGGCAACCGGTCGTGGTGGCCGAGTTCGGCTGGTACGGCGGCGGCAAGCTCACGATCGACGACGGTCGCCATCCGCCGGCCAGCGAAGAAGCAGCAGGCGCGCTGGTGCCGCCGCGCGGTCGAGACCACGCGCCGGTTGGCGACCGGCTGGCTCAACTGGGGCTTCTACGACCACCCCCAGGCGCGCGACGTCAGCCAATTGACCGGCCTCTTGACCGTGGACGGCCGGCCCAAAGCCTGGCGCGGGCGTTCCACAAGCTTGTCCAATCGCTGGGCGCGGGCGTTGGCACCCCGCGCGCCCTGGGGCCGCGGCCCGCGCTCGACTGGGATCGCGCGATCACGGATCAAAAAGCGGCCGAGCAGTTCCGCGCAGAGTACTTCAAGGCGTTCCAGATGCAGCGCTAGCGCGAGCCGGCGCGAAACAGGCGATGCTCCCATCCTCCAGCGAGACGAGCAGAGTGCCCCGCGCGGCGATCAGGCCATCGAACACCGGATACGCGTCGAGAACGATCTCGCTGCGCGGAGTGCCATCGGCCGCGGCGAAGGCCGCCAATGGCGCCGCTTGACGCCCTTCGAACGCGGCGTAGGGATCGGCCGGGTCGAGCACGTCGGGCGGTCCGGCCACGAAGAGTGCTCGCCGGCCTTGACCATCGCGCGGATGCGAATCGGGATCCATCGCTTCCAGAGCGGCGGCTCGGCGCGCGTGTAGCCGATCATCTTGTCGAGGCCGAAGGCCGGACTGTCCAGCCCCCAATTGCCCTCCCGCGGGATATCCGACTGCGGCAGCCAGGCGACCGGCTTGCGCAGCCCCGCCTCGCCCACGATCTGCGGCTCGTTGCTGTTGCGGTCGGCGAACAGCAGGTAACCTTCCTTGGCCGGAAAGAACATCGGGCTGTGCACGTTGCGGCGATAGAAGGCGTTAACCGCGTAGGTCGTGGACTCGTCGACCACCAGCAGTTGGCCGCTCTTAGGGGCCTGATTGGCGAGTTGGAAGCCGGGCCATCGCTTGGAGTACATCCAGAAGACGCGATTGTACCCCGAGGGATCGAGCAGGCCGGAGGTGGAGAACACGTGCAGGCCAACGTCCTGCTCCCCCTTGTTGGAGAGGACGGGCTGATGGATCTCGCGCAGGTCGAGGCTGAGCTTCTTCTGACGCATGTAGAGGCCATCGCCCTCGCTCACTAGCACGTCGGAATTGGCGCCGGGGAGGAAAAAGGCAAGGTCGCGTCCGGTCTTGACGTCGGGCATCGGACCCTCCAATCGCGTGCGAAAGCGAATCTCACCGCTGGCCGGGACAAGACCGTAGAGGTAAATGCCGCCGTCGAGATAGGTCGAGCGGCCCGCCGTGCAGTAGGCCACGCCATCGCGCACCAGCACGCTTCCGTGGACAGGCCAGGCCGATTCGATCTGGTCGAAATAGCCGATGCGACAGTCGCTGGGAGCGGCGAGGAATCGCCAGACCAACGCGCCGTCGGAAGCTCGCACACAATAGACCCGGCCGTCGGCCGAGCCGAACAGCACCAAGCCGCCGAAGATCGTGGGCGGAGAGTCGATGCGGCCGCCGGCGACAAACCTCCAATGTCGCTTGCCGGTCTTGGCATCCAACGCAAAGACGCTGTGGGAGTCGCAGGCGGCCACGTACACGCGGCCCGCGGCGACAACGGGTGGAGAAAGCCTGCCGCCAAGCCGCGTGCGCCATGCCGGGGCAAGTGCGGCCGACGCCCGTGAAGGCGTGGACCCATGGCGCGCTGCATCGTGGCGGAACGTCGGCCAGTCGTCGCCCTCGGTTGTCTCCGACGGCGCGGGCACCGTACCGTAGGCAGGTCCCTTTTCCAATCGTTGGTCGTCGGCCACGGCGCCGACGCGCGCTGGCGCTCGCCGGCCACCGCGGCGAACCCGAGGATCTTTGCACCGGGCTGGCAGAAGCACTGGTCCGCCGGGGCATAGAGCAGGCCATTGGCGGGCATGATACCCAGCTTGCAGGCGCCGCGGAGCCAGTTGTTCTGGCAGTGGTCTTCACCAGCCAGGTCCATGAATTCCGCCCCCTCCATGCCGCTGATAATGAAGCGTTCGGTGGCCTTGTTGCGGTAGCAGCGATGATGGTGCTCGGGACTACGGAACTGACGCACGACGACCTGCTTTTTCACTTCGCCACTGCGGAGGTCGTAGCCCACGGCCATGGCGTCGGCGCTTTTTCCCGAAACCTTGAGGTCTTCGTTCACCGGCACCATGCCGCGCCAGACTAGGTCCCCAACCACGAACAGGTCGGCATTCTCCGCGCCGGGCGAGGCGGGAACTTCTCTGCTCCACAGCAACTTGCCGCTCGCGCCCTCGCGCACCTCCAATCCGCGGGCGCCATAGACGAGGACGAACCCGGCGTGGGCGATGAGCGTGCGTCCGGCGGCCTTGGGACCCTCGGTGGTCCAAAGCGACTCGCCCTGCTTGAGGTCGAGGCAGTGAAGACCTTGGCCCGCCTGGTAGACGACGCGACTCCCGTCTACGGCAAGCATCAGGCTCTTCACCGCCGGCACCTGGCGCCGCCAAAGCACCTTGCCGCTCCGCCCGTCCACGGCAAAGAGCGTCGAGGGCTTCTCGTCGCGCCCGCCGCGGCGTTTGGCGGCCTTGGCCGCGGCCTCGGCAAGTGGATCGCGGGAGTGGACCAGCACGATCCCCTCACTCGCCAACAGTTCCCTGACCGGCGCAGTCTCCTGAACTGTGGAGAGGACTTTGCCCGTCGCAGCGTCGAGGATGCACAACGGGCCTTGGAAGGCAAGCGTGGCGTAAATGCGATCGCCGTCGGCCACGATGCAGCGTTGATTCTCTTCGGGAACCACCGTACGACCGCCGCGGATCAGCGTCCAATCCTGTCCGCTAAACTTGTCGGCGGCCCACTCCGGCCAACCCCAGGGGGCAACCGGCTGTTTCCACAGCAAGCGACCGTTGAAGGCGTCGCGGCAGACAAGCGACCATCGCTCGGGCAATCGCTGGTCGATAATGCCGATCAAGCCTTCGTCGAAATAGTAGAAAAGCCGCCCCGCGGACGTGACCATGGCCTGGACGCCCGACGGGGTCTCGTGACTGCGCAGCCACAGCGGCGGAGCAATCCACTGCAACGAGCGGGGGGGAGCAACGGTGGAATCCCGGGCCACCGCGTTGTTGCCCGCGTCATGGAGATAATGCGACCAGTCGTCGATGCTCTGCGGGCGAGGCTTGACCGTCTTGGTCCAGGCTCCGCCCTTGCGAACGCAGGCGACGCCGCCGGGGACGAGCGCGCGAAGCACCTCGTCCAGCGGCACCGCCGACGGTTCCTCGATCACCACGAGGTTGATGAGGTTGTCGACATAGGGAAGCCTCGGGCCAAGGAGCCGCTCGACGGAAATCGGGCCGTAGAGTCCCCGCTCGGCAAGATACGCGCGCGCAGCGTCGACTTTGGCAGAGTCCGGATCGAGCCCGTGGACCGTATAGCTCTCACTCGCGCAGAGTGCCGGCAAGAGACGTCCGTCGCCGCACCCGAGGTGAACCACCAGTCCCCCTTGGATTCCGGTGGTTTTCAGAACCGATTGCAGGACCTCTTGCGGTGCGCTGGTTTCCCGGCCGCGCGACGCTTCGGCAGCGACGGCAACAAGTGGGCAGCCACCGATCAGAACGGCGAGGAGACGGACGCAGACGTTCGTGCGACGGCACACCATGGTTCGGCCTCCCGAGGGACGTGCAACCCGGCAAGTGCCCGTTTCCCCAGGTCTGCCGGGCCAACAAGAGCGATGGTAGACGCGGGCATTCTCGACGTCAACTCCGCGACGGCTCCGGGAGAAAATGAGAGACGAACGACACGGTTTGGACTACGGAGCGATTCGGATTACACGCCGCTTGCTCCATGACGCCGTAGGCCGGACAATGGGCTTCCGTGCCGTCGATTGCCGTCTGCATCGTGAAGGGTAGGCACAGAAGGAAACATCACTCAAACGAGTCAAGGAGTCGAGGATGCGCGCCGTTGCGATCGGGATTTTGTCGCTGGCTATGGCACTGTCAGGCGCCTGCGCCGCCGAGGCGGCCGGTAAGGCGGAGGCCGAGTGGCCGGGCTGGCGAGGTGCCAACCGCGACGGCAAGTCGCCCGATATCGGTCTGTTGAAGCAGTGGCCCAAAGGCGGGCCACGCCTGCTCTGGAAGGCCGGCAATCTCGGCAATGGCTATTCTTCGGTGGCGGTGAGCGGGGGCCGCGTCTATACCACCGGCGAAACCGACGGCAAACTGTACGTGATCGCCCTGGATTCTCGCCGGCAAGCCGCGATGGAAAACGGAGGTCGATGCGGCCTTCACCGGCGACCATCCGGGCGCGCGCCACGCCGGCGATCGACGGCGGTCGACTCTACCTGCTCTCCGGCAACGGCACCTTGGTCTGTCTCGACGCAGCGCAGGGAAGCAAACTGTGGAGCCGCAGTGCCAAGGAGTTCGGCGGCCGGCCGGGCGGCTGGGGCTACGCCGAATCGGTGCTCATCGACGGCAACCGCGCGGTCTTCAAGCCGGGCGGAGCGAAATGCATTGCCGCCCTCGACAAGGAAACCGGCCAGGATGTGTGGACCAGCACGGGCTTCACCGCCGGGCCGGAGTATAGCTCGTGCCTCGCTGTCGATTTCCTCGAGAAACAACTGATCGTTACCGGCACGAGCGCGGGTTTGGTCTGCGTGGACGCCGAAACCGGCAAGCTCCTGTGGATCAACGACCATTCGGCCAATAATACCGCCAACTGCCCCACACCCGCCTATGCCGACGGCCACGTTTTCTGGGCCAACGGTTACGGCAAAGGCGGGATCTGCATGAAGCTTCTCCGCAAGGGAGATACCGTAAATGCGGAGGTCGCCTGGACCACCAAAGACATGGTCTGCCAGCACGGCGCCTACGTGATCCACAAGGGATTCATCTACGGGAACCACGAGGACGGGTGGAGTTGCCTCGAACTGAAAACGGGCAAGCCGATGTGGAAACAGCGCGGGGTGGGCAAAGGGTCGTTGTGCTACGCCGACGGAATGCTGTACCTGTTCAGCGAGCGCGAGGGGCGCGGGCGCTGGCGAGTTGTTCACCGCAAGGTCTCGAAGGACGGGGCGCCGTCCAGGTCCAGGGGAACGGGCCGAGCTGGGCCCATCCCGTCGTGATCGGCGGACGCATGTACTTGCGCTACGACACAACGCTGTACTGCTTCAAGGTTGCCGCGCGGTAAGCCCAGGACGTAACCGCCAGGAAGTAACGGTTCGCAGGCCGCAGAGGGTTGGTCGGTTCTCGCGACCCTTGTGCCAGGCGGCCGAGTAGCCCTTTGTCGAAAACCTGTCACCTCCCGACTGAAGCGGCCCTGTTGCCTTCGGCGCTCGGCAAATGACGACCGCCTCGGGCGAGTATGCGTCGAAGATTCTGGTCTCGACCGGGCGGCGCGAGCGAAATGGTCAGGGCGTGCGGGGATCGTACCAGAACGATTTCCAGTAGGCCTGATCGGTCTGGAAAGGATCGAGTGCGTCGCGCGCTGCGTCGAACGAGGCGGGGAGGATGCCGAATCGCTTCATCTCGCGCACGTACTGGCGATTGGGGTGAAAGGCAGGGGATCCGTAGCGCGGCTCGGCGTCGAGCGAGGCTTTGCCCTGCTCGATCAATTCGACGAGTGCGCGGAAGTCGGGATCCGAGGCGTCGCGGAACACGCCTGGGCAGGAGCCGAAACCGCCCGACTGATGGGCCAGCGGGCCCAAGACCAGCGGCGAAAGTCGGGGACGCGTGAAGTTCAGCAGGATATTGGCGCGTATAGTGCGCGACGGGATCGTTTTCCAGGAGCACGCGTTCGTGGATGCCGATGGGACGCGTGAGGCCCCTGCGGTTGCGCGCCGCGTGAGGCTGGAAGGGCAAGGGGCGGCCTTGTTCGCTCTGCGCGTTGCCCAGCGCGTGACAGGCGCCGCAGCGCCGCACGAGGATTTCGTGGCCTTCCTTGAATACGCGTCCTGCCGCGGCGCCGGCGACGAGCTGGGTCTCCTTGTTGCGCAGCGCGGCGTAGCTGCCGGCATAGGGAGCCCCGCTCTCGATCCACAGCCACACGGTGCGGCGATCCCGGGGCGTGGCGTCGACCCCGTAGTGGCTCTTGTCGAGTTTCGTCAACAGGGCGCTGGCCGCGCTGCCCACGCTGCGCGGAGCGTGGTTCCCCAAGCCATTGCGGCCGTCCGCCACTTGCTGGTGCGCGAAGAGGCTGAAGAAACCGTGCGACCATTGAGGGCCAAGGTCGCCGGCAAGAATCACGCCCCCTTCGCGCCGGGTGTACTGGTGGCAGGCAACGCAATGTTTGTCGAGGATCGGCTGGATATCGCGGGGAAAATCGAGCACATCGGGGAAGCCGGCAAAAGGTTCGATGCGGCTGGGCGCGCGCGCAGGGCTTCGATGTCGCCCAACTTCGAGACCGGGGCGGTACGCGTGCGGTGTTCGTGGCAGCCAACGCAGGAACTCACTTCGCCCGGCATCACGCTGGTGAAGCTCTGCATGCGTTTGACGGACAGATCGTTCTCGTCGAGCGCGACGAAAAACACTGGCCGTCCGGCGGGCACTTCGAAACTGGCGGAGCCGTCGTCCTCGACCGGCACCGTGCCGAGCACCCGTTCGAGCGTAAAGGTGCCGAGCCACGACACCAGGTCCGGACCGCCGCTGAAATTCACCTGTTTGGGGAGCGACTCCAGCACCAAGAGCTTCTTGATCTCGCCCCGATCGACTCCGGCCATGTTGCGCCCCGATACACATCGGCGAGCACGCAGTTGCGCCGGTCGGCTGGTTCCGAGTTGGTCCGCGGCGGGATCACCCGTTCACGCGGGCGAGACACCACCGGGCGCGGCTCGTGGATCTCGCCCGGGCCTTCGAGGGTATACAGCGGCTCGGCCTCGCCCGCCCCATCCATGACCAGGATCTCCTTGTCGCGTGCGGCGAGGACGCAGTCTTCGGAGACGGGATACGGATCTCTGACGTGAGGCGGCCTTATGCAGCGGACCGCGCGAAGCCGGTTCGTCCGGGTCCGGCCTGCGGGGCGACGATCGTGGCGATGCCCTGCGATGCTCGTTGACCCCATGGCCGGGCGAAAACGAGGCCAGCACCTTGTCGCGTGCCGGGGATCGGCTTGGCGTCGATCATCACCATGCCGGGGTGCATGTTGCCGTAGAAGATGGTCTGTCCCGTGCCGTCCGGGTTCATCGTCCAAAGGTGATGGAATTCCACCTGGCTGCGGTCGACGTACTCCCAGCGCATGTAGAGCATGCGGCCGTCGGGAAGGACCCAGGGCGTGTTGTCGTGCTCGCGTGTTGGCGGAGATACGGTCGAAGATTGCTGCCGTCGGCGTCGCAGCGGTAGATCACGCCCACCTGCGTCATCCAGCAGTTCACCCAGCGTTGGCAGCGGGTGGAAACGAACACGATTCCGCCGTCGGGCAGATAGGCGGGTTCATAGTCGTCGAACGGGCCCGAAGTGAGCTGCCGGAGTCCGGTGCCGTCCAGGTTGATCTCGTAGAGGTGATAGTAATCGGTCCCCGCCTTGCGGTAGGAGAAGAGGAGCTTGCGGGCGTCGTAGTGGACCTGCGGATCGCGGATCGAGCCGCCGTGCGCGTCCAGCAGCACGGTCACGTCTGCCGCGGATGTTCCGGTTGAAACAGCACAGTTTGCCGACGTCGGGCTTGCCGTTTCCGGCGTACGCCTTCTCGCCCTCGTCGTCGCAGTAGTAGCCGATGTTGGCGTACCAGTGCGGATCGTTGTAGCCCAGCCGCACGGCGAAGACGACCTCATCGATCGACCTCAGGGGACCGCCCAGGGCTTGGGCGAGGACTTGCGGCTTGGGCGGCTTGTTGGCCGCAGCGGCATCCACCGGGGCCGGACCGAGCCATCCCAGCCCGAGTACGACGATCAGCGCGGCGCGGTTCACGGCTTTGGTCCCTCCTGCAAGTCCCTGTGGCACCTCACCCCAAGCGCTCAATCTACGCCATGGCGAAGCCACGGGCAAAGGGGAGGGCACGACACGAGACGCGCGCGGACGCCGATCTCGCCTGTGCGGGGGGAACGTCAGCGCTGCAATCGGGCAGCCAAGGCGCACACCCCCATCAGCAACGCGGCCACGAAGAAGGTCCCCAAGATCACGGGAAGGCCGGTACGGAGCCGTTCATTGGCCACGTTGTCCCAGTCTCCCTCGAACTCTTCAGAGGAAGAATCCACATTTTCGGCGGCCGCTTGCGCCGTTTCGACCATCAACGAGAAGTTCGCTGCGCGGTAGCGGTCAGCGACGAGCCAACCCGTGCCGAGCAGCAGAATCACCGCGACCGGTGGGAGCCAGCGGCGCACGGTGCTGCACTGGAGCAAAGGCGATTGCCGAGCCAGACGGTATTGCCACAGGCCGGCAGCGGCGACCAACACGCAGAGGGTCCGGACGAGCGCCAGCGGAAAACCGAGAAGGGCCAGGAACGCTTCGTCGTTGAACCAGGAGGCAGGAAAGAAACGGGCCTCGGGCACCAGCAGGCCCGCGCTGACGGCATAAATCAACATCCCAATGGCCGCCAACCGCAAGCCGGTGCGGGCCTGCTGCGTTTCGGACCAGGAGGCCTGCAGCAGTGCAAGCCCCGCCCAGAGTGCGGCGGGCAGACCGACCAGGTAAGCAAGTGAGGCCCCGAATTCCGGGGCGTACTGGGTGGATCCTCCGAAGGCCGCCAGGGCAATTACGGCTGCAGCCGCAACGGACCATGCCGAGCCCCTGCCCCATCGAAAGTTGAGCAGCGAGCGTCCCACGGTCGGTGCGATTGTTGCGCGCTCGACTCCGACGCGCGGCAGACATCGACGGAAGACCCTTTCGGCCGAACCCGAACAGTGCCACCAGCGCGCTGCCGAACACGGCTAGGCGCGCTGCGGACAGAAGGCTTGATTCGCCCAGCCGAGGCGTGAGCAACTCCAACCCCCAGAAAATGGCCTGGAAGAATCCGAAGGCCGCCAACCAGGACCACGGGAGCGTGCGCGTCGCAGGTCGGCGCAAAGCCAGGGCGGTCACGGCCAACGTGAGGAACCCCAGACCGTAGATCAACCGCGTGAAATCCGGATCCGCCGAGAAAGATGCAATCATGGGTAGCCACCTACGTAGTCGGTGTTCGCCATGCGGTTCCCCGAGGAATGGGAACGCGGGGGCTATTTTCTCTCCGGCAAGTATAGGTGCCCCCGGACGCACGGGGGGAGAATCGGGGGAGAAAATTGGGCTGGTAGCTATTCCTCCAGGAGGGCCCGGTTCTTATGGCAGCAAAGTTGCGGGAACGCGGGAAGCCGCATCGCCCACGATAATTGGACTTTCCCGCTCGCTCAGGATTGTCTGCATTTTCGTTGCTTTCGGAGATTCCGGGCACGTCCGGACGTTTGGGCAATAGCGATGCTGTCTCGCCTAGCCGATTCTCCCTGCATGATTGCGAGGAGCGAGGGGGGTAAGGCGACCGCGAGGGCATTCGTATGCTACATACCTGAGCAGGATTCGCAGAGGCGTTTATCCCCCGGAATCGCGAAGCGGAATCATGATCGTCATCGTGGGGTGCATTGTGGTGATCGGCGCCGTGCTTACCGGCTTCACGATGGCCGGCGGCCAGGTCGGCGCGCTGATCCATCCGTCGGAAATCGTCACCATCGGCGGGGCGGCGATCGGGGCGTTGATCGTGATGTCGCCGAAGAAGGTGCTGATCGACCTGATTCGCGGCATGCTCCAGTGCGTCAAGGGGTCGCCCTACGACAAGGCGGCCTACGAAGAGCTGTTCAAGATGCTCTACGACCTGTTCCGCGTGGCCCGGCGCGACGGACTGATGGCCCTGGAGTCGCACGTTACCGACCCGCACGAAAGCACCATCTTTCACAAGTACCCCGCGCAGTCGGCAGAACCATCACGTGTCGGAGTTCATCTGCGGCGCGCTGTCGCCGATGATCGAAGGGACGGCGAAGCCGGAGCAGCTGCCCGCCCTGCTGGAGGCCGAGATCAAGCGTGATCGAGGAAGAGCATCACGCGCCGCTGGGCGTGCTGAGCAAGACGGCCGACGCGCTGCCGGGCTTCGGCATCGTGGCGGCGGTGCTGGGGATCGTGATCACGATGGGAGCGATCGACGGACCGGTCGAAGAGATCGGCGAGAAGGTCGGCGCGGCGCTGGTGGGCACGTTCCTGGGCATTCTGCTGTCGTACGGTTTCTTTGGCCCGCTGGCGGTCCGGATGGAGTTCCTCGGGGCGGCCGAGCTGGCGTTCTTCCGCACGATTGCCGACGTGCATTCACGGGTTTGCCAGCGACTTGCCGCCGAAGGTGGCGATCGAGCAGGCGCGGCGCGGCGTGGGCAGCGAGGTTCCGTCCCAGCGCGAGAACGGCTCGACGAGTTGTTCGAGAGGTCGAGGCGTCGTAGCCGCAACTCGGCAGGGAAAGGCGAAGCAGCATGGCAGGCCAAGGCGGCGGTGCATGGAAGGTGGCCTACGCGGACTTCGTGACCGCGATGATGGCCTTCTTCATGGTGATGTGGATCACCGCGCAGGGCAAGGAGGTGAAGGAGGCCGTCGCCCAGTACTTCAAGGACCCCTACGGCAGCAAGGCGGAAGGGGGTCGCAGGTACGGCCCCCCGCTACGGCGACTCGGCCAAGGATCAGCAGGCGATGATGAGTCTGCGCGGAGCGGGTAACGGACTGATGAATCCCAGTCTCAAGATCACGCCCGCCAAGGGACCCAAGGACGGGCAGGGAAAGCCAACCGTGTTCGCCCTCCACGACGGAGACCGCCGGATGGTGGGAACCGTGGTGGCCTTCGCCGAAGGAAGGCGCCGAGATCGGCGAGAAAGCCAAGGAACTTCTGAGACCGCTGATTCCCCTCCTCCGTGGCAAGCGAAACAAGATCGAGGTACGGGGGCATGCCACGCGCCGTCCCCTGCCTCCCGGCAGCCCGTTCGCCGACGCCTGGCAGCTCTCCTATGCGCGGTGCCTGGCGGTGATGAAGATCCTCGAGCAGGAAGGGGTGGAGCCGGAGCGGATCCGGCTGGCACAAGCGGGACCTTACGAACCGCAGACCCTGCACGTGGACGACAGGAGCCAGGCCCTGAACTCGCGCGTCGAAGTCTACGTACTGGGCGAGTTGGCGCAAGAATCTGGTGGGAACGAAGGAAGAGCGCGCAGAGCGGTTCAAGACTCCCTGAGACCAATCCGCGCCACACTCTTTCCCAACGCCGGCGAAGCCACGCGCTACAGCTCGAAGAGGCTCGCCGATTTCTGCAGTTCGTTGCGAAGTTCCTCGGCCAACGACGCCACGCCGTCTTCGGGCAGCGGAATCGCAAGCTCGGCAATCCGGGTGGCTCGCAACAGGTTCTGGCCCACGGAGCTGTAGCCTTTGGACGTGCAGATCACATTGGCGAGTTCCACGCAGCGGACCACCATCTTGTCGTCTTCCTCGTAGCTACTCGATGCGTGATGGTAGTGGATCGCGTTGAGGACGCCCTGCGGGAACTTCCATAGTTCGGCCACACGCCCGCCGAGGGTCGTGTGATCGAACGCCAGGTAGTCGCGTTCTTGCTCCACAAGGCTGCGATCCGCCGCCACACTGCGGACGATCTTGCAGAAATGCTGGTGTGCGTACTGATCCTCCAGCACAATCCCGATATCGTGCAAGAGCCCGGCGAGGAAAACGTCTTCGATCTCGGGAAGCCCGATGCGCTGGGCAATCAGCCGCGCGCAGAGCCCCACGGCCACCATGTGGTGCCAGAGTGCCGCGCGGCTATAGGCCCCCAGCGCCCCTGCACTCGAAATAGGTCACTGACGCTGACCGCCACGGCCAGGTTCCGGACCTGCTTTAGCCCGAGGTACATCACCGCATGGGGCAGATTCGTAACCCGCTCCCGGATGCCGAATGCCGAGGAGTTGACCAAACGGAGCACGCGCGTCGTCAAAGCGGGATCGCGCGAGAGCACGTCGGCCAGATCGTCGATTTGCGCATTGGGATCGTTGGCTGCTTCGAGAAACTTGGCGGCCATTTCCGGGATCGTGGAGACTTCGTCGATCTGGCGGAGGACTTCGGTCAGAAGCAACTTCGAGCCGTCGTCCCGCTCGAAGCCCGAACTACGCTTTGGGGAATCGACCCGGCCGGGCATGGTCCCAGAGGTCGGGACAAGCTGCGGCGACGTCTCCGCCACCGCGTGATTGCCCAGGAAATGCTCGATCTTGGCGCGGAGCCAGCCCGGCTCAAACGGCTTGACGAGAAAATCGGTCACGCCCGAACGGACCGCCTCGAGCACGCGCGTCCGCTCCACGGCTCCGCTCATCATCAGAATCGGAATCTGCGAGCCCGCATTACGCAGCAGACGCGTAATCTCCAACCCGTTGCGCCGGCATCTCCCAATCGACGAGGATGATGTCGACCGGCGATTCGACCAGATGGGCGAAGAGCTCGTCGCCATCAGCGGCTTCGACTACCTCGGCCGAGGGGATCGCGCGAAGCAGCCACGATCATCTGCCGCGCAACGCGTTCGTCGTCAACCACCACGATCTTCATGACAAGCTCTTTGTCGAATGGGAACGATCGCACGCCGCCGCGCTTGCGAGCGGTCGACAATTGCATGAATTATGGATCACGCTCGCAGCAACGCCAGGAATTCCTTGACAATCGCCCACCGTCCGAGCCGGGCGCGTGGACGCGGCGCGAGTCTCTCTGCAGGAACAATGTGGGGGGGCACGGACGAAAAAAGCGACCCCCGCGCGCCGAATCATCGGCTGGCGGGGGTCGCTCGCTTGAAGGCGTCGGCCCGGCGCGGCTCAAACGTACTCGCGGTTGCGATTCAGGCCGGGTTGCGGCACCGGGTACTTGCCGTCCTTGCCCAGTTGGACAGGCGCCGCGGAGTCGGCGGTAAACCGATCGACGGTGGGGGCGAGCTCATGGTCGCAGTTCAAAATGTCGTCAAAGGTGACGATCTGGCCCGTGTGCGCCGACATCCGCCCCATCGAAGTCACCAGGCTTCCCTCCGCCCCGCGTTTCACTTCATTGTAGGGCTTGTCCTGGCGAATGGCGTCGATCAGGTCGTCCCACTCGAGCTGATAGGGGCTCGGCTCGGGCTGGGGGAAGGACCAGAGGAGGTTGTCCTTGGTCATGTTGTGCCCCTTGTAGATGCGGACCTTACCAGGGTAGTGGCCCGAGGTGGAGATCACGGCACAGCCCTTGGTGCCCAACGCATAGCTGGCGAACTCATTGTGGCAGCCGGGCATCTGCCGGCCATAGTAAAACAGCTTGGTGCCGTTGGGATAGGTGTATTCGACGGCGTAGTTATCCAAGTTCTGGTCGAGCGAATTATTGCGGTAATGTCGGCCACCGGTGGCATGGGCCTGGGTGGGCCAGGCATTGTTCATCCACGAGCACTCGTCGATCTGGTGGATGTAGTAATCACTGAACACGCCGCCGCTGGCCCAAATGAAGGCATGGAACTTCTGGATCTGATACATCAACTCGCTGATGCCCTCGGGCTTCGGCGGGGCCGTGCCGCCGCCGGGGCCCATGCGGTATGCGCGGAGGGCAATGATTTCGCCGATCTGGCCGTCGCCGATCCGCTGGTGAAGCTCCTGGCGGCCCTTGCAGTGGCGAATCATCAGACCCACCCCTACCTTGAGGTTTTTCTTCCCGGCTTCCTCGGCCAACTTGATCATCCGCTTGGTGGTCGGGCCATCCACCGTGACGGGCTTCTCCATGAAGACGTTCAGCCCCTTCTGGATCGCGTAGGTGAAATGGACCCAGCGGAACGCGGGCGGAGTGGCCAGGATCACCACGTCGCCCGGCTTGAGACAGTCCATGGCCTTCTTGTAGCCCTCGAAGCCGAGGAACTTGCGGTCCTCGGGCACGTCCACGCACTTGGCGACCTCTTCCTCCTTCTTCGTGAGATTCTTGTAGCTGCTGGAGAGCTTGCGCTCGAAGACGTCCGCCATGGCCACCAGCTTCACCGGGCCATTCTTCACGGAAAGGGCGTTTTTGGCTGCCCCGGTGCCGCGGCCGCCGCAACCCACCAGCGCCACCTGGATCAGATTGCTCTCGGCGGCATGGACATGGGGAACGGCCACGCCGGCCAGCGCCGAAACGGCGGCGATCTGACCGGTGCTCTTGAGAAACTGACGGCGGGACGAGTTGTCGGTGGGCTGGGTCACGGTAGGGCTCCTAGGATGAATCGGGAACTTCGCGGCGGCGCCGCGTCGTGCCAAGCCGGGGCCTGGCACAACGCATCCCTAGTGTTTGCCGCCCTTGCGCCCGTGTCAACAGAAAGACCACGGGGCAGGAATAAAAGCGGGTGTCACGGAGATCGGCACGGCAAACGGTGGGCATATTTAGAACCGATCCCAGAACCATGTGCTGCCCAAGAATTACTCGGCCGCCCAGGGCCGCTGCGGTAGTTCTCGGACAGGTTCTTAGAACCGATCCCAGAACCGTTGGTCCGGGCGATCGTGCCCCATCCAGGAAAGAACTTCCTGGATGCGGTACTACGGGGATTGGGTCAGTCGCTGGACCAGGAAGTCCTCGAAAGCGCCGAGGTCCTTCCACGCCATGGCGCAGGCCACCCGCTTGCCCTCGGGGTCGATGCGCGTAAAGCCGTCCGGGGTCACGCGAAGCGGGTGCGTCTCCATCCTGACCAACTCCGTCGAGAAGGCAAGGTAGATTGCCACCGTGTCGAACAGCACGGAACTGGAGTCGATCGCTTCTCCAGGCTTGGCCTTCTTCCAAATGCGGTAGTTCTCCACGAGCGCCTGCACGACGGGGTCTTTGCACTCGGCCACCTTGCGGAATTTTGCTCCCTGGAGCCGGACGATGCCGCAAGTGTCCAGGGGTGTGATCGTCATCGGCCAAGCCGCCGAGAAGGCCGCCTGGGCGGCCTTGGGATCGCACTTCACGTTCCATTCGGCGTCGGGGGGCGGATTGCCGTTGTAGCCCAGCCGGACGCTGCCGTGCATGCCCACAAACCGCGCGCGCTGCGCGATTTCGGGGTTCCGCTTCAAGGCGACGGCGATGTTCGGAACCGGACCGATGCAGATGAGAGTGATCGGCTCCGGAGACTGGAGGATCAGGTCCGTCATCGCGGCCACTCCGTCGCGATGGACCTTGCCTGGATAGCGATCGAGGATGTAATCGCGAACCCATTCAGCCTGCCGGCCGTCCTTGGTGCCGGTGGGCACTCCGATGCCCACCCCTACGTCGGTCCGCCCCGCAACCTCGAGCATCTTGGCGATAATCTTGGCACGATAGGTCGTATTCTCGGAGTCGGAGACGACAAGTTTCAGGTCGAGCTCGGGCGACTTCAGCAGCAAGGCCAGCGCCCAGGTGTCGTCGATGTCGTCGCCGATGTCGGTATCAAGGATTACCGGGACCTTGGCTTTGGCTTTCGAAGCTTCCCCGCCCGAAGCCGCGGCGGCGAAAACCAACACTCCCGATGCCGCCAACCAACCCAGGGAATAAAGCGTGGCCGATCGCATGGAAACGATCTCCGATGGTGCGAGGATGGTGTGCCAGGCGACCAGTATATGCGCCCCACGAAGCGGTTGGCAAATCGCGTCTTCACCTCCCCTTGAAACCACCCCCCCTGAAGGGCCGGATTCGTTGTGGGCAAGGGTATCGTAGATTTGAGCTGCCCGGGTGCCTTCGGTCGCGCCGGCCCGGAGGCAGCGCAAGTCATGGCGCGGGGATCTTGTGTCGAGGGAGACGGGACAATGACGTCGTGGAAGAAACTCTTTGAGGAATGGCCCGCCGAAATGCCTCGGCGAGGCGTTCTGGTGACAAACTACGCAGAGCAGGTGCCTTTTGACGGCTTCGTGACGACTGAGGAAATGGTGCTGGTGGAGCGTGCCACGCCCGACTCGCTGGGCGCACGAGCATTGATTCTTCCGTTTGCATACATCTCGGCGGTCAAACTGACCGACGTGCTCAAGCCGAAGGCGTTGGAGACGGCGGGGTTCCGTGGCAACCTATCGAAGCGATAACCCCGGCAATCGACGCTAGGATCGCTAAAGTCCGAACGGACGGATGGGGGTTCGCGAGTTTTCGTGGGGAGTACACGCCCCACCGTTCTCATTTTGGGGTATAGATTCTATAATCCCGGTTTCGGAGCAGGCTTTCCCTCTGGCGGATCCAGGGTTGGAGGGGGCCGGGCATGACGTGGAATGCGGTCTAAGGATTGCGGGCGCGCGTTTGTTCCGCGATCCAGTTTACTATCAAGGAAAGGGAATGATCCGTGGCCAAAGAACCCAACAAGCCCGAAGAGGCAGGCGAGCCCCAGAACCCGACCCCCGCGGCCCCCGAGAGCCAAGAGCAGCAGCCTCAGGCCCAGCAGCAGATGCAGCGGATCCAGGTGCAGATTGACGACGCCAAGGCCCTCGCCAGCTACGCCAATTTCTGCCGCGTGACCGGCACGCCCGAGGAGCTGATCATCGACTTTGGGCTCAACCCGCAACCCATCGGCGTGCCCACACAGCCGATCGTGATCACCCAGCGCATCATCACCAACTTTTTCACGGCGAAGCGGATGCTGCACGCGCTCCAATTGACGATACAGCGGCACGAGGCGACGTTCGGCGTGCTGGAAACCGACGTCCAGAAGAGGATTCGGCCGGGCGTCATGGGCCAGCCCCAGCGCTAGGCAACTCGCTCGAACTGCAATCCAGGGCCTCTTCCGCGAGCGCGGAGGAGGCCCTGAGCGTTTCTTGCCGCGACGGACGGTTACTCTTGTGCACGGTCGGAAACCTGTGCCTGCCGTGCCTGCATCATGGCGCGTTCGGCTTCCGCGATCAGGCCGGCTTTCTGGCAGACGAGGCTCAGGGCAATGAAGCTGAAGGGGTCTTCCGGCTCCAGTTCGCAGACCTTCTGGCCGTGCTCGATCGCTTGTTCGTGCTTTGCCTGCTGGCTGAGGAACACGCTCAGCGCGGAGTGGGCCAGGGCGTAGTTGGGCTCCCGCTCGACCAGTTGTTGGAGCTTGCCGATGGCCCCTTCCACGTCCCCCTTTTGATGGAGTTCGATCGCTTCGTCATAGAGAACTTCGCTGGTCGGCATGGCGGGGAATCTCCCTCGGGGGGCGGATAAGGCACTGCCAATCCCACGCGTCGGCGAGGATTGCGCCTCCAAGTTTACGCACACCATCCAGAGGGGACCAGGGGGGACCAGAGGCGACTCCGGTTCGGCGGTCAACTTCCGCTGGTTTACCCCGTTGAACCCTGGCGACACGGAGCGATGCTTTCCCGGCTCCACGAGCGGGCTTACAGCCGCAAAAGTGCACAAAAGCAGGAGATCAGTTTGAATTGGTTCTAACGCACTAACCGATAAAAACTGCCGCGCAAGGCACTTCTCGATTCCGTGAAGTCGCATGACGTTCCCCACCGTTCGGTGAGTCTTCCAGTGCATCCGGCCAAGAACGGGGACGGCATGGCTTCGGAAATTTCGAGACAACCAGCAGCCCGGTGGGCGAGCGTCGCCCACTGCAAAGCGCGGTTTTCTTCAGAGGGGGGATCATTCGTGCATAGGCTCATCAGGACAATTTCGACTTCTGCATCACCACCGAAAACACATCCTTTGGCGCTGGTAAGTCCCCTGGCAAAGATCGAGCCCGACGTGGAAGTCGGCCCGTTCTGCGTCATCGAGGGCGACGTGAGCATCGCCAACGGGTGCAAGCTGGAGAGCCGAGTGGTGGTCAAGAACGGGACTACACTAGGTCCCAACAACCAGGTCTTCGAGGGCGTGGTGATCGGCGGTCTGCCGCAGCACGTGCACATGCCCGAGCAACCCGGCAAGGTCATCATCGGGGCGGGAAACATCATTCGCGAAAACGTGACCATCCATCGTGCGCTGGATGAAGACGAAGCCACGATTATTGGCGACAACAACCTGCTGATGGTCAACGTGCACCTTGCCCATGATTGTCGCGTGGGCAACAACACCATCTTCGCCAACAATGCCATGCTGGCCGGACACGTCACGGTGGGTGACCGCGCGTACGTTTCCGGCGCCGTCGCCGTCCACCAATTCTGCCGGATCGGCACGCTGGCCATGGTCGGAGGCCAGTCGCACATCACGAAGGACGTGCCGCCCTTCGTCACCGTGGACGGACTGAGCAGCTATGTGGTCGGGCTCAACCAAATCGGACTGCGGCGCGCGGGCCACAGCGCCGCGGAGATCCGTCGCCTCAAAGAGGCCTACCGCGTGATCTATCGCAGCGAATTGAGCTGGAACGAGATCCTCGACCGGCTGCGAGCTGATTTCTCCGAAGGACTCGTGGGCCGGTTCCACCAGTTCCTCTCCACGACCACGCGCGGCATCGTGTGCGAACGGCGGCTTCCTCCCGGCGCCACGATCAAGATCCGGCCCGCGGCCGACGACGGGTCGCAGTACCGGATGCGCGCGGGCTGATCGCGTCGATCGGGGCCGATGGGTATACTGGAGGGCCGGGCGCCGAACGGTTCGGGCGCCCGGCCTTTTCGTCCTTCGACGGTATACCGGGAGGTTGCGATGCTTTCGACGCGCGGTGGGGCGGCGTTACTCCTTGTGGGAGCGATTTCTACCCTGGGCTGGGCCGGCGAACGGCTCGATCGCGGCGCCGTCGCCATGCGGACCGCTCAGGGCAAAGTCTACCTGAGCTGGCGTCTGCTGGCTGACGATCCGGCCGACGTGGCCTTCCACGTCGAGCGTCGACAGGGTGGCCAGGTGGTGCGCGTCAGCGTGGAGCCGGTGCGAAAGACCGCCGACTTCGTCGATGCTTCCGCCCCGGCCGCCGAGGGTTTGGAGTACGCGGTGCGCACTGTCGCGCCGGGGCGCGGCGCGGAAGCCGTTTGGGTGCCCCTGGGCTCGAACGATCCGGCCAAGCCCTATCGGGCGATCAAGCTCGAGGGCAACTATACCGTGCAAAAGGCGGGTATCGCCGACCTCGACGGTGACGGCCGCTTGGACTTCGTCTTCAAGCAACCCAACGAAAACGTCGATCCGTACGAGAAGTACTGGGAACCCAGCACCAACTCCTTCAAGCTCGAGGCCTACCGCCACGACGGCACGCTGCTGTGGCGCCGCGATTTGGGGTGGGCGATCGAGCGCGGCATCTGGTACTCGCCCTACGTGGTCTATGATCTCGATGGCGACGGCCGTGCCGAAGTGGCGGTGAAGACCGGCGAGGGAGACCCTCGCGACAAGGACGGCCGCGTTCAGAGCGGGCCGGAATACCTCACGATCCTCGACGGCCAGACCGGCAAGCCCCGCCTCCGCGTTGACTGGCCGGCGCGCGAACTCATGCCCAGCTACAACTACGCCTCGCGCAACCAACTGGCGGTGGCTTTGCTGGACGGCAAGACTCCCAGCTTGATCGTGCTTCGGGGCACGTACAACGCCATGGTCGCGGTGGCCTATCGGCTGCAAGGAGCAAAGCTGGAGGAGCAATGGCGATGGAGCAATCAGGGTCTGCCCCGTCAGTTCCAGGGGCAAGGCGCCCACTGGACTCACGCCGCCGACGTCGATGAGGACGGCCGCGACGAAGTCGTGCTGGGCTCGATCACCCTCGACGACAACGGCAAAGTGTTGTGGACGACCGGGCTGGGGCACCCCGACCACGCCTACGTGGGCGACATCGACCCCTCGCGCCCCGGGCTGGAAATCTACTACGGCATCGAGTCGCGAGGCAAGAAGAACACGATGTGCCTGGTCGAGGCGCGGACCGGAAAGCTTCTCTGGGGACACGACCAGCCCACCCAGCACATCCATAGCTCGGGTTTGTGCTCCGACATCGATCCCGCCTATCCTGGATCGGAATGCTACAGCGGCGAGCGCGACGACAAGTCCAAACGCTGGCTGCACAGCGCCCGCGGGGAGCTGATCGGAACCGCCGACCTGGGCGGCTTGGCACCCGCGCCGCCTACTGGGATGCCGACGCCCAGCGCGAACTGGTCCGCAGCGGCCGAATCTCCGACTACCAGGGCCCCGAACTGGCGCGAGATCCAAGGCGACGTGATCGCCGTGGTCGATCTCGACGGCGATTGGCGCGAAGAAATCCTGACGACCGTGGCCGGCGAGATACGCATCTACTCCACCCCCATCCCGGCGCGCGACCGCCGCACGACGCTCCTGGCGGATCGGCTCTACCGCATGGATGTGGTCGCCGCGGCCATGGGGTACTTCCAGGTCCCCATGACCAGCTATGACCTGGCGACGGCAAAACGCTAGGCTGGAAAACGAGAACCGATCCCCAAACGGCCTGCCGCGGCCGAGAAACCGCCGCGACAAACGGCGGCATGATCGGCGGCAAGAATCGAGACGCGAGCAAAGGCGGGAACCATTTCATGATGACCCCCGATGAATTCCGCCGGCACGGGCGGGAAGTGATCGACTGGATCGCCGACTACCTCGAGAATGTGGAGCAATATCCGGTGCTTTCCCGGGTTCGACCGGGGGAAATCCGCGGCAAACTGCCCCCGGCGCCGCCCGAGGAACCCGAGCCTTTCGCGGCAATCCTCCACGACGTTGACGAGATCCTCCTGCCCGGAATCACTCATTGGCAGTCGCCCAACTTCTTCGCCTTCTTTCCCTCGAACCACTCCTATCCGTCGATCCTGGGCGAACTGCTCTCGGCGGGACTGGGAATCCAGGGGATGCTGTGGACGACCAGCCCCGCCTGCACGGAGTTGGAAACGCATGTTCTCGACTGGATGGCCGATCTTGTCGGCCTTCCCCCGAAGTTCCGCTCCGACGGCGCTGGAGGTGGGGTGATCCAGGACAGCGCGTCGCTCGGCCGCGCTGTGCGCGATTCTGGCCGCCCGCGAACGCGCCACGCAGGGCCGAGGCAACGCCGTGGCGATCCGCGAGCCCTTGGTGGCCTACGCTTCAACCCAGACACACTCGTCGGTGGAAAAGGGGGTGCGGATCGCAGGAATTGGCAGCGACAACCTGCGGTTGATCGAAGTCGACGAGCAATTCGCGATGCGGCCGGACCGCCTGGCGGAAGCGGTCGCCGCGGACCGGGCGGCGGGATTGCGTCCCGCCTTCGTGTGTGCCACGGTCGGCACCACATCCTCGACCGCGGTCGACCCGGTCCGGGAGATCGGCGAGATCGCTCGCGCGGAGGGAATGTGGCTGCACGTGGACGCGGCCATGGCGGGCACGGCGGCCATCTGCCCGGAGTTCCGCTGGCATCCACCAGTCCCTCGACCTGGCCGATAGCTACTGCACGAATCCGCACAAATGGATGTTCACCAACTTCGACTGCGACTGCTTTTTCGTGGCCGACCGCGGCGCCCTGATTCGCGCGCTGAGCATTCTGCCCGAGTACCTCTGCAACCAGGCCAGCCAGTCGGGGGCGGTGATCGACTACCGCGACTGGCAAATCCCGCTGGGCCGGCGATTCCGCGCGCTGAAGCTGTGGTTCGTGCTGCGGTCGTTCGGCGCGGAGGAGCTGCGACGGCGCATGCGCACGCACGTGGCGCTGGCACAGGAGTTCGCGCGGTGGGTCGAAGCCGACGGAGACTTCGAGTTGGCTGCGCCGGCGCCACTCAACCTGGTGTGCTTCCGTCACCGCGGCGGCGATGAGGCCAACCAGCGGATTCTCGACGCCATGAACGGTTCGGGCCGAGATCTACCTGACCCACACCCGGCTGAACGGCCACGTCACCCTTCGCTTCTGCGTGGGGCAGAGTAATACCGAGCACCGGCACGTGGAGCGGGCGTGGAAACTGATCCGGGAAGCCGCCCCAGGGTAGTCCGCCTTGCGCCAGGCCAACCGGGGCGATCTTTCCCTCCAGCGACACTCGCCGCGACGGCGGCTCAAGGGGTGATCGGTCCGGCCGCCGGCCAGGTGGCGAGCACGATTGCGCCGGCGAGCATGGGCACCGCGAACAGGGCCACAGTGCGCACCAGCAGCTTGCGATTGCCGAGTGCAGCGACCATACCGGCCTTGAAAACGAAGTTGGAGAGGGTGGCAACGAGAATCAGGTGCCAGGCCACCGCGGGCGAAATGCCCTCTTGCTCCATGCCGAGATTGACGAGCCGCGCGGTGGAAAGCGTGATTGCGTCCACGTCGGTGAGACCGGACAACGCGGCGACCAGGTAGAGTCCCCGCGAGCCGAAGTAATCCTTGGCCGCCGCAAGGCCCAACAAGACAACGGCATACACCAGCGCGATCATCACGGCAGCGCGCATCTCCGTAGGATTCGAGATCTCCGGCATGCCGTCGCCCCGCGTGTTGGTCTTGAGCCAGCCGATCGCTGCAGCCGCCACGGCGGCGAGCAGGACGACGCCGAGTGGTCCCACCGCCGCGGCAAACAACGAAGGTGCGACCGCCGAAATCAACAGCAGCACGCGCACGTACATCACCGCTGAAGCGATCATGATCACCAGCGCAGCAATCCAGACGGCGTTCAACTCGCGCGTGGCGCGGTGCGCGTAACTCACCGTGGTGGCGGTACTGGAGATGGCTCCGCCCAGGATACCACCCAGCAGGATTCCCGCCGACTGGCCGATGAACTTGTAGATGATGTACCCGCCCAGACTGATCCCCACGATCAGCACGACCATCAGCCAGACGTTGAACGGGTTAAGGACCTCGTAAGGGCCGTAAGCCTGATTGGGAAGGACAGGGAGAACAATGAAGGCGATGAGGACGAACTGCATGATCGCGCGGAGATCGCGATCCTTGAGCTGGGCGGCAAAGCGGTGCATCTCGATCTTGAACTGTAAGAGCACGGCCACACCCCCGCCCACGGCCACGGCCACCAGGCGGTCCCCCAGAACGAGATAGCGCCGACGGCGTACATCAGAAGCACGGCCACCTCGGTTGTGATGCCGGGATCGCCGTGGGACGGGCGGAGCCGGTACAGGTTTCCCACGGCGAGAACGCCCATCAAGCCGATCAGACCCAGACCGAGCACCCAACCGCCCGCGGCGTGGTTGGCGTCCACAAGCGCCAACACCGTTCCCAAGATGGTGATCAGAGGGAAGGTGCGCAGTCCCGCCAGCGGCTCATTCGCGCGCTGGCGCTGAAGTCCGACCAGCAGCCCCAGGAGGAGGGCGATGCCGAGCTGTTCAAAAAGCGGATTGATGGGCACGAGTGTTACTCACTTGGCTCTGCCTGCGCAGGGCAACCACGACCCTTTCTAATCATACTCCATGGAAGTGCAGCGGGATCGCCGTCGGGAGGGTGGTTCGCAATCGCGGAAAGGGCCTGGAGAAAACGCCTCGGGGCTGCCGGCCGTGACCACGACCGCGGCATGCCATGCGGCAAGCGATGGACAAGGGCATCGCCGCCTCACATAATGGAGCCCGTGGGCGCGGTTGCATTCTCGCAACGAAGGTTTTCCACAGGCGATCGACGATGACGCGCATCTCGCGGCGACGGTTCTTCATCCATTCAGCCCATTCCACCGTCGGTGTTTCCGCCGGATGGGCCGCCCTGGAGGCGGGACAGTTCCGTCCGAGCCCGGCGCACGCGGCCGAGACGCAAAAACCGCTGCGCCTTTGCCTGGTTTCCGGATCGTTGGAGTACAAGTCGGACGAATCGCTGGCGGCATTCCAGCAGCACCTGGAGGAGCGATATCCGGTCCGGTGCAGCCGGGCGTTCATACGTACCGAAAGCGACCTGCCGGGGCTGGAGCACCTGGAAACCAGCGACTGCCTGCTGCTGTTCACGCGACGGTTGAAGATCGACGGAGTGCAGTTGAACCGCGTGAAGCAGTGGTGCCAGGCAGGGCGGCCGATCGTGGGCGTGCGCACGGCAAGCCACGCCTTCCAGAACTGGCTGGAGTTAGACAAGGAGGTCTTCGGCGGGGACTATCAAGGGCATTACGGAAATACGGAGAAGTGCGGAATCAGGGTCGTCGAGGGGGCTCAGGATCACCCCCTGCTCCGCGGTGTGCGGCCGTTCGTGTCCAGCGGTAGCCTCTACAAGAACCCCAATCTTGCGGCGGACGCGAAGCGACTCTTGACGGGGACCATCCCGGGCCACACCGAGCCGGTGGCTTGGGCGCGGCTTCACAAGCAGGCGAGAGTGTTCTACACCTCCCTAGGGCACCCCGACGATTTCCGCGAACCGAGCTTCCTCCGTTTGTTGGTGAACGCGATCTTCTGGTCCACCCAGCGCGACTTGCCGCACGATCGCTCTTGAGCGCAGGAGCACCGGTCCCGCGGCTGGTTTCGTACGAACCACGTCCGAGTGGCGTGGGCGAGCTTTTCGCGCCCCCGGCTGCTTGCTGACGCGAAGGGCGCTGGTTTTGCCGGTTGTAGCGACTGCCACGGCCGGCTTGACGCTAGGGTAGAGCGATGGCTTGCCGGGAAGCGGTGCGGAGGCTACCGTTGGCTTGAACGCCACGTCATCATTAGCTATGTTGAAGGAGGGCGCCTCGCGGGCCAGCGGGGGCCA
Organism: Pirellulales bacterium; assembly: GCA_963736495.1. GTDB lineage: Bacteria > Planctomycetota > Planctomycetia > Pirellulales > Thermoguttaceae > CAVTPL01. Next base: position 1,710,935 of record CAVTPL010000007.1, on the reverse strand, counting down.
GCCTCGCTTGCATGGTGTCGGCTTTCTGCACGATGTGTCCCGTCCTCGGCCTTCCGGAGAAGAGGCTTTGGCACCGCTTGGCGTGCCCCCGCGCGAGCCGTGGCTCACCGCAACCTGTCTTCGTCTCTCTCATCAAGTGCCCTGGTCGAGTCCAATTTCGGGAAAGCTCATGGGGCATCCCGGAACCCGTAGCACGCGCCGCAGGCCCCACGAAGCACACGATCGGGGCGCGACATGCCCGGGTCGACACGGCAGACATTTATGGCAATCGCACAAGGGACCGCTGTATGATCAACGCTCGCGACCGCTTTGCGGGCTTTATCGCCCGGTTGTTGTTGGCGACCGTCGTCGCAACCGCGCTGGGCACGGGCCTCACGACCACGGCGGCTCATGCCGAGGAAGCACCAGCCGATGAGGCGGTCGCCGCGGCTCCGGCCGGAGCCAACGATGCCCAGCAGGAAGCGCCGAAACAGAATAAGTCGTATTTCCGCTGGTTCATCGAATCGTCGGGCTTGATCGGGCTGTTCATCCTCATCCTCTCGGTGTACTTCGTGGCCACGGTGAGCCGCCTGTCCTGGGAGTTCCGCGTGCCGGTGGCCATTCCCCCCGAGATCGTCGCCCGTTGCCAGGACCTTCTGGCGCAGCGCGACTTCAAGGGAGTTTTCGCCGTGGTCAAGGAAGACGATTCGATCTTCAGCCGTCTTCTCACCACGGGCATCGCCGACCTGCCCAATGGGCTCGCCGAGGCGCGCGACGCCATGGAACGCGTGGGAGAAGCGGTCCGCGTCGAGATGGAGAAACGCATCAGCGTGCTGGCGGTGCTGGGTACGTTGGGGCCGATGATCGGCCTGATTGGAACGCTTTACGGAATGATCGAGAGTTTCAGCGTAATTGCCATGTCCGACGTGCAGATGAAGGCCAGCCAGGTGGCTGGCGGCATCTCCAAGGCCCTGGTACTGACCTTTGAAGGGGTCGCTGCTCTCGGTGCCCGCCATCTGGTTCTTCTCGCTGTTCCGCAACCGCGTGTCGGTGATCATGACCACGGCAGGGCTGGAGGCCGACCAGTTCCTGCGGCACTTCGCCCACGCCGCGCGAGCCAAGGGGCCTGCGGCGGGCGGAACCGCCGCCAAAGTCGCTCCCCGGCTGGAGTAGCCGATCATGGCAGAAGTCGACGGCACTCCGAACCTCACGCCGATTCTCGACGTGGTCTTCCAGTTGATTACCTTCTTCATGCTGGTAATCAACTTCAAGAGCGCGTCGATGGACCTGAACCTGCACTTGCCCGTGGTCGGGTCGGCGCGGCCGGTCGACACGCAAGGACAGACGGCACTGCTGATCCTGAACATCGACGCTAACGGCGATCTCAAAGTCTACGGAAATCCGGTCCGCTCGATCCCGGCCTACATCGCCCAGGAAGCGCACTACGAGATGCTGGCGGCGCGCATGACTCAGGACGACCTGGCGGAGGGCAAGGAACTGCCGGCGACCGTCGTCGTCCGCGCCGATCGGGCCACCCCCTTCCGGCTGTTGAATCGAGTGCTGCAGGAATGCCAGAAGAACGGGTACCGCCGCTTCGCGCTGAAGGCGATGAACAAGGAGTCGAGCTAGTGCGGTGCCAGGTAAAGGGTTTACCGCCGTCGGTCGAGGTCCTCGCGGCAACTGCGCTGCGGTGGATTGCGGGGGATCGACTGCGCAACCGCTGTGACGGCGCGCCGGGCGGTGGAGCCGTGGGGGCAAACATGGGCCGCATAAGACGCCATAAGTCGCAGGAAGACGTGGAGCTGAACCTGGCCGCCATGCTGGATATGGCGTTCCAGTTACTCACGTTCTTCATCCTCACGTTCAAGCCCGCGCCCATCGAAGGACAAATCAACCTCCGCCTCCCCCCGCCTATCGGAATTACCAAGGAAGGGACCGAGGACCCTGGCAAGGACATCAGCACTACCAGTACGCCCAGGGGGATGAACACGCTGGTGATCAGCGTATTTGCCAAGGAAGGCGGCGAGATCGCGGCCATGGGGGTGGGGGAATCGCCGGTCAACACGCTCCCGGGCCTGGACAGCAAGCTGCAGCAAGTCTTCTCGGACAAGGCAACTCCGTTCGATCAGATCATCATCCAGGTCGGGGGCAAGCTGCGCTACGACGAACTGATGAAGGTCGTCGAGGTGTGTACGCACCAGACGCTGCCCGACGGGACGAAATTGGCGAAACTGAGCTTCGTCGAGGTGCCGGACCAACCGTCGCGCCGATCCGGCAATCCTCGCTGCGGGAGCCTGCTCGGTCCCGGCGACGGTTGGACGTCTGGTGCTGGAATGGCTCGAACCCGTCGACCCGCACGATCCGGAGCAATTCCATGCGGCCTTCCCGAGATCGCCTTCCCGGATTGTTCCGCGGCTCGGAATGGCTGCGTCTGACGTCGATGGTCGGCATGTTGATGCTGATCGTCTTCCTGATGCTGCGGCTGCGCGACCCCGACACGCTGCGCAGCCTGGATGCTTTGATCCAGAACCTGGAGCAAGGAGAGGCCGCGACGGAGCATGCGCAGGAGCCGAACGACGGGCCTGCCTCTCAAGCGTCTTCTGGCGATGCAGTTCCCCCGAAAGCTGACTCACAAGCCGACTCCGGCGCGCTGGGCCGCGTGGCGGAGGCTCCGCCGCTGGCGATCGGTCCTCCCACCGACGAAGATCCGGAGGAAGCGGCAGGCGCGGTCTACGAGTTCCAGGCGATTACCGACCGCACGACCGAAATCCAGCCGGAAGAAATGGTGCCGTACAAGCGCGTCCTGCAGTGGGTGCTCAACCAGTCGGTAGACGAGTTGCGGCGGCGCGCACGGCGCAACCTGGAATTCAACGATTTTGTCCAATCGCCGGCCAAATATCGCGGCGAGTTGGTGGAGTTGGTTCTCAACGCGCGCCTGGTGCGGCGATGCCCGGAGCCGCCGCAGTATGCCTCACCGTTGTATGAGGTGTGGGGACCGACGACCGAGTCGGGCGCGTGGATGTATGCGGCGATTGTCGCCAACCTTCCGCAGGGCATGCCGGTGGGGCGCTGACATCAACGAGCAGGTCCGCGTGGTAGGTTATTTCTTCAAGCTGCAGGGGTACCATCCGGCCACGGCCAAGCCCGGGGACCGGCCCATCCCGGCCCCATTGTTCATCGGTCGGATGCTCTGGATCCGACCCGAGGCCGCGGATGCGGCGCGGGGCGAAACTGAGGCATCCATCGCGGGGATTCCCGGTTGGATCTGGGGGCTGGGGGTGGCTGTCCTGGTGGGGCTGGTAGCCGCGGGGGCATGGTTTGCCGGACGGGGGCGACGGTCGCGCATCGTCGCCTCGACGGGAGTCGGCGGTGGAACGGGCCTGGAGAGCTGGCTGGACGGCGCCCGCTCGGAGTCGGAGGCATCGCCGGCTGCCGGTGAACGCGAACCGGTCGCTGAACCGGCCGAAGAAGGGCCGCCGCCGGTTTTGCCCAGGCTTGACCAGGATGGAATGCCGAACGAGAATTGAATGAAGGGGGGGGCGCGCGGAACCACATGGCGGGGCATCCATGGCTACGAGGGAAAGCCATGCTAAGAACCTATCCCGGAACTGCCGCTGCGGCCCTGTGCGGCCGGAAAACCGCAGCACCCCGAAAGGTCCTGGGATCGGCTCTAAAAACCTATCCCGGAACCGCCACGGCAGTCCTCCGCGGCCGGAGAATGCAGGAGCGGCACACGGTCCTGGGATCGGCTCTAAGAAGCGGCCGCGGATTGTCGCGCGCGTGCGACTCCGGCCGGTCGCTCTGGTCGAAGTCCTTTCCTAAGACCGAGTAGACCCAGGCTGAGCGGTGGAGTCGTTGCGATGACACACCCCGAATCGACCGTGGATCCTTCGCCCGTTGCGGCGGAGTCCGCGCAGCCTGGGCCGGCGGAAGACGGGTTGCAGGAGGCCGCTCCGCGCCGCCTGTTGGGCACGATTGCCGACTGGCTCCGCAACGACAGTGCCTGGTGGGCTTCGAGCTTCGTCTTCCACATGCTGCTGATGTGTGCGCTGATGCTCATCGGCACGACGGTGCAGCCCAGCGTGATTGACGAGGCGCCCTCGTTGGAAGGGACCGCGCTGGACGACCCGTCGCTCACGCCGCCGCCGATCGAACGCTTCGAGGTGGGGCAGGCGCCGCTGGAACCGACGGAGTTGAGCACCGACACCCTTGCCATGCATCAGGCCGTGGAAATCGATGACTCCCAGACGCTGGACGGCGCGGAGTGCCCCCTCCGGGCGGAGGCACGGCTGATGCGGCCAGCGGATTCGCCTTTGGCGGCGCCGGGGGGTTCGAGGTTCCGGGCGGCTTGGGAATTGCCACCGCCGGCCGGGGCGGTGTAGGAGGCGGGGCCGGCACGGGTACGAACCCTGGCGCCGGGGGAGGAGAGATCGGCTTCGGCAGCCGCAATTCGGACATGCAGAAACGCCTCCGGGCGCCTTTGGCGGCACGAAGCGCGGCGAACGCGCCGTAGCGCGGCACTCAACTGGCTGGCGCGGCACCAGAGTCCCGACGGAAGCTGGGACCTCGCGGAATATCGCAGCCGCTGCAAGATTCCCACCTGCACGGGCGCGGGAAATGCCAAGGCCGACGCCGGAGCCACCAGCCTGGCGTTGTTGCCGTTCCTCGCCGCCGGACAAACGCACCTGCCCAAGGATCGGGGACCGTACCGAGGCGTGATCTACCGCGGCTTGTACTGGCTGATGCGCAATCAGGACAAGGACAATGGGGACCTCTCCGCAGGCGCGGGCCAGAAAATGTACTCGCATGGGCTGGCCACGATCACGCTTTGCGAGGCCTATGGCCTGACGCAGGATCGAATGCTGGGCGATCGCGCCCAGCGAGCCGTGCATTTCATCGAATCGTCGCAGCATCCGACCACGGGCGGTTGGCGTTACCAGCCCGGCGAGGCGGGAGACACCTCGGTGGTCGCATGGCAGGTGATGGCGCCTAAAAGTGCGGCAGATGGCGCGGCTGCGCGTGAACGACGCGGCGCTTTTGGGGGCAATGAATTGGCTGAAACTCGTGTCCAAGGGGAACGGCGGGCAGTTCGCCTACGTTCCCGAGGAGCCTCCCCGGCCGTCGATGACGGCCGCGGGGCTGTTGTGCCGCCAGTACCTGGGTCTGCGGCGAGGCGATCCGGTGATGTTGGAAGGCATGAACGTGTTGACGAGTAATCTGCCCGACAATGCCAGGCGCGACGTCTACTACTGGTACTACGCCACCCAGGTGCTGCACAACGCGCCGGGGCCGGAGTGGGACGAGTGGAACCGGCAGATGCGGCGAGTGCTCATCGAAACCCAGTGCAAGGAAGGCTGCGCGACGGGCAGTTGGGATCCGGAGAAACCCTCGCGCGACAAGTGGAGCGACCAGGGGGGGCGGATCTTCGTTACGAGCATGGCGGCGTTGAGCCTGGAGGTATACTACCGCTATCTTCCTCTGTATCAACTCGATACGGAAGAACCTCCGGCGGGGGAAAAAGCCGAGCCGGGCAAGTCCGTCGCAAAGCAACCCGAGCGCAAGGGCGCGCCGAGCCGCGCGCCGGCACATCGGCGACGGAGCCCCCAGGGCCCGCGACCCGAGGCGGCGCCAAGCCGGAGGTCAGCACCGAGGCTCCCACCGGCGGCAAGGATTCGAAGCCCGGCAAGGAGGCGTCGCCAGACACAGAAAAGGATTCCCGTCCCGATGCGGCGAAGGCGCCAATGCCTGCCAAGGCGCAGAACGCCGACAAGCCGCCCGCCCAACCCAAGCCGGCCGGCAAGGCGAGTGCGCCGCCGTAGTGCGGACCGGCTTGCGCCTGCCCTTGGCGCGTCGGGACATCGTCTCATCCCACCGCGTTTCCCATGGAATGGAAGCTTGCAGACATGATCGTGAAAAGAGTCTTCGGCCTGGCTGGAGTGGTGGTCTTGCTCGTCGGTTCGATGGCGGCGACTTGCCTGGCGGCCGAAGTGCGACCACTGGAGTTCGTCCGCGGATTGCAGGACAAGGGCTACCACGAAGTCGCCGTGGACTATTTGAACTCGCTGAAGAAACTGCCCGAGATGCCCCAGGAAGTGGCGGCGGTGTGGGACCTGGAAATGTCGAAGAGTTTGCGGGGGGCCGCCGTGCGCGTGCAAGGCTTCAACCGCCAGGAGTACGAACGTCTCATGGCCGAGGCGCAAAAACACCTCGACGCCTTCCTGAAGAACCGGCCGGACGACACCCAGGCGGCTTCCGCCCTGATCTCCTGGGGGAATGCCGCGGTCGATCGGCGCTGGGGCTTCTGCGCACCGCCAGGGCATTGGCCGAGGGCCAGCAGGAAACGCGGGAGAAATCTCTGGCCGAGGCGCGCGGCCCTGGAGGAGGCGCGGCCGCGTTTCAAAGAGGCGGCGGAAAAGCTGGAAGCCCTGCGGCAAACGCTCCCCGTCGCCCCGCCGGCCCCGATGGCCAAACGTGCCGCGAGACAAGACAAGGCAAGTAAGGCCGCGATCGACCAGCGCGTGCGCGTCGAGGGCGAACTGGTCAATGCCCGTTTCCAGTCGGCTCTCGTCGAGTATTACCTGGCCCAGACGTACGGCGAGAAGGCGAAGGAGCGCCAGGCGGCGCTGGAGCGCGCGGGGCAGGCTTCGATCTCATTTATCAGACTAATCGCGTCACGGTGGAGAACCAGGTGAGCGTGATCGGGCTGACGGCGCACATGTGGCACGGCCGAACGGCCGACGAGCTGGGCAAGCGCCAATTGGCCAAGGACATCTACGAAGAGGTGCTGGCCAACGAGCTGGACCCGAAGACCGAGGACCGGCTGTTGGACCCGCTGTTCGCCCAAGTCCGCCATTACTGGTTCGCGATTCTTGCGAAAGAGAAGGGCGACCAATTCCTCGAGGAGGCAACCGTCTGGTTGAAGGAGTACGAGAGGAAGTCGCGGCGGTACGAGGGTTACCAGGGCGTGATGCTGCTGGTGGCGAAGACGCTCTTGGACGAGGCCGAGCGGTCGACGGGGACCCAGAAAAGTCGGCGCGTTGAAGAGGCAATGCGACTGCTGACCGAAACGGCGAGAATCCCCAGCCCGCATCAGCAGGAAGCGATTGCTTTGCGGCAGAAGTACGGCAAGGGAGCCGTGGCCGTCAAGCCGACCGAAGCCAAGACGTTTGACGAGGCGGTTGCGATGGCCGATTCTGCCGCGAGCATGAGTCAGTGGCGCGAGGCCATCGACGGCTATTCGAAGGCCCTCGAGATGAGCGGCGCGGTGAAAGACAAGGAGCGAGTCGCCGCCGTAGCCAACTCGTTGGCTGGTGCGCGCGTGATGATGGCCGGCGAGATTCTCCGCGACGGCAAGCCGGACGAGGCATTGACCGCGCTTTGCGCGGTTCTCGCCGAGCAGAAAGACTCCACGGCGGCGCCGGCCGCCGCGGCCATGGCGGCGGCGGCGATTCTCGCCCAGTACGCCGCGCTGCCCGCGACCGCACCGGTCGAGAAACAAAAGGCCATGGCCCAGCTTCAGGAGATCGTGGCCTTTGCCGATTCCCAGTGGCCGGGAAAACCGGAAGCCGACGATGCACGTCTCGCGATGGGCAAAGTGAGTCTCGTCGAGCGCCGCTACGACGACGCGATTCGCGTCTTCGAGAAGGTCAATCCCAAGTCGCCCCGCTACCCGGCGGCGCTCTATTTGTCCGGCCTCGCCCAGTGGCAGAAGTATCTGCTCGGCAAGCGTGGCGAAACCGCCGGGGATGCCAAGGAATTGTCTGCGACTCGGGCCAAGGCCGTGGAACTGGCCACGGCAAGCCTGGCCGAGATTACCAAGGCTGCGGAGGGCCCCAAGAGCCAGGGGCGGCAGTATAGCGACACGCTTCTGCTCCTTGCCGAAATGGCCCTGGAGGGGGAGCAGCCGAAGGAGGCCGTGACGTACATCCAGCCGCTCATGGACCAGGTGCGCGCGGCGAAGCTCGATCCCAAGGATACCGCGGCCCTCCGCGTCCTCTTCATCGCCACGCGCGCCTTCCTTGCAGCGGGCGAAACCGAGCGGGCCAGCGAGGCGGGAATGATGCTCGCCGACCTGGAAGCCGATGCACCGCTGGTCAATCGCGTGCTCGTGGACTTCGCCCACTCGCTCGACCTCGAGCGCAAGAAGGCCGACGCGGAACTCACCAAGGCACAAAGCGCTGCCGACGCCAAGCAGGTGGAGGCAGCCAAGAAGCGGCTCGCCTCGACTAAGCGGACCATGGGAACGCTCCTGAAGAAGCTGGCGACGCGCAAGGAGTACAGCCTGAAAGAATTGAGGAACATCGCGGAACTGTGCCACGCCTCCGGGCTGGCCGCCGAAGCAAAGACGCAGTATCGCGCCGTTCTGGAACGCGCGGCGCAGCCTACGCGCTCGGGCGACGAAAAGGGGGCCGCCCAGGCGCGCGCCGCTACGACGTGGGCCCGCGCCCAATTGGTGGGCCTGCTGCGAACGGAAGGCAAGTTCGACGCCGCCTACACGGAAGTCAAGAAGCTGATCCAGGAGCATCCCAACGCGCTGGAGCCGAAACTCGAGCTGGGACGGATCCTCCAGGGCTGGGCCCAGCAGGATCCGCGGCACTACGACGAGGCGGTGAAACAATGGGTCACGGTCCGCAACTTGCTCCAGTCGATGCGGAAAAAGCCGCAGGAATACTACGAGGTGATCTACAACGCCGCCTTCTGTCTCCACCAACAGGCCCGGCAATCCGGAGAGAAAGTCGGCGAACGGAACACCCAGGCCTACCAGTTGCTCAAGTCGGCGATGATCCTCAATCCCAGCCTGAGCGGTCCGGACATGGTGGCCAAGTACAAGGCGCTTTCCGATCAGCTGGAGGCGGCGGGGATTCAACCCGCGCGCGGAGCGGGCAAGCGCTAACCGGCCACGTTTGGGGCCGCGGGTCAATCGTCGACGGGGCCCGGGCGCACGATCCGCGGGGCGGTGTGAATCCGCGGGCGGATGGCCAGCCAGTCGACGCCCTGGAACACCGGGTCGGGGATCGCGCGGACTTCGTCGTCGCCCAGGTACGGGCACATCGCGTCGACCCAGGCGATCAGCCGCTGCGAGGCTGACCGGGTCGACCTTCACGTCGTAGTGCTTGCCGCTGGAGGCCAGTTCGATCAGCCGGCTGCGGTAGGAGAGCGAGGTCATCGGCGGGGGCGTGCGGTAGGCCGCCGGATCGACCTGCCCGTAGCGCCTCGACCATGAGCATGTCGGCGATGCCGAAGCCGGGCGGCGGCTTCTCCGGCGCCTGCATAGGGTTGGCCCCAGGTCGGGCGGCCGATCAGCGTCAGGTAGGGCTCGGTGAAATCGAGGAAGCCGGGCCGCTGCGGTCAGGTCGAGCGTCTTGCGGGCCTCGCCGTCGCCCTGGTGGCACTTGCCGCAGTACTTGTCGAGCACGGGCTGCACGTAGCGCGGGTAGCTCACGGTGTCTTCGCCCCACGGCGGCGGCGTGATCTCGCTGCGGCGCCGTGCGTCAGGGCCAGCGCCCCGCCGCGCGGCTGCGGGGCGTGCGGCTGTGCGACTCGTGGCAGCCCAGGCAGCCGCGGCGTTCGCCCGGCATCACGCCCGACGAAGCTCCGCATCGTCTGCAGGGCGCGCTGGTGCTCGTCGAGCAAGCTGGAAGTGCAGCGGCCTTGCCCGGCGGAGCGTGGAAGGCCACCGAGCCGTCGGCCTCGATCGGCACCGTGCCCAGGATCCGCTTGACGCCTTCCGACTGGACGGCGGAAACGACCGGGCCGGTGGAGATGTAGGGCCGCTTGTACCAGTAGGTGTAGGTCTTGGGGTCGATGTGCAGCACGCGCAGGTAACGTGGCCTTGCCGCGCAGTTCCGGCGGGCGCGCCCTGGTAGACGTTGCTGCTGAAGATCACGCCGCGGCTCGGGTGTCGGCGCGTCTGCGCGGTCGGGCCAGGCGACGCGGTCGGCGAATGACCGGCGGCCGCGGCGCGGGCCGCAGCGGCATGGCGTGGAAGACGTTGTTGCGCGCCCTCGTAGATCAGCTCGCGGTTGCCGTCCACGTCCATCAGGTAGAGCACGAACTTGCCGCCGCGCTTGGCCGAGACGAGGAAGTCCTGCTCGCTGAGCGGATAGGGCGAGTAGTAGGCCGCGTAGTGGCCGCTGGCGTGGTAGCGCGGCGACTCGACCGGGTCGACCGGCCCGTTGCCGCACTCCGGCCAGGGCACGTCGGCGGTGACCTTGGTCAGGCCGTCGGGGAAATTGAAGCCGCGGTCGGGATCGATGATGCCCACCGAGCCGCTGAACCAGTTGTGATGGGCGCTGCCGGTGAACATCACGCGGCGGCTGCCGGGGATGGCGCGGGCGTCCTTCATCAGGTCGGGCCAGACGCTCTGGTTGCCCCAGTACGTGTACGACCTGCGTGCCGTCGGGGTTCATCGGTCCAGAGCTTCTGGGCGCGCCAGAGCGGCTTGTCGGTGTACTCCCAGCGCGTGTAGATCACGCGGCCGTCGTTCATCACCGACGGCAGGTAGTCGGGCTCGTTGTTGCAGGAAACGAGATAGATGTTGCTGGCCGTCGCGCGTCGCAGCGGGCCAGCACGAAGGCGTTGGTCGGCGGCATGCAGCGCACGTAGGTGTGGCCGCGCGTGGTGGAGAAGAGGATGTGCTGCCCGTCGGGCAGATAGATCGGGTCGAGGTCGTCGAAGGGCCGTCGGTGAGCTGCACCAGGCCGGTGCCGTCGACGTTGATCTCGTAGAGGTGAAACGATTTCTCGTTGTGCGGCTTGAAGCAGAACGAGCGACCTTCGTGCGCGTCCCAGGAGAGGTCGGGCCGCCAGAACGAGCCGTGCAGCGGCGCCTGCGGCATGAGCTGCGTGAGCTTGCCGTCGGGCGACAGCCCGTCGAGCATCAGCAGCCGGCCGCCGGGCACGGCCATGTAGCCCAGGCGGTGCCGCGTCTCGTGCGGCCACTCGGAGCCCTGCGGGAAGGGCATGTCGACCAGCAGGATCTGGTCGAAATCGAGCACGGGATTGGCCAGCGCGATCGATCGTTTCACCTGGCGGACGGCAAAGTAGAGCGGCGGGTCCGCAGCGGTCAGGGCCGCTGCGCGCTTCTCCAATGCGCTTAGCTCCGCCAGCGGCGCGGCAAGATCGGAGGCCTTGGCCCCGGCGGCGCGGATGCGCTCGGCCAATTGACGCGCCCAGGCGATCTCCTGCGTGATCCGCTGCGGCGAGGGGTCGCCGTCGGCCTGGTAGAGCCAGTCGGTCTGGAGTGCTAGGCGGGCCTCGACCGGACTGAAGCGTCGCGTCTGGGGAGTGCTTGGTGGAACGTAGGGGGCCACGGCCTCGTGGATGCGCGGCCGGAACGCGATCCGGCGGCCCGCTTCGAGGATGACTTCGATCCATTCGGGCGAGCATTGGCTCGCCGCACCCTCGGCGAGAAGCCTTTCAAAACGCTCTTGGATCGCCGGGCTTCTTGCCAGGCGCGGGTTTGCTCGGCAGTCTGGGCGCGCCGCTGGTGTTCGGTGAGCGGCTGGTATTCCATCAGCAAAGTGACGAGCCGGCCGGCCTGATTGCGGTGGAACTCGTTGTCTTGCGCGGTGAGGTAGTCGAGCAGACCGGCCTCGGTCCAAAGGAGGAAGTTCTCGTAGTCGGTAGGAAAAGAGGCGCGAAGGCGGGCGGCGATCGCGGCAGCAAGGTCCCCGTCGAGTTTGACCTTCTGGGCCTGGAGATTGGCGCGCGTGCCGGCGAGGGCCGCCGCGAAAGAACCGGCGTCGGCGAATACTGCGCGCGCGGCCTGGTCCTGTTCGGCAAGCGTGCGGCGAATCGATTCCAGTCCGTGACGGTAAAGGGCCTCGATTTCCTCGGCACTTTCCGCCCTTGCGTCGATGCGCAGATCATCGAGCGCACCCTGGAAGTGTTCGCCGTGGCCTTGGGAGGAACCGATGAAAGCCGGCACGCCCGGCGCGACGGCGATCGTGCCCGGCCGTTCCAGAGCGCCGATCGGCTTGCCGTCCAGATAGACGCGCATCGTCCGGCCGTCGAAGGTACCGGCGCAGTGATGCCACTGGCCGTCGAGGACTCGGCGGGGATCGATCTCGGCGTCGCACTCGACATAGCCGCCCACGTTCAAGCCGAGGGAGAGGACGCGGCCGTTTTCCTGGAAAGAGAAGAGCAGCCGGTTGTCGCACTCCTGTCGAAAGATCTCGCGGTACGCGCTCAGTTCCGTGGGGCGAACCCAGGCCGAAAAGGTGATCGCCTCGAGCTTGGTCGGCCCGAGGGCGCGAACCGCCAAGGCATGCGTACCCGAGAGGGCCAGCGCGCGACCGTGCACGCCGCGCGTGCCGTTCACGGGGCGGTCGAGCGAAACGCGAAACTGGGCCTTGCCCGACGCTTCCTCAGGCACCGTGGCCGCGTCGGGCTCGTCGAAGGTCCAGTGAGCCATGAGCGACGGGCCGCGATCGGCACTGGCGCTGGGGATTTCCTTTCCGGCGGGCGGCGGAGCGTGCGCCGACTTGACGGGCGGCCGTTTTTCCGACGGTTCCCCCCCCGCGGCCAGTGCGGGACAAACCAGCACAATCGCCCCTATCGCGTAGGCATATCGCATGGACGCCAGCATGATGATTCTTGACGCCGTTGTGGATTGTGGAACGGTTCAAAGCTTTCTGCGGGCGGAAAACCGGGCTCGGCGTTGGTTGCCATTATTCCACGAGCAGTGGGGAATACGCGAGTGGGCCAGGAATTACGTCGGATGCGCGTTGGTCAACACATCGCGGTTTTTGCCAATTCACGGGGGGCGGCGGAGCGACCGCCCGCAGCGGGGTGGCGGGGGGCAGAGGTTTTCGGGGGCAATAGGTCTCTTTTCATGGGAAGCAAGCGTTTTCGGCTGGTCATGGATCACGGGGCCGGAATGGTTTTCTTGGGGAGCCGACAGGATTGCTTTGGATGGCACGTTTTGGAGTGCGGAGTTTGGCCGAGCAATCCTACGATGGTGAGTGGCCCAGTTTCAAGAGTGGTTGGTGGGCCATTTTGCACGCAGCCCGTTTTCAGTTTTCAGTGTTCAGGAAGGGGCGAGGGGAACCACAAAGGCACAAAGGCACGAAGGGGGGAAGAGGGGTGAGGGAGGATTTCGGAAAGGCTTCAGAGCCGATTGCAGAACCTTTCGGGAGGTTACGATTCTCTGGCCGCACAGGGCTCTAGCGGCAGTTCTGGGATAGTCTGTTAGGCAGCATCGTTGAGTACGAAACCGGCCGAAATGTGAGCCAGTCCTTGGCGGCCTGGGGACGGTTAGCAACTGGCGGGGACGCAGCACTGCTTGGGCGCCGCGGCGAAACGCCGTGGCTGCCAAGCAGTGGCACACGCGCGGAAATGGTAGGGTAAACACTCCAGAAGGCACTGCTTGTCCGCCGACGGGAGCGCAAGGAGTGATGGTGGTGCGGAGAAGTGGCGGCCTCCAGGCTGATGGCACACCAAGCGAAGCCAACACCGATCGGCGAGCGGCCCGTGCCACCGTGCGGCACGAATGAAAGAATGAAAGAGGCGGCAAGACGCCACGTCGATGTTTGCTGGACGGCAGGTGAAAAGCGAGGCAGCGGCCACCCGAGTTGCACAGGCCGCGGCGCGGGCTACAGCCGCAAGAGCCGGCGTTTGCGCCAGAAGACGGCCACGGCCGCCAAGGCCCCCGAGACCAGCATTACCCACGTACCCGGTTCCGGGACCAGGGTGACGCCGTCGAACCAGGCATTTCCCGCGGTCGTGCCCCCGGCCACGGAACCGATGATGATCGTATCCCAACTTGTCGGCATGCTGCCGCTGGGCACGGTGATCGTGCGGCCGAGAATGCCGTCGACATAGAAGCTGACGTCGCGACTGTTCGCCGCGAACTCCAGCGCGAACTCGTGCCAGCCGCCGGAGCGGCTCGGCACGCCAGAGGCATTGAGATTGAACCAACCCATCCCTGTGCCGTTGGCGACTCGAGCCTGGTACTTGGTCGCGTCGTAGGTTTCACCGGGCATGGTCGCGTTGTTGTATTTTCCGATGGCCAGCAATTGCTGCAGAGTGCCGTTTTGGGTTGTGCCACCATTGGGAAGACCCGTGCCCGTGTACGCGCGGATTTCGGTCCAAGCGCGGGTCTGCGTGCTGTCGAAGATCCACGTCGAGAGCCGAACACGGCCTGACAATTCGGTGCCGCCGTTGTCGGCAATGATGTTGCGGTGTACTCGGTCGAGCGAGTTATTCACGAGCGCCGAATACGTTCCTCCAACCGGAACCTTGTTCTGCGCAGTGGAGATATCCATCGTGCCGTTCGTGACCGTCACCGTCCAGTTATTCAGGTTGCCCGTCTCGAAGTCGTCGGAGAAAATTGGATCGGCGGATGCCACAGCGCTGAGTACGACGACAAGAACGATGCCAGAGAGCAGGTTTAGAAGGTTACGCATGATTGCTCCCTTTCACAATAGTTGCTGACACGTGGGGCGGTGAACCAGCGCGGGCGGCGGACTCGGATCGTCGCTTCCCAGGGGCGAGGACCCCTGGGACAGTCTCCGAATTGCCGGTGCTGTTGCCCTTTTCCAGTGTCGTTCTAGTCAGGTTGATGACAAGAAGCAAGTGATTGGTGAGAAAATAGGTAAACACGGCAACCAAGAGCGGCGACTGGGGGCATCGACCTGGTGCGTAAACTCTAACTCGCACATGGTTTACAGCCAGCGAACTGGTGTTCGCGTCGTGTTCTACCTTGCCGCCCGGCGCAAGGAATCTCCCTTGAACCGCGATGTGTCCAGCAGGCGGCGGAAACGGCAACGGCGGCAGTTTTCCACGGCAGCCGCGTCTGCCATCCTATCGCATGCTTGCCGCTTGGGCACATCACCGCAGAATTCCAACCAGAGTGCTGTGATGACGATTATTTCCTCTCCAAGGAGTTCTTCGCCCATGTATCGGGGACGCATCGCCGGGACGATCTGTATTGCCGCTGCCTGCATGACCATGACAGGACAGGCAGCGCCCGCCGCCAAACGATTGGAGACGTCGCGCCGGCATCAGGAGTGGGCCGAGATCAAGACTCCCTCGGGACGCACGGTGTGCGCCTTCACCGTCTTTCCCGAGGTCAACCGACCTGTGCCGACCGTGGTCGTGATCCACGAAAACCAGGGATTGACTGACTGGGTGCGGGGCGTAGCCGACCAGTTGGCGGAAGCAGGATACGTTGCGGTGGCCCCCGACCTTTTGAGCCAGACGGGTCCCGAGAAGGGGGGCACGGATAGCTTTGGTGAGGGTGACGGGGTGCGCAAGGCGATCTACGCCCTTCCACCCGACCAGGTGTTGGCCGACTTGGACGCCACGGTGCGCTATGCGCGGGACCTGAGCGCCACGAGTGACGTGGTGGCCGTGGCCGGGTTCTGCTGGGGTGGCGGGCAGAGCTTCCGCTACGCGGCCCACAACGACCGCATCGCCGCGGCCATGGTTTTCTATGGGGCCGCTCCGACCGAACCGGAATCGCTGGGCAAGATTCGGGTCCCGGTGTACGGGTTCTACGGCGGGAACGACTTTCGCATTTCGGGCGAGGTCCCCAAAGTGACCGAATCGATGAAGAAGCTGGGGAAACGCTTCGAGCCGGTGATCTATGCGGGCGCGGGACACGGCTTCATGCGGAGCGGCGAGGCACCGACCGGCCCCGAAGCCGACCGCACGGTGCGCGATCAGGCGTGGATTCGCTGGAAGGAAATCCTCGGCAAACTGTAACTCCGCTCCGTGCCGGCGTCCGTGCGATGCGGGTGTCGCAGACGCGATTGGGGCATGGTAGGATCTCCCCGTCGGCTGTGCGGCACCGTTGGCTGCGCGGCCCCGATGCGACGAGGACCCTGCCATGCACCGCGCTGGATTTCCGTTGATCCTTGGAATCTTGGCTCTGCTCGTCCTTGGGGCGAACGGTGCGGAGGAACGGGTGCTTTTTGAGGACGATTTTGGCGGTCTGCGCTCGGGGCCGCTCTTCTCGGTCGTGGTGCGCGCACACCGAATACCACTACCTACCCGAGGCCAGCCCCAAGGGTCCCTGGGCGGTTTCCTGTTTTTCGACCGACACACCCTCGCAACTGGCCTGGGAAGTACGTCGCCGCGACGGTGATGCCGCGATCTACCAGACCTATGAGAACCGCGCGAAGTACACTCACCCCATGCTCGTCGCCGGCGACGCGCTGTGGACCGACTATACGGTGGCGGTTCGCTTCGCGCCGGAAAGCGACCGGGGAGCTTGCGGTTTGGCCTTTCGCTATCGCAACGACCGCTCGTACTATTTCTTCGGCGTGTCGGGCAAAGAAGCGGTGCTGAAACGGGTGCGCCATGAGCGAGCTTTCCACGTACCCGACGAGATCGTGCTGGCGCGGGCACGGTGCGCGTGGGAACCGGGCCGCTGGCTCGAGGCACGCGTGGCCGTCGAGGGGACGCGGATCCGCGCCTGGCTGCCCGGCGTGGAACTGATTGCCGACGATGCGACTTTCGGCGCAGGCAAGATCGCCTTGTTGTCGGACGTGCCTGCGCAGTACACCTTGGTGCGCGTGAGCACTTCGCCCGCCGAACTGGAGCGCTACGAAAAGCGGCGGTGCGCCCAGGAAGAGGAACTGGCCCGGCTCGAGGCGTCGAATCCGAAGCCGGTCGTCTGGAAGAAGGTCAAGACCGAAGGTTTCGGCGTGGGGCGGAACCTTCGCTTCGGCGACCTCGACGGCGACGGTCCGATCGACGTGCTCGTGGGCCAGGTCGTACATCATGGACCCAAGGACCGCAACAGCGAGCTGAGTTGTCTGACGGCGCTTTCGTTCGACGGCAGGAAGCTCTGGCAGCTCGGCACGCCCGACGCCTGGAAAGATCATCTGACCAACGACGTGGGCTTCCAGATCCACGATCTCGACGGCGACGGGCGCAACGAGGTGATCTACTGCATGAATCACGAGTTGATCGTCGCCGAGGGGGCGACGGGTGAACGTTGCGCAAGGTGCCGACGCCGGCCACCAATCGCCCCGAGGCCAACGGGCCGCGCATTCTCGGCGATAGCCTGTTCTTCTGCGATTTGCGGGGCCAAGGGCGCGCGGGCGATTTGCTCATCAAGGATCGTTACTGGCAGGTGTGGGCCCTCGACGAGCAACTGCGAACGCTCTGGACCGTGGAGTGCAATACCGGCCACTATCCGGCCGCCGCCGACGTCGATGGGGATGGCAAGGACGAGGTGGCCATCGGCTACTCGCTCATCGACGACGACGGACGGCGGCTGTGGACGCTTGACGCAGTGCTCAAGGAGCATGCCGACGGGGTGGCGATCGTGCGTTTCCGCGAGGATCTGCCGCACCGGATCTTGAACGCGGCGAGCGACGAAGGGATGCTGCTTATCGATCTGGGGGGAAAGATCCTCAAGCACCATCGGTTGGGACACGTGCAGAACCCGACCGTGGCCGATTTCCGCCCCGACCTGCCCGGGCTGGAAATGGTTTCGGTCAACTTCTGGGGCAATCAGGGGATCCTGCATTTCTACGATGCCGAAGGGAACGTGTACCACGACTGTGAACCGAACCAGTTCGGCAGCATGTGCCTGCCGGTCAACTGGCGGGGCGACGGCCAGGAGCACTTCGTGCATTCGCCCAACGTCGACCTGGGCGGGTTGTTCGACGGCTGGGGGCGGCGCGTGGTGCGATTCCCCGAGGATGGCCACCCCGATCAGTGCAACGCCGTGCTCGATTTGACCGGCGACTGCCGAGACGAGATCGTGGTGTGGGACCCGCATGCGATCTGGGTATATACGCAGAACGACAATCCCAAGCAAGGCAAACTCTACAAGCCGCGGCGCAACGCGCGCTGGAACGAATCGAACTACCAGGCGTCGGTATCGCTGCCCGGCTGGTCGCAGTGAGCGTGTCGCACGCTGCGGCTTCCCGTCGACCCCCAGTCAAGGAGATTGCAATGGCTTTCGGTCCGAAACCCACACGACGAGGTTTTCTGAGGCATGGCACCCAAGCCGCGGCCGCGCTGGCCGTACCGCAGTTTCTCCTTCCCTCCGTCGATGCCAAGGCCGCCGACGCGCCATCGGCGCGGGGCACGATGCGATTCGGGCTGACGACCTATCAATGGGGCAAAGATTGGGATATCCCCACGCTCGTGGCCAATTGCCAGAAGGCCGGAGTCTTCGGCGTCGAGCTGCGCACGAGCGATTCGTATGCGCATGGCGTGGAACTGGCCATCTCGGCGGCACGGCGGGCGGAAGTCAAACGGCAGTTTCAGGACAGCCCGGTCACGCTGGTGGGCCTGGCTACCAGCGAGCGTTTCGACGCACTCGACCCCGCGAAGGTCAAGGCGGCCGTCGAGGCGGCAAAGCAATTCCTGCAACTGAGCCACGACGTCGGCTCCTCGGGCATACGCGTGTTTCCGAACGACTTTCACAAGGAGGTGCCGCACGAGCAGACGATCGCCCAGATCGCCAAGGCCGTCAGCGCGGTGGGGAAGGCGGCCGAGGGACTCGGCCAGGAAGTACGCCTGGAGGGACATGGCTCGGCCGGAGAATTGGCCACGCTTCGCGCGATCATGGAGCAAGTCACCTCGCGGGCCGTGCGCGTGAAGCTCAACAGCGACAAGCGCGATGCGCGCGGGCCAGGTTTTGCCCACCAGTTCAATCTGGTCAAGGACTACCTGGGAACGACGCTGCACGCCCACGATTTCCGTGACCCGGCGTTTCCGAACCAGGAGCAGATCACGCTTCTGGTCAAGATGGGTTGGGCGGGGTGGGTGTTGTTGGAGGCGTCGGAGCGCGTCCCGGACCGCGTTCGCGCCCTGGCCGAGCAGCGGGAGATTTGGGAGCAGATGTTGCGGAAAGCGCATCAGACCTCGTGATCCGGAATCCGGCCGTGAACGGTCCGCGTGGATAAAGTGACGCCCTGAGCGAGAAGCCCCGTGAACGGGGCTGGGGTGGAGAATTGGCGAGGAAGTTGGGATGAGGGCCGCCAGGAAGACCCGGCGTGAACACCGGGCCTAAGAGCGCTACGGCGGAAAACGGCCGTGAACGGCCGTCGGGGGAGGCAACCGGAGTGGTCGTGAACGGTCCTCAGCCGAGGCAACAAGGTTGGTCGTGGGCAGCGGGGCGGTGCCATCCGGTCGAAGTGGCGACGGATCGAGCGTTTGGCCCGCCCGGCGTGAGGCCCGCGCGCGGGAGCTCAATCGCCGGAGAGCTCGACATGAGGCCCGCTCGCGGGCCTTTTGCCGCCAGAGCGGCTCTTCGGCCCGGCGTTTACGCCGGGTTTCCGATGCCGCATTCTCAGTTGACACTTCATCATCTATCCTGAGGCCCGCTCGCGGGCCTTCTCCTAACGCGCGGCTTGAGCCGCTTGGTTTGCCGCCAATACGCCAATGTCAAGAAACTACTACAGCGAAATCCATCTTCACGTCACCTGGCACACCAAGGAAAGCTCGCCGCTCCTTACACCCGACTTGGAGACCTTCGTTCACCGCTGGCTCGAAAAGCGGATTGTCGACACGCCGGGTGTTTACGTCCACGAAATCGGCGGAACCGAAACACACGTCCACCTTGCCGTTGCGGTTCCGCCGACACTCGGCATCGTCGAGTTCATCGGACGGTTGAAGGGTGGCTCCGCCCACGATGCAAATCAGCAGTTCGGTCTGCGTGGCAAAGTACTCGCCTGGCAGAGCGGCTATGGTGTCGTGAGCTTTGGCACGGCGAATCTGGAATGGGTCCGTGCATATATCCGCGATCAGCGGGCGCACCACAATCGCGGTAGCGTTCAGGAACGTTTGGAACAAATCGCGGACGAGACTCCTGAAGACGGGATACCGCGAGAAGCCCCGTGAACGGGGCTGGGGCGGAGAATTGGAGAGGAGGTCGGGATGAGGGCCGCCAGGAAGACCCGGCGTGAACGCCGGGCCTAAGAGCGCCTACGGCGGGAAACGGCCGTCAGGGGAGCCGATACTGAGCGGCACACCGGTTACGAGCAGGAGCATTGACACTCGCGGTTCCCCCACGACGCCATGGGCTTTGGCAGGCGAATACCAAGGCATGGAACGGTCGTGGCTAGGACGGACGCACCGTCAGGCTTCCGCAACGACTTCCAGTCGCAGCGCCTTGGCAAGCTCGATCAGGGGATCTTTCAAATCTCCGTAGACCGTGACTCGGTGCCAGCCGAACACGTCCCATTGGCCGAACAGTTTGCCGATATCGCCGCACACTTCGCCCACGAGTTGGGTGCGGCAACCGCGGTCGGCTTGCAGGTTGCCGACGGCCTTGGCCTGGTGGAGGACCAGCTTCTGCTGCGCTACGTTGGTGCGGAACGTGGTGGTCATGTAGCCTTGGGGCAGGAGCGATTCCGCGCAGCAGCCGCGCGGGTCGCGGTTGTGGAGCGTGCGGATGCGGAAGGGGTTGGAGGGGCCGCCGGGACCGAAGACCTTGGTCAGGGCCATGCAGTGGGCGTAGACGATCTGGTTCTTGGAGGTATCGAGTGCCGGGTCGGAGACGTATCCGGCGCGTCCCGTGAGGAAGCGCCCGAGGAGCGTACTCACAGAATCGTCGGGCATGGCCTCGCACACGCCCTGGCCGCCGTCGTCGAGGATCTGCATGAAGCCCAAGCAGGGATAGGCAGGAAGCTTGCCGGCGGCGAATCCGCCCAGGCAATTCATCGTGATGCTGTCGGTGCCGTGCTTCTTCATCAGGGCGAGCATGGCAAGGTAAAGCGCCGCTGCCTTGTGAATCCATTCGGGCGAGGCTTCGACCACTTTCTCCGCGCGCACGGACCATTTCTTTGCCCAATCGGCGGCCTGATCGCGATCGACCTGGTCGTAGAGCGCCGTGAGTTCGTTGAAGCCGACGAAGAGCCCGGTTGCGCCGAGGTACTCGCGGCGGCTTCCTGGCTCACCCGCGCCCACGACGAGAAACCGCGACTGCTTCAGCCGCTTCAAACACTCGTCGATGGGGGCAACTGTGAGGCGATCCTCGCGGCATTCCAGTTTCCCGGCGCGAGCGAACGCGCGGCGGGCCGCTTCATCGCACTGCCTCGCAAAGGAGGCAGCCGTGGCCCCTTCGGCCTTGACGCCGGCAAACAGCCGCGCTTGGGCCACAAGGTCGGCGGGTCGCGTGCTAGAAACCGCCGCAACGGGGATGCCCCGACGGGCGAGCGCGCTGGTGCCGGTAAGAAACACGCCGCAGCCTCCCAGGAATTCGTCGGCCACGAGCATGGGTTTGCCGAGTTTGCCGAGTTCTGCGAGCGTGGCGGTGAGCTCCCAGTTCAAGGTGACGATGTAGACCAGTAAGCCATCGGTCGACGCTTTTGAGGCGATCGTCTTTTGAACGTCGGCAGGTTGCCGGACCACGAACGGGACGAACTCGATGCCGGTACATTCGGCGCGGAGCAACTGCAATACTTCCGCGTGCCGCGCTTCGCAGTTGAAGCCGGGGTAGGGCCAGATCTCGCGCTGGTCGCTATTGGAGAGGAAGACGACGGCAACGCGAACCGGCGCGCGTTTGGGCTCCTGGGCCTGACTGGGGCTGGGCACGATCGCGCCGCACGCAAGCGCCGCCCCGGCTCCGCCGCAGCCGGCCAAGAACGCACGCCGATCCAGGCCGTGGACGCAACCGAAGCAACCCGAGCGATGAGGATTGCACATGGAAAGTCTCCGGTGATTTGCGGACGAAGGGACTGTGAAGTGCCGGTATTACCTCGTCTTGAGCACGGCGGCGCCCGCCACGGATGCTGCAAACGTCAGGTCAATCGAACCACGTCGCGCCAGGTCTTGGCCATCAGGCCGTGTCCGGCGACGGTGGGATGCACGCCATCGGCCGCCCAGTAGGCCGGCGAGGCAAGCTTGACGGCCTGGTCGAACATGGTCTGGAACGGGACCAGGGTGAGTTTCAACTCGGCGGCGAGCCGGCAGGCTGCCTCGCGGCGCTGGTCGAACTCGGGGAACCAGCGCTCGTTGACCGCACCGCAACGGAGCACAAACGGTTCGCAGACGATGATCCGCGTGGCGGGCAACTCCCGCATGGTGCGCTGGAGCAATTCGCGATAGCCGCTTTCGTAGTCGGCGACGGTGCCCTGATAGCCACCGTTGAGCTTGTGCCAGAGGTCGTTCACGCCGATGAGAATGCTGAGCACGTCGGGCTTCAGCGCGACGGCGTCGGCCTGCCAGCGATCGGCCAGATCGGGGACCTTGTTGCCGCTGATGCCGCGGTTGAAGATGCGGAGTTGGGCTTGAGGATGCTCGGCCAGAAGGGCGGAAGCGATGAGGAACGGATAGCCGCGGCCGAGGCCCGCGGGGTTGTTCGCCTCGGCCGCCTTGCGATCGCGGCTGGCATCGGTGATCGAATCGCCTTGAAAGAGGACGACCGCGCCGCCTTTGAGCTTGGTGGGCACGGCGGCCGGTGCGCCCCAAGTCGACGCCGAGAGCGCCAGCGTGCCGGGTAGAGCCAAGACAAATCTTCTTCGCGGGAATCCGGGGCGGAATGATTGGGCCATGTGCGGCTCCTTGTTGAGCACAACCGGAAGGGAAACATCGCCGTAATGCGTGCCGTGCGCCGAGCAGGGCGCGTTTATCGTAGATCAACCGCGCACGCGCCGCAACGCCGCCGGGACCTTGACGGTGTTGTCGGGGGGAAGCAGAATGGCGCGGCGGTCGCTTGCTTGGGGACGCGACCGAGGACAACTTCTCCACATCGCCTAGGGGTGCATCCGTGAAAATCCTGCTGTTCTTGACGCCGGCGCAGTCCGTGTTTGCGATTCATCCGGATCGTGAGCCGAAACGGCTCGAATCCGGAGTTCCCTTGGCCGCCCGGCGCTGGTTCGCAATGCAGGCCTCAATCGTAGCCGCTTGGGGAATGCTTTGGCTCGGGCCCGCCGCGGCGCCCGCGGCAACCTATCACGTGGCGCAGCAATCGCCGCAGGCGGCCGACGACGGGCCGGGCACGGGCCAGCGCCCGTGGAAGACGATCTCGAAGGCGGCGGAGATGGCAGAGCCGGGCGACGCGGTGTTGATTCATGCGGGGACCTATCGGGAGCACGTGCGCCCGGCGCACAGCGGCACCGCGGCGGCGCCGATCACCTACGAAGCCGCGCCCGGCGAAGAAGTGATTCTCACCGGCGCCGACTTGGTGACGGGCTGGACGGCGGTTGGAGGCGGCATCTGGAAGAAAGAGCCCTGGACGCACCGTTTTCCGACGCACCCCAACGATTCGCGGCATCGGCTCGTTGGCCGCTGCGAGCAAGTGATCGTCGACGGCCGGCTGTTGGCACAGGCCGAAGGGTCCGAGTCGATGGCGCCGGGAAGCTTCTTTGCCGATCCCGGTCGCAAGACCCTCCTGGTGCGGTTGCCCCGCGACCGCGACCCGAATCAGGCCACCGTCGAGGCCAGCGTGCGGAGCGTGTGCTTCGGGTCGGGCTGGGGAGGCGCGGTGCGCGACTTCATCATCGTGCGCGGAATCACCGTGCGCTTCGCCGCCAACACGGCGCAGCGCGGACGCTGTTCGTGCTCGGCAACCACTGGGTCGTGGAAGACTGCCGCGTGGAGTGGACCAACGGCAACGGAATCTCGTTTCACGGCGACCACGTAACCTTCCGCCGCGTGCAAAGCCGGTTCAACGGCCAGCAAGGGCTCGGCGGGGCGGGCAGCCACTTCCTCCTGGATCATGTGATCTTGGAGCGCAACAACGTGAAAGGCTTCGATCAGGATTGGGAGGCCGGAGGGATGAAAATCGCCCTGGGGCGCGCAGGGAAGGCTGTATCGTTGTCAAGCCCTGGGCAACCGCGGCAACGGGCTGTGGTTCGACATCGACGTGCGCGACGTGGTGGTCGAGGACTGTCGCTGCTTCGACAACGCCGGACACGGAATCTTCGTGGAAATCAGCGGCGGCTTCAAGGTGATCGGGAACGTCTGCGTGCGCAACGGCACCGACGACAAATGGGGCAATGCCGGGATCGCACTGGGCGAGAGCGAGCAAGTGACGATCGAAAACAACCTCTGCGCGCTCAATCCCACGGGAATCACGATTCGCGAACTGGGCCCGCGCGTCTTTAAGGGCATCGACAAGAAGCAAGTCAGCTATCAGGTGCGCGACGCGATCGTGCGGCACAACGTCTGCGCGTTGAATCATCGCTACCAGATCGGTCTGTGGTGGGACAACGAGTTCTTCGGCCCCCATCCCTCGCAGGGCGCCCGCGGCACGCCGCTGGATCCGGCCCAGGCGAACCTGCGCTTCGAGGAGAACCTGTACTGGATGACCGGCAAGGAGCAGATGGCGCTTTGGGGCTGCCCTTGGCGGCCTCGGCACGTCAAAGTGGCCGACCTGGCTGCCTGGCAATCCCGGGGACACGACGCGAAATCGCTCGCGGCCGATCCGCGGTTCATCGGCCCGGCGGAAGACGATTGGCAATTCTCTCCGGACAGCCCGGCATTTCGGCTTGGCGCCGGGCCGCCGCAAGGGAATCGCAGCAGCATTGCGATGTCCGCCGCCGGTGTTGCGGCGCGGCGGTTCGAGTTTCCCGAAGAAGGCGTGGTATTCTCCGCCGACTTCCCGGCCGCGCGGCTCGACGCGTGTACGCGAACGGCCGAGGGACGGTATCGCCTCGTCGTCCGCCCCGAGACGACGCCGATCAACAACAGCGCCTGGTATGCCTTTCGCGTGCAGAGCACCGCGGCGCGGCAGATTCGCCTTGTCTTGACCTACGAGGGAGGCAGCCATCGGTATGCTCCCAAGACGAGCCGCGACGGCAAGTCGTGGACTCCACTGGCACGCACGGCCTGGAGCTACGACCGTAAGACGAAAGAGGCTTTGCTGGAGCTGGAGGCCACTACCGAGCCGCTTTGGGTCGCCGCGCAGGAGATGGTGACCGCGGAAGATCTCAACGCATGGATGGATCGACTGGCCGCCTTGCCTTACGTGCACAAGCAGCTTGTTGGGCGGTCCGTGGCGGAACGGCCCATCTACGAGCTGGCGATCGGGTCGGCGTCGGCCCGAGAGCACGTGGTCGTGATCGGCCGCCAGCATCCCCCCGAAATCACCGGATCATTGGCCTTGATGGCCTTTGTGGAAGCGGTGGCGGGCGATAGCCCGACGGCGTTGGAGTTCCGCAAGCGATTCCAGGTCACCGTGGTTCCGCTGGTGAATCCCGACGGCGTGACGCTGGGCCACTGGCGGTGCAATCGGAAGGGGGTGGATTTGAACCGCGACTGGGTCGGCTTCACGCAGCCGGAGACGCGGGCGGTGCGCGACGAGATCCTCGGCCTGGCCGCGGCGGGGCAGCGAATGCGTTTGTTGCTCGACTTCCACTCGACCGGCCAGGACGTCTTCTACACGCAGACCGACCAGCAGAAGACCGATTCGGAAGGATTCACCCAAGACTGGCTGGCCGCGATCCAGGCTCGGCTGCCGGAGTACAAGCTGCGGCGCGACGCCGCCCACAGTCCCACGCTTCCCACGTCGAAGAAGTGGGCCTTCGAGATCCTGGGCATTCCGGCGATCACCTACGAAGTGGGCGACGATACGCCGCGCGACTTGATCCGCGACGTGGCCCAGGCGTCCGCGGAGGAGATGATGAAGTGGATGACCGCGCACGTCGCAGGAAAAGCCCCGGCCGCAGCGCCGCGCGGCGCGCGGCGGGCATCGTTCCGCGTTTTCCGGACTCCTCGTGGTCGGCCGGGCGTGTTGGCTCGGCGGCGCTCAGTGAGGTTTTCCTGTCACCTTGAAGTCGCGGATGCGGCGTAGCGCCGTGGTGCCTCCCAGGTAGAGATTGCCGTCGGCGAAGGCGATGCGTCCGCCGGGCGCCAGGCGGCCGACGGGATGCACGCTGCCGTCGCTTGCATCGATGCGCAGCAGCGCACCGGCCGCGAACGTCCAGACCATGCCGTCCGGGCCCATGCGGAAATCCCAGGCCTCCTGCTGGTTCGACCCGATCGCCACCGGAAGCGGGACCGGCAGCGATGCGCAGGAAGACGAGCTTGCGTGCGCGGACGTCGACGCAGTAAAGCTGGCTCTGCTTGTCACCGTTGGGGTCCTCGGTCCAGCCGAGGATGCGGCCCGCGTTCCGACCGACACGATCGGGCCGGTTCCCTTGACGCCCTTGGCGGGTTCGAACGGTTCGCCCGACGCGCCCTGGGTCGTGTCGAAGAAGAAGAGGGCGCCCTGCTCCGGCTTGGGCTTGTTAAGCACGTGGTCGTCGACGCGGCGCGTGGAGACGACGATGATCCGTCCCGCCATCGGCCGCGGCCAGGTGGGTAACCTGGTAGTTGCTCAGCGGCTGCCAGAGGCCGCCGGCCTTGCCGGTGCTGGGATCGTACCAGGCCAATCCGCCGCACGCGCCGTCGCGAATCCACTGGCCGCCGAAATACACCTTGCCGTCGGCGCCGGTCGCCGCCGCGTACATCTTGTGCGTGCCGGCCAGTTCCTTCTCGCCCAAAAGCAGCAAGCTGGCGCGGATTGGCCTGCGGGATCGGTGTCCTGGATCACGCGGTCTGCGCACCACGGTGCCGGCGGTCCACGGCTTGGCGGGATCGAAGACGTAGAGCGGCGACGTGGGATAGCCGCTCATGTAGACCTTGCCGTCGAGCAGAGCCGTGGCGTAGTGGCTCAGGTGGCATCTTGCCCAGGTGCTTGGCCTGGCCGGTCTTCGGGATCGTAGACGAAATTGCCCTCGTACGCCCGGCGGTGCCCAACAGGCGGCCGTCGGGCAGCTCGCAGCAGGCGGTAGATGGAGTGGGGATAGATCGGCACGCGAAAGCGGAACCGCTTCCAGCCGAGCGCTTCGGGTGCGGATTCGGGCGTGGCTGTAACCGCGGGCGGCTTTCGCGGCGCGGCGGCGGCGCGCGACCTTGGCCTCGGCCGTGCGAACCCAGATCTCGGCAAAGCCCTCGGCGTCGGGCACCGCCCAGGCTCGGTGTTGACTTCGGGCTGCGGCGGCAACTGCCGGCGGCGCGCTCTGCGCGCGGCCAGGGCGGAGTCTGCTGTCGCCGGCCGGTCTTGGGAATCGCCTTGCCTTCGTAAAGCCAGTATCCCGCGGTCTGCGTCGGTGCCGACGACCGGGCTGGACCTGGCCGGTGCAGCCGTCGTGCTGCTGGCCGACGCTGACCATGCCGCCGACCGTCTCGGTCTCGGCGAGCGTGTGTCGACTGGTGCCCGTCTGGCGGTCGTAGGCCACCAGGTACCAGGGGATCTTTGCCGCTGGCGATGTAGATGAAGCGGTCGTCGGCTCCGCCGGAGTAGCCCCAGCACGAGTTGGGCGCGTGGCTCGGACCGATCGGCCCGTAGGCGTGGCCGCCAGCGTCTCGGGGTCGATCTCGACGGCGGTGGCCGCCTTGGTCGGGTGCTGGCCGATGGCGTAGAGCTTGCCGTCGGTGCCCAGCACCAAGCGGATGCGTCTCGCCCAGGATTTCCTCGGGCATCTTCACGGCGTCGAGCGTCAACTCGTTCGTCGGCCGGATCGTAGATGCAGATCTTCTGCCGCAGGCGGCCGTCGAGGGCGGAGATGAAGAGCTTGCCGTTGGGGGCGACGACCGAGGGGCAGAGGTGGAAGTTCCAGCCGCGCTCGGTCTGGACCTGCTTGACCTCGCCCGAGCCCAGGTCGATGATCACGATCGTGTTCGGTCCGCCGTACTGCGGGAAAGTAGATTTGCAGCAGGTCCCAGGTCTTGCCGTCCGGGTTCGGCGCGGAGAGGAGCATGCCCTCGCGAACCGATTGGACCGGCTCGCCGAGGTCCTCGGTTGGGAGCACCGGCGCTTGCTTGACGCGCGTGGCGAAGTCGGTTTCCGCGGGCAGTAGCGGCCGATTCGGCGCCAGCGCGGCGAACAAGCCCACGAACAGGGCGGTGCAGGTCCTCATGGTTCAGGCTCCTGGACATTCAGACACGAAAGACTCTCGCGCCGGGAGGCGCGGCTGCCTTTGTAGCACGTTTGCCGACGGAAACAAGAGTCGGCCGGCCAGACCCGCGCGGGGTGAGAAACCGTGGGATTTGGGTGGGCCGGCGTGGCGGAGCGGCGGCTTCCGTCGATGCTTGCGGCGCGACCGCTCGCAACGGCGCGCGTCGTTCGATATGCTGAAACCGCGGACAGGGCCACGCACGGAGAGAACGGCGAGAACCGCGTCGAGCGGCTTTCCGGCGGGGCGAGGATCATTGCGGCATCTCTGGCACGAGCAGGCGAAGACGATGACGATTCGCGGATTTCGCTGGTGGATCGCCGGACTGCTCCTGCTGGGCACCGGCCTGAGTTTCTTCGACCGCCAGGTGCTGTCGGTGCTCGCGCCGACGGTGACGGCCGAACTGGGCATGGACAACGTCGAGTATGGCAAGGTCGTCGCGGCGTTCGTGCTGAGCTACACGGTGATGTTTGCCCTGGGCGGGCGGTTCCTGGACCTGGTCGGAACGCGTCTGGGCATGCTGCTGTGCGTGTCCGTGTGGACGGTGGCCAGCGCCGCGCATGCCCTGGTGCGCACGCCCGGGCAACTTGGCGGCGTGCCGTTTCCTGCTGGGCGTCGGCGAAGGCGGCTGTTTTCCCGGCGTGACCAAGGCGGCCTTGGAGTGGTTTCCGCTGCAGCAACGCTCGCGGGCGATCGGCTTCGCGATCGGCGGTGCGGCGATCGGCGCGGTGTTCGCTCCGCCGCTGGCGACGTGGATGGTGGCGACACGTGGGCTGGCGTGGCGAGCCGTTTCTGCGCCACCGGCGCGTTGGGGGCCGTCGTGGGTCTCGCTGTGGGCGATTTTCTACCGGCGGCCGCACCGCAGTCGCCGTTCGTGTCGGCCGCGGAATTGGCGGGATCGAAGAGGACCGGCCGGTGGCCAGGGACTCGATGGCGGAAGACGACGCCGCTGGTGCCGCTGGCCGGAACCTGCTCGGCTCGCCGCGACGTGTGGGGCCTGTTGATGACGCGATTCCTGCTCGACCCCGTCATCTACCTGTACATGTTCTGGATTCCGCAGTACCTGAGCCAGGAGCGTTCCGCGACGCTGGCCGACATCGGCCGGCTGGCCTGGATTCCCTTCCTCACGCTGGACGTGGCGAACATGCTGGGCGGCTTGGTGTCCGATCGGCTGGTCCGCGGCGGGCTGGTCGCCGCGTGGCCGCGCGAAGACGGTGATGGGCGTTGGCGGCGGCCATCACGCCGATCTCCATCTTGTCGATGTTCGCTCGAGCGGATGGACGTGGCCGTGCTGCTTGATGGGCGTGCTGATGTTCGCTCACGGGTTTTGGATCACGAACTACATCACGCTGACCGGCGACCTGGTGCCGCCCGCGCTCGGTCGGCACGGTCGTTGGGCTTGTGCGGATGCGCCGGCGGCGTGAGCGGATTTCTGACGACCGACTGGTGGGCATGGTCGTCGAGCGGTTTTCGTTCGTCCCCGTGTTCGTCGCCGCCGGCGTGATGTATCCGATCGGCTTTCTGGTGATCCTGCTGACGATCCGCGGGCGAGCCGCGCCTTCGCGGCCCGTTCATCGCTTCCTAGACGAAGGCATTTCCTTGCTCAAACTGATTCACTGCAGAGGACAGCGATGTCATCGGAAGCTCGAACCGTCCGCATCCCCCGGCGAAAACCGCGAACCGCCCACATCGGCGTGTTCGGCGTGGGCCATCACGTCGTACTGGTCGCAGTTCGACGGCTTGCTGGACGAGTTGAAGGAGCAAGCTGGACGTGCTCGTCAGACGAGTCGAGGCGACGCGGAGTGCGCGTGACCGACTTCGGCATCGTCGACCAGGCCCAGGCGGCCTACGCGCTGCTGCCGCGGCTGCAGGCGGCCGACCTCGACCTGGTGTTCTGCGACATGCTGACCTACGCCACCTCGGCGACCTTCGGCGTCCTGGTGCGCAACCTGGACGTGCCGATCGTGCTGGTCGCGCTGCAGCCGCTGCAGGCGCTGGACTACGCGCGCGCCTCGACGTACATGCAGCTGGCCAACGACGACTTCTGCTCGGTGCCGGAGTTCACCGGCGTGGCGCTGCGCATGGGCAAGCAGCCGCCGCCGGTGATTCTCGGGCATCTGGACGACGATGCCGAAGCCGAAGCGGAGCTGGGCGACTGGTGCGACATCGCCTGCGTGCTGGCACGACCTGAAGCGGGCCCGGATCGGCCACTTCGGCCACGTGCTGGAGAACATGCTCGACATGCAGACCGATCCGACCGCGCTCACGGCGGCCTTCGGCTGCCACATCGTCCAGACCGAGCCCGACGATCTGCTGCGACTGCAGCGGACGGTGACCGACCGACGAGATCGCCGCGAAGAAAGCGGCAGATTCTGGAGATGTTCGACACGCCCGATCCGAAGTCCGACCCGATCACGCGCAAGCTGACCGACGAAGACCTGCACGTCGCGGCGCGCGTGGCCGTGGCGCTGGACAAGTTCGTCGATGAAAAGCAGCTGGACGGGCTGGCCTACTACTACGAGGCCGAAGAGGGCAGCCCGATGCGCGAGCTGGTGACCAACCTCATCGTCGGCAACTCGCTGCTGACGGCGGCCGGTTTTCCGATGTGCGGCGAGTCGGACCTGAAGACCTGCATCGCCATGCTGATCATGGACCGGCTGGACATCGGCGGCAGCTTCGCCGAGTTCCACCCGATCGATTTCCAGGAGGGGTTCGTGCTGGTGGGCCACGACGGCCCGCACCACGTCAACATTGCCGAAGGCAAACCGGTGCTGCGCAGCCTGGTGAAGTACCACGGCAAGCCGGGCAAGGGGGCCAGCGTCGAGTTCAAGATCAAGGAAGGGCCGATCACGATGCTGAGCATCGGGCTGACACGACCGGCGGACGGTTCAAGTTCGTCGTCGCCGAGGGGGAAAGCGTCCGCGGCCCGATTCCGCCCACGGGCAACACGAACACGCGCGGCTTTTTCGAGCCCGACGTGCGGACCTTCCTCAGCCGCTGGGTGGCCGAGGGTCCGACGCATCACTTTGCCCTGGGCGTCGGCCATCGCGCCGAATCCCTGCGGCGGATCGCCGAGACCCTGGGAATTCCCTGTGCCGTGGTAAGCTAACGGGACAATCGGCGCCGGCGATATTGCCGGCTTTGAGTCGTGCTGGTTGGCGACCCCTCATCCCCGGCCCCTTTCCCCGCAAGCGGGGCGAGGGGAGAAGGTTCTCGGATAGGCTTTTACTCGCCGGTCACTTCGATCGGGCTGAAGTCGGTGGTGGCATTGTCGACCGAGTAGCCGACGTGGGTAATCCGGGCAATCGGCCGGGCAAGGGGCACTTCGAGTGTCTGTCCTTTTACGGTCATGGCGACCTTGCTGGTCTTCAGGTCCACCGTCACGACCACGTCGAGGATTTCGTCGGCGGCGAACTCGAGCGGCTTGGAATTGGACTTGGAGTCAGTCTTGGCTCCTTTCTGCGCTCCCTGGGTGATGGTCATCGCCTTGCTGCGGAAGCGGAATCCGCAACGCACGAGTTGCCCTTCTTTGGGGCCGTCGCCGAAAGTAATGAAGCCGTTTTTGAGTTGGCCGGATTCCTGGATTTGAAGGCGGGCCTTGAGCACGACCTTGCGCCATAGCTCGCCGTCAGCTTCTTGAGGGCCACGGAAGCCTGCTTGCCCTCTTCCGCACGGATGCGATAGCCGAGTTTCGACGCGAGTACGGCCGCATTGCGCACGGGCTCGAACTCTCCGTCCTTGCGTGCCTGGGGCAGTTGCCAGCCCGCCGGCTTGTCGGCCGGCTCGGCGAAGACGGTCTTGAGCGGCTCCTTGTCCGCGGCGGGCAGCGGTTCTTTGCCGTCCGCTCCGAGGCATACCACGCGCCCGTCGGTGGTGGCCAACACCAGCCGCCCCATGGCGGCGACCATGCCGTCGAACACGGGCAAGCCATCGAGGCGGTAGCGAGCCAGCGGTTTGCCCTCCGCCGCCGAGACGACCCAAATCAGTCCGCCCAATTCGCCCCGCAGCGCGGCCGCCTGCTTGCGCACCGTCGCCTGCACCTCGGGGTCGTCGGGAAGGCGGAGCGACTGGCGCTCGTCGAGCACGTCGGGCGGGCCGGCCACGAAGAGCGTAGAGCCCGCCAGCACCAGCGCGCGGGCCTCGATCGACGGCTGGTCCAATAGCCACTTGAATTGCGTAGCCGAGAGGTTCGACCGCGGGAATACCTGCCGCAGTTTCCAATCCGAAGAATCGGCCGACTTCTTCGCCGACTGACTGATGATTTTGCGCTCGCCCGCTCGTACGCGTGCAATGACCTCGTTGTTCGGCTGTTTGTTGGCGGCGAACAGCTCACATTCGATCACCGAGGTGTTGGTGTAGTACTCGGGCTTGCGTCCGTAGCCATAGACCGTGGCGTCGTCGAACACGAGGATCTTCCCCGACGGAGCGTAGCGTCCGGTGTTGAACCAACTGCCGTAGCCGCCGCCCACGCTCTTGCCGAACTCCCAGTAGGAGCGGTGGAAGGAGGTATCGTCGAGCAATCCGACCTGGCAGAGCAAGTGAGCGTCTTCCCCCTGCTGATCGAGAAGGTCGCGGGGGGCTACCTCGAGCCGTTTTCCTTCCAGGTCGAATTGCTGCGAGCGCATGTAGATGCGTTTGCCGTCGCTGGAAAGGATATCGGGCAGTGCCACGGGCATGGTCAGGCCCTTGACGTAAACCTGGAGGTTCTGGTCGCTTTTCGGGTCGCGGTCGTCGAGCACGCTCTCGCCGAGCTTACGGCCGCTGGCCAGATCGAGACGCAGGAGGCGGAGGCCGCCGTCGAGAAACATCGAGCGACCGGCCACGCAGTACACAGAGCCGTCCTGGACGAGCACGCTTCCACTGGTTGGCCAGGCCGATTCCAGTTGCTCGTAGGCCACCATGCGGCGGTCGTCGGGCGCAGCTCGGAACCGCCAGGCCAGACGCCCGTCGGCCGCGCGGAGGCAGTAGACCCAACCGTCGGCCGATCCGAAGAGGACGCGATTGCCTTGGACCGTCGGCGGCGAATCGACGCGGGCCCCGGCGGTGTAGCTCCAAAGCGATTTGCCGGAGGCGGCATCGAGGGCGTGTACGGTGTGGGCATCGACCGCGGCGACGAAGACCTTGCCGGCGGCAATCACCGGGCTGGTGAGTTTCCCGCCCAGCGAGGTCTGCCACACTCGCTTGAGCGATGTCGGCACGACGGTCTTGGTGGAGCCGCTCCGCGCCGCATCGTGGCGGTAGGTGGGCCAATCCCCTTCGGCCGCGGCCGGCGAAGCCGTCTTCGCGGCATCGGAAGCCGCAGCGATCCCGGCCGCTTCATAGGCCGGACCGCGTTGGAGTCGGTCGCCGTCGTTGCCTTGAGGCGCCAGGCGCCGAAGCCGACGCGGGGGCCAAGGCGTTGAGACCGATCAGCTTCGATTCCAGGAAGCAGCCGCAGGAATGGGGCGGCGCGTAGACCAGGCCGTTGGCGGGCATGAAGCCGTAAAGGCAGCCGCCGCGAACCCAGTGGTTGAGCGTCCCATGCTGCTTGGCCAGGTCGATGAACTCGATCCCGGTGCGCGAGGTGAGCAGATACGTGTCGGTCGCCTGGCTGCGGTAGCAGCGGTGGTGGAACCAGTAGGTTTCGACGTCCGGAGCAGAACTCGCGTTTCACTTCGCCGGTGTGCAGGTCGCGGCCCGTGAACACGCCGGAATCGGCCCCGTTGGCGATCTCGCCGGACCAGACCAGGTCTTGCACGATCAGGAGGTCGTCGGGCGAGGCGTGGCCGGAGCGGGGATGCGGAGCCGTCCAGAGAATCTTGCCGTCGGCCAAGGCCAGTCCGGCCATGGAGCGGTTCGCCGCCGGAGAAGAGGACGACGTCCTTGTGGACCACGAGCGTCGGTCCGTAGGAAACCGGCATTGGTTTGCGCCGTGAAACGGGGGCCGATTGCCAGCGAACGCGTCCGCTTGTCGCGGTCCAGGCACACGATCTTCTCGCCGTCGTGCAGAAGCACGTTGGCGGCGTCGGCGGTGAGCGTGAGCGGGGCGACGCAGCTCTCGTACTTCCAGAGGACGCGCGCCGTGGCGGCCTCGATGGCCACGATGCGGCGGGGCTGTTCGTCCCAGCCCCAGTCGCGGTTGGCTCGCTGCGAGTTATCCCAGACGTAGGTGTTGGTCTGCCGATACTCGGTCCACTTCGTTGGCGCGAAGCGTTGACCAGCAGGAACAGAACTCCCTCGGAGAGGATGAGTTCCTCGGTATTCTCGGTCGTCTCGTAGGTGCGCAGCGTGCGGCCGGTGGCGGCGTCGAGCGCCACGAGCGGGGCGTCGATGCCCAGGGTGACGTAGACTTCGTCGCCCACGGCCACCAGTCGGCGCGGCAGCTGGTTCGGCCCGCTCTTCAGCGGCCAGAGGTGCGTGTTCCACGAGTCGATCGGCCGCTTCCAGAGCAAGGTGCCGTTGAAGGCGTCGCGGGCCATGAGCAACCACTGCGCCGGCAGGAGAATCGACGCGGTCGGCCCTTCGTCCATGATGTAGAAGATGCGCCCGCTGGCTGGACACCACGGCGCTCATGCTGGCCATGTGGTCGTGGTGGCGCGACCAGCTTGGGCGCGGCAACCCATTGCAGGTGGCGCGGCGGGCCGACCACCGTGTCGTGCGAGACCGCATTGTTGCTCGCATCGTAGCAGGTAGTGGGTCCACTCGTCGATCTCTGCCGGGCGAGGCTTGACCGTCTTCGTCCAGCGGCCTGCCTGTTTCAGCATAGGCGACGCCTTGCGGGGCGAGCACGCGCAGCATTTCGTCCGCCGCCGGTGCCGCCGCCTCGTCAGCCACCAACAGGTTGACGAGGTTGTCGATGTAGGGAAGCCGTTTGCCCGTCCATCGATCCACGGTAACCTTGCCGTAGAGCCCCGCGGTTTGCAGGTATCTGCGAGCTGCAGCCACCGCCTGCTCGTCGGTATCCAGGGCTTGCACGAGGAAAGGACCGGCCGCGGCCAAAGCGGCGATTTGCTTGCCATCGCCGCACCCGAGCTGCACGACCAAACCACCTTGAATCCCCGACGCGTCGAGGAGCTGCCGGGCCTCGGCCTGGGAAGGCTCGGCGGCATACAGGGATGGCAAGGTCGCTGCGATCCCGGCGACCGCACTCAATACAACAATCAATTCCGCGGAACGAAGGCAGCGCATGGTCTCCCTCCCCAAACGGAGCGGTGCCGGCCGGAGCCGGCCCTTGGTAGTTGCTTGCCCAAAACGATATCGACGCACGGTGGCTCGACGGTCTCGAGCTCGTAGAGTCTTCGCTTGATTACTTGGTTGGCGTGCGCGGGTGGAATTCGCCGAAGGGACGGGAAAGCTCCTTCAGTTCCACGCCCAGTCGGCCCTTCATCTCGGCCAGCGTCTGCGCGTGCTTCGGGTCCTTGGCCAGATTGGTTTTTTCCTGCGGATCGGCAGAGAGATCGTAGAGCTGATCGGCGTCCCAGTAGGCGGGATGCATTTGTTCGGCGCGGCGTGCAGGTCCAGGGAGGTGCCCATGTGGTAGGGAAGGTCCTGGAGCGTCTTGGCCGCGATCTTGGCCTGGAGTGCGGGCGGGTAGCGCAAGGCCACGTATTTCCATTGTGGGGTGACGATGCCGCGCGTGTGGCCGATCTCCAGCAGCAGTTCGTCGCGCCACTCGGAGTGCGTATTGCGGACGAGCGGCGCCAGGCTGCGCCCATCGATCTTCATCGCCTCCGGCGACTGAACT
Source organism: Pirellulales bacterium (assembly GCA_963736495.1). GTDB lineage: Bacteria > Planctomycetota > Planctomycetia > Pirellulales > Thermoguttaceae > CAVTPL01. The sequence goes on along the minus strand of CAVTPL010000007.1, from coordinate 1,675,383 downwards.
CCGCAGAGATCGAGAATCGTGGGAACGACGTCGAGATTGGCGACCAGTCGGTCGCATGTCTGGCCGGCGCCGATACGACCCGGGAGGGAAATGAGGGCCGGCACGTGGATTCCGCCCTGGTAGCAGGTTCCCTTGCCGCCCCGCGTGGCGTTGTCGCTGAAGAACACGATCACCGTGTTGTCGGCCACGCCCAAGTCTTCAAGCTTCTTCATCACGGCGCCCACGGCGTCGTCGAGCCAGGTGGCGTGACCCATGTTCGGAGCGATGCCGTACTTGGCCAAACGTGGGGCGATCGACGCGCGCGGGGCCTGGACCTGGGGCGCTTCGGCCAGGAGACCGGCGGGAGTGAGACGCGGATCGCCGGGAATCGACTTCTCCGGCGGCGGACCATGCTGGAGGGTCGGGCAAATGTGGAGGAAGAAGGGGCGGTCGTTGTACTTCTCCAAGAAGGCCAGGGCCCCCTGCGTCACCCACTCCATATTGTGCGACACCAGGGCGTCGAGCTTGCTGGTCGGCGAGGTTCCCGCGGTACACGCTGGCCGCGTAGTCAAAGCCACAGCGGCGAATGTAGTCGCACATCCGCTCCTGGTTCTCGGCGAGGATGCGGGCAATCTTCGGGTCCTTGATGTCGGCATCGGGTGGGTAAGGAAGGATGGGCGGAGTACCGGTGTGCCACTTGCCGACGAAGCCGGTCGCATAGCCCGCATCTTCGAGCACGCGGGCCACGTTGAGGCTTCCGGGAGTGATCTGCACGTTGAATCCGACGTTGGACGGCTGGCCGGGGGGGCACATCTTGAGAAACCGGTCGCTGGTGCAGCGGCTGGCATATTGGCCGCTGAGGCAGATATAGCGGCTTGGGGTGCAGACGCTCGACACCGAAGTAGGCGCGGGAGAACTTCACGCCCTGGCTCGCGATCCGATCGATATTGGGCGTCAGGACCTTCCCGCCGAAACAAGCCAAAGTGTCGAAGTTCTGATCGTCCGAGAGAATGAAGACGACGTTGGGTCGCTTCGCCTCGGCGGCAACGGCCCAGGCAGCGAAGATGGTGGGCAACGCCGCGGCAATCCAAGCAAGGCCGCGCCGCGCGGCAGAGGGAAGGCAGCCGAGAGGTAGGAAGAGAAGTCATGGCAACGGCCTCGAGTAGGGTTCGGGAGAGGAAACCGGATCCGACAACGATTTCCGATGTCGCGCAGCGCACTCAGAACCTATCCCAGAACTGCCGCTGGAGTTCTGTGCGGCCGGAAAACCGCAGCGCCCGAAAGGTTCTGGGATCGGCTCTAAAACCTTTTGCCCGGCTCGCAAGGGGGCCTGGCCGGGGCGCCGTTGTAGCGGAAGCAATGCCTGCTGCCACGGGTACTGCCGGTCCGGGGAGGCACCGGCCTGGCGTCCCACCCCAAGGCCCGCTGGGCGAGACGGAAAAACGCGCGGCTTGATTCCCCCGGAGGTGTCATTTAGACTCCAGAGGCCGGAAGGGGTCGAGCGATCGGCCGTCCCCCGGCGCCGCGGCCCCGTGTGCCCTGCGACTGCCTCGCCCTGCGACGGCTCTCCCGCGGCAGCGAAGTCCACCGATCCAGCCTCGAACTGATTGGGAGTATCGCCACGATGAGTCACCAGAGTACTGCCCCGCGCGGGTCATTCGCGCGACAGTTCCTCACCGGCACGTCACTGGCCATGGCCGGCGCAGCGGTCGCGTCGCAGTTGCCGTCGATGCGCGCCGTTCACGCCGCCGAATCCGAGATCGAAATCAAGATCGGCCTGATCGGCTGCGGCGGTCGCGGCACCGGCGCGGTGCTCGACGCCCTCGGCGCGGCCACCAAGGTCATCTACCCGGCGGCCGGCTACCACACCGAGGACGTGGCCGCAGGGCGCCAGGTCCAGCAGCAAGAACATCAAGGTCGTCGCCCTGGCCGATCTGTTCCCGGACCGCCTCGACGCATTGCCGGACGCAGCTGGCCAAGCTCGGCATGCAACATGCCGGAGGAGCATGTGCTTCACCGGCTTCGACGCCTACAAGAAGCTGCTGGCCGTGCCCGAGATCAACTACGTGATCCTGGCCACGCCGCCGCATTTCCGGCCCGTGCATCTCAAGGCCGCCATCGAGGCCGGCAAGCACGTCTTCATGGAGAAACCGGTCGCGGTCGACGTCGCCGGGCGTGAAGATGGTGATGGAGGCCGGCGAACTGGCCAAGCAGAAGAGACTGGGCATTGCGGCCGGCACGCAGCGCCGTCACCAGAAGAGCTACCAGGAAACCATCAAGCGCATCCAGCGACGGCGCCATCGGCGACATCGTCTACGCCCGATGCTACTGGAACGGCGGCGAGATCTGGGTCGTCGAGCGCAAGCCGGGCTGGAGCGACATGGAATGGCAGCTGCGCAACTGGAACTACTTCACCTGGCTCTCGCGGCGACCACATCGTCGAGCAGCACGTCCACAACCTGGACATCATGAACTGGGTGTTGGGGCGCATCCCGTCCGGGCGGTGGCCGGGCTGGGCGGCCGCCAGGTCCGCACCGGCGAAGTCCACGGCCACATCTTCGACCACTTCGCCGTCGAATTCGAGTACCCCGGACGGCGTGCGCATGTTCAGCCAATGCCGGCAGATCAATGGCTGCGAGAACCTCGTCGAAGAAGCCGTGGTGGGCAGCAAGGGCACCAGCAACTGCAAGAACTCGATCAAGCCGCAAGCGGGCAAGGCTTGGCGGTTCCGCGGGACAGGAATCCGAACCCCTATCAGCCAGGAGCACGAGGACCTGATCGCCAGCATCCGCGCCGGCAGCCCGATCAACGAGGCCCAAGCGATCGCCGAAAGCACGATGACGGGCATCATGGGCCGCGAGGCGGTCTACAGCGGCAAGGCCCTCGAGTGGGACGCCGCCATGCAGTCGACGCGGCGATTGGGGCCGGAGAAGTACGAGTTTGGGCCCTTCCCCGTGCCGGAGGTGGCGAAGCCCGGGCATACCAGTTTTCGTAGCTCAAGCTGACGATCGCCGACGAGAGCACGGAGTTCGCGCCGTTGCAGGGCGCACTGCGCCAAGTCCTTGGTCGGCCGCAACTCGGCAGGAAAACAACCGGGCTGGTCCATTTGCGACCAGCCCGTTGCTTTGCTGCCTTCTTGGCCTACCACTCGGCAAGTTGGTGACGCTATTCTGCGGCGATCCGAGTCCCGTTCCTGATTCCTAAAGGCCATAGCACGTTTACGTGCCTTAATACGCCGCCGTGGAAAAGCCAAAAGAAGTGCGAAGCCCTGCCGTCTACGCGTCAGAAGAGCTCTTCTTGAGTCTTCCGCCACGCGTACGGCCCCGAGAACTTGTCTCCGTTAAAATGAATGAGGTGATCGGGGAATTCGGCGATCCAGACCTCGGATTCCCATACGATGTCGGAGGCGTACTTTTTGAACGCCGCGAAGTCCATTAATCCTGTCACATACACGCGCCCCGCAGAGCAGTCCCGCAACGTTGCCTCCAGTTCTGCATGGCGCTTGGGCGAAACTGGCCCATGCGTAGTCACGGCTTCGATCAGGAAGATCCAGTGCCGCTCCTTGTCGTAAAGGACCACGTCAGGGAGCTTGTCGTGGTTCATCTCGGGGAAGTTCAGCCCCTTCAGTAATTCGGTTTCGATAACGAGCCGTTTCTCCGCTGTGTCGCCCAGGTAAATCACCACGGCGCCCGGAGCAAAGCAAGGCGCGAACTCCTCGACGATCAACCGCTGGAGTTCGTTGTGGATGCCTGGTGAAAGTTCGACCTTGGAGCCGTTGGGCAACGTCACCGGTACCTTGACCATATTCCGGGCACGCTCATAGGCGGAGGAAAGCGTGCCGTGGTGCGTGATAAACTCCTCGCACTTCTTCGAGAAGTCATCCTTTCGGAAGTGCTTCAGAACGGTAGCGGCTTCCTCCGTGAGTTGATAAACGGTGTCACCGCTGTTCGTCGGCCTTGTCGGATCGTCGGGGTTCCGGTCGATCAAGCGTGCTTGCTCGAACTGATGGATGGTCTGGCGGCGGATCGTTTCTCGGCTATTGGCGGCATAGTCCTTGTTGTAGTGCTCCCGCATCCACCTCATGATGTCCCAAATGCGAAGCAAGGGACGAGTAACTTTCTCCCACGAGTTGTTCTTCTTGAGGCCGGCCAGCGCAAGTAGAGTCAGGCAGGAACGCTCATTCTGCTGTTGCCGAGGCAATCCAAGGCTCTTGATGATCTCCAGTGCGTCATCCAGCTTGCTCATTACGCCACCTCGATGAGTTGATCGACCAGTTGCCGAGGAAGGCGTAGCGCTTGACCAACAACATTCTCAACCGCTGCATGATCTCTCGTCTCAAGTTCTCTGACTCGGCCACCGATCTGTCTCAACGTCGGTTCGTCCGGTACCGGCATCCCTCGAATCTCGGCCGCATTGACCTGCGTATTGCCACTGATCGCCCTAAAGTACCGGTCCACGAGGGCAGAATTGAAGAAGGCAGCGAGGCCGAAGGCTTCGTCTTCCGTGAGTTCTGCCCCTTTTCGGTAGACATAATTGAGGTGGTTCTCTAGACCGACCCATTGGGAATACGAGTCGGCAGGAGTCATAATCCCAGCAACAAGGCGGCGTTTCTCTTCCTTCGCAGTGAAACGCTTCAGGAGGATGTAGGTCTTGGAAGGAACGAGCAACTTCTTTGATGACTTGCTCACTTCGATATGCGTCGGCTTTCCATCCTTCCGTGGGAACTGCGTGATGAACGGACGGACATTGTGCATCCATAGAAGGGGTGCCGTGTCTTCTGACCGCTCGCGCCGCAGGAACTCAACTGAACGAAAGGTGACGACAGGGCCGGTAGAAATCTCGAACCCGAGCCTACGAAACCGACAGGGCAAGGCGTCCATCGTCTCCACGATGTCGTGCTCGAAGTGGCTAGTTGTCACTCGGACGACATGATCACCACTGCTATTGTCGATGATCTTCTCGTAGGGTCCCAAACTTCGATCAACCTCGGCAAAATCTCTCCCGATGCTGTTCGTCAGGATGACATCCTTGGGCTTCCCGCCCTTCTCGGCGTATAAGATGACGTTCTCTTGGAGGACGGCGTCGTCTTTGAACGCTTCTGTGCGGGACTCGAAGACATGGATCTGCCGGGCCGCCATTCGGTCGAAGAACCACGTTCGGAACCGCTTGAAGTAAGGTCCGTTGAAGTAGCTCCTCGGTGTGATAGCGACCATTTCCCCTTTTGGCAGGAGCAGATCGGCAGCGACTGCCATGAAGAGGGCATAGACATTCGGCTGTCCGTAGACCACATGCTCCATTGCCCGAGCCTGCGGTGATTCCTTGCGTAGCTTGAAGTACGGTGGGTTCAGGATCGCTAAATGGAATGATGGTTCGGGGCCGCTATTGAAGAGCGAACGTTGAGTGTTTGCAAGGATGAAGTCTTCAATCCTGACGACGAACTTCATTTCGTGCCCAGCAGCCCGCAACTCTTTCTGACAGCGACTCATCGTACCTTCGAGGATCGAGATGAGCTTCGGGTCGTTCTCCCACAGCTCGAAGAAGAGCGTTCGTGACGTCTTCTGAGCGAGGGTTCTCTGGCAGACGGCAGCGGAGAGTGTGCCGACGCCAGCGCCGGGGTCAAGGATGCGAGTACTTACAGTGCGGACATCTGAAAACATCCCGGCCATGAACTGCGCAATGGCCGGGGGCGTACCGAAATGTCCTCGCTCCTTCCGCTCGTTCGGGGAAGTGGAGGAGTCAAATCGCCTTTGCTGCTCGGCGGCAAATTCGGTGAGTTCTCCCGTTTTCACGTCCCTGCAAAGCCTCATCTTGCAGATGGTCGCCATCTGAGCGTCAGAATACCGGCGTCCGAACTCTTTTATCGTACTAGTTCTGCCGCTCGTGAGAAAGTCGTCCGCGTTGGCCGGGCCCCGCTGGGCTTCTCAGCCTATTGGCCCAAGCACCTGCCGTCCCTAAGCCAATATCCGATAAATAGGGGATCCAACAGATGGCAACGTGATTCTTCGAGAAGCGGTATTTTGGCGAGCGATGGCGGAAGTCTGACTTTCCGATCGAGAACCGGGGGAGGATTAGCCGACGCGCTGCGATATTCCCCGCAAGGTACGGACAGATGCAAGATCAATTGGTCCTTAGACTTGCGAAACACGAATGGACTTTCGCCGCGGCGCAGTCGTCGCTTGCACGCAGAACCCCGCATCGGATTGATGCCGAGAGTACTGGCACACGCGGCCGCCGTTGCATCGCGATGCAGAAGCCTGCGTTGCGCGGCGTGTAGTACGCCGCCGCGGATCCTCTAATCGACCTTTTCGCCGGGCCCGAGCTCGCGCAGCCGAATGTTGCGCCAGCAGACCTTGTAGGGCCCGGTCCCCTTCTTGATGCTGTGGACCTGAAGGCCGATGAACCCCCGCGCATCGGTCGCGTCGCGGAAATCGGCACACGGCACCCCGTTCACCCAAGAGCGAATCCGGTCTCCCTGGGCGACGATGCGGTACTGGTTCCACTGGCCGTTCTTGTAGGCCTTCTGAGCCTCGGGTTTCTTGGAGAAATCGTCCCACCATTTGGCCAGACGTGCTTCATCCCAGAAGTTGCCCGAGTTGCCTCCCTCGCCGGCAATCTCGCATTGGTAGCCATACACGGTCCCGGCCGGACGCTTTCGAGCGGGCTTGCCCGCCTGCTTGGCTTCTTCGGCGAAAACGTGGCTGCGAATCTGCACGCCGGAGTTGAGTTCCTTGTCGCAGAGCACTTCGAACTGGAGTTCGAAGTCGCCATAGTCCCCTTTGCAGAGGAACGTGTTCGGACTTCCCTCGACGGTCGTGCCGACGATTGCGCCGTTCTCAACTTTGTAGGCGGCTTGGCCGCCGCGCACCGTCCAGCCGTCCAGCGTGCGGCCGTCGAACAAGGCCACCCATTTCTCCGCCGGTTCGGCGGCCATGCCCGTGGCCACCAACCCGGCGCAGACAACGCACAGGGCGAAAATCGCGCTTTTCATAAGACCCTCCTTCTTCATGAAATGGCGGATAGCTCGATCGCGCTCGGGCGGCAAGACCGCCCGCCGCGCCGACCACCTCGGGAAACGTTGAGCTACGTATCCATGGCCTCACGGGGCGCCTTGCGGCCGTTCAGTCCAGTGTCTTGATCTTGACGTTGCGGAAGTAGATTGGGGCGCCGGCGTGTTTCCCCTGGAGTCCGATGTGGCCCTTGGTGGCCAGTCCGGCGGCAGGCTTGCTCAGCCAAGCGGGAATGTCACTTCCGTCGGGGTTCTTCGTGGCGGAGGTCCACTTGCGCATGTCCATTTCGGTGACTTGTTCGCCGTTGAGCACGACGGTGATCATCGGTCCCTTGCAGGTGACCGTCATCCGATTCCACTCGCCCGGCTTCTTGACGACGCTGCGCTTGGCGGCCAGGCGGCCGAAGATCGCGCCGCACTGCCAGGTCTTGGGGCTCTTCGCCCACTGCTCGGCGAAGTCGTCGGCAATCTGGATCTCGATCGAGTTGGGAATCCAGTTCTTGAGGTCGCTGGCGTAGACGATCACGCCGCTGTTGGTGCCCGGCGCGGTCTTGAATTCCAGATCGACGGCGAAGTTCTCGTACGCGCTTCTTGCTCCAAATCGCCTCGTCCTTGGTGGCCGTGAGCACGCCGTCTTCGACTGACCAGACGCCCTTGGGATAGATCGCGTCGGACAGGTCGGGGGCAAAGAGCTTCTGCCACGCCGAGGAATCGGGATGCCCCTGGGGGGCTTGAGCGTCGGCAGCGTGGACCACGGCGCCCAGGGTCAGACAGATCACGGCCAGAAAAGCGATCCTCTTCATCGTCGTCTCCAAGATAGTCGTTCCCAAAAAAGGCAATCACGGGGTCGAAACGTGCCCAGCCACAAGGCAGGGCACGGGCAAAACCATGGATCCAGCGCGCAACGCCGCGACCGCAGGGGCCTATTCATGCCCGCAAGGGTGAGCGGAATGGGTCAGGCTCTGGACGAAGGGCAAGGCTTTCGCTCGGCGAGAAGCCGTATGCTAGCGCGTGTCACGACGGAGGTGCCCCTGGCGAACCTGCGGGCTGGCGAAGGGGTCCGCGGGCGGTTTGTGCTTGAGGAGCAATGGGGGCTTCATCATCTTCTTCATGCTCGGCGGCCGGAAAAGCCCCGCGTCGGCTTGCGCAGGGGAATCACAAACAGGGCCGCGAAGACCACAAGTAGTACAAGACGTCGCATCGATGTGTCCTCCGAAGGGGGCATTCCTCTGGGTGAATCCCGCGGCGAGTCCTTCGCGGGCACTATTCTAGTTCCCCCCATTCCCCCTAGGCAAGAGTGGACGTATGGTAGGAAGCTGGAAGGCTGATTTTCCTGGGCCCAAAGGCCACTTGGAGCCTGTAGGGCCGACGATTTATGTCCCAGGCGTTCATCAGGTTCCGGGAACCGAGGGAAGAGAGCGATGGAATGTCGCGTGGGCTGCGGAGCGTGTTGCATCGCCCCGTCCATCTCCTCGCCGATCCCGGGAATGCCCCAGGGAAAACCGGCGGGCTTGCGGTGTTTGCATCTCACCTCGGACCACCGCTGCCTCTTGTTCGGCATGCCCCAGCGGCCCGCGGTTTGCGCAGAGCCTGAAGCCGACCGAGGACATGTGCGGCCGGTCGGCTCCCCAGGCCTATGCCACGTTGGCACGGTGGGAGCGGATCACCGCCACGCACGCCCATGGTGCCGTCGGTTCCTTGGGCGGCGGCGAACGGCACGATGAAGCCGATGGAGACGCGCCGGCAGGGCTGGCCCCTACTTGCCCGCGGTCAGATGCGGTCGAACCAACTCGGACCAGAGCCGGTAGCCCTCTTCATTGAGATGCAGTCCGTCGGACTTGAGCAGTTCGGCGCGGGGCTGGCCGTCCGGTCCGAGCATCGTTTTCTCGACGTCCACGAAGACCAACCGGGGGTTTGAGGCAGCGAACTCCCGAATGAGTCGGTTCGCCTCGCGGCCCTTATCGATCAGCTTCCGTCGCGCGACGCTCGGCTTGATCCCCAGGTAGACGATCCGCGTTTCGGGCAGCGTCGCGTGGATTTTGGCCACGAACTGGCGGAAGTCTTCGGCAACGCGCTTCGGAGTCTTGCCGGAGGCCAGATCGTTGTCGCCGGCATAGACGACGACCACGCGCAGCGCGAGGGGAATCACGATCCGGTCGGCATAGCGCAGCGAATCGGCCATTTGCGAGCCCCCGAAGCCGCGGTTGACCGCGCCGGAATCGGGAAAGCTCTTCTGGAGGTTCCAGCCGACCATGGTGGAACTGCCGACGAAGACGATGCCGCCCTTGGCAGGGGGCGACTTGCGGTCCTGGGCCTCGAACTTCTGAATCGAGGCTTCCCAACGATCAGGATCGGAGGACGAGGATTTCTTTGTCTTTGCGGGTTCGCCTGCTCCACCCGTCCCGGCCAGTCCGGTCAGAACCGCCAGGACGAGAATCGCCTTGACTTCGCTTCGCAGCATTTTTCCCATGGGATGGCCCCCTTGTTACGCGGGAATCGGATGACGCCGATCGGACGAAAAGGAATCTCTCACACCATGCCCAGACGCTGCTTGCACTCGTCGAGCATCTCCCGGGTTCGCGTGGCAGCCGAAGCGCGTAACGCCGATCGCGCGCACCTCCAGCAGGCGATCGAGGTCGCGCACGCCGCCGGCCGCCTTGACCTGGACGTGGGGCGGCGAGTGCTTGCGCATCAGCCTCAGGTCGTCCATCGGTCGCCCCGCCCGTGCCGTAGCCGGTCGAGGTCTTCACCCAGTCGGCGCCCAGCTCGCCGCAGATCTCGCAGAGCCGGATCTTGTGCTCGTCCTGCGAGGTAGCAGTTCTCGAAGATCACCTTGACCTTCTGGCCGCGCGGCGTGGGTCAGCTCGATCACGGCCGCGAGGTCGCCGCGCACGTAGTCCCAGTCGCCGCTGAGGACCTTGCTGAGGTTCACGACCATGTCGAGTTCCTCGCCGCCGTCGTCCAGTGCCTGCCGGGCCTCGGCCACTTTGACGGCCGTGGTGTGGCCGCCGTGCGGAAAGCCGATCGTCGTGCTCGGCCTTGACCGCGCTGCCTCGCAGCAGCTCGGCGCAGCGCTTCAGGTAATAGGGCAGGATGCACACGCTGGCCACGTCGTACTGGCCAGGGCAGACCTGGATTCCCTGCTCCAGATCCTCCACGGTCATGCGTCGGGTTGCAGCAGGCGAATGGTCGATCATCTTGGCGATGTCGCGATAGCGTGTAGTCCATTGTTCTTTCCTACGGAGTGCTTGCGACTGTCGGTGACTGTTTCGCTACGGCGTTCACGCCTGCGGTTTCCAGCAATCCGCCTTCGATGGCCAGGGCGATGCCGCCCAGGGCGCCGGCCTGGTCGCCCAGAGCTGAGAGAGCTTGACCTGCGACGCCGTCGGTGGGAAACATGCCGACCGCTCGCGGATCGGTCGCGCGCGACCGGTCTCGCAACAGCAATTCGCCGATCTGGGCCACGCCGCCGCCGAGCACGATCAGCTCGGGGTGGAGCGTGACGACGACGTTGGCCACGCCGATGCCCAGGTAGCCGGCCGCGCGGACGATGGCCTCGGCCACGGTCTCGTCGCCGGCCGGCGGCGGCCTCGGCCATGATCTTGGGGCGTGACGCGGCCGGCGATCGCCGTCGACGAGCTCGAAGAGCTTGGGGGCCATGCCCGCTGAGCATCAGCCGCACGCCTTCGGCCGACGATCGCCGGGCCGCTGGCCAGCGTCTCCAGGCAGCCGCGGTTGCCGCAGCCGCAGCGCGGGCCGTCGGGCAGGATGGTCTGATGGCCCAGTTCGCCGGCGGCGCCCAGCGGGCCCAGGCGCAGCCGGCCGTCGATCACCACGCCGCCGCCGATGCCCGTGCCCAGGGCGAAGAAGGCCATCGTCCGCGCCGTGCGGCCGTGGCCGAAGGTCAACTCGCCGAGCGTGGCGGTGCGCACGTCGTTGAGCAGGTAGACCGGGCAGCCGAGGCGCGGCGGCGAGCGAGTCGCGCACGGGCACGTCGCGCCACTTGCGTCGGGAAGTTGGGGAGGAACCGCGTGCGTCCGCGGGCAAGTCGATCAGGCCGGGGATCGCCATGCCCAGGGCCTGCCGCGCGGCAATCCGCCTTGCCGACTACAGTTCCTCCACCAGCGCGGCGATCCGCTCCAGCACGCGCGTGTGGGCCCTCGTGCGAGAGCGTGGGCCGGACTGTCGCGGCCAGGATCTTCCCGTCGGCGGTCGCCCAGCGCCGCCTTGATGTTCGTTCCGCCCGAGATCGACGCTGGCGTAGACCTCGGTCGTCATGGCAGACCTCTCTTCCGGAGGCAACTGCCGCAGGAACCGGCCGCTCTGGCGCAGGGCCTCCTGGCGCAGGGCCAGCGAGCTCTTCGTAGGTCGCGGTCCTCGACCTCGATGCACACCGGGCCCGTCGTAGCCGACCGCCGCCAGCGCACCGAGAAACCGCCGCCAGTCGACCTCGCCCAGCCCGGGCAGCTTCGGGCGTGTGGATACTCCAGCGGCGTGGCCAGGATGCCCACCTCGTTGAGCCGCTCGCCGGTCCGACCGCACGTCCTTGGCGTGGACGTGGAAGATCCGCGCCGGCGAACTCGCGCAGCGGCCGCACGTAGTCCATCTGCTGCCAGACCAGGTGCGAAGGGTCGTAGTTCAGGCCGAAGCTCGGGCTGGGAATCTCGGCGAACATCCGCCGCCAGATGGCCGGGCGAGTGGGCCAGGTTCTTGCCGCCGGGCCATTCGTCGGCGGTGAAGAGCATCGGGCAGTTCTCGATGCCGATCCGCACGCCGTGGTCCTCGGCGAATCGCGACCAGCGGCCGCCAGACCTCGCAGAACCGCGGCCAGTTGTCGTCGACCGACTTGGTCCGGATCGCGGCCGATGAACGTGTTGACCATGCCGACGCCCAGCAGCGCGGCCGCGGCGATCACCTCGCCGAGATGTGCTCGATGTAGACCTGCGGCCTCGGCGCGCGTCGGGCGCGAGCGGATTGGGATAGTAGCCCAGCCCGCTGATCGCCACGCCCGCCGACTGCCATCGAGATCGCGGACCCGCTGCGGCCTCGGCGGCGTCGAAGTCGCGTCACGTCGACGTGCGTGACGCCGGCGTAGCGCCGCTCGGCCTTGCCGGGCGGCCAGCACATCAGCTCGACGCACTCGAAGCCCTCGGCCGCCGCAAAGCGCGACGACCTCTTCCAGCGACAGGTCGGGCAGGATCGCGCTGACGAATCCGAGTTGCATGGTTGGCTCCTGAGTGTAGGTCGTCGAGCGTCGAGCCAGCGCGTAAGACGCGTGCTGACGTTGCGTCGGCGAGCACGCTCGCTCGAGCCGCTCTGCAACGCTGCATCGGCACACTGATCGGTCTACAGCGTTGACCCACCGCTGCTCGCGGTGGCTCTTGAGGATCGCCTCGCAGAGGAGCACCTCGCGGTGGCCGTCGGCGAACGTGGGGAACAGCGGCGTGGCCGAGAAATCGCCGGCGGCGATGTACTCGTAGAACGCGCGGAAGCACTGCTTGAAGGTGTCGGGGAAGCCCTCGTTGTGGCCGCCGGGATAGTTGATGAAGCCGCGGGCCAGGTCGCCCACCAGGGCCGGGTCGCGGATCAGGCTCTCGTTCGGCCTTGTCGCGGCGGCCGATCCACAGCTCGTTGGGCGACTCGCTGTTCCAGGCCAGGGCGCAGTTCGAGCCGGCGATCTCGTAGCGGATGCAGTTCTTGCGGCCGGCCGTGACCTGCGAGACCCAGAGGCTGCCCCGGGCCCCGCCCTTGAAGCGGAACAGGATGCAGCCGTAGTCGTCGGTGGTGATCGTCGACCGGCTCGGTCTCGCGCTTGGCGCCCATCTTGCCGGTGAAGGTCTCCACCTCGCCCTTGGGCCGCTTGCGCACCGGGTGGACGGTGTTCAGGTCGGCCAGCACGGCCTCGACCTCCAGGCCGGTGATCGAGCGTGACCAGGTCCATCCAGTGCGTGCCGATGTCGGCCACGGCCCGCAGTTCGCCCGCCCTGGTCGGCCAGCACGCGCCAGTTGTAGTCGGTGTCGTAGAACAGCCAGTCCTGCACGTAGCTGCCGTTGATCGTGAAGACCTGGCCCACGTCGCCGCGGCGGACCATGTCGCGGGCTTCGAGGTTCAGCGGATAGAAGCGGATGTTGTAGCACACGCCGGCGGCCAGCCGCTTGCGCGTGGCCAGCTCGACCAGCTCGGCCGACTGCGCGCGAGTTCATGGCCAGCGGCTTCTCGCACATCACGTGCTTGCCGGCCGCCAGCGCCCGCTTGGCCAACTCGTAGTGCAGCACGTTGGGCACGGCCAGGTGGACGGCCTGGACCGCCGGGTCGGCCAGCACCTCGTCGAGGCTGTCGTAGGCCTTGGGCAGCCCGAGGGTCTGCTGGGCCGACTGCGATTCGGCCTGCGTCGCAGCCAGAATGCCGCGTGATCGGCACGCCCAGCCGCCGCAAGGCCTCGACGTGCACCGGCCCGATGAACCCTGCCCCGACCACCGCTGTGCCGATCCCGTCCATTGAATTGCTCTTTCGCGTAAAGACTTTGGGCAAAGAAGTATCGGTCCGATTGTCGCGACTCGGGGGGGTGGCTGTCAAGGATGCCCGAAATCGCCAAGGCCGTATGCGCCTGCGCCAAGCCGATTCGCGGTAGCTTGGGGGCCATGGCCCCCAAGCGCCGTTGCCTGCGAATTGTTCCGCCCGAGCGACCATTTCGAGAAGTTCGACGCCTCCGAGTTGGCCGCCACGTTGGGTTGTGCCGCCGCAGCAGTCGCCCATCCCGCTGAGGCCCTCCCGATTGCCGAAGGGAGCCGGCCCGGGAGCCCGCAGCCACGTCGGCCAGCCTCGGCCCGCCCGGATGCTTGCGAGCCGGCCTACCCCATGATTTCCCGTTGATTTCGGGCCCTTCCTCCGTTTCCCTCCCTGGCCCACGAACCAACCTGGATATCTGTTCGTCCGTACAGTATAACGGTACGCGTGATACCAGCGTCTTCCTGCCAGCCAAGGCCGTTGCGGCGTCCGTCGAAGTCCCTTGCGCCCGACAGCTCCAGCACCGTACCGCCGTCAACTCACCCCACTCTGTCTTCCTTCGCGCCCTTTGCGGCTTCGCGGTGAAACTTTTGTTCCCTTGTCAGTTCTTTGTGGTAAGACCCTCGCGTCTCCAGCCATACGCTCCCTCCCGGCCCGTTGCGGCGTCCGTCGAAGTCCCTTGCGCCCCGACAGCTCCAGCATCGTACCGTCGTCAACTCACCCCACCCTGTCTTCCTTCGCGCCCTTTGCGGCTTCGCGGTGAAACTTTTGTTCCCTTGTCAGTTCTTTGTGGTAAGACCCTCGCGTCTCCGCGCCTCTGCGTCTCCGCGTGCCCTCGGCTCTCTTCTATCTCCGCGTGCCCCCTGCCCCCCAACTCCCAACTCCCAACTCCTAACTCCTAACTCCTAACTCCTTCCCCCCCCTTCCCCCCCACCCCCCGAGCGCAAAACAAAATGTGGCAAAAACCCACTTCCGTTGACCAACGCTCTGCCGCACGTTACGACCAGATCGCCGCCCGCATCTTCGCCGCCGGCGACCTCTTTCGCCGCCAAGGCGCGATCGTAACCACGTGGCGCATGCGCGCGCGCGCAAGCTCGGACCGTACTTCCGCCTCGCCTATCGCGCCGACGGTCGCCAGCAATCGATCTACATCGGTGCCTGCACGAAGCTCGTCGCAAGAGTCCGCGCACTCCTGGCCGATCTCCAAGCCGTCATACGCCGTCACCGTGCCTACCGCATTACCCGCCGCGAACTCCGCACCGCACTGCGTCGCCGGAAAGCCGAGTGCGACGCCGTGTTGCGCGCCCACGGCCTCACCCCGCGCGGCTACGACGTCCGCGGCTTCCGCCGCGCCTCGTCGTCCGTGGAATGGCCTCAAGTACGCAGCACGCGACTTCCTCAAACGCCTTCTCAGCCACTATTTAAGCGCATGGCCTCCCGAAGGCATGTCCCTCTCGGGAAAGTCGCGCAACATTGAAAAGCCCAAGAGAACTTCAAACCAACTCTCTACGCGGGGCTTGCGGCCCGTGCCGCCGGAACCGAGACTGGTGCCACGGGCCCGAGCATCTGCCGGTGCCCCTTCGCGATCGTTCGCATGAGACCCCGCGGGAGCGGTGCTCCGGCCAGACGGGGTAACGAGCAGCACGAAAGGAGAAACCATGCTTTCCAGAACTTATCTCGTGGGCTTGGCGTTGGGGTTGGTGGCACGCGCGGCGCTTGCCCAGGGACCGGTGGCGGGTGGCGGCTTCAACGGCCTGGAGATGAACCTGGGAAACCTCCACCGGCTCTCGGCCGCCCAGTCGCGCTCGATCAGTCCGGAGAATTTCACGGGTGAGAAGGGCAAGGCGGCCATGTCGGTCGACGGCCCGGCGAAGAAAGCCGCGGGCGAACTAGGCCAGGGGTGGAAAGTGTCGCCCTACGTGCGGATTCCCGGCAAGTCGACGTTTACCCTCGCCGACATCACCGGCTCGGGAGCGATTCAGCAGATTTGGATGACGCCCGCCCCCATCGACCGCACGCGTTCCAACATCCTCCGCTTTTACTGGGACGACGAGAAGGAACCTTCGGTCGAGGCGCCCTTGGGCGACTTCTATGCCTGCGGCTGGGGTAAGTACGCCCAGATCAACTCGCTGGCCGTGTGCGTGAATCCCGGCAGCGGCGTTCAATTGCTACTGGACCATGCCTTTCCACAAGAAGGCCAAGATCACGCTGGAGAACCTCGACGAGCGGGAGATGGTGCTTTACTACCAGATCAACTACACGCTTACCGAGGTGCCGGCCGACGCCGCCTGCTTCCACGCGCAGTTCCGCCGCGTCAACAAGCTGCCCTACAAGAGCGTGTATACGATTCTCGACGGGGTGCGCGGCCGGGGACAGTTCGTCGGCACTTACCTGGCTTGGGAAGTCCACAGCCCGGGCTGGTGGGGCGAGGGCGAGATCAAGTTCTTCCTCGACGGCGACAAGGAGTTCCCCACGATCTGCGGCACCGGCACGGAAGACTATTTCTGCGGCTCCTACAACTTCGAGAACCGCGAGACGAAGCGTTACCAGACCTTCAGCACGCCGTATAGCGGCCTGGCTCAGGTGCTTCCGCCGGATGCGATCTACCTGCCCGGCCAGCGCTTCGGCCTCTACCGTTGGCACGTTGCCGACCCGGTCCGCTTTGAGAAGGACCTGAAGGTCACGATCCAGGCGCTGGGCTGGCGGCAAGATCGCAAGGGAGAGTACCTGCCTTTGCAGGACGACATCGCCTCGATGGCCTACTGGTACCAGGCCGAGCCGCACGCGGCGTTCCCGCCGCTGCCCTCGAAAGAGGCGCTGCTGGTGCATCCGATCCAGGTTCAGCAGCCCAAACCCGCGGACAAAAAGTAGCGCAACCGTTTTCGCGGTTTTCACTGCCTGCAGACGGGAGAACGGCGACGTGCGCCGGCCCGCGGATATCGTTGGGGAAGCGCGTATCGTGCGCGCTGCACAACCTCGGCAGCGGTCAATCGATGTGCAAGTCCGCATCCTCGGTGCCGAACCGCGGCAGGGGAAGCCGCGCGGCATCGGCGTGGACGACGATTCGCCGAGTCTGTCGATCGATCAGTACGACCCAGCCAAAATCGATCTTCGCCGCCAGGGCGTCCAGATCGGCGACCGGCCCGAAGGTGATCGAGTACTGGCCGTTGTCGCTCCACGAAACGAACCCTTCCATGAGAACCAAGGCGTTGAGTCGCTGGTGGATGTGGGCGCCGACGTCACCGGGCAGATTCCGCACGCGCAAGCGGACGATCCGTTGCCAACCATACCGCGTTACGAGCTGCCGCTCGGGCTCGGTCAAGGCGGGCAGGCTTTTCTGCTCCGGGACAGCTTGGGCAGTCTCGGCGGGCACCTCGGGAGGAGGAGTGATCGAGGCAGCCAGTCGCGAGGCGCCTTTGATTCGCTCCCATAGCCAGGGCTTCGCACGCAGGCGCTCAACTCTTTTTCCAACGAATCCAGTCGTTGCTGGGTGGTTTGCCCGTGCTGTGCGGCGAAGGCTTCGCCGTGCTTCGATGGGGATGTCGGCATATACTCGGTCCAACCGCCGCTGAAGTTCGTCGCGCCGCTTCTGGAGTCGTTCTACCCCCCAGCCCCCTCGTCGCGCACTCGCCTCGTCGTGGACGGCGGTTACCAGAACGCACAGCTCATCCAACAACTTGAGCGTCTCGATCGCCACTGCCTCGGCCTCGGCACCAGCTCGGGGCGACGATTGGCCTCGACCATGTCGGGGGGAAGGAGCGCCGGTTCGTAAGGGCGGTCACAGCCCCAACTGCCCAGGGTGCAGGCTGCCGCCAGAAACCAGCCTTTCCAAATGAGTTGGACGGGCCCGAACCCCACTGGCCACTCATGCCCCATGTGATCGTCACTATACGCGGAGAAAGCGGCCTGACGGCCGCGTCCCTTTACTGATGCCGTTGTTAAATGCGGAACCGTTCGCGGCTTTCTGCGGGCGGGAAACTTGGCTGTGCGTTGGTCGCCCTTGTCCTACGAGCAGCGCAGGACTCAATAAGAAGATACGGGAGCAACGCCGGAGGTTTCGCCGGACACTGAGAACCTGTCCCAGAAAGGCCACCTCGGCCGAGCGTGGCCGGGAGGTCTTGGGGCGGTACACGATGTGAGAGGGCTCTTATAGCCGGTCCTGAAACCTCCAGTGGGGCGACGTTTCCCGGGCCGCAGAGGGCCGCTGCGGAAGTTCTCGGCTAGGCGCTCAGTAGGGGAAGCGGTCGTCTAGCGGGGCGTCGGACAGCTCGACCAGGAAGCTGGCCAGCCGCTCGACGAGCACCTCCATCAGGCGGCGGCCCTTTTCGGCGGTGGCCGCGTGGGGATTGCCGGCACCGGCGTTGGTCGTCAGCAGGTGCCAGGGGCGGGTGATCGAGACCCAGCCGCGGTTGACGGCCTCGAAGCGCGTGGACGCTTTGCGGCCTTCGTCGGCCGTCAGCGTGCCGTCGGGGTTGCGGCCGACCAGCTGCGGCCAATAGGCCAGGGCGAGCGAGGTCTCCATCTCGCCGGCGTGGTCGTCGGGCTCCTCGAAGATCTCCTCGTAGACGTCGCTGAACATCTGGTACCAGTTGCAGAGGAACAGCTTGGCGGGCGTCTTGCCGTAGAGCTCGCGGAGCAAGGCTTTGAGGTCGTTGCCGCCGTGGCTGTTGAGGAGCACGATCTTCAGGATTCCCTGGCCGCACCAGCGACTCGACCAGGTCGGCGATCACCGGCCCAGCGTCGAGGGGTTCAGGTTCATGGCCAAGGGGAACTGCTGCTGGTTGGTCTGCGTGCCGTAGGGGATCGTGGGCAAGCAGGATCACCTTGGCCCCGCGCTGGTGGGCCGCCTCGCAGATCTGCTCGCCGACGAGTTCCCCTTCGAACATGTCGGATGCCGTAGGGAAGGTGGAGGTTGTGCGGCTCGGTGGCGCCCAGCGGCAGCACGGCCACTTCGTACTCGTGCTCGCGTACGACGCCGTAGTTGATTTCCGACAGTTTCCAGGGTCGCACGGTTCGACTCCGAGGGGAGATGATTGAAGTCTGCCTTGGGGATCGTGGGTACTACCTCGTCCAAGCACCTGGTCTTCCGGCCTTCCGATAGTCGGCCTGGAGCACGGGCCATGCCGGGCTCAACAAGGGCTCACTGCGCGGCGGCCGCGCGGCGGTTTCTCGGCGGTCACGGGCGTCGGCGGGGCCCGGTCCGCGGGTGGCCCCGATTCCATGAACTCGCGGTACTGCGCGTCAAGATCGGCGCCTGGACGCGCCCGTGAGTTGGGGGAGAGTCAAGGGGTTATCGCGCCCGCTATAAACCGCGCTTAAGTACGCGACCAAGGCGTCGCGGTGGCGTCCGCCGTCGTAATGAACGAGGAAGTGAGTCATTCCGGCCGCCTGACTATAGAGGGTGCCGATGCGGGGGTCCTTTTGCACCGCATGCATCCCCATGGCGCCGAATTCGGCGAGGGGAACGTAGAAGTTGTCGCGCAACAGACGCACGCGCGCGCCACCATGCGCACGTCGTCGAAGCCGCCGAGCACGTGGAAACCATCCTCGCGGTGCAGCGACTCCATGTACATTGCGATTCCTTCAATGATCCAGAAGTTGCCGCGCGCTGCCACGTTGCGCGCTACGGGGCGCGATTCGTGGAAGAGCTGGTGCGTGGCTTCGTGAAAGAGCGTGCGCTGGTCGTCCTGTTCGCCGGCGTAGAAGTATGTGCGCCGCGTGCTTTCCACGTAAATGCCCGTGGAGATTTCGATTTGCGGAAATGAGGGCTGGAGCGCGCGAACGTACTCGTCCTTGGTGCGCAGGTAAACCACTCGAAAACGAGGCGTCTCGATCCGCTTGCGGCTCTTGGGATTGAACAGTTCGCGGACCTGCTGCTCGGTAGCGAAGTAGCGGACGAAGAGCTGCTTCCAAACGCGGTAAAGCTGCTCGAGCTTGTCGCCCAGGGCGACGCCCGACTCCAGGCTGTGGTTGGTGCGAACGACGTAATGCTCGGTCTCGACGTCCCACCCATTCTCGATCTTCTCGTGCAACCGCGCGTTGTCGGCCGCCGAAATCCAGC
The DNA here is from genome assembly GCA_963736495.1 of Pirellulales bacterium. Lineage (GTDB taxonomy): Bacteria > Planctomycetota > Planctomycetia > Pirellulales > Thermoguttaceae > CAVTPL01. Next base: position 1,655,829 of record CAVTPL010000007.1, on the reverse strand, counting down.
GGTTCTGGTTGAACCGCATCCCCTGCTCATACTTGGCGACGCTGCTGCGCGGCAGCCAGCCGAACTTCTCGTGCCAGACGTAATTGCGCTGGAGCTTCTCTTTCTCGAAGAGCGTGCACCAATTCCCCTTGAATTTCTGGAAGCCCAGCAAGCGGCGGATGCCCTCGTGGTCGGGGTCTTCGCGGACCGCCGCCATCACCAGGTCAAAGGCCAGCGACTGGCGATCGCGTCCCACGGCCTGACGCGCCAGCTTTTCCAACGCCAGCGCCTGCTGCCGGCGGAGGATAAGAAAGCGGTCGTTCCACTCGACGACCTCGGCCGACGCGCCCTCGGCCAGTGCGGGCGGGCCTATCGTCTGCGGCAGCTCGGCCACGTAGAGTTTGCTCGGGTTGCGCGGCGTCAGCCAGCGACGAGTCTTCGCGGCCTGCTCGCCCAGCCCTTTGCCGTCGCACCATCGGGCCAACTCCTCAAGCTGCGACGCGTACCGCGCGCGCAGATCCTTGGCCTGGCGCTGGAGCTCGTCGCCCACGGCCCGCGCAGGGCTCGCAAGCCCAATGGCCACCACCACGCAGGCCGCTAGCGCAGCCCGCCCCCATAGAATCCGTCCAGGTCGAGGTGGAAGAGGGTTCAGGGGTATCTCCTCCGAGGGCGCGGGGTCGAGAGCCGCTGGTGTCACGAGAATCGCTGCCGCCGAGGGGGACAGTCGTCCATGAACGATCTGCTTCTGCTCCTGAAAGTCTACCACGCCTGGCCAAAGCTGTCTAAGCCAAGAGCTAATAACCCTTTGCCGCGAATCACTTGCCAACGGACTGGGGCGCCACGACTACCTCGAACGCTGCGCCGGGCACACGCCGCAACTCTTCGTGGAGGACGGGGATCCGCGGATCGGCGCAACGGAAACCGCCCACTCGATACCATTGTCGGCTACCAGCATGCCATAGCGCTTCAATGCCGCGAGGATCGTGCGCACCTCGGGGGAGAACTTGGACAGGTCGAAATCGCGCTTCAAGCGGATGCGTTCGCCCATGCGCGGCAGGCCGGAATCGGTAAGCCGGCTGGCGAAGTGGGTGGCGGGATGGACATACGCGCGGCGCGTGCGCCGCACCGTCACGCGCAGGGCGTGACGGATCGACCCGCGCTGCAATTCGTCATAGCGGACAATCGCGGGAAAGATCGGCAGTCCGGCGGCGTCGGCCGAGGTCCAGCCCTCGGGCCGGAGCCGGTTCGAGGCCAGGTCGAAGATCGAGGCCTGTGCGGCCTGCCAGCCGCGGTCCGTCCGGCGCATCTGGTAGAACTCGTAGAGCCGCGCGCCCACGGGATCGACCACGATCGCATGGCGGTCGCCTCCCTCCTGGCGCAGGTCGCGCTGCACTGCGTCGAGGGTGATCCCCTCCGCTTTTGCCTGCCGCTGGTAGTGCGCCGGCCAGCCTTCGATGGGCACGTTGTCGGGCACCGGGAACGGCCCCGGGTCGGACTCGTCGGGATAGGCTGCGATCTTCACCGCAACGCGCGGCTGGTCTGGAGGCACGAGGATAAAGCCCATGTCGGGATTGTAGCGCAGCGGCTTCTCCAGACCGATCGACGCGATGATCCGCGCCGAATCGGGATGCAGGGGCCACGATGCAACCTCGGTGTTCCAGGGATTATCGGCAGGAAACACCTGGAGCGACTCCAGGATCCGGTCGGCCTCGGTGGCGTGGAAGACGACGGGCGCGGTGAAGCTCGGAGTCGCCCCGCGCGGCGCGGAGCGGACTGCGTCGGCGAGAGAAGCGTAACCGCACCGAGGAGAAACGCCAGCAACAAGCTCTCGCGGAAAGCGGGCATCGAGAGACCCTCGAAGAAGGAGCGGGGCGGAAATCGCCCTCCCTTATACTCGCCGCGCCCCCGGTATTCAACGGTGGCAGTCAACGGTGTGTGAGTTCCGAGGCCGTGGCCGTCCGCGGATCGGTGGCCACGAGCACCGTCCCCAGGAAGATCGTGGTCCAAAGCATTTCGCCCACCGCGCGGGCCAGGTCGGAGCCCATCAGCGCCATGGCCGCAAGCCACACCAGCGCGGTCACCCAAGCGAGTCGCGGATACGATTGTTTTCGCGCTAGCACGACGGCCAGCGCGGGCGTGGCCGCCGTGGGATGATAGCTCCAGGCCACGGGCGAGAACCAAAGCGTTGCCAGGACGATGAAGGCGATCTCCGTCGACCACCGCGACTCGGACGTCGTGCGGCTGGGCCGGCGGCAAACGACCAGCACCACCAGCCCCAAAATTGCCGTCACCGCCAGGTAGGCCGCCCGAAATTGGCGCGGCGAAAGATCGCCCACCGCAACCTTCAACCACGGACAGTCGGGATAGGTGCCCAACTGCGTGAGCACGCGGCGCATGATGATGATCGGTGACTGGTTGGTCAGCCGGTCTTCGCTGATCGACTCGCGCAGCGTCAGCGTGCGATGGGTCGCACCCGTGGCCTGATTTTCCCACCAGCGCTGGTGCAGTTCCCAGGTCCGCTGCGGACCGAAGACCGGCAAGGCCAACGCGGCGTCGACCGCAATCGCACAACCCAAGGCGACCAGCGCCGGCGCCAGCGGCGCTTGAGCACCAGGTAGCCCACGCCCAGAAGAGGCAACAATTTGACCCAAATCGCCAGTCCCAACAGCGCTCCGCCCGACCAGTCCCGGCCGCGGGCAATGCGTCCCAATCCCCAGACCATCAGCCAGACCATGAGCAGATGGAATGCGCCCAGGCAGAGGTGGTCGAGCACCAAGGGCGTCATCAACAGGCCGGCCGACAGAACGGCGTGACGGCGGTACGGTTCCGCGACGCCATCGAGAAGATAGCGATGGATGGCTCCGAGGAGGCCGAGCCAGGTCGCGACATTAAAGACGTACCAAAGCGCGGCGGCGGCGAGCAGGGGAAGCCAGGCCAGTCCGGCCCAGGCTACGTCGAGCGAGGGCCAGTAATACTTGAGGAACTCGGTCGGCCAGACCTCGCGGTGCTCGAGCACGTAACGGCCGGCGGCGTAGAACTCGGGAAAGTCGGTGCCGCCCGTGTCGTTCACCGCCCGGTAGATGGAGATCGGCATTGCGGCCACCAGCCCGACCACGAACAACGTCCAGCCGAGCGGAACCCAGATGCTGCCCCGCGTGCGGGCTGGTTGCCCCGTGCCCGTCGGCGCCAAGTCGTGGCGAACCGTCGGCGAGGCATGCTGAGGGGAGACGGGGCTGGGCATGGGGTGTCCGCGGCCTCAGGCCGTCTCCACGGTGTCCAGCGCCAGCACGTCGCGGAACCGAGCGAGCAGGATGCGCGCTTCCGCCAAATCCGCGTGTACGCGGGGATCGAGTAGTGCCGACAGCTCCGAGACCCGCTCCGGGCGGCGGAGAAAACGGCGGTCGGTCAGACTGCACTCGAGTGCGTCCTCCAGCCAAGCCTCGAGGCCCGGGTGGATATTGACCTCCGAAACTCCCAGGGGCAGCGATCGGATGACCGCGCCCAGCGCCTCGGTTATCATTCGCCCCGAATCCAGGACGCCGAAGTAGTGCACGGGGAAGGCAAGGTCGCGATGGTGCCCCACCAGCGCGCGCGAAGCCCGCCAGCACAAACCGCTTCAGCAAGCCGCCCGTCCACAGGTACCGCCCCAATCGCTTGGGATGAAAATGCCGCAGTCGCAGCGGCTCGCGCGCCAACCGCACGACGGCTCGCCGAGGACGGGCGAGCGTCGCAACGATCTCGAAGATCTCCGGAATCATGTGCACGTGCTGGTGGCTGTCGACGTGGTCCACCTCGATCCCCAGCCGGCCGATCCGCACGGCCTGGGCGGTCAGCTCGTTGGCAATCTGGTCGATCGCGGCCTGGCGCCGGCGCGAACGGAGCAGGCGCAAGAGCCCGAAAAAGCCGTGACGGAAATATCCCTCGCTGTCGACCAAGAGCTCGACGCGGTCGGCGGCAAGCACCGGCCGCCCACTCGTCAAGCAGAAGTGAATCCCCAAACCGAGCCGCGGATTGGGTTGCACGATCCGCTCGCAGGCGTGCGCCAGCGCGGGCATGTTGGCCATCAGACTCGCACTGGTCGCAATCCCCTGCCGAAACGCGCGGCCGATGGCCAGGTTGGTCGGCACCGAGATTCCCAAGTCATCGGCGTTAACGATCAGGTAGCGCGGCACGTCGAGCCCTCGCGGAAGCGAAGTGGGGGGAAGGGTATTGCGGGTGCGCCGAGCGACAGCCTCGCCGGCGTCGGCCGCAACGTCGAAGCCGATCAACTCCTCGGCAAGGTAGAGGGGCCGACGCTTGACCTCGACGTAGATCCGGCCGATGTATTCGCCGATCACGCCGATGGACATCAATTGCACGCCGCCCAGAAACAGGACGGCCACCAGCAGCGAGGCCCAACCGGGAACGGCCACGTCGGTGAACAAGGCGCGTAGACCGCCCAAACCGCATAGGGCAATCCACACAAAGCCGCCGCCAGGCCCAACACCGCCGACACTCGCAGCGGCACGCAGGAAAAGCTCGTGACGCCCTCGATCGCCAGATTGACCATTTTCCGCAGCGAGTACTTGGACTTTCCGGAAAACCGCGGCTGGGCCCGATAGTGCAGCCCCTGCTGGCGAAAACCAAGCCAACTGACCATGCCGCGCACGAACCGCGACCGCTCGGGCATGGCGTTGAGTGTGTCGACGACCTTCCGATCCATGAGCCGGAAATCGGCCGCGCCCGGCACAATCGGGGTCTCTGAAAGCGCGGCCATCAAACGGTAGAATGCCGCCGAGGTCCATCGTTTGACCGCGCTGGACTCCTCGGCGTCGTCGCGGATCGTGTAGACCACCTGAACGCCTTGTGCGCCACAGGGCGATCATTTCGGGCAGGAGTTCGGGCGGGTGCTGGAGATCGGCGTCCATGACCACGACTGCCTCGCCCCGGGCGAATTCCAGCCCGGCGCTCAGGGCATATTGATGACCGAAATTTCGCGACAGGCTGACGACCTTGACGCGTGCGTCTGCCACGGCGAGCCGACGGAGCACATCCATCGAGGCATCGCGGCTGCCATCGTTGACGAAGACGATCTCGTAGTCGGCGGCTAGCCGATCCATCTGTGCGGCCACCGCCTCGTAGATGCCAAGAGGTTTCCGGCCTCGTTGAAAACCGGCACGACGATCGAGATCACCGTCTGGCCGTCCATGGCCCCCCCTGTATGTCGTACAGCGGAAAATGTGCCCGCTAAGCACGCGGCTACAATCGCCAAGTGCCTGGCTCTGGCCCCGCAACGGGATATCGCCGCGCGGGGGATTCTATTGACGCCGTGGTTGATGGTGGAGCAGTTCGAGGCTTACTGCGGGCGGTGAACCGGGCTGTGCGTTGGTCGCCCTCGTTGTGCGAGCAGTGCAGGACTCAATAGCAGCGAGCGAGTGTGGTACGGCAAGCACACACCCCGCGCCGGGGCGTAGTGTCACCGATTGTCAAACTTGTGTAAACCTCGATTTGTGAAAAAGTAGGCCGCGCGAAGCTCCCCTGTTGGCTCGCGTCGAGGCGTCGTACAATGGCGGGATTGGTCGCTTGTCTGGCCTGCGTGCCGGTGTTTTCCGAGTCTGTCCGGGCGTGGAATGAGGGTGAGCGAACCGCAGCCCGGCCCCCGCCGCTTGAGCGGCGGCACGCAATTCCCCCAGGATATTACTCACCACTAGGTACGCTCAGGGGTCGATGGCCCCGTCCGCGCGGCGGCACGTGCCTTGACCCTCCCGGGGACGACGGTCCCCATCCAGAAAGATCGTGAACACTGAAGGAGCTCTGCGCATGTCGGGATGCACGTTGTCGAAGTTGCACACAGTCTTTCATCCGAAATCGGTCGCCGTGGTCGGGGCGTCGACGCGTCCCGGCACGGTGGGCAACGACATCTTCCGCAATCTGATCTTCAAGGAGTTCCACGGCGCCGTCTACCCGATCAACCCGAAGGCCAGGTCGGTCCTCGGGGTCCGCTGCTACCCGACACTCCGCGACGTCCCCGATCCGGTGGACCTGGCTGTGGTGATCGTGCCTGCCGCCGCGATGCTCGAGGTGGTGGACCAGGCCGTCGAGAAGCAGGCGTAAGGGGTTGGTCGTCATTTCCGCCGGGTTCAAGGAGATTGGCGACGAGGGGCAGGATCTGGAGAACCAGCTCCGCGAGACGGTGCAGGAGGCCGGCATTCCGCTGATCGGCCCCAACTGCCTGGGAGTGATCAATACCGATCCGGCCGTCCGCATGAACGCCGCCTTCGGCCGCAAGATGCCGGGGCCGGGCAACCTGGCGTTCCTGTCCCAGAGCGGCGCCTTGTGCACCTCGGTGCTCGACTACGCCGAAGAACGGCACATGGGCTTCAGCAAGTTCATCAGCTTCGGCAACAAGGCCGACGTCAACGAAATCGACCTGCTGGAGTACCTGGCCGAGGACGAGACGACCGACGTCATCGCCATGTACCTGGAAGACATTTCCGACGGCCGGCGATTCATCGAGACGGTGCGCAAGATCTTCTGGGAAACGCACAAGCCGATGCTGTGCCTCAAGTCGGGCCGGTCGCCCGGAAGGGCGCCAAGGCCGTCAGCAGCCACACCGGTTCGCTGGCCGGTTCCGACTCGGTGTACGATGCCCTGCTGGTGCAGAGCGGCGTGCAGCGGGTCGACACGATTGCCGAACTGTTCGACTCGGCGGCGCTGTACTGCACGCAGCCGCTTGCCGCGAGGGGAACCGCGTGGCGATCATCACCAACGCCGGCGGACCGGGCATCATGGCGACCGACGCGGCCGTCCGCTTCGGGCTGAAGTTGGCCGAACTCACCGACGCACCCAGGAGAAGCTCCGCGCGTCGCTGCCCGCCACCGCCTCGCCTGCGCAATCCCGTCGACGTGATCGGAGACTGCCCGCGCGGATCGCTACCGGTCCGCCGTGCGCACCGTGCTCGAAGACCGAACGTGGACATGGGCATGGTCATTCTCACGCCGCAGTCGATGACGGACATCGAGGAGACGGCCGCGGTCGTGCCGGATGCCGTGCGGGGCATCAAGAAGCCGGTGGTCTGCGCCTTCATGGGTGCCAAGGACGTGGCGGCGGGCGTCAACATCCTGCGCAAGGCCGGCATTCCGAACTACCCCTTCCCCGAAGACGCGCGTCCGCAGCCTGGCCGCGGCCGAACGCCTGGTGGCGCTGCACGAAATTCCCCGCCGCGAGATGCACGTCGTTCAACGATCTGGACGTCGAGAAGGCCAAGGGCCTGATCGCCGCGGCGCTCGACGGCCAGGACCAACGCTACCTGACGCAGGCCGAATGCCGGCCGCTGCTGGAGTGCTACCGGCTGCCGCTGTTGCGAGCGCGATCGTGCCACGGCGGAGGAAGCCGCTCAGACGGCCGAGTCGTTCGGCACGCCGGTCGTGATGAAGGTCATGTCGGCCGACGTGGTCCACAAGTTCGACGCCGGCGGCGTGCTCCTGAACATCCACGGCGCGGAGGAAGCCCGCGCCGCCTACCAGAAGATCTACAAGAACGTCGAGCAGGCCGTGCCCGGGGCCAAGATCCAGGGCATCCTGATCGAAGAAATGGCCGGCAAGGGCGTGGAAGTGATCCTCGGTGCCAGCCGCGACGCCCGCTTCGGACCGCTGATGATGTTCGGCCTGGGCGGCACGCTGGTCGAAGTGCTCAAGGACGTCTCCTTCCGCCTGGCACCGATGTGGAAGATCTCGGCCGAACGCATGGTCCGCCAGATCCGCTCCGTTCAAGGTGCTCGACGGCTTCCGCGGCAGCCCGCCGTCGGACATCGACGCCATCGTCGACACGCCTGCTGCGACTGTCCGAGATGGTCTGCAATCATCCGGAGATCTCGGAGCTGGACATCAACCCGCTGATCGTCCACGCCAAGGGCAAGGGTTGCTCGGTGGCCGACAGCCGCGTGATGTTGCGTCGCCTGGGCACGTAAGTCCCTCGGCATCTATACCCCTTGAATCGGGTAGGCGGATTCTCCCCCGCGGCGGTCGATCTGCTGCGATGGCTTTTAGAGTCGATCCCACAACCTTTGGAGGTGCTGCGGTTTTCCGGCCGCGGAGGACTGCCGTGGCAGTTCGGGATAGATTCTTGGAGTCGATCCCAGAACCTTGAAAGGTGCCACGCTTCTCCGGCCGCACAGGGCTCCAGTGGCAGGTCTGGAATAGGTTCTTAGATTTGCAGTCTGAGGCGTCCTGCGTTTTGCTTCCGCCCCACGGCAAGGGCGGTGCTGTGCGCAAACGATTCACGGCCTGCACAAATCTCGGGCAAACGGCCTCGTGCCGAGGGATTCTCCTCGATCGGAAGCAATGCTATAAGTGCCTCTCATGGCAGTATTTGCGGAGAAGCATGTCTAGGGGCTTACTTGCCAATGGCATTGGCTTTGCAAGAAGCGGCCGTCCTGGATGCTCGTATCGTCCGCCTCAAGGCAGCCGTGCCAAGCAGGGGCCGTTACGTATCGCCACCCGTGACCTCGTTCCCTGAAAGGAGGAGCCTGTGACTCCCAAAAGAAGTATTGGCCTTGTGTCGCGAGAAGGACGTCAAGTCGATCGACCTGCGGTTCATGGACTTCCCCGGCCTGTGGCAGCACTTCACGATCCCGGTCGACAAGCTGACCGAGGACGTGTTCGAGGACGGCCTGGGGTTCGACGGCTCGAGCATCCGCGGCTGGCAGCGGATCAACGAGAGCGACATGCTCATCATGCCGCAGCCGGAGACGGCCACGCTCGATCCGTTCTGCGACGATCACGACCCTGTCGATGATCTGCAACATCCAGGACCCGATGACCCGCGAAGACTACAGCCGCGATCCCCGCAACGTCGCCCGCAAGGCGGTCAACTACCTGAAGAGCACCGGCATTGCCGACACCTGCTACGTCGGGCCCGAGGCCGAGTTCTTCATCTTCGACGACATCCGCTTCGACCAGACGGCCAACTGCGGCTACTACTTCATCGACAGCATCGAGGGGCAGTGGAACCGCGGCCGCGAAGAGAAGCCCGAACCTGGGCTACAAGCTCCGCTACAAGGAAGGCTACTTCCCGGTTCCGCCGGCCGACCAGTTGATGGACATCCGCAACGAGATGATGCACACGCTGATCGAGTGCGGCATCGACATCGAGGCCCAGCACCACGAAGTGGCCACCGGCGGCCAGGCCGAAATCGACATGAAGTTCGACAACCTCGTCACCATGGCCGACAAGATGATGATGTACAAGTACATCATCAAGAACGTCGCCCGCAAGCACGGCAAGATCGTCACCTTCATGCCCAAGCCGCTGTTCGGCGACAACGGCTCGGGCATGCACTGCCACCTGTCGCTGTGGAAGGGCGGCGAGCCCCTGTTCGCCGGCAGCGGCTACGCCGGGCTGTCCGACATGGCCCTGTACGCGATCGGCGGCCTGCTGAAGCACGCCCCGGCGTCTGTGCGCCTTCACCAACCCGACGACCAACAGCTACAAGCGGCTGGTGCCCGGCTACGAGGCCCCGGTCAACCTGGCCTACTCGCAGCGAAACCGCTCGGCGGCCTGCCGCATTCCCGATGTACAGCCCCAGCCCCAAGGCCAAGCGCGTCGAGTACCGCTGCCCCGACCCGAGCTGCAATCCCTACCTCGCCTTCTCCGCCCTGCTGATGGCGATGATCGACGGCATCCAGAACAAGATCGATCCGGGCGAGCCGCTGGACAAGGACATCTACGACCTCTCGCCCGAGGAGATGAAGAACGTGCCCGACCACGCCCGGCTCGCTGGACGAGGCGCTGGCGGCGCCTGCGCAGCGACCACGAGTTCCTCCTCCGCGGCGACGTGTTCACCGCCGACGTGATCGACACCTGGATCTGGTACAAGACGGAGAACGAAGTCGACGCCATGCGTCTGCGTCCGCATCCCTACGAGTTCTGCCTGTACTTCGATCAGTAACTCACTTCGAGCCGCGTGGCGCCGCCGCGCCACCCCGACTTGGCACGGTCCTGAGCCCGGGCGGGGACTCTTCGGAGGTTCCCGTCCGGGCCAGGCGTTTTTTGCCGACCGCTCGCAGGCCGACTGGCCCCGTCTCTCCTCGCATCGTCTTGCGTCGTATGCGCGGGCTGGCCACAATTGGCTAGATTCGGCATGAGCGTCGACGCGCCAGCGGCATGTCCTGTTTGCCTTAGGGGACGGGTCGCGGCACCCACGGCGTTTACCCGTTCGACGCTTCAGTGCGTCCAACACATCGACGAGGAAGAGCATCCACGTGAGCATTTCCGTTGCCTGCCCGCGGTGTGGACAGGTCTACACTCTCAGCGTGCAGCCTGGAACCCTGGTCGGGTGCAGCCATTGCGCTTTGGTGTTCAGTGTGGGCACAGCCGAGGGCAGCCCTGTCCAGCCCGCCCTGTCCAGCCCGCCCCGCCCGGCCCACCCTCGCCGCAGTCTCGCGCCGCTTTGACGAGCCTGGAGAGAACACTCGCCGAGCCTTCGCCGACGCTCCCACGGCGTTCGTACAAGCCCGCCAAGCCCGCGCGGACCTTCCCTTGTGTCGCGACTGCGCAGTATTCGGTGGACCAGGAAAAAGGAACGCCCGGCCACAGCCAAAACGCGTTCCCCGATTGGCACGCTCGAGATGATCGGCCTGATGCTGATCGTGATGCCCCACGTCACCGGTGGCCCGGTAGTCGGCCCTGCCACGGCAAGCCTGTTGATTGTCTCGTCGCTTGCAGGAATGCTTCTGCTGCTGTTGGCTGCGGTGCGCAGTCGCTCGCCTGCCGGGATTGCGGTGCTGGTCGTGGGCCTCGTGCTGGGCGTAGTCGGTGGGATTTTTGGCTTCACTGTCGGGCTTGGGAAGCGACCTTGGCAACCGACGCCCCCCGGTGGTGCTCGCCGCACCTCGCTCAACTGCCCCGCGCCAACGGCGCAGCCGCTTGGCAACGTGATCGAAGCCCCACCCCCTCGCGTTTTCCGCCCAACGTAGAGAATTCTCGCGTCGCGAATCTCCCTCCCGCTGCCGGCGCGTGTCCAGTAGAATGGGCGTTTCCTCGATCGCTACCCTTTCCGGGGTATCGGTCGGCCGCTTCCTCGACCCAGCCGGTTTCCCATGACCACGCGACGCATCCTCGTCACCAGCGCCCTGCCGTATGCCAATGGCCCCATCCATCTGGGCCATTTGGTCGAGTATCTCCAGACCGACATTTGGGTCCGCTTCCAGAAGCTGCGCGGCCACCGCTGCGTCTATATCTGCGCCGACGACACGCACGGCACGGCGATCATGATCAGTGCGCGCAAGGAAGGGATTTCCGAGGAAGAGCTGATCGCCCGCATGCACGAGGCCCATCTGGACGACTTCACGCGATTCGACATCGAGTTCGACAACTACGGCAGCACGAACAGCGACGAGACTCGCGAAGATCTGCCACGACATCTGGGCCGCGCTGCGCCGGGCCGACTTGATTCACGAAAAGGACGTCACCCAGCTCTACGATCCCGTGGCGGGGACGTTCCTGGCCGATCGTTTCGTCAAGGGGACCTGCCCGCGGTGCAAGGCCCCCGACCAGTACGGCGATAGCTGCGAGAAGTGCGGGGCCACCTTCAGCCCCACCGACCTGATCGACCCGGTGAGCACGCTCTCCGGGGCCAAGCCGGAGTTGCGCAGCGCCAAGCACCTGTTCGTCAACATCGAGCGGCTGCACGGTTTCCTCGACGAGTGGACGCAGAGCGGCGAGCATCTCCAGCCGGAGATCGCCAACTACCTCAAGGGGCACTTCCTCAGCGAGCCGCTCCGCGACTGGGACATTTCGCGCCCGGCCCCGTATTTCGGCTTCGAGATTCCCGACAGCCCGGGCAACTACTGGTACGTCTGGTTCGACGCCCCGATCGGCTACATCGGCTCGACGCTCGCAGTGGTGCCGCCGCACCGGCGAGGACTTCGATCGCTGGTGGAGGAGCCCCGCAGACCGAGATCCACCACTTCATCGGCAAGGACATCACCTACTTCCACACGCTCTTCTGGCCGGCGATGCTCAAGACCGCCGGGCTTCAGCCTGCCCGCGCAGGTCCACATCCACGGCTTCCTCACCGTCAACGGCGAGAAGATGTCGAAAACGCGGGGCACGTTCGTCCGCGCCGCGACGTACCTCGAGCACCTCGATCCGTCGTATCTCCGCTACTACTACGCCGCGAAGCTCACCGGCCGCGTGGAAGACCTCGACATGAACCTCGACGAGTTCGTCGACCAAGGTGAACGCCGACCTGGTGGGCAACGTGGTGAATCTGGCCAGCCGCACGGCGAAGTTCGTCGCAGACACTGCGGGCTTGCCGCAGCAATATCCCGACGACGGCGGACTGTTCGCCCAGGCCGCCGCCGACGGCGACGCGATCGCCGAGGCGTATGAGGCTGCGACTACGCGCCGGGCCATGCGGCTGGTGCATGGCGGCCGGCGACCGAGCCAATCAGTTCATCGAGAAGGCCGCCCCGTGGAGCCTCGCCAAGGATCCGGCTCAAGGCCGGCGAACTCCAGGACGTTTGCACGATCGGGCTGAATCTCTGTTCCGCCAGTTGGCGATCTACCTGGCCCCGGTCCTGCCGCGTCTGGCCCAGCAACCGGCGAGCTGCTTGAACCAACCGATCCAGCGGTGGGAACAGTCCAAACAACCGCTCGTGGGCAAACCCGTGAGCAAGTACCAACACATGATGGTCCGAGTCCGTCGAGAGCAGGTGGATGCCATGATCGAAGAGAGCAAGGAAAAGACCGCCACGCAGCAGACCCTGCCCCAGCCCGCAACCGCCGTGACAGCCACGAATCGCTCGCAGGCCGAGCCGCTGGTCGAGAACCCGATCACGATCGACGATTTCCAGAAGATCGATCTGCGCGATCGCGCGAGTCGTCGCGGCCGAGGACGTGCCCGGAGGCCAAGAAGCTCCTCAAGCTCACCCTGAGCCTCGGCGGCGACGTGCAGCGGACCGTGTTCGCCGGCATCAAGGAGGCTTACAAGCCCGGAGCAACTCGTCGGCCGGCTGGTGGTCTGCGTCGTCAACCTTGCCGCCGCGGAAGATGAAATTCGGCACGAGCGAGGGCATGGTCCTGGCCAGCGGGCCCGGTGGTAGCGAAATCTTCCTCTTGGCCGTCGACTCCGGCGCCAAGCCCGGCCAGCGAGTGCATTTGCCGCCCGCCGATGCGCTTGGGGAAAAGCCTACCCCGTTACCGCGCCCGTGCCTCAACGGTGGCGAGGTTGAAAGCCCCGCGATCAAACTGGTCCGCGCGCGCGCCGGTGCCCTGCGCACCGCTGCTTCCCGCCGCTCTTCCGTCTTGCGATCTTCCGCGCTCTTCACGGTCATGGTCATGAATGATGCGACGGCTCTAATCGCGCGTCCAAATGGATCTCTGCTCCGGAGAAGAGCTTCGACACGGGACATTGCTCCTTCGCGGTTCGAGCGTGACGCGCGAACTCGTCGTCGGCGATCCCCGGCACGCGCACACGCGTGACAAGATCGATCTTCGGAATCTCGAATCCTCCATTGGTCTTCCCGAGGTAAACCTTGGCGGTCGTCTCGACGTGCTCGGGCGCATGGCCGGCCTCGCTGAGGATATTGGCCAATGCCATCGAGAAACAACCCGCATGCGCGGCGGCGAGCAACTCTTCGGGATTCGTGCCCTGGCCGTCGGCGAATCGCGAGGCAAAAGAGTATGGCCCTTCATAGACTCCCCTGCCGACCTTCATCGTGCCGCCACCGCGCTCAATCTCCATCCCACCGCACTCGGAACTGCGAGCAATAAGCTTGGCTGCATCAACTGCCACGGTGCCATCCTCCGCTGAATCTTGAAGAAAAGGCTCTGGTTGACGGGCTGGCGAAATCCGGTCCATTTCTCGCCCCGGGGCGCTGCGATTGCCAATCCGCGCCACGTGGAAACATGGACCTGCCCGCTGGGGGCTTAACTGCGAATCGTGTGCCAACGCCCGAGCAGCAATGCACTACTGCCGGTTGGCCTGAGCGGCTCGTGCCGCGGTAGAGCCAAGCACATTTCCCAGTGACCCCGTACCGCCGGCAAGCCGTCGCGGTGCCGCCTGCTCCCCCTTACCGCTTGCGGGGCGGGAGGTGCTCGCCCTGGCGATCGGAGCCACCGTGCCGGTCCGAGCCACAGTGGGGGCAGGTCTCGGACACGCTGGCATACTTTCGCAGGTAATAGCGAAACTGGTGATAAGGAAGGCCGAGCTGGCGCAGCGGCTTCGCCTGGTTGCCCCGCGCCTGGCGCAAGGCGTCGGTGACCAGGCGCCGGCCAAACGCCTCGAGCCGATCGTGAAACGATCCGCACGCCGGCAGGGCCTCGTCGGGCGGCAACAGGCCGAGATCTTCCGGCGCGATCTCCTCGCCGATGTCGCGGCACGCCGCGCGCTCGATCAGGCTCTTCAACTCGCGTACGTTGCCGGGGAAACTGTATCCCTCCAACGCGCGGATCGCCTCCCGGGCAAGCTTCTTGCCCGCGAATGCCGGCATCTCCGCGGCGAACTGGTCGAGGAAGAACTGGGCCAGTACGGCGATGTCTCCCTTGCGCTCGCGCAGCGGAGGCACGTGAATCGTCTCGAAGGCCAGCCGGTCGAACAGATCGGCGAGAAACCTCCCCTGGCGGATTTCGGCACAGGTCGCGGTTCGTGGCCGCGATAATCCTCGCCGAGCTTTTTAGTTCCTGCGCGCCGCCGACGCGGGTGAACGTGCCGTATTCGACGGCCCGGAGAATCTTCTCCTGGAAGGAAAGCGACATGTTTCCGATCTCGTCGAGAAACAGCGTTCCCCCTTCGGCTTGTTCGAACTTACCGCGGCGCACCGCGTCGGCCCCGGTGAAAGCCCCCTTTTCGTGTCCGAACAGCTCGCTTTCCAGGAGCGCGTCGTTGAAGGCGGCGCAGTTTACCGTGACGATCGGTCGGCTGGCGGGTCCGGCTTCGAGGTGGATCGCGCGCGCGACCAGTTCCTTGCCCGTTCCCCGTTCGCCGACGATCAGAAGCGGCCGCGGCACCTCGGCCACGCGCCGGATCTGGTCTAAGAGACGCTTGATCTGTGGGGATCGGCCGGCAAGCTTCAGCCGCGTCTGGAGGGCCTCGCGCAGTCGAGCGTTGTCCTCGTCCAGTCGGCGGTTGCGCTGGATCACGTCGAGCAAGCCCTGAAGCTTGCCCAAGAGCGTGGCGATGCGCTGAGGAAGATTCTCGCCCAGCACGAGGAAGTCAGCCGCACCCGCCGCCACCGCCCGAGCCGCTCGATCCACGCTGCCGCGCTCGGCGGTGACGACGACGGGCACGTCTGGGGCGACGGTATGAATTCGCGCGATCAACTCCAGTGCGGGCAGACCCTGGATGACGGCGTCCGGCATGAGGACCAGGCGCACGACCGAGCGGTCTTCGATCCGTTCCAGCAGCGCGTCGGCCGAAGGCACGGGAGCGATCTCCCAATCCGCTCCCCCGCCCGACTCGAGTGCCTCCGTCAGCACTGCGCACTGCTCGGGGTCGTGCTCCAATAAATCGACGCAAACGTGCATAAGATGCTCCTCGCGGGGTGATAGTTTTTATCACATCTCGAAGAAAACATCAACGTCTGCTGGCGAGCATGATTTCATAACCCCCGGTCAAGCAAAGTGTTATCGCCATTGCCGCAACCGGCCCCAGAGTTGCATTTCTGCGGCGAGACGATGGCACTCCCCTGCGAAGTGCCAGGGGAAAGCGAACTGCCATGACGACCCGTTCCTACAGAACGCAGCAAGACTCAAGTTCGGACCTTTGGCGTCTGAGCGGCGTAGTGCTTGCCGCAACGATACTCTCTGCGGCGGTGCGCGGTCTGGTCCCGCAACGGCTCGGCATGCTGGATTGCCAAACGCTGGACAGCGCGGCGTCGGTCTACCAGCAGATGCGCAAAGGGCGCATGATGGCGATGGTCGGCAACTCCGCCTATCAGACCATGCTGCTCCGCGCGGCGAGCTACGCTGTGCTGCTCACCTGCTTGGCTCTCGAGCACTCAGCTACCAACCTGCCTGGATACGTACTGCTCACTAGACGCAGTCGATCGCGGCGGGGCGCCGGCTGCGCACCGTCGGAAATGGAAAGCACGCGATTGGTCCTGATGCGGTCCCCCGCGATGCACTTCGCGGTGAACGTGCGACGCCCGCTCTCGATGGCCGCGCCGAGTGCAGAATGGAAACCACCGCCGTGGTCGTGACCCTTCAGGGACAAAAAACCACGGGCTCGCTGGCCCGTGGTCTGAAGCGCGTACGTCTTCTACGTTATCGAAGTCTGGTTGGCGCGGCTCGTACTTGTGGAGCCTCGTACCGGGTGGCCTGGAACCGGCACCGGCAACGCCGTTCGGTCCCTGGCACCATTCACGTGGGAGGCCAGGCAATTACCGCCGTCGGCGGACCAGCAGCCATCCAAAGCCGATCAACATGGTCCACAGGCACACGCTGGCTGGCTCGGGTACCTGATTTGGGGGAGCGGTGGGAATCGCCAATCCTTCGAAGCCGCTCAATGGGTCGCCGTTGATGTTGACCTGGCCACTGAGAGTCGCCGCACCCGTAGCCGTGTTGAGCGTATAGAGTTGGCCCGCGGAGGTAATGGCCCAAAGCACTCCGCTGCCGTCGAAGTCCAGTCCGGTTTGAACGATCACGTTGCCGAGCCCGAGGGGGCCGACCAAGGTGGCGGCG
The DNA here is from genome assembly GCA_963736495.1 of Pirellulales bacterium. Classification (GTDB taxonomy): domain Bacteria; phylum Planctomycetota; class Planctomycetia; order Pirellulales; family Thermoguttaceae; genus CAVTPL01. Next base: position 1,639,188 of record CAVTPL010000007.1, on the reverse strand, counting down.
CCCGTGGCAAGGTTCAGCGAGTACAGCGCATCGCTGAAAATGAAATCGGAAATAAACGCCTGTCCGGCTGCGTTGATGCCCACTCCATCGCCAAATACGTTGCTAGTGCCGATGAGCGTCAGTGGCGCCGGTGTTGGGATTAACCTCGTACAGCCCGCTTGTGCTGACACTCCCTTGGTAGTTGTACACCTTGCCGGTAACCGGGTTGGTTCCCAAACCGGCGTCGATTCCCACACGGGTTCCAGTGGCACCAATCAGGCTTCCGGGCGGTGTGGTGATGTCCCAGAGTTCATTCACTGTGCCACCGATGGCCAGCAGGCGGCCGTTCCAGAACGCTAACCCCTCCGCGTCCCCGAAACCGACCAACCCCAAGTCGGTAGCCGCACCGGTGCTCAGGTCGATCTGGTAGAGATGGCCATTTCCGTTGGACATGACCGAATAGGCCAGTCCACCATAAGTGGGGACGGCGACTAACAGAACCCCCAGGACAGCCAGCATGAAGATGCGATTTGCCACGGTTGCGGCTCCTTTATGCAATGGAAACGAGAGGTGTCTATTGGCTATAGGCCGCCAAAGGGGCAATCCTGACGCGCGACCACGGAATTTCCCCAGGTTTACGCAGCCAAATGGGAAGGAATCGGCTTCTACTCCATTCGGAGGGGGTGCGGAATGCAGCAAGCCCGCACAGAAGGTGGCTGCGCGGGCTTGCTGGTTTCCGTTACCGGGGATCGCGATTTCGCCTTAACGGCGAGTGGGCAGCGTCTGGCGGACGCCCTCGAGCTGCCCGGCCGAGCCGAGCTTCTGGTTCTTGTGGGTGATGTACTCGGCGTACTCCGCCATGAACGGCTTGCCGGGCGTGCGCGGATCGAAATCCTCGGGCTTGTCGCGGAAGGTCTCGCGGTAGACGCGCGCACCAGACCAGCCGGCCGTCGGTGTCGATGTTGATCTTGCAGACGCCGAGCTTGGCGGCGGGCAGGTACTGGTCTTCGGGCACGCCGCTGGCGTCCTTGAGCTTGCCGCCGGCGGCGTTGACGCGAGCCGACCCACTCCTTCGGCACGCTCGCTGGAACCGTGCATGACCAGCGGGAAGTTCTTCGGGCAGGACTGCTTGAATCTCGGCCAATCGGTCCATGCGCAGCCCCTGCTTGCCGACGAACTTGTACGCTCCGTGGGAAGTGCCGATGGCCACGGCCAGCGAATCGCAGCCGCTCTTCTCGACGAATTCGGCGGCTTGATGCGGGCTCGGTCAGGCACACGCTGCCCACGACGTCCTCCTCGACGCCGCCGAGCTGTCCCAATTCCGCCTCGACCACAATCCCCTTGACGTGGGCCCGCTCGACGATGCGGCGGGTGATCTCGATGTTCTTCTCCAGCGGTTCATGCGAGGCGTCGATCATTACCGAGCTGTAGAAGCCGCTTTCGATGCAATCGTAGCACGCCTCTTCGGTGCCGTGATCCAGGTGCACGGCGAAGATCGCCTCGGGAAAAACCTCGCTCCGCCGTGCGAATCATTGCTTCCAGGAACCGCTTGTCGGTGTAGCCGCGAGCACCGCGCGAGATTTGGATGATGAACGGGGCGGCGAGCTGCCGCATTGAGCGGGTCCTCGTTCTTTCCCGCTTTACCCAAATTGCCACGAAACAGACCCACCGTCTGCTCAAGATTGTTGATGTTGTACGCCCCCACGGCATATTTTCCGTAGGCATGCTTGAACAGGTCCTTGGTCGTGACGATCATCGCGATTGACTCCTGGGAGACTCCGAACAGGCCCGGCCAAATTGGGGCGCACCACAAGCCAGCAAACGAGGAATTTTAGTCCAAGGGCGGGCGCGCTACCAGGGGTTATGGACAGAGATCGCCCGCTTGAGCCTGTTTCTCCTCTATTCCCAGGCATCCCATTTCTCCAAGATCTTACTTACCTTTGCTTGTTGCGATGCGGGGTGGCGAGTAGAATCCTGCCTCCCCTCAGTGTCGTTTCACGCTTCGGTCAAGGATGACAGCGCGATGAGCACGGACGCGGCCTGGAGCCCGGTGCGGCTCACTCCTCTCGAACAGCTTCGCGCGGCGCGGCAGATTCTCCAGCAGGAAAGTCGCGCGCATTGGACCAGGTGGCGAAGCGGTTGGACGCCAGTTTCTGCCGCTGCGTCGAGTGTATCCTTCAGTGCCGGGGGAGCGTGATCGTTTCCGGTATGGGAAAGGCCGGTTTGGTGGGCCAGAAGATCACGGCCACGTTGGGGTCCACGGGCACGCCCAGCCATTTTCTCCATCCGGCGGAGGCGGTTCACGGCGATCTCGGGCGCGTGCAGCCGCGCGATGTGGCCCTGATTCTCTCGCAAAGCGGCGAGACCGCCGAGGTGCTCCGCCTGATCCCCTCACTGGCCGAGTTACAGGTGCCGATCCTGGCCATCACTGCCAAGGCCGAGAGCACGCTGGCACGCGCGGCGGCGGCGGCGATTGTCTTGGGAACTTTGGACGAAGCCTGCCGATTGGGCCTTGCTCCCAGCACGAGCACCACGGCGATGCTTGCCGTCGGTGATGCCCTGGCCCTGGTGGTCAGTCAAATGCGGGACTTTCGCCGCGAAGACTTCGCCCGACTCCACCCGGCCGGAAGCCTGGGGTGGAAGCTCAGCCGCGTCGAGCAACACCTTCGTCCGCTACAACAGTGCCGCGTGGCCGGCGACGACAAGTCGATCCGCGAAGTGCTCGTGGCCGTCGGCAAGCCTGGACGGCGAACCGGGGCGATCATGCTGATCGACGCGACGGGAAGTCTTTCCGGTCTTTTCACCGACAGCGACCTCGCCCGCCTTTTCGAACGACGGTGTGAAACCCAACTCGACGGTCCCATCCGCAGCGTCATGACCGCCCATCCGACCACGGTGCGCGTGGGCTCGATGATGCTCGACGCCGTCGCCCTCATGGCCCAACGCAAGTTCAGTGAACTTCCGGTGGTTGACGCCAGCGGAAAGCCGGTGGGGCTGCTCGACATCACCGACGTGGTCAGTATGCTCCCGCCGGACACGCTCCCCTCCATCACTCAAACCTTGCCGACTCAGCCCAGCCTGCCAGGCATCACGGCCCAGCCGCCGGTTTGCCGGCTGTTCCGCGAACCTGAGGCGGGCGCGTCGACGTAGTCAATCGGGAGCCGGACCATTCATGCGGACCGAAGGCAACCGCGCCGCGCTCGACCGCCGACTCGTTCGGGTGTCGTGCCGAAGGCCGCAAGGTTTCCCAGAATCGGTCTGGCAACCATCCGCCGCGGGGAGATTTTCCCGCGGGGGGAGGTTGCCGCGGCGTTTCCAGAGTAGGTTCTTGATATGAATCTCGACCAGCGTTGCCAGGCCATTGAACTGATTCTCTCCGACGTCGACGGCGTTTTGACCGACGGTCGCGTCGTGCTCAACAACCAAGGAATTGAAACCAAGCAGTTCCACATCCGCGACGGGTTGGGGATTCGCCTTTGGCAAAAGGCCGGTTACCGATTCGGCGTCGTCACCGCGCGGAGTTCGCAGATCGTCAAGATGCGCACCGCCGAACTCGACATCGCCATCGTAAGACAAGGGGCCGCGGATAAGCTGGCCGTTGTCCACGAGATCCTCGGATCGTTGGGGCTCACGATGCAGCAGACCTGCTACGTGGGCGACGACCTGCCGGATCTCCCCGTGGTCCGCGCCGCCGGTTTGGGCGTCGCGGTGGCCGATGCCTGCGCCGAGTTGCGCGAAGAGGCCGCCCTCGTCACCGCCGCACCCGGCGGCTGGGGTGCGGTGCGCAAAGTCGTCGAGCGGGTCCTCAAGGCCCAGCGCCGTTGGGCCGACGTGGTTCAAGTCTATCGTACTCCCTGATCCGGAAACGGACGCGGTCCCCGCGGATCCTATGGCCCTGCCCCGCATCCTCCGCATGAGCGGCACTCTGGCGATCGTGCTGGTGGCCTATTACGGCTACCGGCTGCTCGCCGTGCCGTGGATCGAGCCGGCAGCCGAGGGGCGGTCGCAGACCCAACCCGTCGCTGCGATGGAGCCGGTGGATCGGATGGCGCCCTTTCGCCAGCTTTTCCAGCCGGGAGACCCCGAACTGGACGAGCGTACGAGAATCCTCGAGAGCGACCAGGTGAAGCTTCTCTGGGGCACCTTGACCGATCGCGGCGACGGCACGGTCGAGCTTCGGCCGTGTACCTTCATCTTCGCGCCGAATGGCGCGGCCGCCGACGAATCCCAACGCGGCCAGGGAGCGATCGTCCTTCAGGCGCGGGAGGGAGCGGAACTGACCTTCTCCCAGCCCCTGGACCTGCGGCGCGGAAGTTTCGGCCGGCTTCTTCACGGCCGCATGAGCGGCCCCATCGTGCTTCGCGGCCAAGGTCGCTCCCCCGGGCCTGAAGATGATCTTTCGATCACCACGCGCGATCTGCTGATGAAGGAGGAGTGCATCTGGACCACCGAGGACGTCGACCTCCGCTTCGGTCCCAATTCCCTGCGGGGCACCGGCATGCAAATCGATCTGCTCCCCGGAGATGACGCCGAGGACGCGAAGCTGCACGGACTGAACGTGGCCGGAGTGCGCTCGGTAGAGATCCATCAACTTCAGGGGCTGAGATTGTTCATCCCCGCGGGAAGCCTGGAGACTCGCTCCGCCGACCGCCCGGTTCCGACCACGCAGGCGCCGATTCCCGTGGAAATCACCTGCCAAGGCGTGGTGCGCTTCGAACTCGACTTGGCCCAGCCACTGGTGGCATTTCACGACCAGGTCGACGTGCGCGTGCTCCAGCCGAACGGACCGAGCGACCAGGTGAACTGCGAGCGACTGACGCTGTGGCTCCAGCGCCGGCGGCCGCAGCCTGCCCAGGCCGGAGCGAACGAGCCCAAGTCGCAGGCCCTCGACCTGGAGCCGGCCAAGATCGAGGCGGTTGGCCGCCCCGTCTCGGTCCACGCACCGAGTCAGAAGGCTATGGCTCGGGGAACGCGACTGTTCTACGACTTCGCTCTGCGACGGATCGAACTGGAAGACAGCGACGATCCGGAAGGGGCGATGCTCCGCCAGGGGCCGGCCGAAGCCGCCAACGAGATCCACGCCCCTTGGATCGAGTACTCCGCCGCCAGCGAGGGGCGGCTGGGGCGCGCCGATGCCAAGGGACGCGGTTGGCTCCGCGCATTCCGCCAAGATCGCCCCAGCCAGTCGATCGAAGCCCAGTGGACCCAGCGGTTGTCGCTGACGCCTTACGAGGAACAGCATCTGATCTCGCTCGTGGGAGACGCGCAACTCCGTTACGGCCTGCTGGGCCACCTCGTTGCCCCGGAAATCTACTTCTGGCTGTTCGAGCTTCCCCCTTCCAGCCAGAACGCCCGCGCGGAACTCCGCCCCGACCGCATGTGGGCCGGCCGCAAACAGTCCGCTTCGCGGCGCGAGGTGTTGCTCAACTCGCCGCAGGCTTCAGGCGCCATCGACCAGTTGCAGGTCTGGTTCGAGCAGGGCTCGCAACCGTCGCTTCCGGCCCCATCATCCCCTCCGTCCCCCTCGCCGCGAGCCGCGTCTTCCCCGCCTCATCGCCTGGAAACTGCGGTCACGCGCGCCGCACCGTTTTCCGCTTCCGCCTCGTTGCGGAGGGTGTGGCGGCCGATTGCCGGCGGCGCCGGCGAAACGCTGGTCGGAGCACACTTCCAGATCGATGCCGACCTGCTGCAAGCCCAGGTCGTGATGGCCGGCGAACGTTCCGAGCTATCCGGTTTGATTCTCGACGGCAGCGTCAACGTCCGCGAAACGCGCACCGAGCGCCCCGGCGACGAACCGGTGGTGATCACGGGCGACCGCGTCCAGATGGTCGACGCTTCCCAGCCGTACGCTTACGTCACCGTGACCGGAAGCCCCGCCCACTTCGAAGGCCGTACGCTCGGCCTCACGGGCCCCAACATCAATCTCAACCGCGGCACCAACAAGCTCTGGATCGACGGACCGGGACGGCTCGACCTCGTGCTCCCCCGCGACCTGCAAGGGCGGGAGATTCCGGGCGGGCTGCCGCTGCGCATCGAGTGGAAAAAACGCATGCGGCCCGAGGACGCGCGCACCATTCGCTTCGAGGGCGCGGTGGTCGCCTCCACGCAGAACCAACAGCTCCGCGCGGAATCCCTCGACGCCATTTTCCAACAACCCTTGCAGTTCTCCGATCCCAAGCGCCAGGCCGAACCCAAGATCGAACAAATCCGCTGTGGTGGAGGGGTCGTCCTGGAAAGCCGGACCTTCGATACGCAGGGGCTTGCCTCCTTCGAGCGGATTGAAGTTCCGGACCTGGCCATCCAGCTCGTTTCCGGCGAACTCCTCGCCGGCGCGCGGGGGGCGGGCAGGACAGCCGCGTGGCCTCCATCCGCCGCGGCCGTCCCGAAGTGGCGGGCATGCCGCCGAGCGAGCCGCGCCCTCCCGGCCACGAGGAGTTGAACTACATCGAGATCCGCTTCCACGGTCCGATGACCGGAAACCAGCAGAATCGGCAGGTAACCTTTCACGACCGCGTCGTGACCGCCTATGTGCCCCAGCCGAGTTGGGATGCCGCTTTCGCCCTGCTCCTGGCGCGCGGAACTCGACCGGCCGGAAACGTTGGGCCCGCGCGGCGTCTTGCTCCGCTGCGATGAACTCGCCGCCACTCAATTACTGACGCCGATCGACGATCGCAACCCCGTGCTCCTCGAAGCACGCACGAACACCATCGTCACCGGCCAGAACTTCACCGCCCGCGCACTTTCGATCAAGTACGACCAGTCGAAGGGCATGCTCACGCTCGAAGGAGACGGCCGCGTCGACGCTTCGCTCTATTTGCAGCAGCGCGTGGGGGAAACTCCCAAGCAGTACCGGGCACGGACGATCCAGTACTGGCCGGCGACGAAGCAATTGCAGACCGATCGCGGTCGCAAGCTGGAGATCAGCGGATGACCGGCGCTCACCGGGCGCATCCCCCTACCCGAAACCTCGCCCTCCAACCCCTCCACGACCGTGACGAAACGCATCCTCCAAATCATCCCCACGCTCGATCGCAGCGGGACGGAGAAGCAGTTCACCATGCTTGCCCGCGCGCTGCGCGGGATGAGTTCGACGTACACGTCTGCGTACTCACGCGCGGCGGGCCGCTCTTGGCGCAACTGGAGGAGGCCGGCATTTCCACCACCTTGCTGGAGAAGCGGCGAAAGCTCGACCCCTCGGCTCTGATGCGGCTGCGACGGTTGATCCGCGCGCTCAAGCCCGATCTCGTCCAAACCTGGCTGTTCGCCGCCAACGCGTACGGTCGGGCTGCTGCCGCGAGTTGCCGCGTGCCGAGGATTCTCGCCAACGAGCGTTGCGTGGATACCTGGAAGAGCTGGCCCCAACTGGCCGTCGATCGCCTCCTGGTTCGCTATACCACGCGGATCGTCGTCAACAGCCCGGCGGTCCAACAGTTCTACGTCGAGCACGGGCTGCCGGAAGCGAAGTTCGAAGTGATTCCCAACGGCATCGCGCCCCTGCCGCCTTCCTCGGCCACGCGCGAAGAGATTCGCGCGGAGTTCGGCCTGGCTCCGGACTCGCGGTTGATCGCCATGGTCGGCAGACTCTGGCCCCAGAAACGCGTGAAGGACGCGATCTGGGCCGCCGACACGCTCTCCGTGATCCGCGGAGGAGTCCATCTCCTCGTCATCGGCGACGGACCGGAACGCACGCGCCTGGAGCGGTTTCGCGACCAGTCCAAGATCGTCGGCGCCGTCCACTTCCTGGGCCACCGCAGCGACGTCTCTCGACTGCTTCCCCACGTCGACGTGTTTTGGAACTCCAGCGCCTACGAGGGACAGTCCAACGCCATCATGGAGGCCATGGCGGCCGGAGTGCCCGTGGTCGCCACCGACATTCCGGGGACGCGCGACCTGGTGGTCCACGGAACGACCGGCTTTCTCGTTCCTCCTGCCAACCGCTCACCCCACGCCACTTGCGTCAACCGCGACACCGGGACCGGACTGGCCAAACACACGCAGGAGATCTTCAACGACCCTGCGCTCGGACGACGCATGGGAGAGGCCGGGCGGCAGCGGATCCTCGAGCATTTCAGCGTCGAAACCATGACCGTGCGCTATGCCGACCTCTACCGCCGCCTTCTCGGTTGAACGGATCGGCTTTGCAGCCGAGGATCGTGATCGTTCAGGGGGCCGCCGCCTCATGCGCGCGGATCCCCCGCGTGATAGGCGTTAAAGATGCACAATGCGTGAAGGATCAACCCCGGCACGATGAAGGCGACGTAGCCCAACAGCGTCAACAGGAGCCAGAGAAGGCCCAGGGCAAGCTTGCCTTTGTAGATCTGTCCCAACCCAGGCAAGAGACTCATGGCCGCCGCCGCGCCGGGATGCCACTTCGGCGGTCGGTGGGCCTTGCGCAGGTCCGGGTGGAGCCACTCGCCGCAGTGGCGGCACTTGAGCGAGCCCGGCTCGATCTCGCCCCGGCAGAACGGGCACTTTCCCTCGTCGATGTTCTCCGAGAGGAAAGGGGCGTGGATCACGCTGGCGCGGATCCGGTCGGGCATCGCCTCCAACGACCTCCCCCCTTGGATCACCAGGTAGCGACCGCAGCCCGCACACATGGTCTCCTGCCCGATGCGAGCGGCAGGAACCTCGAAGGTCCAGCCGCAAGGGCAACTCGTAGTGATGACGGTGATGACCATGCGTTGCGCTCGGGTGTTGGCGTTGCGCGTCGCCGCCCCAGGGCGAGGAGCAAGACGCCGACGCTCTTGGAGTTTTTCCCTGCCTATTGAACCTTAGAGAAGCAGCGCAACAAGGTCGACCCACGGGAGCCCGCTTTGCCAGGCGAACCGCGGGTCGGCCAGGCCGTCGTCTTCCTGAACCTCAGCGAATCTGCTCTGGAATCACATACGGCGCACGGTATTCGCGTTTGAAGAGCTTCATCGCCTCCGCGTTGCCCACGATCTGCTCGGTGGCTTCGGGTCGATGACGATCTTCGTGCCCCCAGGCGGTAGCTGATGTTGGCATAGTGGGTCAAGAGGGCGCTGCGGTGCCCCTTCTCGATGTCCGCATTGGGCAATTCCCGCGAGCGCAGGCACTGCACAAAGTTCTCCTTGTGCTCCGGATCGGGGAACTTGCCGTTTCCCTGGGCCTTAACCACGGGTTGTTCGCGTTTGGGGCGGTCGAAGACCTGCCAGCCGCCGCCGTGCCGGCCGACGTACATCACCCCCTTGATCGCCGTAGATCTCGATCCGCGTGGCGCATTGCGGCCAGTAGGGATACTCCGTAAGCGATTCGCGGATCTGGGGCGAAATCTTGAGCATGTAGGGCGTGTAGAGCGTCAGTTCGAAGGTCATCACCAGGTGGTCGAAGTCGTAGACCGCCACCTGCGTGTCGGGCGATTCGGCCGCGCCCGTGCTGTTGAACCGGCCGCCCGTGCAGTAGACCGACTTGGGGTATTCAACGCCCATTAGCCACCGCGCGAGGTCGAGTCTGATGGCTGGCGTCGTTGGCGATATCACCGCCCGAGTAGCGCCAGAGGTGGTGCCATCCCTGGTGGAGGGTGGGATTGTACTTTGCCGCCGGCGCCGGGCCGTTCCAAAGGTCCCAGTCGAGGCCTTGGGGCGGATCGCTGTCGGGTCTTCTGAGGAAAGTTTCCCCAATCCTTCTGGTTGAACACGCGGCACAAGTGGATCTTGCCGAGTTTGCCCGAGGCGAGGTACTGCTTGGCCTCCATGGTATACGCCGCGCTGCGATTCTGCGTACCCACCTGCACCACACGTTTGTACTTCCGTGCGGCTTCGACCATCTTCCGCCCTTCCCAGCAGCTATGGGTGGCCGGCTTCTCGACGTACACGTCCTTGTCCGCCTGGCAGGCCCAGACCGTGGCGAGGGCGTGCCAGTGATCGGGCGTGGCCACGATCACCGCGTCCACCGTCTTGTCGTCCAGCGCCTTGCGGAAGTCTTGAAGCGGTTTGGCGCCCAGGGTCTTCGCCAGCGCCTCGGCCCGGTTGATATAGGGGTCGCAGGCGAAGGCGTAGACGCAGTCGCCGCGCTCGAGGAAACCGCCGGACAGCGCGGTGCCCCGGCCGCCGCAACCCACCTGGGCCAACACGACCTTCTCGTTGGCCGGCGCCGCGTGCACCGAGCGCGGATCGGCGAGAATGGTCAACCCGGCGGCCACTCCCAAGCCGGCAGTGGACGAACGATCGAGAAACGCGCGACGGCTGATGCGGCTCATGGCGGGGCTCCGGAGGAGGAAGGAAGGCGTGGATCGCCCCCGATTATCCGACGCCGATTGCGCGTGTGTCAAGCGCGCCGCGGTGGGCCGTTGGGGGCACGACGGTCCACTCCACCCCCGCGTGCCTATTTCTTGCCCAATTGCCGCTGCTTCTGGAAGAACTGCGTCAGCACGGCCCCACACGGCTCGGCGAGCACCTGGGCCACAACCTGGCAGCGATGATTCAGCCGGGCGTCCTCCAGCAAGCGGTAGAGCGTGCAGATCGCACCGGCCTTCGGATCGACCGCCCCGAAAACCACATCGGGAATCCGCGCCTGCACGATGGCGCCGGCGCACATCGGGCACGGCTCCAGGGTGACATAGAGCGTGCAACCGTCCAATCGCCAGGAATGAAGCGACTCGGCGGCCTGGGTGATGGCGATCATCTCCGCGTGCGCGGTGGGATCGCGAAGCTGCTCGCGCTGGTTATGCGCCCGGGCAATCACCTGGCCGTCGTGGACGATCACCGCGCCGATAGGAACCTCACCCTCCTCCATCGCCGCGGCTGCCTCCTCCAAGGCAAGTCTCATGAAGTGTTCGTGCAAGGGGGGGCCTTTCTCGGTGAACTGTCGATGCCGCGGTTGATTATAGAACCGTTTGAGGTTTTCTGTTCGAGGAAACCGGGCTGCGCGTTGATCGCCCTTGTTCTACGAGCCGTGCAGGACTCAATCCATGGATCGAGGGGAAGTCTCCCGCGCGACAATGCGCCGGGCAAGGCGTGGCGGAAGCCGGCCCGGCACCGGCTAAGGGCGGCGGTGTCCGAGCGGCTCCTCGGGAGAGGCCAGGCGGCGGCGAAGGCCGGCCAGGTGCTCGCGCAACCGCTCGAGCTCGTGCCGGAAGGCCGCCACCTCCGCGCATTGCCGCTCCAAGGCGGAGAAAACCCCGTCCACTGCGCCGGGACGGTTCCATCCCTCGGCCAACCGGTCGATTTCCCGCCGCAGCCCCCGCCGCAGCCGCGAAGTGAAACTCCACAGAAGCACCACGCACCAGACCGTGAACCAGAAGGCCGAAAGCACGTAGAAGCTCAGCCCCAGCAGGGGCGCCGGCTCGGCGGCCAGCCAGGAATCGTAGAAGAAATTTTTCGCCGGCCGGGCCAAGAGAACGGCAAGCATCACCAAGAGGAGAAGCTCGTAGCGCCAGCGCGTGAACCATCCGGTATGACGCTGGGCCAATCGCGCCAAGAGCCCTTCGATCTCCGTGCCGACGCGCGTCACGAACGCCTGGGCGGCTTCGGCGGCTTCGCTGGCAATGTTTTCCGGCCGCGCGGCTTGACGCTCCAAGCCGGCTTCGGCGGCAAAGCCTTCCATCACCAGCGCCGAGCCGTGCAGTTCGGCCGTTTCCCAGGTTGCGGCGGACAGTCGCGCCGAAGCCGCCGCGGTCTGGCGGTTTTGCCGGTGTTTCTGCCAGGTCCTTGCCCCTTCCATCGCGCCCCACAAGGCGACCTGGGCCGGAGTGCGTGCGCGCAACAACAATGCCCCGGACACCAGTCCCCCGAGCCCCTGGTACGCGCGAAGCACGAGTGCAAACGGGCTGAATCCCCACCGCGCCGCCACCTGGCCCAGAAGCCGATTCTCCCACGGCCGCCGACTGGCCAGCAGTTCGCCCCGCATCTGGGCGGAAAGTTGGCCGGCCAGGCGTAGGCGATGTTCCTCGATCGCCTCCTGGAGACGTTCCACCGCCTCGGCCCCTTCCCCCAATCGCTGACTGCATGTGGCAAGGGTCTCGTCGGCCAGGTCGAGCAGATTGGCGCGGCGCAGGCGCGCGGCCGCCGCCCCGGCAAGCTGCCGCGTGAGAAGATCCACCAGCGCGGCGAATTCCCCGCGCGGCTCCAGACCCTCTTGCGCATCGCGCAGCGCGGCAAGTGCGTCTACGAAGAAGATCCGACCCGGCGCGTACTGCCCCTCGAGCACGCGCCGCCAGTCCTCGCGGATGTCCTGGTCCGTGTCGGCATGGCTTTCGACGAACACCAACTGCGCCCCGGACGCGGCCGAAGTCAATTCCTCGGCAACGCGAGCGCTGCGATACTTCTGCTGCGTTGCGACCACCAGCAGCACGTCGCAGCGAGGCAGAATCCGGCGCAGCCGGGCCAGGTTGCCCGCCTCGGCCTCGCCCGCCTCGGACGTATCGGGATCCGGGCAATCGATCAGCACCAGGTTGGCCAGGTTCGGCAGATCCCGCTGCACCACGCGCACGCTCTCGGGATCGATCCCCAGCGAATGCGGCTCCAGGCCCGACCGGCAGATGAGCACCGGCTGCCGCGTCGTGGGCCTGCGCGCGGCCGACTTCCACCACGTCGTCCCCGGCAAGGGCATTGACCAGCGCACTCTTGCCGACCCCAGTACCCCCCAGCGTGGCCACGATCAGCGGCGATTCGAGCCGCACTCGAAGCCAGCCGATCCGCTCCAGTAGGCGCCGCACCAACGCCTCGACCGGCCGTGCCGGCTGCCAAGCCGGGGACGAATCGGTCCAGCGGCGCAGGGCATTGGTCACCGCGTCGACGTCTGCCAGCAGTTCGAGTTGGACCAGTTCCGGTCGGGTCATGGTTGCCGGTCGGGGCATGGTTGATTGTTTGGGATTCTCAGAACCGATCCGGCTGGAATCCGGAGTTCCCCTAGCCGCCGGGCGCTCGTGAGCAACGCAGGCCTCAAGACTACCGCGGCGCACGGAGGCCCAAGCCGTTCTCCACGGTCCAGCCCTTTTTCCAGCTTCCGCATCCCCAGGGGGGACCGCGCAGGCTTCCCTCTCCCCGGAGCCGGATAGCAGGGCCGGGTCCTCTAAAGGATAGCAGACATCCGCGTAAGAATCAGGAGCCTCGGTCGGCGAAGGAACCCCCCGGGGGCTGCTCGGCGGAGCTATCCCCTGTCGTCGGAATCCGTTATGCTGGGAGACACGCTGGAAATGGACGCAACCCGCGCTAGGAGAATTCCATGTCTCCAACCCTACCGATTCTGTTGGGCCAGGCCCCCGGCACGATTCTGCTTTTCGTGGCAATGATCGTGCTTGCCGTCGTGTTTGCCGGGGTCTTCGCGATCGTCGTGTTGATCTACGGCAATCTCTGGCTTCAGGCCTACATGTCGCGGGCACACGTGACGATCTGGGACCTGATTGGGATGAGCTTCCGCCAGGTACCGGCCCGCTTGATCGTGCAGGCCAAAATCATGTCGATGCAGGCGGGTATCGGAGCCGATCCGCAGATGGGCATTACCACGCGGCGGCTGGAGGCCCACTACCTCGCGGGCGGCAACGTACCCAACGTGATTCGCGCGCTGATCGCCGCGCACCGCGCCGACTTGGATCTGAATTTCGACCAGGCAGCGGCCATCGACCTTGCCGGACGCAACGTGCTCGAAGCCGTCCAGACCAGCGTCAATCCGAAGGTCATCGACTGCCCCGATCCCAATAAGAGCCACAAAACGGCGTTGAGCGCGATCGCCAAGAACGGCGTCGAGCTCCGCGTCCGCGCACGCGTCACGGTGCGCACCAACCTGCGGCGGCTGATCGGCGGAGCCACCGAGGAAACGATCATCGCGCGCGTCGGCGAGGGAATCATCACCTCGATTGGCTCCGCCGGAGCTCATCTGGAAGTGATGGAGAATCCTGACAAGATCTCCAAGGCCGTGCTTGAGCGCGGCCTCGACGCGCAGACCGCCTTCGAAATCGTCTCGATCGACATCGCCGACATCGACGTGGGTGAGAACATCGGTGCGCAATTGCGCGCCGACCAGGCCGAGGCCGACACTCGCGTTGCGCGCGCCAAGGCCGAAGAGCGCCGCGCGATGGCTACCGTGCGCGAGCAGGAAATGAAGGCCGAAGTGGCGCGGAATCGCGCAAGTGGTTCTCGCCGAGGCGGACGTGCCTATGGCCATGGCGACGGCATTCCGCAACGGGAATTTGGAGAGCCTCGGGCGCCGCGATGGCGGCACGCCACGCCAACTCTCCGGCCGCGGCCCTTCCAGCGCTTCCTAGCTCCCTGGCATCCCACGGCCTCGGAATCGTTGCACAATCCGTGGGCGCTGCATCGGCCGTAAGAGACCTTCCCGGAACTGCCGTGACGGTGTCCCACGGCCTCGGAATCGTTGCACAATCCGTGGGCGCTGCATCGGCTCTTAGATCTTTCCGTCGGTTACCAGGCGTGCGAAGTGCGCAAAGGATCGGTCGTAGGTCGCCTCGGCCTTGGCCGGGAAGAAGCACGCCGGCAGTTGTCTGGCACGCAGGTGGTAGCTCACGCACTCGCAGCATGCCGCCCTTGCGCGGACAGGGCTCGTAGGTGCAGTTGCATCCCGAGGCATTTTTCGCTTTATTGCATTCCATAAACGTGAATTCCTCATTCCCGTGGTCGACGGACTTTTCAGACGAGCCTATCGATCCTATTGTGGCGGGCGATTGCTCTGAGTGCCAGGAGCACCGGTCGCACCCCCGTTTCGTGCGGGCTGGCCGCGGCGGCTTTTCTTGACCTCCGCGTTGAATTCGGATTACACTGGGTTTGGCGTTGCAGAGTTCCGCGTATTTCTTGGAGAAAGGGAGCCGGTATGGACACGTTCGATTCCTCGGCAAATGCTCCGCGTCGGCGGCTTAAGGGCCGTCGCGAATTCCTCAAGCACGCCGGCGCGCTGCCGATCGCCTTGGCGGCTGCGCAGGCCGCGGCTGGGGCCGTCGCGTCCAGCGGCATGCCGATGATCCCCTTCGGCAAGTATTCGCTCTCCCGCCTCGTGTGCGGATCGAACCCCTTCAATGCCGGCTCGCACCTTTCGGTGTTCGTCAACCAGGAGATGCGCGCCTACTACACGCCCGACCAGATCCTCAAGACCCTCCGCCGCTGCCAGGAGGCGGGCGTCAATGCCTGGCAGTCGGGTAGTCGCAACCTCGACCTCCATCGCCGCTTCCTCGACGAGGGAGGGCACATGCACTTTCTCTCCATCGAGTCCGACACCGCCGCGCTGGCCAAGCTCGCCGAGGCGAAGTGCATCGGCGTCGCACACCACGGCGAGGTGACCGATCAGCTCTTCAAGTCGGGTAAGCTCGGCCAGCTCCAGGACTTCCTCAAGCGCGTGCGCGAGAGCGGAATGATGGTCGGAGTCTCCACGCACATGCCCGCCGTCGTCGACGCGATCGAGTCCGCCGGCTGGGATCTCGACTACTACATGACGTGCGTCTACGAGCGCCACCGCACCGAAGAAGAGCTGAAGAAGCTTCTGGGCCACGTCCCCATTCCCGTGCGGGAGGTGTATTTGCAGGAAGATCCACCCCGCATGTACCAGGCCATCCAGGCCACCAAACGTCACTGCCTGGCGTTCAAGATTCTGGCCGCCGGCCGCCTCTCCGAACGCCGCGACTGGGTGGAAAAGGCCTTCCGCGAAACCTTCCGCGCCGTCAAGCCCATCGACGGCGTGATCGTCGGCTTGTACGACAAGTTCGCCGATCAAGCGGCCGACAACGCGGCGCTGGTGCGTCGGTTCGGCTCCGGCCGGACCGGTTGAACGCTGCCGTCCATCGTTCCCCGAGAACAATTCTGCGCCAGCGCGGCACCGGACGCCCCGGTTGTTTACTCAAGGGAACGATAGCAGGCGCAACAGCGGATGCTGCAACTGCCGGGCAGCAAAGGCCTTGCCCAGGGCCTTGTTGGCACGCTGTCGAATGCGCTGCTTGTTGTCGCTCAGTTCGTCGTTCGCCAAATCCTCGATCGGCCCGCGGAACGTCTGGAGCACGTCGTTCGACAGGTCCAAGCCGTTGAGTTCCACCTCCATGTCGAGGACTTCGGGCGTGTTGAGGGCAAGTTGATCGGCCGCCTTGCGCACTTTCAACTCGCCCACGACCTCCAACCGCACCTTGGTCCGAAAGCCGGTCGAGGCGCTAAGCAGATCGGGAACCCGATAGCTCACGTGCCCCCGAATCGGCAGGCGTGCGCGGAGGACGAACAAGATCCGCCGGGCGCCGGGTTCCGAATAACCCTTGAGGACGCTCAATCGCACGACTTCGAGGGACATCGGCCCGTCGAGTTGCGCCTGAAGGTGGTACTCCTCGGTCACGCTCAGCACGCGACGCTTCGTGGTCCGCAGCAGATCGCCACGTTGGGGTGCAGGGAGATCCCAATACTGCTCCCGCTTCCGCGTCCGCACCCGATCGTACGGGCGGTCTGCCAATTCTTCGCTGGCCAGCGTCTGGACGAGCGATGCCAGGCACGAGCGGATCGACTCGGGCACTGCGGCCACGTGAAAGATCTCGACGGTTTCGGCGGGCAGAGGCGTGTCGGCAGAGGCTGCCCCCCGAGCTTTGGGATCGGGGCCCGAAAAATGGATCCACCGTTTGGTCCCCTCCATTTGCAGGCCGCAACGATTCTCTTCGACGCGCACCACGCGAAAAGTTTCTCGCCGCCCCGGTTCGCTCTGGGTGCTGGTGGCGTAGAGCTTTCGTCCTTCCTGCCCTCTTTCCTGGCCTCTGGCCTGCCCTCCGGCGGTGAGCCATCGGCCGTTGGGGGCCCGCAGCGCGATTGCCCCCTCGTCGCGCGGCAGAAGGTTGAAGGTTTCGGCTTCCGCGACAAAAAGCCTGCCCGGACGGACTGCACCGTCCGCGCCCGTTGCCAGGAATCGGCCACCTTCGACGCGAAGGGCCACCGGCGAGCTTGCCGGTGCCGCAGCGAAGACCGCCGGATGGAACGTGGCCAGGCAGACGGCAAGTAGAAATCGCACTCGGCCCACGGCTTGGCTTCCTTATGCCCGACGCGGCACGGAGGGATGAACCAGCGTACGCGCCGCAAGTTCCCTGAGCAATAGAGGTTAGCCGGCCTTGGCGGGTCTTGCGCGGCCGCTCGCGCCGGGGTCGCGCCGTGGCCCAGAACTTGGCCGCGGAAATGCAATCGCGGTTTCACGGGCCCGATCCGGCTCGGCCTCTTTGCCGTGTTGACCGTTGATCGGCACCACAGGCATGTTCCGCGGTGGACGCGACGCGGCAGGCGGGGCAAAACGTGCGGGCGCGACCTGATGGGTGCCTCGCCGGCGCTTCTTCACCCCCTCCGGCCGGCCATTGCAGATCGGACGAGGTCGAGGCACAATAGACCACAATTGTTGTTTGGATACCGAGGCCGTCCGTGGCGGCCCAAGCGACCGAGGGACCGCCGGGCCATGGGCTCGGTCCTTGGTCGCCTTTCGCCGCGGGCAGCCCAGCAATAATCAGGGCACTGGGCCGTTGGGCCCATCGCACGAACTTAAGTCCACGCAGCTCGCAGGAGGAATCTCGCTATGGCGCGAATGGTGACCATGTTTACCGGCCAGTGGGCCGACCTGACGCTGGAGACCCTGGCCGCGAAGTTCAGTGGCTTCGGCTACGACGGTCTGGAGTTGGCCTGCTGGGGTGACCACTTCGAGGTCCAACGCGCCCTGAAGGAGCCGGACTACTGCGAGAAGAAACGCAAGCTGCTGGAGAAGCATGGCCTGCAGGTGTTTGCCATCAGCAATCATCTCGTGGGACAAGCGGTGCTCGACATCATCGACGAGCGTCACAAGGCCATCCTGCCTCCCTATGTTTGGGGCGACGGCAATCCGGCCGGCGTCAACCAGCGCGCATCCGAAGAGCTGAAAAACACGGCTCGCGCCGCGCAGAAGCTGGGAGTCAGCATCGTCAACGGTTTCACCGGTTCGAGCATCTGGCACCTGATCTATTCCTTCCCGCCCGTTTCGCCGAAGATGATCGACGACGGCTTCAAGTTGCTGGCCGAGCGATTCAATCCGATCCTCGACGTGTTCGGTGAGTGCGGCGTCAAGTTTGCCTTGGAGGTCCATCCGACCGAGATCGCCTTTGACCTCTACACGGCCGAGCGGCGCCTTGGAAGCGCTCAACTACCGCGAGGAGTTCGGGTTCAACTTCGATCCCAGTCACCTCATCTGGCAAGGGGTCGATCCGGTCGAGTTTATCCGCCGCTTCCCCGACCGCATTTACCACGTGCACATGAAGGACGCAATCGTGAAGCTCGACGGCGCGCACGGGCATTCTGGCCAGTCATTTGAACTTTGGCGATGCTCGCCGCGGATGGGACTTCCGCTCGCTGGGCCGGGGCGGAGTGAACTTCGAGGAAATCATCCGCGCCTTGAACGACGCCGGCTATCAGGGACCGCTTTCGGTGGAGTGGGAAGATAGCGGAATGGACCGCGACCACGGCGCGAAAGAGGCCTGCCAATTCGTCAAGCGGATCGACTTTGAGCCGAGCCGGCTGGCCTTTGACGCCGCTTTCGACAAGGCCGAACAGAAGAAGAAGGCGTAGACTATCTCGGCCGCGGCGTTGCCGCGGCTCGCACATCCACCCCCTGGCCGCCGGCGCGTCAGAATCCCGGCGGGCCGGGGTGGCTCGGTGCTACTCGATCCGAACGGCTCCGGCGTTCACGGCCGTTCCGTCGAGGTTCTGCGATCGGGACTTGCGTGGGGAACGGCGCCGGGATGATCCAAGGGCAAGCGATCCTGCGAGTCGCTTTGCGCTGCGCCCCGCCACCGGATCCAAGAGCTGCAGAAGCGATTCGGAAACCAGGGACTCCTCGTTCACGACGGCGTTTGCACCCGCGCGGCGCACGTGCGCCATGTTGACGCGGTAGCGGCAGCGCACCACGATCGTGCACTCCGAGTTCAGACCTCGCAACGCGGAAACGATCTGGATCGCCGCCGCGTCGTCGGGCACGGTGACGACGGCGATGCGGCATCGCTCGGCCTGGGCCCGATGGAGGAGATCCGGATCGGTGGCATCGCCGGGAAGGGTGCGGAATCCCTGCTGCGCGAAGGGATGAAGATTGACCGGGCTGAGATCGAGCAGGCAGACGTCCATGCCGGCAATCTCGAGGCGCGAAGTGACCTGAGCGCCGATTGGGCCCAACCCAATCACCAGCGCCCTGCCGAATTCGCTTTGCCGGGCCAGTAAACCTTGCGGCTCGGGCTCCGGGGCCGCCGGTTCCCCGGACGACCAACGCAGACCGGTCTTCAACAATTGCGGGGTCGCGACCAAGGTGCCCAGGGCGATGAAGAGCATGGCGTCGTACTGCGCCGCGGAAATCACCCCCGCACGTTGCCCTTCGGAAAGCAAGAGGAAGGAAAACTCGCCAAGTTGTGCCAATCCGAGCCCCATGCCCGCGGCCGCGCGCCATTCCAGGCCGGTCAAACGCAGCGCAATGGCCGCGGCAGCCGTTTTGAGCGCCAGCATGGCAGCAAGCATGGCCAGCGACAGGAGCGGCTGACTTGCCACCGTGTCGAAGCGCATCATCGACCCCAGGCTGACGAAAAACACGGCGGCAAACGTTTCGCGGAAGGGGAGCACCACCGCCTCGATCTGCGCGCTTAACCGGTTGCCGTTGAGGATCAGACCGGCGGCGAAAGCGCCCAGTGCGGGCGGCAATCCGATCGCGTAGGCCCCCAGTGCCGCCGCCGCCAGCAAGCCCAAGGTGAAAAGCACCAACAGCTCGATGCTCCGCAGGCCGGCCAGATACGGGGCAATCCAGCGGGCAACGGCCGCGCGGAAGATGGGCACGAGGGACACAAACAGCACGGTATGGAGCACCAGAAGGCCCCAATTCCGCCCTGCCGTCTCCGGGGCCCCGGCCAAGAGCGGCACAAAAAGCATCAACGGCACCGCAGCCACGTCCTGGAACAACAGCACGCCGATCGCGCGTCGGCCGTGCGGTGCGGACGCGTGCCCCCATTCCTCCAAGGCCTTGTAGACCAGCACGGTCGAACTCAACGCCGCCGCAGCGCCGATCAGCACCGCCGCAGGCCAGGCGATGCCCGCCAGAACGGCCACTCCGGCGGCCGGAAGGGCCACGAGGGTCATTTGCACGGTGCCCCCGAGCAGAAACGCACGCCCCAAGCGGGCCAAATCCTCCAGCGAGAATTCGATTCCGATCGAGAACAACAGCAGCATCGCCCCGACGTCTGCCATCCGGCCCAGGGCGTGGCTTTCTTCCGAAAACAGGCCGAGTCCCCCGACTCCGATCGCCGCTCCCACCACCAGATATCCCACGACTAGCGAGATCCCCAGTCGCTTGCATATGGCCCCGGACACGAGGCCGGCCACGACGACCAGCAACAGGTCTTCGGCGAGTTGAAGGGCGAGGGTGGGTGGCATAGACGTCATCATCGGTGCTTCGCGCGCGTTTGCACAATTATAGGCCGGAAATCGCCCCATGCCGGTGCGCTTTCCATGGTATTGCCTCCGACCACTTTGGTCGCGGGGGAGCCCCCGAGCACAGGGCCTCTGGAGAAGCACTGGCAACCGTCACAGATCGACGCTTCGTGCCGCGAGAGCACTATTGAGTCATGCATTGCTTATGGAACGAGGGCGACCATCGGAAGCCCGGTTTCCCGGCACGGAAAGCTTGGAACCGTTCCACGATCAACAACGGCATCAATAAGAGCCGCCAGAATCTTTGGAGGTGCCACGCTTCTCCGGCCGCGCAGAGCCGCAGCGGTAGTTCTGGGATCGGTTCTACGCCTCGCGATAGAGCCCGTGCGTCTGAATATACCGTTCCACGGCCCGAGGAGTGCGAAAGCGAATGCTCAAGCCCGAGCCGACGCGCAAGCGCAAGTCGGTAGCGCTGATGCCCACCGGAGGCATGTCGACCTGATGGCGGCGGCAGATCTCGATCCGCTCCTCGGCGGCGATACCGCGGAGGCAGTCGAAATCGGGCTCGGGCTCACCAGCGCGGCGCGCGACCACGAGCGTTGCCAATTGACAGACCTGGTCCGCCTCGCGCCACTGGGGCAGGTCGTGGAGCATGTCCGTTCCCAGCAGGAAGAACAATTCGGCCTCGGGCTCCTCCGCGCGGTAGTGCCGCAGCGTCTGGACGGTGTAGCTCACGCCGCCGCGGTCGATCTCGTAGCGGTTGACGGCGAACTGCTCGTGCCCGGCGATCGCCAGCTCGAGCATCTCGACGCGATGCTCGGCGGGAGTCCGCGCACACGTCTGCTTGTGCGGCGGTACGCGCGCGGGCAGAAAGTCCACGCGATCCAAGCGGCACTGCTCGCGGCAGCACTCTGCCAGAAGCAGATGTCCGAAATGAACCGGGTCGAACGATCCGCCAAACAGTCCCAACCGCATCAACGGTACCTTCTTGCGTGCTTCGGCCGAGGGTGAGATATTGCGGTAATGGTAACCGGGGCCAGGGAAATTGAGAATGGCCTCGCTCATTCCCCCCAACGCACGGCAGCGGCATGTCCCAACAACGAGGCCTGTTCGACGACGCCCCCTGGCAGCTCGACGACCAGGCCGAGATTCGGGCGGCAACCGTGGTATTTGCCGAAGGGCCGCCGGGCGAATTCGACTACCAGGTTCCCGACCCTCTGGTGGAGCAGGTCGAGCCGGGACGCCGGCTGCGCGTGCCGCTGGGCAGGGGAAACCGCGCGGTCATCGGGTACTGCGTCCGCGTCGAAATGCAGCCCTCCGGCGGGCGCCCCTCAAGCCGGTTGAGGCGGTCGTGGACCGTCGCAGCCTCCTCAGCCCGGCCATGTTGCGGCTCACCGCCTGGATCGCGGCGTACTATCTCTGCCCTTGGGGGCAGGTACTGGAAGCCGTCGTGCCCGCCGGAGTGCGCGGCCAGGCGGGCACGCGCAAGACGTCGGTCGCCAGCCTTGCCCCGGACGTGGCCTCGCGGCTGGCCCAACTCGATCTTCCCAAGACTCAGGCCCACGTCATTCGCGTGCTCGCCGAAGCGGGCCGGCCGATTGCGCTGGCCGACCTGATGCGCCTGGCGCACTGTTCCCATGCTCCGATTGCGGCGCTGCGCACGAAGGGGTGGTTGACGATCGGCTCCGAGCGCGAACCGCGGCGGCGCGAACCCGAACCGGCCGTAACGCGCCAGAAAGGGCTGCATCTGAACCCGGACCAGCAGCGCGCCCTGGAGGCGATCCGCGGCGCGCTCGCTTCGCGGGAACACCAAACGATCCTGATCCACGGCGTCACCGGCAGCGGCAAGACGGAAGTCTACATTCAGGCGATCGAGGAGGTGGTCGCGTTTCGGCCGGCAGGCGATCGTGCTCGTGCCGGAAATCAGCCTCACGCCGCAGACGCTGGAGCGGTTCCGCTGCGCGGTTCGACCGCGTGGCCGTGCTGCACAGCCATCTGAGCGACGCCGAGCGGCACTGGCAGTGGCAGCGGATCGCCGACGGGCAGGTGCAGGTGGTCGTCGGCGCCCGCAGCGCGATCTTCGCCCCCACGCCGCACCTGGGCCTGATCGTGCTCGACGAAGAGCACGAGACGACGTTCAAGCAGGAGATCGCCCCGCGCTACCACGCCCGCGACGTGGCCATCGCGCGGGCGAAGGCCGAAGGGCGTGCCGCTGGTGCTCGGCTCGGCGACGCCGTCGCTGGAGAGCTGGCACCGGGCGCAGACGGGCGAGTATCCGACTGGTCGAGATGCCGCGGCGCGTGCTCGACCGGCCGCTTGCCGGGCGTGGGCACGATCGATCTGCGCGAGCGAGATGCACGCGCCGGCGCTCGCGCGGGGCGATCAGCCGGCAGCTGCACACGGCGATGCGCGAGGCGCTGGACGACGGCGGCCAGGTGATTCTGCTCCTGAACCGCCGCGGGTTTCTCGACGCACATCCAGTGCCCGGCCTGCGGCCACGTGGTCAAGTGCCCGCACTGCGACATCGCGCTGACGCACCACCGCACGCGAGGAAATCGCGCTGTGCCACTACTGCGACTACCAGGTGCCCGCGCCCGACGCGTGCCCGGAGTGCCAGCTTCGCGGGCATCCGCTACAGCGGCCTGGGCACGCAGCGGCTGGAGGCGGAAGTCCGCGCGCGGTTTCCCGACGTACGCCTGCCTGCGGATGGACACCGACAGCATGCAGCGGCCGCGGCAGCCACGAGCGGGCGCTGGCCGCGTTCCGCGCGGGCGAGGTGCGGATCCTGCTGGGCACGCAGATGATCGCCAAGGGGCTCGATTTTCCCAACGTGACGCTGGTCGGCGTGATCAACGCCGACACGGCCCTGCACCTGCCCGACTTCCGCGCGGCGAGCGGACGTTTCACCTCGTCACGCAGGTGGCCGGCCGCACGGGCCGCGGCGACCAAGGGCGGCCGCGTGCTGGTGCAGACCTTCAACCCCGACCATCCGGCGATCCTGGCCGCCGTCCGCCACGACTACGCGGCCTTCGCCGCCGGCGAACTGCCGATGCGGCAGATGCTCTCCTATCCGCCCTTCGCGCCGCATGATGCGGCTGGTGATCCGCGGCCCGGAAGAGGAGATCGCGCGGCAGTTCGCCGAGCACCTGGCCGAGCGCTTGACCGCCGCCCTGGAAGCCGCAAGAGCCCACGCCGCGCGTGCTCGGCCCCGCCCCGGCGCCGTTCGCCAAGCTGCGGGGCAAGTACCGCTTTCAGATCCAGGTGCAAGGGCCCGACGGCGAGCAAGCTCCGCGAGGCGGTGCTCGAGGCGACCGCCGAACCTCAAGCCGCCGGAAGACGTGCAGTGGATCGTCGACGTCGATCCGCTGGACATGCTTTAAGAGCCGATCCCAGAACCATTGGCAGTGCTGCGATTCTCAGGCCGCGGAGGACTTCCGTGGCGGTTCCGGGATAGGTTTTAAGAGCCGATCCCAGAACCATTGGCAGTGCTGCGATTCTCCGGCCGCGGAGGACTGCGGTGCCGGTTCCGGGATAGGTTCTACGCCTTCGGGGGCCGCGCGGTCTCGCTCGCCCGGGCCCGATTTCCGGCCCGAGCTGGTGCCCGGCCGCTGGGATTCTGCCCTTTGCGACTGCTGCCGCGGTTTCGTAGAATAGGGCAGTGGAATAACTCTGTGGTGTGGCTTGGCCCCATGTCCCCTCGTTCCATCCATCGCGTCCTGGGCGAGACCAGCCTGGAACTGAAGTGCCTGGTCCTGTTCGGGGCGTTCTTGCTCCTGGTGATCAGCGCCAGCTTCTTCTCGTATTGGCAAGTCACGGAAACGGTGGTTACGGAGAAGAACCCCGAGACCGGGCGGGAGATGGCCAAGCAGGCCATGATCATCACCCACTGGGAGGGGCTGGAACGTCTCCGTTTCACCGAGGGCGATCTGCAGGAGCCGGACGAGCAGCAGGATTGGGTAGGAGTGATCCGCCAGTTGCGGAAGAATCTGGACCGGCAAGCCCACGAAGGAGGCGCGCCGGGCACCAAGATCGGCGGGCGCGAAGTCGACTGGTGGATCATCTCGCCCGACCCCAATCTGCCGCAGACCGAGCGCCGCCGCCGTCCGGAGGACGACTTCGAGCGCCGCGAGGTGCTCGAGCAGTTCACGAGCAGCCCTCCCCGGCCTGGCGCCACGGGCATCGAATACAAGGAGCGCTACGGTCCGGACAGCTACGACTACTACCAGCCCATCCGCGCCAACGCCACCTGCGCTCGGCTCTGCCACAAGGACTACGTCCGCTCGATCGATTTCGATCCGAATCCCAATCCGATCGGCGGTTTTGCCGGGCCGCGGGGCCGCCCCTGGGCCGAGGGCGACCTGATGGGCGTGGTCCACGTGACGATTCCCAACGGCCCGGTGCAGGCGCAGATCAGCTGGTACTGGAACGCGCTGTTGGCCGTGGCGATCATCACCGCCTTTCTGGCGATGATCGCCTTTTACGTGACGATCCGCTACCTCATCGTCCGGCCGCTGAAGCACCTCCGCGACGTGAGCGACGCGATCAGCCACGGCAACATCGCCCTGCGGGCCGACATCCACACCGGCGACGAGTTCGAGTCGCTGGGCGTGGCCTTCAACCGCATGCTGCGCCACCTGGTGACCGTGCAGGACGAACTGCGCCAGGTCAACGCCGACCTCGACGGCAAGGTCGACGAGCTGGCCCAGCTCAACATGCAGCTCTACGAGATGAACCGCATCAAGAGCGACTTCCTGGCCACGATGAGCCACGAGCTGCGCACGCCGCTCAACAGCATCCTCGGCTTCAGCGACGTGCTCGGCTCGATCGACTCGCTGGACGACAAGCAGAAGCGCTACGTGCAGAACATCCAGAAGTCGGGCCGCATGCTGCTGGAGATGATCAACAACATCCTCGACCTGGCCAAGATCGAGAGCGGCAAGATGGAGATCCGGCTCACCGAGTTCTCGCATCGAGCAGGTGATCGCCGCCCAGTGCGACATGGCCCGGCCGCTGACCGAGAAGAAGAACATCGACCTGGAGACCGAGATCCAGCCCGACCTGCCGCCGATGGTCCAGGACCAGGCCCGGGTGCAGCAGATCCTCAACAACCTGCTCTCCAACGCGATCAAGTTCACGCCCGAGGGCGGCCGGATCCGTCGTGACCGCCGCACCGCAGCGAGCGGGGCGAGCTGGTGCTGCGGGTGATCGACACCGGGCGTGGGCATCGCCGAGGAGGACCAGCAGGTGATCTTCGAGAAGTTCCGCCAGGGCCGCACCGCCATGCCCGGCGGCGACGCCATGACCCGCGAGTACTCCGGCACCGGCCTGGGGCTGTCGATCGTCAAGGAACTGTGCAAGCTGCTGGAAGGCGAGGTCTCGGTGGAAAGCGAACTGGGCACGGGCAGCACGTTCACCGTGCGCCTGCCGTGGCAGCTGGAGAAGACAGCCGCGGCTGGAATCCCCGCTGGCGGTGGGACTGGAAAAGTTTGCCAAAGCGCGGATCGATTTGGCCCACGACGAATCGGAATCCGTGCCCGCCGGCAAGCAGTAACCGCCGGCGAACGGTGGATGCGTGGGACGGCCTGGCCATCGGCTTGCAGCAACAGGGGGAGTGCCGACCATGGACAAGGTGCCCGAAGAGCGAGGCTGGTTCGATCCCGAGTTCTGCGAGTCGCGGTGCCCGATCTGCACGCGCGCTCGCCGCGGGCATGGGCTGGCGCGGTGGCTGCAAGCGCTGGAAATGGTGTTTACCTTCGGAGGCTGTCCGTGGGGCCGCGCAGGGCAGCGCAAGTATGGCGTGCGTCCGGATGAGGCGGTGTCCAAAAGACTTTGATAAAACGGGGGACCGGTACCCTCGGTCAAGGCAAATTCAAGGGGGCTCTCGGGAATCGCCGGGAGCCAGTCACCGTTTCGTCAGAGTCTGCAAGGCTCCGGACGCGAGCAGTTCGTCTGGAGCGCTCCAGGATCATTGGCGGGCGCAGAGCGCGGGTGATGCCCGACGCCCAGGGCCGCTATCCCATCCCCTTGCCCGGCCTGACCACCGCCTTTTGAGAATTCGGGCTGGTGGCCACCGGCGCGGCAGCGGCCTGCATTTTGAGTAGAAACGCCAAGCGGCGGAAGCCGCGGAGGTCGTAGCCGCGCGGGGTGAAGCCGTCGGCGCGCAACTGGGCGTCGCACTCGGCTTTCCGGCGACGCAGTGCGGTGCGGAGTTCGCGGCGGGTAATGCGGTAGGCACGGTGGCGGCGTATGACGGCTTGGAGATCGGCCAGGAGTGCGCGGACTCTTGCGACGAGCTTCGTGCAGGCACCGATGTAGATCGATTGCTGGCGACCGTCGGCGCGATAGGCGAGGCGGAAGTACGGTCCGAGCTTGCGCAGCGCCGCGGGTGCGCCAGGTGGTTACGATCGCGCCTTGGCGGCGAAAGAGGTCGCGAGCGGCGGAGATGCGGGCGGCGATCTGGTCGTAACGTGCGTTGGAGCGTTGGTCAACGGAAGTGGGTTTTTGCCACATTGTGTTTTGCGCTCGGGGGGAGGGGGGGAAGGAGTTAGGAGTTAGGAGTTAGGAGTTAGGAGTTAGGAGTTAGGAGTTAGGAGTTAGGAGTTAGGGGGCGAGGGCACGCGGAGATAGAAGAGAGGCGAGGGCACGCAGAGGCGCGGAGGCGCGAGGGTCTTACCACAAAGTAGTACCGACAAGGGAACTTCACCGCGAAGCCGCAAAGGGCGCGAAGGAAGGGAAGGAACGGCTGAGGGATCACCGCGAAGCCCCAAGGGCGCGAAGGAAGACAGGGTGGGGGGAGTTGACGGCGGTACGGTGCTGGAGTTGTCGGGGCGCAAGGGACTTCGACGGACGCCGCGACGGGCCGGGAGGGAGCGTATGGCTGGAGACACGAGAGTCTTAGAGCCGATCCCAGAACCTTGGGAGGTGCCACGCTTCTCGGGCCGCACAGGGCTCCAGTGGCAGTTCTGGGATAGGTTCTTACCACAAAGAACCGACAAGGGAAAAGAGTTTCACCGCGAAGCCGCCAAGGGCGCGAAGGAAGACAGGGTGGGGTGAGTTGGCGGCGGTACGATGCTGGAGTTGTCGGGCGCAAGGGACTTCGACGGATGCCGCGACGACCTCGGCTGGCAGGAAGACGCTGGTATCACGCGTACCGTTATACTGTACGGACGAACAGATATCCAGGTTGGTTCGTGGGCCAGGGAGAGAAGCGGAGGAAAGGCCCGAAATCAACGGGAAATCATGAGGTAGGCCGGCTCGCAAGCATCCGGGCGGGCCGAGGTTGGCCGACGTGGCTGGGGGCTCCCGGACAGTTAAGACAGTTAAGGGGCGGGAGTCGTTATTTTGCGAACTTTATCCGTACGTCGCAAATGACACAAGCGGCTGCTCTATCGACTGGCGAAAGTCGTTTTGCGATTTTGACCGATGCGGCTGTTGACAACCTGGCTGTTAAAGAAAGGAATCCACAAGACCCCAATCAACGTGCTCCAATTCGCCCTCGGGATCGGTGCCTTCTGAGGCACTGCCAAACAGAGCACAAACAGAGTGCCAAACAGAGACCACGTCTTGCCCCAGTCAATAAGCTCCAGGCTGGTATAAGCTGCCAACCGGATGTCGCTCGCCTCCTGAGCGTTACGAACGATGTGTGCGAGGGTGCGGCACACTTCCCTATTGGCAGTCTGTTTGAGACACGACCCGATCTCCAACGCGCCCGTGAGGCGGTAATCGTGTCCAGGGCGCGAAAGGTAATCAAGGCAGATTCCGGCCAGGGTGGGGCGATCAAGCCTCTCTTTGAGAATAATGTATGCTCCCAGGACGCGCGATTCATCGACAGATCGAAGGTGCTCGACGGCCTCCGCGTCCGACATGCGGTCGAGTTGGCGCGCATAACCCTCACCGATGTCCTGCCGGATGCGATCTAGTGTTGTCAGTGATTGAATCTCGGCGATTTCCCGTTTCAGGCAGTCGAACCTCTTCTGGATACTCCACCACATCGTCTACTCTCTCGCTCACGGATTCGTGTGCCCCGCAGTCCTAATTTCTCTGGAGCTCTCAGGGGAGCTCTCACGGGGGTCGGGAGTCTTTATTTTGGTTGGTTTTGGGCCACGGCCGACCACGGGGACGTAAGGTGGATTGCAGGCCCAGGCGCTTCGCCGTCTGCTCCTGCCACGAGGCCTCGCCAAACGGAGAACCGCGCACCACCGATCGCCGCAACGCCTCCAACTCGGCTTCGGTCTGCGGCGTCTGAACGTGCTGGTAACCAACGACGCGGCAGTTCCAGCGGCCCGTCGTCCACGAGTCCAGCTGGGTTGCCATGCCCGCGATGCCAAAGGCTCGACCATCGCCAGGCATCCGCCTCTTCGGACCAGCTTCGCGCGCAGCGGATTTCGCTCCACGTAGCGCAGCACCGTCCAGCAGATGGTCGTCTTCCTGAATCGGAAACGACTTGAAACGCCCCTGGTACAGCGGACCGGTGCCCGACGTGCCATGCGCCGCGTGCCAACGTTGCGTGTGGGTGACGGTCAGCCAACGCATGAACTCCGACAGATCGCCGTCGCCGCGCGGCCAAAGCACGAAATGCCAGTGGTTGGGCATCACGCACCATGCCAAAACCCGCATGGGCAACCGCGCTTTCGCCTGCGCGATCACCTCCTCGAACGCCTCGAAGTCCCGCTGTTTGGCGAAAATGCGTTTCCGCCCCACGCCGCGATTGAGCACGTGGTAGGCATATCCTCCGGTCGAGACTCGCAATCGTCGTGGCATGACCGGAAACTACCCTTTCCCCCCGTTTCTGTCAAGATAAAGACTCCCGACCCCTTTAGGACCCCCGACCCCGTTAGGACCCCCGTTAGCGAGCCGTAAACACGCTGCCCGCACGTTTGTCCCCAGACAAGAATAGTCGACGCCACTCTTCTTGCTCTTTCGTCGGCAGGTCCATGACCACTGTGGTCCCGTCGCCGATCAACACGACTGTGGCGCTGTTGTGCGTGCGTGCTCCGATATGATTTGGAAGGCGATCACATGCGACTATAGTCGCGCAATCGCGTCCCAGATCGCGAACCGACAACGCGGGATTGAGCATGTAGGATGGCTTCCCCGCATCGCTGTCGGCGGGGCACCTCAATACTGAAGATTCGATGCCGATCTCCTTTTGAATTTTCGGGTCCTCTAAGGGATCAATCGATGCTTTCCCGTCCTTGCCGCGCGGCACATCGCCATGCAGGGATACGTATCTTACCAATGCATCGTAAAGCGTCCGCAGATTAGTCTCACACTGATTTCTCCTTGCTGCGGAACGTACATCACCACCAAAACTACCGATGCGACAGCCTAGAAGTCCAAGCGTGAATAGTAGCAGAGCGGTCTTGCACATCAGTCTAACTCTGGGCAGCAATTGCGTTTTCTGTCTCCGCATAAATCGCTCGCGCGTTGGTTGGGTAAGCGTTGTTAATGACGGCGAATCGGGCAAGAGGCGGGCACGACGTACGTTTTAATCCGAAAGCGTCCGTCCCGCAGCGCCACAAATCTGGCCCCCCCACCCAAAAGTCAATGGTGAAAACCTGGTCCATAGCCCTGCATTGGATTTCACGTCACTGATGGTCCGTGCCTGGCAGACTACTCTGCTATCTCCAATAGAGCACGCAACTTGTCTTTCTCTTGCGGTATCGGCTTGGGCATCCGAGACGCTGAGAATTTCACGCTCTGACACACGCGTCGAATCCACGCGGGATCGATTTGGCCACTCTTCTGCGCGAACATGATGGAACCTACGAAACAGTCGTCAGCCGTCTGCCAGTCAAACGAAGCGTTTTTGGCTCCAGGACGTAGATTTAGGATTCCTTCCACGTCGTCATGCAGAAGATATTCATATTCGGTGCTTTCGCGTGACCCCAGCGTGAACACGCGCCTCATGGAGATACACCAAGCGTGCCAGCGTACTTCTTGCTCCGTCATCGACCAACGAAAGTCGTCGGCACTAGCACGATATGAAGCCGGTCGAAGTCTAGTAAGGGAAAGCCGTTGTCCCTCGGAAGGCAGGGCATAATCCTCTCGAAGCTCCGCAAAGAGTCGCTCACGGTCTTCCGCCGTGGTCGGAAGAACTATCATCATGGATCGAAACTCATCACGGAACGCCAGGAAGATTGCGCCATTGTCATTCGTCTCTATTTCGCCACGGTTGACGAATTCGGGCGGCAAAATGAATTCAAGAGGCCCAAAACGGCATCTTGGCCAATTCTCTTCTATCGGTGTGTCGGGCATGCAGTGCATCGGAATAGCGCCCACGCGATTCCACCCAGAACATGCCCAGACAAGTCTCCATCTCAAATGCGCATGGTAGTGAACGATCAGCGTCCAAAGACACACGGTCAATGCGACGAGCGACACCATCGTAGGGACGCTGTATCGATGCCAGCGCCGCTGATGTGATGATGGATTGGTCGCGTCGTGCTCCATGAAGTCCCTCCCAGACAAAAACAGTTCGCGGGTTGCGCGGCGCTTCACCCGCGGCTATTCGAAGGTGACCGCTACGCGGTCGCACGGTCACCGTACGCGGGTTGCGCTGCGGGATCTGGCAAGGCCAGTGCCCCACGCCGCGATTGAGCACGTGGTAGGCATATCCTCCGGTCGAGATTCGCAATCGTCGTGGCATGACCCGAAGCTAGCCGTTCCCTCTGTTTCTGTCAAGATAAAGACTCCCGACCCCTTGAGCGATCCGACCCCTTGAGCGATCACCTTGAGCGATCACCTTGAGCGATCACAGTGAAGTGTTGCGTTATGCAATGATTGACGGTAGCAAGAACCGCGAGTAGGCTATCTTCTAATCCAGCGAGGCGTTTTCGCCGCTGGCATCGTGCGTCAGGCCCGTCTCGGCAACCGTATCGGCCCGAGGAGATCCGACCCATGTTCCGACAAACGTCTACAGCGGCTTTGGTGGCCCTGGCCGCGCTCGGCAGTTTCACTCCCGCAACGGCCCAGGAACTGAAGGCGGCCAGCGGCGAGAAGCAGATCACGAACTCGATTGGCATGAAGCTCGTCTACTGCCCCTCCGGCTCATTCATGATGGGCAGCCCTGGGGGAGAAAAAGATCGCTTCGCGAAAAACGAGGCCCAAGTTTCGGTAACGATCAGCAAGGGTTTTTGCCTGGGGAAATACAGCGTCACGCAGGCCGAATTCAAGGCTGTGATGGGCACGACTCCCTGGGCGGGCAGGCGGTATGTCAAAGAAGGAGACGACTACCCGGCCACTTACGTTGATTGGAACGATGCGGCCGAGTTCTGCCGAAGGCTGACGGCGAGAGAATCGCAGGCGGGCCGTCTGCCGCAGGGCTATGTCTATGCCTTGCCAACGGAGGCGCAGCGGGAGTATGCTTGTCGTGCAGGAACGACGACGGCCTATTCGTTCGGAGACGCTGCGGGAAATCTAGGAGATTATGCCTGGTGGGGTGGAATTGGTGATGGCGATGGCAGTGCCAAGACGGAGCCGTATGCGCACCGTGTTGGCCAGAAGAAGCCGAACCCGTGGGGCCTTTACGACATGCATGGCAATGTGCTTGAATGGTGCCGCGACGCCTACGCGGAGAAGCTTCCGGGAGGAACGGACCCGCTTGTGGAAACTGGCGCGATCCGCGTGCAACGGGGCGGGAGCTGGGCGAGCGACGCCCGGCACTGCCGTTCGGCGTTGCGCAACCACTACGGGCCCGGGGGCCGCATGGGTATCCTGGGTTTGCGTGTCGCCCTAGTTCCGACGGACAAGTAATGGGTGAGCGAGCGGAGCCGGTGCGCAGGGTGGGGTCGGGCAAGAACGGGCGGAGTGAGCGAGCCGCGCCGCTGAAAACGGTGTTTCTCAGTCCCGGGCGAAGCCCTGGCGACCACGCCGACCCCCCAGCGATCTTGCCTGCCTTAATTCTCGTGACTGGCAACTTGGCCCGGCAGCAGAATTGGGACCGGCTGGGTGGGACTGACCAAGTGGTATATAAGCGCGTGCCACTGGTTTCGCCAGTGCTGCTGCTGACATCATTCAGTGGACCGCTCCCTCGGGCAAACCGTGGATCCTCGGCAAGTTCGGATGCTGCTGTCGTGGTGGCTCATCGAGGTAGTATCTTGCGGACGACCATTGCCAGTCCACAGGGCGCTGACAAAGCCCTCGGCGAACCGGGTTGTTGTGGATGTACTCCAGGGAGGACGCGATGGCGTCGACAGAAAACCCCTTCCGGTCGAAACCGGGGCCTTCTTGCCCAAAGAAGGTCAACTCGTCGAGGTGGCCGACCTCGTGAAAATGCCGTACCGAGTGTCGAGGTGCCATGCTCTCTTTCTACCTACAGCACCATGGAACATCAAGCGGCGCCCCAGCGGCGAAGCCAGTGCCACCCAACGAAGCCGACCCCGTTAGCTCCTTAGATGGTGAAGCCTCTGCCGACACCTCTTGTGCCTGGCGGCACGTGCGATACGCGAGCTATCGGGGCCACCCAACTGTGGGTTGTGGCTCAATGGAATTAGGTTTCCGGGCGGATGCCGCCTCGAAGCCCCAACCGGCCATACCGATCGCCGATTATCTGCGGAACTCTCGAACAACTTGCGGCGTCTATCTCTTGCCGGATCAGCTACTACTTCACTTCAGTCGCGGGGAGGACAGATCGATGTTGCGATACGCCGCGTGGCTGGTGGTCTTGGGTGGAGTTTCGGTCAGTCTTGCCGAGGATGGAACGAGGTCGCTGGAAGAAGCCGTTAAGGCCGTCAACGAACAGGCGGCGGAGTGGCCGGAGACTCGCGGCCTTGGGCCCTTGACCGAGGACGAGGCGATCCAAGCTCTCAAGAGGCTATCGCGCCGTAAACCTCCGCCCGTCGAGAAGTCTTACGGACTCCCAGGGCTGTCGGACGAGGAGTTTCGCGGGCTGAAACGGATCGTGGAGACTCGACGCCTGCCGAAAGAGGTCATTTTGCGGCAATTCGTGCGCTACGATGATGGCACGTGCGTGGAGCACGGGTGGTGGGTGCGACTCGTGCTGATGCGAGCGGAGAAGTGCCCGTTCAGCTTGACGGTGCGCGAGCAGTCGGTGTTTCGTCGACCCTATACGCAAAAGGAACGCGAGTTCCACGGCGAGATGCGACGAACGGGTGCCATTCCCACGATGGGTCGACTCGTGGCGTACTTCGACGAAGACCCGAAGTTTGGAGCGGTACGGGAATTCTCCGCGGAGAAAGCCCATCGACTGGCCGAGGCCGTGAAGAAGGCCGTTCAGGGTGGAAAAGCCGAAGATTTCCTGAAGAGTTACGACTGGGAAGGCGTTGATGAAGCAACTCGCACTTGGGTCCGCGAGGAAGCCGAGCAACTCAGCAAGCGCCGGCTTTCGGGCGTCTCGGTCGAGGCGCGGCGCTACAGCGGCCGGCTCGAGAACTGGCGGGGGTTTCAGATCTGGGATCCGAATCTTCGCGTGCGAGGCTACGTGGTTCTGGATTTTGCCGACGAGGAGGTGCCGAGGTCGATATGGCTTGAATTCGGCGAGACGGAGGACGGCGCACGCCTGGTGAACTATGTCGTGAGCAAGGACCTCCGCGCGCAAATGATCGGAAAACCTTTGAGCGGGGGCGGAATACGCGTGCAAGCCTTCCAGTCGTTTGACGCCGAGAAGGGACGCTACGAGCTTTTCAGCCAGATCGATGCGCCCGACGAGCTGCCGGCACTACGGAAGGCGAACCTGGAGGTCTGGAAGATCAACGCGAGGCCAGCGGAGGCATCCGGGGTTGAGAAGGCCGTGCTGAAAGCAGGGCCGTGAAGCCGGCCACGGGGCACGATCGCCCGCGGTGTAACCATTCACGGCGCGGGAATCGCGAGATTGGTGGGTGAACCGTTTCATCGGAGTGGTCGGAGCTATTGGAGGGAGCGGCCGGTTTGTTGCACTGCTTGTCCGCCGCCGCGAAACGCACGGGCTGATGGAAGTGCGGCAAAGCGGCGGCTACCAAGCAGTGGCACACCCTTCCACGTCTCCTGAAATCGTAACCGTTCACGGCAGAAGTAATTGAGGGGACAGGTCCCGAGTTTTCCGTCAGGCGGCCGTTGTGATGCGGAGCCTTGCGGCCGAAAAATGGAGCAGTCCCTGGCTGGCCCGTGAACGGTTAACCCGCGCTAGGGCTGCTTGGCGCGGGGGGGAGTTGTCACCTTTCAGCAAGGAGCCAGGTGCAAGGACCGGCGCGCGTGCCGTCGGCCAGAAGCAGCAGCACAACGACTTTCTCCGGTGGCTTGTCGAGCGCTTTGCCGTCCCTCGAGGCGTGGGCATCGTTCGGCAAGGGAATGGAGATCGTACCGTTGGCCGGTACGACCTCGTTCTTCTCTTCGAGCGTGTTCATGTCGAGTGTGCCGGCGATGCCGAAGGTTTGCTTCTCGCCCAGGGAATTTGCGAGTTGGTAGACTGTGGTGTCGATGACGACCGGCCGGTCCGTGGGATTCGTCACGGTGAGTTCGATTACGGTGTTCGCGGCGGTTTCGGGCGGGTTCTTGCGTTTGTGGGCCTCCAACATCAGGCCGGCCGCCGTGACCAGCTTCGCCCCGGCTCCGCCGACGGTCCTTCTTGGGAACTCCCGTTGAGGACCGGGGGTCAAGGAGTCGCCTTCGCGGGCGAGGAGTTCGCCGGTTCGAGCGTTCACGCACGCCCCGAAATTGCCCCAACGGTACGGCGTTCCCCAGACCGGCTGCCACTTGCCGGCTACGGATTGCATGGTCAAGTCAAAGATCCAGGCCTGCTGGTATTCCCCGCCCGATTCGAGTACCAGGTCGGCGGCTTCATCGAGATCGACATTCCAACCTTCAAGCGGTCGCGGCGGGGTTGAGGGGCTCGACCGTTTCACGGCGCCCCCTGGGCGGATGGTGCCGGCGCGGTCGAGAGTGAATACGGAGGGGCTGCCGTCGCGTTGGCTCCAGAAGAGGAACTCGTATTTCTCGGGGACCAGAAGTCTCAGCCCGCGGCCGGTCGCCTTCATCTTCATCGACCGGATCCCGAATTCGGTGACGTCGACCCCGTAGAGTTGCAGGGTCTGGTCAGTCGCTCGCGCGGTCTCCAACATTCGCGGACACTTGTCGAGAGGGCAGGCCCCGAACAGAAGCGAGCCGTCCCTGAGCTGGTCGGTGGGGAGGCGGGCGCGCCAGGCCGGCCAGGCTGGATTTATCGGGCTGCTTTTCTTCACCCGCATCCCCTGCTTGCGTTTCTTCCAAGGCGACCGGTTGAACGATCGAGTCTGCTGGGGCAGGCGAGGATCGCGATGCGTCCTGGCCACGTTCGGCGGGCGGAGTCTCTCGCTTGCCTTGGTTCGCTGTCGGCGCAGTTGCACTGCATCCCAATATGACGGCGAAGGTGGTCACGCACAAAAAGATCGTCAGTCGACTATACCGATACATGGCGCACTCCCTGGGCCGTTGGGGGCGGTAATCTCCGTTGAAATCAGTACTGCCTGCCTCCGGAACCCGGGATTGCGTCTGGTGTGCCGATCCCCCTTTACTCTCCGAGAGATCGCGTTTGCGTCAGGAAGACAGGCGGATCGGTCTTCTGTGCCGTGCTTGAGACCATAACGCTCTTGTCGGGGTTGGTGCGATCCTTGACGACCGCCACGTACTTGCCGCAGCGGCGGAGGCAGTCCGCGGCTTCAATCGCCTGGGTCTGGGAAAGGCCGCGGCGCAGTAGATCCAAGGCGAAGCCGCCGGCGTCGATCTCGAAGGTATCGGGGGCCGGCATGAGGCCGTGAAAGGCCGACGGTTTGATCCCGGGCGGAATGAATAGCGCGCACAAGCGGTTGCCGGGATAGTCGTCGAGGCTGTAAACCGGGCCCACGGCGAGAATCTCATTCGCCGTGGACTGGACAACGCTCGTGCCCGGCGAGTCGAAGGAGAAGTATTCCTGAGCGGCCAGCGGGCTTTGCCCAAACGGATGGGGGGCGGTGAACCGGGTGATCCAATCCTTCATCGCCGGAAGCTCCTGCACCTTGGCGAGATACTCCTTCATATTCCACAGGATCGTGACCTTGGCGCCCCGCCGCTGTTCGATCTCGAGAATGAGCGGTGTCTTGCCACGCGACTTGAAATTGCCCGCTTCGTCTTTCTCGAGCGGCTGGTCGGCCAATACGACATACACATCGGCACCCGGGGGCACCGAATCAACGTAGAGCTTTGCCGAACCGCCAACCGCCTGCTGTGGCGATTGACCCGAAACGTCGCGGCCTTGCAGGGCGTCGCCCTCAGCCTGCCCGATTTCCGGCCTCTTTCGCTTCTCTTGGCAACCGGTGACCACCGCGAGCAACGCCGCAAGAACGACGGCTCCCATGACTGCTTGGCGCATCTTCAGTTCCCCTCTATTTCGCAGGCGTGATGGGAGGGGCAAGGACGCCAACAACTGCTTTCGGCTGGCGTTTGGCGGTGAACCAACCCCAGGAGGTGCCAATGTCGACGCCTTGGTATTTCTCGTGCTTCCACGGCTGATCGAATGCCTCGAAAGCCGCGAAGCGATGGCCGGACTTGAGGGCAAGCTCCCAGAACTCGCGTTGTTTCTGCTCCGAGTGATGGGCCAGGCCGCGCGAGGGCCAACCCGTCTCATGCACCAGGATGGGCAGCCGAGTACGCTCGGCGAGCTTGTCGAGGGTGCCGCGCATCCACTGGACGGCCTTCTGCGGATCCGAGTAGTTGTGGAAGACGGGGTGCACATTGGGGTACACCCAATCCATTTCGTTCTCGTCGGTGAGCTGCCGATTGCCGTAGCTATCGATGACTTCGCTGGTGCTCACGGGCAGGCCGGTGGCTGCGCGCATTTCGCGCACTGCGGACAGCAGGCGAGCCGAGGTGTAGCGTGAAAAGAAGAGTCCCTCGTTCCCCACGCATATCGCGTCGATCGAGCCCTCGGCGGCCAGGCGCCGGGCGGCGGGCACTTCGTCGGACTTTCCGTCGATCGACCATACTCCCAGGATCACGCCGGCATAGCCAAGCTTTCGGGCGATTGCCGGGATCTTATCGCCGCCGGAGCGGGGCGAGCAGCCGTAGGTGCAAATCCCCGAGCACGCCGGGGGGAAGCCGTGGGCAGCAAGGGCTTTGAGATCCGCTTCGATGTCCTCCACGGACGCGGGCTGGCCTTTGTCAGGGTTCGCCGTGCTGGGGCTGTAGTCAACCCATTGCAGGGTGGAGAGCTTCCGATGGAACTTTTCGCGGTTCGCTGCGAAATTGGCTGGGGGGCGAGGGGGCTTTGCCCCTGGGGCTGCCGGAGTGGCTTTGGCCTCGGGAGCCGCCAACCGCACGAAGTAGATCTCGTCGAGGTCCCATTGCAGGGTCCTTTTGTCCTCGCCGGGGTTCCGGCCGCCCTCGAGGAAACACGCAAACGCCTGGACGAGGGCGCTGAGGTCTTGTCCGGTGAGGTCGATCTCGTAGCGAGTCCAATTCGGGGTGAGTTGCACCCATTCTGGCTTTGCGGTGACGGGTTGGGGAATCGAGTCGTTGTTGCCGCCGCCGGCGACGAACTTGACCCACACCCGGTCTTTGGACCTGGCCCAGAAGCGGAGGACGACTGGATTCTTCGGGCGGGCCTGGAGCTTGGCGAACAGGTCCAACTTTCGATTGGGAGTCCATTGGCCATCCAGTTCCCAGCCGATGCCGGACCAAGAGTTCTCTTGGGGGCGGTACTGCGAACGGACGCAATACTTTCCCGAGTGCGCGCCGTCCTCGCAGCGGAGCTCTTGCGTGAGCCCGCGCTCGTTGGGCATCCAGCCTGAGGGGGCATAGTCGGCGGTTTTGTCGTCGAAGAGGTAGAAGCGGGGGCCGGCCTCTTCGGCGGCATCCGATGGGGCGGCTGGACTGCGGCGGGGCTCGGAGGGCTGCGCCGGGACGAGTGCGGCGGCCAGCAGAATCCCGCAGGCAAGGGAGAGCAAGACGCACGATCGGTGATGGGACATATTTGCTGCTCCTATTCCAGGGGAAGTCTTGAAGCGGGGGGCGGCGCGGGAGGGGCGGACGGAAGCGGAGGCACGGAAGGCGAGTCGCCACGATCCGGCAACGCCCAGCGCTTTTTCAACCATGCCGGCACGAGTTCCGGCTCGGTCGGCTTGGGACGCTGACGGACTTTTACGACGTAGATATCGTCGATGTCCCACTCGACGGAAGTGCGCGCCAGCAGGTCGCGCTCCTCTTTCTCGTTGGCGGGCTCGGGCAACTCGACGCTCGCCAGGTTGGCGACGGAAGCGAAGACCTGCACGACGGCGGAAAGGTCCTGGCCGGTGAGGTCCACGTCATATCTTCGCCAGTCGGCGGCGAGGGTTATGCCCGGTGCATGAGGAAGGAGCACGCGAAAGGCTCCCGGGAATTCTTCCACCTTTGCGGGGCCGACGCCCGGGTAGAGCTTGTCGCGGAGACTATCGCCTTTGCCTCCGCCGCTGCTGAACTCGATCCAGGCTTTTTGCTTGGAGCGGGCATAGAAGCGAAGGACGATCGGATTACCGCGTTGGGCGCCAACCTTCTCGTACAGGTTGAGCTTCCGCGTGGGGAACCATTGGCCGTCGAGCAGCCAGGCGACGCCTGCCCAGGAGTTGTCGGCAGGCCGATGGGTTGTCCGCACACAGTATTTGCCACGACGCGGATTCTCGTCACAATGAACGTTCTGTGCCACACCGCGCCCATCGGGCATCAAGCCTGAGGGAACGAATTCGGCGGGTTTGTCATCGTAGATGTAATAGCGGGGCCCCACTTCGTCGCCGGTGGGGTCTGGCGCGGCAGCGGAGCGGGCGCCGTTGCCTTGGGGCAGCGCGAGGCTGTGGCCCGTTGCCACGAGCGCCCCACCTCCGACCGCCATCAAGAGGTCTCGCCGTCGAACGCGTGCCATGACTTACTCCTTCAGCTTGACGAGATAGACGTCGTCCAGGTCCCATTCGACGACCGGCTTTCCGAGTTCGTCGTTGTTTGCGCGATCCAAGAAGGAGCCGAAGACCTGGGTCACGCCGGTGAGGTCCTCCTTGGTGAGGTCGATTTCGTAGCGCTTCCATTCGGCAGTCAGTTGGATCAACACCGGATCGGTGTTGGTCGGAAACCGGATCGAATCGCCGTTTCCGCCGCCGGCCTGGAACTTGACGGTGGCGCGGTCTTTGGAGCGGGCCCAGAAGCGCAGGACGATGCGATCGCCCATCTTGGCCTTGAGGGATTTGAAGAGGTCGGGGGGCCTTCGGGTGTGGTTCTCGAATTTGTTCTCCCATAGCCACCCAATGCCGATCCAACTGTTTTGCGCAGGCTTGTATCCGGCACGGATACAGAGCTTGCCGCCGTGCGGGTTGTCTTTGCAGGCGACGTCCTGCATCACACCGCGGCCATCCGGCATCCAACCGCCGGGAATGTACTCGAGCATTTCCGCGACCTTGTCGCCATAGAGCATGACGCGAGACCCAGGCACTTCATCGTCCGCGGTCTTCGCTTCGATGGGTTTGCCACTCGGTTGGTACGTTTGGGCCGGCAAGCGAGCGGCCATAAGGGCCCATACCGCGGCTCCCCCGAAAACGGCAAGCAATTCACGCCGAGTCAACGTTTTCATGACCGGATCCTTCTTGAAGAGGAACTTGTTTGCCCGATTGCGGGCTCTGGAGGGAACGAATGTAGGCATTGCGAATGTGAACGATGACTTTCTCTCCGTTGGCGAGCGAAAGCATCTGAACGAACATTCCATTGGTCCACAGCTCGGCCCCACTGAGATCGACGGGGATGGACAACTTCTGCCAAGTGCCGGCAGGTTGTGTTGGCGGCGTAGCGGTAGCGAACACTTGATCTCCCCCCGAGCCGAACTGGATGTGTGGGAGGCGTTGGTCCTGGCTGGCTTCGAGCTTCGCTTCAAAGCACAACTCTACGAGCCGCGCGGGGAACCGCTGCGCGATGGGCAGGCCCTTAGGGGCCGTGAAGAAGACCCGCGCGTCGCCACCCGCGCCTGTGAACGCTATGACCACTTCATCCCCGGCCCCTCGGGTGACTTTCACGTTGCCGATCTCTTGCGACGGACGGGGAAAACCGTCGAACAGTGGTAGCGGAAGGCTGGACCAATAGAACGGGACTTCCACAGAATCGGGCGGGCCTTTGCCCTGGAGGTCCAGGAGCTGGAACCTCAGCCGGCCACTGCGCAAGGCGCCTTGATCGGCGAGGACCGTGACGACGAGGAACGTGGGCGCCGTTCCCAATGAGGAAGTCAGTTCCCGGAGCGCGTTTTGGGACAACGGGCGTTGGGGATTGGCTGCGTAGTCGAGGACGGCGAGGCGCAGCGCCTCACTGAAGCGATTCTCCTCCGGCGATCGCAACATCTCGCAAAGCCGCCCCACGGCATCTTGAGCGAGATAATAGGTTTCCTTGTCCAAGGTGCCCTGCTCCCCGGCCGTTTCGGGAAGGCGATGGCCGTTGACGGGCAGAATGGGCACGAGGGACTGCTGCGTCCTGGCCAGCAGCCGGGCGCCGTAGCAAAGCACGGCGTCGCTGAACTCCAGCCTTTCTCCCGCGGGCCGTGCAAGCAAGTTGGGCAGTCTTGCGGCAGTACGCGACCGGTGCCGGTAGACTGCCAGGGCTCCATTGAGGTAGTTGTCGCGGTCGCCGAAGTTCTTGGACATGGCCGCCGCGAGCATTGCGTCCTGTTGCCCTCGGGTTGCCTCCAACTCCAGAATTCGCGAGAGGAGCGGAGCTGGGATTTCGCTGGTGGCGCCGCTTCCATCCGCCAAGTGCGTCGGCTCGTGGCGGAGCCGACCCGAGATCAGCATGTAGTAGAGTGGGGCGACAGAAACAAAGAGCGAAGCCGCCAGGGCGACGGCTGCATAGTAAATGTCTCGCCGGCGGCGGCGTTCGGCAACACGCCGGCGCAACTGGTCGCCGACTTTGTCCCAGAAGCCCGGGGGGGCTTCAGGTACTGTAGCGCCGTCTCGGAGGTAGCCCAAGAGGCTAATCACGTCCTCGTCGGTTGGTAAGTCGCCCATGATGTTCTCTCGCTCTCAGCTTGCCCCAGCAAATCATTCACCCATGCTCTTGCGAATCTCGTTTGCCCTTTTGACTTCGGGCATCCTTTGCAGTTTCCGGCGAGCGCGGTGAAGCACCATCTTGACTTTAGTTTCTTTACAATTCCAAGCGGTTGCGATGTCCGCGAGTGAGTCTGCGCCCATGTGGTGTCGCTCCACGGCTTCCCGTTCGCGGTCGGACAACTGCGATACGGCGCGGAGCATAAGAGAAGCGATTTCGGAGCGTTGCACGGCGACCTCCGGTGGAAGTGCGCTCGGGTCCGGCAACTTCTTGGGCGGAAGCGGACCGGGGCGCTGGGGCGCTCGCGACGGAGCCATTCATAGGTAATGTTTCTGGTAAACGCGCCCGAGCTCCGCGCGGGACAGGTCCTGCCGCAGCTACACTCGGCACAGTAGGGGTCGGCAGGATTGGCGGCAGCGCCCTTTGGGCTGGTATTGGCGCAAGGCCGGTCGGAGCCGTCGGCGATTGCCCTTTCGACAACGGTAGGGCAGTGCGCGCCCGGGCGGCAGGACTTGGAACAGTACCGCCAGGCAGCCTCCGTGATCACATGTGCCATAACAGACTCGTCGGGTTTGGCGTAGCCGCGGTGGCGGAATACGCGGAATACCACGTTGCGCAGGCTGACACCGATCAACTTCGCCAAGGATAGCGAGCACTCCTCGTCATAAGCGACGCCGCGCCAGCCCATGAGCGATACCTCCGGCCCGCATGTAATGACACAGAACGCGTAAGGCGTTTCAGATGTTTTCCGATTTTCTTTCGGGAGGCCGAGGCAAACAACACAACGAGCGAAATATAGCGGCCGAATTGCACTGGCCAGCATACGTCGTCTGCCATTTTGGCAGACAACAGAGGGCGCCGGGTGATGGACGAGCCGCGGACTGCGTTGTCGATACCAAGCCACATGCACGAGGGTAACGTAAGCGTTCGCACCCTGGGATAGCCACGCGGGTAACCGTTCACAGCCCGGGAGCGAAGGGGACAGGCCCATGTTTTCGGTCAAGCGCCTATTATGATGACGACGTCTTGGGGCCGAAAAATGGACCAGTCCCCGGCCGGGCCGTGAACGGTTGCGAGTTTGCCCTGGGAACGGTTACCTGAAAAAAGAGGCTGGAGCGCGAAACCTTCAACGCTGAGTGCATCAATAGGTCATGGAAAGCCGGCCCCGTGGCGTGGGCTGGTGGGTGTTCGAAACTTGTTGCGGTTGAAGGAGGGTTCCATGATCGTTCTCAGATTCTTCTTGCGGCCGCTATTG
Source organism: Pirellulales bacterium (assembly GCA_963736495.1). Lineage (GTDB taxonomy): Bacteria > Planctomycetota > Planctomycetia > Pirellulales > Thermoguttaceae > CAVTPL01. Next base: position 1,596,612 of record CAVTPL010000007.1, on the reverse strand, counting down.
CGGCTAGTCGTTCTGGCGACGGTGACCGTCGTCCTCGTATGGGCGATGGTGGGACGCCCGATTACCCAGCGGGTAAACGGCGTGCTCGCCAACGCCCTGCACAAGGCCACTTCGAGCGTGGCCTCACACGATCTGGCGGTTCTGCGGGAGCGGCTCGATACCGCCAACGGCCGTCTCAAGGATGCCCGTTTGCGACGAGGCCGCCTGGCGACGCTCCTGGATGGCACGAAGGCTCAACAGGTGACGTTGCACGCCGAGGCTGCGAAGTCCCAAGTGGTGCTCAAGGAGATTGCCAGCCTACTGGGATCCCCCGGGCCTGTGGTGATGGTGGCCGACAAACCTTATAGCCGGCAGACGGTGGAGCAGGACGCGACCCAGACCGTGCGGCGGTACGAGCAGGTCACGGGCCAACTGCGCGATCTGGACGGCCAGATCGTGGAGCTCAAGGAGGCGCTGCGCGGGTCGACAGGTACATCGCGCGTTCGGAAGAGGTTTTGGCCTCGCGCCATGGGGTGGTTTCGCGCCTGGAGGATCGCGCGGAGTATCAAGGCTTGCTCCGCGAGGTGGGCGAGCTTTTGAGTGAAGACGGTGGGTTTGAGATGCGCGTGGAGCGGGCTGCCGCCGTGATTTCCCCCATGTCTGGCCCGGGGGAGGATGTGGAGCGTGCGGTGCCGAAGTCCGCGCTTCTGGATACCATTGCCCGCTACACAGGGGAAAAGCCATGACGAAGTTTCGCATTCTTCTCTGCGTGGTGGTGCTGTTCGCGGCAAGCGAGGCGAGTTTGGCGCAGCGGCTCGGCCAGCGCCTGGCAAGCCGCCACGAGCAGAGGTGGCACACGCGATACCATTCCGGCGCCGATTCGGGGAGCGCGGCAATCGCGGGGTGGCAGGATGACAACATGAGTCACGCCGTGGACAGCGGGGTGAATCTCGCGATCGACGCGGTGAGCGAGAAGCTGGGGAGATTGAAGACCGGCTATGACGTGGTTCAAGGCAGCGACGAGTTTGTCAACCGCGGGCTCTTGGGCAATCCCCATAAGCCGATGCAGATCATCGCGGGGGCGTTGTCGGGGCCGCTCGGCGCCGCGGGCGTCGGCCCGCAGGCGGACTTCATCGTGCGTTTTGCCGAGACCAAGGCCAATCTCGACATGGCGCTTCATGACGAGGCGAGTGCAGTATTGAACGCGGGAATCGCCCAGCAGAACCTCGACAGGTACGGCATAACCGGGGACGCAGGATCTCGCCCGAGCCGCCATGGCTGCCCGGCCGGATCCCACGCAGCGCCAGTTGATGTCGGCGGAGACGAACAAACCGCTTATCGTCCGGCCGCAGCCCGGGATGCCGGGGCAGCACCCGGCGACGGCAGTCGGCGATCTTGCCAGGAGTTGGCACACCACAGTTCAGAAGGAGCCCTTTACGTCGAAGGCCACCAGCCCCGCGGCGAGGGCGAATGACTGGGTGAGGTGGAAATTCGATCCGAACAACATCGTTACCACGAGCACCTTCGATCGGACCTTTCGCGGTCCCCACGGGACGACGCGAATTCAGAGTGAGCGACGGCAAACCGGCACGGGCTATGAGCCGGGACGAACGAACCGCTACGAGCACACGCGAGTCGAGTTTCGCGGACAGCGCGTGGAAAGCTGGGGCGGCGGGCGTTCGGGGGTCGGCAGCGGTACGGGGAGCGGCTCGGGTCGCTCTAGCGTCGGCAGTTCAGGTTCCGGCCGCACGAGCTTCAGCAGCCCCAGCACACTGCGTCACTGAACCCCCGGGCGTGAATCCCCGGGAAGCGGAGAGGTGGCTGGCCTGTGAACGGTTAGGGAGTTTGCACAGTCTGTGTCTTGATGCTTGGAGTGAGTTTCCTTCCTCTCTTCTCTTTCCCCAAACCAGGAGTGAGACCATGAAAGCGTTGACGCTTCTACTTGCCGCCGGAATCTTCGTTGCCGCCACGGATTCGTCGCAGGGGCAGATCTTTGGGAGAGGGCGTTCGAGGTCCCCGGGAGCACGCGTCCAAGTCTCCGCCGCCAGCCCAACGACGCAAGAGGCGTCGAAGCTGATGGGCTTGGTACGCAGCCAGCAACAACGGCTGATTCGAGCGAGCTTTTCGGAAACGGACTGCTTTACGTGGGAGGACCTCAGCGCGTTGAGGTCGCTCGTGGCCTCGGGCGAATTCGCCAAGGTCATCAAAGCAGACCCGGGCTTCGCACCGGTTGTGGAGAGCCTGAAGCAGGCAACCCCGGCGCAGCGGGCGGGCGCGTGCAATGCCGCGCTGCGCGTCTTCCGACCGACATGGAGGCAGATGGGCCGCATCAGCTCGGGGGGGCAAACCGATGCAGGCCAACAGGGGGACGTGTTGGTGGGGCGTGAAGTCGTGCGCCTGGTGCGTGAGGAAGTTGGCGGCTGAGATTATCCGCCGGCAAGGCTGAGCGGCTGCGTTTCCCACGCGCTCGTGGGTGATGGGCAAGCATTTGGAGACGGCAAGACGCCGTTTCGACGAGTTTGCCCTGTGAACGGTTACCCTCATTCGTGACAGCTTTTGAGCGTTTTGAATGACGAGATGACCATCTTGGGTTTTCGCTCCGGGGAGGGCCGCTGAAGACACGGAACGGTCAATTTCATGCCGGAAAACCAAGGCATCTTGACTCTCCGCTCAGGCCGGCTAGATTGAGGCGAAAGGCGAGTCAGGGCTGTGTCACCGTTTCTAGCCCTTGGCATTGGCATAAGGAGTCAAGGTAATGAAGCGTCGCGATGTGCTTTGCATGGCGCTGGCGTCGGCCGGTCTGAGCGTTTCGACCGCACGAACGCCGGCAGCGGACCGGAAGCGTCCCGAGTTGCCCGATGCCACGCCGCGGAAGTTGCCGTACTGGAGGGGCTTCAACCTGCCCAGCGCCTACCGAGGCCAGCGCAAAGAGCTGTTCGACGAGCGCGACTTCGCCGACGTCGCCGACCTGGGATTCAACTTCCTGCGGCTGGCGCTCAACTACCACGACTGGACCGATGCCGACGATCCGAAGAGTCTGAAGGAGCCGGTGCTGAAGCAGATCGACCGGGCGGTCGAGCACGGAAAGCAGCACGGCATTCACCTTTTACTCGATTTTCACATTGCCCCCGGCTTCGGTCAGATCGTTCCGCCCGAGCGGACGAACCTCTGGACCGAGTCTGAGCCGGCCGAGTTGTGCGCGTACCAGTGGTCGGTGTTCGCCGAGCGGTACAAGGGCGTGCCGAACAGCCGTCTGAGCTTCAATTTGTTCAACGAACCGGACGACAAGGTGAAGGCGGAGGATCTGCGCCGGGTGACGGAGCAACTCGTTAAGGCGATCCGCGCCAAGGACCCCGACCGGCTGATCATCGTCGACGGCCGCAACTGGGCCCGGACGCCGATCACGGAGCTTCTGGGCCTGAACGTGGCGGCGGACATTCACTCGTACGACCCGATGCCCGTGACGCACTACAAGGCGCCGTGGGTCAAGTGGAACGAGAGCTGGCCCGCGCCCACCTGGCCGCTCAAGGAGCGCAACGGAGAAATCGTGGACCGCGAGACGATCCGCCGCACCCTGGTGGCGCCCTGGCAGGAGCTGGAAAAGAAGGGCGTCGGAATGTTCGTCGGCGAGTGGGGCGTCCACCAGCACACGCCGCACAAGGTGGCCTTGGCGTGGATTCGCGACATGCTCGGACTGTACAAGGAGGCCGGTTGGGGCTGGGCCCTATGGAACTTCGTCGGCTCCTTCGGCATCTGCGATAGCGGCCGGGCGGACGTGAAGTACGAGACGTGGCACGGCCGCAAGCTCGATCGGGCCATGGTCGAGGTCCTGCAGGCGTTTTGAGGCCGAAAACCGTGGATGCTTGTTGATTCTCCCCGGCATGATTACCGGCGGTAGGCTAGTGTTTTGTCACAGCTTGATTTTGGAATGGTGTGCCACTGGCTCTGCCAGTGTTGGAGTGGAGCATGTGTCGCCAACATCGCACTGGCGTAGCCCATTAGTATCTACACAAATCCTGCTGAGAGGCAAAGGGCGGCGGCGCGGCGCAGGTCGGCAACGCTATAGTGGTCGAGTGCATCGAGCACTGCCAGCAATACCCAAAGGCCGGCCAGCAAGGCGGGCACGGTGAAAGGACATTTGTGCTTCATCTGACGGCCACTCAGCCGGACCAACAGGGCGCGCGCCTCCGCCGCCTCCGGCGACGGGTCGTCGGCAAGATGCCACACCGTCACGCAAGCCATCGCGGTGATCAACAGCCGTCGGAGGATGCGTTCCGCCGTCGTCTGTTGCCAGTCTTCGAGTTGCAGGCCCGCCGATTTCATCAGTTTGAAGTAGCTCTCGATTTGCCATCGCCAGTAGTACCACAACGCCACGGTCGCGTCGTCCACCGACGCGGGCACATTGGTCAGCAAGTACCACTCGGCAAGCAGCTTGTGCTTCTTGTCGAACACGCGACTGACGACGAAACGGAGTTGCAGAGGTGCGCCTCGAAGCTTGACATGGGGCTTCCGCCCGTGCTTGGGACGCTGTTGGTAGGCGGGACGATCCAGGACGACCACAGTCTGGGCAACTTCCTGAGTCGCCGGACGCCCGTGATACCGCACCTCGCCTGTCGGGCGGAACGCGCCCCGACGAGCCAGAAGTTGCGCCAACGATCGGAGGTTGCGTTCTTCGCCTTCGTGTCGCACCACGCGGTTATAGTCCGAGCGGATGAGAAACCATCGTTTCTGTTTGTTCCACTTCCGCAGGTAGAAGACGGCGTTGCCTTCGCGGTCGATCACATGCACGCAACGGATTCCCTCGGCCGCCTTTTCCGCGGCTCGCATCATGGGCCGCAGAGCGTCCAGATGGGACCGGGCCGGCTGGAGACGCTCAGAATAGGTGGCATGGACGCCATCGACCGCCTCCAAGGCCTGGGTCACCGGCGCGATGGGCTGCCCGTCCTGGGCAGAAACCAGCAGCGCGGTCAGCAGTTCATAACCGCGATTCCAGTCGGAGGGCAGACCGATGCGGTCGCGGTTGCTCTCGTGGTCGCGGAACTCCAACGGACTCCAGTCATGGACGACCAGGACGATCTCCGCCCCATCGGCCGCCAGGCGCTCCCGGGCGTAGCTCCAAAGGGGCTCGACGAGCCTCGACCGTGGCATGCGGTCGTTCCGGAGGAACCGCCACATGGCTTGGGTGGAGGCAAACGCCTTCCCGGAGGCCGGCAAGGCTCGCAAGCCCGCCGCCGACGATTTCAACGCGGTCGAATGCTCGGATACCAGTTTCCAATACCGCCTTTCCAAACGCGGATCCACTCGGCTCACGAAGCCGACCATTGACCTACCCATCCGTGAATTCTACAAATCGATCGCAGCCCTCCCTGTACTACGGAACACCTGTCCAGATAGTTGTGTAGATACTAATGGGCGTAGCCAGTGCCACTCCAATTTTAGCTGTGACAAAGCACTAGTTTGGCGACGGAATCCGCGGTGGGCACGGTGGGAAGAACGGGATCACGCCGAAGCGGACATTCAACGACGCCCGATTGCCAAAATCTCGGCGTGGTCAACTGCCGCGGAGCGGAAGCGTTGTTGGATTGCCCCAGAATACGCGCGACGGTTCGGAGCGAGGGCGGGTCGACGAGCGCTGGCGGGGGTCCATGGCTCGGTGCGTGGTCCGAGCCAAGTCATGCCCGAGCGTCGTTCGTCGGTTTCATGAAGCGGGTCACGGGCTCGAAAGCGGGAGGAGCTTGATGCTGCGAAACTCGATGGCCCCGCCGTAGTCCTGCAGAGCGATGTATCCCTTCGGCGCGCGGCCCCAGTTGCCCTGCCCGTAGACCGTCAGATAGAACTTGCTCGTCTTGACGTGCGCTCGCCAGTTCTCACTGTCGACCTCGTACTCCAGCAGTTTCTCGCCGTTGAGCCAGTGCTCGACGTGCTTGCCGCGGGCGACGATGCGGCTATCGTTCCACGTGCCCAGGGGCCGAGTCGCGTCCTTGGCAGGAGCGAATACCGCATAGCAGGCCCCTGCCGATGCGAGCGGATTGAGCCCGTCGAGATGTCCGGTGTTGTCGAGGATCTGATACTCGGGGCCCGATTCCCAAACGTTCTTGTGCTGCTCGTTGGCGCGAAAGACCAGGCCACTGTTTCCGCCCCGAGTCATCTTCCACTGCAGCGACAGTTCGAAGTCGTCGTATGAATTGAGCGTGACGATGTCGCCCGCTGACTCACCTTTCTGGCGGCGCGCTAGAAGCGAGCCGTTTTCCACCTTCCAACTGGCTGGCATCCGGTCGGAGCGATACCCACGCCAGCCCGCCGTGGTTCGGCCGTCAAACAGGAGCAGCCAGCCGGCCTTCTTCTCTTCCGCGGTGAGCGTGTTGGGTTCCTGGGCGCGAACCGCTTGCGCGACGCCGAGCGACAGCAAGACCAGCACGCCGACGATTGTCGAGCGATGGTGAATCAGCGGTGACCTGTGCGAGAACATGGGGTATTCCTTGGTTAGGAGTTAGGAGTTAGGAGTTAGGAGTTAGGAGTTAGGAGTTAGGAGTTAGGAGTTAGGAGTTAGGAGTTAGGAGTTAGGAGTTAGGAGTTAGGAGTTAGGAGTTAGGAGTTAGGAGTTAGGAGTTGGGAGTTGGGGGACGGTTCACTCGCGTCTTGCCTTTGTGCCGGAATCTGCGGCGGCACGCGGGCGATTGAGATCTTGATCGGTGGAATCGGGTGTTGTCAATCGCCCCCTCCCTGCCGGTGAACGGGCACGATGTAGCCTTTTGTCTCAAGCCACTGACAGACGCGCCCTCTTGTGCCTGGCGGCACGTGCGATAGGCGAGCTATCGGGGCCACCCGCCACCCGCCGGCGCCGCAGCACTGGCGAAGCCAGTGGCACGTGCGCGGAACAGCGTGCGCCAGTGGCACGTGCGCTCAACACGAGGGCAGATGCGAACGGTTACATGTGAACCACGAAGACTCGAAGGCACAAAGAGAGCCGAGGGAGAGATCGCGAAGATGAAAGGGAGGATTTCCGGAAGGGTTTGCGTGCACGCATCGACGAAGGAGTCGGCGGGGTTTGGAATGGTTTGGCTCTTGGGTCTCATCGAAGGCAACCCTGGCCGGACGCGGGTAGTGGTACGTGCGCGGTAGCTTCCTCAATCCCATATCGCAGATCACGTCGGCAATGGCGTCGTGGAGTCGGTTTCCCGGCTTGGGGACGGCCTTTGACTCGATGGGTCGTTTCTCACTTCTCGATCAGGCTGACCCGTCGGTTCGTCCGGTTCTCGACGGCCTGCCCGACTGTGACAACCGCCGTCCCGTCCTTCCCCACGGCCTCGGCGTAGTCGGGAACGTTCTTCGGATAGATGGCTGTTGCGGTCGCGCTGACGGGCTTGCCATTCACCACCGGCGGTGCGAATGTCACCTTGATCTTCGGTATCTCGTTGACTGAAATCCGCCGCCCGTAGACCTCCACGAAGCTCGCGAGTTTCCGTGAGAGGACAAGTTGCTCGCCTTTGAATCGCAAGGCTCCGACGAACACGTTCTCTCGCTTCTCATGCGGATAAACGAACACGCCCACCCAGGTGAATGGCTTGCCATCGATCTCCTCCTTGTCCATCCTCACGATCTTGTAGGTGAACTTGCCCTTCTTCCATTCATAAGGGCGGCGCACACTCACAAAGTCGCCTTCATGCCCGGAGCTTTGGCAGAAACCACCGAGGGAAGGCCGGATGGCGTCGAGGCTCCGCTCACCCCACATCGAGAAGATGAAACCGGGGCCGATCTTGCGGAGGTGCTGGTCCTGCTTGGTGTAGCCATCGGCCTGCGTCTGGATACCGCCGTAGAACGGCGTCTTGCTGAGGTGGCCGATTCCGATGGGGGCGATATAGAGGTTTACCGACGAAGGCAGGTCTTCGCTAATGTCCACATCGATACTGTAGCTCTCGAACGGTCGATCCTCGCCCGTGTCCCACCACAGATCCACCAAATGCCACGGCGGCGGCGGAAACTCTCTTGGCCCGGAAGTCTGAGGGTCTGCGGCCGGTGCGGAAAGCGGCAGCAGAAGAAGCACCCAAGCCGACACGTTGAACCGAGAAATGCATCGAATCATGTGGATGGAATCTCCGTTGGTCGGCGCCGGAGTTCAAACCGAGAGGTATGAACTGCCTTGCACGCGGACTCGTTTGAGGGTTGAGCGACGGCTTCTACAGCCGGGGAACCAAGGGGTGGGAGTCTGTGGTTTGGTTTGGACGCCTTTTTTCGGGGGCGACTGCGGGCATGGAACGTCGATTGCAGCCCCAATCGCTTCGCGGTCGGGTCCTGCCACGATGCGACGCCCTACGGGGCATCACGCATTGTTCTCCTCAACGCCTCTTGTGCCTGCGGGGCCCCGATACCATACCTCTTTTCTACCTTCGGTACCATGGAACATCAAGCGGCGCCGCAGCACTGGCGAAGCCAGTGGCACGCGCGCTCAACACGAAGGCAGATGCGAACGGTTGCATGTGAACCACGAAGACTCGAAGGCACGAAGAGGGAGAGACGGTCGGCCACGCACTGCGGATCGGCTTTTTCACGGTGAATCACCCACGAAGAAGAGGATGGTCAAGAAGTGGCAAGTGCTGCCCGCAATGACGAACATGTGCCAGACTCCGTGGAAAAAGGGATACCTATCGTCGTAGACCAGGAACAGCGTTCCGCAGGTATAGCACAGCCCGCCGACCAACATCCACCATAATGCGGCTGCGGGAACCACTTCCATGAGCGAAGGGACCGTGGCAATCGGCATCCACCCCAGCAGAACATAGATCCAAATCGCCACGGCATCCACTCTGTGCGAGAACAGGATCTTGGAGACGAAGCCGCACAAGGCCACGGTCCACATCACGCCAAAGAATAGGAACCACCATCCGGTACGCAGGTAGACCAGGGCAAAGGGCATGCACGTTCCTACGATCAGCAAGTAAATAGAGCCCTGGTCCAGGCGTCTAAACAAATGCCTCAGTCGTGGCCCCAAGGGAGTGTGCGACAAGGTGGAGGCGGCGTACACGGCAATCAGGGTCATCGAGAATACCGTGCAGCCCACAACGAGATAAGCGTCTCCTTGAGAATGCGAGCGGGCGATCAAGACGATTGCACCCACAATGCTCAGCACCAGGCCGATCCCGTGAGTGACCGCATTGACGAGTTCCTCCGCTTGGAAAACCGGCACGAGAGGAAGTTTTGGCGGCTCTACGTACTGCTGCGCGGACCCCGTCGAGAGATCGATGGGCACAACGATCTCTTGGCCGCGGGACTCGCCGACGTAGCTGTCCTCGTCCTTCATTATCTCCCTCATTGGCAAGATGAAATGGGCCGAAGAATGAGCCAGTCGCCGGTTAGCCTGTGAACGGTTACGCGCACTTCTGTTGATCGGATTGGGTGGTCAGTCCGTAGGGATGGAGAACGTGATCGGCTGGCCGACGAGATAATGTGGCTTGTGGGGAGCCTTGTGGCCCCAACTCTCGCTGTACGAGTAGTACAGCCAACCCGAGGCAGTGCCACGTTTCACGGTGGACACGAGCAACGTTGGATGCCAGCCGATCTCTCTGCCAAGCCCTGCCGGGATGGAGTGTATTCGCACCAACTGAGTGGGTATTGACCAGCGAATGCCGTCTTTCGAGCACGCCATATACACTCCGCTCTGCACGGGTTTCGCGTCCTGGCGGAGTTCCCGATGGGCGATGATGTTGAAGGCCATCACGTAGCGGTTTAGTTCCGGCACGAACGTGACGTGCGGAAAGATTGCATCGGCTTGCATCGCCTGTGCGGAGATGACCGGGGTGTCCTTGCCGCCCAAACCCGGCTGCTCGAATTCGCCGTTGTGGTACTTTGTCCAGTGGTCCGTCGTGGCGGCGTCTGTGATGCGGCAACGGGCGAGGCAGATCTGTACGCCTCGATTGTTGACGCGGGAATGATCGGAGTAGTAAGCGTAAAGATACCGCTGCTGCCTGTCGGTCAGGATGCACGTTTCGCCGCAGCCCTGGTCCGCCCGACCTTTGAGATCCTTCGGCAGGGAACCCGTGATGACCGGTCCGGCTTTGCGAAACGACGCTCCATCGTCTTTGGACACGGCTAATGCAATGCAGCAGTAGAAGCCCGGAATACCTCCGGGAATCGCGGGCAGGTTCTCGCGGTCCTCGGCATGGTAGAACCCCAGCAGGTCCCCAGTGGTTGGATCACGGGCGACCCCGCTGATCCCGGCATAGCCGTTGTCGAAGGAGCCGGGCTCGCCCGGCTTGAGAACTTCGCCGAGGCTGGCGAGCGTTTTCATCTCCCCGCCTTCCAGCAGGAACGTGGAAACTCCTGCGGCCAAGAGAATGCGATAGGGGGGAACGCTACGGACGAAGGCCAGGCAGCCGTCTGGGAAGTAACGCAAGCCGTGCTGCCCGTGTTCCAGAATCACTTCCCGCTTGCCAAGACTTGCCACGACTGGACAGGAGGGCAAGGCGGCTTTGGCGTCCGGCTTGGCTGCTGGGGCATCCGTGCTGGCGCCCACGCCTGTCGCCAGCAGAATCGCGGCGACCCGAAGCGACCCAGCCAGAGTTCTTCCGCAGCGATTCATCGTTGGGCCTCAAGTGTGGGGCACCTCAGCACGTCTCTTGATGTCTGCATTGTAAAGGATCGGGGCTGCCTGGCCCAATGGCCTTTTGTTTTCCGGACTTCCGCGGGTGTAAGCGTTCACGCCCCGGGGGTAGCCATGCTGAGCGGCTGCGTTTGCCGCGCGCTCGTGGGTAATGGACAAGGATGTTGAAGCGGCGAGACGCTGCTTCTACGAGTTTGCCCTGGGAACGGTTACGCGCTGGTCGGCCTGGTGCAATTGGCTATGGCAGGGCTCAATAAGGGCTTACCAACGACCTAATGCCCTTCCGACGAAGGGCAATGCCGCCATGGCGGAAAAGAAGATGAGCGGGAAACCACATCGGATCAAGAACATATCGTTCGGCGTAGGCGAAGGCAGTCGGCGGAGCACAATAATGCCAAAGGCCAGCCAATAACCTAGGATGGCGGTAACGGCTACGGAGAGGGTCAGTCCCATGTCCAGCATCAATAGAGCCAGGATGAGGACAATGCCTTGTTGCAGCAAAGCCGCTTTGGTGTTGGGCCAAATTGAGGGCGAAAGCGAGCGTGAGGGCGAATCGTTGCTGCTCCCTTGAGTGGGAACGAATTGTTGTCGCCAGAGGCGATAACCAATGAAATGGACGCCCGCCATGAAGGCGACGAACACGGCAGATCGTCCAACCACCATGTACGGGCTGTCGCTCTTCCCAAGCATGTAGATCAGCGAACCCCAGAAAGCGACGTTGATTCCAAACGAAATCGTCAGCGCAAGCAGCACAGTGCGGTTGGAAGGCCGATGTGGAATGGATGGGGCGGCTAACGGTTCTGGATTCGCTTGTGCGCCGGACATCGCTTTCGCCTTTCTTGCGGGGAACAAAGGGAGCGGGAGTCTTTGGTTTGGACGCTTTTTGTGGGGGGCGGCTGCGGGCGCGGAACGTCGATTGCAGTCCCAATCGCTTCGCGGTCTGCGCCTGCCACGACGCGTCGCCCAACGGGGGGTCAGGCATTATTCTCGTCAACGCCTCCTGTGCCTGCGGGGCCCCCGTGCCCTACCCCTTTTCTACCTTCGGCACCGTGGAACATCAAGCGGCGCCGCAGCACTGGCGAAGCCAGTGGCACGCGCGCGCAAACGAGGAAAGGGAAGGAATAAGGAGAGTTGTTTTGTCGGTCCTGACGCGGCGAGCCGCCGCGTCTACGGATTCCGCCCGGGTGGGAGACCTTGTCCAGGTATGGCAAGTGCGAGGGCAGGGACGCCAAGACGAGCGGCTCAAGCCGCAGGTCGGGAGAAGGCCCGTGAACGGACCTGGAGATCAAGGAGGAAGGGGAATGGGAGATGAGAGGGCTCGCCCAGCCGGCGTGAACGCCGGCCCTAAGAGCCGCTGCGCGGCCGAAGGCCCGTCAACGGGCCTCAGGCCAGTTGGACGAAGCGGATGTATTTGCCATCAAGGTGAGAGTTGGGTGCGAGTACGCCGCAGAAAGGCGGGCTGCAAGCACGAGTGGGTTCACCGCCAAGGCGCGAAGATGCGAAGGAAGACGGTGGCCGACCGCAGGCTCTTGTGGCTCGCGGCATCACAATGGACGAGGTATCGTGGCCAGCCGCGGGCAGCCACAAGGGCTGCCCCTACCGTGGCCACGTGCGGGGCTGGTGTCAGCTCCAGACGGGAAGCCAAAGGGGTTTCGGTCAGGCGGCTACTGTGATGACGACGTCTTGGGGGCCGAAAAATGGACCCGTCCCCGGCTGGCCTGTGAACGGTTACGCGAAAAGCCTTGAATGGGCCGCGGCATCCTGCTACCGTTTGAGAGTGATTGTCGGCGGGTGGCGGCAGGCCGGGCCGCCGCATTGGAGCACCTTGACGAGCGGCGCATCGCAAACCCGGCGCGAGCGAAGAGAAACGAGGAGAGTATCCGTGAAGTGGCGCATTTCATCGATGTTGGTACTCGTTGCCTGCCTGCTGACGACTTCCGTGCGAGGCCGGCGACTGGCCGCAGTTTCGCTACGACGCGGGCCGCACGGCCGCATCGCCCGACGAACTGCCCGCCGAACTCCAGCTTCGCTGGACTCGCACGCTGCCGCCGCCCCGGCCGGCGTTCCCCGGCGAAGTCCGGCTGGCCTACGACGCTTCCTACGAGCCGGTGGTGCTGGGCCACACGATGTTCGTCCCGTCGATGGTCACCGACAGCGTGACGGCGCTGGACACCGAGACGGGCGCCGAACGCTGGCGGTTCATCGCCGAGGGGCCGGTCCGCTTCGCGCCCGTCGCCTGGGACGGCAAGGTCTACTTCGTCTCCGACGACGGTTACTTGTACTGCCTGAATGACGACGGTTCGCTGCGGTGGAAGTTTCGCGGTCTGCCCGAAGGCCGACGGGATCGCAAGGTGCTGGGACATGGGCGGTTGGTTTCGTTGTGGCCCGCTCGCGGCGGACCCGTGTTGGCCGACGGCGTGGTCTATTTCGCCGCGGGCCTCTGGCCCACCGAGGGCGTGTTCGTCCACGCGCTGGATGCCGAGTCGGGGAAACCCGTCTGGTCGAACACCGACGTGCGATCGCATCCCGGAGAGCAACTGGGACCACGGCATCGGAGCGGATCGCCGGCCTGACGCCCCAGGGCTATCTGGCGATCGTCGGCGACCGGCTGATCGTTCCGTGCGGCCAGCAACTGCCGGCCTTCCTGGACCGGAAAACGGGCAAGCTGGCGACCTACACGACGGGCTGGGGCGGCCGCATCGGGTTGCCGAAAGGCTGCTGGTTCGTGGCCGGCGTCGGCAAGTATCTCAGTCACGCGGGCGACCTGTACGACATCAGCCGTCGCAACGAGGAGCGGCTCGCCAAGCCGAAACCCGGCGACCCGGAACTTCAAGCCCATGCTGTACCCGGGCGGATGGACCCGGCTGGACATCGAACGGGCCAATCAACGGGAACTCGACTCCTTTCAGCAGCCGGTGCTGACGCCCGAAGTGATGTACGAGAGCGACGGAGGCATCGTGGCCCGCGATCTGACGGCAGTACACGCTTCAGGAAAGAACCAAGGACAACATCCCGTCGCACCGCGCCAAGGACGAGGTTCCGGACAATTTCGGCGGCGTCTTTCGTCAGCTTTGGGAACTGCCGTCGAAGCTCGCCGTTCACATCAAGGCCGGAAGGCACCTGTATGTCGGCGGGCCGGGAGTTGTGGAAGCCATCGACACGACCGCGGGCCAGGAACCCAAGGTCGTCTGGCGTGCGGAGTTCGAAGGCACGCCGCGACGAATGCTGGCCGCCGACGAGAAGCTGTTCATCGTGACGGCCGAGGGGAAGCATTCTCGCCTTCGCCGCGCCGAGCGGCCGGCGAAGTGACCAAGCACGTGGCGACTGAGGTCTCGCCGCCTTCGGCAGACGAGTGGACCGGACGGGCCAAGGCCATCCTTGACAGCCACGGGCGTTCGCGACGGTTACGCCTTGGTGCTGGGGATCGACAGCGGCCGTCTGGTCGAAGAACTTGTGCGGCAGTCGTCCCTGCACGTGATCGCCGTGGATGAGGACGCCGGCAAGGTTGCCGCACTTCGCGAACGGCTCTACCTCGCGGGGCTGTACGGCACGCGGGCGAGCGTTCTGGTCGGCAATCCCGTGACCTATCCGTTCCCGCCGTATCTGGCCAGTCTCGTCGTTTCCGAAAAGCCCGATGGCTGGCAACGGCAGTCGATGGTGGAGGCCGTATTCCATACCCTGCGTCCCTACGGCGGCGTGGCCTGCGTGTGGGGCCCGGCGGCGGATCGCAGCCGCATCGAACAGATCGTCCAAGGCGAAGCAGTTCCCGGATCCAGCGTTCGCCAGGCGGGCGACTTCTGCTGCTGGCCCGGTCGGGTCCGCTGCCGGGAGCGGCGGATTGGTCGCACGCGGAAGCCGACGCGGCCAGCACCGGGGCGTCGAGCGACGAATTCATTCGCTCGCCCATGTCCGTGCTGTGGTTCGACGCGGCGCAGCGTTGGCACAAGTACCCGGGACAGAACCAGGTTCGCGTGGCCGGCGGGCGTCTGGTCCTCTACGAGAAGGGGCTGTTGCGGGCATCGGACGTGTACACGGGCCGCAAGCTGTGGGAGGTCGAGTTGTCCGACGCACCCGGCTGACCGCCAGGCAATCCGTTACGCGCGGCACCGGCAGTGGGGCCCGGAACCGAGCCTGTCGCCGACGACGGAGTTGGTGGTCGTCGAGGACGCGATCTACCTGGGCGACGGCACGAGTCTGCCTGGTGTTCGATCCGGCCACGGGCAAGCAGACCGGACGCATCGCCCTTCCCGAAGACCTCGAATCGCCTTGGGTGAACCTCCGCGTCTGCGACGATTATCTGGTGGGCAGCAGCGGCCGAACGGTGCTGTGCGTGAATCGCCGCACGGGCAAGTTGCTTTGGCGAGTCGAGGCGGCGCGCGACGTCGCTGTACCTTGCGGTGGGCGGAGGCAAGGTGTTTTGTGCCGAACTGGCCGACCCAAGGTCGCGGCGAAGACGAAACCCGCGACGGCAGCATCTTCGCGCTGAACCTCGCCACGGGCGAGCGCGTGTGGCAACGGCCGGGCGGTGCCCGATTGCGGTACAGCCCGTCGCTCGACATCGTGGTGACGGCCGTCGGGCTTTTATCGGGGCAGCGACGGTGAACCTCTGCCGCGGCCATCCGATACGCCGCAACGCGGCTGGTCATCACGGGAGGTGGTCTGCCGAAGACGGGGCTGCCGGGATTGATTGCCGGGCAGAAGCTGCTCACCGGGAGCGATGAAACCCTGGCCGTTTACGAGCTTCCATCGGCCGAACGGATCGGCGAACCGCTGAAGTGGATCCGCCGGGGCTGTACGGGCACGCGGGCGAGCACGCACCTGCTGACCACGCGCTACCTACGGCACTTCGGCCTGGATTGATCTCGACAGCCGCGAAATCACGCCGTTTCTGGGAATCCGTCCGGGTTGCTCGGTGAACAACAACCTGTACCCGGCCAACGGCGTGCTGAACATGCCCAATCTCACGGCGGGGTGTACCTGCAATTACGCGCCCGTCTCGATGGCCTGCGTGCCGGCTGGCGTTGTCGAGCGTGACGGTGCGGAGTGAACCGTTACGTGTGGGCGACGATGGCTGGAGCGGAACGGAGTGCGATAGAGAGACTCGTTGTTTCGCGGGGTTAAGCGCTTAAAGACTCTGACAGAACGGGGGACAGGCGCCCTCGGTCAAGGCAAATTCAAAGCGGGCTCTCGCGAATTGCCGGAAGCCAGTCCCCGTTTTGTCGGAGTCTGTAAGACAGAAAGGGTCTCGCTGACATGAGTATTTTGATCGGAGCGGAGGTCGAGAAGGCTTTGAAGGACGGATCGATCAGGATCGAGCCGCTCGACAGGTCGCAGGTCGGACCCGGGTCCATCGATCTTACGCTCGGGAACGACTTCCGGGTATTCAAGAAGAGGTCCAAGGTCTACCACGTCAAGAACGACTCCCGGTTCGAGGACATCACCCGAAGCGTCCACGTGGAGGACGGAAGTTTTGTGGTGATCAGGCCGGGCGAGATGATCCTTGGGATCACGCGGGAGAAGATCACCCTGGCCGATAACGTCTCCGGCCGCCTCGAAGGGAGAAGCAGATTCGCGCGATTCGGTCTTGCGGTCCACGTGACGGCAGGCTTCATGCACCCGGGCATCTCGAACCACCAGGTGCTCGAGATCGTGAACCTTGGACATGCACCGCTGGCCCTGTATCCGGGCACCCGGATCTGCCAGTTCGTATTTGAGAGATGCGATGGCCATGCGAAGTATGAGGGGAGATTCGCCGAGCAAGACAAGCCGTGAGAGCCGGCCGCAGGTTCTTGATAGCCATCGGCGTCCCTACTAGAATGAGGGGCTTTGCATGCCGGTCGAAAGTCGTCTCCCGTGCATACCTGGAAATCCAAAGCCGTTTTCTTCGTGCTCGAAGGGTTCAACGCCCTCGCCACCTCGTACTTCAACAGCTACGTCTACTTCCTGCTGCGCGACCGGTTCGGCTTCGGCAACCTCGGCAACCTCTCGGTTGCGGCCCTCGGCGGCTTCGTCTACGTGTTCGCCTCGTGGCAGGGCGGACGTTTCGCCCAACGTTTCGGTTACTTCACGGCACTCAAGACCGGGTTCGGCGGTTTGGCCGTCTGCCTGGCGCTGGGCGCGTTGGTTCCCTCACTGCCGGCGGTCCTCCTGGCGTTGGTCGGTTGGACGGCGACAGTGTGCTTCACCTGGCCGGCGCTGGAAGCCCTCGTCAGCGACGGCGTCAGCGATGCCGTCCTCCCGAAAAACATCGGCATCTACAACGTCGTCTGGTCCGCGGGGGCCGCGTCGATCTATTTCGTCGGCGGAACGCTCTATGAAATGCTCGGGCAGAACAGCATCTTCTGGCTGCCGGCACTGATCCACGCCGCCTTATGCCTGATCGTCGTGCGCCTGGGCAAGAACCCCGTGCACACGGCTTCTTCCGTGGCGCCGGCGGCGGCACCCCCTGTGCTGGAAGCGGCTGCCTTTGTGCAACCCCACAACCCGCGAACCTTCTTGCGATTGGTGTGGCTCGCGATCCCGTTCTCCTACATTGCCATCAGCACCGTCATCGCCATCATTCCGGCCCTGGCGAAGAGGCTGGAGCTGTCGACGGCGCAGGCGGGGCTCTTCTGCTCACTCTGGATGTTTGCGCGGCTAGGGACCTTTGTCGGCCTCTGGCAGTGGACCGGGTGGCACTACCGTTTCCGCTGGCTGGTCGGCGCCTTCGTTGGGTTAATGGCCGGCTTCGGCCTCCTCGGTCTTTCCACGAGCCTCGGAATGCTCGTCGCCGCTCAAGCGGTCTTCGGCGTCTCGGTCGGGCTGATTTATTACTCGTCGCTCTTCTACTCGATGGACGTTGGCGAAACCAAGGGCGAACACGCCGGACTGCACGAGGCGATGATCGGCGCCGGCATGTGCTTGGGGCCGGCGGTGGCGCGCTGAGCCTGTGCTTCGCGGCCGGTTCCCCGAACGCCGGCGTGTATAGCGTCAGCGCGCTGTTGGCCTGCGGACTGGCCGGCTTGATTGGCCTGCGGGTGCGGCTCGGGGCGTGAAGGCTGTTTCCCAGGATGCACTGCTTGTCCGCCGCCGCGAAGCGCGGCGACTACCAAGCAGTGGCACACGCGCGGAGGTGAGGAGTCGCGGAAGGAGCAGGGTCAAGACACTAGGACGCACTGCTTGTCCGCCGCCGCGAAGCGCGGCGACTACCAAGCAGTGGCACACGCGCGGAGGTGAGGAGTCGCGGAAGGAGCAGGGTCAAGACACTAGGACGCACTGCTCGTGCGCCGCCGCGAAGCGCGGCGACTCCCAAGCAGTGGCACACGCGCGCCGAGCAGTGGCACGCGCGGCTCGGGGCGTGAAGGCTGATTCCGTCCGTAAGCCTGCGAACGGTTACGCGGGTTTCTCGCAGCGTCATTTCTTTCCCTGATACACCCGCACGTAATCGACGTACATGTCGGCCACGCCGTTGTAGCGGGACAAATCGACGGGCCAGCCGCCGCCGGTGGCCAGATTGATCAGGAAGAAGAAGCGGCTGCTCCTTCGAGAGCGGAAGCGTCGGGTGGCGGCCCACCTCGATGTTGTCGCAATAGTAGATCGTGTCGGTCTCGGTGATCTTGCAGCCGTAGGTGTGGAACGTCTCGAACCAGGTGGAGGGGATGCCGAACTTGCGCATGCGGATCGGATTGTGCAGCGCCTCGAAGGCCTTCTTCTCGATGGCCTTGCCGGCCTCGCCCTGGTCCCAGGCGTGCGGGCAGATCATGTAGCTGTCGAAGGCGTTGGGATGCCCGGGACCTTCGCCGCCGTAGGCTTCGATGATGTCCAACTCGTCGCACGGCACCTTCTTGCCCTTGACGTGGTCCGTCATGTAATCGGTCATCAGCCAGAAGGCCGGCCACGTGCCGATGGCGTTCGGGCCGATGAACCGGCACTCGAAGTAGCAGGGGGCCTTGGCCGTGATGCCGCTGGCGTCGTTCTTCATCGAGGAAATCAAGCCGGAACTGTGCAGCTTCTCGCTGGCCCGGATCCGCAGATAGGAATCGACCTGGGCGAAGGGATTGTTCGGCGAGTCGAAGCTCGGAAACGTATGCGTGCTGAAGTCCTGCCAGCCGCCCGGCGGCTTGTGGTCGTAGTAGGTGGCCTTGGGGTCGGTGCTGGAGATGGAGAGCGGCCCCTTGAAGTCGTCGGCGAAGACCAGCGTCATGCCTTGCGCCGCGCGGCGGGTCCTTGGGCATTCCCTCGTTCCAGGAAACGCCGCCCTTGTTGTAGAGCTGCAGGTAGCAGTTGTCCTTGACGGCGCCGTTTTCGCCGCTGATCCTCACGCGTGACGGGGCCGTGCGGGTACTGGTCGGCGGGGAAGACGAACGAGCCGTTGCCCTTGCGCATCCAGGGCGACGGTGGCCACCGTGGAATCGGTGCCGAAGCCGTCGCCTTGCTTCCAGCATTTCACGGTCACGCTCTTGAAGCCCGGGGCCGCGAGGGTGACGGTCGTGTCTCCCTTGCACGTCGGAGCAATACTCCGGCGAGACCACCGACACCTGGCAGCCCAACGTCTCCTCCGCGCTCTTCTCGGAATCGACGCTGAGCGAATCGAAGTACAGGTCGCCCTCGGCGGCCAGCAGCTTCTCCTTTCCGTCGGCCTTTTCCACCGGCTGGCCGACGGTCAAGGTGATCGCGGTGATCGGATGAGTCGAGCTTGCCGTTCTTGTCCCCGCCCCACGTCTCATGCGGAGCGTCCAGGTCGAAGACGACTTCCTTCCAGCCGGTGAAATCGATGATCCCGCCCTGGCCCGTGCCCGTGGACAGCGACCTGTACTGGTGCGTCTCGCCGCTGGCGTCGGTCACCTGCAGGCCATAGGAGCACTTCGAGTTGTCGCCCTTGAGCCAGAAGCGCAGCTTGTGGACCGGGGCTTGGATGCTCGACCTTGTTCGGGATGCCGAGGTACTGGAAACTCCCCGTCGCCGACGAAGTGGTAATGCAGCTTCAGGCACTGCTTCCCGTCGTGCGGCTGATCGGTCGAGAGCTGGACCGAGGCATTCTCGTTCGGGATGTTGACGACCCACACCGTCGGCGGCAGGAGGAGCCTTCTCGAAATCCTGCACCATCACGGGCGTGGCTCCCCACGACGGCGCCGCTGGGCAGGCCATCAGCAGGCACAAGAGCAACCACCGTTTCATATCTATTTCTCCATCCCCAACGTGAACATCTTGCGAGGGGCCAGCGTTTGGCCCCGGATCGTGCCGCAGCGCTACGGACATGATCTTATTTCCGTTTCCCATCGATTACAAGGAACCGACGAAGAGACGCGGAGGAGTTGTACGAGGAGCGTCGCCGGAAGCTGGCCCAGGCCCGGCATCGTCGGCGCGAGGAGAACCTTCGATTACGGCAGCGGACGCTGCCATTGGAGGGTGACGGGACTGTTGCTTAACTCACCAGCAATTCGTCTCACTTCCGTTGAAACAAAACAATCCCGCTATTTGTGGGGCGCACTCATTGCCCTCTGCAAAGACGCAATCTGGTAACCGTTCACAGGCCGGACTGGCTCAAGAGGCAGGCCGCTGCCTCTAAGCGCTCGTGCATAGCCAAAGGAAAGCGTGAGAGACGCAACGAGCCGCCGCGTGTACGCCAGTGTGTGAACGCTTACTCGGGACAGTCCTCCGTGAACGGTTACCGCAATCTGACATCGGGAAAGAACGCCTGAGCTCTCGTCTGGCAGCGGCGTGGCGACTGGCAGGTCGCAGGCCGCTTGGTTAGCATGAGAGGGCTGTTGCTGCTCGCATGCATCCAAGCGACATCGATCGGAGCGAAGCCTGGCCTGGCGACAACGCGTGACCCAAGGGTTTACAAAGCATCTCGTCCCCTTCAGGGAGTGTGTTCGTGCTGCGCATGTCGACGTATGTGGTCGTGTTCACTCTGGTTAGTGCTGGGCCAGCGCAGGCTCCCGCGGCCCCGGCAGATACGATCCTCTCGGCGGCCCAAGGATCGAGTGGCAGTACGTTCGATGTCACTGCGTACGGAGCCGTGGGCGACAGTATCGCCGATGACACGCCCGCGATTCAACGGGCCATTGATGCCGCCGCGTATGCTGCCGGCGGAGGTACGGTGCATTTCCCGGCACGTACGTACCTTCTCAATTCGCACCATCCGAGCCGTCATCCTTGGATGTTCTACAACCTCATCATCGGCTCGAACGTGACGCTTTTCGGGGAAAAGGGCGCCCGACTCCTTCAGGGTCCAAGCGGCCGGCACCCCCTCCCCGTTGGAGCGACGGAGGTCCGCAATACGGTGCTTGCCTTTGGTTTGGATTACACCACGATCCGATTCCAGAATGCCGCCTGCAACGGCGGTTTTCACGTGCTGAAGCCCACCCAGGCGAGCGCCACGACCGTGGCCCTGGCAAATCCTCGGGACGCATCGCACTTTGCAGGAGGCGATTATGTGGCAATCTATGCTCAGACAACCGGCGACGTCATTCCGACCGAAACTTCTCAGATCGCTTCCGTGGATCCTTCCACGGGAGTTCTCGGCCTGAAGAACCCCCTTGCGCGCTCGTTCGCGGCCCCGCGAATCGCCAAGGTGACGTCTCTCGTTACGACCAACGTAGGCGTGAAGAACCTTATCGTACACGGCACCGAACCACTTGCGGTCACGGAAGCGTTCGGGTTCACGGCCCGGGACAACCAGTTCATGATCGACACGTCGATGGGGGGCGGGGACGTCACCGGCTTGAATCTGAACACATTGAACGGTTTTCGGTTCACGGGAAACACGGTTACGTGCGTTGGTCCTTCGTTCTGCACCGTGGAATTGCCCCAACGAAACAGCCAGAACGGCATTCTGGAAGGCAACACGTTCGAAGTGAGGCAAATGGGCATGGGGGAATACGCGGCCCACTGGCGGTTTACGAACAACACGTTTGCGCTCCACCCCGACGCGAACACCGCGGTCGCGCTGGCGATCGGCGGGTTCGACGTCGATTTCAGCCACAACCGTGTCCAGGGCGGTAATCTTACCGGCGGGGGCGGGTTCGGATCGTTCGTCGCCGATTACCTGGGACCGGATAGCTATGCTTCGTACGTCGGCAAGATCAAGATCGCCGACAATGTCATTTCGTGCCAGGCGGACGGCAATGCGTGTCTGGGGATTTTCGCCCAGGATACTGCAGTTACGGGAAATACGATCACGGTGAGAGGATCGGGGGCGGGGATTCATGCCGAAGGCCCGTTGGCCCAATCTCTGACGATTCAGAACAACACGCTTTCGATGGGTTCGGGAAACGGAATGGTCATCGCAACCCCGGGAAGAGACGGGTCGACGATCACGGGCAATTGGATTTCCAGTTCGGCGTCGTTGGTGGGCATTCTCGTTGCGTCGCCACGCAGCCCGAATACCGGGGCGCACGTGATTTCCGACAACACGATCCGAGGCTTCACCACTCCGGTGTCGATCGACCTGACAAGACACCCTGGATCGATCGTCTCGTCCCACGAGTGAGGCCCGCATGGCGAATAACCGTCGGGCGGCACGACCTGGCCCAGCGGCCTTGTTTGCCGGCCTCCCGCTGGTCGGCCTTCCTGCGGGAATTGCACGGTCCCCGCTTGCAGAGTCACGCGCGCTTGCCTATGCTCGCAGGAGGCAACCTGTGAACGGTTACCGCAGGAGTGACATCGCCCTACCGGTTCGCCCCGGTCAGCGCGCGTTCGTACGATGCGTCACTGGTACGTGACAGCGGAGAGTCCTAAACGGCTTCGCTCCGATGACTTCAGTAGAGGATGAGCACATGACCTCCAGTGTGACCCGTCGATCGTTCCTAAAGCGAGTGTCGGCAAGTGCCTTAGCGGTATCGGCCACACAGTCCTTTCCTCGCCCGAGTATACTCCGTGCGGCAGACCGCAGCGACAGATTGAACTGCGCGATCATAGGTTGTGGAGTTCGCGGAACGCAGCACTTGCCTTCCGTTACCGAAGAGAACCTGGTGGCGATTGTGGATGTGGATGAGAAGAAGCTGGCGGCGATGCAGAAACAGTTGGCCCAAAGGAAACCCGCGCAGCGCCGGATTCAGACCTTCACCGACTACCGTCGGATGTTCGATGCAATCGGCAAGGGGATCGACGCGGTGTTTGTTGCCGCGCCGAACCATCACCATGCCTTGGCGTCGATGATCGCGATGCAGTTGGGCAAAGGGGTATATTGCGAGAAGCCCCTGTGTCACGACGTGGCCGAGGCCCGCAAGCTGGCCGAAATGGCCCGCCGCTACCAAGTGCCTACGCAAATGGGTAACCAGGGTCATTGCATGGAAGGCTACCGGCGGCTGTGCGAGTATATCTGGGCGGGAGCGATCGGCAAGATTACGGAGACGCACAGTTGGACCGACCGCTCCAATGGCGGGCGCGGTCCGCGTCCGGCGAGCGAGCCTGTGCCGGCAGGGCTGCATTGGGAAGAGTGGATCGGCCCGGCGCCTTACCGCGATTACCACGCCGATTTGCACCCGCATGAATGGCACGGGTGGTATGACTTCGGCAACGGATCGCTGGGAAACATGGGTTGTCACGTGCTGGACGGCGTTTACTGGGCCCTGCGCGTGGAACACCCGGAGAGCATCGAAGTGGAAGAGATGTTCAACGGCAGCGACGAGCGCTACCCCACGGGGACTCGCATCCGCTGGGATATTCCGCGCGCGCGGCGAAATGCCCGCCTTGAAGGCGTATTGGTACGACGGGCGGATCGGGGCCGACGATCCCGGCGACGACAACAAGGCCACCAAGGGCGTCAAGGGGAAACGGAACTTGCCCCCGCTGCTCGTGGAGCTGCAGAAGAAGTATCCGAACCAGAAATTCGTCGACAGCGGCACGCTGTACGTCGGTGAGAAAGGTATCCTCTACACGGCCACCTACGGGCAGGAGATGTACACTTTGCCCAAGGAGCAGATGAAGGAGATTGCCGAACCGCCCAAGTCGCTGCCCCGTCCCCAGGACTCGTTTGCTGATTTCTTTCGCGCCTGCCGAGAGAAAAAGGCCGACACGGCTTCGGGTTTCGACTACAGTTCCCGGCTCACGGAGTTCACCCTGCTTGGCAATCTGGCCCAACATGCGGGGCCGGGCAGGAAGGTTCACTGGGATGGGCCGAACATGAAGGTCACCAATCTGCCTGAGCTCAACCGATGGCTGAAGCGTGAGTATCGGAAAGAATGGCAGTTTGGGAGTTGACGATCCGCGGTGAATCGCCAATCTCTGTTGTTCGTGCTCGCAAGAGCCGATCGGCAGCGCTACGGGACTATTGATGTCTGCATCGTGAATGATTGGTATTGCCTGGCCGTAGGGCCTTGTTTTCCGGCCTCCCGACGGTCGGCCTAGTGCATTGGCTATGCAAGGCTCAAGAGTGCCCCGTCCAAATTGTTTTTGCCGGTGAAAGCGTTTACACCCCGGGACAGCCACGCTGAGCGGCTGCGTTTCCCACGCGCTTGTGGGTAATGGGCAAGCATTTGGAAACGGGGAGGCGCCGTTTCTACGAGTTTGCCCTGTGGACGGTTACGTTTGGCCGATGAATGCCCCGTCCCGATTCCCCTTACACCCCGCCCCTTAGCCCCTCATCCCGCCTCTTGGCCGCGAGCTTGCTCCGATCGCCACGGCGTGGATACACTGTGGGCGTTTGCCACCTCACTTCGTAACACCTCGTTCATCCTGGGGGCTCGCGGGTTGAGTTCAATTCCTGTGCAGCGAGCGAACACGTTGAGAGGCGTCGCAATCGTCGTGTTCTTGCACGTCATTGTGGTGAGCTCGGGGACGGGTCATGCCGAGGAGGCCGCGAACTACCGAGGTCCTTGTGCGATGGCCGCTTCGCCAGACGGCAAGAACCTCTATGTAGCTCATGCGGACGGTCATGAGGTGGCGTGGGTTGAATTGCCCGGCGGCAAGGTCATGCGGCGGATTGCTGTGCCCGCCGAACCGACCGGCCTGGTGCTCAGCCCGGATTCCACGAAACTCATCGTCACCTGCGCTTCCCCCGAGAGTACGGCAAACGTATTCGCCGCGGCTTCCGGAACGCTGATCGCATCGATCGGGGCCGGCCACACGGCCATGGCCCCGACGATCTGTCCCGACGGCAAGCGGCTGTACGTGTGCAATCGCTTCGATCACAACGTCTCGGTGATCGACCTGGAGCGCCGCACAGGAGCTGGCTCGCGTGGCGGTTGTGCGGGAGCCGATCGCCGCCGCGGTCTCGCCCGACGGCAGGGAGCTGTGGGTGGCCAATTTTCTGCCGGCGGGTCCCGCCAACCGGTACGGGGTGCTTGCGGCTGCCGCCGTCGTCACCGTGGTCGATACCCGCACGTTTCAGACGGCGCAGGTCCGGCTGATCACCGGCACCACGAGTGCGAGAGGAATCGCACTCACTCCGGACGGCAAGTACGCCCTGCTCGTACACATCCTCGCCCGCTATCATTTGCCCACCGATCCGGGTCGATGGCGAGTTGGATGAATGCCAACGCGTTGACGGTGATCGACGTTCGCCGGCGCGAGGTGCTCAACACCGTGCTCCTCGATGACATCGTCGGAGGGAGCGGCCAATCCGTGGGGCGTCGCCTGCACGGCGGACGGCCGCTGGATCTGCGTCTCCCACGCGGGAACGCAACGAGCTGAGCGTGATCGACGCCCCGGCGCTCTTGTCGACTCTCCGGCGTCTGCCCTTGATGGCTTTCTCCAACGCGGCCTTTTTCGATGGAACCTCGTACGGCTCTACGGCACGTCGACCGGCGAAGACGTCGTCAACGTCGCCGGGCTTTCTCGCAGGCGTCGAGACAGCGCGTGAAGCTGCCCGGCGTGGGGCCGCGGGGCCTGGCGGTATGCGGCTCGCAAGTCTACGTGGCGGAATACTTCACCGACAGCATCGCGGCCGTTACCCTGGCGGCCGGAAAGGACGCCACGGTACGCAGCCTTCCGCTGGGACCCAAGCCGCAATGGAACGAAGTCCGCCGCGGCGAAGTGCTGTTTCACGACGGTCGCATCTGTCTGGAAGGCTGGCAGAGTTGCGCCAGTTGTCACCCCGAGGGCCGCGCCGACGCCCTGAATTGGGATCTGCTGAACGACGGAGAGGGCAACCCCAAGAACACCAAGAGCCTGCTGCTGTCCCACCGGACGCCGCCGGCCATGGCGTCCGGCGTTCGCACCTACGGCCGAAGCGGCGGTCCGCTCCGGCATCAAGCAGATTCTGATGTCGCAGCGGCCCGAAGCCGAGGCCGCGGCGATCGACGCCTGGCTCAAGTCGCTGGCGGCCGCTGCCGAGTCCCGCCCTGGTGGACGGGCGGCTCAGCCCGGCGGCCGAGCGGGGCCGGCGGCTGTTCGAGAGCGACCGGGTCGGCTGCGCGAAGTGCCATCCGGCCCCGCTCTACACCGATCTGAAGATCGCACGACGTGGGATCTCGGGGACCGGGTGACTTCACCGATCGACTTCGACACCCCGACCCTGGTCGAAGCCTGGCGGACCGCGCCGTACCTGCACGACGGCCGATACGCTACGATCGAGCAGTTGCTCACCGAAGGCAAGCACGGCCTGGATCGCACCCACGGGCTGAGCGACCAGGAGATGAACGAGTTAAGCGAATTCGTGCTCTCGCTATAAACGGCGGCGACGGGCCCGACAACGAGACGATTTCACCCTCGGTGCGATCGATGCGCAACGAACGGTCATTGTCGCCGCTATTGACGTCTGCATGTAAGCATTCACACACCGGCGTAGACGCGGCGGCTCGCCGCGTCTCTCACGCTTTCCGTTGGTGATGCGCGAGCGCTCAGAGGCAGCGGCCCGCCTCATCGGCAGGAATCTAGCATCGTCCTGCCCGGTCCCGCCAGGTCGGCCTGGTCCCCCTGGACACCTCCAGCGTCTCGCGACCTCCTGCCTTCCGCGTCGGCGCATCGGTCCGGATGGGCACCGATCGGCATCGAGTAGCGGGACGCTGGCCGGGCATCTGAGATTAAGAGAATGGGAGAGAAGACGGCGCGGGTTAGTGCGCCAGCAGGGCCTGGGCGCCAGCAGGACCCAGCGAACCACCCGGGGGCGCCCCCACGGCGTCGCTACCCCGTTCACCTTCTTGGCCGAACATTTTTCGCGCAAATAGTTCGGGCCCCACCATGGAATGGCTTGGCCTGCTGAGTTCGCCGACATATCGACTGGAGTGGGGCTATTTGCCGCCAGGGAGTGCGGCGGCGCGACGGTCGAGGGCAGCGGCTTCGTCGGGCTTGTGGAGGTGGCGGAGGACAGAGGCGTACTGGGTGAGGAGTTCGCGATGTCGTTCGACTTCTGGCATGAATTGGAAGGCGTCGATGATATCCAGGCGCGCTGGAAGGCGCGGGCGGCTTCGTCGTAGGCTTTCAGACCCGCGCAGGCCTTGCCGAGTTGCAGATAGTTGCAGGCAGAATCGACGTAGTTCTCGGGAAGTTGCCGCTGGAGCACCGATTCAGCCTGCTGCACTTCGGCCTTGGCCTCGGCGAACCGGCGGCGCGTATTGTAGAGAACTACCAAGTACGAATGGGCGATTTCAGCCATGTCCGACTCCGATCCCATTGCCTCATCGACAATGCGCTGCACCTTACGCAGGAGGCATTCCACCTCGCGGTCAGTCTCGTCCCGCACGTTGCAGCGAGCAATCGAGAGGAGTACTGCGCCATAGGCCGGGTGGTTGTCGCCGAATACCTCTCGGATCATATCCGCCGCCTCGGAGCGCAGTGTTCTTGCTCGCTCAGGGTCACCCTCATGCATTTTCGCGGCCGCCCATTCGGCCAGAATGCGGCAGAGCGTCGGTGAGTTGTGCTGGGGAGTGGCTTGACGATGTGCACGCCAGGCCTCTTCAAAGAGCTGCGCCGCAACCCCCGGGGCTCCGTGCTCGACCTTGCCCATGGCTTCGGCATATGAAGTGCGAGCTTTCTGTAGGAGCGATCGACTAGGGGACTCCAGGGTAAGAAAATGCTCGACAGAAATGAGCAACGCGCACTCTTGAGAGACATGCCACTCAGATTCTCCGTGGAGGCGGACGAGCAACGCGAGATACTCTTTGCGGCGATTCCGTTCCTGCACGAAATCGCCAGCGTCGAAGGCAGACTCAATGCGCTTGCGGTAGGAAGTAAGTAACAGGTCGACGCCCTTATGTGCGTCGGGCAGAAGTCCAGAATCCAGACGATCAAAACGGCCGCCACCGCGTCGACGCGCACTTTTCTGCCTTGGTTCTGCACTCAGCGGCTTCCGTGGCGCGTCCGAGGGCCTGGAGGACACGCGCGTAGTCTTCAAGCATCTCCGCATACTGGTGACCGCTGGGAAGACGCGTGCCGAAGAGGTCCAGTAGATCGAAGGCACGGGTGGAGGCTTTCTCTGCCTCAGCCCAGTTCCCTTGACCAAGCATACTACGCGAGTATGCCGCCAATGCGCGTAGGAGGACTGCGTAGTGGCCGGGTAGATGGCGGTCAGCGATGCTGATCGCAGTCTGGGCTTCGTGATTGGCGCGGATGAAGTCCCCGCTCCGAATGTACAAATCGGCAAGCATCGCTCGACAGAGCACGGTGTCGGCCGACTCGCGGCCACGCGATTCGGACAAAATGCCAAGGGCACGCGTCAGATGTGCCTCAGCCTGCTCGTACAGCCCGAGTTCGGCCTCCACGTTGCCGAGACGCGGAGTTCTCGGCCTGTGCTAACATGTTGCTCTCCGAGAATTGCCTGGCTGAACGAGACTTGTTCGGACAGGCACTCGCGCAGTTCCTTCGTGCGATTGGCAAGACTGAGACTGTTGATTAGCCCTGGAGCAGCGTAAAGCGCCAGGAAGCTTCGATCGCCGAGGACTTTACGGTAGAGTTCCAACGATTCGCGGTGTGCTCGAATGGCGGCAACAAGGTCGTTGCTCTGCAAACACCGGCTGCCTTCCTTTTCAGCGCACTGCGCCTGGCGAAGCGTTGCTTGTGCTTTGGCGTCGAGCCCACAGATGCGATCCAATTCAGTGCATAATAGGCTGAGAGTCTTGACGTCGTGCGCGTCCCCGTAGATGCGCGACTCGATTCGCAGTCTTTCCCGGTACAGGTCACGAGCCCGAGAGTAGCCGCCAGTCTCCAGATGGACCGTAGCCCGGTCATTGAGGCTCTTCAGGCGGTCCTTGAGATGCTGGATCGCATCCGTTTCGCTTTGGGGCACTGGAGTCGAAGAGCTTGTGATGAGGGACGCTGCGATCAAACCATCGTCCGCGCGAGAGGCTGGGAGGAAAGCTGCGAATGCTGTGGCCGCGAGGAAGATGAGGCGAGTGGTAAGAGGACGGTAGTGTACGTTGGAGCGATGGAGAACGAAGGACGCCATGATTTGAGGTCCTTTGCACCGGAGATGCGGGAACATGACTGCCACATAGCCGCCCAGGTGTACACCGCTGCTGGGACTATTGTCAAGATCAGAGTGCACTGAAGGTTATGCACACCTGGTGGCAGAGAAAACCGAGGTGCCAAGAGCGGCGTGCCGGCCTCTGCTGTATCGGCTAAATGCTATACACAGAAGACCTTTGCCGTACATCACCGCCGATTCCATCGTGACACAAAAACAAACGCCCCAATCATCAGCGGCTGTCCCTTGGCGCGGGAGAAGCGGCATCTTCGGTCGCAGGACCCACGGAGTCCGCCGGTGCGCAGGTCTCCTTGAGCGCCAGCCTTCGGGAGAATCATGAATTTGCCGGAGGGAAGCTCCTTGAGATCAACCGTAATTACCTCCCAACCCGGGCCCACATACGCGTCGGGCATCAGCCGTCGTAAACGGCTCAAACTGGTCTCGGAGATTTGATCCGACGAGAAACGGACGTTTTTCAGTCGGGGCAGGACGGCAAGGCATGCCACCCCTGCCTCGGTTATCCGAGTACCGTGGAAAGACAGAGACTCCAAGTGTGTGAGCGAAGTGAGGGCAGCCAGGCCGCGGTCAGTGATCCGCGTGCTTGATAGTCTCAACTCCCTGAGGTTCCTGAACCTTGCCAGGTTCGCCACGCCTTCATCGTCCACCGGTGTGCTTTCAAGTTCGAGGTACCGGAGTGTGTCCGTGCAGCGGAGGACTGCAAAGGCATCGCCACGGATCGCCGTGCGGCTGAGAAACAGTCGCTCGAGCTTCGTCAGGTGCGCAAGTTCCTTCAACCCTGTGTCGGTGACCGGCGAGTTGTACAGGGATAGAACGCGAAGGTTGTGCAATCCCCGAAACCGCTTCATGCTGTCATCATCAATTGCCGTACTCCCGGACGACCGAGGCCGCAGCCACTGCAATTCCGGAAAGTAGGACAGGGGAGCGAGAATCCGCGGAGGCAGGATCCTTCACTGCGCCGAGGAACTCGATGCCGATCACCTGGTCGAAGGGCGTGAAGCCGAGCCGCCGCAGCGGTGCCTCAAGCCACGTGGGCCCCCGCGATTCCGTCGTTATCCCGGCGTGCATCGCCTCCCATTCTGCTAGTGCGGCCTGCCTCATCCGATCCCGGTGGAGCCGAACCGCAAGCATTACGCAGAGTCCGGTAACAAGGAAGCCCGCCAGGAAAAGGACTCGCAACGTGAACTGAAAGCGTTTTCCTCGCGCTTTCGCCTGCCTTCTGAGCATGAACGGCGCCCTCGTCTTGTCACTATTGCCGAGTGCTAGCGATTCGGATCGGTGTATTCCTTTCGGTGCTCTGTGTACTCATGTTCCTTGCCATCGCTGCCGATCACGTAGACTTTCACCTCGCGGTAGTTTTCCAAGTAGCACATCATGATGTCGGGCACAGCGTGCTCTGCACAGACTTTTCGATCGTCACTAGACGGAAATGCCTCACCGGAAGGAAATGGCGGGTGCATGTGCCACGCCGAGATGACGCGTTGGCCCTCGGTATGCTTTTTGTCAAAATCCACCGACCAGCCGCTCTTGGTCTTCTCGGGGACGGGACCGTAGCGCAGGTCTCCACTCTTCCAGATTCGGAAAGGGTGCGAGGTTTCTTCAGCCTCCTTGGAGTGACACTCGACTACGATCGGCTTCTTCGTTTTGGGTTCGATCATAATGTAGCCAAACCGTTCCGGAGGTTTTACACCTTGCGGTGCCGCGTTGAATGATTTGTAGTAGGTGTGCAGCATTTCCGTCAGCGTCTTTAGCACATCTGGGTTGCTCCTCAGCAACTCGTCGACATCTTGGCTTGGAGATGGGGGCCGACGATCCTTGCTTCGGTTCGTCTCTTCTTCTGCCAGGCCCGTAGGGTCTATTGAAGTAAGAGGTCGGTTGCCCACGTACCGATTCAAGTTCGCATCCCCTGCCGAGAAGCCCAGGGGGTCTTCGCTCGTCCAGCGGCCGACGGCGGGGTCGTGCCAGCGGTTCAAGTTGTTCTGCAACCCAGTGGCTTCATCAAACATCCGGCCGGTGAAGCCAAAGAGGTGATCCACGGCCGGATTGGTTTCGCTCGTCATGCGGCCGTAGGCATCGAACACGCGGTGATTGACCACCGTGGTCGTGTCGGTGCCGGGATCGTACGT
The DNA here is from genome assembly GCA_963736495.1 of Pirellulales bacterium. Taxonomy (GTDB): domain Bacteria; phylum Planctomycetota; class Planctomycetia; order Pirellulales; family Thermoguttaceae; genus CAVTPL01. The sequence goes on along the minus strand of CAVTPL010000007.1, from coordinate 1,565,567 downwards.
GGCCAGGTCGCGGACCGTGCCGAGATTATCGGCCAAGGGCCAGAGCACGTCACCCGCGCTTAAGAGCGAGCCCACGCGCTCGTCGGCCAAGACCTGGTCGATCGCCGGGCCCCAGAGATAGCGGTGGGTAAGGTCGCCGGCCAGCGGGCCGTCGAACTCCAAGGCGATCTGGTCGCCGTCGTAGGCGTAGTAGGTCGACTGGACGGCTTGCGGGCCGGCGCCGTCGGGATCGATCTGGCGGGCCACCAGCCGATTGAAGGCATCGTAGCGATAGGCGACCGTCTGGGTGGGGTTGGCGCCGTAGACGGGGCGCGAGGTGACGCCGGTCAAGCGGTTGCGGTGGTCCCAGGCATACTCGCTGACGCTGGTGTCGCCGGCCGTGAGCGTGCCGCTGGAATCGACGTCCACAAACCGCGCGGTGCGGTTTCCTTCGGCATCATACGCATACGCATAGACGCCGTCGGAGAGGAGACGATTGTTGGCGCCCACCGTGTAGCCGTTGTTCGTGCGGTTGCCGTTGGCGTCGTACTGGTAATCCTCGTCGACCTGATAGTCGTAGTCGGCCACGGTGAGCTGACTGGCCGGGTCGTAGGCGTAGTCGACGGTGCCGTCGACGAGAGAGACGAACTGCGTGGGCCGGCTGGCGCGGTCGTAGGACCAGCCGTATTCGGCCAGGGTGTTGCCTCCCTGGACGTGACTGAGGGAAGTGAGCCGGCCGGCGCGGTCGTAGCCGTAGCTCGACTGAGCGACAAGCTGGGCGCCGGCCAGGTCGGCATAGCGGGTGATCGATTGCCACTGGTCGGCGGCGTCATAGGCGAAGTCGACGCGCTTCGCCGCCACGGCGTTGCCGCCGGTCTGCGAAGACTGCTCGACGCGGGTCATGCGCCCGAGGTTGTCGTAGGCGAACGCGTTGCGGTAGTCGGCCGTGCCGCCCAGCGTAGCCGCGGTGGTGGTGCGGCGATCGTTGGCGTCGTAGGAATAGGCCAGGGCGATGGGCGGGGCGAGGCCGACGATCGACTGGACCGTGCCGATCAGCCGACCGGCATTGTCGTAGGTGAAGCCGTTAGCCCCGTCGGGGTCGGCAGCGGACACGAGCGCCCCGTTGGCGTTGTAGGCAAAGTCCAACGTGCGGACCACGGTCTGCCCGTCCTTCCAGATCTCCTGGATGCGCTGCGCAAGACCGTCGTAGAGGTACTCGATCACGCGGCCGTTGCGGTCGGTTCGCCGGGTGAGCAGGCGGACCTGGATGTTCTCCTGTCCCTCGGTGGCCACATCGTCGATCACGTTGACGGCCACGGTGGCCGAGGTAGCGCCGGCAGGGATGGTGACGACGCCCCGGTAGCCGCGGAGGCCCGCGTCATAGGTTGCCGAGGGCGTGGTCGTGTAGTCGTAGGAGTAGTTGGCGATGCCCATGGAGGCCGTCTCGTCGAGGAGGAAATAGACGTCCAGGGCATAGGTCGTGTCGGACGAGCCGACGCGCGTGACGGTGAACTGGCCCGGTTCGGCCGGCTGCCCGGTGGGGCGCTCGCCCGCCAGGGGATCATTGGCTTCGAGCTTGATTTGCCAGTTGTCGTTGTCGGCAATGGTTACGCTGTCGCTGGCAGGCGAACCGACGGTGTAGGCCCCTCCACCGCCACAGCACCCGCCGCTGGGCGTTATTCACCTGCGGCCGAGGAGGCTGAGTACGCTGGCCTCTCCCCTCCCCTTGCCATATATTGGGGCCATGACGAAGAAACCCGAGAACCGACGCGATCGCTACGATGTTTCCGGGAACACCGAGGCGGAGTACGTGGACGCCGACAAGACGGTCCTCGTGAACAAGAAGGGCATCGCCGACCTCAGCATCCTGCAGGTGGCCGAGGAGGAATCGCTGGCCCAGGCGTACGACATGCTGCTGGGCGAAGTCCGCATGGAAACGCCCATGAGTTGCGATCTGCTCCGCCACATCCACGCCAGGATCTTCGCCGATCTCTACGCCTGGGCGGGCCGCTGGCGGACGGTGTGGATCAGCAAGCCCGGTGTTACCTGGCCTCCACCCGATTTCCTTGAAGAGAACATGCAGGCATACGAGCAGGTGGTGCTAAGGAAGTACCGACCGCAAGCCCTTGCTGAAGACGAGGCGTTTTGCGCGGCGGTTGCCGAGATCCAGGGCGAGTTCCTCACGATCCACCCCTTTCGCGAAGGCAACGCGCGGACGATCAAGCTCATGACGGACATTCTGGCCATCCAGACCGGTCGGCGGCTTCTTCGGTACGATCCGAGCGAGCCGGGGCAGAACCGCTACATTGCGGCCGCGAAGGCTGCCTTCAAGAGAGACTACGGCCCCATGGCCGCAGTCATTCGTGAGGCTCTGGAGCGGGCACAGCAGTCCCGGTGATGCGCTCGCGGATGCGCTCTCGCGTCTCCTCGTGCAGCGGAGGCAGCCCTTCCGCAACGCTGTTGATTTCGCTGACCGTGAGGATCTGGTCGGCGCGCTCCCGGTCGTCTTGGAGCCACGGGAAGGCGTCTTTCAGAATCGGTCCTTTTCCGAAGGTGTTCATACCCCTATTCTACCTCATTTGGAGGCGGTTGGCCATCGCTTATTACCTCATCGTTGAGAGGCAGCAATTGGTGATCTTCTATCCTCAACCCCGCCTCCTTGAGCCTCGACTCCCAGCCCTCTCGTGTCCCGATCTTCGCCGTATCCGTCAAGAGCCCCCGCTTCTCCTCCTCCGCCGTGAGCTCCGAGAAGTGCTCGTATCCGGGGTAGTCCTTCGGCAGGAAAGCCTCCTTCCGGTGCAGAATCGGCGGATTTGAACTTGCGGAGTAGTCGTAGCAGTCGAGTTGCAGCGTCCGGAGCGAGATTTTGAGGGACCGCGTGAGCATGGGATGGGCCTCCGCGTCGAAGTTCGGGTAGGAGAGGTAGGACACCTTCCCGGAGAATCGATGGAGCTTGACGATGTTGGCCCCTTCGATCTCGCCAAGGTACGCCCGAGCGCACCCTTCATATGGCGCAGGAGCGGTTCCAGGCGATCCAGACCACTTCTGTGGACATAGAGCGCGTTTGGCAGGAGCTTGCCGATCGGCGACCGAGAGCACGTCCCGCAACGTTGCGGCCGACGTGCCTTGCCCACAGCCACACAGGACGTCGAGCACCAAGAACTGGAGGTGCGTGAGCCCAGGCAAGACCTGTTGGGGCGCGGAACTCTCATGTGCGCCGGACGCATCGCTGGCGTCCGGCACTCTCGGAGACTCCATACGGCTCTACTCACTCTGCCGCTTTTCACGCCTTCCTGCAAGAAACCAGACCGGCGCCACTCACAATGATCGGCTGCCGCATACTCTGCGAATCTCCTTTAGGAATGCCACCGACCTCTCGCGTAACGTGACGTTCTCCATACAATGCGGGGTGGCTCAATTGATGCAATCTGAGTCGAGCGGCTGGCGATGCGGGAATGCCCGAGCTCGACGAGTGCTTTCACGTCCGCAGCGTCAAGAAGGGTGCCGAGCCGGTCAACGGACTGCGCGACAAACTCCGGGAAATCATCTACAAGACGGTCGAGCCAACCCTTCGCAAGCAGGTGCGCGCGACGTTCGACGCCACCGAAGCGGCTGCCTGGAGGAAGAGCGCCGCTCATGCGGACGCGGAGGAGTTCGTCGCACGCGCAGGACCGCTTACCGATGCGTTGGGCCGGGCAGTAAGTGCCGGCTCCCGATCGCGACAAGGGAATCCGAGAGGCGGCTGAGTCGCTCACGAAGGAGGATCCCGAACGTCAGGCGGAGGTCGAGCAGGAAATTCGCGGTCGCCCGTTCACGCTACTCTCCGAGGGCTTGCCTGGCAGTCAGATGTTCGAGATCGAACATCTGGGCTCGAATGCCATTGTGAAACTGAGGTCTACCGTCCGCTGTTGGACCGCGTCAAGAAAGCCGCTGCATATTGGGCACGCGCCCTTTCTGGGGTACACACTTGCAGAACATGATCGAGGATTGGCGGAAGTCATGATCCGTACGCGCAGAGTGGCCTTGAGGCGGAGTGGCCGGTTTCACGCCCGTCCAGTAGACTGACGGCTGGCAAAGACCACAATGCCGGCAGGCCCGCAGGGCAACCCCAATGGCCAATTCGAACGACTGGCTTGAGAGGCTTTCTCACCTTCGAGTGGATCGCGTGCGCGGTCCGGCTCCTCACAAGCCTCTCCTGCTCTTGGTCGTCCTCGATCTCGCGCAAAACGGATTGCTGTCCAGCCCCTTGGCGCTCACGCCCGAAATTGCCTCTCGGTTCCTTTCTTACTGGACCATAGTTGCCCACCGGCGTCGGCAGAGGCCCGACGTTCGCCTGCCCTTTTTCCATTTGAGCGGCGATAAACTCTGGACCGCGTTTGACAGCGAAGACCGACCGACGGATAACCGCGAGAAAGCCCGTTTCGTGCAAATTTCTCCTGATTTCCTTCAGTTTCTCAGGGACCCCGACACGCGCGAGCGCGCCCGACGGATTCTTATTGCCAATTACTTCATGCCTTCGGAGCAGATCGCCCTGTCCGAAGCAGTTGGTCTCCCTGTCCCGTCTGGCGTTGAGCTGGAAGAAAATGCGGCATACAAGACCGCATCGGAGGCACGGCAGGCGGGCAGGGAAGCACGATTTCGCACGAGCATCGTTGCAGCGTACGACTACACGTGCGCCCTAACCGGTTACCGGCTCGTTACGCTCGGAGCAGGCAGCATCGTGGATGCAGCCCACATTCACGAATTCAGGGACGGCCGCAACAACGAAATCCAGAACGGCTTGGCGCTCTCAAAGAATGCTCATTGGCTCTTCGACAAGGGCCTGTGGACAATCTCGGACGACTTCAAAGTTCTCGTTGCCACCGGGTGTTTCTCGGAGTCAAGCGAGCACGAGTGCTCGCTGCTTCAAAGCATTGCGGGCAGGCGGATTCGCGTTCCTAACAGCGAATCGCTTTGGCCCAGTCGTGTTCATCTGATGTGGCATCGCAAGAACAAGTTTCTGCTCGCGTGAGGCCGCTTTTCGCCGGATGGGTGAACACGCCGCTGGCCGATGACGCCGACCAGGGCGACTTCTGATGTTGACCGAACCGTAGCCGATTCCTGTCGGGCAGGAACTGCCGCTGCTTCGGCTTTCACGGTCAGCAGACGGGACAGACGGCCGACCGGCATTGTCGTAGGGGAAGCCGTTGGCCCCGTCGGGATCGGCAGCGGACACGAGCGCCGGGGGGCCAGGAGACAAAACCCGAGTGCCCGAATTGGCCTCACCGGCAAGAACAACGCAAACGCGTGCTCGCCCTCAGGCGGAGGCTTTCAACACACGTCCCTCGGAGCCAACGGTTCTCTTGCCGCCCCAATGGCAGGAGGCTTCGATTAGCCTGGGAAGACCGGGCGAGTGGGCCTGCTCGACGAACCGGCAATGCTGGCCCCGCAATACGGCCGACGCGGCAAACGAAACGTTTCCGAAAGACAGATCATGGCGAGGTAGAACACGCCGATGCTGCCGACCACAACCCAGACCGTGGCCGGTATGCCCTGCGCGCCCGCGAACAACCCCACCCCCATCTCGAAGAGAAGCAACGCGATCAGAGCAATCGCCATGAAGACCTGGTGAAGCAGGCGTCGCACCCACGTCGTCGCTTGAAGCGGTTCGGATATGGCTACCAGACGCAGCAGGCAAACGGCAATAGGTACGACAATTCCGTGTACAAGTTCCCAGTCCTTGCCAACAGCTTGGAGAACGACGGCAACCGTGCCTGAAACCGCAACGCCGAAGACGAGAACCAGGATTTCACGAACCAATATGCGACTCATTGACTCGCTCGTCGTGCCTTGAGTTCGCCAAGGATCGGCATGTCCCTCGCCGTAGCCTACCGAAGCACATCGCATTGAACTGCCAGTCAGCTTATCATGTTCTCATGGCCCGCACCACGAGGCGGCGACCACGCTCCACCCGTGCTCGCGCTGGCCGTCATCGTGGTGCATCTCTCCTACTGCCTGGAGCAGGATCATTTTGCGGCACGTAAGCGTTCACACCCCGGCATAGCCACGCTGAGCGGTTGCGTTTCCCACGCGCTCGTCGGTAACGGGCAACCATTTTGAAGCGGCGAGACGCCGTTTCTACGAGTTTGCCCTGTGAACGGTTACGCCGTCCCTTTGTCAAATGCACGTCGGCCTGATGCCGTTGGCGAAGCTCTTGCCGCAAACGCTTGCGGGGTCAACGAAAAAAGCCTGCTGACCACTGCTGTCAACAGGCTTGGGCGAGAGCGGGAGACGGGATTCGAACCCGCGACTTCCAGCTTGGGAAGCTAGCACTCTACCACTGAGTTACTCCCGCGAATCAGCCGGAGACCGGCTCGGAAATCTGGAGGGGGCCGGACCTGCAAACGGTCGGTCCCCTCCGGCACGATCTAGCCTATCCGGCCGGCATTGGGTCGTCAACGGCTCAGCCACGAGCCCCCCTAGCGGCCGGCTGCTTGAGGAGCCGTGCCGAGCCCGCGGCTTGAAGCGCATCCGTAGTGAAGCCCGGATCGGAGGCTCGACAGCACTCAACTTCGCGCACCGCGACCACACGGTATGGCGATTGACCGAGTAGGCCCTGCCAAGCTGAACTCCGGGCGCGCCAGGGCCACGCGTTGCTCGCCACGTGTGTGGACTGTCCCGCGACGCGCCTGCACGTCCACGGGCGCGGTCATTGCGCCGCGGGTTGGGTGGACTGCAAGGCGGCTTCGACCATCCTGCTGAGTTGTTCGGCTTTCACCGGCTTGTTGAGAAAACCGGTGGCATTGAGCTTCGCGCAGGCGGAAAGGGCATCGATTGGATGTCGGCGCTCAGCACAATGACCGGAATCCGGCCGTCGATGCCGCGAATGTGACCGAGCAACTGATGCCCATCCACGCCCGGCATGAGAAGATCGGTGACGACGCAATCGGGACGGTGGGCCTCGTAGGCCGCAATACCCTGCTGCCCATCCGCGGCCTGAAGGACTTTGTGTCCGATTTCCCGAAGGGCGTCGGCTATCATTGTTCGACACACGGGGGAGTCGTCCACGACAAGAATCGTTGCCATGCTGCACCGTCGTTTGTTTGCTGCCGCCGGGGGCAGGAATGCTTCTGCAACCGGGGCATCAGCAGCAGAAGATAGGAAGGGTCACGAGGAGTAAGAACCTATCCTGGAACGGCTGTTGCGGTTTTGTGCGACCGGGAAATATGGCGGCGGCACAAGGTCTTGGGATCGGCTCTAGGACTCGCTCGGTCTTTCGGGTGTCGCGAGCGGGTTATCTGGCCGTGGTTGCGGACTGGCCGGAAAGTAACCGGCGGCCCCCAAGCCCGCGGAGCGGCGACCTCTCACCGGGGACCACGAACTGTGGAACCCGATCCGAAAGGTCGTGTATTGAACCCTAGCATCTTATGGGGTCACGCAACGGCCCGATTGGGCGGAATTCGGGCAATATAGCCCCCTAATTTACCCACCAATGCTGGAATAACGATTGCAATTGGCTGTGGAACAAACACGCAAGTTATGCCCTATCGCCTGATCCGGGAGAGCGGGAGAGAAGGACGCAAGGACACAGTCCGGCCGTGGCCGAGGGGATATTGCATCGGGGTCCCTCCGGATTGAAATCGCCCAGACCGTCCCCTATACTGGTGGTTCTTGCCACCCGGCCATCAAGCACCCCTCGTATCGCCCTCAGGTCCATTCAGGTCAATCATGTCGAGCCCACGCCCAACCATTTCCCGTCAGGAAGCACAGTCGCCGCTGTTTGTGGGTATCGATTTGGGGGGCACGAACATCAAGGTTGGCGTGATCGACGACCAGGGGCGGACGCTTTCGTATCACACGACCAAGACCCTGGTGGAGCGCGGGCCCGAAGACGGGGCGAAGCGAATCGCCGAAGCGGCCCTGGAAGCGATCGGCAAAGCGGGATTGACGCGGGGCGATATTGCCCGCGTTGGCCTGGGGTCGCCCGGCACCATGGACATCCCCGGCGGACGGCTCTTGGATCCGGCCAATCTGCCGGGTTGGAAGTATTTCCCGCTGCGCGATCGGGTGGCGGAACATGCGAAGTTACCGGTGACGTTTGCGAACGACGCCACTTCGGCCGCCTACGGCGAGTTCTGGATCGGCACCGGCCGCGATTTCAAGAGCATGGTGCTGTTGACGCTCGGAACCGGCATCGGCTGCGGAATCATCGTTGGCGATCTGTTGTTGGACGGCGAGCACAGCCACGGCGGCGAGTTCGGCCACTCGATCGTCGATCTGGACGACAACGCGCGGCTTTGCGGCTGCGGCAAGCGCGGCCACTTCGAAGCGTATGCCAGCGCCACCGCGGTTGCCAACCGGACCGCGGAGGAACTGCGCAATCCCAACCGCAAGAGCTCGATTCGCGATCGGCTCGCCTCGGGTGAGGAGCTCGATGCCAAGCTTGTGGCCGAAGAGGCGATGCGCGGAGATGAACTGGCGAAGAAGATCGTGATGGAGACGGCGCGGTATTTGGCTATCGGAATCGTCAATCTGATGCACACGATCGATCCCGAAGGCATCCTGCTGGGCGGGGCCATGACCTTTGGGGGCAAGCAGGCCGACCTGGGCCGCCAGTTTCTCGCCCAGGTTCAGTCGGAGGTCAATCTGCGAGCCTATCAGTACGTGGCGGAGCGCACGGTGATCGATTTTGCCACCCTGGGCGGCGATGCGGGCTACATTGGTGCCGGCGGCATCGCGCGGATGGAATACCGCAAGCTCCAGGGTACTTGATCGATTGGCCCGGGGCACTCTTGGGGTGGAAAGACGGGTGGGTGAGTCGTTGTGTCAGAAGGTGTGTTGGAGTGGGAGTTTGTCGGCGATTCGCCCTGCTTGTTCCAAGTGGCGCACGCGCCAATTCGCACTGCTTGTCCGCCGCCGGGAAACGCACGGGCTCATGGAAGTGCGAAGAAGCGGCGGCTACCAAGCAGTGGCACACCTGCGCAATCCGCACTGCTTGTTCGAAGTGGCACTCCCGCGCAATTCGCACTGCTTGTCCGCCGCCGCGAAGCGCACGGGCTGATGGAAGTGCAAAGAAGCGGCGGCTACCAAGCAGTGGCACACCCCTGCAATTCGCCCTGCTTGTTCAGGGAAGTGGCACGCGGCGCAATTCGCACTGCTTGTTCGAAGTGGCGCGCGGCCGCGTTAGTCGGGCAATGGCTTGCCCTTGGTTTCCGGTGCAAGCCAGATGAGGAACAGCCCGAAAACGTAGATCAAGGTGATCGTCGCTCCGGCGGAGGCGTAGTTTCCGCCAAGTCGGTTGACCAGGGCTCCCATGTTCAGGGCACCTACGGCGGCCAGGATGCGGCCGAAGTTGAAGGCCAGCCCCTGACCCGTGGCGCGGACGCGGGTGGGAAAGATTTCGGGCAGGTAGAGCGGCAACCAGCCGTAGAATGCCGCGGTAACGCCGCCCACGAAGAAGGCCATGAGCCAGAACGTCAGCCCGTTGGCGAGCGTCAGCCCGCGGAACAGATACGCGCAGGAGACGAGCGACAGCAGGCTGAGGGCGAAGTAGATGGGCCGGCGTCCCCAGAAGCCGCCAAGTATTGGGGCGATGTAGCAGGCGAGGATCGCGCCGACGGCGAGCGCGATTTGCACCCAGGCCTTGTCCTTGGCCGCCTGGTGCGAGATGCGATTCCAGGTGCTTTCGGGCAATTGCGATTTGGCTTCTTCAAGCCGGGTTTTGAGTTGGCTCATGTCGACGTGGATGAAATCGGTGCCCGGCAGCTCGGCCTGCACGAGTTCGGCCTGTTTCATCTGCTCGACCCAGAGCGGAATCCAGCCCGAAACCGCGGCCCAGGTGCCGATCAGCGGGATGGCCGAGAAGAGGATCGCCAGCGTAGTCTTCTTCCACAGATCGGGGCCGAAGATTTCCAGAATCGGCGCTTCTTGGCCGTCTTGGCCGCTTTTTTCCAGCGTTCCGACTCGGGCACCATGGTGCTCACGATCAGGGCCAAGACGGCGGGCGCGGCGCCGACAAGCATCATCCAACGCCAGGATCCGGAAGTGACGGGGAAGACGTAGGCCACCGAGGCGATGAAGAGGAACCCGACGTTGGCCGCTGCGCCAATGGCTCCGGCGAGCTTGGGCCGATGACGTTCCGGCCAGCATTCGACCACGAGGGCCACCGCCACGGCCCATTCGCCGCCCATTCCCAACGAAGCGATGAAACGGAACAAGCCAAGGTGCCATGCCTGCGTGGCGAAGGCTCCGGCCCCGGTGAACAGCGAATAGGTGAGGATGCTGATGACCATGGCGCGGACGCGGCCGATCTTGTCGCCCAGCCAGCCGAAGATCAGCCCGCCCAGAGCCGCCCCGAGCAGGAAGCAGGCGACGATCACGCCGTTCCAGGTACCGACCGCCTGGTCGCCGACGTCTTTGAGCAATTCTTGCAGCGCGGGCCGAGCCACGAGCGGAAACAGTCCGATCTCGACCCCGTCGAACATCCAGCCGAGGAAGGCGGCGATGAGCACCATCCACTGCCCGCGCATGAGCGCCTGGGATTCGAGGCTCGGACCTGTCGCTGCGGCCTGACCGGCAAGACGTTCGCTGCTCATCATCATCCTCCTTCGGCAAATCCCGGACGGGCGGCCACGGCGGTTAGGAGAGTCTCCTGGGGGCCGGGGAGATCACCGCAGGCGGGCGGGCCGTCGGATGTCGGCGGCTCGCTCCCTTCCCCCAAGCCTCATCGTGCGGCCCTGCGGCGGAGTCAGAAACAGGGCCGATGGTACCATGCGCCGACGATGCAAACAAGATTGCGACGCCCGTGGGCCGGTTTGCGCTGGGGGTTGGGGCTTCTACCGGCGGATTGGCCCCCTTGTTGGCCCCGCCCTTCGGCCGGTAGCATGAGCGGGATGTGAGAGTTTGCCGTCTTGGGAATCGTTTCCTGGGGTCCGAAAATGCAGCGAATGAGCGTGGCCGAGGCGCGGCGGCCCGAAAACGTCGGCCGCGAAGTGCTCTTGCAGGGTTGGGTGCGGACGCGCCGCGACTCGAAGGCCGGATTCAGTTTCCTCGAACTCAACGACGGATCGTCGTTCGGCAATATCCAGATCCTCGCCCAGGCCTCGTTGGCCAATTACGAGAGCGAGGTGAAGAAGCTCTCGGCCGGATCCAGCATCAGCGTAGTGGGAATGCTCAAGCAGTCGCCGGCCAAAGGGCAAGCCACCGAGGTGGAGGCGCAAACCGTCACCCTGCACGGGCTGGCCGATGCCGAGAGCTATCCGCTGCAGAAGAAGCAGCATTCCTTCGAGTTCCTCCGCACGATTGCGCACCTGCGTCCGCGGACCAATACCTTCGGCGCCATCGCGCGGGTGCGCAACCGAGTGTCGCGCTCGATCCACGACTTCTTCCAGGAAGAAGGTTTTCTCTACGTCCACACGCCGATCATCACGGCGAGCGACTGCGAAGGCGCGGGGCAGATGTTCCGCGTCACCACGATCGACCCGGCCAAGCCGCCCCTGAACGGCGGCAAGATCGACTATGCCCAGGACTTCTTCGATCGGCCCACGTATCTTGACCGTGAGCGGGCAGCTCGAAGGCGAAACCTACGCCTGCGCGCTGGGCAAGATCTACACCTTCGGACCGACCTTCCGCGCGGAGAACTCGAACACGACGCGCCACCTGGCCGAGTTCTGGATGGTCGAGCCCGAGATCGCGTTCTTCGAACTGACCGACAACATGGATCTGGCCGAGCGATTCCTGAAACGGATCTTCGGCGACGTGCTTGCGCATGCGCGCGAAGACATGGAGTTCTTCAACCAGCGGATCGACACGACCGCGATCGGCACGCTCGAACAGATCGTGGCCAGCGAGTTCGTCCGCCTGCCGTATACCGAAGCGATCGCGATCCTGGAGAAATCGGGCCAGACTTTCGAGTTTCCCGTGGGCTGGGGCAACGATCTCCAGTCGGAACACGAGCGCTACCTGACCGAAAAACACTTCCAGCGCCCGGTGATCCTCTTCGACTATCCGCGAACGATCAAGCCTTTCTACATGCGCCTGAACGACGACGAGAAGACCGTGCGCGCCATGGACATCCTCGTTCCCAAGGTGGGCGAGATCATCGGCGGCAGCCAGCGCGAGGAACGGCTCGACGTTCTCTCGATGCGCATGGCCGAGCAGGGGCTCAAGCCCGAGGATTACTGGTGGTACGTCGATCTGCGCCGTTACGGCACGGTGCCGCATTCGGGTTTCGGGCTGGGCTTGGAGCGGGCCGTGCAATTCGTGACCGGGATGGGCAACATTCGCGACGTGATTCCCTTCCCCCGCGCACCCGGCAGCGCGGAATTCTGATCGCCGATCGCCAGGCCGCGGGTGGTGCGGCGATTTCGCCCGTGGGGGGAAAGCCCTGGCGGCAATTCTGAGGTCGCAGATCGGCGCGGGGCCTGTCGTAAAGCACGCGACCGGCTTGCGCGCGGTACTCGGACCGGCGGGTCTGGGTTGGAGTGTTTGCTCGGACTGGCGGAGCCAGGCAAAGCGCGCCGCACGTGGGGCAAGAACGTCCGAGAAGCGGCACGAGGAAGTTGCTCCGGCCGCAAAAACCGTTTCATGCGGCTGCGTTTCCGGCATGCGCGGCGCCGCGCGGCGAAAAACTCACGCCGTGCCCCGGGCTCAACCGATGTGAGAATATGCCGGTCACGGACGATAGGTAGTGTCGCGAGTTCGGGTAGCCTGAACTCGATGGCAACGCCTTCCGGCGGAGACGAGTTTGGCGGGTATTCCGATCGCACCGCGTGCATGGAGAGTGCGGGTGCCTGCCCTGTGGGAACCGGGATAAAGCATCCGTGACCAAATCCAGCGGCAATCCGTTGAAGCTCTACCGGGAACGCTCCCCAGAGGCTTCGCAACCCGATCTCGACTGTCTCGCCAGCCTGCCGGCCTTAATGGCAGCATTTCAGGAAGCCACCGGCTGGACGCTCCGCTACCGTCGCGGAGCCAAGCCCACCGGACCTGACGAGTCCACGTGGTCCGCCCCGGTTGACCCGGGCGTTGGAATACCTCCCGGACACGTGGTGCTCGCTCCCGCACGAGCGGCCGCGACGGAACGGCGTCATGCGCCCCGTTCGGTCGAGCGGCTCGCGAAAGCCATGGCCGGCATCCTCGGCGAGTTGCTCCGCACCCAGCATGCGCTTTGGCAGCGCGAGGCCGAACTCGCCGCGGGCGTGCCCGTGGTGATCCATCCCGACGGGCAGAAGCACCTGGCCGTGCGGCTGCAGTCGATTCTGCGTGCCGGGGCCGAGGCGGTGGGTTGCCAGGCCGCGGCTCTGTATCTGCTCGACGAAGCGACGACGACGCTGAAATTGCGCTCGAGTTGGGGCCTGCCGCGGCACCGCCTTACCGATCCGGCGCGGAGCTGCGCGGAGCGATGGCGGATCTGGAAGCCATGCTCGGTCACGTCGTGGCGCTGGAAGACACCGGCATGTTCCAGCAATGGAACCCGCCCGAGGACTTTCCCTCGGCCGCCTGCGTGCCCGTGGCAACTCCCACCACGATCCTCGGCACGCTGTGGGTGTTCTGCGAAGGGCGGCGCGACTTCAATGAACGCGAGACCAACATGCTCGAGGTCGTGGCCGGACGTTTGGCCTCGGACCTGGAACGTGAGATGCTCGTACAGGAAGGTTTCAATTCCGCCCAATTGCGCAAGCAGCTCGCCGCTGCCGAGCGCATGCAGCAGAACCAGTTCCCCTCCGTCGCTCCGTTGGTCGAGGGATGGCAGGTGGCCGGCTACACGAGCCAAGGGCCGCGACTCGGGGGGCACTTCTATGACTGGTTCGCTCTGCCCGATGCGACCTTGGCCGTGACGCTAGGCGACGCGACCGGCCAGGGAATCGACGCCTCGATGTCGGCCAGCGCGGTCCGCTCGGCACTGCGCAGCCACGGTCAATATCAGAACCCCTGCGCCGCCAACCGACTGCTCCGAGCCGTGAACCACACGCTCTGGACCGGCTCGGTGGGCGACCAGACCTGCGCGATGTTTTGCGGGCTGGTCGACTCCAAGGGGGAGCAACTGCGGTTGGCTTCGGCCGGCCCGATCGGCATCGTCCACTGCTTGGCCACGGGTTGCCGGACCTTGGAGAGTTCGGCAATCCCGCTGGGCGTGATGGCGGAAAGCCAGTACCCCGAGGCCACGTGCCCCGTGGCAGCGGGCGACCTGGTGGTCGCGTTCGCGGCCAATAGCCACGCGTTCAGGGGAGAAATCGGCCCCGCCATTCCCCCGGAGGAGATGGCAAAAGTCCTCGAGCCGCTGCGGGGGCTGCCGGCCAAAACGGTGGTCACGGCGATCGGCGATTACGCCGAAACGCATTGGCTGGCCAAGACCTGCGAGAATCTGACCGTGCTGGTGGTGAAGCGGGACGGGTGAATTGCGGGGAACCTTGACGGCCATCGTGGGTCGGGTACATTGAAGTGCTCAGGGATGGCCACCGCGGGAATGGCGGAATTGGCAGACGCGCTAGGTTGAGGGCCTAGTGGCCGCAAGGCCGTGCAGGTTCAAGTCCTGTTTCCCGCACTGTTACAGCATAAGGACTTACGTCGATTCGACGTGAGTCCTTTTTCGTTGCCTGAGTGGAAATCAGTGACAAATCAGTGACGACGAGGGCGGTTGCAGGGCACTTGCATCGCTGGCTTTTCGGCCGCCCGTCTAACTACAATCGATCACTGATTCGTCACTGGAGACCGCCCATGGGATCGCTCCAACAGGACCCCTCCGGGAACTACCACGCCTGCTTCCGTTTCGGCAGGAAACGCTTCAAACGCTCCCTCCACACGCTGGCCGAAGACCACGCCCGTACCCTCCTCGGGAGGATCGAGGAGAACGCCCGACTGGCCGAGCGCGGCCGGCTGAAAATCCCCGACGGTGCAGACATCCCCACCTTCCTCCTTTCCGACGGCCGCCTCGGCAAACCGCTGGCGCTTCCGGAGACTGTTACCCTCTCCCAGCTCATTGAGCGCTACGAAGCCTCGCTTCCTCCCGGCTCGCTTGAGGACAGCACCCGTTACACCATTCGCATCCACGCCGGCCACCTGAAAAAGGTGCTCGGAGCGAACCCTCGATGTTCGCACTCTCACCCGGGAGGACCTCCAGCGCTACATCAACACTCGGGCCAAGTGCCCGGGGAGGAGGGGACGCAAGATTAGCCCCGTCACCATCCGCAAGGAACTCACCACGCTCTCCGGCGTCTGGACCTGGGCAGCAGCCGACGGGCTCGTCGAGCCGTTTCCGAACAAGGGGCTTCGCTATCCGAAGTCGGTCGAGAAGCCCCCGTTTCAGACCTGGAAGGAGATTGAAAAGCAGATTAAGCGCGGCGGGCTCTCCGACGAAGAGCAAGCCGACCTTTGGGACTGCCTGTTCCTTGGCCTGCAGGAGACCGAATCGCTCCTCGCTCACGTCAAGGAATCCGCCAGGGATTCAGTTGCCTACCCGATGTTCGTCGTTGCCGCCCACACGGGAGCCAGACGCTCCGAGTTGCTCCGCTCCCGCCGGGTGGATTTTGACGATGAGACCGTGGTCATCAGAGAGCGGAAGAAATCGAAGTCCAAGCACACGACCAGGCGAGTCCCGCTATCACCCGTTCTGAGAGATGCGATCAAGGAGTGGTTCGCTAAGCATCCAGGCGGCCCCTACAGCTTCTGCCTCCCGGATGAGAACGGCCAGGCGGGTGAAAAGACCCGCCCGATCCAGCCCGATGAAGCCCATGAGATCTTCCGCAGGGCACTTGCCGGTTCCAAGTGGAACAAGCTCAAAGGCTGGCACGTCCTTCGCCACAGCTTCATCAGCAACTGTGCGATGAAGGGAATCGATCAGCGGATCATCGACTCCTTCGTCGGCCACACGACCGAGGAAATGCGGAGGCGTTACACGCATCTCTTCCCGTCATCGAAGAAGGCCGCTATAGAAACCGTGTTTGGGGGAGCAGCCCTTCGCTCTTGATGCGGAGCAGCTCCTCGTGGCTGATCATCCATTCCTTGGAGGTGCCCCTCCCACACGACCGCTTTTCCGCTCGGACACGACCGAGCCGGCACCACTCCCGCACGGTATAGCCCGATTTTCCCAGGAGCGTTGCTGCGGTCTGGGTGTCATACCAATCCTGGACCTGCCGCTGCTCGATGAGTGTCGACAGCGCGTTTTCGATTCTCTCCAGGCGTTCGAGAATTTCATTCACGGCGGCTTCTCCCGTCTATTTCCACCAAGGCGGCGAGAGCCTCTCCTGCGATTGTCCCGCGTGCTGGCAACGCGGGCAGGGGCTTGGCCGCCGGTTGCTGAACCATTTCGCGCCGCACACCCGGCAGACGAAGTACCAGGGCAGCCCGCCGCTTTGCGGGGCTGCCTCGCCTCGCCGCACACTGCGCCGTGCGCGTTCCCATGAACTTGGCTTTTCAATTGGGTTCAATAATGGGGGAGGGGAGCATCCTTGCTCCACCGCCCCCGTGAACCTACGCGTGCATTCCTGCACCGTTTTCTGGTCCTGCAAGTCGTCCTTGCCGGGCCGGTCTAAGCCCGTGAGCAATCCCTTTAGGTCAACTGCTGCACGAAAAACGTGCTGCCTGCGATCTTCGACCGAGAGGTTGCGGAACTTCTCGAACTCCGATTTCCAGACATGGTTCAGCACCGCTTCAAGCGACTCCCGCCTGACCGCAACCCACTCGTAGCCGGTTCCTGGCTTTCGCAGATTCAGGAACCAGTCCAAGGTGTCGGCCAGGCACCGCAAGTCGTCTTTCAGCTCGGGTTCCAGCCAGCCATCATCGACCAAAGTCGCCGCGAGCACTTGCGTGAGTTTCGGTAAACTCAACACATCTTCAGCCGTGAAAATCGCCGGTCAACTTTCCCCGCGAACCCGGCTCCACCCGGGCCACAGAGAACCGATACCCGCCGCGGTTTTCACCTTCCTCGATGCGCTCCACGCCAGCAATCCAATTGCCCGCACCCACTGCATCAACCCAAACTTCCTTCTTCGCCGGCTTTCGAGCCGGTTGCAGATGCACGACCTTTTTGTTACTCATAGTTCATATCCTTCGAGGGGCGGCACGGATTCCTAAGGGGCTGTGCCGCCCGTTTCTTTTTTTGCCCCTCGCTCGCGCCCGCATCGGGCGTCAGCGAAAGACAAGGCATGAATGCTGAGTTAAGCCGTGCCTCGGGACCGAGGCGGCAGGTGCCGAAAGGGCCGGGGGAAAACCCCCGGCCAAAAGCCTACATCATGGTCCTGGTCTCATTCGGAAGGAGAATGGTCGTTGCCGACCGATCCTCCTTCGTCATAATCCAGAACTCCGTGCCATCGTTCGCCCTGTATGCCGAGAAGAGCCCGCAGTCTTCCGCAAGGGACGACTTCTTCTCTTCCCACTCCGTCATGGAGAGATCCCCGCGATCACCTCGGACGTGCCGTCTTAGTGCAGCGAACACCTCTTTCGATGGTAGCTGCACGATGACACCGAGGCTGATTTCGAGGTCGCCCATAACGAATTTCCGCGTTCCTGTTTCCGTCGCTTCCATGTGCCTCCTGTTCTTCCATGGCCGGTGCATCCCGACCGGCGTGTTGCTCACTTACTCTTCGACTGCCCTCTCCTGTTGGGCCTCGATCGTGCGGTCCCAAATCCAGGAGTAAGCCCTCGCGAGAGCCTCACGGACCACCGGAAGGTCATCGCGCGAGAAGCCCTTGGCGTCCTTCCACACCTCCCCCTCGCGATAGCTTCGCGTGATGGTCACGTTGTACCAGACGCCTCCCTTTCCGTTCTCGTTGGACCAAATCGCCGCGCAGATGTTTCCGAGCGCGATCCGGTACGGCTCTTTTTCCTTCTTTGCCATTGCACCTCCGTTTCTTTCTCGGGCTGTTTGTTCCAAGGCGGCGGAGTCATGCCCGAGCCACAACTCCGCTGCCTTCCTTTCTCGCCGTATGCTTTTGCGTCCCGGCGATTGAGGACGGTTCTCCGCCGTATGTTTGGTTTCCGGGCGGACGGAAATGAAATACGAGCGTTGTTTCGAATTGCGCGGGATCGGGTGAATGGCTCAAAGGTGAGCGGCGTGCGCCAGGAGACAAAAATGCCTGGGGAGTGACGGCGTATCGCCGCTCCTCCCCAGACCCTTGTGCCTACTCCGGGCCCTCGTAGTACGGGGCCAGGTCCACGACCGTCAAGGTCCAGTCGCAGTTCGTGCTCACCGTGAAGTACTCTCCGGTCTGACTCCGATAAAGGGATTCAATGTAGCCGCATGCATCAAGCATCGAGTCCACATTGCACTCCCAGCGATCCTCGGAGACACACCCCCAATCCCCCTTGGCATGTCGTGCCAACGCGAGCAGCACCTCATGCGGTGCCAACTCGCGACGAGCACGACCGGTCTGTTCGATCCGGCCGAGGGAAAGAGTCCTCCCTATGAGCACGTGGATCTCCGGCAACGCCGGCTCCTCACGCACCATTTCCTGAGCCATACACCTCCGTTGTTGCCTCGGGCTGTTCTTTCCAAGGCACGCAGCGACGCGCCCGCTCCGCCGCTGCCGCCTACTTTCTCGCCGTATGCTTTTGCGTCCCGGCGATTGAGGACGGTTCTCCGCCGTATGTTTGGTTTCCGGGCGGACGGAAAGTTAATCCCTTTGCTCCCTTGTGAGCGGACGCTCAGGGCTGAGCGCTTCTTTAGTTTCCTTCCTGCTCTGCTGCCGCGGGCGTCTCAGGGTCTTTCCTGGGGCGGCCCCGCTTTTTCGGAGCAGGAAGTGCGAGCGGTTTGGCCCCCGACATTTCAGCCGGAGGCGGAAGAACAATCGGCGGCTCCTCTTCGTTGAGGTTCTCTCTCCGCAGCACCGAGGCGATCCGTGCCGCATCGCCGCCCGGAATCTCATCGTCGCCGCCCATGCGGGCCGCCTGAAGCCGCAGCGTGGCGGCCACCTGCTCCAGCCCGGGCAGGTTTTCCTGTTCAAGCTCATGCGCCCGGCGAAGCAGCATCGCACGTGCTTCGCCAAGCTCCAGATTCATTTCCGCTTCGACCTGCGAAGCGACCTGAACTGTCGACCGCACCAAGAGCCGGTCGATAATCCTCCGAAAAATCCACCGCATCTTCAGTCTCCACTCCTTGAAAGCCTGGCCAACATCGCTCACGTACCCACAAGGATATTCAGTGCGGGGCAATTTCCCTCCAAAATGACACGCTTTGTGGCACCACCTGCGGCACCCAATTTTTGCCCTGCCGGTCACGGTCTGTGGCAGTTCCGCCCGAATGCACATAGCGCAGCCCACCGGTACCGCTGCCGAAAGCCTGCTTTCGCGTGACTGTTTGCAGACGTAGGAAAAAGGGAAGGGGACAAAGAAGTGGACGCGGGCTTCGCCCGCGCCGATCATCACAAGCTCGCGGCGTCCATTCCCGCGAAGACGCGGGACATCAGCCGCCGCTCGCGCAACGTGCCCGCCAGGCTCCGTCCCAACGCCGGCCGCCGCTCCGGCCCGTCGCTCCGCCTGTCATGCACCTTGCACCTACCCCCCGCAGCCCAGCACCCGCCACCACCGCGGCCACCCCCGCGACTGTCATCGCGCCCCCGTTCTTCGGACTCGCACTACGTGCTCGCCGCATATCGTCGGTCCGCCTCTGATTTCCGCCTCGTCTCGGCGGGAGATCTCCGGCCGTCCCTCTGGCTAGGCTCGGATTCCCGACCGCTGCGCCGGTCAGGAGATGCCTTCGCCAAGCCCACCCCGCCATGAGGATCGCTTTGTTCCGCTCCGCGGAAGACGCTCACCTCGGGAGACTGGGGGAAGCTCCGCCGGGGCAACGCCCGCCAAACCGGGTTTGTCAGGCCTTGCGTGCCCAGCAGAGCCCGCTTGCCAGTCGCCCTGCGGCCCTGGACGGGCCGCCCTCCGCTCTTGTTTCGCTCGACGCTCCACCGCCCTGAACGGGCCGCAGGCAAACCGGCTCGGGCCGGTTGTGCCCTGTCCCTGCACGGGACAGCGACACTCGCCCTTGGACCGGGCTCGTCTTCTTGGCTTTGCGCCGGACTGGGGCCGGCGAAAGCCGAATGGGCCTCCGCTGGACGCTTCGGCCCTGCGGGCTCGCTGAACGCTCGCCCGCATCCGGGTCGCTTCGCGACCCTGCCCACCCACAAGGGGAATCAATTCTGCCGCACCTTTTGCGGCACCAAGCCTTCCACCTCCGCGTGCCACGGGTGCTGCCACTTTGCTTCACGCAAACCAGGAACAATGAAGCTCTTACCGCTGTTTGCAGGCCCGGGGTGTCAGCCCAGAGAATTCGCCTACACCTCGACCTACGCGCCGGCTTTTCCCCGATTACAATGAAACCCAAATTTCCCAGCTTGCCCGGCAAAGAAGCATGACGCTTACCCCCCGAGATGACGAGATCCTGAGAACCCTTGCGCTGAGCGTCCGTATGCTGTCCCTAGCCCAGGTCGCGAAAGCTTGGTGGATGCCCACGCCGGCCGGTCAAGCCAACGCCCGCCGAAGACTCGCCTCAGTAGCCGAGACCGGTCTTCTTCGCTCCGCTCACGTCCACGCACGACCGCTCCCGGAACTGCCAGGCCCCGTCCTCGCTTGGAACCCTGGCGGACCCGACCCCGACTTCGATGCAATCTCTTGGACGCTCCAGTCCCGCTGGACCAAGCCCCCGCGCCGAATCGTCGTCTACTTCGTCACCCGCCGAGGCGCAAACCAGTACGGCGGCAGGCTCCGCGGGAAGATCAAACAAGAACTCCAGGCCACGCACGACCTTGGTGTCGCCGAGGTCTACCTGCAGCTCCGGGCGAGAGCGCCCGAGGTAGCGCTGCGATGGACCGGAGAGGATACGCTCCGGCTCACTCGAAAGCGACAGAAGATCCCGGATGCCGTGCTACGCCCATCCGCCCCCAATGCACGACCGCTGGTTATCGAGTTCGGCGGTGCCTACGACGCTCGCCGCGTCCGCAGTTTCCACCGCGACTGCTCCCAGCGAAAGCTTTCTTACGAAATCTGGTAAATCATGCCGCGACCACCTGCAAAAAACCCTCGCCTGAACGATCGCGACTACGAGATCTTCCAACACATCATGCGCTATCGCCTCACAACCCGCGAGGCGTTGCACAAGCTCCTCTTTTCCGACTCGGAACCAAACGCCGTGACCAAGGTCACTTCCCGGCTTACGGAGCACGGTTTTCTCAAACGGTTCGACCTTTATCCCCCGCGCACGTACTTCGTGCTCGGCCCGCAGGCCGCACGCGTCATGGGCGTGGCGCCGAAGAAGACCAGGGAGCTCGGCCCCCAGGCCCTCATCCGCGAATACGCGACGCTCGGTTTCTGCTGCCTCAGTTCGCAGTCCCGCGTCCGGCTCACCGTGCGCGAGATTCAGGAGAAAAACCCGCAGCTCCTCCATAAAAACCTCGATTCCAGCCACTACTACCTGGACCACGACGGGGAGACGACGCGACTCGGCTATATCCGCGTCGATTACGGCGGACCTCCGGAACACATAATCCGAAAGTGCCGGCAGGACTTCGATATCCGCTACCCCAACCAGGCGTTCACGTCGCTCATCGACGAGGGACGGTTCTTGATCGCCATTGTCACGGGCCGCGAGGAGAAGGTCGCCGCGATTCACGAGTGCCTGAAGCGTTTGGAATGGAAAGTCCGCTTCCGCATCGAGGTCCTGCCCGATCTCGTCGAGCTTATTGCGAGGTTCCAAAGTGCACTTTAGGCGGCTCTTCGTAGTCCCGAAAACGCTCAAAGGCTGGTGGCCCTCCCTCTACCAGTCCGTGGAAAATCCACTCCAGCCCGACAGGCTGCCTGACACCTCGGGCATCGAGCTGGAGTATCCCGCGGTATCCATGCCCCCGGCGACGGCCCGCCGGCACACGCTTATCCTGCTTGCTCTCGGCGGCTTGGCCGGTCTTATTCCATCGGTCATCGAGCAGTATCGCGATTTCTACAACCTCATCCCACATTTGCTGGCGATCGTCGCCACCGCGGCCGCGTACTACTTCGTCTCGGCATGGCCCAGCCCCAAGAAGAGTCCCTGGCCGTGGCTGCTCGCTTCCTTCGTCTTACCGCTGTTTTTCGTCGCGCTGGTTGTGCTTCGGGACCCGTACCTCATCCTCGGCCTGGCGATGCTCCTCTCCATCCCGGCCGCGGACCTTTTTGCGACCCATTATTTCTACCAGAAGACCACAGCCCCCATGCCCAAAGAGCGCTCCCGCCGGCTGCGAGCACTTTGGGCGAACCGTAACAAGTTCTTCGCGCCGACGGCCGCAGGCGTCGAGCTCTACAAATTGGCCTGGGGCACCATCCCCGTCGTCTTCGCCTTCCTCTTCTATTTCTCCCGCCGGCCGGCGACGGGAGAATTCATGGCCAATTTCCCGCTCATTTTTTCGGGCATCGCGCTGCTTTTCCTCATTCCGCTTCTTACCGAAGCGCTTGTCGCCTTCGTCTATGCCCGGAAATTCGTCCGGCCGACGGTCATTTTCGCCGCGTTTCGCGCAGCCGTGGTGCAGTGGTTTACCTACAACCGCCAAGGCACGGTTGCTCCCGGCCTATTTCAGAGCCCTGCCGGTTCCTATCCCGCCCGGCGGCGGATGAGTCTTGCGCTCATCGTTCTTTTCGCCACGGGCATCCTCCAACTCTTTAGCCTCCAGCGCGACCACCTCGCAGACGTTGACGCTCATTTCAAGTCTGAGCGAAGCCGCGAAATGAGGCCCCTTGGCGAACGTCTGGACGACTTCCGCTGGGACCCGAAGACACCACTTGAGACCCCGCCGCCTGCCCGCAACCCCGCAGATCCAAACCTCGATACCCCGTCTTCGAGCTCCCTCTGGCCATCGTTTCCCGACCTCGACTTTGCCGCGACGGCTCTTGCCGCAGCGCCCGCTCAGCCGCCCGCTTCCTCCGAAACGGACATGCAGATCTTCGAGCGTCTGGAGCCCTATCAACGAGGCCGGCTCCAGCGGATGTCTCCCGAGGAACGCGACAAATACTTCGAAAAGCTGAGAAAGACCAAGCCCGCGCCGGAGCCGAAATCCGATCCGACGTCCGATCCGAAACGCCCTGAGTCCTACCAGGACCTCATCGACCGCACCTCGGTCCGCCTGTTCAGTAACTTCTTTGCGGCAATTCCCGCTTCCATGACCCGGGCCGCTTACCCGCTCGTCTGTTTCCTGCTCCCACCGCTGTTTTTCCTCGCCTGCTGCTTCACGACTTCGGCGCGGGTGGTCGGCTTTTGGGGCCGCGAACTCGGCACCGGCGACCCGGAGCGCCTGTTTTCGACCAAGACTTGGGAAGACCTCGTCTCGCGCGTTCAGAATTCCCAGGACCCGAAGGAGAAGTGGAGCCTCATCCTCGGCGTAAACGCCTTTGACGACACCCCCGTGATCGTCCCCCGCGACATCTTTTCCGAACACGCCCACCTGCTCGGCGACTCGGGCTCAGGAAAGACCGCCCTTGGCCTGTCTTCCATGATTGCCCAATTCATTCGCTTTGGTAACGTGTCGGTCGTGGTCATCGACCTCAAGGGCGATGATTCGGCGCTCTTCGAGGGGGCGCGATCGAGTCGCAAAACAAGGGGCTCCCGTTTCGCTGGTTCACCAACGAGCTTGACCGCTCAAGCTACATCTTCAATCCGCTCACGCAGAAGCACTTCCAGCGGCTCTCCTTCTATCAACGTGCCGACATCCTGGCCACGAGCATGGGCCTCGAATACGGCACGGACTACGGCCGGAGCTACTACGGGGATGCCAACCTCGAACTCCTCCACAAGGCACTGGAGGCCGATCCCAAGCTCACCACCTTCAGCCAACTCTACGAGATACTCCTCAACAAGAAGCTCATCCGCATGGACGCGGAACTCCGCCGGGCGGCCGCGCACGCCGAAGCAACAGTGAGCCGCCTCTCCCAGTGTGAGTCCTTGAGCCCAAGCCAACAGTTCGTGTCGCCCGAATCCATCGAGCACGCCATCGAGCTCTCCGACGTCTTCCTCAAGCCGCAGGTGCTCTACTTCTCCTTTCCCTCGGCGCTCGGCACCACCTACAGCGCGAGCATCGCGCGGCTGGTCCTCTATTCCCTCCTCTCCGCCGCGAAATTCGTCGGCCCGGACCGCACCCAGGTCTACCTCTTCATCGACGAGTTCCAGCGGATTGTCGCCCACAACCTGGAACTCATCCTCCAAACCGCCCGCAGCATGAATATCGGGGTCATCCTCGCCAATCAGTCGCTCAAGGACCTCGATACCCCCGGCTCGAACCTCATGTCCACGGTGCGAACTAATACCCGCTTCAAGCAGGTCTTCGCCGCCTCTGACCTCTTCGAGCAGCAGGAACTGGTTCAGGGGGCAGGGGAGACCGTCATCCTCTCCCGGTCCTGGACCGGCTATCTTGGGGCCGGCTTTCTTCCCGGCGGCTTGGCATCCGCTGCCGGAACCGAGACAGTCACTCCTCGCCTCCGCCCCAACGACATCCTGCTCGCCACGGATGACCCCTTCCAGAGCATCGTCTGCATCCGCCGCGGCAAGGATTACGCGCAGTTCGGCGGCATGCCTTTTGTCATGACCTCCGCCTACCACATCACCCCCAAGGAATACGAGGACCGCCGCAAAGCCCCTTGGCCGGACCGCCCAGGGGAGACCCACACGGCGAAGCTCCGCGAACCAAAACCCAGGCCCGTGGAACAGTACCCCGACCCTGACGACTGGCTCTTCCCCAAGAAACCGGCCCTTGATCCAGTCATGGGCAATCCCGGAGCCGTCATCGAGACCCCTGTCGCCAAGAAGCTCCCCGAAGAACCGCCCGAGGAGATACCCGCGGAACCGGCTGAAAAGCCTTCTACCGGTACCTTCGCGTTTCTCGACGACCTCTACGAGAAACACCTCCAGCCTCCCGCCAAGAAACTGCCCGATAAACCAGCCGCCCGCCCTCGCAAGAAACGAACCTAACTCAATCTCACGGACCAACCACCCATGACGGAACCATCATCCTCCCAAGCCCCGGAAGTCTCCAAACCCAGCAACGAGAGGCTCTATTTGCTCATCGCGCTGGGGCTCCTCACCCTTGCCGCAGTCTATTTCTTCTACAAGTCGCAGATCTCCTCCTCCACGGCGAACGAGACGAACCTCAAGTTGACGCAGGACAATGCCAACTTGAACGAGAAGCTCCAGGAGCTTCAGGCGGCCCAACTCTCGCTCCAAGAGCACCAGCAGGTCGCAAAATCGAAGCTCCATGAGGTCCAAGCCCAGTACAAAGAAGTTTCCGCCACACTCACGACGCTCCAGGGGCGAATTGACAACTGGCAGAAATCGGCCGACACCGCGCTCGACTCCGAACTCGGCAAACGCATCGCCTCCGATCCCACGCTTCTGGCCAAATACGAGGCGATTGTCGCCCAGAAAAGGCCCTCGGTCGATATCGCCAGGCAATTGCAGACCCGGCTCGAGGAGTTGCAGGCCCCGCTGGATAGAGCAAAGGAATTGAAACAGGGCGCCTATTCCCCCACGCAGCAGTTTGTCACCACGCTCGCGGCGCTCGAAGAAGGAGGCTGAGGACGCGGAAGTCATCTACCTTAAGCATCAGGGGCTCCTTGACGCCGTCTTGGCCCAGGCACCCTCCATGCCGTCCGAGACCACGCTTCGCGCCGCACTGATCCAGCGCAAGAAGCAGCAGGACGAGGAGCAGGCGAGGCTCGTCGCCGCGGAGCTTGAGAAGGCCCGCAAGGAGATTGCGGAGAAGGACGCCAAGGCCCAGGCGGAGAATGAGCGGAAGATCGCCGACGCCGAGCGGGAGAAGAAGCGACTCGTCGCCGAGGCCGAGGCCAAGCGGCTGGCCGAGGAGACCGGCGCTCAAGACCGCGGCCATTGCCACCGAGACCCAGAAGGCGACCGACCAGCGAAAGGCGATGGAAACCGCCGCCAAGGCGGACCTCGCCCAGGCGCAGCTTGAACGCGACTTCGAGAAGGACCTGACCGAAATCAAGAGCCTGCTTCGCCCGATGCTCGTCGAGGGAAAAACACAACCTGGAAACAACCGGCAACTGGAGCGCGTGGCCGCTTCCGGTCCGATCTCGCTCGCCAGGCTAAAGGGCGCGGGGACACTCGACGGAACGCAGCGTGGCGTCAGCACGCTCCACTTCATGTTCGGAGCCGGCGGCCACGACCGAGAGCTAGGCGGTTTTCCGCGCTGTGGTTCCGTTGCGGGCAAGGCCGAAGAAGACATGGCCTGGAGAGCCCAGGAACTCCTCATCAAATACGGCGACTTGATGGTGAAGAAGAAGCTGCTTGCCGAGTAGCAGGCTTGATTTTCCGCTACTTCCTGTGGCATAAAATAAGAGCGACGCAGGGATTACTCCCCACGCCGCTCTGGTACTTAGGTCAGCCAGCTTGCGTGCCGAAGCTGCAAGGCTGCGCCAACCAGTATTGCGGTTCTGATCAACCACAATACCACCGTTCGTAGCTCCCAATGGATGTCTACGAGCGGTTTTTTTGTGTTCATCCCAAGATGAAGACCCCCATCCTCGTCGTGGTACCACACGTTTCGCATCGCCGTTCCCTCCCAGGGTTGAGCGCACCTTGCAGGTGCGCCGTAATGGTTGGCTCAGGCGCCGGAGGCGCTTTTCAACCAACCACACCCGTGCGGAGAGCCGACGATGTGCGGGATGAAAGGTGCTGCCTTATGTTTTACAGCCCGGCAGCAGGGGACAGGCTCACCTTATGTTTCACTGCCCGGTAGCCGGGGCAGACCGCCTTACGTTTTACTTCCCGGCAGTAGGGGAAGAGTTACGAATGAGAACACCGTTATTCTACCCGCCGCAGCCGCCGGGAGGTACAGCCCGGGCCGCTCGATTTTTCCTCTCCTGCCTCTAACGGGTGGAGGAGAGCGGGCTTCGCACGGCTCTCCCGCATCCTCCCGGCTTTCCGCCCCGCAGGGCGCTTCGGCAGTCCGCGACAGTCCTAGGCGATGAGCCCCTCGGAATCGGGACAACAAAGGCAGGGTTGTGCCTTCTCTGGCCCGTCCTCGTCGGGGCCAAGGGCCTTCGGCCTCAGCGGGCGAGCCCCGACGAGGACAGGCCGACGAAGGCAGACGAAAAACCTGGTGGGGGGCGGGTGCAGGCAGGGGAGGGCGCCGGCCGCGGTCCCCTGGTTGGCGCTAACTGTCGCCGGCTGCGGCGCAAGAAGCGGCAACCATCCCCGGCCGGCAGCATCTCAATTCTGTAAGCCGCGGCTCCCGCCGCAGGCATCTTCAGGCGGTTCTCTCAACTTCCCGTCCCCGGGTACATCTCTTCCATCCGGTGCTCAGCAGGTAAGCGGTGCTGTCCGCGCAGCCAGCTACGCTCGCGCCCCTGCCTGCCGAGGACCGGTGGTGCTTAAGGTTCTCGATCTCTTGAGGTTTTCCACCCTGTCACTCTCTCTTGTCGGCTGGGCGCATCAGCAATCGTTGCCCCAGCCGCCCCTGGAAAGGAACTTACCCATGAAGACGATCTCCTGTTGGAACCACCTTTCCCCCTACGGCATCGAGCTACTCACCGGGGAAGCCTGCGGACTCATGTACCGCTTCCTCTGCGATGTAACCGCCACAGGGAAGAAGACGTTGGAGAAGGCGCTTGGCGTCGCGGAGCTTCGGCTCCATGAGAACTGGAATCACGGGAGCGATGCTGCGCCGCATGTAGGCTCCATCATGCTCGCCCCCGAAGTGCTCCCGTTCATTGGCGTTTTCGCCCTCCTGGAACACGGCTGCCGTGAGGTCTGGGTGACCAAGGACGGAGCCGTGATCGGCCTTGAAGCGGAGGACTTCCCCGAGAAGGCCGAGATGCTCCGGCGGGTCTATGCGGATAAGCTCTCCCGTCGCTTCACCTACGGCGGCACGGCAGGCGACCGCAATGTCCACGTCATGACCGGCCGCACCGTGTAGCGCCCCGTCATGCTTCGAGGTTCTTGCACCACCGCACCTCGAAGTCTCAGTCCGCTCTCGTCCTTGCTTGCCTATGCCGGCAGCCTCTCCCGCCGAAAACCAGAATCCGCCTCCACTGGGATCTGCATCTCAATCAG
The DNA here is from genome assembly GCA_963736495.1 of Pirellulales bacterium. Classification (GTDB taxonomy): domain Bacteria; phylum Planctomycetota; class Planctomycetia; order Pirellulales; family Thermoguttaceae; genus CAVTPL01. The sequence goes on along the minus strand of CAVTPL010000007.1, from coordinate 1,537,594 downwards.
GTAGTTTGCAGGCTCCGCCGCAAGCTTTCTTCTCTCATAGCTGTTCTCTGCAGTTCTCTCTTCTGGGTACATCCAATTCAGCCGGTGCTCGGTAGGAGAGGGGAGTCAACCCCTCACAACCTCACGATTTCCCCAACTTCCTTGGCTCGATTCCCCTCGCTCCTCCCGAGGACCGGTGGTGCATGCTGGTTTTTCTCTGAAGGTTTTTTTGTCTTTCCCCATTTCCTTTCCCCAAGCATAGGAGCAATCCGATGCCCAATCTCACCCGTGCTTCCCAGGAATTGTTTCGCCGCAGGCCCGATGAGTGCTTCGCGTCCCTTGTTGCCCTGGCAGAACACTGCCGCAAGCAGCAGGAGACCTCGCACGACGTGTGGGTTCCGCCCGAAACGCTCGGCACGAAGCCGCTCGACATGGACCGGCTCATCCTCACTGCCGGAAACGACGGTGCGTATGAGCTGAACGACTGGAGCTTCTCGCAGCTCTGCCGCCTGGCAGGAGTCGGTAAGGAGACCGTAAACCGCCTCTCCCCGGAGACCGCGGCGCGGGTCTTCGCCGAGACCCTGCCGCAAGGCCAGAAGCCGCTCCAGCTCTTCACCGACGGCGGAAGTCTGCGCTCGATCCACGCCGCAAGCTACACCCGGCTCTACAACAGCCAGGTGATGAGCGTGATTCAGGAGTTCGCCGTCGACTTCCAGCCGCCGCAGAAGGGCTTTAACGGCGCAACCGGGCTCTACGGAGGCGAGCAGGACATGTTCTGCTTCCTCATCGACCCGGCCGGCTGGACGGAGATCGGCGGCGAGGCCTTCGCCCCGGGATTCTTCGTGTGGAACAGCGAAGTCGGCAGCCGCTCGGTCGGCATCGAGACGTTCTGGTTCCAGGCCGTGTGCCAGAACCACATCGTCTGGGATGCCGTCGAAGTGGTCGATTTCACCCGCAAGCACACGGCAAACGTCCGCGAGGCACTTGGCGAAATTCGCAAGGCCATCGAGATGCTCGTCCTGAAGCGCGATGAGCGCAAGGACGGCTTCGCCAAGGTCATCCAGAAGGCGATGGTGACCAAGCTCGGCGAGGACGCCGAGGAGGTCCAGAAGGTGCTCTCCCGTGAGGGCATCCCCCGGAACCTGGCCAAGAAGGCGCTCGAAATCGCCAGGGAGCAGGGCCGCTTCACGATCTTCTCGGTCGTCGATGCCCTGACCCGCCTCTGCCGCGAGATGGAGAACGCGGGCGACCGCACGGCCGCGGATGAGAAGGTGAGCCGCCTGCTGGAGCTTGCGGCGGTGTAGTTTCTCCGCACGGAAGTGCGTTTTCTACCGTTTCCCTACTGTTTCAATTCTCCTTTGTTTCCTGAAAGGAACCCTACCATGTCCAAGCAGAAGCCCGTCCATGAAGTGCGTCTGGGCCGCATCAAGGCCGCCGTCTGGGAGAACGACACCCAGAACGGCACCCGGCACAACGTCACCTTCACCCGGCTCTACAAGGATGGTGACCAATGGAAAGACTCCACCAGCTTCGGTCGAGACGATTTGCCGCTCCTGGCGCAAGGTCGCCGACATGGCGCACACCTGGATCTTCACGCAGGCCCAGGAGTAGTCCACGATTCCGGCACCCCGGAGGCATTTGCCCATGAATGGCACGATTGCGGTTCACACCGTAAAGGCAGAAGGCGTTATCGCCGTAGTCTATCGGCTTTCAGGCTACGAGCCCAAGTACCGGGTGACTGTCGAAGTCCCCGGCGCAGGCACGCTCGAGTGCGGGCCGGACGAACTCCGGCCCGCACGGCAGGCCCTGGAGCAGGCCGAGCTTTTCATCCGGCACGAAGAGCAGATGGCTCGAATGAACCGTTGCCCCGGCTGCGGGGACGGTTAGGCGAAGGTTTTGAGGCCAGACATGCACCACCGGCCTCAAAGCTTTCCCACCCACCATGATTTGACAAGATTTGGCCGGCCAAGTAGCTCCATCGTGCCACCCATACGGCGGGAAACGGTGAATTCTTGACATCCAGCGGCAACTCGCTAAGTTGAGGGTCCGGAGGTAGAAACAAGAGTACGGCATGCGATTGCAGGGACGTAGGCGGGCAAACCCTGAGATAGAAACCTACCTCGCCGCTGCGCCGCCTCTGGACTCTACCCTTTGTGGCCTGAGAGGAGAGGGGCGATGCCTGCACACTCACTTTTTCTTTCGAAACTGAAGCCAGCTCAACGTCAGGAGTTGGAGCAACGGCTGCTAGCTCGGCAAAGCGGAATCTGCTTCCTCTGCGAGGAGCCCATTGATGCTGTCCTCCAACGTGACAGCATCGAGATCGATCACATCGTACCGGTTGCCTCGGGCGGCAAGGATGAGGAGAACAACTTCGCTCTTGCCCACGAGTCCTGTAACCGACGCAAGAGTGCTTCAAACCTCCGAGTGGCCCGAGTCATGATGCGGTTCGCTAAGATCGAGGCGACAGCAGATGCGGGGCAGGGCGCGAACCTCGGTCATGTCCTGCAGGCACATGGTGGCGCTACGAAGCCGCTCCGAATGATTCGCGAGGGGAATACGGTCCGGTACTCGATCCCAACCGATGACGGCGCACCAATCGTCAAACTTCCGGTCTGGCGCGACCGGCTGAGTGATATGGAGTACTTCTTCACCGTGCTCCCCTTGGCGTACTTGCACCACGACAACCGGATCAACCCCAGGAACCTCGGCGCTAACTTGCGCGGTCTCGTCGAGGAGTTCTACCAAAAACGCCCGCAGCTTCACGTGTCTCTGGCCTGGTGGGGCCCCGAATCGGGGGACGAGGGAAGCATCAACGTCTTCGATGGCCAACACAAGGCCGCGGCTCAGATTCTCCTCGGCGCAAACGAGCTACCCGTCAGGGTCTTCGTTCGACCGGATATCAAGGTCCTTCTTGAGGCGAACACGAATGCTGGAGACAAGCTGCGCCAGGTCGCCTTCGACTCCGCCGTCAAGCGCCACCTTGGCAGCACCCTTTATTATGAGAGGGTGCAGGAGTATCAGCACCTCAAGCATCTCTCGCCCGATGACTTCTCCTTCTCCGAAATCGATCTTGTGAAGCTCTTCAGAGGCGAACACCGAGAGCTGATCAAGTACATCGTTGACGCGGTCCGCGACAGCATTACGAGGGACCCCAACAACAAGCTCCTGGAGTTTGTCCAGTTTGCCGGCAAGGGTTACGAGAAGCCGTTAGCCTACAGCGGCATCGAGAAGACTTTCTATTCGCAGTTCCTCCATATGAAGCCGATCGAGACCCCCCTCAATGCTGGTCTCGACATCGGCTCCAACCCCAGGCAACTGGAGCGGGAGCAGATGATCCGGCTAATGTCGCTCTTTGCCGACATCTTCTTCGTCGGTCAGTGGGACGCCGAGATCGGTGGGTTCAAATTGGAAGATCGCATCCTGAAGGGAGACCCGATTCCGCCCGGACACCTGCGAGCGTGGCGGGTAAGTCGTGAAGAAGTGCTTGCGAACATAATCGAGTGGGTCCGCTTCGCTATCGAGAGCTACTATGCTGTTAACATGGAAAAGGTGGACAAGGATCGTCTGATGCACCAACGCTTTCCAGAGACGCTCTGGGGAATCCTTGAAAACGTCCTGCAAAACATCGGCAATCTTCCTTGTTGGGTGGACTCCAAGCTCGCGCAGACCATCTTCGGAGGCAAGCCCCCGCGGGACTTCTGGAAAAAAATCTTCAAGGATGGTGTTTCGCCGACCGGAATCCAGGTGCTTGCGCGGGGTCTGGAATTGAAGTCCCTTGTTACGCCAATACGTGAGGGTACACATGCGAGAGTCAATTCCTAACGCCAAAAGGATCGACACAGCGTTTCGAACCCTCGCAAAGCGCTTTGAAGGGGTCCAGCGGAGCATCAATGCAAGCGCGGCACGTTCTATGCGCGCTGGGGAATACGACATTGTCCGGCGCTGGATGGACATCGGCAAGAATGTCGAAGATTTCGCCGGAAGAGTCGACGCATTCGCTGAGGAATGGAAACGCCTCGTCAAGGCTACGCGCATTGCCGCCGCCGGCAAGGCCAAGCCCCCAAGTACTATCCGAGTTGTTCCCTCTCGCAGCAAAGCAACGCCGGCATCGAGGTTCTATGAACCCGCGATGAAGGCGATCGCCAACCGTGGGGGTGAGGCGACTTCCGAACAACTTCTGCAAGAGCTGGAGAAATCCCTTAGCACTGAGTTGAGCGACGCCGACCGCAAGATCCTCTCCCGCCGGGGCATACCCAAGTGGCAAGCTACTGTCCGAAGCGTCTATCGTGATTGCATTCGCGAGGGTTGGATCGACAACCGCGCCGACAAGGTGTGGAAACTCACCGAGAAAGGCAGACAATTGGCAACCGGACGCCGCGGTGCCGCGAAGCCATAGAGCCGCAAGCGCGATTGAAACGCTTTACCGCACGAAATCCATTGGAGCAGGCCGAGCTTTTCATCCGCCACGAGGAGCAGATGGCTCGAATGAACCGATACCCCGGCTGCGGGGACGGTTAGGCAAAGGTTTTGAGGCCAGACATGCACCACCGGCCTCAGACCATCCACCGAACAGCACCGAGGCTGCGCTATATCGGAGGCATGTGCTGACCGTCTTAATTACTTCGCCCTTCCAGAAACCACCGCTACAAGGTACTCGGCACGTTGGTCAACGCCATATTCCTGTTCGATTAGTCCAGCGATCACGAGCTTGACGATCATCATATTGCGATCTTGTTCGTAAAGCTTGGGAAGAATATCCAAGAAGGCCGCAAGCTCTTTCGGCTTGCTTCTGCCAAAACGTTGCTGGAGAAGTGGCTCGATTAGCTCGCGGTCCGCTAGGGTGCGGTATCGGTCGAGTTCACGAGCTACCAAAGTCGCAACTTGAGGTTCACTCCATTCCGGGTGAATCATCCGGACCAGGGTTGTCGCGGCCCGACTGGCCTCAAATTCCTCTCCTCGGGCCTGTGACATCCCCCATTCCATGAAACCAGCCCGAGAATACATCCGCATTGCCGGATAGTGTATACGACTCCATGGCCGGCCGTAGAAAATCCAAAGGCTCGCCGCCTTCCCGAGCGCAACGGGAATGCACACCCAAAGCCACAAGACCGAGTGGACGAACGAGAGGACTGCCGTGGCAGCCAGAGTCATCCATCCGAATAGAGAGTACGCGTCGAAGCCTATCATGTGCTTGTTTCCGGCTCGTTTGATCTCCCAAGCTTAGGTTGTAGAGCACCCAAGAAATAGCACCCGCTTTGTGGAAAGTCATTGTGGCTAAAACCGGTACTATTAGTATGCTGTCGAAACACTTGGAAGAATCGCGGCACTTTGTTGGAAACTCATTCCTTTATCCCGCCATCCGACCACAATGTTACCCGGCCGTTAACACCTCGACGCAAGTAGCTGATCATGAATCGCACCATTGCGGTCCATACTGCGAAGGTAGAAGGTGTAATCGCCGTAGTCTGCCGGCTTGGCGGCTTCCGCCGCACTACCGGGTGACCGACGAGGTTCGCGCGGCACACGGCACGCTCGAGTGCGGGCCGGACGAACTCCGGCCCGCACGGGAGGCCCTGGAGCAGGCCGAGCTTTTCATCCGCCATGAAGAGCAGATGGCTTGATTGAACCGTTGCCCCGGCTGCGGGGACGGTTAGGCGAAAGTTTTGAGGCCAGACATGCACCACCGGCCTCTAAGCTTTGCGGCTACGGCAGGCGATCCATTACCGTTCCGATCGGTTTCATTTTCTCTATCGGCTACGTTGCCCATCAAATGCCTCTACCAAGTCGCCAAATCCCCTTCGGCTTTGCTCTGGCTTTGTTAGGCCGCCCCCATGCTTGACCCGGTTCTCGCTTGTGGTATGACAGGGCATAACCGTACGGAGGCGATACCCTATGCGCACCTTTCGGCCGTCCTTCCTGAGCACGCAGAAGCTATTGCCTGCTTATCCGCCCACGCGCAACAACGACAATTGTGGTACCGCGCTTTCCCTTGATGAGGATATCCTGGCCGTCTTCAGTACGGTGAATTTGGGGCGCCCCGATGCTAGCAACAGGTGACAGGAGGTCAGAGTATGCAACCCAAGACCCTAGTAACAAGTTTACTCTTGTTATTCGCATGGTCCTGCGGCGGGGGCGGTGGAGGTGACGGTTCCCTGTCTTCTATATGCGAACCTAAAATTGCGGGGGGCGTGCAATGTACGAACTCGAACTCTCCGGTCGTCCTTATAGCCGTTCGGGTTCGGAGAGGTGTTAACTATTGCACTGGCACCTTCATCTCTCTTACATCAGTACTAACCGCTAACCATTGCCTGGATGGCTGGCGGGATTGGCCAGTCATCACTACGTCTACGGGATTGTCATCGCAGGTAGTTGAAGCTTTGGGGGTGCCTGACGATTACACAGCTTCCCGGGATGTGGCGATTCTTAAAGTCCCGCCTCATTTGGCACAAGACTCAGGCATTTCGCCGGTCCCTGTGGCATACAACACTCATCTAGACGTCGGCCAAGAAATACAAGTCATTGGGTTTGGGCTGACGGAAAATCAGGAGCTCGCGCCTGACCTCCTGCCTAGAGCCGCCAGGCTCGAAATCGTATCTCAAGCAAGCGGAACCATATCGGCTAGGAGCATTGATGGTAGTGCCTGCCATGGCGATTCCGGCGGACCAGCTCTAGCCGAGATCGAAGGAACAACCTCTATCGTGGGGGTAGTACACGGTGGAGATTCAGGCGAATGCGAATCCTCCGGTTTAACGGTCCTCGTAGACACGAGTGGGGGATGCTGCCCATTATTTGGAATGCTGCCGCCAGACGCCACTTATACTCGAGGTTCGGACTAGACAACTGTACCTCCACCGCTCGGTGGAAGGTGTAAGTATACAGTAGCGGGAAGGGGGCGGGGTTCGGGGAGTGCGCTGCAATCGCGGCATGGTTTTGGCTATCGACGATGTCCGCGCTCGGAGGATTGCCAGCACCTCTTTCCATAAGCTTGAGATGACCGGGACGGCCGAGCTCATGGTTGACTTCATCAAGGCAGGGCTATAGGAACTCTCGGAGGCGGACACGATCAAAGGTCCGTGAGAATCACGGTATCGCTTCCGCCTTATGTTCACGAGTTTTGCGGACATGCTGAAGTGATTGAATGATCCGTTCCAGAATAGTCAGCCTCGAAAGCGCTTGGCGGACGCTCGCGCATCGTGGTACATCGTGCCCCATAAAGGACGTTATGGGCCACGATGGAGCCCGTCCTGTGGAGGTGCGTGAGCAAGGAAATCATCGTCGCCGAGCCTTCCGGACTCGAAGAGCTGGCGCTCGGTCGAGCGCCGGCAGTCATCGCGCGACAGCGGGCGAAAGGCCGCCAAGCGGTTCTTCGAGTTCTTCACCGCAACGATCAGAAACAAGAACACCCGAGAAGCGTACTACCGGGCGCTGGTGGATTTCTTCGCCTGGTGCGATGACCGCGGCTTCGAGCTGATCGACATCGAGCCGATCGTCGTCGCCGCCTACGTCGAGTACCTCGGCCAAATCTACTCGAAGCCGACCGTCAAGCAGCACCTTGCCGCCATCCGCATGTGCTTCGACTGGCTCGTTACTGGCCAGGTCCTGCCGATGAATCCCGCGGCCTCTGTTCGAGGCCCCTCCTACGTCATCAAGCGCGGAAAAACCCCGGTTCTCACCGCCGATGAGGCCCGACAACTCCTCGACAGCATCGACACCTCTACCCCGATCGGCCTTCGCGACCGGGCGCTCATCGGCGTCATGGTCTACAGCTTCGCCCGCGTGAGCGCCGTCGTCGGCATGCGAGTCGAGGACTACTACCAGAACGGCAAACGCTGCTGGATTCGCCTTCACGAGAAAGGCGGCAAGTTCCACGAGGTCCCCGCCCACCACAACGCCGAGGCGTACCTCGACGCCTACATCCGAGCGGCCGGACATCGCCGAGGATACAAAAGGTCCCCTCTTCCGCACTGCGGCCGGAAAGATCTGGCCAGCTTACCGCAGAATGCCATGAGCCGCCGTGATGCGCTGCGGATGGTCAAACGCCGGTCGCTTAGCGCCGGCCTCTCCGGAAGGGTCTGCTGCCACACCTTTCGGGCTACCGGAATCACCGCCTACCTTGACAATGGGGGAACGATCGAGAATGCTCAAGCAATCGCAGCCCACGAATCCCCAAGGACCACAAAGCTTTACGATCGAACGGGGGACGAGATCACGCTCGACGAAATCGAGAGAATCCAGATTTGAGACATCAACCTTCGGACGGACTGTATGCAAGCTGCAGCAAAAACGCCCACACCGGGACAGATCGCCCGCGTCCGCCAGCGGCTGTACCTGGTCGAGCAAACGGTCGCTCCCCCGAATCCCGGCGACAGCACGCTGGTCACGCTCTCCTGCGTGGACGACGACGCCCAGGGGCAGCCGCTGGAGGTGCTCTGGGAACGGGAGATCGACCCGGAGATCCTGACGGGCGAAGCCTGGGAGGCCGTCGCCAAGCGGGGCTTCGATCCGCCGCGGCTCTTCGCGGCCTACCTGAACACGCTGCGGTGGAACTGCGTCACGGCGACCGACCCGCGGCTCTTCCAGTCGCCGTTCCGGGCCGGCATCCGGCTCGACGCCTACCAGCTTGAGCCGCTGCGCAAGGCCCTGCTCCTGCCGCGCGTCAACCTGTTCATCGCCGACGACGTTGGGCCTGGGCAAGACCATCGAAGCCGGGCTGATCGCCCGCGAGCTGCTGCTGCGCAAGAAGGTCCGGGAGATCGTCGTCTGCTGCCCGCCGTCGATGCTGCTCGCAGTGGCAGGACGAACTGGAGACCCGCTTCGGCCTGACCTTCGAGATCCTCGACAAGGACTACGTGACCCGGGTCCGCCGGGAGCGGGGCTACGGCGTGAACCCCTGGAGCACGCACACCCGCTTCCTGGTCTCGCACCGGCTGCTGATCGACGAGGCGTACGCCGGCCCGCTGCGCGACTGGCTGGGCGACTTCCGCGGCGGCACGCTGCTGATCCTCGACGAGGCCCACCACGCCGCCCCGGCCAGCGGCCAGAAGTACGCCATCGACTCGCAGATCACGCGGGCCGTCCGCGACCTGGCCCCGCGGTTCGAGCACCGCCTGTTCCTGTCGGCCACGCCGCACAACGGCCACTCCAACAGCTTCTCCGCCCTGCTGGAAATCCTCGACCCGCAGCGGTTCTGCCGCGGCGTGCCGGTCAAGAAGCGGATGCTCGACGACGTGATGGTCCGCCGGCTCAAGGACGACATCCGCGAGGTCGAGGGCGGCTTCCCCAAGCGGAAGGTCGTGCAGGTGGACATCGACGGCCTGCCGGCCGACGCCCCCGAACTGCGGCTGTCCGCGCTGCTGGACGAGTACCGCCAGCTCCGGGAACAGCGGCTGAAGGGCGAGACCAAGCGCAAGCAGGCGGCGGCGGGCTTGCTCATCACCGGCCTGCAGCAGCGGCTGCTGTCGTCCATCGAGGCCTTCGCCCGCACGCTGCGGGTCCATCGCCGCACGGTCCAGCGGCAGTGGGAGAGGCCCACGGAGCCGAAGCCGGCTGCCGCCACGCAGCCTGGGCAGCTCGATCTGCTTGGCCGGCGCCGTTGGCGCCGACGACGACCGGGCCACGCTTGACCGAAGAAGAACTGCAGGCCGAGGAAGACGCCCAGATCGAGGCCGCGTCGGCGGCCACGGTCGGCCCCTTGACCGATGCCGGCTGCCAAGGCCTCGTTCGCCCGCGAGCAGAAGCTCCTCGACGAGATGACCGAGATCGCCGAGGCGGCCCGCGGCCTGCCCGATGCCCGCGTCCGCCGGCTCATCGAGTGGATTCGCGAGAACATGTGCCCGGACCTGCCGCAGCCCGGCAAGCCGCGCCCGGCCACACCGCCCGAATGGAACGACATCCGCGTCATCATCTTCACCGAGTACGACGACACCAAGCGCTACCTCCAGCAGCAGCTTGCCGGCGGCGATCGAGGGCACCGACCGGGCCGAGCAGCGGATCGCCATCTACCACGGCCCGACGCCGCCGGAGGAGCGGGAGGAGATCAAGCGGGCGTTCAACGCCGACCCGGAGAAGCATCCGGTCCGCATCCTCATCGCCACCGACGCCGCCCGCGAAGGCCTCAACCTCCAGGCCCACTGCTGGAACCTGTTCCACTTCGACGTGCCCTGGAATCCCAGCCGCATGGAGCAGCGCAACGGCCGCATCGACCGCAAGCTCCAGCCGCACGACGAGGTCTTCTGCCACTACTTCGTCTACAAGCAGCGGCCGGAGGACCGCATCCTCACCGGCGCTGGTCCGCAAGACGGAGACGATCAAGAAGGAGCTGGGCAGCCTGTCCCAGGTCATCGACGCCCGCCTGGCCGACACGCTGAAGCAGGGCATCCGCCGCGACCGGATCGACGCGATGGAGAAGGACATCGAAGCGGCCGACCTGGACGCCGACAAGCGGCAGACCGTCGAGGAGGAACTGGAGGCGGCCCGCGAGCGTCAGGACGACTTGCGCAAGCAGATCGACCAGCTCCGCACGCGGCTTGGCCGAGTCGCAGAAGAGCATCGGCCTGGACGAGGACCATTTCCGCTCGGCCATCTCGTGCGCCTTGGAACTGATGGGCGCCGAGCCGCTCAAGCCCGTCGATGGCGCAGGCCGGCGGACCGGCCGCGGTGCCGAGTTTCCCGCCATCGACCAGCGGGAAGGGGCGGACCCGACCTGGGCCGACACGATGGACACCCTGCGGGCGCCCGAGAGCGCGAGCAGAAGTTCTGGGAGTGGCGGCGGACCTCGCCGATCCGGCCCGTCGTCTTCGAGGACACCGGCACGATGGACGACGAGGTGGTCCACCTGCACCTGGAGCATCGCGTCGTGCAGCGGCTGCTCGGCCGGTTCATCGCCCAGGGCTTCGTCCATCACGACCTGTCCCGGGCCTGCCTGGCCCAGACGTCCGATGCCATCCCCCGCGTCGTCCTGCTCGGGCCGGCTCTGCCTCTACGGCCCGGGCGCGGCCCGGCTGCACGAGGAGCTGATCCCGGTGACCGCCCGCTGGACCGATCCCAAGATCCGCAAGGGGCCGCTCAGCCCCTACGCCCGCGAGGCCGAGAGCCGAACGATGGACCTGCTCGAAGAGGCCATTCTGCTCAAGGGCGGTCGCCCGGTGACGGACGCCGTGCTCAAGCAGCTCCAGGCGTGCGCACCGCGCGACGTGCAGGAACTGCTGCCGCACCTGACGGCCCGCGGCGAGGAATACGCCGAGGATGCCGAGAAGAAGCTCCGCGAGCGCGGGCGAGGCCGAGGCCAAGGCGATGCGGGAGATCCTCGAAACCCAGCAGAAGCACATCGCCGAGACGGTCGCGAAGCACGAGAAGGACGACGCCCAGCAGCTGCGGCTCGATTTCGGCGACGAACGAGGACGAACTGCGCCAGCTTGAGGCCAACAAGCGACACTGGGGCAAGCGGCTGGCCAGCCTCGAGCGAGGAACTGCAGACCGAGCCGGACCGCATCCGCGAGCTGTACGAGGTCAAGGCCAGGCGGATCGAGCCGGTGGGCTTGGTCTACCTCTGGCCGGTGACGGGATGAAACGATGGCAAAAGACCCGGAAGTAATCGCCCATCAGCAATGGCTCGGCTACGTTCAGCCGGTCGGGCTGGTCGTGTCGATCCCGGCGCTGCGTCCAGGCCCAAGCCTACGTCAACCGGAACATCGCCCCGGATCACCAGCGGTTCCTGGACTGCCTGCCCGACGACGACAAGAGCCCGCCGGCCATCGCCGACTTGGCCCGGCTTCACTCAGGAAGTGCTCGGCTGGGAGCCGGCCGACCTGATCGACTTCAGCCGCGACGGGCAGGACTTGCAGTCCCTGGAAGTGGCGCTGCCCGAATACCACGAAACGCTGCGGCCGACGCATGGCGTCAAGGAGTATCGAGCCAAAGGACCCGAGCCGGCCCTGGCTGATGCTCATCCAGAAGCTGCCCGCCGGCCAGGACCTCGACGAGGTTGCCGCCGAGGACGATCGCCACTGGCAGGCCAGCCCGCAGGCCCGCTTCGAGCGGCTGCTGCGCGAGACCGAGGTGCCCATCGGGCTGCTGTTCAACGGCACCGAACTGCGGCTGGTCTACGCCCCGCGGGGCGAGACCAGCGGCTACGTGACCTTCCGCGTGGAGGAAATGGCCGAGGTCGCCGGCCGGCCGATCTTCGCCGCGCTGCACATGCTGCTCGGCGCCGAGCGGCTCTTCAGCCTGGCCGAGAAGCAGCGGCTGCCCGCGATCCTGGCCGACAGCCGCAAGTACCAGAACGTCGTCTCCACGCAGCTTGCCGAGCAGGTGCTGGCCGCCCTGTTACGAGCTGCTCCGCGGCTTCCAGGCGGCCGACGACCAGCGGCACGGCGAGCTGCTGCGCGAGGTGCTGGCCGCAAGATCCGAACCACGTCTACGGCGGCCTGCTGACCGTCCTGATGCGGCTGGTGTTCGTCCTCTACGCCGAGGACCGCGGCCTGCTGTCCAGCGATCCGGTCTACGCCAACTTCTACTCGGTCACCGGGCTCTTCGAGCGGCTGCGGGCCGACGCCGGCCGCTATCCCGACACGATGGACCAGCGCTACGGGGCCTGGGCGCAACTGCTGACCCTGTTCCGGCTGATCTACGACGGCGGCCGGCACGGCGGCCTTCGCATCCCGGCCCGCAAGGGCTACCTGTTCGACCCCGACCGCTACCCGTTCCTCGAAGGCCGGCGCCTGGAAGATCGCTGCGCCAGGCCGGACGAGAAGCCTCGACGTTCCGCACGTCTCCGACGGCGTGGTCTTCCGCGTGCTCCAGCAACCTCCTGATCCTCGACGGCGAGCGGCTCAGCTACCGCACGCTCGACGTGGAGCAGATCGGCAGCGTCTACGAGGCGATGATGGGCTTCCACCTGGAGGTCGCCGAGGGCCGTTCGATCGCCATCAAGCCCACCAAGTCGCACGGCGCCCCGGCCACGATCAACCTGGAAGCGCTGCTGGCGGCCAAGCCGGCCGACCGGCGTCAAGTGGCTGGCCGAGCAGACCGACCAGAAGCTCACCGGCCAGGCCGCCGAAGGCGCTGAAGAAGGCGGCCACGATCGAAGACCTGCTGGCGGCGCTGGAGAAGAAGATCGCCCGGCAACGTCACGCCCAACGTCGTGCCCAAGGGGGCGATGGTCCTCCAGCCGTCCGACGAGCGCCGCCGCAGCGGCTCGCACTACACGCCGCGCTCGCTCACCGAGCCGATCGTCCGCACGACGCTGCGGCCGGTCCTGGAGCGGCTTGGCGCCGACAGCCCGACGCCCGAGCAGATCCTCGAACTGAAGGTCTGCGACCCGGCGATGGGCTCGGGCGCGTTCCTGGTCGAAACCTGCCGGCAGCTTGGCGACGAGCTGGTCAAGGCGTGGCACGTCCACAACCAGGTGCCGAAGCTGCCGCCCGACGAAGACGAGGTGCTGCACGCCCGGCGGCTCATCGCCCAGCGGTGCCTGTACGGCGTGGACAAGAACCCGATGGCCGTGGACCTGGCCAAGCTCTCGCTCTGGCTGGCCACGCTGGCCAAGGACCATCCGTTCACGTTCCTCGACCACTCGCTGCGGGCCGGCGATTCGCTGGTGGGGCTGTCGCAGAAGCAGATCGCCGCGTTCCACTGGGCAGCCAGAAGCCGCAAGCGAGACGAAGGACGGCTTCTCCTTCGGCGATCCGATTGCCGAGGCGATCAAGCGGGTCGACGGAGTTCCGGCAGAGGATCCTGGCGGCCCGCGACGATGTGCCCTACGAGCAACTGCGCCAGCAACTCGACGTGGCCGACGAGGCTTTCGACATGGCCCGGTTCGTCGGCGACCTGGTCGATCGCGGCCTACTTCTCGGCCGAGAAGGACAAGGCCCGCGAGGAGCGAGCTGCGACGAACTGGCCCTGCAGCTGGTCAAGTACCTTGGCGCCGGCAGGCAAAGATCGAGGACCGCCAGCCGCTGGCCGACGCCGTGCGTCAGGACCTCCGCTCCGGCGACCGCCCCGTGCCGCCGTTTCACTGGGAGATCGAGTTCCCGGAAGTCTTCGGCAGGAGAACCCGCGGCTTTGATGCCATCGTGGGCAATCCGCCGTTTCTGGGTGGCAAGACGTATCAGCACCGCATACGGTGATGCATACCGTGATTGGCTGCACAGTCATTCACGAGGAATCGAACGGTAACGCCGATCTTGTCGCACACTTCTTTCGTCGTGCATTCAGCTTGCTGCGCGGCGATGGATGCTTCGGCCTGATCGCCACCAACACCATCGGCCAAGGAGACACGCGGTCGACTGGGCTGCGGTGGATCTGCACGAACGGCGGCACGATCTTTCGCAGCACGCGCAGGTCAAGTGGCCCGGCCAGGCTGCAGTTGTTGTCAGCGTCGTGTGGGTTTCGAAAGTGCGCAATCGGATGCCCCATTCGACGCTCGACGGGCGCAGCGTGCCCATTATCACCGCATATCTCTTCCACGCGGGTGGGCACGAAGATCCGTTCGAACTGGTCAGCAATGCAAGACGACAGTTTTATTGGAAGCATCGCCCTTGGACATGGGATTCACGTTCGATGACACGGAGGGCACCGGCGAATCCTCATCGCTCGCGACATGGCAGACGTGATTGCCGCACGGATGCAAGAAACGCGAGCGCGCATCGTCCCTTATCATCGGTGGTGAAGAGGTCAACAATAGCCCAAGGCAGCACCCAGCGTCGCTTTGTCATCAACTTTGGCGAAATGTCTGAAGAAGAGGCACGCCAGTGGTCCGGCGCTTATGAAGATTGTCGAGACGAAGGTGAAGCCATACGGGATACCCGCAAGCGAGATGTCTATCGCACGAAGTGGTGGCAATTCGGAGAGAAGCAGACCGCTCTGTATTTAAGAGCGGCCAGTTTGAGAAGACTGCTTGCAATTTGCCGCGTTAGCCAAAGCTGCGCCTTTAGCTTCGTCGAAAAAGGTGCGGTCTATGCGGATTCCCTTGTTGTAATCTGCAAGGACACATATGCGGCCTTCGCCACGCTGCAATCTCGTCCTCACGAATTGTGGGCACGGTTCTTCGCCAGTTCGATGAAGGACGACATTCGGTATACCCCGTCCGATTGCTTCGAAACATTTCCGTTCCCCGCAGGCGTGCTGGAGCACGCGGCGGGCGACTCTCCGACAACAAACAACCGCCAACTGGACACGCTCGAATCCACCGGCCGCGAGTACTACGAGTTCCGCGCCGCGCTGATGGTCCGCAACAACGAGGGCCTGACGAAGACCTACAACCGCTTCCACGACCCGGACGAGACCTCGCCCGACATCCTCAAGCTCCGCGAGTTGCACGCCGCGATGGACCGGGCCGTGCTGGACGCCTACGGCTGGACCGACCTGAAGCCCACCTGCGAGTTCCTGCTGGACTACGAAGAGGAGGAAGACGAGGACGACGAACGCGTCACCCAGAGGCCGAGGCAGGAAAAAGCCCTGGCGCTACCGCTGGCCCGACGACTTCCGCGACGAAGTCCTCGCCCGCCTGCTGGAACTGAACAAGAAGCGTGCCGAAGAGGAACGGCTCACCGGGCAAGAGGCCGAAACCGCAACGAATAGGTCAACAGGAAGCGGTAAGAAGGGCTCCACCACCTCTGCTAAACGAAAGCGCAAATCGCCCCAGAACGATAATCCGACTTTGCCGGGAATGTGAGATCATGGCAACGATAACCACTACGCAGCCTGTTGACGTTCGCCGCAGTTGGTCGATGCGCTGCGGCTAGACCTTGTTGGACCGGGAGAAGTCCTTGGCCGTGCGGCTCGGGTGCTTGGGGATGCCCGAGAAACTCCTTCCGCAACGCCCCTCGACGTGGTATCTCACGGGCTTTCTGGTCCCTCTGGAGGCCGACGAAACGCAGCGGGCCGATGAGCAAAGCGTTGACGAGCTTGACGAGGTAACCGAGGCGCAAGGATCGGACGACGGCGCTACACCCGAGCCGGCCGCTGCCCGAGTCCGCTATCTCCCCTCCTCCATCGGCGTCAGCCTGCTCGTGCCCGCGGAAGCTGCGGCACGCTCAACGTGCTCGTGCGTTGGGGCGACTACAAGGCCCGGCCAGCCGAAGACGGCGAGCCGGGAGATTTTGTCTGGCAGCGGACCGGCCGCGAGGAGCCGGTCGTGGTCCAGCTTCCTGACAAGACCGACCAACCCGCGGAACAACCAGTGCCGCGAGCGCCGGGCTTGGCGGTTGCCGTATCCATCCGCCCGGTAGCGACAGAGCACTTTGACGGGGAGCTTCCGCACAACACCCGATCCGTGTCGGTTTTCCTTGTGAACCGACGGGCACCCAAACCCGATGAACTTCGCGACGAGGCGTTTGCCTTCCAGACGCAATTGGAGATCGCACGGCGACCAGCCGTTGGTGCCACGCCCCGACCTCCGCAGCCTGGACAGCAACGACTGGGACGAGCGCGTGGCCGATCTCCAGTACCGCGACGCCTTCGAGTTCGCCGTCGGGCACAGCGTTGCGACCGAGGCGGTCACCAATGATCTCAACCAGTGCTCGATCGTGCGCACCTGCTGGATTCCCGAGGCCGAGGTCGAGCGGGTTGCGCCGGCGGACATCAAGGGGCGGCACTGTCGATGGATGCCCTGGGCCAACTCGCTGACGGCGCGGACGCAAAGGCCAAGCTCGGGGCTTTGTCGCGCAATACCGCGACTGGATTGCAAGCAGCAGAGTGTCAGTCTGCCCTGCTCCACAAAGTCGCCAGAGACGGCCGAAGGAGCTGCTCAACCGCGCCGAGGTTGCCGCCAATCGGATCGAGCAAGGAATCGCGCTCCTCTGCCGATCCACAGGTCCTGGAAGCGTTCCGGATCGCCAACCGGGCAATGGCCGTGGCAGCCAGACGCCGCCTGGGGGTGATTCAGGGGAAGGACCCGGACACGATCCAGCCTGCCTGGCGACCGTTCCAGCTCGCGTTTCTGCTGATGAACCTGCCGGGCATCGCCGATCCGACGCACGATGACCGCGAAGTCGTCGATCTGCTGTTCTTCCCGACCGGCGGCGGCAAGACGGAAGCCTACCTGGGCCTGGCGGCGTTCACGCTGGTGCTGCGGCGGCTGCGCAATCCGGGCATCACCTCCGCCGGGCTCAGCGTGCTCATGCGGTACACGCTGCGGCTGCTGACGCTCGACCAGCTTGGTCGTGCCGCGACGCTGATCTGCGCCCTGGAGCTGGAGCGGCAGAAGGACGTGGAGAAGCTCGGCGAGTGGCCGTTCGAGATCGGCCTGTGGGTGGGCAAGGCGGCCACGCCGAACCTCATGGGCGAGAAGGGCGATGGCAAGAACGAGATCGGCCCGAGCGCAAGACGATCGCCTTCCAGAACGACGACCGCAAGCCCTCGCCGATTCCGCTGGAAGAGTGCCCGTGGTGCGGAACGAAGTTCAAGGCCGACTTCCTTTCAACTTCTGCCGAACCCTGATACCCCGACCGACCTGCGAGTCACCTGCGTCAATCGGCACTGCGAGTTCACCCGCGGACAATCCCCTGCCGATCCTGGCCGTGGATGAGCCGATCTACCGCCGCCTGCCGTGCTTCATGATCGCCACGGTGGACAAGTTCGCGGCCATGCCGTGGACGGGCGAGGTGGGCGCGTTCTTCGGCCGCGTGACGAGCTACGACAAGACGGCTTCTACGGTCCGTGCGAGCCGGCAACGGGCAACCGCTGCCTGGCGGACGGCTGCTGCCGCCGGATCTGGTCATCCAGGACGAACTGCACCTGATCTCCGGGCCGCTGGGCACGATGGTCCGGCTTGTACGAGACGGCGCTGGACGAACTGTGCAGCCGCGAAGTGGAGGGCACGCAGGATCCGGCCGAAGATCGTGGCCTCGACGGCGACGGTCCGCCGGGCGGAAAACCAGATTCGCGCGCTGTTCAACCGCCGGCTGGTGGACATCTTCCCGCCGCCCGGGCCAGATCGCCGCGATTCGTTCTTCGCCGAGGTCCACTCGCCCAAGCAGAGCAACGCCCGGCTGTACGTCGGCGTCGCCGCGCAGGGACGAAGCCCGAAGGTGGTCATGTTGCGGGTGTACCTGGTCCTGCTGGCCGCTGCGCAGAAGGCATACGTGGCAAGCATCGGCGTCAAAAGAATGATCCCGCCAATCCGGCCGATCCCTACATGACGCTGCTGGGCTACTTCAACAGCCTGCGGGAGCTGGGCGGTGCCCGGCGGATGATCGAAGACGAAGTGGGCAACCGCGTCTGCCGGTACGGTAGCCGGCGCGCGTGTCGGCGAGGCGGATGGGCTGTTCGACGAACCGGAAGATCGCCTACGAAGTCGGTCGAGCTGACCTGCCGCGTGAGCACCGACAAGGTGGCCGAGGCCAAGCGGCGGCTGCGCGCAGCCTTCAGCGAACAAGACCGCGTGGACGTGGCCATTGCCACGAACATGATCTCCGTGGGTCTGGACATCATTCGGCTGGGGCTGATGGTCGTCTTCGGCCAGCCGAAGACGAGCGCCGAATACATCCAGGCCACCAGCCGCGTGGGCCGCGATCACGAACGGCCCGGGCTTGGTCGTGACGATCCTCAACATCCACAAGCCGCGAGACCGCTCGCACTACGAGCGATTCGCGGCCTATCACCAGTCGTTCTACCGCAGGTGTCGAGGCCACGAGCGTCACGCCATTCTCGCCGCGGGCGCTCGACCGCGGGTTGGCCGGCACGCTGGTCGCGCTGGCCCGGCAGGGCCATGCTCCCATGACGCCGCCGCGGGAGCCACGGCCAGATCCTCAACGAGCGGGCTGCGCTCGACTTCGTCGTCGATGCCTTGCCGACCGCGCTCATTCGCATGCCGAAGATGCCGCCCGGAGAAGCCGACGCACTGCGCGATCGCGTGCGGGATCGGGCCTTCGATCTGCTGGACGAGTGGAGCCAAGATCGCAATGGAACTCGACCAACGTCGGCGGCGCCTTGCAATACCAAAGGGAGATCGGAGCGGCCCACGCGCTCCTGTACGAGTTTCTCAACCCGGAACTGAAACGCCTGCCGCCGCGGTACAAGAAGTTCCGGGCGAATCGGTCCATGCGCGACGTGGAGCCGAGCGTCAACCTCTGGGTGCAGACCCTCGACGGCGTGGAAATCGAGGAGGAAGAGCAATGATGAGCAAGCAATTCGCGGAGACGCCCGCAGGGCAGATTCGCCAGAGCCAGATCATCACCACCTTTGGCCCGGGGGCCATGCTGGACCTGCCCAACCACTCCGTGCTGGTCGCTGGCCTGGACTACTGGTTTCCCCTTGGCGAAGAGATACCGGAACCCCGGTTGACCGAGAAGCTCTGCCGCCTGCTCGGGCTCACTTCAGTCCAACTCCGCGAACCGCCTCCCGACCAGGACGATCCAACGGCCCCGCCGACCGGCATCACCGTCTGGCAATTCCCGGAATGGTTCATCACGCAGGACGTGGAGATTGGCGGCGACCGGACGACAGACACGATCGCGCATGCTTGTTCATCGCAGTGAGCTGACCCGCGGCAAGTTCATCGACCAGGACCGAAAGAGGAGGTCCGTTGTTCCGGTGCGCTTTGTGCGCGCCTGCCGCGCCGGTCACATTGGCGACATCGACTGGTACGCCTTCGTCCACAACGGCCCTACCGAATGCCGGCGGCCGCCTATGGATCGACGAGCGCGGAACGAGCGGAGACCTCGCAGACGTGTTGATCCGGTGCGAATGCGAACAGAAGCGAAGCATGGCACAGGCAGCCATTCTGCAGAACCAGGCGCTGGGTAATTGCGACGGCTCACGGCCGTGGCTCGGGCCCTATACCAAGGAGTCCTGTGGAGAGCCAAACCGGTTGCTCATTCGCACGGCCAGCAACGCCTACTTTCCCCAGGTCATGAGCGTCATTTCCCTGCCAGACCGTGACGAGACCGTGAAGGCTGCGCGTGGATGCAGTCTGGGAGTTTGTCTCTGAGGTTGAAGACATCGAGACACTACGCTACGAACGGCGTAAAATCAGGGTGAAGGCCGCTCTCGAAGGTCTCTCCGACGAGGAGGTCTTTGCGGAGATCAAAGCCCGACGCGGTGCTGCTACCGCTCAGCCGAAAACCGTCAAGAAAGCCGAACTCGAAACGCTCATCGCGTGCCGTGACGAAGTTGGAGAGGACCGACCGGACGGCAACTTCTTCGCTCGCGCCCTTCTCCAAGGACCGGTGGGATCGACCTTGGATGCAGCCTGTTGAACGGGTCGTTTTGGTCCATCGGCTCCGCGAAGTCGTGGCCTTGGTCGGTTTCACGCGATTCGAGGCGCTCGCTCCCGACATCGAGGGCGAGTTGGAAATGGGTGTCCGTCGAGCCGCACTGGCACGAGAGACCACTTGGCTTCCCGCTGTCGAAAACAAAGGCGAGGGTATCTTCCTTCAGTTTAGCCACCAGGCTATCGAAGATTGGGTTGCCCGAACCGACGTGCAAGATCGAGGACGCCAACTAGCCGCCGGCTTCGATTGTTGGAAACAGAGAACGTCAGACATCCCATCGGGACTTCCCCGGGCTCCCTTACCTCATGCTACATTCGTTTTCCCACCTGCTGATCACCGCCGTCTCCCTCGAATGCGGCTATCCGGCCAGTTCTATCCGGGAGCGCATATATGCGTTGCCCGAAGTCGGCTACGGTGTCCTGCTGTACACGGGCACCACCGACGCCGAGGGCACCCTTGGAGGGTTAATCCAGGTCGGTCGCCGAATTCATGAGCATGTTCGCAATGCTCTCGACATGGGCGAGCTCTGCTCCAATGACCCAGTGTGCTCACAGCACGATCCCGCCAGTCAACATGAGCATCGGTTCCTTCACGGCGCTGCATGCCACGGCTGTTTGTTAATCGCCGAGACTTCATGCGAACAGCATAATGACTACCTCGATCGAGCTTTGGTGGTTCCAACCGTAAACAATATAGGCGTGCATTTCTTCCCCTGGCCGGTACCATGACGAACGAGCTGCTCAGACTGCCCGACGCCGATCTTAGAAATATCGCCGCCGCTCTACGTTCTGGTAGGCTAGGAGTTCCATATTCCGGTATCTCCCTCCAAAGAATTGTCTCCAGTCGCGTCAGCGACACGATCGCCCATGAACTGCAAGCGATCGCCCACGAGGGGTTTTCCTCCAATCAGATCGCACACATCATTGAAATTGTGCTCAGTGATCGTTTACAGCGTCGCACTACAGAGGAGGTGATTCAACTTGTCACGACCGGACCAGAAGCCGGCGCAACCGCGAATCGTGATACCAGCGTTGTGGTCCGTGAGTTGTTTGCGAGTGCGGAGGAGTCTGTTCTCCTCGCGGGCTACGCCGTCTACAAAGGCCACAGGGTATTTCGAGCACTTGCAGATCGCATGCAAGAGCGTCCCGACCTCATCGTCCGGTTGTTCCTGGACGTACGACGCGCTCACGGAGATACTTCAAGTACAGCAGAAGTCGTAAGAGCGTTCGGGGAGCGATTCCGCCGACTGGACTGGCCCCAGGATCGGCCGTTCCCCGAGGTTTACTATTTCCCCCTATCGCTGGAAGAGACCGCGGAAAAGCGCGCCGCACTCCATGCCAAATGCGTGGTTGTCGATTCACATGCGGTCTTCGTTAGCTCCGCCAATTTTACGGAAGCTGCCCAGGAACGAAACATCGAGGTGGGCCTTTTCATTGATTCGCCCCCTCTTGCCAAGCGCCTCATCCAGCATTTCGATACAATGCTTTCCGAAAGATTGCTACATCCGGTCTTCGATTGAGGCTTCGTCCTTGTTCGCCCCCCCGGTTCCTGCCCGGAAGTCTTCTTCAAACGGCCTCACCACCCGTCGACGAAGTGGGAGGACTTCGAAAGGCACACGCGAGAACCCGGCCTTGTCCCGGGCCCGATTGACGATCCGCAGGATGTTCAGAAGCTGCCGCCGGACCGGCGCGTAAGGCTCGAATGGGATTTCGTAGAAGGATAGTGCGAGATACTTCGCCGACCGGTGAGTCGCCAAGCCGAGCAGATAGTCGCGAATCTCCTTGTACCGCTCCCGCTCGATCTCGACATGGGCGTGCCACTTCGGGATCAACCTCCCCCTCCAGCGTCCGGCCGCCGCGGCGGTAGCTGATGGAGTACCCGTGGAACTTGAGCGGCACCCGCCGGATGTCCCGCAGCCGGTCCGCCTCCTCAAGCTTGAACTGATGGATGCCCTCGGTAGCCAGGATCACGAAGAAGTTCTGGTAGCGAAGGTACTGGAGATTTGCCTTGCCGAGCCGCTTCCTCCGGCCGCGCGTCGATTCCGACACGGCAATGTCGTACTTCTTTATCAACTTCTCATCCACCGCGCGCGGGTCTTTGTCCTGGGGGATGATGCCCGTGACGTAGAACCAGTACCCGTGTCGGAGATAGGTGCAGGCAATCTGCTGAACGAAGCCGGTCACCGACACTTGCTTCGCACCGATACTGCATGGGCCCCCATAACAGAAAAGGGAAGGAGGAGTTTGATTGGGGCTCAAGCTCCTCGAAAAGCCGCCTTCGGAAGAACCTTGTCGGGTCATCGCGAGATGGCGGCAAGTTACAGCGCAGACCAGCTTAGCAGTACCGCGCAACGCTAATCTACACCTTGCCGCTCAGATTCCGTGCATGAACCCCGCATGAGCAGAGCTTTCGTGGGCGGGGTCACTATACTCCTATTGTGACCCCGCCCAATCCATACTACCGCTCATGAAAAGAACCTTCGGCGGCAGCAGGAGTGCGAAAGACACACGCCGGCTGCCCGCCGTCAATTCGCTGCCACAAGAGAAAAGCCCTCCCGGGCTCCTCACCTGTAACCGCTTGCTACCTGCCACGGAGTGACGGCTAGCACAAACCTCCGTCACCACACCTCTTGGACAGGATTTTGAGGACCCAGGAGGCGGCAGCATGTACGCGACTCTTCGCGCACACGCCGCCGCATCCGGCCCAGTACATACTGCCCGTCAGCCCTTTCGTCGTTGCATTGTGCCCGGCACCACCCGTAAGCACGCAAACGAGACCTACCACTGCCTTGCAGCAGCTTCGCCCGGCTCCCGCCGGCTCCTACTTGGGCCACTCTCCCCCGCTACGGCGTTTCAATCACCTGGCTTACCAAGCCAGGCACCGGGAACCACCCCGGCCGCCGCAGCGGTTCCTGCGTTAGTCATGACCTTCACTTCCACGGGTCACGTCGCTATCGGGTGTTACCCCGAGGACACCGCAGCCGTATGTCCGCCCTTCCGGGACGGCATAGTTTCCACGAGCCGAAGTGTGCTCGATTTCAGGGGGCAGAACATAGAAGCTCCCCCTTACCCATCGGCTACGGGTTTTCACGGTTCGGCACCGTCTCCCGAGAAGTTCACTGGCAAGCCCTTACGGGCCTTTCGTGGTTGAGCTATTCGCAGCCTCGCGTTTAACGAGGTCCCCGGAGTGGTAAAGCCCGGACTGGCCGGTCGCCCGGCTCAGTGCTCCCCACGCCAGCCAGGTTGAACGAACCCATTGGGCCCGAACCCCCTGGACAGGATTTGGAGCGATATCCCCTCACCTGCTTTGAATCATGACGGCCTCGGTCAGAACTTCGACCGAGGGATTTCCGCATCGCCCACGCTCAGGAATGTCAAACATACGGTATCGGATAGAATGCCGGGATTACTCTTCGGACCTGCGCTTCTGGACTTACAAAGCCAGCTTGCGCAGGTCCTCGGGATTACTCCGACAAGCCTCCGTCGAACTGGGCGAGCACCTCTCGACGCACCCAGCTCTACGGGCCGACCACATGACGGGTGGTTAATTCCGTCCCCTTAGCCGACTGGTGAGGTCGGTTTACCGGGTGTGGTCGCCTGTCCAAGCGGCGTCAGCTACGCCCTTCGCCTGGCTATGTACCTGCCAGACTTCGCGGAACGTGCGTTTAGCGTAAGTTGACGACCAGGGCCAAGGCCTTACTTCCCTCAGCCCATGCCTGGGAGAAACGGCCGATTCGTTGGTTTTCTGAAGGGCGTTTGATGCTGGATGCACGGGAGAATGAACGAGGCATCCTCCCTTTCGGCGGTGATGGACTGCAACAGCGCCGCCTTCGCCTACGA
The DNA here is from genome assembly GCA_963736495.1 of Pirellulales bacterium. Taxonomy (GTDB): domain Bacteria; phylum Planctomycetota; class Planctomycetia; order Pirellulales; family Thermoguttaceae; genus CAVTPL01. The sequence continues at coordinate 1,513,563 of CAVTPL010000007.1, read as the reverse complement.
GCGATTTCTACGTCGTCGCCTGCGCCGAGAACCGCCCGCCGGAATTGCCGACTGGTGCTCTTCCGGCCAACCAACAAGTGCAGCGCTGATTGCCCACTCGGGTACACATGGGCCAGTCTTATGTGCCCACACCCTGAACCGGGGACCGAGCGACTTCTGGACCATCTCCAGATACTGCCTGTCCGGTTCCGGGAGGTAACCCTGTCCCGGAAACATCTCGCCATTTTCAATAACGATAGCCGATTCCGGCCGCTTGCTCAGCCCTTCCTTGATCCGTCTCGATCGGTCGAACTGCGTGTGCTGGAACCGCCAGACGTTGTACTCCAGTCGCCGGCGAACCATCTCGCTCTGACCCCGCTTGGAGATCACATCCGAGAGAGCGCGTCCCATCTCTATTGCGCCTCTTCGAGGGCCGTTTCGGCCTTCCAGTACCGCTCCAGTGCCGCGTCGTGTTCAGTACTCACAGCTATTCCTCCTCTTGCATGACCTCGGGGACAGCAGGAAAGCCAATCGCTTGCCTACTGTCCCCGAGCGCTGCAGGGAGTGAAGAGCTGCCTCTAAACCTGAGCAAAACCTCTTGCCTCGTTCATCCTCGGCCGCCAGCCGGCAGCCCAAGACGACGAATGGTAGATCATGCGCAGATTTGTGTAGAAATGCAAATCAGCCCCAGAAACTGCGCTTCTGCGTGGGCGGCTAAGCGTCCAAATCGTCAGCAAAACCGCTGCTGGAAGAGCCGGCCGAGAGACGCTCGAAGTGGTCGCGAAGGATCACGCGCCGATACTGCTCAAAAAGAGTGCCGCCGCCTACCTTCGCCCGCCTGTATCCATCCCGTTTCATCGGATCGGCAGACGCGAGTGCCGCATCCTCAAACGCTGCCCGCGATTCTACGCCCAAAGCCCTCCAGAAGGCCGAAAACGGCTCAACATCCTGCGTGCTGACCACCTCCTGCCGTTCGACCCTCACCCGCCGCCGTAATTCCCGCTCAGGCCGTTTTCGGGAATTCGCCACGGCATTACGGTCCGAGCCTCGGAACGCTTCGGGCAGGACATATTCTTCCGCGCTCTTAATGCCCGCGACCAGAAATCCCGGGCCCTTCGCCTGTCCGTGGTCCCGATACCAGTCGTGAAGCGCGACCATTCGCTTGACCTTCTCCGCCGGGAAGTTCTTCACCAGACCCTTTGCCACCTGCGCCGTCACTCCACGGCTAGTAAGCTCCGTTTCAATCGGCGATGGCTCCACTGCACACGCCGCCTTTCGCTTTGATTTCCTTGCGAATACGACCTCCCATTTCCCGGATGACACCCTCCGGAATCGCTCCTTGGGGTCCATTGGCCGAAGCTCCCAAAGCGCCTCGAGCTCCCGGATGCCCGTCATGAGCGCCCGCTTCACCTGCGCCGTGTCGTAGTTCTGGCCCACCCGGACCTTGTTGAAGGCAAGCTCATGGAGGTCGAGCACGACTTCATCCCGCCGGTAAAACCGCTTGTCGAGCAGCCGATAGAGCCGCTTAGCAACAGGGTCCTCAAGCCGGCAGTAGAGGTCCCAATCGAGTTTCTTCAAGTACCCAGACTGGAAGCTCTCGAAAGAGCACCTCGTTCCACACGAACCAGGAGCTCGCCGGAGCCCGCCTCCCCTCGCTTTGCTCCCGCTCGTAAACGTAGAGGTTGTCGAGCACGCCGAAATCCCGGTTAACCCAGCTCTTTCGGCCGTGATCGTAGAACGCACGGTCCGAGTACATCGTCACCCCTTTCCACCTGCGAAGCGAGACGCTCAGCCGCCGGTAGTTCTTCGTCTCGTCCTTCCACCGTAGCAGCTTCAGCAGCTCGTACCTGCTAAAATGCACCTCCCGGCTATGGAAATCGCCAATGGAGCTGAGCTGGATGCAGGCAAGGAGCACATCGTCGTCTTTGGCCGTGGGCAGACCATAGCGGTCCGAGCCGGAAATGGTCAGCGAACGGGGCACATGCGTCTTCTTCACGTCGTCCCAGACTTGGTCCGAGAACACCACGGTCTTCGTGCCGTCGAGAAAGCGGTTGCAGATTGCAGAGAGCGGAAACTCCGCAAGATTCATTTCGTCCCGCCCGTCGTGGAAGGCGTTAAGCCTTGCTGCCCTTTCTTCTTTTTCCTGCCTCTCTTCCAATTCCCTTTCCCCAAAGAGAGCAACAACCGGTGTTGTTGTAGTTTCTAAGTACAAGTACTACAAGTTCACTCCCAGAAAAACCCTTTCGGCTCCGGGGCTTGTGCCCGAAAATCTGTCTCGAATCACGGTAAACCCACCAACAGTCCTGTTTCGTTTCACGGTAACTTCTGTCTCCAGTCACGGTGACTTCCTGTTTCGAATCCCGGTAGCTCCTGTCTCGTTTCCCGGTAGCTGACCTGTTTCAAATCACGGTAGATCGTCACCCCCACTTTCCATCTTCAGGAGGAAGCCAGAACAGGGCGGTATTACCGAACGCTCAAGCTTTGATGATGCCTAACGCCCACGCGTAGCATCGCACTCTGCGCGCAAGGTACAAAAAAGTTGTTGACGGAAATTCGAGGGACAGACTTAGAGTGGATCTTGCTTAAGGACCTACTCTGGTTTGCCCCGCGAATCTTCGCCTGCAAACCGCCAAAAGAACCGACCCTGCCAGGTCGGTTTTTTTGTGCCCAGAATCTGACTTCTCACTCAGTCTCCCCGCCCCTACTACGTTACTTCAGGCAGACGGCCGAGCTGGTTTAAGCACATTAAACCAAGCGTACAGTTGCAGTACCGTCTCGATCTCGCAACCCCTTTCTTGAGAAGCTTGCCCGCTGCCTGCCTGGCTCGCTTGGTTGGCTGCTAGCTTGGTAGCTACCATGCTAGCAAGGCAGGCGCAGAAAGACTGGGTGGTGGGCGAGTGTGCGGGCGAGCGAGCTGGAGCGGGCGAGCTGGCGGCCGTGCGAGCGTCCACGCTTGCATGGCGTCCTGTCCTCGCTTGCTCGGTAGGGGTGCTCTCGCTAGTTCGCAAGATGGCTCGCCCTCCCTGCTAAGCGGCACGTGCTTGCGTGCGTGAAATATTGCTTGCGAGCCTCCTATCTCTGCCCTAATCTCGATTCATGATTATTGTGATTGCGAATTCCAAGGGCGGGGTAGGGAAGTCTACGATTTCCGTTCACTTGGCCGCCTGGCTCCATGAGCTCGGCCACAGCGTGACGCTCGCCGATTGCGACACGCAGCACTCGTCCTCCGAGTGGATCAAGCAGGCCGTTCCCGAGGTGAAAGCGATTTGCCTCGATTCGCCCGACACCGTGCTGAACGAACTGCCGAGGCTTCACGACGAATCCGATTACGTCGTAGCCGATGGCCCCGGAAGCCAGACCGAGATCAGCCGAGCATTGCTGCTTCGAGCAGACTTCGCCGTCGTGCCGTGCAAGGCGAGCATGCTTGAGGTGAGGGCGCTTGCGAAGGCGACAGAAGTTCTCAGGCAGGCCCAGGACATCCGGAACGGCCTTCCCCGTGCTGTTGCCGTCTTGAGCATGGTCGGTCAGAACTACCGCCTCACTCGCGACATGAAAGAAGCCGCCGATGCACTTGAGCTTCCGCTTGCATCGAGTCCGCTCACGCTTCGCCAGATTTACGCCGATGCGCCCGGGCAGTCTGCTGTCGTGTGGAAGCTCGGAGCAAAGGGCCGCGACGCCGCAAAGGAGATAGACGCCGTCTTCAAGGAAATCCTTCCCGAGGCCTGCGGCAGGCGTTCGAAAATCGTGTCGCATGCAGGGAAGAACTAAACGCAGAGCAAATGGGTAGCCGTAAGTGAAAGGTGAGGGGAGTAAGACCGTGGCAAAGCGCATCTCACTCGTTGAAGGACTTAAACGTGACAAGGAACACGACGAACTTGATCCGGTCACCGTCGAGAATTTCCTGAAGCTTGGAAAAGCCAAGGACGAAGACGAAACGCGTCAGGACCCACCGCCACGACTTCAAATAAGTACTGCCCCGCCGGTCGAAGAAAGACGGCCCGTGCAGCCGGCGCGAAAGCCAAAGGCCGCAGCCGCCGTCATGGCCCCCGGACTCATTCCCGTGAATGTCCGCGTCCGCCCGGACATCGCAGCAGCTCTTCAAACCGCCTCGCTTGAGCGGCAATTGCAGGGCCTTGAGCCTTCGTCAAAGCGAGAGATTGTGGAGGAGGCGCTTGAGCCGTGGCTTCGGGCTAATGGGTACCTTTCGTAGCTATCTCCACCGATTTCGCCCAACTCCTTATCGCTATTAGGCCATCCCCACGCAGGTGGCAATGATCGCGATACCACCCTTGACAGGGGTATCTTCGCTGTTAGGCTGATGGGCATGGCAAGACAACCAGACTAAGCATACAAGAACGGCTAACTGCTGGCCCGCCGCGCAGGCGGCACCGGCACGCTATCCGTCTCCATCTTTACGCCTGCCTATGATCCGTTTTCTCCGTTTGACTCCCTCCCTTCTCGACGCCTGGCTCGTTAGCCACACAATTTCCGCGCATCCTCGCTACCGGCTAAGGCTTTGGCGCGAAAATCGTTCCGCACTTGCCGCTATTCAACCCGAGCTGATCGCCTACGTTAACGAAGCCCTCGAAGATGCCCGCCGCCGCGTCAGGCGTGGTTTTGAAGACGATCTCTCTCCCTTCAATGACCCAGCCAGAGACCCTGCCGCAAACTACCCGCAGCTTCTTCATCGAATAAGTCTTCAGGGGTATCTTGGGGAGACCCTGGCGGTTATAGCGGTCGAGCACTGGGGTGCTCACGGTTATTCGGACTGGGCCGTTCCGGCGTTTCTGTTCCGTTTTCACGATCAGGAATTCCAGCACCTTGAGGCGATCAATGAACTCCTTCGGTCCGGTGCTCCGTACGACCCGGATAGCACCGCTCAGCGCCGCCCTGGCCGCACGGGCGATGATGCCCTAGCATTTCGGAAGAACGGTAACAACACCATCACCGATGTTCTTATGCTTGAGGCCAAGTGCCTCGGTCGCAATAACAACGCCAAGATTGAAGAGGCGCATAAGAAACTTGCAGCGAGCCCCGTTAGGCCATCCGGCGTCCGAGAACTCATTAACTTGTTGGACGAGTACGATACGCCCGAAGCTCAGACCTGGCAGCAAGCGTTGCTCAAGCTATGGAGCGAGGGCTATCGTGCCGCGAACCGTCATGACGCCGTCGGATATGCGTGCGCTCACGTCCCCGCCAACCCGGCCGAGCCCAGTTGGATGCCCGCTAATGCGCCTCATCGAGCTTACACCGCGTCCCGTAAACTGGAGGGAATGGAGTTTCAGTTTGCAGACCTGAGAATCCTCGTCGATAGACTCTACCGAGGATGCTAGAATGGCGAATGCTGCCACTATAGAAACCGCACGCAATCTTCGCCAGACACTGGCGAGCACGGTGCTCACCGGTCGTCAAGCAAAGCTCTACAGCCAACGACTGCGTCGGGATATGGGCCGTGAGGGTCTGGCAAGCTTTACGGCCGCTGACGTTGACGCCTATCTCGACGAGGCCATGCTGTTGCTTAACTGCGCCTTGATTGAACGGCGCAATGATCCGATCGGTGGTTGGCGCAATGGTGCCAAGAGAGCGGCAGAAATCTTGGAATGGTTGTCTCAACCGAATCTCAAGCCTGCCGGTGCGCCACTGCACCTTCTTGCGGCAGCCGCCTATCAGCTTGCCGACTATCCAGCCATGGCTCTTGGTCATCTTCGCCGCATGCCCGATGAGGAACCATTTTCGTTCATCCTCCGAGAGTTTCTCCGGGCCGACTTTTCCACTACCCTGGAGGCGACGCGGGCCTTCTGGCAGGACCACCGCGTCTTTCAACTTGCTGATCGTATCGACCCAGCAGATCTTTCATCTCATACGTTTCAGCACATTCTCATGTGCATAGGGACCGTATGCGCCTACCTGCGATCGGGTAGCGACGGCATAGTTTACCGCGCTCTGACAAAACTCGACCACCTTGCTGCAAGTCTTCTCCATAGTCGAGATCCCTACTCGTGTCTTCTGGCGCAGCTTACCGCGGCGAGCTGCCGCCGGTTCGTGGACACCTGCCTTTGGCCTCATATACGGCGACTTCAAGAAGTCTCGACAGAGCAAGCGGGAGCGGCGCTGACTCAGTTCGCCCGCTCAGCCTTCCTTAACCGACGGGCGCTCGTTTGGCCGGCGCAGGTGGCAGGCATTGAACGCCTCCACGAGAACTCGTCCTTTGTCCTTTGCACGCCAACCGGATCGGGAAAGACCACCGTCGCTACACTTGCTATCGTGCAGTCTCTCTTCGCACAGCCGCGCGATGAGCTTTTTGGCCTTCCATCGCTCGAACCGGGTAATCTTGTCCTTTACCTCGTCCCTTCCCGCGCCTTAGCAGCGGAGGTGGAAGGACGACTTGCGCAAGATCTAAGCGGCATTGCAGCCGACCCCATCGTAGTGACCGGCCTTTACGGAGGTGTCGATTGGGGACCAACTGACGCCTGGATCCAAAGCGACCGGGCGACCATTGTCATCTGCACGTTTGAGAAGGCAGATGCACTCTTGCGCTATCTTGGCGTCTTGTTTCTCCATCGCGTTCAATTGGTGGTAATAGACGAGTGCATATGGTCGAACAAGATCAATCGCGTCTCGCCTCTCTAAGGGAGGGCTCTTCGCGCTCGTTCCGTCTTGAACAACTAGGCGCCCGTCTCCTTCGCGCTCGTAACGATCATAGCTTTCGAGTGCTCGCTTTGTCCGCGGTTGCCGCCCGTGCCGCTCCTGCGCTAGCCCGCTGGATCGCTGGTACATCCGATGCGGCGGCAACGACATCATCGTACCGCAGCACGCGTCAGATGCTTGGCCGAATCGAGGTCAGCAATACCGGACAATATACAATTCGTTACAACCTCATGGACGGCCGATCACTTCGATTTGAAGACCACGGCCAGGCGGACACCCCTTTCGTCGCCAGTCCGTTCCCTCCGCTTCCTGGCGGCATTGACCGCGATCAGGGGCCCGAAGTGCAAATGCGAGCGCCAACCCTCTGGGCTGCACTGCAATTGGCTGCCCAACGCCCGGATGGTTCAAAGCCGTCTGTTTTGATATCCCTGACTCAGGGCGTCGAGGCCTTCTCCGTCACCTGTGCCGACTTGATGGAGGAGTGGTCTGCCGACACACTCCCGAACTATTGGTCTCCGGAGCAAACAAACGACTTATGGGTTCGATGCCTGGCATGCGCAGCCGACTACTTCACCGTCGAATCTGTAGAGTACCGACTGCTCAGCCGAGGAATCGCTGTCCACCACGGAAAGATGCCAGGGCTACTAGCGAGACGGCTGAAGGCCGTAATCGATCGAGGATTTGTGCGAGTGATTATCGCCACCTCCACCCTTTCCGAAGGTGTCAACATTCCCGTCCATTACGTTCTCATCCCAAGCGTCTGCCGAGGGTCGACCCATCTGAGCTTGCAGGAGTTCACAAATCTCATCGGCCGTGCAGGCCGGCCTGGCGTTTCAACCGAAGGCAGTGCGCTTGTCGTCTTGCCAGAAAGGGCCTACCGTATCCGCTATGGCCGCCGCCAACCGATCTTTAGCCGCCAATGGGACGCCTATGAAGAACTCGTGGCTAGCATTGAACGCACTACGTCGGCCTCGGGAGGTGGCACTCCGGAGGATAGAGCGTCCAGTCCGCTCGCCCATCTCCTCAGTGCTCTGGAGGATGCATGGGTAGCGTTAACAGGCGGTGGTGAGCACGAAGAGTTTCTTGCGTGGCTTGAACAGACCGCCGTCGTCGGCACCGACGAAGAGGCCGGAACTGCATATGATTACCTAGATTCCCTCGACGCTTTCCTGATAGCTGCCATTCAGGAGGTTGAGGAATTGCGCGACGCACCCTTAACAGCCGATCAAATCGAGACAGAACTGATCGCAATCTGGCGCCGGACATATGCCTTCGCTGCGGCTCGGGATGAAGCTCGGCTTGCCGGCATTTGGCTGGCACGGGGTCGTGCGATAAAAGACCGATATCCAGACGCCGCTCAGCGCCGCAGAATCTATAAGACGAGCCTTCCACCGCGTTCAGCGACGTCCCTGCTTGAGCGTGCCGGAGCCGTCCGCACTGCACTTCAGCACGGCATAGGGTACGCCTTCTGGCCAAGCGAGCAGCGATTCACCTTTATTCGTGACATTCTGAACCTTCTGTCAGAAGTTCCCTCGTTCCGCATCGCAACTACACTCGGCCGAAAGAAAAGCTTCCAAGACTGGCCAACCCTGCTGCGCTGGTGGCTGGCAAAAACCACGTTGCCCCACCAGCCAGCTCCTCGCGATATTACAAACTGGTACGACTTCGTCTCGCACAACTTCATTTATCGGGGCGCCTGGGGGTTGGGCAGCATCATTGGTCTGCTGCTGGATGCCGATGAAAACGGTCAACCAATACGTGCCCTTGAGATCGGCGACTGGCCCCGAAGCGGCCTACCGTGGATCGCCTTCTGGATTAAGGAGTTGGTTACCTGGGGCACGCTCGAACCGGTCGCGGCATTTCTCCTTGCGAGGGGAGACGCGGTCGATCGCCCGCAAGCAGAGCAGGACGCTCGAGCCTACTATGATGCCCTGCCGGAAGACATCGCCGCAAACGACGCCTTGGACCCGCGCACCGTAGCTGATTGGCTGAACGCTCGGCGGCCTTCTCCAAAAGCACCTCGCGCAGCCCGTCGCTTAGTCCTAAGAGTGCGCCTGGTGCGATCCGCCGATGATTACCAGCAACCCCGTCTTTCTGTTTCACCCCTGGAAAGCGAGAACGAACTCATTTGGATCGATCCGGCTGGCTATACCGTCGCCCTGACCAACAAGCCCACGAACTGGCCAAGAGAGCCCTCCGCTCTCGAGTTCGAACTGCACGTTCCGGAAGAGCGAATTATCGGGACTTCGTATCTTCGGCACAAATAGGGCACCGGCGAAGAAGGACGCCGGTTTTCAGTGACATTTCAGTGACAACACTGGACACGCAACGCCCACGCGAGTACGATCTAAGTACCGTATCGAGCTGACCGCAAGTGACAGCGAGATAGCGACTTGCAGTGCAACCGCCGTACTGATGCACGACAGGCCCAACATGGCGAAACTGCCTTGAGGGCCTAGTGGGGTAACACCCGTGCAGGTTCAAGTCCTGTTTCCCGCACTGATTGCAGCATAAGCACTTACGGCGATGGGCTGTGAGTGCTTTTTCGTGCGCTCTTACAGGTTCGTATAGCGGGCGTATATCAGAGTTGTGGGGAAATGGCCCTGAAATATTAGGGCAACGCTGAGGCAATGCGGGAGCCAGAGGCAGCCTCTTCGCGGCTCTCGTCTGCCGACCAGTCCAGCTTTTCGACACCCCTCTTCGGCTGGATCGGAGGCTACACCGCGTTACACGGCTCCGCTGCTCTCCACACTCCGTGCGTCAAGCCGCTTCTATCCCTCGCCGTGACATCCTCGCCTCGATCTCGCCAATGGACTTAAGAGCGGTCGATAGTGGGGTTCGCGTCGATATTACGATTGATCGTTGGGAAGAACTGGAGCGGGAACATCGTCGCGGCCACGCTGCTGATTCTTGCCTGCGCGGCTGCGGCGGGCATCTACTTTTCCATCCCGTGCTTGCCAGAGTAGGCGATCACCATGAGACTGATCGAGAACCATTTCACCAAGTCGCACTTCGCGGTCTTCCTTGGCATCTGGCTCTGCTTCACCGCCTGGACCTACTGGATCGCAGCGCACGGGATTGAACAGTACAACCACGACAGACTCGTCACGCTCACGACACTCGGCACCATCCTCGGGCCCGTGACTGGCGCGATCAGCCGCGACTTCCAAAGCTGCTGTCTTGCGGCTTCGCTATCCCTGCTCCCCTACTGCGGAGCATTTCTGATCCTTGGCACCGCGCCGCTGTTCGTCAGGCTTCCGTTGAGGCGGGGGGCTTTCGTTCTTCGAATGACTCTCTGGATCGTCGGCCTATTGGGGTGGTTCCTGGGCGGGATCGTGTCGTTTGGGCACGCGCTCAGTTGAACGAGGGCGACATGGAACGACGAGTTCTGACCGTGGCATGCTGGACCGCCCGCATCATGGGCGCCGCTATCCTCGCACTGATCGTTGCCCTCGTCGTCTCCCTTGCCGTCACTTTCCTGGCGGCGGGCATTGGCTCCATCGCTACCAGCGCGAACATCGCCCTACTTGCTCGTTGCCGACGACGTGATCGGTGGCTCTTTCGCCTTGGACGGCGGGAGTTTGGGTAGCAATGTCGGCTCCATGTTCTAAGAACCGATCCCAGAACCATTGGACGTGCTGCGATATTCCGGCCGCACAGAGCCGCAGCGGGAGTTCCGGGATAGGTTCTAACTCGCCCCCCGATTCCCCGCGATGGGAGCCGATACGGGAACTACTCCGACTTCGCATGGTGCTTTACAGGGGATGTCCGCGGCTACTACAGTGATTACCGTTGGCAGGGATGGCAGGCGGAGGTTCAGAACCTGCCTGGCGACAAGGCTTTCAGCTTCTATCCCTTCCTCGGGGCCAAAGCGGAGAGCCTGGAAAGTCGTTCTCGTAGGCCGATCCCGATTGGTGTCAATCGGGGAAATGCGTCATGACAAGGTTTGATCCGACGAGCGCAAGCCGAGCAGTGCGAGCTCCCGATTCTATTGATGCCGTTGTTAATCGTGGAACGGTTCCAAGCTTCCCCTGCCGGGAAACCGGGCTTCCGATGGTCGCCCTCGTTCCATAAGCAGTGCAGGACTCAATAGTTCTCGGGCAGGTCGGCCCCTTCCAGTGCGAGGTTCAGGGCGCGCCGGTACGCTGCCGGATCGTTGACGTTGACGAGCGATTGCAGACGCGGGTCGACCGCGCGAATTCCTCGATGCTGACGCGCCGCGTTGCGACACGATCGAAGAGCGAGGCGACGCTGTAAGATCTAGCGGTCAGCAGTTGTCGGACCTCAGCCAGGATGTTCGTGCGATAGGCGGCGGCCAGTGGCTCATCGAAGCCGTGCACGTGGGGGAGGGCTATGTCAAATCCATCGGCCAACTCAAGCATGCGGCTTACGAACCGCGGTTTCAGCCAAGGTGCGTCGCAACCGCTGACGAAAGCGAATTCCACGGAGCCTTGCAGCCATTCCAGGGCCTGCTTCAGCCCCTCCATCGGTCCAATATCGTCTTGGCAGTCATGAACCACATGGACCCAGGGCGGCAGGGCGGGAAGCTCCTGCCCGGCGTGGGCTGCAACCACGACGGGGCGCACCGCCTCGCCCAATCGTCGCACGACGCGCTGCAATAGCAACTCAGGGCCGAACGGCAGCATGGCCTTCGTCAGCCCCATCCGACTACTCCGCCCGCCACACAGTACAATTCCGGCAGACTGCAAAGCTTTGGCTCCTTCGTGCCCCTCAACCCCCAGTCTACCCGCGCGATTTCGGATGGTGAAGCCTTTGGACAGGTTACCGCCTGGAGCCGCTGGGTTGACGTGATGGGACATGCTATGATCGGCGCGAATCGGCCAGACTGCTTCCGGGCGACGCCGTAACCGTTTACGGGAAAGTATCCCGATTTTCGCGGTGCCGAGGGGACAGTCGCCGTAGAAACGCCCGACGGGCTGCGAACATGGGACGATCCCCGCCCGGCGTCCGGGGACACGGCCGTCGAGGGACAGGCACATTTGTCAGCGGTTGAGCACTTGCCTGGGAGAGAACGAAATGGGCCGAAAAATGGACCAGTTCCCGGCTGGCCGGTGAACGGTTAGCGACTGGCCGGCATATTGCACTGCTTGTCCGCCGCCGGGATCGCAATGGATGATGGTGGTGTGAAGTAGCGGCGGCTACGAAGCAGTGGCACACGCGCGGACAAGTAGCACACGCGCGGACAAATGGCACGCGCGGGGAGGTGAGTGGGAAAGAGGCTTCAGGCAGCACTGCTTGTCCGCCGCCGCGAAGCGCACTGGATGATGGTGGTGTGAAGAAGCGGCGGCTACCAAGCAGTGGCACACGCGCGGACAAGTAGCACGCGCGCGGAGGTGAGGAGTCGTGAAGCGGGAGGCCGGAAAACAAGGCTATTTGGCCAGGCAGTACCGATCAGTTACAGTGTAGACATCAATAGTCGTTCAATGACACAAGTTAGGCAGCTGATGCGACGCATCCACATTGTTGGACGGAGAAACCACGGCAAGACGACCTTGATCGTGGATCTGCTTGGGGAGTTCCGCCGTCGGGGCATTCGGGCGGGGAGCATCAAGCATTCGGCCCACCGCCACGAGCTGGACCCGCCGGGAAAGGATTCTTATCGCCATCGCGAGGCGGGGGCCGATCCGGCGGGGATCGTCAGCCGCAATCTGATGGCCGTGTTCGTGCCGCGGTCGGCCGGCGACGACTGCTATGCTCGACTGGATCCGATGTTCGCCGATTGCGAACTCGTACTCGTCGAAGGTGATATCGAGGCAGTTGGTACGAAGATCGAGGTGTGGCGGGCCGCAATGGGCGCTGCTTGTCTGGCCGCAGAACGTTGCGACATTCAGGCCATCGTCAGCGACGATCGGCCCGAGGCGAATGTGCCGGTTTGGCCCCGCGCCGACCTGGGGCCGTTAGCCGACCGGCTGCTGGCCTTGGCTCGGGGCGTGGGCTTGTCTTGAGTTGGGTGCTGACTTCTTTTCACCCAACCGGTACCTGGCGGGCCTCTCGGCTCACCGGCGTATCGTCAGCATGGCGCAATGGCTCCGGCGGCGCAAGGGGCAGCGACTTTGGCAGTACCTGCAAAAGAAGGAGGCCGAGTGCGCCCACGACCAAGCCCATGGCCCCAATCTCGCAGAGCCCGATCGCGGGGGCGTCTCCGCCCGTGGAGGGCAGAATCATCAAGTACACGTCCAGCCAGCGCCCCACGAGCACCAGCAACGAGACCTTGACCAGGACGCCGGCGCTCTGCTTCGACGCGCGAGGCAGCAACACCGCAAAGGGTATCGCCCAGTTGACCACGATGTTGGCGTAAAACAGGGGCGTCCATAAGCCGTGGATGCGATTCGCATAGTAGGATGTCTCTTCAGGTACGTTCGTGTACCAGATGAGCATGTACTGACAGAACCAGATGTACATCCAGAAGCAACTGAAACTCAACAGCAAGGTGCCCAGATCGTGCAGTTGGTCTCGGGTGACCCCATTTCTCAGCGGCCCACGCCGCAGCCAGACCGTCACCAGGGTGACCGCTGCAAGCGAGCTGAGAAGGATGCCGCCGAAGTTGTAGACCGCGAAGGCCGTACTGTACCAAGCGGGTTCGAGCGACATGATCCAATCGGTGCTGGCCAGCCAGAAGGTGAGCGAGAAGACGACGAGAAAGGCGGCGGAGAGGCGGACGCTAGTGCGCGTGGGCCCACCAAGGGCGCCCTCACGGCGCGAAGCCCACACCATGGCCCTGGCGAACGCTACCCAAATCGCCAGATAGCCTATTGCTCGGACGCTGAAGAATCCCGGTTGCAGCCACCAGCGTTTGAACCAATCTGTTTCCTCCGCAAGTGTGCCGGCCAGATACCAAGGGTACGAGGAGAGTCCGGCGATGAGGATCACGGCCAGGACCGGGGCGGTCCAGGGAAGTGTAGACGCCATGGCCTCGCGGACGCAACGAAAATTATCGTTCCAGCGGGCACCGGTGAGATCGCGGAACGCGATCAGCAGGAGGCCGCCCAAACCGAATCCCACGGAAAGGAACCCAAGCAGGAGCAGGTTAGGCCAGAGTCGCTGCGGCTGGAACACCCCACCCAAGGCAAGTGCCAGGACGCCGACCAGTGCGCTTGCCCACAGCCAGCGGAACGCTTTCGACGAAACGTGCATGCCCGCAGCCTCGCGAATCATGGCTTGGCTCCCGCAGGCTTGGGCTTGGCTCCCGCAGATTGGGGCGCGGCCGGAGTTTGCAGGCTACGGATGTGCAGGATCACGGCCCAGCGATCCTGGGGCGAGAGCAGTCCGGCCTGAGGCGGCATGTTGGCCCTGCCGTAGGTAACAATATGGAAGAGGTGCCCGTCGGGCATCTTGGTCGTGTTGCCCGTCACCAGGGAAGGCGGGGCGGGATAGCCGCGGAGCGCCACGGGGCCGTCGCCCTGTCCTCCGCCCCCGTGGCAAGGCGTGCAAAAGGTCTGGAACACCAGGGCGCCGCGCTCGACGACGCGGACATCTTCAGCAGAGAGCGGGTTGTGCAATTCCTGTCCGGCGCGGAGGGCTTCGGCGTCCGTCGCCGCATAGTGCAGCGGTGTCCGGCCCTGCGCCACGGTGCCGGGGACAGGCGGCTGGAGGGTCTCGCCGTCCGGGAAGTTTGGATTAGCCGATTCGCTCGTGTAGGCGGGCGAATGGGCCATGTCGGGCAGGAACTCCCGATTCGGCTGTGACGGATTCGGCAGTGCGAACAAGTTCATCGCAACCACGACGGCCAGGACCAGCAGAAGCACGTAGTTCAGCCGCCTCCTCAAGCGGGTCCCAGCGGCGTCTTGGGCCTCTCCGGGCGGTGGAGAATTGTCTTCCAGGACTCGTTCCGATACCTCGACCGCGTGGCAACCCCGCAGCAATTCGCTCACGGCCACGGAATCAAAGGTCGCGTCGGTTTCCTTGACCAGCAAGGCAAAGCGGTTGTTCATCACGCCCGGGACGATTGGCGTCGTCTTGCTTTCCGGGGCGGAGACGAGCAACCACCAGCAGCGCGAAGACGGTGCCCAGTCCGGCGGCCAGCACCATGCCCTCGAAGATGATGGGCACGAAGGCGGGCAGGGAATTCCACGGCTTGCCGCCGACGTTCAGCGGCCAGCTCACCGCCGAGGTCCACCATTGAAACCAGAGCATGAAGATCGCTCCGGCCAATCCGCAGAAGGCACAGGCCCAACCGAGCCGCGATGGCCGCCACCCGAGGGCACGATCCAGGCCGTGAACCGCATACGGAGTATAAACGTCGCCGATTCGGAGGTCCGCGGCGCACGGCGACCCACGGCCCGCAGGAGATCCGCCTCGTGCTCGAACACGGCAACCAAGCTGCGTCTGCTCATGGGGTGGCCTCCTCTGTGCCGTTTTCGTGGCCGTGTTCCAACACGCCCTTCACTTCGCCGATGGCGATCACCGGCAGGAAGCGGCAGAACAGCAGGAAGCAGGTGAAGAACAACCCGAAACTGCCCGCCAGCGTGGCGATCTCAACCGAAGTGGGCAGGTACATAGTCCAACTGGACGGCAGAAAATCGCGGTGCAAGGAAACCACGATGATGACGAAACGCTCGAACCACATGCCCACGTTGACGAGAATCACGATGAGGAACACCACGGGCAAGGTGCGGCGGACCCAACGGAACCAAAAGCAGTTGCGGAGCCACAACGTTGCAGCCGATCATGACCCAGTAGCACCAACCGTAGGGCCCCCACAGCCGGTTGACGGCGGCGAACTGCTCATAGGTGTTCCCGGAATACAGGGCCGTAAAGAACTCGATGATGTACGACAGCCCCACGATGCTGCCGGTGAGCAGCGTGAGCTTGCACATGGGGTCGATGTGCCGGTGCGTGATGTAATCCTCCAGGTCCATGACCTTGCGGGCGATGAGCATCAGCGTGAGCACCATCGCCATGCCGGAAAAGATGGCGCCGGCGACGAAATAGGGAGGCAGCAACGTGGTGTGCCATCCGGGGAGCACGGCGGTGGCGAAATCGAAGCTGACGACCGTGTGGACGGAGACGACCAGCGGCGTGGCCAGGCCCGCCAGTAGCAGGTAGACCAGCTCATAGCGGTGCCAGGTGCGGTAGGAACCGTTCCATCCCAGGCTGAACAGTTCGAGCAGTCGCCGCCGCCATCCCGGCCGGGAACGGGCCGATACCGTGGCCAGATCGGGAATCAGTCCGACGTACCAGAAGACCAGCGAGATGATGAAATACGTGCTGATGGCAAACACGTCCCACATCAACGCGGAGCGGAAGTTGATCCAGAGTGGCCCGCGGTAATTCGGATACGGGATGACCCAGTAAGCCATCCAAGGGCGCCCCATGTGGATCAACGGGAACAGGCCGGCGCACATCACGGCAAAGATGGTCATGGCCTCGGCAGAGCGATTGACCGAGGTGCGCCACTTTTGCCGGAAGAGGAACAGGATTGCGGAAATCAAGGTGCCGGCGTGCCCGATGCCGATCCAGAACACGAAGTTGGTAATGTCGAAGGCCCAGCCCACGGTGCGGTTGAGTCCCCAGGTGCCGATCCCAGTGGCGATCTCATAGGTGACTGCGGCCACGCCCAATGCGAGCACTGCCGCGGAAACAGCGAAGGCCGACCACCACAGCCCGGTGGGTCTCCGCTCCATGGGGGCGCAGATGTCGCGGGTCACGTCGGCCAGCGATTTATCGCCCGCCACCAGCGGCGGCAGGTGGAGGAGGCTTGCCTCAGCCATGCCGCGTTCCTCCTTCGCCGCCTTCGCGGTTACGGACCCGCCGCAAGTAGCCGACGGCAGGCTGGATGTTCAACTCGGCCAGGACTTGATAGTAGCGTGGCGAAGTCACAAGCTGGGACACGCGGCTCTTGGGATCATTCAGGTCGCCGAAGACGATGGCCCGAGCCGGGCACGACTGCTGGCAGGCCGGCTGGATCTCGCCATCGGCCAGCTCGCGTCCGAGCCGTTTTGCCTCCAGCTTGGCCTCCTGAATCCGTTGCGCACAGAAACTGCATTTTTCCATGACTCCGCGCGAGCGGACCGTAACGTCCGGATTGAGCACCAGGTTCTCACGCAGGTCGTCCCGAGCGTAGCGGAACCAGTTGAAGCGGCGGACCTTGTAGGGACAGTTGTTGGCGCAGTAGCGCGTTCCCACGCAGCGGTTATAGACCTGTTGGCTTAGCCCTTCTTCGCTGTGGACCGTCGCCAGCACGGGGCAGACGTTTTCGCAGGGGGCGTTGTCGCAGTGGTGGCAGAGCATCGGTTGATGTGCCGTGTCGACCCCATCCGCGGCATCGGAGTAATAGCGGTCGATGCGAATCCAGTGCATTTCACGGCTGCGGCGGACCTCGTCACGCCCCACGACCGGCACATTGTTCTCCGCCTGGCACGCCACCACGCAGGCCGAGCAGCCGGTGCAGCGGGCCAAGTCGATGACCATTCCCCAGCGATGGCCGGTGTATGGGTGATCATCCGGCCAGAGTCCGACGTTGTGTTCGCTAGGGGTCTCACCTCCGGACAGGGAGTTTTCGTGGTAAGCCGACAACGTGGTTTCTTCGATCATCGGCCGGCGGCGGGCTCCGGGCGTAGCCAGACGCTCCGGCACGGTAATCTCATGATGCCGCTGCGTACAGGCCAGAGCGCGTCTTTGGTCCGTCTTGGTCAGGGTGATGCCGCTCTGCTGGTAACGTAGCGCACCGGCTTCCCACGTAAGCCATGGCGCGGCATTGGTTCCCACCAGGCCATTGGGACCGACCAGGGGTCGGGCTTCGATCCACTCCGGCGCGAGCATGGCGAAACGCTCCGTTCCCTGGCGGCCATACCCCAGGGCGACCGCCACGACGCGATCGTGTTGTCCCGGCTGGATCAGCACCGGTAGTTCCAGGCCGTGGGCCTGGTCGCCGTGTGCGCCGCTGCCGATGCGTATCACGTCGCCGTCTGCCACGCCCAAGCCGGCTGCAGTCGCCGGGGATAGGGACGCATAGTTGTCCCAAGTCACCTTGGTCACTGGGTCGGGAAGCTCCTGGAGCCACGGATTCAGCGCGTGCCGGCCGTCGAGCAGCGCGACGGTGGGATAAAGCACTAGCGTGAGATTCTCGGTCGGCTGCTCCGGGGCGGTTTCGCCGAGATGCACGGACTGGGGATCGAAATCCCGCACCTGCGGCGGTTCGGCCTTCACTTCAACCTTCACTTCGGCATAGCCTCGCTCCAACGTCTCGTCCCAGAAGGACTGGAAGGAATTCTCTCGCGTGTCTTCTTTGCCCTTCTCGCGCCGCGGATCGATTGCCTCTTTCCAGTGCTGCTCGACGAGTTCGTAGGCGGTTTGCGGTTGGTTCATCCATGTGGCGAGGCTCTCGATCAGCGTGCGGGTGTTTCCCAGGGGCCGCAGAGCCGGCTGGACCACGCTCACCACGCCTGCCGCCGGCTCGGCGTCGCCCCAAGATTCCAGGAAATGGCTTTCCGGGCAGACGTAATGCGCCAAAGCGGCCGTCTCGTCGGAGTGGTCCACGAAGTTCACGACCAAGGGAATTCGCTGCAAATGGCCCTTGAGGTCCTCGCCCCCTGGAAGCTCGTACACGGGATTCACGCCCGCGATGAACAGGGCGGCCACGTTCCCCTCGCGAATCTCTTCGAGGAGGGCCGACAACTGCCGATCGTCGCCTTGCCTCGCATAGGCAGGCTGGTCGAGCAGGATCGTGGCACCATAGGCATCCAGCAGATGGTTGACGAAGTTGGCCAGCACCTGGACGTGGATATCCTGGCTGCCCGAGAGCACTAAGCTTCTTCCGCGGGCCTGCCACAGACGTTCCGTCAGATGATCGAGGAGGGCAGACGAGACGGGCGGCTGGCCCAGTTTGGACTTCTCTAGGGGTACGTCCGCTTTTGCTGCCAGTCGAACCGCCAAGTGGCTCAACAACGGTCCCAGGTGCTCGGGCGGCACCGCAAACCGCTGGTCGGCGCAACTGCCGGTGAGCGACATCCGAGACTCGAACTGCACGTGGTACGACATCCGCGGCGGCTTGCCTTCGGGCACACGCCCGGGCTGGTACTGGGCGGTGAAAGCCACGGGAGAGATCCACGTGCCGAGGAAATCGGCATCCAGACTGACGATTACCTCGGCCTTGTCGAGCCGGTATTGCGGCAAGACGCGGGCGCCATGGGTCCGCTGATAGGCGTCGAGGATTGCCGAATTGGAGAGGGGATCGTAGATCACGTGGCGGGCATCGGCAAACCCGTTCCAGTGCTCGATATCTCTGGCAGGCGGCTCTTTGGAGTCGGACGTTCTCGCCTCGCCCTGCAAGAACCGTCGGATGATCGCCAGCTTCGTGGGGCTGATGACGGTCTGACTGAGGAAGCGGACTTTGCCGTCCCGGGTGCGGATGTCCTTCAATCTCGCCCGTATCTCCTGATCTACCTGATCCCAGGCGGCCGGTTTCCCGGCGATCAAGGGGCTTTGCAGGCGCTGGCTGTCGTAGAGCTCCAGCACCGCGGCTTGTCCCGCGGCACACAGGCCACCCTGCGACAGCGGATGCTTGGGGTTGCCTTCCAGCTTGATCGGCCGCCCGTCGCGGTTCTTCACCAGCAGGCCGCATCCCGCGGGGCATGCTCCACAGACCGAGGCATACCAATCGGACCTGCCCGGAACGGCTCCTTCGGGCTGTTGGATATGGCCGAAGGCACTTTGCACCGGTGCTCGGCTACAGCCGGCCAGCGCCGAGAGGAACAAGCCGAAGCCTGAGCCTTCGAGGAACTCGCGTCGGCTCCAGGCGTATTTCTTGTTGTCGCCGGACATGGGCTTCCGCATTAGTGGTGACAAGTGACACAATCCGTCGAGGCATAGACTTGCGTGCCGTTGATACCCTCTTGATTGGCAGTGCGATGGCAATTGACGCACCAGCCCATGGAGAGGTCGCCGACCTGGCGGATCCGCTCCATGGTTTCGACCGTATCGTGGCACTTCTGGCACGTGACGCCGACACGCACGTGGGCCCGGTGGTCGAAATACACGAAATCCGGGAGATTATAGACCTTGATCCAAGGGACGGGCCGCGATTGCTTTTCGGGGTCGGGAACCAACTCCTGCTTCTCGTTCAACGTCAGCCCGAGGTCATCGTAGAGTTTCTGGAGTTCCGGGGAGACGATCCGCTGCGGTGGCCGTTTTTCCTCCTGGGCCAGCTTGCTTTCGGCCTGCACGGAGACAACCGGTGCGGTCACCAGCCGGTGGCAATTCATGCAGGTGCTGCCAGCGGGGATGCCTGCGTGCCGGCTTTCTTCGGCGGCTCCATGGCAATACAGGCAAGCCATGTTCAGCTCACCCGCGTGCAAGCGGTGCGAAAAGGCGATCGGCTGCACCGGCTCGTAGTCCTGCTGGTTAGCCGGCAGGTGGACGCCGCCCGCCCCAAAAGACAACACCAGTAGCCCGAACGTGACGCCCACCAACAGAACCATGGTGACGATGCGGTAACTCATGGCGAGCCTCCTCGGGCAATCGACTGCGATTCGATCGGTCGCATCGGCTGCGGCGATTGCGAGCGCATGATCTTACGGACCACGAGGTGCATCCAGAGCAGGGAAATCGCCGCCAGCACGAACAAGAACATCCAGCAGGTTGTCCACAGTCCGCTGGCCTGGAGGAGATACCCGAAGATCACGGGGCAGACGAATCCGCCCAACCCGCCGATCACGCCGACGATCCCGCCGACCACGCCGACATCGTCAGGGAAATAGTCGGGGATGTGCTTATAGACGGCAGCCATCCCCATCCCCATCAGCGTTCCCAAAAGGAGGCTCAGGGCGGTAAAAATCCACACGTTCGCCTGGAAGAAAATGTGCGTCGTACCCTGCGCCAAGAGCTGTCGTTTGACGACCTTGTCACCGACTTTCACCGTCGGTTCCTGCCACGAGTGGGAATGGGGCCAGATGAGCGTGCTGGACTCGCGCTGACTCTCGGTTAACCACTCGGGCGCTTTGGGCTTGAGCGGATAGGCTATGTCTCCTTGTTTTTCGGAACGCACCGCGATCTCGTTTGCGGAAACGCGCTCGATGGTTCCGGCAGAGCGGGCCAGGACGCCGCTGCCGGGCGCATACATGTCCATTCGCGGCACCATCAACAAGGCGCAGCAGACGAGCGACAGGCTGAACACGCCGTACAGCATGGTCCGCGCCCCCCAGGTGTCCGCCAGCCAACCGCCGACGGCGCGGATCACTCCGGTGGGCAGGCTGGTGCAGGCTGCCAGGGCACCCGCCGCAGCCACGGATACCCCATACGCGCTGACGTAGTACGGCACCAGCCACTGGGCCAGCCCCACAAAGCCGCCGAAGGTGAAGAAGTAGTACAGACCGAAACGCCACACCCGCAGGACCTTGAGCGGCGCGAGGCGCTCGGCGAGCGACTTGCGAGCCGTGCCTGAGACAACACGGGTCTTGGTGGTTACGAGGAAGAGCACACCCGTGATCAACAGCAAGGCAGCGTACATCTTGGGCAGTTGGCGCCAGCGGTCGAGGTGCTCGCCGTGGTCGGTGAACCAGTTGAGCAGCCAGGGCGCGCCAAGGCTAGTTAAGGCCGCCCCCGCGTTGCCGGTGCCGAAGATTCCTAGGGCCGTGCCCTGGCGGTGCTTGGGAAACCAAACCGAGGTGTACGCCACGCCAATGGCAAAGCTCGCCCCCGTGAACCCGAAGCCCAGGCTCGCCAGGCAAAACTGTAGATAAGAGTCGCAATGGCTCACCAGGTACGTGGGCACGGCGGACGCCAGCAATAGGATGCCGTACATCAGCCGTCCGCCCCACCGGTCCGTGGCCACTCCGAATGGCAGGCGGAACAAGGAGCCGGTCACGACCGGAATACCGATCAGCCAGCCCATCTGAGCCGGGTCCCACTTGTACACCCCGTTGTCGACCAGGAACGTCACCAGAACCCCGTTCATCATCCACACCGCGAAACAGACGGTGAATGCCAGCGTGTTGACGGCCAGGATCCACCAGCCGCGCCGCTGATCTGAAGGGGTCAGATCTTCGTTCATCATCGTGACTCACTGGCGACCTTAACGGGGACCGTACCACCGCACGACTTGGGGCCTGCGCCATAGGTAAGGATTGGGGACTACCAGGATATGCACCAGCCGCGTGAACGGAAACAGACCGATCAGGATGAAGGCGTTGACGATGTGTAATTGTGCCGCAAGCGGCAATTGGGTGACAATCGCGATGTCGGGGTTCAGGCCGAAGATCGACCACAGGTAAGGCACGGCCACTGCGGCGTACCAAGTGGATCCCCACGGAGTGAACACGGCCACATAGACGCCGCTGGCCACCTGAAACAGCAGCACGGCGAACATGATCCAATCCATGACGCTGGTCACTGCGCGGACCTTGGCCTTGACCAGCCGCCGGTTGATGAGCAGCGACATGCTGATCAGCGTGAGGACGCCGAACACCAGCGCCACCACTTCGAGAATGTACAGACGCAATGGCCGGCCGTTCCAGGCAAGCACCGCCCGCGGCACCGAAAAGCCGATCAGGTGGCCCAAGAGCACCGTGAGGATGCCGTAATGGAAAGGGACCATCGCCCAGAAGTGGGTGCGGTTCTCCAGGAATTGCGAGGAAAGGCTGGAATAGGTGAACGCCCGCCACCCGTAGCGCTGGAGACAAACCAGCAGGCACACGGAAATCGCCGTATACGGCAATCCCACAAACAGCGCCCTATCAAGATATACTGGTAGGTTCATCAGCAGACTCCTGGGAATTGTGGTGCGGCCGCGGGGGCTGCGCCTCTTCCTGGCCAGGCGAGACATCTGGACCCCACACGTCACCGCCAAACTCGGCGTGCAGCATCACGGCGAGGCAACGCAATACGCTTTCGTAGGGGTTCTGCTTCCCCTCCAAGCCAGCGAGCATCTTTTCCACTGCCGGCATGACGCACGCGCGGGTGAACCGCGTAGCCTCGTCCGGACTCATGCGGTCCACCAACGGCAGCACGTGGGTCAGATGGTCGGGCAACTCGCACGATTCCGGGATGCCGTGGCGGGCGAGTTCCTGCCGTAACCTCACCAGCAGGGCCCCGCGGTTGGAATCGGCGCCGAACAGGTGCCAGCCGATCTCCAACGCGCATTGCGGATTGAAGTCGAACGTTCGCGCATAGAGTTCTTCGAGGTCGGCCAGCCCGGCATTGCGCGTGGCAGCGTCGAAATCGGCCAGGTGGGCGGCGGCCTGCGAGGTTGCATTTGCCGAGCAATTCCCGGCAGTGCGCCAACCGCCGGCAAGACTCGCGATCGGGATAGGCCAGGATCGCGGCAATCGCCGTATAGAATCCTTCGCCGGCTTCCATCACAGCCCCCTCCGCGGACCCGCGATGAAACCGAAGCCGGCCTGCTGTTTGTGTTTCACGGGATCCTGGGTCGCTTCCACGCCGAGTTCGCGGTGCCCCGCCGGGATGACGAACCGTTGGTCGAACGTGCTCAGGGCGGTGAGCCGGTAGATCGCGTCAGCCTCTTCCGGCGAACAATCGGCCTCGCGGAGCATCCGCTGGGCGGTCTCCAGGTCCACGTCGCCGACCGAGAGCGCCCGGCGATACCACCGCACGGCCTTCTGCTTGCGCAGGGCGTAGCGCACCTTCGACTCACTGCCTGCGGCCAACAAGTTGGCCAGGTACTTGATCGGCACTCGCGCCTGCTCGATGTCGTGGAATAAATCCTGGCTGACGTGATCCAAGGTATCGCCCTGCCGCGTGGCCATTACCGGGGCCATGGAGGGCACGTAGAAGAGCATCGGCAGGGTGCGGAACTCCAGGTGGGGCGGCAACGCCAGCTTCCAGACCTTGACGTACTGATAGACGGGCGATTTCTGCGCGGCCTCGATGGTCGACTCGGGCATGTTGCTCTGGCGCGCCGCGGCGATCACTTCCGGGTCAAACGGATCGAGGATTAGGGATCGCTGCGCGTCGATCAGTTCGTCGTCGGGCCGCGTGGCGACATCGCGAATACGGTCGGCGTCGTAGAGCAGCACGCCCAAGTAGCGTATGCGTCCCACGCAGGCGTGAAAGCACGCCGGGGCCTGGCCGGTTTCGATCCGCGGGAAGCAGAGGATGCACTTTTCCGATTTGCCCGTGGACCAGTTGTAGTAAGTCTTCTTGTAGGGGCACGCGGGCACGCACGCACGCCACGCCCGGCATCGCTTCTGGTCCAAGAGCACGATGCCGTCTTCGCCGCGCTTGTAGAGGGCGGCGGAAGGGCACGCGGCCACGCAGGCCGGATTGAGGCAGTGATTGCAGATCCGCGGCAGGTAGAAGAACACCAATTGCTCGACGGCGAAGAGTTGCTGCCGCTGTTGGACCGTCAGGCCGGCCAGGTTCGGATCGTTGGCGGCGTAGATCGGCGAGCCACCCAGATCATCGTCCCAGTTGGGACCCGCTTCGATGTCGATGTGCTTGCCCGTGACCATCGAGATGGGGCGGGCCGTGGGTTGGTCGGGACCTTCCGGAGCGTTGAACAATTCCTGGTAGTCATAGGTCCATGGCTCGTAGTAGTCGTCCATGGTGGGCATGCTCGGATGGTGGAAAATGTTGACCACGATCCGCGCCTTGCTCGTCGATTTCAGATTCCCTTCACCATCCCATCCGCCGCGGTACTTCTGTTGGTCCTCCCAGAGGGTCGGGTAGCCGGTGCCGGGCTTGGTCTCCACGTTGTTCCACCACATGTACTCCGTACCCGGTCGGTCGGTCCAGATATTCTTGCAGGCCAGACTGCAAGTATGGCAGCCGATGCACTTGTCGAGATGGAAGACCACGGAAATCTGGGCACGTATGTTCACACGGGTGCTCCTTACCAGATCAAGTCCGGCAACTTACGGACGAGGATTTGCGTATCGCGGTTGCAGCCCACCGGACCCCAATAATTCAGATGGTAGGTGAACTGACCGTAGCCGCCGGCCATGAGGTTGGGTTTCAGACGGGTGCGGGTGAGGCTGTTGTGTCCCCCGGCGCGGCGATACTTCCGCATCGGCGACTTGGGCACGCTGCAGGTCCGCTCGGGGGCGTGGTACAGAATGCAAATGCCCCGGGGAATCCGCGCGCTGACCGCCGCCCGCGTGACCATCACCCCGTTGTCGTTGTAAAGCTCCACCCAGTCGTTGTCGGCAACGTCGATCTCGGCCGCGTCTTTGTCGTTGAGCCAAAGCGGCTCGACCCCACGAGAGAGCGTGGTCATCCGCACGTTGTCGCCGTAGGTGGTGTGGATGTGCCACTTGCCGTGCGGCGTGAGGTAGCTGAGCATCAGCGTCGGGCCGGCCTCCCGGCTGAATCTCAGGTCGGCGTACTGTGCGGCCAAGGGCTTGGGTTTGTAGGTCGGCAGATGCTCGCCGAACTCCAGGTAGAGCAGGTGGTCCAGGTAGAGGTGCTGTCGGCCGGTCAGCGTCCGCCAGGGAACCAGGCACTCGACATTGTAGGTGAACGGCGAATAGGCTCGGCCGTTTTGCGTCAGGCCCGACCACATCGGACTGTTCAGCAGGCGACGGGGACGGGAGATAATTTCCTCGAAGGTGGTCCGCATGCTTCGCTGCTTCTCTGCCAGGTGCGCCAGGGCAAGCCCACCTTCTCTTCCATGTTCTTGTACGAGCGGTAGGCCAGTTCCCCGTTGGTCACCGTGGCGAAGTTCAGGATCACGTCGCACACGTGCTGGTCCTCAGCGAGCGACGGGTAGCTGCGGCCTTCCCAGGTAACCACCGGGCGGGTGCGCAGCGCCTCGTCGTACTCCGGCTGGATGTCGTAGTGCGTTCCGTGCATGCCGACGCCGTTGGCCCGTGCCAGCGGCCCGAATGAAATGTACTGCCGTGCCAGATTCTTGTAGTCTCGCTGGACGATCTTCAGCGCCGGCATGGTCCGGCCGGGCACCGCTTCCACCTCGCCGGTCTTCCAGTCCTTCATGTCGGGCTGGGCGATTTCGGCCGCGCTATCGTGAGCCAGGGGCGAGGCGACCAGGTCGGACACCGGCTTCGGGAAAGTGTCGGGCCGCCAACTCCGAGAACTTCTCGGCAATCGCGCGGAAGATCTGCCAATCGGTCTTCGATTCCCAGCATGGCGGCACCGCGGCCGACAAGGGATGAATGAAACTGTGCAGGTCGGTGGTGTTCAGGTCGGCCTTCTCGTACCAAGTGGCCGCCGGCAGGATGATGTCGCTATACAGCGCCGAGGTGTCCATGCGGAAATTCAGGTCTACCACCAGGTCCAGCTTTCCCTGCGGCGCTTCCTCCCGCCACACGACCTCCTTCACGGAGTCCTTGGCCAAGTCCTCGGCGATGGCGTTGGTGTGCGTGCCGAGGTAGTGTTTGAGGAAGTACTCGTGGCCCTTGGCGCTGGCCAAGAGGGCGTTGCCGCGCCAGATGTACCACACGCGAGGCCAATTCTCCGGGGCGTCGGGGTCCTCGACCGCGAACTTCAGCTTGCCGGTCTTGAGTTGCTCGACGACGTAATCGACGACCTCGGGGTCGCTCTGGGCTCCCGCCGCTCGGGCCTCCCGCACGATCTCCAGCGAATTGCGGTTGAATTGCGGATAAAAGGGAAGCCAGCCGCTGCGCACCGCCCGGACCTGCACGTCCATGGTGTGCCCGTGGGCCAACGTGGACTGTTCGCTCAAGGCGGGCAGCGTGTGGTAATCGGAGAATGCCTTTTCGTAGCGCCACTGGTCGGTATGGACGTAGTGGAAACTGGGCCCGTTCTGGAGCCGCGAGGCCGGGAACCAGTCCTTGGCGAAGGCGATGGCGCTCCACGGTTCCGCGGGGGCAAGCTTCTCCTGACCCACATAGTGCGCCAGCCCGCCGCCGTTGACGCCCACGCACCCACAAAGGATCAGGGCGTGAATGCCCGCCCGGTACATCAGGTTGCCGTGATACCACTGGTTCACGCCGGAGCCGATGATAATCGTACACTTACCGCCGGTCTTTTCGGCGGTCGTAGCCCATTCGCGAGCGAAGCGAATGAGGGTCTCGCGGCCCATGCCGGTGTACTTCTCGGCCCAGGCCGGGGTGTAGGGCATGTCGTCGTCATAATCCTTGGGGTAGCCCTCGCCTAGCCCGCGCGGCACGCCGTATTGGGCCATGAGCAGGTCGTAGACCGTAGTCACGGTGGCCGTGCCGCCGTCGGCCGTGGCGATCCGGCGGACTGGTACGCCGCGGCTGATCGTCGCCGCCTGGCCGAAATCGTCCAGGCGGACCTGGACCACGGCGTCGTGGTCGGAAAGAAAGGTCAGCGCCGGGTCGATGTCGCTCTGATCCAGCCCGTCCTTCAAGAGCAAGTTCCACTTGCCCTTCTCTTTCCCCCAGCGAAAACCCGAGCTTCCCATAGGCATTTTGGGACGCTCTTGGGCCTGGTCCCACATGAGGAATTTCCAGTCGCCATTTTCGACGCCCTGGTAGGCCGCCAGCCGCCCTGCTCGGAGCAGTTGACCGCAGCGGTAGCCGTCGCCGTCCTTGTGCAGCTCCACCAGGTAAGGTGAATCGCTGTATTTCTTCAGGTAGTCGACGAAGTAGGGCACGTGGCGGTCGTGATGGAACTCTTTCAAGAGGACATGGTTGACCGCCATCCACCACGCCCCGTCCTGCCCGGCGTTGACCGCCACCCACTCGTCGGCATACTTGGAGACCTGGCTGAAGTCGGGCGAGAAGACCCACATTTTGCTGCCGTTGTGGCGGGCCTCGCAAGCGAAATGACAGTCGGGCGTCCGCGTCATGTTCAGGTTCGAGCCCATCACCGCCAGCAGTTTGGCATTGAACCAATCGGCCGACTCATGGACATCGGTCTGCTCGCCCCAGGTTTCCGGCGAGGCCGGCGGCAGGTCGCAGTACCAGTCGTAGAACGAGATCAGCACTCCGCCCATAAGCTGCAGCATTCGCGAGCCGCAGGCGTGACTGATCATCGACATCGCGGGGATGGGCGAAAAACCGACGATGCGGTCCGGGCCGTGGGTCTTGATCGTGTGGACGTTGGCAGCCGCCATGATCTCCAGCACGGTGGGCCAGTCGGTGCGCCGCAAGCCGCCTTTGCCGCGGGCCTGCTGCCAACGGCGGCGGGCCTGCGGATCTTCGACCAGCGACTTCCAAGCCGCCACCGGATCGTCGTGGACCGCCCGCGCCTTCTTCCACAGGTCCAGCAAGGCCCCGCGGATGTACGGATATCTGACGCGGGTGGGGCTGTAGAGGTGCCAACTGAAGGTGATGCCCCGCTGGCAGCCGCGGGGTTCGTAGGGCGGCAGTCCGGCTTCCAGACCGCTATAATCCAGGCCCTGCAACTCCCAGGTTACCAACCCGTTCTTCACGTAGATCATCCAGGTGCAGCCGCCCGTGCAGTTCACTCCGTGCGTGCTGCGCACGATCTTGTCGTATTGCCAGCGATTGCGGTAGAACTCCTCCCAACCTCGCTGCTGCGGGTCGTGGATGTCCTTGATCCAGGCCAGTGCGCGGCTGCCGATCATTCGTCACCTTCTAGTGGTTGACCGTGAACCAGGGAATGGCGCACACCGCGGAACCGCTTGTTCCAGAGACCATCGAGCAGCACCAGCCCGGCGACCGCTCCGCCCAATCCCAGGAGAAAGAACCCGAGCGGCCCGCTCATGTCGGCGGGCGCGCCTTGCTGCGCGCTCTGGTTGAGAAAGGCCGCCAGGACATGGATTTCCTCCGGTTTCAGCGGCTGCGCCAAGAAGACGGACTGCATCGTGGGCGTAGGCGGAGACAATAGCCACGTGCTCAAGCCCTTCGGCCCTCCCAGGCGCTCATTGACCAAAGTCAAGTCCGGTCCCAATCGTCCGCCTCCCAGGGTGGCGACGCCACCGACGGTGTGGCAAGAGACGCAGGGTGGGCCGCCACCGGTCAGCGACTGTGTTCCCAGGAACAACTCGCGTCCGATCTGTGCGTCCTCGGGCGTGAAGGGCGCCAAGGAAATCGGGGAGCCGGCAAACTGGGACCGCTCCAATTTCGATTCGGCTTCGATCAAGTCGAGCAGCGAGCCCGCCAACTGGCGAGTCATGTCGGGCTGGGTGGGCATGACGGCGTTGCCGGGGGTCTCGTGCTGCAACTTCAAGGCGTAGGCGTCCCCGCTCTGGATCATCGCCTGCGGATCCTGCATAAAGCGGATCAGCCACTCGCGGTCCTTGCCGTTGGCGGCGGCCTGTTGCATGACATCTTTGAGATCGGGTCCCGTCAGCCGCCCGCCGCCGATGGTGTGGCAACTGGTACACCGCGTGCGGAAATACTCGGCCATCTCCTGCGCAAGACTATGGCGGGCAAGCGAGAGCAAAGCTGCCAACAGCATCGCCAGAACGCAAATGACCCGACGGATCGTGTGCAGCGATTGCGGCCATGCCCTTGGTGGGGAGTCTCTCTTGCTCATGACTTCTTCGTTGCTTGGGGTCGGTTCCTTGTCGCCGGTCTCCGCGGGCCAGCGATGTCCTCGATCGTCGTGGAACCCAGGAAATTGATGTACGCCCTGCGCAAACGTTTCCAGGCCTTGTGAGCCGAACATGGCGCACGGTCGGAGCACTTTGTGCGTTCCGCAAGGAGGCAGCCAGGGTCACTGAAGCCCGCCTCAAACAGCTTTGCGGCTTCCTGCAGCAAGATCTGAGCGGCCGGTCTCGACAGGCGATACCCTCCCCCGAGCCCACGGGTAGTGTCTACCAGCCCCGCGTTCCGCAAAACCAGCATGATCTTGGAGAGATAGTACAAAGGGATACCTGCCTGCTGGGCCAGCTCACGTCCCAAGATCGATGCTCCCGCCGGAGCACGAGCCAGGTGGACCAACGCTTTCAAGGCATACCTGGTGGTCGTCGAGAACATTCTTGACCTCTTGGTATGCAAGTCTTATAGACCTACGACTCTCCACGGTCAACGAGTCTGGGGGATCGGGATTTTCCCTAGAAATGCGGCCGCAAAACCCCGATGCTCAGCGCCGAATCGCTGACCAAGGTTTCCGACACGCGCGTGCCGAGGCGTGGACGAGTTTGCATGGCAGCACTTCAGCGAGGAAGAACGGGCTGACTGGACGACGGCGGTCGTCGCCATCAACCTCGATCAGGGGGCTCTTTGAACCATGCCCCCAGTAATCGTGAAGGCTTCCATCCCGCCGCGTACCATTCAATAGCCAACTACCGCAAGCACGATACGGACCATTCGCCTCAACGGCGTTACTGTCTGACGAAGAGGCCGTCGAGCGATTGGAGCGACTCCGCGGCGTGGGACGCTGGACCGCAGAGTACGTTCTGCTCCGCGGCCTGGGGCGTCGGCACATTTTCCCAGGCGACGACGTAGGCGGGCGCAACGGCCTGACGCGATGGCTCAAGCTGAGAAAACCGCTGGATTACCGGCGGGTCCGACGTGTGATGGCGAGGTGGAAAGGCTACGGCGGACTGATCTACTTCCATCTGCTGCTCGATCGTCTTGCGACCGCGGGAGTCTTGCCATGAAAAAGAGGATCACGAGGAAGCCCAAGCTCATTCTGACGATCGGCCATTCGACGCGCACTTTGGAGGCATTCGTCCACCTCCTCCAGTCCCACGAAGTGACGCGCGTTGTCGATGTGCGGACGATCCCGCGTTCCCGGCACGTTCCGCAGTTCAATGCGGAAGTCCTGCCGGACTCGCTTCGCGTCGCCGGTATAGCCTACGAACACATGCCAGGCTTGGGTGGATTGCGCCACACGAGTGCTGCTTCGCCCAACAAAGCATGGCGTAATGCTTCGTTTCGCGGCTACGCCGATTACATGCAGACGGATGAGTTTGAGGAGAGCTTGGACTCGCTGATAGATCGGGCGAGCAAAGACCGCATAGCGCTGATGTGTGCCGAGGCGGTCCCTTGGCGCTGCCATCGCTCGCTGATCGCCGACGCGCTCGCGGTGCGGGGCATCCGGGTGGAGCACATCCTCAGCGGAGTGCGATCGCAGACGCACACTCTAACGGCATGGGCTCGGGTCCGAGGGAAACGAATCACTTATCCGAACCATGAGTCGGTCTCTGCTGAGAAGGTGGAGAGAATCACCCACCGATCTTCGTCGAATGGGCCTGGAGTTACCTGACTTGGAACTGGAACGCCCGGCTGATTACCCAGGTCGATTGGCGGGCGGGTCGCACGATGCAATTGGCGTCGACGTGGGCGGCGCGAAGGTCGAGGTTGCCCAGGTGGGCGTGGGGGGGCGCTGGCCGGCGCGTGCGGCGTCTGACTGATGTTTCGGGTGGTTCATCCGGCATTATCCAGGAGATTGCGGCCGCAGTCCAAGAGCTGCAAGAGGGTCGGGATTTCGCCGCAGTCGCCGTGGGCGGGGGGATTTCCCTACTCCGCAGCCACACGGAGGACGGCGGCCAAGCTGCGTTGGACATCAGACTCGCCGCCCGGCCCCAACCAGGGTAGCTCGACGGCACGACAACTGAGACAAAGGCGGCCCGACCTCCCCCTGAACGCGCTGGATGGATCACGGTTGGCTCGCACCTCCCGCTTTCTACACTGCCCAGCCACTCCGTGCGTCCCAGCTTCTGTTGGCCCGAGGGGAACTCGCGACCTCGCGGGAAAGCGCGGTCAAGAAGCTTGCTTGACTCTGTAGTATAGTACGGAGCCAATAATGCCAAGAGCAGGGAGACTCGCCGATGAGAACGTCGCTCACGAAACCCTTGACCATCGGACTAGTTGCCCGGCGTGCTGACGTCGGCGTCGAGACCGTGCGGTTCTACGAGCGGCAAGGACTGATCGAAGAACCGCCGCGCCGGCCGTCGGGTTATCGAGAGTATGACGACGAGGTCGTGTCCCGGTTGGGATTTATTCGTCGGGCCAAGGAACTCGGGTTCACGTTCAAGGAAATCAAGGAGTTGCTCTCCCTGCGGCGCGATCCGTCGACGCCGGCCGCGGATGTGAAACGGCGGGCGGAGGCCAAGATCGCCGACATCGAAAGCAAGATTCGCACGCTTCAGAAGATGAAGGAAGCCCTGGGGAAACTTACTTCAGCTTGCCGCGGACACACGGCCAGCGCGGAGTGTCCCTTGTTGCACGCATTAGACCGAGAACAGAAGTAGTCGTAGAGGCGGCTGAGAGAGCGCAGGCACGGTGTCTTGCAGGCTGACCTTCAGGTTCGTCCTACACGCGAGAAGGAGTTATTGATGCCGTTGTTGATCGTGGAACGGTTACAGCTTTCCGTGCCGGGAAACCGGGCTTCCGATGGTCGCCCTCGTTCCATAAGCAATGCAGGAGTCAATAGTACGATGAACGGAACAAAGATCTTCAGTTGGTTTGTTGCCGGCACGGCCCTGCTTGCGGCCGTGCTGCTGGCACCGGCCGCGGTGCTGGCCCACTGCGACGGGATGGACGGGCCAGTGGTCAAGGCAGCCCAAAAGGCGTTGGCCGAGGGGAACGTCGACTACGTGCTGATCTGGGTGCAACCGGCCGACGAGGAGGCGATCAAGACGACCTTCAGGAAGACCCTGGTCGTCAGGAAGCTCAGTCCCGACGCCAGGGAGTTGGCGGACACGTACTTCTTCGAGACTCTTGTGCGTATCCATCGGGCGGGTGAAGGCGAGCCGTACACCGGGCTGAAGGCCGCCGGGCGCGATCTTGGCCCCATCATCCCGGCTGCCGACAAGGCCATCGCGGAAGGAAAGATTGAACGGCTGCTGAAATTGCTGCCCGCCGCGACACATGCAGGCATTCGGAAGCAGTTCACGGATGTGGTTGCCAAGAAGCATTACCGGGCGAATGACGTTCAGGCTGGTCGCGCGTATGTTGCGGCGTATGTTACCCTCATGCACGCGGCAGAAGGCGTCCACGAGAGTGGCCATCCTGATGCGGCCGATCGCCATCACCCGGGCGAGCCCTC
Source organism: Pirellulales bacterium (assembly GCA_963736495.1). GTDB lineage: Bacteria > Planctomycetota > Planctomycetia > Pirellulales > Thermoguttaceae > CAVTPL01. The sequence goes on along the minus strand of CAVTPL010000007.1, from coordinate 1,481,112 downwards.
CGGACAACACGGCGCTGATGCGGATCGGCATGAACCCCCGACCGGCACGACGCATCCAGCGTCCGGCGGCGGCCCGAAGGAGGTCCATGGTGAAACCCACGAACATCCTGGTGAATGAACACCGGATCATCGAACAGGTGCTCAACTGCCTGGAGCGGATGATCGCGCGCTGCGCTTCGGCAGGGAAGCTGGAAGAAGCCCCGGCCAGGAAGGCCATCGGGTTCTTCCGCGTTCGCCGAGTGCTGCGCATCTGGCGAAGGAAAAGGTCCACCTGTTTCCTTGGGTGGCAGGAACGAAGTGCCCTCAGGGATGCAACCCATCCGACTTGATGGCGCGGGAAGATCAGCATGGCCACGTGCACTTACAGGCGATGGAAGAAGCCATCGCAGGTGCGGCGGCCGGCGATAAGGGCTCCGTAGCGCGGTTCGTGCAGCATGGGCAAGACTACATCGCCCTGTTGATGAAGTACATCGAGAACGAAGAGGACTGGCTCTTCCCCCAAGCCGACCGCGTGCTGGACGAGGCGAAGCAGCAAGTGCTTGAGGAACGCCTGCGACGCGACGACAGCGAGAATCGGTGCGGCGGCTCCCACGAAGACTATGTTGCGATCGCCAATCGGCTGGCGGATCACTTTGGCGTTCCCAAGGCGCAACTGATTGAAGAGTAGCCCATTCGTTGCCAATAGGAGGTTACTGATGCAGCCTACCGACATTCTGATGAACGAGCATCGCATCATCGAGCAGGTGTTGAACTGTCTGGAGAAGATTCTGGAGCAATGCACGACCGAGAAGAAACTGGACACGAAATCGGCGAAGCAGGCGATCGAGTTCTTTCGCAGCTTCGCCGATCGCTGCCACCACGGCAAGGAGGAGGCTCAACTCTTCCCGGTGATGGAGGCCAACGGTTTCTCGGGCGGGTGCAGTCCCGGTGGTGGTCATGCTCCGCGAGCATGAGCTCGGTCGCCTCTACATTCAGGGCATGGAAGCTGCGATGGAGCCGGCCGCGGCCGGCGATTCCGAGTCGTTGAAGTGGTTCATCCAGCACGGACAGAGCTACCTGAAGCTACTCAGGGAGCACATCCGCAAGGAGGACATCTGCCTGTTTCCCGCTGCCAACCATCGCCTGACGGAGAAGGACCAGGAGCAACTCCTGGCCGCGTTCGAGAAGGTTGAGGCGGAGGAAATGGGGCGAGGAACCCACGAAGCGTGTCTGCGGATTGCGAACGAACTGGCGGATCGTTTTGGTGTGGCGCGGGCGACAATCGGCCAGCCGGACCACGATCTCGCAGGCGGCTGTGGGCATTGTTGATGTCGTTGTGGATCGTGGAACAGTTCCAAGCTTTCCGTGCCGGGAAACCGGGCTTCCCATGGTCGCCCTCGTTCCATAAGCAATGCAGGACTCAATAGGCGATCAATCGAAGGCGAGGAGTCCGGTTGCTGGTTGGTGCCCTACAATCTGAGGACGATGTAGAAGTGCACAACTCAAAGGTCAGCAGCGAAAGAGGGGAACCGATGGAACACCCGCATCACGTCGTGATTGTCGGGGGCGGGTTTGGCGGGTTGTATGCTGCACAATCACTGCGGCGCACACCCGTACAGGTCACCCTGATCGATCGCCGCAACTTTCACCTATTCCAGCCGCTGTTGTATCAGGTGGCCACTGGAGGGCTCTCGCCGGCCAATATCGCAGCACCACTGCGGTCGGTCTTGAAGCGGCAGAAGAATGCACGGGTGCTCATGGCCGAGGTCTGCGGCTTCGACCTGGGCGAACGCCGTGTGCAGTTGACTGACGGCAGTGTCGCTTACGACTCGCTCATCGTCGCGGCCGGCGCGGAAAGCTTCTTCTTTGGCCATCCCGACTGGGAGCAACGGGCACCAGCGCTGAAAACTGTGGAAGACGCCACCGAGATTCGTCGGCGGGTCCTCATGGCCTTCGAAATCGCGGAACGGGAAACCGATCCACAAAAGATCCGGGAATGGCTGACTTTTGTGGTTGTGGGGGGCGGCCCGACGGGCGTCGAGTTGGCCGGGGCTCTGGCGGAAATCGGCTGCTGCACCCTGCGGAACGAATTTCGCTCGATCGATCCTCGGGATTCTCGCATTGTGTTGCTGGAAGGGCAGGAGCGACTTTTGCCCTCCTATCCGGCCGAGCTTTCCAGCAAAGCGAAGGCGCACTTGGAACAAATGTGTGTAACGGTCCGTACCGGCGTTCTGGTCAGTGATATCCAGCCGGACGCAGTGACGTTTCGTAGTGGTGACCACACCGAGACAATTCCCACCAAGACAATACTGTGGAGCGCGGGCGTGCGGGCCTCGCCGCTTGGCCGGTTATTGGCTGACGCGGCCGGTGTCCCAGTTGATCGGCAGGGGCGGGTGCCGGTGGCGTCGGATCTATCGGTGCCAGGCTACGCGGAAGTCTTCGCGATCGGCGACTTGGCACTTTACGCTCCACAGGCCGGCGTCCCGCTCCCGGGCGTTGCCCCCGTGGCGATGCAAGAGGGACGTTACGTCGCGAAGCTGATTCACAATCGTCTGCTGGGGAAGACACTGCCGAGCTTTCATTACCGCGATTACGGCATCATGGCCACGATTGGCCGCGCCCGGGCAGTGGCAATGATCGGCCCGCTGAAGCTCTCCGGCTATCTGGCCTGGCTGGCCTGGCTCTTCATTCACCTGATGTATATCGTTGAATTCCAAAACCGGCTATTGATTTTTCTGCAGTGGGCATGGAACTACTTCACCTGGAATCGCGCGAGCTCGATTGATTACCGGCGAGACTCCCCTGCCCTTTGGGCGAGTCCAAGCTGCATGCCAGGCGGCGGCGACCAACGAGGCATCGGCGAACTTTCAGGAGTAATCGTATGAAGGCAACCGTAGACAAGAACCTCTGCCTCGGGTGCGGCATTTGTATTGACGTGTGCCCCGAGGTGTTTGAGATGGACGACGACAACAAGGCCCAGGCCAAGGTGAACCCGATTCCACCCGAGGCCGAGGCCAGTTGTCGCGAGGCGGCGGATCAGTGTCCCGAATCGGCCATCAAGATCGAGGAGACTTGACCACGCTCAGCGAAAACATGCAGAACGCACTGCAACCGTTCACAGGACAAGCTCGGAGAAACGGCGTCTGGCCGTTGTAACCGTTCAGAGGGCAAACTCGTAGAAGCGGCGGCTCGCCGCTTCCAAATACTTGCCCATTACCGGCGTTGCCCATTACCCACAAGCGCGTGGGAATCGCAGCCGCCGAGCGTGGCTATCCCGGGGTGTGAACGCTTACAACGCACTCAACAAGCAGATTCACGAGGAACTTCATTCGGCGATTCCCGCCAGGGTCTGATCGTGCTCGACCGGGAATTGGGGCAACGGAAGTAATGGGCGGAACCTTCAGAAGAAAGGCCGACAACATGGCAATTCAAGTAGATGGCAAGATGACCGTTCGGGACCTGGTGGGACGCTACCCGCAGACCCGGCCGGTGTTCGAGAAACACGGGATCGACTATTGCTGTGGCGGAGCCAAGTGCCTAGCGGAAGCAGCCAGCGAGCGCGGTGTGAAACTCCCTGCGTTGGTCGATGCGTTGGAAGAGGCCGTCCAGACGGCAACCGGCAACGCGACGGCAACCGACAAGGATTGGTATGCCGCATCGCTTGCCGAGCTGGTTCGCCACATCGTCGAGGTACACCACGGCTACATGAAAGCGGCGCTTCCGCGGCTGAGATCGCTGCTGCCCACGGTGCTCAAGGCCCACGGAGCGCACCACGGCGAGGTGCTGCGACAGGTGCAGGAACTTTTCAACGCGCTCGACGCGGAACTCAGCAGTCACCTGATGAAGGAAGAGCAGGTGCTCTTCCCCTATATCGTGGCCGTCGACGTGCATGTTCGGGAAGGGGCTCCCATGCCGCAAGCCGGATTTGGGTCGGCAGCAACCCCATCGGGCGCATGGAACACGAGCATGAGAGTGCCGGGCAAGCGCTGGCGAAGCTCCGTGAAGTGACGCATGACTACGCACTGCCCGCGGACGCTTGCCCGACGTTCAGGGCGATGTATGAGGAACTCCAGCGCATGGAGGCCGACTTGCACCAGCATATCCACCTGGAAAACAACATTTTGTTCCCCCGAGCAATCGCGGCGGAATCGCTCTAAGAACCTATCCCGGAACCGCCGCTGGAGCCCTGTGCGGCCGGAGGATTTTAGGGCGGCAGACGGTTCTGGGATCGGCTCTAATTCTCTAGTCTCGCGAGTCCCCCGACGCAGCACTCCCCATGAGTTCATTTTCCTGCCCGAACTTCGACATGGAACACGACTACTGTATGCGACTGCGCACCGACTGCGTGCCGGGACGCCCTGGCTGTGTGCTTGCGAAGACTTCGGTTTTCGCCGTTCCGGTGGAAGAGCGTATCCGTGAGAAGGAAGAGGGGAAGCGGCGGGCTCAAGACGGGCGGTGAGCGCGCCTTGCCGGGATTTTGGGTGGGGCATGCCCGTGCCCGGATGCGGAGAACATCTGGGTGAGGCCGGACATCGCAGCAGCGCTTCAGACTGCATCGCTGGAGCGGCAATTGCAGGGCCTTGAGCGCGAAATCGTCGAGGATGCGATCGAGCCGTGGCTGCGGGAGAACGGCTGTCTCTCCTAGCGGCCACGAAGCTACACGTCTTGGCTTCCGTCGCCTTGTTCATCAAGTCCTTCATGTCGCGCGGCAGGATCAGGTCGCGGATACCGACTGACACAACCGTCAGAGCCTCCAACTCTTTGGCCACCGCGTACTTGACAGCCATCGCCGATCGCTTAGATGGGGGGGCGCGACGGAAAGCTAACCAAATGCAATCGCTGCCAAGCCGATGATTTGTGCAAAGGCGCCACACAACCATTGGAAATGGTAACTAAAAGCGTTAAGATGCCAAAATTGCGATAGCTGGGCCGCACGTGGCTCGGTCGTTGAACTCGCGGTCGGTACGCCCCGGCGGGGGCGAGCGCCGGCGGAGGATCCGCGGAAGCTTCGTGATCCGCAGAAGCAGCAACACTATTTCGATATCGAAGCAGGAGGATTGGAAACATGTCCCTTCTTCAGGAGCTACTGAACCTTGGTCTTGTGGACATCGGCTCGGACGACTCCCGCTTCGAGAAGATGCAGTTGGCGTCGGCGGCGCTTGCAGCAAAGTTCCTGGACGAACCGAGGCTGCTTATCCCAGCAACGCTAATTTCGCTGGACGACAGCGTCGAAGAACATGACCCGATGTTCGCGCTCATCGAAGAACTGGTGATCGCGCAGTGGAAGACTCTTAGGAACACACACGTCAACCGCCCACGCGAGCTACTCCGCTCTATTGCCATTGATGCGTTAGCGGCCGGCACCGACGGCAACGCCAACGCCGCTGGTGTCGTGTGGCAAACCGCTGCGAGCCCGCTTCGGCATGGCCAGGCAAGCCTGGGAAAGGCGGGCGCACTTGTCGAAACGTTCATTGAGAGCGCGAGAGAGCTTTCGGAACGCGAGGCCGTCAGCCGCGCTGGTCTCGGTGCTACGAATGGGAAGCCTTACGGCCAGAACAAGCTGTTACCGGAGAACGCCCCCCTGAGTATTGAAAGCGCCATCGTTGACGCTGATGTTCTCAAGGAAGTCGCGCGAACTGCCGGGCCGCAATATCCGCCAACTGACCCGCTGGAGAGCCCCAATCCCCACTGGCCGAACGTAGGACAAACCTGGTCGCAGGAGTTCACACCACGGATGAGCGCGGCCCTTGTGAAGGCAGCGAACCTCGCAACGGGTCGCCTTGCTGAGTCGATCAGCAAGAGCATTGCGGGCCACCTAAACACGCTGGAGGAAGCGTTGCAGACGCACGAGTCGACCCAGATGCGGTTGGGCGTGCTTTGGTGGTCCGAGTCCCTCTACTCGCCGTCCCTCCAGGTCGGCTACCGCGACCTATCGTTGCCGATCGCTGCAGTAGCAGCCGCGGTGGACCTAGCCAGTATCGTTCCCACGCTTGCTCCAGCAAGCGTTTCTTACGTGCTTGGCGAAACAGTGCTACGAATCGCCCGGCTCCTTGACGCAGAAGATGCTCAAACCGTCGCTTCCTATCTTCAGGCTATTGCAGAGGCTAACACAGGTTTCGGCGACAGATTCCCTGCTGCGTCCACTACAGACGAGCGTGTTCCCCTGGTCACGCTCGTTGGAGAAGCCGCTAAGGGATATACTGTTTCCCGCGAGACCGTGCGTTCACGCACCGGTGTCGATGGATCACTTACGCTTTCCTCTGCCGACTTCGCCATGTGGATTTTCCGCGATCTTCAGGCTCACCGCCTGCTGGAGACGCTTCGATGAGCTATCGCTGCAAGCACGAGAATTGCTTTCCGGATACAACCTGCGCGCTCGGCCATTTTGACCGGAAAGACTGCGAATACTGGCAGAACCAAGATGTTGGCGAGGAAGAGTTAGCGAAACAGCCCGACGTTCCTACGAATGACATTCCATGGAATGGATACGCGCTCGGAACCAGTGACCTGACAATCTTGAGCGGACGAGGGCGACCATTTCTTGTCGGCTTGATTGGCCCCCCGGACTCAGGCAAGACGTCACTCTTGGCCTATCTTTACATGTGGTTCTTGAAACATGGCACGATCGGTGACCGACGATTCGCTGGCTCGTGGACCCTAGGGGGATGGGAGTCGGTTGTCCAGTATTGCCGCTGGACTGGAGATCCTCCGCCGGCGTTTCCTCCCCACACGTCGAGTGCTGGACGACATCCTGGGCTTCTCCACGTCACACTTCGACATGCATCCTCTGGTGTCATACGCGATGTGATGTTCTCAGACGCGCCTGGAGAGTGGTTTACGCAATGGGCCCGCGTGCCGGGCGACCCGACTGCTGTCGGCGCCCGTTGGCTGATTCGACACTCCGATGTTCTTCTATTGCTAATCGACTCCGCGGCGCTCGCGGATGTTGACAAACTCCCGCAGACTCGGCGCGCGACTCGGGACCTAATCGAGAGGACGAGTGCTCAGAACGCTCGGCGGCCTCTCTTCGTGGTTTGGACGAAGGACGACATCAGGGTCCCGAACGCGGTTCGCGCTGGGATTGAGCGGACTTGTAGCGACTTTCTCCCTTGGGCCGATTCCTGTAAGACAACGGTCTCGGCACCTGAAACAATAGAGCGATGTTTCATTCGCGCTATCCTGGCTGCGGAAGGCGTACGAACCCAATTCAACGCGGTCGAGCCTCGCCATTCCAATGATCCTTTCCTTGCTTTCAGGGGGATTCATGTCAACTCCTGACCTATTAGTACTGGGTGGTTCTGGCGCTGGGAAGACCCACTATGCCGGGCAGTTGCTCGGACGGCTTCGCCATGATCGCCAGGGGAAGCTTCGACTCCGTCCTGGTGGAGTAGAAGATCTCAGCAAGCTGGAGGAAGTACTTTCATGTCTTGAGGAGGGGCGCGCAGCCGGCCATACGCCGGGTGGTACATGGGCAGGCATTCGTTGCGAACTGGAGACCAGCGAAGGAACGAATATTCTAATGGAATGGCCAGAATATGCGGGCGAACGTCTTTTCTCAATCGTCGAGCGCCGGACACTTCCTGTCGAATGGCGAGCGTCAGTCGAAAAGGCGGCTGGCTGGATCCTCTTCGTCCGACCATCGACGCTGAACATCTACGAGGATATGTTCGTGCGTCCAACAGGCGTTGCTCCCGAGCGTACGCGATCAGGGGAGAACTCAATCGATTGCAGGGGCTGGGATGACCGCGCTCGCTACGTCGAGCTTTTGCAGATGCTCGTCTTCGCCGCGGGACAATCTACGTTCGGTAAGGCATCAAAGCCGCGACTCGCCATTATCCTGTCCTGTTGGGATGAGTTGGAAGCGTCGGAGACACCCGAGGAGATGTTTGCGAGCCGACTGCCGTTGGTGGACGCCTTCGTCGGCAGCACATGGGAGAATTCCGCGTGGTCTGTATGGGGACTTTCGTCGCTTGGCCGTGCGCTCGATCCTGATAGGCGAGACTTGGAATTTGCTCAACTGGGGCCGGAGACCTTCGGTTATGTTATCCCCCCTAGCAGTACGGAGGCGGTCAAAGATTCTCACAGCCGCCAGTCGCGTGGCTCATGGGCGTCTAAGGAAGCACGGAGATGTTCGAGAACGCCAATTTCGGCAACCGAGGAGGCAGCCATCAGCTCTTGAGTTCGTCGCTTCCAGCAACCTCTTCCGTTCTTCAACCGCTTCGATTCCTGGTCGATAGACCTGCCGGCCACGTGGGGCCTGAGGTCAGGTGGTTCCCGTATTGGGGCTGTCAGAGAATTGAGGACTGGTGGGTGCTTTGGCGGGGCGACGAAGACAAAGACGCTCCCCGGAAGAACATGGTTTCGGCGAGGGTTGTTCTCCTCTCGGTTGAAGAGTGCGGCTCGGTGGACGATATTGACGAACTCCTTGCCTATTTGGGGCACGTTCCTTCTGGGGCAATGGATGCGAACAGCAGCCTCTCAGGTCCGGTCGTGGACTGGCTGGCCAGAGGAGAAGGACCAGCAATCGTTGCTGACCTGTCGCTGGCGCCGTATCTCATTAGAGCGATCTGGCCACGGCTTTGGCCCAACGCGCGCGCATCGTTTTCGGTTCGCACACTGTTCGGTGTTGAATCGCTGGATTCCGTGCCAAGGTCAAGCATCGTTCTCATTCCAAGCGAACTAAAGCCCAGATGGCATGGACGGCGGATGATCGAAGGGGACAACACATCCCCCGGGCCTGCCGCTCGGTGGTTTTCGGGACACTCATCGCCGCATTTGACCCGCCTGATGACGGCGAACTCAGTAGGCCTCCCCGAGGACTATACCGTTCTTGAGCGGGTTGAGAGAATAGCCCAACGCCTTGAGCGACTTCATTCCGGTACCGGCAACCTCAGTGATTCTCTTGTGGTCATTCGTACACAAGAGGCGTTCTCTGGCGGGTTCGTCATTCCGCCGGAAGACCTCGCCGTCCTTGCCGCCGCTCTCCAAGCGATGGACGATGCGTCGGTCAACGAAGTCAGATCAGCCTCGCTGATGAGACTCGACGCTATCATTGAAAAGAACCCGATTGAGGATGCACTTGCTCGCTGGGTTGAGAAACGTCTCCCAGAGCAGCCTCCCGTGGACGCACTCTGGATACTAGAACAGCACTTGGGGGGATCGCACGCAACTTGGTGGCGACGAGCTGTGCGAAGTGGTGTGGAGGCGGGGTGTCGGGGTAATAGCCGACAGTGGGCGACAGCACTTTGGGAGTGGTGGCAAACTAGGTCGGGCAGTCTCCGATTCACGATTGGTTACATCGACGGTTCATCGACAGCCGAAGCATGGCTCGCCGCTAGCGCGCAACGAATGTCAGCGATGAGTTGCTCGATTTGCTTTCTGCGGTTTGCCACGAGCGGGAATGGCCTAACCTGCTCGCCCGCGCGATTGGCTCCGGGCGACCACTGGCGGGTTGCGTCGAGAGACTACGCGCGAACCTATCGAGGCCGGATGCAGCCCTGGACGCAATTCTGCTCGATCGCACGTCCGGTGAGATTGTCGACGCTGCTGCGGCCACGAGTTGGCAGCCCCTTGTTACCAGAGCGGTGCAATTCACTTTGGCGGAGCCGGAGTTGCTTACGACAGTACTTGGCTCCGATGGCATTGTTCACCTCGTCTCTCGCCACTTGCTGCAAAGCGGTGTGTTTCCGCAAGGGCTTGTTCGAGACGATTTCTTCGTGCCCGTCTTCGACGCGGCCGTCAATAGTGATGACGACTCCCTCGCGATTATTAGGCGTCTTGATAAGCGTGGCGCTAGTGCCCTTCTTGACCATCCCAAATGTGACGTTCTCCTGCCGAGTGCCAGTGCTGAACTCGCACAGGGAACCGTAGACGAATGGTGGCAGCGTTTCTTGCTCGACGACACCATCAGGAGACCTCCACCTTCACTATGTGCGGCAGCGACGAGGCTAGCTCGAAGTCGCGCCGCAGGGAAGCCTATCACTTTGGCGATCAGCTTACTACGCCTTTTCCCCGAAATCACGGAATCAGACTTTGATGAGTGGATGAGGCATACGGGCTTCCTTTGGGAGGCGGGTGATCACCAACGAGTGGCGAACATTCTTGTCGAGCGTCAGTGGAAGGCGGCGGCTAAGGCGCTCAGGTGGTCGTGGAAACGCGAGCTGAAGATTGTCGCCTGGTACGCAAAGGAACTGTTATCATGGTTCGATCAATTCTCGGGTGCGCCGGAAGGTGCCGACCAGTCAAGGTGGAATGACTCAACCACTATGGTGAGGACACAAGTGAAAGTGCTGTTCTTGGCGGCGAACCCCATGAGTTCGTCCAGGCTAGCTCTCGATGAAGAGGCTCGCGCCATCGAAGAGAAGATACGCGACGCTAGACACCGAAATCGGGTCGTTGTACGAACCCGGTGGGCCGTACGCCCGGAGGATCTTCAGCAGGCTCTACTGGAATATGAGCCCACGATAGTACACTTCTCTGGGCATGGGAGCGGAGCGGACGGGATAGTATTGCATTCAGCTAACCAGAACGATAGCACCTTCATCGCCGCCGATGCGTTGACGGATCTTTTCAAGGTGCTCAAGGATGGTATCCGAGTCGTCGTTCTCAACGCCTGCTATTCGGAAGTCCAGGCACGGGCGATCGTCCAAGAGATTGAGTTTGTTGTAGGCATGTCAGATTCCATCGGAGACGACGCGGCGAGGGTTTTCGCGGCTGCGTTTTACCGAGGCCTAGCGTTTGGCCGTTCGGTGCAGACGGCATTTGAGCTAGGAATCAATGAACTCAAACTGATGGGGCTGAATCAGGATGCGGCCATCCCCCAGCTGATCGTACGTTCCGGCGTCGACGCGAACGCCGTCCTGGTGGCCGCCCCATCGACGTAGAGTGATTCGTTCTATCAGAGCTACCGCGAAGTCAATCATCGATTGGCCGGTCCGTACCGATGGACCTTCAACGCTTCACGTGACATCCGGCAGATCAATCGAGAGTTAGTGGCCAATCCGGTACGCCTGCCTCAAGAATCGCGGTACAATCTCCTGCGCAAGCCGGTTTATCTCCGTAGCCGAAAGTCAAATCAAATACCTACTTGCCGCCACAACTCGATGCCGGTGCCCGGATCAGTGACATTTCATTGACAGCACTGGGCACATCAGGCCCACGCGAGTACGAACCAAGTACTGCATCGAGCTGACCGCAAGTAACGGCGAGCAAGCGACTTGCAGTGCAACTGCCGCACTGATGCCCGGCAGGCCCAACAGGGCCGAACTGCCTTGAGGGCCGGGTGGGGTAGCACCCGTGCAGGTTCCGGGGAATTCTCCCTCCAGGCGGAAGGATGGCAAACCGTCGACCTCGTCCGCAGAGGGAGCCGGTATGCGGCGGCCCAAGCCGCTATTTCGGCGTGAGCAGCCCGAGTCGGCGGTATTGCTCCGCCTCAATGGCTTTGGTCAGTTCGTCCGGCAGTATCTCTTCGCCGCAACTGGTGCAAGCATCCCAGGCGGCATCGGGGATTGTCATCGTGCCGTCTGGTATGTTTTGCGGCGGCTCGAAGCGGTACTCGCCGTGCTTGTGTTCCAGGGTTTGGTTACCGCAGAGCGGGCACTGGGCGGTGGTCATGGTCGTTCTCTTTCAATCAGTAAACTGAGATCCGCTACCGGCGAATCTGCCGCCGGACGTGCTGGACGAACTCTTCAAACGCGGCGGCGTCGCTGCCGGCGCTGCCGATGTCGAGACCGATCCGGCCGGTTTTCGTACGGAATCGTGCGAAGCGGATGCGACGATGCGGGTACGTCAGGGCCATAAACACGGCGCCGCAGAACGCAGCACACAGGGCCACATAGCCCACGGCTCCTAGCGCGGATTCCGGGGCATTGTAGTAACACACGGCGTATGCGAGTGCCCCGATCGCCATGAGCCAACCCGCATAACGATAGATGCGGTAGCGAATCGTGATCTCCTGGAACTCACCGGTGAGCGCGGTCAGCTTCACGACGTGCTCGAACCGCCGATAGAAATACCAGCGAGCGTTGACGACGATCCGGTCGTCGTACAACGTGAAATCGCGGCGGACTTCCAGCAAACGTTCCGAGTATCGCGCGAGAGGCTGTGTGCTCACGGTTTCCAAGGGATGGGTGTGTTTGTGCGTGCAGGGTCCAACTCGTCTTGCCGGAGAATGTAAGAGCCGATCTCAGAACCTTGGGCGGTGCCACGCTTCTCCGGCCGCACAGGGCTCCGGCGGCAGTTCTGGGATAGGTTCTAAGTTTACTCCATGGCCGGCCCGCGAAGCCACTGCCGGACTGCCGGGTAGGCAGACGCCGGGAAGTCGTGCTTTCCGACGTCGACGAAGACGAGAGTGGCTTTGGCCCCGGCGTCTTTCGCCGCATCGCATATCTGCTGTGCCCGGGGCCGCGACTTCGCGTTGCTGGAGACCATGAGGTACGGCTTGCCTTTCAGCAGGTCGTAGTGCTGCAACCGGCCGCCACCCTCTACGAACAGGAACGCCGAGAAGCGGCGGGCTATCTCTCCGTCGGACTCGTCGATGAGCCCCTGCGTCGCATGGGCGCCGTTGGAGAAACCGCCGAGGACCCGGTGCGTCGGATCGAGGTTGGGCACAAGCTGTTCTAGTTTCGCCAGCATGGTCCGGAAGAAGGGCCACATGTACCTGGCGTCTGGGTCGTGCATGACGTATTCGCCGCCGGGCGCCTTGGGATCCGTCACCTTGAAGAGCGGCACGCTGACGCAGACAAAGTCCTTCCCTTCGGCAAGCGAGCGGGCTACTCCCAGGTTCGAGCCGGGGCCGCCGTCGCCGCCACTTAAGAAGACGAAAAGTGGGAATTTCCGGCCGGGCTCGTAGTTCGTTGGCAGGAAGACCGTCATCTGCGCCTTGACGTCTTTCTTCTGGTGCCGGGCGTAGAACGTGGGCGGCATCTCGGGGAACGCGACCGTGAAGGTGCCGCCGGGCTTGATTTCAGGATCGAGAATCGCGATCTTCGCTGCGGTGCGGGTATCGCCCTCGCGCGAGTACTCCACGGTCACCCTGGCACCCACCGTGACATCGGCAAGCCGTTTGGCTTCGTCGCCCAGAACGATCTTGGTGGATTCCGTCACCGTGAATGCGAGTTCTCCGGCAACCATGACCACGACCTGCTTGGCCGATGGATCCACCTTCGTGACCGTACCGGTCTTAGAGCCGATCCCAGAACCTTTGGGCGCTACCGGATTCCCCGGCCGCGGACCCTTTTCCTGGTAGTTCCGGGATAGGTTCTTGGTTTGAGGCGACCTCTCTTCCGCAGCTCGGACCTGCAACAAGAAAGCTTGTACCGCCACGGCTAATGTCGCCAACACCACGATTCTTCTCATTTTCTACTTCCTATTGGCTATGCAGGGCTCTATAAGCTCGTCACGAGTCACGTAGGGTGGCCTCGGAGCTTCACGGTGATGCGGACGAGTGAGTGTTGCGGTGGACGGGAAAAACTGGGCAGCCTGATAAGGTATAAAATGGACTTCGGGAATGCCGTATCAGGAGGTCCGGATGAACGGGAGACGACGGCGTTTGTCGGGGGCATTCAAGGCCCGAGTGGCATGGGCGGGGGCCCTCCGCTCCCAGATGACAGACGGCATGGAGAATTGTAGCGGATTTGCCGATGATCCTAGATGACAGGCGCTTGACGTTGACCCTTGACGCGTAGATTGACTGCCACTCTTGATCCCATTAGAATAGACAGCGATCGTCAAAGTCCACCTAAATTCACCAGGGTCGTCGTGTTTACCGCGCCGGCATCGCTCCAACGCAATGGCACAAGGTATACCACGAGCCCTGATGAACCTGGTGATGGCGGCCACGGTGCTGGCATGGGGCATAGCACCGCCGCCCGTCGAGCACAGCCACCATGGGGGAGCCGACCTTTCTCACCACCACAACGGTTGCGATGCAGGCCGCGCTGGGGCCGAGATTTTTCCCCGAGCGGACTCGGTGAGCGACTGCGGGGAGCCTCGTTCGGCTACCTTGGCGGCGAAGGGAATTGGCGGCGAAGCATCCCATCTCCACTTCCAATGGCTTGGCTTTCGGCTGACGCTTCCTGACGACGACTCGCCGACCAAGAAGGGCGAAGACCGCTGTGGGTCGAAGCTGCTGTTTGTCCAGGCCAGCCGTGCTTCGCTCTCCCAGGTCTATTCGGGTAACGGGCTTGATACGTCGCTGACGATTCTTGCTCTCAACGCAATCGCCGCCGACGGTGGGGCATCTTGTTCGCCCGTCCTCTGCTCTCTTCTACGGCTCACACCGCATCCTCTGTGTGACCGTGCGCGCGATGAGCGCTCAGGCGTTCAGTTAGCCTGATTTCTTGCCTCACGGTCCTCTCCTTGGTCGTCCGTCTTTGCGCTGCGTCGGCTTGCGCTGGTACGGTCGTCGAGGCTCTTGTTCCCGTTACGGTAAACCCACTCGCCAATTGCGCGATACAGTCTTTGGAGATAGGAGAATGACACTCAGTTCTAAGAAATGGTGGCGTCCGGCGATGGTGTTTGCCGTGGTCGGGCTGCTGGCGTTGGCCGGATACTTCCTGGCCACCAATCCACAGGTTCGAGAAGCCCTCGCGGCGAAGGTCTTGGCCGGCAACGGCGCAAGCCAATCCGCCGGCCACGGACATGGCGAAGCCGGCGCCGAAGCGGCGCACGGCGGCCACGCCCACGGCGGCGACGAGCCCTCGGTCAAGACAACGCTCTGGGCCAACAAGATAGACATCTTCCTCGAACGGCCGTATGCCGTCGCAGGAAAGGCCATCGAGCCGCTCTTCCATGTGACCGTGATGAACAACGGCAGCCCGGTGACGGAGGGAAGCCTTACCTTCAAGGCGACCGGCCCAGAACAGAGCACGGTCGAAATCCGTTCGGAGAAGCCGACACGGGCCGGGATTTTCATCCCTTCGGTGACCTTCCCGAAGGCCGGCACCTACCAGGCCAAGATCACTGTCGAGAGCCCGCAGATCGACGGCGGCCAAGAGACGATCGAACTGCCGCCGGTCGTGGTCTATGGCAGCCCGGACGAGGCGTTGGCAGCCGCGAAGGCGGCCCCGGAAGAGAACGCGGCCGACGCGATCAGCTTTCTCAAAGAGCAGCAGTGGCGGGTGGGGCTGATTACGGCCCCCGCCGAGAACAAGGACCTGGTGGAACGGCTGGTTGTGCCCGGGCGCGTGATCGTGCCGTCGGGCTCGGGCGCGATCGTCAGTTCGCCGGTCACCGGCAAGGCCGTGCCGCCCGAGGGCAAAGGTTTTCCGAGGGTCGGCGACAAGGTGGAGCAAGGACAAGTCCTGGCCTTGGTCGAGCCGTCGGTCGCGGGTGCCGAGGCCGTTCAGTTGGTCGCCAACCAGGCCCAGTTGCAGACCCTCGACGCCGACCTGGCCGTCAAGCAACTGGAAATCGAAACGAAGGTCCGCACGGCGGAACTGGCCCTGAAGCGGGCACAGGACACCCTCGAACGCAAGAAGAAACTGGCCGAAGAGGGCATCTCTGCCGGCAAGGACCTCCTGTTGGCCGAACATGAAGCCCGTCTGGCGCAGGCCGAGTTGGACGGTTTGCGCCAAGTCGTTGACAGCCTTACGTGGATGCGAGGGACCGACTGGCCAAAGTGCTCGGCAAGATGAAGGCGTCCGGCGACGTGGGCGACCAGCGAGGCGACATGCGAGTGACCCTGCGAAGCCCCATTTCCGGCACCATCGTCGAAGCCAGCGTCACTTCCGGGCGAGTTGATCAACAACAGCCGCAAGCTCTTCCACGTCGTCAACCTCGATACCCTGTGGATCGAGGCGAACGTCTCGGAATACGACCTCGCCCGAGTCCGCCAGGCCCCGGGGGCAAGCTATCGACTGGCTGCCTATCCCGACCGCATCGTGCCGATCCTCGGCGGCGGCGGGCGACTGATCGACGTGGGCGCGATGGTCGATCCCGACACGCGCACGGTGCCGATCCGCTACGAGGTTCCCAACACGGATGGAACGCTTCGAGTGGGGATGTTCGCCGACCTGCTCGTGGAAACAAACCGCAAGCAAACGGCACTGGCCGTTCCGAAGGATGCCGTCGTGGACGAGGGCGGCGAGGTGGTCGTCTACGTCCAGCGCGGCGGCGAGACGTTCGAGCGGCGGCGGGTGGAGGTCGGCATCCGCGACGCGAACCAGGTGGAAATCCGCAACGGACTTGCGGCGGGCGACCGGGTGGCGACCAAGGGGGCCTACACGATTCGGTTGTCTACCATGTCCAGCGCGATCCCCGCCCACGGTCACGCCCACTAGGAGCCCGCCCATGCTTACAAGACTCATTCATCTCTCGCTGAACAACCGTGTCCTGATCGTGCTGCTCTCGCTGGCCTTGATGGCGGTGGGGTTGTATGTCACGACGACGATGCCGGTGGATGTCTTCCCGGACTTCACCGCGCCGACGGTGACGATCCTCACGGAAGCCCACGGCATGGCTCCCACGGAGGTCGAAACGCTGGTCACCTTTCCCATTGAGACGGCGATGAACGGGGCCTCCGGCGTGCGCCGCGTGCGATCCGCGACGGCCGTAGGCTTTTCGGTCGTATGGGTCGAGTTCGACTGGGGCACCGACATCCTGGCCGACCGGCAGATCGTGGCCGAGAAGCTCGGGCTTGGTGCGAGGGAATCTCCCGCCGGAAATCGAGCCGCCGATCATGGCCCCCCAGGCTTCCGCGATGGGCGAAGTCCTGTTCCTGGCCATCCGCAGCGATAAACATTCGCTCTTCGATTTGCGGACGATGGCCGACACGACCATCCGGCGACGGCTGCTGGGCGTCGAAGGCGTGGCCCAGGTCACGCCGATTGGCGGCGACGTGAAGCAGTACCAGGTCGTGCTCTCGCCGTCGAAGCTGCAAGCCTACAACATCAGCGCTTCCGAAGTGGCGGAGGCGCTGAAGGAGACCAATAAGAACGCCACGGCCGGCATCATGGTGGACGGCGGCCAGGAGTTCCTCGTCCAAGGGCTGGGACGGGTCCAGCAATTGGATCAGATCGCCGATACGGTGGTCACCGTCCGCAAAGAGGTGCCCATCCGCGTCGGTCAACTTGGGGTGGTGCAGATCGGCGCGGCCCTGAAGCGCGGCACCGGCTCGGCAATGGGAAAACCGGCGGTCCTGTTGGGCATCACCAAGCAGCCGCACGTCAACACGCTGGAACTCAGCGAGCGGCTTGACCAGTCGCTCGACGAAATCCAGGCGACGCTCCCGGCGGGAATCACCATCCAGCGGAACATCTTCCGCCAGGCCAACTTCATCGAGACGGCCGTGCGCAACGTCGAAGGGGCCTTGCGCGACGGCAGCATCCTGGTGATGGTCATTGTGCTGTTGTTCCTGGGCAACCTTCGGGCAAGTCTCATCACGCTCGTGGCCATTCCCATGTCGCTCTTGACCACGATGATCGTGCTCAAGTCGATGGGGGCGTCGATCAACACGATGACCCTGGGCGGCATGGCCATCGCCATCGGCGCCCTGGTGGACGACGCCATCGTGGACGTGGAAAACGTCTTCCGGCGGTTGCGCGAGAACCATCACCTTCCGGCCGAAGAACGACGCAGTCCGATTTCGGTCGTCTTCCACGCCAGCGTGGAAATCCGCAACTCGATCTTCTTCGCCACGATCATCGTGATCCTGGTCTTCACGCCGCTGTTCTTCCTCTCCGGCGTGGAAGGCCGGTTGCTCATGCCCTTGGCCCTGACCTACATCGTGGCCCTGCTGGCTTCGCTGGCCGTGGCCGTGACCATTACACCCGCGCTGTGCTTGATTCTGCTTCCCACGAGCAAGGCGGTGCTGCACGAGAAGGAGTCGCTGGTGATGCGGCTCTCGAAGTACGTCTACCGGCCAATCCTCAACTGGGTGATCGACCGTCCGCACAAGGTCGGCCTTGCCGCCGCGGGGATGCTGGTCATTGCCTTGTGCTTCATCCCGTACATGGGCCGCAGCTTCCTCCCGGAGTTCAACGAAGGCTCGCTGACGCTGGGGTCCAATACCCTGCCCGGCACGAACTTGGAGGAGTCGAACCAACTCGGCCGCCAGATCGAAGAGGTCTTGTTGTCGCATCCCGAAGTGGTGGCGGTCGGCCGGCAGCAGGGCCGGGCGGAATTGTCCGAACACGCCATCGGCGTCGAAGGGGCGGAAATCGAAGTCTCCATCGACATGGACAGGCCGCTGGAAAAGGGGCTTCCCAAACGGACCAAGGCCGAATTGCTGGCCGCCCTGCGCAACGATTTCGCCAGGATTCCGGGGCTGGCCGTGCAGATCGGCCAGCCGATCTCGCACCGCATCGACCACATGCTCTCGGGCACGCGGGCGGCGGTGGCCATCAAGCTCTTTGGCCCGGAGAGCGATCCGGCCAGCCTCACGCGCCTGCGGCAGTTGGCCAAGCTCGTCAAACAAGAGATCGAGAGCATTCCGGGCGTGGTGGACCCATCGGTCGAACAACAGGCCGACGTGCCCATTATGAAGATCGCCTACGACCGCCAGGCCATCCAGCGGCACGGGCTGCGCGTGGGGCAAGTCGGGCACGAGATCGAACGGGCCTTTGCCGGTGAGGTCGTCTCCCAAGTGCTCGAAGGGCGCAATGCCTTCGACATGGTGGTCCGCACCAGCGAGGAAGGCAAGTTCGACGAGACCGACATCAATCGGCTGCCCATCTCGACCGCCAACGGCGCGAAAGTGCCGCTGGGGGCGCTGGCCAAGGTCCAGCGCGACGGCGGCCCCAACACGATCAGCCGCGAAAACGTCCAGCGGAAGATCGTCGTAAGCTGCAACGTGGCCGGGCGCGACGTGGGCTCCGTGGTGGCCGACATCCAGAAGCGGATCGCCGAGAGCGTTCCCTTGGGCAAAGGCGTGTACAGCGGCTACTACGTGCAGTACGGCGGGCAGTTCGAGAGCGCCCAGGCCGCCTCCCGGATGCTCTTCCTTCTGGGAATCGCCGTGATCGTTTGCATCGCGCTCTTGCTGCACATGGCCTTCCACTCCGTGCGCGACGCCCTGTTGGTCATGCTCAATCTGCCTCTGGCGTTGATCGGCGGCGTCGTGGGCGTGTTCGTCTCCGGCGGCGTGCTGTCGGTCGCTTCGCTGGTGGGGTTCATCACGCTCTTCGGCATCGCCACGCGGAACGGCATCATGCTGGTGTCGCACATCCGCTACTTGCAGCAGCACGAGGGGGTCACGGATTTCCGCGAGGCCGTGCGTCGCGGTTCGATGGAGCGGCTGGCCCCGGTGCTGATGACGGCCCTGACGGCTGGCCTCGGGCTGGTTCCGCTGGCCCTGAGCGGCAGTCAGCCGGGCAACGAAATCCAGACGCCCTTGGCCATCGTGGTGGTCTTTGGGCTGTTTAGCTCGACGCTGCTGAACATGGTCGTGGTGCCCGCGCTGTTCCTGCGATGGGCCGGTGCCACTCCGCCAGCCGCGAGCGATTCGCAGCTTGACGTGGTTCCCGCGCCGGCTGGATTTCCAGGAGCACTATCATCCGCACAAGCACAAGAAGTCGGTGGCGGTAGCCTGACGAAGACTAGAGCCGCTGACAGGATGTTAAGAGAGGACGGTTACGGCGAGTGCGCTGTTCCGTCACAAGGCCTTTGTTAGGCTGGCCTTGCCTTGCCGAAACAACTGATACAGCAGGTAAGATCGTTTTCACCGGAATCAGCGACGCAGGCGGCGCGTTCCGACTTCCCAAGGATGGGTAAACGCACGGAGGCGAAAAGTCATGCGACTTGCAGCGATACTGATGGTCATTCTCGGCCGGACTGGCACTGAGCCAGGCCTTGGCGCAGCCGCCGGAATTGCCGGTTCCGCCCGCTCCTGTTCCCGAGTGACGCTCGCCGTCGTTCTCGCGCCGGAACCGGTCAGCCCGCCGCCGGGACGCCCTGTCGAGCACGGCCCGTCGGCATCCGCTGGGCAGCCATCGGCACCCGGCATGACGCTGGCCGAACTGGAGGAGATGGCGCTAGGGTGCAATCCCACCTTGGCCCAGGCGGCGGCGCGAGTTGAGGCGGCGCGTGGCCGCTGCGTTCAGGTCGGCCTCTATCCCAACCCCGTTGCCGGCTACATGGGCAGCGAAATCGGCAACGAAGGACGGGCGGGACAACAGGGCGGCTTCGTCAGCCAGGAAATTGTCACCGCCGGGAAACTGCAACTGAACCGGAGCCGTTGTCAGCCAGGAGGTCCAGCAAGCCGCAATGGGCCTGGGAGATCGCAGCGCCTGCGGGTCCTGACCGACGTGCGGCGCAGTCTTCTACGACGTGCTGGTCGCCCAACGCACGGTGGAACTCACCGAGCAATTGGTGCGAATCGGCGAGCGAAGGCGTCAAATCCACCGAAGCACTGATGAAAGCCAAGGAAGTGGCTCGCGGCGATGTCCTGCAGGCGCGCATCGAAGCCGATTCGGCCAGAGTCCTCTCTGGAAAGGGCGCGTAACCGATATGTGGCCGCTTGGCGCAATCTGGCCGCCGTGGTGGGCGCTGCGACATGGCGCCCAGGCCGCTTGGCGGGCGATGTGCAGGACGGCCTGGCGCCAGCTCACCTGGGAAGACACGTTCGGTCGGCTGCTGGGCACGAAAGCCCGCAACTGGCCAGCGCCCAGGCCGGCGTCGCCCGTGCCCAGGCGGCGCTGAGCCGGGAATGTGCCGGACGAGTTCCCAACGTGGACCTGCAGGCGGCGGTGCAATACGACAACGCCACCGGGACACGTTCGCCAGCGTTCAAGTCGGGATTCCCGTCCCGATCTACAACCGCAACCAGGGGAACATCCGCAGGGCGCAGGCGGAGTTGCTCGCGGCCCAGCACGAAGTGCAAAGGGTCCAGTTGGCATTGCAGCAGCGATCTGGCGGCGGTCTTCGAGCAGTACACCAACGCCCGTTACCAGGTGGAGAAGTACAGCCGCGACATCCTGCCCAACGCCGAGGAATCGCTCAAGCTGACCACATCGGGCTACCAGCAGGGCGAGTTCAGTTACCTCTCGCTGCTCACCGCGCAGCGGACCTTCTTCCAAACGAATCTCACCTACCTGGACGCCCTTCGCGAACTTCGTGCGGCTGCGACGGCCATCGAGGGGAACCTGCTGAGCGACAGCCTCCGGCCCGAGGATACGGAGGAGCGGAGCGGCCGGCAATCTGGCGAACTCGATGCTCGCGGACCCTGAGGCACCCGTTGACATTTCACCTGACGGGCGCGTTCATCTAGTTCCGCCACGCGAGTCGTGTAGGAACGAAACGGTTAAGATGGTAGAATCGCACTGCTGATAACGATTCTGGCGTAACGAGGCAATAGCGTGGTCGAGCTGTGTCGCATCCTGATCGCTGCGACGTTGGTAGTTCACCTAACGGTGGGCTGCTCCGCCCGCCATGTGCTGGGCTGCCAGGAGACGGTTTGCCCCATCCGCGCTACCATGCCTTGCGGCCCATCCCAGCAATGCGAATGCGAGCATTCAGAATGCCCGCAGGGCAACCCAGTTAGCAGACGTTCTTCGGTCGCTCCGCGCCGCACAACAGGCGATTCAGACTCCCCGCCGTTCCAGGCATTCTTAGCGTTGGCCAATGACCAACGCAGCCGGTTGACCATTGACCTCCGGCAACGCCTACAGGCCACCGGCTCACTTCTACTGTCGGTTCGCCTCCATCTCGCCAATCAAGTTCTGCAGATTTGATTCCCGGCCTTCCGTGAGTCGGTGGCTGTTCGATGTTGCGCCCTGCGCAGCAAGAGCCACCCTCCATGTTCTTGCTGGCTACTCAGCGTATGCGCTGTGATCGCCGGAAGCGAGGCCCGAGCTGAGACGCAAAGTACATTTGCCCTCAGCCGGCCACTCCGTTACGCGCTACCAAGTTCGTGGGTGCACGGCATAGCGCCAAGGATGAATAACTCACCCAGCGCTGCATCGCCGCGAACCCCAGAGGGCGTCATGGTTTTCAGTTCCCACCTGTTTCTGTTCTACTTTCTGCCCGCCTCGCTGGTGCTGTATTACCTCAGCCCGCGATGGCTCAAGCACTTGACGCTCACGGCGGTCAGCTACGTCTTCTACGGCTGGGCGAATCCGCTGTTCGTGGTGCTGATGTTCGTCTCGACGCTCATCGACTACCTCTGCGGATTGGCGCTGGTCGGCCAGTTGCGGCCCTCGACGTGGCGCGACCCGATCCCCTTGTTGCCGCCGGGCCAACCTCGGACCAAGCGTCAGCGCTGGGTGCTTGCGATCTCCATGATCTCGAACCTCTCGCTGTTGGGGTTCTTCAAGTACTTCAACTTCCTCACGTTCAACTACACGGCCCTGGTGGAGTCGCTCGGCCTGACCGGCATGGGCCTTGAAAACGTGCTCAAGGTGACGCTGCCGCTGGGCATCAGCTTCTACACGTTCCAGTCGATGAGCTATGCGATCGACGTCTATCGCGGCGACGCCCGGGCGATCCGCAATCCGATCGACTATTGGTGCTACGTGGCGATGTTTCCGCAGCTTGTGGCCGGGCCGATCATCCGCTTCCAGGACGTGGCCGATCAGCTTCGCGAGCGGACGCACACGATCGAGAAGTTCGCCCGCGGCGTCGCCTTCCTCGGCCTGGGGCTCGGCAAGAAGATCCTGCTGGCCAATCCGTGCGGCAAGGTGGCCGACATGGCGTTCGACGCCGGCTCGATCGGCTGCATCGACTCGTGGGTCGGCGTGGTCGCTTACGCCTTTCAGATCTACTTCGACTTCAGCGCCTACAGCGACATGGCGATCGGCCTGGGGCTGATGATGGGCTTCATGTTCGCCAAGAACTTCGATTCGCCCTACCTCAGCCAGTCGATCACCGAATTCTGGCGGCGTTGGCACTTGAGCCTTTCGACCTGGCTCCGCGACAACCTCTACTATCCGCTCGGCGGCAATCGCAAGGGCCCCGTGCGGACCTACATCAACCTGGCGTTGGTGATGCTCCTCGGCGGGCTATGGCATGGGGCCTCGTGGAACTTCGTGATCTGGGGCGCGATCCACGGACTGATGCTGATCCTCGAGCGGCTCGGCGGAAAGCACGCGTTCTATGAACGGCTGCCGGGGTTCGCCAAGATGGCGATCACGTTCGTGATCGTCTGCTTCACGTGGGTCTTCTTCCGCGCCGCCGATCTGCCCGCGGCTGTGGAATACTGCCGCAGCATGTTGGGACTGACGACGCCGCAATCGGGCGCGGGGCTAATTGGCGGGCTGATCTATCAGCCGTACTACGTGGTTTCGATGCTGCTGGCGGCGATCGTCGTCTGGTTCTGCCCGCAAACCTGGGACTTCACCCGCAAGATCACCTGGAAGAAGGCCCTGTGGATCACGGCCGTTTTCTGGCTGGCGATCGTGGCCATGACCACGCAAGAGTTCAATCCGTTCATCTACTTCATTTTCTGATGGCGGTTCTGCCATCGTAGACCAATGACCGAACGACCCAAACCCCAGACCCGCGAAGAGCAAGCCAAGCTCGAAATCGGCCACACCGAAATCAGCCTTGGCGTGAAGTGGACGCTCTTCGTGGTCGGGCTGTTCACGCTGTTCGCGGTTCCGGCCGTGCAGACGTATCGCGAGATGCGGCAGCACGCGGAGGGCCGGCGTGAAAACCCCTGGCCGCAGTGCTGCGACATCTTCGACGCCTTGCCTCGGGCCGCGGCGGCCTACCGCGAGCATAACGGCGGCTGGATCTCGAAGACGTTTCGAGGCAACGCGGTGCTCTTGCAGGCCATCGACAAGTACGAGAAGGACCTGAAGGCCGAGTCGTTCCTGACGCAGTTCGTCTTGCCGCCGACCCAAGAACTTCTGGTCTATGCCGGCAGTGGCAACGAGAAGGGCTATGTCGGCCGCCAGCGGTGGTTGTTCTATCGGCCGGGCATCGACTATTGCACCGGTCCCGGATTCTTGAACCCGCGGCACATGGCCCGCCGGGCCGATAGCGGCACGCAGTGGCGGCCGGCCCCGCAGCCCGACCCGCGCGCGGCGATCCTCCAGTTCCACCGGCAGCTTGCCGAGCGGAACATCCGGCTGGTGCTCATGCCGACGCCCGACAAGGCCACGATCCACCCTGAAAAGTTCTCCTCGCGCTATGAAGGCCGGCGGATGAGCGTTCACAATCCGTCGTACCGGCAGTTCCTCGATGAGCTTGAGGCCGAGGGCGTGCTGGTCTGCGACGTGACCGATGCGCTGGCCCAGTATCGCGACCGTTCCGGCAATGCGGTCTATCTGGCCACCGACACCCACTGGCGACCCGAGGCGATGGAGTTGGCCGCGGCGGAACTGGCCCGGCTCATCGAAGAGAAGATCGTGTTGGGCGCGACTGCTGTGGATCGCGATCGGCGTCAGACGTCCAAGGACGTCAAGAACCTCGGCGACATCGCGATGATGCTCAAGCTGCGCCAGAACCAGGGCGTTTTCGGCGAGGAAGTCGTAACGATCCGCCCGGTGACCGACGCAGCGGGCGAGCCGTGGCGGCCCGATCCGGCCGCCGAAGTCCTGGTGCTAGGCGACAGCTTCGCCAACATCTACTCGCTGGAGATGATGAACTGGGGTGCGCGGCCGGATTGGCCGAGCAACTGAGCTTCGCGCTGAATCGCCCCGTGGATACGATCCTGCGGAACGACGACGGGGCGTATGCCACGCGCGAGATGCTCAGCCGCGAGTTGGCCCAAGGCGAAGACCGCCTGGCCGGCAAGAAGGTCGTCGTCTGGCAGTTCGCCGCGCGCGAACTGGCCGTCGGCGACTGGAAACTGCTCGACATGACGCTCAAGCAGTCGCGCAAACCGGCCGACGGCCCGCCACCGGCGGGCCGCGAGTTGATCGTCAGCGGGACGATCGCCGCGAAATCGGCGGCCCCGCGGGCAGGCCAAATGCCCTATGCCCACCACATCTTCACACTCGACCTGACCGACTTGCAGGTCCACAGCGGGACGCTCACCGAGCCGAAGATCGCCGTGTATCTCTTCAGCATGAGAAACCAGCAGAATACGCCGGCCTTCTCCTGGCCGGTCGGCAAACGGGTGAAACTGAAGCTTCAGCCGTGGAGACCCGACTTCTTCGCCCGATACGGACGGATCAATCGCTCGGAGACTGACGACATCGAACTCGAACGCCCCTGGTGGGGAGAGGTCATCGAATGAAGAACTGGATAATTTGGTGTGTTGCGGGGGTCGCCGTCACGTTGGCTGCCGGTTGTGGAACCCGGCCGCCCTCGGAGCAACAGAATGCGGGCAATAGCGTCCAGCTCACGCCGGTTCAGAAGACCATCGAGTTGGGCGGCGGTGTGAAGCTGGAGATGGTGTTGATTCCAGCGGGGTCTTTCGTCATGGGGGACGACAGCGGCCTCGACGACGAGAAACCCGTCCACAAGGTGACGATCACCAAACCGTTCTATCTCGGAAAGTACGAGGTGACGGTCGAGCAGTTCCGCCGGTTCGTCGAGGCGACGGGCTACGCGACGGACGCGGAAAAGGGGACCGGCTTCCAGGGCGCCTTTGGCTGGAACCGCGACACGATGGAGTTCAAGATGAACGAGAAGTATTCGTGGCGGAATACGGGATTTGCTCAGTCAGATGCCCACCCGGTGGTGAACGTGAGTTGGAATGATGCGATGGAGTTCTGCAAGTGGCTGAGTCGCAAGGAGGGCAAGACTTACCGTCTGCCGACGGAGGCGGAGTGGGAGTATGCGTGCCGAGCAGGTACGACAACACGCTACTCTCACGGCAATGACTCCGAAGGATCGGCGAAGATAGGGAACGTGGCGGACGCGGCGTTCGAGGCGCAATTCCCCGAGTTGAAGGGCGTGATCAAAGCCAGCGACGGTTATGCATATACGTCGCCTGCTGGGAGCTTCTTGCCGAACCCATTTGGTTTGTACGACATGCATGGAAATGTCTGGGAGTGGTGCGCGGACTGGTACGACGTGGAATACTATGCGAAGTCGCCGACGAACGATCCAGGGGGGCCTGCAACTGGCGAGGAACGCGTGTACCGTGGCGGCGGCTGGTTCAACTGCGCCAGGGGCTGCCGATCCGCGAGCCGCAGCGGGAGCCTGCCCGAGAACCGCAACCTGACTCTGGGCTTCCGCGTCTCCGTGGCGGCGGAGTAATCAACGAGACTCCCGGCCCCGTGGGATGTTTCCGATCCCAGAACCGTGTGCCGCTCCTGCATTCTCCAGCCGCGGAGGACTGCCGTGGCGGTTCCGGGATAGATTCTTAGTGCGATCCGCCTGAGTTGTTTGCGCGATCGGTCGCGGAGTAGTCGATTTCAGCCGGGAAGGATTACGGTCCCGGATGCACTCGAGATCTTCTTGTCCTTTGCGCGAGCGTCGTTGATTTGCTGCGCGGCTGCGCTGGCGGTATTCGCGTAGCGTTTCGATCTGATACTGCTTGCACAGGTTGCGAACGCGGACGCCAGGTTTGACCGATCGGAGCACATACCACGATTCCATGTCGAGGAACTGTTCCTGGATTACCTCGCCCTGGTGCTCCTTGAGGAGCTTAGCCACCTTTTCCGTGTTGAAGTTGGTGTGGACCAGGGTCCGGTCCAGGTCGAGGGTGGCAATGAACTGGTGTTCCCGCGGGTTCTTACGGTTGTCGAGGTTCTTGCCAAAGACGTCGATGATGTTTCCTTGACCTACGGCTACCACATAGTAGTTGTGGATCATCGCGTAGCCGTTGAGTGGCGAGCCCCCGCCGTATGCGCTGGGCCAGAAGACGATCTCGGCACCCTTGCGTTCGGCCTCCTGCCACACCTCGTCGAAGTTGGCGTCGAAGCAAGTGAGGATAGCAATACGCCCGAAATCCGTGTCAAACGCGGCGACGCCGTCCCGGCTCACGTTGAGCCCCTCGCCCCAATATACGAATATCTTGCGATAGCAACCCTGCACCTGACCGGCCCGATTGAGCAGCACGGCGGTGTTGTATTGTCGACCGTCGGCAGACTGTTCACGAATCGGACAGACCACGTACATGTGATGCTTCTTAGCCATCTCTGCCACGGCAGCGGTGGTGGGACCAGGAATGGTCTCGGCTCCCGTGCCCGCGAATTCCTCGGGCAGGCAGGCGATGTCGACGCCCTGCCCACCTGCGGTTTCCAGGTGCTCGATGGCCAATCGCAGTTTCTCGTCGTGGTTACCGCCGAATCCAATCGCGATTGCCGCCACCTTGACTTGTCGGCCCGGCAAGGCCGCCTGGTCGAGAGTAGCCCCAGCAAGCGGCGAGCCCGCCGTCACTACGGTCAACAGGAGGATGATCCGGGCATACGTCGTACGTTTCATGATGTTTTCTCCCATGGCTGAGTTGCTAATATCAAGGCGTTTCCCTGCCACCTGGCCCATTCCTGAACCTCTATCTCGCCTTCGGGGAGCGAAGGGGACAGGTCCTTGTTTTCGGTCACGCGACTATTGTGATGACGACGTCTTGTGGGCCGAAAAAGGGACCAGTCCCCGGCTGGCCTATGAACGGTTACCTCGCTTTGCGTTACCGTGCTTTCCGTTTCCTCGTTTACCGAAATGCAACCAGACCACGCGCAGTCGCACTGATCAGGAGGTTCTCGTTTCCGACGCGGACGACCGTCAGGCGTTGGTGATCGCCCGGCACGCGATGGGTCTGGACGCCTTTGTCGTTGAGAATGACCAGGCCGAAGGGGGTTGCCAGGGCGACCCGCGATTTGCCATTGTGCGGCCATACGGTCATGTCGCGAATTGGTTCTCCGACGGGCCAGCTCGCGCGGACCGTGCCGTCGGGGTCGACCACTTCCAGGAAGCCCTCACGTTTGGCCAACAGGAGTTGCGATCGTCCGTTTCCCTCCAGGTCGGCCCGGGCGTAGGCAGCCACAGTTCCCCCGGGCACTTGCCACAGGCGCTTGCCGGATCGCGGGTCGTACATCGTCGTGCCCATTTCGGTTATCAACAGAATTCGGGGATGTTCTGTCGCAGTGGCACGCCACGGCAAGAGCCCCAGCGGACGGGACCAATTGACCGTCGAGGCGGCCGGTTGCGGCCCTTGTTGCCGACCGCCGGATTGAAAGGTTGCCCCATCGGCGAGACTCAGGTTGCCCCAGTCCCCGTGAACCGCGGTGTCCTCAATTCCGTCGCCGTTCAGGTCACATGGTGGGTGAAGAATCGCCATGCCGATGGACGTATACTCGCCTGCCTGGCCTTCCGGTCTTCCGTCGGCAGTGTAGGAGACCAGTTTACCGCCGCCGGCCACCAGGATCCGACGCCGTCCGGTCTGATCGGGCCGCCAGACGCCCACGGCCGAGGCGGTCGTTGCTCGGCCGTCGGGCTCAGACGCCTGCATCGCCGTGAACTGGACTTTTCCATCGGCCTTCAGGCAGACCAACTGCCCGGCGGCGGTGGTCAAGAGAACCTCACGCTGTCGGTCGGCGTCGACGTCCTCGCACAGCAGTCCGGTGATCGCGGCATCGGCCCGGTAAGCGAACCGGCGTTTTCCCTCACAGCTCAGTCCGACGACCTCGTGCGCGTCGGTGGCTACGACGAGTTCCTCCCGGCCGTCGCCGTCGAGATCGGCCGCTTGGAGCAAAGTCACCGCCGGTGATATTCGGTCCTGGGCGTAGAATTCCACTTCAGCACCCAAGCCCTCGCTCGACATGCGGACCAACCGGGCCGGCTGGCCCACGCGACAGGTGTCGGTGCGCCATGCCACGAGCAGGTCTTTGTAGACGGACGGATCGAATACAGACCAGTTCGGCTGTGGCTCGGCCTCCACCGTGCGAAGGTCGGACGCGAAGGCGTCGTTGCTGAGCACGAAGCTGCGGGGTTTGGACTGCTTCAGCAAGGCGCGGTCGGGCAGCTTTCCAAAGCCCGCTTCGCCGGAGTGTCCCAGCACCAGGCGGATGCTGTCGAGTTGCTCAACCTGGCGAAGGTCAAAGGTGATTTCCGAGCGGTCGGGCAGCTTCAGGCCGCTTCCCCAGAGGGGAGTCTGGCGATCGACGAGCGCTTCGATCGGACCATGTTCCACCGGATCGCTGCACGACACGTCGACGCCATCCAAGCGGCGTAGCGGACGGTAGAAATCGGGGAAATTCCACTGCGCGTCCAGACTTGGGGGACGGGTGGCGGGCGCTGATGGCGTCTGGGACCGCGAAGACTTCCACAGTTCCTGGAGGCGAGCGGCGGCGGTAGCGGGAAGTTCCGCGCGGCCGTCGCGAAGATCGAGATCGCGTCCGTCATAGCGGACAAAAGCCCCGTCGCCTGCCACGTGTACGCCGGTCGCGTCGGCGAGGAGTACGACGGCGTTGGTTTCAAATCCTGCCAACGCCATGCTACTCGCGCGCGGATTGCAGAGCGCCAAAGCAACCTCGGGAGTCTTGTCTTGCGCCAGCGCGCAATCAAGCAGCACTGGTCCGAGATGCGGCGCACCTGCCACGGCTGGGGTTTTCCCACGTCGGTGACGCACAGCAGGTTCTGGCGTCCCGTGATCTGGCTACGTCTTCCCGTTCCCGACCAATACTGCTTGAGCAAGTAGGGGCGCACGGCCCGCCACTGGTGCGGTGGGTCGTCTTCCAAGCCCGCCCACTGCCGGACGGGGCTCGACGGGATCAGTCGAAAGACGTCGTCGCCCTGCCGGCAAACGAGAACGTCCTGCGAGAGCGCCGCGGGATAGGGCAAGCGCCAGGTCCACGTTGCGGAGAACGGGCCGTCTTCGCGGAATTGCAGGAGATCGAACACCAGGAAATAAGCCCCTTTGCGCCACGCCACGGCTCGCGTCCAATCGGTCCCGTGGTAGCGGGGCAGCGTGGTCGCAGTCAGCCCAACCACGGGATCATCCGCGAGGGCATCGAGTCGGACGCAGCCGGGCACGTCGAATGTGTCGAGATCGGCTCCGCGGCAGACCGATACCGCGTTCTTGTAGGCGGGGCCCCACTGCTGCGTGTTTTGCAACAGCCACAGGTGGCCGCGATCCATCAATCGCACCAAGGCATTGGCGTCCATGCTGCTATAGCGGCCGCCCTGCACGCCCTGCAAGAGGAGATATTGCCCCTCGCGCTGGAAGCCGTCTCGGAAACACAGTTTGTCTACTGCGCGGGCCTCGGGCACTTCGGCATACCAGGGCGCTCGGCCGGGGCGGGAAATGGCCCGTGCGCCATATAGTAACCGCTCCGTCGATAGTGATACTGGTCGAGCATGAGGGCCCGCACGCCCAGCAGCGACTTGGGTTCCTGCGAGGAGACCTGGTCGGACAACGGGTAGCGGCCGCCGGCAATGCCCGGCGAGAACGCCCACCCGCCACCAGGCCGATGCACGCCCGGCGCGTTG
The DNA here is from genome assembly GCA_963736495.1 of Pirellulales bacterium. GTDB lineage: Bacteria > Planctomycetota > Planctomycetia > Pirellulales > Thermoguttaceae > CAVTPL01. The sequence continues at coordinate 1,450,875 of CAVTPL010000007.1, read as the reverse complement.
TCGAGCAGCCAACGGTAGCCGCCGTCGCCGTAGTAGAACGCGGCCAGTCCGATCGCCGAGCCCGTGCTGTTGGGATACATCACGTAGCCGGGGCGGCATTCCTCGTAGTTGCCGATGCCGGCGCCCCAGCCTCGATTGTCCGTTACGAAGATTGCCCGCGACGCCACCTTCCGCGCCATGCCGGACCGGAAGAACTCGAAGTCCCGGTCCTCCATCACGTAGCGGAGCAACGGTTCGGCCGAGTGAAAGCTGCCGTTGTCGTCGTTATCGTCGCGGTAGGTGCCGGCGAAGGCATGAAGGAACGCCCGGCACTCGTCGCGCCAGCGTAGGAGCTGTGCGCGGGCCTCGGCATTGGGATTCCCACGGAGCAGCAGGTACTTGACCAGAGTATGGAAGGCCATCGTTCCCATGGTCTGGTGCCGTTGACCGAAGTCCGAGGGCTGTCGACTGCGCCAGTAGGCGTTGGCATGAGCCTGGGCATAGCGCAGCAGCAGATTATCGACGGCCTGCAGTTCCTCAGGGGAGAGGGCCCCCGCGTCGTCGAGGGCATTGAAGCCGCGCACAGCCGCTTCCAGCTCGTAATCGGACCAGGGTCCGCCTTGGGGATGGTTGAAATCGAGTCGCCGCACGCACTCCGCGGCGCGGCGCAATAGCTGGGGTTCTCCCGTCCACTGGTAGTTCATGGCATCGACGCAGAAGTCGGCCGAGGGGCGGGCACTGGCCCGGGCCCGCGCCACCGCGGCGTCGAAGGGAGCCTTGAACTCGCCCCCCGGCACGATCGTCAACAGCCGGGGCACGGCCAGCGTATGCCGTTGCTCGCCCTTGCTTAATGTGGAGAGGAAGGCCGCAACGGCTCGTTCCACCCCAGCCCGTGAGGATCCGCCGAGGAGAATCTGGTGTGCCCCGACGCCATACGGGTCGCGTACGGTCTGCAGGAGATAGCCGTCCCCGCCCGGATATTGCCGGTCGCACGCGACGTAGAACTTCGCATAGAGCGGCAACACGGCTCGATTGGTGTTCAAGGAGCCCAGCAAGACCAGCGTTTGGCGTTGGTAGGCATCACTCGGAGAGCCGCGGTCTTGCGGCACGACCTGGGTGTCGACCAGCACCGGCAATTGTGCGCCGGTAAGCTGTCGCACCGAGCTGGCGATCCGCCGCCCCAGCTCCAGGTATCGTGGATCGGCCGGACAGACGACGCTTGCCGCCGGTTGACCGTCACGAACCAGGACCGCCGGCTCGATCGGGCGGCGAGGCAACATCTGCTGCGTCTCGCCGGCACGAATCACCGAGCCAAACAGCCACAGAATGCCCACCACGGATGCCAGCCACGCGCATCGTCGGAACCAATGCGGTTCACGCACCGAATGTTGAAGGCATCGACTGATGGACGGTCGCAGCATGGGCAAGATTCCTCTCGGGGTCCGATTCAGCGGGTCGGCACTCTTGTCGTAGCCCTCGCGACCCCACGGCTGTAGCTCGACAGAACTGAGTCTTGTCGCGGGGCGGCGCAGTGTCAAGCGACTCCCAGAAACGCGCCAGAATTCTTGCGTTTGCCACGCATCCGCTTGCCCCTTGATCGGGCGGCCCAGGATCGACGCCTCGCAACTGCTCCGTCGGGCCGGGTCAAAGAAGGTCCCGGAATGTCGAAGCTCGTCCAGGAAGGCGGCACGAATCACTGCGGCAACAAGCCACTCCAACAAGGTGGCCGAGGGGCAGAGATACGTTCTGCATATTGCTGACCACGGATTCTCGGGCCTTGGCAAACGGCCGGCGACGAGATTGCGAAAGGGAACGGCTCGTGACGTCAGGACGGTCCCCGCGGAAACGATGCAACGTGACGCGCTCGGTGCAGGACCTATGGATTCCGGCGCAGTCAATGTTCGCGATCCATGCCGCGCCGTCCGGGGACAGGCACATTTTTCAGCCTTTGCGCACTTGGCTAGGAGAGAACGAAATGGGCCGAAAAATGAGCCAGTCCCCGCCGGTCTGTGAACGGTTACATCGAGAACCGGTGAATGCGAGCGTTGCCATTCTCGAACGGAGGGAGAAAGTTCGCGCGAACCGAGCGCACCGCTAGCGAAGCCGCCTCAGGAGGCCGAGGTGCTGGTGGTCCAAGCGAGGATTGACTAAGAACCTATCCCAGAACTGCCACTGGAGCCCTGTGCGGCCGGAGAAGCGTGGCACCTCCCAAGGTTCTGGGATCGGCTCTAAATATCGCGCTGGGTAGCCGGTCCGGCTCCAAAGCGGGGGCATGGCAACCACCGCCGGCCACGCGTTGTTCGGCCGTAAGGGGACACGGCCGTAAGGGGCAGGCACATTTTTCGGCCTTCGCGCACTTGGCCGGGAGAGAACGAAATGGGCCGAGAAATGGGCCAGCCCCCGCCGGCCTGTGAAGATCTGTCTCGGTCAAGTCGCTTGCCTTCCCCTTACCCCGTTGTGATACTTCTTCGTCCACGGAGTGCAGTCTGCACCCGATGAGGGCCTTTGCCGAGTTGCGGTGCCGGGAGAGGGACTTGCGCGAAGGTTTCAGTCTTGCGAAGCATGACCCCCCAATGATCGGGGTGGTGATACCCACGCGGCATGGAGCAAGAGCCGCCGGCGCCGCCAGGAAGAGAACGAGGAAGAGAATCCCTGCGATGGAAGCAGAGGTTAATCTCGCGGAGCCTGACGCATGAGTCGGGAAGGTAAGGCGAAGGGTCGTCCCCTGCACGAATCTCTGGTTCGTGTCGCGTATGGCTTCGCTGCATTGGCGGGGCTGACCGGGGCAACGCTGTTGGCGGGCTGGACGTTCTTCGGCCCGGCAGTGTTGCGGGAGTGGTGCGGTCCCATCTATATGAAGACCAACGCGGCCCTCGGGCTGCTGCTGGCGGGCGCCGGCCTGGTACTCGTGACTCCAGCGGAGGTGGGGCGCACTCGGCGATGGATGGGGCGAATCTGCGCCGCGGTGGCACTGCTCTTGGGGGCGCTGACGTTCGGCGAGCACCTAACCGGCTGGGACCTCGGGATCGACCGACTCTTCGCCAGCGAACCTCCGGGGGCCGTGGGTGTGACGAGTCCCAACCGCATGGGGCCGCCGGCATCGCTGAGTCTCGCCTTGCTGGGGCTGGCTTTGCTCCTGTTGAGTTGCCGAGGGAGCCGCACGGACCAAGTGGCCGTCCGTCAGGCCCTTGCGCTGGTCGTCATACTGGTGGCGATTTTGCCGACGATCGGCTATCTGTATGGCGCGGAGGAGCTTTACGAGCACGCGCGGTATACGGGCATCGCCTGGCCGACGGCGGTAGCACTGTTGGGCCTTGGTATTGGGGTGCTGTGTGCTCGGCCCCGAGATGGATTGATGGCGGCAGTGACCGCGGAGGACCCGGGCGGAGGGATGATTCGCTCCTTGCTTTTCCCGATGATCCTGCTGCCGGTCATCCTGGGCTGGTTCCGTTTGGTGGGGGAGCGCCAAGGACTCTACGACGCGGCATCGGGTACGGCGACGATGATGGTCATCTTCATCGTCGTATTCTCCGCGCTCACGTATCACGCGGGGCGCAGGGTCACCCAGTCGTCGGCAGCCTTGCGGCAAAGCGAGCGATTGTACCGTGCCATCGGTGAAACCATCGACTACGGCGTATGGGTGTGTGCTCCCGACGGAAGAAACCTCTATGCCAGCGAGTCGTTCCTCAGGCTGGTGGGGCTTACGCAGCAGCAATGCTCAGACTTTGGCTGGGGCGACGTTCTCCATCCGGACGATGCGGAGCGGACCGTTGCGGCGTGGAAGGAGTGCGTGCGGACGGGAGGAACGTGGGACATCGAACACCGCTACCGCGGCGTGGACGGGCGATGGCATCCGATTCTGGCTCGCGGCATGCCGGTGAAGAACGAACTAGGCGAGGTGGTCTGCTGGGCGGGGATCAACCTTGACATCAGTCGTCTGAAAGAGGCTGAGGCGGCGCTGCGTGCGAGCGAGGAGCGGTTCGAGTTGGCTGCTCGCGGCACGGGAGTTGGTATATGGGATTGGGATATCCGCACGGGAAAAGTGTATTATTCGCCGCGTTGGAAGGCGCTCTTCGGCTACGAGGAACACGAGGTCGGCGACCGCGTTGAGGACTGGTCGAGACTTCTTCATCCCGAGGAGCGTGAGAGGGTTCTCAAGTTCCAGGACGACTTTCTTGCGGGCACGTCTTCGACCATTACGGCCGAGTATCGCCTGCGTCACAAAGACGGCTCGTACCGATGGATCGAGGCCCACGGGGTCGCGTTGCGCGACGCAGCCGGGCGAGCGTGCCGATTGGTCGGTTCCCATGGCGACATCACCGCGCGGAAGCGGGCAGAGAGGGCGGCGATCCTTCGCGCCGGCGAACTTCAAGCGCTCTTCGATGCCGCCCCGATGGCCCTTTGGATCGCCCACGACACCGCCTGCCGCCGAATCACCGGCAACGCCTACGCGGACCGGTTATTTCACGCCCGGCGCGGCGCGAACATCTCGTCCAGCGCACCGCCCGGCCAAGCGGCCGTTGTTTACAAGGTCTTTCGCGACGGCCTGGAACTGAAACCGGAGGAGATGCCCGCCCAGGTGGCTGCGGCGACAGGCCAGTCCGTCATGGGTGAGGAGTTCGACCTGATTTTCGAAGACGGCCGGACCCTCCACTTGCTCGAAAGCGCGGTTCCACTTTTCGATGCCGACGGGCGCTCCCGCGGCGCGGTAATCGCCGGCGCGGACATCACCGACCGCAAACGCATCGAGCAGGAACGAGAGCGGCTGGCGCAGGGCCTGACCCAGAAAGTGATGGAGCTGGAAAATGCGCAGCAGGAGTTATTGAGGGCCAAGGTTGCCGCCGAAGCGGCCAACGAAGCCAAGAGCCGGTTTCTGGCCAACATCAGCCACGAATTGCGCACGCCGATGAACGCCATTCTGGGCATGGTCGATCTGGCGTTGCCGAAGCAGGTGGACCCGACCGCCGCGGATTTCCTGAAAACCGCCAAGGAATCGGCCGATCTGCTCCTGGTCTTGCTCAACGATCTGCTCGACTGCGCCAAGATCGAATCCGGGAAGCTGGAACTTGAAGCCGCGCCGTTCAGTCTTCGCGACGTACTGGACCAGGTCACGCGAGTGCTCACGGTGCGCGCGAGCGAGAAGGGAATCGGCTTCTCGTGCCGCATTTCGCCCGAAGTGCCGGACGCCCTGGTCGGCGACCATGTGCGATTGCGGCAAATCCTCCTCAATCTGGGCGGGAACGGCATCAAGTTCACCGAGCGAGGCGAGGTCGCAGTGACCGTTTCTGCGGAATCCCAGGATGCCGAACAGGTCTGCCTGGGATTCGCCGTGCGGGACACGGGCATCGGCATCTCGCAATCGGAGTTGGAACGCCTTTTCCAACCGTTTGCCCAAGCCGATCCCTCGACCACGCGCCGCTTTGGAGGCACCGGGCTGGGGCTCTCGATTGCCTCAAGCCTGGTCGGCATGATGGGCGGGCGCATCTCGGTCGAGAGCGAGCCGGGACACGGCAGCACCTTCCACTTCACCGTTCGATTGCCGTTGGCGAAGGAACCGGCTCCCGCTTCGCGAGGTTCCCGAGCATTCCTGCGGTGCACGTCAACGCTGCGGATTCTCCTGGTGGAGGACAACCCGGCGAACCAGAAGCTCGCTACCTTCATTTTGAAGGATCGCGGCCACACGGTTGACATCGCCGGAGACGGTCAGCAAGGGCTTAGCATGGCCCAACAGAACCAGTACGACGTGATCCTGATGGACGTGCAAATGCCCGTCATGGACGGCCTGGAAGCGACGAAGGCGATTCGCGCTTGGGAGGACGGTCGCAGCCGCGTGCCGATCATCGCCGTGACTGCCCACGCGATGAAGGAAGACCGGGAGCGTTGTCTTGCGGCCGGAATGGACGGCTACGTGTCGAAGCCGATCGACGCACGAGAGATGTTCGCCCTTTTGGAGCGTCTTGCCGCCGGGGCGGCCCCGCCGGCATCCCAGCCCATTCCGGTGGAACCCGCAATTGGCTCGGCTGTGACTGTCTTCGATCCTGCGTTGGCGCTGAAGCGGTGTCTTGGCAGCCAGAAGCTGCTCGGCGAGATGGTCCAATGTTTCTATGAGGAAGTCGATCGCCTGTTTCCCCAGATGAAGACAGCATTGCAGAGAGGCGATTGGACGGAAGTCGGGCGTCTGGGGCACCGCCTGAAGGGAACGGTGGTCTATCTGGGTGCAGAGCCGGCCGCGGAGGCGGCGCAACGACTGGGGTACTTCTCGCAGAATCCCGGCGAACGGGCCGAGGTTGAGGCAGCCGTCAAGGCGCTTGAACAGGAGTGCGAGCGATTGAAAGCTGTCCTGGCCGGGCATGAAAGCTCGACGGTGGGGACGGCCGCTGCCAAGACCCAGTGGCCGACGGGAGTGTAAGATCTGCGACTACCGTGGCACGGGGTGGCCGCGGAGTATCAGCATGATGACAAGAGAAGTCAGTAGCACAAGTAGCCAGGCCAAGCCTGTTGAGTGGTAGAACCGGCGCCCCACGATGACAGGTCTAGCAGCCCGTTGAAAAACCCGAGTTTCTTTGGTGCGGCTGCCGGTCAGGCCGCCGTCGCGTAGGCGACGTCGAACGAGTCGGAGTGTGACCGATCGGGCCGCCGCCGCCGCAGGAAGCCCTTGATGTGAATCCACACAAGCCACACAAGAAAAACAAGGCCGTACCCGGCCTGCAACCCGCGAGGAGTCCCGATGCCGAACAACTTGCGCAGCACCAGTCCCAGGTTGCGGGCCACACCTGCAATCAGGTAACGCTTCTGCACCTTCTCGATCCCGCACAGCCAACTGCGACGCGCACCGCCCGTGTCGCAGATGTGGGCAAAGCTCCGCTCGACCCGTTCGCTTCGCAGTCGTTGCAGGCGTTTGCTCCGCGCTCGGCGGGCCCGTCGGCGGTTGTTGAAGAAGGCTCGTCGCGCGGCCGCCGACACGTTCTTCCATTTGCGCTTCCCCTTCTGCTGCCGCTCGGGGACGTACGTACGGATGTTCAGAGAGTCGGCCAGTTCCAGAGTCTCGGTGGCGTGGTAGCCTTTGTCCGCGACCGCTTCTTCGATCTCCGTATCCATGCCAGCTTCCGACAGGTTCGTCCGGGCTTCGACCACGCTATCGACCAGCGTGTCGGCGTCCCCTTCGTTGGCGTGGCGAATCGAGGCCGCCAGTACCAGTTCCGTCTCCAAGTCCACGACGTGCTCCGCCTTGTAAGCCAGATGCGTGCGCCCGTCCTTCATCTTCGCAATCCGGCTGTCCGGATCGGTCGGCGACATCCACTCATCGTTCGACACCCGTTTGTTCTTCCGCTTCCGATCGAAGCGGCGGAGGTCTTCATCCGTAGGGTTTTCGACACCTTCCTGTTCTTGCATCAAACGCCGAAGATAGTCGTTCCAATCCTCGCCCGTATCGCGGCGGACGATCGTCTTCATCGCCGCGTTGGCCTCCAGCGTGGTGGCGTCCACCGCGACCGTCTTGCCTCGCAACAGTCCTTTCTTCGCGGCCAACTTCAGCACCCATTGAAATACCGAGGCGTGGATTTCAAGGGGCAACCGGTCCCGGACTCGCGTCAGGCTGGAATGGTCGGCTGTTTCCTCGGTCAGCGGGATGCCCAAAAAAGCCCGCAGCGAAAGACTGTCGCCACAACGCCAAGCAATCCCCCGCTGCGATCCGATTCCCTCGAAGTATCCCACCAGCAGCATCCGGAAGTAGATACCCGGTGGAATCGAGGGGCGGCCCAGGTGATTATGATAATACGGACGGCACTTCTGTTCGACCCAACGATCAAAACCCGCCTCGGCGAGAATCTCGTTGAGCTTTCGATAAAAGACGTGCCCTTCGGACTTCGGCAGCTCGGTGGTCGCTACCCACAGCTCCTGCTGCTGGCTTCGCCGCTTTCCCAACGCCATCGCCCTTACCTCCTGCGTCGCACGATGGCCATAATATATCTTTGCTCTAGGACTTTTTCAACGGGCTGCTAACCCCCTCGATCCGGGCTCGCTCGCGGTGTGTGTACCAGTGGTCATTCAAACCGCATTGGGCCGCGTAGGCATCGGACACGAGGGCGTTATCGCGGCTGTCGCGTCCTTCCGGGGCGGCCGCCGCTGGCAACGGTTCGCCGGTCTCCTGTAGATGATGGTGCTCCAAGATCTTTCGTAGTCGAGACGCGCACCACGGTGTCACAAACGCAGGGACGGCTACCAGTGCTGCGAGTCCGATCAGGAAAAGCCAGGGATTCGTGACCGGTGCGATCGCAATCAATGTCGCAGGGACGAGGACGTTCCATTGTGCCAACAAGCCAAGGGCTGCGATGCGGCGGGCACGCTCGGGAATGTGCCGGCTCATTTCATAGGCCACGGCGCTCACCGATGACCCTGAGGCCGGATCGCAAGGCTCGGCGATGAGCGGCCCCGATGGTGCGCACGCATCCGTTCGAGGTTCACGTTCGCCATCGGGCGGAGTCGTGACTGCACTGACATGAAAGCGGGCGCCACATTGGCGGCATTTCTGCCGCATCGTTCCCGACCGACTCGGCTGCCATTCGCCGCAGTGGGAACATTGGCAGGATGTCATTGGGCGATTCACGGGTAGCCCCGATCATCATAGGAGGATGCCGAACACCAAGTAGACCACGGCCCAGATGCCGAGCCCGAAGAGCAGCGACGACTTGGTTCGGTCAACGGGTGCTTCCGGCCGCAGCGGCCTTGGAACTGGATCGGGCGGGACAGTGGTCCCCATCTGGTTTCGCAGGACTTCCTCGAACTCGACCCGTCCCTCAACGTAGTAGTACTCTTGTGGTGAATACATGACGGCGCCGGCGCCAGAGCAGCACGCGCAGTTGGACCGTTTCGGCACCTTGCCGGTGCCACGGCAGGCGGGGCAGCGAATGTGCCGCGGTTCATAGTAATTGTAGTGTGCAACGTCGTTATTGACGGCCACATCTTGCCATCCCACGAGGCGATAGGAGCTGACCTTGCACAGTCCTTTGCAGTCCGGACACTTGACGACTTCAACTTGTTCACCCTGTCCGCCGCAGTCCGCGCAGGGAAATCGCAAATTCGCCATGATCTCGCAAAACTCCCGGATCTGCGGCGCCGCCTCGAGCCATGCCTGCCGCAGGCTTCCATAAGGCCGGCCCCAGCGCCGCAAAGCATCGCGGAAGACGTCAATATCGGGTAGATCGGGGAGGGCAGAGATCTCCACGCGTGTGCGGAAGGCAGCTGGCGTGCCCTCCAGCACGCCTCCAGTCCATGGGTCCAACTGCGACAACAGGCGTGGTAGATCGACCGACTCGGCAGCGGATTTCTCCAGCAGTCGAGCCAGGCGTTTCTGTTGGCCGAAGATCACAAAGGTCGCGAACTCGCCCTCAGTTGCATACCAGAGGCCAACGGCCGTGGCCGCACCCATCAGATGCCCGAAGATAAGGGCTGGCACGAGTCCTGTGCCCGTGGCGGCACGGAATACGGCGTGGGCGAGGACGTAGGCGGCGGAAGAGGCCACCGCCGTCAGGAGCACACGCGGTACGAGGTGCCGCCAGTGCCACCAAGTCCGCGCGTTGGGCGAGGTGATGCATAGTCGGAACCACCAGCGTCCCGGGAACTGCGGGTGGCGTGGGTCCTTGTCGCCGCCCAGGGCCGTGCCGCGCGATCTCTGACGCAGGATGAGATAGGCAACCAGTCCGGGCCAGCATAAGAACGTACCGACGATCAACAGGAAGACCGCCGCCGATTGTGCCTTGAACGCCATAGCGATTCCCGCAGCGGCACACGTGGCCCAACCCGCGAGGCAAACCCTACCGGCGATGCGAGCAGGCCTGCGCGGGTCACGCCAACCGCGGGATTTCGCCAGCAGTTCGCGGGCGACCGCACGAACGCTGGCGGTGTCGTCGGGGCTCAACACAGGAGGCGGAGACGTCAGGGATGTGCGCAAGTTGCCCAGCCAAGTCCGAGTGTTTGGCGCACCGGGCTACATCTGCCGGCGTCAGGAGGTAGTCGTTACGCGCACCCGGGTGCATGCCGCGCGCCAGCAGCAGTTCGACCGCCGTCCTATTCCCAGCGCGTGCCGCGACGTGCAGCAGGCCTGACCCGGAAGTGTCCACGGCAGTCAGATCGGTCTGGTCAATCAGCAAATCGACGGCTCTTGCACTGCACTCCTCCACAGCCACCATCAGTGGGACGCGACCCGCGTTGTCAGGTTGGTTGACGTTAGCACCACGGTCCAACAGGAGGCGGACAACTTCAACACGGTTGATCGCCGCGGCATAGTGCAAGGGAGTGGCGCCGTGCTCATCGCGCTCATCGGTGGACCTCCCGCTTTGGAGTAGCGCAAGGAGAGCTCCACAATCGCCCGACTGGGCAGCGCGATGCATGGGGTGTTCCGTGGCAGCGACCGTGGGCCCAGTTGGCAGATCGGGCATTGCGTCACCGACATTCCCGGTTGGGTTGGTTGCGGTCATGGCATCCCGCTCGGGGGATTCCTTTGGCGTATCTGTTGATGGTCCCGTCCACACCGGCGCCTACTCATAACTCCTTTCTCGGTCGACGTCAAGGAGGCGCCCGTAGGGTTCTGAGTGGGCAAATGGCTTGGCGGTGCGGATACAATTGACGGTGCATTCACCAGCCCTAGGAGACTCATCGTGAAACGCCGTGATTTCCTGGCCACGCTTGCCGCCGCCGAATCCCTATCCGCACTGGATCCCGCCTACCTGGCCGCCAAGGAGACCATGGCAGCCGGGAAATCGCCCGCGCAGCCGGTCCCGCGTCGGCCCTACGGCCGCACGAAGGACGCGCTTTCGATTATCGGCTTCGGCGGTATTACGGTGATGAATGAGGCGCCGGAGGAAGCCGCCAAGTATGTCGCTCACGCCGTGGATCAAGGGATCAACTATTTCGACGTGGCCCCGACCTACGGCAACGCCCAGGAGCGGCTGGGTCCAGCCCTGAAGCCCTATCGGCAGAAATGCTTCCTGGCCTGCAAGACCACCGAACGGGACGCTGCCGGTTCGGCCAAGGAACTGGAGCAGTCGCTCAAGCTCCTCCAGACCGATCACGTCGATCTTTATCAACTTCACGCCATCACGACGCTTGAAGACGTGGAGCGGGCCTTTGCCAAGGACGGGGCCATGGAGACCTTTGAGAAAGCCAGGCGGGACGGCAAGGCTCGCTACCTCGGCTTCTCGGCCCATAGCGAGAAAGCGGCTCATGCGGCCATGGACCGGTTTGATTTCGACTCGATCCTGTTCCCACTGAGCTTTCCGACGTGGATCAAAGCAGGATTCGGCCCCTCGGTTCACAAGCGGGCCAGCGAAGCGGGCAAGGGCATTCTGGCACTCAAGGCGATGGCGCACCAGAAATGGCCCGAGGGCGCGAAGCGGGGCCAGGGCCGATGGAACAAGGCATGGTACGAGCCTTTCGACGAGATCGACAAGATTGCTCTGGGCCTCCGCTTCACTCTGCACCTGCCCACAACGGCGATGATTCCGCCGGGGCACTGGGAGCTTGTGAAGACGGCGATCGGGCTGGCTCAAGCAGGGGCACTGACGCCGCTGACCGATCAGGAGCGGACCGTAATCGGCGAGATCGCTCAGAAGTCCGACCCGATCTTTCCCGCACACGGATGATCGATTACCGTGAGAGGCATGACACACTCACTTGCCAAAGGTGCCCTGATCGTTTTGGGCTGCGTGGTTCTGGCGATCGCCATCGTCGTCGGAATCAAGAACGGTTGGATCGATCTGGATGGGCGTCCGATCCATCAGGTTCGGGAATTGCAGCCTCATGTCGAAGAGCGCAACCGCCAGATCGAGGAACTTGCCCATCCTTAGTGCCCTGTCCACATGGTATTCGCCGGAGAAGGATTAACTCGGGGCACTAGTGCTTTGTCACAGTAAAAAATGGGGTGGAACTGGCTACGCCAGTGCGGTGTTGGCGACACATGTTCCACTCCAACGCTGGCAGAGCCAGTGGCACACCATCCCAAAATCAAGCTGTGACAAAGCACGAGCATTGCCTGTTTTGCCCGGACCGTCGGCCCTACGGGCATAGGCACGCGCGGGATGTGTAGGGTAAAGACGCCATGACTGCACTGCTTGTCCGCCGACGGCGAAGCGCCGTGGCTACCAAGCAGTGGCACACGCGCGCCGACGGGAATCGCGAGGGGGCACCGAGGAATTGGCATACGCGCTAGCGAGGCCTCTTGTGCCTTCGGCACGTGCGATAGGCGAGCTATCGGGGCCACCCGCGGCTGGCACTGCTTGTCCGCCGCGGCGAAGTGCCGCAGCTACCAAGCAGAGGCACACGCGCAGTGGCACACGCGCACAGGCACACGCGCGGAGGGGAGGAGTCGTGGAGGGAGTAGGGTCATGACGCTAGTCCCCGGTTAGGCTGTGAACGGTGACGGAATGTGCCGCTGCTTGGTCCCTTCGCCGACTGCGGATATACTGGTGGCTTATCTGTCGGTGCACTGGAGGAATCGGGGTGAACCATGCTTAATGACGGCGAAAAAGGGGTTGTTCTTCAGCGGGATTGGGAGACCTATCGGCGTCGCTCCCCACACGCCTTGCGGAATGGTGACGCCCGAGATCCTCCGGAAGATCGCCGACGTGGCCGAGAAGTATCGGCTTCCGGTGCTCAAGATCGACCAGCGCCGCCCGAATCGCCTTGCTCGGCGTTCGGGAGGAGGATGTGGATGCGGTGTGGGCCGACCTCGGCATGGAACCGGGCAGTATGGTGGGGATCTGCGTGCGCAGCATCAAGGCGTGCCCCGGCACGACCTACTGCAAGCGAGGCCAGATGGACAGCCTTGGCGTGGGTCTGATGCTGGACGAGAAGTATCACGGCATGGAAGTGCCGGGCAAGATGAAGATCGGCGTGAGCGGGTGCCCGAACCAATGTGGTGAAACCAGCTTCAAGGATATTGGACTGGTGGGCACCCCGAAGGGCTGGCGCGTATACGTAGGCGGCAACGGCGGCACGAACCCTCGAATCGGCGAAATCATCGCCCAGCGGATCGATACCGAGCAGGCCCTTGACCTCATGGACAAGATTCTCGCCTACTACCGGGCCAACGCCAACCCGAAGGAACGGATGGGCCGGATGATCGAGCGACTTGGGCTGGAGCACATGGAAGAGGCGCTAGGGCTGGGAAGCGATGCTTGAGACCGAGCGACGCGAACTCATGGACCGCACCGCCCGATACGTTCGGACGACTCTGTCGGGCGAAGGCAGCGGCCACGACTGGTGGCACAGCTACCGAGTCTGGAAAACCGCCCAACGGATCGGGCAGAGCGAAGGCGCAGACCTGGTCGTCGTGGAGCTTGCTGCTCTGCTGCACGACATTGCCGACTGGAAGGCCCACGGCGGCGACTCGACGGTCGGCCCCCAGGCGGCGAAGCAGTGGCTCGTTTCGCTCCAACTGGATACGAGCATCATTGACCACGTCTGCCAGATCGTCGCCGACATCTCCTTCAAGGGCGCGGGTGTTGAGCAACCCGCGCTCAGCCGGGAAGGAAGGGTGGTCCAGGACGCCGACCGGCTGGATGCCATCGGCGCCATCGGAATTGCCCGAGCGTTCGCCTATGGGGGAGCCAAGGGGCGGCTGATCCACGATCCCGACGTGAAGCCGGTGCAACATCAGACCGCCGAAGCGTATCTCAGAAGCGTCGGCACGACGGTCAACCATTTCTACGAAAAGCTGCTGCTGCTGACGGATCGGATGAACACGGAGACGGGCAGAGCGATCGCCGAGAAGCGGCATCGGTTCATGGAGGAGTATCTGCGGCGGTTTTTCGAGGAGTGGGAGGGAGGGTGATCGAGGAAGTCCCTTCCTGGATGCGGCAGGGCGGTGCAGATTCGGCAGGGGCGTGCGGCCGTAGGGGGACAGGCACATTTTTCGGCGTTCGCGCCCTTGCCGAGGAGAGAACGAAACGGGCCGAAACGTGAGCCGGTCCTCGGCTGGCCCGTGAACGGTTACCCTTGGTCGCGATCAAGATCTCACGGTTCCACCTTGATCACCACGGCAGTCAAGTCATCCTGGGGCGTAGTGAGCCCGGTGAAATCGAAGACCGCCTGCTGGAGGCTCTGGATAATCTCGCTTGCCCGCCGATCACGATTGGCCCGGACGACTTCGAGCATCCTTTCAAGGCCGAACAACGCACCTTCTGGGGAGCGGGCCTCCAAGATTCCATCCGTCGTGAGCAGAATAAGGTCTTTGGGTTCAAGCTCCGATGGGCATCGCCGGTGGGAAGATCAATGTCCGGCAGAATAGCCAACGGGACAGCGCCGCTCTGGAGAACGCCCTTCACGTCGCCCGATTGCCCCAGCACGTAGCCCGAAGGATGCCCCAGATTCAGATACTTCAGCCTTCGGGACGCCAACTCCAATTGCACGAACAGCAATGTGACAAAGCAGCTATCGTCCGTCTCTTGGCACAAAACGAGTGTTCACGTGCCGCAGGATCTCCCCGATGTCCGAATGGTTCAACGCGAACGACCGCAAATGGGCGCTGGCTGACGCCATGAGCAAGGCAGCGCTAAAGCCATGGCCGCACACATCACCCACGACGATACCCAGCGAACCGTCGGGCATGACAAGGTAGTCATAGTAGTCGCCCTGCGGTGAACTCCGCAGGCAGCAACGACCCGGCTATGTCGTAACCTGGCACAGAAGGAGCGGAACGCGGCAAGATGTGCTCCTGAATCCTTGGGCTGCGATAAGCTCCGCCTCTCTTTCTCGGCATCAACTGCTCAGAACGCTTTCGATCCGTAATGTCCAAATGCGAGCCCACCATCCGGTAGGGTTTTCCTGATCCATCTCGCACGACGGCACCACGGGCGAGAATCCAGCGGTACGACCCATCCTTGTGTTGCAGGCGGTGCTCCAATTCGTACTCGGACGTCCTGCCCTCCAAGTAGTCCCGAACGGCCGTCAAAGCACGCTGCTCGATCCTCAGGATGGAGTCGTGTCTCCCATTCGCTGTAATGGTTCCTGATCTCGCGGTCCTCGTATCCCAACATGCTCTTCCAGCGGGGCGAGAAGTAGACATCGTTGGTCAGTAGATCCCAGTCCCAAATACCGGCGTCGGTTCCCCGGACAGCGAGGTCGAATCGCTCTTCGCTCTTGCTCAGTGCCTCTTCCGCCTCGCTTCCGTTTCACGATCCCAGCGAGCACATCGGCCACGGCGGTCAAGAAGCCCTCCTCTGCCGGATTCCTCTCATGTCCGTGCTTGACATACAAATTGATTACCCCGAGCAGGGCGTCGTCCGAGATGATGGGGACGCAGTAGTGGCCGTGCGGGGTCATACCCGAGTAGCGTGTCACGTGATGCTCATCAACACAACCGGCAAAAACGACTTGCCGATGTTCGCCGCCTTCCCGCATAGGCAGCAGCCCATGGGCACTCGATGGCATCCCGTCAGCAAAGGCTCCGTGAGCCCACGCTGGGCCTTCATGACGAGCACCTGCGGGTCGTCCTCGACGAGGAAAATGGCCCCCTTGGACTCCAGATCGAATCCAGGAAAGCGAGAGGAGGAGGTCCAGCGCTCGTCCCAACATTTCCTCCAGCGAAAGGGGCTCCAAGGAGAGCCTCAACATCGCAGCAAGCGATGGCGATTGAATCTCCAGGTTCGAACGGAGCGTCTCCTCCATGTTCTTGCGCTGGGTCACATCCCGAACTGGCCGCTACAACCAAGAACCCTTCGTCGGTCGGGATCGGGCTCAAAGCGATTTCCGCAGCAAACTCAGAGCCATCTTTGCGACGACCAAGCAGTCTCCGGCCGTTCGCTCATCAACCGAACCGATGGCGCACGGGAGTATTCGGCCCGTTCTGCCACGTGACTATTGCGGAAGCGTTCCGGCAGTAGGATTTCTACCGGTTGTTGCAGCAATTCTTCCCGTTTGAAGCCGAAGACGTTCTCAGTTTGGGCATTGGCGAAGAGAATGCGGCCCTCTTGATTGACCAGGATCATGGCATCCGGTGCCGACTCCAGGACCGACCGCAGTCTCTCATCGGCCCGCCTACGTTCGCTGATGTCCTCAATGAGACCGTCATAACGAACCAATGCCCCGCTCTCGTCGTAGTGGCGGACAATCGTGTTTCGCACCCAACGGACGGTTCCGCTTGTGTGCAGGATACGGTGCTCGATGGGCGGCATCGCCTCGTTTCGCATCACCCTCGCTGCGTGCTGTCGCACCTGCTCTCGGTCTTCGGGATGAACCATGTCGATCCAAAGGGACGGGTGTGACGAGTAGTCCTCGGGCGTATAGCCCGTCGTCGCCGCACACCCTGGACCGTGTTCGGTCGAGACTGGAACACCACTTCTCGATCTCGACCGAATAACGGTAGGCGCTTACCGCGAGCAGGAGCTCGGAATAGCGCACGTTCACTTGCTTGAAGCTTGTCTTCCGCCGTTTTCCGTTCGGTGATATCTACGTTGATGCCCAGGTAACCGGTGATTTGACCGCGACATCGCAGATCGCTTTGCCCAGGTCCAATACCCAGGTCGTCTTTCCTTGCGGCGTCTGCATCCGGTATTCGAGTTTCCATTCTCCGTCGCGAGTGCGCCGCCTCGAACCACCGCTGTGCGATGGCTTCACGGTCCTCGCGATGGATTGCCTCGCATCCAATCTCGCCCCAGAGCTTCTCCCGGCTCAAGGCCGGCCATTTCGGACCAGCGGCGGTTCACGTAGACGCATTTACGTTCTGCATCAGTCAGATAGACGCCCGCGGGTGACAAGGCCACGAGCGACTGGAAAAACGCGTCGCCCTCATCCGGGGTTGCGGAAGGGTTGCTGGCGAACATCGCGCCGACTCAGTTCGCGGTCTTTCAAACCCGATCCTGGGTTCCAGGTATTCGTCGTCCGCTCAATCCAGGAAGAGCAGAAACGTTCAACGGCCTCTTCCATCACCGGCTGCAGATCTGGCCCCACCGGTCCGGCAGCAGAGAATTGCCCTTGAATCAGCGTGCTATCTCACCGACATATTCTTACTCTTCGGACCGAAACGGTCAAAGCGAACTGCAAGGGGGATTATCGGCAATCGCGAGCGTGATTTTCCTGCGAAATGAATCGCCGGAGGGATCTACGGTATGCCGCGGCAATCGCCGTTCCCAAGACTCCGCTTCGAGCGAGAAGGTGCGAGAAAGTCTTCGTGTTGGTCAGCGATTCTCATGTTTGTGGATCGATGCCGGTATGCGATTGAGTCGGACGACCGTTCCCGAAGGTCCGCAAGATGCCGGCCCGCTGGATCGCGAATCGGACGACCGGACCATCAGAACGTCGGTCGGTTCACCTGCCGCGCGCCAGCGATTTCTTCAGTGGACAGTCTTCGCCGACCGCGTCTCCTCGGCGATAGCAGCCCAGCAATTCCTGGGATCGCTGGGCGAGCATACGCCGAAGTTGCCGCCGCTTGCCTTTGACCCTTGGGATCTTCAGGGAGTCGTAGGCGGTGGTCTGATGCCGCATCCAGGCAATGACGGCCGCTTCGGCGCGTTGTTCGACGGGGATTCGTCTCGTTCGAGCGACGGTGCCGCTGCCCACGGGCGTGGCGTGATCGGCAACCGCACGGGCCAGCCGCGTGGCGAGGTCTGCGTGGCTGGGGTGGAAGGCAAGGAATTCGATTACCGCTCGGCGGAAGTCCTCGACGTACTCGGCCTGAGTTTTGTCCCGGCGCTGAGAATCGGCCTGTTTGCGTTTGGCGTAGCTCTCGGTGGATCGCTCGGATTGGAGCTCGGCACGAATCCGGTCGATGGTCGCTGCCGCCGCCCACACGCCCCGGGAGAAGACTTTGCGGCCTTTTTTCTCCTGGACGACCCAGTGGTCTCCGGCGGCCTTCACACGGCGAGTCAGGGCAGAATCGCCGGGTGGGAGCAGTACCCAGCCTTCGGGTACGGAAAGGATTTTGCCCTCGGGTGACCGGACGCTGTTCGGGGTGGGACCGGGGGTGAAGATGTTCTTAGAGCCGATCCCAGAACCTTTGGAGGTGCTGCGATTTTCCGGCCGCAGAGGGCCGCTCCGGTGGTTTTCGGATAGGTTCTTGCTCAACGGGTTTCGGCGTCCTTGCTCACTTGTCGTTCGTCAGTCATTTCTTCGTCACCGTCTCGGCGGGTGCGGCCGAGCGTTCAACAGAACTTACTTGGGAGGAGAGGCACTTCGGTCCAGTCGCTCATAATACGAAGCGACCGCAGGCTGCCTGGTGTAGTTCGGGCCTGCCTGGTCATTTGCGCCGAGATAGCGAAAGGGGAATTGCAGCACTCTGCGGCCGGAACCACGGAGCAGTCTCTTACGCCCATCGTACTCAAGGCCGCTTCCGCGCAACCAGACTGCGACGACTCGGGTCGCCGGGCGACCGCCCGCCAGCTTGATGTTGTCGAGATCGAGGTGGGCGACGAACAGGCCGTCGTCGTTGAGCCACGATACCGCCCGCGCGATCAGCCCGAGTTTGTCGCCGATGTAGTGCAAGCCGTGAACGCAGGTGATTACGTCGAACTGCCCTGTCGGTTGCCAACCGGCCAGCGATGCCGCAACGAATTGCAGGCATCCGAGTCTCGGATCGGGCGAGGGTAGCGGTGGGACCAGGTCGACCCCAACGATCTCAACCGTGGCGTCCCTTCGTCGGTCATGTATCGCGTGCGCCGCCTCGACCAATGCCTTGCCCGAGCCGCAGCACACGTCCAACCACCTTGCCTTCCGGTCCGTTTTTTCCATCAACAGGTCGAACGGATTGAACCCAAGCTCCTTGGCGTATCCGTTGGAGCCGGTAAGACTCCGTTCGCGATTCATGCAGCAGTTGGCCACGACACTGGACCGCTCCAGCGCATCATTTCCGAGAAGGTCCATCTCAAATCCTCGATGATATGCCGTGACCTCTTCAGCCTTCTCCGCGCGCGGCCCGTCAATCGAGCGTCCACGGCTTGCGATATTCGTAATGCAGGAGGTTGTTGGCTTCCGGAAGGTTGGTGACCGTTTCGCGCGCCGGGTCCCAACGGATGGTCGACTGGAGGGCCAGGGCGATATTGGCCAAGAGGGCCATTGTGGTGGAGCGGTGGCCGATTTCGATATCGGCGCGAGGTTTGCCACGCGACTTGAGGCAGTCGAGGAAGTTGCGCGTATGGTCGCGCACATGCTGGGTGTAGCCGCCCTCGAAGGAACGATTGATCGCCTCCGAACGCCCTTCGCGGTCGTCCTGGTATCGTCCGCCGCGTTCGGGAAGGACCTCCAGCGAGGTGTCGCTGGCATAGAGCGCCCCTTGAGTGCCGCGAAGCTCGGCGAAAGCGGGTCGGGGCAAGGCGCGGTGGCCGCTGGTTTCGTACTGGCCGAAAACCACCAACCGGCCCGAGGGGAACTGGAACATCCCTTCCATGACGTCCGGGATGGTGCGGTCGTCGTCGACGGCGAATCGGCCGCCCAGCGCGGTGACGAGCGAGGGCCCAAGTTCGTCGCCCGTGAGCCAGCGGATGACGTCGATGAAGTGGACCCCGTTGTCGGCGAAGCGAGTGGCGTAGAGGTCCCACCAGCGGAACTTGAACGGCGCGATCGTGGCCTGATAAGGGCGCGAGGGACGGGGGCCGAGCCACATCTCCCAATCCAGATCGGGCGGAGGATCGCTGGGGGCGGCCTTACCGATTCCCTCGGGATACATGTTGGTGGTGTCGAAGGCCCTGGCCACGGTGATCTTGCCGAGCTTGCCCGACGCGATCAGGCCGGCCGCTTCGGTATACGAGTGTCCCGAGCGGCGGTGCGTGCCCACCTGGACCACGCGGTTGGTGCGGCGCGCCGTTTTGACCATGCGCCGGCCTTCGTGGATCGTCTTCGAAAGCGGCTTCTCGCAGTACACGTCCTTGCCGGCCTTGCAGGCGGTGATCGTCTGAATGGCGTGCCAGTGATCGGGCGTGGCGATCACCACCGCGTCGAGCCCCTTGTGGTCGATGAGCTTTCGGAAATCGCCATAAGTCGCCGCACGGCCCTGGGTGAACTTCTCGCGCACCGCCGCGAGCGCGGATTTCGACACGTCGCACAGAGCCGCGATTTCCACGTCGGCATGCTGGCCAAAGGCCTCGGCCAATTGGGAACCGCGAATGCCCAACCCGATGAATCCCAGCCGCACGCGCTCGTTGGCCCCGGGCGCATTGGATGCTTCCAAGGCGCTGAGTGCGACGACCGAGGCTGTAGCGGTCTTGGTGAACCATCGCCGCGAGACTTTTTGTGTCATGGGAATTCTCGTTCTGCTTGGCGTGGAGATAAACAAGTGGGCGGGAGGGAGGTTTCCCTGGGCTCCACTAGTTTGCCACTGGAGCACCTTCAGGCACAAGAGACCCGGGAAATTGGGGGAGCGAAGGGGGCAGGTCCATGTTTTCGAAAGCAGCCAAGGAGATCTGCGACCGACGGTTCTTCTGGGCGTCAATCGAGCACCAGTCGCCACGCGCTCGGTTTCCCTTTTTCCAGGTGCGTCTTGAATGTGCGCTGGCGGCCGGCGGCCGTCACGCGCACGTCGTACTGCCCGTAGAATCCACGAAACGCGTAGGCCCCGGCCGCGTCGGTGCTGCCCGACTGCCTCGTGGTCCACTCCTCCTTGAGCAAGTGATTGAGCCGGTTCCACGCCGGTTTGGGCTGGAACTTCTCGTCGAGCAGGCACGACGTCGCGATTCCGCCGGGCGGGTCGTTGTCGCTCATGCCGAAGTAGATGATCGACGCCACGGCCGGATGCCCAAAGGCGACGCGGTAGAACTCCTCGGTCGCTTCGGCCTGCAACGCGGGACTCCACTTGCCCTGCCGATGCGTGCCGCGGATATCTTTCGCTCTATCGGAAACGTACCACAGCTCGGTGAAGTAGATCGGCAGGCCCGTCCGCGTACCGAACAATTCGCACGCGTCCCAGATCTCTTCGGGGGAGAACCAATAGGCGCCCTTGTTCGGTTCGTGCGCCTGAATGCCGACCGCGGTCAGCGGCGATTTTCGGGCCTGGAGGGCGTCGAGCAGCCGCTTGTAGTGGCCCTGAAAGCGGCTCTTGGGCACGACGTAGTAGTCGTTGATCAAGAGCTTCGCCTCGGGATGGGCCTCGTGCGCCCATGCGAGCGAGTCCTTCACGTAGGGGAGAATCCGTTCGATCGGCTCGGCCTGCTTGTTCTGGATGTACCCATCCTTGTCCCAATCGCCCCACACGCGGCAGTGAACCGCCTCGTTGACCACGTCCCAGACGACGTCGATGTCCTTGTAGGCGGCCACGTCGCGCTGGATGCGCTTTTTGAGCATGTCGTACTGCGCGGCCTTGTCGTACTTGAGCAGCCAGGGCGGCACCTGCCATCCTTCCTTTTCCTCCATGCCTGCCGTCCACACCAGCATGTGGAAGTAGAACTTCGTGAGGCCGTTGTCGCTGCACCAGCCCTTGATGAACTCCATGCGTTCGTCCAGTTCCGGCTTGCCTTCTTCATTTTCGTACTGGCCCCAGTTGAATTCGAGCAACTGGATGAAGTTGAATAGTTCCAGGAACTTCGCCCGGTACTTTTCGTTGTTGTAGTGGCGCGGGCGGAAGAGGTTGCCGAAGAGGAAATCGTGGCTGCGGAGGATGACTTCGACCTTCGCCCCGGGGACTACGGACCCGTCGGCGCACACGACACGGACGACCGCGTCTCCCTTGCGGTGCGTTTCGATCCCCCGAGCGGCCTTTTCGAGGATATCCGAGGAAGCCGCCCAGCCCCAAGCCGGCAGAGCCGCCACCGCGACCGCCACCGCGACCGCCACCAGCGGTGCGATCGTACCGATGCACGATGTCGTTAAGCGACTCTCCTCTGGTCGTGAGATCCCGGTTCTAGCCATCGACAGACTCCTCGGTTTGCGCAACTACGGTGGGGCAGGAAAACGGTCTTGTGGTCCTGCGGCTCGGCGGAGTGGGGTTTTCGTTCTCTCGGCGAATGCGGGCATTATAGCGGCCGGTATGGCGGCTGCACGACAGGAGGGCTTCTCGACGGTCGCCCCTTGAAGCTTATGGACCGTGAATGCATACCTCTTGGTGACGATGACATCTGGTTCCTGTAAGATACCGATGCGCGCGCCGCTGGCGGATTGCCCACCCGCGCCGGTGCCTTCGTCCACGATCCCGACGTGGTCTGCGCGGAGGCACGATCGGCGAGGCAGATGCATCCTCGCCGTCTCGCCAACTGATTGTTGAGCAACCAAGCCCCCTGGAGCGAGGCGGCTATACTGGAACCGTTGAGCCGTGTTGACCAAAAACTCCTTGGGACCCCGTACTGTCCCGCACGATCGCCACGAGGGATAACCGTGAAACGATTCCCCGTCTGCTTCGCCGGTTTCACCGCATTGTTTGTCACCCTCGGTTTCCGGGCCGCCCAGGGCCAGACGCCTCCGCGGCCCGATATCCTGCTCGTCATGCCCGATCAGATGCGCGGGGACTGCCTGTCGATCCTCGGGCACTCCGTGGTGCGGACTCCGACGCTGGATCAGCTCGCCCGGCGGGGCGTGCTGTTTCGCCGGGCCTACAGTACGGTGCCGTCGTGCATTCCGGCGCGCTATGCGCTGCTCACCGGCTTGTTTCCCCAGACCAGCGGCGTGGTCGGTTTTCGCAAGAAGCCGGTTTCTTCGCCGACGATGCTGCAGTTGCTCCGTGGTGCGGGCTACACCACGGTGCTGGTCGGGCGCGAGATGCACCAGGCGGCCACTGCCGGTGAACTGGGATACCAACGGGAAATCAGCGGCTCCACCTACGTATCCGACGATGAATACGCCGCCGCGCTTCGGCAGGCGGTGCCGGAAGTTGAAGATCTGCGACGTGGGTGGGGAAGATCGGACTGAACTACAATCTGTGGCCCGCCAAGCCTTGGCCGCTGAGCGACGATCTGCATCCGACCGCCTGGGTCGTTCGCCGAGCGCGAGAGGTTCTGGGCGAGACTTCGCTGGGCCAGCCGCTCTTTCTGACGGCGTCGTTCTATGCTCCGCACCCGCCGCTGTTTCCACCGCAGAAGTACTTCGACGCGTATTTGCAAAAGCCCTTGCCCGCAATTGCTCGCGGCGACTGGGTCGACTGGAAGGCACTTACGCCTCGCGGTGCCGAAGGCGGCCATCGGGTTCTCTTGGAAGGAGAAACGCTTCGCCGCGCGCAGGCCGGATATTTCGGTTTGATCGAGCACCTGGACGCGGAGCTTGTCCCGCTCATCGCCGACTTCACGGCGCGGAGCGAGAAGGCAGGCAGGCCTTGGTTGATTGTCGTAACGAGCGATCACGGCGAGATGCTCGGCGATCACGGGTATTTCCGCAAGTGCGAGCCCTTCGAAGGCTCGGCCCACATACCCTTCGTGGTCGCGGGTTCGCCGCAGCTTGGATTCCGCTCCGGCTTGCGGTCGAGTCAGCCGGTTTGTCTTGAGGATCTTTTGCCGACCCTGGTCGAGTTTGCGGGAGCGGAAAGCCCGCGGGTTGACGGAGTGAGCCTGCGGCCCGTGCTACGCGGAGAAGACCGCGAACTTCGTCCCTGGCTGCACTTCGAGCACGCCCCCTGCTATAGCAAGAACCAAGCCTTCCATGCGCTCACCGACGGTCGGATGAAGTATGTCTGGCGTCCCACGGACGGAGGCGAGCACCTGTTTGATCTGGACCAGGATCCTCGCGAAGAGCGCGATCTCGCCAAGGTCCCGGAAAGCCGCCTCCTGTTGGAGCGGTGGCGCAGCCGGCTGGTCGAGCGGCTGGCCGGACGGCCCGAGGGATTCTCCGACGGACAACGCCTGATTGCCGGTCGTCCGTATCCCGCGATCCAGGCAACGGTGTCGGGGAAAAGGTCTTCGGATCGGCGCTAGCCTGCGAACGGTTCGCAATACGCCTGGCGCATTGCGTTTGTGCCGAGAGCACTACACTTGGGCAGCGCGAGTGAAAAGCGCTCTCTCGGCCGCCAGGATTTTCTCGATCCTTCGCAAGTGTTGGCCCCCCTCAAATCTCGTGGCCATCCAAACGCCGAGCATGCTCGCAATCTGGCCATTTCCGAGCATCTCGGCCGACAGGCAAAGGACGTTGGCGTCAAAGGATCGCCGGCTCACGGCGGCCATCCAGTCATCGACGCATACTGCTGCGCGTATGCCGGGGAACTTGTTCGCGGCGATGCACATTCCCATTCCTGACGCGGCGAGCAGCACGGCACAGTCCGCGTCGCCTCGACTGACCATAGCCGCGGCCTGGAACGCGACATCCGGGTAATCCTCGGATTCACCCGCGGATGATCCGATGAGAAGGACCGAATGGCCGAGTTCCCGGAGCACCTTGGCGGTATGGGAACGAACCGCACACCCGCGATGATCGCAACCGACCGCGACTCTCATGGCATGTTCTCACGACAGCGTTGCTTCCGCGGTGCAGAATGATTGGGCACCGGCAGTGAGGTCGGATCAGAAATCGTACCAGAGACCGAGTCCCACGAGTTCTTCGTGCTCCTGGACGAATTGATACTGGTCGCTTTTCCCGTTCGAGTAATGGAGGCCGGTGCGAACGAGCCGGCCGGTTTCGCTGCGCCACTGCCAACCCACCTGCACCGTCACGTTGCCGCCGAAATCGACCTCTTGTCGCACGCGGCTGTTGACGGAGAGAAACGGCGCCCCGCGGGAACCGGTGGGACGGGTGGGGCTGCAGTCGATGCCGAACTGAAACTCCCAGGGGTCGCTGCCCTCGTCCGCGAAGAAGGCCCATCCGGCTTCCGCGTAAAGGCGGATGTCGTCGCGCAGCCACCACGCCATGCCCAGCACGAGCGCGTCGCGCGAGTAGTTGATTCGCGAGAGCGCCGGGTGTTTGAGCATGAACTCGTCGCCCAGGTGCGAACTGAGGTGATAATAGGCGAACTTGGCTTCCCACGGCCCGGTTCGATACGTCAGCGGAATCCCACAGCGGAAGTCGGCCGACACCAGATCGCGCTGGCTGTCGAGGGTCAATCGCGGAAAGGCGGCGCCTTCCAGGTCGAGTTGGACCCCCTCCGGCTTATCGGTATCGGAAGTTCCGTAGCGGATCAGGCCGACGCGCCGCCCGCGGTCAGGTCCCAGAGCCATCCCTGGTCGCGCTCGTAGACCCACTGGCTGGCGAATCGCGGTTCCTTCCCTCCGGCAAGGTACGAGCGATAGATCAGCCCATCGGGCAAGAGTCGGAAGGACCACGGGTCGAGTTCGCTCGCGTCATCCCGTGGCCCCTCACGGTCTGAGGGGGCCGATGAAGCCAGTGGATCGGCGAATTCGCCAACGACGCCCGGTCGGCGGATGGCAGACTCGTCTTGTGAGAGCAGGCTTTGGGGGCCCAGATCTTGGGCTGCCAGCGTCGCTTGCAGGAACAGGACACAACAAGCGGCGGACCACCGAGTTGTGTAAGGCACGGCTTATCTCCTGTTTCGACCTCCACGCGTAGTGTCGCCGGGCGGCTCTTGGCGTGAGCACTGTCAATGGTTGGCTACGGCGGGCCGGGAAACGAAAGGCGACAGGTATCGACTCGCGTTTGGCTTTCATTGTAAAACTTTGTGGTCTGAATGCAATACTAGATAGTATCGTATAATGACCTATGGGTCATTATCGAAAACAAGACCCATGGGTGAGTAGCGGTGTGAGGGGTCAAGTCACAGGCATATTGGCCAATGCTGCACCATATGGGTGGATGCAATAGCGTCTGTTAGCGGTATAAATCAGGCTGTTTTACGCTCTTACGGGTGGAAGATGACCGAGCAGGCACTTCAAAACCACAATGGGTATTGATAAATGACTCTGCCAGTCGATAAAATGTCTTTGTCCAGTTCGAAAGGAGGTGCGTGTGCCTAGACTCACCGCGATTCGGAAACAAGCCCTCGACGAGATGATGAAGGAGGCGCTTTTCGAGGCGACGGTCGCCGTCCTGAGCGAGCATGGCGTGGACGGGATGACGATGGACCGGGTGGCCTTGGCGGCAGGCGTGGCCAAGGGGAGCCTGTACCGCTACTTCCGCAGCAAGCGGGATCTGCTGGAGTTCGTCTACGCGAAGATGATCGATCCCATCTTCCAGGACCTGGACGAGATCGTGGCGACGGAGCAGCCGGCGATCGAGAAGCTGGCAGACGCACCTTCGCACGTTGCTCGAACACGTCGCCAAGCACGCGCAGGTGTTCAAGCTGCTCTTTGAGGATGACACGGCGCACGGGCTTCTCCAGTCGTCGGAACGGCGCACTCGCGAGGCCGCGAGTCAGCGGCTGGCGGAGATCTTCCGCCAAGGCATTGCGGAAGGTGTCTTCCGCCCTGCGGATCCGCTCATGCTCGCCAACATGTACCTTGGCCTCTGCAAGGGAGTGTTCGACAGCCAGCCCGAACTCGAAGGACGCGAGCCAGCGGGAGAACGTCCACCGCTTGATTATGGGCACGTTCCTGAACGGGATTGCGACCGAGAAGGGCGCGACGTCGGTTGACGGCTCGAGACCGTGGCAGAAGTGACATTCGAGCATTGGAGTATAACGATGAATCGGCGTACATGGAAACCGTTGGTTGCGGCGGCCCTGCTGGCGAGCCCTTGTTTGGCGGGCTGCAACCGCCAGCAGGCAGCCTCCGCCGCCCCCTGTCCCGGAAGTGGCCGTGGTGACGGTCCAGCCTCAGCAGGTGGTGCTGACCTCGGAGTTGCCGGGCCGGACCTCCGGCTACCTCGTCGCGGAGATCAGGCCGCAGGTCAACGGCCTGATCCAGAAGCGGCTCTTCACGGAAGGTTCCGACGTGAAGGCCGGCCAGGTTCTCTATCAGATCGATCCGGCTCCCTATCAAGCGGCGTTGGACAACGCCACGGCGAACCTCGCCGCCGCGCAGAAGGCGGCCGACCGGGCGCGGGCCGCGTTGGCCGCGAGCATCGCCGGCCTCAAGCGGCATCAGGCGATCCTGACGCTCGCCAAGACGAACCGCCAGCGGTACGAGAACCTGGTCAAGACGCAGTGCCGTCTCCGCCATGCAGCGCGACCAGGCCGTGACCGACGTCGACGTGGCCGACGCCGCGCTGCGGGCCGCCGAGGCGCAGGTGGAGAGCGACCGGGAAGCGGTGGAGGCGGCCGAGGCGGCCATCAAACAGGCGGAAGCGGCGCTGGAGACGGCCCGGATCAATCTGGGTTACACCAAGATCACCGCCCCCATTTCCGGCCGCATCGGCCGGTCCAACGTGACCGAAGGCGCCATCGTCACGGCGTATCAGCCGGTGGCCCTGGCCACCATTCAGCAACTCGACCCGATCTACGTGGACGTGCCTCAATCCACCGTGGAACTGAATCGATTGAAGCGCAGCCTGGCGAACGGCCGCCTCAAGGAGAACGGAACCGACAGGGTCAAGATCGTCCTGGAAGACGGCACGGCGTATCCGCAGGAAGGGTCGCTCAAGTTTCGCGACGTGACGGTGGACCCGACGACCGGGTCGGTCATCTTGCGGATCGTCGTTCCCAATCCCGACGCGCATTCTCCTGCCCGGCATGTTCGTCCGGGCGATGATCGACGAAGGCGTCAACGAGCAGGCGATTCTCGTTCCCCAGCAGGCCGTCTCGCGCGATCCCAAGGGCAATCCCTATCGCGTTGATCGTGGACGCCGAAGGGAAAGTCCAACAGCGCGAGCTCGCGACCGATCGCGCCTTGGGCGACCAATGGCTCGTCTCCTCGGGCCTTGCCCAGGGCGACCGCGTGATCGTCGAGGGCATGCAGAAAGTCGCGCCCCGGAGCGGCCGTCAAGGCGGTCCCGTTCGAAGCCGAGCCGGACGCAACGCCGCGAAGCCTGAGAGCAAACGCCCAGGCGGCCACACACATCGAAATGACGGAGACGCGCGGTGTTATCGAGATTCTTTCTCGACCGTCCGGTTTTTGCCTGGGTGATCGCCATCATCATGATGGTGGTGGGCGGGCTGGCGATCTACAATCTGCCCATCTCGCAGTATCCGCCGATCGCCCCGCCGTCGATCGCCATCGACTCCTTCTATCCCGGGGCCTCGGCGAAGACGGTCGAAGACAGCGTGACGCAGATCATCGAGCAGAAGATGACCGGCTTCGACAAGATGCTGTACCTGTCGGCCAACAGCAGTTCCTCCGGCGCGTCCCGCATCGAATTGACCTTCGCGCCGGGGACCGATCCGGACCTGGCCTGGTCCCAGGTGCAGAACAAGCTGCAGCTGGCCATGGCGAGCCTGCCGGAAGTCATCCAGCGCCAGGGCGTCAAGGTCAGCAAGTCCACGCGAAACTACCTGATGCATCGTGGGCCTGATCTCGGAAGACGGCAGCATGGACGGCAACGACCTGCGCGACTATGCCGTCTCCAACGTCGAAAAGGTGCTGGCGCGCGTGCCCGGCGTGGGCGAGGTGGAGACCTTCGGCTCGCAATACGCCATGCGCGTCTGGCTCAACCCCGAGAAGCTGACCGACTACGGCCTGACCGTGGCGGATGTGGTCGCGGCGCTGCGGGCGTACAACGTGGAGGTCTCCGCCGGCCAGTTCGGCGGCATGCCGGCCGTCGAAGGGCCAGCGGCTGAACGCCTCGATCATCGTCCAGAACCTGCTGAAGACGCCCGAGGAGTTCGCCGCCATTCCCGTCCGCACCAATCCGGACGGCTCGGTCGTGCGGATCAAGGATGTGGGCCGGACCGAACTGGGGACCGAATTCTACGACATCGACAGCTTCTACAACGGCAAACCGAGCGCCGTGCTGGCCATCCGGCAGGCGCCCGGCGCCAATGCGCTGGACACGGCCGACGCCGTCAAGGCGAAGATGGAGGAGCTGAGCCGCTATTTCCCGCCGGGAATGAAGGTCGTTTATCCCTACGAGACGACGCCCTTCGTGAAAGTGGCCATCGACGACGTGGTCAGGACCCTGTTCGAGGCCATCGTGCTGGTCTTCCTGGTCATGTACCTGTTCATGGGGAACATGCGGGCCACGCTGATTCCCGACCATCGCGGTGCCGGTGGTCCTCCTGGGCACCTTCGCCGTTCTGGGGCTGTTCGGGTTCTCCATCAACATGCTGACGATGTTCGCCATGGTGCTGGCCATCGGCCTGTTGGTCGACGACGCCATCGTGGTGGTGGAAAACGTCGAACGGATCATGAGCGAGGAGGGGCTTTCGCCGCGCGAAGCCACGCGCCAAGTCGATGGACCAGATCACCAGCGCCCTGATCGGCATCGGCCTGGTGCTCTCGGCGGTGTTCGGTCCGATGGCGTTCATGGGCGGCTCGACGGGCGTCATCTACCGCCAGTTCTCGGTGACGATCATCGCCTCGATGATGCTGTCGGTGTTGGTGGCGTTGATCCTGACGCCGGTGCTGTGCGCGTCGCTGCTCAAGCCGGTGCCCAAAGGGCATGAGCCGGCCGAAGGCGGCGTGTGGTTCCTGCGTCCGTTCTTCCGCTGGTTCGATCGCATGTTCTTCTGGAGCTCGCGACCTGTATGTGAAGCAGGTCGACCGCGTCCTGACCCACACCGTTCGTTACCTGGTCATCTTCGGCCTGATCGTGGCGGGCTTCGTGTTCCTTTTCCGCCGGATGCCCACGGCCTACCTGCCCGACGAGGACCAGGGCATTCTGATGGTTCAGGCCATCCTGCCCGCCAATGCGACGCTGGACATGACCCAAGAGGTCATGAACAAGGTCCGGGACCATTTTCTGATCGATCAGAAGGACGCCGTCGAATCGTGCATGGTGATCTCCGGCTTCAGCTTCGCGGGCCGAGGCCAGAACATGGGCATGGCGTTCGTGAAGCTGCGGGACTGGGAGCTCCGCAACCGGCCCGAGCTGAAGGCCGGCGGCCGTGGCCGGAACGGCCATGGGCACGTTCTCGCAGTTCCGCGAGGCGATGGTCTTCGCCTTCGCGCCGCCGGCGGTCCTCGAACTGGGCACGGCCAAGGGATTCGACTTCCAGTTGCAGGACCGCGGCGGCTTGGGCCACGACGCCTTGATGGCGGCCCGCAACCAGTTGCTGGGCATGGCGGCGCAGGATCCGCGGCTGGCGAAAGTCCGGCCCAACGGCATGGAAGACGTGCCCGAATACCGGCTCGACGTCGACTGGGAGAAGGCCGGCGCGCAGGGGCTGCCCATCACCGCCATCCACGACACGGTCAGCGCGGCGTTCGGCAGCGCCTATGTCAACGACTTCATCCAGGGCGGACGCGTCAAGCGCGTCTACGTCCAGGCCGATGCGCCGTTCCGCATGCTCCCGAAGGACATCGAGAAGCTCTACGTCCGCAACACGGCCGGGAAAATGGTTCCCTTCACCTCCTTTGCGACGGGCCACTGGACCACGGGTTCGCCGAAGCTCGAACGCTTCAACGCCTTCCCCTCCATCAACATCCAGGGCGAGGCGGCGCCGGGCAGAAGCTCCGGCGAGGCGATGCAGGCGATGGAAGAACTTGCGTCGCAAACTTCCCCAAGGGATCGGCTTCGACTGGACCGGACTCTCCTACCAGGAACGGATGGCCAGTTCCCAGACGGGCATGCTCTACGCGTTCTCGGTGCTGGTCATCTTCCTCTGCCTGGCCGCGCTCTACGAGAGCTGGCCCGTCCCGATCTCGATCCTGCTGGCGTTGCCCCTGGGGGCGATCGGCGGCGTGATCGGTTCGAGCATGATGGGATTGCCCAACGACGTCTACTTCCAGATCGGCATGTTGACCACGCTGGGATTGACCACCAAGAACGCCATCCTCATCGTGCAGTTCGCCAAGAACCGGGTGGAAGAAGGGATGGACCTGATCCCGGCGACGCTGGAGGCCGCGAAGCTGAGGCTTCGCCCGATCGTCATGACCTCGCTGGCGTTCGGCTTCGGCGTGCTGCCGCTGGCGATCGCCAGCGGGGCGGGGGCCGGAGCGCAAAACGCGATCGGCATCGGCGTGCTGGGCGGCGTGGTCACCTCCACGTTCCTGGTGACGCTGTTCGCGCCGCTGTTCTACGTGCTGATCTACCGGCTGTTCGGCAAATCCTCGAAACAGGCAGTGGTCACCGAGCAGCTTCCGTAGGTCATTGAGGCAGCTTCGGACGGTGGGAGAAAGCAAGGTGCCCGGCGGCCCTTGCTTCTCGCTTTTCTGCGCCTTTTCGGACCCGCGAACGCCCGAGGGGTAAGCGTTCACACCCCGGGATAGCCAAGCTGAGCGGCTGCGTTTCCCACGCGCTGTTCGGTAATGGGCAAGCACTTGGAAACGGCGAGCCGCCGTTTCTACGAGTTTGCTCTGTGAACGGTTACCCCGCGGGATGCTGGCCGGCGAGGTCCGTGGTCGAGGCGCCCCGAGCGTGTGTGGCGGGTCTGCCGAGCGGTCCCTTCTCGCCCCCCTCCGCCGGTCATGGTCGAGACGATTACGCAAACCTTATGGCCTGAGAGGGTGGGTTTGTACGTCCTGGAGGCGAAACGACGATTGTAGCAAGAGGATGGATTCTATCGGCTGTTCAGGGGGGATGCCATGCGAATTCCTCGAAGCGCATCTGGGAGAGGATCGCCTTTTTCGCCCGCGACTCGAGCGCACGTGTGCGCGGCTGCCGGTCGCGGTTGTATCTGACGGTTCTTTTCCTGGCGTTTCTTCTCCTAGCGTTCTCCACGGGATGCACGGGATGGCGCGAGTACGTTGCCAACGGCTTCAAAGTCGGTCCGAACTACTGCCGGCCGGCGGCGCCGGTGGCCGACCAATGGATCGACGCGACGGATCCCGCCCTCAACACCGGAGCGATCCACGACGCGGCCTGGTGGCGAACCTTCAATGACCCCGTTCTCGATTCTCTGGTCGCTTCGGCCTACCAGCAGAACCTGACGCTTGCGCGTCGCCGGACTGCGGATCCTGGAAGCCCGCGCCCAGCGGGCGATTGCCGCCGGCGAACTGTTCCCGCAGGCGCAGCAGGCATTCGGCGACTACACCCGCATCGGACTGAGCAAGAACGGCCCCAGCGGCGAGGCGTTCCCGACCGGTTCTTCGGCGAGTGGACGCTGGGAGCCAGCCTTGCCTGGGAACTCGATTTCTGGGGCCGATTTCGGCGGGCCATTGAGGCGGCGGACGCGAATCTGGACGCTTCGGTGGAGAACTACGACGACGTCTTGGTGCTTCTCCTCTCCGACGTGGCCCAGAGCTACACGAATGTGCGGATTGCCGAACAACGGCTGGCCTATGCCCAGACAGAACGTCGAGATCCAGCGGGGCAGCTTGCGTCTTGCCGAAGATCGCCTCCGCAACGGCGCCACGACGCGGCTCGACGTGACCCAAGCCCTGTCCGAACGTCGCCCAGACCGAGGCCAGCATTCCTCCGTCTGGAGTCCGCGCGGAGACAAGCCGTCAATCAACTGTGCATTCTCCTGGGCATGCCGCCGCAGAGCCTGGATGAGATGCTGGCCGGGCATCGCGGCATTCCCGACGGCTCCCGCCCAGGTGGCCGTCGGCATTCCGGCCGAACTCCTCCGGCGTCGTCCGGATGTTCGCCGGGCGGAGCGGGAGGTTGCCGCCCAGAGCGCGCTGATCGGCATCGCCACCTCCGAGTTGTATCCCCACTTCTCGATCAACGGCACGATCTTCCTCGATGCCACGAAGTTCGAGGACCTGTTCGACGCGGACTCCGTTGGCCGGCAGCGTCGGTCCCGTCGTTCCGTTGGAACATCCTCAACTACGGACGGCTGGTCAACAACATCCGCGTTCAGGAAGCTCGCTTTCAGCAACTGGCGGTGCAGTACCAGAACATCGTGCTGCAGGCCAACGCCGAGGCCGAGAACGCCATGGTCGAGCTTCCTCAAGTCGCAGCAGCAGGTCCAGTCGCTCGCGCAAAGCGCGGACGCCGCCCGCGAATCGGTGGAACTGGTCTTGTCGCAGTACCGCGAGGGAACCGTCGACTTCAACCGGGTGTTCAACGTCCAGCAATTCCTGACCCAGCAACAGGACCAGTTGGCCGTTGCGCAGGGCTCGGTCGCCCAGAACCTGATTCAGCTCTACAGGGCCTTGGGCGGCGGCTGGCAAATCCGCCTGGGCAATGCCGGACCTCAGCCGTTCGCGGCGGCCGAGCAGCCCGCGGAGGCCGCTGGTTCGCCGGCGCCGGCCGTTCCCAGCGCCTTGCCTCCGCCTGCCAAGCAGCCTTGATTCCCTGGGCCGCCCTTCAGGGAAGCGAACTCCTTCAGCAATTCGTGAGCCCGTGCCATGAGTCGATTGATCTGGTGTCTGGGAGTGCTGTCTCTTCTATGCCTCGCGGAATGCTCGGCCGCCGCCGAGCTGTGCTCGGGATCGCTGGGCCGCGACCTGCGATGCACGCGTTGTGCCACGATCCCCTGCTGCTGTCCCGACGACTATTGCCGCAAGCCGTTTCCTTGCGTTCCGTGCCCGCCGCAATTGACCTCGGCGAACGACTACTGTCGAAAGCCGCTGCCTTGCCTCCCGTGTCTTCGCATGTCCTGGTGCGCGGACGACTATTGCCGGAAAGCCATTTCCGCAGTTCTGCTGGCCCGTGAATCGGCAGTTCTACCGCTGTGCGCCCGGCAACGAGGAAGCGGATCGCGCGCGGAAGTGAATCGCTTTCCGGTTGATTCGCCCGCGCCGGGACACGACGCGCACATGGGCGAGATCGCCGCCGTTCACGGCGGGGGGAAGCGAAGGGGGCGGGTCGATGTTTTCGGTCGGGTGCCTGCTGCGATGACGGCGCATTGCGGCCGACAAATGGACCAGTCTCCGGCCGGCCTGTGAACGGTTACGGCCAGGGCTACCCCCCAGCACGTCATGGACAAATGGTGCTGGCATGGGTATCGTGGTGGGGCGCTGGTTGCCCCTGCCTCGTATGGGAACGGATCACCCCGATGCCCACCATGGTTCGCTCCGGAATCTTCGTCGCTCTGAGTCTTCTGGGCTTGTGGGCAGGAATGGTTTGCGCCGAGGATCGGCCGATTCGCGGCGCCCTTCGTGAGAAAACTTCTGCCGCCGGCAACGACTGGCCTTGCTGGAGAGGACCGAACGCAAACAGCGTGGCCGACGGGAGAAATCTTGCCGATCCGATGGAGTCAGACGGAGAACGTCCGCTGGTCGGTCCAACTGCCGGGATGGGGCACCAGTTCGCCGGTGGTCTACGGGGGCCGAGTGTTCGTCACTTCCCAGCATGAGGAGGGCGGCAAGAAAGCGCTGCTGACGCTCTGCTTCGACCGGGAGAGCGGCAAGGAGCTTTGGCGACATGACTTCGGCTTTGGCGTGGACCAGCGGACCCACAAGAAATCCAACCTGGCCGTCAACACCCCGGCGGTCACGGAGGATGCGGTCTACGTGGCCTTTGGCAATGCGGACATCGCCCGCTACTCCCATGACGGCAAGCTGGTTTGGGTTACGCGCTACCTGCCGACGTTCGGCGATCCGAAGATGGCTTGGGGATACGCCCTGAGCCCTTTGGTGCTTGAGGATTCGGTTCTGTTTCCCTGGGACCATCACACGGGGCCGTGCTACCTGATCGGACTGGACAAGAAGACGGGCGAGATCGCCTGGAAGAAGGATCGCCCCATCGGCACCGCCCATGCGACTCCACTCCTGGTCGTGCATCATGGGCAGAGCGACTCCTCGTGCCCGGGAAGAATCGTCTTACGGCCTTCGATGCCCGCACGCACGCCGAGTTGTGGCGATACGGCGAAGGGGAAGGGCCGTTCAATGGCGAGATCATCGTCAGTCCGGTGTATGGGGACGGCATGGTGTTTCTGCAATTGTGGCGGCAGAGCCCGATTCACGCCATTCGGCTCACGGGCGATGGAAAGCCGCCGATCCCCGTGTGGATCAGCGAGAAACCGGGACCCCAAGAGCCATCGCTGCTTTACTACCGTGGGCTCTTGTATGCCCTGATGGACAACGGGGTGTTGGTTTGCCTCGAGGGGAAAACGGGCGAGGAAAAGTACCGCCAACGGCTCGGCGGCGACTGCAACTCCTCGCCGATTGCCAGCGACGGACGCATCTATGCGAGCAACAACGACGGGACCACGTTTGTCGTGCAGGCGGGGAGTGAGTTCAAGCTGCTGGCAAGGAACGAGTTGGGCGAGCGGATCACGGCCTCGCCGGCGATCTCGGGAGACGAATTGATTTATCGGACCGATTCGCACCTGTATTGCATCGGGCAAGCATCCCGAAGAAGGCAACTGCCATGAAGGAAGAGGAATTCGTTCGGCCGTTCTTGGTTCCGCCTGGCACGAGAATTTCACTCACGAAGGATTATGATCCGGGGTACAAGGCCGACTACGTAAGCAAGCAAGATGCCGCCAAGAAGTTGCAAGAAGGCGTCGAACGTCTGGCCGAGCAGCAGGGCAAGCTCTACGCCCAGCACACCTATGCCCTCTTGGTCGTCTTCCAGGCGATGGATGCGGCGGGCAAGGACAGCACGATCAAACACGTGATGTCGGGGCTGAACCCTCAGGGATGCGACGTGCGTAGTTTCAAGGCCCCTTCGAGTGAGGAACTCGACCACGACTACCTCTGGCGCTGCGTCACGCGATTGCCAGAGCGAGGGCGCATCGGGATTTTCAATCGCTCCTATTACGAGGAACTTCTGGTGGTCCGGGTTCACCCTGAGTTCCTGGAATCGCAACACCTGCCCCCCGAGGCGCGAGGCAAGGACATTTGGAAACGCCGCTTCGAGGCCGTGAACCACTTCGAGAAGCACCTGGTGGACAACGGGATTGTGGTGCTCAAGTTTTTCCTCAACGTGTCGAAGGCCGAGCAGAAGAAACGTTTTCTGGAGCGGATCGAGCGCCCGGAGAAGAGCTGGAAGTTCTCTGCCGCCGACGTGAAGGAGCGAGCCTTGTGGGACCAGTACATGGACGCCTACGAGGATCTCTTCAACCACACAAGCACCGAGTGGGCTCCCTGGTATATCATCCCGGCCGACCGCAAGTGGTTTACCCGATTGGCGGTGGCGGAGATCATCCACCTTACGCTCGGAAGGCTCAAGTGGAGTTACGCCGCCCTGAGCGAGGATCGCAAGCAGGAGCTTCTCAAGGCAAGGGAGGTGTTGGAGATGGAGAAGTGAGCCGGGGGGATTACTGCGATGGCCGAGGGGAACGGGGCGAAACGCAGCCCGAGCATGACTGCCGAGACTACTTTTCGAGCGTGTGGGGCCACAAGAAACGGCAAGGCCCATCCTGCTACCAGTTTTTGGCCGGTTTCCCGGCCACCTGTTAAGGACGGGCCTTGTCTAATTGCATTCTTGCGGCAGGGCCGGAGAAGTCAAGGGAGAAAACTGCCGGCTTTCCGATCCGGGTCGTTGACGCCCCGTGCAGAAATCTTCCCCCTCCGATCTGGCAATTGCAGCCGCATCCTCGGTAGCACCCCTTTCACCACTCGCAACTCTGGCACTTGGAGAGGTCGAAAGGTGGGATCGGCGTAGCCTGAGCGAAGCGTGGGCCCTCGGGTCCCAGGCTATCGACGGGCGGAGAATGCCGATTTCGGCCCCCGCGCAAGATGCAGAAGAGGTTGCTTGGACCTAGCGAAGCGGTGTGGGATCCAAGAGCCGATCCCGGAACCGCGTGCCGCTCCTGCATTCTCCGGCCGCGGAGGACTGCCGTGGCGGTTCCGGGATAGGTTCTGAGTGACATCAGAGGGAGCGAGCTTTCGCCTTGGCTTCCACTCGCGAGAGCCACCGCTTCAGTCGCTCGACGGCAAGCTCTTTGGCCTTTGCCTCCACATCCACCGTGGCGGTTCTACCGAGCCACGAGGTAGGGAAGTCCCGAACGCAGATGTAGTCGGCGTGCAGTCTTGGCCTTGGGCTCGTCCACCCGGCCAAGGGGCTGGAGATGTGGACCAGTGGTTCGCGGTTCCATGTCTTGGCGGCCTCTTGGGTGGCTTGTTCGACGGTCATTGCATCAGGGTTGCAGCGGTGATGGTGAACATCGTAGACGAGGGGGAGGCCGGCGCTTTTCGAGAGGGGGACTAGATCGGCCGGTGTGTAGAGCGTGTCGTCGTTCTCAATGGTCAGCCGGCTGCGAACCGGATCGGAGAGAAGATCGACGTTCTTCTGGAATACACCGAGGGCAGTCCTCTTGTCGCCGTAAGCGCCCCCGCAATGGATATTGATCACATCGGCCCCGACCCACTCGGCCACTTCCGCTTGGTACTGGAGTTCCCGGATCGACGAGGCGACGACTTCGGGCCTGGAGGAGTTGAGTACGACGAACTGGTCGGGGTGGAAACTCGTGCGCAAACCATGAGAACGGGCGAAATCCCCGCAGCGGACGAACTGTTCGGCAACCCGTGGTCCGGCGGGCAGATCGGCAATGGAATACCCAACTTGGGGATGGGTCTTGAGAGGGAGGATCTGGCTGTTGATGCGGAAGGATCCGATGCCGTGCTCGGTGCAATACCGCAAGGCATCCAACAAGGCTTGGGAGTTCTGCTGGCACACCTCGGCGATGCGGGCCAACTGTTTTGGACGGGGCAGCTTTTTGAGCGCGGTAGCGGTGAGCGTCCGGAACTTGATCGGCTCGTCACGAAACGTGCAGCACAGTCCCAAGCGGATCATGGATGAGGCGACGGTGGATCGAGGTTGGTCCCAAGGGGTTTGCGATGTCGTGGGACGATTGGGGGTCTATTCGACGAGGTGGGATGCGGTGCCCCACTGGCCGCTGAAGACGAACTCGGCGAGAGGCTTTCGCTGCCGGGGAGCAAGGTCACGTTGTCGGTACACCTCGGGCAGGGTGTTCGGGTCGGCGGCGTAGCCAATCGCCAAGCCGGTCAAGGGCTGCACCCCCTCGGGAACACGGTACAGTTCACGAGCCTTGTCGGGCAGAATGCCGATCATCTGGTGGACGAACAATCCACGGGCCGTCGCCTCCAGGGTCAGGGTGGCGCTGGCAAGGCCGAGATCGTGGATCGGCGGCGGCATTGGGTTTGTCGTTGCGGACGAACTTCAGGCTGGTGCAGCCGAGAGCCAGGACCGGGGCCGCCTTGGCCCACGGCTGATTTCCCTCGACGAGGCAGGAGAGCAGTCGCTCGAACTCTGCCGTGTTCGCCTTGGTCGCCACGATGTAGCTCCACGGCTGTTCGTTGTAGGAAGACGCCGCCCAGCGAGCGGCCTCGAACAGCGAGCGGAGGTCGTCGTCCGACACGGGCCGGTCGGCGAAGGCGTAGGGGCTCCAGCTGCTTGCGATCAGTTCGTGAATGGGGTGGTCGGGAGTCGCTTGCTTGTGCGTGGTCATTTCTCGGTCCTCTTGCTTGTGGGTTGGTTAAGGGCATTGGCTTCGTCGTTCGCTGAGCGGTGCGGCTTCGTTTCCAGAGGATTGCCGAACAGGAGGGCATCGAGGGAGAATCGTCCCGGTCCCAAGAGCAGGAACAGGACGGCGCAGGCAAGGTAGACGGCGGCCAGTTCACAGGACGGCCCACCTGTCTGGCTCACGAAAGGGTCTCCGTGCGGCAAGTGGACCATGCCGAGTGCCACGACCATGACGGATGCAATCCCCAGGGAAGCAAGCCGGGTGAGAAGCCCGAGGATCAAGGCCATTCCCCCGCCGAACTCGGAGAGTGCCGCCAGAGCCTGGAGAATCCCGGGCATGGACGCTTCGGGGGGCATCCAACCGAAGGGGTTCTGGATCTTGAGCCGGTCCCAGAACCTTGGGAGGTGCTGTGATTTCCCGGCCGCACAGCGTTCCAGCGGTAGTTCTGGGATAGGTTCTTAGTCCAGCCGTGCAGTACAAATGCCACGCCCATGACCAGCCGAAGCACGAGAAAGCCGACCGAACCCAGTCGGCCCACGGTGTCGCAGTAGAGCAAGTGTTTCATGAACGTTCTCCTTTCCGCATCGGATTGGTGCGTCATTTCCCGGAGAGGGCCTGGTAGCTGGTAATCAGGTTCTTGTAGGCGGGGAGGTGGTTGGCCAAGAGGTTGGCCAAACCTTCGGCATTGTTCCGCCAGTCGCGCTGCAACTCGCAGGCGACCGCAAACCAGTTGGTCATGACCGCGCCGGCGTGAGCCATGCGCATCAAGGCAGCGTCGCGCACCGATTCATTGAACGTGCCCGATGCATCCGCGACCACGAAGACTTGATAACCCGCCTGGAGGGCGGACAGCGCGGGAAACGCCACGCAGACATCGGTGACGACTCCAGCGATCACGAGTTGTCTGCGGCCGGTTTGCCGGACGGCCTCGACGAAATCCTCGTTGTCCCAGGCGTTGATCTGACCAGGACGAGCGATATAGGGGGCGGCGGGGAACATCTCCTTCAGTTCGGGCATGATCGGCCCGTTGGGCCCTGTTTCGAAGCTGGTTGTAAGGATCGTGGGGAGCTTGTAGAGTCTGGCGATGTCGGCCAGGGCGAGAATGTTGTTGCGAAACTCGTCGGGACTGTAATCCTGGACGAGCGATAGCAGACCTGCCTGGTGGTCAATCAGAAGAACGGCTGCGCTGTCCGCGGAAAGACGGGGGTCGGCAGCAGACGGTTGCTCAGGATTCATCGTTTTCGCCTCATGCCAAGTCAAACAAGAGAACTTCGGAAGGGACTGCGGCCCGAATCGCCACATGGTTCTCACCGCTGACGGCAACGCCGTCGCTGGTCCCGACGGCAAGGCCATTGAGGGCCACCGATCCTCGCAGGACTTGCAGCCAACGCATGGTGACCCGGCTGCAACGGATGGCGAACCTCCTGAGTCGGCGTCTAGTGTCGAATGGTAGACTCGGGCGTCCTGGTGGATCAGGAGCGATCCTTCCTGAGCGATCGGGCGAGGCCACCAATTGCAGGCGCCCGCGTCTGCCGTGTTCAGCGAACGCTTTCTGCTCGTAGCTCGGGGGAAGGCCCTTCGCGTTCGGGAGGAGCCAAATCTGGTAGAGATGGACGGGTTCGGTGGGAGACGGATTGAACTCGCTGTGCCGAATTCCCGTGCCCGCCGTCATGCGCTGGAATTCACCCGGCCGCAGCACCGAGCCGGTGCCGAGGCTGTCGCGATGCTCCAAGGCCCCTTCAAGGACGTAGGTGATGATTTCCATGTCCCGGTGGCCGTGCATCGCAAACCCTTTGCCTGGGGCGATCCGGTCTTCGTTCATGACGCGAAGGGAGCGGAAACCCATGTGGGCTGGATCGTAGTAGGTGTTGAAGGAGAACGTGTGCCACGTGTCGAGCCAGTCGTAGTTGGCATGGCCACGCTCGGTGGCCCGCCTCACGCGGACGTTCTGGGTATGCAAGTTCTCTTCGCGTATCGTTGCCATTGTGGGGCGTACCTCGAAAGGGAAGGAGTTAGTCTTCGTCAGCCAAGTTCGCTCGGGCCTTCTCCAGAAGCCGGATCAGTTCCTTGAGTTCCGCCTGGGTGAGGCGGCCGATGAGCCGCCCGTGGAGTTCCGCCAGCGGCCTATCGAGTTCCGCCAGGGTCTTCTGGGCCTTTTCGGTCAGGGCCACGCGAATCACACGCCGGTCTTCTCGGCAGCGCTCGCGCTTGACGAAGCCCGCCTGCTCCAATCGGTCGATCAGTCCGGTGATGCCGGGCACGACGGTAATCGTGCGGGAGGCGATCTCGAGGATCGGAAGCGGTTGGTCCTCGCCCCGCAGGATGCGGAGCACGTTGTACTGCGACGGAGTAAGCCCATAGGGCCGAAAAAGGCGGGCGAAGCGAACCTGATACTGATCGTTGGTGCGGAGGACGTTCAGGATCGCCTCCTGCTGGGGCGAGTCGAACGGCCGTTTTTTCTTGAGTTCTCGATCCAGTGCCATGCTGTTTCTGCCTGGGGTAACCGTTCACGGCCCGGGAAGCGCAGGGGACAGGTCCCGAGTTTTCGGTCAGGCGCCTGTGGCGATGACGGAGCCTTCCAGCCGAAAAATGGACCAGCCCCCGGCCGGCCCGCAAACGGTTGCCTGCTCGTGTAAGAACCTTATATGTCAACCAATGCCGAATCAATGTTCTTTGGGGTCATCATTTTCGCGGCGTCGTGACCGTTCACTGCCTGGAGCGCGAAGGACAAAACGGGGACCGGCACCCTCGCTCAAGGCAAATCCAAGGCGTCTGGCGCGAATCGCCGGCAGCCAGTCCCCGTTGTGTCCGAGCCTGTAAGGAGGGAAACGGCTCATCGGGCGCCGAATGGACACTCTGGCGGCACACCGAGGGCGAAGCGGTTTGGCGAGGGAGACTCCGCGGGGCCCCAAGATGTGCCCCGGAGGAATGGGCAGGGCATTGGTCCGAACCCAGAGGAATGTTCTAATGTCTGGTCGGCGGCAGCTTTCCGCACTCGACGATGATTTGCCGTACCTATAGATCGAGCGTACTTGGGCGGTCGCGCCGTCACGGTACTGCGCGGTGAGCTTACGGCATGAGCGGGGCGCGAAGCGAATACGGAGGGCCGAGCGGGCTGGCAGAAGCATGATTGTCTATAGGTCGCTGGTGGCCGGGAAGCTACCGGGCGTGATCAGGTAATACTCGCTGGGAGCGCGTCGATGGATGTACGGTATCGCGTCGAACCGGACCTGCCGCCCGAGGAATTCGTCGAGGTTCTTCGCCGGTCCACTTTGGCAGAACGACGCCCCGTGGACCATCCCGAGATCATCCAAGGAATGATCGAGAACGCCGACGTGATTCTGACGGCTCGTGTGGACGGGAAGCTGGTGGGGGTAGCTCGGGCGATGAGCGACTTCAGTTTTTGCACCTATCTGTCGGACCTTGCCGTGGACGTGGCACTGCAGCGCCGTGGCATTGGCCGAGAGTTGATCCGCCGGACGCATGAGGCGGCGGGGCACCATACGACGCTGATCCTGCTGGCGGCTCCGAAGGCCGAGAGCTACTACGCGCATATCGGCATGGCCAAGCACAATTCCTGCTGGATCATACCTCAGCGGGCTTCCTAAAAGGACAAAACGGGGCAGGCACGCTCGCTCAAGGCAACTTCAAGGTGTCTGGCGCGAATCGCCGGGAGCCAGTCCCCGTTTTATCAGAGCCAGTAAGGTTTGTGGCGAGAGATTGAACAACTCCGGCGTTGAATTGGCCGGTCGACGCGCCGCCGGAGCGGCGGATTTCCACCGGGGCCCGTGCCCTTCGTCATGCAGGCTGTACGTTCAACGTCGCTGCAATGCGGACTCGGGGGCTTGCATTCTTAAGAAGAGAGACTATCCTCCTGGGTCTGCGCTCGGTTAGGTCAGCACACTCGTGCCGGGGACAAGTCATGCCGCTTTTCCCAACAGCCGTGTTGCCCAAGAACATTCTGGCGATCCTCCGAGGGTCCACGAACCAGATTGGGGTATCGCCGGCTTTGCTGGACGCGGTGTCCGCCGATCCGGTCACCGTGATGGAGAGGCTCGGGACGAGCGAGTCCGGCCTGACGGAGGAGGAGGCGTCGCGGCGATTGGAGAGGCACGGGGCCAACGTCGTGACGGAAGAGGCGCGCCACACGAAAATCAGACTGCTCGGCAAGGCGTTCCTCAATCCGCTCGTCATCCTCTTGCTTGCGCTTGCCACGGTTTCGTTCTTGACGGGCGACCTTCGGGCGGCCGTCGTCATGCTGATCATGGTCGTCCTGGGCGTGGTGCTGCGGTTCGTCCAGGAGGCGCGGGCCGACGATGCCGCCGCGCAAGCTCAAGGCCATGATCAGCGTCACGGCCACCGTCGTGCGCGAGCGGCCAGCCACGCGAGACTGCCGCTGGGCCAACTTGGTGCCCGGCGACGTGGTCCAGCCTGGCGGCCGGCGACATGATCCCGGCCGACCTCCGCAGTCGTGTCGTGCAAGGACCTGTTCGTCATCCAGTCGAGCCTGACCGGCGAGTCGCTTCCCGTCGAGAAGTTCGACGCCGAGAAGACGAGCGGCCACCAAGCCGGTTGCTGGAACTGAAGAACATCTGCTTTCTCGGCACCAGCGTCGAAAGCGGCACGGCCACCGGGCGTGATCGTCGAGACGGGATTCAGGACGTATCTGGGCGGCATGGCCCGGGCGATCGTCGGCCAGCAGGTGCAGACGAGCTTCGACAAGGGCGTGGCGCGGTTCACCTGGCTGATGATCCGCTTCATGCTGGTCATGGTCCCGCTGGTGTTCCTCATCAACGGCCTGACGAAGCACAACTGGATCGAGGCCTTCTTCTTCGCGCTGGCCGTGGCGGTGGGCCTGACGCCGGAAATGCTGCCGATGATCGTCTCGGTGTGCCTGTCGCGCGGCGCCATCGCCATGTCGCGCAAGAAGGTGATCGTCAAGCGGCTGAACTCGATCCAGAACCTCGGCGCGATGGACGTGCTCTGCACCGACAAGACGGGCACGCTGACGCTGGACCGGGTGATCCTGGAGCGGCATTGCGACGTCGTCCGCCATGAGGATGACGGGGTCCTGGTGCTGGCCTACCTCAACAGCCACTTCCAGACGGGGCTCAAGAACGTCCTGGACCGGGCCATCCTCCAGTTCCGGGAGATTCACGAGAAGCTCTCGGTGCCCGAGTTCCAGAAGGTCGACGAGATCCCCTTCGATTTCTCGCGGAAGCTGATGTCGGTCGTCGTCGAGACGCCGGAGGGCATCCACCGCCTGATCTGCAAGGGCGCCACGGAGGCCGTGTTCCAGCGCTGCAGCTCGCTTCGAGCTGGAGGGGAAGGTCTATCCGACCGACCCGCTCTTGATCGCCGAACTGAAGGAAGAGTGCGACGCGCTCAGTGCGGACGGGTTCCGGGTGCTGGCGATCGCCTACCGGGACATGGAGCGGCGGGCGGCCTACTCGAAGGACGACGAGCGCGAACTGGTCCTCAAGGGCTACGTCGCCTTCCTCGACCCGCCCAAGGAAACCGCGGCGCCCGCCATCGTGGCGCTGCAGAACCACGGGGTCGCGGTGAAGATCCTCACCGGCGACAACGAACTGGTCAGCCGCAAGATCTGCCGGGAAGTGGGGCTGCCGACGGAGCACGTGCTGCTCGGCGGGCAGGTGGAAGCCATGTCCGACGCCGAACTGGCCGAGGCGGCCGAGAAGACGACGCTCTTTGCCCGGCTCTCGCCGGCCCACAAGCAGCGGATCATCCGCGCGTTGCAGAGCAAGGGGCACGTCGTCGGATTCCTGGGCGACGGCATCAACGATTCCCCGGCCCTGCGCACGGCCGACGTGGGCATCTCGGTCGACAGCGCCGTCGACATCGCCAAGGAGGCCGCCGACATCATCCTCCTGGAAAAGAGCCTGCTGGTGCTCGAAGAGGGCGTGCTGGAAGGCCGCAAGGTGTTTGCCAACATCCTCAAGTACGTCCGCATGGGCGCCAGCTCCAACTTCGGCAACATGTTCAGCGTGCTGGGCGCCAGCGCCTTCGTGCCGTATCCTGCCGATGGCGCCCATCCAGATCCTGACCAACAACCTGCTCTACGACTTCTCCCAGGTCCCCATCCCGCCGACGACGTCGACCCCGAGCAGATCGCCAAGCCGCGCCCCTGGCACATGGGCGAGATCGCCCGCTTCATCCTGTTCATCGGTCCGTGCAGTTCGATCTTCGACTACACGACGTACCTGATGATGCTCTACGTCTTCGACGGCTGGGACCCGGCCAACGCGTCCCTCTTCCAGACCGGCTGGTTCGTCGAATCGCTGCTCACGCAGACGCTCATCATCCACGTCATCCGCACCAACCGCATCCCGTTCCTCCAGAGCCGGGCCAGTTGGCCGCTGATGGTGACGACCGCGATCATCATGGCGATCGGCGTTTGGCTGCCCTCCTCGCCCATCGGCCCCTGGCTTGGGTTTCACCCCGCTGCCGCTGCTCTACTGGCCGCTGCTCGCGTTGACGCTCTTCTGTTACGTCTTGCTCACTCAGGGGGTGAAGATGTGGCTGATACGCAAGGCGTGGATCTGAAGGGGCCACACCGTGAGTCAGCCATCGCGCGCGGGGAAAGACGCGTTTTCGGATGATCCTGTGGGAAGCGTCCGGGCCGATGCCGACGGCCGTCGAGTGAATGCCCTTCACGTACCCGACGCAGCTTGGGACG
Organism: Pirellulales bacterium; assembly: GCA_963736495.1. Classification (GTDB taxonomy): domain Bacteria; phylum Planctomycetota; class Planctomycetia; order Pirellulales; family Thermoguttaceae; genus CAVTPL01. Next base: position 1,406,059 of record CAVTPL010000007.1, on the reverse strand, counting down.
TGCCGGGGGGCGCCGTGTCCTTGGCTACCGGGGAAGGCTACTTCTTCTTGGCCTCGCGGAAATCAGGCTGCTCGACCAAAGTGAAGAGAACGACCTCCTCGGCGGTGACGGTGCTGATGTCATGGTGGAGGCTCAGCACTTCGACGCCCATGACCTCCTGGACCATGGCTTCGAGGACCGGGCGGGCCGTTTCGACGAGGTGGGTGCGAACTTGCTTGAGCAAGTCCCTCCCTTTCTCGGCCGGGAGTGACTTGACCAGTTGCTGTTCCGCGGCGGTCAAAACGCCTTGAAGGCGGACCACGAGGAGATCGCCGAGCAGGTGGGCGTGGATGTTCTTGGGACCGCGGCCCATGTAGTCCTGCTCAAAGCGACTCACTCCTTCGCAAATCGCGGCTTCGAGTTCTCCCAGTGTTCTCATGGCGATGCCCCACCATCTACACCCTTGACTCGTGGAATACCCAAGGGAAAGCCCCGATCGATCGGCGAAACAGGAACCGGCACCAGGAACCTCTCCGCGGACCGCCGCATGGGGAACGTGTCTGGCCGGGATATCTTGGGGGCGGCACACAATCCTGGGATTGGCGATACGGACACTGCCGCCGCAATACTGAAGGATACAAGCCGTTACCTAGCAAGGACTTTGTTTCCAGGCGGTTTCCGAGGGACCGCAGGCAACCATGATATCAAATGGGCAAGGGAGGAAATAGTCCTATTGCATTTCCTGCCCAGTGGCTTAGGATTCTAATGGTGAGAGAGTCGCGGCACAGTTGATCGCGGCTTTCCCAGCAAGTTGTCGGATGACTAGATGGAGAGCAACCCGGCCGTGCCGGGGGGTTCGTCGACGAGTAAGCCGACGTGGTCCACTACCTGAGGGTGCGGGACCACGTCGGCTTTTTTGTTTGCCTTGGGTGACGCACGACGCCGGCGAACACCCGAGAGAAAGTCGCAGAGCCATGAAGAGATTCCATGTGTGGTTACGTCCTTTGGGCAACGCCTGCCGGGTGCGTGTCGACGGCAGCTACAACGCGATGTGGCTGATGGGCCGGTTAGGCCACTCTCTGGTGGGCAAGACCAGCGCGGTACTCGACGAGGAGCGAGGTTCCCCGTGTTGTACGTTCCACGTGGATTACAGCTCGCAAATGTCGCGCCCTGCCTTGGAGGGCTTGCTGGCGGGAATCCCGGAAGTGGAATTGATGTTGGAGCCGGCGTAAGAGGCAGGCTCGCCAGACCCGTGGGTTCCGAAACGCGAAAGCAGTTCCACCCGAAGTGAATTTGAAGTTGTCGGATGACTAGATAAAGAGCAGCCCGGCTCGGCTGGGAGGCTCGTTAGCAAGTAAGCCGACGTGGTCGAACGCCTTGGGGTGTTCCGCCACGTCGGCTTTGCCTGTCTTGTGGGACGCAGGAAACGAGCACACTGAGGGGTCCGATGGAGAAGCCCGAGGAGACCGTGGCAGAGCAGATCGCCCAAGCGGCGAGCGCGTTCGAGGAGCAGACGACGGGCCACGTGCCCGGCTCGGTGACCGTGGTGTTGAGCGAGGAGACGCTGGTGATCACGTTGCACGGAGCCTTGTCGCCGGCGGAAAGGGCCCTGGCCAGCACCCCGGGCGGCACCGCTCAGGTACAGGAGTTTCACCAGCAATTGTTCAACGACTCCGCCGATCAGTTGGGGCACGAGATCGAGCGAATCACCGGGGTGGAAGTGCGCGAGGCGGCCGCTGAAGTTGACCCGAAGGCGGGCACCGTGGTGCAGGTGTTCCTGCTCGCCCGGGGTGTACCCGCCGACAGTTGGAGCGGGAGCGGACGAAAGGCGTCGTGAGGCGGTTTCCTGGAATGCTTGTTCTGGAGTGTGACTGATGAGATGGAAACGGAGATTCTAACATGCTAGTCCTGTCGCGCAAGAACCGCGAATCGGTTGTGATCGGGGGGGCCGACGGGTGCCATCGCCTGCTCACAGTTACGGTGCTCGAGATCACCGGCACGAGAGTCCGACTGGGCTTTGAGGCCGACTCAGGCATCCCCGTTCATCGCGGGGAGGTTTGGGAACGCATCCAGGTCGGCGACGGGCCCGACAGCGTGGCGGAAGGCTCGTCCGCGCCGGTTTCGTGATGCCTGAGGAAGCGTGTTTGCTCGGCTGCGGCAGCCACGCGAGCCGGCCCTTGATCAAGGAGAAGGCCGCACAATGAGTTACCGGAGTAAGGGGCTGTGGGATGGGGCAATCCGACTGGGAATGGGCCGACCATGCCCTCCGCGACAACCGATGTTCGGCTGAGTTCGCGCGTGAGGCAGCGACGCGGTGCGAGGCATTGCGGAAACAACGCGACGAGTTGTCGAGAGCCTGCTCGAACCTGGTCCGCTGGTGCAAAGTCCCGATTATCGCCGAGGTGATACCGCAAGATCAATTGCCGGCATTCTTGGACGCGGTCCGGCGCGGGAAGGAACCGTAGCCGGGGGGGGCGACATAGAACGCTTTGAGTGAGGGTCTTCAACAATGGCTGAATCGGAGGAGTGGCAAGCCTGTCCTGGGAAGGCGCGAAGATCCTCTTCTTCGCCTTCCTGGTTCTCGAGGTGTTGTCTTTTCTGGGCGGCACGTTGCACCACAGGCAGCGTTTATGGGACTGACGGCAGATTGCCTATTGCCAATCGCTCCCGGTGGATGTTGCGCAAGTATTGTGTCCGGGCGATCGCGTCTGGCAATCTCGGGCACGACACGCTTGTTTTTCCCCCTTTGATCCGTACAATCCAATGGATGGATTTGCAGTGAGCCGGAACGTGGTTCCGTGGGAATTGGATTGATATTCGTCGGATGACTAGATAAAGAGCAACCCGGCTCTGCCGGGGGGCTCGTTGACGAGTAAGCCGACGTGGTCGAATACCTTCGGGTGTTCCGCCACGTCGGCTTTTTTTGTTCTTGTCGGCCGCCGTGGTCCGGACGAACGATCCTTTCGCAGAAAGGTGCAGAGACATGTTAACAACCCGATGGCAGCCTTTGGGCACGGTGTGGCCGGAGATGAACCGGCTGCAGGAGGAAATGGAGCAGTGGTTAGGCCGTCTTGGGATGAACGACCCGCGGCGGTTTGCCCGCAGCGTCTATCCGCCGCTCAACGCATGGGAGGACGACAACAACCTGTACGTTGAAGCGGAACTTCCCGAGCTTGAGCTGAGCGACCTGGAAATCGTCGTCAACGGCGACAACCAACTGTCGATCAAAGGCGAGCGCAAGCAACCCGAGCAGGGAGAGGGCATGTGGCACCGCCAGGAGCGAGGCCATGGCAGCTTCTCGCGGATGGGCGAGTTGCCCCAGTACGTGGACAGCGACAAGGTCACGGCCGAATTCAAGCACGGTGTGTTGACCATCACGTTGCCCAAGCGGAAGGAAGCCAAGGCTCGACGGGTCGAGGTCAAAGCCAGTTGATTCCGACACGGGCCGCGCGTCTCCCGCCTTCCACGTCGGCAGGTTCGGTCGAGAGCGGCCACGTCACGGAGTTGGGCCTCGACACGAGACCAGGGCTCAATGGGAGGGCGAAACAACTTTTTCGAACACATCTTTCAACAAAGTGGAGGTGCAAACCATGTCAACAACCTTAACCACGGAAGAAACCCACAACGACGTCGCCCCGGTCGAACGCACGCTCGGTGGGACAACCTACAGTCCGCGGTTCGACATCTGGGAAAACGACGACGAGATGATTCTTGTACGGCGATCTGCCCGGTGTCATGCCGGAGGATTTGGATGTTCGCTTTGAAAACCCCGTGCTGACGATTCACGGCAAAGTCAGTCCGCGCCACAACGACATCAAGTTCCTGCACGGCGAATACGGCATCGGCGATTTCCACCGTACGTTTACGATCGGCGAAGCGATCGACACCGAAAGGATCTCCGCCGAATTGAAGAACGGTGTCGTGACGGTGCACTTGCCGAAGAGCGAAAAGGTGAAACCGCGTCGGATCGAGGTCACATGCTCGTGATGGGAGTGGTGGAAACGAAGGGCTTGATGGGCTGAGTGGCGGCGTCTCGAACGAACCGAGTCGAAGTCCTGAGATGACCTAGATCAAGAGCAGCCCGGCCCGGCGGGGAGGTTCGTTCGCGACTGATCGGACGTGGTGGAACGCCTTTGGGGGATCCGCCACGTGAGCTTTTCTGTTTTTGGCGATGTGCGACGTTGGCAAGTACCTAGGGAGTGGTCCCGTGACACCTTTCGATTCCACCATGGCGCAGCAGGTCGCCGAGGCGATCAGCGTCTTCCAAGAGCAGCGGACTGGCTATCCGCCCAAAGCCGTGACCGTGGTCCTGAGCGATGACACGCTGGTCGTCACGCTGCACGAGGCGCTGTCGCCCGCCGAGAAGGCCCTGGCCCGCACCCCGGAGGGCGCGGCTCAGGTGCAGGAGTTTCACCGACAGCTCTTCAAGAGTTCCGTCGACTTGCTGCGAGAGGAGATCAAGCGGATCACCGGGGTCGCGGTGGGCGAAGCCGCCGCGGAAGTGGAAACGACGACCGGCGCCGTCGTGCACGCATTCACGAGCGGCACGATGGTGCAGGTGTTCCGGCTCGCCGGCAAGATCTACTGCGGACGCCTGGAACGGGAGTGGATCGAGACGATCCGTCACAGACAACGGAGGTTCATGCCATGCTAGTCCTGTCGAGGAAATACCGGGAATCGGTCGTAATCGGAGGGTCCGATGGCATTCATCGGCTGCTCAAAGTGACGGTGCTCGGGTATTCAGGGCACGACCGTGAAACTGGGCTTCGAAGTCGATCCCGATGTACCGGTCCATCGTTCCGAGGTGTGGGAGCAACTCAACGCCGGCGGCCCTCTGAGGGAAGACCCCGCCACGCCGCTTACGCGATGCTTTGAAGCCGCTCGGCAATCGCGTCAAGAGGAGCGTTGTTCAGACCCCATGCGGCCCGACGGCACCGCACGTACCCAGCCGTGCAGGGCCGAGTTGCACGTGCATAATTGTCGAACGTGAAAGGAGCATCCCATGCATCCGATGGTAATCGCCCTGTTCTTCGTAATTGCGGCTGGCGGTGGTCGTCTTTCTCGCGGGCATAAGGATTGTTCGTCCCACCCACAGGGGACTGGTGGAAAGACTCGGCAAGTACCGGCGTTTTGCCGATCGGGGTTTCAACTGGATCATCCCTCTGCGTTGACCGAATGATTCAGGTCAATATCACGGAGCAGATGGTCGACGCCCAGCCGCAAGAGATCATCACCAACGACAATCTCAACGCCAGGGTGGACGCCCAGGTGTACTTCAAGGTGAAGGAAGACGAGGCGAGCGTCAAGAGCTCCCAGTACAACGTCAACAACTATCAAGTGCCAGATTGTGAACCTTGCCCGTACGACACTGCGCAATATCATCGGCACGCTCACGCTGAAATCGGCAAACAGCGAAAGAGACAAGATCAACGGCGCGCTTCTCACGACGTTGAGCAAGGAAACCATGAACTGGGGAATGGCGATCGTCAGGACGGAGTTGAAGGAAATCGACCCTCCCAAGGACGTCCAGGAGACGATGAACAAGGTTGTCAAGGCGGAAAATGAGAAGGTGGCCGCCTTGGATTTTGCCAACGCGGTCGAGAGGCAGGCGGACGGGGAGAAGAGGGCGGAGATCAAGAAGGCCGAAGGGATCAAGCAGGCCAAGATTCTTGCGGCGGAGGGCGAGGCCGAAGCCATAAGACTCGTCAACGAGGCGGCGAACACGTACTTCGTTGGAAACGCACAACTTCTGAGAAAGCTCGAGGCCCTTGAGAAAGCCCTGAGTGACAATGCGAAGATCGTCATTCCTTCAGGTTCTGAACTCGTGAATGTGATCGGAGAGATGGCCGGCGTCTTGCCGCTGGCGGAAGCCACCGTGCACTAAGCCGGGGAACCGCGCCGAGGTTGGGCCGAGTGGAAGCAAGCCTTGAAGCCCGCTTCTTCGCCTTCGGCCAGGTCCGCCCCAGCGGCGGTCGAATTGGCCCAATAGTTGCGGCGGGTGTCAGCCAAGATGCTGCCAAGCTACGGAGGCTCGATTGATGCCGTTGTTGATTGTGGAAGAGCTCGAGGCTTTCTGTCGCGGGAAACCGGGCTCCCGCGGGTCGGTCTTGTTCGACGAGCAGTGCAGGACTCAATAATGGACGCTACAATCCTTGACGCAACAGAAATGGACGCGACAGAAATCGTCACGTTCCTTCGGACGGTGCCGATCTTTCACACACTGTCGAAGGACCAGCTCACGCAGCTTGCCGAGGCAGCCGACGTTCGCGCCTGCGACCGGGGAGAACTTCTGGCCGAGCCGACCAGCCCGGAAAACGAGCTTTTCATCGTCGTCGAGGGGGAGTTCCGTGTTTGGCTGCGACAGGACGAAGCGGATTTCAGGCAGGAACTGGCCCGACTAGGCCGGGGTGACTACTTCGGTGTCCTCTCCGTGGTGACGGGACAGCGTGCCCCCGTCGCGATCGAGTCGCTGGAACCCGGCCGCGTGATCGCCCTGAGCGAGCGGACGATTGGCAAGCTGTTCGAGGGTTCACCGGGGTTTGCGAGGGCCATGTGGCGATCGCTCGGCAATCACGTCGCGCAAGGTATCGACCGAATTGGCGTCGTCTTCTTCGCCGAGCTTGATTCTTTTCCGAACCTCTCATCGACATGCAGGCTACTACCCTCGCGGATTTCGCGCGTGTGTCGAAGCTTTGTGGTGGAACACGATGAGGGCCGGGTTACCGTCGCCATGGTCAGGCCGGGTGACCTTCAAGCGCGCGCGTTTCTTATGGACGTGCTTCGCCAGTTCCGCGTCGAGTTTGTTGCCATCACCGAGGATGATTATCAGCGGCACGCAGCTCGACTGTTGGGTGCCGACGTGGCCGTTTCAGGGCTGGATGCGCCGCTGGACAGCCTGATGCACGTCACTTCGAGCGGGGAAGCGGTGGCAATAGTTCACAAGGGTGAGGAGGACGTCCTGCCCGGGGTGCTCACGGCCGCAATCCGCGCGGGGGCAAGCGATGTGCATATTGAGCCGCTTGCCGAAGGAGGCAGGATTCGCTTGCGGGTTGACGGGAGGATGTTTCCTATCCGGGCAGACGTCCCGCCTCGGCACTTCCAACAGATGATTTCCCGCATCAAGGTCATGTCCGATTTGGACATCACCAGCATTCGCAAGCCGCAGGACGGCCGGTTTTTAGTCCGCGCCAACGACCAGCGGGTCGAGTTCCGCGTTTCGGTTACGCCTTGTCACGGCGGTGAAAAGCTCGTCCTGCGCGTCGTCGCACCGAATCCCGATTTCATGGATGTGGGCAATCTCATTCTGTCAAGTCCGGTTGCCGCATTCGTCAAGGAGATGTTTCAGAGCCCTAGCGGCCTCGTCCTGGTTACCGGGCCGACCGGGGCGGGCAAGACGACGACCCTGTACGCTGTTTTGAACGCCATCGAGGGAAGAGACCATACGCTCAACATCGTCAGCATTGAGGATCCCGTCGAGCACAAGCTCAACTTTGCCACGCAGATCCAAGTCAACCGCGAACAGGAACTCGACTTTCCCAACATTCTCCGCACCGTGGTTCGTCAGGATCCGGACGTCATTCTGGTGGGTGAGATCCGTGATGCGGAGTCGGCGGCTCTGACGCTCGAAGCGGCGATGACAGGGCACCTCGTCTTGTCCTCACTTCACACATATTCGGCTTTAGAGACGCTGGTAAGACTGCAAGACTTGGAGGTGAAGCCATACCTTCTGGCGAGCGCATTAAGGGGCGTGATCAGTCAACAGCTTCTCCCGCGTCTTTGCCCGGGATGCACCGAGACCGTACCCGCGGATGCCGCAGTGATCACGCGTCTGAAGACCTTGGGAGTGCTCGAGGCCGGCTGGTCCGGTGTGCTCTACCGCGGCAAGGATAGCGAGGGATCTCCTCCCGGTGGTGAATCGGGCCGCGTTGGCGTATACGAGGTGATGTTCGTCACGGATCAACTCCGCGACCTGATCGATCGCGGTGCACCACGTCGTGCGTTCGAGAACGCACTCGACCCGCAGTACTTCTTCTCTTTTCCAAGATACTGCCGTTTTCTCTTGAAGGCAGGACTCGTAGCGCCGGAACGCGTGGAACGAATTCTCCCCAAGAAGCCTATGTCGTTTCAGGGTTGACCCAAATCGGCACCCTTGAACAAGGAGCAGAACCTATGAGAGTGAGAGCAAGCAAGAGAAGGAAGTTGGTCGTGGACCAACGCAAGGCGACCAAGGATATGAGGTCCGCAGAAGGCAAGGTAAGGAAGGAGAAGCGGAAGGAGAAAGGCAGGGCAGAGGAGACTGCAAAGGCAGTCCAGCGCAGCCCTGCCGGAAGAAAGGCCGCTGAAACCCTGAAAGCGAAGAGGGGCGAGGCACGGAAGAACGAGGAAGCGAACTATCGAAAGACCGAAGCCAGGGCCTCAACGAGAATCGGGGGGAGAAGAAAGCGCATCCAAGCAGAGTTGCACGCCAAGATCGAGGAGTGAAACCGACGAATGGTGCCGAGCGATACGCTCGTGAAACGGTGTTCAGGAACCTGCTGGTGTTTCAACGGTGTCCAAGCCTATTCGAGGGAGAAATTGCCATGTTACGACTTGCTATCGTGTTTTTCGTCATCGCTCTGATCGCTGCCTTCCTTGGCTTCGGAGGCGTGGCAGCCCTCTCCTGGGAAGGAGCCAAGATACTCTTCTTCATTTTCCTCGTTCTCGCGGTGCTGTCTTTCTTGGGGCACGGCTTGCGAAGGCGGACTTTCTACGGGTGATGCAAGACTTGCTTTCCCATCCACCGTTGGGAGGTGCAGGATCGAATCCGCGCCAACGGCACACCACACATTCGGGCCGTTGGCGCGGCGGAGCCAACGTTTTCAACCGATCTGCCCGTGAACACGCAAGATCACAAGGCGGTGTCAATTGTGAGAGCCTCAGAATACTGTGAGCAGGGACGAGACAAGAGTCATGCGATGCAAGGTACCATAGAACTGCCGAAAGCGTTTTCCGTACGTGATGACCGTGAGTTTCGCCTCGTTCAAGACCTGGTGACACGGCTGAATCCGAAGCTTTTGGTCATTCAAGTGGCCACGGGCATGCACGTGGATGGCGGCTACACCGTCAATTGGGGCCTCGTCTACATGGACGGCCAGCCGCTGGCGGACGAGGACCTTCAGGCGGCGTTGAAGGATGCGGGGCTCGATATCGAACACAACGCGGAGATCCAGCCATCGCGGATTTGGGTGAACAATGAACAAGGACGGTTGGTTGATCCCGCGTGTCCAAGACCACATGGCCCGTGAACCCACAAGCGCAAGGAACGGTGTCTATTCTGAAGAGGGAGGCAAGGAGTCAGCCATGACGACACACGCCGAGTTACGCGAGGACGGCGAACTTTTGGTGGCAATGGTACGGGAATTGCAGGCCAACCAAGCCGTCCTGGACCGACTGTCGGACTGCTACGGGATGTTCCGCTTTACGGGAGGGGTCGTTCCCAGGGAGCCATGGTGTCTTGTTGCCATGACTTCTTATCTGGAACGCCCCTTTGCGGGCGACCGAATCTCCAGCGCAGCTGCCGGGCGTTATCGGCAGGTGGCTGAAGCGATCATGGATTTGGGAGAGGAAGTAACCGCAGGAGCAAGGCCGAGGACGCTCGGCAGTCGACATCAGATCGCGGACCGGTTCGGCCGCGACTCGTCTGAGATCCGGGCCTTGGGAAGCACGCTGGAGTCTGCCATGAGGAATCTCGTCGGGGAAACGGAGCCGTCTCTGGTGATCTCGGGAACCGACTCCGTGGAATCGGAGTTCTCGACGAGTGGGGTACTTGCAGCCGCGAGAGGAGGTGACCCATGAATACCGTACGGCCCCTTTTTGTATCGACCTATCCGCCGGAAGAGTGCGGACTGGCAACGTTCACCAGGGACTCGGCCGACGCCGTGGACATGGCGGCGGGCGAGTCGGTGTCCTCGTTGGCGGCGATCCAGAAGACGGCGTCGCTTCGCTACGAGGATCCGCGCGTGGTCCACGTCATCGACAACAGCCGCCCGGACGCGTACCGTCTGCGCCGCGGAGGTGGCCAACGACGGCCCGTGCGACGTGGTGAGCTTGCAGCACGAATTCGGTCTTTACCCCGGCGAGTGGGGCTATCGCGTGTTGGACTTCGTGCGTGAATGCCGCAAGCCCATCGTCACCACGTTCCACACGCTCCTGACCGAGCCGGACCCGCTGCCGCGGCGCGTGATCCAGAACCTGGCGGCCCGCAGCCAGGGCATCGTGGTCATGACCGAAGTCGCCGCGCGGCTCTTGGCGAGCGTCTACGGCGTGTCGGGTTCGCGCGTGCAGGTGATTCCCCATGGAGTCCCGGTGGTCTCCTTTCATCGCGATGATGCGCACAAGTCGCGGCTGGGACTCGCGGGTCGCCAGGTGATTTGCACCTTCGGACTCATCAATCGAGGCAAGGGGCTGGAATACATGATCCAGGCCATGCCCCGGATCGTTGCCGCCTGTCCGGAGGCCATCTACCTGATCGTGGGCGTCACCCACCCGCAGGTCAAACGACACGAGGGGGAGGTCTACCGGGAGAGCCTGGCCGAGATGGCCGAATCGCTGGGCGTCGGTGCGCACGTGCGTTTCGTGAACCAGTACCTCGACCTGACCGACCTGCTGGCCCACTTGCAGGCCTGCGACGTGTATGTCACGCCCTATCCGGGAAAGGACCAGATTGCCAGCGGCACCTTGGCCTATGCCCTGGCTGCGGGCGGAGCGGTGGTCAGCACGCCCTACCTCTACGCCAAAGAAGTCCTGGCCGACGGGCGGGGTCTGCTCGTGCCCTTTGGCCAAAGCGATGCCATGGCGGATGCGACGCTCCGATTCCTGACGGACACCGCATTCCAAATGGAGACTCGACGCAGAGCGTACCGCTACGCAAAGCCCATGTTCTGGCCGAATGTGGGCCTGAGGTACTTGGAGTTCTTCACCCGGGTTGTTGCCGCCAGTGACACGACGGTCGCTCCCCTGTACCGCAGGGCTTCCGTGACGCCAAGCGGCGAGCGGCAGCCGGCGCAACTGGTGCAAGGGGGTCGGTAATGCATGTTCGTGACTGAAATCAGGTCGATTCGAGACAAGAAAGGAAATCGCGATGGAACTGCCGGCACGTCCTCACAGCGGATCGATTCACGACGCCCGGCCGCTATCGCGAGTTGGAGACTCAGATTCGACGTCGCGTTGAGGGAAGCGACACCCCGATCCTCTTCATCTACGCCTTCGATCCGCGGACCCGGCTGGGGCCGTTCGTGTTTGTCGACAAGACGCTCATTCCCGGCGCCCCGCGGGCCGTGGGCTCCGCGCTGTATGCCGCGGGCTTCCGGAACGTTCGCCTGGTGCTGCAGCAGTGGAATCCCAATATCCGGCCCAGCGCCGCACGGTTCGACGGCAAGCCTCCGGAGGTCCTCATGGTCTCCGCCATGCAGATCCACAGCGCGCCGGCCTACCGGCTGATCCGCGACGCGTGGCAATTGGGCGACGACCGGCCGCTGATCCTGGCCGGCGGTCCCAAGGCCGTCTACGAGCCGTGGGACTTCTTCGGGCTTTCGCCCGACGGCCGCGAAGGCGCCGACGTGGTCGTCACCGGCGAGGAGTACGTGCTCCTGGAACTCCTGGACAGAATTGTCGAGATGAAGCGGCCCGGCGATACGATGCGCGCGGCCTTTGAGCGGGTCCGCGAGGGCGGGCTGCTGGAAGACATCCCCGGACTGGTCTACCGGCCCGACGCGCCCGATGGCCCGCCCGAGTACCTGGTCAACACCGGCGTGCAGCGGCTGGTTCAAGACCTCGACGAGCTGCCGCTGCCGCTGGAGGCCATGGGGCTGTTCGAGCCTCCGCACGGCCGCAGCACGTTGTCCTCCCAGCCGGTCCCGGCCGAGCGAGTCGGTCGCCACGCGAAAATCCTGGCGATGGTCACCACCCACGGCTGCCAGTTCCATTGTCCCTACTGTCCCATCCCCGGTTACAACCAGTTCACCTTCCGCCACCGCAGTCCGCGAGCGGATGGTCGAGGAGATCGCCGGGGTTGCCGAAGCTCTGCGGCATCTCCAGGTTCTTTGGCACCGACGACAACTTCTTCAGCCATCGCGAGACGGCCGAAGAGACGCTCGCGGCCATGGCCCGCGGCAAGGTGGGCAACAAGCCGTTCCGCAAAGCGATTACCTTTGCCACGGAGGCCACCGAGTTCGACGTGTTCAAGAACCAGGACCTCTTGCCCTTGGCCCGCGATGCCGGCCTGCGCGGCCTCTGGCTGGGGATCGAAGACCTCACGGCCGGTCTGGTCAAGAAGGGACAAACCGTCGAGAAAACCAAGACCCTGTTCAAGCTGCTCTTGAAACAGGGGATTGCCCCGATGCCGATGATGATGCACCACGACGGTCAGCCGCTGTGGACGTGGCGCGGATTGTACGGCCTGCTCAACCAGGTGCGATTCCTCTGGAGGGCAGGCGCGGCGACCTGCCAGGTGACGCTGTTGACGCCCTGGGTGGGCAGCCAGGGCTACGAACAGCCGTTCCGCGACGGCCTCGTGCTGAGCAAGGCCGGCGGGCAGCCGATCGAGGAGTACCAGTACGACGGCAACCATTGCCTCGCCACCAGCGACGCCCACCCGTGGCGCCGGCAGATCAACATGCTCGTCAGCTACGCCGCGTTCTACAACCCGCTCAACCTGTTGCTGGCCTTGCCGCGGTTCGACAAGGTGTGGGCCGATCGGGTCGTGTTCCAGTTGCTCGGCATGGTCGGGCTGGCCAAGTCGATCTACCAGTCGCGCGGCTGGCTCGGCGGCTGATTGTCGGGGCCGATCGAGAGGCTGGCCGAACTGCCGCGGCCCAAGTTCCCCATGGTCGCGCCGCACGGCGTGTCGCCCGAACTTATTCAAGGAGGTCGGTAATGCACGTTGGTGACCGGATCGCGTTGGATCACCTGGATCGCATGACCGACTCGACGGGGCTGATCCAGCATGCCATCTACGGTATTCCGCGGCGCGAAAGCGGCTACACGACCGACGACAACGCCCGGGCTCTGCGCCTTTGCGTTCGTCTGTGGAATCAGCACCCCGAAGAGCAGATGCTGAAGCGGGTGACCACCTACCTGAGCTTCCTGGAGTACGCGCGTGGCGTCGGCCGTGGGTTCCACAATTTTCTCAGTTACGACCGCCGTTGGCTCGATGCGGAAGGCTGCGGCGATTGCCAGGGCCAGGCGGTCCGCTCGCTGGCCGAAGTGCTCGGCAGCAGTCTTGCCCGACGGCTACCGCGCGTTGGCCCGCGAGTTGATCGACGCGGTTCTGCCGACGCTCGCCGACCTGCGAAGCCTGCGGGCTCAAGCGTACGTGATCCTGGCTTGGGGGCATCTGTGGAGTGCGGAGGTGAAGAGACATCGAACCTCTGGAAACCGTGGCCTGGTCGGCGGCGCGGCGGCTGGCGGAATGCTACGACCGCGCCCTGCGGCCGGACTGGCAGTGGTTCGAGTCGCGCATGACCTATGCCAACGCGGTGTTGCCGCACGCCCTGTTCATCGCCGCCGAGCGCTGGCCGAAGGAGGACTTCCTTGACGTGGCGCAAGCATCGTTTGCCTTCCTCGATCGCGAGACGACCGCCGAGGGGGTCTTCTGGCCGGTCGGGAACGAGGGTTGGTATCCCCGCGGGGAGGAAAAGGCGCCGTACGATCAACAGCCCGTGGAGGCCGTCACGATGGCCGAGGCCGCGCTGGCCGCGTTGCGATCTGCTCGGCGACGAGGAATACCTGGCGACCTTCCGCCGTTGCCCACGGCTGGTTTCACGGCCAGAACAGCCTGAGGCAGCCGCTCGTCGACGTCCGGTCGCGGCGCCTGCTGCGACGGCCTGCAAGCGTCCGGCGTGAATCGGAACCAGGGAGCGGAATCGACGCTCGCCTACTTGACGGATGGAAATGCACAACGCTGAAGTCCGGCACGAGCTTGGCGACGGCCGCAGGGCTGCGGCTGCCAGCGCATGAGCATCGCGCAGATTCGCCGAGAAGTCGTCCATCCAAGGAAGTACCCTGATGCATCGAGAAGCGACGACACGCCAATCTGTACGCGGAGTTGTTCCATCGCCATGCCGCCAACCCGATCCTCACGGCCCGCGACTGGCCCTACCCGGCACACACGGTGTTCAACGCCGGCGCGTGTCAGGTGGGCGATGAGACGATCTTGCTCGTTCGCGTCGAGGATCGCCGCGGACATTCGCATCTGACCGTGGCCCGCAGCAACGACGGCGTGTCGAACTGGCACATCGACTCCAAACCCAGTTTCGCTCCCGATCCGGCGAACTACTCGGAAGAGGCGTGGGGCGTGGAAGATCCTCGCTTGACCTGGGTCGAGGACCGCGGCCAGTGGATCATCGCCTACACGGCCTACTCGCCCAGCGGACCGCTGGTGTCCTTGGCGGAGACGAAGGACTTCACCTCGTTCCCCCGGCTCGGTCCGGTCATGCCCCCCGAGGACAAAGACGCGGCCGTCTTTCCCCGCCGGTTCGGAAACCGGTACGCGATGATTCATCGCCCGGTCTCCGCCGGGAGTTCGGGTGCGCACATCTGGCTCTCCTTCTCGCCCGACCTGACGCATTGGGGAGATCACCACATCCTCTTTCACGCGCGGCGCGGCGCGTGGTGGGATGCCAACAAGATCGGCTTGAGCCCGCCGCCGCTGGAAACCCCGGAGGGCTGGTTGATCCTGTACCATGGTGTGCGAGCGACGGCGGGGGGGTGTCTGTATCGACTGGGTCTGGCCTTGTTGGACCTGGAGGATCCTTGTCGGGTTCTTCGGCGGAGCGACGAATGGATCTTTGCGCCCGAGCTGCCCTACGAGCGTCAGGGGGACGTCAACGGCGTGGTGTTTCCCTGCGGCTGGATTCTGGACAAGCCCAGCGGCGAGATCCGTCTCTACTATGGCGGGGCGGACACCTGCCTGGCCTTGGCCACCGCCCAACTCTCCGACCTGCTCGAGTTACCTTGGCACGTGCCCTGCACCCCAGACACGCAAACGCAGGAGCATGACGTCATCCGAGTGAAGGCAGGTCCATACGATCATGGCGGCGATTGGCGCATATCGAGCACAGCGTTGAATGAACGGAGAACATCTTGAGCGACGCCCCCGACCACGATTCTGTGCCTCGAGCCATCAACCGAAAAGGCCGCCGTCGGCTCCCTGAAGGTCCGGCGTTTGCCGGTCACCTTCACCAGCGACATTCGCCGCGTCATTACCCGGTTCTTCGATCCCGGCGGCGAAGCGAGGATCCGCAACGTCGTCGAGCGCGTCCGCGGTCTGAGCGGCGGGCAGGTGGACCGGTTGCTGGATCGAGGTGTTCCTGAAGTTCCGCACCCGCCACGGCAACATCGCCTCCGTGCTGGAGGAGAACTACCGCACGGCGATGGCGATGATCGGACTGTCGGAAGACTTCTCGCACAATCGCCGCCTGCTGATCGGGTCCTACTTGACCGCGGAGTATTCGATCGAGTCGGCGGCGCTGTTCAACCCGTCGATCGTCCCGCATCACAACCAGCGGAACCTTCCCGCCGGCGCGGTGCGGTTCATCATGAGTCTCCGGGCGACGGGCGAGGGGCACGTGTCCTCGATCGTTTTCCGCACCGGCGTCATCTACTCCGATCACAAGATCCAGATCGACCCGTCCAGCCGCCTCACCAGGCCGGTTCGCGTCGTGCCCGACAAGCAATACGACAAAGCCCTGTTCCGGCGCAAGCTCAAGGACATCGGCGTCTACGAGGAGGTGGTGGACCTCGTGCTGGACCGCCTCGCCGACTCCTTCACCTCGGCCCAACTCGAACATGCCATCACCGAGGCGCGGGCGGCGGCATCCGAGAAGCTTCAAATCGAGAAATCGCTCCAGGACATTCGCTGGCTGGCCCACTCGAACTACCAGTTGGAGCTTTCCCGGGAAGCGGAGGCGTCCGAGGTGGTGATCTTTCCCCAGACCAGCAATGAAAGCCACGGCATCGAGGACCTGCGCATGGTCCGCTTCGTGGACGACGACGGCACGATCACCTACTACGGCACCTGCACGGCCTTCGACGGCTACCGCGTGCTCCCGCAACTGATCGAGACCCGCGACTTCCTCAGGATCGGCGTCCATACGATCAACGGCGCCCGCGCGCAGAACAAGGGCATGGCGCTCTTCCCGCGGCGGATCGGCGGGCACTATGTGATGTGCTCGCGGATCGACGGCGAGAACCTCTACATCATGGTTTCCGACATCGTTCACTTCTGGGAAACCGCCGAGTTGCTCCAGACGCCGCGCCATCCCTGGGAATTCGTGCAGATCGGCAACTGCGGCTCGCCCCTGGAAACGCCGGAAGGCTGGCTGCTGTTGACCCACGGCGTCGGGCCGATGCGCACCTATTGCATCGGCGCCATGCTGCTGGACCTGAACGACCCGCTCAAGGTGATCGGCTGTCTCGACGAACCGCTGATCACGCCGACCGAGCGGGAACGCGACGGCTACGTGCCCAACGTCGCCTACACTTGCGGGGCGATGATCCACAACGGGCAACTCTACCTCCCGTTCGCCACCTCCGACATGATCACCCGCTTCGCCATGGTCTCGCTCGACTCCCTGCTGAACCGGCTGGTCAAGTAGGCGGCCTTGAAGGCCATGGGTGTGATGGAGCGAGGTGAATCGGTGGAATACGAGGTAATCGCGCTTGGGGAGACACCGCCGAGACGATGCAGCGCCAAGGTGCGATCATGAACATCCATCCTTTTGCCGTCCTGCTGATGGGATCGGCCGTTTGGGCGGGCGACCTCCCGACGGGCCCGCTCTCCGACGATGGCAAGATGCCCGCCACCATTGCCGAAGTTTCCGTCCGCGCCATCGATCCGCCCGACAAAGGCTTCTACGCGAAGCGCCTCGACTATCGCGGCCTGCCGATCAAGGGCGCCGCCGAGGTCTCGGACGCCGCCTTCCACGAGGCCTGGCGGCGCATCGACAACCTTCTGCACAAGAACCCCGTGATCCTCGATTACCTCCGCCGCGCGGCTCCGAGATTCACATCATCGGGAAGAACCAGGGCCAGACCGACCTGCCCGAATTCCGCCACGAGAAGGGCGTGCCGCTCCGCGACAACCCCCGCATCACGCTCGATGAGCGGGCTCGCGGCATGGGCGGGACGACAGTGCAGTTGCGGCGAGGAAAACCTCCTGCAGCTCCCGGGAGACCGTTACCGGGGCCGCGACATCCTCTCCCACGAGTTCACCCACACGATTCACCGTTACGGCCTCTCTCCGAACGTCCAGCAGATGATCACGGAGACCTACCGGAGTGCCCGCCGGAAGAAACTTTGGGAGACTCCCACCGGCAAGCCGATCTACGGCGGCAGCAACGAGGACGAGTACCTTGCCGAGATGGTCCTTTGGTACGTCGGTGGGCGCGGCGACTGGCCGCGGGGCATGCCCGCCATGAAGCCCGGCCCGGACTTCCTCAAGAGCTACGACCCCGAAGGGTTCAAGCTGGTGGACGATCTCTTCCAGGGCCGCCTCGAGGTCCGCCCCGTCGGGTCGCGCCCCCGGCAGTGGGCCGTGACACCTGGAATCCCTGGTTCAGAACCCCCTCGAAGTCCGCCGCGCGGTTTCTTTCGGTGGCCGAGAGGAGAGGGTTTGTGGATAGGCTCGAATGGAGAAGGGGGAGGATTCGCCGCGCAAGACCGGCGTAAACGCCGGCCCGAAGAGCCGCTCTGGCGGCGGAAGGCCCGCAAGCGGGCCTCAGGCGAAGCGAGCCTCAGGAGGCGGGGGCGGAAGCGTAAGGCGGCGACGAAGGTGGAAGTGAAACGACTAAGGCGCAATGAAAGTCAATGCTTGCGGCGCCACGATCGCCGAGCCCTCCTGGCCATCCGGCGCGGTGTGTTTCGGCGGCCGAGAGGGACTGTGCATCCCGAGCCCACGGCCGGATCTCGGCTGCCCTCGCAAGCCGGCTGGTCCCGCCTTAGAATGGCGGGGGTCCGTCATTCCCAACTCCTAAGGCAAATCGGCGAAGGCAACACCATGAACCCGAAGCATCCGAATCATCGTGGTTCGCGCGGCGCGATCGTTTCGCGGCGCCGTTTTCTGGCAAGCACCACAGCGGCCGTGGGGGTGGGCACACTCGGCGGGCCGTTGTTGCTGTCAGGCGTGCATGCCGCCTCGACGGCGGCCAACAGCAAGCTGAATCTCGCGGTGGTCGGCTGCGGCGGGCAGGGCCGCGGCGTCATGAGCGGGCCTGCTCTCCTGCGGCGCGAACCTGGTGGCCCTGTGCGATCCGGATGCGGGGCAGATCGAAAAGGCCCGGGCCGACGCCCGGCCAAGCAGGCGGCGAGGCGACCAAGGGCGCCAAGGCGTACGAGGACTATCGCAAGCTGCTCGACAACGCCGCCAGCTTCGACGCCGTGCTGATCGCCACGCCCGACCACTGGCACGCCCCGCTGTGCAAGGCGTTCATGAAGGCCGGCAAGCACGTCTACTGCGAGAAGCCGCTGACGCACAGCGTGGCCGAGGCCCGCGAGCTCCGCGAGCTGGCCCGCACCTGCAAGGTCGTCACCCAGATGGGCAACCAGGGCAGCGCCAGCGCCTCGCTGCGCCGCTGCACCGAGATCATCAAGGCCGGCGCGCTGGGCCAGATCCGCGAGATCTACCAGTGGGGCATCGGCGTCACGGCCAGCGAAGGCAGCGCCGAGGGCGAAGATCCCGATTCCGCCAGGCTTCAACTGGGACCTGTGGGTCGGGCCGTCGGCCATGCGTCCCTTCAAGAAAGAGGTCTATCATCCCTTCCGCTGGCGCGGCTGGTTCGACTTCGGCAACGGCGGCCTGGCCGATTTCTGCTGCCACGCCATCAACCTGCCCATGCGGGCGCTGGACCTGGGCTATCCCGAGAGGATCGTCGTCAACATGCAGGACGGCAAGCAGGCCGCCGACAAGGCCGCGGTGGAGTTTCATTTCCCGGCCCGCGGCAAGCTCGTGCCGCGTGACGCTGTACTGGCAGGGCAACGGCAAGCCGCCGGCCGAGGTGCTCCAGCCGCTGGTCGACGTCTACAAGGACAAGGCGCCCGGCGGCCTCATGATCGTCGGCGAGAAGGGCTGCATCTACACCAGCCACTGGAACACGGGCGGCCTGATCCGCCTGGAAGGCGAGCCGCGCCTGAAGGACGTGCTGCACCACGCCGCCACCAAGGACATTCCCGAGACCCTGCCGCGCACGCAAGGGCCACGGCCAGGAATGGATCGACGCCTGCCGCGGCGAGGGCAAGACCTTCTCCGACTTCGACATCGGCGGCAAGCTCACCGAGATCGGCCTGGCGGGCGTGGTCGCCCTCCGCGCCGGCAAGAGCCTGGACTGGGACGGCGAGAAGATGGAGGCCAGGAACGCCCCCGAGGCCGCCCGGTTCGTTCGCACCGAGTACCGGACGAAGTGGCTGGTGTGATCGAACGGGGAGTTGCACCTTTCGACGGACGTCGCCCATTTGGGCCGGCCTGACCGTGATCGCCGCGGCCGGGACCTCGGCTTCCGCAGGCGCGGAGCGGGACGGGCGGGCTCAGAATCGTCCGGCCGAGCCGTGCCACTACGCGGCACACCCAAGGTATATGAATCCGAGTCCGCGGGTTGCGCTGCGCTTGACCCGCGGAGATTCGAAGGTGACCGCTACGCGGTCCGTTCGACATGGCACACGGTCGGTCGGTCGCGTCACACGGTCGGTTGGTCCACGCACGGGGTCGCTTCTTCGCCGCACATGGTTGTTTCGTCATGGCACGCGGGCGAAGGCTCAAGCGGACGTAGGGAGATACTGCGGGACAGGCCAGCAAGCGGCAGACGTGCGTTTCTCGGTTGGCGTCAGACTTCCTGCGGCACGACGAACGGTTTGCGGTAGTCGCGGCTGAGCAGTGGATTGGCGCGATCGGCGAGCGGGCCGGTGAAGCGTTCCTTGTCGGGGTCCATGCGTAGCCAAGCCCCGAGGACGGGCGGAGCACGGCCGAGATCGATCTGGTTGGCGTCGAGGTGGGCCAACATGCGATCGTAGCCTTCGAGCAAATCCTTCTCGCCTTGGACCGCTTCGCGGATCTGCGCGGGGCGTTTCCCGCCCGAGGCGGTACGAGATGTTAGCCATGTGCACCAAGGCCGCGGACAAATGCCCCTGGAGCACGTCGGTATAGAGGTCGCTGGCCTTGCGGCTTCGCACCGCCTTGATGAAGTTCGTCAACAGGTCCGTATTCGTGGGCTGGAACTGGCGGATCAGCGCGCCTGGCGATCGAAGGCCTTGTTGTTCACCACGTAGCCGCCTTCGCAGTGGATCACGGTGCCGATCTGGATGCCGCGGTACTCGTCCATGGTCTGGTTGGCCTTCTTCTCCCATGGCTGCTGGCGGCACTTGGCGTCCTTGGGCAGTCCGCGGACCTCGAAGAGAATCGGCACGGGCCGGTAGTCGAGAAAGACCAGTTGCGTGTTGGGCGTCTCGCCGTCGTCCGCGTAGCCGAATCGGCCGCCGAGGCTGAGCACGCGCTGGGGAAGCGTTTGCTGCCCGATCGCCCAGCGGCAGCCGTCCATGTAGTGGATGCCCATGTTGCCCAGGTCGCCGTCGCCGTAGAGCCAGTTCCAGTGCCAGTCGTAATGGAGGAACTCGCGCATCACGGGCTGGACCGGCGCCGGCCCGGACCAGAGATCGTAGTCGAGCGAGCTGGGAACCGGCGTGGGCTGGCTGACCTTGCCGATGCTCATCCTGGGCTTGTAGTTGATGCCATGGGCGAGGAGGATGCGGCCGAGGTTGCCCTGGCGAAGATACTCGTACGCCTCGCCCATGCCGGTGCGCGAACGCGGGCCGGCGCTGGTCTGGACGATGCGCTCGTACTTGCGGGCCGCTTCGACCATCTTGCGGCCTTCGAAGATATTGTGAGAGGCCGGCTTCTGGACGTGGACATCCTTACCGGCCTGACAGGCCCAGATGGTCACCAGGGCGTGCCAGTGGTTCGGCGTAGTGACGCTTACGGCGTCGATATTCTTGCTCTGGAGCAAGCGGCGAACGTCGGTGAAGGACTCGACGTTTTCGCCGAGGGCCTTGCACTTCTCGACCTCAGGTTCGAGGATCGCGCGGTCGACGTCGCAGAGTCCGGCGATGCGCACGCCGGGCACGTTGCGGAATTCCCGCATGTCGGCCTTGCCGCGGCCGCCGATCTTCACCGTCGATCCCAAGCCGACGATGGCCACGCGGACGTCGTCGTTGGCTCCCAGCACGCGCCCGCGCGGTGGGCCATAGGGAACGACTCGTGAGAGTTGCCGCTGCGGTCGCTGCGAGCGATCGCGTAAGAAAGGTTCGCCGGGTGCATCGCTTCATGAGGGGGCTCCTTCAAACGGGTTGCCATGGCGGGGCCAGGCGGACTGGGAACCGTCGCGATCCTGCCGGGAGAATAGACGAGCAGCGGCCGAATGGCAAGGGACGCAACTTTCAAGGGCAGCTTGAATGGCCCCGCGCGATGGACGATACTTCCCAGTCGGAAGCTGGTGCGATTCTGGAGTGAGAAGCGGCCAGCCGCCACTTCTACGAATCGCGGGAATCGAAAGGGAGAGGTCCAATCGGGTTTCGGGAGGAATCTTCTACTGACTGGAGGTGCCCCGTGAGCGACGTGCGATCTGACGCGATGACTCGGCGCACCCTTCTGGGCGGGGCAACGGCCATGTCGGCCCTTGCTCTTTCCAGTGCGGCTGGTGTGCCCCGATGCTTTGGGGCCAGTGCGAAGGCGGGCAAGTCCAAGATCATCCCGGAGGAGAACGCTCGC
Source organism: Pirellulales bacterium (assembly GCA_963736495.1). Taxonomy (GTDB): domain Bacteria; phylum Planctomycetota; class Planctomycetia; order Pirellulales; family Thermoguttaceae; genus CAVTPL01. Next base: position 1,384,290 of record CAVTPL010000007.1, on the reverse strand, counting down.
GAGGGGGCCTTGGACTGGCAGCTTACGCGCGTACGCATCGACAAGAGCGACGGATGCCGTTCGGCGGATATCGAAGGCTTCTGTTCGAAGCAGAGCGTGGCGGCAGGCGAGAAGCTGGCGATCATGGTTTCGACGGAGCCGGCGGCGAAGTACCAGATCGAGATCTTCCGCACGGGCTATTACGGCGGCCGCGGGGCACGGCGGATGACAGTGCTGGGGCCGCTGGAGGGGAAACCCCAACCGATCCCAACGCCGACGCCTCGGACGATGCACGAGTGTCGCTGGGAGCCTGCGGTGGAACTGACGATTCCGGCGGACTGGCCGAGCGGGGTCTACCTGGGCCGGCTCACGACGCTGCCGGCCGGCGATGACCAGCCCTACTGGCAGAGCTATGTGATCTTCATCGTCCGTGACGAGCGGCCGGCGGACATTCTCTTTCAGTGCAGCGACAACACGTGGCAGGCCTACAACGGCTGGCCCTACAAGTCTTCCGTCTATACGCACCCCAAGGGCGTCCAGGGCCCCTGGGCTGACGTGAGTTTCGACCGGCCCTACGGGCGCGAGGCGCAGTATACGGGAATTGTCAACGACCCGCTCTCGGTCGGCTCGGGGGCGTACTTGACGTTCGAGTTTCCGCTGGCTTATTGGCTGGAGCAGCAGGGCTACGACGTGAGCTACTGTTCGAACAGCGATTTGCTTACCGCCGAGCGGGGAAAGAAGTGCAAGGCATTCCTGAGCGTCGGTCACGATGAGTACTGGGACATACGCCAGTACCAGAGCGTGGTGGCGATGCGCGATGCGGGCGTGAATCTCCTGTTCTTGTCGGGGAACTCCGTTTGCTGGGTCAGTCCGCTGAAGCCGAGCAGCGATGGGCGGCCGAATCGGGTGACATTCCGCGGGGGCCCGTACGGGGCGGCCTACAAATGGGGAGCCGAGCGCAGGAGCAATTCGGCCCCTTCCCCGAGCGCGGACCCGACGAAGGCTACCTGATCGGCGCGCGGAATCTGCGTCCCGTGAACGGCGGCGGCGACTGGATCTGCGTCAAGCCGGAGCACTGGATGTTCGCCGGCACGGGGATGAAGCGCGGCGACCGGGTGCCGGGACTCATCGGCTGGGAGTTTCACGGCGATCCGCCCGCCGATCTTGCCGGGTTTGGAGATCGTTGCGCAAGGGACGGCCTGGCAGGGAGGCACCAATCCCGCCCCGTGGACGGCGACGATCTATCCCGGTCCCAAGGGGAATTATGTATTCAATGCCTCGACGATCTTCTGGGCTCAAGGGATGGGACATCCTCCGGGGCACACCCTGCCCTGGTCGCACTGGAGCCGGCCTCACGGGCCGGATTCGCGCGTGCAGCAGATCACGCAGAATCTGCTGCGGCGGGCGGGCTGCGGGAGTTGAGGAGTAGCGGATGGCTTAGGAATAAGGCCCTAGGAAGCACTGCTTGTCCGCCGCCGCGAAACGCGGCGACAACCAAGCAGTGGCACACGCGCGGGAGCCAAGCAGTGGTACACGCGCGACTACCAAGTGGCACGCGCGTAAGAGTTGAGTGGGGGCAGGCAAGAACGTATGCACCCGTGCCCAGAAAGTGGAAAGAGAATCATGCCTACTCTACGAACCGATCGGATTGCGCTTGTGGCGGTCATTGCGGCGATGATTGGTAGCCTTGCGGTGGGCGAGGCGTCGCGCGGGGCGACCTTCTACGTGGCCCCGGGCGGAAAGGACGGCAATCCCGGCACCCAAGCGCAGCCGCTGGCCACGCTGGAGGCCGCGCGCGACGCTGCGCGAAAGGCCGGAGCCGGTCCCCATCGCATCGTCGTGATGCCGGGCGAGTACTTCCTGGCCGCGCCGCTGGAGCTGGACGCGCGCGACAACGGCCTGACCATCGAGGCCGAGCAAGCCGGCAAGGCCACGCTCTACGGCGGCAGGCTGGTGACCGGCTGGCGCCGCGACGGCGAGAAACTTCTGGTGCGCCGACCTGCCGGGAGTGAAGGAAGGGACGTGGGACTTCCGGGCGCTGGTCGTCAACGGCCGCATGCCGCCGCGGGCTCGGTTCCCGGAGACCGGCACGCTTTCTGAATCGAGGAACGTGGAACCTGCCGCTGCTTCCGGCCGTCGGCGGCTATTGGGAGCGCAAGCCCACGCAGGAAGAACTGACCACGATGCCCTACGATCCCAAGGACATTCCGGCGACGCTCGACGTGAGGAATGCCGAGGTGCGGCTGTATCACATGTGGGACGAGTCGCTGGTGGGCGTGGCACGGCAACGACACGCAGCGGCATGCCTTGATCTTCTCGACGGCGCCGATCTGGCCGCCCGGGGCCGTTGGGCGTCGAGAAATACGTGATCTTCAACACGCGCGAGGGCATGACGCGAGCCCGGCCAGTGGTATCTCGATCGCACGGCCGGCCGCCTGGTCTACTGGCCGCTGCCGGGCGAGGACATGGCGAAGAGCAAGGTCATCGCCCCGGTCTGCGAGCGGATCATCCGCATTGCCGGCAACGCGCAGAAGAAGGCGGAGAAGATCACGCTCCGCGGCCTGACGCTGCAGGCCACCACCGCGCCGCTCAAGCCGGCCAGTTTCGGCGCGGGCGCGTTCGACGGCGCGCTGAGCATCGCCGTTGCGCGACAGTGCGCGCTGGAGGGGCTGGAGATCTGCAACGTGGGCGGCCTGGGCATCCGGCGCGACAACTTGACCGATTGCCGCATCGCCGACTGCCGCGTCCATCACATCGGCGCCTGCGGCGTCAGGATCGACGGCACCGACACGCTGGTCGCCCGAAATCACATCCACCACGTCGGCGTGTACTACCCCAGCGCGGCGGCCGCGATGCTGGGCGGCCGAACGCTGCACATCCATCGCAACGAGATCCACGACGCGCCCTACTGCGGCATCATCGGCGGCGGCAAGGATCACCTGATCGAGGAGAACCTGATCTACCGCGTGATGCGCGAGCTGCACGACGGCGCGGCGATCTACGGCAACATGGCCAACTGCATCCTCCGCGGCAACGTGGTGCGCGACGTGGTGGAAGATCGGCAAAGGCTTCGGCGTGTCGGCCTACTATCTCGACGAAGGCGCCCGCGACTGCATCATCGAGCGCAACGTGGCGCATGGGCGTGCCGCATGCCGACCCACAACCACATCACCCGCAACATCACCATCCGCGACAACGTGTTCATCGCCGACGAGGACATGACGGTGTCGTTCCAACGTCGGTCGGGCTGCACCTTCGAGGGCAACACGCTGTTTGTCCCCGGCAAGATCACGCGTCGCCAGCCCAACGGGATCAAGGTCTGGAAGGACAACGTGATCTTCCGCAACGGGCTGGGCAAGAACGACGCGCCGCAGGCGTTCACGATCGACGACGCCATGCCGCCCGTCCCCGCGCCGGGACGCAAGACGTGGCCGGCCGAGGCCGTGCGCGTCGCCGACGCGCCCGACGCTCGACGGCGACATCACGCCTGGCGGAGTGGCCGGGGAAGATCCAGACGCTGGATCGCGAGCCCTCGCGGCACGTCGGCCGGCGGCGCCCCGGTGTTCGCCAAGTTCTCCTACGACGACCAGTTTCTCTATGTGGCGGCGACCGTGACGATGTTCGAGCCGGCCAAGATCAGCACGGGGCGACGTGGGGCAAGGACGACGGCGTGGAAATCTGCATCGCCGGCACAGACGCCGGACGGCAAGCCGGCCACCTTCGTGGTCCGCGGCTACGCGGGCGGCACGGTCCAAAGCGTCGCCGACGCCGGCGCGCCCGCGAGGCCGCGCAGCGGCTGGGCAAGGACGTGCGTTTCGCCGCCAAGCTCGTCAAGGGGCCGTCGGGCGACACGCGAAGGGCTGGCGCGGCGAATGGGCCATTCCCTTCGACGCGCTGGGACTGAAGCCGGTCCGGGCCTGAAGGTCGCCCTTCAACATGGGCGCGTTCTGCAGCGAGTTCGGCGAGTGGCACTGCTGGGAAGGCACGCTGGCCGAGAACTGGCGGCTCGACCAGGCCGGCACGCTTCGGCTCCAGTGACATCCGCCGTTGCGGGCCGGTGGGGACAGGCACATGGTTCGGCCTTCGCGCTTCCGCATAGAAGAGAAGGCAATGGGCCGAAGAATGAGCCGGTTCCCGGTTGGCCTGTGAACGGTTACGGACTACCGCATCGGCAACGCGGGAGACAAGGGCCGCGCACGGTCCTCGGCCGCCGATTGGGTACGATACCAGAACGATCGCCAGTAGGCTTCGTCGAGGGCAAACCCGTCGGAAGCAACGCGCAGGGTCCGGATTGGGCGGTAGGACGCCGTAGTGCTGCATCATGCGGAGGTAATACACGTTGGGCCGAAAGCCCGGCATATCGTAGCGTCCGGCCGCGCGGTGCCGCGCGGCAGCCTCGGCGATCGCGGCGAGAATCGCCCGATAGTCGCCATCGTTTGTATCGGTGAAGACCGTCGGCCGGCAAATCCCCAGGCCGCCTTGCTGGACGGCAAGCGGGGCGCGAATGAGGAGCGACTTTTCCGGCCGGGTGAGATTGGCCAGGGCTTGCGGCGGCAACGCGTCGCCGTGCTTATAGTAGCCGATCGACCCGCGGATCTTCTGCAAGTCGGTGAACTGGTGGACCAAGGGCAGATAGGGGCCACGGGAACCGAAGCGATAGTAGAGCTTTTCCTGGCCGATCCGGCCGGTTTTGGGGGCCTCGGTTGCGTGGCAGCCGCTGCAGCGGCGCTCGATCGACTGGACCGGGAAGGCCACCGTCTCCATGCCGGAGCCCAAGGCGGCATAGGTTCCCGCGTAGACCGCGCTGGATTCGATCCAAAGGCGGACGATCTTCTGCTCGCGGACCGAGAGGGTCGCTTTGTAGTGGCTGCCGTCGAGGAAACTCATGAGCCGGCTGGCGGAGCTGCCGATGGTTCTCGGCGGCCGGTTGCCGAATTTCTCGTTGCGGCCGTCGGCCACGAGACCGAGTCGGTTCATGGTCACGTAGCTGACGGAAAAGAGCGGCGTGTGGTCGCCCGACAGGTCCGCAGCCCCTTCGCGCCGATCGGGGTTATGGCACTCGACACAGTGGCGGTCGAGGATCGGCTGGATGTCGCGGGGGAAATCGAGCACCTCCGGAACGTCGGTAATGGGTTCGACGGGGTGCGGGCGGCGGCGTTGGAAGGCGAGCGGTCCGGCATTTACCGGAGGCGCGCCGGTGCGCGCGCTCGTGGCAACCCACGCAGGAGGCCGTCTCGCCGGGCTGGAGGTTGGTGAAACTTTGCATGCGTTTGACGCTCCGGTCGTGCTCGTCCAAGGCCACGAAGAACACCGGCCGCATGGCGGGGAGCTCGAACCACGCCGAACCGTCGTTTTCGACCGGCACGGTGCCGAGCACTCGGGCGAGGGTAAACGTGCCGCCATCGCTGGTGGGCCACATGCCGCCGGAAAAGTTGATGGGTTTGGGCAACGGTTCGAGCACCAAGAGCTTCTTGACTTCGCCCGGGCGCACGCCGGCCATGTTGCGGCCGTGGTAGATATTGCTGAGAAATAGCCGTCCGGTGGCCTGGGCAGGATCGATTCGGGAGGGGATGACCGGTTCGCGCTCGCGAGCCACGAGGGGACGCGGTTCGTGGCATTCCAAGGGAGCGCTGACGGAAGCTGGGCTGACGGAGGCTGGAGCGCAGACGAGTTCGGTTTGGCCGCTTCCGTCCATCACGTGAATGCCGCGCTTGTCGGCGACCAGGAAGCAGTCGTCGGAAAACGGGTAGGGATCGCGGTAGTACTGAGTTGCGCGGCTGATGGGTTGCGCGGCGGCCGGATTGTCTGGTCCTGTGGCTGGGTCCACGATCATGATCCGGCCCATGTGATCGGGCCGGCCGTGTTCCGGGGAAAACGAGGCCACAATGCGGCGACTTGCCGGGATCGGCTTGGCATCGAGCATGGCGAACTCGGGGAACTGGTTTCCGTAGAAAACCATGTCGGCGGTGCCGTCGGGATTGATCGTCCAGAGGTGGTGGAAGCAGAACTGACTGCGGTCGACATACTCCCACCGCATGTAGAGCACTCGGCCATCGGGCAAAACCCAGGGCGTATTGTCGTGTTCGATGTTGGCCGAGACCATGCGGATATTGCGTCCGTCGCCGTCACACGCGTAGAGCGTGGCTACCGGCGTGCGATAGCAATTGACGAAGCGGTTGGATCGGCTGGAGCAGAACATGATCCGCCCATCCGGGAGGAAGCAGGGCTCGATGTCGTCGCAAAGCCCTTCGGTCAATTGCCGCAAGCCGGAGCCATTGCTCTGGATTTCGTAAAGGTGATAGTACGGCTGCCCACCCTTGCGATACGAGAAGAGGATGGTGCGGCCGTTGTAATCGACACAGGGGTCGCGGACGCCTCCGTCGGCGTCGTCCAGGAGTACGGTCCGCTTGCCGCTGTGAAGATCGAGGCACACGAGACGTCCGCCGATACCGAACAGAGGGGGAATCTTTTCGCCCTCGAGGCCACGTTGCGGTGGATATTCGGGAATGCTGCACGAATAGTAACCGAAGTTGCCGTACCAGTGGTCGAAGCCGGCGGGCCGCTCGGCAAAGACGATTTGGTCGACGCCGGCCATGGGCCCGGCGAGCGCTTGCTCGAGCAGGCGCGAGGACTGAAGCTCGGCCGTCTTGGGACTGCCGGCGCGGGGCTTGTGCGCCGCGGCGCCGCCCCGGCGCAGCCGCTGGGGCGGCCTTGATTGACGCCGGCGTAGCCCATGCTCGCGATCTCTCCCGGATACCAGCCGCGACGGCTGGCATCCGGAGTTCCCCTGGCCGCCCGATGTTCATTGGCAAAGCGGGCCTCAATAGAGGTTTTTCGGTCTTGCCTTCGAGACCGCCGGGGGCAGCGGCCGACCCAGTGGTTTGGGGCGCACCGCCGGCGGCCTCTCTGGACGCGGGGCCAAACCAGGGCACCCAAAAGAATAGGATAAGAGCCGACATCAGCACCGTCTGCCGCGGCCGGACTGTCCGGCCGCGGAGGGAATCTCTGGCGGTTCGGGGATCGGTACGCAGCACGAACCCGCGAAGCCCGGTTCCGTTCATGTTCGAATCCTCCTCACGCAGGCGGGACGTTGCGGTGAGAGCGGCTCTACCCTGGAGGCCATGGGCGAGTTGTCGTTTCGAATGCTGCCGGCTTTAGTATACGACGACTGAAGAGGCACGCCTACGGTTCGGGCGCGGGCTGTGCGCCAGGATCTCTTGGTGAGCGGCGGAGCTGACTTGTATCGTGAGTGCTGGCAGCCGATGATAAGGCAGTCGAGATGAGCCCGATGCGCTACGACGGAGGGGAAGTTTCCGCGAGAGCTGCGTCGGTCGGCTGCGATCTACCTCGTGTCGTTTGACTCGAATGCCCAAGGCAGAAGTCGGAGGTCACCCATGTTCCTCACGCGCTCTTGGTTCATGCTGATGGCGAGTTGCCTACTGGCAGCGGCAGCGTCCACGGCAGAGTGCCAGGAGAAGCCAGCACGCCCCGCGGCGCCGGCCGAATCGTGGCGGGGAGTGCACGTGATGGCTTGGGGCCTGGCCGGAGGCCCCGAGGGGCTGGTGCCGCTCAAGGAGGCCGTAGAGAAGGTTCTCGCCCCGTTGGGCGTGAACACGATGATCCTGGAGGTGGGTTACAACTACGACTACAAGAGCCATCCGGAATTGCGGCAGACCAAGTATGTCACCAAGGCGGACGTGCGAGAGCTGGTGCGGACCTGCCGGACCCATGGCATCCGTGTCATTCCCCAGTTCAACTGCCTGGGGCATCAGTCGTGGCGGAATACCCTCTATCCGTTGCTCACGCAATACCGGGAACTGGAGGAATTGCCCGACGACAAGCCCGAGAAGCGTTGGACGGAGTTGCGGAGTTGGTGCCCTCTGGAACCCAAGGTCAACCCGATCGTCTTCGCCTTGATGGACGAACTGATCGACGCCTTCGAGGCCGACGCATTTCACGTCGGCATGGACGAGGTTCTGGTGATTGCCAGCAAGAAGTGCAGTCGCTGCAAGGACAAGACGCCCGCCGAGGCCTTTGCTCGGGCGGTGAACGACTACCATCGGCATTTAGTCGATGAGAAGAAGCTGACGATGCTGATGTGGGGCGACCGCCTGATCGACGGCAACGTGATGCAGCACGACGGCTGGTCGTCGAGCACGAACGGAACGGCGCCGGCCATCGACCTGATTCCCAAAGACATCGTCCTATGCGACTGGCACTACGACAAGCGGGCTGATTATCCGTCGGTGCGCTACTTTCAGGAGAAGGGTTTTCGCGTCTGGCCGGCGAGTTGGAACAACGTGGACGCGACCCGATCGCTGATCGCCTGCGCCTGGGAAGCAGGCCAGCGATCGCATGTTGGGGCACCTGTCGACGACGTGGGTGCTGGAGCCGGGAGGGTTTGCCCGGGCGCTCTTGGGCCAACGGGATCCGGATCGGGTTACGGAGCGGGCGATTCAATCGGCCCATGCCTTCCGAGCGGCGATGGAAGAATTGGCGCGTTGTTCGGGCGGCGGCTCACGGTGAAGGGTGCGAAAACTTCGTAGCGGAACTCCGGCTTCGGCGGCGCCCGGGTGGCCGAAGAGGGGCGGAGGGGCGAGCAGCTTGCGTTGTGACTCTTAACGCTTTGAGGCGAAGCACGCGGACAGGGGGGAGGATGGACAGCGAAGCGGCGAACCGGCGGCGGAGAAGGTCGGGAAGGCCTCAGGAGATGAGCAAATCGCCGTTGGGCAGGCGAGAGCGCAGACCGCTAGTGCCGGTCAGCCGTTCAGCGCGGGAGGGAGAAGCTTATCGCGAGGCTTGCAGGGCTTTCTGGATCGGTCCGAGCCGTAGTTTGCCCAGGGTGCCTTCGCGTCGCGGGGTGGCGGCCAGCACCGTCGCAAAGGCCACATGCACGATCAACACCGCGCCGACCAAGCCGTGGAACCGCCGCGCTCCGACGATATTTCCGTCATCGGCGCCCCAAAAGATCTTCAGTTGCGCGTTGACTCGCTCCACGGAGGTGCGACCCTTGTACTGTCGCTCGAACTTCTTCGTCGCGCGCGGGATCGGTGGAAAGCGCCTCAGGTCGATGGTCCGGTCCACACGCACCGTCTTGCCGTAGGACTTCCCGGCATTGCACACGCGATCGTGCGGACAAGTCCAGTTCTCGTGCTTCGCAGGGCAACGGTACTTGATCGTCTCCCGCTGCGGTTCATAGCCGATGTACGTCATGGGGTGCCGAACCATCGGCTCGCTCGTCCGGTCGTAACAGTGCAGTGTCCCTGCCTCGTCGTAGACGATATTCGAGTTCCCGTCATGGCCGCGCAGCATCTGCTCGGTTTGCTCTTTCCAGAGGGAACGAATTTGGATCAACGGCTTGATCTTCGCCTTGTTCAGGGCCGCATGCACGTCGTTGGTATCAGCCGCCTTGTCGTAGGCCAACGTGCGGGTCCGTCCCTCAGGCAGGTTCGCCATGGCCTTCGTCAGCAACGTCGGCAGCGTCTCGCCGTCCCCCGCGTTCGCCGGCGTGATCCAATAGGCCAAGACGACTTCATGCTTCACGTCCACCAGCAAGTGCAGCTTGTACCCGAACCATTCCACGACTTTCACTACCTTGCCGTCATCGTCCGTGTACTCTTTACGCCCCCCGCTGGCCTGCGCCAGCCCCGCCAATTCTTCCTCCGCCACAACTTCGCCATCCTTCTTCCGACTGTGCACGCAACGCCGTGGAATCGCCCGCCGTGTCTCGCCCCAGGTCGGCTACGACCAAACCCAGTCTCCGGACCATCACGTCAAAGACCCGACGCAACTCAGGAAGATGCCGCTCGTGACCCAGCGTGTCCAGGAATCGCGAGACGTTCCACGGCTTGGGAACCTTGGATTCGTGTTCGATGCCGATCAGTCGCCGCAATTCGGCGTTTCGCGAGAGTTCTCCCAGCGTGGCCTCGACCGTCGTGTGCCGCAGAGCGATCCGCAGCACCACCACGCCCCAGAGCACGTACACAGGGTATTCGTTCCGCCCTCGGCCTCGATACTGTCGCAGTTGATCGAGAAGTCTGTCGTCGGGGATGGAAGCCAAGAACGCCTTGATGGTGCTCAAGCTGGGGCTGTTTTCAAGAGTCTCCCAGGCGAACAGGGGTTTGGTTTGAGCGATGTGCACGGGCGAGCCTCCTTGCCTGAAGGAAAACGGCATTCTGCACCGCAAACGATCCCCGCACAAGTACTTCGCGGGTCGAAAAATCGCAAAAAAACAAATCTCCCATTCCTCTACGTCAACAACGTCCGACGAAACTGCCGAGCCTTGCGGGGAACGTGCTTCAAGCCTTGCACGCAAGTGACTGCAGCAACGATAACTTCGGCACAGCGCAAGCGGCTCGGCCTCTCCCTCCGCAGCTTGCACCCCGCGCACTCGCGACGATAATGGGGGCAATCCACGGCCCGCCGGTCCTCGCTCGGGCGTGCATCCACCATCGAATCTCGGGGAGAGTCTGCAATGATCGGGCGCAATGCACTCGTCTGGACGGCATGGATCAGCATCGTGGCGTGCGCGGGCATGGGGGCAGCAGCGGGCGTTGCGACCGTCGCCCGAGCCGCCGACCAGGGTTTCGTCAACGAATCCGCCCGCCAGATCCCCGTGGCCGCCGAGGTCGACGTGGTCGTGGTGGGCGGAAGCACCGGCGCCGTGGCCGCCGCCGCCGAAGCAGCCCATGCCGGGGCCAAGGTCTTCCTCGCCGCTCCCCATCCCTACCTCGGCGACGACATGACCGCCACCCTTCGCCTCTGGCTGGAGCCCGGCGAAGTGCCCGCCTCGAGCCTCGCCCAGCGGATCTACCGCGATGCGGGTCAGAAGCTCGGTGGACCTGACCCGAACCGGTTGCCCTTCTCCTACACGGCCGATCGGGCCGCTTCCCCCAAGCACAAGGATTCCGTTCCGCCCGGCAAGCTGGCCGATAGCCTATGGGGCAATGCGGCCAGCCAGAGCGTGCAATACGACGGCGACGTGACGCTCGTGGCCGATCTCCAGAAAACCCAAGAGGTGGCCGAGGTCCGCCTCATGGCCTATCAGCGCGACCATTCGGACCCCGCCACCGCCTTCAAAGTGGTGCGCGTCGCGGTCTCCGTGAGCGACGACCAGAAAACTTGGCACCAACTCCCCGTGGTGGAAAACAAAGCGGTCGGCGTGACCGACGAAGTCGTCACCCTCTCGGCTCCCGTGGCACGACGCGCGCGTTACGTCAAGCTGGCGGTCGGCAAAGCGGCCGAGGCGGCGCGCATGCTCCTGGGTGAGATCGAGATCGTCGGCCCAGCCCGCGTCGCGGACAAAACAAGTCAAGAAGCTCCTCCGCCCCGGCCGATGCACGTGAAGAAGATGCTCGGACGACGCCCTGTTGGAAGCCGGCGTGCAATTCCTCTATAGCTGCTACGCTACCGACGTGCTCCACGACGACGAGGGCCAGCCGTGCGGCATCGTCATGGCCAATCGCGCCGGCCGCCAGGCCGTCGTGGCCAAGACGATCATCGACGCCACCCCGCGGGCTACGGTGGCCGCCTGGCGCGGCTCGCTTTCGGCCGCTTCCCCCCGGGCCTGCGCACCGTGAAATGCGTGGTCATCGGCGGAGAGCCGCGAAGCGGCGAAGGGCTGAGTTCGCGGATCGCCGCGCCCGCCTATCGCGGAGCATTCCCCAATCAGGCCAAGACCACTAGCGGCCTGTTCCCGGTCATCGAGTACACGCTGCGCACGCCGATGGCCGACGACAGTGCCGCATCGTGGGCCGCGGCGGATCAGCGCATCGCACTCTGACCTATCACCCCGAGCAGCAGTTCACCTGCGACGTTCTCTTCGAGGTGCCGCGCGACTGCGTGGTCGGCGACCAAACCGCCCGGGGCAATTGGGCTGGGCCCGCGGCGATCCCGCTGGCAGCGCTCCGTCCCGCCGGTATCCCGCGCGTGTACGTGCTCGGCGGCTGTGCCGACGTGCCCCGCGCAATGGCCGAAAAACTGCTGCGGCCGGTGGCATTGATCGAACTCGCCGAGCGCGTGGGCAAGGCCGCGGCCGAAGAAGCTAAGAGCCTATCCCAGAACTACCAGGAAAAGGGTCCGCGGCCGGGGAATCCGGTAGCGCCCAAGGTTCTGGGACCGGCTCTAAGACTGTGGCCGCGCCGCGCAACGCGCGCGTCCGCGGCAAGCCGGCCGCAGCGCCGGCAGCAGCCGGCGAAGTCCGCGAGATGCTCGCCGGCGTGCGTCCCACCCAGCGCGGAGCGACGATTGCCCAAGACGCACGCGCCCTGCCGGTGCTGGGCAGCTACGACGTGGTCGTCATCGGCGGCGGCACCGCCGGTGCACCGGCCGGCATCGCCGCCGCGCGCCAGGGAGCCAAGACCCTGGTCGTCGAATACCTCTCCGGCCTGGGCGGCGTCGGCACGCTGGGGGCGATCTCCAGCTACTACTGGGGCAACCGCGTGGGCTTCACCGCCACCGTGGCGGGCGATGCCTCTGGGTCATCGAGCAGAAGGCGGAGTGGTGGCGCAGCGAACTGCTCGAAGGCCGGGGCCGACATCTGGTTCGGCACCGTCGGCTGCGGGGCGCTGTGTCGAAGACGGCCGCGTGGCGCGGCGTGGTCGTCGCCACGCCCCAAGGCCGCGGCGTCGTGCTGGCCAAGGTCGTGATCGACGCCACCGGCAACGCCGACGTGGCCGCCGCCGCCGGCGCCGAGTGCGTCTACACCGACGACTCCGAGTTCGCCATGCAGGGCACCGGCCTGCCGCCGCGCAACCTCGGCGCCACCTACACCAACACCGACTTCACCATCACCGACGAGACCGACTGGTCGACGTCTGGCACCTGTTCGTCTACGCCAAGGACAAGTACCCCGAGGCCTTCGACCAGGGCCAGCTGATCGACACCCGCGAGCGGCGGCGGATCGTCGGCGACTTCACGATCACGATCCTCGACCAGATCAATCGGCCGCACCTATCCCGACACGATCGTCGTGGCCTACAGCAACTTCGACACGCACGGCTACACGGTCGATCCCTACCTGCTGCTCGAGCATCCGGATAAGCAAGGGCGTCTACGTCCAGCGTGCCCTACCGCTGCCTGTTGCCCAAGGGGCTGGAAGGGATCCTGGTCGGCGGGCTCGGGTCTGAGCGTCCATCGCGACGCCCTGCCGCTGGTCCGCATGCAGCCCGACCTGCAGAACCAGGGCTACGCGCTGGGCGTGGCCGGCGGCCATGGCCGCCAGCGTCGGGCACGCTCGTGCGCAACATCGACATCCGCGCCTTGCAGCAGCACCTGGTCGAGATCGGCAACCTGCCCGAAAGCGTGCTCACCGAGGAGGATAGCTATCCGATCCCCGCCGTGCGCGTGGCCGAGGCGGTGCGGGAGATTCCCAAGAACCTCGCCGAGGACCATCAGGAGTCTGTTGCACGGGCGAAGAATCCGAAACCGACAGACGGTTCTGATACCGGCTCCAAGAGTTTCAAGGCTGCCGCCGTGATTCTCGCCCAGCCCGATCAAGCCCTGCCGTTGGTCCGCAGCGCCTACGAAGGCGCCACGGGCGAAGCCCGGTTGGCCTATGCCAAGCTGTTGGGAATGATGGGCGATCGGACCGGCGCCGACGACCTTCTGGAGGCAGTGGCCAAGGCCGACGGCTGGGATAGCGGCTGGCGATTCCGCGGCGGCGGCCAGTTCGGCGAGGCGCTGAGCCCGTTGGACAAGACGATCATCGCCCTGGGCCGTTCGGGCGAGCGCCGAGCGGTCCCCGTGATTGCCGCGAAGATGAAACTCCTCACCGCGGCAAGCGAGTTTTCGCACCATCGCGCCGTGGCGCCTGCGCTGGAGTTGCTGCGCGATCCGGCGGCCGCCCGTCCCTTGGCCGATCTCCTGGCCCAACCCGGGATGGCCGGCTATGCCCACGTCAATCTGGAAGCGGCTCGCCAGCGCGACGTGCCCCACGGCACCGCGGCCGTGCAGAGCCGCGACGAGTCGCTCCGCGAACTGGTCCTCGCCCGGGCACTGCTCCGTTGCGGCGATCAAGAGGGCATCGGCCGAAAGACGCTCGAAGCCTACGCCCAGGACCTCCGCGGCCATTTGGTGCGCCACGCGCGCGCCGTGCTCGACATGCACAAGGAATAATAATGAATCCGCACCATCATCGGCTTGCCCCGCAACGGGCCCTTGCCCTGCTGATCGCTCTGGTGCGGTTCGCCTCAGTATCAGCGGCGGAACCCCCCAGTGCGCAAACCCCGCGGCCCAACATTCTCCTCATCGTCTCCGACGATCAAGGCTACGCCGATGCCGCCTGCCTCGGCGGCAAGGGCCTCATTACGCCCCACCTCGACCGCCTCGCCGCCGAAGGCGTGCGACTCACCGAGTTCTATGTCACCTGGCCCGCCTGCACTCCCTCGCGCGGAAGCATCCTCACCGGACGGTATCCGCAGCGCAACGGCCTCTACGACATGATTCGCAACAACGAGGTCGATTTCGGCTACCAGTACGATGAAGCCGGCTATGCCGTCTCGCCCGAGATGACGCTGGGCTTGGACGTCCGCGAAGTGACCATCGCCCAGGTGCTCCGCGGCGCCGGCTACGCCACCGGCGTGGTCGGCAAGTGGGATAGCGGCCGCGCGCGGCGCTTTCTTCCCTTGCAGCGAGGCTTCGACTTCTTCTATGGCTTCGCCAACACGGGCATCGACTACTGGACGCACCAGCGCTATGGCATCCCTTCGCTCTTCCGCGGCAACGAGCGGATCGAAGACAAAGGCTACGCCACCGATCTGTTCGAGCGCGAGGCCCTGGCCTTCCTCCGCGCCAGCCAAGGCCGCCCCTGGTTCCTCTACTTCGCTCCCAATGCGCCCCACGCCGCTTCCAGCCTCACCGACCGCGGCGTCCAGGCCCAGGACAAATACCTCCGCATGTATCCCGAACTCAAGGGCGCCGAACGCGCTATGCAGCCGCGCTCACCAATCTCGATCACGCCGTCGGCAGCGTCCTCGACGAAGTCCGCCGCCAGGGCCACCAGTCCAATACCCTGGTCCTCTTCCTCTCCGATAACGGCGGCGCCGGAATCGCGCACAATGGACCTTTGCGCGGCGGAAAAAGCCAGCTCTTCGAGGGCGGCGTGCGCGTCCCCGCCTTGGCGCGGTGGCCCGCGGTGCTCCCCGCCGGCGCGGTTCGCCGCGATTTCCTCACCACCCTGGAGATCTTCCCCACGTTGCTCGCCGCCGCCCGCGCCCAACGCCCCCAGGCGTAGTGCTCGACGGCTTCGACATGACCGCCGTGCTAGAAGGCCGGAACCCCTCGCCGCGCCGCGAAATGTTCTGGCAGCGCCGCAACGATCGCGCCGTGCGCGTCGGCCAGTACAAGTGGGTCGATAGCGCCAAGGGCTCCGGTCTGTTCGATCTCGAAAGTGACCTTGCCGAAGCCCACGACCTCAGCGCCAATCGTCCCGACCTGCTCGCCCAACTCAAAGGCCGCTTCGACGCCTGGCGCAAGACCATGGACCAATCCGAGCCCCGCGGCCCCTTCCGCGACTACTGACGCGCGACCTCCCTCGCCACTTCCTTGGCCCACGCGTCGTGCAGCCCCTTCAGGCGTGCCACCAACTCCGTCTGCTCCTTCGCGCGATTGGTCTTCTCCCCCGGATCTTCGGCCACGTTGGCCAGGAACAAACGATCCTCTTCGTCCAGCTTCGTCTGGCTCGCCGTATCGTTCGCGTTGCCCAGGAGCTTCCACGCACCCTCGCGCACTGCCCACGCAGGATTCTTCGCCGGCCCCGTCTGCCAGTGAAACACTTTGTGTGCGCTGGCGGCCGACGGAGAATGGATCACCTCGACCATGCTCTTGCCATCCAATTTGTGCGCGGGCAAGGTGGCGCCGCACAGCTCGGCAATCGTCGGCATCCAGTCGCAAGCCGTGCACAACTGATCGCGAACCTGCTGCTCCGGGAGCACCCCGGGCCAGGAGATCATCGCCGGCAGCCGGATCCCGCCCTCGAACAGGCTGAACTTGGCTCCTCGATACACTCCGGCGCTGCCGCCTCCGAAGTGGGCGCGCTCCTCGGTGCTGTGCCCATTGTCCGACTGAAAGATCACGATCGTTCGCTCGCGCAAACCCAGCGAGTCCACCTTTTCCAAGAGCCGCCCCAGGTTCTCGTCCAAGGTCGAGAGAAACGCCGCGTACAATTTCCGTGGATAGGGCAGATTCTCGTAGTGCTTGAGCCAGCGCTCGTAACCCTGATACGGATAGTGCGGCATGTTGATCGCAAAGTACACAAAGAACGGGCGGTCTTTGTTCTTCTCCACGAACTCCGAAGCCTCCTCCACCATCAGCTCGGCGAAATTGCGCCCGTCGCGCCATACCTCCCGCCCGTTGCGCCAAAGATCGTGCCGGTTCGGACCCTGCCAGTAGAAAAAGTGTGAGTAGTTGTCGATGCACCCGCCCATGTGGCCGAACGAGTAGTCGAACCCCTGCCCGTTCGGCATCGTCTCCGGGGAGTATCCCAAGTGCCACTTGCCCACGTGCGCCGTGGCATAGCCCGCCTGCTTGAGCATCTCCGCAATCGTCACCTGCTCCGCCGGCATGCCGGGATCTCCCCGAGTCGAGCTCACATTGCCTGGCACACCCGCGCGCTGCGGGTAGCGGCCCGTGAGTACCGCCGCGCGCGATGGAGAACAGACCGGCGCGGCGCTGTAAAACTGCGTGAAACGCACGCCCCGCTGGGCCAGTGCGTTCAGATTCGGCGTGGCCAGGTCGAGGGAGCCGTAACAGTTCACGTCCACCGAGCCCTGGTCGTCGCTGAGCACGAAAATCACGTTGGGCCGACTCTTGGCTCCCGGCATGCCCTCGGCCGCACTCGCGCCGCAAAGCACCCCCACCGCGAACCACGCCGCCGTCGCCATCCCCAGCAAACCCCACGTCCCGTTTCGCAGGTTCTTCATCGCTTGCTCCTCGCAACCCTCTCTCGTAGAAACGGCGGCTCGCCGTTTCCAAACCGCTGCCTCTTTACCCCGATCGCTGCCACACCGCCGGCCGCTATTATCGACCCCCGCTTCACCACCCCGCAAGGCCGCCGCGGCTCCTTGACATTCCCCCTGCGCCGGCGGAAGATCTGCATCGGACGAAGAGTGTCGATTGGCTCGCGGCGGAGGATACACGATGTCGATGCGTTGCTTGCTGAGTCTGGGGCTGCTGCTGTTCTGCCACGCACCCACCGAGGCGGCCCGCGAGGGCAACCTCGCGGTCAACGGCGCGGTCAACCTCCTCGTCAACGGCGACTTCGAAAACGCTTCAACCGCCAGTCCACCGCCCGGCTGGACCATGTGGGGCGCCGCACCGTACAAAGTCCCCGCCAACTTTACCCGCGATACGCTGCGACCGCACTCGGGCGAGGCCTGCTTCCGCATCCACCACCCGGCCGGCAGCGACGGTTATATCGTCTCAGCCCCCGAGACAACCGCCCCTGCCGAGCGCGGCAAGAGATACTCGGTTCGCTTCTGGGCTCGTTCGGATACTCCCGGCGAGGCGGTCTTCGGCTGGACGGCCTATCGCGAGATTCGTCCCTTCGTCGATGCTCCGGCGCCGGGATTCTTTCCGCTCCGCGTCGACCGTGAATGGAAAGAGTTCCATTTCCAGATCGACGAAGGCTGGGATTTCTTTGCCGAGGATAGCCGCTATCTTCTCCTCACCTTCCGGGCCGCGGCGCAAATCAAGGAAGAGCGCACTCTCTGGATCGACGACGTCGTGCTGACCGCGTCCCCCTCGCCCCGCGCCGAGCGGCTCGTGAATCCTCGCACGACTGCCTACGATCATTTGCAGCATCGCCTGCGCCCGGGCGAGCGGCTCGACCTCCGGGTAGACGCGAAGCAACCGCTGCGCCAAGCGCCCCGCGAGGTGGGAGGCGTATCCTTCCATCGAATCGCCGGCTGGACGGGGCTCCCTTACGACCGCCAGGGAAAGTACACGCTATCGGCGGAACATGAGGAGGCGATTCGCCAACTGCGCTTGCCGATGACCCGCTTCTATGCCCTGGGAGACGAGCCCTTCGGCCTCGATGCGGCGATCGACAAGACGGCCGAGTTCTGCGACCGGATCGGCGTGCCCCAGGCCGCGGTGCCGCTGGAATTCGAGATCCAAGGGGCAACCTCGATGCTTTCGCCGCAAACCTGGGCCCAAGGCGTCCGCCACAGCCTGGCCCGCGGCTACCGCTTTCGCCATTGGGAGATCGCCAACGAGCCCTACGTCGGCCATGCCGGCCGCGCTTTCCCCACGGTCGATTCCTACCTGGAACACTTCCTCGCCGTGAGCCGGGCGGTTCGCGCGGCGCACCCCGACGCTCGCATTGGCCTGTCGATGGATCACCGCAGCCCCACCTGGGGCAACTATCTTCTGAAACAAGCCGCCGGCCACTACGATTTCGCCGTGGCGCACTACTACTCGTTCACGGACGTCCAGCGGCAATCGTTCGAGAATGTCGTCCTGGGTGGCAATTACCAGATCCTCGACGAGGTCTTGAGGACCAACGCGCTGCTGCGCACCTACAACCCGAACCGAAAAGTCACCCAGTACGACACCGAATGGGGCATGCACAGCATCGGCAACGAGGGGCAGCGGGCCGACAACATCCGCCGCAACGGCAATATCTACGGAATGCTGCACCGCGCGGTCCGGCTCATCCACTACCTCCGCGAAGACCTCTTGGCTGGAGCCAGTTCCTGGGAGATGTTTACTTTCCGCAAGGCACCGGGGTTCGGCTTTCTGGCCAAGGATGCGCCGCAACTCCGCTCGATGAATTACTGGCTCTATTACTACTTCAATCGCCATGTCGGCCGCTCGGTGCTGCCGCTCGAAGGCA
Organism: Pirellulales bacterium; assembly: GCA_963736495.1. Taxonomy (GTDB): domain Bacteria; phylum Planctomycetota; class Planctomycetia; order Pirellulales; family Thermoguttaceae; genus CAVTPL01. The sequence goes on along the minus strand of CAVTPL010000007.1, from coordinate 1,365,479 downwards.
CTGCGCCGTACGGCGAAGGCAAATTGAACGGCGAAATCTGCGCGGCCCCCTGACTCCCGCCGTGGCCTCTCAGAGCGAGGACGGCCGGCAACTGTTTCTCATCCTGGCCAACGGCTCTTGGGACCGCTCCGTGCCCTGCACCGTGCGCGCCGACGGTTTCACGCCCGACCGCGCCGAGGCCGTGGTCCTCACGCACGACGACCCCGATGCCGATGCCCTGCTCGAGCGCAAGGAAGAACTGGTGCACACGCTGCCGGTCACTCTCAACGGCCCGCAATTGACGCTGAAACTGCCTCCGCACGCCGTGGCATTCGTCACCCTGACTCGCTCTGCAAACCCCTAATCGCGCCGCTGCCACCGGCCGCTTGTCGGCCCGTACTCTCTTCGGCGCTCGTGCGCCACCACTTGCGAGCCACCGCGCGCGTGCCACTGCTTGGCAGCCGCCGCCGCTCCACATCACCATCACCCCTCGCGCTCCCGGCGGCCGACAAGCAGTGCAACAAGCCGGCCAGCCGGTAGCCGTTCGCTGACAGCTTATGTACCGGCCCCGGGCCGAACCTTGAGCCACTCGCCGTCCTTGGCCCAGAGGTCTTTCAATTCCTCGGCACTCGGCGGGGCTCCCAACCGCCGCCAGCCCGTACCCTCCTTCTCCACCTCCGGCGTCTTCTCGAGCACCGCGCGGAACGGCTGGAATCGGCGTAAGAATGCCTTTCCAATCAGGGCGCGCGTGTGGATCATGTTCGTGTCGTTCAGCCGCGCGCCGTACACGGTCTCCGCGCGAATCGCCTCCAACAGTCGAGTGTCGTCCTTGGCCTTCGCCGCCGACGATACGCGGTCACGAAGGATCAGGTAGTGCAGATACAGGCGCAGCGCGTCGACGCGCTCGTCGAATCCCGCCGCGCCTCGCACGCGCCCGGCCGCTTCGTCCAACGCCCGATAGGCCGCGGCCAATTCCTCCGTCGTGGCCCCGCGCCGATCGTCGTCGCCGGTCGCCGCCTTGGAGTCAGGCTGGGTTATTGATTCCCGCATTGCTGATGAATCCCGGGCGGCCAGGGGAACTTCGGATGCCAGCCGTTTCGGCTGGTATCCGGGGGGCGTCTCGAACTTGGACTGCGTCGGCATCAACAAGTCCGGGCCGTACCAAAGGGCATAGTAGCGCCGCACCTCGGCCGCCGCCGGCCCGAAGGCCCGCTGGAAGAAATCGTCCAGAACCGCATCGACGTCCACGTCGACGTTCCACATCAACTGCGCGGCGACGTAGTAACCCAGCCCGCGCGGACCCCAATTGTTCGACGCTTCGGCATTGACCGCGTCGACTCCGTGCTCGCGGAAGAACCGCAAGTCCTTGCGGAGCCGCTCCGGCCGCACGCGCCCCGGCCGCGGCCCGTCCCAATCCCACTGATAAACGCTGTAGTACTCGCGGATCCCCAGCGACCCCGCACGCTCTCCCCATTGGCGCAACTGCTCCTCCAGCGAAAGCGGCGTGCGGCGAAACGCCGTCGTCGTCTGCACGTAGACGTTGCGGTGCAGCTTGAAGCTCGGCGGATGCGAGTACGCACTGTACGCGTAACAGCCCAGACGCACGCCAGGATGCTTCTCTTCCGTCGCGGCGGCCACCCGGTTGATGAAACCAAAGAGCGTCTCCGAAGTCACGTTGACTACCGTCCCGTCGGGCCGAGTGCCAAAGATCGCCCCGCTTTCGCGCGCGGCGTTGCCCCTTGCAGCACGGCAAGGCACTCGGGGCACTCGCAGTAACCCAACCCGTCGGGCGGAGTCATGGAAACGATCTTCGCCCCGGCGTCGGCCTGCTTCGTCGCGTGCTCGATCGCCTTGGCCAGTACGCCCGGGTGAGTGTAGCAGGGCTTCGACGGCTGACGCTTGCCGCTGACCAGGGCGAACCATTCGGGGTGTTCGCCAAAGTCCCGCTCCGGCCGCAACCCGTGGAAATCGTGGCCAATGTGGATCGCCACCGGCCCGCCCATGCGATTATGGCGGTCCCATTCCGCCCAATCCTTCCGGTTCTGGGAGTAGAGTCCGAAGCCCGGCCAGATCTGCCGCTGCACCGTGAAGCTTGGCACTTCCCGCCGGTTCCATCGCCCGGCAATCCTCTTCTCGTGCGGCACAATCTCCCAGGTCTTGCCCGCAAAGAACCATCGACACCCAAGGCTGTGGAGCAAAGTCGTCACCGCGTGCTGCACTCCCAGCGGCTCCCGGCCGATGAGGTAAAGGCCCTTGCCGTGAGAGCGGATCACGAATCCTTCCGTCCCCAGCCCTTCGATACCCTCCAACTGCAAACCCGGAAAATCGCGCCGCGAGGCCAACCCACAGACCCTCGCCCGTGACCCCTCCGCTGCCGGCCGCTCGCACCTCGAGCTCGGCTCCGGAAATTTCCCGGAGATAATGGCGCAATTCGGCAACCGGCTCGGCGATGCTTCCCGCCACCAAAGGAACCTTGGCCACTCCGTTTTCGACCAATACGATCTCGGTCCCCGCATCTTCGGCTGCGCCTGCGGGGAGCCCACCGAGCGCGCCGGCCAGCACGGCCAGCACCGCCGCAGCGGCGGCCCGAACCTCCCCATGCCCGAATTCCAAGACGCGACGATGAAACATCGGACACCCCTTATTGTGAAGCCCTGCATCTCGATTCGGCGCACGCGGCGCGGTTGGAGATCCTCAAACCGCCCTTCGATCCCATCAAAACACGGCAATCCCTCGCCCGCGACACTCTGCAGCCCTCGCCTCTGCCTTCGGCCCCTATTGTGCCCCGTCCGACAGGCCGCAGGCAATGGTCCCGCCGGCTCCAGGAGGCACTTCCCAGATTCGCCGCCGCTTGCCACCGGCCGAACCAGGGGCCTTGCCGGCGCCGAGAATCGAAACGGCCCCCGCGGAACGGTTGCATTGCAGGGCAACGGGCCACGACTATAATGCGGCGAGACGAGAATCGAGCGGCAGCCAAAAATCTCCCCGCGTTCTCTGGAAAGGATGATTCCATGTCCGAACCCTCGTCCGGCCGCCAGTCGTCGGGCGCCACGCGCCGTCGCTTTCTCACGCGCGTCGGACAGTCCGGCCTGGCCGGCGCTCTCCTGGCAACGTCCTCTGAGCCCGCTGCGGGCGCCGCTTCCACCCCATCCGCCCACACCGTCGCCCAGCGCATCCTCGGCAAGACCGGCCTGAAGGTGTCGGAGATCGGCTTCGGCGGGCATAGCTGGAACTTCGCCCGGGTGCCCGACGGCCAGGGCGGCCTGCGGCGCACTACGCTCGACGAGGCCATGCGCATGATCTCCCTGGGCCTGGAGATGGGAGTCAACTTCTTCGATTCCTGCACCCCGCGCGAAGAACACTCCGTGCCCGGCGAAGTGATCAAGCGGCTGAAGCGCCGCAACGACGATCATCGTCAGCGCCCGGCTTTGCCACAAGATGAAAGGCGTGCCGGCCGACAAGGAGATCATCTACCGCTGGGTCGACGAGCGGCTGAAGCTCTGGCAGACCGACTACTTCGACATCCTCATGCTCACCAACTCCGAAGAGCGACACGCCGCGGTCGGGCTACTGGGACATGTCGTACTCGCTCGAGGCCCTCGACGAAGCTGAAGAAGCAGGGCAAGATCCGCTTTGCCGGCTTCGGCTGCCACTTCACGCCCGACGGTTTCCGCGAGGCCTTTGCCCGCTTCGGCAAGGATTTCGACGTCTGTTCCATGCCCTACAACATCCGCCATCGCGTGGCCGAGGACGCTGCTCCCCGAGGCCAGGCGGCTCGGCCTGGGCGTGGTCACGATCAAGGCCTTCGCCCGCGGCGAGCTGCTCTCGATTCCCGCGGCGCTGGAGAACCCCGCCGGCCTGGCGCGCGACATGATCGCCTTCGTGCTCGAAAACCGGCAGGTCGACTGCTGCATCTGCGGCGTCCACACCGAAGAGCACGTCCGCGAGAACTTCAGCGCCTCGTGGACCCCGCTCACCCCCGAGGCCCGACAGCGCCTCGAGCGCATCGCGGCTTCCGGCCCCGCGGGTCGCTACGGCTGGCTGGAACGCGGCTGGGCGGCCGGAAAATACTGCTGAGCGTTCGCGTAACCGTTCACAGAACAGACTAGTAGAAGCGGCTTCTCGGCGCGGCTTCTCACCCGAGGAAAACCTGGGAAACGCGGCCGGACTTCGAGTCTGCTCCGGAGCGTGAACGGTTACGCGTTCACTTGCCCGCGCGCTGGACCACGCGAAACCCGACATTGTGCACGCGCTGCCACGAAGGGTAACTCAAGCGAAACGCCGAACGGCAGCGAACGGGGCGGTCGAAAAACGAACCGCCGCGCACGACCTTCTGGTCTTCATCCCCGATGGCACTGCTCCCCTCGCGCCAAGGATACGGCTGCAAACCGCCGCGAGTCCACTCGGCGGCGTTCCCGTGCATGTCGTAGAGCCCCCAGGCGTTCGGGGAGTAGCTGCCCACGTCGGCCGTCGCCACGGCGCCGTCGTCGAAACGGTTGTCCACCGGGAAATCCTGGAGCACCACCACTCCCCCGGTGAACGTGTAGATCCGCGCCAGCGCCGCATCGGCCACGTTGGCCCGTGCCGAGAAATCATCGTCCACATCGCCGTAGCCCATCGCGCTTGCCGTACCGGCGCGGCAGGCGTATTCCCATTGCGCCTCGCTAGGCAGATCGAAATCGCCGCCGGTTCGCCCGGAAAGCCAGCGGCAGAAAGCCGCGGCCTGCTGCCACGAGAGCCGAACCGCCGGTTGTTTCAAGCCGTCCATCGCAATCCCCGGGCCGTCGTTACTGAACGAACGTTTCATAAAACATCCCGAGAAGTGCCGCGGAGCGAACCTGCGGAACTGTTCGTTGGTGATCTCGTGGGCGCTCATCCAGAAATCGCCGGAAATCTTCACCTTGGACAGGGGGCGTTCGTCCGCATCGCCCTCCGCCGAACCCATGACAAACTCGCCGCCGGGGATGCGGACCATTTTCAGCGCAACGCCGCCCCCAAGGTCCACGGTTTTCTCCCATGGGCCGCCGGCACGTTGCCGCCGCTCGGCCTCCAAGGCGTCAAAGGGCCAGCCGGCGACCTCCGGCCGCTCCGGCCGCGCGTCCGCCACGGGCACGGGCAGCACGGCCTCGACCGCCGCCGGTGTCGCTTCCGGCATGCGTTCGGGATCGTCCTTCGGCCCACCGTAGACACTCGCCAGTTCGCGCCGCCGCCGGTCGGCATTTTTCGGGATCGGCGCCACCTCGCCCCACGTGCCGTGACACGGCCCGTTGAGATCGATCCAGGTGAACAGCCGGTCCCACGCCTCGGCATCCAGCTTGACGTTGTGATGCCCCTTTTCGAGCATCTGCACCAGCTCGCTCGTGTTGGCGTGGTATTCACAAGCGACCTGCAGGTCGACATAGTCCTCGATGTTCACCCGCCGTACGTAGCGCGTCAGAACCTCGTAGGCCGGCGTGTAACGCGTGCGCCGATCGCCGATCAGCTTGTGCTGCGACTCGTACGGCGCGAATCGCTCCCGGTCGTTGCGCAGGCTCGAGATCCAGACGGCTGGCGCCGAGCTGCGAAAGCGGCAGGCCTACATATCCTACAACATGTTGCTCGCTCCGCAGATCCACAATCCGCCGTCCGTCGCTCCGCGGCGAACCATCGTGACAGCCCACGCAGTATCGGTCCAGCACCGGCTGAACCTCGCGGTGAAAATCCAGTCCGCGCGGCGGTCCATACCAAGGTTCGAGGTCCGAAGGGGGATGGAGCGCAGCCAGGTCCAGCGCGTCGCGGGTGACTGGCGGGGCGCTTCGTGGCAGCCCACACACGAGGCTTGCTCGCCCGGCATGGCCGTATACCACGACCGCATGAGCGCCAACGCACGCCCCCGAGCGTCCAACGGCTGGACGGTGATCGGCGTACAGGCCGGCACGCGAAACGAAGCCGAGCCGTCGTCGTAAACCGGCACGGTCCCCAGGATCCGCATCACCTCCCACGGGCCCGAGCGGCCAATCTTGTCGGGCCCCGCCATCCCCGGATAGCCATAGTGATACGCGGCGATTCGCAATCGCTTCACCGAACCGCGCGGCACCTCCGCGAGTCCCGGACCCGCATACACGTTGTGCAGATACACCGTCGCATCGTCGTGCGCCAGGTCCACGCGGTCCGGAATTGCCGGCGGCCGCGCGCGGGGCTTCAGGGGAATCGGCTCGAAAAAGTCGTACTTCGGATCGACGGCCAATGCGAGCATGTTGTCGAAGACGTCGACCAGATAGATCCCCCAGGGGGATGTCGCGTCCCACTGCGCGGCGGCAACGAAATACTTGTCGCTCAGCGGCCAAGGATGGAGGAATTTCGGCCAGGAATCGCCCACCAGATTGTCCCGGATCACGGGCAAGATCGGCTCCCGGCGATGGCCAATCCGATGGAGGATGCCGTCTGCCTCGTGCCAGCCCTTCGACGTGTCCAGCACCACCAACTCCCCCGTCCGGTTCGTCCCGTGGTAGCCGGCGAGGATCGCCGCCAGTTTCGTCGGCGCCCGGGAATCGCCCGTGGAAAGAAGAGCGAGTTGGGATAGTAGGAATTACTTCCGTACACCGAGCGCTGTAGCGTGCCGTCGGGGTTCATCACCATCAGCGGACGCAGATAAACGTGCATGATGCCCGTATAGTCCCAGCGGCTGTAGACGATCTGCCCGTTGGACAGCACGGAGGGATGCAGGTCGAGATCCTGGTCGAAGCACAATTGCCGCATCGCCGAACCATCGGCTTGCATCGAGTAGAGGCAGCAGGCACGCTCCTTGCCATGTCAGCAGGGCACGCCGGTGAACGAGGCCGTCGAGCTGAATACGATGCGTCCGTTGGGCAGATAGCAGGGATCGAAGTTGTCCACGTCGGCGTCTTCGCGCGAAACCTGCCGCACGCGCAAGCCCTCCAACGTCAGCTCGTGGATCTGCCAGGTCCGGCCGTTGGGCATGCTAAACAGCAGACGCTGGGCATCGAAATCCAAATCCATCTCGCCGACAAACGCTCCGTCGTCCGGGCGGAAGAGCGATTGCAGACCGCTTCCAGGCCGAACCGGCCCAGAGCGCGACAATCTCGTTCTCGTAGCCGCGTTGCGGCAGGCTGGTGTTGCACTGGTGGTTGGTCGGCAGACCCAGTTGCCCCTGTTTCCGCTTCAGCACAATCAGCCGCTCGAAGTCGAGCAGGGGATTCGCCAAGAGCGACTCCTCCTTCAACCGCTCTAGCGACTCTTTCGCCTGCGTGGGCCCGCGGCGCAACTGCTCCTCGATCGACGCCAACCGCGCAAGGAATTCCCCACCGCGCACATACGTCTGCGGAAACGACGCCGTCAAATCCTCGATCGCCAGGCGCAGCGAGTCCGCATCGGTCGGCACGGGCGCCAGCCTCACTCGGACCACCCGCTTCTTCGCCGCGGCAGCCTTCACTCCCCGCTTGGCCGCGGCAGCCTTGACGCCCTCGGCGGCAATACCTGGCGGCGTGATGAGCAAGAAAGCCACCCCGAACATCACGGCCATGATCGTGGCCTGCATCGTCCATGACCGCCGGGCGGCCCGCAGAATTCCGGATTCCTGCCGTTTCGGCTCGCGATCGGGGGGAATCGCGAACCTCGACGGCGCCGGCATCAATAATCCCCTGGATCGTGCCCGCATGGAGCGCTCCCTTGTTGGGAAACGGCAACCAAGCTACAGTATTCGCGCCGGACGAGCCGCCTGCAAGGGTGGACGCCCTGATTGCCAACTGCGGCCGGTCCCCTCTTCAAGGGCGATCGCTCCCCAAGGGCGCCTGCCGTGGTGGGGCGATCGGTAGCCTCCGGGCCCTTCCTCGACGACTCGTCCTGGGAAACCCGAAAAGAAGCCCACCATTGCCGTGGGGCATCGCCATCCGCGAAAACCACTGGCAGGATTGACGCCCGTTTCCAATCGCACTCGGAGTGTGACATGAGTCCAACCATCCGTCGCACGTTCCTCAAGCAAACCCTCGCGGCCACCGCCGCGCTGGCCCAATTCGATATCGCCGCCGGGCAAGCCGAGCAAGCGTCCCCCAAGACGCCGTCCGGCGACAATACCCAGCCCTGGTACCGTCGCACGCTCCGCTGGGGCCAGACCAACATCACCGAGATCGACCCGGCCGCTTACGACATTGACTGGTGGCGCCGGCACTGGAAACGCACCCGCGTGCAGGGAGTGATTCTCAACGCCGGCGGAATCGTCGCCTATTACCCCAGCAAGTACCCGCTCCACTATCGCCCGCCGCTCTTGGGCGATCGGGATCTCTACGGAGAACTGGCCAAGGCCGCGCACGACGACGGACTGGCCGTCTTCGCCCGGATGGACTCCAACCGCACCCATGAAGCGTTCTACCAGGCCCATCCCGACTGGTTTGCCGCGGACGCCGCGGGCAAGCCGTACCGAGCGGGCGATCTCTACGTCACCTGTGTCAACAGTCCCTACTACGAAGAGTACATCCCCGGCATTCTCCGCGAGATCATCGAGCGCACGCACCCCGAGGGAATCACCGACAATAGCTGGAGCGGGCTGGGGCGCGAGAGCATCTGCTACTGCGAGAACTGCTCGAAGAAGTTCAGCGAGCGGACCGGCAAGGCGATCCCCCGCGAGAAGAACTGGGACGATCCGGTCTATCGCGAGTGGATCGAGTGGAACTACGCGCGGCGGCTGGAGATCTGGGACCTCAACAACCGCACGACCAGCGCGGCCGGCGGGCCGGCATTGCCTCTGGGTCGGCATGAACAGCGGCTCGATCAGCGGACAGTGCCGCAGCTTCCGCGACTACAAGGAGATCTGCCGCCGCGCCGAGATCATCATGCTCGACCACCAGGCCCGCTCGGAATCGGCCGGGTTCCAGCAGAACGCCGAAGCGGGCAAGCTGATCCACGGTCTGTTGGGCTGGGACAAGCTGATTCCCGAGAGCATGGCCATGTACCAGGCCGGGCGGCCGACCTTCCGCAAGGCCAGCAAACCCGAGCCCGAGGCCCGCCTCTGGATGCTCGAAGGTTTCGCGGGCACGATCCAGCCGTGGTGGCACCACATCGGCGCCTATCACGAGGACCGCCGCCAGTACCGCACCGTCGAGCCGATCAACCGCTGGCACGAAGCGAATCAGGAGTACCTGATCCGCCGCGAGCCGATCGCCAACGTCGGCATCGTGTGGTCGCAGCAGAATACCGACTTCTACGGTCGCGACAATCCCGAAGATCTGGTCGAGCTGCCGCTTGCGCGGAATGGTCAACGCCCTGGTGCGCGCGCGCATTCCCTACCTTCCGGTGCATGCCGACCACATCGAGCGCGACGGACCGCGGCTCTCGGTCCTGATTCTTCCCAATCTGGCGGCGATGTCGGAAAGCCAGTGCCAGGCGGTGCGGCAATTCGTCGAGCGCGGCGGCAGCCTCATCGCCACCGGCCAGACGAGCCTCTACGACCGATGGGGCGAGCCCCGCGCGGATTTCGCCCTCGCCGACCTGTTCGGCGCCCACGTCGACCGCCGGCCACGGCAACTCGATCGAAGCCGACCGGAAACGGGCCGGCGAAACCGCCGCACAGCTACCTCCGGCTCGCGCCCGAGCTGCGGGCAGAAGTCGATGGCCCGAAGATCGGCGCCGAACCTGCGGTCACCGGACAGCCGTCATCCGATCCTCGCGGGGTTCGACGAGACCGACATCCTCCCCTTCGGCGGCTGGCTGGGAGGTATCCAGGCGGCGGCCGGCGCCGAGGTGCTCGCCACCTTCATTCCCTCCTTCCCGATCTACCCGCCGGAGACGTCCTGGATGCGTCAGCCGCGGACCAACATCCCCGGCCTGATCGTATCGACTGCCAAGCAGGGGAGCCGCATCGCCTACCTGCCGGCCGATCTCGACCGGCGATTCGCCCGCGACAATCTTCCCGATCACGGCGATCTGCTTGGCCAATCTCGTCCGATGGGCCTCGGCAGGGTCGATTCCCTTGACCGTCGAAGGAGCCGGGGCTCGTCGATTGCCATCTCTACCGGCAGGAGGACTCGGCTGATCCTCCACCTCGTCAATCTCACCAGCGCCGGCACCGGGCGTGCTCCGGTCCACGAGTTGATCCGCATCGGGCCGTTGCGCGTCCGCGTGCAGATTCCCCAAGGGATCCGCATGAGCAGGATGAAATGCCTCGTCTCCCAACAAACGCCTGCGTTCACGCGCGACAAGGATGCGGCGGTTTTCCAGCTCCCCTCGCTCCTCGACCACGAAGTGATTGTTCTTGAGTAACCGGGACTACCCATCGCAAGGGAATCCTCGCATGAACCTCGACTCCCTACCTCGCACCCGCCCCCTGGCATCGGTATCGCGCCGAGCCATTCTCGGCCTCCCGCTCTTGTCGCCCCTGGCACTCGCGGCTGCCGCTCCGGCTCCCGCCGTGCAACCTGTCGCGCAGCCCGTCGGAGTGAAGCGGCTGCGGATCACGAAAGTCCATACGGTCGAGATCCGCGGCGTGCCTGCCGGAAAAGGACTCGTCTTGCCCTGGGACGCCAAGAGAACGCCTCAGGATACGCGCGACTACGTGGTCACGCAGTTCGTCACCGACCAGGGACTCATCGGCACCACGATGGACGGCGACTACCGCTTGCCGCGAAGGCATCGGACGCATGGTTCAAGAGCGCGCCGAGGCCTATTTCGTCGGCAAGGACCCGTTGGATATCGCGTGGCACAATGCCCAGTTTTTCCAGAAGCAGAAGGCGCCGGTGCGGCTGTTCTTTCCTCGAAGTCGCCCTCTGGGACCTCGCGGGTAAGCTCTGCGGTCAGCCGCTCTATAAGCTTTGGGGGGCGCATACCGACAAAGTCCAGGCCTATGCCGCCACCGTGCATTTCGACCGCACGCCCGCCCAGCGCGCCGACGACGCCCTGAAGTTCTACGAGCGAGGTTTCCGCGCCATCAAGCTCCGCATGCACCACGATCGGCCGGCCGAGGATCTGGCGCTGGTGGCCGCGGTCCGCCAGGCGGTGGGCGACAAGATGGCGATCATGGTCGATGCCAACCAGGCCGGCAAGACCGCCAACTCGCCGCCGCCGGTCTGGGACTACGACCGCGCCTTGTCGATGGCCAAGGAGCTGGAGCAGATGTCGGTCTACTGCCTTGAAGAACCGCTCAACCGAGATGCCTTGGACGATCTGGCTCGACTCCGCAAACAGCTCACGCGCATGCACCTGGCCGGGGCCGAGGGCGACGTCGGACTGCGATCGCTTCCGCCGCATTCTCTCGGCCGGCGCCTTCAGCTACCTCCAGCCCGATCCGATGGTCGGCGGCCCCGTCTCCGTGATTCGTAAGATCGCCGCCATGGCCGAGGCCTTCGGCGTCCTGTTCGGACCGCACCACGGCAAGAGCGGCGTCGGCATGCTCGCCGATCTGCACATGCAGTGCGCGGCTCCCAATAGCGGCTACTTGGAGTACATGTACGACCCTGGCTACTGGAATCCCGAGGGCTTCCAGGTCGGCTTCACCGCTCCGTACCCCGTCGACCACGAGGGCTACGTGCATGCGCCCCAAACGCCCGGCCTCGGAGCGCCCTGGAGCCGTGACTTCTTTGCCAAGCACAACCTATACTGGCAGTCCTGAGTGGCACCGCATGGAAATGTGGGTTGCGCGCGTGTGCCACTTCCCTGAAAGAACATTGCTGTGTGCGCTCGATCGTATACCTTGAATCGTGTTTCCCGGATCGTGTGCTCTGGTTTGCGTGTCCTGAGCGTGTGTCCTGAGCGTGTGTCTTGGAGCGTGTGTCTTGGAGCGTGTGTCTTGGAGCGTGTGCCACTGCTTGGAAGCTGCCGACGATTGACTCTCCGATTCCGAACAACATTGCTCGGCAGCGGACAAGCAGTGCAAAACACGCAGAAACAGGCTAACGACAACAGCAACAACAACAGCGTTGTGTGCCGCATGCCACTCGGCAACGTGAGGTGAATGATGAAAAACCGTACCAGCTTCGCATCGGCAGGCCTCCTCGCGCTAACCTGCATGGCCTGGACCCTCGCAGTGCCCGCGGCATCGGCCCAACCGCCGGTGGTCTCCGTGGTCGCGGATCGTACTCTCGGGCCCGCGGCTTCCCACGGTCTTGAGCAACTCGTTGCGGCCCTCCGCGCCAAGGCGTCGTTTGCGATCGCGCCGCTTCCCTGGCCGAAGCCCAGGGGAAGGTCCTCCTCGCCGTGGGGCTCGCCCAAAGCGGCGGCCCCGCCTCAGAACTGCTCAAAGCAGCGAACCACTCCGTTCCCCAAGGGCCAGAAGCACTGGCAATTCAATCCGTCCAGTGGAAAAACAAGCCGGTCTGGGTGGTCGCCGGCTCCGACGGTCGGGGCTTGATGTATGCCGCGCTGGACGTGGCCGATCGCGTCGGCTGGAGCACCGACCCCGGCCAGCCATTCTCCGAACTGCGCCCCACCTCTGAAAAACCGGCCGTGTCGGAGCGCGCGATTTCCATCTACACTATGAACCGCGCCTACTGGGAAAGCCGCTTCTACGATGAGAACTACTGGGCCCGCTATCTGGATCTGTTGGCCAAGAACCGCTTCAATTCGCTGGTGGTCATCTTCGGCTACGAAAACGGCGGTTTCCTGGCCCCCTGCTATCCCTATTTCTTCGACGTCGAAGCGTTCCCCGACGTCCGCATGGTCGGCATCACTCCCCAAGAGCAAAAACGCAACCTCGATGCGCTGAACCGCCTGATCGCAATGGCCCACGCGCGCGGGTTGAACTTCACCGTGGGTATCTGGGACCATATCTATCGGGGCGGCGTGCAAGGAGGCGGCATTCCCGGTGCCGAGAAGACCCCGCCCAAACCTACGCCGGGACTCGTCTGGGGCGTCACCGAGAAAAACCTCAATTCCTATACCTTGGCCGCGCTCGCCCGCTTCCTCCGCCTCGTGCCCGAGGTCGACGCCATCCAGTTCCGCATGCACGACGAGTCCGGCTTGAAGAAGCAAGAGCAGGAGGAGTTCTGGCGCAATGTCTTCCGGGTTATGAAGCAGCAGGCGCCCAAGGTTCGCTTCGACGCCCGCGCCAAGGGCCTGCCCGATTCCGTGATCGAAGCCGGCCTGGAAATGGGCGTCAACCTGCGCATCACCACCAAGTACTGGATGGAGCAAATGGGGATGCCGTTCCATCCCACCCACATCAACCGCCAGAACCAGTTCGACCGCCGCCACAGCTACGCCGATTTGCTCCGCTACCCGCAGCGCTATAAGATGCACTGGCGCTTGTGGAACGGCGGCACGGCGCGCGTGCTCTTGTGGGGCGATCCCGACTACGCCAGGCGCTTTGCCCAGAGCACCCACCTTTACGACGGCGACGGCTTCGAGGTGAACGAGCCGCTGTGCACCAAGATGGAAGCCCAGCCGCACGATATGAAACCTTTCGACCTCTTGAAACCGAATCACCGCTACTACGAGTACGAATTCGAGCGCTATTGGCACTTCTTCCAGGTCTTCGGCCGCGTCGGCTATAACCCCGCGGTGCCCGCCGAAGTGTGGCAAAGGGAGTTCACACGCCGCTTCGGCAAGGATGCCGGGCCCTGCCTGGAAAAGGGCCTTCATCGGGCGAGTTGGATCCTGCCGCGCATTGTCGCTTCGTGCTATCCCTATAGCGGTTTTCCCATGACCCGCGGCTGGGCCGAGAAGCAGCGCCTCGGAGATCTCGGAGCCTATGCCAAGGCCGAGGGAAGCGACATCCAGCAGTTCGCCAGTTTCGACGAAGAGGCCCAGAACCTGATCGAACGGCGCGAAACCGCCAAAACGCGGCCGCCGGAAACCAGCCGCTGGTTTGCCCGCACCGCGGCCGACGTCCTTGCACAAGTCGCGGAAGCGGAAAAGCAAATCGGCAATCGCCGCGGCAAGGAGTTCGACTCCACGGTCACCGACTTGACAATTCTCGCCAACCTTGCCCTCTACCATGCGCGCCGCATCCCCGCCGCCGTCAGCTACCGGTTGTTCGAGCGGACCAAACACCCCGCGGCGCTCGACGACGCCATTGCCTACGAACGTAGCGCGGTCGAGGCATGGCGGCAGCTCGTCGAAGCGGCAGGCGACGTGTATGCCGACGATCTGATGATGGGCGTGCGCGGCGCCAGCCTGTGCGGTCATTGGAAGGACGAGCTGCCTGCACTCCAAAAGGGGCTACTTGCCCTGGAGCGGCAGCGGCGCGAACTGCGGCCCGACGCTGCGGCCAATCCCCCGCCTCGCTATACGGCCTTCTCCGAGGAGGCAGACGGCCAGGCCTCGGTGGTGACCCACCAGCCCGTTGCCACCGCCCCTGCGGGCAAGCCGCTCACCATTGCCGCCCAGGTTCGCGCCCCTTCGGGCGTGAAATGGGTCCACTTGCGCTACCGAACCGTGAACCAGCACGAGGACTATCGCACGCTTACCATGTTGCCCAGCGGCGAAAAGGATTGTTTTGCCGCCGTGATCCCCGCAGAGCACCTGCCGCCGGCGTGGGACCTGATGTATCTGATCGAGATCATGGATCAGAAGGGCAACGGTCGAATCTATCCCGATCTGAACCAGGAAACTCCCTATATCGTCGTCCGCCTTGCACGATAGCTCTGCAGCCAGGCACGCCACTTCCCTGAACGAGCATCGCGGTGCGCTCTCGATCGTGCACCTTGAATCGTGCGTCCTGATCGTGCGTCCTGATCGTGCGTCTCGATCGTGCGTCTCGATCGTGCGTCCTGGACGGTGTGCCACTGCTTGGAAGCGGCCGATCACTGACTCTCTTGTGCCGAACGACTTCACTCGGCAGCGGACAAGCAGTGCAAAGCACGCGTAAGCGTTCACACCCCGGGATAGCCACGCTGAGCGCCTGCGTTTTCCACGCGCTATTCGACAATGGGCAAGCATTTGGAAACGGCGAGACGCCGTTTCTACGAGTTTGCCCTGTGAGTTTGCCCTGTGAACGGTTACAAGCACCCAAACACGGACAAGTCAAACTCGCCTTGAAAACACCCCCAGTCATGGCGAACCGCGAGAAACCGGCCGCGCATAAAGCGAATCCCAATACGCTCGATCCGTAGCGTAAGGATCCACGGGCGAGTCAGTCGGCAGATCCGTCGGCAGCACGCCGTAGGATTGCATCAGCCGCAGGTAATACTTGTTGGGGCGGAAACCCGGCATGTCGAAACGCTTCTCGCGATCGAGCTGCCTTGCTGCAGCGACGACCGAAGCTACCAGCCTCTGGTAATCGGCGTCCGAAGTGTCCCGAAACGGCGCAGGCCGGCATAGCTCCAGCCCGCCCGAAGCCTTGGCCAAGGGCGCCCGGAGCAAAACGGATTTCTTCGGTTGGCTGAGGTTGCAGAGTTCTTGAGGTGGCGGCGACTCGCCCCGCCTGAAATAGGCCAGCCGGCGGACCATGACGAAGTCGGCGAGCCCGTTGGATACCACTTGCGGTGGACCGCGGCGGCCGAACTGGTAGTGGATCGCCTTCTTCGGCATGCCCACGTAGGGCTGCGGCTCGGCGCGGTGACACGTCGCGCAGCGCCGCTCAAATACTTCCTCGGGAAGCGCGCACCAGGGCAATCCCGCTTCCCAGCGCCGCGTACGTGCCCGGATACGTCGCGCCGCTGTCGATCCACAACCGAAGCATGTCGCGATCATGCCGCGCGTGGCTCGAACCCCGTAGTGACTCCCATCCACCAGCCGCAGCAGTCGACTGGCCGAACTGCCCACCGAGCGCGGAGGGGTGTTGCCCGTGTAGTTCCGGCCGTCCGCAAAAAGCCCTTCAGCCACCATGCTCCAGTAACTGCGGCTGTACAGCGGAGTGCGATCGCCGCTCAGGTCGACCTTGCCTTCCCAGCGGTCGGCGTTGTGGCACTCGACGCAGTGCCGGTCGAGAATCGGCTGAATGTCGCGCGCATAGTCGAAGACCTCGGGCACGCCGGCCAGCGGCTCGATCGCGCTGGCTGGCCGAAGCGAAGCCTCCAGCACCTTGCGGCCCGGCGGCGCTCGCCGTGCGCTGCTCGTGGCAGCCCACGCATGTGACCGTTTCACCCGGCATCACACTGACAAAGCTGTGCATCCGCTTCACCGTCAGGTCGTTCTCGTCGAGCGCGGCGAAGTAGAGCGCCGTAGCGCGGGCACTTCGAAGTGCGCCGAACCGTCGGCCTCCACCGGCACCGTGCCCAGGATCCGCGCCAAGGTGAAGGGCCCACCGATCGAAAGCGGCTCCTGACCGCCGGAGAATTGCACCGGCTTGGGCAACTGCTCCAGCACCAGGAGCTTCTTGATCTCGCCCCGCCCCACCCCGGCCATATTGCGGCCGGTGTGGGCATCGCTCAAGAGCAATCGGCCCGTGCTCGCCGCTCGATCGACGCGCGGGGAAACGGCCGCCTCGCGCGGCCGTGCTGCCAGCGGACGCGGTTCGTGGCACTCCAGCTTCTTTTCGGCCGGCGGTAATCGGTAGACGAGCTCGGTTTGACCTTGGCCGTCCATCGCCCAGATGCCCTTGGGCATCGGCGACCAGGAAACATTGGTCCGAGAGCGGATAGGGATCGCGAAACATCTTGTCGCGCCGCAAGGGCGCGTCGGAATCCATCGCGTCCGGCCCGCGGCCCGGGTCGACCACCGTAATGTAGCCCAGGTGCTCGCCGCGGCCGTGATCCGGGGAAAACGAGGCCACGACGCGGCGACTTCCCGGGATCGGCTTTCCGTCGAGCATCGCGTAGTCGGAAAACCGCGGAATCGGCGTCTCTTTGCCCGTGTATTGGTTGCCGAAGTAGACCATCACCTCCGTGCCGTCCGGATTCATCGTCCAAAGGTGATGAAAAGAGAGCTGGTTGCGATCGACGTACTCCCATCGCGTGAACAGTGCGCGGCCGTCGGGTAGCATCCAGGGCGTGTTGTCCGTGAACGGGCTGGCCGAAACCGGCTGGATGTCCCTGCCGTCGCCCTCGCAGCGATACAGCGTGGCCACCGGGGCGGGAAAACAGCCCACGTAGCGGCGCGAACGGCTGGAACAGAAGAGGATGGCGCCGTCGGGCGTGTAGCAGGGCTCGATATCGTCGTAGGGGCCGTCCGTCAGTTGCCTCAGCCCCGAGCCATCGGCGCCGATCTCGTAGAGATGATAGTACGGCTGCCCACCCTTCGATACGAGAAGAGGATGGTGCGGCCGTCGTAATTCACGCAGGGATCGCGAACGCCCCCGTGCGGATCCTCCACGAAGAACCTTTACCGCGCCCGTCGAAAGATTCAGCCGGCACAATCGCCCACCCTCATGGAACAGGGCAGCGGGCGGCCCCGCGTCGGCCTCGGCGGCCGGCGCGTAGCACTCCCTCACGTGGTAGACGAAATGCCCGAAGTTCTCGTAATAGTGATAGTTGGCCGACTGCCGCACCGCAAAGACGATTTCCTCGACGTTCGCCAACGGACCGGCAGCGCGTAGCCGAACCGGCGCAACCTTCGCCTTCGGGGCGTCGCTGCGTGAACACGCCCGCCGCCGGCATTTCCCCCGACCGCCAGAGCGATCGCCAGCAAGCCAACCGCTGCGGCACGCACTGCCAGCACGGTGGAAACCGAAGCGATCTTGCGCAACGTGACAGTCCGGCGGCAAAGGCTGGTCATACGATCATCCTTCCCGAATCTCGCGCTTCGCGGGTCGTAGACCTGCCGCCGGCCGGTGTCCATGGCGCGCATGGCCATCAGGGCCGGCACGCAGTGGTTGTAGCCCGCCTCGATCGGCGCGCGTTGCCTTGCGACTGCGGAGGCACTGGAGCCAATCGAGGAAGTGATCGGGCGTCTCGAGCCGGCACCGGCGTCTCCCCTTTGGGCAGCTTGCTGGGTTTGATCGCCCCGGCCTTGCTGTAGGTCGGCGCCTGCCAGTTCGTCAGATCGATCACGCCCTGGTCGCCGTAGATCTTCAGCACGCTGCCGCTGCCGTTGCCGAAATTGGTCGAGTAGCTGACCATGAAGCCTTCGGGGTAGATCCAGGTGGCCTGGCAGTGGTCGGGGCAGGTGAAGCCGTACTCGTCCTTCCAGGTGAACGTGCCGCCCTGGGCCACGCAACTCGCCGGAAGCGTGGTGCCGACGATGTAGTTGTAGAGGTCGATGAAGTGGCAGCCCAGGTTGGCCATCGGGCCGTCGGTGAACTCGCGGTAGCCGTACCAGCCGGTCAGCAGCTTGCCGTCGAAGGGCCGCATGGGCCGGTCCATGAGGAACTCCTTCCAGTCGACGTCCTCCTCCTTGATCGGCTCCGACGTTCTGCATCCACGAGTACCAGTAGGGCTTGGTGCCGTTGCGGCACTGCTCGATCCGCGAGACCTTGCCGATCGCGCCGGAGCGGAACAGCTCGCGGCAGCCGGTGCTCGTGGCGAAGCTGCGGACCTGCGTGCCCATCTGCACCACGATGCCGGCTGGCCTTGACCGCGTCGCAGCACCGCTTGAGCGACTCCATGTCCATGGCCAGCGGCTTCTCGCAGTAGGCGTCCTTCTTGGCCTTGGCCGCCGCCTCCAGGTGGACGGCGTGGTGGTGGTCGCAGGAGGCGATCATCACGGCGTCGACGTCCTTCAGGGCCAGGATGTCGCGGTAGGAGACGAACTGCCGCGCCGGGCGGCCGTACCACTCCTGGCAGCGGGCCGCCGCGCGCTCGCGGCGCATCCGCCACGGATCGCTCACCGCGGTGAACTCGACGTTCTGCTCCTTGTCGTGCGGGTGGACGCCGGGCATGTGGGCCGCGTAGCCGCGCCCGCCGCAGCCGATCAGCCCGATCGAGATCCGTTCGTTGGCGCCGACGACCCGCGCGTAGCTGGTCGCCGTGAGCGAAATCGCCGCGCCGGCCGAAGCCGTCGCGAGGAATTGCCGGCGGGATGGAATTCGTGGACATGATCGGTCCTCCAAGGTGGGCGAGAAAATCGCGGCGGGACAGGCCCCTGGGCCGTTTGAGTAGCCAAGCCTGCCCTTCCGGTTGTACGCCGTGGGCCCGCGCAAGTCAATGTTCGGCCGCCCCTCCGGAGCCGCTTGCGCTGTGCCGAAGTTATCGTTGCTGCAGTCACTTGCGTGCAAGGCTTGAAGCACGTTCCCCGCAAGGCTCGGCAGTTTC
Organism: Pirellulales bacterium; assembly: GCA_963736495.1. GTDB lineage: Bacteria > Planctomycetota > Planctomycetia > Pirellulales > Thermoguttaceae > CAVTPL01. The sequence goes on along the minus strand of CAVTPL010000007.1, from coordinate 1,346,445 downwards.
GTCGGACGTTGTTGACGTCAAGGAATGGGAGATTTGTTTTTTTGCGATTTTTCGACCCGCGAAGTACTTGTGCGGGGATCGTTTGCGGTGCAGAATGCCGTTTTCCTTCAGGCAAGGAGGCTCGCCCGTGCACATCGCTCAAACCAAACCCCTGTTCGCCTGGGAGACTCTTGAAGACAGCCCCAGCTTGAGCACCATCAAGGCGTTCTTGGCTTCCATCCCCGACGACAGACTTCTCGATCAACTGCGACAGTATCGAGGCCGAGGGCGGAACGAATACCCTGTGTACGTGCTCTGGGGCGTGGTGGTGCTGCGGATCGCTCTGCGGCACACGACGGTCGAGGCCACGCTGGGAGAACTCTCGCGAAACGCCGAATTGCGGCGACTGATCGGCATCGAACACGAATCCAAGGTTCCCAAGCCGTGGAACGTCTCGCGATTCCTGGACACGCTGGGTCACGAGCGGCATCTTCCTGAGTTGCGTCGGGTCTTTGACGTGATGGTCCGGAGACTGGGTTTGGTCGTAGCCGACCTGGGGCGAGACACGGCGGGCGATTCCACGGCGTTGCGTGCGCGTCGGAAGAAGGATGGCGAAGTTGTGGCGGAGGAAGAATTGGCGGGGCTGGCGCAGGCCAGCGGGGGGCGTAAAGAGTACACGGACGATGACGGCAAGGTAGTGAAAGTCGTGGAATGGTTCGGGTACAAGCTGCACTTGCTGGTGGACGTGAAGCATGAAGTCGTCTTGGCCTATTGGATCACGCCGGCGAACGCGGGGGACGGCGAGACGCTGCCGACGTTGCTGACGAAGGCCATGGCGAACCTGCCTGAGGGACGGACCCGCACGTTGGCCTACGACAAGGCGGCTGATACCAACGACGTGCATGCGGCCCTGAACAAGGCGAAGATCAAGCCGTTGATCCAAATTCGTTCCCTCTGGAAAGAGCAAACCGAGCAGATGCTGCGCGGCCATGACGGGAACTCGAATATCGTCTACGACGAGGCAGGGACACTGCACTGTTACGACCGGACGAGCGAGCCGATGGTTCGGCACCCCATGACGTACATCGGCTATGAACCGCAGCGGGAGACGATCAAGTACCGTTGCCCTGCGAAGCACGAGAACTGGACTTGTCCGCACGATCGCGTGTGCAATGCCGGGAAGTCCTACGGCAAGACGGTGCGTGTGGACCGGACCATCGACCTGAGGCGCTTTCCACCGATCCCGCGCGCGACGAAGAAGTTCGAGCGACAGTACAAGGGTCGCACCTCCGTGGAGCGAGTCAACGCGCGACTGAAGATCTTTTGGGGCGCCGATGACGGAAATATCGTCGGAGCGCAGGCGGTTCCACGGCTTGGTCGGCGCGGTGTTGATCGTGCATGTGGCCTTTGCGACGGTGCTGGCCGCCACCCCGCGACGCGAAGGCACCCTGGGCAAACTACGGCTCGGACCGATCCAGAAAGCCCTGCAAGCCTCGCGATAAGCTTCTCCCTCCCGCGCTGAACGGCTGACCGGCACTAGCGGTCTGCGCTCTCGCCTGCCCAACGGCGATTTGCTCATCTCCTGAGGCCTTCCCGACCTTCTCCGCCGCCGGTTCGCCGCTTCGCTGTCCATCCTCCCCCCTGTCCGCGTGCTTCGCCTCAAAGCGTTAAGAGTCACAACGCAAGCTGCTCGGAGAGGCCTGATTCGCCGGGAAGACGTGCGGCGCCGGAGTGGGTTTTTCAGGTCGTGACTCTGCGGGAGGTTTCTCTTCCACGGCGGGGATGGGCTGGCGGAAGCTACAAGCCGGCCACTGCTTTGATCGACTTGTAGCTGGGTTTGACACGTCCGCGGGAGGTTGTTTGAGCGAAAGATGATTGCAGCGCCTGTGAACCGGTGACGGGCGATAGTCTTTCGAGGCGGCTGGCGAGCCGCTCGAAACGATCGAAGAGAAGATGAACGAAAGGCGGGTTAATGCCCGGGCAGTTCACCGCAGAGGGGCCGGGAAGTGCCGACCATCGGGAACAGGTTCTTCCGGCAAGCGGTCGGCGGGACTTGGCTCAAGCAGACGCTAACCCAATGTCAGACCGGATCCTCGGCTCGATTCGAACGGACATGTATTGGCTCGAAACCGTTCATTGACTGGACATTCGTGGCGTAGTATGATTGGCATATGAGCACAGCACAGGATCTCGGTAATCGTTCGTAACTCAACGTATATCAATAGTTTAGGAAGATAGCCTAGGCGGACAATGGGCAGGACATCAGTCGGGACAGCGTCACGGACATACGAGCAGACACGTCCTTGGATTTCTTTCCAGGTCGATCTTACCAAGGCCAGCTATCGCTTGTGGATGGACCTTGGTGCGGTCCAATCCAAGATCGAGCAGGTTGCCCACGTTCTGCTCCCTCCTAAAATCGCGGCGGAACTTCACGCCCTCTATCTCGCCAAGGGTGTTCATGGTACGACAGCGATCGAGGGGAATAGCCTGACCGAAGCGCAAGTCCGCGATCGCATTGCCCACAAGACTCGACTGCCGCAGTCCACGGAATACCTGGGCAGAGACGTCGACAATATTGAGGCAGCATGCGGTGCGATTTGGGACCAGGTCCGATCCGGAAAAGCTGGTGAGTTGACTTCCGAGCGTATCAGGGCGTTCAACAAACTGGTCCTGAGCGGACTTCCCTTGTCGGATGACATCAAGCCTGGCGAAATTCGCAAGTACTCCGTCGGTGTCGCAGACTACAAGGCACCGCCCTGGGAAGACACGCCTTATCTTCTTGAGCGTCTCTGCCAATTCCTCAATACCGATTTTCCGTGCCCGCACAAGGAATTGGGAACCGGTTTCGCGGTGTTGCGCGCGATCATCGCCCACTTGTACATCGCCTGGATTCATCCCTTTGGTGACGGCAATGGTCGAACCGCTCGCCTTCTGGAATTCCAGATTCTTCTGTCTGGGAGCGTTCCAACCATTGCCGCTCATCTGCTAAGCAACTTCTATAATCAAACCAGGGACAAGTATTACCTTCACCTATCGGCGGCAAGCCGGTCCATGGAGGGAGTGCTGGGATTCGTCCACTACGCAATCCAAGGGCTTCGCGATCAACTCGACGAGCAGATTCGGCATATCCGAGAGTATCAATGGGAAGTCGTCTGGAGGGATTACGTGTACCAGACGTTCCGGGGGCAATCGGGTCCCGCAGCGCATCGGCGCAGACTGGTGGCTCTGGAGCTTCCCCGATCCTGCACTGTAGAAATCAGCAAACTCAGGCGACTGACCGCGGAAATCGCCGAGTTGTATGCAGGACGAACAAGCAAGACGGTTTCGCGGGACATCAACGAACTGATCAGGATGCAGTTGGTCCTACGACGAGGAAAGATGATCGAGCCGAATGCGGCAATTCTGTCGCAATTCCTCCCCAACAGGAAACGCGATCCCGAAACGTCCGCAGACACTTGATCGATCGGAACTGTCGTCACCTTTCCTCGGCGTCTCACAAACGCCGACAGGATCTGCCAGCATTCCATGATGCCCAGAGGACTGACGATGCGAATGGCGTGTGTGGCGGCTCTTCTTCTGGCAACAGACATTGACTTTGCCGAAGCGGCGGGGCTGGTGCGGTTTGCCGCTCCGTGGACGTCGCCCTACCGCGTCGACCCGAAGTGGCCGTATCACTTCGTCAATGCGGAGGGGCATCACCTGCTGGTGATGAACAAGACGGCGTGGGCCTATTTCGGCTGCAAGGACCCGGAAGCGTATCTGGAGCGGGCCAAGCGCAGGGGATCAGCGTGATCCGGGTGGCGCTGGAGGGAACGCCTTATTACCAGACGTTAGGGATCGATCTGTGGCCCTGGGGCGGAACGCGGAAGGAGCCCGACTACGCGTCGTTCAACGAGCGATACTGGAGCGAGGTCGAGCGGCGCACTCGACTGGCCGGCGAGAAGGGTATCGGCTTGGACGTGGTGCTCTACTTCACGCTTCATCCCGGCAACCGCGCCGCCGACATCCACAAGGCCTATTGGCAGCAGGCGCTCGACCGATTGGGCCGGTACGCAAACGTGTTTCTTTGGGAAATCGAGAACGAAAACCTGGGAGAGCCGGATTTCCAGGATGCGGCCGGCACGTTTTTCGGTGAGCGCGATCCGTATCGAAGGCCGGTGTGTACCTCGGCGGGTACGACCAACAACGCGGCGTGGCCGGACAAATCGTGGGTATCGGTGGCGATCAATCACAGTTGCACGGGGTCGAATCTTTCCGGGGGGAGCGACGACAAGGCAAAACACACGCTGGACGGCTGGTACCTGACCGTCGCCCGAAACACGCGCAGCCACGGCAAGCCGGCCTTCTGCAACGAATCCGGTCGGGAAAAACGCCACCGCAACGACGATGGAGTTCATCGCCGAAAACAAGGCTGGCTGTGGTGTACGGCGGGGGCCTATTGGACCTGGCACTCGTGGGATGGCTGCGAAGGGATCGACGATGCGAACTACCGGGCGCCGGGAGCGGAATTCGTAGAGCCGATGGCGCGGTTTTTCCGGTCGATTCCTTTCTTCACGCTCCAGCCGTGCGGCGGGCTTGTGAAGGGGGCACCGGATCGCGTGATCCACACGGCGCTAGCGAACGCGGAGAAGACGCTCTCGGTGGTCTATCTGTGCGTGGAGCGAACCGGGGGGCGCGTGGAGAATGCTTCGCTTGAGTTCGCGATCCCCGTGGGAGACTATCGGGCGAAGGTCCTCGATCCGGGGACTCTCGAGTTGATCGCGACTGCCGAACTGGAGGCCGGCAACCGGCTGGCCTTGCCCGCGTTTTGCGACGATCTCGTGGTCGTGGTGGAACGGATCGGGGGCAGATGAAGACAACGTTACCGTTCACAGGCCGCCGGGGACTATTGCGGCCAAGGGGGGCCCTATTTTCCGTACGAACCGTTCGGGCTAGCATGGAACGCCGGGGCACCGGGAGATTTGGTCAGGAGACTTGGTGCCGTGCGCCCGCTGCCGAACGAACGATTTCCCTGATGCGTGAGGGCCATTCCGATGAATTTCCTTCCGTTGTTTGAACGCGGTTGTGGCAACCGCCCTGTGCGTCTTGCCTCGCCTTTGTGCCGCGGCGCATGGGCGATTGTGGTGGCGTTGGCCTGTTCGACGGCAGCGGCGGCGGAAAAGGCCACTGCCAGCGGCCGGAGGCGAGCGGCCCAGCGTGCTCATCATCCTTGCCGACGATCAGGGCTGGGGCGACCTGAGCTGGAATGGCAACACGAATCTCCAGACTCCCAATATCGACCGCTTGGGCCGGGAAGGGGCGAGCTTCGAGCGGTTCTTCGTGTGCCCGGTCTGCGCCCCGACGCGCGCGGAAATGCTCACGGGGCGTTATCACCTGCGGGGCGGGGTACACGGAGTGACCACGGGGGCCGAACGGCTCAACCTGGACGAGAAAACCATCGCCGAGAGTTTCCGAGCGGCGGGATACGCCACCGCCGCGTTCGGCAAGTGGCACAACGGCAGCCAGTATCCCTACCATCCCAATGCGCGGGGCTTCGAGGAGTACTACGGCTTTACCTCGGGCCACTGGAGCGACTACTTCGATCCGGTGCTGGAGCACAACGGCAAGCTCGTGCGCGGCAAGGGCTTCATCATCGACGACCTGACGGACCATGCGTTGGCTTTCATCGAGCGGAACCAGGCGCGACCGTTCTTCTGCTATCTTCCCTTGAACACGCCCCACTCGCCCTTCCAGGTTCCTGACCGCGAATGGGCGAAGTTCAAGGATCGGGCGATCGGGCTGCGCGGCGGGCCGGCCGAGGAACTGGACAAGACGCGGTGCGTGCTGGCGATGTGCGAGAACATCGACGGGAACGTCGGCCGCTTGCTGGCCCGGCTCGACGCCTTGAACCTGGCCGAGAAGACGATCGTGCTCTACTTCTCCGACAACGGTCCCAACACGGTGCGCTGGAACGGCGGAATGAAGGGACGCAAGGGATCGGTCGACGAAGGAGGAGTGCGCGTGCCTTGCTTGGTGCGATGGCCGAAGCATATCCAGGCGGGGACGAAGATTTCGCAGATTGCCGGAGCGATCGATCTCTTGCCGACCTTGACCGCCCTGGCCGGGGTGCCGCTGGTGAGCGAGAAACCACTCGATGGCAAAGACCTCACCGGCTTGCTTGCAGGCAAGGCCGCAGACTGGCCGGATCGCATGATCTATTCGCACCAGAACGGCAAGGTCAGCGTGCGCACGCAGCAATACCGCTTGGACCTTGCCGGCGCGCTTTTCGACATGCACGCCGATCCCGGACAGAAACAGAACGTTGCCGACGAGCATCCCGACGTCGCGCGGCGGCTTTCCCGGGCGGTCGCGGCGTGGAGCAAAGAGGTGGGCGTGAAGGCCGGCGACGATCGGCCGTTTCCGGTGGGTTATCGGGAGATGCGGGCGGCGCCCCTGCCCGCGCGATGGAGTTGCCACAGGGAACGTTCGTCGCAGCGGCGCGGCGCCAAACTGCTCGTATTTCACGGATTGGACGAGCCCCGAGGATCGGATGACCTGGGACATCGAGGTCGCCACGAGCGGCCGCTATGAGGCCACGGTGTACTACACGTGTGCCAAGGAGGACCTGGGGGCGACGGTCGAGCTCAGTTTTGCGACGAGCAAGGTGCAGGGCAAGGTCGCCGAAGCGTTTGATCCGCCGCTGGTCGACAACGATCGCGTTCCGCGCAAGGGGGAGTCCTACATGAAAGACTTTCGCCCCCTTCGCCTGGGCGAATTCCGCCTGGAGAAAGGGCGCGGGTCGCTCGTGCTCCGTGCCCTGGAAGTGCCGGGCAAGCGAGTGATGGACGTGCGCGCGGTGGTGCTCACTCTTCTGGAGTGATGTGCGGGGCAAGTCATTCGCCCCCCCAACTGTCGCAGTCTTTGCAGCATCCGAGGCGATAGAAATCATCCTCGCTGCCGCAATTGTGCGCCGCGGTTGGCGCCGCGTCTTTCCGCGGACTATACTGGCGCGCGCCTGTCGGGCGCACGGCGGCCCGAGCCGTGCCCCACGCAATCCTCCCATTTCCTGCGTCGGAGAATCGAACCATGGCAGAGCACGTGTCGCGGCGACTCGTTCGTCAAGGAAACCATGCTGGCCTCGGCCGGAGCGGCGATGGCGCTAGGCGGCACGTCGGTGTCGGCGAAGGCGGCGGCACCGGCCTCTCCACCCGCGCCCCAGCCAGGGTTGCCCAAGGGCAAGATCGGCGAGATGGAGATCAGCCGCATCTTGCTGGGAGGGAACCTGCTCACGCACTTCACCCACGGGCGCGACCTGCGCTACACCTACAACCTGGCCAAGCACTACAACACCGAAGAAAAGATCTTCGAAACCATGGCACTGGCCGAGGCGCAGGGGATCAACACGCTGGTGATTCATACCGCGCCGAACGTGCTCTCGATGCTGAAGAAGTACCGCGAGAAACAGGGGGGAAGATCCAGTGCATCATGTGCTCGACGGTGCCGCTCGACGACGTCGCCAAGTTCGGCCAGTCGATCCAGCAGATGATCGACGCCGGGGTCGACGCCATCTACATCTGGGGAGTACAGGCCGACGCCGTCACGGCCCAGGGCAAACCTGAACTGATCGCCAAGGCGGTGGAGATGGTCAAGTCGCAGGACATGCTCTGCGGCGTGGGCGGCCACGAGCTGGCGGTGGTGCAGGAGTGCGAGCGGCTCAAGGTTCCCGCAGATTTCTACGTGAAGACCTTCCACCACCACAACTACCCCAGCGCCAAGCTGAATTTCGACTCGATGTGGTGCAAGGAACCCGAACAGACGCGGGATTTGTTCCGTGGCATCACGAAGCCTTGGATCGCCTTCAAGGTCATGGCGGCCGGCGCGATTCCACCGGAGGACGCATTCAAGTTCGTCTTCGACAACGGGGCGGATTTCTCTTTGGCGGGAATGTTTGATTTCGAGATCGCCGAGGACGTGGCGATTGCCAAACGCGTGCTGGCGGCCGTCAAGACTCGCGCTCGTCCATGGTGCGGATAACGGCGAGTTCGCCCAGGGAGCGTGAGCGGCGGGCCGCATTGCTGGACGCTGGCGATTAGTTCGTCGATTTACGGCGAAGCGGCGGGCCGATCGCCACGAACTCTCCGCGCTCGTCGCGCAGGCCGTAAGCAGCCAGTTCGGGGCGCGTTTTGGCAGAGGGCGCAGATCTTGGGTTCGCTGAGGATCGCCAGGGCGGTGGAGAAACCGTCGGCCAGTGCGCCCGAGGGCGCTGCGCTCCACGCGCACCACCAACCCGAGGCCGCGCACCCCGTGCTCGGATCGATGAGGTGATTGCCTCGTTCGGACCGGCCCGAACGCGCTGACCGCGCGATGGGCGAGTGGGAGCACGTACTCGTCGCGATCCGGGCCGAGCGTGACGGGCCAGCCCGGCTCGCCAGGCGGTGGGTCCAGGGCCACGAGCGTGCTGGTGCTCGCCGCCAACAAGGCCGAGACGATCTCCCAGTCGGCGAGCACCGCGGCCATGCGGTCCAAAGCGTAGCCTTTGCCAATGCCGCCCAGGTCGATGCGAAGCCCGTCGGCCAGCGCGCGGACCGAGTACGAGGCGGGCTCGAGCGCGAAGCGGGGTGCTGCCGCGGGGCACGCGTAGGCCACGTCGAACGCGCCCCCGCTGGCCCGGCATACCTCGTCGGCCAGACCAAGGCACTCAAAGGTATCGGGATCCACGACCGTCGCTTGGCCTCGCGCCAGCCGGTTGATGCGGAACACGTCGCTCCCCTCGCGAAAACGACTCAAGAGCGATTCCATGCGATTGAGTTCGCGAAAGGCGGCCGCCGCGGCCTGGCGCACGTAGACCGGCTCGGCCCCGGCCACGGTAAGGGTAAAGGTCGTGGCCATGGCCTCGTGACGAGCAGCGTAGCTTGGCGCGACGTGCTTGGGCATGGACAAGGAGAGCATCGACAAAGAAAGTTAAGAGGACGCCGCTTGAGCCAGTCTCCCAAGCGGCGTCCTGAGTGGACTCGGATACCGAACCGATTTCAGAACCGTTACACGCCGGCGCCGAAAGCCGCATCGCGGCGGTCCCCGGAGAATCGGCGGCTAACGCGCGGCGGCCTTTGCGGGCTTGGCGTCGGCGGCAAGGTCACCCAGGGCATACTGGATGCCGGCCAGGTAGTGCTGGAGGATAGGCTGGTTCCAGAAGATCTCGTGCTTGTGGCCAAACGCGCAGTAGAAGACGCGGCCCTTGCCGTACTCTTGGAGCCAGCTCAAGGCATAGTCGTTGTCTTCGCGGGCCTTCCAGCGGTTGCCCTCGGCAGCTTTGACGGCCGCCTGCTGAGCCTTGGTCGACTTGGGCCAGTCCAGACTCAGGAGTAAGTGCAGTTTCTCACGCGAGTAAGGGGTCTTGAACGTATAGATCTCGTCGGTGATCTCGAACCCCTTGCCGCCGAAGGCCGCGTTGATCGGGCTGGCGGGGTCGTCGATTTTGACGGTGATGTCGCTGAACGGATGGCCGGCAAAGTAGCCGCCGACGAGCTCGCCGTAGTCGGCCCATTGGTAGAAGGCATCGGTGGCGGCGTGGACGCCGATGAGCCCCTTGCCTCCGCGAACGAAAGCGACGAGGTTCTTCCGCTGGCTTTCCTCGGGGAGGAATTCGCCCGTGTTGTTGTCGAGCACCACGGCGTCGAACTGCTGGAGCTTGTCGGCGGCGAACATCTGGGGATCGTCGCTGATGACGGCTTCAAACGCGCCCGTCTTCTTGCCCATCAGTTCGATGGTCTTGGCGGCGATCGGAATCGAATCGTGGTAGAAGCCCTTGGCGGCGGTGAACACCAGCACCTTGCGCGGCTGCTTGGGCGGGACGACGGGCTTGTCGGGCAGGGCTGCCTCGACCTTGGGCAGTTCGGTGATCAACTGCTTCGCCTGTTGCTCGGCGCAGCGCACCTTTTCCTCGGCGGTTGCCAGTTTGCCGCGGGGCCTTTTTCGCTGCCTTCTCGGCCGCGGCGATCGGCGCGGCAATCAGGGCGAGCAGAATTATTGACGTGACGAGTCTTCGCATGTCAGTCTCCTTGGATCACGGGAACCATTGACGACAGCCTTCGATCATGACTACGGGGGGCGAGGAACGCAAGGAGGGGTTTGGAGCGGCGAGGACGGGGCAATCGCGGATGCGGCTTGACAGGAGTCGGAGCGGGCCCGCACAATGGCCTCGCCCGGCCCCCCGCGACCGTTGGGGCGATTTCCCTCCCCTGCCTTTCCCCGAGCGGCATCATGAAGCGACGAGCATTCTTGCAGTCAGGACTTATGGCCGGTGCCGGTATGCTGGAGCTCTCCGATTCGGCGGGCGCAGCGGCCTCGAAGAACGACGTCTTGGAAGTAGCCCTGCTCGGTGCAGGCGAGCAGGGGCGCGTGCTCTTGGCCGCGGCCATGGGAATTCCGGGGCTTCGCTTCCGCGCCGTTTGCGACATTTGGAAGTACCGCCGGCGGTCGGCGAAGAACTACCTCGAACTCTATAAGCACGAGGTGAACGAATACGAAGACTACCGCGAGATGCTCGATCGCCAGAAGGGGCTCGATGCGGTGCTGGTGGCCACGCCCGACTTCGTACATGCCGAGCAGTCGATCGCCTGCCTTAAGGCGGGATTGCACGTGTACTGCGAGAAGATGATGTCGAATTCGTTGGACGGGGCAAAGGCCATGGTTCGCGCCATGCGCCAGACGGGCCGGCTTTTGCAGATCGGGTATCAGCGGCGCAGCAACGCGCGCTATCAGCACGTGGCAACTCTGCTGGAGAAGGCGAAGCTTGCCGGGCGGATCACCCACTTCAGCACGCAGTGGAATCATCCGGTGAGCGAGGACCTGGGATGGCCGAAGAAGCAGGTCATGGCCGAAGAGCTGCTGAAGCGCTACGGTTACGCGAGCATGCACGAGCTGCGCAACTGGCGGTGGTTCCGCAAGTTCAGCGGCGGTCCGTTGGCCGACGCCGCTTCGCACCAGCTCGACATCTGCCTGGCGATGCTTGGGGCGCTCGCCGCAATCGATCCTCGCCGCGGGAGGCAAAGACTATTACCCGGATCGCGAGTCGTACGACAACGTGATGGCGATTCTCACCGTACTCGGGCCGGCTGGCGCGGTGCGCGGCACGTGCCAGGTGCTTACGACCACCAGCGGCGGTCCGGCAAGCCACTTCGAGCAACTGATGGGCACGGAGGGGACGATCCGCATTTCCGAGAATCCGCAGTGGACGCGGGTATTTCGCGAAGCCCATGCCCCCGACTGGGAACCTTGGGTGACGCAAGGGTTGCTGGTCAAAGAGGCCGCCGCCGCACCGGCCCCCAAGGATCCGGCCCAGGCCAAGCCGGAGGATCCCAACGAGGTTCGCGTGCGGGAGACGGGCAAGGTGACGGCTTACGAGCTGCCCGTGGTTCTCGACTATGCCCCGCACCAGCCGCACCTGGTGAATTTCTTCCGCGCGGTCCGCGGCCAGGGCGCGCTGGCATGTCCCGCCGACCAGGCGCTGCGGGGCGAGGTGGTGGTGCACAAGATCCACGAAGCGGTGGCCGCGGCGCGAGATCGTGCTGAAGCCCGAGGATTTTGCGGTGTAGAGACAAAGCCGCTCGCGGCGGGACAGGAAGTGGATGCCGGCGTGCGTAAAGCGCGGGGACCGGTGCCATTCATGCCTGATCCAGCAGGCGTCCCATGTTCCAGGAATTCGAGACTGGGGAGATGTGAATTGGCTACACAAAACGAAAATGAGTCGCCGAACATCGCGCCCCTAGACACGGGGATAAGTCCGGCCGTAACTCGCAATCGCTCGCGGATTTTGACGGCAGTGGCGCCACTCCTGGCTTTCCTGTCGGGACCGGTGATCGCGACTGGTTACTGGGGAACCATCGTGTACATCGTCGAGCGTGACCTGTATGCCACGTCCTACGAACGCTTGGAGGCGATGTGGCCGGCTTTGGCAACCGGCATCGTTGCCGGCGTGATTGGGAGCGGGATTGTTGTGGTACGCATGGCGACAAATTCCGAGTGAGAACTTATCCCGAGTGGAGAAGTGCTCGATATACATGTTCCACGTCGAGCGGCACAACCTTACGACGGGAACGCTCATAAATCGCTTCACGCAGTTGTCCTGCGGCTTCAGCGAGAAGCTGGAGAACCTGGAAGCCGTCTGCGCCATATTCATGGCGTACCATTATTTCTGCTGGCGGACACGAGACGTGATTGAGGGCCGGACGCGGCTTCCGGCCGTAAAGGTGCCGGGCTTGGTTTCCGCGATCTGAACTTCGAGACTCTATTCGATGCCGTGATGGGCTACGGAGACGCCTCACTTACACGTTTTTGTGTCTTCTTGGGGTTACTTCGCTGTGGCGGCGGATTGACCACTGCGGCATCGATCGTAAGAGGGCCAGCCTGATCAAACTGCTGAATACCGATCTTGCCTACGGAGACCAGCGCGGTCGGCCTGAACTCGAACGGCGTATCAGCAGGACCCGCAGAAGGAACATTTGCCGCCCCCAACCCAAACTCCACGACGAGGGCCCACAACCCTTCGTGAATGTTCTCGTGTTTGACTAGAATCTCGGCAAGCTTCTTGTACGTATATGATCTTGACTCGGTATCACCCATGGATCACCTTGCTTTGTTCGGCGGTGAGACGAGGGTTTTCCCAAACGGACTCAGTTCGCTGCAACTGAAGGAGCGGAACGTACCGATCTGGGACGTTGTAGTAAGTCACTGTTTGAGAGTTCATTGTTATTGTGAGCGGAGGCACTGGAAATCTTTGAACTAGGCGTTCGTAGAAGTCCTCGGCTCCAACTCTAGTCGCGATGGCAGAGGCGAAGAACTGGTTAAGGCTGACCCGATCCCTGGCGGCAAAGCGAGCGGCCTGTTTGTGGATCGACTTTGGCAGCCGCAGGTTGATGTTTCCTGAATACCCGTGCACTACCATAGGCGGTGGAATTGCCTGTCCCTGTTCAAGTGCCGCTTCAATCCAGGAAGCGGCAGCCTCTTCAAGGTTGGAAATGGCCTCGCTTGGCGTATCACCTTCAGCGTGGCAACCGGGGAATTCAAGAATGTCCGCAGAATACGTTCCGTCATCCTCCGGAATGAGAATACGGGCGTAGGGCTTCTTCAGTACGTCGTACTGCGGACCCTGCTCTGAATGGGTTGGTACTCGATGCTCACTCATCGGATTCTTCGGATTCGTCGGTTTCGGATTCGTTTGCGTCCAAGTATTCCTGCCAACGGCTTATGTCTTCATGAAGGTCGTCCAGGATGCTCAGTATGGTACCGCGCTTTAGGAAGCCTCCTGCGTGTGAGGGGATCGAAATTGGCCGCAAGTCGCGGAAGTCATCGCTGATATAGGTCGGGTGCTTGCCTCTGTTACAGGGGCGCCTTCCCAGCTTCTGGGCGAGGCCAACCAAATCGCGCTCACGAATACTCCCGATCTTGGCGCACAGGCAGCGTAGTCCCGTCGCAGACGCGCGAGCTTCTTCTTATCCATAGTACCACGCCTGGTACCAAAAGAAAATGTCGACCTGAATGCTCTCTGATTGCCAGCATGGGTACCTTATCCACACGGAAGGGGGGCGTCAAGATGCCATCTCGATTAGGCGGCGACTCCGACCAGTTCTTCTTCGCCACACGGCATTTCTAAGTCAACCAGGACTACGCCCCCCCGCATGGGCCCTGGACCACCTCCGCCGCTGGACATTACACTGAATGGTTTATTCTGGCCCGAGTCTCGTTGCCCGAAAGCGGTGCGTCGCCATGGAAATGGATAAACTCGTTTCGCTGTGCAAACGCCGTGGTTTTCTCTTTCAATCCAGCGAAATCTACGGCGGGCTGAACGGTTTCTGGGACTACGGCCCGCTGGGCGTCGAGCTGAAACGGAACGTCAAGGAGGCCTGGTGGCGGGACATGGTCACCGGGCCACAACGAGCTGGCGTGCCCTGCCCGGCGCCCCCTCGACCTACGAGATGACCGGCCTCGACTGCACGATCATCATGCACCCCCAGGTCTGGAAGTGCTCGGGCCACTACGACCTGTTCCACGACTACATGGTGGATTGCCGCGAGTCGAAGAAGCGCTACCGGCACGACCAGGTCCAGGGCCGCTGGGTGCGAGGCCAAGGGGCAGCGGATCTTCGTGGCCACGGAGAGCGGCGGCGAGGAAGGGCTGAAGGAGACCGAGCACAAGGCGCTGAAGTTCTTCAACCTCCGCGCCAAGCAGACGTCGAGGAACTGAAGTGGGACGGGCCGCTGGTTTCGCTCACCACGGTGCGCGATTTCTCCGGCGTTCTCGGTCCGGACGCCAAGTCGCTGGGCACGCTCACCGAGCCGCGCGAGTTCAACCTGATGTTCAAGACGACGATCGGGGCGCTGGGGGGCGAAGAGGATGCGGCCTTCCTGCGTCCGGAAACCGCGCAGGGCATCTTCGTCAATTTCAAGAACGTGCTCGATAGCTCGCGCGTACGCGTGCCGTTCGGCATCGCCCAGATGGGCAAGAGCTTTCGCAACGAGATCACTCCGCGCAACTTCACCTTCCGCTCGCGCGAGTTCGAGCAGATGGAGATCGAGTTTTTCTGCCATCCTTCGTCGTCGCCGGCCTGGTACCAGTTCTGGCGCGACCGCCGTTACCGCTGGTATACCGACCTGGGGCTGGCCAGCCAGCGCCTGCGGCTCCGCGAGCACGACCGGGAGGAGCTGAGCCATTACTCCTGCGGCACGGCCGACATCGAGTATGCCTTTCCTTTCCTGCCGGCGGGCGAGTTCGGCGAGCTGGAAGGGATCGCCCATCGCGGCGACTTCGATCTGCGCAGCCACTCCGAGGGAAAGCTGGTGCCGCCAGGGGGATCAGCTCGTGGTCGAGCTGGACGGCAACGGCAAGCCCCGCCATCGCGGCAGCGGCAAGGACATGTCGTACTTCGACGACTTGACCAAGGAACGCTTCGTTCCGCACGTCATCGAGCCCTCGGCCGGGGCCGATCGGGCCACGCTGGCTTTCCTTTGCGAGGCGTATCAGGAAGACACTGCGCCCGACGAGAACGGCGTGCCCACGGCGCGCGTGTTTCTCAAGTTCCATCCCCGCTTGGCGCCGGTGAAAGCGGCGATCTTTCCATTGGTCCGGAAGGACGGCATGCCCGAAGTGGCACGCGAGATCTACGGCCAAATGAAGCCGCACCTGAGCGTCTTTTACGACGAGAAGGGGGCCGTGGGCAGGCGCTACCGCCGGCAGGACGAGATCGGCACGCCGTACTGCATCACGGTCGACGGCCAGACGCTCAGCGACGGCACGGTGACCGTGCGCGACCGCGATACGCTCCAGCAGTGGCGGATCAAGAAGGAAGACTGCCTGGCGGAGATCCAGCGGCGGATCGGCGCCCCCGTAGCGTGATTTCAGAGTGGCGTGACGCCTGAGCGGCGTGACTTCAGAGGTAAGCGTTCACACGCCGGGATCGCCACGCTGAGCGGCTGCGTTTCCCACGCGCTCGTGAGGTAACGGGCAAGCATTTGGAAACGGCGAGGCGCCGCGGCTACGAGTTTGCCCTGGGAACGGTTACGTTCAGAACTGGTATTCCAGCCCGAGGTTCAGCCCTTGGGCCCAGAAGTCGGTGGTCTGGAGGTCGAATTGCGGGCGCCGAGCGCCCACCAGCGACCCGGGCGGGAACTGCGAGGGATTCACGCGCGGGTCGATCTGGTCCGCCACGCGAGCCACGTCGGACCAGTAGAGGAAATTATAGCCCACCGTGGCGCGGAGCAGGCAGGTGATGGAGAATCCCAGCGAGACGCCGAGTTCCCCGACCGCGGAGAATTGGCTATCGCCGTAGGTGCCCATGTTCGTGGGCAGGGCGAGCACACCGCCGCGGTAGACGACCCCGTCGGCGATCGTAAGTCCCTGCGCCGTTGCGTTGGACCACGTTTCGCCCAGAGCGATCTTGCCCTGGACCTGGAGCGATACGCGCTGGCGCCACCACTGCGCGATGAGTCCCAACTCGCCGCCGTGGAACTCGTTCTCGGTGTCGAACTGGTCCCAGCGGAACACTCGCGTGCCCGCATCATAGCCGCTGACGGGGTCCTGCGAACTCAGCAACTCGGTCATTCGCAGATTGTCGGCCAATTGCGTGAAACGGTAGCCGCCCACCAGTTCGATGCGCCGCGATGGCGCGCAATTGAGCGTATGGCGAAAGAGGGCTTCGGCGCCGGAGAATTTCGTCTCGGCCAACAGACGGATCGAGCCGTCGACAATGCCGGGATAGTCGATCAGGCGCGAGGCCTGGTCGCCGGTGGTGGCGTTGACAAACGGCCGCGCCAGGAGCGGATCACCGTCGCCGATGTAGCGCTGGTTGAGATCCGCTTCCTCCAACTCGAACCAGCTTACCTGGAAGCCTCCACGCTGATCGGGATTCCACCAGAATCCGGCGGTCAGCCGGGCGCCGGAACGCATGTCGCCCAGCAGGCGATCGCCTCCGACGAGGACATTGGTGGTCCCCAGTCCCAAGACACCGGTATCTTCTGGAGCGGTTCCCCCGGGGCTCGACGTGACCAGAGCGCCGAACTGTTGCGGCTTCGTGGCCCAGATCAGGTATTCTCCGCTTACCCACAACCGGCCCAGGATCTCCGAGCGAAAGATCCGCGTTTCGCGGCAGTTCGGGCAGCAGGGATTCCAGTCGTGCGGGCAGGGGACATAGAGCGGAGGGAGCGGCTTAAGCGCAGCCGCGCTGGGGGCCGCGGTCGTTGGCGGGGATGTCTGCGGGGTGGCACCTGCCGCTGCGGGAGCCGGGGCATTTGCAGCACCGGGTGAAGATTGCGCCGTGGGACCGTTGGCCTGGGGTGCAGGTTCGGCCAGGTCGTTTGCTCGGAGCGCCGAGCGTTCTGCATGCAGTGCAAGCATCGCGGCAGCCAACACCAGTTGGCTGGCGACGCCGGTCAGGCCCTTGGTCATGCGCCCACCCTTCAGCGGAAAAAGCCTCAGAGTTACGAGGATTCGATATCTTCGTATCGGACGCTGCGCGACGGCGCCTGCACAGTTTTCGCAATCGGTACAAAAGGATTCAAGGGCACAAACGGCACGACCTCAGGGGGATGGAGAGGTGGGCAAGGGCGAAGCGGGGGCGTCGCAGACGGAGAGCATCGAACAGAAATGACGAAGACGACGGCCAGAGGACCGTCGTCTTCGTTTCACTCATCGTGGGCGTCTTGGAATCGCAGGCCGCTTGATCGGCGATCACGATCAGGCGTCGAGCGTGTAGCCCGCGCGGTAGGTCGGCTTGATGATCCCTTCCAGTCCCTGGACGTTCTTGGCCTGGAGTTTCTCGGCGTCCCACTCGACTTTCTGGCCGCACCAGACGGCGAGATTGCCGAGGAGCACGACTTCGGTCAGCGGGCCGGCGTATTGGGGGAAGTTCGACATCGCCGGTTCGCCTCCGCGGATGGCGCGGACCCACTCTTCGAAGTGGCCGGGGGATTTGGGGAACTCGACGTCTTTGGCCTGCGCGCCGTCGAGCAATTTGCCGTTGCCCCACAGCCGGCCCTTGTCGCCGATCACCAGGCTGCCTTCGCGCGGCAGTCCGTCATCGGCCGCTTCGGCCTGGGCCTTCTTGGCGCACCGCTTGGCGGAATCCTTTTTGGCGGCGTCTTTTTTGGCGGTATCTTTCTTGGCGGTGGCCTTGGCCAATCCGATGCCCTCGAGCATTTCGGCCGCGGGCTTCTTGCCGCCGTCGTACCAAACCATTTTCACCGCGGGCCGCGTGGGGGTGGCGGCGAACTGATAGGTTACGATCGACCAGGCCGGCATGCTATCTTTGTTGTGGCCGGAGGTGACCGCCTCGACCGAGATGGGATTGCGGAGGTCGAGTCCGCGAAACACCATGTTGATTTCGTGGCAACCCATGTCGCCCAGGGCACCGGTGCCGAAGTCCCACCATCCGCGCCACTTGAACGGATGATAGGCGTCGGCGTAGGGTCGCACGGGGGCGGGGCCGAGCCAGAGGTCCCACTTGAGGGAATCGGGGCATGGAGTGGGGGCGGGCCGCTCGATCCCCTGGGGCCAGATCGGCCGGTTGGTCCAGATGTGGACCTCCTTTACGTTGCCGAGCACGCCGGCGCGGAGCCACGCGGCGGCGCGGCGCAGATCGTCGCTTGCCGTGCCCTGGTTGCCCATCTGCGTGGCCACTTTCATCTGTTGGGCGACTTGCCCCATGAGCCGCGCTTCGTAGATCGAGTGGGTGAGCGGCTTCTGGCAGAAGCAGTGCTTACCCATGCGCATGGCCATGAGCGCGGCGGGTGCGTGGGTGTGGTCGGCAGTGCTCACCGTGACCGCGTCGATGCTCTTACCCATCTCGTCGAGCAGCTTGCGGAAATCGACGTAGCGTTTGGCCTTGGTGAAGCGTTTCTCACCCGAGTCGTTGAGCCGTTTCTCGTCGACGTCGCAGATGGCAACCATGTCGCCGTGCTTGCCGGCGTCGTCGGAGTCGCTGGTACCCTTGCCGCCGATGCCGATACTGGCCATGGCGATCCGCTCGTTGGGCGATTTGCTTGGGGCCGCTTGCGCACCGGCGGCTACCCAATAGCCCAGTCCGATCCCGGCGGTGGTCTTGAGAAACACACGACGATTGGTGTGGTGCGACATGCATCTACCTCCCTAGCTTTTGGGGCACGACCTGAGGACTGCCGTGGTTATAGCCGCCGGGCGCGGGGGGGGCAAGTCCGGCGGGAACGAGGTTGTCCGGGCCGCCAAGCCGCACCAGCCAGCATCAACCCGAAGGCGCAGTTGTGAGAGGCCGTTCTTGGCACTCCCTATCACTCGACGCCGGATCGGCGGATCTGCCAATACGTGAACCCGATCACGCTCGCGAAGAAGATCGACATGACGGCCAGACAGATTACCCACGCATAGGGGCTGGGGGTTATGTCTTTGCGTGTGCGATCTGGATCGAGGATCGTAGTAAGCAACCCTCCTACCAGAGCGGAAGAAAAAAGAAGCAGCGTCATTACCAGAAGGGACCAACCGAAGCCAATACTTCGACGTGCGGAAAAATGTGCAAAAGCGGCCAGAGCGAAAACCAGCGAACAGACGGTACACGGAAGAGCGGCTTTCCCGGGAATTGCCGCGAGGTCTGCTTGGCGGTCGATGGGCAAAGTGTCATTCCTGACCGCTGACAACAACACCAGATAGGACGGAATAAAACACAACCAGTACCCCACGACAGCGAAGACGGCTGCCCAGACAAACCCTCGGGCGAGGCTCGTTCGGCGTGGAGGAAGAACAGGCCTTAACGTCGGCGATTCGCTGAGATTCTCCATGAAGTAACAACCGTCGTTTTGCTCCGAAGGATCGTTGGCCGCATTTGTGTCGACCCGTAAGGATACGAGGAGCATGTAAAGTGCCGCTTCCCCTCTTCTTCTACCCGAGGATACCAGCACCAGCGAAAGCGAGCAAGCACGGCCAAGGGAGAGCAAAGGCAACACTCCTGATAGGGACGGCTCGTGCGCGGGCGGGCGCTTTGTTCCCACGCCGCAGTTGCCCGAGCAATCGGATCAAGTATGGTTTACACCGTGGTGGCAGCGGCCACCTCGACCCAGGCCGTTGGTTTCACTTTGGGTGGTCCGGCCGCGCGCGAACGACCAGCCTGAACCCATGTTGTCTCCGGTTTGTGCGACAACGGTTCCAAGGCAGCCCCTACGATGGTGCGTGGCCGAGATTCAAAACTGGTTGATGCGCCACGGTGGAGCGGCTCGGCGGTTGGGGAGACTCGCCGGCTCGAAAGGGAGGAGTACGGGCAAGGGAGGGCGGCGGTATCTTGTAGAAACCGGCAGATCCCTTGAGGATTTCGCGTTACATTGCAGCCCTTGCGATCGACTATGCTATTGAACCGCGGTTCTTGACGAATGCTCCAGCGAGTGCCCGACAATGACGGATTGGGAAGTGATCGTAGGCCAACACGTGGAAATCGTGCGGCGCACGGTCTACCGCCTCGTCGGCAATCATGCCGACGCATGGGACTGCGTCCAGGAGACGTTTCTGGAGGCGGTCAGGATCGACCGGCGCGAGCCGGTTCGCGACTGGCCTGCCCTGCTTCGGCACCTGGCTACCGCCCGAGCGTTGGACCTGCTGCGCAGTGCGCTCGCGGCAGCGCAGCCGGTGCAGCGCGGAGGCGGACCTGGCGGAGGCGATCAGCCGGGAGCCGAACCCGTCCGGTCACGCTGAGGCGAGTGAGCTTGCCGATCGTTTACGAGCCGCCGTCGGCCAACTGCCCCGCCGGCAGGCCGAGGTATTCTGCCTGATTTCCTTCGAGCAGATGACCTCTGAGGAGATTGCCGAGCGGCTGAGGATCAGCCCGACGGCGACGCGAATGCTGCTGTCGCGGGCGCGCCAGCGTCTGCGGCAGCTTCTGGAGCCTCTGGACGGCGTATCGCAACGAGACGATTGAGGACTGGAAGGATGGAAAACCACAAGGACTTCCATCCCGATGAGTTGCTGGAGCGTGCGGTGGACGCCGTATTGCGCGATCCGATTCCCGGTGAATTGCCGCCGGATCAGCTCGCGCAACTAACCGCCACGGTGCGGCGTGCCGCCGATCGGCCGTACCCAATCAGGTTCACCGAAAGGATCAAGAATATGAGATGGACGACGCGAATCGCGATGGCGGCTACGATTCTGATCGCCTTGCTGGGGTGGATTGCATGGTACGTGCCCGGCGGTGGTCCGGCCCTGGCTTTTGCTGACGTGGCCGATGCACTCAACGGGATACGGGCGGCCACGTGGAAGACGACCGAGACGATGAAGCGGCCACAAGGCGAGGCGAAGACCACGGGAGTCGGCATGTTCATGGCGCCGGCCCACGAACGGATGGAGCATCGGACCGAACATGGTGTCGCTTCAATCACCATTCTTGACGGCGAGAAGAGCCGGATGATCAATCTCGATCCGGCAACGAAGATGGCTACCGTCATGAATGTGAAGAGCATGCCCGCAGGAGCGCCCACCTGGGGCAGGACTCTGCTGGACCTGCGACAGACGATTACCGACGCCCTGAGCGGCAAAGGGGAGAAGGCGGAACGGCTGGGGATCGAGACCGTCGACGGCCGCCCGACCGAGGTCTTTCGCCTTCAGTACAACAACGCGGAGATGAAGTTCAGCGTGGAGACCAAAATCTGGGCCGACCCGAAGACGTCGTTGCCGGTCCGCGTCGAGAGGTCCGGGCGAGGCGAGACGGAGTTCCACGCCGTGATGACGGATTTTCGGGTGGGCGAGGAACTGGACCCGGCCTTGTTCAGCGTTGAGGTACCGGAGGGCTACCGCGTCGTCCAGACGCAGTTGGATTTCTCGAAGGGTCCGCTCGGTCCCCTTGGCGAAGTGTTGGGGATGGCGGCGGAGAATAACGGCGGCGTCTTTCCCGCCAGGTTGCGGGGCGACGAGGGGATCGACGGGATCCTGAAGCGGGCCCTCGTAAGCGGGTGGAAGAAGCACGGCATCGACGTCGAAAATGCTCATCAGCCACCCGGGAACCAAGAAATTGCCAAGCTGCCGAAGGAGAAGCTCGAAGAAGTGCATCGGGGAACCATGGAAATTGCCATGAAGCTGTCGGCAGCCTTGGGGACCCTGGGGGTAATCACGCAACGCGGCGACTGGCACTACTCCGGCAAGGATGTCAAGCGGGGAACGCCGAACCGGCCGATTTTCTGGTGCAAGTTCAAGACCAACTATCAGGTGATCTACGCCGACCTGAGCGTCAAGGAAGTGTCGCCGCAAGACGTGCCGAAGGTGTCCCAGTCGGAAGGGAGCCCGCCCAAGTAAGCCCACGAGTGCTCGACGGGGCATCCCTCGCTGACGCGTCGAGTTACCATGTACTTGTATGCCTCGCTGACGCGTCGGGTTGCCATCCGGAGAGACCTCGCTGACGCGTCGGGTTGCCATCCGGAGAGACCTCGCTGACGCGTCGGGTTGCCATCCGGAGAGACCTCGCTGACGCGTCGAGTTGCCGTATCGCACAGGGATCAGAGAAAAGCAGACGCTTAGACGCTGAGAAATCCCCGCTTGGCGGGCGGCGCGATCGACGCGCCCCTTCAAATCGGCGAGATAGGCGGCACGCGCGTGGCCGTCGAAGAGCATGCGGCGATACCGCTCGCGCAGCTCGGGAAAACGGGCCGCCAGCAAGGAAGCCACCGCCGGCCAGACGCGGGGCCGCGCGTTAATCGCATCGACCCAGACGGTTTGCACGTCCAGTTCCGCCGCGCCCGGAACATGGCGGCCAGCGAGGCCTCGTCGTCGGACAGCCAAGGCAAGAGCGGTCCGAACATGATCGTGGTGCTCAGCCCGGCACGGCGCGCGGTATCGACGATTCGCAGCCGCTCCGCGACGCTCAACGCGCCCGGCTCCCAGAGACGGCACAGGTCCTCGTCGAGCGTCGTCACCGTGGTGCCGATCCGGGCGCACCTTCCCCGAAACACTTCCAGATCGTCGAGCACGCGGGCGCTCTTGGTGAGCACGTTCACCTGGAAGTCGCGCTCCAGAAGAAGTTCACAGCAATGCCGCGACAGACCCCACGGGGCCTCGACCGGCTGCCAGGCGTCGCATGCGCTGGAGACGAAGACCTCGCCGGGGGTGGCGCGGCGCAACTGCCGCTTGAGCACCTCGACGGCGTTGATTTTCACGTCGACGAACGCGCCCCCAGGGTTCGGGGTGGGGATGGAACCGCTGCATGAAGCGCGCATAGCAATACACGCACGCGTGTGCGCAGCCGGTGTAACAGTTGAGCGAGTAATCGCCGATCGACGAGCGTTGGAGGATGGTTTTGGCGACCGTCTCCCGCACGATGATCGGCATGGCGGTGGGGGTAGTTTTCATGCGGGCTTCTCATTCCGGTTGTCGCACGCGAGTCGCGGCGCGTCAAGCGTTTTCGGATTGGGCATTCCTCAGTGGGCCGGCAAAGCAGTCGTCGTGCCGCGCACGGGGAACGGCAAGAGCGGTAGTTGCTGCGCGGCCGGCGGGAAGGAGGCCGGTGGCGGGGATCCTGAGCCGGGACTATAATCCACATGCTGAATTTTGACGTTTCCGCCGCCGCGCCCCCTCGGCGGCTCCTGCCCTAGGACGCTTGCGCACGAGGCCCGTGGATGTCACCGGTCGAATGGTATTACAACCGGGCCAACAAGCAGTACGGACCGATCGCTCCTCAAGCGCTCAAGCGGCTTGCCGAGCAAGGAGAGCTGTCGGGCGACGATCTGGTGTGGCGCGACGGGATGGAGGAATGGGTGGCGGCTCGCAAGGTCATAGGGCTTTTCGATAGCGCCGCGGACGACACCCCGGCTCCTCCCCCCGCAACCGCCTCCCTCCCCGGCAGTCAGATTACGTTCGAGAAGTCGGCAACGGCCTTTGTCCGCGCGCGCGAGCAGCGCGACGGCCACCCCTTTGACTTCCTGCTCGAAGCGGCGCGCGCGCGATTCAGCGGGGCGTTCCTGCAGGCGGCCGGCGTGTTGTTCCGCGGCATCGGTTACTACAGCCTATTCGCGGCGATGGCCGCCTTGATCGCCTTCCAGGGGCTCTCCGCTTGGAAGGCGAACTCGCCGGGGGCCGCGCTTCTGGGGGTGGTCGAGGTGCTCCTGCTCGCCGTCTTTCAGTACTCCGCGAGCCGCTTCTCCAACCCCTTGGCGAGGATCGGACGCGCCGCCACGGGGCGCATTGCCTCTACGGCGTTGTTCGACTGCTTCGCGCTGCTGTGCATGGCGGCGGGGCTGGCCGGACTGGTGGGCCTTTCGGTACTCGCCCTGCGTGCCGAGGCGCCGGGGCTGCTCTTTCCCGCATTTGCGGTGTTCGTCATTTGCGAGTTCTCCGCCGCCGTGGCATTGAATCCGGAGGCCCTGCACCTGGCCGTCGCACCGGAGGCCGAAATCGGCGAGGAAGCGCTGGCGATCCTTTGCTTTCTGGTGCAGTTCACGCTCCGCCTGCTCCCGGTGGCGTCCACCTTGCTGGTGGTTTGGAGCGCGATCGAGCTAGTCCGCGCCAGCGTGCTGGTCACACAGACCCCGGAGATGGGCCCCTTGGCGGCGCTGGGGGCCGAATTTCCGCTGGCCGGACTGCTGGGAGAGGTTATGGGCATCGTCTCGGTGGAGACGATCGCGATGCGCGCGGCGGTCGTGCTGTTGTTCGCCACCGCGTTGCCGATCCCGGCGTATCTCGGTCTGCTGTTTCTGCACGTGCTCGTGGGCGTGGTGCGCAGCGCTTTTGATCCTGCCGGAAAAGCGGGACGGTGCGCGGAACGACCGCAACCCCGACGAGGGTTGACGGCGGCCGCGCCACGGTGCAGGGTTGCACCGCGGGCGGTGGCACGATCGTTCACCGCGGGAGCAATCGGATGCCGCGATCGTCGATCTGATAGGGAACGATCTCGTCGGTGCAGGCGCTGCCGCGGTGCTTGGCGACGTACAGGGCGCGGCGGAACCGCGTCCCCTCGCGGATCTTGCCCAGGTAGATCACCGTGTTGGCGTTGCTGACAGCAGGTCGCCCTCGTCCAGCGGCCGCTCGATCAGCCCGTCGAGCGTCGTCTCGTGCGGCGGTGAGCAGGAGCAGGCAGCCGATCCGGCCCGGATCGTAGACGTGCGCGGCGACCGCCTCGGCGTGGCGCCGGTAGTGCTCGCGGAACAGGTCGCGGGCGACCCACTCCGGGTCCTTGCGGAGGATCTGGTGGTAGACGTACTCGAACAGCTCGAACTGGATCGAGTCGCTGGGCCGGTCGACCGGCTCGATGCCGTCGACCACCGCGCGCCGCACGCCGCGCACGAAATTGCCGTAGAAGAAGGCGATCGAAGCGGTTGAGCCGCCGGGTCAGTTCGGCCTGCCAGTCGTGCCAGGCGTCGAAGTCCAGGTCGCGCGCGCGTCACGCGGCGGCCCGTGCTGCTCGAAGACGTGCAGGTAGTCGCCGATGGCGCCGGTCGGGACGAAGAAGCCGTCGAGCTCGACGTAGTCCTCGGGCGCGACCGACTGCGAGTTCCCAGCCGAACATCCGCCGGGCGTAGTCGGCGTGGTTCTGCGAATCGCCGCGGGCGCTCATGTCGAAGAGGATGCCCGCGCCGGCCTTCCTGCGCCAGGCCGGCCTGGGCGAACTGCAGGCCGAGCTGCGTCTTGCCGATCCCGGTCGAGCCGACCACGACGGTCAGCGTGCCGGGCAGCAGCCCGCCGCCCAGGAGAGTCGTCGAGTCCGGCGATGCCGGTGGAAAGCCGCGGCAGTCGTGACGATCATGGCAGAGCGGAAAGCCGACTTCCGCATTCCGCTCTCAGCTCAAAACACGCGGCCAGGGCCCCGCCGTCGACCACCAGCACGGTGCCGGTGATGTAGCTGCCGGCCTCGCTGGCCAGGAGCAGGGCCGGGCCGGCCAGTTCGTCGGGCTGGCCCCAGCGGTTCATGGCCGTGCGGGCGGCCAGGGCGTCCTGCTGCGGCTTGCTGAGGATCGACATCGGCATGTCCGTGGCGATCGGGCCCGGGGCGATGCAGTTGACCGTGATGCCGAACGGGCCCAGGTCGAGCGCGCTGGCCTGGGCCAGGCCGATCAGGGCCGCCTTGGTGGCCGAATAGGCGTTGCGCGCGGGCGTGCTGGCCAGGCCCATGATCGACGAGATGTGGATCACGCGGCCCCAGCGGCGCTCCTTCATGCCCGGCACGATCGCCCGGGTCAGGGCCATCACGCTGGTCAGGTTCAGCTCGACCAGGTAGTCCCAGTCCTCGTCGCGGATCTCGTCGATCGGCCTGGGGGATGTTCCAGCCGGCGTTGTTCACCAGGATGTCGACCTTGCCGAAGCGCGCTCGACGGCCGTCTGCGGCCAGGCGCTGCGACGTCGTCGCGCGTGGCCATGTCGGCGGCGAGCGTACTCGACGCGGACGCCGCGTCGCCGCGCGGATCTCCTCGGCCGCGGCCTGCGAGCGGCTCCTCGCTGCGGGCGCAGAGGAACAGATCGGCGCCCGGCCGCGGCGAAGCCCGCCGGCGATCGCCTGGCCGATCCCCTTGCTGCCGCCGGTGACCAGGGCCACGCGGCCGGAGAGATCGAAGAGCGTGCCTTTCATGAAGACCCTGGACGACTTCACGGTTCAAGTTCAGACCCGGCTCGACGGCCGTCATCTCGACCGAACTTGCTACAGCGCTTCGCACACCAGGTCGCCGACCTCGCGTGCGTGCTGTAGCCCATCTTGCCGGCGGCCTGGCTCTTCATCTTCGTGCCGGTGACGACCTGGATGGCCTTCATCACGCGGTGCGCCGGCCTTGGCGATAGCCGGTGTGCTCCAGGAGCATGGCCGCGGCGCTGATGGCGGCGATGGGGTTGATCACGTTCTTGCCGGTGTACTTCGGGGCGCTGCCGCCCATCGGCTCGAACATGCTGAGTCCCGCCCGGGTCGGGGTTGATGTTGCCGCCGGCGGCCACGCCCATGCCGCCCTGGAGGATGCCGGCCAGGTCGGTGATGATGTCGCCGAACATGTTCGTGGTCACGATCACGTCGTAGAACTCGGGGTTCTTGACCATCCACATGCAGCAGGCGTCGACGTGGTTGTAGTCGGTCTTGATGTCGGGATACTCCTTGGCCACTTCCTGGAAGGTGCGCCACCAGAGGTCGTGGCCGTAGGTCAGCACGTTGGTCTTGGCCACCAGCGTGAGCATGCTTCTTCTGGTTCCGCTTGCGGGTGAAGTCGAAGGCCCAGCGGATGCAGCGCTCGCAGCCCTTGCGCGTGTAGACGGCGGTCTGCGTGGCGACCTCGTCGGGCGTGCCCTTCTTGAGGAAGCCGCCGATGCCGGCAGTACATGTCTTCGGTGTTCTCGCGGACGACGACGAAGTCGATGTCGTCGGGGCCCTTGTCCTGCCAGGGGCGTCTCGACGCCGGGGAAGAGCTTCACCGGCCGGAGGTTGATGTACTGGTCGAAGCGGAACCGCAGCGCCAGCAGCAGGCCCTTTTCGAGGATGCCCGGCGCGACGTCCGGGATGGCCGACCGCGCCCAGCAGGATGGCGTCGAACTTGCCCAGTTCGTCGCAGCGCGCCGGCGGGCAGGATCTCGCCGGTGCGCAGGTAGCGGTCGCCGCCGAAGTCGAAGTCCGTGAGTTCGACAGCTCGATGCCTTCGAGCTTGGCGACGGCCTTGAGGACCTTGACGCCCTCGGCGGCCACTTCCGGCCCGGTCCCGTCGCCGCCGATCACCGCCACACTGAGTCTGTTCTTGCTCACGGAAAGCTTCCCAATGGAACGAGAATACCGAAACTGAAACCAGCTATTTTAATGCCGTGGTGGGGATCGCTCAAGTCGCTGGCGGTGCTAGCAGCCCAAAAGGGGTGGCAAGGAAGAACTCGACCAATGGGTTGGCCTTTGTGCTTCCGACTCAGAGGAGGCCGCGCGAAGGCATGCCCACCAGCGTTCAGGGCCAAAACGTGTCATCCGCCGCGAGCAGTGACTTCGATGACCGGACCGGTGGTGCGCCGGCACACGACCGCGATGTCGAGGGTGCGTTGGTTGGCGAGTCGGAAGCCGTGAACGGTTACGCGCGGCCGTGCAGGGAGATGTGGCCGGTTGCCAACATCGGGTGCTCGACTATTGATCGCGGACTGCGCAAAAAAGCAGCGGCCGAGAAAGCCGCTCACTAAAGAGAACATCTCCGGCTGGCCCATTACGAGCCACATCGGTGCGGATTTCGAACCGCAGCCGTGCGGCCTACCACTCACCGTCATCGGGTGGGAGGCCGATCGTGTCGCACATCGCACAGTTGTCGAGGCTTTCTTCGTCCTCGGAACCGGCGTCCGGAGTCGGCCAGCGGAAACGTTCTTCCCAGTTGCGTACTTCGTTGAACTGGGCTTTGTCTCCAAACTTGGCAGCGACATCCCGAAGTGCTAGCTCGATCGCTTGCTGCGCTTCCTTTGCCTTGTCTTCCGACACTGTCATACGAGCCGTGAGCATGACACTCATTCCCGACACGCTCCCGATTCTACCAATCCCTTGGCGTCCTTAGCATTGCCTCCAGGCAACGCCCGACTGGGTACGGCGGGTCAAAGCCCACCTGATCGTATCATGCCAAGCTATGCGCCCACAAGCCCTCTTCGCTGCCCCCTGGGCGATTCTTTCGTTGAGGAATCGCCCCTGACATAAATCCGAGCTGCGCCTGGGCTGACACTATAACTGTTGCGCGCTATTCGGCGGTTTACGACCTCCGCTTGATCGCTTCTTCAAACGAATGTATATACCCCCCAAACTATGCACTCCGAGCGATGCGCATTTGCGCCCTTTGGACACAATATAGGCCGCCGATCTGCCCAGCCTGACGTCATGAAAAACGAATCCATTCTTAAGAGGGGTGAGACATTCGCTAACCATAGAAGGTGGTGGCGAGCTGACATCCGGCCAATCGCTGGCCGCATTTTCCTGGGTTCGCATAAGGCACCCGTCCGGATACCCTTGCCCGGGCCGGCCCCCCCGTTTTTCACAATAGGCAGGGTGTTTACGAACCGCCCGGAGGGCGGTATAGTCTTTTCTGCCGGTGCGGTCCCCTCTAGACGAACCAGAGGGGGATGACTGTCGGCATCGGTCCTCGGTTGACATCCCCGTGCTGATCCCGGGAGTGTTTCCCACCGGGCCCTGGGACCAGCACGCTTTCGCTCACACCTTGGGGCAAACGGGAGGAGCTTCCGTGTCGCGTTGCTCTCGCAAGACGCCGCCCACTTCAGAGACTACGGCGAACCATGCGGGTCCGCCTTGCCTGCACGAGCAATTCAGTCAGGGTGCGCTCAGTGCCGGCGGGGGGCCGGGCATTGGCGTTACTGCCTATTGTCTTCGGCGCGACTTGTGTGACAGCACGTCCGGCTGGCTGTCGCAGATCATCAATCTCGCCTACGACGAGAAGATTGCCACGACCTTGTCCGAGCCGAGTTCGAGCATCATTTCCCGATCGGAGAGCCACTTCCACCACGGCGAACACTCCCGTCTGTCGGTGCGCAAGCATCTGCACGAAGTCGACAGCGGGGAACGGGCCACTTGCAGAGGTCTGACCCCGGCACTGGTGAAGGCGATCATCAACGACGTGCAGCGCTTTGTACGTTTCTCTTCCTTTGCTCGGAATCTGGCGAAGCCTCAGCAGCCGCACGAGGTCCTGAAGGATTGGCTCGAGCATCTGCCTCCGACCCGCGCCGGCCACGGATTACGACAGACGATGAAGGATGCGATCGACGACGTCGCGCACATCCTGGACGATACGGACAAGGAGAATCGGTTCTTCGAGATTGTTCAGCTTCACGTGCGTTCGACTCTGGGATGCCACGTGGTCGACGGCGCGACGCTGGGCAGATACCTGGGATTTGTCGACATTCGCAGCGCGAGCACGCGATCGCCGATTGCCTTGGCGCTACTGGTTCCTCCGCGCAACCTGCGGCACGATCCCGACGTATTCATTGTGGCGGGCGAGTACGGCTATCTTGTCGGCGCACCCGGCTTCAGCAGCACCGTGTTTGCGATGCACGACGAGGACGTCAGTGGCGCGCTTGCGCCAGGCTTGCGTCATTATGGCCTTGGGCTCGCTGGCCGACCGAGGCACGAAGGTGATCGGCAGCTACGACATCACGTACCTGGCCAAGCACAAGCAGTTTCCCGCGCAGATTCCCGCAACTGATCCGCGGCCCCAGCACGGTTGCCTGTTGACGGACGAGCATACGCAAGCGTTTTTCGACGTGAGCGGTCTGAAGATGCGGGAAATCAAGGGCATGCTCCAGGCACCGTCGCCTGCCGGGCCTGGGGCCGCCGCAGTCAAGAGTTGTTGCGGTACCAATGCGCATTTGTTTGACGAAGAGGACAGTCCCACGGCGCGCCGGCTGGCGGCGCGGTTGCTGGAAGGATATCTCTTCGCGCGCTATCCGGCGATTCTTCGTGTCGAGCCGGGGCACTGGTGGCACGCCAGGGAGCAGATGGCCGGCCACGCGGTGCTGGTGATCGGAATGCGGCGGCAAGGAGGCGTGCAGAAAGAGCCGGGGTTGCGCGAAATCGAGGAGCTCGTGATTCACGACCCGGGCCTGGGGCCATTCATCAAGCGCCCCATTAAGGCGGTTTTCGACGCGGCCGTGGCCCCGTCGAAGAAGGAGGACGTTGCGAAGGAGCCGTCTCAAGAGCCGAGAGGGAAACTGCGGATGGTGTTCGTTACCGAGGAGAAGATCAAGCGGTCGGCCTTGAGCTGTATTCGCTGGCTTTACCACAGAGATCCGTACGCCTGGGCGAGTTACGTCGGCGTGCCGACTCCCCCGGATCCTCCCGATCTGCCCGGAGGCGATTATCGCGTTGCGCTGGTCCACACGCGCGACATTCTCAAGACCTTTGCCACGCCGCGGTACGACGAAGCCACGCTCTGCACGGCCAAGAGCGACGGCAGTCACGTCTACACGACCGAGAAGAAACGACAGAAGAAGCTGCGAGATCAGTTGTTCAAGGATGGAACGGAGATGAAGGACAAGTGGTACTGGAGCGTGGCCGGTTACGTATACGGGGAGCTTGCCGTGGTGTGGTTGTTCGACGCCGGCGGCCGTGAAACCGCAGGCCCGGAGCGGATGATTCGGCTTTAGTCCGAAACGGCTGCCCGGTATGCACGATGCCGGTGGGGCACGGTGAACGTTGTGGCAGCCAGACGAGATGCGTCTTTCATGGTCTGTGCGAGGTAGCTATGGCATCGAGCGGAACCCAGCCCCAACAAGTAATTCGGCAGGCGCGACTGCTGCGGCAGGCGGTATTGAGCAGTTGCAGCGATCGGCCGCTTTGCGAACTGATCGCCGAATTGAGGGCGATTGACGGCGTCGATCTGTTCGACTTATTGCTCTTGCGGGAAATCGACATTTGGGAGATCGAGCGGAGCAAGGACGCGCAGGGCAGGGAGAGGAAGCTGTTGCCGCTGTTGCCCGCAGACGGAATGGACACGCGCACGAGCACGCAGATTCTCGCGATCGAGGACAACCTTACCCCGATCTCGGAGTGGATCCGCGAGCAGTTCAGGAAGAGTGCGCCCACCGGCAGCAGCAGTGGACTGGCGGCCAATCGGATCTCGGCATTTGCCACGTTTTTTCCCGACATCACCAGCCGCTCCCAGGAGAAGGTCGCCTTGCCGGGCACAAGGCTCGATGGCATGCATACGCCGCGGGAATTGGCGATCCTGGCCTTGGTCAACACGGTCAAGCTTGCCCTGGGGCTCAAGGACTTGATCGCCGATTCATGTAGTCCACGAAAGCCCGTGGCCATCGTCGAGATCGTGTGCGGCACCATCCTCGACCGCTGCCAATGCCCTGAATGCGAGGGAGATCGCAGGAACCGGGGCTTTGACCGGGCCGTGATCGCCAAGCGCGAGTACAAGTACGATCTGCTGTGCGGCGCGCTGGAACAGGTTTGCTCGCGTCTTGAGGGGGAAGACTCGGATTGGGCCCTGGCGATGGAATTGGAGCCCGGGCCGACGTATGTGTTGCAGGACCTCGACGCGATCGGGCAGGTGTTCGCGAGACTGGATGCGTTGGACACGAGAGTGGCGGCCCACGTGGGCCTGAATCTGGACATCGGCCACATGAAGATCGCCGAGGTCTACGTGACTTCGCCGCAGCAGCTCGGCCAAGGTCATCTCCCCGGCCTCGAACAGTTTGCCGATCGCATCGTCCACACCCACATTTCCGATCATCCGGGCATGCACACGCGCGACCAGGTCGTGGGCGTCTGGAACCCGGTGGAGCGGCTCGACTCGGTGGACTACTCGTATTTGACGCTGCTGGCCGAAGTGGCGGACGGGACACGTGGGCGGAACAATGGTCTTCCCTTTTCCGGCACGGTGGCCCTGGAGCTGGAAGGGTGCAGCCGCATCGGCTGGGTTCACCGCAGCGTGACTGCGATGAAGCACATGGCCCAGATCGTCGCGCGACAGATTGCGCCCCCGAAGACGCCCCCTAAGGCGTTTGGGCGGGCGTGACGCGGCCGGACCAGATGCCGCGGCGGGCCGATTTTGCCTCGGCCTCGGCTTGGAGGAATCGCCGCTTCACCTCGTCGGCGTAGCGGAAGCCCGTCTCGACGTGAGCCAGCCCGGCACGCACCAATTCCTCGTTCAGCATCCGGTCGCCCACCCACACGTAGGCCAGATGCCGGCCGTAGCGATCCTTGCGTTCGGCGTCGAACTCGAGGCGGACCGGATGGTCCGCGACGAATTGCGCGGTGAACTGCGTGGCCTCGGGGCCCCAGGGTTCGGCGCACTCGTTGCGCATTGCCTCGGGAGCATTGACGCCGATCAGCCGCACCGGGGCGCCATTGGTGAGGCGGAGCGTGTCGCCGTCGACCACGCGTTCGACCTCATATTCGCCTTCGGCCAGCGCGTCGGGAAGCGGCGGCGGGGTTTGATAGTACTGCCACAGCACCACGGCGAGCAGGATTCCCAGCACCGCCAGGATCACGGCGTCGGAACGTCGTCGAACCGGGAATCGCCGCCGCAGCGGGAGATCGCGACGGCCTGGGCTCATGGTGGGAACGTGGGGAGGAATGGCCGGGGAAGGTTAGTTCTCACTGAAGTCGAGGATCTTGGCACTTTCTCGACCGAGCGGGTTCTTGCCGAACTTCTTGCGGCATTCCGGGCAGAGGTCGAAGCGCAAACGCTGATACACCTCATCGCCAATTCGGTCGCTCTGGTTGTCCTCCAACTGTTCGAGCAGGTCCTGAATCTCCTCCAGATGGTCGCGATCGTCTTCGTCTTCGACGGCACCCGGGTCAAACGCGGCGTAGACCTCGATCTTGACAACGTAGCGGAGGTCTTCGTTGGGATCGAGATCCCGTTTACAGAGGTCGCACGTGTAGTGAATCATGACCCACTCCCCGAGAATCGCTGGCAATACGCCAGCCAAAATACCACAGACACTGCCCCAGACCAATTCATCCTAATGAGGGTCGCGGAATCGTGACAAGCCGTTCTGGGCGATTTTCTTGATTCGCGACGATCTGTAGAGGGGGGCGAGGGAGGGCGATTGCGTCTTCTGCACCGAGGCGACGGACTGCGGGGCGGCTCGCGCCGTGCCCTAGAGGTTCGCCTCTGGTGGCGGCTGTACCGATTGGCTAAAATACAGAACGACCCACGAAACGCCTGGGTCACCGTCAGCCGGACGGGTCGCGGGAGTGTGCCTGATGAAGACTTCAGAAACCTCCAACCCATTGGCGTCCAGCGTCTTGGTATTGAACCGCGCCTACCTCGCCATCCACGTGATTGGCGTGCGGAGGGCGTTCAGCCTGCTCTGCCGCGAGTTGGCTGAGATCGTGCATGCCGAAGACGGCAAGTTCGCCAACTATGACTTCGAATCGTGGCGTTTGGCGTGTGAATTGCGTGCACGCGCGAAGCAGCCGCACGAAGACTGGATCCGCTCGGTGAATTTCGAGATCCAGGTACCGCGCGTCATTCGCCTCTTAGAGTACGATCGCATGCCCTTGCGGTCGTTGCGGCTCAATCGTCACACGGTCTTCGCGCGATGAGCACCGGTGCCAGTACTGCGGGCGTCGCTTCCCGAGCGGGCAATTGAGCCTCGATCACGTGATCCCCAGAAGTCGTGGGGGAAGCACGACTTGGGAAAACGTCGTTTGCGCCTGCCTGGGCTGCAATGTGAAGAAGGGAGGACGCACGCCGCAAGAGGCGCACATGAAGCTCGCGACGCGTCCCGTTCGCCCAAAACGCAGTCCCCTATTGACCTTAAAGCTTCGCAATCCGAAGTACGCAAGCTGGCGAACGTGGCTCGAGGGGGCCCACTGCCAGATCGGCGTCTAGTGGGTCGGCGGGCTACTGCTCGCACAAAGGCGTTTTCTTCTCGGTAATCACGGGACACTTCGGCGCCATCTCCGCGTTGATTTGAATGTAGTGGCGCCATTCCTCGGGCACGTTCTCGTCGAGGAAGATTGCTTCGACGGGGCATTCCGGCACACACGCCTCGCAGTCGATGCATTCATCGGGGTGGATATAAAGTATCTTCTCACCCTCGTAGAAGCATTCGACGGGGCAAACGACTACACAGTCTGTATACTTACAGTCTTTGCAGGGTTCACAGACGACGTGGGTCATAGAGAATGCGCTCCTTTGGCAGTCTGCGAGGCACGCGCGGCAATCGACTGAAGTCCTTGCCGCAACACTGGTTGAACTCAGCTACCCTGATTCTGCCCCGCGGGAATCTTATTGACCGCTGGTGCGACTGTCAACCCGCTCGGCTACCCAGGCTGTGCCGCTTCGCCTTGCTCTGCTAGCTGGTCGCAGCTAGAATTAATCGGGATCGGGCCCCCCCGATCCGACCCCTTCGGATTACCCGCGCGAGCTTCTCCAGGCAAAGGATTGTCCGGTGCGGCACGCAGATCACCAGGGGATGGCCTCGTGGCGCTCTCGGAAATCGATCGCAACCTCCTCGAACGCTGCCTACAGCGGAAGCCCCGGGCTTGGGAGGATTTTGTGGATCGGTTCATGGGGTTGGTCGTCCACGTGGTCAACCATACCGCGCAGTGCGCGGAGCTTCCGCCTGACCCCGGAAGACCGCGACGATCTGACCGCGGAGGTCTTCCTCAATTTCATCAAGGACGAGTTTGCCATTTTGCACCATTTCCGCGGTCAGAGCAGCCTGGCGACCTATCTCACGGTCGTCGCCCGGCGGATTGCGGTTCGCACTCTGTTGGACCAGCGGGCCCTTGCGCCATTGAGCGAGGGGGCAACTCGGCGCCCGGCTCAAGACGCGACGGACTCCGAACTCGAACCGGGGGAGCGCATCAGCAATCGCGAGGAAGTCGATCGCCTGCTTGCAGACCTCCAGGAGAGCGAGGCGCGCGTGGTTCGCATGTACCACCTGGAAGGCAAGAGCTACCAGGAAATCAGCGACACGGTCGGCATGCCCCAGAACAGCATCGGCCCCATTCTCAGCCGAGCGCGGGCGAAGATGCGGCGGGCGAGCGTGAACCAGCCCGCCCGTTAGTGTGCGCGGGACGCGGCGATGGGTTTGCCACGGCCTCTTCTTTCTTTCCGGAACGCGTCACTTTCTGGAATGGGGCGCTCTCTGGACCCCGGCGGCAGTTCTGGGATAGGTTCTACGTCGCACGGCCGCGGAGAAGAAACGCCCGCCCAGACGCCGGAGCGCCAAGGAAGGCACCGCAGTTGATCCGGATCGATCCGGGAGCCGGCGGCCGGTCCCATCCCTGCCCGCCGCCGCTGCGCCGCGCCTTTTCCGGGGAATGTGTTCGCGCACCGAGCGACATGCTATAACAGGGCCAGCCAAAAAAGGAGGGGATAACGATGTCGCCACGCTCACGCATTGCCGTTTCGATGATGGTTCTTCTCGCCCTCGGCAGCCTCGCGGGGCCTCTGGGTGGGCAAGAGGCAAGCAAGCACGAGGAGAACACGCGAACGCTCCGAAACGACCGCCTCGAAGTGAAAGTCGACGGCCAAGCGGGCACCCTTGAAGTGCGCGACCGCAGTGCGAACTACACGTGGCGACAGGTTCGAGCGGGCGACAAAGCTCTGCCGCGATTGCGCGAGCTGCGTGAGGTTCCCGGCTCGCCGCCGGGCATTGCCTGGCTGGCCGATTTCGGTTGGGACAAGACCGTCAACAAGCCCTACACGCTCACCGTCACGGTGCGGTTGGCGGCTTCAGGGGCGGATCTATGGGTCGAGGCCGACATGGCCGATCGAAACACTCAGATCGGCAACACGCCTTTCCTCGAACCGCTGGTGCTCGACACCGCCGGCGGCGCGATCGTGATTTCCGACTACTCGAATGGTCACCTGTATCCCGTGAGCCTCGATCCGCTCCCGCGGCGATGGTTCGCGGTCTCACGGCTGGACATGCCTTGGATTGGGGTATGCGATCTGGAAAAAGGCTTTGGCTACACAATGATCGTCGAGACGTCGGACGACGCGTTCATCGATCTCAAGCGGTGCAAGGTCGGTACGCAGCAGTGCGCCGCCCCTCAGCTCGGTTGGATGCCGTCGAAGAAGCAATTCAGCCATGCCCGGCGCGTGCTCTATCATTTTGCCTCCCAGGGAGGCTATGTGGCCCTGGCCAAACGCTACCGCGCGTATGCGGCCGAGCGCGGGCTGATCGTTCCCTTTGCCGAGAAATTGAAGAAGAATCCGAACATTGCCCGCCTCTTCGGAGCGCCCGACGTCTGGGGCAGCCCGGGTTTAAAGTTCGCCAAGGAAGCCAAGGCGGCGGGGGTGGATAAGATGCTGATCCACGGCCGCACGTCTCCGGCCGATCTGAAAACCTTGAACGAAATGGGCTACCTGACCAGCGAGTACGACATCTACACCGACATACTTCCCTTGGAGGCGGGCAAGCAGATCGACGCCCACCATGACCGGCTTCCCGGCGCGGCGGTGCTTCAGACCAACGGCGAACGCATGAAAGCCTGGCTCACCTTCGACAAGAAGACGCAGTACCTCAAGCGTTGCCCCGCGCTGTACTCTGCGGGCCGCGGAGATCGTCGTTTCCAAGGCTGCTGGCCGAGCATCCGTTTCTCGGCCGCTTCATCGACGTGGCGACCGCCGAAGACCTCTACGAGTGCTATGATCCCGACCACCCGATGACGCGGGCCCAGAAACGCGAGTACAGCGTCGGGCTCCTTAGCTACGTGCGCTCGCGCGGGCTGGTCGGTCGGGGGCGAGCACGGCATCTGGTGGGCCGTTCCGCAGTTGGACTACATCGAGGGGATGATGAGCGGCGGGGCGTACTCGTGGCCCGCTGGCCACCTCAAGCACCCCAAGACCAAGGATGAGGAGTTTCCCAATCCCTGGGGCGGCAAGTACGGTGGGTGGGAAGGCTATGCTCGGTGGGGAGTGGGGCATGCCTATCGCGTGCCGCTCTGGGAGTTGGTATTCCACGATTGCGTCGTCTCGACCTGGTACTGGGGCGATGCCAGCGACTGGCTGCTCGACGCCGCGCCCGAGGTAACGCCGAAGAAGGATGCCTTCAACGTGCTCTACGGCACCGTCCCCTTGCTGTGGGCCAATCGCGAGGGTTCCTGGCAAAAGGACCGCGAGGTGTTTCTTCGCACCTATCGCAACACCTGCAAGTTGCACGAAGCGATCGCCGGTGCGGAAATGCTCAGCCACGAGTTTCTCACCCCGGACCGCGCCGTTCAGCGCACGCGATTTGCCAACGGCACCGAGGTGGTCGTCAATTTCGGCGAGAAGCCGTATCGCGCGGAGCTTTCGGGCAAGCAATGGGAGTTGCCTGAAAACGGTTTCGCCGTGCACGGGCCGAAGATCGAGCAGTCGCGGGCTCGGGTCGGCGGCCGGGTGGTCACCACGATCCGCAGCGGAGATTACCAGTTCACAGACGCGAAGTGAGCGGGACAGACGCCCTGGCATGCGGAAAGCTCTACGAGAAGCTCCAGATGCCTCGGGACGAGTCGTTGCGGTAAACACCGGCGGCAGCGGTCCCCGGACGCGGGTGGCGCGGCTGCCTTGCGCCCGTGCGAGCCGCCACGGGGCAGAGTCGGGAGCAAGGATACCCCCTCTCTACGGTGAGGACCGTGCCTGGAAACGATGCGCGCAAGGGATTAGAATAGCGGGTGCCATTGGCGCGCACTCCACACGTCTCGACTGCGCCACCTCCCCCTCTTTTGTCGGAGTCTGTCTGCATGCCGCTCAAGCTTTCCTCGATCGACGCCGCCGTAGACGCCATGGCGCGGGGCGAGATCGTGATTGTCATGGACGCCGAGGACCGGGAGAACGAGGGGGATTTCATCTGCGCCGCCGAGAAGATCACGCCGGAAATCGTGAACTTCATGATTACCCACGGAAGGGGCATGCTGTGCATGCCCGTTTTGCCCGACGTGTGCGAGCGGCTCAACCTCACGCTGATGGTGATCGAGAACACGGCCCCCCTGGGCACGTGTTTCACGGTGCCGATCGATCACCGCAGTTGCCGGACGGGAATCACGGCCGAAGAGCGCTCGACGACGATCCGCGCCGTCTTGGATCCGTCGAGCAAGCGAGCGGATTTCGTCCGCCCGGGACACGTCCACGGCCTGATCGCCAAGGAAGGCGGGGTGCTTCGCCGCGCCGGGCACACCGAGGCCGCGGTGGATCTCGCCCGCCTGGCCGGGCTGAAGCCGGCAGGAGTGCTGATCGAGATCCTCGATGAAGAAGGGGACCGCGCGTCGCGCGCACGGCTCTATCAGCTTGCCGAGCAATTCCACCTCGAGATCATCTCGATCGAGGACCTGATCCGCTATCGACGCCGGATGGAGAAGCTGGTCTATCGCCAGGCCGAGTCGAAGCTGCCCACCATGTACGGCTCGGCCCGGGTGGTTGTGTACGGGGTGAAGCACGAGGTGCAGGAGCCCTGGGCGCTGGTGTTTGGAGAGCCGACGGCGCTGGCCCCGCCCCGCGCTCCCCTGGTGCGGCTGCACTCGTCGTGCGTTACGGGCGATTTGATGGCCTCGCTCCGCTGCGATTGCGGCGACCAGTTTCACCTTGCCCTGGAGATGATCAGCGGCGAGGGCGCGGGAGTGATGGTCTATCTGCCCCAGGAGGGGCGGGGCATCGGCCTGGTCGAGAAGATCAAGGCGTATGGCCTGCAGGATGCCGGCATGGACACCGTCGAGGCGAACCTGGCCCTGGGGCATCCCGTGGACAGCCGCGACTACGGCATCGGCATCCAGATTCTCAAGGACCTCGGGCTGGGCCGCGTTCGGCTGCTGACGAACAACCCGAAGAAGACCGACGCTTTCATCTACGGCGGTTTCGACCTGGAAGTGGTCGACCAGGTGCCGATCGTGGGCCCGATCAATCCGCACAACGCCAAGTACCTGGCGACGAAGCGCGACAAGATGGGCCACAACCTGCCGGACGAGATTCTGAACCGTCGCGGCACGATCAAGCTTCGCCGGCGCGGCAGTTCCCCTGGCATGGAGGGGCGGGCTATCCATCACCAACGTGGACGGTCGTGACGCCTCATCGACCAGCAAGACTGGCAAAAACTCCTCAGCACCATCAGTTGTAGAAGGCCCCTCCAACTGGTCTGAGGCCCGCTTGCGGGCCTTCGGCCGCGAGAGCGGCTCTTAGGGCCGGCGTTGACGCCGGCTGGGCGAGCCCTCACATCCCCCATCCCCCATTCCCCTTCCTCCTTGATCTCCAGGCCCGCTTGCGGGCCTTCTCCCGACCTGCGGCTTGAGCCGCTCGTCTTGGAGTCCGTGCCCTCGCACTTGCCATACCTGGAGAAGGTTTCCCACCCGGGCCGATCCGTAGACGCGGCGGCTCGCCGCGTCAAGACCGACAAAAGT
Source organism: Pirellulales bacterium (assembly GCA_963736495.1). GTDB lineage: Bacteria > Planctomycetota > Planctomycetia > Pirellulales > Thermoguttaceae > CAVTPL01. The sequence continues at coordinate 1,307,222 of CAVTPL010000007.1, read as the reverse complement.
AAATCTCCTTATTCCCTCCCTTTCGTCCCTTGTGCCTTCGTGACTTCGTGGTAAATCCAACGCAACTCGTGCCAACACCTTCCCTGCAACGGCCAGCGTGACCGTTCACAGGCCAGGCGGAGACTGGTCCGTTTTTCGGCCGCACGGCTCCGTCATCACAACAGCCGCCTGACCGAAAACTCGGGACCTGTCCCCTTCGCTCCCGGGCTGTGAACGGTTACGAGGATGTTTACCAAGCATTCCATGTAAGCCGATGAGAATCCATTGGTCCCGAAGCCAAGGTCTCCCTCGCAGCCCTCACCGAATTACTGAAGGACGACGAACAGTCGGTTCGAGAAGCTGCAAGGGATGCAATGGAGAAGATCGAGAAGTCGAGGTGATTTCGGGAAGTTCGCGCCGGCCACTTCTTCGGCCGAGGTCTTCGATGCCGTTCTCTAGCCTTCGCCGGCGCGGCGGGCAACGCGGACCTGGGCGCGAAGTTGCGCCACGCTGCGGTCGCGAGCGGCCATTTCCTCGGGCGAGCGCGTCGGGCGGCCCTCCGTCGACTTGAGTCGCTCGAACGCACCGGCAGCGTCCAAGTTCTGGGCGAGGATGGCGCGGTTGGTGAGCACCGAGACCACGTTGTCGAGCACCTCGACGAAGCCGCCCTCGACGTAGAGCCGGCTCACTGCCCCATCGCGATTGAGCCGCAACTCGCCGTAGCCCAAGCGGCCGATCATCGGGCTGTGGCCGGGGGCGATGCCGATCTCGCCGTCGTACAGCGGCAGGGCCACGAAATCGGCCCGCTCGTCGCGGACGGTCCGCTCGGGCGTGACGACGATGCATTGCAGATCGGCCATGGAGACTTGACGTTCGAAGTTCGGGGGTCGGCAATGCGCGCCGGAGTCCGCGCAGGGCTGTGGGCCTGCGCCGGCTCTGCGCCCTATCGCTTGCCTTGCGCCTTCATCTTCTCCGCCTGCTCGGCGGCCTGCTCGATCGCGCCGACGTACATGAAGGCCTGCTCGGGCAGGTGGTCCCACTTGCCGTCGCAGATTTCCTCGAAGCTGCGGATCGTGTCGGCCAGCGGCGTGATCTCGCCCGGCTTGCCGGTGAACACCTCGGCCACGAGGAACGGCTGCGACAGGAACCGCTCGATGCGGCGGGCGCGGTGCACGACGAGCTTGTCCTCTTCGCTCAATTCGTCGACGCCGAGAATCGCGATGATGTCCTGCAGTTCGCGGTAGCGCTGCAGGATGCGCTGCACGCGGCGGGCGATGGCGTAGTGCCGCTCGCCGACGTACTGCGGATCGAGAATGCGGCTCGACGAGGCCAGCGGATCGACCGCCGGGTAAATGCCCTTTTCGCGAGATCGAGCGTTCGAGGTAGATGAACGCGTCGAGCTGGCCGAAGGCCGTGGCCGGGGCCGGGTCGGTCGGATCGTCGGCCGGCACGTACACGGCCTGCACCGAGGTGATGGCCCCCTTGCGAGGTCGAGGCGATCCGTTCCTGCAGCGCGCCCATTTCCGTGGCCAGCGTCGGCTGGTAACCCACGGCGGACGGCATGCGGCCGAAGCAGGGCCGACACTTCGCTACCCGCCTGCGAGAAGCGGAAGATGTTGTCGATGAACAGCAGCGTGTCGGCGCCGGTCGTGTCGCGGAAGTACTCGGCCATGGTCAGGGCCGAGAGGGCCACGCGGAGACGGGCCCCCGGCGGCTCGTTCATCTGGCCGAAGACCATGCAGGTCTGCTCGATGACGCTGCGGCCGGTCTTGCCGATCTTGCGTTTCCTGCATTTCCAGCCAGAGGTCGTTGCCTTCGCGGGTCCGCTCGCCGACGCCGGCGAACACCGAGTAACCGCCGTGGGCGGCTGGCGATGCGGGCGATCAGCTCGGTGAGAATGACCGTCTTGCCCAGACCGGCACCGCCGAACAGACCGGCCTTGCCGCCGCGGACGAACGGCGTCGAGCAGGTCGATCACCTTGATGCCGGTCTCGAAGACCTCGGTCTTGGTCGAGAGGTCGGTCACTGCGGGGGCGTCGCGGTGGATCGGCCAGTAGCTCGTCGGCCTTGACCGGGCCGCGGCCGTCGATCGGCTCGCCGAGCAGGTTGAACACGCGGCCGAGCGTTGCCTTGCCGACCGGCACCGTGACCGGGCCGCCGGTGTCGACGCACTCCATGCCGCGGACCAGGCCGTCGGTGCTGCCGAGGGCGACGCAGCGGACGCGGCCGCCGCCGAGGTGCTGCTGCACCTCGCCGGTCAGGTTGATCTTCACGCCCTTGTGGTCGCGACTCGATCTTCACGGCGTTGTAGATCGCCGGCAGGCTGTCCTCGGCGAACTCGACGTCGAACGTCGAGCCGATGACCTGGGTGATGTGGCCGATGTTGTGCTGCGCGCGGCGTGGCATTTCTGGAGTCTTGCTGAGTCGTCGCCATGGTTGTCGTCGGCAGTGAAACGGGTTTGTCTGGTTCGTGGCGAAGCACGGCTCGGCGCTCCGGCGTAGTGATTCGCTGCAGGGCGTTCGGCGCCGCCGATGACTTCCAGCAGTTCGGAGGTGATCTGGCCCTGGCGGGCGCGGTTGTATGTCATGCGTCAGGTTGCTTGATCATCGCGTCGGCGTTCTCGGTGGCGGCCTTCATGGCCACCATGCGGGCGATCTGCTCGCTCACCGCCGCGTCGAGGAAGCACTTGAAGAGCTTCACCTTGAAGCTCGTCGGCACGACCTCTTCGAGAATGCTCTCGGCCGAGGGCAGGAACTCGTACTGCGGCTCGCGCCGGCCGCGTCGTCGCTCGTCCTCGTCGGCGCCTTCGAGCGCCGCCAGCGGCAGCAGCGTTTCGACCACCGGCCTGCTGCCGGCTGAGGCTCTCGAACTTCGTGTAGACGACGTCGAGCCGATCGAGCTTGCCGGCGCAGGTAGGCCTCGAGGTAGCGATTGGCGAGCAGCTTCGACTTCGCTCGAACGTCGGCTTGTCCTCGAAGTGCGTGTAACGCTGCGTCCGGGCTGGATGCCGCGGAACCGGAACGCCGACGATGCCGCGCTTGCCGGAGACTTCGAGCCGCGACTTCGGGCACCTCGCTGCGCAGTCGCTCCGCAGCGGGCGACGGCCAGCGCGCATGCACGTTGCCGTTGTAGCCGCCGCACAGGCCGCGATTGGCGGTCAGCACCAGCAGCGTCGCGCGTTGCGGTCTCGGCGCGCGGCTCGAGCAGCGGGTGGCTCACTTCGAGGCCCGCTGCGGGCCAGGTCGGCCACCAGCTGCGTGATCCGCCGCGTGTAGGCCGTCGCCGCGATCGCGCGGTCCATCGCCTTCTTGAACCGCGCGGTGGCGATCAACTCCATCGTCCGCGTGATCTTGCGGATGTTGCGGATCGACTTGCGGCGTTTGTCGAGTGCGCGGGCTTTGGCCATGGACGGACAGCGTGTCAGGTTCAGGGTAGGCGTGCGGCGAGTTGCAGCGGCATCACGCGAACCGACGGTCAGGCGGCTTCGATGCCGGCTTCTTCGCTCGCCGACGTGCATCTGCTGCGTTGAATTCCTTGACGCGGCGGCTTCGATCGTCTGCCGATCGTGCTCGTCGTCGAGGTCTTGCGTGTCGGTGATCTGTCTGCCAGATCGGCGTGCTTCTGGTCGCGGATGAACGTCAGGAAGTCTTCCTCCCAGCCCTGCACGCGACTTCGACCGGGACCTTGTCGAGGTGGCCGCGGGTGCCGGCGTAGATGCTCAGCACCTGGTCGATGACGTGCAGCGGCTGGTAGACGCCCTGCTTCAGCAGTTCGACCATGCGGTAGCCGCGGTCGAGCCGGGCCTGCGTGGCGGCGTCGAGTTCGGTGCCGAGCTGGGCGAACGCTTCCAGTTCGCGGAAGGCGGCCAGGTCGAGACGCAGACCGCCGGCGACCTTCTTCATCGCCTTGATCTGGGCGGTGCCGCCCACGCGGGACACCGAAATACCGACGTTCATGGCCGGCCGCTGGCCGGCGAAGAACAAGTCGGGCTGCAGGTAGATCTGGCCGTCGGTGATCGAAATCACGTTCGTCGGAATGTAGGCCGAGACTTCGCCTTCGAGCGTTTCGATGATCGGCAGCGAGGTGAGCGAGCCGCCGCCCAGTGCGTCGCTCAGCTTGGCCGAGCGTTCGAGCAGGCGGCTGTGGCAGTAGAACACGTCGCCGGGGATAGGCCTCGCGACCCGGCGGACGCCGCATCGAGCAGCGACAACTGGCGATAGGCCGACGGCCTGCTTGCGAGAGGTCGTCGTACACGATCAGCGTGTGCCCGCCCTTGTACATGAAGTACTCGGCCATCGCGGTGCCGGCGTAGGGGGCGATGTACTGCAGCGGGGCGGGGGCGCTGGCGCCGGCGACGATCACCGTCGTGTAGTCCATCGCGCCGTGTCGCGCGGAGCACCTCGATCAGCGCCGGCGACGGTCGATTCCTTCTGGCCGATCGGCGACGTAGAAGCACTTCACGCCGGTGTCCTTCTGGTTGATGATCGTGTCGATGCCGATGGCGGTCTTGCCGGTCTTGCGGTCGCCGATGATCAGTTCGCGCTGGCCGCGGCCGATCGGGCGTCATCGCGTCGATGGCCTTGATGCCGGTCTGCAGCGGCTCCTTGACCGGCTGGCGCTCGGCCATGCCGGGGGCGATCGACTTCGACGGGGCGGCGCTCGGTGGTGACGATCGGGCCCTTGCCGTCGAGCGGATTGCCGAGCGGATCGACCACGCGGCCGAGCAGGGCGTCGCCGACCGGCACGCTCAGCAGCTGGCCGGTGCTGCGGACTTCGTCCCCTTCGTTGATCGCCGAGGTAGTCGCCGAGGATGATGACGCCGACCGAGTTCTCTTCGAGGTTGAACGCCAGGCCGATAGACGCCGTTGGGGAACTCGACCATTTCGCCGGCCATCACGCCGGAGAGGCCGTAGACGCGGGCGATGCCGTCGCCGACTTCGAGCACGCGGCCGACCTCGCGGACGTCGATCTGCGACTCGAACTGCTCGATTTCCTGCTGGATAACGGAAGCGATTTCGTCGGCTTTGAATTTCATGAGCACTCCTGTCGATCATCTGCTGGCGCACGGTTCTCGAGTTGCGTGGCGATCGAGCCGTCGTAGACGGTGTCGCCGACGCGGACCACGATCCCGCCGATCAGATGTCGGGATCGACGACCTGCTGGCAGCACCGGCTCGCCGTCGAGCGTCCGTGCAGGCCTCGAGCGATCCGGCTGGCCGCCTGCGTCGTCGAGCGGGGTGGCGGTGGTCACTCGCACGCGGACCCGGCCCTGCATCCGCTCGTATAGTTTGTGGGCCTCGTGGCGCGATGGCGCGGAGGCATGTCCAGCCGCCCGTGGCGCGAGACCACCTTGAGGAAGTTCAGCAACGCGGCGACGCCTGGCCGCCGAGCACGCGGTCCAGGAGCCCCGCCTTCTCCTCGTGGCGAAACCAAGCGCCGAGGCCAGAACCTGCTCGAGCTCGGGGTAACCGATCGAGCACCTCGGTCACGAACGAATCGAACTCCTCGATCAGCGTCCTCCGGTCTGGCCGGCTGCTTCGGCCGCGCCGAGAAAGCGCCTCGGCGTAGACGTCGGCGATGTGCTCGACGCCGACGTCGGCCTGATCGCGCGTCGGCTGCCAGGCGCGATCGCGCTTGCGGTCGAGCGGTCTCTGATTTTGTCTCATACGCGGCATCGCGATCGCTGTCGCTTGCTACTTGCCGCCGTTGGGCTTGGTGTCGGCGAATCGGCCACGGCCTCGCTCGATGAGCCGCGCGTGGGCCGTGCGGGTCGAGCCGCGCTCTGGACGATCTTGCCCGGCCAGTTCGACCGCCAGGCTGGCGCTCCGCTCGGCCAGTTCCTTGAGCGCGCCGGCGGTGGCCGTCTCGATCTCGCGCAAGGCCCGCTGCTTCTCGGCCTCGGTCTCGGCCCGGGCCTTGTCGAGCATCTCGCGGCCGACCTGCTCGGCGTCGCGCCGGGCCTGCTCGAGCATCTGCGCGGACCTCGCCCTCGGAGGCGGCCAGCTTCTGCTGGTACTCGTCCAGCAGCTCGGCGGGCGTCGGCGTTGGCCTGCTCGGCGGCGGCGATCTCGTCGGCGATGCGCTGTTCGCGCTTGTCCAGCCCGTCGGCGATCGGTCCCCAGGCGAATTTCCAGAGGACCGCCAAGCAGCAGACAGGAAGACCACGCGCGGTCCAGATGGCCAGGTCGTGCTTGAATCCCAGCGGATTGATGCCGCCGCCGGAATCGGCCTCCCTCGCCGTGCCCGGCGGAGCATGCCCAGCGTCGGCCTCTGCCTGCTCGGCCGCGGTGCGGACGGCGCCGCAGGCCGAGCGCGGCCGTGCCGGCCAGGCGGCCAGCGCCAGCGCCACGACCAGGAGCAGTCCAACGACTCGAATCAACCATGTTCGCAGACCTCTGCCGGGATCGAGGCGCTTGGGTCAGCTCTACTTGGCCAACATGCAGACGATCAGCGCGAAGAAGGTCACGCCTTCGATCAGCGCCGCCGCGATGATCATCGCCGTGTTGATGTTGCCGGCCACTTCCGGCTGGCGGGCCATGCTCTCGACGGCCGCCGAGCCGATCCGGCCGATGCCCGTAGGCGGCGCCGAGATGATCAGGCCGGAGCCGAAGGCGCCACCCAGGTAGATCGAGAACGCGGTCGGGCCAGTCGCTGCGGCGGCCGCGCCGCGCCGGAGCAGCCGGTTCCGCGGCCAATGCGATCGCAGGCGAGGCGACCAGCAAGAAGCGACGGCAAGCACGGCAATCGAGTCGAACTTGTTCACGGGTAACCTCTCCTTCACAATACGTGAACTACGGAATAGCTGCGGCAGCTGCCCAACCGCTTAGTGCTGGTGAACCGCCATGCCGATGAACAGGGCCGACAAAAACGCGAAAATGTAGGCTTGCAGGAAGGCCACGAACAATTCCAACAGGTTCAGGCCACGGCGCCGAGCACGCTCGCCGGCGGTCACCCCGAGCCAGACGACCAAGTACGACTCGGTCGGCCGCCGCGATGAACCCCACGATCACCGCCAGCACCAGGTGCCCGGCGAACATGTTGGCCAGAAGACGCACGGCCAACACCGAATGTGCCGGATCAGACAGTCCCGGCACCTCGATGACGAAGAGCATCGGCATGAGGAAGATGGCCAGCACGCCGGGCAATTCCATGTGCGGCACCATGCCGGTCCAGAATTTCACCGCACCGTACTTCTGCATCCCGGCGCCGATCACCACCAGAAACGTGGCCAGCGGCCATGGCGGCGGTCACGGCCAGCGCTCCGGTCGGCGATCCGGTCCAGGGGAGCAGTCCCATCAGATTGCAGAAGAGGATGAAGAAGAACACCGTCCAGATGAAGGGCAAGAAGCGGTCGGCGTCGTGGCGGCCGATGGACGGCCGGGCGACCTCGTCGCGAAGGAAGATCAGGATTGCTTCGAACAGATTTCCCAGCCGACCGTGGAGCGGTTCGCCCGAGTCCGCATGCGCCGCGCCAACGGGACGAACACCAGGACCATCAACAGCGCGACCGCGACCTCCAGGACCATGAACCTCGTCAATTGGCGCCCGAAGATCACCGGCAGGTCGATGCGATAACCCAGCGGCAGGTGAAATGCCGCCCCATCGCTGACATGAGAGCCGACTGCTGCGATATCCATGGACTACGACACTTCGACTTGGGCGACCATTAGACTACGTCGCGAGGGGATTTCGACGGGGCTTTGCTTGGGGGCAGGGAAAGCAACGTCTCGATGGCGAGGGTGATCGGGTAGAACACAAGAAGATAGTACATCACACCGGCTTCGGCCAGCGGGCCCGGAGACATTTGGAGCATCAACGCACCGGCCAAGGGAACCCCCATCCGCGGTAACATACTGGCCATGAACCCAAAACCTGCCATTTTGGGGTCCCGCATGCGACGCGAAACGACTTGCGAGCACTGCGCCCCGCGAGGCACAGAAGCGCAGCCGCCGCTGCGGCCGCCACTCCATGGCGTCCCCGGGTCAGCCAACCGATCGGAGCGATCAGGGCAAACGCCACGAACGTTGCCGTCGCGATCGTCAAAGACCGTGCAAGCGTGCTCTGTTCGCGGAGTCTGGAAAACCACCTTCTTACCACCCGGCTCACCGATTCTCTGCGTTCTTGCTCGGCGATCGGTCCTTCGTACTTTTTCCAAAAAGGCTTGGCGTTTTGGTGAGTCGTATCAAGTGGACAAGTCCCACCGTCATTCCCAGTGCTACCCCGAGAATCAGAAACACAGCGACCGTGCCGAGTCGGCGATCGATCCAGATTCCCGCGACTCCGGGGAGGACCATCTCCAAGGCAATGGAGATGACCTGAGACGCGATCGCCCACGCAATGGCAATGGACGATCGGCTATCGGGAGGGTTGCACACGACAAAATCAGTCTGGGACGAGTGAGCAGCGCAAGCAATCTATACGTCATACCCCCCCATGTCAATTGATTCTGCGGAAGCATAAGGCGAGACTCGGAGAGCAGAATGCGCTGTGCGCGCCCCGGCACGCGCCAAATTTTCGCGGCAAGCCAGGCGATGTGGATCACCAACTCGTTTTGGTTGCTGCCCCCAAACCATTACCCCTCGTGTTGATGGCATCAATATCCATCTTTGGGGCATCGGTTTCATGGGCCGCGGAGCATTCAGGGCGAAAAGAATGGGCCGCTGCGATGGCCTCTCGGGGTTTCTCTGGCGATAGGGTCGGGGAAAGCCGGATTACTGCTCCGTCTACTTGGTGTCCCGATCAACTCTAAGGTTGTATTCGTGCCTTTGCCCTAAAGGACGCACAAGGGGGGCGTGCGTCGCAAGTGCAAGTATGATAGTACGATACGGCAGTAGCTCGAATCGACATTTCGTCGCTGCGCATGAGCTGCTTCTTGCGTCCCCTGTGCGCCGTGACTATAATCGAACTCACCGGGTCACCCGTCCTGCCTGAGGCGATGGAATCGAGCCACACGCGGGGACTCGGCACGGCCTTGGATGCCGGAACAGAGGCGCGCGATCCGGGTCAAGGACGACATCCTGCCAGCGACCAACCTTGCACCGAATGCCCCGCCCAATTGCATTCGGCCCCCGGAGGTAAGTCCCGTGATGTCCGCAGCGCAACTCAAGACACGCACCGTCCGAGAGCTCGCAGCGATGGCCAAGCGGAAAGGCGTGTCCGGTTGGCATGCGATGCGAAAAGACGAGTTGATCCACGTGTTGGCGAAGCTTGCCAAGGCGCAAGCTCTTTTGGCCACACGGAGAAACGGCTCCTCGAACGGCACCAATGGACATGCCGGGGGGCAAGCTGTCAAGAAGGCCACCCGAAACGGGCGAAGCAACGGGCACGTTGCCGTGGCCGAAAAGCGCGCCGCGCCCGCGCATTCAGCAGCGGCTGACGCAGATCAAAGAAAGATGACGCAGAACAAGGACTTGTCGCTCCACGGCACCCCGCAGATTCCGGAGGGGGAGGCTCGAGATCGATTGGTGGTGATGGTCCGCGACCCGTTCTGGCTCCACGCCTACTGGGAACTGAGGCGTTCGAGCGTAGAGCGCGCCCGCGCCTCGATGGGCCAGCACTGGTTTGGCGCCCGGCCGGTGCTGCGATTGCTCGAAGTCACGCGCGACGGCACCACGAGCAGCGTGCGCAAGATCGTCCGCGACATCGAGATCCACGGCGGCGTCAACAATTGGTATATCGACGTGGACGAGCCGCCGCAGCAGTTTCCAAATGGAGATCGGCTACCTGGCCTTGGACGGGAAGTTCGTGAGCCTGGCCAAGAGCAATACGGTATCGACGCCTCCGGCCGGATCGGTCAAGGGAATCGACGGCAATTGGGTGGGCGTGGCCGAGGATTTCGACCGCATCTACGCGCTGAGCGGCGGCTATTCCGAAGAAGGCGAGCACTCGGAGCTGAAGACGCTTTTCGAGGAACGACTTCGTCGGCCGATGGGTTCCGGCGCTCCGACGCGGTTTGGGATCGCCGCCTCGCAGTCGCATCCGGGCAATGGCAAGCGCCAGTTCCCGTTCCTGGTCGATGCCGAGTTGGTGGTGTTCGGCGTGACGGACCCGGGCGCTCACGTCACCCTTCGCGGAGAGCCGGTGCGGCTGCAGCCCGACGGGACCTTCCGCATGCGGTTCAATCTTCCCGACCGTCGCCAGGTGCTGCCCGTGGTGGCCAGCAGCGGGGACGGGGTGGAGCAGCGGACGATCGTCTTAGCGGTCGAGCGCAACACCAAAGTCATGGAACCGGTGACGCGCGAGCCGGACGCGTAGAGCGCTTCGAGTGCCGATCGCGGCGGATTGCCCGGGGGTTTGCCGGGCAGTCGGAGCCGATTCTGCGGTTGGGAACGGCCGGAAGGTGGGGTTCCGATCTTGGGACCCGTTCTGGGCACGCATCGCGCAAGGCCTCGGTTTCGGTTTGCCTTCCCAGGGTTCCTCGGGCCGTATAGACTGAAGTGCGGTGACGTTGCGACTTCTGGTCCAGGGATCTATAGCGTGGGTCTATAGGGCGGAGATGTCGAAGGATATTTCGTCGATCCTCGAAGGCTGGGACTATGAGCCCGACGAGATCCAGGTGCGGATCGCGGCCGGAAACGACGGGCGGGAGAAGATCCAACTGCGCGTCGACTTGGGCGTGTTGCAGATGGAATTGCACGGCCGGCCGGACGGCACGCGTCCGGAGGGCTTTGAATCCTACCTGGACTTCTACCTGGAGAGGCAGCGGATGCACGAGGCGGCGCATCCCGATTCGCCCTCCTTTGTGCTGAGCGACGAGGACTGCCTTCACCTCTGGAGAGAGGGTGTGCAGTATTACCACCGCTATCTCAGCCTCTGGCATCTCCAGAGGTACGATCTCTGCGTCCGCGACACGGAACGGAATCTCCGCCTCTTCGCTTTTGTGAAGCAGTATGCCGCAGGGGGACCGCAACAAGCTCCAGTTCGACCAGTGGCGTCCGTACGTCACGATGATCCACACGCGCACGTTGGCCGCGCCCCTGGTCGACGAGGGGGAATACGGCCAGGCCCTTCGCGCGATTGATCGAGGGATCGACGCCATCCGTGACTTCCTCGACGAGTACAACCAGAGTGACCGCGCCGAGCAATCGGCGGAGCTGGCCAATCTGGAGCGATGGCGCAGAGGTGGCCACCAAGTCCGAGGAAGTTCTGAGCAAGACGCCCGAAGGAAAGGTCCTCCGCCTTCGACGGCAACTGCACGAAGCGGTGGCCGACGAGCATTTCGAGGAGGCGGCGCGGCTGCGCGACGAGATCCGCCGCCTGTCGGACGACGAGGGGCTTGCGGCACGCGCCTGAGGCGACGCGAAGGATGGCGGCCAGCGGGCCGGCGCCCGCGGCAAGGGAAATCGACCACGCCCCACACAACCGGTATGCCGCGGCATGCAGCTTTCCCCCAGCGGCTCGATGAGAAGCTCGTGAAGATCATCCGCAGCTTGGATCCCCTGCCCGACGCCTTCCGCCACGGTGCGGTTTCGATCGGCAATTTCGACGGCGTACACTTGGGGCACGCGAGGATCGTGGAGCGTCTGGTGGAATCGGCGCGGCGCGTGGGGGGGCCGGCGATCGTGTTCACCTTCGACCCGCACCCCGCCGCACTTCTCCGTCCCCATCGCAGCCCGCCTCCCTTGAGCACGGTGGATCGCAAGGCGGAATTGCTCGCCGAACTCGGGGTGGACGCGATGATCGCCTATCGCACCGATCTTGCGTTGCTCCGCCTGGATGCGCCGCAGTTTTTCGGCTCGATCCTCCAGGAACGGCTCGCGGCGCGGGCCGTGGTGGAGGGAGCGAATTTCTCTTTCGGGCGGGGAAGGGAGGGCAACGTCGAGTTGCTCCGCGGGCTTTGTGCGGAAGCCGCCCTGCTGCTGGAGATCGTGCCGCCGGTCGCGCTCGACGGCCAGATCGTCTCCAGTTCCCTGGCGCGGACCCTGATCGCGGAAGGGCAGATCGAGCGCGCCCAGCGCATGCTGACGCGTCCCTATCGAGTGTACGGCAAGGTGGTCCACGGTGCAGGACGGGGCCGCAAGCTCGGCTTTCCCACGGCGAATCTTGCCGAGGTGCGGACCCTGCTGCCGCGCGAAGGGATCTACGCCGGACAAATGGAGGTGGACGGCCGCGCGTGGCCGGCCGCGATCAGCCTCGGCCCCAATCCCACCTTCAACGAGCAGGGACTAAAGGTCGAAGCCCACCTCATCGGTTTCGACGGGGATCTGTACGACCGCTGGCTGGGCCTGGATTTCCTCGCGCGACTGCGGGGCGTCGAGCGACTTCGAGACCGTCGACAAGCTGTTGGCCCAGATGGATCGCGATCTGGCGGCGACCGAGGCCGTGGTTGCCGGGGCGCGGTCGGATTGAGCCCTGCCGAACCGATTCGTCCGATCCATCTCGGGGGAGGCCGCCGTCCCCTATCCGGTCCTTCCCGAGTCATCCTATAATAACTCTCTTGTCGCATCTTCCGCCGCTGCACTTCGGGTGCAGCCCATCGAAATCCCCGGAGGGAATAGCAAGGTGGACTCGTCCTCGCAGCCTCAAGTCGCCATGCATGACCAGGGAGTCGATTGGCCGCGCTTCGTCGCGCTGGTCCGCGCGCACCAGCGTTTTCTGCTGACCACGCACATTCGACCCGACTGCGATGCCGTGGGAAGTGTGTTGGGAATGGCCGCCGTGCTGGAGTCGTTGGGCAAGCAGGTGCGGATCGTGACCGCCTTCGAGCTTCCTCCGAGTCAGCGATTTCTCGATCCGCTCGGCAAGATCCAGCGACTGGACGGCGCGGTATCGGCCGACGAACTGGCCGACGTGGAGGTGCTGATGATCCTCGACACCTCCGCCTGGGCGCAGTTCGGCGACATGGGCGACGTGGTGCGGACGACGCGCGCCGCCAAGGCGGTGCTCGACCATCACGTGAGCAGCGACGATCTTGGGGCCGAGTGGTTCCGAGACAGCCGCGCTGAGGCCACGGGACGGCTCGTCTTCGAAGCGGCGAGGCAACTCGAAGTGCCGATCTCGCCGGAAATCGCCCGGGCGCTGTTCGCCGCCTTGGCTACCGACACGGGCTGGTTCCGTTTCGCTTCGACTTCCGGAGCGACGTATCGGCTGGCAGGCGAGCTGGCCGATGCCGGCGCGGCGCCGCACCGTCTCTACAAGGATCTGTACGAGAACGACACCTTGGCGCGACTGCGTTTGATGGGGCGGGCCATCGAGCCCGCGCGCAAACCGAGCTCGACGGCCGACTGATCTACACCTGGCTCTTGCTCGACGACTTCCAGTCGGTCGGCGCGCTGCCGTCGGACAGCGAAGACATTGTGAATGCCACGCTCACCGTGGGAGGGACCGAAGCTGCGGTGATTCTCGTCGAGCAGCCGCAGGGAGGCTTCAAGATCAGTTTTCGCAGCCGCGCGAAGCTGGATTGCAGTCGCGTCGCCCAGCAATTCGGCGGCGGCGGGCACCGCAATGCGGCGGGGGCATACGTGCCCGACGCGCTGCCGGCCGCGCAATCCAAGGTGCTTGACGCCGTGCGCGCAGCCATGCGATAATGGCCCGCTGTTGTCGGGCCGAGCCGCTCCCATTGAGAGTCGCCGCGGCGTCGCACGAGCGGCCGTCGCGGGGTGCAATCGCGTGTGTTCCGTGTGGTCTTGCGCCCGGCATGCCTTGGGCCGGCGCGTTGCTCCGCTCGATTCTCCCTCCCGCTATTCCTGCCAGAGGAAATTGTATGGACAAGTCCTCCGCGGCCCCATGCTGCGGCTGCCAGCACACGGCGTCCCCCGAGCCCCGTCGAGGATTCCTCGGCCGCTCGCTCGCCTTGGCGCTGGGCGCGGTCGCCTATGCCACTCCCATCGCCGTCGGCATCCTTTCCTTCCTGAATCCCTTGAGGCAGAAGGCCCAGGCCGGCGACTTCCTCCGCCTGGGATCGCTGGAGGGGCTTTCGGAAGGAGGCGCCCCGGTGAAAACGCCGGTGATCATGGATCGGGTTGACGCGTGGAACCGCTTTGCCAACGAACCCGTGGGCGCGATCTTTCTCCGCCGCACCGGAAAAGAGCAGGTCGAAGCGCTTCAGGTCGTCTGCCCGCATGCCGGCTGTTTCATCGACTACGACGGCGCGAACCAACGGTTCGTATGCCCTTGCCACAAGGCCACCTTCGAGCTCGACGGCAAACGGCGCGAAGCCGACTCCGAAAGCCCGCGCGACTTGGACACGCTGGAAGTGGAAGTCCGCGGCAAGGAAGTTTGGGTGAAATTCCAGCGTTTTCAGCCCGGCAGCACGGCCAAGGTCCCGGAGGCCTGACCCGGAAGCCCGGTTCTCCCGGGACAGAAAGCCTCGAACTGTTCCACCATCAACAACGGCATCAATAACATCCGAGGCAGCGATCGGAGAAACGCCGCACCGGCATCTCGTCGCCCCAATGTAGGGGCGCAGTTGCCGATGGTTCCCAAGACTACTGGCCGCCCAACCGGGGAAGCTCATGAACGCATTGACGAAGTGGATCGACCAACGGACCGGCCTTTGGACCGCCTGGCAAGACTGCCGGAAAACGCCCACCACGGTCCGACCGTTCTGGCAGAGCATCTGGCCGAGCACGATCCTGTTCACCTTCTTCGTGGAAGCGGTAAGCGGGTTCTTCCTTTGGTGCTATTACAGCCCCAGCGCGCAGACCGCGTGGGAAAGCATCTATTACATCCAGTACGAAGTGGCGGGCGGCTGGCTCTTGCGCGGCATCCACTACTATGCCGGCCAAATGCTCCTGGTGCTCCTGGGGCTCTATATCCTCTCGATGATCGTCTCCGGGGCCTACCGGGCCCCTCGGGAATTGCTCTTCTGGCTCGCGGTGGGCATGGCCGTGGTGACGATCGCGCTGTTGTTGACCGCCGACCTGTTGACCTGGTCGCAGCGCGGCTATTGGAGCACCGACGTCCGCACGAAGTTCCTCTTTCTGTTGCCTGGGGTCGGCAGCTCCCTGTACAAGATCGCCGTGGGTGGGCCGACGATGGGACATCTCACGCTCACGCGGTTCGTGGCTCTGCACGCGGGCGTGTTGACCGTGGTGCTGGGCGGTCTGCTGGCGCTGCACGTGCTGTGTGCGCGCCGCGCCGATGCGCAAGAGTCCGCGGCCGCGGCGCGGCCCCGTCTCGATCCGATGCTGGCCAACGCGATCGCCTGCCTGGTCGTGCTGGGAATTGTGCTGGTGGCTTCGGTTTGGGGTGGCTTGGCGCAGGCCGACGCGAATCTCGCCCCCGCCGATTACCTGGGCGCGGAACTTGGCAGCCCGCGCGACCCCGGCGACGCCTATGCCGCCGCGCGTCCCGACTGGTATTTCGTCGGCCTGTATGAATTCGCCCACCACTTCTCCGGCGCGCTG
Source organism: Pirellulales bacterium (assembly GCA_963736495.1). GTDB lineage: Bacteria > Planctomycetota > Planctomycetia > Pirellulales > Thermoguttaceae > CAVTPL01. The sequence goes on along the minus strand of CAVTPL010000007.1, from coordinate 1,291,896 downwards.
AAGATCGTGCCGATCTTCGTTGTGCCCGGCCTGCTCGTGGCGCTGTTCTTGGTGATGCCGTTTCTGGCTCGCTACCGCGCCGGCCACGTGCTGAATATCGTGGTTACGGTGGCCCTTCTCGGGGCGGCCGTGGGCCTGACCTGGGTTTCCAAGAACAAGGATGCGACGGATCCGGCCTTCCAAGTGTCGCTGGTCGGCGCCGAACACGACGCGACGCGCGTCAAACAACTCATCCAGGGCAAGGGCATCCCGGGAACCGGCGCGCTCACGCTTTTGTGGAGCGACGCCAAAACCCAAGGACCCAAACTCTTCCGCCAGCAATGCGCGAGCTGCCACGACTACGATACGGGCGAAGAAGCCACGCGAATTCTCGCCCAAGATCCCACGGCTCCCAATCTCCACCGCTTCGCCGGCGACGCGTGGATCAGCGGTATGCTGGATCCGAAGCAGATCGGCTACGCCCCACCCGTCGATCCCAAAACCGGCAAGATCCAGGCAACGCCCACTGATCGACCCAAGTACTTCGGCAACACGAAATTCAAAAGCGGCGAAATGGTCGAGTTCGTCAAGGGCAACCTCCGCGAGCTGCGTAAGGACATCGGCGACAAAGAGTACCGGGCCATGATCGCGGCGCTGGTCACTGAGTCGACGCGAAAGCCCGGCGCGAAGCCTTCGGACCAGACCAAGCAGCTCGTTGGCGACTTCACCTGCACCGATTGCCACCAATTCCACGGACTTGCCAAGGAGCCGACCGCCCCCGACCTGACCGGCTACGGCTCGCGCGAGTGGCTGATCGGCATCATCAGCAACCCCAGCCATGGGCGATTCTACGGCAAGGACAACGACCGGATGCCCGCCTACGCCGAGTTTGAGGCAGTCGAGAAGAACATCCTTAGTGCCGCGCAAGTCGCGTTGCTGGCCGACTGGCTTCGGGAAACCTGGTACGAGCCGGCCGAGGTGGCCCAAGCGACCGAGCCATAGTTTCACGAGAGGTCGGCGGCGACTGGGAAGGGGCGTCTTTTCCTGCTGGCATTGCTGGCTTTGCGCAGGAGGAGCGAGTGAGAGGGCGGCGAGCGCGGACCCACGGTCGCACAGCCCTGTTGGTCGCTCCTTGCCGCGTCCCAATAAACGGCCAGCAAGCCCCGCGTCCGCTATGCGGGCCCTGCGTGATCCTCGCTGCCTGGGCGCCGCACAGCCGGAGAACCGACTTCGGGGGATTAAACTTCTGAAAGCGCCCATTCTTCGCTAGTTCTGTGTTCTTCCCGGCTTCTGCGGCTGCTGGCTGAAACGAGCTGTGGCTTGAGCGTCCTCGCCCGCAAAGTCTGCCCGGACTTCCGCACTGCCTCAGCAGTCAGGCTTTGCGCGTTCGGTTCGGCCTACTTCTCGGGTCTTTCCGGGAGATTCGGTATAGTCGGCCCGGCGGGTTGCCGATGCTTTAAACCGTTATGTGGTGCAAGGCTTGTCAACAAGACGTTCCCGGAATCCTGTCCGACGAGACAGGCAAGTACGGCTGTCCGCGTTGTACGCAGGTATTTTCCGACGACCTGCCCGACGTGCGTACCGTACTGCCTGACCTGAATCGGACCGCGGAGCCGGTCCGAGTGCTGGTCCCTCCGGTCCTGGATGACTGGGAGCTGGAAGACCAGTTGCGGCAGATTGGCCGCGTGCTCTTGGTGGAGACGCCCGAGACCCCGATCCGCGAGTCGTCGCGTTTCGATTGGGCTCAGCCGTTGGGAGCGCCCAAGGGACGGCGCGCGGCGGTCCGGCCCCGTCTGCGGCGTCTGGGTCAGAGCGTCGACGCATGGCATGCGCGGTGGGTGCTGCCGGTGCTGACGTGGCTGGCGACACTCGCCGGCACCATGCTCACCGTCTGCGGTGGCGTGCTGCTTCTGTGGTCACTCGCCACCGGGCGGGACGAATTGTGGCGAATCGGGCTGCCGATTGGGTTGGGCGGGGCCGTCTTCCTGGCCATGGGTCTGTTGCTGCAACTCGATCAGCTCTGGAAGTCGCGCCGGATCGCAGGCAAGCCCGGGCAACACCGCGCGGCGGATTCTTGCGAATCCCCTCGGGCGGACGAATCCTTCCCCTCATTCTTCCACGACGTCATGGAGCCGGTGGACATTCTGCCTCTGGCTCGGACGACGATGGCCGCTGCCCGCGGTTCTTAGAGCGGATCGCAGAACTCTCGGAGGTACTGCGTTGTTCCGGCCGCGCAAGTCCGCTGCGGCGGCTTCGGGCCAGGTTCCAAGAGCCGATCGCAGAACCGTGTGCCGCTCCTGAATTCTCCGGCCGCCGACGAAGTTCCGGGCGGTTCTAGAATAGGTTCTTGATCCGAGCCATCTCGACGCCGCCCAATTGCGCCGCGCGCTGGAGAAACGGCTTGGCGCGGTCTTGCTGCCCATCGAGGTAAAGAAAGACGCCCAACACGAACAGAAGTTCGCCGTTGCCGGGGTCTTCCAGAGCGGCAGCGGCCAGGGCGTTGAGGTGATTGCGTTTGTCCGCTTGGCGTTCTCCGTAAAGTCGCTCCAGTTTGGGGAGCGGCTCGCTGGGCTGGAAAGGCGTTTGCAGCGCGCGCTGGAAGGCCTTGGCGGCGCGGTCGTAGGCTCCGGTGGCCACAAAAACCACGCCCTGACCCAAGTAGGGCCCGGCCAGGCCCGGCGCCGCCTCGGCAGCATCCTGATAGCGCTGCCACGCGGCCGAATAGTTACGGTCCTGGAAGTGTCGGTCGCCGAATCCCATGAGGCGGCGAGCAAGCGCCAGGGCGCTGGCGTTACTGCCGCGGGGCACCTTCTCCTGCTTCGGAGTGATCTGGGACGGGCTCGGCCGAAATGCCGTCCCGGCACGCGGCCCCCACTCCGGGATCAGGCCGTAGAAGGGATCGACCAACTCGGGCGCCAAGATGCCCGTCCGGCTCCACCCGATCGACCATGGATCGTACCAGATACCAGGATATCCCCAATAAGGCCAGTAAGGATCGTAGGGAATGACATAGACGGAGTTGCGACCGTCGTCACGGTGCGGGTGGCCGTGGGAGGGCTCCGAGGGCGGAGTGGGGGCGGGGGGAGTTGGAACCGGGGTGGGGTCTGGAGCCTCATGGCCCGAGCCTCGCGGCTGAGCACGCCACGCAGGTGCTTGAGCCAGTCGAATTCCCTCTCGGCCGAGCGACGGCGCGACGTTGCCGGCAACGGCTGCTAAGAGCACCACCCGCAACCACGCGACGCGCAACCGCTCCATACGCACCCCTCAGCGGCAATTCCACGGGCCAGACACCCGAGGCACGGCAGCCCCGGCGCCCGGGTCCCGGCGGACGTAGCGAAGCTTGGCCGGAATGGACAGGGCGAACCTTGCCCTTGCGCAGTATGGCTCTTTGGCACGATCGAGGCAAGGACGCCGTCCGCTCCCGCCGTAGTTGACGGTGGAGGTGCATCCGCCGATACTGCGCCGAGTCGTGTTTTCCCCGCGGTGCCGGTTATATTCCTCGACCGTGCCGGCGGACGGTGGTCTGGCCTTGTCTCTTTCTTTCCCCTGCGGAGGTTTACTGGCATGGACCGGACACCTGGGCAAAGAACCGATGGCCGGGCGTACCTCGCCTGGTTCCCGATGTATTTGCTGCCGCCGATGATTGCCTTGCTCGCGGCGGCGTCGTGCGGCTCTCGGGGCGCCGTGGCTGCCGAAGCGAAAACGCCGGCAGTGCGGCCGCCCAACCTCGTGCTCATCCTGGCCGACGACATGGGCTACGGCGACGTGAGCTGCTACAACTCGGCCAGCAAGATCCCCACGCCCCATATCGACCGCCTGGCGCGCGAGGGGATGCGATTCACCGATGCGCACTCGGCCTCGTCGGTCTGCTCGCCGACGCGTTACGGCCTGCTCACCGGGCGGTATGCCTGGCGCACGCGATTGGAGCGCGGAGTGCTGGGGCCCTACGCCCCGCCGCTGATCGAAGCCGGCCGACTCACCGTGCCCAGTCTGCTCGAAGAACGCGGGTACCACACGGCCTGCATTGGCAAGTGGCACCTGGGCTGGCACTGGCCGCGGCGCGGCGCGGAGGTGGTCTTCGACCAACCCATCGCTGAAGGCCCCACGACGCGCGGCTTCGATTACTACTTCGGCACCGACGTGCCCAACTATCCGCCTTACTGCTTTCTGGAGAATGACCGCACGGTCGGCCAACCCACCGCGCGTAAGGAAAAGGGCGATCTGGACGGCCGAGTGGGCCCGATGCTTCCCGGCTGGCAGTTCGACGCCATACTTCCCCGGCTCACTGAGAAGGCCGTGGACTACCTGGGGCAGCGCGCCGCCGATGGCCGTCCCTTCTTCCTCTACTTTCCCTTGACCTCGCCCCACGAGCCGATTGCGCCTTCGCCGCGTTTTCGCGGCAAGAGCGGGATCAGCCCGCTGGCCGATTTCATGCTGGAAACCGATGCCGTCGTGGGGGAAGTGCTCGCGGCGCTGGATCGGCTCGACCTTGCGGCCAATACCCTGGTCCTCTTCATGTGCGACAACGGCCACTCGACCTATACTGGCCTTTCGGTGCTCGAGCAGCACGGCCACAAGCCGAGCGGTCCGCTCCGCGGCTACAAGGCCGATATTTGGGAAGGAGGGCACCGCGTTCCGTTCCTCGCGCGGTGGCCGGGCAAGATCGCGGCGCAATCCGTCTGCCACGAGACGGTCTGCCACAATCATCTCTTGGCGACGTGTGCGGCGATTCTAGGCGCGTCGCTGCCTCGCGATGCCGGCGAGGACAGCTTCAGCATCCTGCCCCTGCTCTTGGGCCAGCCCCACGCCCAGCCCACGCACGAGGCCGTGGTGCATCATTCGGCAGGCGGCGCGTTTGCCATTCGTCGCGGACCGTGGAAGCTGATTGCTCCGCAGCCCCCGGCAAAGAAGGCCAAAGCGGGCCAGCCCACGCAACTGTTCAACCTCGCCGACGATCTCGGCGAGAAAAACAACCTGGCCGCGGTTCACCCGGATTTGGTCAAGGAGCTTTCCGAGCTGCTCGATCGATACCGCCGCGAGGGCCGCAGCCGGCCGTGATGCGACGAGAGTGGATTCCCGCGACCCCGCGCCGACGGTTTTCCACCTCTTTCCTCCTCGCCGAGTTGGGTCAAGAGGGCTTCCGACCCCTTCCCCTCCAGCTTTCTGGTGGTGGCGGGCTGCACGAGGTTGTCGGGTTCGATGGTGCGTAAGTCTTCTTCATTTCTGCGTCTGCCGCGGTCCGTTCCGCTATAATCGCACGGGAGGAGAATCGCCGCCGGGCGCAACCGCCTTTTTCCTGGGTGCATGCGTATGTCCGCCACGCTGACCACCGGCCTGCCGGGTCTGGACAAGGTGCTCGAGGGCGTCATGCCCGGCGACAACATCGTCTGGCAGGTGGACACGCGTGGCCGACTACCGGGCGCTGGTCACGCCCTACGCCGAGGCGGCGCGGCAGGCCGGACCGCCGGCTGATCTACTTCCGCTTTGCCTCCCACGAGCCGCTGATCCCCGACGATTTCGGGGCCGAGATCCACCACCCCGATCCCGACGCTGGGCTTCGAGAGCTTCGTCACCCAGGTCCACGAGGTCATCGAGGAGGCCGGGCAAGCACGCGATCTACGTGTTCGACTGCCTGTCGGAACTGGCCTCGCTCTGGTCGGCCGACCAGATGCTGGGCAACTTCTTCCTGCTCACCTGCCCGCGGCTGTACGACCTGGAGACGGTCACCTACTTCGGCATGCTACCGCAACCACCACGCCTCGTTCGCGCTGAATCCGATCACCGAGACCACCCAGTTCCTGCTCGACGTGTTCCGGCACGAGGAGCAAGATCTACGTGCGTCCGATCAAGGTCCAGCACCGCTCGACCGCGCTCGATGAACACGATCCACGTCTGGGAGGGCGACGAGTTCCGGCCGATCACCAGCAGCGCGGTCATCTCCGAGGTGCTGGCCTCCAGCCGCTGGCCGGGGCTGCGGGCCGACTCGCGGCTCGGCTTCTGGCGGCGGATCTTCAACGAGGCCCAGCAGACCTACGACGACGCCCGCGCCGGCCGCTGCCCGCCGGAACAGGAACGGGAGGTCTTCGAGCGGCTCAGCCGGATGGTGCTGTCGCGCGACGAGGCCATGCTGCGGCTGGTCCATCGCTACCTGAGCCTGGCCGACATCCTGGAGATCCGCGACCGCATGATCGGCATCGGCCTGATCGGCGGCAAGGCGCTGGGCATGCTGCTGGCCCGGGCGATCCTCAAGCAGCGACAGCCCGCGGCTGCACGAGCTGCTGGAGACCCACGATTCGTTCTACATCGGCTCGGACGTGTTCTACACCTTCCTGATCCGCAACGGCGTCTGGTGGATCCGGCAGAGGCAGCGCGATCCGGACACGTTCCTGGAGGGCCTCGAGGAGGCCCAGGCGCGGATTCTCCAGGGACGATTCCCCGACTACACGATGGACCAGTTCCAGGCGATGCTCGACTACTTCGGCGAGTCGCCGTACATCGTCCGCTCCAGCTCGCTGCTGGAAGACGCCTACGGCAACGCCTTCGCCGGCAAGTACGACAGCGTGTTCTGCGTCAACCAGGGCACCGCGGGAGCAGCGGCTCCAGGCCCTGCTGGACACGCGTGCGCCAGGTCTATGCCAGCGCGATGAGCGAGAAGGCGCTGCGCTACCGCGTCGCCCGCGGGCTGCTGGACCGCGACGAGCAGATGGCCCTGCTGGTGATGCGCGTCTCCGGCGACGCGCTACGGCGACAAGTTCTTTCCCGCAGATCGCCGGCGTCGGCTTCTCCTTCAATCCCTACGTCTGGCACAAGGACATCGATCCGCGCGCCGGCGTGGTCCGGCTGGTGTTCGGCCTGGGCACGCGGGCGGTCGACCGGGCCGACGACGACTACACGCGGCTGGTGGCGCTGAACGCCCCGTCGCGCCGCCCGGAGAGCAACTTCGACGAGGTCTGCGAGTACTCGCAGCACCGCGTGGACTACCTGGACCTGGCCGCGCAACCGCTTCGCGTCGGGCCATTTCCTCGACCTGGTGCGAGGAGGCCCGGACCTGCCGCTGGACATGGTCGCCTCGCCGCGACGACGCGGCCGTGCCGCGACCGGGACGACGCCACTACGTGCTGACCTTCGACGGGCTGCTGTCGGACACGCCGTTCGTCGAGGACATGCGCGAGATGCTCAAGACGCTCGAAGACGCCTACCAGAACCCGGTCGACATCGAGTTCACCGCCAACTTCCTCGCCGACGGCAGCTACAAGATCAACCTGCTGCAGTGCCGCCCGCTGCAGGTGCAGGGCGCGGAGAGCGTCGAGCCTGCCGACGGTCGAGGTCCGCGACGCGGACCGGATCGTCGAGGCGCACGGGGCGATCATCGGCCCCAGCCGGATCGTGCCGGCTGGACCGTTTCATCTACGTCGTTCCCGCGGCTCTACGGCGAACTGCCGCTGGCGCGACCGCTACGAAGTGGCCCGCCTGCTCGGGCGGATCAACCAGGCCGGCGCCAGCGACGGCGAGCACGACCATGCTCCTGGGGCCGGGGCGCTGGGGCACCTCCAGCCCGGAACTGGGCATCCCCGTCCATTTCGCCGAGATCAGCCGCGTCTCCGTCCTGTGCGAAATCGTCACCATGCGCGAGAACCTCATTCCCGACGTCTCGCTGGGCACGCACTTCCTCAACGAGCTGGTCGAGATGAACATCCTCTACATGGCGCTGTTTCCCCAGCAGCAGCCGAACTACCTGAACGAGAGTTTCTTCCTGACGCCCCGAACCGGCTCCTGGATCTGTTGCCGGCGGAAGCGCGATGGCAGAAATGGTGCGCGTGATCGACACGCCCGACGTTCTCTCGGCCGGGCGCGCCGTGCTGCTGATGGCCGACGCCAGCCGACAGCAGGCGCAGAATCTTCTTTGCCAACTCGATTCTCGCCGCCTTGGCCAAACCGAGGCACGACTGACGGCGGCAGGGTGAAGGATCGGCCTGTGAACGGTTACCCCGGGGGCGAGTGCTGGGCGGGAATGTCTTCCGCCGGCGGCAAGCTGCGATACCAGGTGAAGTAGAGCGCGATCGCCGCGGCCAGAAAGATCGCCAGACACACGGCCGCCTGGCGGTGCCAGTGCCCCACGAGATACATCGGCGCCAGATAGGCCGACAAGATCGCCGTGCCTCCGAGCAGCGTATTCAGGATCGCGCGACGGGGGCTCTCCGTAGGGTCCCGCTGTTGGGCCGGCGATAGTCCGGCCTGGGCGGCGATCGGTTTCCACGCGCCGAAGGGGCGCACGTGGCGGTAGAAGTCGATCAAAAGCCGCGTGTCGGTGGGCGCGGTGGCCCAGGTTGCGACCAGCGTGCCCACAAGCGACGCGGCGCAGATCATCGGGAAGGAGATGTAGAGCGGCTGCAGGGCCGGTACCCAGGGAGTGACCAGTGAGCAGCCCAGGCCGACGAAAGTGCCCGCCGCATAGCCCCAGCCGTTGATCCGCCACCAGTACCAGCGGAGCACGTTGGGAATGGCGAAGGCCGCGCCCAGGGCCATCATGATCCAACTGAACACGCTGCCGATCGAACTGGCCTTCAGCCCGATGGCGATGCCCACCAGAACGAGCCGAAGGTGGCCACGTAGCTGGCCCAGACGAGATGGCGGCGGCCGGCGCTGGGGCGACCAGCGGCTGCCAGAAGTCGCGGACGATGTACGATGCTCCGGCGTTGACCATGGCGCTGAACGAGGCCATGAAGGCGGCCAGCAGCCCGGCGATCACCAGGCCCGCGCAACCCGAGCGGGCATGTCGTCAGAGCACCAGGGGCATGAACTGTCTCCGGATCGGTCACGTCCTCGCGTGCCGGCTTGAATGGCCAGCAGGGCGATGCCCGTGGCCATGGCCCAGCGGACGATGAGAAAGACGCTCCAGCCCGCGCCGACCTTGGCGGCGTCGCGCGGGTCGCGGGCGGCCAGGAATCGCTGGAAGTCGGACATCTGGGCCGGCCCGCCGAAATTCAGCAACAGGCCCTTGAGCACCCAGACGATCACCAGCGCGCCGAACAACTCGTAGCCGCGATAGTCCGCCGGCAGCGTCTGGGCCTGCTCCACATCGCCACACCGGGGCGAGCGAGGTCCAATCGGCGGGCAATTGGGCAAGCGATCTCGGGGGTGAGCCGGCTGTAGGCCAGGACGGCGATCACGATCGAGGCCAGCGTGAGGATCACCGTCTGGATGATGTCGGTGATGACCACGCTGAACAGCCCGCCCAAGCAGCACGTAGAGCGTGGTCACGAGAAACATCGCCGCCGCGCAGGCGTTGCGGGTCCCAGCCGGTATAGACCGAGACGAACTTGCCGATCCCCGTGAATCCGTAGCCGAGGAAGGCGGCCAGGGTGACCACGGCCATCAGGGCGTAGGCGGTCCGCGCGGTGCGGCCGGCGGATCCGTCGCCGAAGCGGGTGACCATCCACTCGGCGCCGGTGATCACGCTCGAGCGGCGGACCCACTTGCCCATGAACGACAGGAAGAACGCGCCCATCAGGAAGCCCCACATCCAGTGGTTCCACATCGAGCTTGAAGCCGAAGAGGGTCAGATCAGGGTGACGATCCACATCGTGCCGGTCACGTCGAAGTTCGACGACGCCCCGGAGATGGCCAGGGCCAGCCAGTGGATGCTCTTGCCGCCGAGAAAGTAGCTGTCCAGATCCTTGGACGCCCGGCGCTGATACCAGAAGCCCGGCGCCGATCACGAGGACGAAGTAGAGGAGAATCACCGCCACGTCGATCGAGTGGAGTGCCATCGCATGTCTCGGGAGAACGATGAAGAGGGCCTGAAGTTACCCGCGGGGGAATTGCCTGGCGGCGGGCGGCTTTGCACTGCGCCGCATACTCTCGCCCCGCCTTACCCCGCCGCACCGGAGAATCGCCGCCGCAGCCTAACCGAATTCGTAGGCGGCGTCGAACATGGCGATGACGTTCTCCGGCGGCACGTCGGCCAGGACGTTGTGGACCTGCTGGAAGACGAATCCGCCGCCGGGCTTGAGCGCGTCGACCTGCTCGCGCACGTGGCGCGGATCTCGTCCGGCGTGCCGTGGGAGAGAACGAAGTGCGTGTCGCAGCCGCCGCCCCAGAAGGTCAGGCGGTCGCCGAAATCGGCCTTCAGGCCGCGGCGTTCCATGCCGGTGCAGGTGATCTGCACCGGATTGATCGCGTCGAGGCCGGCCTCGATCAGGTCGGCCAGCAGCGGCCGCACGCCGCCGCAGCAGTGGAGCATCACCTTGACGTTGGCCAGTTCCTTGGCCCGCCGCCACATCGGCGCGTGGCGCGGCTTGAAGAACTCCCGGTACATGGCCGGCGACATCTGCGGCCCGTTCTGCATGCCCAGGTCGTCGCCGAAGACGATGATGTCGATCGACGGCCCGACGAGCCGCGAGGAATCGTTCCAGGTTGGCCAGGTGCATCTCGACGAGCGCGATCGAGGAACTCGTGGGCCCGGCGCGGGATTGCCGGCCAGGAGCATGAGGAAGTTGTCGATGCGGTAGAGGAACTGGCCGATCTCCAGCAGGTTGCCGCCGAACAGGCCGATGATGGCCCGATCGGTCCGCTGCGCGCAGCCGCCGTGCGCCGTCGGCCAGGACGCGGTCGCCGTCGGCCCGCCGCCAGCGGGCCGGGCGGGCTGGCCGCCGCACACCACATGGTCTCGTCCGAGGCGCCTCGGGCAGCGCGATCCAGGTCGTCGTGCTCCAGGAACGGCCAGTAGCACTGCTCGAAGTAGATCGCGCCGTCGGGCATGCGGCCGAGCACGCGGCCGCCGAGCGCTCGCAGAACCCAGCGTCGCCCTGCCGCTCGGGCAGCGCCCAGGCGGGCATCTGGCAGGGCGTGCCGTCGGGCAGCGTCCAATCGGCCCAGTGCTCGTCGTCCAGGGCAAAGCCGCGGCCCAGCTCGATCGTGTCGACGTGGAACCGATCGAGCACGTCGTCGTCGACGATCGGCCAATTGCTGGATCGGGTCGTAGACGCGGATCGGCCGCGCGGGCAGGCCCAAGCGCCTTGCGCAGCTTGGCATAGGCGATGGCGGCGATGCCCGACGAGCGATGCCCGCCGAAATCGATCGGCACGCGGTCGGGCTGCTGATGGTTCAGTGCGGCCAGCACGCGTTCTCGTGGCGTCATGCTCGATCTCCCAAGCCTTACTACCTGCGCCCCCTCCTCGCACGAGGGACATGCCCTTGGGAACTTACCACAGGAGATGTCGGAACGATTGTAGCGGATGCGCCGGCCCGCGATCCAGCGGCGGGCGTGGGGCCGGGCACAGGGTGCCGATCCTTGGGTGCAGTCCCGTCTGTCTGAGGGGGCAATGCCGCAAAACCGGACGCCAAATCGCCGTGGGGCCGGTCCGATCGGCATCGCGAGAAACGCTTCGCCCCTGCGGAAATGCTATATCTTCGTGGGAGTAACGTCCCCGCCTAGGAAGAGCCGGTCCCAGGACCGAGTGCCGCTGCTGAATGCTCCGGCCGCGGAGACAGCCCTGGCGGTTCCGGGACAGGTTCTCAAGCAGCGACAGTTCACGCACACCGTTGGTCCGGCCGGGGCAGCGGTCCGAAGTGCGCCGCCCCTGCCGACCCAAGCCATGTGCATGCGATAGAGAAGCTTCATGGACATCTCCACGATCATCGGCTTGATCCTTGCCTTTTCGGCGATGGGTGGCGCCTTGGCCATCATGGCGGGCCATGGCGGCGGGCACGTCAACCTTGCCGGCTTCATCGATCCGCCCGCGATCATCATGGTGGTCGGCGGCGCGCTGTGCGTGTCGCTCGTCGGCTTTCCGATGAAGCGCGTTTTCGGCATGGTCAAGGCGATTCGCGAAGATCCTCGTCTTCCGTCCGGAGAATCCGGCGCGTGCTCATCGAGGAACTCGTGAAGCTGGCCGAGATCGCGCGTCGCGACGGGTTGCTGGCCCTGGAAGCGACGGCCAAGGAGATCGAGAACCCCTTCGTTGCCTTGGGCGTCCAGATGGCAGTCGACGGGATCAAGCCCGAGACTGTCGAGGTCGTGATGCGGACCGAGATCGAGGCCATGCAGGCCCGCCATTCGGAAGGGAAGAAGGTGTTGGAGACCGTCGGCCGCTGCGGTCCGGCCTTCGGCCTGGTGGCCACGCTGCTCGGTCTGATCCTGATGCTCGGCAATCTCTCGAACGCCGAGGCGATCGGACCCGCCATGGCCATGGCCCTGATCGGCACGCTCTACGGAGTGGCGACCGCCAACTTCTTCGCCATTCCCATGGCCGAAAAGCTGGGGTGCTTGAGCCACGAGGAAAGCCTGATCAAGGAAATCGTCGTCCGCGGAGTGCTGGCGATCCAGTCGGGCGACAGCCCGCGCATCGTCCAGCAGAAGCTCAGCACGTTCCTGCCTCCGCGACTGCGTCCCGTAACCGAGGGGCAGGATTAGTCGATGGCACGCAAGCACGAAGCATCGTGTGAAGGCGGGGCACCAGAATACATGGTGTCGTATGCCGACATGCTCACGATCATGCTGGCCTTCTTCATCGTCCTCTACGCCTCGACGGGAACCAACAGTGCTGGGGCGCAAAAGGGGAAAAGGCCGGCCAGACCGCGGACAAGCAGAAGGCTGCGCCGCACAGCAAGAGCGGCGGGCCGAAGGACGGTGCGGGCAAGCGGGCCGGCGGCGGCAAGGATAAGGATGACGGTGGTGCGGGCAAGCTCGACGGGGCGGGTCAGACCGATATGCAGCGCGAGCGTTTCGATCGCGTGGTGGAATCGCTGCAACTCCGCTTTGGTCCCGAGTGGACGATCTCCAATTGCTGGATCGGGGGTCCCCCCGAACTCCGCGAAATTCCCGCCAACCGCGTTCACAAGAGCGCCGGCATTCGCAACAACGGCCGGGCCACCTGGGGGCAAATCGGCGATGACACCGTGCGGGCCCTGCGCCCCGAAGCCCGGCGAAAACATCCTCGTCGGCGGCCGCATCTACTTCGACGAGACGTCCTCGACACTCAACGAAGCCCAACAGCAGAAGCTCGGCGGAGTTGCCGAGGAACTGGCCGGCAAGCTCCAGCGGATCGATATCCGCGGGCACGCCTGCCGACTTCCCCTGCCGTCCGATTCCCCCTTCCGCGACCATTGGGACCTCGCCTATGCGCGGTCCAAGGCGGTGCGCGACTTCCTCATTTCCAAGGGAATCGACGCGCACCGCATCCGCCTGAGCGTGGCAGGGGAGAACGAGCCCTTGGACGGCGACGGCGAGGTGATCCCGGTCCGGCAGAACTCGCGTGTCGAGATCCACGTGCTCAACGAAGTGGTCCGACCCTCCAACCACGCGCGATAGAGCCGCATCGGCTGTCTCGGCCCTCGATCAATCGCTCTGCGCTCGTTGAGGAGAATCTCTCGGCCATCAGCCGCCGGGCGAACGGCGCCGGGTGTTGAAGCGGCCGGCGCGTAAGCGGCGATCTCGAGCTTGCCCGCAATCAGGAAGCCGCGATCGCACGCGAGTCGCCGCTTCGCTTGTCCCCCGCCGCCGCAGCCGCTATCCTAAGAGCCTATCCCAGAACTACCAGGAAAAGGGTCCGCGGCCGGGGAATCCGGTAGCGCCCAAAGGTTCTGGGACCGGCTCTAAGACAGACAAGAACGTGTGCTCTTCTGATGGAGACAGACACGAATGTCTGTGCTCCTGGTGTGTCAGTTGTTTCGCCGGAACGCGTGTTTTTCGGCGATTCGCACTGCTTGTGCCAAGTGGCACATCCGAGGAGCCCAAGTTTCAATGCCGTCCCACTTGGTTTGGAACGGTTTTCTCGCTTTCAAGGCATTAGCTCCCGGGTGCAATGGCCTATCTCATCGGAACGGACGAGGCCGGATACGGGCCGAATCTCGGTCCGCTGGTGATTTCGGCGAGCGCGTGGGAGGTGCCGGAGGGCACCCGTTCGGCAGAGCTGTATGACGCCCTCGAGGGCGTGATTACTTCGCGGCCCGCTCGAGCCGCGAGGCAATCGCCCGGTACGGCCTTGCAGGCCGTGGCGGTCGCAGATTCCAAGCTGCTTTACAAGTCGGGCAAGGGAATTGCCCTGTTGGAGCGGGGATTGCTGGCTTGCCTGGGCGCATTGGGCGCGCAGCCCGCGAGCGGTCGGAGGGTCTGGGAGCTGCTCGCGGCGGAGGCGACGCTTCAGCGCACGGCCATTCCCTGGTATGCCTCCTTCGACGCTGCGATTCCGCTGGCCAACGACTGCGGCGAAATCCAGGCCCTCGGCCGACTTCTGGGTGCGCGAATGGCCGAACGCGGCATACGCCTCGTCGCCCTGCGCAGCCGCGTGATCTTCGAAGAGGAATTCAATCGCTGCGTCGAGGAACTCGGGTCAAAGGGGGAGGTCCTCTCGCGTGCCACACTGGCCCTGGCGGCCGAAATGCTCAAGGACTTTCAACTGGGCCCGATCCACGTCGTTTGCGACAAGCACGGCGGCCGAAACCGCTACGGCAGTGCCCTGGGACTGGCCTTTCCCGACACGCTCGTCGAGGTGTACGGCGAAGGATCGGAACAGAGCGTCTACCGCTTTGGCCCCAGTGCCCGGCGGATCGAATTCCGCTTCCAGACCAAGGCCGAATCGCACCTCCCGGCGGCACTGGCTTCGATGGCCTCGAAGTATCTCCGCGAGCTGGCCATGCTGGCGCTCAACGATTTCTGGTGCCGCCGCGTGGTGGATCTGTGCCCGACGGCGGGTTACCCCGTCGATGCGCGGCGATTCAAGGACGCGATCGCGGAGGCTCAGGCCCAATTGGGAATCGCCGATCGGGCCCTGTGGCGCAGCCGCTAGCGCCGCTGCCTGGAAGTCCTGCATGGGATGCCGCACGATCCGCAGTGACCTGGGCCAACGGCCGGCCCCCATGGCCGACGTTTGCCGGGGCCACTTCAAGCGGCCCGATGGCTACCGGGATTCAATGAGCTGAGCCTGGTCGGTTTGCAGTTCCCTTTTTGCTTTGCTCGGGCCGCGGGTCTATACTCGGGGCAACTTCGCAGAGGTTCATCGCGGTGCGGCGGACCGCAAGCCGCGGCATCGTTTTTGGTAGATTCAGCCCTGGCTTCCCGAGACACGAAGCGGGAGGCGAACTCATGCATCGGAGATCTCCAATGAATCGGCGGGATTTCTTGGCAACGGGTCTGGGAACGGTTGCGGCCGGCGCGGCGGCCGAGGGAATGCTCGTCGCGGCGGAACCGGCCGAGCAAGCACCGCCGGCCGGCGGAATCGGCGGTACCGCACTGCACCCGCGCGACATCAAGCTCTGCGTCAAACCCGTGATGGCGAACCTCATCCACTCGGCCGTGTGGCAGGGACCGTGCCGGTGGACTTCGGCGACGCCGGAGGTCGAGAAGGCCAATGCCGAGCGGCGCTTCGCCGACTGGTCCAAGCAACTCAAGACCAAGGGCCTCGGCCGGGCCGAGGACGTGCA
Source organism: Pirellulales bacterium (assembly GCA_963736495.1). Classification (GTDB taxonomy): domain Bacteria; phylum Planctomycetota; class Planctomycetia; order Pirellulales; family Thermoguttaceae; genus CAVTPL01. The sequence goes on along the minus strand of CAVTPL010000007.1, from coordinate 1,276,494 downwards.
GTTGCTGGAGCCGGTCCACGTGACGTTCTCCGAGAACTGGGTGCTCAAGCCCGACCAGATCGCCAAGCTCGCCCCCGACAGCCGCGAGACCGACGTCTATCTTCATCATCCCCTCGGGCAACTCGCGGTCGTCGTACGAGATCGGCAACATGTTCGGCAAGCCGATCGTGCTGAACGGCCTCAGCTGCCGGAACATCGAGCATCGCCGGCTACACCTTGGCCAAAGGGAACGAGGTCTATCGTGGCGGGCGAGGACATGGACCTGACGAAGCTGCTCTCGCTGCTGCGGGCGAGGAAGGTGTTTCGCCAGACGAAGGTCCTCTATCCGACCAACGGCGTGCCGCCCTTCTCGCTGGGCAACGTCTGGGATTTCGAGGACCTCGCAGAAGCGGCTCGGCGTGGCCGTGAAGAAGATCACCTACCGCGAGATGTCCGACGAGATGGAACGGCTGCTGGGCGATCGGGCCGAGGGCCAGCGGGCCGAGCAGGACGCCGCGGAACTGGTCCGCAAGGCCGACAAGTCGTTCCTCGACAAGAACGTTCGTCGTCCGCAGCATGATCTTCGACCGCTGCATCCGGAACCTCATGGCCCGCCACGGCTGCAACGCGTTCACCATCGACTGCTTCGAGTTCTGCCCCAGCATGCTGCCGCAGAAATGGATGGTCGTGCCCTGCCTGCAGCACGCCCTGTTCGGCAACGAGGGGATCGCCTCGTCGTGCGAGGCCGATTTCGGGATCCTGCTGGCGGTGCGGCTGTTGATGAGCGTGTCGAACAAGTCGTGCCACCAGGGCAACTCCGACCCGCGGCCCGGCGGCACGTTCCGCATCAACCACAGCGCCCCGAGCATGAAGATGAACGGCCTGGACCAGCCCGACCTGCCCTATCAGTTGGGCCGGTTCGTCCAGCAGGGCTGGGGGACCAAGGCGGTCATCGATTTCATGAACAACCAGGAGAAGACGGTCACGGTGGCCCGGGTCGATCCGACCGCCACGAAGCTGCTCGTGCTCAAAGGCACGCTGGTCGGCTCCAGCGGTTGGGGCAAGGACCTGCTCGGCTGCTCGGTCGAGGCCGTCATCAAGCCGCCCGCCGGGCCGGGCCGACGAGTTCCTGCGGCGGCGGATGGTCTACGGCAACCACCTCCAGTGGGTCTACGGCGACTACACCAAGGAACTCAAGACCCTCGGCGAAATGCTCGGCCTGAGCGTGGAAGTGTTCGCCTGATCGATCCTTCGCGGGCAGGACAAACGCATGCCGCCATCATGCCGCCGGCGCCGCACCGTAGGGCGGAGATCAACCTCGAAGCAAGAACAAGAGCGGTAACGCCACGTTCGCCACCGCGACCACGGTTCCGGTGCGGTCGGACCAGACGCAGGGCGCCTCGCGGTCCTTCTTGCACCCAGCGCACAATATCCATGACCGCGATGCCCGCGCAGAGAATCTGTCCAGCTACCCAAAGCGAGATCACGGGTGCTCCGAGAAGGTAGGCGACGGCTCCGGCTTGGACCTTGGTTACCGCAGCAGTGGCAGCCAGTGCGCCCAGACCGAGGAGACTTGCACAGAGCCAGAGCCACTCCCCGCGGCTCGGCGCGGCCCACCGGTCGCGATAGAGCCACTGAACGAGGAGTACGAGCGGACCCCATACCAGCATCCCCATCCACGATCCAAATACGAAGATCAGGACTCGCCACCCGCCGATCGCGGTCGAGGCTGCCGAGAAGCCGATTGCCAGACTGACCTGCAAGAGGAGCAAATCTGCAAGCGTCAGTCGCTGCCAGGCCTGCAACGGGTAAGGTGCGCGTGAATCGACCATGGGCATTCTGCTTTCGGTCGGCCGTAAGTCCCCCGTCTCTTCCCACCCGCGATACTATTCCCTGCATAGGAAGGAAGGCAAGCATGGAGCAAACGGGTTTGCCCGTCGAAGGGGGACCGGAAGGGCCGCGGGGGCAGACTGGCCCCCCGGCAGCGCGTGGATCCGGATTGCGTTACGACGCGGTCGTGGTGGGCTATACCCCCGCCGGCATCGCTGCGGTGCGCGAAGCGGCCCGCCTCGGCGCGCGCGTGGCTTTGATCCGGCGGGGCGATGCGGCCGAGAGCCCCGCGCCCGAGGGCATTTGGGCAATCGAGCGCGCGCTGCGTCATGCCGCATGCATGGCCTGCCGGTGCCCATCTGCCGTACCCCAAGGAGCAGACGCCGCCGCGCGCGACCTGGCTCCAATCGAGCAAGCGGCGGGAAGGCTCCGCGCCTGGCTCCATCCTGAAGACACCCGGGAGCAACTCGCGCGAGCCGGTGTCGAGACCTACGTCGGCCCCTTCGTCTTTTCCGGCCCGGATCGCCTGTGCGGGCCGGACTGCGAGCTTGCCTTTCGCAAAGCGATTCTGGCTACCGGAGCGCGCTTGGGCCCGCTGGAGTTCGAGGGAGCCGAACTGGCCCTCACGGATCTCGCGGAGTACGGGGAACCGGCGGAAGCGAGGCCTGCGGAGGTTCCCGAGGAAAACGCTGCGGCCGCTCGCCTTGCTCGACGGAATTCGCCGGCACGGGCCACTCCCCGCCTGATCTGGAATCGCCTGCCCGTGCGCGTGGCGGTCGTGGGCGGCGGTCCGCGCGCGTGCCAGTGGGCCCAATGCTTGAACCGGCTGGGGAGCCAGGTCACCTTGATCAGCCACAACGCGGCCCTGCTTCCCGGCGAAGACTCCGCCGCGAGGGCGGTCGTACAGGCTGAGATGGAGCGCGATGGGGTGATCCTGCAACTTGCCTGCCGAACGATCTTGCTCGACCGTACCGGCAGCCAATACGCGCTGACTCTCCAGGCAAACGGCGCGAAGGAGAAGCGGTTTTTCGACCAGGTGCTCGCGGAAGCTCCCCTCCTGCCTGCCGTCGACGGGCTGGAGCTTTCCCGCGCGCGCATCGCTTTCAGCGAGCAAGGTCCAATGGTCGACGACCGCCTGCGCACCACGAATCGCCGCGTGCTCGCGGCAGGAGCGGTCTGCGGACCGCACTACGGCGATCCGGACGTGGCGGCGTCGATGGGCCGGCTGGCCGCGGCCAACGCGCTGTCGCCTGTGGCATCAACGGTTCGACGCCTCGATCATTACGCGCACGGTGCTCACCGATCCGGCCATCGCGCGAATCGGCCTTTCGCCTGAGGCTGCCGTGGCGCGTGGGCACACCGGTCATACCTACCGCGTGGAGTTGGCCGAAGCGCGGGGGCCGGCGATGGGCCTCGACGAACGTGGCTTTCTGTCCGCCTACGTCTGTGTGCGCACCGGTCGCGTGCTGGGGGCCTGCGCCGTGGCCGAAGACGCCGTCGAGTTGGCGGCGCCCTGGCGTTGCTCATGGCGCGGAAGTTGCCGCTGGTGGCCCTCTGCGATGCGCTGCCGGTTCACGGGCGGCGTTTCGCCCCGGTTGCCGCGCTGGCTGCGCGCGTGCGGGAATCCACCTCCCGTGCTCGCCGCGGCCTGGGGTGGCGCGGCGGGTGGTTCCGCGGATCTGCTACCGCCCCTCCCCCGCCGGGAACCGCAGCCCACGAAGGATAGCCGTGTCGGCTCGGGCGATCGACGCTCCGCAGCGGGGCCGTGCTACGCTTCCCCAAGCGGCTCCTGCGGCCGCGCGGGAGGAGCATGCTCCCCACCCGGCTCCAAATCCAACACGTCTCGATCGGGCAGCGACCAGGAACGGCGAGCGCGGCACATCCATCGCCGCTCGGGCGGAATGCCGGGAATCGTATCTCCCTCGTCGATCACCGGTCCGCGCTCGAAAAGATAGAGGGAGGTATTGTACAGCACCCGCGAGACGGCCTGCGGATCCAAGCCGCGGAAATGGCACTGCAAATCGCGCAGCCCCAACGCCGCCAGCCCGAGCGTATCCATGAAGATCTCTTCTTCGTCGCTCGCAAGGGGAGTTTGTTTCGCGGTTTCGCGCTCGAAGCGGAACATGCGCACGTTGATCGCCCCCGGCAACAGCACCAGTCCCCCCGCTTCGTCGAAAGCTTTGAGGAACGCAAGCGGGTCGACGAACTGCTGCGTGGGCTGCCAGTGGATCGCCAAGGGCGGATATCTCCGCAGCACGCTCACCAGCACGTTCTCGAAGAGCATGAGCCGCTGCATCCGGTCCAACGACCCGGCGTTCCAGTCGGCCACCATCAGCGCCCCACCCGTCGCATCGACCGCGAGAGCCGCCTCCGGCCAACTCCACGACTGCGCCAGCGCGCCGGTCACGCGGGCTCGCTCGGGCGCCTGGGCAACGGCGAACAGCAGCGTCAGCGGCACGGCCTTCTTACCGCCGCGCTGGACCGCCTGATCCGGATGCGCAAAGACCAGGTTTCCCTCGTCGCGGCGGCCGTCCGCCGGCACGACATGGGGCAAACGCTCGGCCAGCGCGTTGAGCACCTCGCCTTTGTGGATCTCCGGCAGTCTGTCGTAGAAGAGGCCCACCCCATAGCTCTGTACGGCCGCGCTCTGAGGAACTGCGTTGCCGGCACTCATCGCAGTCGGCCCACCGGCGCCCCGCCCAGAGACCCCACCCTTGCCGGGCATAACTCGAAAACGCACGCGAGCATGATGGTTATCTGCTGTGGGATAAGCGGGCCGGGTGAACGGACCCCAGAGTGCTCAAGAACATGCCGCAAAGGATCACGACTCGACCGGCGGCGACCGGAGATCCGGGAAGGGTACACGGTTACCTCGTGCCCTCACCCGGGAGGATTATCTTTGCTTGTCCCAGGAAGGTCAAGCGCTGGGTATCGTCCCGTCGCCGGCGGTCTGCCGGGCAGTGACCGTTGAACGGCTACGCGGGGCACGGACGAAGTGGGCTGCGACACCTTGCAGGGGACTTACGGCCTGTGGCGCACGGTGATCGCGCCGGCCAGAACCCATACGGCGAAGAAGGCCACGGTAAGGAGGCTTTGAATCAGGGGCAGGGTCATGGAGGAGGGCTCGGGGGGTGTGGGGGTTCGGAAATGCCGTGCAAGGGGCGTCCATCCTCCTGAACGAAGAACCGCCTTCCGTGATCGGCCTCGTTGCACTGCCTTTCTGAGACTTTATTGATGCCGTTGTTGATTGTGGAACCGTTCGAGGCTTTCTGTTCCGGGAAACCGGGCTCCCGTTAGTCGCCCTCGGCAGCCGTTCACGGCCCGGGGAGCGAAGGGGACAGGTTCATGTTTTCGGTCACGCGCCTATGGGGATGACGACGTCCTCTGGCCGAAAAATGGACCACTCCCCGGCTGGCCTGTGACCGCTTACCGTCTTCGTTCTACGAGTTGTGTAGGACTCAAGAGAAACAATCGCGGGTTTCCTCGCGCAGTTATCGGCCGACCGTGCCTGGCGATTTCACTTCTGCGCCGTCATGCGCCGCAGCTTCCGCAGGCCGACGATTTTCCGCAGGCAGCCCAGCCAGAAATACCGCGCGACTTTATGTAATCCACACTCCGCGGCAAGAAACCCTCACAAAGTGGCCGGATTGTATCTTGTACAAATGTACACTATCTGCTAGCATGGCCTCGCCGTCGCGACCAACTTTGCCCTCTTCTCCCCCCTCCAGTTTTGAGGAGCAAACGCATGTCCAAACCAAACGGGTCACCGCGGCTCCCCTGTGCCGAGATTCTTCCCCAGTCCGCCGCACGGCGTGGAAGGTCGGCGGCTCGCCCCCGACCTTCCCGGCGTCGCCCGCCTTCGCTCTCCGACGAGATATGGGACGTGTTTCGCCTCGACGACGACTCCGTGGGCCTGCCCGAAGACCGGGACTTCCGGCTTGTCCGGGACGAGGCGGCGGAAGCCGATCCCTGGTGGGAATGAGCGTGCGCAGGGCTCCTGGGAGTGTCGAGTTGACCCAAGCTTGAGGAGACGCGTCATGCTTGCGCCGTGGGTGGTGGCGGAGGTCCAGCGATTGCATGCCGAGGGGCGGCTTTCACGGCGCGCGATTGCCCGCCGAATGGGCGTGAGTCGCGGAAGCGTGGATGCCATTGTGCGCGGCCGGCGCGCGCTGGGCCCCGAAGACCACAGCCGCGGGGAAGAAGAAGTGGAGCCGGGCAGCGGGCCGCTCCAGCGGTGCGGCGGCTGCGGGGGACTGGTGCGCGCGCCCTGCCTGGTCTGCCGTCTTCGCGCGGTGGGGAGGAATTGGCCCGACCCGGCCGAAGGAGACCGTCGTTCCTCGGCGTCCGGCACGATTTCGCGATCGTCCGCGTAGTGGATGCCGGCCGAACGGTGATCGTGCCGGGGCGAACGGTGCACTTCACGCTGAAGCGCAGGAACGGCGGAAGTCGCCGGACCCCGCGGGGTTCAGTCGATGTGGCTCGTGTTGAGCAGCAGCGTGTCCAAGAGCGAAGCGGTTTCCGAATCGGAGCCGCCGTAGCGGGAGAAGGCCAGCAGGTCGTCGAGGAGTTCTTGCATGCGCGTCGCGCCGCCGACAACCTGGGGAACGAGATCGGCACGAGATGCGATCAGGCACCGTTCGAGTTCCGCCACCTGTTCGGAAAGTTCTCGCGAGGTTTCGGCCAGGCGTTGGCGGGACCGATACGGGTCTGCTTCCGCGGTGCTCGAGGGCATTCCTTCCTGGTCGATCAATCCCTTGGAGAAGACGAGGTTCCGGAACCAGCGAAGGAGCGTTCCGCGGCTGATCGTCCCGGTAGGACGTCCCGCGTCGGCCACGACCACGCGGCGGATCGACACGCGGCAAAGAAACTCGTAGATCGCGCGGATCGGGGTCTCTTCGTCGTAGCAGATGACGTTGGGTTTCATGACCTCCCGGATCGGTCGATGCCAGCAGTCGAGCGAGACCAGGGCTGCCATCAGGTCCTTTTCGGAGAGGATGCCGGCGAGCATTCCCCGTGCGTCCACCACGGGGGTGGAATTGATCCGCGAGCGGAGAAAGAACTCGGCCGCCTGCCCGATCGTTTCGTTCTCGCGGAGGCTGACGACCAGGGGGGTCATGACGTGTCGTGCGACGATTCCCTGGAAGAGGTCGGAGTTCTTGCCGCCGTCGCCCAGTTGCAGTTCGCTGGAATCGGTGAGCGACTCGAAACGCACGACGCGGTCGCGGCCCGAGTTCTTCGCGCACAGCAGTGCCTGGTCGGCCTGGTCGATCAACTGTTCGCAGCTTTGGGTATCGCCGTGGTTCTGCGCGGTGCCAATACTGCACGTGATCCGTACCTGCTTGCTCCCCACGTCGATGGGCGTCGTAGCGATCCGCTCCCGCGCATGCTGGGCCCACCGCGCCGCTTCCTCGTCGGAAGACTCCGGGAGCAGGACGCAGAACTCCTCGCCGCCGTAGCGGCAAACCAGTTCGCGCGGAGCATCTCCGGCCAAGAGCGTGCGCGCCATGGCCTTAAGCACGGCGTCGCCGAAGAGGTGGCCGTGAATGTCGTTGATCCGCTTGAAGAAGTCGATGTCGAGCATCGCACAGGAAATCGGCTTGCCCGAATGCTGGGCGCGCGTCCAGTGCTTCTCGGCGGTCTGGAAGAACGACCGTCGCGTCATCAAGCCGGTGAGCGGATCGGTGCGGGCAATCTCGCTCAGCCGCCGCTCCAGTTCCACGACGCGCGAACCGGCGCGCATCCGCGCCAGCAGCTCGGCCTGATTGACGGGCTTGGTGAGGAAGTCGTCGGCCCCTACTTCCAGTCCGGCCACGGTCTCCTCGGGCGCGGATTTGACCGTCAGGAAAAGGATGTAGACGTAGTGGGGCAATTGCAACTGCCGCACCTTGCGGCAGAGCTCCAACCCGTCCAGGTGCGGCATCTCCCAGTCCGTGACGAGTAGATCCGGACAATCGGCCTCGATGCGCTGGAGGGCCTCCTGACCGTCCCCGGCGACGTCGACCCGGTACCCCGCCTGCTCCAGCCACCGGGAGGTGAGGCGCAGCATCAACGGGTCATCGTCGGCGACGAGGACACGAAGATTGCGCGTAGCGATCGGATCCGTGAGCGCGTGCATACAGCCCGAGTTCCTTGGCGCTAGATCAACGCCCTGCCTTTATGAAGGTTAGCTCGCCGGCAAAGCGCTGTCGAATGCGGGCCGACTTCTGGCGGGTGCTGCGTGCACAGCGATGGGCATTGCGCCGGCACGACCGGAACAGCCCCTACATCGAACAGCCCCTGCCGAGATCGGGAATCTGGGGTTCGAGGCCTCGCCCGGTCGGGACAAGGCCAGTCCGAAGATGCGGATTCGAGCCTCCGCGGAACGCCGTGGCCGGCTCAGTAGCGCGGCGTGGGCGGACGATAGTCATCCATGTTGATCGAGCGAAACCACTCGATGGTTTTCACCAATCCTTCGCGCAGCGGAATGGTGGGTTTCCACCCCAGCCGCGTCTCGGCCAAGGTGATGTCGGGCCGCCGCTGCTTGGGGTCGTCGGCGGGCAAGGGTCGATCGACGAGGCGTGATCGGGATCCGGCCAATTCGATCACCATTTCGGCCAGTTCTCGAATCGTGAACTCGCCGGGGTTGCCCAGGTTGACCGGGCCGATGAAATCGTCGGTCGCGCCCATCACGCGGAGGATCCCTTCGATCATGTCGTCGCGATAGCAGAACGACCGAGTCTGCGACCCGTCGCCGAAGATCGTGATTTCCTCGCCCCGCAAAGCCTGGCGGATGAAGTTTGAGACCACGCGCCCGTCGAAGGGATGCATGCGGGGGCCGTAGGTATTGAAGATCCGCACCAGACGCACGTTCACCCCGTGCGAGCGGTGGTAATCCATGAACAGGGTTTCGGCGGCGCGTTTTCCCTCGTCGTAGCAGGCGCGAGGGCCGATCGGGTTCACCGAACCCCGGTAGCTCTCGGGCTGCGGGTGCACCTCGGGATCGCCATACACTTCGCTGGTCGACGCCTGGAGCACCTTGGCCTGGCAGCGTTTGGCCATTCCGAGCACGTTCACGGCGCCCATCACCGAGGTCTTCAGGGTCTTGATGGGGTTGTACTGGTAATGGCCCGGGGCGGCGGGACACGCCAGGTTGTAGATTTCGTCGACCTCCATCCAGATCGGCAGGGTCACGTCGTGGCGGACGAGCTCGAAGTTCGAGCGTCCCAACAGATGGGCCACGTTGGACTTCTGGCTGGTGAAGAAGTTGTCCAGGCAGATCACGTCGTGGCCGTGCTCGACCAGGCGCTCGCAGAGGTGCGATCCGAGAAAGCCCGCTCCGCCCGTGACCAGAATACGTTTCAGTGACGATCCCATAACTTCTCGCAGCCGCCCTTTTTGTCCAGTGGAGTCCCCGCAAGTCTACGACAGCCTTGGTTGACTGACAACCGGGCGCAGAGCCGACGCGCGGCAGGCAATCGCCGCGATTTGCTCAATAACTCGACCCAAGGCGGAGGAAAAGCGTGTCGGAGGGCTCGATCTCTTCGGGTCCGCTGCGGTACTCGAGCTTCCGCCAGAAGACGTAGCCGACCTCGGTCCAGCCGGTGGACCGACCGGCCTTTTTGTGCTCGGTCCCCAAGATCACTCGGTAGTCGTGGTAGCTGACCAGGTCGTTTGCGCCGCTGGCGCGCTGAATGGCCCACGCCCCGCCTCCCAACTCGCCGGCCAGGTAGAGCCAGGATTCCTCCTCCGCCTTGCTCGGGCTGCGAGGCCCGGCGCGCCAGGCGATCCGCGGCCGCGGCGCCACCAGTTCAAAGTTCCAATCCTCGCGCGGCGTCCAGATCAACCCACCGACCGGCAGCACGTTGAGATCTTCCCGATCCAGGTAGGCCACGCCCAGCGCGATCTTGAGCTGCGGAGTCCAGGTGAACCTTCCCGCCCCGTAGCCGCTGATGCGCAAGGCCCGATGCGAGCCCTGCTCCCAGTCGCTGTACCAGCCGGGAGTCACCGCCAGGTCGACCCCCCAGCGCGGCCCCAATTGCCGCATCCAGCGAAACTGCATATACGCGTCGTAGACTTGCCCCGGCAGGTCGGGCTCCTTCGGCCCGTCGAAGAAGTGCACGGCAAAGCCCGGGGTCACGATCAACGGCGACTGCCGCGTGGGGCAGGGAAATCCGAAGATCTCTTTCAGCTCGATGTCGAAGATGCCGAAGTCGTGCGCGTCGGAGCCCGAGAACAGCCAGGTGAACTCGGAACTTGACCCCTGGTAGATTCCGGGACGCGCTCCCGGCGGTCCGTCGCTTTGTTCCCCATCGGAGATCTCGACTTCGCCCAGTCCCGGCCCTTGGACTTGCGGAGGCGCAAACGACGGTTCGGTGGGAAGTTGGGCTGCGCCGCCGGCTCGACTCGGCATGGAATCGAGCGAGGGAGGACTGAACAACGGGGCTCCTTGCGAGTCGCGCGTAGGGATCGGCCAGAATCAGCGCACCGGGTGCGGCGGCCGAAGACTCCGGCCTCTCCTCAACCGCCACCGAGGGCGGCAGACGCTCGATTTGCGCGTCGGCCCGGTCCACAGCGTTGGCCCAGCTCAGCGCCACGGTCAGAATGAGCAATCCATGCCGTGCCCTTCGCATGATGAACCCTCATTCGACCTGAGCCGTTTCTCTCGGTCATCGAACCCGTTGGAGCAGCGGCGCTAGTACGCCAGGCCTCCGCCGAGGAAGACGGTATTACTCGGTTTGAACTCGCTTTGGGGTTCAGCGATCGCGCGGTTTTCGACCGGATAGAAAAGAATCTCGCGCTCGAAGGACAATCCCACCTCGCAGAACCCGCGCAGACGCGTGGTTCGCACGAACTCGCTGCCAAGCGCCACGCGAAGATCGTTGTAGTCGATCGAGTCGACCAGGCCCTCGCGGGCGCCGGTCGCGCGGTGAACCGTCCACGTTCCGCCGCCATATTCGCCGCGCAGGTAGTACCACCACTCGAAGGTGCCCGTGGTCGTGAGACGCTTGGCCAGCTTGGGGTTGGGAAAGAGGATGTCGAATCGCGTGTCCGGGTTGGGGATCCAGACCACGCCTCCTGCCGGCAGCAGTTTGACCTTATTGCGATCGAGGTAGATCACTCCGGCCTTGAGCTGAAAGCTGGGAGAGATCGCCACGGCCGCCAGCCCTCGCGCCTGAATGCGAACACTGTCCGACACCACTTTCTCAAAGTCCGAATACACCCCGACGCGCGCCCCCAACTCCGCTCCCAACCAAGGAGTGATTTGCGGGTTCCAGGCGGCGTCGAGAAAGGCGTCATAGACGCGCGGCGGAAGATCAACCAGCTCCGTGGGAGTCGTGCGCGGGCCGTCCCAAAGATGGATCGCAAAGCCCGGCGTCACCAGAAGCGGAGTCTGGCGATTGAAGAAAAGGGGGAATGCAAACGTCGCGCTGGTCTCCGTGTCGTTGGTGCCGAACTCATGACTTCCACTGGGCGACAGCCAGTGATGTTGCAGGCGGATTTCCTGCAACAACTTGGTCGCCGCCGGCGTCGCGCCCGAGGCGCCGCCCGACTGGAGATAGGGATCGTTGGGGAAAAGCGTGGCGGGCCCAGCCGCCTGCGACGCATAGGGGTCCCAGGAAGGCGGCGGCTGGATCGTTCCCTGCAAGGTTGCGCCGGGGCCGGGAGCCACCGAGGGTGATGGAAACGCCGGAGGAATGAGCGGATTGGCGGGCGGCACGGCCGCACTGCCCGGCGCCATCACCGAGGGATACGGCATGGGGCTCGGCGTGATCGGAGCGCTCGACATTCCGGGCGCCATGCCCGGAGCGGCGATCATCGGCGAAGTGGCGCCTGGGGCCAGACCGTTCGGCGCAATTCCGTAAGGTGATATCCCATAGGGAGAGGCCGAAGCAGCCGGTGCGACGGTGAACGGGGCGGTCGACGCGGGCGCGGCGGCGGGTGCAAGGGCCGAAGGAAATTGCACGCGCTGGCCGCACACCCCCGACGGGACGAACGCCACGATTGCTGCCGTAAACAGAGCCAGACACGCTCGGCGAGTCACGCTTGCTCTCGACAAGAGGAGAAGAGCTGATGGATCGCAGACCCGTGGCCTCCAAGCCCTCCGTGCCGCGCGCCTCGCGCGCAGTCCGATCGGCTCGTCGGCCGCTTGCGCGGTCGTAGAAAGGGGCCCTTAAGTACCAAACCTCACCGGGCCGAGTCAAGATCGGTTCCCGTGAGGGCATGGCCGCCCATGGCCGCGCGGGGCGTCGAATCGACGGCGAGCGATCAGGTCGCGATGGGCACGGGCGCCACGGCGGTGCCCGGCAGGTCGAAGGGAACAAACATCCCAACCCTCAGCGGCGCAAGCTCTTGGCGGAATCGCAGATCGACTGCTTCCCGATCGGCCAGCGGCCAGGTACCGACGCCGCGGCAGCGCATCGCCGGCAATCGCAAGCGGGGACGGCTTGCCTGGGACCATGCGGCTTGCACCCGCTCAGCCGCTTGAACCGCCTCGGCGGCGCCGGCGGGAATTGCTACGACCCAGCGGTCGAGTTCCACGCGGAACACCAGTGCGTGGGAACCGAAGTGCTGCTGGAAGAACTCGTCGGCCAGCCCGGACAGACCGGCCTGGATGGGGCCGTCCAACTGCGCTACGAGCAACGTGATCTGGATGCGATCCTTCTTTGCTCGACTGCCGGAAGGGGTTCTTGCTCGGCGCGCCGGCGCGGCGGCGCAGCCTGGGCGCTGCGCCGAACCTTGCAGCCTGCCAACGTAGCGCGCCCAGACGCGTTGCGCGTCGTGATCGGGGAGCGAGAAGGAAAACGTGCTCCCCTGTCCCTGCTCGGTTTCGACCCGAACGTCCGCCAGGTTGAGGTCGGCCAGCAAGCGCACGATCCAGAGTCCCATGGCCTTGGATCCGCCGCGACTAGCGGCGGTGGGCGCGGAACGTTCGAGCAACCGCTGGAGCTTGAGCGGAGCCATGCCCGGTCCGTGATCGGTCACGCCGATGACGGTCTCCGCCGTCGATGTGCTGCGCTCGATCCACACGCGGACTGCTTCTCCCGCCTCGGACAGTTTGATTGCGTTGGCCGTGAGGTTGACCACGATCCGAGCCACCTGGTCGGGATCGCAGTAGAGTTCGGGCAAATCGGGACCGACCGTCACTTCCAGCGGCACTTTCTTAACGGCCGCCTTGCGGTGGAGCAGGTCGCGCACGAGGTCGAGGATCTGGGTGGGCCGGGCCGGTCGGCACAGGCAAACAAAAGGCGCGCATCGGCCTTGCTTGCGTCCAGCATGTTGTCGACGAGAATGGCGAGATCGTCGGCGCGGGCATGAATCACGCCCAGCAGTTCCTGTTGGCGGGGGCTCACTTCTCCTGCCAGCCCATCCGCAAGGACCGTCGAGAATTCCTTGACGACCGTAAGCGGAGTGCGGAACTGGTGCGCAAGATGGTCGACGAAGCGGTGGGCCGCCTTGCGTCGGCGAGCGCTTCGTTCAGTCCGGTTCAGTACTTCGGAAGTCTTGGGGAACATATGTGGGAAATCTAGGTCACGATTTCTCCCACGACAAAGGCCCACCGCTGCGGATCGGAGGGGTCGATGCTACAATGACGGGGCTAGGAAACCGATGCGGCGGCTGGGGATTCGGACTGGATCGGTTCTGGCGCTTGAAAGACGAAGCGAAATGCGGCAAATGGCAACTTGGATCGCCGTGGCAGCCTGTCTTGCCTGGGGGTCGAGTTGCGCTCGCACCACCCCCTCTGCCGGACCGCAGAAGCTGGCCGTCGTCGTCACAATTCCCCCCCATGCCTGGCTGGTCGAGCAGGTTGGAGGGGACCGGGTCGAAGTGTTGGCCCTCGTCAGGCCCGGCGAGACCGCGGAGACTTACCAACCGACCGACGCCGAGATCAGCCAGGTGGCGCGTTCGGCGGTGTATTTTCGTGCCGGCATGCCGCTGGAGCGGAGTCGGACGTTCCGCGTTCTGGAGTCGGAGCGAGGGCTCAAGGTGGTGGATCTCCGTCAAGGGATCGAGCTTGCCGCGATGGACCACGCGCACGACCAAGAATCGCCGGCCCACGACGAGGACCCGACCCCTTCGGCTGCCGATCCCTGGGAGGGAAAGGACCCGCACGTGTGGCTGAGCCCTCGGCTGCTGGCGATCCAGGCGCGCACGGTTGCCGACACGTTGGCGGCGATCGATCCGGCGCACGAAGCCGAGTACCGCGGCCGACTTGACGCGCTGCGGAGCCGACTGGACGCGTTGGACCGATCGCTCGCCGAGCGATTGCGGCCGTATCGCGGCAAGGCGATGTTCGTATTTCATCCCGCGTGGGGCTATTTTGCCCGGGAGTATGGGCTGCGCCAGGTGGCGATCGAATCGGAAGGCAAGGAGCCCAGCGATCAGGAGCTCACCAACTTGCAGCGCGAGGCGCGGCAAGACGGCGCCAAGGTAATCTTCGTGCAGCGGCAGGTGGCCAGCCGGTCGGCCGAGGCCCTGGCGCGGGCCATCGGCGGCCGGATCGAGCCGCTGGACGATCTGGCGGCCGACGTCGCGACAGCGCTTGAACGGACGGCGCAACTGATCGAGGAGTCGTATCGATGAGGCCACGGCGATGAGCGACGCTCAGGTGGTCGTCGAGTTGCGCGAGGTGACCTTCGGTTACCCGCCGGAGCACTCGATCCAGCCGGTGCTGGAAGAGGTGTCGCTGGAGATCGCCGCGCGACGACTTTCTGGGCGTGATCGGCCCCAACGGCGGCGGCAAGACGACGCTTTTGAAAGTCATTCTGGGGCTGCTCCAACCGCAGCGCGGCACGGTGACCGTATTCGGCCGCGCGCCGGCCGAAGTCCGCGCGCGGATCGGCTACGTTCCGCAGTATGCGCAGGTCGATCCGAGCGTGCCGGCGAGCGTGATCGACGTGGTGCTCGCCGGCCGGTTGGGCCGTTCGTCGTGGGGATTTCGCTACGGTCGCGGCCACGTGGAGCTGGCACTGGCCGCCCTGGCGCAGACGGAGATGGAGGAGTTCGCCGAGCGCCGCATCGGCACGCTCTCCGGCGGGCAGCGCCAGCGCGTGCTCATCGCGCGGGCCCTCGCGGCCGACGCCGAGTTGCTGCTTCTCGACGAGCCCACGGCCGGCGTCGACCCGCACATGGAACGCGGATTGACCGACCTTCTTCATCGTCTCAACCAGCGTTTGCCGATCGTGATCGTGAGCCACGACGTGGCCTTTGTGTCGCGTCACCTCAAGCGGGTCGCCTGCCTGAACCGGCGACTGAGCGTGCACCGGGCCAGCGAGATCAGTTGGGATTCGATCGGCCACCTGTATCACGACCAGATGCGCGGCGGTGCTCCATGCGCAAGAGTGCCCGCTTTCCGATCCCGGCTGCACCCAAGGATGCGCTTCCGCCGAGCACGAAGAAGAACGCCAGCCGTGAACCAATTCTTCCACGACTTGCCAGGAAAACCCGTTCCTCCTGCCCAGCCTGCTGGCCAGCCTGCTGGCCAGCGCTGGCGTGCGGCATGATCGGTCCTTACGTCGTGGTTCGGCGGATGGTGTTTCTCAGCGGCGCGATCGCCCACATGGCCATCGGCGGCATCGGCGCGGCGATCTTCCTTTCTACGACCTTCCCGGCGAAATGGGGCTGGTTCCGCGAGATCCACGGGGCCATGGCGGCCGCGCTCTTGGCCGCCGTGCTGATCGGTATCATCCACCACCGCGTCGCCGAGCGCATGGATACGCTGATCGGCGCGCTGTGGGCCGTGGGCATGGCGCTGGGCCTGCTTTTGCTCAAATTCGCCCACGGCTACTACACCGACCTGATGAGCTACCTGTTCGGGAATGTCGCCATCGTCACGTGGGCCGACGTCCGCCTGCTCTTGCTGCTCGATGCCGTGATCGTCGTGACCGTGCTCGTGTGCCACAAGCGGCTGTTGGCGATTTGCCTCGACGAGCAGCAGGCCGAGTTGCAGGGAGTCAACGTCCTGGCGATGAACATCGTGCTTCTGTGCCTGGTGGCCCTCACGGTGATCTGCCTGACCCAGGTGGTGGGCCTGATCCTCGTGATCGCGCTCTTGAGCCTTCCGGCGGCCACCGCCGCCCACCACGTCACGCGCATGGGACCACTGTTGGTGGTCACCACCGTGCTTTGCGCCCTGTTGACCACCGTGCCGCGGATTGCGGTCTACGGCACGCGCATCACGCCCGAGTCGGCGATCGTACTGACCGCGGGCGCCGTGTACCTCATTTCCGTCGGCCTTCGCGGGCTTTATGGGCGGTTCCGATAGCCGGCTCAGGGCACCCTTGGTCCGACGGATTGCCCCGCCCCCTTGGGGCTTGCTTCAACGGTTACTTGCTCCACTCGGTTTCGACGCGGCGCTGCGTAACCGGCCACCAATCGGCGATTTTTTTCGCCAGGCGCGAAACCACTTGGGGATTCTCGGCGGCGCGGTTGGTCTTCTCGTGCGGATCGATCGACAGGTCGTAGAGTTGGGGACGCTTCTCGGTGCGCGGATGCACGCGCCCGTCGCGTCCCACGGCACCGTCGTAGGTGAGGATCAGCTTCCATCGCCCCTCGATCGCCCAGCGGAATAGCAGCGAGGCTTCGGGATTCTCCAACTCGGCAATGTCGTGGGCGAACACCTCTCCGAAGATCGTGTCGCGATCGAGCTTCTTCCCGTCCCGCACCACCGGCAAAAGATCGCACCCCGGCAGCCCCTGGGGAACCGCCGCCCCGGCGGCGCTGAGCATGGTGGGCACCAGATCGATGCTGCTCACCAGCTCCGGGCGTTTGCCGGGCGGAATCGCGCCGGGCCAACTGAGAAGAATGGGCTGGCGCACGCCTCCCTCGTTGGGCGACTGCTTGGAGCCCAGCGCGAAGCCCTCGCCGTTGGGATCCTGGATCCAGCCGTTGTCGGCGAGGTAGACGTAGAGCGTGTTCGCGGCGAGTCCCTTCTGGTCGATGTAGTCGATCAACTGGCCACAGGTTTCATCGAACCATTCGCACATGGCATAGTACTTCGCCACGTGGAGCGACGGGACCCGATCGCGGTACTTCGCCAGCAGCCGCTCCGGGGGAGTGTGGGGCGAATGCGGCATCATCGGAGCATACCAGAGAAAGAACGGCTTGCGCTCGGAGATCGCACGGTCGATGAACTCCAGCACGGGCTCCATCCCCTTGCGGCCGATCGCCAGGCCGTCATCACCGTGGCGCCCGCCGGGCTGGGGAAATCCGCGCGTCATGCCGTGGGTGAATCCGCCGCGCCGGAACGAACCCTCCCACCACTTGCCCGACTGGTAGCTGAGGTAGCCGCGCTCGGCGAGCAGCTTGGGCAGCGTGGGGTATCGGTCGAGGTGGGAAATGAGCTGCTCGCACAGTTGGCGATACTGCGGCGATTTCGGCGGCGCGAGGGTCAGAGAGGGATCGTTGCCCGAGGTCTTGTGCTGGTGCGCATAGAGACCGGTCACGAGCGTGGCCAGCGAAGGCCGACAGAGAGCCGTGGGAACGTGCCCCTGAGGAAACCAAGCGCTCTCGCGGCCAGCTTGTCGAGGTTGGGCGTTTGGATGATCGGATGGCCCATGAAGCCGTAATCGGTCCACGCGTGATCGTCGGAGAGGATCAGCACGATGTTGGGCTTGGAGTCTGTGGGGGCGGCTCCGTGCAATTGCAGGCCGCACAGCAGCAAGCCCGCGGCACAAGCCGTCCGGAGGAAGAAGCGGCGACGGCAATCGAAACGTGGAGTAGTCATGGTCGGATCTTGGTGCTGCGTTGTTCTTATGGCCGATGCTTGAACTGTATGTTGTCCTGAGAACCTATTCCTGAGCCCCCACGGCGCTCCTCCGCGGCCGGAACATGCAGGAGCCGCACACGGTTTTGGGATCGGCTCTAGGATTACCCGGCCGCGGCGAGCTACTGCGACCGCGGAACCACGGGGCGGTCCTTCGGCGGTTTCTTGACGCGTGGGGCGGGCGCGGTGCCGTCGCGCTCCAGGGCAGGGCCGGCATCGGGCGGCATCGACCGGTGCCAGGCCAGGAGCGTATCCTTGAGCCGGCCGACGACGTCGGCGTGGTCGGCGGCGAGGTTCGAGCTTTCCCGCCGATCGCGCGCGAGATCGTAAAGCTGCGGCTGGGAACCGTCGTACTCGCAAAGCAGTTTCCAGTCGCCTTGGCGAATCGCCAGGTCGGGCAGATCTTCGCCGCGTTCGCCGGGTCGATCGGGCGGACGGCGGAAACAGAGCGCGGCCTGTCGGGAGGCGGGCGCGTTGCCGAGCAGGGTGCCGGCGAGATTTTCGCCGTCGAACTTCACGTTGCCGGGCGCTGCGACGCGGGCGACGGCCAGGAGCGAAACCGCCAGGTCGATGGCGGCGAAGACCGAGGAGTCGTCGGACCGGCCGACCCTTGGGGCGGAAACCAGGCCGGGTCCCCAGGCGATCAAAGGAGATCGGATCCCGCCTTCGTAGAGCGTGGTCTTCCCGCCCCGCAGCGGACCCGGCGAGCCGGCGCCGCCCTCCGGACCGTTATCGGAGCACAAGAGGATGAGCGTATTGTTGCGAAGCGCCGCGCCGCTGCGCACGTAGTCGAAGAGCGGGCCAAGTTGCTCGTCCATCGTCTCCAGCACACCGTGGTACAAGGCCCGTTTGCTGCCGTCGCCGCGGCGCCGCTGCGCGGGAAGAAAGGGGAATGCACGTCGTCGGGCCAGAGATTGACGTAGAAGGGTTTGCCGGCCGCTTCGGCTTTGCGGATGAAATCCAGCGCCGCATCGACATATCGAGCCGTCACCTCCGCGCGATCCTCCCACACGATCGGCCCGCGACCGAGCTGATCGGAGCCGAGGGCGTACTGCCGCGGCGGCCGGCCGTCGTGCGCGTCGCACAAGGGCAGCACGCGCGGGCCCAGCCCCTCGAAGTTGGTCAGCGAGGCATCGAAGCCATACTCGGTCACCAGCGGCGCCTCGCCGACGTCGCGCTGTCCGCCCATGTGCCACTTGCCGAAGTGGCCGGTGGCATAGCCCGCTTGATGAAGAAACCGGGCCAGCATGGGGGCCGCGGGATCGAGCCATTGCGCCACGCCGCGGCGATCGTTCTCGGCGCGGTGGGCAAGGTAGGAGTTGATCCGCCAGCGCTGGGGATATTGCCCGGTGGAGATCGCAGTGCGGGAAGGGGAGCAAATCGGCGCGTTCACGTAGAACTGCGTGAAGCGAGTCCCCTCGGCGGCCAGACGATCGATGTTCTCGGTCTTTGCGGCGGTATTGCCGAAGCACGACAGATCGCCCCAACCCATGTCGTCGATCAATACGAGGATGATATTGGGCCGCGACACTTGAGCGGCCTCGCCCGGGCTGGCGACGAGGCCGACGAGGCCGACGAGGGCGAGGTGGCCGACGAGGGCGAGGAGGAGACGTGCCCTCCTTGCCGCCGACCAGGGAACCAGTGCGATCGCAGCGGAATACCCAACGCGTTTCACGGTTTCACCGGATCTTCTGATCGGGCAGTTCTTGCTTGATCCCTTCGTCCAGCGGCATGTTGTCGGTTTCAGGGCGTCAGGCCGGTGGCCGCCATCAGCGCGACCAATTCCGCCTTCAAGTCTGTCGACCACGCCGGCGTACTTGGGGTTGTCGATCAGGTTGTGGCGTTCCTCGGGATCGAACTCGATGTTGTAGAGCTCGGCCATGTGCCGGTCGGGGCCGCCGTCGCCGTGCGGGTAGTGGATGTACTTCCACGAGTCGGTGCGCACGCCGCGGACGTTGGGCGTGTAGGGAAACTGCTTCTCGTAGTTGTAGTGGTAGAGCCACGACTTGCGCCAGGCGGGGTCGCCGCTGCGCGAACGAGCTTGACCCACGACCGGCCGTGGATGTTCTCCAAGCGGCGCGCGCCGCAGAGTTCGAGAATGCTCGGGGCGACGTCGATCGGTGAGCACCTGCTGCTCGACGACCTTGGGCCGGTCCGGCGGGCGACGAGGCCCGGATAGCGCACGACCAGCGGAATGCGGATGCTCGGCTCGTGCATCGTCCGCTTGTCGATCATGCCGTGCTCGCCGTTCAGGATGCCGTTGTCGCCCATGAAGACGATGATCGTGTTGTCCAGTTCGCCGCGGCTGCTGGAGCAGTTCGTAGAGCCGGCCGACGCTGTCGTCGACCGAGAGGATCGTGCCCCAGTAGGCGCGGGTCATGGCCTCGAAATCCTTGACCGCCTCCGGGCGATCGTCGGGGAACTTCTTGCGCCAGTCGAACAGCGGGCCGTAGATGCCGTGCCAGGTGTTGAGCCGCTCGCGGATCCAGGCCGGCTTGTCGTCGAGCATGAACGCCGTGGCGGGATAAGGCACGCGGACGTGCGTCGAAGGCGTGCTCGTACTTCGGCTCGGGAAAGTAGAAGCTGTGCGGCGCCTTGTGGCCGAGCATCAGCAGCCACGGCTTGTCGCCCCGCGGTCGGCTCGAGCCAGTCCTCGGCCATGTCGGTCACGACGTGCGTGTAGTAGCCCTTGACCACTTCGCGCCGCTGGCCGTTGATGTTGAACTCGGTGTCGAAGTACTTGCCCTGGCCCTTGTGGGTGACGAACCAGTTGAAGCCGGGCCGCGGCTCGTCGTTGTCCTCGCCCATGTGCCACTTGCCGATGTAGGCCGTCTCGTAGCCGGCGGACTGCAGCACCAGCGGGAAGCTCGTGAAGTCGCGTCGGGATACTCGGTGAAGTTGTTCGATCACGCCGTGCGCGTGGGCGTACAGCCCGCTGAGGATCGACGCCCGGCTGGGCGAACAGAGCGACGTGGTGCAGAAGGCATTCTTGAAATACACCCCTTCCTTGCCCAGGCGGTCGATGTTCGGCGTCTTCAAGTACGGCTGCCGCCCAGGCCGATGGCGTCGGCGCGCTGGTCGTCGGTGAGGATGACCAGCACGTTGGGCCGGCCGGGCGAAGCGGCAAAAACCTGGGCACACGACGCCGCGAGCGGCAACACCACTGCCCAAAGAACCAGACGATGTCTCATGCTGCGATGCTCCCCGAAACACGGGCAGGGACGACTCATGGCTTCTTCTTTTTCGCCGCCAGCGCACGAATCGGCCAGTCGGGCGACTCGCTGCGCGCCGTCTTCAGATAACGGTCGATCACGGCGGCGATCTCCGGCTGCTCGGCGGCAACATTGCGCGTCTCGCCGACATCGCTCCGGAGGTCGTACAGTTCAAGCGGCGCGTCAGGGCGCAGGAGGCGGACGGCCTTCCATCGCCCCTGGTACAGCGCGGCCTGACTGAACCCGCGCTCGTGAAACTCCCAGTAGAGGAACTCGTGCTGTTTCTGCTGGTCTTTGCGGCCCAGGAGTTCGGGGAGGAAGCTAATGGAATCGTTTGGGGCGGGGGCCTCGGCGCGGGCGAGTTCCGCCGCGGTTGCCATGAGGTCGCCGAAGTAGCCGACGTGGGCCGACTGGGCATTGGGCCGCACCTTGCCGGGCCACCAGGCAATCATCGGCACGCGGATGCCTCCGTCGTACAGATCGCGTTTGTAGCCCCGCAAGGGACCGTAGGGGCGGAACAACTCGGGGTCCTGGCCGCTTTCCTTCTGCGCACCGTTGTCGGAGCTGAACAGTACGAGCGTGTTTTCGGCCAGACCGAGTTTCTGGAGATGATCGAGCATTCGGCCCACGTAGCCGTCCAGCCGCGTGATCGTGGCTGCATGCCCCCGGTTGGGCACGGGCCAATCGGCTTTGGCATAGGCGCCGTAGTCGAGCGCGTCGGTACCGTCGCCGAGGGCGCACGTGCGCTCGTTGTTGGCGTGGGGAATCACCATCGTCCAGTAGAGAAAGAAGGGGCTGCTGCGATGTTCGCTGACGAACCGCATCGCCTCCTCCACAAACAGGTCGTCGGCAAACGCTACGGCTTTGGTCGCGTAGCCCCCTCCGCTTGCACCGACCGGCGTGACGACGTTCGGCAAAGGCACTTTCTCCTCGTTGCGCCATAAGAAGTCGGGAAAGTGGTTATGAGCGTGGACCTGATTGAGATAGCCGAAGAAATAGTCGAAGCCTTGTTTGCGGGGCAAGCCCGGCTCGGCCTCGCCGACGTCGCCCAGCCCCCACTTGCCCACCAGCGCCGTGGCGTAGCCCGCGTCCTTGAGCATCTTGGCCACGGTGCAGTCGCCGGGCGCAGGGATTGAGCAATCGGATTGGCCGCGCCGGCATTGCCGCGGACGCGCGTGTGTCCGTGGTGCTGGCCGGTCATCAACACGGATCGCGAAGGAGCGCAGACGGTCGCTCCGGCATAGAATTGGGTGAAGCGCAGTCCCTCGCCCGCCATGCGGTCCAGACGAGGAGTCTGGATCATCTTCTGGCCGTAGCATCCCACCTCGCCGTAACCAAGATCGTCGGCAAGGATGAAGATCAGGTTGGGTTTGCCAGCGGAAGGCGGATTATTCTGCGAAGCCTGGGCGGCCGGAGAGGGGCGCGCTTCGGCAAAGATCCAGCAGAGCGCGATCAGTGCGGCTCCCCACCGAAGCCCCCGCCGCCCCCGAGAAGAAAGAAGGCTCCGTTGAATCTTGGTCCCGCAAAGGTTCATGGCCGCACCTGCGAAAACGGGGAAGGGGAAATTCGGGGGGCGACGCCCCAATGGGGCCAGTATTAGCCCCTGCGCACGGCAAGTCAACGCGCGCCGGCCTTTAGCCCTTGCCAGCCCGAGCTTTCTTCTCCGCGGGGCGTTTCGCAGCCCGGCCGCTCGGCTTTGCGGCATCGTATTTCGGATTCGGCGTCGGCAGCTTCGCGCCGACCTCGTTCTGCCAGGCGTGGAGCTCGGCGCGGAGCTGCCGGGCGCGCTCGGGTTCGCTGCGCGGCGAGGTCGTTTTTCTCCCCGAGGTCCTGGGCAAGGTTGAACAGCTCGACGCGGCCGTCCTCGAACCACTCGATGAGCTTCCAGTCGCCGCGGCGGATGGCCGCGCCCGGCGCGCCGCCCTGGTTGCCGTAGTGCGGGTAGTGCCAGAAGAGCGGTCGCTCCGGCGAGCGGTTTCTGGCCGCGGAAGACGGGCACGAGGCTGACGCCGTCGAGGGCCTGGTCCGGGCTGCGGCTGCGCGCCGGCGAGCTCGAGCAGCGTGGGGAAGAAATCCGGGCTGCGACACGGGCGTGTCGATCACCGACGCCGGCGCTTCACCGTGCCGGGCCAGCGCACGAGCAGCGGCTCGCGGATGCCGCCTTCGTAGAGCCAGCCTTTGCCGCCGCGCAGCGGCAGGTTCGAGGTCGGCCAGCCTTCGCTGGTCGAGAGGCCGCCGTTGTCGGAGGTGAAGATGACGATGCGTGTTGTCGCGCAGGCCGAGTTCGTCGAGCTTGGCCAGCACCTTGCCGACGGCCAGGTCCATGGCCTCGACCATGCCGGCGTAGACGGCGTGTTCCTGCACCAGGCGCACGTCGCGCTCGCCTTCGCGGCCCCAGCTGGGCTTCGAGCCCGAGCCGCTGCGCGCTTCTCCTCGTACTTCTGCCTGCAGGTCCTCGCGGGCCATCAGCGGCGTGTGGACCGAGTAGAAGGAGAGGTAGGCGAAGAACGGCCGGTCCGTGTTGGCCTCGATGAACTTCGCCGTCTCGGTCGCCAGGCGGTCGGGCAGGTGCTCGCCGGGCGGGCCGTCCGCGAGGCGCGGGTTGCCGTAGGGCGAGAAGTACTGCTTGCCGCCGTAGGGGCCGCCCCGGTCGATGCCGCCCATGTTGATGTCGAAGCCCTGGTTCTCCGGCCAGCAGCCTTCCGGGCCGAGGTGCCACTTGCCGGCGAAGAACGTGGCGTAGCCGGCGGCCTTCATCGCCTCGGCCAGCGTGACCTCCTCCAGCGCCAGGCGATCCGCGGTAGGGCGCGGGCAGCAGCTTGCGTGTTGCGCGTCCACATCTGCGGGCGCGGCGGCGCCGATGTAGTCGGTGATGCCGGTCCGCTGCGGCCAACTGGCCGGTCATGATGCTGGCGCGCGTGGGCGAGCACACCGGACAGGCGGCGTAGGCGTCGGTGAACCGCGCGCCGTCGCGGCGCCAGGCGGTCGAGGTTCGGCGTCTCGTAGAACGTGCTGCCGTAGCAGCCGAGGTCGCGCTGGCCGAGGTCGTCGGCGAGGAAGAAGACGACGTTGGGCTTCTCGGGCGAGGGCGCCTTCTCTGCTGCGCGCTGCGCCGCGTCGGACGTGCCGCGGGCGGAGAACGTGAGAACGAGTGCGGCGAGACCATAAAGCCATGGTCGCCGCAAACGAGCGAAAACAATCGGTCTTCGGACGGTCCCGCGATCGTTCATGGCCGCACCCCTGCACAGACAACACCGCGTGGCGATCAACCGGCGGCACCAGTATCCGCCCTTGCCGGGGCCGAGTCAACGCGCGGCCCAACGTAGCCGCGCACCGCGCGACCGGCGCGCGTAACCGTTCACAGGGCAAACTCGTAGAAGCGGCGTCTCGCCGCTTCAAAATGCTTGCCCATTACCCCACGAGCGCGCGGAAAACGCAGCCGCTCAGCGTGGCTATCCCGGGGTGTGAACGCTTACCGACGCGCCGTGCGACCGGCGAGGGCTACCGGGCGCGAGCCGGGGCAGTTGGGCTCAGCGGTTCGTCGGACCGATGGGATGCAGTCGGTTTCGACTCGGCGATCAGGCTTTGAGGGCTTGGACCTTCAAGCTGTGCCGGACCAGCCGCTCGATGGCCACGAGGAACTTTCGTTCCTGAGGATCGCAGAAGGAGACTGCGATGCCCGACGCGCCGGCGCGTCCGGTGCGGCCGATGCGGTGGATGTAGGTCTCCGGCTCGTGGGGAAGATCGTAGTTCACGACGTGGGACATGCCCTCGACGTCGATTCCACGAGCGGCAATGTCGGTGGCCACGAGGACCGAGGTGCGGCTAGTGCGTGAAGTCCTCCAGCGAGCGCCGCTGCGCCGCCTGGCTCTTGTTTCCGTGAATGGCGTCGGCGCGAATCCCCGATCGGCCGAGTTGCTGCACCACGCGATCGGCTCCGTGTTTGGTGCGCGTGAAGACCAACGCGCGCGTCACCGCTTTCTGGGCGAGGAAGCGGGCCAGCAATCGCGGCTTGTTCGGCCGCGGCACGTGATAGACCGACTGGTCGATCAGTTCCGTGGTGGCCTTCACCGGGGCAATGCGCACGTGAAGGGGATCCCGAGGATCGCTTCGGCAAGGTGCGCGATCGGCGGTGGGCATGGTCGCCGAGAAGAGGAGCGTCTGCCGGCGGCGAGGCAGCGCGGAGATGACGCGGCGAACGTCGGGCACGAAACCCATATCGAGCATGCGGTCGGCTTCGTCGAGAACGAAGATTTCCACGCAGCGGAGGTCGACGAATCCTTGGCCCATCAGGTCCAACAGCCGGCCCGGCGTGGCGATGAGGATCTCGACGCCTTGCCCCAGGGCGCGCGTCTGCGGAGCCTGGCCGACGCCGCCATAGATCACGGCGGATCGCAAGCCGGTATGCACACTGAACGTCTGGAAGCTCTCGCCGATCTGCGAGGCCAATTCGCGCGTGGGAGCAAGCACCAGGACGCGCAGCGGTCGGCGGCGGCCTCGCGGGGTTTGCGACGCTACGAACTTATCCCGGGGCTGCCGCTGCGGCCCGGTGCGGCCCGAGAATCGCGGCACGTCCAAAGATTCTGGGATCGACTCTAAAAGGCGATGAAGGATCGGCAGGGCGAAGGCCGCCGTTTTGCCGGTGCCCGTCTGCGCGCAGCCGAGCAGGTCGCGGCCCGCGATCACCGACGGAATGGCCTGCGCTTGGATGGGGGTGGGGGTGTCGTAGCCTTGCGAGACTACGGCGCGCAACAGGGGCTCGGAAAGCCCCAACTCTTGGAAATTCATGCGAGGTCTCTTGGGAGAGTCCCAGGACCAGATGCGACAACGCGGACTGCGTTGTCGGAAAGCCATTGGTACCTGGCAGTAATCCAATGGCCGTTGCCGAGAGGATTGAATCCATGTATTTATAGCACGTTGGGCGGAGAAAGCCAATGGAAGGATCGCCCGAAGCCAGGAAAAACCGCCGCAGATCCTCCGAAGCGGTTCCCCTCGTGCCCCCTTTGTGCTATAATCCTCGTCGCGGGAGCGAGAGATCGCACGGTTTTCTCCACTCCTTCGCTTCGAGTCGCTCAGTGCGACCTGCCGCGAGTGTATCTCCGATCGCGGCTGATCCGCTTGCCTCTCTCGGCGTGCTCTCGCGCCAGGTGCCTGCGTTTGCGGTCGGGTCCCCGATTTCTCCTTCTTTGCGATGAGGGAAGGGCGAGCGACTTTTTTCTCGGCAAGCGCACCAAACCCCCAGGGAGGATTCATGGCCAGAGACAAGAACACCCACGCCAAACGTCAGCGAGAAATCCAGAAGAAGCAGAAGGCGGTGGACAAGAAATCTCGCCGCGAGCAAAGGAAACAACACGCAGACCACGTTGAAGTTCTCACCAGAGACGATCATCCCGCCGATGGGCAATAAGGGAACGCTCGCCCCGAGAAGCAAAGGAAAACCGCATGGGCACTACTTTGACCGCTTCACGGCCAGGCCACGCTCCTTCCACTCGCCAGCGATCGGTCCGGCGCCATTCCTGCGGTTTGCCTCTGAAGAGGGCTGTCCGGTTTGCCGTTCAGGTGTTCTTTGATTTTGACTGCCGCGCCAAGGCCGGCAGCGCGCTTTGGTCGGAGACGGAGCGCGTCTGGATGGGGAGTGAGACGTTTCTGTACTGGGCGCTTTGGGACGCGGAGATCGACATTCCCTGGGTCGTCGCCACGGCCGCCGGTGTTCCGGAAGACGCCAAACAGCTACGCGAAGCCGTCCGTGCAGAACTAGTTGCCTATTGGGCCGATCGACTTGCCTCTCTGCCGCGCAGTGGACGCCCAGTCTGGCTGCCGCTGCCGTGATGGTCTCTCGACGGATTTCACGTCCCGCGGGTCGCACCCCTCCGGCCGGGAAAATGGCATGACGAGCAAGAAATCGATCAAGGCGGGAGTACGGAAATGAAACGTGTTTGGACGTGGGGAGGAATCTTCTTCGGATATCTCGAGGGGGAGAATCTCTGGACCTACGACGGAAGGCATGTCGGAAAGGCCCGGCGCGATGTGATCTACGGGATCGACGGCCACTACCTCGGTGAGCTGAAGCAGGGCAATCGCTTGATCACTCAAGTTGGCAAGCAAACTCAGTCGATCCCTGCATTCATCCCCTATACGACCCGACCGCCGACCACTCGGTATGAGAGCGTCGCCGGGTATCCCATGCCCGCCGATCACGAGGACTTTCCGTTACCGGACCGTCTTCCTTCAGAGCCCGCACCGGAACTCAGCCGCCGAGCGAAAGCGTAGCCAGGCAGGTGCCGCTCAGGCCTGGCTGCGGCGCAATTGGCCGCAGGCGGCGTCGATGCGATCTCCCTTGCGCCATCGCATTGCCACTTCCAGGCCGCTGCGTTTGAGCGTCTCGACGAACCGTGCAGCGACCGCAGCCTTGGGTGTGGCGTAGGGCAAACCCTCGACCGGGTTGTAGGGAATGAGATTCACCAGGGCGGGTCGGCCGCGGAGCAGGTTGGCCAGCGCGGTTGCCTGCTGCGGCTGGTCGTTCACCCCCGCCAAGAGCACGTATTCGAACATCACGCGCCGCCCGGTCTTCGCGAAGTATTCATCGGTCGCCCCGAGGATCGCCTCCAGGCCGATCTTGCGGTTCGTGGGCACGAGGCGGTTGCGGAGCTCATCGTCGGGCGCATGCAGCGACAGGGCGAGGTGATACTGGCACTGCATCTCCGCCAAACGGCAAATTCCCTTGGGAATGCCCACCGTGGAGATCGTGATCCGCCGCGCACTGATCCCCAGTCCGTCGGGCTGCGATGCCATGGCCAACGCCGGCATGAGGCTGTCGAGATTCGACAGCGGTTCGCCCATTCCCATGACGACGACGTGGCTGAGCCGTTCTCCGACCGGCAGAAGCCGTTTGAGTCGCAGCAACTCTTCGAGGATCTCGCCGGTCGTGAGGTTGCGCTCGACGCCGTCCAATCCGCTGGCGCAGAACACGCAGCCCATGGCGCAGCCCACCTGGGTGCTGATGCAGGCGGTGCGGTGGTCCTTGTCGTCGCGCAAGAGCACGCACTCGATGCGGTGGCCGTCGGCCAGTTGGAGGAGCAGTTTTTCCGTTCCGTCGTCGGATTTCTTGTGCAGCACGGCGGCGTGCGCCGTCCAGATGCAGAACTCCTCGGCCAATCGCGCACGCAGCGGGCGGGAAAGGTCGGTCATCTCGTCGAAGCCGTCGACGGTCGCCTCGTACAGCCAGCGCTGCACCTGTGCGGCACGGTAGCCCGGCAACCCGCTCTGGGTCAGCCAGCTTCGCAGTTGATCGGGGGATTGGTCGAGCAGGTGCAACATGCCAGGTGGTTCCGAAAGCGACGGACGACTATAGTCATTGTAGATCGCCGGAGCCGAGAGGGAAAACGCGCCGCGGCGCGAAGAATCGGGATCGAAGGGTCGAGCGGGGCGGATGCCGCTCGCCAACGGCGGGCGAGAAACGGCCAACGCGCGCGGGCCGCGCATCATCCCGTCGCCTTCGAGAATCCGGGCCGCCTGCCCACGCGGCCGGGGGCGGTGAATTGACTTCCCCGGGGCGCAATTCGACAATAGGGGTTGCCGGGCTGCGAGAACCCGCCGGGTGCCGCCGGTCGAAACGGAATTGACGCAAGAGGCTGCCATGAAGAAGCGCGCGAAGCGGAGCACCGCATCTCCCCTCTCCCCTGCCGATGGCGGCAGGGGCACACGCCCGGCCCCGCCGGAGCCGGACCTGCGGCGAGCGCAGGAACTGGTTCTGCAGATGCTGGCAGTCCCCGGTCGCAGCAGCCAGGAGCGGCGCGTGGCCGAGTTCATCCTTCGTCAGCTCCGCCGTGCAGGGGCGCCGGACGACGGCATGGAGCACGACGACGCGCACCGCCAAAGCCCTTATGGCGGCGAGGTCGGCAACCTCGTGCTCCGCCTGCCGGGTACGCGGCCCGGCCCGCGCCGCTTGCTGATGGCCCACATGGACACCGTGCCGCTGTGTGTGGGTGCGGAGCCGGAGGTGCAAGGCGACTGGGTGATTCCGGCGGACGCCGACACGGCCCTGGGGGCCGACGATCGCTCGGGCGCAACGGCGATTCTCGTCGCGGCGCTGGAGATTCTTCGTCACCGATTGCCGCACCCACCGCTCACGTTCCTCTGGACGGTCCAGGAGGAGGTGGGGCTTTACGGTGCGCGGCACGCGCGGTTGAGTCTGCTGCAACGGCCGCGGCTGGCCTTCAACTTCGACGGTGCGTCTCCCGACGACGTGACCATCGGCGCCACGGGCGGCTACCGCATGGCAATCCACGTTCGTGGACAGGCAAGTCACGCGGGAGTGGCGCCGGAGAGGGGCGTCAGTGCCATAGCCATCGCCGGGCTGGCGATCGCCCAATTGCACCGCGAGGGTTGGCATGGGCGCGTGGAGAAGGGGAAACGCAGCGGGACGAGCAACGTGGGCGTGATTCGCGGCGGGGAGGCGACCAACGTGGTCACGCCCGAGGTCGAATTGCGCGCCGAGGCGCGAAGCCACGATCCGGGCTTCCGCCAGCAAATTGTGGCCGCGTTCGAAAAGGCGTTTCACGATGCGGCCCGCTCGGTGCGGAGCGTTCACGGAACCACCGGCGAAGTACAGATCGACGGGCATCTGGACTACGAGGCCTTTCGTCTTCCGGAGGACGCCTCCGCGGTGCTCGCCGCTCAGTCGGCGGTGCGCCACGGTGGGCGGCCAGCCCAAGTTTGCCATCAGCAACGGCGGCTTGGACGCAAACTGGATGACCGCGCGGGGCATTCCCACGGTGACGTTGGGGGCGGGCATGGCCAACGCCCACACCACGGACGAGCGGCTCGACCTGGTCCGTTTCCGCCAGGCCTGCCGCATTGCCCTCTGCTTGGCTACGGCGACCGAGGAAAACGGCCCGGAGACTTTCCGGCCGTAGAGGGCCGCCGCGGTGACTCTGCGCCTGAGAAGCGATCCCAGAACTGCCGCTGGAGCCCTGTGCGGCCGGAGAATCGCAGAACCTTCTCCCCTCGCCCCGCTCGCGGGGAGAGGGGGCGGGGGTGAGGGGTTTTCGGATCGGCTCTGAAGGTTCTTGCTCCCCGGGTAACTTGCCGATGGGTCCCGACGACGAAATCTGTCTCTGCTTTCACGTCACTCGGCGGAAGCTGGTGAACTACATTCGCCAACATCGCCCGCTCCGCGCGGCGCAGCTCAGCGAGTGTTTTCGCGCGGGGACGGGTTGCGGGTGGTGCCGTACCCTCATCGAGCAGATCTACCTGGAGACCACGGGCCGTTCGGCGAGCGGCAAGGAACCTTCGGCGGCAGACCACGCGGCGATGCGCCAGCGGTATTTGGACTCGGGAGGTGGCCAGCGCGGGAGGTGAGCGGGGGGCGGGTGCGAGGGCAGGTGCGGGGGAGGTTCGCCGAGACGCGAAACGCTGCGACGGCCCCTGTTTTCCCCAGACCGCACAGGCTTCCCGCTTCGTGTCTTCCGCCCAGTTCCTACTGGCGGCAGGAGTGGGGATGGGTTATTATGGGGTGTGCCGGGCGGGAATGCCCGGGACAGAGGATCTGTTGGCTCGGCGTGCACCGAGTGGATTCGGTCAACCTACTCTTCCGAGGGGAAAGCATGGCACGTAGAATTCTCAATCGAAGGGAGTTGCGAGAAGAGGCGGACGCCGCGGAGCGCGTTGCGGAATCCGCCGAGGAGGCAGTTGAGGTCGAGGAGGAAGCGGAAGCGGAAGAGGAAGAAGAAGTGGTCGAGAAGGCGTCGAAGAAGCCCGCGCGGCGAAAAACGCGAGCCAAGGTCGCAAGGAAGTCCGGTTGAAGGCCTTTTGGGGCGTCTTCAGCCAGACGCTCAACCAGGTGTGCGCAGTTCGAATACAGCCAGCGGACGGAGGCGGTGAAGAAGGCCGAGGAGTTGACCGAAGCGCAGAAGACGCCGCATTTCGTGCAACTCGTCAAGAAAGTGATCGAGGAGTAAGGGCCGATGGCGGCGTCAGCCCTGGGAGGCATTCCGGCAGACCGTGCGTTCGCGATCCGAATGACGCCCTTGATAGCACAGTCCAATTCGGCGGGAACGGGAACCATGCACTTTGAAGCAGGCCAAACGGTTGGGATCGATCTCGGGACCACCTTCTCCACCCTCGCGCAGTTGGACCAGAACGGCAATCCGGTCGCGATTCCCAACGAAGACGACGACGTGGAGACCGCGAGCCTGATCCTGCTGACGGAGCGGGGCCACGTGATCGTCGGCCCGAACCGCGCCCGGGCCGCGATGGAAGACCCCGAGAACGTCGTCGAGCGCATCAAGCGGCACATGGGCGACGTCGAGTACAAGCGGCTCTTCGACGGCCGGCCGATCACGCCCGAGTTCCTTTCCGGCGCTGATCCTCAAGAAGCTCCGGCAGGACGCGGAGAAGCGGATCGGCACCGATCGGCAACGCGGTGATCACCGTTCCCTACTACTTCAACGACGCGCGCCGCAAGGCCACCGAAGACGCCGGCCGGATCGCCGGGCTTCAACGTGATCGACATCATGAACGAGCCCACCGCCGCCACGCTGACCTATGCCTGGCAGCGCGGCGAGCTGGGGGCGACCGGCAAGGAAGCCCAGCAGCCACCGCAAGGCGATGGTCTACGATCTGGGCGGCGGCACGTTCGACGTCACCGTGGTCCGCTACACGCCCACCCACTTCCAGGTGCTGGCCACCGACGGCGACGTGCAGCTTGGGCGGCGTCGACTGGAACGACCGGCTGGCCGACTACGTGGCCGACGAGTTCAAGTCGAAGTACCGCGAGGATCCGCGCGACTCGGCGCAGACCATGCAGATCCTCCGCAACGAGTGCGACGTGGCCAAGATCGACCTCTCCGCGAAGACCGAAACCACGATCACCTGCCGCCACAACGGCAAGACGATCACCGTGCCGATCACGCGGGAGAAGTTCGAGTCGCTCACCGCCGATCTGCTTGCAGCGCACCGCCGACACGCTGCTTCTGGTGCTCGAGCAGGCCAAGGTCGACCGTCGAGGAACTCGACGCGATCGTGCTGGTGGGCGGCTCGACGCTCATGCCGGCGGTGCGGCGGATGATCAAGGACGTGACCGGACGCGAACCGTACACCGGCATTTCGCCGTATACCGCCGTGGCCCAGGGGGCGGCGATCCACGCCGCGATCCTCGAGGCCCAGCACCGCCCCGGCGGCACCGAGATGGCCGACAAGATCCGCAAGATGCTCGCCAGCATCCAGCAGGAGAACGTCAACTCGCACGGGCTGGGCATCGTGGTCAAGGATCCGCGGACGGGACGACGATCAACCACGTCATGATTCCCCGCAACTCCCGGCTGCCGATCGAGGCCAAGCAGATCTTTTGCACCAACGCCGACAACCAGGCCCGCGTGACCGTCCAGGTGATGGAAGGCGACGCGCCGGATCCGATCGGCCTGCTCGCTCTTGGGCAAGTGCCGGATCACCGAACTGCCCGACGGGCTGCCCAAGGGCTCGCCCGTCGAAGTCACCTACGCGTTCAACATCGGCGGCCGGATCTACGTCAAGGCGCAGGACAAGACGCACGGCAAGGAAGCGACGATCGAGATCGAGCGTCGCAGCGGCCTGTCGGACGAACAGGTGGACGCCTACTCGCACTTGGCGGCCGAGTACCGCGTGGATTAAACCGGGCGCCCCTGCCCGCGGAAGGCTGCGGTGGGCGGGATGGTCCGTCCCAGGATGGGCGGCGGCTTGCTTCTTTGGGCCCAAGCGGCGCGGGCCGGGTGCCGCTTCTCTCCGATCGGCGTTTCCCTTACAATCGTCGGCAGAATGCCCGCGCGGCCGCTCGCGGCCGCCCCGGGAGCATCAGCCGCGCGGCGGCGGGCTCGGCGTCGAAGCTCTGCCGGAACACGGTCCCGAGCGGCCCACGGAACCAGGGAGGATCGCCCCCAATGGCCAAATCGCAAGCCAAGAAGCAAATCGACGTCTATCGCGACTGGCTGGGAATCACCGATCCCGCGCGACCGCTCGATCACTACACGCTGTTGAAGCTGAAGCGATTCGAGGACGACACCGAGAAGATCCGCAAGAGCTATCGGCAACTCAATGCCCACGTCCGCAAGTATGGAACCGGAGATTACGGGCCGCAATCGCAGGCGCTGTTGAACGAGTTGTCGCGGGCCATGCTCTGCCTCACCGACCAGCAGCGCAAGGCGGAGTACGACGCGACCATGGGACGCGTCAAGCGGGAAGAGGGAAAACGCCCCACGCTCGAGCAGACGCTGTTGGCGGCCAAGGCGATCACGCCCGAACAGTTGAGCAAAGTTCGCGACTTCGGCAACGCCGTGGGACTGCCCATCCGCGACGCGATTCTCCAGCAACTCTGCCCGAAGGGCGTGGTCACTCCCGAGGTCGTGATGCAGGCCTACGCGGATTCGATCGGGCTGCCCTACATCGACCTGACCGACATTCCCATCGACGAGTCGCTGGTTCCCAAGGTGCCGGCGCCACGGCGCGAGAAAACCTCTGCGTGCCCGTGATCGTCGACGACGGCACGCTGCTGGTGGCTTCGCCCAACGCCTTGGTGCCCAACGTCGAGGACGATCTTCGCCTGCGGTTTGAGATGCCGGTGCGGCCGGTGCTCTGTACTCCGGCGGCGATCCACGCCCTGGTGGCCAAGTACTACTCGCGCGACGCGGTGGCCGCGCGGGGCAAATTGCCCCGGCCCTCGGGCACAAAAGCGGCGCGCGACGACGAATCCGAGGCGGACGGCCCAAGCGGCATGAGTCCGCTGAAACGGAAGCTGATCATCGTCTGGATCGTGTTCATGGTCCTCGTGATCGTGTACGCGGCTTACCGCATGCTCACGGCCTGAGCGAACTGCCCGCGCTCTGGATTGCCGCAGACCGCTGTAACCGTGAACGGTTACCAGACCGCTCGTCGATTCGTGCGCACGGCCCTGGATGATTGGACCGCTGCGCGCACCCGGCACTCGAAGGCACGGGGGCGGCACTAGGCGGAGCGTCCCTCGGTTACGGTCGAGGCGCCCCCCCGGGCGCCGAACATCACCATCTCCGCGGTCTGTGCGGCGCTTTCGATGTGGCGGGCCATGGCGGCGGCGGATTCGTCGGCGCGGCCGTGGACCAAGGCATCGAGGATCTCGAGGTGCTCCCCCATCGCTTGCCGCTGCGCGGCACAATCGTTGCCGATGATCTGCCGAAGGATCTCGGCCAACAGGTCGTAGCGGTGCAGTTCGCGCGAGAGCCGGGCATTGCCGCAATGCCCGGCGATCAATTGATGGAACCGCAGGTCGACGCCGAGCGAGCGTTCCAGCCATCCAGCCATGTCTGCCTCGAGCACCAGGGCGCGCGTTTCCTCATGGAGGCGGGCCACGGCCGCAGGGTCGAGTTGGGGGCAGGCGCAGCGCGTGGCTTCGGTTTCCAAAATCCGCCGCACGTGGTAGATCTGCCGCAGTTGCTCGGCGCCGAACGCTGCAACTACGGCCCCGCGATTGTGGACCGCCTCGACGGCGCCTACCGAGTCGAGTTCGAGAAGGGCCTCGCGCACGGGAGTGGAACTGGTTCCCAGGCGTCTGGCCACCTTGGCGACCAGAAGCCGCGTGCCCGCCGGCAGACGGCCGGCGAAGATGGCGTGCAGCACTCGCCGCATGACTTCGCGCCGCAGCGAGTTGTGGGCAACGGTCGTGAGGGGCGTGAGGACATCCAAGGGATCCATGACACCCATTATAGCAGGCTCGGGGCAAGGGTCCGAAGGGTCCGAGCGGCCCGGGAGCGGCTGCCGGGGGGGGCAGGGTTGGCGGTGGACTGCGGTTCGATTACAGTGGCAAAAGCTTGGGAGAAGGCTTGGATGACACTCGTTCGCGTCCTGCACAGAGTGACGGCTTGGGGCATCTCGATCGCCCTTGCTCTGCAAGCCACGGCAACAAAGGGCGAAACCATGGCACCCGCAAAGCCCCCGGGGAAAATCGAGGTCGACCGCTTCGGTTCCACGGTCGACGGTGAAGCGGTCGACCGCTACACGCTCCGCAACGCGGGCGTGACCGCGCGGCTCATCACCTACGGCGCGGCGCTCACCGAACTGTGGGCTTCCGACGCCCGGGGCCGGAGCGACGACGTAGTGCTGGGGTTCGACTCGCTCGCCGGCTACGAAGGCCGCGACAATCCGTACTTCGGCGCCACGGTCGGGCACGTCGCCTTCCGCATCACCGAGGGACGGTTTGTCCTGGACGGGCGGACCTACGTGTTGGAGCGCCAACGCGCCCCCGCACCACCTTCACGGCGGGCCGCGCGGATTGAGCCGCGTGGTCTGGACGGCCGCGGCGAGGGAAGTCGACGGCAATCCCGCGGTGCGATTCTCGGTCACGCGCCCCGACGGGGACCAGGGATATCCGGGCCGGTTGAAGGCGAGCGTGTCCTACCAACTCGACCCGGAGGGACGGCTCGACATCCGCTACGAGGCCACGGCGGATCGCCCCACGCCGATCAATTTCACCCACCACAGTTACTTCAACCTGGCCGGGCACGCGAAGGGCGACGTGATGGGGCACGAACTGCGGTTGGCGGCCTCGCACTACACGCCGCTGGATGCGCACGGCGTTCCCGCGGGTACGATCGCACCGGTAGAGTCGACGCCCTACGACTTCCGCACGCCGAGGGCAATCAGGGCGCAGCGTGCGGCCCGGTAGTCCCGTGGCACGCGGATACGACGCCAGCTATGTCGTGGATCGGGGCGGGGCTGCGGACGGAGCGCTCGTGCCCGTGGCCACGCTCCGCGAGCCGACGACGGGACGTGTGCTCGAGGTGCTCTCGACGCAACCGGCGCTGGTAATCTATACCGCCAATGCTCTCGACCCACCGCTACGCGGCAAGGGGGGCGCAGACCTACGGCAAACACGCCGGCATCTGCCTGGAAACCGCCCACCTGCCCGACTCGGTCAATCGGCCGGAATTCCCGTCGATCATCGTGCGCCCGGGCGAGGTCTATCGGCAACGGTGCGTCTACCGCGTGACGGTTTCGGCGGGTCGATAGCCGGCTTGCCGGCGAAGAGTCGCGCGCGGCCGCGGTTTCAGTAGGGTGAACCGAGTTCGGCCGGCTCGTCGCGGGGCTCGCCGCGCGGGCGGGAGGGTTCTTCTGCCTTGGGAGCGGATCCCGGCTGGGCTTCGCGTGGGCCCGGCATCCAGGGACCTTCGCGATCGCGGAGGAAACTGACTTCCATGTTCAAGAGCGTGCGATTGCGGACATTCTGCACGAGCAGGGTCACGTGTCCCCGCGGGCCGGCACGGCGCGCAAGCTCTTCGCCCAGGGGATAGAGCCGGCCGTTGACAAAGCCGATCTGGTATCCGTCGACGGTGAGAATGACGTCGCCGGGTTCAAGTCCCTCGCGTGCGGCCGGGGTGCCGGGGATGACGCGCGTGACGCGCACGCCAGTGCTGGTGTTCACCGCGTACACGCCGAGCTGCCAAGGCCTTTGCGGGGGGCGAACGCGCCACGGGGGCCGGCCGGGTACAACTTCCGGCGCCGGCGGGACCCCTTCGAGCACTCCGCCCTCGGGCTGGCCGTCGGAGGGCCGATCGCGGTCGCGAACGCCCGAAGGCGCGTCCTGCGAAGTGCGGTCGCACCGCGTGGGTCTCCGGTTCGGCTCGTCCTGGCTCCATGCACTAGTCGCTCCGACCAGCAGGAGGCATACAACGAACCTCGTGACTGAGAGGATCTTGGGGATCGCAGACATGGAAATGCTCCTGAAGTGTTCCTGGAAAACCGGGCCCCAGACGGCGAGTCGAAGGCCTGGGCGTGGGCAGCGTGGTTTCGCGATTTCCGCACCAAGGAATGCTACGTCGGCGGTCAACCTGGAAGCGAAGAGCCGATCCTGAAACCGCCACGGCAGTCCTCCGCGGCCGGAGAATTCAGGAGCGGCACACGGTTCTGGCGCCGGTTCCAAGGGCCTATCCGAAGACTGTCGCAACGGCCCTATGCGGCCGAGTGATTTTGAGGCGGCACGCGGTTCTGGCGCCGGCTCCAAGGGCCTATCCGTAGACTGCGGCAACGGCCTTATGCGGCCGAATGATTTCGAGGCGGCACGCGGTTCTGGCGCCGGCTCCAAGAAGCGGAAGGCGACGGACGGGGCGGGCGGGGAGCATAAGCGTGGCCAATCGCCTCCGCGCGGGCATTGCCGAAAGCACAGGCCCGGCAGGACTTGCGCAAAAGCAGCCAGGCAGGAGCCTGCGCCCCTGCCTGGCTCGGAGTGAAGTGGTCGCGGATGAATCACGACTGCCGCCGCAAGGTGCAGCGGTCGGCCCGATCAGCGGCTTCGCTGCCGGTCGGTGGTGGCAATGGTGAATTGGCTTACCAGGTCCCGCAAGGTGCTTGCTTGAGCCCCGAGTTCCTCGCTGCCGGAGGCCATTTCCTCGCTGCCGGCGGCGGATTGCTCGGTGACCTGGGCGACGCTGCGAATGGCGTTGGAAACCTCCTCGGCGTTGACGGCCTGCTGGACCGTCGCCGTGGCGATGTCGGCGATCTTGGCCGCCGTGGCTTCGGCCGCCTTGATGATCGCACGCAGAGACTCGCCGGTTTCATCGCTCAATTGAGCGCCTTCCTGGACGCGCTTCGTCGACTCCTTGATGAGGGAGGAGATTTCGCGCGCGGCCTGGTTCGAGCGTTCGGCCAGTTTGCGGACCTCGTCGGCGACGACGGCAAAGCCCATGCCGTGTTCGCCGGCACGTGCGGCCTCGATGGCGGCATTGAGTGCCAAGAGGTTCGTTTGGCTGGCGATCTCCGAGATCACCTGAATGATCTCGCTGATCTGCTGGGAGCTTGCGCGGATCTGCTCCATCGACTCGATCGATTTCTTCACCGCCGTCCCACCGTTTTCCGCCAATTGGTTGGCCTCGGTGGCCACGCGTGCGGCATCCGCGGCACTGGCTTTCACTGCGGCCACGCTGCGGGTCAGTTGTTCGATGGAGGCGGTCATCTGTTCGACGCTGGAGCTCTGCGTCTGCGCTCCTTGGGCGAGGCTCTGTGAACTTTCCGCGATCACGCGCGAGCCCTCGGTGAATTGGTTCCGCGCTCTCGGTTACCTGGCCGATCATTTGCGCCAGGTTGCTGAGCATGCGCCCGATTCCGGCGGCCAGTTCGTCCACGGCCTCATTGCCTTCGACGGTGACCTGGCGCGTCAAGTCGCCTTGGGCGGCGGCGTTGACGACCTCGAGGAGTTGCGCCACTTTGCCGCGGAGAAGTTCGGTGCGTCGCCGCTCTTCTTCCGCCAGCTTCTGGTCCTTTCTTTCCTGCTCTTCCCGCCGGTTCCGTTCCTCCGCGGCCAACCGCCGGTCGTTCTCCTCCTGTTCCTCGCGCTTCAACCGGGCCTCTTCGGCCTGGCGGCGCTCGGCCTGGATTCTCTCGGCGGTGGCATCCGCCTCGCGTTGGGCGGCTTGCTTGACGTCGAGAAATGCCTTTTCCGTGGCGTCGATCGAGCGGTTGATGGCCTCGGCCATCTGCCCGAGCTCGTCGCGGCTTTGCACGCGGCACTTCTTGCCGAAGTCCTGACCGGCCAAGGCGGCAACGCTTTCCATGCAGGCGCGGATCGGCCGCACCAGCCGGCTGGCGAGCCACCAGGCCACGAAGGTGGAAATGGCGCACACGGCCACGCCCACCAGCGCTGCCCACCAGGCCATGCGCGTCGCGTTGCTGACGATCTGCTGCACGGGGGCCACGGTGGCCAGAGACCAGGGCGTCTTGCTGGCGCCGATCGAAAGCGGCACGAAGACGCAATGCGAGAGAGCCCCTTGGCCCAGCGCTCGGTCGAAGACGGTCTTCGCCTCGCCCTGTTCGATCGAGGCTTTGAGCTCGGTGTGCTCGGGATTCTCGCCGATCTTCCGCCCGACCTCGCGCACATCGCTGTGGGCGGCGATCAGGCCGCGGTTCGACACCAAGAGCGTGCAACCGGTTTCATAGGGGCGAATCGTTTCGCAGAGGCTCTGGAAGCGCTGGAGGGGCACGTCCACGCCCACGGCGCCGACCACCTTGCCTCCATGATGAATGGGCACGACGAGACTGGTGACGCACAGGTCCTTTCCGTAGCCGGCCAGGCGCGGTTCCACCACGGTTTCCTCGCCCGAGGCGCGCGCCAACAGATAGTAGTCGCCGGCTCCCGGCGTATCGTATTGCTGCAGGGGCCGAAGGGCGGCTTTGCCGTTTTCCCGCGTCCAACAGGGGACGAATCGCCCCGTCTTGTCGTGGCCTTCGGCGCCCGCATAGGCGTCGTCATTGTCGTCCAGGGCGTTGGGTTCCCAGCAGGTCCACACCGCGGCAAGATCCGGCGAGGTCTCCAGGGAACTCGCCAGGATCTCGTTGAAAATCTTCCTGCTGGTGGTCTTGTTCTTCTTCATGCCCTCGAACGAGCCGCGAAGCGTCTTCGCCGTTTCCAGGGCCTTTTGAAGATCCGACTTGACGGTTTCCGCGTTGCGCTGGGCCATCTCCTCGGTCTTGGAGAAAGCCTCGCTCCGCGCGAGTCGGACCGCAATGACGGTTTGCGTCGTGACGACCGTGGCGACCGATACCAGCACGAGGCATGCGACTGCCGCGGCGACCTTGAGGGTCAGTGTCGTTCTCATGGATGCCACTCCTCTCGAAGCGTGGACGGTCTTAGTGAGGCCCGCATTACCAGTGAAGGCCGGGCGGCCAGGGCGGCACCGGATCGTGAGCCGTTTCGGCTCGCGATCCGGCATGGATTGCGAACGTTGACTGCGCTGGCATCAATAGTGCCTATCCGAGAACCGCCTGCTGCCCCAAAATTGCTCGGCCGCGCCGGGCCGCTGCGGTAGTTCTCGGATAGGCTCTTCATGGACTTACTTGTCGAGACTGGTCAAGGCCAGGCCCGAAGCCGTCTGCTCCAGGGGAAGATAACCCGCCTCGGCCACGACCTTCTGGCCATCCTTGAGAACCCAGGCCACGAACTCCTTGCTGGCGCCGCTGAACTTGCCCTTGGTGAGCAGATAGAGCGAGCGGGCGGGGGGAGCGGGGTAGACGCCCTTGGAAACGGCGGTAAGCGCCTTCTCCTTGGTCGAGACGTCCTCCTCGGGATCCACCTTGCCGTTGTCGTTCACGTCGATCGACAAGACGAGCATTCCCGGCGTCGCAGTGCCCGCCGCCAGATCGAATGCCGCTTGGAGATTGTTGAATCCAATCGCCTTGGAGTCCTTCTTCACGCTCTCGGCCACTCCCTTGTCTCCCTTGACTGCCGTTCCCTTCAGGTCGGCCTGGGTGGCGCCGAGAAACTTGGCGAAGGTGTCGGCAGCCCCGCAGGCGTCCTCGCGCGTGTACACCGCAACCGGGTCTTTGCAGTCGGTGCCGACGATCTCGCCCCAGGTCATCGCGCGGCCGCCCAGCCACAGGGCCTTGCAGACCTTCTTCGACATGCCCTTGGCGGCCAATTCCTTGGCAACCGGATTGCCGGCACTGGCGGTCATGAAGACCGAGTCCTTGGCAATCGCCACACAACTGCCGCGCTGGGCCTCATCGGGCTCGAGTTCCCGCGAGACCATGCCCAGTTCCACCTTGCCGCTGAGGCTGTCCTTGACTCCCTTGCCGGCTCCGCCGCCGGTGATCTCGAACTTGACGCCGGGGTGAAGTTTCTGGAACTCACTGCCGAGCTTGGTGACCAAGGGAACCATCGCGTCGGCCCCCGTCACGCGAATCGTGCCGGAGAGATCCGCTGCCACGGCGCTGCTGCCCATGACGATCGCGATCGAGACGGCCAAACCACAGAGCAAGTGCACACGGTTCATGATTCACTCCTCAACTCAACGGACTCAGGATGCCGAGAATGCCTTGCGCGGCAGAACGACTGCGATATAGAGCGACAAGGCCAAGGGGATGCGGTCGCCGACAATTGAAAAGCAACCGCGTCAGCAATGTATAGGTCGTCGTCCGCCCTTCGAGGGGCGGGGAGCAGAAAGAATCCACGCACTCTTTTCCTTCCGTGTTCTGTCTTCGCGGTGTGTATCGCTTGGTGTACCGAGAGTGGGGTCGGTTGGCGTCCCACGCGATGCGGACTTTCGGACTTTTCGCTCCCTCCGATGCTGACTCAATGGATCGTATATTGGGGAATGTCATGCCCTTCCTGCGGCAACGAAGACTGCTTTAAGGAAGCTCTTTGCGCCCGTGCGCCACGGCAGCCCAGACGCACCGGTCCGGGAAAAGTCGACAAAACGAGGGCCCCGACCTGTTTCGTCAACGGCGGGAATATCGTGGACGGGGGCGCCAGGTCGCGGCGGCACGCGGCAGGGGTTATAACGGTAGCCGTTCACCGCGGATCGATACCGGTCGCCGCGCTAGCGGCAGCGCGTCTTCGACCGACACGGTGAGAAAGAGAATCCCCACGCGGTGCGCGTACCGCGCGGGTGGGATCCGATTCCCGAACGGCGGCGCACCCCAACGCGATGCGCGTGCCGCGCCCAGTACGATTCGAGGTGAAATCATGCATCCGTTCTGGTTGATTCCGGCCCTTGCCTTGTTGTCGGCGGTCGCGCCTGGGGAAGAGAAACAGACCGGGCAGTCCCCAGGCCCGTTCCAGTGGCAGGCGCGCGCCAATTCGATCTCGGTCCAGCCGGCGTTGGATGTGCCTGGCGAAGGGGCCGCAAGGCGCCGCGGTTCGCATCCACGGGCGGATCGAGGAGGGGTGGAACTACGCAGCCACCGGGCGCGTGCCGATCGAGCCGGGCAGGCTCTACCGCGTCAGTGTGCGATTACGCGTGGATCGGCTGGGCGGGAATGCTCCGCCGCCCTATCTGAAATGCGAGTTCGTCCCGGCCGCGGCGAACAAGTCGCTCGGCCAGTCGCACACCAACTCCTACGAGCCCCCGCTCGGCCGATGGCAAACGCTTGTGGGAGAATTCCAGGCGCCGCAAGGGGCGACCGGCTGTTGGCTTGCCCTGGAAAAGGGGACCGAGGCTCCGGCAGAGATCGATGCTCTGTTGGGAGACGTCCGCCTCATAGCCATTTCGCGGCTGACGGTTCTCGATCGCTACCGTCTGAAGCCGATCCCCGCGCCGCTTGAGAAGCTCCGCGGGGTCCATCCGCGGATCTATCTGACCGAGCACAAAGTGGCGGAGTTGCGGCAGGCGATCCGGG
This sequence comes from Pirellulales bacterium, assembly GCA_963736495.1. GTDB lineage: Bacteria > Planctomycetota > Planctomycetia > Pirellulales > Thermoguttaceae > CAVTPL01. The sequence continues at coordinate 1,234,623 of CAVTPL010000007.1, read as the reverse complement.
GGAGCCATGCGGGGCTTTGGCGGCAAGTTCGCGACGAGGCCGATCGGGCGGTCAAGCGAGGCCCGCCGACGTATCGCGAGCAGGACGGCCGCAGCGGCGACGAGCAACTCTGGCAGCGGGAGGTGGGAAACACCTTGCCGGTGCTGGCCATGGCCTACGTCGCTCAGCGGCGAACGGAAGTATCTCGCCGCGGCCCAGCAGTGGGCCTTGGCATCGTGCGGCTATAAGACCTGGGGCTTGGGCCGAATCGACGGCATGGACCTGGCGGCCGGGCACCAGTTGCTTGGGTTGGCCCTGGTTTACGACTGGTGCTACCGCGATCTCGACGCGGCCGCGCGCGACGAGATTCGGCGAACGCTCGTCCGCCGGACTTCGGCAATGCACGATGCGGCGGCGACGGAAAAGATCTGGTGGCATCGCTCCTACATGCAGAATCACCTCTGGGTGAACATTGCCGGCATGGCGATCTCGGGGTTGGCGCTGTTCGACGAAGTCGACGACGCCGCGTGCTGGATCGGTTTGCCGCTGGACAAGTTCCGCAGAACCATGGCCGTGCTGGGGCCGGACGGAGCGAGTCACGAAGGAGTCGGCTACTGGGAGTACGGCGTGGAGTACATGCTCAAGTTCATGGACCCCGCCCAAACGCTCCTCGGCGTGGACCTCTACGAGAGTAGCCCCTGGTGGCGCAATACCTCGGCCTACGGACTCTACCTGTCGTTGCCCCGGCGTGCCTGGCGGCGGAGCAATTGCATCGTGGACATTGCCGACTGCCCACGCGGGCACTGGTACGGCCCCGAGTATCTGATGCGCGCGCTGGCGCGGCGCTTTCGCGACGGGCACGCGCAGTGGCTCGCCGTCGAGATCGACGCGGCGGAGGTGTCGTCGGCCGGGGCGTCGTGGTTGAACCTGGTGTGGCACGACCCGACCGTCGAGGCAAAATCGCCCTCCGGGCTTCCCACGTTGCGGCACTTCGAGGACATGGGAATCGTCGCGGCGCGATCCGACTGGTCGGGAGACGAATCGCTCGCCGTGCTGAAGTGCGGGCCCTGTCTGGGGCACCAAGGAGTGGACGAATTCACCTACGACCCCGGCAGCGGGCACGTGCATCCCGACGCCAACCACTTCGTGCTCTTCGGCAACGGCCAGTGGCTGATCCGCGACGACGGCTACCAGGACAAGTGGACGGGGCAGCACAACACGCTCCTGGTCGACGGCCGCGGCCAACTCGGCGAGGGTTCGCAGTGGTTCCGCGGGTCCGAGCCCCTGGCACGCAAGTCCAAGCCGAAGATCCTCCGCGCGATTTCCACGGCGGAGTTTGACCATCTGATCGGGGACGCCACGGAGGCCTATGCACCGGAACTGGGATTGAAGCGATTCGTGCGGCACATGGTCTTCGTCAAACCGAACCTGCTCGTCGTCGCCGACGACATCGAGCGCGACAAGCCCGGAGAGCTGGAACTGCGGTTCCATCCGGAGCAGGAGGCCGTACCCGAAGGAGATGCGTTCGTGGCGCGGGGGAAGCGAGCCGTGCTGCGGATCGCGCCGCTCCCGGTGGATGGCGTGCGCGCGAGTGCCGAGCGTATTGCGTTGGCGGGGAGACATGGCGGCAACGCGGTTGGGATACCCACGGTGCGACTGGTCACAAAGGCAAACCGCTGGCGCAACGCGGTTGTGCTCACGTGGTCCCAAGCCGCTGCGGCGCCGCGCGCGGTGTCGGTAAGCCGGGACAAGGACCTATGGACGTTCCGGAGCGACGCCGCGACGCTCACGCTGGACTGGAGTAAGAATCGAGTGGAGATGGGAAAGTGAGGTGAGGAGTGCAACGCAGTCCTCGGATAGCGATGTAGCCCTAGGGCAGCAGTCAGAGCTCGACTTCGTTCAGCCAGCTCGACTTCGTCCGGCCCGGAAATCGGCTCTCATCCGCTCCACCTCCCCCTGTGGGACATCTTTTCTTAGGGCTCACGCACGTTTTTGCCCTCCAATCGCAATTCAAGGATAGGAGAGACACCCTGCTTGCGTGAAATCGCTGGACGGAGGTCTCCCGAACTCACGAGCATTCAGGATACCTCAGCCGTGATTCCCTGCGAGCCGAGCGACCCCCTGCAACTTCTTTCCCACCCTGCCTGGAAGGCAATCCGCGGCGCATTGAAGCCGAGTGAGGTGCAGGGGCGCATTTTGTGCTGCCTTTTGGCGGGCTGGTCGGACCGCAAGACGGCGCGCAGGTCTTCAGATTCGGGATGGCACCGTTAGGACGCAGATTCGCCGTCTTTGTTCGAAGGCGCGCGTCGCGTGCCGCAGAGGATTGGGGGCGAAGGTCGCCCAAATCTGTAGGCAGTGGGAGGTCGAACGCTCCCGAGTCGCCCCCCCTCGACGGGAGTAATCAAAAAGGATTGCAGTTCTATTGTATTTCGCCTGGCATCGGGTATTCTGAGCAGCCATATGGGAATAAGTCGCCTTTGCGGTCGCTTGCAGTCCTCCGGCCGTCTTCTGCTTCCCGTGGCGATTGACTTGTGAACCGGGATAGGCGGCGCATTCCTTTTCTTGGGGTTCGAACTCTACGGTCGTTGCAAAGGGAGTACGCGAGATGAACTGCTTATCCATCCGAGTTCTCAGTGGAGTAGCTAGTACCGCGTCTACCGATCTGAGTCAGGTATAGGATAGAGGGATCGGAGCTTGATTCTCGCGTCGGCGGTAGTGAAGCGCCAGTTGGTTCCGCAGCGTTGGTCATTGCGGTCTTGCTGCCAGGCCGCGATGGCGGAGTCCATGGCGTTGGTTGTGGCAAATCGCCGGTTCCCCAGACATTGACGCGAGAGCAAGCTCAATTCCATCTCCGCCATGTTGAGCCAACTGCCGTTCTTGGGTGTGTAGACCAAGCGTAACCGACGAGCGAGCCGGTGGGCCGTTTCGGCATCGAAGGCGAAGTACAGGCTCGCCAGGTCGTGCGTATTGAGGTTGTCGCAGACCAACGTCACCAAATCGGCCTGGGGGTAATCTACCTCCAGCAACTGCCGCACCTCCTCCGCCCAATCCAACCGCGTGCGGCTGGCACGGCAGCCCACCCGCCTCCCGCCTGCGATGGGATTGTAAAACAACAATAGCGAGCGGACTTCGTGCCGCTCGTACTTGTCGTCGACTCGCCGGGGCGTGCCGGGCCGCATGGGCAAGGGAGGCGTCACATCTTCGAGCACTTGCCGCGAGGCCTCATCCATGCAGATCAGGGGGTGTTTGTCGTCGAACGCTTCCTGGTAGACGTCAAGGACTTCTTCCATCCGCGCAACGAAACGCGGTCGATCCGCTTCCGCGATGCAGAAGCGTTCGGTCTTCCAAGGTTGCAGCCTGTTTTTTTGAGCGTCTGCCGTACGGTCTCGCAACAGACCGATTTGACGATATGCAGGCGCTTCAGTTCGTCGCAGAGCATTTGCAGCGTCCAGTGGTCGCGGCCCTCAGGGGCGCGCTGCAGGCAATGGTGACCAGATGGGCTTCCGCCTTGCCGTCGAGAACGCGGTGGGTTCCCGCGTCGCAACGCGTCGCCCGCGCGAGGGTCGGCTGCACGCCCGATTTCACAAACTTCTGACGAATACGTACCACCTGCCGCTCGCAGAGTCCGACTTCTTCGGCAATCTGCCAGTCGGGATAACCCCCATCGGGATGGGCCTCATCGGCCATCAGAAGAATCTTCGCCCGTCGCACCTGCGCCACGCCCAGAGAAGTCTTCCGCGCGATCGCCTCTAACTCCGCTCGAATCTCCGGAGAAAGAGCGACCTTGTATTTCTTTGACAAATTTGGCATCCTTGCCTTCTCCCGCTGGTGAAAACTGAAACCGCGACAACCTCCAAGGGCCATTCTACCCAAACCTGACATTGAGCGGTAGATCAACTACTAGTATCTCTGCCCTGACGTTGGTCTGCGCGTTGGCTTGTAGTACGGACCTGTGGGGCAATTCGGCGCAGCCCGTCACTCAGGCTCAGGCCGCCCGGTTCTGTGGCGTGTTTGGCACCGGTTGTGACCAGGAATACGATAAGGCTTCCGAGTCATGCTCGGGCAGCACATACTCCAGTTGTGGGGGCGGATCGTGCGGGACCACCACTTCGAGTGTTCTGAAGTCGGCAAAGTACACCGGCACCCGCGCGTATTCCGACAAGGCGTGTGGCACCAAGACCTGCAACGGACAGGAGGTGAAATGCGGAACGGCCCAGACCGACGTGCATTGCGCTTAAGGTGCTGCGTAGAGTAGGCCGAGCGCCGCGGGAGCTTGCCGTGATGTCAGGGCAAGAGGCCGACCAACAGGAGAGGATCGTGCGGTACCAGGTCCGTCTCGGGCCGGGTGCCGTGGGTGTGCCCCTCGATCCTCTCCACGATTTACCCTGGAAACGAGTGGAAAACTGCCTTGATGGCCTTCGGTGACCGGGGTTTCAGGGGGCAACCGACGGTTCCGGACCAGCTTTTCTACTCCACGGTGGGTGCACAACTTTTCTACTCCGCACTGGGTGCACAACGTGAGTGACGAAATGGAGTCTCTTAGCCGAGCCTGTCATGTCGGACTGGCGGGCGCGTTACGGAAGTGCGCTCTGGCAGTCGTTCTGTTCGCTGTGGTGTCGTTGACCCCGCAACCCGCTTTTTCCGCGACGCCGCCCGAGGTCGTGGTGCCCGAATGGGCGCGGCCCGGCCGGTGCGGCACGAATGCACTGTATGCATTCCTGCGATTGTCCGGCGTTTCCGTCGACTATCAGACGTTGGCCGCAGAATTGCCCTGTGACCCGACGCGAGGAAGTTCATTGGCGGACCTGGCTACGGTGGCCCAGCGGCACGGGGTGTGCGCGGAACCGCTTCGTTTGGCACCCCAGGACGTCAGTAAGCTCGCCCCCCCCTTCATCCTGCATCTCGACCTTTTGGATTATGGGGGGAGCGGACACTTCGTCACCGTGGTGCAGGTTGACGACCCGCTGAAGGACGGCAAGGCTCTCGTGCGATACATCGACGGCGCTACGGCGGAGATCAGCCACAAGCAACTCCAGGATCTGCTCCCTACGGTCACCGGTTTTGTGCTCGCGGACGAGGAGGTTCAAGGAGACCCGAAAACCTTGGCGGTTCTTGTCGCCGCCGCCATCGCGCTCTCTCTGCCGGTCTGTGCCCTGGCATTCTGGCATGCAGCCAAATCGCGAGGTAATCCGTGATTGCGTCGCGCATGGTTCTCGCCCTCTTCGTATTGCTGCTGTGCGGAAGCGCGGTGGCCCTGGTTTGCTGGCGAAGCCAAAGCGCCGGCGACACTCCCACGGAAATGCCTCCTGCCGAAAGCGAGGAGAAGGCACTTCAGGATTGGCACGCCGTTCCTGTTCGATTGCAGACGTTTCCCGTAACAGGGTTCACGGTCGATCCGGCGTTCCGCTGCAAAATGCTTCAGGAAGTCGCGGATTGGTCCGTTGCCAAGGACATGGCCGAGGCGGCAGTCGCCGTTCACGCGCTTCGGCTTCACGCGCTTGCCCTGAACACGGCGGATTGCACCGACAAGGGGTTCTACGAACGTACGTTGGCGATCCTCACGGACGACCGCGAGTATCGGGAGCACGGGCGGCGGATTCCCTTGTTGGTCGACACGCCGCATGGAGCCGGCTATCGCACCCGGTTCGGAAGAATGGCCGACAGTCCGGCGTCGCCGACCGAAAGCATGTTGGAGGGTATGACCCACGTCGACAAGGTGCTTTCCGTGCTCGGCGAGCTAGCGGTCAGCTTGGATTACAGGGTAGTCACCAACACCAATACGGAGTACCCGCTGGCGGCGATCCTCGAAGATTCGCTCCAGCGTTTCCACGCGGAGCGCGAATTGGAGTTCACGCTCATCGCCTACTGCGATTACCTGAATCAGCGGTCGTGGAAGAACCTGCGCGGGGAAACCCATACGATCGACGACGCCATAGGAATCTTGCTGGACCGTGGTCCGTCCCGTGGTCCATGCCTGGGGACACACCGCGTTTACGCGATTGCCAAGTTCTGCATGCGCGCGCGTCGAACGCCCGAGTTTGCCGGCGAGGAAACGAGGCGGCGGGCCGAGGAGTACCTGCGCGAGATTTCGCGGTGTCTGGTCGCATCGCAATACTCCGACGGGTCTTGGGCGGCCGGTTGGTATCGGCCGATGGCTCCGGCCGAGCCGGTAACGTCTGAAAACGACGTCACTCGCTACAAAAACAAGATCCGGGTGACGGGCCATATGCTGGAGTGGATGGCGATTGTGCCGCCGGATCTGCGTCCGCCCGACGAGAACCTCGTCCGCGCCGCAAAGTACTTGGAGGGCCGACTTCGGTCAGACGCGCGTTTCTTGTTCAACTCGGAATTGCTGCCCGCCACCCACGCGGTCCGCGCGTTGCTGCACCTGAACTCTGAGACGTCGAAGGCGGTGCCCCACTAAGCGGGTGTCAAGTGAGCATGCGAGAGCCGTCCATGAACCGATTCGTGTCTGCGCGCCCCACGATGCCGTGGAGGCCGTCGTTGCGATCGTCCTTGGATTCCTAGCCACCTCGGCACTGGCGGCCGGCGCGCCCCCGGCCAATATCGGCGTCGACGAGTACAAGCAGCTTGTGGTCAAGCAGCGTGCCGCGATCCAATCGATGCGGATCTCCTACCAGACCGCGCTCACGTACGATAGCGCCTTGGTGGAGCCGGGTCTGATCAAGGGCATCACTCTCAACAGCAAAGCCACGGTGGCATTCAAGGGAGCAAAGTGCTACTCGCAGTTCTCCTCCAACGGCATCAGCGTTGAGGGAAGGCCCTCGAAGGAGAACGCGACTTCCGTCTTCACCGGAACCGAAAACCGCTGTCGCGAGGGTTCGACCCTCCAGATCCGACCCGAGCGATCTTCTTTGAGCGAGTTGGATGCCTATCGCAATGCCATGTTGTGGCCGGTCTCCGGATCGGACCTGACCTGGTGCCAATCCAACCCGACCGAGACGTATTTCCTTCCCTACTTCCTCGACGCGGCAACCTGGCAGGTCCTTCCCGATCGGCAAAAGCGCGGGAAAGTCGCCTGCATAGTGATGAAGAAGACGGACGGATCGCGGGAGCTGTGGCTCGACCCTGCGCGGGGACATTGCCTGATCTACTATCGGCAAGATCGTCCGTGGGATGGCACGTTGCGGTGCACGACCGACTACGAGGACCACCGCGAGGTTCTGCCCGGGGTCTACTGGCCGCGCCGGATCGTAAGCACGCACGAACGCTCCGATCCCCGCACCGGAAAATTCCTGGGAAAGACGCAGAACGTCCTTGAACTGTTGGGACTCGAGATCAACAACGTGCCCGACTCGCTTTTCACGCTCAATCCGCGGCCGGGGGAATGGGTGACCGATAGTGTGCGGCGCGTCTCCCATCGATACTATCCGTCCAACGACGCGACGTTGATCGACGTAGTGGAGGAGGCACGCCGGGAATATGGCGCGCGGACGACTCCCCGCGCGAGCACGCCCTACCTCGTGGCCGGAAACCTGGCGATCCTGATGGTGATCGCGTCGCATTTTTGCGGCCGATGGTGGCGCGCTCGGAGGGAACGGCTGGAGCGATGAAGGGCAGTCAGGCGATCCGCGGTGACTCTCCCAGAGATCTCGCCGGCGCGAGAGGTGTTTCGCGGCTCGGCTTGTGTTTTCAGGCAGCGGCCGGCTCGGTCCTGATCGGGCGTTGCGCCTTGGTCCTGCTGGCACTGCATGCCTTGCTCTTGGCCTTGAGCATTCCGCGCAACGCAGTGACCTTCGACGAGTTCGCGCACCTTCCCGTAGGCATGTCCTACTGGCACCTCGGCGAGTTCTGGGGCTACCACCACAATCCGCCGCTGGTGCGCGCACTATCTTTGCACTTCCCGCGGTGCTCGGCAGGGTGCCCATTGATTACTCGAACTACCGCTATGCGCCGGGAAACCGCGGGCCGGAATGGCGATTGGCTCGCGAGTTCATGGACATGAATCGGGACCACTACTTGGCCGTCTACACGCACTGCCGCCTGGTCGTAGCGGCCCTCTCCGTGCTCGGTGGCTACTTGGCCTTCCGCTGGTCGCGCGAGTTGTTCGGCGGCTCGGGCGCGCTCGTTACTCTAGCCCTCTGGACCTTCGGTCCCAACATTCTCGCCCACGCCGGACTCGTGACGCCGGATCTCGGCGCGACCGTTTTCGGGTTGCTGGCCAGTTACGTTTTCTGGCGATATCTCTCCCGGCCGTCCCTGCGCGGTGCAGTCCTGTCGGGCGTGCTCTTGGGTTTGGCTGAGGCGGCGAAATTCTCCCTCGCGGTGCTGCCGCTGGCCTGGGCCGCGGCGGCGCTGGTCAAGCTGTGTGCCCGGCGACGCGACGTTCCTCCCCCGCAACAGTTGAACGGACGCCGCGCGGCCGGACATGCGGTACTGGTCGCGATTGCTGCCGTGTTCATCGTCAACGAGGTCTACTTGTTCGAGGGAAGTGGCGGTCGGCTGGGGGATTTCGACTTCCGTAGCAAGCTTCTTTCCGTGGCGAGAGAGACCGGCGAGGCAGAGGCCGCACCGAAGGCGCCCCGCGTTAACCGGTTTCGCGGAACGCTGCTCCATTGTTTGCCCGTACCGCTGCCCGAACATTATCTGCTCGGGTTCGACGACCAGATGTTCGACGTGGACTCTCGAAGCTTCGACAAGTACCTCCGCGGCGAATGGCGCCACGGCGAAGGATGGTGGTATTACTACCTGTACGGTTTGCTCGTGAAAACCCCCTTGGGAACCCTCGTTCTGGTTTCCTGGGCCTTGCTCGCGGCGGCGTTGCGACGGGGATTCCGCTTGGATGCGGTCAGCGAATCGATGCTCGCGCTGCCCGTGATCGCGGTTTTGGTTTCCGCAAGTTTGCAGACCGGGCTCAACTCACACCTCCGCTATGTGCTGCCCATGGCGCCTTTCCTCTTCGTGTCCGCCGGCCGGCTAGGGCGAGTCGTGGCTTCAAAGCATCGGTTGTGCGGAGCTTTGATTGCCCTCGCGCTGGTTTCCAACGCGATCAGTACCTTGCGCGTTCATCCCCATTACCTCACCTATTTCAATGAAGCGGCCGGGGGACCGCGGCGCGGGTATGAGCATTTGGCCGATAGCAACATCGACTGGGGACAGGGGTTGGTGGCCTTGGCCGATTGGCTCAAGCAGAATGCTCCCGGCCGAAAGATCACTCTAGCCTATATCGGCGAAATGGATCCGGAAATGCTCGGGATCGATTACGACCTGCCGTCGCTGGACGGACCCGTCGCGGGTGTCCAGGCCATCAGCACGAGTTTTCTGGCGGGTCTCTCCGCGACCGTACATCGGGGCGAGCACAGCATCAATGTGCCCGCGCATGCCCTGACGTTTTACCGCCGCCTCACTCCGATTGCGGTGCCGGGAAATTCCTTCTACGTCTACGATCTCTCGCCGGCCGAGGCCAACCGCGTCCGTGCGGAACTCGGCCGCCCGCAGTTACCCAACGACACGGAGCTCGACCCTCGTCCTTCGGCATCCCAGCCGGCGGCTCCCAGCGTAGTCCACGGAGAGGCAGATCTTTCCGGAAAGCGGCACTAGGCCCCCGGGCAACCGTTCACGGGCCAGCCGGGGACTGGCCCATTCTTCGGCGCGAAGACTCCCTCATCACAACAGCCGCCCGACCGAAAACATGGACCTGTCTGCTTCGTTGCTCTGGGCCGTGAACGGTTACGGCCTCCCGCTACCGGTGCCACGGCGGAGCCAGGAAACCGTGGCTTCCTCGAAGGTCGCCTTGCGGCGGAAATCGGCCGGATCGTAGGCGGGAACGGCGGGATCCGCGCTTGACCCATTGCGGATGCTGGCGGCCGAAGTAGCTGCCGTAGAACTGGTAGTTGGTGTCCACCCAGCGGCTCAGGATCATCAGTTCCATTGCCGTGAGCATCTTGGAGTGGTCGTCCTTGGCGTTCTTCGGATGCGCGGAGTTGGTCAGCACGGCGATCAGCGTGCTCGTGGGGCAGCCCAGGCTGCCTGGGCGGCAGATAGGCGCCGTTGTAGTTGCCCCGGTCGCCCTGGAGAAACGAGGTGAACTCGGGAATGATCGGACCGGCCAGTTCCTTGCGGGCAAGTTCCTCGTAGGAGGTGTTGTAGAAGAGCGGTGACTTCGCCGGTCAGCCGCAGCCCGCCGGCCGGATCGTTCGCGCCGTGGCACGAGACGCACTTGGCGTCGAAGATCGGCTGGATGTCGGTGGGGTAGTGAATGACCTGGCCCGGCACGGCCGTCTGCCGCCGTTCTCGCGCCAGATCGCACGGCTGCGGCTGGGGCATGCTCGGCGCCCGGCGTCAGCGCCAGCGGCGTGGCGGAGCCGCCCGAAGCGCCGTGCGGTTGCGATTGCCCGTGACAGCCCGTGCAGGAACGGACCTCGCCGGGCGCGTAATTCACGTAGGTCCGCTCGCGCTGGAGTTCCCGGAAGTTCTCGTCCAGGGCCTGGAAGAAGATGCTGCGGTTGGCCGGCACCACGAAGTGGGCGGAGCCGTCTTCTTCGACGGGCACGACGCCCCACTGCACGCGCGGCCACAGGGCGGCCTTCCAACTGGAACTGCTCAGCGACGGCTCCCAGCGCCGGCCGGTGGACCAGTAGCGCGGCAGCGCCTCGTTGATGCGCAGCCATTTGACCTCGCCCGGCTCGACCCCCTCCATGCCCTGGTAGACGTTGGTCACGACGCAGAGGGCCTGGTTGCTGGCGGCGTACTTGCGGATCGCGCGACGGCTGCACGCTGCGGCGGGACGGGCCGCGCGACCAGCGGCAGGGGATGCCAGCAGGAGAGCTTCGGATCGGCGTGAACCAGCCGATGGCGGCCCTCGGTGTCGATCAGGTACAAGCGCGTAGGCGTTGGCAACCTCCTTGTAATGGTCCGGCGGCATTGACCTTGTAGGAGACCAGGAACTCGCGGTCGCTGACCGGATAGGGATGCGTGTAGAGGTGCCCGCTGCTGGCCTTCCCGATCGTGCACGTACTTGCCGTCTGTCGGTCAGGAAATGCCAGCCCGGCTCCGTCCGGCGCTGGATGAACACGTGCGGGCGTGATGTTGACGACCGGATAGCGGTCGTCGCCTGGACGTAGTCCGGCTCGTCCGGATCCGGACCGCGCACGCGGACGCCCTTGCCGAAGTCGACCAGCAGGATCGCCCCCAGGCAGCCGCCTTGCGGAAAGTGGCACGTGCCCACGCACACGAAGCGATGATCGCTGCCGGGAAGCGGCTGCGGGTACATGTAGACGGTCGTGTCGTCGTCGGCCAGGCCGTAGAGTTCCTGGGGCCGGGTCCCGTCGGGATTCATCGACCAGATCGGTCTTGGCGACGCGGGCGCCCTTGTCGATGTATTCCCAGCGGTGATACATCACCCGGCCGTCGTCGAGAACCACCGGGCAGAACTCGCTGACCGGGCTGTGGGTGAGCTGCTCGACGTGCGTGCCGTCGGCGTCCATCCGGTGCAGGCCCGGCGCCACCAGGTGCGCCGAACCGCCGCAGAGAACCGTGTGCTCGCAGCGGGTCGAGGAGAAGATGATCTTGCCGTCCGGCAGATAGCAGGGATGGATGTCGTCGGTGTGCCACGCCGGGTGCCACCGCGCCGCCTTCTCCGCCTCGTCCGCCGGCGGGAACGAGACCTGCCGCAAGCCCGTGCCGTCGATGTTCACTTCCCAGATGCGGAAGCCGGAGCCGGGATCCTGGCGGAAATCGAAGAGGACCTTCTTGGCATCGAACGACAGGCTGATCTTGCCGATGAAGCCCTTGCCGCCGGGCAGGTCGGCGGCCGTGACGACGGGCCGCTCCGACCGCGTGCGGAGGTTGTAGATGTAGATGCCGTTGTCGGGCAGGAACCGGTCGGGACTGGTGCCGTTGTTGATGTCCGTGTAGTAGTGATCCGACGAGTAGGGCTTGCGTTTGACGAAGACGATCTCGTCGAAGCCCAACTCCGTCGGGGCCGACGGGCGTCTGGGTCGAAGCCGGATCGCTTGCCCGCGCCGCGCTCGCCTTGCCCGGCGCGGCGGCCTCGGTCGCGCCAAGCATCCCGCCCACGATCGCGATCCCCAGCAAACCGTACAGGGCTAAGAACCTATCCCAGAACTGCCGTTGGAGCCCTGTGCGGCCGGAGAAGCGTGGCACCTCCGAAGGTTCTGGGATCGGCTCTAAAACCACCTGTCGACCTCTTGCCGTATTGTGCATCGGACATCCCACCCCGCAAAAATGCGTAATGTTCCCCAGTGCCCGGGAGTTGGTTGCGCGTTCAGAAAAGTGGTGCAAGGGCCGGCCTCGCTAGATGGCTTTTCGGACGCACCAATCGCTCCCGTTACCGCTACGAGTCTAATCGGCCGAGGGGATGGCGGTCAAGGAAATGAAAACCGAGGAAGGGGAGCTTCATTGAGGCCCGCATTGCCCATGCAGGCCGGGCGGCCGGGGGAACTCTGAATCGTGAGCCGATTCGGCTCGCTCTCCGGCATGGATCGCGAACACGGACTGCGCCGGCATCAATAAGAACCTATCCCAGAACAGCCGCTGCGGCTCTGTGCGGCCGGAAAAGCGTGGCACTTCCCAAGGTTCTGGGATCGGCTCTAAAACCGCCGCGGTGGCGACTCCGACCCGAACCGTGGAATACCACGCCGCGGGGCGTTGTGCGCGCGTGGGGCGGGGCGGTACGATGATCGTGCTTGACTTGTCCACTCAATGCCGGTGCCCGGAGGAGTATCCATCTGCAATCCGTGATTGCCTCTCCCAGCCACGCACTTCGGGGTATCACCACATGAACTTTCATCGCACCTTCCGCATGCGTCTTCGGCGGTTGCTTGCGAGCGCTGTGGCTTTCCTCGCCTTGTGGGGAACGGATTCTCGCACCGCCGAGCCGCTCCTGGAAAAGACCGATCTCTTCAAGGCGGGGGATGGGGGCTACGCGGCGTTCCGCATTCCCGGCCTCGTGGTCACCTCGCGCGGGACGATGCTCGCGTATTGCGAGGGCCGCGCGGGCAAAGGGGACTGGACCAATCAGGATATCCTCGTGCGGCGGAGCACCGACGGCGGCGCCACCTGGTCGGCGGCCCGCGTGCTGGTCGGGCTTCCTGCCCATCAGCCGCGCAACCCGGTCCGCGAGGAATTGAAGGCCGAGTTGGGACCGTCGCAGGTCGATGCGCGAACGTTCCACAATTGCGTGATGATTCCGGACCGCCAGACGGGCGCGGTACACGTGGTTTTCGGTTTCGACTACTGGCGCGTGTTCTATCTACAAAGCAACGATGATGGCCGGACCTTCGGCGAACCCCGGGAGATCACCGACGTCGTCGCCGGCTATCGGCAGAAGGGCTACGCGTGGCGCGTGGTCGGCAACGGGTGCGGGCACGGACTGCAGTTGACCAACGGCCGCTTGCTGGTGCCGCTCTGGCTGTCGGATTCCTCCCAGGTGCGCGGACACGGACATCGGCCTTCGCACGCGGGCGTGCTGTTGAGCGATGACCACGGGGTTTCGTGGAAAATCGGCGACTGGGTGGCGCACAACGGCGAGGGAATCGTCACGCCCAACGAGACCTGCGCGGTGGAGCTTGCCGACGGGCGCGTGATGTTCAACATGCGACACGAGAGCCCGCCGCGCTTTCGCGCCGTGACAACCAGCCCCGACGGTGCGACCGGCTGGAGCGAGCCGAAGTTGGATCGGGCACTCTACGATCCGATCTGCGAGGCGAGCATGATCCGCGTTTCGCAGAAGCCGGCCGGCGATCGCAATCGCATCCTCTTCTGCAATCCCGACCCCCGCGGCGCCGCCGTGGGCGAAGACGACCGGCCCCAGCCGAAGGACCCCCGAGCGCGGCGCAATCTGACGCTCAAGCTTTCCTACGACGAAGGGACAACCTGGCCGGTGCGCAAAGTGTTGGAGCCGGGCGTGGCAGGCTATTCGGATCTTGCCTCGGCGAGCGACGGCACGCTGTTCTGCTTTTTCGAGCGCGGAAGCACTCGGCAGGGCGACGCCTTTGCCACCGCCGCCCTGACGCTGGCCCGCTTCAATCTCGCCTGGCTGACCGAGAAAAAGGGGAAACTCGAAAAGCGGGAACAGGAAAAGGGGGAACAGGAAAAGAACGAAAAGCAGGAAAAGGAAAACAACGATTCCGTGGGTCTTCCCCTCGTCGGCCAAATCAGGCCGCGCGCCGCCCAACAAATCGCCTCTTCGACCTGGTCGGTCGGCGGCGAGACGCTCGACCGGGATTTTGCCGTCTACGCTCATTACCGCAAGTTCCTCGGTCCGCTGGGCGCCAAGGCGATCCGGCTCCAGGCCGGCTGGGCGAAGTGCGAGAAGCAGCCCGGCGCGTATGACTGGGCGTGGCTCGACGAGATCGTCAACGACGCGTTGGCCCAGGGGGTGCAGCCCTGGCTGGAAACCTCGTACGGCAACCCAATCTACGAGGGAGGCGGAGGCGTGGGCCTGGGCGGAGGCTTCCCGAAATCGCCCCAGGCGCTGGCCGCATGGGACGCCTGGGTCCGCGCAGTTGGTCCGGCGCTACGGCAATCGCGTCCGCCAGTGGGAAATCTGGAACGAGCCGGACCTGAGCAAGGGCAATTCCCCCGAGGATTACGCAAGCTTGTTCATCCGCACTGCGGAGATCCTCCGAGCCGAGCAGCCCGGCGCGCGCATCGACGCCCTGGCATTGGCCGGCAATCTTGCCTTTGCCGAGGCCTTCCTCAAGCAGGTCCAAGAGCGGGGAAAGCTGGACCTCGTGGACGCGGTCACCATCCACGGCTACCCGAAGAACCCCGACGACACTTCGAACGTCGACAAGATGCGCACACTTCTGGCCCGATACGCGCCGAAGGTTTCGGTGCGTCAGGGGGAGACCGGTGCGCCGTCGAAGCGTCAGGAGGCGTTTGCCCTGTCCAAGCTTCCCTGGTCCGAGACCACGCAGGCGAAGTGGGATCTCCGCCGGATGCTGGCGCATCGCGCCAAGGACGTGCCGTTCAACCTCTTCACGCTGATGGACATGCACTACGTCTCCAACGGCAAGCTGCAAATGAACTACAAGGGCCTCTTGGCGTCGAATCCCGACAAGACCGTCGCCCATGCGAAGCCGTCGTACTTTGCCGCCCAGCGCGTGTTCGCCGTATTCGACGACACGGTCGAGCGCCGGCCGGAATTCAGCTTCCTCGCGTCGGCCGAGGGTCTGGCCGTGTCCGCCTACTGCCAGAAAGAAAGCGGCAGAGCGATCGTCGCCGCCTGGTCGAACTCGGGCGTGCCCACGGAAAGCCGTGAAACTCGCGCGGTCGATCTGACCTTTCCGGGCGTGGAGTTCACCGAGCCGGTGTATGCGGATCTGCTGACGGGCAATGTGTATGCGATCCCTCGCCAGCGCTGGACTTGCAGGGGAGGGCAGTCGCAATTCAGGCAAATGCCCCTCTATGACTCGCCGGTATTGATCGCGGAGAAAGCGGCCCTGCCGCTCGTGGAGAAATAATACCAGGAGAAGGATCATGAGCCAGAAGCAATTGAAGGTGGCGATCATCGGTCTGGGCTTCGGGGCGGAGTTCATCCCGATCTACCAGAAGCATCCCGGCGCCGAGATGTACGCGATCTGCCAGCGCAACGCCGAGCGGCTGCACAAGGTCGGCGATGCCTTCGGCGTCGAGAAGCGCTACACGCGGTACGACGACGTGCTGGCCGACCCCCAGGTGGACTTCGTGCACATCAACTCGCCGATTCCCGACCACGCCTGGATGTCGATCGCGGCCCTGAAGGCCGGCAAGCACGTGCTCTGCACGGTGCCGATGGCCACGACCGTCGACGAATGCCGCGAGATCGTCGAGCCTCGTCCGGCAGACCGGCCTGAAGTACATGATGGCCGAAACGGTCGTCTACTCGCGCGAGTTCCTGTTCCTCAAGGAGATGTACCAGAAGGGCGAATTGGGCAAGATCCAGTACCTGGCGGCGTCGCATCCCGCAGGACATGGACGGCTGGCCCGAGTACTGGCAGCGGATGATTCCCATGCACTACGCGACCCACGTCGTCAGCCCCTGCCTGGGGCTGCATGAACGGCCGCGCCGAGTACGTCTCGTGCTTCGGCTCGGGAACGGTTCGCGAGGACATCCAGAAGAAGTCGGGCAACCCGTTCGCCGTCGAATCCTGCCACATCAAGATCAAGGACTCGGACGTCGTGGCGCACATCTGGCGGTTCCTGTACGACACGGCCCGGCAGTACCGCGAAAGCTTCGACGTCTACGGCACGAAGAAGAGCTTCGAATGGACGCTGGTCGAAGGCCAGCCGCACGTGCTGCACACGGCGAAGAAGCCGGAAGCGGAGATTCCCGTCGCACGTCGAGGTGCCGGACTATCGCCCATCTGCTGCCGGAGCCGATCCGCCCGTTCACGCGATCGATCCAGGACGCCGAGCACCTCTCGTTCATCCAGGGGGCCGGGCACGGCGGCTCGCACCCGCACCTGGTCCACGAATTCGTCAGCGCGCTGGTCGAGGGCTCGCGACCCCTGGCCCAACGCGGTGCAGTCGGCCAACTGGACGTGCGTCGGGCATCTGCGCCCACGAGTCGGCCTTGGCGCGGCGGCCAGATCGTTCAACTTGCCGGAGTTCACTTGGGCGTAGGAGCAAGCGCGGCACGACCGCCCGGACCGAAGGGTCCGGGCGAAGCAGGCAAAAACTCGTGCCGCGACCTGATTCCTCATCGGCAAGAACAACGTGCACGGGACACTAGGGATGCCGGCGCAGTCCATGTTCGCGGGAGGCCGGAAAACAAGGCCGCTGGGCCAGTCCCCTCCCGCCGATGTCCCTGACGCCGATGTCCCTGCCGCCGATCGCGAAAATCGGGGGGCTGTCCCCCGTGAACGGATACGAACATCACGAGGCTGAACATGACAAGGCTGAACATGATAAACCTGAACGTGACAAGTCGCACCATCGGGCAATTCGTACTCGCCGCCGCGGCCGCGCTCGGGTGGCAAGCCGCCGCGATGGCCCAGGGCCCATCGTTCGACCTGCAACCCGCCGCAGACGAGCAATCGCCGCTAGCCAATCCGCACAAAGGCTGGTATCACCACTATCCCGACAACCACATCGACAAGTACCAGATCGCCCGCGACGCGGACCTGCTGGAGTTCCCCGGCATGGACCACCTCTACATCCGCCTGGCGTGGGCCTATCTGGAACCGAAGGAAGGCCAGTTCGATTGGCCGGTGATCGACCGGATCATCGAGAAGTGGACGGCGCACGGGCTGGGCATCGCGTTCCGCATCAGTTGCAAGGAAACCAGCACGGACCGCATCGAGCAGCAGTTCGCCACGCCGCGCTGGGTGATGGAGGCCGGGCGCCAAGGGCGGCTATTACCGGATGGGCAAGGCCACCGGGCCGGAAGGGCCGTGGGAGCCGGTCTTCGACGACCCCGTCTTCCTCGCCAAGCTCGACCGTTTCCTGGCCGCCTTCGCGGCGCGCTACGACGGCAAGCCGTGGCTGCGCTACGTCGACATCGGCAGCATCGGCGACTGGGGCGAAGGCCACACCTGGGCCGGCAGCCGCAAGGAATGCGGCTTCGCGGCGCGCAAGCAGCACGTCGATCTGCACCTCAAGCACTTTCAACGCACGCAGCTCGTCATCTCCGACGACTTCGTCTATGCCTTGACCGACCCGGCCGAGCGCGCAGGCGCTGCACCAGTACGTCCTGACCAACGGCATCAGCTACCGCGACGACAGCATCCTGGTCGAACGGCTATCTTGCGGGCACGAGCGACCGCTTCACCGTGCGCAGCCCGGAGTTCTTCGCCGACGCCTATCTGCAGACGCCGACCGTGTTCGAGTTGGAGCACTACGGCACCGTGAAGAAGCTGGGCAACTGGGACGGCCGTCCCGACTCGCCCGTGGCCAAGTTCGGCAAGGGCAAGAAGGGCCCGGACTACTTCCGCGGCGCGCTCGAACTTGCTGCACGCCACCTACATCGGCTACCACGGCTACGCGCACGAATGGCTGGCCGACAATCCGGAGCTCACCGGCGAACTGCTCAACCGCTGCGGCTACTGGTACTTCCTCCATCGCGTGAGCCTGCCCCAGGGGCTCCGGCCGGGAAGCGAGGCAGCGGTCGAGATGCAGTGGGAGAATCGCGGCGTGGCGCCGGCGTACCAGCCGTATCAAGTGCTGCTGCGACTGGAAGGCCCGAAGGATTCAAGGCCGCCGAGCAGGAGTTCGAGGCCGGCAACCGGCGATGGCTGCCCGTGGCGAAGGAAACATTCACCGAGCGATATCGCTTCAAGCTGCCCGGCAATCTGAAAGCGGGACCTTACATCCTGAAGTTCAAACTGCATAGCGCCGATGCGGCGCGCGACGTGCTCGTGGCGTTACGCGGCGAGCTTCGCGACCCGGCGGGGTTCTACCGCGTGGGAACGGTGGAAGTCCAGCCCTGACGGCACGGTTGGCGTGTCCCCGGCGAAGGCACAGCCTTCCGGGCCGCTCCGCGAGCCGGCCGATTCCCCGCATTGATGGAGCCGGGCACGTGTGGTACGTTGCGCGGCACGGAGATGCCGTATCGGTTGGGTCGGTCCCTCAGGGTTACGGAGCCACTGCCATGAAAGCCGTCGGTCTTGCGCCTCAGTGCCTCGCCGTCCTCGTGCTCGCCCTGCCATCGGGACTCGCCGCGCACGCGCAGGGCGCCGGCGCGGTCCACGCCGACGTCCTCCTTCAAGGCGGCACGATTTATGACGGCTCCGGCGCCGAGCCCCAAGTGGGCGACGTCGCGCTCGTCGGCCAGCGCATTATCGCCGTGGGCCGCTTCGAGGTCGGAAAGGTCCGCCGCACAATCTCCTGTGCCGGGTTGGTCGTCGCCCCCGGCTTCATCGACCTGCACACCCACAGCGACGGCGCGCTAAACAATCCTCAGGCGCGGCGCAGCCTGAACTACCTCCTGCAAGGATGTACCACGGTGATCACCGGCAATTGCGGCTCAGGCCCGGTCGATGTCGGTAAGTACTTTGCCGCGATCGATCGGCAGGGATTCGGGACCAACGTGATCCACCTCGTTCCGCACGGCGCAAGTGCGCCGCGGTAATGGGAAGCGCCGAGCGTGCGCCGACCGCCGTAGAGCTGGAAAAGATGAAGGACAAGGTCGACGAGGCGATGCGCCAAGGCGCCTGGGGCATGTCCACCGGCCTGATCTACCTGCCCGGCACCTACGCCAAGACCGACGAACTCGTGGAGCTGGCCAAGGTCGTCTCGGCGCACGGCGGGATGTATGTAACCCACATTCGCGACGAAGGCGACCGGCTCTTGGAGGCGGTGCGCGAAGCGATCGAGATCGGCCGCCAGGCCAAAGTCGCCGTGCACATCTCGCACTTCAAGGCCAGCGGCAAGCTCAACTGGGGCGCATCCGCGACGCGGCTCAGCTCATCGACGAGGCGCGACGGGAAGGCATCGCGGTCACGGCCGACCAGTATCCCTACACCGCCAGTTCGACGTCGCTATTGAGCACTCTGCTCGAATGCCGAAGGTCCCCGGCGGCGGGGAAATCTGACGAAGCGCATGGCGAGCGATGCTCAACTCGACCGCCTGGTCCGCGAGATGATCCGCCAGCGCCTGCCGCGAAGTGCGAAGATCGTGATCGCCCAATGCGCCAAGCATCCCGAATGGACCGGAAAGAGCCTGGCCCAGATCGCCGCCGCGATCAAGGTCGACGAGGTCGAAGCAGCGGTCCGCGTGCTCCGCGACGGCGGAGCCTCGGTCGTCAACCACGGAATGAGCGAAGACGACGTGCGCGCGGCGATGCTGCTGCCTTGGGTCGCGACCGGGTCCGACGGCTCGGCACGCGTGCCCAAGGCCGATGAGAAACCCCACCCCCGCAGCTACGGCACCTTCCCCCGCAAGATCGGCCGCTACGCGATCCGCGAGAAGCACCTCGGCGTGGCCCAGGCAATCCGGAGCTGCACCGGCCTGTCGGCCGACCTGCTCGGCTTGAAGGACCGCGGCTATCTGAAAGCCGGCGCCTATGCCGACGTGCTCGTCTTCGATCCCGAGCAGTTTCTCGACCAGGCCACCTTCGACAAACCGGATCAGTATGCCACCGGCGTGCGCTATCTGTTCATCAACGGCCGGCCGGCAATCGACGACGGCAAGCCCACCGAGCCGCTCTGCGGACGCGCCATCCGCCACGCAGGGGAACCGGCGCGCGTTCAGCCCGCCTTGGGAAAATAGCGGGCCGAAGGTTCCGGAGCTAGCGGATTTGCGGGGGGGGCCCGCCTGACGCGATCGAGGCGCGCGGCGCTGGGTGCGAAGTAGGCTTGAGTGGACTGTTCCCCCACCCCATTCCCATCTTCCGGTCATGTCGATACTCTCGCGCCCTGTTTCCCTTCGAGGGTACGCCGCGGCCTGCATGTTCCTCCTGCCGGCCTGCGTCGGACGAGCGTTCGGAGCTCCCGCCTGGACGGCGGAAAGCTCGCCAGTCCCGCCAGCGTCGTTTCGACGGCGACCGTCGGCACGGGCATCCTCATCGACGGCATCCATGCCAACGACCTGTCCACGGTCGGCCTGGGGCCCGAGGTATACGAATACCACGCGACGACGGGCTACCGCACGGCCTTCGAGTACCTGCCGCGCGGGGCGTGCGTTGCGATCGCCTGACCGAGGGACGGCTCGAGCTGGAACGCTTGTGCGCTATCGGCTCCTCTTTATCAACCTGGTATCGGCCGAGCGGCCGCCGTTTCTGGTCTCGGAGATCGCCGCGATCCGCGCGTTTGTTGCCGGCGGGGGTTCGCTCCTGGTGATTACGGACCACACGAACTGCTACTTCCACGCGTATCGCCTTGCGCCCCTCCTGACCGAGCTGGGGATCGACACGTTTACCGACGGCGTGTGCGACGGTCCGCCTTACAGCGTGGCGGACGGTCATGGTTGGCTGCGGCTGGTGGATTTCAAGCCGCACCCCGTGACCGCCGGATTGCGGTGCATTGCACCGCAAACGGGCGGGCGCGTCGACCCGCGCTTTGCTGTGGCCTTTTCCAGTGCGCAGTCATGGGCCGACGCCTGGAGCACGAGCCCCTACGGCAAAGCCAACGCGCCCGGTTTCTACGGCAATTTCGAACGCGATCCAGGCGAGCCGGCAGGCCCGCACGGAATGGTGCTCGCCAAGACCTTGGGGCGGGGAAGGATCGTGGGCGTGGGCGACGAAAACATGCTGGGCGCCAGCTACGCGCACTATGCCGATAACTACCGCCTGTGGCTCAACAGCATGGCGTGGCTTCTCGACGACCCGCGCCTGGCCGACGCGGCCGCCTACGAAAACTGGCGCCGACCGCGGATCGTGCTCTACGAGCCCGCCCCGCGCGGCGAATTCGGCAATAGCGAGACCGACGGCTCATACCATGCCTTGGTTCTCCTCTCCCGCTTCTGGTGGACCTTTGCCACGGATCGGCTCGACGCGCCGGCCGACCTGGTGGTCTTCGCCTACCACGAATGCGCCCTCGAGCCCCAGCAGGTGGCCGCCCTGGCGGATCATCTTCGTCGCGGCCGGCACGTGCTGATCCTCAATGCCGAAAGCCAACTACTCGCGGACCCATCGAGCGTGGTCCCCCAAGTGCTTGCGGCGATGGGCGGCGCAAGAGCAACTCCGCGGAGGCAGGCCGGAGCACTGGTCTTCGACCTGCCCGCTGCGGGCTCGATCCGCATCCTTGGGGTCGACCGCGTTTTCGACAACGGTTCGATCGGTCCCCCCACGTGCCCGCCCAACGAAACGGAACGGCAACACGAGCAGACGTTGCTCGATGCGGTCCGCGAAGCCCTGCGCCCTAGCGAGCGCGGTGCCGGCGCAGCACGATTCCCGCGAAGTGGTTCATCGGCCCTCCCGCCCGCAACCGCGGCTGCTGAATGCGCCGAAGACCCCTCTCTGGCGAAAAGCGTAGGAGATTCCCCGATGCCGGAATTCTGCCCGGCTCTTGTACGCGCCGGGTTCATGGTCTCCTAAAGGAATCGAGACTGCACGGCGAAGCCCCTTGCCCGGACCCACGGGTCCGGGCGCAACAGGCAAAACCTGTGCCCCGACCCAATTCCTCACGGGCAAGAACAACGTGGACGGGGCATTGGAGCGACGGACGCGCCCCTGAGTAAGGCGGCCCTATGCGACGATTGCATCAAGCCCTAGTGCTTTGTCACAGCCAAAAATCGGGGTGCCACTGGCTACGCCAGTGCGATGTTGGCGACACATGTTCCACTCCAACACTGGCAGAGCCAGTGGCACACAATCCCAAAATCAAGCTCTGACAAAGCCCTAGGGGAGTCCGCACGGTAAATGATGAGCGATGCCGGGCCGGGAAGCCTTAACGTTCGGCCTCCCGCGGGCCGGCGTAGCGCATTGACCATGCGAAGCTCAGTAGGAGGCTAAGAACCTATCCCAGAACTGCCGCTGCGGCTCTGGGCGGCCGGAGAATTGCAGCACCTCCGAAAGTCCTGGGATCGGCTCTAAGAATCGGCGGCTCGCTGGGCGACAGGAATGGGAAAGAGCGATGCACACGATCCGCCGCGATCCGGATGCCTTCGTCGCCCCGGAATCGGCCTCGAACCGTTACCGTCATATCCGCTTCCTGTCCCAAGCGGATGCGCCGGCGTCGATGGCCGCTGGCGCTGCGGCTCCCAAGCGTCGATCGCCCGCCGCGTCGCCCCGGCGCTCCCGGCGCGAATCGATTGATCCGGAGGCCCGGCGGTTTCTGTATTCGATACTGAAGCGCGCCCGGCGTCGATCCCTCCTGCTACCGACAGACGCCGCTGGCGCGGAGGCTTCCGGCGTGTCTCCGCGGACTCCGCGCCCGGAGCCTCTCGGAGGCCTGGGAGCGGCTCCGGCGGGAACCGGAGCGAATGGACCGCGCGGTCTGGCGCTCATGATCGGAGTGACGCAGTTCTTTCGAGAGCCGGAGGTGTTCGCGTCGTTGGAGACCATGGTGCTGCCGAAGTTGGCGTCCCGCGGCAAGGGCCTCCGCATCTGGAGCGTCGGCTGCGCCGACGGCGCGAGTTGCATTCGGTGGCGATGCTTTTCGGCCCGCTGCGGGCTTCTGGAAAGAAGCACGCTCTGGGCACGGACTGCCGCGCCGACGCCATCCGCCAGGCTCGGCAGGGTCGGTTTGATTCCACCCGGATCGCTTGCCTGAACCCCGGACTTCGGCAGGCGTATTTCGTTCCCGAGCGCGACGATGCCCGCATCCGGGAGAGGTTCCGGGGAGCCATCCGCTGGCAGCAGGGCGACGTCCTCGTCGGCCGTCCGCCGAGCGAACTTCCCGGACGTCTCTGCCAATATGGCGATCTACCTCGATCCCGCGGCATCGCGAAGACTCTCGGACGATGCTCGTAGGATTGCTGCGCCTCGGCGGAGTACTGGTGACCGGGAAGGCGGAGCGACCGCAGCGGCAGGCTTCCTTGGCCCGACTGGCTTCGTGTACGTTCGAGCGAAAAAGGTGACTCGATGAGAAGACTGGATGCTGCGGGACAAGGAACGTGCCGTGGCTCCCGGCTGCCGCGTTGACGGTCGCCTGACCGTCGCCATGATCTATCTGCGCGTAAGTATCTACCCTCACCGCATCATCCTTTTGAGTTATGCCCTTCCGCTACTGATCGGTCCTCTGGCACGTCGATCGCGTGCTTCTGTGGGGGGTGGCCGGTTGCTTCCTCGCTCGTCTCGACGGTCAAGGTGAACTACCTGGTTCCCGAACGCTATTACGACGACCAGTTTCAGCAGTTCGTCTTCACGGTGATGCAGTGGCTGAACATCGTCGTACCCGCCGTCGTGGTCCACTTGTCGTCCGCTACCGGGAACGGCTAGAGCGGAGCAACGATGGGTTGGCCGCGACCAATTCCGAATTGGAGACCGGCAACGAGGAACTGGCGGCCCGCGAGGAAGACTCCCGGCAGAATCGAGGAACTGCAGACGCAGACGGAGGAATTGGAGCAACAGACCGAGGAACTGCAGCCCAAACCGACGAGTTGGAAACGCTGAACTCGACCTGACCGATCGCGAAACCACCTTGCACACGCTCCTGCAGTTGAGCGGTTCGTTGGCGACCGAGAAGGATCTGTGGAAGGAAACGTGTGCCCTTGCCCTGCGACTGCTGGGCGACGACGTCGCAAGCGGCGATGATCCTGGAACGAAGCGACGAGCACTTTGCGTTCATGCGCAGCGAGGGATCGCCGAGGGCGGTGCCCCTTCCCAGACCTTGCCGACGGAAGCCACGCTGGCGGCACTCGTCATGGAGCGGAACGAGACGGGTCAGATCGAAGACATCCACTTGCGTCCCGACTTGCAGCTTCCTCTTCCGGGCGACGGCCGGACCTTCCGTTCCGTGCTCTCGTCACCCGTGCGGTTTCAGGGCACCGCGATTGGAGTGCTCGAAGTGTACTCGATCCAACCGCACCGTTGGACGCCGGAACAGGCGAGTCTGATCGACTGGTTGGCGCGGCAGTGCTCGTCGGCCCTGGAGAGCATCCGTCTGCGCGAGCAACTGCAACGGGCGGCGGAGTCGCTGCGGGAAGCCAAGGCCGCCGCCGAGGCCGCCAACGAGGCCAAGAGCCGGTTCCTGGCCAACATCAGCCACGAGCTGCGCACGCCCATGAACGCCATCCTCGGCATGATCGACCTGGCGCTGCCGAAAGCAGGCGGACCCGACGGCGCGGGACTTCCTGCAAACCGCCCGGGAATCGGCCGACCTGCTCCTGGCCCTGCTGAACGACCTGCTGGATTCGGCCAAGATCGAATCCGGAAAGCTGGAGCTGGAGTCGGCCCCCTTCAGCCTGCGGCGCATCCTGGACCAGACCACGCAGGTCGCTCGCCGTGCGGGCGAGCGAAAAGGGGATTGCCTTCTCGTGCCAGCATTCCCGCCGGACGTGCCCGACGCGGTCGTCGGCGACCAGGTGCGCCTGCGGCAAATCCTGCTCAACCTGGCCGGCAACGCCATCAAGTTCACCGAGCGGGGCGAAGTCGCGGTCAGCGTCCGACGTCCGGATCGCTCAGCGACGACGAAGTCGACCTGGAATTCGCCGTCCGCGACACGGGCATCGGCATTCCGCCCGGACGATCTGGACCGCATCTTCCAGCCCTTTGCTCAAGCCGACGCCTCGACGGCCCGCCGCTTCGGCGGCACCGGCCTGGGGCTTGTCGATCTGCCGAAAGCCTCGTCGCCCTGATGGGCGGGCGCATCTGGGTCGAAAGCGAGCCGGGAAAGGGAAGCACCTTCTTCTTTCACCGTCCGCTTGCCGTTGGCCGAAGAGCCCGCCTGCCGAATCCGAGGCCCGGTGTTCGCGTTGCCGCCACCGCGCCCGCCGAGCTGCGGATCCTGCTTGGTCGAGGACAATCCCGCCAACCAGAAACTGGCGGCCTATCATCTTGCAAGACCGCGGACATGCCGTCGAAGTCGCCGGTGACGGCCACCAGGCGCTCCGCATGACCGAGAGAAACCAGCTACGACGTGATCCTGATGGACGTGCAAATGCCGGGCATGGACGGCCTGGAAGCGACCGCCGCCATCCGTGCCCGGCAAAGCGGCGGCCGGCGGCTGCCGATCATCGCCATGACGGCCCACGCCATGAAGGGCGACCGCGAACGCTGCCTGGCGGCCGGCATGGACGGCTACCTCTCCAAGCCCATCGACGCGCACGAATTGATTGCCCTGGTGGAAAACCTGGGATGCGGGCAAGCGCCGCCGCCCGACCCTTCGCGGGCAAGGTCTGCATCGGCCGAAGCGGCGCCGCGGGCGGAAGAAGTCGTCTTCAACGCCGAAGAGGCGCTAGCGCGCTGTCTCCGCAACCCGGAAATGCTCGAGGAGATGATCCGCTGCTTCCGCGACGAAGTCGACAGCCTGCTGCCGCAAATGCGCGCGGCACTCGAGCAGGGCAACCTGGTCGAGGTCGGCCGCCTGGGGCATCGCATGAAGGGCACGGTGGTTTACCTGGGGGCCCACCCGGCGGCCGAGGCTGCGCGCGCGTCGAACACTTCGAGTACAACCCCGGCGACCTCGCCGAGGCGGAGGCGGCCGTTCGCACGCTCGAAGCCCAGTGCGCAAAGCTCAAATCCGTTCTGGATGAGCGCCCCATGCGCACCGCCGCCCGGCAAGGCCGGTAGCATGCCTCCCTCGTATTGGCTCGGCTCGCCCAGGCTCAATCTCGAGGCCCACCCCGCGCACGGCAACCCGACGGGTCAGCGCATGGTAACCCGACGCGTCAGCGAGGCATACAAGTACACGGCAACCCGACGCGTCAGCGAGAGTCTGGCGCAACGAGGCCCCGTCGCGGCTTCGGCCTTTGGGAGGGCGGAGTTGACGGGATACGACTTCCGAGACAAAGTATAGGGTGCAACAGATCAGGCCAGGACCGCTCGCATCACGTCCGGGAGGCGATCGTGAACAGACCATTGCCCTGTGTCGTGATGGTTTTCGCGATGCTCTTGCGCAGGCGCATGGTGTGCGGACGAGCAACTGCCTGCATTGATCCAGGCTCTTCAGAGCGGAAAGGCGGGGGTGCAAGCCGCGTCACTGGGAGAGCTGGAAGCTCTCGGTCTGGACGCGATCTCGGCCCTGCCGCACGTTCAGCCGCTTCTGGCAAGCCCCGATAAGAGGGTTCAGGCCGGGGCAGCGGGCGCATTGGCCGCAATGAGAAAGGATGCGGCACCGGCGATACCCGATCTGATCGCTTTGCTGGAGACTCCGGATACGCCCTGGATCATGACCGATATGGGCGGAATACCGGATCCCGGCCATGAGGCCTCTTCGGCCTTGGCGGCCATCGGAGCCGATGCGGTGCTGCCGCTGCGAGACGCGCTCAACCGCCGATCTCGTGTTGCAAGGTTTCGGGCCGCATCAGCCCTCGGAGAGATCGGGCCGACCGCCCAAGAAGCTGCCCCCGCCCTGCTCAGACTGCTCAACGATCATGTCGTGGCGGTGCGGCTGCAAGCCACCTGGTCCTTGACGCTCGTGGTGCCCAGTGACAAGAAGGCGGTGCGCACGGTGCTCGGACGGTTGAAGGACGATGACGAAAGACGTCGCACCACCGCCGCGGATGCCCTGAAGCACATCCGACCCGTTCCCCCGATCGTGATCGATGCCCTGATCGAGGCTTTGGAAGACGAGAACGAATTGGTGCAGGCCCACGCGGCTCGGACGCTCGGGGAGTCTGGCTGGTGTGCGATCCCCGCGGTTCCGGCACTCACCAAGATGTTGAAAAGCCGCAAGAGCTATCCCTATCCCGACGGCCATCCGTACGTCTGTCGGCCCGCGGCCCAGATGGCCGCTCGCGCCCTGGGACAGATCGGCGCCCCTGCCCGATCGGCGTTGCCGTCGCTTCTCGACATCATCCGCGATACGCAAGCGACGTTCGACAACGTGATCGACATGCCCGAGAATAATCGGATTGCCCGCAGGGAAGCAGCCGAGGCTGCGGCCAAAATCGACCCGGACAACGACGCGTTAATCGGCGTCCTGAACGATTCCTTGCGCGGCGATCCGCTGATCCGGGAAAGCGTCGCTTGGGCACTGGCCACGATCGGGGCGAAAGCAGGGCCTGCCCACGCCCGGCTCGTGGAACTGCTTCGCGAAGAGAAATCCCGCAAGATACCTTGGCGTGCGCAGGTGCTGGGCGTTGACAAGAACGATTCTGCGGCGTTTGAGACGTTGTTGGAGGAATTCGCGCGCGGTGCGGACGTCAAGGAGCAGTACTGGCCGATCCTCGCTTCCATCCTCCAACGCTGCGACCCCCACGGAGAGAAAACCATTCCCGCACTTGCCAGAGAAGCTTCACGACCCGGACAGCACCGATGTCTGGACCGCTGCGCGCTCTCGCGCGTCACGGTCCCAAGGCTGCCGTTGCGCTCGACGACTTGATGAAACTGTTGAGCAAATCCTGGGCGAACGGTCCGGCGATCTGGCCGCGGCGATGTGGCGCATCGCCCCTGCACCCGAGGAGTTCTTCCGCACGGCAATCCGGCAGGCCGATCCCGGGACTCGGCCGCGAATCATCGCCGCGCTCGCGAATCTGCCCGAAGCGGCGCCGGTGGTCATTGAAGCACTCGACGACCCTTCGGCAAGCGTTCGCTTTGCTGCCCTTTCGGCGCTCAAGCCTTCGCGCATCGATGATCGGGCCATGCAATCCATCCGAAGGTTGGTCGGAGACCCGTCGCGCTTGATTCGAGAAGCCGCCCGGACCACTCTCGATTACATGGAAGGCCGCCGCGTCAACGCCGCCTACCCGACGAACTAATGAACCTCGCGGAACGGGGCGTAAGGCTCGGCCGAAGGTTCCAGCCCCAAGCCGGCCCTGCTTCATGGCGGAAGCTGAACTCTCCCCGTCAGTTCTCGCGTCATTCCGCATCGAGGGCCCACATTCCTGCGGCACCCTCTCAGGGCAAGGGGAGGATTCCCAGGCGCTCCTCTTCTTCTCCCTCAATGATGATCCGCGGCGTCACGCCGCCCATCACCACGGGTTCCTGCGAACTTTGAGGCGATTCCGGGATACTGTGGAACACGCCTTCCGGTGTTTCGAGACGGCCTTCACGTTGGGCCGTATCGTAGATTTCCAGATGGTGCAGGACTCGCAGTCTCTTCACACTCTGCAACAACCGTTCGCTGGCCTTGTGCGTTCGGATCGTCACGTCCCATAGCCTGGGCACGTCCGCGAGTCGTTCCACATTCTTCACAAGCGAAGGCGAATCCCACAACACCACCGTGTAACCGGCAGCACCTCCCAACACCGCATCCTCAATCTGCTGGATACGAACCGGATCGTCCAAGACATGCGACAGGAGAGCCAATCCATCGACCATGCCCGCCCTGTGCGGGAGATAGCTGTACAGGCTGGCACAGGTGCAGAGGTCCTTGAAACTCGCCAGATCGTCGTCGAGGTGGTGACCTCGGATTTCCTCCCATCGAGATAATCTCTGGCTCAAGACGCGCCCGCCGCCGCTGGCCACGATCGCCGCAAGAATGTCGTTCACGTTGGCGTCGCCACGCGTTCTATGAGCGTTCGCAGAGGAGCATTCCGAGTCGGGCGCCGCGTTCTCACCGGGACGAACCACGACTTCCAGGCAGGCCATCGTTCCATCCGCGCGCTTCTCGCCCAGCGGAACGACAAGCGGTTCACCGAATCGAAGGAAGTCAAAGACCCGTTTCTTCATTACGTTCACACAGGGGGCGTGAATCGTCGTCGTCTCGTCGATTTGCCGCGTTCCCTCCGTGACTTTCAACTGCTCCACCGTGACCTCGATGCTTGCCCCATGGGGTTGCCGTCCGGAAACGATCAAATCGATTTTCCTCCCCTCGTCGAGCACCGTGATCTGAGGTTGAAGGGCGAATTCCTTCGTGTCCGGAGCGGTCACTCGTGTAAGCGCGGTGACGAACGGATGCTGGGTCGTGTCGGAAATGTTTCCCTTCTCGCCCTCGGCGAGCACAACCGCGGGATAGGCAAGATACTCGTCGCGCTTGTCGATCCACCGGCACAAGACCGTATAGCGGCTCCGCGGTTGCGAGCCGACCGCATCCTCTTCGCCGCACATCGCGGGCGAAGTGGCAATGAGCGAGACCGACAGGGCAAACATCTCCAGGACGAACATGACATGGCTCCTCGGGCCGCAAAACCACCGACGAAATGGCTGCGGATCGTAGGAAATCGTTGACGGGGGATCAAGAGCAGTTAGCGGAAAACACCTTGGAGAGGGGGCCGTTCGCTCGATTTCCACCGTCGGGCGCTTTGCGGTGTGCGTGCAGACGCCGCACTCGCCGTTGCCGAATCGCTTACAAGCGCGGTGCAGCCCCCCCGGCTGCCTTGGCCATGCCCAACCGCAGCCCTTGGCCCTGCTTCGCTTGCCGCCTCCGCGGATACGAATATCCTTGGCAGCAAGAGCCGAGGTAAGCGTTCCCACGCCGGCGTAGACGCGGCGGCTCGCCGCGTCTCTTGCGCTTTCCTTTGGTGATGCGCGAGCGCTCAGAGGCAACGGCCCGCCGCTTGAGCCAGTCCGTCCTGTGAACGGTTACGAGCCGAGTGGACGCTCGATGCGCCCGCGCGCTCCCCTTCCGCTTTTCGCGGCTCGTCGAGCGCTCTAGGGCGATTGTCCCCTCGGCTCCGCGAAAATCGGGACAGTCCCCCGGGAACGGTTACACCGCTGGATCACGCACGGCCGATTCCGCGTCGCCTCCCCCCGAATCTTTTACCTTGGCCGCGATTGTCATCTCCCACGATGAGCGGTAATCTGGATGGCACAGTGCGACGGATGGCCCCACTGGCCGGACAATTTCGTCGTGCTCCCTCCTTCCGCGCACGGCCGAGAACCGCTCGGCAAATGCCATGATGCCTTGTCCGACGGAACCCGATCGAGCCCAGGCCGGGCGTCCGACCCAGTTCAGCTTGCTGGGTCTGCTCGCTGCCTTCCCCTTGGTCGGCCTCACGCTTGGCCTGTGCCTCAGTGAAGGCCGACCCGTCATGGTCCACGTCTACGCCGGTGCCATCGTGGTCTTCGGGTTGGCTTTGAGCTACTGGTATGGACGAGCGCTGGCTGTCGATGCAGCGATCCTCGGCGCCCTTTGGATCGCAACCGCTGCGTCGGATCCCCTCCTGTACCAGGTGAGGTTGAGCCTTGCCCTGTGTGACGTTCACACCCCCAGGCAAGCAGACTGGGGAAAAGCAATCTGGCTCGGAAGTATCGCTCTCCTGGCAGGTGTGCCCGCACTGGCCGGCCTTCTCCGCGTACGACCCTCGGGGTATGCACTGAGTATTACGGCACTTCTCGTGCTACTGATCGTCATGGTGATCGCGGGTAGGTATTGGAGTGGGGATGACGAGCTTATGATCGTTATTCAGTGGACCGGTGGGGTGCTGGCGTTCGCATGCGCAAGTACACTCAAGAGCTGCTTTCGCGCGCAAAGGTGGATCCGACTTGCCGCGATGCTCTTGCTCATCGTCTTCGGACTGCTGGTGGTCGCGTTTTCCACGGCATTTGCCCTCTATTTCGAATGACCAACCCTCGCAAACGCCGCTGGTTCCAATACAGCCTGCGCACCTTGTGGGTAGCGGTGGTGGCGGCGAGCATCGCACTGAGCTTGCTCGGGATGTGGCTTGGTAACGCGAGAAAGCAGAAGGCGGCCGTCGAGGCAATCCTCGCCTTGGGTGGAAGCGTGACCTATCGCGATGAAGTCGGCCGGCTGCCATCTCCCCCCGGCCGACCGAGAGTGCCGCCGCAACCGACCTGGCTGCAAACCGTCCTGGGAACAGGCACCTTCGACAAGGTTGTCTACGCTGGCGTCAACAGTGATGCCGCCCTGGAACACGTGCGAGATCTTCCTTGGCTCGAGCACCTATCGATCGCGGGCAACCGGGTGACCAACGCGGGAATGGCCCGCCTCAACGGATTGACCCACCTTCAGAGCCTCAGCCTCCGTGACACTGAGGTCACCGACGCCGGGTTGGAACATCTCGGCGGATTGACTCGGCTTCAGCAGTTGAAACTCTACTCCCTACAGATCAGGGGGCCGGGCTTGGAGCACCTGAAGGCACTCGCACAACTCACCCGTCTGGACGTAAATGGTACGCGCGTCGGCGACTTGGGTCTCGAACACCTCAAAGCACTGACGCAACTCCGCCAACTCAGGCTCGGCAATACCGAGATCACCGACGCCGGCCTGGCGCACCTTGGCAAGCTGACACGTCTTCAGCTACTGGACCTCAGCTACACCAAGATCACCGATGCCGGCCTGGCGTACCTCGAAGGACTCGCCGAACTCGAAGAGCTGAACCTTAGTCGCACGCAGACTACTGACGACGGGCTACAACACCTCCAGGGCCTCACGCGACTCCGGGCATTGGCGTTGTATAGGACCCAGGTGAGCGACGACGGGCTCGAACACCTGAAACGACTCAGCCGCCTCCAAGTATTGGAACTCAGCGAAACAGACATTACCGACGCCGGACTTGAACACCTCGCAGGATTGACTCAGCTTAAAGTCGTGAGCTTCCCTCGCGGAGGGGTTACCAAAAAGGGCGAGAACAAGTTTCGACAGGCATTCCCCCAATGCCGAATTGAAGACAATTCACTCTTCGTCGCCCCGACCAGTCTCGGATTCTGAATGCCACGATCGTTCGCCGCCGCATCGATCCCAACCCGTCGCTGCTCGATTTCCAACGTTTCCGCCGCGAACCTGCTGCAACCGCTCCGAGAGAAGCGGGATTTGCCCATGCGCCCGATAGACGCGTAGCCCGAGGACGAGTAGGCTGTTCGGATAGGGCAAAAGCGTTTTTGCGAATGTCACACGATCGGAGCCCCTTCGGATGAAGATTCCCAAGACCTATCCCAGAACTGCCGCTGGGGCGGTGTGCGGCCGGAAAATTGCAGTGCTTCCAAAGGTTCTGGGATCGGCTCTAAGCACACCCGGCGAAGTTTTCTCAAGGCCGCTTCCGCCGCAACCATCTCGACCGCCTATTTCGTTCCCGCGCGTGTGCTGGCGGCGGCGGGCAAGCCGGGCGCCAACGACCGCATCCGCGTGGGTCTGATCGGCACGGGCAATCGCCCCCGCGATCTCCTGAAGGAAAGCCCCCCAGAGCTGCAGCTCGTCTCGGTCGCCGATTGCGACCTTCGACAGATCGGCAACTACCTGAAATGGCTCTACCAGACGCGGCCCGAGATCGCCGCCCAAAAATGCTCGCAGTACCAGGACTATCGGGAGATGCTGGCCAAGGAGAAGCTCGACGGCGTATTCGTGGCCACCACCACCCATGCTCGCGTGCTGATCTGCCTGCACGCCATGCAGGCCGGGCTCGACGTGTATGCCGAAAAGCCGCTGACGCTCACGATCGATGAGGGGCAAGTACCTGATCCAAGCGGAACGAAAGTACCAGCGTGTCTTCCAGGTGGGTTCGCAGCAGCGGTCGATTCCGATCAACAATTTCGGCAGCGACCTGGTCCGCAGCGGCGCCATCGGCCGGGTGCATACGGTGCTCTGCCCCAACTTCATCGGGCCGGAACGGCGGCCGCCCGCGCCGATGCAGCCTACCCCTCCGGAAATGAACTGGGACATGTGGTGCCACCAGACTGCCGTTGGTTCCCTACAGCCCGGACCTCCATCCGGGCCTCTGGGCAAATGGGGCCGCTGGCGCGACTACGACGGCGGTGGACTCGGCTGGGGCGTGACCGGCTGGGGCACGCACGCCCTCGACCAGGTTCAACGAGCCCTGGGGACCGACAACACCGACCCCGTCGAAATCTGGCCGGAAGAAACCGGGCCGAACTGCAAGATCTCGCTGCGCTATCCCAGCGGCACGATCCTCAAACTGGCGCTGCCCAAGGGAACGGGGCCGGGTTTGGGCGCAATCTTCGTCGGCGAAAAAGGAAAGATCGAGATCAACCGCAACCGCCTGGCGAGCAATCCGCCCGAACTCATCCAGGGAGCCCCAGAACCCGACGACCGCTCCGAAGTCGCCAGCGTTGCCCAGCGGCATATCCGCAACTGGCTCGACTGCATGCGCACTCGGCAGCGTCCCGTGGCGCACGCCGAAGTCGGACATCGGGCGACGGTGATCTGCCACCAGATCAACATCTGTCGCGAACTCGCGCGGCGGCTGAAGTGGGACCCGGTTCAAGAAAAATTCCTCGGCGATGACGAGGCCAACGCACTCTGCAGCCGCCCGCGCCGCAATGGCTACCAGTTGCCGGAGGTGTGAGCGTTCACGCCCTCGGCAGGACACGACGAGAGGCATACTTCCCTCTCGCTCTGAAGTGACGGGCATGTGATAGGGAAGCGGCGGGCCGCCGCTTCTACGAGTCTGACCCGTGAACGGTTGCCCGAGATCGGCAAATCGTCGGTTGCCCCGACTTAATTCCGATCGCGCTTACCTTCGTGCTCAAGGATGGCCTTGCCAACCGCATCTTTCCGCTGCAATGGGGGCAATTTCCATGGCACGGCCAGGTCAAAGTAGAAGACCTTTCGGGGATCGTCCTTGGCGTCGGCCGTAGTGCGGGGCCAGCATCGCCCGTTCGTCGAGCAAGCCCACTCGCCCAGTCTTCCCAGGCTGATCGAAGCCTCCTGCCATTGGGGCGGCAAGAGAACCGTTGGCTCCGAGGGACGTGTGTTGAAAGCCTCCGCCTGAGGGCGACTACGCGTTTGCGTTGTTCTTGCCGGTCAGGCCAATTCGGGGCACTCGGGTTTTGTCTCCTGGCCCCCCGGCGCTCGTTCGCAATGCGGGCCTCAGTAATTGAGGAACAGGAAGAGGCGTCTCTTCAGCCGGCGCACTTCGCAGTTCGCCGACACGATTTCGATGCGGCTTGCTCGCCCTAGCGAATCGGCGGCATAACGCCACGCGTTGACGATCTTGATGCGGATCAGAAAGCTGTGATCCGCCGGAAGTCGGTCCGCCAGATCAAAGACCTGGCGCCAATGCGGCGAGGGGACCGTCGTCGGATCAAGCTGCGCGACCTGATCGAGGAGGGTCGACAGGCAATCGAGCGCCCGGACCACTCCGTTAAGACGCTTCTCGCAGGGGAGAAGGCGAAGAGACTCCGCGGTCCGCGGCGATTTGATCTGCCTGCGAGGCCCGATTTCGGAGCAGCTCGAGGCCTGCTGATCAACGGGAGATTCGAGCAAGATGCTGTGTTGAGCCATGGCAACCATTACGTCCACTCCTTTTGTCGATGAAATGCAGTGCGGGGGCGGTCCGCGCCGCACGGGTCTTGATGGCCCGCGGCCAGCCGGATCCGCCCTCGCTTCCGGCCACGGGCGCGGCAGGTCAATTCAATTTCGGCTGCGACGTCCCCTTCGGTCCGGGGAGTCCCAGCTCCCAAGCCACCAGCCGGCTTGCGGCCCCTTGCAGGTGGTCATACGGCAGGTGAAAGGCCCGCTTCGATTGGCACCCGAAGAGCGTCACCAAAACGCTCGTCCCCCAGGGATCGTAGCGATACCCGACCTTCACCTTGCCTCTTTTCAAGTGATACTCGAGGGCGGTCATCAGTAGCTCGTCCTTGATGTGGTAAAGCTTGCGCCGTTCGGCCTCGTCGCCGGACCGCTTGGCGCCGTTGTTGACCGCCTCGGCCGCGGCAATGAACCGGTCGAGCTGCGTCGGCTCATCGTCTTCCGGGTCTATGCCCGTTCTCAACCGGCCGTTCCCACCGCCCCCAAAATGCCGCTGGGCACAAAGAGACCTTGCCGATCCCGTACCGGGCGACAGCAGCCAACCGACCAGAGACAACAGACGTTCATCAAATCCGGTCATGAAAACTCTCCTTTCACAGTCCAAATAGAATCCTGAGCCGAACCGCCGGTCCCGGCCTCCCCGCCGAACCATCCGGCGGGCTTCTCCTTCCTTCCATAGGTCTATTCACCGCAGCCGCCCACGCGCAACGCACTTTTTCGCTATTTCTCGAAAGATTGCGGAGGTTGCCAAACCGCTCGAAACGCTCCGCGCCCTTCGCTAGAATTGCTGAAGGGGAATCGTCCTTGTTGCTCGAAAAGGAGGTCCCGATCGTGGACGAATCAGAATCCGAAATCAGCGAGGATCTCATCCGGAAGGCACAGGCCGGGGATGGCGCTGCCAAGGATCGTCTGTTCGCTAAGATGAAGGGCGTGATCGAACGGCTCGTCGCCCGTTTGACGCGCGATCCGAACGGAAGGGATGAGACGGTGCAGAGAAGCTGGATTGCCGCCGACAAGGGCCTGCCGACGTACGACCCAGGGAGGCCCTTTCTCGCCTGGCTACGTTCGATCGTCGCGAGGAGTTTCAAGAACTACCTCCGCGACGAGATCTATCGCAGACAGGATCGCGGATCGGGGCGTACCACGGTGCTACGGCTCCTGAACGACGTAGCTGGCAAGAAGCTCACCCAGGGGCTGAGCAAATGCGCCAAGGAGGAGATGATCGACGACATGCTGAGACTCATAGAAGACCTCCCGGCCCAACAGAAGAAAATTTTCTGCAGGGTGCGGGACGGCAAAACGGTCCCGGAGATCGCTGCGGAGCTGAAAATGAAGCACGCGGCCGTCCGCCAGTCGATTGTCAGATCATACAAGACCTTGCGCGAGCGGATGCGGAAGAAATACGGAGACACCGCGCCGCGTTGACGCGCGAAAGGACCGGCGATGAGCTGCCCGAGTCTTGAAACGTTGGCACGATGGCAACACGAACTCCTTCCAGCCGGGGAAGCGGCTGAAGTGGAGGCCCACGTCGTCCAGTGCAACTTGTGCTCCCAGAGGCTTCCCGCGGTGCTCTTCGCGGACGCCGGACGCGGATCCGATGCTTCGCTCCCAGCCTCCCCACGCGCCGAAGTGAGCAAGTATTTCGTGGTCGTGCCCTCCCAAGCCGAACCCGGGAAGGACGTTCCCTGCATCCGCTCCGAAACGGGCGAGATCCGCTACGAGATCCTCGGCGAACCCGTCGGCGAGGGCGGAATGAGCCTGGTGTACCGCGTCCATGACCGGAAACTTCCGGAGGCGCTGACGGCGATCAAGGTCCTCGCCCCGCGGGGTGTTCTCGAGGGATCCCGCAAACTGCCCGACGACCACCTGAAGAGGTTTCGCCAAGAGATCGACGCCATTTCCCAGTTGCCGAAAAGCCACTTCCTGGGGATTCATGACTGCGGGGTGCTCACGGGCGAAGGCCGGCCGAGCCTGCCCTATTTCGTGATGGAGTATGTGGCAGGCGGCTCGCTTGCGATGAGCTTGAAGGACCGCTGCCCCAAGACCCCACAGCAAGTCCTGGAATACGTCGTCGAACCGGGCCTGCACCTTGCCAACGGACTTGTTGCCTTGCATGGCCGAGGCTTCGTCCACCGGGATATCAAACCCTCGAACATCCTCCTTCGCGACGCGCGCACGCCGGTGATCGCAGACCTGGGCATCGCCAAAAACCTGTCGGAGACCGCCCGATTCACCGGCACGGGCGTTTGGATCGGCACGCCGGGCTACATGTCCCCGGAACAGGAGCGCGGGGAACCGGTTGACTATCACAGCGACCTTTATTCCTTTGGGTTAGTGCTGCAGGCAATGTGCCTGGGCCGCGACCCGCGAAGGGAGGACCCGCCGGCGCGAATCCGCAATGAAGACCGCGAGGGCTCGCCGATCGTGGTCCCGCAATCCCTGGTGGACTTGATCGTCCAACTCCGCGATCCGAATCCGGACAGGCGCCCCCAGACCGCACTCGAGGTGGTGCAGCGCTTGGAGGAAATCCGAGAAGAGATCCACGCACGTAAACCCCCCGCTTCTCCCGCCATCTG
Organism: Pirellulales bacterium; assembly: GCA_963736495.1. Classification (GTDB taxonomy): domain Bacteria; phylum Planctomycetota; class Planctomycetia; order Pirellulales; family Thermoguttaceae; genus CAVTPL01. The sequence goes on along the minus strand of CAVTPL010000007.1, from coordinate 1,197,452 downwards.
GGATCCGTCGATCCCGGCTCCAACTCGATTCTTCTATGGGCGCAAAGCCGAGCGGGCAATCCTCCACAACGCCTTTCGTGACCCAAAGCGCCGCAGGGCCATTCAGGCGATCACCGGGCTGGGCGGAATGGGCAAGACCCAAACGGCCATTGCCTACGCGACCGAATATCGAAGCGAGTACAGGGCAGTCCTCTGGGTCTGCGCGGAGGATGAAAGGACGCTCAGAGCCGGCTACGTCCGCCTGGCGAGTCTCCTCAGGCTTGAGGAGAGGAATTGGCCCGAGCAGGATTCTGGTGGTCGCAGCCGTCCGTCGTTGGCTCGAAGCCAATTCCCAGTGGCTCCTCCTCGTCGATAACCTGGAAAACGCTGGCTGGCTCGCCCCTCTGGTCCCCCAGTCAACCGAAGGTGATGTCCTCATTACCTCGCGTCATGCACCCTTGGACGCCCTTGGGATCCTCGATCCCCTCCACCTGCACAAGCTTTCCCTCGAGGACTCGACCGTCTTCCTTCTCGAGCGCAACGGCGCGAGGGAAACGCCGAAGAAGAGACGTGGGCCCGTGAGCTTGCCAAGGAGTTGGACGGACTGCCGCTTGCGTTGGAGCAAGTGGGGGCCTACGTGGCGAGCATGAGAGTGGACTTCGAGAATTGCTATACGTATTTCCTCGCGCGGCAAAAGGAGATCCTCGAAAAGTATCCGCCCACGGCGGACAAGTACGAGCGCACGGTCGCCACCACGTGGTCCATGAATTTCGACGAGGTGAAGCTGCTCTGACGCTGCTTCGGCCGAGTTGATGTACCTCACGGCGTTCCTGGCGCCGGACGAGATACCGTTCCAGCTCGTTAGCGAGGGCGCTGCGGGACTGGGACCGCCACTGGCCGATCGGTTCGCCGCATCGCCTGACCCGTCCCTCGAACTCCTCGGTTGCCTGGAGCCCCTGGAGCGTTTTTCTCTCGTGACCGTCAATCGCGAGGACCGAAGCTACGCAATGCACCGGTTGGTGCAGCAAGTGCTGAGGCATAGCCTGGACTGCGAGGATCAACGGAGATGGGCTCAGCGCGCGATCGGCGCGCTGGAGGTGGCGTTCGGCCAGGTGCGCGATGATCGGTATGAAACATTTTATCATGTCGCCCCTGACCGGATGGAAATCGCGCGACGGTTTCTACCTCATGCCGTTGTCGCCGAAAGGTGGATTGAGAATTACGGCTTGCGATCCGAGGAGGTACTTCATCTGATAGCACGGGTCGGTTCTGCACTGGGCGAGCAGGGCGATCTTGCGGCCAGAACACGCTTCACGCAACTCGGCGTTCGTTTGGCCCGTGACGTGCATGGCGAGCGACATGCGGACTACGTTGTCCTCCTCTCCTGCTTGGGCGAATGCTATTATGCGGCAGAAGCATACGGGGAAGCCGAGCGGAATCTATCACGGGCCGTCGAGATCGCCAGGGAGTTGGGCAAACAAGGAAAACCACTCCTTCCAGATCTCCTCCTCCGTCTCGCTTCGTTCTACATCGATATGGGACTAGTCGATTGGGACGATCCTCGAGGGTTCCTTGCCACTGCGAAGAAGGTGCGTTCGCTCCTGGAGGAATCGCTCGGAAGTTCCCCGACGGAGCGGGGCGGTCGCAGCTCCGACCTTCGCGCAACTGCGCTGCTAAAATTGGGTTCGCTATACACGCAGATGGGCCGCGCACACGGCGATTTGGGAAACCGCCGCGAGGCAGACCGCCTGTACGGTCTGGCGGAATCGATCTTGGACAGGTCGCCCGAGGTCGTGGAGTGGACGACTCGTGAGGCGAGCGTTATCGCCGCGCAGATCATGACCGAACGTGGTATCCTTCACGCTAACCGTGACCGATTCGAAGAGGCTAAGAGGTGTCTCCTTGAGTCGCTCCGACTCCATACGAAGAGCTACGGCCCGTGCCACTTTGATACGGCTGTCAACCTGAGTGACCTCGCGAGTCTCTTCGTTGAGTGGGGGGAGGAACGGACAAGCCAGCGGGAGCCTCAGAAGGCGCGGGCATGTTACCAGGAGGCCGTTGAGTACTTCAGGCGAGCTCTCCCGATCATCGAAAAGACGCGCGGAGCAAGACACCGGAATTATGCCTTTGTCCTCGGGGGACTGTGGCGCGTGCTTAAGGCACTCGGCAACGACCGGAGCTGCATGGAGATCGTCGAGCAGGCGAAGCGACTCTACCGGGACGACGACCCGGGGAACGCTAAATCGTATCAGGTTTTCTGCAGCCAGATTCATGTGCCGCAGCATGCGGCGTCAATCTTGGCAGGAGTCTGGTCGAAAAACACGCTTCCGCCTCGTAACCTCTTCACGATCCTTCCCCAATGGCCCGAATTCGGTTCCCTTGGCCCGCAGCCCTCCGGTGAACGTGCTACGACGTCCCAGGGTCGCAATGATCCCTGTCCGTGCGGCAGCGGGAAGAAGTACAAGCATTGTCATGGCCGGACGCAAGGCAACTGACGATGCTCGGCCTCGCCGCGCAGTGTCAGAACCGATCCCGGAACCACCCCCGCCGGCCTGTGAACGGTTACGTCACTCTTCGAACCGCCCCGGACCGCACTCCCGTTCCCGATCACGCGTACCTTCGTGCTCAAGGATGGCCTTGCCAACCGCATCTTCCCGCCGCGTTGGGGGCAAGGTCCATGGCACGGCCAGGTCAAAGTAGAAGACCTTTCGGGGATCGTCCTTGCCGTCGGCCTCTTCGGGCTGGATCAGCAGACCGCGCCCAAGATCGTGCGTTCGACGACCGAGCCGTCTGGACCGGTGACCAAGAACTCGGCCGGATGGACGAAGACAATGTGACGCTGGTTCTCGCGCGATCGGGCCTGGACGATGGGATCGTTCGTTTTCGGGCCGAACATCCCGCCGGAGGGACACAGCAGGAAGTCGGCCCCACGATCGCGAAACTGCCGCACGATCGCCGGCTTGGTCCGGTCTGCGCAGATCATGATGCCGACTCGCCCGTAGGCCGTCGAGAAGACCGACGACTCGGTCCCCGGCTTGTTGCGGTCCAGTTCGTGGCCCAGCTCTTGCTTGCGGTACTTGCCCAGCAGCTTGCCGTCCGGGCCGATCAAGACCGCCGTGTTGTAATGGACCTGGTCTTCCACCTCGTGCAGTCCGGCCACCAGGTGGATCTTCAGGTCGGCGGCCAAGGCGGCTAACCGCCGGTAGTACTTGCCCTGCGGGATCGGCTCGCCCAGGCTTCGATACACTTCCAACGGCATCGTCTTGTCGGCGATGGCGTATCCGTCCAGAAAGCACTCGGTGGTGACCACAATCTGGGCCTTCTGGGCGGCCGCCTGGCGGATCATGGGCTCGATGCGCCGGAGGTTGGCCTCTTTGTCGCCGCGAATCCACTTGAGCACAATACCGGCCATCCGCACGGTGGGCAGGACCGTCTTGGCCGGCGGTGTCAGCTCTGCGCCGACAACCCGATCGCCGCAGGCCAGGAAAAGCACCCATGCACCCACCACGATGATCCTCAGCCGCGTTTTCATCGCCTTCGAACCTATCCCGGAACCGCCACTGAGGCACTGTGCGGCCGGGAAATCACTGCACCTCCCACGGTTCTGGCATTGGCTCTTGGAACCTATCACGGAACCGCCACGGCCGCCCTCCGCGGCCGGAGAATTCAGCAGCGGCACACGGTTCTGGGATCGGCTCTTAAAACACCATTGCGGCATTCATCTTCCTCCCTCAGTCGTGTTGGTCCCCGGTGCTGGCGGTTTCCGCCGCCGGTTCACGGGGCAAGATTTCAATACCGCTGAGGATCGGGTCGCCCTTGTTGGGGACCAGTTCGATCGTCAGTCTGCCGGTTGCCTGGACTACGCACTCTTGGACTACTGCGGTTCGCGGTCCGCCCGCTGCAGCCGCGATATCGAACGCTTCGAGCACCTTCTGACCGGCCACCTTCACGTCGAAAATGCGCTGGCCGGGGCTCAGGTTCTCGAACTCGGCAAAGTGCAGCCGCACGGCATAACGGGACTCGGCCGGCATGCGGCTGACGTCGACGCTTACCGTGAGTTGACCGGACACCCCGGACGCGAGCACCCAGGGAATGCTCGTGCCGTGCAGGGCCACCAGGTCGCTGTGGCGACGGTAGGCGGTTCCCCCGCGGACCTGGATGATCTCGCCCGGGTCCAACGCCTTGGGAAACCAGTAGGGCTGGCGATCGTAGGGACGGGGGATGGCCAGCCACAGGCCGCCGCGGTCGTCGCGACGGTCGCCGGGAGCGCCCAGGTTGATCCGCAAATTGCCGATGCGACCCGTGCGCGGACGGCTGGCGTGAACGATTCCCCAGTGCTCATTGACGTCCACCGGCGCCAAAGCGACTGACGTGCGATTGGCGTGGCGCAGAAGCAGGAGGACCAACTGTCCGGCGCCAGAGCCAGCCCGCCGGCCGGGATGATGTTGATCCAGCATCCGGGCCGATAGCCGCCGAAGTTCGACGCGCCCTCATCGCGCGACAGGTCGTAGTAGGTCAGGTCGGAAGTGCGATACAGCATCAGGTTGTTGGAGCAAGAGGCCAAGCCGCAGCGCTGCAAGTTGCCGAACGTCCAGGGGACCGGTTTGCCCGTAATCGGGTGCTTCATGGTCCGCGGTTCGCCGGTCAATAGGTCGAAGGCGTCGGGCAAGTACAGGTACGGTGGGTGATTGCCCAAGGAGTCGGCGTCGACACCCGGGATGTCCGGCCGTGTTGCCGCGGCGAAGGCACTCTTGCGCCGCAGCGTCTCGCCATCAACGCTTTGCGTGATGATCGTCCGGTCGACGATGGCGGGTCGCATCGAGTGAGCATGGGGTTGGTCCCAGAGCTTTTCGCCCGTGCTGGCCCGGAACGCGGCCATGCGATTGCCGCGCACGTCGCGCTGCAGGCGCGAATCGGCGAACCCGGCGGTCCCGGAAATGCCATCAGCAGCACGTCATGCTTGTCGCTGACCGAAAGGCAGTTGCCGAACACCTCCCGGTCGGTTCTCCAATCCACTCGGCCCGTCTTCGCGTCCAGGGCAACGAGTTCTCCGGGAGGCGTTCGGGTGTTGACGTGGCGGTCGATCAAGAACATCCGGCCGGAAGCCAGGGCAATGGTGTCGCGCCAGATGTGCTGCTTGGCGTGGTAGAGCCAGCTCAGGCGGCCCGTAGCCGTATCGAGGGCGAACAAGGCCCGTCCCTGCGTTTCCGTCTGCGCTTGAAGCCCGAGCATGCCTCCCAGCGGAAACGGTTCGCTTTCCCAGGTGCCGAACAACAACTCGTCGGTGCAAGCGATATAGCCCCAGCGAGCTTGCTTTTCGCCGAGCTCGCCGGGCACTTCGTAGGTCCGAACGATCTTCCCGTCGACGGCCGAAAGGCGATGGCACCGCCGCCCGTCGTGCACGTACACGCTGTCCGACGACGCGCACCAATTGCTGCCGACCAGGTTGGTGCCCGCATAGTGCGGAGAGGAGTATGGTTTACCGATTCCGGGCAGCGAAGTCTCCCACCGGATCCGGCCGTTGTAAACGTCGACGCAGCGGATGAAGTCGTTGCCCAGGATGAACATCCGGCCGTCGACCACGAGCGGCGCAGGGGGGCGTCCCCATCCATGGGGCAAGCCGCGCTGTCCGGGACTACCGAACCAGAGAACCCCCAGCGGACTTTTGACCACGGCATCGCCGGAGCACAGGCTGTTGGCCGCATCTGCGTATTGGTGACTCCAGCGGCCGGCGCCTTCCAGCGGCCCGCGGAGAGCCATTTCCATAGCGCCCGGCCGGCCCAGCAGAACGATGCCCCCGTAGGGCCGGGCGGCTCGCATCGCCTCGGCGCGCGGAGCTGCCGCGACTCCTTCCTTCACCGACCGCCCTGAGACCACGAGTTCCGCGAAATAGTCGGGCGCCGCCGTGGCCTCCAACGACGGGGCCTGTTCGACCAAGACGCGAGTTCCGTAGACCCCGGCGCTGGAGCGCCTCGCGAGCCGCCTGGACGTTCTTCGGATCGCTGTCCACGGCGTAAACGTAGAGGTCGGTACGCCGGGCGAGTTCGTATGCCAGGCGGCCGTCCCCGCACCCCAAGTCGAAGCAGTAGCCCTCCCTGACCCCTGATCGCGCGACAATCGCCTCGGCAACCCGCACCGCCGGCGGGTCTTCATCCGGGTAGGGATCCCGGGCCGGCTGCTCGACGTTGGTCCTTGGCCCGCCTCCAGACTGGGGTGCGAAGCAGTACAGCGCGCCCTTGCTCGTCGTCACCAGAAGGCTGCCGTTGGCCACTGCCAATCCATAGGCCGTGCCGTCCACCTCAGCACTCCAGACGACTCGCTGCTGGCTCAGATCAAGGGCGCTCACCTTGCCGAGGCCGCCCGCGTAAGCCGTCTCGCCCGCGGCAATCAGGCCGCCCTGCGATGGAGCGTCGACCGCCCCGACGGAGGCGACTTGTTGGAGCCGGGCGACCTCCTCGGGACCGAGATAGTCGTCGGCGCGCGGATTGGGCCCCGGCCCGGCCTTGAACGGCTCGGACCGCTTTGCCATCTTCACCGCGTCGCCCGTGGCCACGAGCAGCCAGTTGGGCGTGACCGCCAACTCCCGCGCCATATGACCGGGCGGGACATACCTTTGCAGGGCATGTTTATCGGCCGTGCCAAACGAGCGATCCAGATTGCCCAGATCGGTACACAGTACGCGGCCGTCGGCCATGTCATAAGCCTTGTCGGCGCAGACGAAGTAAGTGTCAAAGCTCATGACCCAGCTTCCGCCGGCCCGAAAGGTCGAGGTGTTGCCGTAGTAATCCAGTGCGCCCGTGGCGCGGTGGAAGACTCCCGGCAGCCCGCGGCCGGTGGGCGCCAGGAGCTTGTCGCCGAGGGCAACAAGATAGCCCTGGGCGGCGACTCCGGTGAACGAATTGCCGGACGGCATGTTAATGTTCTGGTAGCTCAGGCACGCCGTATCGTTGACCCAAACGACTTTGCCGCTGACGGGATCGATCGCATACAGGAAGGCCCCCTGGGTAGGGAAAATGCCGACGGAGTAATAGACCACATCACCGGCCACAACCGGTCCGCCGCGGGCCGGCCAACGCGACACGATGCGGCCGTTGCCCACGATGGACTGGCGGCGCGGCCCGCCATAGTGACTCCACAGGAGTTTGCCGCTGGCCGTGGCCAGACAGTACAGGCAGCCGTCGTCGCTGGCAACGAATAGACGGTCCTTCCAGACCGCGGGCGCAAAGCGGACCGGTCCGCCGGTGAGGAACTTCCATCGCAGTTGGCCGGTCACGGCGTCCAAGGCCCGCACCGCGCAATCGGCCGAGCTGCCGAAGAAGACCTGCCCGCCCGCCGCGACGGCGTGATCGGCGCAGTCGAAGGCAAGACGATTCCGCTCCCAACCCGGATCGGGCCACGCCGGCATCGGTGCATGGAGGAGCTTGTAGCTCCACTGAAGGTGCAGTACGTCGGGGAGCTTCTCGGCGGTGTAGCCGGTCCGTGCGCCGTCGGCGCGGTACTGCGGCCAGTCGGCGGCCTGGCAAGCGGCGGCGATCATCAACACCAGCCAAGGGCTGAGTCTGCGCGGGCCGGGTCCCATGGGCTTGTGCCTCCGCGTTCATGAAGGGAGATGCGGCCAAGGCCGCGACCGATTGCATCGAAGATTACGGCAATTCTCGGATCGGCTCTTAGAGTTTCCATCCCTCGCGGTGCTCGCGATCCAGCGCGGCGGTGGCCTGGTCGTCACCAGGACACGTGCCGGCGACCGGGTCGTACTCGATCGGACGCCCCAGCATCGTGGCGACGTTGCCCAGCATGAGCGCCTCGATCTCGCGGCTGGCGAAATCGAAGTTCGACATGGGTTCCTTGAGCTTGCCGCGGATGGCGTCGAGCCATTCCCGCTCGTGGCTGCCGTGGCGCGGGAGGAACGGCTTGGGTCGGCTCACGCGGTCCTTGCCCCCGTGGGCCAACAGCGAATAGGCCGAATTATGGCCCGACGCCAGGTACTTGCCCTCCGTGCCGACGACCAGGCATCCGCTACCGCCGGGCTCGGAGCCGGACAAGGGCCGGACCTTGTCGAGGAAGCCGGGCGCATCGTCCCCCTTGAACCAGTGCACTGTCACCGGCCGCAGGTCGCCCCGCGCCGGAAAGTCGAAGTCGATGATCTCCCACCTCGGGAAGCAGTGCGCATTGGTCTCGCCCGAGCGAGGCCGCACGCGAATCCGGGGCGACGCGCCAGCCCCCGGGCGGGCATCCCACAGAGTATCAAGCTTCAGCCCGCGGAAGAGCGCCGCGGTCGCGTGCGCGCCCCAGTTGCCGAGTTGTCCGGTGCCGAATTCGCGCCACGTGGCCCAGGAGACCCAGGCGCGGCGATACGGCCGGCGGCGCGCGGGCCCAACCAGAGGTCCCAAGCGAGCGTGTCGGGGACGCTTTCGGAATCGGCCGGCAGGGGACGCACGCCCGGGTCGCTCATGCGGCACCAGACGTAAGCGTCGCCGACCTCGCCCAGGCTGCCGGTCTGAAGCAGCTCGACCTGCTCGCGGAACGCGTCGGTGGCCGTGCCCTGGTTGCCCATCTGCGTGGCCACGCCCGAGCGTTTGGCGATTCGCCGCAGGTCGCGGGCCTCCTGCACTGTGAGCGTCAACGGTTTTTCGCAGTACACGGGCTTGCCCAGCTTCATGGCCAGGGCCGAGCAGGGCGCATGATGATGGTCGGTGGCGGCCACCAGCACGGCGTCGATACGGCGGTGGTTCTCCTCGAGCATCTTCCGGTAATCGAGGTGTTTGGGCACGTCGGGGGCCTTCTGGAACGTCTTGGCCGCGCTGCTGCCGGTTTACGTCGCACATGGCGACCACGTTCTCGCCGATGCGCGAGAAGTTGTCCAACAGGTTGCCGCCACGGTTACCGCAGCCCACCAGGGCGAGATTCAGCTTCTCGTTGGCCGCATAGGCCCGCACGCTCGTGGCCGGCAACAGCAACACCCCGGCACCGAAGCCGGCGGCTCCGGCGACCAGGCGGCGACGAGTGATTCTTGGTTTCATTGACGTTGCGTCTCCGCAGGGCCTGACTCCATTTCTCCAGGCGTCTCGTAACGGTTCACGGGGCAGACTCGTGGAAGCGGCGGCTCGCCGCTTCTGACTGCCTGTCCTCACCCGGGCGAAGCCTCGCAATCACGTCTGCACGTGGAGTCTGCTCTGGGGTGTGAACGGTTACGTCGTCTCCAGTGTATCTGCGTCAACAAACAATAAGCAAGGATCATTGGAAACCGGACTTATGCCTTGATCGACCCGGCGTTCGTCGGACGCTGCCGAAAACGGAACCACCCCGCCGCCAGCAGTGGAGCACTTCGACCGCTGCCAGGCGTCGAACAGAATCCACTACTGTACGATCCGCCAAGCTCTAGCTCAACCGGCACGGTAATGGACTCCTGATTCGGAGGCCAGAAGTTGAAGTCCCGATCTCAAAATCCCCCAAGTCAGACGCAGAAGGGGCGATGTGGCGTAATAACTGGCGTCGGCACCGTCGAGCGTCCGAAAGAGTCTGGCCAGCTTTGTCTCTGTTCAATCTCACCGACGGAGGGACAAGTGAAACCCATTGCCCCGTTCGATTACACGCGATACGCTGAACATGGCCACGTTCCCCAATATCTATCGGTTCACTTCCTCTGCGCATGCCGGTCAACTCCGTGAACGAAACGCAAGCCTCCCCCAACTATGAGCGCTGCGGTAAGCCGCCGGCGCACGCTCTCATTTCGAAGGGATACGGCATGAACGATTCTACCCTTCTGTTGCCCGACAGCGGCCCTGAGTTCATACGCACGTTGAACCTCGCCGTCCTCTACTCTGAATCCGTCCACGTGTTCACCTTCACGAGCCCTCAGGCGGCAATTGCTCTCGACTCCCTGCTTCGGGAGCTGGAGTCGGCCGCGTTGCAGCTCTTCAAGAAGGAAAGCGGGTTGAAGAAAGGCAGAGCGTTATCGTACACCAACCCGTCTCCCAACGATCGCGCAGCTACATTCTGAAGTTTCACTGAGCAGCATGCCCCTTTGTTGACACTCGCAGAAACCGAAGGTGTGCTTCACTCCGTTAGCCAACAGGCGTTCTCACGTTATCAAGGAAACAAGGAAGCAGCTCCAGCATTGGTTGGACACTTTGGCGAGGTAATCAACAGTTCGATCGGGCGATGGGCAGAGAAAGTACCATTGACACCGGGGGATATGTCGGGTGATTCCCCACCGTCCCTTTTCTTCCTACCCGAGCGCATGTTTCAGATGGTAATAACGTGGGGACTTCTATTGAACGTGGTTCCCGACGACGCCCGCCAGGATCTTCACCACAATCAAGACTTGCTTCTGCAAATGTCTTTCGAGGTATACATTCTTCTTGCGAGCTACTATGCTCTCTCAAACGGACTTGCTACGGTAACGTGGGACCGTCGTTTCCAAGAGTTGCTTGCGATTGGCAGCGACTGTATTCTGAAAGGCGTACCCTCGGTTAACGAACTCCTGCTGCAACGGCGGAACGTCAAGAACCGTTTGGGCCAATTGATCCTTGAAGAGCATGTGCCTAACGTGGCAGATCTGCCCCTTGAAGAGGTTCTAGAGATCAGACGGAAACGCAACTCCGAAGTACTTGCGTTCCGCGATGGCTTACAACAGCTCGCCGCAGGCATCGATTGCTCACAAGATGCAAAGGCACTTGAGCTTGCATTGCACACAAAGATCGAGTGCGTATTCAAACCGGCGCTGCGCGATCTAAGGAACGCTACGGCCGAGCTTCAGATGGAAGCATACAAACGCTTGTTGGATCCAACGAAGGAGGTGGGGGCCGCACTGATTCCAGTTGTGATCTCGCTGTCCGCAAGTGCTCCATTGGATATGACGGCAGGGGTTGGGATAGCTTTTACTCTCCTGGCAAAACTCTACAAGTTCGTTGACACCCTCTTTGAAAAGAGAAAGGTAATGAATGCCAGCCCCTGGTCGCTGCTCTTTCGTCTCCAGAAGAGGGGTAGCGGTTAGTCTTGCGTCACCCGGCGCTGCGTCGGACGCTGCCGAAAACGGAACCACCCCCGCCGACAGCAGGGGGGCACTTCGACCGCGGCCTCCCGTCGGGTAGAATCAACTACGGCCAGATCCCCCCGAGGCTGTAGCTCAGTCGGTAGAGCAACGGACTTTTAATTCACGAGAGAGCTTTCTCGCCCTATCGCCGCAACCTCTTATCAGCCAATTGCTTGTGACTCAGTTCTCGATCGTCGGCCGCTTTCCAAATTTTCCATAAGTCCTTTCGCGTCGGTCGCGTTTCCAGGCATTCTGTATCAGATTCTGCATCACGCTTTTCTTGCCGGAAGGGCAACCGAAAAACGATCCGTTGCCTTTCGCCGTAATGCGGATGGGCTGGCCGAGCGACGGATATGGATCGGCCAACAGCGGGGCCGAATGGCAGCGGGCGGTCATGGGGTTGGGAGGCCAGGCTTTGCCGAATCAACTGCGTCGGCGGGGGCGACCGACGCTCGTTGGCAACTTGCGTTTGACTACCGCGGACGATGTGACCGACGTGCGCAAACCTCTGGACCGTACAACACGTTCGGTGGCGATTCCGGTGGAGGTAGAGGTGAGAGGCAACTTCGACGCCGACCCGGCCCTTCGTTCTCCTTGAATTGTGCGGATCACAATCGGCGAAGAATCTCGCGCCGGACCACCATCGAACATCTTGGGCCAATCTCGATCCTCGGGCAGCCATGGAAAGTCGCGAACTCCCAGAGCGTCCCGACGATCCCATCAAGCAATGCCGGCGTGATATCCACGTCCGCCTCGAGATGTACCGCGTGTATGCGGAGAACCCCCGCGTCGTTGTCTGCCTTTGGATCCAATCTCCCGACTAGTCTATGACCATGTAGAATGGGCATGACATAGTAGCCGAACGTGCGTCGCCTGGTCGCCAATGGTGTGTACGCCTCAAAGCGATAGTCGAAGTCAAACAATTCCTTGGTTCGTCTACGATCCCAAATCAGGTTGTCGAAGGGAGAGAGCAATACTGTCCTGGTAGGACCCTGTCGCAGGGTAGCACGCAACCGTGGAAGGTCGTCCGCTAGGACGAATGCCGGTTCTCGCCACTGCGGCACAGTCACGCGGAGTATTTCGCTGGACTTCTCACCTTCGGTGAGCGCCGTGAGCACATCGTCCTTTGTCTGCCGATAGTAGTCAGCGATGTGCCGAGCCGTCCCGACACCGAGCACCCGAAGCGTCCGTCGAGTTGCCCACCGAGACCAGTCGTGCAATGTCCGCCCCGTGTCAGAGATGCCTTACCGTAGACGCGCTCGGCGGCAGTGTACTCCCTATGAAAGTTGACGCGGCGGTTGACCGCCAACCAGCCCTGATCGAACAGAATCTCGAGAGCTATCTTCGCGGGCTTCCAGTCCCACCACGTTCCACGGTTCGCTCGCGGGTCGTCGAAACTCCTCGATGTCACGACGCCGGCCTCGCTGACGCGCCTCTTGACATCAGCTAACACCGCCTCCGGATTTCTGCCAAGCCGATGTAGCTTGCGGTGGGGACGGCTGCCATGATCTCGAATTACCGGAACGAAATACGGAAGATCGTCCATCGGAATGAGACAGGCGGCGTGGGCCCAGTACTCGAAGAGCCGGCGATCAGGGTGTAGTGACTCGTCCAGCCAGCGGGTCGGATACGTGCCGAGCCGGCTCCAGAGTACCAGGTACTGGCTACGCGCCACGACGTGAATCGCATCGATCTGTACTAGTCCAATCGACGCAATGGCCTCCATAAGAGACGCCTTGGTCGTTCGCCGCGGTTTTTTTGCAAGGCCTTGCCTTTCGACGGCCAGGCGCCGTACTGCTTCCAGCGAGACTGTTTTCATGCTCATATTATGAGTTCTACAAGGCCGCATCGTGGCTTTGCCCGCATGACGAGGTATAGCGAGGCGCACAACGACACGGTTCGGGACCAGCGGATTCTGTCGTGCGGAATGATCTGGAATCTGACTCCTTCGACCCGCGTCCATGAGCAACTTCCCGTGCCTGTACCCGAAGGTCCTGGGAGTAGAAGGTGTAGAGCACGGTGTTGCGGTTCTGAACACCGAGTTCGGTCAGGTCGACCATACCAGGTGTCACTTCGACGAGTCCCTCCCGCTCAAGTTCCTGAAACTCGAGGGGAAACTCGTCGATCACGTCCCTGCCGAACTGGGCAGCGAAGGCCTCGCGATCGAGAGAGCGACTGAGTAGAGCGAAGAACAGCCAGCGTTCCATCAGGTTTCGCGGCGTCGCTTTCGGAGAGGCGCGATCGGCAGCCGGGACGAAGCCTGCGGCAAGGAGCCGGGCGAGGGCGTCAGGATCCGTGGGCGCTCCGAACATGTGTCCGTTCACGAAGCTATAGGCCCCCGCGCCCACGCCGACACAGTCCGTGCTGAGCGAATAGCTGAGTTTGCCATACTGCTGTTCGTGGCCAGGAAGCGTGAACGTTCCGATTCGGCGCTCGCCGTAGCCACCGGCGAGGAGCCGCTCACGGGCAGTCGCGTACCATTCATGTGCGACGGGCCGCGTAACCTGTTCTGGGAGGCGACCTCGCGTAATCAGTTTCTCCGACGGACTCCCATTGTGAACGACGTACTCGTTCATCGTGATGGACTGGGGACGGAGGGCGATCATCAGTTCAATGTCCTGTTCCCAGAGTTCACGGGTTTGGGAGGGCATTCGGTACATGAGGTCCACGTTCACCGTGAAGAAGCCACTTTTTAACGCGGCCTTGATTGACGAGAGGCCCTCGCCCGAGGTGTGCGGGGAGTTGATGGACTGACGAAGAATATCCTCATGACTGCTCTGATAGCCAAGCGACACGCGCGTCACACCCGAGCCTCGGGCAGCCGCCAGGTAGTCAGCAGTGAAATCCTTGGGGTTACCCTCAAGCGTGATCTCGGTTTCCCTCTGCATCGGGAACGTCCCTTTGAGGAAGGAGACGACTCGACCTATCTGTCGCGGGGAGAGGACAGAAGCAGTTCCACCACCCAGGTAGACGGCGAGGAGGCGGCCGTTCGAGAAGCGCGGTGCCCCAGCAAACGGACCGGCTTGGGCCTCAATCAGGTCTAGGTATTGGTCGAGCGATTCCTCGGTATTCACCCGAGGAAGGAAGTTCTTGAAACACGGACAGGAGTGGCACCGCACCCGACAGTAGGGAACAGAAAGGAAGAGGCTGAAGGGTACCCCGATCCTAGTGACGTCGCCGAGGGCGAGGCCGGCGAGCAACGGTTCTCGGTTCGCCTCGCCGAGCGGGTGCATCGGCGGATACTGATAGTAGTTGACGTAGCTGGCCTTGCGGAGAAGTCTAGCTGGTAGCATGTGCGGCCTCCGTGGCGTTCGCGGGTCGCGGAAGGCCCGCACGGTCGTAGAGCCGCGATGCGGCGACCGCACACTTCTGAAGCAGCGTGTCCTCGTCAAAGAACAGAGCTCGCCCGTCCCGTATCATCACCTCTCCGTCGATGATCACCGTGCGGGCATCGGAACCGCTGGCGGACATGACCAGGGCGCTCGGGACGGAGTGGACCGGGCAACTGTTTGGGGTGGCTAGGTTGAAAATACACATGTCGGCGGCTTTGCCGGTGGCCAGGGTCCCCAGCGATGGGTCACGCATGATGCGGGCACCGTGGGCAGTGAGCATTCTTAACGCCTCGAAGCAACTAAGGATCGCGGGATCCCCCTCCCTCTGCTTGGCGCTCAAGATGGCGAACTTTGCCGTCTGCAACAGGTCCTGGCAGTTGTTGGACGCTGGACCGTCGGATCCCAGCGCCACTGTGACGCCGGCCCGGCGGAAATCCGCAATAGGGGCTACCCCACAGGCGAGATGGGCGTTGCTCACCGGACAGTGAACAACAACGGCACCGGCACGCGCGACCTGTTCGATCTCGCGCAGAGTGGCATGCACACCATGAACCAGCTGCATCTCCGGGGTGAGGACTCCGAGGTCGTGCAGGAGTTCGATCGGGCGTCGGCCCCGGAACTTCAAAATCTGCGCAACTTCGTCCCGAGTCTCCGCGATGTGGCAATGGCTGAAAAGGCCGGCGCCGTGTGCGACCTCGCAGGTCTCCTTGAGGCCCGCGTCGGAGCAATGGGGAAGCCATGTGGGACCAAAGCCGACCGAAAGCCGACCAGAGGAAAGTCGGCGGCAGTGCTCACTCGCGCGAAGCGTCTCGGTGATGATCGCCGGGATCGACTCCCGGGATGACCCCGAATCCCGCCAGCCTCTCGCGAGCCTCATGCGCACCCCTGTGGTTGCCGCTGCTTCGATCGCGGCAGCGACGTGTTCGTAGGACTGGGTGACCTTGTGATGCTGGAGCACCGAGGTTACGCCGAATCTTATGTTCTCCAGCAGACCAAGCTGGACGGCGAGGTAGACGTCGTCGGGGCTCATCGCCTTTTGAAGAGGCCCGACCGCGTCGTGCAACCATCGATCGAGGAACTTGTCGTCGGCGACTCCCCGCATGAACGCCTGTTCCAGATGGGTGTGCGAGTTCATCAGGCCCGGAATGACGACCGACCCGGTTGCGTCGATCTCGACGGTGCCTGGGAGCGTCGGGGGAGGGATGCCACCGCCGACGCGGGAGATCGTCCGACCGGACACGAGGACCCAGCCGGGATCGAAGACGCTTTGCGTCTCGTCCATGGGCAAAACGATGCCCCCGCGAACTACGAGCGTTGCGGGGCTACCCGTCGATCCGTCGCTGGGCAGGCCGCCGGGCGTCTGCGACCGACGACCCAGCTCGGCCTTGACAGGGCTTTTCGGTAACGCGTAGATCACGGCTCAACTCCTGGCGCGGTCCCCTCCCGGAGACAGATGTTTCGGTCGATGTGATCGAGGCTCGCAACAATGCCTTCCCGCTGGCTTATTACTGCTTTGTCCGGATTGCATTCAGGGCCAACCTACCCGGCCGCTTCCATTTCATTCGCGTGGCTGCGTAGTACAATGGAGTCATTTCCGGCCGTTGGTCGTGGTCGCCACCGAGGCGACTACACGCTCCACCAACGCAAATCAGCATAGACGCCTTGGACGTAACGTCAAGCATTGCAATAGGTTATATATCACGCTACATCGTAGTGCCTTTGGGTGCATCTTGATGCCTCAAAATGCGCCACAGCCACGCCGCAAGTGGGAGGTAGTGATGGGAAAAAGGACCGACCCCTCCGCCGAAGACCGGCAGGAAGCCGGGGCGCGCGTCGAGGGGCTTCGCGAGCGCTATAATTACAGCCAGGACGAACTAGGGAGGAGGGCACAGAAGGTCGGCCGCGCAACGATCCAGAGGCTCGAAAGCGGCGATCCTAGCATCAGATTGGGGACGTTGGTGAAGGTCGCGGACGTGCTGATGGTGCCACCCGAGGAGATCGACCCCCGGCGCCGTAATCAATGGAAGCTGAAATCCCTGAATGAATTGTGGGATCACGCCCAATCGCGGCAGAAGGATTTGGCCGGGCGAGAAACGTCGTCAGCCGCTGGTAAGACGCCGCCGCAATTGCAGGGCGCCCAGACGGCGGAAACGGAAGAATCGCGCTCATCAACCGGAGCGGCCATTGCAACCGTCGCGGATAAGCTGATCGCGCTAATCGACAGGGGTGAAATCGAATCGATTCCTGATTTGAACAGCCGCTCGCAGGCGCTTGCAAAGGAAACTCGCGCCCGGATGATCCCCTTCTGCCACTTCTCCCGGATGGGAGACGACTGTCCCTTCAGCTCATGGCGAAGTGACGAAGACACTATTAATTACATCAAAGGATTTCGGGAGTACACTCACCGCGCCAATGTCCGTGTCGGCGAGTGCTTGGCCAAACACTTCGCGGACTTCCTCAATCGTGGCCACCTGAGCATCTCAATCACAGAGTACAGTCGCGCTATTTTTTCAGGACTTGCGAGGGTCGCGGATCAGCGAGAACAAGTCGACATTGTCTATGTTGCAAGACCGGGCAAGGCGTTGGTGCCCGAAGAGTCACCTGCGGCCCTGCATCGGCTGACCGGGCTCGGGTTCCGGAAAATCACACAGTTGAGGGCCAGCGACTGGCAAAGCTTCTTAGAACGGCTTCGGGATGGTGAGAAGAAGCTCGATTTCATCCTCTTTGGCGCGGAAGCGGTTACGCCGGACGGTAGCGTCGTATTTCCGCAGCTGCTTTCGACGCACGAGCTTGAGTTGCTTGGCTACATTGCCACGAATGCGTCTTCCCGCGCGAAAGTCGTCTGCGTTGCCGAGGCGTACAAGTTCCTTGAGGCGTGCGCCCTTAAGGACGTGGACGACCTCATAAAGGCCGCTGACACAAAGTACAGCCTCCTAAAATCGTCGTTGTGGAGCTACTTCGTCACGGACCATGGCGTGCTTAGAGGAACTAACGGATCGTTCGACACCGAGGCCCTTCGGCAGAATGTCACGCGTGAGTGCCACAAGGTCCTCGAGGCCACTGCTGCCTCCGATCGAATGGTCCCTTCTCCCCGCATTGACGTTGACCGACTTGGCGCTACGGCTGGCTCGCCGGAAGCTGACGGGCGAGAAAGCCGAGCGAGTTTCGCTTCCTTGGACGTTCACTCGCACCCCAAGGCTGCTCAGCGCGTTTCAGCCGACGGCGCAAGGGCGGTCACATCGTTTTTCAGTTCTCGGACTGTTGGACAGCGCAGGGGGACTTCAAGAAGGAATGCCTCAATCGTCTCGCCTCCAAGACCAACCCCACGGGCAGGCTCCGGATCAGATGGTTCGGCATGGCGATGGAATACGGTAACCCGTTCCTGCCAGATCTCTTGTTCGCCCTGGTCGGATCTGACCGACAATGCGACATCCATGTTTCAATAGCCATGCTTGACCCCGACTTTGAACATTTGGGGTTTCTGAATCCGACTTGGCCGGAGGAAACGCGAAAGAGTTATAGTGCGCTAACCGCCTTTGCTAAGGATTACGAGGGAAGAAGAGACGACTCGAGCGGGCGCAAGGTCGAAGTTGCAATTGGCACGTATAAGTACGTTCCTAACTGGCACGGTTTTTCAATCGACGATCCCGACGATCCCCGGTTTTACATTAGCACATGTTCGTGGAGGGAAGTTCCGCCTAGGAGCGGGAAACGCCGGATTGTGGGCGGTGAGAATCCTTACATCCTAGTACCGAGCGAGAGGAGCGGCCCCGAGATCGAGGCCTGGCTCGTGGCGACGTTCAACGGATGGTTCGACCGCGCGTTCAACTGGTCCGGCCGTGCCTCTCCCAAGAAGCGGCCTGTCGGGCGCAAAGCCGTTAGGAGACGCCCATGCTAACCGGGTGCCGTGTCGTGGGATCGCTGGTTCTTTTGCTGATGTAGCCCGAGGGAATACACACAATGAGAGTGGCAACGTTTAACACCCTCGGCTTTGCCACCGAGGCCGCTGGTGACACGCACGAAAGAAAGCGTGCAATTGTCGAGGCATTGGCGGAGAACCACGTCGATCTCGCGATGTTACAGGAGGTCCAGACCGTCTTTGGTGAAACCGGTCCCGTGGCTCACTGCGCTGAGCTTGCCTTTCGGCGTCATCCGGTTTATGGAAAGAACTTCCGCGCCGTCTACGGCGACCAGCGGGACTTGAGCGTCGATGGTGTGGCCATTGCCAGTTGCGTCCCAATTGTCGATGAGGACTACGGGTCTCTCCCATCCGGGATTCTTGGGAGAAGTTATTTGGCCGTTCGCGCAGTGATCCGGGACGTCCCCATCACGTATCTGACGTTCCACCTTGCGCCTCCGGCCATCGGGCTCATGGTGACGCAATACGGCGCCACGGTGGAACAGCAGCGTGAGGCAAGAAAGCGGCAGCTTTCCGTCCTGGCGGATGTAGTTGGCTCGTTCGATCCACGCTGGCCACTTATCGTTGGGGCGGACTTCAATATGGCTACAGAGGACACCGATTATGTCAACTGGCGCGACAGCCTTGCGCTTTGCGAAGTGTTTCCCGACTCAGCCAACTGCCGGCGAAAAACATTTGCCATGCACCGGAGCCCGTCCTATGATGTCGGCCGGGACCACAGGGTCGATCACCTGCTCTATCGCCAAGGGACGGATGCCTTGATCCAGGAAACCGACTCTGGTTTACTCTTCGACACGCCTGCTCGTCCTGCCGACAAGTTCTTCTACGGCTATCTCTCCGACCATTGCGCCGTCTTTCTAGATTTCGACATTTTACGGCCCAATCTTCGTTCAGCGTGAATTGAGACTCTTGGCAGCCCGCGTTAGCGGTTGCTCGGACGAAGTCAGGAGTCGTTTTCTGGAACGACCACTTCGTTAAGACCGGAAGGGCACCTGTGCCCTCCGGCAGTCCCTGTCTGGCATCTCGGCAATCAAGACACCGGGATGGGATAAAAATGTGGCGCCAATGAGGTACGTTCGGAGACGAACCGCTCCCCTGACCGCCAGGCTCGTCTTCGCTGTACGCACCGATCTTTGCGCGCGTCGGTGCGATACTTCTCTGGCGATTCTTCCTCATCCCCAACCTGCGTCGGTGGCGCACACCGACGCAGGTTGGCAACGTGCGTTTCTACGCGGAAGGGCGACACACCTCCGCGCGTAGCAAGCGCGCAGCCGGTGCGATACGACCAATAATCCCGGAAACCCATCGGGCGCGAGACAGGTCAAGAAATGACGATTTGGTGGGACGGCTCCGGTGAGCCGGTATCGGCCGCGTGAATTGGTTCGTAGGTGCGACTCGAACCGCTGTGGCCAACGGAGTATTGGTTCAAGGAAGCGGTTCGTTGCTAAGTCGCCGCAAATCGTTGCTGGCGACTTGCTTGTGACTCTGTCTGTGCTCACTGGTCGCGCTATCGCTGTTCGTAAGTCGTTTGGCGTCGGTTCCCTGTTCCTGCATTCTGGATCAGGTTGTGTATCACGTTCTCTTTGGCTGTCGGCCTACGGATAAATGATCCGTTGCCCTTCGGCGTGAGCAGTACCTGCAGTGCAAGCCGGGGATGGAGAAGATTGTTTGCAGTGGGTCGCTGATGGACCCACTGGGCGGCGGTTGGGGGTTGGCGGAGCCCGCGTCGGCTGCCATGCTGTGTGGCCGGGGGATAAGGGAAGAGACCACGGCATTACGGTCTGCTTCTCCGCACGGCAGAATATGCGGTGTCCCCCCTCAACCACGGCCGAAGGTAGCACGAACCAAAACCTTACTCAAAGTTCTGGGCGTGCTTTTTTCGTCTCCCTCTGGAGGCGTCCGCACTTGCGAGTGAACTAGGCTGTTTCCGTGCCGTTCACGGTCACGGCCCTCGCCTTTTGCTGGAAGATCCACGTGTGAACATCAGCGGCAGCCTTGGCAAGATTAGGCAGGTCGCGGTCCTCGAACGAAGCGGAATCGCCCCATTGGTCGCCGTCCTTGTATATCCGCGTGAAGGTGGTGTTGTAGAAATAGCCGGCTTGGCTGTTGTTGGCCCAAACGGCTGCGACCACGTTGCCGTAGCGAAGGCGGTACACGGGTTTGTTGCTGTTCTCCGACATCTGCACCTCATCTGATTTGTTCTTGTCGGTGTTATTGCCCGCAGGCCGTGCTTGGTTGCATATCCTGGGCAAAGTGGCTGCCTGGGCTGGCTCTTGAGCTTGGATGCCACTCGGCGGGCCGAGTTCGCTCCGTGGCGGCTAGGCCGCCAGAGCGAATTCAGCGGCACTTGCCGGATGTGTCTTCGGGTCGCGGATGACGAATCCTGATGTGTCAGCTTTCGCCGTGCCCTTCGCCTTCAGTCCGACGATGCTGCCAGCGGTGTCGAGGAATCGGGCGTCGTGTGCGTCGCCGTCGATCACCGGGCAGCCCCAGAAGGAGCTGCGGTACTGTCGGCCAGAACACCACGGCAACCGTGCCGCCGTGCTTCAGGACTCGGCGTGCACGGCTCGTGGTTGTTGGACTGTGCTGAGAAGGTGAGGTGGTAGTTGGCGGGCCAGTTGGATCGCTGGAGGTATCGGTTCATTCGGACCGGGCTTCTTCGTGTAGTCGAAGAAGTGGATGTTCGGGAACCGCTGGAAGATCTCCGGGTGAAGGTCTTCCCATGGCAGGTCGCTTGAACCGTTCAACCGGGCAGCCGGCTGAAGCCCTTGCCGTCGAGCTTCTCGCTCAAGTAGGGTGAGCTCCACGGTGAGCATCTGCAGGAAGAGTTGTCGTGCCTCCAGGTAAAGAGCGGTGCGTCGGTCGCGTGCCACTGCGTGTGTTGGCATCTGCATCCGACCGCTGGAGTGACCGAGGCACGCTGCGAGGCAGCCTTCCGTCGCGTGGGAGCAGAAGACTCCGGGGGTGAAGTAGAGGACGCGGGCCAGGACGGCGACTGACAGGCATTTCTCGGTTTTCAGAGACTTGCTCAGCAGGAACCTCGGCGGGCCGTACTTATCGAGAATCTCCGCTGCCGACATCCGTCCGAATGAGGTTTTCGGATCGCCGGAACGGAGAATGTTGAGTCTTGGGGTCTTGTCTCGTTGTAAGGGTCTTTTCCATGTGGGTTCCTCCTTTCGGTTTTTGCCCACGTCTGGAACCGAAAGGAGGAACACCACGAGCCCTGTTCGCCGCGAAGGAAACTGTGCGGCAGTCGGCAACGTAAGTGACAGCTCCGCTGGCACGACGTTGCCTGCCGCTCAGTCACGCGGCGAATTCGGGCTCGCTCAGGTGGAAAAGACCCTTCCAACCAGACAAACAACCGGCTCGATATTTCGTTGCGGCGGATACGGAACGGTTCGGCAGATTGTGGCGATCGAGAGTCAGTTGCCCGGAGGTTTCCTGATAGGTGCAATCGCGTCTTCCGAGAATTGTCGAGTAGGTCGGCGACCGTGCCGCTCGTGATAGTCCCGCAATGCCTGCTCGATAAGATGACTGAGGTGAGTACGTGCCTCCCACGACCAGTCGCGATAGGTGGCGATCACGTCAGTGGCAATTCGCACTGTGAACTTGTTCCTGGGGGACGGCTACTGCGGCTTCGCCCGGTGGTCGCCCACGTCGTGCGACGACTCGGCACTGGGCAGGTGAATCCTTGCTGCCCGAGCGGTTTTGCGATTTGGCCGGCGAAGACCGGCGTTCTCCGGAGGTAGCCGGTTTCCGTCCACCTGACGATAGAATCCCGTCCAGCAGACCGGAGACACCGCGTATCTGGGGCATGCTCATTGCAGCACCGGCTGCAACTGCTCAACGACCTTGGCGTAGTCGTCGAGGGCTTTCGAAGTGCTCAGGCGGTGGATTGCCCCGGCGGTGGTCGCGTACAGGAGTCGTGCGTCTGCCCGGATGGTGCCGAGCAGCGGATACAGGCGGCCGACTTCGATGCGAAACTTGCTCGCGTGATCTGCTCGTCGGCGATGGGCGTTGGTGATAACGGCCCCGAGAATATGGAGGTCTGGATTCACCCGTTCCCGGATGGCCTGGGCGGTGACGTGCAGGTGGGCCAGGGCGTGAAGTTCGAAGCCGCCGGGCTGTATGACGGCGATCATGCCGCCGGCCGTGGTCAGGCAGTTCACCGCGAGCACTCCCAGCGACGGCGGGCAGTCGAGCAACACGACGGCGTCGTCAGGCAAGGCTCGGTCTTCTCCAGGCTGGTTCGCAGGAAGAACTCGCGGCCCGGTCTCGCTGAGCAGTTCGGTCTCGGCCCGGCCAAGCTCGATGGTGCTGGGCGTCAGGGTCAGGTTCTCAGACACCGTTTTGACAGGCAAACCAGCCCGGTCGGTCAGGGCGTGGTAGAGACCGTCGGTTTCGTCGGCCAAGCCGAAGGCCCGGGTGAGGCTCGCCTGCGGGTCCATGTCGATCAGGTGCGTGGGCGTCCCACTGCGGGCCAACAGCACGGCCAGTGCCGCGGCCGTCGTCGTCTTGGCCGTGCCGCCCTTCTGGTTTGTGATGGCGATGATCTTCATTGGCCTCTGCCACGACCGGTAACACGCCGGCAGCTCCTGCCAAGAGCCTTTTGCCGGCATTACGGCATTGCCGAAATGCCGGCATTTCTGGCAATCTGGCGTTGCCGGCATTTCGCGGCGAAGCCACGGGCAGTCGGTTGCCGGCTGCAGTGCCTGTGCCGTGAAACGGGGCAGGCAATCAGCGTGAACCGAGACAGGAATGTACCGTGAAACGGGGCAGGAAATGCCGCTTCCGATACCGGGCATCGGTGCAGGAATGCCGGCGCTAAGGTGGCGAACTTCCTGGATTGCCGGGCGGCCAACTTAGATGTTACTCAACCAAGATACAAATGACAACAACGGCCGCGGCCGTGTTGTTGCTTCTTGAACTGGGGAAGAATGGGAGAAACGGCTGCTCGACACCTGAAACCATGCTGGCTGCGGCTCATCTCAACAACATGGGCCGGGATGAAATGAACCTTGCCGAGTTTCCGTTGGCGACGCTGGCGGATCGGGCTCCTCGGGGATGCAAGACGCTGGTTTTCGAGGACCGCATCTGGGACCGCGGCCAAGCCCAACCTCGTGTCCGGCGGCTGACCATTTCGGCTTCCGACAAGTACGGGCTTCCGACGGCAATCGACGACGAGGTGATTCTCGGCCTGGTGCAAGTGACCAAAGCGGCCGGCTTCGTCGGATCGTCGCGTCCGGTTCAGCCGATACCAGTTGATTCACTTGCTCGGCTGGCGAGACGAAGGCCGAAGCTACCGGCGATTGGAGCAATCGCTCAAGCGATGGCTCGGCGTGACGCTGTACTACGAAAACGCCTGGTGGGACAAGGCTCAGAAGCGATGGGTGGATGCCCATTTCCATCTGCTCGACGACCTGGTGCTCTATCGTCGGCCGACGCCACACGCCGGCGTTTCCGCCAAGGCCGGCGATGCGGCCCTGTCATCCTTCACCTGGAATGAAATGGTCTTCCGCAGTTTTCAGGCCGGCTTTCTCAAGAAGCTTGACCTCGATTTCTACCGTCGGCTGAAGCTGGCCGCCGCGAAGCGGATGTACCGTTTTCTGGACAAGCAGTTCCATTTCTCCAAGCACGCTCCGCTTCAAGCTGCCGGTCTTCGCGTGCGAACACATTGGCCTGAGCCGTCGATACGATGCCGCCCAACTGAAGCGGCGCCTGAACCCGGCGATCGCCGAATTGGAGCAGGCCGGCTTCCTCGCTGCCACTGCCGGCCAAGGAACGCTTTCACCGCTTGCGGCGGGGCGACTGGGAAGTCGTCTTCGTTCGTACTCCGAAGCTGCGAAGACAGCGGCGGCCGGTCAGTCGATCTGTCCGACCTGGAGAATCGGCTCGTCGAACGTGGCGTGACGGCATCCGCGGCCGTCCAACTCGTCCGCGAGCACGCTGCTGACCTAATCGAAGGCAAGATCGCGGTGTTCGATGCCTTGCGGCAGAAAGATGACCGGCGGATTTCCCGGAATCCGGCGGGCTTCCTGGTGCAGTCGATTCGCAAGGACTATGCCGCCGCCGGCTGGGCTTCGGGCAAATGAGGCGTCCAGTTCCAGTGCTTGCCGGTCTGCCGGGCAGGACGAGCATGGTCGGGCGTGGTCTTGCCGGCAAAGCTCCGCATTCGGCCAAAGGTGTGCCACGTGGAAACATCGCCTGTCGCTGAGTACCTTTCTCGACTTTCTGCCGTCCGAACGCGAGGAACTGGAGGCGAAGGCCATCTCGGCAGGCCCGCGGTCTGCCGGCCGACAGGATACCGGCGGGCGACAGCGGCCGGAAATGCTGAGCTGGCTCAACACTACCGACAGGTGATGTTGGAGCAGTATCTCACGCGACGTCAATCGAGGCCGATGCGGCACTCGCCAACGATCGCGTGACTCAGGAATCAATCTGAGCTATTCTCTTCCGTGCAGAACACTGTTTCTGCGGTCGTCGGTGGTGCTAACGTGCCGCGTGCGACCTCTCGATTGGGCAGCATACCCGGTAAACCTGCAACCAACAGGCTAAGGGGATGGTCTAACCAGCCATCGTGTGCTGTGCCAGTAGAGCCGGATGCCACGAGAGTGGCTTGTCCGTGCTCGACGGAGGCTCGCTGAAGTAAACCCGCTGGCTTTGTTTTCCAGCGTCCAATCTCAGCGTTCTATCCGATAGCGTTTTGCTCCGGTGCCGATCGCCAACAGCCGGCACGTGGAATGGGGGCGATGCGGAAAGACCTCGGTGCTTTGGCATCGGGGCCGTCATGTCGCAAAGTCGGTGAGCGGCCGCAAGGCTGCAAATCCGCCCACGGGCTTCGGGCCTGCCTGCAAAGGCAGGTTCGTTGAACGTGTGCCGGCGTGGGGAGCCTTCGGCTGGTGACAGCCGGAGCCGGACCTTGACCAGGTTCGGGGACCGCTGGCAAATCCAGCGGCCGTGAAAAGCTCAACCATGAAAGGCCCGCAAGGGCTTGCCGGTGAGTGTCTTGGGAGACGCTGCCGAAAACGCTGTTTGGGAGCCACGTTGTGGCCCCAGGAGCGGCGAAAAGCGGTGGTCGAAGGGTAAGGGGTAGCTTCTGTGTTCTGACCCCCGAAATGGCCAATTCTTGGCGTTCTGCCAACTGGCTGAAACTATGGCGGGCGGGAGCCCGCACATACGGCCACTTGCCTGAGGGATAACACCCTCTAGCCACGTGACCCAAGATGCGAAGAGCATGACTAACGCAGGAAGGGCTTCAGCCGCCGGCTTGGTCGCCGGTGCGTGCCTCTGGTCGGGCACGTGTCAAACGCTGAAGTCTGGGAGTGGGGCCTGAGTAGAAGCCGGGCCGGGGCATGGTTTCGACCATGCGCCGGCTCGGGCGGAGTCGCGGCAAGGCAGTCGCGGCCCGTTGGCGTGCTACGGGTGGTGCCGGGCACATCCGATGACTGCTTTCTGCGCGATGCGGCGAATGGTGCCACAACGAAAGGGCTGACTGGCCATTGTGGCCAATCGAGAGGTCGGGCGGCTGGGGTGTTGCTCTCAGTCGCCCATAATCCGTGGTGGATGCGGTTGCGGCCGCAATCGGCATCTCGGGAGAGGTGTCGCTTGCGGTGGCGGCCGGCGATCAGAGTGGTGAGTGCATCCTGCACGCGTCGGTTTTTCTGGAGGTTGATTGAGCGGAACGACTATGAATTGGCGGGGTCGCACTGTGGAATACAGTAGCGACCCCGCCAAGCGTCCGCTGGTCGAGGGTTCCTGGTACCGACTTCGGTCGGTTTCTGCGGCCGTTGCCCGATCTGTAACCGGGAGACGGTCTCAGTGACAGGAAAGGTTCTGCTCGAATCCACGGCGTGGGACTGGCCGAGAACAACCCCAACTTTACCTAGCGTCTTGCTCAGAATGGGATTTCGTCGTCCTCGTCGTCATGGTCTTCCCAAGGATCCAGGGAACCGCCGTCCGTGTACTCGGGCGTCTCGCTAGTTTCTTCAGCTTCCGTCGGCCAGGCGTTGGATAGATTGTGGTCATTGGGCGACAGGGGTTGTGGATCCAGCTTGTTGAGCCGTTGCTCCAACTCTCTTACCTGAATTTCGAGGAGCTTCATGCGAAGCGTCAGGGCGGCGGTGACGGGGACGCACTGCTCGGTCACCAATTGCTCGATGAGCGGCAGGATCTTCTTAGGAATCTGCTGGCGGATGCTCTCGTCTTCCAGGGGAGCAAAACGCTCGGCTCGTGACTTCCGGGCCATGGTGGTTTCTCCGTCAACCGTAGGAAAGTAGTCCGCGTCTCGCTAGATTACCGGCGGACGGGCGAAGGATCAACTGGCATCGCCTGCTGTAAGCCGGCCACCCGATTCCTGCGGTAATGCACACGGGGGATACGCCAGTGCATAACATGGTGAGTGGTGGGTATGAAGTACCGTTGTGTCGCGGGGTCGGTTGCCGGATTCGTTCAGCAGTTGGTGAGTTGCTACCTGCCGCACGGCTACTGGTTCTACGTCTCCGGCGTGATTCCGTACGGCAAGATTCCGGAAGAGATCGACGAAAAGCTCATCGCCAAGTACGGGATTGGCATTTCGCGAACGTCACGGTCGCGGCGGAAGGCCGTGGGAATCGCCAACGTCCATTATCTCCGGTATCACCGGCGGTTCGTTCTCCTAGCCACGCACGGCTTCCACCCCTTCTACGATGACGAAGCCCGGAGCATCCGCGATGTCCGGCGGATTCCCATCAGGTTCGAGGGGTACTCCATTTCAGTTGCCCGTGGCGGATTCAAGCGGAAAGAAGAGGGGGATGCCGCTGCGGTCCGCGACAACCGATGGCGGGTACGTGTCCAGATCGATCGGGAATGGTACAAGGGCCTCAAGGCGTACTTCATGGACGTCGCCTTGCTTCGGGCTCCTGAGGCCCTCGCGGCGGAACTGTACAGCTTACCCTTTGAGCCCTACGCTCCTGTCCGGCAGCAATTGCTTAATACAGTACGCTACATCAATCGTCGTAGAGAGGCAGCCGGTTTGGAGCCAATCAGTCCGCTGGTGCTCCGCTTTCGTCGGCGTATCGTCCGACCGTTCGAGCCGTTCGCCGCCGAGGCCTCCGCGGTGGCGGACGTCTTGAGAATGAGCAGCGGTTGAAAAAATCCTGGGAGGGGCTATTGCCGAATGAAGAGCCGCCGTTATCATAGATGTACGCATGTTCCCATTCCATCCGCTTCCGTCTGGCTTGCGTCACCTCGGCTTCCGTGCCTCCCTCGTTGTTGGCAGCGGGCGGCCGATGAGTACGCCGCTCTCCAACCAGAACTTCGGCCTGGTGATCGCCTATCTGCTGCCGGGCTTCGTCACTCTGTGGGGCGTCAGCTACTTCTCGCCGACCGTGGACTCGTGGATCACGGCATCCCAGCAGGGGGCTCCCTCGGTTGCCGGCTTCATGTACGTGACGCTCGCGTCGCTCGGCGCCGGCGCTGACGGTCAGCGGCGTCCGCTGGGCGATCATCGACAGCATCCATCACCTGTCGACCGGCCTGCGGCCGCCGGCTGGAAGTTCGTCAACCTGGACGACAAATTGCAGGGCTTCCTGACCCTGAACGAAAGTCATTACCGCTACTACCAGTTCTACGGCAATATGTTCGTCGCGGCCGGCTTCACCTATGCGGCATGGCTGGTTTCGAATGGGAAGGGACTGCGGGCCGCCGGTTGGGCCAACGTCCACTTCGTCGTCCTGGAAATCATTTTGTTCGCCAATTCACGCGACACACTTGCGAAGTATCTACTCTCGGGTAGCTCAGTTGTTAGGTACTCTCCCAAACCCCAAGAAAGGAGCGTGTCCTATGTCCAATGGCATCGGTAAGCACGATGCCAAGAACGATTCGGCTTCCAAGCCGGTCGTGAGGAAACAGGCACCGGTGGCGAAGCCGAATTCGCCCCGGTCCGAGCAAACCCAAGGTCGCTAACTGATTGCGGCCTGAGCGACCCGGCCGGCATCCGTCGCCGGTCGGCGCACGCCGTTCACTATCCTCGCAGCCGCTGTTCCCGAATCGGGATGGCCGGCGGAGTTTCCCTCGAATCCGCCGCTCAACCGGAGCCAGAACTGCCGCTGTCGAGGTTCTCCTCGAGAATCCGATCGACCGTGGAGCATTGAACTTCTTCCCTCGTCTCAGGCTTGCTCCAAAATCGAGTCATCGCTGGGTTCTTCGCCGCTTCTGGACTTCTTCTCGGTCGCGTTCGGTATCGGGACGGGATATGTAGACCAATAACTGGTTCAACGCCTGATCATCAAGGGCAGCCAGTTGGCGGAATGCCTCTGGCCGCTGCACAATCCGCTTCCTGATCGCCTCGGGAATCTTCTCTGCCATCAGCAACAACTCATCCTCATCGGTCTCTAAGGCCTGAGCGAGTTTGCGGATTGTGGCCTCGCTGGGAAACTGGGAGAAATCGAGCCGGTCGTTCTCGATTTTGCTGAGGTAGGTGTAATTGAGGCCCACTTTCCCCGCCAGCACCCGTTGGCTCAGACCACGAGAATGGCGGATCTGGCGAAGCTTCTCCCCGAACTTCATCGGAGGCTCTCCGGACGGTTGCTACCACACAGCGATATCGTTAAGCTATTGTGGTTGTAAGTCAACGTCCACCCCCCCTGTAATGGGATATTCAGTGCCGTAAGGGCCTGGTTGGAAATCTTGGCCAGGTTGGTCGGGACCTGTCCAGCCCACCGGGTAAACTGATTACTTGCCGCTTCGTCGCCGCCAGGCACCGTAGGGTTTACCCAACCATCGCGTTCGGTCGCATGTCCAATCGAGGAAAGAGGTTAGCTGTAGAGCCGTAATTGTAGCTGCAAAAACTCGCGGGTACACTTGCAGGTTTCTGCAACTGCCGCTGCCTCAGTGAATGGTTGGGAGCGGCGTTGAGGGGAGCGTGGAACGAGACTACCGGAGGTTGGAGAACATTTCACGGCCGGGAGGTCAGGACACGGATGATGTTGACGCCTTTTCCTGAATCGCTCGGCTTCCGCTCGGGTACGAGCAGTGCCCACACCAGCCGCACGATGATGTTAGCCGAACTGACGCTTGTGCTCAACGGCGTTGAAGCGAAGGCTCCGGCTGAGGGCTACCGGTCTGCAATCATCGAAGACAACATCTTGGGCAAACCGACCCGAACGACCCGGCAGCGTTCCGCCAAACGGCTGACGGAACTCTACGCCCTCGATCCCGACTGCACGCTTTTTCGGCTATTGCGTCATTTCTGGTCTGCCGATCGCATCCAGCCAACCGATGCTTGCTTTCCTCTTGGCCTCGGCACGCGACACCCTGCTGCGGGATGCCACGCCATTCGTCGTCGGCGTCAAGTTGGGCGAGATCGTCACTGCCGAAGCGATATCGCGAACACCTGGGCCATCTGTACCCGAAGCGGTTCCGGCCGACAACGCTCCATTCCACCGCCCAGAATCTCGCCTCGTCGTGGACACAAGCCGGCTACCTCCGCGGGAAGGTGAAGAAGAGCCGTGTCAAGCCGACTGTCACCCCGGTCGTTATCAGCTACGCCATCCTGCTCGGCTATCTTTGCGGCCTGCGGGGCAAGCTGCTCTTGGATTCTCCCTGGACTCGTCTCTTGGATCGTTCCCCGGCCGAGATTATCGACCTGACCCACGAGGCGTCAAAGCAGGGGTGGCTGCGGTACAAGGGTGCGGGTGCCGTGGTGGAAATCGCTTTTCCCGGTCTGCTGAAGCCGCAAGAGGAAAAGGCCGCGTATGAGCAGAATTGACTTGCTCCGCAAGAACTACCAACGCATCTGCGGCCTGCCCTGGGACCGAAACGTCGCCGGGCCGCAACGAGTCTGGCTGGCGGTCTATGACAAGGAAGACGAACGCAAGCTCCGCCTTCGCCTCGGGCTCTTCAAGGAAGCCACCGAACAGGTCGGTCGCCATTGGCACGCCGTCGATTTCACGAACGCCTTTGCCGACTGGCTGTGCAGTCCGCCGTATTCTGACTACGCCGAAAGCTATTTCGAGTCGCCATCCCGTTTGGGAACGGCCCCAATGGCGGCGTTCAAGAAGGCGGTTGCCGCTCAACTGACTCATACTCTCCAGACAGTTCAGCCCGCTGAAGACACCGTGGTTGCCGTCTACGGCGTGGCTTCGCTGTTTGGTTTCCTCCGCATTTCCGAAATCCTGCCCATGTTCGAGAACGCCATCCAGGGCAGGCTCCTGGTCTTCTTTCCCGGAGTCTACGAACAAGACAACTACCGCCTGCTCGACGCACGCGACGGTTGGAATTACCACGCCGTGCCGATCACTGCCAGCGAAGGGGAGATTCGCAAATGAAGAACCGAGAAGTCTACAACGAAGACCCTCGCACAAACACGCTGCTGAACCAGGGTGTGGCCAAGGTCAATTCCCCGGAGGCCGATCCGGAGAGCAAAGCCCGCTGGCTCGATACGCTTCGCTTCGAGCTAACGAAATTCGTGTGCGACGGGCAATACGCCGAAGGGATGGTCCGCATTCTTAGCACCTACCTGGGGCACTTGGACAAGGCCGAACAGCCGGGCGTCTGGGTCAGCGGCTTCTTCGGCTCCGGCAAGAGCCATTTGGTCAAGATGCTGCAGCACCTGTGGATCGATTTTGAGTTTCCCGACGGTGCCAAAGCTCGCGGCCTGGCCAAGCTGCCGACGAATGTCAGCGACTTGCTCAAGGAACTCTCCACCCATGCCAGGCGGCAAGGTGGACTCCATGCCGCCGCCGGCACGCTGGGTGCGGGGGCCGGCGACAGCGTTCGTCTGGAAGTGCTGAGCATCATCTTCCGGTCGGTGGGCCTGCCCGAGCACTACGCCGGTGCCTGTTTCGTGATGTGGCTGCGGCACGAGGGGCTGGAAGATGCGGTGCGGAAGCATGTCGCCGCGGCGAAGCGGGACTTCGACCTGGAGCTTGCCAACCTCTACGTCTCCGACGCGATGGCCAAGGCCATTCTGGCGGCCCGCCCCGACTTCGCCAGCAAGCCGGCCGATGTGAAGCTGCTGCTTGAAAAGCAGTTTCCCGAGAAGACCGACATTTCGATTGAGGATATGGTCGCCAAGGCTCGGCAGGCCCTCACCCGCAACGGCAAGATGCCCTGCACGCTGATCGTGCTCGACGAAGTCCAGCAGTACATCGGCGACAGCGTCGAGCGGGCATTCGAGATCGACGTGCTCCAGCGACAATTCACGTCCAAGCTCGGGGCACCGGTCATGGTGGTGGCGACGGGGCAGAACGCCCTCAGCGGCACGCCACTCCTTCAGAAGCTCCAGGGCGACTTCCCGGTCACCGTCGAATTGCAGGACACCGACGTGGAGCAAGTCACCCGCGAAGTGGTTCTCAAGAAAAAGCCGTCGGCCGAATCGACGGTCAAGAAGATGCTGGAGGATCACAGCGGGGAGATTGAGCGGCAATTGTCGAGCACGAAAATCGCCTTCAACACTCGCGACCGGCAGTTGATTGTCCAGGACTATCCCGATTCTGCCGGTTCGGCGTCGTTTCTGGGAACGGGTGTCTGCGTGCCGTCGATAAGGCCGGCACGGGTGCTCAGCTTCGCACTCAACTCTGGATCGTCTTCG
The DNA here is from genome assembly GCA_963736495.1 of Pirellulales bacterium. Classification (GTDB taxonomy): domain Bacteria; phylum Planctomycetota; class Planctomycetia; order Pirellulales; family Thermoguttaceae; genus CAVTPL01. The sequence goes on along the minus strand of CAVTPL010000007.1, from coordinate 1,165,617 downwards.
ACGCCATGCAGAAGACCGCCGACCTGGCACTCGGCAACGTCGTCGGCGGGGCGTTTCTCTTCGAGCATATCAAGACCCGCGTGCTTCAGTCGGGCGTCTTGCTCCAGGAAATCTCCGAAACCATTGCCCGGCAAAAGCACGAAGACGACGGCGAACTCCGCTACCAGCTTTGTGCCCTGATCTTCCTCATCGGCCAACTGCCGCACCAGGGGCCGGCCGACGCCGGCATTCGGGCCAACGCCGATACGCTGGCCGACCTGCTGGTGACCGACCTCAACCAAAGCAGTGCCAACCTCCGCAAGCAGGTGCCGGAACTGCTTGGAGAAGCTGGTCGCCTCCGGGGCCGTCATGCAGGTTGACGACGAATACCGGATGCAGACCCGCGAAGGGGCCGAGTGGAACCAGGCGTTTCAAGAGGCCCGCAACAAGCTCCTGGCCGATGCCGGCAAACTGGCCAGCGAGCGGTCGCAACTGCTCAAGACGCATTGCAGCGAGGTTCTCAAGAAGTCGAAACTCACTCACGGTGCCAGCAAGGAATCCCGCCGGTTCGCCCTGCACTTTGGGCCGGATGCGCCGACGACGGACGGTGCCGAGATCCCCGTCTGGATTCGCGACGGCTGGGAAGTCGAGGAGAAGACGGTTCTGAACGATGCCCGAACGGCCGGCGACTCCGCGGCAGTCGTCTACGGCTTCATCCCCCGGAACAAGGCCGAAGAGATCAAGCAGGCGATCGCCACCTACTACGCCGCCGAAAAGACCCTGGAGGTCAGGGGCACGCCCAGCAGCGACGAAGGGCTCGACGCCAAGAAGTCGATGGAGACTCGTCTGACTCAGGCCCAGCAACTTCGCGACGGACTGATTTTCGACCTGCTCGACGAAACCTCGATCTACCTGGCCGGTGGCGACCTGGTCAACGGCATGTTGCTTACGTCCAAGGTTGAAGATGCCGCCAAGTCGTGTCTCGACCGGCTCTACCCGCAGTTCCATCTGGCCGATTCGCCGGAGTGGCACAAGGTCATCGAACGGGCGAGAAAGGGCGACGGCGATGCGATGGCTGCGGTCGGTCACAAAGGGCGACCCCGAAGCTCATCCCGTGTGCAAGGCGATCCTCGACTACGTCGGCTCCGGGAAGAAGGGAACGGATATCCGCAAGAGTCTTCGGCAATCCGCAGTACGGTTGGCCGCAGGACGCCATCGACGCCGCGCTGATCGTGCTCCACACGGGCGGACAAGTGCAGGCCCGCACGGGCAGCGATTTGGTTGCGAAGGGCAAGCTCGACCAGAAGAACATCGCGACCGTCGAGTTCCGCGTCGAAATCATCAAGATCACCAAGGTCCAGTTGATCGAGCTTCGCGGTCTGTTCAAGAAGGTTGGTCTCAATACGTCGCCCAATCAGGAATCCAACGACGCCCCGAAGTTTCTCGACAAGCTGTCGAAGCTTGCTGAAGAGGCCGGGGGCGACGCCCCGCTGCCCAAGCAGCCCGACACGTCGCATCTGGCGGACCTTGCCAATCGCGTTGGCAACGACCAGTTGAAGACGATCCACGAGCAGAAGGCCCGACTGGAAAAGGAAATTGCCGACTGGCAAGAAGCAAAGCGAGAAGATCGCCCAGCGGCAGCCGCGGTGGAAGCAACTCTCGGCCCTACTCGACCATGCGGCTGACTTGCCGATTGCCGCGGAAGTGCAGCCGGAAGTGAAAGCCATCGAACAGAACCGTTGCTTGTTGTCCGATCCGGACCCGGTGCCGGGCCTGGTGGAGAAGTTGGCTGCCACTCTGCGGGAAGCCATCAATCAGGCCCACAGTGCCTGCACAACCAGCCATGAGAACGGATTGACCAGCCTCGATGAGTCCACTACCTGGCAGAAGCTCACGCCCGAGCAAAAGTACGACATTCTATCGGCCAATGGCGTCCGCCAAGTTCCGAAGGTGACGGTGGGCACGACTGAAGAGATTCTTACGACGCTGCGACAGACTAAGCTCAGCGAACTCAAGGCCCTCAGCGATGCCTTGCCGACCCGGTTCAGCAAGGCCCTGAATGCCGGGGCGAAGTTGTTGGAGCCGAAAGCTCAGCCGGTCACGTTGCCGGGCGGCACGATCAAGAATGAGGATGACCTGAAGGCTCTGGATGGCATCGGCAGAAGAGCGAATCCGCGAGAAGCTTAAAGAAGGTCCCGTGATCATTTAGCAATGCCTCTCATGGGACCGCCGCTCAACCCTGTTGACCACAAACCGCTGCGAGTAGCCAAATGAGTATTGTCCATATCCGCCACATCACGAAGGCGTTCGACACAGAGTTCCGCTCCGCGGTTGACATGTCGGACTACCAGGGCAAGCCACAAGCCCAGGAAGAAGACGCATTCCACACCCGTGCCCAGGCCGCATACTCGCTTGTGGTCCTTGCGAAGCTGAGCCCGACAATCGCCGCGGCTGCGGTCACGGATTCTTTCGACGACAACGGCATCGACGCTCTCTATTACGATCAGGACGACAAGGTCCTCTTCCTCGTCCAATCGAAATGGCACAAAAATGGTCAGGGCTCAATCGAATCCGCGGAAGTAATGAAGTTCGTCCAAGGGGTACGTGACCTTCTCGATGCGAACCTCTCTCGCTTCAACAAGAAGGTTGTCAACCAAAAGGCCGCGATCATGGCCGCGTTGGACGAACCGACCTTGCGGGTCCATCTTGTACTCGTTCATACCGGCGTTCAGGTACTTTCCACCCACGCAAAGCGTCCTTTGGGTGATCTCCTGGATGAAATCAACGACGCCAGCAATATCGCGACCGCAGTGACTCTCACGCAAACGGAGTTGCACAAGGCAATCAGTTCTGACGTTGAGGGGAGTTCGATCAAGCTCGAAGTGATGTTGCATGAATGGGGGCAGTGCAAGCAGCCATATCCAGCTTACTACGGCCAGGTTGAAGCCGCAGACATTGGGCGTTGGTGGGCAGAACATCAACAGCTTCTCTTTACAAAGAACCTGCGAAAGTTCACCGGCAGCACGGATGTGAACGACGCAATCAAGGACACCCTGCTGAGCGAGCCCTCGAAGTTCTGGTACTTCAACAACGGGATCACCATCCTTTGCAGCAGCCTTCAGAAGAAGGCATTGGGTGGTAGTAAGCGAACGTCTGGTGTGTTCGTCTGCGATGGCGTCAGTGTCGTAAACGGAGCCCAAACAGTCGGCTGCATAGGCGAGATCACCGCATCCAATCCCGACGCTTTGGCGAACGCTCGTGTTGCCGTCCGACTGATTTCCTTGGCAAAATGCCCTGTGGAATTCGGGACTGACATTACACGGGCCGCGAACACTCAGAATCGGATCGAACGCCGGGACTTCGCCGCCTTGGATCCAGAGCAGGAACGGCTCCGAAAGGACCTCCAGCTTGAACTTGGCAAGACTTACTTCTACAAGTCCGGAGATACACCAGGGGCACAAACGGATGGCTGCACGATCGAAGAGGCAACGGTTGCACTCGCGTGTGCTAGCCAGGACGTGTCGCTAGCTGTCCAGGCCAAACGTGAAGTCGGCAAGTTGTGGGAAGACATCACGCGGACGCCCTACAAGTTGCTCTTCAATGGGAGCCTCACCGCCCTGAGAATGTGGCGGCTTGTCGAGATTCTTCGCACCGTTGACGGCAAGCTCAAGCAAGAGCAGGATGCCCGATCTGGCCGCCAGCGTATGGTCGCAGTCCACGGCAATCGCTTCATTCTTTATCACGTTTGTCGCGTCCTTGGCGTAGACACGTTTGACGATCCGCAGATTGAGTTCGATCAAGTCAAAGCTAAGGCACAGACCGCAACTCCAAGCCTGTTGGACTCGCTGTTCAAGCATGCTGAGGCAGAGTTTCCCGGAGCGTATACCAACAGCCTGTTCAGAATGCGACCAAATGCAAGACACTTTCCGAAAAGATGGCCGGTGATCTGGCTGTGGTGAGTGGCCACAAGACAGCCGCATCGAAGGGCAAAGGCAAGAAGAAGTCGAAGGCGTGATGGCAGTCGGTTAGACTTGCCTTCAGTGTCGGCCCGAATAGCGTGAGGTTTATCTGATGCCTGCACTCGAATCCAAACTGCGATCCCAACTTGATGATGTGTGCCAGAAGGCCCGTGAGAAGGCTGAGGACGCGGCTCGTTCGGCATTGCAGAAGCGGGCCGTCGATGCCGCCGAACCCCACTCGCATTTCACGCCGGCCGAAAGGGAGTTGCGGAACCGGCTGCGTGCCCGTGGTCGGCAAGCAGGGGACTCCCGTCTGACGAACAAGACGCAGGGAATTGAGCAACTGGTCCAGGAACTCGCCTACGAGTATTGGCATCGGATGCTCTTCGCCCGGTTGTTGGCCGAGAACCATCTTTTGATGCACCCGGACGGCGTCGCGGTAAGCCTGGAGGAATGCGAGGAGTTGGCCAAGTCGGAAGGGGCACCGAACGGCTTCGTACTGGCGGCCCGGTATGCCAGTAAGATGCTACCGCAGATTTTTCGCACAGACGACGTGGTGTTGGAGGTCGAGTTTTCCCCGGAGCATCGCTTGGCATTGGAGAAGCTGCTTGCAGGCGTGCCGAAGGAGACCTTCTTGGCTGACGACAGCCTGGGATGGGTCTATCAGTTCTGGCAAACGAAGAGAAAAAAGGATGTCAACGACAGCGGCGACAAGATCGACAGCCGAACCCTGTCCGCGGTGACGCAGCTATTCACCGAAGACTACATGGTGCAATTTCTCTTGCACAATACAATCGGGGCCTGGTGGTGTGCCCAGCAAGGAATCCAGGGGCCTCCCGGTGGAACGGGGATTCCTGCGGGTAATTGTCCCGTCGAGATGCCCTATCTGCGATGGCGGGACGATGGTCTGCCGGCTGCGGGGAAGTTCGAGGGCTGGCCCAAGTCCCTGGCCGAGTTCACGATGCTCGACCCCTGCTGCGGCAGCGGTCACTTCTTGGTGGCGGCGTTCAACCTGCTAGTGCCGCTACGAATGCAAGACGAGAAGCTGACAGCAGAGCAGGCGTGCGAGGCCGTGCTGCGAAAAAACCTCTTTGGCCTGGAACTCGATCCACGCTGTACGCAGATTGCGGCATTTGCCCTGGCGGTGGCGGCGTGGAAGTACCCCGACGAAAACGGCCAGCCGCTTGGCTACCGTGACTTACCTACACTGAACATTGCCTGCACGGGAATTGGCCCGCAAGCGACCGAAGACGAATGGCTGAAGTTGGCCGAGCAATCGGGCAAGCCGATGTCGGTCCTGTCGCGTGAGCCCATCATGAACGGGCTGCGGAATCTGCATGCTCTGTTCTCCGACGCCCCAACTCTTGGCTCAATAATCGTTCCGAATCAATTGTCGGCAGACCTGATTACCGCCGATTACGAGACGTTGCAGCCTTATCTGGCTGCCGCACTAATGGCTGAACAGGCCGATGACGACGCTCACGAACGGGCGGTTGCTGCTGCTGGCATGGTCAAGGCTGCTGAAGTTTTGGCTGGGGAATACACCCTCAGCATAACAAATGTGCCGTACCTCGGCTTCAAGCGACAGGGGCCGTTGCTTCGGGGGTACTGCGAGAAGCACTATCCGCAATCCCAAACTGGTTTAGACACCGTATTGCTAGAAAGAATGCTCCAGTCGGCTGGCAAGACGTCAACGGTTGCGGTTGTAATCAACCAGACGTGGCTGTTTCAGCCTTCTTCAAGAGCTATGCGGAAAGCATGTCTTTCCGCACATTCCCTGTCCATAGTTGCACGCCTGGGGTCCCATGCATTTGAGACGATATCGGGAGAGGTCGTCAATGTCGCTTGTTTGGTAATCCAACAGCCTCCTCCCAACAAGAGTCTTCTGTTTTCCTATTTTGATGCACAAAATGAGGTGACACCTTCTGCAAAAGCCGATGTGCTTCGAGTCGGCGACTTTTCTACGTTGTCCCAGGCCGCAATTCTAGAAAATCCCGGAGCAGTCGTTACGCACTTGAAGCTCGATTCGCACAGTTTGCTTTCGGATGCTGCAATTAGTGCTTCCGGCCTGAAGACCGGAGATCGAGACAGATTCAACAGGCAGTTTTGGGAGTTTGTCTTGCCAAACAGAGACTGGGAATACTATCAGGTCTCCTCGAAGGATCAGACTCAAATGTTCTCCGGAAGGACGGAGGTGATATTCTGGCAAGATGCTCAGGGTGAACTGGCACAACTCGCAGAAAGTCTTAAGCACCTGAACCACGTTGTGCAAAATTGGCGACGAGGTCAGGTAGTATGGGGACAGGAGGGAGTCGCTGTCTCTGCGACGGGAAAGATCGTATGTCACATTTACGACGGATCGCGATTTGATAGTGCCGTGACGGTAGTCAAGCCGCACTCCCCAGATCAATTGCCGGCTATTTGGGCTTATTGCAGTTCGGGAAGTTTTGAAGAAGCTGTTCGGAGCATTGATTCAAAACTTAGTGTTACAACCGCTACTGTTATAAATATCCCCTTTGATCTCGGCCACTGGCAGACCATAGCAGCAGAAGAGTATCCCGACGGCTTGCCCGAGCCGGAGAGCAACGATCCGACGCAGTGGCTTTTTCACGGCCGGCCGGAGGAATCGGATTCGCCGCTTCATGTGGCGGTAGGGCGGCTGCTGGGTTACCGCTGGCCAGCGGAACTAGACACGAAGATGCGGCTGAGTAAACGTGCCAAGGAACTCGTCAATTGCTGCGATGAGCTACTGAAATGTGCCGACAAAGATGGCATCGTCTGCATACCGGCCATTCGCGGGGAATCGTCCGCCGACGAACGGCTTCTGGATATCCTACACGCAGCCTATGACGCGAAGTGGTCTAACTCGCTAATACATGATCTGCTGACCGATGCCGGCTCCAAGCCAGGCACAACACTCGACGATTGGCTCCGCAATGCTTTCTTCGAGCAGCACTGTAGCAGCAGACTTTTCCAAAACCGCCCGTTCATCTGGCAAATCTGGGACGGCCGCAAGGATGGTTTTTCTTGCCTGGCGAACTATCACAAGCTCAACTACAAGACGCTCGACAACTTGACGCACTCGTACCTTGAGGGTTGGATTAGGAAGCAGGCGAGCGACGCAAAGACCGGCAAGATCGGTGCTGACCTGCGGCTTGCTGCCGCTCAAGGGTTGCAAGAGAAACTCAAGCTGATCCTAGCCGGAGAACCGCCCTACGACATTTTCGCCCGCTGGAAGCCCCTTCACGAACAGCCCATCGGCTGGAACCCTGATCTAAACGATGGCGTGCGAATGAACATCCGGCCGTTTGTCGAGGCAGGTATCCTGCGGAAGAATCCGAACATTATGTGGACCAAAGACCGCGGCAAGGAACCGGAGCGTGACAAAAAGGACTTCCCCTGGTTTTGGAACGGCAAGACGTTCACCGGTGACCGCGTCAACGATATTCACCTGACCAACGCCAAGAAACAAGCGGCACGAAAACAGTAGTTGCCATTTCGGAGTAAGCAGTACCCAGCAGTTCCTTCAGGCTGCCCCCGAAACCGGCAACAGAAAGGATAACCGATGATCACTTCTGTCATCATTGACAATTTCAAGAACCTCCGGCATCTGGAGATCGGCCTGGAACCGTTGACCATTTTTGTCGGACCCAATGCTAGTGGCAAGACCAGTGTACTGGAGGCCCTGCATTACGCGGTGCGAGCGGCAACTGGCGAGCCGGATAAGGTATTCGGCTACGAACGGCACTGCGACTGGTTGTATACACGCGATGGCTCAGGCGACCTTTCGATCGCATGCACAACATCGGGCGGGGTGTTCTTGTTTACTGCCATGCCTCCGCACAAGTATCCACCGCCACAGACGGATCTTCTTGGAACGGGCAGGTGGACGTTCAATGTATCTTCGCCCGATGGCACTGCTCTGGAGGACGCGTTGCGGCCAGCCCGATCGATGGTGTTCCTGCATTTGAACGCTACGCAGCTTGCCAAGGCCTCATATTCGGATCGGACTCCGCCGCGTGTGGAATACGACGGCGAAGGTCTTGCTCCAGTTCTTGCTTACATGGCTCTGAATGATCCCGACGGCTTCGAGAAGCTGGTCGAGGAGATGCGTGGTCTGATTCCTCATCTGAAGCGTATTCGGTTTAGCAAGGCTCTCGTTCGCCGAATCGAGAAGGAGTACGTGAAGTTTGGTAAAGATACCGTTGAGCGGCGGTCTAAGCGGAATTACCAGGGCGATTCAATCCTCTTTGATTTTCAGAATGCCAATAACGTGTCGGCTCATGCCGTTAGCGAAGGCACGCTGATGCTTCTTGGCCTCCTGACTGTCTTGCTCGGTCCGGCACAGCCTAAGATTCTGCTTATGGATGATGTCGAGCATGGTCTACATCCTCTGGCACAGAAGTTGTTGCTGGATGTTCTCAAGAAAGTAATGCAGAGGTTTTCAGACCTGCAAATTATTGCAAGCGCACATTCTCCATATCTGCTGGATCAACTGCAACCGGAACAGATTCGGTTGATGGCACTCGGTAAGGACGGATATTCGGTTTGCGGTCGGCTGGAGGACAACCCGCAGTTCGATAGATGGAAAGCAGAAATGGCTCCTGGCGAGTTGTGGAGCCTATTTGGCGAAAGCTGGCTTGCCGAGAAAGGCGTGGCAAATTGAACATGCAATTTGTTGTCGTGTCTGAAGCTCGTGCCGACTTCACCATAGCCACTGACCTTGCCGACCGCGTCTTGGTCGCAGAGATAGGCTGGATGGAAGAAGGGTTGCTCGATTCGCAGCGACAATGGGTTGGGGAAGATTCGCCGGGATGCCAATTGGCGTGGACTTCCGTTGCTCATGGTGCGAGGTCGCTTGGAATCCGAGCACAAGGACACTTCAATGGTGAGCCAGGCTTGGCAGACGCACGTGCGGCACGACGAGCGATTTTGTACGTTCTGCACCGGTTTGAGGTTGTTGACGCCATTCTGTTGATCCGTGATATGGATGACCAAGATGAACGGCGACAAGGGTTGGAACAAGCACGAGGAGCAGACAGGTCGGGCAAGACGATAATCATTGGTGTGGCGGATTCTGAGCGAGAATGCTGGGTCATTAGCGGGTTTGTGCCCGAAAACGAGACTGAAGCACAAATGGTTCAGAAGGAAACGCAGAGGCTCGGAACCAATCCGTGTCTGAATTCTCACGAGTTGACTGCGTGCAAGCGGGATTATGAGTTGAGAAGTCCGAAGCGGGTACTGAAGGTATTGACGAGCGACAATTGGGATCGGCAACTCAAATGTTGGCGAGTCACAGCGTTGAAACGGCTTGGTGATAGAGGCCAAGCTAATGGGCTGGCGGAGTATCTGACGGAGACTAGGCAAAGGCTCGTGCCTCTGGTTTCGGGGCGTGAAGGGAGGCGAGAGCATTCATGACGACGGAAAGCACTGTCTTTAGCTCTCTGCTGGCCTCGCTACAAAAGGCTGCGGAGTACCATCACGACGACTCGGTTCCGCCGGCCGCCATCCTTTGGCCGGACGAAAAACGGGAGTGGGAACGGCTTGTGCCGCGGCTCCGCATGGTTTTGCCGCATTTTCTCGTCTTCGGACCCTACGACCAGGCCAATCGCACTGGCCCGGCAATCTGGCTCCGTTGTGTCCTGGCCGGCAAGGTTCCCGATGTCACTTGGCCGGGCGGAAGCGTGCCCATCCTGTATCTGCCGGGCGTCAGTCGTGCGACGCTCCGGGCCACGGAGGAATGCCCAAACGATCTCAAACCCCTGGCAGAGCTGCAATATCGCGGCGTCTTCTGGTCGCAACAAAACGGCAAGGATTGGACGGTCACGGCGTTTCTTCAGACGAATCACGGCGGTCTGCAACTGAAGATCACCCGGGACAACGCGACGACGGCTTCGATTCGCCGGGCACTGGAGAAACTGGTCGATGTGCCTGTCGCCGAACTTCAGGCCAAGGCTGCCAGCGGTGAATTGAATAGCACGTATTTCGATTCGCTGGTGAGCGACGACTTGGTGGATGACCTGCTCTCGTGGCTCGCTGATCCGAAAGGCACGCGGGATCGCTGGGAGTCGAGCCGTTGGGAAATCCTTTGTAGCCGGTGCATCGCGGACTACGGCTTCGACCCGGCCCGTGACGGTGAACTGGTCGGAGCCGAAAAGCTGGGCCTGCAAGAGAAGTCGGTCTGGAAGACCGCCTGGAAGCGATTTGCCGTCGCACCGCTTCGGTACGCCGGACTGCTGGAACTTCTGCGAAAGGCCAAGCCGACGCCAAAGTCGGGCGATCTGTTCGCCTCGCAACGGGTCGAGTTCTGGCCACAGGACAACGAGGCAGAAGAGGTCACGCTACATGAATTTCTCACAGCGGTCCCTAAATCCACGGTGGCCGATGCCCGCAAGAAGCTGACGGAATGGGATAAGAGCCATGCTGAGCGTCGGGAGTGGGTCTGGGCGAAGCTAAATCGTTCACCGCTTGCCCAAGCGGTCCAGCATCTTGCCACGCTGGCCGAAGTCACTCAGGCCGCCCTCACTGGGGCGACGACGGCGGAAATGGTGAAGGCGTACACTGAAGGCGGATGGCGGGCGGACGCGGCGGTTCTGGACGCCCTGGCCGCCGTGGCACAGCCGCCCGACTGCGAAGCAGTGCTGGGGGCCATCAAGCACGTCTATGCTCCCTGGCTGCGGGATGCCGCGGAACTTTTCCAAGAGCGGGTTAGGCAGCAGCCCTTGCCAAGCCGAGACACGCCCCGCCTGGCCAAAGTGTCGGCGGGCACTTGCGTGCTCTTCGTCGATGGCTTGCGGTTCGACGTGGGACAGAAGCTCCGTGCCGCTCTGGAAGCGAAGCTCGGCAAAGTCCAGGTGCAGCATCAATTTGTCGCTCTGCCATCGGTTACGCCGACGGCAAAGCCAGCGGTTTCGCCCGTCGCCGGCAAGATCATAGGGTCGGAAGTGGGGGAGGAGTTTCGCCCCTGCGTCGATGCGGGCGGCAAAGACCTGACGCCTGACCGGTTCCGCAAGCTGCTGGAGGATGAAGGCTATCAAGTCTTGGCGGCTGCCGACACGGGCAACCCGGTCGGCCGTGGCTGGACCGAGTTTGGCAATCTGGATTCGACCGGCCACCAGGAAGGCAGCGGGCTTGCCCATCGGATTGCCGAGTTAATCGCCAGTCTGGTGTACCGCGTCGAATCGTTGCTGGCCGCCGGCTGGCGGGAAGTGAGGATCGTGACCGACCACGGCTGGCTGCTCCTGCCGGGTGGCCTGCCGAAGTCGGAACTGCCGAAATACCTGACGGCAACTCGCTGGCGGCGATGTGCCGTGGTCAAGGAGTCGGCAAGCGTTGACCTTCCCTGCTTCTCGTGGTTCTGGGCCGACAAGGTGCGAATCGCCTGCCCACCGGGAATCGACTGCTTCATGGCCGGCGAAGAGTACAGCCACGGTGGCCTTAGTTTGCAGGAATGCGTGGTCCCGCAACTTACGGTCCTCGCCGGTGCTCAACCGGCCGTCTCGGCGAAAATCGAAAGCGTGAAATGGGCCGGGCTGCGATGCCGGGTGAAGATTGCCGGGCAGTTTGACGGCTGCAAGGTCGATCTACGGGACAAAGCAGCCGACCCGACCACAACCTTGTTGCGTGATCCGGCTGTCGATCTGCCGCCAGCGGCGACGCTGGCCAAGGCAGTCGGCTCGGATGGCAATGTGGCCTTGGTTGTCCTGGATGACACGCGGGAAGGCAGTGCCACGACATTGGTCTTGCTCGACGCGGCAGGTAACGTCATTGACAAGAACTTGGTGACGGTTGGAGGTTAAATGGCCGCAATGGAACTCGATCATCTCGACCGACTGGCCGCGGAAGCATTTGACGGATACATCGTCCGCAAGGATTTGGTGCGGAAGTTCTCCCGCCAGTATCCCGTGCCCACCTACGTCTGCGAGTTCCTCCTTGGGCCGTTACTGTGCCAGCATCAACGAGGAAGAAATCCAGGAAGGACTGCAAATTGTTGAGCGGCAGCTTCGGGACCGGGCGGTCCGCAGCGGGGAGGAGGAACTGTTCAAGGCCCGTGCCCGCGAAACTGGCATGGTGAAGATCATCGACATTATCTCGGCCCGGCTGGACACGAAGAGCAATGCCTTCCTGGCGACTCTGCCGAGTCTGCAACTGAAAGACGTGAGCATCGAAGACCGTATCGTTCACGACAACGAGCGGATGCTGACGGGCGGCTTCTACGCGGAAATCGATCTGACCTACGATGCGGTGGTCGCTGAGGAAAAGAACGGCAGGCCGTTCTCGATCGCGGCACTGCGTCCCATTCAGTTGATCAAAGCGAGACGTTCTGGACGACCTGTATGCAGGCCGGCGGCGGTTCTCGACGGCCGATTGGAAGCACTTCCTGCTCCGCAGCATCGGCCTGGAGCCGACGGCGGTCTCTGCCCGCAACCTCGATGCCTTGCTGATTCGGATGGTTCCGTTTGTAGAGAACAACTACAACATGGTGGAACTTGGCCCACGGGGCACCGGCAAGAGCCACCTTTTCCAGCAGATTTCGCCTTACGCCCACCTGGTCAGCGGCGGCAAGGCGACCGTGGCCCGGATGTTCGTGAACATGTCGAACGGGCAGCGGGGACTGGTCTGCCAGTACGACGTGGTGTGCTTCGACGAGGTGTCCGGCGTGTCCTTCGACCAGAAGGACGGCGTGAACATCATGAAGGGCTACATGGAGTCCGGGGAGTTCAGCCGGGGCAAGGAGAGCATCCGGGCCTACGGCGGGATCGTCATGGTGGGCAACTTCGAGGTCGATGTTCAGCACCAGCAGCGAATCGGCCATCTGTTCGGCCCGATGCCGCCGGAAATGCGAAACGACACGGCCTTGATGGATCGTATCCACTGCTATCTGCCCGGCTGGGACGTGCCGAAGATTGCCGAGCCGCTCAAGACCGACCATTTCGGCCTGGTCAGCGACTTCCTCAGCGAGTGCTGGAGCCGGCTGCGAAGTCAAAGCCGGGTATCTGCCCTCCAGGGGCGGGTGACGTTCGGCGGGGCACTCAGCGGCCGAGACCAGAACGCCGTGACGAAGACCATTAGCGGTCTGCTCAAGCTGGTTCATCCCTGCCCCGACGAACCAATTGCCGACGAAGACCTGGAATGGGCGGTTCGGTTGGCATTGGAGTGTCGCCGCCGGGTCAAAGAGCAACAGAAGCGAATCGGCACGGCCGAGTTTCGCAATACGCAGTTCAGCTACACGCTGGGCAAGGATGATGTCGAGAAGTTCGTCGTCACGCCGGAATTGCAGAGCGAAGACCATATCGGCCGCGATCCCCTGCCTCCTGGCCAAGCCTGGGCGATCAGCCCTGGCGGGCAGGACGAAGGCTCCGGCCTTTACCGCATCGAAGTGACCGAAGGCCCCGGCAGCGGCGTTCGTATCCTGAATCGGCCGGCTCCGCAGGCGTTTGCCGAGTCGGTGAAGTACGCGGAAGCCAACCTGTATTCGCGGGCCGTCGAGCTTGTGGGCGACCGGAATCCTCGCGAACACGAGTTTTCCGTCCAGCTTCGGGCCTATGACGCCAGCAAGAACGGCCGGGGACTGGGCATGGCCGCGCTTGTGGCGATGTGCAGTGCCCTGATCAACAAGAGCCTTCGCGGCGGCTTGGTCGTTGTCGGTGGCCTGAACCTGGGCGGTTCGATTGACCCGCTCTACAACGCCATCGACGTGGTGGAAATCGCCGTCGAGCGTGGTGCATCGGTCGTCCTGATCCCCGTGTCGTCGCGAAAGCAGTTGTTCGATCTCTCCGACGACCTGGCAACCAAGGTGACCGTCGTGTTCTACAACGATGCCCGCGAAGCACTGATCAAGGCGATTGCCGAATAGGGTCGCAACGCTTGCCGCCTAGCGGCTCTCAGTCCCAATGACACCCATCTCCCCCGAAGGGGATAAACCATGACAAACGGTCCCACCATTGAACCTAGCACACCTGCGATCCTTGAACCGTGTCCTGACGACTTCTGGCAGCAGGTCTTTGTCTTCCCACGAGCCATCGCGGAAGGAGGAGGGCGTGACTATCAGGCTCAGGTGCATACAACGTTGACCCGCTGCGGCGACGCTAGTCTTCGCATGCTATGCCAGCAAGCGGGGATCGCTTTTCCGCCTGAATCGGTCACAAACGAGTTGGTTGCCGGGCTTCGCCGTGCTGACGTTAACAACACCCTCCTTTATCTCGCAGAGTTCTACCGTCGCAAGGGGGCGGCGATCAATGAGGAATACAGCTACCTGTTCAGTCCTCGCCAACGGACGAGGCACTTGGCCACGCTTCGCGAGCTTGGAAAGCGGTCAAATCTCAAGCTCCGATTATTCGTAAAGCTCGCACTCCTATTCGAGAAGGATCACGAGTCTATCGTACGCACGTTCTATCGCCATCTTTGGCGTACTCGCCCGACCAGTTTTGAGTTTGAGACGGATCGAGTGTTGGACGCCGCGTTGATAGGTGAAGTTACGCAGGGTGCGGCGTCGCTGGCCGAAGAATTGGAGCAGGTCACGTCAGGAATGGAGGTCAGATTCGCAGGAGCAGCCCCAATGGGACAACTCCTGGATGTGCTGCTATTTCAACGCGAATACAAGCCCACCGTCAGAGCGGACTACCGGGATTCTCACAAGACACTTCACGGCTTCGGCTGGCTGATGGTCGGACTGTCGAGGACGGGACGCACCGTGGCTTTGAAAAACGGCGGGCAAGACGTTGCCGACATCGTGCGAAACTGGTTTGGCGAGCGGGTCAAAGTGGATCTGCAACGGACCGGGCTCGATGCTTTCAAGGCTTACGACCCTGCTGCGGTTGAGGCAAAAGTCCTCGGTGGATATCCGGAGGACTGCCGCATTCGCATCACCCAAATGCGTTTTCGTCGTTCGCTCGCTCCCAGTCACTCGCCCATTACTATCGAGTCAATCTTCAAGGGACAGCAGGACATCGGGCAGGATTTGTTATGGAGCCGAGAAAGGGGAATCGTGCGAGTCCGCTCGTTATCTGATGTAGGGGGCATGACGTTGCGATTTTCGGGCAAAGAGGTGCGAGTCGCAAGCGAAGTGGAGCATCGGGGAGCCGTGACATTTCGATTGAATAATGCGGACTTGACAGAGGAAGAGACTCAGGACTTGTGCGACTGCTTTCAGAAGGAGTTCGGAATTCCGCTGAACAAACGCATTGACCCGCAACTCTTGGCAATGGGCGAGGTCGAGATTTTCAACTATCTATTGGAGGCGGACCGCAAAGACCTGGTCGTTCAGTACCAACTTCCAGCACTGAAAAAGCTTGAGGACATCGAGGTACTGATCGTTGAACCCCGAACGATTCGCGTATGCGACAATGGTATTTGCCAACTAAGGGACAATCCGGTCGACGACGAGCAGCTTGAAGAATGTCCGGCATGCCAGCACGACCTGGTACAGAAGCGAATCGACTTCTTGGTTCCGAATGAAGCTGTGATTCGCAAAACCACCGGTCAGATCCTTGAAGAGGCCCTTGGCTGGTCGTTTTCTGCTCAGTCGCTGAAGTTCGAGGGGCACGACTTCTACCCCCTCTCTGACCCGGACAGGCCAGATCAGGTAGTACGCGTGGTTTTTGCAAAGCGGGTCAGCAAGAAGCTCCTGGAACTCTTAGACAGGTCTATGCAACCCGTGCTCGTCGTTCACACGGCGGGGCAAGTGGAACACGCTCATCTCGACATCGCGGGTGTGGCTCATGTTGGATTCGCGTACGCCCTGGCGGCTGTATCCAACGCTGAAACGCTGGAACGCTTTCGGAGTGACTGCCGAGATGCCATCACTCGACTACAACGTAAAGAGCAGGAACGAGTGCTTCGTGCCGCATACCAATCCCGCCAAGTGCTGGAGGCTATTCCGGCCGACTACAGTGGAGAGAAGTACGAAGTCGAAGTGTTCAATCTGCTTCGCAGTCTCTTTCCCTATACGGAGCGGTGGGGCGGAGCAAACCGACCTGATGGCTTCTGTAGTCTGGTGTATTACGAGGATTTGCAGCTTCGAAATGTCCAGAAGCACAATTGGAGCTACGACGCGAAGTTCACAAGGCGGGAAGATGGCTATGACCTCGACGCCGGCGAGAAGCGGAAGATGTTCGATTACGTGCGGGCTCTAATGCGTCAGCCACACCTGCAGGTGCAAGGGAATAAGCTCGATGCCCATGTGATTGTGTCTAACAGCGTGCAACCGCAAATGATGCGAGCATCGGCAGAGTTCCTTCGCAAAGATCATCGGCTCGGAAAGGACCACCCAGACCTTAAGCTGGTTTTCATTCTGGATGGGTTCCTCAAGTGCCTATACGATTTATTTCGGGCACAGGAGTCTGAGTTTACTAGACGCTGGGCGTATTTGCAGGATCGCTTGGCCTGGTTGATGAAACAAGAGACCGAAGACGGTTACGTGCTACTTGACGGGGCATCTGCTGATGCCCTTTCTGCCTGGGTTCTACAGCAGCCCGCGATTGATACTCCGCCCAACGCGAGGGCAATTCGTGAAGGTTTGACTGAGACTATGACGGGATGACGTTAGAACTAATGATGCGTCGAACAGTGGGGAATGGCATAGGCACGTTCGACTGCGGGCCCCAAGCGTAAACAACTGCAAGGGCTTCAGGCCCCCGGGCAGCGTCTTGGCGACGACTTGGAGGCGGTCTCCGGCGGCAGCCGCCACGAAGTGAAATAGGCCTTCAGCCACACAACGCCGGCGGCGTCGGCCTTGTCGTCTTATCTTGGTTCAATCCTTTCGGATTGTGTTTCGTCACAATTGGTCAGGTCTTTGATTGGCTTCCGTTGCGCCAGCAGGCGACTGAGTACGTCATCGGCGTACTCGCGAACGACGAACCATCGCCTCTTGTAATAGACAATCTCCTCCGAGAGACCGTACCCGAGAAGCTCGTCGCGATTGGCTGCGACGCCGTTCAGGACCAGTTCCAACACTTCGTCGCCGGCGATTCTGGCGGTCGTCAGCCGCCAACCGTTGTCGAGTTCGATCAACGAACCGCCAACGACCAATTCCAGAATCTCAGCGGGTGAGGCTGCGGCCAGCGGCGTGCCGATGCCGAGTCGCTGCTTGACGTTGGGAACGTCGGCCGGACTCAGGTTGAGACCCACGAGGGCCTGGCCGTCGGCGAGAATTGCCCGAGCGATCTTGACATTGCGAATCCCCGACGCCCCCATGACTTTGTCGTAGATCGGAAAAATCGCTCCGCTCAGGATGTGGAACCGCTGCGGCTCCCTGGCCGGCGTCTTCTCGTATTCGGCGTTCCACCACTCGCGGGCCTCCGCAAGTTCGACCTGCTCGTACTTCGCCTCCAGTTCGTGCCGTTCAAGGCTGCGGCGTGGTCCTTTCACGGCCGTGAGATAGACTGTATCGTCCTCGGCGTTCCAGTGCTCGGAAACGCCGTAAATCCGTCGGCTGCGGATGTTGCGATAGAAACCCAGCTTGGCGGCCATGGCGACCGCTGCAAAGGCGTGCCGCACGACATCGACCTCGCCTTCCAATTCGTGCAGCATCGTTCGTGCCCCCGAGCCGGGGTCTACGAAAGGGGAATCGGAAAAGGATGAGGTGCCGGTGGTGCGTGGAACCTCATACAGAACCGCTTTTGCGGTTGCCGTTCGGGGACATTGGTCGCAGTGCCTGACAGCACTGGCTGTCAGACGACGCGGCCGGTCATCATGTGCTGGTTGCGGTCGCCTGCGGTGCCGGCAGTAGCCGAAGCGTCTGGCCAAGTCGTTCGCGTGGATACGTTTGAAACGACTCCACCTGCTCCGGCAAGTCGTCGGCCTCGATACCGATGACCGTCTGGCCCTTGGTCAGCCAGACCTCCCGGCAGCCGGCCTCCAACAGGGCGAAGACCCCGATGAAGGGCAGCAAGTCGGGGGCCAGCATGACGGAGCCGACATGCGGATCATCGGTCAGTGCCGTGATTCCAGTTCTCGTGGAGCCCCAACTGGGCGATGCTCAACGCCTTTTCCAGGGTCTTCTTGCCGCGGGCCGTCACGTCGCACAGGATGCGATAGGACAGACCGCAGGCCTCACCAGTCAGCGGGACGATGCCGTAGGCGGACAAGTCATCCCAACAGCGAATCGATTTCATGGACATTTCCTTTCTCGCGGTGGATGCCGCGAATCGGAGTGAAGGAGCGTGGAACGGAGAACACAACCGAGCTGCACCTCGCGGCCAAAACGGAAGCGTTCGCTCGCAGTCACGCGGAAAGCCGGGGCTTTCCGACAGCCGGTACCGGTGGGCTGTCTACTCGCGAACGCGGGCCGCGGAGTGGAAAAGGAAGAGGCCGGTGGTGCATGACTGGCCTCTAAGAACCTTCTCAGAAATCCTCTTGCGAGGAACCGTTCGGTCGCTGCCGTTCGGCTCCGCTTGTGGGAGCCGTTCTGGTCCTGGCTCTGCTCGAAGATCCAGGAGTGGACCCGGTCAGCCACCTTGGCGACCAGCGGCAGGTCGTCGCGGCCGAAGCTCGTCGAGTCCTGCCATTGCCTGCCGTCCGGCTTGTAGAGGCGGCTGAATGGTCACGTTGTACACGGATGCCGTTCTGGGTCTCATTCTCCCAGATCGCGGCCTTGATCCGGCCGAGCCGGATCTCGTGCACGGGCTTCACTTTTCCTTTTCTTTCTCTTTGGGCATGGGAATGCCCTCCTTTCGGGATTGAAGGAACACGAGAAACGAAACGTGCCGGGCAGACACGTCCGCCCGGCAACAGCGACACGCGAGACGCTACACCGCCAACGCCAGGAGTTGGGCCGCCTTCTGGTCCACGCCGAGGCGTTCGCCGGCGTTGACCATCCTGCCGGCGATGCGTGTCAGCGCATCGACCATGGCGAAGATCGTGAAGCGGCCCTTGTCCTGGGCGATGGCGATGGCCTCCTTGGCCAGGCTGCGGGCGACGCCGTTCTGGCTGAGGACCTTCTGGACCTCCTCGGCGTCGTCGCCGAGCTTGGTTTCCATCGCGTGTCTGGATGGCCTTGACGAAGCCGTCGCGGCGTTCGTCCCGCTTGCGGACCAAGGCCTCGATGGCCCGGCGGATTTCGCTGAGGGCCTCGTGGACGTTGGCCGTGTGCTTGCGGGAGAACTCCACGACTTCCATGGCGTCCCAGACGATGTGGTTCGCACAGATCGCCTGAAACCAGAAGGTCTCGATGCCGACGCTGCGGCAGCCGACCTCCGAGTTCCAGAGGAAGAATCCCGGGGCGAAGGCCTCGCCGTCGATCTCGGTCCAGCCGGCCGGGTCGATGAGGAAGCAGAACATGTCCTGTTCCCCGCCGTACAGGCCGGTTGCCCCGTTGAAGCCCGTCGGCGGCGGCTGGAAGTCCGTCGGCGACCTCCTTGACCACGTCCAGCAGGTCGGCGTTGTGCAGCCGGGTGTAGCTGGCGGCGTGGATCGAGCGGAGTTGGCCGCCCAGGGTGAACAGTTGCAGGGGCTTCTGGCCCTGCGGCAGCGTCTCGGCGAACACGCGGGCGGCCGTGTCCGGCGTCAGCCGATTCACCGTTTCCTTGGCGACTCCCGAGAGCCGGCAGAGCTGGCCGAAGCTCCAGTCGTTCATCTCGTAGGCTCCGTCGTCGCCGGCGTCGAGCATCAGCCGCTCGCCGGCCACCGGCCGGGCGCTGAGCGTCCGGGGCGGTTGCCAGATTTCCAGCGACTGCTCTTTCTGCCACTGGAAGTGCTTGTGGAAGCACTTCCAGCGACGGGAAGCGTCTCGTCCGGCGTTCGCCGGAAGAGTTCGTGCGAAGCACGCGTCAGATTGGTCATGGACTTGCTCCTTGTTGAGCATGAAGGGTGATTGGGAAGAAACAACCTTGAAGAGTAACCGTATTGCACCACCGGTCCTCGGCAGGCCCGCCGGCGGCAAGGCGGCTGCCGGTCCTGTCGAGTACCGGGGATAGACTTCTGCCGTGGCCACAGTGGGAAAGAGCTGACTGCAGGACGGTTATGGTCAACGGCGTCAGGCGTGTTGCATAAACGGCCGGCCGGGTAGCGGCTGGCGGTCAGGGAGTTTGAGTAGGATTGCGGTTAGCGGTATCCTGACGGGGCTTGGTGAAGAGGAGGCCGGCTCTGCAGGGGTGCAACCGGCCAAGCAATAACCAAGCCGAAGGGTGCGTCGATGACGTTCCGGTGTGCTGTCCCCGGGGAGATTATCTCTCCTCGGGGACTCGATTTCCCTATTGAATGAGCACCTTGGCCGACTGGCGTTATTGCCCAGGAGAAACCTCGGCGATGTCAACCGTGTTAGAAAGACCGTCACCTAAAATGCTCA
Source organism: Pirellulales bacterium (assembly GCA_963736495.1). Taxonomy (GTDB): domain Bacteria; phylum Planctomycetota; class Planctomycetia; order Pirellulales; family Thermoguttaceae; genus CAVTPL01. The sequence goes on along the minus strand of CAVTPL010000007.1, from coordinate 1,145,394 downwards.
GGTTGCCACCACTAATCCCAACGCTGACGTTACCATCCATCATCAAGCGGGACTCCAGCCCTTCCATTAGGAGCTTACGCTTTGCACGGCTGCGAGGAAAACGATCCGATCGGTTGCGGGATTTCATGGTAAATCTCCTGTAAAGAGGTTTTGCCTAAGCCTGATTCAACTGAACGCCACTTACAGTTCATGGCCAGTTTGCCATCCGAACGGGGCCCGATTTTGCGCGCGAATTCTCGGTTTGACGGAAACGAGGCGATGACATCGTGGAGGGTGAGCTCAGCAGCCGAGTTCCCTGACACCAGTGTTCGATGAGTGGAACGGGGGGATGTCAGTGTCAGGGTCTCCTGTCACGCATCCCGAGAGTTGCCAAGAACATCAAGGCGCAGGTGCTGCCCCCCCCACTACGGGGTTATGCGGGCCGGTCTTCTGCTCAGACTGCCGCTTTGGGCCGGCCTTTCCGTCAGGTAACATGGGATGCTGCAGTTCTTCTGATGGCAGGTGCGCCCGACCCGTTAGCAAGTGTCGCCCTCTGGTGTCAGTCCCCGCCATGCCCGAAACCAGCCTGAGAGTGGAGACCATCGTCGCCGAAGCCCGAAAGGACGGCTCGGCACTGGGGCGATTGTTTGAGCGGTACAGGCCGTTTCTACTCATGGTGGCTCGACAGCGCATTGGTCCGCGGTTGGCGGTGCGCAGTGATGCCTCGGATATTGTGCAACAGACCCTCGAAGAGGCTTACCAGGCGTTTCCGATGTTTCAGGGGACGAGCGAGCCGGAGTTTTCAGCATGGATCAAGCGGATTCACGACCGCAACTTGGCCGAGGCCGTTCGCAAGCACATTCATGTTGCGAAGCAATCGATCGACAAGGAGCGGCCCATGGCGGGCCTAGACGGCTCGGCATCGTTCTGCTGGTGGGAACCTGCCGCGAACCAGACCACGCCCAGCCAGCGGATGATCAAAGGGGAAGAGGCACTACGTCTGACCGCGATCCTGGAGTCGCTGCCTGAGATGCAGCGCGAGGCCGTCCGCCTGAGGCATTTGGAGGGGTGGCCTGTGGAACAAATCGCCCGGGAACTTGACCGATCAGTTCCCGCCACGGCAGGTCTCATCAAGCGAGGTCTCCGGGCCATGCGGGAGAAGGTGCAGGAAGGATCTTGGTTCTAGGAGGTGCAGCCCATGCCGGAGCCAAACAACACTCCTGCGGAGGATCGGGCCGACGAAGTCCTCGGGGAATACATGCTTCGTATCGACCGGGGCGAAGCGGTGGACCGCGAGGAATTCCTCCGCCAGCACCCGGATGTGGCCGACGAGTTGCGGGGATATTTCGCCGATAGCGAGGCCGTTGGCCGGCAGATTGGGCATGCCGAACGGGATACGGACCCCAAGTCGCAGAGCACGGTGGCGCTCGGGCCGCGTGTGCTGGGCAATTACCAGGTCTTGAAGCGGATCGGCGAGGGGGGGATGGGCCAGGTCTACAAGGCCCAGCACCTGCGAATGAAGCGGATCGTGGCCCTGAAGATTCTGCCGGCCGAGGTTGCCGGCTCCCCGGACGCTGTGCAGAGGTTTCAGCGTGAAGTGGAGGCAGTGGCCCGGTTGTCGCACCCGAACATCGTCACTGCCCACGACGCCGATGAGGCCAATGGGGTGCATTTCCTGGTGATGGAGTACGTCGAGGGGAGCGACCTGGCCCGGCTGGTGCGCGAGCGCGGCCCGTTGCCGTTGACCGAGGCCTTGGATTACGTGATTCAGGCGGCCAAGGGGTTGGAATATGCCCATGCCCAGGGAGTGATTCATCGCGACATCAAGCCCTCGAATCTGCTGTTGGATCCGAACGGGAACATCAAAGTGCTGGACATGGGGCTGGCGAGGCTCAGCAGCGAGGCAGACTCTGAAGCGGTGGCCAAAGGGCTGACGCAGATGGGTACGGCGATGGGCACGGTGGACTACATGTCGCCCGAGCAGGCGGAGGACACGCACCAGGCCGACGCGCGGAGTGACGTCTACAGCCTGGGTTGCACGATGTTCTACCTGCTGGTGGGCAAGCCGATCTATGCGGGCGACACGCCGGTAAAGAAGATATTGGCCCACCGCGACGCCCCCGTGCCGTCGCTGGCGCTCCTTCGCAGCGACGTGCCTCAGGGAATCGACGCCGTCTTTCAGCGGATGGTGGCTAAGAGCCCGCCGGACCGTTACCAGTCGATGAGCGAAGTCGTTGCCGAACTCGGCAAGTGCCGGGAGTTTCTGTTGACGCCGGCAGATACCACGTCTTCATTGCCGCCGGCGCTGGCCAAAGGCCGCGATGCGGGGCCGCACGGACCGGCAGTGCCTGCCGGAACCTTGGCGGCGGAGGAAGCCGCGTCGGAAGAGGAGAAGTTGAAGGACGATTCCCTCCCGGCTGCGGTGCCCGCCGAACCGGCGATGCCCAAGGCTCGCGCCTGGGCACGAAAACGCCTGGCCTTAGCCTTGCTGTTGGTGGGGATTGGGCTTTTGGGTTTGGCTTTCGGCGTGATCTTCAAGTTCCGCACCACGGAAGGGACGTTGGTGGTGGAAATCAGCGAGCCGGACGTGACGGTACAGGTGCTCAGCGAGGAAGGCAAGGTAGAGATCCAACGGCAGGCCCAGAAAGGAACGCTGACAATCGGCGTCGATCCGGGCAAGCACCGTCTGCGTTTGGAGAAGGACGGTTTTCAGGTTTTCGCCCAGGACATCGCCATTGCCTCTGGCCGAGAGGAGACAATCAAGGCGAAACTTGTGTTGTCAAAGGCCGAAGTGGAGAGCCGCGGGCAGACAGCCAACGTTCAGTTCCCTCAGGGAGCGGGCACGCCGCCCCCACTGGCCATCGCCCCCTTCGATGAGAAGAAAGCCGAAGAGCACCAGCAGGCATGGGCCAAGTACCTTAGTCAGCCGGTCGAGATGACCAACTCCCTCGGGATGAAGTTGGTACTCATCCCGCCGGGTGAGTTCGACATGGGGGCCTCGCCCGAGGAAATCGCTTGGGCGCTGGAAGAGGGTAAGAAAAGGAACATGCCAGAGTGGTACTTTGGCGTTGTTCAGAGCGAGGCGCCCCGGCATCGGGTGAGGATCACCAAGCCGTTTTACCTGGGGATGTACCATGTCACGGAGGGCGAGTATGAGAAGGTGATGGGCATCAACCCGAACGGTTCTTCCGACAAACAGAAGGGCAGCAGCCGTCATCCCGTGCAGATGGTATCGTGGGACGAATGTGTGGAGTTCTGTCGACGTCTTTCGACGTCACCGGCAGAAAGTGGCAGGCGACGGAGCTACGGACTGCCAACGGAGGCCCAGTGGGAGTTTGCGTGCCGGGCGGGAACGACGACGCGATGGTCCTCCGGCGACGACCAGGCGACCTTGCAAGACTGCGCTTGGTTCCAGAAGAACGCCCAGGGCATGACGCTCCCCGTGGGCGAGAAGCGCCCCAACGCCTGGAGGCTCTATGACATGCACGGAAATGCGGGCCAGTGGTGCTCGGATTGGTTCAGGTCCGGATACTACGATCTAACCTGTTTTAATGACCCTGCCGGACCAGCCGACGGCTTCGGTCATTCGTTCCGCGGCGGCGGTTCGGGCGTAGACGCGCTGTGGTGCCGCTCGGCGTGGCGCACTAGCTCGCTCAAAAGCATGTCCGGCCTAGGTTTTCGAGTGGCGTGCGTCGTTGCGGCCGACAATGCTTCACCGGTCGCAAAACCGAGCGAGGCAGTTCTACCCGCGCCGACCGCTGCGCAGCCCTCGGCCGCCGCCAATCGGCCGCTGGCGGGCACGGATTCCGCCGCCGTCCGATTCGACATCGGCCGGCCGCTGGCTCGGCTATTTCCCCGGCAACGACCCGGTGAGGGCGTTGCCCGAGGTTGCGGCCTACACGAACGTCGTCTCGGATAGGTGTTGGCGGGAAGCGGGCAACTACGAGAAGGAGGTGCGGCAGACTTTTGAAGCGGCGAGGCGAAATCGCTTGCATATTGTCATGTTCGTGTCGCAACATCCGTCGATACAGAAGTTCATGGAGGTCGGCTGTCGGCTGGTGCAAGCAAATCAGGACGTGGTCGCCGCCGTCTGCGTGCAAGTCCCGTCTACTTTATCCCCTGCTCCTCCGGAAGAAATCAAAGCCCTGAGCCGCATGCTGAAGAGAGACGTGCCGGCGACGAAGTTTTGGATTGATGTCGGTTTTACTGTGAACGATGGGTCGGAGCTTCCGTTTCTGGCCGAAGCGGATGGCCTGGTCCTAAGTTGCCTGCGATGGACGTCGCCCGCGAGCATCCGCCAGCACGTTAAGGTGGGTCTCGAAAAGTGGTTGAGCAAGGCCAAGGGCAGGCCCGTGCTGCTCGCATGGCACGCATTAGGGCCGGACCGAGGCGGCGTGCCGACGAGCGATCCGGGCACCTTTCGCGCAATGGCGGAGATTGTCGAGGAATACCATCTAGCGGGCCTCCTGCTCAACAGTTACGAAGACCTGAGCTTCAGGCAACTTTCGGCCGACGGCATCAATACCCGCCCGGAGTTGGTGAGCGAGGTGCGCGAGATCGCTTCAAGATGGGGAATCGGTCCCGCGGCCGCGGCCGCGCCCGGCGCCAACGCGCCGTAGACTTCCTCAAAGTGTACTACGGGAACTGCCGGCCGTATCAAAGTGGCAAGCGGCGCGGGCGGTCCGCATCACCTGCCAGGTGCTGACGGCTGCTCCTGCCAAAAGAGTCGCCGCGACTAGCAGAACCGTGATCAATACCCCCTTGTTCCGCCGTGCGAACTTCTTGAACCGATACGAGGTGCTCGGCGGGCACGCATGGACCGGCTCGTCGTGCAAGTAACGCTTCACGGCGTGGGCGAACCCGCCGGCGGGTAGCGGCTGGCGGTCAGGGAGTTTGAGTAGGATTGCGGTTAGCGGTATCCTGACGGGGCTTGGTGAAGAGGAGGCCGGCTCTGCAGGGGTGCAACCGGCCAAGCAATAGCCAGGCCGAAGGGTGCGTCGATGACGTTCCGGTGTGCTGTCCCCGGGGAGATTATCTCTCCTCGGGGACTCGATTTCCCTATTGAATGAGCACCTTGGCCGACTGGCGTTACCCCAAGGGTTTTCGGCTTTGCGATTGTGCCGCCAAACAATCGCCCCATTCACATCTCCCCATCGATGTATCCGAGCCATGCTCCGAAAACCCCGGGGTTCGGGGCAGAGCCCCACAGTTACGGCGGAGACTGCTTGCTCCGCGACAACGCCTGAGAGAACTTCGCGTATATCCGTTGCACGGCATCGCAGTTCCCCAGCAGGTATTCCCTTGCGTAGATCCAGACGAGCCCCGCAAGCGGATAGGCCGTAAAGAGTTCCTGATTGATCGTTGTGAAGTGCGTGAGGATGGGGGGAAGCTCAATGTAGTCGGGCGGTGTGCGTTCGGCTGCCGAATAGAGGGCGTTGAGGATGGCGTGGGCCTGCTGCGGCGTGGAGTAACGCCCCAAATAGAAGACCTTCATTGCGGCCACAGATTCAAGGAATGCCTTCCCGGACTCTTCAATCGCCTGTCGGGTGATGCCAGCCGGAATGTGCTCGCCCATCGACCTTAGGCAGTCGCGGATGCGATCCTGCTCCGGTTCGCTGTTGACGATTGCCCGGGCTAACGGAACGAGGGTTTCGTGGGCCGGTGCACATGGCATTCTACTCACTATCTGGCGTAGACTCCCGGTCAGTGACAGTTCATCAATGGGCCGAAGTCGCTCGGCATACACGTCAAGCAGATGCCGGGCCTGAGGGTCTTCAAAGAGCAGTTCACAGAAGTTGTTCAAGAAACACGTGGGTGACCAACGCCGGAGTGGGAGTGGTTGGCAACTGCCAAACAATTTCCCGGCGGGCACAAGAGAATAGCGACGTGAGGAAGCATCGTCGCGTGGAGGCTGTGACGAGTTGCTGGTCGAGTTGGTCAAGCCGCACGAGTTTCTTGCACGACATTCGGATGATGGTAATGTTTTTCCGCGGCAGCCAAATCATCCTGAGCACTGAGGATCGCCAGGTTGTCATTCACCGTAACCTGCCAGGATTCGCCTCGGGCACATTGGATTCTGAGCATTTCCTGGCAGCCTGTCCCGACCAAAGCAAACTGTCCTGATCGGGTGGCCTCATCCAGCGTCATCACCGCCGAACGTGTCGGAGTGATTCTCTGCACGTGAATCGTCGACGTGGAGAAGGTCAAGGGATGGCCTGGCGGCGGAGCCGGTCGGCGGCTGGTCTCGCTGATGCCGCCATCGACGCAACTAGCGGCCAGCACGGACGGATTGTTGGTGACGGCCCAGCTTCCCATGGGTAGACGCATCCGTTGATAACCATTGGATGGATCGAACAGTTGTAGATTGGGAATGCTCGGAATGGGAGAACTGAAGTTGGGAATGGGGGAGTGCGACTGGTTGCTCGCGGCGGTTGCCGCGGAATGAGCGGACGGCGGGCTTGACCAAGACGAAGTCGCAGCGGGGAGTGCTGCAGAGCCTGTCGAAACAATGCTGGGGGTGGATATTGAAGGGGGAACTGAGAAGGGTTGTTGGATCGGAACTTGCTTCGGTTCTTGCGGCGAGGAAGTGGTCGCTGGGGTGGAAACCGTAGGCGATGACTGCGGAGGGAGCGATACAACCAGACCGCCATGGGTGAGGTGGCAAGCGGCGATGGCAGGGGTAGGGATTGAACTCGGGCGGCATTCAGCAGAGGTGCTGGTGTTGGGCAACGGGGCTGACGACCGAACGGGGGGAGCTGTCGTGGCGGAAATCAAGGGAACGGATTGCTTGGGAGCGTCCGGCGGCTGGGGGGGCGTTGGAAGAGTGACGGAATTCGAAGAGGAGGCAACGTGCTCGACGGGCGTCACCGTAGGTTGGCAGGGGGCTGTTGTCGCCGGTTTGCTGCGGCTTGTGGCGAGGTCGAACTCTTCCTTGCGGCGTCGCAATGCGTCTAGTTGTTCGAGTTGAGGCTGTTGATCGGCGTCCTTCTCTTCCTGTTCTGGTTGGCTCTTGGCGAGATCGAATTCCTCTTTGCGGCGTCGCAAAGCCTTCAAGGCACCGCTTTGAGGTTCTCGATCGGCGTCTACCGTTGTCGGCGGGGGCTGAGTCATGGCGAGATAGAATTCTTCTGAGCACTCCAATAGGGGATCCTCTGGTTTCGCCTGGTAAGCTTCTTCTTCCTCGGCTAACCTCCTTTTCCGTTCGGCCCACCGCTTAGCGAGATCGAATTCCTCCTTGCTGTCTCGGAGTGCATCGAGCTGAGGACTTGTACGGGTCCGACCGCGAGCCTTTGCTTTTCGTGCCTCCTGCCAATAGAACTCTTCGATGAACTCTATTGGTGGATCCTCTGTTTCGGCTTGAGGTGCTTTGTCGGCGTCTTTCCTTTGCTGTTCGTCCTGGCTCTTAGCGAGATCGAAATCTTCCGTGGGGAGTTTTCGCAACTTCTGTGCTTCCGCTTGAAGTGCGGCGTCTTTCCTTTCCTGTCCACCCGGGTCCTTGGCAGCATCGAGAGCTTCCGTGGGGCGTTGGGGTGGGATTTGTGCTTCGGCTTGAGAGACTTGGTCGGCGTCCTTGCTTTTCAGTTCACCCTGGCCCTTGGCGAGTTCGAACTCTTCCTTGCGTCGCCGCAACTCTGCCTTTCGTTCCCATCGAGCCAGCCTAGCATCCACCCTTGTAATTGCCTCCCGCACAGCAGCGTCGGCAGCGGCCTGCCGATTCTGAGCCTTCCATGCCTTGAGTTGAGCCCGAAGTCGGCGAAGACGAACGTGGTACTTCGGATCGGGGATCTGTTGGTTGCGTGCCGCCCAGGCCCTTTTCAGGGCTCGGAGTTGGCGAAGGCGGCGGTGGTAGTCCGCAGAGGAAATGACCTTGGACTTCTCATTGTTGTCCTGATCTTGCTGACTCTCCGGCGAGTCCTTCGGCGAAGGTTTACGGATTCGCGGTTTGCGGGAACGCAGGTCAAGCGGAGCGTCTCGTAGGAGGTCCGATGCGAGCCTGAGATCGGGTCTGCGGGACATCTTGCGAACCAAGGGAGAGGAGCCCAAATTGCTGAGATCCGGGGCTACCAAGTCCTTCGTTGTGAAGAACCATGTGTCCTCCACCGCACGAGTCGCTTGGACATAGGAAATGGGCAAATTGAGGGCGTTGCCCGCGAGAATTGCATAGACGCGGGCCGCCGTAGCGCCCTGGAGACGCCAGGTGGTACCGGTATACCCCAGAAGTATGTTGCGGTACTTCGCGACATCGACCGTAACGCGGGTGTTGTTGTCGAGCATGACCGAAATCTCTGGCGTCGACGGGCTGATGGCCATCACGGTGCCGAGTGAACCATTGACAACACCGTACCCCTTCCGCCCTGTCGAGTTGCGAGTAAAGAGCACGCGGTCACCCACGTGGACGCGAGACTCCCAGACGGCGTCGTCTTGTTCATCAACAATGCGGATCGAGACACTTCTATCAAGAACACCTGCTGCCAGCCGATGCTCTTGACAGGTGGTATTCGCCTTATGAACGAGTTCATTGGTGTTGGCAATCAGCACGGCCCGCTGTGGCGTCAGCAACCCCTCTGCAGTCCACATCAAGCAGGCACGTCGGACAGCTTCGTCGGTGTCGTCTAGGACGGTTACGCGGTTCCTGCGTGCATAGATGGCCAGGGCTCGCCGGACGTGCCCCTGGGCGAACGCCTTCGATGCGGCACGTGCCCAGAGTTTCTTCTGCCTTCGAATCTTCCTTAGTTGGACCGCACCGTAGCGGTCAACGAGTGCCTTCAGTGGAGCCGTGCTGACCACCGCGGGAAGCTGGGCAGGATCACCGATGAGGCATGCGGTGCCGCCCCCGAGTTGGACCAATTCCAGCAGTTTCCTCATGTGAGGCGTCCCCGTCATTCCGCTTTCGTCGACCAATACCAGCGTGTTCGGAGTAATCTTCGCCGGCTTCGGCTTGTGGATTGGCCATGTGCGTTTCCCGCAGAAGGCACGCCAGAATTGACACAGATGAAAAACGATGGCGGCCAGGAGGGGGATGCGATAGTCTCCGAGAAACTTGGTAGTGGTCTGACATTCAATACCGATGGATTCGCCCAACTTTCTTGCTGCCTGCCCGGTCGGGGCCACACCGACCACGCGAATACCGGCGTGCTCGCACGCATCGACGAGAGTCTTTAGGGCCGTGGTTTTTCCGCTCCCCGCCCAGCCGATGCCAAAGCGGACGGCACCTTTCTGCTGCGTGAGATGACGCACGAAGTCAGCCTGGTCTTTTCGCAGGGTGGAACCCCGAGCCAGGCTGGAATTCAGCACACTGTCAGGCACGCGGAGCCCCGGCCGCTGAGCCAAGGCTTCCGCCGCGGTCAACATTCGCTCTTCTTCATTGAGGAATCTGCTTGGTCGTGTAGCGTGCGTCCGCGAGCGTCACGATGTCTGGATCCTCCGCGAGGCACTCTGCTGCCAAGTCCCAGACGATCTCGGGATCGAGGCTCCACTCGGGCAGTATACGCAGTGGCACTATAGACCAACTCGTTGAGTGTGAAGTGGTTCTTAAGGTAGGTGAGTCCCCGGACCGCTTCGCGGACCACTTTCTTGACGATTCGCCGAGAGCTACGCTTCAGACTTTTCGAGGATGTGATTCCCGCCATTTACTCGGGAGCAGAAGTGGGGCAAATCCCGCCGAGCGGCTCGACGAAGCCCCTCCAGGCTCGTCGCAGAGACCGGCGGATTGCACCGCGGGAGGATCGCACGTACCGGATTCGGCCCGGTCCGGGGAAAGCGGTATTGGTTGAGTGGGGGAGCTGCCGGGGGCATGGTGTTCGCCGGCTGGCTCGCTCTCGGCCGGGGCCGTTTCCCGCTGGCATGGGTGGCGGGGTAACGGCGGGCGTTGTTGACTTACCGACGCCAACCGACTCGGTTTGGGCCTGTGGGGAAGTGGTCAGGGGGGGTTCGGCCGACGTGGATGCAGGCTGAGTAGCGGGGAATATGATTCGTCCATAATTATGCTCCGCCCTGACATGGACATGCTGTGAAGGGGTGGTAGCTGGGGTTGTTGCCGAGAATGCTGGCGGAGCAGTAGCGGCGTTGACTCCGACCGGCTCGGGGCTGTCCGGTTTGGGAGGCATGTTCGGGATTGCCGCCGGCCGGGGTGCCGCTCGCGCAGCACGAGGTTTGTCTGGCTTGGGAATCTTTACTGCGTCGGTCTGGGCAAGCAGAGGAGGAATCGCTGGGCCGATTCTCGGCGAGACTGCGGGCTTGGCAATGGCGTCAGCGGTTGCGGCTTCGTTGGTGGCTGGCTGTTCGGGAACTCGGTGCGATGGCCTCGGCTGGGGCGTCGCCTTGCACCTACGGGGGTCACGGCGGAGTAGTCGGTCGACGTACTTGTCGTCGAATCCTGCCGCGATGTTGACTTGCCGCCAATGTTCAAAGAGGTCCTTCCGGGAAAGCTCGGTATCCTTGGCGGATCGCGTCTTCAGGGCTGCGTATGCGGCAGCGATGCTGCCCGATTGGCCATTGGCGGCCATGTAATCGCGGATCTGCTGACTACGTTTCGAGTAGTTCCTGATAAGCTCGCGAGGAATGCCGTGGATGTGAAAGCCGTTTTCGGTCACGCTAACCCGGAGACCGAATTCCTCGCGAAGCTCGGCAGCAAGCTTGGCATCGTAGTACGCGGTTATCAGCTTCTGGTTCTCGAAGATCGAAAGTACCTCTATAGACCTCCAGAAGAGGTGCTCATCTACACCCAAATTAAGGAACTGCACGTGGATGTGCAGATCGGGGTCGGGAAGATTGTTGGGTGTTGGACGGGCACTGGCATGTTCGAACATCGCCAGGACGAGCCCGACCAGAACACGCGTGCAGCCGTCCTTCGCCTTGCCGGCACGCGAGAAGGCAAAGTGCTCTTCGATGAAGCGGACCGTGGCCTTAACCGCCCGCCAATGTAGTTCTTGCAAGCGAGCCCGATCCTCGGGAAGCATTTGCGAGAAAAGCACACTGACACATTTGGGTGGACTGAATACCCCTTCCCATCCCGCCCGGCGATTGGGCTTTCCCGCGTTTTGGACGAGCTTCTTGTCCTTGGACGGATCGAAGCCGCGAAACGCACGGTGGTACGGTTCCTCGTGGATCATCCCGATGAGCCCCAGGACCGGTGCTCCGGTTCCGCCCCCATAGTCCGGGAGGCTCTCCGCGCATTTCAATGGAATAGGGAATGGCACTGCCGATGCGAAATTCGCGGTCTTCCAGAGCAAGGCCGTCGCCCTGAGGATCATCATCGCCTGGCCCGGGCTTGCCCCGTCGTCGGCGTTTGTTCCGGGACTTCTTCCCCAAGTAATAGATCAGCGAGAGGTAGTACCATTCGCTGGCCGTGGACATCGGCGTGATCTTGAACACGACGGTTCTCTCCTTCGGTACCTCAGCGTTTTACGAGGCACCCCCTAAGGCATGCTGGCTTCGTTCTCTTTAAGCAGGCCGTCAATCCATTCTCGGGCGTCAGCCAGACGCATTCGGCCCGCATCACAAAGGAGCTTGGCGACGTAAGAGGTGAGTTCGTCACGAAGGCTGTTGATATTGTTGTGGACCGTGCGGAGCCCTTCCTTGATGTCGGAAAGTTCCTGCAACTGGATATGCAATTGGGCGATGTCTTTCTGAAGCGTGAAGAGATGATGCTGGAGTTCCTCGGACGCGGTCAGAGCGTCTTTCATGAGTTCGCGAGCATGATCGCTCGCGCAGCGGCCCGCCTTAGAGGCGGAGTCGCTCAGCAGCTTTGCGAATTCCTTTTCATTGTGCCGCCATCGGAATTCGACGCGGGTGACGATGTGGGTGTTGTTGCTCATGGATAGGGATGGGGTACGGGGTGGAGGCTGTCGGGAAGCGGTCAAGCCGTTTGTCGGCATCTGTCTACATTGGGATTGCTGGACTTAGGGTCTTGGCAGGGGCGAGACGTCGACGATTTGTCGGCATTGGAAGTTGTTTGCTGCCTCTGGGATCCGGCTTCGGCGACCCGCGATTGTGGTTTTTTCTTCATGTAGCACCGTGGTGCGTAACGTACTTTGCCCTTTGCCCGAAAAAACGAAGCCGCGTAGACCTCAGTGCTCATCTATACGCGGCGGTGGAACGCGGTCGCCGAGAGCCTGCTCCTTGGGCAGGAAAGGCCTCCGTGGCACCTTGAACCGGAAGAGCGACATATCGTTGCCGGCCGACGGCTCTCCTGTACCTGCATCCTGAGCCTCTTCGGAGATCATAGTCCTACGGCCTCTATGAGGACGTTTAGCAGGATCTCCAGCAGTGGTAATGACACTCGGTTGGTGATGCTGCGGAGTTTGGTCTCCGGTAATATCGGGCGGCGGCGGATCCGACGTCACGGCTGTGGAATCGATTCCAACCCCGACGGGTGCTGTCGGTTGTTGTTCAAGGGTTGTCGTCTGGGAAGCCGCCGGCAAAGAGGCTTGCTGGATGGCTGCACTCTCCTGGACCGGCGGGGGCGGGGCCTGTGCCGCGGCCTGGCTTGTGCCGATGTCTGCCTCTTGATTTGGCTGAGCGGGAGTCGGCGGGGTAACCGCGGACGGCTCCTCATCAGACTCGTCAAAGAGGATCAGGAAGACCCGCGTGGCCGGCACTGAGGATGACGGTGGGAGGGTCTTCTTACGTTTGTGCTTTGACATGGCACGTGTCCTTGAGCGGATCTCGCGGTCCCGGATAACGATGGCGGCCGGGGCGCCCGATAGGCAGCCCCGGCCGCAGGATTTCAACGGCTGGTTGTCACTCTCTGCTTTGGCCGTGGGGCATGCTCGTCAGGTGGAGTGGCCAGGTTCATTCGGTTCGACCAGAGGAGGGTTGCCGTTCTGCTTTCTGCGGATCCAGGCGGCCGCCTCGCGGATGGCCCGGATAAGGTCTTCTTCGTGCTCCGGGAAGAAGGACGTTCCGTGGGCCTTTCGGCCAGTCTTCATTGACATCCACTGCCTGGTTGGCATCAGATCGTGGTATACGAATCCGCTGTTGGCCTGCCGGGTATAGATAGAAACGCAGGCTTCGCCCTGGCATACCACATGCACCGGTTTACTTTTGTCGTTGGTCTTCTTCTTGTCATTCATGCTTCGTTTCTCCTGTGGAGGGTTGGATTCGTGACGATTCGTGTGTGAAGGATACCGCGAATACGGGCGAGTGGAGGTCAGGCAAGGCAGCGTCGGGAGTCTCTGCCACGGGGGATGGCTGAGTCGGCATCAACTGCTCCAGAGGCTCTATGCGGTAGGGAACGATGTGGGGAGCGGGGAGTACTGTGGTCTCTCGCCGGTCTCCCTTGGCCAGACACCCCCACCGACCACACTGGGGACAATCGTCGTCATGACTGGATCGGGCCGGTACCGTGCGACCGGTGAACTGGTCGAAGTGAAGGTAATCCCACTCGGCAAACTGCTGCCCGTTCACCAGGGCCAATAGTTGTGACACGGCCAAATGGGCGGCCAAGCCATTTAGGTTCGCGACGCTGGGGGTTGCGTGAGCATCTGCCCCGACGACATACCCATGAGCGACCCGTTGGGCACGCACGGTGTCGGCTGCCTGTTCCAGAGCGGCTCGGGCCGGGTCGAATGCGTTGCAGCACACCAGGCAGGCATTTTCGCCGGGCAGCACAAGACGGACCTGGCCACCGGCGATGACCTCCTCGACCGACACTTGCACGTCGCAACCGAGATCGATCAGCGGGATGCCATAGCGAATGGCAAACTCGTTGGCCTCCTTGCGGCCACCGTCACTGTCGCCACAGAAGAAGAGGACGGTCGCCATCTTCATCCGTTCCTGAACGGCCGACTGGTCGAACCGGGAAGGAAAGGCATACAGCGGAGTCGACGGACTCTTGTGGCCCGCGTATTGAGTGGCGACGGCGACCTTGGGGGTGCCGACGTGGCAATCCCACGCGTACGGGATGCGGGGGAGGTTGGACGCTTCCACCAGATCATGATCGGCGATGGCGATGAACCCTCGGCGGCCGGCACCGATTCCCAAGAGGGTTTGCAGCAGGGGGGAGCCATTGCCGCCGACTCCATAGATACCGACGCGAAGCTGTTCCAGGAGACCCTGGTTCCAACCTGGGATGCGTTTCTGCCGGTTGAAGCGGTCATGGTCGTCCAGCAAGCCCTCAGAGGGTTTCATGCCGATCGACCAGAATCGGATCGGCCGGCCGAGTGTTTCGAACCGGTCGACTTGACGGAACTGCCCGCGATACCGGTCGTAGACAATGCCATCGAAGGTATCAAAGCGGTTGTTGCCGACGATCATCAACAGGGTCACCGGCTCGGGGAACTTGTGGACGATGTACTCGGCGTTCGGATGAGCGTGGGTCTCGTCCACTGAGCTGAATTGCGGCACGCCGGGGCCGGGGTGGGTATGGAACTCGACAATCGTGCTCTGGGACCGGAGGGCGGCCCAATAGACATGTTTCAAGAGGTGGTCTGTGGGGGACACTCCGGCGACCGTCTGGTCTCTCAGGTCCTCAGGATCAGGGAGGATGACGTCATTGACGAGGAAGACCGTTCCCGCGGCGGTTTTGGCCGGCTTGCCTAGGGCGAAGGCCATCTGCTCACGACTGCGATCGCTCCGCATGTGGGAGAAAAGGCCCTCGGCGACTGTGTTGGTCATCCGCAGTGTGACCTCCTGGCCGAAGCTGGAGATTTCGTGGTTCTGTAGTCTCTTCATGGCTTTCGATCCTATGCGATGGTTTCAGGGTTCGTTAAATCGCCGCGGAGCATTTCGATGAACGTGACCAGGTTGTCGTTTCGCGGGCTCCACTGAATGTTCTCGTAGCACAACCAAGCCCACGGCCCGAATCCCGGCGTGGGAAGGGACGGATGGACTTGCTCGCGGTACTCGGACAGCCTACGGCGGCGGTATCGTAGGCCGGCCGAGAGGAACACGCGAGAGTTTCCTAGGCCCGGGGGACTCATGGGATAATCGGGTGCCAATTCGAGCAGGACGTCGACGTAGCGGCGATTGAACCCTGGAGGTAGCTTCACGCCGCGTATAATGACAAAGCGGCAGGATTCGTCCAACCAAAGGTTGAATAGGCCGTCAAGCTCTTCGAGGTGGGCGTCCAGAATCGATGGAGGGCATCTTCGGCTGAGGGGCTGCCGCGACCGTGGTCTGAAGAAGAGGAAGAAGTCCCTCCAGCCGCCTCGCGTGTGGTTCGGAATGTCCCTGAAGTATTGATCGGGCGAGACCTGCAGCTTCTCGCCCGGATTGATGACCCTGTTGCTGCCGTCAGGGAGCTGCAGAATGAGTTGACGGTCGTCCTTGAGACCGGCAGCCCGTCGCAGGTCCCTGGCCTCGACGGAACCGTCGGCCTGTGTGCGAACTTCCACCACTTTTCCGTTGATCATCTGTTTCACTGGTCTTGTCCTTTCTACGAGTGGGCCACGGGCCGACGCACGTTGTCCTCGCGGCGGTATTGGGTGAGTGCCACGGCTAGCTCGGTCCTGTGTGGGCTGCGTGTTCGGCCGCTACAAACCTCCTGCTCGGCTTGGCAGGGTGCTTGGAGAGGCCATAGTGCAGGGGAAACAAGAGGCTCCACTCAGGAAGCCGTTCCTGAGTGGAGCGACTGTTCACGCGGTCACCGTGCTGGCGGCCGCGGATTCGGCACATCCATCATCCTGATGGTCTTTGAGCCACTCCTGCGTTCGCCACAAGGCCATGCCCAATTGGGCCAAGTCGCCTTCGTCGGCGAAGCTCGCCACGTCGCTGCCGTCAGGCAGGCGGCGGGTAAAACGGATCTCGCGGGACCCCATGCCCCCGACGGTCTTGTCAACGATGGTCACACGGACGTGGCCGATGGCTTTCTCGTAAGACGGCATACTCTCACCTCATGTTGGATTGATGTCCACTTAAGGTTGACGAAACAACGGAAACTGCGTTTTGTGACGACTCTGGGACGCGTGGTGTCGTGGGCGGGCTCCGGGGGCTGTGCCGGACAATGGCGGGCATTATCAAGGCCGGGTTCTTCCCGTCGTACTGGCTTCGGACTAGCCCCTTGGTGCCGATGTCAATCTGCAACTTGGCATGGATCCAAGCCGTGGCTTGGATGGCCGCTTGCCTCCGGCCCTGGAAGTCCTCGGCGAGGAGCGGTCTCATCGGCCGGCCCTCCCGTTGAGTTGATGTCCATACACGGTCCAGTTCATGCCTATTGGCACTTCCCGGCCGAAGAGTTCAAGGTAAGGAGGAAAACTTACCTTCTCGACTAAAACTCGGATCACGTCGGGTTTCTTGCTATGGCCTTGTCGATCCAGTTCGATCCAGCTTCGCTGCCCTCTGTCACGAAAAGGAGTGTTTGCCTTCGTCGCAAGGAGAAGGAACTCGTGACTGACCCGCCAATAGTTGCCAATTCCCAGACCAGGCTTCACCCAGACGAAGCTTGATTTGTACTCAAAGCCCCATGCCTCGATTACCGCAAAGGCGGCAGGCAGGAACGAACTGGTTGTCCAGAGGTGGAGGTGGCAATCGCTGGCGGCCAGGTTTGCGATCGGCAGGGCAGCGATTTGCTCGACCGACATCGTCGGGTAGTGGTTGCTCGTGGCGGCACGTGTGCCCTGGTTGTCGTATTGCCAAGGCGGGTCAACGTAGATGGTGGCGTATCGCTGGCCCGTCGCGACGAGTTCCCGAAGGTCCCCAAAGAAATTGGAGGGAAGTTCCGACTTGGCGAGAACCGTGCCGTTGACTCTCTGTTGTTTCGCCAGACGCAGCAGGCCGGCAGTGGTCGGCTCGTGACCGGCGTTGACGCTGTCCCTCACGTACCCGTTGAACGTCGTCGCGGGCAGAGTGGCAATCTGCTGGGCACGCGACGAGTCGGACTTGGTAATGCCCAAGTCCTTCAACTGAATTGGACCGGTTGCATCGTGCGACCGGTCCAGTCTGCCGGTGTATTGGTTGCCGAGCGATGACGTCGCCAGCGGGAGACTGCGAAGCATTTCGCCTAATCGCCGCTCGGCCTGCACCTTGATAGCTGAGGCATGCACGATGATGCTCTTGCTGAGCCCCGCCTTCTTTGCATAGACCTGAGCGGCCCAGGCTTTGTCGCGAATGTCCTTCACTTCGTCGACAGTGCGGGCCTCGGCCAACGCCTGTTCGGCTTTCGTGAGGAGGGCGAGTTCTCGGGGTTCGGTGTTCATGGCGGTTCGCCGTTACGGCGAAAAAGGGGACGACTTAGGAGCGTAAATGCTTTAACGTTTGGAGGCGGCTGGCGGGGATCTGTCGGTCACGCGGCGGCACCAGACTCTCCCGGATGAACTCGTCGATGTCCTCGGTTCGGAACCGGACCATGCCGCCGATCCTACAGAAGGGGATCTTGCCGGCGTCCTTCAGCGCGTATATCTCCGATCGGGAGCATGCGAGGATCTCGGCCACGTCTTTCACTCGTAGTAGCCGCATGGTGGTCAGCATCCGATTCGAGACAATTCCTAGCCGGGCGGTTGCCTTCGCTGAATGACACGTCTATGCCTTGCACAGGGACAGGTTTTCTTGATTTGTCAAGTGAGTTTGCAGAGGCGTCGCTAAACAATTCCCATGTAACACTTTGTGATTCGCGTGCCTTGCGGATGGTGAACTGATTCTGTGGCTAGTATTTGCTTGATATCGGCCGTCCAATCGGGCTCGGTGTTTCAGCTCGCGATACGGGGCGGCTGCCGAGAACTTCTGTGAAATGGCCGATCCCCGGGAAGCAAGAGCTTCGGACTACAGAGTCCGAAGGACTCGCGAGTGAGAGACTGGAACGCCTAGCGTCCAGCGAAGACGAGGAGGCAAATCCGACAGCCACGTGGGATTGGGTAATCGCCTTTGCGCGGCTCCAGGGAATAGTCGGCGAATCAAGAAAGGAATGCTGCTTTGTGCCGGTGATAGCACGTGCACATCTGGAACGGAGCTTGCTAAGAAGAGTTCCTTAATCAGAAGTTCAGTCTGCCGAGTACGCGTAAATAGCACATCTCCTGAGAGACAGTTTCGGACAACCCATTCACCTTTGTCTGCGTAGGTCCATTTCCAAGCAAATATGTCGAGTACAAGGTACCTTTGATGCGGTTGCCTCTGCAGAAATGTATGAAGGCTTTCAGAGAGGTCCTCCGTCGCTTGGCGGTTCCGCACGGCTGCGAGGGCATTGTCAATTGTGGCATGGGTTAGGTTGATACTACGATCATGAGATAGGCGAGTTTGTATGCGACGGCTGGTCAGGCCTTTTTCCAAGAAGTACCAGAGACTCTTTATCAGGAGCAAGGACAGCTTCTGTTTTGGTAATGCGATTCTCCCTTCGATCTCCGGCCTGTACCGTGTCAAGAAGCGATCACAACTCGCATTATGGCAGCGGCAGATCCGAGAGGTAAGTCGCAACGCATCTCCGACACCGAAAGGCATCGCTTCGAAACTGCACGGAAGAATCACCTTCCGCACGTTACGATAATCGGCACTCCTTTTCGAACCGCATTCGGGACACTCCTGCAGGAACGAATCGAGAACGCACGCGTGCTCCTTTGGCGTAAGGCGAAAGCGATATTCCTCACGCTCGCTCGCCTCTGCGGCGAACGGGTCTTCGTTGCCAGCAAGGAACTCTTGCTGGCAGCGATACACGGTCTGGTCGCTGACCCGGTATTTCGCTGCCAGAGCGGTGGCCGAATTCTCTTCCCGCAGCAGTTGAAGGGCGATGCGTCGTCAAGTTTCGGGTTTGAGTTTCGGTTTCCTGCCCATCGTCGACAAACCTCGGCGTGTGTCGGCAAAATTGTCGCCAATAGAATGGTGCTCGGATTTGGTGTCTCGCGGGCCTACTGGTGAAGGTCCTTTTTCGCTTCGGACAACATGAATTGAGGGTCGTCGGCCACGTGTGAGTATACGGCGTCGATCATCTTTGTGTCCTTGTGGCCGACCAAGGCCGCGACTACATGGGAGTCGACACCGGCCCGGAGTTTGCGCGTGACGAAGCTATGCCGCAGGTCGTAATGTCGGAAACGCTTGGCGTATTGTTTTGCTTCCTTCGCGATGAGCTTTTGCTTGGCGTCGGTGCGAAGTTCCGACGGCTTGATGGTGGTTTGCTTTCCCGTCGTCCGGTTCAGCCTGGTCTTGGGGAGTTTTCGAGCGAGAGCCTCGATTGCCTCGTCGGTAACGGTGGACACAACGTTGCGTTTGGCCATTTCCTGGCGGCCGATCGCAATCTGAATTCGGTCGAACCGTAGCTTCACGGCGAAGCCGGTCCAGGGCTGGCCTTTGTTGTTGCGGAATAAAGGCCCGGTCGGCTGCTCCTTGGCCAGCCGTGTGACGATTTCCATGCTTCGCTCGGTGGGGAAGTAGATCGCCCGCGTCCTGCCCCGCTTGGCCTCCTCGCCGGGGATGACGGCCCGCTGCTTGTCGAGCTGCAGGTGACGGGCCTCCAGTTGCTTGGTCTCCTGCGGCCGGCTGCCTGAGTCGTAGGAGACAACGAGCAAGTCGCGGAACGGCACGTCCTGAACGTGCTTGAGGAGTTCGTCGAATTCCTCCGCAGTGACAATGGCCGTCCGGCGTTTGGCCTCCGGCTTCTCCATCCCGCGAATCGGATTCCGGGCCAGCCCGCGGTTCTTGACGGCCCAATTAAACCCCCTCTGAAGGGCCGTGATTGCGTTTCGCTTCGTCGTCGAATTCCAGCCCTTGTGGGAGCTCAGCCAAGTCGTCACGTGCGAGGGGTTCAGGTCGCTCGCCTCCATCCTTCCATACTTAGTTACGAAGGATTGGATGAAGTCGCGATAGCGGGTGTAGGTCTTCGTGGCCCGGTTCTCCTCGGTCCAGGTAAGGAAATCATCGAGGATCGCGACTATACACCCCTGGGGGATGGGGTGGTATTCTTGCTCGGGTTTGGCCATAATCTGGTGATACTTGCGGAACGCTTCGTCACGATCTGGCCCCAGGTTGAATCGCTCACCCTTGTGGGTGATGCACCAGATCTTTGCGGGCTTTCCAGTACCAGGGCTTTGCAGGACGAGCCATGATAGACCTCGGAAACGCGAATTCTGTATCAGAACGGCGTTTCATTCTATATCATGTCGTCGTAAAGTCAATCAGAGGCTGTAGCTCAGTCGGTAGAGCAACGGACTTTTAATCCGTAGGTCATGGGTTCGAGCCCCATCAGCCTCACTTCACAAAGCCGCACTCACTAACGAGTTGCGGCTTTTGTTATTCCCCGATGGCGAGGTGTGCCGGCTGCCGGGCAAGCATGGGCTGACCGGTGGGCGAACGTGCCAGGTCGCGCCCAGCCCGACACGCCGCCGGCCTGCCAGTGGCGGCCGGCCGCGACAAGCCGAGAAATCTCGCACCATAATCCAACTGAGCATTGCAGTGACCGCGACGCCGCAGCACTCCCGGATTGAAATCGCACCGGCCGCGGTCGACGACGCCGCGGCGATCCTCGCCCTCCAGCGCCTGGCCTATCAGACCGAGGCCGCGATCTACGACGACTTCACCCTGCCTCCGCTCACCGAGACGCTCGCCGAATTGCAGGCGCACTTCGCTCGGCGGCAGTTCCTCAAGGCGGTCGAGCAAGGCCGGATCGTCGGCTCCGTGAGGGCGTTTGAGGACCAAGCCACCTGTTACGTGGAACGCTTGATCGTCCAACCCGAGGCGCGCCGGCGGGGCATCGGCACGGCCCTGTTGAACCAGATCGAAACGCACTTCCCCACCGCGCGGCGGTTCGAACTCTTCACCGGCCACAAAAGCGCGGGCAATCTGCGACTCTACGAGCGGCAGGGCTACCGCGCGTTTCGCCGCCAGCGGGTCAGCGAAAAGGTCGAGCTCGTCTACCTGGAGAAAACGATCCGACTGCGTGACTTCGAGCCGCGCGATAGGGCGGCGTTTCGACGCCTCAACGAGGAGTGGATCACCAGGTACTTCTCCCTCGAGGAAAAAGATCGCAAGGTGTTCGACGACCCCGAAGGCGAGATCCTCGATCGGGGCGGGATGATCCTGATTCTCGAACTCGACGGCCAGCCGGTCGGCTGCTGCGCGCTTCTCAAGAGGGATGACGAAACGTTCGAGGTCGGCAAGATGGCGGTCACGGAAACCCGGCAGGGTAAAGGGTTCGGCAGGCTTCTGCTTCAATCGTGCATCGATCGGGCAAGGTTTCTGGGCAAAAAGCAACTCTATCTGGAAACCAACAGCCGGCTGGAGGCGGCCGTCGGGCTGTATCGCAAGCTGGGTTTCGTCGAGCTGCCTCGCCACGAGTGGCCGCCCTCGCCCTACACGCGCGTCGATCTGGTGATGGAGTTGCAGCTTTGACATGCGGCTCACACTTTGCGTGAGGCCGCTTGCGATCGCCGGTTGAGAACCCGCTCCACGACTTCCCGCGCCGTTTTCGGGCCACGAAGCCAGGTCACCGGCGTGGCTCGGCCGCTCAAAGCGAATCAGGCGCCGCGCGTGCTGAGGAAGTTCGCCACGGAGAGGTTCCGCACGGAGATCGGAACACTCAGATCGCCCCGCCCAGCCAATTTCGCTGCCGCGGCAACTTGCCCTTGAGCAGTTCCACGGTGAGGTTGGCGTCCTCGACGATCTGGAAGTCAAACATCCCGACGCAGATGAAGTCGGCCCCGTTCTGGAATGCGTAGCGGAAGCCGTCGCGGGGATGGATTGCTCCGGCAGCGAGCGTCTTGAACCCAATCCACGGTTGCTCGACGTGCTTCATGAGATCGATCAACTGCTCGGGCTCATCACACCAAGTATTATCATTCGCCGTCTCGGCCTTCGCCGACCAATAGTTGCCGTGGTGCAGCGTCTTCATCCAGAAGTCGGGCTTCAGGCCCTTTTCGACGCAAGCCTTGATGGTCCGCAGCTTGTGCCCGCCGATCCCGGCCGGCAGACCGTTTGAGCGGATCAGCTCCAGGCCCTTGGCGATGAGATCGAACTTGCCCTCGGCAGCCCAGCGATCGCCCGTGCCGCCGAAGATATAGCAGGCCGCCGCACCGCTGTCGATCGATTTGGGAATCGACTCGAACAGGTCGCCGCCGCAATCGGAAATGAACTGGATTTTGCCGCCGGTGCTGCGCCAATAGTCTTGGATGAGCGGGCAGAGGATTGGATTGGTGAGGAAGGTGTTCACGCCACAGGCCTCGGCCAATTGGAGCGTTTCGAAAACCTTGCGGCGATGATGGTAGGCCTTGACGAACTCGGGCGCGTAGATCAAGTCCCTGGCGTGAGCCCAGCCACCAATCAGGTTGCCACCGAGGATCAGCCGGCTGAGCTTCAGCTTCCCGATCTGACCTTGGGGAACCGGCGCCTTGAGCTTTTTCAGTTCTCCGGCCAGATCGAGATCACCCGTCAATCGTCGCTCTTCGCCGCCCTCGCATCGCGCGCACTGCGCAATGCTCCCGGCGATCGGCATCCCGGCCAGCGCGGTGACGACCTGACGCCGGGACCAACTGACGCACGAACGGCTACTTTCGGCAGGTGACGTTGGATCGAGTCTGTACATGACAACCTCCTCGGCAGTGAACGCTTAAGAACCTATCCTAGAACCGCCGCTGGAGCCCTGTGCGGCCAGAGAATATGGGAGCTGCCTACGGTTCTGGGATCGGCTCTAAGACGGTTGGAAGGCAAATCGGGGCCAATCGCTTCGGGGTGAACCCGTCCGCCAGTCACAGCGCCATCTTAGGCCGCGCCCCGGCGGGTTGCAACGGTGCACGACCTATCGATGCCGGTGCAGGCGACGGGCACTGGTTGCCAAGGCGGCAACGAGGTAGCACACGCGCGATCACACTCGTTTGGGCACGCTGGAGGAGCCAGTAGCGGCACGCGCTGCGTGCAACGAGAAGGATCGGTGCGTGCAAGCACGCACCCTACGTGCTCCGTCAACGAAGGAATTGGGCATTGGCGGGTACCCTCCATTTCGGATGGGTTACTTGCTCTTCGGGAACATACGATCCCAGAGGTAATTTCCGCCAAAAGCCCCAAGTAACAGGGCAGGGGCGCCAAACCCACCTATACGACTGCCGATACGGTCGGGGTTTGAAAACAGCAGTACCGCTGCGATCACGGCTGCCATTGGCAGAACCGCACCAATCACGCCACCCGGATTAAGATTGATGTTCTTCATCAATCAGGCTCCTTCGCGCCAGGGTATTACGCTCAACATGCAGGAGCAGCTTCCTGTGAAGTGGGCGCCAACAGAAGCCGCAGCCGTCGCCGCAGCTGCCATCCTCCAAAGGTCCGTGCTGTCGGTCAGTATACAATCTTCCCAGGCCCTGCACCAGCAAGCGGCGGCACGCAATGCGGTGGAGGAAGTGCGCTCGCACTCGGGATTATTGACGCCGTTGTTGATTGTGGAACGGTTCAAAGTGATTTGAGGGGCGTTTACGCTCCTTATCCGCCGCAGGCGGTTCAGACCCGACGTTTACGTCGGGTTCGGGGACGACGGCCACTTGTCCGGGTCAGGCCCATTCATGGGCCTCCTGCCGTCCCCTCGATCGGGCACGTAGAGCGTGCTTGCACACACGGCGCGTGGCCACGATACCTCGTCGATCGTGCTGCCGCGAGCCACAAGAGCCCTCGGTTGGTCTCCGTCTTCCTTCGTGTCTTCGCGCCTTCGCGGTGACACCTCCGTCCTCTCTGGCACCCACCTTCCACTTCCTGCCCCGCCCGCCCTCCAGCCGCTGCCTCGCGCCTCACCCCTCGCCACTCCAAAATGGCCCACCAACCAGCCTTGAAATTGGGCCACCGTTTGTCGTAAGAAACCCACTGGAACTGTCGCGCGTGTGCCACTGTTTGGCAGTCGCCGCGCTTCGCGGCGGCGGACAAGCAGTGCAACATGCCGGCCGGTCGATAATCGTTCACGCACCAGCCGGGTACTGATCCATGGTTCGGTCGGAAGCCTCCGTCATCACACGAGCCGCCTGACCGAAAACTCGGGACTTGTCCCCTTCGCTTTCCCCCGCCGTGAACGGCAACCCATCCCCTTTCAACTCGGAGTACCTCCATGCCTCGCCCTCGCTTGCCCGTCCGTCTCCCTTCTCCAACGCCTTTGCCCGCCCGTGGTTCCGCCACGGCCCCACCTGAGAACTTGTCCCAGAACTGCCAGGAAAATGGTCCGCGGCCGGAGAATCTGGTCGCGCCCAAACGTCCTGGGATCGGCTCCAAGAAACTATCCCAGAACTGCCCCGGCGGCTCTGTGCGGCCGGAAAATGGCAGCATTTCCAAAGGTCCTGGGATCGGCTCTAAGCGGTCTTCAGGCACTCCCCAAACCGCCTCGAAGTCTCTTCGCCGCCCATCCCGCCGCAAGTCCTCCGCATGCCCAGCCGCAACACCCACGTGGATCCCCAAAGGCGAGGACCTCAAACGCATTCCGCCCGACGTCCAAGCCGCACTTGCCGAAACCATTCAGCCCGCCTATGAGCAGCTCGTCCTCCAGGCCGCCCATCCCATCGATCGCTCCCTGGGTCACACGCTCGTCCATCTCCTCTGGCTCGAAGTCCTCGAACAGTACGACCTCGGCCTGGAGTACCTCAACTTCCATGCGGCACTCGGCCTCCCCGGCGGCCGCAGCCAGGCGATCGACCAGCACCTCCGCCTCATCAATTCCAAGCTGCGTGTCGGTTACTTCCTCCAACGCGTTCAGGAGATCCGCCGACGCCACGCCGAAGCTCCCCCGCTCCCCAATCCCCCGGCTCCCTCACCAGCGGTGGATGCACTGGAAAAAACGACCCCTGTTGACCAAAAGCACCGTCTGCCCCGGTAATTCTCGGCAAATACTGAGCCCCCACCAATGAGATTCAAACGCAATCACGAGCGCACTTCTCCAAACCCGCGCGCTTCGGCGTCGCGCATCTTCCCGGCTGGCCCCGATAGCTTGCCTACCGGGGTGCCGTCAGGCACAAGAGCTGTCCGGAGTTCCTTGACCGGCTCCTCACGTCTCGCTTCGCGCCGGGACCTACCTCCCGATCTCTCCGCTCAGGCCGAGGCCCTCTGCCCGCGCGACCGCTCGCGCTACGAGCGCATCGCCGGTTTCCTCCGCGCCCGCCGCAACTTCTTCGCCCGTGCCGGTGCCATCGTCGAGAGTTGCGCTACGGCGCCGGCCGCAAGCTCGGCCCCTATGCCCGCCTCGCCTTCCGCCACCAAGGCCGTCAGCAGTCGCTCTACCTCGGCCGCAGTCAACCCTTGCGCAAGGCCGTCGAGGCCCTGCTCGCCTTCGTCCAAAAGCCCGTTTCTCAGTCCCGCTGGGTTCACCGCGCGATCCGCGCCGCCCGCGCTGCCCTCCACCGCTCCAAGCGCGGCCTGGATCGCAAGCTCCGCGCTTGGGGCTTGTGGCTCAAAGGCATCGAAGTCCGCGGCTGGCGCCACCTCGAAGCTCCCATCAACCGTTCCTTCCTCGTGGCCATCAACGTGCCCCGCACCCATCCCAGCCTTCGTTGCCCCTATCTCCCACCTCCCGGCCCGCCACCCTTAGAACCTATCCCAGAACTACCAGGAAAAGGGTCCGCGGCCGGGGAATCCGGTAGTGCCCAAAGGTTCTGGGACCGGCTCTTAAAACGCAAACGCCGGCGAAAGCAGGCCGCCCTCAGTCTCGCGTCTGGCTGGAAACAATCGCCTTCCGGCCAGGCGTCAGCGAACGTTCGCGATGCAGACGACTATCACGCCCTCTTCGACGTCTTGCAGTCCTTGCTCAAAGTGCTGGACGCCCGCGGCACCTGATGAGGATCGGGTTGCTGAGCCAACAACCGTACGATGCACAAGGCCATTTGTACTTCCAAGCGCACCGTTCGCGGAGCTATCGAGGTTACGCCGGTGGCGGCGCACGAGGCAGGAGGTTGTCAGGCACGAAGTGCCTACGCGGTTCAGGCCGCTTCATGACTCGGTACGAGACGCCTTCGCGGTTGTTCAAGCACGCGATGCATCACCGTCACGACCATTACTCCCATTTCGGCCAGGGTCATTGCTGGCCCTGGTGCCTTGGCCATATCATGTTGGGACTCGAGCCAGACTATTCCAAGAAGAATGTGCAGGAGTAGGAGTGGGCAAGCGAGTGGTCCCAGAATATGGTTTGCGAATAGTACAGGGTCTGCAAACCAGCTTGCGCCGGCACTTGAGCCAAAGAAAGGACGATGACAAACGTGAGCCAGGATCGCCAAGAGCAGTCACCCTATGACAATGACCGTCCGCCGGTGGAAGCCGCGGTCTTGACCATTGGGATTGTAGTAGTCATCTCTGTAGCTCTCTTCTTGGCGGCAGTTGCCCTGGGTGGAGCCGGCCATGGCGTCCTATTCCACCTGCCGCTTCTGTACCCGTACGCTGTTATACTCTCCGTACCGATGCAGCCTCTCGGTCCGGTCCCGCATGCGGTCGCCTGTGCCGTACTAGCTCTGCTGCAATTCCCTGTATATGCGGCGATTGTGATGAGATCGAGTCGCTCCCGTGCCCGAAGGACGGTGAACATCATTGTCTGGATCCATCTCGCCCTGGCCATCGGCGCGTATTGCTCGGAGTGCTAACTGGCGCGATTTAGTCTCCGGGGTACATGAGAAGGGAATTCCTGGAAGAGCTCAGAACTCCCTTCACGACTCCTCGCCTCCGCGCGTGTGCCTCCGCGCGTGTGCCACTGCTTGGCAGTCGCCGCGCTTCGCGGCGGCGGACAAGCAGTGCTACATACCAGCCAATCGGTAACGGCTCACAGGCCAGACGGGAACGGATCCATATTTCGGCCCATTCCGTTCTCTTCTAGGCAAGCGTGCGAAGGCTGAAAAATCCGCCCGTCCCCGGACGGCCCGGCAAGGCGGACGGGGTCCAGACCCTTGTCGCTCAGGGGGTCGGCTTGTCGGACGGGCGGCTGCGGGCAATCTCCACGGTCGCCAGCAGGGCGTCGTCCTGGAACCGCAGCGAGGCGACGATCTCGTCGAGGCCGTCGATGAACTGCGTGAACGACGGGCTTCGCTCGGGGTGCGGCAACTGGCGCGATTGCTCGCGGTTGCCGTGGACGCTGCACTGCACCTGGTCGCGTCCGGCATCGTAGCGATACTCGCCGTCGTCGGGGCAGAAGTAGCGCACGCCGTACTTGGCCTCCGACAGCCGCGGGATCTCGGCGATCGAGGCGCCGTAGAGCTTGTGCAGGTTGTAGATCGAGCTGATGTTGCGGTGGCAGGCGATTCGAACCTTCTCCTCCCAGTAAAGCTTCACGTCGTCGAAAACCCTGCCCAACGCCCGGCGGTTCAATCGCATGAGCACGTGCGCCGTGGCGGCTTCCGTCTCCTCGGCCCCGCCGGCGTCGATCACCTGGCGGAGGACCTCGGGCTTGGTGGCCACGACGAGTTGATCGCCCACCAGCGCCGCGTGCAGCCGCAGCTTGACCGCATAGAACCTCACGCTGAACACGTAGATCGCGTGCTGCTGGTAGTCGGGCAGCCGATAGCCGTCCAGCGTAATGGGAACTCCGCCCACCTGGTTGTCTTTGAGAAAGATTTGCCGCGAGAGCTGGTCGAGCAGCTGGGCGGCGCTGTCGCGATTGTCCACGTCGATCGTGAAGTAGACCGGCATCTTGAGGGCCATCACCAGCGCGCTGACCAGTGCCTGCTGCTCCATCGACGCCCGACCCACGAGCGGCACGTCCAGCGCCCGGAACTGCGTGGGATCGATTTCCAGGATCGAACGGTCGTCGCAAAAGTGGAGTCCGACGCGGTCGCCGATCCAACTGAGATCGGTGAGCGTGGGATCGGCCGTCAGCGCCTCGGCCACGCCGGGAATGTTTCGCAACAGGTCGGCGATCCGCTGCCGTCCGGGCACCATCGCCAGCGAGACGATCGCCGACGGAGCGATCCGCGCCGTGCTCAGCGGCCGGGGATTCTTGTCGAGCACCGCGCGCAGATCGTTGTAGTAGCTGCCGTTGGCCAGCGGCAGCACGCAGGTCTCCAGCTTCACGCGCGGCCCGACCGTGATGCGGACCGCGATCGGGTCGAACATTCCCTGCCAGAAAGCCTGGTAGCGCTGCTTGTAGCGCTCGTATTCGGCCGCCTCGTCCCGCGACACGTTGAGCACGGTGCAGCTCGACGTTGGGCGTCAGGTACTTCAAACGGTTGTGCAGCGAGCAGGTACAGGTGTCGCGCGCGGCGTCGAAGGCATAGGCGCCGCCGTGCGGGCAGACGATCTTCGCGGGATCGACGAACCGCCCCTCGACCAGTTCGCCCAGCGAGGTCGGCGAGCGGCCGTATCTCCAGGCGGTAGAAGAGCGAGGCATTGTTGAGCATCACCAGGTTGTTGAAGCACTGCAAGCGCCGCTTCTCGGAAATCTTGGCCGCCGGGACCGACGAGGCGGCGGATCATCGCCTCCGAGGCGAAGAAGTAGCCGCAGTCCGCGGCCGGCGAAGGGGGCAGAATCGTCGTCACGTAGCGGTAGTCGAGCGCGTCGTAGAGGCTCGGCGCCAGGCCGAGCGGCCACGTCGATCAGCCGCCGGACCGCCCGGTGCGAATTGGAGTAGATCACGTAGTCCTTGTGCTCGACCACGAACGAGCTGACCACGCGATCGGCCGTGTAGTGGGCCGCGACCTTGTGCCCGCGGTAGTTGAACTCGGCGTCGACCAGGTCGGGATGGGCCTTGCGGGCCTCATCGAGCCAGCCGGCCGCCGCCTTGCTGGAAGACCTCCGGCTGCTTCAGGCGGAAGATCAGCGTCACGTCGGTCCCTTCCTGCACGAAGGGATCGGCCCCGGTCAACGCCACCTCGCTGATCACCGCGTCGGCGAACAGCCGGGTGAGCGGGCCGCGGCGCAGGCAGAGCTGCTCTTCGAGCTTCGCCTCCACGCGCTGGTCCTTCGCCCGCACCGTGGCCAGCCGAAGCAGGTCGTCGCCCCAGTCGTTGGTCAGATCCAGAAGCTCGCCCAGCGACTGCATCGAGTTGAAGTGCAGCAGATACTGGTCGGCCGGCACGAGCCGCGCGATCTCGTGCGGCTTGGGCTCGATCTTCTCCTTCGTCCGCTTCTGTTCCAGCAGTTCCTTGTAGGCGAGCGACTTGCATCTGCGGGCGGGGTGAGCGTGCTGACGTGGACGTTCAGGTCGCCGCCGCGCCGCCCGCGTGCTCAAGGCGTCGCGCTGCAGCGACTCCTGGATCGCCAGCGACCCGGTGAACACCTGATAGAGGTCGGTTTCCAGTTGCGCGCGGTCGGGCGCCGTCTTGGGGATCGGCGGCGGCGGCACGCCGTAGCGGGCCTGCGACTGAAGCAGCACGTACTGGAAGAACGTCTCCTCGGGATAATACCGCAAGCAGATCGGCGAAGTAGCGGTTCTGCTGGTTGGCCCACTCGGAATAAAGGCTCCGCAGCCCGGTGGGATCGGCGGGGATGGGCATTTCGAGCTCGGCCGGTGCGAACCTGCACTTGGCGCATGCCGTCGGGTTTCTCGGAGACGATCTCGTAGGACAGCCGCACCTTGGCCTTGCCCTGCCCGCGCAGCCGGCCGTAGAACTCGGCGTGCTTCTGCTGGAACGTGGTTTCCTTGGGATAGATCAGGTACGCCTGATCGTCGGCCGGCTCGAGGCGCAGGTAGTTGCTCTTCTCGAACTCCTCGGCCAGAAACGGCTGTTCCAGCCGCAGGGCGAAGACCACGATGCCCGCTTCTTTCTCCTTCTCCGTTCCGCGGAACAGATCGACCTTCTGATTGAAGGGCAGGGCATCGGCGGCGGCGAGCGAGCCGGTAGTTCCCAGCGAGCTGGCCAGGACAAGGGTGAAGGCAAGGGCGGCGAGGACAGCCATTCGGGTCATAGCGAACCCCCTTTCCAGAGATTTCTGATCCCGTCGTTGATCGGCGACCCGGCAAAGGCCCATAGGGCGGGGGCGGCGCAGCGGCGCGTGCGTCCGACGGCCGGCCCTCCGGATCCCTGGAGGCTGGGGCGAAAAAACCGCGCACTTGTCACGCCGATTTCTTGATGCCGGCAGCGACCGTGGAGTCGTGGGCGATTTTGGGCACGGGCCCGGGGGTCGGCTGGGGCGCGCGACGTCAGGTGAGTCGAATGCGGAAGTTGGCCAGGATGAGTTCGGGGACGCTGTGGAACTGGTCCAGATGCGCGGCCGCCAGGATATCTTCCTCCAACCCGATGGAAATCAGCCGCTGGCCGGCCACGCTCTTGCGCAGCTCCTCGGCAAGGCGTTCGGGCGGGAGAGGCTCCGCACCGACGACCATGGGGACCGGGAACGAGGAGACCCAATTCTCCCGCGCGACGACGGCTTGGGCATTGAGCCGGTAGTTCATCCCGCCCATTCGCGTGAGGCGCTCGACCAATAGTCCGGCGAAGAGCACGTCGTCGCGCGTGATCTCGCCGTTGGAGCCGCCGCAGATCAAGTGGATCTGAGGTTGTCCGAGAAGTTTTTTCACCACGGCCGCGGCGGTTACGAAGGCCCCCAGGAACACGCGCGACGCCTTGCGGCAGAGCATCATGGCTCGAGTGCCGTTACTCGTCGTGAAGATCACGGTCTTACCGCCGACCGAGGAGCTTGTGTATTCCGTCGGCGTGTTGCCGAGGTCAAAGCCTTCGATGAGCAACCCGCCCCGCTCGCCGCCCAAGACGACGTCGGCGCGGGGCATCGCGGCGGCCAAGGCGTGCGCTTCTTCGACCTCGAGGCAGGGGACGACTTCCTTGGCCCCGGCTTCCAGGGCGTGGGCAATCGTGGTGGCTGGCGCAAGACGTCGATGACCACGACCACGCCGCCGGCCAGATCGTCCGGATTGACACCCGCGGGCACGGCGTAGACGTTGAGAACCTGGTCCATGGCGCTCCTCAAGGGGGCAGACGAAGGCCGACGGATCGCCGAGGCGGCCGCGGGAAACCCCCAATCTAGCATTTCTTACCCCACGGCCAAACCTCAATCCCGGTGGATTGGTTCCACCCGAAACCGCGCACCGAGCGCCGATCGTGTCCGCCGCGGGCGGCGGATGCCGCTGGATGCGACCGCACAGGGCATCCAAGAACCGGCGCCGAAAGGGTCTGCTGCTCCAGGAATTCATCGGCCGCGGAGAAGACTCCTGGCAGTTCTGAAATAGGTTCCTAGAATAGTGCCATGGCCTATCGTGGGATCGCGGAACTGCTGGAGAAACTGCGGGAAACCGGCGAGCTTGCCGAGATCGACGCCACCGTGGATCCGGTGCTGGAAGTCTCGGAAATCGCCCACCGCGCGGCGACCCCGCGCGGGCCGGCGATGCTCTTCCGCGCGGTTGCCGGTCACCGGATTCCCCTCGTGGTCAACCTGCTGGGCTCCGAAAAACGCATTGCCGCGGCGCTGGAGGCCACTTCGCTGGCGGAAGTGGCCGATCGTGTGACCGCGGCGCTGGCGCCGGGGCGGGCCGGGGGATGGCTGAGGGGGCTGCTTGCCGGCCCGGGTGAGGCCAGTTCGGGCAAGTGGGGACCGAAGACGGTGAAGATCGGAGCCTGCCAGCAGGTGATCCGGTTGGGGGCGGACGTGGATTTGAACGAACTGCCCGCCCTCCGCGCAGGATCGCTGGAAACCGCGGGCACCCTGACCGCGGCGGTGCTCGTCATGCCTGATGCGGCCAGCGGACGGGCGGCGCTTTGCCGCTGCGATCTTCGCCTCGTGGACCGAAGGCACGTGGCGGCGTGTTGGGGGACTCACGAAGAGGCGGAGCGGATCCTGACCCACTATGGCGAGCGAGGCACGCGCATGCCGGTGGCCGTGGTCCTGGGCGCGCACCCGGCTTTGCTGCTGGCCGCGATGGGCCCCTGGGCCGAGCAGATCGATCCGTTCTGGTTGGCCGGTCTGTTGCGGCAGGCGCCGATCGACATGGTGGCGGGGCGGGGAGTGGACTTGGAAGTACCGGCCGAGGCGGAATTCGTTCTGGAGGGTTGCATCGATGCGGCGGCGCCGCGCGTGGATGCCGGCTTGCTGGTCACGCCCGGCGGCCACTACGCGGCGGCGCCGGCGTCGGCCGCGATCGAGGTGGGCGCGATGTGCCACCGCGCCAACCCCATTTTGCCCGCCTTTGTCCGCGGCTGCGAGATGGGAGAAGAGGTGGTCGTGGCCCGGGCGATGGAACGGGTGTTTCGGCCGCTCGTGGCGGGGGCGATTCCCGACCTGGTCGACTGCGATTTTCCCGCTTTCGGCGCGGCGCGACACTGGGGTTTCGTGGCGATTCGCAAGCGGCATGCCGGCCAGGCGCGGCGCGTAGCGCATGCGGTATGGGGACTGTGCGCGTGGATGTTTACGAAGTTTCTTGTCGTCGTGGACGAAGAGGTCGATGTGCGCGATGTGCGCCAGGTGTTTGCCGCAGTGGCCGCGGAGGTTGATCCCGCGCGGGACCTGATCGCGGATCAAGGTCCCGCCGATCCGTGGGACCCGGCCAGCGCGGCGCGGCGCTGGGCCACCGCCTGGCGATCGACGCCACCCGGAAGCTGCCGTCGGAACGGGGTGGGGCGTGCTTGGGGCCGGTGCGCATGCCGGAGGAAATCCGCCGTCGGGTGAGCGAGCGCTGGGCCGAGTTCAAGCTGCCATGAGCGTCGACAAATCTCCACGCCGCGTGCGGCAGATGTTCGCTGAGATCGCCGCGCGCTACGACCTGTTGAACCGGCTGCTTTCCGCCGGAATCGACCGCCGTTGGCGGCGGCGCACGGTGCGCATGGTGCCGCCGTCGGCCGGCGTGCCCGTGCTCGACCTGTGTACCGGCACGGCCGACCTGGCGCTGGCCTACTGGCGGGCCGGGCGGGGCGAAGTTCCCGTGATCGGGGCCGATTTCTGCCATCCCATGCTGGTGCTCGGGCAAGAGAAGTGCCGCCGGGCCCAAGCGGCGATCGGCTTGATCGAGGCCGACGCCCAGGCCCTGCCCTTCGCCGACGACTCGTTCCAGATCGTCAGTATTGCCTTCGGTTTGAGAAACCTGAGCGATCCGCAGCGGGGGCTCTGCGAGATGGTTCGCGTGTGCCGGCCCGGGGGGCGCGTGGCCGTGCTCGAATTCTCGCTGCCGCGCGGAAAATTGCTGCGCGCGGCCTACGGGTGGTATTTCCGCCACGTGCTGCCGCGCGTGGGCCAGGCATTGGCTCGCAATCGGCAGGCGGCCTACAATTACCTCCCGGCGAGCGTGGGGCAATTTCCGCAGGGCGAAGCCCTGGCGCGGCACATGGAGCAGGCCGGGCTGCACGCGGTGGAGCATCGGGCGATGACTTTCGGCATCGCCACCTTGTACGTAGGGACCAAATGAAACGCAACTTCGTCGTGGGCATCACCGGGGCAAGCGGGGCCGTCTACGCGCTGCGGCTGGTCGAGGTGCTCAGCGCAGCCGCCTGCAACGTCCATCTCACGATCAGTCCCAACGCCCTGCCCGTGCTGCGCCAGGAGTTGGGCATCAGGCTGGATCTGGATGCCTTCGACTTGGGCCAGTTGCGATTGGACCGCGGCGTGCACCTGATCGATCCCAAGCTGGCGCGTACGCGAGTTGTGCATGCTCCCGTCGCAACGCGGCGAGTCGTCGGCCGAGGATCTCTGCGGCGCGGTGTTCTATCACGACGCGCGACCTGGGCGCGCCGATCGCCAGCGGGTCGTTTCTGACCGACGGCATGGTGGTTTGCCCTTGCTCGGGCGGCACGTTAAGCGCGATCGTCCACGGCACGAGCGCGAACCTGATCCACCGCGCGGCCGACGTGCATCTCAAGGAGCGGCGCACGCTGATCCTCGTGCCGCGGGAAACGCCGCTGTCGCTGGTGCAGTTGGAGAACCTGCAAGTCGCCGCCCAGGCCGGCGCCGTGATCCTGCCCGCGATGCCGGGCTTCTACCACGGCGCCGCCTCGGTGCAGGATCTGGTCGATTTCATCGTGGCGCGGATTTGCGATCAGCTTGGGGTGCGAAACGACCTGATGCGGCGGTGGGGAAGCTAGTGGCACGGATCGAAAACAGCCCTGAAATGCCGCCGGGCATGACGGTCCTCGCCTCGGCCGCCACGCGGATCCGGCACCTGCTGGAAATGATCCGCTTCAGCCACACGCTGTTTGCCCTGCCCTTTGCCCTGTTGGCGGCCGCCATGGCTTGGACCACGAATCGGCACAGCGATCCCCCGGTGCTGCTTTCCTGGCGGGATGGGCTGGGAATCCTGGTCTGCATGGTCGCGGCGCGGAGTGCGGCCATGGCCTTCAACCGGCTGGCCGATCGGCGGATCGACGCGCAGAATCCGCGGACCGCCGCGCGGCACCTGCCCGCCGGAATCTTGAGCTTCCGGAGCGTGGTCGTATTCACGATCGTCTCGTCGGCGTGTTTTGTAGCGGGAACGCTTCTCTTCCTGCCCCGCAACGCGCTGCCGCTGTACGCTTCGCTCCCGCTGTTAGTGTTTCTCTTCGCCTATAGTTATGCGAAGCGGTTCACGGTGCTGGCGCATTTCTGGCTGGGGACGGCACTCGCCCTGGCGCCTGCCGCCGCTTGGGTCGCGCTGTGCGCGGAAATCGCCTGGCCACCGCTCGTGCTCGGCGGAGCGGTGGCGTTGTGGGTGGCCGGGTTCGACCTGATCTACGCCTGCCAGGACGCGGACTTCGACGTCGCCATGCGGTTGCGAAGCATTCCCGCCCAGTGGGGCGTTGCCGCCGCGCTGCGCCTGGCCGCAGCGTGCCACGCGGGCACGGTGCTCGTGCTGGCGGCGCTGCCGCTGGTCTTCCCGCCGTTTGCAGCGATCTACCTGACGGGAGTCGCCGCGATTGCCTTGCTTCTGGTCTATGAACACGCCTTGGTGCGGCCCGACGACCTCTCCCGCGTGAATCGCGCGTTTTTCCACGTCAACGCGGTGGTGAGTCTGGGGCTCTTGGCGGTAGGGCTGATCGATTTGGTCTGGTGAACGCGTTTCCAGAACCGCCGTTTGGGTCAAGTACCGACACATGAAGGACGCCGATCTCACGATGAATTCGTCGCTGGCAAAGGCACGTTTCGACGCCGTGGCGGCCAAGGTGGAATCCGGCAAGCGGCTTTCGGCCGACGAGGGCGAGTTTCTCTTCCAGCCGGAAGTCGACTTCCATGCCGTGGGCCGTCTGGCCGACAGGGTGCGGGAGCGCAAGAATGGCAATCGGGCCTACTACAACCTCAACTCCCATCTGAATCCGACCAACGTGTGCCTTTTCCGCTGCGCGTTGTGCGCCTACAGTCGCGGGGAAGGGGAACCCGGGGCGTACGTCATGGAGCCCGAGGCGATCTTGGCGCGCGGCCAGGAGGCCGTCCAAAGCGGCGCGACCGAATTGCACATCGTGGGCGGCATCCATCCGGCCAAGGGCTTCGACTGGTATCTGGAAATCCTCCGCATGCTTCACGCCGCCTATCCGTCGCTGCATTTGAAGGCGTGGACGGCGGCCGAAGTAGCCTGGTTCGCGCAGTCGAGCGGCCAGTCGGTGCAAGCCGTTCTGGAGGCGATGCTCGAGGCGGGTCTGGGAAGCCTGCCCGGGGGCGGGGCGGAGATCTTCCATCCCCACGTTCGCCAGCAGATCGCCCCGCGCAAGGTCGATGCCCAGGGGTGGCTCGACGTGCACCGCACGGCGCATCGGCTCGGGCTGCGGACCAATGCGACGATGCTTTACGGCCACCTGGAAAACGGGGCCCAGCGCGTGGACCACCTGGTGCGGCTCCGCGATCTTCAGGACCAGACGGGGGGATTCCAGGCATTCACCCCGCTGGCGTTCCATCCGAAGGGAACGCGACTCGAGGGGCTGGTGCCCCAGCCGCCCAGCGCGCTGGTGGACCTCCGCGTGATGGCCGTAAGCCGACTGGTGCTCGACAATTTCGACCACGTGAAAGCCTACTGGATTTCGCTCGACGTGGGCACCGCCCAGGTCGCGTTGGCCTATGGGGCGGACGATCTGGACGGCACGGTCCGGCACGAAGCGATCCACCACGAAGCCGGCTCGCGCGCCCCCGAGTCGCTTTCGGTCGACGAGCTGCGAGGATTGATTGTCGAAGCCGGGCGCGAGCCGGTCGAACGCGACTCGCTCTATCGACGCGTGCGTCGGCAGGGCGCCGCGTGGTCGGTGAAGCCGTGAAACGTGCGCACGGGCAAAGGAGACGGGGCTCACTCGTCGGCCGCCAAGAGCGACGGCGCCGCGGACCAGAGATAATAGGCGCGGGGAACGGCCAGATCCAAGAGCATCGACGGATCGAACCCGCGCTGGCGCGCGTCGGCTCCGAGCACGTAGTCGAGGAAGCCGAGTTCGCGTTTGTACTCGACGACCTCGACGTCGGACGGCGAAAGCCCGGCCAACGAAACCGCCTGGTCGACGGCGTCTTCGAGGAATCCGATCTTGTCGACCAACCCGTTCTGCTTAGCCTGATCGGCGGCGAAGACCTGGCCCGTGGCGAGCCGGTCCAGCGCCGAGGGATCCTCGCTGAAGGCGGGCCGGCCCTGCCGGACGATTTGCTTGAAACGGGAGAAGCTATCGTCGACGAGCCCTTGGAGGATCTTCCGCTCTTCGTCGGTCATGGGGCGCGTGAAGCTGCCCATTCCCTTGAGGCGATGGCTGGCGATCGAATCCTGTTTGATCCCGAACTTTTCCATCAGCTCGCTGGCGTTGTAGTGGGGAATGATGACGCCGATCGATCCGGTCCAGGTGGTGGGCTCGGCGAAGATCGTGTCCGGCTGGGAGCCGACGGCCATCGAAACGTAGTAGCCGCCGCTGGCGGCCATTCCGCCCATGCTGACCACCAGCGGAATCTCTTTTTCTTCCGCCAGTTTCTTGAAATGATGGTAGAGGTAGTCGCTGCCGCTGACGGAGCCGCCGGGAGAATTGACGCGGAGAACCACTGCCTTGACGGCGGGGTCCTTGCGCGCGCGATCGATCTGCCGCTTGGCAAACCCTTCGCCGTCGAGGATCACGCCCTCGAGCGTGATGATCGCCACCTTGTTCGCGGCCACGTGACTGTGGGAGAAGTGTTTCTCGCGGACGCGGCTGTCGCCGGGGGCGGTCATTGTGCTGGCCACGAGCGCAAAGTTGACTAACACCGAGGCTCCCAGGGCCAAGAGCAAGAGCACGATCACGACCGTTGCCAGCACCTTCGGCCACATGCTCCGCGGCGGGGGCGGCGGCGGGCCAACCACTCGGGCCGTTACGGGACGAGGCAAACCAGAGCTGCCGGAACTAGCGTTGGGATCCATGGCGAGCACGTTTTGAAGGGAGGAAGCGGGGCCGCGCCCCTTTTTTCGCGGCCGATGCGACCCGACGATCAGGCCCGATACTCCGCCGCGAAACCCTATTCTAATGCTCGATGCTCCCGGAGCAACCCAAGTCCCCCCTCGGCAGCCTGGTGTTGCAGTTTCGCCCTGCTAGCCGTTAAAGTACGTGCCTGACCGCTTGTTCAAGCGCGCTTGGTGGGGAGAAATTGTGGACGCGGCCCCCCCTGTTCCGCGGGTCGCAAGGATCGACTTGGCCGAGGGCGCTGAAAGAAAGGAGTCGCACTGGTGTTCGTTGCCGCTTCGACCGCCTGTTTCCGTGAACTACCCATGGCCAACGCCCTGGAGCGTCTGGCCGACCTGGAATACACGAACGTCGAGATCGTGATCCATGAAACGGGCGGCCACCTGCGGCCCTCGGAAGTGGCCGCCGACCTGGAGCGGGCAGTGCGACTCTGCCGCCACACGCACCGTCTGACGATCACCGCCTACAGCATCGACGTGCAAACCGTCGGCGAAGAAGAGTACTACAGCCAGTTTGCGGCCTGCTGCCGCCTGGCCAAGGCCACGAAGGTGGTTACCATGACGGTCCGCTCCGGCGAGTTGGGCACTCCGTTCAACGCCGAGATCGAACGGCTGCGGAGGATGGTAGGCATTGCGTCGGAAGAGGGGGTGGTGGTCGGACTGCTCACCGAAACCGGCCGCATGACTCAAGATCCGAATACCGCCGTGGTGCTCTGCAACAACGTCAAGGGCTTGGCACTGACGCTGGACCCCAGCCATTACATCTGGGGCCCGCACCAAGGTGCCGGTTTCGAGCAGGTGATGAAATACGCCTGCCATGTGCGCCTGCGCGATACGACCAAGGACAAGTTCCAGGTCCGCGTGGGTCAGGGGCAGGTCGAATATGGCCGGCTCGTTTCCCAGCTCGGCAAGCACAACTACAGCCGGGCGCTGTGCGTGGACATGGCCGCTTTGGCCGATACCGACCAGGCCGCTGAAATGCGTAAGATGCGGCTGCTGCTGGAGAGTCTGCTTTAGAGCCGATCCCAGAACCTTGGGCGGTGCTACGATTTTCCGGCCGCACAGGGCCGCGGCGGCAGTTCTGGGTTAGGTTCTTAGGGCATGCTCCCGGCATCGCGACCGGATCAAGGCGGCACTCCGTGCGATGGCGCGAGGGGTGTGTAGTTGACATGGCCCAGGGCGACAACCAGAATACAGTCGCACACCGGGGCGGCGACTGCGTCTCCCCAACCATTGCCCCCCGCATTCGACCGACTCCTGCACGGTCCTACCGCGCTGGACTCACCTGTGGAGAAGCCTCAAGCGACGGTGCGCGGAGCGTGCGAATTCCCGGAATCCCCAGAGCCAAGAAAGGGCTGCCTCATGAACGCTGCTACCCCGAGTCGAAGGTCTTCCGTCTCGCGTCGTGAGTTCCTCCGCGCCGGAGGCGCGGCGGCGGGTGTGGCCCTGGCCAGCTCGCTCCGCCCCGCGGTCTACGCGGCGGAAAACAACACCCTCAAGGTTGCCCTGGTCGGCTGCGGCGGACGCGGAACCGGAGCTGCGCTGAACGCCCTTTCCACCCAAGGCCCCACCAAGCTCTGGGCGATGGCCGACGTGTTCCCCGATCGCCTCCAGGCCAGTCTGAAGAACCTCACCGCCAATACCGACGTGGGCAAGAAGGTCGAGGTTCCCCCCGAGCGGCAGTTCGTGGGCATGGACGGATTCAAGAAGGCGATCGATTCGTTGGAGGGGAGCGACGTGGTGATCCTGGCCACGCCCCCCGCCTTCCGCCCGATCCACCTCGAGTATGCCGTGGCCAAGGGGCGCAACATCTTCATGGAGAAGTCGTTCGCCGTCGACGGGCCGGGCGTCCGCCGCGTGCTCAAGGCCGGCCAGGAGGCCCAGAAGAAGAATCTCAAGGTCGCCGGCGGGTTGATGTCGCGCCACTACAAGCCGTTGGAAGATGCGGTTCGCATGATCCACGAAGGGGCCATTGGCGAGGTGATTACCTGCTGGGCCTACCGCGAACACGGCCCCGTGGGCTTCGCCCCCAAACGCCCCAATGAAAGCGTTCTGGCCCATCAGATCCGCAACTATAGCAGCTTCACCTGGCTCAACGGCAGCTTCCTCTTGGATTGGCTGATCCACAACCTCGACGTCTGCTGCTGGGTGAAGAATGCCTGGCCGGTTTCGGCCCAGGGCCAGGGCGGACGCCAGGTGCGCACCGAAGCCGACCAGTTGTTCGACCATTACGCGGTGGAATACACCTTCCCCGACGGCACTCGCCTGTTTGCCCAAGGCCGCCACCAGGCCAACACCTGGGGCTTCTTCGGCGACGTCATCCACGGTGCCAAGGGCTCGGCGATCCTCGGCGAGGGAATCACGCAGCCCCGCATCTACAAGGGATACAAGCCGGTTTCGGAGAACATCGTCTGGCAGCACAAGGGAGCGGAGTTCAACCACTACCAGCACGAACACGATCTGCTCTTCGACGCCATCCGCCAGAACAAGCCGTACAACGAGGCCGAGCGCTGTGCCTATGCGGCCATGGTGGGCATCCTCGGACGCATGGCGGCCGAGTCGGGACAGGAAGTCACCTGGCAGCAGGCTTTGGCCTCCGAGCTGGTGCTCGCGCCGGGTCTGGAAAACTGCACGCTCGATTCGGAACCGCCGGTGAAGCCCGACGCCCAGGGCCGCTATCCGATCGCCCTGCCCGGCCTGACCAAGGCCTTTTAGAGCCGATCCCAGATCCTTTGGAAGTGCTGTGGTTTCCCGGCCGCACTACGCCGCGGTGGCGGTTTCAGGACAGGTTTCTTGGAGCCGATCCCAGAACCTTTGGAGGTGCTGCGATTTTCGGGCCGCACAGGGCCGCAGCGGCGGTTCTGGAGTAGGTGCGTAGTGAGCCTCGGCACCCAAGCGGTGCACGGTACTCGGCGAGCCATCCTCACTCGCTTGTGATTTCCGGTTATTGAGGGGCGGGCTCGGGAGAGATCCGCAGAGCCTCGCCCCCGTGCGCCGGAAGCGACAGTTTCAAGACGCCGCGCGCCTCGACGCGCTGCGGCTCGATGCGCACGTGCGTGCGCGTGGGCACCGTGGAATCGTCGCGATAGCGGTGCGCCACGTACCGTAAGGCGGGATCGAGAAAGTCGAGCTTCACTTCCAGCGTCCGCGCCTCGCCGTCGTTCATGGCGCCGAGGAACCACTCCGCCCCCTTGCGCCGCGCCAGCACCGCATAGCGGCCGATGCGGCCTTCGAGCACGCGCGTGTCGTCCCACACCGTGGGCAGGCGATCGAAGAACTCCAGCTCCAGCTCGTCGCCAATCACGTTGGGTCCCAACACCGTGGCGGGTTTCGAAGCCGAGGGTCGATCGTAC
This sequence comes from Pirellulales bacterium, assembly GCA_963736495.1. Taxonomy (GTDB): domain Bacteria; phylum Planctomycetota; class Planctomycetia; order Pirellulales; family Thermoguttaceae; genus CAVTPL01. Next base: position 1,104,965 of record CAVTPL010000007.1, on the reverse strand, counting down.
CAGTAGAGAAACTGCCACGGGCTGTAGAGACAGACCGCCTTGGCTAATTGATAGGCATGGGTGGCGTTGGCATCGACGCGCGGGTCGAAGTAGCAGATCGTGTGGTCCCCTGCCCCTGAGAGCATGCGAGGAAACAAAATCGAAAGCGTCTGGTCGTTCTTCGGCCGCGTCTCATCCCCTCCGATCCCCTCTTGGGTCATCAGGTTGGGGTAGGTTCGTGAGTACCCAGTCGGCCGATATTCGTCATGGATGTCGACCATCAGGCGGTGTGCGGCCGCCTTGCGGACTGCCTCGTGCAGCCAACTCGTCCACTGTTGCGAACCGACCTGGACGAAGCCGAACTTCATTCCCTTCACGCCCCAAGAGCGATAGAGCGGCAAGAGTTGGTCGAGCTGCCGCTCCAGGGCGCGGCGGTTCACGTAGAGGAGGATTCCGATCCCGCGAGTGTCGGCATGGCGGATCACCTCGGCCAGGTCCAGAGGGCCTTGGGATCGCTTGGGATCGACCGAGACCCGGGTGGCGTCGGATTCGTCGGAATTCTCGGGGCCGTACCAACCCGCGTCGAACTCGACGTATTGCAGGCCGTGCGCGGCGGCGAAATCGACGCACGCTTTCCCGCCCTGCGTGGTCAAGGTGACTTCGCGAATGACTTTGCCCGGCTTGATCCACGAAGTGTCGGCAATCGCGCAGGGATCGTTGAGATTGAGGAGTAAATCGTTTTGCTCCAGGAGTCGTGCGGGGCTGGGAGCGACCATGACCACGCGCCAAGGAGTGGCCATGGGCAACTCGGCCTTCACCTCGCTTGCCAGATCGCTCACGACTGCCGCTTTGCCGGGGATGGGCGAAAACTTCATCCGCGCGTAGTCGACGAGGCGCGCCTCGGCCACGGCCGCCACCAGATCCTCGCCGAGTTCGACGACGAGCGGACGCTCGCAGCCTGCGCCGCAAACGGCTCAGGGGCACGCGACGGTAGAAGCCCTGCGCGCTGGTGACCTCCCAGGCCGGAGCGTCGGAAGCGAAGCGGAATTCGGTCATTTCGCGATCGATGCGAATCCGGGTCGCACCGTCTTGCTTGAGAATCGCGTAGCAGAACGCCGCTCCCGCGTCATAGGCGCGAAACGTCACCTCGACGCGAAGCGGAGGCTTCCTCGAGCGAAGCTCAGCCACTGCCTGGCGGTAGCGGTCTTGCACGACGCTCCGCTCGCCATACACCGGCTTCCACGTGCCATCGTGCTCGCTCGCGCTGACGGTGACGATTTCCAGCTCGTCGCCCCATCGAGAGCCGTCGATCTCCAGACCCAAACGTGAAGCGACCATCACCGCCTTGCCTTCATAGGCGACCTCGTAAACCAGGCAGTTCCGGGCGCCCTCGTGGTTTGCCAGCCGGAATTGCAGGGCGAGCTTGCCGTCGGGCGAGCGCAGCTCGGCAGCCGCGGTCGGATGGGCTGCCCACAGCACGGCGATCAGGAGAAGAGGGTGGGGACGGCTCATGGGGGGATCCTCTGCCGGGCGACGACGGGTAGGAATTCACAGCGATCAATCTACCGCGCCGCGACCGCGGGATCTGCCGCGGCGAGCCCAAGAAAAGGCAAGGGGACGCGCGGCGGAAACCACACGTCCCCTTGGGATGGTTGGAGGAGGGAAGCCGCCTGGTTAGAGGCTCTGATTCGGCTCGCCGCCGTTCTTGGAACCCATCGCGCCCCAAACTCCGTAGGGGCTGGGGCCGCTCTGCACCGGCGGCAACGCGAGGTTACCGGTCTCGATGGAATCGTTGATGAATCGCACGCTTCCGTCGGCCAAGGCGGCGTTGATCCCGCCCGGATGGTAGCTCGACGGCGTCATGATAGCCCGTGCGGAATCGGCCGCCGTCTGCATGCAGGACGGACCGTTGGGGCCGATCACGGTGGTGAAGCCGGCGTAGAAGACGGCGCCGTCCGACCACCGCGATCCGGCGCGCCAGTTGCCCGGGGTGCCGGTGAACAGGTTGACGCCCGACGCGTAGATGCCCTTCGACGTGGGCAGTGCAAGGCAGGCGCCGGGGTTCGTGTCGGCGCCGGCGACGCTATGGGCCACGTCGCTGACGACCTTGCCGCGTTCCGTGTCGGCGCAGATGGTGCGCTCGGCCAAGGCCAGTGTGTTGCTGGTGCCGTCGGAAGCCGACTCCATACCGTTCTTCGCGCGACGAGCGAACAGTCCGCGCGTGTTCGAGTCGCTCGAGTTCGTATCGTTGTTCCGTTCGTTGATGCTATCGCCGACGCAGAAGCGGTAGTTATTGAAGGCGATCGAGGTGGTCGTCCTGGTCCCCGCGCCGCTATCCGAGGGGCAAATGTAGGCGGGGACTTGGGCACGCCACGGTTGATATTCGCCGCGCCAGGGCCGGGGGCCGCCGGGTGCCGCGGTATACGTTCCGCTGGTCCACTTGCTGCTGATCTGCGAGTACAGACCCGACTGCTCCAGGTACGGCAGGATCGACACGAGGCCGCTCAAGCGCTGACCGTTACTGTCCCAGTCGCCGCCGTCCGGGTTGCCGGTGCCGATGCGCATCGACGGGAAGACCCTGTTGGCGTCGTGGTAGTTGTGCAGCGACAGGCAGACCTGCTTGAGGTTATTGGTGCACTGCGACCGCCGCGCCGCTTCCCGCGCGGCCTGCACGGCCGGAAGCAGTAGCGCAATCAAGATGCCGATGATGGCGATCACCACCAGCAATTCCACGAGCGTAAAGCCACTTCTCCGCAACACGTACTTCATAAGCGAGTCCTATCGAAGGAAGGGTAGGAAGTGAACTGCGTCCGGCAGCCCCTGCTGCGAAGCCAGCCCACGTGGTAACCCGGGGAAATCACCCTAAAGCATCGTCTTCGATTCTACTTACCTCGGTGCTTCTGTCAATTGACAAGAAAGACGCTTTCACGCGGACGACTTCTTGCACTCCCATTAGCTGCTCGCTCACACTCGCGATCGGGAATGTCAGGAAAAACGCGACGGACCGAATCGCCTTCGACCGTGGTCGGGTGCGCGGCGATTTCCGACGGTGTGTGCGATCGTGATGGATTAAAGTTTCACGTTCCGCTACGCGGCCGAAGCAATCAAGCCAAAGGAAGGGGCGCGGCGGCAAGCCGACTCAATCGCGACGCTCGCGCAGCGCCGGGCGCCGGGATTGTGGCAAAATTCCACGAAAGGTACGATGAGAGTTTGCCATGATGGGCCGGTGCCTCGCCGGGGTGCGCGGAACGAGACCGGCCCTCCTTCCGGATTCGTGGAGAGGTAGAGGTATGGTGTATCGACTTGTTTCGCTCGGGGTCGTGTGCGTTGCCGGATTGATGGTCGTGGTGCCGGGCTGCGGCACGTCCAGATCTTCCAATCGTCCGGCGACGGTCCCTGTGACCGTTACCGTGACCGCCAAGGGTTCGCCCGTCGACGGGGCGCGTTACCCTCATGCCCCAGGTGCAAGGCCCGGGCCAAGGCACGGCGGCCTTCGGCACCACGGACGCCCAGGGCAAGGCTGCCCAGTTCACGACCTTTGAAGCCAACGACGGCGTGATTCCGGGCAACTATCAGGTGACGATTGTCAAGACGCAGACCAGCGGTGGGCCGAAGCCCTCGACCGGCCCTGACGACTACGACCCCAACCCCAAGGAGTTGATTCACAAGGATTTCTTGAACAAGAAATACAAGGATCCTGCCAAGTCCGGGTTGAAGGCCGAAGTCAAGGCTAGCGGAGATAACTCCTTCACCTTTGATCTCCAGGACTAGACCGCTCTTCGGGAGCGTGCCAAGCGGCTCGATTGACCCTCAAGAGCGTCGTGCAACGAGGCCGACGCACGGGAGGGTGGGTAAGCTGCCTATCCGAAAACCCCTCACCCCCGGCCCCTCTCCCGCAAGCGGGCGAGGGGAGAAGGTCTTCGGATAGGCTTTTACCGGATCCCGAATCAGCAACGCCATCCAGAAGGTGCTTCAGCTTCCCATGCGGCTGCGGTGGGCCCACAGCCCCAGGGCCGGATTGCGGATGAAGAAGATCCGCTCGCCGTCGGGCACGTCGTTCCAGCCGTCGCGGAGCGCTGGCGGATCGTAGCGCGCGAGCATCGTCGGCCAGGTCGGCGTAGCTGGTAGCCGACGCCTTCGATCTCCTCGCGGCGTGAGCTTGCCCGGGCAGTAGGTGATCGGAACCGGCCCTCGGACGAGCCGTGGATCAGGTGGGCCGCGGCCGAGAGGTTCTTCGGCAGGTCGTCCGTCTCGCGCACGAACTGCATGATCTCCGGCGTGGTGCGGTAGCCGTACTTGCGGATCAGCCGGTCGATCTCGCGGGTCTTCGCCGAAGGTCGCCACGCCGGGGGCGAGCACGATCAGCTCGCCGCCGTCGGCGATCGCCATGCGCGTGCGGTAGATCGCCTTGTTGCCCAGCCAGGTGCTGTGGAACTCCTCGGGATCGAGGTAGACGACCATCTTGCGCGGGGCCTCGTCGAGCACGGTGAAGTTCACCTCGACCGACAGCGCGGCCGCCCGCTGGAAGCACTCGACGTCGTCGCCGATGAACAGGCCGCGCACGGCCAGGCTGCCGTCGTCGCGCGGGCCGATCACCGTCAGCACGAACACCAGCGGCAGGTGCCGGCAGAAGTGGTCCTGGGCGTAGTTCAGGATCCGCCGCAGCGGCGTGTCGGCCCGGCCCATCATCCGTTCCATGCCGTAGGCCGCGCCGATGAAATGGCTCTCGTTGATTCCCGCCGACCCGCCCGTGCCGACGAACAGGTTCTTGTTGTAGTTGGCCATGCCGATCACTTCGTGCGGCACGACCTGGCCGATCGAGAGGATCAGGTCGTGGCCGCCCTCCCACACCAGCCGGTTGAGCTGGGCCGGCCACGGCTTGCGCCAGATGCCCTCGGTCGCCTGCGGCGACGAACTCGGCCGGCACCTCGCCGATCGTGACCACGTCGTTGCGCCAGTCGTGGACGCGGATCAGGTCCTTGGGCACGCCGGGGAACATCCGCTCCAGCTGCCAGTCGGGCATGGGCACGTGCGTGCCCAGGGCCGGCATCACGTCGACCAGCCGCTCGCCGAAGTACTCGTGGGCCATGCAGGTCAGCGGCCCGGCCATGCTGTTGGCCCGGGTGAAGTCGGGCGGCAGGGCCAGCACGCGCTGGCGCGGCCCCAGCGTCTCGAACGTCGACGCCAGCGCGGCGCGCAGTTGGCTGGGGCTCAGATCGGTTGAGGGTGAACCTTGGGCGAAATAGGTGGGCATGCTCAAAGTCTCCCGCAGAGCTTCCTCGGACCGAACGCGAAACGACGACCGAAAAACCGCCGTGCGAGCCCCCCGAACGCATGCTCCCCACGGGAAGGTTCGTTGCGGGAAACGGGCTCTCGCAGCTCCCTTTCAGCCTAGCGGCGCAACCCGGTCCGGCTCAACCCCCATCTAGACCGGGCTTTCGATCGCCAATAAGCCGCAATTCTCGTAACCGTTCACAGCCCGGGGAGCGAAGAGGGACAGGTCCGGAGTTTTCGGTCACGCGCCTCTTGTGATGACGACATCTTGGGGGCCGAAAAATGGACCAGTCCCCGGCTGGCCTGTGAACGGTTGCCAATCCTCGTGCCAGGGCGGTAGAACTGAGCGGGTGCCGAGGCCTGCGCTCGCAAGGGCAACGGGGGGCTCGCCCGTCGAGCCTAGGGGCAAACGTTCCCGCGGTGCACGTTTTCCTTGAATTCAGTCCTCCATCTTGAGCGGGCGGACCCAGATGTTGCGCAGCTTCACGGCTGACTTGTGGTACTGGAGCTTGATCGGGCCCTTGGTATCCTTCACGTCGTAGGTGGCCAGCGCGCGGTGTTTCACGGGGCCCAGCGAGGCCTGGTGGTGCTGCACGAGCACGCCGTTCCAGAACACGGTGAAGTAGGCCGGCCTTTCGAGCTTCTCACCCGCGAACTGCGGGGCGAGGAAGACCGCGTCGAAGCTTTGCCACTGGCCCGGCTTGCGCGAGGCATTGACCAGCGGCGGATACTGGCCGTACACCGAGCCGGCGATTCCGTCGGCGTAGATCCGGCTCGCCTGCGACTCGATGATTTGCAGCTCGTACTGGCCGAGGAATAAGACTCCGCTGTTGCCCCAGTTCATGGCGCCGCCGTCGTCTTTCTCGGGGGTGGCCCATTCGAGGTGCAACTGGCAGTCGCCGAAGTGCTGCTTGGTAACGATCTCGCCCGTCTTCTCCAGGTTGATGCAGCCGGCGTCGAGCACGGCCTCCTTGGGCACGATCCACCGAGAAAGGTCCTTTCCGTCGAACAGCACCAGGGCGTCCGACGGGGGCGTGGCGGCGCGGCGTCCAGGCCCGCGATTCCCGGGGTCACCGTGGGCGGCTGTGGTCGCTTGCGGTCGTGCACGCGCCAAGGCGAGTTGGGCAGTAGCGGCGTGTCGTCGTAGCCATATCCGCCGGCCGGCGCCTTTTCGCCCGCTGCCGGCGCCGGCGCGACGGCTGTGGCCGCGACTGCCGCGGTGAGCAGCCAGGCCATTGCCCGAACGAGGTGCCTATGGGGTAGAAGTCGGCGTGACGCGTGCATGGAGGACCTCCCAAGTGCCGTTGAACTGACAAACCCGGGGCGGGGATTATCGCCTCCGGTCGATCGGCCGATTATAGCATGCAGCCGCGCGGCAGGTTAGAATACCGATCGAGTGAACCCTGGCATGGCCGATGCGCCGAGCCGACCCGCGGGAGGGCGGAATACGGGGCGTTTGGACCGGCGTTGCCGTCCGATGACCATGCACAGGCGTCACAAGTGCCTCCCGGCCACGAACGCCGGGCGCTATCGATCTGTCGCTCATCTGTCCCTCGTTCGTTTCTCTGGGAACTCGACCATGACCAAGCGTCTTACTCGCCGCGGCCTGCTTCGCACCGTCGCGGTCGGCAGCGCGACTGCCGTCGCCTCGCGTGTCTTTCCCGCCCCCGCTATCCTGGCCGAAGCCTCGCCCAACTCGAAGCTGGGCATGGCCGTGATCGGCTGTGCCAACCAGGGCTTCATCAGCGTCAACGAAATCGCCCGGCTGGGCGAGCGGCTGGTGGCCCTGGTCGACGTGGACGACAACCACCTCGGCAAGACTCGCCGAGGACCTGGCCGAGACTACCCCGAACGTCAAGACCTCCGCCATCAAGACGTTCTTCGACTACCGCAAGATGTTCGACAAGATCGCCAAGCAGATCGACGCGGTGTTCGTGGCCGCGCCGGACCACCACCATGCCCCGGCCGCGATGATGGCCATGAAGCTGGGCAAGCACGTGTACGTCGAGAAGCCGCTGGCCCACTCGATCGACGAGGTCCGCACGGCTGATGGCGGCGGCGCAGGCAGTACAAGGTCGTCACGCAGATGGGCAACCAGGGCCACAGCGGCGAGGGCATCCGCCGGCTGTGCGAGTACATCTGGGCGCGGGGCGATCGGCAACGTGATCGAGACCTACAGCTGGGCCCCGACCGGCCGCGGCGGCACGGGCGGACGCCTGCCGACCAAGCCGGTGCCCGCGGGACTGCACTGGGACGAGTGGATCGGCCCGTGCCCGTTCCGCGACTACCACGACGAACTGCACCCGCTGCAGTGGCGGAGCTGGTGGGAGTTCGGCGACGGCTCGGTGGGCGACTGGGGCTGCCACAACCTCGACGGCGCCGTTCATGGCCCTGAAGCTCGGGCAGCCCGACCAGCGTCGAGGTCCTCGAGCAGGTCGGCGGCACCGACGAGCGGTTCCCGCTGGTGCAACGCGATCCGCTGGAACTTCCCCGCCCGGGGCGACATGCCGCCGGTCAAGGTCCATCTGGTACGACGGCTACTCGGCGCGCTCGAGCTCGAGCACCAAGGACGAGGACGACGCCGAGGCCGAAGGCCCAGAACCGCCCGCCGATCGTCGCTCGAGCTGGAAAAGAAGTACGGCCGCGACCTGAAGAACGGCGGCACGATCTACGTCGGCGACAAGGGGATCATGCTCAGCGGCAACTACGTGCGGCAGCCCGCGGATCATGCCCGAGGAGAAGCACAGGGCATTCCCCGTGCCCGAGAAGAAGCTGCCGCGGCGTGCAAGGGCACGCACCAGGCCGATTTCCTCCGCGCCTGCAAGGACGGCGAGCCGGCCTGCTCGAACTTCGACTACGCCGGCCCCTCGACCGAGATGGTGCTCTTGGGCTGCCTGGCCGAGCGGGCCGGGGTCGGGCAAGAAGGTCGAGTGGGACGCGGCCAAGATGGAGTGCACGAACCTGCCCGAGCTCGACACCGCTGGTCAAGCGCGAGTATCGCAAGGGCTGGGGATTGTCGTAGCGCCGGCGTCGCGAACCGTCGCTGGGGGCGTGTCGCTGCCTCGGAGCGCTGCGCATAACCCAAGGAAAGCGGCGAGAGACGCGGCGAGCCGCCGCGTCTACGCCGGTGTGTGAACGCTTACAACGGGTGACAGGCACCCTCGGTCGAGGCAAATTCAAAGGGGCTCTCGCGAATTGCCGGGGGACAGGCATTCTTGCCTGTCGTTCAGTCGGCCGGCTTCTCGGCGGCGGCCAAGAACGCTTTCCAGAGGTCCTCGCGCGCGTAGGCCATCACCAGCACGCCCGGCCGCAAACCGAAGATCATCTGCCGGTTGTAGCCGCTGGGCAGCGAGGCATCGATCTGCGGTTGGACCTCGTCGGTCAGGAGCACCACGGCGGGTGGCGCCTGGCCGGCGGTATCGGCCCTCCAGGCGGCGGCCTCGTGCCAGTAACCTACGCGCTCGAATCGCCGCAGGTACCACGGCAGCGGCCAGTAGTTCTCCGGCGTCACCACGTGGATCAGCAGGGCGTGACCGTCCGGCGACGCTTCCGCCAGTCGCTCCATCTGCGAGGCCAGGTGCAGGACGTCGGTCGACGTATGGGCGTAGACGTAAGGATTGCGGGAGTCGGCGGAATGCGGAAGCAGAGCCAATAGCACTGCCAGCCAAGATGCACGGCGCCGGCCACGGCACAGCGCTGCCAGCCCTTCAGAGCCGATCCCAGAACCTTTGGACGAGCTACGATTTTCCGGCCGCACAGAGCCGCAGCGGCAGTTCCGGGATCGGTTCTCAGCGTTCGCCCGGGAATCCGAGCAGAATCGCCCATGCTCCGACGCCCGCCAGCAGGATCATCCCGTCCAGGAAACTCAGCATGCACCAGGGCGTCTTGTAGGGAATGATCGCATAGAGGCCGGTCAGCACCAGCGTGTAGAAGGCAAGAAAGCGAGGAAAGCACTCTTCCGGGACGGCGAAGTGCGAGTCGCGGGCAGCATTCTCGCTGCGCGCGGCGACAAGAGAGGTCGGTCTTGCCTCGCCGGCCTTTAGCGCCGCCGGCCGCGTGCCCCAAAGCGCTTGCACGGTACCCGCCGCCGCCAAAGCGACGATCAGCCCCTCGCTCCAGAAAAATCCGCGGCCGGCCGGTAGGCCAGGAGCAGCTGCAGGTAATAGTACCAGGGGTGGCGGTGCAGTTCCGTACCCGTTCCTCGCTGCCAGTAGGTCCCGTAGGCGAGGATCGAATCGAGCGGTCCCGACCCATGGGCGCCAAACGACGAGTAAAGCGCCCCGGCGACGAGAACCGCCGCGGCCGTCGCGATGAGGATTGGCCGCGTGTCGAGGGCTTCCGAAGCCGGCTGCGCACGCGGCCGAACCCGTGCTTCTCGTCTTTCGACGCTGGAGTGCGCGTGGATCGCAGCTCGGTCCAGATCACCGTGAGCACGAGTCCTGCGACCATGGCGACGGCCGAGAGCACCCAGGTCTCCTTGGTGGCGTGCATCATGCCCAGCGACGCGCCGGAGGCGGCCGCCCAGCCGGTGCGCGGCTCCGCGCGAAACGCCAGCCCGCAGCGATTGCGGCGAAGGTGAAGAAGACCAGGAGCATCTCCTGGATGTAGTAGCGCGAGTAGAAGACCATGGCCGGCGAGATGGCCGTCAGCAGGCCGGCGATCACGGTCGGCGCCGCGTCCCAGCCCGTCGGCCACCAGCGGCAGCAGCAGGATCAGCCCCACGCCGAACACGACCGGCACGATGCGGTAGTCGGACTTCGGTCGTGTCGGCGAAATCGTCCGCGCCGCTCAGCCAGAGCGACGGGCAGCGTGAGCCAGTAGAGGCTCGGGCCGTGGTGCTCGTCGGGATCGTAGCGGTAGATCGCCGGTTTCCAGAGGACGCCGGCCTTGACGGCCTGGTTGGCCTCGTCGCCGTGCATCGGCCGCGTGGCCAGCCGCGGCAGGCGAATCGGCCAAGCGCCGCGGCCGGCCAGGACCACACGCGATCGCGACGGCCACAGAGCACGCGACCTGCGACGTGCTCATTTGGCCGGCTTGCCGAAGACCTCCACCTCGACGTAGTGGTTCATGTCGTTCGAGGTGTTGCCCTTGGAGTACAGGCGGACGTAGCGGCCCTTGACCGGCTCGCCCTTGTCGTTCTTGGCGTCGATCAGCTTGCCGCGGTAGTCGTCGATGTACTCCAGGTTCTTGCCGAGCGCCCAGGCCCGAGGAGTTGTCGAAGTCGTTGTTGAAGACCGTCTTGACGTTCTTGATGAAGTCGGGGTCGTCGGAGACCTGGACGACGACGTCGTGATACACGCGGCCTTCGGCGTGGTAGTGCCAGACGACGACGGCGTAGATGTCGGCCGTCGCGCCCAGGTCGATCTGCACCCACTGCTTGTCCGGGGCCCAGCTCGACGAAGCTGCCGTCGGAGCCTTCCTTGTCGCCGTCGGTGACCATGTTCAGCTCGCCGATGATCGGCGCCGATGTCGCTGGAGGTGACCTTCTTCTTGCGGCCAGGTTCGTCACGCCCTCCGGGGCCAGGAACGGCGGCCGGGGCTTCTCGCTGTACTTCTCCAGCGTCGGGCGACGGCTTGATGTTCTTGGGCGTGCCCTGGAACAGCGGCCGCGGCAGCTTGATCTCCACCGGGACCATGCGGCAGCCTTTGGCTGGTCGGCAGCGGTCGCCTCGCCCCAAGCCGCCAGCAACGCCAGCATCGCGAACCCACCAACCACCAGACCGACGCAAACAGGACCTCGGCAACTCATCGCAATTTCGCTCCAGAAAACGAGGGGATTCCGACGTTGGGCGGGGCGTTGGGCGGGGACCGATCCGCACGGCAGCCCGCGGCAAACGGCCGATACGATCGCATGTACTATAGCCCGGCGCGATCCACCGGTGCAAGTGCCGAGGGGGGGCGGTGCGGCAGGGACTTCCGGCCGGTGGAAATGTGTGCCCGGCGAGGGGAAACCGCGGAAACCGCGGGTTGCACCTGTGGACCCCGCGGCCCTGCCCAGCTAATCTGCACGCTGGAGAACCTCGCGTGCCGCTTCCGCCGCCTGTCCTGTCGCTCGTGCTCCCTGCCTATCAAGAGGCCCGGCGTCTGCCGCCGTACCTGGAATCGATCCGCGCGGCACTTGGAGGGCCGCTACAGCGCAAGCTACGAAGTGATCGTGGTCGACGACGGCAGCAGCGACGGCTTGCACGGCACGCTCGGGGAGCTTGCCCGCAACTGGCTGCAACTCGGTTGCCTGCGGCACGAGAGCAATCGGGGCAAAGGGGCGGCGGTGCGCAGCGGAGTGCTCGCCGCGCGCGGCGAGAAGATTCTTTTCGCCGATGCCGACGGCGCCACGCCGATCGATCAGGAAGTGCGGCTGTCAGCCGCACTGGACGAGGGCGCGGAACTGGCCGTCGGTTCGCGCTCTGCTGCGGTCGGGCGGCGCCGAGCGCGCGCGCGACTGGCGCCGCGCGGCGGCCGGGCGCGCGTTCGCCGCCGTGGCCCGCCGCCTCTTGGCCGTCCCGGTTCACGACCCGCAGTGCGGCTTCAAGATGTTCCGCGGCGACGTTGGTCGGCGGCTGTTTTCGCTGGCGCGGAGCCGCGCGATCTGTTCGACCTGGAGATCCTTGCCCTGGCCGGGCGGCTGGGCTATCGTTGCGTGGAAGTGCCGGTGGACTGGCACGAGGTGCCCGGCGGGAACTTTCGCCCGCCGCGCGAGCTGCCGAGCATCCTCTGCGAACTCTGGCGACTCCGCCGCCGCTTGGCGCGCGAGCCGTTCGCGTCGTGCGAGGGAGGGTAACCGTGGGCCGGACGTGAGCCCCTTCGGCCCCGCATACTTCGCTTTCCGTTTCTGTTGAGTCGTGTACTACTCGGAGAACTTCGAAGAACAAGGGGTAAGCGTTCACACCCCCGGATCGCCACGCTGCGCGGCTGCGTTGCCCACGCGCTCGTGGGGTAATGGGCAAGCATTTGAAAACGGCGAGCCGCCGTTTCTACGGGGGAGCGAAGGGGGATAGGTCCCGAGTTTTCGGTCACGCGCCTATTGTGATGACGACATCTTGGGGGCCGAAAAATGGACCAGTTTCCGGCTGGCCTGTGAACGGTTCCCGTACTGGCCCACCATCAACCACGGCATCAAGAATCGTCTGAGGAAAGGAACGCATATGTCTTCGCTTCTCGCACCTCGCATGTTCGCCGCGCTGGTAGGGACGACCCTGGGCATGGTCCTGCCGGCGGCGGCCGCGCCGCCGATCGCCCTGCATCCCGCAGAACGGCCACTACTTCCTCTGGCGCGGCAAGCCGACGGTGCTGGTCACCTCGGGCGAGCACTACGGCGCGGTGCTCAACCTCGATTTCGACTTCGTCCGTTATCTCGGCCGCCTTGGCCGCCGACGGGCTGAACCACACGCGGACCTTCTCCGGCACCTATCGCGAGATCCCCGGTTCGTTCGGCATCACCGACAACACGCTGGCCCCCAAGCCGGACCGCTTCGTCTGCCCCTGGGCGCGGAGCGACCAGCCGGGCTATTTCGACGGCGGCAACAAGTTCGACCTCGACGCGCTGGGACCCGGCCTACTTCCAGCGCCTCACGCGACTTCATGGCGCAGGCCGCAGAGCGGCGGGATCGTCGTGGAGATGAACCTCTTCTGCCCGCTCTACAACGACGAGCTGTGGGACGCTTCGCCGATGAACGCCGCGAACAACGTCAACGGCGTCGGCGACTGCCCGCGAACCGAGGTGCTAACGCTCAAGCATCGGAGGCTTCTGGAGGTGCAAGTGGCCGTCACGCGGAAGATCGTCGGCGAGTTGAACGCAGTTCGACAACCTCTACTACGAGGTCTGCAACGAGCCGTACTTCGGCGGCGTGACGCAGCGAGTGGCAGCGACCGCATCGTCGACACGATCGTGCGAGACCGAGCAAGAGCCTGCCGCGCAAGCACCTGATCTCGATGAACATCGCCAACGGCCGGCAAGAAGGTCGACAAGCCGCACCCGGCGTTTCGATCTTCAACTTCCACTACTGCGTGCCGCCGGACACGGTGGCGATGAACTACGGCCTGAACAAGGTCGATCGGCGAGAACGAGACCGGCTTCCGCGGCAGGCACGACGTCCTCTACCGCAGCGAAGGCTGGGACTTCCTCCTGGCCGGCGGCGGGCTGTACAACAACCTGGACTACTCCTTCACGCCGACGCACCCCGACGGCACGCTGCTCGACTACCGCTCGCCGGGCGGCGGCAGCCCCGCGCTGCGCAAGCAATTGGGCATTCTCAAGCGGTTCCTCGACGGCTTCGACTTCGTCCGCATGAAGCCGGACAACTCGGTGATCCGGACCGTTTCCGGCGGTCTGGCGGCCCGCGCCCTGGCGGAGCCCGGCAAAGCCTACGCGATCTACCTACACGTGCCGCTCGCGGAGAAGCCGAAGAAGATCGAAGAAGTCCTCCGCGAGCGCGTCGAGGGCGAACTAACCCTGGAGCTTCCCGCCGGAGCTTACCGCGTGGAATGGATCGACACCCAGACCGGCAAAGCCGTTCGCGCTGAATCGATCGACCATGCCGGCGGGGCGCGAAAGCTTGCCTCGCCGGTCTTCGCCAACGACATCGCCTTGCGCATGGTCCGCGCCGCGAAACCGTGAGCGTGGCTGCGCTCCTCGTGACTCGTGCATTCGTTTAGGGCTGCGGAGAAGAATGGACATTTGGCAGGTGGTGGTCGTGGGCGCGGGGCCGGCCGGGCTTTTGGCGGCGGCGCGCCGCCGAGCGCGGGCGCCGCACGCTGCTCGTGGAGAAGAGCCGCAAGCCCGGCGTGAAGATCCTGATTTCCGGCGGCACGCGCTGCAATCTTACCCACGCCACCGATGCCCGCGGTATCGTCGATGCCTTCGGCCCGCCGGGTCGTTTCCTCCACTCGGCCTTGAGTTGCCTGGGGCCGCGCAGCTCGTGGATCTCGTCGAAGCCGAAGGGGTGGCTACGAAAGTTGAGCCCGGCGGGAAGATTTTTCCCGCCAGCGACCGGGCCATCGACGTGCGCGACGCTTTCGTGCGCCGCCTGGTGCGAAGCAGCGCCGAACTGGCCCTCGACGAACCGTTGCTCGAAATCCGCCGCGAGTCCACCGGCTTTCAGTTGACGACCTCGCGCCGAACGCTCGTTGCCGAGAAACTGATTCTGGCGACCGGGGGAAAGTCGTATCCCGGGTGCGGGACGACCGGCGACGGATACGCCTGGGCCGCTGCGCTGGGGCATACGGTCCAGACACCGCGCGTCGCCCTCGTTCCCGTTACCACCGCGGCCGCTTGGATCAAGCAGCTTCAGGGAATCACCGTGGCCGACGCCCTGGTGCGCGTCGCCACGCCCGGCCAGGAGGGCGACGGCGAGCGGCCCCGCGGCCGACGTCCCCGTTTTCTGGCCGAGCGCCGCGGCGCCGTGCTGTTCGCGCATTTCGGCCTTTCCGGGCCGGCGGTGCTCGACGTCAGCCGCGCGATCAGCCAGTTTCCCCGCGGCAACCGGCCCGAGCTGATCTGCGATTTCCTCCCCGAGCGGCGCGCGGAAGATTTGGACGCTGCTCTGGCTCAGGCGGCGGCGCGCAGCGGTCGCCGCACGATCGCCGCGCTGGCGGCTGGGTGGCTCCCCCAGCGGTTGGCCGAATCGCTGGTCCAACAAGCCGGAATCGGCATGGAGCGCCGCGGGGCCGACTTGTCGCGCGACGATCGCCAGCGCCTTGTCGGCGCGATCAAGCGGCTTGCCATTGCCGTGACCGGCACGCTGGGCTTCGAGAAGGCTGAAGTGACCGCGGGCGGAGTGAGTCTGGCCGAGGTCGACTCGCGCACCATGGAGAGCAAAGTCGCCTCCGGCCTCTTCTTCGCCGGCGAACTGCTCGATCTCGACGGCCCCATCGGCGGCTACAATTTCCAGGCGGCTTTCAGCACCGGCTACCTTGCCGGCGAAAGTGCGTAGCGCGGCGGATTTCCCTTCGCGGCCGCGGCGTCGAAAACCAGAAGCACGAGCCAGAGCAGCGTGAAACCACTGCCGCGCACGAGGCCCCTGCACGCAAGCCAGCGAAGATTTCTCGCTTCTCGTTCACCGATCGAACCGGGTTTGCATCCCGCCTTCGAGGCGGCTACCATAGTTTTCGACGTTTTCCCTCCCCACGGTTTCCCCCCCTGCCTTCCCCGCCCCGATCCGAGGAGCCGATCATGAGCCGACCGACACGCCGCCAATTCCTCCGTACCGCCGCCTTGGCCGGCGCCGTTCCCTACGCGTTGAGCTCCGCCCAGCCGCTTTGCGCAGGCCAAGAACGACCGTCCGCTGGTCGCGGCGATCGGAGTCGGCGGCCGAGGCACGGACATTCTCAAGCAGGCGGCGCGCCTCGGCGACGTGGTTGCCGTCTGCGACGTGGACCTGGCCAACGCCGACCGCGCCAGCGAGTTGCTCGGCGGCAAGCCGGAGGTGTACCAGGACTACCGCAAGCTGCTGGATCGCAAGGACGTCGAGATCGTCACCAACGGCACGCCGGACCACTGGCACACGGCAGTCAACGTCGCCGCGTGCCGGGCGGGCAAGGACGTGTACACCGAGAAGCCGCTCACGCTGACCATCGACGAAGGCAAGCTGTTGCGCAAGGTGGTCGAAGAAACCGGCCGCATCGTGCAGGTCGGCACGCAGCAGCGGAGCGAGGCCCACTTCCGCACCGCCTGCGAGCTGGTGCGCAACGGTCGCGTCGGCAAGCTGCGCGAGGTCCGCGTCTACCTTCCCTTCTGGACGACCAAGGGCGGCCCGTTCGCCGCACGACCCGTCCCGTCCACGCTCGACTGGGATCTCTGGCAAGGCCAGGCTCCCGAGCATCCCTTCTGCCCCGAACGGCTCACTTCCTCTTCCGCTGGTGGAGCGACTATGCCGGCGGAATCATCACCGACTGGGGCCAGCACCACATGGACATTGCCTACTGGGGCATGGGCATGGAGCAGTCAGGTCCACTCTGGGTCGAGGCCAAGGGCTTCTTTCCCAACGCGGGTAAGCCGG
Source organism: Pirellulales bacterium (assembly GCA_963736495.1). Lineage (GTDB taxonomy): Bacteria > Planctomycetota > Planctomycetia > Pirellulales > Thermoguttaceae > CAVTPL01. Next base: position 1,088,718 of record CAVTPL010000007.1, on the reverse strand, counting down.
ACTGCTACGACAACCCCGACCGATTCGTGGTGCGGATGAAGTTTCCCGGCGACATCGACCTGGTCTACCTGGTCGTGCGCGACCAGAAGTACCTGGAAAGCCTGAAGCAGAGGCGATATTTCGGCGGAGCAGGAAGGTCAATTGTTCGCCGGCCTGCCGGAGGAGTCCAGAAAGAGCAGCGCAACGGCATCATGTTCATCGGCGACAAGGGGCGCGTGTTCGTCAACCGCGGCAACCTCTACGGCAAGGCCGTCGAGGAGCTCAAGGAGAATCCCCTGCCCGCCGACGCTGTCCGCCTTTACGAGAGCGACGACCACATGGGCAACTTCTTCGAGTGCGTCAAGAGCCGCAAGCCGAATGCCGCCCAGGTCGCGGTCGCTCACCGCGTGATCACGGCCTGCCACCTGGCCAACGTCGCGATGCGCGTCGGCCGCAGGATCAACTGGGACTCGCGCGAGGAGCGGATCGTGGGCGACGACGAGGCGCAGAATTCGCGTTACATGCGCCGCGCACAGGCGCCGGCTTCGAACTTCGAGGCTAAGCGACCATCGGCCGCGGCGGCCGTGTGCGGCGTCGAGCCGGGAGCCGCGGACGGCGGCGATTCAGGCGTTGGCGTCGGGCGGGCCGCTTGCCGCCGGCGCTTGGGCGGGCTTCGCCCACTTCGCGACATGGTCGAGCAGGCCGGAGCGATCGACGGGCTTCGACACGTAGTCGTTGCACCCCGCATCGAGGCACCGCTGGCGATCGTCGATCATGGCATGGGCGGTCAGGGCGATGATCGGACCCCCGTAGCCGGCCGAGCGCAATCGGCGCGTGGCTTCGTAGCCGTCAAGGATCGGCATTTGCATGTCCATGAGAATCACGTCGAAAGCTCGTCCTTCCTGATCGGCGCGCAATGCCAAATCCACCGCGGCCCTTCCATGCTCGGCCAGGTGCACCTCGGCGCCGGATTTTTTCAGCAACAGGGAAATCAACCGGCGGTTATCCACGCCGTCCTCGGCCAGAAGCACGCGGCAATCGAGATTCGGCGTCGGCCGAGGATCGGCGGGGGGAGCATGCGCGGCGGGGGCGTCGACCAGGCGCACCCCTTCCAGTTCACCCGTGGCCACGCGGAGCGTAAAACACGAGCCCTGGCCGAGCTCGCTCTCGACGACGATCGTTCCGCCGAGCATCTCCGCCAGCCGACGGCTGATCGCCAGTCCTAATCCGCTGCCTCCGAAAATGCGCGCCGGCGAAGTGTCGGCCTGGGAGAAGGGGGTAAACAACAGCTCCATCTGTTCCGGCGCAATGCCGATTCCCGTGTCCTTCACGCGAATCTCCAGTTGGCCGCCGCGGTCGCCGCCGGTTCGCAGCCCCGCCTCCAATCGCACCGCGCCGGTTTCGGTGAACTTGACTGCGTTTCCGACCAGGTTGATGAGAATCTGCCGCAATCGCGTGGCATCGGAGCGAATGCGCTCGGGGAGCGGGCCGTCGTAGCTCACGGTGAGTTGGATTCCCTTGGCTTCGGCGCGCAGCGTCATCATCGACACGACCTCGGCCAGCACCTCGTGGGGCGAGCAGTCTCCCCCAGCACCTCGAGCTTGCCGGCCTCGATCTTCGACAGGTCGAGAATGTCGTTGACGACTTGCAGCAGGTGCTCGGCGTTGCGAGAGACGGTGGCGAGGTATTCCGCCACTGCCGCCTGGTTGGGGCGCGCGTGGGCAGGCACTGTTCGGCGAGCAATTCCGTATAGCCGAGGATCGAAGTCATCGGCGTGCGGATTTCGTGGCTCATGTTGGCGAGGAATTCGCTCTTGGCCCGCGTGGCCGCCTCGGCCGACCGCCGCGCTTCTTCCAGGGCCTGGTTGGTCGCTTCCAGCTTCGCCGCGTACTGCTGGCGCATGCTCCGCGCGGCGCCGTTCCAAGAGCCGCCACATTCCCTGCATCAGCAGCGTCAACTGCCGCACGTCGGTTTCGTCGTACTGCGTCGCCTTGTTGCCCACGCCGGTGACCACGACAATCCTCGCCCCGTCGAAGACCGGCACTCCGAGGTGGCGTTCGATTGCCACGTGGCCGGCGGGGTAGCCTTTCTTCAGAGGGTTGGAGGCGGCGTAGTCGTTCGTCAAGATCGGCCTCCGCTGCCGAACCGTCTCTCCCCACAGGCCGGTCGTGGCCAACGGGTAGACGAAAGGCTTGTTCGGAATCCCGCACTCTCGCATCGCCGTCTTCGACCAGGAATGCATGGTGAGCACCGTCTCGTCCTCGCTGAGGAACGCCAGATAGCCCACCTTGCTCTTGGTCAACGCCACTCCCTGCTCCAAGGCGAAGTCGGTGATCTCGGAAATCGAGGCGTCGGTCATCTCGTTGAGCTGCACCAAGGCTTGCAGCCGGGCTTCGTCCAGCGCGCGCATCTTCGATCCGCTGCCGCTCGCTCACCTCGGCGGTCAGTGCGGCGGTTCGCTCGGCAACACGCTGTTCGAGCGTGGCGTGGTAACCTCGCAGCCGGCTCACCAGGGCGTTGAAGCTCGCCGCCAACACCCCGATCTCGTCGCGGCCCTCCACCGGAATCGGCTCGAGCGACGCGTCTTCCACGCGATCGGCCGCACGTCGCAAATGCTCGGCAATCGCTCTCAGGCGTCTGCCGACCAGCATCTGGAATGCGAGGAGAATCGATCCGAGAAGGACCACGATTCCGATCGCTACCGCGGGCAGTTGCCACTGCGCCTGCCCTGCCAGGAGTGCGTTCATCTCTTCCATGGGAATGGCCACGGTGTCCATGGCGATCACTTCGCCCACCGTGCGGTGAAATCCCGCTTCCCGACCGTACTGCGCCCGCAGCGAGGCGGGGGCATCCTCGGGCCGGCCGTGGCACTGCAAGCAACTCTGCTCCATGCGCCGCGCGTAGCATTGGGCGAAATACTGCTTACCCTCCAACTCGATCTCTCCCGTCCAGGCCGTCTGCGTCGGATCAGCCCGAAAGATCGCCAGGATCGTTTCCTCGACGGGACTGGCCCGGTTGGCGGGGTTCCGCGGATTGTCGGAAGAGAACTTGATGACGTAGTGCGGCAACCGGCGGCGAACCTTGTCGAACACGCTGCGCGCCACGTACGACGACGACATCGTGTTCGGAACGAACTCGTCGCGGCTCACGCGCTGCGCAGTCCAAGGACGAATCGTCTCGGCGACGTACGCGCGAATCGCCAGGTCGAATTCCATCGCCAACTCGGCTTGCGCCGCGAGCATTTCCTCGAGGTGCGCTCGCGAAGCCCGCCTCCCCTGCACGATCAGGTACGCAGAAAAGGCCGTCGCGAACGCGACCACGATCAAAACGAATCTTGCCCCGATGCTCCGCATTTCCAAGATTCTCCCCGGGGGAGAGGCTCGCTCGGCCGCCGCCGTAGAATGCGGCGCACCCTCGGCCTGTTCCGCCGCGCCAATGCCAAGGAGGGCACTGCTACCCCGCGCTCGGGTCGCAAGCCCCCCCTTCCCAAGCCAACTCTTGCATACAAAATGGCTTGCCGCGCGCCCGTGCTTGCCGGCCCCATGCCGAGAACCAATCCGCGCCCGCTTCTGCCGCCTTCTCCGTCCGCAACGGTTTTACCGATCGATTGGGGATTGCCCGAAGCGACCTCAAGCTGCGATCGCGGCGCATCGGCCTCATCCACCCATGAGTTGTGACGAGCGGATCCGGCCGGCTACCATGGAGGAGCTGAATCTGCCCCGGTCCCCGCGATCATCCCGCCGAGAGTCGAGTCATGCGAAATTTCTTCTTCCGGTATGATCGAGAAGACAAGTCGCCGGCGAGTCCAAGGCCGAGCGTTAGTGCCGCTTTGAGGAAGTTCTTTGCGCCCGTGCGGCACGACAGCCCGGATGTAAGGGGTCACGGCGGGGCGGTGAACGGTTGCGGGGGTTTCTTGTCACCGCTAAGGCGCGAAGGGCGCCAAGGGCGAACTTTGCGGACTTGGGGTTTTGGTGGTGGAGGGTCGTCGTCTCAGGGCGCTTTGTCCGCAGCGACCTCTCTTCCACACACCCTACACCGATCCAGTTTCGCGCCGCTCTCGGTGCGAATTTCGATCACGCGCAAGGCATCGTCCGAGCCCTCGGCCTTGCCCACTTCTCTCGGTGCGAAGAAGATCTGATTGCCGCAGAGGCACTGGTACGGCCGCTCCGGCAGGTCCGGCTGGTCCGGTTGGGGCTTCTCGGCCAAGGCTTGCTCCTTCCGCCACGCGTCGCGCCTGCTGCCGGATCAGGACTTGCACAGACCTCAGCGGGAGCGCGGAATTCGCTCGTCCGGCGGCTTGCTGCTTTTCCTAGTTTCCAGGCAATACGATCGCCGCGCAAGCATGGCGATTCTATGGTGGAGCCTCTCGGCAGGCGAGTCGGCGCCGCGGCAGATCGCCCCATCTCACGGCCTCGAAAGGAATTCCAGCGCCGTGGCGATCGTGGACTTCCGCGCTCGAACGCTCAATGGATAGCACGCAGAGCCGTTTGGCTAGCGGGGGGGCAAAGCCCCGCGGCGCTTGCCGGCCGCTTGGTGCAGGGCAGAATGGTCCGACGCACGCCTGTCCGGTCAATCGAGAACGGTCCGCGCAAGAACGCGAGGGATTGGAGCGAAGGCCGGCGTTGCCCTACGCGATAATGCGCCGCGTTCTCCTCGGATACCGGGCGGGGCCCGTGCCGCAATCCTATCACGCGATGACTCTCAAGGGGGAACTCTGACCATGGCCGCTCTCGACAGGTTGGACTACCTGCTCGCCCTGTTGCTGAAATGGACGCTGGCGGAAGCCTTTATCGTGCCGACCGGGGCCATGGCCCCCACGATCTACGGCGCGCATGCCGAAGTGGTCTGCGCGAACTGCAGCACCCCGTATGCCGTCGGCCTTTCGGAGTGGCTGGCGGTGCCTACGGTCCGGGAAACCGTCCACGCCGAATGTCCCAACTGCGGCCAACCCCGGGAGATCGGCCCGCGCGATCGGCTCGTGCGAGGGGACCGCATCCTGGTCGAGAAAATCAGCGCGCCGCGGCGAGGAGACCTGATCGTGTTCGAGTATCCGGAAGATCGCCGGACGAACTATATCAAGCGTCTGGTGGGCATGCCGGGTGAGACGGTGGAAATTGTGGCGGGCGACGTTTTCATCGACGGTCGCCGATTGCCCCAGGATCCGTCCCTCCAACCGGATCGATGGCTTCTCGTCCATGACAGCACTCGCGTGGTGCGCATGCCGTTGCCCGAAGGTCCGCGTTGGCAACCTTCAGGGCGGTCTTCCTCATGGAAATTCGACAACGGCCAATGGGTCTTCAACGGTGTGCACGCGGCCGACGATGCCCTCGTGTTCTCCGCGCGGCTTACCGATGAGCTTGCCTACAACGACGAGGGATCTTCTTCCCCAGGTGCACCGCTCGTGGGCGATATCAAGCTCGTCTGTGACCTGAAAGAATTCTCCGGCGAAGGAAGCTTCGAGTTCCGCTGGGAGTTCTGCAACCAGAAGGTGAGGGCCAAAGTCTCGGCAGACGGCGGGGTTAGAATGGCGGTCTCTGAGATCTCAAGCGCTTCGGAGGAGGCAAAGGCCGATGAAGACGTTACCCGGGGAAAACTTCGGCGGACGCTCTCCGCCACGCGACAATTAGGCCTGGCGATTCGCGACGGCCGGGCCTACCTGACCGCGGACGACGAAGTCGTCGTCTCTGCAAAGGTCGGACCCCAGGACGTCGTACGTTTTAAGAGCCGATCCCAGAACCTTGGGAGGTGCCACGCTTCTCCGGCCGCACAGGGCCCCAGTGGCGGTTCTGGGATAGATTTTAAGAGCCGGTCCCAGGACCTTTGGGCGCTACCGGATTCCCCGGCCGCGGACCCTTTTCCCGGCGGTTCTGGGATAGATTCTAAGAAGCAAACGGATCCGGCAGAACCTTGCCGTTTGTCGATTTTCGCCAGTCGCTGCCAGGCCACTCTCTCCCGAATCGTGTTGTGCAAAGATATCTACTACCGTTGCTTGAGTCAGATGCCCGGCGCAGAGGTCGAGCCGGCGTGGGGCTGTATGGGGAAACCTCTCCGCCTCGGCGCGCACGAGTATTTCGTGCTCGGCGACAACAGCTCCCGCAGCAAGGATTCGCGGTTTTGGGGCACGGTTCCGGCCGACGCCGTGAAAGGAGTTGCGCGATGGACCTACTGGCCGCCCCGCCGCATGCACTTCTTCCAGTGATCGTCGTCAAGGTTCCGTGATGATTCTCAATTTTCAGTGACTCTCGTCCACACGGTTTCCACGATCCCGACCTCTTCCGCAGTACTTTCTGGTTGCGTCTGGAATGTTTGGTGTGTGCATGAGTCTGCGCTTGTTCGTGTGCAGTAACCGTTCACGGCCCGGGAATCGCACGCGCCGGCAAGTCCTCAAGTGATCGCCGTTCACTTCAGTCGTCCGCCTGCTTGCTCGTTCCACTGAGCCCGAGTATCCTCCGCTGCAGGATCCGTCGGGCGGATCGCCAGAGTCGACCATCCGGGTTCAACGATCGTCGGTTATACAAGAGCGACTTCTTCATGGTCCTCGCGAATGTGGGTGTCCCGCTGATCAGCGTGCTTGAGGCCTTCGGCTGGCTGACGATCATTCCCGTGGTGATCGTCGAGGCGCTGGTGGCGAAGGTTCTCCTGCGGTGGACTCTCGTCGTCGCACTGAAATGGGTGTCGTTGGCCAACTTGGCGAGCACGCTCTTGGGGATTCCCATCGCTTGGTTTTTCGCTCTGGTCGTTTCCGTTTTGACGGGCGGTGGGGACTGGGGAGACGGGTCGATTCTGGGCGTCGTACGCAGTCCGGCGTGGTTCGGACCTGGATACATCCCAGACCTCTCGTGGGCAATCCCTCTTGCGCTGTCTGTGTTGCTGGTGCCGTGCTATGTGATGTCGTGCTTGGTCGAGTTCGCTTTTCTCCGCCGTGCGGGGCGTGAACTGGGGGCGGGGAATACGCATTCGCTCTGGGAATATGCCTGGAAAGCCAACCTCGTGTCCTATCTGTCGCTGGCCGTCGTGCTTCTGTTGATACTGACGACATTCGCCGTATCCCGTTGATGCCGCCCGACTATGCAGCACCGTGCGGTCGCGCTGGCGGCGTCAAGGACACTAGGATTGCGCGGAGTGCAAAGGCTTGGTCTTTCACCGTCCTACGATAGCGTGTCCGCATTGCGGCGGAGTGATCCGGTTGCGGTCGTTTCGGCCGCCGGCGAACTGGTGCCCCCACTGCGGTCAGTTGCGCAATCCGGATGCGATCCGCGAGAATATTGGCTGTCTGGCATTTGCCCCGATTGCGATCGGCGTGGCGGCGGGATTGGGTTATGCCGCCTTCTTTGTGGGTGAACTTCTGGCGCCTGCGCTCAACGTGCCCGATCTGGCGCCGCGGTCGGCATTCCTGGCGGGGATCGACGGTTTCGCGCTGGTCGTTCTCGTATATTGGCGAACCGTTGGCGGCGCCAACGCCGCAAAGGCGCTTGCGCCGTTTGCCGTGTTTGGCACGTTCCTGCTTTTGGGCATGAAGTGTGGTCGTGGCCTTGGCATCGAGGTCTCTGCCGTGTGGGGACTGGCGAACGGGCTGCTGGGCTTTCTTCTCGCGCACCCCTTGTTGCCCCGTCCGCAATGAACAGGCGCTGCCGAGTGCAGTTGCCTTCGCGGTAGGAGAGGGTAAGTTGTTGGGATAGCACTGTACTACCTTCCCCTCCCCTGGCCCAGGTTCGTCGCATGATTATTCGTCCCGAGTCGGAAAGCGACTGCCCGTCGATCCGCAGTATTCTGATCGCGGCATTTGCGGATCATCCGTATAGTCATCAGACGGAGCACCTGATTGTGGAGGCGCTGCGGGCCGATGGTGCGCTGACGGCGGCTTTGGTCGCGGAGGTGGAAGGAAACGTCGTCGGGCACATTGCCTTCTCACGCGTCACGATCGGCGGCGTCGATTGCCGTTGGCACGCCCTGGGGCCGATTGGGGTACTGCCCGAATATCAGCGGCGGGGAATCGGCAAGGCCTTGGTGGGGGAGGGGCTCGAGTCGATTCGGCGCCTGGGTGCGCAGGGCTGCGTCTTGCTGGGCGATCCGGCGTATTATAGCCGTTTCGGCTTTCGGCCCGATGCGGCGCTAGTGATGGAGGGTGTTCCGCCGCAGTATCTGCTGTGCTTGCCGATGGCGGAGCCGATGCCGCGCGGCCCGGTTGAGCACCATCCGGCTTTCTTTGTGGGTGAGTGAGGAGAGTGTTCCTTTTCTCACACAGGCTCGTAGCGTTGTGGGAAGGCTCAGTTGCTGTTCCTCATGCGGGCCAGCACGAGATCGGACAATCGCTTCTCGGCTTGGAGGATTGTATCCACCGATAGTCGGAACGCGTGCTTGGGCGATCCCTTGTCGGTCCAGGCAAACCCGCGCCACAGCGCCAGTACGGCAGGCCCTGCGGCAATTCCCTTGATCCGCCGCAGCAAGTCGTGGCCGTAGGTAACCAGAGAAATCGGCTCGCGCAGGTCCGGATCCTCGACCATCGCAATGACCTCTTCGTCGGACAGGGGCACATCGTGCTCGGCAGCGATCCCGCGAATCGTTGTCTCTTTCATCTTCCGTGCCCGTTGCTTGTCGGACGAAGTAAGCTTCTTCGTCTTCAAGTTCGGAGCGTTCACCAGCCAACTGCACATGGGACAGAAACAGTGCGCGTCGGGCGAGTACAACTGCTTACCCGGGTTTGGAACCAGGTCGAACGAATCCTGCAAGTAGGTTGAGAACAAGGCGCAGAAATCATCGAGGTCCTCCTGCGCCACTCGAGCCGCAGGCGGGATATTCAGGTAGTGGCGGAGGATCCATGCGTTGGCGGCTTCGGGGAGTGACGAGTAATCATGGGCCGTCTCAAACTCGATGAAGCCTTCTTCGACCGCCTGGGCCATCCACCGCAAGAGGCGGTAACTGTGCCGCTGCATATCGACCGCACGATGCAACTCCTTCGGGTTCAACATGATTCGTCTTCGTTGAGTTGGGGGGCTTCGCGCACCGGTCGTGCTGCTGGTTGCGGCAACGCGCCGTCTCCGCGGTGGGTGGCAGAAGACGATCCCAATATGTCCGCGCATGTGTCAGAGCTTGCTGGCAACTTTGCCTTGCCAGGCCGCTGCTTGGGAGGAAAGACTCCGAATCCGAGACATCCGGCGGCGAACGCACCCAGTCCCGTTCCGACGAGGGCGGCGACGTTGCTGTCTTCCCAGACCGAACATGCACGCCCGCGCCGAAGGCGGCAGCGAAAAGAATCAGGACTCCACGCCATGTGATCAGGCCAAACAGCATGCCGGTGGCCGTACCCACCAGGGCGGAAAACGGGCGTTCGGCGTCGCATCCCGGGCCGATGAAGGCGAAGAAGACCGCGGTCCCCACGATCCAGAGGCCCATCGAACCGATCCAGCCATTCAGGAGACCGCAGCCCAAAATGGCTCCCGTCACTGCACCCAAAACCGTGCCCCGGAACGTGCGGCCTTCCATGATGTGGGGGCAGATGTAGGGGCCCAGCAACGACTGGTCGTCCATCCAGCCGAGAAGGAAATACGGCGGTATGCAGATCACCGCGCCGGCAATCGCCGCAAGCAATTGGCGACCGAGCCAACGCGCCAGCCCGCGGTTCGTCTCCAGTTCATTCATCTTCCGCTCGCTGCAAGACAATCTCTGCGCTCGCTTGCGACTTCGTGGATTGCGTTGCACGGCATCTGCTCAACGGCAAGCGCTCAGGAAGCCAGGAAACTACCAAGCGGCTGTGATGGTTGTCAAGGGAAGAGTTGGGAGGGGTACGTCGTGGAGAGTTGGGCTGCAAACACGAGAGGTTTCACCGCGAAGGCGCAAAGACACGAAGGAAGGCAAACTGTCGCTGCGCGGCGTGATGCTTTCGATCCTTCTTGGAGCCGATCCCAGAACGTTGGGAGGTGCTGCGATTCTCAGGCCGCGCAGGGCTCCAGCGGCGGTTCTAGGATAGGTTCTAAGTCTTCTCCCGGTTGCGTCTTGACTCGGGAATTGTCTCACCTGATGCCCAATGCGGGGCGAAGGCGCGTCCTGAACCCATGCAGGCATCCTGGCAGCAAGAATCGGCCCTTACGGCGCAGAACGGCCGCCCGCGACGCTATCCCCCCCCAGTTTCTACTGCAACGGGGCTGGGGCAACACGTTCATTCATTTTCCGACCCAGTGCGTCAAGATCGCGGCGCAAGCAGCTCTAGCTCCTCTTGAAGGCCACGGAGGGCTTGCACCTGGTCTGGGGCTTTGCCGGGGCGGCGGGCTTGTCGATCCAAGTTTGAAGCTTCGTGACGTAAACGGTCGGCGACATCAGCTATGCCAGCGGATTGCAGGTTGTCGGCCGCCTCATGCATATGTCTTACCGCCTCGCGCACTGGGGAGGGACGTTGTCCGGATTGTTCGCGCGAACCAGGTTGAGGCGGCAGACCCGAGGTTTGCGGTCTTGCCCCACCGGGCACTTGATGTTTCTGTGGTCTGGTCTGCCGCGTGCCCGGTCGTGTTCGTGGGGCCGGTGGATGATTGCGACTGTTGTTGCCGTTTGCGCTGACGTGGACTTGGAGCTCAATGCCCGATAGCACGGAAACGCGGTTGCCGCTCAACAGGGTCGCCTGGTTCCCAGAGAGAACTTCAGGCTTGTTTCCCGAGAGCAGCGTGGGGCTATTCTCGGAAAGGAGCTTCGGCCGGTTATTGCCCGAGAGCAGCTCGGTCATATTGCCCGAGAGCAATTTGGTCTTGTTCTCGGAGAGCACGCGCGGCTCATTCCCCGAGAACAACTCCAAGGCGACGCCAACGCCGTACTCGACGAGTTTCCCCCAACGCGTCGCCTCAGTCTCGACCCGGTCCCGGAGTTGCGCGAGCGGTGCTGGCAGAGGAAAGCCAGGAGCGGCGATCCGGGAAGGGGGCGCACTGCGGCTTGGGGTTTTCGCTGACGGTGGGGCGATTCTTGTTCCGCGGGCCGGCTCCGTGGGTGCGCCCGTCTTACGCGCCGGCCCGGGTCCCTGTTGTGCCGGCAGTTGGGATCCGTTGGCGAAGACCACGGTCGCCAACAGAACAGGGACCAAGACCGCAGAACCTACGAGCTTGCATTGCATGGCGGATTCTCCTGCTCTTGAAGTGAGACTCAGCGGGATTCCCGCCGGCAATCGAGGCTTCCGCGAAATGTCCGCCGGTGTTGGGGCTCCCGCTCGTAAAGACACTAACCTCGATGGAACGCGCATTGACGGTTTTTCGCAAGCCGAGAAGTCTTAGAGCCGATCCCAGAACCTTGGGAGGTGCCACATTTCTCCGGCCGCACAGGGCTCCAGTGGCAGTTCTGGGATAGGTTCTTATGGATGCCGTTGTTGACGGTGGAACGGTTCAAAGCTCTCTGTGCCGGGAAACCGGGATTGCGTTGGTCGCCCTCGTTCCATAAGCAATGCAGGGCTCAATAGAGCCGATCCCAGAACCTTTCGGGGCGCTGCGATTTTCCACAACCGTGAGTCATCATACTCACGCGCGCTACGGAGGCAATATGGGGCCGTTCGTGCGCGAGTGCGAACTGCCCGCGGGGGACTACGCCGCGCAGCACTTGAAATTCCGATTCGGTAGGCTAGAGTTCTCGCTTTCGAACAACTACCATCGCGACGGCCGGCGCGGAGCCGCCCTGGGCAAGGTCGAGGTGTTTCCGATCGGGATTCGCAAGGACCGGCCGTATGTGCTCGATTTTGCGGGCCACCCCGAGGTGATGTTCGCCAGCCCGGCCAAGGACCGGTCGTTCGCGCTGGGGGCGGAGATCGTAGTCATGGCGGTTCTCTGTCACCCGCCGGCCTGTGGACCTGACCGTCACGGTCCGCGAGCCTTCCAGCGTGCCGTAAAGCTCCAACGTCTCATAACGTGTGGTTTACCAGGTTCCTTCGGTTCTCGGGCGGTGAACGGTTGCGGGCGTTTTTCTCACCGCTAAGGCGCGAAGAGCGCCAAGGGCAAGCTTTGCGGACTTGGCGTCTTGGCGGTGGAGGTGTTGAGGCTCACGCCGTTTCATGTCTGACGGCTTAGCTACAGACCTCGCTCACCATCCGGGCAGGGCGGATGGGGTTCGGGCGGTACTCGGGTAGGTCCTAGACGCAGAGCGATCGTGGCTCCGTGCCATGGGTTGAAACGGGGGATACCAAGTTGGCGCGGAGTTGAGGGATAATGGAGGGCCTGGGAAAAAGGCACCAATGAGCACTGCTTGTCCGGCGACGGGAATCGTGAGGGGACACCGAGGAAGTGGCACACGCGCTACGCGAGGCCTCTTGTGCCTGCGGCACGTGCGATAGGCGAGCTATCGGGGCTACCCTGCGCTACTGAGGCCTCTTGTGCCTGCGGCACGTGCGATAGGCGAGCTATCGGGGCTACCCTGCTACCCTGCTGATAATCAGAGACCTCAGGTCCACAGGCCGCGGTCGAGCATCCGGTAGTTGATCGCTTCGCCGAGGTGGCTGGGGCGAAGGGCTTCGCTGCCATCCAGGTCGGCGATCGTCCGCGCCACGCGGAGGATCTTGTCGTGGGCCCGGGCGGAAAGGCCCATCTCGCTCATCGCCGCGCGGAGCAGATTGCGGCACTCGTCGTCCAGCTCGCAGGTGCGGCGGATCAACCGGTGCGACATGTCGGCATTGCAGCGGGTCGAGGTTCCGCGAAAACGTTCGGCCTGCCGCCGCCGCGCCTCGACCACCGCCGCGCGCATCGCCGCGCTGGTCGTACCCGCCGCCTCCCCGGAAAGCTCGCGAAACGGTACCGCAGGGACTTCCAGGTGAATGTCGATCCGGTCCAAGAGTGGCCCGCTGATCTTCGCCATGTAGCGCTCGATCTGCGGCACGGTGCAGTGACACGCGCGCCGGCTGTCTCCCCGGTAACCGCAGGGGCAGGGATTCAAGGCGGCGACGAGCATGAAGTTGGCCGGAAAGGTAGTGCTTGCCAAAGCGCCGCGCGATGGTGACGGTGCCGTCTTCGAGCGGCTGGCGAAGCACCTCCAGGGTCCGGCGGTTGAACTCGGGAAGCTCGTCGAGGAAAAGCACACCGTTATGCGCCAGACTGATCTCGCCCGGCGCGGGAGTGGAACCTCCGCCCACCAAACCCGCGTCGCTGATCGTGTGGTGCGGCGCGCGGAAGGGGCGCGTGGCCAAGAGCGGCTGGCCGGGCTTCAATCGCCCCAGAGCGCTGTAGACGCGCGTGGTCTCGATCGATTCCTGGGGCGCCAGATCGGGCAGGATCGTCGGGAGTCGCTTGGCGAGCATCGTCTTGCCCGAACCGGGGGGACCGAGCATCAAGACGTTGTGTGCGCCGGCCGCGGCCACGACCATGGCGCGCTTGGCCATTTCCTGGCCGCGGACGTCGCCGAAGTCGTCCTCGTAGCGCGCCAGCTCGTGAAACAGTTCCGCCAACCGCGACGGGGCGGGTTCGATCTCGATTTCGCGCGCGAGGAAAGCTGCCGCCTGGGCGAGACTGGCCACGGGGATCGCTTCGACCTCGTCGACCACGGCCGCCTCGGCCGCGCTGGCCGAGGGCACGATCAAGCCCCGCAATCCTTCCACGCGCGCCGCGGCAATCGCCATCGACAAAGCGCCCCGTGCCGGACGCGTGCAGCCGTCCAGCGCCAGTTCGCCGACCACCGCGTACTGTTCGAGAAGCTCTGCGGCGATCTGCCCGCTGCCGGCGAGAATGCCGATCGCGATCGGCAGATCGAACGACGCGGCCTCCTTGGGCAGATCCGCCGGGGCGAGGTTGATCACCACGCGGTTTTGCGGGCGCTGAAAGCCCGAGTTGACCAACGCGCGCTCGACGCGGTGCGTGCTTTCTTTGACCGCCATTTCCGGCAGCCCCACCAGGACGGTCTTCGGCAGCCCCGCCGGGGAGACGTCGACTTCGACCTCAACAGGCACCGCATCGATGCCCAGGAGCGAAAATGTCTTCAGTTTGGCGAGCATAGGGGCCCTGCGCGCTGGCGGAAGGCATACGAGGAACCAATCCCGAAACCGCCACAACGGCTATCGGCGGCCGACAAATCGCCGCCCCGCCGAAGGTTTCAGGATCGGCTCGAGTGGGGTTCTACGGTGGCCCCATTCTCGCCCGCGTCATGGGCTGAGGCAAGACAACTCTCCAGGGGTGTTGCGGCGCGCCGGGGGGCATCCGTTGCACCCACAATCCGTGGCAATTTGGGAATGACCGATTCTCGCGCCCACCGCGCATTGCCGCGCGAAGTCCGAGATCTCGCATGTCGCGCTGAGACCGGTCGATTTGCCGGTATTTCTGTTGTACGAACCGGATCGCTGTAGTAAGATCGGTGCGCTCACGACCCTGCCCAGGAGGATCAGGCCGTGCAAGAGCACGATTTGGAATTCTTCACCACCCGAGAACTGATCGACGAGCTCGTCCGTCGGAAGACGTTCTTGGGAGTGGTCGTCCATTCCGAGAAGGAGTTCCGCGGCGAGCCTTGGGGCGACGAGCGAGTGTTCAAGGTCCGCTTCAACTCGAACATCAATGCCGCGCACGCCAGCCGCCTGCTGGATGCCGTGGCCGACTACATCGACCGCCACTGCGGTTAGCGCACTGGGTTTGATGCCTGCACGGTGATAGGCCGCCGCGGCCGGGCACAATCGCCTTGTGGTCCGGTCTCTTGAGGGTCGGCTGGGTGCATGGGCCACCCAGGGCTCAAACCAAGCGTTAGCGGTTGGGGTCTCTCGTTTCTCCTTCTCTTCGCACATCTTCGGTGCGTTCGGTGAACGGAACCTTGTGCTCGCCCGTCGGCTGTTTCTCGACGTTTACCTGCTCTTCGCGCACGGGCACGCGGAATTCCGACGACGTGGAGGTCACATCTCCGTGGTCGAGCGTTTTGCGGCTCATGTCGAATCCTCCGAAGCGGGCGAGAATCTCGCGCCTCGTCGACTCGCCCATCCACCTTGACGCTCACTACGGTGCGGCCCGCCTTGACCTCGCTCTCATAGTACTCCGCTTCTTCTTCGGGGATGCCCAGTCCGATCAGCGCGCCGCCCAGACCGACCGCGGCGGCGCCCGCGGCGGCGCTGGAAAGGATGGTAGCCAACATTCCCCCGGCGATCGCCGGCCCAATGGCCGGGAGCAGTCCCGCGGTAATCCCCAAGCCCCACAGGGCGCCGACGCCGGCGCCGGCCGCGAGACCGGTTGCCGCGCCTTCCTCCATGCGCGAACCCTCGTCGCGCTCGGCAACGTCGCGATGGTCGACGTCTTGGCTTGCCACCCCGATTTGCTCTTCGCTAAAGCCAGCCCGCTTCAACTCGATGACTGCTTCCTGCGCCATGCGCCGGTCTTCGAACACTCCGATCACCGCTTGACGGTTCAAGTGCGCCATAATTTCCCTCCGTTCCGCGTTTGTGCGCGGTTCGCTTGATGGTTCCGAGTGATTGATGGGTCGTTGCCTTCGCGCGGGGCGAGCCCCGTTGGCCTTGCACCGGGCGAATCGGCAGAATGGGGCTGCAAACATTGTGCCGAAGCTGCGGAGAAAGAAAACCGTGAGACAGGTCAAAACCTTCTCGCCAAGCGACTGCATTGCCGTCACTGCGCGCGGTGTATCTCGCGTTGTCGCGGCAAAGCCACGGGGGTTGTCTTCAAGTCGATACAAATGTTCACCTGCCCTGCCCCGTTATCTTGCGCAGTTTTTCCACGCGGTTGCCGCCCTAGGTGCGCGGTGGGCGGCCCCGCGCTTTCTGCCGGAAACCGCGCCTCGGCCGTAACTCTCGCCGTATCAGGACTCTCCGTTCGGTGCGCCGCGGTTGTTTCGAGGCTTGTCTCACCGCCGACGTCGCGGCGCGGCATGGCGTGGAACGGCGTTTGCATTTCTCAAAAAACGTGAGCGGTCGATTGGGACCTGTGAGAGGTTCACACGCTCGACCGGCCGCCGCGCATCCGGGAGAAGGAGTCCACCCATGAAGTCCCCCTTGGTCTTTTCTGCCGCGCTGGTTTGCCTTGGATGGGCTGCCACCGTGAGTGCTCAGGAGTATCGGGTCGTCGAGCTCAATTCGCGCGACCCCTACGCCATGATGTGCAACGATTGGCAGCCGGCCCCGTCGTACAATCCCACGATCATCAACGGGTCGGTCCAAGTGTCGGGCAATCCGGTGTATCCCTATCCGGCGTATCCGAACTACGGCTCGTGGTATTCCAACTACCCGACGCCGGCGGTCCAGTACCGGCCGATGGGGCCCGACTACGCCACGCCGGTCGTTGCCTACCGGCCCCTGGTTCCGGTGGTGCCCATGGTTGCCTACCGGCCGGTGATGTCGATGGCAACCCCGTACGCGAGCTACAGCCCGATGCCGGTCTCTGCGTATGGACCGGCGGCGTACACCATGCCGGCTGCCGCACCCACCGGGCCGCGGGTGATCGTGAGGCCCAAGGTGTATGTCGAAGGACAGCCGATTCGCAATCTGATCAAGGCCTTCACTCCGTGACCGGCCGCCCTGCCCTTCGCGTGCGGCGCAGGAACCTGCAAGAATCCCTCGCCACCGCCCGGTCAAGGATGACCGGGCACTCTCTCTCGCCCACTCTCTCGCGCGAGCTCTTTCGCGCGGTCTCGGTGGGGTGCGGACTGCTGCCGTCGCCGATCCAATTTGCTGGTTGCCCCCTGATTGCTCCCTTTGGACGGCAGCGATCCGCTTGCTTACGCAAGTGCTTGAAATCGAGCGAGCAACGAAATCACAAGCGGCTACTGCTCCTTGGGACCCATTCCCCCTCCCGCCACAATTACCCTTTGCGGCCGGAAAGCTTGGAGCGGCAAACGGTTCTGGGATCGGCTCGAGCCTTTAGAATTGCTCTCCATTGACCGATTCTGGGGTAGGCGGCTACAATCCGCGGCCCACGACGGGCTTTACACCCATCCGAGGGATCAGATGCCCCGCGCCACGTGTCTTGCCGTACGAACGGGATTTCTGCTGATTGCAGGCCTGGGGATGCTGGCAACGCTGTCGGGCTGCGCAGCCTACAAGGCTTCGCAGCAGCCCAACAAGAAGGACCTGGGCGTACTGCATCCGGGCGTGCCTCGCACCCACGTGATCGCCGAACTGGGCCAGCCGGTCTGGAGCGACCAGCGCGACGGAACGGCAAGCGACGTTTTCGCCTTCAAGCAGGGGTACAGCAAACCGGTCAAGGCCGGCCGCGCCCTGGTGCACGGTGCGGCCGACGTGGTCACATTCGGGCTATGGGAAGTGGTCGGGATCCCATTCGAGACGCTGGCCGACGGCACCGACGTGCAAGTGGAGGTTCGTTACGACTGCGCGGCAGACGGTGGAGTCGATCCACGTCATTCGCGGCCAGGAGTCGATGGCGCGGGAGCGCAGCGTTGCCAAGGCAGATCCTCCCTCCGGGCCGACGTCGCGACTGGCGGAGATTGGCAAGGACGCCACGCGGTAGCCTGGCGCCGCCTCTGCAAAAGCCTGGCGCCGGCCTTGGGCCGCAGACATCGCCCGCTTCGGCGAGGAATGTCGTCTTCGCCCGCATCGAGAAAGATCGGCGATTGGCGTCCACGCGCGCTCTTCTCCGGCCGTCAAGTGTTTGCCGGACGAATCGGCCCCGCGCCTTCAACCGCCGTCGTCTTTAAGCTTTTTCAGTTCAGCCTCGGCCTCCGCCAGTTGGCGTTCGAGCGCCGCGGCCTCGCCCGACTCGTCGCGCTGCTTGCGGGCACCGGACACCTGTTGCCGCAACCGCTGCACGCGAGAATTCAGCGTGTCGAGCCTCTTCTTCAGTTTCTTGTCCATGGTGGGCCCTTGCCTGCATGATCCGGAATATGCCTGCCGCGCCGGGAGCGGCCCTTTTCCTTTCGCTGCCGCGGCATCACGTTGGGGCGGACGAACCGTCGCCCTCATCGCTGCCTTCCTGGAGGATCCGGTCGACCAGCGCCAGCGCTTCCTCGCGCGTGTGGATTTCGCCGTCGAGCTGCGCATCGCGGACGCGCTCCAACAGAAGCCGATAGATCGGTCCCCGCGCCACGCCGTGCCGGATCAGAATCCTCGCCGGTGAGCTGTGGGGGCGGGTCGATTTCGTCGCGCGGTCGCCCCAGCAATTCGCGGCACCACGCCAGCGCGCCGGTATCCTCTGCGCGGGCATGCGCTTCGGCCTCCTCCAGGGCGAGCAACTCGCGCACTCCGTCGGCAACCAGCAGTTTCTGGAGTTGCGACCACCGCATGCTTGGGGCGCGGCTCAGGCGGCCTCGGTGCTCGATCAGCCAGGCCACGCGGTCCGTATCGGCGTTCGACATCCGCCAACGGCGGCATACGCCGATCGCGCCCTGCGGATCCACCCAGCGTCCGAGAAGCGCCGCCAGGGCCAGGGCGAAACTTGGCTCCTCCAGTCGGTCGAGGACGCTGGCGGTTTCGTTCCAGCGCGGCGAGTCGGGCGCGTCAGGAGTCGCGATCTCCGGCAGGATCGCCGCAGACAGTCCGGTGGCGCGCCAGCAGCCGGATGCCGCGGCTGCGGTGCGGGTCGACGAGAATCCGCTGCATCTCGACCGCGATCCGCTCGGCGCTGACCACGGTGATTTCCGCTGCCATGCGGCGGATTGCGGCCTCGGTGGAGGGTTCGATCTCGGCCTGGAGGGCTGCCGCGAAACGGACGGCGCGGAGCAAGCGGAGCTTGTCCTCGCGGAACCGTTCTTGCGGATCGCCGATGGCGCGGATCGAACGCGCTTCGAGGTCGCGCTGGCCGCCTACGAAGTCGATCAAGCGATCCTCGATCGGGTCGTAGAACATGCCGTTGATGGTGAAGTCGCGGCGCGCCGCGTCTTCTTCGGCGGTGCTGAAGGTCACCGAGTCGGGATGGCGCCCGTCGCGATATTCGGCGTCGCGGCGGAAGGTGGCGACCTCGATCGCCCCCGCGCCGGGCGGTCCGAGCACGGTGATCACCCCGAAGGCTGCACCCAGGGGTAGTGTCCGCTTGCGGCCAAACAGGACGCGGATCTGCGGCGGGGGGGCGTTGGTGGCCACGTCGTAGTCTTTGGGCGTGCGTCCCAGGACGCAGTCGCGGACGCACCCGCCCGCCCAATAGGCGGCAAACCCCGCGCCGCGGAGCGTGCGCACCGCCTCCACCGCGAATTGCCGCTGCTTCTGCGGATCGAGCCGGTCAGACACGGATACCTCTGGCGAGCACCTCGGGCTTACCCCTCCGGTTCCTGCATCATGCCAGTCCGGGCGGGATTCGCCAAGCCCCCGTGGGGTGTCGCGCAGCCGGAACGCCGCGCGGTTCACGGGGGCGGCAACGGTACTGGACGCGGCGGGGTCGCCGTGGATTCCGAGGGCGTTTTTGCGGCCCAAACGCGATCGTCTCCTTGGGTTGCAGAGGTCCCGAGCGTTGCCGGAAAACGTCCGCGGCCCGCGGGTCAATTGCCGGGAAAAGCCGGAGAAAGAATTTGACAGTCGGCGCGCGGCGGATCTAGAATCAATCCCCAGAGTGGGAGCACGCTCCGCACATTGCGGGCTGGCCGCGGCGCGTGCCGCGCTGCGGGGGAGGAGGCAAGCTACGCCACAGACGGCGCAACGTGCGACGTGTGAATCCGTCTTTCTCATAACATCTTCTTGAGGAGGTCTGGTATGCTGCCTCACGTTCGCAAACGCGGCTTCACGCTCGTCGAACTACTTGTCGTGATGTTTATCATCGCGCTCCTCATCGCCTTGCTCTTCCCGGCCTTCAATATGGCGCGGGAAGCGGCGCACCGCTCAAGCTGCCTCAACAAGATGAAGCAGATGGGCCTGGCCCTGCACAACTTCCACGATAAGCAGGGCGTCTTTCCCCCGGCCTGCCGCGTGCTCCGCGATACGAACACGCGCGAAATCCTCGACATGTACGGCTGGAGTTGGATTGTCGACCTGCTGCCCAGCCTGGAGCAAAATCGCCTTTGGGAGACGCTGGACCTGTCCAATTCCAAGTATGGCAAGCCGTTGGTGCCCAAAGGCGTTCCCGATTACCACGCCATCGCGCGCTCACCTCGTTGCCGGAGTTCCTCTGCCCCAGTGCGGGCGTGAATTTCACGATTCGCAACGTCGGCCCCTGGGACCCGCAGGCACTGGAAAAACCCGAGGCGCTGGCGAACTACAAGGTGATGGCGGCGACACACCACGAGAGTTACCTGCAGGCCACGGTGCGGCCCAACCTCCGCCCGCTTTATCCGATCGACACGCGCCGCGTGGTCAATCCCGGCGCCAGCCCCAATCCTAACGTCGAAAGTCAGCCCTACAATTATTCGATGCATCCCGACGGGGCCTGCTACCCCGGCTCGCGCCTCAAGATCAGCCAGTTCACCGATGGCACCACGCACACGATCATGATTGTGGAGACGATCGAGGACATCTACTCGCGGTGGCCGTTGGGTTGGGAAATGTCGCTGTGGGGTCTGCCGAGCAAGGGTTGGGACCGCGTCTGGTACGACAATCTCTATGACGGGCGGTTCTGGCACCCCTTCGGATTCAACGGCGAGTACGGCGACCAGACCACGGTCAAGGCCGAGTTCCGCACCTATTTGAACCACGACTACGAGGATCCGGACAACGAGTGGTCCTGGTACATTCCTCGTCCGACCACGGGGGATTATTTTGGCCAGCACTACGGACCGTCGAGCAAGCACGGCGACGTAGTCAACCACTTGATGGTCGATGGCGCTGCGCGTTCGATCAATCGCAACATCGACGTATCGGCCTACATGTTCCTCATCACGCGTGAGGGGCGGGATCCGAACCGAACGGGCGGCGAGGAGGACACGGCGAAGTAGGGGCAATCCGCGGGCATGTCTCCGGCGGGCGATTGATTGGGGCAGCCTTCGCGCAAGGCGGGAAAGCAGCGGCAGATCTGGGATCGGCGGTGATCACCGCCCGAGGGGGGATTGCATTGTTTGTCTATCTCCCTTAAAAGAACACTGTGGGACGCGACGGCAGCGGTGGCGTCAGGCCACCCTCTTGCCGTCCGTCCTGCGTCGTGTGGGAGCCCGAGGAAGCTTTTCCGAGCCCGAGCCGCCTCCCACGCAAGCGGTTTGACGCGCGAGTGGCGGAATTGGCAGACGCGCCAGGCTCAGGACCTGGTGGGGCTTATCACCCCGTGCTGGTTCAAATCCAGTCTCGCGCACTTTTGTTTGGGGGTCCCGGCGGCCGGCCGGCGCCCCGAGCGGTCGGCGTCGGTTTTCCGCCCGACGCCGGCGCAATCCCGCCCGACTCTCAATGGCCAGCCTTGTGCTGGCCGGTCGGTTTTCTTGCCTGGCCTGGGTGCCGGCTTTGCCGTACGGGTGTCCTCCGTCTCTCACGCGCGCACCGCTCGATCGGCGCATGGATCGGTCTGGGTTGAGGCCGATTTTTCTGGATATTCCGGGTCGTGTGCCGCAGAATGGCCCTCGAGCAGGCGAATAGTCCTCGGAACTGGGTCAATGTCGGTCTGCGGCAGTGGTGGCAGTCGTTCTCCCGCCCCGCGATCGGCCGCCCTATGCAATCTTGTGGAGGTCATCATGCGTGTTCGACTCATTGCGGCGGTCTGCGGTCTGGCGGTTCTTGTCTTCGGCACGTGGATGGCGTGCGGGGCCGATCGGCTTCCCCCGCCCAGCGCCTGGATCCCGTCGGAAGCGATTGTTGCCGTTGAATTCGCCCAGCCCAAGCAGGTCTTGGACCTGATGCTGGACCCCAAGGTCGAAAAGGCCGTGACCGCTCTTCCGGCCTATGAGAAGGCGGTTTCGCAGCCCGGCTTCCAGCAATTCGTCACGGGAGTCCGCTTCGTGGAATCGCAACTTGGCACGGATTGGCGTTCGGCCGTACGCAAGCTGCTGGGCGGGGGAGTGAGTTGGGCCGCGGAGCCCCGTGGGGGGAGTCTGCTCGTGATCGATTCCGAGGACGGTGCATTGCTCACCAAGCTGCACGATCTGCTGGCGTCGTTCGCCAAGTCGGATGCGGCCGGGAAGGGAGAACCGGATCGCATCAAGTCGCGCGAGTATCGCGGCGCCACCATTTGGAACTTCAACAAAGACGAGGCCCACGCGATCGTCGGCAATCGCTTCCTGCTCTCCAACCGCCCGGAGATGCTCCAGGCCGCGCTCGATCTGCGGCAGGCCGAGGGAGGCTCGGGCGGCGGCAAGAGTCTGGCCAGCCTCAGCAGCTATCAGGCGGCGCGGAGCCGCCGCGGGAGCGGACGCCGCCGGTTCGGTGTTCGTCAATCTGGCGGCCGTCAAAATGCATCCGCCGATCCAGGCCGCACTGAGCAAGGACAGTAATCCGCTGGCGGCTTTGTTGTTTGCGGGCGTGCGCGACGCCCTCGCGCAGTCGAACTGGCTCGCCATGGGACTGAAGGTCCAGGGCGACAGCCTTGCCCTCGAAGCCTCGGTGGACGGCAAGACTTCGCGCGAAGGAGCGGCCGAGTTTACGCTGCCTTCCGGACCCGACGACGGCGCCCTGCCCAACCTCAGCGTTCCTCGCTCGCTCGCGGCGCTCAGCTTCTACCGCGACCTGCACGGATTCTACGCCGCCAAGGACAAGCTCTTTCCCGAGCGGACCTCCGGCCTGATCTTCTTCGAGAACATGATGGGCATTTTCTTCAGCGGCCGCGACCTGACCGACGAAGTCCTGGCCGCAGGCCAAGCCCGAGATTCGCGTCGTCGTTGCGGCCCAGAAGTACGATGCCGCCACCGGCACGCCGCAGATTCAGGTGCCGGCCTTCGCCGCGATCATCCGGGTGCGCAATCCCAAGCAGTTTGGCGAAGTCATCGAGGAGGCCTGGCAGAAGGCCGTTGGCCTGGTGAACTTCACGCGCGGCCAGAAGGGCCAGGCCGGGTTTGATCGTCGACCGGCCATTGCACGAGGGCACGCAGTATACCCTGGCCTATTTCCCCACGGCGGGAATCGAGGACAAGAGCCGGCTGCCCATGCAATACAACTTCCGGCCCGCGCTGGTCAAGCTCGGCGACTACGTGGTGCTCAGCTCGACCGACGGTCTGGCCAAGGACCTGATCGACGCGATCGGCAAGGAGACCGCCGGCAAGGTTCAACCGCAGCGGAGCGTCCATTCGATGGCCGACGTCGATCTCGGCCAGATCGCCACGCTTTTGGTCGCCAACCGCGACAACCTCGTGCGGCAGAACATGCTCGAGAAGGGTAGCAAGCAGGAAGAGGCCGAGTTGCAGGCCGACCTCGTCGCGACCGTGTTGCGATCGTTGGGAAAAGCCCGCTTGACGATGACCAGCCCCGACGGACAGGCCAAGGCTCGGCTGCAGATCAAGCTCAATCTGCCGCAGTAACATGCGGTGGGACGGGCCGTGCGCAGCCCTGCCGCGCGCCGGCCCGTCGCGGTTCGCGGATCGAGTGGCCGCCTCTTGCATTCCAGGAGAATTCCGATGCTTGCCGATGCACGCCTGCCGCAGGCCCCTCCGGCCGATTCGGCCCGGCAAATCGACCCCGTTTGGGCTTGGGCTCCCTACCGGCCCGACGCGAATCGTCCCTGGGACCACCGTCGCGCAGGGCATTTGTTTCGCCGCGCCGGGTTTGGCGCGGATTGGAAGGAACTCGAGCGCACGGCGGCCGAAGGTCCCGAGAAGACCCTCGACCGCTTGCTCGCACCCGACTCCGGTCAGGACGCCTTCGACCAAACCATGGACAACCACGAGGCCGCCTCGCTCGATCCGAGTTCCGGGTCGGCGGAGGTCCTCTGCCAGTGGTGGCTGCGGCGGATGATCACGACGCCGAAACCTCTTGCCGAACGGATGACGCTTTTCTGGCACAATTACTTCGGGACCTCCAATGTGCGCGTGGGCAATGGATCGCTCTTGCGGGGCTATTTCCGCGCGCTGCGGCGCGACGCCTTGGGCAAGTTCCCCTCTTTGATGCAGGCCATTTCCCAGGACCCCGCCTCGCTCTTGGCGCTCGAGGCCGCCACGAATCGCAAGGCGCAGCCCAATGAGAACTTTGCCCGCGCGCTGGTCGAGCAGTACACGGTCGGCCCGGGAGAATCCTCCCCCGCCGACGTGCGCGAAACCGCGCGTGCCTTGACGGGCTGGTTTGTGCTCCGCGGCCAGCTTCGCTTCATCGAGCGCGAGCACGACCCCGGATCGAAGAAGATTCTCGGCCGCGAAGGGAATTGGAAATCGGACGACGCGGTGCGAATCCTCGCCGAACACCCGGCGACGGTGCGCCGCATCGTCCGTCGGTTGTACCGCGAGTTTGTGAGCGAAGTCGACGTGCCCAACGACGCCCTGCTTGCGCCGTTGTCGGGGGCGTTGGCCAAGGACTTCGACGTGGGCGGGGTGGTGGCCACGATGCTTCGCTCGAACCTGTTCTTCGCGCCGTCGAGCTATCGGCAACGCGTGAAGAGCCCCGTCGAGTATGCGTTGGGAATTGCCCGCGCTTTTGAAGTGGTTGTGCCCACGCAGCCGCTGGAACGGGACCTGGCGGCGTTGGGGCAGGATCTGGCCCAGCCCCCCACGATCCGCGGTTGGCCCGGGGCCAAGGCATGGATCAACAACTTCATTCTGCCCCGCCGCAACAAACTGGCCGCGGCCCTCTTGGCCGGCTCCGGCCCCTACGGTGGGAAACTGGATCCGCTGGCCCTGACGCGAAAGCACGGCGCGAGCGATCCGGAGGCTGCGGCCCGTTTCTTCCTCGATTTGCTGCTCCAGAACGATCTGGAACCGAATCTGGCGCAGTCGCTCGCCCAGGCCTCCGAGGGCGGCACTCCGACCGAACGGCTCCGCGCGCTGGTGCAAACCCTGGTCACCTTACCCGAATTCCACCTGGCATAGGAATTGCCCGCCATGGCCGCTAACCGTCGCGACTTTCTCAAGGCGTCGTTGGGCATTTCGACCCTCGTTTCCCTCGGCCCGGCCGTGCCAAGTTTTCCTCGACCGCACCGCCCAGGCCGCGGTGGCCGAGCGCAACGCGCGCGACACGATTCTCGTGGTGCTCCAACTGGCCGGCGGAAACGACGGTCTGAATACCGTGGTGCCCTATGAGGACGATCGCTACGTCGAGGCCCGGCCTACCCTGCGACTGGCTGCCGGCGGCCTGCACAAGATTGCCGACGGACTCGGGTTGCACGCCGAGATGAAGGGCTTTGCCCGCCTCTTGCAGGAAGGGCTTTTGAGCGTGGTCCAGGGCGTGGGCTATCCCAATCCTCACGGAGGGCATTTCGAGTCGATGCACGTTTGGCAGACGGCAAGCCTGCCCGGCACGCCGAGTCAGACCGGTTGGATCGGCCGGGCCGTCGACGAGGTTTACCGACCCGACGAGGCGCGCGTGCCGGCGGTCTACGTGGGCAAGATCGACCGCCCCTTTGCCTTGAACGCGGAGAAGGCCGTGGTGCCCACCGTGAGCGCGCTGGACGACGCGAGCTTTCCAACGCCCGGCGCCGAAGCCCAACGCCCGCGCAGGGATCAAGTTGCCCGCGTCTCACAGCCTGGGGAGGCGCCGCTATTGGACTTCATGCGTCGCAGCGCGCTTGCGGCGCATGCCACGCACCGGCAGCTTGAAGCCGTGGGACGGTCGTCCTCTTCCTCCGCGGACTACCCCGCGTTCCAGTTGGCGGAAATGCTTCGGATCGTGGCCGGCCTGATCCGCGCCGAATTGGGGATTCGCATTTTCTTCAGCGAGTTGGGGGGGCAGGAACCGGGCGGCTTCGACACGCACGCCGGACAAGCGGCCAACCACGGCGCCCTGCTCCGCCAATTGTCCGAGTCGGTCTCTGCCTTTACCCACGACCTGAAGCGCGACGGTCTGCTGGATCGCGTGGTGCTCATGACCTTCTCCGAGTTCGGCCGCACGCTGGCCGAGAACGGCCGCCGCGGCACGGACCATGGCTCTGCCGCTCCGGTCTTCCTCACCGGTGGGCGGCTGAAGGGCGGACTTCGTCGGGGCGCATCCCCGCCTCGACGAGTTGGAGGCAGGCGGCCCCAAGCACCACACCGACTTCCGCCGACTCTACGCCACGTTGCTCGACCAGTGGCTGGGCTTCGACAGCCAAACCATCCTCGGTCAACGATTCGATCACGTCGAGTTGCTCCAAAGTTAGTCGGTTGAGATCGCACGTTTGGTGATGCGAAGTCGCCTGCCCCGCAGCAGAGAAGCGGATGCGCCGCCAGGCCGCGAAGAGCCAAAGACGTTCGCAGTGCGCCGCGACTGACGGGCTACTGTCTCCCGCGAATCGGGCGTTTTTCCCCATACCACCCTCCGGTCTCCCCCGGCTAGGCGCTTCGCGGGACTCAGTTATCATGAGGCATTGCAGTCGGCTTGCGCTCGTGCGGCAACGGCTAGCTTAAAGGCGGAGGGCGCCGGCACGGCCTTCCGGGAAAACCCGCATGCGATTCCATACCTTCGTACTCAAGAACGTTTTTCGGCGCCCGGTGCGTTCGCTTCTCACGGTGCTGGGCATGGCGGTGGCGGTAGGGGCGGTGGTCTCGCTGGTGGGGATTTCCCGCGGCTTCGAGAGCTCGTTTCTCGGCATCTATCAGCGCCGCAACGTGGACCTCGTGGTGCAGCAGGCTGGGGCCAAGCAGCGGCTCACCAGCGCCTTGGACGAGTCGCTCGCCGAGCGGATTGCCGCGATTCCGGGCGTGCGTCGCGTGAACAAGGGGCTCGTCGACATGATGTCGTTGGAGGAGTTGGGCGCGGTGGGTGTATTGGTCCAAGGCTGGCCTCCCGACGCCGCGCCCTTCGACGAGCTCAAGAATCCTTTCCGGCGACCGGCTCCACCAAGGCGATCACCGCAAGATCATGCTCGGACGCGTGTTGGCCGCCAATCTCGGCAAACGCGTCGGCGACAAGGTGACGATGTTCGAAAACGAATCCTTCGAGGTCCAAGGGATCTACGAAGCCTTTGGCGTGTTTGAAAACGGCGGCCTGATCATGCTCCTCGAAGACCTTCAGCGCTTCATGGGCCGCGAAGGGCAGGTCAACGGGTTCACCGTGGGCTTGCAGCATCCGGGCGACGCGGAGGAAATGGAGCGCGTGCGAAACCGCATCGAATCGTTGGCGAAGAACCTCGCCGCCACGCCCATGCGCGACTTCGTCCGCTCGACCACGGAATTGCAGCTCGTGCAGGCGATGGCCTGGATTACTTCCGCCGTGGCGTTGGTGATCGGCAGCGTCGGCGTGTTGAATACGATGATCATGTCGGTCTTCGAGCGCACGAGCGAGATCGGCATCCTCCGCGCGATCGGTTGGCGCGCGGCCGCATCCTCCGCATGATCCTCATGGAGTCCGTGGTGCTCAGCCTCAGCGGCGGCGCGGTCGGGGTGGTGGTCGCCATGCTTCTCACGCAGGTTCTCAGCCGCATGCCCGCCGTTGCCGGGATGATCGACAATCGCATTCCGCCGAGCGTGGTTCTCGAGGGCTTCGTGCTGGCCCTTCTCGTGGGTTTATTGGGTGCGGCCTATCCCGCTTATCGCGGCTCGCGGCTGGTGCCCACGGAGGCGATTCGCCATGAATGACGCTCGCGGCGACACCTCCCTTCCCGCGGCTCGAAACGTCGATGTCCGCGCCGCGACCGCGGCGCCTGTCGAAGCGCGCGATCTGACCAAGACGTACTCGGATGGCGACGTCCATGCCCTGGCCGGCGCCAGCCTCAGCGTGCACCGCGGAGAGTATGTGGCCATCATGGGCCCCAGCGGCAGCGGCAAGTCGACTCTCTTGAACCTCCTGGGCGCGCTGGACGCGCCGAGTTCCGGTGAGGTTTGCTTTGAAGGACAGCCTCTGGCTCGCCTGCCCAATCTCGATCGCCTTCGCGCCCAGAAGATCGGCTTCGTCTTCCAGTCGTTCTATCTGCTGCCGGTTCTCACCGCCGTGGAGAACGTGCAGGTGCCGATGTTCGAGGGAAATCTCGGCCCGCGCCACCGCGCGGCAAGGCCGCCGAGCTGCTCGATCTGGTCGGACTCGGCCACCGCCTCGGCCACAAGCCGCATCAGCTCTCGGTGGGCGAGCGGCAGCGCGTGGCCGTCGCCGCGCGTTGGCCAACGATCCGATTTTGCTCTTGGCCGACGAGCCTACGGGCAACCTCGACTCGATCGCCGCCGAAGGGATCTTCGATTTGTTCGCCCGTTTGCATCGCGAGCGCGGCATGACCATCGTCCTGATCACGCACGATGACGGTTTCGCGCACCGCGCGCATCGCCTGATCCGCATGAAGGACGGCCGCATCGTCAGCGACGAATTGGTCGAGTCTCCCTTGTCGTGTTAGCAGCCTTGCCCCATGGCCGACCGCACGCCGGGCACTACTCCGCGCATTCGCATTCCTAACCAGCTCGCCGCGATCTCCGCGGACCGCTGCACGGGCTGTGAGGCCTGCATCGAGGTCTGCCCGGTGGATTGCATCGCCAAGATCGAACGGCCGGGTGCGATCGGCGGCCTGGAGGCGTTCTGCGAGATCGACTGGGATCGCTGCATCGGCTGCCGGCTGTGCGTCCGAATTGCCGACCCCCGGGCGGACGGTTACACGCTGCTGGTCTGCCCTTGGGACGCGATTGCCATGGTTGCCCGGGAGGAGCTTGCCTCTGTGGTCGATCGTTTGGGCGGTCCGCCGGGGTATGCAGCGGCCCACCGCGGGCGGCTCCTTGAAGCGGCCCAGCGCCAATCGAGTTCCCCACGCCGCAATGACCGTTCCTCGGGCGGCTTCCATGGCGCCGGAGCATGACCATGCCCCACCCGTTCCGGGGGCTAGTCGATGTCTGCCGCCGGATGCTATCTTAGCCGTCATGAAAGCCATGGTTCCTCGTCTTGTGCCGTCTCTGCGCGGATCCCATACGTTATCTCGCCGCACTGCTTTCACACGAAGCGGGTGGTGTCTGGCGGCGGCCATCGCCTTTGGCGCCCTGGCGGCGGTGTTGGCAGGCCGTCTGGCCAACGGCGCCGAAGCAAAAGGCAGTGGCATGTCGTATCGCGAAGTGCGGGAGTTTCTTGCGCGTCACACGCGCGTCGTTGAATTGAAGGCCGGGGAAGATGCGCGGGTGGCGATTTGCCCCGCCTGGCAGGGGCGCGTGATGACCTCGACGTGTGCGGGCCTGGACGCGCCAAGTTTCGGCTTCATCAACCGCGAGTTCATCGAATCCGGCCGCGAGGACGCCCACTTCAATAACCACGGTGGCGAAGATCGGCTCTGGCTCTCGCCGGAAGGAGGCCAGTTCAGTCTGTGGTTCAAGCCCGGCGCCCCCCAGGACCTCTCGCATTGGTTCACGCCCGCCGCGCTGAACGAAGGGGCGTTTGAGGTGCTTTCCCGCGCGGGCGAGCCGCTTTGCCGCATGGGGCGGCGCATGGAGTTCCAGAACGCCTCGGCCACCGACTTCGATCTGGCCGTGTTGCGCGACGTGCGATTGCTGGGTGCCGCCGATCTGGCGGGTCTGTTCGGATCGCAGGCGGCCGGGGCAATGTCCGGTCCCGGCGTGAAGATCGTTGCCTACGAGACGATCAACACGATCGCCAACCAGGGTCCGGCGATGACGAAAGCCAAGGGCCTGGTGTCGATCTGGATGCTCGGCATGCTCAACGCCGGCCCGAAGACCGTGGTTGTTGTTCCCTACAAGGCCGGCGAGGAAATCGCGCTGGGGCCGGTAGTCAAATCGGATTATTTCGGTCCCGTGCCGCCGGACCGCCTGAAGGTGCTGCCCGAAGCGATCCTTTTCCGCGCCGACGGCAGCTTCCGCTCCAAGATCGGCACCTCACAGAAACGCGCCAAGAACGTGCTTGGCTCGATCGACTTCGCCGGGAACACGCTGACCTTGGTGCACTTCAGCATGCCCGACGATCCGACTCAGCACGCTTATCTGAACAACATGTGGGAGGTGCCCCAGAGTCGACCGTTCGTGGGAGACGTGGCCAACGCCTACAACGATGGACCGCCCGCACCCGGTCAAAAGGGGCTCGGGTCGCTGTACGAGATCGAATCCCTCTCCCGCGCCTTGGAGCTCGGCAAGGGGCAGTCGCTTCGCCATCAGCATCGTACGGTCCATCTTCAGGCCGAACCCGCCGTGCTCGTGCGCCTCGCTCGGGAGATCCTTGGCGTCGAGTTCGAGGCGGTGCGGCGCGCCATGCAGTGGTAGACCCCGCAGCCGGCGGGCGTTCTGCGTGATCGAAGGCGCGGCGGCGAGGGGTCGGTCCCGTCGTGCCCAGCGCCGGCAAACGTGTTGCCTGGAGAACCGGCCTCCGTGGGTCGGCCTCGGGGCATTGCCTTTCCGAGGCTCAATAGGAGTCCGCATTTGCCCGGCATTCCTCCCTCCGCCGCCGACCCCGGACCCGATGCGCCCGAACTCGCCAACCACACCGCCGGGATGAGTGCCGAGCAATTGGCCGAGGCCAAGCAGTACGGCCGCATCAGTCTGGCGTGCGCTCTGCTCGATCGGGTGATCGACCTCAGTTACCTCGCCACGATGGCCTTGTTTCTGGCGCGCCCGCTGGATGCCTGGCTTCAAACCTTCCCGCTTCTGGACCGCTGGTGGTCGCTTCGCCTGGCCGCCTTCTTCGTGATCATGACCGGGCTGCACGTCCTGGTCTCGCTGCCCTTGTCGTATTACACCGGCTACGTGCTCGAACACAGCTTCCAGCTCAGCACCTTGACGTTTGGCGGCTGGTTGTGGCGCTATGCCAAGCTGTTGGCTTTGGCCGTGCCGTTCGGCATGGTCATCAGCCTTGGGCTTTATGCGATCATTTGGGTCACCGGACCCTGGTGGTGGATTGCCGGTGCGGGAGCATTCTTTGTCGTGGGCGTGCTCCTGGCGCGGATTTGGCCCGTGATCATCGAGCCGCTGTTCTACACGATCCAGCCGCTGGATCACCCCGAGCTTGCGCATCGCATGACGCGGCTCGCCGAAGGCACCGGCTTGTCGATCGAAGGCGTGTACCGCATCGCCCTCAGCGAGGAAACCGTTAAAGCGAACGCCCAGTTGGCTGGTCTGGGCCGCACGCGCCGCGTGCTCATGGGCGATACGCTGTTGGATCGCTACACCCTGGACGAAATCGAGGTGATCTTCGCCCACGAGATCGGACACCACGTCTTCCACCACATGCGGAAGCTGATTCTCGTGGGCCTCGTTTCCAGCGCGTTGGGGTTCTGGATTTGCGACCGGGTTCTCGCGGTCTGGGTGGGCCGGCCCGACGCTGCGATGGATTACGCCGTGCTGCCGGTCTACGCCTTTCCGATGTTGATGCTCGTGCTGAGCCTGTTCCGCATGGTCGTCGAGCCGTTCCAGAACGCGATCAGCCGCCGCTACGAGCGGCAGTGCGACCGCTACGCCCTGGGCGCACCGGACTGCGCGAAGCCTACCGATCGGCTTTCCAGAAACTCGCCCGGCAAAACAAGGACGACCCCAACCCGCATTGGCTGGAGGTCTTCCTTTTCCACAGCCATCCGCCGATCGGCGAGCGCTTGATGGTGGCCGGTGCTGCGGCTCCCGGTGAAGGATGATCCGGCCGCGGCGCACCGTGGAGTCGACGACGGCGCCGGCCCTCACTTCCAGGTGAGCAGCAGGCGGTCGGCGACCACTTCGCGTTCGAGCGTTTGGCCGTTCATCTGGAAGCGTCGCAGCATCGAGCGGCCGCAATCCACGGCGATTTCGCGGCGAAAGAGGCCCTTGGGAATCGGCACCGCGCAGACCAGCGTCCCCGATCGCTTCGATCCGTCGATGCTCAGGGCCACGCGTGCCCCGCGCGCCTTGCAGGCGGCGATGGCCTCGAGCAGACGGGAAAAATCGAACTCTTGCGCCCCGTAGAGGATGCTCTGCGTGTGGCGGTAGGGAGGGTCGCAGTAGACCACGTCGCCCTGACCCGCCTCGGCCATCGTCTCCTCGAAATCACAACAGCGCAGTACCGCCCCGGCCGTGCGGCGGTGCCACTCGTCGACGCGCGCGGCAAAGCGATCGGGTGCGATCGGCCGATGCGGTCCGCAGGGGGTTGACATTGCACCGTCGGCTTGCCGGAACCGGACCACTCCGCCGTAGCTGGCGCGGCACAAGAACACCAGATCCGCTCCGTTGGGCCTGCGCGTTGTAGGAAGCCCGGATCCGCTCGTAGGTCCCGACCTTGTCGCCCTGCGCCGCCTGTTTCCACCGCTTGGCATACCATGCCTTGAGCGCCTCGGGCGAAGTTGCCAGGGCCTGCCAAATCTCCATTAAGGGCGCGAAGCTGTCTGAAGCGACCGCACGAGGCGGCTGGAGCGTTGCCAGAACGGCACCGCTGCCCAGAAAGGGCTCGAAGTAGGTGCCCCACCGCGCGGGCAAGTGTTGGACGATTGCGTGGGCATGGCGTTGCTTGTTGCCCACCCACTTCAGCAGTTGCTGCCGAAACGGCACGATTGCCGCTGGGCGATTCGTGGAAACTCGGCTCGACACGCGTAGTATTATCTCCCGCCCGTAACCATTCACAGGCCGGACTGGCTCAAGAGGCGGGCCGCTGCCTCTGAGCGCTCGCGCATAACCAACGAAAAGCGTGAGAGACGCGGCGAGCCGCCGCGTCTACGCCGGTGTGTGAACGAGTACTCCCGCCACCATCCTAGCGGTCGGCCACCAACCCGTCGACCCGAATCGTTGCCGGTCGCCGGATTGCCTTGTCCCGCGCGGCTTCCCATTTTGTCTTGACACGTTACGAGATCGCGGCGTAGAAGAGAGCGCCTTGCCGTGTCTTGCGCGGTTGCGGAAGAGAATACAGCGGTCGCGGCTCGGCCGAAGCAAGCCGACGAACGGTCAGATGATTAGGCCAATCGTTCTTCGAGCCGCGGGCTGTGACGGATTCGATGCCCGAGGAGGCTCGTTTCAAGGGGGGAAAATGTCGGGCGTTCGCCTCGGATCGGTGGGCAGGGCGGTTCTTGGCCACCCCAGGGCATCGACGGTCTGGGCGATCTGGCTGGCGATGACCTTGGCCGGCCTGTGGTTCATCGCCTCCTACAGTTTCACGATGCCGTTGGGCGATGAGTGGTCCTGGCTTGCGGTTCTTACCGGTCGCCAGCCGCTCACGCTTGCCTGGCTGTGGAGTCAGCACAACGAACACCGCATGATGGTGCCCCGCATCGTCTATCTGATGCTTGGGGCAGGGTCGGGTGGCGACTTTCGCGCCGGCGCCTTGGCGAATCTTTTCCTTCTGAGCTGCGCTGGCCGCGGCCATGGTATGGGTGGCTCGGCGTCTCCGCGGCCGAACCGAGTTGTGCGACGCTTTTTTCCCCCTGCTCCTGTTGAATTGGTTCCAGGGCGGCAACCTGGAATGGGGCTTCCAACTGAACTTCATCCTTTCCGTGTTCTTCGCCGGACTGATCGTGGCCGTGGTGGCGCCGTGCGGCCCCCGCCTGGGCCCGGGTGCGCGCCATGGCGATCGCGGTGCTCTCGCTTCCTCTGGGACTTTGCGGCGCCTTCGGCCTGGTGTACTTGCCGCCTTTGGCTTGTTGGATGTTCCTTGCCGCCGCGGTGCGCTGGCGCGACGCCACCGCCGAGTCGCGTCGCCAGTCTGTCTTCCTGGCCTTTCTGGCCGCGATCATCCTCGCGCTGGTCGCGATCTATTGGGTCGGCTATCACCGCCCCGATCATCATCCCGTTCCGGTGAGTCTACTCGCCGCGGCGAGGACGAGCCTTCAGGTGCTCGCCTATACGTTCGGAGCCTCGGGCGAAGAAATCTGGCCGGTATCGGGAGCGATGGCGCTGGCGGTGGTCGTGTTGCTGACGGTGCAGGCGCTGCGCTTTTCGGCGATCCCTGCGTTACGGATCCGCGCCTTGGGACTCTTGGGCTTGCTTTCGGCCGTCGTCGCCCTGGCCTTGGCCATTGGCTGGGGTCGCAGCAGTTTCGGAGTGGAAGCGGGCTTCGTGCCTCGCTACGTCACACTGTTGGCCCCGCTGGGCTGCCTGGCCTTCTTGCAGACGCTGGCTCTGGGCGGGTCGCTGCGAGGTATCCCCCTGCCCCGGCTGATTTTCGTCCTCATGGCGGTCCTGGCCGTGGTGAACATGCGTAAAGGCTGGAATGCGGCCGAGGAGTTGCACAATCGCATGGCGGCCCTGGAGCGCGACGCGCAATCCGGGATTCCTCCCCACGCGTTGATCCAGCGCCACCAACTGCTGCTGCACATGCTTCCGGCCGATTATCTCGCGGAGCAATTCGACGTCCTGCACCAGGCGCGGCTGGGACCCTACCGCGATCCGCCGCTGGTTGCCTTGGACCCGAGCATCGCCGTGGTTCGCATGAACGACGTTCCCCTTTTGCCTCGCGTGGCCGAGATCGCAACCTTGGACGTGGGACAATCGGTGCGTCAGGAGTTCGGGATCAACACGGCCGGCGCGCTGTGGCGCATCGACGTGCGCATTGAGCGGCCGCGCCGGGGCCGCGCCCCACGCCAGCTCGAGTGGGCTCTCTGCGAAGTGCCGCCCTCCTCCAGCGCCTCGGGGGAACGACGGGGTGTTGTCGACCTCTCTTGCCAGCGAGGCATGGAATATCTATCGATCACCTTCCCTCCCCTGCCCCTCCGCGGCACCGAACGATTCGAACTGAGCCTCGAGATGCCGTTCGATTCGCCGCCGAAGAGCGTTGTCGAGGTTCCCCGTTTTGCGCTGGCCTCGGGCGGCGGCGAAATCGGCCGCGGTGGCGCGAGCTTGCAAGCCTTTCTGTTTCTGAACGAGCCGGCGCAGGTGCGCCCGGTCCTGGCCGCCGGGCCGTCGTCGTTTCCGTGACCCCCGGGTTCTGCTCCCCTCCTTTCCCATAGCGCCGTATCGAGTTCATTCATGACGCGAGTCTCCTTGCCCGAAGCAATCCCCGCTGATTCCAGGGGCGCGACGGCGGTACCCGTTGTCGTGCGGCGCGACGCACGCCATGCCGTTGCGGCCTGGTCTTTGTGGGCGGCGATTGCGCTGGCCAGTCTGGCGCTGGTCATGCGCTACGGACTCACGATGCCTACGGGCGACGAATGGGCCTGGATTCCGATGGCCGCCGGCGATGTCCCGGTCACATGGTCCTGGCTCTGGTCGCAGCACAACGAGCACCGCATGGCGTTGCCGCGACTGGTCTATCTCGGCTTGGGCTGGCTGACGGGCTTCGACTTTCGCGCGGGGGCGATTTTCAATGTGGCCGCGCTGGCCGCGCTGGCCGCGGCGATGATGCTCACGGCGCGCAAGCTCCGCGGAAGCACCCGAGTCTACGATGCTTTCTTCCCACTGATTCTTTTGCACTGGTCGCAGGCGGAAAACCTGGTCTGGGGCTTTCAGCTCAACTTCGTGCTTTCCGTGTCGCTGGCCGGCACTGCGCTGTTGGTGATGTTGAGGGCCGGTGCGACGCTGCGTCTTGGCACGGCGCTCGTGGTTGCGGCGATTCTCTTGCTGTTGGGACTCACGGGGATGTATGGCGTGGCTTATCTGCCTGCGCTTGCCGCATGGCTCTTCGCCGGGGCGGCGTTGCGCTGGTCCCAGGGCGGCCCCGGCGCACGCGCCAAGCGACGGCGATCGCCGCATTGTCGCTGGCTCCTGTGCTGTTGGCGGCACTGGTATTCGTCGGTCTCGATCGGCCCGGCGGCGGAGCGCATCCCGGACTGTTTGCCGTGGCGCGCACGAGCCTGGAGTTTCTCGCAGGGGGCATGGGGCGCATGGGTAAGGAACTTTGGCCTGCTTCGGGCCTGCTCACGTTGGCGCTGGTTGCTTGGGTGGCGTGGCGAGCGCTGCGCGCCCTTTGGCTTCCTCGGGGTCCGCGTCTTTCCGCCCTGGGAATTCTTGCATTCCTCGGCGGCATCCTCTCGCTGAGCTTGGGAATCGGCTGGGGCCGCGCGGTCGGCGGCCCCGGGATCGGCTTGGAGATGCGCTACATCACGTTGGCCGCTCCGCTGTTCTGCCTGGTTTGTCTGCAATCGACGCTTCACGGCTCGGCACGAGCGCAGCACCATCTGCAACGCGCCGCCTTCCTGGCTGCGTGTGTGCTTTGGGCGGTGTACGCGGTGAAGGGAGTCGGCTATGCACAGAATATGCGCACCGCGCTGGCCAAATTCGCCGCCGACATCGAAACCGATCTGCCCCTCGAAGCCCTCGCCGTCCGATACAGCGAGCAAGCCGCCCATGCCAATCCCGGCGCCTTCCAGGACCTAATCGCCTCGCTTCGCAATGCGCGCTTGGGGCCGTATCGCCATCGGCCCGAAGGTGATCCGGATCCGTCGCGCACGATCCGACCGATGGTGGAGATCGCCGTCCGGAAGCCCCTTGGCGTGGTCGAGCTCGGTCCGGGGCAAACGCATCGCCAGGAGTTGGTTCTCGATACGGCCGCATCGCTGGATCGCATCGACCTCCAGTTGCAGCGCGGTCGCCGAAGCCGCAACGCGCGTTTCGGTTGGAGCCTTACCGACGCGACTTCCGGTATCGCGCTTGTCGCGGGCGAGATCGACCTGCGCGAGGCGCCGGCCGACCACTTTGTGTCGCTGCGATTTCCTCCGCTGGTTGCCGATGCGCCCCGGCCGCTCGTGCTCTTGCTCGAAGTGCCGCGCGACGCGGCTGCCGAGGCCTTGCTGGAGCTGCCCCAATTTGCTCGCCGGGCGGAAGCGGCTTTGCACGGTGCCGTGCCGAGTGCGGGGCTCGGCAATTCTGCTGTGCCCGGCAGTTCCAGCGATCCGGGGCCCGCGCTGTGCGCGTATCTCTACGTCGAGAGGCGGTCTCCGCTCACACCCGGGCCACCGTCGTTCCGCTGAGTCTCCGGATCACGTGCCGCATTTCCAGGACGCTGACGGTGGAAAGCACCTGGGATGCGGTGAGCCCCGTGGTGGCCACGATCTCGTCGATCGAACTGGAATCGCCGTGGATCGCGCCCAGGACCTGCTGTTCCAGCTCGTTGAGCAGGAGTTCGGCGGGATGGTGAACGACCTGGCCGTCCGGCCGGGGAATCGGCTTGAACAGCGGGCCCAATTCCTCCAGCACATCGTCCGGCGATTGGATGAGTTTGGCGCCGTCGCGGATCAGCTTGTGGCAGCCCCGCGCGCTGCGGTCCTCGATTCGACCCGGCACGGCAAACACCTCCCTGCCCTGCTCCATCGCGTCGCGCGCGGTGATGAGCGCACCGCTCGAATCGCCGGCCTCGATCACGATCACTCCCATCGACAGGCCGCTGATGATCCGGTTGCGCTGGGGAAACATCCCCGCCAGCGGTTCGCCGCGGGGAGGCGTTTCGCTCATCACCGCCCCGTGCGCGGTGATCTCGGCAGCCAGTTGGTCGTGCTCGGGGGGGTAGATATTGAGCACGCCGCTGGCCAGCACGGCGATCGTGCGTCCTCCGGCGCCGATCGCCCCGCGATGCGCGGCGGCGTCGATTCCCCGCGCCAGCCCGCTGACGATCGTCAGTCCGGCGCGCGCCAGGCTTCCGGCCAGGCGTTCGGCCTGGCGCAATCCGTATTGCGTGCCGTGCCGCGTACCCACGATGGCAATCGCCATTCCGTCCTGGGGCTTGAGCTCGCCGCGGACGAAGAGCACGCCGGGCGGGTCGGGAATCTCGCGGAGCATACTGGGATAGGCCTGGTCGGGCTCGGCAAGGATGTGGATCCCATGTTCGCCGCACAGCGCGATTTCTCCGTCGACGTCGATCTCGCGGTGCGCGGCGGCGATCCGCTGCACGAGTTTCGGTCCCACGCCATGCACCTCGCGCAGCTCACTGGGCGCTGCTTCGAGAATCGCCCGCGCGCTGCCGAACCGTTCCAGGAGCGACCGCCGAATGCGTGGTCCGACTCCACTGACCAACGCCAGTCGGAGCCAATCGGTCGCACCGTCGCGAAGCCCGTCCGCGGCCGGAAGCTCTTCGTTGCCCATGGGATGCCTCGACAATCTTTCCGCCGCCCGGTTCCCTCCGGCTCACCGAGGCGGATCCGGCACTGCGGACGCGAAACCGCCCCTGGGTGGCAATCGCGTCCGCCGGACGAAGAGCTCGGCGGGGGGAACCAGGCACGTTGCTCGCGCGCGTGCTGGTAAACCGGCTTTCCACCCAGATACGTGGCCTCGACCTCGATGTCCTTGATCGCATCGACCGGGCAGCTCATGATGTCGCGGTCGAGCACGATGAAGTCGGCCAGTTTGCCCGGCTCCAGCGAGCCTTTTTCCTTTTCCTCGAAGGTCAGGTAGGCATTCTGGATCGTGTAGAGCCGGATCGCCTGTTGGCGCGTAATGGCCTGCTCGGGATGCAGGCGCTCGTCGGTCCACCGCGGCAGGCGGCGAAGCGTGGTCCACATGCCCAGAAACGGATTGTAGCGGTTGATTGATCGTTGGTGCTCGATCTTCTGCATATGGTCCGAACCGCCTCCCACGATCACACCGCGGTCGAACAGGCTCTTGTAGGGCTGGA
Source organism: Pirellulales bacterium (assembly GCA_963736495.1). Classification (GTDB taxonomy): domain Bacteria; phylum Planctomycetota; class Planctomycetia; order Pirellulales; family Thermoguttaceae; genus CAVTPL01. The sequence goes on along the minus strand of CAVTPL010000007.1, from coordinate 1,050,485 downwards.
ACCATGCCAGGCGTTCGGCGCCGAAATGGGCTTCGAGCGTGCTTCCGTCGAGGTAGAGCCACGCCGGTTGCAGGTCGGCGACGATTCCCAGCCGCGCCATCTTCTCGATTGCCTCGGGGCTCATGAAATTGCAGTGGCTGATGCACGGCCGCTTCTCCCGCACGGCGAACTCCCGATCGACCTGTTCGTAGGCGTTGACCAGCGTTTCGACCGCTCCATCGCCCACCGTGTGCGCCGTCGGCTGCAGGTTGTGCTGCATTGCCAGGCGCACGATTTTCACCAGCAGGTCGGGTTGGATGAAGAGCAAACCGCGGTAGTCCGGGTCGGTGATGCCGTAGATTGCGCTCTTGCCCCACGGCTGCCGCATGTAGGCGCTGCCGGTGAGCATCCCGCCGTCGAGATAGACCTTGATTCCGCCCACCCAGAGCAGCGGGTCGCGCTGCCGCAGGGGGTGGCGCGAAGCCTGCAAGATCCCCGCTTCGATCTTGTCCCACGCCGCCTGCCCATTGACCGAGTAATTGATGAACACGCGGCAGGTCAACTCGCCGGCGTCTTTCAATCGCTGGAACACGGCGATTTGGCTCTCGCCCGAGTCTCGATCGCAGATGCTCGTGATTCCTACCTGGTTGTAGGCGGCCAACTGCGCCTTCAGCCGCGTGCGGCGGTCGCTGTCCGAGGGACTCTTGCCGCTGGGCTGGAACTTCACGAAGCGGCGGCAATTGCGCAAGATGCCCGTCGGCTCGCCCGTGGCCGGGTCGCGCTCCATGAATCCCGATCCGCCGTCGGTGATGCGAAAGTCCTTGTCGATCCCGCTCAACCGCATCGCCAGCGAGTTCAAGGCGCAATCGGGGCCGGTGCGAAAGATCACCGGGTTGCGCGGCGCCGCCGCGTCGAGTTCTTGACGCGTGGGAAACCGCCGCTCGCGGAGCCGCGTGATGAACACCTGCTGCACGTCGATCCATTTCCCCTCCCCCAGGATCTCCGCACGCTTGCCGATATATGCCAGCACGTCGGCCACCGTTTCCATCTCGGGCACGGTGTGGTCCAGCTCGTAGAGCGCCGCGCTGAGCGCGTGGACGTGCGAATCGATCAATCCCGGCAGCACGGTCTTGCCCGCCAGGTCGATTCGGCGCGTGGCCGGCCCGGCGAGTTTGAGCACGTCGTCGTTGCGCCCCACGGCGATCAAACGCTCGCCGCGCACCGCCACGGCCTCAGCGATGCGAAAGGCCGGGTCGACGGTCACGATCTTGCCGCCGTGGAGAATCAGCTCCGGGGGCTCCCCCCCCGTAACTTCCCACGGCAAGACGATCAGCCCTAGCAGCAGGGCCCAGCGCCAGCGTTGATCATGGCGATGCTCCTTGAGTCGTGCGGGCCACCGAGCCAGCCCTGAAGGAACCGGCGACGGCCGAATCCGCGGCCTGCCGCGGTCCGACGCCATGATGCTCCCTCCTTGGGCCCGCGTCAACCACCCAGCGCGGCGCGGACGTCGGCCGGATCGATTCCGGCGACCAGTTCGGCGTGCCCCAAGCGCGTGGGCAGCACGAACCGCAGCCGGCCGTGCTCGACCTTTTTGTCGTGCAGCATCGTGTGCAGCACCTGCTCGGGGTCGACCCGCGGAGCCTGGGTGGGCAAGCCGAGCGCCGCCAGCAGGCGCTCTTGCCGCAACGTCGTGGCCGCGTCAACGCGTCCCAGACGCTCGGCCAGACGCGAAGCGCAGACCATGCCGATGGCCACGGCTTCGCCGTGCAGCAATTGTGCGTACCCGGTCAGCGATTCGAAGGCATGGGCGTAGGTATGGCCGTAGTTGAGAATCGCTCGGAGTCCGGTTTCCTCGCGTTCGTCCTTCTCGACGACGTCGGCCTTTAGCCGGCAGCAGCGCGCCACGACGTGAGCCAGCACCTCGCGGTTCCGCGCCGCCAGCTCCTCGACGTGCGATTCCAGGTAGTCTACCAGCGCTGCGTCCTGGATCACCCCATACTTGACGACCTCGCCAAATCCCGAACGATACTCGCGATCCCCGAGTGTGCCCAGGGTATCGGTATCGATGAGCACTCCGCGCGGCTGGAGGAATGCGCCGATCATATTCTTGGCCTCGGGCAGGTTGATCCCGACCTTGCCTCCGACGGAGCTGTCGACCTGGGCCAGGAGCGTCGTGGGAACCTGGAAGAAGCGGATGCCTCGGGCATAGGTAGCGGCGATGAAACCCGCCAGGTCGCCGATCACTCCGCCCCCCACGGCCACGACCGCGCTGCGCGGTCTGCCCCCAGGTGAAGGAGTTTTTCCCACAGCCAGAGGGCGGTAGCCGGCGACTTCGAACCCTCGCCCGGTTCGACGACAACCAGATCCACCTCGGCCCCTGCATCGGCCACGCTTTCCGCCGCCGCCAGCCCGTGCGGCGTTTCTACGTTTCCGTCGGTGATCACCACGGCGTGCGAAACGCGGTTTCGCTCAGCGACGAACTGACCCACTTCGCCGAGATTGCCGGAGCCGATCTCGATGTCGTAGCTCCGTGGGCCCAACTCGACGTGCACGGCTTGGCTGAAAGGACTCACGGCTTCACGCGCTCCAAGTCCGCGGCGGTCACCGTAATCTGCCGGCAGAATCCGGTGGGTAGACGCACATATTCCAGTTGCTCCACGTCGTGCGCCGCGGCATGGAGACGAGCCTCGATTGCCTCCCGTTGCTCCAACGGTGTGGGCGCTAGCTCCGGCGGCCAGAGGGTGTTGGTTTCCACCACGAGCGCCTCACGATACGGATCGAAATTCGCGTTCATCGTCTCCACCCGTTCATCGTCTCCACCCGCTCATCGCACGACGCCCGGGAGCAGCCTCCCGAGGTTGAATTGCCGCGCGGCAATGCACTTATGGATGCCGCTGTTGACTGTGGAACGGTTCAAAGCTCTCTGTGCCGGGAAACCGGGATTGCGTTGGTCGCCCTCGTTCCATAAGCAATGCAGGGCTCAATAAGGGGCTGACTCCGGGGGCCTGATCTGCCTATTCTACTCCGGCACGCGGCGCCCCGCCTATGCCCGGAGGATGGGAAAGGCAATCACGTCTTCGATCCGGCTTGCCCCCGCGGCCACCATCGCCACACGGTCAAACCCCAAAGCCACGCCGGTACACTCCGGCAAACCGGCCTCCATTGCCGCCAGCAAGCGGCTCTCCTCCGGTAGCGCGCGTTTGCCGTCGCCTCGGCGCAAGGCGTTGTTTGCCGCATTGCGTTGCCGCAGCACCTGGGGATCGAGCAATTCCCGGTATCCGTTGGCCAGTTCGATCCCCGATGCGTAAAGCTCGAACCGCTCTGCCAGCGGCGGATCTCCCGGCCGCACGCGCGCCAGTGCCGCCTGGCTGGCCGGGTAGTCGTAGAGGATCAACGGCTGCGCGGTCCCCAGTTTCGGCTGCACGCATTCGGCCAAGAGCAGGTCCAGCCAGCCATCTCGGTCCGCCGGCGCGAGGCTCTGGGGTGTTTGTACCTCCAGACGCCGTGCCGCCTCGATCAAAGCCTGATTCGAACACGAATGCGGGTTTACGCCCACGTAAGCCTGGAATGCCTTGCCGTAGGGTACGCGCTGGGCCGGCCCGCGCTTGAGTAATCGCTCCCCCAGGTCGCTGAGCAATTGCATCCCTTCGTCCAGACCATCCCCAACGCGATACCACTCCACCATCGTGAATTCGGGATTGTGCAGCGGTCCTTGTTCGTCCTGCCGAAAGACGCGCGCAACCTGGTAGATGGCCCGTGCCCCGGCTGCCAGCAGGCGTTTCATGGCGAACTCGGGGGAGGTTTGCAGCCAAAGCGTTCGGGCCTCGGGGCCCGATCCGACACGGAGCGAAAAGGGATCGAGATGCCGGTCGACCACGGTATCGGCCGAGAGGATCGGAGTTTCCACCTCGAGAAAGCCGAGTTCCGTGAAGAACGCGCGCACGCGGGCCAGCAGATTCGCACGAAGTTGTAGGTTCTTCCAGGAGGCCGTGGGGTGGAACGGGAGCCCCGGCCGCCCGCGCGCTGCCTGCGGAGTGCCCATCTACTCCTTCACCCGCTCGATGTACTCGCCGGTGCGCGAGTCGATGCGGATCATGTCGCCCAATTCCACGAACGAGGGAACGGCGAACTCCGCTCCGGTTTCCACTTTGGCCGGCTTGGTCACGTTCGTGGCGGTGTTGCCCCGCGCGCCCGGCTCGCAATACTCGACCTTGAGCACCACATGGTTGGGCGGAGCGATGCTGATCGGGGCTCCGTTGAAAAGCATCATGCTGCAGTTCATCCCCTCCTTGAGGTACCTCCACGCATCGTCGACCTGGTCCTTGGTCAGTTCGTACTGCTCGTAGCTGTTGTTGTCCATGAAGACAAACTGATCGCTCTGCTTGTAGAGGAACTGAGCCTGGATTTCTTCGATGTCTGCGGCATCGAGTGAATCGCCGCTTTTGTAGGTCCGGTCCAGCACCGTTCCCCGCAGCAGGTTGCGGAGCTTGCACTTGTACAGCGCCTGGCCCTTCCCCGGCTTGACGAAATTGCATTCGATCATCAAGTAGGGGTCGCCCTCGATCTGAACCTTCAATCCTTTTCGGAACTCACTGGTGTTGTAGGAAGCCACGATCGTTTCCTGCCTGAACTTGCTTTCGGTTGCGAACTGGTTCTGATACGATTTTGGAAGCCCCTCGAAGGATCGCTGGCGCGGCATGCCGGCCGCGTTTGCCCGTTCAAGATAGACCCCTCGATGCATGTCCCCGCTTATCCCGATTGGCACGCAGCACTGGCTGATGCCGTCACCGACCCCGTCGAACTCTGCCGCCTGCTGGCACTGCCCGAGGGGCTGGCCGCGGAGGCCCAAGGACCGCACGCACAGTTCCCGCTCTTGGTGCCCCGGACGTTTCTAGCGAGGATTCGACCGGGCGATTGCGAGGATCCCCTGCTCCTTCAGGTACTCCCCCGACCGGAGGAGCTCCGGGACCACGCACACTTCGTGGCCGACCCCTTGGGAGAGGCTACCGCCACCGAGAGCTCCGGGCTGCTTCAGAAATACCCTTCGAGGCTCCTTATCGTAGCAACTGGCCTGTGCGCCGTCCATTGCCGCTTCTGCTTTCGTCGGCACTTTCCCTACTGCTTAGGACCGAAGAAACAGGAGCATTGGGAACAACTCGTCCAGAGGATCGCCGCGCGAACCGACTGCGACGAGGTGATCCTTAGCGGCGGAGACCCCCTGGCGCTGGACGATGGGTTGTGGGCGGATTTTGCCCGCCGACTGGCCTCGATCAGCCACCTCCGCCGTCTCCGTATCCACACCAGGCTGCCCATCTTGATCCCCCAACGTGTGAATGGCCAGCTCATTGCCTGGCTTCGCGGTACTCGGCTAGCCCCCTGGGTTGTGGTACATATAAACCATCCTGCGGAGGTGGATGATCTCGTCGCGGGCGCGCTGGCGCGCTTGGTCGATGCGGGCATCCCGGTGCTTAGTCAGTCTGTCCTCTTGAGGGGGGTAAACGACCGGGCAGACGTTCTTGCCGCCCTGTTCCGGCATCTGGTCGATCTGCGCGTCCAGCCGTACTATCTGCACCAGCTCGACCGAGTGGCGGGTGCTGCGCATTTCGAGGTATCGGAAGATGTGGGTGCCGAACTGGTTGCGGCCCTTCGCGCCGTCCTGCCCGGTTATGCGGTGCCACGATTGGTACGTGAGGTGCCCACGGTCCCGCACAAAGTGGTGGTTGCCTGAAGGTCTGAACCGCCAGCGGCACTATTGCCCCGGTTCGGCGACCGCCGGCCACAGTCAAGGCAGGCGAGCTGTCTGTGGATTGCGGCCGCCTTCTGTCAGGAACCCCGACCGCCGGTTGGGGTTCAATTCAGTAGAACCCGATCGACTGGCGACGGATGCGTTCGTATTCGGCTCGGTTCGATCCGCCCGGAGTTGGGGATCGGGCGTTCGGTCGTTCCGTGGGGAGGAGGATTTTGCCGGCTTTGCAGCACTCACAGCTTTGCCTACACTACAGAGAAGGCGGTCTCGGAGGGCCCGAGACGCCTCGCCCCAACCGGAAGTGGCACGGCTTTGGCTGTCGGCGAATCCTCTACCCAGCGACAGGCTCTGCGCGACCCCGATGTGCGGTTGATGCTCGAGGTCCGCGATGACAGTGCCAGTGCGTTTGAGGAATTGATGATTCGCTATCAGAGCCGGGTGGTGACCGTCTTGGAGCATCTGGTGGGCAATCACGATCAGGCGGAGGATCTGGCGCAGGAAGCGTTTCTCCGCGTCTACCGGGCACGAAAGAGCTATGTGCCGGGGGCGAAATTCTCGACCTGGTTATTCACGATTGTCAATAACGTCGCCTCGAACGCCCTGCGAACGCGTTTCCGACGCCGAGAGGTCAGCCTTCGCACTCAAGAGAGCACTTCCAGCGGCTTTCACTTTGAGCACGCCGTGTTGGCCAGCAGCGGCGCGATTCTCGACGCGCCAAGTCGACAAGGCGGAAGTCCGCGACATTGTGCGACTGGCGCTGGCCTCGCTCAACGAACGCCAGCGGATGGCGGTCCTGTTGAGCAAGTTTGAGGAAATGAGCTACGCCGACGTAGCCGAATCCATGCAAATGACACCCCAAGCCGTCAAGTCGCTGCTCTCCCGGGCTCGCGTGAACCTGCGCGAGGTGCTCCAGCCCTACCTGGAGACGGGGAGCCGCCCCGGCCACGACCCGCTGCCTTCCGAACCTACTGCGTCACCCCGCGAAAACCCCGAGGAGGATTGATGCTATCTTGCGGCTCCCCGCCCGCGGGCGATCCGCACCGGTCCAAGGGATTCCGAAAACGGCCCGAGTCTGCCACAACCCCTAGCCATGTCCGAACCGCGACGCGAACTCGATCGAACCGACGCGCCAGCCGCCCTGGAAGAGCAGTTGGTCGCCTATCTCGACGGCGAGCTTGACGCCGCCGAAACGGCACGCGTCGAACACCTCCTGGCCAACGACGCCAAGGTGCGCGAGGCCTTGATGCGGCTCGACCGGGCCTGGTCTCTGTTGGACGAATTGGACCGTACGCGCCTCGACGAATCGTTCACGCGCACCACGCTGGAAATGGTCGCCGTCGCCGCCGAGGCCGACGTACGGCAATTCGAGGCCGAACTTCCGCGGCAACGGTCGCGCCAATGGCTGCTCGGGGGCGCGAGCGTGATCGCCGCGGCCCTGGCGGGCTTCCTCGCCATCCTCGCGCTGCGGCCCAATCCCAACGATCAGTTGCTGCAGGACCTGCCGGTTCTGGAGGATCTCGACGAATTGCGGCAGATCGAGGACCTGGAATTCCTTCGCGCCATGTACGAAGAGGGCCTGTTCGCCAAGGACACCGCAAACGATGCGTGAACTCAGTCTTTCCCGCCCCCTGGTCTGGCTTCTGAGCGCGACGGTCAGTCTGGCCGCCCTGGGGGCCTGGCTCTGGACGGGCAAGCTCCGCGCGAGCGAAGGACTCGACGATCGCCGTGCGCTGCTCGAGGCCCTGAGCCCCGCGGAAAAAGAGGAATTGCTTGCGCACCAGAAGCGTTTCCTCCGCCTCGAACCCGCCGAGCAGCAGCGCCTCCGCGAACTGCACGCGAAGATCGAGGAGGACCCGCAGGGTGCCGAGCTCCGCCGCGTGATGCAGTCCTACTACGACTGGCTCAAGCCTCTGCCTTTCTGGCAGCAGGCCGAACTGAACGATAACGACCGGCCCACGGCCCAGCGCATCGTTGCGATCAAGAAGGTCTTGGAGGAGCAGCGGCGGCGGAACGTCGGCCGCCTCGGATTCGGCGAAATTGCCCGGGCCGATTGGCGCGGCAGCGGCTTCACTCCTTCGGGCGGCGGCCCTCGCCTCAATCCTCAGGACGTGGAAGGGCTGCTCGAATGGATTGGCGACTACGCGCGCCGCCAGGGACCGCAGTTTCTCGAGAAACTGCCCGAGTCCAAACGCCGCGAGCTCGAACAGTTGTCGCGCGGCAAAGACGACGTGCGCCGCAACGAAATCCTCGGCATGATGTGGCTCCGGTGGCAGCTCGATCACCCCGCCAACAGACTCGCCGTCGGGCCGCGCGACCTCGCCGAGCTACGCGCCAAGCTCTCGCCGGAGACTCGGAGCCGGTTGGAGTCGAAGTCGGTCCAAGACCAGTGGCGGAACATTTCGGGGATGGCCTCGCTCTACATGTTCCGGCAGTATGTCGCGCGTCGAGGGGAGCCCCGTCCCCCGACCGTCAATGAGGAAGAGCTAGCCGAGTTCTTCGAGAAGGAACTCACGGCGCAGCAGCGCGACGAATTGCTCAAACTTCCCTCGGATGAGATGCAACGCGTCCTATGGCGGCGGTACGGACACTGGAAGTTCTCCAAGGGCCAGGGTGGCGCCGAGGGTCGTGAAGGTTCCGCAGCCGACGGCTCCGAGCACGGGAATCGCCGCGAGGGGCGTGAGAAGCCGCCGGAGCGCGGCCCCGAGCGCGAACCTCCAGGTCCCTCGGGAGGTCCCCCTGGTCTCCGTGCGCGCACCGATTCATCCCCCGGGCCTTCCCGGCTGCCTGCCGATCGCCCCCGCGAACCCGCGCAAGGCGAGCCGAAACCCTAACCTATCCGAAAACCACGGCGGCAAGCCGCGCGTCGCGGGGATTACGGGGCTGCAAAGAGCCGGATCAGCACGACGCCGTGCCGCGGCACGCGCGCCGGAACTGTCCCTCGACCGTGCCGAGATCCTTCTGTCGCCATACGTCGCGCACTGCGCTGGCGGCCGGTTACTCCCAGGGCCTTCCAGTTTGCCACGACCTCTTCCTCGCACTCGCCGCGATTGCACAGTCCCACGGCCCGGCTCCCGTCTTCCAGTTCCTTCACGAGCACGAACGTCTCCTCGCCGAGTTCCGCGGTGCGCGGCACACTGGCCTCGCGCGTCCTGGTTGATTTCGATCACATCCGGGTTGCACAACACATTGACCGTGAATGGATCGAGCCGGTTCATGTCGCCGCTGTAGAATGAGCGGCGCGGCCAAGAGCGACCAAAGCGACATGAAGGCGTATTGCTCGGTGGGCGTCATCGCGCAGGGCTTCGGCTCGCCCATGCCGTGCGCGGTGCCGATGTAGCCGATCTGGATGTAATCCGGATCGTTCCACGCCCCGGGTTTGTTGTACTCGCGGATGCTCCACGTTCTTCAACGCGATCTCGAAGATGCGGTTCAGCTCGAAGCCCAGATCGCCGCCGGTGCGCCAGGAGTGGCCACCCACCTCCTCGCCCCACTTCCAGACGTCGCCCATTCCGTACTGGCAGAGGTTGTAGACAATGTCGCGGTTCTGCTGCTTGCAGCAAGTCGCCCATCAGGCGGTACGGCTTCTTCAGAACGCTCCGGTCCCGACTTGCCCTTTGACGATCTGCCCGTAGGAGCACCAGTCGTACTTGAGGAAATCAAAGCCCCAGTCGGCGAACTGCCGCGCGTCCTGGGCCTCGTGGCCGTAGCTGCCGGCGAAGCCTGCGCAGGTGAACGGTCCGGGCGAGGTGTAGATGCCCGCCTTCAGCCCCTTGGCGTGGATGTAGTCGGTCAGGGCCTTCATGTCGGGGAAGTGCTTGTTGCGGAGGATGTTGCCCTGGGCGTCGCGGAGCGGTCCGACGCGCAGCGGATCGCTTGTTCTTCGGGGCGTTCATCCAGCAGTCGTCGATGTTCACGTACTGGTAGCCCACGTCGGCCATGCCGCTTGCGACCATCACGTCGGCCGCGTCGCGCATCAGCTTGTCGGTGATCGCGATCGTAATGCGTGTACCAGTGGTTCCAACCCATCGGCGGCGTGAGCGCCAGCGTGTCGCCGACAGATGATCGACAGCGGACGAGAGTCTTTGCCGCGGGCATTGCTCGCAACCAGCGTGATCCGGTGTTGCCCCGCGGCTTGCCAGCACGCCGGTGAGAATGCCGGTCGTTGCATCGAGCGCAAGCCCCGGGGGCAGCGACTCGACCGCGAATTGCATCGGCCGCTCGCCGGTGGCGGGGATGCGGTAGAGGAAAGGACTGCCCGGCCGGCAGCCGTAGACCTTTGGGCCGTTGATTCGCGGCTCGGCCCGCGGTGCGGGGGTGAGGATCACGGGTTGCTCCGGGGGCGCGGCGACCAACCGCGGCCCCTCTCCGGCGATCTCGACCTCCGCGGCAGCCCAATCCGCGTGATCGCCCTCGGTACCGTCGCCGGCGTCCGCCGCGATGAGGATCAACGTGACCACGCCGGGCACCGCCAGGTCCACGCGCTGTCCCGCGTCTCCACTTCGCATGACCGGGCTTTCCCAGATTTTCTTCCCGTCGGCGACCACGCGGAAGCGAACGCTGCCTTTGCCTCGCCCCGCGTTGTCGTCCACTCCGCAGACCGCGCGGAATCGCGTCGCGCGCCCGCCGAGATCGACGATCAATACGCTCCGGGCATGCGTGCCCACTCCGCTGGCGAAACGCTGCCCGGCGATGGACATCGGCTTCTGGGTCACGGCCCGATTCGCTTGTGCCTTGCCCCAACCCTGGGGAACCTTGCTCAGGTCCAGGCTGGAAAGCGGAACGACTCGCACCGGCTCGCCGCCCGGAGAAGGCTGGACCAAGAGGCCGGAGAGAATCATCCCGGTGAAGACCAGCACCAGATCGCATTTCGGCGAACGCTTGTTGACCATCGCGATTTCCTCTCGGCTTGACTTGGGGAGCAGTTGGGACCCTATCCAGAGTACATTCCAGGGCGAGCCCACGCCACCCGGCCGGTGAGCAAAAAGACTGGCCAAGAGTCCACTCGGCTTACGAAACCGCCCCGATCGCGTTGGGCACGGGCGCCGGCTGCATGGGCAAGACTCCGGGGCTCCCGAAACGCAGTGGGGCAAGCCGTTGGACGGCCGCAGGGTGCAGATCCTCCTGGTAGGCGACGACGTTGTAGCCGCGCACGAAAGGCGGCGGGAACGGCTGCTGGGCGGTGGGCTCGTGCTCGACCAGTCCTTCCGGGCAGATGAAGAGGAAACGGTAGCCCAGTTCCTTGAGGAAGCCGAGGACGTCGGCCGGACCGTAGCCGAAATGGACCTCCCAGGTGCGCAAGATCTCGGCGAGGATCAAGGGACGTGCTTTCCGCAGCACTTCACACGCGCCGCGAAAGACGGGCAATTCCGCCCCCTCAACGTCAACTTTCAGCAATTGCGGCGGCAGCAGTTTCCACTGTTCCACCACGGCGTCCAGCGGCATCAGCGCACAGGTGTGCTCCTCGACGGAGGCACGGCTGACATGGGACCACGCGTTGATCCTGGCAAGGCTCGCATATCCGCATTCTCCTTGGGGAAAGGCGATTGTGGCCGTACCTTGCCGGTCGGAGAGACCCAAAAGCAGCGGGATCACCGGCGCCTTCTCGTGGTCGTCGTCTTGAACCGCGCGGCAAAGTTTCCGAAAGCTGGAGGCCACGGGCTCGAAGGCATAGACGGTGCCGTGCAACCCCGCGCCGGGCCAGATACAGGGCGACGTCGCCGACGTTTGCCCCGACGTCGTAAATGCAGTCGCCCGGCTCGATCAGGGCCGAATAGACTTGCTGCTCCAAGTCCTTGGGAGTTGGGAGGGTGGGATCGGGCCATGCGCGGAGGCCGGCCAGCGCGCGTGCCGCTCGTCGAAAGCGTGTGAGCATTGTAGGGCTTTCTTTTCGGATGGATGTCGCAGGCCGCGCCCCTTCGGCGGGATTGAGTACTTGTACCACGCTCCACCGCTGGCGACACGTCCCCTCCACGGCTGCCGTGAACGGATCGCGGGAAAGGAGGCGCGGCGCTCGCGGGTGGGGTTTACGGTTCTCGGTGTGTCTTGACCCAGCGCGGAGCACTTCGGCCACGCTCCAGGCCTGGGCGATGCAGCCGCGGGGCGTGTAGGGCGCTTCGGCGTCGAAGATCTCGCTGATCGAGCCGATGCAGGCCTCGCTCAGGTGCGGCTCGAAGCCGTCGAGGAAGTCGCGTGCGGTCGACAGGTCCTCGGGATGGACCTTGAGCCAGGCGTCGATGAAGGGACCGATCAGCCAGCCCCAGACCGTTCCCTGATGATAGGCGGCGTCGCGGGCGCGCAGGTCGCCGTCGTACTGTGGCTTTGTAATCGGGATGGCCCGGGGCCAGCGAGCGCAGGCCCACGGGCGTCAGCAGGCGCTCGACCACTTGCGTGAGCACCGGCTGCCAGCGGTGTCGATCGAGCACCGGGTGGGGCAGCGAGATGGCGAAGATCTGGTTGGGCCGCAGCGAGGGATCGTCGCCGTTCTCGCCGTCGACGACGTCGTACAGGTAGCCGCCGGCCGGCGTACCAGAAGCGCTCGTTGAACGATCGCCGCACCAGTGCCGCGCGATCGGCATGCGACTGTGCCGCGGCACTGCCGTGCGATTGCTCGCGATCCACGACTCCAGCAGCCGCAGGGCGTTGTACCAGAGGGCGTTGATCTCGACCGCCTTGCCGCGGCGCGGGCGTGACCACCCAGTCGCCCACCTTGGCGTCCATCCAGGTGAGCTGGTAGCCCTGCTCGCCCCTGGCGCAGCAGGCCGTCGCGCCGGATCGACGCCGATGCCGAAGCGCGTGCCGTGGAGGTGGTGCTCGACGATGCCTCGAGAGCGTCGGCAGCAGCTGCTCGCAGCGTCGCGCGATCGCCGGTGGCCTGCAGGTAGCGGTCGAGTGGCGTGGAAGAACCAGAGCGTGGCGTCGGCCGTGTGGTAGAGGCCCTCGCTGCTCGCCCTCGGGAAACAGGTTGGGGATCAGGCCGTCGCGGACGTAGTGGGCGAAGGTGCGCAGGATGTAGCCGGCCTCGGCGTGCCGGCCGGTGTACGAGCGTCAGCCCTTCGAGGCTGATCATCGTGTCGCGGCCCCAATCGGTGAACCAGTGGTAGCCGGCGATGATGCGTGCGCACCTCGTCGCCCGCAGCGTGGCATCGCGCAGCGTCGGCGAGGCGCGTGGCGGGACGTAATGATGAACTGGTCGGCCGCCAATACGAGCTGTGCGGGCATCGACGCCTGCGCGGCGCGGGCGCGGCCGCGAGCAACCGCTCGCGGCGCTCCGACTCGGATCGCATTGCTTCCTCGGCGGGAATCGTTCCCAGGGTGGTCCACGATTCCGTGCTCGCCACCAGGGCCGCCTCACCCCCGGGACCTATGTCCGCACGGAAGTAGCCCGGACTCCAGAGCGTTCCCTTGAAGTCGTAACCTCGGGCACGCTCCACGGGGTAGAAAATCTCTCGCAGTCGACCTCCCTGCAGGACCATTGCCCCGGTCTCGTTGGCCAAGCGGATGCGAAGCGGAGGAAAATCGCCGCGCTGGATTTCGATTCCCTGTTCGGTCGACACGACCGTGCAGGCGGGAGACGCCGCCGGGGCGACCGCGAACTCGTGCGGCCGAAAATGCACCGAAGGACGAACGCGCAGCCGCACGTTGCCCGGCCCCGAGATCAGCCGGTAGTGCACGTACGTCGTGTTCTGCCGGTGCGGCATGAGGATCCGTTTCTCCAATTCGAAACCTTCCAGCGTGTAGCGCCAGACGGGAAGCCCAGCTTCGAGGCGAAAATCCTTCAGAATTGCCGTTCCTTGGAACTCGTACGTTCCATCCGAATGTGCGCACACCCGTCCAGCGACAGCACCCGGCCTCCCGGGAGCCGAAACTCCTCGACGACGTGATTCAAGAGCATGGTGCGACCCAGCGGCACGGGCAACGCCGCGATCAGCAGTCCGTGGTAGCGTCGCGTGGGGATGCCGGCGATCGTGCCCGACGCGTATCCGCCCAATCCGTTGGTGACCAGCCACTCGTGCGTCACAAGCACCGAGGGATCGGCGCGCGCCTTTTCCTCCCAGGAGAGGTGATAGTTCAACGCCCGGTGCGGTTGCTGTCCAGCCGGAGAGGTCGATGAGGCAGGTTCTACGTAGCTCATACGGTCCTTCGGTCCGCGCGGCGATTGCCTTGACTGGGGTGGGAACCATATTATAGGGCCGGGTCGGGAAGCGGCGACGCAAGTTGGCGGGTTGGCCCGCGCTGCCGTGCAGTTCTGGCGTGAGCCCGGCCCGAGTGGACACTTTCCGGCCGACGCATGCTGGCAGGACGCGGCCCGTCCTGGCCCGCCACGTACGGTCGGTGCGGAAAACAATGCCGGGGAACGGTTTGCCGTCGCCATGTTCGCGCCGTGGTTTTCCGCGGGACGCGGGCCCCCGGCGCGTACGATTTTTCCGCTCCGTGAGGCATGACGCTTGCTCGCTAGCGGCCCGCGCGCCCCGTTGCGGTCCCAACGCGTGCCGGCCCTGAAGAGTGCTCGGCGGCAGTCCCATCGTGCGTCGGATCATTCCCGAGGGTTCACCGTTTGGCTTCCGATAAGATCACGACCGATCCGTGGGGAGTGGACAACGGCTACGAAGATGCCGAGTACCGTTGGCATACGATCGCGCCCCGAGACTCACCGCGCCATTCTCACCTCGATGGGAGTCTTCGACGCGGTTGCACCCCCCGCGGCTCCGCCGGTGCACGTCGTTTGTCCGGCTTTTCCCATGCCTTGGCCGCAGCCCGGCGAACTGCAGCTCGAAGATGGCAGCCTGGTCTCCGTCGAAGATCGCCTTCCGCCGGACCTTCCCTATGGATACCACCAGTTCCGGCCGCGCCGAGGCACCGGCTCGACTCGCATCATCGCCGCTCCTTGCCAGTGCCTCGAACCCAAGCCTACCTGGGGTTGGTCGGCCCAGCTCTATGCCGCGCGATCCCGGGGCAGTTGGGGCATCGGCGATCTGGCCGACCTCCGCGCCTTAGGCGAGTGGTCGGCCGGCTTGGGTGCCGGGCTGCTGCTCATCAATCCCCTCGGCGCGGTGTCGCCCGTCGGTCCCGTCGAGCCCAGTCCCTACTACCCCAGCAGCCGTCGATTTGCCAACCCGCTCTACCTCTGCGTCGAGGAGGTTCCCGGGGCTGGAGCCCTGGGCGCCGAGTTGGACGGTCTGGCGGCCGCGGGCCGGGCCTTGAACGCCGTTCGCCAGATCGAGCGCGATCCGATCATGCGGCTGAAACGGGAGGCATTGCGGCGGATCTGGGAGCAATTTACCCATGACCCCGAGTTCGACGCCTACTGTGCCGTGCGCGGCCAGGAGCTCACCGATTTCGCCACCTACTGTATGTTGGCCGAGCGACACGGCGGCGACTGGCGGCAGTGGCCCGGGGAGCTTCGTTCCTGCGCAAGCCAAGCCGTACAGGCGGCGCCGCGCTGCGCATCCGTGCGCTGTCGACTATCACCGCTGGCTCCAATGGCTACTCGACCGCCAGTTGGCCCGCGCTGTCGCGTGCGATTCCCCTCGTGCAGGACTTGCCGATCGGCGTCGATCCGGGCGGGGCGGACAGTTGGATCTGGCAGGATTTGCTCGCCTCGGGCTGCACCGTGCGGCGCGCCTCCGGATATTTTCAGTCCGACGGACAGAACTGGGGTCTCCCGCCCTTCATCCCGCACCGGCTGCGAGAGGCGGGCTACGAGCCCTTCGTGCGCACCCTGCGGGCCAGCCTGCGCCACGCCGGCGGGCTGAGAATCGATCACGTGATGGGGCTGTTCCGGCTCTTCTGGATCCCGCGAGGGCATGCCGCCCCGCCGACGGCGCCTACGTCTACTATCCGTGCCGACGAGCTGCTCGCCATCGCCGCCCTGGAGAGCCAGCGCGCCGGCGCGCTCGTCGTCGGCGAGGACCTCGGCACCGTCGAACCGCGGCGTGCGCGAGCAAGCTGGCCGACCACCGCATCCTATCCTACCGGCTGCTCTGGTTCGAGGAGGGACCGCCGGCCGAGTACCCGCGTCTCGCCCTGGCCGCGGTAACCACCCACGACCTTCCCACCGTCGCCGGCCTGTGGACGGGCACGACCTCGACGAGCAGCGCGCGGGTCGGACTGTACGCCGAGCAGGCGATGAGCAAACTCCGCCGGCACTTCGTGCGCGTGGCCGACGTATCCAAGAGCCTCGCGGTCGACGAGGCCGTCGTGCGTGCGCCTATCAAGCCCTCGCCCGGGCGCCCTCGCTCGTCCTTCTGGCTACCCTCGATGATGCTCTGGCCGTGCCCGAAAGGCCGAACATCCCCGGCACCAGTTCCAACGGCCGAATTGGAAGCTGGCATTGCCGGGTGGAATCGGAGCGCTCTCGGGCCAGCGCGCTGGCCCGCCGAATCGGCGACGCCCTGAACCGCGGCGAGAACCCGGTGCGTGCCCGCCCGCGTTGGACGCCGACTCCTGATCCACAGAATTCTTCCCGGGGGCCGAAGGGCCGCGGTCAACCTTCGGCGCCGCCGATCGGCGAGAGCAACGGCCTCCAGGAAATGGCCGCCGCTTTCGTACCAGCCGTGACGCGTGAATCGGCACCAGTTCAAGTCGATGAGGAAGCCGGTCCATTGGCCGTGCGCCGCTTTCCAGCGAGGCGATCATGCGGCGATACGGCAGCGGCTTGGGATGGTAGAAGCCCAGCCCGCGCTCTGGGAAATGTGCTTGCCCACGACCACGAATCCGTCGCCGCACGGGCGTCACCCCGTCGTCGCCGACCGGCGTGAGATACACCAGGTAGGGAAGGGATAGCGACTGTCGCGTCGTCGCTCGACCACGTTTCCCCGCGGATACAGCGCGGCCAAGAGCGACCACACCTGGCTCCGCACGTCTTCTTCCGGCGCGGTGATTCCCTCCGAAGGCGAAGGGGGGGCCAGAACCGTGGTCCTCATGGGCACTCTCCCGGGAATACGACGAGCGGACGAGAAGGGATCGAGCAGGCGGCGCAGCGATGCGCGCGGCGACGCCCCACGCGTTCATTGGGGACAACCGTGGCGAAAGAAAAGCGAATCGGCGGAAGCGGCTCCTGCCCGAAGCTCGCTCGCTGCGACGGCCAATGAAAATATAGGTCTGCGCTCGCAGAGAGGTCAAAAAATTCCCTCCCCCACGGGTTTTCCCGGCCGTGCCGAATTGCCCGGCCGGAAGGCAGCCCATCTTGCCTCTTGCACCTCCCCCATCGCAGAGGGACAATGATGGATGAGTCCTGGCTTGCCCGTTGAGCCCTGCATGGCCCATTCACCAGGCCGACCGGCCGCGAAAGCGGGAAGCGGCAGTTGCCTCTCGGAAACGACTTGGGAGGACCGGCCGCGCCATTTCCGGTGCGCGGCTGTCCCCGCTATGGCCACAGCCACTGTTGATCGATGAGCACGAACATGCGATCTCCGAACCGTTGCGGCATGGTGGCTAAGCCCTGGCTGGCCCTCGCCGGCTCGTTGGCTCTGGCGGCCGCCCTGGTGGCCCTGCTCGTCAAGCCCGCCGCCCAACGCTCCGACTCGGGCGAGTTGATGCTCTTCTGTGCCGCCGGGCTGCTCAAGCCGGTCGAGGAGATTCTGTCGGCAATACGAAGAGGAGTACGGCGTGCAAGTGCGGATCGAGCCTGACGGCTCCGGCGCGCTGTTGAGCAAGATCCGCGTGTCGCCCGACCGCGCCGATCTGTTCCTGGCCGGCGAGGAGTCGTACGTCGCGCGAGGCCCGGCGTCTGGGGCTGGTGGCCGAGATCCTGCCCGTGGCCCGCCAGCATCTGGTGATCGCCGTGCGTCCGGCAATCCGCCGTGAAGATTCCCGGCGTGGCCGACCTGCTCCGGCCGGAAGTGGCCGTGGTGCTGCCCAATCCCGAGCTGGCGGCGGTGGGCAAGGCCGCGCAGCAGGCCCTGGCGAGCAGCGGCCGGTGGGACGCCGTTGAGTGCGCGGATGCGCAGCCCCAGCGCGCAAGGTGTCGCTGGTGGGCACGGTGAACGAGGCGGCCCAGGCGGTCAAGATCGGCGCGGCCGACGCGGCGATCGTGTGGGACGCCACCGCCCGGCAGTTCGGCGTCGAATTCGTCGAAGTCCGCCGGGTTCCAAGAGCAGCCGGCCGAGCAGGTCACGGTGGGCGTGGTCGCCGGCTCGCCGCGTCCGACCGCCGCGCTTGCACTTCGCCCGCTACCTCACGGCCCGCGACCGCGGCCAGCCGGTGTTCCAGAAGCACTTCCTCGCAGCCGATGCGCCGACGCCGACGTGTGGGAAGACCGGCCGCAGCTGATGCTCATGTCGGGGGCCATGCTCAAGCCGGCGATCGACGACCTGGTCAAGCGTTTCCAGGCAGCGCGAAGGGGTGGAGATCAACACGATCTACGCCGGCTGCGGCATCCACGTGGCGCAGATGAAGGCCATGAAGAGCAGGCGGAACCCGATCGCCACGCAGTTCCCCGACGCCTATTTCGCCTGCGACGTCTCGTTCATGAACCAGGTCCAGCAGTGGTTCGAGGCCGCGCGAACCGATCTCCCGCAACGACATGGTGCTGGCCGTGGCCAAGGGGAATCCCAAGGCAGGTCAAGTCGATCGCAGGACCTGACCCGGCCCGAGCTGCGCGTCGGCCTGGCGCATCCGCAGTCAACTCGGCCCTGGGCGCCCTGACCGACGACCTGCTCAAGAAGCTCGGTCTGCACGAGAAGGTCTACGCCGCCAAGCGCAGCCAGCCCGATCGTGCACACCGACGCCGGCCACATGCTGGTCAACCAGTTGCGCGCCGGGGCCCTGGACGTGGCGGTCGTCTATCGCAGCAACGTCCTCAGCGCCCGGGCGAAGCCGACCAAGTACGTGGCAGATCGTCGAGATGAACCTGCCCGAGGCGATCGCCATGCAGCCCTACGCCGTGGCCAAGGACTCGCAGCACAAGTACCTGATGCGGCGCCTGCTCGAGGCGATCCTCGCGCCCGAGTCGAAGGAGCACTTCCTCGACGTCGGGGTTCCAGTGGGTGGCCGAGGACCCAGCGCCATGAGCCGCTCAGCGCGACGCCCTCGATCGCACGCCGCCGGCCCTGCGCCGGGCCGCCGCGTCGCGCCGCGCCAGTGCGACGGCCTGTTCCTGGCCGGCCTGGGCGGGCTGCTGGCCTCGTACGTGCTGCTGATCGTCGGCCTGCTGGTGGCCCTGGCCTCGTTCACCTCGCTGGGACGATCTGGCCCGCGCGCTGGCCAGAGCGAGGAAATCCGCTACGCCTTCCGGCTGAGCATGATCTCCTGCACGCTCTCGACGCTGCGTCGCTGTGGGTCGGCGATTCCCGGCCGGCTACGTGCTCTCGCGGTTCCGCTTCCCCGGCAAGAGCCTGGTCGACGCCGTGCTCGACATCCCCATCGTGCTGCCGCCGCTGGTGATCGGGCTGGCGCTGTTGATCCTCTTCCAGACGCCGCTGGGCCGGGCCGTCGAGCGCGTGGTGCCCGTCACCTTCGCCGTGCCCAGCGTGATCCTGGCCCAGTTCACCGTGGCCTGCGCGTTCGCCGTGCGGACGATGCGCGTCACGTTCGACCAGATCAGCCCGCGCTCGGAGCAGGTGGCCCTGACGCTGGGTTGCACGCCGAGCCCAGGCCTTCTGGATGGTCGTCTTCCCCGAGGCCCGGCGCGGCGATGCTCACCGCCGCCACGCTGGCCTGGGCCCGCTCGCTGGGCGAGTTCGGCCCGATCCTCGTCTTCTCCGGCGCCACGCGGATGCGCACCGAGGTGCTGCCCACCACGCGTGTTCCTCGAGCTGAGCGTCGGCAACATCGAGGCCGCGGCGGCCGTGTCGCTGGTGATGGTCGTGGCCGCGCTGGTGGTGCTGATCGCTGGCCCGCGTGTTCGGCCTGCGCGGCACCGGGCTGATTTGAGCGACGATCGATGATCTCGCATTGCGACGTCGCCATCCGCCAAGGCAGCCTTCTCCCTCCGCGGAGTCTCGCTGGAGGTCGCCGCCGGGCCAATACGCCGTGCTGATGGGCAAGACCGGCAGCGGCAAGACCACGCTCCTGGAGGCGATCTGCGGCCTGCGCCGCGTTGCCGCGCGGCACGATCCGCCTGATGGGCCGCGACGTGACCGGCTGAAGCCCGCCGCGCGCGGCGTGGGCTACGTGCCGCAGGACGCCAGCCTGTTCTCGCGCGCTGACCGTGCGCGAGCACCTGGCGTTTGCCCTGGTGATTCGCCGCTGGAGCCGCGCGATGATCGAGCGCGCGCGTCGACGAACTGGCCGAATTGCTCGCCGATCGGCCACCTGCTCGACCGCCGGCCCGCCGGGCTCAGCGGCGGCGAAGCCCAACGCGTGGCCCTGGGCCGGGCCCTGGCCATGCGGCCCGGCGTGCTCCTGCTCGACGAGCCCTTGAGCGCCCTGGACGACGACACCCGCGGCCGAAATGTACGACCTGCTCGCTGTCCGTCCGCCGCCAGACGGCCGTCACCGTGCTCCACGTCACGCACAACCGCTCCGAGGCCGAGCGCCTGGCCGACCGCCTCTTCGAGCTCCGCTCCGGAGCGATCCGCGAGATTCCCTGACTCCTCGCGTCGTACGCCCCTTTCCCTCCGCGTACTTCTTCAGGTCGAACACGAGGATTCCGCGGCCAACGCCGGCCACGTCCTTCTCCCGCGCAAACTGAAATGCGATAAAGCGGCCGTCGTCGCTCACGACCGGGTTCGAGGCCTTCTAGCCCGGATAGTCGTTGAACAAGGTGAGCCGCTCGCTTTGCCCCGAGCCGTCGAGGGCGAGCTTGTAGAGATCGATGTGGTGCGACCCCGCCGGGTTGTGGTGGTCGCACTCGACAAGCGTGTGCTTGCCGTCGGGGAAGATCCCCTCCGGCTCGTCGTACTGGCCGGGGGCCTTGGAGTAGTTCACCACCTTGCCCGTCTCGAGGTTCACTCCCATCACTTCGGTCCCCTGGTAGCCGTAGGCACTGAAGGTCAGCTCTTTTTCCTCGGGCGGGCGAAAGTTCTGCGTCTCCACGCTGCACTTGAAGGGCAGGTCCTTGGCGTCGAGGACCTTCTTCCGCCCGGCGATCTTCGGCTGGCCGTCCTTCCTCGACGATGTCGCCCAGATACATGGCGTTGTCCTTGCGTCCAGGCAATGCGCATTCGCGTGCGCGAGACCGCCGGGCCCTTCGCTGCACCGCTCGCCCAGGGGCACCGGCGGGCCGGAAAGGTCCTTCTTCAACACCCAAAGCTCGGCATTCTTGCTCGCTGCGGCTTTCCCAAGGCTTTTCGGCGTCGAACTTTCGCGCGCCCGGACAGAAGGATGTCGCCGTTGGCCAGGTACAGGGCCCGGCTGTAACCGTCGTGGAAATAGCTGAGTGCGTCACCGGCCGGATGATTCCCGTGGCCAACTCCACCTCGTAGGCGTCGCCAAAGGTCTTGGAGAGGAAAAGGATCCGCTTGCCGTCGTGCGACCAATCGGCTCGCTCGCCGAACCAGGTGACGCGGCGGATGTGCGGCGGCAACTCGTCCACCGGCGATTTATCCTGCGTCTGGGCTGCGGCGCCGGCCGCCGCGGCGATCATCCAGGCCGAAAAGGCCAACGCTGCAAGACCGGCTCGTTGTGCGTGGTGCATCTCGTTCGCTCCTGATCTTATGAAAGTTGTTTTTTGCCGCCTCTCGCGCCGCTTCGCGGGGCGGAAGGAGACCCGTTCACGTTCTTGGCCTGGCGCCGCGTGCCCGCCCGGTGCCGTTGGGGCGAACCATGGACCCGCGGGGCCTCGTTCTACTTCTGCCGCTCCAAGGCGAACCGCAGCATCGCCTCATAGAGTCCGAGTTGGATATCGAGAATCTCCTCGAGCGTCACCTGGCACATCTTCGGCTCGGCTACGCCGTGCGGGCACTCGAAGGTGAACGGCGTGGCCCCGCTCACATGATACAGTGCGCTAATCAGATTGAACGGCGGCGGCACGCGCCCTTCGTCCGGGCCGACGGCAGGAGGGGATCCATGCGGCAGTTTGCGCTCGGCCAGCAGCCGATACACCCCTTCGCTGAGCGCCTTGACCTGGGTCTGCACCTCCACCGGCACGTAGGCCGGCCGCAGCACCGCCGGCTTCGACCCGTGACTGTGGAGCGAAACGGCCAGGTCCGGCGCTTCTTCCATCGCCACGCGAATGATCGCCGGCGCCTCGGTGCTCATGGGGGCGAAGAACTCGTCGTGCATCGGGTTCACCCCTTTGTCGTTGAAGTAGCACCCCATCCAGCCGATCTCCGGGCCGAGGCGCGGATGCTGCCGCTTCGACCCCGGCCAGAAGGCGATCGAATCGTCCGCCCACGTCCCCATGGCCCAGAACTGGAAGACGTCCAATCCCATGCCGTGGATCGCCCGAGGCTCAAAGCGGGCGGTGCCGTCGGGATTGCCGGCGGGCACGATCAACAGCCGGCATCGTTTGCCGAGTTCCGCGAGCGCCGGCTGAGGTTTTCCCCGCAAATCGCGGCCATGCTCCATGACCTCGATCAAGTTCACCAAACCGGTCAATCCTTCCACTTCATGCCCGTGCACCGGCCCGACGAAATACACCACCGGCCTTTGACGCGCGGCTTTGTCGCGGTAGGCTGCCGGGTCGAGCCCGCCGATCGCCGAGTTGAAGTTGGGCGCCTGCTTGGCCGGCTCGCGCTCGCCGAAAGAGACCAGGTCGATCGACCGGCCCCCGGGGCTGCGCCGCGATTTGGCGTACCTGGCCCACCTTGAGCCTCGACCACCGCTGGGCCAGGTCGTCGATCGAGCCGATCCAGAACGCCGGCAACTGGCGGGGCATCAGCTTCTGCTTTGCCTCGGCGTAGGTCATCTTCACCGCGGCCTCTTGGACGGCCGGCGTTTTCTCCGCGGCAGCGGCAACTGCCGACGATCCCAGCATGGCGACGAGGCAACTCCAGGCGAGCGGTTTCACGAGCATGTTCCTTTCAACTCCAGGCGACTCAATTCCAGGCAGCTCAACTCCAGGCGACCCCGGCGTACGTCGCCGTACGGGCGCGATGGTGAACGCCTGTTCGTTATACCCACCGCCCCAGCGTCCCGTTAGCATGGGCAAAGCGCGCTTTCCAAGTCAAGCCAATGGCGGTGGGTGGAGACAAGCGATGCGCTACTTCGGGCTCGGCCTGGCGGCCGGAATGGCGATGTTGGCCGTGTTTTGGATCGGAATCTCGGCGGGCAAGTCGGCCAAGGAGGAGCGACCCTCGATCGATCCGGCGATTTCCCTCCCCGGCGCCGGCGGCCCCTTGGGCCACCTGACCGGCTTGCGGCCCGGCCGCTCGGCCCGCGTCTCGTCCGCCGCGCCGACGCGGTCCAGCAATCGCGACAACCGGAAGCTCGAGCCGGCCAGAAGCTGGTGCTCGCCGACATCGAGGGCCCCGCCACGATCCAGCACATCTGGCTGACCTTTCCCGAGCCGGCGCCGGGCTGGCTGGGAAGGACGGCAACCCCGACCACTCCGAACTCGTGCTGCGCATGTACTGGGACGGCGCCGCGAGCCGGCCGTCGAGTCGCCCGTGGGCGATTTCTTCGCCGCCGGGCTTCGGCCAGCGGGCCGAGGTGAATTCGGCCCCCGTCATCGTCGAAGGGGGCGACGCCTACAACTGCTACTGGCCCATGCCCTTCCTCAAGTCGGCGCGGATCGAGATCGAGAACCAGAGCGACAAGCCGCTCGACTCGTTCTACTACCAGATCGATTACCTCCGCGAAGTCTCGCTGCCGCCGCGAAACGCCCTACTTCTGCGCCCAGTACCGCCAGGAATTTCCCGCTGCAGTCGGGCCGCGACTACCTGATTCTCGACGCCGAGGGCCGCGGCCACTACGTGGGCACCGTCCTCAGCGGCCGGGCCCGCAGCCCCGAGTGGTTCGGCGAAGGCGACGAGAAGTTCTACCATCGACGGCGAGAAGACCCCGAGCCTCTGGGGCACCGGCACCGAGGACTACGTGTGCAACGCCTGGGGCATGGGCGTGGGCACGTTCCCCTATTTCGGCGTGCCGATCCTCGAAGGCGAATGGGGCATGGTCGGCTGGCGGACCACCGTCTACCGCTGGCACATGCCCGACCCGGTCCGCTTCAACAAGTCGCTCCGCGTCGAGATCGAAAACACCGGCTGGATCTCCGAGGACGAGTTGAAGCCGGGCGTGCACCGCGGGCTCGTCGAGCGGAACGACGACTACGCCACCGTGGCCTTCTGGTACCAGGTCGGCCAGCCCAAGCGCTTCGCCACGCTCCCCTCGGCCGCCGAGCGAAGGCTGCCCAACCTCGATCTCATCGTCGAAGGCAAGCAACTCCTCAAGACGGCCGCCAAGAGCCAAGGCGACCCTGACGCCTGCAAAAGGGCTACCACTGGACCGGCGACGGGCAGCTCTTCTTCGACAACACCCAGGGCAAGGGCGACCTGGATCGAAGTTCGAGTTCCCCGTCGAGAAGGAAGAACTCCGCCAGCTCACCCTGCGCATGACGTATTCCTACGACTTACGGCATCTACCGCATCCTGCTCGACGGCCAGGAGGTCCGCGAGCCGAGTCGACTTCTACAGCGCCGAGGTCAAGGTCCGCGAACTGAATCTCGGCCAGCGGCGGCTCTCGGCCGGGCAAGCACAAGCTCCGCCTGGAATGCCTCGGGCGGCGCGGCCGAGTCGACCGGCAGCAAGTTGGGCATCGACTCCGTCCGCCTTCGCCAGCGCTGGAACGTGAAGCGCGACGTGCCCGGCGAATTGTAACCGCGGCGCTCTACCGAGCGCTGGGCAAGCAACGACGCACCCGGAGGCACTCAGACGGGGCCGGTTTCCCTTGTCTTATCGAGGGCACGCGTGCGCATCGATCGCCGCTTTGGCCTGAGCCACGACGTGGTCGGCCGTGATGCCGAAATGCTTCAGGAGCACGCCCACCGGGGCCGAGGCCCCGAAGTGGTTTAGGCCAATGAACCGGCCGCAGCGCCCAGGTACTTGCTCCAGCCAAACTCGGCCCCCAACTCCACCGCCACGCGGGCGCAGCAGTCCTTGCGGCAGCACCGAGTCGCGGTACTCCTCGGGCTGCGCATCGAAGAGCTTCCAACATGGCATACTCACCACGCGCGCCGCGATTCCTTGGGCCAGCAGCTTCTCCCGCGCCTCCAGGCAGATCGCCACCTCGCTCCCCGTGCCCATCAGGATCACCTGCGGCTTGCCGTCGGCTGCGTCGGCCAGCACGTATGCCCCCTTCTGCACGCCCGACGCCGATGCCAGCTTGGCACGGTCCAGCGTAGGAAGGTTCTGCCGCGTGAGGATCATGGCCACGGGGCTTCGCCGGGTCGTCATCGCTACGCGGTACGCCTCGATCACCTCATTGGCGTCGGCCGGCCGGATCACGATCAGGCCCGGCATCGCCCGGAGCGCCGCCAGGTGCTCGATCGGCTGGTGCGTGGGGCCGTCCTCGCCGACACCGATGGAATCGTGGGTGAAGACGTAGAGCACCGGCAATTCCATGATCGCGGCCAGGCGGATCGCCGGACGCATGTAATCGCTGAACACGAAGAACGTGCCGGCATACGTACGAAGGCCGCACAGCGTCATCCCGTTGACAATCGCCCCCATCGCATGCTCGCGGATGCCGAAGTGGAAGTTGCGCCCCGCCGGATCCGTGGCGGAGAAGTCTCCCGCCTTGTCAAAAGTCAGGCGGGTATTGTTCGAGGGAGCCAGGTCCGCCGAACCTCCTACCAGCCAGGGAATGTTCTTGCCTAGCTCGTTGATCGCCTTGCCCGACGACACGCGGCTCGCCATTCCCTTGGCGTCGGCCGGAAAAGGCTTCAGATCGGCATCCCAACCCTCGGGTAGTTCGCCCCGCGACGATCAGATCGAGTTGCGCGGGACTCTTCCGGGTATTGCTTGCGGTAGTCGGCGAAGCGAGTTTCCCAGGCTTGGCGGAGCTGACGCCCCCGCATCCCGATGCCGCAATGGAAGTGCGTACGAACCTCGTCGGGCACGCGGAAGTGTTCGTCCTGCGGCCACCCATACGCAGCCTTGGCCAGTCGGATTTCCTCTTCACCCAAGGGTGCCCCGTGGGCGCCGTGGGTGTTCTGCTTGTTCGGTGCTCCAAAGCCGATCACCGAACGAACCACGATCAGCGTCGGCCGCTCTCGATTGTTCTGGAAGACGGAAAACGCGGCCCGTAGCTCGTCGAGGTGGTTCACGTCGTCGATCTCCACGACGTTCCACCCATAGCCCGCAAACCGCACTGCCACGTCCTCGCTGAAAGCCAGGTCCGTGTGTCCTTCGATCGTGATCTTGTTGTCGTCGTAGATCCAGCAGAGGTTCGAGAGATGCAGGTGCCCGGCCAGCGACGCCGCCTCCCCGCTGATGCCTTCCATCAAGTCGCCGTCGCTGCACAGCGCATAGACGTTGAAGTCGAATAGCTCCAGTCCGGGCCGGTTGTAGCGCGCGGCCAGCCACCGCGAGGCAATCGCCATCCCCACGCTGTTGCCGAGCCCCTGGCCCAACGGACCGGTCGTCGTCTCCACGCCGCTTGTGTGCCGATACTCGGGATGCCCCGGGCAGCGGCTGTTGAGTTGGCGAAAGTTTCGTATGTCGTCCAGCGAAACGGCGGGCTCGTCGAGCACCTGCCCTTGCGGTCCCACCTGCCTCACACCGGCCAGGTGCAGCGTCGAGTAGAGCAACATCGAGGCGTGGCCGCAGGACAGAATGAACCGATCTCTTCCCATCCACAGGGGGGATGTCGGATCGTACCGCAGCACCTCGTTGTAGAGCACGTAGGTCACCGGGGCCAAAGCCATCGGCGTGCCCGGATGGCCGCTCTTGGCCGCCTCCACCGCGTCCATCGAGAGCGTGCGAATCGTGTTGATGGCCAGTCGCTCAAGGTCCGCGGTGGAAATCGCCACTTCTATCTCCGATCAGCTACGACGAACGGCAGCATCCCCTCTACCCAGGCGGTTCCTGGGCATCAAACCGTCCAGTGTAGCGCCTGCCCCCGGCGGCGTCAACGCGGCGGAAACCGGGAAACTCGGGGCGGTGCGACCGATACAATCCGCATTCCTGTGTTAGACTGAGATGGCCAGGAAGGAAGGCTCGTTTCGGCCGATTTTCGCGTTAATATCCGACCAGGTGTTTTACGATGAATAGGCTGCGGAAGAAGACTTGAGGAACGACAGCGGCATGGAGACCGATACGAACCACGCCGGCAAGTCCGGGGTTGGTTCGAGTCTCCTTGTCCCCGACGTTTTTCGATTTGCCTTTCGCCTGGGCGACGCGGTGGAGGCGGGGCGACGGGGTGATCGCACCGCCTTGGTGAGTGCCGACACAGTGTCAGCGGAGGTTTCCCAAGAAGAAGCCTTGTACGGGAACACGGGGTTTGGTTCGCTTCCCCCCTTCGGCCGCTGGGTGGCCGGTTCCGTCAAGGCGCCTGAATTGGGTGGCTTCCCCTGCACGCGCTCTCGCGAGGCCCAAACACCACAGCAGGCAGTGCAGCCGGGGCTTGGGGTGCCTCGTGCCGCCCTGCCCTGCTGTGTTTCTTGGACCTACCGCAGGCAGTTTCCATGGGTGCCCCCGAATTCCCCCACCCCGAATCGCGGCGCTCCTGGAATTCCAAGTCCCCGCGGCCTTTGGCTTTGCTTGCAAAGCCGCGGCGACGTGATTAGAGTTGAGGGGTATTCTGAGCCGATTCTCCAGCCGTGAGCCATAATCCAGCGGCGCAAGCCGGGGGGAAACCGTCCGCGCAGGAGCGGCTCGCCGGGGCCTCCCGGCCCTGCCCTACCGCACATACTGCTTTCGCTTCGAGGAGTTAACGTCATGGTTCGCAGACTCGCTGTGTTGGCCGCGGGACTTGTGCTCGTGAGTACCGCACCCTTGGCGCGCAAGCCCCGATGCCGCCCGTGGCAAACCAGCTTTACGGAAGCGGAGTGCATGCCTACTTTACGGCCGATTACCCTCGCGCGTTTGAATTGCTCAATTCCACCGTCCAGAGCGGCGGCGGTTCGGACCCGCGCACCTTTTACTTCCGCGGACTTGTCTACCTGCGAATGGGTCGTCCGGACGAGGCCAAGCAGGATTTCCTGAAGGCGAGCCAACTCGAGGCTGCCAATCCCGACCGCGTGTTCGGAGTGAGCCGCGCGCTGGAACGCGTGCAGGGCTCCGATCGAATGATGCTCGAACAATATCGCGCGGAGGCGCGCAGCTTGGCCTACCAGCGTTCCGAAGAGTATCGCCGTCGTCGCTACGAGGAACTGAAGCGCGAAGAACAGCGCGTGCTGCAATCGGCCGAACCGCGCGTGGCGCCGGGAGCCGGTTTGCCGGTAGCCCCGAGCGTGGATTTCGGAGAGAAGGGTCCGCCGCCCAAGCCGGTAGTCGCCCCCGGTACTGCCCCGACTACACCCACCGCGCCCGCCGTCGCTCCCAAGGAGTCGATCGACGCGATCTTCGGCCCTCCCGCGACGCCCGCTGCGACGCCTGCTGCACCTGCCCCGGCCGCGGAGGAAAACCCCTTCGACGCCGCGAGCACGACGGTCCCGGCCAAGACCCCTGCGGCCAAGAAGGCGACGAGTGCTCCCGCGAAGGTCGAGGTCGATCCGTTCGGGGAACCGGCCGCGCCGGCCTCACCTGCCAAACCGGCCGCGCCGGCCGAGAAGGCCCCGATGCCGCCGGCGGATGTGAATCCGTTCGACGCCGATTCGCCGCCGGCCAAGCCGGGTGTGGCGAAGAAGCCGGCCGTCGGTGAAGTGCCGGCTCCCAACGCTGCGGACGATTTCTTCGCTCGCCCTCTCGCGCTGCCCAAGCCCGCGGTTGAGCCCGCCGAGCCGGCCGAAGGATTGGCGACTCCGAAGAAGGCGGTTCCCCCGAAGGCGGTTACCGCGAAGAAAGCGGCGCCGAGCAAGCCGGAAGAAGAAGCTCCCAATCCCTTTGACTCCGCCCCGGCTCCGAAAAAGGCCGTAACTTCCAAGAAAGCGACGGCGCCTGCGAAGCCTAAAGAGGAGGATGTGTTCGGCGAACCGGCCGACGACGCCGGGACGGCCGTCAAAAAGAAAACCGCCCCGCGAAAGGCGGCGACCGCCATCAAGCGCGCGGCGAGCAAGAAGGCCGACGACGCCGTCAACCCCTTCGATGACAATCCCGCTCCGGAAAAGCCCTGATTGCGGTTGTGATGAATGCATTACAGGCATCGATCGGAGTCGAAGAGGAACTGGTACAAGTCGTTTGGCGACTTCGTGAGTTGGCGCAGGAAGTGCCCGCCTCCGTCGTCGGCGGTTGCCAGATCACTTGCTCCGACGAAGCCGAATGGGAGTGCGTTCACGCCTTTCAGCAGTCCTTCGCCGATGCCCTGCTGCCCGGACTGAAACCGAACTTCCGCGCTCCCTTGCGTTCGGTGAACCTTGGCGGCCGTTTCGAGCGCGGCCTGGTCGGCATTGCCGACGAACACTTCTCCACGCCCCCGACGCGCGGCGCGCCTAAGCTTATGGTCTTCAAGATCAACTCGCACGTCGGCGTGCGCGGCACGCCGCACGGACCCGAGTACGGCTGGACCGATCGCTACGGCCTCTTGCTGCGCTGCTGCGGCACACTCGGGGCGCTCCTGGACGGCCGCGACCTGCCCGCCGCCCGGCAGATCGAGGCCCTATTGCTCAACGGCGACGCGCGCCGACTGGCCGTGCTGCGCGACCGGTCGGCCGTGGCCGTCGAGCATCAATCGCTCGCGGCGGCTGTCCTCAATGCCCGCCTCCAAACCGGGCTCGCCGTGGCCGAGATTGAGCGCTACCGGCCACTCACCCCCACCCTCTACCTGGTCGTCGGTTGCGTGACGATCAATCGACCCGGCCCCGACACCGAGATCGTGGTCGGCGAGTACGGCATCGACTGGACCGGCAGTACGCCGACCGTCAAGTACCAGGGACTGGGCGACGATCCCGCGGCGTACCGCATTCACCACCATCTGGGTCGAGTGTCCGTGGAAGACAACTGCTGGCCGCCGGTGGTTCGCCGCGCGTAGCCGAAGGAAAGAATCCCGACTTGCGTCGCTAGCGCTCTACGACCGCGCGCGCTTGCTCTACCAGCCAGTCGGCCAACTGGGGCATCCCCTCGCCCCGCAGGGCCGAAACCTGGAAGACCGGGGCCTCGGGTGCCAGGCGTTTCATGCCCGCAATCGCCCGCTCGAGGCTGAAATTCGTGTGGCCCAACAGATCGATCTTCGTAATCACCAGCGCCTGCGACCGCTGGAAAATCGCCGGATACTTGATGAGTTTGTCGTCCCCTTCGGTCACGCTGAGCACGACGATGCGCAAGTGCTCGCCGAGGTCGAAGCCCGCCGTGCACACGAGGTTGCCCACGTTCTCCACAATCAGCACGTCGATCGCGCCGTAGTCGAAGTTCTGGGCGGCGGCGGCGATCATCGTTGCGTCGAGGTGGCACGCTCCCTCGGTGTTGATCTGCACGACGGGCACCCCGAGGGCGTCGATCCGCTCCGCGTCGATCGACCCGGCAATGTCCCCTTCGATCACCGCCGGCGCAAGCCGGCCTTGAAGCGCCGCGAACAAGGCTTCGAGAAAGGTGGTCTTGCCGCAGCCGGGCGATCCCACCAGGTTCACCCCGAACACCCCGGACGCATTGAGTTTTGCCCGGTTCTCTTCGGCGAGTTGGTCGTTCGCCTTCAGGATCTTCTTCGCCGCGACGATCTTCATTGGCCCTCTCCCGGCTCCTCCAGTTCGATGGACTGCAGCAGCAAATCCTGCCCGCCCTCGATTCGCACGTCCGCGCTGCCGCACTTCGGACATACCGCGCTGAGATCTTCGAGTTCCGTCTGCGTTCCGCAGGCGCCGCAGCGGCAGACGGCCGGTGGTTGGTCGATTTCCAGCCGCGCCTCTTCCAACGCCGTACCGGCCGAAAGCAGTTCGAAGGCAAAACGGATCGAATCGGCGCACACGCCCGACAATCGGCCGATCACCAGGTCCAGCCGCGTTACCCGGCCCTTTGCCCCGGCGGCGCTCGACCTCGCTGGTGACCTGTTCGATCAGGGCATCCACAATGGCCATTTCATGCACCAGTCGCGTGCCTCGTCGTCGCAAGGAGAGTGAGAGGAGGGGGGGCCGGCTGTCCGCGCGGGGGTCCGGCGGGGGATGTGCAACCAGGCTTTCCTACGCAGTTTCCGCCGCTTCGGTTCTCCCGCCCTGCAGTGGAACAATGGCTTTGCACTCCTCAAGATCTCCGCGCGGCGCCACCGTTCAGGGCAATCACGGCTTTCCGCCGCTGTAAGTCCAGGGTGACCACCACGCGATCGTCGGTCTGCGCGCCCCGCTTGCGAAGATACGATCCCAGCCCCCACGCGCGGCCATCCTTGGCCGCCAGCACTCCGACGCGGCTGCCGTCCCGAGCCATCAGATCGAACTTCCCCGCCACCACCCGCTTCAATGCGGCCGGAACGGTCACCACCGCGTAGTTACTCGCGGCTTTCGAGAGCCGATAACGGAGCCAGATCCGTCCGTCCGGAGTGCGTCCGTGGCTGTCGAGCACGCGCATCATCGGGCGTTGCGCCCGCCGCCCGGCCACAATCGATTTCACCTGCCCCGGAGTCACCTCCGCTCCCAACAGCCCGTACACGCTGTGGCCGTACTGCGCGATGACGGGGGAACTCGCCAAGAAGGCGTGGAAGCTGAAACGGTTCATCCCGTCGGTCACGCACAAGTCTTCCAGCACGCCGCGTTCGAGGATCGGGCCGTGCTGGCGGAGGATCCGCACCAGTTGCGCCTCGACGCCGCGCAGCGACTGATCCCATTGGTGCGGCGTCTCGGAGATGATCCAGTCGCCTTCCACGCGGATGCCCGGCATCTGGCGGCAGTATTCGCGGAGCATTGCCTCGGGCGGCGCCGTCTTCCACATCCGCCGGTTGCGCATGCAGCGCTCCCTGCAAGTCGCACAAGCGGATCCGTGGTGCCACGGCAAGAACCTTGTCGATCACCATCGGCAATCCGTGCTTCGACACACTCCGCAGCCGGAACCAGCCCGACGCCCGATCCAGCCAGCAAAATCCTTCGACGCCCTGCAGGGTCTCGGCCACGATTGCCCCGTCGACCAAGGTTCCGAACCGGCCGGACAAGAGCTGCACGATCCGCTCAATCGTGCTGGCGCCGTGGTAGTACACTTCCTTCTTGGCCGCCACCATCGCCGCGCCGGGCACGGCAAGCTGCGAAGAATGCACTGCCAACCGCTCTCGTCCCGCCGCCACGGTTGCCAGCGGCAGCTTCCGCCCCAACAGCTTCGCCGCGACCTCCACGTTTTCCAGACGCAGCCCCACGGCCGTGAGTCCCGCCTCCCGCATCGCCCGTTCCAGCGCGCCGACGGCGCTGGGTAATTGCCCCTGAAGAAATTCCAGCACACGATCCATCACCGGCGCGAAAATCTGCGACGGACTCGCGTGTTTCACTAGCTTCGCGCAGATCTGTCGAGTTCGCTCCCGAGTCATGCCCCAGCGCGCGCCGATCTCGGCCAGCGTGTGGCTCTCGCCGTCGGCCCAGCCGTAATAGCCGATCACGATTTCCCGGTTGCGCTGGTGCGGCGTCGACGCAAAGATCTCCGTCAACTCCTGCTCCAGGACGCAACGACTCGCGCTTCCCAGTCGCGCCAGCAACTGCTCCACCTGGGTCGCCACATAGGCGGGATCGGGCGGATCCTGGCTCCGCACCGCCATCCCTTCGGCTGCTTGCCTGGCCGTTCGGGCGCGCATATCCCACTCGCGAATCGTCCGGCCGAATCGCGGATCGTCCCTACCGACCCGCGCCGCCTCCGGCAGATCCGCCAGTCGCTGTGCCGCGCGCGTCAATCGCCGGTCCAGACCACTCCCCTGCGAAAGAACGCCCTCTACCGCGCTGAGCAGATCGACCAGGCAACGGGGGCCGAACGCGCGAATCGCCAGCACCTGGCCCAGGGTCATCGCCCCCAACCGCTCGGGCTGCCGATCCAAACCCTCCCGCGCCAGGCACAACCGAGTGCGGTGCTCCAACGCGAGATCCTCGAGCTTCAACCCTTGGGGTGGACGCGGAAACGGCCGCTCTCGGTACAGCCTCCGCGCGCGACTCGCCGAGACGCGCGAAACCACAATCTCGGCCAGCTCTGCAATCGTCTCCCCAGGCAACTGCTCCCAAACCGTCTCGTCGAGATCGGCCAGCGGCAGCCCCTGCGCGCCGGTCCCCGCTACCAGATAGTCCGGCGACGGCTCGGCGAGTACCAGGCTGAGCGTAGCGGGTGCGATCCGAGAGCCGGGCGCGGGTAGCGATGAGCAACCCCATTTCGGGTAGCCATGATCGCGGCTCCTGAAGCCCTGGCGGGCAAGGTTCAGCGCGCATTGTAGCCGACCCCGCCGTCGCAGAGAAGCTTTTTGAACCAAACCATGACCGCTGCCGCGCCTTGCCGACGTGTCTTCCCCGAACTGGCTGGCTGGGCCTCGCATCGAGAGCAAGGACTCCGCGGGCTTTCGTGCCAGACCGGCAGGGGAGACCCTGGTGCCCACGACACTAACCGGGGGGCCAGCCAAAGCCCCTGCCACCCAAAAGGTGGAAATGCAGGTGCATCACGACCTGTCCGGCGTCGGGCCCGCAATTGGTGACCACTCGATACCCGTTGGTCAGGCCCTCCTGTTCGGCGATCTTCTTCATGGCCGCGAAGAGATGCCCTACCACGCGCTCATCTTCTTGCCCGACGTCGTCGACCGAGGCGATCGGCTTTTTGGGAATCACGACCAGGTGCACCGGAGCTTGGGGTTGGATGTCGCGAAACGCCAGGCAAAGCTCGTCTTCATACACGATCTTTGCGGGGATCTCGCGGTCGATGATGCGCTGGAAGAGGGTTTTCTCGGCCATGGGTCAATTCACCTGTTCCAGGGGGATCGATTCGTCGGTCAAGAGCACGGGTATCCCGTCGATGATTGGGTAAAAGTACTTCCCATCTTCCTGCACCAAGCCCCCATCGATGGGTGATTTGGCGGTCTGGCCAATCCGATTCTTCAGGCTTCCTTGGGCGATGGCTTGATTCAGGCGTTTCACCAGGGAGTCGTCCGCAAGTCGCAGCGGTGCACGAGTTTCTGGACAGACGAGAATCTTCAGCAGTTGCTTGTCGATGGCCATCGGGGGCCCTCCGTTGCGGCGGGGTATGCGTACTCAGCATCTCGGATCGAATGCGGTTTTGCAAGAGTGCCGATTGGAGCGAGTGCGCCCTTGGCACCGATTATGAGGAAGGAAGAGCAACCGCGCACCTGAGGGTGCGCCATGGACCCAACCCGCGAGGTCCCCTATGAACCGTCTCCTCTGGATCGCCGCTGTCTGGACCTTGGCTGTTGCGGGCGCGCGGGCCGAAGATGTGCGTTACTACGAGAAGGATGGCGTGACCTATTGCGAAACGCGCAGAACCGTGACCCAACGCGTTCCGCAGACCACCTGGCAAGAGGCCCCGCGCACCGTCTACTACGATCAGGTCGCGACCGAGAACCGGCAAGCCGTTCGCACCACATGGGTTCCGGTCACCGAATACGCCCTGGAATCGTACTGGGTGAACCGCTGGAACCCCTTCGCCGAGCCCTACCGAGCCTACGAGTATGTGCCGCGCACGCGGTGGGAGCCTCGGACCGAGCAGGTGCAGGTGCCGGTTGCCTGCCGTCGCCTCGTGCCCCAGACCCAAACGGTCCGCACGCCGGTCACGACCTGGCAAACCGTGGAGCAGGAAATCGTCACGCGCGTCGCAGTGCGGACCCCAGCCCCCGTCGCGCCTGCCGATCCGAACCCCGCGCCGGTGATCGCCCGCCGCGATGCGTTCGGCGGGATCGGACGCCTCGACGACTCAGCGCTCCGCGCAACCGCCGAGCACGCCGGCCGGTACCTTCGCGCGGTAGGGATATTGGCCCGAAGAACCGCCCCCAATTACCCCCGTTGTTCCCCCGCGGCTTCGGAACTGTGGCGCGACGAATGACTTGGGGATCGGCCCAAAGAGCGGTTAGTTCAGCACGCGGGAGCGAGCTCGTGCGCGTGCGGCGCGGGCCGCGCTCCATTCCTTGGTGAGGGTCTCGAAGACCTCGGGCGATTCATAGCGCACGACGTCGCTGGCTTCCGGCATCGGCCCGATCAGCCCGCGGAATACCGGCAGGCCGCGCAGGCTCAGGTCGGTGCTGCAATCGTCGATGCCGACCTGCAGGTGACGCTTGAGCAGTGCTTCCTCGTTGTCGTAGTCGCGGATGCGCAGTTCGCCGTCGGCGCCCCGTGTTACAACTCGATACGTGCCTTTCCTCATCGTGCGTGCCTCAATCGTCGCGTGGGTCGGTGTGCGAGACTATCGCAGATATCGGCGGGCCGGCACGCCGCGGCGGAGCCGATTTGCCCACCCCGGAACAACGCGAGCGAAAGCCAGATTCGCTACCACGAGTGCGTCAGCCACCTTCGGCACAGATCAGCGCCCCTGCTGTGGTCCTTGCCCCTGCAACCGGTCGGATTGGCTCAAACGGCCTGCCTCGATCTTTCCCCACTGCCTGGGTGTTCTGAGGCGGTCACGCCGATTGTGCCGTCCTTGCTGTCTCCCGCGAACATGGGTATCATGGTCTACAAGAGGAGGGGGGTGACTCGGCTGCGCAGCCCTCCCGGGTTAACGGCACTTTCCGACACAGTGTGCGGCCACTAGATCCGTTGGCGGACCAAGTCGAATCGCGATTATGCTAGATAGCACCAATACATGCCGTTGCCCATCATCGGCGGCCGAACCGGTTAGGCGTCGCACGCGATGGCGCATCGCTGTTGTAACGCTGCTTTTCATTTTCGGTGGCATTGCCCTCATCTCCACGCCGATTCCGCTAATGGTCGCCTACAAGCGACCGCTTGAATTCGGCGGCGGGATTACTTTGTTGCGGGTCGTCGGCGTCTCGCTCAGCGCGGTTACTGGTATTCTCTTGATTTTGAGCAGCGTCATGTGTTGGCGTGGCCGCTGGTTGATTGCGTGTATTGGTGTCGCTCTCGCGCTACTCGCGGGATTTGGTGCCAATCAGCTCGTGGCAGACCTGGGACTTTAAAGTGCCTGGGGCTTTAGTGCGGATGCCCGCCGACACAGCCTGCCCACTGAGGTGGGAAGGGACGCCCGGTTCCTTGCCAAACCGCCCCTCAACTCTTAGACTGGTACTGACCGCCCGGAGGGTAAGCGAATGGCTAGCGGCCTGACTCGAAATCAGGTGCCGGGAAACCGGTTGTGGGTTCGACTCCCATGCCCTCCGCTTTTTTGAAACCCAAGTGATAATAGGAGTTGCGGCGATTTGTCGGCCCAGCTCCTGTTTGCATTTCTTGGGGTTGGGCGAAGGGCAGATTGGGGCGGGGAGTCTTCTGGGCAGAAGAGGCGGGGTCAGCCGCGAAGGAGCTTCTCGAACTCTGCTTCGCTGACGACTTTCACGCCCAGCGATTTGGCCTTATCGAGCTTGCTTCCCGCCTCGGCGCCGGCCACGACGAGGTGCGTCTTCTTCGAGACGCTCGACGCCGGCCGTCCGCCGTGCCGGGCGATCAGCTCGTGGATTTCGTCGCGCGTGTAGCTCTCGAGCGTGCCCGTGACCACGATCGACTGGCCTTCCAGGACGCGCGAACCGCTGCGGGCCGGCTCCACCGACGCCATCGAAACGCCCGCGCGGCGCAATTCGGCGATCGTTTCCCTGCCGTAGGGGTCCTGAAGGTACTGATAGACACTGTGGGCGATGACGGGACCGATTTCGGGCACCTCGCTGAGCGCGGCTTCCGTGGTGCGCTGGAGGGCATCGATCGAGTCGAAGTGCTGGGCCAGCACCGTGGCAACACGCGCCCCCACGTGGCGGATGGCCAAGGCATTGAGCAACCGAGCCAGACCGCGCCCGGTGCTGGCCGCCAGGTTCTCCAGGAGGTTCTCCGACGACTTCCGCCCCATGCGCTCCAGGTCGATCAGTTGGTCGAGCGTCAGCCGGTAGAGGTCGGCATAGCGGCGAACGATGCCCTTGTCGACGAGCTGGTCGATGAGCTTGTCGCCGAGCCCCTCGATGTCCATGGCGTTGCGGCTGGCGAAGTGGTGGAGCCGCTCCTTGAGCTGGGCGGGACACTCGGGGTTGGGGCATCGGATATAGACGCCCCCTTCGTCGCGGACGACCGCCGCGTTGCACACCGGGCAGCGCTCGGGGAATCCAAAGCGCCGCAGCGACCCCTTGCGCTCGTGCTTCTCCACGCGCACGATGTGAGGAATGATCTTGCCCGCCTTCTCGACGACGACCACGTCGCCGACGCGCACGTCCTTGCGTTCCACCTCGTCGGCGTTGTGAAGGCTGGCGCGGCTGACCACGGTGCCGGCGATCTCGACCGGCTCCAGGTCGGCCACCGGGGTGATCGCGCCGGTCTTCCCCACCTGCACGCGAATCCCGCGCACGCGCGTGGCGGCCTCGTACTTCTCGAATTTGTAGGCGATCGCCCACCGCGGGGCCTTCGACGTCGCCCCCAGCCGCTTGCGCTGGTCGAAGCGGTCGACCTTGACGACCAGCCCGTCGATCTCGAAATCCAGCGAGTGCAACTGTTCGATGACCTCCTCGCAATAGGCGGGGACGGGATCGAAGTCGTCGAACGCGCGCACGTGGGGCGTGATGGGAATGCCCGCCGCGCGCATCTGCTGGAGGAATTCCATGTGGCTGGCTGCTTCGAGCCCCTCGACGGCGCCCACGCTGTGGCAGAAGAACCGCAGCCGGCGCTGGGCCGCCAGGCGGGGGTCTAAGAGGCGAATGCTCCCCGCCGCGGCGTTGCGCGGGTTGGCAAACGGCGACTCGCCGCGCTGTTGCTGGGCTTCGTTGATCGCCACCAGATCGCTGTTGGTGATGTAGACCTCGCCGCGAACCTCGAGCACCGGAGGAACATGCTCCCCGCGCAGGCGCAAGGGAACGCCCCGCGCGGTGCGGAGGTTGTGGGTGACGTCGTCGCCGACGCGCCCGTTGCCGCGCGTCGCCCCGCGCGTGAGCACGCCGTTTTCGTAGAGCAATGCCACGGCAACGCCGTCGATCTTCAACTCCACCACCCATCCCAGCTTCTCGTGCGGCAGCAGCTTCTGCGCACGTTCGCCGAACCGCTTCAAGTCCTCGATGCTATAGGTATTGTCGATCGAGAGCATGGGCACGCGGTGTTCGACCGGCGAAAGACCTTCGACCGGCTGCTCTCCCACGCGCTGGGTCGGACTGTCGGCCGTCACCAACTCGGGATGCTCGGCTTCGAGTTGCTTGAGCCGTTCCATGAGCCGATCGTACTGGAGGTCGCTGATCTCCGGAGCGGCCTCGACGTAATACTTGTGATCGTGGCGGCGGATCGTTTCGCGCAGCGACTCGATCTCCGCGGCGGCCTTCGGCGGCATGAAAATCGCTCCCGATGGGCTTCAACTCGATGGCGGAATAACCCCGTAGCAGGAAGGCGGTATCTGACCGTGTCTGCCGGCCGCGCGCATGCGGCGGTGCAATCGTCACGTAACCGTTCACAGGGGGAGCGAAGGGGATAGGTCCATGTTTTCGGTCACGTGGCTATTGTGATGACGACGTCTTCTGGCCGAAAAATGGACCAGTCCCCGGCTGGCCTGTGAACGGTTCCATCGTTACTCGCAGCCGCAGGCGGCGACGCAGGAGGTGGCCATGCCGCGCAGCGGGTGCGGAATCAAACAGAGAAACTTCAGCGGCGCGGGTCCGGTATTGCGGAACTGATGCACCTGGTTGGGCGGCACAAAGACGATCGTGCCCGAAGCGATCGGCCGCTCACCTTCCCCGTCGAGCACCATGCCGGAGCCTTCGAGGATGAATACCTCGTGCTCGTAGCCGTGGGAATGCCGGGGAGTGCATCCACCCGGGGATATCTCGAACTGCCGCATCGTGAAGCTCGGGGCGCCGTCCGGTTCGCCGATCAAGCAACGATACCGGGCGCCGACAGCTCCCTGCATCTCGACCGGGGCCAGCGGAATCTGTTCGTAATGGACGACTTTCATCGCGAGAACCTCGAAGCGGGGGAGAAAACGGAGAAAGGCAGCGGATCGCGCCGCGGATCGTTCGCCGAGCGTTTCGACGCGCCCTCGGCGGAACCGGCACGTCGATGGATGCCGTTGTTGATTGTGGAACCGATCAAAGCCTTCGGTGCCGGGAAACCGGGCTTGGTGTTGGTCGCCCTTGTTCCACGAGCAGTGCAGGATTCCATAGTATAGCAGACGAACCGATCAACTCCCACCAACCTCGGCAAGGCAGCGCGGCGGGGAGGGTGCGGCGGCGCGGATGCAGCCGGTCTGACGCGGGAGTGGCCGAGGAAAGCGAGTTGGGCGAACTGGCAGGAAAGGGAACCGCCGAGGTGCGGGTTGCGCCGCCGGCAGGCCGCCACAGCCAGTGCGCCTGTCGAAGAGTTGTCCAAAGAGCCGATCCGAGAACCTTGGCAGGTGTCACGCTTCTCCGGCCGCACAGAGCGGCAGCGGCAGTTCTGGGATAGCTTCCTTAGGCGGCATGCGATTCGGGGATCGGCTCGGAGTTGATCGGGAAGGAGTGCCGTTGCCCAGCGCCATCCTATGCACGGCGAGTCCGTGCCGGTGCGTTTGCAGAGAGTGGCCGAGCGATTCGTCGACAGCCGACGAAAAAACCTCGAAGGCCGACAGCTCCCAGCGCCGTTCGGTTTCCGCCAAGGAAACCTCCCAGCCGTCCGCCTCGAGGTCGATGCCGCGCGCACCCCGAAGGTGCGCACGACACTCAGTAATCTATATCGCTCTTCGCGAAGTTGTCAAGGGCATTCGACAACGGCATTCGACGCGTGCACGTGCGCCGCGCAGTCTTGCCGACGACAATTCAGAGATGCCGCATCGACTCCACCGCGCGATGACGTTTGCGCTCGCCTTCAAGTTGCGCGGCAAAAGGAACTGCGAGAGAACGCGCTGCACGATAAGACCGCGCGGTTCGACGGCGGCGATCATTATGGCCGGATCGAACCGCGCGCGTTGCGACAGAACTCCTACGCGACCCCTATGGGGTGTTCGAATCGGGGTCGGACTCTGTCTTGGCCCCGTTCGCACGCCGCGCGGGCTTCTTTGCTTTCGGCGAAGGCTCGTTCTGGGTTCGGCAGCCGGTGGAGTCGGCTTCTTCGCGGTCGCGGCGGGAGCAGCTCCGAAGGGGTCCGCAAAGCGTGAGGCGGAAGGGGCAGACGGCCCGGCCTTGCTTCCCGCGCAGTGTGCCGCTTCCGGCGCTCATGCCCATGCCGCCTCCCATGTCCATACGACCCTGCATCCCCATGCCACCCGGGCCGCCCGGCATCATGCTGCCACTCGGCATTCCTCCTGGCATCATGCCGCTGGGCATCCCCATGCCGCCGGGATGGCTCTCGGCCGAGTCTCGCCATCCCAGTCCGTCGACTTCATTGAGCAGTTGGTCGATCCGCTTCTCGACGATTGTCTGGCGGGCCTGGCGGCGCTTCTCGATGAGTTCTCGGAGCCGCTTCACGCTGCGCCTCGATCGGCACCAGTTCCAGTTCGCGCTGGCGCTGCTGGAGGTCGAACTGCCGTTGGACGACGTGAAGGAGATTCGTGCGTAGCATGTCGCGATGCTTTTCATCGCCGGATTCGGCATAAGCGGCCAGC
Organism: Pirellulales bacterium; assembly: GCA_963736495.1. GTDB lineage: Bacteria > Planctomycetota > Planctomycetia > Pirellulales > Thermoguttaceae > CAVTPL01. The sequence goes on along the minus strand of CAVTPL010000007.1, from coordinate 1,010,198 downwards.
AGAGCGCCCTCTTCCTGCTTGGCCATTTGGAGTTGGCCGTGAAGCTGGGCCATCTCGTTCTGCATTTCGCTGCCGGGCATGCCGGAGAATCCGGGGATGCCAGGAACCTCGCCATACATTCCACCCATTCCCATTGAGCCCGGGTATCCTGGTGCCATTTCGCCCGGCGTGGCTCGGTAGGCGTTCGCGGGCGCCCCGTAGGCTGCGCGGGGGAGCCGGGTTGTGCGGTCGTAGAAACGGCATCTCCGGCCTGCACTTTGGCAGTTCCCCCCTGCACCTCTGCAGTGAGCGGTCGTGGCGCTGCACCAGCAGCGGTGGTCCGAGCCGGCGCCGCAACGGAAGCGGCGCGTGTCTTGGCAGGACGTGTATTGCCCAGACGGACCGCCGGCAAGACGTCTGCGGATGTAGACGCGGGCGCGTCGGCCGCAGAAGCGTCGGGCTCGTCTCTTGCGTCTTCCGGGATTGCGTCCACCGACTTCGCAGCTTCGGCGGCCATCGCCCACCTCGCGTCTTCCCGGGCGGAAAGGTACCACACGCAGGCGCCGATCACCGTCGCCAGGAGCAACAGGCCAAAGACTCTCGTGGATCTCATCATGCACCTCCTTCTCGTGGAAATCGCGAATCGCAAGACATGAAAGGGGGGGAACTCAATTCAGGGAATCTCGCCGTCGAGGCTTTGCTCCAAGGCATCCAGACGCGCGCGGATTTCCGGCAGCGGATCGGGAAACGCAGCGACCGGGGCGGGAGCGAGCCATCGGATTTCCGCCTCGCGGAGTTGCGCGTCGAGTTGATTGACTTCGGCCTGATACGCATCCCAACCGGAGACGACGCTTTCGGGCAAGCGGGTCCCCGCCGAGACGGAACCGTCCGCGTGGATCTGCTTGCTCGCTGTTTGGGCTTGGCCGGGACCGGATTCATCGATTGCCGCAGGGTGGTACAAGAGCCATGTTCCGAACCAAGTCACCGAAACGGCTACACTGGCCAGCGCCAAGATCACGGTTCTTCGCCTCCGGGCCGCAACGCGCGGCGACTTGACCTTCGGCGGCATGGGCACGCTGGTCGGCCGCTGGCGGTGCGCCAGAGTACTGCGCGAGCAGCGATGCCACTTCGGCGGCCGACTGGAAGCGCTCGGCGGGGTCTTTCGCATGAAGGCGGTCGACGACGTCGCACAGCCACTGGGGAATCTCGGGGTTCAGCTCGCGGACCGGCCGGGGCCGGTCCTCGCAGATTCTTCGCAGCACTCCGAGCGTGGTCTCCGCGCGGAAGGGAGGCCGGCCCGTGCACATCGCGTAGAGCACGCTTCCCAGGCTGAACAGATCGGAGCGATGGTCCGTGGCTTCTCCCTTGGCCTGCTCGGGCGACATGTATTGCGGAGTGCCGGCGATGAAGCCGCTATGGGTGAGCGTGGCGTCGTCGACCGCGCGCGCCAGACCGAAGTCGGTGATCTTCACGCGTTCGACGTTGTTTTCCAGGAGGATGTTGGCCGGCTTGACGTCGCGGTGTACCAGCCCTTGGGCATGGGCTGCGGCCAGTCCCTCCGCCACCTGCAACCCGATGCGGAGCACTTCGTTGCAGGCCTGCGCGCCGGTCTGGTCGAGGCGGCTTTGCAGCGACGGCCCGCCGACATAGGGCATGACCAGGTAGGGAAGCCGCCCGGCGGTATCGACCGAGTGGATCGCAACCACGTGCTCGTGGACGACGGCGGCGGCCGCGCGCCTCGCGTGCGAATCGTTGGCGCGCGGCCGCGCTCGTGGCGAGGTGGGGGGCAAGGACCTTGATTGCCACCCAACGATTCAAGTTGGGATCGAAACCCTTGAGCACCAGGCCCATTCCGCCCCGGCCGACGACCTGGAGCACGTCGTAGTTTCCCAGGCGGCCGAGGGCGGCGGGATTGTCGGAGCGCTCGAGGAAGTCCAAGGGGGAGGCTTCCAACGCGGCCCCGTCGGCGGCCTGGTTGACGGACAAGGTATCGGTCGCGCCCGCCTCGCGCCGAATCCAGCAGCGTACGCACGTCGCTCCACCAGGGGGCGTCGGCCGCGAGCGTCTCCAATGCGTCGCGGCAGGCGGCGCACGTGTCGAGGTGCTCCTCGAGCTCGGCTTGCCCGTCGCCCGGCAGCCGGTCTTCCAGCAGCAGCTTCAGGCGATTGCGATCACAGCCGAAATGCCGTGCAACCATGATCCTCGACTCCTCGGTTCATGCGTCCCCATTCCCGCGATCGCATGTCTTCCGCCGCCGCGGCCGCATCTTGGGAGCGGTCTCGGCAAGCGGCCCGGCTCAATCCGATTCGAATTGCTCGACCGCGCTGCGAAGCCGAGCCATCACCCGGCTCCTTGCGATGTACACCGCGCCGGCCGACATCCCCAGCGAAGAAGCCACGGCGCGAATCTCTTCCCCTCGCACGCACGTCCGCCAGAAGGCATCCCAGGTGGCGTCGCGAAACTCGCCGCACACGCGCTGCACGGCGCGCGAAAGCATCTCGCGGCGATACTCCTCATCGAGGATCGCCGAATCCTCGCTTGCGGCCGGCTGCCGCTCGATGAGATCGCGGATCTCGGTATCGCCGCTCCCCGAGGGCTCTCGCGTGCGCCGCGCCAGCAAGTTGAGGCTCATGTTGTGGGCAATGCGAAACAGCCAGGTGCGGAATTTCGCTCGCTCGGGGTCCAATTCGAAGCGGTCGATCGCGCCGGCCACGGCAACGAAGACCTCCTGCGCCAGTTCCCGTGCATCGGCGTCCTGAAACCCGCGCCTCCGAGCCAGCCGATGAATCACAGGCTCGTAGATCCCCACAAACTCCTTCCACGCCTGCTCGTCCCCCGCATCGCGGAGGCGGATCAGCAGGCTGGGACGAGTGTCGGGGATGTGATCCATGCACGCGAGCTCCAAGGGATTACACTGCCGCGGGCCGAATATCTTTCATTCATTCTGACGAGAATTCTCCCGCCGGCAACCAAACGGGGGGAAAGGAGTGTGGGCCACGATGCGGACGAGAGCGGGTTGGGAAGCCGCCGGTGCGGCAGGCCGACTCGCCACGGTGAGCTCCCTCGATAGCATGGCCTCGCGTCGGTGCCATTCCCCGCGTGCCACGGCGACCGCTTGTCGGCCCTCACTCGCGCCGGTTGGGCGGGAGAGCGAACTGTGGCTCAGTCGGCCAACGCGGCCACCAGCGGCTGCAAGCGATCGACCTCCGCGCGCATGGCTTCGAGTCCGCTGCGGAAGCGATCTTGCTGGCCGTCGCCCAGGTCGTTGAGCAGACCGTGGTAGTAGTCGATGCCTTGGCGAAGGTTCTCCACGTACTCACGGAGGAATGAGGGAGTGCTGGAAGCCAGCCCAATGTGGTGCTTTGCCAGTTCCGCGCCGAGGTGGTCGAGGTAGAGGGCGATCTCGCGGAGGAACATGTGGGGGCGATGAGGATCGCTCACCAGCGAGCAACGTCCGTAGATGTGCCCGACCATTTCCTCGAGTGTGGCGACTCGGGAGAAGTTCACGATATTGGGGCCGCAACAGATGGCGGGAGTTGCCGACGGATCGAGGCCGTACTTCAGCGTGACCCCGCCTCGCCAGATCGTGACAAATGCACGACTTGGCCAATACGCTTGCCCGCATTGCCGCGCGCTGCGGCTCCGTCAGATCCGCGCCGAGGAGCTGCTGGAGTTTCAACTCCTGGTACTGCCGCGAAGCGGTGCAAATGGGATGCGTGGTGAATTCGGTATTGAAGAGCCTCACGTAGCCCTTGGGGCAGGCGCTGCCTGGACGCCCCTGATCGATTCGGCGCTGGCGAGCCTGCTCGCTGGCCGAAGTGCGCAGATTCCAGAACGGCAGCCCGAACGGCGAGCTATCGCTCAGGTAGACTTCGTTCTCCGTCGCGTCGCACAGTCTCTCGAGATGCGCGTCGTCGACATTGGTGACCTCGGGCACGAGAAGGAAGGGAGTGCCCCAACCCGTGCCGTCAACGCCGTAGTGCTTCCGCAGAAGCTCATCTTCCGCCGCAGTTCCAATACCGCCCTGGACGGTCAATCGAACCGGAGGGGGGCCCGTCGTGCGGCCGCGGGCGGCGAGCGCCTTGGCGTAGAACGTGTACAGGGTCTCGACGAGTTCGTGTTTCTTCTCGCGGAACTCATCCAGAATCGGCCCCAGCAGCAGCCCCTGCGTGGGAAAGACGTGACCTCCGCAGTTTAATCCCGATTCAATCCGATACTCCGAGACCCACAACCCGCGCTTGGCCAGGTATTTGCCTTGAACCGCTGCGGAGTGGTAGTCGCTGACCTTGAGAATGATCTTCTTGCGGAGATAGCCGTCTGCGTCGGGGAAGAAATCGGGAAACTCCGCCGCGTAGCTGTAAAGGCGGGGATTCATGCCGGCCGAGAGAACGAGCGAAGAGTGCAGCGTGCTCTGGGCGAAACCGCGCAGTGCTGCCGAGGCGTCGCTATAGATTGCCGGGAGCTTCTGGCCGTCGCGGTAGTTGTCGCGGTCTCCCTTGGCCATGATGTTGACGTCGATGCTGCCCGGTACCGCCTGCTTCCGCAAATGATCCTGGCGACGCGCTCGCTGCTCGGGATCGGTGGTCGAGAGCATCTCCTGATACTCCCGGGCGAGCGGACCGTCGGGGAGCAACTCGAAGTAGCGCGTGATATCACTCTGCGGCTCGAAGGCGACAGCCTGCAGTAGTTCAACCTGGCGCGAAACAAGGGTGTCCAGGAGGTTTAGGTAGGCCGTAATCCGTCTGCGCGCGCATCCTCGGTGCGGCTGGGGATTCCCTCGTAGGGTTCCCCCGCTTTGACGCAGTGGAGCTTGCGTATCTTCTCGATCAGCACGTCGTCGACCAGCGAGATCGTCGACGTAATGCCGAACCTTGCCACGCGCAGCGGGGCATCGATCATGAACCCCGTCCCCATCACAGGAATGTGGAACCGGTGGGGACTCCGAGCGGCAAGGTGAGGCATTCGACCCCTAGACGGAAACGTGCAGCGGCTAAGGAAGAAAAGGACTGTGTGCCAATTGCCTTGCGAATCAGGGACTCGCGAGGCAAAGTTGGCCATTATAGCTGGCCTTGAGCGAGCCGTCCCGGCCAAATATATCAGAAGTGGCAAATTGGGCAAAGGCCGTCCGGCAGCGGACCGGAAAGGCGTTCAGGCCAAGGGGCCGACCCGCTTCGCAGCCCTCGCCCCCTTGACGGGGGCGAAAAAAACCTGAAAACTGCGGAAGCACCATGCTTTGCGAGAGTGGCGGAACTGGCAGACGCGCTGGACTTAGGATCCAGTGGGGTAACCCGTGCAGGTTCAAATCCTGTCTCTCGCATTCAACGGGAAGGGACAAATCAGAGGGTCAAACCCTATACCGTTGCGCTTCTTGGCTTTCTGAGCGGTACGGGCGTGAGAAACGTCAATCGGAGAACCGGACGGTTTCCCGTTAGGGTAGCCAGCCATCGCAGGATGGGACCGTTCTGAGGATATGGAAGACTTGCCATGGAGGGTACTCCGGAGCACGTCGAGCCGAAGTTGGAACAGTCTCTTGAGGTTGCCACCGATCTTGCGGTCGAAGCCGTCTCGGCACGGTGGGACCGGAAGTCGCCCTTCTATTTCAGCGAGATTAAAGCAGGCGCGCGTCGGTTGGCTGGACTGAGATCTCGTCGCGCGGCGGATGAGTCTGCGTCTGCCACGGGATCCTCCGATGCGCCGCCTGGCCCGAGGCTGGGAGCTGATTCGCACCCCCACCTCCAGGAGATGCATTCGGGAACCTGGCACCCCGAAGATCCTTGTCCCGCGTTTACCGGTAGTCCTCGGGCAATTCGCCTGGGTGGGATTTCGGCGGGACGCGACATGAATTTCTACAAGATGTTGCATCCTGCAGAAGTTGGCCGCTCTCGTTTTCGGACTCCCTCACCTGGCTACAATCGAAGCTTTGGCGGATTCCATCTCCTGCGGGTTGAGCTTGGATTATGTCGGACGTAGCGGAGAATTCTGCGAGTCGGGAGCTCGAGCCTTTGCCTTATCACAAGGCGATGCGCGACTATCTTCGGGCAGAAGAGACGGGTATTTGGCAGTGGTATGCGTCCCACAGAGTCCGTGACGAACAGGCGGACGCAGTTCGATTCGACCTGCTGAAATCCACCTATCGGGTGGAGCGGGAGGAGCGATCCGAAATCTATGCCGTGGCCGAAGACGCGGGCCGGAGACTCGGGCTCGAGGTTCCCGTCACGATCTACCAGGCGCAGAATCCCCAAGGGCTGAACGCTTCGCTTGCCTATGTACCGGGCGAAGCTCACATCGTCTTGCACGGTCCGGTGGCATCGAAGTTGACCGAGGCCGAGTTCCAGGCGCTTTTGGCCCACGAGTTGAGCCATTTCCTCCTGTCGCAATCGTGGGACGGGCAGTACATGGTCACTGAGCAGATCCTTGCCGCGCTGACGCACGATGCGTTCGCCGACACGCCGCACTTTGCCAGTGCCCGCCTTTTTGCCCTCTACAACGAGGTGTTTTGCGATCGCGGCTCGCTGCTGGTCGCGGGGGATCCGTTGGTCGTGATTTCGATGCTGCTCAAGGTCGAGACCCAGTTGGACGAAGTCAGCCCGGAAAGCTACCTGCGGCAGGCCGACGAGGTCTTCAGCCGCGCGGGGGCCAGAACCGAAGGGCTATCTCACCCGGAAGCGTTTATTCGTGCCCGGGCCGTCAAGCTCTGGGCGGATCGCGATCCGCGATGCCGACCGCAAGATCGAGGAGATGCTCGAAGGCCGGCCGGTGCTCAACAATCTCGACCTGCTCGCGCAGCGGAAAGTTGCTGGGTTGACCCGCCGGCTGCTGGACGTATTGCTTTCCCATCGCTGGATGCAGACCGAGTTGGTCCTGGCCCATGCCCGGCTGTTCTTCGCGGACTATGCTCCGCCGGAGGACATTCTGGTGGATCGCTCACTGGCCGAGGACATCCGCACGGACGACCCGCCCATGCAGGACTACTACGGTTACGTCCTGCTGGATTTCGTGACGGCCGACCGCGATCTGGAGGAGTTGCCGCTGGCTGCGGCCCTGCTGCTGGCCGAGACGCTAGGGATGAAGGATCGGTTCATCGGGATAGCCAAGCGCGAGCTTCGCCTTCGCAAGAAGCAACTGGAGACGATCGACCAAGACAAGGAGAAGCTGTTGGCCAAGGCGAACGAGGGCCCTACTGCTCCATGAGTCATTTCACGAATACCTCCGTACTCGGCTGGAATCGGGCGGCTTCTCGACGGAAGACACCCTCGGCAGTTTCTTGCCGCTGGTGCGCGAGGTCCTGGAAGCCCACGCGGCCGGTTGCGTGGCGCCGCTGGAAGGACTTGACGCGTTGCGCGTCGAGGGAATCCGGATCTGGTTTGAGGAAGTCCGGAAGCAGAAGCCACGCAACAAGAGTGCCGCACTGCGCCGAGTCGAAGCGACTGGGCCGCTGGCCGTGACCGTCGTCGCCGAGGCCTGTCGAACGATCGAAGTGGACGAGGGTCGCGGTCAAGTAACCGATCTATCGATCGGCGATCGAGCGGCCGAAGTCGTCCGACCCGTCTACCTTCCCGGTTACGTCACATGGGAGCACCAGGTCGGCCACCACGACCCGCTGACCGACGTCTTCAGCCTGGGGATGATTCTGGCGAGTCTCGGCATGCGGCCTGGACTTTGCCGACCCCGAGCACCTGAGAAGTTTCGTCGCCAATCGGCGGAATCTGTTCGCGCTGAACCCCGGCTTGCACCCGGTGCTTGCCCAAGCGATCGTTCGCATGACGGAGATCGATCGGCACCGCCGCGTCCAGGATCTCCGGGCCCTGCTGCACAATCTGGAGAACTATCGGGACCAGGAAATCGATTTCGATGTCGACCTGGCCCGCATCCCGGGGTTCGTGCAAGAAGGACGACCGCTCCAAGCGACACGTGGTGCTCAGCAAGCTCCGCGAGCGGCTGTTTGAGATTTCCAAGCGAAATCGGCTGCTCCACTTTCACGCCACGATGCAGACCGTCAATCTGACGCACGCATCGGTTCCGTTGTCGTTCGACATCACGAACATCCGACCCGAACAGATCCTCGTCTGGAACGATTCCTTGCACGCAGCCCTGACGGGCGGTGAGCCGATTTCGCTCGAACAAGTACCTGAACTTCGCCGAGGCGATGTATCTGCCCAGCATGCTCGACCGCATCATGGCCGAGTCGAGGCGGGATCAGGCCGAGTTCGGCTTCGGGCAGTTGCGGTTGGTGATCTGCTTTCTCCACTGGGCGAACCTCAAGGAGAAGCCGGTCGAGCGGTTCGACTCGCCGCTTGGTGCTCTTGCCTGTCGAATTGAAGAAGAAAAAGGGCAGTCCGCGACACCTATTATCTCGAAGCGGTTTCGTCGGAGGCCGAGGTCAACCCGGTCATCCGGCACCAGTTCAAGCAGCTCTACGACATCGACCTGCCCGAGGTGATCGACCTCGCGACCACGAATCTCGACCAGTTCTTCGACTATCTTGCCCGCAGAATCGCGGCCAGCGAGCCGGCGGTTACGCTCAACAAGATCGACCGGCCGCGGATCGAACTGATTCACGACAAGGCCCGGCGCAAGTTGGACCAGTATCGCCGCCGCGCCCGGCTCGCCGGGCGAGGCATTCGCAGCTTCCAGGACCTCGACTACAGCTACGATCAGGCCAACTACCACCCGCTGGGCATCACGCTGTTTTCGACGAAGATCCGTCCGCCGGCCACGCATCTTCGCACGGTCATCGAGGAGAAGCCGCGGCCGCGAAGCTTCGCCGCGGCCGAACCGGAACCGCCCGCGGCCGAGAAGGAACGCCTTCTGTATCACTTGCAGGAAGGGGGCGAAGAGAATCCCTACGTCTGGAACTTCGACCTGTGCAGCGTGACGCTTGGGCAACTTCAAGTACCGCAAGATGTCGCTGGTGCGGGACTACGAGACGCTCTTGGACCATCCGCCGGCAAACCCGGCGTTTGAGGCCACGTTTTCCCTGGCGCCGCGGGCGGCCGAACGCCAGTTGCCGCCCGCTGTCCCGCTGGAGGAACGCTATCACGTCGTGCCGTCCGACCCCACGCAGGCATCGGCGATCGAGGAAGCCCGGGCCGGCACGAGCTACATCATCCAGGGACCGCCGGGCACCGGCAAATCGCAGACGATCACCAACTTGATCGCCGACTACGTCGCGCGCGGCAAGCGAGTGCTTTTCGTCTGCGAGAAGCGCGCGGCGATCGACGTGGTCTTCGCCCGGCTCCGCCAGTGCGGCCTGGGCGACCTGTGCTGCCTGATCCATGATTCCCAAACCGACAAGAAGGGATTCGTCATGGATCTGAAGCAGACCTACGAGGGGCTTCTGGCCGAGCCGAGCGAACGCGGTGACGGCGAAGAAGAACCCGCGAAAGGACCTGCTCAACCGGCTCAAGAACGAGCTTCAGCCGCTGGAGCAGTTCGACGCGGCCATGCAGGGCTCGCCGCACCACGTGGGCATCCCCCTGCGGCAACTGCTCCGCCGCGGCATCGAACTTCGCGGCGAACTGCCGGAACTGTCGCCGCTTGGAGCGCGAACGCCTGCCCGACTATGCCGCGTGGTGGCATCACCGCGAACGGATCGCCTCGCTGGCGGCGATCGTTCAAGACATCCGCCGCGACGGCATCCTGGCCAAGCACCCGCTTCGGCGACTGTCGCCGCAGTCTGGCCCAGGTCGATCACCCGTTGGAACTCATCACGGGCGTGCTCCAGGCGGCGGAAAAGCATTTCGAGGCCGTCGAGGCGAGCTTGGGGCGCTGCGGCGTGCCGCGCGAGCAGTGGCAAACGCTCGCGACGGCCCGGCTGCTGGTGGACTATGCCAAGCAGATCTCTGCCGGTGGCGCGGATCGGACGGATGGACCTGCTGGACTCCGACAGCCCGGCGGCCCGGCAGTTTGCCGAGGCCCAAGCAGCGGTTCCGGCGCCAGCAGGAAGCGCTGGCCGAGGCCCGGCAGGCAACCGCGGCCTGGCGGCAGAAGCTGCCCGGCGGCGGAAGTGCCGGTCGCCATCGAGCAGGCGAAGGCGTTCGAGCAGAGCTTCTTCGCGTGGCTGCGGCCTGCGTGGTGGCGATTGCGGCGGATCCTGAACGAGTCGTACGACTTCCGCTCGCACGTCGTTCGCCCGCGCTGGTCGCAGGTGCTTGCCGCACTCGCAGAAGGAATACGAGGAACTGGACAAGCTGGACCGGCAGCGAAAGACGATTGCCGAGCAGTTCCGGCTCGACGGCGACGTCGATGGACTGGATCGCGCAGCGTCCGGCAGTTGCGCAGGCGATCCCCGGCCTGGCCCCGTGGCTTGGCCGGATTCACGCGGCGCTGGTGAAGTCGGCCGAAGGCGCCGCAGATCGTCGCCAAGATGGTCGAGGCCGACGAGCCTCTCCGCTCGCTGGCCGCCGAGCTGGACAAGATCATGCACCAGCACGCAGACAGTCCGCTCGATCAACTGCGAGCCGAGTTGAAGCAGATGCAGGCGGCCTTGGACGATCTGCCGGCCTTTCTCCAGTGCCTCTCCGAGATCGCCGCCCTGCCGCCGGCGCTCGGGACCGCCCTGTGCATGTTGCCGCTGAAACCGTCGCAGATCGAGGCGGCCACGGCCGATCGCAGCCTGGCCGACGCCTATCGCCAGGAACGCCAGCTTGCCAACTTCACCGGCAGCGTCCGCGACCGGCACGCCGGCCGCCTGGAGCGGCTCTACGGCCAGTGGCTCGCGAGCAATGCGGGAGAACTCCGCGACCGAGTCAAGCGGCGATTCCTGGAGAACGTCCGCATCGCCGGGCTGCCGGCCGCGCAGCTCCGCGACGAGGAAAAGGAACTCAAGAAGCGGTACAGCCGCGGCCGGCGCGACTTGGAGCACGAGTTCGGCAAGTCGATGCGATACAAGTCGATCCGCGATCTCGTCTCCGGCGATTCGGGCGAGGTGATCAAGGACCTGAAGCCGGTGTGGCTGATGAGCCCGCTGAGCGTCTCCGACACGCTCCCGATGGACGCCGCCTATTTCGACGTGGTCATCTTCGACGAAGCCAGCCAGATCACGCTGGAAGAGGCGGTGCCCTCGGTCTTCCGCGCCCCGCAGGCGATCGTCGTCGGCGACGAGATGCAGCTTCCGCCGACCGATTTCTTCTCGGCCCGGCAAACGTCCGACGAGGAAGAGGAACTGCTGATCGAGGAAGCCGGCGAGGTGATCCAATACGACCTGGCCAGCAACAGCTTCCTCAACCATGCCGCCAAGAACCTGCCCTCGACCATGCTCGGCTGGCACTACCGCAGCCGCAGCGAATCGCTGATCAGCTTCTCCAACTGGGCGTTCTACGACGGCCGGCTGCTGACGGTGCCCGAGGAACGCCTGCCGGCGCCCGGACCGCAAGCCGATCCTCGTCGGCCAGCCGTCCGAAGCCGAGCGGGGCGCCGAGGAACTGCTCGGCCGGTCCATCAGCTTCCACCGCATGCAGCACGGCGTCTACGACAAGCGGCGGAACCGGGCCGAGGCCGACTACATCGCCCAGCTCGTGCGCGAACTGCTCCGCCGGGAGTGCGGCCGGAGCATCGGCATCGTCGCCTTCTCCGAGGCCCAGCAGGACGAGATCGAAGGCGCCTTGCAGCGGCTGGCCCAGGACGACGCGGACTTCCGCGACCGGCTCGATGCCGAATGGGAACGGGAGATCGACGGGCAGTTCGTCGGCCTGCTGGTCAAGAACCTGGAAAACATCCAGGGCGACGAGCGCGACATCATCATCCTGAGCGTCTGCTACGGCTACGGCCCCAACGGCAAGATGCTGATGAACTTCGGCCCGATCAACAAGAGCGGCGGCGAGCGGCGGCTCAACGTGGCCTTCTCCCGCGCCAAGCACCACATGGCCGTCGTCAGCTCGATCCAGTTCGCCGACATCACCAACGACTACAACGACGGCGCCAACTGCCTGAAGAACTACCTCCGCTACGCCGAGGCCGTCTCGACCGGCAACAGCGAAGCGTCCCATCGCGTGCTGCACGGCATGTCCCGCTGGCAGGCCGCGTCCGACGATCCGGGCGGCGATGCCGACGATCCCGTCGCCGAGCAGATCGCCGCGGCCTTGAAGGCCAAGGGGTACGTCGTCGATCGCGCCGTGGGCCAGTCGCATTTCCGCTGCGATCTGGCGGTGCGTCGTGACGGAGAGACCGTCTACCGGCTGGCGATCCTGCTGGACAACGACGGCTATTACGACCAGTCCGACCTGCTGGAACGCGATCTGATGCGGCCGAAGCTCCTGCGGGACTTCGGCTGGAAGGTGGCGTTCGTCCTGGCCAAGGACTGGTACGAAGACCGCGCCGCGGTGCTCGATCGTCTCGATCGTCTCCTGGCCGGCGATGAAGAACCGGCGGAGGATGACGAGAGGATGAAGAGGAAGACCCGACGACGATGCGGACGATGAAGACCTGCCAAGATGCGCTTATCGAATTGCGAGGCGGACCCGCCTGCCCAGCCGGCCGCGGAATCGGAAACCGCGGCGGCAGCAATGAGACGCCGCCGTCCGAAGCGTCAAACGCCAGCCAGGATCCTGTTGCCGAATCAGCCGCTCCCGCCGAATGCCGACGGCGAACGACAGCACGCGGCGGTTCGAGTTCACCGGCGGCAGCTCAAACAAGTTCTGGGAGATCACCCTCGCCGGCACGCAACACACCGTGCGGTTCGGCCGCATCGGCACCAACGGGCAGACCGTCACCAAGACCTTCGAGAACGCCGCCGCGGCCCGGCGCGATTGCGAACGGCTGATCCGCAGCAAGCAGGCGAAGGGGTATCGGGAGACTCCATGAAACGCGGCAAGCACCCTCGGGTAGGTTACCAAGGCTGTCGGCCGCGGACCGAGCCGTGTGGCTGGCCCCGTTTCAGGTTTTCAGGCCCATGCCCTTCAGGAGGATACGATCGCGGACCCGGTCGGGGAGCATGCGCAGAGCTTTGAAGCAGAGGCGGGTTGCCCAGGTGCCGAAGTAGCGGATCTTGGGATGGCGGGCAGTGAGGGCATGCACCACGTCGTCGGCCACGTGCTGGGCCGGCAGGGCCTTTTCGGCCAGCTTCTCCATCGCACGGCGCACGATCTCCGCGTCTTCCGCATAGAGCTCCAGCGATTGGGGCGACGCGGATTGGGCCAGGCGCTCGGCCAACGCGCGAGACTTGCTCCAAATCGGCGTTTGAATCGGGCCGGGTTCGACGAGGATCACGGCGATGCCAAAGCGGCGGAGTTCCAATCGCAGGGAGTCGCTGAGCGCTTCGATCGCGAATTTCGACGCCGCATAGGGTCCGAGAAACGGAGGCGCAGCCGCTCGTTGGCCGAGCTGATGTTGACGATCCGTCCCCGTGCGATGCGGAGCAGGGGGAGCATGGCCTGAATCACCGCCAAGGTGCCGATGACGTTGACCTCGAACTGCCGCCGCACCTCGTCCAAGGGAACGATCTCCAGCGGACCGCCCACGGCAATCCCGGCGTTGTTCACCAACCCGAAGAGGCCCTGGTCGCCGAGTTCCCGCTGGAGCGTTGTCGCGGCGGCGGCGATGGCCGAGCCGTCGGTAATATCGAGCAAGAGCGGTTGCAGCCGCGGCGACGCCTGGGTCTGCAAGCGTTTTCCGTCCTCGGACGAGCGGACCCCGGCGAACACACGAAAGCCGCGGCGGTCGAGTTCGGCGGCGACCGCGGCACCGATTCCACTGGACGAACCGGTGACGAGCACGGCTCGACCGGCGTGTATCGTCGGCTGGCATGAGTACCTCCGCAACCACTGGCCGACGTTGGTTATCGGGAGCAGAGAGGGAATCGTCAAGACCCGGCGGTACGGCAGCGACTCTTCCGGCTCTCTCTCGCGACGGAGGGGAAAGGTGCAGAACCGTTTCACCCATCCCGCTGCCCCTCTACCCGGTTCGGCATCTTAGAGCCGATCCCGAGAACCGTGTGCCGCTCCTGCATTCTCCGGCCGTGGAGGACTGCCGTGGCGGTTCCGAGAAGGTTCTTCTTAGAGCCGATCCCAGAACCTTGGGAGGTGCCACGCTTCTTGGGCCGTACAGGGCTCCCGCGGCAGTTCTGGGATAGGTTCTTATTCGGCGAAGCCGCGGCGGAGGGTGTTTTCGCAGGCAGATGCGGGGGTCGACGAAGTGGAGCAGGTAGTCGGGGCCGCCGGCCTGGGTGCCGGTGCCGGAGAGGCCGAAGCCGCCGAAGGGCTGGCGGCCGACGAGGGCGCCGGTGATGCCGCGGTTGAGGTAGAGATTGCCGACGCGGAACTCGCGCCGCGCGCGCTGCGAGGTGGGAGGGCTTGCGGCTGAAGACGCCGCCGGTGAGCTTGTACGTACGTGGCGTTGGCCAGGTCGAGGGCCTCGTCGAAGTCCGCGGCGCGCATCACGGACGAGCACCGGGCCGAAGATCTCCTCCTGGGCGAGGCGGTGGTGCGGCTCGGATGTCGGAGAAGATGTGCGGGGCGACGTAGGGTTTGCCGACGCGCTGCGCCAGTCCCGGCGGCACGTCGCAGGCCAACTCGAGCTTGCCCTCGGGCTTGCCGATGTCGATGTAGTGGCGGATCTTCGTGCGGCCGCCGGCGTCGATGACGGGGCCGATGTCGGTGGCGGGGTCGAGCGGATCGCCGACGATCAGGGCGCGGGTGGCACTCGACCAGGCGGTGCGAGGAAGACGTCGTGGACGGCGTCGAGGACGATCGCCCGGCTGCAGGCCGAGCACTTCTGGCCGGCGTAGCCGAAGGCCGATTGGCGCACGCCGAGCACGGCTTCGTCGAGGTCGGCGGACTCGTCGACGATGATGGCGTTCTTGCCGCCCATCTCGCAGACGACGTGCTTGATGCAGGCCTGGTCCGCCGGCGTGCTGCGCCGGCGGCGGCGAGGATGTCGAGGCCGACGGCCTTGGAGCCGGTGAAGGCGATCGAGGGCGACGCGCGGATCGCGGACCAGGGCGGCGCCGACGGTCTCGCCCGGCCCGGGCACGAAGTGGAGCACGTCGCGGGGCACGCCGGCCTCCCAGAGGATCTCGCAGATGCGCGGGCGATGCCGCGGGTCTGCTCGGCGGGCTTGACGATGACGGTGTTGCCGGTGACCAGGGCGGCGGTGGTCATGCCGGTGCAGATCGCGAGCGGAAAGTTCCAGGGGCTGATGACGACGGCCACGCCGCGCGGCTCGTGCCAGCAGTTCGTTGAGCTCGCCGACGAACCGGCCCAGGCGCCGCGGGCTCGAACAGGCCGACGGCCTGCGCGGGCGTAGTACTCGCAGAAGTCGATCGCCTCGCAGACGTCGGCGTCGGCCTCGGGCCAGGTCTTGCCGCTCTCGCGGATCATGATCGGCCGACAAGCTCGTCGCGGCGGCGCGCGCATGATCGCGCGGCGGCCTTGACGAGCATGGCGGCGCGCGATCGAGGGCATCGCGGTCTGCGCCAGGCGGGGAAGGCCGGCGGCCGATGCGCGGTCGCAGCGGCGGCTTCCGGTCTCGGCGCGCATCGGCCGGGCGATCGGCCGGGGCACGGCAGACCTGGGCGATCGCGGCGGCGAACCGCTCGCGCTGCGACGGGTCGGAGAAGTCGCGGTGCGGTTCGTTGACGACACGGCGGCTGTCCGCCGGCCAGTCCGCTCGAGCCGCGGCTCTGCTGCAGCGCGCACGCCGAGGTGGTTCGCGTGAGCTGACGTCGGGGTGCGGTCGGCTCGAGCCGGCGGTGCGTGCCGCGGGCGACCGTGCGGCGAGGCCAGCAGGGAGTCGTCGGGCGCCTGCTCGAAGAAACCGGCGCGGAGCCACGACTCGTTGGAGGTGTTTTCCAGCAGCCGCCGCACGAGGTAGGCCATGCCGGGGATCATTTCGCCGACGGGGACGTACTGCCGCACGCGCAGCCGCGCTCGACGAGCGCGGCCTTGAGCTGCGTCGGCCATGCCGTAGAGCATCTGGAATTCGAGGGCCGACGGCGGGCAGGTCGTGCGAGTTCGGCAGGGCCAGGGCGTGGGCGATGGAGCGGACGTTGTGCGATGCCGAGGGCGAGTTTGACGCCGGCTTCGTCCGGGCGTGCGGGGCATTGCGGCCACGAACAGGGCGCCATGCGCTCGAAGCAGGCGTCGGTCTCGTGCTTGGTCGTCCAGACGGGGCAGGGCCAGCCCATCATGCTCGGCGTGGATGACTTCGTAGTCCCAGTAGGCGCCCTTGATCAGCCGGACGGTGACCTGCCGCCCGCTTCGCCGGGCCCAGTCGATGAGTCGCCGCGCGTCGTCCTCGCCGCTTCGGAGGTAGGCCTGCAGGGCGATGCCGGCGGGGAAGTCGGACGGCCTCGCAGCAGCGCTCGAACAGTTCGAAGGTCAGGTCCTTGAGGGCGTGCTGCTCCATGTCGAAGTTGACCAGCACGTCGTGCTGGCCGCGGCTTCGAGGATCGGGCTGCAGGGCTTGCTGGAGGCGGCGAGCGAGCCCTGGAAATCGAGTGGCTCGACGTGGGCGGAGAGGGCGGAGACCTTGATCGACACGTTGGTCCGCGGGACTGCGCCCAGGTGGTCGCGTTTCGAGGGTGGGATTGGCCTGCCACCGCGCCGCCTGCCGCGGCAGGATTTCGACCAGTTCCAGATAGCGCCGCTGATAGTCGCGCGCGAGCTTCGTCGCCCAGGCAAGCCTCGCCCAGCACATCGACGCTGAAGCGCCATGCCCTCGTTCCACAGATCGCTCGAGTTTCGGCAGAACGGAGTCGGCATCGGTGCCGGCGATGAAGTGGCTCGCCAGGGAGGCGATCCGGTTGGTCACCCCGGCGGCGAACAGCCCCTTGGCGATGCCGCCGGCCTTGAGCCCCCATTGCGTCCAGCCCGGCAGGGTGAGCCCGGGCTGGCTCATGTACTCGACCAGGTACTCGTGAACCTGCTGCGGAGTGCGAAGCATCGGGAAGGCGTCGACGAAGCGGAACAACTGGACCTCGAAATCCGGGTCGCGCATCGCCCAGGCCATGAGTTGGTCGGACCAGAACTTGGAGGTCCAGGGCATGGTCCGTTCCGCGCGCGCCGCCTTGAGTAGTTCCTCGCCGATCGTTCGAACCAGCAACTCGACGCGGGCCGATGACTCGGCGGGGTGGAAGGCCCCGTCGAGCTCCGCGAGACTCGCCGGCTGCCCTGAAGCGTTCGTCGTGCCGTGCATGCGTCGCCCTCTTATGTCTTGCAGGCTACCCCAGAGGAATTGTAGAGACGTCGGGTGAGATGATTACGCCACTCAAAGCGTCTATTGATGCCGGCGCAGTCCATGTTCGCGATCCATGCCCGATCGCGAGCCGAAACGGCTTACGATCCGGAGTTCCCCCTGGCCGCCCGGCCTTCATGGGCAATGCGGGCCTCAATAAGGGAAGAGATACGCGCGTAGGCTTCCAAGGGAAGGCAGCGCGACACGTTGATTACCTCCGGCTATGGGTTATAATGGCACCCACGGGGCGTACCTTGGCCGTGTTCGGTGAACCAAGGAGTGCCTCCTCAACGAGACCGTGTGGCGAATGGAACCGGGTGTGGCGGGCGCGTTTGATCCCTATTACCGCTGGTTGGGAATTCCCCCCAAGGATCAGCCGCCGAACCACTATCGGCTGCTCTCGCTGGAGCAGTTCGAGGCCAATCCGGGCGTGATTGAGGCGGCAGCCGACCGGCAGATGGGCCATTTGCGCACGTACCAGGCCGGCCCCCATTCCGATCTGTCGCAGAAGCTGCTCAACGAGGTGGCTTCGGCGAAAGTGTGCCTGCTGAATCCGGCGAAGAAGGCGGAGTACAACGCGCAGTTGCGCGAGCAACTGCCGACGACGGGACCGGCGATTCCCCCACCCATCGACCCCGATCTGGCGGATGCCATCCACCGCGCGGCCGCACCGGGCGCGGGGCGAGTGCCGCGGGCGCTCCGGCGGCGGTCCTTTGCCGCCGTGCTCGCCGCGGCCTTCACGCTGGGAGGTGCGATCCTGTTGGTCGCCGTGGCGCTGCTGGTGCGGCGTGGCGGCGAGAGCGAGGAGGCCGCCTCGGGCGGCGGCAAAACCAAGGCCGTGCCCGCGTCCGAAGACCCTTCCGAGAAGTCCGTTCCGCCGTTCGATATTGTGCCTGACGTGAGTCCCGCGCACGACCGGAAGACCGCGTCGAATGCGCCCGTTGCGCCACCCGGCGAGCCGGAGCCGGTTTGGCCCAAGGATATGGCGACTCCGCCGGAGCCGAAACCCAGCCCAGGGGCGGTGGAGAACACGCCGCCATCGCCCCCGCCCGAGCCGGCTGCGAGTCCGGCCAAGCAGCAGCTTCCCTCCGAAGACGACCAGCAGCGCCCGCCAACTGGCCATGGAGGCCTACGGCGAGCAGTGGAAGTCGGCCAAGACTTCGGAGGAACGGCGGGCGCTGGCCGCCAAGCTGCTTACGCGTGCGGGCGAGACTAGCGATCCGCCTTCGCAATACGTCCTCTACATGATGGCGCGCGAGTTGGCCACCTCGTCAGGCGATCTGGAGACCGCCTTCCGCGCCGTGCAAGAGACGGCGGCGCGGTTCGACGTTGACTCGGCGGCCTTGAAGACGGACTCGGCCGAGCAGATCACGAAGGCCTTGCGTCTGGCAGATACGGCGGGCGCCCAGGCCGTTGCGCAGCGTCTGCTGGATGGCGTGGAAGAAGCGTTGGACAGCGACGACGTCGCGTTGGCTCGCGCCTTGCACAAGCCTGCGCAAGTTGCCGCCGGCAAGTCCCGAGACGACGCTCTGCGCGAGCGAGCCAAGCTGCTGTTGAAACAGCTCGTGGAAGCCGAGAAGGCGGTCGCCGAGATCGACGCGGCGAAGAAGACGCTTGAAACCTCTCCCGAGGACGCCGAGGCTCACCTGGCCCTGGGCCGGTACTTGTGTTTCACGAAGGAGGACTGGGAAGCCGGCCTGTCGCATCTCGTCAAGGGGAGCGATTCGCAACTCAAGTCGCTTGCCGAGAAGGAGCTTGCCAATCCGAGCGAGGCCCCGGAGCGGGCCGCAGTGGGCGACGGCTGGTGGGAGCTTGCCGAGCAGTCGGAGGGCGCATGGTCGCGGGCCTACCGGCTGCGCGCGGCATCGTGGTATCGCTCGGCGATCGGCCAGTTGCCCGCCGACGTCCATAAGGACGCGATCCAAAAGCGGCTGGACGCAGTGACGGAGCAACAAGCCGCCAATCGACCCGAGTTGGCGGCGAAGAAAGGCCGATCGCGGTTTGAAGGCACCTGGGTGATCCATTACGGCAATGGCCGCGGGCGGCGGTATGAGATCGATGCCGAAGGGAATGTGCACTGGGGCACTCGTCGCGGGCCGCTCACGCCGGGCAAGGGAAACGAACTGGTCCTCGATCTGGGCGAGGGCACGGTGGAACGCATTCGCGGAAACGCGCAGGCAGATGCAGGTGGAACAATACGTTTCGAGTAGCGCGAAGAAGGTGTCCATCAAGGGTGTGGGGGAACGGCTGCGGAAGGAAAAGGAATCGTCGCAGAAGATACTCCGCGCGCTGGTGGGCAACTGGGTCGTGCAGTTACCCCGACAGAGCAAGCAGGAATACGCCTTTGACGCCAAGGGCAACGTTCGCTGCGTCACGTCGCGACAGAACGGCACGGTGCGCGTGGAGGACGGCGAGATCGTGGCGCGGATGGGCGGCGGGCGCATAAACCGCTTCGAGTTGCGCGGCCCCACCTTGATGGTCGAGACGTTCGACAGTGCCGCTGCCTTTCCCTACGATGCCTCGGCGGTGGAAGTGGCAACGCGGAAGATGCCGTAGTGCGTGGCGCACAGGGCGCGTAGGTCCCTGGCTCCGGCCCCGCCGGTGAGCAGGAGGCATTTTTGCGGGTCGCCGCGCGATCAGCGATTCGTCTCCAATCCGTGCCGCCGATAGCGGTAGTACGCCGCGCAGGAGCCTTCGGAGGAGACCATCGGGGCGCCCAGCGGCCGCTCGGGCGTGCAGAGCACGCCGAACGCCGGGCAGTCGTGCGGTCGCTTGTGGCCCTGGAGCACCTCGCCGGCGATGCACTCGGCCGGTTCGTCGGCCGTGATCGCCTCGACGCCGAATCGCACGCTCGGCGTCGAACGTCGGCGTACTCCGGCGCGCAGCCCCAGGCCGCTGGCGGGAATCTCGCCGATTCCGCGCCACTTGCGCGGCACTGGCTCGAAAGACCTCGCGGATCTGGCGCGATGGCCGCGCGATTGCCCTCGGGGCGAACGGCGCGCGCGTACTGGATTCTCGACCTCGGCGCGGCCTTGCTTCGAGCTGCTCGACGCACATCGCCACGCCCTGGAGGATGTCGAGCGGCTCGAAGCCGGTGACCACGATCGGCACGCGATACTTCTCGGCGATCGGCCGGTACTCGTCGATGCCCATCACGGTGCAGACGTGTCCGGCGGCCAGGAAGCCCTGGACGCGGCATTGGCGGGCGAGTCGAGCACCGCCCGGATCGCCGGCGGCACGAGCACGTGCGAGACCAGGACCGAGAAGTTCGTCAGGCCCAGCCGGGCCGCCTGGGCCACGGCCATCGCGTTGGCCGGGGCCGTGGTCTCGAAGCCGACGGCGAAGAAGACGACCTGGCGGTCGGGGTGTTTTCGGGCCAGGGTCACGGCGTCCATCGGCGAGTAGACGATCCGCACGTCGCCCCCTTCGGACTTGACCGTGAAGCAGGTCCTTGCTGCGAGCCGGGCACGCGGAGCATGTCGCCGAACGAGCAGAAGATCACCTCCGGGCCGGCGCGGCGATGGCGATCGCCTTGTCGAGCATCTCGATCGGCGTGACGCACACCGGGCAGCCCGGCCCGTGGATCAGCGTGATCTCGCTGCGGCAGCAGTTCGTCCAGCGCGAAGCGGACGATCGAGTGCGTCTGCCCGCCGCAGACCTCCATGATGTTCCACGGCCGGGTCGTGCGGCGGCGGATCGCGTCGGCCAGTTGCCGGACCTGCTTCGGCATTGCGGTATTCGTCGACGTATTTCATGGTGCGGTGTCTCCTAGAGCCGATCCCAGAACCTTGGGAAGTGCCGCGATTCTCCGGCCGCACGGGGCTCCGGCGGAAGTTCTGGAATAGGTTCTCACTCGGGTTGCGGCGCATCGAGGCCGTCGCTCGCGGTCGATTCTGGGACGGCCTCGGAGAGTTCGCCGATCTGCTCCAGGTAGGAGAAGATCTCCTGGGCCTCGGCCTCGTCGATGCGGCTGATGGCGAAGCCCACGTGGACGATCACGTAGTCGCCCACCTGGACCTCGGGCGTGTAGGCCAGGCAGGCCTCCTTGACGATTCCGCCGAACTCGACCTTGCCCATGGGCAGGCCGTCTGGCGTCGTAGATCTCCAGCACTTTTCCGGGTATTCCCAGGCACATGCGAGCGTTCCTTTTCGATTGCCGTTTCTGCGCCGTGCGGTCACTCTCCGCGGGTCGCGCTGCCCTGCTCTGCCCCGAACATCGCCACCCAAAGCTGCCCGAGCGCGATCCCGCCGTCGCCGGGCGGGACCTGGCGATGCCATGCGACGCGAAATCCGGCCGCTTCGAGCCGCCGCCGGACGCGCGCGGCGAGCAGCCGGTTCTGAAAACAACCGCCGCTGAGCGACCACGTCGGCCGCACCGGCGGCCTGGGCGGCGGCCAGGGCCCAGTCGGCCAGCGCGTTGTGGAATCGGGCGCTGATTCGTCCGATCGGCACTCCCGCCGCGCGATCGGCGAGGATCGCGCGGACCATCGGCTCCCAGTCGGCCACGAGCACGAGGTCGACTGAGTTCGTGGGCGGCGAGCGCAAGGGCAACTCGTACGACTGATCGCATGCCGCGTCGGCGGCGAACTCCAGGGCCATTGCCGCCTGCCCCTCGAAGGTCGTCACCAGGCGGCAAGCCGCACGAGCGCCGCCACCGCATCGAAGAGCCGCCCCATGCTGCTGGTGCGCGGGCAGAGTTGCGGCCTGTCCACGAGACGCACGAGCCCTTCGAGTTCCGCAGGCGTGAACCAGGCGCGGACGTGCTCGATGCACGACTGGCCGAGGATTTCGTAAAGCAGTCCCAGGGCCGACCGCCGCGGCTCGCGCACGGCCCGTTCGCCGCCGGGGAGGGAGAATGTGCCGCAGGTGGGCCACGCGGCGGTAACTCGCCCCGTTGGCAGGCCAATACTTCGCCGCCCCACACCGTGCCGTCGGGTCCGTAGCCCGTGCCGTCCCACGACAGACCCGAGCACCGGGCCCGTCGAGCCGGTGCTCGGCCATGCAGGCAGCCACGTGGGCATGGTGATGCTGCACGCGAACCAGCGGCACCTGCCACTGGGCCGCCAGGGTTTCGGCATGACGCGTCGAGGCGTAGTCGGGATGCAGGTCGCAGGCCACGACCTCGGGCGTCACGCGGAAGAAGCCCGACCAGATCGGCGACCGCGCGCTGGTGGACCTCGACGCTCTGGAGGCTATCCAGATCGCCGACGTGCGGCGCTCGACGACCGCCTGCGAACCCAGACGCAGCGCGACCGTATTCTTCAGATGCCCGCCCACGGCCAGGATCGGCGGTCCGGCTCGGCCCAGTTCGATCGGCAGCGGGGCGAGTCCCCGGGCGCGGCGCAGCACCTCGACCTCCCCCGGGCCGACGCGAGCCACCGAATCGTCGACCGGCCGGACGATCGGCCGGTCGTGAACGAGGAAGCACGTCGGCGATCGCGCCCAGACGCTCCAGCGCGTCGTCGGTGGCAATCGCCATCGGCTCTTCGGAGAGGTTGCCGCTGGTGCAGACGATCGGGCCGGCCAGCGACGCCATGAGCAGGTGGTGCAGCGGCGTGTAGGGAAGCATCACGCCCAGGTACGGGATTGCCCGGAGCCACGGCGGCAGCAATGCTCTGTTCGGCGATATTCTGTTCGGCGCGTATTCTGGCCCGCGAGTCGCCTCGCCGCCGCGGCAAGAGCAGGATCGGCGCCTGGTGCGATGCCAGGACGCGGGCCTCGTCGTCGGAGACCTGGCAGTAGCGTCGGACTTCGTCGAGCGAAGCGAACATCAGGGCGAACGGTTTGTCCGGTCGGCGTTTTCGATCGCGAAGTCGGGTCACGGCCGCGGCGTTGGTGGCGTCGACCAGGAGTTGAAACCCGCCCAGTCCCTTGAGGGCCAGGATCTGGCCGTCGAGCACGGCACTCGCGGCTTGTTCGAGAGCCTCGTCCGCTGCGGCCATGCGCCGACCGTCGGCATCGAGCAGTTCCAGCGCCGGCCCGCATTGCGGGCAGGCGATCGGCTGGGCGTGGAACCGCCGGTCGGCCGGGTTCTCGTACTCTGCCGGCAGTCGGGGCACATGGCGAAGCCGGCCATCGACGTGCGCGGCCGGTCGTAGGGCAGTTGCTCGATGATCGACCACCGCGGCCCGCAGTTCGTGCAATTGGTGAACGGATAGCGATAGCGCCGCTCGTCGGGCCGTACGAATTTCGGCAAGGCACTCCGCGCAGGTGGCCAGGTCGGCGGGGATGGTAGGCCGCGGGGTGCCCGGCTCGCTGCTGGAGCGGATTTCGAAGACCGCGGATTGGCCGTCCTGGCAGGGCAAGTCGGCAATTTCCAGGGCATCGATCCGGGCCTGAGGCGGGTGGTTACTGCTCAGGGCCTCGAGAAACGAGTCTACCGCCACGGATTCTCCCTGGACCTCGATCCGAACCGTATCGGCTTCGTTGCGGACCCATCCGGTGAGCGCGCGAGCACGGGCGGAATTGTAGACGAACGGCCGGAAACCCACCCCTTGGACTACGCCGCGGACGGCGATCGCCACGCGGCGACAACGGGACTGGGGTGAAACCAGGCGCTGCATAATCGAACGGGGGGGAATGGCACCCAGAGGAGCAAGAGAGCGGAGCTCCTTTCAGCTTACGGGTTTGGTGCGAGCAGGACAACAGGGCGGAGCTTGATGCGCCGCGTGCCGTGGCGGAAGTGACGCGGCGATCGCTACCTGACGGAGCAGCCCCCACACTCTGCGGCGGGGATTGTTGATGCCGTTGAGGATTGTGGAACAGTTCGAGGCTTTCTGTTCCGGGAAACCGGGTTGTGCGTGGGTCGCCCTTGTTCTACGAGCAGTGCAGGAGTCAATAGAATCCGTGCTAACGCTGTGGGGAGGAAACTGGGGCAGGCCCGGCGGCACGCTGCCCGGCCAGTTGTGCTCCGGTGGCGGCGATCTCGTGGGCCAAGTCGGCGATTTTCCATTGCCGCGGCAGCCCCGTGACCTGGACTTCATAGCGGTCGGCCAGAGGCTCCTTCCATTCGGCCGGAATGGCGTCGAGCCCATTTCGCAGGCCGATCAGGCAACCGACCGTGCCGGCGTTGCAGTCGGTGTCGAAGCCGCACATCGTGGCCAGGCTGACCGAGCGGCGAAAATCGCCGTCGCCATACAGCAACCCGACCAGAACGGCGAACGTTTCGGGCAGGATGCGAGGAGTGAACGACAAGGGATACCGATAGGGCCGGCCGGCGGGCCGCTCGGCCGGCAGACGTTCTCCTCCGTTGCCGAGCAATTCGGGAGCGACCCAATAGCCAGCCTCCCATGCCTGTTTGCCCAGCACGGCATTTTCGAGCACGATCGTCAATCGCTGATTGGACCAGGGACTGAGGTCGACATTGAAATCCTGCCATCGAAGCTCGCCGTTCACGCGGCGGATGGGGACATCTTTCGGTTACCTCCCCGATGCGGAGGCGGAGCAGCCAGTCGACGTTTGCCGGGGAGTCGTGGCAGAGGACACTGAACTTCAGACGGCCGCCGGAAGGCGGGACGGCGAGTACCGTGGAGAGACGTGCGGGCTCGGAATCGCTGAACGGATGCGTGCGGAGCACGCGGTGCCGGCCGAGATACTCGTCGAGGATTTCCGCCTCCGGCCAGCCGTCGGTCTCGACCAACCATTGGGGATTCCAGGCGAGGAATTGTTTCTCCAAGGAACGATCGCGATACTTGTCGACAAATGCCTGCCAGGTGCGCCTGCCAGTCGTCGGCGTATTGTCGATGCCGGCGCACCACATCGCGGATCTCTCCGGCCAAGGCGGAATCGGCGGGAATCTGATCGAGCGCCGCGGCGATGGCCTGCGGGATGTCGGGTTCGGCCATCAACACGCTTGCCAGGGCCGCGGTGAATTGGGCGGCGTAGACGCCGTTGCCGACATTGAGCACCTCGGCATCGCGCGCGGCCATGTTTGCCGCCCACACCGGATCACCCGGCGCGAGCATCCCCCAGATCTCGGCGCGCATTTGCGCTGCAATCCATTCCGCGCGCGGGGTGCCGGTGCGGATCGGCGGACGTTCGCCCTTTCGCAGTCGGGCAAGCCCGTCGAGGAATTCCCGCCCAAATCCGCCGCCCTTCAGGTCGGCGTCGGTGAGATGGTCGACCCACTGGCGGGCGATATCGGCCGAGGTGAAGCCCGGACCGCGTTGTTGGGCTGCGTTCCAACCGAGGATGGAGAGGGTTGTGTCGTCGAGCGGTCCGCGCGGGGTCGGCTTTTGCGGCGGGGTGCGCAAATCGCCGTACTTCTGGCGGATTTTTTCCCGGGACCATAGCTCGGTGGGCAAGGCCGCCGACCCGGCACTGACTTTGCCTACCCAACCGGCATGAATCTTGGCCGCCCATTGGGTTTGGGTGAGAGATGGACGTCGACGGGTATCGCGTGGGGCTTCTTCTGCCAGGAGCAGCCACGATCCCCAGGCGAGGGTTCCCGCGATGAAAAGGATAAACCGCCGCATGAACGTTGGAGACATAATGTGCAATCTCCTGACGGTGGACAAGCGGGCCGCGGGCCCCACGCAGTCTTGATGCGGAGAACCCGGTGGGGGTGCCGGACGACACTTCCTCACGGGCCTGCTGCAGCTTCTCAAAAAGCAATCTTCGTTGGCGATCTCCACGGCGCCGAGCGTGCCGGTCGATCGACGGACAATCGATCAACTTGCCGCGATGAATACCGCATTGCCTGACGAGCAGCCCGCGGCACTCAACGCGCTTTCCGACACGCCCTGGGGATGCCTCAGGGCGTGCGACCCGAGGCGCGCTTCAAGCGTGGGAAGCACGCCGGTTACCGTGTGATTTCGATTCGGCTCAAGTCGTACCAGCCGTCGGCCTGTCGGCCGCGAATGCCAAGGCGGATCACAGGTGTGGTTCCGTCGGGGGCGACCAGCGCGATTGCCAGTCGATACGTGCCCGCCGCCAGTTCGGCCGGAAGCGGAAGGGACTCGGTTTCCTCGACGACCTTGCCCAGGGGAAGGTCGGGAGGATTGGTGAGGAAATCGCCCGCGAACGGTTTGACGGTGCCGGGCATCCAGCGATCGGCGCGGGACGCGTCCGGCGAGCACGCGAGTTTTGCCGGCCGCATCGGTGAGGCGATAGGCGACGCGGTACGGCCGGTAGCAGGGGGCCGAACCGGTGTTTTGCCACTGTGTCTTGAGTTCGACCGATTGGCCGGCCTTGGCCGTGGCGGCGTGCTCAAGTTGCTTGAGGACGAAGCGGTACCCGAGCCGGCGGAGGAAGCGTTCGGTTTCGGGGCGGACTTGGGGTCCCTCGGGCAATGGCGACGACTTGTTGTTGAGATACGAGCCGTGCAGGGCCAAGGCATAGTTGAAAATGTAGCGGAGCGGCCAACCTTCGCCGACCCACTTGCGCATGTCCCAGCAGCTTTCCCAGGCGACGGGGGCTTTCTGCCAAGCGTCTTCGATGCCGCCCTGAACGATGTACTGCGGATATCCTTGGAGCATGTGGCACCAGTTGCGAGAGAATCCGCCCATATCGCCGAGGCAATCGGCGCGCCATCCGGCTCCGCGCGCGATGGCGTGCTTGAGGCCTCGTCGCCGCCAATGAGCATGATCACGGGGGTTTTCTTGAACGCGTCGAGGTAGCAGTCGACGATCTTCTTTTGGTTCTGCGGAGTGGGCATCTTGTACTTGCAGCCGCTCAAGTGCCATTCGCCCCACCATCCGACCGTGCCGAGGTCGACGTGGTCGATATCGGGGTGGCCGTCGTAGCGCACCGCCAGGCGGCGGATGAAATCGAGGTGCCGATCGAGCACCTTGGGATCGTCGAGGTCGGGGATGGAAAACGGCCCATTCTGATCGTAGTTGGCGTCTTCGAAGATGCGTCCGCCCACTTGCTTGAGCCAGGAGGGATGATAGGGATTGCCGCGACTGGTCGAGCAGCACATGACGCGGAAGGCCAGTTGCTGGCCGGAATCGCGGGTCTCGCGGAGAGTCTGGTCGAGGAACGTTTCGTTGAGCTTGCCCGCTTCGGGTTCGAGTTCTTTCCATCCCCAGCGCGCGTAATGCACGGTCGAAGGGATCCAGTCGGGCAGGTTGCGGTCCTGCTTGCGCGTTTGATGAAACGTCTGCCAGCCCATCCCTGGATTGGCGAGCAGCTCGTCGGTGGGCTCGGGCGAAACGACGACGCGGTCTGCGCCCGGTCGTTTCGACTCTTCGCCGGCTGCC
Organism: Pirellulales bacterium; assembly: GCA_963736495.1. Classification (GTDB taxonomy): domain Bacteria; phylum Planctomycetota; class Planctomycetia; order Pirellulales; family Thermoguttaceae; genus CAVTPL01. Next base: position 982,851 of record CAVTPL010000007.1, on the reverse strand, counting down.
GCGGGGGCCAATCCCAGTGCCGACACCAAGAGCCCCAGGAAAAAGGCGGGTAATCATCGAAAGGTCCTCCGCATGGATCAAGCGTCGAGCGTTGAATGGGGGCCATTCTACGCCGCCGGGCGGACCGGTCGCAAGCGCCGAGCGTTCGACCGGGGCAGGCGGGCAAACCGGCGGATGGCTGGGGGTGCGGTGGTGCCGCACGGTCTTGCGGTGGTTCTAAGCCCGTCTTTGGCGGCCCGAGCACAGGTAACGAGTGGCGGAGATGTTGCACTGCTTGTCTGCCGCCGGGAGCGCAGCGGATGATGGTGGGACGGACCAGCGGCGGCTGCCAAGCAGTGGCACACGCGCAGTGGAACACGGGCAGTGGAACACGCGTATGCGCGGAGTTGAGGAGTAGTGGAGCGCTGTAGGGTAACGACTCCAGAGCGCGCTGCTTGTCCGCCGCCGGGAGCGCCGTGGACGATGGTGGGACGGACCAGCGGTGGCTGCCAAGTGGCACACGCGCAGTGGAACACGCGCCGTGCACCTAGATCGCGGCGCCGCTCAGTCGCCTCGTGGCCTGCCTTTTGGCGAAGCCAGGGCAGGTAAGTCCACGGACCGAGCGGGGACGTGGCATGGCGACCGGGCCGGTGTTAGGCTAGCACGGCAGGAGGCGGCCAGGCCCGGCCCGTCCTGCCCGTTGGAGCGGTGTGCCCCCGTGGCGGTTCTTAGAGCCGATCCCAGAACCGAGGGAAGTGCCACGCTTCTCTGGCCGCACAGAGCCGCAGCGGCAGTTCCGGGATAAGTTCTTAGAGAAAGAGAACGTATATGTTCTGGCGATGCAGTCCCTGGCTTGTGGTTAGCGTCTTGGCATGCGCGGCGGCCTATGGCGGCGAATCGCGGCGCGGCCCGGAGGGAGCCCAGGACCCGGAGATCTACTTCACTCCCTTCTCGCACCTGGACTTCTTCTGGGGCGGCACGCGCGAGGAGTGTCTTGCGCGCGGCAATGGGATCATCGCCCAGGCGATCCGGCTGGCCCGGCAGTCGCCGGAGTTCCGTTTTCTGCTGGAAGACAACGTGTTTGTTTCCAACTACGTGGAAACGCACCCGGGTTCCCGGGAAGTGGAGGACCTGAAGCGACTGGTGCAGGCGGGGCGGATCGAGATCGCGCCGAAGTGGGCGGCGATCTTCCAGGGCCTGCCCGACGGCGAGGTCCACGCTCGCAACATGGCGATCGGCAAGCGCTACGCGCGAGACGTCTTCGGCGTGGACCCGCAGGTGGCGCACCTGGGCGACCTGCCCGACTACACGCCGCAGTTTCCGCAGGTCCTGAAGCAGGCACGGGTCCCGTTCATGGTGATGACCCGCATGGGGCCGGCCGACAAGTCGCTTTTCCATTGGAAAGCGCCCGACGGCTCGCGGGCGCTGGTCTGGAACACGCTGAAGGGCTACGGCTGGGGCACGTTTCTCAGCTCGCAGACGCAGCTCGACGAGCAGAAGCTGGAACGTTTCCGCAAGGACCTGGCCGACGTGCGGAGGACGACCGACGGGCCGATCCTGATGAACTGGGGAACCGACCTTTGGTCGCCACCCGGCGACCTGGTGGAGAAGGTGGGACGGTTCCGGGAGTTGTCGGGGTCGAGACTGGTGATTTCGACGCCGTCGCAGTTTTTCCGCCGTGCGGCGCGGAATCCGGCCATTCCCGAGCTCTCCGGCGAGATTCCCTCGTCGTGGCCGAATGTCGTTTCCTCGCTCGCCCACATGTGGCCGCAGATCATCCCGGCCACCAACACGCTGCTTGGCGGCGGAGAAGTTCGCGACGATGAACTACGCCCTGGGCTACGCGGAATACCCGCAGCGCGAACTCGATTTTCTCTGGAAGAAGCTGATCGAGTCGATGGACCACAACCACGACGGCCAGGGGGGCGCGATCGGCGACGGGCGGAAGATCGGCTACATGCAGCTTGCCTTGCTCGAGGGCGGCGAGATCCTCCGCGACATGTTGCGCAACATCGCCGAGCGCGTGCAGGTTCCGATTGCCAACAGTTTCCCGATCGTGGTCTTCAACCCGCTGGGCTGGAGCCGGGACGACGTGGTCAAGACGCACCTGACGCTCTTCGGCGAGGTTTCGCCCGGCGACCTGGCGACTTTCAAGAAGGGGATGCGGCTGGTGGACGAGACGGGCAGCGGGTTCCCTTCCACGTCGAGCAGTACAGCGAGAACATCTCCCGCGCGCTGGAGCTGGTTTTCGTGGCCCGAGGGGTGCCTTCGTTGGGCTACAAGACCTATTATCTGGTGGCGGCGGAGAAGCCCGACGAATTTCCGAAGACGGCGGCGACGTCAACTCGACGGCGAGAAGGACCGTCGCGAGCCGCGCCGGCCGCTGGGCAGCGACGTGCTGGAGAACGCGTTCTACCGTCTGATCGTGGACCGGGCCACCGGTCGGGTGACGCTCGTCGACAAGGCCCTGAACCGCGACGTCTGCCGGGACATGGAGGTGGTGGCCCTCGAGGAGCGGGGCGGCAACTACATCGGCATCGAGCCGCTCAGCGGCCGGACGATCTTCTGCATGGTGGATGACGATCGCGGTGGAGGAGAACAACGCGGTGCGGGCGGTGGTTCGCCTGGAGGGACGGATTGCCGACATCCCGATCACGCAGCGTCTGACGCTCTACCGCGGGCTGAAGCGAGCTGGACATCGAGAACACCGTCGATTGGAAGACGCCGCGGTTGGTCCGCCTCCGGCAGTTGTTCCCGCTGGCCAAGCCCGGCGCCGCGATCCACTATGGCGTTCCGTTCGGCGCGAGTTCGCCGGACAACCTCTTGCCCAACTCCGGGACGCACGCCAGCGACGAGATCACCAACGAGTACTGGCGGCGTTCGCGTCACATTCACGACTGGATCCACGTCGGCACGGCGGACTGGGGCCTGACGATTGCCTCGGACCACCAGCAGATCCGCCTGGACGATGGAGTGATCCGTGCCGAGATGCTCCGCGGCACGCGTTTCACCTCGGTGAAGGTCGTGCGCGGCGACGAGGTGCGTCGCTCCACTATCCGCCGCCGGGCACGTACGTGTTCCGCTACTCGCTCTCCTCGGCGCCAGGCGACTGGAAAGCAGTCGAAGGCGTATCGCGCGGGCATGGGCTGGAACAACCCGCTCCTGCCGGTCAGCGTGGTCGACGCGGTTTCGACCAAGTCGCTGCCGCCGAGCGGGTCGTTCTGCTCGGTGAAACAGGACGACCTGGTGCTCAGCGCGCTGAAGAAATCCGACCTGGGGCCGTCGGTCCTCCTGCGTGTCTACGAGATGGAGGGCCGGCCGGTGGAGACGCCGATCGAGTTCCTTGGCCGCGCGCGGGCTTTCGGCGAGGTCAACCTGCTGGAAGAGGACGTGGGCGCGCCGGTGGGTGAAGTTCTTCGCGGTGGCCCGTACGCCATCAAGACGATCCGATTCGACCTTGGCCCTCCTGGGCGGAAGTGAGGAAGGCGACCGGGGGTCGCTGGGGGCGCAATCGAGGATGGATCGCCAAGCGACTGCGATCCTCGCTGACGCGTCGGGTTACCATGGACTCTTGTGCCTCGCGGCGCCTCGATAGCCGAGCGATCGAGGCCACGCGCACGGCGTTGGAGAGTAGCGGATCGCGTAGGGTGAAGGCACCAGCACTGCTTGTCCACCGCCGCGAAGCGCGGCGGCTGCCAAGCAGTGGCACACCCGGTACGTTACACGGAGGCGCGAAGCGCGGCAGGAAGTGGCACACCCGGTGCCAAGCGACTGCGTCCCTCGCTGACGCGGCGGGTGCCAAGCAGTGGCAAACCCGGCACCTCGATAGCGGAGCGGTCGAGGGCACGCACGCTGGCCGGCGGCACTGTTGGCCTGACGGCAGCAGGCTTGCCCGAAACGACGTGCGTGGAAAAGGCATGGCGGGGCGGCAAGGGATTCCTCACGATCTCTGGAATCCCGGCCGCTTGCGGTCACTTCTCGGGCTTGGGCGCGGAACGATACCCGTCCACGCGGGAGGCAAGGTCTTTGCGCTGCCAGACGCGGACGTAGTCGATCAGGTAGTCGGCCGGCAGTTGCGTTGTCGTCCACGGCGTTGTTGTCCCAGCCGCCGGTGGTCATCTCGATGATGAAATGGGACGGTACGTTGGAAACCCGCGGATTCTCCCACCGCCAGATTTCCTTGCCGTTGCAGTAGAAGACCGCGGAACCTGGCGTCCAGAGCAGGCCGGGGGTGATGAAGCCGTCCTTGTCGGCCTGGACGTAATTGCACGACGAGCCGACCGCCTTGTGCTCCTTGCCGTAGCCGTCCAAGTGCAGGGCGACGTTGTAGCGGTAGGGTCCCCAGCGGGTCAGGTGCTCCATGATGTCCAGTTCCATGCCGCCGTTGCCGGTGTCGCTCCGCTTCCATGCGGATCGGCGGCGGGCCGCGGTCGGGCATCATCCAGAACGTCGGCCACAGCCCCGGTGCCCTGAGGCAGCTTTCACCCGCGCCTCGAAGTAGCCGTAGCGCTGCACTCCACTTGCCATAGGTGTCGAGATAGCCGCAGGCGTAGTCGGACTCGTTTTGTCCGGTAAGGTTCTGCGGGGCTACCTTCGGGTCCGAATTGTCGTTGTGGAAGCCGCGTTTCTTCTCGAAGTGGAACTTCGCCATCCCTCCGTCGAGGATCAAGTTGTCCTTGCTCCAGTGACTGGCCTTGTCCCAGTAGTTGGGGCCGTAGATGTTCCACTTCTTCGCGTCGATGGCCGGTGCCGTCGAAGTTCTCGTCGAAGCGTCTTGACCCAGTCGCCCTCGACCGGCGGCCGCTTGCCGAGCCAATCGGGAAGCACCGCCGGAGGCGCAGCGGCCGTGATCGATTCGATCAGCAGCTTCGCCTCGCCGTCGTGCTTGGCCGTGATCTCGACGGCGGCGGCAGCGTCGCTGGCAAAGCTGGTCCCGGTGCCCGGCTGGTTGCCGAAGTTGCCCGGCTTGGCACGGGAACGCCCTTGCCCGGCACGGCGGGAATGAACGAGACCTCCGTCTCCTCCCCCGCGGCCAGCGGAGCGGCGGCGGTGGCCAGGTCGGTCGCTGCCGCCGTTGCTGGTCACCTGGACGCTGGGGGTGACCGGCGTCGGGCCTGTCGTTCTTCAGTCGGACGCGGACCTCGGTCGCGTCGCAGAGGTCCCAGCGGCCCACCGGCGGCTTCAACGTCACCGACTGCTCGCCCTTGGCCGCCGGAAACACGACCTCGAGCGACTGCCCGTTGCCGCACGGAACCATCGACGCCTGCGACGCCCTTGGCCTCGATCTGGGTCTTCGGCGTCGATCGTTACGCCCGGACCGAGCAGGACGCCGTTCCTGGGTTTGGCGCGGATGGAGGCGGGATCGACGGGCCGCTTTCTCGCCCGCCGGGCCGCCGGCCACCAGCGATTCGACGCGGAAGGACGTCGCGGTATCGGCCTTGTCGGTGAACATGAGGATATTCACCACTTCCTTCGGATTCAGCGCGATAGCCGGGCTTGTGGCCGTACTGATGCCCGAAGATCACCGTGACCGTGGCGCGCTCGCCGGGCTTGAGGTAGACCTGCTCGGTGTTCCAAGGGCCTGTTCTGCCAATCGCCCGTCGTTGTCCACGCGGAGGGCAAACAGGGCCGTCTTGGAACCGGTGTTCACCACGCGGGCCTCGACGTGGCCGAAGGCCGAGAGGTCCCACGCCTTGCCTCTCGGGCTTGAGATTCATGCCGGGGTAGTCGGCCTTGCCGGGTTGGATGGTGATCACCAGGCCCGGCGCCGCCGGATCCTTGCTGACGGCCGCGGTTACCTGGTCACTGGACTGGTTCGCCGACATGCGTTTCGCGATGTCCGGACTCTTCAGATTCAAGAGGTCTTTCGTGGGGCCTTCCGCCCGCGCGGCGGAAACGATCTGGCTGCCCAGCAAAAGCACAACCGCAATCAGCACCGATCGGGAGGATCTCATCAGGGGGCTTTCCTTCAGGCTGGAAACAGAAACGTGGGTACCCTGGGTTTGCGAGTTCGGAAGATTCGGCTCCCGGCACGGTCCGGGACCTGCGGATCTGTGGCGAACTTCGGAGGGTTTGTGAAACAGGTTCTCACTTGCTTTCCTACTGCTTAGGCAGTCGTTTCCGGGACTTTGTGACGTTTACGAGGACACCCCTTTCGGGACATCATGCGGTTGGAACGACGACCCGCTTGATACCCGGAAGGTGAGCGTCATGGATGATGCTAAAGGACACCGGTCGGCTTGGCAATCGTTGCTCTCGGAGTTTCGCGGAGCGTTTTTCTTGGGCGGCAGGGCCCGTTTCGAGAATTTCGGTCGCGAATTCCGGGGGTCGCGAATTCCGGGGACCCAGAACTCAGTACGTCCTAGACCCACGGCCTACGGGCGTGGTCGATTCGTCATGTGTCCGCGGAACAGGCAATGCGGATGGCCAAATGCGGATGGTGCGCCAAGCGACTGCGTCCCTCGCTGACGCGTCGCGTTGCCATGGGCTCTTGCCTCGCGGCACCACGATAGCCGAGTGATCGAGGGCACGCGACGGCGTTGGAGAGTAGTGGAGCACGTAGGGTAAAGGCACCGGCACTGCTTGTCCATCGCCGCGAAGCGCGGCGGGTGCCAAGCAGTGGCACACCCGACCTGGAAGGCACTTCGATACGGTAGGCACTGCTCCTGGTGAAGCAGCGGCACACCCGGAAGTTACCAAGCTGGCACACCCGGTACGTTACACGGAGGCGCGAAATGCCGCGGGTGCCAAACTGAAGCGGCACACCCGGCGAATCCGAGGTCTGGCGAAGCCAGTAGGATGGCGCGTGCCAGCACGCATCCTGCTGGGACTTCACAGGAGTGCCGGGGGCGGGGGCTTGGCGGGCGACTACGGACGGACGAACTGGCGCAACGTCGCGTCGTAGGTATAGCCGAGGGTTTCTTCGAGATAGGTGACTTCGCGGCCGTAGCCGCCGGTGGAGACCGGCGCGGTGGCGGCGAGGATCACGTCGCCGCGGGCGAAGGCCTTGTCGAGGAACGGCTTGTTGTAGTCGTTCCAGAACTGGTCGGCGGTGAGGTAGAGCTGGTCGGGAACGTTCAAGACCTGGAATCCTCGTACGCGCCGGCCGAAGTCCATCGTCTTGCGGCAGAGCAAGTTGGTATTGAGGATCGTATCCATGTCGTCGGTGAACTTGCCGAGAATCACCGTCGTCTGTGCGGCTGAGGCCGTGGGGTTGACGATGCCGCTGGTCGTCGTATAGGCGATCGTTCCGACGTCGATTGCGGTGGGGGTCGTGGTGACGACTTTCTCGTCCGTCCCGCCGGGGGCGAAGCGGCCGATCACGCGGTCGCCGGGATCCTGGAAGAAGAGGTTCTTGCCGCTTTTGTCGGTGACGACGTCGACGGCGTTATCGTTCCAGGGTTGGAGATTGGGATCGGTGAGTTCCGGGGGAACCAGCCACCAGACCGCCCAACCTTCAGTGATGACGGCGAGTGCGTCGCGGCGGTAGAGGTTGAGGAGGAAATCGTAGCCGCCGGCGAGGATATCGTTGCCGGTGCCGCCGAAGATCGAGTCGACCTCGGTGCCGCCGATGAGGCCGTCGTTGCCGGCCCCGCCGGAGAGATAATCGCGGCCCTGTTCGCCGAAGAGCCAGTCATCGCCCGAACTGCCGTCGAGGAAGTCGTTATCGCGGCTGCCGTAGAGGAGGTCGTTTCCGGCGCCGCCGTAGAGGTTGTCGTTTCCGTCGTTGCCTTCGAGCAGATCGTTTCCGGCATCGCCGAAGAGGATGTCGCGGCCTTCGTTGCCGAAGATCGAATCGTCGCCGTATCCGCCGCTGGCGCGATCGTTGCCACGGCCGGCATCAATGACGTCGTCGCCACTGCCGCCCGTCAGCCAGTCGTTGCCGTCGCCGCCCTGGATGACGTCTGCGCCGTTGTTGCCGAGCACGCGGTCGTTGCCGCTGCCGGCGATGACGACGTCGGCGCCCCCACCTCCCGTGAAGTTGTCGTTGCCGATGCCGAGGTCGAAGTAGGTCGCGGCGGTTACGCTGGACTGGATCGTCACATAGTCGTTGCCGCCGAGCAGGCTTCCGTAGATTCCGGCAATCGCGGAGGAAACGTAACGGCGCGTGAGGGGACTGTTGAGGTAGACCTGGAGCGTGTCGATGGCGCTGAAGTTGATCGATACGCGATTGGCTCGGGAATCGCCGACGAGGAAGAGCGATTCGACTCCGGCCGGGGTTCCCAGGTTGCCCATCGCCATGGCATCGGAGGAATAGCTGTAGCTGGTGCTATCCACGCCGGCCGCAACGGTGACGGTGAAAGAACCCTTCTGGAAGGTGTGGGTTACTTCGGCGGTGGCGGGAACGTCGGCGTCGGCGAGGCTGAGCGTGCCGGTGCTCGTGGTGCCGTCGCCCCAATCGACCGAATAGGCACCGCCCGCCTGGGCGAGATCGGCGGCCACGGTGAAGCGGCCTTCGGTGCGGCTGATCACTTCGTCGACGATTGCCATATCCCAGACGCCGACGGTCTGCAATCCGGCGAGACTTACGGCGAGGAGTTCCCGGCCTTCCAGGCCTTCGAAGCCGAGCATGCGCCCTCGAGCGCGCGGGGCAAGAGAGGTTCTGGCCCGCTTGTGCGTCATGCGAAGGTTGGTCGGCTTCATGGGTCTTCTCCTGGCCAGTGGAAGTGCGAAAGGGGGCCGCTATGCGGAGTCCAGGAGAACCCTACCACAAAGGGTGAGTTTGTCAAACGTGCCGGCGTGTGGGGCGTTTACTCTGTGCCACAGGCGACACGACGCGCCGCATGCAAGGCACCACCCGCACATTCGCCACGACCGCTCCGACCGGCGCCGTTCGATCGAGGCGGGGGGGGAACGGTTCGGCCGGCATGGCGTGCGCCGTTGGACTGGCTTATTGGCGTCTGCATGGTGAATGATCGGTAGCGCCTGGCCGAGTGGCCTTGTTTTCCGGCCTCCCGCTGGTCGGCTCGGCGCATGGGCTATGCAGGGCTCAACAGGGCAGTTCGCGGCGGAGCACCGCGAAGAACTCTTCCCGCGCGTGGCGTTCGATCCACGGAGTATGCCCACAGCGGCGAAGCAGTACGAAGCGGAAGTCTGCCAAGACGCGTGCGAGAGGCTCGGCGACGCCCGCCGACGGATGGGGATCGTAATCCCCGTGGAGGGCAACGACGGCGCAGCGGATTCGTGTTCCCTGCTTGAGCAACTCGTCCGACGCGCGAAGGCGCTCCGCCTCGCCCCACACCTTGCGGTAGAGATCGAGGTCGACCGGAAGAGCCTCTTCGGGTTGCGGCAGCGGATCGAAGGAGTCGGCCTTGCCGGCGAGCATGCCGAGCCGAGTCAAGTCGGCGGCGGAAGCCTTTCCCCCGTGCGCAGCGACTCGGTGAGGGCGCGCATTTCGCTGCGTTCGTGCTCGGCCAGTCGCGCCAGACGGACCGATTCGATCCGTTCCGCGTGGCGGGGGTCGAAGACTCCGCTTGCCACCAGGATGAGTTTCCGGACGAAGTGCGGGTGGCGCGCGGCAAAGAGGAATCCAAGCATCGCGCCCCAGGAATGCCCGATGAGCGTCACCGGCGGATCGGCGTGTGTTTGCAGGCTCTCGTGCAACTCGCCAAGTTGACCCTCGAGGGAGTTCGCGGTTTGAAGCGGCTCCAATACGCCATGGGTGGTCTCCAATTCCCGTGCCACGGGAGCCATCGTGCCCGGCGCACCCGGGCCCCCGTGGAGCAGGGCGATCCGTCGCGGCGGGTTTCCGTAGACTCGCGTGGCGCGGCGGGAAACGATTGCAGGGGAAGGCGAGGATTGCTTCGGCGTGTGGTTCATGAAGGTGAAAAAGAAGAGGGACGGAGGCTGGTTGCCCCGTCCCTCGGTTTCGATTCCCTCAGGCAAGCCGCCGGGGCTTGCACGGCACGCTTGCTGCCGCTTGCCGCGGCCGCCGAGCTACTTCTTGGCCTTGAGTGCGGCCTGGGCGGCGGCCAGGCGCGCGATCGGCACGCGGAACGGCGAGCAGGAGACGTAGTTCAGTCCGGCCTGGAAGCAGAACTCGACGGAGGCGGGGTCGCCGCCCTGTTCGCCGCAGATGCCGATTTTCAGATCGCCGCGCGTCTTGCGGCCCTTTTCCACGGCCATCTGGATCAGCTGGCCGATGCCTTCCTGGTCGATGGTCTGGAAGGGGTCGGCCGCGAGGATCTTCTTGTTGAGGTATTCGGGCAGGAAGCCGCCGATATCGTCGCGGCTGAAGCCGAAGCCCATCTGCGTGAGGTCATTCGTTCCAAAGGAAAAGAACTGCGCGGTCTTGGCCATGCTGGTCGGCCAGCAGGCATGCGCGGGGGATTTCGATCATCGTGCCATAGGGGCAATCGAGTTTCGCGGACGAACTTCGCTTCGACTTCCTTCTGGACGCGGTCGAAGATCACCTTGGTGACGTCGAGTTCCTTGACGTCGCAGGTCACGGGCACCATGAGTTCGGGCTTGGGGCTCTTGCCGGCCTTCTTCAATTCGGCCGCGGCTCTCGAAGATGGCGCGGATCTGCATTTCCGTGACTTCGGGATAGGTGATGCCCAGGCGCACGCCGCGGTGGCCCATCATGGGGTTGATTTCGTGGAGCTGCGCGCCGCGCTTCTGCACGTCGGCCACGGTGATTCCCAGGGCCTTGGCCAATTCGGCCTGGGCCGCTTCGTGCTGGGGAACGAATTCGTGGAGCGGCGGGTCGAGCAGCCGGATCGTGACCGGCAGTCCGTCCATCGCTTCCAGCGTGGCCTTGATGTCGCGCTTCACGTAGGGGAAGAGTTCGTCGACGGCCTTCTTCCGCTCCTCGGGGGTCGTGGAGAGGATCATCTTGCGGAGGACGAAGAGCGGCTCGTCGGCGCCGGCCCCGTAGAACATGTGCTCAGTACGGAACAGACCGATTCCCTCGGCGCCGAACTTCCGCGCGTTGGCGGCATCGGCGGGCGTGTCGGCATTGGTGCGCACGCCCATCTTGCGGAACTTGTCGACCATCTTCATGAACTGCGGCGAGGCGGGGATTCTCGGTGGCATCCATCATGTCCACCGGGCCCGCGTAGACCAGGCCCCTGGTGCCGTTGAGCGTCACGAGGTCGCCTTCCTTGAAGGTCTTGCCGCCGACGTTCATCACCTTCTTGACGAGGTCGATCTTGATCTCGCCGGCACCGACGATGCAGCACTTGCCCCAACCGCGGGCCACGAGGGCCGCATGGCTGGTCATGCCGCCGCGCGCGGTGAGGATGCCCTGCGCGGCGCGCATTCCTTCGACGTCCTCGGGGTTGGTCTCCTCGCGGACGAGGATCACCTTCTTGCCCTGGGCCGCCCAGTTCACCGCCTCCTCGGAGGTGAAGACGATCTGGCCTTGCGCGCCGCCGGGGCCGGCGGGCAGGCCCTTGGTGATCGGGCGTGTGCTTCTTTTCGGCGGTGGGATCGACGATGGGGTGCAGAAGCTCGTCCAACTGCGCCGGCTCGACGCGCATCACCGCGGTCTTCTCGTCGATCAGCTTCTCGTCGAGCATGTCCATGGCCATGTTCAGCGCCGCGGTGCCGGTCCGCTTGCCGTTGCGGCACTGGAGCATGTAGAGCTTGCCTTCCTGGATCGTGAACTCGATGTCCTGCATGTCCTGGTAGTGCTGCTCGAGCTTGAGGCGGATGCCGTCGAGCTGCTTGTAGAGCGCGGACATCTCCGTTTCCAGCGACGGCAGGTGCTTGTTCTGCTCGTTCTTGGTGGCCTCGTTCAAGCGGGTTGGGCGTGCGGATGCCGGCCACCACGTCCTCGCCCTGGGCGTTGACGAGCCATTCGCCGTAGAACTTGTTCTCGCCGGTGGCCGGGTTGCGGCTGAAGGCCACGCCGGTGGCCGAGGTGTCGCCCATGTTGCCGAAGACCATGCTCTGCACGTTGATGGCGGTGCCCCACTCGTCCGGAATGCCCTCGATGCGGCGGTAGCGAGATGGCGCGCTTGCCGTTCCAGCTCTTGAACACCGCGCCGATGCCGCCCCAGAGCTGCTCCATGGGATCGTCGGGGAATTCGCGGTCGAGGATGTTTCTTGACCGTCGCCTTGAACTGCGTCGGCCAGGGTCTTCAGGTCGTCGGCGGTCAGGTCGGTGTCGGACTTGTAGCCCTTCTGGCTGCTTGTACTGGTCGCAGGATCTCGTCGAGGACTGCTTGCGGATGCCCTTGCCCTCGGCGGGCTCGAGGTCTTCGGCCTTTTCCATCACCACGTCGGAGTACATCATGATCAGGCGGCGGTAGGCGTCGTAGACGAACCGCGGGTTGTTGGTCTTCTTGATCATGCCGGGGATGGTCTTGGAGCAGAGGCCGACGTTGAGCACGGTCTCCATCATGCCGGGCATCGACTTGCGCGGCGCCGGAGCGGCAGGAGACCGAGCAGCGGGTTCTGGCGGGATCGCCGTACTTCATGCCCATGGCCGCTTCGACCTTGGCTCAGGGCGTCGGCGACCTGCTTCTTCACTTCGTCGGTGAACTTCTTGCCGTGCTCCAGGTAGACGTTGCAGCAGTCGGTGGTGATCGTGAACCCGGCGGGGACGGGCAGGCCGAGCTTGGCCATTTCGGCCAGGTTGGCACCCTTGCCGCCCAGGGTGTTCTTCATCGAGGCGTCGCCTTCGGTCCCCTTGGGACCGAAGAAGTACACGTACTTCTCGGCCATGGTGGGTTCCTTCACACGATCAAAAAAGGGGGTATTCGGAAACCGGGAGGCCCAAGGCCCCGCACACGGTGGTTACGTCCTTGGCGACGTAAGCTGCGTAAAATGAAATGGATTAGCTTAGCAGCCGTTCCCACACGCGTCAAGGAACCCACTGCGGGGCATTCGCCAGGGCGTTGTGCTACAATTTCTCCCCATGGGGTTTCACCGTCGGACCGCCGTGGGGGGAGAAAGGGAGCCGATGACCGCTTGCGATCGCAGGGATTGCCGCCGTTTCACCGCGGTCGCCGTGCTCTTCGAGGGCGGGTTGGGGCTCATTGCTCTAGTGCTGGGATGGCTTTTCGGCGTGCCGTTGCGCGCGAGCATCCAGTGGGCACTGCCGGCGGTGGCCGGAGGGGCGGCGGCCACGGTACCGTTGCTCGGGTTGTTGTGGGTCTGCCTTCGCCTGCCGTGGGCGCCGCTGGTGGAGTTGCGGCGCGTCGTCAACGAACTACTCCTGCCCCTGCTGCGTCCGGCGCGGTGGTGGGAGCTGGCGGCGATCTCGCTCTTGGCCGGATGGGGCGAGGAACTGTTGTTCCGCGGCCTCCTCCAGCAAGCGATCGCGGAGCGGCTTGGACCTTCGGCCGGTCCCTGGATCGGGTTGGCGATTGCGTCGGTCGTCTTCGGCGCGGTGCACTGGCTCACCAACGCCTACGCCGTGCTGGCCGGACTGATCGGCGTATACCTGGGCGGGTTGTGGATGGCGACGGGCAATCTGCTCGTGCCCATGGTGGCCCACGCCCTGTATGACTTTCTTGCCCTGCTCTACCTCGTGCGTTTGGGCCGACGAGCGGTTGCCGAGGGAGCGGATCCATGCAACGGCGTTCTTGATGGCGGCGCCGTCCCCGTTCGCGATTCACCCGGATCGTGAGCCGAAACGGATGGAATCCGGAGCTGCCCCGGCCGCCCGGCGCTCAAGGGGCGATGCGGGCTTGATTAGAACCTGTCCCAGAACTGCCGCGAGAGCCGTGTGCGGCCGGAGAAGCATGGTACTTCCCAAGGTTCTGGGATCGGCTCTAGGAAGCGGAGGCGGCTTCGAGTTGCTTGGCCTTCTTGAAGTCGGCCTCGGCCTCGGCCTTCCGTTTCTGGCGCTCGAGCATCAGGCCCCGGTTGTGGTAGGCCTTGGCGAATTTGGGGTCGAGGCGGATGGTTTCCGAGAGATCGCCGATACTGTCGGCGAGATTGCCCTGGATGCCGTAGACGAGTCCGCGATTGTAGTAGGCCACGGCGTACTCGGGGTTGAGGCGAATGGCCTCGGTATAGTCGGCGACGGCCTCGGCCAAGAGGTTCTTGCGCGCGTAGGCCACGCCGCGATGGCAACGGGCCTTGGCGTCGTTGGGCTGCAGGGCGATGACCTGGGTGTAGTCGGCGATGGCGCCGTCGATGTTGCCCATGAGGCCTTGGATCAGGGCGCGGTTGTAGTAGGGTTTGGCGCACTGGGGATCCAGGTCGATGGCCTCGGTGTAGTCGGCGACGGCGGCCTCGCGATGGCCGTGCGCGGCATGGGCAAGTCCGCGGCAGACGTAGGCGTCGGCATTCTTGGGTTCGAGGCGGATTGCCTCGCCGTAGTCGGTGATGGCCTGTTCGGTCTGGCGCCGTTTGGCGTAGGCCATGCCGCGACTGTAATACAGCCGGCCGTTCTTGGGGTTGATGCGGATGGCCTCGGTGTAGTCGGCGATCGCCTCGATCGAAGTGGCCGAGGTTGAAGTGGGCGATGGCGCGGTTCGAGAAGGCTTTGGCGTCGCGGGGATTCAGTTGCGGATCACCTCGTCGTAGTCGGCGATCGCTTTGTCGAGTTCCTTGAGGTGCTCGTAGGCGTTGCCGCGATTTCCGAGGGCCTTGAGCGTGGTGGGGGTCGACTTCGATGGCCGCGGTGTAGTCGGCGATGGCCTCGTCGAACTCCTTGCGCGCGGCGTGGACCAGGCCGCGGGAGACGTAGGCGTCGGCGTCCTGGGGTCGTAGTCGGATCGCTTGGCCGATAGTCGGTCAGGGCCTGATCGAGCTTGCCCTGGCGGGCGAGAACGACGGCCGCGGTTGAAGTAGGCCTTGGCGTACTTCGGATTGAGCTTGATCGCCTCGGTAGTAGTCGGCGACGGCCTGAGTGCAGTTGCCGTTCTTGGAATAGGCGGTGCCGCGATTGTAGTAGGCGGCGGCCTCCTTCGGGCTGAAGCGGAGCACGCTCGTTGTAGTCGGCGATGGCCGTGTCGTACTGGCCCTTGGCCTCGTAGCAGTTGCCGCGGCCGTAGTAGGCCTCGATGTACTTGGGATGAAGGCGAATGGCCTCGCTAGAACGCGGTGATCGCCGGGTCGAGGTCGTTGCTTCTCCTGGTGGGCCAGGCCGGCGTGAAAGACTTCGATGGCGTCGGGCATAACGCGATTTCCTTCAAATCTCGATTTCGCAGTATTCCGCCCCGAGGTTGGGCGACTCGACCAGCTTCGGGCTCGGCGGCCGTCGTAGAAGAACGAGCGGTTGGATCCGGACTCCTTGGCCAGCTTGAGCATCGCTTCGAGCCGCTCGAAGAAGACTCATCGGCGTGTCTTCGGCGCTGACTTCGCGTGATGCCCGCGCGGACGGTGACGCGGATCTCCTGGCCGGCATGCTGGAAGGTGATGCGGGCGATCGACTGGCGGATCATCTCGGCGTGTTTCAACGCAACGCGCTGACCGACGTCGGTGAACAGGACGAGGAATCGCTGCCCCGCAGTAGCGCGCGGCCAAGTCCGGCCGTGCCGACGCGTTTTGGATCACCTGGCCCACATGGAAGAGGATGCGATCGGCGGGCAGCGACGCCGTGGACTTCGTTGAGGATGGCGAACTGCTCGAGGTCGAACAACGCCGCGGACATCGGCCGCCTCTGGTGGCGCCCCTCGCGCCACCAGAGACGAGGGTCGTTTCGAGGCCGATTCGATTGCGGAGCTTCGTCAGCGGGTCGTTGAACAGCCGTTTCTCGATCTTGTCGAGGCGGTTCTCGTAGCGCGCGACCGTCAGGAAGGCCGACTTCCTGGTTGTCGCGGAGCATGTGCCGCGCCACGCGGAGATTCTTCAGTTCTTCCACCAGGCGGGCGTTGGCGGCTTCCAGGTCGGACTCGAAGTCCATGTGCAGCGAGGTTGCTGAGCGTGGTCTCGATCTGGGCCGGCCTGCTGGAGATTGGCCATCTCGATCTCTTCGCCCAACGCCGCCAGTTCGCCGAGTTCGCCGATCCGGTCGTGGAACTTCTCCGCCGCTTCGCTCTGCTCGGCAAGGTAGACCTCGCAGTCCTCCTTGAGGTCGGCCAGGCATTGCGGATCGTCTCCAGGTCGGCTGCGTCCGCGGCAGGCCCGCAGTCGCGTGTCGATCTCCGGCTGCGCGCAGGCCGCTCTTCATCATGGCGATGTTGAGCTTGAGGATCGACGTCTCGACGTATTTCTCGTTGAGGTCCCAGTTCTCCGGCGTGTCGGGATCGGGAGGCTGAGCCTCGGCCGACAGAGTATCGTCGTAGGGCTCGATCGTGAGCTGTTCGTCGAGTTGGTCTTCCCAGGCCTCTTCCGCCGGCTCAAGGGCAATCGAGGCGAAGTGTTGGGCAACGGCCGGGGTGGGACTGGATTCGGCGCGCGCTGGACCGAGGGGTGGTCGGCAAGTCGGCCAGGGCGTCCCAGGCGGCGCGAAGCGAGGGCGGACCCCAGTCCAGGTACACGGCGACCGCGTATCCCAGGCAGAGGTTGCAGACCGCCAATGCTAATAGCAGGAACAGGCCCATCGGTTTGCCTTGCTCCATCTCGGTTCGTCCACGTAACTGTAGGTCACGGGGAAGGAGGAGGTCATGCGGACGGGGGGCTATCGAGGGTGCAAAGCGTGCAGTCCCGGGGTGAGTCGCGGCGAGAGTGCTGCGGATTGCGTCGATTGTGCCGTCTGCGAGCGCCGAGTTCTGGAGGCCGGCACTCGCCGCGCTGCGGGCGGTTCACAATCGCCCAAACGGGTGCGCCGGGCGTCGTGCCGCTGGAGAGGAAAGAACCTCCTCGGAGCGGCACGATGGATGCCGGCGTAGTCGATGGTTCGCGATTCACCCGGATCGTGAGCCGAAACGGCTGGAATCCGCGGTTCCTCCGGCCGCCCGACGGTGATTCGCTAGGCGGGCCTCAATAGACCCGTTGCCGGCTGGCCCGTGAACGGTTGCTTGCGTTGCGGCGGCGGGGGCTTTCTCTATACTATGCTGGGCAGCCACGCGGACGACCTCGACGATTCAGCTCAAGGGAGAAAAGTGATGCGAGGCAAGAGTTGGCAGGCTTGGTGGGCATGGGTGGTGGTGTTGGCGGCGGGGACCGGGCTGGGCAGTGCGGGAGAAGAGAACGGGTTTGCGCGGCGGGAAGACGTGATCTACGGGCGCAAAGACGGCATGGCGCTGACGCTCGACGTCCTGACGCCGAAGAAGCCCAATCGGGCTGCCGTGGTGTGGGTGGTGAGCGGCGGATGGTACTCGTCGCACGATGCGATTCGCCCCGCCTTTGTCGCCGAGTTGCTCCGCCGCGGTTACACGGTGTTTGCGGTCGTACACGGGAGCCAGCCTCGGTACACGATTCCCGAAGCGGTCGCCGATATGAATCGGGCGGTGCGATCGATTCGTTTTCGTGCCAAGGAGTTCGAGATCGATCCGGAGTGGATTGGCGTCACCGGCGCGTCGGCGGGAGGGCACCTCTCGTTGATGCTGGGTGTAGCGGGAGTGGCTGCCCAAGCAAGGGTTGGCGAGAGCCGAGATGAGAAGAACGCGGAAGATCGGACTTCGAGTCGCGTTCAGGCGGTGGCTTGCTTCTTCCCGCCCACCGATTTCCTCAACTATGGCAAGGAAGGCAATGTGGCCTTAGGGACGGGGGTCCTCAAGGACTTCCGGGCTCCGTTCGAGTTTCGCGAGTTCGATCCGAAGACGAAGACGCTGGCGGTAATCACCGATCCGGAGCGAGTGCTGGCGATCGGCCGGCAGATTTCCCCCGTCTACCACGTAAGCGCGGACGACGCGCCCACGCTGATCATCCACGGCGACGCCGACCAACTGGTGCCGATTCAGCAAGCCCAGGCGATCATCCGGCGGCTGGAAGAGAACAAGGTGCCGGCCAAACTGGTGACCAAACCCGGAGCGGCTCACGGCTGGCCTGATTTGCCCAACGACATGAAGCTGATCGCCGACTGGTTCGACGAGCACCTGCGACACGTGGAGAAACGTTAGGCAACGTCCATCCGAGGTTACTTGATCTGTAACCGTTCGCGCCCCAGGAAGCGAAGGGGACCGGTCCCAAGTGTTCGGTCAGGCGGCTGTTGTGATGACGGCGCCATCCGGCCGAGAAAGGGACGAGTCTCCGGCGGGCCCGTGAACGGTTACCTTCATCGTCGAGGGAGGCATCCGTGTCACAGCGCGAACGGTGGATCGTCTATCCCCTGCTGTTCTTGGCCCTGGGAATCGCAGTTCGCGACAAGCTCATCCCACCGGAACGGCTGGACGTCGGTTTGCTGCGCTGCGACCAACTCGAGGTGCTCGATCGCGTGGCTTGCCAGCAGTTGGCGGTATGCGATCCGCAGGGGATTCCGCGTTTGGCGCTCGATGCGGCGGCGGACGGCCAACTCAGTCTGGTGGATCGGCAGGGACAGACGATCCTCATCCTGGGGGCCGACGAGACGGGTCAGCGGTACGGTCTGTTCAGCGTGCGGGGAAACGGCCGGCTTTCTCCTCTGACGCTATACACGATGCCTACAATGGATTCGGCAGAGGGCGAGCGCGGCAAGTCCGAGCGAGCCGATGTTCCCCGGGTGTTGGAAGGGGCCCCGGACCCGGTGGGGGACCGCTAGCACCGGAGGGCGGCCTCGCGGGGCATACACGATAGAAGCGTTGCGAGCGTTCCTGGTCTGCCGGCGAGAAAGCAGCCGGGTTCTGGCGGCAAGAAAGCAGCCGGGGATTCAATAGTTCGGCGGCACGCAACGTGCGACAGAAATCGTAGCAAGGCAACGAACTGCCAAGAACGGCCCGCGGGCCGCGAATATCACCTGGGTAGACTGTCAATTATGGCAGTCAGCCACACTTGAGGGGGAAGGTCGTCATGATTTGGGACCCGATGTATCTGGTTTACATCGCTCCGGCGCTGTTGCTGGCGTTTTGGGCACAGATGCGAGTGCGCTCGGCCTATGCGGCGGCGCAGCAGGTCGCGGCTCCTTTGAGCGGGGCGGCGGCGGCCCGGCACATTCTGGATTCGGCCGGCCTTCAGGGGGTGAACGTGGAGGTTGTGCCGGGTCACCTGACCGACCACTACGACCCGCGCGACAAGGTATTGCGCCTGAGCGAGGAGGTCTATTCCAGCCGCACGCTGGCGGCGGTGGGGATTGCGGCGCACGAGTCCGGTCACGCGATGCAGGACGCGGCGGCCTATGCACCGTTGATGGTGCGGAACGCGGCGGTGCCGATGGCGGGCTTCGGCGGCAATGCGAGCATGATCATGCTGGTTTTGGGGGCCGTCCTGAATCTGCCCGGGCTCATATGGGCTGGCATTATTGCCTTTGCGGGACTGGTGTTCTTCCAACTGGTGAACCTTCCCGTGGAGTTCAATGCCAGCCACCGGGCCAAGGTCCAGTTGGCCCAGTTGGGCATCGTCGGCGAGGCGGAGATGCCCTACGTGAACGGCGTGCTGAACGCGGCGGCGCTGACCTACGTTGCGGCGACGCTGCAAGCGGTGCTCACGCTGCTGTATTACTTGATGCGGTTTTCGGGCGGGAGCCGGAACGACTAGTGCTTTGTCACAGCCAAAAACTGGGGTGCCACTGGCTACGCCCATTAGTATCTACACAACTATCTGGACAGGTGTTCCGTAGTACAGGGAGGGCTGCGATCGATTTGTAGAATTCACGGATGGGTAGGTCAATGGTCGGCTTCGTGAGCCGAGTGGATCCGCGTTTGGAAAGGCGGTATTGGAAACTGGTATCCGAGCATTCGACCGCGTTGAAATCGTCGGCGGCGGGCTTGCGAGCCTTGCCGGCCTCCGGGAAGGCGTTTGCCTCCACCCAAGCCATGTGGCGGTTCCTCCGGAACGACCGCATGCCACGGTCGAGGCTCGTCGAGCCCCTTTGGAGCTACGCCCGGGAGCGCCTGGCGGCCGATGGGGCGGAGATCGTCCTGGTCGTCCATGACTGGAGTCCGTTGGAGTTCCGCGACCACGAGAGCAACCGCGACCGCATCGGTCTGCCCTCCGACTGGAATCGCGGTTATGAACTGCTGACCGCGCTGCTGGTTTCTGCCCAGGACGGGCAGCCCATCGCGCCGGTGACCCAGGCCTTGGAGGCGGTCGATGGCGTCCATGCCACCTATTCTGAGCGTCTCCAGCCGGCCCGGTCCCATCTGGACGCTCTGCGGCCCATGATGCGAGCCGCGGAAAAGGCGGCCGAGGGAATCCGTTGCGTGCATGTGATCGACCGCGAAGGCAACGCCGTCTTCTACCTGCGGAAGTGGAACAAACAGAAACGATGGTTTCTCATCCGCTCGGACTATAACCGCGTGGTGCGACACGAAGGCGAAGAACGCAACCTCCGATCGTTGGCGCAACTTCTGGCTCGTCGGGGCGCGTTCCGCCCGACAGGCGAGGTGCGGTATCACGGGCGTCCGGCGACTCAGGAAGTTGCCCAGACTGTGGTCGTCCTGGATCGTCCCGCCTACCAACAGCGTCCCAAGCACGGGCGGAAGCCCCATGTCAAGCTTCGAGGCGCACCTCTGCAACTCCGTTTCGTCGTCAGTCGCGTGTTCGACAAGAAGCACAAGCTGCTTGCCGAGTGGTACTTGCTGACCAATGTGCCCGCGTCGGTGGACGACGCGACCGTGGCGTTGTGGTACTACTGGCGATGGCAAATCGAGAGCTACTTCAAACTGATGAAATCGGCGGGCCTGCAACTCGAAGACTGGCAACAGACGACGGCGGAACGCATCCTCCGACGGCTGTTGATCACCGCGATGGCTTGCGTGACGGTGTGGCATCTTGCCGACGACCCGTCGCCGGAGGCGGCGGAGGCGCGCGCCCTGTTGGTCCGGCTGAGTGGCCGTCAGATGAAGCACAAATGTCCTTTCACCGTGCCCGCCTTGCTGGCCGGCCTTTGGGTATTGCTGGCAGTGCTCGATGCACTCGACCACTATAGCGTTGCCGACCTGCGCCGCGCCGCCGCCCTTTGCCTCTCAGCAGGATTTGTGTAGATACTAATGGGCTACGCCAGTGCGATGTTGGCGACACATGTTCCACTCCAACACTGGCAGAGCCAGTGGCACGCAATCCCAAAATCAAGCTGTGACAAAGCACGAGAGTCGAAAAGAGAGTCTAAGAGCCGATCCCAGAACCTTGGGAGGTGCTGCGCTTTTCCGGCCGCACAGAGCCGTAGCGGCAGTTCAGGGATAGATTCTAAGAGGCATCGTACACGGCGTTGGTCTGCCCACGGGGCGACGGGCGCCGTGTTGTTTTCTTGGCGGAGTCGCTGCGCAATCAAGCGGGCGTGCGGGGCAGTCTCCGTATGCCCCGCACGCCCAACGTCGCGACGTTTTGTCACGGACGCCGGTGCGGATGGGGAAATCCGACACGTGCGCCCGGCCCACATGCGGGCGAGACGCTACTTGACCTCGTCTAAAGAAACGGGGCGGCGCTTCGACGGCGGAGAGGAGCGAGGCTTCCAGCACGCGTTGCGTCTGGTAAGCGTCGTAGAAGTCGGGGAGGGGGACGGTCGGCTCCTCACCGGCCAGGACGCGGAGGATGTCGTAGGCCTGGTTGGTGAAGCCGTGTTCGTAGCCGATGACGTGGGCATCGGGCCACCAGTTGGCGACATAGGGGTGGTCGCCGCCGTGCGTGCACATGATGGTGGTCCAGCCCTGTACGGCGCGGGGCAGGGTGGCGTCGTAGAACTGGAGTTCGTTCATGCGCTCGAAGTCGAACTTGACCGAGCCCTTGGTGCCGTTGATCTCGAACTGATTGCGGTTCTGATTGCCGGTGGCCTGGCGCGCGGCCTCAAAGCTGGCGACGGCGCCGCCGGCGAAGCGGGCGAGGAAGAGCACGGTGTCGTCGACGGTGACGTCGCCGTATTCGCCGGCCCCGGCGCGGCCGGAGGCAATGACCCCCGGCAGCCACGCCCGGTGGGGATCTTGCGCTTCTTGATGAACGTCTCGGCGATGGCGCCGACGATCTCGGTGATTTCCTGGCCGGTGACGAAACGGGTCATGTCGATGATGTGGGCATTGAGGTCACCATGGGCCCCGGAGCCGGCCAGCTTCTTATCGAACCGCCAGAGCAGGGGGACGTTCTCGCCGGCCCAATCCTGGAGGTAGGAGGCGCGCACGTGGAGGATGTTGCCGAGCTTGCCCTGCTTGATCAACTGGTGAGCCAGAGCCACGGCGGGGCAGCGGCGGTAGTTGAACCAGACGAAGGTCTTGACGCCGGCCTTCTTGGCGGCCTCGGCCATCTCGCGGGCTTCGGCCAGCGTGCCGGCAATCGGTTTCTCACAGGCGACGGGCTTGCCCGCGGCAATGGCGGCCTTGGCAACCGGGGCGTGCATGTAGTTGGGAGTGACCACGTCGACCAGTCCGATATCGGCGGACTTGACGGTGTCTTGCCAGTTGGTGGAGGAGTTTTTCCAGCCCCAGTTGTTGGCGAAGTTCTCGGGGTGCTCTTCGGCCTGGCCGAAGACGGTATGCATGACCGGCATGAGTGGAGGCTTGAAGAACCGGGCCACCTGGCCCCAGGCATTCGAGTGCGAGCGACCCATGAATCCCTGGCCGATCAAGGCCACGTTGACGGTCTGCATTTTGGTCTCCTTCGCTTCAGGACAAGCCCGATGTTGTGTGGAGCAGCGGGAAACTTCCGACGCGTATCCCCATGGCCGGCGCGGCAGAGCACCTGAGCCCCTCGCGCTGGATCGCGGGCGGGAAAGCACCGTGGATTCCACGTACCTCGGCGTTTATAGACCGATTCCCGAGCGTGTGCAAGTAGCTGGCTCCCGGTGCGGGACGGTTTTTTTCGCTCGAATCGGAGCCCGCTACCCTCCCCGCGCCCCCGGTGCCAGCGCGCTGAACTTCGCCTGGAAACGGTTGGGGGAAATCGGTACGATACGGGGGTGCGTCGGCCGTCGCGAGCGCCGCGGCGGAGCATCGGCCGGCGATGGGCCCGAGTTGGCGGCAGGGCGGACAAGCGAAGGAGACGGTGCGATGCGGTACATTCTCGGACGCGGCCGGTGGATTGGGCTGGCGCTGGGATTGGCGGTGGGGCTGTTGCTCGGCGGGCTGTGGCCCCACGTGCCGTTGCACGCGGTCGGGACGGACCGGCTGGAGAACATCACGATTTCCACGGCCTTCCTGGACGACCAGCTCGAGGCATTCTGCTTCCTCGACTCGATGACCGGAATGTTGATGGCCGCCCTTCCGTCGCGCAAAAGTTCGGGCCCGTTCCAGTCGACTTGGGTGGCCAACGTGAACGTTGGGCTGCGGGAAGCCCTGGCCACGATGAACGGTGGGCCGCAGGGGAAGCGAACTGCGGCGCGACCCGCGATCGAATTGCCCAAGAACCCGCGATTCCTCATGGTGAGCGGCATGTTCGACCTGACGAAGACGTCGGGTCGTGAGCGGCCGGGTCGATCGGTGCTCTACGTGGTCGAGGTGAACACGGGCATCGTGCTGGCGTACGTGATTTCCTGGTCGCCGGAGCTGCACGCCTCCGGACAACCGTACCAAGGAAGACTGGCGCTTTGGTCGTTCGGCCAACTGGCCACGGCCGTGGTCCGCGACCGCGAGGAATAGGCTCCCCGGTCTTGCCCGTCTATTTCTGGGCAATCCCATCGTCTGCGGACGTGGGAGGCCGATCCGGATCGTTGCGCGACGGGTTCAGACTTTGTTCCGCTGCTCCGCGCAGTGCGCAGGTCGTGCTGTCGCCGGCGTGCGCCAGGTACGCGCGAACGAGCGCTTCAGATTGCCCTTTTCGATCGACGCCGCACCCCATGCCCTCCTCCGGATCGCTTCGGGCTGGATTGCCTGAAGCGTTGTCGTGCGAGGGGGCTGCGATGGTCGCGTGAATTCCGGCGGGCCAGAAGGCCCGTAAGACCTTGCCACAGGGGGGAACGACTGGCGGCGATTGGGATTGACCCGAATTGCGGAAGGGGGCTATGTTCACGGCGCCAATCGGATCGAGCGAGTCAGCATGGGCAGGCGAGGAAGCCTGCGTTGGGTCGGCAAAGGCATGGAAGGCTGGCTACTGGGAACCTACGTGGGGATTGCCTTGTTGGCGGTGCTCGTCGCCGTCCTGGTAGTCCTGCAAACGTGGGAACACCACCGCTTTGCTCGCAGCCGTCTACGGCAATTGGGCAGCCATCCCAGCCGGGGCCGGGCGCTGGTGATCGTGCCGTGCCGCGGGCTGGAGGTGGGGCTGGAGCGGAACCTGGAGAGCCTGTTCCGCCAGGACTTCGATGATTTCGCGTTGCGGTTCGTGGTAGAGAGTGCCGAGGACCCGGTTTACGGCCTGATCCGGCGGCTGATGGCGCGTTACGCGCATGTCGCCAGCGAGGTAATCTGCGCCGGCCGCGCCCGGTATAGCGGCCAGAAGGTGCACAACCTGCGCGTGGCGACGGCCGATCTACCCTGCACCGTGGACTATCTGGCGTTTGCCGACTCCGACACGCGGCTGCGGCGGCAGTGGCTCCGCGCCCTCGTCGTGCATTTGGACCGGGATAAGGTGGGAGCGGCGATGGGATACCGCTGGTTTATCCCCCAGCGGCCGACGCTGGCCAATCATTTGCTGTACAGCCTCAATTCGAGCGTGGCGATCTTCCTGGGAAAGCGCTCGCCCGGAGTGGTTTGGGGCGGCTCGTGGGCGATCCGGCGCGCGACGTTCGAGGCGTTGGGGATCCGCGAGGCTTGGGCGGGGACGATCAGCGACGACCTCGTGGCGGGGCGCGTGATTCACGACGCGGGGCTGGACGTCGCTTTTGAGCCGGCGTGCATGGTGGCCTCGCCCCTGGATACGACGTTGGCGGAGCTGGTGGCTTTCGGGCGGCGACAGTATCTCATCAGTCGATTCTACGCCCCGCGGTGGTGGAGCCTGATTCTGGCCGCGGTGACATTCACCAACGCGGCGCGATGGGGCAGCGCGGCGCTGGCCGTTGGGCTGCGCGGAGCGGAGGCCCCTTTTGGATCCCGGCGGCGGTATGCGCCGTGGTCTATCTGCTGAACGTAGCCGCCGGAGAGGTTCGGCAGGAGTTGGCGGTAACCTATTTTCCCTGGCTGCGGGGGGAGCTGCGGAGTCGCGCGGCGGTTCGAGATCTGGTCGGGGCCGTTGGTCGACCTCCTGCACTGGTTCGAAGTGGCCAGCGCGGCGGTAGGTCGGGTCGTGCGGTGGCGCGGGATCCGCTATCGACTGGTGCGCGGGGGACACGTGGAACAGATCGAGCGTGAGCCGACGGTTTGGGACCAGGGGCCGGTCGGGGGACTGGAAGAGGCCATCGCGCGCGGC
This sequence comes from Pirellulales bacterium, assembly GCA_963736495.1. Lineage (GTDB taxonomy): Bacteria > Planctomycetota > Planctomycetia > Pirellulales > Thermoguttaceae > CAVTPL01. The sequence continues at coordinate 957,687 of CAVTPL010000007.1, read as the reverse complement.
CCGCTGCGGCGGACGCGCGCCGCTGCGCAACCCGAACGAACGGGATCGCCGTGGCCGAAGCAGTGCCGGTGACGGGCGAGGAGGATTGACCGCAGCGAGCCGGCGCGTGAAGAAACGCGTCTTCGGGGTACGCTGCCCAAGTTACACGACGAGGAACAAGCGATGCGGATCGTGCTCTGGGATCTGCGCGGCAGCAACGGGCGGGCCGACGACGGCCTGGGCCAAGGATTGCGGGGAGGGCTGCTGCGATGGATGCTGGCTCGGGGCCGCGAGCCCGCTGGGCTGGCACTGGCCTATCTGGCGGCGCTTCTGCGGCCGCTGGGGCATGAGGTGGAAGGTTGCGACGGGTGCATGGTGCCAGGGGACGTGCACATCTTCCATCCCCACCCCGAGAGCCTGACGGTTGAGCGGACCGCGATGGCGCGCGTGGCGCGGGAGCAACCTCGGGCCGCGGTATTGGCGATCGGACCGTTGGCGACGGCCAGGCCGGCGGCATTGTCGGGACTGGGGGCGACGATCGTCAAGGGCGAGGCCGAGCAACTGGCGTGGACGTTGGACGAGGTGCTGAAGCGGCCCGGGGCAAGCGTGCAGTTGGGGGCGATGGAAGACCTGCGGCGCTTGCCGCTGCCCGACTGGACGCCGCTGGGGCCGCAGCGGTACCGGCTGACGCGCGATTTCACCAGGTTTCCTACGGGGTGCGTCGAGTCGAGCCGAGGAGACGGAGCCGAGGAAGAGGTGCGGCACCGATCGGTCGACGCCGTGTTGGAGGAGATCCGGCTGGGCATGAAAGTTTGGGGGTTCCAGTCTTACCAGTTTGCCGACGCGGTGTTCGGCAGCGACGCGGGCCGCGCCTGGAGTTGGGCACGCGCCTGGCCCGTCTGCCGGAGAAGATCGAGTTTTCCGTGCGCACGCGGCCGCAAGGGATGGGGCCCGAAGTGCTCCGCGTGCTGCGGTGCGCGGGGCTGGCGAGCGTCGAGGTCGAGACGCGCGTGGGCGAAGCCGACCGGGGCCGCGAAGCGGACGAATCGTTGGAGCGCATGCTGGCGGCGTGCCGGGGCTTGGGGATTCGGACGACCGTGGCGTGGTGGTTGGGTGCGGAGGCGGGGGAAGAGGAGTATCGCAAGTCGCTCGCGGAGGCGCTGCGCTGGGAGCCGACCTGGGCGGAATTCCGAACGGTAGGCGAGCCGAGCGGGCCGAATCTTGCGCGGGAAGCGGCTTCATGGTGCGCGGCGTGTCTGGGGAGATTCTATCTTCGCTGGCGGCGCCTGGGCCGTCATGCAAAACGCCTCGTGCCGACGCTGGCGCGCACGAAGGGCACGGATCCGAAGCAGGCGGGACAAGCGGCGGGCGCCCATGCGCACCAGGGCCCACCCCGCCCGGTGAGCGGGGCGGAGAACCTGCTTCGATCGCGCGGGTTGCGGCCGGATGGACCGCACACGCGCCCGGGGGCGATTCCGAAGGACGAGTGAGCGGCGGTGGAACCGGGCCGAATCCCCGTTGGCCGTGCGGCGTCTTGCCGTGCGCGGCAGGCCGTCGCGGCGTAGCCAGGGTCAAAGGGTGGGGACGGAATTCGGCGTCGAGGGGTTCTTCCACCTCATTTCTTTTCCGCCCGTCTCGGCTCTTTTCCGCTGGTCTCTGCCTGTCTCCGGGTCAACCGTTGGTCCCAGGATATGTCGGTGCGCGCGTTCTGCGGCGCTCGGGAGCGGGGGGGCGCGGTGGTGCGGATTATGACGTTCCCAGCGGCTGGTGGCGAAGACAGGGGTGTATTTGCTCTATGGGCAGAGCTGACGTAGAGTTTTGCTGGCGGTCCGGCCTGGACCGTAGGGTAGTCCGCCTGTGAGCGGATTGACGTTTTTCGGGCCCCATCAGCAACGCGAACGAAGCACCGTGCCCGCTACCGTTTCTTCATCCTTGCCTGGAATGCAGTCCGCGGGCGAAGCTCTGGCCGAGTTGGCCACGAGCCACGAGGACGCGGCGCGTTTTTTTGACGAGTTGTTTGGCCAACTGGAGCGTTCGTGGGGCGAGATGTCGCAGCGGCACCAGACGTGGCAGAAGCAACAGCAACAAACGGAGCGCGCGCTTCGCGAGCAGGCGGAGGCGCTGACGCAAGAGCGCGCGGCGTTGGCCGCGGAGCGGGAACGGATGCGTGAGGAGGTGCGCGCCGCGTTGGTCGCGGAGGGCACAGCCGCGGCCGCGGAGCAGGAGGAGTTGAAGCGCCGGCTGGCGGAGGTGGAGAAGGAGCGTGCGGCGTTGATCGCGGCGCGCGAGGCTGCGGAAGCGCAGTTCAAGGGGCTTTCGCAGGCCACGGCCGGCCTGGCGGAGGTACGGCAGGAGCTGCAGCAGGAGCGCGCGGAGCGTGGGACGGGGCCAGCCGGTGGAGCCGGCGCGATCGACGACGAGACCCGTCAGCAGATCCATGCCTTGGAGCAGGAGTGCGCGGTGCTGGAGACGGAATTGGAGACAGTACGGGGCCGGGCAGCGGAGATGGCAGAGACCCTTGCCCAGCAGGAGCGACAGCGGGGCGAGGAACGTTTGCAGTGGGGCGAGGAACTGCGACGGATGCGGCAACTCATGGAAGCAATGGCGCAGCGCGACGCCCAGCGTCAGATCGAAGTCGAGTCGCAGCCGCCGTCGGGAGCGTTGCGCGGCGGGGCGACCAAGGGACAGGGCGGGGAGGGAGCGGATCCAGTGTTGAGTTCCGTGATGGCACAATTCGAGATGCTGCAGAAGGACCTTGCGCGGAGACGGAAAGTCGCGGCCAGTTCGGGCTAAGAACCTATCCCGGAACCGCCACGGCAGTCCTCCGCGGCCGGAGAATGCAGGAGCGGCATACGGTTCTGGGACCGGCTCTAAGAGGGGCGAGCGACGCCCCAGGGCATAGGGCTTTGTAGGCGGAAATCCAAATGCGTGCATTGAACAACAACCTGCGACTGACAATGGCCGCCGTGGCCGCAGCCTTGAGCTTCGGCCTGGGCTGCTGGTATAGCCATTGGATGCTGTGGACGACCGGGGCCGTGTGCTTGGGCTACCTGGCCGCGCAATGGACGCGTTACCGGCGGGGCATGGCGCTTGCGGACGATTCGACGGCAAACGCTGCCGAGGCGTGGGCCCATCCCCCGGAGGTCCTGCACCGCAAGCCGATCGATCCCTCGGATACGGTGTCGCTGGTCGAAGGGATGCTGGCGCAAAGCGGTATGCATTGTTGCTGCGGCCGCAGATCGCGGCGAAGCTCGACGAGGACCAGTTCCAGCGGGCGATGGCGGCGCTGGAGGATGGGATGGCGCTGGTGCCCGACGGGGAGGTGGTGATCGGCCAGGTCGACGACAACGCCGACGAAGGGCAGTTGACCGAGGAAGAGCTTTCGGTTCGGCGCGGGCACGTGGTGCGCGTGGAGCCTTTCTTCCTCGACCGCTATCCGGTCACCAACCGCCAGTACTACGAGTTCGTGGCCGCCGGCGGCTACCAGCAGATCGTCGCTGTGGGAGCCGTCGATTCTGCCGGCCGTGCTCGATTTCGTCGATCAGACCGGGCAGCCCGGGCCGCGATTCTGGCGCAACGGCTGCTACGATGCCGCAGCAGGAGGACCATCCGGTGGTGGGCGTCAGCTGGTACGAGGCGGCGGCCTACGCCCGCTGGGTGGGCAAGCGGCTGCCCACCGACGCCGAGTGGGTCAAGGCGGCCAGTTGGCCGGTGAGCGTGTCGGCGACGACGCGCGTGCAGCGCCGCTATCCCTGGGGCGACACGCATGGACCGCAGCCCGGCGAACCTGTGGGGCTCGCGGCCGCGAGGGCACGGTCGCCGGTGGACCGTTCGCCGACGGGGTGAGCGTGGGCGGCGTCTACCAGCTGATCGGCAACGTCTGGGAATGGACGCGGGGCAACTTCGTCCCGCCGCGAGCTGCCCGGCGGCAATGTGGCTCATCGGACGCGCCGATGAAGAGCATCCGCGGCGGGGCGTTCGACACCTACTTCGACAACCAGGCGACCTGCCAGTTCCAGAGCGGCGAGGCGGCGATCGCCCGGAACACAACATCGGCTTCCGCTGCGCGGTGGGGGTGTGCGACCTGGTGCTGGCGCAGCGCCGAGGGACGCGGCGGCCGACAGTCGAGGAGGAGCACCGACAGTGCCGGAGGAGGTGGGGGCATGACACGCGACGCGATCGTTACCGCTGGAATCGTACCGGCTGGTCGCAGTACGCGGTGCCGATCCCCTGCTACATCTGCGAGGCGGAGAACACCTTCGACGCCGAGTTCTGCCGCCACTGTCTGGCGCCGATGGCCCTGGCCCACCAGGCGAGCAGCCAGAAGGTCCGCCGCGGATGATCGCCGTCGATCGGGCGCCAGCGGCGTGGGCAAGACCGTCTACCTGGGCATGCTGATGGACATGCTCTCGCGGCAGCCGGAGCGGATGCAGCTGCTGGCCCGCGGGGCGTTCTCGATCACCCTGCAGCAGACGACGATCGCGGCGCTGGCCCGCTGCGAGTTCCCCGAGAAGACGCCCAACGAGCCCGACCGCTGGAACTGGGTCCACTGCCAGGTCCGCCGGCCGCGAGCAGCGCCACCCGGTCGAACTGATCATGCCCGACATGGCCGGCGAGGCGCTGCTGGAAGAGGTCGACCATCCGCACACCTACCGCGTGATCGGCTCCTTCCTGAAGAAGTGCGCGGGGGCGATGGTCCTGATCGACGCGGTCAAGCTCGAGGAAGGGACCGCGACCAGGACTACTTCACCATGAAGCTCGCTCAGCTACCTGGCGGAACTGAGCGACGACCCGAAAGACGGCTGGTCGCGGCGGCCGGTGGCCCTGGTCTTCACCAAGGCCGACCAGTGCGAGGAGTGCGGCGACGATCCGGACGGCTACGCCAAGACGCACGCCGCCGGGCTGTGGCAGCACTGCCAGGAGCGGTTCGCGGTCCACCAGTTCTTCGCCGCGGGCGTGGCCGGGGCCTGCGCGTGGCGCGAGTCGCGCACGGCGGGCCGGGTCCGCGTGCCCCTGCGGATCGAGCCGCACGGCATCGTCGAGCCCTTCGAGTGGCTGCTGGAGCAGATCAAGAAGCAAGGCGGCAAGTAAGCCACTGGACCTGATCGAACAAGCGATCTTCACCTCGGCGGAAACGGACCGGGCGACCGGATACCAGGTGGTGGCCGCCAGTCCCGGCGTCTGCGAGGCCGACCGGCGCGAACTGGCCGTCTGGGGGCCGTCGCACGATTCGCTGTTGGACCTGCGCCGGGCGGATGAGCATCAATTTCCACCGCTTGCCCAGCGGGGCCTTTTGCATCAGCCGCACGACGCCGTCGGGGTTGGAGTACAGCGGCCGCGGCGGCTGCGCGATCTATACGCAGTGCCTGATCGTGCGCCGCCACGCTGGCCCGGTTCGCCAACAATCCCTTCGCGCTGTTGCGCCGGCATCGGCCAACGGGGCGGTGCGGCAGTACGAGCAGCCGCCCGACGCATGACCGCCTTTCCGCTGGCCGGACGCGCGGCGGCGGTGGATTCCGAGCCTGCTGGCCCGGCTGGCGAGCCAACCGGGACCGGAATGGATGGCCGCGCTGGTGCAGGCGGCGTTGGAGTCGGTCTGCGTGGCGATCGCCGGGCGGTCCGCCGGCGGAACAGGTGATCGCGGGACTGCTCAACTGCCTGCCGCCGGAATGCCGCACCGAGTTCTCTTTCTCCACGGGGTTGAAGTTTTCGTCGCGGCGGCCGTTCCGGCTGGTGGCGCTGCCGAGCGATGCGGAGGAGCAGCGGCGACGGAGCGCGTGTACAACCTGGTGCTCCTGCGGCTTAACGAGGATCCGCCGGCGGAATTCGCGCCCTTGGAGAGTTGGCCGCGATTGATTCACCGCGTGTTGCGGAGCGGTCGAACGGCGTTTTTGGGTCCGCGCCTGGCGCGCACCGGCACCTGGGGCTTTCGCCGCAGGAACTGCCGCTGTTGGGCTTGCAGTTGCTGGAAGAGCTGGAAACCTCGTCCCTGGAGGCCGAGGCGCGCGAGACCGAAGCCGCCCAGACGGAGTCTTCCCCGGCGAATGCGGAAGGTACCGAGGTGCCGGGAAACATCGAACCGCAGGCCGACCGTGCGCGAGCGGCGCAGGGCAGGAGAAGGCGCCCTGGGACCCGGCGCGAGAGCCGACGAAGAAGAAGGGACACGCGGCGCATCCCCAGTTTGCCAAGGGAACGAAGCCGGGAGGAGGCTCGAAGGAGCGGGCCGATGCACCCTCGAAGCATCTGGCGACCGCGGACCCCGCCGTGCTGGAGAAGTTCGAGCGATTGGACGACCTCGTGTTCGACGCGATCGGCGGTCGAAGTGACGCGCTGGAGCGGCTCAAGGCCTTGTGGCCGCAATTGAGGTTCAATCTCGACGAGACGCTCCTGGCGGAGTCGCGCGAACAATACTTGCGCTATGCGCTATCGCTGTGGGCGGAGATGCAGCAGGGGGAGAGTCCGCGGGACTCGCTGCAAGCAGCGCAGTCGCTCGAGGTGCTGTGCGTTCTGTTCGACCAGGTGTAGAATTGCCTGTCGCAACCGTTCACGCTCCGCGGCAACCGGTCGATGCTTCGGCCGGAGAAGGCGGCAGTCACCGTTGGTCCCCGCGGCCTTCGGCGCGCTTTGCGCATACGGCGGGGAAGCGAAGGGGACAGGTCCATGTTTTCGGTCAGGCGGCTGTTATGATGACAGAGCCCCGCGGCCGAAAAATGGATCAGTCCCCGGCCGGCCCGTGAACGGTTACGTTGCTTGCTTACAGGCTTTGACAAACCGGGGACTGGCTCCCGGCGATTCCCGCCAGACGCCTTGAATTTGCCTTGAGCGAGGGTGCCTGCCCCCGTTTTGTCTACGTTATCCGTGTATCTGCATGTCTGCTTATACGGGCACGATCGAGGAGTGGGGATGGATCCGTTCGTTACGACGCTCCTGGGCTTGGGGCTGATGGCCGCGGTGGTGTTGGTGTTCCGGCTGATGGTGCGGCGGCCACGCGGCTTATCGTACGAGGACGCACCCGGCGTGCGCACCGTGGCCATCTTTTTCGGCCAGGATGCGGACTTCTTTGCCGAGGATCGCCCCGAGGAACCGTGGGTGGGTGTACGGCTGTTTCGGCAGTTGTGCGAGGAACTGGGCCGGCGGGGGATTGGGGTGGAGAAGCGGGGGCCGGTCGAGAACGCTCAAGGGGCGGAGTGCGCCGTGGACGGCGAGCGTTTCAGCCTGGTGCTGGAGTGGGTCGAAGATCGCTGGGTGGCGAGCGTCGACTGGTTGCCGCGGTCGGGCGCAGAACGCCGCCACGTGGCCCTGACGCGGCAAGTGTTTTCCCCTCCCGACTCACCAGCCTTGCGGCGGCTGCTGACCACGTGGGACGAGGTGCTCAAGGCGCATGCGGGCCTGTCGATCGTGCGCTGGCACCGCAAACAGGACTGGCTGGCCGAAGACACGCGCGAAGGTTGGGTGAAGCCGATCGACGCATCGGAGTCGGAAGGATAGGGGCCGCCACCGGCCGACGTGCCCAAGACGTCAAGGATTCGGGAAGGGCGGCGCGCAGGGACACGAGCGATGCCCGTCAGGGCGGCGGGATTCTCTCCCCTCTTTTCTTGCCAGGCCGAACCCGAGGCAGGGGCGAAGTGTTTTTGCTTGGGATTTTTGTTTATGCATCCTGCGCGACCTTCCATGTTTCTTGATGATTACCAAGCCGAACTGCGGGCAAGCCTTAAGCGAGCGGGAGAACTGCTCGGTGCGCCGGCGCTACCGCTCTGGATCGAGTGGAGCCTGGAAAGGTCCCTCGGCGGCATGCTGCGCTGGGAGGGGCGCACCGGATTCGGCGACGAGCCCGCAATGATGTTCGTGGATCGCAGCCGGCGCGGGCACCGCCTGATGGTCGGCGTGGAACGATTCTGCTGGGACGAGTGCAGCGGCGGCCCGGTGCACTTGGCACGGGTGGTAGTGCCGGGCGGGGATGAACTGCTCAACGACTTCTGGGCGGTGCGGACCGACGACTACCGCAGGTTTTACCGTTCGTTGCGGCGCGTGGTGGTGCGCAGCAGCGGCATCCCGCGCCGATCGCCGCGCCGGGGCAGCTCGAGCGACTGTGGGACAACAGCGTGGGGATGCTTCGCCGCCGCGAGGAGCTGGCCGTGCGCTACGGAATGGTGCCTCGGCGCGGAGTGCTTCTGTCGGGCGAGCCGGGCAACGGGAAAACCATGGCGTGCCGGTGGCTGGCAGCGGAGTGCCGGCGTTATGGCTTGGAGTGGAAGAATGTGACCGCGGCGATGTTTGAGCAGGCGCGGGCGGATCACTCGTTGGAGGAGGTGTTCCAACTCGAAGGCCCGGGGATCGTGCTGTTTGACGATTTCGACAATGCCTTGCGCCACCGGGAAGACAGCGTGGATGCGTCGATGCAGAGCACGTTCCTGACCGAGTTGGACGGAATGGAATCGAAGGAAGGGATCGTGTATCTGTTTACGTCGAATCTGCCGCGTTCCCAACTGGATCCAGCGATGGCGCGGCCAGGTCGGATCGACGTTTTCCTGTACTTTGCCCCTCCGGACTCGTCGTTGCGGCTGCGGTTCTTGTTGGAGCATTGGCCGGCCGAGGGGCTCTTGTCGATCGACGTCGAGGAAGTGGCCGCCGAGACCGACGGCTTGAGCTTTGCGGAACTCGATGAGGCGAAGAAGCTGCTCGTTCTGCGGCACATGGACGAAGGCCGCTGGGATTGGCCCTGGGTGCGCGAGGAACTGGGCCGCCGCCGATCGGGCGCACGCAAGAGTCGGCGCATCGGGTTCGGAAGCGATCACTCGTGGGAGTTGCCGCAATCGGCGCCGTGCGCGTAGGGGGCCGAGCGCGTGGGACCTCAAAGCGTCCAGGGAGCGCGCATCGTGCGCGCCAGGAGCTTGTCGGCCTGCGCGTCGTTGAGGAATCGCTCCCGGCGGGGATCCCAGGCAAGCTTCCGGCCCGTCAGCAGGGCGATGTTGGCGAGGTGGCAGATGGTGGCGGTGCGATGGCCGACCTCGGCGGGGCAACCGGGGGGCTTGCGCGACTTGACGCTGTCGAGGAATTCGCGAAGTTCGCTGAGGGCATTGCGGGGTGGGGGAAGCGAATCGAGAATCGTTTTGGGCTCGGCCGTCAGCGGCGCGCCCCACGCGGGACAGGCTACCCAGCCGGCATCGCCCTCGAAGCGGAGCGAGGGGGAGCGGGAAACGATCTGCAACTGCACTCCACCGGCGTAGGTACCGCGGACGTCGAAACGCGTGGCGGTGTTGTAGAGCTCGGTGCGGGGCGGAAACTCGCCCGTGCCGATGATCTCGACCGGGCCGGACTGCTCTGAGCCGTTGGCCCATTGGGCGAGGTCGATGAGGTGGGCTCCCCAGTCGGTGAGCATGCCGCCGGCGTAGTCGAGGTTCCAGCGGAAGTTCCAGTGGCAACGCGCGGGGCAATAGGCAGCGTTGGGGGCAGGGCCAAGCCAGAGATTGTAGTCGAAACCCGGCGGGGGCGGGCCGAACACGCGGCTGATAGGCCGCACGGCGTGGCCGGCGGGCAGGCCGATGCGGATCGCCCGGAGCTTGCCGATGCGGCCGCTTTGGACGATCTGGACGATGCGATTGTGGCTTTCGATCGAGCGCACCTCGGACGCCGTCTGCACGATGCGGCCGTGTTGCCCCGCGGCGTCGGCCAGCGCACGGCCCTCGGCCACGGTAAGCGACAGGGGCGTTTCGCAGAGCACGTCCTTGCCGGCGCGGACGGCCAACAGCGAAGGCAAGACATGCCAGTGATCCGGCGCGGAATTGACGACGGCGTCGACGTCGCGGCGGGCAAGAAACCTGGCGGAAGTCGTTCTCGGACGCGCAGCCGCGATAATCTCCGCGGGGCGCGGCTTGGGCATAGTGCTTCTCGACGAGCTGCCGAGCGAATTCGCGCCGCTCCGTGTCGACGTCGCAGACGGCGAGCACCTGGGCGTCGGGTTGGGCCAAGAGACCGCGGAGGTTGTGGTGGGTGCCGTGGTCGCCCATGCCGATCAAGCCGAGGGTGATCCGATTGCTCGCGGCGGGCACTTCCGAGAGGCCCAAGGCTCGACCCGAAACCACGATGGGAGCGGCAAGCACGGCGCGCGCGGCACGGCCCAGCAGATCGCGGCGGCGCCAGCGAGCAGGGGCTGGGCCCGCGCCGGACGGGTGGGAATCGCTTAAATGCCAATCGTGGCAAGCAGGTTCCGGAGGCTGCATAGGGGTCAACCATACCCCGAGGGGCAGGGGGCCCGCAAGCCCCGCAGCGCGCCGGCGCCAGAGCGTCGAACGGGACGATTTGCACCGGCCGCGCAGGATAGCTATTGTGCAATGTGCGCTTGGGATAGGGTATACTTGGGGGTCTGGCGCGCGGTGGAAAGGGTGCGGCAAGTGGGGTGAAGCCCGGGCCGAGTGCGGAATTTGAGGGTTGTGATGGAAAAGTCCTTGGATCGAAAGCTGGCGCGAATTCACGCCGACGGCTCCTGCCGGGATTTCATTCTCGCCGACGCCAAGGACGCCGACATGGCGTTCGGGCTGTCGCCGCCGGGGCAGAGCCCGGAGCATCACGCCGACGAGGCCCGATTCCGCACGCTGGACGAGTACCGCCAGTTGATGCGCGAGATCGTCGGCCAGGGCGCTGATCGACATCATGCTGATGAGCGCCAGCTCGAACGAAGTGCTGACGATCCAGGAGCGGCTGTTCGACGCAAGCCCGGTGACGCCGGCCGTGCCGCGCCAACGACACCACCGACATCTGGCTGGCGGCCGGCAGCGGGCGGTACGCGACGCAGCCGTCGCGGCCGTTCCGCACGGCGACCCTCGACCACATCAGTGCGGCAAGCTGGAGTGCGACGCCGGAGGAGCGGCGTCTGGGGGCCGACCTGGGCCTGTACTCGGTCACCTTCAACAACGACGTCGCGCTGGACCGCCGACTCGCTGGAGGCCTACAACGCGTTCCGCCTGGAGGCCGAGGCGAAGGGGTTTCGCCATTTCCTCGAAGTCTTCGACCCCAACGCCTGCGGCGAACATGCTCCGCCGGACCTGGCGCGGTTCATCAACGACCACATCGCGCGCACGCTGGCCGGGGTGACCAGCCGCGGCCGGCCGGTCTTCCTCAAGATTCCCTATCACGGGCCGGCGGCCATGGAAGCCCTGGTCGCGCTACGACCGTTCGCTCGTGGTGGGCATTCTGGGCGGCTCGGCCGGCACGACGCTACGACGCCTTCCACATGCTGTGGGAAGCGAAGAAGTACGGCGCGCGCGTGGCCCTGTACGGACGGAAGATCAACAGCGCCGAGCACCAGTTGACGTTCGTCCAGCTACCTGCGCGCTGGTCGCCGACGACCAGATCGCTCCGGACGAGGCGGTCCGCGCCTACCACGGCGATTTGGCGAAGCTGAAGATTCCGCCCTACCCGCCGCTGCAAGACGATCTGGAGCGGACCGGCACGGCGACGAGCTACTCGGGAACCAACCGGCCCGCGGCGCCGCGACATGCCGCGGCGAGAACCGCGGAAAAGGCGGCGACCAACGGGGCGGGCGATCCCGACTTCAGCAAGCTCACCCCGGCCGAGAAAGCGCGGTGGAACCTGGAGGCGCTGGAAGCGTATTCTCGGTTGAAGTCGATGATCCGCGTTTGAGCGGCGTCTATCGGGCGGTGAAGCAGAGGACGCGGCCGTCCCGGCTGGTCAGGAGCAACCGGCCGGAAGCGGCGGCCAAGCCGTCCCAGACCGGCGGCGGGGCGTCGATCCGTTCCACCTGCTTGCCGTCGCGCGGGGCCACGGCGGCCAACGAGCCGCGGGCGCCGGCCACGAAGAGGACTTCGGGAGCCAGCGCCATGGCCGCGACCGACGCGCCGTCGAGCCAGGGCGCGACCGCGGCGCTCCAGGTGGCATTGCGGGCCAGCCGCTGAGTGCGCCACTGGGGACCTCCGGCGCGGGCCTCTTTGCCCACCACGCGCTTCTCGTACCACTCGCGATCGAACTGCTCGCCGGTTTCGAGGCGGAAATCGCGGCGGTAGACCGTCATGCGGTCCTGGGAGCAGCTCACCAGCGCGGAGTCGCGGAAGGCGGCCAGGGGATCGAGGAAGGGACGTTCGCGGATCAGCTCGCTCTCCGCGCGCGGACCATAGGACCAGAATCCGCGGGCGATCATCACGCTGGCATCGCCGGTGGCGACGCGTGCAAAACCATTCTTGGCGTCGCAGGAAATCTCGCCGGTCTGGCGGTCGAAGAGCCATCGCGACATGGCCACGGCATCGCCTTCGCGGTGCAGGAGGTCGAAACCCTCGAAGTCGAGGCTGATCGCGCCGTAGAAGTGGGTCTGGGGCACGCTGTCGAGACGTTGGACCCAGCGGATCTTGCCCGAGGCGGGCTCGACGGAGAAGACGAGGATGCCTCCGTCGGCCAGGGCCTGGCGCCCGGCGGCGAAGAACACCGCGCCGTCGACCACCAACACGCTTCCGGAGACGGGCCAAGGCGACTCGACCTGGCCGTAGGCGACAATGCGCTCGTCGCGCGGGGCCGCGCGGAGACGCCAGACCATGCGCCCGTCGTCGCGCGAAGGCAATAGACCCAGCCGGCGCGTGCCGAACAGGCAGAGGCCGCGGTGGAGGGTGGGAGGCGTGTCGACGCGGCCGTTGGCGGTGAAAGTCCAGCGGCGTTGGCCCGTTTCAAGGTCCAAGGCGACGACCTGGTGGGCGTCGGGTCGAGCGACAACGGCCAGTCCGCCCGCCGAGACCGCCGGGGTCACCGGGCCGCGCACGAAGCTGTTGTCCCGCCAATCGTCGGCGATCGGGCCGCGCGGCCAGTCGCCCAGCGGCGTTTCCCAGGCCAGGCGGAGGCGAGTGGGAAGGCTTGCCGTGGTGCTGCCGCTGCGCCAGGCATCGTGGCGGTAGCAAGGCCAGGCCGCCGGGTCGTCGGCGCCGGGCGCCGGCACTTCGGCGGGGCCCTTCTCAAGCAGGAAGTCGCCGGCACGGGGCTTGCCGGCGGGGATTTCCAGGGCGCCGCGTGCGGGGGCCAAGGCCGAATAGTCGCGGAGCATGGGCCAGCAAACGCAGTGTTTGGGCGCGGTGTAGATCAGGCCGTTGGCGGGAATGAATCCGGCATCGCGGCTGCAGTTTCCCTTGGTGATGCGATGAGCATCGACCTGGCCGTTGGCCAGATCGGTGAGGTTCATTTCACCCGCGAAGAGGAACTGATCGGTGGCCACGGGAGGGTAGCAATGGCCGGAGCCGGCGGGATACGTGTGCTCGACCTTGCCGGTGCGCGGCTCGACGCCGATGCAGCGCTGGGCGTCGAGCAACCACAGCAGACCGCCGGCAAACATGGCGCGAGCCTGCTTCTTATGCGCCATGCCGGGAACGAACTCGCGGTCCCAGAGGACGGAGCCGTCGGCGGCGGAGGCGAGATGAAGACGGTTTCCCGCCTTGTCGTCGCTGAGCGTCGACACCTCGTAGGCCAAGAGGCCCTTGTGGTAGACGCAGCCGCGCACGCCGGCGAGCCAGGGGTGGTCGTCGCGTTGCCAGCGAACGGTGCCTTGGGCGAGATCGAGGGCAATCGCGGCGGCTCGCTCGCCCGTGCGGGGACGGCCGTGGATGCAGAAGACGGTGCGATCGCCGATGACGACTGAGCGCGGATCGGCGGCGGCGTGTTTCCAGCGGACCGCGCCGGTCTGGGCGTCGAGCGCCACGAGCTGGCGGTCGCCCAGCGCCAGCAGCGTGCCGTCGGCGTAGAGGATCTCCGCGGGCGTTCCGGCTTCGGGATAGGCGCGCAGCGTGCGGCCGGTCGCGGCATCCAGCGCCAGCAGTTGGCCCTCGGTGACGACGAAGAGGCGGTTTCCGTCGGCGATGGGACGCACGCTGCCTGGGGCGAAGGCGAAGCCGAAACCGCCGTGCGCGGGCGAGGGAGTGAGCGAGCGTTGCCAGAGGCGGAGGCCATTGAAGGCGTCGTGCGCGTAGACTCCCGCATAAAAGAGCCGCTGGGCGGTGGCGACGGTGTTGCTGATCTCGTGGGGCGGGCCGGCGACCCAACGGATGCGGCGCGGCGGAGCGACGAGCCGGTCGGCCGAAACGGGGTTGGCATCGGGACCGTGGCGAGGCTGCGGCCAGTCATCCATGGCGGCAGGGCGGGGTTTGCGGGCCGCGAGCCAGTCGGCATGCGGTGCGGCAAGTGCGCGCGGCTCGAGGCCGGCCGCGCGGAGGTCCGCTTGCTGAGCCAGCGCGGAGCGGATGAGGAGCACGCCGCCGGGGCAGAGAACGCGCGCCGCCTCGGCAAGCGGCACGCGCGGCGGACCGCCGACGACGAGTAGATTGACCAGGTTCTCGGTATACGGAAGGCGTGGCTCCGGGGGAAGCGTGTCGGCGGAGACAAGGCCGTAGAGCCCCTGTTCGCCGAGCTTCCGTCGAACGCGATCGACGGCGCCTGGGATCGGCGTCGAGCAGTTGGGCGAGCGCGGGACGCTCCCGGAGGGCGGCCGCGGCGAGGGGCAATTGCTCTTCGCCGACGACGACCAGCAGTCCGCCGGGGAAGTCGGCCTGTTGCAGCAGGGCGTCGGCGGCGGCCGTGCCGGCGGTCTCGGCGGAGACGGCAGGCCGGCAAGCCAGCAGCACGAAGAGCGCGAGGGCAAGCGACGCGAGACGGCGGGAGGTGGGCGAGGGCATGGCGGGGTCTTTCCGGGCGGGTGATGAAGGCCCTATTGGAGTCCGCAGGGTTGATCGTTGGCTACGGCCAGGCCGGGAAGCCTTGTTTTCGGGCCTCCCGAGGGTCGGCCCGTCGCATGGGCCATCGGGGCTCAACAAGCGTTGGTCTTCACCATAGAGCGTGACGGCGGGGCGAGCAAGCCGAGAGAGGGAAAACCGGGAGAGACACCGGTCCTACGGGGAGTCTATGGATGTCTGCATTGCGAATGATCGGTACTGCCGGGCCCAAGGGCCTTGTTTTCCGGCCTCCCGCGGGTCGGCCTGGTGTATGGGCCAGGCAGGGCTCATCAGGAGAAGAAGCCCGAGGGGCCGACGGCCTCGAAGGCGTTGGGGAAGTGCTCGATCCGGGGAGTGCGGCAGCCGTCGGGCCAGGTGACGGCGACGACGTCGAAGCGCGCGGGAGTTTCGAGCAGGCGGTGGCGCTTGAGGTAGGCGAGGGCCGCACGGGTCAGACGCCGCTGTTTTTCGCGGTCGACGGCCTCCGAGGGGTGCCCCAGATCGGAGGACTCGCGCGATTTCACCTCGACAAAGACGAGCGTGCGGCGGTCGAGGGCCACGAGGTCGATTTCGCCGAGGTTGGAGCGATCGCGCCAGGCGAGAATGCGCAGGCCGCGGCGGCGGAGAAAGCGCGCGGCCGCCTGTTCGCCGCGCACGTCGAGGGGTTTGGGAGCCCAGCGTGCGCGGAGCCAGCCGAGGAGTTTTTGGGCCGCACGGCGCATGGGGAAACCCCTTGCCCAGTAGCGGCGACCGCGCGGCAGGCGCTGAGGTCTTGGCCGACTTGGCGGGGCGTTTGCCCGACTTCTTCTGGTCGGTGCGGCGCTCGCGGAGGCGGACGGCCTTGCCGACGCGGTCGCGGAGGAAATAGAGCTTGGCGCGGTGGACGACGGCGGATCGGGTGACGACGACCTTGGCAATGCGGGGCGAGTGGATGGGGAACTTGCGTTCGACGCCCTCGCCCTGCACGATGCGGCGGACGGTGAACATCTCACGCGTGCCCGAACCGCTCCGCGCGATGACCACGCCGGTGAAGATCTGAATGCGTTCCTTGTCGCCTTCGAGAATGCGGCAGTGGACGTCCACGGTATCGCCGATCTCGAAGGTGGGGACTTCCGTCTTCAGGCTGGCCTTTTCGACCTTCTGGAGCAACTGTTGGCTCATGGGTGGTTCCTTTCGTTGGGCTGCGGCGCGGGGGCCGGTTTCTGTTCGGGTTGGGGTGGAATCCGTGGGGGGGCCGCCGGCGTGCTCCAGCAGGTCCGCGCGGCGCTGGAGCGTGCGAAGCCAACCGTGCTCGCGTCTCCAGCGGGCGATCTCGTCGTGGTTGCCGTTGACGAGCACCTCGGGGACCGACAAGCCCCGGAACACGCGGGGGCGAGTGTATTGCGGCCCTTCCAGAAGGCGATCGTCGCCGGAGAAGGAATCGTTCTGGCTGCTCAGTTCATCTCCCAATACGCCGGGAAGCAAGCGGATCACGGCATCGATGACCGCCATTGCGGCCACCTCGCCACCGTTGAGCACGAAATCGCCGAGGGAGACCTCGTCGGGCTCCAGGACCAGGCGAACGCGCTCGTCAAAACCTTCGTACCGCCCGCACAACAACAGCAGCCGCTCGTGGCGGGCGAGTTGTTCGACCATCGGCTGGTCGAGTCGTCGGCCTTGCGGGGTGAGCATGACCAGTCGGCCGGGGTCGGCCTGGCGCTGGACTTCCTCGACGCAGGCGACGACGGGTTCGACCTTGAGGACCATGCCGGGTCCTCCGCCGAAGGGGCGGTCGTCGACTTTCTTGTGTTTCTCCGTGGA
The DNA here is from genome assembly GCA_963736495.1 of Pirellulales bacterium. Lineage (GTDB taxonomy): Bacteria > Planctomycetota > Planctomycetia > Pirellulales > Thermoguttaceae > CAVTPL01. The sequence goes on along the minus strand of CAVTPL010000007.1, from coordinate 941,212 downwards.
CCAATCGCGGATGTTGTGCAGTCGGACGTCGACCAGGCCGCGCTCGATGGCCCGCTTCAACAAGCTTTCGCCCAGGTAACCCGGAAACATCTCGGGGAATAGGGTCAAAATGTCGAAGCGCATGGGCGCAACTCGAGCGGGCGGCCGGCGGGCTATTCGGAGGGTTCGGCGGCCGGGGCCTCGGAACCCTCGTCGTCGGCCGCGGGAGCGGGAAGGGGCAGGGGCTCGGGGCGGCGGCGCTTCTGGGCGAGCATGTCCAGAGCCTGGCGCTGCTTTTCGAGGTGGCTGCCTTCCGGCCCGTACTTCTTGATCAGCACCCCAACCTTCTCGGTCGGCAGCGCGCCGACGCCAAGCCAGTACTTGATGCGTTCGGCCTTGAGCAAGGCGCGGGCGTCCTCGAAGGGAACCATGGGATCGTAAGTGCCGAGTTCCTCGAGCACGCGGCCGTCGCGCGGAACGCGCGAGTCCATCGCGCAGATGCGATAGAACGGGCGGTGCCGACGGCCGAGCTTCTTCATGCGGATACGAACTGCCACGTAATACTCCTCGTTCAACTAGCGGGTGAACTGCCTTGGGGGAGGGAGCGACGACCGCTTGGATCCGGCCCGAATCGCGGGGGCCGCCGTCCCTGAAATCTGTTTCTCGCGTGCCTGGGGTTGTCTGGAAGGAAATCCTGCGACGGCAACGGGTGCGGCTTCTAGGGCTGCGCCGGGTCGCGTCGATCGTCGTCTGTCTTCTTGCCTTTATCACCGCGCTTGCGGCGGCGAAGCTCGCGCTCGCGGTCTTTCTTCAGCTTCGCGCGCTCCTGGGAGGTGAGCCGCTTGCCCGTGCCCTTCTTCTGCTTGGAGAGCATGGCGTTGGGATTGCGAAGCAAGGTCTGGCTGAGCTGCTGGGCGGCCTGCATGCGGCCGCGGATGCCCATGCCCGAGACCTTCTTCATCATGTCGGCCATGCCGTCGAACTGCTTGACGAGCTGGTTGACTTCGTGGGGCTCGACGCCCGCGCCGGCGGCGATGCGGCGGCGGCGGCTATGATCGATGACTTTATTGGGAATGCGGCGTTCCTCGGCGGTCATCGAGTCGATGATGCCGCCCCAGCGGTTCATCCCTTCCTCGGCATCCTCGTTGCCCATCAACTCCTTGAGTTGGCCCATGCCGGGGATGAGGCTCATGACCTGTTCCAACGGGCCCAGGCGCCGCATCTGGTTGAGCATCTTGCGGAAGTCATCGAGCGTGAACTGTCCCTGTTGCAGCCGCTCCTGCTGCTTGACCATCTCCTCCTGGTCGAACTTGCGCTGGGCCTGTTCGACCAGGGAGAGGATGTCTCCCATGCCGAGGATGCGGCTCGCCATGCGCTCGGGGTGGAATTCCTCCAGCGCGTCGAGGTGTTCGCCCGTGCCGACGAACTTGATGGGCACTCCGGTGATGGCTTTGACCGACAGCGCGGCGCCGCCGCGAGCGTCGCCATCGAGCTTGGTCATGATCACGCCGTCGAGTTCCAAGGCCTCGTTGAAGGCCTTGGCGCTGTGAACGGCATCCTGGCCGGTCATGGCGTCGACGACGAGATACACCTGTTGGGGCTCGACTCGGCGGTCGATGCGGACCAACTGGTTCATCAGTTCCTGGTCGATGTGCAGCCGACCGGCGGTATCGAGAATGACCACGTCGATGCCGGTTTCGCGGGCGTGCTGCACCGCGTTCTGGCAGACGGCGACAGGATCCTGGCGCGCCGGGCTCGGCGTGGACGGGCAGTCCAAGCTGTCCACCGATGACCTGCAACTGCTCCACCGCGGCGGGGCGCTGAAGGTCGGCGGCAACGAGCATCGGCTTTCGTCCGCGATCGCGGATCGATCGGCCCAGCTTGCCGCAACTGGTGGTCTTGCCGGACCCCTGCAAGCCGCAGAGCATCAAGACGTTGGTGCCCGGCTGAAGGTGCAGCGAGTGGTCCACAGGACCCATGAGGTCGACGAGCTGATCCCGCACGACGCCCACGAACTGCGCGGTGGGGTTCAACGACTTGAGAACCGCGCTCCCCCGCCGCCTCTTCGGTCACCCGGGCCATGAAGTCTTTGACCACGGGGAGGCTGACGTCGGCCTCCAGCAGAGCTTGTTGGACCAACTGCAAGCCATCGCGCATGTTCGACTCGGTCAGCTTCGCGTGACCGCGAAGGACCTTAAAGGCCGAACTGAGCGATTGTTGCAGTGACTCGAACATGGCTCACGTGGATGGCACGCGGAGTGCACCGACGTTGGCTGGCTTGTGGGAGGCGCCCCAAGCCAGCTAAGCCCCGCGCAGGGAGCGGAAGGGCGAGACTCCGGGAATCCCATATCCTAGCGAAGGGGATCGGGGTTTGACAATGCTTAGCTGGATCATATTTTTCAGCCCTCTCGGGGTAGCGGACGATAAAACGGGGTAGGCTAATCCGCATGTTGGTGGCAGGGTTAGTGGTCTTTCTGGCGGGCAGAGAAAGATTGCGGCCCGGGCAACTTGGGAAAAACTCGCTTTGAGCAAAGTAGCCCGCCGCGACGGCTAGGCTGTGTCATAATAGGTAAGATCGTGTGGCGGAGCGATCCGGCACGTATCGACCTGGATTCCGGAGGGGGGTACGGCTACAATAGTTGCAGAATCGTGGTACTGCTCCTTCGGAAGGGTGATTGACAAAGCGCAGCACGCGAGCTCTCCCACCACTCCGCGGTGGGATCGAGACGGACGCTGCCGGTAGGCGAGCCGGGGGCCGCTCACGGGGTGAGAGCGGCGCGGCAGAACAGCTCTGGAGATGAGGGTTTTATGATCCGCAGATCAGGCGTGGGGGTGTTTCTTCTCTTGGGAATGTGCTCGGCCCTGTCCGCGCAGGACTGGGCGGCGAAAATGTTCGAAACCTCCAGCCACGATTTCGGCACCGTGGCGGCGGGGGCGAAGGTCGAGTACGAATTCGCGCTGAAGAATCTGTACCTGGAAGATGTGCACGTCGCCAGCGTGACGGCGAGTTGCGGTTGCACGATCCCGTCGATCAAGAACGATACCCTCAAGACGTACGAGAAGGGGGCGGTCGTCGCCGTCTTCAACACCAAGCAGTTTCAGGGCGCGGGCGCGACCTTGACGGTGACGATCGACCGGCCTTACTTCGCCCAGGTGCAGTTGCAGGTGCGCGGCTACATCCGGCGGGATCTGGTGGTCAATCCGGGTAGCGTGCAGTTTGGATCGGTCGACGAGGGCAAGCCGGCCGAGCGCGGTGGCCATCCGCTATGCGGGCCGGCCGGACTGGAAGATCGAAGGCGTGAAGAGCGTCAACCCGAACCTCTCGGCGCGCGTGGTCGAGGTGGGGCGCGGCAACGGATATGTCGACTACCACCTCTTCGTGCAGTTGAACGACAAGGCGCCGGCGGGCACGTTGCACGACCACCTGATGCTGGTGACCAACGATTACAATATGAAGCAGGTACCGGTCGCGGTGGAAGGACTCGTACAGTCGGGAATCGTGGTGCCGTCGTCGCTGTTCATGGGTGTGGTGGAACCGGGCAAGAGCGTGACTATGCCCTTGGTGGTCAAGGGGAAGAAGCCCTTCCGGATCCTGTCGATCGCTTGCGACGGGGAAGGGTTCCGCTTCGATACCTCCAAGGAGAACGAAGCCAAGGTGGTCCACGTGGTTCCGGTGACTTTCACGGCCGGTACGGAGCCGGGGAAGATCAGCAAGACGATTCGCATCGAGACCGACTTGGGCGAGAAGAGCCCGAACCTCTCGGCGCATGCCGTGGTGGCGGCGGCCAGTCGCTAGAACAAACGCGTTGAGAACGAGGGTACAGCGGCAGCGCTGTGCCCTTTTTTTATTGTTCCACCGGCATCTGCAAGGAAGCTCGGGGGCCTGCGGCCAGGCCTCCGCTCAGGTTCCGAAAGAAGGGGTCGCCCTCGAGCGCGCGGAGCAAGTACATAGAGTGGCGAGTACTCAGAGTCGCGAGTACACAGAGTCTGGCCGGAGAGTATGTTTGCCTTCATGCCTATCCGAAAACCTTCGCCCCTCGCCCCGCTTGCGGGGAGAGGGGCCGGGGTGAGGGGTTTTCAGATCGGCTCTTCGTTCCTTGGTGTCTTCGTGGTCTTCTGAGAGCTTGGTGGTGAGAGGGGCCCATGCGAGCTGAACCACGAAGGCGGAAGTGAACGGGACAGGCGGAGGTGAACCAAGGCGGAGGAGAACCACGAAGGCACTAAGACACGAAGGAGGGCAGCAAAGCAACAGAAGACGAATTCATTGGCTTCTTTCACTCCCCACTGCTTCCTGCCCTTATGTTGAACAAACGCTTGATAACCACACTGGGTGGGTGTCACTCTCCCCAAGATTCGAGGAAGTGATCCCTTGATGGTCGGGTGCCACTTGCTAGATTAACCGCATGCATGAGGTGCGCTCGCACATGACGCCTGCCGCCCCACGTCGGGTGGCGCAGCTCTTCTGACGGGGTTTCGAGCCGGCAGTTCTTCCTGGCTAAGGAGGACTCCTTGTGGCCGCGCGGAACAGAATGAGGCACGCCTTTGCCCCGGCGCGTTGTGCCCAGGCTCCTTCATCTCTCGGCGATTTCCGCTCCTGCTCGTGGCGATTGTCTGGCCGTTCGGTCAGTTCCTTCTTCCTCGTATCGCACAAGGAGTTGCCATGTTGCTTGCCCAGGTTCGTCGAAGCAGTCGGTCGGCTCGGCGCACACCCCACGCGCGATTCCGGCGGTTGGTCATGCCTGAAGTCTTGGAGATCCGGGCCACGCCGGGTGGTTCGCTCCTGGAGGTCTTGTTGGGGACTCCGCTGATCACACCGTTACTCGGCTCGCTTTGGGCCGACGACGCTCTTCTGGGCCCTTCTTTGAGCGTCGACGAACTGTCGGGGCTCACAGCCCCGCGCAGGGAGGAGCTTGCCGCGATCAGCCGGTTGCGCGGTGATCCCGCGGCGCTGGACTGCGTGCTCGGGGAATTGCGAAGCCTGCTCAGCATCACGTCGGCGGACCAGGTGATGGCCGACTCCTACGTGATGACGGCCAGTGAGCGGATCGGCCACGTCGCCGACGAATTGGCAAGCGCTGCGCCCGACTTCGCCTCGCCTGAATTCCTCCGCGACCTTCAATGGGTCGACGAGTTGTTCGCGTCGATCGCCGCTGCGCATGCGCTTGGTGAGCCCAGCGACCCGACTCTTGAGGGCGGCACGGCCCAGGTGGGCACGCTGGACTATGGTCCGCCACCACCGCCACCCCCCCCGCCTCCGCGGAACCTCCCACCCGTGGCCAACAACGACGGCTACGCGATCACGCACGACACGTCGATGTTCGACGCCCCGCCGGGCGTGAAGCGGAACGACTATGATCCGGAAGGCAGCCCGATCCCCGCTTCCCTGGTCAGCGGGCCTTCGCACGCGGCGTCGTTCAGTTTCAATTCGGACGGTTCGTTCAGCTACGCGCCGAACTATCACTTTGTCGGCACGGACAGTTTCACCTACCAGATCAGCGACGGGCAATACACCGACACGGCGTCCGTCACGATTACCTCGCTCAATCAGGCCCCGGTAGCGCGAGACGACGGGACCAACGACTACCACATCTTGCACGACACCCCGATCAACCAGGCGGCTCCCGGCGTGCTGAACAACGATACCGACGCCGACGGCGACCCGATGACTGCCACGCTGGTCACGGGGCCTTCGCACGCCCAGTCGTTCGCGTTCAACCCGGACGGCTCCTTCAGCTATGTCCCGACCGCTCAGTATGTGGGCGACGATAGCTTCACCTACAAGGTGTCGGACGGAATCGTGGACAGCAACATCGCCACGGTGAGGATCAACGTCTACAACACTGCGCCCGTGGCAGAACCTGATGATCTCCCGATCGCCTTCGAGGATCCCAACACTCCCATACCGCTGTATTTGATGGCGAACGACCGCGATCCCGACGGCGATCAGCCGCTCAGGATCACGTTTGTTTCAGCAACTCAGGAGGGTGCAAGCGTTGCCATCGACGCGAGCGGGGGGTTCGTCTGGTACACGCTGCCGCCTCCCTCGGGCAGTTCCTACGAAATAGGAGGGACAGTAGTGATTGGTGAAGAAAGCGGAGGCCCAACAGCTGAAACGAGCCCAACGACTGACCCTGGAGGATTCGTCCCGTTCCAAGATAGTTTCACGTATCGGATTTCTGATCCCGTTGGACTGAGTTCGACCGACGCTACTGTCCACCTTAATACGGACGACCAGTCTTGGATAACGACACTGAAGCCGAACTATACTACTGCTAGCCAAGTCGGAATTGATGGTAACGCAGGATACCATTTGCACATCACTGATACCTTTGGCGCTAAGAGCCGCGATCAAGCCCTCCCGGGCAACCAGATTTGGCAGCGGAATGAAATCACGACGCAACTCGTTGCGATTGGCAATGGGAACGTCATCTTCACTCAGCCCGCGACAATCGCGAAAGGCGACGCCGTGCAACCATTTACCAATGACAGGACACCTTACGTTATGGACGACGAGCTTGCACGCACGATCACTTCCGGGTACGAAGCCCTCCTTGTTTCGGAAGGCACAGAGAAGTTCTTGGGATTCAACCCGGTGAATACCACAATCAGAGAACATCCCTAAACAGCAACCGTTCGATTTGACACCGACGGCGTACAATGCTTTCCTTCAGATTCGCAGTCCTTCCACGACGGTCGAAGAAGGCTACTTCTATGTCAACAAAGGGCGTATTACAGAGCTACGACATCAAGGGGTGATCACGGCGGATCAGTACAATTCAATTCTTTTGATCACCCATGATGCAACTGGCGGTCTTTACTGGGACGAGCTTCCCAGTGCATACGAGAGGCTTACGGTTGTGTTTCAGGATCAACGCTATTCATGGGACAATCACCAATGGTAACTGCACACTACACAGTTCATGCGCGGGAAAGTGTTCTCCTCGTAGCATTGATTGCTTTGTCCTGGGGGGCGCACGTGGTAGTCGCGGCGGAGACTGTGATCTCGGTCGGAGAACCAGGAAAGGAGGTGCGGGGAATCGGTGACGTAAGTGGGTGGCCGCCGGAGGTGTTTGCGAAGTCCAGACTGATCGAGGAGGACGAGCGTCGAATTACGATCCGCGAGGCGAATCTCTTCCACCGCCACTTCATCGACACGTGCATGACGGTTCTGCCGCGGGAGGTGACGTTTGGCAACGACGGCCTCCTAGCGACAGACAACGGGCGGCACAGTCTCAACCCTCGTCCGCGCGGCCAGATTTATATCGCGAACCCCTTGTCATCGGGCGCAGCCGACGCCGACCAGCTTGGGATATTCGGGTTTTGGATCTCGACTCGACAGACAACGCAAACGATCGCGCACTGCGTGTTGGAGGGCAGGCAACTCTTCCTAAATGTGGACTACGTGAAGGATGGACGCAGCGTGGACGACAAGTTGCCGGCCTTAGGCGGGCAATCAGATGCGCGAGGTGCTCGCGCATCTCGAGAAGCCGCTTTGCACGAATCCCCTCAAGGAACAAAACCGCGCTGAGAGCCCTACAGGGAAGTCGGCGAAGAAGAAAGAATGAGCGGACTTGTGGAGAAAACGGTCACCACGACGGGCACGAAGTAGGAAAGACAGAAAGAGCCCTGGGTGGCAGCGGCGGTTTGACGCGGCGAGCCGCCGCGCCTGCGAATCGGCCGCATGCGAGTCGTTCTCCAGTCGTGGTTCTGCGGGAGTTGCCGGAAGAGAGTTCGAGGGATTTGGAGCAATGGGCCATGAGACACACGTCGTCACACTGGGCATACCTGGGTCTTTTGATTCTCCTGGGAGGGCCCTGGGCACTCGAGAGGCCCCGCAGTGGCTTCGGCGGGGAGCCGCTTGGGGAACTTGGCCCGTTCGTTCGGGAGTTGCCGCCGGATGTCGTTGGATTTCTTAAGCAGCAGCAAGCAGACCAGCGGCAGATTACGATCCGCGAGGCGAATCTCTTTCACCGCCACTTCATCGACACGTGCATGACGATCCTGCCGCGGGAGATCACACTCCACTACAGCGGCCTCGTGGCCACCGACCACGGGCGGCTTCACTTTCAAGGCGTGAGTCAAGAGATCAATGTTGGTGATCCGCTACGCTGGGGTGTGGCCGACAAAGATCGACTTGGGGTTTTCGACGTATGGATTTCAACCCAGCGTACCAAGCAGACGCTGGCGAAATGTACGCTGGAAGGGCGGCAGTTGTTTGTCAACGTCGACTTTGTGGGCTTCGGTCACGGTGTCGACGATAAACTGCCGGCCTTAGGCGGGCAATCGGTGCGCGAGGTGCTCGCGAACATTGAGAAGCCGCTCTGTACGAATCCTCTCAAAGAACAAAACCGCGTTGAGCGCGAGGCGAAACAGCGAGCGAAGAAAACGGATTGACGGAACCGGGGGGAGAGAGGCCGCGTCTATCCATCTTCATGCGTCAGCGTCGAGCAGCAACGCACGCCCTTCCATCGCCTTTCTGGCGGCGCGATGGGCTACCGGCGCGGGTGGCCCCGATAGCTCGCCTATCGGGGTGCCGAAAACACAAGAGGAGCCAGAGACCGCGCGGGTTGGCTTGCCATGCGGCCGCCATCGCTCACGCTTCAAGTGATCGAGTGCGATGAAGATCCAACACTCTAACAGCAGCATCTTGTCGGAATCCTCGCACCTGCACAGGATGAACCGGAGCGGAAGCTTCGCCTACTTGACTTCTGATCGGAGGTAGAATCATGATCTTACTCCAGAAGCGGTGTCGGATCGTGAGCTTGCTTCTCCTTCTGGCCAGTCTGTTTTCACTGACTCGCGCCTTCCGCGTGGCCGACGGCTTTGTGGAAGCCGGTGAAGTTGAAGTGCGCGGCTCCTCGAGAATTGCCTATGCGGCGCCCGCGAGGAAGCCCGTGGCCGGCGTCAAGCTAACCGAGGCGGTCCGGCGCGCGTTGGACCGCGCCATCGCCGAGATCGAACAGAAGTCGAATGCGGAAGTGATTTTCAGGGTACAAGCCTCCGAAGTCGAAGTTCACCAATCGCCGGCCCTCGCGGAGATGTTCCCGCACGATGTGTTCATCGAAGTTCCCTTTCGGATAGATGAAGGGCCGGCATCGAAGGACCTGGTGCCGTGGCCGTTCCACAGTACCGCCTTCGCGTTCGACAAGGATACAGGAGATGTGGCTGAAATCTCTAACGACCGCTACGAAGGGTTCGCGCACTTGTTGGCGAAACGGAAAGTTGCTCTGAAAACTCTCAAGGACGTGGAGCGCATCTGGGATTCGTTCTGCGCGCTGGTGGCCGATCGGCACCGGGCCGGAGCATGCGCAGGTCGGCGAGCACACGTGGCGGCTGAACTGGCACCGACAGTTGGAGGGCCGCGGAGATATTTCCAAGGACTATTTCTACGAAATCACCACCGGGCCCAACGGCATCGTGACCGGAGGGAAACTGCAAAGTGCCCCTCCCAGTGAAGAGAAGGGGAAAGAGGGAAAAGGTGCCGGCAATGCCCCCTAGAAGGCAAGGAGAAACCGGGCTGCTACGAGCAGCGCAGGACCCGATCCGAGAATGAGGAGAGCCAGATGAGAGACGCATTGATTGCCTGGACTCTGTTGTTTTGCGCCGCTGCAACCGCCATCGGCTCCGACGCGCACCCTGAAAGAAGCTTGACTCGGCCCTCGCTTTGCATCGGAGCGACTGGCGGCGGACGGGTCTTCTCGTACCAATGGGAACTGAAGGCCGTCTCCGACGACTGGGCGAAGCGATGGCCGGGATGGGCGCCTGAAGACATTCAGTGGTACTGGGCCGACTTGGAAACCGGGCACTTGACCTCATTGGCAAAAACCATGCCCCAGGCAGCCGGCGGCACTCGCACAGCTCGGACATACGGGTGGTTTTCGCCACAAGCCCCACAACGCACCCCATCGATGGCATTTGTCGAGCGGGTACTTCTGGGCAACGCGCTCGGATGTGGTGGGCGGTTCGAATCAGTACACGCCCTTGCTCCGCATGCCATTTTCCATGGCCGAATCGCGCCAATCCGGGGCTCGCTCGCCCGAAGTGCTGGAATTGCTTTCGCGTATGCTCATCCTCCGGAGAGAATACGTACAGGCACGGGAACGAACACGCACGAAAAAGTGGAACCCCGAGGAGTGGAGCAAGGCCACCGTTGATTTTGACTTTCTCCCGGAATCTTCGCAGCGGGTCGTGCTTTTTGTCCGAGCGAATGAGGAGCTGACGGTCTGGGACTGGACCTTTTCGGACACACCGAAAGGCAGGAGTCCCATTGAAAAAGGTGAATGGCAAAAGCGTGCCACGTTGCGCTCTTGTGTCGCCGAGCCCTTCCACGCCGCCGCAGCCGAGGGGACGTATTTCCTGGTGACCGACTCCGGCGCGGTCTACTCTGTCCAAGAAACCGGCGGCGAGTGGAAAACCCAGACCGTCTGGAAAGACGCAGCGAAGCCGGTCATGGCCATGGTCACGCAGTCGGACGGTGGCGCCGCCTACGTATTCGGAAAGGACTTCTATTTCAAGCTCGCCAAGCAGGTCGAGCCGAAGCCCTGCCGCGACGTTACTCAGGGGCCCAAGGAGGTGGGCGACCCGATGCGCACGGTCTACCAGTGCGCCCGCGTGCTTTGGGAAAAGGGCGAATTGAAGAGCACGGCGGCGCAGAGTGAACCACAACGGCAGAAATGAACCACAAAGCAAGCCGGAGAGGGAGAGCGAGACTCGATCGGTCTTCGTGCCTTATTGAGTCCTGCATTACTTATGGAACGAGGGCGACCATCGGAAGTCCGGTTTCCCGGCACGGAAAGCTTGGAACCGTTCCATGATCAACAACGGCATCAATAGTGGTTCACTGAGTTCTTGAGATTCAGAGAAGGGCGAGCTATCGGGGCCACCCACGCGGAACGTCGAGTTGGGCCAGTGTGGGTTTTTGTGCCGCGGCCTCGGCACACCCCTTGCAGCCCAGGCAGCCGAGTGGCTCGTCGTCGCGCGTCCAGGCCACGGCGGCGCAGGAGGAGGTAGAGGGCCGAGGCGACCACGGCCGCCCAGGCGACGACGTCCTGCCAAACCGCGGCTAGAGCGAGGAAGTACACCATGTGCTCACCTGATAGGTTGCCCAGGCGGCGATGTAGGCCAGGCCGGTCATATAGGTGAAGGCGAACGCCGGCCAGCGCCACGAATTCGTTTCCCGGCGCATCACGGCCAAGGTGGCGGCGCACTGCGCACAGAGCGCGTAGAAAACCATGATTGAAAGCGCGACGGGCAGCGTGAAAAGCGGCTTGGCGGTATTATCCCAGGTGGCCGCGCGAAGCTTGGCAAGCCACTCGCTTTCGCCCTCCGGGGAGGCGGCGTCGGACTGCTCGGCGACGTTGAAGATCACGCCCAAGGTGGCCACGACGATCTCGCGCGCGGGAAAGGAGGCGATGACGGCGGAGCCGATGCGCCAGTCCCAGCCGAGAGGGCGGAAAACCGGTTCGATCGCTTTGCCGAAGCGGCCCAGCCAACTCTGCCGCTGATAGACGCCGTGGATCTCGTGCTCCAGCGCGGCCAGTTCGGCCGCCGCCTGCCGGTGCTCGGGCGAATCCGCTTCAAGCCCTGCCAATCGCGTCTCGAACTGCTGACGCTGGCCCTGGAAGGGGGCTTCGACCTCGGGGCCGTGCGGGTAGTAAAGCGCAGCCCAAACGAGGATCGAGACGGCGAGGATCATGGTGCCGGCAAAGCGGACGAAAAGGTAGGCGCGCTCGACGACGCGGAACAGAAGAGTGCGAAGCGAAGGCCACTTGTAGCTGGGCAGCTCGAGGAGAAACAGGGGAGGGTCTCCGCGCAGTAGCGTGCGTTTGAGCAGCCGGGCCACCGCGACGGCGGCGAGGATGCCCAGCGCATAGAGCGCCACCAGCGTTAGCCCCTGCAAATTGAGCAGGCCGCCCAGGTACGTGCGCCGCGGGATGAACGCGGCGATGAGCAGCGTATAGATCGGCAAGCGCGCGGAGCACGTCATGAGAGGAGCGACAAGGATCGTGGTCAGCCGGTCGCGCGGATTCTCGATGACGCGCGTGGCCATGATCCCCGGAACGGCGCAGGCGAAGGAGGAAAGCAGGGGAATGAACGATTTTCCGCTCAGGCCGACGCGGACCATGAGGTGGTCCATAAGGTAGGCGGCGCGGGCCATGTAGCCGCAGTCCTCGAGAATGCCGAGAAAGAGAAAAAGAATGAGGATCTGCGGCAGGAACGTGAGAACGCCGCCGACCCCGGCCAGCACGCCGTCGACGAGCAGGCTGCGCAGCGCCGCCGGGTGAAAGCCAACTCTGGATGAGGCCGCCGAGCGAACCCATCAGGGCGTCGATGGCATTCATCAGCGGCTCGGCCCCGACAAACACGGAATGGAAGATCGCGACGACGAGGACCATAAAGACCAGCGACCCCCAGACGCGGTGCGTGAGGATGCGGTCGAGGCGGTCCGAGGTCGTGACCTGGAAGCGGGGCGGGTGGACGACCGCCGTCGCCAGGGCGCCGCGGCCCCACGCGTGGCGGGCGGAGATCTCCAGTTCGCCCAGATCGCAGCCCTGTTGGCGGAGGCGGGCTCGGCTCTCGCCCAGCAGGAGCGCGGCCGGGGCGTCGGCTTGGGGAAGCAGGGCATCGCACAGCGGTCCGCTGGCGTCCAACAAGAGACGCTCGACGAGCCATCGGGGGGCGCATGCCAAGCCGGCGAGCGGACAGCCCGCGCGCTTCAGGGCGGTATGAAGGCAATCGACTTCCTCGTCGAAGGCTTGCGGAAACAGCCCGGCGGAGGGCGGACCGGGGGCGGCGACGGTACGCGCCAGCGTGTCTTTCAACTCGGCCAGCCCCACGGCGCGATTGGCTCGCACCGGCACCACGGGTATGCCGAGGTAGCGCTGGAGTGCCGCCGGCCGGACGCGAATGCCGTGGTTTTCGGCCACGTCGAGCATGTTCAGGGCGAGTACGGTGGGAAGCCCCAAGCCGAGCACCTGGCTGAGCAAGTAGAGGCTGCGGGGAAGATTGCTGGCGTCGGCGATGCAGAGGATGGCGTCGACCGGCGGCGCATCGGCCTGACGGCCGAGAAGCACGTCGAGCGCGACCATTTCGTCGCGGGAACGGGGAGCAAGACTGTACAGGCCGGGCAAATCGACGAGCGTGAAGCGGCGGCCCAAGTGCTCGACCAGGCCGGTCTTCTTCTCGACGGTCACGCCCGGATAATTGCCGACGCGCTGATGAATGCCGGCCAGGGCGCTGAACAGCGTGGACTTGCCAGTGTTGGGATTGCCGATGAGGGCGACGGTGAGCGGTTTCGGCTCACAGCACGTGGGCATGGAGATCGGATCCCTCCGGCGTCTCTACCGGGGTGACGAGGATGTCGAGGAGGTCGTCGGAGCGGAGGCAGAGCTTATTGGCGTGGAGGCGGAGGATGCAGGGATTGCCGCGGCGAAACATCTCGACTTTCGTCCCGCGCTGAAGGCCGAATTCCTTGAGGCGCCGGACATGGTCTGGGCGGCCGACGATGTCCGAGATGAGGGCGGACTGACCGGGGCGGAGCTGCTCGGCGGGGATGACCAGGTTCAAGGCGGCCTCTGCGGGGGCGAGGGGATCCAGGAGCCGTTGCCTTTGGGGCGGATACCCAGCGGCGGGGCTCAATTCAGATTGAGAATCATTCTCACTATCGACCATTGTACGATCCGTTCTTCGGCTCTGCAAGCACGGCAAGCATCCGGGGAAGCACCGATTCCTCTCGTCTCCCCGCGCGAGCCGGCCGGCTCGCACCCCAGCGGCACCCCAGTGACGGCGAAACGATCGCCCCACCACTGGGTGGATCAGGCCTGGCGGCGAAGGCTGAGGATCAAGAGGATCTCGCCGACGGGCATGCCGGTGCGTTGGGCAATTTCCGCTGCGGCGAAGCCGTAATCGGCCAAGGTGTAGATCTCCTCGTAAGGCCGCGCGGTCGACCGCCGCTCGGCGGTGCGATCAGTAGCCGGGGAGGGAACCTCCGCCGCGCCGCCGGAGGCCGGAGCCTGAAGCGCTTCGGCCTGGCTGGCGGGGCGAGGCTTCGGGAGCGATGAGGGCGGCGGAGGGCTGGCCTCGGGGGAACGGGGCGCAGCGCCGGGCTGCCGGACTGCGCGGCGGCCAGCGCCGTTTCGAGGCGGGAGGCCGCCCGATCGGCCTCGCGCACAAGCTGCTCGAGCAATCCCAGTTTGCTGTCGAGCTGAGCGGAAAGCTGCCGGGCGGTATCGTGCATCCGGACTTCCCAGTTGGCGAACTCGCGGGGCGCGTCGGGGTCGTGACCGTGCTCGGAGGGACGCAGCGGCGGGCCGGCCAGCGGACGGGGGCGGCTCGATTGGCTGCCGTAGTAGCGCTGCACGCGGAGCAGCAGGAACGCCACGGTGATCGCAAGAATGGCAAGGAAGACGAAGGTCGTATTGAACGGCGACGATTGCGCCAAGGCGATCATGGCATTGCTCCCGGAAGGCAAAGCAGACTCGTGAGTCTGAGTTGGGATACGCACCCGGTGAGGTCAGGCATTGGGGCGAACGATTTTGGGATCGAAGGCCTTCTGTGCCGCCTCGTAGACGGCGCGCAAGGGCACGCCATGCTGCTGGGCGATGCGGCGACAGGCTTCAAACTCGGGCGCAAAGCGGGGACCTTGGTCGCCAAACCAGCCCACCTTGCCTTCGACCTCTCCCCAAGACGTCTGGACGGCGAGGGCTTGCCGCGCCAGCGTATGCCGTTGGACGGGCCAGCGGCGGATCCCGAGGGTCGTGGTCTCGGCGAAGAGGATGGATTGCAGGGGGGCGACGTCGCCGGCCGCGGCCAGCACCGTGAGCTTCACGGCCGGGCGGTTCTTCTTCATCTGGATCGGAGTGGTATAGACGTCCAGGGCCCCGGCCTCGAGCAGTCGGCCCGTGCAATACCCGACGAGTTCGCCGGTTATGTCGTCGAGATTGGTCTCCAGAATCCAGACCTCTTCTGCCGGAGGTTGCTCGGCCGCTGCCTGACCGAGGATGAGGCGAACCAGATTCGGTTGCTCGTCGAGGTCGCGCTGGCCCGCGCCGTAGCCGATGTTTTGGATGCACATGGCGGGCAGGGGACCGAAGGAGTCGACGAGGGTCGCGAGGATTGCCGCCCCGGTAGGGGTCGTAAGTTCAAAGGGAACCGAAGAGTCGGCCAGCGGCACGCCGCGGAGCAGTTCGGCGGTTGCCGGGGCGGGCACGCTGGTTTCTCCGTGCGCGATGCGGATCTTGCCCGTTCCGGTGGGAATGGGGGAGGCGACCACGCGATCGACGGCGAGCAAGTCCCAGCCGACCGCAGAACCCACGATGTCGGCGATCGAGTCGGCGGCGCCCACTTCGTGGAAGTGGACCTTCTCGATCGAGGTGCCATGGACCTTGGCCTCGGCCTGGGCAAGGCGAGTGAAGATGCGGCGCGCGAGGTCTTTCTGGCGGTCGGTCAAACGGCCGCGCTCGATCATGGCCGTGATGTGGTGGAGGTGGCGGTGGGTGTGTTCGGGCTGATACTCGACCTTGACCTGGCAGGCGCGGAAACCCTTCTTCTTTACCTCCTCGGCCACCAACCGACAGTCGGGCAATCCGAGCGAGGCGATGGCTTCGTTGAGGCGCGCCAACTCGACGCCGGCATCGACCAGCGCGCCGAGCATCATGTCGCCGCTCAAACCCGAAGCACAATCCAGATAGGCAATCCTCATCCAAGGCACTCCGGAAGTCACAAACGTCTCGACGGGGAAAGGTCGGGCACTGCCTGGTCGCAAGCTCCCAATCGTCCAGCCTCCCGAGGGTCGGCCGGATGAATGGGCCCTGCGGGGCTCAAGCGAAGATCGAAGGGCATTGTGGCAGGTTTTCCGGGGCGAGGCGAGACCTGTTGCCGCGGAGGAAACGGGTGCCCACGATGCCGGCGAGTAGCTTTGGGGCGGCAGGTACCGTCGGCCGGAAGCGGACGTGTTTTCGGCCCCACCTCTTCTTGGCGAATGTGGGCAACCGGAGCGCCCGGGCGAAGAACAGTGCGCTTCGGCCGGTGACAGGTCCAAGGTGCCGCGGCCCAAGCGTTCTGGTTCGTTCAGCCCCCATCCAGGGGAATCGAAGAATCACCCGGGGTGCTGTTGACCGCCGGAGGAGGCGTGGGTAGAGTACCCCGTCTTTTTGGCGAGTCTGGGCATTTTATTGATGCCGTTGGTGATTGGGGAACCGTTCAAAGCCTTCTGTGCCGAGAAATCGGGCTTCCGTGGGTCGCCCTCGTTCTCCAGGCGATGCAGGAGTCAATCAGCAGGACGCTGGCATGCCGGCCACGACGAAACGAGGACCGAAGGACCTGCCGCGGGATGCGTGGCGGGGACTTCCGGCGCAGATGCGCGTGCTCTACATCACCAACCGTCAACGAACGGGAGGGTGGCTGGCCGAGGCGTTCGCCGCCGACAGCGCGGTGGAAGTGATCCTGGAAGAAGCGATCGGGAGCGCGGCGGGACTGGGCCGGTTGCGCGACGAAGCGTTCGACGCGGTGCTGGTGAGCCACGAGCCGGGCGAGCTCGACGCCGTGGAGTTGATCGAGGGCTACCGGGCCGGAGGCGCCGACGAGCCGATCGTGGTGCTCGGCAACCAGAGCGAGCAGGAAATGGCGGCCCTGTGTTTCGAGGTGGGGGCCGACTGCTACGTGTGCGCCCATACCACGACCACGCGGAACCTGATCTGGATGGTGGCCCGCGCGGTGCAGCGGCACCAGTTGATTCGCGAGAACCGGCGGCTGAACCTGGCCGAGCGGCAGCGCTTGCAGCGCGAGCACGACGAGGCGGACCGACTGTTGGCGCAGCAGCGATCGCTGATCAACGATCTGGAGGCAATGCAGTGGAAGGGGCGACCAGTGGCGGCTCCGCACGGCGGCGCCGTCCAGCGCAATGCGCAGACGGCGGCGGGTTCGCGGCGGCCGCGCACCGATGCGCTGCCGCAAGGCCTGCCTTCGGAACTGGTCCATCACTATCGGGAACTGCTGCGGACCTACGTGATCATGGGTTCCGGGAGCCTGGCCGGGGAACTGAGCCAACTGGCTGAGATGCTGGCAATGGCCGGGGTTTCGGCACGGCAGGCGATGCACTTGCACCTGCATGTTCTCGAGGAACTCGTACACGGGTTGGGAGCGCGGAGCACGCGGCACGTGATGACGCGTGCCGACCTCCTCGTGCTGGAGATCATGATGCACCTGGCGGAGAGCTACCGGCAACGCTATCGGGAGCGCATGTGCCCGCCGGTCCAGCGCCTTCTGCCCGGCTTTGAAGAGCCGCTGCGGTTGGCGTCCTGAGCAGTGACGCAGGCTTGAGGGGGAATCGCGGGGGATGAACGACCAGCAGACGACCGTGGCCGAATTGCGACGGATGATCGAGGAATTCGCCGATCGCCGCCAGTGGCAGACGTTTCACGGACCGAAGAACCTGGCGATGTCGATTGCGATCGAGGCGGCGGAGTTGATGGAGCACTTCCAGTGGCTCTCGCCCGAGCAGTCGCGCGCGGTCGTGGATCGGCCGGAGAAGTTGGGGAAAGTGGCCGAGGAGTTGGCCGACGTGACGGCCTACGTGCTGGCGATGGCCAACGCGCTGGGGCTCGATTTGTCGTCGGCGCTGGCGGCGAAGATGGCCAAGAACGAGATCAAGTATCCGGCCCAACAGTATCGGGGGGTGTTCGGTCCGGACGATCCCAACGCGCCGTGAAGAGGCGGGGTGGGATCTCGTCGGGCGGCTCTCGTCTGCAATAGTCCGTGGGCGGGGGCGCACGGTAGAATGGTCCGGGGCGTTGGACCTCGACGGGATATCTCGATGCCGTCTCCGCGGAAAATTCTCGGCAATTTCTGGGCCGGTTTGCGCTCGCCCAAGGTGAACCCACAGCGTCTGGAGGAGCGGCTCCGGCGCGTGCGAGAGGAATTGCGCGCGCCGGTGTTCTGGCTCTTGGGGAAAGCGCAATCGGGCAAAACCTCGCTGATTCGCGCGCTCACGGGAAGCACGCGTGCCGAAATCGGCAATGGATTCCGGCCCTGCACGCGGTGGTCGCAGCTCTATCCGTTCCCCGACGAGGCAGAGTGCTTCCTGCGTTTTCTCGATACGCGCGGGTTGGGCGAGGTGGACTACGATCCCCGGGAAGACCTGGGAGTGTTTGCCAACCAGGCGCATTGCCTGATCGTGGTGATGAAGGCGATGGACCACGCGCAGCAAAGCGTGCTCGGGGCGGTGAAGGAAATCCGTGCGGCGCATCCGGAATGGCCGCTCTTGGCGGTGCAGACTTCGCTGCACGAGGGTTATGGCAGGCCGGCGGCAGGGCATCCCTTACCCTATCCCTTCGACCAAAGCCCCTGGCCGGCGAGTGTTCCCCGGGACCTGGCGCGGTCGTTGGCGAGCCAGCGGGAGCATCTGGCCGAGTATGGCGCGCGATTCGTCGCCGTGGATTTCACGGTTCCGGAGGACGGCTACGAGCCGGTTCTCTACGGTTTGGACGCGCTGTGGACGGCGATCGAGGAGGCGGTTCCCCTGGGGTTGCGCGCGATGCTGGCCGAGACGAGCACGGCGCGGGATCCGCTCCGCGATTTGTACTTCCGCACGGCGCATTCGCAAGTGCTCTGGCACGGCGCTGGCCGCCGGGGCCGTGGCGATGTTTCCGGTGCCGCTGGTCGACATTCCGCTGTTTCTCGCCGTGCAGGCGAAGCTGTTCCACACGGTGGCCTCGATCTACGGGCAGGCGATGGACCGCCGGCGCATGGGGGAGATCGCCAGCACGCTGGGGATCGGTTTTGCGGCCCGCCTGGGAGGGCGGGAATTGTTGAAGGTCATTCCCGGTGTCGGTTCGGCGGTCTCCTCGCTCTTCGCGGCGGCAAGCACGTATGCGCTGGGATGCACGCTGTGCGCCTATTTCAGCCACGTGCGCCAAGGGGACGTGCCCGACGCCGCCGTGCTTCGCGCCCTGTACCGCGACCAGTATGCGGAGGGGCGCCGGCGCTTGGGCGAATACCTGGGACATCTGGCCCAGCGGCAGGACGGACCGCGATGAAACACGTGAAGCGGCTGTGGCTGACGCTGTTCGGCGTGATGGCGATTCCCTACGCGGTGCTGTTCGTGGTGGGCTCGATCTGGCTCTACGAACGCAGCCTGCTCTGGCAGTTCCTCGCGGCAAGTGGAGTGCTGATGTTGGGTGCCGTGCCGGCGGTGCAATGGCTGCGCACCCGGGGGCGAGCCCAGGGCAACCGCGCGGGAGGAGCAAAGCCCCGAGCGGAATTCCTCGATCCGGTGCGGCCCGATCCGCTCTGGCCGCCGGCGGCCCAGCGCGCCTGGGGGGAGGTCGAGGCAATCGCCCAGCGCGTGGAGCGGGAGAATCTGCCGCTGACGCGGCCCGACGCGCTGTGGCCGGTGGTCTACGAGGTGCTGGACCGAGTGGCGCGACAGTTTCGAGGCAATTCCCAAGAGCCGGCGTTGGAGATTCCCGTGCCGCAGGTGCTCCGCACCGCGGAACTGGTGGCGCGGGACCTTCGCCACGCCTTCTCGGCCAACGTGCCCGGATCGCACCTGCTGACCCTGGGAGACATGAAGCGGATCCGTCGTCTGGCAAGGTGGGTGCAACATCTGTATTTCCTCTCGCGCCTCTTGTATGCGGGGCTGAATCCGTTCTCGGCGATCTTGCGGGAGGTGCGCGACGCGGCGGCCAACCGCATGCTGCTGACGTCGACGGAAGAAGTGAAATCGTGGGCCGTGGGTTTCAGCGTGCGTAAGGCGGGGTACTACGCCATCCAGCTCTACAGCGGCGAAACCGCGCTGGACGAGGAGGAATTGGGCAAATTCCAATCGGTCGGGGGCAAACGCGACGTCCGGCAAGCCGAAGCGGACCAGGATCGCGTGGCGGCCGAGCCGCTCCGGATCCTTCTGCTAGGACAGGTCAAGTCGGGGAAATCGAGCCTGGTGAATGCGCTGTTCGGCGAGGCCCGCGCGGCGGTCGACGTGGTGCCTCGAACGCGGGGCGTCGTGCCCTATGTGCTGGAGCGTGAAGGGCTTCCCCGCGCGGTGATTCTGGATACGGCGGGCTACGAGAGCGGGGACCGCGCGGCCGATCCGTTCGATCCGTTTGAAGACCAGGTGCTCCAGAGCGATTTGATCCTTGTGGTGCTTTCGGCGACCTCGGCGGCTCGCGGGGCCGACCGCCGGTTGCTCGACGCGTTGCGCGCGCGCATGCTCAGCCAGCCGGAGCGGCTGATGGCTCCCGTGGTGGCGGTGCTCACGCACATCGATCTCGTTCGGCCCGCTTCAGAATGGGAACCGCCCTACGATCTGTGGGATGCGTCGCGCGTGAAGGCGAGGAACATCGCCGACGCGCTGGGCGCCGTGGCGGAAGACTTGGGGCTGGCGACGGGGCAAGCGGTGGTGCCGGTATGTTCGGCGGCAGGGCGGCTGTACAACGTGGAAGAGGGCCTGGCGCCGGCGATTCTCGAAGCGCTGCCGGAGGCCGCGCGCGTGAAGTACTTGCGCTGCCTCAGACAGTACCACGAGGAACAGTACTGGCGCCGACTCTGGCGGCAGACCGTGGGTGCGGGACGCGTGTTGCTGGTGCGCGAGGGGTTGAGGGCCGCCCGTCGCGCGCACGTCGATTGACATTCCCTGAGTGGGGCAATTAGATTGCGTTGGGATCGATCGAGGGCGTGCCGGGCGCGAGCGTTTCGCGCGGTTCTGGCCGCCGGCAAAGGGCGATAGGGTCGGGCGGTGACGGCGCAAGACTCGGACAAACGTGACGACGGACCCGAGGGGCATTCCCCGCCGCCAAGACGCCCAGATGCCGAGGCGTCCGCGCCGCGCCGGGAGGCGGAGCAGAGCGGGAGCCGGTCCGGGCCCCCACGCGCGGCGCCGAGAGGCCAGTCTCTCGGCGTGTTGGGAGATTACGAGTTTCTGGAGAAGCTCGGCGAAGGGGGGATGGGCATTGTCTACAAGGCATGGCATCGCCGGTTGAAACGAGTCGTGGCCCTGAAGGTCTTGCGCGGCGCGGCGTTGGCCGACACGCTGGCCAAGTCGCGTTTCTGGCGTGAGATGGAGGCGGTGGGGCGGCTGGACCATCCGAACGTCATCCGGGCCTTCGATGCGCGGGAGATCGACGGCACACCCGTGCTGGTGATGGAGTACGTCGAGGGATTGACTCTCTCCCGATTGGTGGATCACGGGGGCAAACTTTCGATCGCCAACGCCTGCGAAGCAATCCGGCAAGCCGCGTTGGGACTGGACTACGCCAGCGCGCACGGCCTGGTGCACCGCGACATCAAGCCGTCGAACCTGATGGTGGCGTGCGGCGGGCGGATCAAGATTCTGGACCTGGGGCTGGCGCTACTGCGGCAGGAACAAGGGAGCGAGGAGGAGGTGACGTTGACCGGGGGCCTGGTTGGGACCGCCGACTACATGGCTCCCGAGCAGGTGCAGGACAGCCATCGAGTGGACCCGGCGCCGACTTGTACAGCCTGGGTTGCACGCTCTACAAGCTCTTAGCGGGTCAGCCTCCCTTTGGCGGCGAGGATTTCTCGAGCAGCTTCGAGAAGATGACGGCCCATGCATTTCGGCCGCCGCCGCCGATCCGCGAGCAGCGACCGGAAATTCCCGAAAGCCTGGCGGGAATCGTCGACCGACTGCTGAGCAAGGAACCGGAAGGGCGCTATGCCAGCGGGGCCGAACTGGCAGCGGCCCTGGAACCGCTTGCCGAGGGGAACAATCTGGCCGCGCACTTGCAGGAAGTGCTCGCGAGGATGCGCGATCGGATCGACTTGCCCGAGGAATCGCCGGGCGAGGGCATCGCCGTGTTGGGATCGGGGCCGGCGCCCGATGCCGCGCAGGGACCCGGCGGCCGAGGCGCGAGACTGCGGCGGTTTTGGGACCAGTGGCTTGGCTTGCGCGGGGCGGGCCATGCCGCGGTCGCGGGCAAACAGACGCTCGGCAGGGATGATCCGACGCGCGGTGCACTTCCGGCCAGGAGAGTGCGGCGGCGATTGCTGGCAGCGGCGGGCCTGGTGCTCTTGGGATGCGCCTTGGGGATCGCGTGGTTGAACTGGCCCGAGGACGCGGTGGATGGATCGATGGCGAGCATCGCCGATGAATCGCCGATCGCGAAGGAAGGGACGGGCGGAGAAGGGAAAGCGGCTGCGGCGACGGTCGAGGCAGCGGCCGAGAAGCAAGCGGCTGAGAAGCAAGGGGCTGAGAAGCAAGGGGCTGAGAAGCAAGGGGCTGAGAAGCAAGCGGCCGAGAAGCCCGGTACCTCGGTGAATGCGTCGGGGGCGCGCGCTGACGCTCAACGCGTCGAATCGAGGCGAAACGAGCGGCACGATCCAGTATCCGGGTGATTTCGACAAGCATCGTTTCACCGCGCGGGCTTCTCGGGCGATCGAGATCGAAGTGCGCCCCGACCCTGGCCTGATGGCGCACGTGACGATTTTCGACGCCTGGCGCGACGGCAACAATCCGCGCTGGCCGGTCGTCGCGGCCACCTTCGCGTCCGAGCGAGCAGGACAGGCGTGTTCGCTGGTGTACGAGGTGCAAGCGGGGGGCAACTATTACTTGCTCGTGCGATCCTGCGACGGCACCTCATGGGGGAGCTATCGGCTTCGCATCCGGCCGGCGGCCGATGCGGCCTCGCGATAAGCATTCGGCGTTTATCACGCTCGGGTGCCCGCGACAGCTTGTCGCGCACTTCGCAGGTTGCATCGAATCGAGGAGCCCGCTTCAACGGCTCTCGCTGCCCAAGCACTGCTTACTCGACACCGCCAAGGCTATGTCCCAACAAGCACTGCTTGCCGAGGCGGCATGCTGACACACCTCGGCAAGCAGTGCGATACACGTTTCCGCTTCGCGATTGCGGTGCGTACTTCAGACGGTGGGGAGCTGCCAGGGGTCGCGGCGCGTGCGGTCGAGCCAACGGTTGGCTTCGTCGTCGCCGACGAATTTCCAGGCGGCCGGGTCCCACTTGAGCTTGCGGCCGTTCCAGTACGCGAGGTTGCCCAGGTGGCAGACGGCTACGGAGCGCGCGCCGATCTCCACGTCGCAAATCGGCCGCTTACGCGACTTGATGCAATTGAGCCAGTCGCGGTGATGGCCGGGCGAATCGTAGAGATGGACCTCGTTGGCCTCGAGCGGCTTCTTGACCACGGCCTCGGGCCAGCTCTCGATCTTGCCGCGATTGACGAAGACTTCACCGTCGGTGCCGACGAAGTTGACTCCGCCGCGTTTCTTGTAGTTGTCGTGGATCAATTCCACTCCGTTGGCGTAGACGAACTTGACGCCGTGGCCGGATTTGGGGTCGGCGGGGGGAATGATTTCGACCGGTCCGGACTGGTCCATGTCGAGCCCCCACTGGGCGATGTCGAAGTGGTGAGCGCCCCAGTCGGTCATGCCCCCGCCCGAGTACTCGCGGTAGGATCGCCAATTCGGGAAGTGCTTGTGGACTCCGCGGGGGCTGAGCACGGAATTGTAGGGCGCGTGGGGGCGGTTCCGAGCCAGAGATTCCAATCGAGACCGGGTTCGAGGGGCTCTTCGGGGAGGTCGCAGGGGCGGCTGGGACCGCCGACGTCGGCGAAGACCTGCTTGATCTTGCCGATGCGACCGCTGCGCACCGCCTCGCACGCGGTGCGGAATTCCTTGCTCGAACGCTGTTGGCTGCCGGTCTGGAAGACGCGGTCGTACTTCCGCGCCACGTCGATGAGGAGCTTGCCCTCGGCGAGCGTGAGGGTGAGGGGCTTCTCGCAGTACACGTCCTTGCCGTTCTTCATCGCCTCGACGCAGGGATGGACGTGCCAGTGATCGGGGGTGGCGATGACCACGGCGTCGATCGATTTGTTGCCCGTGATTTCGCGGAAATCATTGAAGGCGGCGCAGGCTTTGGAGGTGGAACGTTTGGCCTTCGCGTACCGTTCGTCGACGGTCTTTTGGCGCTCTCCCGCCGCGTCGTATCGACGTCGCAGACGGCGACGACCTGAACGTCCGGCAACCCAAGAAAACTCCCGAGGTGGCCGCGGTTCTGCGTACCCATGCCGATAAATCCCAGGGTGAGCCGCTCGCTGGGAGCGGTGCCCTTGGATTGGCCGAAGACGCTGCGGGGAAGGACCAGGGGGGCGGCGACCGCGGCGGCGCTTTGCAGGACCGCGCGGCGCGAAAGCCGGTTCGTGTGTCTTGTCATCGGAGGTCTCCTCGGTAGGTTGGGTTGACGCCTGCGTCGCGAGTGGTCGGTACTGCCGGCCCCACTGCGCCAGGCCTCGGCCTCCCCTCGGGTTGGCCGGGGCAGTGGGCCCTGCAAGGCTCACTCGGCAGTAGGTAACGTCCGGGCTGGCGGGACACGCAGGAACTCGTTGCCGGGCGCGATGGACACCAGAATAGGCGGGCGACGAGCGCATTGCAACCGAAAAGGGGCAGGCTCGGCCGAGCGTGGGCGAAGGGGCGCTCCTTGGCAATCGCCCTCCGCCAGGGCTATGATCAAAGGTTCGCAGGACGGTGCGCGTGCCGGCTGCGAAGGTGAGCGTGGGCGATGGTCCCGGACGCTCGGATTTTCTCGGATCTCTTGTTGCTGGACCCTTGCGGCATGACGACTCCCCGCGCGGTAGTGTTCGACATGGACGGTCTGATGTTCAACACGGAAGACGTGTACTTCCAGGTGGGCATGGAACTCATGCAGCGGCGAGGATGCGAGTACACGCGAGAACTGAGCGACGCGGTGATGGGGCGGCCGCCGCAAGCGTGTTTCGAGACGATGATTCGCTGGCACTCCTTGGGCGAGCGTTGGGAGGCCATGGCGGCTGAGTCCGAAGAAGTGTATATCCGGATTCTGGACGATCGGCTGCAACCCATGCCGGGCTTGATGGAACTGCTCGCCGCGTTGGAGTCGGCGGGAATTCCCAAGGCGATCTGCACCAGCAGCAGCCGGCGGCTCGTGGAAGCGACGCTGGGGCGGTTCCAGTTGCAGCCGCGATTCCTTTTTACCCTCACCGCCGAAGACATCGTCCACGGCAAGCCGCACCCGGAGATCTATCTCAAGGCGGCCGGGCAACTGGGCATTGCCCCGGCAGAGATGCTGGTGCTCGAAGACAGCCAGACAGGCTGCCGCGCCGCGGCGGCCGCAGGAGCGGTGGTGGTGGCGGTACCCGCCGCGCACAGCGAAGGTCAGGATTTCCAGGTCGCCACGCTGATCGTGGAAAGCCTGGCCGACGCGCGGTTGTACGAAGCGATCGGGCTGGCGCCCGCGTGCGCGGGGAGGAAGACGCATAGCCATGCCGGCGGAAGGGTGCGCGGCGCATGCCTAGCGCAGCGGGGCGGCGGAGGAGCGAGCCGGGCGGGAATCGCCGACGCCGGAGGGTCCCAAGCGAGCGGCCTGTTGCCGGATCGCGGGATCGGGGTCGGCTTCGGCCAGTCGCCGAGCCTTGGCCTGAAGCGCAGGGTCGGCCGTGGTGGCAAGCAGCGTGATCGCCGTACGGCGCACCTGCGCATCCTCGTCGCGCGCAAGCTGGATCAGCCACTCCGCCGCATCGATGCCGGCAAGCGTGGGCAGACGCTGGGCAAGCCGGCGACGGACCTCGACGTCGGGATCGAACATCGTTCGGGCAAGTTCCAACTCGCGGGGGCGGAAACCGCGCAGGCGAAGCTCGGAGTAGGCCTCGTCAGCGGCCTCGGCGTCCGAGGCGTGCAGGCGGCGCATCACTTCCGCAACGTCCAGTGCGCCCAGGGCTCGAAGGGGCGGAGACTCGGCATCGGGTTGCTTGCGCGAGGTGCGCAGGGTCCAGACCGCTGCCGGCTGAAATCCTCGGCGCCGATGTGGGTGAAGGGGGGCACGCTGCAATCGTGCCGGTCAACTGGACCTCGGACGGACGGGGCAACTCGATGATCGAGCACTGCGGAAACTCCGCCGCCAGGCGATCGGGCTCCTGCGCGGCGGCCTCGGGCAAGTGGAGGGTGCGGGGAGGCAAAGGAGTCTGCGAGGCGGCATCCAATGGGGCCGTTTCCAGGGGAATGCCTCCGGCGGGAAGACGCGTAAGCGTCCGCAGCAAGTCCTCACCGCGCGACCCTTCCACCGACCCCGCGTCCCCAGTCAGGGCGAACTCCGCGGCCGGAGAACCGATGGCGTCGGACGGAAACGAGGGCGAAACGGCGGAGGCGGCGCGGAGCACGGTTTCACACGCGCCCACGATGCGCTTCTGGAGCGGACTGGCCTGCGGTGGAGCGTGGCGAAGGATGCATGTTGCAAGGTCAGCCGCGAGCGTCCGGCCGAGGGTGGGAAACTCGCCCGTCCGGAGGGCGAGTTGCTCCGAAACACATAACGCCGCCTCACGCTGCTCGGTGTCGGCCATTGCGCCTATCAGAGATTCGAGAATCTGCTTTGCCCTCAGGGCAACAGGGCGGCGCTCTGCGGCCAGCACGTCGACGAGGGCGGGTATGGCGCTTTGGCGAAGTTCCGCAAGATGCTCAAGAATGACTTCGGCTTGCTGTTCAGAGGCGGTGGGAAGCTGGCGTGCCCAATGACGTGCCAGCAGCGTTTCGCCCATGCCCGTAAGGGCGAAGAACATCGCGACCAGCGCCGCCACCGATCCGGCAGCCAGGGCAAGTTGGCAAAGTCGCTTCGAGATGGACAAGGTGCGTCGTGGCACCCGAACTACCTATTCTTCGTGAGTAAGCGGCAGCTTGCCGCGGCTATTGGAGCGCCGGCGCGAAGCAAACCGCACGAGATTGCTGTGAGACATCTGCTCTCGCAGCCAGGAGAAACCGGTAGTAACACACCAGCAGACATACCCAAGGGCGGGGCATTGTCCGCGATCCACCCGTCAAAGACAAGGTCATTCGCAGCATCGACCCAGGCGGAGAAATTTCACTGACCTCCTCCAGGTACCCAAGCCGAATAATCAGGAGCGGCGGCGCGGGCGATCCCAGCCCATCGAGAGGGGGCAGCCATGTGGCAAGTCGCAGGCCGACGGAGACGTTGGTCCGGGTAGCCAGCCGTGGGAAAATAGCAGGGGGGAAGCATGCAAGGGGTCCGCAGCCTGGGGCTATGCGTGGAGTGGGGAAACAGGGCGCGGCAGTGGATCGTCGCAGTCAGCGTGCTGCTTGGCCTGTGCGCATCAGTGGCGGAACTGAGGGCAGACGGTCTGATCGCTCTGGGAAGAACCAGTGACCCGAGCCGACCCGACACCAGCCGCGCGGCGCGACAACGCGATCCAGTCGATACCGCTGGACAGGCTCTCGGCGGAGTCGCGGGGCAAGGTTTCTCGGGTATTGGGCAACACGAGCGTCTTCCGGCGGCTTCCGCTCCGCGTGGTGCAATGCGATCCCGATCTGTACGTGTTCCTGGTTCAGCATCCCGACGTGGTCGTGAACATCTGGGAAGTGCTTGGAGTAAGTCATCTGTCGATGCGGCAGACCGGACCGGACACCTATCAAGCGACCGACGACATCGGCACGGTGGGCAAGGTGGAGTTCTTGTACCGAAGCCGGGACACGAATGTCGCCTACGTCGACGGGACGTACACGGGCGAACTCTTCAAGCACCAGGTGCGCGGGCGCGGCCTGGTCGTGCTCAAGAGCGGTTTTCTTCAGGAAGCGGACGGGCGGTGCTACGTGACGAGCCGACTGGATTCGTTCATGAACATCGAGCCGGACGGAGTGGAGTTTCTCACGAAGACTTTCCAGCCGCTGGTGGGAAAGATCGCGGACAACAATTTCCTCCAGACGGCGGGTTTCCTGGGAAGCATTTCACGCACGGCCGAGGTGAACAATCCGGGGGTGCAGCGGCTGGCGCGGAAGCTGGACAAGGTGCAACCGGAGGTCCGCGTTCAGTTCGCGCAGTTGGCCGGACAAGCGGCGGCCCGTGCGGTGCGCGGGCGGCGCCGAGGGGATTTCGGAGTTCGGCGCGGCGCCGGGGTCGGAGCCGGCGCGCGTGACGCGGGGGCAGGATCCGGCGGCGGGCGAGACTAGCGAGATTCGGACTGCTTTAGTGCCAAGTCCCTGAGCCGCCGCAGGTCGACCTTGCCCGTGCCCAGCACCGGGATCTCGGCGACCTGGCAGAAGCTGTCGGGCGAAGGGATCCAAAGGGGCGGCAAGCCGGAGGCGTTCAACTCGCGGCAGACCTGCTCGACGGGCTTGGGCAGTCCGGTATGAAGGACGACGAGCCGTTCACCTTTGCGCGCGTCGGGAACACTCGTTACGGCCAGCGCCACGGAGTCCTCTTCGAGGTTGAGGATCCGCGTAAGGGCTTCCTCGATCCGGATGTGGGGGACCATCTCGCCGCCGATCTTGGCGAATCGGCTTTCGCGGCCGGTGATGCGGATGAACCCGCCGGGCTCGATCTGGGCGATGTCGCCGGTGACGTACCAGCCGTCGCGCATGACTTCCGCGGTCTTGCGGGGTTCGTCGAGATAACCCTTCATCACGTTGGGGCCGCGAACGAGGAGCATTCCCGAGCGGTTCAGCCCCAGCTCCTGGCCGGAATCGAGATCGACGACCTTGACTTCGATGTCGCGCATCGGACGTCCGACGGTCCCTTCGCGCAGGGCGGCATCGGAACGGTCGGGCATGCGCGCGGGGGGAATGTTGCAGGAGACGACGGGAGAGAGTTCGGTGGTGCCGTAGCCCTCGACGGGGCGGACGCCGAAGCGCTTCTGGAAGGCGTCGGCCAGTTCGGTGGGCAGCTTCTCGGCGCCCGTGACGACGAGGTCCAGGGCGGCGAAATCGGCGGGGTCGCAGCCGCGGAGGTAGGTGCGAAGAAAGGTCGGCGTGGCTACGAGGATGTTGGCGCGGTGCTTGGCGGCGAGCGCGGCGACCTGGCGATATTCCAAGGGATTGTGGTGGTAGACCACCTTGGGGTCGAGCATGAGCGCGGCCCACACCGTGACGGTATAACCGAAGGAATGAAAGAAGGGGAGCACGCCGACCAGAACGTCGCCCGCATAGAACCGCAAGGCATCGCCGAAGGCATCGACGTTGGTGGCGATGTTGCGGTGGGTGAGCATGACGCCCTTGGGATCGCCGGTCGAGCCCGAGGTGAAGATGATCGTGGCCACTTCCTCGGGGTCGACGCGGGAGAGGCCCAGCAGGCGTTCGAGGAGGAAGACGGGGACGAGCCGGGCCTGCAAGGCGGCGACGAGCTTATCGCGGCGCGTCAATCGAGGGACGACGTCTTCGAGAAAGACGAGTTCGGCGTCGAGTCGCAGGTTTGGGAATCGCTCCACGACCTTGCGGCTGGTGAGCACGCGGCGGATGCGAGCCCGCGCGATGCAGGCGTTCATGACCTCGGAAGACGCGGTGTAGTTGAGGTTGACGGCCACGCGGCGGTCGAGCGCCAGCGCCGCGTTGGCGACCGCGCCGGCCACGGAGGAAGGAAGGAGGAGGCCGACGTGTTTTTCGTCGGGCTCCAGAAGGCGGCGCTGCCAGAAAACTGCGGAACAGGAGGGCTCGCGTGAGGAGCCCGGCGCCGTCCAATTCGGCGCCCGACGAATCGGCGAGCTTTGCCCGGCGCATGTTGCGGCGGCACATACGGAGCAACGCGCGCGGCGGAATAAGCCACGCCTGGCGAGGGCCGGTCATCGTCACCACTCTCCGGAATCCTACCTCAACGCGCGCCGGGCCAGTGCGCTTGGCAACCCTTTCCTGGCGGACCTGCGATTGAGGATACTTCCCGCGGAACGGCAACGCCAGGGGGCTATCCGTTCTCCATTCGGGGATGCCGGTTCAGGCAGCGGCAAGGAGGTCGGGCAGGGTTTGAAAGAGGATCGGACGTGCCCCGGGGGCGTTTCGCGCCATGGCCCGACGCAAACGCCGCAGCGCGTGCTCGAATTGCCCGCCGCTTCCACGCGCGGCGAACGGGGAATGCTTCGCTTCCGCCCACAACCCGAGAACGGGCGCAGCGGCGGTGCCGCGGGGCCGCGGCTCAGTTCGTCTCGGCGCTCAAGCAACGTTCGAGAGTTTCCTGAAGTTGCTCAGGAAGGAAGGGCTTGGCGATGAAATCCTGGGCGCCCTTGCGGATGGCTTCGGAGATGAGCTTGGTTTGGCTCAACGCGCTGACCACGACGATCTTGGCCTGGGCGTCTTGGCGGAGAATGTGTTCGAGGGCGAACATGCCGTCGGTGCCGGGCATGACGATGTCGAGCGTGACGGCATCCGGACGCGTCTGGCGGTAGGCGTGAACCGCATCTTCACCATTGGCGGCTTCGGCGGTGACCTCCCAGCCCACGGTGGTCAGAACTTCCCCGATCATCTTGCGCATGAGCATCGAGTCGTCTACGACGAGCACTCGTTTCCCCATCGACGATCTCCCTTCGATCCATGGGCACAAAGTATTGGCCGTGCCCCCTGCCGAGTGGTTTACACGAATCGTTGCCGCGTCCGTAATCCTCAAGTCGCGGGGCGACAAGCCGCGGCGCGATGAAGACCCTGGTGGAAACGTGTGTCGGTGTTCAGCAGTGCAATGCAAGGCCGACAATCGTGCGCACCGGAAAACCGGTCTCCCGTGGGGCGACCCCGTGGCACTGCTTTTCTGAGGCTCAAGTGCACTGCCCATCGAGTCCTCCGGTCGGGCGAGGGTGGAAGCCCTGTGAGGCTGCCTTCCTCTGGACAAGCTTAGGCGCGCCGGCAAACCGGGCGGGAGAATGCCGCCGGGATTCGCCGGTTCGCTTCGGGGGGGCTCATTGCGAGGGCGCTGCAATCGATCCCCGTGATCTCGCCGGCAGAATCGCGACAATCGATGCCAACGGATCGCGCGAACCGTCCGCGGGACGAGGACGGCCGAGGGAGAAGGCATATTCGTTAACCTGACCTGCGGCGTGAAGCCATGCCTCGGCCGAGCACGATGAAAGGGAGGAGACGCAAGGTCGCCGAACGGACGGTGCGGCCATCGGCTTGCGAAGGAGGGCTCGAGCCATGGACATCAACAGGAATCAGGTATTCTGCGCCGGGATGGTGCTGCTCTTGCTGGGGACTCAGTTCCACTTCGTCGACTCCTTCGTGTTGACGCCCCAGGCCACACGACTGCTCGCCGACCAAGCCCGTCATCCCGTCGCATCGGCTTCCAACGCTACCGAGGGATTGCTCGGCGCACGGCAGTTCTGACGAAGGCATGGGATGCCCCCGAATGGCTGGGCTGGTGCTTGATGTCGATCGGTTCCGTGCTCGTGCTGCATAGTTGGACGATGTCGAAACCGGGTTGACGTTGGCACAGGGCTGCTTCCCTGTCCTGACGCGTCGGAGCGTGCACGATGGTCACTGGTTGGCTGGGCCGCGGTGTTCGGAATGTTGGCGGAGCGCGGCCGCGCCGCGCGGCCGTGGCGATCGCCGTCGTAGTGGCCGTTGTGGTGGCCGGGTTTGCCGCGGCACCGCCGCGGACCACCGCGGTGAAACCGAGCGCCCCGGCGACGGCGGAGATGGAGAAGCCGGCCGAGAAACCGGCCGAGAAGCCGGCGGCGAAGCCCCTGCGGCCGGCCCCCGCGGCGCCGACGACGCGACTGCGCGAGGGGGCAGAGCTCGTCGACCAGTTGGGCTATTTCACGGCGGTTGGCGACCGCGTGGCCTTTGTGACGGAAAAGGATTCTCAGCGTCTGGTGGCGTTGGAGAACCTGAACCTCGAACGGATCGCACGCGCGGTGGCAAACAATCCTTATCCGCTTCAGTGGCGCGTGAGCGGCCGGGTGACGGAATTCCGCGGCACGAACTACCTGCTGGTGGAGCGTGCGATTCTCAGGACGCGACGGACGGCCAAGGAAGCGGAATTCGCGCCTTCCCCGCCCCGGCCGGCGACTCCTTGAATCACTTTCCGCAAGCAATCCGGCAGAGCCACCTCGCGTCACCCTTGCCTGGACGGTCGCCAAGCGATCAAGGGTCGCGCTGGCGGGATGCGGCCAGGGCGATTCCGGCCAGGGTGAGGTGGGGAACGTAGCACGCGGTCTTGCCCAACAGTTCCGCGACGGCCGGCACTGCGCCGCCGGTGAGGAAGACCTGGGCCTGATCGACGGGCTGGCCGGTGAGACGTTCGACGAGTTGCCGGATGCCGCCGACGGCTCCCCAGTAGAGCCCGGACCGCAGGGCGGAGGCGGTCGAATCGCCCAGGGCCGGGGGAGGAAGGGCCAGCTCGCAGCCGTCGATCAAGGGCAACAGATCGGTGAAGTCGTGCAGGGCTCGGGCCGCCATGGCGAGGCCGGGAAGAATGGCTCCGCCGAGGAAGGCGCCTCGCTCCGAGACCAGATCGACGGTGATGGCCGTGCCCACGTCGACCACGACGGCGGGACGACCCTGGCGACGCAGATGATTCGCCGCAAGCGCGTCGAGCAAGCGGTCGATGCCGACGTGGTCGGGACGCGCAAGCGCGACCTCCAGCGGCAGGTCCCCCGCGGCCAGAAGCACGACGCGATTTTGCGCGGCGTGGCGGCGGAGCCAGTCGACCAGACGCGTGGCGGCGGGGCGGTTCACGCTCCCGATCCACCAGGAATTCACTTCGGGAAGCTCCCCTTCCAGCCATGCGGCGAGCCCGTCGAGACTGGCGTCGTCGTTGTTCAACGCGAGGGTAGAGCGAGGCTCGGGAACCGCGTCGGCCGAGCCGGCAGGAAAACTGCCGAACTTCGTCCGGTGGTTGCCAACGTCGACGGCGATCAGGGGGAAGAGGTTCATCGCAAGGCGAAGCGGAGCAAGCCGCGCGCTTGGGGCAGCGGCGCGTGCGCGGGGATCAGGTTTCGGCCTGGCTGCGCTGCTGGTCCAGCGCGCGGAGGACTTGCTCGGTGAATTGGTTGAGGCCGCGGCCGGTGACGGCTGAGATCAGCAGCACGGGTCGGCCGAGGTGGGTTTCGAACTGGGCGCGGACCTCCTCGGCCATGGGCAGGTCCGCCTTGGTGAGGGCGACGATTTCGGGACGAGCGGCCATGTCCTCATCGTAGCGCCTCAGCTCCTCGCGGATGGCGTGGTAATTGGCCAAGGGATCGGAGCCGTCCATCGGCTGTGGCTCGACGAGATGGACGAGGATGCCCGCGCGCTGAATATGGCGGAGGAATTCGTGCCCCAGTCCGGCGCCGGCATGCGCGCCTTCGATCAGCCCGGGAATGTCGGCGATGATGAACGAGCGATCGAAATCGACCTGGACGCGGCCGAGGTTGGGATGCTTGGTCGTGAAAGGGTAGGGAGCGATCTCGGGCGCGCGCGCGTGATGCGGCTGAGCAGCGTGCTCTTGCCGGCGTTGGGTTTGCCCACCAGGCCGACGTCGGCGATGACTTTGAGTTCCAGGCGGATGAGACGCGCCTCGCCGTCGCCGCCGGGAGTCGACTGGCGCGGGGCGCGGTTGGTGGACGACTTGAAGCGGACGTTGCCTTTTCCTCCCTTGCCTCCCTGGGCGACGACAAACTCGTCGCCCGGTCGCGCGAGGTCCTTGAGGAGGAAGCCTCCGGCGGCATCGTAGACCAGGGTCCCGGGGGGAACGAGGAGCACAAAATTCGAGGCCGAGGCGCCGTGGCGTTGGGCGCTGCCGCCCCGTTGGCCGTTCTGGGCACGCCAGGATTTCTTCTGCGCCAGCGGTGCCAGACTGTCCGCGCCCTCTTCAGCGCGAAGAATGATGCTGCCGCCGTCGCCGCCGTCGCCGCCATCGGGCCCCCCGCGGGGCACGTACTTTTCGCGTCGAAAGCTCACCGCACCATCGCCGCCGCGGCCGGCCTCCACGCGGATTTCCAGCTCATCGACGAACATGCGTACGGCCGCTTTCCAATAGATTCTGGCGAAGGAAGATGGCGGGCAACTGCGGGGCTGCCCTGAAGTGCCCGAGAAAGAAGAGAACGGGGGCACGTTTCCGACTTCCACGCGCAGCGGCATTGCGCGGGACGCGAAGCACCGGCCCCCCCTTGCTGCCGGCGCGGTTACGCCTGCGGGAGGATGCTGACGCGCCGGCCGCCGCGGTCAAACTGGACGTAGCCGTCCGTGAGCGCGAAAAGCGTGAAGTCGCTGCCTATGCCCACGCCCTTGCCGGCGTGAAACTTGGTGCCGACCTGGCGCACGAGGATATTGCCCGAGCGGACGAATTGCCCGCCGAAACGTTTCACCCCACGGCGCTGACCGGCCGAATCGCGGCCGTTGCGGCTGGAACCTTGTCCTTTTTTGTGTGCCATTGTTGCTCACCTTTCCGCGGTCTATCGATAGCCCCTGGGTCGCGGCCAAGAGGGGCCCGCGGCACTCGACAAGCAGTCGGGCCGCATCGGGAGGGCTTTGCCCGGGGGCAACGCAGCAACCCCGGCTCCCCCAAGCACCCCACATGTCGACTCAGGGGAACCTAATTTTCTACCGGTAAACCCACTCGTAGTCAACCCCGTCGGGCAGACCGTAGCGGATCTGGTTCTCCCGGACGTCGAATTCGTCGCCGATGCGGCGGAAGTTGAGCTTCAGGGTCTTGCGTTCCAGGTGCCGGCCCGTGCCGATGGTGCTCCCCTTCTGGAACTTCCCTGCCTCATCCACCCAGCGGTAGGCATTGGTCAGCCCGGTGACGTAAATGGCAAACTGGTAGATCTTCGGATCGGTGTCTTCCCAGGTCGCGGCACCCCACAGGGTCTCGCCGGGTTGCAGTTCGCGGTTCATTTCGACGGTATTGAGGAACTGCCGATTGGGGTCCTCGCGGAGGCGAATGGCATCCATGGCCAGGGGGATGACGCGGTCCGGATACCACTTGTCCAAACCTACCGCCTCCAGAAGCAACGTGGGTACGAAGCGGACCGGTTTGTCGACTTGCTGGAGCTGATACGTGCCATCTTGCTGTTCGACCGGATGCCACGCCTTGCCCGGATTGGTGACGCTGTAGACAAGGTACCAGATCAGCTTGCGCTGCATCTGCCCACTGGGCTGCGGGATATCGACGTAGATCATGCGAACGGGCTTGAAGCGGAACTCCAAATACCAAATATCGCGGCGAAACGCGATGTTCTTGGCGAAGTCCATCTTCGGATCCACCGCCAACAGCTCGACGATGTCGTGTCGGCTGAAGGCCTCGACGGGCTGCGGTTGCGGTTCGATCACCTGCATGGCCCCCGGAGCCAGCGGACGATAGGGGGCCGAAACCAAGGGGGCTTGCGCCGCAGCGGGCGCCTTAGCCGGGGCAGGCACGGTAGCCGGAGCAGGCGCCTTCGCCGGAGCGGGAGTTGCATCGCTGGGCGATTTCTCTGCGGGCGCACTCTTGGGCGCTGCGACCGGCTTTGCCGGCGCAGCCTTCGCAGTCGTCGCTTCCTTCGCAGTCTCCTTGCTCGCTGCCGGCGATTTGGTTGCCGCGGGCTCAGCACCGTTGGCAAACATAAGGCCCATCATCAGCCAACCGACCAGCGAAAGCGACGGTCGCATCTTCATCGCGAGAATCTCTAGGCTGAAGGAAGCCGGCAAAGGGGAACCGTGCGCGGGTCCTGGAGACTGTGAATCCGGCGTATAAAAATCGGCTACTAGCAAGAGTTTAGTATAGTTTCGCCCGTCAACGGGCGTCAAGCTTCGGTCCCCCGAAGGGCGTGGCATGCTTTCCCGAGATTGCCTAACGTGAGAAGCAGTTGTGCCAAGGGATTGCGATCGATACCCCCCATTATGGACGCAATGGTGCGGTGGCATTCCAATCGTCTTTGTGGCCTTCAAACCGTCGATTGCTTGGGCGCACGCGCCGGCTTGCTAGGCAGAAGAAGGCCCCGCACGTAAATTACTCGGTGGCGGATGCCGAATTCCAGCCCCAGAGCCCCAGGAGTCCCCCAATGGCGAAGCAGACATGGGTCGTGACGGATGTCGAGCAGGACGTGTACCTGGAAAGCCTCGCCCTGTCGCCAGGCAACGTGAAGGGCAAGGCGACCGGCTACTCGGTAAGTAAGCGTACCCTGCGAGGGGGGCTTCGGGACGGGGTGGATGTGATCGAAGTGAACAACGGGCGGTTCCAGTTCGTGGTGGTCCCGACGCGGGGAATGGGGCTCTGGAACGCGCGACAGGGAGACGTGCGTTTGGGGTGGCGCTCGCCCGTGCAAGGGCCGGTCCACCCTGCCCTGGTCAATCTCTTCGCGCCCAGCGGGATCGGCTGGCTGGACGGGTTTGACGAGTGGCTGGTGCGGTGTGGGTTGGAGAGCAACGGCGCCCCGGAGTTCAACGACCAAGGCGCGGTGAAGTACCCGCTGCACGGCCGGATCGCGAACCAGCCGGCGCACCGCGTGGAAGTGACGATCGACGGCGACGCGGGAGAGATCGCGGTGACGGGCGTGGTGGACGAAGCGCGCCTGTTCGGCAACAAGCTTCGCCTGAGTTCGACGATCTCAACGCGCGTGGGGCAACCGGGGGCGACGATTACCGACGTGGTCTCCAATCGGTCGGCCGAGCCCGGCGAGTTGGAGTTGCTGTACCACATCAACTTCGGCGCGCCTTTGGCGGAGGCTGGGGCCAAAGCCGTTCTGCCCATTCGGAAGATGGCGCCGCGGGATGCGGTGGCGGTGACCGATCTGGCCGAGTGGGACACCTATGGCCGGCCCTCGCCGGGCTCGGCCGAGGCCGTCTTCTTCTTCGAGCTGGCGGGCGACCGCGACGGGGCCACCCGGGCGCTTTTGCACAATGCCGCGGCGGATCGGGGCGTGAGCCTGCGGTTTAATCTGGGGCAATTGCCCTATTTCGCCCTCTGGAAGAACCGGCAGGCGATCGAGGATGGTTACGTGACGGGGCTGGAACCGGCGATCAACTTTCCCAACCGCAAGTCGTTTGAAAAGCAGATGGGACGCGTGGCGGTGCTTGGCCCGGGCGAGTCGCGCTCGTTCGAGATCGCGATCGAGGCCCACTCGGACGCAGCCGCCGTCGAGGCGGCCCGGAAAGCCGTGGCCGACCTGCAGGCGCGGAGTCCAGCCGCAGATCGCCGGGCAACCGCGCGCGGAGTGGTCGGCGTGAGCGAGGCGGCAAGAGAGAGCGGGAAAGGCCCGTCGGCGCGCGACGGTGAGCGATCCATGAAGGCGGAGGGGGGAGTGAAGCTGCTCGATCGGCATCGCTGGATGGTGTTTGTCCTGCCCTTCGCGGTGTATATGCTCGTCGGCGCGCTGGAACCGAAAGCCGAGACCGAGACGTCCGCAAGCTGGCTTTCGATTCCGTATTCCTTCTACCCGATGGTCTACACGCTGCGGATCGCCCTGACCTTGGCCGCCGTGGCATTCGTAGGGCCGGGATACAGGGCGTTTCGCGTGCGGCCGCGCATGATGTCGGTGGTGGTTGGAATTGTGGGAGTCGTGGTTTGGGTGGGGCTGGCCGAGTTGCAGCTGGAGCAGAGATTGCTGGGACCGCTGGGCCTGGGCGGTTTCGTCGATTCCGGAGCGCGCAGCGCCTACAATCCTTTCGTGCAGATGTCCGCGGATCGCTGGGCTTGGGCATGGGCTTTCCTGGCCGTGCGGTTTTTCGGGCTGGTGGCAGTCGTGCCACTCGTCGAGGAATTCTTCCTCCGCGGATTCCTGATGCGGTTCTTCGTCCAGCAGCAGTGGTGGGAGGTGCCGATCGGATCGCGGGACGGCGTGGCGCTGGTGATCGCAGTGGCGGCCTATCCGGTGCTCTCGCATCCGGCGGAAGCACTGGCGGCGATCGCCTGGTTTTCCCTGGTGACGTGGCTGGTGATGAAGACGCGGAACATCTGGGACGCCGTCGTTGCCCATGCCGTCACGAATCTGCTTCTGGGAGTCTACGTGGTCGTTTGGGACCGATGGCACTTGATGTAGGCTGCGGCGTGGAAGGAACGCCGGCGTCGTGACAATTCCTTCCTCGAGAAGAGGGGCCACCAAATGCGAGCATTCTGCATCGGGTCGTGGTTGCCGCTCATCGCGGCTATTCTGGTTTCCAGCGGCCTTTGCGATGAGTCCCAAACGCCGATCTTGCTGGTTCACGGTATGGTGTGGACGCTCGAGGGCGAGGACTGCACCTGGGGCTCTCCGCTCCAGGAGCCGGAAGCAAAGACGACCTGGACCGGAATGGTCGGCTATCTCCAAGCTCAGGGGATGAAATTCGGAGGGATTATCCGTCCCGAAGCAGGTGCCATCCGGTTGCCACAGCACTTGCATACCGGAGGGACGGAAGGAGACGCACGGCGCGCACACGTATTTGTGCTTCAGTTTTCTCGATGCGCGAACACCGACGGTTTGGGCTATAAGGCTGCAGAGGTGGCGGAGGCAATCGCCGAGCTACGGCGATTCACCGGTGCGGCTGAAGTGCAGTTGGTGGCCCACAGCGCCGGAGGTCTTGCGGCACGCGTGTACCTGCAGAGCGCACTGCCCGGCCTGAGGTATCGCGGCGACGTCGACCGCCTGATCACGATTGCCACCCCACACCTCGGTTCGACTCTGGCGGAGCACTTCGGGGATTACCTCGGCACGCGCACCACCTCGCTAAAACCCAACGCAGACCTGATCCGCGAGCTCAACGACCGCCTGGAACTCCCCGATGACACCCGATTTGCCTCGATCGTCGTCCGAGCATTCGGAGCCGACGTGCGCGGCAGAGGAGAAAAGTACGACGAGCTAATCGACCGCGACCTGGCCGATGACCTCCCGATCGAGTACCGCGAGGGGGGCGATCAAGTGGTCCACGTGCGGAGCCAGAACTTGCGACTGGCCCGTTGTTCCACTCGGTACGAGAAACGGACCGGACGGCCTGTCCAGTATATCTTGGTGCGGGTTACGGATCCTGCTCCCGACCAATATTGGTACCAGGAACTGAAGGTCCATGGTGTCGCCCCCTGCGACGAGAATGTCGTACGGTTGGTCGCCGGATTGGTGGGCGAGCGAGTGGTTCTGTGGGACGCTCGACCGGCGGCCAAACTGATGGAACCCTGGATCGAGTGGCAGGCGCGAAACCACGCTTGCGGCGAGCTGGAAGCGCGCCGTGGAGGAGCATCGCTGGTCGGAGGTGACGAACATTGAGATGAACCAGTTTGAGTTGACGAGCACCGAGGGAAACGTGCGGCAGTACGCATTTGCGGGTCGCGCCTGGTCGGAAAACTTCGTGATTCCGTTCCGCCACCGCTGGACTCCTGCCGAGGGGACGCTGGAGTTAGCCTTCGACTGTTTTGGCCGCGTTACGTCTGCCCACACGCGGCTGCGCTGATCCTCGGTGCCCATTCGGCAACCCCTTGGGATATCGGACGCAAGAGCCCCAAACGGTCAGACCGGGCCAAGGCGACACGGCTCGCGTGGGGAAGCAGTCTTCCAGCAGTCAAAATGTCGTGATTGTGCCGTCCGGACCAGCCGCCGCCTCCCCAGGCACCGGAAATCCCTTCAGCCTTGCGGTCCCGGCCACTTGATTTGCGCCGCGGCGGAGCGGATCATGATGTTGACAGGCAAACGGGACGGGGAAGGGCACGGAATCCCCGAGGCAATGGTACGCTCGGAACGCCCGGTGCATGCGGACGGTCGAGCGGCCGCTTGGACTTTGCTCGAAGCGCCCAGCAAGGAGCCATGCCGTGATCAACTTCCTCATGTTCGGAAAATACTCGCCCGATGCGCTCAAGCAGATGAGCCGAAAGCGGACCGATGCGGCCGTGGAGCTGATCGGCCGATACGGGGGCGAGGTGCAATCGATGTATGCGATGCTCGGATCGCAGGATTTGCTCATTGTGGCGGGTTTCCCGACCGTGGAAGACGCGATGAAGGCCTCGGTCGCCCTCGGGCGTCAGACGGGGATCGGATTCTTCACCTCGCCCGCCGTGAGCGTCGACCGCTTCGACCAGTTGATCGAGCAACTCTGAGCGAGCGCGCCGGCGAGGGAGATTGCCAGGATGGACTCGCTGGCCTATAAGGGCAACGCGTGCGAGGTGATCGACCGG
This sequence comes from Pirellulales bacterium, assembly GCA_963736495.1. GTDB lineage: Bacteria > Planctomycetota > Planctomycetia > Pirellulales > Thermoguttaceae > CAVTPL01. Next base: position 901,439 of record CAVTPL010000007.1, on the reverse strand, counting down.
CTGCGCCGGTTGCACGCGCGCCAGGCGATGGACCGAATCTTCGCCTCGTTCAGCATTCCGTCCCCGGCCTTGGAGGCCTTTGCGGCCCAGTACGCTGCCGGATACTGCCCCGAGCCGAACCCGGCGGAGCGGATCGCCTTTTGGGACCGGCATCTTGCCGAGCGCCCGCGCTGGACGACGACTCGATTCCCGCGGCATATCTGAGCGAACTGGACCAAGGGCTCTACGGCGGGTTGTTCGGCGGAAAAGTCCAGTTCATGGCCCACCCGGAAAACGGCTGGATCTCCTCGATGGTTGCCCCCCTGCTCTCGGAGTGGTCCGAGCTGGCGGGGTTGCGTCTGGACCGGTCGCACCCGTGGTTCGCGGCATATCTGGGGCAGCTCAAAGCCTTCGCAACCGGGGCGGGAAGCAAGTTCGCGATCAGCCACTTCATCCTGATCGATGGGTTGAACTTCGCCTTTGAACTGGTCGGCGCGACGAAGACCTACCTGGCGCTCTTCGAGCGGCCGGAATGGGTGCGGCAGGCGATCGAGCTGGCCTACGAGGTGAATGTGGCCGTGCAGGAGGCTTTCTTCGAGGCCGTGCCGCGATTGGCCGGGGGAACGGCGAGCAACATGGTCCAGTGGTTGCCGGGGCGGATGGTCTCGGAGAGCGTCGATCCCTTCCACATGACTTCGGTCGGCTATTTCGAAACCTGGGGGCGCGAGCCCGTGGAGCGGATCTTCGCCCGCTTCGACGGCGGGGTACTGCACCTGCACGGCAACGGCCGTCACCTGTTGGAGGCGGTGAGCACGCTGCGCGGGCTCAAGGCGATCTTTCTGGGAGACGATCGCGGCTTTCCGCCGGCCTTCGAGGTGTTGCCGGCGTTGCGCGCGCGTGCCGGGGATGTGCCGCTGGTGGTCGAGGTGGATCTCGACCGATTCTCCGAGGCACTTCGCGCGGGGCAGCTCTGCGGGGGAGTATTCTACAAGGTGCGAGGCGCCACCAAGGCCCAGACGGTTCACCGGCTGATGGACGAGGTCCGGGCGTATCGCGTCTGAATCATCGTTTCCTCGCGGACCCGCCGCTCCGTTTCTCCGCCGACCACCGCCGGTCCGGACAAAGCCGACAAAACGAGTGCCCCGAATTGTCTGCTCAACGGTGAGGATTTCGAGAACGCATTTTGACAGGCATTTTGACAGGCATTTTGACAGGGCACGCCGACCGGGCACGAGGAGGACGCAGGACGCACGAGGAGGACGGCTTGGCGGTGGCACCGCCGCGTGTCTTCCCGCCAGTTGCGTATCTCCCCGTGAATTGAAGGAAATGCTAGAATATTTTGTTTTGCGGTCGGCGGCTTGCCGGACGCATGGCGGTCCATCTTCCCCCAGGCAGCGTGCGATGACCGAGAACCTCTCCGAGAAAGGCCGCGGGAGCACCCCCCGGCAACAGAATCGTCCAGCGGCAGCCAGTCCGGGAATGGGCGCCAGGATCGTCAGCAAACGGGAGCTTGCCCCGAAGATTTACGAGATGGTCGTGGAAGCTCCCCGCCTGGCGCGCAAGGCCCAGCCCGGTCACTTTGTGATCGTCATGGCCGACGAGCGCGGCGAGCGCGTCCCGCTGACCATCGCCGATTTCGACCGCACCGCGGGCACGATCACGCTGGTGCTGATGGTCGTCGGCACCAGCTCGATGAAGCTCTCGCGGCTGGAGGCCGGGCGAGTCGCTTGTACGCCCTGATCGGCCCGCTGGGCAAGCCCTCCGAAATCGAGCAGCTGCGACACGGTGGTGATGGTGGCCGGCGGCGTGGGCACGGCGCCGGTCTACCCGATCGCCCGGGCCTTCCACGAGGTCGGCAGCCGCGTGATTTCGATCCAAGGGGCGCGGACCAAGGAGCTGCTGTTCTGGACCGAGAAGCTCGCCTGCGGTGAGCGACGAGCACATCATCACCACCGACGACGGCAGTCCGGGCCGCAAGGGGCTGGTGACCGAGCCGCTGCGGGAGCTGCTCGAGCAGCGACGCCGCAGCGGCGCATCGGCTGCGTCTACGCCATCGGCCCGGCGGTGATGATGAAGTTCTGCGCGAAGACCACCGAGCCGTTCGGCGTGAAGACGGTGGTCAGCCTGAACTCGGTCATGGTCGACGGCACGGGCATGTGCGGCGGCTGCCGCGTGGACCTGCGGCGGCAAGACGCGGTTCACCTGCATCGACGGGCCCGAGTTCGACGGCCACCTGGTCGACTGGGACCTGCTCCTCTCGCGGCAGAAGATCTACCACGACCAGGAAGCGTGTTCGCTGGATCGATATCGTGGAACAACTGAAGCAAGAGACGGCAGCGCCGATGAGCGAGAAACCGGCCACGATCGCAAGCACGACCGCACGTCGCGTCCGATGCCCGAGCAGGCGCCCGGAGGTGCGCGTCGACAATTTCCAGGAAGTGCCGCTGGGCTACACGCCCGAGCAGGCCCAGGCGGAGGCGGCGCGCTGCCTCCAGTGCAAGAAGCCGCTGTGCGTGGAGGGCTGCCCGGTGGACGTCGACATTCCCGGGCTTCATCGGCTGATCGCCGAGGGCAAGTTCGCCGAGGCCGCGCGGCAGATCAAGGAGACCAACTGCCTGCCGGCGGTCTGCGGCCGCGTCTGCCCGCAGGAAACGCAGTGCGAAGAGCGGTGCGTCCTCGGCAAGAAGGGCGAGCCGGTGGCCGATCGGCCGCCTGGAGCGGTTCGCCGCCGACTACGAGCGCGAGCACGAACTGGTCGAGCTGCCCGCAAAGGCCCCGTCCACCGGCAAGAAGGTGGCCGTGGTCGGCGCCGGCCCGGCCGGGACTGACCGTGGCCGGCGACCTGGTCCTGCTTGGGCCACGAGGTGACGATCTTCGAGGCCTTCCACAAGCCCGGCGGCGTGCTGATCTACGGCATCCCCGAGTTCCGCCTGCCCAAGGAGATCGTCGAGAAGGAAGTCGACTACCTGCGGCGGCTGGGCGTGAAGATCGAGTTCAACCAGGTGATCGGCAAGTCGATCACCGTCGACGAACTGCTCGAGGAAGAAGGCTTCGACGCGGTGTTCGTCGGCGTCGGGCGCCGGCCTGCCGAGCTTCATGGGCGTGCCCGGCGAGAACCTGGGCGGCGTCTACTCGGCCAACGAGTACCTCACCCGCGTCGAACCTGATGAAGGCCTACGCCTTTCCCGAATACGACACGCCGGTCGTCCGCGGACGCAGCGTCTGCGTGGTGGGCGGCGGCAACGTGGCCATGGACGCGGCCCGAACCGCGCGGCGGCTGGGCGCCGAGCACGTCTACATCCTCTACCGCCGCTCGCGCGAGGAGATGCCCGCCCGCGGCGAAGAGATCCATCACGCCGAGCAGGAAGGGATCATCTTCAAGCTGCTCTGCGCGCCGCTGGAGTACCTCGGCGACGAGCGGGGCATGGTCGTCGAAGGTCCGCTGCCAGGAGATGGAGCTGGGCGAGCCCGACGCCTCCGGCCGCCGCCGGCCGGTGCCCAAGGCCGGTGCCGAGTTCGTGCTCGACACCGACCTGGTGATCGTGGCCATCGGCTCCGGGGCCAACCCGCTGCTCACGCAGCAGACCAAGGGCATGGACCTGAACAAGCGGGGCTACATCGTGGCCGACGAGAACGGGCCGGACCACGCGGCACGGCGTCTGGGCCGGCGGCGACATCGTCACCGGCAGCGCCACGGTGATCCTGGCCATGGGCGCCGGCAAGAAGGCGGCCGCCGACATCCATCACTATCTCATGGGAACCACGCCCGAGGCTCAACCGGCCACCGCCGCTGCGGAGTAGCGTTCTCCCGCTCCCGATGCTGGGGGGAGCGGCCACCGCGATCCGGTCGGCTAAGAACCGATCCCGGAACTGCCGCGGGAGCCCTGTGCGGCCGGAAAATTTCGAAGCCGCAGGTAGGGCTGAGATCGGCTCTAAGAACCGATCCCGGAACTGCCGCGGGAGCCCTGTGCGGCCGGAAAATCGCAGCACCTTCAAAGGTCCTGGGATCGGCGCTTACAAAAGTTCACGTGCCATTCGTGCCTGCCCCCTTCGCCTTCCGGGTCGTGACGGTTATCTTTCCTGAATACCAAATCAACGGCACGGGAGTGTGGGCCGCGGAGGGGCCTGATGGGCAAAGCACAAACAGCGGGCACGGAAGTGCAACTGTTTACCGACGGGGCCTGTAGTGGCAATCCCGGACCGGGCGGATGGGCCTTTCTGCTTCGCCATCCTGCCTCCGGCAAATCGCTGGAACGCGCGGGTGCCGAGGCGGAAACCACCAACAACCGCATGGAACTGACGGCGGTTGTGCGTGGATTGGAAGCCCTGCGGTGCGCCGCCACCGTGGAACTGGTCACCGACAGCGCGTACGTCGGCAAGGGACTCTCCGAATGGCTCCCCAAATGGAAGGCCAACGGTTGGCGCCGCCGCGAAGGGGACCGTTGGGCCGCGGTGAAGAATGAGGAACTCTGTGCACAACTCGATGCCTTGCTCGAAAAGCACCGCGTCCGCGTGACCCTCGTTCGCGGACACTCGGGCCACCCCGAAAACGACCGTTGCGACGAGTTGGCCGTGGCCGCCTATCAGAAGTACCTGCGCCGCTGAACCAGATTACCGCAACCGTTCATAGGGCAAACTCGTAGAAGCGGCGTCTCGCCGCTTCAAAATGGTTGCCCATTACCCCACGAGCGCGTGGGAAACGCAGCCGCTCAGCGTGGCTATCCCGGGGTGTGAACGCTCACGGATTGCCGTGCCTGCTACGGCGGCTCACGGCGCGCCGTCTCCACGCTCTCGGTGCAGAAAACTCGATCCCATTCCGCCTGCCGGCACACGGTGGCCCCGGCGGCTCCCGAACGGTTGCCCCGCGATGGGCCCTGACCCCCGCTCGCGGTATAATGCACGCCTATGAGCGATGCATCCGAAAAGGCCGCCACCGATCGACTGCTCACGCCGGTGCAATTCGTTCCGGGCGTCGGTCCGCGCCGCGTCGATCTGCTTCATCGTCTTGGCTTGCACTACGCCCGCGACGTGCTTTTCTTTTTTCCTCGCGATTATGAGGACTTGTCCGATCGCCGCGAGATCGCCGACCTGGAGGAGGACAAGCTTCAGTCGGTCGCGGGCGTCGTCGAGGACGTCGAGTTGCGAAGCACCGGGCCCGGCCGCTGCGTGGTCGGGGTGCTCGTGGCTGGCAGCACCGGCCATCTGCGCGTCCTCTGGTTCAACCAACCCTACCAGCGCGAGCGGTTTTCGCTGGGTCAGCGCGTCGTGGTGTCCGGCAAACCGAAGCGCGAAGGGCTGATGTGGGAAATGGCGCACCCCCGCGTGGTCCTCTTGGCCGAAGGGGAAGAGGAACCGCAGGGCGCGATCCTGCCCCTCTATCCGCTCACCGAGGGCCTGGCCCAGGGGCAACTGCGGCGGATCGTAGCCGCCGCGCTGGCCGAATACGCCGATTTGCTCGACGAGGTGTTTCCGCTGTCGTATCGGGAAGCGCACGGACTGTGGCCGCTGCGCCGCGCGCTGGGCGAGATCCACTTTCCCGCCAATCACGAGGCCCTGGCCCAGGCGCGCCGCCGCTTCGTCTACCAGGAACTGCTGATCCTGCAACTCGCCTTGGCGCTGAAGCGCGCCGCCCTTCAAAGCCAACGCCGCGCCGTGGCATTGGAAGCGACCGCCAAGATCGACGCCCGCATCCGCCGCCTCTTTCCCTTCGCGCTCACTCCGGCGCAGCACCGCGCGATCGGCGAAATCGCCGCCGACATGGCCCGCAACGTGCCCATGAACCGCCTTCTGCACGGCGACGTGGGGAGCGGAAAGACGATCGTCGCGGTCTATGCCATGCTGCTTGCAACCGCGCACGGCTGCCAGGCGGCGCTCATGGCGCCCACCGAGGTTCTTGCGCGGCAGCACGCGATCACCCTCGATCGGTTGCTGGCCCACAGCCAGGTCCGCCGCGCCCTGGTGACGGGTGGGCTTTCCGGTCGCGACCGCGATGCCGTCCTTCTGGCGATTGCCGCCGGCCAGATCGATCTGGTGATCGGCACCCACGCAATCCTCCAGGACGACGTGCACTTTCGCCGCTTGGGGCTGGTCGTCATCGACGAACAGCACAAGTTCGGCGTGCGCCAGCGGGCCACGCTGAAGCACTCGGGTACGGACCCCCACTACCTCGTCATGACGGCCACGCCGATCCCGCGCACGGTGACCCTGACCCTTTTCGGAGATCTTGACATCTCGACGCTTCGCGATTCTCCGCCCGGCCGACAGAAGATCCATACCTATCTGATTTCCGAAGATCAGCGCGCGGTGGTGGGAGTTTTTCGGCAAGAAGCTCCGCGAGGGGCGGCAAGGATACGTGATCGCGCCGTTGGTGGAGGACTCGGAGCAGGTGGAGGCGGCCAGCGCGGAGGCGGCCTTCGAAAGCCTGGCCAATGGGCCGCTCGAGGAGTTCCGCCTGGGGCTGGTGCACGGGCGCATGGGCACGGAGGTGAAGGAGGCGGTGATGGACGATTTCCGCTCCGGCCGCTTGCAGGTGCTTGTGGCCACCTCGGTGGTCGAAGTGGGTGTGGACGTGCCCAACGCCACGCTGATGACGATTGAAGCGGCGGAACGCTTTGGCCTGGCGCAACTGCACCAGCTCCGCGGCCGCATCCACCGCGGCAACTATCCCGGCTTCTGCGCCGCCTTTGCCGACCCGCAGTCCGAGGAGTCGCGCAAGCGCCTCGATGCCTTTGTCTCCACGACCGATGGCTTTGCGTTGGCCGAGATCGATTTCGCTTTGCGCGGTCCGGGCGAACTGTTGGGAACGCGCCAGCACGGTCTTCCGCCGCTCCGCGCCGCCGATCTGGCGCACGACGGAGAGGTGCTCTCGGAGGCCCGCCGCGATGCCGAGGCCCTCGTCGTCGCCGACCCCGGATTGGCTTCGCCCGATCACGCCCGCCTGCGCAATATGGTCCTCACGCGCTACGGCCACGTCCTGGAGCTTGCGGACGTGGGCTGATCGTTCCTTGCCCTGCCGCAGCCGCGTCCGGGCGCAGATCGTATGCCTGTGTCTGCTGTGCTTGGTGTGCCGCTGCTCGGGTATGAGTAATGTCGGTGTCCCGATGCTTTCCTCTGCCTGGTGTGCCACGGCAGTGCTGTTATGTTGACGCTTTCGTTTGCTCGTGTGATTGGTTTGCTCGTGTGCTTGGTGTGCCACTGCTCCGCAGGAGCAGTGCCTGATGTGCCGAAGCATTCTCAAGAAGGATCCGTGAGTGCCGGAGTCCGCTGCTCTGCTGCATCAGTGCCTTGCGAATCCCACGGCGCACCTGCGCGCAGCAGCGCGCGCCGCACCTCAAGTCTAAGAAATGCAGTCAGCGGCTGAGATGGCAACCCGACGCGTAAGCGAGGCCTGGGAAGAGCCGCCGCGCAGCGGCCCATCCTCCAATACGAGCTGCTTCCCCGCTGCGAGACTCTCAAGGGGAGGGTGCCGTCGAACCTGCCCAATGGGTTGAGCAAGAAAACTGCAAACGGCCGCGTGGCATTCGAGCACGACATTCCACAATGCACCTCAGTCAAGAGTTGACCCCGATTTCAGGTCCGACCACTCAGCCGGCCACCGTCCCTGCTCAATCGCTGCGACCAACTGTCGAATCGTGATGGGAATGAGATTCTGATCCTCCTCAGGCGTCGTGCCCAGGCACCGCCCCGGGATACGAAAGGGAAGAAGCAGAAGATCTAAGAGGCTGTAGCCCTCGGCGCGGAAGTGCCGATGAAACCGAAAACGAGAGAAGTCAACTTCAAAACGCTCCGCAAGCTCTGTCAGAAAGTCACCGGCGTCGTCACCCCAGATTCCCAGATCCCCGAACAATGTCGTATCCCAGTCCAATCGACGTTCTTTTCCAGCGTACTCCTGGAGCAATTCAACCACGTTGGCGAAAATGGCATCCTGGGTGTCCATATGGCGCCTCTTTTCCGACTCCTACTTGCCATGCCACGCGTATAGGCAATAGGTGCGAACTCCGACAATTGCCGCCGCATTGACTGACTCGCCAATGTTGCGAAGAGAGTCCGAGCCGCAACCGCCCTCACTTCACCACACGAACGCGCCCCGCCGGGTGGCGAACGCCGAGCACCTTGTTGCCCGGGTCAAAAGACCATCCCGGGCTGTCACCGTCGGCGAGTTCCTTGACCGTGCGGAGCGGTTCTGTGCCCGCGTAAACCGCGGCCGGCGTGAAGCTCAGTTTCAGCACCGCGCGCGACGGCGCAATGGTCTCAAACGTGATTTGGCCCGGCAAGTAGCGAACTTCGCGGACAGAAATGTCGCTGCCCAGAATATGGTCCTCGCCGCTGGGCACAAGTTCCGGCAAGCAACGCATCGACTCCAGCACGTGGCACACGGTGTAAAGATGCTGCGAATACCAGTCCGGGCGGGGCTTGCCCGCGGCTTTCGGTTTCAGGGAGTAAAAGAACGTGCGGAACAGCCCCGGTGGCGACTGCATGAACGTGAGCGCGTGGATACCCGACAGCGCCCGCCGCCTGGCCTGCTGGTCGCCGGTCAGGACATAAAGACTGGCCAGGGCTCGCGTGTAACGGGCGGTGTGGCCGGGCATCAGGTGTTCGAATCCGGCTTGCTCGCTGACGGCCGGGGCCGGGGCCGCTGCGTGGCCGGTGGTGTGCACCAAGCGCTCTTCCACGCGCCCCATGATCTGCCGTCCCATCTCCACATACTCCCGATGCGCTTTGCCCTGCCGGAACAGGTAGTCCGCGGTAAAACACATCGGCTCGGCCGAGGGGTAGTCTTCTGGCTTCAGGCCGACGTCTTCGTGATAGGTGCCCCAAAGTCCCCGTGTGACGTTCCTGGCCAGCATCAATTCGAGCGCCTTCTCAAACGCCTGGCGGTTGGCCGGCGTGTTGTCGTATCGAACGAGCTTCTGAAAGAACTCGACGAAGAATACCGGCGCGCCGCCGAAATCCTGCGTCACCTGCCCGGTTTCAGGAATGACCCGAAAAGGCCACGAGCCGTCCTCGCGCTGCGTGCGGGCCAGTGTTGCGCCGAGCGCCGGCGCGGCAGCCAGGTACTTGGGGTCCGCCGTCGCCTCGTGCAAGGCCAGGCAAGTCGCTGCCGAAAAAGGCCGCCTTGTCCGGCTCGATGCTGTCCCTATCCCGCGAGCCGCCGGGTTTGCCGTCGGAAAATGTCGAGTAAGGCAGATTCGGCCAGGCCGCAGCCGCAGGGGTGCGATGGGCAAGATTCCAATCCCCCAGGTCCTGCGCCCGCACGAGCCACTCTTCTTCGCCACGGTAGGCGTAATACATGAGAAAAGTGGTGATGAAATAGGCATGCTGCCGGGCCGGAAAGGAAAGCTTGCGGTCCGAGCGCGTCCCATCCGGATTGACATGGGCGCTGGTAAAGTAGCCGGCAAGTTCTCCGTCGAGCCGGCCAGGCACATAGGCTCCGTCGGCCTTCTTCAGAAACTGCATGGCGGTAGCAATCGCTTCGGCCACGGGCCGGCGCGGCTGCACTATGCCGTCGACGACTTGCACGGCGCCGGGCGGAGTTTCCGCGGCCGCCAGAACGGCCGAGGCCAACATCCACGTGGCCATCGCGAGACTGGTCATGGCTGGCGAGCACATTTCAAGGCCTTCGAAGCGAGGACCCATAGACGGTTTATTTGGCGAGAACATGGGTGGTAACCGTTTACGGGTCAGACTCGTAGAAGCGGCGGCCCGCCGCTTCCCTGCACTTGCCCATCACCGCAAAGCGAGAGGGAAATGTTGCCTCTCGTCGTGTCCTGTCGAGGGCGTGAACGCTTACCACGCGTGAGTATAGCCCTGAAGCCGCAGGAAACAACAGCCATCGATCCACTTCAGTCTTGCCGGCTGAAATAGGGTTTTCTGCCGGCGGCGGACGGTGGTTGGCGCCGTGTAAATGTGCCATACTGGAGTCGAGGCACGCCACGAGGTAGGCTCATCGAGGAGGTTGGGATGGGAAACTTCGATCAGCTTCGCGACCACTGCCACCTCACGCGCCGCTACTTCCTGCAGCTCGGCTCCCTCGCCGCCGCAGCCTGGAACGCGTCCCCGCTGGCCGCGGCGAGTTCGCCGCCCCCGACCCGCTCCTGAAAGACGCCATCGCCAAGCTCGAATACCTGGCCCCGCTTGATCGCATACAGATCGCCGACAAAGGCCACACGGGCGTCCTCAAGTTCTCGCCCGAAAAACTCCGCGAGGTCGGTCTCGTTCCCGAAACCTGGTCGCTCGAAGTCGTCGCCGACACGGAGAGCACAAGCGTCGTCGAGCAGCCTCTCACCCGGGCACAAGGAAACGCCCTGGACTGGAAGCGCCTCATGAAACTGGCCGAGCACCACGCCGTCCGCTTCCTCCACCCCTGCATCTGCGTCTTCGGCGACGATCCATTCCACACCAGTCTCTGGGAAGGCGTCCCCTTGCGCGAAATCATCTGGATGGCCAAGCCCAAAGCCAATATCCGCCGCGTCGTCTATCAAAGCTATCACCCCGAAGGCCTGCCTCCGTTCCAAGCCTCTCTGCCCTTGGCCCAAGTCCTCGAGACCCCGCCGGGCCAAGTCCCCCTGGTCCTGGCCTACAAGATGAACGGCGAGCTCATCCCGGCCGCTCACGGCGGGCCGACCCGCGTCGTCGTCCCCGGCATGTACGGCGACAAGGCCATCAAGTGGATCCAACGCATCGTCCTGACCAACGACTTCAAGGCCAACGATTCCGACGCCGCCGTCCACAACGCCGACACCGAAAGCCCCATGAAAACCAAGGCCCGCTTCGTCAACGCCCCCACGGAGCTGGAGCCCGGATCGCCCGCCGCCCTCACCGGCTACGCCCTGGTCGGCATCTCCGGCCTGGCCAAGGTCCAGTACTGCGTCCACTCGCACAACGAGCCCCGGCCCTCCGACGACCCCTACTGGACCAAGGCCGACTGGCACGACGCCGCCATCCTGCCCGCGCCCACGAACTGGGGCCGCGGGCTCGCCGGCGGAAAGCTCCCGCCCAACACCAGCCACATGGACCCAGCCAAGGGCACGCCCCTGGAGTGGCCCATCCGCTTCACGCTCACCCACTGGGCGGCCCTGCTCCCCGGCCTCCCGGCGGGCAAGTACGACCTCTGCTGCCGCACCATCGACCACAACGGCATCGCCCAACCCATGCCCCGCCCGCTCTTAAGGACGGGCGCCAACGGCATCCATCGCGTCACCATGGTGGTGAAGGGCTGACGTGTTAACTTGGAGGTCGGAGATGCAATGGGATTTCAACGATCTCCGGAGGCGGGTCGCCGCAAGATTGGCGGACGGACCGCTCGCAGAGGATGACGCCGAGCAGGGCGCCGTCTATGAATACTTCCTAAAGATCGTCAACGCCATGACGGTGGACGAGCGCGCAACCCCGATCTCCTGCTCGATCGCCCGACGCGCGAGCGTATCGCGCACGATGCCGGTGTGTCACTGGCGGAAGTTGATGCACTCATCGCGCAGCGACAGGTATGGGCAACTTTCTCCGCAAAGTTTCCAGACGAGGATTGATCCTCTGAGCGCCGCGGCCACGATAGCTCGACGATCGTGGTACGGCAGTCCGTAGTAGTTGATCTACCGCTCAATGTCAGGTTTGGGTAGAATGGCCCTTGGAGGTTGTCGCGGTTTCAGTTTTCACCAGCGGGAGAAGGCAAGGATGCCAAATTTGTCAAAGAAATACAAGGTCGCTCTTTCTCCGGAGATTCGAGCGGAGTTAGAGGCGATCGCGCGGAAGACTTCTCTGGGCGTGGCGCAGGTGCGACGGGCGAAGATTCTTCTGATGGCCGATGAGGCCCATCCCGATGGGGGTTATCCCGACTGGCAGATTGCCGAAGAAGTCGGGCTCTGCGAGCGGCAGGTGGTACGTATTCGTCAGAAGTTTGTGAAATCGGGCGTGCAGCCGACCCTCGCGCGGGCGACGCGTTGCGACGCGGGAACCCACCGCGTTCTCGACGGCAAGGCGGAAGCCCATCTGGTCACCATTGCCTGCAGCGCGCCCCCTGAGGGCCGCGACCACTGGACGCTGCAAATGCTCTGCGACGAACTGAAGCGCCTGCATATCGTCAAATCGGTCTGTTGCGAGACCGTACGGCAGACGCTCAAAAAAACAGGCTGCAACCTTGGAAGACCGAACGCTTCTGCATCGCGGAAGCGGATCGACCGCGTTTCGTTGCGCGGATGGAAGAAGTCCTCGACGTCTACCAGGAAGCGTTCGACGACAAACACCCCCTGATCTGCATGGATGAGGCCTCGCGGCAAGTGCTCGAAGATGTGACGCCTCCCTTGCCCATGCGGCCCGGCACGCCCCGGCGAGTCGACGACAAGTACGAGCGGCACGAAGTCCGCTCGCTATTGTTGTTTTACAATCCCATCGCAGGCGGGAGGCGGGTGGGCTGCCGTGCCAGCCGCACGCGGTTGGATTGGGCGGAGGAGGTGCGGCAGTTGCTGGAGGTAGATTACCCCCAGGCCGATTTGGTGACGTTGGTCTGCGACAACCTCAATACGCACGACCTGGCGAGCCTGTACTTCGCCTTCGATGCCGAAACGGCCCACCGGCTCGCTCGTCGGTTACGCTTGGTCTACACACCCAAGAACGGCAGTTGGCTCAACATGGCGGAGATGGAATTGAGCTTGCTCTCGCGTCAATGTCTGGGGAACCGGCGATTTGCCACAACCAACGCCATGGACTCCGCCATCGCGGCCTGGCAGCAAGACCGCAATGACCAACGCTGCGGAACCAACTGGCGCTTCACTACCGCCGACGCGAGAATCAAGCTCCGATCCCTCTATCCTATACCTGACTCAGATCGGTAGACGCGGTAGTAGGTCAGGCACACCGTGCCTGACAATCCGTTGCCTGGCAGCCGATATGCCTTGACGCGCGCCTCGTGTGCCGCTTGCCTGTCATTGCGCGCCGCAGCGGCCCATCCTGCCACGACGAGTTGCTTCCCCGCTTCCTCGTTGCGACACCCTACGGCTTTTCGCGGGCATCCGCTCAACCCGGCTGCATCTGCTTGGTGTGCCACTGCTCCGCCAGGAGCAGTGCCTGATGTGCGGAAGCATTCTCCAAATCCATCCGCGTGTGCCGGAGTCCCCTGCTCTGCTACATCAGCGCCTTGCGACTCCCCGGGCGCACCTGCGCAGCAGCACGCGCGCACACCTCAAGCCTAAGAAATGCAGTCAGCGGCTGAGATGGCAACCCGACGCGTGAGCGAGGCCTGGCAAGAGCCGCCGCGCAGCGGCCATCCTGCCGCGACACGCTGCTCCCCTCCTGCGACTTTCACGGGCGACAATACCATCAACCGCTTGGCCTATCACGTCGTTTCGGGAGCCGGTCCGCGGCCTCCATCTTGCCCGTCACCGTTTGATGAACTTCACCTCCCCAGGCATCAAACTCGATGCGTCTCGATTTCCCGTCCCACCGCAGCGTTGCCTGCCGCGTGGCGATCGGTGACGTTCACGGCGATCACGGCCTCGCTGCCGTCCGCGGCGCGGAAGGCGCCGACCTGCACCGCTCCGGCCGGTTCCACGGAGGGCGGCGGGATCGCCACGCCGAACTGCAGATAGGGACGACCACCGCCGTGATACAGCTCGATCCATTGCTTGTATAAGTCATGCTGCGGGGGCAGGCCGTCGCGCACGATCGGTCTCGCCACGCCCTGGGCGTCCACTTCAGCCACCCGGAAATCGTCGACCCACACGCGGCACGGTCCCTCGACTTGAATCATCACCCGCAACACCTCGGCGCCTTCGGCCGGCACCACCACGTCGGCCGAGACTTCACGCCAATCGCCCGGTTCGGGAAACGGCAGCCTCCAGGAGCCGAGACTCTTGAGTTCCCGGGTCAGAGCGGCGATGTTGATGGCGGCCGGTTTTGCCAGCCGCTCGGTGCGACACCAGGCCGAAAGCCGATACTTCCCGCCGGCGTGCAGGCCCGCGGCGCCGATCGGCAGGTTCCGCGAGACCTGCGTGATCTCTCCCGCCGATGCGCTTTCCAAACGCAGACTGCTCGCGCCCGAATGCCGGATGTCTCGCGTCGCGTCGTGGCCGCCCGGAGTACTTCTGCTCCTTCCACCCCCGCACGTGCTCCCATCCGGCCGGCACGTCGCCGAGCCCACTCCTCGAATCCGCCGTGCGTCGGAAATGCGTGCGGTTCCACCGGCCAGTGCGGCACCAGGTGCGGCATCTGGCCCGTGACGATGCAGTGGGCCGTCATCTCGCGGCTCTCGGCTCGCGGGTTGCTCTGGAAGAGCGGCACGAACTCGTGATACAGGTACCCGAACACCGACTCCGGCCGATGGCCCGGCAACTGGGACTTCCCGGCGACCTCGTAATCCCGGTAGTCCTGGATGCCGACCTCTTGGAGAAACAGCTCCTGCGGCTCCTCGTAGCCCAGCACCATGTTCACGCCTGCCGCGCGACAAGCGGCGTGCATCTCCGTCATCTGCCGGTGCGCAGCCTCGACGTCCCAGATGCCGATGCCCGGCGGATGGCCGTGCCCCGTGGCGCGGCAATCGCCTCCGCCGCGCATCCCCGCGCCCACCACCTGATCGATTTGGAAGAGTTCCCCTCCGCGCTTCGCCAACCCCACGGCGATCCCGGTGAGCCAGTCCCGCGACCACTGGTCGCCGCGGCAGAGCGTCGCCGCCTCGCCGCCGCGATACCACGGTGGATTGGTGAGCATGACCTTCCCGTCCTTGCCGATCATCGCGTGCGGCTTGGCCTCGCGCTCGAACCGCGCCCGATCTTCCCATTCGAACGAACCGTCCTCCCGCTTGCCGTAGCTGAGGCACCACTGGTATCCCGACGGCCAGAAGAAGGCGTGCCCTCCTGCACGCCTGCACCGCATCGACGCAACGTCTCAAGCCGTCCTCCGAAGGATACGGCGGAAAGTACTGGGGCGGCACCCACGTCGCCACTCCTTCCCAGCCCCAGAAGGTCACGATCAACGGCACGCCCGCGAAATGCTTGGCCCAGTACTTCTCCAGCCACGCCTCGATGCGTTCCGGCTGCCCCAACCACTCGCGTCCGAACCGCACCTGCGCCGGCCCCTCCTTCAACCAACTCGGCAGATCGTCGCGTTCGGCCAGTCGCTTGGCGCACCACGGCTGCTTCAAGGCCCACGCTTTGTAGATGGCCGCCGCGTCGCGCCAATCGGTCGCGGCCCCTCCCGTTCCGCGAAACACGCCGGCCACCACGGGGAACGCCAAACCAAAAGGCTCCTTCAGATCGTGCCGCATCAGGTGACGCCAGCCCAGGACCATGCCGCTCGCCGTCCGCCCGGCCGTCAAGGTCTTGGGATGCCCGGCGTCATCCTCGCAATACGTCACCACGCCGCCCTTCGGTCCGTAGTAGCACCCGAATTGCGCCGCCAGATTGCCGGGCTGCGTCCCCGCCGCAGATCGCCCCGGCTTCCACTGATGCGGGCGCTCCAGCACGCCGCCCTTCGTCGTGCCGAGAACCAGCGCATCGCCTGCGCCGTCGCCCTCCAGCGGCGCAGCCAAGGGCAGCAGCGGATAGTCCACGCGCTCGACCGATTGTGCCCGATTCGCCCTCCACGCTTGATGCGAAACCGGAACAGCCCGTCCGTCCCGGCTTCCACGACACAGACGGCAGCCAAGTCCCGATTCCCGATCCCCTCGAATCGTAACCGCACCCCGTCGCCCTCGATGCGATTCACCGTCTTCGCATCCCGCGAGGACAGTTCCAAGGGCTGTCGCCGGATCGGCGCCCGGCGGGATCACGACCAGGCGAAACAGCTCTTGGCCGCCGCTGGCCAACTCCAATCCCTCTCCCGTATCCGCAAACCGTACGGGCGCACCCGTCGCCCCATCCAGTCCCAGGATGGCATCCCCGCTGCGGACTTCGAGCACCTCCGCGTCCGCCGGTCCCCAGGTCGCGAACACGACGGCTGCGATCAGGCCGATCTTCCCGCAGATCCGCGAAAGCCTCGCCCAGACCCGCCCGCCGCAAGCCGATTTCCGTGCGACACGCCTTGGAGTCTCACGAGTCTGAACGAAGCGGCGTCGTGTCGTGGTCATCGGGTGGTCTTTCTCCGTGAAGGTCTTTCGCAGGAATTCACAAGGGACGTTTCACCGAAAACATGGACCTGTCCTCTTCGCTTCCCCGCTTCCCCGCGTCTCTGCTTCTCTGCGATCCTCGGCGTGCTCTGCGGTGGGTATGCACTGCATCGGCGATCACGGGATCCACTCACATGGCAACCCGAAGCGTCAGCGAGGCAGTGCATTTGCTTGCACGTTTTATCCTCGCTTGGTGCTTCGTCCTTCCTCGCCACTTCGCCCCCGTTTAGGCATCGGCTGACGATCTCAGCCACCCGCTCCATGTCCCGCCAGCGCTACTCCGTCCCACCAGCGCTACTCCTCCCCATTGGCCCACCAACCGATCTTGAAATTAGGCCATCCAGGATCGTAGGATCGCCCGGCCATATTCTGCGCGCTCGCAATGCACATGGGAAACGTCAGATCGAAAGCCATTCCCTCGGCCTTCAGAAAACCCCACCGACTTCACCGATCGCCACCCACCATGAATTCCTCTGCACTCATGAAAAAGCCCTATCGCCCAACACGCATGCCACCCCCCGCTATCCCTCTGCAGGTAGTCTCGCCGCCGCCCCCCGCAATTGGCAAAAATGACGATGCGTTGACCAACACGGCACTGATGCAATCCCTACCTCGCCGTCTCGGCCTCCAGCCAGGCCAGGTAGGCGGGATTGCCCGCCGTGACCGGCGTGGCCAGGATCTCGGGAACTTCGTAGGGATGCAGACTGCGGATTGCGCGCTCGAGTTCGTCGTACCGTTCCTCGCGGCTCTTGACCACGCAGAGCCACTCCGAGCCGGTCTCGATTTTCCCCTGCCAGCGATAGGTGCTGGTGATCGGCCCGAGCACCTGGACGCACGCGGCAAGGCGCATGCTCGACCAGCGCGGCGGCGATCCGCTGGGCATCGTCTTGGGTGGCGGTCGTCGTGACGACTTGAATGATCTTGGGCATGGCGAATTGTGGAGAGATTTCGGAGAAAAATAACGAAGGGGCGGATCGGCAACCGCGGCGTGCGGTGCAGCTTGACGTAGCATAGCCCGCGCAGTGGCCGGAAGGAACGCGCCGGCCAGCGGGCACCCGCCTCGGCGCCCTCCTTCCGCTGGCTCGGCTTGGCCCGTAAGCTGGGCGCGGGGGGGCACCGTTCCTCGTGGTCGAAGGAGGCACCGAAGGAGGCACCATGGAACTGTTCGAAGCAATTGCCAAGCGGCACAGCTACCGGGGAGCGTTTCGCGACACTCCGGTTCCCGCGCGGACCTGGAGAAGATCGTGCGCTCGGGCATCCAGGCCCCGTCGGCCAAAAACGAGCAGGTCGTGTCGTTCGTGATCGTCGACGACGCCGACATGCTCGCGCAATCAGCGCGGTCGTCGACCGGCCGGTCTGCACCACGGCCAGGGCGATGATCGTCTGTGTCGCGGATCCGCGGCCCGTCTTGGGAGACATCTCGTTTGCCATCGAAGACTGCGCCGCCGCCGTGGAGAACATGCTCCTGGCGATCACCTCGCTGGGTTATGCCACCGTCTGGCTCGACGGCGTGTTGCGAGTAAACAATGTCGCCGCCCGCGTGGGGCAGTTGCTCGGCGTGCCGCCCAACCGGCAGGTGCGGATTCTGCTTCCCCTGGGCGCTGCCGCCGAGCCGGGAACACAACGCGAGAGGCTTCCCTTCTCCCAGCGAGCCTGGTTCAACCGCTACGGCGGCTGACTCCGCCGCCCCGAGCGAGGAATGCCGCTTGAAGGAGACGACGTCGATGCGCCTGCTGGCGACGTTTCAACTGTTTCTAGCCCTCAGTTCGCTGGCCGCCGCGGCCGATCCACCGGCCGGGCGCGGTCACCAGGAGACACTGCTCGGACCGTTTCCCCAGGCGGCCCAGGCCTCGGCGGTCATCAGCCCCGACGTCCGCCACGTCGCGTACGTCGAAAAGGCCGAGGGCGGCCAGCGCCGCCGTGCTCGACGGCGCGCCGCAGAAGGTATACGCCCGCGTGGCGGAAATGGTCTTCAGTCCCGACGGCAAGACGCTTGCCTACGCGGCCCAACAGGGCGAGTCGTGGTTCGTCGTCGTCGACCGCAAAGAGCAAGGCCCCTACCGCCGCGTGGGCGCGCCGTGTTCAGCCCCGACGGCGCCCGGCTCGCTTGGGTGACGCTCCTCGAAGACCAGCGCCGCGCGGTGGTCGTCGGGGGTCAATCGGACCGGCCTTGCGACATGGTGTTCGAGGGCAGCCTGGTTTTCAGCAACGACGGGGCGCGACTCGCCTACGGCGCGCGCGAGGGCGAGTCGTGGTTCCTGCGCGTCGGCCAAGAGCAGTGGGGGCCTTACGAGTTCCTGGGCTCGACCACGGGCATCCGCTTCAGCCCCCAGGGAAAGCGGCTTGCCCTGGCCGCACAGTCCAGTCCCAGTTCCTCGCAGAGCCGCCAGGACGATGCTGCAAAGCCGGAAAAACCCTCCGCCTCAGGCGATTCAAAGACCGGCTCGCAAGCGTGGCAACTGGTGGTCGACGGCGCGGTGCTGCGCGCACGAGAACCTGGGCGAGTTGGCCTATAGCCCCGACGGCGCACGCCTGGCCTATGCGGCGCTCGACGGCGGCAAGTGGCACGTGACGCTCGACGGCAAGCCTCAGGAACCCTTCGACGCGATCGGCGAAGGAAACCTGCGGTTCAGCCCCGAAGGCAAGCACCTTGCCTATGCGGCCCAGTCGGGTGCGGCATGGGTCGCGGTAGTCGACGGCAAGTCGGGCAAGCCCTACGAAGGAGTCGCCGACCTCCGCTTCAGCCCCGACGGTACGCGGCTCGCCTACATCGTGCGGCGGAAGGGCGCGGAACTCGTCGTGGTCGATGGCCGCGAAGAACGAGCTTTCGACCAGGTCGGCGCGGGCAGCCTGGTGTTCGCCCCCAGCGGCCGGCGACTGGCCTATGTCGTGCGCCAGCGGTCGCGCTACCTTCGTCGTCGTCGACGGCAACCGCCGCGCACGCTACGACCGCGTCGGCTATTTGACCTTCGCACCCGACGGACGCCGGCCGGTCTATGCCGCCACGCGGGGCGCAGCCGTCTTCGTCGTCGTCGACGACCGCGAATCGGCCCACCAGTACGAGGCAATCTGGATGCCCCGCGGCCAATCGCTCCGCTTCCTCCACCGCAACGCGATCGGTTATCTCGGCGTGCGTTCGGGGCAGATTTATCGGGTGGAAGACGAGTTGGAGTAAGAACCTATCCCAGAACTACCGCTGCGGCTCTGTGCGGCCGGAGAATTCAGGAGCGGCACACGGTCCTGGGATCGGCTAGAACCTGTCTGGGAACCGCCACGGCCGCCCTCCGCGGCCGGAGAATGCAGGGGCGGCACACGGTTCTGGGATCGGCTCTAAAAAACCTATCCCAGAACTGCCGCTGGCAGACTTCGCCGCGCCTCAGGAGGCCGCGCCTCAGGAGGTGGACACTTCCTCCTCCAACATTCGGCGAAGCTTGCGGAGCGAGCGCGATAGCATCACGCGGATCGTAACGTCCTCCTTGCCGAGCCGGCGGGCGATCTCCTTGCTCGGCAGTCCTTCAAGGAAGTGCATGTGCAGGGCATTGCGCTGTTCCTCGGGTAGCGATTCCAGCGCCGCCATCACCCGATGGTGTTGCTCCTGGCGCAGGCAAGCCTGGCTCGGCGTGGTCAGGCTGGCCTGGAGGATTTGCGAGAATCCCAGCCGGCTGCCGTCGCTATTGGACACCCGGGGTCGCGCTTCGCGAGCCGCCGAGCGTTTCTGTGAGCGTACGTGCGTACGATAGGCGTCCACGATGCGTTGATCGGCCAGGTGGCAGAGCCAGCCGAACGGCTCCCGCTCGGCGAGATGGGCCGTAGGCAAGCAGCGCAATGCGGTGGTGGCCGTTTCCTGAATAATGTCGTCGGGCTCGATCTTGCTGCGAAGCAGATCCCCGAGACGGCGAGCCACATAGCCCATCAAGGCAGCCCGGTGGACCTCGATGTAGTCGCACAGGGCGGCCGCGTCTCCCTGGCGAACGCGATCCGCCAAGGCAGACGCAACGGAAGTGTCGTCGATGGCCACGAAAGCAGTTCTCCCTCGCTGTCGGAGGCAATTGCCCCAAGATGTCCCCCGCGCCGGGCACCAATGCCGTGTTCGCAGCCTATCCCGGAACCGCCACGCCGGCCCTCCGCGGCCGGTGAATTCAGGAGCGGCACACGGTTCTGCGGTTGGCACCAGGATTATAGGCCGCTGGCGGCGGCCGGGCCAAAAGCGCGGCGGGCCACGGGCTACGGAAATCCCTGAGGACAAGTCGCGGCCGACATTCCTCTGCACCGCAGAGAGTCTTGGGCATCTGCACCGCAGAGAGTCCCGGGTTCGGTTCCACCCGCCGCTCTCGATTGTGAAGGGTCGGCCTGATGAATGGGCCCCGCGGTGAATGGGCCCTCGAGGATCCGCAGGATGGGGCCGCCAGCCCCGTGCGGATCGCGTGGCTTGCGTACTGTGGTTCATTGCGGTTCAACTTGTTCGGCGCGGGGTGGAGGGAAATAATTCCCCTGCCTTCGAGCGGGAGTCGTTTGCAATGTCGGGCGACGAGGTTCTTTCCGGCGACAACTGAAAATGGACGAAGGGTCCGAGGCGTGGGACGCTTTGGCCGACCACGTTGCCGCGTTCCTGGCGGCCTGGGAAGCGGACTGCGATCCGCCCGAGCTGACCCGTTTCCTGCCTGCCCACCCTCCGGCGCTGCGCCGCATGGTGTTGGTGGAGTTGATCAAGATCGACCTCGAACAGCGCGTGCTCGGGCGGGGCCCGCCCAGGCCGATCGAGCAGTACGCTTCGGACTTTCCGGAGATCCTCGGGGGCGAAGGTCTGCCCTGCGACTTGATCTACGAGGAATACTACGCGCGACAGCAGGCCGGGGAGCCGGTGTCGCAGGAGGAATACCTCAAGCGATTTCCCGGCCAGGCGCGATCGCTCGGTCGGCTGTTCGGTTTAGGGTCGACGCGCGTGGTGAAGGGGACCGTTCACGGTCCGGCCTCGATCGACATCCAACCCGGCCGCTCGATCGACGACTTCGAGGTCCTTTCCGTGTTGGGCGAGGGGGCCTTTGCCAAGGTCTTCCTGGCGCGGCAGCATTCCATGCAGCGGCTGGTGGCTTTGAAGATCTCGGCGCGGCGAAGCGATGAGCCACAGACGATGGCGCAGCTCGACCACGCCAGCATCGTGCGCGTGTACGACCAGCGTCAGCTTCCCGACCGCGACCTTCAATTGGTATACATGGAATACGTGCCCGGGGGGAGCCTGCAAGCGGTGGTCGATCGCGTCCGCCGCACTCCGCCGAGTCTGCGCAGCGGGGCGATCCTGGCGGATGCGGTCGATCAGGCCTTGGCGGCGCACGGCGAACCGGCGATGAGCGGACCCTGCCGCGAGCGTCTGGCGCGGCTGACGTGGGGTGAGACGGTCTGCTGGCTGGGAGTCCAGATTGCCTCGGCGCTCGACTGCGCGCACAGCCGCGACACCTTGCACCGAGACCTCAAGCCCGCCAACGTCCTTCTCTCGGCCGAAGGAATTCCCAAGCTGGTCGACTTCAACATGTCGTACAACTCGAAGCTGGAGGGCGCGAGCCCCGCCTCCTACTTTGGCGGAAGCCTGGGCTACATGGCCCCCGAGCACCTCGAAGCCTACAGCCCTTACCACGACCGCCGGCCCGCCGACCTCGACGGCCGATGCGATCTGTACGCCCTGGGGCTGGTGCTCTGGGAAGTGCTCACCGGCGCGCGGCCTTTCTCCGAGGAGATAATCGAGGACGACTGGGAAGCGACGGTTTGCGAAATGATCGCCCGTCGTTCCAGCGGTCTGCCGCCTTCGGCATTCGAGCAGCTTCCCCGCGATATCCCCTTGGGTCTGCGCGAGGCACTCGCGCGGTGCCTGCACCCCGACCCCGCTTGCCGTTTTCTCACGGCGGGAGAAATGGCGCGGGAACTGAGCTTGTGCCTGCAACCCGAAGTCTGCCATGCGCGCCAGCGCCGCATGGGGCGGTGGTATGCGGCGGCTCGGCGTCGCCCTTTGCTGGCCGTCACGCTGGTCGGATTGCTTCCCAACCTGATTCTCAGCGTGGCCAACGTCTCCTACGATTTGTTTGCGATCGTGCTGCCTCGCCTGCCGCCGAAAGCCCATGGCGTGTTTCTGGGAACTCTGATCACGCTCGACAAAGGAGTGCTCTACGCGGTGGGACTGGCGATCGGCCTGGCCTTGGCGTGGCCGGCACTCGTGCCGCTCTGGTCGCCGCCGACGATGCTCGAGCTGATTCGCGCCCCGACGGCGCAGCCTCCGGTTGGGCGACCTGGTCTTCGCGGTCAGCCTGGGTGCTTGGGGATCGTCGGGCGTGCTCTTCCCCGCGTGGCTCGACTGGCGAGTCGGGGACATCACCGCCAGCGACTATCTCCACTTCTTCGCCTCGCACCTGCTCTGCGGCTTGATCGCCGGAACCTTGGTGTTCTTCCTCATGTCGCTCCTGGCAAGCCGCGTCTACTATCCCAGCCTCTTGGAGATGGGGCCGCTCGAGGAAAACGCCGCCGTCGGACTGCTGGCGCTTCGCGCGCGTGCCCACGTATTCGGGCCTGGCCGTGGTGGTGCCCTTCTTGGCGGCGGTGACGCTGGGGCTGGGCGAGCCCGAGTTTCGCGGGGCCTTTGCAGGCCTGGCCGTATTGGGCCTCGCCGTGCTGGCGGCCACCTTTCGCCTCTCGCGCGCCCTTCAAGCCGATCTCGACGCCCTGGTGGCGGCCGTGAATCCGGAGGCTCCCCTGTTGGGCTTTTCGATCTCGCGCTACCGCGGCAAGCGACGGCCGTAGAGAATCCCTAGCCGCGCACGGAGACGGTCCCCGGCGGCCTGTGAGCCGTTACGGAGAATACCCACCGGCTGCCGCGCCGGCACCGCTCAGGGTCGGGATCACGTAGGGACCCTTGGGAATCACGGCGATCGTCGCGTCGGGCCCGTACTCGGCCAGCGCGCGCGCCACCGCATCTTCCACGGTCGAATCGCTGTCGACGAACAAACCGCACAGCGTTTCCCGCGGCAACCCGTCGGTCACCACGATGACCTTGGCCTTGCGCCGGACCTTGGCTAGCTCTTCAACCTGCCATTGGTCCATGACGAAGTACGCGCCGCCGAGGATCCGCTGCATGAATTCGTCGAGCGAGGCGTTCTCCTGAAAGATGCGGCGGAACTCGGCACTGCCGATCCCCTCGCTCATGCTCGCCGCCAAAATGATCGTGCCGCCGGGCTTCACGATCTCCAGTCCGGCCACCATGCCTTTCACCGACTGGTAGAAGGTGGTGTCCAGCGGGTAGCCGGCGGAGGAGGTGACGACGATGTCGACCGGCCCGGGCAGCGGATCGACCACCAGGCCGTGGACGAACTGCGTGCCGCGGCGGTGCGCTTCCACCATGTCGCCGGCCACCACGGCGAGAATTTCCCGGCGGTCGTTGATGACCGCGTTGACGATGAAGTCGCATCCCGCCCGCCGCGCGATCCACGTGTTTTCCTCGTGCACGGGATTGGCGTCGAGCACGCCGCTTCGCGCCGGGGGTCTTCGAGGAATTGCGGACTGTGCCAGGCGCGGATCGTTTCCAGACCGGCAATCCCCGGGCAGACCAGCTTGCGTCCGCCCGAGTAACCCGCCATGAAGTGCGGCTCGATCAGTCCCGTGGTGATCTTGAGCTCCGCGCTCAGATAGCGGTTGTCGATCCAGATCGGCACGCCGCGCGGGCTTTCTCCCAGGTAGCCATGCTCGGATCGGTCGCGGCCGTGGTGGTTTTCGATCCGGTAGGCGTCGACGATCGGCCGCCCGAGCATCTCGATCAACTCGTCGCGCGTGTTCGGCCGGTGCAGACCGGTGGCCACGAGGATCACGACGCGATCGCGGGGAATTCCGCTCGACTCGAGGGTGGCGAGAATCGGCGGCAGCAGCACCTGATTGGGTACGGGGCGCGTGATGTCGCTGGTGACCACACAGGCGCTGGCGCGGCCCCGCGCGAGTTCGGCCAGAGGGGCGGCGCCAAGGGGTTGGGCGATTCCTTGACGAACCGCCTCCATCGGATCGGCCAAAGCCGGGGCTGTCCGGCAAGCCATGGTCTGGACCACGTTGCGATCAGGCAGTTCCACCTCCAGCCCCGTACGGCCGTAATCGAGGTGGAACCGCATGGCCCTGCCCTCCGCCTATTTCTTTTCGGGTTTCTTCTCCGCAGCCGGCGCCGCAGCGCCTTCCTCCGCGCCTTCCTCGGCCTTGGCCTTCTT
The DNA here is from genome assembly GCA_963736495.1 of Pirellulales bacterium. Classification (GTDB taxonomy): domain Bacteria; phylum Planctomycetota; class Planctomycetia; order Pirellulales; family Thermoguttaceae; genus CAVTPL01. The sequence continues at coordinate 877,136 of CAVTPL010000007.1, read as the reverse complement.
TTTCTTCTTCATCGCCATCTTGTAAACCCGGACCTTGGCCAGTCCGAGAGGACTGTCTCCGTCCTTCCAGCGTTCCGAGGTCTTGAGACGCTCGATCCGCTCGGCTCGCGTCAGCACGCTGCGGCTGCGCACCAGCCCGCGCTGCACCTTGAGGCTTTTGTCCATCGTCATGGTCGTATATCTCCTCCCAAGCAGGTGCGAACTGCACCCATGCAATCTTTGCTTCGCCAGCATACTTCGCGCTAGCCTGGCCGCGGCCGACCGGCGGCGAACTACCCAGTATATGTGCTTCCCCCCGCTCCTACAAGCGATGCTCAAGGGGGTGGGTTTCTTCCCCAATCGCCCCGTTCCCGGGAGTATTCCGGAAGAATGCCGCAAGAATGCCGGGAAAATGCCTTGGCGCGACCGGTGGCCGCGTCAGGTGCCGGAGCAATCCTCACTTTTCACTTCCTCAATCGTGCGGAGAAACTCCTCGATCGACGGACATCGCTTCCCAACTTCCGGCTCAATGCACCACCGGATTGCCCGTGCCAGGGTGGGATCGATTTGGGGGCGGTCCCGTCGGAGATCGCGCGGCGGCTGTTCGTGAGTCATTGCCACCTGACCGGTCGTTCCCTGTTCCCAGGGGAGACGGCCGGAGCACGTCTCGTAAGCGGTTGTGCCAAAGGCAAATACGTCGACGCGAGCATCGGTCGCCCGCCGCCGGACGATCTCCGGCGCCATGTAGTTGGGATTGCCCGTGCGATTGCCCGGCTGAAGAAAAGGGGCCTTGGCCGGGATCGTCAGGCCAAAGTCGATCAGCTTGAGCGTCTGGCCGTCGGCGGCCAGGATGAAGTTTCGCGGACAGATGTCGCGGTGGATGAAACCGGCCTCGTGCACCGCGGCCACTCCCTCGGCGGCCTGCCGGATGTACTTCAGCCGCAGGCCTTCCAGGGCCCCATTCCGCGACACGAGCAGGGAGTTCAGCCCCGGCCCGGGCAGATACTCCATGACCAGGTAGGGCGTTCCCTCGGTCGTCAGCCCATGTTCGTAGGTCTCGACCAGGCAGGGATGCCTCAAGGAAGAGGCGATTTGCCCCTCGCTTGGCTTGTTGAGCCCTCGGAAGCGGGCCTCGAAGGAGGCCGTTTTCTGGGGGTCCAGCAGTTTCAGCCCCACGATCTGACCGCTGCGGCGGTCGCGCGCCATATAGAACTTCGACATCGTTCCGGAGATCGCCTCGCGCAGCAGCTCATAGCGCGACTTGACGTCCAGTCTTCCCGAGGAAAAGGCCGATTTCAGCTTGCCGAGAAACCCCATGAGTGCGAGTTCAACTCCGTATGCCCATCCGTATTGAGCTCCGCGTGGCCGATGCGCCAGGCCGATCCTCGGGAGGCCGGAAAACAAGGCTTCCCGGCCCAGCCGCAGCCAACCATTTATAGCGCGGACTCCAATAAGTCCGATTCACCGCCCCCGGAGCGCCCAGAATGCCTCTCCAGACAGGATTCCTCGTCGGCAAGCGGACGAATCCGCAGCCGGCTGACTGAATTATCGGCCCGTCGCGGCGAATCGACAAAGCCATAATTTAGGGGGCAAGGGATAGCGAAGCAAGCCAGCGAAATGCTACCGGCAGATCGGGCGTTTCCGTCAAGAGCCGGCCACGCGCCCCGCGACCGTCACGCCCGCCCCGAGCGCTCGTCGAGCCACCCGATGACGTCGGCCGTCACCTGCCTGCGCTCGGGTTCGTGCAGCAGGTCGTGATACAACCCGTCGTAGAGTTTCAGCGTCTTGTCTGCCGCCGAGGCGGCGTCGAACAGGTGCCGGCTGCCGGCGGGGTCGGTGGTGACGTCTCCGGTGCCGTGGAGAATGAGGACCGGCAACTCGAGTGCCGCGGCCCGATCGTGGATCTGCCGCGCCGCGGCGAGGATCTCGGCGCCGATGCGCACGGGAAAGCGGCCGTGGAACACCAACGGATCGTTGCGGAAGTCCTCGACCACGGCCGGGTCGCGGGAGAGGTTTCTTGCTCCCATCCGGATCAGGCGCAGTCGCGGGGCCAGCAGGCTCAGCAGCGCTGCCAGGTGGCGCAAGACCGGGAATACCCGCCCTCCCACGGAAGTCGCCGCTGCGCTTAAGATCACGCCCCGCACCGGCGGTTTGCGCTGGATCGCCCAGAGGGCCACGATCGCCCCGCCCATGCTATGACCCAAGAGGAAGACCGGCTTGCCGGGTTGGCATGCGCGCACGTGTTGGAGAAAGCGCTGGGAGTCGTCGATGAAATCGTCGAAACGACGCACCCAGGCTCGCTCGCCCGCCGACTTGCCGTGGCCGCGGAGGTCTACGGCATAGACGGCGTACTCGTGCCGGTTGAGTTCCTCGGCCAGTTCGGCATATCGGCCGCCGTGGTCGAAAAGCCCGTGGACCAGAAGGACGACGGCGCGGGGTTCTCCGTCGGGCAGCCAGGTCTTCTGGCAGAGCTCGACGCCGTCGGCGGTGAAGAAGTTTTCCTCGTGGCAGGCCATAGTACGCGGGCGCCGGGCAATCGGTGGCGCACTCCCGCATGCCGGGAAGCGTTGCCGCACCTTCCCGGGCGGTTTGGTTGACAGCCCTCGGCGACGGCCTCACACTATACGGCCGCCTGGTCGAAGTAAAGCCCTGAGACTCTTCAAGGAGAAGGATCATGCCACGAGCCGTGCGAACCGGTCTGGCGGCGTGTGTCGCGATCGTATTGGCCCTCGCCTCCCGCGCGTGGGGCGGCGAACCGTCCGTTTCGCTGGCGTCGCTGTTGGAGGAGATGGTCGACCGCGACGCGGCGGCGCGCTTCCCCAACCCGGCCTACACCTGCCGCCAGCAGAGCAGCTTCGATCCGAAGACCAAGTCCCCCGCGGATCGCGAAGGATGGTTTGCCAACGCCGATTGGAGCCATTTCCGTCGCTCGGAAATGCACGAAGGGCGCGAGGAGTCGGTGATGCTCGACGCCGTGGGGCCGGGCGCGGTGGTGCGGATCTGGACTACGGCGTTCAACCCGCGGGGAACGATCCGCGTCTATCTCGACGACAACGCGAAGCCGGCCATCGAGGAGCGCGTCGACCGGCTCATCGGCGGTGAGGGCCTGGTGGGCCGGCCCTTCTCCGCCGTGCAGGCGCGGGGGATGAATTTCTATTTGCCGATTCCCTATGCCCGTCGCTGCGTGATCACCTACGACCGTCCCTGGTTCTGGAAAGACAAGGCCCACGAGAAGCCCGAGAACCAGCTTTACTACCAGGTGAACTACCGCACCTACGGCCCAGGGGCAAGAGTCGAGTCGTTCAGCCGCGCGGCATTCGATCGCTGCAAAGAACAAATCGCGCGCGTTGGGAAGTCGCTTCTGGACCCGGCAAAGGCCCTGCCTGTAGGAGTGAGGGTCTCCGAGCTCCGTCAGCGCGTGCTGCGAAACGGTGATCCATGGAGCCTGTCGGCCGCGCCCGGAGGAGGGCAGCCGTCCGGCCGGCCCGGGGCGATTCGCCGGATTTCTCTGCGACTGGAGGCGAAGGACTTGGCCGCGGCCACGCGCTCCGTCGTGCTTTCGCTGAACTTCGACGGCAAACGCACCGCCTGGTGCCCCGTGGGCGACTTCTTCGGCAGCGGCGTGGGCGTGAATCCCTTTCAAACCTGGTGGCGCAAGGTGGATCGCGACGGCTGGATGCACTGCTACTGGGTCATGCCCTATCAGCGATCCTGCGAGGTGACGCTGAACAGTCTCGGTGATCAGGAAGTCAAGGCTTCGGCCATCCTCGCTGAGGGGCCTTGGACGTGGGACGACCGCTCGATGCACTTCCATGCCACGTGGCGGCAGCAGTTTCCCATCGATACGAGCGAAAAGAGCGATTGGAATTACCTGGCTGCGACCGGCAAGGGAGTCTACATGGGCGACACGCTCGCGCTGGTCAATCCCGTGGAAACGTGGTGGGGCGAAGGAGACGAGAAGGTCTACGTCGACGGCGAGTCTTTTCCTTCCCACGTCGGCACCGGCACCGAGGACTACTACGGCTATGCCTGGTGCACGCCGGAGTTCTTCTGCGATCCGTTCCATGCCCAGCCGCGTGCCGAGGGTCCGGCCAACAAGGGGCACGTGACCAACACTCGCGAGCGAATCCTCGACGGCATACCGTTCACGCGCTCGCTCCGTTTCGACATGGAAGTGTGGCACTGGGAAGCCGTGCAGGTGGCCTACGCCGCCACGACCTATTGGTACGGTCTTCCGGGAGCCGAAGCCAATCATGCGCCGATGCCTGAAATGGCCAAGATCTTCACTCCGCCCGCTCCCAAACGCCACAAGGTCGAGGGGGCGATCGAAGGCGAGGAGCTGAAGATTCTCCAGAAGACCGGCGGGAGCGACGAGGTCCAGCAGGGCCGTCAGTTCCGCTGGAGCAACGAGGCCCAGCTCTGGTGGCGCGACGGCAAGCCGGGCGATCGGCTCGTGCTGGCCTTGGCGGTCGCCCAGAAGGGCAAGTACCGGCTTGAAGCCTCACTGACCAAGGCGATCGATTACGGCGTGGTTCGCCTCGCGCTGGACGGTAAACCGTTGGCCGAGAAAATCGACCTGTTCCACGACGGCGTCGTCAATGGGGTTGTGCCCCTGGGCATCGTGGAACTCGATGCCGGCGAGCACCGACTCCAAATCGAAATCGTGGGCGCCAATCCCCGCGCCGTGCCGCGCCACATGTTTGGATTGGATTACCTCAAGCTCGAACCGGCCAAGTAGTGCAGGCGGTGACCGCGGCGGCAGCGGATTCGATGCTCCGCCCGTGCAGGCTTCGTTAGAATCCCAACGAGAATCCGAATCGGTTCCCCCAGTAGCCGATGCTCCCCCGCGGCCCGTAGGCTGCGGGCGGATACGCATAGTAGTACTGGTGGTAGACGGGTGGGGCCGCGTACATCGGCGGCGCAACGACCACGGGAGGATGCATCACCATCGGCGGGCCGTAGCAACCGTGGCCATAGTGCCCATAACCGTAGCCGGGGTGAGGGCCGTGAGCCCCTACCGTGGTTGCCAGAGAACCGACAATTCCCGCCATCAAGAGAACTAGCGCCAGGCGTTTCACCAAGGTGCTCCTTTCCGCGTCCGTGGGGAATAGGGGTGTTCGCATGCAGCAAGTCGCGGCGTGCGCGTGCGAATTGTGAAGCGCCACGGAAAATCGTGCAACGTCAATCCGGCGGATCGCCGGGCGATTTGCCCTCGAGCCAATCCTTCCGAGGAAAGCGATGCACTTCGCAACGGGGACTGAGGGGCCCGGATCTGGCCCCGTGCAGCAAGCGTTGCCAGCAGGCATGCAGTACATTATGCCTTTGCTTGCCATCGTGGGACGCCCACGGGGCGGTCGCGAGTTTGATTCGCCGAACGCGCCGCGAGCTCTGGCAAACGGGGTGGCTTTCACGCGACGAAATCGGAGGGACGCAATGACGGCTTTTCTGGCAGCTTCTCGGTCATGGCGAATGTTCGCGCTTGCGTGGCCGTCGGGTTGGCGATTTTTGCCGCCCATGCTCGGGCGGGGGAACCTGCTTCGACCGCGCCGGCCCCCAAAGTGCGCGTGCTCGTCGTCTACTACTCCCGCGGCGGCTACACGGAGAAGATGGCCCAGGCCGTGGGCGAGGGGATCCGCGCGTGCCCGGCGCAGTCGCCACGCTGAAGAAAGTCGAGGAGGTGAGCAAGGATGACCTCGGCCGCGGCGCATGGGCTCGTGCTGGGATGCCCGACCTATTTCGCCAACATCCCGGGCGTGATGAAGACCGCCATGGACCAATGGAACTGGAAGCTCAAGGTCGACTTCACCGACAAGGTGGGCGGGGCCTTCTCCACCGGTGGCGGCCAGGCCGGCGGCAAGGAACACGTGGTCACCTCGCTCTTGCTGTTCATGCTCAGCAATCGGATGATCGTGGCCGGCCCGCTGTATGAAGACGCGCACGACAACGACATCTGGGGCGAACCGGGCTCGGCCGCCATGACCGGACCGCTCGATCCGGGCGTCAGCCCGGCCGAACTCGACGCCGCCCGCCGGCTGGGCGAACGCGTCGGCACGGATCGCCAGCCGGATGGCCGGCAAGTAGGGGGCGGCAGGTAAGCGGCAGCGAAGCCGGTGATCGCCTCGGCGGCTCCGCGCCTTAAGGGCCCTTGCCGGGTTCGCGCTGTGCGTCGCACCAGGCTTCCTTGCGCCAGGTCGCGCCCCAGCTTCCACGACGTGCCCAAGGCTTCGACTCGCAGCTCGACGCGTTCCGCTCCGCGGGAAATCGTTGGGCAGTCGCGCGGCAACCTTGGGCGGTTGTTGGCCGCGGTAGGGCACAACGAGCGTCAGAAAGGCCGCGGGGGCCTCTTGCGCGTGGCGGTAGCGGAACGCCTTGCGCGGCTGTGCGCTGACCGTAGTCCCAGGCGTGCCAGCCTTCCTCTTCCGTCCATCGTGACCGGGGCGTCGCGGATCAGTCCAAACCAGGACGTTGGCGTCCGCGAAAGGCGGTGGCGGCCCACAGTGCTCCGCGGTGTCGATGTGCGCCTCGCCCGGGGCCAGTTGGAAGTGGAGGTCCAACGGCCCGGCGCGCTTGCCGATGGCCTCGTCCAGGAGCACGAAGAACTTGCTTGTCGACGAACCACACCGTGCGGCGGTGGGTGAGATCCGCGTACGACGGGTTCTCCACCACCAGCGACGTCCAGCTCGGGCAGGACGCTTGCCAGAGCCGGTGCCGGCCGTCGATCCGCGCGTCCTGGCCGTCGAGCGTGAGCGTCTGGTGGACGCGAGTCCGCCGATGCCAGGCGCGGGCCTTCTGGCGTCGTGGCCGTAGGTGTAGAAGCCCGTGTCGGGCATCAGCCAGCGGCCGTAGGCGTACAGCTCGAAGGTGCCGTTGTCCGGCTGGTCGTGGCCGCTGATGCCCGGCGGCGAGCAGTGCAGGGCGAAGTAGATCTGCTCGGGCCCCCAGTCGTTGCGCATCACGTACATGCCGGCGTCGCGAAAGGCATAGCTCGTTCTGCTCCGGCAGGTCGGTCGCGCTGGAGCTTGGCCCGGGCCGCGTACTTCGGATCGCCCAGCAGCTGCGTGCCCTCGACGAGCGTGGCAGTACAGCGGCCAGTCGGCGCGGTCGGTCGCCGATGGCGGCGATCGCGCGAAGCGTCGCCGAACATCGGCGCGCCGAGGTCGGGCGTGGCGATGGCGAAGATGTAGTCGTACATGCTTCCGCACCCGCTGGCGGTAGTCGTCGGGAACCGCGAGCCCTATCGACTCCGCCCGGCCCATGATCTCCACCGCGTCGCTGCAGCACGCCCAGGTGGTAGCCGAACGACCACTCGCGCTGCACGCCGTCCGTCGGTGGTTTGGGCGAGGAAAGTTCTCGCGAGTTCGCTCGAGAGCCAGCTCCATCCACCGCCGCGTAGTCCTGGAACTCAGGGAACGTGTACGGCCACGTTGACGAAGCCGCGCTGCTCGAAGACCGCCTTGTTGTGGACCTGCGTTCATGGGGCAGCTGCTCGGTCTTCACCTGGTGGTCGTAGAGGCTGGCCAGGAGCACGCCCAGGAACTCCGGGGTGAACGCCTGGCCGTGGACCAGCGTCGGGAACGCCTCGCAGATCGAGTGGCGCGGATTCCGGTCTGGATGTCGAGCCAGGCGAAGCCTCGCCAGCTGGAATACGACGGGATGCGTTCGCGCTGGCGATGCTCCAAGGGATGCTTGGCGATCCAGTCGGAGGTCAGCTCCACGAACGCGCGCACGTACTTCTCGTCGCGCGTCGCGCAGGTACGCCTCGGCCAGGGGCCGGCCCAGACAGAAGCGGTAGATGGCCGCCACCCACTCGATGTCGCCGCGCGGATCCCACGCCCAGTCGATTTGGCGGCCGTAGTCGGCCGGCTCGTAGGGACCCCACTGAAAGACGTGGTTGACGATCTGATCCGCATTACGGCGCGAGGCGCGGCTCCCTGCGCCCGCTTGGGCCGGCTTGGGGTACTTTTTTCGGTAGTGCGTCAGGAGTTCCCGCAGCGCCGCCGTGCGGTCTCCCGCCTGTTGGGCTCGCTGGGCGGCCTCCAAGCCCGGCTGTGCCAGATCGAGCTTGTCGAGGATTTCGGCCGGCGGCAGGGAGCGAAGGTCGATGGTCGCGCGCTTCGGAGCGGTGCGCAGCTTGGCCTCCGCGGCACTCGAGCCGCCGGGCGCGCGGCCAGCCCCAGAGCCAGCCCCAGAACCAGGATCCCACTCGTCCCACGCCCGTTCGGTTTTTTCATGGTGGGCACTCCCCAAATCAACAACGGCGTCAATAGCCGATCGCGCAGCCGTCGCGGCGCGGATCGGATCCTCCGAACCATCGCAAGGGATCGTTCTTGCGCCAGATGCCTTGGTAGCCGCCCTGGGCGGTGGTATCGGGCTGCACCTTGTGGCCCATTTCGGCGAGCTTCTGCCGCACGGAATCGGGGATGAGGCGTTCGAGAGTCACGCTTCCGCCGCCGACCATTTTCTTCCCCGTCGGGGTGGAACTCTCCAAGTGCGCCACGCGGGGTTGTTCGCCCGCCTGCTGCACCGACATGCCGTAATCGATCAGGTTCATCACCACCTGCGCCTGGCCTTGCGGCTGGAAGTCGCCCCCCATGACGCCGAAGGAAAAGACCGGTTTGCCTTCGTGCGTCATGAAGGCGGGGATGATCGTGTGGAAGGGGCGTTTCCGCGGCTCCAGGCGATTGAGGCGCCTTCGGATCGAGCGAGAAGAGCTGGCCGCGGTTTTGCAGGCAGAATCCCAGGCCGTCGGGCACGAACGCGAACCCCAGCCGTGGAAGATGCTTTGGATCAAGGAAACCATGTTGCCGTCGCGGTCGGCCGCGGTCAGGTAGATCGTATCCGCCCCACTTTGCAGCCGCCCCGGCGCCACCTCGCGCGCGCGCGCTTCGGATCGATCTGCTTCGCGCCGCGCCGTGCGTATTCCTTCGAGATCAGCTCGGCCACGGGGACCTTGGCGAAATCGACGTCGGCGTAGTACACCGCACGGTCCTCGAAGGCCAGCTTCTTCGCCTCGAGGAAAAGGTGCAACTGCTCGGCCGAGTTGGGCCCGAGCGAGCCGATGTCGAACTGCTCGAGGAGATTGAGGATTTGCAGCGTGGCGATCCCCTGGCCGTTGGGCGGAAGCTCCCAGACGTCGTAGCCGCGATAGTTCGCGCGCACCGGTTCGACCCAGTTCGCGGTGTGCTCTCGGAAATCGCCGAGCGAGAACCGTCCGCCTTGTTGGGCCGAGAACTTCACGATTCGCTCCGCGATCTCCCCTTCGTAGAACGCGCGAGGTCCGTCGCGCCCCAGGATCTCGTAGAGGCGGGCCAGGTCCGGATTGGTGAACACGTCGCCGTAACGGACCGGCTTGCCCTGGGGAAGATACGTCTTCGCCAAGAGAGGATCCTTGCGCGCGTCGATCGACCATCCGTCGGCGATGATCGGCGAGACCGGGAATCCCTCGCGCGCGCAGGCGATCGTCGGCGCGAGCACTTCAGCCAGTCGCAGCTTGCCGTAGCGAGTCCCCAGCGCTTCCCAGCCGCTGGCGCACCCCGGCACGCTCCACGAGAGCGGACCGTACACGGGGATTTCCTTCAGCCCCAGGGCCGTGGCCTGGGCGATCGACCAGTCGCGCGGCGCGCGGCCGCTGGCGTTCAAGCCGGAGAGTTTTTGCTCTTTTTCATTCCAGACGATGGCGAACAGATCGCCGCCCGGGCCGCAACTCATGGGTTCGACCAGGCTCAGCATGGCATTGGCGGCGATGGCCGCATCGACCGCGCTGCCGCCGGCGCGAAGAATGTCGATTCCGGCCAGGCTTGCCAAGGGCTGGCTCGCGCAGACCATGCCGTGGCGGCTGACGACGGTGGAGCGATTCTGATTGCGATGACGCAGCATGCGGCGGTCCATCCCTGCGGGTTCGCGATGCGGAGGCTTTGCCGGCTCGGCTCCGCAGAGGATCTCGTCGAGGGCGGCGGCCGCCCACCCCGCTCCCGCCCATGTGAGGAAAGCTCGCCGCTTCATCGCTCGTCCTCCGCGCGTCGGTGATTGCACGCCTTGGAGCGCGGCCCCGCGGGCCGGCGCTCGAGGCCGACGGCATCCTAACCCCTGCGCCGGCGCGGAACAAGCACTGCCCCTTGCCCGCCGGCTCGGGCAGGCCACCTTGGACACCTGACAGGCCGCGCCCTCGGCCGTCTGACGCTTCTGAATCCGCCGACTCCATTGCCGTCCCAATGCGCAAGCCCGGCCCTCAATGCCTGAAGAGTGTGGCACCCCCTGGATCGTCCCGTCGGCTCGATCCAAGGCCACCGAGAACTAGGCAAATCGTTCAGCTTCTTCTGCAGACGCAAAGCATCGCCATTCGGGCCAGGGTCCTTCCTGAGGATCTCTGTCTTTACCAAACCACCCCGAGGGGGCCAGTTTACCAACAGAAATCCCAGATTCTCCGATTGACCTGGTTCGTCCTCGCCATCGCGCGCAAAAGCTGACGTGCACCCGCGGTCGGCGCGGTCGGCTTTGCCGGGAAACCGGCATTGCTGGGACCGGCGAGGGTCTCTAGAATACGCCCCGCTTATCTTCCGAGACCACGGGGCTTTCGCGCCCCGAGTCGGTCTCTTTCCTCTTGCTGACTGCCTCTTCCGCCGGGAGGAATGGTGATGAAGGTCTTGCGCCGCCTCGTAATCGTGGTGCTCGTGTTCGGCGTGCTCAGCACGCCGGTGGCCCTGGCGCTCGATCCGCTCGAGATGCTGGGATTGAGCATGCTGCTGGGCAAAAAGCCCGCGAAGAAGGCAACTCCGCAGCCCCAACAGCGCCCGCTCAAATCGTACACGCACCAGAGCACCGTGAACGCTTCGGGATTCGACGGCCGGCGTTCGGTGACGGGGCGAACCATCGGCGCGACGGGCTACAACGGCGCGCGATCGGCCAATGGCACGACAATCACGGCCGGAGGCTACAACGGCAAGCGGAGCGCGAATTCGTCCATCGGTTCGCGCACTTCATCAGGTTACTTGCCCAATAAGTAGCCCGGGAATCTGTCCGAGAACCATCGCTGCTACCCCGAGTGGCCGGGAAATCGCCGCGCTGCACGGCGTTCTGGGATAGGTTTTTAGAGCCGATCCCAGAACTTTTGGAGGTGCTGCGGTATTCGGGCCGCACAAGTCCCCAGCGGCAATTCCGGGATAGGTTTTTTAGAGCCGATCCCAGAACCTTTGGATGTGCTGCGATTCTCGGACCGCATAAGGCTCCGGCGGCAGTTCCGGGGTTAGGTTTTTAGAGCCGATCCCAGAACCGTGTGCCGCTCCTGCATTCTCCGGCCGCGGAGGACTGCCGTGGCAATTCCAGGATAGGTTCTTAGACGGCCAGATCGCCTAGGCCGGCTAAGCCGATGGCACGGAGGTGGTCCACCTGGTTCAGCACGCCGGCTTCGAAGCGCGTGCCGGTCCAGGTGAGCTGGCTGATGGAGCCGTTCTGCAGGGCGAGCGGCGGCTGGCCGAGGGGAATCCCCAGAAGGGCTTTCAGGGTAGAGAGGATCAGTCCGCCGTGGGCGACGACGGCGACGTGGGCGAAGCCCTCATGGGCGATGTCGCGGAACACATCGCAACCGCGGCGGGCCAGATCGCTGCGCGACTCGCCGCCCGGCAGACGGTAGCCGGGGTCGCCGGATAGCCAGCGCGCCAGCTCCTGGGGATAAAGCCTTTCGACGTCGCTTCGGAGCCGGTCCTGGAACAGGCCGACGTGGATTTCCATCAATCGCGCGTCGGTGCGGACGTCGAGCCCCAGCCGCGCGGCAATGATCTGGGCGGTCTGGTGCGCGCGGCGCAGCGGGCTGGCGAAGACGGCCTCGATGGGAAACGTGGCCAGCATTTCGGCGGCCGCCTCGCTTTGGCGACGACCCAGTTCGGAAAGGGCCGGGGCATCGGATTGCCCCTGGAGCCTTCCCTCCGCGTTATGCGTGCTCTCTCCGTGCCGAAGGCAGTAGAAGATCATGTTTTGGCGGGAGAAGGCGGGGGCGAGAGTTTCGGACTCGCTTGCGCGGTGCGAAACGCCTCGCCCCCCGTTTCCCGTGTGCACGGTTCAGCCGAGCAGTTCCCACTTGATACCGACGCGGCGCAGGGCGTAGCCGAGTTCCTTGGTGTAGTCGCCGTAGACGGTCATCCAGTGGAAGCCGGGCATGCGTTCGGCCAGCAGTTGGCTGGAGCAGTTGAACTTGATGTCGATCTGGCAGCGGCAGATGGGCAGGAACGGGCGCGTCGACGATTTCGCCCAGCAGGCCCACCCAGCGCTCGCGACTTGAAGTCGGGCGCGATGTTCGTCGTGATCTGCCCTTGCCGCATCTCGACCTTGGGCGAGGCGCCGTAGTCGGACTCGAAGTGGGTGAGCATCCGGACCGGCTCGAGCGGTCTTGCCGTCCATCTTGCGCGGGCCGGTGCAGTGGGCCAGGGTGATGATGCCGTCGTGCGGGTAGGTGGGGTCGTTGAGGAAGATGGGCTTGCCGGAGATGCCGTTGCCAGCAGCATGCCGGAGGGAATCACCACGAAGTCCGATTCGCAGAAGGCGAGGTAGCCGTCGTCGTTGAGCGTGCTGAGCGCCAGGCAGGCGGAGGTTTCGGCCATGGGCATGATCGTGCCCATGCAGCCGTTGATCGTGATCGCGCGGCAGTTGGCCTTGGCCATCAGCTTGCGGAAGACCTGGTCGAGGAGGAACGCGTTTTCGACGAACTTGCGTTCGGTTTCCAGCGTCGTGCCGGGCATCTTCAGGTACTCGGCGGCGCGCTCTTGGCCAGGGCCACGGTCGCTTGGTCTTGCGCGGGCCGCGGCGATCAACTTGCCCAGCTCGTCGTAGGAGACGGTCTGGATGTCGATCTTCCAGAGCTTCTGCGACCAGATCGGGCACGACGCTTGGCCGGCTGGGCCCAACCGCCGGGTCCGCCGATGCACAGGATCTTGGTGCCCATGGTATTGGCCAGTCCGCACAGGCCGCGGAGCCGCCAGAGCACCTCGTCGTAGTTGTCGACCACGACGTCTTCGTCCTTCAGGCCGATGAGCTTCAGCTCGTCGGTGTGCTGGCGGAGATAGCGGGGGCTGACGATCTCATACCACAGGTAGAGCGGGCCCGACTTGTGGCGGATGAAGAGAATGGCCGGCTTGCCGAAGTCGGTGACGCCCTGCAGATCGCCGTTGGCGGCGAAGACGAGGAAGGCGTCGGCCGAAGCGACGTCGGCCACGTCCTTGAGCTGCTTCGCGCTGGTGAGGGTGGCCAGCGGCAGGAACTCGAGGGGGAAATCGGCCGTGGCCTGGAGCTTCTCCAGGTCCCCCTTGATGCGGGCGATTTCCTGCTCGACGTCCTGCTGCGTCTGGATGCCGCCCCACTCGCGCCAGCTCGTTTGCGGGCCGACGCGTGTACGTCTTGTAGAGAAACACCGGCTTGACCACCAGCGGTTTGCGCCGGGGCGCGGCGGGCACCTCAGGCTCGCCGGCCGAAAGGGCCGACCAGGAGAGTCCGGTGAGCGCGATCCCGGCCGAGCGTGGCCGCCCCCATCCCACCGAGGAAACCGCGGCGGCTGAGATCGTCCGGCTGGGGGCCGTGACCGCAGGGGCAGCAGTGGGCGCGCGGGCGTATCGTGATCATGCTGATGGGCTTCGTCGTGTTGGCGCATAGCCGAACTCCTCTCGCTTGAGCTCAATTCATGGGCAATCAATCCCGCTTACCATAACCCGGGACGCTAAGCGATGCAACCGGCGAATGCAGGGGTGCGGGCCCGGTCTGTTGGCCGCGGGGGAGATCGTGCGGAAGGGAGGGGCACGGGAGGGTCTTTCCACGAGGGCGGGGGCGCTGCGGAATCGTTGTTCTCCCTACGGCCCGCACGGTCCGGCATTCGTTGACAGGTGGGGCTCCAGGGAAAACAATGTATATTTGCATGTTGCCTGTCGGACGTTCGCCCCTGTTGTCAAGGAGTCTGTTGTGACCGCTCCGTGGATCACGTATCGCCCTGAATTGAAGGTCCTCGACTGCACGGTCCGCGACGGAGGCCTGATCAACGATCACACGTTCGAAGACGGGTTCGTCCGGCGATCTACGAGACGTGCGTGGAGGCGGGCGTCGACTACATGGAGATGGGCTACAAGGCCTCCAAGAAGATCTTCGCGCGCGACCAGTTCGGCGCCTGGAAGTTCTGCGACGAGGATGACATCCGCCGCATCGTCGGCGACAATCCCACGCCGCTGAAGCTCTCCGTGATGGCCGACGCCGGCAAGTCCGACTGGCAGACGGACATCCTGCCGAAGAAGCACAGCGTCGCTCGACATGATCCGCGTCGCGTTCTACGTGAACCAGGTGCCCGAAGCGGTCGACATGATCCACGACGCGCACGAGAAGGGCTACGAGGTGTCGGCCAACCTGATGGCGGTCTCGCGCGCGACCGAGGTGGAGATCGAGCAGGCGCTGGAGCTGGTCGGCCGAGACGCCGGCGAGCACGATCGTGGTCGTCGACAGCTTCGGCTCGCTCTATGCCGAGCAGATCGAGCGGCTCGTGAAGAAGTATCTCGAGTACGCGCAAGCCGACGGGCAAGCAGGTGGGCATCCACGCCCACAACAACCAGCAGCTGGCCTTTGCCAACACGATCGAGGCGATCATCCACGGCGCCAACCGCGTCGACGCCACGATGGCCGGGCTTGGGACGCGGGGCGGGCAACTGCCCGATGGAACTGCTGATCGGCTTCCTCCGCAATCCGAAGTTCAAGATCCGCCCGATCTACAAGTGCCTCCAGGATCACCTGCTGCCGCTGAGCCGCAAGGTGGAGTGGGGCCCCTACGTGCAGTACAACATCACCGGCCAGCTGAACCAGCACCCGCGCAGTGCGATGGCGGCCCGAGCGGGCGAGCAGCGCGACAACTACGTCGAATTCTACGACAAGCTGGTCACCGAAGAGTGAAGCCCTTGGCGTGCCCGAGGGCCGCGCGAAGAGGGCTTTAGAGCCGATCCGAGAACCTTGGGAGGTGCTGCGATTTTCCGCCCGCACAGAGCCGCGGCGGCAGTTCTGGGATAGATTCTTTGAGCCGATCCCAAAACCTTGGCAGGTGCCACGCTTCTCCGGCCGCACCGGGCTCCAGCGGCCGTTCTGGGATCGGTTCTTAGGCTCGCGGCGGTTCCCGGGGGATCGCCATGCTAGCAGTGCTGGCACGGCGGGAAAACTCGGCTTCACGCCGGGGCGAGTTGGGAGTACATTCTGGCGATCATCGACCACGGCAGGATGCCGCTCGTGCAACAGGAGGTTGCGTCATGACGGTGCGCCCCAAATCCCGGGATGTCAAACGACTGGTCGCGCGGACCTTCGTTGAGTTAGGCGCAGCGATGCCCAGCGTGTTCCGCCTTCGAGAAACCGCCTTCGTCACCGAGGGCAAGTGCCTCGCGCGCAGTTACCGCGTCGAATCGCTCAAGGCGGTGTGGCTCGTCGAAGAAGGGATCATCCGCTTTCACGACGCGCAGGGGAACACGCTACGGACGATCAACCTCTTCGAGGAGGCCCAGCACCAGATCCTGGCGGCCTAAAGCCGCGAGGGCACCGGCGCGTCCCGCCGCCATCGCCCGTGGGAGCCGAAGGAGCGCGCGCGGCGAGACTTCGGCGATCGACCGCCGAGGCGCTGGCTTGGTGCAAGTGATTTCGCGGTCGGTCAGTCGGGCAGCTTCTCGACGCGGAAGTCGTCGAAGCGGACCCAGTGTTCGGCGTCGGCCGGGCCGTGGTAGCCTTGCAGGCTGACTTCATCTTCGCCGGGCGGGGGAAGCGTTCCGCTGGCGGCCGTCTGGAACTCCCCTTCGGCGTTGGGGCGATACTGCGCGGTCCAGGTGTCGGCGGTGACCACCAGTCGAAGCTCTACTTTCCCCACCGTCATCGGCTTCTTGCCGGGGATGATGCACAACTGGCCGTCGACGAGCTCTTTGACGAGCTTGAAGACCGGCTTGCCCGCATGGTACCAGGTGATGCCGGCCTGCTCGTACTGGCGCGTGGGCGGGGCGAGGCTGGTGAGGACCACGCCGACGGCGTATTTTCCCTGGGAACGGTCGGGGGCGCGGCGGACCAAGGCGTTCTTGACGGTACCGGCGTCGCCCGGCTGAAGACGCACTTCCAGCCCGCCCTCCGCGAGGCGCCAGGCCGCGCTGTCTTCGCGTATCCATTTCCAGCCCTCGGCGAGGCGGCCTTCAAAGCGATCCTCGAAGACCGGCTTGGGTGGGGCGGCCAGCGCGCCGGCCGCCAGCAAGACTGCCACAACGACGCCGAGGGTTCGCGCGATCATCGCATTCTCCGAATCTTCTTGAGGCTGTTGTTGATGGTGAAACCGTTCGAAGCTTTCTGTCCCGGGGAACCGAGCTCCCGTGGGTCGTTCCTGTTCGTAACCGTTCACAGGCCAGCCGGGGACTGGTCCATTTTTCGGCCGCAAGGCTCCGTCATCACAACAGCCACCTGACCGAAAACTCGGGAGCTGTCCCCTTCCCTTCCTCCCGCCGTGAACGGTTACCTCCTGTTCTACGAGCAATGCAGGACTTGATAAGGAAACGAGTGCGGACCGCGGCGCTTCACCATTGTTCGCGAAGCGCGGGCTCGCGCAATGCGAGGTCGATGGTGGCGAGGGTTTGGGCCGGGTCCCAACGCCAACGACTATGGTAGAGCAACACGAGATTGTCGTCTTCCCCGGTGCGGAGGTTCTCGCCGAGGCGGTCGAAGATCGCGTCGATTTCCTCGGCCGCAAGCGGATTGGGGGCCCAGGGATGCAGGTGCAGGAGGATGCCTTGGCGCAGCGTGCCCTCTTCGGTCCAGCGAACCAGTTCGGAGGCGGCGATATGCTCCCAGGGCAGGACGGTCCGGCGCGGGTTCAACGCCCAGTCGCCCCGTTTCCACCACAATCCTTCCCGAGTCACGGCCAGTCCGACCGTGCCGGCACGGCGGTCGACCAGCCACATGGCGACGAGGACCACGCCCGCCAGACAGAACCACGACCCCAGCGCGGCGCGTCCGAAGAGGTTCTGGAGATCGAGGATCGGGTAGACGAGTCCGACGAGAATGCAACCCAGCCCGGCCAGCAGGCCTTCGATCCAGGTTTCGCGAACCGCGACAGCGTTCATGGGGCTCGTTCCCGGCGGGAAGAGTTCTTCGAGCCGATCCCAGAGATGGCGACGGCGTCGGAGTTGGACGGCCCAAGAAAACTCGGCCGTGGATGCCCGGACCGTTTTTCCGCCGCGATCTTCCCGGGCCACATTCTTCCCACCCACTGATGGTATCCCGAGCCCAAGGGAAGTGCAATCTTTTTGTCGCCGCTCCGTGGCCGCCGCCGCGGCGCGGGCGCCTTCGTCGCGACCGACCGCGGAGGGCAAGCCTGGGAGGCGCGACGGAAGGGTCAAGCGGACGTTATTGCGCAAATGCGGCGATCCGGGCACAAGAGAAAAGCGGCGATCCCAGGACTGCCGCTTGCGGCGCTGTGCGGCCGGAAAATCGTGGCACTTCCAAAGGTTCTGGGGCCGGCTCCAAGAACCTATCCCAGAACTGCCACTGGAGCCCTGTGCGGCCGGAGAAGCGTGGTACCTCCCAAGGTTCTGGGATCGGCTCTAAGAACCTATCCCAGAACTACCAGGAAAACGGTCCGCGGCCGGGGAATCCGGTAGCGCCCAAAGGTTCTGGGACCGGCTCTAAAAGTTTTTGTTGGGCTCTTTGCCGTATGCGGTGCTGGAGAATCGCCAGACGTCGATGTTGATGCTTTCAGAGACGAAGCGGCCGGAGCCATCGCAAAGCGCAACCTGCACGCCGCCCGGATGGCGGCTGCGCGCGGCGATGCATTCCGGCAGCGCGGAGGTGGCGGTGGCGCAGGGGGGATTGGGCACGCCGGGTTTGCAGGCGTAGGCCGCCTCCACCATGTCCGGTTCCGATGAGTTGGGAGCCAGATAGGTTTCAAAGTGCGCTCCTCCATGCCACCAGGCGAAGCCGCGGAGGTCGCCGTTGGCCCCCTGAACGGTTTCCGAGAACAGCAGCGTGTTGCTCAGACCGTCCATCATGTCCTGGAGACGCATCACCTGCAAAGCCGCATTCTTGTTGGCGAGGTGAATGAAGGCAGCGCCGGCAAACTTGTTGGGACCGCCGCTGGAATTCGTGCCCAGCGTGGCGACGCGATTCTTCGCCGTATTGCCGAAGTTGCCGACGTAGTTGTGGAACGTGATTCCGCCGTAGATCGAGGAAGTTGCCTGGACGGTGTCGCTGGGGCAGGTGTACGTGGGGACCTGTTTTTTGGTGACCGGCTGGTTGTCGGCATGGCCGTAGCGGCGGCCTTCGGGAGTGTCGGGAGGCCCCATCCAGCCGAAGTCCTTGTAGTTGGCGAAGAGATTGTTCTGTTCGATGTAAGGGAGATTGCCGACCAACCAGGTGCCCCAGCAGCAGGCGTAAGAGCCGGCGGGGAAGGCTTTCTGGATGTCGAGGTAGTTGTGGATGCCGAGGCCGATCTGCTTGAGGTTGTTGGTGCACTGTACTGCGGCGGGCGGCCTCGCGGGCCGCTTGCACGGCGGGCAAGAGCAGCGCGATGAGGATGCCGATGATCGCGATCACCACCAACAGCTCCACGAGCGTGAAACCGCGCCGGGAGGACGACATGGCTGACTCCTTTATAGGGCGAGAATAGGCTTTGCTGACTTGGAAAAACGCCGGACCAGACTTCGATCGTCTTCAGAAGTTCTGCGTGGGTTCGCTGCCGCGCGTGGTACTGAGGAAGCGCCACCAGGTCGAGGTTGATGGCATCGGTCACGAAGCGTACCGATCCGTCGCAGAGCGAGGCTTGCACTCCGCCGGGGTGGCGGCTGCGGGCCGCGATGGACTCGGGGTTGGTCCCCGCGACACGGCCGGTGCACGGGGGATTGCGGGGATCCGCGGGTTTGCAGTAGCCGGGGCTTTCGACGACGTCGGGGGCGGAGGAATTGGGCGAGAGGAAGGTCTCGAAGTGGCACCCGCCGCTCCACCAGGCGAAGCCGCGGAGGTCCCCGGCGAAACCTTGGACGGTCTCGGAGAAGAGCAGGGTATTGCTCAGGCCGTCGGAAACGCCATCAAACACGACGACCGAGGGAAACTTGCCATCGGTATCATTGTTGGGCAGCGGTTTGGTCGGCGAGTCGATCTGGAGGAAGGGGGCGCCCTTCCACTTCACGCCGTTGAAAGGAGAGATACGGCCGCGCGTCGTATTGCCGTAGTTCCCCACGTAGTTGTGGAAGGTGATTCCGCTGTAGACGTTGGGAGCGGCGGAGACGAAATCGCTCGGGCACGTGTAGGCGGGAACTTGCGTCTTGGTGACCGGAAGATTCTTGGCGTTCGAGTAGGTTGTCGACAGCGCCGTGCCGTAGTGCTCGAAGCCGCCGAACATAATGTACTTGTCGAAGAGGTTCTGCTGCTCGATGTAGGGGAGCAGGGCGATCAGCCAGGTGCCGTAGCAGCAGTGGTAGGCTCCGGCTGGGAATGCCTTCTGCGTGTCGGCGTAGTTGTGGATGCCGAGACTGATCTGCTTGAGGTTGTTGGAGCACTGACTGCGGCGGGCCGCTTCGCGCGCCGCTTGCACGGCGGGCAACAGCAATGCGATGAGGATGCCGATGATCGCAATCACCACCAACAACTCGACCAAAGTGAAACCGCGAAATCTGGATCGCATGGCAAGTTCCCTTTCAAGAGACGATTTTGATGAGGAACATCCGGCGAACGCGGAGTCGCATGGCTCGACTCCGCGGCTTACTTCACCGCTTACTTCTTCGTGGAACTGATGTCGAAGTTGAACGTGTTCGCGCCTCCGTTGGTAACCTCGATCGAGTTTGCTCTTGATATTCCACTCGGGCGGGATCAATTCCTTAGCCGAGGGAAGGGGATCGCCCGGCATACCTCCCTCGGGCAACTCGCCGCCGGAACCGGGGGCGATCGCATTGATCACCACGCGGTACGTCCCCGCCGGCAAACCCTTATTTTTGGGTACGGTGTATTTACCCTTGGTGACTACCGCGCCACTCTGGGTTTGCCCCTGGTTGGTGGGCTGGAAGGAGATGCTTCCCTGCTCCACGGGCGTCCCGTCCAGACTGACCGTGCCCGACAGGGCTTGGCGCTTGAGCGGATCCTGCGTACCGCACCCTAGGGCGAGACTGAGGCCAACGAGACCGAAAGCAAACGCCGCGACACGTCGACAAATCATGGAATCCTCCCGTTTAAGATTGCGATTCGACCCTCCTGGCCGAGCGTGCGCGTGTGCGGCCGCGTCGGCCGCCCCATTCCGGCAAGAGCAGGACCCCGATGGCGCCTCGCGCTCGGCGGGTCGAACCTGGAAGAAGACTCCTCGGCACCAGGCAAAGCCATCGCGATCCTGTCTATTCAGAATCCAGGGCTTATTTTTAGTACCCCCGGTGCAGATTGCAAGCGGTATGGCCAGAAATAGGGGTTAATCTTGGGAAGAAACTGACGTCTGGAGGGGGGTGCAGCCGGGCGGAGTGACAGACTCTTCCCAGATTTCCAGCCCTGAGATCATCCGGCCGGTGTAATGACGCGGCAAGCGATGGGAAGTCGATGGGGTGCCGCTTGCAGAAAAGAACTTCCCGGAAGCGGCACCAACGCCCAGAAGCATCCGTCCGGGCAGAGCGCGCAAAACGAGTGCCCCGAATTGTTCTCTCACAGCTCAGAAGACCGTGGACGGGACACGAAGATCTGGAAGTCCTTGACCGGCTCTCTGCCGTGCGCGGTACTTGGCGAATCGCCAGACGTCGATGCTTTGAGCGACGAAGCGGTCGGAGCCGTCGCAAAACGAAAGCGGCACGCCGCCCGGATGGCGGCTCTGACCGGTCGAGTGGGCGCGATCAGCGCATTCGCCTGCCAGCGCCCAAACCCTCCGCCGACGACGAAGGATCCCGAATCGAACCACCGGGGTGAGCAAACGACTTTCGGTCCGAAGCCCATCCCGAATCTTCCAAGCCCTCGCCTTCCAGGTGAGGGCCGTTTACTTCAGGTCGATCGCGAGGTCCTTGAGTCCCTCCTTGGGCACCTCCTGCGTGAGAGCCGAGGTATCGGGGTTGCCGTACTTCGCGGGAAGTTTGACCGGCGGCTTGGGGAGCAACGCAGGATTGTCGATGATTTGCTCCTGGCCCGCCGCGTCGGTTGACCCAGGGCCAACCCACATGACCGAGACCTTGTGTATGCCAGGCGGGGCCCCGTCCCCGGGGCGGTTCGTCCCCATCGTGAACTTCCCCTGCGCGTCGGTCACGCCGGTGGCGACTCGGCGTCCGTCGGCGGGATACAGCGTCACCTGATAGCCTTCAATCGCTTTTCCCTTGTAGGTCAGCGTTCCCGAGACGGGGGCGACCTTTTCAATATCCGCGACCGGACCGACCGTGGAGTCACAACCCGCAACGACCACGACCAGCAATAACAGCATCCATCGAAGACTGGTTGACATAATATGATCCTCCCCCTTCCAAGAGTCGCAAAGAACAGCCATCGTCGCCAAAGAATTGCCGTGCCAGTCGGCGTGCGCGAACCGCGAGGGGACACGCCGGCATGCCGGCGTGTCCCCTGCGGAGTACACGTTACCACGTGCCCGTGGGTTCTCCTCCGCTGATGCTTCCCACGGAGCGCCAGAGGATCATGTCGATGGAGTCGGTGGCAAAGCGGACGGAACCATCGGCTAAGCAGATGTTTGTCCCGCCAGGATGGAAGCTTCGCGTGGCCAGATGGCCGCGATCGAACCCCACGTCGCGAATGCAATCGCGGTACTTCGAATTGGGCGTGAGCGTATGCGAGTAATAGGTGGCCCCCACGATCGCGCGGTAGTACTGCTTCCCACGATAGAGAAAGGCTTTCGTCCCCCGGTTCTCGCACTCGGGAATGGCGATCGTGTCGCCCGTGGGGCTGGCATCCCAACTGCCATAGGCAACAAGCGTTGCTACGTTAAAGTCGTTGGCGTCCCCGGCGGGAATGGGGCCTGTCGTGGGGGAACCACCGGCGGGGCCGAGCCGGATCTCGCCGAAGAGGCCCGTATTGCTCAGCCCATCGGCGATGTCGCGGAAGGCAGCTCCTCGGCTTCGGCCGAAGGGGCCTCGGGTCTTGTAGTCGGTGGAGTTGTAGTTGGCGTTCCCTCCCAGGCTTTGCACGTAGTTTGTGGTTCCGCAGCCGTCGGGGCATTGCGAGGGCGGCAAGAGAAACGGTTTCATGGGGGGCTGGGACGGACAGGAGAATACTGCCATCTTTTGTTGCCGTGCGGCGAGATTGTTCGCATGGGAGTTGATGTCGAATCGGAAGTCAAACACGGAATAGGCGTTCGATTGTTCCACTTGCGGAAGGAAGAGTGCGAGCGTTGACGCGTTGTTTGCGCCAGTTCCGTTAATTCCTCCCGGGGGCAAAACGTTATTCGCCGATTCGTAGTTGTGCAGCGCTAACCCAATCTGTTTCAGGTTATTCGTGCACTGAGAGCGCCGCGCTGCTTCGCGCCGCTTGTACGGCGGGCAAGAGCAGCGCGATGAGGATACCGATGATCGCAATCACGACCAACAACTCGACCAGAGTGAAACCACGAAATTTAGAGCGCATGGCGAGCTCCCTACAAGAAACGAATTGATGAAGGACTTGGGGGGGAAAACGAGGGTCTTCGGGGGGAGGTAGAGTCGCAGGCCGCGAC
Source organism: Pirellulales bacterium (assembly GCA_963736495.1). GTDB lineage: Bacteria > Planctomycetota > Planctomycetia > Pirellulales > Thermoguttaceae > CAVTPL01. The sequence goes on along the minus strand of CAVTPL010000007.1, from coordinate 854,506 downwards.
TCCACCCGCAGAACTGGTGTCCAAGCTTGCTGGCTTATGTTGTAGTCTAGCGGCCGCCAATTGCAAGCTTGGTTCTAACCAAAATAGTGAAATCAGCGTCTTTGTGACCCGCCATCGAGGGGGTGCGTAAATAGACTGGAGTATTTGTGCTCAATTTGCAGCCTTGTGACCCCACGCGCCGCGCTGCCGCGCTCGCCAGCCAAAGCCGAATCCGTCAGGTTCGATTGCTCCGGCAAGCGGCGATGGGTGCGAGATGAAGGTCCCCCGACTAGAATACACGTCCCAGGGGCCGGTGCCCAAGGGATCGACCCTACGCCTCCCTTGTGATCGCGGCTGTGCTCGCGGTGGAGACGGTGCGAAGATTCTGTTTGGGTCCCGCTTCCGAACCGCCGGCCTCGGTTGGCTCGAAGGTCCTTTTGTCGTTGAGGAGATCGGCAATCATGCGCGCTGCACGTCCATTCCAAGTTAGCCGTCGTCGCCTGCTTGCTGGAGCGGGGGCCGCGTGGGCCCTGCCCTATCTCGTACCGGCGCAAGCCTTCGGAGCCAATGCGAAGATGCTCACGGGGCACATCGGAGTGGGCGGGCAGGGAACCAGCAACCTGAAGCGGCTGAAAACGCATGCGATCGCCGTGTGCGACGTCGACGAGCAGCGCGCGGCCGAGGCGCAGAAGCTTGTGGCCGAAACCCGCGGCAAGTGCGACGTCTTCGGCGACTTCCGCAAGCTTCTCCAGCGCAAGGACATCGACGCCGTGGTGGTTTCGACCCCGGACCACTGGCACGCGCTGCCGACCGTGGTCGCGCGTGCGAGGCGGGCAAGCACGTCTACTGCGAGAAGCCGCTGACGCTTTCGATTGCCGAGGGGCGCGAGATGGTGGCTGCGGCGCGGACCAACCGCGTGATCGTGCAAACCGGTTCCCAGCAGCGCTCCGCCGACAATTTCCGCACGGCGTGCGAGCTCGTCCGCTCGGGGAAGATCGGCAAGATCAAGACGGTCGACGTCGGGATCCCCGGATGCAACCATCCCGGCGCGCTGGGGCCCGACGGCGAGCCGCCGAAATGGCTCGACTACGATTTCTGGCTTGGGCCCGCCGCCCTGGCGCCCCTACAACGAAAAACGCGTGCACTACAATTTTCGCTTCTGGCTCGACTACTCGGGCGGGCAGATGACCAACTGGGGCGCGCATCACTTGGACATCGCGCACTGGGGCCTGGGCATGGACGATTCGGGCCCGGTCGAGACCGAGGGAACGGCGACCTTCGATCCCGAAAAGCGATTCACGGTGCCCGCTACCTACAACATCACCCATACGTATGCCAACGGCGTGAAGGTCCGCATCGGGCAGAAATTCCGCGGCGGCACCACGTTCTTGGGCGAACAGGGGACGATCTTCGTCACGCGCGGCAAACTCTCCAGTCAACCCGAGGAGATCGTCAAGGAGGAAGTCGGCCCCCAGGACGTCCGCTTGTACCGCAGTGCGAACCACCACGACAACTGGCTCGAGTGCATCGCGAGCGGAAAGCTGCCGATCTGCGACGTGGAGATCGGCCACCGATCGGCGACGGCCTGCCACCTGGCGAATATTTGCGCATCCTGGGGCGGAAGATCCGCTGGGATCCGGTCAAGGAGCAGGTCGTCGACGACCCCGAGGCCGCCAAGTGGGTCGACCGGCCGTACCGGGCACCTTGGACGCTCTCTTGAGGCTTGCGCTGCTCGATAGAACCTGGGCGCCCAACGCACCGCCCGGGGTCTCCGCGCAAAAAGCCTCGAACGGTTCCACCAACAACGCAGTCCTCAATCCGTTCGGCCAGGGATGGATTCGCCGCGCACGAGGTCTTCGAAGGTCTGGCGCGCGGATGAGGTGGGCATGGCCATCGACCACCAAGGCTTCGGCGGCCAGGGGCTTCGAGTTGTAATTGGAACCCATGACGAAGCCGTAGGCGCCGGCGCGTTCGATCACCAGGTAGTCGCCGACCGCGGCCTGGGGGAGGCGGCGTTTGGCGACGAAGCCTCCTTCTTCCTGGGTGAAGATGTCGCCCGACTCACAGAGCGGTCCTCCGACGACGGCCTCGACCATGGGCCGGTGGGCATCGCCGTCGGCGGGGACGACGGAGATAGGATGGTAGGCGCCGTAGAGGATCGGCCGCGCGAGGTTGTTGAAACCGGCATCGACCAGGTAGAAGAGATTGTCGCCCTGCTTTTTCACGGCGCGGACTTGGGTGACGAGCGAACCGCTTTCGGCGACGAGGTAGCGGCCGGGCTCGATTTCCACGCGGAGGGGATGACCGAACTTCTGCTCGAGGCGCTTGCGTGTCTGGTCCCAGAGCTGGAAATACTTGTCGAGGTCGACGTAGGACTGATCCTCGCGGTAGGGAATCGGCAGTCCGCCGCCGGCACTGATCGACGCGCAGGTTGCGCCCGACGACCGAGGCGGCCTTTTCCATGGCAGTGCAGACTCCGGCGAGGTGTTCCAGGTCGGTGCCCGATCCGATGTGCATGTGCAGGCCGGTGACGCCCAGCCCGTGGTGGTCGGCGTCGACCAGGCATTGGGCGAGCTGCTCGTGCCAGATGCCGTGCTTGGAATGGTCACCGCCGGTGTTCGTCTTGCGGCTGTGGCCGTGCCCAAAGCCGGGATTGATGCGGAGCGTGATCTCGCGGCCCGGGGCGCGGCAGCCGTACTGGTCGATCATGTCGGGCGAGCCGCAATTGACGTGGATATTCTTCTCGAGCACCAGCTCCAACGACGCGGCGTCGAAGATGTCGGCGGTATAGACGACGGGCGGCGGATCCCCTTGGGGCTGATAACCGGCCGCCAACGCGCGGCGGACCTCGAAGGCACTGACCGTATCGACCAGGGCCCCGTGGCGGCGCAGCAGGTCGAGAATGGCCAGATTCGAGCAGGCCTTCTGGGCGTAGCGGACCACGTCGAAAGCCCGTAGATCCTCGAGACGCTCGACGATCGTCGCCGCATCGTAGAGGAAGAAGGGCGTGCCGAAGTGGCTGGCCAGTTCGGCTACGGGCAAGGCGGCCAGGTGGGTCCGAACGGCGGGAAAGTCGGGCTTGGTGGGCATGGCAAAGGTCCGGAGGCGGCGGAAGAAGGGGTCTATCCCGCCACCATAGCGGATGGGCAGGGGATTGAGAAGGAGTGTGTCACGCGCCGCGCTTCGCGGTACAGACAGCGGTAGAGACAATCGCGCGTCGGGCTAGGTTCGCGGCGGGGCGGCACACCGCATGGGGTGGGCCGTCCCGCGCGGCCTGAGCAACTCAGCGATTGAGATCCCCTGCCGCAGCATTCAAGTTCAGGGCGAGCACCCATCAACAAAAGATGCCGGCGCACGTACGATGCGTGCGCCGGCATCCGGTGGTTTTCGGCATTCCGATGCGGTCAGCTCACTTCGCGAGCTTGGGCAGGCTGCCCAGCGTCTTGAGAATCCCTTCCTGGAGCAGCAGTTGCGTCTGGGCGCCGTTGGGAATTACGGTCACGTTGACCTGAATCTGATCCTTGCCAGGCACACTTTCGAGGATTTTCACCACTTCGCCGACCTTTTCCTTGGCGTCGGCCTTGGCGACGCTGGCGACGAATCGGGCGACGGGCGTGGCGGAAACCACGAACCGTGCGGGGGGAACGCTCATGCCCGCTTTGGACTTGGCCTGATCGATGGCCTGCTTCAGCGCCGAGGCCGGATCGGAGCCGGCGGCCAGATAGACGCTGTCCGCGGAGGTCCCGAGGATGAGCGTGACCTTCTCGCCGAAGATTTGGGAAAGCCCCTCGGCGGCGTCTCCGAGTTGCGCGGCCGGAGCGGAAAACACGTGGAACTTAACTCCGCCGTGCTCTTCGGCGTTGAGCTTGACGGCCTTGGCCAGATCGGGCTCATCCTTGGCCACGAGTTCGACGAGTTGCTTCGCTGCGGCTTCGAGCTTGGCGCCTTCGGCAACGTGGCCGCCGGCGACCAGTAGTGACTTCTTCGGCTCGAGGCTGAAGCTGGCGGCTCCGTCGACCGTGCCGCTCTCCAAGGTCTTCTCGAGAACGTCCATGAGCTCACCCACGAGCAGTTTGGCCTTCTTCGCGTCTTCCTCGGCAAGACCTTGCTTTTCGAGCTCGCCCATCACGTTGCTCCGCACCGAGGCGAGGCTGGTCTTGGCCTGGGCGACTTCCACCTGCTCGATCTTGCCCGTGAACTGGAGACTGGACGTGGCATTGGACTGGATCAAACCGGCGAAGTTGCTCTTCAGGTCGGCGGCCTGGGCCATCTTCTTGGCGCTGTCGGTGCCGGGCAGCGCGGTGACCACATAGTCCAGAAAGGCGGTCGTGGTCTTGTCGTCGACGGACAAGCCCACGAGCAGGCTATCCAGCTCCTTGGCCATCTTGGTGAGTTGCTCGACGGCCTGTTCCGCGGCCTTCTTGCGCGGCAAAGGCATCCTGGCTCTCACCCTTCATCGGTTGCATGCCCATCTGCATGCCGAATTGGAGGAAGCCGAGAAGTTGGTCGCGAAGCGCGTCGGGAACGTTCTTGACGGCCAGGTTGACGGCCAGCAAATACTTCTTGCTCAACTCGGTCAGGAGCTGCTCGGGAACGGCAATCTTGGCCAGGTCGTTCTTATTCTGGGCCACCGCGGCCCAGCCGCCGGGCAGTTGTTTGACGAAAACCGATCCCGGCGGGGCGTTGACCTGCCAGAGGCCTTCACCGGCCTCCTCGGCGGAGAGGTTCACCTTCTCGAGGGCACTGGTTAAGGCTTTCACGTTCGTGATGGGGAGGAAGCCCTGGACTTGCACGCCGCCTCCTTCACTCTTGACCGTTACGCCCCAGGGCTTGGACTTGTCGATCGCTTTGAGGGCCTCTTCGCCAACGACGGCTTGGAGCTGCTGCTCCAGCATGCCCACGAGATCCTCGGTCCCGCCGAGTTTCGCGATCAAGCGAACGTCCTGGACGAGCTCGTTGTAGCCCGCAAAGACGACGGTCACGAAAGGCTGCCCCTCTTTGGACGTTCCTTCCGCAGCGGTCGCGCGCGGCACCGCCTGCGCCATAACGGCCAAGGTCAGGAGGGCCAGCGCCGAAACAAGGGTCCTTCTCACGATTCGCTCTCCTTTGTGCAAGTTAGGGTTGGGTCCGGTGTTGTCCTCTCCGCGTGTCCGCGAGCTGGGCGGGACTCGAGCCGGGAAACTCTTGCCAGCGAAAGTCCACCAAGTCTACAAGCAAAGCCAGGGCCGGAATAGGGCAGTGGCTCGCGAGCATGCTCCAGCCCAAAGCGGTTCCGGCGCAACAAAGGCGGTACCGGCCGACAAGTCGACCGGTACCGCTACGGACACCCTGCGGGGGCAAAGGTGTAACCACCGGGATTTCAGGCCACGAAAGTCGTTCCAGGAGCAACTCGCACCAAGCCACGTAGGGCACGAGCTGGCGTGTCATTGCATAGGACGCTGTTTCCTCATTCGTCTCGGCGGCGCGAATCTTGGAAACGAACATCCCCCCTGAATGGCCAGTACGTAGAAGGGCGCAATACACCCGCGAACTGCGGGGGAGTGGCACTGGCGGCCGGAAGCCCGAACCGCAGGGTCAGGCAACGCCGACGAAACGAACTCCCCGAGTTGCGTGCTCACCGGCCCAACAGCGGGAGGGGGCTTAGAAACCGACCGTCCCACGAGAGCCGCGGGGACGAAGAAGGGGAACGAAGAAGAACGAATGCTCCCTGGCATTTAGCTGCATTGCCAGAGAGAGAAACCACGCATCAGGCCGGCATTAGAATAGCCCGTTGCGCGGTAGCACCACCCTACTCGGCGCGCGTGATCTCCCCCCTTGAGTGGGTGGGAGTGGAGGGCGGCTGGGCATGAAAAGCAGCGGTCGACATTCTGTTTACCGCTCGCGGTAAGTAATGCGCCCCTTCGTCAGATCGTAAGGAGACAGCTCGACGGTGACTTTGTCGCCCGGCACGATGCGGATGAAATTCTTCCGCATTTTTCCGGCGACGTGGGCAATGACCGAGTGGCCGCCTTCCAACTGCACGCGGAAGCGCGTATTGGCCAGTGCCTCGGTGACCACCCCGGTAACTTCCAAGCCCTTTTCTTTACCCATGCTCCTCTCCCGGCGGGAATTCGGCGGGGCCGCCTCTCGTGCGGCCCAGAATTCCGCCATCGTACCATCTCGGGCCACGCGGTCCAAGTCGTCGCTTGCGCCCCAAGTCGTAGGTTATCGACAACCACCGGGTCGGGGTTTACACTGCTCAGGACTCTGCGCAAAACCCGGCACCATCCCCCATTCACCGAGTGAACGCTATGTCCGACGCTCCTGACGCCTCCTCGGCCAGCCCCAAGCGCCAACTCAATCTCTTCGATACGACTTCGATCATCGTAAGCATCATCCTGGGAACGGGGATCTACATGACCACCCCGTTCATCGCCAGTCTGGTGCCTTCGATCAACTGGTTGTTCGGGGTGTGGATCGCCGGCGCGGTGCTGTCGCTGGTCGGCGCCCTGTGCTACGGGGAACTGACGACGATGTATCCCCGGGCGGGAGGCGATTTCTTCTATCTGACGCGGGCCTACGGGCGCGACATGGGCTTCCTGTTCGCCTGGTCGGAGCTGTGGATTACGCGGCCGGGCAACATCGGGGCCCTGGCCTACGTGTTCGCGCAGTACGCCTATGACCTGTTTCCCTGGGCCGAGAATGAAGATTGGAGCCTGGGCGGAGCGTCGGCCAAGACGATCGCGCTGATGGTCTACGCCGCAGCGCCGGTCGTGATCCTGACCGCGGTCAACGTGTTTGGCGTGCGCGAGGGAAAATGGACCCAGAACGTGCTGACGATCCTGAAGCTGGCCGGTCCCGTGTTCATCCTCGTGGCGGGGCTGATGTTCGCCGCGGACGTTCCGGCGGCCGCGCCGGTGGATCGGGAATTCAATCGCGGCAGCGTGCAATTGGCGCTGATTCTCGTGTTGTTTACCTACGGCGGCTGGAGCGAAATCGCCACCGTCGGGGCCGAGGTTCGCCGCCCCGAGAAAAACATGCTTCGCGCCTCTTGTTGGGCATTGGCATGGTCACGGTGATCTACCTCGTGCTCAACGTGATCTTCGTTCACGTGTTGGGTCTGGAGGGCTTCGGCAAGGCGGGTGCCGTGGCGGCCGCGGCCGTCAAGCCGGTGTTCGGCGAAGCGGGGTCGAAGCTGATCAGCCTGATGATTACGATCTCGGCGCTGGGGGCGATGAGCGCAGATCTTCACCGGGGCGCGAATCTTCTACGCCATGGGGCAGGAGCATCCCCTCTACGCCGCGATCGGCCGCTGGAGCGAGCGGTCGGGCACCCCGGTCTGGTCGCTCTGCCTTCAGGCCGCGGTGACGGTGGCGGTGATCGTCGTTTTCGGCTTCCAGGAAGGAGAGAAGCAGGGAGCTTTTGGAGACCTCGTGGCTTACACGGCGCCTTTGTTCTGGCTGTTCTTCACGATGGTCGGGCTGTCGGTGTTCGTGCTCCGGCGATTCGAGCCGGACGTCCCCCGGCCATTCCGCGTGCCGCTGTTCCCTCTCACGCCGATCCTTTTCTGCCTCATGACCGCCTTCCTCTTCTATTCGAGCGTGGACTACACGCTGGACAAGGGCGACTGGCGCGCGTTCTGGTGGCTCATCGGGGGTATGGCGGTGGGCGTGGTGATGGTCTTCGTCAATCGGCGCTGACTCCCGTGAAGGACCAGGCACGTTGAAGGCCGTGGACCGTAGGCGCAGGGTGAGCCAAGCGGCGGTTGGGGGCCGCGCCGAGTGCCCTCGGTCCGGCTGCGCGAGGTACGACTGACACGGGCATCGTCCGGAGGTTCTGCAAAATGACTAAGCTCCTATCTGAAAACTACCCGAGCGGCCTTGCGCGGCCGAGTGGTTCCGGGGCAGCGCGTGGTTCATGCATCGGCTCTAAGATATTTGTCGGGTTCGGCGTCCTGGCGCTATTCGTAGGCCCCGCGGTTGCCGCCGAGGAAGTGCCGGTGGAAGTCCTTCGCCGGGCGGCCCACGTGACGCCCACGCCGCAGCAGGTGGCCTGGCAGGAGCTGGAGTTCACCTGCTTCGCCCACTTCGGCGTGAACACCTTCACCGACCGCGAATGGGGCGACGGCAAGGAAGACCCCAAGATCTTCAACCCCACGGCCTTCGACGCCCAGCAGTGGGCCGCGGCCTGCAAGGCGGCCGGCATGAAGCTGCTGATCCTCACCTGCAAGCACCACGACGGCTTCTGCCTCTGGCCGAGCAAGTACACCGAGCACAGCGTGAAGAACAGCCCGTGGCGCGACGGCAAGGGCGACGTGGTCAAGGAGGTGTCCGACGCCTGCCGCGAGGCGGGCCTGAAGTTCGGCGTCTACCTCTCGCCCTGGGACCGCCACGAGAAGACCTACGGCTCCGACGCCTACAACGACTACTACAAGAACCAGCTCCGCGAGCTGCTGACCAACTACGGCGAGATCACCGAGGTCTGGTGGGACGGCGCCTGCGGCGAAGGGCCCAACGGCAAGCGCCAGGTCTACGACTGGGACGGCTACATCAAGGTCGTCCGCGAGCTGCAGCCCAAGGCGCGTGATCTTCGGCATGGGGCCGGACGTCCGCTGGGTGGGCAACGAGGACGGGCTGGCCCGCGAGAGCGAATGGAGCGTGCTGCCCAAGAAAGGGCCCGGCGACCAGACGGCCAAGGACCTGGGCAACCGCAAGTACCTCGTCGGCGCCGAGCGAGTTGGTGTGGTATCCGGCCGAGTGCGACGTCTCGATCCGGCCCGGGCTGGTTCTACCACGCCGGCCGAGGACGACAAGGTGAAGTCGCTCGCGCACATGCTGGACATCTACTACCGCTCGGTCGGCCGCAACTCGGTGCTGCTGCTGAACGTCCCGCCCGACCGCCGCGGGCTGTTCCACGAGAACGACGTGGCCCGGCTCCGCGAACTGCGCGCGGTGCTCGACGAGACGTTCAAGACGAACCTGGCCGCCGGCAAGCCGGTCAAGGCCGACAGCGCGCGCAGCCGGCCACGCGGCCGCGGCGATCGCCGACGGCAAGCCCGACACCTACTGGACCACCGAGGACGGCGTGCTCCAGGCCACGCTGGAAATCGATCTCGGCCAGCCGGTCACCTTCGATCGGGCCATGCTCCAGGAGATGATCGCCGTGGGGCAGCGGGTCGAGCAGTTCGCGCTGGAAGCGCTGGGACGGCCAGGACTGGAAGCCGGTCGCCGAGGCGACCACGATCGGCCACAAGCGGCTGCTGCGATTCCCCGAGGTCACGGCCAGCCGCGTGCGCATCCGCATCCTCGACAGCCGCGACTGCCCCACGCTCCGCAGTTCGGGCTCTACAAGGCTTCGGCCCAAGAGTCGCCTTGAGCGGCGTCTTAGGGGGAGAGTGACCATGCAGCAAGGCATTCGTCGTATACGTGCGGTCGCGGTGCTGGCGCTGGCCGTGCCGGCACTTCTTGGGACGGCGACGGCGCAGGGCGCCCAACCGCAGTGGCAATTGCGGTACCGCCGGCCGGCCGAGAAATGGGTCGAAGCCCTCCCGATCGGCAACGGGCGGCTGGGGGCGATGGTGTTCGGCGGCATCGAGGAAGAACGGCTGCAACTCAACGAGGTGAGTTCTTGGTCCGGCGCGCGGAACCCTCGGCCGACCGCCCCGAGGCTTGGAAGCATCTGGCTGAGATCCGGCGCCTCCTGGCGGAGAAAAAGTACGCCGAGGCCGAGCGGCTCACGAATAAGTACATGACGAACGAGGGAGGTGGGTTCGAAGGGGCGTATCGCGGGGCCTACCAGACGCTGGGCGATCTGCGGCTGCGCTTTCAGTCTGATCCCAAGAACCTATCCCGGAACCACGACGAGAGTCTTCCGCGGCCGGACGGTGCAGGAGCGGCACACGGTTCTGGGATCGGCTCTAAGAACCTATCCCAGAACTGCCGCGGGAGCCCTGTGCGGCCGGAGGATTTCAGGGCGGCACACGGTTCTGGGATCGGCTCTAAGACGGTCCAAAACTATAGCCGAGCCCTGCTGCTCGACCACGCGCTGGCGCTCACGCAGTTTCAGTGCAAGGACGGACTCGCCACTCGGACGGTCTTTTCTTCGGCAGCCGACCAGGTGCTGGTCGTGGGGATCCTCCACCCCAGCCCGGTTTCCTTCGAGGCGCGGCTCTCACGCGAGGCCGACGCCAAGACCGAGTTCGTGGCCCCGGACCGGCTCGTGATGCGCGGAGTGTTGGACGGCGGCAAGGGAATGAAGTTCGAGGTCCACCTCAAAGCGATTGCCCAGGGAGGAACGATCTCGGGCAAGGCGGACGTGCTTCGCGTCGAGAAGGCCGACAAGGTGACGCTGCTGGTGGCCGGCAACACCGACTACGTGCTCGACCGGTCGAAGAACTACCGAGGCAAGGATCCGGCGGCCCTCGGCGAGCAGCAGATCGCCGAAGCCTCGAAACGCTCGCTCGAGGACCTGGTCCGGCGTCACACCGCGGAGCACGAGCGGTTATTCGGCCGCGTCGACCTGAAGCTCGGAAGTGGCGAGCGGGAGTCGCTGCCGACGGATGAGCGGCTCTCGGCGTTCGCCAAGGATCCCCGCGATCCGTCGCTTTTGGCGCTCTATTTCCAGTATGGTCGGTATCTGCTCATCTCATCGAGCCGGCCGGGCAGCTTGCCCGCCAATCTGCAAGGGATTTGGGCCGAAGGACTGAAGCCGCCCTGGCATGCCGATTACCACGCGAACATCAACGTCCAAATGAATTACTGGCCGGCGGAGGTGTGCAATCTGGCGGAATGCCACCGGCCGCTGATCGAACTCACGCGCTCGCTCGTGGAACCCGGCCGCATGACGGCCAAGGCATACTACAACGCTCGGGGCTGGGCGTTCCACATGATCACCAACGTCTGGGGGTGGACCGCGCCGGGGTGGGAGGCCAGTTGGGGATTCTTTCCGACGGGCGGGGCCTGGCTCTGCCAGCACCTCTGGGAGCATTACGCCTTTGGTGGCGACCGGGAGTACCTGAAGCAGGTCTATCCGGTGTTGAAGGAAAGCTGCCTTTTCTATCTCGACTACCTCGTCGAGGACAAGGCCGGGCGGCTGGTGACCTCGCCTTCCACCTCTCCGGAAAACCGTTTCATCACGGCCGACGGGAAGCAGCACGCCGTGTGCATCGGCGCGGCGATGGATCGGCAGATCATTTGGGACTTGTTCACCAACACGATCGAGGCCAGCCTGGCATTGAACGAGGACGCGGAGTTCCGCGATCGACTGCTGGCGGCGCGGGCCCGGATCGCGCCTCCGGAAATCGGCAAGCACGGCCAACTCATGGAGTGGGGGGAGGACTTCGACGAGGCCGAGCCCGGGCACCGCCACGTGTCGCACCTCTTTGCACTGCACCCCGGACGGCAGATCACCCTGTACGGAACGCCGCAGTGGGCCAAGGCGGCCCGCGTGAGCCTGGATCGGCGGTTGGCGCATGGAGGGGGGCACACGGGTTGGAGCCGGGCATGGATGATCAACTTCTTCGCGCGCCTCGGCGATGGTGATAAGGCCCACGAGAACCTGGTAGCCCTCCTGCAAAAATCCACCCTGCCGAACCTGTTCGACACGCATCCGCCCTTTCAGATCGACGGCAATTTCGGCGGCACGGCCGGAATCGCCGAAATGCTCCTCCAGAGCCACGCCGGTGAAATCGCCCTCTTGCCGGCCTGGCCCCGGCAGGCATGGCCGACCGGATCCGTGAAGGGGCTGCGCGCGGGGCGGGGTCGAGGTGGACCTGTTCTGGAAAGACGGCCGCGCCAGTCGGCCATTCTCCGGGCAACGCGCGACGGCCGCCACCCCATCCGTGCGCCCAGGGGCATGCGGTCGCGGCGGTCCGGATGCAGGGCGAATCGCGGCCGACGGTGCACAACGCCAACGGTACGACAACCCTCGTGGTCGAGGCCGGAAAGAGCTACGAAATCGTCTTCCAGTGACGAAGATCGGCAGGGTGGATCGCCCGACTCTCGCCTTCCTCCCCGCCGCCGAGTTCGCTACAGTAAGTATTGTCTGAATCGGCCGGCGGTTGAACGGCAGTCGGCCGCCTGGTGTCCGTTCTGTCTCGATCGTGAATTGACCGCCTCCATGTCCGATCTGATGGTCCGACCCGTCGCCACGCGGCGTGACAAGAAGCTCTTCCTGGACTTCCCTGGAAGCTCTACCGGACGATCCGAACTGGGTCCCGCCGCTCCGCGTGGACCAGAAGGAACTGGTCGAGTACCGCCGCCACCCCTTCTACGACCGCAACCAGGTCCAGACCTTCCTGGCGCTCAAGGGCGGCGAAGTGTGCGGCCGGATCGCGGCGATCGTCAACCAGGTCCACAACGAGTATTCACAACGAGCAGCGCGGCTTCTTCGGGTTCTTCGAGTCCGTCGACGACCAGGAGGTGGCCAACGGCCTGTTCGACGCGGCGCAGGCCTGGCTGGCCGAGCGTGGGATTCATCGAGTTGCGCGGTCCGATGAATCCCGTCGATCAACTACACGATGGGAACGCTTGATCGAGGGTTTCGATTCTCCGCCGACCTTCATGATGACCTACAACCCGCCCTACTACCCCCGGCTGATCGAGGGCTATGGGTTCCGCAAGGCCCAGGACCTGTATTCGTATTACGGGTTCAAGGACATGCTGCCGACCGCGTCCACCAAGCTGGCGCCGATCGCCGATCAGATCATCGAACGGTTCAACGTCAAGCTCGCGCACGCTGGACCGCTCCCGGTTTCTCGAAGACGTCGAAGCGTTCCTGACCGTGTTCAACCGGTCGTTGCAAAAGACGTGGGGAGTTTGCCCGCTCACGCCCGGCGAAATCCGCCACATCGCCAAGGGACTGCGATGGCTGATCGTGCCGGAGCTGACGACGGCCGCCGAGATCGACGGCAAGCTGGTGGGGGCGATGTTCGGCATGCTCGACTACAATCCGCGGATCAAGCGGATCGACGGCCGGCTGCTGCCTTTCGGCTTCCTCCGCCTGTTGTGGAATCGCCGCGCGATCAAACGGGTGCGCCTGGTGTCGACCAACGTGATCCCGGAGTATCAGATGATGGGGATCGGGCTGGTGCTGCTCCGCGCCATGCGCGCCGCAGGGCATCGCCTGGGGGCTGGAAGAGGCGGAGTTCTCCTGGGTCTTGGAGTCCAACGCGCTTTCCCGCGGAAGCCTGGAAAAGGGCGGCACGCGGCGGCTGAAGACCTTTCGCGTCTACGATTACCCGTAGACGACTCGTGGACTACCCGATCGATGCGCGCCCCGGTGCGCGGCGGCTATCGGTTCCACTCCGAGCGGCCGTAACGCGTGGCCACGAGGTCCGCGGTCCGTTGCCGCGGCCAGTCGGCCCAGGGCTCGTCGGCGTGCCAGATGGCCGTCAAGGCCGCGCGGATCTCTCCCTCGCTCACCGGAAGGTTGGCAAGAAAATGGTCGTGGTGCCGCCCCTGGCGATACTCGGGCTGGCGCGGCGGCATGGCGAGCAGGCGGCCGACGAGCGACAAGGGAAAATCGTAGAGCAAGGTCCCGTGGTAGAGGAGATGGTCGCGCTTCAATCGCAGGCTATTGCCGGAAACCTTGAGATGCCGTTCGCCGCGGCGCACGGCCAGATCGCTGATGCCCTGGCGGCAAAGCTGCGGCACGCGGGGGCGCAACGCCTCGACGAGCCGGTCCAGGACGGTCTCGTGGGCGCGATCGATCTGGCGGAGCTCCCCGCGGAGCCGACAACTCAGTACCAGGGCATACAGCAGGCAGCCGGGCCCGGCCACCACGGCGGCACCGCCGCTGGTGCGGCGGAGCACGGGAACCCCTTCGCGCTGGCAAACCTCGCCACGGACTTCCACGTCGGCACGGCTGGAACGCCCGAGGACGACGATCGGCTGCGGCGACCGCCAAAGGCGAAGGCATTCGAGAGGGCCGCCGGCAGCCTCTGCCTCGTCGAGCAGAGCCTCATCCAGCGCGAGGTTTTCCGCGGGAGTGGGGAGCGTTAAATCCAGGAGGCGCATGGGGCCATTCTCTTCGGCAGGGCTTCCCAGCGGAAGCCCCAAACCCGGCCGTTGCCGCAGCGGTTGCCTCGATAAGCGGCACTTGTCCGGATCAACCGAATCGCCACCCTTCCATCTGCCGGAAATCCTTGCCATCCCCACGGGGGCGGGTGGCTTGCACGGGCGCAGGCCATGCGGGCAGAATGGAGGCCGTTGGCCAAACCCATTCACCGGATCCCGAGGGGCCGCACATGTCTACCAGCGCCACGTCGAAGAACCTATCCCAGAACGGCCGCCGCAGCCCTGTGCGGCCGGAAAATAGCAGCGCCCCGAAAGGTCCTGGGATCGGGTCTAAGAACATCACACTGACCGTAAACGGTCAGGCGAAAACGATCTCTACCGATCCGACCCGATTGCTTCTGGATGTCCTGCGCGAGGACTTCGGCCTCACGGGGACGAAATACGGCTGCGGAGAGGGGCGCTGCGGCGCCTGCGCCGTATTGGTCGACGGTCGGCGCGAGCTCTCCTGCCAGATGCCGGTGGGCATGGCCGAGGGGAAGAAGATCGTGACCATCGAGGGGCTGGCGGTGCGCGGAGGACTGCACGCGATCCAGCAAGCTTTTCTCGAGGAAGGGGCGGCGCAGTGCGGCTACTGCACCCCCGGGATGATCGTGACCGCGATTGGGCTGTTGGAAAAGTACCCCAATCCCTCGGAAGACCAGATCCGCGAGTGGATGAATGGTAATCTGTGCCGCTGCAACAACTATCCGAAGATCGTCCGTGCCATCCGCCGCGCGGCGGGGGAGGTAAAGAAGTCATGACGCACCGCGAATGCCCAATCGTGACCGAGGTGCTGCGAGTCGCCGTGGAGTCGGTCGAGGCGGACCCGGAATGCTTGCATGCGCAGGCTGTCGGTGAGGCCGCGCCGGGCCTTTGAGTCGGCGGGAATTCCTGGAGACCCTCGGCGCGGGATCGTCGATCACGGTGAGCGCCGACGAGGCATGGGCGCAACGGCGCGGCGGAGGTGGAGGCTCGCGCGGCGGTGCGGCGACGGTCCGCGCCCGGCTGCACCTCGACCCCGACGGCACGTTCACCGTTTTCACGGGCAAGGTCGAACTGGGCCAGGGGCGCGCACGCAGATCACCCAGGCCGCTGCCGAAGAGCTACGCGTCGGGGCGGACCGCGTGCGGCTGGTGATGGGCGACACCGATCTGGTGCCCGACGACGGAATCACGGCCGGCAGCCGTACCACCCCGTCGACCATACCGGTGGTCCGCAAGGCAACGGCGACGGCGCGGCGGTTGCTCGCGGAGTTGGCCGCGAAGCAGTGGGGTGTCGATGCCGCTTCGGTCGAGGTCCGCGACGGCACGATCGCCGATCGCGACGGTCGGCGCAAGCTGAGCTACGCCGAACTGGCCAAGGCACCGGATCTCGCGCAGGCCCTCGCCAGTTCGATCCCCGACAACGTGGAACTTACGCCGCGGGAAGCGTGGAAAGTGCTTGGCACGTCGCTTCCGCGTCCCAACGCGCGGGACCTGGTCACCGGCGAGCACCGGTTTCCCTCCGACATCGTGCACCCCGGCATGTTGTATGGGGTAGTGCTTCGGCCGCCGAGCTACGGCGCCACGCTGGAGTCGATCGACCTGTCGGCGGCGAAGGCGATGGCGGGGGTGGTCGCGGTGCGCGAAGGGGAGTTTGTCGCGTTCGCCGCGCCCACGCGCCATGCGGCCGCGGCGGCGCTGGAGGCGGCGGCCAAGACGGCGTCGTGGAAGGTCGCCCCCCACCCGTCGAGTAAGGAGTTGTTTGCGCACCTCAAGCAGCACGCGCGGGGCGGCGAAGCGCCCGCTGCCGACGCCGCCAAAAGCTCCAAAACGCTCACCGCCAGTTACGAGGTGGCCTACATCCAGCACGTCCCCATGGAGCCGCGGGCTGCGGTCGCCCAATGGAACGAAGGAAAGGTCACGGTCTGGACCGGCACGCAGAATCCAATGGGCGTGTGCGGAGAAGTGGCCTCGGCGCTGGGTTTGCCGCGGCAGCAAGTCCGCGTGATCGTGCCGGATTCGGGCGGAGGCTTCGGCGGAAAACATACCAACAGTGCGGCCGTGGAAGCGGCGCGCCTGGCGCGGGCCGCCGGCAAGCCGGTATGCGTGCGGTGGTCGCGGGAGGAGGAGTTCACCTGGGCCTACTTCCGCCCCGCGGCTCTGATCCAGATTCGCGGCGGCCTGGACGGGCAGGGCAAGCTCGTTGCATGGGACTTCGTAAACATCAACTCGGGTGGGGCGGCGATCGATTCGCCTTATGACGTTGCCAAGAAGAACTGCCGTTTCGTCGGCTCCGACGCGCCGCTGCGGCAGAGTTCGTACCGAGCCTTGGCCGCCACGGCAAACAACTTTGCCCGCGAGGCGTTCATGGACGAGTTGGCGGCGGCGGCCGGCAGCGATCCGTTGGCGTTTCGCCTGGCACACCTGAGCAACGACCGCCTCCGCGCCGTGCTGGAGGAGGCGGCAAAGCGGTTCGGCTGGGCAGAGCGCGTCGCGCAGCAAAGTGCCCAACCGGGGCGTGGGCCTGGCATGCGGTACGGAAAAAGGCTCATTCGTGGCCGCTTGCGTCGAGATCGAGGTAGACCGCAAGCAAGGGCGGATCGTCGTCGAGCGGATCTGCGAGGTCTTCGAGTGCGGGGCAATCCAGAACCCCGACAACCTGCTCTCGCAAGTCCAGGGCTGCATTGTCATGGGGTTGGGAGGGGCCTTGACCGAAGCGATCGAGTTCGAGGGAGGCAAGGTCCTCAACGCCAGTTTCAAGACGTACCAGGTGCCGCGGTTCAAGGACGTTCCCCAGTTGGACCTCCACCTCTTGGATCGCCGCGACCTTCCCTCGGTCGGCGGCGGCGAGACGCCGATTATCGCCGTAGCCCCCGCAATCGCCAACGCAGTGTGCAACGCCACCGGCGTGCGGTTGTGCGCCATGCCGATTCGGGGCGAGAAACTCAAGGAGGGATAACCGCTCTGAGAGCCGATCGAACAGCGGTCTACCATCGCGGGCAAGGCGGACGTCAGCGCGGCGGGCCGGGCGTCTCTACGCGATCGACCAGTACCACGCGGACGTCGCAAACGTTGGTGTGCGTGGGACCGGTGCGGATCAGGACGCCGAGGGGCTCAAAGAAGCGGTAGGCGTCGTTGCGGCCAAGGAAAGCGGCGGGATCGAGCCCGCGTTGGCGGGCCGCGGTGAGGACCGATGCATCCAGCCAGGCGCCGGCGGCGTCGGTCGGCCCGTCTTCGCCGTCGGTGCCGCCGGAAAGGACCACAATGCCCTCGGCGCCTTGCGGTTCCAGCCGCGTCAGGGCGGCCAACACCAGTTGTTGGTTGCGTCCGCCCAGGCCGCGCTCGGCGGCGGGGACCAGCTTGACGACCGGTTCCCCGCCACTCACCAGGCAATCCGGCCCGCGCTGGCCGCGCATGCTCCGCGCCATTTCGGCCAGGTGGATGCCCATCTCTTCCGCGGGCCCTTCCGACGCCTGCGCCGAGTGCAAGGCGGGGGAGTAGCCCAGGCGCACGGCCTCCAAACCCGCGGCATCGACGGCAACCGCGTTGTTGCCGATCACCCGATGAACGACGCGCATCGCAGGTGCGGCGGCCGGTCGAGCAGCAATACGGCTTTCGAGGTACTCGAAGACGCGCGGCGAAATGCCCGCTTCCCGGGCCGCGAATGCGCGGAGTACCTCGAGTGCTTGAGCCGGCGTCGAGGAATCGGGGACCGTGGGACCCGAGGCGATCACGTCGAGCGGATCGCCCAGGACGTCGGAGATGATGAGCGTGGCCATCCACCGCGCGCGGCAGGCGCGAGCCAGTCCGCCTCCCTTGATCCGGCTGAGCTGTTTGCGCACGGCGTTGAGTTGCTCGATGTTGGCGCCGGCGGCGCTGAGATGGCGCGTCAGGGCGAGCTTGTCGTCGAGCGTGATCGCCTCGACCGGGGCCGGCAGGAGGGCGGAGCCGCCGCCGGAGATCAAGCACAGGCAGAGGTCGTCGGGGGCCGAGCGATTCGACGATCTCCAGGATTCGGCAGGAACCTTCGACGCCGGCGGGGGTGGGCTCGTTGACGCCGGCGGGCCGGCCGGATGGAGGTGGATCGCGGAAGGTGCGCGCACGCAGTCGGCGGGCACGTTCACCCAACCGGTCACGCGTTTTTCCCGCAAGAGCGTGGGGCCAAGCGCCTCTTCGACCGCCGCGGCCATGCCCGCCCCCGCCTTGCCCGCGCCGACCACGGCAATGCGGTCAATCGCGGCCAGATCGAACGATTCGTCGCCAATGCGAAGTCGGGCGCCTTCGACGCCGATGGTGTCGGCCACGAGCCGCTCGGAACGCACGGCATCGACTGCGGCGCGCCAGATCCGAAGGGCATCGCGGCGGAGTTGTTCGGCCGAGCGGGGCATGGCAGGCGGTCCTTGTTCGCGGGGTGCAATGTTCGCGGGGTGCCGTAAGGCCAAGGCACGGAGCATGCGACGTTGGGTGTCGCCCAAGCTCCGTGGGAATTCGCGTGCTCCTCAGGCGGGAGCCACGGTGCGGAGCACGTCGAGCCATTGGGTTTCCCGCTCGATCGCGCGCTGGCCAAGGCCGGTGGAGGTTTCGGTGCGGAGGATCAGCCCGACCATGACCGTTCGGCCTTGGAACTTGAATGCGCCGGCCAGCGCGCACCATGGCGTGCCCTTGCCATGGTCTCCGGGAAGCGGCACGTGGGTGAAAAACTGTTGGGCGAAGCCCCGCACACTCAGTTGCGGGGGCCAGCGGCGAACGAGCGGCTGGTGCGCCGCGGTGACTTCCGACAAGCCCGGCACCAGGCCTTCCAGCAATTCGTGCAGCTCACCCACCGCCGGCAGTTCCGTCGAACGTCCGGCGGGGGCGAGGATCACCACCGCCAGACGCGCGGGGAGGTTGTAACAAGTCAGCCCCGGGCCGCCGACCACGAGTGCGCGAACGGGAAGCGAAGCGATGTCCAGCGTGAGGGCAGGAGCCGGCGGGGGAAGCGGGCGACGACGGCGTTTCCAGGATCGGAAGACGACGAGCGCCGCCGCGGCGACCAGCAGGGCCACGACGACCGCGATCACCCACGGGAGCACGGCGGCTGTTTCCTCGACAGGCTCGACGACGGGTGCGAGTTGGGCGACCTGGTTCTCCACGGTCCTGGGATCCTCCTACCCGGGGATTCCCCGTTCGACTTCCTCTTCGGTCGGAAGCGACGGTTGGGCGCCGAGCCGTGTAACCGAAAGCGCGCCGACCAGCGAGGCATAACGCACGGCGGCTTCGAGCGATGCGCCGCGCGCGAGGCTACAGGCCAAGGCTCCGGAAAAGGCGTCGCCGGCGGCGGTGGTGTCGAGCGCCTGGACGCGGTGGCCGGGCACGAAGCCCGAGGCGCCCGGCGATACCCAAAGCGCGCCTTTGGCCCCCAAAGTGACGATGGCGTGGCGAGCTCCGGCGGTCAGGAGTTTCTCGGCCGCTTGCCGCGCCGTGAACTCGTCGACGACGCGAACGCCGGTGAGCCGCTCGGCCTCGTTCTCGTTGGGTTTGACGTAGGCCACGTGGGCCAGTAGCGCGGCCGGCAGCGGTTGGTCGGGCGCAGGGGCCGGATCGAGGACCACGGGCACGCCCGCCTCGGCGGCCAGTCGGGCGGCGAACTCGACCGTGTCCAGGGGAATCTCCAGTTGCACGACGACGATATCCGCCGCGCGGATCCGCTCGGCGGCGCCCTGGACGTCGGCCGGCGTAAGCGCGTGGTTCGCCCCGGAGGCCACCGAAATCAGGTTCTCGCCCGACTCGTCGACGAGGATCAAGGCCACGCCCGTAGCCTCGCGGGAATCGCGGAGGATGAAGTCGGTGAGGATGCCTTCCTTCTGATAACCGGCAATGGCCTGGTCGCCGAACATGTCGCTTCCCACCTTGGCGACGAAGGTCACTTCGGCGCCGAGCCGCGCCGCGGCCACGGCCTGATTGGCCCCTTTGCCGCCCGCGGCCAGGAGGAACTGGCCGCCGGTCACCGTTTCGCCGGGGGCGGGCAGGCGGCGGCTCTTGACCACCATGTCGGTATTGGAACTGCCGACAACGACGATGCGGGGACGATTCATGGCGTGTTCCTTCCGGCAAGGGACGCGGCGAAAGTGGGAGGGATCATGCCCCGGCCCAAATCAATAGCGCAAGACCGACCACGTATCCGGCAAACATCAGCGCGAGGAGCCGATCGGTCCCTTCAGGGGCGCCGCGGAACTCTTTCCAAATAAACACGCCCCACAAGGCGGCCACCAGCGTGGCGCCCTGGCCCAGTCCGTAGGAAATGGCGGCGCCGGCCACGCCGAAGGCGATAATGCTGAAGGTCATGCCCACGGCCCAGATCATGCCGCCGACGATGCCCCAGAGATGATCCTGGGCGGTTCCCTTCAGGTAATCTCGCGGGGGCACCGGCTCGCCCACGAACGGCTTGAGCATGATGGCGGTATTGAAGACGAAGTTGCTCACGAGCATGCCGAGCGAGAAAAGGACCATCGCGGTATAGGGGCTGAGCTTGCCGGCATCCATGGCCACGAAGTCTCTCGACATGGAGACGGCGACGAAACGGTAGAAATTCGCCATCAGAACGCCGCAGAGCACCGCCAGAACAAGCCCTTTGGCGCCGCCGCTTTGTTTCTGGCCGGGAAGCTTGCGATAGGCGAGGGCGTCGAGAATGATCGCCGCCGTGATCAGGGCTACGCCGAGGAACAGCAGGAGCGGATCGCCTTTGGGGTCCGTGAGGTAGTTGATCAGTACGCCGACCACCAGCGCGATGCCGATGCCCACGGGGAAAGCCACCGCCATGCCGGCAATCGCGATCGAGGCCACCAGGAGGATATTGGCCGCGTTGAAGACGATTCCGCCGACAAACGCCGAGCCGAGGTTGCTGGGATCGGCTTGCCGGAGGTCTTCGAGGAAGCCGCGGCCGAGCTGCCCCGAGCTTCCCAGCGTGAACGCGAACACGAGCGCCATGAGCATCACGCCGATCACGTAGTCCCAGTAGAAGAACTCGAATCGCCAGCGTTTGCCGGCGAGCTTTTGGGTATTGGCCCAAGAGCCCCAGCAGAGCATGGTGATCACACAGAACACGACCGCCACGGAGTAGTTCTGAATTACGAACATAGCGTTCGACCCTCGCGGTCTGGGGATGCGGGGAGTGGTTCACACGAGCGGGGCGCGGCCTGCGGCGCGGCAGTTCAAACGGGGCATTCGCGCCGCCCGACCTGATTCTCCCTGATCGTATCCGGCGGCCGAGTGAGTCGCAAGAAGAGGTGCCTTCGGCCAGGGCGCGGAAAGGCTCGCGCGTAAGCTCGCGCGGGCTTCCTTGCCAGGCAGTTGCCTCGTAGTCTCACACGATGCGATCGTCCCCCGTGGCCGTGGAACGTGTTGGGGACCGTCCGCCGCGCAGAAGCTTCGGTGAAACGGCACGTGTTAGGGCGGCACGGAGACGGATGCGGGCGGGGAGACCGGCGGGGAGACAGATGCGGACTGGGGCACGGATGTGGGCACGGAGGCAGGCGGGGATGGAAATGCGGCCAACGGCTCGATGGTCAGGTCGTCGAGCCGCGCTTCGCCCAGGCCGCACAAGGCGACGGTAACGCTCATGGGGCCCGACTGCGGGGCAACGCGATAGAGCGTGAAGGCCTGCCAGTTGTTGGTCTTCTGGATGCGCTCGGCAAGGGGCTCGCCGCCGAGCGAGTCGACGATCAACAGCCCGTCGACGGTCCCCTGGATGGGCGCGGGCACCTGCACCCAGCCCTGGATGCGAATCAATTGACCCGCTTGGACCTGGAGGGCAGGGGTCGTGATCCAAAGGGGCGGCGATTCGATTTGCGCCGGGGCGCTCTTGGGATCGGAAGTGCTGCGCGGAGAGGCGAATGCCGGTACGTCCGCTGTGCGCGGCCGATTCCGTCAGTTCGGCGCCGGTTTCAATGCCGGGAGCGAGGTGCTGGCGGTGCTCCCAGCCGGCTTGGAGCATCGCCCCCAGGTCCTCGAAGTCGCCTCCGGCGAGAAGGTTGGCCTGGCGTGGGGAAGCGGCGATGCGGGCCATCAGATCCCAGTGCAGCGGCAAGGTCGCGGGAGCGACGGCCGCGGGGCTCGAAACCGGCGAGTCGAGCGCCGCGACGGCCTTCTGCCACAGGCCGCGCTCGAGCAGGCGGAGCGGCCTCTGGGCCTGCTGCGCACTGCGATACGCGTCGTGGAGATGGATCGCCCCCTTTCCTTGCGAGGCCAGCAGCGCAGTGCACTGCTGGAGGTCCTTCTCGGCGGCCGCCAAGATCGGGGCGGGATCCGGTTGAGCCGGCGTGCGGCCGGCCAGCCGATCCAGCGTGCCGCGAAGCATTTCGAGCTTGGCCTCGGCGAGATCGCGCTGCAACTCGACCATTCGTCGCCCGCGTTTGTCCAGCTCGCGGCTGACATCGCCCACCGTTTTCGTGTCGCTGGTGAGCAGCACCGACGCCGTCAACCCAAACTGCTCGATCGCCACTTGCGATCCGCCGGCGACGCGATTGGGGCTGACCGTTCCCAGGCGACCGGGTGTGATGACGTAGGCGGCGTAGGTCTCGGGTATGGAGGGCACGACGAGCCTCAGGACCGGCGTGGTGGCCTGGCCGGGGACGAACTGGGCGCCAGGGGCGGACGACAACGGCAGGAGTATGCGGCTGTGATCGCGCTGCAAGACGGCGGCGACGATCCCAAGTTCCTCCCGGCGGACGGTCGCGATCAGGTGGCCGGCCGCGGCCCAGGGCTCGATGAGCTGCAATTGAAGGTTGAGCAGTTCCAAAGTCCGGCGCGGAGCCGAGTGTCGAAATCGTCGGCATCCAGACGCGAGGACGATTCGAACACCAGCGCCCGGCTTCCGGCGGCGAGAGCCGTATAAGCCATCAGTTCGATCTGTTCGGGCGAGAACGTGGTGGGACCCGGCGAGCCCAAGGCGGCCCACTGACGCTGGAGTTCTTCGGGCGGTTGCGTCTGGATGGTCGTCCAAACCGGCGTCCCCAGAAGGGCCAGCAGGGGGCGCTGCCGGAGCCAGGTCTCGTATTGGCTGATTTCCAGGCTCGTGCCCAGCGGACGGCGGCTCAAGAGCAAGATCCGCTGCGGATCGCCGTAATCCTTGAGGGCCGTTTCGGGCTGACAGACGAAGGGCCTGTGCGCTTTGGCGGCGGTCGGCGGCCCTGACTCGATCCGCCCAGCGGCGAATCGTGGCGAGGTGCTCTATCCCCAAGCCCGATCCCAGGTTCCAGGCCAGCACTCCGTCGTACGATGGGCCGATCTCGGCCGCCGATGCTGCGGCGGCCTCGGGCGAGTCTGCCTGAGGGGCGAAGGGGGGCGGGCAAATGATCCACAGTCCCAGCGAACGCGCCGCGGCGAACACGTCGGCCGAAGGGCAGTGCGAAAACCAAACGGTGTTGAACCCGATCTGCTGCAAGAAAGGGAGCGGTTCTCCGCGGTACTGGATCGCCCGCGGCAGGATCGGCCGATCGTCGATCACGAGGATGGAATCGACGAGGCGAATCCGTCGCGCGGGCAGTTGCTGCGCGTCGCCACGAGAGTTGGGCGTGGCGACCGGTCCGGCGATGGGCGGAACGAACGTGGCAGCTTGTGCCGCATTGGAAGCGATCGACTCCTGCGGAGTCGAGAGCCCGACGTGGCCGGCAATGTCGAGATCGTCGATCCAGACGTTGGTCACCCCCGGCCCGCCGTAAACGTTCAGCAGCAGACGCTCGACGTACGCGCCGCGGGGATCGATGCTGGGGCCAAGCTCGAGCGCAGGGCCCAGGTTTGTCGCTTGATCGCTTGGGGAATGTCTTCGATCCTCAACTGCTGCCAACGCCCCACCGTGCTGTAGCTGGAGCCGGGCACCACCAGGGCCAGTGGACGGTTGGTCCGGGGATCGGGATTGCGGGGGAAGACGACCTGGACGAGCAGTTGAATGCCCGCGCGGTCGGCCTTGATCCAAAGGGTGGGGAGCAGTTCAGGGATCACCTGGGGCCGGCCGACGTCGAGTCCGAAGTAAACCTCGGAACCGCCCGTCCCGGAAATCTGGAGGCGTTCGCAGCCGCTGCCGCTGTGGGCTTCCGCTTGGGACCGCTGATGCAGGTGGACGCGTGCCGCCGTATTGCCGCCGGCAAACCGCCAAATGGGCTCCGGGCTCTCGAATCCTTCGAACCAGGAGGACGACTGGCCGGGCGCGGAATTGGAGACCACGAGCGTGGTGAGCAATGCCGCCAGCGGGATATGCCACAAGGGCCGACGGCGCATAGCGGTGGCCAAAAGTCAACGTACGGGGAAGTCGCAAGGATCGGAACGCAAGACGTGCTTGTATCAGGATTTGCGTTTTCGGGCCAGACCAAACGTGGCGTTTGGGCAGCAGAGCAAGGTCGGGATTGGGGCGGAACGCGTCTGCGGAAGTCTTGTATTCATAATGGTTTACGAATCAACCCTCGGGACCGGGCCGACGCGGGCACGCCAAGTGCAACTCCTCAGGAATCGTTCCAGCACCTGAGGAGACAACGATGAGTGAGCACCCCGCGTCGAAGAAGCCCGAGACGATTGAAATCCCCAACGAGCTCGCCGAACTGGTTTCGTTGGTGAATCGGTTGCCCCAAGAGCTGCGAGAGGCGTTCGATCCGGCCCTCGGGCGCGTGGTCGAGAGCACGACACGACGGCGGCGAATCCTCGGCCTGGTGCAAGAGGCCCTCACCCAACTGCGGTTGGACATGAAATACCTGGTCTTCGACCTGGAAGCGACGCGTCGAGAACGCGACGATTACCGCCGGCAATTGGAGCAAGCCTGAGAAATCGTCCCAAACCGGCCAGCCGGAAGACCGCCCCGCAGCCCAGGGTTCTGGGTCCGGCCTTGATACTCCTCAGGGGTGGAGCAAAGACCTCGGCGACGTGTGCATTGCGGGGTCCGGAAAGCTGACATACGATAAGGATTAGCCAAGCAAGCCCGCTTGCCCCAAATTCACTCAGGAGCGGAGGAGAGGCACGGGTCGGAGGCTGGTGATCGCGCCTCCTCGTCGTGGACGAGTAGGCCGAACCGATCTTCTTGGGGAAAGCTAACGCCGGCATGCACCGACTGCGAACATGAGGGAGAGGATTCGGCATGGGCCGACCGACCGCTGAACAGATTGGTCAGCGCAGCATCGACTTGGGACTGCTCACCGAACGTCAGCTACAGGAGGTATGGGCGTCGTTTGCGAGCCGCTCCGCGGACCTAGACGACTTCCTGCAAGCCCTCGTCGGCCACGAGCTTCTGACCAACTACCAGGTCGATCGACTGATGAAGGGCGAGCGAACCGGCTTCTTCTTCGGCGACTACAAGATCCTGTACCTGGTGGGGACGGGTACGTTTGCCCGCGTGTTTCGGGCCGTCCACCGCGATACCGGCCAGGTGGTGGCGATCAAGGCCCTCCGCAACCGCTTCAGCGAGATCCCCGACGCAATACAGTCTCTTTCTCCGCGAAGGGGAACTGGGCGCACGCTGCGGCACCCGAACATCGTGCCGATCTACGAAGTGCATTCCAGCGGCAACTTGCACTACTTCGTGATGGAGTTCGTCGAGGGGCGGAACCTGCGCGAATTCGTCAAGGTCCGCAAATTGCTCGAACCGGCCGAGGCCACGCGACTGATGATCGACATCTGTCGCGGCCTGCACTATGCCTTCCAGCGCGCGATCACCCACCGCGATCTGCGGATGAGCAACGTGCTGGTCTCCAGCCGGGGACAGGCCAAACTGGTCGACTTCGGCCTGGCTTCGGCCGACGAAGCGCTGATGGACGAACTTCGATTTCGACATGCCCAGCACGCGGACGATCGACTACGCCGCCCTGGAGCGAGCGACCGGCGTGCGCCGCGACGACCCGCGCAGCGACATCTACTTCGCCGGCTGCATCTACTACCACATGCTCAGCGGAACTCCGCCGCTGATGGAAATCAAGAACCGCACGCAGCGGCTGAACAAGATGCGATTCTCCAACATCCCGCCGATCCAGCAGTTGGTGGGCACTCTTCCGCCCTACTTGACTTCGGCGCTCAACAAGTCGATGGCCCTGGAGCCAAGCCGCCGCTACCAGTCGCCGGGCGAATTCCTCAACGAGCTGGAAATGGTGTCCAATCGCCTGGTCGAGGAACCGGCTGCGGCGGCTGGCAACGCTGCGGTCGAGCCGGCGGCCCAAGACCTTCCCATCGAGGAGCCGGCCCCGTCGCAGCACGCGGTGATGGTGGTCGAACCGAACGTGCGCATGCAGGACTTGTTCCGCAACGGCTTGAAGAAGGCCGGATTCCGCGTGCTCTTGACGAGCGACCCCGAGCGGGCCTTCGAACGCGTCGCCTTGGAACAGGGCGCCGCCCATTGCATCGTGCTCAACGCCCAGGAATTGGGCGAGGCCGCGCTCACCACGTTCAATCGCTTGGGCGACGACCTGCACACCCAGGGCATTCCCGCGCTACTGCTCGTAGAAAACGCCCAACGCGATCTGAAGAAGCGGGCCAACACGGCAAAGCACCGGGTGGTGGTGTCGCTGCCGATCACGATGGGGCAGCTACGCAACGCGCTGAACCGGCTGATTCCCCTGGCCGAAGGATTCCAGGCCAGCGCCTGATGCCCAGCGGCCCCTTGCCCAGCGGTCCTGCCCAGCGCCTGATGCCCAGCGCCTGATGCGTTGACGATCGGTCTTCCACCCTTATAATCCAGGGGTGTAAACCGACCGATCGATAGGAGACCCCCTCGATGGCCAATGTTCAGGAATTGACGGAAGCCAACTTCGACGCCGAAGTCCTGCAATCGGCCCAACCGGTGCTCGTTGATTTCTGGGCTCCTTGGTGCCGCACCTTGCCGAGTCATTGCCCCGGTCGTCGAGGAACTGGCACGGGAGAACGCAGGGCAGCTCAAGGTTGTGAAAATCAACATCGACGACAGCCAAAACCTTGCCGGCAATTACGGGGTGAACAGCATTCCCACGCTCATGATCTTCAATATGGGCGAGGTGGTCGACCGGTTCGTTGGCATCCAGCCCAAAAGCCGGTTGCAGGGGGCAATCGACCAGGTCAAGAGCTGATCCACGGCACGCGGGGTTTCGGCAAGAGCCTCCCCGAGTTCACTTCTTCTTCCTATTCTGTCCAATTTCAAGGGCCTGCCGGCCTAAGGTCGGGGGCCTTTGTTCATTCTTCTGCCCCCCAAAAGCTGGGTAATGGCGGCCTTGCGCCGGCAAACTCCCCTTCGTCGGCACGCTCGCGCTGGTTGACGTTAACTTGTGTGCTCAAGGTGCCGATGAAGGAGACTGTACGCTCTGTATCGAATTTTCCGTGTCAAGCGCCAGCGCCGCGCAGGACCGTGAGAGAGGCCCGCTGAAATGTCCGAGCTGCAATGTGATCGAGAGATGATCTCGGGAAACGCAGAGAGCCGCAAGGGCTCGGGAGACATGCGGTTCGATGCCCCGCACACGATGACCAAGGGCGATGCCGCGTCCACCGGTCGCGAGGGGGGAAGCCCCGCGGCCAGGCCCTCGGGGGGCATGATCGAGGCGGCCTCGTTGGCCCAACAGCTTCACACCCAGGCGGTTCAGCTCGCCGACCATCTTTCCGGCCGCCAGCGCGACTTGGACCACCGCGAGGCGGAACTCAACGCCCGAGCGGCCGAGCTCGACGCCAGCCTGCGCAGGCCGCGCCTTTGGTTGGCGCAACGCAAGGCCGAGGTCGACGAGAGCCGAGCGACATGGGAAGAGAAGCGGCAGGAAGAGGAGAAGGCTCTGGCGGCCGAGCGCCGGCCTGGATCGCGAGCGAACGGCGCTGGACAGCGCGGCCGAAGCCCGCGTCAAAGAGCGCTGGGCAACGGCGGAAAAGGAATTGGACGGGCGGCGCAGGGCCCACGAACAGGAAGTCGAGCAGCGGTACCAGTCGCGGCAGCTCGAGTTGGACTATCGCACGAAGGCCCTCTCCGAGAAAGAGCAAGCCGTCGCGCGCCTTGGAGCAGTGCCGCACGACGGTCGAACGCGAGCTGGCGGATCGCATCGGGGCGTGCGAGGCCAAAGAGCAGCTCCGTCGGACAGGAACTGGTGCCCGCGCGACGATGATGGACGATCGGCAACGTGCGGCGGAGCAGGAGCTGGAGAAGCGACGGCTGGCGATGGAAGAGGAGTTCCAGCGCCGCGCCGTGCAGCAGGATGCGCGGGAACGCGAGGCCAACGAAGGCCTGAACAAGCTTCGCGCGGCCCTGGAGGAGGAACGGCGGCGCGCCGAGGCGGAGATCTTCCGAACGGCGCCAGGTGCTCCAGGAGCGGCAGCGACAAATCGAGGAAACCGCGGCCCGTGTGACCGAAGGGGATACCGCCCTGACGGAGCGCGAGCAGGCGGTGCGCGAGCGGGGCGAGGCGCTTCGCGCGCTCGCCGAGCAGGTGCAGGCGCAAATCGAACAGTTGCGCAAGGCGAAAGACTCCTTCCAGGAGGAGCGGCGCCGCGGCGAAGCGGCGTTGCGCCAGGAGAAACAGCAGATCGAGGCTCAGCGGACGACGAACGAACGCCAGCTCCAACAGATGCTGACGGCGATCGAGGAACGCCGCGCCACACTCGAGACCGAAGCGCGACAGCTCTTCGAGAAGGCCCGGCAACCCAGCCCCGAGCTCACGGCCCGCGAGAAACGCGTCCAGCAGGTGCTCGAAAGCCTGGAGGTCCGGCATCGCCAGTTGGAGCAGGCCGAAGCCTTGCTCGCCGAGAGCCAGGCCGATACGGAGAAGCTGCGGCAGCAGATGACCGAAGACCGCCGGCGCTTGCAGGAGCAAACGCAGTCCGAACGCCAATTGCTGGAGGCCGAGCGGCGGCGAGAACTCGGCGAGCTCGAACAGAAGCGGCAAGTGCTGCGGCGGCGGGGCGAACAGGTCGAGCACAGCCGAATCGCCATGCAGCAAATGCGCGAGGACCTGAGCCGGATGCACCGCGAGACGCTCGAGCTGCGGCTGGCCACCGAGGAACTTTGGGTGCAGTTGGCCGAATCCGCCCCCCGCGGAGCGATGCCCCAGTCGCTCGCCGAGCTGCGATCGAAAGTCTCGGAGCAGTACCGGCAAGCGCACGCCGAACTGGCCGAACAGAAACAGGAACTGTTCAACATCCGCTCCCAACTCGCCGAACAGCACCAGAAGCTCGTGCAGCAGCGGCAGCAGTTCCAGCAGTGGGCCACGCGGCGGCAGGAAGAACTCCAACAATCGGCCGCCGAGCTGGCGGCACGCGACGAGAAGGTCGCGCAGCAGGAGTCGGAGATCAGCAGCGTGATTCTGCGGCGTCAGGCCGATCGCCTCGAGCAGCGGCAGCGAATCCTCCGCCGGAACTCCGACGACGAGCAGTCGCAAGACCACCCGGAGAGCGAATTGATCTCCGCATAAACGCCCGCGAAGCCCAGGGGGACCAGGCACATTCTCGCGGCCAGCCGAGCGTTTTCAGGGCGATTGTTCTCTCGGCACCGCGAAAATCGGGACAGTCCCCCGTGAACGGCTACCCCTGCTCGGTCGGCGTAGTCGGCCCGGGCGCAACCCGTCTGCTCCCGGGCTTCACGGCGGGCAAGCAGTCCGTGGCACCAAGAACCTATCCCAGAACTGCCGCTGCGGCTCTGTGCGGCCGGAAAATCGCAGCACCTCCCAAGGTTCTGGGATCGGCTCTAAGTGCCGGCGGTCGCGCGGGCGAGCCGCCCGTGGCTATCGTTTGGCCTCGTGATCGATCTCGGCGTACTTCCGCGCCAGTTCGCGCACGGCGTCGTCGCTCTTGTCTACCTGGAGGTTGAGCCAGTCATCGGCGCCTCGCTTGGCAACTCGCAGCCCGGCGGCGAGGCGTCCACGGTGATCCCCGCCGGCGCGATCGCCCGCCACCAGCGCCGCGACGAGCCGATTCGCCAGGCTGCCGCGAGTCTGTTCGTAGGCCTCGGCCATGGCGGTGATCACCGCGCGGCCGGCGAGCGTGTTGCCCTGGCAGGCGTAGTAGCGGCCGGTCATGCGCGCCCCAGTAGATGCCGGAGGGATCGGCATCGGCCGGGTTGCGGTTGACGGCGCGGCCCTGGAGGTCGACGATCGCCAACTGCCGCTTCTCGCGGTGCGTATCGCCGCGCAGCAGTTCGGCAAGCACTTCTTCCGGCGCGCTGCCTTGCTGGAGCAGGTCCAGCGCCCGCGGGCCCCAGGTGGGTTGGTGCCAGTGCTGGGTGCAGAATGCCCCCACCCCGCCGCGCACGTACGGAACGACTTTCCCCACCGCCGGATACTTGCTGGCCACTGCGGCCCCGCAAATCCCGGTCTCGGGATCGGCGGCTACGATCGAAAACGTGCCACTGACTGCCCCGCCCCTCTCCGTCGCTCCAGACGAGTCCTTGCCTTCGACGGGCCCGGAGGCGGCACGGTTGGCGGCCAGGTAGCGGCTCAAAAGGCGAACGTTGTTGATGAAGGTCTGCGAATCGAAAATCCGCTGAACCGGCGATTCGGAGTCCTGGTAGCGGAGCCGGTCGCGGATCAGCCAGCGGCCCTGGGCGTCCAGCGCGGCAATCACCACTCGCACCTGTTCGGCGCTTGGAGCGGCGCGTGATGCGCGATTCGACCGCGCCAGCGCGTCGCCTTTGAGCTCGAGCAAGCGGCGATACTCCCTCTCCAGATTGTCGAGTGCGTGGGACACCTTGAAGGCGTAGTGCGTGGGCATGTCGCTGTCGGAGTAGGTGAGTTCGTACTTGCGCGTGAAGTAGAGCGGCTTGTTGGTCTTCAGCTCGTAGAAGCGGGCCAGGCGGCCGTCGGGCAGTTGCGAGCGGCGGAGGTAGGCCAGCGCGCCGAGGGATCGGTTCGAGGTACTTCTTCTCGCCCGTCGCGCGGTACAGAGTCGCAAGAGCATGCGGATCACGCCCTGCGACTCGCCGCCGGTGACCGAGGGCGGCTCGAACTTCCGTGCCCAGGCCGGGTGCATCTGGGCGTCGTACTGCTGGGCCCAGGCGGGCTGTGGCTCGGGCATCTGCGCCAGGAGGATGAAGTCGCCCGCGCTGCTCGGCCGCGGCGCGGATAGCGCGGGTCGTCGTAAATCCTCGCCGCCTCGAGCATGACGTCTCGACGTGTCGCCGATCGCATCGTCGTTGAACGTGTAGTAGCTCGGCATACTTGTCCTCGGGGAAGGTCCGCGACCAGCGACTCCGGATACTCGGCCTTCTTCACCGGGAACTTCGGGCCGGGTCGGGCGGACTGCTGAAGCGCTGCGGCCAGGCCCCGTTGGGATACTGCACCGCCAGCAAGGCCCCCAGACCATAGCTCGCCGCTTCGTGGATCTTCGCGTCGATCCCCGAGCCATCTTTCCCTTCGCGACGGTGCGGCCCCGGCGCCCCGCCTTGGCCCTTCCGACCCGGGATCTTGGAACCGCTCAGGTTCAGGACGTGATCGAGGCGAATGAGCAGGCCCAGAGCGGCCTGCGTCGTGTTGTCGTCCAAGGTCGAGGTGTTCCGCACTTTGGCGGTGCTCGCCGGCCGATCGACGCGGAAGGCATAACGTTTGCGCACTGCCGGATCGAAATCGATGCGGTAGTCCCATCCGCCCGAACGAAGCTGGCCGCGGATGAGGCACTCGCCCGCGTGCGCGCGGCGTCCAGATACAGGGGGTCGCCGGTCGCTTCATAGGCGTCGAGCAGGGCCATACCGACCGAAGGCGTGCCCGGCGGTTGCACCCATACCGTGCGATCCGACGCCTTGCCCTCGCCTTCTCGTTGGGTCAGATCTTCGCTATAGCGCCAGAGACAGCCTCCTTCAGTGGCGACGTGGCGAGAGAAGTACTCGGTGGCCCTGCGCAGGGCTTCGGCAGCCTGGGGCTTCAAGTCCGCGATCTCGGCGCCGGCGGCGGCAACCGCAAGCAGGGAGATGAGGGAGAACAGTGAAAACACGCAGGCCGCACGGCACGGTCGTCGACGAGTCACGGCAATTCTCCTCCGGGGTTGGCAGGCCAAGGGGAGTTGCCTCCCCGCACGGGAAAACTCAGTCGGCCTTATCGGCGGCAGCCCACCGGCCCAGCCGCTCGACAAGGGAATCGATCTTCGCCTTGTCCCATGAGCCGTCGCAGGCAACGACCGCGTAGCGAAGCACCAGCGGCTTGCCGGCCTCGATCACCAACGGTTGCTTGGCCAGATCGAGCGTGGCAGCCAGATAGGCGAAGGGTTGGTCCATGGTGAACCAGGTGGCGGGATGGCGCACGTTGCCGGGCAACGAGGCCATGACCACCGTCACCGGCTTGCCGTCGACGGCGGCGGAGTAGGCGCACCAGGCCGAACGCGCGGCGTTGGTCCCTTCGACGCCGGTCTTCGCCTCGGCGTTGTGAAACTTTCCGCCCCGGTCCATGGCTTCGACAAACCGCATGCCGAGGCCGAAGTAGGCCGACCCGCCCAGGGTGACCGAGTTCTTGCCCGGCGGTACTTCCAGCTTCGAGCGCCACCCGACCAGCGTGGCGGGGCTATCGGGGAGGCGGGCCAACCCCAGAGTTCGCGTCTCGCGAAGGAGCAGTTTCCCTTCGCCGGGACCGATCCATTGGAGCTCCTGCGTGCCTACGGCCACGTCGAAGCCGCGCCATTGTGGATGAAGGGTTGCTGGCCGGCCTCGTGACGCTGCCGGCCGCAGGTTTCGGTTTCCGACCAGAAGTCCACTCCGTCGACGGCCAGGGCAAACATCAAGCCGTGATGGTGTTTGTGGTCCGCCGGCGAGTCGCGGAGGACCTGGATTCCCGCCGGCGAGAACAGCTTCGCCAGATAGGGCTTCCTCGGGTTTTCGACATATTGGTACTCCGCAACGGGCTTCTCGCCGGCCTGGACCACCACGGTCGAAGCGTTGGCGCTGGTGCGGAGCCCCTCCTGCCCCAAGGCCGGCCGAGCGGTCCCGACCCAGCAGGCCAGGCACGCCAGGGCCAACGTGAGCGACCCCCGCCAAGCCAGGGATTTTCGCATCGGGCGATTTGCGTACATCGAGAACCTCCTTCATCGAGTGGAATAGACCGGCGTCGAAGCGCTCTACGGTCAGCCCGCGGTGGGCGGGCGATGCTTCTGTTCCCAATACGCCAAGAGAAGTGCGGCTGCCACGAACGCCAGCGCCAGGGGCACCGGCCCGCCGCATCCCACGGCCGGCAGAACCACCGCGAGAATCAGGGCGGCTCCGCCCGCAGCGCGCTGGAACGCGGGAAGAATCAGCAGATGTGCTGCGGCCCGGTCGATCCTCGCTTTCAGGCGGTGCCACGCGTTGCCCAACGGGCCGCGTTTCTTGGAGCCAGTCTTCGAAGCATGCATGGCGTCAACGTCTGCCGTCGAGGAGTTCCGGGGGACGCTTGCTGAGTGGGCCCCCGCCGTGTGTCATGGGGCCAGCATGGTGCAAGTGCGGCTTGTGTGCAAGGGCTGCCCCGACCGGAGTACGGACGAAGGTCGGACGCGCGGGCGGTGCGTGCACCTCGGCGGCCCTTGAACTTGCCGCGGGCCACCTTGGGGGGGCCTGCGGGGAGGGCGGGCGCCGAGGCCTTCTCCGCGTAAAATGGCCACATCGTCTCCTCTCCTTGCCGGCTCGCTTTGCCCACGGCACCTCGTCCGAACGATGGACCGATGACCGAATACCGCGCGACCCAATATCCCCATCACCTCGCCCGGCTGGTAGCCGTGCGGCTTCGAGCCGAACAGGGACAGTCGCCGCCGGAAACGGTGCTGACCGCGCTTTTGGAGACGCTCTATTGCACCAGCCTGAGAGCCGACGACGGGCGGAGGATTCTCTGCACGCTCGACTACCTCGACCCGGCCGAAACGCATGGCATGGGGCTCGCCGACGACGTCGCGGATCAATGGAGCATTGCCCGCTTCGACCGGCCCATGCCCCTCGACGTACGCACGCTCGGCAAGCTGGGCGCACGGCAGACCCGGCGGTGTCGTCGCTGGCGGTCTACAGCGACCGCAAGCGGAATCTTTACATTTGGGGAATGGTCGATCAGGAGCCGCGTCACGCGGACTCGATGGCGTTGGACGAGCGCGCGGGGCAGCCGCGCCCGGGGCTTTTCCAGGCCAGCATCCTCGGGCCGGGAAACATCGCGGTGTATTGCCGCGGCGCGCTTCGTGGCGAGCCTCGTGCAGAACGCGATTGTGGAGGAGTATCACAACGTTCTCTGGACGGGCCCGGTGCACGCCGTGCTGCGAGAGAACCTGCTGGAGTGCGTGCCTCCGCGCGGGCCGTGGCGCGGCATATGCCAAGAGAAGTCGCGGGCCGAGGAGCAACCGCCGACCCTCGACGATCAAGCCCGGCAGGAGCAGATCACCCACGAACTCGTGTTGCGGTGGATCAACTCCGTCTGCCGGATCCTGCTTCACCTCCAGCGGCATCACCACGGCGGAGGGCTGCTGATCCTCGGCCCGCCGGCGAGGGAGGGGCTGCGCGTGAACTACGCGCTGGAGTACGATCGGCTGGGTCGCGCGGTATTCGGATTGGTCGAGAGTCATCTGCGGCGCAACGGCGCGACGAACGCGGAGCGATTGACCGCCTATCAGACGGAACTGGAGGCACACAAGTCCGAGCTTCTCAGCGCCATCCGCTTCATTGCCGCGTTGGCCCGTGTGGAGGGTGTCGTGCTTCTGGACCAGGGCCTTAAGGTGCTGGGCTTCGGCGCGGAGTTGCGTGCGGAATGCCCGTTGGACGACGTCTATCTGGCCAGCGACGCGCGGGGCAGCGTGTCCGGACTGCGGCGCGTGGAACTGAGCCGCTACGGAACGCGGCACCGGGCGATGATGCGCCTACTGCTATCGCTATCCAAGTTCGCTGGGGTTCGCGGTCTCCCGCGAAGGCGAAATTCGAGCGATGCTTCGCAGCGAGGACCGGCTCGTGCTGTGGGAGAACATCGACGTGCTGCGGGGTTTCCTCGCCGAGGGGCGGGCGTGGTCGGAAGCGGCCAACGCGCCTCGCTGCGGCCCGGCACGCTCGGGGATTGAGGTGCCCGGGCGGGGGGAAGTAGAATCGGGCGCATACGACTGCACCACGACCCTGAAGGAGCCGAACGATGCGATCCGCGGCCCTTGTGCTCTGTATTCTGGCAAGTTGGGGCGCAGCCCCGCCTTCGCAGCCCGGCGCGGCCGCGAAGCAGGATCGCGGTGGCGATTCGTCGATCGCGCCGGCGCCGGCTTCCGCCGCCGGATCGAAAAAACTGATCGAGTTTGGCTGGGACGAGCCGAACACGCGATTCATGCGGGAACACGTCGCCGCGATGGAGCGGTATCCGTTCGACGGCCTCGTGTTCCACGTCGATAGCGCCAAGGGCGGCGGACTGACCTGGGAGATGTGGGGCACGCGCCGATTCGAACGCGGCGAATTCGACCCGGCGATCGAGGACCTCCGCGCGACTCGTTTCCAGCGGTTCACCGAGCGGTTTCTCCGCGTGAACGTGACGCCGGGCGGCGTGGACTGGTTCGACGACGCGGCGTGGGAGGTCGTGCAAAAGAACTTCGGCCTTGCCTCGCGCCTGGCGCGGAAGGGGCGCACGCGGGGTTTCATGTTCGACGTCGAACAGTACGATGCGCACCTGTTCCTCTACGCCAAGCAGAAAGGCCGCGACGGCCGGAGCTTCGCCCAATACCAGGCCAAGGTGCGCGAGCGCGGAAGCCAGTGGATGCGCGAGGTCGCCGGGGAATATCCCTCGATCACGATCCTCTTGACCTTCGGCTACCGGCTGGCGCAGCCGGCGGCGGGCCAGGATCGCTCGACCACAGAATATGGGATGTTGGCCGATTTTCTCGACGGAATGCTGGACGCCTGCCCCGACGGCGTGAAGCTGGTCGACGCCTGGGAGTTCTCCTACCGCTACAAGCGCCCCGAGCAGTTCCGCGAGGCGTATGAGTCGATCAAGGTGAAATCGGCCCAATCGAGCATGCCGGAGAAAAGTATAAACGGCTTGTGAGCGCGGGATTCGGTCTGTGGATGGATGCCGACTGGCGCACCGCCGGCTGGAACACGCAAGATTTCGCCAAAAACTACTTCCAGCCGGCGGAATTCACCGCCGCCGTGCGCGCCGCCCTCGCCACGGCCGACGAGTACGTCTGGGTCTACACGGAGAAGCCCCGCTGGTGGACCGCCGCGGAACTGCCCCCCGCGTACGTCGAAGCGCTGGAAAACGCCCGCCGGTAGCCGCGCACTTTCAACCGGGCGGCGGGTCGGGGCGATTCGGCGCGCGCCTCGCGAACGGCCAGTGGCCACTGGCCATCGACCACAGCGAGAACACGACGATTCCCAAGGCCAGCATGCCCAGCCCGAGCAGGATCGGCGTCGTACCACTGGTCACGAAAATGAAGAACCATCCGGCCAGGGCGATGAGGTTGGGGATCGGATAGAGCCATACGCGGTAGGGTCGATCCATCTGCGGTGCGCGCCGCCTGGAGAAGCACCACGGCGGCGTTCTGGCCGATGAACTGCACGAGGATCCGCGTCGTCACCAGGGCGTCGATCACCAGCGTCCAGGGGGAGCAGGCAGCAGACGATCGACACGCCGCCGATCACCAGCAGCGACACGTGCGGGAAATTCTTCGTGGGGTGCAGCCGGGCGAAGACCGGAAGAAACAGCCGTCGCAGGCCGCGGCGTACGGGATCCGCGAGTAGCCCAACAAGAAGCGCGAAACACCGAGCCGAACGTCGTCCAGAGCACCAGCAGCGTGAACGCCGTGGCGATCGCCGGGCCGTAGACCCGCTCCATGAAGATCGAGACGATGAAGTCGGCACGTGGATTCTCCTCGGCCGGCACGAACTCGCGCCAGGGAACCACGCCGATCACCGACAGGTTCATCGCGAAGTAGACGACGCCGATCACCGCCAGGCTGATGAGGATCGATCGCGGGATGACCTTGCCGGGGTCCTTCACCTCGTCGCCGATGTAGCAGATGTCGTAGTAGCCCAGGTAGTCGTAAACGCCGATCCGCGAGGCCGCCGCCCAGCCCGAAGAAGAAGCCGAGCGAGAACTGGAACGCGTCCGGGGGGAAAGTCGAAGGCCAGCTTGCGGGTCGAAATGCGTCAGGCCCCGGTGACGATCACGGCGACGACCGTGGCAGCAGCGTGCCGATCCAGAGGCTCACGGTGATTCGGCCGATCGAGGTGATCCGCCGGTAGAGCAAGCCGATGTTCGACGAGGCCGACGGCCGCGGCGATCGCCAGTTTCGCGGGATCGGTGCCAGGTCCGGCCACGAGGTAGCCCAGGTAGCGGGAGAAGCCGATGTAGCCGGAGGCGATCTCCAGCGGTCCGCTGAAGATGAACTGCCAGATGAAGAGGAAGGCCATCAGCCGGCCGAAGGTCTCCCGGCCGAACCCCTCGCGGAGATAGACGTAGCTGCCGCCCGAGCCGGGCATCGCCGCGCCCAGCTCGCCCAGACCATGCCGTCGGCCAGAGTGATCACGAAGGCCACGACCCAGCCGAGCATCGCCTGCGGGCCGTTCATGGCCGACAGGAGCAGCGGGATCGTGATGAACGGTCCCACGCCCGACCATGTTCGACATGTTCAGGCGCCGTGGCCTGCAGCAGCCCGAAGCGGCGGAGCAGGTGCGGCTGGCAGTTCGCGGGAAGCGACGGCGGATCCATCGGGGCTCGATGCGGACGCGACCGGAGGGGACAGGGCGAACGCGATCGCGAAAGCCTAGGCGATCCGCGGGCGCGCGTCAACGGCGGCGCGTGTCGAGCGCGCTCAAGCGCAGCGTGCGGCGTTGACAACCGTGCGCATCCCTAGTAGCTTGGCGCGGTACTTGTCGAGCCGGTCCTTGCCCCAGCGGCCAGCGCGCCCCCGCTCAGACAACGCGCGGGCGGCCGTGCCAACCGCGGAGAACGGTGCCATGCACGAGCACGCCGATCCTGCCGTCGATTCCCCTGCCCCACGCGGCGCCCAGCCCGAAGGCAAGGAAGCGACGCGATTGAGCGAGATCTCTGCGCACCAGTGGAAGTCGGGAATCGCCGCCTGGCTGGGCTGGCTTTTCGACGGCCTGGACATGCACCTCTATACGCTCGTGGCCACGCCCTTCGTGGCGCAGTTGCTCGCTGGTCGACCAGCGCGACGACCTGGTCGGCGCAACGGCTCGATCATCCAGGCCGCGTTCCTGGTGGGCTGGGCGTTGGGCGGCGGGTTCTTCGGACGCATCGGCGACCGCATCGGCCGCGCCGGGCGCTTGAACCTCACGATCCTCACCTATGCCGCTCTTCACCGGGTTGTCGTTCTTCGCCCAGACCTGGTGGCACCTCCTGATCTGCCGCTTCCTGGCCGCGCTGGGAATCGGCGGCGAATGGGCGGTGGGCGCGGCGCTGCTCTCGGAGACGTGGCCCCGCCGGTGGCGGCCGTGGATCGCCGCCGTCCTGCAAAGCGCCGTCAACATCGGCGTGATGTTGGCCATGGTGGCCGGTTTCTCCTCTCGCAGATCCCCTACGGCGATGCGTATTACTCAGTACCGCACCGTGTTCCTGGTCGGCATCCTGCCCGCGCTTCTGGTCGTTCTGGATCCGCCGCG
Source organism: Pirellulales bacterium (assembly GCA_963736495.1). GTDB lineage: Bacteria > Planctomycetota > Planctomycetia > Pirellulales > Thermoguttaceae > CAVTPL01. Next base: position 816,032 of record CAVTPL010000007.1, on the reverse strand, counting down.
CCGTGCCCGAGCCCGAGGAATGGCAGCACGGCCAAGGCGCGCGGCAGGCCACGACGAGCCGCGGCGTGCGGGACCTGTTTCGCGGCGACGTGCGGCGGACCACCGTGCTGACGATCCTGGTCTGCGCGCTCTCGCTCACGGCGCACTGGGCCTTCATGTACTGGTTCCTGCAGCACCTCCGCAACCTGCCCGACCTGGCCGCCTGGACCGAACCGGAGAGGACGCAGCTTCGGCCAGCATGGCGATGATCCTGGTGATGATCACGTCGATCTGCGGCAACTTCGTGGCCGCTGGCATCGCCAAGCGCCTCGGCTATCGCCGGACGATCGCCCTGATGTGCGTGGCCTACTTCCTCTTCATGCTCGACCGGCCTACGGCGTGGCGCGGCCCTACGCCAGCGCTGTTTGCTGGTGGTCTTGCGGCGATCGGCGTGTGCCAGGGGCTGTTCGGACTGTTCACCATGTATCTGCCGCCCCTGTTCCCCACGCTCCTGCGGACCACCGGGGCGGGCTTCTGCTACAACATCGGCCGGATCGTGGCCGCCGCGGGCACGGTCTTCTTCGGCCTGTTCTCGCAAGGTGGGCGACCACCGTTTGGCACTCTACTACGCTTCGTTCCTCTTTCTGCCCGCGGCCGTCTTCGCCATGCTGCTGCCCGAGCCGCCCGACGAGGCTCCCCGGCGACCCGCGGGCCCACTGCGGAAAAGGAGCTGCCATGACCCGAATCCCAGCGCGTTGGGTCAGCTCTCGTATTCGGGCTGGCAATCGCCGGCACGGCCTGGGCCGAAGCGGGTAAGCCGGCAGCGGGTGAGGCCAAGTTTCCTCCGCCCGCCCCGGCCGACGTGGGGCAACGGTTGGGCGACCGCATCCAGCGCACCATGCGCCTGTTGGCCACCAGCACGCCCCAACACCGCCATCGCGTGAAGATTCTCTTCTACGGCCAATCGATCACCGAGCAGGAGTGGTCGCGCGAGGTCGCGCGCGATCTCCGCGCACGTTTCCCCCATGCAGACCTGGTGATCGAAAACCGGGCGATTGGCGGGTTCTCCTCCCAGGTGCTGGTCAACACGGCCGAGCACGATCTGTATGCGTTCTACCCCGATCTGCTCATCTTCCAGGTCTACGGCGCGAACCAGCAATACGAGGAGATCATCGCCAACGTGCGTCGCCGGACCACGGCCGAGGTGCTCATGCAGAAAGACCACCTCACGGCCTGGCCCCAGCCCCGAGGCAACTCCCCAATCCGATAAAGGGGCCTGGTGGTCGGAACGCATGAACGGAACCTTCCTGCCCGAGATCGCCGCGCGGCACGGCTGCGCCCTGGTCGAGGTGCGCTCGGCCTGGCTGGATTACTTGAAACACAATCGCCTGGAGCCCAAGGACCTGCTCCGCGACGGCGTGCATCTGAACGACCACGGCAACTACCTGCTGGCCGAGTTGGTGAAGCGTTATCTGCGCTACGACCCAAAGCTGGTCGACGGCGTGCCCGAGAACTCTGTCCGTACGGTAGTGGTAGGCAGGGACGCACCGTGGCGGGATGGGCAATTGGTGTTGGACTTTGCCGGCAATCGGATCGACGCCGTTCTGGGGTCGGCGGAGGCAGCGCAGGCTTCGCCGCTGGAGGTGCGGATCGACGGCCGCGCTGCCCTCGGAGTTTCCCGAACTCTATACCATCACGCCGTCCCAGCCCCACCCAGGCCGGCTTCTGGCCCGGCGTGATCCGCGTTTCCTCCCAATCGCCGCTGTTAGTAGAGCAATGGTCCGCGCGGATCACCGAGACTACGCCTGACGCGAGCAAGTTCAGCTTCGAGGTGTTCGGATCGAAGACGGGTGCGGACGGGTCGGGGCGGAGCGATCGGCCCTTCGTCTCCACTTCGCGCCGCGTCGTGATCCAACCCGAGCACTGGTGGCTTCGCCGCGCCTGGGAGTACTCGAAGAAGGAGCTGGCTGCGGGCTTCGAAATTCGTTGGGAGGTGAAGCCGCTTTATGCCGACGCGATCCAGCCCGTGCGTTCTGTCGATGCGGCGCGCGAAACGAGCGTGACGATTGCCCAGGGACTGCCGAACACAAAGCACCGCCTGGAATTGCGTCGGGCGGGCTCGGGCGGGACGGAAATCCGTGCCCTCCGTGTATGGCAGCCGCCGGCTCGCTAGTGCCGCTTCCAGGAAGTCTTTTCCTCCCCTGCGGCACCCGCTGCCCCCGCACCGACCGGTCCGGGCAAAGCGACCAAAAATAAAGCGACCAAAGATAAAGCGGCCAAAAATGAAAAGCGGCCGAGACAAAGTGGACAAAACGAGTGCACCAAACGGTCTTCTCAACGTATCGTGGACGGGGCACGAGACCGGATCTTGGTAGTATTGCCTCTTGTGCCCGGACCGGTGGGGCCGGGCGCTGTGCGAGGCCAGATGATCGAGGTGGGTAGTCGGGGACCCGATCGGATCGGGCCAGTCCACAGACTGCTCGCCACGCTCCGCAGTGAGAAAGGGGGTTGCCGTGAGCAATGCGCCGCGAAGGATGGTGATCTCGTCCCTGTGGTTCCAGGTGGCGGGACTGACGTTTCTCGTCGGCTTTGCGGTGCTGGGATACCTGGCCTACCGCATCTACCGCGACCAGCCGCCGATCCCCGGGGAAGTCCGGGATGAGTTCGACAAGGTCTTGTTCACCTCCGACGACATTCTGGCCGGGCAGCACGTATTCCAGAGATACGGGCTGATGCAGCACGGTACCCTGTTCGGCCACGGCGCCTACTTGGGGCCCGACTTCACCGCACAGTACCTCCACATCGCGGCGGAGAAGGCGATCGAGTACCACACGCTGCGCGGCGATTCGAACGCCGCTCCACGGCGCGCCATTCAAGACATCAAGACCAACACCTATAGCCCCGTGTTCGATGCGCTCATCTATCCGCCCTCGCTGGTCTACGGGCTGCGCGTGATGGAGCGGTTCTACGCGGGCTACTTCGACAGCCAGGAGGCGTTGGCGGCGTTGGGACCGTTGAATCTTCCGGCGCAGCGGCCAGCGCCCGTGATCGAGGGAACAACGGACTCCCCCGAGGGGGCGTCCAAGGCGGAAGAGAAGGCCGACAAAAAAACAAAGCCCGAAGAGAAGGCGAAGCCCGCAGAGAAAGCGAAGCCCACAGAGCCGCCCGTCGATCTTTCCGAAAAGCCCGCGCCGACGGGAGCCGTTCCGGCGATCTCGAGCACGGCGCGTGCGGCCGCCGCGGATCGCCGACGCCGAGGAGATTCGCCAGCTGACGGCCTATTTCTCCTGGGCCGCATGGGTGGCGTCGGCCAACCGCGGGCACAGCGATCACTCCTATACCAACAACTGGCCGCCCGAGCCGCTGGTCGGCAACACGCCCACCGCCGAGGCCTTTCTCTGGAGCGTGCTGAGCCTGATCGCGCTGCTGGGCGGCACGGGGCTGGTGCTGCTTCGTCGTCGGCCGCTACGATCTGCTGGGCTGGCATCGCGGCCGATGAAGAGCCGCCGGCGGCAAGCTCGCGCTTCCGCCCGCCGGAAGAAGTCCGCCTGGCGCCGGCCCAGCGGGCCACGGCCTGGTACTTCCTGGTGGTCGCCGGGCTGTTTCTCTTGCAGGGGCTGCTGGGCGGGGTCAACGCCCACTACCACGTCGAGCCGGACGGCTTCTACGGCGTCGACATCTGGCCGACTGGCTCCCCTACAACCTGTCGCGCATGTGGCACCTGCAACTGGCGCTGTTCTTCGTCGCCGCCAGCTTCCTGGCCATGGGCATCTTCATCGCCCCGATGATCGCCGGCCGCGAGCCGAAGCACCAGGACAAGCTGGCCATTGCCCTGTTCGGCGCCGTGGTGTTCGTCGTCGTCGGCAGCCTGGTCGGCGAGGCCGCCAGCATCAAGGACTATCATCCCCGCGAGCGGCCCCTGGTTCTGGATCGGCGCGCAGGGCTGGGAATACCTCGACCTGGGCCGGCTCTGGCAGATCCTGCTGGTCGTCGGCATGTTGCTCTGGGTGGTCATCCTGGTCCGCGGGCTGTGGCAGCCGCTTGCGCGGCGAGCACCCGGGCAACCTGCCCTACCTGTTCCTCTACAGCGCCTTGTCGATCCCGCTCTTCTATGCGGCGGGCATGGTCTTCGGCAAGAACGCCAACTTCGCCGTGATGGATTTCTGGCGGTTCTGGGTGGTGCACCTGTGGGTCGAGGATTTCCTGGAACTGTTCACCACGATCATGGTGGCCTACATCTTCGTGCTGCTGGGCGTGGTCCGGCCGACCACGGCCACGCGGGTCGTCTACCTCGACATCATCCTCTACTCCATCGGCGGCGTGATCGGCACGATGCACCACCTCTACTTCAGCGGCGCGCCGGCCGATCCACATGGCCCTGGGCGCCTTCTTCTCGGCGATGGAGGTGATCCCGCTGGTGCTGCTGACCTTCGAGGCCTGGCGGTTCATGCGGCTGGGCGGCGCAGAGACGGGCGCGTCGGTGCTCGGCGCCACCAGCGGCCGACTTCCCGCACAAGTGGGCCGTGATGTTCCTGATCGCCGTCGGCTTCTGGAACTTCCTCGGGGCCGGCGTGTTCGGCTTCCTCATCAACCTGCCGATCGTGAGCTACTACGAGATCGGCACCGCAGTTCACGGCCAACCACGGCCACGGGGCGATGATGGGCGTCTACGGCATGCTGGCCATCGGCTTCTTCATGTTCGTCGCCCGCTACTTCATCCCGCCCGACCGCGGCAGCGAGCGGGCGATGAAGATCTCGTTCTGGAGCCTGAACATCGGCCTGGCGTTGATGCTCTTCGTCAACCTGGTCCCGATCGGCGGTCATGCAGCTCTACGACAGCTTCCAGCAACGGCTACTGGCACGCCCGGCAGCCCGAGTTCTTCCAGCAGCCGGCTGGTGCGCATGATCGAATGGCTGCGGCTGCCGGGCGATCTGCTGTTCATCGTCGGCGGCATCCTGCCGGTGGTCTACCTGGCCGTGCGCATGTTCCTCAATCGCAACCGCTATCGGCAATTGCCCCCCGAAACTCAGACCGAGCGATTCACCCAAGTGATGGAAGAGTGAGATCGCACAAGCGCGGCTCGACGGCCGGCGCGGCAAAGAAGACGGCAAAGAAGAGCGGCCCCGCCGGCAGGCGCAGGCGGGGGAGCGAGGCAGCGCCCTCGTCGAACCGGGGATTGGAGGCCCGCGCCTTGCGCCGCCCGGTCGCCTCCGCCCGCCGAGGCTCGGCGCCACTGCCGATTTGCCGGCAGTGGCACAGTCTCAGCCACATGTCAGTAAACAACGGCGGCGTATCTCAAGCTTGATCGGCGCAAAAGAAGCCGCCCGAAGGCGGCCCTTCTCATAGTGCTCCCGAAGCCTTAACTTAGAACTCACGGTAAGCGCACGGCCGAAGAAGGTAGCACAGGCCCGCTGTGCTCGTCGGCCAACCAGATTGTGACCGGGAGCATACGCTTGGGGGCATGGCCTCGGAGCAGGATTGTTCACGACAACATTTGGCGCAGGTCCAGGTGCATGGTTCACAGTTACGGGCATTCCAATCATTGCGCCCTCGGCCATTGGGACATGGGTTGCCACTGGACCTGAGGTGGGAGACTGCCTCCTTGCGGCCTTGGCGGCATTGGGCAGGGGCTTCCAGTTTTGGAAGTAGACAAAATGGGTTTACCTGCATTAACACTAACCCAAGAGCTAGCAGAAGACTGGCAAACGATCCTACGAGGAGACGGTTTGAACGTCTCTCAGCAGGAGACCGGGGAGGCCGAGTTGGCCGAAGTGGCCGTTGTCAAACGGGTTGCTGAAGTGCTTTGGCGAGTCAAAGGCGGCGGCGCGGAGCTAATCGTCCTTGAGGCGATCTTCCGAGACCGATCCAACGGAAATGTCGTGCTAATATTCATGTTTCCCAGGACCGACTCCGAGCGTAAACTGCTCTCGCATGTTCAATGCCTTCTAGTGGCGGCCGGTGCTGTGGTAATAAGAAAGTGAAGGCGAGAAAGGTAGGGTCGAGACTCTCTAAAGGGTAGAGTCGAGAGGTGGCGCGGTGGCGTAGGCTTCGGCATAATTTCGTGTCGGGGTTTCCCCGTGTGTGGGGTCGGCAAAGGTGTCAGGAACCGTTTCTCGACCCGGGCACACAAAGGGACATAAAGGACCTGAAAGCGAGAGGAGTGGGGTCCGGCCGGGTCGTGGGTCTGGTTTACCACCAGGGAGAGAATGTCTTGGCGTCCTACACGTGGACGTATAGCGGTTCCGGAATGGCGGTTCCGGTGGCCGATCTTCCCAGCGACACCTGGTTGCCCAACGGCGGCTTGCCGGTTCTGGGGCCGGTCGGCGGCACGAGGGGATGTTGCCCGTCCGCGACACCGCGGCCGTCACCGCGGCACTGTTGGTCGGTGACTACTATTCTCAACAGTCGCAGTTGATCTCCGCCACTTCCACCGACGGCACCGTCGCCTACGCCTACGACTCGACGGGCCAACTGCTGGGGGCCGACTATTCAGGCAGCCAGCCCGACGAGTCGTACACCTATGACGCCAACGGCAATCGCACGAACACCGGTTACGTGACCGGCGAGGGCAACCGGCTCGTGTCCGACGGCACCTACCGCTATACGTACGACCCCGATGGAAATCGCACCTCCCGGTTCGTCTGGGTCGACGCGGACACCGACGGCCAGGTCGATTCCAACGAAAAGAGCCAGATCACCAGCTACTCCTGGGACACTCGCAACCGGCTGGTGAGCGTTACGAACTATCCTGCGGAGGGCGGGTCGCCGACCCAGATCGTCGCGTACTTCTATGACGTGGAAAACCGGCTTGTCGGGGAGAATTTGGATTCCAACGGCGACGGCGCGGTGGACCACCAGACGCGCTATGCCTACGACGGCCGCCAGATCGTCGCGCAGTTTGATAAGGACGGGACGGGCGGAGTAACGGCGGCCAATCTCAGCCATCGCTATGTCTGGGGTCCTGCGGTCGATCAGTTGTTGGCCGATGAGCAAGTCACCAGCACTCAAACCGCCGGCAACGTCGTCTGGCCGCTGGCCGACAATCTGGGCACGGTCCGCGACCTGGCGACCCGCGATCCTCAAACTGGCGCAACGAGCGTCGCCAACCATCGGGTCTATGACAGCTTCGGCAACCTCAAGAGCGAAACCAACGCCGCGGTGGATTGCCTCTTCGGCTTCACGGGCCGGCCGCTGGATGAGAACACTGGTTTACAGAACAACACAAACCGTTGGTACGACCCCAAGCTTGGTCGCTGGGCGAGCGAAGACCCGATCGGGTTTGAGGCGGGGACGGGAACCTGTATCGGTATGCGGGGAACCAGCCGTCGAACCGGACGGACCCGACTGGCCAGGCATGGTGGAATCTCTGGCTTTGTGATGTTGGCTATTCCTTCGGGGAGCGAATCGGAACCGGGTACGCGGCGCTATTCAATAATAGTTTTGATGTGACTCTGGAGATCGCCAAGTCGCGGCAAGTGCGGGCCGTGGCGAGTTGTCGGATCCCAATTCATCGATGACTGGCCAGCAATTCGCCGGGGAGAGGCTTGACTCCATCCCGAAGGCTCTATGCGAGGCGGCCAACCTTGCCCACAAAGTGGTCGATGGTGCGCTCGCGGCAGTCGACTTGGTACTGACTTGTGTACCGCTGGTCCAGGGACTGGCGGCAGGGGTAGCGCGAATGGGAGTCGCGGCAATGGCGAGGCCGGCTTGGGCGTACACTCCAGGAGGCTTCGTAAACTGGTGCAAGAACATTAGCGGTAGCGGGAAAACCCTCACAGCGGCGCAAGCTGACGCCATAATCGCCGAGGCGCAGCGCCTCGGAGTGTACGTCCGGCTCGATCCAGGGCACATCAAGACGAAGTGGCCCATGCCGCACCTAAACCTCGGGAACGCGAACGTTCACTTACCAGTGCCGCCGGGTTACACCAATCCCAACGTGCCGATAGGTCATCCATGATTCGGAACGAGCTATGAACTTGCTGATATTGAACGGCCCAGCGTCTCCAAATCTCAACGGGAACTCGCGTTATCGCGGAACGTGCCGGGCAGTTCCCTCTCACTGCGACGACGCGCCGGACGACCACGAGATAAACAAACTGTTCTTTTGGTATCTTGAGGAGGGTGGCGAGGAGGGCGTTGTTCATGATTCCACCAAAGCCCTGCGATTTGCAGCGTTGTGGAACGAGCGGCTCCCAGGAGAGCGACAGTTCGAGGTCGTGGAAGTAACGGAGGTTAATGTTCCGCCGAGTGGCAACGGTCCATTACTGGGATTCGACATTTCCTGTGCGTTGGGCGGCTACTCGCTTCTAGCGGGATGGGTGAGCGAAACTTCCAAGACCGAGGAGTTGCCCGAAGCGATTTGGGAACTTTCCAACCTGCTCGGCCGTTTCTACACGCCGCAGCTTAATGAACACGCGCTTTTCCCGACGCGCGAGCAGGCTGCGATGTGCCTTCGCTCAATGGTTGCGCTGCAAAGTCTCTCTCCCAACCTTTACGAGAGTGGCGACCTCCGCGACTTCCGTGTTGTTGGGGTTTTTCAGTTGGGGGGCGACTCCATGAACGAGCGATGAAACGGAGATCGGAGGTCGTTATGATCCGCATTGCCGACACCGAACCCACGTCCATCTTCGCGTTCACCGGCCGCCCGCTCGACAAGGAAGCGGCCCTACAAGCCACGCCGAATCGCCACTTCGACCCGGCCGTGGAGGACCCTCAAGGGAGGGACCCTCAAGGGGTCGGGCGTCTTTATCTGACAGAAACGGAGGAAAGGACAGTTTCGGGCCATGCGGCAGCGATTGTGAGTCTCGACCGGAGGAGTTGCCTAGGGCGTGCTGAAGGCGCAGCGTGGGGCGGTGGGCGTCGTTCGCAACCCCCTGCGGTGCCCTTTGCTGGGTGAACCGACGCCCCTTTGAGGCACACACCCACCCAGGCCAAACACTATCCGGGTTGAAGGCCCAGTTGTTCTCTCAGCCAAAGGCAACGCCCTGGTAATCGGGTCGCCTCGCTGAGACAATCTATCTATTATTTCCGGCCTTCGGCCCAACGGACCAACAATTCCATTCCCACGGCCCGACCGACTTGAGTCGCCTCGATCGAGTTGAGCCCCCTCGGAAACCGTCAGCCCCATGCCACCCAATCGAGACGCGATTGCCATCGCCTGGAAGCACCATCGCGCGGCGACGACCGCCGCGCCGAGCACCTCTGCCGGCAACTGCTGGCGGCCCAGCCGGACGAGCCGGAACTCCACTTCCTCTTCGGCGCCATCGCCCATACCCTGGGCCGAAGCGAAGAAGCCGCGGCGAGCTTCCGCCGGGCAATCGAGCTCAAGCCCGACTATCCGGAAGCCCACAACAATCTGGGCAACGCCCTGGCCGCGCTTTCGCAATTCGCCGAGGCCGAAGCGTGCTACCGCCGGGCCTTGGCCCTCAAAGCGGCCTACCCCGAGGCCCACAATAACCTCGGCAACGTGCTCCGCAGGCTCAAGCGCGACGAGGAGGCCGCGGCCAGCTTCCAGCGTGCCTTGGAACTGCGGCCCAACTACCCCCAAGCCCACAGCAACCTGGGCAACACCCTGCGCGAATTGGGCCGGCTCGACGAGTCTGCGGCGAGCTTCCGCCGGGCGCTGGCGCTCAAACCCGAGTATCCCGAGGCCCACAACAACCTGGGGATCGTCTACGCCGCGCAGGGCAAACGGGCCGAGGCGATCGCCGAGTTCGAACAAGCCGTGCACCAGAGGCCGAAGTATTCCGACGCTCTGGGCAACCTGGGCACGGTCCGTGACCTGGCGATCCGCGATGCCCAGACCGGCGTAACGACCGTTGCCAACCATCGAGTGTTCGACAGCTTCGGCAACCTCAAGAGCGAAACCAACGCCGCGGTGGATTGCCTCTTCGGCTTCACGGGCCGGCCGTTGGACGAGGGCAGTGGAACCTACCGCACAGCAACCCGGCCTTACGACCCGCGCACGGGACGATGGCTGCAACCAGACTGGATCGGATTCAAGGGCGGCGATACGAATCTCTCCCGTCACGTCGGCAATAGCCCGACGAACCTGACGGACCCAACCGGGCTTGCGCCGGCATTTGGCGATCTGGCTGGCGCGCTGCAAAGCATTGCGAAGAGTGAGGCGGCGAAGGCGGAAGCGGCACGCATCGCTGCCGCCATTCAGTACACATGGCGCAACAACTTCGCTCTTTACCCTCCTATCACCTTCAGTGGAATTCCGCAGACACGGTGGGGGTATTTCTGTTACGAGTGGGCCTACGGGTTTGAAGAGGCTGGTAATCACGAGGCGGGGTCTGGGAAGTATTTCAAGGTTGAAGTCTACTGCGCCTCTGCCGCCGACGGGAGGCTTCACGCCTGGGTCAAGATTACGTCGAAGGAAACCGGCCAGTCCATTTACGTCGATGACGGATTCTGGGACGGGAAGTATGTCCATTCTAAACCGCCGTATGGCGGGGAGTATAACAGCTTGCGCCAGGGTTGCGATATACCGAGAGACAAATGTACTCCTCCCGACGCATATAACTTCAAGGACAGGGGACTTCATCCACGCCCATTCGGCTTTGGTCCTCCGGGGTTTCCACAGGGATAGGTTCGGACAGTTGTTGAGTGGGAAAGAGCCGATGTATCGTGTGCAGGCAACGCATTGGTTGGATGGGAATGTGAATAGAGCACAGCGAGGGGAAGCAAAGCCATGTGGCTCATCGGCGCGAATGGCCTTGTTGCTTTGGACAGAAACGTTACGGTTTCGAGAACCCCCGATCCAATGAGGCGAACGATGGCTTTGACGGGACCGCCGATCTTGTTGTTTGCTTTTCTCACCGTTGGCTGCGTACCAGAAATGGATAAGAAGGTGAGCATAGTTGCAGAGGTCGAAAGACTCGGGGGCGAGGTGACCTACGACGAGAAACATCCAGATCGGCCAGTCGTTGCGATAAGGCTCACGGGCACCAAAGTGACCGACGCATGGTTGGACCACCTTAAGAGCCTGATTACACTTCGCTCTCTGATTCTCAATGGCACCAATGTCACGGATGCGGGATTAGACGCATTCAAGGATTGACCAACCTTGAAGAGATTTCCCTTTACGGAACCAGTGTTACCGATGTGGGCCTCGCGCACCTGAGAAGGGCTAATGAAACTCCGCGACCTCAACGTAGCGGGGAGAAACCCCGCGGTATGTGACCAGCAGAATAACGTGACCGATGCAGGCTTACGTCATCTAAGCGGGCTGGCCAACCTTGAATTGCTGAACGTTCAGTATAGGAACGTGGGCGATGAAGGACTGAAGCACCTGAGAGGGCTGACCAAACTGAAGGACTTGGACCTCGACAGCACCAAAGTCACGGACGCCGGATTGGAGCATCTCAGGGGACTAACGAGCCTCCGCGTTCTGGGCTGTTCAATACTAGGGTGACGAATGCAGGACTGAAGCACCTCAAGGGATTGACCAACCTGGAAATCCTTAACATCGGGAGCACCGCCGGTCCCATCGGAAACACCCAGATTACCGATTTGGGTCTGGAGAACCTCAAAGGGTTAACCAAGCTCAAGAGCCTGACTGTGTGGGGCACCAAGGTCAGCGCTGATGGCAGAAGGAACCTTCGGGAATCGCTGCCCAACTGCAATATCGAGTGAATCGCCAAGCGGCAGAAGGGTCTGCCACAATCACGCCGAAGTCGCTTGGGGCGTATGGGGTCAACTCTTGACACTTGACGTGGTTCGTTGCTCCTGCTGAGCTTCGCCTTATGACACGACCGATCCGCGTGGAATATCCCAACGCCGTGTACCATGTCACGGCCCGCGGCAACAAACGCAAAACTCCTAAAGGAATCCTTATCTGACAGCAACGGAGGAAAAGGGCCGTTTCCGGCCATGCCGCGACGATTGCGAGTCTCGACCGGAGGAGATGCCTAGCAGCCCGTTGAAAAACCCGAGTTTCTTTGGTGCGGCTGCCGGTCAGGCCGCCGTCGCGTAGGCGACGTCGAACGAGTCGGAGTGTGACCGATCGGGCCGCCGCCGCCGCAGGAAGCCCTTGATGTGAATCCACACAAGCCACACAAGAAAAACAAGGCCGTACCCGGCCTGCAACCCGCGAGGAGTCCCGATGCCGAACAACTTGCGCAGCACCAGTCCCAGGTTGCGGGCCACACCTGCAATCAGGTAACGCTTCTGCACCTTCTCGATCCCGCACAGCCAACTGCGACGCGCACCGCCCGTGTCGCAGATGTGGGCAAAGCTCCGCTCGACCCGTTCGCTTCGCAGTCGTTGCAGGCGTTTGCTCCGCGCTCGGCGGGCCCGTCGGCGGTTGTTGAAGAAGGCTCGTCGCGCGGCCGCCGACACGTTCTTCCATTTGCGCTTCCCCTTCTGCTGCCGCTCGGGGACGTACGTACGGATGTTCAGAGAGTCGGCCAGTTCCAGAGTCTCGGTGGCGTGGTAGCCTTTGTCCGCGACCGCTTCTTCGATCTCCGTATCCATGCCAGCTTCCGACAGGTTCGTCCGGGCTTCGACCACGCTATCGACCAGCGTGTCGGCGTCCCCTTCGTTGGCGTGGCGAATCGAGGCCGCCAGTACCAGTTCCGTCTCCAAGTCCACGACGTGCTCCGCCTTGTAAGCCAGATGCGTGCGCCCGTCCTTCATCTTCGCAATCCGGCTGTCCGGATCGGTCGGCGACATCCACTCATCGTTCGACACCCGTTTGTTCTTCCGCTTCCGATCGAAGCGGCGGAGGTCTTCATCCGTAGGGTTTTCGACACCTTCCTGTTCTTGCATCAAACGCCGAAGATAGTCGTTCCAATCCTCGCCCGTATCGCGGCGGACGATCGTCTTCATCGCCGCGTTGGCCTCCAGCGTGGTGGCGTCCACCGCGACCGTCTTGCCTCGCAACAGTCCTTTCTTCGCGGCCAACTTCAGCACCCATTGAAATACCGAGGCGTGGATCTCAAGGGGCAACCGGTCCCGGACTCGCGTCAGGCTGGAATGGTCGGCTGTTTCCTCGGTCAGCGGGATGCCCAAAAAAGCCCGCAGCGAAAGACTGTCGCCACAACGCCAAGCAATCCCCCGCTGCGATCCGATTCCCTCGAAGTATCCCACCAGCAGCATCCGGAAGTAGATACCCGGTGGAATCGAGGGGCGGCCCAGGTGATTATGATAATACGGACGGCACTTCTGTTCGACCCAACGATCAAAACCCGCCTCGGCGAGAATCTCGTTGAGCTTTCGATAAAAGACGTGCCCTTCGGACTTCGGCAGCTCGGTGGTCGCTACCCACAGCTCCTGCTGCTGGCTTCGCCGCTTTCCCAACGCCATCGCCCTTACCTCCTGCGTCGCACGATGGCCATAATATATCTTTGCTCTAGGACTTTTTCAACGGGCTGCTAGGGCGTGCTGAATCGCGGCGTGGGGCGGAAACGCATTTTCGGCAAACCACGGGACTTCGAGCCCGTCGTACAGTGGACGACGGGCCCCCGGAACTGCCACGTCGTCGGTTCCCGCACGTTCAGCCGCAGACCGAAGCCGAGTTGGAAACGTTGCGGCGATCGGTGGTCCGCGGCGGTCCTTTTGGCAAGGCCTCGTGGCAGCAGCAGACGGCGAAACGTCTGGGCCGGCAATCCACCCGACGTCGCCGTGGTCGGCCGTGGCCCAAACGACCAACATAAAGACTCGTTCATCCGGCCCACAGTACCAGAGCACTGGGCGAAGCGAGTGCCACCCACCCGCACCGCTCCGTCGCCCGCTCGCCCGGTCGTCTCCACCCGCCGAGGCTCGGCGCCGCGACCGATTTGCCGGTTTGCTTGACAAGCGACGCGCGGGGCACTATTGGTAGATCGGACCGGGTTTGAGCCGGCGCGGAGGTTGTTGGTCGTTTGCCGAAGTGTCGAGAGAACGACCGCGAGGCATCCTCCCTGCCAAATCCCGCCGGACGCGCGCAGCGCGCCGTTTCCCCCGCTTTCCCGCACCAAGGAGCAAGCTATGCAACGACGTTCCACTTTCCTGCTTCTCTCGGCTTTGGCGTTTGCCGCCACCCTGGCCCGGCCGTGCCCCGCCGCCGATGGCTGGCGCGCCCTGTTCAATGGCAAGGATCTCACCGGCTGGCAAACCGCCGCCGGGAAACCGTCGACTTGGGCGGTCAAGGACGGGGTGATGGTCCGCGAGGCCAAGGCGGGCGATATCTGGACCCGGGAGCGGTTCGGCGATTTCGTCCTCGACCTCGAATTCAAGACCGAAGGCAACAGCGGCGTCTTCATCCGCACCGATAAGCCGACCGACAACGTGCAGACGGGCCTGGAGTTCCAGGTATACGGACCGGCCAAGGACCGCAAACCGAGCAAGCACTCGTGCGGCGCGTTCTACGACGCCCAGGAGCCCACCAAGGATGTCGTGAAAGAGGGCGAGTGGAACCGCATGGTGATCACGGCGCAGGGTCCGAACCTCACCGTCGAGATGAACGGCGAAAAGATCCTGCAAGCCGACCTGGACCAGTGGACCACCGCGGGCAAGAATCCCGACGGAAGCAAGAACAAGTACAAGACCGCGCTGAAGGATTTCAAACGCGAAGGGCACATCGGTCTCCAGGACCACGGAGCCAACGTCTGCTACCGCAACGTGAAGATCAAGGTGCTCAAGGGCGCCAAGTAGCCGGGCGATTGGGGCAACTTCCCCTCTGCCCGAGAAATCGCATGCCAAGCTGCCGTCCCGCGCGTGCGCGGGGAAGAATTCGCGTGTTTGCGGATTATTCCCGCCGCGCCGGGCCACGGCGCATAATTGCCTTAGAACCTATCCCAGAACTGCCGCTGCGGCTTTGTGCGGCCGGAAAACCGCAGCACCTTCAAAGGTTCTAGGATCGGCTCTAAGAACCGATCCCAGAGCCGCGTGCTGCTCCCTAAATTCTCCGGCCGCGGAGGACTGCCCTGGCGGTTCCCGGATAAGTTCTTAGCGTCACGCGTGCAAGCCGCCGAGCCGACAACTTGCTCGGGGGCTTGCCTGCTTTTTCCCCCGCTTCTTCCCTCCGCACAGCCCGCAGATCATGAACAGCTTGCCCAAACCGCTTCGCGGGATCATCCCCCCCATGGTCACGCCCCTTGTCGACCGCGAGACGCTCGACGCGGCCGGTCTGGAGCGGCTCGTCGAGCACATCCTCGCCGGCGGGGTGAGCGGACTGTTCCTGCTGGGCACGACCGGCGAGGGGCCGAGCCTGAGCTATCGGTTGCGGTGCGAGTTGGTCGAACGCGTCTGCGAGCAGGTGGCCGGGCGTGTGCCGGTGTTGGTGGGCGTGACCGACACGTCGCTGGTCGAGTCGCTGAACCTGGCCGGACATGCGGCCGACGTCGGGGCGGCGGCGGTCGTGCTGGCCGCGCCTCCCTACTACCCGCTGACCGAGGGCGAACTGCTCGCCTACGTGCGCCGCGCGGCCGACGAGATGCCGTTGCCGGTGTTTCTTTACAACATGCCCAGCCATACCAAGCTGGCTTTCAGCGCGCGGCTGGTCGCGCGCGCGCTCGAAATGCCCCGGATCGTGGGGTTGAAGGACAGCTCCGGTTCGATGCTCTACTTCCATCGCGTCCAACGGCTCCGCGCGGGCCGACCCGACTGGAGCCTGCTGGTGGGACCGGAGGAACTGTTGGCCGAGGCCGTGCTGGCTGGTGGAGACGGCGGGGTATCGGGCGGGGCAAATCTCTGCGCGCCGCTCTACGTGGAACTGTTCGAGGCGGCAGCGCGGGGCGATTTGGCAACCGCGGCCGACCGGCAGGATCGCGTCATGCAGATCAGCCAGGCAATCTATGCCGGCAAGTCGCCAAGCGCCGTGATCCAAGGAATCAAGACGGCTCTGAGTTGCATGGGGATTTGCAGCGGGGTGCTGGCCGAGCCGCTTCGCGGAGTGGGCAAGGCGCGGCGGCGGCAGATCGAGGAGCAACTCGCGCGATTGGCAATCGCTCCACGCCAAAGTGGCGTGCGGTAGCGCGCGGCGATGAGGTAGCGCGGAACGACTCGCACGTTGTGCCTGGCCGTGCGCGCCGTGGAAAGTCGCGCGGCGGTGCGTCCGCTGCTTGCCCGAGGGCGGGGCATCGCCTATCATGCGGACCATGCATGCCGCTCCCCCTGCCCGCACGTTCGACGTAGCGTGGTGCCGCAGTCAGTTTCCGGCCCTTCGGCGTTGGGTCGGTTCCTTTCCCGCTGCGTTTCTCGATGGTCCCGGGGGAAGCCAGGTTCCCAAACGCGTGATCGACGCGGTGGCGGGATACCTGGGCACGACCAACGCCAATCACGGCGGCATGTTTCCCACGAGCCAAGAGAGCGATGCCCTGTTGCACGCCGCGCATCGGGCCCTGGCCGACCTGTTCGGCATCGCCGATCCGGAGACGATCGTCTTCGGAGCCAACATGACGAGCCTTACGTTGGCGCTTTCGCGGGCGCTGTGCGCAACTGGCAGCCTGGAGACGAAGTGCTCGTGACGCAGTTGGACCACGACGCCAACGTGACGCCCTGGGTGCTGGCGGCGGCGGATGCCGGCGCAACGGTGCGCTGGGCGGGGGTGCACGCCGAAGACTGCACGCTCGATTTGAGCGACCTGGCGGAGCAGCTCTCCCCGCGCACGCGTTTGGTGGCGGTGGCCGCCGCTTCCAACGCCGTGGGAACGATCAATCCCATCCCGCAGATCACCGAAATGGCGCACAAGGTCGGGGCCCTGGTGTACGTGGACGCCGTGCATTACGCCCCCCACGGGCTGATCGACGTCGGGCGATGGGGATCGGACTTCGTCGCGGCTTCGGCGTATAAGTTCTTCGGCCCGCACGTGGGAGTGCTCTGGGGGCGGCGGGAATTGCTGGCCGCGCTGCCGGCGTATAAAGTCCGACCCGCTCCCGACGGCATCCCGGGTCGATGGATGACCGGCACGCAGAACCACGAAGGAATCGTCGGCGCGATGGCGGCGGTGGAGTATCTGGCGGAATTGGGGCGACGGCTGGACGGGGCCGCCTCAGGCGTGCGGGCCGCGCTGGAGGCCGCGTATGCGGGGATTGTGAGCTATGAGCGCGCCCTCGGCCAACGGCTGCTCGCCGGGTTGGGGCGTCTGGCGCCCTACAAGGTCTGGGGCATCACCGATCCGGCGCGCGGGACCAGCGCGTGCCCACCGTCTCGATCACGCACCCGACGCTCCGTCCGCGGGAACTGGCAGCCCTGCTGGCGAAGCGGGGGCTCTTCGTGTGGCACGGCAATTTCTACGCCCTCCCGCTCACTGAGGCCCTCGGCCTGGAACCCGAGGGCATGCTTCGCATCGGACTGCTGCACTACAACACCGACGAGGAACTGGACCGGCTGTTGGAAGCGTTGGCGGAGGTGGCGTAGCACTCGGGTTCGGCTCCGGCAGGCAGCGGCGATGAACCATCGACCGGTGAGGTGTCCGCGCGGACGAGCGTTTCGATAACGGCTGGATGGGCTTGGGTTTATCAATCTTCACAAAAGCCTTACGAGGGCCGAAAATCGTCTCGCCTGGAAGGCCGGGCCCTCGGACCTCGTTGCCCCCTTCCCCGAGGCCCAATCGTTCGTCAATTCGGCGGCACTTCTATAATGCCGATGAGGCCCCGTTTGACCCGTGGGGGGGTACCTTCTAAGATAATCTGCCCTTTGGGCCTGATGATTAAATCGCTGAGTGCCCATGCGGCGGCAGCGGAGTGCAGAGTGATGGTGATCATGAAGCAAATGGCACACGACGCGGAAGCAGCGGAAGCATCGGACGGGAAAGCCAAAAATGGGGTCTTGCAGCACTTGGCCCAGGATCTAGACCCCCAGGAAACCCGCGAGTGGCAGGAAGCGCTCGAATACGTCATCCAGGCCGCGGGGCCCGAGCGCGCCGCCTTCCTTCTCGACCGCCTGAAGGAGACGGCCTTTCAGCGCGGGGTGCAGGTGTTATTCAGCGCCACCACGCCCTACGTGAATACCATCGCTCCGGAGCAACAGCCTGAATACCCCGGCGATCGGGTGCTGGAACGGAAGATCAAGAGCATCATCCGCTGGAACGCGATGGCGATGGTGGTTCGCGCCAACCGCGAGAGCCCGGGCATCGGCGGGCACATCTCCACCTTTGCCTCGGCGGCCACGCTCTACGAGGTGGCGTTCAGTCATTTCTTCCGGGGAAAGCAGGGGCCCTGGCCGCCGGACCAGGTCTTCTTTCAGGGACACGCCGCCCCGGGCATCTACGCCCGCGCCTTCCTCCTCGGCCGCCTGACGGAGAAACAGTTGGCCAACTTCCGCCGCGAGTTGGCGGAAGGGGGCGGATTGTCGAGCTATCCGCACCCCTGGTTGATGCCCGATTTCTGGGAGTTCCCCACGGTCTCCATGGGCCTGGGTCCGCTGATGTCGATTTACCAGGCGCGGTTCAACCACTACCTGGCCGATCGCCGCCTGAAACCCGAGGCGGCGGAATCGCGCGTGTGGTGCTTCGTGGGCGACGGCGAGACCGACGAACCCGAAACGCTGGGCGCGATCACGCTGGCCGGCCGCGAGAAGCTGAACAACCTGATCTGGGTCGTGAACTGCAATCTCCAGCGGCTCGACGGACCGGTTCGCGGCAACGGCAAGATCGTCCAGGAATTGGAGGGCGCGTTCCGCGGCGCCGGCTGGAACGTGATCAAGGTGCTCTGGGGCTCGGACTGGGACGCCCTGCTGGCCAACGACACCGAGGGCTTGCTCGTCAAACGCATGAACGAAGTCGTCGACGGCGAGCTCCAGAAGTACACGGTGATGCCGGGCGACTACATTCGTAAGCACTTCTTCGGCACCGATCCCCGGCTGGAAGCCCTGGTGGCCGACCTGACCGACGATCAATTGCGGCGTCTTACGCGCGGCGGCCACGACCCCGCCAAGGTCTATAGCGCCTACAAGGCGGCGATCGAACACGAGGCGCTCCCACCGTGATCCTCGCGCAGACCATCAAGGGCTATGGGTTGGGGGAAGCGGGCGAAGGTCGCAACATCACCCACCAGCAGAAGAAACTCAACGAAGACGAGCTGCACCGGTTCCGCCAGCGCTTCGACATTCCCATTCCCGAGGAAAAAGCCGCCGAGGCGCCCTTTTACCGGCCGCCCGAGGACTCGCCGGAAATGCAGTATCTCTTGGGAAACCGCAAGGCATTGGGGGGATTTGTGCCGGGTCGGCGGTCGCGGACCGTGAAACTCAAGCCGCCGGCGCTGGGAAGACTACGGCGAGTTCTTCGCCGGCAGCGAGGGGCGGCCCGTCTCGACCACCATGGCTTTCGTCCGCCTTCTATCGCGCCTGATGCGCGACAAGAACGTCGGGCGGTACGTCGTGCCGATCGTACCCGACGAGGCGCGAACCTTCGGCATGGAAGCCGCTCTTCCGCCAGTTCGGCATCTACTCGCACGTGGGGCAGCTCTACGAGCCGGTCGATTCCGACACCGTGCTCTACTACCGCGAGGCGACCGACGGACAGATTCTCGAGGAAGGGATCAACGAGGCGGGCTCGATGGCCAGCTTCATCGCCGCCGCCACGGCCCACTCCAGCCACGGCGTCCCCATGATCCCCTTCTTCATCTACTACTCGATGTTCGGCTTTCAACGGATCGGCGACCTGATCTGGGCCGCGGGTGACATGCGCTGCCGGGGGTTCCTCCTCGGCGGAACGGCCGGGCGAACCACGCTCGCCGGGGAAGGACTTCAGCACCAGGACGGCAACAGCCTGCAATCGGCCATGGCCTATCCCACCTGCCAGGCCTACGATCCCTGTTTCGCCTACGAGGTGTCGGTCATCGTGCTCGACGGCATTCGGCGCATGTTCTTCGAGGAGGAGGACGTCTTCTACTACATCACGCTTTTGAACGAAAACTACGAGCATCCGATCCTCCCCATGGGCGCAACCGAGGGAATCTGCCGCGGGCTCTATAAGCTCGGCAACCGCGATCTCGGCCCCAACAAGCCCAAAGTGCAGTTGCTCGGCAGCGGTGCGATCCTCCGCGAAGTGCTCCGCGCCCAGGATCTGCTGGAGAAGCAATTCGGAGTTTCCAGCACGGTATACAGCGCCACCAGCTACAAACGACTCTACGAGGACGGGCGCGCGTGCGACCGCTGGAATCGGCTGCATCCCGAAGACCCGCCGCGCACGCCCTACGTGCGGCAGACGGTCGGAGACGGGGATGCGCCGGTGATCGCCGCTTCGGACTACATCAGCGCCGTGCCGCTGTCGGTCGCGCCGTGGATGCCCGCGCCCTACACCGTGCTGGGGACCGACGGGTTTGGGCGGAGCGAGGACCGCGCAGCATCTGCGGCGGTTCTTCGAGGTGGACGCGGAAAACATCGCCTTGGCGGCCCTCGAGGCGCTGGCGCGACCAGGGCGTCGTGCCCAAGGCGACAGTCGCCAAGGCGATTCGCCAACTCGGCCTCGATCCCGAGAAGCCCGACCCGATCCACGTTTGAGTCGCATGCCCCGCAAGGATCGAGGCGGCTTGCCGCTTCGGCCACCCCAGGGAAATTCCTCGAAAACGCGATGGAAAGCCATGAGCATTGAATTCAAAGTGCCTGAGTTGGGTGAAAACGTCGACAGCGGCGACATCGTCAACGTCCTGGTCGCCGAAGGGCAGACGATCGAGGCCAACCAGGGCGTCGTGGAGATGGAAACCGAGAAGGCGGTGATCGAGATCCCCTGCCCCCACGCCGGCAAAGTTGCCAAGGTGCACGTGAAGAAAGGAGACCGGGTGAAGGTGGGGCAGCCGCTCTTGACGGTGGAAGCCGAAGCCCAAGCCGCTCCGAGCGCAAAAGCCGAGTCGCCGCCCGCCGAGCAGTCAGCCCCCAGCGCGCCCGCGAAGAAGGCGGAGCCGGTTCGCGGTTCCGAGCAAGCGGCGGAACACGCGCCGGCCGCGCGGCCGCGCGGTGCACCCTCGACGACTCCCGCTACGCCTACGCTCCAGCCGCCGCGCGATCGTGGGCCGATTCCCGCCGGTCCGGCCGCGCGCCGCTTGGCGCGGGAATTGAAGGTCGATCTGGGGCAGGTTGCGGGGACCGGCCGCCGCGGACGGATCACGCCCGAAGACGTCGAGCAAGCGAAAGCAGGTTCGGGGCGCGCGGAGGGGCGGTGGGGTCGGGGGAGCCGGTCGTGCCGCCCGGCGAGCCGTCGAGCGATGCCTGGGGGCCGACGCGGCGCGAGCGCCTGTCGCAAATTCGCCGCGCGATCGCCGTGCAAATGGCGCGTTCGGCGACCACGATTCCTCACGTCACGAACTTCGACGACGCCGACGTCACGGAACTGGAGGCGCTGCGTCAGGGAGTTCCGCCCGGCTTCCTGGGCGCGAACCTGAAACTCACCACGATGCCCTTTCTGATGCGCGCCGTGGCCCTGGCCCTGCGACGGCATCCGATGCTCAACGCCAGCCTCGACGACGCCAAAGAAGAAATCGTCTACAAGCAATACGTCAATTTGGGAATCGCGGTCGATACGCCGCGAGGGCTGGTGGTACCGGTCGTGCGCGACGCGGATCAGATGTCGATCGGTCAACTCGCCCAGGAGTTGGCCTCGCTGGCCGAGCGGGCGCGTACGGCGCGGTTCGCGATCGAAGATTTGAAGGGCGGCACCTTCACGATCAGCAACATGGGGGCCGTGGGAGGGGCTTACAGCACTCCGATCATCAATCACCCCGAAGTTGCGGTCCTCCTGGCGGGCCGCTCCCGCTGGCGTGCCGAGGTCCGCCAAGGCAAAATCGAGCCGCGGCTGATGCTTCCCTTGAGCCTGTCCTACGACCACCGGCTGGTCGACGGGGCGGCGGCCGTGCGCTTCCTCAATGAGGTGATCGATTACCTGCAAACGCCGGGCAAGCTGGTCCTGGCGTGAGCCGGCGGCAGAAATCGCATGCGCGCCAGTGGCAGGCGGTTTGCAGTCCGGATTGCAGGCCAGAACCGCCTCCGGATCCTTTTTCAGTGGGCGTGGAACTACGTTACCTATAATCGTGCGGCGCGGTGGATCACGGGCGAACGCCCGGCAGCGGCGCCGCGCGATCCTTCCCACAATCGAGGCTGAGGAGCTACGATGGATACGCAAGTTGCCGTGTTGGGGGGCGGGCCCGGAGGATATGCCGCCGCGTTTCTGGCCGCGGACCGGGGCCTGAAAGTCGCCATAGTCGACGTGGAGTCGCGTTTGGGCGGCGTCTGTCTCCTGCGGGGTTGCATTCCCTCGAAGGCCCTCCTCCACGTGTCCAAGGCGATCGCCGAGGCGCGGCACCTCGCCGATTGGGGTGTGGCCTTTGCCCCACCGAAAATCGACCTCGCCGCCTTGCGCGCCCGCAAGGAAAAGGTGATCGCCACCCTTACCGGCGGGCTCGCGCAACTGGCGAAAAAACGCGAAGTTCAGGTGATCCGCGCCCGCGCCGCGTTCGCCGATTCGCATACCCTGCGCTTGGAGGCCGTCGGCGACGCGTTGGCCGACGATCAACTTCGCTTCGAGCACTGCATCGTGGCCACCGGCTCGAGCCCCGCGCAGATCCCCTCCCTCGATCTCGCCAGTGCGCGCGTGATGGACTCCACGGTAGCCCTCGAACTGGCCGACGTCCCCGAGTCGCTCCTGGTCGTGGGCGGGGGGTACATCGGCCTGGAAATGGGCACCGTCTATGCGTCGTTGGGCAGTCGCGTCTCGGTGGTCGAGATGACCGACGCCCTACTGCCCGGCGCCGACCGCGATCTGGTCAAACCCCTCCAGAAAAAGCTCGGCAAGGAATTCGAGTCGATCTGGCTGAAATCGAAGGTCGTGGCGATGGCGGAGAAGCGCGACGGCATCGAGGTGACTTTCGACGGCGACGTGGAGAAAAAAACGCAACGTTTCAGCCGAGTGCTGGTTTCCGTGGGGCGGAAACCCAACAGCCGCGCATTGGGTCTGGAAAAGACCAAGGTCGAACTCGACGCGCGCGGTTTCCTGGTCGTCGATCGGCAGCGGCGGACGGCCGATCCGAGCATCTTCGCCATTGGCGACGTCGTCGGCGACCCGATGCTCGCGCACAAGGCCGCCCACGAAGGAAAAGTCGCCGCCGAGGTGATCGCGGGTAACGATTCGGCGGCCTTCGAGCCCCGCGCCATTCCCGCCGTCGTCTTCACCGATCCCGAAATCGCCTGGGCCGGCCTGACCCAGACGGAAGCGGAAAAGCAGGGACGCAAGGTCCAGACGGCGCAGTTTCCCTGGGGTGCCAGCGGCCGAGCTCAGTCCGTCGGCCGTACCGAGGGAATGACCAAGTGGCTCATCGATCCCGAGAGCCGGCGCGTGCTCGGCTGCGGCATCGTGGGGGTGGGAGCCGGCGACCTCATCGGCGAGGCCATGCTGGCCATCGAGATGGGAGCCGAGGCCCACGATCTTGCCGAGACCATCCATGCGCATCCTACGCTGAGCGAGACCGTGAGCGGAGCCGCCGAGGTCTTCTTGGGCACCGCAACCGACATCTACCGGCCGCGGACCAACCAGAACCCCGCGGCTGACGCAAATCGCCGCGCCCCGACTTCAGCCCGGCGTTTTCCACGGACGAAGTACATCCATGCCCGTGGGCAATGCGACCGTTGGGTTGCCGGCGGGCGAGGTGTTCTTGCGAGGTGATTCGCGGGCGTATTCCGGTTGTGAGGACCGTGAGCTAGAAGCTGCGTGCGTCCCCCTTTCTTGCGGGACCAGACGCCCCTTTCCCCGTCCCCCGGCCCGCGCTAGAATGGACTGATGAATCTGCGAACGCTCACCGCACTGCCCGTGTTCAACGAGGCCCGCCACGTCGCACGCGTGGTCGACGAGGCGTTGCACTATAGCCCCGAGGTGCTCGTGGTCGACGATGGTTCGACCGACGGCACGCAGGAATTGCTCCGCGCTCGGGGCGACATCCAACGAGTGACGCACGCGGCGAATCGCGGGTATGGCGCGGCTTTGGTGTCGGCCTTCGACTTTGCCTTGCGCGGCGCGTACGACGTGCTCGTAACGATCGACTGCGACGGCCAGCACGAGCCGCAGCGAATTCCCGAATTCGTGGCTAAGTGCGTGGACGAGGAGGCCGACATCGTCTCCGGGAGCCGCTATCTGCATCGCTTCGCCGGAGACAGCCGCGCCCGGAAGATCGCCGCGCCATCAATCAGGTTCTCACCGAGGAATTGAACGAGCGATTGAGTCTGCGCCTGACCGATGCGTTCTGCGGATTCAAGGCCTATCGCGTTTCCACCCTCGCCAAGCTGGAGATTACCGAGACGGGCTATGCCATGCCGCTGGAGCTTTGGGTCCAGGCCGCGGACCTGGGGCTGAAGATCGTAGAGCTCGCCGTACCGTTGATCTACCTGGATGAGGCCCGATCGTTCGGAGGGTCGCTGGATAATGCCGCCGTGCGTTTAGGGGTCTACCGCGAGGTGCTCCGGCGCAGCCTGGCGAAAATGCGGTGGCGACCGGATCCTGCCGCCGCGGCGCGCGATCGCGCTGCGGATTCGCCCGCCCCGCGGGGCGACCTTCCCGGGCCGCACTCTCCCTTGGCTTCGCGCGAGAGCCAATTCCGCGACGAAGCCGATAAAGAACATTCGGGATGAGCAGCGGCACGCGGCAAATCGAGTATCGACGGCTTCGCGCCCCGCGTGAAGACCGTTCGGCGCTGGTTCAGCCGCCCTTGCGCGACGTGCCCGAGTTGGTTGCCGCCAATCTCGCCGCTCCGCGCACGCCACGACTACGATTTTCAGGGACGTTCTCTGAAGGACCTTTCCCGGCAAGCCCGCGGCGAACTGGTGCAGGCGGCGGTCGAGTGGACTTCGTCGTACCGCGATGTCCCCGTCGGCGCGGCGCCGAGCTCGGCAAGGTCTTTCTCGCCGGCCACCAACCGCAGCTCTTTCATCCCGGTGTGTGGTTCAAGAACTTCGCCCTGGGCGCGCTGGCCGATCAACAGGCCGCGACCGCGATCAACCTGATCATCGACAGCGACGCGATCAAAAGCCACGCGCTGCGCGTGCCCGGCGGATCGGTGCAGAATCCGCAGGCGACCCTCTTGCCGTTTGACGGTCCGGGCCCCGTGATTCCCTACGAAGAGCGGGCGATCCTCGATCCCGCGGCGTTTTGCTCGTTCGGCCGTCGCGCGGCGCGCAGATCGCGCCCTTGATTCCCCATCCGCTCGCAAGAGAGTTCTGGCCGCTGGCGCGGGCCCGCGCCCGGGAGGGATTGCCGCTGGGCATGTGCCTCGCCCAGGCGCGCCATCAGTTGGAGGGGCAATGGGGCCTCTCGACGCTCGAAGTGCCGCAGAGCCGCGTCTGCCAGTTGCCGGCGTTCGCCTGGTTCACGGCACATCTGATGGGGCGATTGAATCGCTTCCGCGACGTCTACAACGAGGCGGTCGCCGAGTACCGCCGGCTGCACCATATCCGCAGCGCGGCCCATCCGGTTCCGGACCTGGCGGCCGAGGGAGAATGGATCGAGGCGCCGTACTGGCTCTGGACGCGCGACGACTCCCGCCGCCGGCGGGCTTTCGTGCGGCGGGATCGGCGGCAACTCGTGCTTTCCGATCGGCACGGCGTCGACGTCGCCCTGCCGTGTTCCGAAGACGGCCAACTCGGCCCCGCCGTCGAGCGTTTGCTGGAACTGCCCGGCATGGGCATCCGGCTCCGTTCCCGCGCCTTGGTCACGACGCTTTGGGCTCGACTCGTGCTCGGCGATCTGTTCCTCCACGGAATCGGCGGGGCGAAATACGACCACGTGACCGACGCGCTCTTCGAGGGTTTCTACGGGCTTACCCCCCCCGGAATCCTCGTCTTGTCGGCGACACTCATGCTTCCCGTCGAACGTCGCCGTTCGTCGCCGGCCGACGCGCCGAACTCGCGCGCCGCCTCCGCGACCTGACCTGGCATGCCGATTCGGTACTGGCCACACGGGGCGACTTGCACCATTCTCCCCAAGCCGCGGAGCTGGTGGCAGCCAAGCAGCACTGGATCCGCGTGCCGCAAACGCCCGGAAATGTGCAAGCGCGGTGGCGGGAAATCCGCCGCATCAACGAGGCCCTTCAGCCCTGGGTGGCCGACGAGCGGCAGCGCCTGCTCGCCGAGCAGGACGACCTCCGCGCCGCGCTCTGCGCCGAAGCAGTGCTCGCCTGGCGCGAGTATGGTTTCTGCCTCTATCCGGCAGCGGTGCTTCAAGAGTTCCTCCGCGACCTTCTCCCCGAGGCATCCTTCGGCTCGCCTCGCGCCCGATAGGCTCCGAGGGGGCGCCGGGCCGGCCGGTTCCCCGCGGGGGCCGCGGGCATCGCGTGTGCGTGAGGCCTGATCTTCCATGCCGCTGCCCGCGGGCTATAATGGGCCCGTGCGCGGAGCTCGCAGAAAGGATTCGGTCCGATGAGCCCAAGCCCATTTCCGGCGAGGGTGGCGGATGCGTTGCCTCAGCCGTGTAGCGCATCGTCGCCTTCGTCGTCCTCGGCGTTCTGGTCGATCGCGCCCGCCCTGCGGGGCGACCACGCGGCAGTCTTTCATTTCCTTGCCTCCGCCGGCGGCGGAATGTGCCGCGACGAGTTCCGTGCCCAATTGGAGGAACCCGCCTATCAGCCCCAGGGTCGCCTGCTGGCCCGCAGTCGGGCCGGCACGATCGAGGGCCACGTCGAACACGTCGAGCGATCGATGCAGTTCGGTCGTAGCGCGCTTCGCGTGGGATTCGTGCGCGGCATGGTCGCGGCGCCTCCCCTGCACGATCCCGCCTTCCTCGCCCCATTGCTCGCAAGCGCGGAAGCGGCAATGGTCCGAAGCGGGGCGCTCGTCGGACTGGCGTGGACGCGTGAAGTCCGGTTCTTCGAGTCGCACGGTTGGAGCGCGTGCGGCGCCCGCTTCCGCTCGCTGGCCAGCGCCAGGCAGATCCTCGCCGCGCTCGCCGCGCACGGCCTTTATCCTCGGCCCGGCCGCCAGGTGCGAATCCGTCCTTGGCGGCGGGTCGAGCTCGGAGCGGTCATGGCGCTGTACCGGCAAGGAGCGAGCGGAGCCTATGGACGGATCCAGCGCAGCGAGGCCTATCGGCGCTGGCTCGTCGAACGCCACGGCCACGGCCATTTGTATGTCGCCTTGCGCGCCGCCGGCCATGCCGAAAAGGGCGAACACGCGCCGGCGATCGTCGGCTACGCAACCGTGCGCGGACCGCGGATCCTCGAACTGGTGATCGACGATTCGCTGCCGACCTCCGCCATCGACCTCGTGGCGCACCATTGTACGGATGCGATCGAATCGGGTCGCTCGATGATTACCCTGGAAGCGCCGGCCGACCACCGCTTGCACGGCCTGTTGCGCGCCGCCGGGGGCACGAGCGGCGCCGCCGAGGGCGAAGAAGTGCTGATGGTCAAAGTGCTCTGTCCGCTGCGCCTGCTCCGCCACCTCTCCGACGAGCTTGTGGCCCGCGCCAGGCGGCCGGGCTGGGGCCGGCAACCGGCTTGGGACTGCGCATCGGACGCAGCAGCTACCGCTTGGACGTGCACGACAGCGCCGTCACCGTGACCGCGCGGCACTTGGGCGAGCATCGTCTTACGATCCCCCCCGACCTGTTCGCACGGCTGGTGCTTGGCCAGTTGGACTGGGAGCAGGAGGCGGCGGCCGCCGAGGTGCGCACCAACTGCGCAAACTCTGGCCTTAGCGCAAAGGCTCTTCCCGCCCTTGCCCCTGTGGCAACCTCCTTGGGACGATCTGCCCGGCCAGGGCGATTGATGCCCCTGCGTGAGCGCGTAGCCGGGGGTGATGAGGGCGATTAGCCGAAATTCTGCTTGGCGCCCGGCTGCAGTCGGTCGACGTTCCCCGTCCCCGCCTGCTGTTTTCGTCAGCGTTCACACACCGGCGTAGACGCGGCGGCTCGCCGCGTCTAGTGCGATTTCCTTGGGTTATGCGCGAGCGCTCCGAGGCAGCGCCCCGCCTCTTGAGCCAGTCCGTCCTGTGAACGGTTACCCGTTTTCGGGCCCCTCTCGTCCGCCTCGCGCTGGGGCCGCATCTAGGGTCCCCTAGCGGCTCGGGCACGAAGTGTTGGTCCGCGTTTGCTCGGGAATGGATCGCACGCGGCGCGGCAGGACCGGTACTGTGCGAACGCCCAACACCCTTCGGCTGCCAGGGAGCCGCATCAGCAGTACTTGGGAGGGGATGGGTCGGTGTCCGCCCCTTGTCCATCCCGGCCCGCGCAGGTAACCTAAACTTAGCGCCGCTTGTCTCTGGGGCGGGGGAGTGGGAATCTCTTTCCCCCTTCAAGCGATTCCCAGGTGCGGCACGTCGCACGGTGGCTGTAGCTCAATAGGTTAGAGTACCAGACTGTGGATCTGGGTGTTGGGGGTTCGAGTCCCCTCAGCCACCCCTCAAGATAAAAGCCGTAAGTAGCTGACAATAAAGCGACTTACGGCTTTGTCTCTTTCTTGGGCTAAGGATAGCATCAACAACGGCATCCATAAGTCCTTCCAGTTACTCCAGCGGCCGCGCCAGATAGGCCGGGCCGATCAACCCGCCCGGCCCGTCCGGGCTACTCACGCGGACCGTGAGCCGGAAGCGTTTCCCGCCCGTCACGCCCGCTTCGGCAAGCGGGATCACCAGCGGCATCGCCACCGGCAAGTCCTTCCGTTCCACCCGGCGCACCGCGCGGCCGTCGATCCAAACCGAAATCGCACTCCCCTGGAACCGAGGGAAATAGAGGACGTCGCCCGGGCGCATCACCTCGGCCCGGGGAGTGAAATCCACCTGGTACCAGCCATGGACGACTTGCCCCTTGCCGGTCTTCTGCTTCCAGCGCGTGACCGAGCGGAGCTGGTCCCAATCGCGGAAGAAGAGGTGCGTATAGGCATTCCTGCGGAAGTAATCGGGTACGTCGCCGATCCGCTCGACCCAACCGAGCTTCTCACCCGCGTTCTTCGGATCGCAGCCAAAGACCCAATCGGCGTCGGCGGGAGTCATCACGGGCTGGTAAGGGCGACCGGCGAAGTCGTGGTACACGCGTGTTCCATAGAGATCGTGCATGTACAGTTCGAAGTAGCCGAGATGGAAGACGTTGTGCGCGCGGAGTCGGCCCAAGCCGTCGCGGACCTCGAACAATTGCCGCACGAGCGGCCAGCGTTCGGCGAAGTACACGTCCTCGTTGAACTTCACCTGGTTGGCCAACCGCGTGCATTGCCAAAGCAGCTCGCCGTGGCGATGCCCCAAGGCCAGGATCTCGATGCGCTCCGACAAGCGCGGGGTCGCCGGCGGGCGCGGCTTGCTGCCGGGCTCGATCGAGCATCTTTCGCGCGCGGTCGAAATCGCTCTGCGTCAGGAGCACGGCAAGTGCCTTGGAGCGGCCCAAACCGGCCTCGGGATCGATCTGGCGAATGATCTCGTCCAACCCGGGACGCGCATAGGCATCGCGAAACACCCGCTCCCAGTGGTCGAAGTATTCGGCCACCGCGGGCGCGGCCGGACCGAAGGCCTGGTAAAACTCCGCAAGCACGCGGTCAGTCCCGGCCTGCGTATCCCAATGCAGTCGCGCGGCGGTGTAGTAGGTCGGGCTGGCGGTCGACCAGTGGCCGTTGAGACGGTCGAAATCCGTGGCCACGATTCCCCGCGCCGCAAGAAACTCCAGGTCGCCGCCCATC
This sequence comes from Pirellulales bacterium, assembly GCA_963736495.1. Lineage (GTDB taxonomy): Bacteria > Planctomycetota > Planctomycetia > Pirellulales > Thermoguttaceae > CAVTPL01. The sequence goes on along the minus strand of CAVTPL010000007.1, from coordinate 786,488 downwards.
TGCCGTGCCGCGCTCCAGGGGATTCCGTGGGCGGGAGAGTAGTAGAACGAATTCGGCCGGAAGAAAAACTGCCGCACGCCGGCTTGCTGCCAGGCGAGGAAATTCTCGCGCTCGACGCGGTTTTGCCCGTCGGCCATCGGATAGAAATTGAACCCGATGAAGCCGACCAGCAGATTCGGCTCGAGCTTCAGCTCGAAGGGGGCGAAACGGTAGCGGTCGTAGGCGTAGACCACGACCGACGCGCCGGGGCATCCTGGGCGATGCGCCGTGCCAGGCGATTGTAGAAGGTGAAATACCGGTTGCTCAGCGACCCCGGCAGCCCGTCGGAGCGAGTGGCGAATGCCGCCTCGATCTTCTCGTCGGTCCAGCCCGCACGTCCCAGCGCGGCGCGCATCGAGTCGTCCAGCGGCCGGTCGAGCGCGCGGCAGTCGGCGCAGCAGCAGAAGCCTCGGCTGCCGTCGTTCTCGCAGGCGTTTACGAACCGCAAGTTCGGCGACTTAGCGCGGCGCGGCGGCAAACTGGGCCGCGATCAACTCGACCACCTTGGGGTTGGAAACGCAGAGTTTCACGAACTCCTTGGGATACGTACTGTCGGGCAGGCCCCGTGAGCCGTCGGCCTGCTGGGCCAAGACCTCGGGGTGCGTCTTGCCGTACTTGCCCAGCCAATCGGTAAAGGCATGTCCATAAGAGATCCGCGTCGACTGGCCCATGCGCATCCGCTTCAGCCAGAGGATTTCGTCGTCCTGCATCGCCTTCCACAGTTCCGCCTTGGCGGCGAGATACTCCGGGCAAAACGCGGCGCAGCTTGCCGCGGACGTCTTCGGCGAATCCGCCCCGGAAATGGCGGCGGAAAAGCCGGGGCGTCTCCTGCACGTTCAACGCGTCGACGCGAACCGTCGCGCACCGCGGAATCACTTCGCCGGTCGGGCCCGGCCACAGCCAGCGGCAGCCGAGCTGATCCTGGAGAAAATCGTAGACGGCATACAGCGTGCCCGTGCGCGACGAGTCGTCGGCGTAGCTCGCGTCGGCGCGGCGACTGCCGCCGTCCTCCCCGGCCAGAATCAGCACGCCGGGCGCGGTGCGCACCAGCAAGGTCTCGGGCGGAAACGCGCTCGTGTCGATTCCCAGGGCGGCAAGACGCCGGCTCTGCCCGACGAGGATCACGGCCGAAGCCCCGGGCGCCGCGTCTTGCTCGCGCACGATCGGCAGCGTGGCGCCGCTCATGCGTTGGACGTGATACTGGAGCTCTTCGGCCGCCTTCCGTTGCGAAGCGCTGGGGGCGTCCGCGGTCACGATCACGCTCGTCGGCCGGCCGGCTTCCACGAGCGAGATGGCCACGGCGCGCGAGGGGAGCATCGCCAGAATGATTGCGCCCATCACGAGAGCACCCATCCCCGAACCGTTGCAGTTGCTGCGATCTTTCGGCCGCACCGGGCCGCAGCAGCCGTTCAGAAATCGGTTCTTATTGATGTCGGCATTGTGCATGATCGGTACTGCCGGGCCCAAGGGCCTTGTTTGCCGGCCTCCCGCTGGTCGGCCTCCTGCTAGTCGGCCTCCCGCTAGTCCGCCCAGTGCATTGGCTATGCGGGGCTCACTAACATGCGGCGTTGTCGTCATGGCAAGCCTCGTTTCAACCTTCGTGGCGGTGGAGCAATGCGGATCGGAAGCCGAACGTAGAGCCTATCCGAAAACTACCGCAGTGGCCCTATGCGGCCGGAGAATGCAGGAGCGGCACACGGTTCCGGGACCGGCTCTTAGGACCGCCGCTTCGGAAGAGAAAGAATAAGCGGCCCAAAGAACCAACGTGCGGAACCATCCCACCGCATTGTAGCTCGGCGCGCGCAGGGCACAACGCACCCGAGGCGGAGTAAGAGCGGGCGGGGAAACGTCCGCCCGTAACCCTTCACAGGCCAGCCGGGTAGAGTCGAGAACGGACTGGTCCATTTTTCGGCCGCAAGGCTCCGTCATCACAACAGCCACCTGACCGAATACTCAGGACCGGTCCGCTTCGCTTCCCTCAACGGGTACGTCTGCCCTTGCCACTCCAATCAGTGCGGTCCTCAATACGCGGCCGAAACGAGTTCCGGCCGGTGCTCGGCGGCCGCGCCGTGGCCGTCGTGCGATGCGCCGCTGGGCACGATGTCGATCTGCAGGGCCGGGTCGGCGGCCGCGACGTAGGTCGTCGGCAGGCCCAGTTCCTTGCGGACGATGTTGGCGCCCTGGGCGATGGCCGAGGCCTTGTAGAAGGCGATCTCGCGATTGCAGCCCTGGCGGCCGAAGCCGCAGTCGCTGGAGACGATCAGCTGCTCCGGCGGAATGTACTTCAGCGCCCGGCGGATCTCGGCGGCCACGTCCTCGGGCCGGTCGGCCTGCAGCGTGCGGTGGCTCACCGCGCCGATGGCGACCTTCTTCTTCAGGTCGTGCTTGAACGGCTCGAACAGCTCGATGTCCTTGAAGTTCCGGTCCTTCATCTCGACCGTCCAGACGTCGCCCTTGCACCGCTCCAGGTAAAGCTCGATCGAGGCGGCGTAGCTCGTGTCCTCGCGGACGCGCTGCATGTTGGGATTGCCCCAGCAGGTGTGGATCCAGAGTCTCCACGTCGTCGAGGCCCTCGACCTCGCGGTTGTAGGCGTCGATCATGAACTTCGTCTGCTCGTGGTCCTTGCCGAAGGTGTTGGCCATGAAGTGGAAGCACGGCTCTTCGATCTGGATGCACTTGCAGCCGGCGTCGCGCAGGGCCAGCAGCTCCTTGTTCATCGCCACGGCCAGGTCCCAGATCACCTCGCGCTTGTCCTTGTACTTGGGCGTGTGGATGTCGAGGAACAGGCTCATCACCTGCGAGCAGCAGGTGCCGAACTGGACCGGCTTGCGGCTCTTGGCCTGGGTCATGCGCCAGATCTTGGCGTAGTCCAGCGGGCGGTGCTCGATCTTGTCGACCACCCGCGGCCAGCGCCAGCCGGTGTAGATCTCGTGCAGCAGCGTGCCCGGCGGGTACTTCAGCCACTCGGAGCGGGTCTCCTCGGACTGCAGATAGTCGCCCTCCAGGCCGGTCCAGCGCTGCAAGGGATAATGGTGCCAGGCGCGGCCGGCCAGGTCCTCGTCGCAGTGGAAGTCGCCGTGGGTGAGGATGTCCAGCCCGGCGCGCTCCTCATCGCTGACGACCACGGCCAGCGCGTCCTGGAACTTCTCGCGGAAGCGGACGTCCATCATGCAGGTGTCCAGCGGCTTGCCCCACATGCTGACGTCGAACCAGCGCGGGCGCGGCCAGGAACCGGTGACCGCACTGGGCAGGATCAAATCGGCGTGACGGTGAACATGGATTCGCACCTCGTAGCGAGGAAAGTGGAGGGTTGGCGGCGGCCTGTGAACGGTTACAGAAAGTGAAACCGATTTCGCGCGAGGAATCGTAGAGAGGGGCTCCAAACCGGTCAACTTCCGGCAATAAAACCGCCCGCAAGTCCCCAACGTCGCCCAGGCGGCCACTTGGGCGTGACGCCGCCGGCCCACAAGCCCGTGGCCGCGAGCCGTTGGAGCCGGCCTATCCGACGATTCGCGATGCAAACGTCGGATAGGCGGCCGGAAATCCCTGCCCCATCGAGGGATGCGCGATGGTATTCGCCGCCCAGCCCGCTCGCTATAATCGGCCTGACGTACAAGTGCCGGGAGAGTCTCGCATGAACAGCCGACAACGCGTAATTGCCGCCCTGGAACGCCGCGTTCCGGATCGGGTGCCGTACTTCGAGTGCGTGATCGACGAGCGCGTGCAGCAGGCCCTCTTGCCCGGCTGCGACTATTTCCAGTTCAACGACTGGCTGGAAATCGACAACGTGGGTCAGAACCGCAGCTCGTGGAGCCGCGACAACGTCGAGTACATCGACGAGGCGCGCGGGGCTTGTTCCGCGACAAGTGGGGCGTGATTCGCGCGTTTGGCCCCGAGAGCACGCCCGCCCCGATCGAAGGTCCGATCAAGCGGCCCGAAGACCTGAAGAGCTACGTCCCGCCCGACCCCGAGGCCCCCGACGTGCTCGGGACATCTTCCGGAAATCATTGCCCGCTACAAGGGGCAAAAGGCGATCACCGCCATCTGCCGCGATGCCTTCTTCAATCCCGCGTTCCTCCGCGGCACCAGCCAATTCCTCATGGACATGATCGATCAGCCCCGGTTGGTCCACGAACTGATCGAAATCACGCTTGAGCCACGACCTGCGGCGCCATGGAACGCATGGTGGCGGCGGGTGTGGACGTCGTCGTCTTCGGCGACGACTACGCCGACAAAAACTCCACCCTGATGTCGCCCCGCCACTTCCGCGAGTTCATCCTCCCCGGGCCTGAAGCGGTGCGTCGACGCGGCGCACAAGGCCGGGGCCTACGTGGTGAAACACACCGACGGCAACGTCATGGCCATTCTCGACATGATCGTCGACACGGGAATCGACGCCCTCAATCCGCTGGAGCCGGCGGCCCACATGGACATCGAATGGGTCAAGGAGCGTTACGGATCGCGGATCGCCCTCGTGGGCAACATCGACTGCGGCTACCTGCTGAGCCAGGCCCCGGCCGAGCAGGTCCGCCGCGTCACGCGCGAGACGATGCGCAAGGCCAAGCCCGGCGGCGGCTTCTGCCTCTCGAGCTCCAACAGCATCCACTCCTCGGTGCGGCCAGAGAACTATCTGGCGATGATCGATACCTGGCGGGAATGCCGGGATTACGCGGCGTAGCAGGCGTGGGGCAGAGCCGGTGCCCAGCGGCCAGTGCCCAGTTGGCCAATCACCACGGGCTAGTGTCGAACAACAGGCACGCGCGCGGCAGTTGACAGAGAGACAACAGGCAAACAACAGGCGGTTGACCCGCAGGAATGGGTTCACGATTCAACGACGACCTCGCACACCGGAGTTTACGATGCGCGCTCGAAGTGGCCTTCTCGTCAGCGACTTTCTCGTTCGTGGCCTCCTTTTGTTCGGTCTTCTCTCGGCACTCGTCGCCGTCGGGCCGTGCGGGGCCGAGCCCGCTGCGATCGACTTGTCGGGCTCGTGGAGCTTCCGGTTGGATCGAGACGACCGAGGCCTGACCGACGCGTGGTGGCGGCAGACGCTTTCCGATCGCATCCGGCTCCCCGGCGCGCTCCAGGCCCAGGGCTTCGGCGACGACGTCACGGTCGACACCCAGTGGACCGGCCAGATCGTCGACCGCTCGTGGTTCACCGCGCCGGAATATGCCAAGTATCGCCAGGCCGGGCAACGTCAAGATGCCCTTCTGGCTCCAGCCCGACAAGCACTACGTGGCGCGGCCTGGTACCAGCGCGACGTCGACGTGCCGGCGACCTGGCAGGGCAAACGACTGGTGCTCTCGCTGGAACGGCCCCACTGGGAGACCCGCGTCTGGCTCGACGGCCGCGCCGTGGGCTCGAACAACAGCCTCTCCACGCCGCACGTCTACGACCTGGGCACCAGCGTCGCCCCGGGCAAGCACCGGCTTGACGATCCGCGTCGACAACCGGCTGGTCGTCGACGTGGGCGTCAACTCCCACAGCGTGACCGACCACACGCAGAGCAACTGGAACGGCATCGTGGGGCGCATGCAGCTCTGAGGCCACCGAGCCGGTGGGCATCGACGATCTCCAGGTCTATCCCCACGTCGCCCAGCGGTCGATCACGGTGAAAGGCCGGATTGACCAACGCGACGTGGCCATCGCGGGCCAAGGGCAAGCTCCGCCTGACGGTCGATGCGGCCGGACCGGCGCCGGCCGCCGAAGCGGCGCGCCGAAGGAAATCCCCGTGTCACTGGGATGCCAAGGGCGGCAGCTTCGAGACGGACTACGCACTGGCCGAACGCCGCTTCTGTGGGACGAATTCCAGCCGGCGCTCTACCGGCTGTCGGCGACGCTCGACGGCGCGCTCGGCAACGTCGGTCACCTTCGGCCTGCGCGAGATCGCCACGCAGGGCACGCAGTTCGTCCTCAACGGCCGCAAGATCTTCCTCCGCGGCACGCTGGAGTGCTGCATCTTCCCGCACACCGGCTATCCGCCGACCGACGTGGACGCGTGGAAGCGGATCATCGGCGTCGCCAAGGCCCACGGGCTGAACAACATCCGCTTCCACTCCTGGTGCCCGCCGGAGGCGGCGTTCGTCGCCGCCGACGAGCTGGGCTTCTACTTGCACGTCGAGTGCGCGTCGTGGGCCAACACAGCGACGGCCCTGGGCGAGGGCACGCCGATCGATCGACTGGCTCTACGAGGAGACGGACCGCATCCTCGCAGGCCTACGGCAACCATCCGTCGTTCCTGCTGATGCCCTACGGCAACGAGCCGGCCGGCGACGACCAGCCGCTACCTGGCCGCCTGGGTCGAGCACTGCAAGAAGAAGGACCCGCGGCGGCTCTACACCAGCGGCGCCGGCTGGCCGCAGATCCCCGAGAACCAGTTCCACGTCACGCCCGATCCGCGCGATCCAGGCCTGGGGCGGCGGGCTTGAAGTCGCGGATCAACGCCCGGCCGCCGGAGACCATGACCGACTACCGCGACTACATCCGCGCCCGGCCGGTGCCGGTCATCAGCCACGAGATCGGCCAGTGGTGCGTGTACCCGAACTTCGACGAGATCGCCGAAGTACACCGGCTACCTCAAGCCGAAGAACTTCGAGATCTTCCGCGAGACGCTGGCGGCCAATCACATGGCCGACCAGGCCCGCGAGTTCCTGCTGGCCTCCGGCAAGCTGCAGACGCTCTGCTACAAGGAGGAGATCGAGTCGGCGCTGCGCACGCCGGGCATGGGCGGGTTCCAACTGCTCGACCTGCACGATTTCCCCGGCCAGGGCACGGCCCTGGTCGGCGTGCTCGATCCGTTCTGGGAGTCCAAGGGCTACGTCACGGCCGAGGAGTATCCGCCGCTTCTGCAGGCAGCACCGTGCCGCTGGCGCGGATGACGAAACGCGTCTGGACGACGGCCGAGACGCTCGCAGGCCGACATCGAAGTCGCCCATTTCGGGCCCAAGCCGCTCGCCGGCAGCGCGTCGCCCAGTGGAAGCTCGTGGACGACGACGGGCAGCCGGTCGCGTCGGGCAAGCTCGCCGCCGCGCGACATCCCGGTCGACAACGGCATGCGCTCTGGGCAGCGATCGCAGATTCCGCTTGCAAGGTTCGCCGCCCCGGCACAGTACAAGCTCGTCGTCGGCCTCGGCCGGCACGCCTGTCGAGAACGACTGGGACGTCTGGGTCTATCCGCGCGAAGGTCGACGACCGCGCCGCCGCGGGGCGTGCTGGTGGCCGACGAGCTTGACGACGCGGCGCTCGAACGTCTTGCGAAGCGGCGGCAAGGTGCTTGCTGCTCGTGCCGCCGCATCGCGTCAAGGGCGACGCGACTGGGCAAGATCGCCCTCGGGTTCTCGAGCATCTTCTGGAACACGGCCTGGACCCACCGCCAGCCGCCGCACACGCTGGGCATCCTCTGCGATCCCGAAGCATCCGGCCCTGGCCGCGTTTCCCACCGAGTACCACAGCAACTGGCAGTGGTGGTACCTGGTGAGCCAGGCCGCAGCCGATGATCCTCGACGGGCTGCCGCCGAAGCTGCGGCCCATCGTGCAGGTGATCGACGACTGGTTCACCAACCGCCGGCTGGGGCTGGTCTTCGAGGCCAAGCGTGGGCGGCGGCAAGCTGCTGGTTTCGTCGATCGATCTGCGAGCGGAACCTGGAGCAAACCCCGTCGCCCGGCAGATGCTCGCCAGCCTGCTGGACTACGCGGCGGGTCGGAGCAAGTTCGACCCGGCGATCGAAGCTCGGCGTCGAGCAGATCCGCGACCTGCTGCGCCGAGCCTTCGCTCCTGAGCGCCTGGGAGCCAAGGTGACAAGGCCGACAGCGCGGAGCCGGGCTACGAGGCCGAGAAGGCGATCGACGGCGACCCGGCCACTCTCTGGCACACCGCCTGGACGCCCACGCCCAAAGAGCCCGCCGCACGAGATCCAGATCGAACTGGAAAAGCCCGTCGCTCCTCCGCGGCCTGTCGCTGCTTGCCGCGCCAGGACAACAACCGCCAACGGCTGGATCGGGCCGTACGCCTGCTATGCGAGCCAGGACGGCAAACAGTGGGGCGCCGCGGTCGCCGAGGGCACGCTGGCCGCCGACGCCAGGCCGAAGACGATTGTGTTCAAGACGCCCGTCGAGGCGCGGTTTGTCCGCCTGGTGGCATTGCCCCATGCCGACGGCCCCTGGACCTCGATTGCCGAATTGGAGCTGTTGTTGGCAGCGCAATGAGAAGAACCACCGATCCCGCACTCGATTGAGGAGTTCAAGGCGATGAAACGCGCGATACTTCTGGCGATGCTGATCGGCGCGGTTGCGGTGACGGTTGCGCCCGGGCGTCCGCCGCCGAAACCGCAAAGCGGCCCAATTTCCTCGTGATTCTCTGCGACGATCTGGGCTACGGCGACCTGGCGTGTTTCGGTCACCCCGTCATCCGCACGCCCCACCTCGACCGCCTGGCGGCCGAGGGCCTCCGCTTTACCCAGTGCTATGCGGCGGCGCCGGTGTGCAGTTCCTCACGCGCCGGGCTGATGACGGGACGGACTCCGAGCCGCGTGGGAGTCTACGATTGGATCCCCCAGGGCAACGTCATGCACCTGCGGCGCGAGGAAATCACCGTCGCAACCCTGCTCCGTCGCGCCGGCTACGCCACGATCCACGCCGGCAAGTGGCACCTCAACGGCCGCTTCAACCAGCCCGAGCAGCCGCAGCCCGGCGATCACGGCTTCGACCATTGGCTTTCGACGCAGAACAATGCCGCTCCGAACCACGAAAATCCCACCAACTTCGTGCGCAACGGAAAACCGGTCGGGCCGCTGGAAGGGTATTCCTGCCAGATCGTGGCCGACGAGACGATCCGCTGGCTCCGCGCACGCGACGCGGCAAAGCCGTTTTTCGCGTTCGTCTGCTTCCACGAGCCGCACGAAGTCGTCGCTGCTCCGCCGGCCCTGGTCGAGAAGTACGAGAAGGCCGGAGCCACCAAGAAAGGCGAGGCGACGTACTACGCCTGCGTGGAAAACATGGACTCGGCCGCGGGCAGGCTGCTCGCCGCCCTCGACGAGCTTGGCCTGGCCGACAATACGCTCGTGCTGTTCACTTCCGACAACGGACCGGAAACCCTCAACCGCTATCCGAATGCCTGGCGGAGCCACGGCTCACCCGGCCCCTTGCGGGGCATGAAACTCTGGCTGTACGAAGGCGGCATCCGCGTTCCCGGCATCGTGCGGTGGAAGAGCCACACCCCGGTCGGAAAGGTCTCGGCGGAGCCGGTCTGCGGGTTGGACGTGCTGCCCACGCTGTGCGAGTTGGCAGGCGTCGAACCCCCGCGCGACCGCGCGATCGATGGCTCGAGTTTCGCCGCTCTGGTCGACGGCAAGTCGGCCGCTGCCGCTCTCCGAGCCGATGCATCGTCGCAAACTCGGCAGCCCGGCGCGGCCGAAACGGTTTCCACCGCGGCGATCCGTCGCCATACGCCGCTTTTCTGGCACTACTTCAACGCGCTGGGCGAGCCCAAGGCGGCGCTGCGCGTCGGTTCGTGGATGGTGCTGGGGCACGTCGAACGGGGCAATCGCATGGCGGTCGGAAATTTCAACGCCTCCCTGATGCCGGCGATCAAGAGCGAGCAGCTCACGCAATTCGAACTCTACGATCTCGGCAAGGATCCTTCGCAGAAACGCGACCTGGCCGCCGACGAACCGCAGCGGCTGGCCGAGCTTTCCGCGGCACTCAAAAAGAAGTTCGCCGAGGTGCAAGCCGAAGCGCCGGTGTGGGTTGAATCGGCCGCGCCCGGCAAGAAGCCGGCCAACCGGCCCCGCTCCAAACGCAATTGATGCCGCTATTGATCGTGGAACCTTTCGAGGCTTTCTGGCAACCGTGTACTCGTTCACACACCGGCGTAGACGCGGCGGCTCGCCGCGTCTCTCACGCTTTCCTTTGGTTATGCGCGAGCGCTCAGAGGCAGCGGCCCGCCTCTTGAGCCAATCCGGCCTGTGAACGGTTACGGTAACCGTTCACGGGGCAAACTCGTAGAAACGGCGTCTGGCCGTTTCCAAATGCTTGCCCATTACCCCACCGAGCGCGTGGGAAACGCAGCCGCTCAGCGTGGCGATCCCGGGGTGTGACCGCTTACGCTTTCCGCGGGCGGGGATCATCGTGCCCGTGTAGGATCGCCGCTGATTCCACCGGCAGGAGCATTGGCGTGCGCGCGGCGCGTGCGGCGGGCCGAAGACGGCCGGCGGCGTCACCAGTCGAACCACTTGCGGAGCATGTGGAGCGTGGCGGCGCGGCCCATGCGGCCGATCGAAGTGGTGATCGGGATCTCCTTGGGGCAGACCCTGACGCAGTTCTGGGCGTTGCCGCAGATCTGGATGCCGCCTTCGGCCACCAGGGCGTCGAGCCGCTCCTGGGCGTTCATCTTGCCGATCGGATTGGTGTTGAAAAGATCGATCTGGGCGATCGCGAACGGCCCGATGAACTCGCGGTCGAAGACGTTCCTGCTGCCGCGCGCGAATTGCTCGTCGCTCTCGCCGGGCTTGCGCTCGAGCTCGATCTTGAGGTACTGCGGGCAGGCCTCCAGGCAGCAGCCGCAGGTCATGCACTTGCTCAACAGGTAGGCGAACTGCTGGTTGTCCTGCGACTGGCGCGGGCCGGGGCCCATGTCGAGATAGCTGTCGACCGGCAGCCAGGCGCTGATCTTCTTGAGCGTCTCGAACATCCGCGAGCGATCGACGACCAGGTCGCGGATGCACCGGGAACTTGGTCATCGGCCGCAGTTCGATCTGCTCGGGATTGTCCTCCAAGAGGCGATCGACCAGCGCCGTGCAGGCCTGGCGGACCGCGGCCGTTGATCAGCATCGTGCAGGCGCCGCAGACCTCTTCCAGGCAGTTGCAGTCCCAGGCGACCGGGGCCACCGGCTGGCCGTCGGCCGTGCTGCGCCTGGGCGGCGATCTTCTGCAGCACGCTGATCACGTTCATGTTCGGCTCGTACTCGACCCGGTGCCGCTCCCAGTAGCTCGGCTCGCCCCGGGCCGTCCTGCCGGAGGACGACGACCTCGAACACGCGGTCGGGAACTTCGATGCTCGCTGCGGACTGCGTTGGGCGATTCGGGGCGTGACCATCGAGGCGCGAGTGCTCCGCTCAAAGCATCAAGGGGCTGGCCGGGGCGGGCGTCGGGGCTAGAGCGAACCGCCGCTTGGCGCTCTTTCCAGACCTCCTCGATCACCTCGCCGCCGACCAGGCCGTAGAGCCGCGGCCGCGGCGGGATCAGCGACGTGTCGACGTCCTCGTAGCTCAAGCTGCGGCTCGCCGTCGGCCGTCAAGCGTGGCGATCGTCGTCTTGAGCCACTTGCGGTTGTTCTCCTCGAAGCGGTCGCACCACGCCTCGGCCTGGCGGCGGCGCTCGGCCGGGTCGGCTGGCCGTGATGCCGGGCAGGGCGAACTCCGGCTTGTAAGTGGGCCCCGCGGCACTCGTCCCGCGCCAGCGCCCCCTTGAGGATCGTCTTGGCCAGGGGGAACATGTCCGACAGGGCCCGCGTGAAGACGACGTTCTGGTTGGTCCAGTTGCCGGTGTCGGAGAGCGCGCGAGCGCTCGGCCGCGGCGCTCCGAGTTCGCAGCACCTCGCTCGTAGGCCCGGTCCAGGTCGTCGTTGTGGCGGACGACGGTGGCCGTCTCGGTCATGATCCGGCCGAGCTGCTGGTGGAGCAGATAGGGGTTCTCGCCGTCGCGGCCGCGGCCGAGCAGGGCCTTGTAGCTGGGCCTGGTGCTGGCGGAAGGCCCGCTCGAGAAGCGACGAAGGCTCCTCGGCCGCCGGCGCCGCCCGTCCCGCGAGTCGACCAGCGCGGCGATGCCCGGGGGCCACGATCAGGCCGCTGAAGATGCAGGACAAGAGCGAATTGGCCCCCAGCCGGTTGGCGCCGTGGTACTGGTAGTCGCACTCGCCGATGGCGAAGATGCCGGGGATGTTCGTCTGCTGGTTGCGCGGCGAGCCGAGCCGCAGGCCGCCCTCGGCGGTCCGCTCGTAGTCGACCCACAGGCCGCCCATCGAGTAGTGGACGGCGGGGAAGATCTTCATGGCCTGGTCGCGCGGATCGACGCCCTGGAACTTCTCGTAGATCTCCAGGATGCCGGCGAGCTTGCGATCGAGCATCTCGCGCGGGCAGGTGGCTCACGTCGAGGTAGACGCAGAGCCGGTCCTTCTCGACGCTCAAGCCCTTCCTTGCGTGCAGACGTTGAAGATCTCGCGCGTGGCGATGTCGCGGGGCACGAGGTTGCCGTACTTGGGATAGCGTTCTTCGAGGAAGTAGTAGCGCTCGTTCTCGGGAATCTGGTGCGGCGGGCGGGGGTCTTGCGGCTTGCGCGGCACCCAGACGCGGCCGCCTTCGCCGCGGGCGCTTTCGCTCATCAGGCGGAGCTTGTCGGCGCCGGGGATGGCCGTCGGGTGGACCTGGATGAACTCGCCGTTGGCGTACCAGGCGCCGGCCTGATAGGTGCGGCTGGCCGCGCTGCCGTTGCAGGCCATCGACATCGTCGAGCGGCCGTAGATCAGCCCGCAGCCGCCGGAGGCGATCACCAGGGCGTCGGCCGGCAAAGGCGCGGATCTCCATGGTCACCATGTCCTGGGCGACGCAGCCGCGGCAGTCGCCGTTGTCGTCGAGCATCGGGCCGAGGTAGTCCCAGAACTCGTACTTCGTCACCTTGCCGGCGACTTCCCAGCGCCGCACCTGCTCGTCCAGGGCGTAGAGAAGCTGCTGGCCGGTGGTGGCCCCGGCGAAGGCGGTCCGCGCGATAGAGCGTGCCGCCGAAACGGCGCTGATCGCGGAAGCCCTCCGGCGTGCGGTTGAAGGTCACGCCCAGGCGGTCCATCAGGTCGATGATCCGCGGGCCCCAGTCGACACATCTCCTTGACCGGCGGCTGGTGCTGGAGGAAGTCGCCGCCGTAGACCGTGTCGTCGAAGTGCTTCCACTCGGTGTCGCCGAGCTGGCGCGTCAGATTGTTGACGCTGTTGATCCCGCCCTGGGCGCAGACGCTGTGCGAGCGGCGCACGGGCGTCGAGGCTGAACAGGTCCACGTCGATCCCCAGCTCGGCCAGTTTCATCGTGGCCGCCAGTCCTGCCAGTCCGCCGCCAACGATTGCGACCCTGGGGTTTGCCATGCTCGGAAGCCTGTGTCGGTTCGTGCCGTGGGAATTACTGCGGAGGGGATGGAGCCGTGGCGACCGGCGCTGCGCTGGACCCCGGGGAAAACACTCGAGGGACTGCCCCCGGCTCGGACCGCCGAGCCTCGATCTGCGTCGGGGCGGATCGGGCGGGCCGCTCGACCGTCACCATGCCCACCAGCGAGGCTACGCCCAACACCGCCAGAAACACCCCAATGCCCAGGCAGAGCACGTTCGCCCACCGCTGCGCGTGCGGGCTGGTCCAGATGCCCCAGGTGATGCCGAACGTCCAAATGCCGTTGGCCAGATGGTAGACGCTCGCAAGCACGCCGATCGTATAGAGCACTTGCACCCACAACGAGCCCTGGATGGCCTGCGGCTGCGGTGAAGGCGTCGGCCGGATCGAATTGCGCCCCGCCGAACCGCCTGGCCACTCCTTCGTGCCACCAGGAAAATCGCAGCCAACCGTGCATGTGGAAGACGTGCCAGAAGATGAACACGAAAGCGATCACCCCAGTCCACCGCTGGAGCGTGTAGCGAATGTTGCCCAAGTAGGGATAGCTGCCGACGTTGCGCTCTCCACGGCAAACGATCAGTATGCCGATCACGGCGTGGAAGATGATCGGCAGGAAAATAAAGGGCCACTCCAGCAGAAAGATGGTCGTCGGGCCCAGGCCGGCGATCTGATCCACCCGAGTCTGATAGGCGTCCAGCCCGTCGAGAATCGAGGCGTTGGTGGCCAGGTGAAAGGCCAGATACGCCCCGACGGGGACCAGCCCAGTCAGGGAATGCAGACGCCGGATGATGAATTCGTAGCGGCCAAACGCCGGGGCAGCAAACGACAGGCGCACGCTGTACCTTTCCAGAACCGGGCGGAAGATCAGGCTGCCCACCGAGCCATGTTCGGGGCATGCGCAATCGCCAGTTCATGGGGATTCTAGGAAGGGGCCATGGTAGCGGCAAGCCAATCGTCCCCGGCCGTGATCCTCTGCCGATTTGTCCGCCCGGGAAGCCACTTACGACCAGCCAATGACGGCCCCTTGGCTCCCCAGGACTGCCGAAGTGGCAGCTTATTGCCAGGTCGGACTGGCAATTCGGTTGGTGGGGTCTCTCCTATTTCGCTCTCGCGGCATTCGGTCTTCTGTCGTAAAATACTGTAGGTGCGGAGCTTATGGATCGAGCCGAGAACTCCTCAGCAAGCCCACCCGGTTGGTATCCGAATTGCTTGATGGAACGGCGTGCTAGTGAGGCGCACAGATGACCAACGAAGCTCCTTCAGTCCTGATCACCGACGACGACTCGGCGTTCCGCGAGACGCTTCAGGGCGTGCTCGAACCGCTCGGATTCCGTACGCTGTTGGCGGGCGATGGCGAAGAGGCCCTTCAGATCGTGCACCGCGAGGTCGTGCATCTCGTGCTGTTGGACATGCACATGCCCAAGCTCACCGGCCTGGAGACCCTCCGCCGCGTGAAGCAATTCAAAGCCCTGCTGCCCTGCATCATTCTTTCGGCCAACCTCGACGATCTGCTGATTGAGCAAGCCCGCCGCGCCCATGCGTTTTCGGTGCTCCCCAAGCCGGTCACGCGCGTGCAGATTACCGGGATCGTCTGGCAAGCGCTGGAGCGAACCTACAACTGGCGCGGGAACCGCGGCGGCTGGCCCACGGCGCGATAGGACGGACGCCAGGGAAGGCAGCCACGTCTTCCCTGTGCATCCTTCCTGTGCGTCGTAGCGCGGAAACCGCTGCGGTGGTCTTGGCTACCAGTCGCCGCGTTCGCCCTCGCCCAACGGCCGCGGGCGGCAGATTCATGCGGAAATGCCGTTTCCCTCCGACGGACGTGGCCCTGGCAAGACTTCTTTTGCGGTTCCCAAGGGCTGCCCCGGTGGCTGCGGAGCCGTGCCGCTCGCCGGCACGCTCGCCGCACTCGCGCCCCCCGCGAGGATCAACGCCTTAAGCTCGTCGTTGTCGATCGTTTCCTTATCGATCAGGCACTGGGCGATCGCCACGAGGGTCTGTTTCCGGGTATTGAGGATCTGACGGGCCTTTTCCAGCGATTCGGCGAGTATGCGTTCGATCTCTTCGTCGATCTCGCGACGGTCAACTCGCTGTGGTAGCGTTCGCGGCGCCGTCGGGGCCGGCGTTGAGAAAGGCCGAACGTCCACTCTCGCGATAGGTGATGCGTCCCATGCGGCTCATGCCGTAGTCCATGACCATGCTGCGGGCGATTTCCGTGGCCCGCTCCAGGTCGTTTGCGCGCCGGTGGAGATATCGTCGAAGATCATCTCCTCGGCCACGGTCCCCGCCAAGAACACCTGGATGCGGCTTTCCAGTTCGCCGCGCGTCATGAGATAGCGGTCTCCCTCGGGCCGCTGCATGGTGTAACCCAGCGCGGCCAGGCCGCGGGGAATGATCGAGACTTTGTGGACGGGGTCGGTATTGGGCAGGGAAGAAGCGACCAGGGCGTGGGCCGCCTCGTGGTAGGCCACGCGTTGTTTCTCTTCGGCATGCATGATCCGCTGCCGCTTCTCCAACCCCGCGGTGATCCGCTCCACCCCCTCGTTGAAGTCCTCGAGCGTGACGGCGTTCTTGTTCTTGCGCGCGGCAAGCAGGGCCGCTTCGTTGACCAGGTTCTCCAGGTCGGCGCCGACGAATCCCGAGGTGATCGCCGCTACCGCCCGGAGATTCACGGACGGATCGAGCTTCACTCCCTCGACGTGGACGGCCAGGATGGCTTCGCGGCCGCGCACGTCCGGCCGGTCCACGAGCACGTGCCGGTCGAAGCGGCCGGGACGGAGCAGGGCCGGATCGAGCGTTTCCGGCCGATTCGTCGCCGCCAGCACCAGCACTCCGTTGTTGGAGCTGAAGCCGTCCATTTCCACCAACAGCGCATTGAGCGTCTGCTCGCGTTCGTCGTGTCCTCCCACGACGCTCGTTCCCCGTGTCTTGCCCAGCGCGTCGAGCTCGTCGATAAACACGATGCAGGGCGCCGCGAGAGCGCCTGCTGGAACATGTCGCGGACGCGCACCGCTCCCACGCCGACGAACATCTCCACAAAATCCGAGCCGGAAAGGCCGAAGAAGGGCACCGCCGCCTCGCCCGCCACGGCCTTGGCCAGAAGCGTCTTGCCCGTGCCGGGCGGACCAACCAGCAAAACTCCCTTGGGGATCCGACCGCCGAGTACGCGGAACTTCTCCGGCGACCTGAGAAACTCGACCACCTCGCGGAGTTCCTCGACGGCCTCGTCCACTCCCGCCACGTCCTTGAAGGAGATTCCCAGGTCGTCTTGCGCATACAGTCGCGCCCGGCTGCGCCGAAACGCCATCGCCGAGCCCGTTCCTCCCAGCCGCCGCGCCATGAAAATCAAAAACACCACCAGCGGCACCACCACGATGAGCATGGCCGCGTAGTTGTTCCACGGGCCGGGAGAGTCCTCGGCGCGGACGTCGGTGAAGCCATTCTCCTCCAAGAGGCTGAAGAGGTTGATCGACTCCCCCTCCAGACCGTGCCGCGAGGTGCGAAAGTTCTTGCGCTGGGCTGGGCTGCGATCCGCCTCGGGATCGACCACCTCTCGAACGACTTCGCCCGTGATCTCGCTGGGCCCGATCGTCAGCTTCCTCAACCCCGAGTAACGCACGCGCAGCGGATGGGCGTCCGTGCCTTCGCTGACCTCGATCATCCCCGTGGCGTTCTTGTCCGGAGACCCCTGGCGGATCAACGGCACGAGGTGGCCGATGGAAATATCCAGCGTGGCACGCCCCAGAAGACTCACGACCAGCAGGCACACTGCCGCCAGTGCGAGGAAATACCAGAGGAGATTTCCACCCAAATAAGGGGATCGTTTCTCCACTCGCTTTCTTTCCCGACGTTCCCGATCCTCGCCCATCAGCCGTACAACCCCTTCCTGTCCGAGGGAAGCCCCGCGCCGCAACCTCATTATACGCCCGAGAGGGCCCCTCCGTAACGTAAGCTGTCTATGCACAACAAAGTTGCGCGCCTGATCCACAGAGGGCTGGGGGACTTGGGCAGCCCGCTTCGGGTTGCTGGGGTCGTCATACAGTTTTACAATGGGCCACTCCCTTCCCCACTTGCGCCGTCAGGGATGAGATGACCACCCGTCCGAAGAACGTCGCCGTCCTCGGCTCCACCGGGAGCATCGGGCAGAGCACGCTGGCGGTGATTGCCGCATCGGAGGGGCGTCTCCGGGCTGTTGCACTCGCGGCCCGCGCGAGCACCGAACTGCTTCTGCAACAAGCTCAGGCCTTCCGGCCCCGCTGGATCGTCGCCGTCGATCGCGATGCCGCCGCCCGGCAGGATTGGTCTGCGTTGCCGGCCGAAGTCGAGTTGCTCACGGGCGAGGAGGGGCTGGCCCGTGTCGCCGCCGACTCCCAAGTGGACGTGGTAGTTTCGGCAGTCGTCGGAATCGCCGGATTGCAGGGAACTTGGGCCGCTTTGGAGGCGGGCAAGACCGTCGCCCTGGCAAACAAGGAAAGCCTGGTTGTCGCAGGGTCCCTGATCACGCAGCTTGCCCAGCGGACGGGTGGACGAATCCTTCCCGTCGACAGCGAGCACAGCGCGGTCTTCCAAGCCATGCAAGCCGGCCGTCGCGAGGAAGTCTCACGCGTCGTCCTCACGGCCAGCGGCGGACCCTTCCGCACGTTCACCGACGAACAACTCGCTCGCGTCTCCGTCGCCGATGCGCTGGCCCATCCCACATGGGAAATGGGCCCCAAGGTGACCATCGATTCCGCCACGCTCATGAACAAGGCCCTGGAAATCATCGAAGCGCGG
Organism: Pirellulales bacterium; assembly: GCA_963736495.1. GTDB lineage: Bacteria > Planctomycetota > Planctomycetia > Pirellulales > Thermoguttaceae > CAVTPL01. Next base: position 768,526 of record CAVTPL010000007.1, on the reverse strand, counting down.
TGGCTTTTCGATCTCCGTCCGGACCAGATTGGCGTCGTAATTCACCCTCAATCCGTCGTCCATTCCCTGGTAGAATACACCGACGGCTCGATTGTGGCCCAGTTGAGCCCTCCGGACATGAAGCTTCCGATCCAGTACGCCTTGACCTGGCCGGAGCGGTGTCCGGGAGTGGCGGACAAGCTCGACTGGAGCCGTGCGCTGCGACTGGAATTCTTCCCCCCCGATGTCAACCGTTTCACCGCGCTTGGGCTTGGGCTGGACGTGGCCCGCATGGGAGGCACCGCCGGGGCCGTCCTCAATGCCGCCAACGAGGCCGCGGTAACGGCCTTCCTGGCAGGGAAGATCGGTTTCCGCGAAATCGTTCCTGCCTGCCGCCGAATTCTCGAACACCACAACTTCGATCCCACTCCCTCGCTCGACCAACTGTGGGCGGCGGACCGTTGGGCTCGTCAGGAGGCGCTGCGTTGGATCTGTGCTTGATGGCGATGAGTTGGCTCGACCCCACCTGGATGTTCAATGTCCTCCTGGTAGTCCTCGGACTCGGGATGGTGATCTTCGTCCACGAGCTGGGACATTTCATCGTCGCAAAGCTGTGCGGCGTGAAGTGCGAGAAGTTCTATCTCGGTTTCGACATCGGCGGCCTGAAACTCTGGAAAGCCAAGTGGGGCGAAACCGAGTACGGAATCGGCATCCTCCCCTTGGGCGGCTACGTGAAAATGCTGGGCCAGGAAGACAACCCCGCGCGACTCCGCGAGGAAATCGAGCGCGCCAAGGCCCAGCAGCCACAGGCCGGGACCACCCAGGATTCGGCTGCCAACGCCGCCTCCCCCTCCCCCTCACAACCTAGCCCCGACGCGCCGACGGCCGAGAGCCTGGCTCAGGCCCAGGCCGCCCTCTACGATCCGCGCAGCTACCTCGCACAAAGCGTTCCGCGCCGCATGGCGATCATCTCCGCCGGCGTCGTGATGAACGTGATCTTTGCCATCGTCATGGGAGCCTTGGCCTATCGTATCGGCGTCTATCAACTCGTGTGCGGCGTCGGGGCGGTAACCCCCGGCGCGGCGGCATGGCAGGCGAATCTCCAACCCGGCGACCAGATCACCGGCATCCAGGGCGAACCGGTCCAGCGCTTCGCCGAGTTGAAGGCGGTGATGTCCGTCGGCGACGTCGAAGCGGGGGTGCCGCTGGAGATCCACCGTCCCGGACACCCCGAGCCCTTCACCGTGACCATTCGTCCAAACCTGACTCGGCCGGTTCCCACGATCGGCATCCTGCCCCCCTATTCCACTTCGCTCGACCGCGACTTTCCCATCATTCCCGCCTCGACCGCCGCCCGAGCATCGCCCGGCTTCCTGCCGCGCGATCGCGTGGTCCAAATCCAGGGCGCGCGCTGATCCGCTCCTATGCCGACGTGCATCGTCAATTGGCGGTCCACGTCGACGAACCGCTGCGCATCACCGTCGAAGCGCACCCAAGCCGCAGCGGCCACCGCCGCCCCCGCGCCGGTGACCATCGAAGTGGCTCCCGCGCATGCGTCGTGTCGGACTGGTGATGCCCATGGGCAAAATCACCGCCGTTCAGGCCAATTCCCCGGCGGCCGGTGCCGGGCTGAAGGCCGGCGACGTGATTACCCAGTGGAACGGGCAGCCCGTGGGCGACGCGATGACGTTCGCCAATCGCCTCCGCGTCTTGGCCCGGGGCGCCGAAGAAGTCACCCTCGCCGTCCAGCGCGAGGGAAGCTCCAGTCCGCTCCAGCTTCGCGTTCCGCTGCGAAAAGCCGAGATGTACGACGTTCCTCTCCTGCCCGGCAACCCGATGTCGGCTCCCTCTTGGGAATCGCCTACGAGGTTCCTGCCCAGGTGCAAGCCGTGCTGCCCGGATCGCCCGCCGAGAAAGCCGGCATCCAGGCAGGCGACGTTTTGGTCAAGGCCCGGCTGCTCTTTCCTCAGCCCGAGAGCGTGGAAGACGAGGCGCTGAAGAAGTTCCTTCAAGAGCTGGGGGAAAATCGCTGGACGTCGATCTGGCCCAGGAGCCCCTGGGCTGGCCCTTCTTCTTCTTCCGTATCCAGGACGTGCCGCCCGTGGCCCAGGTCGAATTGACCGTCGAAGGCAAAGACGCCGTCACGCTCGATCCCGTGGAAACCGAAGGATGGTTCCATCCCGAACGGGGAATGCAGTTCGAGCGCAGCGAGTTTCTCGTCCGGGGTGATACCCTGGGCGAAGCGTTCCGCCTGGGCACCAAGGACACTTTTGAGTCGATGACCCTCGTCTTCCAGTTGCTGCGCAAGATCTTCGCCCGCGCCCGGGTGATGGGCGGGCCGGTGGCGATCGCCAAGATGGCCTATGCCTCCGCATCGCAAGGCGTCGCCGACTTCGCCCTCTTCCTGATGATGATCAGCGCCAATCTCGCGGTACTCAATTTCCTCCCCATTCCCGTGCTCGACGGCGGCCACATGGTCTTCCTCGCCTACGAAGGAATCACCGGCAAGCCGCCGGACGAACGCGTCCACGTCGGCCTGACCTACTTGGGTTTGCTGCTGATTCTCGCGCTGATGGTCTGGGTGTTCGGCCTCGACTTGGGGCTCATTTCCCGCCATTAACGCCCCCTCCACGATCTCCTGATCGGTGGCAGTACAATTCGAGGCCCTCGTTCTGCCGGCTTTGCCCGGAACGGTGGGCCTCCGCTGTCGCGCTCCACCTCTGGTATTTCGGAGGCATCCGCGGTAGGCTCAGGGCGGGGTAAGGGATGCACTCCAGCAGGACCGACATGGCCCGCCGCGCGTCAATCCGTGTCCGTCACCGAAGGCCGCGCCGCATGCCGCTTGGGCACGCCGTACGCCAGACCATCGAATCGCGCAATGCCCCCTCCACTCGCGCGCCGCGCCGCTGTACCCGTGCTGCCGAAGTGGCGATGCCTTGCCGCAGTCCTTCTCTTGGTGCTGACGACGGGTTGCGAACCCGCGCCCCAGGAAATCGGCACGCTCCAGCACGTCTGGGGAAGGCTCGGCATCTCCGACGGCCGACTGCAAAAGCCCCGCGCCATGACGATCGACTCCGGCGATCGGCTCTACATCGTCGACATGACGGGTCGAGTGCAGGTCTTCTCGGCCGAAGGCGATTTCCTCCGCTCGTGGAAGACGCCCGAGCAGCAGCTCGGCCTGCCTACAGGGCTTTCGATGGGGCGCGACGGCCAGGTGCTCGTCGGCGACAGTCACTACCACCGCGTGTTGATCTATTCCGCCGAGGGAGTGCTGTGCAAGGTCCTCGGGGGCGCGGCCGGCGACAAGCCGGGCGAGTTCGATCTGGTCGGCAGCGTGGTTCAAGACTCCGAAGGATTCTTCTACGTCGCCGAATACGGGGCGAACGACCGCATCCAGAAGCTCACTCCCGACGGCCAATTCGTCCTCCAGTGGGGCGGGCACGGCGCGGAGCCGGGACGGCTGCGCGCCCCCAATGCCTGGCCTTGGACGAGGACGAAAACCTTTGGGTCGCCGATTCGTGCAATCATCGAATCCAAGTGTTCGACCGCAGCGGCCGACTCCTGACCCATTGGGGAAGCGAAGGGAGTGGATTGGGCGAGTTCTACTATCCCTACTGCCTCGTGCTGGCGCCGGACGACACCGTCTACGTGGCCGAGTACGGCAACCACCGCGTGCAGAAGCTCACGCGCGACGGCCGACCGATCGGCTGCTGGGGCTCGCACGGCCGCGAGCCCGGCCGCCTCGATTCCCCCTGGGCGCTGGCCCGCGACAGCCAAGGACGAATTCACGTACTCGACTCCAACAACCACCGCGTGCAAACGGTGCGCATGTAGGGCCGGCCGAGCATGATGCATTACCACGTGAACTTCGAATCCGCCTGGTGGCTGCTGCTGATGGGGCTGGCGCCGCTGTTCTGGTGGTTCGGCTATCGTCGTCTGGCGATCCTCGGCGGCGCCCGCCGCACGATGGCATTGCTGCTTCGCTCGGCCATCTGGATCCTCGCCGTCCTCGCCTTGGCCGAAGCAAATATGGTCCGCATGAGCGACCGGCTCACCGTGCTCTACCTCCTGGATCAGTCGCAGAGCATCCCCCCGCAGTCGCGGCGCGCGATGATCGAATACGTCAACGAGGCCGTGCGGCGTCATCGCGCCGACAAGGACTGCGTGGGCGTAATTGTCTTCGGGCGCGAGGCGATCATCGAGGTGCCGGCGTTCGACTACAACCTGGAGCTTCCGTCGCCGCTGGAAAGCCTGATCGATCCCGACTACACGAACCTGGCGGCGGCCATGCGCCTGGCGCTGGCGTCGTTTCCCGAAGACGCGGCGCGGCGCATGGTCGTGGTGAGCGACGGCAACGAGAACCTCGGCAACGCGCTGGACGAGGCGCGGCAACTGGCGGCCGCCGGTGTGGGCATCGACGTCGTACCGATCCGCTACGCCAAGCGCGGCGAAGTCATCGTCGAGCGCGTCATCCTGCCCAACGACGTCCGCCACGGGCAACCCTTCGACTTGAAGGTGGTGATCAGCAATAGCCGCCAGGCGGCGAGCCCGTCGGGCGAGATTCCCGGCCGGCTCGTGCTGAAGCGGAAAATCGGCGGACGCGAGGAGGTCGTGAGCGACCAGCCGGTATCGCTTGCCGCCGACCAGAAAAAAGTCTTCCTCGTCCGGCAACAGCTCGATTCGGCGGGCTTCGTCACCTACGAGGCCGAGTTCCAGCCCGACCGCCCCGGCGACGACGCCCTGCGGCAGAACAACCGCGCCTCCACCTTCACCCACGTGTTGGGCAAGGGGCGCGTGCTGGTGATCGAAAACCCGCGCGCGAGAAACGCGGCCAATACGACCGGTTGGCCAAGGCACTGGAGGAGCACGCCATCGAGGTCGAGATTCGCTCGGCGGGCCAGGCCTTCTCCTCGCTTGCGGAACTGCAACAGTTCGACTCCGTGATTCTCGCCAACGTCCCCCGCGACGCCCTCGTGGACGAGGCCCAAATCGCCATGCTCGTGCGGAACACCCAGCACATGGGGGCCGGACTGGTCATGCTCGGCGGCCCCGACAGCTTCGGGGCCGGCGGCTGGGCAGAATACCGAGGTCGAGAAGGCGATGCCCGTCGATTTCTCGATCAAGAACGCCAAGGTCATACCCCGCGGGGCCTTGGCCATGGTGATGCACGCCTCGGAGATCGCCCAGGGCAACACCTGGCAGAAACGGATCGCCGAAACCGCCCTGGCAGTGCTCGGCCCCGCGACTATTGCGGCATGATCCAATATGGCGGCGCCGGCGGCACGCATTGGCTCTGGCAACCGGGCATGGCCGTCGTGGGCGACAAGCGCGATGCCGATGCTGGCCCTGCATCGACCGCATGACCCCCAGGACATGCCCGACTTCGATCCCGGCATGGTGCTCGCGCTCCAAGGGCTAACCGCTCTGCCCGACGCCGCCGTCAAGCACATGATCATCATCAGCGACGGCGATCCCGATCCGCCCAATCCGCAAGTCCTCCGGAACTTCCTCCAAGCCAAGATCACGGTTTCCACGGTGGGCGTCGGCGCGCACGGACGGCCCGAAGTCAACCGGCTGTCGAGCATCGCCAACGCCACCGGCGGGCAGTTCTACGAGGTCCGCGACGCCAACGCCCTGCCGCGCATCTTCCAGCGCGAAGCCCGCCAGGTCACCCAACTGCTCATCCACGAAAAGCCCAACGGCATGACGCCGCGCCTCACCTATCCCCACGAAATGCTCGCGGGCATCGAAGCCCTTCCGCCGATCACCGGCTACGTGCTCACCACGCGCAAACAGAACCCGCTTGGTCGAAGTCTCCGCGATCGCCCCCGAGCCCGGACCGGAAGACAACCGCACGCTCCTGGCAAGTTGGACCTACGGCCTGGGGCGAACCGTCGCCCTCACCACCGACGCCACGACGCGCTGGAGCGCCGAACTGGGTGGGCTGGCCCGAGTACTCCAAGTTGCTTAGCCAATCATCCGTTGGTCGATGCGTCCGGTGGGCAACGAGGGAAATTTCACCGTCGCCACCGACTTCCAGGACGGCGAAATCCGCGTCATAGTCACTGCGCTGGACAAGAACGACGACTTCCTGAACTTCCTCCCGATGACGGCCACGGCCGTCGGATCCGGCGATGAAGGGCATCGATCTGAAGATGGATCAGGTCGCCCCGGGACGCTACGTCGGCAGTTTCCCCTCGTCCAAGGCCGGAAGCTACATGGTGCTGGTCAGCCCGGGGCAGGGCAGAGCGCCGTTCCGCACCGGGGATCAACGTTCCCTACTCCGACGAGTTCCGCGTGTTGGAAACCAACGCCCCGCTCTTGGAGCAGCTCGCCACGATCGTGCCCGAAGGGCGGCATGCCCGGCCAACTCATCCAATCGCCCGACGGCCTGGACCGGCTCGAGCCGCTGCTGGAAATCAATTCGTTTCGCCACGACCTGCCCCGGGCTACGAGCAGCCAGGACGATCTGGACCTACCTCTTGTTGGCCGCCGCCTGCCTGTTCTTCTTCGACGTCTTCGTGCGCCGCGTGCAAGTGAGCTTTGCCTGGGTGCCCGTCCTGGCGGCCCGCCTTCTCGGGCGCAAGCCGCCTGCCGCCCGTCGTCGAGACTTTGGAGCGACTTCGCAGCCGGAAGGCCGAGGTCGAAGACCGCCTTGCACAACTTCGCGCGGCGCGCGGTTTCGAGCCTTCGGCCGAGCCCGAGCCCGGCAAGGGCGCTTGGGAGGAACCCTTGCCTGCCGCGCGGCACGCCGGTCCCGCCGCCCCTTCGATGGCCGAGCCGTCGGACGAAACGCAAGGCTATACCGCCCGACTCCTCAAGGCCAAACAGGATGCACTTCAAAAACGCAGCGAGGGATGATCTGCCCGCGCAGCGCAGAACGCCGCGCCCGAGGAACACCGAGAACCTATCCCGGAACCGCCACTGCAGTCCTCCGCGGCCGGAGAATCCGGTAACGCCCAAAGGTTCTGGGATCGGCTTTAAGACAACCGTTAACCACGAGAGCCAGCTATGAGCATTGCCGAAACGATGGAAAAGCGGGCCGGGAGTTCGTCGACCGCTATACGGCCGTCCGCGAACAGATCGGCCGCGTGATCGTCGGGCACGACGAGATCGTCCACGGCGTGCTGACCTGCCTGTTCGTCGGCGGGCACTGCCTGCTGGAAGGCGTGCCGGGCCTGGGCAAGACGCTGCTGGTGCGCACGCTGGCCCAGGCGCTGGACCTCGACTTCTCGCGCATCCAGTTCACGCCCGACCTGATGCCGGCCGACATCCTGGGCACGAACATGGTGATGGAGATCGCCCGACGGGCAAGCGGTTCTTCGAGTTCCAGCGCGGGCCGATCTTCACGCAGATCTGCCTGGCCGACGAAATCAACCGCGCCACGCCGAAGACGCAGTCGGCGCTGCTGGAGACGATGCAGGAAGGCACGGTCACGGCGGCCGGCACGCGCTACGAGCTCGAAGCGGCCGTTCTTCGTCATGGCCACGCAGAACCCGATCGAGCAGGAAGGCACCTATCCGCTGCCCGAGGCCCAGCTCGACCGCTTCTTCTTCAAGCTGCTGGTCGGCTACTCCGAACCGCGAGGAACTGGCGACGATCGTCGACCGCACCACGCGCGGCGAGACGATCGAGCCGGCCAAGGTGATGGACGGCGAGGAGATCCTCCAGTGGCAGCAGCTGGTGCGCGAGGTGATCCTGGCCCCGCACGTGCAGGACTACATCGTGCGGCTGGTGCTGGCCACGCATCCCGAGGGCCAGTTCGCCGCTGCCGATCACGAACCAAGTACCTGCGCTGGGGCGCCAGCCCGCGCGCGGCGCAGACGCTGGCGCTGGCCGCCAAGGTCCGGGCGCTGCTGGACGGCCGCTACAACGTCAGCTTCGAGGACGTGCGGCGCGTGTACCTGCCGGCGCTGCGGCATCGCGTGATCCTGAACTTCGAGGCCCAGGCCGAAGGCGATCGAGCCCGATCAGGTGCTGCTGGAGATGCTGGAGAAGGTGCCCGGAAGGAAGACGGCTAGGCAAGCGAGCGATCGTCCGCCGGAACATAGTCGGCAATCGGTCCTCAGAATCACGCACGCATGTCGACCGCACCGCTCCTGCTCAGCCCGGAACTGCTGGCCCAGCTCGAGCGGCTGGAGCTGGTCAGCCGCAAGATCTTTCGCGGGCGGATGAAGGGCGAGCGGCGCAGCCGGCGCAAGGGGCAGAGCGTCGAGTTCGCCGACTTCCGCAACTACGTGCCCGGCGACGACCTGCGGTTCATCGACTGGAACACCTACGCGCGGCTGGACCGGCTGTTCCTCAAGCTGTTCCTGGAAGAAGAGGACCTGCACTTCTACGCCGCTGATCGACGCCAGCCCGTCGATGGATTTCGGCGACGCCGACGCAAGTTCCACTACGCCAAGCAACTGGCCGCCGCGCTGGGGTTCATCGGCCTGGTGCGGGGCGATCGGGTGAAGATCGAAACGCTCGGCCGCGCCGCCGGCCTGGCCGCCCGGTCCTGCGCGGCCGGCGCAGCCTGTGGCGGATGCTCGATTACCTGCGAAGGGCTCGCAGCCCGGCGAAACGGTCTCGCTGGCCGAAGGGCTCAAGAACTTCTGCCTGCGCAACTCGGGCAAGGGCATCGTCGTGCTGATGAGCGACCTGATGGACAAGGACGGCTACGAGCGCGGCCTTGCGCTATCTGCTCGCCCAGGAGATGGACGTCTACGTGATTCACGTCCTCTCGGCCGAGGAGATCGACCCGGACCTGCAGGGCGATCTGCGGCTGGTCGACTGCGAAGACGGCGACGTGGCCGAGATCACGGTCAGCGGGCCGCTGCTTGAAGCGCTACAAGCAGACGCTGGCCGCCTTCGTCGACGGCGGCGCGCGAGTTCTGCACCGCCGCGGCATGACCTACCTGCTGGCGCGGAACCAGGTGCCGGTCGAGCAGTTGGTCGACGGCTACCTGCGGCAGCGAGGGCTGGTGCGCTGATGTTGCCGACCCTGATCAACATGCTCACCTGGTGGCAATGGCTGATCCTGGCGGCCGTGCCGCCGGCGATCGTGCTGCTGTACTTCCTCAAGCTCAAGCGGCGGCCGCTCGAGGTGCCCAGCACGTACCTCTGGCACAAGTCGATCGAGGACCTGCACGTCAACAGCATCTGGCAGCGGCTGCGGCGGAACCTGCTGCTGTTCCTGCAGCTGCTGCTCGTGGTGCTGGTGCATGCTGGCACCGTCCTGCGGCCGGGGTTGGCAGGCGGCAGACGCTGGCCGGCAACCGCTTCATCTTCCTGATCGACAACTCGGCCAGCATGCAGGCGACCGACGTCGCGCCCACGCGGTTGGACGAGGCCAAACGCCAGGCCCTCGAGGCTGGTCGACCAGATGAGCCGGGGCGACGTGGCCATGGTCGTCACCTTCACGACTCCGCGCGCGTCGAGCAGGTCTTCACCTCGAGCCGTGCGCAGCTCCGCCGCGCAATCCAGTCGATCGAGCCGACGGTCCACTCGACCTCGCTGGTCGAAGCCCTGCGCGTCGCCTCCGGACAGGCCAATCCGCCCCGCATCTCCGAACCCGGCAATCCCCGCGACGTCCAAGTCGCCGAACCCTTGCCCGCTACGCTTCTGATCTTCAGCGACGGCCGCTTCGAGGGCCTCACCGGGATCGGATTGACCAATCTCGATCCGATCTACCGGCCCGTGGGAGCGGCCGATACGCGAAACGTCGGCATCGTGGCCATGAGCGTCGATCGGCACGAGACGCGGCCCGATCGCCTGGAGGCCTTCGCACGGCTCCAGAATTTCTCCTCCCAACCGATTGCCGTTTCGCTGGAGTGGATGCTGAACGATCGGACGATCAACTACGACCGGGTCGAGTTGGAGGCCGAAGGATCGTCGATGCTCGTGCAGGGGCTCGAAGGGGCCGAGTCCGGCACGCTTCGGCTTCGCGCGACGACCTCAGACCTGTTTCCTTTGGACGATCAGGCCAGCGTCGTCGTGGATCGACCGCGCCAGGCCCGCGTCCTCCTCGTCACCTCGGGCAACGAACGGCTGCAAAGTGCTTTGACCACGGCCCCTGCCCTCGAACTCGCCCAGGTGTCGGTCCAGTCGCCCGCCTTCCTCCAGTCCGAGCCCTACCGCCAGAAAGCGGCCTCAGGCGAGTTCGACCTCATCATCTACGACCGCTGCCAACCGGCCGAGATGCCTCGCGCCAACACGCTCTTCATCGGCGCGATTCCGCCGGGCGATGCCTGGCAGGCGGGTCCGGCCGTCCGCATGCCCCAAATCATCGATCTCGATACCACCCATCCGCTGACTCAATGGATGGACCTCAGCCGCGTCATCGTCGCAGAAGCCACCCCGCTCAAGCCCCCCCCAGGGGCGCGGGTGCTTATCGATTCGCATCTCGGGCCTCTCTTGGGAATTTCTCCGCGGGAAAGCTTTGAGGACGCGGTACTCGCCTTCGTGATCGTCGACTCGCGCAAGGACGCCTCCGGCACAGCCACGTCTTTTGTGGGCACCGACTGGTTCAAGTATCCTAGTTTCCCCAGTTTTGTCTTGAATCTGCTCGAATACTTCGGCAGAAGCCGGGGGGATTCGAAGGATGGCACCCACCAGCCCGGCCAACTGGTTACCCTCACGTTCCCCCAAGCGGTGCAGCCGCTGGAGGTTCGTACGCCCGCTGGCAGGGTATTGAAGCTGAAAGAGGACCCTGACGGCAAGGTAGTATTTGCCGATACCTCGGAACTAGGGATTTACGAAGCGTCGTCGGGCGGCAAGAATGTGGGGCGTTTCGCAGTCAATCTTTTTCATGCTTCCGAAAGTGACATCCGTACGCGACCCGATATTCTCATCGATCGCGTCCCCGTTTCGGGAGTGATAGCCCCCCAAATCTCCCGCCTGGATCTATGGAAGGGATTGCTGCTGGCAGGACTGGTTGTCCTGCTGCTAGAGTGGTATGTCTATAGTCGTCGCGTTGCTCTCTAGGGAGCGGAGGGGGGAAATCTCCCTTCAGGCGCGCGGTCGAGCCACCAGCGCGGCAACCACCAGCGCGGCAGAGAAATCGAGAGAAGTGCACAGAAGTGAGGAAACGACTTCCAAGGACAGTGAGCCGACACCGAATGGGTTGGGGGGTCGTGAGGGTGCGAGTGTGCGGATTCCGGGTTATGGCGGCCGTGCGATTGCGAAGGATTGTGGTGAGTTCTCTCTAGTCTTTTTGTTGGTGTGAGGCGCCGCTGATGACCCAAAAGCTGTCGAGCCGTCCCCCGTCTCATCGGCACGCGTCCGAGCGGGGCCAGCGACGCAAGAAAACCTTGATGCGGCTGGTCGAGGATCGCCTCATCCAGCGCGTGAGCTATCGCGAGTATCGCAACAAGGTCCGCCACGTATACGACGGTCCCCAAGGGGCGATCCTCGCGGCCTGCAGCACGCTTTCGCTTCATGCGCCTCTGGGCGACCGCCTGCTCCGCACGCACAAGTTCGATCTCCGCGGGGCGCGCCACATCCTCGACGTGGGCAGCGGCGCGGGGCAAATTGCCAAGCATCTGCTGAAATACGCCGACGCGCAGGCCGGAATCACCTGCTTCGACCTCTCGCACGAAATGCTCCGCCGAGCGCGGCAGCGATTGAAGAGCGATCGCCCGCAGTACGTCGTGGCCGACCTGACCATGCTGCCCTTCGCCGATGCTTCCTTCGATTGCGTCACGTGCGGCTACGTGCTGGAGCACGTGCCCGACGCGCGCATGGGGCTGGCCGAACTGGCCGGCGTCATGCGGCCGGGGGCCCGATTGCTCCTCTTGACCACCGAAGACAGTTTCTCCGGGGCCTGGACGAGCCGGCTCTGGTGCTGCCGCACCTACAACCGCCTCGAGCTTCGCAAGGTGTGCGAGTCGCTCGGCCTGGCGTGGCACAAGGAACTCTGGTTCACCAAGATGCACGAACTGCTCCGCGCCGGGGGCATCGGCGTGGAAATCGTCAAGCAGTAACCCACCGCGATCAGTTGCGGGATTCCCCGGCGTGCTCGCGGAGGATTCTCCGCAGTTCGGCCACCGTGGCGGCATCGCGGTGCAGGTTCCCGTGACGGGCCGGCACCAACAGCTCACTGCAAACGCCCCCCTGCCGCGCGCTGGACACGGGGACGACTCCGTCGCCGGGCTCGCGGCTGAGCATCGCCCCGCCGGTGCCGATAATGGAGTGCAATCTCACGCCAGGTGCGAAGGGCATCTGCGCCAAAGCCTGAACCAAGGGATTCGAGGGCTCCAGCAGGTCAATGCTGGTCGGCGGCGATTTCTGAAGATACTCGTAGAACACGTCCGGGTTCTGATCCATAAGCTGCCGATACTTCGGCTCCTCAGAACCGAAAGGACGCACGAGGTTGGATGCGAATCGGCCCACCAGGCGCCGCGCCATGGTGGCGCCCCGGTGCGGCGTGCCGATGAATACGACACGGCTTACCAGGGGCGAGGGATCGAAGAAAAAATCCCGCTCCAGTCGGCTGCGCATCTCGGGCGTGGTAAGAACGGCTTCCAGGGGTTGCCGGGCCGCATGTCGCCAGAGTATGTCGTAGGAATAGGTGACCTGAAGTCGGGCGACCAGACCGCCCATGCTGTGTCCGATCAATACCATCCGCGCCATCGAATCGTCCTGGTGGGCAGGATCGAATTTCTCCCGGGCCAGCAGCAGTTGCTCCCGCAGCTTCGCGGTCGACTCCAGCAGGCCACCGCCCGTCGGATAGCGGTAGTACCAGAACTGATACCGCCGGTAGAGATCGGAATGAGCCCGCAGTTCATTCACGGCGTCCAACCAGGTGATCGGGTCGGAAAGCAGGCCGTGGATGAAGACCACGGGAATCTTGCCGCGCTGATACGGCTCCATCATGAACAGTTTCGGTTGAACGTCGGTTTCGCCCGGATCGAGAAATCCTTCGAGATAGTTTCGCGGTGTCTCTTGGGCAACATACGCAAACGGTGCCGACAGGTCCCGCTGCAAGGGCACTGCGCCCGAGCCCAAGGGGAGCGAGTCGAAGAGGTAAGGGTTGTAGAACTCCAGCCTTGCCTCGCACGAGTATGCGTCGAGAGCCGCGCGGCCGCGATCCTGCGATGAGCAGGCTCGCCGGCACGGGCGGAGTACGGCGGTCACGGCGAATGGCTGTGTGAGCCGGAGAAATGGCTCCTCGCAGCATGCCGAGCGTATGGCGACCAGGCACGTGCCTAAGCCGGCTGCTCGATAGTGGCGTTGCAAGTCTCGGCCTTGAAACTCGCTCGCCGGCACCACGCGGCAGAAGTCGCTCGGCCTCCAGGCAAAGCCGTAGTAGCTTATGGGAATGTCGCGGCGTCCGCCCACACCGTTGACCGTCAATCGGGCGCGGGGTCGAGCCGCCCAAATCGACTTGCGGCGGGGATCAGCCGTGCGAGGCTCTCCTGGTAGATTTGCCAAGCCGCTGGGTAGTCAGGATTCGCGGCGGACGGGCATGGCTCGCCATCCAGAGCGTTCCATGCCTGCATGGCGGCCCGATAGAAAAGGTCAACGCACGCTTCCTGTCCCTTCTCCTCCAGTTGCCTGCCCGCGGCAAGATCGGCTTCGGCCTGGTTGAGGTTCCCCAGGGCGCTGCTGAAGGGGCTGCAAGCCGAGTCCCAAAGGATGCCCACGGGCATAGGGGAATTCGGAACCGGCAGGGATGCTACCTGCCGTAGGTGCGGCCCGGGCAAAGTTTGCTGAGCGCGCAAGGTCGAGGGGCAATCGCCGATCAGGAGGGTCACGCAAAGCACGAGGGCTCCCGTCGTGCCAGGAACCCTGCCCATGAGGCCACGATCGGCTCGATGTCCTTCGCGGGTTCGTTCCACGACCTAACCCCGCAGCATGATTCCTTTCCAGGACCTGCGACAAGTATACCACGCTCCGGCGCACAGGAAGCCGATGGCAGTTCCAGCGTAACCGTTCACACGCCGGCGTAGACGCGGCGGATCGCCGCGTCTCTCGCGCTTTCCTTTGCCTATGCGCAAGCGCACGGAGGCAGCGGCCCGCCTCTTTTGCCAGCCCGTCCTGTGAACGGTTACCGGTCAGACGCGAAACGTCGGACTACCGCGTGAACTGCAGCGGCGGCTCCTGTTCGGGCGAGCCGATCATCTTGAAGTTCAAGCGTCAGTTGCCTTGAGGCGCAACGTCGGCGAGCATCACGCCGCCCGCGGCCGGCTCCATCGCCAGCGTGTTGCGGTCCACGGCATAGGCGCCCTTCGGACCACCTGCTCCTTCTTCTCCTTGGTGTACTTCCAGGTGAACTCGCCTTCCTTGGTCAGCGTCATCTCGAAGGCCGAGTTGGACGGGCCCTTGGCCTTCCAGGTGCCCGCCAGGTTTTCCGCCGCCAGCTTCGGGTCCCGTCGGAGCGGCCGGCTCCTCCTTGGGCTTCGGCTTCTCCGGAGGCCTTGTAGGTCAGCATGTCGTAGAGCTGCTTGGCCACGGCGTCGTTGGGCACCGGCCTTGACGACATAGCCCCAGTTGCTGTCGCCGCGGCCTCGGTGTGGCCCGCGGTGAGGTAGTGATAGGCCAGCACGAACCGCGCGTCGGACGCGGCGGGATTGGCCTTCACGTACTCCTCCAGTTTTCGAAGCTGCGCCGTATAGACCTCGACGTCGGGATAGAGGCTGGCCAAGGTAGTCCAGTCCCAGCCGGGCCCCACGGCGAGGACCGCATTGAGGGTGGCCGCTGCTTCGCGGTACTGGCCCAGGGCAAACAGGCACAGCGCGCGGAACTCGTGCAGCGTCGCGTCGCTGGGCATGCTCTTGAGCGCCTGGTTGGCCAGCTCCAGCGCCTGCTTGTAGTCTCCTTGGCCAAACGCCGCTCGGGCCTGTTCGAACTGGTCGAGCGCCTCCTGCGAGACCCCGGGGGGAAGCGCGGGCTGCTTCGGCCGCCGACTGGGCTCGCGGGCGCGGCCGCTTGAGGCAGGCTCGGAGTAGATCACGATCGGCTGCGAGTAATCGTAGGGCGACGACACTCGCGTAGGCCGCGTCGTAGTAGGGGTTGGTGTAGCCCCACGTGCCGAACATGTAGCCGACGCTGTTCAGCGCCCAGCCGGTGACGCCAAACGCCGACCAGACGGGGTGCTGCTTCCCACATGTGCTCCCAATAGTTGCCCCAATGGTCGTGCCAGTAGCCGTGGTGCCAGTCGTCGTGCCAAGGATAGCGGTCGTCGAGCTGGTTCTGCCAGTCCTCGCGACGATCGTTCATGAAGTCCTGGCGGTTGTCCTGCCAGTCGTTGCGGAAATCCTGCCGGTTCTCCAGCCGGCCTTGCAGGTCTTGCTGGCGGTCGGCGACCCAGTCCTGCCGATTGCCCTGGAACTGGTCCCGGCGGTTGCCGCCATCGACCGGCGGGCAGTTGGGCCGGGCGAGTTCGCCAGACCGGCCAGCGCGCTGCCTGCCGCACCCGCGCCGGCGGCGATGCCAAGTCCGGGCAAGGTGGCAGTGCCGGGGCGTGTGGCCGGTAGCGTGCCGGGACCAGGCCCCCTGCCCGCGATCCCGCCGCCGATCCCGGGCTGGCCACCCGGCAAAGTACTCGGCCTGCCGCCCACGCTCGGTCGGTCGCCCAAGGACGGACTCCCTGGCCGAGTGCCGACCGAAGGCCCGCCACCCACACGTAGGCCGCGCAGGAAGCGTCGAAGGCCGACCACCGCCGGCCGAAGGCCCGCCGCCCACGCTGGGCCGCGAGGGGAGCGTCGAAGGCCGACCACCGACGGACGGGCCCCCGCCCACGCTCGGCCGTGACGGAAGCGTCGAAGGCCGAGCGCCACCGGCCGACGGACGAGATACGCCGGGCGACGGACGGGAAACGGGAGCGCTCGGACGGCTGAAACTCGGGGCACTGCCCACTCGGGCTCCTCCGCCCGACATTCCGCCCCCGCCCGCACGCCCACCTCCTCCGCCGGCCGCGCGCCGCCGCCCCCACCACCCCCGCCGCCTCGTCCACCACCGCCCCGGCCGTTCGCCATTTCGGGCCAAGGAGCGGCCGCCAAGATCAACACACACCCATGACCAACCAGGAGAATCGCAAGCCTCTCATGATATCCGTCCTGTTCTTGGAGTTGTTTCGATTACACCTCTTGCGGCACCGGCTCACTGGATTTCGGTTGCGGCGGCTTACGGACGATCCGGACTGTCTGATCCGGCTCCTGCTGCTCCACCGACGATCCGGTCCACCGAGCTGTATTGGTACTGGTCGCGGCGCAAGGGCACGTAGGTGTTGGTGGCGGAAGCGGTGCTCTCCATCCGGCCGAACGCCGGTCATCTTCACGACCCAGCGATCGCCGACCTGCGTCCAGAAGCCTTCGGCGTAGCCCCCTTCCGAGTCGAAGACCCAGGACTTGATCTGCTGCGTCAACGGATCCCAACCGATCCGAAGGTCGCCCTTCATCGCGGGACGCCCTTGCCATTGGACCACGAACTGACCCAGCAGGAAGTGGCCGTCCTCCGACCATCGGCACTGATGCTCGACCACGACGTCCGGACTCTCATCGACCCACTCGCCCACCAGCCATTCCAACTGCTTCAGCTGCAGGTGCGGCTGCGGTCTCGGGCAGGCTGGTTTCCCGAACGCTCTCCAACTTCCACTGGCCGTCTTTCTTGGCGTGGACCGCGACGTAGGTCGAGTCGCCGGAGGTTCGTCGGCCCGAATCACGCGCACCGTGCCCTCTTCCAAGGCGACGTCCGGCGAGATCAGGCGAACCGTCGGGTCGATGACCTCGATCTTCACGCCCTTGTTCTCGGCAAACAGGACTTCCATCTCCTGCTCGATGGCCTGCCGTCCCTGGAACCGCTGGCCCGAAGGGCTGACCCAATCGGCGTTGTCGCTCCAGTGGTCGGCGACGGCCTTGGCATCGCCGCGATTGTAGGCGGCGACGTAAGACTCCACGGCGGCCCGAATGGCGTTCTCGTCCGAGCTACTCTTGGGCTTCATTTCGGCAGCTTGCGCGGAAACGGCGAACACCAGCGCTGCCGACATCGCGACCAGCGCCCAAGGGTCCGCCCCACGTGCCAGCGATTTACCTGAGATCTTGCACATCGCTTGTCTCTCGATTGGGGTTGCATTCTTGGGTCAGAGACGTGGGTAAGCGTTCACACACCGGCGTAGACGCGGCGGCTCGCCGCGTCTGTCACGCTTTCCTTGGGTTATGCGCGAGCGATCCGAGGCTGCGGCCCCCAGACGCCATCGGCCAACTATTATACGCCAAGGCCATCCGATGCCAGCGAGGATTAGAGAATAGATACTGCCACGTCCGCGTTGTTCTTGCCGGTGAGAACCCACATTCAGGACACTCGGTTTCTGTCTCTTTAGCCCGGATTGGTGGGTCCGGGCGGTCATGCCGCGTCCAGGATAGAACCTCCTCGAAGCGGCGTCAGGCCTGGCGAAGCCCGAGAAAAGGCACGAGGTGTATCAAAAGGACAGATTGATAACGAGGTTTATGCCACTCCTTTCCAGACAAGGCTTTGCGTAGCCGGCAGCCAATCGGGGCAGCGAAGTGTTGTGGCCGGTGTATCCAATATCTTGGAGATTCCGTCGTTTCCATTGTTCTCGGTCTGTCTGCGGATAGGTACGATAGCAGGGGATCGGCAGGCCCGTTCCTCTCCTGAGTCCTGCGCTAGTTATGAAACGAGGGCGAGCAACGCACAGCCCCGTTTCCCGCCACGTAACCGTTCACAGGCCAACCGGAGACTGGCGTCTTGACCCTACTTGCTTCACTACTCCTCACCTCCGCGCACATGCCACTGCTGGTCCGCGCATGCGCCACTGCCGGTCGGCGCGTGTGCCACTGCTTGGTAGTCGCCGCGCTTCGCGGCGGCGGACAAGCAGTGCGAATCGCCCAAAAACGTCCGTCCTGCCAAACCTACTGAAACACCGGGAGAACAGACATAGCACCAGAAGAACAGACATAGCACCAGAAGAACAGACATTCCTGTCTGTTCCAACTTATTGAGGCCCGCACTGCCAATCCAGCATCCAGTATCCAGCGTCCAGCAGAACCCCGGATTCCCGCCGTTGCGCGGGTGTGCCACTGCTTGGTAGTCGCCGCGCTTCGCGGCGGCGGACAAGCAGTGCGAATCGCCCAAAAACGTCCGTCCTGCCAAACCTACTGAAACACCGGGAGAACAGACATAGCACCAGGAGAACAGACATAGCATCAGGAGAACAGACATTCCTGTCTGTTCCAACTTATTGAGGCCCGCACTGCCAATTCAGCATCCAGCATCCAGTATCCAGCGTCCAGCAGAACCCCGGATTCCCGCCGTTGCGCGGGTGTGCCACTGCTTGGTAGTCGCCGCGCTTCGCGGCGGCGGACAAGCAGTGCAACATACCGGCCGGTCGGTTATGCTTCGCGGGCCAGCCGGGAACTGATCCATGGGTCGGCTCATTTCGTTCTCTCCACAACCGCGCGAAGGCTGAAAAATGTGCCTGTCCCCGGACGGTAACCGTTCACAGGACAAACTCGTAGAAACGGCTTCGCGCCGTTTCCCAATGCTTGCCCATTACCCAACATCGCGTGGGAAACGCAGCCGCTCAGCGTGGCTATCCCAGAGTGTGAACGCTTACGCCTGCTTGATGGACCCGGAGGTGAAGTCATGAAAGAGACCGAAGTGGACGAAACCAAACCCAAGATGAAACGCAAGCAGTACGAGAAGGAACTGCGCAAGCTCCAGACCGAACTCTGCCGCCTGCAGGAGTGGGTGAAGCTCAAGGGGCTGCGGGTGATCGTGGTCTTCGAGGGACGCGACGCGGCCGGCAAGGGCGGCACGATCAAGGCGATCACGGAACGCGTCAGCCCGCGCGTCTTCCGGCTCGTCGCGCTGCCGGCCCCGTCGGACCGCGAGAAGACGCAGATGTACTTGCAGCGCTACATGCAGCACTTCCCGGCTGCCGGCGAAGTCGTGATCTTCGACCGCAGTTGGTACAACCGCGCCGGCGTGGAGCGCGTGATGGGCTTCTGCTCGGAGGAGGAGTACCGGCGTTTCCTGGAGAACTGCCCGGTCGTCGAGAAGTACATCGTCGATGGCGGGATCATCCTCATCAAGTTCTGGCTGGAGGTGGGCAAGAAGGAGCAGGAGCGGCGGTTCGAGGCCCGCATCGACGACCCGATGCGCCAGTGGAAGCTCAGTCCGATGGACGTCGAGTCGTGGACCCGCTGGTACGATTACTCCCGCGCCCGCGACGCGATGCTGGAAGCCACCGACACCGAGCACGCGCCGTGGTACATCGTGCGTTCGGACGACAAGAAGCGGGCCCGCCTGAACTGCATTGCGCATCTTCTGAGCCTGATCCCGTACGAGAAAGTGCCGCGAAAGAAGGTGAAGTTGCCCAAGCGGTCGAACAAGGGCAAGTACGACGATCAGGCCACGCTTGAGGGCAGGAAGTTCGTGCCGGAGAAGTACTAGAGGCGAGCGAGTGGGATCATGGACGGTAACACGACTTCCAACGAGTCATCGAAGCGAAAAGCGATCCTCTACCGCATCGCGCCGGGCCTTGGGGTATTGGCCGCCTATCAGCGCGACTGGCTCAGGCACGATCTGATCGCCGGCGTCTCGGTGGCCGCGGTGGCCCTGCCGACGGCGATCGCTTACGCCCAGATTATCGGGCTCGATCCGGTCGTCGGACTCTACGCCGCCATCCCGGCACTGTTGGCCTACGCGCTGTTCGGCACATCCCGCCACTTGATCGTGAATCCGGACGCGGCCACCTGCGCGATGATCGCGGCAACGCTGACGCCGCTGGCCGCCGGCGATTCGGAAGTCCTTCTCTCGCTATCCGTCGTCTTGGCCATCTTCACCGGTCTGTTCTGTTTTGCAGCCAGCTTGCTCCGGCTCGGTTTTCTCGCCGACTTCCTTTCCCGGCCGATTCTGACCGGCTTTCTCAATGGCGTGGCCATCAGTATCTTCCTTGGCCAGATCGGCAAGGTGTTCGGCTTCCCGATGCAGTCGCATGGCATCATTGCCAGCCTGATCGAGTTCGTCGGCAAAGCTGCCCGAAACGCACTTGCCGACGCTGGCGGTAGGGCTGCTGGCGATCGCCGTGATGCTCGTGAGCAAGCGGTTGCTGCCGCGATGGCCCGGTCCGCTGTTGGCCGTCGTGGCAGCGGTCGCCGTGGTGAAGATCGATGGGACTTGAAGCCGCAGGCGTGGCCGTGGTGGGCGATGTGCCTGCCGGATTGCCTCGCCTGCGCTGGCCGACGTTCGACCCGCAATTCCTTCAGCCGCTGTTCGGCGGTGCGCTGGGCGTGGCGCTGGTGAGCTTCTGCAATGCCATGGTGGTCGCGCGAAGCTTTGCGGCGAAGAATCACTACGAAGTGGATGCGGATCGCGAACTCTTCGCCTTGGGCGCGAGCCAAGTCGCCGCCGGCCTGTGCCAAGGCTTCGCCGTGAGCGGCACCGAGTCGCGGACGGCGATGAACCACGCCATGGGCGGCAAGAGCCAGGTTGCGGGATTGGTGGCGGCCGCAGTCATGGCGGCCGTGCTGCTGTTCCTGACGGCTCCCTTGAGCTATCTGCCGAAGGCGGCGCTGGGCGCCGTATTGATCTTTGCGGCCATCGGGCTGTTCGACCTCGCCTCGCTGCGGCGGCTCTGGCGCGTGAGCCGGTCGGAGTTCGGCGTTGCCATCGCGACCATGGTGGGAGTCATCGCGCTGGACGTGTTGGAGGGCATCCTGATGGCGGTCAGCCTGGCCCTGCTCCTTCTCCTGAAGCGCAGTGCCCGCCCGCCCGACGCGGTCTTGGGCCGCGTGCCGGGCATGAAAGGATTCCACGACCTTGCCCACCATGCCGACGCCAGTGCGACGCCTGGGCTGCTGCTTTACCGGTTTGGCGCCGGGATTGTGTTCTACAACGCCTCCTACCTCAAGAAACGCGTTTTGGATCTGGCGGCTGCCCAACCCGACCTGAAATGGCTGGTCATCGACGGGAGTACCGTCAACACGATTGACAGCACGGGCGCCGAGACCGTTGAGGCGCTGGCTCGCGATCTTGCCCGGCAGGGCGTTCGGTTGGGACTGGCGGGTTTCCGCACCGAAACGCGAGACATGCTCGAACGCGCCGGCGCGATGGCTGCGATCGGGACCGATTCCGTGTATCCCACGCTGAAGTCCGCGATGAACGCCTTCCTGGCTGCTTCAGTCAGGCCCGCTCGCAGGCGTCCCGAGACACAGGAGACGCTCCGGCGGACGCCGACCGCCGAACGAGGTGCAGAATGAGTGTGCTGGCGGCTCCGAAAACGTAACCGTTCACGGCCCAGCCGGGGACTGGCGTCTTGACCCTACTTGCTTCACTACTCCTCACCTCCGCACGCGTGCGCCACTCGCTGGCCCGCGCGTGTGGCATTGTTTACTCGCGCGTACCACTGCTTGGTAGTCCGCCGCTTCGCGGCTGCGGACAAGCAGTGCGAATCGCCCAAAAACGTCCGTCCTGCCAACCTCCTGAAACACCAGGAGAACAGACATTCCTGTCTGTTCCAACTAATTGAGGCTCGCACTGCCAATTCAGCGTCCAGCGTCCAGCGGAACCCCGGATTCCCGCCGTTTCGCGTGTGCCACTGCTTGGTAGTCGCCGCGACTTCGCGGCGGCGGACAAGCGGTGCGAGTCGCCCAAAGACACTCGTCCTGGCGAACCTACAGAAACACCAGGAGACGAGACCTAACACCAGGTAACCGTTCACGGGCCAGCCGGGGACTGGTCCATTTTTCGGCCGCAAGAATCTGTCATCACAACAGCCGCCTGACCGAAAACTCGGGACATGTCCCCTTTGCTTCCGGGCCGTGAACCCATACCGTTGTGATTGGGGAACCATTCGAGGATTCCCGTGCGCGGCAATCCGGGCGGTCCGTCGTGCACCCTTGTGCTACGAGCAGTGCGGCACTCAACCATCCAACCGCGAGAAACGCTATGAGCGAACGCATCGGCATTGTCACCGGCGGCGGCGACTGCCCCGGGCTGAACGCGGTGATCCGCGCCGTGGCCAAAGCGGCCGCCAAACGCGGCTGGGAGACGATCGGCTTTCTCGGCGGCTACGAGGGCATCCTGGAGCCGCAGCGTACATGCCGCTCGACTATCAGAAGCTCGGCGCGCTGCTGACCCGCGGCGGCACCATCCTGGGCACCGCCAATCGCGGCCGCTTCTCGGCCAAGGTCGGCCACGGCGAGACGCGCCGCCTGCCCCAGGAGTTGATCGACGGCGTGAAGGCGGGCATGCAGAAGCTGAACATCCGCGGCCTGGTCAGCATCGGCGGCGACGGCTCGTTGAGCATCGGCCAGCAGTTGTTCGAGGGCGGCGTTCCCCTGGTGGGCGTGCCCAAGACCATCGACAACGACCTGGAAGGCACCGTGATGACCTTCGGGTTCGACTCGGCCGTGGCCTGCGCCACCGACGCGCTCGATCGGCTCCACACCACGGCCGAGAGCCACAACCGCGTGATGGTGCTGGAAGTCATGGGCCGCTACGCGGGCTGGATTGCCCTCTACGCCGGAGTCGCCGGCGGCGCCGACGTGATTCTGATTCCGGAGATCCCGTTCACCTACGACAGCATCTGCGCCAAGATCCAGGAGCGCGAGAAAGCGGACAAACACTTCACCCTGATCATCGTGGCCGAAGGCGCCCGAGAGAAGGGGGGCGAGTTCGTCACGGCGGCAGAACAGGTTGCCAACCGCGAAGCCCGGCTGGGCGGCATCGCCGCGCGTGGTGGCCGCGGAAGTCGAGAAGCGCACCGGCAAGGAGGCCCGCGCTTGCGTCCTGGGTCACTTGCAGCGGGGCGGCAGCCCCACGAACTTCGACCGCGCGCTGTGCTCGATCTTCGGCGCCGAAGCCGTGGAACTGATTGCCGCCGGCAAGTACGGGGAAATGGTGGCCTACCAGGGCTCCCAGGTGGGCGCCGTGAAGATCACCGAGGCCATCGGGCGGTTGAAGACGGTGCGCCCACGGGGGGCTTCGTACGCACGGCACGGGCACTGGGGATCTGCCTGGGGGACTGATTCGGTCCTGACTCTCTGCGAGTAACCGTTCACGGGCCAGCCGGGGACTGGTCCATTTTTCGGCCGCAAGGCTCCGTCATTACAACAGTCACCTGACCGAAAACTCGGGACCTGTCCCCTTCGCTTCCCCGGTAACCGTTCTCACACCGGCGTAGACGCGGCGGCTCGCCGCGTCTGGTGCACTTTCCTTTGCTCACGCGCGAGCGCTCAGAGGCGGCGGCCCGCCTCTTGAGCCGGTCCGTCCTGTGAACGGTTACCCCCGTCGCTTTCCGCCCACGCCCTGAAAATCGCTGACGTCTGCCAAGGCGCGATCCTCCGGTTCGGCAAAGAAGCGTTCGGCGGAGCGATGCAGCAGGCTCAACTCCTGCACGAAGCAGCGGGGCACGCTCGTCGGGCAACGTCTGAATCAGGTTCTCCAGCATGGCCCGCAAACGCCGCGCGACCTGGATGCTCTCGCCGCCGAAATGGCGGATTTCCGTGACCGCCAAGTGGACGAAATCCTCCCAGGCCGGGGTCCGGTAGACGAGCCGCAGCCGGCCGGCCGCGTCTCGTACCCGCTCGTCGTCCAGATGCCGGCTGCCCACGTTCCGCAGGAGGTGGTGAATCTGGTCGATGGCCAGGACCGCGGTGGTCGGGTCGTTGATGGCCGGCGATAAGCCCCTTGGAGGCGATGTCCACCATGATCCGAAACGCGAAGGTCGGGTCCTGCTCCAGGGTGCGTTCCTGGCCCACGGCGACCGATTGTCGCAAGCGCGTCTGCCGTCAGAGTCGCTCCACCCTGAAAGACGCGGAACAAGGGGTCTCCGATCGCCACGAAATCGCCGACCTGCGGCACCATCTCAATGACGCAGTCGGCACGCTGGGCCAAGGACACCAGTCCCTGGATGTCGAACGCCAGAACCACGCCGTCGCGAGGGTTTGCGACCGTGCCGGTCGGCTCCCCGGCGGGCAGGTCGGCCGGCCCCGGCGATCCGTTCGTGCGATTCGGCAAGCAGCCGCGGATAGACGCTCTCGATGACTTGGCGCCCCAGCAAGGCGACGGATCGCAATGCCCCGCTCGGACGCAACCACTTGCCGACGTGGTCGATCAGGTACAGAAAAACGCCCAAGCTCGCCAGGCAACTGTAGGCCGCAACCGCCGCCGTAAGCAAGGGAACGGTAGTCCCGATGCGGACCAGGACCGCCAGCGAGAAGGTGAAGGTGAAGACAAACACCGTCAGCGAGAGCTTCGTGACGGGATCCCGGAACACGATGGCGATGATCCGCGGCGTCAGCTGGGCGCTGGCGAGTTGCACCGCCACCAACAGGGCGGAGCAGACGAACACAATAAACGTGAACATCGACGACGCCATGGTCCCCAACAGGGCCCGGACGGTGTCCGGATCGAACTCCGATTCCCAACCGATCGCGACCTCAATCGCGTGCAGGAGCCGGGCAATCACCAACGCTGCCCCGATACCGACCAGAGGAAGGATCCAGAGCGAGTTCTCGACATAATGCCGAATACGATAGCGCCGCAGCCAGGTCATCGGGATTTCTCCGTACGCTTAGGTGTGCCACTGCTGGTCCGCACTTGTGCCGCTTGTCCGCGCGTGTGCCACTGCTTGGTAGTCGCCGCGCTTCGCGGCGGCGGACAAGCAGTGCGAATTGCCCAAAGACACCCGTCCTGCCAAACCTATTAAAACACCAGGAGAACAGACACAACACCAGGAGAACGGACATTCCTGTCTGTTCCATCTTATTGAGGCTCGCACTGCCAATTCAGCGTCCAGCGTCCAGCGGAACCCCAGATTCTCGCCGTTTCGCGGGTGTGCCACTGCTTGGTAGTCGCCGCGCTTCGCGGCGGCGGACAAGCAGTGCAACATGCCAGCCTGTGAACGGTTACAAAGAACCTATCCCCGAACTGCCACAACCGCCCTCCGCGGCCGGAGAATTCAGCAGCGGCACACGGTTCCGGGATCGGCTCTGAGAATTTATCCCAGAACTGCCGCTGCGGCTCTGTGCGGCCGGAAAATCGCAGCACCTTCAAAGGTTCCAGAATCGGCTCTAAAACGCTCCTGGGAATCCGCTCCTAATGTAGTCGCCGGGGGGACAAGCCCGCAATTCTGCGCTGACCAGTTCCGTTCGCATCTCCTCAGCTTCCGGGCAATGCTGTGCGCGGACACTTTGCCCGGCGGCTCCATCCGCGGGATACGGCGGGACGATCCCCGATGCGGTTTGTGTCGATTCATCGACTCTTGAAAAGGACTTCCTGACAAATACGGCTCATGTCGTCTATAGGAGGCATGTCCCTTTGAGAACTCCTTAAGACAACGAGAATCGTGGAGTGCGCAGCATTGCGACAACGAAAAACTATTGTCCACAGGACCAACGCGTCCAACAATAGTCGGCAGAGCCAGCCCAGGTGCAACCTTCATCAGGAGGGTGGATCCCATGAGCCAAGAACAATTGAGGCTGAAGGCAACGCAAGAACAAGGCGTTGCGTGGAAAAAGTGGGGGCCCTACCTGAGCGAGCGCCAGTGGGGCACGGTGCGCGAGGACTACAGCGAGAATGGCGACGCCTGGAATTTCTTCACCCACGATCATGCCCGCTCGCGCGCGTATCGCTGGGGTGAAGACGGTCTGGCGGGAATCTCCGATGACCAGCAGCATCTCTGTTTCGCGCTGGCCCTCTGGAACGGCAAGGACCCCATTCTCAAGGAGCGCCTCTTTGGATTGACCAACAGCGAAGGCAACCACGGCGAGGACGTCAAGGAATACTACTTCTACCTCGACAGCACGCCGACGCATTCCTACATGAAGTATCTGTACAAGTACCCGCAGGCGGCCTTTCCCTATGCCGACCTTGTCCAGACGAGTCGCGGGCGTTCCCGCGATGAGTTTGAGTATGAACTGCTCGATACCGGCGTTTTCCACGAGGATCGATATTTCGACGTCTTCGTGGAGTACGCCAAAGCCGGTCCGGAAGACATCCTCGTGCGGATCACGGCGGCCAACCGCGGGCCGGAGCCGGCCGAGTTGCACTTGCTCCCGACCCTCTGGTTCCGCAACGACTGGTCGTCGTGGATTGCCGAGTCGAACCGCGTTGCCAGCAAACCCAACCTCAAGCAGATCAAGGCACCCTCAGGCGCAGCGCGGTCGCGGCAACGCATCCCCTGCTCGGTGAATTCGTTTTTTCCTGCGAAGGCGTGGCGCCGCTGCTGTTTACCGAGAACGAAACAAACCACCAGCGGCTTTTCCCCGGGCAGAACAACGAGAGCCCCTTCGTCAAGGACGGCATCAACAACTGCGTCGTGCAGGGCGACCCGAGTGCCGTGAACCCCGGCAAGCAGGGCACCAAGGTCGCGGCCCACTATCGGGTCAGTGTCGGTGCCGGTCAGACCCAAGTGATTCGCCTGCGGCTCTCGAAAGCTTCTCCGGACCAAAAGGGCAAACCCTTTGGAAAGCACTTTGATGAAGTCTTCGCCGACAGGCTTCGTGAAGCCGATGAGTTCTACAAATCGCTCACGCCGCCCTCGGTGAGTGAAGACGCGGCCAACGTGATGCGCCAGGCGCTGGCCGGCATGCTCTGGAGCAAGCAGTTCTTCTTCTTCGACGGTGACAACTGGCTCGACGAGCACCACTCCAACCCCCTCCATTCCGGATATCGCAGCTCCCGGAACTCGGAGTGGTTCCACATGCTCAACCGCGACATCATCTCCATGCCCGACAAGTGGGAGTACCCTTGGTACGCCGCCTGGGACTTGGCCTTCCACACCCTGCCGTTGGCGATCGTCGACCCCGACTTCGCCAAGCAGCAGATGGAACTGATGCTGCAAGGGGTGTACCTGCATCCCAGCGGCCAGCTCCCCGCCTACGAGTGGAATTTCAGCGACGTGAACCCGCCGGTCCATGCTTGGGCGACCCTGTTCCTCCATCGCACCGAGCAGGCGTTGCGCGGCGAGACCGACGTGAAATTCCTCAAGAGTGCGTTCAACAAGCTACTGTTGAACTTCACCTGGTGGGTGAACCGCAAGGACCGCTTCGGCAAAAACGTCTTCGAGGGCGGCTTCCTCGGCCTCGACAACATCGGCGTGTTCGACCGCAGCGCACCGTTGCCCACCGGCGGCCGCCTCGAGCAGGCCGACGGCACCGCGTGGATGGCCCTCTTTAGCCAGAACATGCTGGAGCTGGCGGTGGAACTCGCCGCCCACGACCCTACCTGCGAGGACATGGTCTCCAAGTTCGTCGAGCACTTCTACTACATTGCCGCGGCCATGAACCAACCGGGGGCCACCGGCATGTGGGACGAAGAGGACGGATTCTACTACGACCTGCTCGTGCTCCCTGATGGCGGCACCACGCGGCTCAAGGTCCGCTCGATGGTGGGGCTCTTGCCCTTGTGCGCCACCACGGTGATCGAGAAATGGCAGCGCGAGCGCATTCCGCGGGCGATGGCTCGGCTTTTCGAACGCCTCCGCCGCATGCCTGAACTCAGCGCGTCCATCCACCCCACGGGCCCCGGACACATGGGCATTGCCGAGCGAGGAATCCTGGCCCTCGTCAATCCGGATCGCCTTCGCCGGATTCTCGCGAAGATGCTCGACGAGAACGAGTTCCTCAGCCCCCACGGCATCCGCTCGCTCTCGAAGTTCCACGAGCAGCATCCTTACGTCTTCCACGTGCAAGGCCAGGAGTACCGCGTCGACTACCTGCCCGCCGAGTCGAATACCGGCATGTTCGGCGGCAATTCCAACTGGCGCGGCCCCGTCTGGATGCCCGTGAATGCCATGATCATCCGGGCCCTCTTGCAGTTCTACCTGTACTACGGCGACAACTTCAAGGTTGAATGCCCCACGGGCTCAGGCCGAGGGATGAATCTCTTCGAGGTGGCCCAAGAGATTGCCGATCGGCTCATCGGGATCTTTACCCGCGACGAACACGGCCGGCGACCCGTCCACGGCGGCACGGAAAAGTTCCAGACCGATCCCCACTGGCGCGAACACGTCCCCTTCTACGAATACTTCCACGGCGACAACGGCGCCGGGCTTGGGAGCAAGTCACCAAACCGGCTGGACCGGGCTCGTGGCCAAACTCATCCAACTCTTCGGCTACCTGGACCCCCAGCGGGTCCTCGAGGTGGGCAAGGAAGCCGCGTTCGTGAAAGCGCGTTGGGTGCCACTGCTGGCTTGCCCAGCAGTGGCCCTCGTGCATAGCAATGAATCCGACTGGGTGGCACTGACCAAGTGGTGTATAGGCGCGTGCCACTGGCTTCGCCAGTGCTCTGGTACTGTAGGCCGGATAAAGGAGTCTTTGTTTTGGTCGTTTGGGCCACGGCCGACCACGGCGACGTAAGGTGGATTGCAGGCCCAGACGTCGGGTGCCACTGCTGGACAAGCCAGCAGCGGAACCCGCGCGAGGCATGCGAGGGCCAAAGGCCCGTCCGATCTCCCAGCGAAGGGCGGAGCCCTGGTTGGTGGTTGCGAACGATGCCCACCGCCTCACCATTGTTTGGCCATTCTGTCTTTCGGCCCAACGAGCCAACCGTCGTCCTGCGATGCGGCGGACGTGTGACGGGGCACCAGGGGACTCGATCGAGAACGTGGTAGACCGTTCCCGCTTCGCTTGCTCGGCCCGCTGGCGACATGGCAACAAGATATCGCCCCTGCCCAAAATGCCATTATCAGTGAGGTCCCCATTTCTTGCCCCTTTTCTTGCCAGTTATGGGGAACACCCTTTCTGCTCTGTGGCTGCACGGTTCTTGCTGTCAGTCCAGTCCGGATTGCTTTCCCTGTCATACGACATTCCGGTGCCGAGTAGATTGTCCACGACGATCAGCGGATAGAAGACCACGACACAAGTGTAATTCGCCACAGCCGAAACCGTTCCAGTGGGATAGACAAAGTAGAATCCCCTCGAATGGATCGCCTTGGCCCACTGGAACCCAATACGGGAAAGCACAAGATACAAAGTGATGTAGCTTGCAAGAACAACCAAAATGTTCTTCTTTGACCAAAGACCTTTCATGCAAGAAACCTCCAAGAGCAACTTTGTTGGGCCGTCAGCCGCTGCTTAGCTCCCACGCACTGCTATTTTGCATGATGTCAAGGGCTCGGAGTCTTTATTGTGGCCGTTTGGCCCCCGGCCGACTACGGCGACATAAGGTGGATTGCAGGCCCAGACGCCGCGTGCCACTGCTGGACAAGCCAGTAGCGGCACCCACGTGAGGCATGCGAGGGCCAAAGGCCCGTCCGATCTCCCAGCGAAGGGCAGCAGCCCTGGTTGGTGGTTGCGACCGATGCCCACCGCCTCACCATTGTTTGGCCATTCCGCCTTTCGGCCCAACGGGCCAACCGTCGCCCCACGCCGCGATTCAGCACGCCCTAGGCATCTCCTCCGGTCGAGACTCGCAATCGTCGTGGCATGGTCGGACACGGCCTTTTTCCCTCCGTTTCTGTCCAGATAAGGATTCCTTTTGGAGTCTTGCGTTCGTTGCTGCGGGCAGTGACATGGTACACGGCGTTGGGATATTCCACGCGGATCGGTCGTGTCATAAGGCGAAGCTTAGTACAACGAACCACATCAAGTGTCAAGAGTTGACCCCATACGCGGCACACGGGGTGGCCAAACACGACGCTTGACTTTAATGTCGTACCACGAAGAGGAGGACAATTTCAATGGCCCCCCAATAGACAACCATGACCCCGGCCGCTGCCAGCGCTAGTTTCCAATAGCCTCTACAGATCGCATTGACCGGAACTGCGAGCGATCCAAGGTACAGAGCACATCCTATCTCCGATGCCATACCTATTCCCGCCGATGTGACAAGGCCTACAAGGAAGCCCAATACGAGTCCGGGGATCGCAGCGCAATAGTCCTGACGGGTGCGCCAGACGACGAACGCGCAAACCATAAGGAGAGGACCCAACACGTAATCTTGCAGGGACCAGCAGATTGCGAATACCAAGAGGGTAATGGTGGTCCAGGCGGACAAGTTGAGCCAGACTTGTCCACGAGCTTGCGTTGGTCGAACGCAGCGTATTTCCGCCTCGACCTTAGCTCTGCGTTGTTCGCGCGAACCGTTTGCTTCCGATGGCATGTTTCAAGGACAGCCTGTATACCTTTACCAATATCGTGCGCTATCCACCGTCTGGCCCACTGCGGCCTCGTTTCTGAGGCTTTAAGATGGGGGTCGGCAAGGGGGCGGGAGTCTTTATTGTGGTGGTTTGGGCCACGGCCGACCACGGCGACGTAAGGTGGATTGCAGGCCCAGACGCCGCGTGCCACTGCTGGACAAGCCAGCAGCGGAACCCGCGCGAGGCATGTGAGGGCCAAAGGCCCGTCCGATCTCCCAGCGAAGAGCATCGCCCTGGTTGCCGGTTGCGAACGATGCCCACTGCATCACCATTGTGCGGCCATTCCACCTTTCGGCCCAACGGGCCAACCGTCGCCCCACGCCGCGATTCAGCACGCCCTAGGCATCTCCTCCGGTCGAGACTCGCAATCGTCGTGGCATGACCGGACACGGCCTTTTTCCCTCCGTTTCTGTCAGATTACGACTCCCGACCCCTTGGAGAGTCTTGCGTTCGTTGCCGCGGGCAGCGTCCCACGCCCGCCCCCACACGCCCTCTCTCGCCGCTGGCACCCAAGGGCGGAACGGCTCAACGTCAATGCTTACGGACCACGCACCTCTTTGAGCTTTAAGCCGTCAAGAGTGTTCTGGAACTGTCTTAGGTATGCCGCATCCTTCGCGTGGACAGAAACGCACTCGTCATGGCTAGCCGTCACCACAATGTTACCCGCCCCCTCGAAGAGACTGGCGTCCCAGTAGAAATACAGTGTGAGATCGAATAGGCACTCAAGCTGCGGCAAGTCTGACGCACCAAAAACATGGCCGGGAGCAGCATGAATGGCACGCTCCTCGCCCAAAAACTTACGGTAGCCATCGAAGATCGCCATATTCTCCGACGATGGAAAGATTCCCCAAGCGGTGATCCAAAACAGCCCGAGTCCCCTGGTGTCAATGGATCGGCTCACGGCACGCGCAATCGCTGTCTTCTTCCCGGTGTCGGTCGGCAATTGATAAACGACGCGACTGGCGTAATCCGCGGCCACAGCGTCCCGTGCGAAGTCTCTTCCAAGGTGAGCCGCCACCCACTCTTCACATTCCTGCTGCGAGATTATCTTCATAACAAAACCCTTGCGCCCGAACCCTTATCAGATTGCGTGAGACGAACGTAACCGTTCACGCCCCGGGGAGCAATGAAGGGGCAGGTTGGTGGGCGAGATGAGCTTCGACCGCACGAGTCAGAAAGGCGAAGGCGTTGCGGTGCTGCTGGCGGCAGGTTTCCACCACCGTCAGCATCGTCTCGACGAAGCGACTGCCGCTGGCGCTCTGGGTCCCGAAGGAGAGCTTTCGCCAAATCACCGCATGACGCAACGACCGCTCGCCCGCATTGTTCGTCGGTTCGACCCCTTCGTGACGCAAGAACGTCCACAGCCACGGGCGATGTTCGTACAATTCCCGGCACGTGCCGCGCGTGTCGGCGTGACCGCATTGGGTGCCGCGCAGCAGCAAACGCTCCACGTTGCGACGGACGGGTCCCATCCGACGCAGCAAGGCGGCCCGCGAAATCCTGCCGTGCCGATAGTCGGCCCAGTGCTCGAACAACTCGCACGTCGCATGCCGCAGACGGTAGCCCAGGTGTTCGCCCGAGGGTCGCCGCTGTCGATCATCGCCTGAAAATCGCGTTTCAAATGGGCCCAGCACCACTGCAAATTGCCCAGATGCCAGTACATTTTGGCCCGATCGCAGGTGACGATGCCGTGGAACGTCTCGCCCAGGAAGGTGGTCAAGGCCGTGGCCTCGCGCGTGGCACGCACCGCAAACACGGTGAACTGCGGGCGACGAACGTCCACAGCCACGCCTTGTCGTTTTCCTGCTTGGTCCCCGTTTCGTCGATGTTCAACTGCTCCTCGGCGGGCAGTTGCGCCGCCAATTCCTCATACGACGGCCGCACGGCCGCCGTCACCTGGTTTTCGATCTTCACCGTCAGCGCCGGACAGCAGGGCTGGCCCAAGAGC
This sequence comes from Pirellulales bacterium, assembly GCA_963736495.1. Taxonomy (GTDB): domain Bacteria; phylum Planctomycetota; class Planctomycetia; order Pirellulales; family Thermoguttaceae; genus CAVTPL01. The sequence goes on along the minus strand of CAVTPL010000007.1, from coordinate 736,508 downwards.
GTGCTGAGGAACTCGGCCGTGCGTCGCTTGCTTTGGCGATAGTAGGCCATCAACAGCGCGGTGAAGGCCATCAACCGCGGCCCCGACTGTCCCTGGGGCACGCCGCAGGGCAATTCCGCACAGGTCGTTTCCCCGCACGCGGGACACGCCAGCCGATGCCGCTGGTACTCGGTCACGTGCGGCTTGATCTCGGGCAATTCCCACACCTGGTGCCGCAGCGGTTCGGGATCGCTGCCGGAGAGTTTCTCGCCGCAGCGTCGGCACTCGGTCGGCTTCAGAGGCTTCACGTCGTCGCACTCCTCGGTGGGAATCAACGGCCGCTCATGTTTCTTGTGCCCCGGCTGCCCGCCGCGTTTCTTCTTCGACTTACGCTTCGTCGAGGCGGGTTTGGCATGGGGATGCACGGTGCTGGGCGGCAACGAGGAGTTCTGCGGCGTCTTTCGCCCTGCTCCAACTGCGTGATCCGATCGAGCAGCGTCCGCACGAACGCGCGGACTGCCGGAGTCATCTCGGCATCGAGTTCGGGCGGAATCGCCAGCGGTCTGGTTTCGTCGGACGGCATGGCCTATGTCGTCCTCGAAAAGCCCCCGCGCGTCCAGATCAATTTGCGACAAAATGGCCTCCGGACTGTGAACGGTTACGAGACGAACCGGCTGTTGCTGCCATTACGGCGATGCCGAGACGCAGCATAGGAGAGCTACATTCCGTCAAGGAAATGCCAAGTTTGCGGGAATCGTCGGCCACAATGGCGGGAACAACGATGGAATCATACGCGCACCACGATAGATGAAGTATCCGACCCCAACGCCAGCCCCGACCACGACCACGGTCTTAACTGCTTCCGGTGGTACCACCGGCTTCGGTCTATGGGCTTCTTCAGCCGTTATAGGTTTGCCGTTCTGATCGTATCGCTGACGTTCACCAAGCCCGTTATCTACGTCCCAATGACCCTCGGGGTCCCAACTCGCCGATGGTTGACTCTGGCCCGGTATTGGTAGTCTGGGTCGCCGTGTGCCGCCCCTACTATTTCTCGGATCGGGATGCCACACCCAGTCGTTGCCGGGAACGCCCCCAGGGACCGGACAAGGAGGCGGACCACCCACAGAACGGTTGGGCGGAAACATTCCAGTCGGGTCGGTCTTGTTCGTGGGGCTGTTGCCAACGTAGCGGTTCAAATTCGTGTCACAGCCGATGAACCCAATCGGATCCTCGCTCGTCCAGCGACCAATTCCAGCGTCGTACCAACGGTTGAGATTGTTTTGTAGCCCTTTGGTTGCGTCCAACGGCCGGCCCGTGAAGCCGAACAGGCAATCCACCGCGGCGTTGGTTTCGCTCGTGAGGTTGCCGAAACTGTCGTAGACCCGATGGTTGGCAACGGTCGTTGCGCCGGTCTGTGGATCGCGGAACGCCAAGTCGCGGACCGTGCCCAGGTTGCCCAGGGCGTCGGAATACTTCGGCCTCTGGTGCACGGCTTCTTGGAACTCGGCGATCGCCTCGGCCCGTTTGCCCTCTGCGGCGTAGACGATCCCCAGGTTGTTGTGGGCCTCGGGATACTCGGTTTTGAGTGCAAGCGCGCGGCGGAAACTCGCCGCCGCCTCGTCGAGCCGGCCCAATTCCCGCAGGGTGTTGCCCAGGTTGCTGTGGGCTTGGGGGTAGTTGGACCGCAGTTCCAAAGCGCGCTGGAAGCTGGCCGCGGCCTCCTCGTCGCGCTTGAGCCTGCGGAGCACGTTGCCGAGGTTATTGTGGGCCTCGGGGTAGGCCACTTTGAGCGCCAAGGCCCGGCGGTAGCATGCCTCGGCCTCGCCGAATTGCGAAAGCGCAGCCAGGGCGTTGCCCAGATTGTTGTGGGCTTCCGGATAGTCGGGCTTCAGCTCGATTGCCCGGCGGAAGCTCGCTGCGGCTTCTTCGCTTCGGCCCAGGGTGTGGGCGATGGTGCCGAAGAGGAAGTGGAGCTCGGGTTCGTCCGGCTGGGCCGCCAGCAGTTGTCGGCAGAGGTGCTCGGCGCGGCGGTCGTCGCCCGCGCGATGGTGCTTCCAGGCGATGGCGATCGCGTCTCGATTGAATGGCATGGGGCTGACGGTTTCCGAGTGGGCTCAACTCGATCGAGGTGATTCAAGTCGGTCGGGCCGTGGGAAAGGAATTGTTGGTCCGTTGGGCCGAAGGCTGGAAATAATAGATAGATTGTCTCAGCGAGGCGACCTGATTACCAGGGCGTTGCCTTTGGCTGAGAGAACACCTGGGCCTTCGGCCCGGATGGTGTTTGGCCTGCGTGGGTGTGTGCCTCAAAGGGGCGTCGGTTTACCCAGCAAAGGGCACCGCAGGGGGTTGCTGGTTGTGTGAATGGCGCCCACCGTCCCACGCCGCGATTCAGCACGCCCTAGGCAACTCCTCCGGTCGAGACTCGCAATCGTCGGGGCATGGTCGGAAAGTACCCTTTCGCTCCATTTCTGTCAGCTAACGACTCCCGACCGCGGTAAAATCCCACCGCCGATTGACTAGGGTGAAGCGTCTGCCAACACCTATTGTGCCTGACGGCACCCCGATAGGCGAGCTATCGGGGCCACCCGCGGACGTCAGCTTCGAAGTCTGGTACGAAGCCCTGTTGACGGCCATCGCCACCCATGTCGTCGGCCATCGCCCCGACCGTTTCGAGCCTCGTCGCGTCAAGCGACGACCGAAGCCCTACAAACTTCTGCAAAAACATCGTCACCTTTACACAACGCGAGATGAGAAAAGCAGTTAACAAAGTTCAAGTGCCATTCACTCCCGATCCTTTTATCCCCCCCCCTTTATCCCCGATCACAGCACTCATCACAGAAATAAAGGCGATAGGAACATGCCAAGGGCAAAAAGCGATAGCATGGCCGTCGCCACGGCGATCCAAGCGTCAACGCTTCCCTTGATGCCCAGGGCGGCAGCGATGAGCCCGGTCAGGGTCGCCAACATCGCAATCACGCAACTGCTCCAAAAGTGCCGCAGGAACCTGGTGTCGCCGTACCCAAGAACACCTCTGCGGGCAAGTACGTCAAGGGTGATCTCAAGGAACACCGTCAACGCCGCGATTGCGAGGAGGGTTTTGCCAGCCATTATGTGTACCCCTTCATCAATATCAGGTGCGCTCGCACGCGACAGCCGTGACCATCGAAGCGGTAAGGACTTAACATCTGATCGAACCGCCTCAACGCGTTCAGTACTACCGGCCGATCCCGCGAACGAGCGCGAGAAATAGGACAACCCATGGATCAGTTGCACCAATTGAGTTCGCGAAGTTTATCTCAATATGGCGTGCTGCAAGGAAATTCCGCCAAGCTTCTATCCTTCCTTGCTCGCCAGCCTCTCGGGTGAACAGTACGCCACGAACTTGGTTCCAGAACTCGTCAAACGATTTACCGGTGAGATCACATCCCATTGCCTGCGCCACAGCGTAGATGCGATCATAAAGCGCACGTGCCATCGCCTCATCGCGATCTTGATGAAGGTACAAGCGATCAACATCGTGCGTCCAATGTCCGGTTTTTGGCCCATAGCCTTGATGCGAAAACGTATCCGCATAGACGTGCGTAAGAATACCAACCAATGCGTACTCACGACGTGCAGCCGCAGTATCAAGCGCTGTGCGAACTCGTGGATCGTTCGCATTGGTCGTGTCGTCTGGTCCAACGAAATGAAACCGCCTCCGAGCATCCACCGCGCCGATATGCAATGGGGTTGTCGTCTCGTCCATGTCAACGTACTGACTCATCCAGGCGATAACATACGCCCACGATACTTCTTGTCCATCTGTTCTGAATCCGCTCATCTTATCGGCCAAGCCCAGATAGTGGGCCAGGTAATAGACGAAATAGAAGTGTATGTCTGAGTCGTAAAGGCCAGTCGGGTCTTTCCGATCAGTAGGCGAGTTACCGCAGTAGCGGTAGAGATTCGCGTCTTGGCCGTTGAATCCGATCCAGTCTGGTTGAAGCCATCGTCCCGTGCGCGGGTCGTAAGGCCGGGTTGCTGTGCGGTAGGTTCCACTACCCTCGTCCAACGGTAGCCCCGTGAAGCCGAAGAGGCAATCCACGGCGGCGTTGGTTTCGCTCTTGAGGTTGCCGAAGCTGTCGAACACCCGATGGTTGGCAACGGTTGTTACGCCGGTCTGGGGATCGCGGAACGCCAAGTCGCGGACCGTGCCCAGGTGGTCGGCCAAAGGCCAGACGACGTTGCCGGCGGTTTGAGTGCTGGTGACTTGCTCGTCGGCCAGCACCTGATCCACCGCCGGACCCCAGACGTAGCGATGGCTGAGATTGGCCGCTGTTACGTCACCCGTCCCGTCCTTATCGAACTGCAAGGCGATCTGGCGGCCGTCGTAGGCATAGCGCGTCTGGTGGTCCACCACGCCGTCGCCGTTGGAATCCAAGTTCTCCCCGACGAGCCGATTCTCCAGGTCATAGAAGTACGCGACGATCTGGGTCGGCGATCCGCCCTCCGCAGCATAGTTCGTAACGCTCACCAGCCGGTTGCGAGTGTCCCAGGAGTAGTTGGTGATCTGGCTCTTTTCGTTGGAATCGACCTGGCCGTCGGTATCCGCGTCGACCCAGACGAACCGGGAGGTTCGGTTGCCATCGGCGTCGTACGTGTAGGTATACGTGCCGTCCGACAGCAAGCGGTTGCCGTCGCCGATTACGGAGCCGGGGCTAGTGCGGTTGCCGTTGGAGTCGTAGGTGTACGCCTCGTCGGCCTGGCTGCCGGAATAGTCGGCCGTTACGAGTTGACCGGTGGAGTCGTAGGCGTAGGCGACGGTGCCGTCGGTGGAGGTGGCGGAGACGAGCGGCGACTGCTGAGAATAGTAGTCACCGACCAAGAGTGCCGCGGTGACTGCCGCGGTATCGCGGACGGGCAGCATCCCCTCGCGCACCGACCGGCCCCAGAACCGGCAAGCCGCCGTTGGGCAGCCAGGTGTCGCTGGGAACATCGGCCACCGGGACCGCCATTCCGGAACCGCTATACGTCCAGGTATAGGACGCCAAGACATTCTCTCCCTGGTGGTACACCAAACCCACGATCCGGCCGGAGCGCTCATTGTCGCGCGTGGACCCCGGCTAGCCTCTCTCACGATCCTGAAAAATCCGAACAACCGGGCCTTGGCCTAGCGGCGGTTATGGGTGACCCCTTAATCGCGAAACCGATGTGTTTGGGTGACATGGGGCTGTCGATCAGACAATGATACACGTGCGCGCGACGATATCAAACATCGCACCGTCGTCCACATCCAGAAAGCGGAAATGCTTCCAGTCCAGTGACTCGGGAGGAATCGCGAAATGCCGACGCGCCAGCAAAGAAAGGAATTCCGACGACGCGACTTCACAGACCGATCCAACCGTGACACCGATTGCGCCGGCATCGCAAAGTCCGATGAACCCGTCAAATACCAACGTGCCATGTTGTTCGTTCCAATACTCAAACAGGAGTTCGAGACGCTCAGTGGAGACACTGTAGCTGACAATGTGCCCATCTTCAAAGCCAATCGGCGAACTACAAATCGTCATCGTGTCCTCACATTCATGGGAAAGGCTCGCCGGGAAGAAAACCGGTGCCCTCGCCAGGCAGGTACCCTGGCGGTTTCACCTTTTTCACGTTCTTGGCATTGTTCCAGCTTTTTGACGGGTCGATGCGAATTTCCACGTGATAGTGCTGGCCATGATGGCGCGGCGAGAACGTCTCACCAGGTTTGATCGCGTGCTGTTCTGGCCGAATCCGTAGGTATTCGCTCGGCTGTATGTGTCCCTTTGCATTTCGCGGGATATTTGATAATAGGTTTCCGGGTGTATTGGGGAATGTTTGTTTGACCAAACGCGGAGCTTGAGTGGCAGCGCATCGCGCCGCACTGATGCCTATGCGTCCAAGGGCGTACACGCCACGAACCGCTTGTCCACCCCCGTAGGCAGTCAAACCTACTTCAGCGCCAACAACGCCGGTCTCAACGATCTTGCCTGGCAACTCCTGCACCTGTTCTGCCAGCGCTTTTCCGCCTTCACCGGCTGTCTGGTACTTGCGAATATTAACCTCGCCGTGGAGAGGATCCTTGGCGAGATTGTTGATCACCGACGTCTGACGACTTCGGTTCCAATTCCCTTGTTGTCCAATCGGATTTGAGGAGAACAACCACCCCCAGAAATCCCCGAGGCGTGTGGCCGTATTTGTCGACTCCTGTTGTGTGCCTTCTCCTCCTCCCACAGGCGCACGGACTTGCATGTACGCCGCGCCGCCGCCGTTGCCTTGCGCGTCGGCATCCACTTGAGTGAAAGCCTCGATCGCTGCATCGACGGCCGCCGCGACCGGCTGCACTCCAGTGTAGGCGCCGGCGGCCGTTTCGGACAAGTCCTGGACCAGGCCATCGACCGCGGATTGGTCCGGACCCGCGTAGGGCGTGGTCGACGAGGGCTCGCTCGCCGTGCCCCACTCGTTGGAATACGAGCTCGGGTTAGAGTAGGAGTACAAGCTGACGGTACCGGTCGTATCACTGGTGCTGCTGTATGAGCAACTGTCGGTGTAGTTGGGCTCGTCGGAGTAGGAAGAACTCCCGTAGTTGGGCTGTTCGATGAGCGTGCTGCTCCCGGTATCATCCAGCGTGTTGTGCCAGGTCGAGGTGACGACCTCCGAGGTGCCGGCGTAGGTCTTCGTGGTGTCCGAGTCGCCGTCGCTCGTACGGTCCTCGTCCCACGACACCGAAGAGGAGCTGGAACTATCGTTGGGCGAGTAGTCCGTGCCGCCGCTAGAGCCGGCACTAAAGCTGGCGGTGTCGTGGCTATTGGAGTGGGCCTCGATGCGCGAGATGCTGCCGTTGTAGACGGCTTGAGCGGTGAAGCTCCGGTCGCTCGTGGAGTCGGTCCCGCCCGTGAACGTACCCGTCTCGGACATTGGGCCTTTGTCGCCTTCGCTGTCGAAGTCGCCGTCGTCGGTCGCGCTTGACGACTCGGAGTAGCTCCCTGAGATGGTCCGTTGCGAGCCCGACTGCTCTTCGCCGAAGGGTGTGTGGCTGGAAGACGTGGTCTTGCTGAGCGTGTCCCAGGATCCGCCCTCGCTGTAGCTATCGCTGGCGAGATAGCCGCCGATCGCGCCGCCGGGGCCGTAGACGCCCCACTCTTCGTAGCTGGAGCCGGAATTGGCGGTGGCCTGTTCGCGGCCTCCCTCGAACCAGGTGAGCGTGTGCGTGTCTTCCCGGTGCTCGGAAGTGAAGGTGCCCGAACCGGTGTAGCTGGCCCAGTTCCATCCGCCTTCGGAGAGGCTATAGGCGCCGACGCCGGCCGACTCGCCCACCAGGCCCGCTTCCTCGCGCGAAGTGGCATACCGGGCAGCGCTTGGTACTCAGGTAGAGAACCTTCGGTAGAGAATCCTCGGCGGGTTCGCGATCATGACCGCCGCGGCCTCGAGAAACGACGGCGGCCGCCGTAGCGGCCGCGCAAAAGTCGTTTCAGCCAATTCACTTCAGCCCATTCACTTCAACGAAGTGGAGCGGAGGAGACTCGAACTCCCGACCTCTTGGGTGCGATCCAAGCGCTCTCCCAGCTGAGCTACCGCCCCGCAGGCTCTGGGCCTACGATCGACTCCAGGCTATACCGCGCTTCGAGGCAGTCGCCGGAAATGCTTTCTGCATCGCCGTTAACGTCCTCCCGCCGACAGCCGCCGGCTCACCCGGAAGTGAATGATTGTAGACCACCCGCCTGAATCTGTCAAAGCCCCAAACTGTGGAGGTACGCGCGGTGTTGTCGCGGGCGTCCCAGCCGCTCGGTAATCGCCCCCCACTTCTTGGCCACGTCTCTCGAGCGCCTCCTCGGCGGATTTCTCCCCCCGTACCGCTTGCTGCACCGCCTCGTCCAAGGCCGCCAGGTACTCCGTGCGACCGGGAATCCGCAACGCGTACAGGATTTCGCCCCGGTTCAGCGCGGTTTGCACGACCTCGGCATATTGAACCGCCGCCGCACCAGGCACCGGCCGTTCCACCCAGGTGGTCGCCGCAGCCAGAATCCGAGTGGCGAAACAACGTCGTCGCCGGGCTGACCGCACACACCTGACGGCTCCACGGAACGCCGGAGAGCCAGAGGAGCAGGCGAAACCCCGCCGCCTGCTTCTCGGCGGTCCCCGAGGCCATCACCACGCCCACGCGCCCTGCCGCTCCCAGAAGCGTTACTTGGGCCGGATCCTCCTCGGGACGCGGATCCCAGGTCTTCGAGGCCACGTTGTAGGCCTGCGTGGAGCCGGGCAGATCGACGAAACCCACGCGCAACTTTCCCCCGCTCCCAATCTTGTCCGTCCCAAGCTTGTCGCTCCCGATCTTGTCCGTCGCGAGCTTGTCCGTCCCAATCTTGCCGGCTGCAATCTTGTCCGTCCCAATTTTTTCCGTCCCGATCTTGTCGGTCGCCGTCGGCCAGCTCAGCGCCATGCCGCACCGCCCCTGCCAGAACGCTTGGCGCACGCGCCGGGTCGAGTTCGAGCTGGTCTTTAGGCCCGGTCTTGGCTACCTCGACCAGTTCGCTAAGCGCCCGGACAAAGGGCGGACCATCGACCAAAGGCTGCATCGATTCAATGTGAAACAAGGCCGAGTAATTGGCCCGATGCCGCGCATAGGCCGCCGCGCACGCCAGCAAATCGATCCCCGCCCAGCCGGGGCCGAGCGGTTCCTGGGCCCCAGACCACGGCTGCCCGGCCGGCGGCGCCGCATCCCCCAGGGCCGCGCGGTCGCCAAGCTGCTCGGCCAGTCTCCGATACTCGGCCCACGTGCGCGGCGGGCGCGCCTGCAATCGCTCCAGCAAGTCCGCGCGGTAGTAGCAAACCAACACCGGCGACCCGAAGGGCACCGCCACGAGTTGCTTGCCCCACGCTGCCTCGACCGATCGCAGCAAGCTGAAGACGTCGCCCCAACTGCTCGTCGCCTCGACGTTTTCCGTCCGGCCGGGATCGCTGGTCCCAATGCCTCCGGTCCATTGCTTGGGCACCGCCGCAAGCCACTGCTCTTCCGCCGCAAGCCCCAGGTCCGACGCGGGCAGAACCATCGCGTCGACGTCCGGCGCCTTCGCCCCGTCGAGCCGCTCGGCCTGCTGGACTTCCAGCGTCGAACCGGTCTGCGCCTTCCATTCGCCGCTCAACAGCTCGATCGCCGCGGCCATGGCCGGATCGCCGACCACGAGCAATCGCAGGTGCACGGGTGGGGCGTTTGAGTCGCCGGCCCGCTCCTGGCCCGCGTGCGGCTTGCAGGCTCCGGCCAGGCTTACCACGAAGGCGAGCGCCAGCAGATACGCCCACCGGGCCGAGAAACGCCTTGCGGCGCGCGGAAATCTAGCGTAAGACATGAGTTCGGGCGGCATGGACCTCCCCGTCGTTTGCGCTACGCAGGCCATTCAACGGGGCCGTCCGCTTCCGCCAAGGAGCGAGCCGGGTTACAATCCGCCGTCGAACACACCACGCGTTTGTGACCCTCATTCTACTCCAGTAGCGAGGATATTCACCAGATGAGCGTCTTCCTGGGGATCGACATCGGCACCTCCGGCACCAAGACCCTCGCCATCGACCCGGAGGGGAAAATCCTCGCTTCCGCCATGGAAACCTATCCCTGCTACGTGCCCAAGCCCCTCTGGAGCGAGCAGGATCCGGAAGACTGGTGGCAAGCCACCATCAAAACCGTTCGCGCCGTCGTCGACTCTGCGGGACTGAAACCGGGCGACGTGAAGTCGATCGGACTGTCGGGTCAGATGCACGGTTCCGTGTTTCTCGACAAGAACGATCGCGTCGTTCGCCGCGCAATCCTCTGGAACGACCAGCGCACCAGCGCCGAGTGCGAAGAGATTGAAGCACGCGTCGGCGGGCGCAGGAACCTCATCAAGCTCGTGGCCAATCCGGCCATGACCGGTTTCACCGCCCCCAAAATCCTCTGGCTCCGCAACCACGAGCCGCGGCATTTCGCCAAGACCGTCAAGGTGTTGTTGCCCAAGGACGAAATCCGCCGCCGCATGACCGGCGAGTATGCCACCGAGGTGAGCGATGCCAGCGGCATGCTGTTGCTCGATGTCGCCAAGCGCAAGTGGTCGAAAAAACTGTTGGACGCCCTCGAACTCGACGCAGGCATGCTCGGCCGCGTCTATGAATCCGAAGAAGTTACCGGCCGACTTACTTCCCAGGCCGCCGAGCTTCTGGGACTCACGACCGACTGCGTGGTGGTCGGCGGCGCCGGCGATTGCGCGGCCGGGGCGGTGGGCAACGGCATCGTCCAGCGAGGCGTGCTCTCCACTTCCATCGGCACGTCGGGCGTCATGTTCGTCCACAGCGACGAGGTGAAAATCGATCCGCAAGGCCGCGTCCATACCTTCTGCCATGCCGTCCGCGGCCGTTGGCACATGATGGGCGTGAATCTCTCCGCGGGCGGATCGCTGCAATGGTTCCGCAACGAACTCTGCAAGGCCGACGTGGAAAAGGCGCGCCGCGACGGCACGGAGGTCTACGACCTGCTCACGGCTGAGGCCGAGGCGGTCTCGGCGGGAAGCCAAGGGCTGTTCTTCCTCCCCTATCTCTCGGGCGAGAGAACCCCGCATGCCGATCCCGATGCCCGCGGCTGCTTCGTCGGTCTCACCTTGGCCCACACGCGCGGCCATCTCCTCCGCTCGATCATGGAAGGCGTGACCTACTCGATGCGCGACAGCCTGGAAATCATCGAGGGATTGGGCGTGCCCGTGCGGCAGATCCGCGCCTCCGGCGGCGGCTCGCGCAGCCCCCTCTGGCGCCAGATCCAGGCCGACGTCTTCGGACGCAAGGTGGTTACGATCAATACCGAGGAAGGGCCGGCTTTCGGCGTCGCCCTCTTGGCTGCCGTGGGCGCGGGCGCGTTCAAGCACATTGGCGAAGCCTGCGCGGCGACGATCCGCGTCGTGAAACAGACCGCCCCCAAACGCCCCGCGCAGCTCGCCTACAACCGCGCCTTTCCTCTGTATCAACAGCTCTACCGCTCGCTGAAAGATGACTTCAAACGCATCGCTGCCCTGGAAAAGTAGTCTGGCCGAGACGCTGCTCTTGTTCGCCGTCTTCGCCCTCCAGGGCGCATGGCCGGTACCAGACGTCAACGAGCCGTATTACCTCGGCAAGGCCATCCACTACTGGAATTCCGACTGGGTCAAAAACGACTTCTTCCTGGAGTCGGCCGACACCCATGCCGTCTTCTACTTCACGTTCGGGTGGCTGTCGCGCTGGCTTTCGCCTTTCGCGCTGGCATGGACCGGCCGATGCCTTACCTGGCTCTTGCTCGCCTGGTCGTGGCAGCGTTTGAGCGCGGCCGTCGTAACGCGCCGCGGGTTTGCGCTCCTTTCCGGCACGATCTTCGCTTTGCTCGTCGAACGATTCCACATGGCGGGCGAATGGGTGATCGGCGGCGTCGAGGCCAAGGGATTCGCCTTCGTCCTCGTGTTCTTGGGGCTGGAGGCGATCGCGCGGAACCGCTGGAACCGCGCCTGGCTCCTCTTGGGCGGGGCCGCAATGTTCCACGTCCTCGTCGGCGGCTGGGCCTGTCTCGCCGCCGGCTTCGCCTGGCTCTGGCTCGGTCGCCACGCCCCTCCCCTGCGAACCATGCTCCCGGGTCTGGTGGGTGGATTCCTCCTTGCCCTCATCTCCCTCTACCCTTCGCTTACCTTGAACTCGGGCGTCGATCCCGACGTCATCGCGCGCGCCCACGAAATCTACGTCTTCAAACGCCTTCCCCACCACCTCATCCTCTCCGAACTCAAGCCTCTGTTCATTCTCCGCTTCGCCGCCTTGATCATCTTCTGGGCCTGGTTGTGTCACGCCGTCGGCGAACACGGCCCCGAACTCCGCCTCCGCGCCGTCGTTGTCGGAGCCTTGGGCATCGCCCTGTTCGGCTCCGTGATCAGCCTCCTCTCGTCCATCGACCCGCAGTTCAGCGCCGGGCTGCTCCGCTACTATTGGTTCCGCCTGTCCGACGTGGCGGTGCCGCTGGGAGTGGCCCTGCTCGCCATGCTGCTCGTCGAGCGGCTCCTCCGCGTCCGGCCCGCGGCCGGCAAGGCGTGGTTGGCGGTCGCTGTCGCGCTCGCGGCGCTCCACGTCGCCGACTACGCCGCCATCCGCCTCCGACCGGCGATCCCCCGCGCGGACCTGAAGATGAACAAGGTGGGCTATGCCGCCTGGCGCGATGTCTGCAATTGGGTCGCGCAGTCCGGAAAAATTCCCCGCCACGCCCGTTTTCTCACCCCGATCGACAACTACACCTTCAAGTGGTATACCGCGCAAAGCGAGGTCGTCACGCGCAAGGAAATCCCCCAGGACGCTCAGTCGATCGTGCTCTGGTGGGACCGGCTCCGCGACATTCACGGCATCGGCGACGAGAAACCCAAACGCTACTGGCACGAGTCGCTGGCCGAGTTGGGAGCCGAGCGTCTCACCGAACTGGCGGTAAAATACCAGGCCGACTACGTGCTCACCGAAGCGCCGGGCGGCTCCGTTCCCCGTCTGGACCTGCCGGTGCTCTACGAGAACGAAGGTTTCATCGTCTATCAGTTGCGCGAAGCAAGGGCAGGATAGATGGATGCCGAATTCGCCCGCCGGCTGGCGGCTCGCCTTGCCCGCGCGCTGCCCGGCCCCATGATCGGCTCCCGCTTCGAGCCGCAGCGTCCCTCGGGCACGCGCTACGATCGGCCCGCGCCCAATGCGCGGCCTGCCGCCGTACTGCTCTTGTTCTACCCGCATCACGACCAGTGGCATCTTCCGCTCACGCTCCGTCCCGCCCACCTCGCGGCCCACGCCGGCCAGGTAAGCTTGCCCGGCGGCGCGGTCGCGCCGGGAGAAACGGGCGCCGCCGCCGCGCTGCGCGAGTTCCACGAAGAATTGGGCGCCGCGGGACACCCCATCGAACTCCTCGGCCGGCTTTCCCCAATCTATACCGGCACCAGCAACTTCCTCATCGAGCCCTGGATCGGCGTCACCGACCGGCGGCCGGAAATGGTCCCCAATCCCGATGAAGTCGAGCAGCTCCTGGAAATCCCCCTGCCGCATCTGCTCGACGTGGCCCATTTCGGCATGCACCGCCGCGAACACCAGGGCGAGGTCTACGAGGCCCCGCACTTCGCCTTCCACACGCACTGCATCTGGGGCGCCACCTGCATGATCCTCGGAGAACTGGTGGCAATTCTCGAAGAGCCGCTCTGAGCCTGGCTAACAGAAAAGGGGACCGGCTCCGAGCAGATTCCGCCTGCTACCGCCCGAGAATGACGGGGCGAGGTGCCCGTCCCCCTTTCTGTGAGACGCTTTGAGCCGTGCGCCTCCAGTCGGCGCAACACCCACCCGCGCGCTCACCCGCACGGCCACCCGCAAAACGGCACTTCTGTGGCTTGACCGGTTATGTGGTCTTCCGAGTTTGCGGCTCGGTAATCGTTATTCTTCTCAGTCTTTCCGCCACATAATCACGACACGGCGCTTGGTATCGCCATGTTCAACACCCAATCCTTCTACGGAGGTCTAGCCACCCATGTTTTCCCAGCACTTTGAATTCCGAGATGGCGATCTCGGAGTTGCACGACGGCGAAAGTGCCGTTCCGGAAAGAGCTGACTGGCCCCGCCAAAAAACCAAGGTATTTCGGGAAGCAGCTTGGGGCACCCCTCGGACCCGCCGAGGTAGGGCTCCCTTGGGCCGCGGCGTCAGCCGGTTGCTATAATCGTGGGCACCGGCCCTTATCTGAAAGCCACGCCCATGACCGACGTCACCCGCATCCTGTCCGCCATCGAGCAAGGCGACCCTCAGGCCGCCGAGCAGCTCTTGCCGCTGGTCTACGACGAACTGCGGAAGCTGGCCGCTGCCGAAGATGGCCCAGGAGAAGCCGGGCCAGACGCTCCAGGCCACGGCCCTGGTGCACGAGGCGTACCTCCGGCTGGTGGACGTGGAGAAGGCCCAGCACTGGGACAGCCGGGGCCATTTCTTTGCGGCCGCGGCCGAGGCGATGCGGCGGATTCTGGTCGAGAAGGCCCGTCGCAAAGGTGGGCCGGAAGCCGGTGGCGGGCATGCAGCGGGTGGAGCTGTCGCACGTGGATCCGGAGATGCCTGAGACCGCAGACTGGATCTGCTCGCCCTTGACGAGGCGCTCGACAAGCTGGCGGCACGAGGACCCGCGTGCGGCGGAGCTGGTGAAGCTCCGGTTCTTTGCGGGGCTGACGAACGAGCAAGCCGCCGAAGTCGCTCGGGCATATCTGCACGCAACTGCCGATCGACGACTGGGCTTACGCCAGGTGCTGGCTCCGCGCTGAGATGACCGAGGCCGCCCGACCGACTGAGCTGGACTCGCTCAGAAGAATTTCCGGATTTTCGTCGGACATTTTGCGGCCAATTCTCGCATTGATTAGTAGAGGCGACAGTTCGCACGGGAGAAAGACGATGATCGCCAACACACTCGACGAGAAAGCCATCTTCAAGGTGGCGTGCAGCATTGAGTCGGCGGAGGCTCGCAGCGACTACCTGCAACCAGGTCTGTGGCGACGACCGACTGCTGCTGCAACCGAGTCGCCAGCCTTGCTGCGCATGCACGAGGAGGAACCGGAGCTTCCTCGAATCGCCCGCGGTCGGGCATCGTCGCCACCCTCGACCATGCCCCCATCGCCGAACGCCCGGCGCCAACCATCGGCCGCTACAAGCTCCTGGAGGAGATCGGCGAAGGGGGCATGGGCGTGGTCTACATGGCCGAGCAGCGGGAGCCGGTCCGCCGCAAGGTGGCCCTGAAGATCATCAAGCCGGGCATGGACACCCGGGAGGTGATCGCCCGCTTCGAGGCCGAGCGGCAGGCCCTGGCGATGATGGACCACCCGAACATCGCCCAGCGTGCTCGACGGGGGAGCGACCGAGTCGGGCCGGCCGTACTTCGTGATGGAACTGGTCCAGGGCGTGCCCATCACCGAGTACTGCGACCAGGCCAAGCTCACGACGCGCGAGCGGCTGGAGCTGTTCGTCCTGGTCTGCCAGGCCGTGCAGCACGCCCATCAGAAGGGGATCATCCACCGCGACCTCAAGCCGTCCAACGTCCTGGTCACGCTGCACGACGGCGTGCCCGTGCCCAAGATCATCGACTTCGGCGTCGCCAAGGCCATCCATCAGCCGCTCACCGAGAAGACGCTCTTCACCGGCCACGGCCGGATGATCGGCACGCCGCTGTACATGAGCCCCGAGCAGGCCGAGATGAGCGGCCTGGACGTGGACACGCGCAGCGACATCTACTCGCTGGGCGTGCTGCTCTACGAGCTGCTCACCGGCAGCACGCCGTTCGACCGAGAGCGGCTGCGCGAGGCCGGTTTCGACGAAGTCCGCCGGGTGATCCGCGAGGAAGAGCCGCCGCGGCCGAGCCATCGCGTGAGCACGCTGGGCGCGGAGGCGATCTCGACCATCACCGCGCATCGCGGCGTGGACGCCCGGCGTCTCGGCCGCCTGCTCCGCGGCGACCTGGACTGGATCGTGATGAAGGCCCTGGAGAAGGACCGCACGCGGCGCTACGAGTCGGCCAGCGCCTTGGCGGCGGACGTCGAGCGTTACCTCGCCGACGAGCCGATCGAGGCCCGGCCGCCGACGCTGGCCGACCGGGCGGCGAAGTGGGCCCGGCGGCATCGGCCGCTGGTCTGGTCGGCCGTGCGGGTCTCGCGCGTCGCCGTCGTGTCCGTCCTGGTTGCCAGCGCGATCCTTCTGTTCGCGAGGCCTATCAGCGGGAAAGGCAGGAACGAGACGCGGCGGCCGCGAACGCCGACAAAGGCGGAGGAGAACGCTGCGAGGGCGGAGAAGAACTACGAACGGGCCCGCGAGGCCGTCAAGCAGATGCTCACCCGGGTCGCCGACGAGCAGGTGGGCGCGATTCCGGAAATGAAGGAAGTCCGCCGCCGGCTTCTGGAGGACGCCGCGGCGTTCTATACGGAATTGCTGAAACTGAACCCGCGCGATGCGGTTGCCTACTTCGAGCGGGGCGAGGTCTACATGATGCTCGCGAGATACAAGGAGGCCCTGGCCGATTTCGAGAAAGCCGTAGAACTTGACCCGGACAACGCCGAATTCCACATGCGTCTAGGCTTGTTCCTGCGGCAGTACTGCCCCGACCTTGCCTACCGTGATGTGAAACATGCCCTCGTGCACGCGAAGCGCACCGTGGAATTGGACCCCCGAAACGTCTCTTACCAGGGGGAACTCGCTAGGACGTACGATTACTTGGGAGAGCCTGGGGAAGCTAAGGCAACGTTGGATAGGGCTACCCGGATGGCTCCGGAGTCGGCCGAAGCTTATAACACCATCGCAGTCCATTACAACTTGATAGGAGACCCGAAAGCCTCACTCACGTGCATCGAGAAGGCGATCGCACTCGACCGATCCATTCTTGACCGATCCATTTGGGGCCGCCGCACGTTGGCCGACGTGCTCATAAAACTGGGAGAGAGGGAGAGGGCGCTGGCGGAGACCAACAAAGCCTATGAAGTCATGCTCAAGCTTCCGTACCTTTTTGACCACTTCACCTGGGTGGCCGACGTGTTTGCCAGACTGGGAGAAGACGAGAAGGCGTTGGCGGTGATCAGCAAAGCGATCGAGACCAATCCCAAACCCAACGATCTAGGGAGCTTCTGGCTCTACCTCGAGCGCGGCGACATGTACACCGCTCGCCAAATGTACGCATCCGCGCTTGCCGATTATGACAAGGGCATTGAACTGGCGCCTTTCCGTTCTCACATCTACAAGCGACGTGCGAAGGCGCACTTCTACCTGAAGAACTACGAGAAGGCCCTGGCCGACATTGCCAAGGCGGTCGAACTCTTGCCAAGCAACGGCAGCAACCTCTGGTGCATTCCGCCCGCGCAGGTGGCGAAATGTCCTGATGAGCATCTGCGAAAAGGACTGCTGGAATTAGCGGACAAAGACCATTGAGAAGACCAAGGGAGCGGCCGGGGCCTACGCGGCGCGCGGAATCCTTCGACACGCATTCGGGAATCAGGAGGAGGCACTCGCCGATTTTCGCAAAGCCGTTGAGTTGAGACCCGAGGAAGCAGTTATTTGGTATCAATGTGCTTTGGGACAATTGGTGGCGGGGCGCCTCGACGACTATCGCAAGGACTGCGCCGAGATGCTCCAACGCTTCGGCCAAACCGACAAGCCCGACGACGCCCATTGGGTGGCCTGGGCCTGCGCCCTCGCCCCGGACGCCACCAAGGACTGGCCGAAGGCGGTCGCCCTTGGCCGAGAAGGCGGCCAAGAGCGATCCCAAGTCGATCACCTACTTGAACACCTTAGGCGCGGTCCTCTACCGCGCCGGGCGATTGGACGGAGTGCCCTCGCAGCGGCTCACGGAGGCCGATGCCCCGGTCATGCAACCGAGCGAGGCGATCAAGTCGTCGCCCGCCTACACCTGGTTCTTCCTGGCCATGGCCCATCACCGCCTTGGGCATACCGAGGAGGCCAAGAAGTGGCTCGACAAGGCGACCCATCGACCGACAAGGCCCTCAAGGACCATGAAGCAGGCACCGGCGAGCAGATGCCCTGGAACCGCCGTGTGACGCTCAAGCTGCTCCGCGACGAGGCCGAGGCGCTTCTGCGCCCTGCCGACAAACCGCCAGCAGGAAAGGAGAAGGCTGAGAAAGGAAAATGAGGAATTCACCACGGAGATTCACCACGGAGGCACGGAGAACACGGAGAGAGAGTTGGAGTTAGAGGACCAGGCGCGTGACGCCGTCTTTGAGCAGAGCGACGTTGAAGTTCAGAAGAAGGCCGACCCGCTTGCCGCTCAGACGCAGATAGGTGAGCAGTTGTGCCTTGTGGAGAGGGCTGGTTTGTTCAACGCTCTTCAGTTCCGAGATGACCCGATCGTCAACAACGATGTCCAGCCTATACCCGCAGTCCAACTTGACACCCTTGTATGCTACCGGGAGAGGAACCTGGCGCGTGAAGGCCAACCCGCGCAGGCTGAGTTCGTGGCACAAGCATTCCTCGTATGCCGACTCCAAGAGGCCCGGTCCCAGCTCCCTATGAACTTCCGTTGCGGCAGCAAGGATTTCCCCAGTCAGTTCTTCATAGATCAACATCCTTCAACCTCCCTTGGTTTCTCCGTGTCCTCCGTGCCTCCGTGGTGAGTGTGTGACGTAACGACAAAAAGCGGCCGGTGAGGTCCAAGTTGCGAGCGAGGTCCCTCACCGGCCCAACCATCCCCCGGACGGCTCGTTGTGCGCGCCGGGGGCGTAGATGACCCCATTTTACCCGTGTTCCCGTGTCTTAGGAAAGGACCAACCCATGAAGAAGATGAACTGGAAATGGACCCTCGTTTTCGCCGTCGCCCTGGTCGTTACGGCCGTGCTGCTGGACAGCCTGGCTTGGGCCAAACCGCCTGCGCCGCCACCACCGCCACCGCCACCGCCGCCGATCCACTACCAAATCAACTACTTTACAGCCCCGGGAGGTGGAAGTTTCTCGAATTTCGAGGCCATGAACAACGACGGTGTGACGGTGGGGACTTACACAACCACCACACGAGAGGGAAGGGGCTTCATCTACGACCCGAACGGCATACTCTACGACGCTACCATCAACCCTGACCAAGCGCGTGACCTGAATGACCTCGTTGATCTGACGGGCGTCGTTGAAGTACCGAGCGAGTGGTTCATTGCGGGCGGGAGATCTGTCAACGACTATGGAGCCATTCTCGTCACCATCAAAAAGGTACTTGCCCCCAATTCCACGGATCCTGGGTTCCTAATGCGCGGGGCACTGGTCGACGCTAGCAAGGCTCCCGGCACCAACGGCAAGTGGGCAGCGACCCCGATTTCTGTGCCGGACGCGGTGAAAAACTCGGTGCCGGTGTATTTCTATGGCCGGCACATCAACAACAAGGGCGATCTGCTGGGCGTGTTCAGGGGTGAGTACGTGGACGGTACGCAAACCGCCAGCGCTTTCATCTACAACACAGGGCTGTATAGCGGCGGCGTGGCCTCGCCGCCTGAAATCCTGCCGTTCACAATCGCAAATCTGCTAGCTGCGCAACTTAACAATCCCCGTAACAACGAGCCATCTCAGCTCGCCGGTCTGCTTGGAGATTCAACACGCACAATCTTTCGCTACACGCTCGGGGACGCGGCCCCAGAGGAATTTCGCGAACTGTCGTACCCCAGCACCAGCAATGTCGTCAACGCTATCAACGGCTTCGGCGAGTTCTGTGGACGAATCCGTGTTCCCAAGCAGAAGGGAGGGCTGTATATTTTTCGTCCGTTTTGCTTTGACCCAGACTCTCAGACTTCTCCCACGCTAATCGGGACCGAGGCTGATGAGGGGGGAGATGCCGCCTGGGATATCAATGATTCCGGTGATGTGGTCCTGGACTCTAGTGACCTATTCCATGATGGAAAACTGCTCCGTATGGTCGATCTAGTCGTGGGCAATTCGGACGACGTTGCGTATTTTCGCGGTGTAAGGTGGGGGGGGAACGCTCGGTTGACCGAGCAAGACGCTACGGGATTCCCATGCATCGGCACCTACTCTGCTTACTTCGGTTGCCTCCTGGTTCCAGTTCCGTAACCCCGTCAAGCCAGCAGCGATGCGTAGCCGATGGCGCGAGTCGCCAGCCATTGGAAGCACTGTCGGCATTACGACAAAACTTCCACCGTGAAGAACTCACCCAGGACAGCGTGGCAGGGCTCGCAAATCGCGGGCCCTGCCGTCATTGCTGCCGACGCGATCGAGGCCCAGCAGTTGTTGTGTCTGCCGGAACCCGGTGGGAGCGGTGCGGCGACTGGTTTCACGACACGGACTACCCGGGCGTGCCCGTGATCTGGATAGAAAACCAGGAACTCCTGGGGGCCTAGAACTATGTCGCACTGCACGCAGCTTGGCAGCGGGCAGAAAGACACTAGACCAGCGAGCGTGGTGCGAGCGGACAGGCTTCCTACCGGCGGACCGTGTATGACGACCACAGGGAAACGGTGCCGCAGGAGCCGTGAAGCGCGGGCCTCAATAGCCTCTGTCACTGGCAGTCGTCGCACAGAGGACTTACCGTCGCAGAAACTCAAACGTATTCCGGGACCTCCCGAGAATGGACCCTTTTGTGACACCGGCATTCTGACCAAAGCCACACGCAGATGGTCCCAAGTCCGAGCTTTGTGTCTACCTTTCTACCACACTCTCGTTGCCAAATATGTGGCGTCCAGCCCCGCCACCGTCGGCGAACCGCCGAGAAGAACCGGGGCAACGCCACATAACGAAGGTGGCCGCATAAGAACCGCTATGTTTTGCGTAACATAAAGGATCAACCGCACCGCTCACGCCGTCCGCGCGATCCGCCGCCGATTCCAGGCCTCCCACAGCCCACCGTCGCCCAGCGGCAATCGCTTGGGGTTGAACGGGAACAGGGCTTCGGCGATCGAAAGCCCGCGAACCTCGATCCGCTTCGGGTCGTTGGTCCCCACGCCCAACTGGGCGAGAAGCTTGAGGTGGTTGTCGCCCATGAAGGGAAACTGGGAATGGTCGGCCATGGGGTCGTAGCCCATCACCGCGGCGCAGACGGCGTCGGTCGAAACCACGTTGCGCCCCGCGAGCATCAGTTTCGGCTCCAGCGGCTCCGCCCCTTTCACCCACGGACCCTCGCCGCCGCGGTTGGTGAGAATGCCGTCGATGACCACCAGATCGATCGGCCGTGCGCCCACGCAATCCGCGGTCACGCGCGGCACGCGGCGGGCAGAATCCTTGACGGCGATCCCGTGGGCCAGTTCTCCCGCCACGCCCGAAGGCACCTTCTTCTCGCCATCGTGCAGCACCGGGCCGCGGAAGTGTACGCTGTCTTCGTTCGGAGCGTCGCCGCCGTAGAGCGCCGTCGGCGGCATGCCGAAGAGATTCTTCGCCCCCATCGTCACGCCCGCTCCCGCGTGGTCTTTCATCTTCGCCAACGAGATGAATACGTCGGTCTTCTCATAGGCCTGCGAAACGTCGAAGGAAGGATATATCAATCCGCCCCAAGGCACCGCAAGCCGGCTGTAGCGATCGAACGGGCCTCGGTTCCGAGTGTCGATCCACTGGACCGTATGCCCGCCGGCCGCGTTGATCGTGCGCACGTCCCAACCTCCATCGGCGACGATCTCGTCCAGCGGACGCCGCTCGTAGGAGCTCTCGACGAGCACGATCTTCTTCGCCCCGGCGTCATGCACCGCGCCGCACAGCGCCGCCACGAAATTCGGGTGTACGTGGTAGGTCACCTCCGGCGCCCGGCCGCCAAGCTTCCCCGACTTGGGCCCGCCCGTGATGTTCAGCTTGATCGTCACGTGCTTCCCTGCCACGAGCTTCTTGATCCCGCCGATCAGCTCCAGCATGGCGTCGAGCTTGGCTCTTAGCGGCTGCGGATCGTACGAGACCGAGCGCGCGATCGCCACCGGAGCACTGGGAGCCTGCTGCGAGCGGTCCGGCCCCGGAGCGGGCCGTTTTTCCTGCAACTCCTGGCCCTGCGCCACTCGGGCCCCGAGCATCCATCCCGCCGCCCCCAAACCACGCGCAAGTAGCTCGCGCCGATCCAGTCCCGTTCTCATAAGTTCTTTCCCCGCCAAAGGGCTGTGTTGTTCCGCGCGTTCCAACTTTCCCATTCTCCCCGCACCTGCAACTGCGGGCAAACGCTCGCGGTGCAACAGATTGTAGGGGTCGAAGCGGAAGGGGGCAATTGCGCCCGCCCCCTGCCCAATCCCGAACCGCCGGTGCAAAACCTCCCTCGCTCAGCTTCACCCCCTCGGCCGCACTATAATTGGACTGAGCCGAAAATGAAGCAACCGTTCGCCGGCCGGCCGGGGACGGGTCCATTTTTCGGCCGGAAGGCTCCGTCATACCAAGAGACCATCCGAAAAAAAACCTTCTCTCCTCGCCCCGCTTGCGGCGAGAGGGGCCGGGGGTGAGGGGTTTCGGATAGGCTCCAAGAGCCGCCGGACCGAAAACTCGGGACCTTTCCTTCTCGCTTCGGGCCGTGAACGGTTGCGAAATGCACTCAGCCGATCGATTCCCACCACAATTCCGAGGGGCCGCACGCGGCCTGCTGCTCATGAACTTGCGCCTTCTCTCAGCTTTCGCTTTGACTCTCACCCTGCTGGCCTTCGCCGCCAACGCCGCCGAGCGGTCCGCGCAGTCACGCACGCGCCTGGAGATCATTGCCCAGCAGGACGCCCCGTTCACCGCGGCCCAAGAGTGGGCCAAGTCGCTCGCCGCGGCCGGCGCGAGAAGTCCGCGTGATGCCCAAGGGCCCTGCCACGAAGCCTTCCGTGCGCACCGATGCAGCGGGGTCGCAACGCGCGTATGTCGTGACCGGCGTGATCGACTCCCTCGGCGATCTCGTCCTGCCCGGTGCGCGCTTCCCCTTGACCGAGGTGTCGGCAGTCGTGCGATGGCTCGACGAACTTGCCCAAAAGGGACCGGCGGAGTCGCGTGAGAAAACCGCGGCCTTGGGCCTCACGGTCAAACAGTTCGAATCGTTCCTCCAAGGCTTGGCTCCCGCAGTCGGCTTCTCGACGCAAGGAATGAATCGCGCCGAAGCCGTGCGCAAGATCGCCGCCAAGCTGTCCGTGCCGCTCGAACTCGACGCCCAGACACTGGCCGCCGCCGACGATTCGGTGAGCGAGGAACTCTCGGCGGTCTCGTGCGGCTCCGCGCTGGCCTGCCTGCTGCGCCCGGCCGGGTTGTGCCTCGTCGCACGCGGCGACGTCTCCAAGCCGGCGCTGGCCATCGTGCCTTCCCGGCAGGGACTGGAAATCTGGCCCGTGGGTTGGCCATCGCAGCAGCCCGCCACCAACCTGTTTCCCAGCCTGTACGATATGTTCAACGCCAATGTGCAAGGCGTGCCCGTGACCACCGTGCTCGACGCGGTTTCCCAGCGCCTCAAGCTCCCCATCTTGCTGGACCACAATGCCATGGCCCTTCAGGGGATCGATCCACAGAAAACCCCCGTCAACTTCCCGCAGAGCCGCACTTCCTATAGCAAGCTTCTGCGCGGCGTGCTCGGCCAGGTGAAGCTCCGCATGGAACTCCGCATCGACGAGGCGAACCGGCCATTGCTGTGGGTGACCACGCTGCTGCCCGCGTCGCCCGACGCGGCCAAGTAGCAAGCCTCCCGCTTTCCACTGCGGCCCGGTACGAGCCCGATCCGCCCGGGCACCGGCTTACCGCGCCGCGGCCAGCCAGAGCACGACTTCGCCTTCACCCGGGGTCGCGCAGCGTGCGTTTCGCTCCCCCTTCCACCTCGGCCGCCCCACGGCTTCCCGCCTCAGGGTCGAACCACTCGCCCTTGAGCTTGCCCGACGCGCCCCCCAGATCGATCTCGATCTCGCCTCCCTTGGGCAAATACGCGACATACTGCATACCGCGACCGCCCTGCCCCGCCAGGCAGTAGCCCGTCGAGACCAACTCGCCGCGCGCGCCACGGCCGCAAGCTCCAATCGCTCGGCCAACTGCCGCGTGGCCCCCATTGCGCGACGCACCGGTTCCCACTGCGATCGCTCGCCCCGCTGGAGCACGAGGCCGTCGTAAGGATCCATGAAGATCGGGTTGTGTCCGCGCAGGAAACTCTTCCATACCCAGCCCCGGCTGCCCCCAATGCCCCACAAGTGATCCGTGTCGTTGAGAATCACCTTCCGCCCGTCCGCGGCGGGTGGATCGTCGCGGTAGCCTCCCTCCGGATTGGGCGAGATCCAGTCGGCCGGGCTGTCGAACAACGTGCGGTTGCTGCCCCCCTTGTACTGAAAGGTCATGCCCACCGGATGCTGCTTCGACTTGCCTCGCTCATACTCCTTCACGAAACGAATCATCGCGTACTGCCACTCGGTCGAAGCAGGGTGGTTCTCGTTCGAGATTTCGTAAAGCACGTTGTCCATGTCGTTCACCGTGTCGAGGACCTTGCGCACATACGCTTCCTGAATCTCGCGGATCCGCGCATGCTTGAGCGTGTGAATGTCCACGCCCTCCGCCACCCCGCCGCCCACGCCGCTTACGTTGTTCTCCGGGTGGAAGGGGTGCTGCTTCCAGCTTCCCTCGACCATCTGCAAGCCCCACCCTTCAAAGAGCATCACCGAAACGTAGATCCCTCGATCCCGCGCCGCGGACACGCGCGTGCGGAGCCGCTCGAAGTACTCCGGATCGAACTGGGTGAGATTGAACTTCGGCTTCCCGTCGACCGCTTCGCCCGGCCCCGTACGCGCATACGGCAGCGGCCGCATCGTATGCACCTGGCGACGTTTCTCCTGGTTCGCCGCCGTATTCCAGTTGAGCAGTTCCCACGTCCACAGGCGGACGAAGTTGTGACCGTAGCGATCGAGAAAGCCCAGGTATGCGGGAAAATCGAAACGCGGCGGAGGGTCGGTGGGACCGAGATCCACCAGGCTGTTCCAGGTGTGTGAACCGGTCAGATAAACGGCGCGTCCCTGCCCGTCGCCGAAATAGCGGCGGTTGGTAGGGTGCACGCGCAAGGGACCCTTGATCGCCGGCCGCGCAGCCCGCGCCGGCGCAGCTCCTAGCGCCATCGGCACCGCGCGCGCCGCCAGCCTTGCCCCTACCATCGCGGAAACGGTTCGAGTCAACAGTTCGCGCCGGTTCATCGCGTCCGCTCCTTGAGCCCCCCTGGCGTCGTGAAAAATCCCGTGCCGGCCAAGATAACCGTCCACAAAGTTCCTGACCAGTCTCCGAAAAGATGAAATGATATTCCGAAAGCTTTTCCTGCACTGCCCATACCACCCCAAACCCAGTCCCCAACTCAAGTTCTCGCAGATACTTTTCGCCCCTTTAACGCACTCCGCGCAAACGCTTGAATCTCGACCAGTCAAACGGTGGAGGGTGGTGGAGCGAATTGGCATCCAGGGGGGTTGATTGCCGTTGGCCCGTCGGATCAATTGGATCTGAGAGAGATAGACGAAATCACGCTCCTTGGAAGGAGACGAGTGTGGCGCATGACAGGGAAGTCCCATCGCATGGATGTCGTGAGACTCGCGCCGCCGGCCGCATCGATCTGCGGCGGGCAGACGTGGCACACGGTCTACGGGACCGGAGGATAAAGATGGGCATTCGAAAAGACGATTGCGTTCTGGTGAACCTCGCGCCCTTTATTGGCTCCATGATGCGCAGCCGCGAGACGGTCGTGTGCCGCGTTCTGGAGGTCGACGGCATCCACGTGCACGTGGCTACCGAGCCGCCCTACCGCGAAGTTTCCCTGTGGGTGCTCGCGAGCTGGATCGAAGGTCCGGCCGAGCAGGTCGAGAAATTGGCAGCCTCGTCGCCTTGAGACCATCCCCCGGGGAAATGTCGCTGTCGAGGGCCGATGCTGCTAAGTTGGCCGTTGCGCTGTGCGCCGATGAGTTCGCAACCGCCAACGGCGTTGAGTTGCTCGAAGTTGAGGCGGGACGGGCGCGCGCTTCGGATGGTAATCGGTGCCACGCACCTCAACGCCGCCGGTCTGGTGCACGGCGGAGCGCTCTTCACCCTCGCGTCATTCGCCTTCTTCGCCGCGGTCAATGCTGCCGGCCGGTTGGCCGTCGGCATCTCCATGAACCTCTCTTGCTTCAAGGCGGTCAAAGGCGGCACGCTCGTGGCCGAGGCCACCGAGTTGGCTCGCTCGCGCCGTCTGGCGAACTGCGAGGTTCGAGTGACCGACGCCGGCGGAGAACTGGTGGCCCACTTCCAGGGA
Source organism: Pirellulales bacterium (assembly GCA_963736495.1). Lineage (GTDB taxonomy): Bacteria > Planctomycetota > Planctomycetia > Pirellulales > Thermoguttaceae > CAVTPL01. The sequence goes on along the minus strand of CAVTPL010000007.1, from coordinate 710,841 downwards.
ACCGCCTATCTCAAAGACGCTCCTTTTCCCCCGCAAGGAAACGGCGTGTAACGGGCGCCGCATTGAATTCTGGGCTCGCCAAAAACACCAGGGGGACGGCCCAAAAACAGGGGGACGGACATTCTTGTCCGTCACTCCGACACGCCCGCGGCCCGTCAATCTGCAACACCCCCGCTTCCTTCGTGCCTTTGTGACTTTGTGGTAAGTCCTTTCAGCCGGGCGTAGCCGCGGCGTCCCGCCCCGTTTCCCTGTAGATAGCCGCGGCGGCCCGCCGCGTCCTGTGTGCTTTCGCAATCATCGACACGTTGAGTCGTGTTGTGGCGGTAGACGCGGCGTCTCGCCGCGTCTTGTGTGCTTTCCGTGACTCTTGTGTGCCTTCCGTCCCTCCGTCCTTCCGTCCCTCCTCCCTCACCCTGGGGCCAAGATGCGATGTGGCAAAAATCGAGACCTGTTGACCAACGCGTCACCGCACGTTACGACCGGATCGCCGCTCGCATCTCCTCCTGCCGCGAGACCTTCCGTCGACAGGGAACGATCGTAACCACGTGCCGCTTCCGCGGCGCGCGCAACCTCGGACCCTACTTCCGATCGCCTCCTTGAGCAGCTTGCTCCAGGAAGAAAAGCGGCTGACCGAACTTGCCCACGCCGTACTCGGTAATGACCTTCTGGCCCTCGGGCGAAAGCAGGAACTCGGCGAACTTGCGCGCGGCGTCACGCCGCACCCTCGGGTTCTTCTGCGGACTGACGACGATCACCGAGTAGTGGTTCTTCAGGGACGGATCGCCTTCGTAGACGACTTTCAGATCAAGCGACGCCTGCTGGGACAAATACGTGGCCCGGTCCGACAGCGTATAGGCCTTCTTCTGGTCTGCCATGCGGAGCACCTCAGCCATGCCGCTCCCCGCCTGGATGTACCAGTCCCCTTCGGGCGTGATTGGGACCGACTCCCACAACTGCTTCTCTTTCGCGTGCGTGCCGGATTCATCGCCCCGAGATACCAGGGGAGACTTCGACTGAGCGATCCGCTGAAAGGCCTCCTTCGCGGACGACGCCCCAGTCACCTTCGCCGGATCCGAGGCGGGACCGACGATCACAAAGTCGTTGTACATCAGCGGACGACGCTCCTCGCCATAGCCGTCGGCCATGAACTTCTCTTCGGCGGCCGGAGAATGGGTCAAGAGCACGTCGGCGTCGCCTCGACGCGCCAGTTCGAGTGCCTGCCCGCTGCCCACGGCGATTGCCTTGACTTCGATCCCGCTCTCCTCCTTGAACCGCGGCAGCAAGACCTCCAGCAGACCGGTATCCCGAGTGCTGGTGGTCGTCGCAAGGACCAGGGTTTCGTGCTTGCCGGACTTGTCGGGTTGGCCCGACTTCGATGCGCAACCGAGGGTCGACAACACGCACGCGACCAACACGCCCAACGCAGCGCAGAACTCAGCGAATCGGCTCTTGGCCTTCACGGTTGACTCCTCAATAAACGGCCCTGCCTTCCACGAAGTCCCGGGTTCGTGGATCGGCGGGCGACTGGAAAAACTGCTCGGTCGAAGCGACCTCGACCAATTGTCCATTCCACAGTAGCCCGACGCGTTTGGCAACGCGCCGGGCCTGGAAAAGATTGTGAGTGGCCCAGACGATCGTCATCGCAGCCGTCTGTCGCATTTCTCGAACCACGTCTTCCACCAAGGCCACGCGCGCCGGATCGAGGTTTGCGGTCGGCTCATCCAGAAGCAGCACCTCCGGCCGGATGACCAGCGCTCTTGCCAAAGCCACCAATTGCGTCTGACCACTGGAGAGCGTCTGCGCCGACTGCTCGGCAAGTCCATCGATCCCCAGGCGTTCCAGAACTCCCTTCACTCGGGGCAGACGATCCGGGGCTCGTCGGATACGCAGACCGTACTCCAGGTTGAACTGCACGCTGCCCGTCAACAGATACGGATGTTGATGGACCATCGTGATGCGGCGGCGAACCGAAGGCGGCAAGTGGTTCCCGGCGAAATCGGTGTCTTCGAAGCGGACTACGCCGTCCGTCGGTTTCTCCAGCCCGGCAAGCAGCCTGAGCAGCGTGCTCTTGCCCGCTCCGGTCGGCCCCAACAGGCATAGCACGTCGCCCTTGGGCAAGTCCAATTCGGCAATTCGCAGCACCGGGCAGTCGCCGTACGACTTGCCGACATTCTGCAAACGGTAGGTAACAGTCGCGTTCATCCCAGAAGCTTGCCCCCGTGGAGCCGAAGAATGGTGAGGTTGACCGACAGCGCCAGCACGAGCAAGACGGCTCCCAGGCTCAAGGCAAATGCGAACTGTCCTTTGCCTGTTTCCAGAACGATCGCCGTGGTCATGACCCGCGTGTGGCCCTGAATGTTGCCGCCCACAATGAGCACGGCTCCCACCTCCGAAAGGCTTCGACCGAGTGCCGCCGCCACGGCGAGCAATACGCCTTGCCGAGCTTCCCGCAGGATCGCCCACCGGCATTGCCAGCGCGTTGCACCCAGGCTGGTCAGTTGCAGCGACAGTTCCCGGGGGACGCTCCCCACCGATGCGATCGTGATCCCCAAGACAAACGGCAACGCCAGGATCGTCTGGGCGAGAATCATCGCTTGGGGCGCGAAGAGCCATTCAAACAAGGCAAGCGGGCCGCTTCGGGAAAGCAAAAGATAGAGCAGCAGGCCGACGACCACCGGCGGCAGAGCCATTCCCGTGTGGACCAGTCCCCTGACGATGAACTTGCTGCGGAACTCGGCGAACCCGATCCAGGCCCCGAGCGGAATGCCGATCAAGGAGCTTAGGATCACGGCCGTGCCCGACACTCGCAGCGAAAGCCAGAGGATGGACCAGAACTCGGTGTCGAACATGGGCGTGGACTTCGTCGATTGCGTCTTGCTCGGTTCGTGGAATACGGGTGACCAACGCACACCCCGGTTTCCCGAGTCCGAAAACCTCGAACCGTTCCTCAGTCAACGACGGCGTCAGTCATCCCAAGAGGGAGCGGCCAAGAACATGGTAGCCGCCCGCATGCGGACTGCAACTCGTGGCAGTGAATGTGAGGGGAGCAAGGGGACCCCCATGGCCGCCATCATGTCAAGGCCGTAAAGTTGTTTTTTCCAGGAGCTCTCTGCTTTGCTGGGGCTTTGCACCGGATCGGGCAACCGTGAACGGGTGCGTTTTCGCCAACCTACTCACCCCCCCCAGCGCTTCGTTATACTGACTCCGATCTCCTCTCCCGTGGCCATGTTGCATGGATCCGGCTATGCGGAAACGGCTTTCCTCCGAGGCAACCGGCTACATTCTCGCCATCGTCTGCACGGGGCTCGTGGTTTCGGTCCAACTCGGCCTTGCCCATTGGCTCGCGGACCGTGCCCCGCTGCTTCCCTTCGTGATGGCCGTCATGACGGCGGCATGGTATGGGGGTATGAGGCCGGGGCTGGTTGCCACGCTGCTCGGTGCGTTGTTGGGCGACTATTTCTTTATGGAGCCTCAGGGATTTGGGATTGGCGCCACAAACGACACCGTCCAACTGGTGATGTTTGTCGCGGTGGGCGTGCTCGTCAGTGGGCTCTGCGAGGCCCTTCACCGTGCTCGTCGCCGCGCCCAGGACGGTCAGCGACATCTGGAAAACGAGGTGGCGGAACGACAGGAATGGAAAGACCGCTACGAAGCTGCGGTGCACTCGAGCGGCTATGTCCTCTACGACCACAATCAGACCACGGGACAGGTGCTTTTTGCGGGCGGTTGTGAGAGCATTCTCGGGCACACCGCGGAGGAGCTGCAAGGAGACTTGTCGAAATGGCGGGCGATGGTGCATCCCGACGACCTCCCCGCGTTTTCTGCAGAGGTCGAGGCCACCGCAAAAACCCGCCAACCGTTCCACCTGGAATACCGCGTTCGCCACAAGGACGGCACCTACCTTCGCGTCGAGGATGACGGCCATACGATCACCGATGCGCACGGCCATGAACGAATCGTGGGCTTCGTCAAGAACATCACGAAACGCAAGCACGCCGAGGAAGCCCTGCGAAGAAGCGAGGCACGTTTTCGGGTATCTCAGGAAGCCTCTCTCTTCGGTTTTACCATTTTGCATTCCGTCCGCGACGAACGGCAGCAGATCGTCGATTTCGTGTGGGAGTATGCCAATCCGGCCGCAGCATCGCTGCTCCACCGCGCGGCCGAGGAACTGGTCGGACGACGACTGCTCGAGGTACTGCCCGGAAACAAGGACGGCAGTGACCTCTTCCGCGAGTACGTGCGCGTCGTGGAGACGGGCAATCCGCACGATATCGAACTCCCCTATCAATCGGAGGGGATCGAGGGATGGTTCCGAAACATGACGGTGAAACTCGACGACGGCATCGCGATTTCCTTCACCGACATCACGGAACAGAAAAGTATGGAGCAGGCACTTCAACGGCATGCCGAAGAGCTCCAGAAGCAGAACGGACGGCTGCGGTTGCTCTGGGAAGCCGCCGGTGTCCTCCTCTCCACGGACGACCCCGATACGATGCTCCGGAGTCTCTTCGCCAAAATCGCTCCCCCCCTCGGACTCGACGCCTATTTCAACTTCAAGGTCAACGAGGCGGAGGATGCCTTGACATTGGTTTCGTACGCGGGAATTCCCGAGCAAGAGGCGCGCTCCATGAGCCGCTTGGGGTTTGGCCAGGCGATCTGTGGCTCCGTGGCACACGAGCGCCAGGCAATTGTATTCTGCGATATCCAAGCGTCCGACGAGGCGCGCGTCCAGTTGGTCAAGAGACTGGGCATTCGGGCCTACGCCTGCAATCCCCTCATCGCCGGGGATCGGCTCCTCGGCACGCTTTCCTTTGCTACGCGCAATCGAGATCGCTTCGAAACCGACGAGCTCGACTTCCTCCGCACGATTTGCCACTACGTTACCTTCGCCTACGAGCGAGTGCGACTGGTCGGGGAACTGCGGGAAGCGGACCGCCGCAAGGACGAGTTTCTGGCAACCCTCGCTCACGAATTGCGGAACCCTCTGGCCCCCATCCGCAACGGACTCGATCTGCTCCGCGTGGGCGAAGGCGACCCGGCGAGGCGGGAAGAAGTCTACTCGATCATGGATGGACAGCTAAAGCAGACGGTCCGACTCATCGACGACCTGCTCGATCTCTCCCGCATCACCCGCAACAAAATCACTCTCAAGAAAGAGACCGTCAAGCTGCGAACCGTCGTCGAGCGAGCCCTCCACACCAGCCGACCCATCATCGACGCCAGTGGCAACCACCTTGAGGTCTGCCTGCCGTCCTTTCCGCTCTTCCTCGACGCCGATCCGACTCGCTTGGCCCAAGTGTTTTCCAATCTGCTTCATAACGCAGCCAAGTTCACCTCCAAAGGGGGCCATATCCGTTTCTCGGCCGAGCGAGATGGAAGTGATGTCCTGGTACGGGTTCAGGATTCGGGCATCGGCATTCCCTCCGAAATGCTCCCCAAGATATTCGAGATGTTCGTCCAGGTGGATCACTCGCTGGAAAGATCCAAGGGCGGCCTGGGCATCGGGCTCACGCTCGTCAAAAGCCTGGTCGAAATGCACGGCGGCTCTGTGTCCGTACGCAGTCCCGGCGAAGATCAAGGAAGTGAATTCATCGTCCGCCTTCCGCTCGCTGTCGAGGCGACCGAGGCCGCGGAAGCCCAGAGCAGTCCGGAGTATGAGCAGGAAAAAGTGGCCGCCAATCGTCGCATTCTCGTGGTCGATGACATCCGTGGCTTGGCACGGATCCTGGCGATGCTCTTGGAAGCCATGGGGGGCGAAGTCCATATGGCGCACGACGGACTGGAAGCGATTGAGGCTGCGGAGAAATTCCGTCCCGACGTGATCTTTCTCGACATCGGGTTGCCGAAGCTCAACGGATACCAGGTGGCCCAGAGAATACGAGCCGAGTCCTGGGGCAAGAACATCACTCTCGTTGCCCAGACCGGTTACGGCCAGGAGGACGACCGCCGTCTGTCGCAAGAGGCCGGGTTTGACTACCACCTGGTCAAGCCGCTCGCGCGAGACGACTTGAACGGACTGTTTTCCGCTCTCGACGGACAGCGGCACCCTGCGTAGCCGCCCTACCCAGCGGCTGAACTCTTCCTCCCCCAATCGCGCCATGGGGACGGACATGTAACCGTTCACGGGCCAGCCGGGGACTGGTCCATTTCTCGGCCGCAACCGTCCCTCATCACAACAGCCGCCTTGACCGAAAACTCGGGACCTGTCCTCTCAATTACTTCTGCCGGGGACGGTTACGATTTCAGGAGACGTGGGAGGGCGTGCCACTGCTTGGTAGCCGCCGCTTCTCCGCACTTCCATCAGCCCGTGCGTTTCGCGGCGGCGGACAAGCAGTGCAACAAACCGGCCGCTCCCTCCAACAGCTCCGACCACTCTGATGAAACGGTTCACCCGCCAATCTCGCGATTCCCCCGCCGTGAACGCTTCCCTTTGCAGAAGCAAAGTCGGCCGCCGCACTCTCGCGCGGCGGACGGAAGGATGGAGGGGAGGGCAATACCTCTACAGCGACAAGTTTTCTTGGGGGGATCAATTGACTTCCCTGGGGCGACGACTCACGCTGGTAACCGTTCACGGCCCAAAAAGAGCAGGGACTGGTCCATGTTTCGGCCGCAACCGTCCCTCATCACAACAGCCGCCTTGACCGAAAACTCGGGACCTGTCCTCTCAATTACTTCTGCCGGGGACGGTTACGATTTCAGGAGACGTGGGAGGGCGTGCCACTGCTTGGTAGCCGCCGCTTCTCCGCACTTCCATCAGCCCGTGCGTTTCGCGGCGGCGGACAAGCAGTGCCACAAACCGGCCGCTCCCTCCAACAGCTCCGACCTCTCTGATGAAACGGTTCACCCGCCAATCTCGCGATTCCCGCGCCGTGAACGCTCACCTCACGCCGTGCATAGTTTCGGCGGATCGTTAAGTAGCAATGGGTTTAAGTGCAATGGGTTATGGAACGGGGCATTGAACGGCTTCGCATGAACGGCTGCTGCGGGATGCGATTGGACCACTTGAGTCTGTCACCACTTCGTTGAGGAGCCAGGCAATGTCCGCCAAGTCCGTCATCACATTGTTTGCCGTGGCGATCCTTCTTCCCACGGGCCACGTACCCTCCGCCACGGCTGCCGGCAACTACCAGGTGATCGATCTGGGAGTTGCGGCGGGAACCAATGCCATCAACAACAAGGGTCAAGTCGCGGGACGGATCCAGGTCGGTAGTGACTACCATGCCGTCCTCTGGACGATTGCGGCCGACAGGAGCGTCAGTGGCGCGACCTGCATGCCGATATCGTCGCCGTGACGACCTTGGCCGGCAGCACCAACTCGATCGTGTACGGAATGAACGATTCCGGGCAGATCGCCGGCTGGGCAGACGGCGGATCGGTGTCCAGCGAACGAGCGATCCTCGGCTTGCCCGGCAGCGGCGCGAGCTACGCGGTCATGGACTTGCACGCGATGTTCGGCACCAGCACCAATCCCTTTCGCCGGGCCTACGACATCAACAACGCCGGTGTGCTGGTGGGCTACCTCAATCAGCCGAACACCTACGATCCCTGGCCCAAGGGCGTAGTGCTCTCGGCCGGTGGGCCCGCGATGGCCCCTCCGGTCGCGCTGCAAGGGGGAACGCACCCGCACTGGACGCCCTATGCCATCTCTGAGACCGGACAAATCGTCGGTTACTGCGAGCAGAATCCGTACTACAAGGCAGCCAGTTGGGCCAATAGCGCTGCGTCGATTCGCGAACTTGAGCCGACCGCAGTGTCTCCTCCCGGCAGTTCGCCCAGTTCGTGGGCCCTGGGGGTGAACGATCAGGGCGTTGTGGTGGGGCGAAGCCGGGGCACGTCGGTGGGCAGTTCCGACAGCGCTGCCACCCTATGGGACACGGCCGGCAGCGGTGCCCCCGTCAATCTGGATTCCGGCAATCTGTTCGGCCAGTCGATCGCCTACGACATCAACAACGCGGGTCAGATCGTGGGGTGGGGCGATGTGAATCAATACAACTCGTCCACGCACGACTATCGAGCGTTGTTTTGGGACGGCGGAAGCCTGATCGACTTGAACTCCACGATCGATCCCGCCAGCGGTTGGATGCTCCGCGGGGCCTACTCGATCAACGAAGCGGGATGGATTACCGGCATGGGAGACTATCAAGGGCAAGTCCACGCGTTTGCCCTTGCTCCCGTTCCCGAGCCTTCCAGCCTCGTGCTATTGGTTTCCGGCCTCCTGGCGATTGCCGCGACGGTGCGGGTTCGCCGCCGGCGCTTGGCGTCGTAGCGCGCCGGCGCGGCGGGCGCTAGTCGGCGGCATCAGGCGTGGTATCCGGCGTCGAGGACCACACCGCCCCGCCCATCGCCGGCAGCAAGCTAAGCAGAACCAACACCGGACCGAGCCACACCAGTTGGCTGCCGATCGAGCGGCCGAATTCAACGAGGGTCGCTTGCATCGCTTCCCGTGCCGCAGGATTGTTGGCGTTCTCGGCGATTGCCAGGCCGCCCACGGCAAAACTGTGCGCGATGGCCACCCCGCCGACCGCCAATCCTCCCACCGCCAATCCTCCCACCGCCAACACCCCCAGAGCCATTCCCGCCACGGCAACGATTCCCAGTCCGAAGCCGCCGACGGCGAAGCCGCCGACGGCACCGCCTCCCACGGCAATCAAACCGGCGGCGCCGCCGCCGATTGAAATCAGTCCAAAACTCAGACCACCCAACCCCAGAAGCACGCCGAAGGCGATATCGCCAATGGCAATCCAGCCCCGGGCCACCCCGCGCTCGTATCGGCCGTTCACCACGCTTCCTGTGTGAATGTGCACCAGGGGAAGTCCCAACAGGGTCGCTGTCGATCGATACTGCATCGCGGGCATCTCCGAAGTCTTCATCCTCGTAGTTTCGTCGGGATCGTGCAATAGGCACACGCGCGATCCCGATCGCCGCACGCGCTCAATCCAAGACCTAGTGCTTTGTCACAGCTAAAAATTGGGGTGGCACTGGCTACGCCCATTAGTATCTACACAACTATCTGGACAGGTGTTCCGTAGTACAGGGAGGGCTGCGATCGATTTGTAGAATTCACGGATGGGTAGGTCAATGGTCGGCTTCGTGAGCCGAGTGGATCCGCGTTTGGAAAGGCGGTATTGGAAACTGGTATCCGAGCATTCGACCGCGTTGAAATCGTCGGCGGCGGGCTTGCGAGCCTTGCCGGCCTCCGGGAAGGCGTTTGCCTCCACCCAAGCCATGTGGCGGTTCCTCCGGAACGACCGCATGCCACGGTCGAGGCTCGTCGAGCCCCTTTGGAGCTACGCCCGGGAGCGCCTGGCGGCCGATGGGGCGGAGATCGTCCTGGTCGTCCATGACTGGAGTCCGTTGGAGTTCCGCGACCACGAGAGCAACCGCGACCGCATCGGTCTGCCCTCCGACTGGAATCGCGGTTATGAACTGCTGACCGCGCTGCTGGTTTCTGCCCAGGACGGGCAGCCCATCGCGCCGGTGACCCAGGCCTTGGAGGCGGTCGATGGCGTCCATGCCACCTATTCTGAGCGTCTCCAGCCGGCCCGGTCCCATCTGGACGCTCTGCGGCCCATGATGCGAGCCGCGGAAAAGGCGGCCGAGGGAATCCGTTGCGTGCATGTGATCGACCGCGAAGGCAACGCCGTCTTCTACCTGCGGAAGTGGAACAAACAGAAACGATGGTTTCTCATCCGCTCGGACTATAACCGCGTGGTGCGACACGAAGGCGAAGAACGCAACCTCCGATCGTTGGCGCAACTTCTGGCTCGTCGGGGCGCGTTCCGCCCGACAGGCGAGGTGCGGTATCACGGGCGTCCGGCGACTCAGGAAGTTGCCCAGACTGTGGTCGTCCTGGATCGTCCCGCCTACCAACAGCGTCCCAAGCACGGGCGGAAGCCCCATGTCAAGCTTCGAGGCGCACCTCTGCAACTCCGTTTCGTCGTCAGTCGCGTGTTCGACAAGAAGCACAAGCTGCTTGCCGAGTGGTACTTGCTGACCAATGTGCCCGCGTCGGTGGACGACGCGACCGTGGCGTTGTGGTACTACTGGCGATGGCAAATCGAGAGCTACTTCAAACTGATGAAATCGGCGGGCCTGCAACTCGAAGACTGGCAACAGACGACGGCGGAACGCATCCTCCGACGGCTGTTGATCACCGCGATGGCTTGCGTGACGGTGTGGCATCTTGCCGACGACCCGTCGCCGGAGGCGGCGGAGGCGCGCGCCTGTTGGTCCGGCTGAGTGGCCGTCAGATGAAGCACAAATGTCCTTTCACCGTGCCCGCCTTGCTGGCCGGCCTTTGGGTATTGCTGGCAGTGCTCGATGCACTCGACCACTATAGCGTTGCCGACCTGCGCCGCGCCGCCGCCCTTTGCCTCTCAGCAGGATTTGTGTAGATACTAATGGGCTACGCCAGTGCGGTGTTGGCGACACATGTTCCACTCCAACACTCGCAGAGCCAGTGGCACACGATCCCAAAATCAAGCTGTGACAAAGCACTAGGGACGAGAGATTTAGGGACGGGAGCTCGGCTGCTCCACGATCTCGACGTCCTTCAGCCAAATCTCTCCCTTACCTTCGATCACGAGGTTGAGCAGAAAAGCTTCCGGCCGCCGTCCTTTGCCGAGCGAAAACGGAGTCTGGTAGGAAGCCCAGTCGCTCGTGCCCGAGGCCGAGTTGGCAAACCCCTTGGAGAAGTACTCCATCCCATCGGGAAACCGGCACCACATTTCCAGATAAGCCCGCCCCTCCACTCCAACCGTCTTCAGCTTGGCGCGGTACACGACCATCGCCGGCCCTTCGATGGCGGCGCCGGTGGCGGGGTCCGGATTGGCAGCCTCGAACAATCGCACCGTGCGGTTTGCCGGTGCCTCGATGCGCCATGCGTCTCCTTCCACTCCAATCCCGTCCTGGCTGATCGTCGCGATCGGTGGGGAAAACTTCCGCCTTACCATGGGCCTCGCCTCGCTTTTCATTGCCGACTTGACGGTTGGCTTCACACGGGCAGTCTGCTCCTCCACCGCCGCCGGGAGTTGCCCCGGGGCCGCGGTGATCTCGCTTGCCGTTCCCTGGGCCGCGGGCGCCGCCACTCGTCCGATCCGCACGAGTTGTTTGCCGTCACGCTGGATCGTCACCAGTTCCTCATGCACCGTCTTGCCGTCTTTCCAGGCCTGCAACTGATGCGCGCCCAGCCGCAGGCGAACCTCCTGCGTTCCCGCCCCTTGCACCGCGATCTCCTCGCCGTCGATGATCACCTGGACCGACGGGTCGTCGACGGCGATTTCCAGCGCACCCTGCGGTGTGAACACGTGGATCACGGTTGAGGCAAGGCGAGTCACCCCCGTCGCTTCACTCCAGCCCAGGGCGCCGAGCACGATCGCGGCCGTCGCGGCCACAACCGCCAGACGACGAAAACGCCGTGGCAGCGACCGCGTGGCCGGGGGGCGGCCCATGATCGCCGGCTCGGGAATCTGCCCCGGCTGCTGCACGTGGGCCAGGTAGCGCTCGAGCAACTCGGCCACCTCGGCGGCCGACTGCGGCCGCTCGTCGGGGTCCTTGGCCAAAAGCCGATCCACCAGCGCGGCCAGCCAGGCCGGCGTTTCCGCGTGGATCGCGTCCAAGGCACGGGGCGTATCTTCGCAAACGCGGCGGATCGCTTCGAGGATCGTCTGGTGCGAAACGGAGAACGCCCCGCGCACATCGCGTAGAGCACGCATCCCAGGCTGAACAAGTCGCTGCGATGGTCGACCGCGCGGCCCGTGGCCTGCTCGGGCGACATGAACTCGGGAGTGCCGGCCACCATCCCCGCCTGGGTGATCTCCACGTCGTCGATCGCACGCGCCAGACCGAAATCGGTGATCTTCACGCGTTCCACGCCGTTTTCCAGGAGAATGTTCGCCGGTTTGATGTCGCGGTGCACCAGCCCCTGTGCGTGCGCGGCGGCCAGTCCCGCGGCAATCTGCGACGCGATCCGCAACGTACGCGCGAGGTCCAAGGGGCCTTCCGCGCGATCCGCTCGGCCAAGGACCCCCCAACCACGTATTCCATCACCAGGAAGGGCAGTCCTTCGGCCTCGTCGACGGCGTGAATCGTCACTACGTGGTCGTGGCTGACGGCGGCCGCGGCCCGGGCTTCGCGCAAGAATCGCCGCCGTGCGCGGACGTTGGCTGCCCATTGGGGCGCCAGCACCTTTACCGCCACCAGGCGATGGAGACGCGAGTCGAGGGCTTTGAATACCACGCCCATTCCGCCGTGTCCCACCACCTCGAGAATCTCGTAGGGGCCCAATCGCCCCAGGTGCCCCGGCTCATGGGACGGGCGCAGGAAGGCGAGGGCCTCGTGGGCCGCGTCTTCCGCCGCGTCGGGCCCGCCTTGGGCCAGGAAGCGCTGGACCATGCGGTCCAACTCGGGCTCGGCCGACGGTCCCTCCGCCCCGGCGGAGTGCGGATCGCTCAACGCCAACGAGGCGCCGGCCAGCTTCTCATACGCTTCACGGCAGGCCGCGCAGCGTTCCAAGTGCTGGGCCAGTTCCGCCTGCTCGGCTTCTCCCAGCGAGCCTTCGATCAGTTGCCGGTAACGCTCGCCGTCAGGACAGCTCGAACGACCCGTCACGATGGTCCTCCTCGTCGATCTGCCGAATCTCTTGCCGCAACCGCGCCAGCACGCGGCTCCGCGCGATGTAGACCGCCCCCACGCTGATCCCCAGCGCCTGAGCGACTTCCGCCGACGGTTTTCCGCACGCGTGGGTCTGCCAGAAAGCTTGCCACGTCGAATCCTGGAACTCGCCGCGAATCTGCTCCGCCGCCCAGTCGAGCACGCTTCGGCGATACTCGCGCTCCCAGCGGTCATCGTCGTCCGGTGCGCTCTGGCCCTCCAACAGCTTCCAGACTGCGGTATCTCCGCTGCCCTCGGGCTGAGTCTTGTGCTTCGCCCGCCAGTTGATCAGCCGGGTTGCGCGTACGGTCTTCATCCAGCCGCGGAACGAACCGCGCTCGGTATCGTACTCCAGACCGCGGATCGCACGGCAGACCGTGGCCAGCACCTCCTGCGACACGTCCGCTGCGTCGGCGTCCTGAAGCCCCTGACCTCGCAGGTAACGGTAGACCAAAGGAGAGTAGATCCGCACAAACTGCGTCCACGCCTGATCGTCGCCGGCGCAGTTCGCGCACGCGTACCAGCAGGCTTGGCCGCGTTGCCTGGGAGTCGTCCATGCGTGGGTCGCTCCAGAATCAGTACAGGACGCGGGCGGACGACCTTTCGCGCAATTCGGCCAACCGCCGTGCGCAACAAGGATAACCCCGGAGACGGGAACGGGGCCGAAAGGCTTCCCCGCCGTGAACGGTTACGATTTCAGGAGACGTGGGAGGGTGTGCCACTGCTTGGTAGCCGCCGCTTCTCCGCACTTCCATCAGCCCGTGCGTTTCGCGGCGGCGGACAAGCAGGGCAACAAACCGGCCGCTCCCTCCAACAGCTCCGACCTCTCTGATGAAACGGTTCACCCGCCAATCTCGCGATTCCCCCGCCGTGAACGGTTACGGACGGGGTGCCAGCGGCACTATCGCGGCGGCCGGGGCGTTTCGGCCAGCATGGGCTTCAACTCGTCGACGAAGTCGTGCACGTCCTCGAATTGCCGGTATACGCTGGCGAAACGCACGTAGGCCACCTGGTCGAGGTCGCGCAGGTGCTGCATGACCAACTCACCGAGATAGCGGCTCTCGACCTCGATTTCGAAGTGAGTCTCGACGTGGTTTTCCACGTCGCTGACGATCGCCTCCAACTGCGCGTCGCGGATGGGACGTTTCCAGCACGCCTTTTCCAGCCCCGTCTTGATCTTGTTGCGATCGAAGGGGACTGCGCATCCCGTCCTTCTTGACCACCTTGATCGTCGTCCGCTCCACGCGTTCGTAGGTCGTATAGCGCCGCTTGCACGCCAGGCATTCCCGTCGGCGACGCGTGGCGAATCCATCCTCGCTGGCGCGTGTGTCCAGCACTCGATCATTGTCCAGGTGGCAATACGGACACTTCATCGGACGGGGCTCCTTGCCTCGTGAGCGACACCGGGCCGTCCGCCTCACCGCGGCGCCAAAAAACGGGAGCGGACTGGCCGCAGTATGGCGAATTTAGGAGAAATAGTCAATTGCCCTCGTGGTGGTTCCAGGCCCCTCCGCGATGGCCTAGCCATCCTCTTTTCGTAGCCGGCAAGTCCGTTACCGCCTCGGTGCCCTTTCTGCGGCCCTTTCCGGTTGGAGCGACCCCAATCTCGGCTGCCGCGCATCGAAAGACCTTTGAACCAATGCTGCGCTGTCGACGGCGAGAATCCCTTGTGCGTTGACGTCGCCCCTGTCGCGTCTTGGACCGGAAAGTCGCCCGGCGCCGGTTAGGACCGTGCGCAGGTGGGGCCGCTGGCACGGTGCCAAGCCGCATGCGTGGCCCGAGGGCGCCTGGGAGGTTGCCCAACCCCGCGATATAATGGCCCCGCAGGTTCCCGATCGGCGAAACGAAAAGGAAAGGAACGCTCGCGATGAACTGCCCCAAGTGCGGCGCCCAGGTCCAGCCCAACGCGGCCTTCTGTGCCCAGTGCGGCCAGCGCATCATCGCGGCGGAAGCCGCGGCTCCGCAAGTTTCGGCGGCCGCGGATGCCCTGCTGGCACCCCGCGCCGATGTGGCCGCGGTTTCGTCCGCCGACGACCGCGCGTTGTTGTGGGAGGGCCGCTACTCGATTCGCGGCATGATCGACCGCGTGATTCTCACCGGCCTGCTGACGTTGGTCGCGCTGGTGGCCTTGATTTGGCTCCAGCCCAGCGGCATGGTCTGGGCGGTCGTACTCGCAGCCGTCGCGGCCGTTTGGGTTTCCCAGGCCGTCGTCTACGTGCTGCGGCGTTACGGCCACCTCTACCGGCTCACGCCCCACACCTTCTTCCATGACTCGGGAATCCTCGTGCGTTCCTCCAGCCCCATCGAGATCATCGCCATCGACGACATCAGCTACTCGCAAAGCATCGCCGAACGCTTGTTCGGCGTGGGAACGATTCGCATTCTCTCCAACGACACCAGCGACCCCGTCCTCACGCTCCGCGGCATCGCCGACGTGCAGAATGCGTTTGCGACGATCGACGAAGTCGCCGTGCGCTCGAGCGCCGCCGCCGCGCGGTGCGTGTGGATGCCGTCTGAAAACCGCGACCCCAGCGGCGAGAATCACGGCGCGCTGCGCGTCGAAAACGTCTCTGACCGCCGCCCCATCCAGCCATCATGGAGTTCACGACCATGTCCGAAGCCAGTCGACCCGCCGCGGACCCTTCCCGGGAAACGGCAGCCGCTCCCTCTCCCCTGGTCAAGCATGTGGAAGTGCCGCAGCGGATTTCCTCATTTCCTATCCCAAGATCATCTTCCTCTACCCGACCTTCCTCACCGGCCTGATCGTTTCTCTGTACCTCTCGTTCCAGGGCGGACCGCTGGAGGTTGCGAACTCGGGCGCGGTGATGGCGTCGACGATCTTTCTCGGCGTGCTGGCACTCAATCTCGTGATCCTGGCCTTCGATTTTCCGCGCACCACCTCGCTCACGCTATTCTTCTTCCTCGTCGCCCTTGTGATGGGCCTGGTGCTGCTGTTCGTGCTCAAGCCCGATCTGCTCCCCCGCGTCACCGCTTTCCTCCTCGAGTTCCACCCCCTGGCCAACGCCACCTTCTACTGGGCTTTCTCCCTGATGCTCGCGTTGATCGCCGTCATGGCCTGGATCCATGCGCGATTCGACTGCTGGGAAGCACGCCCCAACGAGCTGTTGCACCACCACGGCATTTGGGGCAACCTCGAGCGATTCTCGGCGCCCGGCCTCCGCGTCGACAAGGAGATCAACGACGTCTTCGAATACCTGCTCTTGCGGTCGGGGCGCCTGATTCTGCACCCGTCCAGCGAGCGCCGGTCGATCATCCTCGACAACATTCCCTTTATCGGCCAGAAGGAAGCGGCGCTGACTGCGCATGCTCGGCGCCCTGCAGGTCGAGGTTCGCACCGAGGACGCCGTGATTTCCTAACGTGCCGTCCGCGATCCTCGGACCCGTGAGAAGATCGGTACCCGTTCACAGGGCATACTCGTAGAAGCGGCGTCTCGCCGCTTCAAAACGGTTGCCCATTACCCACGAGCGCGTGGAAAACGGAGCCGTTCAGCGTGGCTATCCCGGCGTGTGAACGCTTGCCTGTCTCCTCAATTACTTCTGCCGTGGACGGTCACGATTTCAGGAGACGTGGGAGGGTGTGCCACTGCTTGGTAGCCGCCGCTTCTCCGCGCTTCCATCAGCCCGAGCGTTTCGCGGCGGCGGACAAGCAGTGCAACAAACCGGCCGCTCCCTTCCGACCACTCTGATGAAACGGTTCACCCGCCAATCTCGCGATTCCCGCGCTGTGAACGGTTACGAAGATCGGCGAAGGACCGCTATTCCTCGGCAGTGCTCTCCGGGGCGAGGCTGTCCCCCCCGGCTCGGCCGCCGGAGGGCTCTTCTCGCCGGGGCTGCGCTCCAGTCGCGCCGCTGCCGGGAACTGGGGATGCTCATCGCCTTGCGGTACTTCGTGACCGTGCGCCGGGCCACCGTGATGCCCTGCTTGCCCAGTTCACTGACCAGGTCTTCGTCGCTGTACGGAGCCTTCTTGTCCTCGCGGTCGATGAGTTCCTGGAGCTTCAGACGCACCGTGTCCCAGGCCACTTCCTCGCCCGTCGGCGCTCGAGCGTGCCGCCGCAGAAGAACCGCTTGAGCGGAAAGATTCCCCGCGGCGTCTGAATCCACTTGTCGTCGACGGCGCGGCTCACCGTGGTCACGTGGACGCCCACCTTGTCGGCGATCTGCTGCATCTTCAGGGGCTCGATCGACTCCGGCCCCTTGTCGAGGAACTCGCTCTGGTGGTCGACGATCGCCTGGGCCACCTTGCGTCAGCGTATTGCGGCGCTGCTCGATCGAATCGATCAGCCACTGCGCCGAATTGAGTTTCTGCTTGATGTACTCCCGCGTCTCCTCGTTGGCCTGGCCGCTGGTGAGCAGCTTGCGGTAGTAGGGGCTGATGAACAGGCTCGGCGTGCGGCCGTCCTCCAGCCGCACTTTGTACTTGCCGTCGTCGCCGCGCTCGACGAACACGTCGGGAGTGACCGGCGGAACGTAGGCGTTGTTGAAGTCCGCGCCGGGATTGAACTTCAGGTGTCCGCATCTCCTTGATCGCTTCCTGGATCAAGGGGATCGAGTAGCCCGTCTTCCTCGCGATCACCGGCAGCCGGTTGTGTTTCAGATCGTCGAGGTGGCTGGAAATCAGCGTCTGCAGCTGCTCGTAGTAGAGGCATTCCCGGCGATCAACTGCAAGAGCAGGCACTCGCGCAGGTCGCGGGCGCCGACGCCCGGCGGATCGAGCTTCTGCACCAGCGCCAGAGCCTTTGGCGCCAGCGCCAGCTCTTCCGCCGTCGCCTCGGCTCCGATCAGGTCCTCGAGGCTCATCTGCAGGTAGCCGTTGGGGTCGAGGTTGTAGATGATCCGGTCGCACATCGCCCGGAGCGGCTTCGTCGAGCTCGAACCAGCCCAACTGGTCGTGAAGGTAGTCGTGGAGCGACTGCGGCCGGTCGACCATGTTGGCCATCGCGTCGTGCTTCCGCTCCCCCTCCTCCTCCAGGCGGTTCCGCGACGGGCGCGAGTGCTCCTCGAAATGGTCGGGCCACTCCTCGTCCATCTTCAGCAGACGCTCGAAGTCGCTGCTCGTTGTTGGTCGTTTCGTCGATGACCAACTCGCGTTCTTCATCGGTCGGCGCGTCGGGCGGCCCAGCCTCCTCTTCGCGGCTCGGCCGGTAAGGTCGGGATCCTCCTCGCGCATCTCCAGGATCGGATTCTCCTGCATCTCCTGCTGGATCCGCTCCTCGCAGCGCCATGATCGGCAACTGCAGAATCTCCATCGACTGGATCATCCGCGGAGCCAGAATCTGTTTCTGGACCAGCCGTAGTTCTTGGCCGAAGCGAGAGTCGCATCGGACAAACGAACCTAGTTCTGCATTTCCGTGCCCTGACCGGACGACGCTTCCGCGCCTCGCGCGCCCCGTGCCCCAGTCCCGCGGTTCCCGCGAGAACCAGGATCGGCTCCTCGCGCCATGGCGAAACCACTCCCAGGCAATCCTTCAGAACTCCTGACGACCCGTCAAGGCGTCCGAAAGGATCTCCTTATTAGCAAATTCTAGCACGCTGCCGGAAGTGATCCCCCGAGCCAGCCGCGTCATCCGAATCGGCAATTCCGACAGTTGGTTGGACAATGTACAGTGCCGTGCCGTCGCCCTCGACCGTCGGATTGGTCGCCATGATCAATTCCGAAAACCCCCCGTTCCGAACGCGCGTCGACCAGCGCCTCGATCGTCAATTGTTCCGGTCCGATTCCCTCCAACGGTGCAATGCGCCCCAACAGAACATGATACAGCCCGTGGTACTTGCCCGTCTGCTCCAAGGCGATCAGGTCGCGAGGCTGCTCGACCACGCACAGCAGATCGCGCTGCCGGCGTGGATCGCGGCAGATCGCGCACTCCTCCTCTCCGATCAAATTGTAGCAGTCGCGGCAATAACGGACATTCTCCTTCACGCTGCGAATCGCATCGGCCAGCGCCAGCGCCTCCGTCGCCTGGACCCGCAGCAGATGTGTAGGCCATCCGCTCGGCCGACTTCTTGCCGATGCCCGGCAGTTTGCTGAACTCCTGGATCAAGCGACTGACCGATTCGGTGAGTTCCGGCACGCTTTACCTCATGTTTCAGATCGCGGGAGTCGGCCCCTCGCCGTTGCCGCGGAGGAACTTGCCCAATCGCCTGTTCCAGGCCCGGCAAGTTGATCCCGCCCGTGAGCGATTGCACGGTGTCGGCGTGCAATTGCTTCGCCTTGCCGATGGCCTGATTCACCGCCGACGCGACCAGCTCCTCCAGCAACTCGCGGTCCTGCTGGGCCAGAAGCGAGGGATCGATACGGCACCGCAGCACCTCGACCAGCCCGTTGACCTCGATCTCGACCATCCCGCCGCCCGCGGATCCGCACCACGGTCTTGCTCGCGCAACTCGTCGCCGAGCCCCTGCATGCGGCTGCTCAATTCCTGGGCGTGCTTCCAGAGCGCTCCCAGATTCGTCAGGTCTTTAAACACCTTCAAACTCCTGGTTTCGCCGCCGCGACTGGCCCACCCGCGCCACCCGGGATCGCTTCGTGAATCGGCACCAAAGACTCCTCGCGTGCCCCCCCCTTCGCCGCGTGCGTCATCGCCCGCCGCGTGCCGCCCAGCCTCCTGGGCCGATGCCTGCCGTCCCGCACCCTAACGCGAACTCGGCGGCTCGTCGACTCGGACCGGTTGCGCTCCGAACAGGTCGCCCGCCCGGCGGACCATCGCGTGCTGGGCCACCTGGGCAAGCCGCTTCAGCGGCGTCATTGCCCGAGGCGGCCCGGCCACGTTGGCCCCCGGCTCATCCTCGAGCAACTCGAACTCCAATTGCACGCGTTGCCCCGTCAACTCGGCCAGCACTTGCTCCAAACGGGCCTTCTGGTCCGCCGACGAGCACACCGACCTTGAGAAAGTATACTCCTGCTTGAAGCCAATAACCAGTCGGTTTGGCGCAGGAATTGCTATGCGACGTAAAGTACTTTGCGTGGTCAGCAATCAGTCCCGACAACCGCGCTACCACTTGCCCCCAGATATCCCGCGAGTTTTCCTCCGTAAGAGGGATCGTTCGCCCGGGCACGCTGGGCGGATCGCTTCGATGCTCAGGGGCCTGAGCCTGCACTATGTCGTTTTTTTTTCCGCCCGGCGCGGTGAGCGCCTCGCGGCGCCGTGGCGGCCGGGGGACGGTCCTGGCCGGCGTCCTGCGAACCCGGCGCTGCGCTGCGAAGCTCCGCAATCAACTCGGGCAGGGCCGCCATCGCTTCCAGTTGGCATAGCCGCACCAAGGCCAGTTCCACCAGGATTCGCCCCTGCATCGTCGAACGCAGCCGGGCCAGCGTCTGGTCGAGGATTTGCATCGCCGCCAGCACCGTCTCCAGTCCCAAACGCTCCGCCGACTGGAGGATGTTGGGCCACGAAGTGGGCGATGCGCTCAGGAACATTTCCCCGGGACAGCCCACCGCCGCTGCCATGCAATCGCGGAGATACGCGAGGAGTTGCTCCAGAAGCTGCCCCAGGTCCACGCCCTCCTTGGCCGCGGCGTCGACCAGCGCAAGCGCGGCGGCAGTGTCCCGCGCCGCCAGGCGATCCAGCAACTCGGCCAGCCGCTCGTCCCCGGCCGTCCCCAGCATCCGGTTCACGTCGGCGACCGTGATTCGCCCAGGGGCAAAGGCCAGCAACTGCTCCAGCAGCGACTGGCTGTCGCGCATCGAGCCGTCGGCGCGACGGGCGAGAAGTCGCCAGAGCGTCGGCTCCGCCTCGACCCCCTCTGCTTCCACGATTTGCCGCAGCCGTGCGGCGATCGAGGCCGTCTCGATCCCGGCGAAATCGAAGCGCTGGCAGCGCGAGAGAATCGTGATCGGGATCTTCCCCGGCTCCGTGGTGCAGAAGATGAACTTGACGTGCTCCGGCGGCTCTTCCAGGGTCTTCAACAGCGCGTTGAAGGCCTCGCGCGTGAGCATGTGCACTTCGTCGATAATGTAGACCTTGAACCGCTCGCGGCTGGGACGCACGTTCACGTTCTGCCGCAACTGGCGGATCTCGTCGATCCCGCGATTGCTCGCCCCGTCGATCTCCAGCACGTCGACGTCGTCGCCCGAACTGATGCTCTGGCAGATGTCGCAGGCATTGCAGGGCGTGGGCGTCGGGCCCGGCTCGCAGTTCAGGGCCTTGGCCAGAATGCGTGCGGCCGAGGTCTTTCCCACTCCCCGCGCACCGGTGAACAGATACGCGTGCCCCACGCGGTGAGTGCTGATGGCGTTGGTCAGCGCGCGTGCGACGTGCTCCTGGCCGATCAATTCGTCGAACGACTGCGGACGGTAGCGGCGTGCAACGACAACGTATTCGGCCGCAGCTTCGCGCTGCTTGGATGCATTCATGCGCTGCGTCCGCCCCGAAACGAATTACTCGGGCAAGCCATCCAGAGAAGAGGAAGAGAAGGTGCGGGCCCCGCGCGACACTCGGTAGCCCGACGCCCCCCGAAGCAACCTTTCGCCCTCCGGCACCGCGACCGCCCGCGCGAGGATCCCAGCCCCCACGGCGCCGAATGAGAGGCCCACCACACATGAGGTCGACTGCTTATGGCTGCTGGCTTTCGCCCCTGACCAGGTTCACAGCTCCCCATTGTAGGGGCCCCTCATGCGACGCCGTCCCGGGTTGATACCCTTTTTTATCCCCCGGCCCGCGAATCGTCAAAGGGGTAGGAAGACCAAAGAGATTCTAGCAGATCCCCAAAAAGAGGGAAGGTAGCGTGAAGGAATGTCTTCCAGTTCGTTCCAGCCTCCCTCGGCAGCCGCTCACACCGCCGCTTCCCATAGCGCATGTGCCTCGGGGCCTGCGTGCGAGGGCTCCAAGGCCTCACTCCTCCCGACCATCCCGCGGACCAGGGGCTTGCGGCTCAGCACCAGGAAGCTCGAGTCGAGCCAAGCCCATCGCCGGCAGAACCAGCGGCGCAGGGATCCCGGGTAGTCCCTTCGCCAGATCAAGGGGTCCCCTTCGCAGCGGACGATACGATGTCCCAGCCGGCTTTCCAGTATCCGGCCCAGCACGCGCGGCGAATAATAAAACAAGTGGTGCTGCGTATCGTAGTGCTTCCCGCGCCTCCGCTTCAGCCCCAGCTTCCCCAGCCATGTCTTGGCCATCGAAGCCACCGACATGATGTTGGGACACGCCACCAACAACACCCCGCCGGTACGCAGAAGTCGGTCCGCCACGCACAGGCACGCCATCGGGTCCTTGGGGTGCTCGATCACCTGGTCGAGATAGACGCAATCGAAGCTTTCGGGCGACAACGCCAATTGAGTCAACGGGCCGCTATGGATTCGCACGCCGAGGGTCTGTGCCACGCGCTCGGTAGTAGCCCGGTCCACGTCGTATCCCTCGGCCTTCCAGCCTCGCTCGTGCGCCACCGCCAATTCCACACCGTCCCCGCAACCGATGCACAACAAGCGGCCTGTACCGATCTGGGCCTCGATCTGCTCGAGGATTTCGTGCCGGCGGCGCACGCCGATCGCCAGTACGGCCGGATCGAACGGACTGGCCGGGGCAATGTAGTCCGCGTAAAACGCCGCCAGGTACTCGTCGGTGTATTGGGGATTCATGAACTTTCCCCCGCACGCCGCGCAGGCGCGATCCGTACGCCGCGGAAGTCGCGGTCAAACGGCCGCGGATTGGGATGCGCGCACAACGGGCAGGCGTTCAGGGGAGGATCGAATTCGGGGCCCATCATCGGTCGCTCGGCAGACCTTAGGCTAGCCAGAGGAAACCGCGACGATGATAGCGGCCCCTGCCCCCCCGAGCAAGGGCGAAACAGAGCCGTCTCCCCCGTGGCCCGGCCCTTTCCCTATCCCGACCGGGCCTGCGCGTACTCCGCGATGTGGTTGGGCTCGCCGCCCTCCTCGCGCGGCTCGTGCGGCGTGAGCACAACCACTCGAACCCGCTCGGCCGCCTCGCGAGCGAGCGTCGTCCGACGCCCATCGACCTCGACGCTTGCCTCCCCACTGCCCGCGTCGTTGACCAGCACTTCCCCCTCCGCGCCCACCGCCAGCGCGCAGGCCGACAGATAACGGAGGAATTCGCCCGACTGATCCGTCACCTGGGCGATGCGAACCATCGTGCCCGGGCCACATTCGGCCAGGCTCACCGTGGGCTGCTCGGGCAACGTTCCATCGGCCCGCGGGATGGGATCGCCGTGCGGATCGAAACGAGGGTGTCCCAGGTAATCGTCGATCCGCTCGATCAGCCGCTCGCTTACCACATGCTCGATCCGCTCCGCATCGTCATGGACCTCGTCCCAGCCCACCCCCAGCACTTCCGCCAAGAGCAACTCGATCAGGCGGTGTCGCCGCACCACGTCCAAGGCCAGCGTTCGACCCGTCTCGGTTAATCGCACGCCCTCATAGGGGGTGTAGGTCGCAAGGCCATGCTCGTCGAGCGTTTTCAGCATGCTGGTCACAGTGCCCGGCGAGACATTCACTTCGGCCGCCAACTGCCCGGTCGTTACCCGGTGGTTGGGCTCGCCGTGAGAGATCTTGTAGATCGCCTTGACGTAATTCTCCACGGTCCAGCTAAACAATTGCCCGTCTCCTGCCCGCTAAAGTACCCAAAAAATGGACATCGACACCACAACGATGAGGGGCAGCGCGTCTGGAGAATTCTAACGGCGGGCCGCGAGTGGGCAATCGGGCACACGGGGTTGCGTCGGCCCACCTCCCCGAGCATTATTGATGCCGGCGCAGTCAATGTTCGCGATCCTTGCCGGATAGCGAGCCGAAACGGCTCACGATCCCCCAGTTCCCCTGGCCGCCCGGCCTTCATGGGCAATGCGGGCCTCAATCGAGGGCCCTGCTCATCGACGCGGTGATCCCGGTTTGCCGCGAAACGCTCCGCATCGCGCGGCCCGCCGCGCGGTCCGCCGGCGCGCCGGCGTGGGTGCTCGACTCCCTGCTAAGCCTTGTCGACCAGCGCGCCGCAGAGTAGACTGCCCCGCTTGTCCAGCACATCGCCCGGTCCCGCCGTGTCCGCTTCCGATCCCCTCTCCGCCGTCGTCAACGTCGCCGCTCGCCTTCGCCGCGTCGCCCAGAGCATGCCCCGCGCCGTCGCCGTCGTCGAGCCCCTGGGCTATGACCGCCAGGGAAAACGGCGCTACCGCCACGTCACTTTTCAACAACTCGACGAACAGAGCGACCGCATCGCGCGCGGACTGTGGAATCTCGGCGTCTCACCGGGCACGCGATTGGCCCTCTTGGTGCGGCCGGGAATCGATTTTGTCACCCTGGTGTTCGCGCTTTTCAAGGCCGGCGCCGTTACGATTCTGATCGACCCCGGAATGGGCCGCCGCAACCTCATCCGCTGCCTCGCCGAGGCCGAGCCCGAGGGATTCGTGGCCATTCCCCTGGCCCATGCTCTGCGCACGCTCCTCCGCCGCCGTTTCCCCAAGGCGCGCTACAACGTGACCGTGGGTCGCCGCTGGTTCTGGGGCGGGCCCACGCTCGATGACCTTCGCGCCGGGCCGCGACGCGGCGACGAACTCGCTCCCACGTCGGCCGAGGATCCCGCCGCGATCATCTTCACGACGGGGAGCACCGGCCCGCCCAAGGGTGTGCTCTACA
This sequence comes from Pirellulales bacterium, assembly GCA_963736495.1. Taxonomy (GTDB): domain Bacteria; phylum Planctomycetota; class Planctomycetia; order Pirellulales; family Thermoguttaceae; genus CAVTPL01. The sequence goes on along the minus strand of CAVTPL010000007.1, from coordinate 686,585 downwards.
CCCACGGAAATTTCGACGCCCAGGTCGACGCCATCCGCGACTTCTACGGGATCGTGCCGGGCGAAATCGACCTGCCGGCGTTCCCCCTTTTCGGCCTCTTCAACGGCGCCATGGGAGTGACCGCCGTCATCCCCGACATGGATCCGAGCCGGCCCGCGCGTCGACCCCGCCAAGATCCTCGAAGCCGCTCGCGACTGGAACGTCACCCAAGCCTTCGGCTCTCCCGCGATCTGGAACCGCGTCGGCGCGCTACTGCGAGTTGCGCGGCGACGCGCCTGCCCACGCTTCGCCGCGTGCTCTCGGCCGGCGCTCCCGTGCCGCTTGACGTGTTGGAACGCACCAAGGCCTGCATCCATCCCGAAGGCGACGTCCACACTCCCTACGGCGCGACCGAATCGCTCCCTGTGGCCTCGATCTCCGCCACCGAGGTGCTGGGCGAAACGGCGGCGCGACATGCGCCAAGGCGGCGGCGTCTGCGTCGGCCGCCGTTTCTCCGGCATCGAGTGGAAAGTCGTCCGCATTACCGACGGCCCGATCCCCACCCTCGACGACGTTGAAGAAATGCCCCCCGGCCAGATCGGCGAAATCATCGTCCGCGGACCCGTCGTCACGCGTCGCTACTTCACGCGCCCCGAAGCCAACGTCCTGGCGAAGATTGCCGATGACTCGCGATTCTGGCACCGCCTCGGCGACGCGGGCTATCTCGACGACAAGGATCGATTCTGGTTCTGCGGACGCGTGGCCCATCGCGTTCGCACCGCGGCCGGTCCCATGTACACCATTCCCTGCGAAGCGATCTTCAATCAGCACCCGGCGATCTTCCGCTCGGCGTTGGTGGGCCTGGGCGAGCCCGGCCAGCAACGACCGGTCATCGTGCTCGAGCCTCATGCCGGGCACTGGCCCCGCACCGCGGACGACCGCCGTCGCCTTCTGGAAGAGATTCGCCCGCTCGGTCAAGCCAGTCCCCTCACGCACCATCCAACTGCTCCTCCTGCATCCCTCCCTGCCCGTCGACATCCGCCACAACGTGAAGATCTTTCGCGAAAAGCTCGCCGTGTGGGCGCAGTGTCAGCGCGAAGTTCGCTAGCGCCGAGCGGGTTCTCGACGGGGCTGAGCGGGTTATTGACAGGCGGTGCAGAATTGGCTGTCCCGTGCGCGTGAACGCTTACAGCGTAACCGTTCACAGGGCAAACTCGTAGAAGCGGCGTCTCGCCGCTTCAAAATGGTTGCCCATTACCCACGAGCGGGTGGGAAACGCGGCCGCTCAGCGTGGCTGTCCCGTGCGTGAACGCTTACAGGCCGAATAATGAACCTATTCCCTGGCAGAACCGGGCACGTCCCGTTTTCGCCGCGAACGGGGACAATGGATACGGGTGATCTGCTCTCGACCGTGAGAATGGGTAGGGTCTCTCGAATCGGTTGCCCCCAAGCCTTGGAGGAGCCAGCCATGCGTCGCCAACGCACGTCGGATCGTCCCAGTTCATCGCGCCGTGCCCTGCGCACGCGGCGTTGCCGCTTCGAAACCCTCGAAGACCGTAGCCTGCTGTCCCTCGTCGCCGAGGTGGAGCCCAACGACTCGCGCAACTCCGCACAGGCCATGCCCGGGCAGTTCCAGAGCGAGGTGACGGGCACGCTCGCATCACGCACCGACGTCGACTTTCACTCGTTCGTCGTGCGCGCCCGCGAGACGATCGGCCCGTACGAACTCGAAATCGCCGTCGAAGGCCCGCATATCCCGATCCAGAGCGAGACCGAACCCAACAACACGCTCGCTGCGGCCCAGTCGCTTCCTCCGGCGTCGTGTTATATCGTCGAAGGAAGTCTGTCCGACGCGCCGGACCTCGATTTCTTCGCCCTCCAAGTCGGCGAGGGCGACCACGTCGTGATCGACGCCGATCCCACGTACCCATGGTTCCGCGAAACGGCCGGCCTCTACGCCGGCGCGTTGCATCCGGCCATCGGCGTCTACAATCCTTCGGGTGTCCTCGTCGATACCAATGAGGCATGGATGCCGGGATCGGGCCAATACGAGCTCGACTGGATCGCTTCCCAGAGCGGTTCGTGGAAGATCGTGGTGAGCGATCCGGGGGATTACGACTTCGACGGCCATGGCGCCAGTGAAGCCCTCGGAACCTACGTGCTCGAAATCGACCGCTCCGCGGACTTCACCGGCGTGGTCCGCGGCACTCGGCCTCGTTCGACGCTCCGCGATCACATCGAGGTCGAGATCGCGTCGTGGAACGATGCCGGGCCGCTCCGCGCCGACGCGTCGACCTTTCTCGTCATCCACGGCCGCATCAGCAGTCCCGAGGCTGAGAACATCCGCCACCTGGCGCAAGCCATCGACGGCTACCGCCCGGACGATCAGGTGCTCACCCTCGATTGGCGCGAAGGTGCGGCCGACAACGTCGGCAGCCTCGGCCTCGAAGGCTCGCGATGGATCTCCCGCGTGGCCCCCTGGGCCGCCACCTACCTCGTCAATGCCGGTATGGATCCGGCAAACCTCAACCTCGTGGGGCATAGCTGGGGCGCGCTTTTGGCCGGCGAAATCGCGCGGCACCTCAAAGCAGCAACCTCCAAGGACGTCCAGTCGATCGTCGCCCTCGAACCTGCCCAGACCACCAGCCTCTACCGGGGCAGCGCGATGAACTACCGGCAGTACTCCACCAAGGCATGGGCCTTCGATTCGAGCTTCCTCGGGTCCGATGCCTATGCCAAGACCGCCGACGCGGCTTTCAGCGTGCGCTGCGGCGGCGCAAGTTCCATCGCCGCCCACAGCGCGGCCGTCGATTTCTTCACTTCGCTCGTCGAACAGAACCAAGGAGAGAGCAACGCCGTAAGCCGTCTGTTCGACCTCGATCGCCTCCTGGGAACCGATACCACGGCGCCTCCTTGGTATGCCAATTCCGGGTTCGAGGGGACGATCCACGCGACGCTCATGCAGGGGCACTGGGTCCCGCTCTCGATGCGATATGTTTACGACAACCGGGGCAGGATGCGCAACCTCTTCGTCACCCCGGACCAAGGAGGCAACGCGCGCACCACGGCAACGCGAATCACTTATGGCTCGGCACTGTCGAATTGGGTGGGCGAGCTCAACGTGCACGACTACTACCGCTTCAACCTCTCCACCACGACTCGCTTTGCATTTGCCTGGGCGGCCCGGACTGACGGCCGCGGGAGCCGCGCGGTATCAGATCGTCAATTCGCGCGGCACGGTCGTCCAGCCCTCGCGCGGCGTCTACCGCCTTGCCTCCGGCACGTATTACGTGCACGTGTTCGCCAAGCCGGGCTACAACACTTTCTACAGCCTGTCGTTTGCCTAGGAGCCGATCCCAGAACCTTGGGAGGCGCTGCGATGCTCCGGCCGCACAGAGCCGCAGCGGCAGTTCTGGGATAAGTTCTAAACCGTGTGTTGACCTGCCGTCCGCAAACCGGTATCCCGCAGCCAATCCCGTCGCCCGGTCCGATTCCGCGATCTCCCCTTCGTCCAACTGGCCTGAGGCCCGTTCACGGGCTTTCGGCCGCGCAGCGGCTCTTAGGGGCGGCGTTCACGCCGGCTGGGCCCGCCCTCGGATCCCCCCTTCCCTCTCCTCCCTTGTGTCTTCGTGACTTTGTGGTGAATCCTCTGCAACTCGTGGCAATACCTTCCCTGCAACGGCCACCGCGGGCGTCTCCCCGCCTCACATCCGCTCCCTCCTTGACTTCCTTCGCCTCTTCGCGCCTTGGCGGTGAATCCTCTCGTGTTTTCAGCCCGACGTTCCGCGGTGTACTCGCACCCAACTCTCACCTTGCTGGCAAACACATCCGCTTTCCCAACTGGCCTGAGGCCCGTTCACGGGCTTTCGGCCGCGCAGCGGCTCTTAGGGCCGGCGTTCACGCCGGCTGGGCGGGCCCTCGGATCCCCCCTTCCCTTTCCTCCTTCGTTCCTTTGTGCCTTCGTGGTAAATCCAACGCAACTCGTGGCAACACCTTCCCTGCAACGCCCACCGCGGGCGTCTCCCCGGCTCACATCCCCTTCCCCCTTCCCTCCCTTCGTCTGCAACAACGAAACGAGCCACTGGCGATGTACGCCAGTGGCTCGCGTTGGTGTCCCGCGTGTGACGCAGGGCCGCGTTCTACGCCTTGATCTCGTAGCCCTTGCGGTTTTCGCGGGCGAGGAACGAGTTGGCCTCCGCGTCGCCGATGATTTCTCGCTTGACCGGATCCCAGTTCAGTTCTCGGCCCAGACGCATCGCGATGTTCGAAAGGTGGCAGATTTCGAGCATCCGGTTGTGCGACCAGACGTCCGAGATCGGCTGCTTCCGCGACTTCATCGCACTCGATGAAATTGACGCTGTGGTTCGCGGGGATCTGGCCGCCGTAGACCTTTTCGATCGCTCCTTCCGGCAGCGGGTTGTCCTTCAGTTCCTCGACCGGCGTGCCGGTGATCTTGCCGCGGTTGACGAAGAACCGGCCCTTGGTCCCCTCGAAGAGAATGCCGTTGTCGCCTTCGCTGGTGATGATCATCTCCACGTCGTTGGGCATGTCGACGCGGATCGTGAATTCGGTGGCGACGTTGTAGCGATCGTGCACGACCGGGTAGCCATTCTTGTACTCGCAGCCCAAGGTGTATTCGAGGGGCGTCACCTTGCTGGGGCCGGTGTCGGTGGCGCCGAGCGCCCAGCAGGCGATGTCGACGTGATGGGCGCCCCAGTCGGTGAGCTTGCCGCCCGAGTATTCGTGCCAGTTGCGGAAGGAGTAGTGGCAGTTGCTGTAGAGCGGCACGCCGCCGCCGTAGCCTTTGCGCATCTCGGGCAGCGCTCGATAGTCGACCTTGGGCGCCGGGCCGAGCCAGAAATCCCAATCGAGTCCCTCGGGAACCGGCGCCACGGGAATGACGGCGAAGGCTTCATGCCGTTGATGCCGCAGGTCACCTTCTTGACGGTGCCGATGCGTCCGTGCTTGACCAGGGCGATCGCCTGCAGGAAGCGCTGGTCGCATTCGGTCCGCTGCATGGTGCCGACCTGGAAGACCCGGCCGGTCTTCTTGACGACCTTCTCGATCAACTTCCCTTCGTCGATCGTCAGCGTGAGCGGCTTTTCGCAGTAGACGTCCTTGCCGGCCTGCATCGCCTCGACCGCGATCTTCGTGTGCCAGTGATCGGGCGTGGCGATCATCACCGCGTCGATGTCTTTGCGATCGAGGATCTTGCGATAGTCTTTGTAGGCGTCCGGCTTCTTGCCTTGCTTCTTTTCCGTCTTCTCGACGTATTCGGCCAGCACCTTCGCGTCGACATCGGCCAAGGCCGCGAAATCGGCGAACGGAATCGTCTTCGAGGTGATCGCCCAGCCTTGATTGCGAAGGCCGATCGTCGCGAAGACGGGACGCGCGTTGGCCGACTGATAGCCGAGGGCCCGGCTGGCCGACGGGAGCAGGATGCTGGCGGCGCCGGCGGCCGCAACACCCTGCAGAAATCGACGACGGGTGGTTTGGCAATTGTTTGACATGGTGTGGAATCCTTTTGGAGCGAGTGGAAGCAAAGTGCTCATCAAAGAGGTGGGACTTGCGAATGAGGGCTGCCCCCGGGGATGGCGCATCGTCCGGTTTGCGAGTTCTCACCTTGGTCGAGGCCAGCCCCGTCCGGCCCCCATGATATCACAATCTCGAGAAGCAGACAGCCGGCGCCGGGCCCCCGCGGCACCCTACGCCGCGTTGCGCCAATCGCTCTTTTGCCTCGCGGGTGGTCTAATGCTAATCCAAGGGTGGGTTCTCGGCATAGCATAAGGAAACGAACCTCCGTCCTGCAACAGGTACATGGCATCCCCCTGTCTCGCCACGCGCCTTCGATTTTGCCTCAAATGCTCCGCTAAAAAGCAGTTGCGCGAGCTTGCCGATCCGTAGACGCGGCGGCTCGCCGCGTCAAGACCGACAAAACTAACTCTCCGTATTCCTCCCCTGCCCTCTGTCTTCCTTCGTGCCTTTGTGCCTTCGTGGTAAATCCAACACAACTCGCGCCAACACCTTCCCTGCAACCGCCACCACGGGCTTCCCCGCCTCACATCCGCTCCTTCCCTGTCTTCCTTGTCTTCCTTCGCGTCCTTCGCGCCTTCGCGGTGTGGCTCTCTTTCCTTCGTGGTGAAACCCTTTACCGTGTGCGCCTCCCGGCACACACAGCTTCCCCACCCGCACCCCATCTGAACACTGAACACTGAACACTCGCCAAAAATGGCCCACCAACCGACCTTGAAATCGGGCCATGATTTATCGTAAGAAACCTGCTGGAACCCTCGCGTTGCCTCGCCACGACCGTCTTGTGGCTTCTACTCACTGCAACCTCGGATAGGGGCAACCTTTGTGGTTGCCCCTATTGTGACTGCCCCCATTCGCATCCAACTGGGCTGACACCCGTCCCGCCCCTACCACGACCCCTCTACCCCAACCGTCTTCCTTCGTGCCTTTCTGTCTTTGTGCTGAAACCTCTCTCCTTCGTGGTAAAACCCTCATGTACCTCGTTCCTCCCTGCCACCCTGCGTTGCCTCGGTCTCTTGTTCCCGCACGTCACTCCGTGCTGCCTCCTGTCCCCTCCACCTAACTCCCTCACCAGCGGTGGATACCCTGGAAAAAATGACCCCCGTTGACCAAAAACCTCGTTTCGCTCCCCATTGGCCCGCACGAGACTGAGTCCCCTCCTATGAAAAACAACCGCAACCACCGCGCACTTCCCCGAACCGCCGCACTCGATCCCTGCATGACTTCCCCAGCCTCACCCCGCGCCCGACCCTTCCTCCCGATCTTGCAGCCCAAGCCGATGCCCTCGCGCCGCGCGACCGTGCGCGCTACGAGCATATCAGCGGGTTCCTCCGCGCCCGCCGCAAGTTCTTCGCCCGCTCGGGCACCATCGTCCAGGGCTGGCGTTACTATGCCGGCCGCAAGCTCGGCCCCTATGCACGACTGGCCTTCCGTCACCACGGCTCCCAGCAGTCGCTTTATCTCGGCCGCAGCAAGCCCTTGCGTAAAGCGGTCGAAGCCTTGCTCGCGTTCCTCCAGAAACGCACCAGCCAATCCCGGTGGCTCCGCCGCGCAATCCGCGCGGCCCGCGCGGCCATGCGCCGCTCGAAGCGCGCTTTGGACCGCAAGCTCCGCGCCTGGGGCCTGTGGCTCAAAAGCGCGGAGTTCCGCGGCTGGCGCCACCTTGAGGAGCCGATTACCCGCTCAAAACTCGTTGCGATCAATGTACCTCGCACGCATCCGAGCCTTCGTTGCCCCTATCTCCCACCTCCCGGCCCGCCTCCGCTGCGAAAGCGGCGCCGCACTCGCCGCACCGCGAAAGTCCCTGTTTCAGAAAAGGCGGTCGACCGGCCCGCGTCCGCCCGCCGGCGTACCTCGGAGCCCGTGATGCCCGATCGATCCGGCGAAAGCACGAGGAATCCCATTTTCGTATTATTGGAATCCTTACTGGAAATTCTAGCCGCGGGCCCGGCATGACACGCCGCTGGACTGAGTGCGCATCGGGGCCGAGCCGTGGAAACACGCCACCGCGAGGCACGCTTGCGGGGTTGCGTCTGCGGGATGGTTCGCTAGGGGTGCGCGGCGAGATAGCCCCAGACATAGCCCGTCGGCGCCAGAGTCTCCATCATCGTGTACTCGCACACGATCGGATGGAGGAAAACGTCGAAGAAGGCCTCCGTGGTCGGCCACGTGGCCACCGCCGGATACACCGCGGGCTCGATGAGCTTTTGCGCGAAGTCTCCCTTTCCCTGCTCGGGGTTGATCGGGCCGTAGACCGTAATGCCCGGATAGACCGGCAACCCCACGCGGCGACAGTCAACGATCAGCGGATTGCGCGGCCAATCGTGCCCGAGGCCGGTGGTATAGCAGAGATTCACCGGGTTGCCCCCCATGCCGCTTTGCACCGCCAGCACCGCCGTCTCCAGATGCTTCGCATCGCGAGTGAGATAATGTGCGCGAACCGGGATCAACTGTGGCGTGGTGAGCGTACCCACACCCACCGGTCCGTACTCGTTGATATTGGCCCAATTGAACCCCGTCGACCGCACGCGTTGGGCCAGCGCCTCGGCCTCGCGCACGAGCGCCGTGCGCGCGTTGGCCTGCACCTTCGCGTCGAGCCCCGGCTGCTCGAGCCGTGCGCAGAGGAATGCCGCCTCGCGCTGGTCGTGGCTTTGCCACACGAAGACTCCCTGCGAAGGATCGCGAAAGGCGCTGGTCGCCAGAAATACCTCGTGCCATGCCCCCTCGCCCGTCAGCCGGAAAAGCTCCAGCGCGGCCAGGTTCCTCGCGTCGCGCACGTCGTGCGGCAGCGTGTCCTTACTCTTGGCCCACTGCAATTCCGCCCACTGCATGGCGCGGAGGGCGCTTTGCCGATACTCTCGCGCCAGCTCCGGGTTGCGCGACGCGAGCACCACGGCCGCGCGCGCCGCCACACCCGCATACACGTAGCTCGACCACAGGTCGGGCGCATAGGCCAAGACCGTCAGCGACTCCTGCCAACTGCACTCGCCGACGCGCGGATGCTCTTCCGATTCGATCCCCCCGCGGATTCCGCCGTCGGGTGTCTGCATTCGCCGATAGACGTCCAGCCCCCACAGCGCCTCATCCACCGCGTCCGGCAGGGCGTTGCCCGACTCGGGTATATTCAACTCCAGCTTCTCGAAGTAGGCGGGAAACAGTTCGACAAGCTCCAGTTGCAGGCGCGCCCCGGCCAGATGCTGAATGCGGCGGTCCCAATCGCCGGCGTCGAAGTAGCCGCCCCAGGCGTTGGCCACGATCCGGTCGGTCTTCCCCCGCACCAGGTTGCCGAAGTTGTCTCGGTCGGTCTTCTTCGCGTTCAAGCCGTTGCCGCTGTCCAACAACGGGCAATCGGAGTGGAAAACCTTCACCCCGTCGTCGGGATGGAACGCCCGGGGCCGGTCAAAGGTTGCGTAGGGCGGCTTCAGGGCAATGCCGTTGCGCTGATGGTAGAAGCCCCGCAGCGACACGCGAAGCGGTTCGCGATACGCGTCCGGCGCAATCGCGAAGGAATAACTCGAACCGACACCCTCGACGCAAACGCGGTATTGCCCCCGCTTCGCCAGAGAACCGAAATCCAGATAGTAAATGTTGACCCGGTTGTGGTTTTTTCCCGCCGCGTCCTCCCGCGCCGAATATGCGTGCCCCAGAATCGCCTTCCCCTCGAAGACCTTCTTGCCCGAGGTATCTTCGAGCACCGCGAACCGCAGGTTCTCCGGATAGTCGAGTTTGCCGCCGTCTCCCAGCCAGCACGAGAGGTACCCGCGCTTCGCCGGATCGTCGGGCCGGAACCCGAGCTGGTTCACGTGTACCGCCTCGCTCCGGTTCTTCGCCGGATTGTGGCGGTAGTCGTAGTCCGGCAAGCCGCCGCCCGGAAAGCGGATCGTGTACTGCGCGCCGAAACGCAGCGGCGCGCGCAGCTTGAGGTAGATCACGTGCCGCATGGGAAATTCGAAACGCCAGACGTCGACCTGCGCCATGTCGGTCGGCTTCGACTTGCGGTGCACCGCCAAGGGAGTCGCCGGCCGGCGGTACTGCTCGTCGTCGGCCGACTCGATCCGGTAGCTCTCGGGTTTCGAGGCCCACGCGGTGTCGAGTCCGCCTCCGTGCACTTCTTCGAAAAGCCAGATCAACTCACGACGCGCTCCCACCAGGGCCCCGAGGGTGCGCCCGCCCCGCCGCACGTAGAGCGGTGCGCGCGCCTGGCTCTCGTCGATCGCGTCACCCGGCTGCTTCGTGTAGGGCACCTGCCGCCCCTTGATCACCTGGCCGGTCTCGATCGTGATTCCCAGCACGTCCGGGGCAACTGTGGCCACGTGCGTGACTCGCGGACCCTCCGCTGCGCACGCGGCGATCGAAGCCCAAAAGCACGCGCCCCAGACGACGTCCCATCGAACCGGCATGGCAGCCCTTTCTTTTGCGCAAAGTGGCACGGTCGGAGCAGCGACAAGCGCGGTGCTTTCGCCATTCGCGCCCGTTGCCGTGCTCAGGCATGCGCCGATCCTGCGCCCGTGGCTGCGCTCCGCGGGCGTGCCGTTAGGGACCGAATGCGTGCGACCGCGCGTGCAGCAGGTTTGGTCTATTGGGAAGCGGCCCTTACTTGCCCTTGGCCTTGGGGCGTGCTACGGAAAAGCGGTAGACCGTTTGCGTCTGATACTTCTTGCCCGGCTCGAGAATCGTCGAAGGGAAGGTCGGCTTGTTGGGCGAGTCGGGGAAATGCTGAGTTTCCAGGCAGAAGCCGTAACGGTGCTTGTAGGCCTTCTCGCCCTTGCCCACGTTGCTGCCGTCGAGGAAATTGCCGCTGTAGAACTGGACTCCCGGCTCGGTGGTCAACACTTCCATCATCCGCCCGGTCGTCGGCTCGACGACGCGGGCGGCCAGGCGCGGCTTCTCCGGCGTCGTGGCGGCCTGGTCGGTCAACACGAAATTGTGATCGTACCCGCCGCCGAACTTGAGTTGCTCGTCCTCCTGGTTGATGCGCTTGCCGATCGGCGTCGGCTTGCGGAAGTCCATCGGCGTTCCCTCGACCGGCCGCAGCTCGCCCGTGGGGATCAGCCCCTTGTCGACCGGCGTGAACCGGTCGGCGTTGAGCGTGAGCACGTGCTTGAGAATGTCGCCCTCGCCTCCGCCGGCAAGGTTGAAATACGAGTGATTCGTCAGGTTGACCGGCGTGGCCTTGTCGGTGGTGGCTTCGTAACGGATCGACAGTGCGTTGTCGTCGCGTCAGCGCATAGCGCACCGTAACCTTGAGAGTTGCCCGGATAGCCTTCCTCGCCGTCCTTGCTGGTATAGGAGAGCACCAATCCGGGAGCCGCTTCGTACCGTCGGCGGTCTTGCCCGGCTCGACGGCCTTGGCCGCCCACACGACCTTGTCGAATCCTTTCACGCCGCCGTGCAGGTGTTGGCCGTTGTTGTTCTGCGCCAGCGTGTATTGCTGGCCGTCGAGCGTGAACTTGCCCTGGGCGATGCGGTTGCCGTAGCGGCCCGACCAGGGCGCCGAAATACGGGTGGCCGGCCAGGTATTCGTCGAGCGTGTCGAAGCCCAGCACCACGTCGCCCAGCTTCCCTTCCCGATCGGGGACGACGAGCGAGACCACGATCCCGCCGTAGTTCGTGATCGTCGCCTGCATTCCCTTGGCGTTGGTGAGCGTGTAGAGATCGACCGCCTTGCCGTCGGCCGTCTTGCCGAAGGGCCGGCGGCTGACTCCTTCCGCGCTTTGGCGCACGACAGCATGCCGGCGAAAAGCGTCAAGGCCACAAGCACCAAACGGCAATGCGAAGCGGACATGGCGGGGGTGATCCTTTCTGCTGGAAGATGCTTACAGACTCTGACAAAACGGAAACTGGCTCCCGGCGATTCGCGAGAGACTCCTTGAATTTGCCTCGAGCGAGCGTGCCCGTCCCCGTTTTGTCTTGCATCGAGGGTACCTGCCGCGCACTCGCGCGCCGCAGCGCCAAGGCCCGTCCCTGACGCGATCAGCCCTTCAGGGGCTTCATCTCGCCCAACTCGCGGATCCAGATGTTGCGGAACTTCACCGGGTTGCCGTGGTAGTAGAGCTGCAGCGGCAAGCGGTCTGGATGGGCCGTGTATTGCGGCGGCTTGTGCCAGGCCGTCGAACCCAGCACCTCGGCGTGGTTCTGAACCACGATCCCGTTGTGCAGTACCGTGATATAGGCCGGCTTCAAAACCTTGCCCGACGCGTCGAACTTCGGCGCCTCGAAGACAATGTCGTAGCTCTGCCACTCGCCCGGCTTGCGGCAAGCGTTTACCAGCGGCGGCCACTGCTTGTAGATCGACGCGCACTGGCCGTCAAAGTAGGTCTTGTTCTCGTACGAATCGAGGATCTGGATCTCGTAGTTGTTCATCAGCAGGATCGCCGCTGTTGCCGCGCCCTTGGCCTTCCCCTTCGACCTTTTCCGGCGTGGCGAATTCCACGTGGAACTGGCAGCTTCCAAAACCCTGCTTGGTGTGAATCGCGGCTTGGTTGGCGATCGCATAGCCGTCCTTGATGATCCACTTCTCGCCCCCTTCCCATTGCGCGAGGCTCTTGCCGTCGAAAAGCACGACCGCATCCGACGGCGCACGCGTCGCATCGCCGGGTTCGATCACGCGCGGCTCGGGCCACACCTTGCCGCTGAGATACTCGGCCGCGCCCAGATAGCCCCCCAGGGCCACGCAAACCAGGGTCAACAACAAAGCCGGCAACCAGGCATTCGTCCGCTTCGACATCGTCGCAATCTCCAGTTCGGGAAACACACAGGGGCGGGTTGGCTGCGTCGTCCGCGACACAGCCAGCGAGGGCCACGGAAACCCTCTCGCCGATAAGTCCCTATTTGTAGCCCGAACCTAGGGCACTGTCAATTTCCTAGTCCTCCCATCTCTCCTGGGCCACGGCGGGCGGCGCGGCCGTTTCCTCCGCGCAATGCGACGACGTGCGTTTCCTCATTTCCCCTACACCCAATCGGACGGTGGGGAAAAGATCCGGCCCCGGCCAGCCGATATGGTACGTCGTTTTACCGCGCTGCCTCCCGCACGGGCGCTGGGGGAAATGGGGCACTGTTCGGGGGATTTTCCTTGCACGCGCTTCGCACGGATCTTCGCGCAATCTCCGCCGACGGGGCGGCAGCCAGTGTCATGGTGGGCATCGGTGAAACGTACCTGCCCGCCTTCGTGCTCGCGCTGTCGGCCAACCAGTTGGCCTCCGGCCTGGTGAGCACGGTCCCCTTGGTGCTCGGCGCCGTGGCGCAACTGGCCGCGCCTTACGGGATCAAGCGTTTAGGATCGTACCGCCGCTGGGTCGTGCTCTGTGCTGCGGTGCAGGCCCTTTCCTTTCTTCCCTTGTTGGTGGCCGCTCTTACCGGCGCCATGTCCACGTGGCTCGTGTTTGCCGTCGTCGCCGTGTACTGGGGCAGCGGCCTGGCGGGCGGACCGGCATGGAACCAATGGGTGAGCACGCTCGTTCCCCAGCGCGTTCGCGCCCGCTATATGGCCCGCCGCACGCGTCTGGCCCAGGCGAGCCTGCTGGCAGGCTTCGTCGTCGGCGGCGTGTCGCTGCAACTGGGAAGTCGAGCCGGATATCCCCTCGTCGTCTTTGCCCTGCTGTTTCTGATCGCCCTGGCGAGCCGCGTCGTATCGGCCGGCTGTCTTCGCGTCCAGCGCGAACCGCTGCCGCCCAGCGAAGAGCAAGCGCCGCACGATTCCATCTCTCCAACGCACGCGGCCGCCAGCGGACGCCGATTGGTCCGTTACCTGGTGGCGGTGCAGGGCGCGGTGCAGATTTCCGCCCCCTACTTCACCCCGTACATGCTTTGCCACCTCGACCTGGGATACGCCGACTACGTGATCCTCATCGCCACCGCTTACCTTGCCAAGGTCGTTTGTTTGGCAGGGCTGGGACGCGTCGCCCAGCGGTGGGCGCGCACCGCTTGTTGTGGATCGGCGCCGTGGCGATCGCTCCGGTTTCCGCGTTGTGGGTAGCCACCGATCACTTCGGTTGCTTGGTTTTCGTCCAGATTTTCTCCGGCGTAGCGTGGGCCGCCTACGAACTGGCGACGCTGCTACTGTTCTTCGACGCGATTCCCGCCCAGGAGCGCGTGGCCGTGCTCACGCACTACAATCTGGCCTACGCGTTGGCCACGCTGGCCGGTTCGGTGTGCGGCGGCCTGTTGCTGGCCGTCTTCCTCCAATGCCGCGAGGCCTACCTGCTACTGTTCGCGATCTCGGCAGTAGCGCGCCTGGCGGCGATTCCGCTCCTCATGCGCGTTCCCCGTCCCGCCCAATTCCCCGCGCGCCCGTCCGCCGCTCCCGTTTCTCATCCGGTTTGGATCCTCCGTGCGCGCATCGGCAGCCGGATTGCTCGGCCGCACTTGCATCAGGTTTGCGCGGATGCGGCCGCATCGGCCGATCCGGCTTCCAAGCTGCCCGCCGATACGCGCAGTTCATTACCGCCGGTTAATGGCAAAGCGGCGGCCCGGAAATCCCCTCGCGGACGAAGATCGCTGCAACGAATCCTGGATAGGCGCCTACGGCGCCAATCGGCCGGCGGTGGTCTGCTGCCGCAGCTCGTCGATCATGTCGCGCGTGGCCGCCTCGACCGCCTCCTGCCAACGCGCTGCGCCGAAGCGCTGGGCATACTTCCGATCGCGGTGGGCGAAGATGATGCCGCGGGAGTTGTTGACGATCGCCCCGCGTGCCGCGGTCGTCGAAGGCCGCGGCCACGTCGCGGGCTGTTCCACCCTGGCTGCCGTAGCCGGGCACCAGGAACCAGGTGTGCGGCATCTGCCGCGCAGAGCTGGCCAAGTTGCTCCGGATAGGTCGCCCCGACCACGGCGCCGACCGCCCCGTAGCCGCACTTGCCGCCGTGCTCCTCGGCCAGTCGCTCGACATAGCGCCGCCACGTGCTCGTAGAGCGGCCGGCCGTCGGCGCACAAGTCCTGGAACATCCCGCCGCCCGGATTCGACGTCTTCACCAGCACGAAGATCCCCGCACCACGCTTCGACCGCCACTTCGACAAACGGCTCGAGGCTGTCGTCGCCCAGGTACGGGCTGACCGTCAGGGCGTCTGCCCCCCAAGGGCTCTGGCCTGGCCCAGGTATCCCTGGGCGTAGGCCGTGGCGGTCGAGCCGATGTCGTTCCGCTTGCCATCGAGAATCACCAACAGGCCCTGTTCGCTGGGCGTAGCGAATCACCTCGGCCAGCGCCGCCATGCCTGCCGGCCCGAGTTGCTCGAAGAAGGCCGCCTGCGGCTTCACGGCCGCCACCAGCGGGGCGACCACGTCGATCACCCCCCGGCAGAACCGCCGGTATCCCGCCGCATGTCGCGAAGTCTCGCTCCCCTCTCCAGAAGGTATCAGCGATCCGGGAAGGCTCTCGGCACGCGGATCGAGGCCCACGAGCACCGGGTTGCCCTTGCTGCCGGACTGCCGCACCAACTGATCGGCGAAACGCAAGCACGCTTCGACCTCCTTGCAGCAAGCGGCACTAGGCCCAGCCCCAAGCATTGTGCCTTCCGAGCCTGGTATATAGGGGGCAGCGCGTGACAAGCGGGCACGGGCGATTCGGCAATTGGGGTCTCCGGGGGCAGCGGCCGAGCCTTCTCAGGGGGCGTTGCAAACGGCGGCCCGATCTGCCATACTAAGTCTTGATTCAAGCCTGCCGGTGGCAAACCGGCCGGTGCGGGGCGTGGCGCAGTCTGGATTAGCGCGTCTGAATGGGGTTCAGAAGGTCGCAGGTTCGAATCCTGTCGCCCCGACTAAGTAAGGCCCGACGTAGCAACGCGTTACGTCTGGCCTTTTCTCTTGCGCTCTTGATGCCAGGCTTGCAGGAAAGCCAAGAAATCACAAGAAAACCCGAGGCTTTGCTGCGCTGAACGCTACCATCAGAACGTGCGCGCGAGCCCCTCCGTACCGCTGCTTCTCAACGTCCCTCCGCTTCTTCCTCCGCCTGAAGAGTGAGAAGTCTCTAAGCGACTCTAACCGATGAGGATCCATTTTCGGACTGGTGGCAGTGACCCAGCGACTCGAACCGTGGGGATTCCGCCGCTGCACTCTTCGATACGGTGGAATCCCCAAAGGGTTCTCTTTCGATGTTCCGACTGCCTCGACTGGCTGGGGGGAACATATCCGTTCGTCACTTCAACCGCCTGTCCGCCCAACTGTCCAAGAGTTGGCATCACCGCGAGGCAACGGCGGCACGGCAGGCCGACCGACGTTGACGGCGAAGCTGGACAAGTTGGCGGGATTCCTCCTTCGGGGCGGTCGCTCTACGGCTCGCCACCCCTCCTGGCGATGGGTCGGCAATTTATGGAGCGCCGCAGAGAACGATAGGAAACCGCTCCGAGACGTGTTACTGCACTACCCTTACGTGCGTATAGATCGAAGATCAAAAAAGTGAGTTGTATCCGCCTTGTCTCGCCATTATCCTGAACCGGATACGGTCCGCTGAAGTATTCAGCGAGACGCGGCTTACTTGGCCACGCGCTGACGTTGTGCCCGGCCGTAGGAGCGGTCCAGTTATCGGTAAACAGTCGGTCCACGGGACTGATTGCGTTGCGCCAATCCGTCGTGGTTGCCCCGCGGAGAGTGGCCACAAGAGCTCTTCTGTCTCGAACGGTTTGGCTGATAAGCTGGCGGCATTGTGCGCCGCTTCGCCAATTCGTCTGTGCGAGTGCTTCGCACGGCGCGGTCCTAGCGAAGATCGAGTACACTGAATGCGTTTTGGTCGCACTGGGGCATCGATCCTCGAGCTGGGCGGGAGTTATGAGCGGGATGAATACCGAAGAGCAGGATAGCGTGAGGTTGCCGCTCGATTTGACAGCGGACGAACAGCGGCAGGCGTCCCAGTATGCCCGAAGCCTGATCGAGGCGAGCCTCGACCCGTTGGTGACGATCAGCCCCGAAGGCAAGATCACCGACGTCAACGAAGCGACCATGAAAGTCACGGGCGTTTCCCGCGACAAGCTGATCGGGACCGACTTTTCCAACTACTTCACCGAGCCGGAGAAGGCCCGGGAAGGTTATCAGCAGGTGTTCGCCAAGGGGTCGGTCACCGACTATCCGCTGACGATCCGGCACAAGGACGGACGGCTGACGGACGTGCTCTACAACGCATCGGTGTACCGCGACGTGCAACGGCAAGGTGCTGGGGGTCTTTGCCGCCGCGCGCGACGTGACGGAACAGCGGCAGGCGTCCCAGTATGCCCGAAGCCTGATCGAGGCGAGCCTCGACCCGCTTGGTGACGATCAGCCCGGAAGGCAAGATCACCGACGTCAACGAAGCGACCATCAAGGTCACGGGCGTTTCCCGCGACAAGCTGATCGGGACCGACTTTTCCAACTACTTCACCGAGCCGGAGAAGGCCCGTGAAGGTTATCAGCAGGTTTTCGCCAAGGGATCCGTCACCGATTATCCGCTGACGATCCGGCACAAGGACGGCAAGCTCGTGGACGTCCTCTACAACGCCTCGGTTTACAAGGACGTCCAACGGCAAAGTGCTGGGGGTCTTCGCCGCCGCACGCGACGTGACGGAATCCAAGAACGTCATGCGTGAGTTCGCCGAAACCAAGAACTTCCTCGACAACATTCTTCAAAGCTCCACCAAGTATTCCATTATCGGAAAAGACCTCAACCACCGCATCCTCTCGTGGAACGAAGGGGCGCAGAGAAACTACGGCTATACCGCGGAACAGATCATCGGCCAGGATTCGAGCGTGCTTCACACGCCCGAGGACATCGAGTCGGGAGCCGTCGATCGAGATGCTGACGAGTGGCCTACGAGAAGGGATCTGGCGGAAGGCGAGTTCATGCGCGTCAGGAAAGATGGCTCCCGTTTCATGGCGAGCGTTGTCGTCACGCGCCGAAATGACGCATCGGGTCAGCCCATCGGCTATCTGCTGATGAGCAACGACATCTCGGAAAAGAAACAGGCCGAGGAACAACTGCGGCAGGCGTCCCAGTATGCCCGAAGCCTGATCGAATCGTCGCTGGACCCGCTGGTTACGATCAGCGCCGACGGAAAGATCACGGACGTCAACGAGGCCACGATCAAGGTTACGGGCGTGCCCCGTGAAGAGCTTATCGGTGACCGACTTCTCCAACTACTTCACCGAGCCGGAGAAGGCTCGGGAAGGATACCAGCAGGTGTTTGCCAAGGGCTTTGTCACCGACTATCCCCTGACGATCCGTCACAAGGACGGGCGGCTGACGGACGTGCTCTACAACGCCAGCGTCTACAAGGACGCGAGCGGCAACGTGCTGGGCGTCTTCGCGGCCGCACGCGATGTGACGGCGCAGAAACAGGCGTCCCAATACGCCCGAAGCCTGATCGAATCGTCGCTGGACCCCCTGGTCACTATCAGCGCCGATGGCAAGATCACGGACGTGAACGAGGCCACGATCAAGGTCACCGGCGTCCCCCGTGAGCAGCTTATCGGGACCGACTTTTCCAACTATTTCACCGAGCCGGAGAAGGCCCGGGAAGGTTACCAGCAGGTCTTTGCCAAGGGCTTCGTCACCGACTATCCGCTGACGATCCGCCACAAGGACGGGCGGCTCACCGACGTGCTCTACAACGCCAGCGTCTACAAGGACGCCCGCGGCAACGTGCATCGGCGTCTTCGCCGCCGCGCGTGACGTGACGGCGCGAAAGAGGGTCGAAGAAGAACTGGCCGAGCAGCGCCGGAGGGAATTGGACCGGCTGGCTGAGCTTGAAAAATTCCAGAAGCTGACCGTGGGACGCGAACTCAAGATGGTGGAATTGAAGAAGGAAATCGAGGAACTCAAGAGGGAATGCGAGCAACTCAAGAGGAAGTCGCCGTGCAAGGAGCGTGACGATGCGTCGACTGCCAGTCCGAATCGTTTGCCGAATCGCGGAACCTGCGCGAGCGTCTTCAGTCGCTCGAAGAGACGCAGCAGGCGACCTTGAACATCCTGGAGGATTTCGACGAGGAAAAGGCGAAGCTCAAGCAGCTTCAGCAGGCCACGATGAACCTCCTTGAGGATTTCGACGAAGAGCGTCGGAATTCCCAACTGATTCAAAAGGCGACCTTGAACCTGCTGGAAGACATGCACGAGGAACGGAGCAAGCTGGCCGACACGCAGCGTGCCCTGATGAACATGCTGGAGGACATCGAGGTTGAGCGAGCCGAAGTGGAGCAGGCGAAATCGCTCCTGGAGACCGTCAACAAGGAGCTTGAGGCGTTCTCGTACTCGGTTTCGCACGACCTGCGCGCCCCGCTGCGCGCCATCAGCGGGTTCGCGGAGGCCATCATGGAGGATCTGCGCGCCGGCGAAGACCGCTGGATGCCGAAGGCAAGCGTTATCTCGGGCTGATCCAGGACAACGCCCATCAGATGGGCCAGCTCATTGACGACCTTCTGGCGTTTTCGCGGCTGGGCCGCCAGCAGATGACCGACACCCGCATCGACATGGGGGCCCTGGCCCAGGCGGTGTTTGACGAACTGGCAGCGCTGACGCCGGGACGTCAGACTCGTGCTGACCCTGGATCGGCTCCGTCCCGCCCGCCCAGGGAGACGGCACGCTGGTGCGGCAAGTGCTGGTGAACCTGCTGTCCAACGCCATCAAGTTCACCAAGAGCAAGGTGCGGGCGTCGATTGAGTTCGGCTATCTGCCGGATTCCGGTGGCGGCGCGTACTACGTCAAGGACAACGGCGTGGGATTCGACATGCAGTATGTCGGCAAGCTCTTCGGGGTCTTCCAGAGATTGCACGCCGGTTACGGAGTTCGAGGGCACGGGCGTGGGGCTTGCCCTGGTACAGCGGATTGTCACGCGGCACGGGGGACGGGTGTGGGCGGAGGGCGCGGTGGACCAGGGAGCGACCTTCTACTTTACCCTGCCGAAAGGAGAGGCCAGGTGAACGACAGCGAAGTCGAAATCGTGATCGTGGAGGACAACCCGAACGACGCGGAGCTTGTCACGCGGGTCCTCAAGAAGCACGGCTTGGCCGAGCAAGAGCATCCTCTTGAAGGATGGCGTCGGAGGCGCTGGACTTCCTGTTTGCGCAAGGAAGCTTTGCCGGCAGGCCGAGTCAACGGCGTCCCCAAGGTGATCCTGTTGGATTTGAAGCTCCCCAAGGTCGATGGAATCGAGGTGCTCCGCCGGCTCAAGTCCGATGAGCGGACCCGGACGATACCGGTCGTTGCCTTGACCTCCTCCACGGAGCAGCGGGACCTCAAAGCGGCCTACGAGCTGGGCGTCAACAGCTACGTGACCAAGCCCATCGAGTTCTCGAAGTTCGCCGCGATCGTGGCGGAGTTGGGGAAGTATTGGCTGGAGGTGAACAGGTTGCCGAGTCGCTAAGCCGCTTGGCATCTCGCGTGTTTGCAGGAAAAGGAGACGCGCCGTGAGCAATGGCGAAGTTGAAATCGTGCTGGTCGAGGACAATCCGAACGACGCAGAGCTCATTACCCGCTCTCTGAAGAAACACAACCTGGCCAACAAGATCGTGCTTCTGAAGGACGGCGCAGAGGCGCTGGAGTTCTTGTTTGGCCAAGGGTGTTCCGGCCCCAAGAGCGGCAGTCGCGGCTCCCAGGGTCGTTCTGTTGGACATCAAGCTCCCCAAGGTCGATGGCATCGAGGTCCTGCGACGGATGAAGTCCGATGAACGAACCAAGGACATCCCGGTGGTCATCTTGACTTCCTCGAACGAGGAACGCGACATCAAGGAGGCTTATCGCCTGGGCGTCAACAGCTTTGTGACCAAGCCGATCAAGTTCGACGAGTTTGCCAAAGTCGTGGCGGAACTGGGAATGTACTGGCTGATGGTGAATGTGCCGCCCGTTCGATAATCTGCCTCACGGCGACGCGAAAGGTGATCCGTAGCGATGGACACGCAACTTCACATTCTCATTCTGGAAGACAATGCCTCGGATGCCGAGTTGGTCCAGCGCGAACTGCGCAAGGCCGGCCTCGATTTCGCCGCCCAGCGTGACGCCGGACAAAGAGACCTACCTTCAGGCCCTGGACGCCTTTGCCCCCGATCTCATTCTCGCCGACTATTCCCTGCCGGGATTTGACGGCTCTGACCGCCTTGTCCCTGGCTCGGCAGCGGTTTGCGGAGGTTCCGGTGGTCATCGTGTCCGGGGCCATTGGCGAGGAGACCGCCATCGAGGCCCTGAAGGCAGGGGCCACCGATTACGTCCTCAAGCAACGGTTGAGCCGGCTCGGCCCTGTGGTCAAGCGGGCACTCTCGGAAGCCAAACAACTGGCTGAGAAGAGGCTGGCCGAAGAGGAACTTGCCCGGCAGCGGGAGTGGCTGAGAGTCACGCTTACCAGCATCGGCGATGCGGTGATCGCCAGCGACACCGAGCGGTCGGGTCACGTTCCTGAACCCCGTTGCCGCCAAGCTCACCGGCTGGACCCAAGAAGAGGCCGTGGGCCAGCCGGTCGGTGCGATCTTCCAGATCATCAATGAGAAGACCCGCCAACCGGCTGACGACGTCGTGGCGCGGGTACTCCGCGACAAACGGATTGTTGCGTTGGCCAACGACACCGCTGCTGGTGGCCAAGGACGGCCGCGAGATTCCCGTTGAGGACAGCGCCGCCCCCATCCTGGACGCGGCCGGCGATGTCGTGGGCGTGGTCCTCGTCTTCCACGATGTCACCGCCAAGCGGATCGCCGTAGAGGCGCTGAGGAGCGCCGCCCATTTCCTCGATGAGAATCCGTATCCAGTGCTGCGAATCGACCGCAACGGGATCATCCTGTACGCCAACCCATCCAGCGCGGCGCTTTGCGGTCGGTGGCACTGTGAATGTGGCCATCGCGCCCCCGAGGCTTTCGTCCGCTTGGCCGGAGAAACGCTAAACTGCGGACAGGCCAGCCAAATGGACCTCGATTGCGAAGGCCGCGTCTTCTCGTTCGTCTTGCACCGTCACGGACAGCGGCTACGTGAACCTCTACGGCACCGACATTACCGACCGCAAGCGAAGCGAGCAGGAACGCGAGCGGTTGTCGGAAGGCTTGGGGCAGAAGGTGAAGGAGTTGGAGAAGACGCAGCACCAGCTTTTTGAGGCGAAGGCTGCCGCCGAGGCAGCCAACGAGGCCAAGGGCCGGTTCTTGGCGAACGTCAGCCACGAACTGCGCACCCCCATGAACGCCATTCTCGGCATGGTAGACCTGGCGTTGCCGAGACAGTCGGACCCGCTTTCTTCAGAGTTCCTGCAAACCGCCAAGGCATCGGCCGATGTGCTTCTGACCCTGTTAAATGATCTACTCGACAGCGCCAAGATCGAAGCGGGAAAACTGGAACTCGAGTCCGCCCCCTTCAGTCTCCGTTGCGTATTGGACCACACCACGCAGGTGCTCGCGGTACGCGCAAGTGAGAAGGGAATTTCCTACTCCTGCCGCATCATGTCCAACGTGCCGGATGTCCTGGTGGGCGATCAAGTGCGCGTGCGGCGAATCCTTCTGAACCTAGCGGGGAACGCAATCAAGTTTACCGACCGCGGGGGAGTCACGGTCAATGTTCGCGTCGAGGTTCAAGAGACGCACCAGGCGTGCCTGGAATTTGCCGTGCGCGATACGGGTATCGGAATCCCACGTGCCGTGTTAGATCGAATCTTCCATCCGTTCACCCAAGCCGATGCCTCGACCGCGCGCCAATTCGGCGGCACCGGACTCGGGCTTACGATATCCTCGCGCCTTGTGAGTATGATGGGCGGACGAATCTGGGTCGAGAGCGAGCCAGGACAAGGCAGTACGTTCTACTTCACGATTCGCTTGCCCCTGGCAAAGCAATCACTCCCCGCGCCGGTTGCTCCCCTCGTTCTTCGAGCCGCACCGCGCAGCTTACGGATTCTTCTGGTAGAGGACAATCCGGCAAACCAGAAGCTGGTCGCGTTCATCTTGAAGGATCGCGGCCATGCCGTGGAGGTGGCTGGAAACGGCCACGAAGGAATTCGTCGCGCCGAGCAGGACCGCTACGACGTGATTCTGATGGATGTGCAAATGCCTGGCGTGGACGGCCTCGAAGCGACCAAGGCAATCCGCGCCCGCGAATACGGTCGGAGCCACGTGCCGATCGTCGCCATGACGGCTCATGCCATGAAAGGCGATCGGGAGCGATGTTTGGCCGCGGGCATGGACGGCTACCTGTCGAAACCGGTGGATGGCCAGGAAATGATTGTCCTCATCGAGGACCTTGCCGCCAAAGCAGTTCCACGCGCATCCACGCCTGCCAGGTCAGAACACGCGGAAGCCCCGGCAGTCGTTGTCTTCGACCATGACTTGGCGCTGAAGCGATGCCTCAAGGACGAGAATATGCTCACGGAGATGATACAGTGTTTCTTCGGCGAGGTTGACAACTTGTTTCCACAAATGCGCACCGCGCTCGATCGGGACGATCTGGTCGAAGTCGGCCGGCTGGGGCACCGCCTCAAGGGAACGGTAGGCTACCTCGGCGCAGAACCGGCGATGGAAGCGGCCCAGCGTGTGGAGCGATTCCAGGTCCACCGTGGAGAACCGGCCGAGGCAGAGGTGGCGGTCATGGCGCTCGAGCGCGCCTGTGAGCTGTTGAAGGTAGCGCTGGGCAAGCATGAGAGTTGACGACAACCCTCCGCATCGCCGAGACGCTGGGTCGCGTACCGGGGCGTGAACGCTTGCGTCCCCCCCTGGGCAGCGAGGCAATGGGCACGCCCACTCAGGGGCGATGTGCCGCTCGCCTTCTCAGGAGCCAGCGGGCCGTCGCGTGCGTCTGTTGACAGGGGCCGCCAGGACTGGCTAACTTGGTGGTGCGGGCAGATTCTGCCGAGGAGCCGCCGGAATGGCAATCGCATCCAGAGAAACCCCGCCCGTCGGGATGGTTGTGCGTCTCCGCTTTTCTCATTGCCTTGGCCACCGCTTGCGGCCGAAACGACGCTCGGCGTTCCGAGCCCGGGGCTTCGGCGGCGCCCGACACGCCCTCCGGGATTGCCGCGGGCGATACGCCTCGCTTGGTCGTTTCGCTGAAGGACGCGGATTACTTCTTTGACTTCAGCCCAGGCGGTCGGGGTTTTGCCTGCGGTGGACTCCTCGCCTTAGGCGACACCAGCGGCGACGGATGCACCGACATCGTCGTCGCAGTGCACCGCCAATCTTCAGGGCCCTCGGCCGAACAATCCTGGATCGAATCCCACAGCGGCAACGACGGATCCGTATTGTGGCAAGTCCAGGGGAAGTACAGCGGAGAGCCCCAAGGGCAGAATTACCGCTTGGGACCGATTTCCGTGGTCGGCGACATGAACAACGACGGCGTCAGGGAAGTCTACTGTCAGGAAGCCGGTTCCCTGCGATCGGTCCTGCTCCTGTCGGGGCGCGACGGCCGGATTCTCGGACGGTATCCCACGGATCGCCACAACCTCTATGCCCAACCGGTTCGCTGCCAAGACTACAACGGTGACGGGGTCGCCGATTTTGTATTTCCCGGCAAGAGAGAAAGGCCGCCCGGAGTCGAGGTCCTTTCCGGCAAGGACCTGTCGCCGCTCGTGCAACGAGACAATATCTGGCCGGAAGCGACTGGCATGTTCAGCGGCTGGGTCCTGCCGGAATTCGACGACGTAAACGGCGACGGCATCGCCGACTGCCTGCTCGGCCGCCCCTTGTCGAAAGACAGCCGCGAGCCCCGCTACACGTTCGAGATGGCCGTCCTGTCGGGCAAGGATTTCTCGATCCTGAAGCGATTTCAGACCGAATGGCCGCGCGTTCATGCGACGACGAACTACGTGAAATCGGCCGACCTCGACGGCGACGGAGTCGGGGATTTCGTAATGGCTTCTGCCGCCGGTGCCGGTCCGAAGGGCCAGGCCAGCCTGGTGCGTGCGGTCTCCGGCAGGGACGGCGCCGTGCTTTGGCAGGTTTCGGGAGATCAATTGCCGGGCGGAAGGAAGCAGTTCGCCGTGGACGCGAAGTCCCGCCGCAAGACCGAACTTTCGCAGGACGTTCTTTTCGGCTCGCCGGTGGTCGCGTCGCCGGACCTCAACGGCGACGGGGTCCGAGAGATTATCACTGCAGCAGAAGGAGACGTGGAAGGAGAATCGCAGCAGTGCGTGCTCGTCTTCTCGGGGCGGGATGGAAGGCTCCTGGCGACGCTGCATCCCGGCAGCCGACAAGGCCGCCTTTCGCCTCGCCCCACGCAGATGGCCCTGCTCGAGTCGGCCGGCGCCGACCGCGGGCCGGCAGTGGCCGTGGCGGCCCACAACGCCAGTGGACCGGCTACGGTCGCCGTGGCGATCTTCGTTCTTCCCCGCTTGAGTGCGAAGTGAGCATCGCTCACACGCGCAGGCAGAGCTCGATCGGGCGCACGAGCCCGGAATTGCCGAGGGTATCATGGAATCCCTTGCCGGATGGCTCATGATCGTCGTCAGCGGAGTGGTGCTTTTTGTCGCATTTCCCGGGGAGTATGGCGGTAGCGCGCTTGTGCCCCGGTTCATCGGCGCCATCGGACTCCCGTTCGGGCTGGCCTTTGCCGCCTTTCAGTACGCGGTGGCGGTGAGATTCCGCGAGGCCAAGGTGCTATGGCTTGTTTCCGGGTTATTCGCCCTCGGCGCCATGCTGGGCATCGTCGGCCGCGCGATCGACCTGCACGGGCTCTGCGCGGAATACAGCATCTCCTACGCCGAGTATGTCGTCTGCAGCGGGGCTTGCGCGAGCGGAATGGGATTGGGGATCGCGATTGTCCGCGGCTGGGTCTACGACGATTGAAAGGCAAACGGAAGCCTGCGCCCGGCCTACATCACGTAGTAGGCCAAGTACATGGTATCGCCTTGGAAGTACGCGCGGAATTGCCTCCCGTTGGGTGCGGGCACGGTCTCGTAGCAGGCGTCCGATTGATCGATTCCGAACACTTCCTTTTCGTAGACTCGCACTTGCGGATCCCCCGGTGCCGGTGTCCACGGATGGCTGGAAATCCAGGCGTCGAACTCTGGCCGGGTCATACGGTACGTCGCATACAGGCGCGTGATGTTGGGTTCGTAGGTCAGACAACCCTCGCTGGGAACCCAGATGTTCTGCCACCTGTGCCAGGCGACGAATAGATCGTGATGCAAAAGGGGGATTGCGGTGCCGGCAACCACAACGCCGAGCAGCACCCCCGCGAAGATGAGATTCTTCCAAGAAGAGGGCGCCAAAGCCGCAGTGAACACGCCGCGACGATCGACACCACGAAGGACGCGGCAAGCATGCAGACGAACGCCTTGACAAAGATGACACCGAGGTTCATTGTGGCAATGCTCTCGACAGAACGTGAGAAATTCGAGTTGCAGCAGCCTACCTCGCCACGGTTTGGCCGTACTTGGCACGCATCTCAAGATCGTTTCGTGGACCAGGCCAGAATATTGGAAGCAGGAAACATCGCCGAATGTCCGCGGATCGCGCACTCTGTGGGCGTCCTTGCTCGTCTCCGGCAGACGCACAGGATTCAGTCGTCGAGATTGTATTGTGTGTGGACTTGCATGGAAAGTGGAGACTCGCAGGGAGGTTCATCAGGGCGGCTTGTTGCGTTGGGGCGGGCGGCGCTGGGGCTGGCGAAGGTTTTTGGTCCACGAGTGTCATTCGTTTTCCAGAGTATCCACCTC
Source organism: Pirellulales bacterium (assembly GCA_963736495.1). Lineage (GTDB taxonomy): Bacteria > Planctomycetota > Planctomycetia > Pirellulales > Thermoguttaceae > CAVTPL01. Next base: position 660,509 of record CAVTPL010000007.1, on the reverse strand, counting down.
GGCAAGGGGAGGCGGCGCGGAGGGGAGATGGGGGAAGGGGTGAAGCAGCGCCTTGGATCGGGCGGTGGTTACGAGACTGAGTACGCCCGTCAATTTCCCCCTTGGGGAAGGGGCTTTCAGGCAATCCCCGCGCCCTCTTTTCTAACGCGCGGTAGCACGCTCCAATAGAAGCGGCCCTCGACGAACTGCCGGACCGGGAAATCGAGGTTGTCGTTTCTTCAGCGGAGATTCTCCCATGGCAACACCATGCACGACCGCCAACCGACGTTGGTTCCTGAAGGCCTCGATTGCGGGCGGACTGGCCACCGCAGGCACGGCGCGATTTTCCCGCGCGGCCTCCGCGGCCGAGGCCAATCGCGACCGATCCCCGTGCCGCGTCGCCCTGACGACGGGCAACGATCGCACCGCGATCACGTTTGCGGGGCTCAAGCCCTTCCAGCAAGAGATCGCCCGGGCGATCGGCAATCGCCGAGTGGTGATCAAGCCGAACAACGTGGCGATTGACATTCAGCTCTCCGCCACCCATGCGGATTGCCTGGAGGGGATCCTCGAGTTCCTCAAGTCGATCGGCAAGCTTGACGGCACGGTGATTGCCGAGTCGGCCGCTCCCGGGAGGACCTTGGAGGGCTTTGCCAACTACGGCTACCCGCGCGTAGCGGCCAAGTACGGCGTGAAACTGGTGGACCTCGACGAGCAGCCGCACGAGGTGCTGCACGTGTTCGACGAAACGGATTTTCGCCCTCACGCGGTGCGGATGTCGCGAGTCCTGCTCGACCGGGACAGCTTTGTGATTTCCGCCGCGAGGCTGAAGACCCACGATCTCGTGGTGGCCACGCTGTCGCTAAAGAACATCGTATTCGGCGCGCCGATCAAGGATCCGGGGTTCGGGTTTGGCAAGCAGGCCAAGCCGGGTGCCCAGAGCGACAAGCGGATCGCGCACGGGGGCGGCATCCGTGGAATCAACTACAATCTGTTTGCCCTGGCCGAGCGTCTGCACCCGCACCTGGCGGTCATCGACGGCTATGAAGGGATGGAGGGATATGGACCCACGCGCGGCACGGCGGTGGACCATCGCGTGTGCATCGTGGGCACCGACTGGCTGGCTGCCGATCGAGTGGCGGTTGAGTTGATGGGCATCGACTTCGCCAAGATTGGATACTTGAACTACTGCGCCCAGGCGGGGCTGGGCGAAGCCGACCTCAAGAAGATCGAGATCGTCGGCGAGCCCCTGGCAAGGCACGTCAAGACGTACAAGCTGGCCCCCAACATCGACAAGCAACTGATCTGGAGGAAGCCGGCCCAGCCGTCGTGACCGCGGCACGGGGCCGGCGGATCATTCCTCGGGCACAACTGGCCTGGTCGCGTCGATCCTCAGCCAGCAAATCACGCCGACCACGAAGACCGCGGCGAAGATCAGGAAATTGAGGTGATAGCCGGGCAACTCCCCGGCGGTCCTTTCCGCTGCGGAGAGGTCCTTGGCCGGGAGGCCGAGCGTCATGGCATGCGCGGTCAGGGATCGTTGAATGATGAAGCCGGTCGCCCAATTCGCCAGTGCGCCGCCCAGCGCACCGATCATGTTCATGGCACCGGCCACGATCGCGGCGTAGCGGCGGCCAATATCCTGGCAGACCGCCCAAGCCGGTCCCATGGTCAGATCGGTGAAGAAGCCGGAAAGGGAGACCGCCAGGAAGAACGTCAGCGCAGTGGGCATGTGCGGGCAGAGCAGGAAGCAGACCACGGTCAGGGCGTGGCCGAGCACTCCGAATAGCCGCCTTCCAAGGCGGCGGTTGCCGGTGCGGCGCACGAACCAGTCGGTCCCCAGCCCGCCCACCAGGCATCCCAGGGCACCCATCCACAGCGGTCCGCCCTTGTAGATCGCTCCCAGAGTGCTGGTTGCCTTGACGTCGTACTGGTTCTCGAGAAAGCTGGGCAGATAGGTCATGTAGAACGCCCAGCCGTACGACTGGCAGGCATACATCAGGCAGAGAATCCACAGATTCCCGCTGGAGAGCAGCCGCGACCAGGGTACCCGAGGATGCCCAGACGCGGACGGGGCGCGGCCGGCGCGGATCAAGTCGAGTTCCGCGAGATTGACCTTGCAATGCTCCTCCGGCCGGTCGCGGAACCAGAGGGCAAAGAGCACGCACCAGATCACGCCGATCATGCCGAACAGCCAGAAGGTCGCGCGCCAGTGGAGGAGCGGCGGCACGAGCGGAGCCGCGGCCGTTTCCTCGATCTGCCCGGCAAACGGTCGGCCAATCCCTTCGACCAGCAACATCCAGACCAGCGGCGTCAACCCGCCCATCAGCCGCCCGCACATCCAAACGGCGCCTTGGGCAACACCTCGCTGGCGATCGGGGAACCAGTTGTGCAGTGCTCGCGTGATGTTCGGATACGCGCCGGCCTCACCCGCTCCGAAGAGGAACCGCACCACGATCAACGCGGCCAGGGGCGTGATCGTCAGGCAGCCGACCTGGAAGGCCCCGATCCGGCCGCTGGTGGTCCACATTCCGATCGCGCCGGTGAGGGCCGTAAAAGCCGACCACCAGAGCACGATCCGGATCAGCACCTTGCGCGGCCCGAAGACATCTCCGAGCCAACCGCTGGGAATCTCGAAGAAAGCATAGGCCAGGGTAAAGGCGGCGAAAACCCAGTTCAGGTCGCCGATGCCATCCAGACCGAGGTCCTCGACGAACGCCTTGGCGGACGTGGCCAGGCAGGCGCGGTCCAGGTAGGTGATCATCGATAGCGCGCAGGCGAAGGCCAGCACGCCGTAACGCGCGCGAGTCGCATGCGTGCGCGGTTCGTAAGATATCGGCTGCCTATTGGAACTCATCGAGCCCTCGGGCTTGTTCTTCCACGTGCCCAGGCTCGCCTGCTTCGGACAGGAAAGACTGGGCAGGGCTTTGGGGATCGTCCACGCGTGGCACGCACTGGTTTCGCGGTCCATTATAGGTATCCTTGGCGGCTGGCTAAAGACGCCCGAGAGTGCGAGATCGAGGGTTCGACTGAGGGTCGCGATCTATCGTCGCGATCTCCCGCAGAATCGTTTCCCGGCCGGCGGTTGCCCGGCCGCGGAAAGGAGTGCTAGAATGTCGGCGCGTCGTGCCGCCGGAATCGTAGCCGTCCCCCGTGAACGGTTCCCCGGAGTCTCACAGGCCCGAAGCAAGGAGACCTCATCGGATGAGTGCAGCAGCCGAATACCGCTACCACCGCTTGACCTGGGAGGAGATGAACGACGCCATCGCGGCGCAGAAGGTGGTCGTCTTGCCGACGGGCTCAACCGAACAACACGGTCCGCACCTTCCCCTGGACGTGGACGCATTTCTGGTGGAATCGGTTTGTCTTGAACTGGGCCGCCGGGCGCCGGACCGCGTGCTGGTGCTCCCCACGGTTTCCTTCGGCCTGAACCGGCACCACATCGACTTTCCCGGCACGATCCACATCGAGCCCGAGGTATTCATCGCGTTCTGCCTGAACATCACCAAGAGCGTTGCCTACCACGGTTTCGAGAAGATCCTGATCGTCAACGGACACGGTTCCAACACGCCGCTGGTCGACCTGGTCGCGCGGAAAACGGTTCTGGCGACTCACTCGCTCTGCGCTGCGGTGAACTATTTCAGCTTGGGCGTGGAGGCATTCGACCGCGTGAAGCAAACGCCGGTGATGGCCCACGCCGACGAATTCGAGACCTCGCTGTACCTGCATCTGGCGCCGGAGCGAGTGCGCAAGGACAGGGCCGTCGCAGACAACGACGTGGTGGGCAAGTACATGAGTTCGGACAGCACCTTCCCGCACGTGCGTTTCAGTGATTTCTGGGGACGCTGGACCAAGGTCGGCGTGCACGGGGATCCGACCGCGGCCACGGCGGAGAAGGGGAAAATCATCTGGGACGCCGTTTTGTCCCGCTTGGTCGAAGTGGTCGACGAGCTGCGCGGCTGGCCGATTCCCCAACGCAGCGACCAGCACGCCAAGCCGGTCCAGTCACACATCCAGTGGTGAGAAGCATGATCATCCACGAGATTCGAGCCGCCGGACTGCGTGGTGCAACGCCGGAAGGAGGATGGGACGAGGAACTGCGCCCGGATGACTGCGTGCACACGCTCATTGCCGTGGTCACCGACGAAGGGCCGATCGGACTCGGCAGCGTGTTCACCAGCGATCACCTGGTCCGAGGGGCCCTCGCGCTCATGGAGCCGCTGTATCGCGGAGAAAACGCCCTGGAGCCGGAGCGGGTCAGCGAGAAGCTGCATCAGAACACCTTCTGGCTGGGCCGTGGCGGCTCGGTGACCCACACAATCAGCGGCATCGACATTGCCTTGTGGGACCTGCTGGGAAAGGCGGCCGGCCAGCCGGTCGGACGACTCCTGGGAGGGCGCTACCGGGACCGCGTCAGGCCGTACGCGTCGCTGCTGATGCAGGAGCCGGCCCGCTTGGCCAACCGGTTGGTTGAGCTCAAGCAACAGGGTTTCCGGGCGTTCAAGATCGGCTGGGGACCCTTTGGGCGCCGCACCAACGCGTTGGACGAGGCGATGGTGCCGCGCGGCGCGCGACGCAATCGGCTCGGAATCGCTCTTGATGGTGGACGCGGGCGGGAGCGATGCCTTCTGGAAGCAGGGATTTAAATGGGCTTTACGTACTTCGCAAATGCTGGCCGAGTTCGACGTGACGTGGTTTGAGGAGCCGCTGAAGCCGGATGCCATGAACGACTACGTTCTCTTGCGCCGCCGTTCGCCGGTGCCCATTGCCGGCGGGGAAGTCCTCACGCGCCGGCAATCGTTCCAGCCCTGGCTGGAGGCGGGGGCTTTCGACGTGGTCCAACCGGACGTGACCAAGGTCGGAGGCATCAGCGAGGAGCGCCGCATCGGTTGGATGGCCCAGGAACACGGCGTGCGTTTCATCCCTCACGGCTGGAACACGGCGGTCGGTCTGGCCGCCGACCTGCAGTTGGCCTCGGCGTTTTCCGGCACGGATCTCGTGGAATACCTCACCGGTTCTCCCTACGTGGACGAGATTGCCGCCGGGGGTTGGAGACTTGACGCGGACGGAATGCTGCCGATTTCCGACAAGCCCGGACTGGGAATCGAGTTGGACCGTGACGCCGTGGCCCGCTACATCCGGGGCGCGACACTGCTGCCCTAGTGAGGTAAGCGTTCACGGCGGGAGGAAGCGAAGGGGACAGGTCCATGTTTTCGGTCAGGCGGCTGTTGTGATGACAGAGCCTTGCGGCCGAAAAATGGACCAGTCCCCGGCTGGCCCGTGAACGGTTACCCTAGTGAGCCCTCAGGACAAGAACTAGGCGCGATAACTCGAAGGTTCATCTTCCGCCGCTTGTCCCATTTGCGGTTGGAGTGCGGCATCGTTGAGGACTTGCGCACTCGCGCATGGTAGACCGAGAACGGCACACAACCGCTGGCCGTAGAAACGATTGCGAAAGGCCATGAGCATGAAGGGGAGGTTCAGGAGATAGACTGCAATGCCTCCGATACTGCCGGCCAACAGCACTTGGCCTATTGCCTCCATGTCGATCCTTGACGGCTCCTCGTAGAAACTTAGGCCAATCATAAGCAAGAGTATTGCCAAGTTCGACGCGAGGACCGTCCACGGGAGCAGCCAAACCATGAATGAGGCGGACAGAGGGGCTTTGCGGCGGAAGCGGCCGGTCAGTGCCGCGGACAACAGGAGGCTGAAGGAAGCGGCGCAGTAGAAAAGCAGCAGCGACACAACCGCGTCGTTGGCCGCAAGGCCACAATTTGACGCGAAGGAAAGCAGCCCCGTGGCCGACATGACCAAGTAGGCGGCGACGAGGGTCAGCAGCCAATGCCGACGTGCGAACCAGTGCGCCAGGAGCCAAAGGATCGCCCACGCGGCGGCTAGCGAAACGACCAAGGTGCCGAGATACTCCGCGTTCATCGGCGAGAAGGCAAGCAGCTTGGCCGTCATCCGAAAGACGAGGAGAACCGCGCCGAGGGGAATCAAGATGGCCCAAGCCTGCAAACGGCGGTTCTCCTTGACGAGCACGAGCGGCAAGACCACCAGGCCCCAGAACGCGAGGCTGGGGAGATGATAGAGCCAATACCACGGGTAAACGGCGGGGGCCCCTTCACGACCACCTAATTCGCCGACTTCCAGAGAAGGGATGATGGTCAACTCGCCGGTGCCGATCGTGAGAGGTACTCGCCACGAGTACGAGCAGGTGTCGCCTCAGCCATATTCGAAGGCGTCGCTGGCGATTTCCCGGCCGTTCTGGTAGATGACAAAACGAGGTGGGGATGTTCGCTCGGTGCTGCGAAAACGCCGTCTGGCAGCGTCGACGAGGCGGTAATCCAATTTGAGCAACCGACCCTCACGTTTCACGTCGACTTGCGAAGTCAGGGGCGCTCCGAGCCGTAGACGATAGGGCTCACCCGGGCTCAGCGTAAACCACTCAGTCTTCGTGTCGTCAACAACGTGCCAGTAGCCGCCCTTCAACTCGATCCGGTTGACGCGATATCGACCCGGCTCGAGCCACCAGTCCGGTCGCTTTGCATCATAGGTGTAGATCGGGAGGCTTACCGAGTCGAAGTTTACCGAGTCGTTTTCCTTCAGCAGGGTCAACTTCTCGATTCCGTGCCCCTCGACAATCACCTGGCAGGTGGCGGTGTCGGAGCGTGGCGGGTTCGCTGTCGAGGGATCGGCGGCCAGAACCGCCATGAGAACCAAGAAGAGGGAAAACTCCATGTTCACCTCGGGGTATCCGTACCGCGGCAGATGGACTGAGCGGTTCAGGTGATGATCGGCGATTGCCTGTGGGGTGCATTTGCCCTCATCCGCTGTGGGTTGGGCGGCAGAGGGGTACGAGCGAGGACCGCAAGCGCCGGATCATACCCCAAGTCGTCAGATTCGCCACCAACAAACCTGGGGACCGAAACCAACCAATCGTTTGCGACGTCGCTAGACAGCGGGTTGTGTTCTCAGTTACACGCTCGCGTCGTGATAGGAGTTTGGCTGTTCGGCACATGGCGCAGAGCCAGGCCAAAAGGCCCGAACGGAATTCGTCTTCAGTACCGCGCAGTTGGCACATCCGACTACACCGACTTGACACTGCACACCGACTACGAATGGTGGTCGCATAACCCGCAGTTCCAGGTCTGATTTCGCGATTCGAGTCACGTGAGCCCCGGATCGCGGCGCGAAGCGTTAACGAGGGGCCCGGTTTCTTGCAGATTCACTCTCGCTGACGCTTCGGGTTACCATAGGCGGGGATCGCCAATGCATGTGCCACGGGTCTGGGAGCGAAACCGTGGGACATCCACGTTTCAGCGGCGCTTGATGACCTTGGGCCCTTGGCCGCAGGTCTTTTCATAGAAGCCGCCGCCGGCGCGCTTGTACTGGGTGAAGCCATGTTTCTCGAGGTTACTTGGCGCCAGGCGTTCCTTTGCCGAACTGCTCCCCTGGATCGAGCAAGCGGCGATCACGCGGTGGCAGGGGCGGCCGCAATCCGGGCAGTGCGCCAACGGCTGGGCCGAGAGCGTTTGAAGCATTTCAAACCGCGGTTGGCACTTTCCCCGAGGATCGCGATCGTGCTCGTAGGCGTAGAGCGGCATGGAAGAACTCAATTGACAACTAAGGCTTCGGAACCGTTCGATCAGCGGGCAAGTTACTATCGCCCGGCAGACCCGGCAACTCGGGCAGCGACTGCGCCGCGGGCGGCGCGTCCTTGGCCGGCCCGTTACCGCTTGCCCCGGCGGGGGCGGAACTTGCGGCCGGTTGCGGAGCGTTTGCACCAGGAGGGACAGGTTTGCCGGGCTGCGCGGGTCGCGTCGTCACCAACGTGAGTTGAAAACTCCTCGGTCGGTTCTTGACGAATTCCTGGGCGGCCGCGGCCGTGACGCGCGTTCCTTCCAAACGAAGTATGTCGAGGTCCTTGAGCGGGGCGAGCTGCTTTAGACCGGCGTCGGTGATCGCATTGCCGGCCAGGCCCAGCGATCGCAAGCCGGTCAAACCCGTCAAAGGCGCGATGCCCGCGTCGGTCAGGTCGCAGCCGTTGAGTTGCAGGCCTTGGAGGTTCTTCAGATCGGCGAAGAATTTCGTCCCCGCGTCGGTCACGCGGAGGTTCGACAGGTCGAGTACCGCCAGCCGCTGTTGCTGGTCGCGATAGGCATCGCCGATGGTGGCCAGCGACTCTTCCAAGCTGCGTCCTTGACGCTGGGTGAGCATGCGCATCGCACCGGGCAGCGTAGTCGCAGTGCCCTGGAGCGCCAAAACGCGGAGCCCCTTCAAGCCGGCGAGTTGATCGAGTCCGTTGTCGTCCACGGCTGTGCCTCGAAGCGTGAGCATCTCCAGCCCGGCCAAACCGCCCAGGTGCTGCAAGCCGGCGTTGGTGACGCGCGTGGCGTCGAGGCCGAGGCTCTTGAGGTTTTCCAATTCCTTGAGTTGCGCCAGGCCGGCGTCGGTGATCTGCGTCGAGGCGAGAAACAAGGATTTCAACTGCTTCAATGCCGCCAGTTGCGCCAGTCCGGCGTTGCTGACCGCGGTTCCGTTGAGGCTCAACCACTTGAGTTCGGTCATGCCGGCCAGGTTCGCCAGCCCGGCATCGCTCACGCGGACGCCGTCGAGGATCAAGTAGCGCAGGCCGGTAAGTCCGCGAAGCTTCGCGATACCGACGTCGGTGACCGCCGTGTAGCCCAGCCACAGGCGTTGGAGTTCGGGCAGTGTCGCCACGCGATCCATGCCCGCGTCGGTCACGCGCGTGCCCCCGAGGGCGAGCCATCGCAGGTGCGGCATGGCGGCGAGCGTTTCGAGGTCGGCATCACTCACCTGGCTGGGCAGGATTTGCGTCCCGCCCGCAGTGCCGCCATAGACGGAGAAATTGACCGAGAACACGTCGGCGACGAAGTCCAATCCGAACTGCTCGCGAAGCCACTTGGGACCCGGACTCGGGGCTTCCTCGTCGAGCTTCTCGTCGTCGCCGTCGACCTGGTACTGGTGGGCGTAATGCACGGTTCCCCCCAGCTCCTGAATGCGGCTCACGGCGTCGCTCTGCGCGCCGGCCTGCTGGAAGCGGCTGGTAAGCCGGTACAACATGCCCCCGAGCAGGAAGCAGACGACGGCTACCACCACGAAGGTGATCGTCAGCCGCAGCGTGAAGAAGCCCGAGCGCGTCGGGGCGCCCGACGATCCAGACGGCTGATTCATGACGCGTCCTGGAATTCCGGAGGAGAGGAGCGGGAAAACGGACGAGGGGGCAGCCAGATCCGGCAAAGGGTCGCCGGCATCGCCCCTGGAACTAGTTTAGCCAAAGGAGCTTAGCGCCCGCAACACCTGACCCCACCGGGGGTGGGCTTCACTCGCCTTGACGCCCAACGCCGGTGAGGGTTATAAGGGCCGATCCTCGATCCATGGGCGATGCAGTGGGCCAGGGCCCTTGGGATGCACTGCGACGGTTCCCGAATGAATTGCAGAGGCCGATCCTGAATCCCAGGGCAGCGAGCGGATCGCACCCTCAAGCTGCCGCTGGGTTCGACCCTTCGCACGCAATCCACCCGCGAAGCTCGAAATGATCTCGACGGCAGGAAAACTCGCCCGATCGCTCAATAGCCCCTTGGGGCTGGCGCTGAGCCTGATTCCGCTGTTTGTGCTCGCTCTGTTCGCCCATCCCCAAGCCGACGACTACATCTATGCGGCCCAGGCCGAGAAGCTCGGCTTCGTCGGGCGCAGCAGTACTGGTACCAGCAATGGTGCGGGCGGTACTTTGCGACCCTGCTCCAGACGGGGTTCCCGCTGGCGTTTCAGATGACGGCGGCGTATGCCCTCGTGCCGCTGACGATGTTGGTTGCCACATTGGGCTCGATTGCCTGGCTGACGCGAGCGTCGAATCGGGCTTTGGGGAATGCACTGGTGCCGGCGGACCTTCGGGCATGTACGATCGCCCTGGCCACGCTGTACGTAAGTCAAATGCCCGGGTTGTGCGAGGGAATCTACTGGTTGGCGGGCGGGGCGACCTACCAGATTGCCTTGGCAGGATGGCTCGGTCTGCTGGCTTGCGCCGTGTCGGTCCGCCAGGACACGTCGCAGTGGGGCGTTGCGCTGCGAGCCGTCGTGGCCATGGCTCTGGCGGTGGCCGTGGCGGGCAGCAATGAGACCATGCTTCCGCTGGTCAACCTCGTGCTCCTGGCCGGCGTTGTCGGATCGTGGAGCTTCAGGCATCCGAGTCGATGGGTTTGGACGGTGGCTCTGGCGGCCAGTCTGGCCGGCTCGGCCGCCGTCGCACTGGCGCCGGGCAACGCCCTGCGCCGCGCATTTCCAGCGGCCTTCGCTGGCCGGCTGCCTCGGATTGTGCACCTGGGCGAGCGTGCGTTTCGCCCTGAAGTGGTCGATCCGGCCCATGCTCCTGGGACTTTCGATCCTCGCCGTGCCCGTGGCCGCGCGCTGGTGGCGCGGAGCACGTGGGCGTCGCGCGTGCGTCCTCGCCATGTCGCGATGGCGGTGGCCGGGACGTTGGGCCTCGTCTTCCTCACCTTCGCGCCGGCTTACGTGAGCATGGGGTACAAGCCGCCACTGCGATCGCTGAACGTATCGTACTTTCTTTTTCTCGTCGGGTGGTTCACGACGCTGGGTCTGGCCGTTGCCTGCTGGAGCAATCGGCGCGGGGTGGCGCCGGCAATCGGGCCCCGGGCCATGATTTGGGGGCAGGTAGCAGTGGCAGCCGGATTGCTCATGGTGGGCAATCTGCCCCGCGCCGTATACGACGTGGTTCTGGTGGCCCCCGCCTACGATCGCCAATTGCAGGCGCGCTATGCCTCGTTGGAAGCCGAGCGGCCGAGCGCGGCGGAGTGCGTGGTCGTCGAGCGGCTTTCCGCACGGCCCAAGACTCTCTGTTTCTATGAACTCGAAGAGAATGCGGCGATGAACGAGTCGTTTGCCCAGTGCTTCGGAGTCCACTCGGTGGCGGTTGCCGCCGCCGCGGTGAAGCGGTGAGCAATCAAGACTTCCCGCCGAACAGGAGCCCTATCAGGTCGCGTGTGCCCAAGGGAGCCGGACTGAAAAGCACTTCCCCGGCCGAGAAACCCGCCGCCAGACCCTGATGCCGGTTGGCCGCGCCGATTCGCTCGAGGATTTCCGGCCGATGCCCAAATTGGGTTTCATAGCAGGCCACCGCTTCGAGCTTCACCGCCAGCGTATCGCCGATGTCGACGACCACGGCATTGGGCTGATCGGCCGAGAGCAACCGCAGACCGAGCGCGTAGTACAAGAGCGCCGGCGCCGCGCAGCAGGGCAGGTTGTCGAAGTGGTGTTCCCAGCGAGTAAGCTTCGTATAGAACACCGCCGCTTCGGCGATGAGCATGGCCTGGTAGTGATCGGGAGAGGCCAGGGGCGTCTTGCCCCCCAGCGCCAGTACGAGTCGCGGTCGATAGGCTGCGCAACTGCTTGGCCAGCGCCACGCGAGCCTCGAAACTGTCGAACAACCGCCGGTTGGGCAACTCGAGGGTCACGCGCGCGGCGGCCCCCAGCGTTCGCGCCTGCGCGGTGCGCCTCGGCCAGGCGGACTTCGGGGCCGGGCGATTGCGGGGTCGGCTCACCGTCGGTCAGGTCGACGATGCCCACGCGATAGCCCTGGCGCGCCAGCGCGGCCAGCGTCCCTCCGCAACCGATCTCGACGTCGTCGGGGTGCGCCCCACGGCGATCACGTCCAGCGCTAGGTCGTCCATCGCGGCTCAACTCGGCTTGACCACCGAAACCAGGAATGTCGGATTGAGAGACTGGAAACGGAGACGGTCCATCTGGTAGCTGCCGCGGGCGAAATGCAGCATCCACACCTGAACGTCGTGCGCCAGGCCATGGAGCAAACGGTGCGTATCCGCCACGTTGTCGATGCTTCCCATGGTCGCCACCAGTCGGCCGCCTCCCCGCAGACGCTGGTACGCGGCCTCGACCAAGAGCAGCACGCCCCGGCCGCTGCCGCCGACGAACACGCAGTCGGGCTCGGGCAGGTCCTGCCAGGCCTCGGGGGCGCGGCCCAGCACGCGCCACCAGGTTCGTCACCTGGAATCGATTGGCGTTCTGAAGAATCAACTGATGGTCTTCCGGATCCATTTCGATGGCGTACACCGTGCCGTCGCGGGCAATCTGGGCGGCCTCGACGGCCACCGATCCGCTGCCCGCCCCGATGTCCCACACGACGCTCGCCGGTCCAATGTCCATCTCGGCGAGGGCCATGGCGCGGATCTCCGCCGGCGTCAGCAGGCCCCGCTTGGGCTTCGATTGCAGGAACGTCTCGTCCGGATTGCCGAACAGGCGGCGGCCGATCGTCTCGGCAGGACGGTCGGGCACGTGCGGCTTGCGGACCAGGATCATGACGTTGAGCGGAGCGAACTCCTGGGCGGCGATCTCCTCCAGCTCGCCGCTGCGTCACGCCGCTCGTCTGGGCGATCTCCAGGTTCTCGCACACATACACGGTGAAGTAATCGATCTTGTGATCCAGGAGCACGCGCGCGACTCGCTTCGGCGGAACGTCTTCCTGGTGAACAAACCCACTTTCTCCGCGCTGCGAACCTTCTCCAAGATGCTGTCCAGGCTCCGCGAGGCAAGGTTCGTCGAGCATCGCGTCTTCCCAACTTTCCATGACGCGGGAAAAAGCCGACTGCATCGTGCTCACGTGGGGAAGGACCTCGAAGCGTTCCTTTCCCAAGCGGTCGAACAGGTAGTGCGCCACGCCGTAGAACAAGGGATCCCCCACGGCGAGCAGCACTGTGCGTTTGCCGCGCGAGGCTTCGACGGCATGCACGGTCTCCTCCAGCGAGATTCCCAAGACCACGCGGTCGGCGCGGCTGGGGGGTACGCGGGCCAGCAAGTATTCCTCGCCGAGGAGCCTCTCCGCTTGCTCCAAGGTCTTCCGCGCACGGAGCGATAGCCCCTCCAGCCCGTCTTCCCCGATCCCGACGATGTAAATCTTCTCTGCGGCGGCCAAGTGATCGCCCTTGCTTCAGTGCCAGTGGTGGTCCGGTTTGCTCCGCGCTCGCCGAACCGCGCTTTGACGTGCGATTGATTCTAGGCCAATGCGACGGAAGGAGGCAACCGGGGCGCGGCAGGGCCCGCACCCCATGCGGTCCCGATTCGCCCGCGCTGCCCCGCTACGCGCCGGACCGGTACAGGGCGACGCTGGCGAAGCTGACGCACGCGCTCTGATTGGGTTCGACGGCCTGCTGGTAGGTCAACACCTCGCCCCGGCAGGGGCCCACTGCGTGCAGCAGGAGGTACATCGAGGAAAGCCCGCAAATTCGGCGGCAGTCCCCCTGGTCCGCCACGTGGCGAAACAGTCCGGCGGCGTCGCCCCGGCAGACCGCTTCGAGCAACTTCCGATCGTCCTCCTCCTGGTCGCGCTGGCGGCGAGCGCCGAACGGCCAGGCGTCGCCGAATCGAATGCCGACGTGGGCCAGGTCGGCGCCGCTGATGTAGAAAACGCCCCCCTCCTGCGAGTCTTCGGCGGCGGCAAGAGCGGTCACCAAGGCTTGGAACTCGGGAGTTTCTTCAGGCGGGAGATCTTCGCCGATAAAGTCCGCAAACGAACCGACGAGCACCGGCGCGATGCGCAACGTCCTCCCCGGCCCGAGCACATGCTGCAAGAACAACACTTGGAACTCGATCGAATGCTCCGTCCGGTGCGCCAGAGCGTCCGCGAAGGGGTCAGTCTGCCGGCCTGCCAGGCTCGAACCGAGATGCTCGGCCAGGCGGTCCAGGTAGCGCCGATCGGTCTGGACTCGCCCCAACGGGGTTTCAAAGTCCTTGCGGCATGCGCAGACCAGATTGTCCATCGCCTGGTGGGCGGTGCCGAGGATCACGAACAGCTCGTCGGTTCGCGCGTGCGGACCCGTTCGTAGGCATGCGCGTAGGCGGGGCCGCCGCGATACGGATCGATGTGGGGGCTGATGATTCCGCGGAGACGGCGTGCGTCGCCTGGCTCGGCAACTCGCGGCCTGCCGGCGGCAGCGAAGTAGCCGTCGAGCTCCTTGACGAGAGTCTCCGGCTCGGCGGCATAGGCGGAGCCGGCCAGGGCGGCCGGCCGCACCGGACTGGCGAGATACGCCCCTTCGGCCTCGGCGCGCTGCGCCCGGTAACGCGGCCCCTCGAGCAGACAGGCCTCGTCGAGCTGCGCGACAAGGTCGATCAACTGCTCCAGGGCGAGCGGCACGCCCTGGGTCCGCTGAAAATCGGTCTGGATCTCGGCGAGCGTCCGCTTGCCGTTCATCAGCGAGGCTGCCAGTGCGCTGGCAAAAGGCACATGGACCGTCGCACTGATCCTGTCCGGGTCGCGCAGGGCGAACCGCGCTTCGTCGTTCGAATCGACCGGCCCGATTTCCACCGCGAGCAAACGCGGCCGGAGCGCTGCCTTCGTGCCGTTTCCCCCTGCCCGCGGCATTCCGCACTCCCGTCGTTGGGCCGACCTCAGTTCTCGTCGCCCGGTTTCGCCTCGGCGTCGGCTTTCTTCTCGTCTGCGGTGAGGGCGCGCATGCGAATGCCGCGCACCGCGCTTGAAGTGCACCAGTTGGCAACCCCGAGCGGTCGGCACAGGTCGCACTCGAAACGGATCGAAATCTTGTGCCCCTTGATCTCCTGATCGACCATTTTCTCGTCGTCGATCCAGGCTTGGATCTTCGTTTGGCTCACGCGCACGCGGATCGCGTACCACTGGCCATTCTTGAAATCCTTGAACTTGGTGGTCTGGTTGTCCGCGGCGTCGTAATAGTCGATGCTCGAAAGGCCCACCACCGAGCCGCCCCAGCCGCCGGTGACGAACGAGCAATGAGTCTCGCCCACCGGAAACGTAACCGTTGCGAAGAAGTCGCTCCCCTCGAGCCGTTTGGCTTCCAGGCTGACCTCATAGTCGGTCTTGGGAAAATCGCCGCCGGTGTAGGCGATCCCGGTCATCATATTTCCCAGGCCGAGGACCATCGCGCCGTCCTTGATTTCGACCTTCCCTTCGCCGCCGAATTCGGGCGATTTCCAGCCCTTGAGCGTCTTGCCGTCGAAGAGGCTCTTCCAAGTAGACTTCTTCCCCTCGGCGGCGGGAGCCTTGGGCGAAGCAGCCTTGGCGTCCGGTTTCGCCTCACCCGCCCTCGCCGCCGGTGCGCCAAGCAGGCCTAGGGCGACAAGTAACATGAGGCCGCGGACCATGCGTGTGTCGGGCATAAGGATCATCAGGTTTTCTCCATGGGCAAGGGTTGGCGCTGGACGAAACGGCCGGATAAAACGCTCGCGGGTCCGTGCGGACCAATTCTTCCCGCGGCGAGAGCGACCCCACGAACTACCGCCGCCGTTCCGCGGTGAAAATCGGGATCGTTCTCCGCAAACGACGACGGCGGTCCCCACTCACTCTGCCACAAACGAGGTCCGGTGTCCAGCCGCCCAACGCCGCCATATTTGCCCACCCTGATCGGAAATTGGCGGGGTACTGCGGCCGGTGGGGCATCAATCGCCGCCTAACATGCGGCCCAGGCCGCCGAGGATCGAACCTTCCTCGCGGCCGCCGCCGCCCATGCGCGGTGCCGCGGCCACGATGCGCCCGGCCAGGCGCGAGAAGGGCAACGACTGGCACCACACCCGTCCCGGCCCGGTCAGAGTGGCGAAAAACAATCCCTCGCCGCCGAAGAGCGTGTTCTTGATACCGCCGACGAACTGGATGTCGTAGCTGCACCGAGGGCTGAATCGCCACCAGGCAGCCGGTGTCGAGCTTGAGCATTTCGCCGGCCTCCAGGGTGCGTTCCAGCATGGTTCCGCCGGCGTGGAACAGGGCGATGCCGTCGCCCGTGAGACGCTGCATGATGAAACCTTCGCCGCCAAACAGCCCCACGCCGAACTTCTTCTGGAAGGCAATGCCGATCTGCACTCCCCGCGCCGCGCAGAGAAACGAGTCCTTCTGGCAAATCAGTTCGCCGCCGAGCTGGTCGAGGTGCATGGGAATCGACCTTGCCGGGATAGGGCGAGGCGAAGGCCACGACGCTCTGATCGGAGCCCGCGAGTGGTGAAGGTGGTCATGAAGAGCGACTCGCCGGTGAGCACGCGTTTACCGGCCGTGAGCACCTTGCCCAAGAGGCCTTCTGCTTGCGCGAGGGATCGCCGAAGACGGTTTCCATGCTGGATGCTCGGGCGTCATGTACATCATGCCGCCGGCCTCGGCGATCACCATCTCACCCGGATCGAGCGTGACCTCGACGTACTGCATTTCCTCGCCGAAGATCTCGTAGTCGATCTCGTCGGCCTGGCGACCCTCGGGCGGAGTGGGGGGAACCGCGCGGCCGACGAAGGCCTCGGCGATCATGCCCACATGACGCGCCTTGGTCCACTCGTTGAGGCCGGGACCGTAGACAAAGCCGTCCAGTCCGCCGGCGCTCCGCAGTTGCACGAGCAACTGCTCGAACGACATCGGACCGACCGACTGGGTTCCACGGGCAACGTACCACTGGGCGCTGGTCGACATGGGAGCCTCGGCAGAAATCAAGGATCAACGGGTCCAGGACGGGCAAGATTCCGCGGAAAGCGTGTGCGACGGCCCTGGGGCGGCTAGTCTGCCGTCTGGCTCGTGCCGTCTGCGGGCTTGCTCTCACGAGTATTCGTCGCCGCGGCCTTAAGCTTGGCCCTCGGCTTGAGCGGGGGCAGGCCGATCCCACAGGCCTGCTCCGCCCGGTAGAGGACGTCGGCGGCTTTGCGGCGGGCACGCGCCGCCCCATCGCCGAGAATCTCGCGCACGCGCTGGGGATGGGCCTCCAGCTGTTTACGTCGCTCGCGCGGCGCGGCGAAGTAGTTCTCGGCCAGGTCGGCCAGGGCTTTTTTCACTTCCCCGTAGCCGAATCCGCCGCGACGGTAGAGGGCGGCCATCTCGTCGCTCGCCCTGGGCTCGGCAAACAGCGAGAAGAGCTGGAAGAGATGGTCAGCCTCGGGCTCTTTGGGTTCCTCCATCGGCCGCGAGTCGGTGACGATCCGCATGATCTTCTTGCGCAGCGGCCTTGGGGTCTTCGAAGACTTCGATCGTATTGTCGTAGCTCTTCGACATCTTCTCGCCGTCGGTTCCCGGCACGCGCGCCGTGGACTCGATGACTTTGGCCTTCGGCATCACGAACGTCTCGCCGAAGAGGTGGTTGAAGCTGGCCGCCAGATCGCGGCAGACTTCGATGTGCTGGACCTGGTCTTCGCCCACGGGAACGACGTCGGAATCGTAGGCCAGGATGTCGGCGGCCATGAGCACGGGGTAGGTGAACAGGCCGGCATCGGCCGGCAACCCGCTGCGCTTTCTTGTCCTTGTACGCGTGGCAGCGTTCCAAGAGCCCCATGGGCGAGCCGGTCATCAGCAACCAGCAGAGCTCGGACACCTCGGGCACGTCGGACTGGACGAACAGCGTGGCCTTGCTCCGGGTCGAGGCCCAGGGCCAAGAGATCGATTGCCGCATCGAGCGTGTTCCGCGCGAGCTGCTCGCGATCGCGCACCGTGGTCAAGGCGTGCAAGTTGGCGATGAAGTAAAAGGCCTCGTCCGGCTCTGCCCTGGAGCTCGATGTACTGGCGGATGGCGCCGAAGTAGTTGCCCCAGTGGAAACGGCCGGTCGGTTGAATGCCGGAAAGTACACGCATGGCAGTGTACCCAGGTGGCTGAGACAAGTGTCTGTGTCGCGATCAGAACGATCGAGTAAGTCAAGAGCGACAGTGCCACGAACGCACAATGGCTGGATCAAGCCTTCGGTCTTGATGCATGGAGCGCAGGCGCTCGGTCAGGTGCCACGGTGTCATGCGAGTGCCAGCGTGCCCACGACCTCGGCCACGCTCGCCGCACCCGCTTCGGCGAGCGCGGCGGGCAGGGCGTCGAGAATCTGCATCGTCACGCTCGGGATCGTAGAAGTTGGCCGTGCCGACCTGGACCGCCGTGGCGCCGGCCACGAGGAACTCCATCACGTCGTCGACCGACGGCGATCCCGCCGATTCCCACGATCGGAATGCGCGACGGCCTCGGCCGCCTGATAGACGGCGCGCAGGGCAATCGGCTTGATCGCCGGCCCGCTCAGTCCGCCGAGCACGTTGCCCAGGCGCGGCCGGCGGCGCCGCCAATCGATCGCCATACCCAGGCACGTATTGATCAGCGAGATCGGCGTCGGCGCCGCCCGCCTCGGCCGCCTGCGGCGATCGAGGCGATGTCCGTCACGTTCGGCGTGAGCTTGGCCAGGACGGGCATGCGGCACGCCTGGCGAACGCCGCGCGACGACCTTCTCGCACATCGCCGGGTCGGTGCCGAAATCGACGCCGCCGCTCACGTTGGGGCAGGAGATGTTCAGCTCCAGCGCGGCCACGCCGGGACGCCGTCGAGCCGAGCGGCCATCTCGACGAACTCCTCGTAGGTCTTGCCGGCGATGCTGACGATGATCGGCGGCCCGAGCGTCGCCAGATACGGCATATGGTGAGCGATGAACGCGTCGATGCCGTCGTTGTCCAGCCCGATCGAGTTGAGCATCCCGCCGCAGGTTTCGACGGTTCGCGGCGGCGGCATTGCCCGCCCGGGGATGCATGCGTGATCGTCTTGGGAAGGATTGCGCCCAGCCGCGCGAGATCGACCAAGCCCGCCATCTCGCGGGCATAGCCGAAGGTGCCGGAGGCGACCGCGATCGGATTGGTCAGGCGCAAGTCGTCCGAGTTGGACGTCGAGGCGTACGGCGGCAGGTGATTCACGAAGTGGAGGCCCGTGACCCAAGCAGCAAGGGCAAACGTGGCGGAGGGCGTCGCAGTGCGCCCCCCATCGAGCACAGTGTAACGCCTGGGCGAGCGGCAAGCCAACCAGTCGGCTACTGCACTCCAGCGGCATCGTAGGGGCGGCGAGTTCCCTGCGAGGGCGCAGTTCGCAACCGTTCCCAGCGACGAACCTCCGACACAGCCGGCGGGCAAGGCTTAGATCAAGCCGCCGTGCGTGCGGTAGGGGCTCATGTGGTCTGGCTGATCGAGGAACCAAATGCGTTCCCACTCGTCGAGAACCATGCGGAGATTCTCGGACGTGAAGATCAACTCACCGACGTCGGCGCGAGGGATCGCCGGAATAAGCGGGGATGATGCACCCGACCGTCGTCCCTAGCAGCAGCCCAAAGAGTACAGCAACGAGCATCTTGCGCATTACATAACTCCTGCCTGAAACACCTCTTGCAGCACCGATGTCTGCAAGGTCCGATTCTCGACCTATCGAGCCACGCTGGCGTGAGGCGTCCATGCGCTCCGCGGCAGCGGCGGCGAGTTGGGCGATGAAAAGTGTTTTGTTGTGCGGGAGATGTCTCGAAGCGGACGGGATAGGCTTCGAGGGGCACGCTCGAATTGTCGCAGCCGCCACGCAAGGGGCAGCGATGAGTGCGGGAGGCTCGGGACCACGCGGAGGATGAACCGACTCGTCCGGGACCGGACGGGGTCAACCTCAGAGGACGCTAAGGGCCCCCATTCTGAGAGCCAAACGAACTGGCAATGCCTGCAGGTTCGGGGGATGCGGGCAACGGGGAATCCAGCCCCGTTCCGGCGCGCTTGGCAGCCGCTTGCCGCTCCAGCTCTCGAACGCGTTGTTCCATCTCCTTACCGGGCTTGAACGTAACGACGAATTTCTCGGCTACGTCCACCTTCTCCCCGGTACGTGGATTACGTGCCTTCCGAGGGGCTCGGCGTTTGACTTCAAACACGCCAAAGTTCCGCAACTCAATTCGACCGTCTTCCACCAGTGCTTCGACGATGGCATCGAACGTCTTCTGGACGATTTCCTTCGTCTTCAACTGGGTAAGCCCAATCTCCTCGGAAATGGTTCGAACGATTTCTTTCTTCGTCACGACTCGTTTCTCCTTTGAGAGGAAGCACCGGGTCTTGAGCCAGAGTCCCCTCGGAACAACCCAGTCACGCTCCAAGTGTAGATGCAGTAACAACTACAGTCAAGATCAATCTCTCGATCTGGAGCTTGCGCTGGGGAGTCATGACGACCAGACTCGCTACAAACCCATCTCGGGATGGGTATTCGGCCGTCAGTCGGTAACTGCTTATTGTCAAAGAGCTTAGCATCCCGGGACCCACGCCGGACCAGGCCTCTTCGTCGTAAGTACTTTCCGTACAAGAAGAAGCGTCCGAATCCGTCCCCTGCGTCCTGATTCGCCGTGCCGCTTGGCGCGGTCGAGGCGCTCAATCCGCAACGAATGCCTCCCTTTTATCGGCCCGAAAGCGCGGAAAACTCCAGCCAGACCGAAAAAACCGTGAAGACGGAAAAAGCAGAACCCTCTGTCCAACCCCACGTCCCTCAAATCCGCAGCATTCGCACGAGCGTCTCAATCTGCTCCAAGCTATGCGTGGGGCCCTGGCCGCTCCCGGGACAGGCGCGGCATGTGGCCCGCCAAGCCGCCGCCGAACGGAGGTTGGAATGCCAGAACGGCCACGTCCTGCACTGCGCGGGTCGCGCCTCGTACACGGTGCAGCGTCGCTCTACCCCATCGAGCAGGGAACAGTCGCCATTGGGTCTTTCCATCAGGCTCTTCCGTTGACCGACGACGCGCACGTAGGTGTTTTCGAAGACCGCTGCGGCCATGCGAACGCACTTTGCCAGTCGCTCGATTTCGTCTTCCGTTACCCACACGTATCCCGGCTCGCCCGTGCAGCACCGGCCGCAGCCGATGCACTCAAACGCCAGTCCGTCCTGATACCAAGGCTTTTTTGCCATGCGAAGTTCCTGAGTAAATCGTTGAAAATCCAATCGTCCCGAGCACATCTTCCCTGCGGTTCCTGCCGGTTGCTCCCGGGCCCCGGAACACAAATCCCCGAGCACAAATCCCGAAAGGTTTCTTGCCCACCGCGCGTTGCCAGCGCCGGCAAACCCTTCGTGCCCAAGGCCCTACCCGCCGATCTGGTGCATTGCGTGATCGGTGGGAGTCAGGTGTCCGGAATCCTCTCCGTGCTGCGGCTTTTTCGCGGCAACGGCCGAGCGGATCAACTCGATGATTCGCTCTTCGTGGGCGCCGCCGCGCAAAAGAGCGCGCAGGTCCCAGTTCCGCTTGGAGAAAATGCAGTTGCGAAGCATTCCTTCCGCGCTCAAACGCAACCGGCTGCACCGGCTGCAAAACGGCTGGCTGACCGTGCTGATCAGGCCGATCGATCCGCGCCCGTCGGCGAAGCGGTAGCGCGTCGCCGGCGCCGACGACTCTTGCTCGACGATCGGCTCCAACGGCCCGATCCCCTCGCCCAGCAGGGCCAGAATCTCGCGGCCCGAGAGCACCTTGTCGCGAGTCCACGCGTCTTTGCCGTCGGCGGGCATGAACTCGATGAATCGCAACTCCAGGCCGAGATCCCGGGCGAAGTGCGCCAGAGCAATCGCGTCGTCCTCGGTCTGGCCGCGCACGGCCACGGTATTCAGCTTGACCTGGCGGAAGCCCGCGCCGCAGGCCGCGGCGATTCCGGCCAGCACGCGCGGCAGCTCGTCGCGGCGGCTGATTTCGTGGAACTTCTGGGCGTCGAGCGTATCGAGGCTGATGTTCACGCGCTTCAGGCCGGCCGCCGCCAGGTCCTGGGCGTGCTCGGCCAGGAGGATGCCGTTGGTGGTCATGGCCAGGTCTTCGATCCCGGGCACCGCGGCCAATCGGCGGACCAGCCCGACGACGTCCTTGCGGACCAGCGGCTCGCCCCCGGTCACGCGGAGCTTGCGGATCCCCAGGCCCGCGGCGATGCGGACCACGCGCTCGAACTCCTCGAAGGTGAGGATCGCGGTATGGGGTTTGAACTCGGCGCCCGCCGCGGGCATGCAGTAGAAACAGCGGATATTACAGCGGTCGGTGACCGAGATCCGCAGGTCGGTGTGGACGCGTCCGTAGCGGTCGACGAGTGCCTCTTCCATATTATTGTCGCTAGCGCCCCCTTTTTTCGAAGGCTTTCGTCCGGCAAGGTTTGTCGCGAACCGCTCGAAATCGGCAGCGGCAGACGCTTCGTGCCCCGCTCACCCGAAAGCCGTCAAGACTCACGTTGATTCCCCTTCGCGCGCCGTGGATTCCAGCCCAGGGTGGACCCAATCGCTCGTTCCATCTGCCCAGTTCTCTCGTTTCCAGATCGGCACGACCTGTTTCACCTGATCGATGAACCACTGGGCGGCTTCGAAGGCGGCCTGGCGGTGCGCGGAGCTGGTAGCGATCGCCACGCTCGCCTCGCCGAGTTCGACGTGCCCCAGCCGGTGCACTGCGACGCACTCGACGAGCGGCCAGCGGCGGCGCGCCTCGGCTTCGAGCGCCACGAGCGACTGGCGCGGCCATTTCCACATAGGCGTCGTAATCCAGCGACTGCGTCCGACGGCCATCGGTCTCTTCGCGCGCGGTCCCCACGAAAGAGCACGACCGCCCCGGCGCTTCGCGACCGGGCCTGCTCCACTACGGCGGCAACGTCGATAGTGTGGTCTGTCAACTGGATCATGGAGGGGCGAACCCGCGAGGAGAATGCAGCCAACCGCCGGCCAACCCGGGCACATTCGGCCGCGCTCGTCCTCACCATTCTATCCGCCGCTGACGGGAGGAATACAGGCCGCGTCGGCACCCGGGGGGATCGTCGTCCTGTCGTCGGCGTAGTGCGTGCCCAGGGCAAAAAGCATCTGACCCATCAGGCCCGCCAGGGCGGGTACGCGCCGGCCCAGTTCACGCCGCAGATCGGCCACCGTGGCACCCGAGGGCAAGTCGAGTTCGACCGCGTCGCAGCCGGCCCGCTGTTTGGCCACGGCAAAGAGCCGCACACGGACGATCACGAGATCACCAACTCCCGGACCCGGCCGCTGAGCAGCCGCTCCAATTCGGGCATCAGACCATAGGACAACGCCAGGAGCTTGAGCGGATGGGCCGTCGTTTTATTGGTACCTTGCTCCATTTGAAGCCGGCACGTGCTGCACTCGGTAACGCCGGCCTGGAGGTTCGGGTTGCGCAATCGACGGATCAGCGACCAGCCGATACGGAGACTGTTGCGGAAATTCTCCCGCTTCATCCCAAAGGTCCCCGCCATGCCCGAGCAACCTTCTTCCACGACGGAAACCGCCAGCCCGGGGATGAGCCGGAGCAGGTTGCACCCCGGCGAACCGACCCCGAGGGCCTTCAGCCGGCAGGGCATGTGGTAGCCGAGCGTGGCGTTGATCGGGCGGAGGTCCAGTTGTAGACGGCCGTGCGTGTGCATTCTCCAAAGGTAGTCACAGGCCTCGCTCGTGTTGGCCGCCACCAGCCGAGCGTCTTCATCGCCCACCAGATCCGGATATTCCTGCCTCAGGCATAACGCGGCGGCCGGCTCGGTGGCGACGACGTGGTACCCCTGTCGCACGGCCTCGGCGAAGACCTCGACGTTGTGGTGCGCCAAATGCCGGGCCCACTCCAATGCCCCGCAGGAAATCGCCGGCAGCCCCGCCTGTTTCTGTTCGGGCGGAACGTAGACCGCCACGCCGTTGTGCTCCATGACCGCCACCAACGCTTCGGCCAACTGCGGATCGAAATAGTTGGCGTACGTGTCGACGAAGTAGGCGACTTTGTGCCCGCTCCGCCGCGTCGGACGCGTGAGTCTCCGCCGCGCGGCGCGGCGGAGAAAGCTCCGCGCCGCCAACTGCGGCAGCTTGCGGCCGTGGGCGATCCCCAACGTCTTCTCCATCAGCCAGCGCATCTGGCGGTTGCCCAAGGCCCAATTCACTAGCGTGCGCAGGCGCAGGCGACTTCCCACGACGGCTAACTGATCGACGTGCGTGAGCACCCAGTCGGAGAGGTGCAATCCGGCGGCCGCCACATAGGCTCCCTTGGTCTCGGCCATCAGCCGGGGGATATCGACACGCGCGGGACATTCGTGGGCGCAGAGGTGGCAGTTGATGCACAGGTCGGCGACGGCCTTGAACTCGGCGCTCGTAAGACTCTCCAGATCGAGCTGGCCGCTCAACACCCCTCGGATCAAGTTGGCTTTGGCCCGAGGCGAAGCCTCCTCGGCGGGCAGCACGCGGAACATCGGACACATGCGCACGTCGGCCGCCTGCGTGCGGCACTCGCCGCAGCCGTTGCAGCTCCGCGCCACTTCGGCGACGGGGGCTGGGTCCCAATTGAGTTGCAGCTCGATCAGGTTGCGCAGCGCGGGCGCGTCGGGGGTTCCCTGAGGCTCGCCGCCCTGCGGTGCCGGCGACGACGCATCGACCGGCGGCCGGAGATTCCGCGTGACCAGGGCCGAGGCGTCGCCGACGACCTTGCCAGGGTTGAAAATGTTCTCCGGATCGAAGATCCGCTTCACCTCGCGAAACACCTCGTACAACTCGCCGTATTGCCGCCGCACGAACGGCGTGCGGCTCAAGCCGCAGGCCTGCTCTCCGCTGATCGTGCCGCCAACGCTGAAGACTTCCTCGTAGAGGTCCTCCGCCAGCCGCTGCATCCGCTGCACGTCTTCAGCCTGGCCGAGGTTCAAGAGCGGCTGCAAGTGAAGCTGCCCCTGCGCCGGCGTGGCGCATACATCGTGGCCACGGTCTGGTGGCGCTTGAGGGCATTCTGCATGCGCACGAGGAAGTCGGGCAGCTCCTGCGGCGGTACGGCGATATCCTCGATCACCGGTACCGGACGCGTGTTGCCCTTCATTCGGTACAGGATCGGAGTGATCGGACTGGCCAACTGCCAGAACAACTCGACCTCGGCAGGATCGAAAGCCTGGCGGGCATCGCAAGCCATGCCGCGCGTCGTCACCAGTTCGTCGACCAGCCGGTGCAGGCGGTCCCGTACCTCGTGTTGCCGATCCCCGTCAACCTCGACCAAGAGCGCCGCCTCGGCCTCCCGCGGGATCAATACGTCGAAGCGGACCTCGTTCTCGCGCACCAGGCTGAGGTGGCGGCGGTCCATGAGGTCGCAGGCGCTGGGCTGGTGGCCGAGCACGCAGGGCACCGCGCAGCGCGGCATGATCCAGGCTGTCGAAGAGCAACAGCGACACGGCGCGGTAAAGCGGCAGCGGCTGCGTGGCCAGCACGGCCTCGACGATCAAGGCCAGCGATCCCTCCGACCCGGCCAGCAATCGCGCCAGATGCAAGTGTCCGTCGTCGAGCACGTCGCCCAACTGGTAGCCGCATCGGTTGACGTGCGAGCCGGGTTGCCTCTCGTGGATCAATTGGGCGTGGTCCTGGATCAGGCGTGCCAGGCGATCGACCAGTTCGCGCTTACGGGGATGGGCGTCGGCCGGCAAATCGAGCGGCTCGCGGCCCACGTCCAGCAACGTTCCGTCGGCCAGGACCACGCGCATCGACAGAACGTGCTGCCGTGCCGACCCGTACTTGAGCCAGTGGCTGCCCGCACCGTCCACGGCCAGAACGCTGCCGATCGTCGTCACGCGGCTGTTGGCTGGATCGGGGCCGAAGATCCGGCGATGGCTGCGAAGCTGGGCGTTGAGTCGCTCGTGAATCACCCCCGGCTGCACGCGCACGCTGTTTTCCCCCACGAATTTCACGTGGTGGAGATAGCGGGAGAAGTCGAGAATCAGCCCCGAACCGAGCGACTCCGCCGGCCGTGCCGGATCCCGCCCCGCGCGCGTGCACCGGGATCCGCTTTTCCGCCGCGTATTGCACGCACGCCACGACGTCGTCCGTGGTGCGGGGGCGCACCACCCCCTGGGGACGCACTTCGTACACGCTGGCGTCACTGGCGTACATCTGCAGGAAAAGATCGTCGCAGCGCACGTCGCCGCTGACCAATCCCCGCAGGTCGTCCTGGATCCTCTCGCGCTGCTGGTCCAACTGGCCCATCGATCCCTTGCCCGGCGGAGTCCCTCGTACGTCCCACGGCGCGGCGTGCGCTGGGCCACAATGTCTAGCGGCGGTCCCCGTAGATCAGGGTCATTACCTCGGCGCGCGTCGACGGGCTGGAACGGAACGCCGCCCTTCATCGCCGACGTGACGCACACCGAGCCCGGCTTCCGCACCCCGCGCACCGTCATGCAGGTGTGAACGGCCTCGACCACGACCGCCACCCCCTTCGCCTGGAGTTCCTCGATCAACAAATCGGCGATGGTCTCGGTCATCCGCTCCTGGACCTGCGGCCGGCGCGCCACTCCCTCCACGACCCGCGCCAGCTTGCTCAGCCCGAGCACGCGGCCGTCCGGCAGGTAGGCGATGTGGGCCTTGCCCATGAAGGGCATCAGATGGTGCTCGCAGAAGCTCTCGAAGCTGATGTCGCGCACCAGCACGATCTCGTCGTACTTCTCCGTGAAGAACTTCTGCAGGTGCAGACGCGGGTCGTTGTGCAGCCCGCTGAACAGCTCGGCATACATCCGCGCCACGCGCGACGGCGTCTCGCGGAGCCCCTCGCGGTCTGGGTCCTCGCCGACGGCCGCCAGAATCTCGCGGACCGCGTTCTCAATCCGTGGCAGATCGACCTTCGAGGAAGCCAAGGAGAGACGCTCGTTGCGTTCGTCGGGGAGGCTGCCCTGAAAAGCTTCGCCCTCGTTGCCCTGGGCCGCGAACGACATGCCGACACTCGCTGCAAAACCTTGAAGAAAATGACTTTAGTATCCTACCCGCCCCTCGCCGGTTGCGTCAAGCATGCTCGGTGCGCACCGTCAAGCAGGCAAGCAGCCGAGCAGTCCCGCTTACCCAGCCACCCGTGGTTGTGTCGGAACACTGAGCCATCGCGACACCGCCGACGCAGTCGTCCGCGGCAGGAGATTCCTGGAGCGGCGGACGGTCTTAGAGCCGGTCCCAGAACCTCTGGACGCTACCGGATTCCCCGGCCGCGGACCCTTTTCCTGGTAGTTCTGGGATAGGCTCTCAGAGCCGATCCCAGGACCATTGGAGGTGCTGCGATTTTCCGGCCGCACAAAGCCGCGGCGGTAGTTCTGGGATAGGTTCTTGGAGTTGGTTCGAAGAACCCACCCCGAACCGCCACTGCGGCCCTGGGCGGCGGAAAGGTTCCTGGAGCGGCACACGATTCTGAAATCGGTTCTAAAATTCCCGCAGCGACTCGTGGATCCCCTTGTGGATTTCGTACCAGAACTCCAGCGCCGCCTCGCGCTTGTCGCGGCTCGAACTTGTCGAGCCACTCTGAGAGCTCGGGCCGCGTGTTGCCTTCCACGTCGCGCTGCCGCTTGAGGAACGGTGCGGACGCAGTCCGCGTTGCGCTCCGACTCCCAGAAGATCGAGGAGTTCCGGCTGTTGATGCGGCTGGCCGTCACGGCGATCCGCGCCAGGTACTCGTCCTTCTTGCCGAAGAGCGTGCCGACGATCTCCGGCAGCATCTCCTCGGCCCAGAGCCGGTGGAAGCGGCACATGCCCAGGTTGTCCATCACCAGTTCGTTGCGGAAACGCTCGGCATTGATGCGGCCGAGGCTCCGCGGCGGCACGAAATCGTTGCCGTAGTACATGTAGTACTTGCCCATGATCGCCATCGGCGAGAGCGCCCCGGGCGTCCAATACTGGTTGGGCACCATCCAGCCCTTGCGCGCGTAGGCGACGAAGACGAAGGGGTCGAGCACCTGCTTGCCTTTGTCGCGGGCCCAGCCGCCGGGCGACCTTGCGCGCCCCTCGCTCAGGTCGAGCCGGCCGCGCTTCTCGATGATCGCGTCCAGCAGCTGCGACGCCCAACTCGGCGTTGTGCATCGAGTCGGCCTCGACGCTGAAGCCCGTCGGGCGAGAAAGCCGGCTTGCCGCGCACGCCCAACTCCTCCGGCTCGAGCAAGCCCTGGTCCAGGCACTCCATCAGCCAGGAGAGCACCCCGCCCGCGGAGATCGCGTCGAAGCCGTACATGTCGGCGTGGTGGTTCAGGCGTTCGGCCGCCCGCTGGTCGAAGATCCCGCACAGGGGACCCATCGTCTGGTAGGGCTCGTAGTCCTTCTTGAACTCGTCGCGCGTCTTCTTGCAGACCGCCGGGCAAGGCTCGCCGCAGGTGTGGTGTCTGCTTGGGCCGATCGTCTCTTCGTTGAACTGGCGCAGGTAATGTTCGACGATGAACTTGTCGGTGCAGATCCAGCCGTTCGGCTTCGTCGCATGTAGATCGTGCGGTAGTTGAAGGCCAGCACGCGGCCGCCGATCGTGGCGTAGTTCACGCCGAACGTGCCGCCGGTCTCGAACTTCGGGTCGTAGCGGTACTTGACCGTGGCCTCCAGGTCCTTGGCGCCAGCTTCTTGTTGTACTTGTCCTGGAACCACTGGTCGGCCACCGTGCGGTCGCGGAAGTCCTCGTCGACGAATGTGCCGCCGTAGATGACCGCGGCAATGCCGTGCTGCTGGAGCATCTTGCTGCCGAATCCGCCGCGGCCGGCCCAGGTGTCGACGTTCGTCAGTCTTCCCTTCGCGATGGGCATCGAGGCGATGGCGCCGAAGTCCGTCGCCTCGGCCGCCGGGCCGACGGCGAGGATCCGCGGATCGGTCGAGATAGCTTCCGCCGAAGCGGGCCAAGACGTGATCCGAGAGCGAATAGACCCCGCCGCGCCCCTTCGCCAGACTTGCCGCACGTCGACCGGCTCGACGCGGACCTCGATCTCCTCGCCGTGCGTCCGGTTGAGGTAGAGCACCGAGGGCGTGGGTGCCCGCCCGACCAGCGACACCATGTTGATCCCCAGATTGTCGAATACCAACCCCGCCCCGCCCATCGTCGAGACGTAGAAGCCGCCCCAACACGGGGAGAATCCGGTGACGATCAAGCGGTTCGAGCCGGGCAGGATCGATCCGGCCAGCAGCCCCACGCCGAGGTTCAGGCTGTTGTACTTGCCGCTCAGGTGAAGGCCCAAGTCGACGGGCCCGAAAAAATCGCCGACTGGGTAGCGGGCCACGCGGTAGAACCCGGTGCCCGCGTCGACGAACAGGACCTTCTGATGCACGTCCATCGTTGCAGTTCCTCACATAGACCTTCCGAACAACCTCGCGGCCCCGCAAAACGGCAAGTCACGGGCACACATGGAGTTACCCGCATCGTACCTCGTTTTGGACTAGAGGGCCAACCCCACCCTGAGCCCGGCCGCGGTGGTCCGCAAGACGGGCAAGAGGTCAACGTTCGTGTTACCGCCCTGCGGATTGTCGGACGTCACTGTGGCTCGGTGAGATGAATATCCGCTGGCAGGCCGCCGGCGAATCATCGCTTGTTCAGTCGCTTCGGACTAATTCGGCAATCAACCGCACTAGTACCGCGTCTACCGATCTGAGTCAGGTATAGGATAGAGGGATCGGAGCTTGATTCTCGCGTCGGCGGTAGTGAAGCGCCAGTTGGTTCCGCAGCGTTGGTCATTGCGGTCTTGCTGCCAGGCCGCGATGGCGGAGTCCATGGCGTTGGTTGTGGCAAATCGCCGGTTCCCCAGACATTGACGCGAGAGCAAGCTCAATTCCATCTCCGCCATGTTGAGCCAACTGCCGTTCTTGGGTGTGTAGACCAAGCGTAACCGACGAGCGAGCCGGTGGGCCGTTTCGGCATCGAAGGCGAAGTACAGGCTCGCCAGGTCGTGCGTATTGAGGTTGTCGCAGACCAACGTCACCAAATCGGCCTGGGGGTAATCTACCTCCAGCAACTGCCGCACCTCCTCCGCCCAATCCAACCGCGTGCGGCTGGCACGGCAGCCCACCCGCCTCCCGCCTGCGATGGGATTGTAAAACAACAATAGCGAGCGGACTTCGTGCCGCTCGTACTTGTCGTCGACTCGCCGGGGCGTGCCGGGCCGCATGGGCAAGGGAGGCGTCACATCTTCGAGCACTTGCCGCGAGGCCTCATCCATGCAGATCAGGGGGTGTTTGTCGTCGAACGCTTCCTGGTAGACGTCGAGGACTTCTTCCATCCGCGCAACGAAACGCGGTCGATCCGCTTCCGCGATGCAGAAGCGTTCGGTCTTCCAAGGTTGCAGCCTGTTTTTTTGAGCGTCTGCCGTACGGTCTCGCAACAGACCGATTTGACGATATGCAGGCGCTTCAGTTCGTCGCAGAGCATTTGCAGCGTCCAGTGGTCGCGGCCCTCAGGGGCGCGCTGCAGGCAATGGTGACCAGATGGGCTTCCGCCTTGCCGTCGAGAACGCGGTGGGTTCCCGCGTCGCAACGCGTCGCCCGCGCGAGGGTCGGCTGCACGCCCGATTTCACAAACTTCTGACGAATACGTACCACCTGCCGCTCGCAGAGCCCGACTTCTTCGGCAATCTGCCAGTCGGGATAACCCCCATCGGGATGGGCCTCATCGGCCATCAGAAGAATCTTCGCCCGTCGCACCTGCGCCACGCCCAGAGAAGTCTTCCGCGCGATCGCCTCTAACTCCGCTCGAATCTCCGGAGAAAGAGCGACCTTGTATTTCTTTGACAAATTTGGCATCCTTGCCTTCTCCCGCTGGTGAAAACTGAAACCGCGACAACCTCCAAGGGCCATTCTACCCAAACCTGACATTGAGCGGTAGATCAACTACTAGGCGGAAAAAAACCAGCTCTCCCTGGCTGCTCGGTGCATTGGTCCTGGGGCAGGTTACGGAAAACACCAATGAACTGGGGGATCAACCGTATTCATCATGCGCGAAGCGGGGATCTATAGAATGGGAAAGGGCTCGGAGTATCGTGTTGCTGAAGGTGTTTTCCCCTATAATGTTCCCTTATCGACAGGTATTCCCTTGCGTACCATTCTGCGTCCTGCAACTGTCCACGGGGCCGACCTTGAAGGGAGCGTCGTATGAACCGTTTCCGAATCTGCGCGTCGATTGTGGCATTGGCCATTCTCGTGCAACCTCGACCGGCCGGCGCACAAGACGATTTTCGCGCCCTGGCAGCTCGGCTTCCTCGCGACGCCAATACCGTCGTGATTCTGAACTTCGCCCAAGCCAAGCTCAGTGCCCTGGGCAAACAGCAGCAGTGGGCCGAGAGGATGGAGAAGGCGTTCGAGGGAGGTCTGACGCGCGTGCCGCCGAAGACCAAGAGCCTGGTGTTGGCGGCACAGCTCGATTTCACCACCCTGGCACCGCTGTGGCAGGCTGCCGTGCTGGCCATCGACGACGACATCAATCTGCCCGCGCTCGCCAAGGCGCGCGGCGGAGAGATGGACAAGCTGGGCAGCCAATCGGCGGTGGCCTTACCGAGCGGCGCCTATGTGGTCCGCTTCGACGCGCGTACGGTTCGGGCGCTGGCCCCTGCAAATCGCCAGGCGGCGCTGCGGTGGATGCAAGAGATCGGCCCCATGTCCAGCTCCCAATTGTCGCCCTACCTTCAGAAGGCGGCAGGGTATTCGGACGACGCGCAGACGGACATCATCATGGCGATTGATCTCACCGGAGCGTTCTCCTCGGAGAGGGTCGCCAAGTATCTCGGCAACAAGGCGTGGCTCGACGAGGTCAAGGCCTCACGGACTACGCTGAGCAACCTGCTTGCCGGAATCCAGGGGCTGCGCCTGGGAATCCGCATCGGCGAGAAGCCCTACGGCAAAGTTGTGGTTGATTTCTCCGACGACACTTCGTCGATGAAGGGCTATGCGAAGCGATTCCTGACCGAAGTGCTCGCAGAAGCCGGCGCCATGATCGACGACGTGGAGCAGTGGAAGGAGCAGGTCTCCGGCACGAAGATCGCCCTGGAAGGGTACCTGTCGCCGGAAGGAATGCGCCGCGTGCTCAGCCTCGTCCAATCGCCCGTGCCGGATCGCGACGTCGGCGCCGAGATTCCGGCCCCCAAGAGCACCCAAGACGTGGTCGACATTGGGGCCAAGTCGAAAGAGCATTTCAACAAGGTCACCACCTACCTCCGCGATCTGAAGCTTCAGATGCCCGAGGTAAAAACGTTTGCATCCACCGCGGTGTGGTTCGATCGCTATGCGTCGAAGATCGAGAAGCTTCCCCTGCTGAACGTCGATTCCACCGTGCTCGACTATAGCGCGTTCGTCGTCAAATCGCTGCGCGACGCGTCCGGCTCGGTCCGCATGGCCGGCATTCGCGGCGGGGTGCGCAAGTGCAGGTGCCGGGTGCCGGTTCTTCGGGCTACGTGGGCGACTACTATGGATATGGCTACGGCTATGGTGGCTACGGTTACGTCGGGTGGGGCGATCCGTATGCGAGCGTGAAATACGAAGGGCGGCAGAAGCGAATCGTCACCAAGGAAGAGCAGGGCCAGGCTGCGGCCTCGGTCCAGAAGATCCGCAACGACGTCGTCGCGGCCACGAGCGATATTCGGCGGCAGATGACGGAGAAATACAAGATCGAGTTCTAGTGCCAATCCTGGGACTTTCTGCGGCGCACGGCGTTTCTTTCCGGCCGCGGAAGATTGCCGTAGTGGTACCGGAAGGAGTGTTTAGGCTCGTGGACGGTCGCGGGCTGCTCGGGTGCGGTGCGCTCGGCGGTGCACCCGAGCGGTCCGGCGCCAGGCGGTGGCGGCCGGAATCGCCGGCGCTTGTTCTCGGAGGCGTCGGCGCGGTTGCCCCGCGCGTTCGGTCGATAGCTGTTCCCGTCAGACCTTGAAGTCGTTCCCGCGAAGAAGGGGGATTGCTCCCATGCTCGCTTTCAGCAACCGCTGCTGCACTCCGCGTGCAGTGCTTTCGGTCGCGAGTCTCGCCATGCTGCTGCCGTTTCTCGCCGGCTGCCAGCGCCGGCGCCGGCCGTTCTCGAAGCCGCGCTCCCCATCGTCACCGTGATGAAACCCCTGACCTGGAAGGTGGCCGACGATTTCGAAGATACGGGCCAAACCGCCGCGGTCGAGGAAGTGGAGATTGCGGGCCCGAGTGTCGGGCTACCTGGTGAAGAAACACGTTCCCGACGGTTCGGAAGTGAAGAAGGACCAGGTCCTGTTTACCATCGATCCGGCTCCCTACCAGGCTGCCCTGGATCGCAGCACGGCCGACGTTGGAGCGATGGCAGGCCACGCTGGAGCGGGCCCGCGCCGAGCTCGACCGGTCGAAGAGACTTCTGCCCAGCGGCGATCTCGCAGGAGGATTACGAGCTCTCGGTTGCCCAAGTGAAAGTAAACGAGGCCGAGGTCAAGCAGGCCCAAGCCAATCTCAAACGGGCGCAATTGGATCTCGGTTGGACCGAAATCCAGCGCCCCCTTCGATGGCCGTATCGGCAAGTGCAGTTTCTCCGAAGGCGACTTGATTCCCATGGGCGGAGCCGGCGAAGGCACCGTGCTCGCCACGATCGTCAGCATGGCCACCATGCAAGTCTATTTCAACGTGCCCGAGCGCACGATGCTCGTCTATCAGCAGCACGTCGCGCAAGGCCGGCACTCGACGGCCGGCCCGACCACGTCAAGGACTGGAAGGCTCCCGTCTTCACCGGGCTGGCCAACGAGAAAGGCTATCCGCACGAAGGCGTGCTCGACTTCATCGACAACCGCGTCGATAGCCGAACCGGCACGATTCGCAGTTGCGCGGACTGTTCGACAACGCCAAGCGTCTGCTCACGCCGGGCCTGTTCGTCCGCGTCCGCGTTCCGCTGGGCGACCCGAACCCGCCGTGCTGGTGCCCGACGTGGCGATCGCCACCGATCAGGATCAGAAATACGTTTTGGCCGTGGATGAGGAGCGGACAGTTCGTGCGCGTGCCGGTCGTGCTCGGCAGGCAGATCACGCTGGAGGGAGCGAAGGAGCCGTTCCGGGTGATCCAGAGCGGCTTGGATCCGGGTCGAGAGGTGATCGTCAACGGCATCCAGCGCGCCCGCGTGGGAGCCAAGGTCGACGCCACGCCTGCGGCCGCTCCCACGCCTGCGGCCGTTCCTGCGCCTGCGGTTCCCGATTCGAAGAGCCCGGCGGCTCCCGCGTAGCGGCCGTAAGGATTCGCCCCCTCGACTCCCCCCTGGGCAGAACCATGTTCTCCCAATTCTTCATCGATCGTCCGATCTTCGCCACGGTGCTCTCGATCGTGATCGTGATCGTCGGGGCCGTCGCGGCTGGTCGGCGCTGCCCGTCGCCCAGTACCCCGAAGTCGTCCCCGCCGACGATCCAGGTGACGGCGAACTATCCCGGAGCCAACGCCAAGGTCGTCTCGGAAACCGTCGCCGCGCCGATCGAGCAGGAGATCAACGGCGTCGAGAACATGCTCTACATGAACTCGAAGTGCACCAACGACGGACAGATGCTGCTCGACGTGACCTTCAACCTGGGGACCGACCTGAACATGGCCCAGGTGCTGGTGCAGAACCGCGTGGCGATCGCCGAGGCCAAGCTGCCCGAGGAGGTCAAACGCCAGGGCGTCACCACGAAGAAGAAGTCCCCGTCGATCCTGCTGTGCGTGAACCTGGTCTCGCCCGACAAGTCGTTCGACCAGCTCTACCTGAGCAACTACGCCGAGCATTCGCGTCAGGATGCCCTGGCGCGACTGCCCGGCGTGGGCGACGTGACGTTCCTCGGCGCCCGCGACTACAGCATGCGGATCTGGCTCGATCCCACGGCGACTGGCCTCGCGCGAAATGACCGCCGGCGACGTGCTCGACGCACTGCGCGAGCAGAACGTGCAGGTCGCCGCCGGACGGATCGGCCAGCCGCCGGCCGCGGCCGGTCAGGTCTTCCAGTACCCGATCACCACCCTGGGCCGGCTCCTGGAAAAGGACGAGTTCGAGGACATCATCGTCAAGACCGGGCAGCGACGGCCGGATCACGCGGATCCGCGACGTCGGTCGCGCCGAGCTGGGCGCCAAGAACTACGACGTCAACAGCTACCTCGACGGCAACGAAGCCGTCACCCTGGCCGTCTTCCAGCTCCCCGGCTCCAACGCCCTGGCCACGGCCGAGGCAGTGCGCGCGCGAGATGGATCGCCTCAAGAAGGACTTTCCCCAAGGGCGTCGACTACCAGATCGTCTACGACACCACCGTCTTCGTCGAAGAGTCGATCCACGAGGTCTTCAAGACCCTCTTCGAGGCCATCGTGCTGGTCTTCATCGTCGTCCTCGTCTTCCTGCAGAACTGGCGCACGACGATCATCCCCATGATCGCCGTGCCCGTCTCGCTGGTGGGAACCTTCGCCGTCATGGCGGGCCTGGGGTTCTCGCTCAACAACCTCTCGCTGTTCGGGCTGGTGCTGGCCATCGGGATCGTCGTCGACGACGCGATCGTCGTCGTCGAGAACGTCGAACGCAACATGGCGCTGGGGCTGGGCGTCAAGGACGCCACGCGGCAGGCCATGAAAGAAGTCTCCGGACCAGTCGTCGCCATTGCCCTGGTGCTCTGCGCGGTGTTCGTTCCCACCGGGTTCATCACCGGGCATCACCGGGCAGTTCTACCGCCAGTTTGCCCTGACGATCGCCGCCTCGACGATCATCTCGGCGTTCAACTCGCTCACGCTCAGCCCCGCCCTCTGTGCGATCCTGCTGAAGTCGCACGACGAGGCGGCACGGCCGCCAGGAAGCGCTGCCCCGGCCGGCGATCGCCGCGTTGGGCGGATTGCTTCTGGTGGTGTTGCTGGGGTCGGCGGTCACTGTCGAGGCTGGATCCGGCCGCCGTCGCGCACGGCGCCGAGGCCGCCGAGGCAGAAGCAGTTCACACGAGCGGTGCGGTCCTCTGGGGGATGCGCGGCGTGCTGTTCGCCCTCGGCGCCGTGGTCGGCTGGTTCCTCAGCGGCCCGGTGAACGCACTGTTGGCCGCGCTCTTCGACGGTTTCAACAGACCTCTTCGACCGCACCATCGCCGGCTACGGCCGCGGGGTTGGCCTGCTCCTGCGATTGAGCGCCGTCGTGCTGTTGGTCTATGCCGGGCTGATGGTGCTCACCGTGCTGGGGTTCCGGGCCGTGCCGGTCGGGTTCATCCCGGAACAGGACAAGGGCTACCTGGTGATCAACGCTCAGCTGCCCGACGGGGCCAGCCTCGAGCGCACCGACGCGGTCGTGCGGCGCATGGACGAGATCGTCCGTGATACGCCGGGCGTTGCCCACACGATCGCCGTACCCGGTTATTCCATTCTCACGTCGACTAACATCTCCAACATGGGGGGGATGTTCGTGATCCTCGAGCCCTTTGAGGAACGTGCGGGTGTTGCCGAGCTTTCGGCTGGCGCGATCGCCGCCGAACTCCGCCGCGGTTTCGGCGCCGATTCAGGAGGCGCAGATCGTTGCCTTCGGCGCCCCGCCCATCGATGGTCTGGGGAGCACCGGCGGCTTCAAGCTTCAAGTCCAAGACCGCGCCGATCTGGGGTCCGTCGAGCTCCAGAAAAACGTGGAAAGCGTGGTGCAATCCGCCGCCGCCCAGCCGGGGCTGGTGGGCCTGTTCAGCAGCTTCCGCGCCAGCCAACCCCAGTTGTTCCTCGAAGTGGACCGCATCAAGGCCAAATCGCTCGGCCTGGCGCTGAGCGACGTGTTCGAGGCCCTGCAAGTCTATCTTGGCTCCGCCTATGCCAACGACTTCACCTTGATGGGCCGCAACTGGCAAGTCAACGTCCAGGCCGACTCCCGCTTCCGTAGCCGGCTGGAAGACATTGGCAAGCTCCGCCTGCGCAACTCCGCCGGCGAAATGATTCCCATGGAAAGCGTGGCCAGCGTCCGCGACTCGTCCGGCCCCGCGATCGTCAACCGTTACCAGATGTATCCCTCGGCCGAAATCACCGGCAGCACGACGCCGGGCGTGAGCTCCGGCCAGGCGATCACCCTCATGGAAGGAGTGGCACGGGCCGAATTGCCGCAGAGTATGGGGTTCGAGTGGACCGAGCTCACCCTGCAGCAGATCATGACGGCCGAGGACCCCATCAACCGTCTCGTCTTCCCCCTGGCCGTGGTTTTCGTTTTCCTCGTGCTGGCCGCGCAGTATGAAAGCTGGTCGCTGCCGGTATCGATCCTGCTCATTGTTCCCATGTGCCTTCTGGCGGCGATCTTCGGCGTTTGGCTGATGGGCATGGACAACAACATTTTCACCCAGATCGGGTTGGTGGTGCTGATTGGGCTGGCCAGCAAGAACGCCATCCTGATCGTCGAGTTCGCGCGCGAGCAACAGAATTCGGGCAAGTCCCGCCGCGAGGCCGCCCAAGAGGCGAGCCGCCTCCGCCTTCGCCCGATCCTCATGACCTCGCTGGCCTTCATCCTCGGAGTGGTGCCGCTGTTGACCTCGGCCGGGGCCGGCGCCGAGATGCGCGTGGCCCTCGGCGTGGGCGTGTTCAGCGGCATGCTCGGAGTCACGCTGTTCGGGATCTTCTTCACGCCGGTGTTCTATTCGGTCGTGATGGCCGTCGCCGAGCGCCGCTCGGCCCGTCGCGTCGACCGACTCGAGGAGGAAGTCTGAGAACGGGCCCACGTGGTCGAGTTCCGCGACCAGGGTGTCGCGCTCAAGAAGGCCGACCACGCGTTGACTGCCGCGCTGCGGGGCGCGCCAAGCATCGTCGTCGGGATCGCCTCCCGGCCGGTCGCGTCGTCGCGGAACCGTTAGCGGACTGCAAACGCCGCGCGGCGGCTCTCTTCGTTGACCTGCCTCGTACCGCTTCCAGGTGAGAACTTCCTGGAAGCGGCACGACCGCCCGAACGGTCCGGGCGCAGCAGGCGAGGGGAGTGCTTCGCACAGTTTTCTCAGCGGTTAGGCAGGATAGCGTGGACGAAGACGCTCGTTATGCCTTGGCCGCGGTCAAGGCCTCGGCTCCCTTGTCGCCCAGCGTCTTGTCGATGTCTAAGAGGATCAGCAACCGCTCCCCGATTCTCACGATCCCCGTCAGGTACTCGCGGCCCAAGCCGGCTACGGTGGGTGGGGGCGGGGCGATCTGCTCGTGCTTGACGCGGAGCACTTCGCTCACGGCGTCGACGACGATGCCCACTGTCCGCCCGCCGGCCTGAAGCACCATGATGCGACTCTCGTCGGTCAAATCTTCTTCGGGGAGCCCGAAGAGCGCTCGCAAGTCGATCACCGGAATCACCGTACTGCGCAAGTTGATGAGACCTTTGACATAGTGCGGCGTTTGTGGGATCCGTGTGATCGCCGTGACGAGGATGATCTCGCGGACCTTGGTGATCTCGACGCCGTACAGTTCATTGGCCAATTGGAAGCTGACCAGTTGCATCGTCCCGTGGGTTTCGGAAAGCGTTGCTTCCAAGGCGTGAACGGGTTCGGCAAGAGTGGACATGGGAGGACTCCTCTCTTCTATTGGGCCCCGCATAGCCTATGTGCAAGGCCAACCATCGGGAGGCCGGAAAACGAGGCTTTCCGGCCCGGTATAGCCAACCATTTACAGTGTGGACTTCAAGAATACTCGAAAGAAGAGCACGGGGCGGCAGCGTCTTAGAGCCGATCCGAGAACCTTTGGAGGTGCCGCGATTTTCCGGCCGCGCAGAGCCGCAGCGGTAGTTCTGGGATCGGTTCTTACTGTCGCCCCGTGCTGTTTCACCAGGTTCGACTAACGAGATGTGCCGATGGTGAACTGCCCGACCAGCTCGCGGAGGGCGCTGGCCTGGGCGCCGAGCTCTTCGCTGCTGGAGGCCATTTCCTCGCTGCCGGCGGCCGACTGCTCGGTCACCTGGGCCACGCCCTGGATGGCCTTGGAGACCTCCTCGGCGTTGGCGGCCTGCTGGACCGTGGCCGTGGCGATCTCGGCGATCTTGGCCGGCGGTCGCCTCGGCGGCCTTGATGATCTGCTTCAGCGACTCGCCGGTCTGGTCGCTCAGCTGCGCGCCTTCCTCGCACGCGCTGCGTCGATTCCTTGATGAGCGTCGGAGATCTCGCGGGCGGCCTGGTTGGACCGCTCGGCCAGCTTGCGGACCTCGTCGGCCACGACGGCGAAGCCCATGCCGTGTTCGCCGGCCCGGGCCGCCTCGATGGCCGCGTTCAGGGCCAGGAGGTTGGTCTGGCTGGCGATCTCCGAGATCACCTGGATGATCTCGGCGATCTGCTGCGAACTGGTGCGGATCTGCTCCATCGACTCGATCGACTTCTGCACGGCCTTGCCGCCGTCGCTCGGCCAGCTGGTTGGCCTCGCGTGGCCACCTTGTTGGCGTCGCGTGGCGTTCTCCTTGACGGCCTCGACCGAGCGGGCCAGTTCCTCGATCGAGGCCGTCATCTCCTCGACGCTGGAGCTCTGCGTCTGGGCCCCTGGGCCAGGCGTCTGCGAGCTCTCGGCGATCACCCGCGAGCCCTCGGCGAACTGGTTGGCGCTCTCGGTGATCTGCTGCGATCGCCTCGCGGATGTTCGTGACCACGAGGTTCACGTTGTCGCGAAGCTCGCCGAAGGCGCCGGGGTAGTTCGTTTCCACGGCCTTGCGAGAAGTCCTTGGCGGCCATGCGCTTCGAGCGTCTCGCCGATGTCGCGGACGGGCACGATGAAGGCTTCCAGGGTGGCGTTCATCCGTGCGGATGATCTCGCGGTAGCTTGCCCTGGACCTTGCGACTCGTCGGCCGCGGGCGTCGAGGTCGCCCTCGGCCGCGCCTGCGGACGGCCGTGCCCGGCCGCCGAGCAGGGCGTTGATCGACTCGATGCACTGGTTGAGGTTGTTCTTGATCTCGTTGAAGTCGCCGTTGTAGCTGTCGGTGATCTTCGCGGGGATGTCGCCCTTGGAGATGCGGTCGACGTACTCGGCGGCGACGTTCAACGGGCCGATGACGGCGTCGAGCGTGTCGTTGACGCCCTGGACGATCTTGCGGAAGTCGCCCTGGTGCTTGGCGGCGTCGGCGCGGGTCGACGAGCTTGCCCTCGCACGGCCGCCTTCGGCGAGCATGTTCGGCGTCGGCGATCAGGGCGTTGACGGCGTCGATGCACTGGTTGAGGTTGTTCTTGATCTCGTTGAAGTCGCCGTGGTAGGTGTCGGTGATCTTCGGCGGGGATGTCGCCCTTGGAGATGCGGTCGACGTACTCGGCCGACACGTTCAAGCGGGCCGATCACCGCGTCGAGCGTGGCGTTGACGCCCTCGACGATCGGGCGGAACTCGGCGCTGACCAGCTCGGGATTGCCGCGGGTCTGCAGTTGCCCCGCCACCGCGGCTTCGGTCAATCGACGCGCTTCGCCGATCAGCGCTTGCAGCACCTTGGAGATGGTCTTCGCCAGGAAGACGCCGATCACGAGCATGGCGATCACGCCGACGAGGAGCGCCCCGATGATGTACAGCGTCGCACTTGCCGCATCCGTACCTGCATCAACGACTTGACTTTCGGCCAGCTTCACATTCAGTTGGACTACTTCCGCAAGCTTCGCGCCGGAGGAGTCCATGAAGTCGCGAGTCTTTTGGGCCTCTGCAAACGTCGCGTCATCGAGCGATTTGACCTTGGGGTCGTCGGCGCGCAGCCCACCTGCGAGCAACCGATCCTTTTCTCGTGCCACCTCCACAAGTTTCGTGAGCGAAGCGTCCCACGCCTCCCAAAGGGGGACCAGTTCTCTCCACGTCGCCGCCTCTTCGGTCGTTTGCGGCAGCGGCTCGTAGATCTTGCGCCCGTCGTTGGCCCGTTTCAGACCGTTCTGGATTCGCTCGTACTGAACGGTGCGAGTCTTTGCATCCGAATAGCGCTCGATGAGCAACCCGCGAACGCCGTATCCTGCCTCGAACTGTCCGACGAGCATTTTTTCCAGCCCGAGCACACTGGGCAAACGTACAACGCCCACTTCGTCGATGCGGGAGCGGGCGGTTGTGATACCGTGCCATCCGATGGCGCCGACGACGGCGGTGACGGCAATCGCAAGGGCAAAACCTGCCAGGATCTTGGTGCCGGTCTTCATCTGGGCAAACATGTCTACATCCTCTCGTCATTCGCTTGATAGAGACAGAATCTACGACTCGGGACCACGCACGGTGCACCGCGGCGGTGCGGGCGGTCAAGATATAGATAGGTTCTTCAGAGGGACGACGTTTACGCCCTTTCTGCGTACGTATTGCGTACCACGCGTACGCACAAAACCCCCCTGCGGTGGTTGCTGTGAAGCGTGGCAAGAAGCTCGACGCCGCACTGCTTAGGAGAGCGGGGACCGGCTCCGAGAACCTAACCGGAACCGCCGCAACGGCCATGGGCGGTCGGGAAACCGCATCGCTTCCCAAGGTTCTGGGACTAGCTGTGGGAGGGTTGCTGCGAGGCAACGGGAAGTGGCGCGACACCCTGGGCCGCCTAAGCGCGCGGCGGGGATATGGCTAGGAGATGAGTTCCCAGATTCTTGCGAGTGCCCTGGATCGCAAGTTTCCGTCGGATGCGCTCGCGTTGCTTGTTCACCGTGGCCGGAGACACGCCTCGCAACTGCGCGATTTCCTTGCTGGAGTATGCCGTGCGGATCAGCTCGCACACCTGGATTTCCGCGGGCGTGAGGGTCCCGGGGGTGTTGATCAGAACGTGGGTGAAGGGAGAGGTGATTTCTTCCAGGTGTTTGCGGAGGTGGGCAATGTAGCGTCGCTGCGGGACCGGGATCTCCTTTTCCAGGGAATCAAGGACCGGAATCAGGGTTCTTCTGGACATTTTCTTGCAGGCAGTCCTGAACGCTGTTCTTGTGTTCCTCGATCTGTCCCAGGACCGCACGAAGAACCGTATTGGCCTCCTGACGCGCCACCCGGTCCTCCTGCAACTGCTCCCGGGTCCAAAGGTGGTCGATCATCGATCCCACTCGCCCCGCCAGCGCGCGGAGCAGGTGTTGTTTCTCTTCCGGGAATGGGTTCCCCTTCGACTTTCCCGGCTTGCGAGTGCAGAAGACGTCCAATCCTCCGACCGACTCCTTTCGAACTACCAGGGGAGCTGACATGCTCCAAGGCGACTCCTCGAACCTGTCCGTCTGGAAGACTTCGTCGAGCAGCGTCAATCGCGCACCGTAAGACTTGGGGTTCTGAAAGGCTGAGGGAAGCAAGTCCACGATGCCTTGAAGCAGGATCGCCTTGTCGTCCTCGTGCTGCTCGGCAAGGCGAAGGAAGCGGTACAGGCAGTTGAGCTCCGTCTCCCTCTCCTCGAGCGCCTGCGCGTGCCGACGGTCAAATCGTACTGCCTTGCGGAAAGCCTTATTCTCCATATCCAGAATGCGTTAACAAAACGCCCGGGAAGTAGTGTAGTGGACCGGAAGCCGGATTATTCCTGCCGTTTGAACTCCCCAGTGATCGGCCTTACCATGGCCTGGGCTTAACACACTCGTGGGTGAGTCATGTTTTTCAGGCAGCCCCCTCGGGGACTCCCCGAAATTGACGAAGATTACAGGACGGATGGGGGTTGTGAATCGCACTCCCGAGACGGAGCGAGTCTGGCGGGTCGACCAGTCTCGGTGGGGGAATAACCCATGGCCCAGCGCCGGTTCCCGCCGCTCGCTTGACTTCCTATGATGATTGCGAGGTGGAACATGTCCCGCGCTTGTCCGACGCACTCGGGAAGTAACCGTTCACGGCGGGAGGAAACGAAGGGGACAGGTCCATGTTTTCGGTCAGGTGACTGTTGGGATGAGGGAGCCTTGCGGCCGAAAAATGGACCAGTCCCCGGCTGGCCTGTGAACGGTTACACTGGGGAGCCAACCTCTCGATTGTTCCCTGCCGTGCGCCCCTTTCCGACGACCGTTGCCCACTTTGAAATCAGGAGTCCCCGATCCATGTCGACGCCCGTCGCCCTTCTGATTCTCCTGACCTGTGCCGTGTCGAGCCCCGCCGCTCACGGACGAACCTGGACCGACTCCACCGGCAAGTATCAGACCGAGGCCGACCTGGTCGCATTCAGCGATGAAATGGTCGTGCTCAAAAAGTCCGACCAGCAGCTTGTCGCCATCCCGCTTGACAAACTCTCCAAGGCGGACCAGCAATACGTCAAGTCCAAGGATGCCAACGAGTATATGCTCCGCTCCGCGGAGAAGATGCAGACGTGGACGATGCAGTCGGGAATGAAGGTCAACGGCAAAGTGGTCGATTACGGGCGGCGCGAAGTCTCGATCGCCCGCCGCCGCGGTAAGATCTACGTCAACAATCAGCTTTACGACAACCTGCCCAAGGTCTACCAGGAGATGATCCCCAAGATCGTCGCCCACTTCGAGAAGACCGAGGTCAAAGGAAAGGCAGGCTTGGAAGCCTGGGTGCTCAAGCAGCGCGGCGAGGCGAAGACGTTCACCGTCGAGGGAGTTATTCTCGAATTGGAGAATGGCGACGAGTATGGGATGCCATTCTTTCTCTTCTCGTCGGAAGACCTTCGCGTCCTGCAACCCGGCTGGCAGCGCTGGTTGGCTGCTACCAAGACTCCGGATCCTGCCGATGACCGGCAGCAGAGCTTTATGCTGCAATCGGCGGCCCGCGCGTACCAGCAGAACCAGGCCGCCAACCAGCAGATCGCCATGATGCAATTGGATCTGTTGGCGGCCGACACGGGCTTGGTGGACCTGTGGGAAGTTCGCCTCTTCCCGCGACCTGGCGCGGCCAGCCCGCCGCTGTCGGTGATCGTGCCCGGCCGCGATAGTCGCTCGGCCTCGCAGGAGGCTATGCGCCGTTACCCGGGCTATACCATCGGCCCGGTCAGCCGGGCCTCGCGGCGGTGATCGCGCGTTGGCTCGAAGAAAGCCGCCTTCTGGTGACTTTTCACCGTCGATGGCCGCCATTTCTGCGGCACTGATTTCTGCAATATTGATCCTCGGGCAACACGATCGCGATCAGTCGTGTGATCGTTCACGCGGGAGCGAAGGGGGCAGGTCCCGAGTTTTCGGTCAGGCGGCGGTTGTGATGACGGAGCCTTGCGGCCGAAAAATGGACCAGTCCCCGGCTGGCCTGTGAACGGTTACATGAATCGTGACATCGTTGCCGGTGCGCTCGGCCACTAGCAGAGAAGACCATGGATTCGGCGGTGCGCTGCTTGGCCAAGGGAATCACGTTCAAACGTGGCATGCGGAGCCCCATCGTCGCGAGCACCCTTCTCCTGCCGCGGAATTCGCTGAGGGAATTGCGCGAGTTTCTCTGCCAGTAATGCGGTGCGCTACGTGCGCTTCCGGTAATTGTGAAACTTCGGAGGGGGCGGCTTCCTCACATTGCGCTGGGGCTCGGTCGCTACAGAACGCGTGCCAGGCTGCTCGGGGCTCAAATTCCTGAATCCGGATCCGCTTTTTTCTGGCATCTCTCTGCGCGCTCAACCTAGGGTTCGCTGGCAGTTCTCTACCACAAGCTGACGGTCTCGTTCCGCAAGCCCGTCCGAGCGGGTTGGACGACTAAGAACCTATCCCGAAACCGCCGGGGCAGTCCTATGCGGCCGGGAATACCGCCCCGGCGGCGAAGGTTCTGGGATCGGCACAAAGACCGAGCAGTCCCAAAAGAGGAGCGGAGTGATGAGTTGGAAGAATCTTTCCCTGTTGAAGAAGTTCGCTTTTGGACTCGGGGCAGTCTTTGCGCTGGCAAGTCTCGCTCTGTTTCTTTACGACCGCCAACTTCGGTCTGTGGCTGCGGAGAGCGAGAGAGTCATTAGCGTGGACATTGGCGCGAACGATCGCGTGCAAGGTGCCCAGGCTGCCGTGCTCCAGTGCCGACGGGACGAAAAGGACTTCCTGCTCCGCAAGGATGCGAAATACATCGCGGCCCACGCGGTAAGCTGCTCCAAGCTGCTGGCCGAGGTGGACGCCGCCGCGGGACTGTTCGAACAGGGGGCGCTACGGCGCTGGTGGATTCCTGCCGCCAGACCCGGCCGTTGGTCGAGACGTACGCCGGAATATTCCGCGACGTAGCCGCATCGATGCAGCGCATGGGCCTGGATCACACTTCAGGGTTGCAGGGGGAATTCCGCGCCGCCGCGGCAAAGCTGGAAAAACTGGCCGATAACGCCGAGTCGCGAGCCTTGGTGCTCCAGTGCCGGCGGGATG
Organism: Pirellulales bacterium; assembly: GCA_963736495.1. Classification (GTDB taxonomy): domain Bacteria; phylum Planctomycetota; class Planctomycetia; order Pirellulales; family Thermoguttaceae; genus CAVTPL01. The sequence goes on along the minus strand of CAVTPL010000007.1, from coordinate 615,913 downwards.
AAAAGGACTATCTGCTCCGCCGCGACGAAAAGTACGTGACCGCCGCGCATCAGGATCTGGCCAAGGTGGAAGAGTTTAACCGCGGCAAGCCCAAGGAGAAAGAGGCCCAAGCCGACATTGCCGCGTACCGCGCCGCCTTCGATGCCCTTGTGGCGGAGAACCGCCGCTTGGATACATTGGAAGAGTCGATGCGAACCGCGATCCGCAAGGTCGAACCGGCGCTGGAAAGCCTGGCGGCCGCGGGGGCCGAACGGGCAACCGCTGAAGTGGCGCAGACTCAGGCCGACTGCCAGCGCGCCTTGAAGATCGCGATGGGGTTGGCTCTGGCCGCGCTGGCCGCCGGCGTCTGCATTGCCGTGGTCCTCACGCGGTCGATCACCGTGCCGCTGCGCAAGAGCACCCACTATGCGCAGGAGGTGGCCTCGGGAGCGTTCGACGGCACCCTGGCCGTCGATCAGAAGGATGAACTGGGCGTGCTCGCCGGCTCGCTGCGCGACATGGCCGCCAATTTGAAGAAGATGATCGCCCAGACGCGCGAGCAGGCCGAGCGCGAGCGGCAAGCGGAGGCCGAGCGCGTTGCCGACCAACAGCGCCGCGCCGAGGAAGAGCGACGCCGCAAGGACGAGGAAGCCGCCCAGGAGCGGGAACGATTGGAGCAGCAGCGCCGCGCCAGGAAGAGCAGGCCGAACGCGACCGCCAGCAGGCCGAACGCGACCGGCACAAGGCCGAGGAGCTTCGCCGCAAGGTCGACGGTTTGCTCGAAGTGGTCGGCGCCGCGGCCGCGGGCGACCTGACCCAGAGGGTCAAGGTCGAGGGCAACGAACCGGTCGACGAACTGGCCGCCGGCATCGGCCGGATGATTGAGGATCTCTCGAAGATCATCGGCCAGGTGACCGAGAGCACCGCCCAATTCAACGAAGGTTCGCGCGTGATTGCCGAAAGCTCGCAATCGCTGGCCCAAGGGGCCCAGTCTCAAAGCGCGAGCGTCGAGCAGATGAGCGCGTCGTTGGAGGAACTGGCCCGCTCGATCGAGGCGGTGAAGCACAATGCCCAGGAAGCCGACCAGCTCGCCAACCAGACCAACAGCCTGGCGCAGCAGGGAGGCAAAGCCGTTCAGCAGTCGGTCGACGCGATGAACCTGATTCGCCAAAGCTCGCAGCAGATCGGCGAGATCATCCAGGTCATCAGCGAAATCGCCAGCCAGACCAACCTGCTGGCCCTCAACGCGGCCATCGAGGCCGCACGCGCGGGCGAGCACGGCATGGGGTTCGCCGTCGTGGCCGACGAGGTCCGCAAACTGGCCGAGCGGTCGAACCAGGCGGCGCGACGAGATCTCGACTCTCATCAAGGAGTCCACGCACCGCGTCGAGGAAGGCGCACAACTCAGCGACCAGACCGGCAAGTCGCTCGAGGAGATCATCCGCGGAGTGGAAGCCACGGTCGCGAAGATCGGCCAGATTGCGTCGGCGACCGTCGAGCAGGCGGCCGGTGCGCACGAAGTTGCCAAGGTGATCCAGGGCGTCTCCCACGTCACGGAGCAGACGGCCGCCGGGAGCGAGGAAATGGCCTCGTCGAGCGAAGAGCTCGGCGCCCAGGCCGCCGGACTCCGCGACCTGGTGGGCCGCTTCAAGACCCACTAGAAACGGTAGCGTTACGCCCATCAACCCTGGAAGGGGCCGGAACGGTTCTGCAAGCCGTCCCGGCCCCTTGCGTTTCGCTTGCCTTCCCCCTTCCCCACCCTACAATAGCAGTTAGCTGGAGCAGGGGCTCAGAAGACGACTCCGGCCAGACGTTGATTCGAAGTTGTCGGATGACTAGATGAAGGGCAACCCGGTCGCCGGGGGGCTCGTTGACGAGTAAGCCGATGCGGTGGAATGCCTAGGTGGAATACCTAGGTGTTCCACCGCATCGGCTTTTTTATTGTCCTGGCCCAGAGCGCATCTGCGGAGAGGCCGCCTGAAACAGCGCTGCCCTGATGAAATGGTAGTCACGGGCGCTCATGGCGATCCGCCAGCAGAGCCCCAGTTCCTGCAAGGAGAACCTGACCATGTTACGGTTTGCCATCGTGTTTTTTATCATCGCTCTGATCGCCGGCTTCTTCGGCTTCGCGGGAGTCGAAAGCCTGTCCTGGGCAGGAGCGAAGGTCTTCTTCTTCATCTTCCTGGTTCTCGCCGTGCTGTCGCTCGTGGGAGGGACGCTGGGAAGATCGGCAGTCTGACTGGAACCGCTCCGATGAGTCAAACTCAGCAAGGGTGAAAGACTATGAACCCACGTCATATTTTTGGATGGTGCGTCGCCCTGTCCCTGTTGGGCCTGGGCACAGCCTGGGCTCTTGCCGCACAGCCGGGCCCGGCGGATGCCGAGGAAGGGGTGCAAGTGCTCACGCGCGGGCCGGTCCACGAGGCCTTCGCGGAAACCGTGACTTTCGATCCCGAGCCGGGCATCGTGGTGCCGAAGGCGCCGCCGGCCGCCATCGAGGAATTGCCGCCTGACCAGAGACCGGAAGGGGCCAACGTCGCGTGGATCCCCGGCTACTGGGGCTGGGACGACGAGCGGAGCGATTTCCTTTGGGTCAGCGGCATCTGGCGAGCCCTGCCGCCTGGCCGCCAATGGGTGCCCGGCTATTGGGGCAAGTCCGGGCAAGGCTTTCAGTGGACTTCCGGATACTGGGCCGACGCCAAGGTGAGCGAGGTGGAATACTTGCCCGAGCCGCCTGCGACCGTCGAAGTCGGTCCCAACATTGCCGCGCCTTCGGCGGACGACACCTGGCTGCCCGGCTGTTGGGTGTGGCATCAAAGCCGCTATGCTTGGCGTCCCGGTTTCTGGGCGGCCGTGCAGCCGGATTGGGTTTGGGTCCCCGCCCATTACGTCTGGGCCCCGCGCGGCTACGTCTTCGTCGACGGCTACTGGGATTACTCGGTCGGACCGTCGCGGCGTGCTGTTTGCGCCGGTGTATTTCGATGCGGGCGTGTACGCGCGGCGGGGTTTCTCCTACTCGCCTACGATGGTGATCGACCTGGGCGTGTTCACCAACCATCTCTTCTTGCGGCCGCGATACCAACACTACTACTTCGGCGACTACTACGCCGCGAACTACCAAGCCGCGGGGTTCTACCCCTCGTATTCGTATTCGCAACTCCGGCCGTTACGGCTACGATCCGATTTACGCTCACGAGCGCTGGCAGCATCGGCAGGACGGCGAGTGGGAGCACCGCGTCGCAGCGGACTTCCAGAACCGCCGCGATCACGAGGATGCCCGACCGCCGCGCACGTGGGCGGCCCAGAGACTGCTGAGCACGAGTGAGGCTGCTTCAAGAGAAAGACGGCCCGTGGTTGCCGCGCCGCTCGACCAACTGACGAAGAGCAAAGACAGTCCGCTGCGATTCGAGCCGTTGGACGCGGCAGAGCGACAGAAGCTTGCCCAGCGTGGGCAAGAGGTCCAGAGACTCCGCGAGGAGCGGCGAAAGCTGGAAACCGCAGCGGTGGTTGGGCCAGCCGAAAAGCCCTCCAAGGAATTCGTGCCGGCCACGAGTGAGACTTCCCGGGTCTCCGATTGTGGCGAAGCCAGTCGCTGAACTCGGTAAGGACCACGCTCCGCCGAAGATCTACGAGGCTCCGAAGCCGGATCCCAAGGTCGCGTCCAGGCCGCGAGTGACTCGATCGGCCGAGCAGCCGAAGCAACGTACGGTGAACCGGCCGCCGCTCGACCAGCCGCAACCAAAACCTGAACCGCGGCCCAAGGCCGATCGGGCCGCCCCGCAGCCACGGGGCAACGCGCCGGCGCGGCCCCCAATCCGCGGGGCCGAAGGAGGACGAACGCAACGGATAAGGGGAAAGCCAAATAGACGTTCATTGCGGTTGAGCGAGCTGCCCACCCGGGGATCAACAACTCCCCGAACTGGAGGCTGACGCCGAGGTCATGTCATGGTTACGACACTGAGTCTGGTTGGAGCGGTGATTCTGATCCTCGACATCTTCGCCATCGTCAGCGTGTTGGTGGGGAAGTCCGGAGTCATGCGCAAGTTGTTCTGGATTGCCGTGATTCTTCTCTTGCCACTCGTCGGCATGGTGCTGTACTTCCTCGTCGGCCGCAGCGCAGCCGACGCGTAGGTGGTGCTGGTGATCTCGCGATTCCGGTACCCCGTGTGCTGCCGGAGGAACGAAGGAGGGTTGCATGAAAGGTGAAAAGAAAGCGCCATCGAGGATCCTCTTGGTGTCGTACCCCAAGATCGTCTTCTTGTATCCCACGTTTGTGGTGTCGCTGGCGGCAGCGATCTACCTGAGCCTTGCCCGGCAGCCTCTGGATACGACCAGCACAGAGGCGATTGTGCTCTCGGTGGTATTCCTGGGAGTATGGGCCACGAACCTGGTTGTCTTGGCATTCGACTTTCCCCGCACGAGCTCGCTGTCCCTCTTCTTGCTCTTTGTCGCGGTCGCGATGGGGTGCGTGCTCTTGTGTGTGCTGAAGCCCGAGGTTCTCCCCTACGTCGCAGGGAGGCTCAGAGAATTCCACCCCTTGGCCAACGCAAGCTTCTATTGGACTTTTTCAATCAGCCTGGGGTTGGCTACGCTCGGGAGCAATTATTGTGGCCCGATTCGACTGCTGGGAAGCTCGGCCGAACGAACTCCTGCACCACCAGGGGCTCTGGGGTGATCTGGATCGGTTTTCCGCCCCGGGAGTGCGGATTGACAAGGAGATCAGCGATGTCTTTGAGTATCTCCTGCTTCAATCCGGACGCCTTACGCTGCACCTTAGCAGCGAACGGCGTGCCGTTGTCCTGGAGAACGTCCCCTTCATTACGAGGAAAGAAAAGGCCCTGACACAACTGCTGGGAACGCTCCAGGTCGCCGTCCGCCCGGAAGGTGGGGCCCCGACCGAGCAGTGAACGGCTACGCGGATGCCAGGCGCAGGGGCGCGTGCAAATCGGACCTCAGGGTTAAATCCAATCGTGCCTTGAAGCGTCCGACTCCCATCGAATCACAGCAACCGCAGGATCGCTGATTTTTCCCGCTACCTTAGAACTAAGGAGTCTGACATGGCCTCGTCGACAGAAGAACATACCGTCCCGGAATCGCGAAATGAGACCCAGGTGCGGACGGGTCCCCTCGCGCAAACAACCAAGAGCGCCTTCGAGCATTTTCACGAATATGGGCGCGAGCGCCCCGGAGTCGTGGCCCTATGGTGCTTCGGCATTGGCTTCGTGCTAGGCTGGAAACTCAAGCTGTGGTAAGCGGCCACGCCGATCATCCAGAGAGACCCCTTGGGTTCTGACCGTGGCGAAAACATCCGCAATACCCGGCTGGCAGCTTGCCGTCATGATCCTGACCGGCACGGTGGTCGGCGTGGTCGTGGTCACCTGTCTGTATTGGGCGCGGACGGTTTTCATCCCGGTCGCGCTGGCGGTGTTCCTGACCTTTCTGCTGGCCCCGCTCGTTACGGCCCTTCAGCGGCGTGGCCTGAGGCGATTGCCCTCGGTAATCCTGGTCGTCATGCTGGCAGCGGCGGTGCTGGGCGGCGTCGTCTGGCTGGTCACGGCCCAGGTCACGAGCCTGGCCGGCGAAGTGCCGAAGTACACGGAGAATATCAAGGGCAAGGTCAAATCGCTGCGGCATCTGGGCCAGGGGTCGGTAACCAGTCGGCCTGGAGAAAATGATCCAAGACATTACCGGGGAGTGGAACCTGCCCGCGGGGAGCCAGGAGGGAGAGGACGGGGACAAGCCGGCGGTTGCGGCCTCGGAGAAGCCGACCACCGTGGTGCTGGAGCCGGAGAGCCCGACCTGGCTGGCGCGGATGCCGGCCTTGCTCAGTTCCCTGCTGGAGACGCTCGGCGGCCTGGCCTTGGCCCTGGTGCTGGTCGTTTTCATGCTGCTGAAGCGCGAGGACCTGCGGAATCGCCTGATCCGGTTGGTGAGTCACGGCCAGATCACCGTGATGACCAAGGCGTTGGACGACGCGGGCCAGCGGATCAGCCGGTTCCTGCTCATGCAGTTGATCGTGAACGCCACGGTCGGTCTGTCGGTGGGCCTCGGCCTGCTGGCAATCGGCGTCCAGTACGCCTTTCTGTGGGGATTCCTGGCGGCCGTGTTCCGCTACATCCCCTACATCGGCGTCTGGATCGCGGCCCTGCCGCCGATCATCCTCAGCCTGGCGATGTTTGAAGGGTGGGTCCAGCCGCTGCTGGTGATTGGGCTGTTCCTGACGATCGAGTTGCTCGCAAGCAACGTCGCCGAACCGCGGCTGTACGGCCGTAGCATCGGCGTCTCGGAAGTGGCCCTGCTGGTGGCCGCCGCCTTCTGGGCCTTCCTCTGGGGACCGATCGGGTTGGTCCTGTCCAGCCCGCTGACGGTCTGCCTGGTAGTGCTGGGCAAGTACGTCCCGCAGTTGAAGTTCCTCGACGTGCTCCTGGGCGACGAGCCCCCGTTGGACGCGCACGTCACCTTCTACCAGCGGCTGCTGGCCCGCGACCAGGACGAGGCGACGCAACTGGTCTTGGCGCAGGCCAAGGCATCTTCCCCGGAACAGGTCTACGACGACTTCTTGGTGCCGGCCTTGAATTATGCGAAACGGGACCGCGAGCGAGACGACTTGACGGAATCGGATGAGCAGTCCGTCCTCCAGGCGACGCGGGAGATCCTGGAAGACCTGGGCGAGCGGCGGGAAGTTGTTACTCAAGCCGAGGAGGCGATCCACGCGGAGGATCGGGGCAACGCCTCCGCGCCGATCCCGACTCCGCGTTCTGGCGTGCCCGGCCCGCGATCAGGCGGACCGGTTGGCGCTGGAGATGCTGCGCCAACTGCTCGACCCGGCCAAGTGGGTCGTGGAAATCGCCGCCGTTGAGACGCTGACTGCCGACCTGGTGGCGCAGGTGGCCGAGCAGGCGCCGGCGCTGGTCTGCATCGGCGCGTTGCCGCCGGGAGGTCTGGCCCACACACGCTACCTGTGCAAGAAGTTGCGAGCCCGGTTCCCGGAGGTCAAGATCGTCGTGGGCCGGTGGGGGCTCACCGGCAGCGTGGAGGCAAACCGGGAGCAACTCCAGGACGCCGGGGCCGACCTGACGGCGACCACGATCCTGGAAACGCGGAGCCAACTGAACAGTCTGCTGCCGATCCTTACGCAGGAACAGGGAAAGCCCATGACGCCCGTTGACCCTACGTGAAGGGCCCAAGGGACGGTTGGGCTTCGAAATCGCCACAGGTTGCGCATTTGCGCGATACGGCACGAACGGCTGGGCCCGCCGATCTGGTTGGCCCTCCGCCGCTCGCGGGAGAAGACGCCGGATATGAGCGCACTGGCGTCGGCCCATCTATAACTCACCTTGATGAATCGCGAACATTGATTGCGCCGGCCTCAATAGGTCAGCGCGGCGGTGCGGTGGGGCTCTTTGGAGTCAGTCGCGTCGGCATCTTCACGATCAGCCTCATGGGCCTTGGAATCGCTTGGCGTCGCTTGGGAAGCGATCTGCCGATAGTTTGTTCGAGACGCTGAAGTGCGCAACGGCCCTCCTCGTGGATGGCCTTTTCTTTTGGTGCCGAACAGGTTGGACGGTCTGGAGGTGCAAGACCTCCACCCGGTTAGTCCACGAAGCAATTTTCCGGGGATCCCTTGGGGTCGGTCTCACACGCCCCCCCTCGCCACGAGTGCTCCTCCAACCCGCGACAACCTTCGGCACACCGGGGAAAGACGTACTACACTTGTGATATTCCCCCCCGACGGGCCCAAGCGTCCGTCCTCACGCCAGGTTTCCTCCCCGAGGTTTCCATGCCCAACTCGAGAGTCTTCCTCCTGGCGCTGGTGCTTTCCGCCTTTTCCGCGCCGTCGGGACGGTCCGACGACGTCATGATCCAGCTCGGTCTGCGCGGCCAGACCATCGAGGGCTCGCCGCTTTCGTGGAGCGAGCAGGAAATCGTCCTGCTGGGCCGCGACGGAAGGCTCTGGCAGTTCCCACCCAAGGAGGCCAAGGACTTCCGCAAGACCGCCGATCGCTTCCAAGGGTATGCCCCCTCGCAATACCGCGCCACGCTCCTCCGCGAACTTGGCCGGGGCTACGAAGTGAACGGCACCAGCCACTACATGGTCGCTCACCCCGACGGGCAAGAGGCCCTCTGGCCCGAACGTTTCGAAGGATTGTATCGATTGTTCCTTCGCTACTTCTCGGTGCGGGGGCTGGCGCTTCAGGAGCCCCCCTTCCTGCTGGTCGGAATCGTCTGCCGCGATCGGCAGGAGTACGTGCGTCATGCCGCGCGCGACGGCGGGCCCACTGCCCGCGGCGTGCTGGGCTATTACTCCAGCCTCACCAATCGCATCCTGCTGTACGACATTGGTGGCGGGGAGCAGAACCAGGCTGCCTGGCAGGAGAACGCTGCCACCGTGATTCATGAGGCTACGCACCAGATGGCCTTCAATACCGGCCTGCACAGCCGCTACGTGCCCCAGCCCCTCTGGCTCGTCGAGGGGCTGGCCACGATGTTCGAGCCCATCGCCCTGGGCTCCCCGAACCCCGACGGCTCCCGCCGAGAGCGAGCCAACCCGTCGCGGCTCCGCCACTTCCTCGACCACGTTGCCCCCCGCCACCGTCCCGAGCTCTTGGCCGACGTGATCGCCAACGACAAGTTTTTCCAGGTCAACCCTCTGGCGCGTATGCCGAGTCCTGGGCCTTGACCTTCTATCTCGTCGAGACGCAACCGCGGAAGTACGTCGAGTATCTCGGCCGGCTCGCCGCCCGACCGGCTTCCGATACCTATGACGCCCCCCAGCGGACTGCCGATTTTGTGGCAGTTTTCGGCAGCGATTGGCCGATGCTCCAGGCTCGCATGCTCCGCTTCATCGCGGATTTGCAGGAGTAGCCTGGCCGCAGTGGTGCGCGACCAGAGTCAGAAGGGCGGCGCGCTCGATCGGCTTCACCGCGTAATCGTCGCACCCGGCCGCCAGGCACTTGTCGCGCTCGCCGGCCATGGCATTGGCCGTCAACGCCACGATCTTCCCGCGGTAACCTGCTTTGCGCAGCCGTTGGGTAGCCTGCCAGCCGTCGAGCACCGGCATCTGCATGTCCATCAGCACGAGATCGAACGGTTCGCCGTTTTCGAAGGCATCCATTGCCTTTTCGAAGGCCGACTGGCCGTCTTCGGCCGTCTCGACCCGGCGCCTGCCTTGGCCAGCAATAGCCCGATCAAACGCCGATTGTCCGGCGCAGTCTTCCGCCAGCAGTACTCGGCCGCTCAGCCGGAGTGCGCCGGCCGCCGCCGTCACCGCCTGATCGGTCCGCGCTGCCGCCGTGCTCCAGATCGACGGCCGCACGCGCGCGATGCCCTCGAGGGAGCCCGTCTCGATCGTCGCCGCAAAGGTGCTTCCCTTGCCCGGCTCGCTCGAGACCCGAATCGTGCCCCCAAGGTTTTCCACCAGGTGCTTGCAGATCGACAGCCCCAGCCCGGTTCCCCCGAAACGCCGGGACGTCGTGCTGTCTGCCTGGTGGAAAGGCTGGAACAACGTCGCAACCTGCTTCGCCGTCATCCCCATCCCGGTGTCGCTCACCGCCAGTTCGATCAACCGCCGGGCCGGGTTGTCCTCCAGAAGCCGCACGCTCAGTTTCACCGAACCCGTCGCCGTGAACTTCACCGCGTTGCTGAGCAGGTTGATGAGAATCTGGCGCAGCCGCGTCGGGTCGGAATGGATCGTTTCCGGAATCGGCCCCTCGCAGTCCACGGTCAGCGACAGCCGCTTGGCCTCGGCGCGCATCCGCATCAGCCGGAACACGTCGCCGATCACCTGGATCAGGTTACACGGCACGCGCTCCACTTCCAGCCGACCCGCCTCGATCTTCGACAGATCGAGAATTTCGTTGAGCAGCCCCAGCAGGTACTTCGTGTTCCGCAGAATCGTCTGGATCGCATCCACGCGTTCGCTGGCGCCCGCGTGATGTCTCCATCGATCAGAATGCTCTCGGCGAAACCCATGATCGCCGTCAGCGGAGTGCGGATCTCGTGGCTCATGTTTGCGAGGAATTCGCTCTTGGCACGCGTTGCCGCCAGGGCGCTGAACGAGTACTCCTCCAGGTTCCGGTTCGCCGCCTCCAGCGCCGAAGTGTATTCGGCCAGCCGCTGCTCCGTCTGCTTTCGCTCGGAGATGTCGCGGGAAAACACGCAGTTATAGGCCTGCCCCGCATACTCCATGTAGTTTACCGACATCTCCACGGGAATCACGGTCCCGTCCTTCCGTCGGTGCTGAGTCTCGAAGGTAAACGACTTCCGCCGCCGAATCTCCTCCCACCGGTGCGGCCAATCGTTGGTCTCCCGCGGCGGCTCGATCTCCCAAGCGTGCATCCCCAGCAATTCCTCGCGACTGTAACCGAGCGAGCAACACGCCCCCTCGTTCACGTAGAGGAATCGCCCGTCGGGAGCAACCCAATAGGCTCCGTCCGCCGCATGATCCAGAGAGAACTGCGCCAACAGGCGCTGCTCTTCCGGCGACGGTCCTCCTCGGGCCCACGCGCTCGCCGGCTCCGCCGGCCGTGACGACGCGGCCGCCCCTTCCATGTCGGCGATCCGCTCCTCAAGCGCGCGGATCTCCGCTTCCAATTCCGCCTTCGTCGTTCCGCGAGTCGCTTTTCCCACGGCACTTCGCCCTATCGAGCTTCAGAAAAACAGTGCAACCAGGCCGACGAACACAAGGCCGGTTTCCCAGCCGAAACGACGTAAGCGTTCACACCCCGGGATAGCCACGCTGAGCGGCTGCGTTTCCCACGCGCTCGTGGGTAATGGGCAAGCATTTGCAAACGGCGAGGCGCCTTTTCTACGAGTTTGCCATGTGAACGGTCACGAAACGACCCATCGGACACTCCGTTCCGGAACGCTTTTAGAGCCGATCCCAGAACCTTGGGAGGTGCCACGCTTCTCCGGCCGCACAGGGCTCCAGTGGCAGTTCTGGGATAGGTTCTTATTCTTCTCCTTTGAGCCCCAGCCGCGTCAGCCACCGCCCCTTGCCCCCCTTCTCCGGTTTGTCGGCGGAATTCGGCGATCGCTCCCCGCTCCCCTCTTGCGCGCCTCGCGCCTGCGCCGCTCGTCCAACTGCGCCCGCTCGCGCGATCTTCGCCCGCTCCAGCGAAATCTCCACTTCCGCTTGCCGCAGCTTCCCTTCCCATTCCTTTTGCAGCCGCTGAAGGTTTTCTCGCTCTTCACGAACCAACGCGTCCTGGTCGAGGATCTCCCCGAGCGCCGCGGCCCCTACTGCCACCGAGCCCAGACTGCTGCTCTGATTCTCCAGGAGCTGCTTCAATTCGGCGATCTCCCGCTCCTTGTCCGCCATCGCCTGCTCCGTGCTCCGCACCACCTCGTGGATCTCCAGCCGGCGAGACTTCCCTTCTCCTGCCTCGTCGTGTTGCTCGTCCGATTCCAACTCGGCCAGGATCCGCCGTTTCTGCGATTCCCAGTCCATACCGCCCCCGGCGCTAGTGCTGGACGATGCGCTCTGGCTCTGACGGAGCTGCTCCTGCAGCGTCTCGATCTGCGTCTTCAAGTCCCGGACGTCATCCAGGGCCAACTCATAGCGGCGATGGTATCCCTCGGCGTCGTCCCCTTCCGCCGGCGCTTGTTCCAAACGCGTCTCCAGCTCGGCAATCCGTTTTTCTCCCTTCCCTGCACGTTTCTCCGCCTCCGACAACTGCCCGGCCAGTTCGTCGGCGCTCCAATCGAAGCGCGCTGAGTTCGTCCGCGTCCGCCCCGCCCCCGGACTCGGCCAGCGCGGCCCGCCGCTCGAGTTCCTTGCACTGCTTGCGCAGGGTCTGTCGTTCCGCTTCCGCCTCGGCCAGGCTCTCTCGCCCCTTGCGCAGTTCTTGCTCGAGCTCCGCCTGTTGCTTGAGCAGGGTTTCTCGCTCCATCAATTGCTCGCTTTGATTCGCGCGCAATCCCGCCCGCTCCGTCCCGATCTCCGTCTGGATCTTGCGCGCGGCATCGAGCTCCGCCGCGAGTTCGGCTTCGCGCTGCCGGCTTACCTCCAATGCCGAAGCCGCCTGCGCTTGCTGCTCCCGCGCCGCCTTCCACTGACTCTCGACGTGTTCCTGCCGTTGCTGTGCCGACTCCAAGGCCGCCTCGCGCTCCGCCGCAAGCTGCTTGGCCGCCGAGAGTTCGGCGATCAGCTCCGACTGCCGCGATCGCAGCGCCCCGAGCTCTCCCGCCGCCTCCGCCTCGCACTGCACCAAGGCGAAGTGCTCTGCCGAAAGCTCACTGTGCCGCGCGCGCGGCCTCGACCTGCGCCGAAAACTCTCCCTCCTTCTGGCGACTCTCCTCCAACGCTCCGCTCAGCTCGAGCTGTCGCTGCCGTGTCGTCGCCAGCTCTCCCTTCTGTTCGTCCAATTGGCGTAACAGCTCTTCGACCTGCCGTTGCAGTCGATCGACCTCCTGCCCGTCCGAACGGTTCAGCTCCGCTCGCCGTTGGTCGATCTCGCGCAAGTGCGCGGCGCGCTGCGTTCGGAATTCCTGCGCAATCCGTCGCCGCTGTGATTCGGTGTGCGTTTGTGCGGCGATGAGCTCCTCGCGCTGCCCCTGCAGCTCCGCGAGTTCCTTTTCGAAGCGGGCCCGAAGTGCCGCCAGATGCTCTGCCTCGGCCTTCGTCTCTTCCTCGCCCAGGACCAGTGCCTTGCGCGCCCCTCCCAGGTTGGCCTCCGCCGCAGCGAGTTCCTGCTCGCGCCGCACGAGATCTTCCTGCCGCCGGCGCGTCTCCTCGCCTAACGTGCGATACTGCTCCAGCGACTCCTGGTGTGCCTTCTGCCACTCCGCCTGCCGCGCGAGTAACTCCTCGTTCAGCTTCGCCAGCTCGGTCGCCTGGCGACTGAGTTCCTCGCTCCGCCGGTCGAGTTCCTCCCGCGCCTGGCTTGCCTCCGCCCCGTTCCGCTCCAACTCCTCCAGGCTCCGCTGCAAACCCGCCGAAACCGCGGTCTGCGCGCGATTCACCCGATCGCGATGCGCAGCAAGAAAATCGCGCGCGCGCTGGCGCTCTTCCTCAAAGGACTTGCTCCAGAGAGTCAGTGCGCTGTCGTCGCTCGAATTAGGGAGGGGCGGGGCGTCCATGTCGCCGGTTCTCATGCCAAAGGGAATCCCATCAAGCGCGCATCGCCCTCGAACCCAACTAACTCGACCGAGGGGGTCGGGAGCCGGCGTGCGCTCATACTTACCTATAGGCCACAAGATGGGACGGGTCAAAGCCGTATCGCTTCCGCCCTGACCCTGAAACCGCGCACCGGCGGCAGGCGTGCCCATACTGGGAGCAAGCAGTACGGATTGCCGGAAAAACACTCCTTCCGGCCGGCCCGCAACCTACCAGGGGAACGTAGATTCTTGCCGGTTCCAATCAGGAGAAGCGACATTCTTGTCTGTTTCCGCTTAGCTGGCGCTGTCGTCAGACTCGCGCACAGCCGGGCATTACGCCTTAAACAGAATATCCCCTGCGACTATCACCACCGGCCTTAACGATCGCGCGTGTGCGGCACGCCGGCGGATCATCGCGCGACCGTTTACCCGACTCCGCTCCGCGCGCGTCGGCCGCTTTCCTGCCCGCCGTGCCCCGTGCGGATCGGCCGCGCCGCTGGCGTGAGGATCAGGGTCACGATTTCAGGCATGCATCGCATGCGAAGCGGGATCTCGGCCGACACGCCCCGGCTCACGTGCAGAAGCGTCTGTCCCTCCTGGTAGAGTCCGCCGGCATAGCGTACGCCCTTGAGGCTTGGCGAGAAAATCGGCCCCAGGACCGGCAAGCATACCTGCCCGCCATGATTGTGCCCGGCGAGCATCAAGTCGCACTGCTGTGACCGGGCCCACGAAATCTGGTCCGGACCGTGGGCCAACAGAACTCGCGGCGGTCCGCCGTCGATCGAGGCGGCCGGCGCCCCGCTCAGATCCGCCGCCGGCGAGAACCAGGGCAACTCGTTGCCCGCCAGCACCAGCCGATGCACGCCCGCCTCGACTTCCATCCACCGCCCGCCCAAGTCGATCAGCCCGCATGCCCCCATCGTTTGCCGCAGTCGTGCCGCGTCGTGCCGCCAGTCGTGGTTCCCCAGCACGAAGTAAACGCCGCCGCGCGCCTCAGCTTTCCCAGCGTTTCGGGCACCCAGTCGATGTACCGTGAATCGTCGACGATGTCCCCCGTGACCGCGATCAGGTCCGCCTCGACGTCGTTCGACAGCCGCACCACTTCCTTGAAATACTCCGAGCCCACCTGCCCCGTGAAGTGCAGGTCGGACAGGTGTAGGATCGAAAGCGGTGGCACGCCTGGCGATAGCCACGGCACCTCCACCACGCGCTCGACGGTCTCCAAATTGAGAATCTGATTGCCGGGCACGCGCATCCAGGGCAATCCTCGGTCGTTCCCCTCCACCGCTTCGCTCGTCGCAATCGTCCCTCGCGCGGTCCGCCGGTGCAGCCGCTCGATCGGCAATCGCCGCTCTCGAATCCGCCGATCGATCCAACCTGCGATCGCCAGCAGGCCGCCCAGCCAGCAGATCGACGCATACGCCTTGGCGGCCCACGGCAATGCGAGCCAGGCCGTTGCTTCGAGGGGATTGCTGCCCAGGGTCCAGAACCCGGCCGCGTAGACCAGCGGAATCGCGGCTCCGGCCGCCAGCATCACCGCGGTCAACCCGTGGCAAAGCCAGTGCGCCAGCGCCATGCTGTGCGTGCGGTTGATCAGCGCCACCCACGCGAAACCGTGCCCCAGAAGCCCCAAGACCATCAGAATCAACATGGGCAATCCGTAGAGATCGGGGCAAAACCAGCCGGTTTGCGATCTACCGTTGCTACGCGCCGCAAAGACGGGTCCGGCAACCCGCGGTGCTCGGAGCGGCAAGCCATGCCGTGCTACTCCCCTGCTTTCACGACCGAGGCTCGCGGCGTCTTGACCACCTGCTCCACGGTGCTGAGCAACTGGTCTAGCCGAAACGGCTTGTAGAGCACGGCCGTCAACCCTGCCTGCCGCGCCTTCACGATCGAGTGCCCCGGATCGTACCCGTAGCCCGTCATCAGTACTAACGGCAAGGGCTCCACCTCGATGATTTCCTGGAGCCGCTGCATGAACTGGTAGCCGTTCATGTCGGGTAGACGAATGTCGCAGAGGATCGCGTCGTAGCCCCCCTGCCCCATCATGTTCCGCACCATCGACGCCGCCTGCGAACCGTTGGGCGCCGTCTCCACCGTGCAGCCGTAACGCTCCAGCAAAGCGTGCGCGGCGCTGCGCACCACCGGGTCTTCATCGACCAAGAGCAACTGCCGGGCGCAGAGACTCGCGCTGGGTCTCGGGCGGCTGGGGATGAGCCTGGGCGGGGGCCATCTTCTGCCCCACCATCTGGATCACCTGCTTGATGTCCCGCGCATTGCGCAAATCCGCTGCAACCGCTCCACCACCTCGGGCTCGTGGCCGATGTAGCGCTCGATTACGTTCACCGCGTCGTTGAGGATCTCGTCCACCGGCAGCGCCACCGCGCTGTGGATCGCCTCCACGCTCGCCGCCGCCGTGCTCGCCTTCTCCGCGACCAACAGCTCCAGCGTGTTCAACGCTACCGCCACGTCGCGCGTGAAAATCTCCAGGAATTGCAGGTCGCTTTCCGTAAACGCCTGCGTCTCCGGGCTCTCGACGTTGAACGTCCCGATCACCTCGTCGTGGAGTACCAGGGGTACCGTCAGCGAACTCTTCGCCCCCTTTGCCCCGCTCAGGTACAGTGGATCCTCCAGCGTGTCCTCGCAGAGGTAGCTCTTCCCGGTCGCCGCCACAAACCCCGTCACCCCGTTGTTTTGCGGCTGCGCAAACAACACCCGGTCCGACGCCTCGGGCTCCATCCCCACGCTCAACAGCGGCTCCAACCGTCCCGTCTTCTGGTCCAGAAGCCGGATCTCCACCACCCCGAACTTCAGCAAGTCCTTGGTGTAGTGGAGAATGTTCGACTTCAGAAGCTCAATTCGCTCCTCCACCGTCATCTGCAAAAGCTCGTCGGGCGTCAAATCCGCCAGTTCCATTCCGGCCTGGTGAATCGCCGCCAACTTCTGCTGCTGATGCTGTTCCTGCGTGATGTCCCGCACCGTCACGATCAGGTAGCGATTCGTCTCCCCTTCGTGGTGCACCGGGGCGACGTGAACGTGATAGTAGCGGTTGTCCTCGGTGCGCAACGTCGAACTGGTCGCCGCACTCGTCGCCAACGCGCTATGGAACGGGCAGAAATCCGGCCCCAAAATCTCCGGATTCCCAAGAACCGCGTAGAAATTGCACCCGATCACCCCGTCGCGGCCGCTCCACTCCTGAAGCCGGCCGTTGCCCCAGAGGATCGTGTTCTCCGCGTCCAGAAGGACGATCCCGTCGGGCATCCCTTGCAGGATCTGCTCGCCTTGCAACAGCTTGCCGATTTCAATCGCCTGCCGCAAGTGATCCGAACCTACATAGACCCCGGCAAAGTGCTCGCGCGCAGAAGGTCCAACGCTCGGATCGGATCCCCAACCCGCGTAACCTCCAGCCCCTCCGGGCTTCGCCCCAGCAGTCGCTCAACTTCCTCGTGCGACTCGGCAATGACCAGGATTCTAGGATTCCCCGACAACGTTGCGAAACTCCTCAGCCCGTGCGTTGCAGTTACCTCGGCTATCCTACTCACCCCACCCAGCAGATTATAGAGTCCTACAAACCTACGAACAACCTTCTTGCCACAGTTTCCCCCACCCTATGCATCGGCCCGCCCGACCCTCGAGGTTTATCCGCCCCGCCCATTAGTTCCCCTTTTCCTAAACGGCAAGCGCCTCCGTTCCGTACTCTCCGCGCTTTCGGTCTCCCTTCCCATCAGTGACAATCGCTATCTCCCAACACCACCTTCACTCGGCCACCTTAGATGTTGGCCCTCCCCTTCGCTCCAGGCCCTTCTTCTCGCACCGCTGGCAGTGCCAACGCCATTGCCTATCTCCGCTCCTCCCCTCCCACCCCCTCCTTCCCGACCTCCGCTGTCATCCATTTCGTTCGCCACAGTTTGTACCCGGTGTAGTGAACTGTGGAAGACCCCTCTGTTCCTCCTTTCCCGCACGCTCGGAACTTCACCCCTCCTTTCTTCTCCTCCGCACCGTCCCAGACTCCAGCGCCCCCTCCCCCGACGCCGATCACAACGACGACGGGCTGCCTCGGCATCCGTGCTCGGGCCGACACCAGTCGCCTCGATCGGTTTCCGACGGCTACCGTCGATAATCCCCAACGACAAGCCACCTCCACGCCCGCCTGGGAGCCATTCCATGTGGCGATCTTTCTTTCTTGCCCTCGGTATCTTCCTCTGTATCCTGGGCGCAGAATGCCTCGCCGTGCAGAAGTTTGTCCTCAAAGCGCGGGCCACCGCCGAACAGTCCGACTCCTGGCTCTCCAGCCCGCGAGTCGGCCCGCAGAAAGAGGTCATCCCCCGCGATTGGGCACCTTGGAGCCTCATGTCGACCGGCGCGGTCGTCTGCCTCTACTCCTACACCATCCCCCGACGAATGGCCGGCAAATAGACCCGGCTCCCCGCGAGTAGCCGTTCACGAGCCACCGGGAACCGGCTCCCCCGCGCCGTCCGGCTGACCCGCGCGCCCCTTCACTGGCCGCTAATCTCCCCCCTGCCCTCACTTCCCTTCGCGGAAGCGGTTGAAGTACTCCTCCACGTTCCGTTGATGCCGGCGCGGAATCCTCAGGTCGGAAAGCGGGTCGGCCGGCCCGCCCTCTGCCGACACCTCCGCGGGTAGTACTGCGGTCTGGCTGTCCCCGCGCTCGTTCGCCCCGCTGACGCGACCCACGACCTCTCCGCTCCCGGCCCCCGCCTTGGTCCGCGCCGCGTGTCGAAGAAGCTCCCGTCTCCTTTACCCTCGGGTCGGGGGCCTCGGCCCTTACCCTTGCCCATCCCTATTCCCTTGCCATCGCCGTTGCCTTCGCCTTCGTCCATCCTCACGCCCATGCCGAGTCCCGCTTGGCACTGCTCGCAGCCCTGTCCTTGGCACGCCGAACACATCATTTGGTTCCGCGTCTGTTCGAGTTGCCGCAACGACTCGCGCATCATCTCCAGTTCCTTGACCTGGTCGGCGAATCCCTTCAGCTCGCCTGCCATCGTCTCGAGCCGGTCGGCCGCTTCCTTGAGGTTCCCCGCCTGCATGCACTCCGCGCACTCTCCCATTTGTTTGGCCAGGTTTTGCAGCTTCGCCATCTGCGGCAATTGTGCCCGTAGCTTCGACAGTTGTTTCTGGGCCTGCTCGGCCTCATCGGTCTTTCCCGCGCGCCGCAGTTGCTCAATGCGCTGCTCCAGCTCCTTCATTGCTTCGCGGTGCGCGTCGGCCAGTTTCTGCAGGTCTTTCTCCGCTTGCCGGATCTGCTCGGCCAACTGCTTGCGCTCCTGCGCGCCGAGCTTGCCGGAGGCCAGTTTTTCCTGCAGCCCCTTCAGTTCCTCCTGGGCCTTGCGAAAATCTCCCCGCGCCAAGGCCTGGAAGAATCGGTCGCCCGGCCCCTGCTTCACGCCGAGCTGTTCGAACTGGCGTTGGACCGCCTCCGACCCGGCCAACTCCTGGCTCCGCTTCTCCAATTGTTTCGCCAGATCGTTGAGCTGTACGACGCGCTGCTTCGGATCGCTGCCCAGCTTGCCGTCTTTCCGGTCGAGCTCCGACTGCAACTTCAGGAGCAGTTTCTGCGCTTCCTCCAATCCTTCCTGGCGCGCCGCATCGCGCCGCTCGGCCAGCTTGACTTGCAGGCTCTTTCTCGCCGTTTCGATCTGCTGCTCCGAGCCGGCCTGGCTCTTGGCATCGGCCGGATTCTCTCCCGCCCGTTGGACCAGCAGCACGACCAATACGGACGCAATGGCCGGCACCAGGGGCAAGAGCAACTGCCGGCCCGGCCGCAGCGCGAATCCGGCCGCCACCTCGATCCGCTCCACGCGTCGCATCGCGTCCTCGACCACCGCACGGCCGGCGTCGGTAGCCCGCTCCTCCTCGCTCAACCCCAGACTGCTCGCGACCCGCTCCTTGAGCCCGAACCTGCGGTCGATCTCGATCGCCGCGTCCGTCGGTCCCCGCCCCCGCACCGCCGCCCAGACCACCGCCGCCAGCAGTCCGCCCCCGACCGCCCCCGCCCCCCACGCCCACGGCTCGATCCCGAGTGGCCAGAACCGGTCGACCACGATCACCGACAGAGCCGCCAGCAGTGTAGCAAACAGGCACCACCCCGCCGCCCCAACGAACCGCTGCACTCCCAAGAGCCACTGCGCTCGCCGAACCTGCCTTCGCAGTTGGTCCATGACCTCACTCCTTGGAAGCTTGCCGGAAACCTTGCCCGCGCGCCTCTGCCCGCCCGTGCGACGAATGCCTTCGCCCTCATTATAATGATCGAAACCTTGTTTCCCCATCAATCCTCGGGCAAGCGCCTCTTGAAGCACGGCGCCCGCCGGCGGCCCGAAAGCCTGCTTTCCCGATAGCCCTTCCGAGACATCCCATGACCGACTTCCGCATCGAACGCGACTCGATGGGCGAGGTCCGCCTGCCCGCCCAGGCCTACTACGGGGCCCAGACGCAGCGGGCCGTGGAGAACTTTCCCATCTCCGGCCAGACGCTGCCGCCGGAGCTGATCCATGCCCTGGGCCTGGTGAAATGGGCCGCCGCGCACGGCCAACCGCGACCTTGGGCCGGCTCACCGGCACCGGCAAGCGCCCGCTGGCCGATGCCGCCAAGTCGAGGCCCTGCTGGCCGCCTGCCGCGAAGTGGCCGAAGGCAAGTTCGACGACCAGTTCCCGATCGACGTCTACCAGACCGGCTCCGGCACCTCGAGCAACATGAACGCCAACGAGGTGATCGCCAACCGCGCGATCGAACTGGCCGGCGGCGATCGCTTCCAGCCCGAGAAGCCGATCCATCCCAACGATCACGTCAACATGGGCCAGAGCACCAACGACATCTTCCCCACGGCGATCCACGTGGCCGTGGCCGTGGCCGATCCAGCAGTGCGCTGATCCCGGCGCTCGAGCGGCTGCCAGGCGATGCTTGCTCAGAAGGCCGACCGAGTGGGACGAGATCCTCAAGATCGGCCGCACGCACCTGGCCGACGCCACGCCGCTGAGCCTGGGCCAGGAGATCGGCGGCCTTGCCCGGCAGCTGGAGCTGTCGGTCGAGCGCGCGCCGGCGGGCCGCCGAGGCCGTGCTCGAACTGCCCGCCGGCGGCACGGCCGTCGGCACGGGCATCAACACGCATCCCGAGTTCGGCCGCCGCGTGGCCGAAGCTGCTCGCCGCCGAAACCGGCATTCCCTTCGTCGAAGCCGCCAATCACTTCGAGGCCAACGCCCAGCGCGACGGCCTGGTCGAGTGCCACGGCCAGCTGCGCGCCGATCGCCGTCACGCTGTTCAACGTGGCCAACAACATCCGCTGGCTCGGCTCCGGGCCGCGCTGCGGCTTCTACGAAATCAAGCTCCCCGACCTGCCAGCCCGGCAGCTCGATCATGCCCGGCAAGGTCAACCCCGTGATGTGCGAAAGCCTGATGCAGGTGGCCGCGCGCGTGATGGGCAACGACCAGACGATCGCCGTGTGCGGCGCGGCCGGCGGACAGTTCCAGCTGAACATCATGATGCCCGTGATGGGCCACGCCATCCTGGAGAGCGATCCGCCTGCTGGCCGCGGGCACCACCGCCTTCGCCGATCTCGCGCTGGAAGGCATGGAGGCCAACCCCGAGGCCTGCGAGGCCGCCGTCGAGAAGAGCCTGTCGATGGTCACCGGGCTGAACCCGTACATCGGCTACGAGCAGGCCGCCGCGCTGGCCAAGGAAGCCTTCAAGACCGGCAAGACGATCCGCGAACTGTGCCGCGAGAAACACGTCCTGCCCGAGGACCAGCTCCAGCGAGGCCCTCGACCCCTGGCGCATGACTCGCCCGAGTTGATCGCTCGAAGTGTGGAACGTGTTTCCCGCTGCCTGATCCCGCTGGGCGGTCTATTTATGTGCGCCGAGTTGTCATCCCAACAAAAAAACCCCGGCCGCGCTAAGCGGCCAGGGTTTTTGGGTGGAAGAGAAACCGTGAGTTCGTGGCCGGTTACTGGCCTACGTCGCCGGGATCGAAAGCGTCGGTCAGTCCGCTGCCTTCGCTATCCGGCGTCATCAGGTGCCGAAACACCTGGTAATTGATCTGCGTGCTGATCGTCGAGACGCGCCCGTCGCAGAACGACGTCACCACGATGCTCGGATGCCGCGACGAAGGCCGCGCGTACTTCACGTCCGGGGCGTATTGATCCTGCGCGACCCCCGAATCCATGCCCGGTTGCAGGCTTGGTGGCACGGCTACCGCAGAATTCTTAATCTGCTCCGTCACCGCGTCCCAGATCATCCCCACGTCCGCTTCTTTAATCATGCGACGCGCGCCGTCCTTCGAAATCGGTACATAGCTCGTCGCCTGCATGTTCTCCGAGAGCATGATCGTGTAGCTGCTGCCGTCGCGGCCGCTGAGCGAGTCGAGCGAAACCCTGGCGTTGATCTGGTTGTACCGGGGCAAATTCTTGTCCTTATTCACTTCCAATTCCACCGCGTACGAGTGGTCGAAGAACACCCCGGTCTTCGCCCCGTCTATTGCCCACTTGTAACCCGACCTCTGCTGCGTCGACGCTAGGTAATCGTTGATCCCCGTATTGGCCACGTAGGCCAATGGCGTGGCCCCCGACCCGCTCTGCTCCGGCGGATTGCTCGGGCAGATCAAGATCGCCTCGGTGATGCGCAGCTCCTTCCAACTGAAGTCCGTGGTAGGATCGGTGATCAACCTCGGATTCTTCCACCGGTCCCACTGCGGCACGTTGTCGCGATAGGGCAATAACACCACCGGCCACGATGCGTCCACGAACAAGTTGGTCGTGTACGGCGCGGTCGTCGGGCCGTCCAACGGCGGGTCCGTGGAATCGGCTATGCATGCCTTCTCCGCGTAGCCCGGGAACTGCCGCCGCTGCGACTCGTAGCTCATTGTCGCCAGCGTCAACTGTTTCACGTTGTTCATGCACGAATTGCGCCGCCCTGCCTCGTGCGCCGCTTGCACTGCCGGTAGCAGCAGCGCCATGAGCATGCCGATGATCGTAATGACCACCAGCAGTTCAATGAGCGTAAAGCCTCTCCCGTTACGACGTTTCATACGAGTCTCCCTCCACCCTTGGCGATTGCGCTCGAGTGCCCTTGTTCAGACTGGCCGGTCTGATGAGAACCGCTTGCCCACACCTATTTTCCCAGAACTGCCGCTTGAAATCCAGTCTTTCGGGGCAAAAATCTTCACCGCGCCGTGCGCCCTGCCCCACCGCGCCAGCATCCCCCCCGACAGACCGATATTCTGGGGCGTCCTTCCCACCTTCGCTCTTCGAGGATCTTGGACGCCTCGGCTGGCAATCTTCACGTCTTTCTGAAACAATGGCAATAGAAGGGCATCCGGTCTCCTGGCGGAGGGTCTAGCTCCATGTCGCAACGCACCCGCCCAGCCTTCACGCTGGTGGAACTCCTCGTGGTCGTGGTCATCATCGGAATGCTCATGGCCATGCTGCTGCCGGCCGTCATCGGCGCCCGGGCCCGGGCCCGCCAGACCCAGTGCCAGAATAACCAGCACGAATTGGCCGTCGCCCTCCAGCAATTCGAAACCGCCAAGAACCACCTCCCCGGGTATCTCAATGGCTTGGGGGCCACGACCGGCGGTCGCCTCGGTAGTCCCTTCAACTGGTGCATGTCCCTGCTGGAATACCTCGGCCGAGCCGACCTCTGGGATCAGGTGCGGAAGTGGGTTCAAACCGGTGATCCTAAGTTTCTTCCCAAGCCTGAGGAAAACCGCCTCCCCCAGTTCGTCTGCCCCGACGACCTCCGCCGCGTTACCCTCAGTTATGTCGTCAATTCCGGCCTTGAGGATAACGCCCCGGCAAATCCCCTTCCACAGAAATATGTTGTTTATCCCAAATCCAACGGCATTTTCCAGAACCTTTTCGCACTCCCTTCGCTTCGTATGGCTTCCGCCGACATCAAGGATGGCGCGTCCGACACCCTCATGCTTTCCGAAAGCGTCACGGCCGGCGAACATTGGACGCATTTAGCGACTTCCAAGCCTAATGATCCGCCTTATCCTGGCGATCCGGCAGTGATCAGAGATACGAAGAGGCGTCTTAGCATTCTCTGGGTTTGGCTTAACTACGACTCTGCCAACGATCAGTGGTGGACCCTCCGGCCAGCCGATATCTGCTACATGGTCAATCAGTGCAAGGAGACGGCTGCGGGCGCGTATTCGCGTCCCGCCAGTGGCCACACGGGGGGCGTCGTCGTCACCTATGCCGATGGCCACCAGTCGTTCCTCAGCGAGCGCATTTGGTACTACACCTACCAGCAACTGTTGGCGACCGACGATATCAAGGCCGGGCTGAAACCCTCGACGAGTTTCCCCCCGCCGGCCGACCCTGAAAATCAGTCGCCGTGAGCTCGGGCCGGCTTGGCTCCCGCTGGTTTGTCTCGCGTGCCCTCTTGAAGCCGTAGTTACCGTTCACGGGCCGGCGGGGACCGGCTCCATTTTCAGCCCATTTCGTTCTCCCCTATGCCAGGGTGCGAAGGCCGGAAAACGTGCCTGTTCCCAGGTGGCCCTGTTTGTTGGCCCGGGCTGATTCGTCGGTAGGAGTTCTTCGGCCCGCCATTTCCTGGGGTGTTTGGCTCCTCCGCTGTGCGCGGCCGGGTGTGACGCCTTGCCGCTTCTGTTATGCTTTCCACTTACCTTTCGCTCGCACGGGCGTGGCCGAGGGCTGGCCCCAACTGGGTTCGGCCCCCGCGGCTTCTTCCTTCCCTGACCACTGGAGCACCGAATATGCCCCTCAGTCCGACTGCCAGGCTCCTCTCGCTGGTCGCAACGACCATCTTCCTCTTTGCCTCCGCCCCTGAGGTCTCGACGGCGCCGGCAGCCGGTGATTTCCTCGACCTCGGGCTCCCACGCGCTGGCCAGAAGCTGATCCAGGAGATCGACTGTTCGCCGGACAACAAGGACCTTCGCTTCCTCGACTACCCGGCCGGTGCGAGCAAGGTGCAGGCGGTGCTGGGCACGAACTGCCGCGTGCTCTCGAACGCCGAGGGGGATGCCAAGTACTTCGCCTATCGCATCGGCGAGGGCAAGGGACTCAAGGCCGGGGCGTGCTATCTGGTGACCGTCGAGTATCCCGAAGACCGCTCGCGCACCATGTACCTCTGCAATTGGGGCTGCGAGACGGCGATGGGCTTCGCCACCGGCGAGTCGCTCGGCGACGTCTGCAAGGGCAAGTACGTGCCCAACAATCCCGAGTCGCTCAAGTACCCGCTGTCCGGGAAGTTTCGCACATGGACGCAGCTCTTCTACCTGCACGACCGGTTCCCCGAGATCAAACGACCGCGGGGCCTGGCGCCGCGGCCGCTCACTCCGGCCGACGGCTTCTGGTTCATCGTCGCTCAGCCGGCACGTTTCCAGGACCCGCTCGGGGCCGGTGCGGCGGTGTCGAAGATCCGTCTCTATGAAGTGACGGACCCCGCGGCCCTCGTGCTGCCCCTTCCCTTCCCGCCCGCAGGGCCTGCCGCGCCGGCACATCTTCTCGCGCGAGGAAATGGCCGACGGCGTCGTTGCCTCCGGCCACAAGCCCGAGGAGAAGAACGAGACGCTGCGCGGCGTGAAGGACATCGCCGCCTGGTACGAGTACAAGATGCGCGTCATGCAATTCCTGGGCATCGACACCTACGGCAAGGACCTGCTGGAGTTCGGCCACAACCAGGGCTGGGACTCCTCCGAAGGGCGGCGGCAATGACTGGGTCTACCAGTCCTCCACTCCTGGCCTGTGGGCGGAGATCCTCGACCGCGCCGCCAAGCACAACCTCACCGTCCTTCCCTACTACGAGTACCGCGGCAGCATCGGCGGCAACAAGACGCTGGCCCTGGGTCCGCAGCACCGCTGCCAGCGGCTGGACGGCGGCGACACCTACACGCACATCTCCTGGTGCGAAGGCAACAACGTCGACATCACCGATCCCGACACGCTGGCCGACGCCAAGAAGATCCTCGATCTCTCGCTGGTGAAGTACAAGGACAAGGTCGACTTTCTCGGCGCGTGGTTCCGTCAGCGGCCGACGGCCATGCCGATCAGTTTCAACGAGAAGAACTTCCGCGCCTTCGCGGCCGAGGCCAACCAAGGCAACCGCGATCACCCGCTCGCACCTCCAGGCCGACAAGAAGCTTGCTCGACCGCTACTACCAGTGGTGGTTCGGCAAACGGCGGCAGTTCTTCGAAGCGCTGCGCGACCATCTCCGCGAAAAGCTTGGCCCGAAGCCTTCCTCCTCTACACCAACGACACCAGCGAGCCCGGCCGCGCCCTGCCCCGCTCGATCACCGGCGAAGGAAAGAAGGACGGCTGGCAGTGGATGCAGGTGGTCGTGAACCAGGACATGCCCACGTGGGAGAAGATCCTCGCCGATGCCTCGAAGTACCCGTGGATCAAGCCGTACGACTTCCAGGACGTGGTCGACAAGGACATGCACCTGCGCGGACTGCAGACCTTCGCCGAGAACTGGGACAAGTGGGAAGTCGCCCACGCCACGCCGCCCGACGATCCGAAGAACTACCAGGACGTCGACGGCGTGATGCTCAGCTACACCTACAACCGGCTCTACACCGTCTCCTCGCCGCGACCGTTGGATGCCTACCGCACCAAGTCGGGCCTGGCGATCATGCGTCACTATTCGCTCAACGAGAACGAGATGAGCGTGGGCAACGACGACATCCTGGGCTATTTCGTCTGCGACGTCGAGCGCGCCGGGCCGTACTCCATGATGGCCGAGGCCCGCGCCGTGGCCTACGGCGACCCGTTCTATCTCGGCTCGCTCACCGGCAACACCAACAATCGCGGCTTCCCGCGCTACGTGCGCCGGTTCCACGCGGCGTTTCTGGCCCTGCCGGCCCTGCCCAGCCGGGTACTGCCCAAGGCCGCCTCCGATCCGGAAGTCGTGGTTCGCGCGATCACCACGCCGGACACGGAACCTACCTCGCGATCGTCAACATCGGCTTCCAGCCGAAACAGAACGTGGCCATTGCGCTGCCCGGATCGGGCAAGGTCCACGACGCCGTCTCCGGCGATCCGCTGCCTGCCGCCGGGGGCAAACTGACCCTTTCCCTCGACCCTGCGGAACTGCGAACGCTCCGCCTCCAATAGAAACGGCATCCTGCCGGCGTGGTGTTTCGTGCCGCGCAGGTCACTGCGTCATAGCGGCAATGTCACGGCGGCCAGCGTGCCACTGCATCGCAGAAGCAGCGATTGGGCATTCGGCATGTGTCCGTCCATGCCTCGGACGTACCGCGCGGGGGTCTTCCTGACAGCATCCAAACAGTGCGTGTTTTCTAGCCGCACCCGTGCGCGTAATCGCGTCTGGACCCCCGGCCCGTCCCCTCGGACTATTCGCCGGCGATCGTGCCTTCCAGCGGACTGCTGGCCGTGGCGTATAGCGTTTCGGGAATCCGCCCCGCGACAGATACGCCAGCCGGCCCGGCCTCGGTCGCCAGCCGCATGGCCCGGGCCATCCGCAGCGGGTCGCTTGGCGTGGGCGATGCCCGTGTTCAGCAGCACGCCGTCCACGCCCAGTTCCATCGCGACTGTCACGTCGCTGGCCGTGCCCACGCCGGCGTCGACGATCACCGGGTAGTCCGGATCGCCGTCCTTGAGATACTCCAGGCAGATGCGGATGTTGTTGGGGTTGAGCACGCCCTGGCCCGAGCCGATCGGGCTGCCGGCCGGCATCACGCTCGTGGCGCCCGCCTCCTTCAGCCGTCGGGCCACGACCGGATCGTCGGTCGTGTAGACCAGCACCTGGAAGCCCTCGGCCACCAGCTGCTCGGTGGCCTCCAGCGTGGCGATCGGGTCGGGCAGCAGCGTCTTCGTGTCGCCGAGCACTTCCAGCTTCACCCAATCCGCCCCGGGATTGCCCAGCTGCGAAAGAATCTCGCGTCCCAGCCGGGCGACGCGCACCGCGTCGTCGGCCGATGAAGCAGCCGGCCGTGTTGGGCAGGATCGTGTAGCGCGAGGTGTCGATGAAATCGAGCAGGTTCTTGCCCGAGGCGTCGATCAGACGTTCGCGGCGCACCGCGACGGTGATGCACTCCGTCCCGGCAATCTCCAGGCACCGCTGCATCAACTCGTAGCTGGCGTACTTGCCCGTGCCGACGATCAGCCGGCTGCCGAAACGTATGGGAACCGATCCGCAGCGCGTTGTGCGGCCAGGCTCAGAATGCATCAGACTTGACCTCCTCCCACGAACGTTACGATTTCGAGTCGATCGCCCGCCGCCAGCCGCTGCTCGGCGTGCCGTGTGCGCGGTGCCACCTCCCGATTCAATTCCACTGCCACGTGGTGCTGATCCAGTTTCAACTGGCGCAGCAGGTCCGCAATTGTGGTCTCTTCCGGCACCTGCCGCAATTCACCGTTGACGAACACCTCCACGGCACCTCTCCTTTCCCACTCCGTTGCTTCCCCCTCCGAATTCCTTTCGTCCTTTCGCGATCCTTCCCGCCCGCTTCGGCAATTCCCCCAACGCCTCTCCGCCGAGCGTAAGCCTCGTTCTCATTTCGCCTCGACGGGCGAGTGGCGGCCGATGCCCACGATCCGCGCCATGAGGTCGTCGACCACCCAGTGGCCAATGCACAGGTGCAGGCTCTCGACCATTGCCATGTCGCCCAGGGCAACGTGAATCCCGTGGCGTGCCATCCATTTGAGCTTGCCGCCGTCGAAGCCCGTCAAACCGAAGGTCACCAGTCCGTGCTGATTGGCCCACTCGACGGCCTTTACCACGTTGGGGCTATTGCCGGATCCGCTGATTGCGATCGCCAGGTCCCCGGCCGAACCGTACTGGGCCAGTTGCTGCACGAAGATCTGGTCGTAGTGCAGATCGTTGGCCACGGCCGTGATCCAACCCACGTTGTCGGTCAGGCTCAGCACCTTCAACCGCTTTCCGCCGGCGTTGGCGAGGTCTTCCGCGCTCAGGCAGTTCTTGCCCAGGTCCTCGGCGAAGTGCGAAGCAGTGCAGGCGGATCCGCCATTGCCGAAGAAAAAGACAAATCGCCCGTTGTTCCATGCCTCGTAAAGCAGATCTGCCATGCGCTGGGCTTCGGACCGGTCCAGCCGATCGATTTCCGTTTTCAGGCGGCCAAGATAGTCATCAATTCCCAGGTGGGCACCAAGCATGTCGATCATCTCCTTCCAGCCCCAAATAATCGATTCTAACGTCCCGGCGAGGGTCGCACAGGGGCATGGAATACGGCCAAGTCTCATTTCTCTTGCCGGGGCGGGGAATCCTCGCAGTCGCCGGCAATGCCGAGGCAACCCCATAGACCGCTCGGGGCAACCCGGGGGGGTGCGTCTACCATGTGCGTAGCCCAGCGGGGGCCGGATAAGGAGAGTCTGCTTGAGACGGAAGCGGAACGGACGGGCCTGCGACGCGACGCGTCCGCGGGCGCACCGTTGGGCGCCTCAACCCATGAGGCTGTGCCGCTGCTGCGGGACTGGCGAGTTGTCTCTTACTACGGCTCTCCTGCCGGTACTACGGCTCTCCTGCCGGCTTCCAGCCAAAAAGCTCCCAGTACCGGCGGTCGACGGCGTAGACGTCGATCGGGTCCTTGGTCGCGTCGAACGTCGGCGGCAGAACGCCGTAGCGTTTCATTTCTCGCACGTATTCCGGCCGCGGGCGGAAGCCGGGCATGTCGAACCGCTTGACTTGCGTCCAGCGACGCCGGCCCGCTTCGCACATCGCCAAAAGTGCGCGATAGTCGGGGTCGTCCTTGCTGCCGAGCACCGCGCCGTCCATCTCCTTCGACACATCCGGCGCTGGGCACAGACCGTAACCGCCCGCCCGCCTAGCCAAAGGTGCCAGCAGAATCAGCGACTTCTCGGGCCGCGTGAGGTTGAAGACGATGTGCCGGCTCTGTCTCAGCCGTGGATCGTTCATGTCGGGGGCCCAGAAGCTCAGCCCGATCTCGTCCGACAGCGATCGCGGGATGGGCCGCTGTTGGTCGCTGTGGCAGGATCCACAACGACGGCTGAAGACCGGCTGGGCAGCCCGCGTCTCGGGCCAGTCTGCGTCGTTCTCCAGAACCTGCTGGTTCATCTGGTAGCCGCCGATCATGCCGGTGCCCAGCGCGGCGTAGGTTCCCGGGTAGGGAGCCCCCGCGTCGAGCCAGAGACGCACCGTCTGCCGATCCCGGGCCGACACCTGCACCTCGTAGTGCGAAGGCTCCAACATCTTCATGAACGCGCTGCCGCCGCTGCCTAGCGCGCGCGGCGGGTAGTTGCTTCGGGCGTAATTGCGGCCGTCGGCCACCTGCTTCCGGATCGACCAGCGTGTAGTAGCTGTGCGAGAACATCGGCCCGCGATCGCCCGTCAAAATCACCCCGCCGTCGCGCTTGTCGTAGTCGTGGCACTTCAGACAGTAGCGGTCCAGCACCGGTTGCAAATCGCGGGGGAAGTCGGGAATGTCGGGTGCGCCGGGGATCGCTGCGATGAGACTCGGGCTCCGCCGGGCCGCCAGCGGAAGCTGCGGCTTACTCGCAGGCGGCGTCACCGAACGCTGCGTGTGACAGCCGACGCAGCCCTGGGTCTCGCCGGGCAGGACCGTGGCGAAGCTCTGCATCCGCTTCACGGCCAGGTCGTTCTCGTCCAAGGCGACGAAAAGCAGGCTCCGCAAGGCGGGCACTTCGAGAAACGCCGACCCGTCCGCTTCGACCGGTACCGTGCCCAGTATCCGTTCCAGCGTGAATGTCCCCACGTAGCTCAAGGGGTCCATGCCGCCCGTGAAATTCACCGGTTTCGGCAGGCTTTCGATCACAAGAAGCTTCTTGATCTCGCCCGGCCTCACTCCGGCCATGTTGCGGCCCGCGTATACGTTGTTCAAGAGGAACCGACCCGTGGGCTGGGCCAGATTGACGTGCGGCGGAATGACCGGCTCGCGGTCGCGCGCGACGAGCGGCCGAGGCTCGTGCAGCCAGGCGTCGCCAAACGCGGAGGGCAGCGTATAGATCGTGTCGGCCGTTCCCTTCGGGTCCACGAGCACCAGTGCGTTGCGGCGAGCCGCCAGAAACAGGCCCTCCGTCAACGCCCATGGATCGCGGAAGTCGGCGCTGCCACTTTTCGTTTGCAGCGAAGGAAGGTGATCGGGACCTTGCTTCACGCCGACCGTGGCCACAAAACCCGCGTGTTCGGTCGCGCCGTGGCCCGGCGACTTGATCATCACCACGCGGTCGCTGCCCGGGATCGGCTTGGCATCGATGTAAACGTCGCCCGGATACAGGTTGCCAAAGAAGACGGTCTGGCCCGTGCCGTCGGGATTCATGGTCCAGAGATGGTGGTAATGGACCTGCGAGCGATCCACATATTCCCAGCGCATGTAAAGGATTCGCCCATCGGGAAGAACCCAGGGCGTATTGTCGTGTTCCAGATTGGCCGAGAGCTGGCGGACGTTCTTGCCGTCGGCATCGCAGCGGTGGAGATTGGCCACCTGCGTGAGCCAGCATTGAACCCAGCGCCGCGAGCGCGCGGAGGCGAACACGATCCCGCCGTCGGGCAGCCAGCAGGGCTCGATATCGTCATAGATTCCCTCAGTCAGTTGACGCAGGCCGCCACCATCGGCCTGGATTTCATAGAGATGATAGGTCTCGCTGCCGCCTTTGCGGTAGGAGAAAACGATCCGCCGGCCGTCGTAGTGGACGCACGGGTCGCGGACCGCACCCTCGGGATCGTTTACAAGCACCGTCAGCTTGCCGGTCTTGAGGTTCAACTTGCACAGCCGGCCCCCCTTGCCGTAGCACGTACGCTCTCCGTCCGGCGAGAAGTAGCCGAAATTGGCGTACCAGTGCTCCTGCATAACGGTCCGGACGGCGAAAATGATTTCCTGGATCCCGCCTTCGGCCGCAACATGCAGCTCGGCCTCGCGGCGCGCTTCGGCGGCCTGCCGTCGGGCCTCGGCAATCGCCCGCCGTGGCTCCGCATCGGGCAGTTCGATCTCCCAAAGGGAGACGATTCCGAACTCGGCGGGCTTCAGACACGACAGGCGAAGATAGCGCCCTCGGCCCGACAGGCCGCTAAGGACCTCTTTGCCGCCCTTGCTGTCTCGCGCTTCCCGTAAGGTCTGCCACTGGCGACCGTCGTCGGAGACCTCGAGACGATACTCCGTCGCATGGGCGCGTTCCCAGTGCAGGACCACGTTATCCACCGGCACCGGCCGGCCAAAATCGATGCAGACCCACTCCGGCCCCTCGCGGAAATTGCCGCTGGCCCAGCGCGTCTGGCCGTCGCCATCGAGCGCACACTCCGCCGGGTAGCTGTCGCTGTGTGTCGATGAAGCACTGATCAGGCGACTTTCGGCCGCGGCGAGAACCGGATCGCCGGCAAAGACCACGATCAAGGCGGCAATCGTCAAGGCGACAATCGAGGCTGCGTGCTTCATGGTCTTCTTTCCGGCGTTGCACTGCGGATCGGACTGCCAATCACTCGGTGGATCGCACTGCGGATTGATTTGGGAATCGCGCGGTCGATCGGGAGTGGCTTCGCGCCCCAGTCTAGTCGTCGGCGCTTGCCCGTTCAACGTTCTGGGCTGAGACGGGTCCATTCCCGTTTCTGCGCTGGCGGTTTTCGGGTAAACTGGCGACGGTTCCGGGGCGAAGTGGGCACTTTGCACAAGACGGAGGTCCGCCATGGATGGCAAGCAAAAAGACGCACGTTATGAGCGGTGGTTGGCGCGGGCTGCGGCAGCGTATCAACGCATGTTCGACGGTAAGGGGCAGGAGGAGTTGGTGACGTTGACGGAGCGGGAGAAGATGGCCGTCTGTCTCGGCAAGGAGTTAGCGGCGTTTCTGCTGGAAGAACATGTGGCAGCGGACCCGGCCAAGGTGCCCGCTGAGGCTTCCACCACCTGCTGTCCGAAGTGCGGCCAGCCGGGAAAGCCGGCGGCGCAGAAGGCCGGGAAACGGGGCGTTAACTTGCCCGAGCGGAAGGTGAGAACCCGTGCGGGCGACATCGGCATTCGGCGCGAGCGTTGGAAGTGCGAGCGGTGCCGGATCGTTTTTTTTTCCGCTAGATGTTCGCCTGAAGTTGGGCACGGAAGGGTATAGTCCCGCGGTCATGGAGAAGGGGGTTCGCCAGGCGAGCAAGGCGTCCTCCTTTGTTGAGGCCAGCGAGGATATGCGGGAGTTGGCGGAGATCGAGATCAGTGCGACTCATCTGCAGCGGCTGAGCGAACGTATCGGGGAGGAATGGGTCGAGTTCCGTGACGAGGAGGTGGAGAAGTTTCGCCAGCGTCGGTTGGAAAGGAGCTACAAGGAGCCGCCGCGGGGAGCGGCCGTGGTGATGCTGGACGGAGGCCGCGTGCAAACGCGGGCCGAGGATGCGGGGCGGGGCGTGAGCGAGCCAGGTTGGCGCGAGTCGAAGGTGGCGTGCTGCCTGACGTTGCAGACCAAGGCCCAAGCCGTGGATCCTCAGCCCGAACCGCCCGCGAAGTTCTTGGAGCCCACGAATGCGGCGCGATTGGCGTCCGAAGTGAAGCGTCGCAGTCGGCCGGTCATGGAGCGGAGTGCTGCGGATCGCCGGATGATCCAAGGGGCCAAGGGAAAAGAGGGGAAGAAGCCCAAGAGGCGAAAACGGGCGGGAAAATGCCCGCGGGTCCGCACCGTCGTAGCCACCATGGAGAACAGCGAAACGTTCGGCTGGCATGTGGCCGCGGAAGTGCATCACCGCGGGCTTGACCGAGCGCAACGCAAGGCGTGCGTTTGCGACGGCCAGGCGTACAACTGGTCGATCTACGAGATGCACCTTCTTCCGGCGGGCTTCGTTGCCATCTTGGACTTCCTTCACCTCCTCGCGTACCTTCACGACGCGGCCTACGCGTTTGGCGGAGCGGACGAGGCGCGAGCCTGGAAGATCTACAAGCAGTGGCTTCGCTGGGCATGGTCGGGAAAAGTGGGCATCCTGCTGTCGGCCCTCCGTGAAGCAGCCGCTGCCCTGAAGGCGAGGGGTACGACAGCCGCGACACGACGACAAACGGTGGAAGAAACACTCACCTACGTGAACAATAACCGCCAGCGAATGAACTACCAGGAATATCGTTGCTTGGGCTTGCCTGTCAGCAGCGCGCCGGTGGAATCGACGATCAAGCAAATCAACCGCCGCATCAAAGGCAGCGAAAAATTCTGGCTGGAGGGTGGCGCCGAAGCGATGCTCCAACTCCGTGCTGCCCAACTAAGCCAGGACGGCCGCTGGAAACGATACTTGGCACGGCCCCGCAAACACCGCCGTGCCGCCGGAACCGGCCGCCTCGCCCAAGCCGCGTAGCTCCTGCAATAACGGGAATGGACCCGGCTGAGACAGCAGTGCCCACTGGAAGCGAGTTGTGCTTGGCGAGTTGGCCAAACTGCACCGCGGCACTCATAATGGTCAGCGATCACCGATGCCGCCGCGAGCGACTGCGGTCCGGTTTCAACTCGCGTTACAACGAACTCACCAGACATTCTTGAGCGGCCTCAAGGCTAACTGCAATCGATCACGCTACAGCAACTCTCCGCAGCGGTCGCCCGGCAATACACCATCGCGGGGCCCTGCTCAGCCAGCCCGGATACTCGATGCGCTACGGCTCAGTCGAAGGAGGCCTGCAATCCTCCCAAGTGATGCCAAACCGGCTCAGGTACTTCCGCAGTCGATCGGCGTCGTTTGACGAGGTCTTGCGCGTCCGTGAGACGTCGAACAGGCGGCGGCCGGCCTCGGAGAGCGTCTTGGATTGACGGCAAATCTGGATCACGTCGGCCAGTTGCACCCGGTCAAATCGATCCAATTTCGCCGTTCGCTCCGGCCCAAGAACCTCGTCGAGCATCGCATGATGGTCATCGCCGAGCGCCGCCCCAGGCGGCCTCCAGGCGGTCGATCTCCTCGTCGACGATGTCCACGGTGATGCGGCCGGCCGGGGCAAGCGTCGCCATGCGCGTGACGGCCCCGTTGAGGTCGCGGAAGTTGGCCCGCCACGCGGCGCGCTCGGAAACGGCGAAGTCGAGGAACCGCCGGCGGGCCTCCTTGTTGAAGGTCACCTTGATTGCCCGTGCGGGCCGTGTATTGCTCCAACTCGTAATCCAGATTCGGCTCGATGTCTTCGCGCCGCGCGGACAGGCCGGGCAGGCGGAACGTCCACAGGTTGATGCGGGAAAGCAGATCCTCGCGGAACCGGCCGCGCGCCACTTCCGCGGCCAGATCGCGATTGGTGCCGGCGATCAGTTGGAAATCGCTCTGCACTTCCCGATCCGAGCCGACCGGCAGAAAACGCTTTTCCTCGACCGCCCGCAGAAGCATGGCCTGTTCGTCGACGCCCAGTTCGCCGATCTCGTCGAGAAAGAGCATGCCGCCGTCGGCCGCCCGCAGCAAGCCCGGGCCGATCGGTCGTGGCGCCGGTGAACGCGCCTTTCACGTGGCCGAACAGGGCCGACATGGCCTGATCGCCGCGGAGCGTGGCGCAGTTGACCTCGACGAACGGGCCGGCGATCTGCTGCCGCTGCCGCTTCAGTTCGTAGATCCGCCGGGCGAGTTGCGACTTGCCGGCGCCGGTCGGGCCGGTCAGCAGCAGCGGCGCGCTGCTGGCGATCGACCACGCGCTCGATCCGGTCGATCAGGCGGTTGAACTCGGCGTTGCGGGTGTCGATGCCCGACTTGAGGAACGACGTGGCCTGCTTGCTGATCCAGGGCGAAGCGCGTGGCCAGCCGATCGTACTTCGACAGGTCGAGGTCGATGATCCGATAGGAGCCGATCGGGTCTTGCTGATGTCGCCGCGCGGGCGGCGAGCATTGCAGCAGCTTGCCCGGCAGGTGGCGCGATTCGGTCAGCAGGAACAGGCAGATCTGTGCGACGTGCGTGCCGGTGGTGATGTGGACGAGATACTCTTCCGTCTCGGTGTTGAACGGGTAGGCCCGGGCGAAATCGTGCAGCGCCGCATAGACCTCCTCGAAGTCCCAGGGGTCTTTCATCGGGACCAGATGGGAGCGGACCTCGGTCTCGGGCGAGACCGAGGCGATGTCGGCGGCGACCAGCTCGGCCAGCTTTTCTTCCTTGGGCCCGTAGAGCAGCTCGAAGCGGTGGACCAGCAGGTTCTCGTGCTGGCAGATCGAGACGCTCGGCCGCCACGAGACCCAGCGGTCCGTGCCGCGTGTCGGCGTCCAACCGCGATGCCGAGCAGCCCGATGACGACTTGCTTTGCGGCTGGTGTTATCCATGCGTATAAACTCCTATCTATATGTATCGTATTTCAAGTATAGCCGATCCAGCGAGAATTGCCAGGCCAGTCGTCGTGAAATACGCCGCATCTCATTGCCACGACAACGACTTACGACTCGACTTCTGCGAGTATCTCCGCCAGTTTGGCACGCCGTCTGCTTTAGCATCGGGCCGTGACAAACCTGAGGCATGAAGAACAGAACACTTGGCCGAAAGGAACCCTGACCATGGCAAACAAGACCCTTTTCCGTTCGATCGTCGGCCGACTTGCTGCCGAAGACCGACACGCTGCAACGAGGAAGGCCGCGCCGGCCTACGCCTTCTCGGCCAAGCACGCCTTGGCCCAGTACGCGGCCACCGGCTGCTTGAACTCGACGTTCTACGCCTCGGGCGAAGAGCAGCTCGATCGGGTGTTGGAGCTGTGCGGCAAGGTCGAGCCGGAGTTCATCGCCCGGGCGGCGCTGTACGCCCGGCAGAAGGGATTCATGAAGGACATGCCGGCCCTGCTGTGTGCGGTCCTGTCGGTCCGCTCGCCGGGCTTGCTGGCCGAGGTGTTCGATCGCGTGATCGACTCGCCGAAGATGCTCCGCAACTTCGTGCAGATCATGCGTTCGGGCGTGGTCGGCCGCAAGAGCCTCGGAACGCTGCCGAAGCGGTTGGTTCTCCAGTGGTTGGAGAAGCGGAGCGACGAGCAGTTGTTCGCCGGTTCGGTCGGCAACGATCCGTCGCTGGCCGACGTGGTCAAGATGGTTCACCCGAAGCCGGCCGGTGCATCGCGTCAGGCGTTGTACGGCTACCTTGATCGGCCGCGAGCACGACGCCGAGGCGCTGCCGGAGATCGTCCAGCGCGTATGAGAAGTTCAAGCGAAACACGAATCCGCGGCAAGGTGCCGGTGCCGGACGTGCCGTTCCAGATGCTCACCTCGTTGGAGCTGGGCCAGAAGGAGTGGACCGAGATCGCCCGGAATGCGCCGTGGCAGATGACGCGGATGAACCTGAACACGTTCGCGCGGCACGGCGTGTTCGAGTCGCCGGAGATGGTCAGCCTGATCGCCAAGCGGCTGCGCAACCCGCGAGCTGGTGGCGCAGCGCCCGCGTGTTTCCGTACCAGTTGATGGTCGCCTACACGATCGGCCGCCGACGTGCCGCCGACGATCCGCGAGGCGCTGCAGGACGCGATGGAGATTGCCATCCAGAACGTGCCGCGGATCGAAGGCAAGGTGTATGTCTGCCCGGACGTTTCGGGCTCGATGCACTCGCCGGTGACCGGCGTTCGCAAGGGAGCGACGACGGCGGTCCGCTGCATCGACGTTGCGGCCCTGGTGGCGGCGGCCGTGCTGCGGAAGAATCCGCAGGCCGAGGTGATTCCGTTCGAGTCGGACGTGGTTCGCGTGAACCTGAATCCGCGCGATTCGGTGATGACCAACGCCCAGCGGCTGGCGTCGCTGCCGTGCGGCGGGACGAATTGCAGTGCCCCGCTGCGGCACCTGAACGACCGCAAGGCCGACCGGCGACCTGGTGATCTACGTTTCGGACAACGAGTCGTGGATCGATTCGCCGCGCTACGGCCGTTTTGGCGGCGGCGCCGACGGAAACCATGCGGCAATGGGCCGAGTTCAAGCGGCGCAGCCCGGCGGCGAAGATGATCTGCATCGACATCCAGCCCTATGGGCACACCCAGGCGCAGGAGCGCGAGGATATCGTCAACGTCGGCGGCTTCAGCGACCAGGTTTTCAGCCTGATTGCCGAAGTGGCCGCCGGCGGCACGGAAAAGGACCATTGGGTCCGCGCGATTGCCGCCATGCGATTGTAGACGTCGGGTGACCGGGCGGCCGCCGCAGAACCGAAGGCGGCGGCCGCCCGCGGAAAGGAAACACGAGCAGACGCAGGCCGAATGCCGTTGAGACTACATTTCCAACATGTGACCGTCTCAACAACCCCTTGTCGGCCTCGTTTTTCGATGAATACGAAGCGACAATCCGGCGAATGCCGGCGGGAGTACATGGTCAAACCGGGGTTCGAACCCCGGCCGCGCAAGCGGGTTCTCTCGCCAACACCTCGTCGCCGGACCTTTTGTAGACAAACGCACAGGAGAATACGAAGCATTCACGCGACGAATGCCGGTGGAACTACATGACTTCTAGAGCACGAGGTTGCGGGTTCGAGTCCCGTCGCCCCGACTTGGGCAATGCGATCCATCGGGGTGTAGCTCAGCTGGTAGAGCGCGTAAACGTTTCGTCAACCCTTGTCGTCGCGTGTTTCTTCGAGCTCTCACATGACGAATGCCGGTGGAACTACATGACTATGGTGTTGCGGGTTCGAGTCCCGCCGCTCCGATCCGCAAGGACAAGGGCGTAGCTCAATGGTAGAGCACGTAAGATGTTTCACAAACACTTGTCGTCATGTGACTTTTGCAAGGCTCCTACGATCGCGTGAACTGATACAATGGACCGACCAGAATGAAAGGCCAAGCATGACCACCGAGAACAAGCCGACTCTGATTCCCACCGGCGAAGCCACGGCCATGCTGCCGGCCGGCAACGTCAAGCCGATCACCGTCATCGGCACCGAGGCGATCCGCGCGACGTTCGACGACCAGACGCTTCGGCAGGCGATCCATTCGCGGCTGGCGCCGGGCGTGACCGACGTGGTGCTCAATCCCGACGCCCACGTCGGCTACGGCGCGCCGATCGGCTGCGTCATGGTCTCGCCGTCGCACATCTATCCCGGCCCGGTCGGCGTGGACATCAAGTGCTCGATGAGCCTGCTGCAACTGGATCTGCCGGCCGATGCGATCGCACGAGCGGCCGATCCGCCGGGCGCTGATCAACGCCATCTGCGAGCGCACGCCGACCGGCCCGGGCATGGGCCAGCGAAACGTGCCGAAATCCCGCACGGTCGATGCCGCGCTGGGCCGGCAGGTGGTCGATCGAAGGCGCGTCGCCGGCCGTGTGCGATGCGCTGGGCATTCCGGCCGAGTGGGCCGCGCGGTGCGAAGACGCCTTCCACACCGGACACGACGAAACGCGCGACGCGCTGGCCGAGCGGATCGACCGCCTGCTGGCCGCCGACGCGCTGCCGAAGTTCGCCGAGAAGATCACGCAACTCGGCTCCTACGGCGGCGGCAACCATTTCGGCGAGTGCGAAGTGGTTCAGGTCGCCGACAACCACGCGGGCACGCGAAGTCGCCGAGGTTTTCGGCCTGCTCGACGGCCATGTGGCGTTTCTCTCGCACTGCGGCTCGCGCGGACTCGGCTACAATCTGGCCTCGGGCCAGTTCCGCGCGCTGCAGCAGAAGTTCGAGACCTGGAGCATCCCGCTGCCCGGCGGCGACCGCGAGCTGGTCTATGCGCCGCTGGGCACGCCCGAGGCCGATGCCTACCTCGACGACATGGCCCTGGGCGCGAACTTCGCCACGGTCAACCACCTGCTGATCAACGCCCTGGTGCTGGAAGCCTTTCAGGAGGTCTTTCCCGGCGTCGACCGGGCAGTTGGTCTACTTCATCAGCCACAACATCGCCCGCAAGGAAGTCGTGGACGAATCGCCTGGCGTGGGTCCATCGCAAGGGCGCGACCCGGGCGTTTCCCGCCGGCCATCACGCCCTGAAGGACACGCCGTTTGCCGAGACCGGCCATCCGATCCTGCTGCCGGGCAATCCGCAGGCCGGATCGGTCGTCATGGTGGCCGAGCGAGGGCGCCGTGAAGAGCTGCTACAGCGTCAACCACGGCGCCGGCCGCCAAATGGGCCGCAAAGAGGCGATCCGCCAACTCGATCAGAAGCCGATCGACAGCCAGTTCGACGAGGACGACATCCTGACCAACTGCCGCCAGTATCCGAAGGACGAAGCCCCGGCGGCCTACAAGGATTTCGACGAGGTCCTCCGCTCGGTCACCGGCGCCGGGCTGGCGAGCGAGGTGGCGCGGCTCCGGGCGAAGTTCGTGATCAAGGATGCGAGCAAGGCGACGATTGACTGATCACGATCGATTCAATATGACAGAATCCATCTCACATCGACGGTTCTCAGGGCGAAGGCGGCGGGCAAGTCCTTCGCTCGTCGCTGGCGCTGTCGCTGGTGACCGGCCGGCCGTTTGTCATCGAGAATATCCGCGCCGGAGCGGAAGAAGCCGGGGCTCATGCGGCAGCATCTGACGGCCGTCCAGGCCGCGGCCGAGGTCGGCCATGCCGAGGTGGAAGGGGCCGCAGATCGGCTCCACGCGGCTGGTCTTTCGGCCCGGCACGGTCGAGCCGGGCAACTACACATTCAGCGTGGGCACGGCCGGCAGCGCGACGCTCGTGCTGCAGACCGTGTTGCCGGCGCTGCTGTTGGCCGAGGGCGAGTCGAATCTGACCCTGGAAGGCGGCACGCACAATCCGTTCGCCCCGCCGTTCGATTTCCTGACGAAGAGCCTATCTTCCGCTGGTCAACCGCATGGGGCCGGCGGTCGAGGCCCAACTGGTCCGGCCGGGATTCTATCCGGCCGGCGGCGGGCAATTCACGGTCCGCATCCAGCCCGCGCGGCAACTCGGCCGGCTGGAACTCGTCGAGCGCGGCGAAATCACCGCTCGTCGGGTCCGCGCCTTGGTGGCCAACCTGCCGCGGCACATCGCCGAGCGCGAATGCCGATGCCATCGCCGAGAAGACCGGCTGGGACGAAGCCTGTTTTGCCGTCGAAGAAGTGAAGGACTCGCGCGGGCCGGGCAACGTCGTCTGATCGAGTTGGAATCAGAACACCTCACCGAAGTCTTCACCGGCTTCGGCCAGATCGGCGTGCCGGGCCGAAGACGTGGCCATGCAGGCGCTCCACGAGGCCCGAGACTATCTGGCCGCCGGCGTGCCGGTCGGCAACACCTGGCCGATCAACTCATGCTTCCGCTGGGGATCGGCGCCTCCTTGGGGATGGGTGGAGGGGCATTCCGCACCGTGAAGCTTACGCTGCACAGCACGACGCACTTGGAGGTCATTCGTGCCTTTTTGGAAGTCGAGGCACAAGTGGATCACGATGGTAACGACGGCTATCGGGTACGTTTCGGTGGCAGGTGATCGAAGTAAGTCGCCAAACACCGAGCAGTATCGCCAAAAACAATCACGCCGTTAACCCAGCGCGTTCACTTCCCCAATATAGTACGACGAATCGTTCGTCCTGCTCGCACTTCGGTCTGAATCAGCCGGCGTGCGACTTCTGCTTGGAAGCGTTGCGCTTGCGAGTGCGCGCCGCTTTTTTTGCGGAGGCCGACCGCGCTTCGGCGGAACGGGTGCGCAGAAGCTCTTCCACCGAGCCTGCCTCCCTTCTTCGACGGCTCCTTGTTGGTCGCTTTGCCGCGGCCAGAACCGCCGGGCTGTTTTCCGCCTCCGCTCGATTTGTTGACCGTCGCCCAGGCTCGACGCTCCGCTTCGTCCTCTCCCAGGCCGCGGCTCTTGTAACCTTCTTCGATGTGCTCGGCCTGACGTTTCTGCTTCCCCGTATACTTCGACTTGTCTCCGCGTGGCATCGTAGCTTCTCCTTTGCCAATTGGAAAACAACGGTTTGTAATCGTGCGGCTCATGTCCGAGCAAATCGCGCGCCGCATGGCCCCCCGGGCGGCTGAGCCTTCGACGTGCGACGAGTTTTCGTCCAGCTCAGTGCACGCGCCTGCAGACCACTTTCCCCCCTCGGACGGCGGGGTCCGTCGGACCACGCTAATCTGGCCGCTTCGCTCCTTGTAGACTCGATGCGCAGCGCCGGGTCCTCGATATTTCCGTTTAGACGCATACCTTCTTCGAGGTCGGCGCGGGAGATGTGGGACTTCCTCAGCGCTTCTTCATCTACTTTGCCGTCGGCCACTAAGACTCTGGCATACCCCTTGGCGAGGGAGCCGATGGCGTGATACCGCACTGTGGCCCAGGTCAGGAGCCAGTGGCAGGCAACCAGCACGGCAGAGGCGATCATGGTACTGGCGAGCGAGGCCGAGCCATTGATTCCGCGGCTGAGCAGCGAGCCCAGCACCATGAGGACAACGACGTCCATCGGCGTAGCATTGCCCATCAAGCGGCTCTTGCCGAAGCGTATGAGCAGCAGGCCGTAACCGTGAGCACGATTGTTTTGAGCGCTACTGACAAGAGCACGAGGTGTTCGGGTGGCTCCTCGCTGGCGAAGGGGGCGTGGATCGGGCCGGTCATCGTGTCCATGCATTCATTCTCCGTCTCAAGAGATCTTTCGGGAGCTCGCGCTCGGGGATCCTTCCCTCAATTCTAGTGACCGCCTGCCGCTGGTTAGCGATGCGAGTCTCCATCGGACTGCTTGTCGGCCTTTTTCAGGTCGCCGATCGCCGGCCCGTTGATCACGCGGCCCAGGGGAGTGAAGCGTGAGCCGTGGAGAGGACAATCCCACGAGTTCTCGGCTTTGTTCCAGTGCACGATGCCGCCCAAGTGCGGACAGACTGCCGAACGCTCGTGGAGATTTCCATCCTCGTCGCGAAAGATCGCCACTTTGGACAATCCGCGACGGAGGATGGCCCCCGAACCGGTGCGATCTTGTCGGGAGAATCGACCTCGCTACGCGTCAGGTGGTCGGTATACCAGTTTGCGACATTCAGATTCTCTGCAAGAAACTCTCCGGTGGCCCGAAGACTCACGCGGGCTGGTTTGTAGATTTCGGCCCAAGGGTTGGCGCGTCCGAGGATCAGATCGCTCAGGAGCATTCCGGCGATGGTACCGTAGGTCAGGCCGTTGCCGGACGTGCCGGTGACGATGTAGACGTTTTTGTCGCCTGGGTTGGGGCCGATGTACGCCAGACCGTCGTTGGGTTCCATGACCTGGCCGGACCAGCGAAAGTCGATGTAGCCGGCCATGGGAAATCGCTCTCGCGTCCACTGTTCCAGCCGCGTGTAACAGAGCTCGGGATTGCGCTCCTGCCCGGTCTTATGGTCTTCGCCTCCGACGATCAGCAGATCGCGGTCCATCAGGGCATCAAAGCTCGGATGGAGACGGACGTAGTGATAGGGGTCGGCAGTATCCCAGTAGAGCCCCAGAGGCACGATTGAGCGGGGGACGCTCAGTCCGATCACGTAGGTGCGATAGGGAGCCTGTTTGGTGTGGATTTTGAACCGGTCGTTGATCGGGGTGTGAGTTGCTACGATCGTGGCGCCGGCCTTGATTTCGCACTGGGCGGTGGTTTGGACTCGCGTGGGAGTGTCGTCGGCGATCGACTTCACCTGAGTCTGGGCGAAAATGCGCCCGCCATTGCGCACGACGGCCGTAGCCAGCGCCCTTAAGTACTTTACGGGATGGAATTGGGCCTGGTTGGGAAAGCGGAGGCAGCGGCCGGTGTCAAAACCAGACCACGGGGCCCTCTCGACGAATTCCACCTGAAGCCCGGCGCGGCGGGCTGCTTGGGCTTCTTTTTCCAGCGTATCGCTGGACTCGCCTGGACCGTTGAACAGGTAGCCGTCCACGCGGGCGAAGTCGCAGTCGATCTGCTCTTCGCTGGCAATGCGCTGGATCTGCTCGATCGCCGCCTGATGGCTATGCGCCGCCAGTCGCGCTCCCTCTTCCCCATGAAGCCATTGGAGCCGGTGGTAACGCTTGTCGAGGACGCTGGTCAAGTGGGCGGTAGTCCGCTCGGTTTGGCCGCCCGCCACGGAAGCAGAGTCGACCACGACCACTTTACGACCGGCTTTCGTGAGCAGATAGGCGGCGCTTAGTCCGGAGATTCCGGCTCCCACAATGCAGACGTCGGCCACGATGTTGCTTGAGAGGCTGCCGAATTTGGGGACGTCAACGAGCCTCCAGCACGGCACACTTCCGGTTTGGGTTTTCAACATAGCGGTCGGTCTCCGATGGGCTCTAGTGGAATCATCGCTCGCGAGCGCCTGTCAAACGATGCTGTTTGTTGAGGGGATATTCCGAAGGGGTCGCAAAGCCTGTGCCGGAAAAGCCGATTCCAGGGTCATCTTGGCATATCAATTGCAATGGCCGTCGAGCGAGGAGCAGATGGCTAGCACCCGTTTTTACCGTTTCCAGGGTCGAGCCCACCGCCGAAGGAGAACGGTGTCAGGCAGTGGGGGCCCCCTGCTCCCTTTGCAGCGATGAGCGGGGGAGGCGTGAGCGGTGGGCCATCGTCGATTGGACAGACCGGATGAGCGCGAGTGATTTCTTACCGCCGCGCCGCACACTTGGTGCACTTGCCAAGGCGGCGCAGGGATGCCGAGGATGTCCACTTTACGCCGGCGCCACGCAGACCGTGTTTGGGGAAGGGACGGCGGGGGCTTCGATTGTTCTGGTCGGAGAGATACCGGGTGACCAGGAGGATGTGCAAGGGAGACCTTTTGTCGGACCGGCCGGAAGGCTGATCGATGAGGTGCTGGTGGAGGCGGGGATTGACCGCAAGGATACGTACGTGACGAACGCCGTCAAGCACTTCAAATACGTGATGCGCGGCAAGCGGCGTCTCCATCAGAAACCGACGTCGCGGGAGATATCGGCGTGCCAGCCCTGGCTGATCGCGGAGCTTCGAGCGATCCGACCGGCGGTGATCGTGTGCTTGGGAGCGACGGCTGCCCAAGTGCTCTTGGGGAGGCAATTCCGCTTGACTCGCGAATTGGGGAAGGTTTATTCCACCGAGTGGGCGCCGTGGACCATGGCCACGTATCACCCTGCCGCCGTACCCCGAGCTCCGGATGAAGGCTCGCGGCAAGCGATGCGAGAACAATTGCTTGAGACCCTCCGGATGGCCGCTGAACGAATCGCCGATCCGCAGAGAGTGGCCGATGGTCGTTAGCGACCAGGGTGCCGTTGAGCATCGCGAGACCGACATGGTGGCGTGGTGAGCATGGATTCATGCGCGCGAGGCACCGAGGTGCTCGTTGGGCGCAAGAGAAGCGAGGGGGGTTGGGTTCTGAACTCGGGGAAGGCGGTAAACAACACAAAGCCTTTGAGTTCAAGAGGGGACCGGTCGCGGGTTGGTCTCTGAAGAGGGCGTCGCCGAACTGGGCTTTAACGGGGGGTGTGCAAAGTTCACGTTGCGGCACATGTTTTGCTCCCCGCTTGGCGGTTCCGGATCGTCAAACGCGGGGGACGACGGCTGGGGCGTTCGGTATCGGGAGAATGCCGATGCCACGGCGGAGTGACTCGCCTGGTCACTGCGCGCCGCGCCGCGTCTTTCTGCCCAGCGTATGCAAAGGAGGGGAGCAATGTATCGAGCTAGCTTTGGGTTGTCGCTTTTGTTGGGGGTTATCCTCCACGAGGCCGCCTTGTCCGCCGAGAGCTCTCCTCCGGCAGCGAAGCAAGAGTCTAGACAACTGGCTCCCGATGCGGTCCTGGAGGCTCAAAGGCCTCGGGAGGTCTCTGTCGAACGACCGGAGCAGCAAAAGACGGAGCACGATTCGTCGAACATCTTCGCTCCGTCGCAAGCCCCTTTCATCAACCAGGCCCTGAAGCCTCAACCCGACCAGGGGCAGATTCTGGGCTTCGACTTCTACGTGGATCCGCTCGGTGCCAAGAAGCCGGGGATGACGTTCGAGGAGGTTTTCCGTGTGGACGTGGCGGAGAAGCCCAAAGTGATGGCCTTGCAGCAGTCACTCTTGGGGTCGCGCTATAGCCTGACTCCGCGGCTCGACCCGGTGGTGAAGATGTCGCGTGGCAAGCCGATTCCTGT
The DNA here is from genome assembly GCA_963736495.1 of Pirellulales bacterium. Lineage (GTDB taxonomy): Bacteria > Planctomycetota > Planctomycetia > Pirellulales > Thermoguttaceae > CAVTPL01. The sequence continues at coordinate 571,034 of CAVTPL010000007.1, read as the reverse complement.
CGGTCCGACGGCGATTGTTGCCAAGGGTCTTACGTGGGAAAAGCTGGCCGAGATGACGCCGGAAGAGATCCGCAAGCAGGACGTCTTTCCGTACCCCTCGCTGCCGCATCCCAAGCAGAGCACGGGCGGGCAGGTCTTTCCCCAGATGCAGATCGAGATGTTTCCGCGCCTGGAGCGGTTCGACGTCGACTTCGATCTGCCCGAGGCGTTCCTGCCCGAGTTCCCGCCGGCGATCTTCCTGCAGAACCGGCCGGAACTGGGCGACGTGTCGCGAGGAGAAGTGGTCTCGATCAACAACTACTACCGGCTGTTCAAGGACATTCTCACGCCGGTGCAGCTCGACGGACTGCGGCTGCTCCTCACGCCGTTTCCCCAGGAAGAGTTCAACCCGACCGACGACCGCAAGACGGCGCAGCCGAGCCTGGGCGTGACCTGCCTCGACTGCCACGTCAACGGCCACACGACGGCCCAGTTCCACCTGAACCCCGACAATCGCCCGCAGCAGCGCCGCATGCGGCTGGACACGGTGAGTCTGCGCGGCCTGTTCAACCAGCAGATCCACGGCTCGAAGCGGAGCCTGCGTTCGGTCGAGGATTTCACCGAGTTCGAGCAGCGGACGGCCTACTTCAACGGCGATGCGATCCACGCGATGAAGAAGGGAATGAACATCATCGACCGCATTCAGGTCAGCCACATGGCCCAGATGCAGAACATGTTCGATTTTCCGCCGGCGCCCAAGCTCGACGAGTTCGGCCACTTGCGCCCGGCATTGGCCACCGAGAGCGAACTGCGCGGCGAGAAGCTCTTCTTCGGCAAGGGGCGGTGCGCGGACTGCCATCCGGCGCCCGCGTATCTCGATCACCAGATGCACGACCTGGCCCTGGAGCGATTTGTCAACGAGCCGCCCACCGGCCCGATCAAGACGTTCACGCTGCGCGGCATCAAGGACAGCCCGCCGTACATGCACGACGGGCGTTGCCTGACGCTGGAAGACACGGTCGAGCTCTTCAATCTTTCGCTCTCGTTGAAACTCACCGCCCAGGAGAAAACCGACCTGGTGGCCTTCATGCGGCAACTGTGAACGACACGCCGATCGGTCACACACAGTCCGGTCCACCGTGAAGCCGGTAGTTCGCCGAAATGCGCAACCGTTCACGGGCCAGCCGGGGACCGGTCCATTTTTCGGCCGCAAGGCTCCGTCATCACAGCATCTGCCTGACGGAAAACATGGGCCTCGTGCGTAGCTACCGCTTGCTCGTGCGGTAGACGCTCCCCGGGCTGAGTTTCTCGGCGTAGGAAAACACGGTGAACAGGGCCAACTGATCCCGTTGGTTCGATGCCGGCGCACTCTGGAGCACGCCCGCCTGGAAGCGGAGTTCCTCATCGGCAAGCCGCACAACGGCTTCGCTCTGGGGCGTATGCTTGGCAGACACGTAGAGATGGAAGGGAAGTCCTCCCAACTTGCTCCCCCACTGGCTCACGTAGGCAATGCGCAGCCCGGCCGCCGAGGTTCTCCGTCATCCAGTCGCGCGCTTTAGCGAGTTGGGCAATCGCCCGCTTGTGTCGCTCCGTGCCCGGCTCAAGATGCGGAAGCCCCGCGGAATACGCTTCCAGGCAGTACATGAGTACCGTGGGCGTGGTCTCCTTCGGCGGGAAGAAATCCACCGGAGCCAAGAGGTCCTGCTGGTTGAGCCAGTCAATCGCGCCCAATCCGATCTTGAGCCACACGGGCTCTCGGGTCTGGTGGTACAGGCAGAAGGCGAGCGATCCGAAGATTCCTGTCGAGCACCACCATTCCTTGTCCAATTTGGGCCAGTAGCCGTCGGTCACTCCGCCCGAAGGTCGCACCCAATGGGCGGCGACCAACTGGGCGAACTCCTTCACCGAGTCCAGGTACCGGCGTTTCTGAGTCGGGTCCTTCGAGCGGACCGAGGTAGCGAGCACTCCCATGGCGATCGATGCGCAGTCGGCCACGTACCAGTTGCCGGTCTTCTCTCCCGGCTTTCGGCCGTACTGCATGTAATACGCCCCCTTGGGAATCATCTTTGCCTGGCATTCGAGCATCCGATCCGACCATGCCTGGCAGGCGCGAAGATATTCTTCGCGGCCGGTCATGTCGTAGGCCACGCACAACGCCCGAACGAGATACGAGTCCCAATAGTAGGCCCGATCGGTCCGCTCGGCGGTCTCTGACTGCTTTTGAAGAATCGGCACTCCCGCGTCGCACAGGGCCAGAAACTCCGCCTTCCAGTTCGGTTCCTCGGCGGCTTGGGCTGGGGAGAACGCGGGAAGGATTCCGAGCCACGTGACGAACACAGCCCCTGCAATGACGGCCCACCGTAAAGTCGTGTTGAGCATCGCGTCTCTCCACTCGGGGTCGATTCTGGCGCGACGATTGCCCGGCCGCCTGCCCTGCCGCCAGGATTGCTGTGGTGCGCCAGCATATCGGTCGGATCGGGGGGCTGCAACGTGCGTACGCGAGAGCCGCCTAGCGCGGAACGCCCCCAGCGTTGTGTCCCCTCTGTGGGGCTGTTTGTCGGGGAAATTCCTAGTTGTCTGTCAGGAATCTGGGTTAGGCGGCCTATATAGGTTGTCGAAATCGTTGAGATCAAGGAGAAAAGCAGAGATGAAGTCTGTGAGGTTTCTGGTGGCCTGCCTTGTGTTAAGCGTCTGCGGCCTTGCCGAGGCGGCGCTCTTCAATGGCCAGGGCCAGTATCAGGCCGACCAGTACGGTTATTACTACATCGTCACGGGTGGAAAGTTCCCCACCGGCACCGCCCCCAATGGCAGCCGCGCCTCGGGTGGCACGTTCCGCTATCTCACAGACGATCCCGCTTGGGGCTACTCCATAGACACTTGGCACAAAGACGGCTGGTTCTCCGACAATGCCGGTTTCGCCTTGACCCTGAAGAACGCGGGCAGCGTCGTCTACGACAACAACGGGCTCGAGGATGGCTCGTACGGCGATTACTACGACGCCGGAGGATCCCACGGCATCCATGGCCTGTATCGCGGCTATTCCATGTCGAATAACTTCGACTTCATCTACGCCGGATACTTCAAGCTTGAACAAACCACGACCATCGACACGCTCATTGGCTACTTCGATGCCAACGGCAGTTCGACCGATCCCGTTCCCTTCGATCCCAACTCTCCTTCCATCGCCTACCAGATGAACATCTGGTCGAATGTGGCCGGTGATCTACTGCCGAAAAACACCGGCAGCTTCAATGGCGATGTGTTCAGCAGCGACACGGTCTCCGGCGTGTTTTCGGTCAGCAATACGGGCGTGAACCGGGTGATGCCCGACGCATCGCTCGATCCAATCTGGAGGACCACGCTGACTCTCGACACGCCGATCACGTTGGGACCGGGCGAGTATTGGTTCAATCATAACGCCGTGATTACGCCCGAGCCCGCCAGCCTGATCATCTGGTCGGTGGTCGGTGGCCTCGGCTTAATTGCCGCTCGCCTGCGTCGCCGCCGGGCGGCGTGAACCCGGGCGTGACTGTTTCCCGCCCCGACCATAGACGCGGTGTCTCGCCGCGTCTATTTTTTGGGTCGTGCGCGAGCACTCAGGCGCGGCGAATCGCGCTGCCTGGCCTTGCCAATCAACTGGCCCTCGCCGCCCGATCTTGCATCAACCAGGTTGCGTGTCTTGTTCTACCGGCTGTTGGCAGTTGCTTCGGCCCCAGTCATGAGGCGGCTCAGAGCAGGTAGCCTCCGCCCGCCGCTGCCGCTTGAGCAGCTAGCTGTGCCAATTGGCCGCCGATGCGCCAAACCTCCCACCCCAGAACCCCCAGAAACGTGATCCCGCTGGCCGCGTCGGCAATCGCTTGCCACGGCAACTGGGGCATCCTTCTGACCTGAAGCTTGGCCGCCGGGCCAATTTCCAGTCTCGTGATCGGCAATAGGTATTCCGCAGAAAAGACTGCGTTTGCCATGGCCGTTACTCCCCCTTGCGCTTCCCCTGGGCCTCGTCGTCCCCGGGGACAAGAGCGATGTTGCCAGCCGCATATCACGCGGGCACATAGGTTTTCGGTCGTGTGGTCGTAAACTGCTCCAGATCAGAGTCTTAAGACGAAGAAACGCTCCTCTTGCGGATCGCCCCGCCTCGGGCGTCGAGCGCATGCCCCGCTGGCGGTTCTGCAACTGGTGTCCCCGCAAGCGTTTGCGATCCGCGCGTGGGTGCGCAGCGGTGCAAGACCGCAGACGTTAGGGGACCGTGCATTTCGCCCCCTCTGCGTTACTCCCGCCGCACTCGGCTGGACTGCCTTCTTCGGCCGCAAGGCGGTGCTCAGCCTGAACCTGCGACCCCTGCATTGCGTCTGTGTCTCGATGCACGGCGTGCGAGTCCCAAGCCACGCGCTTCTGGCAACCGGCTTGCAGCCCGAGGCTGGTCGACGTATCTTAAGATGTTTAGACTAAACCAGTTATATTCCCCCCCATGTAAGGCTTCGGCAAGTGAGGTGTTCGGCGTGGCAAGCGTGACTAATCCAGCAGGGACGATCTCGAAAAACGCAGCCCAGCTCACCAGCGGCGCCGACATCGTGGTTCAGAGCATCGTGAACCATGGGGTGGACACGGTTTTCGCTTATCCGGGCGGGGCGAGCATGCCGCTCCACCAGGCGCTCACCCGTTTCCGCGACCGCCTCCGCGTCGTCCTGCCGCGCCATGAACAGGGCGGCGGCTTCGCGGCCCAAGGCTATGCCCGCTCCACCGGCAAGCGTCGGCGTCTGCATGGCCACCAGTGGACCCGGCGCGACCAACCTCGTCACCCCGATTGCCGACGCCAAGTTGGATAGCATTCCCTTGGTCGCCATTACCGGCCAGGTGGGCACGACCCGTCATCGGCACCGATGCCTTTCAGGAAACGCCGATCGTCGAAGTCTGCCGCAGCGTGACCAAGCATCATTACCTGGTCACCGACGTGAACGACATCGCGCGCGTCGTTCAAAGAGGCGTTTCACATCGCCTCCACCGGCCGTCCCGGGCCCGGTACTCGTCGACTTGCCCAAGAACGTCCAGCTTGCGCAGACGTTTCCCGACTACGACGTGCCCATGGACCTGCCGGGTTATCGGGTCGACAACCTCCGCGCCAGCCCCGAGGAGATTCGGCAGATCGCCGAGGCGATTCGCCGTGCGCACGCGGCCGGTGATCTATGCCGGTGGGGGCGTCATCGGCGCCGACGCCGCCGACGCCTTGTTCGCTCTGGTCCGCAAAACCGGCATTCCGGTGGCCACCACCCTCACGGGCCTGGGTGCCATCCCGGGCGACCATCCCCTCGCCCTCGACATGCTGGGGATGCACGGCAGCGTCTATGCCAACTACGCCGTCAACGAGGCCGACTTACTGCTCGCGTTCGGCGTCCGCTTCGACGATCGTGTCACCGGCAAGGTGTCGGAGTTTGCCAAGCACGGCAAGATCGTCCACGTCGATATCGACCCCTCCGAAATCAACAAGATCAAGCATGCCGATATCTCCGTCGTGCAGCGATATGAAGTATGCGCTCGAAGAACTGAACAAGGTGGTCGAGGCGCCCGAACAGGGCCTCCGCGAATGGACCGCGAAGATCGACGCCTGGAAGAAGGCGGATCCGATCGCCTACCACAAGGAAGCGAGCTTCGACGGAATCCTCGCCCAAGAGGCGATCCAGGAACTCTGGAAGCTCGACCAAGGACCGCGACACGATCATCGCCACGGGTGTGGGCCAGCACCAGATGTGGGCGGCGCAGTTCTACAAGTTCCGCCGCGCCGCGCACGTGGCTTTCCAGTTCGCGGCCTGGGCACGATGGGTTTCGGCCTGCCCGCCGCGATGGGGGCCAAGATTGCCCATCCGGACAAGCTCGTGGTCGACATCGACGGCGACGGCAGCCTGCTGATGAACATTCAGGAAATGGCCACCTGCTACTGCGAGAAAATCCCCGTCAAGGTGCTGCTCCTGAACAACCAGCACCTCGGCATGGTGGTGCAGTGGGAAGACCGCTTCCACGCCTCGAACCGCGCCCATACCTACCTGGGCCCCATCGACCATCCCGAGGCCATCGGCCTGGGCAACGGCATCGGACCCGAAACGCGCTACCCAGACTTCGTGACCGTCGCCGAAGGTTTCGGCTGGAAGGCGCGAAGCATCCACCGCAAGGAAGACCTGATTCCTGCCCTTGTGGAAATGATCGAATCGTCCGAACCGTATTTGCTCGACGTCGCGGTGCCCTACCAGGAACACGTACTGCCGATGATCCCCTCCGGCATGACGGTCAAGGAACTCATCCGCGAGTAAACCGCAGCCCTGCCCCTTGGCGCGTGCCGTCTGGAACGTGCCCCGGTTTGCGTGCTGCCGTTCAGGAGGAGTACTCCGATTACGAGGATGAGCCAGATCATGAAGCGAGTCCTTTTCCTCTGCTCCGGGAACTACTACCGCAGCCGATTCGCGGAACGGCTCTTCAACTGGCTGGCCGACGAAGGCGGGCTGCCGTGGCAGGCCGAATCGCGCGGGCTCAAGGTGGGCTACTGGGGCAATATCGGGCCAATCTCCGACTTCGCCGTCGAGGCGTGGCAGCGCCTGGGTATCCCCGTTCCGCAACAGCATCGACATCCCGAGCCGCTCACCCTCGCAGATCTGACCCGCGCCGATCTGATCATCGCCGTGAAGGAGGCGGAGCACCGGGCGATGATCGTCGAGCAGTTCCCGCTCTGGGAAAACCGAGTCGAGTACTGGAACGTAGACGACCTCGACTGCGCCCGCCCGAGGCCGCGCTACCCTGCCTGGAACAGATGGTTCGGGAGTTGGCATCGCGCTTGCACGCCGAGGCGCGGGTCGACAATCCGGGGCAGCGTGATTCCCTGCCCCGGCTCGGCGCCTGCCAACGAAAACGGGCGCCGTACGCGCCCGTGGCTAAATCTCGATTTCTACAGGTCGGCGTCAACGGGTCCCCTGTTTCGGCCTGGCCGTGCTTCGGTGCCCGACGCGCGGCCGGCCGCTGTCTGGAACCGTCCCCGCCGCCCCGTCAAACGCGGAACCGCGTGACGAGTTCCCGCAGGGTAGACGCCTGGGCGCCCAACTGCTCGCTCGACGAGGCCATTTCCTCGCTTCCCGCCGCGCTCTGCTCGGTAACCTGCGACACGCTGTGGATTGCCGAGGAGACCTCCTGGGCATTTGCCGCTTGTTGGACCGTTGCCGAGGCGATCTCGGCGATCTTGGCCGCGGTGGTCTCGACGCCCGCCACGATCTGCTTCAGGGCGTTGCCGGTTTCGTCGCTTAGTTGAACCCCCTCGGCCACGCGCTGGGTCGATTCCTTGATCAGCGTCGAAATCTCCCGTGCCGCCTCGTTCGAGCGTTCGGCAAGCTTGCGGACCTCGTCGGCCACCACGGCAAAACCCATGCCGTGTTCGCCCGCGCGCGCCGCCTCGATCGCCGCGTTCAGGGCCAACAGGTTCGTCTGACTGGCGATCTCCGAAATCACCTGGATGATTTCGGAAATCTGCTGCGAACTGGCGCGGATCAATTCCATCGCCTGGACGGATTTCGTGACGGCGTCGCCCCCCTTCTCGGCCAGATTGCTCGTTTCCCGGGCCAGCTTATCTGCCTCCTGGGCGTTCCCCTTGACCGCATTGATCGATGCCGCAAGCTCTTCGATCGACGCGCCCATCTCCTCGACGCTGGAACTCTGCGTCTGCGCCTTGGGCAAGTGCTTGCGCGCTCTGGGCGATGACCCTCGATCCTTCGTTGAACTGCGCTGCACTGTCACTAATCTCCGTAATTGCCCCACGCACGCTGCGCACGACCTCGTCCACGTTGCGGATCAGAACGGCGTACTCGCCTTGGAACGCGGCGTCTACCGTGCGAGTGAAATCCCGGTTCGCCATCGTCTCCAGAACTACCGCGGCCGACCGCAGCGGGGTGACGATCGAGTCAAACATGCGGTTGACGCCGTCGATGATCTTGCGGAACTCGCCGTGATGCCTGGCCGCGTCCGCGCGGAGGGCCAGGTTGCCCTCGATGGCGGCGGTTGCCATGCCATTGGCGTCCTCGACCAGGGCCCGGACGGCTTGCACGGTGCGATCCAGGGCCTGGCCCACCTGGACGAACTCGGCCCGGGCCTCCCCTGTGTATTGATCGGCCGGCCCAACTTCGGTCGAGAAATCGAGGTTTCCGTTGCTCAATTCCCCCAGATTCTGCGCCATGCGCTGGAATTCCTCCTCGCGGTACTGCTTCACGTGGCTTTCCGCGGTGATGTCCTGAATGACCTCAATGTGGCCCATGGGCTGGCTGTTCTGGTCGAGCATGACGGTGGCGTCGACCTTGAATTGCATGCCGGGGAATTGCGGCTGAGTGAAGTACGAACTTGCCTTGCCGCCCGTCGCCTTCGCCATGCAGATGCCGCATCGTTCCGTGTTGCAGATGTCGGCGCCCCAGTTGCTGCAATGCTTGCCCAGCACGTCTTCCTTGCGGAGTTGGGCGATATCCAGAGCCGCCTTGTTCACGAAGGTCCAGCGCATCTCGTTGTCGGTGACCGAAACGGGATGCGGGATCGTATTGAGGATACTCTCGTAGAAGTAGACCTTCTCCTGGGTGTTCTCGAAAGCCCGCTTCGTCGTGTCGATCGAGGCGTTGATGGCCCGGGCCATTTGTCCGACTTCGTCCTCGCTCAGGACCGGGCACTTCCGGGTGAAGTCCTGGTTTGCCAGGGCGACCACGCTCTCCTTGCAGCGGAGGATCGGCCGGAACACCGTCCTCGTGAGCAGGACGTAAAGCACGAGCACGATGGCGGCAATGCCGATCGTAATTCCCAGGATCGACGCCACCGCTTCCGATTGCGCCTCGTTTCGGGACTCGGCCAAGGGAACGTAGGCATTGAGCGAGCCGAGGATGACGTTGCGCGTCATGTCGGCCCGATCACCTTCCACGGTCGCAAAGTGGCACTCGGCGCAGCCCCGGTGGGCTTGGCTGGGCAAGGGAGCGGCAATGCGGAGGTAGTCTTGATCCAAGGATTTCACCAGCGCCTCGCCCTTCACCAGACGCATGGCCGCCTCGCGCTCGAAATCACTTTCGATCTTCGTGTTGGCCCCGCCCAGCGGCGCAAAGCCAAACACGTCCTTGTCGCCGATCAAACGTACTCGCGAGCTGCTCTCTCCCAAGTCGGCAATCACTGCTTGATCGACCGCGAAGATCGTCCGCGTCCAGTCGGCCACGGCGGCCTTACGCGCGAGGGGCGAGTCCTGGGCCTTCTGGTATTCGTCGTGGAATTTTCGGGTCGAGACGAGGAACATCTCCGCCGATCGCTTGACGAGTTCCTCGGCGCGATGCTCGGCCCTCGTCACGGCGACCTCGGCGGCACGCCGGTAGGTCATAACGCAAAGCACTCCCGCAACCAACCCGCCCGAAACCACCAAAGCGAGTAGCAGTTTGACCTTCAGTCCGAACTTGTTGCAAAGTCTCAACATGGATGGTGCACCTTCACTACACGAACCTGGTTATTGTGCCGTATCACGGCCCCAAGTGTATTTAGGTCGCGTTTGCTGCATTGGGGGGGGCGATGCGCTAAGTTTTTTCCCGCCATCGCGATGCGTGGACGCCCCGGCTGCTCTCGTGGCGATTCTCCAAGGCACGGCCTTCTCCCCAGGCAATTGCCGTCGAGGAAGCGGATCACGCGGGTTATTCCGTCGCCGGCGGCCTCCAAGGGCAGCTTGGCGCTACGCCTGTCCGACGCCCGAACTGCCCCGTACCCGCCTAAAGGGGGTTTGGAAAACTGACATGCCTTTCTATGATGGCAGCCTTTTCCACCTCCGCCTTCCGTTATTGAGCCGCGCGTAGCCAATGCGCCGGGCCGACCATCGGGAGGCGGGAAACCCGGGTTTCTCGGCCCGGCACGGCCAACCCTTTACATTGCGGACTCCAATAGGGCTTCCCATGCTGTTTGTCACCGCCGGCTTGCTCCTCATTTCCAACGTATTCATGACTTTCGCTTGGTACGGGCACCTGAAGTACAAGTCGACGGCCCTCTGGATCGCCGTGCTGGTGAGCTGGCTGATCGCTCTGTTGGAGTACTGCTTTCAAGTGCCGGCGAATCGGATCGGCCACAACTTCGGTATCAGCGCCGCGCAATTGAAGACGATCCAGGAGGTAATCACCTTCACCGTGTTCTGCTTCTTCTCCATCTGGTATCTCAAGGAGCCGCTGAAGTGGAACTACGTGGTCGGCTTCGCGTTGGTGACCGCGGGAGCGGCCTTTGTCTTCGCTCCCTGGCAGCAGACGCCGCCGTGAACGCGGCTTGAGGACCGGCCTCAGAGATACCGCGCCCCAGGCTTTCTTTCCCGGACCACTCGGGCCGGAGTTCCCAACGCGACCCTGAACGAATCGAGGTTGTCCAGGACGAAGGAGCCGGCTCCCGTGACTGAAGGAGTGGATAGCCGGCTCACGGCGCCACCTGGAGCGAGACTTCGCGGGACTGAGCGAAGTCGACTACTCCCAGATCGACAACTTCCTCGCGGTCCTCCCAGGCGAAGACGACGCGGAAGGGACGAGGACGAAGGCCGGGAATCGTGCAAGGGGTGCGATATGCAGTGCCATTGGGGCCGGTTTGGAGACGTCCATCCAGATAGATCTGCGCCTCGTACGGTTCGGTGAGGAAATTGACATCGACCCCCGGGACTCCCTCACGCCACCACGCCGTCAGTGCGGCAACCCCGGCAGCCGCCGCCAGGCCGGCGAGCAATACTGACCGCCGACGTACGCGAGACGCGGGTACGTGCGGCTCGGCGGGCGCTTCGGCAAGCATGGCCGCGGCGTCCGCGAAGCGATGGTCTGGATTGGGATCGCAGGCGCGCAGCACGACCTGATTCCATCTCGCCAGCGGTGCGTGGGCCGCAATCCGCGAAGCAGCTTCCCCGAGGCTGGGGAAACGATCAGGTTCAAGTCCGGTGAGCATCTCGTAGATCACCAGCCCGGCCGCATAGACGTCAGCCCGCGCGTCCATGACGCCGTCCGGGGGCATGTAGCGCAACGTCCCCAGTCGCGAGGTGGGAAGATTGGCGGCGGCCAGCAGGCCAAAATCGCCTAACTTGAGTTCTCCGCCGACGAAGAGGCAATTCGCCGGCTTCACGTCGCGATGGACCATACCGGACCGGTGCAGGCAAGCTAGCGCCGAGAGAAGCTGGCGCGCATGACGCGCGATCGCGTCGGGCGGAAGCGGGGCGCCCCTCAGTCGCGAGTGCAGTGTCGCGGGGCGGTAGTCGGCGCTGGACGAGCCCGGGTTGCCGGACAGGTCGTCCGCCAAATCCATGACGTAGAAGAGGTGATCGGCCGTCTGGCCGACGTGGTGGATCACCAGCAGATTGGGGTGGCGGCAGAGGACGTTGGCCTCCAGACGCGCGAGCGAGGCGATCTCACGCCCCGCGGGATCGGGGCTCCCCGATCGCTGCAAAGGGATGAGTTTGACCGCGCGCGGCTGGCCGGTCGTGCGGTTTCTCGCCAGCCAAACGCGCCCGAATCCCCCTTCACCGATCGGCCGCAACAGGTCGAAGTCGGGAACGTGCGGCGGGGTGGAGATTTCGGTCGAAGGCGCGTCGGTCACGGCGGTCAGGGTCCCTGCGCGGGAAATGGGAGTCGGTAGGGTCGCGCTCGTTTCTCTCGGGCGCACCAGGGCATGGGACGGTTTGAGAGCGGGTGTAGTTCCCCGCCATCGACGACGAACGTCAAGAACCTATCCCAGAACTGCCGCTGGGGCCCAGTGCGGCTGGAAAATCGCAGTACCTCCCAAGGTTCCAGGATCGGCTTCAAGAACCCGGCAGAGTCCGTTCGATCCGCGTGCGGACCGCATCTTCTACGGCCCGACTCAAGCGGCCCTCCAACGCGGCGCGGAGCTGCGCCTCTGGCGGTTCGCGGTCGCGGTATTCCAGCCCCAACTGACGCAGCCGACGCAGAACCTTCTTTCGCGCCTGGTAGACGGCGTTGCGCGAAAGCCCGGTGATCCGGGCTACTTCGTCGCCGCTGCACTCGCCTAGGGTGAATAGCTCAAAGGCCTGGTAGGTGCGAGGACTCGTTTCGCGGCGGACGACGTCGAGAAGGAAGGCGAGCATGGCCTGGTCAAAAGCCTCCTGCCAGACGACCTCGGGCTGTTCGGCCCCCTGCGGTTCGCCAACGACCAACGGCAAAGGCGCGGTGCCCCGGTTCGATGCCTTGCGGCGGCGCGTGGCGACGGTGTTGCGGATCACGCCGCCCAACCAGTCGCGGAAGCCGCCGCGCACAGGATCGTGACGGAAAAAGGCCTTCCTCTCGAAGATGGCTAGCATCACCTCCTGCACGATCTCCTCAGACGTGTGCTCGGAGCAGCCGCGGCGCCTCGCGATCGAAAACACGAACGATCCATAGCGATGGAAGAACTCCTCCCAGGCCATGGGGTCGACCCCCAGACGAAGCCGCTCCAGCAGCGTCGGACGTGTGCAAGAAAGGGATGCCATGGACGCAAGGGCCTTGAAGCGGCGCGAGCGCGAGAAACCGCGCAAAACCTTACGAGAAACGATTCTAGCTCCACGCGCCGACGATTGTCAAGAAATCGTGGACCAATCTGCCCCCCGGCGGCGAATGATTTTTGGAGCCGATCCCAGAACCGTGTGCCGCTCCTGCATTTTCCGGCCGCGGAGGACTGCCGTGGCGGTTCTGGGATAGGTTTTTTAGAGCCGATCCCAGAACCTTGGGAGGTGCTGCGATTCTCCGGCCGCCCAGGGGCCGCCCAGGGCCGCTCTGGCGGTTTTATTGACGTCTGCATTGTGAATGACCGGTATTGCCTGGCCCAAAGGCCTTGTTTTTCCGGTCTCGCGCTGGTCGGCCTGATGCATCGGCTATGGAGGGCTCAATAGGATGCGTTCTTGGAGCGGAGGCGAGCGCTACGCACGCAAGGCAATTGCTGCTAGGTTATTTGCACTCAGGAGGGATAGCGATGAATGTGATCTTCTTCAGTACGGTCCTGATGGTTCTTGGGGCCCCACAACCCCAGGTGTCGGAATCGCCCTCGACGCAACTTTACGTTAAGACCACGCCACCCGGAGCCGCCGTACTCCTCGACGGTAAGCTGTTGGGCCAGTCCGACAAGCTCTTCCCGGTGCCCGCGGGATCGCACAAGTTGGTTGTGGAACTCGAGGGGTACGCGGCGGACGAACGGTCGATCGAGGTTCGCGACGGGCAGATCGTCCGCGTCGAGGTCGAGCTCAAGCGTCGTCCGGGGGATGCCAGCGAGGTCGGCTATGTCGACGACTCGGCCGAGGGCACGGCGAGCCTGGCCGACAGTGGGCACGCCGTGGAGCTGGTGCGGCCGAACGGGATGCGCTCGGTGTCGGCAGTGCAATTGTTTGCCACTCGATACGGGTACCCCGAGGCGCCGAAAGATGATTTCCACCTCTACCTGCTCGATGAGAGCCGGAAAGTGCTGGAACACGTTCGCATTCCGTATGGCAAGGTCGAGCGGGGCGAAGCGCGGTGGTACCGCTTCGAGTTCCCCGCCGTGGCTGTGCCCGAGAACTTCTTCGTGGCCTTTTGGTTCAATGCCGAGGCGACGAAAGGTATCCGCGTTGGAATGGACAAGAACGTGCGCCAGACGCATTCCTATGTGGGACTTCCGGACAAGGGCTACGAAAAAGTCGACCAGGCCTACGATTGGATGATCCGCGCCGTGGTCAGCGCGGCGGAGGGGAAGAAGCCTTCGTACCCCAAGATCGTGACCTATGAAGAACAGAAGGTGACGGACACGGAAAGCCATGACGCCCTGCCCTTGCGCACGTGGAGCGATTCGACCGGGGCGTTCAGCGTGGATGCGGAGTTGGCCGGGGTTGAGCAGGGACAGGTGAATTTGAAGCGGCCCGACGGCAAGGTGATTGCGGTCCCGCTCGACCGACTCTCCAAGGAAGACCAGGAGTTTGTGGCCCAATATCTCCGCGAAGTGGCCCCGGGCAAGGGCGCGGGCGAGCCTCGCGAGCTGGCGCTTGACGACGGGAAGAAGAGCGGGCAAGCGAGCATCGCCGGGGGGGGCCACGCCGTGCGATTCACGGTGGACGGGGAGGGATGGTATGTGACCTCGGTCCGATTGCACGGCGCGCGCTACGGCATGCCGAAGCCGCCGAAGGAGAATTTCCGCATCTGGATCTGTGACGAGCAGTTCAAGCCGATCGCCACCTTCCAGTTCCCCTACGCCTCGTTTGCGCGGGGTGAGGCCGTCTGGAAGCCGTTCCGCGTGAAGCCCACGCGCGTCCCGCCCAAGTTCATCATTTGCCTTGGCTTCAATCCCGAGGCGACCAAGGGAGTCTTTGTCAGCTACGACGCGGAAGGGTCGGGCAGTTCACTCGTGGGAATCCCGGGGAGCGGAGATGCGAAACCGTATGGACGGGGCGACTGGCTCATCCGCTGCACGGTCGAAAAGCGGTGAGTGCGGAACCAAATAGGACGAGGACGAAACGAAGACGGTTTACGATCAAGTGCCGCATCCAGAAAAGAACTTCCTGGGTGCGGCGCAGATTCGATCCTCTCCCAACCGTTCCACCAGTTCGACGAGTTCGCGGAGATGGATAGGCTTGGCCAGGTAGGCGTTCATGCCTGCGCGGAGGCATCGCTCCCGATCGCCCTTCATGGCGTATGCGGTCATGGCGATGATCGGGATTCGGTTCTTCGGGGCGGGTAGGCGGCGAATCGCCGTGGTCGCCGCCAAGCCGTCCATGAGGGGCATCTGGACGTCCATCAAGATGAGGTCAAACTCGCGCGTCGCAAAGAGGTCGAGCACCTGGTGGCCGCTGGCGGCAACTTCGACCGAATGACCGCGTTTGCCGAGGATCATGGTGATCAGCTTCTGGTTGGCGGGAGTGTCTTCGGCCACCAGGATGCGCAATGCGCGGGGCGGCGATGGGAAGTCGGCGGAACCCGGGCCGCTGGCCGGGACAGGCGGGGCGTCCGCGGTCCGGCCGAAGCTGGCGACGAAATGAAAGACGCTCCCCCTGCCCGGTTGGCTCTGAACCTCCAGCCGGCCGCCCATCATCTCCACGAGGTTCGCTGCGATGGCCAGCCCTAACCCTGAGCCGCCGTACTGGCGCGTCGTCGATGCGTCCGCCTGGGCGAAGGGAGTGAAAATGCGGGAGAGGATCTCGGGTTGGATGCCGATGCCCGTGTCTTCCACCGCACAGTGAAGTCGTACCTCGTTTTCGGTCCGCGCGTCGAGCGAGACGCGCACGGCAACGCGGCCTTGGTCGGTGAATTTGATCGCGTTGCTCAGCAGATTGGCCAGGATCTGTTTGAGGCGAAGCGCATCGCCCACGAGGCAATCAGGGACGTCGTCGGCGATGTGTGTGGCAATGTGCAGGCCCTTCTCGTAGGCCCGGATCGACAGCGCCTTGACGGTCTGCTCCAGAGCCGGACGGAGGCGGAAGGGGGCATTTTCGAGTTCCAGCCTGCCCGCTTCAATGCGAGAGAAATCGAGAATGTCGTTGAGCAGGGCCAGCAGCGTGTCGGCGGAGCCGTGCGCAGTTTCCAGGTACTCGCGCACGTGCGGCAGCAATTCGTCGCTGAGGGCAAGATCGATCATGCCCAATACGGCGTTCATCGGCGTCCGCAATTCATGGCTCATGTGGGCAAGGAAGCTGCTCTTGGCGCGGTTGGCCGTGTCGGCGACCTGGCGGGCACTGCGCAACTCCTCCTCCATCACCTTGCGCTCAGTGATGTCGACGAAGGCTGCCACCACGCCGGCGGCTTCCCCATCCTCACCCACGAGCGCCGAGGCATTGCCGAAAATGGTCTTGACCACGCCGTCGTCGAAGACCAGATCCATCTCAAAGTTGCGCACCTCCTCGCCGCGGCTTGCGCGCTGAATGGGAAGCTGCTCGGGGGGGATCGCTACTCCATCTTTCATTTCCGTCCAGCTTGTGGGGCGATCCTCCTCGGACGCCGACTTGGAGACGTTGCTTCCCGGCGGCATGCGGAGCAGTTCGTAGACGCCCCGATTGCCCTGGATCATGCGGCACTCACGGTCTCGGGTAAGGAAGAGGGCCCCGGGCACGGCATCGATGATCGTCTGCAAGTACAGCGCACGGTTGCGTTCCCGCAATTCACTCTCGCGGAGCTTTTCCTCGTGCGCTTTCGCTCCGTAATGTCGCGAAAGTACACCGTCAGGCCCTCGCGGGACGGATAAGCGTGGATCTCCGCCCAGCAGCCGAGGTTGACGTAGGAAGGCGCCTCGAAATGAACCGGAGTCTGTTCGCGCATGGCGCGAGTGTATTCTCGCTCGTAGATCGTGCCGCGGTTCTGGGGAAAGACCTCCCATAGGCTGCGGCCGAGAATCGCCGCGGGGCGCAGTGGAAATGCTCGGCGGCGTGGTGGTTGACCGCGGTGAATCGCCATTGGCTATCCAGCGTGCAAAAACATTCGGTGATACTCTCGAGAATCTCGCCCAAACGCTGCCGGGCGCAGCGCTCGGATTGCTCGACTTCCTGCAGACGGAGAAAGGCGATGGGCTGGCGATCGACGATGGCATCGGCATCGTGGGCACGCAGGGCCTCAAGGATGGATTCGGCCGCCGCTAGCCGGGCCTCCAGTTCCTCATAGGCCGGTTTATCCGAGTGCGATTTCATCCGTCGGCATTCCTTCCGCCGCGCTACGGCCGGTGCCGGTTTCCATCTGGTAGAAGAGTCTGAGAAGCGTGACAGCCAGGAAAGGACGGGAAGACTGTCGCCGAAGTGACAGAAAACCGACCGATGATCCTCGGAACCGTCACGATTGCAGTCAGGACAGTCATTAACCTATCCCACAGCAGCCCCTCTGGCAATCAGGGTGCGGTACGGGGTACGGTCCGTAGCGGCTTGCGTCCGCAGCCAGATCGTACGGCCTGGACGCGCAGCCAGCGGCGTGCCGCTCGCGGGCAATCCCCAAATGGGTTCTTTGGCCAACGCGGAAATGCCTCTGGAAAATCGGTCGGCATTTCCACTGCGCGAAGCCTACTCGTCCTGGAACCGGGGCGAGTAGTGGGTGTGCAGAAGCTCGTGCGAGCGTTCGCCCAACGGCTTTCCGAGGAACTCCTCGTACAGCTTGGCGAGGTCGGGGTTCTCGTGGCACTTGCGCAGCGCCTTGCCCTCGTCCTCGCGGTAGATCGCGGCGATGCGGGCTTCGCGAACCGGTTGTCGGTGAAGCGGGGCTGTCCGCCGCCGCCGATGCAACCGCCGGGGCAGGTCATCACCTCGACGAAGTGATACTGCTTCTCGCCGGACTTGACGGCCGCGATCACGCGTTGGGCGTTGGCCAGTCCATGGGCGACAGCCACGTTCAGCGTAACGTTCTCGAGGAACCTCCAGTCGGGTAGCGTGTCCTTCGATACGGAGCGAAGCTTCCTTCACGCCTTGGAGTCCGGCAGATCGGGGCGACATGGAGGTTCTCCATCGGGCAGAGGCCGGCCGGTGACCACTTCGTAGACCGTGCGCAGGGCCGCTTCCATCACGCCGCCCGTGTTGGCGAAGATGTCGGCAGCGCCGGAGGAGAGGCCCAGCGGGGCGTCCATCTCGCTCGTCGGGCAGGGAGTCGAAGTCGATCCCGGCGGCGCGGATCATCTTGCCCAGCTCCCGCGTGGTGAGCACGACGTCGACGTCGCGCACCCCGCTGGCGTCCATTTCCGGCCGCTGGCACTCGAACTTCTTGGCCGTGCAGGGCATCACCGAGACGACGAAGATCTCTTCGGGCTGCTTGCCCAGCTTCTGGGCGTAGTAGGTCTTGGCCACCGCGCCGAACATCTGCTGCGGCGACTTGCAGGTCGAGAGGTTCGGCCAGCAGGTCGGGGTGGAAGTACTCCATGAACTTGATCCAACCCGGGCGAGCAACTCGTGAACATCGGCAGCGCGGCGGGCTGCTTCTCGACGAGCGTGTTGCGGAGCCGGCTGCAGCAGCTCCGTGCCCTCTTCGAGGATCGTCAGGTCGGCGGCGAAGTTGGTGTCGAACACGGCGTCGAAGCCCGAGCCGGCGCAGGGCGGCGACCATCTTGCCGGTGACCAGCGTGCCCGGCGGCATATCCGAAGCACTCGCCCAGGGCGGCGCGAATGGCCGGCGCGGTCTGCACGACGACGTGGTTGTCGGGCTTGTCCAGGGCCTTCCAGACCTCGTCGATCTGGTCGCTTCTCGGTGATCGCCCCCACCGGGCAGATCGCCGCGCACTGGCCGCACTGGACGCAGGGGACCGTATCCAGGTCGCGGTTGAAGGCCGGGCCGATCACCGTGTCGAAGCCGCGGTTCTGCGGCCATAGGGCGCCGACGTGCTGCATCTCGGCGCAGACCGCCACGCAGCGGCGGCACTTGATGCACTTGCCGTTGTCGCGGAGCCAGGGCCGGGGTGGAAACGTCGATCCGCTTGCGGGTCTTCTCGCCGACGTAACTGACCTCGCGGATCCCCAGCTCCGCGGCCAGCGCCTGCAAGTTCGCAGTCCTCGTTGCGGTCGCAGGTCTGGCACTCGCCGTTGTGCTCGGAAAGAAGCAGCTCGACCACGGTCCGGCGCGCCTGGCGGACGCGCCGCGTGTTGGTGAAGACCTTGATCCCCTTGGTCGACGGGCATCGAGCAGGAGGCCACGAGGTTGCGGTTCCCCTCGATCTCCACGACGCAGACGCGGCACGCGCCGATCGGCTGCAGGCTCTCCACGTGGCAGAGCGTGGGGATGCGAATCCCGGCCTTCTTGGCCGCGTGGAGAATCGTCGTTCCCTCGGGCACTTCCACCGGGCAGTTGTTGATCCAAAGCGATATCATGCAGATTCGCGCTCGATCCTCGTCGGTCACGTAGTGATCGGGATAAGATTCGCTTCAAGTCGACCGGAGCGTGCAGTGACACGCGAGCGCGGGACAAGAGCATGCTGTCCTCTCTCGTCCCACGATCCGTCATCTCGCATCCTGTGCGCCGTTGCCGCGTTTGCCGTAGTCGCAGCGGAGGCATCGCTTGGCCTGGTGCACGGCGATGGCCTCGGGCCACGGCTGCTCGACCTCGTCGAAATTCGCGCGGCGGCGGTCGACGGGGATCAGGTTGAGCCGCTCGCGCGGGACGTCGAGCGGATCGGCGTCGGGATCGAACGTGGTATCGACCACCTTGATTTCCCGCCAGAAGGCGTGGTTCTTGCCGCGTCAGGTAGACGTCGATGCCCACCGCCGCCCGCTCCCCGGCGGCCACCGCCTCGACCACCGACGACGGCCCGCTGACCGCGTCGCCGCCGGCGAAGACCCATTTCTCGCGAGGTCTGGCCGGTGACCGGGTTCGACCTGGATGAAGTCGCGGCCGCGGGTTTCGCAGCGTCAAGTCGTTGCACAGTCTTCTTCAGATCCAGCGTCTGTCCGATCGCCACGAGGACGTGATCGGCGTGGGAACGATGAAGGCGTCGCCGGCTTCCTCGGGTCGGCGGCGGCCGGAACGGTCGAACTCGCCCAGCCGCATCGGCAGGCACTTGATGCCGACGACGCGTTCTTCCTTCGGCGACCACCTCGATTGGGGCGGTGAGCAGCTGGAGTCGGACGCCTTCATGCTCGGCCTCTTCGATTTCCTCCTCGTAGGCCGGCATGGCCTCGCGCGTGCGGCGGTAGACAACGGTCACGGTTTCGGCGCCCAAGACGCAGCGCGGTCCGGGCCGCGTCGATGGCCGAGTTGCCGCCCGCCGATGACGACCACGTTCTTGCCGACGGGAACCGAACCGCGCAGGTTGTAGGTACGGAGGAAACTGAGGGCGTCGGTCACTCCCTCGGCGTCATCGCCGGGGATGCCCAGACCCACGCCCAGCGGGGCGCCGACGCCGAGGAATACGGCGTCGTAGCCCTCGGCGCGGAGCGACTTGAGCGTGAAATCGACGCCGAGCATCGTGTTGGTGATGATGTCGACGCCCATCCGCTCGATCATGCGGACCTCGCGGGCGACGATCTCGCGCGGGAGCCGGTAGGCGGGATCGCCTGGACGAGCATCCCACCCGGCCGAGCCTTGGCCTCGAAGACCGTCGGCCGGTAGCCGAGACCGCGCGAGGAAGTATGCGCAGGAAAGGCCGGCGGGCCCGGCGCCGACAATCGCGATCTTGCGCTTGGCGTTCTGCTCGTTCTCCAGGCACCTCGGGCAGTTGGATGGTCACTTCCTGGTCGGCCATGAAACGCTTGACGCCGCGGATCGACACGGGGGCATCGAGCGACGAGCGGCGGCACTTGTCCTCGCAGGTGTGGAAGCAGACCCGCGAGCAAACCGCCGCGAACGGGTTGCGTTCGCGGTGCAGTCGCAGTGCCTCGGCGTAGCGCTTTTCCGCCACCAGCGAGATGTAGCCGGGAATGTCGACGTTGGCCGGGCAGGCACTTTCGCAGGGGGCATGGACCAGCGACGGGGCAGACGCCCGCGCGGCAGCGCTTGTCGCGAATGTGCTCGACGTACTCGTAACCGAAGTGGCGGATCGTGGAGAGGACGGGGTTGGGGGCGGTCTGGCCCAGGCCGCACAGCGAGGTGTCCTTGATCATCTCGCCCAGCTCGATGAGGCGGTCGACGTCGGCCTCCTCGCCTTGGCCGTTGCAGATGCGCGTGACGATTTCCAGCATCCGCTTCGTGCCCACGCGGCAGGGGACGCACTTGCCGCACGACTCCTCCTGGACGAATTCGAGGAAGAAGCGGGCCACGTCGACCATGCAGCTATCCTCGTCCATGACGATCAGGCCGCCCGAGCCCATGATCGCGCCGAGTTCGGCCAGCGATTCGTAGTCCAAGGGGACGTTGAGGTGCTGCCGGGGGATGCAGCCGCCCGAGGGGCCGCCGATCTGCGCGGCCTTGAACTCCTTGCCGCCGGGAATGCCGCCGCCGATGTCGTAGATCGAGGTCGCCCAGCGGCATGCCCACCGGCACCTCGACCAGCCCGGCGTTCTGAATCGCCCCGGCCAGGGCGAAAACCTTGGTGCCCTTGCTCTTCTCGGTGCCGTAGGCCGCATACCAGGCGCCGCCGTTGAGGAGGATCGGCGGGCACGTTGGCGTAGGTCTCGACGTTGTTGAGCAGCGTCGGCTTGGCCCACAGCCCCTTCTGGGCAGGGAAGGGGGGGCGGGGGCGGGGCTCGCCGCGGTTTCCCTCGATCGAGGTCAACAGGCGCCGTCTCCTCGCCGCAAACAAAGGCACCGGAGCCCATGCGGATCTCCAGCTCAAAGTCGAAACCCGTGCCGAGGATGTTCTCGGCCCAAGCAGGCCGCATTCGTGCGCCTGCGTGATGGCGACGTTGAGACGCTCGACGGCTAGAGGGTACTCGCGCGCGAACGTACACAAAGCCGCGCGAGCGCCGATCGTGGCGCCGGCGATGATCATTCCCTCCGAGGACGCTGTGCGGATCGCCTTCGAGCACGCTGCGATCCATGAAGGCTCCGGGGTCTCCCTCGTCGGCATTGCAGACCACGTACTTTTCCTGGCCCGCGGCCTGCCGCGTGAATCGCCACTTCAAGGCGGTTGGGAAACCCGCCCCCCCGCGTCCGCGGAGACCGGATTGCTTCAGGGCGTCGATCACCGCGTCCGGATTCTTCGCTTCCAGCACCTGGGCCAGCGCCTGGTAGCCGTCGCGGCCGATGTATTCCTCGATCTGTTGTGGATCGATCAGACCGCAGTTGCGCAGCACGATCTTCGTCTGACGCTTGAAAAAGTCGATGTCGCGGACGTTGGGAACGGGCTTTCCGTCGGCGCGCTTGTGCGTCAAACGGTGGACCGGTCGGTTGCGCATCAGATGCTCGGCCACCAGTTCGCCGGAGTCCTGGGGCTTGAGCTTCTCGTAGAACACGTCGTCGATTTGGATCACGGGACCGCCGGCACAGGGGCCGAGGCAGCCGGTTTCGATGATCGATACGCGCTGGTCGAGGCCACGAAGTTGAAGCTCCTTCTGCAGGGCGTCCTTGACGGCCGGGGAGCCGGAGGCAATGCACCCTGCTCCCGCACAGAGAAGAATGCGCTTGTGGCGCGCGGCGTCCGCCACCGACCGGCCGGCACGCACGTCGTCGCGTAGGGCGTTGAGCTGCTGAACGCTGGCAATCCGAGTTCTCATGCCTTGGCTCCGTTACTCCCTTCCTGACCTGCGGAGGCGCCGTTGCGATACCGCTCAAGGAGCTTGGCGACCTTGGCGGGCTTGACTCGCTGGTGTACGTCCTGGTCGATCATGATCACCGGAGCCAGGCCGCAGGCCCCAAAACAACGCCCGACGTCGAGTGAAAAGGTGCGGTCGGAAGTGGTTTCGCCGACCTCCACCCCCAATGCGGCTTTCAACGCCGAAAGCACTTCCTTGCCGCCGCGCACGTAGCATGCCGTGCCTAAACACACGCGCACCAGATGCTTGCCGCGGGGGACGGTTGTGAAGAACGAATAGAAACTGACGACGCCGGCAACCTCGCTGTACGGCTTGTCCAACGCGGTGGCAATCTTCCGCAGGGCGGATTCGGGCAGGTACCCAAACATCGCCTGGGCGATCTGCAGCACAGGGATCAGCGCCCCGGCACGTTGCGGTACTCGTTCAAAGCGTCGTCGAGCTGTGCGAGCAACTCCTCTTCGGTCGCTTCGTGGCAGGATGTGGCGTGCTGTGATTCCGCGGACATAAGCTCCCTTTGTGGGCCGGATTGGCCGGCTGGACGGTGGTGCGGTCCCCGTAGGCGCTTGGGCCGCTCCGGAAACCCAAGCCGAGGGACGGCATGGGCCCGAATCGTGCGACCAGCAGCAGATCAGGAACCGCGGAGAGCGGCAAACGGATCCGAACGACAGAGGCGGTCTGACCGGCGGGGCGGGGGGGGTAGCGCGATGGTCTAATGCGGCGTTCTTCTTCCCTTGACTCCTGGTGACTACGACAATCGAAGAGGGACGCCGATGGGATTGTGCCTCGATGCACGGCCCTCCTCTCCACGATCTTACGACGAGTTTGGAGCATCGTCTACGCGGTCCCCGGTCAGGCCGCACTTTTCCCGCGGAAAATGCCGGCTTTAGCAAATGCAGGGGTTCCCTTATTCCCTGCCGTCCCCCGGATTCCCTCAGAGGTGGTAGCGATGGCTGAAGGCATTGACTAGCGAAAGAAAAGGGGCCGGGATGCTTGCGGTTTCTCAACGTGCAGAGAAACGCCGCGAGCCCGCCAGGCGGAGGCTGCCTGCGGGCTCGGCGGTCTGTGGAACTCGAGAGTCGTCTCAGGTGCTGGGCTGGTTAAGACTGCCCGAGTCCGACTGGTTGGCCTTGCGATTCTCTTCCAGTTTCTTCTCCGCATTGCGCACGGCAATCTTGGCAAACTCTTTGGCTGCCAGGATCTCGGCCTGATTGAAATACGGCTCGCACAGACCGGTGACGTGGCGGATTTGCTTGCCCGCAAGCTTATCCCATCCCATGGCATTGTTGAGGTTCCACGCCGCCGCCTGGGCAACGCGCTGCGGTACGGCACCTTGGCCGAGCATGCGGCAGACCTCGCGCACGGCAGGCTTGTCGGAGTATGCCTCGATGGGCTTGATCACGTACTTCATATTGAGAGCGCGGCTCGTCCTTGCCGTGGTCGAGGCACACGGTAGCGACCTTCAGCTTCTCGACCTTCTCCGGTGGGACGTTGAACATGCCGCCGCCCATGCCACCGTAGCCGCCCATGCCGCCCATGCCACCCATGCCGCCTCCCATACCTTGGGCTGCGCCGCCACCACCACCACCCGTGCCGCCATAGCCCGTTTCCATGCCGCCGCCGCCGCCCTCGAACTGCGCCAGAACCGGGACGCCCGCGAACGCCTCGGGCAGGCGAACGCTCAAAGGCTTGTCGGTCTTGTTGCGGATCACGACGGTCGACTGCGTGGAGTCCTTGGGAATCAGTCTCACTTCGAGCTGACCGCTCTCCATGGCGGAGAACATCTCGACCACTTCACCGGCGGGCTGATTTCTCGCCGCGCTTCGGGTCCTGGTCCGCTCGGCCGCGAACAGCATGGCCGGAACAAGAGCCGCCACTACTACCAAACCCAGACGTGGCAACCACCACGACTTCCAATTGGACACCATGACTGGGGCCTCCGAAAGAGTGTCTCATGTAGCAGCGGCGCAGACGCCGTGCTTTCCGACAAAGTCATTTAATTTATCCTAATTGAGCCCAAGGAAAAAGACAAACGAAAAACACCATGTAAGCCCCGGTCGCGGCCCGCAAGAAGGGCGCCCTCCGGGGCGAGCAGGCCGCACGACGGCCATCTCCCGTTCCGGCAGGCGAGATTGACTTTCCAGAGCGCTGGCGGCCCACTCCTGGCGAAAACCGGCACAGTCTCGGGGAAAATGCCGTCCACCGCAGCCTCGGCCGCGCAGCGCGCAGCGTCGACGCGAGCCCACGCCATGGCTCCCGTAGACATACAGCCCCCTTCTGCGGTGGTAGCTAGCTACGGCCAGCACAGGGAGGCGCGCAATGGGCTCCGGGCTGTAGCTGTTGAGTTGACGGGTAGGGCGAAGGGACTAGAACGCTGGCACCGGAAGTACGGGCGCAAAGCATCGCCCTGGCGCGGGTTCGTAGTCCAAACCCCCTTTGACAAGGCGGATTGATTTCGATAGCTTGGACGGCCAAACCGGGAGCGTCTAGGCATGGATTCAATACGGCCAGTGTGGCGCGGCCTGTTTAGACAGCGTCGGTCCAAAGTTCTAACGGACGGACTTTGTGGTCCCAGGAGTATCCATGTTCCAAGCATTACGTAAGAAGTGGAGACACGGGAAGGTCCAGACAGCCTACCTGGTCTTGCTTGCGGTGTTCTTCCTCGGCGCGTTCATGATCCTGCCGGCGTTGTCGGCGGACGGTAGCAAGGTCGTGCCCACGAGCCCCGCGAGCGGCGCGCGGCTGTGGAACACGACTTCAAGTGGTTTACCCCGCTGACCGAATTCCCCATCGGCGAGCGGATTGCCCTGCTCATGGTGCTTGGCGTAGCCATCGCCGGGCTGGTGTATGCCGGGATGCTGGTCAAGCAGGTGAAGGAGGCCGACAAGGGCACGCCCAAGATGCAGGAGATCGCCGCGGCCGTGCGCGAAGGGGCCGACGCCTATCTCTGGGCCCAGTTCCGCAAGATCGGCCCGCTGATCGTCGTCATCACCGTCGCCCTGTTCTTCACGAAGTGACGACACGAACCGGCAACGTGTTCGCCTTCGGCCGCGCCGGGCGCGTTCCTGGTCGGCTCGCTCTTTAGCTGGATGGTCGGCTTCGTCGGCATGAGGCTGGCCACCACCGGCAACCTCCGCGTGGCCGCCGCCGCCAGGCGCAGCTACGGCGAGGCGATGCAGCTCGGCTACCGCACCGGCACGATCACCGGCATGTTGACCGACGGCCTGGGCCTGTTGGGCGGCACCTGCATCTTCCTGATCTACGGCGAGCAGGCCTACGAGGCCCTGTTGGGCTTCGGCTTCGGCGGCACGCTGCTGGCCTTGTTCATGCGTGTCGGCGGCGGCATCTACACCAAGGCGGCCGACGTCGGCGCCGACCTGGTCGGCAAGGTCGAGGCCGGCATTCCCGAGGACGATCCCCGCAACGCCGCCACCATCGCCGACAACGTGGGCGACAACGTCGGCGACTGCGCCGGTATGGCGGCCGACATCTTCGAGAGCTACGAAGTGACCATCGTGGCCGCGATGATCCTGGGCCTGGCCAGCTTCGGCCACAAGGGCGTGATCTTCCCCTTGCTGGTCCGCGGCATCGGCGTGCTGGGCTCGATCATCAGCACCTACACCGTCAAGGCCGGCCCGAACGACACCTCCGACACCGCCCTGAAGAGCGTCCACCGCGGCTTCTGGATCGGCTCGCATGATCTCGGTCGCCGGCTTCTTCGCTCCTCGGCTTCGGATACCTGCACTTTCGCCGCGGAGTACTTCGACGAATTACCCGATGGCCGCGGCCGGCTTCCCGGACGGCGATCCCGCCAACTTGCCGGTCTGGGCCAATTTCGGGATGACGCTGGAGCCTCGACATGCGGCCGGCGCTGACCTGCTTGATCGGCGTCTTCCTGGCGATCGCCCTGAACAAGGTCACCAGCTACTACACGCACACCTCGCACACCCCGGTCAAGTCGCTGGCCCGAAGCTGCCAGACGGGCCACGCCACGAACATCATCCAGGGCTTCGCCGTGGGCTATGAGAGCACGGTGGCCGCCCTGTTGGTGATCGCCGGCGCGATCATCCTCTCGGTGCTCTGCTACTGGGGCATGCCGCCGGTGTTCATCGCCTACGGCGTGGCCATGACCGGCATCGGCATGTTGACCCTGACCGGCAACACGATCTCGATGGACGTGTTCGGCCCGGTGGCCGACAACGCCAACGGCATCGGCGAGATGGGCTACGACCGCAAGGAGATGGGCGAAGGAGAACTACAAGCGGGCCCGGCAGATCCTGGCCGACCTCGACGCGGTGGGCAACACCACCAAGGCCGAGACCAAGGGCATCGCCATCGGCTCGGCCGTGATCGCCGCCGTGTCGCTGTTCGCCAGCTTCATCGCCGTGATCGCGGTGGGCAGCGAAGACAAGATCAGCGAGATGACCACCGCGCAGTACAACTACTTCGCCGGCAAGCTCACCGTGGCCGATCCGATGGTGCTGATCGGCTTGCTGATCGGCGGCGTCGTGCCCTTCCTGTTCAGCTCGATGCTGATCCGGGCCGTGGGCCGGGCGGCGTTCTTCATCGTCAAGGAGTGCCGCATGCAGTTCAAGGACCCGGACATCATGGCCGGCACGAAGAAGCCCAACTACGGCCGCGTGGTCGACATCTGCACCACGACGGCCCAGAACGAACTGATCGGCCCGGCACTGCTGGCCATCCTGGCCCCGATCGTCGTCGGCTTCCTGCTGGGGCCCTACGCCCTGGGCGGCTTCCTGGCGGGCATGATCCTCGTCGGGCAGCTCCTGGCCGTGTTCATGGCCAACGCCGGCGGCGCGTGGGACAACGCCAAGAAGATGATCGAGGACGAGCCTCGACGGCGACCACCGGCAAGGGCAGCGAGAAGCACAAGGCCGCGGTCACCGGCGACACGGTCGGCGATCCGCTGAAGGACACCGCCGGCCCGGCCATCAACCCGCTGGTCAAGGTGATGAACATGGTCAGCCTGCTGGGCCTGGGCCTGGTGCTGTCCTACAACGTGGCGGGCATTCGACCGGACACCGAGTCGGGTGATCCGGCACGCTGGGGGATCAATCTGCCAACCAACGCCACGGTCGGGTTGATTGTGGCCGCGGTCGCCATGCTCCTGGTCCTATGGGCCGTGTGGAATAGCAAGCGCGAGACGGCGGAAATGCGCGATGCTGTGGGAAGCATCAAGTAACGCCTCCCTAACTTGTCCCCCCAGTCGCTTGACTGGGGCGCAACGAAGCAGGAAGCCCGCGGGCCACATGGGTTCGCGGGCTTCTTTCATGCGCCCCGCTTTCACGGCCCGTTGCAGAGGCCCTGCGAGTGAACCGACCGCCGCCGTGCCCGCCAAGGCGAGCCGCAAGCCGGGGTTTGCGAGGAATCTCCGAACGGCATGGCAAGGGTCAGGTGCGCGGCTGTTGGCTGCCGAGTTCGTCCAACGCCTGGAAAACCTGTTCGTCGTGGCCGTCGACCTTTACGTTCTTCCACACCTTGCGAATCGTCCCTTCGGCGTCGATCAGGTAGGTGCTTCGTTGAATTCCCATCGACGCTTGCCCGAAGCGGACCTTTTCGCGCCAAGCTCCGTAGGCCTCGGCCACCTTGTGGTCGACGTCGGCCAGCAAGGGAAAATTGAGGGAGTACTTGGCACGAAAGCGGTGGTGGCTGTCCAGGTCATC
Organism: Pirellulales bacterium; assembly: GCA_963736495.1. Taxonomy (GTDB): domain Bacteria; phylum Planctomycetota; class Planctomycetia; order Pirellulales; family Thermoguttaceae; genus CAVTPL01. The sequence goes on along the minus strand of CAVTPL010000007.1, from coordinate 543,278 downwards.
GGTGCTGACGGCCAGGACCGCGGCCCCGAGGCGGACCAGATCGGCATTGCGATCGCGAAATGCGCAAGCTTCGCGCGTGCAGCCGGGGGTGTCGTCACGGGGGTAGAAGTAGAGGATAACGGGCCTTCCTCGCAACTCACTGAGGTGGACTTGGGAGCCCTCGTCCGAGGCGAGGGTGAAATCGGGGGCCTTCTGGCCTGGGAGGAGAAAGTCGCCCATCGGCGGTCTCCGGTGGTACACGGGCAGGGCAGGCTGGTTGTTTTTGGGACAGGTTCCTATCCCCAACGATCGCATTGTAGGCGGCGAGGCAACGCCGGCCACCGCGGTTGCCCCCCTTTTCAGGTCGCAAGGTCTGTGCCTACAATACCTTGGTGGCACTTGATCCAGTCCGGAGGCGAGGGTGATTGTGGAAGAGAGGTCGGCCGACTCGGGAGCGAAGCGGAAACTCGAGGATGCCCTAGAGCGCGCGTTGGCCGCGGCACGCACAGCGGAAGACAACCGCGCTCGGGACATCGTCATCCTGGACCTGCGGGAGTTGACCACCGAGTTCGATTACTTTGTGATCGCGACCGGCGCGAGCCGGCGGCAACTGCACGCGATCAGCGAGGAAATCGATCAGGTTCTCGAGAAGCGCATGCAAGATCGGCGGCGGGGGATCGAGGGTTACGAGGCGAGTCGCTGGATCCTGCTGGACTACGGGGACGTGGTGGTCCACCTCTTCGACGGCGAAACACGCTCCTACTATGCGCTCGAAGATCTGTGGGGGCAGGCGAAACGCGTGGCGTTTGCGTCGCGAGCGCCGGACTTGAACTCAACGGTCTCTTGATTCCCCGGGTTGCAGGGCAGGCCGCGGCCGCGTTTTCCGCCAGTCGCGCCGGCCTGATTGCCTGAGCAGCTCTTGCCGGGCCGGAATCGGGGATGACCGCCGCGCAGGCATTTCCACTTATCCAGGGCGATGGCAGACGATGGGCATTCTTCGCGAGTTGCAGGAACGATTCCGTGCCGCTCTAGCGGGTCACGACGATATCGAGTCGCTCGTCGACACCGTGCGGCGGAGCCAGGATGCACGCTTCGGCGATTACCAGGCGAACCTTGCCATGCCGTTGGGCAAACGGCTGGGCCGACCGCCGCGGGAGGTGGCCGAGGAAGTGATTGCGCGCCTGAAACTTGACGACTTCTGCGAGATTCCGCAGATCGCCGGCCCGGGCTTCATCAATCTGCGTTTGCGAGACGAGTGGCTCGCGGCGCGGCTGGGTGAGGCGGTGGCCGACGCGCGGCTCGGAGTCGCCATGGCCGCGCGGCCCCAAGGCTACGTGATCGACTACTCTGCCCCCAACGTGGCCAAGCCAATGCACGTGGGGCACATCCGCTCGACTGTGATCGGCGACAGCCTTTGCCGAATGCTGCGATTCCTCGGCCACGCGGTAGTCAGCGACAACCATATCGGCGACTGGGGCACGCAGTTTGGGATGATCCTATACGGGTACCGGCACTTCCGCGATGAGGATGCCTATCGCCAGTCGCCGGTTTCGGAGTTGGCTCACCTCTACCGGCTGGTGCGGCAACTCATGGACTACGAGGGGGCGAAGGCCACGCTGGCCTCGGGTGAGCTGGCTCGCAAGCTCGATGCGATCGATGCGGCAATTACCCGAGCGAAGGCCGAGAAGAACCTCCCGGAGAAGGACAAGGCCAAGCAGGCGGCCAAAGCGCTGGGTAAGCTGGCGGCCGATCGGCAGGAGGTCTGTCAGGAGCAGGAAAAGCTCAAACGGCAGGTGGATGCCATCGAGGGGGACTCGCAGTTGGCCGGCCTGGCGGCTGAACACGCGGGCATCAACGCGGCGGTGCTGGCTGAAACCGCGCGACTGCACGAGGGGGATGAGGAGAATCGCCGCCTGTGGGAGCAGTTCCTACCTGCCTGCCGGGAAGAAATCGACCGGGTCTACGCCCGGCTGGGTGTAGCCTTCGACCACACGCTGGGCGAAAGCTACTATCAAGACCGTTTGGCGCCCTTGGTGGAACGGCTCGTGAACGACAACGTGGCCCGCGTGAGCGATGGAGCGGTCTGCGTGTTCCTCGAAGGGCACGAAGTACCGATGATCGTGCGCAAGCAGGATGGAGCGTTTCTCTACGCCACCACCGATCTGGCGACGCTTGAGTATCGCATGGAGGAATGGCACCCCAATATGATCCTCTATGTGGTCGATTTCCGGCAGAGCCTGCACTTCGAGCACCTGTTTGCCACGGCACGAAAGATGGGCTATGGCAACGTCGGGTTGGTTCATGTGAGCTTCGGCACGGTGTTGGGGGAGGATGGGCGGCCCTTCAAGACGCGTTCGGGCGATACGGTGGGGTTGGAGGGACTGCTCGACGAGGCGGTGCGGCGCGCTTATGAAGTGGTGTCGGCCAACGACGAAGGGAAACCCGACGGCGCCGAGCTCTCGGTCGAAGCGCGGCAGCGGATCGCCGAGGTCGTCGGGATCGGCGCCCTGAAGTATGCCGACTTGTCGCAGAACCGTACGAGCGACTACGTCTTCAGTTACGACAAGATGCTGGCGATGAACGGCAACACGGCGACCTACATGCAGTACGCCTACGCGCGCGTGCGAAGCATCTTCCGCAAGGGGGGCGTGGACGTGGAGAAGTTGCGTGGCGCGCGGCCCATCGCCTTGGGTATGCCCGAGGAACGTGCGCTGGCCCTGCAGTTGCTCCGCTTCGGGGAGGCGATCGACCTGGCCCTGGTCGACTATCGCCCCAATCAACTGACGAGCTACCTGTTCGACCTTGCCAATGCCTATTCGGTCTTTTTCGAGCGGTGTCCGGTGTTGCGCACTGCGAGCGAGGAATTGCGGCAAAGTCGTCTCTTGCTTTGCGATCTGACGGCGCGAACGATCAAGAAAGGGTTGGAACTGCTGGGGATCGAAGTGGTTGAGCGGATGTAAGCGGCGCGCGGCGCGGAGCGGCGGGGTGATTGTGGAGCCAGCAGGGGAGCACTTCAGCTTGGCAGAGAGTCCTGCCGCGCCCCTGTGCTGACGGCCGCTCCCCGATAAGCCCGGGGTATGGTAAGATCCCGGTTTCCGTATTCCGCACGCAGCTCGACCGGGATGCGGAGGCGTGAAACCGTCGCGTTCGCTGCCCTCTGGCGAGGGGGGGCGCGGTTTTCCTTCGACCTCGAGAGGGTATGGACTCATGGCGATCGACGCCTATTCGCTCTGCCCGGGCGGCACCGGCAAGAAAATCAAATTCTGTTGTTCCGATCTCCAGCCGGAACTTGAGAAGATCGACCGCATGCTCGAGGGAGACCAGTTGCGCATGCCTGACGCATGTCGAGCGGCTTCTGGAGAAGACCCCGTCGCGCGCGTGCCTGTTGGCGACGAAGTGTCTTCTCTTGCGGTTGAACGGCGAAGTGGCGGCGGCACGTACGACGGCGGGAGAGTTCGCCCAGCACCATCCGGGCAACCCGGTGGCCTTGGCGGAGCTGGCCATGGCGACTGCGGCGACCGAGGGAGGCCGTGCGGCAGTGGCGATCGAGCAGCAGGCGCTGGCGGCTGCGGGGAAGGAAGTGCCGCCGCGCGTTTACGAGATGCTGGGGATGGTGGGGCAAGTGCTGCTGATGGAAGGCGAGCTACTCGCCGGGCGCGCGATATTGTCGCTGCAGGCGGCAATCGACCCCAACGATCGCGACCCGATCGAATTGATCGCACGCACGAACTTGGCGCCCGACGTTCCCTTGTGGGTTAAAGACCAGCGTCGGCTGATGGATGCGCCGGCGGATGCCCCTTGGCGCAGCGACTTCGAGGAGGCGATTCGGCCGGCGGCTGTGGGACAGTGGCTGGAGGCCGCTCAACGTTTGGAAGCGCTTGCGGCTCGGGTGGGGGATCAACCCGCCGTGTGGCGCAATGTGGGCGGCGCTGCGCGCCTGGAGCGCGGACCGGGCGGGAGCGATTGTGGCGCTGCGCAAGTATGTGGCCCTCGCGCCGCCGTTGGAAGACGCTGTCGAGGCCGAGGCACTGGCGCTGTATCTGAGCGAAGATCCGCTGGGTGACTGGCTTGAGGTGCTTGACCTCGAATACGCGGTGGCCGATGTCGAGGCCCTGCCGGTCCGGCTGGCTTCCGACCCGCGCATGGGACAGCTTCCCGTCGATTTGGGGGCCGTTGCCGAAGGTGACGAGCCGCCGCCGCGAGCCCTCTTCGTGATCTGCGACCGGCCGATGCCGGCCACTGCCCAAGGGATCACGCTTCAAGTGATTCCTCGCTCGCTGTGCCAGGCGGCCTTGTTCGGACGCGAGACGGCGCGGGAAGCCCGTCTGGAAGTGATCGGAGTGATCCGCGACGACCTGGAGAAGGTGAAGACCATTCTCGCCGAGGCGGCGGGGGATGCGCTGGGCGCGCGAGTCAAGGAGGAAGTCGTCGAGCACACCTCAGCCACGTTGGAGGTGCTCAACCGCCGTTGGCGTTTGCCCCGCGACATGGACCCGGCGCAATACCGCGAATTGGCGGAGCAGCAGGAAAACGAGGTGTTCTTGAGTGCGTGGCCGCGGCTGCAGCTGGGGATCTTCGGTGGCAAGACGCCGGAAGAGGCAGCGAAGGAGCCGTCGTATCGCGTACGGCTTTTGGCGGTGATCGCACTTGTGGAAGCGTGGGGGACCACCGGCGGGCTCAGGTTCGATTTCGGACGGTTGCTGGAGCGGTTAGGGCTTCCCCACCCGGAAGCCGTGGACCCGTCGCAAGTCGAGCCCGAGCGTGTACCGATTGCGCGGCTTCACCGGCTCACGGTCGAGAGACTCTCGGACGAGGCTCTGTTGACCGTCTACCGGAGGGCGCTGGCGCTGAACGCCACGGCGGCGATGCGCAGATTCGCGCAGGCGATTGTGGACCGGCCCGCACTTGCCGACCGCGACGAGTCGTGGCGAGCGCATGCTGCACGCTGGCGCGCACTGCGGTGGATTCGGATCAGTCGCTGGTGCACATCGACCAAGGACGCAAAGCGGCGGAGGCGGCGGGGCGGTCGACGGCAACCTGGGATGTGATGGAGTTGTCGTACCGGCTCGACCGCGGCGAAGGGCAGGAAGCGGGACGCCTGTTGGAGCATCTCGAACGCGAGCACCTCAGGGAGCCGGGGGTTGGGCCGGCGGTGCAACAACTGCTGGTCCGGCACGGTCTGCTGCGGCCGGACGGCATGCCGTCCGTGCCCGCGGAAGCCCCGTCCCAGCCGGCGGCGGGGATCGTGGTGCCGGGGGCGACGGCCGAGCCCGGCGCGCTGTGGACGCCGGAAGGGGCGAAGCCCGCCGGCGAAAAGCCGAAGATTTGGGTTCCGGGCATGGAATGAGCCGTCCCGCGCCCCACGGCGAGTCATGCGCATGGGCGTTCGATTGGGCGGTTGCCTCCCCGCGCGGCGTCTGGTTGCTGTCTGAAGCCAGGTTTCAGGGTCTCTGGAAAGCGGACCGCGCGCATGGTATAGAGGAGGCTTGCTGATGGGTCTGGGCCACCCGGACCGCGACCTCCCCTTGACTGCCGCAGGAGATTTTCGCCATGACTCGTGGGAAATGCTCGCGACGTAGCTTTCTGGTTCGCAGCGCGGCCGCCGCCGCGGTTGGAGCGGTCGTTCCGCAATCGCTGGCTGGCCGTGCGCTGGGTGCCGGCGGCCATGGCTATCAGATTGGCATCTACACGCGTCCCTGGGCGCAATACGACTACCGCGTGGCGCTGGACGGCATGGCCGAGGCCGGCTTCAAGTATGCGGGGCTGATGACCGGCAAGGGTAAGGACAAGAGCGGTTTGGTGCTGTCGACCGAAACGAGCCAGGAAGACGCACAGGCGATGCGGGAGGAGGCGAAGAAGCGGGGGTTGACCCTTGTTTCCGTCTACGGCGGCAACTTCTCCCTGAAGTCCGCCGAAGAGGCCGTGACGGGGCTACGGAAGCTGATCGACAACGTGGCCGCTGCCGGCAGCTCCTCGCTGTTGATGGGAGGTGTGGGCAATCCCAAGCAGGAAGAGCTGTACTATAAGACGATTGCAGCGTGCTGCGACTATGCGGCGGAAAAAGGAATGAATATCACCGTCAAGCCGCACGGAGGAAGCAATGCCACCGGCCCGCAATGCCGGAAGTGGATCGAATCGGTGGGAAACAAGAACTTCGGCATGATGTACGATCCCGGCAACATCTTCTACTACTCCGAAGGCAAGGTCGATCCGGTCGACGACGCCGCAACCGTGGACGGGATTGTGCGGGGGATGTGCGTGAAGGACTACCAACATCCGAAACGCGTCGACGTCACGCCGGGGACCGGCCAGGTCAACTTCCCGGCGGTCCTGGCGCGGCTCCGCAAGGGAGGATTCAGCTCCGGTCCGCTGGTCATTGAATGCCTCGCTCCGGGTGATCTTGCGGCGACGGTGGCCGAGGCGAAGAAGGCGCGGTTGATGCTGGAAAAGCTGATCGGCGGCTGATCGCCCGGGATTGGAGCGCGTGAGGTTCAGGCGGAGGTGGATTCCAGAAAATCGGAGGAATGATCATGAGACGGCGAGAGATGTTGCTGGCGAGTGGGGCGGCCGTGCTGGGATTGTCGAGCTTTCCCCGCGGGTGGGCCCAGGCCGCCGATGCAAAGAAGGCGAAGATCCTCTACTTCACGCGCTGCGCCGGCTTCGAGCACTCCGTGGTCAAGCGCCAGGGAGGCGAGCTGAGTTTTTCCGAGAAGATCATGGTTGAGGAGGGGGCGAAGCGTGGCGTGGAGGTGGTTTGCTCGAAGGACGGTCGCATATTTGACGGCGACTTGGACCAGTTCGCCTGCTTCGCCTTCTATACTTCGGGCGACTTGACCAAGCCGATCAAGGACCGCGACGAGCCGCCGATGACCGAGAAGGGAAAACAGCGGTTTCTCGACGCAATCGCGGCGGGCAAGGGGTATTTCGGTTTCCACGCCGCCAACGACTCGTTTCATTCAACCCCCGAGAAAATCAGCGACTATATTGCCATGGTCGGCGGCGAATTCGTGGTGCACGGCCAGCAGCAGAAGGCGACGATGCGGGTCACCTCGCCCCACTTCCCAGGCATGGAAGGATTGGGCGATTCGTTCGAGATGCTCGAAGAGTGGTACGCGCTGAACAACTTTGCCAAGGACCTGCACGTGATCCTGGTGCAGGAGACGGCGGGGATGAAGGACGACTGCTACCAGCGGCCGCCGTTTCCGGCGACCTGGGCACGAATGCACGGCAAGGGGCGAGTGTTCTACACGTCGCTGGGTCACCGCGAGGATGTCTGGACGGGCAAGATCTTTCAGCAGATCGTGTTGGGCGGCTTCGGGTGGGTGCTTGGGGATTCGGAGGCCGACATTACTCCCAACATCGACAAGGTGACGCCCAAGGCAAACCAGATGAAGAACTGACGCGCCCGTTGCCCACGGGAAGCGAAGGGGACCGGTCCCGAGTTTTCGGTCGGGTGTCTATTGTGATGACGGAGCCTTCCGGCCGAACCATGGACCGGCCCCCGGCCGGGCCATGAACGGTTGCGGGTGGGGACGCGCAGCCGGTGAGTCGGCGATTCGTGTCGAGTCCCCGCGAGCGGGGATCCGCCGTTTCGGGGAACGGGTTGCTTCAGTCGAGTTCCGCGGGCACGTTTCCATAGGCCCAGGGGGCCTTCGAGGGCTGGGCTGCGGGCCGCGAAGGGAGGGAGCCGGGCCGGAGTTGTGCGGCGAGGCGGATCGCCGCGTCGGCGATCTTGCGGCCGGCCGTCGGCTCGAGGTTGCTGTAGCTCGTCAGACGCGTCTCGTAGCCGCCGCCCTGGGGCCCCAACGCCTCTTCCGTGGGCACGTAGCCTACGCAATCGTTGGCCAGTTCGACGATGAAAGTGACCGCGAAGGGGCTCTTCGCGCGGATGTCGAGGCCGTACTGGCAGAAGTACTCGGCCGGATTGGCGAAGATGCCCACGGGCCCGACCTGGATGGCCTGGACCTCGACGTCCTTAGTCCTCTGTTTGGCCAGCGCGGCATCGAGCAGGACGATTTCCTTGGCAAAGGTCCATGGGGTATCGCCTACCTCTTCGGGCGACCGCTCGACCATTTTCAGGCACTGCGCGACGCGCTGGGGCTTGGGCACGCGCCGCTGGAGATTCAGGATCTCCGTTCGTGCCGCCAGCGGGGCCAGCGTGCCGAGGTCCATGCTCCAAAGGACTCGGACGGCCTCGGCACCCACGCGCCCGCCGACGATTTGACCCCAGCGGTCGCTCGTGGGTTGGACGACCGGGCTGCGGTTGTCGACTTGCGTGACATCGCCGCTGGCGCCTTGCAGGAAGACGACTACGGCTTGGGCGCCGAAGACGCCCCGAATGGTCTTTTCCAGGTAATAGATCCAGTTGGCGGAGATGCCGCCCGGTCCGGTCGTGCCGTGGCAGCAATAATTGACCACGCAGCCCAGGAGCTTCGAGCGGTCGCTGTTCCACACACCAATCACGCCCACGTGGGGATCGATCGGGCCGGCGGGTTCGAGAATGTCGGGATTGCCTTGGCCGGGGTGGGTATAGGTGAGGCCGCTTGTCATGCGGAAGCGGCGGTTGAAGGCCGCCCGATCCTCGATACCGCAGCCCGCCCCGCACAGGGCCGAAGCGCGGCGATCGTTGGCTTCGCAGACTGCGTCGGCGAGGGCCTTTTCCACGGTGGCCAGGTACTTCGGGTCGGCACAGGAAGACTGTTCGTACGCCAGTTTTCGGACTAACGGCGAAGCATGGTCGTATTGGCCGGGCAGGATCATGCCCGTGGGACCGGAGGAATGGGAGTGCGATGCGCCGATGAGCACGGCATGAGGCGGGATTCCGCACCGCTTTTGTATTGCCTTGCGTGCTGCGTCGACCTGCGGGCGACAGATGACCAGCGCGTCGATGGCGACGATGGCAACGCGCGTTTGCCCGTCGTCGAAAACGGAGGCGCGGACCTTGCAGGCGTCATGGAAGACTTTGTGAAACGCCTTGCCATATCCGCCCGGCTGCTCCATGCCCAGTTCGGGAGTGATGTCGCGCTCGGCGAAGCCGACTTTCAGCGGCGCGGGCTGCTTTTCATCCGCCGGCGCCGCAACGGCGACGGCACCCAGCAGGATGCGCGGGAGGCAGACCGCCAGGATGACAAGGTTCCTGCGTGCGTTCATGATGGGACCTCAAGTGCAATCGCGAAGGGTGGGAGAAACGGGCCAGCATGTTCTGTCATGCTAGCGGTGGCTCAGCGGAGATGCAAACCGCGATGAGGGCCGGTCTCCGGCAAACGTTGTTGGCAACCGTTCACAGCCCGGGAGCGAAGGGGACAGGTCCCGAGTTTTCGGTCAATCGCCTATTATGATGACGACGTCTTGGGGGCCGAAAAATGGACCAGTTTCCGGCCGGGCCGTGAACGATTGCACGTTGTTGGCAAGGGTCGCAGCGCGAAACGGCTCGGGCCTCAGCGACGGATGAGGGCCGAGAAGTCGGGCCGGTCGCCGTACTGCCGCGCCAGTTGGCTCACGTTGGCGCGCTGGCGCGCTAGCTCGAACGGAACTGCGGTATCCAACAGGCCCAGGTCATAGGCCAACCGGTCGGAATAACCGGGAAGGAGCACGCCGAGTTCGTAGGGAATCTTGCCGGGTTTGAGCCGGTTGATGTGCCGTGCGATGTTCGTGGTGCAGTTATTGGTGATTGCGTTGTAGAACTCGGGCTCGGCGGCGAGTTGATTGACCCGGTCGACGACGTCGAGAAACAGGGCGCGGGCCTGTTCGGGAGTAGCGCGGGCACGGTAGACATACACGTCGTCGCCGCGGAAATTGGTGCGGAGCTTCACCAGATCCCGCTCATCTCCCACGACGTACATCAACTCGTACTGGTCGAGCAACCCCTTGAGATACGCATACTGTTCGCCTTGCTCGCGACGTATCTCCATGGAGACGGCCAGGTAGTCGTCGCCCTGAAAGCCGAAACTGAGCATCGTGTGGGCGAGGCTCGGCATACCCTGAAACGGCACGACGATGAAATCGACGCTCTGGAGTGCCCCGAGGTCATACGTCTTGTCGTAGTAGTCGACGACGTAGGCGTCCTGGGTGAAGTAGGTGCAGTTGCGAATATTGTGCACGCGCGCCTGGCCGCCGCGGATTTCGACTGCCGGGAGTGCAGCCATGTCGGGGGACCAGTTGCGGAAGTTGGAGGGGCGCTCGCCGACCAGGCGGCACCCGGCGCAGACGAGCAGGAATGCCGCAAACCCGGCGCGCAGTACCGCACTCCAGGATCGGCCGGGCGCCAAGGTGCCAGATCGTGCGAAGCGAGCCAGCGGCTGCATGTTCCAGATTGGAGGAGCAGGGAAATGTCAGGCGGACGGGCGGCCATCCCCTCGTCCCGCTCATCGAGTAGGGGAAACGGGGCGCGGCAGATGCACCGGTACCGCGATCCGACGCAACCGAAACTCACAGGTAGTCCGCGGGCGCAGGTGGCCGATGCGCCGCTTTGGGGAGCGATTCTTAACGAAATAGCGGCGGGTTGTCGACGCCAGTTCTGGCATGAAGGGCGCGGCCGCGGCAGAGGGCGTAGGTTCGCGGTGCCCCTTCCAGGTCCGTGGAGCGGGAATGGAGGGCTGGGGAATGGGGAAAGTGAGGTGAAAGGGGCATGTGGGAATCGGCGGCCCGTCGTAACTGGCGGAGTGGAGGAAGTGCGCTCGCGGTCGGCATCGAAAATCATAGGTGGGGGGCTCAGATTCCTCGGGAGATTACGGGGTGAAACGGTGTTTTTGGTCAACGGGGGTCGATTTTTCCAGTGTACCCACCGCTGGTGAGGGAGCCGAGTGGGCAGGCGCGAGGCGGCGCGGAGTGACGGGCGGTCTTGGGGGGCGGAAGGGACGCAGGGCGGCGGGGAGGAATGAGGCACATAGGTTTCACTGCGAAGGAAAGAGGCTTCACCGCGAAGGCGCAGGAGGAAAGACGTATCACCGCAAAGGCGCGAAGGACGCGAAGGTACGGAAAGAGGTATGGGCACGCGGAGGCGCGGAGACGCGAAGGACGAAGGCACGAAGGAAGACGGGTGGGGTGGAGGGGTGGTGGAGAGGCGAGGGGTGCGGGGCCAGACGCACCCTCGCTGACGCGTTGGGTTGTCATGCAGGTCGGGGCCGGGGCAAACAAGGTGGGGCCGGTTGTTGGAGTGAACGGCAGCGACACGGGCCGAGGTGCAGCGTGGCAGCAAGGCACAACATGGTGGGACGAGCTGCGCATTGGCTGCCAGGCGGAATCGGCCCGCAAAAGGCGGCCGTAGTTCCAGCATGTTTGTACGATGCCGGATGGCCCAATTTCAACGGCGGTTGGTGGGCCAAGTTGGGGGGAGGAGTTTTCAGTTTTCAGGGTTGAGGGGGGGAGGGGTGAGTGGTGAGGGGCAGGGGGCAGTTGGGACGCACGCGTTTGGCGGCTTGCGTGCGGTTGGGGAGGTTCGCGGGCAGTAGTCTGATTGAAGACGGCACTGGCTGACGAATGGGCCGGGGCAGCAGATGGCCCCGGTCAGGGAGTTGTCAGGCAGTTGGCTGCCTGACGAGCGGGCTGAGGCCTCGCTCACGCTTCGGGTTGCCATGTTGAGGGAAGCCTTGCTCACGCTTCGAGTTGCCAGGGGTGAAGGAGGCCTCGCGGGCGCTGCGGGTTGCCAGGGTGAGGGAAGGCCTCGCGGACGCTGCCGGTTGCCGTGGGCTTTTGTGCCTTGACGGCACTTGTTGAGAGGTCTCACCACGAAGACACAAAGACACGAAGAACATGAAGACACGTAGGTGAAGGTAGCAGAGAGCTTGGGCCGGGCGCGGGCCGATCTGTAGGTGGTCGAGGCTATCTGAGTGGGTGCGAAGGGAACACGGGCGGCGAGCGGGCCGGGGCGGCAGATGGCCCCGGTCAGAGAAGAGAGGTGTCAGGCAGAGGGCTGCCTGAGCTACGGGCTAGCTACAGACCTTGTTCACCATCGGGGCAAGCCGGATGGTGTGTAGGGTAAAGGCACCAAAGAGCACTGCTTGGCCGCTGACGCGAAGCGCGGCGGCCAAGCAGTGGCAAACGTTCCGAGACGCACGAGTCGGCACGCATGATCACGATGCGGGACGCATGATCCGGGAGATACGCAAGCACTGCTTGCCGAAACGGCACGCAGTGGCACACTCGCGGTGGCACACCCGCAGTGGCACACGCGCGAAGGCTTGGGGTTGCCATGTTGGCTAAGGCCTCGCTCACGCGTCGGGTTACCAGGATGAGGGCTGTCCACGGGTGCGCCGTTGGGTTTCGCGCGGCGGTGACTACTTGCGCGGGCCGAGGGCTTTGGCCACTTCGGGCTCGATCGCCTTGGCCCAGATCTCGTAGCCCTTCGGGCTCAGGTGGAGCAGGTCGGGCATGATCTCCTTGGTGAGGGTGTCGTCGGGCTGGAGGAAGTTCTTGCCAATGTCGAGGTAGCGGACGGTGTCGCCGTCGGCGAGTTTGGAGACGATGGCATTGGCTTTCTGGTTGATTTGACGGGCCGCATTCTGCTGGTCGGCACCGCGAGGAAAGATGGCGAGCACGAGGATCTTGGTTTGGGGCACTTCCTTGCGAAGCGTCTTGACGATGGCTTCGATGCCGGCGGCGATTTCTTCGGGCGAATTGGCTCCGGCGTTGTTCGTGCCGATCATGAGCACGGCGAGTTTCGGGGAGATGCCCTTGAGGTTGCCGTTGGTCAAGCGCCAGAGGACGTGCTGGGTGCGGTCGCCGCCGATGCCGAGGTTCACCGCGTTCCGCGTGCCGTAGTACTCCTGCCAGACTTTGGCGCCCGAACCTTCCCAGCCTTGGGTAATCGAGTCGCCGATCATGAGGAGGTCGACATTGCCCTGCGCCACGCGGGCGTTCATTTTTTCGTGCCGTCCGGTCCACCAATCACCTTCGCGCGGTACGGGAATGACCGTCGATTCGGCCTTACCCGGAACTTTGACGGGCGATTTCTGGGGCGCGGACTGCTTCTTTGCGGTCTTCTTGACGGCGGGTTTGGTGGCGGTGTCTTGCGCCCGTGTAGGGGACGAGCTAAGCGCGAGCCCCAGGCCGAGCAGCATGACCGAGCAAGCAAAACCAATGCGGTTCATCGACTTTTCTCCTCCAAATCAAGGTGTCGAACAGAACCCGGCGGAGACGCTCCGCGGCGGGGTGGTTGCGGTCCAAGATATCCGTCTTGCCACGCGTCTGCAAACCGTGGCGATGGGGGTGCTATTCCCTCCGAAAGGGCCCTTTGCTGCGTTTTTGCCGGAGTCGATGCTTCTGGCTCGATTGGGCTGGGTTGTTTCGTGCCCGAGTGGGAGGGTGGGGGGATCTGGGAGTGTTGAACAAGGGGTGCGCCGTTTCGGGGCTATAGCTCTCAGGGAAGGTGTCGCGCACCGTTTCACTTGAGTCAACCCACGTGCTCGGAGCGGACGAGAATGGGTGAGGATGCGGAAACGTAGGACGTTTCGGCAGACGTGGGCAAGGGCACGCGGGGAGGGACTACCGTGCGGATTCATCCTGCAAGTGCGTCGCGCAAGGTCCGCGCCACCTTGTATGTCCCAGAGTCGCTGCTCGAGGAGGCTCGCGACGCCGTGGTCTTCCTGGCCGGTTACCCGGCACGCCTGACACTCACGCTGCTGGTAGAACGGGCCTTGCGCGCCGAACTCGCCCGGCTGAAGCAGGCATACAACGCCAGCCAGGACTTTCCGCCGCGAAGCGAGGATCTGAAGGGCGGACGGCCGATTGCTGCTTAGGGGTACGTTATGGAAACCAGCAAGACTCAGCCTTCCAAGTCGATCGAATTGGAGCGACTCCGCCGCGAATTGCTGCGGAAGATCGTTGCGAACGAGGCCCGCCGCCGCGCCGGCGGAAATCCGCAGAAATCGTGAGGCCAACGCGCGTGCGACAACTCATTGGGCTGGCGATTTTGGTGCTGGCGGCGAAGGGGGCTTCCGCACAAATCCTGCCGTACGGCTATCAGTCGCCGCGGTCGGCTAGCCCTGCGGCCGTGCAGAGCGGGCCCAGCGAACGCATCCATCCGGCCGTGGTTCGCGTGATTGCGACCGGCGGGGTGGGCACGGCGTCGCTGGGTTCCGGGGCGCTGGTGGCGGTGACCGAGCAGCATGGTCTGGTGGTTACGAACTGGCACGTGGTGCGCGATGCGGTAGGACCGATCTACGTGGCCTTTGCCGATGGCTTCCGCTCGGGAGCGACCGTGCTGCGGACCGATCGCAACTGGGACCTGGCGGCACTAGCCATTTGGCGCCCGAATGTGGCGCCGATCCTCCTGGCCAACGAAGCGCCGCGCCCTGGCGAGGTGCTGACCATCGCGGGCTATGGCGGCGGACAATACCGCACGATGACGGGCCAGTGCACTCAGTATGTAGCCCCGGGCCGAAACCAGCCGTTCGAGATGGTCGAACTTTCCGTACCCGCGCACCAGGGGGATTCCGGCGGACCGATTCTCAATGGGCGGGGAGAACTCGCGGGAGTGTTGTTTGGCACGACGGGCACGACCACGACGGGGAGCTACTGTGGGCGCGTGCGTTGGTTTCTCAATCCCGTGATCGACGATTTCCATGGCATGCAGCCCAGCGCGATCCAAATCGCCCAGCAAAGGGGCGGCGCGGTGATGCCGGTGGAACAAGGCCGGTCCTCTCAATCCGCAGCCGGCCGAGGAGTCGTAGAATCCCTTCCTCACGGTGCGCCAGCCCCAGCCGAGCGACTTGCGGGCTGCGGGCGGACCGATCCCCGGAGGCGCCCTTGCCGCCACCCATGGAGTTGCCGGCGGCACGGCGGCGGGGAGAGCCATCATGCCGCCCCAGGTGGCGGCAACACCGGGCGGGGTTGGAGGCCCCGGCTGGCCCCCTCAGACGCCTCAGGTCGCCGTGCCGTCGCCCTACGTCGCCGGGGCGGCGCCCGCCGCAGCGATCGCCGCGCCGAATGCGGGGGTTGCACCGATATCGGAGGAGATCAGTCTCTGGGAGTTCCTGCGTAATGGGCTTGCCATGGCGGGCGCCATCCTGATCTTCTTCCATGCCGTGCGTGTGCTTACGATCCCGCACGTGCGGGCTGAAGCTGACGACGAGGACGACGAAGACGACGAGGATGACGACGACTGAGCCGCACAGTCCTTGTTGGCTCGGGCGCGGTGGGGCGAGCAAGTGGCACGCGAGGGGAAGGGCCCGGATCAGAATCGTAGGGCCTAGTGGTGCCACTACGTGGCACATCCAGGTCACACGGATTCGGGTCCGTGGGTTGCGCTGCACTGCACCCACGGCAATTCACAGGTGACCGCTACGCGGTGGCAAGTGCGCCAGGCGGAACTGGGGATGTCGGGGGTGACCGCTACGCGGTCGCAATCGCGCCAGGCGGAACAGGGTATGTCGGAGTTCCAAGGGGCGTCGAACCTAACCCTCGGAGGTTTTCTTGTTTAGATCGATTTGAGTGCCCGGACAGCCTCGGAAGTGGCAGCCGCGCGTCGAACGGGCGAACCTCTGGTCCTGCTCTTTCGTCCAAGGTGTTCAGGCTGGGCGCCCCTTGTGGCGTCCTAGGATGGGGGGTATGATGGTCGCTTTGTCTGTTTTACGGAGTTTGCGATGCGTCACGTCCTTGTCGGCTCTGGTCCAGAACGTGCCCGGAGTGTTGTCTCACATTTCCGGCATGCTGGCCTCGCGCGGCTACAACATCGATAGCCTCGCCGTGGGGGAAACCGAGGACCCTCGCTTGTCGCGGATGACGTTCGTCGTCGTGGGCGACGACCACGTACTGGACCAGGTCCGCAAGCAGTTGGAGAAGATCGTCACCGTCGTCCGCGTGGACGACATCAGCGGCGCAGCGACTACGTCGAGCGCGACCTGATGCTGATCAAGGTCCGCGCCACGGACGGTCGAGCGGAGCGAGATCCGCGAGTTGGTCGACATCTTTCGCGGCCGCGATCGTCGATGTCGGCGCCGACATGGTGATGATCGAGATCTCCGGCAAGGAGCAGAAGATCGAGGCGTTCATTGACCTGATGCGGCCGTTCGGAATCCTCGAACTGGTCCGCACCGGCCGAATCGCGATGGTCCGCGGCAACAACCACGAAGCGGGGGCGTCGCAACGTGAGCTGCGCGGGGCAACCCGCCGCGTGCAAGCGTTCGGCTGTTTGGACCGCGGGTGAGCGGCGCCGGACCCGCTTGTTGCGGCGGGGAGGATTCCAGGCGGCCCACGCGCTCCTGCGACGCACGGTTTGCCACCTTGTGACGGCCGCTGACGCCGACGCCTACGATAGGCTCGCTTGACCCCGGTCCGATGAAACTCATTTGAACCATACCAACCCCCTATCCAGGAGCACCGACGATGCCCGCCAAGACCTACTACGACAAGGATGCCGATCTTTCCCTGCTGAAGAATAAGACGATTGCGATCCTGGGCTACGGTTCCCAGGGGCACGCTCACGCGCAGAACCTGCGCGACAGCGGCTGCAACGTGATCGTGGCCGAGCTGCCCGGGACGGCGAACTACGAGTTGGCCGTGAAGGACGGATTCAAGCCACTGCCGACGGAAGAGGCCGTGGCGAAAGCGGACCTGGTGACCATCCTTCTGCCGGACGAACTGCAGGCCGACATTTTCCGCAGCCGAGATCCGCGCCTCACCTCAAGCCGGGCAACGTGGTGGTCTGCTCGCACGGCTTCAACGTGCACTTCGGGCAGTTCGAAGTTCCCAAGGGGGTTTCGACGATCCTCGTCGCTCCCAAAGGACCGGGGCATCTGCTGCGTTCGGAGTTTGCACGCGGGGCCGGGGTGCCGTGCCTGATCGCCCTGGGCGAAGGCGCCGGACAGGATGCGCTGGCGATCGGGCTGGCCTATGCCAAGGGGATCGGTGGCACGCGCGGCGGGGGTGATCGAAACGACGTTCGCCGAGGAAACCGAAACCGACCTGTTCGGCGAGCAAGTGGTGCTTTGCGGCGGCGTCAGCGCGCTGGTGAAGGCGGGCTACGAAACTTTGGTCGAAGCCGGTTATCAGCCCGAAATGGCCTACTTCGAATGCGTCCACGAATTGAAATTGATCGTGGACTTGATCTACCAGGGCGGTCTCAACTACATGCGTTATAGCATCTCGAATACGGCCGAATACGGCGACTACACGCGCGGCCCGCGGATCATCACCGACGAAACCAAGGCGGAAATGAAGAAGATTCTGACGGAGATCCGCAACGGGCAGTTTCGCGCGGGAATGGATCCTGGAAAACAAGGCGAACGCCCCGGCGTTCAAGGCCATGCGGCGGAGCGAGCGCGCTCACCCCGTGGAGGAGGTGGGACGGAAGCTCCGCAAGCTCATGTCGTGGATCAACGCCAAGGAGGTTTGACGCTGGAGATGGGTCTTCGGCGCGCGGGACCTCCGCCCGCGCGGCCGGGGATCGCCTGCCCTGACCAACGGACGGGGAGAATGCCCCGATTAGTGGCATCCGCTTCCGGGGAGTTCCGAAGGCAGGGTTGCCTGCAATTGACCCGCTGCAACAATTGCAAAGTGGCGGGAGCAGGGTATCGATGCGACTGACGCTGGGAGAATGCCCGCGGTTTGCGACGGCAAGGCTGCCGTGGCGCGTGCCGTGTCCAGTGAATCGACTCGAAGGAAGGGCCGTTCGTTCGAGATTGTCGGCTCCGAGTCGATGGACGCAGGAGCGTTGTGGGATCGGGGAATCGACCCGTCTCCTGGCGGTACGGGAAGGTTGCGCGAAGCGGGCTTGACGTGCGGGCAATGGGACCACGGTCGGGGGGCGTGTGATGGCGGTTACGCGAGAACTCAAGGCGTCTTTGCGGTGCGAGGACTTGCACCCGGGCGACCGAGTCGAGGTCGAGCATCGGGTGACGGTGGGAACCAATAGCTGGGTCACGCGTACGGTAGGTACCGTGGTCCGTACGGAGCGGCGGCGGCATGGTCTGCATTTCCGCCGAGCGGTGGACGACAAGGTCTACAGCGACGTGATTTTGCTCGAGTTCGGCGACGGGGAACTGACCACCGTCACCGTGGACGAGTTCACGACGATCCACTCGACTTGAGCGGCCCGCGGGCCGGGGTGAGGAGCAACGCTTGTCTGCGGATCTGCCCGGTTTGTTTGGATCGCATCCCCGCGAGTTCGAAGCAAACCGCTACGTGTATCCGGTGATCAGCCGGCGTTCGGCTGGATTGTCGATCGGGATCAACCTGAACCCCGACAAGGCGTGCAACTTCGATTGCGTCTACTGCCAAGTCGATCGGAGGGAGCCGGGCGAGAAGGATTTCTTGGACCTTCCGCGGCTGCGCGACGAGTTGGACGCGATGATCCAGCGAACGCTCAGCGGCCGGCTTTTCGAGGAACCGCCGTTTTCGGAAACGCCCTGTGCATTGCGGCGGCTCAACGATCTTGCCCTGTCGGGCGACGGGGAGCCGACGACCTACCGCAACTTCGACGACGTTGCCCAGCTTTGTGCCGAAGCGCGGCAGCGCCACGGGCTGGAGGCGGTCAAGATCGTGCTGATTACCAATGCCAGCATGCTCCATCGCCCGCGCATGGCGCGGGGACTGGCGATTCTCGACGGCGCGTACGGAGAAATCTGGGCAAAACTCGACGCGGGGAGCGAGCCCTATTACCGGCAGGTGGCGCGATCGGCGATCCCCTCGGCGCGCATCCTCGCTAATCTTCGTGACGCCGCGCGGCAGCGATCCATTGTGATCCAGTCGCTTTTCCTCCGCATCCGCGGCGAAGGCCCGAGCGAGGCGGAGCAGGAGGCCTACTGCGAGCGGCTTCTGGAGATCACGCGCGGGGGAGGGCGAATCCATCTCGTCCAGGTGCACACGCTCGCACGGCGGCCGGCCGAGCCGTGGGTAGAAGCGCTGGCGGATGCGGACGTCGACGCCCTGGCCGAACGTGTGCGGCGGCGGACGGGTCTTGAAGTGGCGGCATACTATGGCCGGCCAGGTTGAATTCGGTTGAATGCGGCCACGGCGGGCGCGGGGAGACTCGGCGGGGGTTCTCAGCCCTCAATCGCCAAGGCCGCTGCCGCCGAGGGCCCGCGGGGTCATGCCGCCGAGGTAGCGACCGACTTTCCAGAAGGATCGATGCACCCCCGGGTAGCTCTCTCGTTCTAGCTCAATCGCCACGAAAAAGGTGGTCGGCTCGGCCTCGCGCTGATAGGTCACCGCGTAGACCTGGCGAAGGTAGTCGCGATTGCCCTCCTCCCACTGCTTCTCGGTGTCGAAATAGCGGACGATGGACTTATCGCCCAGGGCCAGCAACGTGCGTATGGTGCGGTCGACGACGAATTCCTCGAGGCGCGTTCGCGCGGGAGGCTGCCGGTCGTAGAAACTCCACAGCGAGTCGTCGAGAGGCTCTCGCGTGAAGCCGTCCACCGTGAGCTGCAAGGCTTTCTGCGGGGCGTCCTTGGCGAGCATGTCGAACCACAGCATGGCGAACTGTTTGGACTCCGCGCGCACCTGGTAGCGGCGGATGAACCACTGCGTGGGCGCCGCCAGCCCCAGCACAATCGACACAACGAGGCCGATGAGGGCTGCTTTGCGGCCGATCAATTCCGCCGCACGGCCGCGAATGCGGCGCAGAGCCAACGCCGAAATGCCAACGCCTGCCCAGGGAATCACCCAGAGCATCGGGGAGAGGAAAGCCAGTCCCGCGAGTACGGCGAGCGACAGGGCGGCGATCGCCAGAAAGCTGACGGCGCGGTACTGGAAGGCCTCGGGTTCGTCCCCGTCACGGAATCGCGGTCGGTCGAGGTGGATGTCAGGCATCGAATCGTTCTCCTCGTGGACTCAGCGTCGGGGTGCCGCGTTGGTGCGCAGCCCTTGCATCGCGACACTCTCGAAGGCTGCACGCCGCTGGGCGTAGATACCGGGGAAATACCCATGGGCGTCGAAGACCGCGACCCCGGAATCGCCGCCGTCGCTCGTGGCGCGGGAATAGGCTCCCTTGGAGACGTACTGCACAAAGCCCAGCCACATGTTATCGGGGTGCATGCCGAGGAACAGGGGCTGCTGGTAGTCGAAGCCGCCGAAGAGAAATTTCTGGGCCAGTGGGGCGGTATGGAGGGTGGCCGAGATGAAGCAAACCATGACCCAGCCGACGACCAGGGCGAGGATGACGCTGCCGGTACGATCGACGACCATCATGAAGCGGACCTTGACGCGGGACAACTGGCCGGTGGCCACGCGGAAGATGATCATCGAGGCGGAAAACAGCACCCAGAGGGCGACGAAATCCCACACGTACGTGAGCCCGTTGTCGATGTATTCCTCCAGAAGCCTGGCGACGGGTTCAAAGAAATTGAACGCTACGAGCCCCGCCGTGACGACGTTGATCAAACGGATGGCGTTGGTCCAAGTGCCTTCGTTGAAAGTGAAGGCGACCACGGCCACAAGGATCAGAAAGAGGAGAAGCGACAGCAGGAAGCTCATGGCAAGCTCGGGGATGGAGGATTGGAGCCTTTATTGATACCGAGGAAAGTAATGCAACACTGCTGGCGTTTTTTCACCGGGAAACCGGGCTCCCGTTGGTCGCCCTCGTTGCACTGTTTTTCTGAGGGTCAACAGCGGGTGCGGGGCGCCGGCAATCGAGTACGGCGACGGTGTCGTTTCCAGGTTCGTTGGTCGGTGGCAGGGTCCATCGAAATCGGCGGATCGGGGGGCCGGTCGCGGGCGGCTGACTATTGTTTCAGGACGCGGATCAATTCGGGGAGCGAGGTAACACCCTTGGCCACAAGTACCACTCCCTCCTCCTGCAGGTTCCGCATGCCGGCCTTCCGCGCACACTCGCGGAGCACGTCGGGCTTGGCCTGGTTGGAGAGGGCGTGGCGGACGTTGTCGTCGACGACGAGCATCTCGATCAGGGCGACGCGGCCGATATAGCCCGCTCCCCCGCATTCCGGGCAGACTTCGTCGCGCTGCTGCGGGGGACGGTAAAACGCCTGTACGCGTCCCGGAGGAAGGCCCAACTGCTGGAGCACCTGGGGAGGCGGGGCGTAGGCTTCCTTGCAGTACTCGCACAAACGCCGCACCAGTCGCTGGTTAAAAACCGCGCCAGCGATTTGGCCAGATCGTCGCCCGACACCCCCAATGCCATGAGGCGGTAGATGGCATCGACGGCGTCCTTGGCGCGCGTGGTCGTAATGATCATGCGGTGCTCCTCGGCCTGTTCGAGGAGCACCTTGGCGGTTTCGGCGTTGACGAGGTCACGGACCACGAGCACCTGCGGATCGCGGTGGATCACGGCAGGGAGGACGGCGAGGGGGCTCTCGCCTTTTGCACTGTGATAGTAGGTGACGCCGACGTTCTCCACGACCTCGTAGCGATTGCCGTCATCTTCGATCGCGGCGAACTCGCGCATGAAGCGGTCGGCGGTGCGGAGCACCACATTCATGGTTGTGCGCAGGCCGCCGGCTGGAACGGCGGAGAAGAGCAGAAGACCGGTGTGTTCGCGACCCAACTCCTTGAGTTGCTCCTGCATCTTCGATCGCATGCCGATTTCGTCGAGATTGGCAAATCGGTTCTTTTGGATCTCCAGTTGGATCACCGCGCCTCGCCGGTGGGAGTGCCCTGGGAGGCGAGCGTGCAGTGGCATTTCATCGAGTCGAGGCAGTTTTCGGGATTGATCCGCTCGGCGCCGCGGAGTTTGCCGAGATCAGACTTCTCGACGGGGGTCCAATGGCCGATGGGGGAAACAAACCGTTCGCGGACGCGCTCGTCGGCCATGAGTTTTGCGCTGTTCCAGTTCGGCGGGATTGCCCGCGTCGGGTCCGGCCAGTTCCTTGGTCATCTCCAGCACCATCTTCTTGCGATACTCTTCCTTTGCCGCGATCGACGTGCTGGAAGACGATGGCTTTGAAGATGTTGTAGTCCAAGCGGAACTTGCCTTCTTGGCGGCCCTGACGGTCCTCGGGGCGAAGGCCGCAAAGGAGCTTGAGGGTTTCGAGGAGGGGATCGCCGGTCTCGCGGTCCAGAGGCTCGCCGTTCTGCCAAACACCGTCGATGAAGAATCGAAGGTTGACTGCCTGCTGGGTGTAGTCGAGCATTACGGCGTCGGCCCGGCGGTAGAGGGCGTCGGCGAGGATCTTGCCGCGGGGAGCATGCCGGGGCTCTGCCGCGCGGCGAGCAGGCGCGTGGTGTTGTCTCGCTCGCTGGGGGCACCCTGAGGATTCAGGATCACGGGGACGCCGGCTTCGTGGGGATCTTTGGCCTCCCTTTCCATTCTCACGCCGAAGGTGGAAACGCGTTCGGCGAGCCAGTAGCGAATGTGGGCTGGGGTGAGGACGCGCTCGTGCCGGTCGACCTTGCCATTACGGTAGATCACGTAGGCCATGAGGCTACCGAGCCAGGAGATCACGATCAGCGGCAGGCCAACCCAGAAAATGGGTACGAGCCAGAGGGCGACGTAAGCCAGGAAGAAGGAGCCCGCGACGATGGGGTTCCAACGCATGTAGTCGAGCTTGAGCGCGACGGCATCGCGGCTGACCCAGTCGGTTGTGCCGACCCAGATGAGAAAGATCAGCCAGGAGCCGAAGAGCTTGAAGAGATTGAGGTAGAAACCGGGTCCGCTCCAGCCCTCGCCCAGTTGGGGTGCGACGCCTTGAGCCAGCGCCTCGGCACGCCCGCCGCCAGGAGGAGCCAGGACACGAGGAGCATAATCAGCAGTCGGCGGATCATAGAATGGAGGATTCCTTGACTAGGATGCCCTTGAGAGCCATTTTGAGCGCCTCAGGGTTGGGGGCCACCTCGAAGGCGGTGGCGCGGTCGATCATTCGGTCCTCGACAAGCCGCTTGAGACTCATGGTGAAGTCCTGCATGCCTTCTGCGGCCGAAATGCGAATCGCGTCCGGGAGCTTCTCGTCCTTGCTCTCCTGGATCAGCTTGCGCACCGTGGGATTGAAGATCATGATCTCGCAAGTGGGAACGCGCGAGGTGCCGGGCCGGATCGAGGGAAGCAGTTTCTGCGCGATGATCGCCTTCATGTTGAAGACGATGGCGCTGCGAATGGCCGAGTGGAGATCCGCGGGGAAGAGATCGAGGATGCGGCCGATCGTGCTCGAGGCACTGGAGGCATGGATGGTGCCGAACACGAGGTGGCCTGTCTCGGCCGCCTGAATGGCCGTCTCAAACGTTTCCCGATCGCGCATCTCACCCACGAGGATAATATCGGGGTCTTCGCGGACGGCGTGCTTCATGCCCATCATGAAGTCTTTGACGTCCTGGCCGATCTCGCGCTGATTGATCAGGCTCTTGTCGTCGATGAAGGTGTATTCGATCGGGTCTTCGAGCGTGAGGATGTGGCAGCGTTCATTCTGGTTGACCCAGTTGAGCATGGAAGCGATCGTCGTGCTCTTTCCCGAGCCGGTCACGCCGGCCAACAGGATCATACCCTGGTCGAACTTGCAGAGGTCCTCGAGAATGGGCGGAAGGTGCAGCCCTTCGAAGTTCGGGATCTTGTTGTTCACGCGGCGTGCGACGAGCCCCAAGCTACCCATCTGCTGGAGAATGTTGACGCGGAATCGCCAGGTCTTGCCGTCGACCTCGATGATGTGGGCGAAGTCGACTCCCCCATCCTCCTCGAGGATTCTTCGGCGACGTTCCTTGAGCCGCGGGATGGCGTCGACCATTTCGAAGAGCATCCGCGACATGGTCTCTTCGTCGATCGCCGGCTGGTTGAGCGGCTTGAGGGTTCCGGCCACGCGAATGTGGGCGGGCCGGCCGGCCTTGAGGTGGAGATCGCTGCCCTCGAGCTTGACCAGGGCTCGGAAGAGCTTGTCGACTTCCAGTTCGCGGCGCTCGACGCGTCGGCCGGTTTCCGGATCCAGAGTGGTTGCCATGGGACGGTTCTGCTCCCTCGTCGCGAGACGGCGTCAGAGCCGCACGGGAATGCCGCGCTGCTGCATGACCAGTTTGGTTTCGTGAACGGTGAATTGGCCGAAGTGAAAGATGCTGGCGGCCAGCGCCGCGTCGGCGCCGCCTTGGAGGATGGCCTCGGCCAGATGCGCGGGTTTTCCGGCCCCGCCACTGGCCACGACCGGGATGGAAACGGCGTCGGCGACGGCGCGAGTGATCTCCAGATCGTAGCCGTCCAGGGTACCGTCGGCGTCCATCGAGGTGACCACGATCTCGCCGGCACCAAGACTTTGCACTTCCCGAGCCCAGGCGACAACCTCGCGACCGGTTCCGATCCGCCCACCGTTGATGTGCACCTCCCAGAACTCCTCTCCGTCCTTGATGACGCGTTTGGGGTCGATGTTGACGACGATGCATTGACTCCCGAAACGCCGCGCGGCCTGACGCACGAATTCGGGGTCGCGACAGGCGGCGGAGTTGATCGAAACCTTATCGCTGCCGGCGTTGAGCAGCGCGCGGATGTCCTCCAGGTTGCGGATGCCGCCACCGACGGTCAGGGGCATGAAGACGACTTCCGCGGTGCGACGCACCACGTCGAGCATGATTTCCCGGCCCTCGTGGCTGGCGGTGATATCCAGGAACACGAGTTCGTCGGCCCCCTCCTTCTCATAGCGCGCAGCGACCTCCACGGGGTCCCCCGCATCGCGGAGATTGACGAAATTCGTTCCCTTCACCACCCGTCCCCGATCGACGTCGAGGCACGGAATCACACGTTTGGCAAGCATCAAGGTCCCGCGAGCGGCCGGCCTTTCGACCGGTGGGCGATATGGGTGTCTCTCGGTTCCGACGTCACTTGGGGCGAGCGATATTGCCGCGGTCGGGAAACGCGTTTCCAGGAACGACGGCTGGCTCGATCGCTCGGTGACTACACTAAAAGCCGAGAGGAGAATGGTTTACCGCTCGTGTCGCTCCTCCCGGGCTGGGCGGTTCTCGGGAGGAAAGGCGGGCCAAATCGCCTCGCCGGCAGGCAAACGCAAGCCCCCTGCGGCTCGTCAAACCTCTACTGTAAGCCGCCTTAGCTCGCTGGTCAACCAGCGGCGTCTCTCGGGGGGAAAGACCCGAAAACGTCCCTCCAATGGCCCCGGGGGGAGAACGAGTATCGTCAGGCGGTCTCGACCTTCAGTTGGCAGCGGGGAAGGGCGTCGAGAAACTGCCGTCCGTAGGGCTTGGTGCGGATTCGAGGGTCGAGAATAACGACGATTCCGCGGTCGTGCTGAGTGCGGATCAAGCGGCCGAACCCCTGCTTGAGTTTGAGGACGGCGCCGGGCAACTGGTAGTCGCGGAAGGCGCTTCCGCCGGCGGCCTCGATGGCTTCGATCCGCGCTTCGACCAGGGGCAGGTCTGGCACTGCAAACGGCAATCGCGTGATGATGACGTTCTGCAGGGCTTCGCCGGGCACGTCTACACCCTGCCAAAAACTGTCGGTGCCGAAGAGGACCGCCCGGGGGTTGGCCTTGAAGCGGTCGATCATCTGGGAACGGGGCAGGCCGTCGGCCTGACTGAACAGCGCGAGGTCCTGTTGGGCGAGCCAGGGAGTGAGGGCGGCAGCGACGCGTTTGAGCATTTCGTAGCTGGTGAAGAGGACGAACGCGCGGCCGTCGGTCCGAGCCACGTAGCGTTGGACCATTTCGACGGCCTTCCGCTCGTAGGCGGCGTTGTCGCTGGGGTCGGGCATTCCTTCGAGGAGGATCAATTGCGCCTGTTCTTCGTAGTTGAAAGGGCTGCCCAGGGCGAGCGTTTGGATCTGAGTCAGGCCGATCCGCGACTTGAAGAACTCGAAAGAGCCGCGCGCGGTGGCCAAGGTGGCGCTGGTCATGATGACGGTCGGGGTTTTCTCGAAGAGGTGCTCGCGCAGCAGGGGCCCGACGTCGATGGGCGCGGCCTCCAGGGCGATGCGCCGGCTGCGACGGCCCCTGCTTTCCTCGATCCAGTACACGGCATCGGGGATATTCTGCGCGTTCCACTGTTCGATTTCGCCGGCCACCCCGGTGAGCCGTTCGGCGGCGGCGGAGAAGTCCTGCCGATCGGCGGGCTCGTCGAGCTTGCGGCTGTGTTGGCGCACGAGCGAGGCCAACTTTTCCAGCGTGGGGCTGAGTCGATTGGAGACGATGCCCGGCTGCGCGGACGCGTCCCGTCTTCCCACTCTGGCTCGCGAGCCACTCGTGGACGTTGGCAAAAAAATCGTCTGCCTGGGCCCGGCATTCCATCACCTGCTGCTGCGCGTTGCCCATGCCGTGATGCACGAGCAGGCCGCGGTTGGTCCGGTCGTTGTAGAGCTTGTTGAGTTGATATTCGATTTGGCCGCTGGTGATCCCGAGGCCAAGGTGTTCGCTGGCGACGGCTTCGATGGTATGCGCTTCGTCGAGGATCAGGACTTCGTAGTCGGGCAGAAGGCTGGCGCCCTGCATGCGCAATGCGAGATCGCTGAAGAGCAGGGCGTGGTTGACGATGAGGATTTGGGCATTGGTGATTCGGCGGCGATCGCGGTAATAGAAGCAGTCCTTGTAGTGGGGGCAGGCGCGGCCCATGCAATTGCCGTGGTCGCTGGCCACCTCGTCCCAGACCTGGGGCAGGGGTTTGTGGTCGAGGTCGGCCAGGGATCCGTCGGCAGTGGTTTGCGACCAAGCCCGCAGGGCACGCAACTGGTCGAACTCCGCTTCCTGAGAGAAGAGGCTGACCGAACGCCGCAGGGCATTGGCCAGGCGACGGAGGCTGACGTAATTGCGGCGTCCCTTCACCAGTACCGCCGTGAACTCCAACGGCACGACGCTGCGGAGGAAGGGGATGTCCTTATGGAGCAATTGTTCCTGCAGGCTGATGGTGTGTGTGGAGATGACCACGCGGCGGCGGGGTTCCGCCTGGTTTTCGGCTGAAGCCGAGGCGAGGATCGCAGGAACGAGGTAGGCGAAACTCTTGCCTACCCCGGTGCCGGCCTCGACCACCAGATGGGACTTTGTGCGAATCGCTTCCTCGACCGCTTCGGCCATCGCAAGCTGCTGCGCACGGTGCTCGTAGCGGTCTAGCCGTGCGGCCACACGCCCGTCAGGCCCTAGAATCTCGGAAGGGGATAGCATGCTGCTCAAAGTGATGGAGAAGACGTGGTGCCAACCTCCAGCGTACCAGGTGTCGGCGGAGCACAGAATAACAGAAATGGACGCCCCCGAAACGGCGCCACTGCACTGGTGCACAGGGCGGCTTCTGGTAGGCTCCTGGGCCGCTTGGTAGACTGGGGCGGCACGGGGAATCCTGGTGCCGTAGTTGATTCAGAACCGCTTATCCCGCGGCGACTTTTCGTGGGAAGCGAAGGGGACAGGTCCCGAGTTTTCGGTCAGGTGGCTGTTGTGATGACGGAGCCTTGCGGCCGAAAAATGGACCGGTCCCCGGCTGGCCTGTGAACGGTTACTGCCGCGGCGGGCGGGGAGGCTGGTGAGGGAGAATCGTCCGGGGTGGGGCGGCTCGTCTGAGTTCTCGTCTTCGGGATTCCTCACGCAGCGGCCAAGATCCAGGGCGGAGAGACGAATTGCGGTTAGGATCGCGAGGTCTCCCCATCTGTCGAGGGGTTTTGCGCGGAGGATCGCGCAACGCCTCTTGGTGAACGCATGTGGGTTTGGGCCCATGCGTGCTCCGCTGGGGAGAACTGCCTACGGGGGCCGGTCATGCCGATTGAGTTCCGTTGCACCTCCTGTGACAAACTACTCCGCACGCCGGACGGCAGCGAAGGGCAGCGGGCGATTTGCCCGCGGTGCGGTGGAGTTGTGCGGATTCCTGCTGAATCGCTCCCAGTGGCAGACGAAGGGGAGGATCAGGTGTCGCCGCCATTACCGCTATCGTCGGGTGGCGCACCTGTAACGGCTGTTGCCCAGCCATCGCGGGGCGCGGAGACTCCCGGCGGGACCGCTGCGGCTGGCCTGCCAGCGCAGGCACCGCCCAGGGCCGGTCGCTTGGAGTTGGCCGAGGTGCTCACGCGCCACGTGGGATGCGTTTCAATCGCAATGGCTGGTCTGCATCCTGGCCTTCCTCGCGGCCACGGCAATTCTGGTCGCGATCGTGGGAGCAGTGTCTGCGGCGGCGTGCCTTGTCGCCGCAATCGTTGGCGAAGAGGAAGTGGTGATTTCCGTCGCGGTTTTGGGTGGGATCGTCTGCTTGACGGTGTATTTATATCTGCAAGCTGGCCTGAGTCTGGTGATGCTCAAAGTCGCGCGGGGCACACCGGCCGACATCCATGACCTGTTTACGGCCGGACCCTACCTGTTTCGGATCGTGGCGGCCGATGTGCTTGCCTGGGGATTCGTGAGCGTGGGGCTCGTGCTGTTCGTGGTACCAGGGGTGATTTTCTGGCTGATGTTCTCGCAACGTCGCTACGCGTTGCTCGATCGAGACTCGGGAGCGATCCACTCCTTGGTTCTTTCCCAGCGATTGACGGCTGGTAATCGGCTCGCACTCTTGGGGATTTACGTGGCCGGCTGGCTGATCGGAGCCCTACTTTCGTTGGCTACCGGGATGCTGGCAGCGTTGGTCCTCGTGCCGATGCTTCTCTTGATGCATCCCGTGGCGTATCTGGTGCTTAGCGGCGAGCCGCGACCGTCGGCCTTGCCCGAAATCCCAATCCTGGCTAGCCCACGCGCGACCGGTGCAATATGCTAGTCCAGGTCCGTGCGGTGCCCGAGGCGGTCGGACAAATCCGACTTCCAAGGGACTCTGGCCCGCAGGTGGGGATCGTCGAAGGGAGCGAGCGGAAACCGCTTGGATACCGGTACTATTGATGCCGTTGTTGATTGTGGAACAGATCAAAGCCTTCTGTGCCGGGAAACCGGACTTCCGTTGGTCGCCCTCGTTGCAGGAGCAGTGCAGGATTCAACTGTTCCCGAACGGCCGCGGCGGCTTGCCCCGATGGGGAAATCGCTGCCCGGCGAGTAGGTTTCCGGGACCGGTCGTGAAGATGCTCTTGGGGAAGGATGGAAGCGAACGTGCCGATTGAATTCCGCTGCATTCAGTGCGATCGCCTGCTGCGAACCGACGACGAGACCTCGGGGCGGCCAACCCGTTGCCCGGAGTGCGGCACGACGATGATCGTACCCGAGCCCGGCGGGGCTCCCATCTCGGCAGACCCTGGGGAAGTCCAGACCGAGCCACCGCCGGATGTGCTCCCTGCCCAGCCCCCTGCCCCACCGATCGATCCGGAACTCCGCGCCTATGCGGCCAGCCGCGTAGCGGCGCCGGCCCTGGGGCTATTGCTCATCGGTGTGCTCGGGTTGTTGTCGCAACTCATGGTGTTGACTTTGCCAGCCTCGGAGCCTCGTGCATGGCGGTTGCCCGAGCCGCTGGGGCCCAATCCACTGGCCGAGGGACTGTGGGCCGTGGTCGTGTGCGTGCGTGCAGCTCTCGATTTGTTGATCGTGGTGGGAGCGCTGCGCATGCAGAAGCTGCGGTCGCACGGGCTGGCGCTATTGGCCAGCGCGTTGGCGACCGTACCCTATTCGTGTGTATGTCCGCCGAATCCCTGCTGTCTGCCGGTTTGGGTGTTTGGGTTGGCTTTCGGCGTCTGGGGCGTGGTAGTGCTTTCGGACGTTCACGTGCGAGCGGCTTTCACCAACTGAGGCGTTTTGTGCGAAGCGGCTTTTCCGTCGCTCCTGAGAAGCCGGTTTTAGAGTCGATCCCAGAACCTTTGGAGGTGCTGCGATTTTCCGGCCGCACAGGGCCGCAGCGGTAGTTCTGGGATAGGTTCTTAAGGTGCGTGGGGCGACCTTCCAGTAGCCGGTTGCCGCGGGCCGTCTGCCGCGATAGGCTTGGGGGCGACGTCCGCGAGCCTTTCGTCGCGTCTAGTCTTCCTATCGCACGAGGAAACCGCCATGCGCCATCGCACCAGCCGCCGCGCGTTCGTTCAAGCCTCAGTCGGCGCAGGGATCAGTTGCTTTGCCGCGCCCCATCTTGTTGTCGAGGGAGCCTCGCCCAGCGAGAGTCTCAACTTGGGAATCATCGGTTCGGGCGGTCGAGGACGCGCGAATTTGCAGGGGGTTCTTGCGGATCCTGGCGTGAACATCGTCGCCCTGTGCGACATCAACGATGAGATTCTGGGACAGACTGCCCAGTGGCTGGAGAGCGGCGAGTCGTCCGCGGGCAAAAAGTCCCAAGAGGGTGGGAAAAAAGCAAGTTCCGTGGCCGGAGGTCCAGCGCGGGGCAAGCACAAGCCGAAGGCATATCGCGATTGGCGCAAGCTGCTGGAACAAAAGGACGTTGACGCCGTGATCATCAGCACGCCCGATCATCATCACGCGTTGGCTGCCGTGGCCGCGATGAAGGCGGGTAAGCACGTCTATTGCGAAAAACCTCTGGCGCATTCGGTGTACGAGGCGCGGCGGGTGCGCGAAACCTATCTTTCCAGCAAGCTCGCCACGCAGATGGGCACGCAGATCCACGCCGACGACAATTACCGGCGCGTGGTGGAGCTGATCCAATCCGGGGCGATCGGGCCGGTCCGCGAGGTCCACGTTTGGTGCGGCCGCACGGGACTGGCGCAGGGCACCACGCGTCCGGAGGCGGTCGAGTCCTGTCCGAAATACATCGATTGGGACCTCTGGCTTGGGCCCGCGCAGGAGCGGCCTTACCACAAGTCGTACTTTGGCGGATGCATGGTTTGGGAGCAGAGGTGGGACTTCGGCAATGGCTGCCTGGGAGACATGGGGAGCCATCTGATCGATTTGCCCTTCTGGGCGCTGGGGTTGCGGCAGCCGCTGAGTGTCGAGGCCGAGGGGGCATATCAGAGCGACGAGACCTACCCGCAGTGGCTCACTGCACGGTGGGAACACCCGGTGACCGCCGCGCGGCCAGGCCTGAAACTCTGCTGGTATGACGGAGGGAAGCGGCCGCCCAACGTGGCGGGCCACGACTTGAGTCAGTGGGACATCGGAGTGCTGTTTGTGGGCGATGAGGGGCAGCTTCTGGCCGATTACGGTCGCCGCTACCTGCTGCCTGAAGAGAAGTTCAAGAACGTCCGGCCGCCGAAGGAGACGATTCCGCCGTCGCTGGGGCATTACCGTGAATGGCTCCACGCCTGCCGGACGGGCGCGCCGACGTTGTGCAACTTCGACTACTCGGGCATGCTCGTCGAGCACAACCTACTGGCGATTGCGGCCTTCCGCGTGGGAAAAAGGCTGGTATGGGACGCAGAGTCGATGAAGGCCGTGGGCTGTCCCGAAGCGGATCGGTACCTGCGCCGGACTTATCGGCCGGGCTGGACGATTTGAGAGCCGATCCGGGAACCTTTGGAAGTGCTGCGATTTTCCGGCCGCACAGAGCCGCAGCGGTAGTTCCGGGATAAGTTCTTAAGGACCGATGCGCGATCTACGCGACCCGAGGGGCGGGGCGTTACTCGCCGACGTAAGGAATCAGCGCCATGAAGCGGGCACGCTTGATGGCCAAGGTGACGGCATGCTGGCTGACTGCCGAGCAGCCACTCTTGCGGCGGCCGATGACTTTGCCCTGCCGATTGGTGAGCTTTTTGAGCAATTCCACGTCTTTGTAATCGACGTAGACCGGGCGGGGACGCTGGCCGTCGATGAACAGCGGGTCCTTCTTCTTGCCGCGTGCCTTGGTCTTGGCGCGCTTCTTGGCGTTGGTCTTACGTACGTTCCTCGACGGTCCTGGCCTCGGCATGGCAGCTCACACCTGGATTGACTCGCTAGCTTACGACCGCGGGCCCCAGGGGAGGGACCAGCGGACCGTGGAAACCATCTAGTTTAGCGAAGATTGTCTGGAAGGCAACCCAGGCTCAAGGCAAGCCCCGCAGTTTTTTCGATCGGGAATGCACGGCTGGGGAAAAAGGTCCTTCGCGTCGGCATCTATACCACGGGAGCAGGTATACCACGGGAGCAGGCTGCCGCGGGGCGCGAGCTTACCCTGTTTGGAATCCCTTCGTTTTACCCCTCCGCAATGGGGGCTGGGATTTGCGGGGCGCTATGAACGTGGGGTTCGTGGCGGTGAGCGTCGAGCGGGCTTCGCTGCCAATCGATACCCAGCATGATCACATTGATGCCCGAGCCGATGCCCAAGAGGGCGACGCGATCGCCCTTGGCCAGGTGGTTGCGTTCGATTCCCAGGGCGGCGGTGATGGGCAGCGCCACCGAGCCGGTGTTGCCGAGGAACTCGAGGGTGGAGAAGTCGCGCCGGGATCGAGGCCGAGGGCCTCGAAGAGCATTTTGCGGTGGATTCGCCCTACCTGGTGGCAAAAGACCTTTTGCAGGGAATCAGGCTCCCAATCGAACTGGCCGAGGAACTGGGAGAAGGCCTCCTTGGCCACACGGATCCCTTCGTGCATGAGGGATTCGGAATCGGTCCACATGAGCGGCCCGGTGGAATCGCCGGCTAAGGTTTCGTCGGGCGCACTCTGGCATAGTTTGGAGAATTGCGTGTCGGAGCGCACGACGCCGCCGAGGAGTGAGTTGCCGGTGCGGCTCAAAGCACGGTCCACGAGCAAGATCGCCGCGCTGCCCGAACCAATGGTAAGCGAGGCCACGGCGAGTTTGACGTCGGATCGCGTGAGCGACGAATCCGCGTTCAAGCGGCGAATGGTGTTTTCCACCAGCGCACGGCTGCTTTCCGTGCCTACGACCAGTCCGGCTCGAATCTGCCCCAGCTCGATCATGTTGGCCACTTGGACCACACCGTTGAGCAAGCCCAGGCAGGCGTTGGAGACGTCGTAAAGCAGGCAGTCGCCGGAGAGCCCAAGACGCTGGTGCACGGCGCAGGCGGTGGCCGGTTCCAGATGGTCGCGGCAGACCGAGCCGTGGACCAACGCACCGATGAGTTGCCGATCGATGCCCGCGGCGCCAATCGCCTTTTGGGCCGTCAGTGCACTGGCGTGGCTGGGCAGGAGGCCTTGGGGCCAGAATCGCCGCTGGGCTATGCCGGTCATCAACTCCAGTCGGCCTTCCGGCAGTCGCAGACGCGTGTACAGTGGGGCCAGGCGAGTCTCGATCTCGGTGGAGGAGACAATTTCGTCGGGGAGCGTGTAAGCCAGGGCTTCCAGGCAGACGTTTCGGTATTGCATCGCGGGCAAACTATGCGAAAATCGGGGGACGGGACGGTGACTGCCGCGCATGCCTTCCACGCTCGCCGAATGCTCAGGCATGGTTGGCGGCATCAAGACCCCTCAGGATACTTGCGCTTCGCGGGGGTAAAGTCGGGCGGGAAAAAAGGGTGCAACTGTGGTGACCCACATAGCTAGTAGTGCTAGCAATACAAGACCTTGTGGCTTTGCCGTTCTACAACCCCTAAATATTCTCCTTGCTTGCCAAGCCCTTTGGGCACACCTAAACTCCGCTCATCTTGCTGCTCACACGGACGTGACCCGTCAAATCGCGAGTCGCAAGGTCGATCGATAGGGACATCGCGCCGGTGTGCGTCCAAGCGGGACGCCACTCACCGGTGGTACTTGCACGAGGAGTGGGCGTCAGGGACGGACGAACCCCAACCGACTCGAGCCGTGCGGCTGCTCGCCGCACATCGGCCTTCCCTTTGGCACTCCATTTCTTCTTGCCGGTCCACGCCGGATGTGATGTCGGGCTGATTCCGATCTTAGTGGACACAGGACGTGCCAAAGGAGAGTGGTTCATGAACGCGAAGCCGTTTGTTGGTTTGAACGCCGATTTCCGCGCGGCCCGGAGGGATACCCCGGCTTTCACGTTCCTTTGTGCAGGGTACTACGAGGCGCTGGTGAAGGCCGGCGCAATCCCCGTCATTGTTCCGCCCCTGGAGGACGATGACGACTTGAACCGGCTGCTCGGGCTATTGGACGGGATGGTGCTCATTGGGGGCGCCGATCTCGATCCGCGCCGCGACGGATTCATGCTTCATCCCTCGATGCGCTTGCTCGAGCCGCGGCGCGAAGATTTCGACCGGCGGCTCGTGGAGCTGATTGCCCGGCGACGCATGCCCGTGCTGGGAATTGGCGCAGGAATGCAGTTGCTCAACGTCTCCCAAGGCGGCAACCTCTTCTATCACCTTGCGGAAGATCTTCCCAAGGCGATCCCGCACGCGGATTCCATGGACCCCTCGCATCGCCACGCCTTGGAAGTGGTCCCTGGAACCCTGATGGAGCGTGTCTATGGGGAGGGGGAGATCCGCGTCAACAGTCTGCACCACATGGCCATCGACCAGGTGGCTCCCGGTTTCGCGGTCACGGCACGCTGCCCCGACGGCGTGACTGAAGCGATCGAGAGCGTGAGTGACGACTGGTTCGCCTTGGGGACCCAGTTTCACCCCGAAGCCGATTCCGCTTCCGCCCTCGATCTGCGGATCTTCGAGGAATTCCTCGCTGGAATCACCGGCGTTGTGCCGGAGATGCGCATGGTGGCCTGAGCGGTCGGCATCGCAGGGAGAATCGGCCCGTTGCCGAAGGGACGGGTCGAGGGGCGTTGCGGGGCGAACCCTTGCGCGGCCGCGTATTCGACGTCTAATCGCGAAGGCGGGAGAACCGTAGACTATGGCCACCGTCTTGCGTACGGATCGCTTCAGCGCGAGTGATCCGCGCCGTTGGGTCATTGGCGTGGAGGTCTCGGCCGATTGCCGCCGCGTGAGTGCGGCTCTCGTCTCAGCGTTGGGGCAGGGCATGGACGTGCAGCCGGAGATCCTCGGCTCGACGTGGTCCCAGACGCCGCGCAAATTGGCGGTGACCTATGCCCAGTTGACCGACGGCCAAAGCGAGACGAAGTCTGCCGGGGCGATCGAGGCCATCGGCACGCTGGCCGCTCAACTGGCCGATTTCGAGGCCTCCGTAATCCAGGCGCTACTCGACGATGCCGGTCTGGCACCCACGTGCGTGCTGGCGGTTGGGGTGATCGATCCGGGATGGTGGAGTCCGGGTAAGAGCAGCCCGGACTCCTATCTTGGGTTGGCAGACGCTGCTCGGCTGGCGGAGAGGACCGGGCTGAACGTCATCGACGCCTTTGCGGCCCGCGACATCGCTGCGGGTGGTCAAGGAGGCCCGCTTGCTCCCCTGGCCGCGTGGACCCTGTTGCGTCATCCCACGTTCCATCGCCTGCTGCTGGACCTTGGACGAACGCTCCGCATATCGTATCTTCCGAAGGTCCAGCGACGCCGGGGGAGCACTCCCGTTCTCTCGTTCGAAGTTGGGCCCGGAATGGCGTTACTCGACCTGCTGGCGCAGCGTTTCAGCCAGGGGGAGCAAGCCTTCGACCCGGCCGGCCGTTTCGCCGTCCAAGGAGGGCGGATCGATGCGCTGCTCGACCACTGGCTGGCCGATCCGTATTTTCGGCGGCCGCTTCCCCGATGGCACTCGCGGGGCGTGCGGCCCGAACGCTTCCTGCTGGACGCTATGAAAATGGCGGTCGACCACGGCTGGTCGATCCGCGATCTGCTCTGCACCGCCACTCACTTTCTCGCCGATGGAGTGGCCCTGGCCGCTCGCCGTCTTTTACCGGAGGAGGCCACGGTCGATGAAATCCTTGTGGCTGGCGGAGGCCAGCACAACGGCATGTTGCTCGGCGAACTCGCACTGCGATTTCCGAAGACCACGATGACTCGCCTGACCGAATTGGGCATCGACAGTGAGGCGCTCGCGCCGGCATGCGCGGCGATCCTCGCCCTATTCCACCTCGACCAGGTTCCGGCCAGCCGGCCGGAGATTACGGGGGCCGAAGTGGCACGCGTGCTCGGGCGGCTCACGCCGGGCTCACCGCAGAGCTGGCAACACCTACTCGGGGTCATGGGAGCCAGCCGCCCTGCCGTCCGACCGCTGCGCAGCGCGCTGTGAGTCGGGCCCGTGGCGGGAATCTTCGGCTCGAGTCGGCTTTCCGTGTCTGGCTCTCTTGCGCGGAGTGCCAAGCATGCCACAGCCTGAGGGGAACTGTTGGCTGAGACATCTCGGCCCCAGGCTGCGGTGTCGGCGGTTGGCGAAGATTGCCGAAGTTGCGGGCGTGAAACGTGAACAGTTCACGGCAAAACAGTTCATAAAACGGATAACGTGGGGAGTATGGGTCATAATTGTCGATAGAGAAGACTGGCTGGCGAAGGCTGAGGCTAGGCCTACGGACCGCGTCTAGGCGGTGTTTGCCTTAGACTCGATCCCAAACCTGTTTGCTACGCATGGGCTCCCCGGCCGCGGGAAGTTGTTGCGGCAGGTCCGGGTTCGGCCCTGAGCCAGTCCCAAGGATGTGCACATGAGTGACAGGTCAACGCAAACCCCAATCGATAGAAGGTTTGCATCCATGAAGGCATCCGCGCCGCGACTACTTTCTGTTCTCGCAAGCGACCGACGAGTCGGATGTTGGTCACTGGCGGTTCATGCTCCGCTCGGGTGATGGGGATGTGCGGTTGGAGGTTGAGGAGGTGGAGCCGCAGACTCGCGGAGAGCGACTCGAGCTGTTGTCGGTCGTTCGCGGACTCGAGGCTCTGGAACAGCCGTCGCACGTGGTGCTTATGACCCCGAGCGTGTACGTGCGCGAGGGGATTCGCCATGGATTGGCGGAATGGCGAAGGAATGGCTGGCGGTGGGAGCGGTTCGGCGAGATGGTGCCGGTGAAGCACTTGGATCTATGGCAGAGGGTGGAACGTGCACTGCGTTTTCACAAGGTGGACTGCCGAACCATTCGTTTTGACCCCGTCCATGGCGGGGTTCGAGGTCCGTCCCACATGATGCAAAACGAGCAGGCTTCCCCCAGTCCCTGTGCGGTACCTCGCGGCATACAATACCGCCTGGCGCAGTTCGCGCGAGGGATTGGGGATCGATTCATCGCATTGACACGGAGGGCTGGTCAACGAATGGCGGAGTGGTGGTCCGTGCGAGGCGTATCAGCTCACCTGGCGCGTTCCTGATGGCTGGAGTTTTGATACGCGTGGTTGCGTGCCCGGGGTTGGTTGCCAACCAGTGCCGCGCAGACGGACCGTCGATGCTGCTCGTAGCTCTCGACCGATTAGGCACGAGAGTCGAGCCGGTTTGTTCAGGGACGAGATGGAAGACAGAACAGGCCGCGGAAGCGGCGCGATGGTGTGACCCCCAAGGAGATTCGTGTGCGAACGACGCTGCCACTGGACAAAGTTGGACAACTGGTTGAAGGCCGATCGGAGAACCCCTTTGAGCTGCTCGGACCGCACGAGGTGACGGAAGGGGGACGAACCGCGTTGGCCGTGCGCGCGTTTTTGCCCCAATCGAACCAGGCGTGGGTGGTCGACCCGGCGCACCGTGACGCCGCGCTGCCCATGCGACGCGTTCATCCGGCCGGTCTGTTTGAGGCCATTTGTCCGGTACCTCCGGGGAATGGAAGCTCGCGCTACATGATCCGTGCCGCCGAGGAGGGGGGAAAGAGAACTACCATGCACGACCCCTATTCGTTCCCGCCGCTGTTGACCGAATACGACATGTATTTGCTCAACGAAGGCAGGCATTGGCGGCTCTACGATCGGCTCGGCGCCCAATTGCGGACCGTGGACGGAGTTGAGGGGGTAAACTTTGCCGTCTGGGCCCCCAATGCGACGAGCGTGAGCATCGTGGGCGATTTCAACGGTTGGGACAGCCGGCGTCATCCGATGCGCAAGCACATTCCCGGCGGGTTCTGGGAGCTGTTTGTCCCGGGCCTGAGCGAGGGAACGCTTTACAAGTACCACATCCGACATCGCGACCACACCTTCGAGAAGTTTGATCCCCTGAGCTTCGGCTCCGAGATTCCGCCGCGGACCGCATCGAAGGTGGTCGATGTAAACCGCTATCACTGGCGGGATCAGACTTGGATCGAGCACCGTCGGCGGACGATTTGGCTCGAGCAGCCGTTGTCGTTCTACGAAGTCCATCTGGGCAGTTGGCGTCGACCGGGGGACGATCCGTCCCGCTGGCTCCCATATCGGGAGACGGCCCATATGCTGGTGGAATACGTCAAGGAGATGGGCTACACGCACATCGAACTCCTGCCCGTCGCCGAGCATCCCCTTTCCGCCAGTTGGGGCTATCAGATCGTGGGCTATTTTGCCCCGACCGCCCGCTACGGCACTCCGCAGGACTTCATGTACCTGGTGGACCTCTGCCACCAGAACGACATCGGCGTGATCCTCGACTGGGTGCCCGCGCACTTCCCGCGCGACGGCCACGGCCTGCGGCTCTTCGACGGCACCGCACCTCTACGAGCACGCCGACCCGCGGCAGGGCGAGCACCGCGACTGGGGCACGCTGATCTTCAACTACGGCCGCCACGAGGTCCGCAACTTCCTCGATGGCCAACGCCCTGTTCTGGCTCGACAAGTACCACATCGACGGGCTGCGCGTCGACGCCGTGGCCTCGATGCTCTACCTCGACTACAGCCGCGAAGACGGGCGACTGGATCCCCAACGAGTACGGCGGGCGCGAGAACCTGGCGGCGATCGCGCTTCTCAAGGAGTTCAACGAGCAGTCGCACCTGCAATTCCCCGGCGTGCTGACGATCGCCGAGGAATCGACGGCCTGGGGCGGCGTGTCGCGGCCGACGTATCTGGGCGGGTTGGGCTTCAGCCTCAAGTGGAACATGGGCTGGATGAACGACACGCTCAGCTACATGCACCACGAGCCGATCCATCGCAAGTATCACCACGACGAGCTCACGTTCAGCCTGATCTACGCCTTCCACGAGAACTTCGTCCTGCCGCTGTCGCACGACGAGGTGGTGCACGGCAAAGGCTCGCTGTTGGACAAGATGCCCGGCGACCTCTGGCAGAAGTTTGCCAACCTGCGGCTCGCTCTACACCTACATGTGGACGCATCCCGGCAAGAAGCTCCTGTTCATGGGCGGCGAATTCGGCCAGTGGAACGAATGGGACTTTGACCAGAGCCTCCAGTGGCACCTGCTCGAGTGGGATACGCACCGCGGCGTGCAGAAGTGCATGGCCGATCTGCAATCGACTTGTTCCGTCGCGAGAAGGCCCTGTACGAGGTCGATTTCGACGGCTCGCGGCTTCTACTGGATCGACTGCCACAACTGGGAGGAAAGCACGCTGACGCTTCGTCCGCGCGCGAAGGACCCCAACGACTTCCTCGTGGTCTGCTGCAACTTCACGCCCGTCCCGCGTCACCACCACCGGATCGGGGTGCCCAAGCCCTGCTGGTACGACGAGGTCTTCAACAGCGACTCGATGTACTACGGCGGGAGCAACATGGGCAACGGCGCGGGCATCCAAGGTTCGGCCCAAGGAAGTCATGGCCAACCGGCCTCGATCGAGCTGGTGCTGCCGCCCCTAGCGACGGTGGTGTTCAAGCCTGCGCGGCTAGAGAGAACCGGGTACCGATCGCCCGAGCCTGTTTCGGCCCGCCGCTGACGCGTGAAAGCGAGGCGGTATTTGCCGAATCGCAGGCACGCGCAGGCAGTTCAGGCCCCGGAAGGTGACGACGGCTGAACGGCGGCGGCGGTCCGAATCGCCAAGGCGCAGGCGAGTGACGGTGCCCCGGAACGTTCCTCCCGAGGTGGATCTTGCGTCTTCGGGATTCGCGGCGTGCAAGACGCTTCGATGTAACCGTTCACGGCGGGGGGAAGCGAAGGGGAGAGGTCCCGAGTTTTCGGTCAGGCGGCTGTTGTGACGAGGGAGCCTTGCGGCGGAAAAATGGACCAGTCCCCGGCTGGCCGTGAACGGTTACCGCTTCGATTCTGTGGTTCCCCCCCGGCATATTCACTACGGCCGCCCCACGGCGGACGACCTATACTTGGAATGTTCCGAGGAAACCTTCAAGCCCGCTGGAGAACTGCTTCCGGATGGGCGGTCTCGTGGCCACGGGGGATCATGGCCCGGTTTTCCCGGGGAGTATTGCAGGTCGGGAGGTCTGAGATCATGGCATTGCTGAGCGCGCGAAACAAGAAAGAGCATGCCGTGCAGAGCTTCATGCTCTCGCTGGTGAACGGCAACTGCCCGGACCTGCGCAATCTGGCCGACGGGCCGCGCGCCGAGCACCGCGTCAACCTGACGCTCGTGGCACTGGTGATTCCCGTGATCGAGAATCAGCCGGCGATTGCGCAGACGTTCGCTGCGGTGACCAAGGAGTTTACGACGCTGGGAGTCTCGCTGGTGCTTAACGGACCGCGTCCGGTGGAGGAAGTGATGCTGGGGTTCCGTTGGGAAGGTGAGATGAAGTGGGTACGTGCCCAGGCCAAGCATCTCAGTCCGATGGGGGCCGGATTCTTCCAACTTGGCCTGCAATTGAAGGAGATGGTGCCCGCCTCGGAGTGTCCGTCGTTGGAATCGCTGCTCGTGTGAGCGGAGGGGGACACATTCTGCGAAGGGCCTGGGGGGGCGATACGCAGGGTTGCGTAGGCGTGTGCTTGGGGCCCGGTGAGCCGGCAGCTACTGCTGGCGCGTGACGACGAAGTCGGCCAGTTGCCCGAGGGTTTCGCGGGCCGGAGTGGCCGGGGCACTCGCGAGCAGGTCTTTCGCTCGCCGCACGTGCAACACCGCTTGCTGTTGGGCATACGAGACGCCGTCGTATCGCTGGAAGTAGGGCTTCAGGCGGTCGAGGCGGTGGTCGTCGGGTGCGTGGAGGATGGCGAGCAGTTGCTCGCGATCGCGGCCGTTGACCTCGCCGAGCAGGCGGATCAAGGGAAGTGTGGGTTTTTGCTTCACGAGGTCGGTGCCCAGCGACTTGCCTACGACGGCTTCGCTTCCCTTGAGATCGAGCACGTCGTCGATGATCTGGAACGCGACGCCGAGCTGATAGCCGAACTGGGCGAGGGCCTCTTCCAAGGCGGGTTCGGCGCCGGCGTAGTGGGCACCGAGGCGGCAGCAGCAGGCGCACAGCGCGGCAGTCTTGCCGCCGACGATGCTCAAGTATTCGGGTTCCGAGATCTCGAAGTTACCGCGGCTACCGACTTGTGCAACTCACCTTCGCACATCAGGCGGCAAGCCTCGCCCAGCACGCGGCTGGCATAGGTATTGTCCAGCGAGGCCGAGAGGCAGACGGCCCGCGCGAAAAGGTAGTCGCCGAGGAGCACGCTGGTTTCGTTGTTCCAACGCGCGTTGATCGTTTCCAGGTGCCGCCGCAGCGTGGCTTCATCGAGCACGTCATCGTGGATCAGGGTGGCTGTGTGGACCAGTTCGACGACAGCAGCCAGGGTATGGTGCTCCGGGCGGAGTGTGCCACAGGCCCGCGCGGACAACAGCACGAGGGCCGGCCGCAGACGCTTGCCCCCCAGGCGGAAGCCGTGCTGCACGAGCTGGTCGATGAAGGGGAAGTCGCTACGCAACTCCTGGCGGAGCCGATCCTCGACTGCCGCGAGGTCTGCGGCGATGGGGGCGTAGAGGGAGCGGAGCCGATCCTGGGTGGTTGGGCAGCTCATGCTGGTTTGGCTCATCAATACTTTCCCGACGACCGTGGAGCACGAAGGCATGGCGATGCCAGGGAGGACCAACGGCAGAGGCGGATCATGTCTTTCGAACAAAATGGCCGCTTCGCCCGCCCGACTTCTCCTCCAGTCGAACTTGCTCCACGGTCATTGCCCGATCGACCGACTTGCACATGTCGTAGACCGTCAACGCTGCCACGCCGACGGCCACGAGAGCTTCCATTTCCACACCCGTACGCGCCGTCGCCTGAGCTTCGGCTTCAATCCCGAGGGTGACCGAGTTCGTGAAGTGGAACGTCACGGACACGGTGTCCAGGGGCACACTGTGGCAGAGAGGGATCAGGCCGGCGGTTCGCTTGGCAGCCATGATTGCCGCGAGGCGCGCGACTTCCAGCACGTCTCCCTTGGCTACGCCGCGGTCACGGATCAGGCGGAGCGTTTCCGCCTGCATGCGCACCGAGCCGCTGGCCTTGGCCTTGCGGACCGTGATCTCCTTACTGCCGACATCGACCATCCGGCTGGCCCCCTCGGAGTCGAAATGGCTCAACTCGCTCATCTTCGCTCTCGGGAGAAGGCTCGGGGCGCGGCCAAGGAAATCCTCCCCATTTTAACCGGATCGAGGCAGGCGTCGAGGGGCGGGTCGAGGGCCTACTTTGCTGGGGGGCTGCCCGCGGATTCCTTTGCTTCGCCCCTGACCGACTGCGGCGAGAGCTCCACAAGTCGGGCTAGCCAGATGCCTTGACGCTGGATTTCCACAAGCGATTGGGCACTGCGCAGCGGCTCCGGCACGCCGGCCATGTCGGCGCGACGGTGATAGAGCACTCCGTACCGACCGTCGCGTAAGGCGTTGGCAGGCACTTGCCCCCAGGCCACGAGTTGGCTTCCACTGCGGGTGATGGACGGGGAGGAAGCGCCGACCATGGGGGCTTGAAAGGGGGCGAGATTCGGCGCGTAGACAATGGGGGTCTTGTTGGCTCGGAGGGCAGCCTGCTCCAAGAGCGACTCGTTGATTGAATCGCCCCAATAGGTCACTTCGAAACCAAGTCGTGCGGCACCCGGCAGCCCTCCCACCAGCAGACTGTAATGACTGAGTTGATAGGGATGATAGAGCACGAGCCCTGTTCCCTGCAGGGCGACGAAGAGGGAAATCGCGGCGGTTCTCGTTGGGACAGGCCAGGCGCGAAGGGGCGCCACTTCGTGGAGCCGCTTCGCTCCAACGCCCACGGCCGTTGCCCAGAGGGGAAATGCCATCAGGAACAATCGTTCGCCATCGTAGACGGGCGTGCCCGGTAGGCAGAAGACTGCGAGGACAAAGACCAGCGAACCCATGAGTAGCCAGAAGGCGGGATCGGTCGCATCGCGCCGTTTGGCCCAAATTCCCACCAGGCCGAGCCCCAACAGGCCGAGTGGGAGTGTGGTCAGGAACGTCACCGGCGCGAAATGTCGCGGCACCTGCGTATCCGCCCACACCTGGCCGGCGTAGAAGACGTGGATTGCGGCCCGATCGGTGGCGGTGGCGAAGAACTGGCGGAGATGCGCGGCAGGCGCGATCCAAAGCCATGGCCATCCCACGAAGAAGACGAGTGCCCCAGAACCCAGCCACCAGGCAAGCGGCACCCACGCTCGACGCCGAAGACGCCAGAACAACCAGCACACGACCGGGGGTAGCAGGAGAACGGCGTGCAATCGCGTGAGAAGCGCGAACCCCCAAATCGCTCCGGCCCCGGCAAAAAGGAACCCTCGTGACGGGCGCGACAGCGCTTCCGTAATCGCCAGGGCTGCGGCCACGAAAGTGAGAGCCGTCAGCATGTCGAGCGCCGCCAGATGGGCGTGGCCGAAAACACGTGGCACCAGCATCACCGCCGCCGCCGCGACCGTGCCGGCCAGCGAACCCTCGCGCCGGCCCGTGGCCCAACCGACGAGGAATATCAGCAGTCCAAAGGCGATGGCGGGTGCGAACCGTGCGGGGACAACGGAAACGACGGCGAGGTTGTCGGGTTCCGGATCGAAGAGGTGGTGAGTCAGGCCGAGGATCCAGTTGCCTAGCGGGGGGTGGGCGGGAGGGCCATCCGGTCGCCAGGGGAAGTTCTCGGCGATTTGTCGTGGCGTGAAAAAAGTGAGCCCCTGATGGCGGAGGGCCCAAACCAGGCGCTTTCCATAGGCTACGTGGTACGGCTCATCGCAGGTGATCCCCGGACCCAGGGCCGAGGGAGCAAGCGTTAGGATGACGGCCAGCACGGCCAGGGAGGCAAGAGCCAGGGGGCCTTTCCAGGGCGCCGCAGTCGTGGCCGCCAGCGGAGGGCTGGGCAGGGGGGTAACGAGGCGTGTGCGGTTGGTGCGTCGCATCGAAGGGGTGCCTTGGGAAGATTCCCGGGTCTGAAGCCTGCGATCCATGCTAACGCGCGGCGTTATAGACCCAAACCCAGGAAAGGACTCACTCGGTGAAAATCGAGCTGGTTGGATCGGTGGCTGGTGGCCAGATCAAGCGGGTTTTCGCGGGCCCGACGAACTAGCGATCGGCGTGCAGACTTCCTTGGTGCCGGGGAATCCGGGACCGTGAGCCGTGAAGTGTTGCCGCCACGGTTCGCCGCGCAGCCGGAATTGCGCGAGACCGTGAGTTGTTTCTCGACGAGTCCGAGGATGGTTGATATGTTCCCTCCATTCGGTGTGCTGTTCTTCCCGTGAAGAAGGGGGCATGCGCCAGGGGAGTGGGACGGCGTTACGCGGGAATTGCCTTGGGAGGGCCACGCGGCGCGCGGTCTTTCGTGCCGTTACAGAGGGTGTAGAAGCGATAGGCAAAACCTCGGTTGGGGAGCGGAGGATGAGTGATGAAGCAGGTGGATTGCGAAGCGTGCGGTCGGCGCAACCCGATGAACGCGATGTTCTCGGTTGCCGGGCATTCGCTGTGTGAGGAGTGTGGAAACACTTGGCTTGCGCAGCACGAAGGGGAGCTGACCGAGGGCGCTGTGTCACCGCAGATTGACCCG
The DNA here is from genome assembly GCA_963736495.1 of Pirellulales bacterium. GTDB lineage: Bacteria > Planctomycetota > Planctomycetia > Pirellulales > Thermoguttaceae > CAVTPL01. Next base: position 499,113 of record CAVTPL010000007.1, on the reverse strand, counting down.
ACCGTGTGCCGGAACTGCGAGGCAGACAGCGGAGATCAGGAACTACAACTACTGGCTGGGCTTCCGGTCTGCGAGGCTTGCACGCGCCGGTTGCGGAGCAGACCGTTTCCGAGATGGGTGAAGCTTTCGCTCGCGGGGTTGGTGGCGATTGCGATCCTTTCCTTCGCCACGAATCTGCGGTTTTTTCGCGGTTTTGTGGAATCGCGGTTGTCGGGTCGGGCCTTGGCAGCCGGAGACATGACGGCTGCCGCCGTATGGATGAAGGCAGCTGCATCGCACGTGCCCGAGGACCGCACCTTGGCGGATTTGGCGAATTTTCTGGAGGGGATGGAGCTGTGCCGGCAGGATCGGTCAGGGGAGGCGGTACCGCTGCTGAGGCGATGCGGGCAGGCGCTGCCGGAAGGACTGAAGACGGTCCGGGACAAGACGCTCTTGCACGCCGAATCCGGGGCAGCGTTCGATTCCGGAGATTACGAGGGATTCCTGGCCAAACAAAAGAAATTGCTCAAGCAAAGCCCCGGCGATGCCCAAGCCATTGCCGGAGTGGCGTCCGCGTATGCCTGCAAATACGCGAAAAGCGGGAAGGAGTCGGACAAGCAAGAAGCACTCAAGCTCCTGGAATCCGCCAGCCAGCGAAGCAACGGCCCCGAATTCGAGGAGTACCGGCAGCGGATCCTTCATCGCCTTTATACGCGTGAGATCATAAAACAGGAGGAGTTTCACCGTCGGTTCCCCAACGGTTGGAGCAAGGAAGGCGGCAAGCGATGATCATTATTCCAGGCTGGCTGATTTCGATCCTGACGTTTCCGGGCGTGATTGTGCATGAGGCGGCGCACATGCTGTTCTGCCGCTTGCGGCACGTGGCGGTGCTGGACGTGTGTTTTTTCCGTCTGGGAAACCCAGCGGGGTACGTGATCCACGAACCGGTCGACGATTTCACGTCGACGTTCCTGGTGTCGGTGGGTCCGTTTCTGGTGAATTCGTTGTTGTGTGTGCTGTTTTGCTTCCCTGCGTTTGTGCCGTTTCACGTCTTCAACCGTTCGGACCCGTTGACGCTTTTCCAGCTCTGGCTGGGGATCTCGATCGGAATGCATGCGTTTCCGTCGAATCAGGACGCCTCGAACTTGTGGAGCACGGCGGGAGAGGCAGCGCGGCGGCTCAACCCCTTAGCGGTGCTGAGTTATCCGCTGGTGATCCTGATTTACGTGGCCAATGCTCTGAGCGTGATCTGGTTTGACGCGATTTACGGATTTGCCATCGGGGTGGGGCTGCCGCGTTTGGTCTTTGACTGGGTGCTTTAGCTACAGACCTTGCTTGCCGTCGCGGTAACCGTTCGCGGCGCGGGAATCGCGAGATTAGTGGGTAAACCGTTTCACCAGAGTGGTTGGAGCTGTTGGAGGGAGCGGCCGGTTTGTTGCACTGCTTGTCCGCCGCCGGACATGCACAGGGCGATGGTAGTGCGGAGAAGCGGCGGCTACCAAGTGGCACACCCGCGGTGGCGCACGATGCGGGATTCACGAGTCGGGGTATGCGATCCCGGAGTACACGAGGCGGGGACCGCACGCCTGAGCTACGGGCTCGAATGCTTGTGAAGTCCCTCGCTGACGCTTCGGTTTGCTGTGTTGCTACCTCGCTTACGCGTCGGGTTACCGTGTGGCTGGCCTCGCTTACGCGTCGGGTTACCATGTTGGCGGAGGCCTCGACGCATCGGGTTGCCAGGGTGAGGGAAGGCTCGCGAAGGCTTCGGATTTGTCAGGCAGAGGGCTGCCTGACGTACGGGCTGGGTGGTATGAAGTTGGCGGCGCGCCGCATGTCGGAGGGGCGAGGGTGGCGCGGCTCCGGCTGGCGGAGGCAGGTTGCGCAGCAGGCGCAGAAGTGGGCGACGGCACTTTCGGCAAGCGGCGTCGAAGGGAACTGGTTCGACGCGAAGCGGCGAACCAACGCGGGGAGGAAGGATTATCCGTCGCGGGGGTCTGACCGCGACGGGTTAATCGAACCGGCGAGTTGTTGATTAGGCGAGAGAACTCCTCGGGGAGGAGTCTCGATCTAGACGAGTTCCTTTTTTGCACCGATCAGCGTCCGCAGACGTTCGGCCAAGAAGGGCCGCGTCGAACGGCTTCTTGAACGTCTCGTTGATGCTCGAGCGATCGAAGCTCGTCGAGCTGCCGTCGTCGGGCAGCAAGGCGATCAGGATCACTTCGGCGAACTCGGCGTTGCGGCGCAGGTTCTGGCAAATCTGCAGCGCTTCGGTCCGGCCGATCGAGAAGTCGACGATGATGCAATCCGGGTGGAAGCTTTCGGCCTGGATGCCGGCATCGAAACCGCTGGCGGCGACCGCCACCTTGAACGAACGCTCCAGGGGCAGTTCCCGCTTGATGTTCTCGATCAGGATCTGGTCCTGGGCGACGATCAGGACCTTGGCCATGGCCTCGTCTTCCAGGTCGCCCAGCGGCATCCCGTGTTCCTTGAGGAACTTGATCAGGTACTCGCGGGGAATGCGACGGTCTTGCGAACCGGGGATGCGGTACCCCTTCAGCCGGCCCGAATCGAACCACTTGCTGACGGTGCGGGGGGCCACCTTACAGATCTTGGCGACCTGACCAGTTGTGAAGACCTTCATTGCAGGCTCTCCGATATCTCACTCGCTTGGTTTCCACGGCGTTCCGGTCGGACGTCTCCGCTCGGACCGGAACTTCAGGGCCCCTTGTCTGCGGACGCGCGGCCGTCCGTCGTTCCATCGAGCCGGCTTGCGGAGCCGGTCGGCCGTCCGCAAACATCTGGGTCGGGGCCTGGCGTTACTCGCTTCACGTTGGCTGGTGGTTCAGATCCCTCTGATCCGCGCCACACTTACCTTATCGGTCAGCCGGGGCATCCGGAAGTCAGTGAAAATCCGTAAAATAGAGAAGCGCGTGTTCCAACCTCTCTACCGCAAATCCACACGACTACCCGATACGACCCCGCGACACCGACGGAGCGGAGAAGAGAGACTTGCAGACGGTCCGTGCACATACGGATCGCACGGCCGAACAGGCACGGCCTGGCTGGCAGTGTCCCCCCTCGCGGCCTGTTCCGCGTACGGCATACTGCTCACGCACCCTCTGCGCCGGGACAAGCCTTCCGAAGATTAGTTTCGATTCGTCCCGCGCGTAAGACTTTAGAAACTTTCTCCGGTCAGAACGATGGCGGCGATTGTACCGGGTGCGCGGAATCGGCGAGGTTTGTCGAAAGTGCGGGGGTCCGGCGTGCGTCGCGGCGCGGTGAGAAGCGGCGGGACCCGCCGAGCGGGGCGGCCTCAGGCGGCCTGAGTTTCCTCGTCGCCCGCGGAGGTGCTCGGGGCGTCGGGCTGGGCGGGAGCCAGACGGATCTCTCCGTTGTCGCTTACGTCCTCGAATCGCACCGACACCTGCTTGGAAATGCCCGATTCCTGCATCGTGACCCCGTAGATCGTGGTGGCGCAGGTCATCGTGCGTTTGGAGTGCGTGACGATGATGAACTGGGTCCAGGTGAGGAAGCCCTGGAGGACGCGCGTGAAGCGGTCGATGTTGGCTTCGTCCAGCGCGGCGTCGACCTCGTCGAGCACGCAGAAAGGGCTGGGGCGGCTGCGGAACAGCGCCAACAACAGCGCCACGCACGTGAGGGTCTTCTCGCCGCCGCTGAGCAGCGAGATGCTGCGCGGTTCCTTGCCCGGCGGCCGCGCGACGATCTCGATGCCGCTTTCGAGGATGTCGACGCCTTCCTCGAGGACAATGTCGGCGTGGCCGCCGCCGAACAGATCGCGGAAGAGTTGCTGGAAGTGCTCGCGCACGGTTTCCAGCGTCGCGACGAAGAGGCGGCGGCTGTCGGCGTTGATTTTGTCGATGATCCGTTCGAGCGAGGCTTTGGCGTCGGCCAGGTCCTTGTATTGGCCGGCGAGCGTTGAGTGGCGCGTTTCGAGCTGGTCCAGTTCCTCGAGGGCTTCGAGGTTCACGTTGCCGAGGCCGTTGATCTTCTGGCGAAGCTCGTCGATCTCCTTCTGCACTTCCTCGCGTTGGTGCTGTTCCTCGACGGTGGCGGAGTCTTCGAGTTGTGCCAGTTCGATGCCATAATCGTCGCGGAGGCGATCGGACAGGGCGGTACGTTCGAGGCGCACCTCGTTGGCGGCCAGTTCGCGGACGTGGATTTTCTCGTCCAGCTTACGCGCCCTGGCGCGGCGCGCTGGGCCTCCGCGTTGAGCGTGGAACGCTGGGCCTGGCTGGACTCGCGTTGCTGGAAAAGCTCGGCGGTGCGCGCGCCGAACGACTCCTTCTGCAGGTAGAGCTCGGCGACCTCGGCCTCCGCGCGGAGGATCTGACGCTCGGACTGCTCGGCGCGGATGGTGCACTGGGCAAGCTCTTCCTGGCTTTCGGCAATCGCCCGCTGGCGCTCCTGCTGGGTCTCCTCGAACTGGCGCATGCGGGTGCGGAGATTGCGGAGCCGCTCTTCGCTCTTGGCCAGATCGACCTTGGCCTCGATGGTTTCCCGCGCGTGCGTTTGGCGATCGGCTTCCAGGCGCTGGAGCTGATCGGCCAGGGCGCCGAGTTGCGTTTCTATCTCGGCGAGGTCGGCTTCGAGGGTTTGCTTGCGCGCGCAGACTTCGGCCAGCGAACGTTCGGCGTCGTCGTGCTGGCGCGCCATGGCGGCGAGTTCTTCCTGCAACAGTTCGCGCTGCCGGTCGAGCTGGACGCGGCGCTCCACGGCGGCGGTGATCCGGTGGCCGTGTTGGGCCAGTTCGGCCGCGGCCTTCTGGTAGTCGGCCGCGAGCGTTTCCACTTGCTGGCGGTCCTCGACGATCTGCTGGTCCAAGCGGACAACGGCCGCCTGGGCCTGAGTGACCTTCGCCGCCAGCTCGGCGAGTTGCGTGCGGAGGGTGCGCAGTTCGCTGCGGCGCGAGATCAGGCCGGACGAGGCGTGGCGCGGGCCGACGCCGAGGGTGCCGTCGGCGGCGAGGTGCTCGCCGGAGAGCGTGACGAAGCTCATGCCGCGCCCTTCGGCGCGCGACAATGCCACCGCATCCGCGAGCCGCTCGACGAGCCAAGTGCGGCCGAGGAGTCGGCGCGCGAGGGGTTCGTACTCGGGTTCGGTCTCGACGAAACGGTCGGCGCGGCCGAGAACACCGGGCTTGCCGTCGAGATTGGGGGCGGGGCGCGTGGGAGCGTCCGCCGGGTCGAACCAGAGGAAACCGACGCGGCCCGTGAGTTGGTAGGGCTCGGCTTGGAGGTGTTCCAACAGCGCCGAGCCGGGGCCCACGACAAGATGTTGTGCCGTTTCGCCCAAGGCCACTTCGACCAGAGGAGCGGCTTCCACGCTCACGCGGAGCAGATCGGCCACCAACCCGCGCACCTGGCGGAACGCGGGCAGATTGCCCTGCCGCGCCAGGGTCATTACGTCTTTGACGCCGGGGCTGAGCCCCTCGAATCGCTTCTCGAGTTCCTCAAGGACGGCGATGCGCTCGGCGAGGGCGGAATGGCGGTGCTGGAGTTGGACGAGGTCGGCCTGGCGGCCTTCGCGCTCGTGGCGGCGGTCTTCGAGGCGGTCGGCTGCGGCGGACCACTGGGCCTGGCCGGTCTGGGCGCGGTGGCCGAGCCGGTCGCGATGTTCCGCCAGTCCCTTGAGTTCGGCGGCCAGCGCGTCGAGTTGCGCGGTGGATTCCGCCAGGTGGGTCTGGGTGCGGTCTCGCGCCGCCAGGGCGGCGGCGGCCTGACTCTCCAGGGCGCTGGCGTGATTGCCGATCGCGGTCAAGGCCCGGACCTGCTCGGTCTGCGCCGCGCGGCGCGATTGGCTCTCGGCGCGAAGTTGGTCGAGTCGTGCGAGGAGGTCGCTCTGCCGACGTTCACCTTCGCCGAGGCGGCGGGCAACCTGTCGTTGCTCCTCCTCGGCGGAGCCCAGGGCATCGCCGGTTTCCTGGACCTGCTGGCGAAGCCCCCCGGCGCGGGCGCGCAACTCGGCCAAGTGGCGGCGATGCCGCTCGATCTCCTGCTGGAGCTCGCGGCAGCGGGATCGCTCGTGCTCGATGGTCGATTCGGCGACCGCGATCCGCTCGCGATTGGCGGCGGCGCTGACTTCGGACTGGCGCAGCGCTTCGCTGACGGCGTCGAGCGTGTGCTCGGCTTCGAGCAGTGCGGCCTCGAGCGATTCGGCCTCGGCCACGGCGCCGTCGCGCTGCCCGGTCGAGCGCGGCGATTTCCGCTTCGAGTTCGGTAAGTTTTTCGGTGAGGCGGCGCCAATCGACTTGGGCGACCTGCGTGCGGAGTTCCTGGAGGCGATCGGTGTATTGCCGGTAGCGGCGCGCCTTGCCCGCCTGCAACTTGACGCTCCGCAGCCGGCTGTCGACTTCGTCGACGATGTCGGAGAGGCGGAGGAGATTCTGCTCGACGCGCTCCAGCCGCCGCAGGGCTTCGATCTTTCTCGCCTTGAAGCGGCTGATGCCCGCCGCTTCCTCGAAGATCACGCGGCGGTCCTTTGCCGACGACTGGAGGAGTACGTCGACCTTTCCTTGTTCAATGACGCTGTAGGCCTGGGTGCCCAGACCGGTGCCGGAGAGGAGATCGCGAATGTCACGGAGGCGGCTGGGCTGGCGGTTGATCAGGTACTCCCCTTCGCCACTGCGGTACACGCGCCGCGTGATGTGCACTTCGGGCGTGTCGATGGGGAGAACACTGGCCGAATTATCGAACGTGAGCGTGACTTCGGCGGTATTCATCGGCCGGCGTGCGCCGGAACCGTTGAAGATCACGTCGGCCATTTCCTTGCCGCGGAGGCTCTTGACGCTTTGTTCGCCGAGTACCCACTTGATGGCGTCGACAACATTCGACTTGCCCGAGCCGTTCGGCCCGACGACGACGGTGATTCCCGAGGGGAACTCGAACCGCGTCTTGTCGGCGAAGCTCTTGAAACCGAGGAGTTCCAGGGCCTTGAGCATGGGGCGGCGTGGGGAGAAACGAGCCTGACGGTGACGGCGGCTGGTCTAGCGATGCCTTGCCTCGTGAACGGTTGGCACGGCCGGCCCCAACGCCCTGGCTTCGGGCCTCCCGTGCGACGGCCTGGTGACAGGGTCACGCAGGGATCGATCGGCGAGGCGTTACACTAGTCTGGCGAAGCGGGCTCTCAGGTTCCGCCTGTATTTACGCCAACCGACGAGCGGGAGGTCCACCAAAACGGAGGAGGGACTTCTCATTTTACTATTCGACCCCTGCCCTCACAACCTCCCCGGTGGGGGCGCTTTGCCTACTTGTCGCCGCGTCCCATCATTTTGGCGAAGAAGGACTTCTTCGGTTTGGGCGCGGGCTGGTCGTTGGAGGGGGCTGCGGCTTCGGACGGGCGCTCGTCGGAGTTGTGATCGGCAGAGTGAGTAAACAGGTCGGGCAACGGGCTGTGGGCGGCGGGCTCGGCCTTCGCTGCATCCTTGCCGGCTTGCTTGTCTCTTGGCGTCGTCCTTGTTCTTTGGCGTCGTCCTCGTCGGCGACGCGGTCGAAGAGGCGGCCGGACTCGGGCAGGGCATCGACCTCGAAGCGGCCCGCCATGGCACCGGCCACCTTGGCCTGCTGGAGCGCCTGTACGACGTCGGGATACGTGCCCCCCAACTCGACCATTGCCCGGATCACGGCGTCGAGCGAGTTCGCTACGACGCGTTTCTGATCGGCTTCATTGGGAGCAAATCGGCTGACGATGACCTCGTTGGTGGTCTTGGCGCTGACCACGATGCGGTTGCCTGCCTCGACCGTAAAGGGCGCGGTAAAGCGCTGATCGCGGCCGAAGAGGACGACCTCGGGGCGGCGGCTGCGCGTGACGTGGACCATCGGCGGAGCGCTGGTCTGGACGATGTGGTAACTGAATTGGTTGCCCAACTGCTCGCCGCGAATGGCCGGCTCGTTGGGGTTCATTGCCCAGAGAGAACGGAATGCACCGTAGCGCGTTTCGGCGCTGGTCACGTGCAACAGCTCCCGCAACTGCTCGGCCGCGGCGAAATCGTCCATGGCGCTCAGTGCGGTCAAAGCGTAGACGCGGAAGGCGGGCACATTGCGCCGGCATCGCCCAGCGGCTGTGCCGCTCGGGTGTCGTCGAGGTAGGCAAGGGCCTCCGCGGCGTAGAATCGCACCTCGCGGTCGGCAGATTGCACGCCGTGCGCGAGGACGTCGATTCCCTGCTTTCCCCCCATCGCCTCGAGGTGCAGCGCGGCGCGCGATGCGCTCAAGGGATCGAGCAGTTGTTTTTCGAGGTTCGCCAGGCGGTCGCTGCGCTCGGTTTCCGATTCGCGCAGGGCGATCGATCGGACGATGGCCATGTAGCGTTGGACGTTGTCCTTGTAGCGAGGGTGCAGCTTGAGTTCGATGTATTTGTCGTCCTTGGCCTTGGCCACTCCAGTCTTGATCATGCCCTTGTCGAAGACCTGAAATCGCTTGTTGACGACGTCCTGAATCCGTGCCGAGTTGAAGACCGACTGGTGATCGGGCTTGAGCACCAGGCCCAAAGGGCGGGATTGCATCGCCAGTCCGCCACCGAGAATCTTGCCCCGCGTGGCGAGAATGCGATCCTTCTTCGGATCGGCCGAGGGGTCGACAAGCACCGCGCCGTCGGCGCGGCCGTGGGTGCGGCCGCTGTGCAGCACGTTGTCCGACATTACCGCCATCTCCTTCAGATCGGTCTGGAGGAGGAAACCGCCTCGGAGACTGGTGGTTTCGCTTTGTGAGGGAACGCGGATTTCGACGTCGAAGCGGTCGCCTTTCTGGATTCCCGGTCGTATCACCCCCCGCACGAGCACCAGTGAAGTATTGCCCGAAGCCAGAACCGAGTTGGGATTGGTGACGTTGCGAGTCTGCATTTCCGCCAGCAGTGCCAGTCGCTGCGGCGACGGCTTGGGATCGCTCCCCGTGCCGTTCAGGCCGGTCACCAGGCCCACGTTCTCAATCATCACCGGGAACATATTGAACGGCACGGCGAGATCGCCCACGAGCGATGTGGACTTCGCGCTGTCCGGATCCGGCTTATCGGGACTCTGGGACCGCAAGGAGAAACCGTGCCAGTTCGAACAGCCGCCCAGACCGAGCAAGCTGAGGAAGAGCAGCGTTCGACGGGAGAAGACCATTCCCATGCTCCTTGCCGTGACTGGCCAGAGAACACGACGATGTGCCGGGCGCGCCCGGCCCCGCAAGATTCCGACGCGCGCGAGGCCGAAAGGCCGAACCGACGAGAGAAAGGTAATCGAGGGCGGGAAGATAGTGCGTTGTGGCTGTGGGGTCAAGAGCGGTTGGGTAGGCACCGCACCCTACACGTGCGCGCTCGGCTGGCGTGGGCCGAACTCTTGCCGGCGCCCGAGGGCGCCTCGCCCCGAGGCGACTCCTGCCGATGTGGATCGCGCCGATGTGAATCGCGCCAGGGGCGGTCAGGGTGGATCGTATCCCCCAGGATGCCAGGGGTGGCAGCGGGCAATGCGGAACAATCCGCGCAATGTCCCCCGGATCGCCCCGTGCTTGCGGACCGCCAGAATGAAGTAGTTGCTGCAGGTAGGGTGGAAACGACACTCGCGGCCGACCAGGGGACTGAGGGTCCACTGGTAGACACGTACCACGGCTACGAGAATCGCCGCGGGCAGGCCCCAGAGGACTCGGGCGATGCGTGCTAGTCCGTTCATCGCCGACGCTCCGCGATTCGATCCGCCAGCTTGCAGGCCAGGCGGACGAGCGAAACCCTTAGTTCGTCCAACTTTGGCTCGACGTTCTGACGGGGAACGATCACCAGATCGAGGCCGACGGGCAATCGGTCGCGCATCAGGCGAAAGGCCTCGCGGAGCAGTCGTTTCCAGCGGTTGCGGAACACTGCATTGCCGACCTTACGCGAGACGGACAAGCCCAAACTGCGCGTGGGGCAACCCGTTCGCTGCGCCAAAAACGACCAGTCGGCCATCGGAGGCGATGGCGCAAGCGGTATGCGCGGCGAAAGTCGGCCTGCTTACGCACGCGATACTTCGGCCCGAATCGCTGGTCGGTCATGGTGGATCCTCCCGAGGCCGCGGGGGCAGTTCGGCGGACCGAACGACTCCGGCCGGCGCGGCACGGCCCCTTGCCCCGGCGCACGCGTCTACCAGCGCAAGTTCTGACGAGGATTCTGGACGGCACGTGCGTCGATTTGGCGGATCCACTCGCGCGCGGTGTCGTCGAGGTTCTTGGGGAGCATGATTTGCACTTCGGCCAACAGATCGCCCGCCGGACCGCTCTTGGGCGCGACGCCGTAGCCCTTCACGCGGAGCTTCGTGCCGCTGGAAGTTCCGGGCGGGATCTGAATGGTCACAGTTCCCTTGGAGGTGGGGATGTCGACCTTGGCTCCCAAGGCGGCCTCGGCCAGCGTGACCGGGACGCGAACGACCAGATGGTTGCCGCGGCGCTGGTAATACGGATGCGGCTCGACGCGAACGTTGAGAATCAAGTCGCCGGCGGTCCCTTCCTCTCCGAATGATTCTCCTTGGCCACGGAGGCGGATACGCTTGCCGTCTTCGATGCCCGCAGGAATCTTCACGGAGATCGTTTCCGTGTGTCCCGCCCGACGCCCGATGGTGAGTTGGATCTCGCCGCCGAGAATCGCGGTCGTGAAGGGAATGGAGACTTCGTGGACCAGATCGGCCCCGCGGCGCGAGCGGCCCGCGCCGCCACGGCGCGCGCCTGAACTACGCCGGAACTGCTTGAACAGGTCGGAGAAGCCACCGGCGCTGCCCGTGCCGGGCTCGGCGCCGTAGCGTTCGCCGAAGAACTGTCCGAAGTCCACGTCCTCAAATTGGAAGCCGCCGAACGGATTGCCCGGCCCCGATCCGGTCCCTGGTCCGGCCTTCCAGGCGCCGGCTCGAGGTCCACCGGCTCCCATCGCCTCGAACGAGCTGCCGTACCGGTCGTACATTTCCCTCTTTTGGGGGTCATTCAGGACGTCAAATGCCGCTTGGATCTTTTGGAATTTCTTCTTGGCGGTCTTGTCGTCGGGGTTCATGTCGGGGTGATGTTTGCGCAAGCTCACGGAAGGCCTTCTGAATGTCGGCCTGGGAGGCGTTGCGGGGAACGCCGAGAACCTCGTAGTAGTCTTCAGTCATGGGGGTTGCGGCGACTCCTCCGCCGGCGGTTTAGCTGGCAACTGCTCACTGTCGGCCATTCTAAAGGCCGGTTTGGAGCAGGGAAAGTAGCAGCAAGATGCTACACTAGTAACAATCCTTTCCCATAGAGTGCGTTGTCGCAAAGGCGGGAACTGAAATGGCCTCGGTGCGAACGCTTTCCCCGAGAGTATTTTACCTGGTGGGGATGGCGTGTTTGATGGTATCCGGCGGAGCGGCCCCCCGGAATCCAACGGCGAACGAGGGGCGACTGGAACTTACGGTGACCGACAAGCAGACGGGCAAGCCGATTGCCTGTCGGATGCATTTGAAGAACGCGTCGGGCCGGCCACGTCTGGTGCGCGACACGCCATTCTGGGATGACCATTTTGTCGTGCCTGGCCAACTGGCCCTTGTGCTTCCTTTGGGCAACTATACCTTCGAGATGGAACGCGGTCCGGAATACCGGGTGGTGACGGGCCACTTCACGATCAACCGCAATGCCGACGACGGAAAACAGGTGGAGATGGTGCGGGGCGTGGACATGGCGGCGGCGGGGTGGTACAGCGGTGACCTCGACGTCCAGCGGCGTGCCCGGGACATCGAACTGGTGATGAATTCCGAAGACCTGCACGTGGTGCCGTTGACGACATGGACCAGCGCGCGCAACGAGTGGACGAAAGGCTCGCTGCCACGTCAGACGCTGGTGGCCCTACCTGAAGAGCGGTTCTGCCACTTGATGGCGGGTCAGCAGACGCGTCCCGGCGGGACGCTGCTTTATCTGAATCTTCCCCGACCGATGAACCTGGGGGAGGCCGATGCGGAGTATCCGCCGACGCTTCGCTATTTGGAGGCGGCACGCAAGCATCCGGGTGCGTGGGTCGACGTGAGCCGGCCCTATGCCTGGGATCTTCCCATGCTCGTGGCCCTAGGGCAGGTCGACTCGGTGCAGGTGGCTCACGGCCAGATTGGCCGGAGCCGGCTGGTCGCTACGGAGACGGGCGGCAAGGCCCGAGATCTGAAACTCTATCCGACGCCGTCGGGCAATGCCAAGTGGTCGCAGGAGGTGTATTTCCGGTTGTTGGAGTGCGGATTACGGATCCCGCCCAGTGCAGGGAGCGGTTCGGGAGCGGATCCGAATCCGGTTGGATACAACCGCGTGTACGTGCATCTGGACGGGCCTCTGAGCTACGAGAAATGGTGGGACGGCTTGCGCCGGACGCGTCGTGGTGACCAACGGGCCGTTGTTGCAGCCTTCGGTACGAGGACAAATGCCGGGTTACGTGTTCCAGGAGCAAGGCCCGGCCGAGTTGGAGATCGCGCTATCGATCTCGCTGCGCGAACCGGTCACGTACCTGGAGATCATCAAGAATGGCCGCGTGGACCAGGAGATCCGCTTCGACGAGTATGCGAAGGCCGCTCGGCCGCTGAAGGTCCGTTTCGAAAAGAGCGGCTGGTTCCTGATTCGTGCGGCGGTGGACCAGGGAAAGGCGTACCGCTTCGGCATGACGGCTCCGTATTACGTGGAAGTGGGGTACGAGAAGCGGATCAGTCGCAAGGCGGCGCAGTTCTTCCTCGACTGGGTCATGGAACGTGCGCGGCAGATCCAACTCGACGACGCCCCACAGCGCCGTGAGGTCTTGCAGGATCACCGCCAAGTGCGCGATTTTTGGCAGGAGCTGGTGCAAAAGGCCAACGCGGAGTAGACGGCCGGGCACCCGGTCGCGCGGCTTTGGGGGGACCCGCTCAAGCGACCGTCTTCGGCGAGGGGCGACGGCGCTATCGGCGCCGCTGGGCGGTGCCTATAATGGGGTTCCCATTTCCCCTTTGCCTCTATTGCCTATCCCGGCCTTCCTTCCAATCCCGAGAACCATGACGGACACCGATTGGCGCGAGCTATACCCGTTTGCGTCGCACTGGCTGACGATCGACGGGTTGCGGTACCATTACCTGGACGAGGGAAGCGGGCCGGTGTTGCTGTTGGTTCATGGCAACCCCACCTGGTCCTTCTACTGGAGGGAGCTGATCAAGGCGTGGCGAGGTCAATACCGAGTGATCGTGCCGGATCACATCGGCTGCGGGCTGTCGGACAAGCCGGACTCGATTCGCTACCCCTATCGGCTGGCGCGAAGGATCAGCGATCTGGCGGGGCTGGTGGATCAACTCGATCTTCGCGACGTCACGCTGGTGGCGCACGACTGGGGAGGCGCGATCGGCATGGGCGCGGCCGTGTCGATGCCCGAGCGGTTTGCTCGATTCGTGCTCATGAATACCGCGGCCTTCCGCGCACAGAAGTGTCCGTGGCCAATCCGGTTGGTGCACGGGCCTTTGGGACGATGGGCGGTCCAGGGCCTGAACCTGTTTGCCCGCGTGGCGGCGCGGACGACGATGTGCCGTCGCGAGCGGATGACGCCGGCGGTCCGGGCAGGCTACCTGGCGCCCTACGACTCCTGGGCCAATCGCGAGGCGGTGTACCGATTCGTGTGCGACATCCCGCTCGGTCCGGAGCATCCGAGCTATAGCGCGCTGTGTGAAATCGAGGCGGGCCTGGCTCGGTTTCGGCAGCATCCGGTCTGCCTGATCTGGGGCATGCGGGACTGGTGCTTCACGCCCGAATTCCTCGAGCGCTTTCAGCACTTCTTTCCCGAGGCAGAAGTGCATCGGCTCGAGGGGGCTGGGCACTACGTGGTTGAGGATGCGTACGAAGAGATCGCCCCGATTGTCGCGCGATTTGTCCCTGTGGGACTTCCTTGAATGTCCCCGCACGGGGGAGCGAAGGGGACAGGTCCATGTTTTCGGTCACGCGCCTATTGTGATGACGATGTCTTGGGGGCCGAAAAATGGACCAGTCCCCGGCTGGCCTGTGAACGGTTACTATCGGACGCCACGGGCTGCTCGCTAGTCCGCCCCGCAAGTGTGCATTGTCTTACCGCCCGTGCCGGGGGATAATCACCGTGGTAAGCACCCCGAATCGACCTTCGTTGAGGCACCGCTCCATGGAGCAATTCTGCGTACGCATTTCCAAGGACGAGTTGGTCTTCAGCGCTGGGCACTTCATTACCTTTGACGGAGGAACGTGCGAGCGTCTGCACGGGCACAACTACCGTGTGGGCGCCGAGGTTTCCGGACCGCTTGGTGAGAATCAGTACGTCGTGGATTTTGTCGCACTGCGCGACACGCTTCGCGCGATCCTCGACGAGCTGGACCACCACATGCTTCTGCCGACCGAGCACCCAAAGATTCGCGTTATCGCGGACGATCGCGAGGTGACGGCGACGTTCGAGAATCTCCGCTGGGTGTTTCCACGTCGCGACTGCGTGTTGCTGCCGGTGGCCAACACAACGGCTGAGTTGCTGGCACGGCACATAGGCCATCGCCTTTGCGTGGATCTGGCAGCCCGCAGTGGTATGCGACCGTCGGGGGTGCGTATCGAGGTCGACGAGTGCGTTGGCCAAGCGGCGGTTTGGGAATTGAAGACCCCCTAGGGTCATAGGCACGGGGCGTTTGCTTCTGGCCCATTCGGGGTGGTTTCGCCGTCAGCGTGGTTGGACTGGTTGCTTCTTACGCATGGAGCGGCAGGCTGCGATACCTCGGCAGAAGCATGGGGTATGTCCGGCTGTTTTCAGTCAGATCGCTTTCGGCGTGCCGCGGATCCCAGACGGCGGATGAATCGGTCCAAGACCGATTCACAATGTCCGATCCCTACTATCGATTTCCGCGGCGTCATCGTCGTTCGGCGACCGGGGGGGGGCGACGCGGCATAACATCTTTGCCCGGTCCGATTTGACGTTCGCCAAACCGGACCTACGCTTGAAGGGTACATGAATCGGGACTCGCGAGGTGCTGTTCTGGGAATTCCTTGCGGGGCGTGCTGAGCCAATGGAGCATCCGGGCCAAGGATCGCATTGATGCGTGCTGAATACATCAACCCTTTCGTGTCGTCGCTGCGGAACGCATTCTGCACGATGCTGTCCTGTGAGGCGCGGCGGGGCGAAATCCGGATGAAAGTGGACCGCCGCGTTCAACACTGCGTGAGCGGGGTGATCGGGTTGTCTGGCAAGGCCGTGGGTACCGTGGTGCTCAGCTTCTCTCGAGAAGTTGCGCTCAAGGCGGCCTCGACGATGCTGATGGCCGATGCTACGGAAGTCAACGATGACGTGCTCGATGCGGTGGGTGAACTGACCAACATGGTGGCAGGGGCTGCCAAGTCGCAGTTGGAGGAACTGGAACTCCACGTCAGCCTTCCAAACGTGATCACCGGCACGAGCCACGAAGTCCACTTCCCCTCGAACGTCACGCCGATCTCGATCAGCTTTGAGACCGATTGGGGGCCCTTGTCGCTCGAAGTTGGGCTGGCCCCGTCGCGGGAGCAGGTCGAGGCGAGCTGACGGACGATTCCACCCCCGTGCAGCAATCCTGTCCGACACCAGCGTGCGGGGGGGCGGCTTGCTCAGGGATTGACCTCAAGTTCGCTGGCTCCCCGAGCCGATACCGCCCGGCGAAACGCCATCGCAGCGGATTCATAGTGCGCCAAGAGAAGTTGGCGGATTCCGGAAGGGTGGCGGATTGGGGTATTTCAAGGCATGCCTACTCCCGACGTTCGCAAAGCCGCCGTGTTGCTGATGAGCCTGGCTCAGGACCAGGCGGCGCAACTGTTGAGCAAGCTGGAGGCAAAGCAGGTCGAGGCGGTGTCGATCGAGATTGCCAAGCTGGCGCGATCAGCGGGGAAGAGCAAGAAGGGGTGATTCGCGACTTCGCGAACGCCAACCCCACGGCGCTGACGGGCGGCAGCGGCGGGTTGGGCGTGGCCAAGTCGCTCTTGGAGCAGGCCCTTGGCAAGAACGCCTCGTCGACGCTCGACAACGTGCGGCAGTCGATCGAGGCTTTGCCGTTCGGTTTTCTCCAGAAGGTCGATGCGCAGAATCTGCTCACCTTCATCATTGACGAGCACCCGCAGACGATTGCCTTGATCCTCTCCCACATGCCCCCGCACCAGGCGGCGCAGGTGATCAGCGGCTTGCCGGCGGAACGGCAGCTTTCCGTGGTGCGGCGGATCGCCACGATGGGGCAGACCAGTCCTGAGATCATCCACGAGGTGGAGAACGGGCTGGAGCATCGGATGGCGAGCGTGATGAGCCAGCAGTTTGAAAACGCGGGCGGCGTCGAGTCGGTGGCGGAAATCCTCAACGTGATTGACCGCGCTACGGAACGGAGCTTGTTGGAAAACCTGGCCCAGGAAGACCCCGACCTGGTCGACGAGATTCGCCGTTTGATGTTCGTGTTCGAGGACATCACTAAGTTCACCGACCGCGACATTCAGACCGTGCTCAAGAACATCGAGAGCTCGCAATGGGCCATGGCTCTCAAGGGGGCCAGCGAGGAACTGAAGCAGAAGATCCTCAACAACATGTCGAAACGCGCCGCCACGCTGCTGTTGGAGGAGATGGAGTATCTCGGCCCGGTGCGTGCCTCGAACGTCGAGCAGGTGCAGCAGCAAATTGTCGACATCATCCGCCGACTGGAGGATATGGGCGAGATCACGGTGCACGCCAACGAAGAGGAAGAGCGGTTCGTGCAGTAGGGGCTCGTCCCAGCGCGTGTGGCTCGATTGCTTGCGACCGGGCGGTTCTCGCGGCGTTATTCCGGCGTACGTGGCACTCGCCGTTTCGTGGCAGGCAGTCGCGACTGCACGGCCGAGGTCAATTGCGAGCGTCGCGTACCACGCCGGCCTTCGCAGCGCCGCAGGTCCTGCCGTCGGCGCCGGCGCTGAGACGCGGCTCGGGGGTCTGATTCCTCACCGCCGGCCTGCGACACTGCTTCGGACCCTCCCTTCCAGGGCCGCGCGGGCGTCTGTTAGCATGGCGGAATGAGCACCGCGCCGACCCCCATGATGAAGCAGTACTTGGAAGCCAAGCGTGCTTGTCCCGATGCACTTCTGCTGTTCCGCATGGGGGACTTCTACGAGCTTTTCCAGGAAGACGCCAAGGTGGCGGCGCGGACCCTGAATCTCGCGCTGACGAGCCGGGAAAAGGGGGAGAATGCAATCCCCATGGCCGGCTTTCCCTACCACCAGCTCGAGAGCTACCTGGGCAAGCTGATCGCGGCAGGCTTTCGCGCGGCAGTGTGCGAACAGGTGCAGGACCCCCGGGAGGCCAAGGGGCTCGTGCGGCGCGAAGTCACTCGTGTCGTCACGCCGGGTACGCTGACCGACGACGCGCTGCTCGACCCGCGCCAAAGCAACTACCTGGCCGCCGTGGCGCCGGGCGAGCCGGCAGGCGTGGCTTGGGTTGAGTTGTCGACCGGCCGGTTTCTCGCCGCCTCCTTTGCCGGAGGGCAGTTGGCTGACCAGTTGGCGCGGATCTGCGCCCGCCGAGTGTCTCCTGGCCGAAGATGCCCCGCCCCTGCCGAGCCATTTGGACGGTGCGATGATGGTCACGCGCCGCCCTGCGTGGGCCTTTGCCTTTGGCACGGCGCGAGAGGTTTTGTCGAAGCATTTTCGCACCCAGGGGCTGGAAGGGTTCGGCTTTGAAGCCACGGCCGAGGACGAGCAGGCGATCCGCGCGGCGGGCGCGGTGCTCGACTACCTTGCCGAAACCCAACGCACGTCGATCGATCACATCGACCGGCTCGTCCCCTACCGCTTGGGCGGGACGCTGGAGATCGACGAGGCGAGCCGGCGAAGCCTGGAGATCACGCGGACGATCCGCGGTGGTCGGCGCGAAGGCTCGCTCTTGGCGGTCTTGGACCAGACGGTGACGGCCATGGGCTCCCGCCTGCTGGCCGAGTGGGTGGCCGGCCCGCTGACCGAACCGGCGGCCATCGAGGCGCGGTTGGACGGCGTGGGCGAACTGGTGGGCGAGCCTGGGCTGGCTGCGGCGCTGCGCGACGCGCTGCACAGAATCTACGACGTGGAACGGCTACTGGCGCGGCTGACGACCGGCCGGGCCACTCCCCGCGATTTGAGCTTCTTGGGACGCACGCTCCGCGCACTGCCGGCGATCAAGGCCAAGCTCACCGCGCGGCGAACCGACACGCTCAACGCGCTGGAGGGGCAGATCGACCTGTGCGCGGACCTGCGCGAGCGCCTGGAATCGGGCCTGCTCGACGACTGCCCATTGTCTGCCCGCGACGGAGGGTTCATCCGCGACGGGTATCGGCCGGAGCTCGACGCCTTGCGCGAGCTTGCCGCGGGGGCAAGCAGTGGATTGCCCAGTACCAGGCGCAAGAAATCGAGCGGACCGGCATTCCGAGTCTCAAGGTAGGCTACAACAAGGTTTTTGGCTACTACCTCGAGGTCACCAATACGCATCACGCCAAGGTGCCCGACGACTACCTGCGCAAGCAGACGATCAAGAATGCCGAGCGCTACATCACGCCTGAGCTGAAGGAATACGAAGAGAAGGTGCTCACGGCGGATGAGAAGTCGAAGGACCTCGAGTATCAACTCTTCCTCGAGCTCCGCGAAACGGTGCTGTCGGCGCGGCGCCGGCTACAGTCGACCGCTTCGGCGCTGGCGCAAGTCGACGTGCTGGCGGCGTTGGCGGAATTGGCCCGGCAGCGGAACTATTGCCGGCCGAAAATCCTCCAGGAGGCGGAGCTGCGAATCATCGATGGCCGGCACCCCGTGCTTGACCTGATCGAACCGGACGGGACGTTCGTGCCCAACGATACGGCTGCGGGGGGCGATGCGGGAAGCATACTCTTGATCACCGGGCCGAACATGGCCGGCAAGAGCACATACATCCGCCAGGTGGCGCTGGTGGTTTTATTGGCGCAGATCGGCAGTTTCGTTCCGGCGCGCGAAGCGACGATCGGTATCGCCGATCGGATTTTTGCGCGTGTGGGGGCCAGTGACGAGCTCACGCGAGGCCAGAGCACCTTCATGGTGGAGATGACTGAGACGGCGCGAATCCTCAATACCGCCACTTCGCGGAGCCTGGTGATCCTCGACGAGATCGGCCGCGGGACGAGTACGTATGATGGTCTCTCGTTGGCCTGGTCGGTAGCCGAGTATCTGCACGAGCACGTCGGCTGCCGTACCCTTTTTGCCACGCACTACCACGAGCTGACCGACCTGGCGCAGTCGCTGGCGGGCGTCAGGAATCTGAACGTGGCGGTCCGCGAGTGGCAGGAAGACGTGGTGTTCCTGCACAAGATCGTCGAAGGGGCGGCCGACAAGAGTTACGGGATTCACGTGGCGCGCCTGGCGGGCGTGCCTCGCGCGGTGATTGATCGCGCCAAGGATATTCTCGCCGAGTTGGAGAACGAGCACCTCGACGCCCTGGGGCAAGTGAAGTTGGCGAGGCCACAGCCCCCCGTCAAGAAGACGCAGATCCAATTGACGCTGTTCGGGCCGGCCGATCACCCGGTGTTGGACGAAATCCGGCAGTTCAGCCTGGAGCAAACCACGCCGCTTGGTGCTCTGCAACAGATCGAACGGTGGCAACAGGCTTTGCAGTCGACGAAGAAGAAACGGTAGCGTGTCCGCGCGTCGCTGCTCGGCGCGACCGGAGAAGGTTGGCAGCGGGATGGTTGGAAAAGGCTTGTCCAGAGGATGCCATGCGGCGAGTGTGTGTTTTTTGCGGTTCCAGTCACGGGACGCGGCCCGCGTATCGCGAGGCGGCGGAGCGTACGGCCGTTGTATTGGCGCGGCGGGGGTTGGGAGTGGTCTATGGCGGCGGGAACGTAGGGCTGATGGGGGTCCTTGCCGATGCCGCGCTGGCTGCGGGCGGTGAGGTGATCGGCGTCATTCCCGCGGCGCTGGTGGCCAAGGAATTGGCCCATCGCGGACTCACCGACCTGCGCGTCGTGGATTCGATGCACGAGCGCAAGGCCCTCATGGCCGAACTTTCCGACGGCTTCATTGCCCTGCCGGGCGGGTACGGCACCTTGGAGGAACTCTGCGAAGTGCTCACTTGGTCGCAACTCGGGCTGCACGGCAAACCGTGCGGACTGCTGAACACGGCGGGCTACTTCCATCCGCTTCTGGAACTTCTGGATCGTGCCACGGAGGAAGACTTCTTGCGGCCCGAGCATCGGGCGCTCTTGCTGGTGGAGGAGGATCCGCAGCGATTGGTGGACCTGTTCGAGCGGTTTCGCGCGCCGGTGTTGGACAAGTGGATTGTTCCCGACGAAACCTGATCCGAACGAGCGGTCTTTGCCGCGGCGCAGAGGCGGGGGGACGGATGCTAGCGGGCGGGGTCAAAGGGGGCTATGGTAGAGGAGATGAGCCACTTCCGATTCTGTCGCCATGTCGCGGTTGCGGCAGTTGCCCTCGCCTCGTGGGGAGCCGCTGATGCTGCGCGGAGCGGGGGATGCCGTTGCGCTGGAGCGCGACGGTCGAGCGGAGCGTTGGATCGAGCAGTTGGGGCACCGCGACTATCCGATGCGCGAAGAAGCGCAGGCGGAGTTGTTGCGGCTGGGACCCGGGGCGTTGGAGGCTTTGGAGACGGCCGCCGAGCAAGGCGATCTGGAGGTTGCGGCCCGGGCTCGCTATCTGCTGCGGTTGATCCAGTGGGAGTGGCTTGCAAAACTGGGCCCGGAAGAGATTGCCCAGCAGCTCAAGGACTACCGGGACCTGGACGGGGCCTCGCGGTTGGCGCGGATTCGCCAGTTCGGCGCTGCGCGGCGGGAAGGGTGTGGCTGTGCTCTGCCGGCTGGTCCGCTTCGAGGTTTCCGAGCGGCTCTCGAAGTACGCCGCCATGGAGGTCCTCCAGCAAGTACCGACGGGTCAGGCTCCGGGGGAGCAATTGGCCGGCGTCGTGCGGGAGCACCTGGGCACGACGCGGCGCGTGGGAGCGCGTTGGCTGCGCACCTGGCTGGAGGCGGCGGCTCCGGCGGACTCGCTTCCGGTGTGGCAGCGGCTAGTCGATGACGAACTGGCCGAGTTCGAGCGCCGCCCGTCGCGCACCGCTCCCAGCATCATCACGTCGCTGTTGCTCGAACACGTGGCACGGCTGGATGGCGCGGCGCAAGAACGAGGCGATCCAGCAACTGCGCAAGCTCTTTGCCCTGGAAAAGGGGGATTCAAGATCGCTGTTGCAGCTCGCCGAGTTCCTGGTGCGGCAGAAGGCGTGGGAACTGATCGAGGAAATGGAGACGCGTTTCCGCGTGCCGGTCAGCTCAAGTCCCAAGCTGCTCTACCTTGTGGCGCACGCCAAGGCGGAGCAGGGAAAGACGCAAGAGTCTGAGGCGCTGGTGCAACAGTCGCGGCGGTGTTATCCCGGCCGGGGCGAAACCGCGGTCTATCGGCACTTCGACGTGGCACGGTATCTGGTCGCTCAGGGGTTGTTCACCTGGGCCGAGCAGGAATGCGCCTACGTGGTCGCGCAGTTGGAGCGGCGGCACGTGATGGCACTGGCCGCGCGCGAAGTGCTCGCGGCAATGCTGCACGACCAAGGGCACGATTTGCGCGCAGCCGAGGCGCTTCAAGACGTGGTGGCGGTGCTCGAGGAAGCCAAGGCGGAGAAGACCGAACTGCCGGTCGAGAATCTCTCCTTCTACGCCGGCCAGATGCACTACTACCGGGCCTGTCATTGGCTGGGGAAGGGCGAGCTGGCGCGTCAGCGGGAGGCCCTGGAAAAGGCACTGACGGCCGACGCTTCGAACGTGGACGTATTGATTGCCGCACGGCAATTCAGCGCACCCGTGCTCCCCCGCTGGGTATGAAGGTGACCGAGGCGATCCAATCCTCCGCGGCGAAAATGCGCCAGGAAATGCGCGAGCAGCCGAACCGGCCGGGGCCCTATAACGACCTGGCATGGCTGCTGGCGAACACCGAAGGCGATCTGGAGGAAGCCCTGCGGTGCTCGAAGAAGTCGCTGGAACTGGAGCCCAATAACAGCAGTTTCTACGACACGCTGGCACGCGTGCACTACGCCCGCGGCGACTACCCCAGTGCGATCGAGTGCCAAGGCAAGGCGGCGCAACTCAATCCACATTCCGGGCAGATCGCGCGGCAACTCCAGATGCTCAAGAGTGCCATGGAAGCGAAGAAGAAGCAGCAGCCGACCGGCGCGTCGTAGACGGCGCGACCGCACGACTCCTGCCCATCCCGTGACAAAACTCTGGAACCGAGCAGGCTGATGGCGAAGGTGACGATTCCGCTTCTGTTTCAGGAACTGACGGGCGGAGTGCGACACGCCGAGGTGTCGGTGGCAACCGTGGCCGAAGTGGTCTGCTCCCTGGAGGCGATCTATCCGGGGATCGCGTCGCGGATTCATCGCGACGGGAAGCTCGATCCCCATGTGTTGGTGACCGTGGACGGGAAGCTTGCGCCGCGGGGCCTGGAAAGCCCGGTCGGGCCGCAGAGCGAAGTTGGCATTCTGCCCACGTTCGGCGGCGGGTAGGGGCGTCCTGCCCTTCCCGTGGCAGCCCGGCGTTCTTAGAGCCGGTCCCAGAACCTCGGGAGATGCTGTGATTTCCCGGCCGCACAGGGTTCCAGCGGCAGTTCTGGGATAGGTTCCTATTGGGCGAGGTGCAAACGGAGCAGGTCCAGCGCAGTTGGCACAATAGGTCTTGGCCAGCGCGGGGTGGCTGGCGGAGGGAATCGATCGGGCTTGCGTGGCTGCGGGTCCGGCCAGCGCGAAGTGGACTGGCTTCGCTTCGACGGCTTTGGGATCGGGATCGGGCAACGGTCCAACTGCCAGTGCGTAGGTGGTGGCAAAATGGTTGCGGCACGCTTCGGCGAGGCGGCAGACCCACTGGTCGTCCGGCTCGGAATGCTCGCCGGGCGGAGCGACGTCGAGTAACCGACGCAGGGCGGCGTGGCTGCGGATCACCAGTCCGCCGGGCACGCAGGCATCGCTCTTGGCGACGCTGCCCAAGCGGTCCAGAATCTGGCCGTGGGTTCCCCATTCCACAACTGAAAGCGTGGCGTGGGCCTGAGAAAGCGCGCGGACGATGGCGTCTTGCAGCTCGTCGTCGTCCTCGCCGAAGACCAGGGTGCCGAGGCGCGCCCTGATCGTCGCGACGGCGGGTTCCATGATCGCCAGCGCGGCTGCCTCGGTGGGGCCGGAAGCTGCCAGGCGGAGCGTGATCACCGTGGAACTCGCGGTGATTCCGACGCGAGGATTATCTCCTTTCTGGATTAGATCGGGGAGGTGCGCGGCAATCAGGCTTTCGCCCGCTCCAAAGCACTTGATGCGGCGATGGCGGATTACGCGTTCACGCGCCCTGCTCCGGCCCAGGGTGTCGGCCACGCTGTCGTTCCACATCTCCTTCACTTCGGCGGGCACGCCCGGCAGCGCGATCCATCGACACGGGCGCGGCCGGGGCGGGGCACCTCGAGATTGATGCCCGGGGCGGTACCGTTGGGATTCGCGACTACCCGGCTCTCCTCGGGAAAGAATGCTTGGCGATCGTTGTCGGCGGGCATGGGCCGCTTGCGGCGAGCGAACAACTGGCGGATGTGCTCGAGGGCCTGCGCTGAACACGAGTTTTCGGCCCGTGGCGCGGGCGAGAGCCTCACGCGTCAGATCGGCAAGCGTAGGGCCCAGCCCCCCGGTGCTCACGACCAGGTCGGAGCGAGCGATGGCCTGGCGGAACGCTTCGACCATGGCGTCCAATTCGTCGCCTACGACCGTGTGGTGCAGGACGCGGAATCCCAGCTCCTCAAGGCGAAGGCTAAGCCATTGGCTGTTGGTGTCGAGGATCTGGCCGCTGATGATCTCGTTGCCGATGGAGAGGACTTCGGCGAAATGAGTGGGCATTCTTGGAGTCCGCAGTGGAGACGGTTGGCCACGGCCGGGCCGGGAACGCGTGTTTTCCGGCTGTCCGATGGTCGGCGTGGGGCATTGGCTATGCAGGGCTCGATAGTATTGGCGACTCGGCCCGGATTGGCAAGGCGAACCATGGGCAGCCCGCCCGCGACCGAGAAGTTGGTCCGACGCCGCCAACGCTGCCCTAGCGTCCGCGCGACCCTCGCCCGCCGCGCCCCCCGCGCGATCCACTATTCGATCCGCCGAACTGGCCCGGCGAAAACGGCGTCGCCTGGCCGCCCTGCTGGAAGGAACGGGAACCGCGCCCCCCGCCGAAGTTCATGTTGCCGAACGGAGCTTGACCGCCCCCGAATCCTCCTCCTGACTGGGGCGAGAAACCGCGGAAGTTCATGCCCCCACGGCCGGAGCGATCGGAGGAGCCGGAGAAGCCCGGCGCGCCAGGGCCGCTGGAGCGTCCGCCGCCGCCGCCGCGTGTCATTGTGACCGAGTCGCCCATCAGTGCGGAAAGCGCTTGCTGCACGGTTTGCGAGTTGGTTCGCTGGAGGGGGACGACCTCCATGGCTTCGTCGGACTCGGTGGCGGCATTGTCGAGCATCTCGACCAACTCTTTGACTTCCTGGAACAGATCGTCGGGGGCGGCGACGATGAGCGAGTTGCTGCGCGCGTCGACGCCGATGCTCATGCGTTGGACTTCCTCAGCGGCGCGACCGGCCGCGCCTCCCCGCCCGCCGCGGCCGCCCATGCGCGACTGGAGGAGCTGCATGAACTGCTCGGGCGAAGGCCTTCCTCCCGGGCCGCCGGCGCCTGAACCCGTGACCATGCGGTCCTGATACACCTGGCGGACCACGTTGGCGATTTCATCGGCCTGGGTGTTGTAGACCGGGATTGGGCGGGGTTTGGGCTGGACGAGGACCTCCTCGGGGCTCTCCTTCTGGTCGAGGATGCGGAGCAATTGATTGACGGTTTCCACGTCGGTGGCCGATGCCTGCACGATCAACGCGTTGAGTCGCGTATCGGCAGTGATGGACACGGATCCGCTGGTCTGGATGGTTCCCCCGCCGCCGAGCAGCGAGCCGACGATCCCGCCGCCCACGTCGCCCAAGGCCGCGCCTGCGATGTCGCGAATCAGCGAGCCGCCGCCGGTCGGCCCGGAGCTCGTGTTCGTCGACGCCCCGCTGAGAATCTGGTTGAGCGTTTCGGCAACGGAACTCGCCTTGGCGTGCTTGAGGTAGAAGATCGTCAGTTCGGGCTTCGAGGAGACGCCGCTGGAAAGCGATCGCAGCAATTGCTCGAACTGGTCCAGTGCTTGTCGATCCTCGGAGGCGATGATGAGACCGTTGGGTCCCGGAGTGACAAGGATCGGCGAGTGTTCCTTGGGTGCCTGGTCCGCATCGGCCAAAGACGGTTCGGTGGGGCTCGCCGTGTGCGCACTCTTTGCGGGTTGTGGCTGAGAGCCTGGCGCAACGGCGGGCGCTTCCGGCTGCTTGGCGGTTTCCGAAGGTTTCGATTGCGGAGCCGGTTTCTCACGCGCCGGTTTCTCGGGGAGCGCCGGCTTTTCACTTGGCGCCGGTTTCTCGTTGAGCGCTGGTTTCTCGCTTGGCGCTGGTTTCTCGTTGGGTGCCGTCGTGTCTCTGGGCGATTCCGCACTACGCGCGTTGGGCGAAACCGCTTCGGAAGCGAAGACGATCGGAACCGAAGGGATCCAGGGCAGTGCGTCGGCCGCGGTTTTGTTTTGCGGCACGGGGCCGGGCGGCGGAGCCGGCGCGGCGGGCGGCGGTTGGGGGCCGCCAGGAGCGGGAGAAGCCGGCGGCACAGCGGTCGGCGGAGGAGCCATTGGTCCGGGGCCCGCAGGACCTGACGACGGCTGGATGCTGCTCGGCCTCCGCGCCCGCATCGCATCGCGGAGAAAAGCGTCCGAGAGAGGAACGCGGTCCGTGTGGATCGATCGCTGTTCGGTCGAATCGGAGGCCGCGGGAGAGTCGACCTCGGAGGTGGGCGAAGCACCCGCGGGACTGCGGGTGGGGATGACCGACGAGGGAGTGACCACGCGGATCTGGTTCTCGTGCAGCTTCGGCCAGATCTCTTGAAGTTGCTCGAGCACCGTGCGCGCCCTGCGGGCCGGTGAGCGGAATCATCCGCACGTTGCCGCCGGTACTGCCTGCAGCCGGCTCCCCCAGTTTCTCCAGCATGGTCCGGATCTGGACCAACTGGGCCTCCGTACCCCGCACGAGAAGCTGGCGCGAAACCGGATCGGCATCGACCTTGGGGGCCGTGGTCGGGGTTTCCGCGAAGATGCGGTTGATCGACAACACGGCCATTTGCGGATCGACGACGCGGAGCTGGATTACTTCGAGGCGGTGCGCGTCCTGCTGCAATTGTTCGAGCGTTGCGCGGATCGTGGCGTGCTGCGCCGGCCGAGCCTGGGCGATCAGGTTACCGGTTTTGGGATCGATCGCCAGGCGGATGTTCGGCGCGTCGGAGAGCAACGTCTGAAGGATTTGGAGCACCGAGTTCGGGTCGGCAGTGGTGATTGGATAGACTTCGAGTTGCAGTACGTCATCGAGGCGACCGCCCGGACTGGCCGCGTCGGCCACGTCGATGGTGATGAGCATTTGTTGCACGCGCGCGACGGCGTCGGGCCGGCCGGTGATCAGAAGCTTCTGCGAACCCGGCTCCACGGCGAAACGGACCGAACCGTCGGCGACAGCGTTGCGGTCGACGGGCAAATCAAGGAGCTGGCGCAGCAGCAAGAGGGCCTGCTGCACGTCGACGTGCTTGAACTGATAGGTTTGCACCTGGCCCGTTGCTCCGGTGGGATTCTCCATCGACTGGATCGCGCGGCGAATGGCGCGGAGGCGGCCCGCGGTCTCGGTAACCTGGATCTGCCGGGCCTTGGGGAGCACCACGATCGACATCTGCGGGCCGATCAGTTTGCGAATCTCCTGCTCGACCTCCTCCGGAGTGAACTTCTCCAGTTGGAAGACCACGCTCACCAGTTCGTACTCTCCCCGCTTGTCCAACTCTTCCGGCGTGATTGTCGCCACGAGATTCTGCGGAATCCCGTCCTTGAGATCTTCGACATTGACCAGAAGCAACATGCGCTCGCGGCGGACCAGCGTGTAACCCTTGTAGAGCAGGACGCTGTTGAGCAGATCGAGGGCCTCGGCCGGATCATATTCGCGCGCGTCGGTATAGTTGAACGTGCCCGGCGGAACACTGTCGGCCACGAGGGAGAGGTCGGCCTGGCCTGCGAACCAGTCGAGCACGTCCTTCCAGGGCTGATAGCGGAAGTTAAAGCGAAGCTTTCCGGGCTTGGGGGGCGGACCTTCGGGCTTGGGGGGCGGACCTTCGGGCTTGGGGGGCAACTCAACAAGGCCGGGGCCGGACTTCTCGACAGCCGGGGCAGCCGGTTTTCCTGAGGGTGGGCCAGCAGATGGCTCTGCGGCCTTTCCGGGAGCCGCCTCGGGGCGCTTGCCGGGGAAACCTTCGGGCATCTTTCCCATCGGTTTTCCCATGGGGCCGAAAAAGCCCTCCGGCCGTTTTCCTCGCCGCTCGCCGCCAGGCGTCGAGCCATCGGGACCGACTGGCGCGGCGGCAGCCTTCTCTCGCACCTGGGCGAGCTTCTCCCATTGGGCATCGGAAAGCAAGCCGGCTGCCTTGGCTTTGGCTTCGCTGGCGGCGCGAAACTCAGCCAACTTCTGCGCTCGATCCGACGGGGCGACGTTCTTTGTCGATCGCGCAAGCTCTAGGGCTTCTTGCTCTCGCCCCTCGATGAACTCTAAGAGTTTGGCTTTTTGATCCTGCGTCAACCCGATCTGGCTCCCGACCTCGGGCTCTAAGGCGCGGGCGACTGCCCCGACCAATTCGGTCGATGCCAGCTCGGCGGCAGCGGACGGTGCAACCAGGGCTGGCCAAACCAACCCCGCAGCGACGAGGAAAAGGACGATGACGGTGCGGCGAGATGCTGACGTATTCAAGAGTTACACTCCCAGGTCAACCAGATTAAACCCTTATCTGGCTTGCCGGTGTCGAAGAATATGGTCCCCCCATTCTTCCCATCCTAACCGCGAGTGCTGAGCTTCTCCAGCGGAATCGCGCAAGGCTCATAGCCAGGGACACTTAGGAGAGGCGATCCGTAACGAAAACCGGACCCGATCCAAACGCTCAGGATCCCAAGTCCGGTTCGGCGGCGGGGGTTGCACGCGATGCACGGCCTTTGGGAGGGGGAGGATCGCTAGCAAGGAAAAGAGAAGTGCGACGCGATTGCGACGCGCCGATTGCGGCCAAACCGGGGTGGACGGGGCACGCAACGTTTCAAGGCTCTGACCAAACGGGGGGCAGGCACCATTGCTCAAGGCAAATTCAAGGAGTCTCTCGCGAATCGCCGGGAACCGGTCCCCGGTTTGTCAGAGCGTGCTAAGACTATCCCGGAGCCGCCACGGCCGCCCTCCGCGGCCGGAGAATTCAGCAGCGGCCCACGGTTCTGGGATCGGCTCTAAAACTCTGTGCGTCGAAAAGCTCGGATTCCCATCGCCAGAGGGGCGATGGTGGCCAAGGCTCCCAAAAGGATGCTAAGAACCATTCCGCCAAGGAGCCAGAGTTGCAGCCGCTCTCGAAGCCATGTCGGCACCGAGGAGAATGCGGAGTCCTGAGTGCCGCTGGCAAAGTAGAAGTGACAGGGAAGGATCGCCAGCAGCACGACGGCGAGGATGTAGAGGGTGCTGAGAACCAAGCAGAGGGTACCGCCGAAGCCCGCGGCGATCCGCGCGGGCGAGGTCTCGCGGAGGCTGGGCATCTTGGCTCCGAGGCCGACGGCGATTCCCGCCAGCCCGAGGCACAGGACCAAGCAGGCGAGTTGGTGGGAGGCGGCGATGGGCACGCCGACACGGAGCATCACGTCGCTGAGGAGGATGAGGAACGACGAAGGTGCCAACGAGGCACCGACTGCGAAGGCGAACTTGCTCCAAACGATCGTGGGACGCGCGACGGGGAGCAGCCCCAACAGCCAGAAACGGCGGCCTTCGAGGCTGAGCAAGGGGAAGATGAAACGCGTGGTGAAGGTTGATAGGAGGAGCCCGACGACCGAGACATTGAGAAAACTGACGACGCTCACCCAACCGACGTAGTGGATGTCGTAAGTGAAGCTGCGGATATTGAAGAAGTAGAGGACCAGCAGGCTAAAGAAGATGAGGAACTGGGACCATTGCACGGGGTCGCGGCGAAAGAGGCGAAGGTCCTTGACGATGAGCAGGCGGAGTTGGGGGGCGAGGAATCGCGTGAGGCCGAGCGCGATTCGATCGACGACGGCCACGCGCGAGCGGCGCCGGCCGAAGTGGCGGCCGTGGAGGCGGCTATAGGCGGCGCGGTAGACGGCGGCGGCCGTCCAGAGGGACACCTGCCGCAGAAACAACGCGTTGGAGATGAGGAGCACGAGGAACATGACGCTGTCGGCCAGTTGCCGGGTGTCGCGTTGGGTGGCCTGGAGCAGGCCCGTGCTGAGCCACCAACTCGGCAGCAGGCGGTACTCAGCGATCCAGAAGCGGCCGAGCATTTCTTCGAACCAACCGGGGGTGAGCAAGTCGCCCTCGTTGACGTGGAACACCGACCAGAGCATCCGGACCCCCACGGCCACCACTACCAGACCCGCGACGAGGAGCACGTGCCGCCCGCGCTGAGGAAGCCGGTGTACAACGACCAGGCACGCCAGGGCTCCCAAGGCCGCGGGGATGTAGACAAATGCGATCAGAAACGGCAGCAGCATCGCATAGTAGTACCAGGGAGAACGCGCGACCATGCCGTAAGCGAGCAACATTGGGCTGCCCAGCAGTACGAAGGCCCAACTGCTCATCACCAGCGCTTCCTGAAACTTGTTGAGGAAGACGCGTTCGGGCCGGGCAGGCAGAGCGAAGAGGAAGGGAACGTCCGGCGACTTGAACAGGGATCCGTAAAGGATGATTGCCGAGGAGAAGACGAGCATTGCCATCAGAGCGACGAAGAACATCCCGAAGACCTTGCGCACGGTCTGGTCGTGGAGATCGGGACTGGGGATGGCATAGTCGAGGAATTCAAAGGCATCGTAGAAGAGCCAGAACAGAGCTGCCCAAAGGCCGGCGGTCAGCAAGGCCACGATCGAGACGCGGAAACGAGCGCCACGGAGCGTCTGGCGGATTACGGTCAGCAGCAAGCGGCTGCGCATGCGATGGAACGCCCGTCCCTCGACCTCGGGAGAGATTAGCGCAGGCCATGTTCCCAGCGCGTCGGGCACTGGGGGCTCTGACGCAGTGCGGTGGTCGGCGGTAGAGGGCGAAGGGAAGTGCACAAGCGGCTCAGGGCAAGGGGGACGACGGCGCATCGCCGTTCGCGCTGGTGAGTTCCAGAAACAGGTGTTCGAGCGAGTGACGGTCGTTGGCCATGAACTCCCGCAACTCCTTCAGTGTGCCCAGGAAGAGCAATTTGCCGTGGTGGATGATGCCGATGCGGTCGGCGATTTCTTCAGCCACAGAGAGGGTGTGGGTGGACATGAAGACCGTCCGTCCCGCCGAAGCCCGCGCGCGGAGCAAGTCCTTGACGAGGCGGACGCTCTTGGGGTCGAGGCCCACCATGGGCTCGTCGACGACGAGGACAGGCGGGTCGTGCACCAGAGCCGCCGCGAACACCAGCCGCTGCCGCATACCATGCGAATACGACTCGGTGAGGTCATTGAGGAACTCGTCCAATTGGAAGGACTCGCTCTGCACGCGCCACCGCCGTTGCGATTTCCTCCCGACTCATTCCACGCATCTCGGCCACGAACTCGAGAGTTTCGCGTCCCGAGAGCTTGTCGTAGAGGAAGGGCTGGTCCGGGACGTATCCCATCAGTCGCGTGGCCTCGCGCGTCTGGTGCGCGGTGTCGAAGCCGCACACGCGGATCGTGCCCGCCGACGGCCGCAGCAGGCCGACGAGCATCTTGATCGCCGTCGTCTTGCCCGCGCCGTTGGGGCCGAGAAAGGCGAAAAGCTCCCCCGGCGGGATCGACAAGCTCGCACCGCCCACTGCGATCTTCGGGCCATAATTGCGCGTGACGTTGTCGAATTCGATCATGGCAGGTCGTTTGCGATGGATGCGGAACGAGTCATGGACGGTCGCTGAGCGTGGCCGGCGGGGCGAGTCTTACGGCGAGTTCATCCGACTCCCTTTGCCCCAATCGCACGAACAGCAGACTTGCACCCAAAAGCAGCACTTCTTGCTTGAGCACGGTACCATCGGGCCGGACCCAAAGCCTGCCCCGCACGGTCTCCTCCTGCTTCAATGCCGCGCCCGGATCGCTCCGATAGACCACGAGCCAGGCTTCCTCCACACGGCCGTTCCACAACAACGGCCCTCTCTGCTCCACGGTGGCGTGGACGATCTCGATCGGATCACTTGGAGGTCGCAGAGGACTGTATGTTTCCACGGTCCAGGTCTGGCCGTGACGCAGTCCCGGCAGGCAGCCTTGCGGGGAGATCGCGTCGCTGAGCATGACATTGCGGGGCAGGGGGATCTTCATCGGTTGCAGCGGAGTCAGGTCGCCGCAGCGAATCCACAGCTCCAAAGTTGCCCCATCGATCGTTCCCTGGATCTTCACCAGGCTCTGTTTGACGCCCTCGACTCTCCGCACCCCCTCCTTGGGCTCCAAATCGATGGTCGACTCGAAGCGCGAAAGACGGCTGAGCGGATCGAAGATCAGCGTGCTCTGCGAATCCATGACCAGCCATTGGGTAAGCTGTTCCAGGGGCAGCAGGTGGCGGAGCCACTCGGGCGACATCTCCTGCAAGGGGAGCGTGTCGAAATGCACGTGGCTGCGGACCTCGGTGAGCGCTTGCGGCAAGGGCTTGGTCCGGATCACGGCCCATCCCAGCGACTTGTCCTTCCAGACAATGGTCCATCCTGCCGCGGACTGATTCTTCTGCGCGGCCAGGATTGCCGGGTAGCTCGGAGGATCACCGACAAGCATCGACGGCAGGACCTTGCGGTACACCAGCCAGGTCATCGTGGAAAGCCACAGTGCCACGACGGCGATGTTGTACCAGCGACTGTGCATGGAACGAAGGCCGTGGACAAGAGGCCGTGGACAAGGGGGGGCCGCAGGTCGTGCACGCCGACTACTGGGCACTGCCCGAGCGAGCCCTGTCAGAGACCGCCGAACGGACCAGGCGCCCGGGGCACGTGCCTGATGGCATTTTAGCAAACCCTCTCGGCCCTGTCGCGTTGTCGCGGCGGGCCGGCAAGTTTCCCTAATCTCCCTGGTCGCGTCATTTTGTCGGGCATTTGCGCGGAAGCGGCGTTGCAGAGAACGACGGTTTCCCCGATGATATCGGCGCCCCCAGTGGCGGGTTCCCGCCGCCGGGGCCGGAGCGGATTGAACAAGGATGCGTGCCGACGACTTGCACTGAAGCGCGTCGTCGTGCTTGAGCAAAGCATGGAGGCTTTCGCCAATGCGAGGAAGTCTGATTATCGGCTGCGGGTTGGTGGGGTTGCTGCTGGCTGCGGGCTGCGGCACGAAAAGCGGCGGAGATCCTGAGGCGACCACGGCGTCGATCTCCGGTGGGCAGAACGACGCGGCACAGAAGGCTTCGGATCCGGCGGCCGTGGCGCCGACTCAAGAGCGACGAGCGGCGCCGACGTATCCCGTGGTTGCCGTGGAGACCACGGCGGGCACCTTCAAGATCCGCTTGCTCAACGATCGAGCGTGGAACACGGTCGACAATTTCCTCCATTACGTGAAGAGCGGCCACTACGACAACACGATCTTCCACATGGTGCTCAAGGAGCAGGTGATCGTGGGGGGCGCGTTCACGCCCAAGCGCGAAGAGAAACCGACGCGGGTGCCCATCTATAATGAGGCGCACAAGTGCGGTTTGAGCAACAAACGCGCCACGGTGGGGATGGTTCGTGCGGCCGGCAATGCCCACAGCGCCACCTGCCAGTTCTACTTGAACCTGGTCGACAATCCTGACTTGGACTTCAAGGCCAAGAGCGACGAGGAGTGGGGTTACTGCGTGTTCGGCGACGTGATCGAGGGCATGGAGATCGTCGACCGGATCGCTTCGACTCCGGTCAAAGAGGAGCATTTCGGCGGCACAGACTTCCGCGTTCCCGTCGAGGATGTAGTGATCCGCTCGATCCGCCAGATCCAATAGCGATCGGGTATTCCATCCGGAGTGTGCCAAGGCGGCGGGGCGCCCTCTCTCGAGCGCCGCTCGATGCATGGCTGCCGGTTCCCCCTGGGTCAAGGAAGCACCGGGTAACCGTTCACGGCGGGGGGAAGCGAAGGGGACAGGTCCGAGTTTTCGGTCAGGCGGCTGTTATGATGAGGGAGCCTTGCGGCCGAAAAATGGACGAGTCCCCGGCTGGCCTGTGAACGGTTACAGCAGCGGTCTCGCGGGAGTTCGCGCACACGGTTCCGGGTCGGCTTAGAGCCGATCCCAGAACCTTTGGAGGTGCTGCGATTTTCCGGCCGCGTAGAGCCGCAGCGGTAGGTCTGGGATAGGCTGTTAGGCCCGCGCCGCGCTGCCGAGGCACTTTCGGCCTTGGCTGCGGAGGGACCTCGCCCGCGCCGAAGGGTCCGTGAAGGCGCGATTGTAGAGCCCGCCTGCCCGCGCCCCTGTGATCGAGGGCGCGGGGATTGCTCGGTCGATCCTCTCGTTATCCGGATCTACCGCGGCGAAGGACGGGAGGAGTTCGCGGGCATCGAGCCCGCGAGGCGCTGGTGTTTGCGGCGGTTCTCACCACCTGTACACCAACTGGGTGACCACCCGCACGACCGAGTCGGACGTGTCGGGCAACAGGACGGCCAGCACGGCTGCCATCAGCAATGCGGGCATCCAGACGAACAAAAATTGGTCACGCATCATACCCTCATCCGAAAAACAGCTATACGGTTTCCTCCTAGATTAAGTATAGGTTATAGGACGTGGGGGGAGTTGGACGGCGTTCTTGGGATGATGGACAGTCCGGCGGGCTCAGGAGCGAGCGATGGGCCACCCAATACGGAGTTTCGCCCTAATGAATTGGGAGAATTGGAGTTCTGCTAGCACATGCGGCAGGTCGGTTCCGAGAGGGGGATCCCCCGGACGACCGACAACAATCGAACACTGCGACAGATTGTTCTGCGTTGCGCCTTTGGCACAGATTTTGTAGCATGCTTGTATAGCGTAATGATCCTAAACCGATCGGGGCGCGTGAATCCTTGGCAACTCGAGCCGGATCGTTCTGAAATCCCTCGCACGGCACCATATCATGACCTGCTGAGCTGGAGGACCGCTCAGTCGGAGGGAGCCCCATGCCAAGAGCCACCTATTTCGTCCAGGAATGCCCGACCTGCGGGCGGCGACTGCAAATCCGCGTCGAGTACTTGGGACGAAAGGTTGTCTGTCAGCACTGCCGTGGCCAGTTCGTGGCTTACGACCCGAACGGAAGGCGAGCGGACAATCTGCCCATTGCGCCGACGCTCTTGGAGCGCGCGGACGAACTGTTGCAGCATGCCGCCGAGCACGCGCAGCAGTCCTGGATGCAGCGGCCGCGTTGAATCTCCGTGAGCCGTTGATTCCCGCCTGCGCGACGGTTGGCCGATCGCCCAGCGAATCCGCGTGCCGTGGGAATCAGGAATTCGCCAGTCGCGCGAGATCGGTGAAGAATCCCGGGTAGGTCTTGGCGGTGCACTGCGGATCGCGGATCACCACTCCCGGCACGGAAAGTCCTACCAGTGCCAAGCTCATGGCCATGCGGTGGTCATCGTAGGTGTCGATCGTGGCGCCGTGGAGCGGGCAGGGCGAGATCAACAGTCCGTCGTCGCGCTCTTGGACGTCGGCGCCGAACTTGGCCAATTCGATGGCGAGCGCGGCGATGCGATCGGTTTCCTTGTGGCGGATGTGGCCCACGCCGGTGATCGCGGTTCGTCCTTCTGCGAACAGGGCGACGGCGGCCAGCGTCTGCGCGGTATCGCTGATCGCGTTCATGTTTGCCTCGATGCCGCGAAGCGGCCGACCGACGACGGTGATGGCGTCGGTTCCATACTCGACTTCACAGCCCATCTGCTCCAGACAGCGACAGAAGGCGACGTCGCCCTGGAGGCTCTGAGCGGAGAGTCCTCGGACGGTAACGCGGCCGCGCGTGATCGCCGCGGCGGCGAAAAAGTAGCTTGCGGCCGAAGCATCGGGCTCGATGAAGTAGTGGCAGGCACGATAGCGGCCTTTGGGGATGAGGAACCGCTGGTAGCCCTCGGCCTGGGCGGAGGCGCCGAAGGATTGCATTACTGCCAGGGTCATGTCGACGTAGGGCTTGGAGACAAGCTCGCCGGTCACGAGCAATTCCACCGGCTGGTCGGCGTAGGGCGCTGCCATCAACAGGCCGCTGAGGAACTGGCTGGAGACGCTGCCGGCGATCATCGCACGGCCGCCGGGAAGGCCGGCGGCGCGGAGGATGACCGGCGGGCAGGCATTGTCTTCCTGGCTGGCGGCCCGGGCGCCGAGTTGGCCGAGGGCGGTCAAGAGGTCCTGGATGGGGCGCTGCCGCATGCGCGGCGTTCCATCGATGCGGAAGACGCCGTGGCCGAGGGTTAGCATTGCGGTGAGGAAGCGCATCGAGGTGCCGCTATTGGCGATGTAGAACTCGGCCTGGCTCATTGGCAAGCGGCCACTGCAACCATTGATCTGGATGTTGGCCGTGCGCGGATCGTGGTCGATCCAGAGCCCGAGTCGCCGGAGAGAATCGACCATGACCTGCGTGTCTTCGCTGGCCAGAGCACCTTGGAGCGTTGACGTACCCTCGGCGAGAGCGGCGCAGACCAAGGCGCGGTTGGTGATGCTCTTGGAGCCTGGCGGCCGGATGGAGCCGCGGATCGGACCACTCGGCCGGATCGCGATCGATTCAGTCATTCTCGGCATCTCGGGAAGTTCGGGTTCTTTGGATAGGGGCGTTGCCATGGCAGCGGGGCTGCCTTTCTCGCACCTCGCGGTGGTTGCGAGGGGGCAGTCGCCGAGCGGGCTGGGCGGAGGTCAATCGTCGGCTTTATCTCCGGCTTGAGGGGCAAGCTTCCACAGTGCCTCGTGGCTGCGGAAGTAGATGGCGCCGCCGGCGACGGCGGGCGAAGCCAGGATTCCGCCTTCCAGCGCCAACGAGCCCACCAGCGAGCCGGTGGTACCGAGGCGAACCACCTGCACCAAGCCGTCGTGGTTGACGGCATAGAGCCGATTGCCCGCCACGACCGGAGTGGCCCAGATCGGGCCCTTCAGTCGCAGTTGCCACAGCATCTTGCCATTGGTCGCGTCGCTGGCCACCAGGATCGAAGGCGAGCGGATGATGTAGAGGCGGCCTTCGTGGACGATCGGGCTGACGTTTTCGATACCCAGGCGCGCTTCCTGCCAGAGCACCTTGGGTTCAGGGGGCTGGCCGGCGACGCGCAGGGCGGCGATGCCACCGGCCGGCAAGAAGACCACTGCCTCGGCGACCGTGGGGGAGGAAAGGGTGGAACAACTCGCCGTGTATCGCCAGATTTCCTTGCCGCTTCGAGGGTCATGCGCGGTCAGGCAGGATCGCGACTGTAGGAGCACCGCGTCTTGGTCGGGCGTTTTGCCCGGCAGCAGCGTGGGAGACGTCCACGTGGGGATTTGTTCGCGGGGCAATTGCCATTGCGTCTCGCCTGCGACGACGTTGAGCCCTGCGGCCCATGACTCGGCCTGGGTCTCCATTTGGACCACGACGGTGTCTTGGACGATCAGAGGAGACGAGGCCATGCCGCTGTCGTTTCGCGTGTCGGGCCTTTCGTGGGCCAGCCCGCGCAGCCATAGCAGGTTTCCCTCAAGGTCGAAGCAGGCGAGGTCGTTTGAGGAGAAGAAGGCGATGATGTGCTGACCGTCGCTGGCCGGGGTCGGCGCGGCGACGCCTCCGAAGGGGTTGGTCACGCAATGGCCGGTGGCCCAGAGTTGGCGCTCCCAGAGGAGTTTGCCGGTGGCGGTGTCGAAGGCGAGTACATGGAGGCGGTCTCGGCGCGGCCCACTGGCGGCAGTAACGATTACGCGGTTGCCGACCACAATCGGGCTCGAGGGACCGCGGCCCGGCAGCGACACCTTCCAGGCCACGTGCTTTTCGGCGCGGAGCTGGGTCGGGAAGGAGAGAGGGCTTGCCACGCTCTGATTGAGCGTGCCCCGGAACTGCTGCCAATCGTCGGCCTGGGTTGAGTCCATCCCCGGGCTTGCCAGTAGGCCAATCGCGGCTAGGACGACGGCGGCGACCACTTTCTCCGACCGCCCGGCGTTCAGCGACACTGCGGGCCTCAACAGGGGGCTGCCGATGGCGTCGGTGACGCGGAGCGTGAAGTCCCACGACCGCGTCCACTCCTGGACGAGGTCGTTCTGGCAGACCTTTACGAGGATTTCGTTGCGGCCGGACTTGAGCGTGACCGGGACGAGATACTGGTCGGGCTGCGTGCCGCCGTGGTACGACTGGAAGCGGCCCACCAGCGCGCCGTTGACGAAGACCTTCAGGGCGTTGTCGGAGGTGATGCGGAGCATCGCATCGCGAGGGCGGTCAGTGGTGAACACGGCCCAGGCGTAGCCGGTGACCGACTTTTCTTCGCCCAGGGGTTTGTTGAGGTCGACCCTGCCATCGTCACCGGCGGTACGATAGTCGATCCAGCCCACGGCTTTGTGCTTGCCGGCATACGAGGCGTCGGCGCGGAGTTCCTTCTCGGGAGGATAGACGGCGTTGAACCCGGCTCCGTCGGTATTGTCGAAGGGGCCGATGAGCTTCCATTGCGTGAGATAGCCGTATACCTCGTTCAGATCGACCGTCTGGCCGAGTTTGCGGAGTTGAGCGGCGGCGCGGTCGACCTGGTCGCGATCGCGCGCGGCGTAGAGCGATTGTCGAAAGGCGGCGATGGCTTGGGCAGACTGGCCCTTCTGATTCTGCGCGTCGGCGGCACTGAGGATCCGGTCGACGGCGTCGCGTCGCAACTGGAGGCTGGGGTCGTCGAGCATTCCAGGGAGCAGGCGATCCGGCGCGGTGGAATCGACGCGGAGGAGCCATTCATAGGCAAGACGGCGCGCGCGGGGATTGTGGCGAAGATCGCGGATGAAGGCTTCCAAGTCGGCAACGGGTAGTGCTGCGCCGCGCTGGAGTTGGCGTTGGGCAATCGCGTCGACGGCCGTGCGAAGCCAGTTCGCCGCGAGGGGATTGGCGTCGTCGAACCCGGCAAGGATCTCCGTCAGGCGGGCTGCATCGGCGCGGACCAGTTCCTTCCAAGCCGCGGCGGCCTGGCGGTGCCCGGCCGCGTTTGGCCCGACGTTGCGCAACGCGAGGATCCAAGGCGTGAGTTCGCTGCCCGCCGCGGGGAAAGACACGAGCGCAGCAAGCATGCAGATACCGATGGTTTTCACGACGGCCTACCTCTGTTCAACCACGAAAGTGGCATTCGTTGGGATATCCTCAGTGCGGCACGCGAGGATTGCCATTATATTGGATCATCTGCGGGCTGGGAAACCATGCCACGTTGTAGCAGGGTAGGGCAGGGCGGGATCGCCATGAGCCACGAAGGGTGAGAAGGGGAATTCCATGGACGATTCGATCCACTACGAGTTCCAGGCTCCATCGCGGATCGTGTTTGGATGGGGCCGGCGGTCCGAGGTGGGCACGCTGGCCCGCACCCTCGGCCGGCGCGCCTTCGTCGTCGTTGGCGCGGCGGCGCTCAACGAGGACGGGACGATCGATGAACTCGCCGAGCGCCTGGCCGAGGCCGGGGTGGCAACGGCGCTGACGCGCACGATCGAGCGGGAGCCGTTGGTGGAGGACGTCGATCGACTCAGTGAAGCGGTGCGGGGCTGCCTACGGCCGGGCGATCTTTTTCTGGCCGTGGGGGGCGGCGCGGCGATCGATCTGGCCAAGGCGGTGGCTGCCATGGCTACGCAGCGGGAAAGCCTGACGGTGAAGGACTACCTGGAGAACGTGGGCCGCGACCTCAAACTGCGAGAGGATCCCCTTCCGGTGATGGCCATGCCGACGACCGCGGGCACGGGCGCGGAGGCCACGCGCAACGCGGTGATCTCGTCGTACGACCCGCCGTTCAAGAAGAGCCTGCGCTCGGAGAAGATCCTGCCCCGGATTGCGCTGGTGGATCCGGAGCTCGGCGTGGGGGTGCCGGAGGCGGTGACCGCGGCCAGCGGGATGGATGCAATCACGCAGTTGATCGAGAGTTTCCTTTCGCGGAAGGCGCAGCCGATTCCCCGCGCCTTGGCGCTGGAAGGGTTGCGCAGGCGCTTGCCGGCGCTGGTCGAGGCTGTGGAGAACCCCTCCTCGCGTCCCGCGCGGCGAGCGCATGGCGCAGGCGGCCCTGTTGTCGGGAATGGCGCTGGCGAATTCCGGGTTGGGAATGGCCCATGGGGTGGCGGCGGCGTTGGGGGTGCATTGTCGCGTGGCGCATGGAGTGGCCTGCGCTGTGATGCTGCCGGCGGCATTGCGCGTGAATCGCCATGTGTGTGAGGCGGACCTGGCGCGATTGGCTCATCTGCTGGTGGGCAAGGGACCGTCGACTTCGGCTGGCGAGGCCGTGGATGCGCTGCTGGCCGAGATCGAATCGGTCTGTCGTCGCGTAGGCATTCCCCGGCGGCTTTCGGAGCTGGGGGTTGCTCCGTCGCAGATCCCCGAGTTGGTCCGTAGTTCGCGGGGCAGCAGCATGAGCGGCAACCCGCGCGAGCTGTCCGACGCAGAGTTGACCGAGGTGTTGGAGGGCATGCTGTGATCCTTTCCGCCGGACTGACGCCCGCCTGGCAGCAGATTCTCGTCTTCGACACGTTTCGCTACGGCGAGGTGAACCGGGCGTGCGAGGCACATTGGTGCGCGTCGGGCAAGGTTTTCAACGCGGGGATTGCCGCGCACCGGCTGGGTGGGCCGAGTCTGACGCTTTCCCCGGTGGGCGGCTCGTTGCGGGGAGCGATCGAGGAGGAAATGGCTGGCTTGAAGGTGCCGTGCCGCTGGGTCGCCGCGCAGGCACCGACGCGCGTCTGCACCACGATCCTCGAACGCGCGACCGGGGCGATGACGGAACTGGTGGAAGAGGGGCGCCGCTTTCCGCCGAGGAGTTGGAGGAATTCCGCGAGGCGTACGCCGAGGAGGCCCGCGCGCCGCCGTGGCGGTGATTATCGGCTCGCTCCCCGCGGGTACTCCAGTGACGTTCTATCGCGATCTGGTCGAACGAACGCCGTGCCCGGCCGTGCTGGATTTCCGCGGGCGGGGATTGTTGGGGGTGCTCGATCTCCGCCCCTACGTGGTCAAGCCGAACCGCGAGGAGTTGAGCGCGACATTGGGAAAGCCGCTGGAGCACGACGCGGACCTTCGCGGCGCCATGGAGGAACTCAACCGGCTGGGGGCGCAATGGGTGGTAGTGACCCAGGGGAGCGAAGCGGTTTGGGTGACCGGCGGCGGGCACGCGTGGCGCGTTGTACCGCTGGAAGTCGAGCGCGTGGTGAACCCCATCGGCTGTGGCGACGCGCTGGCGGCCGCGATGGCTTGGGCCACGCGGCAGGGCGCGGGTCCGCTCGACGCGGTGCGGCTGGGGGTGGCCGCGGCGGCGGCCAATCTCCAGCAGCTCTTTCCTTGCCGCTTTGATCCGACCGATCTCGCCGAGCGCGCCGAGAAGTGCGCGTGGAGCCGTTGGCCTGAGCGGATCGGGTGGTCGCTTCTGGCCGTGGCTGTCGCCCGCGCCGTGGGCGCGACAAGGTTTCCTCCGCGTGCCGGTCAGCAGAAGTCGCGGGATTGGCTGGCGAGGTCTTGCATGCGGTCGGAGAGGTTTTCCAGGCGGGAGACGAGGACGTGGATTACCAAGCCTTGGCGCTGCAAACGGCCGTGGGCCAGAAGGATCTTGGCTCCCAGGGCGGCGCGGCGGAACCGCTGCCAGACGTCGGCGCGGATGATCAAATTGGCGGTGCCGCTTTCGTCTTCGAGGGTGACGAACGTGATTCCCTTGGCGGTGCCGGGGCGCTGGCGCACGAGCACGATTCCCGCCACGCGGACCGGCCTTCCCTGGGGCCATGTCTTCAAACGCTCGGCAGGCACGACGCCCATCGGGTCGAGCCCCGCACGGAGGAATTTCATCGGATGGTTCTCGAGCGACAAGCCGGTTGCGCGGTAGTCGGCCAGCGTTTCCTGGGTGGGAGTGAGCGGAGGAAGGGGCGGGGTGCGGTCGTCGGACGCGGCGGGGGCGAGCTGGTCGAAGAGCGGCAATGGTTCCGTGCTCTGGGCCAAGGCGTGCCACAAGGCGCCGCGGCGGTCGAGCCCGAGCGAGGTGAAAGCTCCCGCCTTGGCAAGCCGGGAGATCACTGGCCGGTTCAGAGCGGTGCGACGGGTGAATTCCTCGATCGAGGCAAACGGCCGCGCGCCACGCGCGGCTACGATCCGCTCGGCTTGCGCTGTGCCCAGGCCGCCAATTATGCGCAAGCCCAAACGCAGGGCGAGGGGTGAGCAATCGTTGCTCGCACGGGAGGTCCTTGCTCGGGGCGTTTCTTCCGCGCAGATGCGCGGGGAGCATGGTTCGAGCGTGCAGTCCCAGTCGCTGCGGTTGACATCGACCGGCCGGACCTCGACGCCGTGCTGGCGGGCGTCGCGGACGAGTTGGGCCGGGGCGTAGAAGCCCATGGGCTGGCTGTTGAGCAGGGCCGCGGCGAAGGCCGCCGGGTGATGGCGCTTGAGCCACGCCGACACGTAGACGAGCAGGGCGAAGCTGGCGGCGTGGGACTCGGGGAAGCCGTATTCGCCGAAGCCGCGGATCTGGTCGAAGATCACGCTCGGCGAACTCGGCGCGAGAGGCCGTTGGCGAGCATGCCGTCGATCAGCTTCTTGCGAAACTGGTCGATCAGGCCCGGGCGGCGCCAGGCGGCCATGGCGCGGCGGAGCTGGTCGGCCTCGCCCGGGGTGAATCCGGCCGCCACGACCGCCAGGCGCATGGCCTGTTCCTGGAAGAGGGGCACGCCGAGGGTTTTCTCGAGCACGCCGCGGATGGCGTCGCTGGGATAGGTCACGGCCTCTTCGCCGTTGCGGCGGCGGAGGTAGGGATGCACCATGTTGCCCTGGATCGGGCCGGGACGGACGATGGCCACCTCGATCACCAGATCGTAGAACGCAGCGGGGCTTGAGTCGAGGGAGCATGCTCATCTGGGCGCGGCTCTCGATCTGAAAGACGCCGATCGTGTCGGCGCGGCAGATCATCGCGTAGACGTCGGCATCGCCCTGGGGAATCGTGGCCAGGCGGAGCGCCGGTCCGCCGTGGCGCTGGACCAGGTCCAGCACCGGTGGATCGCCGAGAGCATGCCGAGGGCGAGGCAATCGACCTTGAGGATGCCGAGTTCGTCGAGGTCGTCTTTGTTCCACTCGATCACAGTTCGCTCGGGCATGGCGGCGTTTTCGATCGGCACCAGTTCGCAGAGGGGCCCGCGCGTCATCACCATTCCGCCGATGTGCTGGGAGAGGTGGCGGGGAAAGCCGACCAACTGTCCGACGAGTTCGATGAGTTGGCGGCCGGTGGGCGAATCGGGGTCGATGCCGGCCTCGCGGCAGCGCTGGTCCAGGGCGGGCTCGTGGCGAAAGTGCTCGAGCGTCTTGGCCAGGCGGTCGACGCGGTCGAGCGAGAGCCCCAGGGCCTTGCCTACGTCGCGGACGGCGGAACGGGGCCGATAGGTGATGACCTCGGCGGTCATGCCGGCGCGCTCGCGGCCGTACTTGTCGGTAGAGATACTGCAACACCTCCTCGCGGCGCTGGTGCTCGAAATCGACGTCGATGTCGGGGGCCTCGTTGCGCTCGCGGCTGACGAATCGCTCGAACAAGCAGATCCATGCGCTCGCGGATCGACGGAGGTGATGCCCAGGCAGTAGCAGACGGCGGAATTGGCCGCCGAGCCTCGCCCCTGGCAGAGGATTCCCTGCTGCCGGGCGAAACGGACCAAGTCCCAGACGGTGAGAAAGTAGGCCTCGTAGTGCAGATCTTCGATCAGGCGCAGCTCGTGTTCGATCAGGCCGCGGACCTTCTCCGGAATTGCCTGTGCGTAGCGCTTCTGCGCCCCAGCCCACGCGAGGCGGGCGAGGTACTCGATGGGGGTGAAACCGCGGGGCACGAGCTCCTCGGGATACTCGTAGCGGAGTTCGTCCAATGAGAAGGCGATCCGGCCCGCGATCTCTACCGTTTTTCGCAGGGCCTCCGGCGTGGGGGCGAAGATCGCCCTGATTTCCTCCAGGGTTTCAAGTAGCGCTGGGCATTGGCGAACAGGTGCTCGCGCAGCTCGGCCACGGTCATGCCCAGGCGCGTGGCAATGAGCACGTCGCACAGCGCAGGGCGCTGGGGCACGTGGAAATGGACGTCTCCGGCCGCCGCCAGCGGCACGCGCACCGCGCGGGCCAGCCGCCGCAAGCGTTCGAGTCGCGGGGGGTCGTCGGGGCCTTGGTGCAGCTCGGCCAGAAGATAGCAGCGGTCGCCGAAGACCTCGCGGTATCGCTCCAGCGCAGGGCGCGACGGCGGGGCGGATGCCGGGGATTGCGCCGCCGGGCGGGCAGTTTCCGGATCGTCGCCGCGAGCATCCGGGGCGGCGGCGAGGGGCTCGCTTGGGGTTGCGCCGGCAAGTGCGAGGCGAGGGCGTTGCGCGGGCGGGGGCGGCGCGTCTACTCCGGGAAGCACTGCTGCGATCAGGCCTGGGGAGAATTCGGCGACGTCG
The DNA here is from genome assembly GCA_963736495.1 of Pirellulales bacterium. Taxonomy (GTDB): domain Bacteria; phylum Planctomycetota; class Planctomycetia; order Pirellulales; family Thermoguttaceae; genus CAVTPL01. The sequence goes on along the minus strand of CAVTPL010000007.1, from coordinate 455,599 downwards.
TTGAAGGCGAGTTGGCAGTGGCCTTTTTCGCCCCGCGTGCGGCCGCGTGTGATCAGCCGCGCCAGCCGCCCGTAACCGATCCGATCGATCGCCAGGAGGACCAGGGGCGGGGCGTCGACCGGCGCGATCTCGGTGCCGAAAAGGAGCTTCAGGCCCAGCGGCTTGGCGGCGCCGTGGGCGCGGACGACGCCCGCCAGGCTGGCGCGATCGGTAATCGCCAGGGCTTCATAGCCCAACTCGGCCGCGCGGAGCACGAGTTCGTCGGGATGCGAGGCCCCTTCGAGAAAGGAAAAGTTGGTTTTGGCGTGCAACTCGGCGTAGGACATGAGAAGAAACGATCTACTCAAAGGTTCCATGGAGGAACCAGCGGCGGTCGGAGAGGCGCGAAAGAGCCAGTAGCGTTGGCCGGCGGTGGTTTGAACGCGGTAGTAATCGCGGCCGACCATGGGGCCGCGCCACCAGCCGGTTTCGATCCGTTCGGGTCCCCAGACTCGGGCGATGCGGTGCTCCCGGCCGTTGAGGAGGAATTGGGCCGGAGGGCCGTCGGGCAGTGCCGAGAGCACGACCAGCGGGGCCGGACGCCGCAAAAGCCGCAGGGGGCGGGGCGGCGATTGCCATGCCGTCGCGGACCGCCCCGCCCCACGACGCGGCAGAACCATCGATTCGTATTGATAGGCCAGTTCGGGTTGGGCGTCGGCCAGGCGGCGGGCGCGGAGCACGGCACGCGGTCCCAGCCGGCTGGCCAGCCGATCGACGAGGCCGGCCAACAGTCGCCGCCGATTATTCTGCCCTGCGCCCCGATCGAAGAGTTCCTCCTGGCGGCGATCGAGGGGGGCGGTGAGCGCGGCTCGCAGTGTCACGGCGGCCACAGGGCCGGTGAGGACCAGACGTTCCAGGCGCATGCGCACGAGTTGAGCCAGGTGCCGCGGCAAGGCCGAAGGGCGGAACAGATTCACCGAGACTTCCGCGACTGCATTGCAGGCCTCTCGGGGTGCGGCGGTCTGGCATTTCAAACGACATTCCAGGCGTAAGGCTCCCCGCCCGCTTTGCCGCAGCCGTTCGGCTAGTATCGCCACGAGGCGCTCGGCAATCTGCTCGACGATTTCGCGGCGGGTCGTGGGATATTCCAATCCCTCGCCGGCCTCCAGCAGCGGGGCGAAGGGTTGGGCGGGGATCGGTTCCGCCAGCCGGCCGGTCGCCTGGTCCCAGCGGCGGAGCAGTTCGGGCCCGAACCTCGCGGCCAAGTGCTCTCGGGGCAAAACTCCAATTGGGCGACACGGAAAATCCCCAGGGCATGGAGCAGATCGGCAACATCGGGAGGCAGTCGCAGGGCCTCGACCGGCAGCGGCGCTAAGGCGGACTCCGTGGTTCCTGGAGCGGCAATCTGCACGGCCAGGGGAGCGGGACTGCCATGTGCCAAGGCCCAGGCCGCGCCCAGCGTATCGGCGAGGGCGAGGCGGACCTTCAGGGCGCGAGGAGAAGTCGTCGAGGATACGCTGGGCCAGGGCGGCCTCGCTGCCGAAGAGGTGCGCAAGACCGGTAAGGTCCAGCCACAGACACTGTGGAGCGGGGACATCTTCCACACCCACCAAGGGGCTGAACTGCCGGCAGGCTTCGGCGAGTTCTTCGAGGGCGCGGTGGTCGGCGGCGGGATCGTGGGCCTCGGCGCGGAGGGAGGGTTCCAGTGCCGTGGCCTCGGCCAGGGGCATGCCGGCGACGATTCCGCGGGCGCGTGCGGCCGCCGAGGCGTGTGCCACGCGACGCGTGCCCCGCGCGGTTTCGTAGAGCACGAGGATTGCCGAATGTTCAAGCTCCGGCCGCGCGACGGCGATCCGCTGGATCGGCCAGTGGGGAAGCCAGATGCAGAGTGTGCGTCTCATCGTTGAACTCCAACTCGATACTCCCGCCGTCGGCTCCACCCCGCCCGCGAATCAATTCCACCACCATACCCCGCGCGGGTCCGCGCCCTGCGGGCGCGGGGCGATGACCAGACGCACATCGGCCCAGGAAGGCTCGGCGCGGGCGGGCGGCGGGCGGAGCAAGAAACCCTAAACTTCCTCCTTCCTCTGCGGCCAACTGGAGGCGGCGAAAGGTCCGGGGATCGAGCGTTTCGGGCCAGGCCAACGCCGCGGCCACGGCCGGCGACCGCAGCGCTTGGTCCAAGGCCCAGAGATGGTCGGCCGCCGAAGCGGCTTGGACCACGATCAGGTTGTCGGAGTCGATCCCCAAACGCATGGCTTCGGGGGGGTAAAACTCTCCGCGATCGAAGACTACCAGCACTCCGCCTTCCCGGCAGGCCTCGCTTGCCGCCAGGACGGCCAGCGTTTCGGCGCCTGCGGCTTCGGTGGAAGCGATCCATTCGACCAAGGTTCCGCGGTGAAAGCCCCCGCCCGGCAGCAACGCGTCGAGTGCCTTACAGCCGGTGGAGATCGGGCCCACGCTGGCCGGGCGCCGCGGCTTCCAACTGAGCGATGCGGTGGCGCAAGGCATCGACCAATTGGTTGGGCGGGGTGGTGGCGAGGGGGGTGTGGTCTCTCCCTAATGGCATGCTAGCACTCTCTTTCCGCCAATAGTGTACGTATGTACCCTTAGTGCGTCAATCCCGGTATCGGCAGACGGAGAAAAAATCTCCAGGGTAGAAGGCCGAACTCCGCCGTGGTCACATACTTATCCCGTTCTCCCGGCGTTTTCCTGGTGGAAGGCGGAGAACGTTTGCTACGGCGTGGTGGATGGCAGCGTCGGGGTGGTCGCAGACGGCGTTGTGCGAGGATCCGGCCGGCAAGTGTTGGTCAACGAGATCGTGTTTTTGCCACATCACAATCCGCCGGTGCGGTGGTGGCTTGGCGGTCGAGGTATTGGTCAACGGATGGGCGTTTTTGCCACTTGCACGTTTCGGTGGCCGGGCTGGCGAACGTCCTGGTGCATTGGTTTTAGAGCCGATCCCAGAACCGTGTGCCGCTGCTGAATTCTCCGGCCGCGGAGGGCGGCCGTGGCGGTTCCGGGATATAGGTTCTTAGCGTGAAGACGGTTCGACGAGTTCCTGGACTAGCGCGCGAATGTCCTGGCCTTCCTGGGCGGCCTCTTGCCAGAGCTGACGGGCTCGTTGGCGATCGCCCGCGGGATCGACGGCCAGGTACGTGCCCAAGAGCACCTTGGAGGAAGGATCGGAGGCGAAGCAGCTTTGGGCGAGGGCCTCGACGATCGGGCGAGGGAGGTTCTTGGGGTCGTAGGCCTGATTCTTCCCCTCGCTGCGGAGCGTGAGAAGCTGGGGAGTCGCCTGGACCACGATGTAGTGGCGTTTGCCGAAGGTGATCTCCTGGGCGGGTTCGAGCGAGGCCACGACTTCGGCGATTCGCTTCCAGAACTCGCGGAGATTGCCGATCAGCAGATCGACGCGGGAAAGCTCGTCGCTTTCGGAATCGGTTTGGGTCAGCTTGTCGGCGGCCTCCACGGCGCGGGCGGCGGCGGAGAAATCTCGCCGGGTCAAGGCGGCACGGGCCGCGGCAAGTTCGCGGCGAAACGCGGCTTGTTTCTCCCCATCGATCGATGGCTGGGGGGGCGTGGCGCGGTGGGCCGGCACGACCGTTCGAGTGGGCTGACTTGTGCCGCTCGTGGAACTTACCTTTGCCGTCTTGAGCGGAGGCGAGTTGGCGGAGTCGGTTGTTTCTTTCGCCGATTGCAGAACCGTTTGCCGTGCGGCGGGCTGCTGTTTGGCACTCGGAGCGACGTTGGGAGAGGGGCTATCGGATTGCGGAGAAGTCTCGACCGTGACGATCTGCTGGCGTCGCTGATATAATCCCCACGCGATCACTGCGGCGGCCGCCAGCAGCATGACCATGAGCATGCCGAGCAACGGCGACGGTGGTTTTCTGCTTCCGATCATGCGAGCAACCCGTGCGATGTGGCCCGGGAAAAAAGGCACGGCCTCCATAAATATTCGAGCGGAGCAAGAATCACAAGGCAGAAAACGCGTTGCAGCGGGTGCCGAGGGGGGCGATGAAACGGGCTGGCCGCAGAGTGGTTCCCTTCGCGAGGGGCTCTCGCCGAGTGGAGGGATAAGCCTTATCCTGCATGGGGAACTGGGGGGCGACGGTTTTCGTCCAATACTGCTCTTCCCCGCCGTCTTGCACGGAGGACACATCGAGGGGGCTGAGGAAAGCCCGCTTGTCCGGGAGGCAGTGAGGGGAACCGTCGGTCTTCAACTGCTTTATCTCCACGGAAATCGAGAGGCCTCTGACGCTGAGGAGAACGAGGATGAAGATGAGCATACTCACGGGGCTGGCAGTGGCGGCGATTATCCTGGGAGGGTTTGCGTTTCTGCCCGGGGATGAGTTGAGGCCGGCCGCTGCCGACCGAGCCAAAGCGCGAGAGGCTTTTCGCATGGGGAACTTCAAGGACGCCTACGAGGACTTGCGGCGGCTGGCGCTCGATCCGATGGGACCGCCGCGCGAGGTGAGCGAGGACATGCGTTTGGCGGTGCAGTCGCTGGCGCGGTTGAACCGCGTGAGCGAGGTCGACGGTTTTCTGGAAGCGGTGGTCCAGGCCCAGGCGAAGAACTGGTACGTGCTCTGGACGGTGGCCCAGAACTACTTGCAGGTTCCACACCACGGCTTCTTGATTGCGGGCAAGTTCGAGCGCGGGGATCATCGCGGTGGTGGCCAGGTCGTCAACGCAGGCGAGCGCGATCGAGTTCGTGCTTTGCAGATCATGGTGCAAGCCATGCCGCTAGCCGGCAACGACGCGGACCGGCCTGCGGCGGCCGAGTTTTTTCTGGGTTTGGCGCGCATGTTGTTGGGCGATCGCGGCTACGGCGAGGCGTGGCGCCTGCAATACCTTACGGATCTAAGCGCGCTGCCGGACTACGAAGAGGGCTGGAGCTCAGGTCGGCCCAGCCGCGGGGCGGCGGTGGATGAGCAGGGCAATCCGGTTTATCACGCGCTGCCGAAGCGATGGGAAGACGCGGCCAGCGACGGGCAGCGGTGGCGGTGGTGCCTGACGCAGGCCGCGGAACTCGACGCCGGCCGGCTCCAGGCCGTGCGTTTGGATCGAGCCAACTTCCTGCTGGCGCAATTCGGAGTGCAGACGCTGGCCGAGTATGGCTGGGCATTCGGCGCGAGGAGACCGACGACACGGCGAAGCGGGAGAGCGGCACCTACGCGCTGGACGCACTGGAGGAGCAGGAGACGATCGCGCGATTGGCCACCGGGATCAAGCGGTTTCGTTTGCCCGAGGAGCACAACTTCATCCGGATCTATCAGCAGGTGGCGGCGGAGGGCAAGGATTCGTTGCGCGTGCAGGCGCTGGCGCAGTTGGGTTCGATCTTCGAGAACCGGCGGCAATATGCGCGTGCGGCCGAGTATTGGGTGCAAGCGATTGCGGCCACGAATAGCGAGCGGCAGAGAGGACAATTCCAGTCGCGTCTGAACCAGATCCGCGGCAATTGGGGACGGTTCGAGCCGATTGCCCCGCAGCCGGCGGGTCGAGGGGCGAGCGCCGAGTTTCGCTTCCGCAACGGCAAGGCGGTGCAGTTCACCGCCCACGCGATCCGCGTCGACAAGCTGCTGGGCGACGTGAAGGCCTATCTGAAGTCGCGTCCCAATCAGCTCCGCTGGGAGCAGGTCAACATCCGCGAGTTGGGCCAACGCCTGATCAGCGAAAACCAGACGCAGTATCGGGGCGCGGAGGTCGCCCGATGGAGACTGGAACTCCAGCCGCGGGAGAAGCACTTCGACCGGCGGATCACGGTGACGACTCCGCTCCAGAAGGCCGGCGCCTACCTGCTCACGGCCGAAATGGCCGGGGGCAACACGAGCCACGTGGTGGTTTGGGTTGCGGACACGGTGATCGTCAAGAAGACGCTGGACGGCAAGACGCTCTATTACGTGGCGGACGCGGTCGACGGCCGGCCGGTGGCCCGCGCCAACGTGGAGTTCTTCGGGTTTCGCCAGGAGCACCGCGAGGGCCGGAACTACGAGCTCCTGTGGAAGCAGTTCTCCGAGTTCTCCAACGCCGAAGGGCAGGTGATCCTTGGGCCGGATCGGCAGCCCCACGATTACCAGTGGGTGATGATTGCGAGCACGGCGGAAGGGCGATTGGCCTACCTGGGGTTCACGCAGGTTTCGCCCGAGGCGCGGCACGATCCGGAGTACAGCGCAACCAAGATCTATACGATTACGGACCGGCCGGTTTACCGGCCCGCGCAGACGGTGCACTACAAGCTTTGGGTGCGGCACGCCAAGTACGACCAGGCGGACGTATCGGACTTTGCCGGCCAGGCCTTTGCCTTGGAGATTCGCAATCCCAAGGGGGAGCGGCTGGTGGAGAAACAGGTCAAGGCGGACGCCTACGGAGGGATCGAGGGGAAGCTGGACCTGCCGGCCGACGCGATGTTGGGGGTGTACCGCGTGGGGATCGTGGATCAGGGAGGCGGCCAGTTCCGAGTGGAGGAGTACAAGAAACCCGAGTTTGAGGTTTCGGTTGCTGCGCCGGAGGAACCGGTGATGTTGGGCGAGAAGATCCAGGCCACGATCGAGGCCAAGTATTACTTCGGCTCGCCCGTGACCGAGGCGAAGGTGAAATACAAGATCGAACGCACCGCCCACAGCGAACGCTGGTACCCGGTGGGGCCGTGGGACTGGCTCTTCGGGCGGGGTTACTGGTGGTTTGCCTACGACTACGCCTGGTATCCGGGCTGGAGCGTGTGGGGCTGCGCGCGGCCGCGGCCGTTCTGGTGGCCCGTCGCCCACGAGCCGCCGGAGTTGGTCGTGGACCGCGAAGTGGAAATCGGGCCCGACGGCAAGGTGAAGGTCGAGATCGACACTGCGCTGGCCAAGGAGATTCACGGCGACGAGGACCACCAGTACACGATCACCGCCGAGGTGGTCGATCGATCGCGGCGGACGATCGTGGGCACGGGGACGGTGCTTGTGGCGCGGAAGCCGTTTGCGGTGACGACCTGGTTGGACCGCGGGTACTACCGCGTGGGCGACGTGATCGAGGCGCGCGCCGCCGGGCACCGCCTGGACGGCAAGCCGGTGAAGGGGCGGGGCGAACTGGCGGTACTGGCCGTGCGCTACGTCGACGGCAAGCCGGTCGAGCAGCCGATTTTCGCGCGAACTGGCCACCGACGACGAGGGACAGGCGCAGATGCAGCTCCGCGCGTCGCAGGCGGGGCAGTATCGCCTTGCGTACAAGCTTACGGACGCCCAGGGGCACACGATCGAAGGGGGTTATCTCTTTACGGTGATGGGCGAGGGTTTCGACAGCGCCCAGTTCCGCTTCAACTCGATCGAGATCGTTCCCGACAAGGCGGAATATCGGCCGGGAGAGAAGGTGCGGCTTGCGATCAACACGGATCGGCCGGGCAGCAGCGTGCTGTTGTTCCTGCGGCCGACCAACGGCGTCTACCTGCCGCCCAAGCTGGTTCGCCTCGAGGGCAAGAGCACGATCTACGAGATCGAGGTCGAGCGGCGCGACATGCCGAACTTTTTCGTTGAGGCGGTCACGGTTGCCGATGCGCGGGTCTACAGCGAAGCGAAGCAGGTTGCGGTGCCGCCGGAGAGCCGTGTACTGAATGTCGACGTGGTTCCCTCGGCCGCGAGTTATCGGCCGGGAGCGAAGGCGCAGGTGAAGCTCAAGCTCACGGATTTCGGCGGCAAGCCGTTCGTGGGCTCGACGGTGGTGGCGATCTACGACAAGTCGGTGGAATACATTTCAGGCGGGACGAACGTACCTGAGATCAAGGCATTCTTCTGGGACTGGCGACGGCATCACAACCCGCAAGCGGAGACGACCGTGGACGGCATGTCCGGCAACCTGACTCCGCGGGGCAAGCCGGGGATGCAGGACGTGGGTGTGTTTGGGCACAGTTCGGTGGACGAGGTGGGGAACTTCAAGGATGGTACCACCCGGTTCAACATGTTACGTGGAGGGATGGGTGGATTTGGCGGAGGCGGAATGGCTGGATTTGGTGGCATGGGCATGGGTGGAAAGGATGCCCTATCGCTGAAAATCAGCCAAACGCAGGAGGTGGAGAGCTTGCACAGCGCGATGCCGGCGGCTCCGCCCGGAGAAGAAAGGCCCGATTCGAGCGTTGGTTTTGCGCTGGGCGACCTGGCAGGGAAAGGGGCCGGCGCGATGGTCCAGCCGACGGTGCGGAGCCAGTTCGCCGACACGGCGCTTTGGGTGGGGGCGCTGACGACGTCGGCCGAGGGCACGGCCGAGGTCGGTTTGGCGATGCCCGAGAACCTGACCACGTGGCGGATCAAGGTTTGGGGGATGGGGCACGGCACGAAGGTTGGTCAGGGCCAGGCCGACGTGGTGACGCGGAAGGACCTGATTTTGCGGATGCAGGCTCCGCGGTTTTTCGTGGAGAAGGATGAAGTCGTGCTGTCGGCCAACGTTCACAACTACCTGAAGACGGCCAAGCAGGTGGAGGTGGTGTTGGAAGTCGACAAGCGGCTGGCGGCTTTGGGTGCGGCGAGCCAGACGGTTCGCGTGGACGCCGGCGGCGAGGCGCGGATCGACTGGCGGGTGCGCGTGGCCGAGGAGGGCGAGGCCACGATTCGCATGAAGGCGCTGACGGACGAGGAATCGGACGCCATGGAGCAGAAGTTCCCCTGCTACGTGCACGGGATGCTCAAAATGGAGGCCGTTTCGGCGCGCTGGCGCCGGAACAGGACCGCGGGAGGATGACTTTCCGCGTGCCCGAAGCACGCCGCGCGGAGCAATCGCGGCTGGAGGTGCGCTGGTCGCCTACGCTTGCCGGGGCGATGGTCGACGCGCTGCCGTACCTGGTCGACTATCCCTATGGGTGCACCGAGCAGACGCTGAATCGATTCCTACCGGCGGCGATCACGCAAAAGGTGCTGATTGGGATGGGGCTCGATCTGGAAGCGATCGGCAAGAGGCAGACGAACCTGAACGCGGCCGAGTTGGGCGATCCCGCCGAGCGGGCCAAGCAGTGGAAGCGGTTCAAACGCAACCCCGTGTTCGACGGCGAAGAGGTTCGCAGCATGGTCAAGCAAGGGGTGGAGCGGCTCACGAAAATGCAGCTTTCCGACGGTGGGTGGGGCTGGTTTTCGGGTTATGGGGAGCGGTCCTCGGCGCATACGACCGCGCTGGTGGTTCACGGATTGCAGACGGCGCAAGCCAACGACGTGGCCTTGGTGCCCGGCGTGCTCGAGCAGGGCGTGGCCTGGCTGGGGCGTTACCAGGAGGGGCAAGTTCAGAGGCTGAAGAACGCTCTGCGGGAACCCAAGGTCAAGCCCTGGAAGTCGAACGCCGACACGGTCGACGCGCTGGTCTACATGGTGTTGGTCGATGCCAAGGTGCAAAACGCCTCGATGCACGAGTTTCTCTACCGCGACCGCACGAAGCTGGCCGTCTACGGGCTGGCGATGTATGGATTGGCGGTGGAGAAACTTGGGGATCGCGAGAAGCTGGCGATGGTGATGCAGAATATCGGCCAGTATCTCCAGCAGGACGACACGAACCAGACGGCCTGGCTCAAGCTGCCCGAGGGACGCTCGTGGTGGTACTGGTACGAGAGCGAGTACGAGGCGATGGCCTATTACCTGAAGCTTTTGGCGCGGACCGATCCACGGGGAGAGGTGTCGCGTCGCCTGGTGAAGTACCTGCTCAACAACCGCAAGCATGCCACGTATTGGGATTCGACGCGCGACACGGCGATCGTGATCGAGGCGTTTGCCGAGTTCCTCCGCGCCAGCGGAGAGGCGCGTCCAGAGATGACGGTCGAAGTGTGGTTGGACGGAAAACAGCAGAAGGCGGTGGAGATTACGCCGCAGACGCTGTTTCACTTCGACAACCAGTTCGTGCTCGAAGGGGCGGCGGTCGAGGCGGGGGCGCGCGTTGTCGAACTCCGCAAGAAAGGAAAGGGACCGCTGTATTACAACGGGTACCTGACGAACTTCACGCTCGAGGATCCGATTGCCAAGGCGGGGCTGGAGATCCAGGTGGAGCGCAAGTACTATCGCCTGAAGAAGGTGGAGAAGTCGGCGAAGAACGTGGCGGCGCGGGGGCAGGCGGTCGACGAGAAGGTGGAGAAATATGAGCGCGAGCCGCTGGCCAACCTGGCCGCGCTGAAGAGCGGGGAGCTGGTGGAGATCGAGTTGGAGATCGCCAGCAAGAACGACTACGAGTACCTGGTCTTCGAGGACATGAAGCCCGCGGGCTTCGAGCCCGTCGAGGTTCGGAGCGGCTACGACGGCAACGCCCTGGGGGCTTACGTGGAGTTTCGCGACAACCGCGTGGCGATGTTCGTCCAGCGGTTCGCGCGGGGGAACCACAGCGTAAGCTACCGCATGCGTGCCGAGATTCCGGGCAAGTTCAGCGCGTTGCCGACGCGGGCCTGGGCGATGTATGCCCCGGAGCTGAAGGCCAATTCGGACGAGATCAAGCTCGAAGTCAAGGACTGAGTCGGGCAGGAAAGGGCGAGTGCGAGAGCGGCGCGCGGGAGCGCGCACGGCGGCGGAAGAAGCGGGCGAACGGATCGAGGAGGAGCTGATGGTTTGGAGCGCGTGGCGGAGGTGGATCGCCGCGGTGGCCGCAGGGATCGTCGCGGGCGCGGCCGTGCTGGGTGTGGGCGCGGAGGTGGCGATCGAGCCTTTGCGGGTCGAAGCCCTGCGGCGCGGCGAGGCGCTCTGGAAGCGGGTCGCCGAGAGCGATCCTCTGCCCGGTCAGAGCAGCCGGCAGTTGGTGGGATACGCGCTGACGCTCTGTGAATCGCGGCAGCATGCGGAGCGGTTGGAGCGGCTGCTGACATTGACCGCGCGGATGCAGGACCGCGATCCGGCCAGTCGGACGTGGGGCAACCTGCGTTGGTATTGGCGCGACGCCGCGGTGACCGACGGCAACGCGGTCGAGTTTTGCATGCAGGACGCGCTGGTGATGTGGATTCGCCATCGGGACTGGATGCCCGCCGACGCGCGGCGAACGCTGGAGGAGTTGCTCCGTTTGGGAGCCGAGGGATGCCTGCGGCACCGCGTGGCCACGAGCTACACGAACATCGCCCTCTTGAACGCGGGTAATCTGATCGTGGTCGGGGAGCAGTTCCAACGGCTCGACGCGGCGGCGGAAGGAGGGCGACGCTTGGACGCCGTGTGCCTGTGGACCGCCGCCCTGGGAACGCACGAGTTTTGCAGTCCGACTTACTACGGCATCAACCTCAGTGGACTGCTACTGATTGCGACAGGGGCGAAGGGCGCGCGGCAGCAGGAGCAGGCGCACGCGCTTCTGGAGCTACTGTGGAGCGACATCGCGGCGAACTGGATTGCCGGGGCGGAGCGACTGGGGGGGACCCAGAGCCGCAGCTACGACTATCTGCGCGGGGCGGGGGCATTGGACTGGCACCTGTGGCGCCAGGGCTGGCTTACGTCGTCGCGGCCGGGGAGCGCCGAGCGGTTGGAGCCTTTGGGCGGCGAGTGGAACCCTTCTCCACGCGTGCTTGCCCTGCGCGAGCGATTTCCTCGCCTGGTCCGGCAAAGCTGGGGCGCTCTGCCCAGCGAATCGCGCACGCACCAGATTTGGCGCGACGCTAGTCTGTCGTGCTCGGGCGCGAGCTACGGCTCGCAGGACATGCTCTTGACGGTTGACCTTCCCGGGCCGCGAGCTGCCGCGCTGCTACTTCATTCCTGACGGTCGCGAAGATCCCTACGGCAAGAAGAAGTATGCGACCGGCGCCGCCGGCCACATGAAGGCCCTGCACCTGGCGCCGTTCTGGGCCGGCGCAGCGGTCGTGTGACGCGCTGGGGCTGGCCTTGTATCGCGAAAAGGACTGGACCGCTCCACAGGTGACGAACCTGCAAAGCCATTTCGTGCTGCGTCGCAAAGTGGACGAGTTGTGGGTCGGGCCCGAGCGCGTGGCGCGGCTCGGCGAGCCGTTTCGCGTGACGATCGAAGGTTCCCGCGCCGTGGTACTTCGCGCGGGAACGGCCGCCATTGGCGTGCGCGTGGTATGGGCTCAGTCGCTCGATGGCCGGCCCGGCGAAGTTGTGCTGGTGGACGACGGGAATCCCCACGGCTGTCTGCGTTTGACGGTCGAACACGGTCGGCCCCACCCCGGCGCGGTGGCGACGCCCGTGGGCGCGGCGATGTGGGTTCGCGTGGGCAGCGGACTGGCCCGCGAGGCTGCCTTTGCCGAGTGGCGGGGGAAATTCGAGGCGGCGGCCGTGCCCACGGTCGACGCGTCGAGTCAAGGGGTGCGCGTGGAAGTTGCCGGCGAGGAGGGGCCGGTGTCGGTGGCGGCGAAGGCGCCGTGGGGTGCGGGGGGTGCGCGGCTGGTGCCCGCGCCCTCGCGTGCGGTGCTGGAAATCGACGGGGTAGAAGTCGGCCGGCCCATTCTGGCCGCGGCCGAACCGCTGCGCTCGCGCGGCGCGGGCGCGTTGGAGCCGGTCGCCGTCGGGCCGGAGAAGCCGACGACCTGGGAGGCCGAAAGCGGCCTGGTGATGCCGGGCATGCAGGTGCTGGAAGATTCCAACGCATCGGCGGGTCGATACGTCGCCGAGCCGCGGGAGACTTCCGGCCGGATTCCGGGCAGTGTTTCGTGGGCCCTCCGCGTGGAGAAACCGGGACGTTACTGGCTTTGGGCGCGCACGCGTGCGCCGGACGCCCAGACCGACTCGTTTCAGGTGCAGGTGATCGGACCGGGCGGGGAAACGGTTGAGGGGGCGTGGCACCTGGTCCGGTCCGAGCGGTGGCAATGGCAGGCGCTGAAGCTGGAGCGGGCGGAAGTGGCGACGCCGCTTGTGCTTGATGCGGGGGCGTGCCGGCTCCAGATTCGCACGCGGGAAGCGGGCACGGCGATCGATCAGCTCTTTGTTGCCCCATCGGCCCAAGCCGGTCCGGAAGGGGCGCGGCTTGACGAGGCCCGTCCCCGCCCGTAGAGTGGCACGGCAGGGGCAACTGCGGCAGCGTGGCCGCAGGAGGGGGCCGAGAATCGAATGCATCTAGCACGCGCGACACAGTGGAAAGGAAATGCAATGAGCCGTTTTCTGCGAGGGTTGGTTTTGGCGGCAGTGGTGGTCGGATGGGGTTCGAGCTGGGCGCACGCAGCCGCGCCGGAGGGGAAGGTTCGAGTGCTCGTGACGGTGGGCGGGCACGCTTTCGAGGAGGAACCGTTCTGGGCGATGTGGAAAGCGATGCCCGGGATCACCTTCACCAAGGCCGAGCTGCCCAAGGACGCAGGGTTGTTGAAGCCGGGCCTTGAGAAGGACTATGACGTGATCGTGATGTACGACATGGTCAAGGAACTGAGCCCGCAACAGCAGCAGGACTTTGCCGCGCTGGTGAAGCAAGGGATTGGCGTGGTCTCGTGGCACCACAACATGGGCGCGAATAACACTTGGGACGAGTTCCGCAAGATCGTCGGCGGCAAGTTCTGCCTGAAGGATTGCGAGATCGACGGCAAAGCCTACAAGCAGTCGACCTGGGACCACGACCAGACGTTGAAGATCACCGTGGCCGCGAAGGACCATCCCATTACAAAGGGGCTGAAGGACTTTGTCATCGAGGACGAAGTTTATAAGGGCTACTGGGTATCTCCCGAAGCCAAAGTGCTGTTGACCACGGATCATCCGAAGAACAGCCCCGAGATCGCATGGGTACACGAGTACGGCAACAGCCGCGTCTTCTATTTCATGCTCGGGCACGACAGCAAGGCTTGGAAGAACGCGAGCTTCCTGGAGATTCTGGGGCGGGGCATTCGCTGGGCCGCGAAGCGGTAGGCGAGCCGGCTGTCGAGATCATTTCGATCTATAGGGATCACGCGCGGGGATGGAGAGTATCCATCCCCGCGGTTTTTGATTCAGACCACATGTTTAGGCCACGTTGTTGAACGCCCCTTGGCCCACGAGGCGTGGGACTGAGAGGGGGGTGCGGGTGGCTTCTGCAATTCTCGCAGTCTCCAGGAGGCCTACCAGAGATTTCGCACCGCGTTGCGCACCGGCTGACCGGGCACGTAGACGTTGGAACCGACAATCACCGGGCGCGCGGCCGAGTAGGTGACGATCGGCGCGTAGGTGCCGTATGTATATGCCGGGGCAGAGTACGACGTATACGGCGCCGCGTAGTAGGACGTATAGCCGTAGGTTGTCCACGGCCGGTACGTCGAGTAGTAGGTTGTCGCCGGCACGCTGTAGTTTGTCGCCGGCACGCTGTAAGTTGTCGGCGGCATGCTGTAAGTTGTCGGCGGCACGCTGTAAGTTGTCGGCGGCACGCTGTAAGTTGTCGGCGGCACGCTGTAAGTTGTCGGCGGCACGCTGTAAGTTGTCGGCGGCACGCTATAGGGCGCGTAGTACGAACGGTAGGCTACCGCGCCGGGTGCGCTCCAGGTCGTTACCGCCGGCGAGTAGGAGTAGTAGGTGAACGGACTGGCCGCGGAGTAGTAGGGGTAGGTAACTACCTGCCCCAGGACGGTCGAAGCCGATAGGCCCAAGGCCAATGCGACCGCGAGTACGCCAATTCGTCGGTTCATGGTTTTGCTCCTTTTCTCTGAGATCTTTCCGTGGAATGGTCGTGCACTCGGCGTGCCGAACGGCGGAAAAGGGAGAAGAGGGTGGGGGCTTTGCGGCTTCGAGGGAACAAAACCGCGTGCAAGCCCCCACGATCTGCCGGGCGCTGGTCCACGGGGGTTAGGCAAAACCCTTGAGCAGCCCCATAAAGGCGAAGGCGTTGATCACCAAGGAGTGGCGGATCTCCTCCCGTTGGATCAACTCGGGAATGCTTTGGAGCGGCCGCAAGACGATCTCGATCTGCTCAAAGGGATCGGGGTGTTGATCGGATTGGCGGCGGCAACCTTGGGCGAGGAACATGTACTGGTAGTTGTTTTGGATGGCGGGATTGGGCTGGTGCGTCCCAAGAATCGCACGCTTTGGGCCACGTAGCCGGTTTCTTCGCGGAGTTCGCGGGCGGCGGCTGCCTCGGGCGGCTCCGCCGGATCGATGATGCCACCCGGGATCTCCAACGTGACGTCGCGGACGCCGTGGCGGTATTGGCGGATGAGGACGACTTCGCCCTGGTCGGTGACGGGGACGACGTTGACCCAGTTCGGCGCCTCGATGACGACGAATTCGCGTTCCACGGCGGTGGGCTCGAAGCGGTACAGGTCGTGGCGGATCTTGAGGATCCGATGGTCGGAGAGCTGGCGGCTCCCCAACAGCTTCCAGCTATCCTTGAGCACGATGGCGGGATTCCTTGGGGGCGAGACGGTTGGGCGGCAACGACGGTCCTCCAGAATAGCGGGAAGGGGCGGACGAGCAAGGCCCCCCGGGTCCGCCTTCGCGTGTCGAGTGCCGGGCGTCCTTGTCGAGGCCCGGCAAAATGGCTACGTTGGACGGGTCGTTTGGCCGACCCTCGGCCGTGTGGTTGGTATGTCGGGCCGCTCGTATGCCGGTGCCTCGCACTTGAGCAGACGAGTCGCCCGCGCCCGCGGGCAGATCATGCGGGGCGGACGAGGAAGCCGGCGGCCGGCGAAAACGTTCAGCAGATTCTTCTTGTCCAGGAGTCCCAGCACCATGGCGAAGGCGCGAAGCAGGCAGTATGCCCTCGGCGTCGATTACGGGACCAACAGCGTGCGGGCCTTGGTGGTCGACGTGGCCAACGGCGCAGAAGTTGCGCACTTCCGTCTTCAACTACCCCAGCGGCGAACAGGGGATTCTGCTCGACCCCAAGGATCCCGAACCTCGCGCGGCAGAACCCCGCCGACTATCATCGAAGGGTTCATCAAGTCGGTGCGCGGGGCGCTCGAAGGCGGCCGCGAAGCAGAAGGGTTTCCGTGCGGAGAACGTGATCGGGATTGGCGTGGACACGACCGGGTCGACGCCCCTGCCCGTCGATCGGCAAGGCAATGCCGCTGGCGCTGGATCCCAAGTTCACGAAGAACCTGGCGGCCCACGCCTGGCTGTGGAAGGACCACACCTCGCACGCCGAGGCGGCGGAGATCACGCAGAAGGCCCGGGAAATGGAGGTACCCTATCTGCCCAAGTGCGGCGGGACCTACAGCTCGGAATGGTTCTGGTCGAAGATCCTGCACTGCAAGCGGACGGCGCCCAAGGTATTTGCGGCGGCCTATTCCTGGGTCGAGCTGGCCGACTTCATACCCGGCTACATCACGGGCCGTCTGGAGCCGCGATACGATGCCGCGGGGAATCTGCGCGGCGGGCCACAAGGCGATGTACAACGACCAGTGGGGCGGGCTTCCCAGCGAGGAGTTCCTGGCCGCGGTCGACCCGGCGCTGGTCGAGATCCGCCGCCGCTATGCGGCGCGTGCGGTGGCTTCGGACCAGCAGGCGGGCGAGCTGACGGCCGAGGTGGCGCGGAAGGTCGGGTTGCGGCCGGGAATGCCGGTGGCGGTGGGCAACTTCGACGCCCACGCCGGAGCGGTGGGGGCCGGGATCAAGCCGGGCACGCTGGTGAAGATCATCGGCACCAGCACCTGCGACATGATGGTCGCTCCCTTGGATCAGGCGTTGGCCGACATTCCCGGCCTGTGCGGGATCGTGCCGGGTTCGATCGTTCCCGGGCATGTACGGCCTGGAGGCGGGGCAATCGGCCGTGGGCGACATCTTCAACTGGTTTGCCAGCCGGCTGGCACCGAAGCAGTACACGGCCAAGGGAGACGCGCACGCCAACCTGACGCGAAGACGCCCAGAAGCTTCGGCCCGGGCGAGAGCGGCCTGTTGGCCCTGGACTGGAACAACGGCAACCGCACGATCCTCGTCGATCCGCTGCTGACCGGGCTTCTGGTCGGCCAGACGCTGCACACCACCGCGCCGGAGATCTACCGGGCGCTGGTCGAGGCGACGGCGTTTGGGGCGCTGACGATCATCAAGCGGTTCGAGGAATACGGGGTGCGGGTGAGCGAAGTGGTCAACTGCGGCGGGATCGCGGAGAAGAACCCCTTCGTGATGCAGATCTACGCCGACGTCTGCAACCGGCCGATGAAGGTGAGCCGCTCGGCCCAGACCTGCGCGCTCGGGGCGGCGATCTTCGGGGCCGTCGTGGGCGGGGCGCTACGCGTCGACCGAAGCAGGCCCAGAAGAAGATGACCGGCGTGTGGCCCAAGGTCTACCGGCCGAACAAGGCCGCGGCCGAGGTCTACGCCGAGGCTCTACGCCGTTTACCGCACCCTGCACGACGCCTTCGGCACGGTCGGCGGGCCCGGGCGAGCTGTACCGCGTGATGAAGGACCTGATTGCGATCCGCGATCAGGCGAGGAAAGGGAAGTAGGCCGCGGACGCGCCGCGGGTCGTGATCGGCCGCCGCGGCGACCGGGGAGTTCAGAGTCTCGGGTGCCATTGCCCCAGCCCACTTCCGCTCAACATGAGAATGGACCGTACCATGAACCTCACCGCGTTGCGCGAGGAAGTCTGCCAGGTCAACCGCATGCTGCCGGCCTGCGGCTTGGTGACGATGCACTCCGGCAACGCCAGCGGTCTGGACCGCAGCCGGGCCGCCTGGTGATCAAGCCGTCGGGCGTAGACTACGACTCGCTCACGCCCGAGCAGCTCGTCGAGGTCGATCTGGCGACCGGCGAGACGCGGTCGGACTCGAAGCTCCGCCCGAGCGTGGATCTGCCGCACCACCTGTACCTCTATCGGAACATGCCGGGGGTGTGCGGCATCATCCACACGCACAGCAACTACGCCACGGCGCTGGCGGCGCTGGGCCGCCCGATTCCGGTGTGCCTGACGGCGATCGCCGACCAGTTCGGGGCGGAGATTCCCTGCACGCCCTACGTGGACAACGAAGGGGACCACATCGGCCAGGCGATTCTGAGGCGCCGCAATCGCGCGCCGGCGATCCTGTTGGGCAACCACGGCGTGTTCGCGTGGGGCAAGAATCGCGCGCGACGCCCTGAAGGCCGCCGTGATGACCGAGGACGTGGCCAAGACCGTGCACCTGGCGCTGCAATTGGGCCAGCCTCGCGAACTGCCGGCGGAGGAAATCAAGAAATGGTACGACCGTTATCACTTTGCCTACGGGCAAAGCGAAGGGAAGTGAGGCCATGATTACGCAACCCAGCCCCGCTTCCGCATCGACGATGCTGGCCGCGCGCCTGCACGGACCCTGCGACTTGCGCGTCGAGGAGATGCCGCGGCCCGGTCACCCCGGGCGCGGCCAGGCGCTGGTGCGCGTGAAAGCCGTGGGGGTGTGCGGGAGCGATCTGCACACGTTTCGCTGTGCTCGGATCGGCCAGACGAGCATCGAGCGGCCGATGGTTTTGGGGCACGAGTTTGCCGGGGTGGTGGAGGCGGTGGGGGCGGACGCGCTGGACGGCAACTTCCAGCCCTTGCGGCCCGACGCGCGGGTGGCCGTCGATCCGGCGCAGCCCTGCGGACGCTGCGAGCTGTGCGAACGCGGGCATCCCAATCTGTGCGAGCACTTACGGTTCTGCGGCCTGTTTCCCGACGAGGGGGCGCTGTGCGAGCTGATGCACGTTCCCGCCCGAACATGTTTTCCGGTGCCCGATTCGATCGACGACGCGGTGGCGGTGATGCTGGAGCCCTTGGGCGTTGCACTTCACACGGTGGATCTGGCCAAGTTGCGGGTGGGCTGTTCGGTGGCGATCTTGGGGGCGGGTCCGATCGGTCTGTCGATTCTTCAATTGGTGCGGTTGGGGGGCGCCGGCAAGGTCTTCGTAACCGACAAATTCTCCTGGCGAGTGGATTTGGCCCGCCGGCTCGGGGCCACCGGTGCCTGGAACGCCGATGAGATCGATCCGGTGGCGGTCGTGCACGAGGCGACGGGGGGCGCGGCGTCGACGTGGCGATCGAGGCCGCCTGGTGCGACCAGTCGCTGGAGCAGGCGGCCGAGATGCTTGCCATGGGCGGGCGGCTGGTGGTCGTGGGCATTTCGGACGACGACCGGATGAGCCTTCAGCACTCGGTGGCGCGGCGCAAGGGTCTGTCGATCATCATGGTCCGGCGGATGAAGCACACCTATCCGCGGGCGATCCGCCTGGCCGAGTCGGGTGCGGTGGATCTGGCTGGGATGGTGACGCACCGTTTCCCCCTCCAGCGGGCTGGCGAGGCCTTTGCTCTCAATGCCGGCTACCGCGACAACGTGGTCAAGGCGATCATTGACCTGTAGGCAAGTTGGAGCGGTGGCGGGTCGTTGCCGGGCGGCGGGTGAGGGGAATTTAGAGCCGATCGCAGAACCGTGTGCCGCTGTTGAATTCTCCGGCCGCGGAGGGCTCCAGCGGCGGTTCCGGGATAGGTTCTTAACAAGGTCGCCGGCGGTCTCTGGCATCGTTGCCGCGCAGAGATTAGGATAGCCTCTTCCAGCTTTTCTTGCGGGCTCTCTGAGGGAGAAGACCATGCAGTTGGGCGCCGTCGACTATTCGATTCTGATCATCTACACGCTGTTCGTGCTGGGCATTGGTGTCGCCCTGAAGCGGTTTACGAAGACCAGCACCGACTTCTTTCTTTCCGGCCGCGCGATTCCGGCCTGGATTTGCGGGTTGGCCTTCATCTCGGCGAACTTGGGTGCGCAGGAAGTGATCGGCATGGCCGCGTCGGGGGCGAAGTACGGCATTTTGACCTGCCATTTCTACTGGGTGGGGGCGATTCCCGCGATGGTTTTCGTCGGCATCTTCATGATGCCTTTTTATTACGGCTCCAAGGCGCGGAGCGTGCCCGAGTACCTCAAGCTGCGCTTCGACGAGAAGACGCGCGGCTTCAACGCGATCTCGTTCGCGGTGATGACGGTGTTTTCTTCGGGCATCTCGATGCACATGCTCGCGAAGATCATCGGCCCGATCATCGGGGTGAATTACCACGTGGGCCTGATCATCTCGGCGATCATCGTGCTCGTTTACATCTTCCTGGGCGGCCTGACGTCGGCGATCTACAACGAGGTGCTGCAATTCTTCCTCATCGTGCTCGGATTCCTGCCGGTGGTGCTCCTGGGGTTGAAGGAGATCGGCGGATGGGACGGGCTGATGGAGAAGCTGAACGTTGTGGCCACGACCCATCAGCCTCCGTACGCCGAAGGCACTTGGACGCGGGTGTGGCAACCGGTGATGGATTCCACGCAGAACCCGATGGGGATCGAGTGGTTCGGCATGGTGATGGGTCTGGGCTTTGTGCTGTCGTTCGGATACTGGTGCACCGACTTCCTCGTGGTGCAGCGGGCGATGGCGGCGGATTCGATGTCGGCCGCGCGGCGCACGCCGCTGATCGCCGCGGTTCCCAAGATGCTCTTCCCGTTCCTGGTGATTCTGCCGGGGATGATTGCCTTGGTAGTCGGGCGCACGTCGGCGCGACCAGCAAGGTGGCTGTCGTTGCGACGAGCGACGTCGACGGGAAGGAGCAAAGCAGCGTCGTGCAGGAACGGATCGTTGCCAAACAGTACGCCAAGGGGCTGATCCCGGCTCAGGTGGAAAAGGAAGAGACTGGCGACGGCTACAAGCCCAAGGTCGATAAGAAAGGGAATGTCGAGCTCGACTACAACATGGCGATGCCCGCCATGCTCGAGCGATTCTGCCCCATGGGGCTCCTGGGGCTGGGGCTGACGGCACTGATGGCCTCGTTCATGTCGGGAATGGCGGGGAACGTGACCGCCTTCAATACCGTTTGGACGTACGACATCTACCAGAGCTACATCGCGCCGGGGCGTAGCGACAACCACTACCTGTGGATGGGGCGGATGGCGACGATCTTCGGCATCCTGGTGAGCGTGGCCACCGCGTACATGGCGCGGAGCTTCAACAACATCATGGACATGCTCCAGTTGGTGTTCGGATTCGTGAATGCGCCGCTGTTCGCCACGTTCATGCTGGGCATGTTCTGGAAGCGGGCCACCGGCCACGGCGCGTTCTTCGGCCTGCTTTCGGGGACCTTGGCGGCGGCCGTGCACCACGGGATCAGCGTTCCCCACGGCGCCGAAACCCTCGTCAAGGGCGGTTGGCTCGGATGGCTCGGGGTGCGGGTCGAGTACGCCAGCGAAATGGCGCAGAATTTCTGGATGGCGATCATGGCCTGGAGCGTCTGCTTCGTGCATGACGATCGTCATCTCCCTGGCCACGCGGCGGGAGAAGAGCGACGAGGAGCTGCGCGGGTTGGTCTGGTCGCTCACGCCCCACGCGGCGCACGACGAAGGGGTGGCCTGGTACGCACGTCCCTGGCCCCTGGCGGTACTCGTGCTTGGCGTCACCCTGGCACTCAATATCCTCTTCTGGTAGTTTCCACCATGAACCTCGACATTCGCACTCCGATCGGATCCTTCTTCAGCATCGTCGGCGTGATTCTCGCCGGCTTCGGTCTGTTCTCGGACCCGAAGATCTATGCCGATCACTCCCTGGGGATCAACGTGAACCTCTGGTGGGGCTTGCTGCTGGTGGTCTTGGCGCGGGGA
Source organism: Pirellulales bacterium (assembly GCA_963736495.1). Taxonomy (GTDB): domain Bacteria; phylum Planctomycetota; class Planctomycetia; order Pirellulales; family Thermoguttaceae; genus CAVTPL01. Next base: position 434,227 of record CAVTPL010000007.1, on the reverse strand, counting down.
TGCTCGCGCTGGCATGGCGTGCGGCGACGGCGCCGCCGGCGAGCGGGAGCGGAGGAAAAGGGAGTTCCGTCGGCCCTTGACGAGCCGGCCCGCGACGCGAGGGCGCGGCGGCCGACCGTGCTGCACCGGCGAGCGCGTGACGGGGATCGCAGGGCACGCGGCGGGCACGCGAAAGCACTTCTGTAGTCTTGAGCCCATGAGGAAACCTTCGATGACGGCACGCTCCACGGGGATTGCCTTGGCGGTTTGGGCAGTGATTGGCACCGCAGCGCAGGCGGCCGAGGCCGCGGCTCCGGCTGGAGGCTCGTCGGCCGGCCTGGCGTCGATCGACTGGGCGATCATCGGCGCCTACTTCCTCGCACTGTTCGGCATTACCTGGTACTCGGTCCTGAAGAACAAGGACACGGCCGACGACTACTTCCTGGCCGGCCGCAGCCTGGGCTGGTTCATCGTCGCGGCCTCGATCTTCTCCTCGAACATCGGCTCGGAGCACCTCGTGGGCCTGGCCGGCTCGGGCTGCACCGACGGCGTGGCGATGGCCCACTACGAACTGCACGCCTGGTGCCTGCTGGTGCTGGCCTGGGTATTCGTGCCGTTCTACATGCGGAGCATGGTCTACACCATGCCCGAGTTCCTCGAGAAGCGATTCTCGCCCACGGCCCGCTGGGTGCTCTCGATCATTTCGCTGGTGGCCTACGTGGTGACGAAGCTGGCCGTGGGCATCTTCGCCGGCGGCGTGGTCTTCGCCGTGCTCTTGCCGGAAATGCAGCATCGACCTGGGCTTCATGGTTCTCGACGCCTTCTGGATCGGCTCGGTCGCCGTGGTCGTGCTCACCGGGCTTTACACGGTGATCGGCGGCCTGCGCGCCGTGGCCTACACCGACACGCTCCAGACGATCATCTTCATCGTCGGCTCGGCGATGGTCACCGTGTTCGGGCTGATCGAAGCTTGGGCGGCTGGGACGTGCTCTACCAGGAGTGCGGCTCGGAGATGTTCAACCTGTGGAAGCCGCTGGTTCCCGCCGGGGTGGAAGGCACCTGGGCGCCGGTCGAGAGACCGGCACGCAGATGGCCTGGTACTTCAACGACAATTTCCCCTGGCTGGGGATGCTCTTCTGCGCCCCGATCGTCGGCCTGTGGTACTGGTGCACCGACCAGTACATCGTGCAGCGGGCCCTGGCGGCCCCGAACGAGACGGTCGCCCGGCGCGGGAGCATCGCCGCCGCCTTCATGAAGCTCCTGCCGGTGTTCATCTTCATCGTTCCGGGCATGATCTGCTTCGCCCTGGCGAAGCGAGGCATACCCGGGCCTGGACGGGCCTGGTCGGCGACGGCAAGCCGGTGGCCGAGACCAGTGCCAGGCCGCATTTCCGCTGATGGTGTCGCGACGTGCTGCCCGTCGGCGTGCGGGGGCTCGTGGTGGCCGGCCTGCTTTCGGCGCTGATGAGTTCGCTGGCCGGGGCGTTCAACGCCTGCTCGACGCTTTTCACGATGGACCTCTACACGAAGTTCCGCCAGGGGGCGTCGCAGCACCAGCTGGTGTGGATCGGCCGCGTGGCGACGACGATCATGGTGCTGATCGCCTTGCTGTGGATTCCGGTGATCCGCGGCCAGAGCGGCCTGTACTTCTACCTCCAGGCCGTGCAGGGCTACCTGGCGCCGCCGATCTTCACCGTCTTCTTCCTCGGCGTGTTCATGAAGCGGCTCAACGGCAAGGGCTGCCTGGCGGCGCTGGTCGTCGGCTTCGCTGCTGGGCGTGTTCCGGCTGGCCGTCGATACGCCGGTGCACTGAGCTGGTTCGAGCAAGGGCTACGACGAAGGCTCATTCCTCTGGATCGTCAACAACATCTACTTCCAGTACTACAGCGTGCTGATCTTCCTCGTCTCGGCTGCGGTAATGATCGCCGTCAGCTACGTGAGCGAAGCTCCTTCCTACGAGAAGATTCGCGGCCTGACCTACGGCACGGTAACGCACGAGGATCGGGCGAAATCTCGCGCCAGTTGGAACGTCTTCGACGTGATCACCTCGGTGGCCGTTCTGGTGGCCATCGGCATCGCCTATCTGTACTTCACCGGCTGATGCGCGTTTGGGGAGAAGCGACGAACGGCGGTCCCCGGGGACGGTCGGCGTACTGGGGTGGGCAAGTCGTAGGAGGCGACGGGGGACAGGTTCAGTTTCTTGTCGGTCGGGCGGCTGGTGCGATGACGGAGGCTTCCGGTCGAAAAATGGACCAGACCTTGGCCGGTGCGTGAACGGTTGCTGAATACCCCTCCGCAGAACCGTTCGGGGCGGTGCTATGTACCGTCAGGAATGCGAACTCTCGCGGTCAGGCCGCCGCGGCGGTCGTTTGCGACGTAGCCGGGCGAACTTCTGGGCGAACTTCTCTCGGGCGGGGCTTGTCGTTGCCCTTTACACGCCTCTGGAGATGATTCATTATGCAGGGGTTCCTTCATCCCTCGACTGCGGTTGACCTATGAGCCAAGACAATAGCAACGGTGATGCCCAGCGTGGGCGGCCGTTTTCCATCGAGGTGGCGGATCGTGTGAAGCGACTCCCCCCCTACTTGTTCGCGCATCAACCGAATGATGTACGAGAAGCGTCGCTCGGGGGGAGACGTGATCGACTTGGGCATGGGCAATCCCAGCGACCCCCCGGCCGACATCATCGTCGACAAACTTGCCGAGGCGGCGCGCGAGCCCAAGAACCACGGTTACAGTCAGAATCTCGGCCTGCTCAGCCTCCGCCGGGACGTGGCCAGCAAGTACTTCAAGCAGTACGGGGTGCGGTTGGACCCGGAGCGCGAAGTAATCGTTTGCCTGGGCTCGAAGGAGGGTTTCAGCCACATGTGTTTGGCCCTGATGGGCCCCGGGGATACGGCGATCGTGCCCGCCCCGTCGTACCCTGCCCATTTGTACGCGGTGGCCCTGGCGGGTGGAAACCAGATTCTTCTGGAAGTCATGGACCCGGAGAAGTACCTGGCAAACATTGCCTATACTTGCCAGCACCTCTATCCCAAGCCCAAAGTTCTGATCGTCAATTTTCCCCATAATCCCACGACGACCACGATTGAGCCTGAGTTTTATGTGGAGGTGGTCAAGCTGGCCAAGCGTTACGGCTTCATGGTGATCAGCGACCTGGCCTACGCCGACGTGGTGTTTGACGAGTACAAGACTCCCAGTTTTCTCGCGGCGCCGGGTGCCATGGACGTGGGTGTTGAGCTCACCACCATGAGCAAGGGCTACAACATGGCGGGTTGGCGGATCGGGTACTGCACGGGGAATGCAGAAATGGTCCGGGCGCTGGGCACGATCAAGACGTACTACGATTACGGCATGTTCGAGCCGATCCAGATTGCGGCGATCATGGCCCTGCGCCACTGCGACGCCGCGGTGGAGTCGCAGGCTCGCGTGTACCAGCGCCGCCGCGACGTGCTCTGTGAGGGGCTGGAACGGCTTGGCTGGCCGATTGTTCGGCCGCGGGCGACGATGTTTGTTTGGGCGAAGATACCGGAACCTTGGGCAAGCCAGATGACTTCGTTCGACTTTGCCATGAAGTTGCTCGAAGAGGCCGACGTGGCCGTGAGCCCCGGCGGAGGCTTTGGACCCGCCGGAGAAGGATACCTTCGGCTGGCTCTGGTCGAGAACGAGAACCGACTGCGGCAGGCGGTGCGTCAGATTGGCCGCGCCCTGGGGGCCAAGGTAGGCGCGCGCGAGTAGTGCGCGGTCTGCGCTGTTCTTGCGGCTCGGGAATGAACTTAGCGGAAGCGGCACTGGGGGCGGCCCCCCGGTCACCCCCTGCACCTGGCGGTGCTGTTCGCCGCGGGCTGGGCAAGCTATAATGGGGGCTCGGCGCGGCGACGCGCTTTCTTCAAGAAAAAGGGAAGGGCTCTTGCTCGCCGGAACAAGAGCCCTTGTGTTTGGCTGTCCGAACCCGTTGCCCGATGGGCTTCCGGCTCGTAGACCCACAGCCGTAAAGAAGCTATCGGGCCGATCCCTTCCGATACTTTAGGCATCACGTGGGGTTGAGTGCGCCGAGCGCTGCCGTTCCACCGAATCTAGCGACCAGCGAAAATGACACAGATTGCCAAGCTTGCTTTGGAAGATGGAACGGTTTACACCGGTAGTGCCTTTGGCGCTGGGGGTGAAGTCGACGGCGAGGTTTGTTTCAACACCTCGATGACCGGCTACCAGGAGATACTCACCGATCCCAGCTACCGCGGTCAGATCGTTGCCATGACCTACCCCGAGATCGGCAACTACGGGATCAATACGGAGGACCTGGAAAGCGCGAAGCCGCACCTGGCGGGATTTATTGTGCGTGAGCGGAGCCGTCGGGCGAGCAACTTCCGTGCCGAAGAGGAGCTGTGCGATTTCCTTACGCGGTTTGCGGTCGTTGGCATGGAAGGCATCGACACGCGCGCATTGGTCCGCCGCTTGCGAATTCGCGGGGCGATGAAGGGGGTGTTGTCGACGGTGGATCTCGACGATGCGAGTCTGGTGGCCAAGGCGGTTGCCAGTCCGGGTCTGGTGGGCCGCGACCTGGTTCGCGAGGTGATCCCCGACCGGGCCGTCGACTGGGTTGGGCCGTTGAGTTCGTGGACGCGGTTGCCGAGCGAGACGGCCGCGGCGCCGGCTTCGAAGAAGGTTCCGCACGTCGTCGCGCTGGATTACGGCATGAAGTGGAACATTGCGCGCCACCTGTTCGACATGGGTTGCCGCGTGACGATTGTGCCGGGCACGGCGACGGCCGAGCAGGTTTTGGCGCTTGAGCCCGACGGAATCTTTCTTTCCAATGGACCCGGCGATCCCGAGCCCCTCGGGTATGCGCAGGAGGCGGTTCGCGGATTGCTGGGGAAGAAGCCGATTTTCGGCATTTGCCTGGGGCACCAACTGCTCGGCCTGGCCTGCGGCGCGAAGACCTTCAAGCTCAAGTTCGGCCATCGCGGGGCCAACCAGCCGGTGATGAACCACGACACGGGACGCGTGGAGATCACCTGCCAGAACCACGGCTTTGCCGTGGATCCCGATTCGATGCCCGAGGACCTGGAGGTGACGCACGTCAATCTCAACGACCAGACGGTCGAGGGGCTGCGGCACCGGAGCCTGCCTGCCTTCAGCGTTCAGTATCATCCGGAAGCTTCCGCCGGCCCCCACGACAGCAACTATCTGTTTGCCCAGTTCCGCGGGATGCTGTGAGAACGGTTCCGGCAGCGGCACTCATCCTCTCAACCCCCAGCGAACCATGTCCAAGACCGCGATCGTTTTCGGCGCCCTTCTGATCGCCCTGGGATTGGGGGGCTATTTCGCCGGAGAAACCCGGAGTTGGACCGCGGTGATTCCCGCGATTTTTGGGTTGGTGATTCTGGGGCTAGGGATTACCGCACTCTGGGAAGCCTATCGCGCCAGCGCGATGCACGCCGCGGTGATCGTCGGGCTCTTGGGGTTCTTTGCCACCGCGACTTCGCTGGTGGATCTGGTGCGAATGCTTTCGGACCAGCGCCCTTGCTGGCCAAGGCCACGATGGCATTGCTCTGCGCGCTGTTTGTGGCGCTGTCGGTCAAGTCGTTTATCGACGCGCGCCGCAGCCACCGCCGGTCGGTCGAGAACCGAAGCTAGCGCCTCGGCTTGAAGCCTACGCGCGCTGGCCGCAGGGGAGCGTCCAGCGGTAGAGCACGGGCACGACGAAGAGCGTCAGCAGGGTGGAAGAGACCAGTCCGCCGACAATCACCACTGCCATCGGGTGCTCGATCTCGTGTCCGGGCAGATCGCCGCGGATCACGAGCGGCATGAGGGCCAAGCCGGTTGCCGCGGCGGTCATGAGGATTGGGGCGAGGCGTTCGGCCGCACCGCGGAGGAGCAGTTCCGGTCCGGGCAGCACGCCTTCGGCGCGCTGGAGGTGCTCGTAGTGGCTGACCAGCAGAATGGCATTGCGGACCACGATGCCGAAGACGGTGATCAGTCCCACGAGCGACCCGAGGGAGACGTTGCCTCCGGCCAGGGCCACGGCGGCGACGCTTCCCACGGCCGCCAGGGGCACGCTCAGCATCACAAGAAGTACCAGGCTTACGCGGTTGAAATCGAGGTATAGGAGGAGGAAGATCCCCACCATCGACGCGGCGCTCGAAGAGCGCCAGCCGATGGACCGCCTCGCGCCGGGCGGTATGTTCGCCGCCGTGCTCCAAGTGATAGCCGGGCGGCAAGGGGAGGGCGCGTTGTTGCAGGCGCTGGTCGACTTCGTCCATCGTGCTGGCCACGTCGCGGCCGCGGACGTTGAAGGTTACGAGCATGCGGCGGCTTCCCCCTTCGCGTTGAATCGCATTGGGGGCGGAGCCGAGGCGGACGTCGGCGGCGGCTCCCAGCGGCACGCGTCCGCCCTGGGGCAAGTCGACGGCCAACGCGCGGAGGGCCAGGGGATCGGAGCGCAAGAGGGGGTGGGCGCGGACCACCACGTCGTAGACCGAATCGCCGTCGAAGACCTGACCGACGGGCAGCCCGGCCAGCAGGGTTTGGATCGCCTCGTGGAGTTGGCCGACGGACAATCCATGGTGCGCGGCATCCGGGGGGCGGACGAGGATATCGATTTGGGGCACTTCGACGAGTTGCTCGACGCGGAGATCGGCCACGCCTCCGACGTCGGCGATTGCCGCGCGGAGCCGTTCGGCTTGCTGACGGAGGACGTCGAGTTCGGGTCCTACGATGCGCAGCGCGACGTCGGCCGTGGTGCCGGTGAGTACTTCGTCGACGCGTTCGCGGAGGAACTGTTTGATGGCCACGGAGTGGCCGGCGACGTCCTTCAGGGCGGCTTCGACGCGGGCCAGCATTGCGGGCAAGTCGGCCTGGTCGTCGACCACGATCCAGACCTCGCTTGTGTTTGGTCCCCAGGTATCCTCGGAGAGGTCGGCGCGGCCGATTTGCTGGGCCACGCTCTGCACGCCCGGAATCTCGCGGAGCCGCTGGGCCAACTGCGATCCGGCGCGGACCGACTCGGCGAGCGAGCTGTCGGGCATGCCGACCATGAAGACCTGGAAGTTTGCCTCGCGGAAGTCGGGGAGGAATTCGCCTCCGAGGTGGGGAATCGCCGCTGCGGCGGCGGCCAGGAGCAGGACCGCCACGGCCAGGGTTGCGCGTGGCCGTTGCAAGACGGGCGCCAAGAGCCGCGCGTAGCCCGCGCGCAGGCCGCGGACCAGCGGCGGCTCGCGTCGCCGGGCCGCGCCGCCGGGGAGCAGGATCAGGGCGAGTGCCGGCGTGACCGTGACCGCCACGGCCAGGGAAACGAGGATTGCGGTGATATAGGCGTATCCCAGGGGCCGGAAGAGCGTTCCGGCCAGTCCGGGGAGGAAGAAGATCGGCACAAACACGAGCGCCACGATGAAGCTTGCGTAGACCACGGCGCTGCGGACTTCGAGCGACGCCTCGAGAACGACGGCGAAGGCCGACCGCGCGTGTCCCTGGCGGGCGTTTTCCCGCAGGCGCCGGAGTACGTTCTCGACGTCGACGATCGCATCGTCGACGACTTCGCCGAGCGCGATCGCCAGGCCTCCCAGGGTCATGGTGTTGAGCGAAGTTCCAAAGGCTCGAAGCACGAGCACCGCTCCCAACAGCGAGAGCGGAATGGCGAGCAGGCTGATCAACACCGTTCGCGTCTCGAAGAGGAAGGCGATGAGGATCAGCGCTACGAGGACGCAGCCCCAGGCGATGGCCACGTTGAGATTGCCCACCGCGCGCTCGATGAATCCCGCCTGGCGGAACAATTGCCGGTGCAATTTCACGCCGGGGGGCATTGCGACGGCGAGTTCGTCGATCGCGGCTTCGAGGTCGTGCGTGACGGCGAGCGTGTTGAAGTCGGGTTGCTTGTGGATGATCAGCAAGACTCCGAGCCGGCCGTCGATCGTGGCGTCGCCCGGCTTGTCGGCCGCGGCGACTACCACGTCGGCCACGTTGGCCAGGTGAACGACGACGCCGTCGCGCACGGCCACCGGGGCTGCGCCGATCTCGTCTGTGGAGAGCACGCCGGCGTGCTGGCGGATCGCGATCCGCTGGTTGGCGGTTTCGAGGAATCCGCTGCTGCCGAAGCCGGTCGCCCCGCGCGCGGCGCGGACCACGTCGTCGACCGAAACGCGGTGCATCTCCAGCCGGCGAGGGTCGATGCGGATTTGGTACTGCTTGACTTCGCCGCCGAAGATTTCGACGTGGGCAACGCCTTGGACGTTCTGCATGCGCACGCGGAACACGCGTTCCGCCAGTCGGCGCAGTTCCATCGTCGGAACGGTGTCCGAGGTGAGGCCGATCATCGCCAGCCGGCTCATCGAGGCGGTCATGGGCACGACGCGCGGCGGTTCCACGCCGCGGGGCAGGCGTGCGCCGACTTCCGGGAGCCGCTCGACGACCCTCTGGCGGGCCGCCAGGAGTTCGGTTCCTTCCTCGAAGATGGCTGTGACGACGCTCAAGCCCGGGATGGAGGAAGACCGCAGTGTCTGGAGCCGCGCCGTTCCGCCCAATGCCGCCTCGATGGGCACGCTCACCAGCCGTTCTACTTCGTCGGCCGATAGACCGGGCGCTTCGGTCTGGACCGTGACCTGCGCCGGAGCGAACTCGGGAAACACGTCCCACGGCGCGCGGCGCACGGCGAGGCCGCCGGCGATCAGCAGTCCCGCGGCCGACAGCACGACGACCCATCGCCGTTGCAGGGAGTGGTGAACGAGAGTACGCAGCATGGCAATCGCCGGTTGAAGGATAGAATCCACGCGCGCGTGTTCGGGAGCAGCGTCGTGCGGCTCCCGAGGGGCACGCGGCCGCAGGGGCCGCTCAGTCGTCGTCCTCCGCGCGGATCTCGGTCTTGAACTCTTCTCCGCGGAGCGTCTCGGCGCCGACGGTCACCACCGACTCACCCGGCTCCAGTCCGCGGTGGACGGTGTAGGCGTCCTGGTCGGCGAAGCCCAGTTCGAGCCGCCGCCGGGCGAACGTTTCGGGGCCCACGCGGACGTAGGCCCAGGGGGTGCCGAAGCCGTCCCAAAGGATCGCCGATCGCGGTACCAGGACGCGCAGCTCGTCGCCCGACAGCGGCAACGAGGCGGCGACCGACTGCCCGGGTCGGAACTGCCCCTGAGGATTCTGCAAGGCGTAATAGATGTCGAAGGTGCGCTGGCCTTCGGTGGCGGGCGGTTCGAGGTTCAAGGGGCGTGCGGTGAATACTTCCTCGCTGGCTGCTGTGCGGAGTTTCAGCGGCTCGGCAGCGGCGACGCTGGGGAGCGTTTCCTCGAAGACACTCACGCGCACCCAGAGCGTGCTCCAATCCTCGATGGTCCAGAGCGGGTCTCCTTCGGCGACCTGTTGCCGCGGCACGGCGTGGCGCGTGACGACTCGCCCGGCGATCGGTGCCGCAAGGTGCACGGGCGCGATGTGCACTCCGCCCGATTCTGATTCTTGGGGCAGCGCGGCCAGCTTGACCTTTGCGGCTGCGTGGGCGGCGCGGCGCGCTGGAGGCTCTGCTGGAGCTCGACGAGCTTGCTTCCTGCGATCGCATCGGGGGCGTTTCGAAGGCGTTGGAGTTGGGCTTCGGCGGCCTCGATCTCGAGTTGCGACTGGTGCACGAGGGCCTCGGTTTCACGGCGCAGCCGAGATCCATTGCATTCGATCTTGAGGCGACAGCAGGATCTCAAACGCGGCGAGGGGTTCGCCCGCGGCCACGTTCTTGCCCGGCCCCGGCAGTTCCTTTTGTTCGGGAGGCGTTACCCAACCGGCGGCCGGAGCGCGGAGGACGGCTTGCCGGCCCGGCTCGACGCGGAGCCAGGCGGCGGCCTCGAGATACTTGCGGACTGTCCGGCGGGCAATCGTCTGGGTTGCCAGGCCGTTGGCGCGTTGTGTTTCGGCGGTCATATGCACGCCGGACGGCGCCGGAGGATTTGCCTCCGCGGTACGACCCGGCTCGGCATCTTCGGATCGGCAACCCGAAAAGGCGAGCAGGATTGTGGCCAGTAGGGGGCAGAATCGCATGGGAGGGAAATGGGGGGACAGGGGAATCGCCACTGGCCAATTATACATTACAGCCATCGCAATTGCCGAAGTCCTGCCCACCGGCATTTCTGGGCGATTCGGGGCGAAGCGGGCCGGTCGTAGCGGTTTCGGACGGGCCCGGTGATTGGCAGCAAGGATTGCGGTGGCATAATCTTGAATAAGCCCTATTGATGCCGTTGTTGATTGTGGAGCAGTTTGAAGCTTCTATGCCGCAAAACCGGGCTGTGCGTTGGTCGGCTTTGCTCTACGAGTAGTTTGGGACTCAATAGGATGCAGTCGCCAGGCAAATCCCTTCCCGCGTCCGAGCACGGTCTTCGTTGGATTCCATGAGCCACACGCGCCAGACGAAGTCGGCACGCCTTCTGAATGTCCTCAAGGGCTATTCACGGGTCTTGGTCGTGACCCACGATAATCCTGACCCTGACGCGGTGGCGGCGGGGTGGGGCATCGTGAGTCTGGTCAAGGAGTGCCTGCGCAAACGGGCGCGCCTGATCGGGGGCGGCGATATTCTGCGCGCTGAGAACCGCCACATGGTCCGGCTGCTCGGCGCCCCGATCGAGTTGGTTTCGGGCATTGCGTGTCCGCCGCACACGGCGGTGGTGCTCATCGACTGCCAGTCGGGCGGCCAGAACCACGTATTTTGCGGCAACCGCGCGCCGGTGGTTGCGGTGATCGACCATCATGAGATCAGCGAGCCGGACCGCCGCTTGCCGTTCCAGGACATTCGGCCCCGCGTCGCCGCCTCGGCGACGATTGCGGCCAGTTATCTCCGCGAGGAGCACCTGGAACCCAGCCAGGCGCTGGCCACGGCCATGTTATTCGCGATCCGCACCGAGACCTGCGGCAGTGAGACCTACTATTCTCGTCTGGATCGCTCGATTCTGCCCTGGCTCACGGAGCGCACCAATCCGAGCCAGTTAGCCGAGATTGAGAACGCGCCGCTGACGCGCGACTACTTCGGAGACCTGCTGCTGGCGTTGCAGTGCACTTTTGTCTACGACGACACGGCGATCTGTCTACTGCCCCGCGCCAGCGGACCGGAGATCATCGGGGAAGTGGCCGACTTGTTGATCCGTTGCGAGAACATCTGGCGCGTGCTGTGCGGGGCTTTCATCCGCGGCGACGTGCTGGTATCGGTTCGCGCAGAGCGCGCCGAGGACGATGCGTCGCAACTGGTCCAGCTTGCTCTGGAAGGGCTGGGCGAGGGGGGCGGTCACCGGCACCGCGCGGGCGGGAAGATACCCCGCGCCGGCCGCGGCCCGAAAATCCCCGAAGACCTTCAGGAAGCGATCCGCGACCGTTGGCTGGCGGCGTGCCGAGTGCATCGGCAGCGCGGCACGCGACTGGTGGCGCGGCGGAGGATCGTCGAGAATCTCTGAGCGACTGGCGGCATGGGGAGTGCGGGGCGACGGGCGCGACGAGACGAATAGGGGCTTTTCGAGCCGATGCCAGAACCTTCTGCGGCGCGGTGATTCCCGGCGGCACCGGGCAAGGCGGTGAGGCTGGGATCAGTTCCAAGAGCCGATGCCAGAACCTTCTGCCGTTGCCGAAATCCCCGATCGCGGAAGGCTGCCGTCGTGCTTCCGGGCGCAGGTGCCTATTGCGCATGAAAAAGGCCCCCGCGCCCTGTGTGTCTCGGGGGCCACGCCGCGACTGGCGTACGGATGGTTCGAGCGCTTAGATAGGGCGAACCTTCTCAGCGCGAGGACCTTTGGGGCCGCGGCCCTCCTCGTATTCAACGGCTTGGCCCTGCCGGAGCGTCTCGATGCTCGCTCCCTCGAGGGCCGTGTGATGGAAGAACAGCTCGCCGTTCTCCCCGTTGATGAAACCAAAACCCCTGTCCGCCACCAGCTTCTTGATGGTACCTTGCGGCATGTCCACCACTCCTCAAAGAACTCAATCGAACACGGACCGACCGACTCCAACTACGGCCCCTTAACACGAAGGAAGCGGTCGGTGAAACGCCGAAGGGGAGGCCCGGCCGCTTTCCGAACGGGGCAGCGCGGTGCGCGACCAGGCACGGAGACGGTCTACAAGGAGTGCGAACACTGTCAGGCAGGTTCAAGGGGCTCACATCCCGGAAGCCTCCCCTTGTGTGCCAATATTTTAGCAGACCTGGGTTCTGCGACAAGTGAGGCATGGGATTGTGTCACGGAAGGGGGGGCAGTGATGCGTCAGCGGGCGACGGGTTCCTGCCCGCGCGCTTGCGGGCAGCCCGTGCCGTTCTGAGGAAATTCTCTGCTGGAGGAGGCACGACCGCCCGGACCCACTGGTGCGGGTAACAAGGAAAGGCAATTACCACAGCCATTCCAGCAGCACCGACCCCGATCCCCACAGACTGAGCCAGAGCGCGATGGCGACCCCCATGAGCGATTCCCCCGCGATCAAGCCCGAAGAGGCGGGAATCGTGTAGGCGGCGGCAGGCTGCGGCGCCCGTCGCATCCAGAGCCAAGCTGCGGCGGCTCCGAGGAACATGGAAATGCAGTTGAAGGCGGGAATGACGCCGGCGATGCCAATTGCGGTGGCCGAGGGGATCCAGGGATGGAATCGCCGGGGGGCGAATTCCTCGGCGAGCGTCAGGGCTGCGCCGGCCAGGGCGCCGGCGATCATCGCGGCGATCGCGCCTGGGGGAAGCGCCGGTTCCCTTGGCCATCATTTCGGCGACCGCCTGCCAGACCCTGGCCGAGGGCGCTGGGAACTCCTCGGTGCCCAAGTTGGTGGCCTGTGAGGCGGCGGAGCCGGCCTCTGCCGCGCCGGCCTGGGCGACGGGCAGTTCGGGCGTGTGCACGATCAAGGAGTAGACCGGCACACAGAACAGCGTTCCCGCCAGCACGCCGAACAACTGCGAGATCGTTTGCTTGCGGGGATTGCCCCCGAGCAGGTAGCCCGACTTCAGGTCGGTGAGCAGATCGGCCGAATGTGAGGCAGCGCCAGCGGTAATGTTGGCCGTCATCAGGTTCGTGGTCAGAGCCGCGGTCCACGGGGTTGCCGCACTGGGCGGGGCAATTGCGCCGAAGGCCAACTGGGTGATTTTGCCCATCGCGGAGACCGGCGTGATGTCGGTCTCACCGGTGGCTCGCGCGGCCACGACGGAAAGAAAGAACGTCATCAGCACGGCCAGCACGCCCATCCACCACGGGATGTCGAAGAGGAAGTTGCCCAGCAGCACGCACGCGATGCCGGAAGTAATGGTTCCGAGGGCGAACCAGGAGCCGGGCACCTCGATGCGTGCGAGGGGGTCGTCGCGTTGGGACTTCCAGCCTAGCACCGCAGCCAGTCCCGCCATGGCGCGGACGATCGTTCGCCAGCGCAGTGCGAAGGCCACCAAACCGGCGGCCACCATCATTGCCGAGGCCGGCCAGACGGTCCATCGGACCAGGTGGACGTAGCCCGGCTCAGTGACGATTCCCCGCGCGGCCAGTTGCGGCCCGAGGACTGCGTAGAACGCGATCGCTCCCAGCAGGAGGGACACGCCGACGCGAATTCCCATGATCGCGCCGGCGGCCGCCATGACCAACGAGGTCTCGAATCCCAGGGCATAGCCTTCCAGCAATCGCCGCCCCATGCGGCCGGGAAAGAGGGGGAATTCCTCGGGGATGGCGAGCGCGGGAAATCGCGCCGCCGATGCGCGGCCAGAATCGGGCGGCCCACGTCCCGATGAGGGGTAAACCGCTCACTCCCAGCTTCATCACGGCAGCGGCCGCGGCCGTCCAGAAGAGCACCTTCGCCTTGCCGATCGCCTCGCTTCCCGGCGAATGGAGGCTGCGCAAGGTTTCCGCAGTGGCGATTCCGGTGGGAAAGGGGAGTTTCTCGGCGTTGATCAGTTGGCGTTTCAAGGGAATCGCCATGAACACGCCGAGGAACGAGACCGCCGCCAGCCAGGTCATCATTTCCCACCAGGCAAGCACGCGTCCGGTGGCCAGGTAGAGCGCGGGGATTGCCGAGACGAGTCCCGAGGTGGACATATAGCCAGCGGCGCTGGCCGCGCTGGACATGGTGTAGTTCTCAAGGATCGTGAACGGATCGCGGCGATACGCGGGCACGATCGACTGGAGGAAGCGGAATACGGCGTAGGCGATGATGCACGCCGTGACCGTCACTCCCAGTCCCCAGCCGGTCTTCAAACCGACGTAGAGGTTGGAGACCGACATGACGCCGCCGATTAGCATGCCGCTGACAATGGACCGCAGCGAGAGCTGCGCACGCGATCGCCTTGATAGACGGTCTGGAACCACAGCCGCGCCTCGTCGTCCTCGGTGCGTGGAGGGTGTGGGGATGCCGCCGCGGGGGACGGGCGCGAGAGTCGGGTGCGGGATTCACGGCCGTGAGGACTCCGGAGCGAGGGGAGAAGGGCAGGGGGGCTGCGCGTGCGGTCCATGGTATCGGCGGCAGGCGATTGAGAGCAAGGTCGGAATTGCCGGCCACGGAGCGAGGCTGGCCCGCGCCTGGACAGCGCGCTAGAATGGCGGCAACCGGAGTGCATTTGCTCGCCCAGTGCCGATTTTGGGAGCACATCATGGGGCACCACGCGGTCCATTCCGATCATGAGTACCGGCGACTGCACCGCCGCCTGGACGGCCTGGTGACGGGTGCTCCCGCCTCGCCGGTGCTGATGAAGATCCTTAAGCTCCTCTACCCGGCTGAAGAACTCGAACTGGTCCGTCGCCTTCCGCAGACGCCGACCCCCGTGGAGGAGATCGCCGCGGGCGAGGGCGTGGATCCCGCGGGGCTGGCCGATCGCCTTTCGGACCTGGCGCATCGCGGACTGGTTTTCGACATGGAGCACGGCGGCCGGCGTTATTTCGCCATTGCCCCGCTTGCCTTGGGGTTTTTCGAGTTCGCTTTCATGCGCGTGCGTGACGACGTGCCGATGGCCGAACTGGCGCGGCTGTTCGACACTTACATGCACGCAGACCCGGAGGGGCACTTCTATCGAACGGTTTTCCGCGGCCCGACGCAGATTGGCCGCACGCTGGTGCGGGAAGAGACGCTTCCGGACGGGGACCACGCCGAGGTGCTCGACTGGGAGTGCGCCAGCCAGATTGTCGAGCAGGCATCGGCGGTGGCCGTGTCGCTTTGCGCGTGCCGGCATAAGGCCGGCCTCCTCGGCCAGTCGTGCGACGGGCCACTGCGCGTCTGTCTTACGTTGAACTACGCGGCTGAATCCTTCGCACGCACCGGGTTTGCGGAGGCAATCAGCACGCGGGAGGGATTGCGCGTGCTCGAGGAGGCCAAGGCGGCTGGCCTGGTGCAGGTGGCCGACAACGTCCAGCGCCGCGCGTCTTATATCTGCAACTGCTGCGGCTGCTGCTGCGAGATGTTCCGGGCGGCGAAGAGCGGTGTATTGCGCAACGCCATTGTCACGTCGAATTGGATCGCCGAGGTGGATCCGCAGCGATGTTCGGCCTGCGCGCGTGCGCGGGGGCCTGCCCGCTGGGGGCGATTGCGATTACCGCCGGCGATCGTCCCACGGCGGTCGTGGATCGCGAGGCGTGCCTGGGTTGCGGACTGTGCGCTGCGGCCTGCACTCGCGGCGCGGCGACCATGCGGTCCCGCGCGCGGCGAGTCTATACTCCGGAAACGATCTTCGATCGCCTGGTCCTGATGGCGATCGAACGAGGACGATTGGCCGATTTGCTTTGCGATCCGATGCAGGGGCTGGGATACCGCGCGTTGGGAAGGGTCATTGCGCTGGTGGAGCAAACCTCCTTCGTCAAGGCCGTGGCGGCGATTGCGCCTTTGCGGTCGGTGCTCCTGCGACAGATTGTCGAGCGGGCACGGTGCCGCGTAGGCGAAGTGGCGATGCTCACCGAGTGAGGTGGAGCCCGGGTTCTGGCCGCGTCGCGGCTGCCGCCATCGCGGGAGGAACCGTCAGGTGATGGGATTACGGCTTCCGTCCGGTGCCTGGCCCAAATCCCCGCTCTACGGTGCCCTGGCCTGGGATGTCTCTTGGCGTTTCCTCGGGACGCTCCAACGCGGGTCGATCTGTTCAAAACGCCTCGGTTTCCTGGCTTGCGCAGATTTTAGAGGGGGTATAGTTGAGAGCGCCGAGCGAAGTACCATACGCGGCCAACACGTTGCGCGGCGACTTTGCTTTACGCCTTGAACTGCGCGAACAAAAAGGGTCGAACCGGCGTCCTTGGGACGGGGCGAGCGATCGTGCCGTGGCGTGGGACCGATGTATGGCATCGCCCCAGATTATGGGGAGGCCCGCCACGCGAGAGTGCGGCTTTTGAAATTGCCTCAGGTTTTCCACTATGAGTGTTCCGACCGAGTCCTATTCGTCCCTACGGCAACGTCTTACCCCGTACCTCTTGACGCCCTCGGTCGAATCGGCCGATCCTTGGCAGCGGGCGGCTCGTGCGATGATCGAGCGAATCGCCGAGGGGGGGCCGGCGAGGACCACGTCAATTTCCTGCCCGGGCGTTTAGGGCGCGAGGACCTGAAATACCTGGGGGAAATCCTGGTCGACTTCGATTTGCGATCGATCCAGTATCCCAACATGCGCGACGCGGCGGGGGAACGTGCCGGACGCTTGGGCCTTCCGTCGGGTGCTCGGGCGGCCGAGCTGCGGCGCATGGGGGGTGCGCGGGCGACGCTCGAATTCGCCCTGGCCTCGCGGAGCGATGCGACTGCAGGGCGGCTGTTGGCCGAACGATTCGGAGTGCCGCGAGTCGACGTGGCTTTGCCGATCGGAGTGGCGCATACCGACCAGTTCTTCGACGCGCTCGAACGCCTGAGCGGGGCGCGACGCCGCGGGCCCATGTTCGGGAGCGGGAGCAGGTGATCGAAGCATTTCTCGATGCGCCCAAGTTGCTTGCCGAGAAGCGCGCGGTCGTTTTCGGGGAAGAAAGCATGGCGGCCGGATTGGTTTCTCTGTTGGCCGAGATGGGAATCACGCCGGTGGTCTGCGCCGCGGATGTTCCGCGTGGTCGATTGCGGGCGACGATCCTGGAAATCGAGCCGGAGCTGGCCCCGCGGATCGCGGTGTTCGAAGGTCGGGATTTCGCGGAGCTGGAGGAACGTGCCGCGGCGCTTGAGCCCGATCTGATCGTGGGCGGCGACCTTGCCTACGCATTGTCGAAGAGCCTGGAGCTGCCGCTGGTTTGGGCGGGCCTTGACGAGGAAGGGGCCGGCGGCGCGGGGGGGCTATGCGTGGGATATCGCGGCGCTCGCCGGATCTTCGACGAGGTTGCACGCGCGGTGGCGCCGAGTTGAGGCGGGTGGGAACGTGCCGCTTTCAGGAAAGAACTTCCTGGGAGCGGCGCGTCAGCGCCGCGCCGCGCCAACCGCTTGCGATCGATCTCGCTGAGTACGGTTTTCCGCAGGCGGATCGTGGGCTGGGGTAACCTCGACCAGCTCGTCCTCCTCGATGTACTCCAGCGCGGCCTCGAGGGTCATGACGCGGGGCGGCTTGAGGAGGATGTTCTCGTCGCGCCGGCGGCGCGGACGTTGGTGAGCTTCTTTTCCTTCGTCGGGATTGACGGGCATGTCGCCGGAGCGGCTGTTCTCGCCCACGATCATCCCTTCGTAGACGTCGTCGCCGGGGGCGACGAACATCTCGGCCCGCTGCCTGGAGGCCGTCGAGGGCGTAGGCCACCGCGCGCCCGGAGGCCATCGACACGAGCACGCCGTTGCCGCGGCCCGGGATATCGCCTTCCATGGGCTGATAGCCCTCGAAGCGGTGGTGCATGATCGCCAGCCCTTGGGTCGCGTTGAGCAGTCGGGTGCGCAGGCCGATCAGGCCGCGGGCGGGGATCGAGAAGACGAGGTACGTGTAGCTTGCCGTGGGTGCTCATTTCCACGAGTTGGCCGCGGCGGGCGCCGACCAGTTCCATGACGGCGCCCATGTGTTCGGTGGGAACCTCGACCACGAGCGACTCGAAGGGCTCCTGGACGACGCCGTCGCGCTCGTGGAGGATCACCCGCGGCTTGCCGATGGCCAGCTCGAAGCCCTCGCGGCGCATGGTTTCGATGAGCACGGAGAGGTGCAGCAGCCCGCGGCCCGGAGACCTGGAAGGTATCGGCCCCTTCCTCGAACTCCACGCGCAAGGCGACGTTCTTCTCCAGCTTCGCGCTCGAGGCGCTCGCGGAGGTGGCGGCTGGTGAGGTACTTGCCGTCGCGCCCGGCCAGCGGCGAGGTGTTGATCGCCGAAGATCATCTGCAACGTGGGCTCGTCGACGTGCAGGCGGGGCAGGGCGCGGCGGACTTCGAAGTCGCTGATCGTGTCGCCGATGTGGACGCTATCCAGACCGACGATGGCGGCAGATATCGCCGGCCGTGGCCTCGTCGACCTCGCGGCGGCCGAGCTTGTCGAACACGAACAACTGGGCCACCTTCGAGGGCACGACGACGTCCGCGTCTTGCATCACGGCGACCTGCTGGCCCTGGTGCACGCGTGCCCGACTCGATGCGGCCGACGGCGATCCGGCCCACGTAGTCCGACCAGTCGAGCTTGGTGACGAGCATCTGCAGCGGGGCGTCGAGATCGACTTCGGGACCGGGGACTTCGGCCAGCACCACGTCGAGAAGCGGATGGATCGAGGTGCCGGGGCATTGCAGATCGAGGGAGGCGTAGCCCTCGCGTCCGCTGGCGAAAAGGTGGGGAAAATCGGCCAACGCGTCGTCGGCCCCCAGGTCGAGGAAGAGGTCGAAGACCTCGCTCAGCACTTCGTGGGCGCGGGCGTCGGCGCGGTCGATCTTGTTGATCACCACGATCGGCTTCAACCGGCACTCGAGGGCCTTAGAGAGCACGAAGCGCGTCTGCGGCAACGGCCCCTCGGCGGCATCGACGAGCACCAGCGCCCCATCGGCCATACGGAGGACGCGTTCCACCTCGCCGCCGAAATCGGCGTGGCCCGGGGTATCGATCAGATTGATCTTTACCCCCTTGTAGAGGAGGGCGATATTCTTCGCGAGGATGGTGATTCCTCGTTCCCGCTCCAGCTCATTGGTGTCGAGGATCCGTTCGCCCACCAGTTGCGATGCGCGGAACTCGCCGCTTTGGCGCAAGAGACAATCGACCAGGGTGGTCTTACCGTGGTCGACGTGGGCAATAATGGCGATGTTGCGGATATCCTGGCGACGCATGGGGACCTGGAAGCAGACCAGCGGGAGAGGACCGAATCCTCCATGATACACGCTGATGCCCTCTAGGGTAAGGCGGCCACAGGGCCCGCCCCCCTGCTGCCGGCTCACGCGTCCGCACTCGATCGAGGTGAGATCTCAGAGGTGATAGGGCCAGCGCTGCGGTCGGCCGAGTACGCGGTTGGCGGCGTCGTCGCCGACGACGTGCTGGCCGTCCCAGACCAGTTTTCTTCCAAGCTGATAGGAAAGGTTGCCGAGCACGCAGAGGGCCGCGGTTCGATAGCCGATCTCGACGTCTACGGCCGGGCGCGTGCCGGTGCGGATCGCTTTGAACCAGTCGGCCTTGTGGTTCATGTTGAAGTCCTGGTACTCGGCCGTGCGCTGGACCTCTTGGCCTCCGGGCGGGAGTTGAAAGTTAACGGCTTCCGGTTCGGCCGGCCGATAGGCGCCTTCCCATTCCAGCACGAGGTGCTTCTTGCCCGCATACTCCCGATCTCCCCAGAACACGTTGCCGAATTCGGTCTTGCCGACTTTCTCGCCCGGCTGCTCCCAGACCAGCCTCCAGTCGGGATTCTTGAACGTGTAGACGACTTTCATGTCGACCGGGCAGTCCCAGAGTCCTTTGGAGGGCGGAGTACCGGTGGCCTCGACGGTGAAGGCGACCTGTTGATCGGCTTGCATACACCAGAGGATCGTACTGAACTGGTGCGCCCCTCGGTCGCGAATCTGTCCTCCGCCCGACTCCAGCAGCCAGCGAAAATTGGCAGGCGCGTAACGGGCGTTGAAGGGCCGCCAGCGCAACGGACCGAGCCACAGGTCCCAATCGAGTTCGGGCGGGGGCGGACTATCGGGCACGGGATTCTCATCGACTGGGTTCGCGTAGTGCCAGCAGGTCACTTTGGATACCTTGCCGACGATTCCGTTGCGGATTGCGCGGCAGGTATGCCAGGCGCCCAACCCGGTCCGTCCCTGCGCGCCGACCTGGACGACGCGGCGATGTTTGCGCGCCGCCGCCACCATTGCCTTGCCCTCTTCGATGGTGCAGCAGGCGGGTTTTTCTACGTAGACGTGCTTGCCGGACTGGCAGGCGTGGACCGTTTGCACGGCGTGCCAATGGTCGGGCGTGGCGAACAGGACGGCGTCGATATCCTTGCGATCGAGGATCGAGCGGTAATCGCGGTAGGCAGTGACGCCCGGCCCCGCCGCACTGACCGCCTTGGCCAGCGGCCGCTCGTCGACGTCGCAGACTGCGGCGAGGTTGACCTTTCCCTCGGTACGAAACTGGATCATATTCGGCAGGTGGGCGGCGCTGCCCATGCCGCCCACGCCAATCAGGGCCACGGTGAATCGCTCGGAGGCTGCGGGTTTTCCTTCTGCGGAAAGCACGCCGGAGGGGATGATGTGGGGGAGGGCGATTGCGGCGGCGGTGCTGAGGAACTCCCGTCGTGGCGAGCGATGGGGTCGCGTCATGGGTTTTCTCCTTCGGCGGGTTGTGGTTTGGCGGGGCTGGAAGCCCTTATAGCGAACCCGCGGTGCGATCGTCAACTGCCGAGCGGTGGGGCGCACGGCGGGGCCGCACACGGGGAGGTTCTTGAAGGTCCTGTAGGGGCGTGATTGCCGCGACGGTGGGCTGCGCGAGGCGTGGGACGGTTGGCCTTGATCCTTGCCCCCCAAAGGGCAACAATACACCCACACCCCTCTTCAGGACGCAGTGAAAGGGAACTCCGATGTCCGGCTCCTCGGCAATTGTTGGCATGTTTCTGGCGGTCGTGGCGGTGTGCGTGGGTTGTGGTGGGGTATCGGCCGGTGAAGAGGCCGGCGACGGCGCGTTGCGCGCCCGCCGTTTCCTCGAGAACTACGAAAAGACCGTGCGGCCTCAAGAGATTGAGGTGGGCCGCCGTTGGTGGGCTGCGAACGTGTCCGGCAAGGACGAGGACTATCAGAAGAAACAGGAGGCCGAGACGAAGCTCGAGCTCATGCTCGCCGATCCCAAGGCCTTTGCCGAGTTGAAGGCGATCCACTCGTCGACGCTTTCCGACGCGGCTTTGGCGCGGCAAATCGACGTGCTCTACCTGGATTACCTGGCGCGGCAGATCGATCCCGAGTTGCTCAAGCAGATCATGGCCAAGGCGAACGCGGTGGAGCAGGCGTTCAACGTCTACCGCCCGAAGGTCGACGGCAAGGAACTCACCGACAACGAAGTGCGCCGCGTGCTCCGCGAGTCGAAGGACTCGGTCCAGCGCGCGCACGTTGTGGGAGGCGAGCAAGGAAGTCGGCCGCAAGGTCGAGGCGCGACCTGAAGAAGCTGGTCCGGCTGCGCAACGAGGCGGCCCGCAAGCTGGGCTTCAAGGACTACCACGTGATGCAGCTTGCCCTGGGCGAGCAGAACCAGGAGGCAGGTGCTGAAGCTGTTCGACGAGCTCGATCGCGCTGACGCGCGAGCCGTTCCGCGCGGCGAAGGCGGAGATCGACGCGGGTCCTGGCCGGGCGTTACGGCATCGCGCGTCGGCGAGCTTGCGGCCGTGGCACTACCACGACCCGTTCTTCCAGGAAGCGCCCGAGGTCTTCGGCGTGCGACCTGGAGTCGGTCTATCGCTCGGTCGACATCCTCAAGGTCTGCCGCGAGTTCTACGCGGGGATCGGCCTGCCGGTCGACGACGTGCTCGCGCGGAGCGATCTGTACGAGAAGCCGGGCAAGAACCCGCACGCCTTCTGCACCGACATCGACCGCGAAGGGCGACGTGCGCGTGCTGGCCAACATCGTGCCCGGCCGCGCAGTGGCTGGCGCACGATGCTCCACGAGTTGGGCCACGCGGTCTACTCGAAGTACATCCCGCGCGAGCTGCCCTACGTGCTGCGCACCGACGCCCACGCGCTGACCACCGAGGGCGTGGCGATGATGTTCGAGCGCTTCGCCGACAACGCCGACTGGCTGGAGGCGATGGGCGTCGACGGTGCCCGAGCCGGAGAAGTTCGACCGCGGCGGCCGCGCGGCTGCGGCGCAACCAGCTGCTGGTCTTCTCCCGCTGGTGCCAGGTGATGTTCCGCTTCGAGAAGGAGCTTTACGACAATCCCGAGCAGGACCTGAACCGGCTGTGGTGGGACCTGGTCGAGAAGTACCAGGAGGTGAAGCCGGCCCGAGGGGCGCAACGCGCCCGACTACGCCGCGAAGATCCACATCGTCAGCGCCCCGGCCTACTACCACAACTACATGATGGGCGAGCTGTTCGCCTCGCAGGTGCACCACGCGATCGCCCGCGAGGTGCTCGGCGGGGCGCGAGCCGGCCAAGGCGATCTACGTCGGGCAACCAGGCGGTCGGGCGAGTTCATGAAGGAGCGGGTCTTCGGCCCGGGCCGGACGCATGAACTGGAACGAGCTGACCCGCCACGCCACCGGCGAGGAGTCTGAGCCCCAAGGCGTTTGCCGCGGACTTGCAGCAGTAGCCGCGGCAGGTGAGATGCGGCGTCCGATCGGCACCGACGTTCTGCCGAGCACCGATCATCCTGGCAAGGAGCCTCCATGAGCACGAGCGACGCCCCTCGGACCTCTGCGACTGTCTTCGGGCATCCCGCCGGCCTGTTCACGCTCTTCTTCGCCGAGATGTGGGAGCGGTTCTCCTACTACGGCATGCGGGCCCTGCTTGTCTTCTACATGATCAAGGGCTTCCTGGGCTACGGCGACGACGACGCCTACGCGGTCTACGGCGCCTACACGGCGCTGGTCTACATGACGCCGTTCTTCGGCGGGATGCTGGCCGACCGGCTGCTGGGCGCGCGGCGGGCGGTGATCCTCGGCGGCCTGCTGATGGCCGCCGGCCAAGCGCTGCTGATGATCGCCGAACACGCGTGGCCTTCTTCACCGGCCTGGCGCTGCTGATCTGCGGCAACGGCTTCTTCAAGCCGAACATCTCGACGATCGTCGGCTCGCTCTATCCCGCAGGGCAGCCCGCAAGCGCGACGGCGGCTTCACGATCTTCTACATGGGCATCAACCTGGGCGCGGCCATGTCGCCGCTGCTTGTGCGGCTACATCGGCGAGACCTACGGCTGGCACTGGGGGTTCGGGCTGGCCACGATCGGCATGCTGATCGGGCGTGGCCGTCTTCGTGGCTGCCCACGCGCGTGACGCAGGTGCTGATCATGCTCGGCGGTGCGCTGCGCGGCGGTCGGCGCTGTTCTGCTTCCATCCCGACAATCCGTTCTCGATCGGCGTCAACGTCTTCGTGGGCGTGTCGCTCTGGTGGTCGCGGCGGTCGTGGCCTGGCTGGCCCTGGAGCGCGGCGGGATTCCCGCCGAGGCCGGCGCCCCGCCGGACCGCGAGCGGCTCCGCAGGCGGCCGCTCGGGGACCGATCTCCGCCGAGTGGGCGGTCTACCTGGGCACCGCTGCTGGCGATCCTGGCTGTTCGTGCTCCTGGTCTCCGGCTTCGCGCCGCTTCACGGCCGACAGCCGGCCGATGACGCTCGATCCCCGACGTCGATCGATCGAGACGCTCGCAAGCCAGCGAAAGCGCGCTGGTGCAGATCGCTGGCCGTGGTGCGTCAAGGAGAGCAGCCGGCCGGCCGGGCTGGTCCTGGTGCTCGCCGGGCTCGTGGCCTTCGGCTACCTCGGTCATCGAGACCTTCCGCCTCGACACGATCCGCCGCCAGCGGATGTACGTCGTGCTGATCCTGACCTTCTTCTCGATGCTCTTCTGGGCGTTCTTCGAGCAGGCCGGCAGCTCGCTCAACAACTTCACCGACCGCAACGTGGACCGCGTGTTCGAGGCAGCGCAGCGATCGCCGCCGACGAGGTGGGCAAGACGATCCAGCATCCAGCCCACGCAGGAGCAGCTCGGCTACCACAACGGCGACCAGCTCTTCACGCTCGACGTGCTCGACGAGCTGCGCAAAGAGCACAAGGAGCCAACCCCGATTTCGAGATCGACTGGAAGGTCGCCGAGGACAACGTGGGCATGGGCATCGCCGAGCGCGGGCCGACGAGATCCCGGCCAGCACGTTCCAGTCGGTCAACCCGATCTACATCCTGGTCTTCGGCCTGGTGTTCACGGCGCTTGTGGGCGTTGGCTGGCCAGCCGCGGGCTGGGAGCCGAGCACGCCGGTGAAGTTCGCCCTGGGACTGCTGCAGCTGGGCCTGGGATTCGTCGCCTTCTGGTACGGGGCGCAGACGGCCGACGAGCGCGGCATGGTCGGCGCTGGGTTGGCTCTTCCTGGGCTA
Organism: Pirellulales bacterium; assembly: GCA_963736495.1. Lineage (GTDB taxonomy): Bacteria > Planctomycetota > Planctomycetia > Pirellulales > Thermoguttaceae > CAVTPL01. Next base: position 409,911 of record CAVTPL010000007.1, on the reverse strand, counting down.
CCTGCTGCACACGACCGGCGAACTGTGCCTCTCGCCGGTCGGGCTGTCGATGGTCACCAAGCTCTCGCCGGCGCAGCTGGTGAGCACGGTGATGGGCACGTGGTTCCTGGCCACCGCGTTCTCCCAGTTCCTGGCGGCGATCATCGCGCAGTTCACCGGCGTGACCCACGGCGGCGACGGAGAGGCATTGATCCCGGTGCCGCCCAGACGGTCCACGTCTACGGCGACGTGTTCGGCAAGATCGCGATCAGCGCCGTGATTTCGGCGCTGATCTGCTTCGCCCTGGCGCCGCTGTTGACCCGCTGGATGCACCAGGGGGTGGACCGCGAGCACGCCTAGCCGAGCGGCGACGCACCGGAGGTCATGGGGCCTGGCGGGACCGCACGCACTTCCCTGGCAAAAGGAGACGCCAGTCGCGGGGAAAAAGCGAGAGGGCCGATGACGGAGAAGCCGCTGCGGATCGCGTGTCGCGCCGGGGAACTCAATCCGTCGATCGGCCGCCGGCGACCACGACCTTCAGGTTGGTCTGGTCATCTTCCTGGTCGGTGCTGTGAAGCCGGATCAAGCGTGTGGCGATCCAGACCACGGCAATCCCTACGGCAATCCCCAGGAAGTTTTCGACGAAATCCTGCAATTGGACGGTGCGCGCGGGCACCAGCGCCTGCAGTGCTTCCGCACCGAAGGCATAGACCGCAAGAAGGGCCAGCGGCCATCCTGCGATCCGCTCGGGCCACCGCGCCGAACAGGCGAGAACGGCGAGGATCGCGAAGGCACAGAAGTGGACCAGCACGCCCCCGTTGGCGGCCAGTCGCGTTCCGCGGGCGCCGAGCAGCCCCAGCGGATCCGGCACGAGCAAGAGCACGGTGAGGATCGTCCAGTAGGTCAGGCAGACAAGCAGCCGAATTGTGCGCATCGAGGACCTCTTCTTAGAGCTGATCCGAGAACCGTGTGTCGCTCCTAAACTGTCTGGCCGCAGAAGACTGCCGTGCCGGTTCTGGGATGGATTCTCGGTCTGTTCCTTGACTCTAACCTAATTTGGAACGTGTTGATTGGCAAGCTGTTGGGGCACATTTGCCGGTTATACACGCCAGGGTGGCCCGATTGGGGGTGACGGTGCAGGGGATGGGAAGTCGCGGCACGTGTCTTGGCAACGATGAGAATGGCGCCGACTCAGCAGTGGCAGCGCAGCAGTCCGCAGCCCGGCAGGGGAGACATCGGGCACTTTCCCCCGAAGGTTTGGGCGAGGAGATCGGCGAGCGAACGCGCGACAACTTACCCGTCAGCCATGCGCATCAGGGCCTCGACGGCGCGGACGCTGAGTCCCAATTCATCGGCGATTTCGCGGTTGGGCTGGCCTTGGGAGAGCATTTCGAGCACCGCACGCTCGCCCTCGGTCAGCCGGGCGGCGCAGGCGCTGGAGCTTGAGCCATTGGAGCACGTGGGCATGGTTCTCCGCGTCCCAGCGGAATGCTTCGTGGACGGCTTCGGCGAGTTCCGCCTCCTGGCACGCTTGGGAGAGCACGCCGAAGGCTCCGTTGCGCATGGCGGCGACGACGGCACGGATTTCGGGGCACTGGAGGACGGCGATCAGCGGGAGGTGGACGTGCTTGCGGACCAGCGTTGGGAGGGCCTCGCCCCCTTGGGCCGCATGGGCTTCCAGGTCGAGCAAGACGCATCCGGCGCACGAGGCATCGGCGGCCGCCAGGTACCCGTCCATTGACGCGAAGGCTTCGACGCGGAAGCCTTCCTGGCGTGCGAGCGGCCGCAGGGCCTGGCACATCGAGGGGGCAAGAGCCACCACGAAGGCCGTCGGTTCCTCGAGGAAGATTGCGCATCCATTCGAGCCGTCCTCGTGCTGGGGACGCTGGTGTTTCGGGTGGGCTTTCCATGCCACCCAGCGCCCCTGATTCCGCCCGAGAATCTATCCCATCTCGTCCGCGCCGGCAAGCGCTGGGGAAGACGGGAAGCGGAGGAGGTGTATGCGTTGACACGGTCGAAGGGAGGGCTAAATATGGGGTTTCCCCCGTCGCCAACCCCGCCGGGGGAGTTTCTGTTTGGGGGTGTGCAGGCAAGTCCCAACCGAAGAAGCTGCCGTTGCAAGACGCCATTGAAAAGGCCGACGTGCTCATCGAGGCTTTGCAGTGGATCCGCAAGTTCCGCGGCAAGATCACGGTGATCAAGCTCGGGGGGAGCGTGATGGAGGACCCCCGCGCGTCGACGCACCTGCTGCTGGACGTCGTCTTCATGGAGACCGTCGGCATGCGGCCGGTGTTGGTCCACGGCGGCGGGGCGGCGATCAGCCGGGCGATGGCCGAGGCGGGGCTCGAGCCGCGGTTCGTGCAGGGCCGCCGGTACACCGACGGGGAGACGCTGGCGATCGTCGAGCGGGTGCTGGCCTACGAGATCAACGAGGGCATTGCCGCGCAGATCGAGGAGCTCGGCGGCCGCGCCAAGCCGCTCAATTTCCGCACGCGCAACGTCTGCTTCGGAGGCATGCCCGACTGAAAGGTTCCAACGGCGAGCCGATCGACCTGGGGTTTGTCGGCATGGTGTCGCGCGTCGACTGTCAGCCGATCATCGAGCTCTGCGAGCAGGGGGTCGTACCCGTGCATGCCTTCGATGTGCGTGACCAGCGACGGCCAGAAGTTGAACGTCAACGCCGACACGGCCGCCACCGCCGTAGCCCAGGAGCTACGGGCCGAGAAGCTTGTATTCTTGAGCGACGTCAACGGCGTGCGCCGCGACAAGAACGACCCCGAATCGCTGATCCACTCGCTTGAACGCCGACGAGGCGCAAGGCGCTGATTGACTCTGGGGCGATCGAATCGGGCATGATCCCGAAGGTGCAGGCCTGTCTAGAGACGCTGAACCAGGGGGTGCGCAAGGTGCACATCATCGATGGTCGCCTGCGCCACTCGCTCCTGTTGGAAGTGTATACGAGCAAGGGGGTGGGGACCGAAATCGTCCAGTGCTAGGCCGGCGTGGCCGGGCGCTGGCAAGGAGCGAACCTGCCTTGCTGGCAGGCTGTCCTAGAACCGATCCAGGGATCTTTTGGAGGTGCTGTGATTTTCCGGCCGCGCAGAGCTACAGTGGCAGTACTGGGATAGGTTCTTAGAGCCGCCCCCAGGACTTCTGGAGGTGCTGCGATTTTCCGGCTGCAAGGGTCCCAGCGACGGTTCTGGGATAGGCGATTGGGGCCGCTATCAAAACGGGTTTGGAGCTGCTGAGATCCCGGTAGCCGGGGCATCCCGGTTTGGTTGTGTCAGGACTCTAGAGTTTTCTTTGGTTAAGAGCCAGGAGGATGCACGCTCGTGACTGCCGCTCAATCGACGCCCGTTTCCGATACGGTCGAGCTGTTTCGCAAGTACGTCATTCCCAACTACACGCGTTACCCGGTGACGCTGGTGCGCGGCGAGGGGTCGCTCGTTTGGGATGCCGAAGGGAGCCGCTATCTCGATTTCTTTCCCGGCTGGGGCTGCAACCTGCTGGGCCACTGTCCGGCGCCCGTGGTCGAGGCGGTGCAGCGAGCAGGTGGCGAGCTGATTCACGTGCCCAACACCTGGTACACGGAAGCCGCAGGGGCGGTGGGCCGAGATGCTCTCGAGCCAGCGGAGCTTCGGCGGTCAGGCGTTCTTCTGCAACTCGGGCGCCGAGGCGAACGAGGCGGCCATCAAGCTGGTGCGGCTGCACGCCAAGCGGCCGCGCTACAAGATCATCACCTTCGAGGGCGGCTTCCACGGCCGCACGCTGGGCGCGATCTCGGCGACCGCCCAGCCCAAGTACCACGAGGGGCTGGGGCCGCTGATGGCCGGATTCGTCTATGCCCCGTATCGGCGACCTGGAGGCGGTGGCCGGCTGATCGACGACGAGACGGCCGCGATCCTGATCGAGCCGATCCAGGGCGAAGGGGGCGTCCGCATTCCGCCCGACGGCTTCCTCGCCGGACTGCGGAAGCTTGCGACGAGCACGGACTGCTGCTGATCTTCGACGAAGTGCAAACCTGGTTGTGGGCGGACGGGCCACTGGTTCGCCTACCAGCATTTCGGCGTGACGCCCGACGTGATGACGCTGGCCAAGGCGCTGTGCGGCGGGGTGGCCGGTGGCGCGATGCTGACGCAGGCCGGAGATCGCTCCCAGCCTGCGGCCCGGCATGCACGCCTGCACGTTCGGCGGCAACCCGATCGCCGCCGCGGCCGGCCTGGCCACGATCGAGATGATCGAAGAGCCAGAACCTGCTCGAGACGCACGGCGCGCATCGGCGACCTCTTCCGCGAACGGCTTCACGCGACTGGCCGAGCGGAGTGCGGATCATTCGCGAGGTTCGCGTGTGCGGGGTGATGATCGGCGTTGAACTGGCGATCGAGGGCGCTGCCATCGTGCGCGCGTGCATGGAGCGCGGTCTGCTGGTCAACTGCACGCACGGCACCGTGCATCCGCCTGCTGCCGGCGATGACGTGACCGAGGAACAGGTCGCACGAGGGGTGCGACATTCTCGCCGAAGTCCTCAAGCAGCCAGGCGGGCTGAGACGCCTGCCTGGCCATCCGAGGAGACGGCCTGCTCATGCGACATCTTCTCGGCATGACCGATCTGAGCCGGCGGAGATCGAGCGGATTTTCTCGATCGCCGACGGATCTGAAGGCGAAGAATGGCCGAGGGGCTGCGCGAGCCGCTGCTGCCCGGCCGCGTGATGGCGATGCTCTTCGAGAAGAAATCGCTGCGCACGCGCGTGAGCTTCGAGGCGGCCATGGCCCATCTCGGCGGCAGCTGCGATGTTCCTCGGCGACGACGTGGGGTTCGGCTCGCGCGAGACCGTCGCCGATTTCGCCCGCGTGCTGAGCGAGTACGTCGACGTGATCGTCGTGCCGCGCGAAGCGCACGACACGGTCGTCGAGCTGGCCGAATACGCCTCCTGCCCGGTGATCAACGGACTGACCGATTACGCCCATCCCTGCCAGGCGATGGCCGACCTGTTCACGCTCCGCGAGATCGTCGGCAAGCTCGAAGGGCACGACGCTGGCCTGGATCGGCGACGGCAACAACGTGGCGCGGAGCCTGGCGGTGGGCTGCGGCAAGGCTGGGGATGCGGTTCGTCGATGGCCACGCCCGCAGGGCTACCGCTTCGACGAGGAGTTCCTCGCGCGATCCTGGCGAAGGAAGCCGCCGGACGCTGGATTTTGCCGTCACCGACGATCCGGCCGAGGCGGTGCGCGACGCGACGGCGTCTACACCGACGTCTGGACGAGCATGGGCCAGGAGGCCGAGGCCGAGCAGCGGCGCCGCGACTTCGCCTGCTTACCAGGTCAACGCCGCGCTGATGGCCAGCGCCCGCAGCAGGGCGCCGTCTTCATGCACTGCCTGCCGGCCCACCGCGGCGAGGAAGTGACCGACGAGGTGATCGACGGCCCGCAGAGCGTCGTCGTCCAGCAGGCCGCCAACCGCATGCACGTGCAGAAGGGCATCCTGGCCTGGCTGCTCGGGCGCCGCCGTGTGAGTTGCGGGTTTCATGTTACGTCCCGTTTGGATTTGCCGCTGGCCCCACCTTTGCCTGACGCCATGCCCCGCACTCGCCGTCTCGATGAACTGCACTGCCTGAAGGTCGTGCGCGGTTTCACGCGCGCCGCGCCCGGCAGCGTGCTCGATTCAGGCGGGCCGGACCACGCTTCTGTGTACGGCGAGCGTCGAGCCCCGCGTGCCGCCTTGGATGGACGGGCAGGGGCGGGGCTGGATCACCGCCGAATACGGCATGCTTCCGGGCAGCACGCGCCCGCGCAAGCCGCGCGAGCGTGCGGGCAAGCTCGACGGCCGCACCAGATGGAGATCCAGCGTCTGATGGGCCGCAGCCTGCGCGCGGTCAGCCGACCTGGAGGCCCTCGGCGAGCGAACGATCACCGTCGATTGCGACGTGCTGGAGGCCGACGGCGGCACGCGCACGCTCGGCATCACCGGCGGCGGTGATCGCTCTGGTCGACGCACTGTCCACCGATCCGCGGCGAACTGCCCGATCCCGCACGATTTCCGCTGGTCGACAGCGTGGCCGCGGTGAGCGTGGGAATCGTGGAAGGAGCGATGCTCCTCGACCTGGACTACGCGGAGGACTCGGCCGCCGCGGTGGACATGAACGTCGTCATGACGCGCCGCCGGCCGGCTGGTCGAGGTCCAGGGGACGGGCGAGGAGGCCACGTTTACCGAGGACGAGCTCTTGGCCATGCTCCGTCTGGCGCACGCAGGGGATCGGGCAACTGTTCGATCTTCAGCGCCAGGCACTCGCGGAGGCCTGGCCCTTTGCCGGCGCTTGATCGCTCGATCGCCGGGGCGGGCTTCTTGACGGCACCGTGCGCTCGGGGGTAATCTCGCCGTCACGCCACGGGTTTGCGAGTTCCGCAATTCCAAGCACATGCGCAAGAGGAGACTCTTCATGGAAACTACTCGGCGAGCATTCCTGGGTGCTCTTTCGGCCGGCACCGCGGCTTGGGCTGGAGCGGCCCATGCGGCGAACGACCGCACGCTGCAACTGGGCGTCATCGGCGTCGGCTGGTACGGCATGGTCGACGCCAAGGCGGCGTTGAAGGCCGGCGGGGTCGAGATCGCGGCGATTTGCGACGTCGATCAGCGAGCATTTGACGGCAAGTGCCGACGAACTCGAGAAGCTCCAAGGCAAACGGCCCCAGACGTTCAAGCTCTACGAGGAACTGCTGGCGATGAAGGGCCTGGACGCGGTGATCATCGGCTCGCCGCCGCATTGGCACGCGCTGCAATTCATCGCTGCGCTGGGAAAGGGGCTGGACGTCTACTGCGAGAAGCCGCTGGCCTACGAGGTGCGCGAAGGCCGCGCCATGGTCGAGGCTGCCCGGAAGGCGGGCCGCATCGTGCAGATCGGCTTCCAGCGGCGGCAGAGCAAGGCCTTCCGAGGAAGTGAAGCAGTTCATCGATGCGGGCCGGTTGGGCAGAGTCGTGCAGGTCGACGCCCAAATCCACTACAACGCCGGCACGCTTGACGCCACTCCGCAGCCCCCGCCCGCCTCGCTTGATTGGGACCTGTGGTGCGGCCCCGGTCCGAAGATTCCCTACAGTCCCCAGGTGGGCCACAAGAACTGGCGATTGGAGAAGACGAGCGGCCACGGGCACCTTGTCGATTGGGGCATCCACTGGATCGACGGCATTCGCAGGATTCTCGGCCTCGGCATGCCGAAGCAGATCACCGCGGCCGGCGGACTGTACTACCTGAAGGGCAAGATCACGACGCCCGACATGCTCACGGTGCATTTCGAGTTCGACCGCTGCCCGGTCGTCTGGCGACACCGCATCTGGGGCGCCGAGGAGTATCAGCCCGAGACGTCCAACGGTATCTTTTTCTTTGGAGACCGGGGGACGATCTTTGCGAGCGACGCGGCCTGGACGTTCGTGCCCAAAGGGCAGGGGACGAAGCGAGAGGAACACAAGGCGCCGGCCGACCAGGGGCTGGAGCACATGAAGGAATTCCTTCAGGCCGTGCGCACGCGCAAGCCGCCTGTGCAGAGCGTGGAAGACGCGTTTCGCTCGACGGCGACCGTCCAACTGGGCATGATTGCCTATGAGACCAATTCGACGATTGCGTGGGACGCAGCGAGCGAACGGATTCCGGGGAATCCCCAGGCCGCGGCCCTGTTGCGGCGCGAGTATCGGGCACCGTGGAAGCATCCTTAGGACCGATCCCAGAAGCTTTGGAGGTACTGCGGTATTCCAGCCGCTCAGGGCCCAAGCGGCGGTCCTGGGATATCAGTTTTCAGGACCGATCCCAGAAGCTTTGGAGGTACCGCGGTTTTCCGGCCGCACAGAGCCCAAGTGGCGGTTCTGGTATATCAGTTTTAGGGCCGATCCCAGAGTCGATGCGTGCGTAGCGCGCGAAAAACCGCGAAAAACGACTTCAGCGGATCGACGGTCTTTGCCGATTCTTACTACTGGTTACGCCGGATGGACGGGACACGGAGCGTCCCGGTTGATTCAAGATCATGGTGGGCGATGGATCGCCTTACCATGATCTTTTCCATTGCGCAGAGCGCCGCTAGTGCGCGGGGGCCGCCACTACTTGGCTGCGCCCTTATTCAGTTCTTCCACGAGCGCCTGGGCCTCGTCGCGCATGAGGAAGCGGCCACCGCCCTTGATTACGTCGAGAAGCTTGCGCGCGTCGTCGCGCCGGCCGCGATCCACGAGCACGCGGGCCATGAAGTAAACGGTATCGGGATTAGCGCGGCCGGGCGAGAGCGTGAATGCCTTACGCAGGTTGGCCTCGGACTCCTCCAGGCGACCCAGCCGGTAGAGCACCCAGCCCAGCGTCGACACCGGCTCCGGCTGATCTCCATACTGCCGCACGTTCATCTGCGCGTATTCCAGGGCCAGCCGCTGCTTGGCAAGGTCGTTCTGCTCGACGAGCGCCAAGGTGAGGTTGTTCGTCGCCGCCATATTGCCGGGAGACTGCAAGTGGACCTTGCGGAAACTTTCCTCCGCGGTCTTGTGGTCTTTGCGCATCATCGCGATGACGCCGCGGAGCATCGAGGCGTCGGCCAAGTCGGGCACGAGCTGCACGGCTGCCCGGGCTTGCTCTTCCGCACGGTCGTAACGCCCGACTTCGAATTCCCACTGCGCCGCGGCGAGGCGGACCTTGGCATCACGGGGTGCGGCTTCGATGGCCGAGAGCATCCATTTTCCTGCGCTCTTGGCGTCGCCCGACTGCTGGTAGAGTTGGGCGAGCATTGCCTCGGGATTCACCGCAGTGGGGTCCAGTTTGGCGGCCTCGCGGAACCGCTCCAGCGCCGCGTCGGGTTGTTTCTGGTGGAAGAGGGCTCGGCCGAGAAGCTGGAGGGCGGGGGCCTCCTTGCTCGATTCGGCCACGAGCCGCCTCGACGTGTTGCTGGACCGCCTTCCAGTCCTGCCGCGACTCGGCCGCGGCCGCCAAGCCCGCCAGCGCGCGACGGCGGATTGCCGGACCACGCGGCAGTTCTCCCTTTGCCTTGCTCAGCGAGATCGCCTTGTCGAAGAGCATCTCGGCCTCGACGAGCATGTGCCCCGCCAGGTCCATGTCGGCCAAGAGCATGTAGGCCTCGGGATCGGAGGGCACTTCGGCCACCGCGCGCCTCGAGGGCCGCGCACGGCGCTGGCCTGATTCGACGCGATGAACCAACCGGCAATGACGACTTGCGGAGGAGGCAACTCGGGGTGGGTCTTGGCCGCCGCACGGAGCGATGCCAGAGCGCCGTCCATATCGCCCTTGCGGAAAGCGGCCGCCGCCTCCTCCACTTGAGGAATTTTCGCTGCCGGGGACGCGCTGCCCGTTTGGAGCGAACCGGCGGCCGAGATCGGCTCTGCCGCCGCGGAACTGGCGGGCAGCCCGATCGCCGTGAGGGCAAGCCCGAAGGCCACAGAGAAACCCACCAGCCAGCACTTCATCTTGATCTCCCTTGCTTAGCGGTGCCCAAGACGTCGAATCACTCAGACTACGGCCCGTTGGTTGCGGTGACAAGGGTACCGCAAGGGTTCTACGCTGCGCGTCAGCGACTTCGAACTCGCTGGCGAGCGCCATCGGCCGCTTTCCCGTTGCACTGCTCGGTCGGGTTGCCAGACAGAACCGCCCTCTTGCCCACCACCCAGCATGGCAGTATCATCCACCCCGTGGATATCCTATCAACCAGCCCTTACGTACCGGAGACCCTGACGATGTCCGTTGCGTCTGCCGCGAAACGCGCCAGCGTGCTGGCCCTGGGAATCGCCCTGATGGTGGCCTGGGGTGTTCAAGGGGCTTCTGAACCCAGCGGACCGAAAGCGTTTGCCAAGCAGCCTGACAAGGCGGCGAGTGACCAAGGCGAGGGGAAAGCTTCGGGTCGCCTGCCGCCGTATTACAGCAAGGTGGTCAACGAGGAGCAGCGCCAGCAGATCTACGCCATCCAGCGCCAGTACGCGGAGAAGACGGGTCCGCTGAAGCGGGAACTCGCTCGCCTGTCGGCCGAGTGCAATCAGAAGATTGAGAGCTTGCTCACGCCCGAACAGAAGATGTTCGTCGAGGGCCTGAAGACCAAGGCCAAGAACGATCGCGAGAGCAGCAAGAAGGGTGCGAAGACCGGCAAACGTTCCTGACCGTTCGATCGAGCGTCGCGGCGAATGCGGGGCATGCTTCACCCCGGGCCTGGTGGAAGCCGCTTACCTTTGAAAAACGACCTTAGAACCGATCCGAGAACGTTTGGAGGTGCTGCGATTTTCCGGCCGCATAGGGCCGCTGCGGTAGTTCTCGGACAGGTTCTTAGACTCGATCCCAGGACCTTGGGAAGTGCCATGCCTCTCCGGCCGTAGAGGGCTCCAGCGGCGGTTCTGGGACAGGTTCTTAGCGAAGCGCGACCATGCGCGCGCGTCGATCTTCCTCGATGGTGATTTTGTCTTCCCGGGCGAGCCAGCCAATAGCCTGCATGACCACGTCACGCGGTTGGCCGACGAGCTTGACCAGCTTGGCCATACTCATCGGGCCGTTGTCGGTTAGAACCCGCCATACCGCTCCGGCCGTTTCACCGATGAGGGCGAGGGTGGGGGTGTCAGACGCGTTGGACATGCGACGGTCTCCTGGAGCCCGCGAAGTTCCCCGATCAAGCTTTGCTGGGGGACGCCAGGGAATTATAGGGCAGGAATTCGATGCGCCTCAAGCATGCCCCCCGTTCGCCAGAGCACGCAACTCCCTCAGGGTGCTGGTGATGGGCGGTGCGTTCCGGATATGCGGCAATTCTGCCAGAGCTACCCAAGGGCAGAGGGCCGGTTGGGAAAGAAAAAAGGCTCGGGTGGCCGTTGCGGGAAACAGCCAACCGAGCCCTCAAACCGTGAAAAACTGGTACTTCCCGTTCTGGGTCTGGAATCGCCTGGAGAGGCGAGTGTTACCTAAGATCCACGGTTTTCGATTGGGAGGCTTGCGCCGCGAGGTCCGAGTGCGGGTTCTCGGGTCTTGCGGAACGTGACGAACGGTGATCTACAAATGCAAGCGGTGCGCCAAATCAAGAGCGATACTGCACCGGTGCGGAATAATCGACACAAAGATCGGGCAGTAAATGGGTTGGGCGTCGAGGATTCATCTCGCTGTGCGAAGGAGGACGCAGAGGAAGTCTGTAAGACTTACAAACGGCGACAAACCGACGCGCGGTTCTCGGCATCACTGGGGGCCGATGGGGAAAGTGCCGAGTAGGCTGGTCGTCATGGCGCGGAATACCGGCTCGATTCTTTCAAACTCCCGGTCTTCGGCCTGACAGAACACGGTGTAGGTTGCTCGCTCGGTGCCCACGCAGCGGATGCGGGCTGTGTTGGTGAGGTCCAGAAAGAAGAAGTTCAGGTCGTAGCCGACCAGGGATCGCCCGGCGCAGAATCTCCGTTGCTTCTTCGCTTTCCAGTCCCTCATATTCACCCTGCATTACCTTGAGCGCTGCGGCTGCCAACTGCAGCGGATCGGCGGATCGAGGGTGAATACTGATCGACCAGAACCCTCCTCCGGGGCTGTAGACGGTTACCGAGCGGCGTCCCTCCAATGCGTCCTGTTCATCCAGGGTCCAGTTCTCAGGATATTGGAAAACGACCCCCAGTTTCTTGAATACGGCGGGCATATTGGTCTGCGTCGAGAATGGTCGGTATTAGCCGAACGCCCCGCGGTTGGGCCTTGGGCTTGAAAACGGGGCGAAATTGGCCACGAGAGGGGCGGTCTCATCGTTCTTAAGGTTCCATCTTATCGGGCGTCGGGCGGGCATGGAATTGCTCCTACGGGTCAAACCCGCATAGCGTCTGGGGACCCTCTTTGGTACCATCCGGCTGGCTCCCGAGTTCCCTGGGCAAGAAAGCCATGCAACACGCTATCTTGGCCAGCCTGGCAGTTGCGCTGGTGATTGCGATTGCCGGGTGTCATCTGGCTCGTTTGGACGGGCCGACGTCGCGCACGATGGCCTCCAGCCGCCAGTTTTCCCAGCAGGGAGTGGCGGCCATGGAGGCGCGGCCAATGGGATCGTGCCGAGTCGCTGCTCTCGCAAGCGGTGCGCACCTGTCCGAGCAACCCTGATGCCCATCGCCACTATGCCGAGACCCTTTGGCATCGGGGCCAACGGCCGGCGGCGATCGCCGAGTTGGCCGACGCCCTGAGCAAGGATCCTGAGGACGCCAATCTCCACGTGCGCATGGCGGAGATGCGTTTGGCCATGGGTGAAACCGAGTCGGCTTTGAAAACCGCGGAGCATGCCATCGACTTGGATCCGAAGCTGGCCTCCGCATGGGCGGTGCATGCGCGGGTGATGCGGGCGCGGAAGAACCTTCACGAGGCGCTGGCCAACTATCACCGAGCCTTGGGCTACAATTCGTCCGACCGCCAGATTCCCTTGGAGATTGCCGAGGTTTATCGCGAGACCGGCCGGCCGGAACGCGCCTTGGCTACGTTGCAGGCGCTGGCCGAGAGTTACACTCCCGGCGACGAGCCGCAGCGTTTGCTTCACCTGGAGGGGTTGGCCTATTTCGACCTTGCGCGCTACAGTGATTCGGCTCACAGCCTGGCTGAGGCTGCCCAGCGCGGCCAACCGTCGCCCGACCTGCTGTTTCACCTGGCCAGGCGCAGGCGCGGCGCGGGCGAAGTTTCGGCGGCAGCCGAGACTGCACGGCAGGTATTGGCCCTGGATCCGCGCCACGAGTCCGGCCGGCAACTCGTCGAAGAAATGGAACTGGTGCAGCGGATCGACGCGCCACCGAGCGTTAGTGGGCGGTCCAGCGGGGAGGTTCCGGGGGCGTCGCTGCAATCGGTAGGGCCTTCCTTTTCGCGCCAGACGGCCCATGACGGGTGCGCAAAACCTTGGCACATCCCTCCCCTGAGGACGCGGCAATGCCGACTGCGCGCTATGATTGCTGAGAGTATCGTCTGCTATCACTCCAGGCCGAGGGTTGACCGATGTCGCAAGGACTAGAGGCGACGACGTTCGTGGACCGTCGCAATTACGATGTGGCTGTCAGTCCGCCGGACGCGGAGCGGCGTCAATTCAGCAACAGCCACGACGGTCTGTCGCCGGAGGCCAAGGAACTGGCAATGGCCATCGACAGCTATAAGGTTCGGCATCGCCGCCGGTTTGTCACCTACGAGGAGATGCTGGCGGTGGTGAAGATGCTGGGCTACCGCAAGTAGGGCGGGAGCGGCTACTTGCCCCCTTGAAACAGCGGCTCGCGGAGCCGGCTGGCGGTGACGATTCCGATCATCTTTCCCTCGCCGTCGACGACCTGGGCGAGGTTCTCGCGTGCGTTCTGCAGGCGCATGACGGCATCGAGGTGCGTATCGCGGACGTGGAGGCGCACGCAGCGGCCGCACCGGTCCCACGGAGTCGGAAGGGGCGATGGCCAGGTCGATGACGCGCACGTAGCCGATCAGGCGCCGCTGCGGGCCCGGTTCCTCGACGCAGACGGCTGGGATGCGATAGCGCCGCGCGATTCCCAGCACTTCGTCCCTGGTCATGTCCTGGCGGGCGCGGGGCACGTCGGCGAGCGGAGTGACGACGTCGCCCACGGGGCGTGCGGCGGAGGCGAGGATTCCTTGCGCAAGTGCGCGCTGCGAGGGGCGCAGGATCCCGACGTCGTGTCCTTCGTCGAGCACGCGGTGCAGTTCGCGCCGGGCGAGCGTTAGTTGCACGCGCTGGGGCGTGTGGCGCGTGAGGCGTTCGATCAGCTTATTGAAGGCCCAGAGCAAGAGGCTGACGGGAAAGAAGACGACGACGAACACGAGAAACAGCGGCGCCGCGCGCCGCAGGAGGCGGTTGGGGGCGTGGAGAAAGAGATTCTTCGGCAGCAACTCGCCGTAGACGAACAGCACCGGCGTGAGCACGAGCGGCATGGCGAACTCCGCCAGCTCGCTGGGGCCGGAGAAGAGGCTTGCGGCGGCGAGGACGATCGACATCGACACGAGGTAATTCGCCAGGTTATTGCCGGCCAGCACGGTGGCGACGTAGATGAAGGGTCGATTCGTGAGCCACAACAGTACACGGGCAATCCAATCGCCTCCCCAGGCGTCGAGGACCAGACGCATGCGGCCGGCGCGGTAGAATCCGGTCTCGGTGCCGCTGAAGAGTGCGCTGAGAGCGAGGCCGAGAATCGCCAAGGCCAGTGCGGTCCAGATCATGGTCCGGCATCTCCGTTCTGGTCCTGGCGTTCGAGTTCCACGAGCAGGCGTCCGCGGGGGGCCGCTTCGAGCACGCGGAGGCGGAAGGGGCCCCAGATGCAGACGTCGCCCGGCTGTGGCAGGCGTTCGAGGGCCTCCTGGACGACGCCGGCGAGGGTCACACCGCGGGTTTCGGGCAGGGAGGAGAGGCCGAAATAGCGTGCGATTCTCCCCAATCCGGCCAGGCCGCTGACGTGCCACACGCCCGGAGCGACCATGCGAATGGCGCCGCGTCTCATCGGCCCCTCGCTTTGCCCGGCGGTGCGGCTGAAGAGGAATTCGAGCAGGTCGTCGAGGGTAAGCACGCCGATCGTCTCGCCGTGCTCGTTGACGACGCCCAACACACGATGCCCGCCGTGCAGCATCGTCTCGGCCGCCTGGGCCATGGTCGTGCACCAGGGAACGAATTGCAGTGCTCGCGCGTGCTCCTCCAGGTGTTCCTGGGGCAGGCTCCACATCTCGAGCAGGCTGAGTGCCGCGGCCAGTTCGTCGCTCTCCTTTTCCGTGATCAGCAGGTAGCCGCTGGGCGGTGACCTGTCCGCCGAGATTGGCTAGCGACACCGGGGGAGGGAATGACGTTACCTGGGTTCGCGGGCGCATCAATTCGTCGACGCGGCATCGTCGGAGAGGAGCACGATTCCCTGGAGCACCTGTCTCTTCCTGCTCCAGGAGGGCCTCACTGGAGGTCGAAACTCGCACCGCGCCGTTCCAGGTCGCCGACTGCCAGATAGGGCTCCTCCTTGAAGCCTGGCCAGAGTACGCGCCGCGACAGCACGCTGGCCCCGCGGAGGATGGGCAAGAGCGGATCGGCGAGGCGGACCAGCGTGGCCAGCGGCAGACTGACAAGTCGTGGCCATTGCCCGCGGCTGCGCCACCCCCAGGCTCTTCGGGGAGCATCTCGCCAAGAGGATCGTACGCCACCAGCGACACGGCCGCGAGCACGCCCGCCTGCCCGTGATAGCCTTCGCGTTGCAGGCGGAGCGTGAGGATCGATGAGATCGTGAAGATCGCGGTGTTTGCCAGCAGGTTCCAGAAGAGGACGGCGGTGAGCAAGCGGTCGGTGTCGGCCAAGAGGCCCGCCGCTGACCCGCTGGGCTCGGTTGCCCGCGGCAAGCTGGCGGCGGTCGCGGCGGTCGAGGAAGAACAGGGCCGCCTCGCTGGCCGAGCAGAAGGCCGGAGAGGAGGACAGCAGCCCCATGGCGACCAGCCAGGGCGTGTGCTCCACGATCGCACTCACGTCGACCCTCGCTGGATGCCGGGGCAGTGAGCCTTTCCTGGAACGATTGGCCGCAGAGTGGTTTGCCGGCTGCACCGGGCAACCGCGGTAGTGCTGGGATAGGTTCTTAGAGCCGATCCGAGAACTGTGCGCTGCCCCACAATCACTTGGCCGCACCGGGCAACCGCGGCAGTTCTGGGATGTTATGCATTTACTCGCTGGCCGTCGTTCTCCCGGTGGCCACGTCGAACTCGTAGATCGCCGGGACCAGCATCGCCGCGGTGGTGAAGCCGTAGGCCGCGGCGATGACCAGGAACACGCCCAGCGTCTGGTTCAGGAAGAAGCTGGTGATGGCGTAGAACGTGGCGAACGGGCAGAGGAACGAGGCCACGCCGATGGCCGTCGACGGGTTTCGCGCCCCCAGGGCCACGTAGAGCCCCACGCCGCCGCCGACCATGAAGGCCAGGAACGGCTGCAACTGGGCCTCGAACGAGCCGCTGAAGGCGACCATCATCCACATGCACGTGGCCACGCCGAGGAACAGGAAGAACACCGTGCCCAGGCTGGTGGCGATCGCCGCGCGGGAGTTCGCGTAGTTCATGCCCGCGTGGACGCCGAGCATGGCCACGAAGACGAAGAGCACGACCAGTCCGCCGACCAGGTAGAACAGGTTCTCCAGGCTCGAGCGCGCCGGCGTACCACAGGTAGCCGCAGAGGAGCATCGGCAGCAGGACCATCTCCTTGGTGTTGTAGAACATGCCGCCGAGCTTGCCGTAGACGAATCTCCTTCGGCGTCAGGTCGCTCACCAGGAGCAGGTCCAGGGCCTTGGCGTCGCGTTCGCTGGTCGAGCGCGGTGACCGCCTGGGCGTTGACCAGCACGAGGCTCAAGAGGAAGAGCGGAGCCAGGATCGTCAGCGCCGAGCGGCGCGGGTGATCGGCTGGCCGCTGGCCGACGGTCCAGCCAAGGCTCCCCGCGCCAAGGCGAACAGCACCAGGTAGGCCAAGCCGGATGACCACGATTCGGCGGCCGTAGGCCCAAGTGACGATCTCCCGCCAGATGATCGGGTTGTCCCAGACCTCGCGGCTGGGGCCGCACGGCCTTTTCTACGGTGGCCGACTGGCCGGGTCGCGGCGTGGCGATTCCGGCCGGAGCGGCCTGTTCGCTGGGCCACGTCGTATTCCGCCCCCCAGATGCTCGCCCGGTGCCAGGTCTCGTCCTCGCGGCGAAAGCTGCGTGCCTCGCGCGACGGATTCCACACTCGAACCAGTGCGATCGCCACCCCGTTGAGATGATCGCGGCCACCACCGACACGAGCAGGAACAAGTTGACGGGGGTCCCGACGACGCCGAGGTCGGGATCGGCTTGCACGTAGGGCCGGCTCGCCTCGAGCACCGCCTCCCACGGGCTGCGGCGGCCGCCCAGGTCTCGGTCGAGACTCCCCACCAGTCGATCCCAGGGCCCCGTGGCCACCATCCGCCACGCGGCCAGCCACAGCACCAGCACCAGCATCGTCATCGCCAGCGACTGGAAGGTCTTTTCCCGCCACAGGGCCAAGGTCGAACCGAGGCTGCCGCACACCAGGACGCTGGCCACAGTCACGGCAAACACGCGCCCGATCTGGCCGAACGAAACCCCTCCGAACAGGGCCGCGATCATGAACAGCGGCAGGGCCGGCGGCCAGCAGCATGAGCACGTTCAACAGGCTGGCCAGCAGCTTGCCGAGCACCAACTCGCTGTTGGTGAGCTTGGTCAAGAGCAGCAGGACGAGCGTGCGGCGGTCCTTCTCCTGCGCCACCGCGCTGGCCGACAAAAGCGCCGAGAAGAACAAGGCGACCGCCAGCTGGAGCGGGGCGAGGACCTGGAACAAGCTCATGCCGAAGCGGGCGAAATCGCCCACGTCGCGGATCAACTGCGTTCCGGTGAGCACCAGCCAGGCGGTGATCATCAGGATCAACAAAGCGCCGCCGTAGAGGACGCGCGACAGGTACGTTCGTGGACGGCGAGGAACGATGGTCACCTCGCGGGTGAATACGGGTCCGATCAGCAAGTCCGTCCTCCCGTCAACCGACGCACACAAGTTGAGCTTTGACCGATTCTAGAGGCGATCCCAAATCTTGTGCCGCCCCCACATTTCCCGGCCGCACAAGACCGAAGCGGCGGTTTCGGGATCGGTTCTTGGTCGATCATACCATGCCGGACCGACCGGCAGCAGGGTTTGGGGGCGCTGGGCCCGCGCGGCACCGGCACCATCGCGTTGCGGCGGGACCGCTTGTCGCGGGCGGCGGGCGGTCCTAAGATAACGCCCAGTCACGACTTCCCGCCGGCCACTGCCTGGGCCCGATCTTTGAGCGCCGCGATCGTCGACAACACTTGTCCTCCACGCCGGGATACGCTCGGGCTGGGGTTTCTGTTCGGTACGATGTATTTCATCCAAGGGATCGGCGAGCCTACGGAGGGGCTGATCGCCCAGCCGGTGCGCTCGCTCCTGAAATCCTGGGGGGAAGACGCCTCGGTCATCGCAGTGTTTGGGGCGTTGCTGACCATTCCCTGGGTGCTGAAGCCGCTGTATGGGTTGTTGACTGACTTCGTCCCTCTGGCGGGGTATCGGCGCAAGTCGTACATTCTTCTCGCCAGCGCGACGTCGCTGGTGGGGCTTTTGGCGCTGTACGTCAGTCCGCTTTCGACGGGGAGTGCCGGCTGGCTCTTGGTTCTGCTCTTGGTGCCTACGGTCGGCGTGGCTTTCTCGGACGTAGTGGTCGACGCCCTAATGATTGAGACCGGCCAGCCGCGCCGCATGACGGGCACGCTCCAGTCGATCCAGTGGGCGGCGATGTATCTGGCCACGATTCTGGTGGGGCTCGTGGGCGGCTACCTCAGCGATCAGGGCCGCCAGCAGCTTGGCTTCCTGATCTGTGGCGGCGTGAGTGCCGCTGCACTGTTGTTGGCATGGTTCTTCGTGCATGAACCGCCTGTAACTCTGCGCCGGAGGCGTCGCTGGCGTGGGGCACGGTGTGGCGCACGCGCGGAGCCCCAAGCTGCTTGCCGTCGGCGCGTTTCTATTTCTCTGGAATTTCAATCCGTTCTCGTCGACGGTGCTCTACGTGCACATGACGCGCGAACTGGGCTTCAGCGAGCAGTTCTACGGGAGCACGGTATCGTTGGACGCCGCGGCGGCTGTGGCGGCCAGCGTTTGTTTCGGCTTGTATTGCCGCCGCGTTCCGCCGCGCTGGCTGGTGCACCTCTCGATCACGAGCGGCATTCTGGCGACGGTTGCCTACTGGGGCCTGGCCGGTCGGGCTTCGGCGGTGTTCGTGACGCTTCTGGTCGGCTTTACCTATATGACGGCTTGCCTGGCCCAGTACGATCTGGCCGCGCGTGCCTGTCCGCCAGCGGTGGCGGGCACCGTGTTTGCCGTCTTGATGGCGCTGACGAACTTGAGCAACGGGCTTTCGACCGCCGCGGGAGGCTACCTGTACGAAATGGGGATCGCCTGGTGGGGCAGCCGAGTAGCCTTCAATGTTCTGGTGGGCGTGGGTGCGCTGTTCACGGCCGGCTGCTGGTTTCTCGTGCCGCAGTTGACTCGGCAAGGGGCCGCGCCGGCGGGTGCTGATTGGGCCCATGCGCCGAGCGGTCCCCACGCACTGCAGCCCGATTCGGACGCGGCACTGGTTTCGGATTGGGTCGTGACGGCGCCGGTTCAGGGAGGCGGCGGATCGCGCTGAGCGCCGGCGGAGAACGGCGGCGAATTCACCCCAGACGGTCTGGATAACGTTGGCGAAGCGCTTCGCGGAGGGCTTTCATTTGCCGGCGTTCGGCGACGGCAGCCAGGGCACGCAGGTGCTCGTCGACGGCTACGCCGCGGACTTCGCCCGATCGGTGCACTTCCAAAGCCTCGCGCATCGCCTGGCGCCGAGCCGCGGGTCTGGTTTGCCCGATGCGCCTCGGATCGAGTTGATCGCCGACCCGGCCAAGAGCAGGATCGACTGCGAAAGCCCGCGCTCGTGGGCGTCGGCCAGGTTGAGCAGCAAGTTGCCCTGGTCCAGCGCGCCGGCGCGGGCGATCATCGTCGGGCGAATTCCGGGGATTTCGCGGGAGAGCACCGCTTCGCTGGCGAGCCATTCGTCGCCATAGGGACGGATGAAGGGCGTACCCGGTCGAACCGGAGCGGTCTGGCGGAAATCGATGCCGTCGAGCCGGGCGAGCAGGTCGATCACCTCGCGGAAGATGGCGCGCGATCTTGACGCCGATCCCGGCGTTGTGGCCGTAGATGGCGGGAGGGCAGGGGAGGCTGCGCGTGGCCTCGCGCACCATGCGCACGCTTCCGCCGGCAAAGGTCTCGCTGAACATGACCGCGGTGGCCCCGGCTTCGACCACTGAGTGCACGGTGTCGAGGATTTCATGCGGCGCCCCGCTCACGTGCGGCGCGAAGAGAAGCCCCTTACCCCCGCGGCGCTGCTGCGCGCGGTCGATCGCCTCGACCGCGCGGCGGGTGCGCTCGGCCACGGGCGAGTAGTCGAGATGCGGGTAGAGGTCTTCGTCTTCCTTGACGAAGAGGAACAACTGGCACTCGGCGGCGTCGGCCACGAGGGCCCCGACCTCGTCGGGGGTGATTCCGGCGGTTGGTTTGAGAATCGTGCCGAAGGCCGGCTCGTCGGCGGCAAAACCCGTGCGGCGCCGCAGTTCCTGGGGGCCGTAGGCCGGTCCGGGGAAGGTGCGCAGCACCGGCTCGGGAATCTCCAGGGCCACGAGGCGGGCGTCCTGGTTTTCGTACATGTCGAAGATCACCGCGCCGGCCACGGTGTGCAAGAGGTCGCACGAGGTGAGGTGCCCATCGGGCTGAAGCATGAGCTTCAGGGGGAAGGCGACGTGCAAGAGCCCGATTCGGCCGCCGGCGTCGAAGGGGTCGACGCCGGCTGCCTTGGCGGTGCATTGTTCGAGGAGCGAGCCGGGCGGCGGGTTTCGGACGCCGCTGGTTGCGTGGTAGGCGATTTCGGCGGCTGCGGCTTGCAACCGCAGAGTGCGCAGGGCGAGGAAATACGAGGCCACGATGCAGTCGCCGATTTGGGGCGGGGGACTGTCGGCCATGCGCTGAGTGACGACGCGGCGGAGTTGAACGTCGCGGGCGTCGGCGTCGTGCCACAACAGTTCGAGCGTCTTCGCGTCGATCCGAGAACCGTTTGCCATGCTCCAATTCTCCGGCCGTGGACGCGACTGCTACTGGATTTGGGATGGATTCTTCGCGTCGATCGACCGCACCGCGCGTTTCGGGAAACACTGGAATTACTATCGCCGGTTGCGGCTCATGCGGCGGGCGATGAGCAGGGCCATTTCCAGCGACTGTTCGTAGTTCAGGCGGGGATCGACGTCGCTATGGTAGGCCTGAGGGAGGTCGGCCTCGGACAGGCCGCGCGCTCCGCCGAGGCATTCGGTGACGTTTTCACCGGTCAGTTCGAAGTGGACGCCGCCGAGGATCGAGCCGCAGCGGCGGTGGATTTCGAAGGCCTGGTCGAGTTCGCTGAGGATGTCGTCGAAGCAGCGCGTCTTCAGTCCGCTCTGGGTGTTGAGGGTGTTTCCGTGCATGGGGTCGCAGCACCAGAGCACGACGCGGCCGGAGCGGAACACGGCTTCGATGAGGGGTGGCAGGCAGGTTTCGATGCGCCGCGCGCCGAAGCGGTGGATGAGCGTGAGCTGTCCCGGTTCGTTGTCGGGATTGAGCACGCGCACCAGGGCGAGCAGCTCGTCGGAGGCGATCGAGGGCCCGATCTTGACGCCGATCGGGTTGGCAATGCCGCGGAAGTATTCGACGTGGGCCCCGCCGATCGAGCGCGTGCGGTCGCCGATCCAAGGAAAATGCGCGCTGAGATTGTACCAGTTCGTGCGCCGCGGGGGCTGGCGAGTCTGGGCCTGTTCGTAGTCGAGGTGCAGCCCCTCGTGGCTGGTGAAGAACTCGACACGGTTCAGTTCGCTCAACTGCCGGCCGAGGATCGTTTCGAGGAAGTGGATCGAGTTGCTGATCGCCTCGATGATGCGACGGTAATCGTCGGCTTTGGCGCAGTGATTGAGGAAGCCCAGGTCCCATTGTTCGGGGTGGTGGAGGTCGGCGAACCCGCCGTCGACCAAGCCGCGGATGAAGTTCATCGTGAGCGCGGCGCGGCCATAGGCACGGAGCAGCAGGTCGGGGTCTGGGGTGCGGTCTTCGCGGGTGAAACCCGGCCGATTGATGAGCTGGCCGCGGTAGACGGGCAAGGTCACTCCGTCGCGCGTCTCGGTGTCCGACGAGCGAGGCTTGGCATATTGTCCGGCGAAGCGGCCGACGCGGATGATCCGCTTGTCGGAGCCGTAGAGGAGGATGAAGCTCATTTTCAGGAGGATCTTGAGCTTCGCCGCGATCACGTCCGAGCGGCAATCGTCGAAACTCTCCGAGCAGTCGCCGCCTTGGAGGAGAAATCGCTCTCCGCGCGTGGCCTCGGCCAGTTGGCTCTTGAGCCGTTGGACTTCCCAGCTCGTGACGAGCGGCGGCAGGCAGGCCAGACTCTCGAGGGCAGTGTGGAGCGCGACCGCGTCGGGATAAGCCACGGGCTGGGCGACGGGCTTCTGTTTCCAGGATTCAGGGGACCAGAGCTGGCTCATAACGCAGTCGTGGAGTTGACAGGGGAGACGGCGGGCGACTCCGAGGTGAGGGAGTCCACTTTCCGGCCTTTTGATGGTGGGGTAAGAGCCTAGCCTATGCCAAAACCCCTCACCCCCGGCCCCTCTCCCCGCAAGCGGGGCGAGGGGAGAAGGTTTTCGGATGGGCTCTCAACATCCGTCGCGCACGGCCCGATCGTTGGAACCGGCGTGTGGGATACGTGCCTTCATGCATGATAGTCGAAGTTGGCATGGCCTGTCCAATTGAGTGGCGCGGACAGAACTCGGGACAGGCACCCTCGCTCAAGGCAAAGTCAAGGCGTCTGGCGCGAATTGCCGGGAGCCAATCCCCGTTTTGTCAGCGCCTGATCGCGATCATGCGATGCGTCTGAACGTTGGCACGCTGCGTAGGAATCGCGAATCTGTTGGATGGCGGAGGTGTGCCAAGTGAACGGCCATCCGTGGATGTCGGCGATTGCTTGGGCGGCGCGGAGGGTATGGCTCTGGCAGGCGTCCCCGCGGTCGGTTTGCCGGAGCTTCGCGGCGAGATAGTCGAGCGCCGCGGGGTCTGCGAGTTTTCCCAGGCCCCAGGCGGCGATCAGGCGTGTTTCCTCGGGGTCGGTCGGCTGAGCTTCCGCGCGGCTCTGGAAAATGTCTGGTTCGGCAAAGGCCCGGGACAATAGCGCGCGACCCTCGGGGCGACCGTACTCCTTGAAGGTCCAGAGCAAGTCGGCGCGGAGGGCGGGTTCGTCGCGCTGGGCGAGGGTTACGAGCGCGGGGAGATTGACGTCGGATCGCAAGGTTGCCGCCGCGTGAACGGCCACGCGGCGGACGAACGGATCGGCGTCGGCGAGGAGGATGCGGTTGAGCGGCTCGGCGAACTGGCCGAGGCGTGCTTCGGCGACGGTTTCGATCATCCAGGCGCGCCAGGCGGGATCGGGATCGAGAAGCAAGGTTTCCAGGCTGGGGAGGGTTGGATCGTCGGCGAGCAATTCGGCAAGGAGGAAGCGGGCGGCGCCGCGGCGGCGGCGGTTATTGCCGATGGCGTTGCGCAGCGCGGTCACGAGGCCTGTGCGGGGAAGCGCGGAGCGCTTCGGCGATGGGCTTGTGAACGATCTCTGCCTCGTGCGCGTGGCGGCGCTCGCGTTTGGCGAGCTGATCGAGCAGCTTAGCCAGCCGGCCGGCAAGACTGAGACCCGGCTTCATCGACGGCACTCGCGCAGCGTTTGGCCCTTGGGGCGTGCGGCGGTCAGAAGACCAGGTGCAGCCCGCGGAGTCGGGACTCGGTTTCGGCCATGAGCGCGTCTTCGGCGTTTTCGTCGGCGGCCTCGTAGGTGACCGAGAAGCGGAGGAACGCGCCGGCGTCGTCCCAGGGCACGGTGCAGATCGAGTGCTCGGTGATGAGGTGCTGGCTGGCCTGCCTCGGCGTTGTCGAAGCAGCGGGCCGCCGGCCGCGCCCTTGGGAGCGGGCACGTAGAGGAAATAGGTGCCGCCGGGCATGCGTGCCTCGAAGCCGCAGCGGGCCAGGACGTCGACCAGTTTGCGGAGGCGGCGCTGGTACTTGGTGCGGACCTGGCGGGGGATTTCGGGGTCGTCGAGGGCGGCGGCGGCGGCCTTCTGAATGGCGATGAACTGGCCGGAGTCGCAGTTGTCCTTCACGTCGGCGAAGCTGCGGACGATCCGTTCGTTGCCGCAGACCCAGCCGATGCGCCAGCCGATCATGTGCAAGCCCTTGGACATGGAGTGGATTTCGACGCCGACGTCCTTGGCGCCCGGGCACTTCGAGGAAGCTGAGCGGCGGGCCGTCGTAGCTGAGCATCATGTGGGCCGCGTCCTGGATGACGACGAGGTCGTTGGCCAGGGCGAAGTCGATCGACGCGCTGGTAGAACTCGCGGGTGGCCACTTTGCCCGTGGGGCTGTTGGGATAGTTGAGCACCAGCAGCTTGGCGCGGCGGCAGATGTCGGCGGGGATCGCGTCGAGATCGGGGAAGAAATCGTTGTCCCGCAAGCAGCGGCAGCCTGTAGACCTCGCCGCCGTAGTAGCGCGTGTGCGTGCCGGCCACGGGGTAGCCGGGCACGGTCATCAGGGTGACGTCGCCCGGATTGATGAAGCCGGCCGGCAGCATGGCCAGGGCGGTCTTGGTGCCGATGCAGTGGTTGACCTCGGTCGCCGGATCGAGCGTGACGCCGAACTCGCGCTGCATGAAGCGGGCGGCGGCCTCCTTGTAGGCGGCGATGCCGTTGTCGGCGTAGCCGCGGTTCTCGGGCCTGTCTGATCTCGTCGGCCATCACGCGCGCGGACCGGCTCGGGCGGCCATGTCGTCGTTTTCGCCGATGCCGAAGTCGAGCAGCTTGCGCTCGGGGATGGTCGGCGAGGGCCTTGCGCTTGGCCCGCTTGATCTTCTCGAACTTGTAGATCTCGGTGCCCTTGCCGTAGTTGGCGCCGCCGATGCGCTCGGCGAACAATTGCTGGAAATACGGATCGCTCATGGGATTGCGCCTAGAATCGCGAGGACCAGGTTGGAGTCGGGGCCCACCAGCCCGGTGGGTGTGAGATGTGCAAGACCGTCAACTTACCCGAGGTGGGGCACGAAGACAAGACTCGGGCGACGGGCAGCGGTTCGCGCCGCGGGTCGGAGGACATCGGAGGACATTGGAGGGGGCGGGGTTCGGCTCGGGAAATGAAGGGTCGAAAGGTGTTTTTGGTCAACGGGGGTCGGTTTTTCCAGAGGATCCACCTCGGGTGTAGGGCCACCTCGGGTGTAGGGGAGCGGCGAGGGTGCGCATGGCGGTGGACTTGGCAAGGGACGGAGGAATTGTGCGAGGATGCGCGTTGGTCAACCGATCGCGGTTTTTGCCAAATCGCGGGGCGGCCCGTCGTTGTGGGGCGAGGAGGTCTTTTCTTCCTTGGGGAGTGCAGTGGTCAACGGATGGCGATTTCTGCCACATTGCCAAACGGAATGCCGGTTTGCGGGCTCGTGGGTTTTCACGGCCGGAGCGACGCTTTGAAACGCAGAGTATAACCTGGCGATCCTACCGTAGGGGGTGGCCCGATTTCAAGGCTGGTTGGTGGGCCGATTTGAACCGTTCCATTGCCGACTGACTCGTCGTTCTCGGAGCGGATTGGCTGTGGAGGAGGGGGCTTGGTGCTGGGATTGAGCAATGTGATGGAGCGGGCAGCCAACATCGTCACCCCGGCGGAGCATGAACGGGAAGCGGGGCAATCGCTCACCGCCCGGGAGGCGGGAGGATCGTTTCACAGTCTCGCTTCATTGGCCAGCGCGATCACGACGACTCGCGGCTGGGCAGAACGGACTGCCCGCTGGGCAGTGAACCGTTGCGTGGAGAGCAACGTTTCGACGGAGCGTTCAGTTCTGGCAGGCTTTGCCGTGGCGGGAACGCTTGAAGCAGACGAGGCCCAGGGCCAGCATTCCGGCCCAGAGCACGATCGAGGCAGGTTCGGGGATAGGAGCAGGATTGAGGATGGGCGTGAGCAAGAAGGCCCGTACGTCACCATCATGTCGACCTTGTCCGACGATTTGGCCCACGTTGTTGATGTCGTTCACGTAATACAGAGTCCATTCCGAGCCTGTGACCGGATCAAGAAGGCTATTAAGATCGTGCATTCCGTTCATGCGATCCCACACATACGGATGACCGTAACTTCCCTCAGTGTACGTTCCGATCACCTGCCCTGCGTTGTTCACGGCAATGCCATAACTGCCGCCTGAGCCGAGCGATCCTAGATCTGTCATCTTGCCGTTTTGCAGGACAAAAGCATGATAGGATGCGTTGCCCGCCGTTGAAGAGTCGCCGACGATGATGCCATTATCGCTGATGTCGTTGGCTCGGCTTTGGGTGCCGCCGAGGGTCCCCAAGTTGCGCATCGGGCCAGAGCCGCTCCACAAGAAGGCGTGGTACTGGCTCTCCAAGGAGTAGACTTGGCCCACAACTTCACCGCTGGCGTTTGTTCCATAGCCCAGGCTATAGCGTCCCCAGGAATCGATATTCGTGAGCCCGGTTCCGGTTGTCGAGCGATAGGCGTGAATTCCACCGCCCGATGTATGTGAATATCCGACGATACGGCCGGAATCATCAATTCCGTGAGGTACATTCGTTTTCCCGCCAAGCGTACCAATGTCTTGATAGCTGCCGGATGTCCAACGAAAGGCGTGATGGTAATCCTGTCCTGGCTGATCCCAGTGATACGCATGGACGGCGATCTGACCACTTTCGTTTATGCCAATACCACGAGCCGAAAAGCCCAAGGGTACACCTATATCGCGCATGCCCGTCTGAGCGCTCCAGACAAAAGGTCTCAGGCCCGAAGCACCGTAATACCCGCCGGTGACCTCACCGCGATCGTTGATAGCGTAAGCTTCCGGTAACAGAGCGCCCGGGAACTTCCCGAGATCCGTGATCTGATAGGTTACTGCCGCTCGTGCTGGCACGCAGGATACCAGCAAGGCAACCAAGGTCAAGCACGGCGTTGCACATCCAAGTAGTTTTCTCAAGCCAGACATCTCGGTTCTCCAGCAAGTTACGTTTTCTCAGTGCGCGAAGGTGCCCCTGGAGGAACGACTGTCGGGCGTGCTGCGTCCTCGAAGGGACATGAGCGCATGGGCCCGGTTGCACGTGGCCCTTTCGATTGGCTCTTGTCGGTTGGCTTGGGCGGCAACCAAGGGACTGTTGCGCCGAGCGTCTTCCCAGCACACCCGGCGGTTATGTTCCGAAAGTAGCAGGACGGGTAATTGCGACCTTGCTGGTGGTAGATCATAGCTAATCAGTTTCGCTACGCAAGGTGGCGGAAGGGAAAATATCTTGGGGGGGGGCTGCGCGGCAGGAAACGAGAGGGGGTGCTGCGGCGTCTATAAGCAGTGCGCGACCCATCGGCCGGCGAATCGCCGGCAAACCCTGCACCAAGGAGACGATTGTGACCATCAGAGTACTGGTTGCGGCCCTTGTCTTGTCGAGTCTGGCTGCTGCGATCCGCTTGAGGGCCGATACGCAGCCCCAGGCTGGGCAGCCTGCTCCGAGTGCGAAAGCCGAAGGCTCGGACCGGCCGCTGGTGGCGATCTGGCGGCGGCACGACGGCCAGAAGCGGAATTCCGAGGCCCCATATCTGCGGTTCGCCATTTGGAATGACGGCCGGGTGCTCGTAGCCAAGGATCCGGCGAAGTGGGGGCACGAACTGTTGCGGGGAAAGATCTCGGCGGACCGCGTGGCGCGGCTGAAGAAGGCGATTGGGGAAACGGGCGTCTTCGATTTGAAGGGGACGTGCTACCTGGTTCCCGGCGCACCTTGCGACTGCCTGTTGGTCGATTTGGGAGAGAAGAGGCAGATGCTCTATTGGGATGAGGTCGAGACGCCGGGCTACGGCATCAACATTGATCCCAAGCCGCATCACTTGGAGTTCAAACGCTCGTGGAAGCTGGTCAATCACCTGGGACTCATGGCGTGTCCGGATCAAGGCGAGGCCGTAAACGAGCGGTTCCCGCGGCCGGCGGCTTCCTGGTACCTGAAGCGGGCGATCCAGTCGGAATGAGAAATCTGCATTCGCGGGAGCGCGCAAGCGTGCTTTATTGATACCGAGGAAAGTAATGCAACACTGCTGGCGTTTTTTCACCGGGAAACCGGGCTCCCGTTGGTCGCCCTCGTTGCACTGTTTTTCTGAGGGTCAATAGAGCCGATCCGCGGACCTTTGGAGGTGCTGCGATTTTCCGGCCGCACAGAGTCGCAGCGGCAGTTCTGGGATAGGTTCTTAGAGCCGGTCCCAGAACCTTTGGACGCTACCGGATTCCCCGGCCGCGGGCCCTTTTCCTGGTAGTTCTGGGATAGGCTCTTACTCGATTGAGCGCTATCGCGCCAAAGCGCCGAGCCGACGACCGAGAGGGCAGAAGCCGATTCGGCCGCCTTGCTTCAAACCAAGCTCTTGCGGGCCGGTGCCCAACGGCGCCCAGGTTGGTAGAATCGATCGCGGGGTGTGGCCGGAGGGACTGGAGGCTCGGGGCCCAAGGAAACGTCGAGTTGAACCATCAGCCCACGCATGCCGGTTCAGGGATCGCCGGTGGGAGGGCGCGAGGGAGAGGAGATGAGTATGAAGACGAGCGTGCAAGTCCGCTTCATCAGCGGGCGGATCGAGGATTACGAGATCGAGGTGCTCGCGAGCGAAGGAGCCACGCTGGAGGCACGACTTCAGAAATTCATGGAGGCCCCGTATCTGGCGTTCCGCGTGGGAGACGAACTGGTGTTCGTGCCCTCAACGGCGATCGAATCGATTTCCGTGGTGATTCCCGAGGAGATGCGGGCCGAGGTCGATCCGGCCAGCATGCGCCAGGCAACGCGTCTGTGAGACGAAGCAGTGCCGCAGGCGCGCGGCGGCACGATCGCTTGTAAGCGGGTTCACCGCCCTGCAAAGCGCCTGGCGTGGCGGACTCAGCACAAAGCCACGAGGGCACAAATGCGGCCAAGATCTTGCGGCTTGGCGGTGCCGCGGAGCTATTGAGGCGGTGGGTGGGGCGGAATCGCGGTGACTCGCAAGCAGAGGCTCGTCGGGCATGAGCGAGGCTGAAGTGTCAGGCGACTGTGCTCGTCGCGGACGCTTCGGGTTGCTGTCTTATTGCCTCGCTGACGCGTCGGGTTACCATGTGGCTGGCGTCGCTGACGCGTCGGGTTGCCACGGCCTCACTCGTGAGCCAGGAGGCGGACGCCGCAGCCGTTTTCGTCGGGGAAGATCACGCGGCCGCGGTCGATGCGCACGCCGGTGGCGATGTCGCGGGCCAAGAGCAGCGCGCCGTCCATGTCGACGTAGTCCAAGCAGCGGCAGCAGTTGGGCGATCGCCGAAATGCCGACGGTCGATTCGGTCATGCAGCCGACCATCGTCTTCAGGCCCAGCTGCCGGGCGCGGACGAGCATCCGCCGGGCCGGCGTGAGGCCGCCGCACTTGACGAGCTTGACGTTGACGCCGTGGAAGAAGCCGAGGCAGCGGTCGACGTCGGCCTCGATCTGGCAGCTTTCGTCGGCGATCAGCGGCAGGGCCGAGCGGCGGTAGACCCGCTGCATCGCGTCCCAATCGGTCGGCCGGCAGCGGCTGCTCGATGAACTCGACGCCCAGTTCGGCCAGGGCGGCGGGCGTTGTCGATCGTCTCCTCGGCGTCCCACGCACAGTTGGCATCGACGCGGAAGACGGCGCTCGCGTGTGGCGGCGCAACTCGCGGACGATGCGCAGGTCGTCGGGCGTGCCGAGCTTGATCTTGTAGATCGGCCAGCCGGCGAACTCCTCCATCTTCTGGACCATGACGTCGATCGTGTCGATGCCGATCGTGTAGTCGGTCAGGGGCACGTTCTCCCGACGCAGGCCCCAGAGCTTCCAGACCGGCTGGCCCTGAAGCTTGCCCCAGAGGTCGTGGGCGGCCAGGTCGAGGGCGCATTGGGCGAAGGTGTTTGAGGCCAACTCAGGGCGGAGGGCCTCCCAGAGCACGGCCGGGTCGTCGAGGCGCATGGCTTCGAGGCGCGGCTGTACGCGCTTGCAGCGCGGCGGTCATGTTCGGGGATCGTCGCCTGATAGAAGTCCGACTCGCCCGCCTCGCCGTAGCCGCTTTGGCCGTCCTGCTGAAGTTCGACGACCAGGGTGCGGCTGACGTGGGTCGAACCGCGGGAGATCGTGAAGACGTGGCGCAGGGCAGCTCGAACTCGTGCAAGATGAGTTTCATCGAGCGGGACCTCTTGAGTTTAAGTGGGAACAGACAGGAATGTCCGTTCTTCTGGTGTTAGGTCTGTTCTTCTCGTGTTTCAGTAGTTTTGGCAGGACGGGTGTCTTTGTGCAATTCACACTGCTTGTGCGCCGCCGCGAAGCGCGGCGGCTACCAAGCAGTGGCACACCCAAGGCGGCTACCAAGCGCTGGCACACCCAAGGCGGCTACCAAGCGCTGACACACCCAAGGTGGCTACCAAGCGCTGAAACAGCCAAGGTGACTACCAAGCGTGGCACGGCCGAGGAGGCGAAGTTTTGATGCGGTGCGCATGAGTTCATGGGGCGGAGTGGGATCGATCCTTTCCCAATTGGGTGCGAAGCGCGAGGACGGCGGAAACCAGTTCGTCGGGTCCGTGGCGGAGCACGTCGCAGGCGGGCAGGCCCATACGCTTGCGCACGCGGTCGCGCTCGGCGGCCACTTCGGCGTCGGAGAACGTGTTGCCGTTGATTGCCACGCCGATCGCGCGGCAAGGGTGCATGATGCTGGCCGCGCGCTCGTAGAAGTCGCGAACTTCTTCGAGGGAAGCCAGGGGAAGCGGCTCCATGCCAGACACGCAGGTGCGGCCCATTTCGTAGCAGAGGATCAGTCCGTCGGGCATCGAGCCGTGCAGCAGGCCGAGGGTGACGCAGGAATAGCGGGGGTGGAACAGGCTTCCCTGTCCCTCGATCACGATCACCTCGTGGTGCTGGTTGGCCAGCACGAGCTTCTCGGCCGCGCCGTTGACGAAGTCGGAGATCACGCGGTCGACGGCGCAGCCGTCGCCCTCGATGAGGATGCCCGTCTGGCCGGTGGCGACGAACTTGGCGTCGACTTTGCGGCGGGCGAGGCCGCGGGCCACCTCGACGGCGACGACCATCTTGCCGAGGCTGCAATCGTTGCCGACGGTGTGGATGCGCAGGCAGTCGTCGCGAATTCCCTGGCGATTGGCCACGTCGTGTTCGTCGTTGTCGCGGACGTCGACCAAGTGACGCCGTGGCGGCGGGCCGCCGCGGAGAACTCGGGATCGTCCTTGAGGAAATCGTGCAGCCCGGAGACGACGTCGAGGCGCAGCGCAGGATGGCTTCGAGGATGATCGGGCGCCAGGGAGGAGGGATCTTGCCGCCCGGCGGCGCGATGCCGATCAACAGGGCGTTGGCCGTCGGGAGCATCGGCCAGCGAGGCGACGACGGGCAATGCGCCGCCCACGCCCAGCCACTCCTGGCAGGTCTTGCCGGCCCCTTGCCGGTCGAGCACTGCGACCACGTCTTCGGGCTTGTAGCGAAGCACGTTGACGGCGGTCTTGGCGGTGTGGGCGTCGTTGTAGCCGTCGGTGAGGATGATCAGTCGGCGAGTCATGGCGAGGGATGAGGACAGGGAGGGAACCGAGGAAAGCATGCATAATGCCGAGCGGACAGGGCCGGGTCAAGATGCTCGAGCGCAGGTGCGGGCGTGCTGGATTGGGGCAGTGCTTGCCACCCGAGGCAGAGCGGCGGGGATGGGCGCCCAGGGCTTTGTGTGACGTGGCGCCCCTGTGCCCGGGATGGTGGCGGGAGTCGCTTTGCGCTGCGGCTGGACCCCGCGTCGCGTCAGGCGATCTTGAGCACGCATAATTCCTGACAGGCCGACTCGACGGTCTCGGCGTCGATGGTCTGGAGGTTGCGACCGGCGCCGGCCACCAAGGCCAACTCGGCGATTTGCGCCACGCGGCGGGGCACACCTTGGGCCAACTCGTGCAGTCGCTCAATGGCCTGCGGATCGAAGATGGGGTGATCTTGGCCCGAGCGTGCTAAGGCGGTGGTTAGATAATGCGCGGTCTCGGCCGGTTCCCAGGGTTCCAGGTCGATGCGGAGCTCGGCCATTTCCAGAAGCCCCAAGCCGACGCGCCCCATGCGATCGGCTTGCCCGGCCAAGACGACGGTCAGGCGTGCGTCGGCGGACATATCGTGTTTGGCCAGGCGCGTGACCTGGGTGAGCACGCTCGGCGGGGCGAGATCGGCGTCGTCCAGCAGCAGCACCGTTTCCAGTTGCTGATAACGAAACTCGGCGATGCGATCGATCAGGGTGCGCCAGAGGGCGAACACCGGGGTGGCGCGGCGGGGGTTTCCTCCCAGGCCGACGGCTGCCGACCAGAGGAAGTCGGCGGTCGTGAGGCCTAAGAGGCTGACGTTGGCCACTGCGCGGCCGCGCTGGCGAACCTGGGTGGCGAATACTTCGAGGACGAAGGATTTGCCGCTTCCCGGCCCGCCGAGAAGCAGGCCCAGGCGGCGACGCTCTTCGACCAGGAAGTGCAGCCGTGCGAGCGCTTCTTCGTGGGTCGCGCTGGCGTGGAAACAGGCGGGGTCCAGGCGGCTGCGAAACGGCTCAGCGGCCAATCCCCAGTGAGAGCGGTACATGGAATCCTCCGTGATCGCCGCCTAGTGCTTGGTCACAGCTAAAAATTGGGGCGGCAGTGGCTACGCCAGTGCGATGTTGGCGACACATGTTCCACTCCAACACTGGCAGAGCCAGTGGCACACCATCCCAAAATCAAGCTGTGACAAAGCAGTAGTAGGAAGAGACAGGAATGTCTGTTCTCCTGGTGTTATGTCTGTTCTGCTGGTGTGTTAGTAGTTTTGGCAGGGCGGGTGTTTTTGGGAAATTTGCACTGCTTGTTCCAAGCAGTGGCACACGCGCGAAGGTGATTTGCACTGCGGCACATGCGTCAATCCGGCACACGCGCCAAGGGGATTTGCACTGCTTGTTCCCAGCAGTGGCACACGCGCGGCTGCGGTATTTCCCGGATACGTTGTTGGAGGCGGCAACCGTCGGCGGGTGGCGGTTCCGATTCTCGCGGACGAGGGGTCGCGGTTGATCTGAACTCTTTGTCTGCAAAAATGGGATTCCGCCGCGGTCAGTTCCCTTCTCGTTTCACTACAATCGTCACAAGAGCTTGATCTTCTCCAGCCGATACACTTTTTCATGCCGACCGCCGACCGCTACTTCGTGGAATCCCCCATCGGGGGAGATGTTGCCGTGCTTGCCGGGCCGGAAGCCCATCACCTGATTCACGTGATGCGGGCCAAGGCTGGGTTGCGCGTGGTGCTGTTTGATGGCAGCGGGGCCGAATTCACCGCGGTGGTGGAGGAGGTGAAGCATGCGGAGGTGAGGCTGTCGATCGTTGCGCGCCAGGATGCGAATCGGGAGCTGCCGGTACACGTGACGTTGGGCGTGGCGCTTCCCAAAGGGGAACGACAGAAGTGGCTTGTGGAGAAGGCGGTGGAATTGGGCGTGGGGCGCCTGGTGCCGTTGCGCATGCGGCGCTCGGTGGCCCAGCCAGTGGAGCAGGCGCTTGCGCGGTTGCGCGGACTGTGATCGAGGCTTCCAAGCAGTCGTGCCGGAACCGGTTGATGGAGATTACGGAGCCGCAAACCTGGATGGAGCACGTCGAAGCGACGCGGGGCGTTGCTTTTCGCTTGATGGCTCATCCCGACGCGCGGCGCGGGGAAGGCCGCAGCTTTCCGCTCGCGGGGTTGACGGCAGGCGAAGGCGCGGCGAGCCAGGTGTTTTTGGCCATTGGGCCGGAAGGAGGTTTTACGGCCGAAGAGGTCTCGCTGGCGGTCGCGGCGGGCTGGAAGGCCGTGGATCTTGGTCCGCGAATTCTTCGCGTCGAGACCGCGGCGATCCTGATGGCGGCGATCGTGGCCGAAAGCTTGATGTGGCGGTAGGGGTTGAAAGCCAGTCGGGCGAAGGAAACGGGCGCTGGACGAATCGGCTGGGGCCGGACCGCGCGCCGCAAGGTTAACGCACCGAGCGTATCGAGTCGGTTTCGGTCAGCGCGGCCTTGGAGTCGCCCGCGGCGCGGCGCGATTTGAAGTGGTCGACGCGGGCGATCCCGGCGGCGCCGATGAAGCCGGCGTTGGGGCCGAGGGTGGCGAAGTCGATCAGGGTTCGCTCGGCCAGCGTGGGGAAGGTCTGTCGCTTGACTTCCTCGCGCACGTGGTTGAGGAAGCAGCGGCCGAGGTCGGTTTCCTTCATGCCGAAGGTCATGGCCCCGCCGAGGAGCACGCCGGTGGGATCGATCGTATGGAGGAGGGTGACGATGCCCAGGGAGAGGTAGTAGCCGGTTTGGAGGACGATATCCATGGCCAAGGCGTCACCCGCCTCGGCCTGTTCGCCGATCATGAGCGGGGTGAGCGGGGTGCCGTTGGCGACCAGGGGGGCGAGGCTGCTGGAGCGACCCGCGCGGAGGGCGTCGAGGGTGCGGGCGATGACGCCGTTGGCGCTGGCGTAGGACTCGAGGTGGCCGAGTTGGCCGCAGGAGCATCGCCGCGCGGCGGGGGCTGAATCGACGATGATGTGGCCGCACTCGGTGCCGTGGCCATTTTCGCCTTCGAGAATGAGGTCGCCGATGATGATTCCGCAACCCACGCCGGTGCCCAAGGTGAGCATGACGAGGCTACGATAGCCCTGGGCGGCGCCGATCCAGAATTCGCCGTAGGCGGCGGCCGAAGCATCGTTGGCAAACGAGACGGGCAGTTCGGCGTAGTGGGCTATGCGGTCGCGGATGGGAAAGCCGCCCCAGCCGGGGAAGTTTGTGGGGGTGATCATCACGCCATTGCGGAAATCGAGCGTTCCCGGAGAGCCGAGGCCGACACGGGCGACCTGGTCGAGACTCAGGCCGGCGTCGTCGAGGGCGTGGCGCACGGCTTGCGCGATGCGGCAAGCGGCATCGTCGGGGCCGCGCTGGACCTCGGTGGGGATGCTGTGCAGATTGATCGGCCGACCGCGGTCGTCGACGACCCCGATCTTGACGGTCGTGCCCCCGAGGTCGACCCCGACGAAGAACGGCGGTTCGGCGTCGGCCAGACGGACGAAATTGTGGTTGTGCGGCATGGCAGGGCTCTCGTGAGGGGCGAGACCGCGGTTGCGGCTTGTGTACCAGTATATTTGGAGGCTCCGGCAGGGGCAAATCTGCTTACCACCCAAGGGCCGGGACGCAGGGGGTACGAGGTCGGGATAGAATACGTGCGCCGACAGGAAAGGGAAGCGTTCACGGAGAACTGTCCCCGCCTGGGCCGCAAGGGACGGGCACATTCTTCGGCCTTCGCGCTCTGGATACGAAGAGCTTGAATACGGAGAGAACGAAACGGGCCGAGGAATGGGCCAGTCTCCGGCTGGCCTGTGAACGGTCACGGAAAGGGTGTGCCGATGAGTGCGGAAAGCAAGCTGGTGGAACTCGGACTTCAACTCCCCCCCGCGTCGAAGCCCAAGGGGCTTTACCGGCCGGTGGTTGTGGCCGGCAATCTGGCCTATACCTCTGGGCATCTGCCGATGCGACCCGACGGTTCGCTGGTCGGGGGGCGCGTGGGGGCGGAGCTGGACGAGCACGCGGGTTACGAGGCGGCGCGGTGGACGGGCCTGGCGATTCTGGCTACGCTGTGCGCTGAACTGGGTTCGCTCGATCGCGTGCGGCGCGTGGTCAAGGTTGTGGGCCTGGTGCAGTGTACGGCTGATTTCCACGGCCAGCCGGCCGTGATCAACGGTTGCAGTGAGCTATTGGCGGAAGTGTTTGGGGCGGAGGCGGGAGTGGGGGCGCGGAGCGCTTTCGGCGCCGTAGCGCTGCCTTTGGGCGCCGCGGTGGAGATCGAGGCGGTCTTTGAACTCGTGGAATGAGAGGAGGTGGGCCGTGGCCGGACTGGTGTCGCTGGTGCTTGCGCTTATGGCGCCGTCGATCGCGGGTGTGATGATCGGGCTCGAGTCGATGGGGATCCATTTTGGCTGAAACAGCCCGGTAACGGCACTGTGTCAGTGCCTGATGCTGTTCAGCTATCCCGCGGCGATTGTGGCCGTGGCGGTCGCCTTCTATCGGGGAGGCGGGCGGCTCATGGCCTATGGGGCGTTTGCGATCGTGTCGGCGGAACTGGTCCTGATCCTGGTGGCTGCCGGCGCTGGAGCGGTGCCGATGGCTTGCGGGTTTGGAGGAATCGCGGTTTTTGGATTGTATGGATATAAGACGCGTCATCGACGTCGGCCGCTGCGGGAATATCGATATGCGCTGCAGAAGGACGCGCCTCCGGTGTCGGCGGTGATCGCCGAAAGGAAGATTGAATCGCTTTCGGTCGACGATCTGGCGGGCCTGTGGCAGTTGTACAGCGATGCGGACGGGCGAATGGTTCGCTTGGTGCTCGATACCGCCGGGACCTATCGGCAGACGCTGATCGACAACTGCGGCGAGGTGCGGCAGTGCCCGGGCGGGACTTGGGAATTGAACGGTGCCGAGCTGCGGTTTTCCTTGTACTGTCCGACTGACGGCAGCGCGGCCCGTGAGGAGACGTGGATCCTTCGCGAGACTTCGGCGGGTGTGGTGGTCGAGGCTCGGCAGGAGGCCGGCGGGAATCTTTCGCGCAGAGAATTGGATAGCCGCTGCGGCGGGACGCGGCATGATTCGTCGGAGGCGCGGCGGGGCAACTCCGGGCGATTCGCACGAAGGGGAAATTGCCACGTGGGGCGGTTGCGGCCAGGCTGGACTTGCCGTACAACCCACATTTCGAGCGTTGAGCCGTCGGCGAACCTTAAGGCTCCCGGCCGGTTCCTGGAATCTGTTGAACCCGAACCCTCCCGGTCCTGCGTATGGCACAACCCGCCGCGGCTCAAGTTGGAATTCTGATGGGTAGCGACAGCGACTGGCCGAAGATCAAGGCCGTGGCCGCCGCGCTGGAAGAGTTTGGCGTGGCCTATGAGGCGCGGGTGATGAGCGCCCACCGGACGCCGGAGTTGGTGCAGCAGTATGCCAGTTCAGCGGCCGGGCGGGGGATTCGCGTGCTGGTGGCCGCAGCCGGCGGCGCGGCGCACCTGGCCGGAGTGGTTGCGGCGCACACGATTCTGCCGGTGATTGGCATTCCGGTGCCGACGGAGTTGATGGGCGGGCTGGATTCGCTGTTGTCGATGGTGCAGATGCCCGGCGACGTGCCCGTGGCCACCGTGGGAGCGGGGATGGGGGGACCTCGGAACGCGGGCCTTTTGGCGGTGGAGATTCTTGCCCTGTCGGACGGGTCGTTGGCCGACAAGCTGGCGGCTTTCAAGCGGAAGCTGGCGGAAAAGGTGGCGCGCGCGACGCCGCGCTGCAGCAGTCGCTCGGTCAGCGGTAGGCAGCGGCCCGTCTGAACACACGGGGACTGACGCCGCCGATGCGGCATTCTTCGGTCGCGGGTTGCACCGCGCCTTTCAAGTGATTTCGATACGCGAGAACCATGCAAACAAGACTTCAGGATCTGGCCACGCTGCACTGGGTGGGCGATGTCGACGGCCACCTGTGCCTGATCGACCAGACTCGATTGCCGGTGGAGTTCGTGGAAGTCGAATGCCGCGACGTGGAGACGCTTTGGGAGGCGATTCGAGTGCTTCGGGTGCGCGGGCGCCGGCGATCGGGATTGCCGCGGCCTATGGCGTATGCCTGGGAATTCAGGGGGCGATGGGCGGCGACCGCCGAGCGCGATCTTGCGCGGCTCGACGAAGTGACGCGCTATTTGGCGACCAGCCGCCCTACGGCGGTGAATCTCTTCTGGGCCCTCCAGCGGATGCAGCTTACGGCCCGATCGCTGCCCGAGGGTGTTTCTTCCGCCGAGATTGCGGGGACATTGCTGGCCGCGGCGCGGGCGATTCACGAAGAGGACCGGCAGATGTGCCGCGCGATCGGCCGGCACGGGGCCGCCTTACTGGCCGCGGCGCAGGGTGTGCTCACGCACTGCAACGCGGGCGGCCTGGCCACGGCCGACTACGGCACCGCGCTGGCCGTGATTTTTGCGGCGGTCGAGGGCGGCCAGGCGCTGCGCGTGTTCGCCGACGAAACGCGCCCCCTGTTGCAGGGAGCGCGTTTGACGGCCTGGGAACTGAAGCAGCGAGGCATCCCCGTCACCTTGATCTGCGACAACATGGCCGCCCAAGTGATGCGCGAGGGGCGCGTGCAGGCGGTTGTGGTCGGCGCCGATCGGATCGCGGCCAACGGCGACACGGCCAACAAGATCGGCACGTACTCCGTGGCGGTGCTGGCCGCCGCCCACGAGATTCCCTTCTACGTTGCCGCCCCCACGAGCACCTTCGATCTTTCGATCGCCGACGGCGACCGGATTCCGATCGAACAGCGCGACGCGCGCGAGGTGACTTGCGGTTTCGGCCGCCCCACCGCGCCCGAGGGAATCGAGGTCTACAATCCCGCCTTTGACGTCACGCCGGCGCGGCTGATCCGGGCGATCATCTGCGAGCGCGGAGTGATCGAGCCGGTGACGCGCGAGCGAATCGCGGCCGTGCTGGGATAGCTTGCTTGGGCCGGTGCCTGAACCGTAGCAACGGCCATTTCGCGAGTGTCGCTTGGCCGGTTGAGAAACTCGGCGGGTGAAGATTCCGTTGTCGGGTGCGGCGCGGGATCGCTCTATCGAGGCAAGCGGAATTCGACCGTGGGGATCGCACGGTGGAACGGCGGCGGGCGAAGCAAGAGAAAGGGGCGCCCGGCCCAAAGGGCATGGCAGGTTGGGGGCTCGGAAGCGGCATCGCTTCCGAGAGGACCGGGCGCCTCAGGACAGCAAGGTATCGGCGCGCGCGAGTGGCGAAGCTAACCGGGGGGGCGAAAGAATCGAATACCGAGGAGCTTGCTGAAAGCAGGGAAGTTTGGTCATCCCCCCAACGGATTCGTGTGCGCGGCGGCCATCGCCAGAGTTGGCCGTTTTATCCGGGGACGAGTTGATCGATCGGCGAGTAATTGCCGCATGGCATCTTCTCGGGAAGGGTGACATTGGTCTACAATGTCACTGCTCTGGTACGCGGACGCTTTTGGGCAAGGCGCTTTGCGGTGCGCGAACGGAGCGATCGGGCCGGCGAAGTCAACCATCCGTGATGTTCGGAGCCATCAAGTCGGCCGAGAATCGGTTTGCATGCGGCGGATTTCGATACGAGGGATGCCGCCCTCCGAGGTTCTATTGATCCCGATGTAGCGAATGATCGCGATTCACGCTGGTAGCGGGCCGCGTTCGGCTCAATTTCAGCACGCCCGCGGGCGGAATGATCGTTGGCTATGCAGCGCTCAATAGAAGAGGCTTGGGCTGAAATGCCCGGAAGCGGTGGAGATCGCCGCTCCTGGTGGATGGTTGCGAGTGCGGAACATGAGTAGCAAGAAGCTCTCAAGCGGGTGGACGCAGGCCATTGCTTGGCATCCGATTGCCAAGGAGAGCCGCCGCCATATTTACCGCTTCGATCCTCTGGGTGCCGAGCAGACCGCGGAGACGCGACTGTCCGCCGAGCGACCTTGGGCCGTGGAAACGATTCGGGAGTCGGTCTGCGGTGGCCTTGGCGAAGCGAGGGAGCGGCGCGTTTACGTCGAGCGGACGCTTCAGCGCGCGGTTGCCCTGGCCTATGCGATCCAATTGGATCGGCCCGAACAGCGCGTGGTGGCTTTGCGGCCCGCCACCGAGTTGGAGATTACCCTGCGCGATCAGTTCGTGGGGCAGCTTGGGTGGTGGGAAGGGATGCGGATTTCGGAAGCCGAGGGCGGTCCTCCGGCGGCCGACACGCCGCCGCGGCTGATTCCGAAGGTCGTCTAGTGCTTCGTCACCGTCGTTCTTGCCGGTGAGCAACCGATCCAGAACTGATCGGCGCAGGTCCTGATGCCAAGCGGAATTCTAACTCAGCCTGGAGGCCGGGGTAGTATCACGGCTGGCACCCCGAGTCCACCGTCGACACATTTGAGCACCATTCTCGGTGGTGAGGAGTACATCGGACGGGATTTCGTAGTTTCGCGTGATGTGATTCACAGGCGACTGGAGTTCGATGGTTTGTTGGAGATCACCGGTGGCCGTTTCGCTGGACGGCGAAGAAGTTCGCAGTAGGAAGTTCGTCTACACGCGAGCCGTCAGCGTTTCGCCGAGCCGCGCATCCACCAGACCGCGGAGCCAACGGCAAGCCCGAAGACCGTGCAGCCCATGACGAACCACGGGCGGATGGGGTGGGCTTTGGCCTCGGGACCGAAGTAAGCGATCGCGAGAGCAATGCCGCCACAGAGGATGGTCGATGCCAAGGGGATCGTCCATCCTGGAAGTTCGATCGGCGGGCCAATTGCCTTGGACTCAGCCGCCTTCGAGACGACGGTCGTCTCGTCGAGTTTCCACTTGCCGAACACTCGATGCATGAGGTAAGGACGAACTTCTCCATCGGGCAAGACTCGAACCCATCGATTCAGGAGCGGGTAGTCGCAGCCGCCGGCGTAGACATTTCCACACCTGCATCGGTTACCGAAGCGGGACAGGCCTCGTACACGGCGGACAACGTCTTCGGGGATCTCGCTGGGGCGGTAGTCGCGCGGGCTCACGCAGGTTCCATTCTCACACGCCGGCGGATAGGGTCGCCACCAGCGCCAGAAAGTGTTAACCGGTTGGGACGCGATCGCGATGACTAGGGCCAGGAGCACCGCGCCGACCACGCCGGCGATGAGGCCCAAGGCGCCGCCGAGTATCTTCCCCCCAATGCCGTAGACCGAGCCGAACTCGATTCCCCAAACGACTCCGGCGCTTGCGGAAACCAGTAGGAGCATCAGGAGGAGAAGGTCAGACAGGTTGACTTCTCCGGCCCGTTGCCTGCGGCTTTGCACCAGACAGACCTTGCTGGAATCGGACATGACGGGAAGTACGGACGACCAGAACCGCCAACGGGCGGCATGCATGATGGCGCGTTGCCTTAGGAAGACCTGGCATCAAGCGCCGCATTCTATCACGTCGCCGATGCATGTACGATTTCGCACGCGTCCAGGCTAGGGATGGCGGGGCTCGACACTCGGAGGTTTGTTTGAGACAACCAAATCAGACAATACCGGAACTCGCGATGTGTGAGGGCACGGTTTTTTCAGAAGATAGCACGGGCTCAGCACAAGAGCTTTTGCCAGTTGCGTCAAACAAAAAAGCCTTCCGTAACTCGTTGCTACGGAAGGCTTTAGTAGTGGAGGATAGCGGGCTCGAACCGCTGACCTTCTGAATGCCATTCAGACGCTCTCCCAGCTGAGCTAATCCCCCGCTCACGGGCGCAGGCATCCTGGGATGAGGCCTGCGGCCAATGTGGATTTCCAATCTATCAGGCTGCCGGATGGCGGTCAAGGACCGCTTTCCTCTTGGGCAATCGAGCGAAAGCCTGGGCCGGAAACAACTCCGGGGAAAGGCTGTAAATCTCCTGGCTCAGGTGCGTTTCGGACTGGACGGTTGAGGGCTGCACCGCTGGGCGGCAGCATTCCGGGCGGTCCGCAGGAGCTATTTTCGGCCGCAGCGGTTGGCCTTCCGCAGCGTTTCCTGCCTTTACAGGTTGCGGACGCTCGGGTATGTTTCCGCCGCTTGGCGTTTTCCCCGGTTACCGGCAAGAAGTGGGGGATCGTTCCCATGGTGGTCCGCAGTCTGCACGCGATCGTCCCGGCGATGGTATGTCTGGGGGTTCTCGGCGGTTCCTACGGTGGCGGGAGTCCGACGGTGGCTGAGGATTTCCGGGTTGAGAACAAGGTTTTCTTCGGCAGCGAATCCGAACCCCGGACGCAGAGCACTACGATCTTCCACGAGGGGGTCGTCTACGACTACTTGGAAAAGCCGGCGGACCTGGCCGAGATCACGGTCTTCGACAAGCGCACCAGCGCTTCATCCTGTTGGACCCCAATCGTCGCGTGCGGAGCGAGCTATCGACCGATGAGGTGGCCGGATTCAACGAGAATTTCAAGGCATGGGCCGCGGGCCAGCGCGAGGAACACGTGCGATTCCTGGGGGCACCGCGATTCGACGAGCGGTTTGACGAGGCGACCGGCGAGGTGGTGTTCGAGAGTCCGTGGATCATCTACCGGGTGACCGCGGCGGCCGGCGAAGGCGACGAGATCATCCGGCAATACCACGAGTTTTCCGACTGGTACATCCAGCTCAACGCGCGTTTGAACCCCGGCTACATGCAGGCGTGCGCGCGGATGGTGGTCAACGCGGCCCTGGCGAAGCGCAACGAGCTTCCCCGGGAGGTCCATTTGACGCTGATCAAATCGCGATTTCCCCCCCAAAAGGCGACAGCTCGAACCCAGCACCAACTCGTCCGACGTCTGGTTCAGTCGGACCGCGACCGCGTTGCCCAGACGGATCAGTTCATCGCCATCTTCCAGCCGCTGGTCTTCAAGGAGTACCAGCGGCGGACGGCGCCGTAGAGGCGCGATCCGTCGGGTTGGGCGATCGAGCGGGACTATTTCCCGATGGTCGGCCTGGCGCATCGGCCACGCGGGGTTCAATAGGCGGCCGGAAGTTGCCCGAACGCGTCTTGTTCGGACGACATGGGGGTGGCTCTTCTCGCCGCGGCGGCCTGGCGCGCCGCGGTCATGGCGCCGCGGCCGTGAGGGCACCGGCACATTCTGCGGCCTTGGCGCCTTACACACCGGAAGGACGAAACGGGCCGAAAAACGAGCCGATCCGCCGGCGGCCTGTGAACGGTTCCATGCTGGCGGTGCCAGGGCCGGCGGATTATGATCACGGCACTTGCTCGGAGGCGGCTCCCTTGCAGGTTGCACGCCCCGGGACTGGCAATCGGATTCGGTCGCCTTATACTCCAGGAGTCTCAGCCGATGTACCGTATTGTGACGAGGATTGTCCTCACTTCGCTTCTTGCCATGGTCGCCTCGCACGTCCTGGCCGCCGAAGTCACCGTGCAGCCTTCCCCCGGCGGCGCGGTGGTGAAGATCGATGGGGAGTTGTTCACCGAGTACCTGATCAAGAGCGGGACCAAGCCGATTCTGTGGCCGATCGTCGGGCCGACCGGCAAACGCGTCACCCGGGCCTATCCGATGGGCGAATTGCCGGGTGAAGAGAAAGACCATCCTCATCAGCGGTCGCTGTGGTTCACGCACGGCAGCGTGGGCGGAGTGAGTTTTTGGGAGGAATCGCCCAAGGCGGGATCGATCGTCCATCGGAAGTTCGTCACGCTTGCCAGTGCGCCCAAGCCCGCGATCGTGACCGAGAACGATTGGGTGGCGCCGGGCGGGAAGAAGATTTGCGAGGACCAGCGGGCCTTGTCGTTCGGGGCGGACGCGGCGGCGCGGTGGATCGACTTCGACATTACGATCAAAGCGAGTGAAGGGGCGCTGACCTTCGGCGATACCAAGGAGGGAATGTTCGGCATACGCGTTGCCGAATCGATGAAGGTCGAAGGAAAGAAGGGCAAGAAGCTCGGCGGGAAGATCGTCAACAGCGAAGGGAAGACGGACGCGAGCGCCTGGGGGCGGGCGGCCGCTTGGGTCGACTACCACGGGCCGGTCGAGGGCCAGGTGTTGGGGATTGCGGTGTTCAACCACCCCAAGAGCTTCCGCTTCCCCACGTACTGGCACGTGCGAACGTACGGGCTGTTTGCGGCGAATCCTTTCGGGCTGCACGACTTTCCGGGCGGGGAGAAGCTCGACGGTTCCCACACGGTAGCTCGCGGGGAGTCGATTCGTTTCTGCTACCGAGTGTGGCTCCACTCGGGCGATGAGAAGCAGGGTCGCGTGGCGGAGGCTTATGCCGCCTATGCGAAGGGGGCGAAGTAGCGATCGGTTGTCCGAATCGGGTGAGATCCGCACGAGCGCGACGTTGCCGATGGTTGCGGCGTCGCGCTCGTGGTTTGCGCTTCGGAAGGTGTTGGCTTGGGCCGGACTTGAGTCAAAGAAATAGTGGTTGGGGAAGCTAGGGCTGGCCGATTGTTGGCATCTGTTTGCGGGACTTGGAGTAATGGAAGCGGAAAAGCCAGCCCAGCACCCGCCGATTTCCCAGTCTGAGGAAAGGCGGGAGAAGAAAGGCTTTGTAGATTGCCGATAGCTTCCATTGTCGGCACTCACCCCAGTTTCACTGGTCACGCGTTGGTCTTCGTCCCCGCGGAGACGCCGCGCGCGGCCCATTCTGATATGAGTTGCGAACCGACGCCAAGCAGATGGCTGCCGTTGCCAATCCGTTGCCATGCGATGTGCGTGCCGCGTTGCGGTATGCGTGCTCGAGGCGGCGAGAAGGGGAGGGCGGCGGGTGTCCGACCGGTGCGCGCTCAGTCTGACCCCAACAGGAGCTTCGTCGCCGATGTTGACTCAATGTGAAGAGATCCACACGCTCGACGACCTTCGTGAATATGTCAACGATACCCTTTGTGAGCATTATCAACTGCAAAGCGACGCTTTCCGCATGACCGAGCGAGTCTTGCGGCGGGGCCGAATGCCCTGTGGTATTCATTTTTGTCTGCACGGTCCCCGAGCGGTGAAGTTCACCGCGATCTGGGAGACCGATCGCAACCAGGTACTGTTCTACAGTTCGAATGGCGAGCGGATTCTCAAGACCCAGTTGCTGGGGCCGATCGAGTTGGCGCCGCTTGCCGCCTATTGAGCGACGAGAAGAGCAGAGGAAAGGAAGGGGACAGGTCCAGGCTTTCGGTCAGGCGGGTGTTGGTGACTAGGGAGCCTTCCGGCCGAAAAATGGACCCGTTCCCGGCTGACGCGTAAACGCTTACCTCTGCAGAAAGCCGATCGGCGCTACGAGATCCGCGGCGGGAGGTGTGCGCCGTGTGCGGCGCGCACCTCGACCTGCCCGGCAAATGGGGAGCCGACCATCCTGGCTCGATTGCTTCTGCCCCATCCAGGCGGAGAGCGGACCGCGAGCCCGATTGAAGCGAGGGCTCGAGCCGTCGGGCTCATCCTGCGAAGGGAAGCGAAGCGAGCGGGGGGCAGCGAGGGAGAAGTACCGCGCGCGGGCGCGGCGAGCGCTTAATCGCGCGGGCGGACTGCCCCGGTAAGACCGCTGTAATCGACGCGGTCCTCGGGATGCCAGAGCGGCATGCCTCGGCGGATACGCTCGGCCAGGATCTCGATCTTGACCTTGGAGCCGGCGGGGGCGTCGGTGGCCATGAATTCGTTGGTTTCGGCGGGCACGAAGTCTTCATCGTGCCCGCACTCCAGAATGG
The DNA here is from genome assembly GCA_963736495.1 of Pirellulales bacterium. GTDB lineage: Bacteria > Planctomycetota > Planctomycetia > Pirellulales > Thermoguttaceae > CAVTPL01. Next base: position 365,205 of record CAVTPL010000007.1, on the reverse strand, counting down.
CCTCAAAAACATTCCTCATGGTAAAGACTCCCGAAGGTAAAAACGGGCCTAGGCGGCGATCCAGGAAGCACACTGCGTGGGGCAACTGCCGACTAAGCAGAAGCGTGGCCTGCGGCGCGAATTGCGCGCAAAAAAGCCATGCTCGCCGCGGGAAATGCATGCGGCGAAGGGTTAAAACGTACCATTATCCGCGTCGCGGGCGGATAGTCAAGGGGCTCGAACGGGTTTTTTGAGAAAAAGAAACCCTAATCTCCCGTGCATCTACAGGGGGGGGCCTTAAAGGCTTTGGCAAAACGGGGGCGCAGGCACCATCGCTCAGGGCAAATTCATGGAGTCTCTCGCGAATCGCCGGGAGTCAGTCGCGGTTTTGTCAGCGCCGGTTAGCCGCCTGACTCTTCTTCTTCGTCGCCGCCGGCGGACTGGCCGGGAGATGGGCTTGGATGCCGCGTCTCGTACTCCTCGCAGAGCACCGAGGGACACACCTCCTCGATCCCGCACTGGGAGCAAACCATGTGGATCAGATCGGAACTGCTGAGCCGTACTTGGTGGACGCGGCACATCTCGTACAGCTCTTTGAGATGTTTGCAGGTCATGGCAGTCGTCCGTGGATAGCTTGGGCGCGCGGATTGCGCCGACACCTTTTTAGACCGGTCCCCGAACCTTGGAGATGCTGCGGTTTTCCGGCCGCACAGGGCACCAGCGGGCGGTTCCGGGACAGCTTTTTAGTGTATCGCGAAACGCGGATTCTTGCTGCACCCGGGAGAGGAATTCGTTGCCGGCTGCAGGGCGTGGAGCTTGCCTGCGCATTGACCGCAGGCCCCGGGAGGTGGAAGAATGGATGGTACGCCGCCGGCCGCTGCAGGCCGGCGCGGTAACCGTTGACGGTCCGGAAGCGAGGGGGACACGTCCCCGGCGGGCCGGTGACCGGTTGCGTGCCGCGGGGCAATCGCCCGAGTGATTGTTGCCGGCGCAGGCGATGTTCGCGATTCACTCCGGATCGTGAATCGAAACGGTACACTATCCGGAGTTCCCTTGGCCGCCCGGCGCTCGATTGGCGATGCGGGCCTCGAGAAAGAGTCTTAGAGCCGATCCCAGAGCCGTGGGAGGTGCTGTGATTTCCCGGCCGCACAGGGTTCCAGCCGCAGTTTGGGGATCGGCTCTTAGAGCCGATCCCAGAGCCGTGTGCTGCTGCTGAATTCTCCGGCCGCGGAGGGCGGCCGTGGCGGTTCCGGGACAGGTTCTTAGACTGGAGGAGGATTGTCACGGTGAGCTGGTTCCAACGCGAGATCGAACTGCCCGCATTCCCGCCGGGATTCCACCTGGTCACGCACCACGTGATCGACGCGTTGCCGGAGTTGAAACGCGTGAAGGCGGGGATCTTGCACGTCTTTATTCGACACACTTCGGCTTCGCTTTCGATCAATGAAAACGCGGACCCGGACGTGCCCGCCGACCTCGAGCGTGTACTGGATCGCCTTGCCCCGGAGGATTTTCCCTACCGGCACACGGTGGAAGGTCCGGACGACATGCCGGGGCACGTGAAGGCCTCTTTGCTGGGCAGTTCGCTGACGGTGCCGGTCGGCGGCGGATCGCTTCGCTTGGGGACCTGGCAGGGGATCTATCTTTGCGAACACCGCTACCGGGGCGGGCGGCGGCGTCTGGTGCTTACGCTGCACGGCGACACGAGCGGATAAGACACGGCCGGGCTAGCTACGGACCTCATTCACCCTCCGGGCAAGGCGGATGGAGTCTTGGCGGGAACCGGCCCCGGGGGCGGTTGGATTGGGAGGGAAGCAAGTGGCACACGCGCGTTGGGAGTGGCGGAGGATATAGGGTAAAGACACTAGGCAGCACTGCTTGTCCGCCGCGGCAAAACGCCGCGGCTACCAAGCAATGGCACACGCGCAGTGGCACACTCGCTGCCGAAGCCTCTTGTGCCGGACGGCACGGCACGCGCGCGAGGCTTTCAGGGGACAGGCAAGATTTTCGGCCTTCGCGCGATTGCATCGGACACAATGCCGGCATCAATAAGAAGGCTTTGCCGCGTATCGCGGTGCGTTGGCCAGAGCGGCCAATCCATCGAGCCAGCTCTCGACCAGGGCCGTGGGATGGGCGTTGCGGTCGAGTTGTTCGAGGGCCTGGAGGCAATGGTCGGCGCAGGCGGTTGCCGTGAGCACGTCGAGGCGCGGGGCGGCGGTTTCGATTTCGAGAGGGGAGAGCTCGTCGTCGGTTGCTCCGCTTAAGTGTCGAGCCCATTGCCGGTAGTACTCGGCGGCGAACAAGATCGCCTGGCGGAGGCGAGGCCGGCGGAGGGCTGTTTCCTTGCCGGCCTGCTCCATGAAGGCGAGGACGGCTTCCGCCAGGGGGACGCTGAGAAGGAGCGGTGCGCCGAGCCGCTGGTAGAGCATGGTGCGAAAGGTCCAAAGCTGGGGATCGGCGAGTTCGACGGCGCGGGCGATGCTTCCGCCGGAATGCGCGGCGAGGCGCTGGGCCTCGGCGGGGTCCTGGATCAGGCCTCGCGCGAGGAGGATTTCGGCGACGAGTTGGGCCGCGAGGGGCTGAAAGCGGACGAGCTGACATCGCGAGCGAATCGTGGGAAGCTGCTTGGCCGACGAGGTGCCCAGAAGGATCAACACCGAGCGGGGCGGCGGCTCTTCCAGCGTTTTGAGGAGACTATTGGCTCCTTCGGCGTTGAGGAAATCGGCGTCGTCGATGATTGCCACCTTGCGCCCGCCCATGAACGGCTTCATGGCAATGTTGTGGCAGAGGCCGCGACGCATGCGGTGGTCCTTGTCGCCGATGAGCATCTCGAGCGGGAGGAACGACTTGTCGTCGGGCTTGGCGATCAGGTCGAGGTCGGGATGGGTCATGGCCGCCACCTGCGCGCAGGCGGGGCACTGGCCGCAGGGTTGCAGGTCGGCCTCGGGGCGGACGCTGCACAGGAGGGACTGCGCCAATTTGAGGGCGAAGGCGCGTTTGCCGACTCCTTCCGGCCCGACGAAGAGGAAGCTGCTTGCCAAGCGACCGCGCGTGAGGGCACGGCGGAACTGCTCGACCACGTCGTCGTGTCCTTCAATGCCTTGCCAAGCCATAGTCGATTCGCGTTTCGCTTGCAGTCGGAGGGAGAGGTTGGCCGGGGGTTCCGATCGTCCCCGCGGCGGCGGATCGCACCTCACTTGCCGCATCAGGGTTGTGCGCACGGCGAAGGTTTTGCGCGGCGGAGCAATTCCCGCAGGTGGACTTCGACGCACTGGGCGGTGATCTCGGGATGGTAACCTCCTTCGAGCACGCTCACGAGGCGACCCTGGGCGTAGGTTTCGGCGACGTCGACCAGGAGATTGGTGAGGGGGGCGAAGTCTTCGGTTTCCAGTCCCAGGTTGCCGACCGGATCGAGGCAGTGGGTATCGAAACCCGCGCTGAGGAAGACCAGTTGCGGTTTGATGCGGGCGGCGAACTGTTCGAGTGCGTCGGTGAGGAGGGCGAGATAGTCGTTGCGGGAGATGCCGAACTCGACGGGCAAGTTCAGCGTCGTGCCCAGTCCGGCGCCGCCGCCGGTTTCGTCCTCCAGGCCGGTGCCGGGGAAGAACGGCCAGCGATGGATCGAGAGGAAGCCGGCGCGGGGCTCTTCCCAGAAGGTCGACTGAGTGCCGTTGCCGTGGTGGATGTCCCAATCGACGATCAGCACCCGGTCCAGCCCGAGGTCGTCGAGCGCCGCGCGGGCCGCGATGGCGACGTTGTTGAAGATGCAGAAGCCCATGGCTCGGTGCGTCAAGGCGTGGTGGCCGGGAGGGCGGACGAGGCAGAGGGCCTGGGTATCTTCGCCGCGGACGATGCGTTCGGTGGCGTCGCAGACCGCACCGGCGGCGGAAAGGGCGACTTCATAGGAGGCGGGGCTGACCAGGGTGTCTGCGTCGAGTTCGCCTCCGCCGGATTTGGCCATTGCCCAAACCTCGTCGACGTAGCGCAGCGAGTGGACGCGGGAGAGGCGGAGTCGCGAAACAGGGGTCCACACGGGCCGCAGGCATTGCTGGTCCAGGCCGGCTTTTGCCAGATGGGGCCCGATCTGCCGGATGCGTTCCGCCCGCTCCGGGTGGTCGCCGGTCGCGTGATTGAAGAAGACCGGCTCGTAGTAGAGCAGCGTCATGCCGAGTTCCTCGGTGGCGGTTGTAACGGTCCTAAGCACTAGGGCGTGATAGTCTTAGGAACGCTCGGGCCAGGGCTTCCCACACTGTACGCGCAGGTTAGGGCGCGTGTCAAATGGGGTTGTTGGCCGCGGGAGCGGATCGGAGAGAACTTGACACTGTTCCCCAATCGTTGGTAGCCTATAGGTGTGTTTTCCCAAAGCCGTTCGGCATCTGAGGTTATGTCCATGGCCGCGACCCAGCACCGCCTTGGCGGTTCGATCGCTGTGAAATTGCTTCCCATTGTATTGCTCGCGGCCGTGCTCGGTGGAGCGCTGGTGGGCGACTGTGCGGCGCAGCAAGCGCCGGCCGCGGCGCCGAAGGCTGCTGCGGTGGCCCCGGCAGCGGTTACTCCGGCAAGTGCGGCGCCTGCGGCCGCTGACCCTGCGGCTGCGAAGCCGGCGGGAGCTCCCGCGGCGCCTGCCGCTGCTGCGCCTGCTGCTGCGCCGGCCGATCCGGCTGCAGAGCCTGCGGCTGAGCCGAAGGCGCCGGCGCGTGTGTACAAGCAGTTGCAGCCTGACGAGTCGCAGGCTGGTCCCAAGATGCGACAGGAGATCGTCAAATTGCTTCGGGCGCCCAATTTGGGGCAAGAGCAACAGAAGCAATTCGATGCGTATTACAAGGGCTATTTCTATCCGCGCTGGACGATCGAAGCCAGTCATAGCAACGCGGTTCGGGCCGCGGATCTGCCCCGTGTTCAGCTCCGCACGGATTTGACGATGACAGGCACCGGGCCGGTGTATGCGCAACTGGTCAAGGCGGCGCTGGAGTTTCTGCCGCAGTTTGCGACGGATGCGGGCTACCATCCGGTGGTTCGCTATAACGCGATGCTCGCGATCGGCGAGTTGAACACCGCGGAGGTGCGTGGGGCGCGGACGAGCACTCCGCTGCCCGAGGCGTTGCCGCTGGTGCTTCAGGCGGTGAAAGACCCGAAGGAGGCCGAAGGGGTCAAGGTGGCGGCCCTTCAAGGCCTGGCGCGGCATGCGGCGGCGGGGCTGCCCGACGCTCAGGTGCGCGACAACGAAGTGATTCCCGCATTGCTGGCGATCGTATCGTCGCCGGCTCCCCCGGGCGCTCTGCGTTGGCGCACGCCTACATGCAGAAGCTGGCCATTGAAGGTCTTGCCGCGCTGAGGACCGCCGGACCGGGCGGGAGCGTTGCGTTGGCTCTGGCCGACGTGGTCGACAAGCGGGAGAATGCGCTTCTGGCGCGTCGTGCCGCGGCCCACGCGCTGGGCGCGCTGGCCTACACCGATTCCTCGGGGGCCCCGATTGCCGGACTGACTCCGCTCCAGTTGGTCACTCCGTTGGCCAAGTTGGTTCGCGACTCGTATCTCGAACACGGTACACGTGCGGCGCCCAGTTCGGGTGGAGCGACACGGCCGACCGCGTATGGCGGCATGCCCGGGACCTACGATTCCGAAACGAGTTCAGGCTACGGCAGTCCTACCATGCGGCAAGACCCGGAGAAGGCTCGCGCCGAGCAGTTTCGACGATTGTACAAGACGGACCTGGGCGCGGTGATCGAGGCGTTGGGGCGCATCGATCCGCGCAACGCGCAGAACTGCGCGGCGTGTTGTGGTTTGCCAAGCAGACGCCGGATGCCAAGGACGACAAGGTGGTCGAGGCCCTGACCAAGGCGGTCGACGAGCAACTCAAGATCATGGACGATGCGGAGATTGCGTACCGCGATCTGCGGAGAAAGTTGGCGGCGAGCAATGTTACTTTGTTGACGACGCTGGGACTTTCGGTGCCCGGTGGAGGGGTAGTGCCTGCTCCGGTTTCGGGCAAGACTCCGGCGGGTAAAGCTCCGATGCCCGGCATGGCTCCTTCGGCCAAGGCGCCCCTAGCGCCCAAGGCGGCGCCCGTGGCTGCTCCGAAGAGCGCGGTCGCGAGCGCCTCCGGCACCGCAGGCGCCGCCGCCTGCTCCGGCCAAGGCGCCGGCCAGCGCGCCGCCGAAAAGCTAAGCGGAGACAGAGGGAGACAGATGGAGACAGACAAGAATGTCTGTCCTCCTGGTGTGTTAGTAGTCTTTCCAGAACGGGTGTTTTTCCGGCGATTCGCGCTGCTTGTGCCAAGCGGTAGCACGCGCGAACGAGCCCGAGTTTCCATGCGGTGTCACTCGATCGAGCACGGTCCAGGGACAGAGTGATTGCTGGACTGCAAACACGTTTCCGCGTTTCCAATCGCGGGGGCCCCGGCAAAAGGATTTGCCACTCGTGGAGCGAATGCTTCGGTCTTTCATGGTCCGCGGCCTGCCGGCCGCGTGTCTATCGCTTGCCGTGCTGTTGACGGGCTGCCCGCGCTGGCCTTCCGGTCCGTTTTCTTCCTGGCTGGGTCGGGGGCAGGATGCGAGCGAGGCGGAACGCGAGGAAGATGTGGCGGCGCCGGGGCATGCCGGGGCGGGAGGTGTGGAAGCGGCGGGGTCGCGCTGGGGTCCGCTCGCGCAAGCCGAGCCCGCGTCGGATCCTTGCCCCGCCGGCTCCGGGTGTGGAGTCGTTGTTCCACTGGCGGTATCCGAGCCTGGACGCGGCGCTGGCACAGCAGAAGCTTACGCCCGCGGAGCTACAGGCCGCGTTGGCCGAGAAAGACTCGGTGGTGGCCACGAACGCGGCGATCGCGCTAGCGCGCCGCGGAGAGGGCGCCGGGCAGGCGCAGTTGGCCGCGGGGGTGGGGCGCAAGGATCTGCCGCTTTCGATGCGATTGGCGGCGGCTGAAGCCATGGGGGGCTTGCCCCAGGGTTCGGCGGTTGCGCCGCTGCGCAAACTGATCGACCAGCATGGCGATTGCTCGCCGGTTCCCGGACCGCGGTATGTCGCGGAGCTCCACGCGGAGTTGATTCGAGCGTTGGCGCGGCATCTCGATCCGGCCGAGGACCCGCGGTTTGTTCGCGCGTTGGAGAGCCCGGACCCCCAGGTGAAGGTGGCGGTTTTGCACGCGTGGGCCGGGGGTCGGGTGGGAACGCTGCCGGCCGCGGCGGCGGCTTTGACCAAGGCGGCGGACGGCCGGGTTCGCACGGCGGCGATTCACGCGGTTGCGATGCGGCGACCGCCGCAGGCGGCCAAGCACCTGGCCGCCGCGCTGGACGACCAGGACGTGCAGGTGCGTGCGGTGGCGGCCAAGGCCCTGGGCGACCTGGGGGGAGCCGAGGCGACCTCGATCCTGGAGCGACTCCTGGAGGACCGTGCCGAAGTGGTCCGCATGGCGGCGGTGGCTGGATTGGCGGCGCAGGGGGCGCAGCAATCGGTGCTCAAGTGCGTTTGGACAAATCGTGGCGCGTGCGTTTTGTGGTTGCGGAATCGTTGAGCGCGACGCCGGATCGGGCGGCGGCCGTTGCCGCACGCGAGCTGCTCGACGACCCAAGCTCGTCGGTGCAACTCCGCGTGCTCAATTCGGTGGCCCAATGGCCGCCGGCCGAGGCGGCGCCGATTTTCTGGGAGGCGATGGGGAAGAACACCTATTTGACGCGGCAGACGGCGTCGCGGCAGCTTGCCGCGCTGTGGCCGGAGGCGGCGTCGTTTCCCGTCGAGGGGTCGCCTCGCCATCGCGCGGAGTTCCTCGATGGGCGGTTGGCCGAGTTTCGCCAGCGGTTCGCGGCGCCGCCAGGAGACCTGGTGTCGGAGGTGGTCCAGGCCGCACACTCCACGGTAGCCGCTCCCACGGCTGAGCAGATCGCCGAGGCGCGGCATTGGCTGCGCGCTTTGAGCGAGGGCGAGGCAAACCCACGGCAGGCGGGGCGCGAGGGACTTTTGGGCATGGGCCCGCCGGCGATCGATGCTCTGGAAACGCTGGTGGTGCAAGAGCATGGGGTATTGCCGGACGAGGTGTGGGGCGAAGTTCTGCCTCGGCTCAGCTCGGCTTTCGCCGACTTGGAACGGCTGCGATCGGCGGATGTGGCGACGCGACGGCGCGGCGCCGAACGACTGGCCCAACGGCGCGAGCAGCCGCTTGTGCGTTTGGCGGTGCTGCGTCTGGCGAGTCTGATGGAGAAGGAGGCCGACGAGCTCGTGTGGCGGAGCGTGTTCCGCGCGGTGGCGGCGGATGCGAGCGAGCCGTCGATGCGGCTGGCTTACATCGCCCTGGGCCATGCTTCGCCCGAGGTGCGGCGGCAAGCCTGCGAACACCTGGCGGCGCATCCCTCGGCGCGGCACGCGGCGGCGTTGATCCCGGCGCTGAAGGATCCGCAGCCGTCGGTCGTATTTGCCGCCGTGCGCGCGGTGGGCCTCACGGGTCGCGCGGAGGCGGCCGAAGCGATCAAGTCGCTTCTGCGTTCGCCCAACGACGCGTTGCGGCTGGAGGCGGCGACCGCTTTGTGCGTATCAACGATCCCTCCGGGCCGGCAGCGCTGGACCGGTTGGCGTATAGCAGCGACCCGATGATCCGCCGCCAGGTGGCGGCAACGATGGGACAGGTGGGCGACCCCAGTTTTGCCCCGACCCTTGTCCGGCTGCTCGACGACCAGCACAATGTCCGCCTGGCCGCACTTGAGGCCCTGCCGAAAGTGGTCGGGTCTGGGAACGGCGTGCCCGCCGGCGATCTCGGGGAGCAGATCGAGTACTGGAAACGAACCGTGGCCGCGCGAAAATAACCGAACGTAGTCTGCATGCCGCTGCCTACCGCTGACGAGTACGTGGCTTCGCTCTTGGCGCGGAACCCCTGCGAGGTTTGCGCGGGCGACGGGTCGGTCGCGCCGCGGACGATCCCCTCGGTAGCCATCGTGGGCGCCGGTACGATGGGAGTATCGATCGCCGCCGCCAACGTCCGCTGCGGGATTCCCGTGGTGCTCGTCGACCCCGATCCCGGCGAGCGAGCGCGACGAGGCGCGTGGCCGAGGAACTTGCCGAAGGGCCGCAGCCGGTCGATCGCCTGCTGGCGGTCGCGGCCGACCTGGGGGCCGCGCGGTCGTGTGAGTTGGTGATCGAATCGATTCCGGAGAATCTGGCGGCCAAGCAATCGCTCTACGCCCAGATCGAGCCGCACTTGGCGCGGGGGACCGTGCTGGGGACGAACACCTCGACGATTCCCATTGCGCAGTTGGCCGGCGTGCTGGCCGATCCAGGGCGATTTTGCGGGCTGCACTTCTTCCATCCCGTGGCGCCGGTGCGTGTTGGTCGAGGTGGTGCGCGGGCCGCAATCGGCGCCGACACGATTGCCGCGGCCGTGGCCTATGCCAAGCAGATCGGCCAAACGCCGATCGTGGTTGACGATGGACCGGGCTTCCTGGTCAATCGATTGCTCGTGCCCTACCTGACCGAGGCCGTGGAACTGTTGATGGACGGGGCACGGATCGACGACGTGGAACGTTCGGCCACCGAGTTCGGCATGGAGTGGGGACCGCTGCGGGCACTGGACGAGATTGGGCTGGACACGGCGCTCATGGCGGGACGCGTGCTCTGGCAGGCTTTTCCCGATCGCGTGGCGGCATCGCCGCTTCTTGATCACGATGTACAAGGCCGGCCGGCTGGGCAGAAAGGCGGGAAAGGGTTTCTTTGCCTATCCTGCCGGGTTGCCGCTGGATGCTCCAGGCCGGCGCCGATCCCGCCGTGGAGCCGATGATCGCCACCTGGCGCGGACGCCGCTTCGCCCGTCGCCGGAGGCAATCACCGCCCGGCTGCTGCTGGCCATGGTGCTCGAAGCGTCGCGCGTGCTCGGCGAAGGCCGCGTGCGGGACTGCGCGGGACGTCGATCTGGGCGTGCTGCTTGGGTTGGGATTCCCTCGGTCGCGGGGCGGACTGCTGTACTGGGCGGATACGCTCGGGCTGCGAAGGCCGTCGGCGATGCTCGAGCCCTGGGCTGGTTTGGGCGAGCGGTTCCGTCCCACGCCGATGCTCAAGAGGATGGCGGCCGAAGACCGCCGCTTCGGCGACCGGTCGGGCGAGTTCTGACCGCGGCCGTTCTAGAGCCGGTGCCAGAACCTTGGGAGGTGCTGTGATTTTCCGGCCGCACAGGGCCGCAGCGGCAGTTCTGGGATAGGTTCTGGAGCCGATCCTAAGACGGTTTGTCGCCTCCGGATTCTCCGGCCGCGGAACGCTCTTGTGGTGGTTGCGGGATAGGTTTTTAGGCCGACGCCAGAACCGTCTGCCGCTTGGGGACTGCTTAGCCGCGAAGGAGACTGCCGGCGTTCTGGGACGGGTTTCTTGCCCCCTGGGGGAGCCGGGAATATACTGGGACCTTGCGCCGCTCAGGCAGCGGCCCAATTACGGGAAGAAACATATCGAGGGAAGCGGAGCGATGATGACTGCTGCAATCCGATCGACTGCAATCCGATCGACCTTGGCTGTCGTGGGTTTGTTGGTGGCACTGGCCTGTCCGGCCGAGCACGCGTGGGCCAAGGGCGCGAAGCACGTAATTCTGATGATCGCCGACGGTTCCGGCTTCAACAGCTACGACGCCGCCAGCATGTACGAGGGCAAGTGGGACGCATCGGCGGGCAAGAGCACCCAGGTCTACGACGGCCGGGGCTGGGTGAAGTATGCCTGCACCACGTATCCTCTCAACCTCTCGAAGACGGCGACCGGTAAGATGGTGCAGGAGGCACGCCTGGTTTACCAGCCGGCGAAGGCCTGGGCGTCTGACGCACTGGAGGGCAAGGTACCTTTCGCGGGCTACAAGTTTCTCTTATCCGGTGCGACCGATTCGGCCGCGGCCGGGACGGCCCTGGCCACGGGGATGAAGACCTACGACGCGGCGATCAACTGGAACAACTTGGACCAGCCGATTGCCGGGAAGACGCTGGCGGAAATCGCCAAGAAGCAGGGCAAGGCGGTGGGGGTGGTGACGACTGTGCAGTGGACCCACGCCACGCCCGCGTGCCTCGGCGGCGCCGACTCAGCGAAGCGTGACGCGTATGAGGAGATCGCCAACGAGATGCTTGTGCGCCGTATCTGGACCTCATCATGGGTGCCGGCCATCCCGAGTTTGATGACAACGGCCAGCCTGCCAAAGAAACGACGAAGTTCGTCGGGGGCGACGCCACGTGGCGGCAGCTCAAGGCGGGCAGTCATCCGGCCGGCTGGCGGCTGATCGAAACTCGCAAGCAGTTCGAGGACCTGGCGAGCGGGAAGGGATTTGCGGGGATCAAGCTGCTGGGCACGGTGCAGGTGCATCGCACGCTCCAGCAAGGTCGGGGCAAATACCGAGCGGAGGACAAGCCGTTCAGCCAGCCGCTGAACTCCGGAGTACCCTCGCTGGCCACCATGACCAAGGCAGCTTTGGCCACGCTGGAAGGGGATCCCGACGGCTTTTACCTGGCGATCGAGGGGGGCGCGGTCGACTGGGCGAACCATTCCCAACAGGCAGCGCGGATGATCGAAGAGCAGGGCGATTTCAATCGTGCGGTCGAGGCGGTGGTGGCCTGGGTCGAGGCGCGGAGCAACTGGGACGATACAGTGCTTGTGGTCACGGCGGATCACGAGACGGGCCTTCTCTGGGGCAAAGGCTCGGACAAGACCGCCTTCGAGCCGATTGGCAATCGGGGCAAGGGGCAGATTCCGGATTCTGAAGTACCATACGACCAACCATTCGAACAGTCTGGTGCCGCTTTACGCGCGTGGGCGGGAAAGCGGGGCCTTCGCAGCCCTCGTCGACGGCCACGACACCACCGCCGAAGTCGCGATGGCACGTTGCCGCTTACGTCGACAATACCGACGTATTTACGGTGTTGCGGGGGGCGATGGTGGGCGAAGCGGTCCCGGCCGCGGCGGGAAAGTAGTCCCGGGAAGTAGTCCGTGAGGCGGGAAGGCTCGGATCTCTGCGGCGGTAAGGTGGCGGCAAGTCGGCCGTGGATTGGAGGGCCGATGGGGCGGTCGTGGAAACGGCGTAGGGAGAGGCCCGTTTTTCGGCCGGCGCATTGCCCTGAAATCGACGCGAAGGGGCCGAAAACGAGATTGGTTCCTGTTGAGTCGGGGGGAGTGAAGAAGAGGCAAGCGGCCTTGACGTAGACGGTGCCGAGCCCAGAATGAGGTATTCTGCCGGCTCCAGGAGGGGCCGGCGTTGACCGTTGGGCCGCGGGCACCCTGCCGCGTCCACGATGCCGCTTGCCCTTCGCGAGGACGAATCGCCGTGGCCAAGTTTGCCGTCATCATGCCCGCCGCCGGCCGCAGTAGCCGGTTCAGCGACAAGAACTACAAGAAGCCGTTTGCGCCGTTGGCGAACCGCGCGGTGTGGCTGCACTCGGCCGAGCGGTTTCTGCACCGCGGCGACGTGGCCCAATTGATCCTGGTCATCTCGGCCGAGGATCGGGACGATTTCAATTTCAAGTTTTCCTCGAACGTGGCGATTCTGGGGATCGAGGTGGTCCACGGCGGAGCGGAGCGGAGCGATTCGGTGGCCAAGGGCCTGGAGCGGGTGAAGGAGGACGTGGAATTCGTTTGCGTACACGACGCGGCGCGCCCCTGCCTTACCGACCAGTGGATCGACAAGGTCTTCCAGACTGCCGAGCAGACCGGGGCGGCGATCTTCGCCCTTCCGATCAGCGGCACGATCAAGCGCGTGGGCTCCGATCACCGCATTCAGGAGACGGTGCCGCGATCCGGGTTGTGGGAGGCGCAGACGCCGCAGGTCTTCCGCCGTCAACTGCTGATCGAAGCCTATGCCAAACGGGGCAACTTCCAGGCCACGGACGACGCGCAGCTCGTCGAGCGCCTGGGCAAGCCGGTGACCGTGGTGCCCGGTTCTCCGCTCAATCTGAAGATTACCACGAAGGAAGACCTGCGTCTGGCCGAGCAGGCGCTGAAGGCTCTTCCCAAGCCCAAGTTTCAGGGCCCGATGCATCCGTTCGCGGACGACGACCTGTGGAGGTGAGTTTTGGGACCGGCGCCGTGCGCGGCCGATCCCGTGTTGAATTGCTCCGCGGGTCTTGATCGTTTTCTCGCTTCCGGTACTCCCCTGCTTACCCCGATCGTCTTGCCATGCACGACCTCTACGGCGAACTCCGCTGGCGCGGAATGATTCATCAGACGACTGACGACGAACGCCTGGCGGCGTGGCTTCAGGAGAAGCCGCGGACCGTCTACGTCGGCTTCGACCCCACGGCGGACAGTCTGCACGTCGGCCACCTGGTGCAGGTGATGGTGCTGCGCCGCTTCCAGCAAGCGGGGCATCGGCCGATCGCCTTGGTGGGCGGGGCCACGGGCATGATCGGCGACCCCAGCGGAAAGAGCGAAGAGCGCAATTTGCTCTCGGTCGACGTGCTGCGCCGCAACGTGGAGGCGATGGGCCGGCAGCTCCGCTGCTTCTTGGACTTCGATCGCGGACCGAATGCCGCGCTATTGTTGAACAACTACGATTGGACCGCTCCGTTCAGCTTTCTCGAGTTTCTGCGCGACGTGGGCAAGCACTTTCCCGTGAACGTGATGCTCAGCAAGGAATCGGTGAAGAACCGGTTGGAGCGGGCCGACAGCGGGTTGAGCTACACCGAGTTCAGCTACATGCTGCTGCAGGCCTACGACTTTGCGCACCTCTCGCGCCACTACGACTGCGAGATCCAGGCGGGCGGGAGCGACCAGTGGGGCAACATTACCGCGGGCATCGACCTGGCGCGGCGCCTGCACGGGTCGCAACTCTACGGGCTCACCTGCCCGCTTCTCACGAAGAGCGACGGCAGCAAGATGGGCAAGACCGAGTCGGGGGCCCTGTGGCTTGCACCCGAGAAGACGAGCCCTTATCAGTTCTATCAGTACTGGATCAACCTGGCCGACGCCGACGTGGGCAAGTGCCTGCGGTTTTTCACGGATGCGGGCCGCGAGGAGATCGAGGAGATCGAGGCCCAGCATGCCGCGGATCCGAGCCGCCGCGAAGCCCAACGGCGCCTGGCATCGGATCTGACGCGCATCGTCCATGGCGACGAGGGGCTGGCGATTGCCCGGCGGGCCACGGAGATTTTCTTCGGCGCCGAGATCGGCGCCCTTAGCGACGGCCAGCTCGACGCCATCTTCGCCGATGTGCCCAGCAGGCGGCTGCCGAGATCGCGGCTGGGGGCGGGCCTGGCCTTGGTCGACGCCCTGGTCGAAGCGGGCCTTGCCAAGAGTAAAGGGGAATCGCGGCGCACGATCACCCAAGGCGGCGCGTACGTGAACAACTGCCGCATCGATCAGGCCGACGCGATGCTGGGTCCCGACTCCTTGGTCGGCACTTCGACGATCGTGCTCCGCGCGGGGAAGAAGAACTACGCGCTGTTGCGGTTCGCCGAGGCCGATTGAGAGCCTATCCGAAAACCCCTCACCCCCGGCCCCTCTCCCCGCAAGCGGGGCGAGGGGAGGAGGTTTTCGGATAGGCTCTAAGTTGCGGGCACCGCGAACCGGAGGAAAGAAAGGTGCGTGCGTCTTGACCAAGGGCATGCGAATCGGTGTCGGTGTCGGCGGCGGCACGATCGCGATCGCGGTGCTGGTCATCGTGCTGTTCTACCGCGCGATGGCCGAGGTGCCCGAGTTCTACGCCCAGGCCCTCCAGGCCGATCCAGCCGGCCAGCGCGGCGAGCGAGCGCATGGTAAAACAGGCGACGGCGTTGGTGAGCGACGTGCAGCGAAGCGGCGCCTGGCAGGCGGTATTCACCGAGGAGGAAGTGAACGGTTGGCTGGCCGTGGAGCTATCGCACCGCGCCGACCTGCTCCCCGGCACGGTGAGCCAACCGCGCGTACACATCGAGGCCGACGGACTGAGCGTGGCTTTCCGCTATCGCGACGCGCGGTACGACACGATCGTGTCTCTGGTGGTCGACGCGTATTTGATCCAGCCGAACGTATTCGGGTTGCGCGTGCGGCGGGCGCGGGCTGGCCTGCTGCCCTTGCCCATGGAGGATGTGTTGCGCGAGATTTCCCGCGCGGTGGAGCAGTGGGCGTGGGTGGTCGATTGGCGCCAAGAGGAGGGTGATCCCGTGGCCCAGGTCACGATTCCCGCCTCGGCGCGTCGCGTGCGCAAACGGGTTATGAGCCTCGATAGCCTGCTCTTGGAGGAAGGGCGCGTGCGGATCGGCGGCTCGACGGCTCGCAGGTAGCGCGCGATCAGTCGGGGAGGAACGAGAAGAGCCATTGCTCCGTGGCTTGGGGAGCAAGGGTGAGCGTGGCTTGGCCGATGAGCCGCGCGCTGCGCAGTCGCGCCACGACGCGATCCGGCGCGGGAGTCGAAGTCGAAATCGCCCGCATCCCACCGCGTCACGCGGCCCCGGTCGCCGGAAACCGGGCCTTCGTAGTCCAGGTAAGCGAGACGATGATCGGCCAGCGCGCGAGCGGCGATCGCCGCGCCGCCGTGCGGAACCTCGTCGAGAGCCCAGGTGGCCAGCGCATCGCCCACTTCGAGCATCAGGTCCCAGTGTTGGCCTCGGGGATGATCGTGCTGGAGGACCACGAACCGCGGCACGAGTTCACCGCTGGGGGCTGGCGGGGTTGATCGTGGTCTGAACTTCTCGCGTAAGGGGCTGGGCCAATCCGGGCACGCTCACGCTGGCCACGACGGTTGCACGCGTGGGCCGGTCGACGCTCCGCGCCTGGGCGCGGAGGCGGTACTGCGCGATCTGGCCCGGGGCCAATTGGGCCACGGGCTCGAAGATCACGCGGTTGCCGCTTACTTCCGGGCGCCGCGCCGCTGGTGGCTGGCCCGAGGGTGGGTCCGGTGGTATAGAGGCGAACCGGAAGCATCTCGGCGGGGAGCGTTACGGCGAGAGCCACCTGGCTCTGGGCCGCGGTGCCGCGGTTGGTAATTTCGATCGTATAGGTCAGCTCGCGGCCGGAATCGACCGGTTCGGCGGAAGGGATGACGCTCACTTCCAGGGGGCTTGGGCCCGCTGTGCCCGGCTGGTTCGCCCGGATGGCGACACACGCTTCCTGCTGTCCGAGCACGCCAGCGCGGGAGATGGCCTGGACTGTGAGGCAGGCGCGCGCCGAGGGCTGGCGGAAGAGGAATTCGATTCCTATCGACAGGGTTTGACGGGCGGCTATTGAGGGGATCGCCCAGACCGCGGCGCCATCGGACTCCTGCGTGAGTTGTTCGGTGCCGCCGCGCAATTCCATGCTGCGGTCGAAGGAACTCCGCACGCGCACGTCGGTGAGGGGCTGTGGGGTAAGATTGGTGACGTCGAGGAGGAAGCGAGCGGCCTGGCCTTGGGTAGCCGTCGGGGGCGGAGTGATGCGGATCGAGAGCCGCTGCGCGGCGCCGGGCGGCGGGGCGGGGGTAGGGCTGCCGGATGATCCGGGCATGGTCGAGGGCGCGGCGACCACGCAGGCCTCGGCCGTGGTGCGCAGCCCGCCTTCCGCCGTCACTTCCACGTTGTGGCAGAGCCGGCCGGGGGCTTCCGCGCGGAGCACGACCAGCACGCGTTCCGAATCGCCGGGAATGAGGTCGCGCAGGCTTCGCCGGATGGCGCCGTCGGCGCTGGCCTTGGGGTGCGACAATCCCGGACCGAGCACGTCGCGAATCACCAACCCGGAGAGCGTGGACTGGCCGACGTTGGTCACGGCGATTTCGAAGCGGGCCTCGTCGCCCACCGTGACCTGCGGTGGGCTGGTCACGCGAAGCGACAGCGGCGAGGACGGAGGGGTCGTCGGCTGCGGAGCGGCGGGCGACGCGGGGGGCGTGAGCGAAACGTTGGTGGTTGTGCAGTCCTGGGCCTGGAGTCCGCCGGCGGCCGTGGCCGCGGCGCAATGGGTGACGGTGCCGATCTGGTCGGCCCGAACGTTGATTTCCACATAGCGGCACTCGCCCGGGCTCAGCCGGCCGAGTTCCCAACGCAGCGCGCGGCCGGCGGTCTGACTGGCGGGAGTGCTCTGGAGATGGGTGAGGGTGGGAGGAAGTTCGTCGGTGATGACGACGCTCTCGGCGGGCTGGTCGCCGGAATTGGTGATTTCGATGCGATAGGTGAGCGTTGCGCCTACGCCGGCGACGGCGGGCCCGCGCGTGCGGAGCACAATACCTGGGGCCGACCAGGTGAGGGTGGTGATCCCGCTTCCGACCACGAGCGGTCCGGAACCGGGTTGCAGGGCGGGGCGGAGGATGCGGGCTGCTACGGTGTTGGTACCGGCGGCGGGTTGGCTCTGAAGGATCTCGGCGCGGGCCTCGCCGTTGGGGTCGGTTTCGACCTCGATGGTTTGCGAACCGTCGGGTGCGAAGCCGCCGGGGGGGCCGCCGGTGATGCTGTATTGGACGCGCCAGCCCGCGCGGCGCGTGGTCGGTGTGGCGTGCGACCGAGGTGACGAGCACGTGCCGCGAGCCGGCGGCATTGATGGCGGGGGGCGGCAGTCGCCACTCGGCGTCGATCCAGTGGATCGTCGAGGTCTGGCGGTGGCGGTCCCAGCCGTAGACGTCCGGGGCATAGGCGGTGACGTAGCTCGTGCCTTCCATGGCGGAGGCTACGGTGATCCAAGTTTGACCGGCATGGACCAGCACGTCGTCGTCGCGCGTGGAGTACCGCGCGTGAGGACGAGGCTTTCCCGCGAGGTGCTGCCGATGGCAAACGTATTGGTGACGCGGCGAGGCCGGTTGAAGTCGCCGACGAGCACGTCGCACACGCCGGCGCGATTGAAATCGAGAATCTCACCCGCGCTGCCCGGCGCGATGGACCATTCCACGCGTTCGTTGGTGCGCAGATAGCCGTCGGGTCCGAGCACGCCGGCCTGGAGGACGACCTCGCTACCCACCGGGGCCACGGTGAGGCGGGGCGAGAGGAGCAGTTCGATGTTGTCGCCGGGGAGCTGCGCCGGGGGCCTGGCGTGCCTCGATGGGATTGGTCTGGCCGTGGGGGAGGAAGATTCGCTCTCCGCTGGGGTCGATGCGCGGCCACTGCGCAGCCGACGGCCGCGCAGCAAATGAGCGCGGTCGCGAGCAGTCGTGCGTGGTTGGCGAAACGCCTCATGGCCTCCTCCGGCCCGCGTGGGAACATTCCTTGAGCTGCAGCGCAGCGTCCCACTATCGCAAGGGTAGCATGCGTTTCGGCAACATGGGGGATTTTTGCCACCTCGCGCGTTGCGAAATCTCAACGCGGGGTCGGCCACAGACTGCGCCACCCGGACAAACGGATTAAGCGGACTCGTGGGGCAATCCCCGCACGGCGGAGGATCCGTTCACGGGGGTGGGTCCCGCCGAGTTGCGTGCGGCGTGTGGAGATTGGCGGCGGCTAGTGCTTTGTCACAGCTTGATTTTGGGATGGTGGGCCACTGGCTCTGCCAGTGTTGGAGTGGAACATGTGTCGCCAACATCGCACTGGCGAAGCCAGTGCCACCCCAATTTTTAGCTGTGACAAAGCACTAGTGCTCCGTCCACGAGGTTTTTGCCGGTGACCCGTGAAGTCGGGGCACTAGTGCCTGTTGTGCCCGGACCCTTCGGTCCGGGCAGTCGTGCCGCTTACCGGAAGAGACTTCCTGGAAGCGGCACTATTGATTGCGGCCGAAGATGCCGGTGGCGTACCAGATGCCGTTGCCGCCGCGTTTGATGTCGTAGGCGTAGACGCGCTGCCAACTGGCCACCGAGTGCCAATGGCCCGACGAGAGCCGCCAGCAGCGCACGCACTCGATGGCCGCCTGGAGCAAGTTCTGACCGGGCCAGCTTTCGGCGCAGACTTCGGAGGCGGTCATTCCTCCCCCCAGTTGCGAATTGATCTGGTGGAAGCGGGACTCCCAAGCGTGATGCCCCTGCAGGCCGATCCGTGCCTGGTGTTCGGAATGTTTCTGGGCTTCGGAGGCGAGATAGTTGTCGAACTGGCCTTGCACGCTTGCCGGACGCTCGGGGTGCGTGCGCACGGCGAAGATCATGGTTCGCTGGGTGAGCGAGCCGGGGGGAAGATCGAAGATTACCCGCGTTTGCTCGGCGGTGTAGACTCGATCGCCCAGGAAGGGGAAGACGCTGACGACCTCTCCGTAGTGTTGCGACTTCTTGTTTTTCAGGTCGAGGATTGCCAGCCCGGGCAGTCCGAGCATTTCGGCAAACGCAGGATGCTTGAGCACCTCGACGTCGCGGCCGTCGATCTTGACGGTGGAATTGAGCATGAGACGGGCCTTGACCATGCCGTCGAGCTTGCGGACTACTTCGGGATCGTTGAGTCCTTCCATGGCGAACTGTTCGCTGAGCTTACAGTCGGCCGCGCGGCAGAAGAGGATGAGGAGCATTTTCTCCTCGCGCGTGGCCGCTTGCATGGCCGCCAGGTAATCGGAGTACCATTGGGGTTCGGCCGGCGCCTTGGGCGCGGGGGACCGGCCAGTTCCGTGTTGGGATGAAGGGCGGAATCTACCAGCGCGGTCATTTGCCGTACGCTGTAGAGCCGGAAGCGGCGGAGCGGCAGCGTGCCGACGACCTGGCCGTAGAGGGCGGGGTGCTCGTGTGCGAGATCGATGATCGCCAATCCGGGCCGCGCTGCCAAGTCTTTGAAGGCCGCGTGGCGCGCGATCTCGACGTCTTGGTTTCCCAGACGAAGTCGGGCGTCGAGCGGCACGCGAACCAATACTTGTCTGCGCAGTCGCTCGGCGATCTCGGGGCGTGCAAACACGTCGGCCTCGAGCCGCCGCCATCCCGCCTCGTCGCCCGGGGCGTGGAACAGCACCACCAGGAGCGAGCGACGCTGTGCGGCCAGCTCCATGGCCAGCCGATAGTCGGTCTGCCAGGGGGTTGGCGCGGTGGCCGTTGCCGCCCCATTGGAAGTGTCGGTTTTTCCGTTCGTTCCAGGGGCGATAGGCTGGGCCGAGGCGGCGGAGGCCAAAAGGGTCGAACTCAGCCACAGTGCGACCGCACGGCGGACGAAGCAGTAGAAGCGCGGCATGGGCGTCTCCCTGGGGTGGACCCGGGCAAGGGGCGCTGATGGGGCGCAAGGGGCGCCAACCGTCCTGGCGTGTCAGGTCGAGGATCCGGCCCTCGACTCGATGCTCGGGTGGGACGTCCGTGGAGCAGCCGCGCGGGATGCGCGGCAACGAGGCCGGGAAGCAGGAAAGGCCACAAGAGTCCTCGGAGGGTCGCGGCGAGAAACTAGGACGCCCTACGAGGGTGTGGTTGCTCCGTCCTCAACGCGCCACACAGACTGTCCTGTCTGCGTGGACCGTACCGGACAAAGAGGATGTACCGGTTGGCAGTTCTATATTTAATTAGTACTCTGGTGAAAATCAAAGGGTGGGATCCCATTTTCGGGTCTGATAGAATCCAGCCGGAGGGTTTCCATCCCCTGGGTGGCTGGTATTTCCCTGCTGCCAGGTGGTTTCGGGCGACCATTGCCCCACCAGAATAGGAGATATTGCATGCCATTCACAGGGATCCGACTGCTCAGTCTGTGCTGCGCTCTAGGGATGGCTTGTTTTGGAGCGTCCGGTGCGGTCGCCGAGGACCATGCGGCCGTGGTCCGTCAGGCGCTGGTGGATCGCGACCATTGGCTGGGGCAGGGGGCCAATGCCGAGGCATGGCGCGAGTACCTCCTGGACAAACAGCTCAAGGCGCAACTCGAGCGATCCGGCGCGGCGGATGTGATGGCCGTGGCTGCGGTCTATGCAAGGTACCGCGGTGGAGCGGAGGGTTTGGGCTGGGGGCCGTTTGTGCGAGTGCGCGAAGGGCTGAAGGGCTGGTTGGAAACGTTGCCGGCGGGCGCGGCAGACCAGCTTTCGGGCATGGCTCGGGCGTCGGCCAAGGTGTTTCTGCCCTACTCGGCGGAAGACGTGCAAGGGGCGAAGGCGGCGTTGCGCGGGGCGGTCGAGCGGCTGCAAACGCGGCTGGCGAGCTACGGCGCGGAGGGGGAGCGCTGGCGCGATTACCTGATGCTCAGCCGGCTGGAACAGGAGTTGGCGCGGCCTCAGGGGGCGGATTTGGATGAGGTGTTCCGGCGATTCACCGCGGGATACGAAGGGCTGCAACTCACAGCCTTCGCCGACGTACGTACGGCTCTGCGGCGATACCTGGCCACTTCGCGTGCCCTGGGTCAGCCGCAACTGCGCCAGCAGTATCAGAAGCTGTTGGAGAACCTGGCGACGAGCTTGGAGAAGCACCGGAGCAAGCCGACCTTGCAGACAGCGAACGAGGTGAACGTGGTGCTGGAGTGGCTGGAGCAGTCGGGGCAAGCCCCGTGGCTGGCCGCGGCGATTCGCCAACGCATGTCGCATCCCAACCTGTTCTTGTCCGTATCGGGCGAGCTGGTTGCGTCGCGAATCG
Organism: Pirellulales bacterium; assembly: GCA_963736495.1. Taxonomy (GTDB): domain Bacteria; phylum Planctomycetota; class Planctomycetia; order Pirellulales; family Thermoguttaceae; genus CAVTPL01. The sequence goes on along the minus strand of CAVTPL010000007.1, from coordinate 343,916 downwards.
GGGGGCCGGTCCAGGACACCTCCGCGGTCCGCGACTGCATTTTGGGGACTGACATTCACGGCACGGCACTGGCCAACGGGCAGGTGAAGGTCGAGTTGGTGCCTTCGCCCGACCGGGCAATCATCGACATCCTCTTTCAAGGAACGATCAACACGAATTCCGTGGGCTACAACGGCCCCGCCACGATCCAGAGTACGGGAAACACGTTGCTGGCGGTGCGCAAGCGGCTTGTTTTCGAGAACGAGCGGTTCTTGGCCATGCCCGCCGCATCCAGCGCGGTGACGAGCTCCAACATCCATTGCATCGAGGCGAAGTTGCAGCTCATCGAGCGGATCGCATGGAAGAAGGCCGGTCAACAACAACCCGAGGCCAATACCATTGCCTCCCGCCACGCCGAGCAACGTTTCAACGACCGCATGGACCGCCAGGCCGATCCGCTCGTGTCGCGGCTGAACCAGGATTACGCGGAGAAGTTCCGGCGGCCCTTGGCCGATCGCAATCTGGTGCCGAGCCTGTTCCGGATCAGCACTACGCGGAGCAGTCTCGAACTGGTGGTCCAGGAGGAGGGGGGGAACCTGGCCGCGCCGGCGTCTCCACGCGCGCTGGCCGAGCCCGCGGACATCGCGCGAAGAGTCCACGAGTCGGCGATCAATAATCTGGCCGAAGAGGCGTTGGGCGGGGTGATGCTGGATGAAAAGCGGTTTCAGGAGATCATCACGCGTTACTTCGATTTGCCCGAGCGCATCCAGACGGCCGCGGACGAGCAGGAGTGGTCGATCACTTTTCCTGAGCGGCAACCCGTGCAGGTGGTTTTCGCCGAGAACGGCTTTTCGATCACGATCAGCGGCCGTCGCTACGTGAGCGAGGGGCGCGACTATCCCGGGATGAACGTGACCGGGGTGTACAAGATCGAGAAGGGTCCGCGTGGATTGGCGCCGTGCGTCAGGGAAAGTTGCAGATTCTGCCCCCCGGCTTCAAGCCCGATGGGGGCCAGCAGCTATCGGGTCGCCAGCAGATTCTGGTCAACGTGCTCGAGCCGCGGTTCGAACGGTTCTTGACCGCGGAGTTGGCTCCGGAGAACATCGTGTTGAAGGGGGGCGAGCCGGTTCAAGGCACTCAGCCGCGCGCGCCGTGGAACTGAGCCTCACGGGGTGGGATGCCTCCGACGGCTGGTTGTCGATGACTTGGAAGATCGTCGCTCCGGCTTCCCGGCCGCAGGCGAAGGCGCAAACGGCGGCTCGTTGAGTCTTGCCCGGATCGGGCAGCAGTGGCGGGGCTGCATCGTACTGTCGGGAGGCGCACGTTCGATTTGCCGCAGATTTCAACGATCCGCAGAGGAGCAAGAGGGATGAACCCGAACGTCGAGATCTCATTCGACTGCTTGCCGCTCCGCTCGGTACCGCGGCTTGACGTTGCCTTCGATGCCCCCCCAGAGTTCCAGGCCCTCGCGCAGCGGGTCAAACAGGCGTTGGCGAAGCATGGGCGGCACAACAGTTACTATCTGCACTCGGCGCGGTATCGCCTCTGCCTGACCAACGACCCGAACGTCGGCATGGTCGAATTCTCCTTTGAGGGGACCGTGCTAACCGACGCCGAGGACCGCAAGGCCGAGCAAGTCGACTTGGCGGTCAAGGTCGGTCCCGAGACGTGCGACTGGTTGACCGAACCGGCGGTTGCGTGGTTCCGCGAGACGGTGGCCCAGGCGGTGCGCGTGGAATTCGACCGCTATATTGCGGCGGGCGACCTGGAGCGGACCAAGCAAAGAATCGCCAAGCTTGAAGCCGAGAGCGACGCGCACCTCGGATTCCTGGGCATGGGATTGTGACGCGGCAATCGGGGAAAGCTGGGGAATTGGCGTTTCGGTCGCGCATTCTTAGAGCATATCTGAGGACCCCTCACCCCCGGCCCCTCTCCCCGCAAGCGGGGCGAGGGGAGAAGGTTTTCGGATAGGCTCTAACAACTGATCTCATCCCCGAATCTGTGGAAGTGTTGCGATTTTCGGGTCGCACCGGGCTGGTGCGGTAGTTTTGAGATAAGTTCTGCCGCATGTCTTGCGGTTCGGCTGACTTACCGCGGCCGGGGCTTCCTCGGTCTAGTGCGAATCGGTGGTTGGTCTATCTTCGCGCTTGGCCGATTCGACGTGGGTTCTGTGGGTAACTGCTCCCTTGGCGACCAGGACAAATGGGTGCAGGAAAACTGGGGTGTGTGGCGCGTCGTGGTGAGCGGACTGAAACCCAATAACTTCGATTGTCAAGCGCGATCCCCCCGAAAGTTGTTTAGTTCAGGTAAAGTCGGGGTACTATTCCATCCAATATGTCAAGGTTCACGCCTGTGCTGCCGATAACACGTTTGCCGAATACTCTGTTCCTTTTGGCTATTTGGCCATCACGCGATGGCAATCGCACTGCACAGGATTGCACACACCATGAGACGGCCGATCTCCTTTCTGGGGGTCTTCTCGGCGGTGGCGCTGCTCGCCATGACAGGCTGCCGGCCCCAGCAGCCCTTCTACTTCGCCGAACGAGGCACGATGGATCATTACAAGGGGGTCGCTCAAGAGATTGAGTATCCCGATGTGGAGGCGGCCAGTCTTGATGACGTGCAGTATGCCAAGGCGCCGCTGACCTTGGACAACCCCAAGCCGGAACAGGTATGGGAGCTGTCGCTGGAAGAGGCGATGAAGATCGCCTTGGAGAACAGCACGGTGATCCGGAATCTGGGCGGGGTGTCGTTTGGGCCCAACGGGGCCCAGGGAGTACCCTCGGCACTCACCTCATCTCCGTTGGCGGCGCCGACGATCTACCTCCCGGCCTTGGAAGAATCAAATCCGCGGAGCGGCGTGGAAGCGGCGTTGTCGGCCTTCGACGCGCAGTTTTCCAGTAGCGTGTTCTGGGAGCGGAACGACACGCCGCAGAACGTAGGTCCGTTCATCACGTTCTTCCGACCGGACGTCTTCGAGCAGGACTTGGGTTCGTTCCAGTCGCAGATTGCGAAGATCAACGCCACGGGCGGCCAGGCGGCGATTCGGCACAACGTGCGGTATGAATGGAACAATACGCCGGCGCGTTCGCGGCTCTTCCCGAGCGAGTGGGATACGAATGTCGAGGCGGAGATTCGCCAGCCGGTGCTCCGCGGGGCGGGAGTGCAATTCAACCGCATTGCGGGCCCGGGAGCCGTACCGGGCATCAACAACGGCATCATGATCGCGAGGCTTCGCGTCGACGAGAGCCTGGCCGATTTCGAGGGGGCGGTGCGCAACTTGACGCGGGACGTGGAAACCGCCTACTGGAACTTGTACTACGCCAATCGCAGTCTCGATTCGGTGATCGCCGGTCGCGACGCTTCGTTGGAGACGTGGCGGATCGTGCACGCGAAGTTTCGCCTTCAGGCCACGGGGGGTGGTTTGCAGGAGGAATCGCAAGCGCGACAGCAGTTGTATGTCTTCCAGGTGGCGGTTGAGCGAGCTCAGGCCAACCTTTATCGCAACGAGCGACACTTGCGGTATATGATGGGGCTGTCGCCGAGCGACTCGCGTCTGATCGTTCCCTCGGACGAGCCGACCACAGCGAAGGTGACCTTCGACTGGATTGATTCCCACTCGGAATCGCTGGTGCGGAGTGTGGAACTGCGGCGACAGAAGTGGCGGATCAAGGAGGCCGAGTTGGGGCTGATCGCGGCGAAGAACTACTTGCTGCCGCAGTTGGACGGCGTGGCCCGCTACCGCTGGCTGGGGCTGGGCGACGACCTGATCAACCCCGACCGGCAGGCGGTCGACGCTTTCGGCCACATGAACAGTGCGTACTCGTCGATGACCAGCGGCCGGTTTCAGGAGTGGCACCTGGGCTTCGATCTGCGGTTCCCCTTCGGTTTCCGCCGCGAGATGTCGGGTGTGCGGTATGCCCAGTTGCTCCTGACGCGGGAGAAGAAAGTCTACCAGGAACAGGAACTGGAGCTGGTGCACCAGTTGCAGGACTCGTTCAACGAACTGGACCTGAACTACAAGGTCTCGCAGGACCAGTTCGACCGGCTGGCCGCGGCGGAGCGCGAAGTCGATGCCGCCCGTTCGTTGTACGACGCGGGCAAGATCACTCTGGACCTGATGCTCGACGCGCAACGGCGGTTGGCCGAGGCGCAGACCGATTACTATCGCGCGGTGGTCGACTACAACCTGGCCATCACGCAGGTCCACTTGCGCAAGGGTTCATTGCTGGAATACAACGGGGTGTACCTGGCCGAAGGGCCGTGGCCGGCGAAGGCATACTTTGACGCCGTACGCCGGGCTCGGGCTCGGGACGCGGCACGCTACGTGGACTACGGCTTTACGCAGCCGAAGGTCATCAGCCGCGGACCGTATGCGCAGTTTAGCGCGGCATCGCCGGGTACCGAGTACGGGGAAGTCGTGGAGCCGGGCACCGCTCCGAGCGGAGCGGCGCAGCCGGAGCAGCTTGCTCCTCCCAAGCCGGAACCGTTGGACATGCCTGAAATTCCGGAGCCGAGCGCTCCGCAGAGTCCGCAGATGGCGCCGCCCAAGCCCGTCAGCAGCACGTCGACCGGTTCGAGGGGATACGACCTTAGCGCGCTGGACCTCAAGGGTCTTGGAACCGTGCCCAGTCGCGGTGTGGCCGGTACTGCGGGTGGGATCCGCGCGGCCAGCTACCAGGACGTTCCAGGGGTGCCTGCCGCGCGGCCGGCGCCCAAGGCCACGGGGTGGAAGCCGATGGAGCCGGCCGGCGCCTACCAGGAGCCGGCGGCCCAGCCGATCGCCACCCGGCCGACGAACACGACCGGCTGGCAGACGCCGCGGAGATAGTCGCGCCGCCTCGCCGGCTTCGGAATCTGATGCGGAAGAAGGCAAGAGCAAACCGGGCCACGCAAGCGTGGCCCGGTTTTTTTTCGTCGAGGGTCGCCGGGGTTTGGACGGTTCGGCTGAGGCGCGGACGGGGCGGTGGGCGATCGTCGCGCGCGCTGCTATCATGAGGCCGCGATTGGAACTGCGCCCATGGCGGGCGGTGCGGCGAGTGCCGCGCCGGGCGCGGGAAATCTTTGCAGAATGGTCCGAGCGGCGATGTTTCTTTCCGTAGACGGCGGCGACGGAGTGGGCAAGAGCACGCAGTTGAAGCTGCTCGTGGAGTGGCTTCGCGCGAGGGCGCGAAGTGGTCGCGTGTCGCGACCCGGGGAGCACACCCTTGGGAGAGGCGGTCCGCGAACTCCTGCTGCACCGCCACGACCTGCGCATCGACAGCCGCAGCGAAATGCTGCTCTATATGGCGGCCAGGGCGCAGTTGGTGGAAGAAGTGATTCGCCCTGCGCTTGCCCAGGGCAAGACGGTGGTATCCGACCGCTATCTGCTGGCCAACGTGGTCTACCAGGGGTATGCGCGCCCCTGGATGTCGATTCGCTGTGGGAAGTGGGACGTGTGGCCACCGGCGGACTGCTCCCGGATCTGACCCTTGTGCTCGACGTACCACCCGAGATCGCCGCGGCACGGATCGAACGGGCGCTGGACCGCATGGAACGGCAGGGGCGGGAGTTCCACGCACGCGTGCGCGAGGGGTTCCTGCGGGAATCGCAGCGGCAGCCGGAGCGGATCGTGGTGGTCGATGCCGCGCGCGGCGTCGAGGAGGTTCAAGGGGAGATTCGTCGCTTGGTGGCGGCGCACGCGGGTGGCGCGTAGGCAGCGCGTGTTCCGGGGCGCATCCAGGAAAGAGCTTTCCGGAAGGGGCACTACGTGGGGGCAGACAAGAGTGCCTGTCGTCCTGGTGCGTCGGGAATTTGGCCCGAGCGAGTGTTCTTCCGGCGACGGGCACTGCTTGTCCGCCACCGGGAGCGCAACGGGTGGTGGCGGTAGGGAGAACCGGCGGCCACCAAGCTGATTCTATGAAAGAGCGGTCCTCCTGGTGGGATATACGGTGTAGTAGGCGTTCTACCCACCAAGACCACGAGCGGGAGGACCATCCATATTGTAGCTTGCGATTGATCAGCACCGCAAGTAGTACACGGCAGCAGTTCCGGGATCCGTTCCTATCCTGCCAGGCGAGTGATGCGAGGTGCCTGCACCCCTTCGGCCTCGGGCCGATAGCGAAATTGCATGAGATAGGCGTCTTCCGGTGTGTCCTCGTAATACTGGCGGAGCACGGAAACGGCGCGGAAGCCGTTGGCGCGGAAGAATAGCTGGGCGGGGAGGTTGGTCTCGCGAACTTCGAGCGTGATGCGGCTGCGGCGTTGCGACGACAGTTTGCCGATCAGCTTAGCGGCCATCTGGGAGCCGATGCCGCTGCGCCGGTTCTGGGCGCTGACGGCGAAGTTGAGCACTCGGAGGCGCGTCTTGTTCAATTCGTAGACCATGAAGCCGACGACGCGGTCTTCGTGCTCAGCGACCATGCCGATGCAATTGCGCTGGCGGAGGCAGCGGATGAAGTCGTCTTCGGACCAGGGAAACTCGAAGCTGCGGCGCTCGATCGAGAGCACCTCGGGCATGTCGCGGCGGATCATCCAACGGATATGGACGCGGACTTCTCGTTTCTGGTCGAGACTCATGCGGGCCTCCTTCCTTGTCGGCCAATTATCCCCGTGCGGGCGCAGATATCTGCGCTCGTGCGGGCACTGTCCTGTGCCCGTGCAACCGGCTCGCCGGTTTCCGCGCTGGTTTACCGGCGACCGTTGCGACGCGGCATTACCCTATCAAAAGACGAGAAATCTGCCAAGACGAATCGGGCGCGGGAGCGGCGATGAGACGGTGGCTTGGATCGTCGCTTGCGACGGACGCGCGGCACCCCGAGGAGCATGGGGGGCCTGTCACACGGAGGTACTATCGATGAGACGCCTGGGGCTTCAGAGGTCGTCGTTGCCCGCCCAGAGCGCCTGGTTCTCCGGGCTCCCGAGGGTCGGCCTAGCAATTGGCGGCGAGAGGGTCAAGAGTACTTCTTCGATCTGTTGTTGCCGCTCGCCCGCGTTACGGACCGCATCCGGGTTCCAGAGTCTTGTGCGAATCACGAGGCGGCGGTTTGTGCCGGGGGCATTAGCGGGGCCGGGGAGAAGGGGCCGAAGGGCGGCGTCGCGATCGCTGCCAGCCGGCGTGGGCGGCGGCCACGAGGCTCAACGCCACGATGGCCCAACCGAGCACACTGGGACGAAGCCAGAGCCACCACGCCAGCCCCACCAGCACGCCGACCGCCGCGGGCCAGCGATCGAAGGCCTCTTCGAGTGCGCGGCGTCGCATGGCGGCCACCGCAAGGACCGTGAGGACTGCCAACGCGATCGCGCCCGACAGTCGGCTGGGCCAGGGTGCGGATCGCTCTTGGCGCTCGGTGACGGCCAGCGAGACCACCTGGTCGTGCGTGGCGAGGCGGATCAGGCCGGGCTCGCGTTCCGATGCGACGAGCCAGAGTTCGGTTGGATCGTCGTAGATCGTGCTGGTGCGCGGCGGCTCGATCGCCGCGGATTGCGGGGCGAGCCGTTCGCGGGCGGCTGCGCCGCGCTTCTGGAGTGCCTCGAGTTCGGCGCGCGAAGACTGGGCTGCATGGGAGTCTTCGAGCAACGCCAACTGCGCCTTCACGGACTCGAGGGTTGTGGCCCAACGGGGTTGCCAGGCGCGATGCCACAGGGCCAGCGCGTCGGAATCGTCGGCCGGTGCTTCCCGGGCAAGTTCCGCGGCTTCGACGAGCGCGCGGAGCCGAGCCAGTTCCTGATCCAGCCGCGAGGCTGAGGGCAGTTCTGGGTCGCATTGCCAGGTGGCACCGCGCGGCGGGGCGACCGACCAGAGCGCCAGTCGCACCGGCAAGTTCTCGAGCGTGGGGACGCTCAGACGTTCGGGGCCGCCCGCGGTGCCGTCGGGCAGGGGGCCGGAGAAGAGGACTTCGATTCGCTGGGGCAGTCGGCTGGAGCCGAGGGCCAGTTCCCACCGCTGATCGCCGAGGGGGCGGGGCGCGATCGGCATGCCGGACAAGGTCGTTTGGCCGAGCCGATATTCGTTGGGAAGCCGCAGCGTGCAGGCGGAGAGGTTTGCCGGGACGAGTTCGAAGACCGCGATGCCGCGACAACTTCGATCGGCATTGCCGGCGACGCGAAAATCGGCGAGGAGCACGCGGGGGCCATCGCCCTCCGGCGAGCGCAGCACGGCCCGGTAGGGTTCCTGGACGACCTGATAGGCTACGAGTGCTTGGCGGGCTTCAGGTGTGGCCTCGTAGTCGGCGGGGATCGGCGCCGGGGCCAACGCGTGGGTCTCCCAGGCGAACGTTTGCGATGCGGTGCGCGAGGGCAGGACCAGCAGTCGACGCTTGACCAACGCCTGCTGGAGCACGACGGCGGGCGGGCCGACGGGTTCGCCGGCTCCGAAGGCGAGGGGCCCGGAAATCCGCAGGCGATACTCGCCTTCCACGGCGGCGAGGGGGCGGACCGCAAAGTCGCGCTGCGTGTTGCCTTGCCCGTCGAAAGGTTGAATCGCGGCGGGGGGATCGCATTGGAAAGGTCCGGCCCAAGACGGCGGAACGCTGAGCCGAAACTCGTCGACCACGCCCTTACGTACGTGCGCGCGGAATTCGACCGTCGCCTGCCACGTATTTCCCTCGCGGCGGAGGGACGTCGTCTGATCCGCCTCGACCTGCGGCCGATTGGGGGAAACTGCCACGCTGAGCGACGCCGCGTCGGGATCAGCGACCGAAAAGGCCTGGACCAGGCGGCCCAGAGTCGCCGCGCTGGGGGCGGCGCAGGGCGCTCGAGTTCCGCCAGACCCGACGATTTGACGACGCGCGCCAGCACCGGGGCGCGGCGAAAGACCATGACCTGGAAACGTTTCGTTTGGACGTCTTCCAGGTGCAGCAGAGGCAAAGCGGCAGCACCTTGAAAACGCCGGGGGAGTTGGGCGCGAATTGCCAGTTCCTGTACGCCGCTGACCGGCCCGTTGAGGAAGATCGTGATTCGCCCTTCGCGAGTTCGACTCCAGCGTGCCACGCGCTCGCTGCCTTCCGCGGTGAGAGAAACGCGCTGCAACTCGAGATCCGGCGGTGCGGTGAGGCCGTATTGGAGGACGAACCCCGAGCTTGCCTGCACGCGAGCCTCGAGGGCCACTTGGGTTCCTTCCTGGGCGGCCGCGAAGGTGAGCGTCTGGTCGACTTGCGGGGGCGCCGCGGCCGGCTGCGTGGAAATGCTCCATTCGGGCCGGCTGGAGCTCAAGGCATAGGCGAAGGACGGCTGCGTTTTCGCGATTCCCCAGGCCGCGAGGAATTGGGGCACGGCAAGCGATTGCATGCGCTGGGTGCCGTGCTGCGTCACGGCCAACTCGGGATCGACCGAGACGGCCAGCCGGCGCTGGATCGTCCTTGCACCAAGCACTTCGACATAGGGCAGGCGCAGATTGCCGATTCCGGAACTGCGCGTGAGCAGAAGCGAGGCCTGGACGTGGAAGGCGTCGGACACCGGTCGCGCCAGCTCGAATCGCAAGGTGGAAGGTTGCCCCACGGTCTCGTGAATCTGGGTCACCAGTCCGCTTTCGTCTTCGAGGGGGAATCGCTGCAATCGCGGGTCGATCGTCATCTCGAGGTACCGCGAGGCTCCCTCAACGACCTGGCAGCGAACCAGCACGTCGAGCACGACCGAACCGGGCTTGATCTTCAACCAGAGCAGTTGCTCGGCATCGAACGTGGGGCCGGCGGCGCGGCGGCCTCCCAAGGGCCAGCGAAGGCGCAAGCGGTCGGTCGGCCCCAACTGCGCCGCGAGTTGCGGTGCGTGGCCTTCGCGCGTTACCGGTCCCAAGGCCGAGGGGACTTCCAGGGGCGGGGCATCGGCAGGAATCGCCAACTCCAGGCGAGCGGAGGGCACTTTGGGAATGCGCACCTCGAGCGCGGCAAAACCCGTCGTGCCGTCGATCGGCGGATGCAGCGGCACTTCGATCCGATACTTGCCCGGCTCGGCCACCGTGAAGGCCATGTGGTCGCTGCCCTCCGGCCAGAAGAAGCGGATCTGGCGGCCGTCGAGCGTGACGCCGTCGGGACGGGGGCCGCACACCCTGGTGCGCCAGGGGAATTCGCACTTCCACGTTGCGGTGGAAGACTTGCAGATCGAAGACCGCGTGGAGATCGGCAACGATGAGTTCCTCGGGCACCGCTTGCCAGGCGAGCGTGCCGCGGTAGGTGGCCGAGCCCAGTTGCCACTGCGGCAGTTCCGCGGCCCGCGAGGCCGTCTGCTGCAGGTGACCGTAGAGCGTTTCGGGCACGAAGAGCTTGCCGCCGGTCGGTTTCTCGCGTTCATCGACGGGAACGAACACTTCCCAAGCGGCGCGGGGCGGAGGGGCATTCTGTGCGGATGGTTCCGCGGCAGCGGCGGGCTCGCTCCACGCCAGCGCTGCCAAGGCCACCAACATGCCGACGTGGGCGTGGCTCGCCGTGGAGGGGAACGACGGGGTCGCAGCGTGCTGGGAAGACGGGGTCGCAGCCTGCCGGGAAGTCGTCGCGGAGGTGTCGACGCGGCGAAGCAGATGGACGAGCAGGGTCCACAGGCAACCGAGGAACACGCCCGAGGCGATGGGCACATAGGTCGGCGGTGCGATCAGTGCGACGCTACCCGCGAGTCCGGCGGTCGCCAGGACGAGCTTCGCGCGCGAGTGCAGCTTCCAGGCACCGAGGGCGGCAATTGCGCCGAATACGACCCAGCCCCAGGCGAGCATCGTGGGCTCGTGGAAGACCGCCAAGGAGACTACCGGCCCTTCCTCGATGGGAAAGCGGAAGTACGACCAAGCCAGCGCGTCGGTTGGCCCGCGTCCGGCGTTCGGGCTTGCCGTCCAGGGGGCGCGTCGCAAGGGCATCTGCTTCCAGTGCTCCACGGCCACCAAGGGAAGATCGCGGTTTGCGGCGTCGTCGGCGAGCAGTTGTGCTTGCATCGCCTCGGGATGCACGTACCAGGCGAAGTCGGGCTCCAGGGGGAGGAGTTGTTCACTGCGTTCGGCGACGACGGCGCCGCTGGTCAAGACCACCGTATCCTCTCCGACGAGGAGCACGAGGCCGGTGCGCTGGAGCCAGCGCACGATGCGCATGCGCGGCGGCGAGTCGGCGTCGCTCGGAGCGCGGAGCGGCGGCGGGGCCTGCTCCAGCACGCGGCGATCGACGAGCAACCGTAGTTCCTCGGGCTCTGGCGCAGCGTTGGCCAGCGCTTGGAGCCAGGTGGATGGTGCGCCGGCGACGCGCAGGCGCCGCGGGCCGAGGAGGCAGATTCGGAGGCCTCGGCCGCGGCAAGTCGCTCCAGCACGCGTTCGAGGTTCTGACTGAGGCGGCGGGGCGCAGGATCGGGGCGGAACAGTCCGAGCCAGTCGTCACGTGCCAGGGGATCAAAAGGGTGGGCGTCGTCGCCGCGAGCCAGCGGCCCGAACAGACGCTTTAGCGCTGCGTTAGGGCTTTCCTCGGCCGGTTGCCGAAGCGTCCACGGAGTTGCGCGGCGGTAACCCGGCGGCAGCCACAGGCTCCAGGTTCGGCTGAGGACCGGTACATCCGGCTCGGGCAGGCAGGCCGCGATCGAGTCGCTCGTGCCCAGCGGCGGTTGGGTTGTGACGAAGTCGAGGACCACGAGGGGATACTTTCGGCCCGCCGGCAGAAGCACGCGCAAGGCCTGCCCTTGGCCCGTTGCCGCGTGGGGAGGAGCCGACAGGCCATCGACCCAAATCCCGCGAAGGTTCTCCGGGGAAAGTTCGGGAGGCAAGGCGAGAGTGAGCTGCTCCTGGCCCGAGTTTTGGAGGCGGTAGGTGGCTCGATGCGAGGCGGAGCCGCTGGGCACGAAACGCGATTCGAGGTCTGCGTTCCACACCCAGGCGGCGGTTGGTGTTTCACGGGCGTCGCCGGGGGCGACGACCAGCGGCGGCTGCTCGGGATCGAGGAGGTCGCGAGCGGGATCGTAGCGGAACACGGCGCGGACCGTGGGATAGAGGTCGGCGGCGACCGGTTCGGCGGGAAGAGAGGGCAAACGGCTTCGCTCGACGCGTACGGCGGCTGCGTTGGTGGCGGAGACCACGACGGTGCCACGTTGGCTGGTGGCCGCGGGCAAGGCGGCGAGGCTGGGAACGGTAGCGCTTGCCAGAGGCACGGTGCGCGTGGCGCGGAGGTCGAACGCAGCGCTACGGGGCCGCCGGAGGAGGATTTCCCAAACCTCCCGCGCCGGAGCAGGGGCATCGCTTTCGTTTTGCGGCACGGCCCGCACGGTGAATTGATCCTCATCTTCGGCGCCGAGAGTCCATTGAAGAGGCGCGGAGCGTGGCGGAGCGAAGGCGACGACGACGCGATCCACTCGCCCGCCCTCGGGCACACAGCGCATCTGGTACGACTCGGCCAGCCCTTCGGCGGAAGCCGTCAGTTCCACGCGCACGTTGGCCGTATAGGTCGGCTGCTGCGGCTCGACAGTCACCTGGAGTGGAGCCGCGGCGCCGCGTTCGAAGAGAAGTCCTTGCGGAGTTGTAAGGAGTTCGAGATCCGTCGCCGTGAGGCTTTGAGGATCGAGCCGCGGCAGGCGTTCGGCTCCGGAAAGCTTCATGCGTAGTCCCTCGCCGGCATGGACTGCCATCAAGCGTTTGCCGCCTGGGGGCGCGCGGAAACTCAGCGGGGTCAGCTCGTCGACGCCCAACGGAGTACCGAGGGGCGATTTCGGCCAGCGCGCGGCGATCTGCACGCGCACCGGACGCGAGGGGAGAATTGCCTTGGCCAGTCGGATCGTCAGCCGGCCGCTTGCCGCGTCGAACGCCCAATCGTCGATGGCGTTGGCCGGCAGAGTCTCGACCGATTCGATGTTCCAGGGGGAATTCACGTCGGCCTCGAGCTGGAAGTGCTCTGCCTCAGCCACGCGGCACCGCGCCGCGACGCGTCCGAGCATCTCCACACCGCTGAGTTCAATCGCGGTGCCGCTGTCGAGTTGCAGCGGGGCATGGGGCTGGGCGAGCAACACCTGCACCGAGGCGTCGGGGCCGAAGCACTGCACCTCGATCGACTCGCCCACTTGGGGGCCGACCAGGGGGGCGGTGTTGATTTGCCTGCCGCGCTGGATGGAGAGTTGCTCGATCGCCAGGGGGGCGGGCACGGAAAGGGTGATTCCTCCCTCCTGCCAGAGCGGTCCTTCCACGTAAAGCGCGGGCAAGCGCCAGAGACGGCTCACGGGGCTGGGGGCCACTCCGCTGATGCGGAGCACGCGGGACGAACCCTGGAGCGGCTCGGGCAGTTCGAGTACGAATCGCCGCCGGTCGACTCCGGGTCGCGCCGCGGTGCGCGACAAACGGACGGGCATTTCGCCGTAGCGCGCGCCGACGAGACGCAGCTCGGGGTCGGTTTCCATCGCGATCTGCCGAAGCGGTGTATCGGGCACGTCGAGGGTGAGTTGTGCCGACACGTCGACGCCATGAGGGGAGAAGTCGTAGGTGAGCCCTTGGCGGAGCGTGGCGGTGCCGCGTGGGTCGTTGGCCGCCTCCGCGGCCCCAACTCGGAGCTTGAGCGGACGGTGACCGCCCACGGCGATGCGCCAGCGCACCGTGCCTTCACCGTGGGGCGCTTGCTCCGTGACCAGGCTCTGGTTGAGACTCGGGGTCAGACCGGCCGGCAGATCGAGCACGAGTCGCGTGGCCGGGGAAGGAGGCAGGTCGAGGGTAAACTCGATCGCCCCGTGCGGTTCGCGTTTGCCGCGGAGCGACCACGCCAGGTGCAGCGGCGCTTCGCGCGGGGCGAGTACGATCAGACGGCCGTCGTCGGCCAGTCCGAACTGGGCGGGCTGGCGCGGTTGGCCGTCCCACGCCGCCTCGCGCACGGCGAGGTTGCAGGGTTCGAGCACGACGCGGGGCGCTTCCACGGCCGCGGCGTCCAGTTCCAGTTGCGCTTCTCCGTCGACGAGGGAATCGCCGGCGAGGCGGGCCAGATACTCGGCGTCGGCGACGGCGGAAACGGCCGCAGCCGGGGTGCCGACCGAAATGCGTTGCGTTGCCTTCACGAGACGCTCGAACTCATCGGAGTCCATGGGCACGTAGCGCATGCCGGGCGGCGTCAGTTCCTTGAGTGCATCCAAGGGGGCATAGACGCGGCGGAAACGGAGGGTCGACGCGTTGCCGCCGGCGGCAGCGGCGGGCGGAGACGACGCTTCCTCTGCGCCGCGGATCGCGGTCGGCAGGATCGCGCCCAGCGCGAGAGCGAGAGCGGCAGCCGCGAAGGTTGGATGGTTCATCGGTGCGAACTCGGAGCCGGAGCGGGCGCGGCCGCGGTGATCTGGGTCGGCGCATCGCTGACCGGAGGCGTTCCCGGAGGGCTCGAGGCGGCGCTGCGTTGGAGGATTGAGCTGGACAGATCGTGCGCGACGACCGGCCGGCGCCGCTGCAGGACGCCCCGTTGCAGCAAGGCCGCCAGCAACGAGAGGGCAATTCCCAGACTTCCCGCCTGGCCCGCCAGGAGCGCGGGCTCGGGATACCATGCGACCGCCCCGCCCAACGCGATCGCCGCGAGCAGCAATACGGCCGGATGTCTCAAGAAAGGAAGGTAGATCAGCAGGAGGCCCGCTACCAGTGCGATTCCGGAGGCCAGAAGGACGATTCGCGGCCGCATCTCGGTGTGCAGATCACAACGCGTGACCGCGCCCAGGCTCGTGAACAGGTAGCGACTGCTCTCCACGGGGACATTCAGTAGGGGGTGGCGCACCGCACCAACCTTCCAGGTCGGCCTGCTCCAAGAGCGGCTGACGCCCCCAGAACAGTCCATTCCATCCCCACACCTGCTCGCCGATCATGCCTTCCGGTCCGAAGATCAAGTGCTCTTTGTGCGGGAGGACCAGTTGCCAGTACATGCGGTGGACGACGGCCTCGCGTCCCAGACGCGGCAGTTCGAGCGACAGATCGCCCGGGGCGGGACGCGGAGGCGGGATGCGGTAGGCGGCTTCCAAGCGGTGCTCGGCGGTGGAGGAATCGCCAGGCAGGGAGACGACCAGGCGTCCTTCGGGGGTGGCCTGCGCGGAAATTCGCTTGTCGTCGAGCCATACCTGGACGTCCCCGAGATTCACGCCCGAGGGAATCACCAGTTCGACGGTTCGCCGGTTGCTCGTCAGACAGAAGGCCGCACGGTCGGCGCGCGTCGCCGGTGAGCCAGGTTTGCACCCAGGCGCGATGGACCACGGTGGTTCCGAGCGAATCCTGCTCGTCGAGGTGGACGACCAGGGGAAGGCGATCGGCTTTCTGGCGGGTTTGGAGTTGGAGGCCCTGGCCGCGGGGGCTGCGCGAAAGCACGACCTCGGACGAGGTCCAGAAGCCCGTTTGCGGCTCGACGCGAATCCCTTCTTTTGCCGTCACCAGCACGCGGTGGCCGGAGAGCTCGCCTTCGTCGGGCATCACTAAGGGGATGATCGTTTCGGCGCTCGATTTCGCCGCGACGCGGCCCACTTCCCGCGCATAACGGACGGTGATTTCGCAGGTTCCGATTCGGGGTTCGGGCAGCATGAGCTGCCGACGGACGGGTCGAGCGGGATCCGGGGGGCCCTTGGCCTCGGGTAATTCGACGGAGGCCAGGGGCTTTTCGTCGAGGAGGAACTTCAGTTTTTCGGAGGCGGCAAGCTCGCGCGGCACGGTCAGCACCAGCCGGTCCACGGCGCGGTAGCTGATCGTGTAACTGAGCTTCTGCTCGACCTGCGCTTCCTGCGCGTTGATCGCGATCTGGCAGTTGGCCGCCACGGCCACTTGCTGCGCGTGGACCTTGAACCCAGCCGAGAAGACCGGTTTTCCGGTTTCCGCCCGGTAGAAGAGGGGGAGTTGCTGGCTGGGGGGAAGTTTCATCGGCGGGGCGACGATCTGCCGCACCAACCCGGCGGTTCCTTCGGCTCGCGGCGCAAGTTCGACGTCGTCGCCGGGTTGCACGACCAGGGTTGCCGGCGCCGGGATATCGGCCTTCACGCGCGGCAGCTCAAAGGAAACGCTCGTCGCTCCCGGTGCGATGGGGCGACGTGCGCGGAGGGTGATTTCGAAGGAGCCGATCGCGCGCTGTGCCAAGGGAATCGAGTAGACGCCTTGCCCGTCCGGCTCGCCAGCCCCGGCGACCAGGCTTTCGGGGCCGGCTTCTTCGAGTTCCCAGCCGGGCAGCTCGATCTGGACTTCGCTCACTTCGGCGGTTCGCACGACGTATTTCAACCGGCTGGTCAGTTTGAGCTGGTTGGCTTCGACGATCACGAGGTGTTCGGGCTCGACGCTCACGCGGCTCTGTCGGCGCAGCACGCGGAGTGGAAGCGCAAAGGACTGTCCGAAATACTCGAAGCCGGCCACGCGGGCCTCGTGGCGAAGGGCCTCGGGCAATTCGTCGACGCGGCGCAACCCGCGCAACGTGCCGAACTCCACGTGCCAGGGGTTCTGCGCGGCAACGCTCAGATAGCCCCAGGCGCGGTGGCTGCTGTCGCGCACCGCATCCACGACCTCAAATCCGGACAGTTCGCACCAGCCCTGCGCCTTGGCGGGGTCCTGGGCGATGCGGGCCGAGAGCTGAATCTCCACCGGTCCTTGCTCCTTACGGGGCAGTCGGACCTCGACGATCGCACGGTCGTCGGGTTTGGCGGCGCGGGGAGCGGCTTGCGTTACGGCAAGCGTCGATGGGCTGCTCGAAACGAACTCGGCCCCTTTGGGCAATCGCACGCGGAAGCGATCGAACGGACCGCTCTTGCTCGATACGGTCAGTCGTCCTTGCAGGTCGACCCCCTGGCCGTCGACCGTGGCGAGCAGGTTGCCCACGACTTCCAGCACGGGCGCAGTCTCGATGGGCCGGTCGGTCGACTTGCGCCACGCGACCTCGAAATCGCCGGCTACGCCCAGCGCGGTGAGCGTGGTGGCGTTGGCAGTCCTTGCAAGCGGCAGGAGCGTGGCGCCCTCGGACGTTCGGGCAGTCAGGTCGGCCTGAGGCAGCGTGAGCTTCAGTTCGGAGTTGGTGGCGCGCGGCGCGAGGAGCCTCAATCGCGTTTCCTCGCCCACGAGCGAGAGCGGCACGAGCAATTCAAGCACCAGTTCGTGCTCCTGGCCGACTCCGCCTTGGACCCAGGCGACGTAGCCATCGGTTTCGGCTTCCCAGCGGAGGAAATGGCGACCCGGTCCGCGGTACTTCGCCGCCCCTTGGAGAACCGCCTGGTTGAACAAGAGCGGGATTCGCACCCAGGTTTCTGCATGGACGACAAAACGCACGGTGGCGGTCAATTTGGCGTGGCCGGGTCGGACGGTGCCCGCAAGGCTGACCGAGTTGAGGTTATACGAGGGCACCTTGTCTCGTTCGTCCGTTCGGTGCTTCTGGCGGAGCAATTCCTCGAAGCGTTCGAGGCTGAAGCCGGGCACGGGGACCAGTTCGCCGTTCTTGTCGCGTAGCCAGTAGAGGCGAAGATCGGATTCCTCCAGCGCGGAGGGGGTTGCCGTAGTAGCGGCGTTCGGGGCGGGAGGACTTGGCAAGGCCGAACTGGGGGCTCGCGTTTCCGAAGCCGGCGCGTTGCTCGATCCGGTGCGCGAAGGCGGCTCCTCGGCGGCGCCGATGGCCGCGGGTTTGGCCAGTGGAACCGCAGCGCCAGACGGAGCCGGCTGGGCGTGCAGCCATCCGGTGCACACAACCACCAGGCTGCCGAGGACGGGAATTACCCACCGCGTGCAACGCTGCAAGGCTCGTGATCCTCAAACTGAAGCGCCCCGGGAGTTTTCGGCCCCGTGGCGGCGACAACAGATGCGTGAACTCGACGAGACCGCGACTGCTGGGTCCGGTTCCACCAGGCGGATGAAAGACCCGGAAAAGACAAGCGATCTTGTCCAGTCTAACCGCCAATTCCTGCGGCTTGAAGCAACAAAACCGGGGCTTCGGGGTCCTTCCCCTCGATTGGGCTGGTAGATTTCGGGCCGCCAGGGTCGGATCGTTCATGGGCGGGGAGGGTTTTGCGAGGGAGAACGCCTACGGTGCTGCGGTTGCGGGATGCCCTGGGAGGCGACGCACGAATGCCAGCATGGCGCGATGCAGTTCGGGATTTGCGGCGCTGAGGACAGAACCGTCTTTGAGGGGCGAGGCTTCTCCGTCGAACGAGGTAACCACTCCGCCTGCCTCCTGGATGAGCAATTGGCCGGCGGCGACGTCCCAGACCTTGGTGGCGTAGCTCCAAGCCACATCGAACCGGCCCGCGGCCACGTAGGCCAGATTGAGCGAAGCCGAGCCGGTCCGCCGGACCGACTGGCAGTGGTAAAGGACCTCGTGAAACAGGCGCAGGTCAGGCGCGTCGGGGGTGACGACGTTGGGAAATCCCGCAGAAACGAGGGCGTCTTCGAGGTGATCGACGCTACTGACTTTCAGCCGGCTGCCGTTCAAATACGCTCCTTGGCCGGCGGTGGCGAGAAAGCATTCATTGGTTGTGGGGTTGTAGACTGCTCCGGTGAGAAGAGAGCCATTGCCGCTCCAGAGCAAGCGAGACCGCGAAGAAAGGGACCTGATGCACGTAGTTTGTCGTGCCGTCCAAGGGATCGACAATCCAGCGGTACTGGTCGGGTCGTTGGGCGGCGCGGGCACGGGGATCGTCTTCTTCACCCAACAGCACGTGATCGGGAAATGCTTCGTGGATCGTAGCTCGCACCGATTCTTGGGCGGCCAGATCGGCCTCGGTGACCAGGTCGGATCGACCCTTGTGGCGAACGGCCACGCGACCGATGCGGTCCAGGAGGATATCGCCGGCACGGCGGACAGCTTTCTCGCAAACCTCAATGTAGTCTGGCATTACGGCTCCTAGGCAAGGTCGAGCACGAATCCTTGGAGCCATTATAGGGAGCCGGAGGGGGTGTGCAACCGAGGGCGACGGGAGGGACCGCGGGGCGAGCCTTGGCTGGGGCAGACCTGAGAGAAGCATTTTTCTGCAAAAGTGTCTGGACATCGGTTTTGGAATTGTTATGATCAAAGGCTGAAGGAGCGGCAGGCTCGCCGCGCGACCGCTTTTACTCCTTCAGGAACAGTTCTATCATCCGTATCATTGAGGTTGCGGCGTAATCGGCCTCTTCTCTGTTCCGGCCCCGCCGTTTCGCCTTGCTGCGAACGGCGGGGTTTTTTTGTTCCCTGTCTGAGCCGTTCTGCACTGGGGCGCAGTCGATGAACCGCGCTGGGTGGCATCTCGAACAACGCATCGCGGAACTCCGAGTCGATCGGCTGCAAGCACGCTTCGCGCTTGACGCGCCCGAGCAAGGGCTCGTGGATCTTCGCTTGGATGGACGGGAATTGGGCGGCGCGGCATTGTTGGCGTTGCAGGTCCCGTCGGAAATGCGCGATCATTTCCGAGCCGTCGAGTGCGACGTGCGCGGCGGAGACTTGCTGCTGGTCTATGCGTCGTCGGGCGAGTGGCCCGTGACGGTAGAATCCTTGTGGAAGACCGCTCCTTCGGCCGACTCGGACGTGCTTGCCACGCTCGATCTCGTGGTTTCGGTGCATACCGAACGGTTGGAGGACTGCGCAGCGACTCGTGCTTGGCAGCCGCGTGTGCGCGGAGGACCTCTTGTTGTTGGCGATCGACGAGACGGGCCGGACCGCCGTTTGTGCGGGCCCGCGCGTGCGCGCGAAGTCCAAGCGCGAGGGGGACCGACGCCCAGCGGCTTTCTCGTTCGTCTGCCCGGGCAGGGCGTGAGCTACGCCGAGATGGTCTATCCGGCGGATTATCGCGGCTCGTCGGTGCGCCGAGAGTCGCCGCCGCTGGCGAGCGAGTTGGAGCACGTGTTGTTTTCTGATCGCTTGGAGAAGGGGGTGATCCTCCGGGCGTGGGTTCGCACGATGTTCCTTGCGCGGCAGCGCGACGCGGAGTTGGCCGCGGCCGCCTATCAGTGCTTCGTGGCTTCTGACCCGCCGCTGGGATGCTGAGTTGTGCATCGCGGTGAGCGGTCCGCGAGTTCTTCACTGCTTCGTTCTTCCTGTTTTTCCTAGCACTCCTTCTTTTCTCGCTGCCCGGAACCCGGGGTCTACAGTCCTGTTTGTCGAGGAGATCCGCATGGCCGACGCCTTCATCACCGAAGACTTCCTGCTCGACACCAAGCCGGCGGCTCGGCTCTATCACGAATATGCCGAGCCGATGCCGATCATCGACTACCATTGCCACCTTCCGCCGCAGCAAGTGGCCGAAGACCACCGCTTTGCGAACCTCACGCAGATCTGGCTTTACGGCGACCACTACAAGTGGCGCGCGATGCGGGCAAACGGAGTGGCGGAGCGCTATTGCACGGGTGACGCGTCGGACTGGGAGAAGTTCGAGCAATGGGCGCGGACTGTTCCCTCGACGCTGCGCAATCCGCTTTACCATTGGACGCACCTGGAGCTGAAGCGTCCGCTGGGCGTGAGCGACCGGCTGTTGAACCCGCAGACTGCGAGGGGGATCTGGGAGCACTGCAACGGCCTGCTGGCCCAGGAGGCGTTCTCCTGCCGAGGGATCATGCGGCAGATGCGCGTGGTGTTGGTGTGTACGACGGACGATCCGGTCGACGACCTTTGCCATCATGCCGCGATCGCGGCCGATCCCAGCTTCGACATTCAGGTGCTCCCCACGTTCCGACCGGACAAGGGGATTGCCATCGAGTCGCCGACGGCGTTCAACGCCTGGGTGGATCGATTGGCCGCCGCAGCGAACGTGGACATTCGCAACTACCCGAGCTATCTGGACGCCCTGCGGTGCCGGCACGACTACTTTCACCAGAAGGGCTGCCGGCTTTCGGACCATGGCTTGGACACGATGTATGCCGAGGACTACAGCGCGTCGGAGATCGAGGGGATTTTCCGCCGCGTGCGCGACGGCGCCCAAGCCGGGGGCGAGGAGATCGCCCGATTCAAGTCGGCGCTGCTCTATGAACTGGCGTTATGGGATCACGAGAAGGGGTGGACGCAGCAGTTTCACCTGGGAGCGATGCGAAGCAACAATACGCGGATGTTCCAGGCTTTGGGTCCGGATACGGGCTTCGACTCGATTGGCGATGACCCGATTGCCCGGCCGCTGTCGCGGTTTCTCGACCGGCTGGACCGGGACGACCGGCTGGCCAAGACCATCCTTTACAATCTCAACCCGGCTGCGAATGACGTTCTGGCCACGATGATCGGCAATTTCCAGGACGGCCGCATTCCGGGGAAGATGCAGTGGGGGAGCGGCTGGTGGTTTCTGGACCAGAAGGATGGGATGCAGCGGCAGCTCGAATCGCTTTCCAACCAAGGGCTGCTGAGCCGGTTCGTGGGGATGCTGACCGATAGCCGGTCATTCCTTTCGTACACGCGTCACGAATACTTCCGCCGCATTCTCTGCGGCCTATTGGGTCGAGAGATCAAGAAGGGCCTGTTGCCCAACGACTTTGACCTGGTGGGGCGGATGGTCAAGGCGATCTGCTACCACAACGCGGCGAAATGGTTCGGATTCGACCTGAAACCGACAAGTGTCCCGGGGGCGCCGGGCCGATAGAAGACAGGAGGGCATTGCCGGCGCGCTGTCGGGCCGGCGAGCTTTAGAGCCGATCCCCGAATCTTTGGGCGCTACCGGATTCTCCGGCCGCGGAGGACTGCCGTGGCGGTTCCGGGATAGTTTTTAGAGCCGATCCCAGAACCTTTGGAGGTGCTGCGATTTTCCGGCCGCACAGAGCCACAGCGGCAGTTCTGGGATAGGTCTTAGAGCCGATCCCCGAACCTTTAGGCGCTACCGGATTCCCCGGCCGGGGACCATTTTCCTGGCAGTTCTGGGACAGGTTCTTAGTTGTTTTGTGCCCAAAATGGGTGGTGTGTGCTGGGGTTTGGTCGTACTTCCCTAATTTTTTCCGGATTTCGGCGAACTTCGGGGAGTTGACCTTGTCTCTAAAATCCTGAGTCGGCTTGTTGGTCGGGCGCTCATGCCCTTGACGGACGGCCAGGGTTTTGACAAGTTTGGAAAGGTGGCGTCCGCGCGACGGGGGCGCCACGGGAGACTGGACCGTCGCACGCGTTCTCTCAAACCGCGCAATGCGCAGAGGTTTATCATGGGTAGGCTCGTTATCGCGAAGATCGGCAAAAAGATTGACGTTCGTAGCACTGGTAAAGTGCGCAACGTCGTCGTCGCCGCGCGGCCTACGCATGGTACGCATCTGTTTCTTGCTGCGCGGGCACTAGGGGCCTGGCTTGCTCGACGCATGGCGATGGCGATGGGGTTCCCAAGCGGGGCCTATGCGCTGTCGACCATGCCCGCCGCGGTCGGCACGACGGAATGGTTGGATTCCAGTCGTTGCACGATGCACCGCCGCGGGCGCCAGCGCTGGGCGGGTCTTCCGCAGACCGGACCTGAGTGTTGATCTAGCCCTCGCGGCATCAACCAACTCGGATTCGCGTTCGCTGCGGAACCCCGGCCGGCCGGTGGTGTGAAAGCCATTTTCGGCATTCGCGCATCTGCCCGCTTACGGTGAACCCCGTGTTCGGGTATTCGCGCGTGCCCTTATCCAGGAGAGAGAGCGATGAGTTTTGTGCAAGAGCGGAGCCTGAGCGAGAAGAAGGAGCTTGTGCTCCAGGTTCGCGCCGCACAGCGCGGGGACCGGCAAGCCTTCGCCCAGTTATTCCAGCGTTACCACCGCGCGGTGTATGCAACCGTGCTGCGGCGGATCGATCACGACGCCGAGGCGCAGGAGCTGGTGCAGGAGGTCTTCATCCAGGCGATGCGGAAGATCGGCCAGTTGCAGAACCCGTTGTGCTTTACAGGCTGGCTACGGTCGATCGCGACACGCATGGCGATCAATCGGGCCGTGCGCGGAGCGCGCCTGGTGTCGTCCGACGAGGAACACCTGGAGGGGCGGTGCGTGGAGCACAGGACCCCGCTGGGCGAGGTTCTCGACCGCGAGCGCGCGGATCAGTTGCACCACGGGCTGAACCGGCTTACGGACCTGGATCGCAGCACGCTGGAAGCCTTCTACTTCCGCGGGCAGTCGCTGGTCGAGATGTCGGACGAGTTTCGCTCTCCGGTGGGTACGATCAAGCGGCGGCTGCACGTGGCTCGCAAGCGGCTGGCCAAGGAGCTCGAGGAGTTGGCGGTTGCCTAGCCGTCGAGTAGGTGTGGGGCATCGCGCCCCTCTCCGCCGCTGGGAGAGGGGCGCGGGGGCGAGGTGTGCGGCATCAGGGCGAGGGCGCCTTGGGCGAAGGTTTTCCCGCTTTCGAGAAGCGGGCGACGAACCCACCGCCGGGGCTCAGATCGATCGCCCATGAGTCTCCGCGGCGAGCCGAGCGGCGTTGGAGGGCAAGCGCCGCCGGTTCGTCTTTTGCGTCGCGGACGATCAGGCCCTGATAGTCGCCTTCGGCCAGGAACGCGAGGGGGAGGTTGAGCGTCCGAGCGTCCGGTCCATTGACTACGGCGAGGAACCACGCGTCGCCGCTGCGGCGTGCGAAGGCGGCGACTTCCCCGATCTCAGAAACCGGCAGGACGATCGTTTCGTCCCAGGACGCGGGGATGCTCTTGATCATCTCGACGCCCGGACTTTTCAGCAGGTTCGCCGGGTGCGCGGCGTAGGTGAGCAGGGCGCGGTGAACACGACAGCCGTGGCGATCTGGTGCGTCCAGGTGGTATCGGCCCGGTGCGCACCGAAATGCACGGGCGTGTAGTCGGCGTGACCGGCGAGGAACCGCGTGAAGGGAAGCGTGGCGTCGTGGCGCGCGCGCTGGGTCAATCGGCTCGACTCCATGCCGCGCACGCCCTCGCGCACCAGTTCGTTGGGCCAGGTCCGCGGCTCGCCGGTGGGCTTGTTGGCGCCATGGAAGTTGATGAGGACATGGTACTTGGCGGCTTCGGCCAGCAGGGCGGCATAGAGGTCGACCACTTCCTGATGTTCGTGGTCGAAGAAGTCGATTTTCGCCCCCACCACGCCGAAATCGTGGAGCTTCTCTGAAAAACGCTTCGCGCTCCTGGGGCGTGCGAAGCTGCTTGGAGTGCTTCCACAGCCACAGCCCCACGCCCCGCTGCCGCGAGTAGTCGACGAGTTCCTTGAGTTGTTTGTCGCTCCAGCGCGACCAGAAGCCTTCGATGACGTGGTATTCGAAGCCCAACTCGCCGGCCATGCGGCTGAACTCCTTCATCTCCTGAAAAGAGTTCTGGCCGCCGTCGAGGTACTTCCAGACGGCGCGGCCGGGCGCAGACCACGACGTGCGCATGCCCTCGGGGAAGAGCTTGGGATCGGCGAGCGGGCAGAGATTGTGAACCAGGTCCGAGTTGACCAGCGCGTTGAGATCGCGGCCGATCATGACCACGCGCCACGGCGTGGTGATGGTTCCGCGGAGGGCAGCCGGTTGCGACAGCCGCTGGACGTCTTCTTTGTACCGCAACTCGAAGGGATAGGAGGCGGGGTGCGCGTGCCCCAGGACCAGGGTGAACCCCCGGCGTCCGTCGGCCTTGAGGGCCATCCCGCTATAGTGCGCCAATGCGGCTTCGGTAATCGAGGCGTAACCCGCGCCGCCGGGCAGCTTGAAGGTCAGCGGGGGCGCCGCCCATTGGCCCGAGGGGATTTCGGCGATCTGTTTCCGGGTGTGCACGTCTTCGTAGTGGCCGCGCAGACCGTGATACCACACAGCGCTGCCCTCGGGGATCACGAAGGTGGTGGCCTCGTCGGGCACGTTGGGCCTGTCGTCGGCCGGGATGATCCAACGGAAAGCGACTCCATCGTTGGAAGCACGAATGTCGAGGGTGTAGTTTTTCTTGCTTTGCACGTGGGTGAGCGGGATGGTCGCTCCGTTGGAGCGGTCTTGCGCCTGGGCATGGACGCCGCGCAGGGGTAGGACTCGTTTCGCTCATATCGCTGGGGTCCGGCCGTCTGAACGCCTTCGGTCAGAGTCGTGCCGTTGAGTTTCAGGTCGAGTGTTGAGGTCTCGATCACCGGGACCTCCGCAGTTCGCACTTCGTAGGCCAAACGCGTCGGCTCGACGTGGAGGCGGAAGCGGACCGAACCGTCGGGGCTGTTGACGTCTACCGTGGCGGCAAGGGAGCCGCAGGTAAACGCGATCGGGGCAAGGAGGCCGAGGATCGAGAGACGCACGGGACTTAGAGTCGATCCCAGAACCTTGGGAGGTGCCACGCTTTGCCGGCCGCACAGGGCTCCGCCGGCAGTTCTGGGATAGGTTCTTTGAGCCGATCCCAGAACCTTGGGAGGTGCCACGCTTCTCCGGCCGCACAGGGTTCCAGCGGCAGTTCTGGGATAGGTTCTTTGACTTCTCATCAGACTCCCTCAGGTTTGGTAGAGACGCCACCGCGTTGGTGTGGATGGTTCTCGCGCCGGTACGCGGCGGAGCGGATTTTTTAGAGCCGACCCCAGAACCTTGGGAGGTGCTGCGATTGTCCGGCCGCGCCGAGCCACAGCGGTAGTTCTGGGATAGGTTCTTGTTTCGACTCCCGTTGCCCCCTCGATTGTATTGGTGCTTTCGAGGGATCTCAATCGCGAGCTGAAGCGTGGTGCCGGCGGTTTGAGTCACCTGCCAACCCGGCCCGGTGAGAGACTCCCAGGCCGAAAAGAGACGCCCGCAAGAGTCCAAGGAAACCCATGCGGTGTCGAACTCAGAAGAGGGTGGTATTTCTGGGGTTGTGGGGCCGGATGGGAGGCTCTTTTTCTGAGATTCAACTTCTTTGACGGACGAGAATGTCCTAGTTGGTGATAATCACATGGGCGTTACTGACGGGTTGGGTTCTCGCCCGGGAAGACGGAAGCCCGCGAGTGGCATTTCCTCGTCGTGTGGCGGGTTATGTCGAAGAGATCGCTGGGGCCAAAGAGGGGGTGACACTCCGAACCTCATTGTGGTGTTTGCTCTCTAAAGTTCGCTGAAAGAGGTGATCACAGGAAGGATTTCGCGGCGGTATGGCATTCGCAGTGGTTACTACAAAGACAGTGGACGGACTGCCAAAAGGTGGAATGCTAGCGAGCGGAAACGGTTGTCGGTACGTAGAGTTTCTTGTAACGCGGCTTGGGCATAAGTGTCTATATTTTGCCGGCCTTTCGGTCGTGATTGACGTGCGTGGACCGAGCTTGTCTAGCCGCTGAAGGGGAATGTTTTTCATTCGTCGAGGGAACTGCAATTCAATCCCCAAGCAAACAAGTGTGCTTCCATGGTGATTCTCCATACGCAATCTCCACATTCGACGTCTCTTTCCACCCTCTCGGTTCATCCGCCGGGCAATCCGGAGGTTTCGATGGACTGCATCCGGCGAGCCGGATCGGACAACCTGCGCGACATCAATCCGATTTGGGACCCAATCGCCGAGGGCGATGGGAGTTCCTTCGGGGGGGCGGACCGCTTGGGCGATGAAATCCACGAGGAAATCTATCGCCGATACCGGCGGGGGGAGTCGGTTCGCGCATTGGCGGATCGCTTTGGGCGAAGTAAGACCGCCATCCACCAGGTTATCTCGCGGATGCGTTTTGAGCGGCTGGAGCGTTTGCCGTTGGAATACATCCCCAGCGAGGAGTTCGCGCGGGTTTGTGCGGGGGAGCAGGAGCACGCAGTGCTTGGCCCGGGCCCGCAGAGCGCGCAAAGCATGCGGAGGACCTCGGTGCCCGCTGGGCTGCCGCCTTACTTGGCGAGCCTGTATGAGATTCCGCTGTTGAATCGGGAGCAGGAGGCGCACCTGTTCCGGAAGATGAACTACGTGAAGTACAAGGCCAGCCGCCTGCGCGAGGAAATCACCCGAGCGCGGCCCAGCCCGCGGATCATGGACGAGGTGGAGCACCTCTACGAGCAATCGGTCGTGGTGAAGAACGAGATCATCCGCGCCAATTTGCGGTTGGTGGTTTCGGTCGCGAAGCGGCACGCCAGCAGTCCGGACGGCCTTTTCGAGTTGATCAGCGACGGCAACATGTCGTTGATCCGGGCGGTGGAGAAGTTCGACTATTCGCGGGGATTCAAGTTCAGCACGTACGCGACGTGGGCACTGATCAAGAATTTTGCCCGGACGATCCCCACCGAGATTCGCCATCGCACGCGGTTTCACCCGCAGCCCGACGAGTTCCTCTCTGGCGCGCGCGACGAGCGGAGCAATCCGATGGCGATGGAAGCTGCGCAGACGCAGCGGGAAAAGCAAGTGGCGCGGATTATGGATCGCTTGGACGAGCGGGAGCAGCAAATTATTCGCTACCGCTACGGCCTGGAGCCCGGTTTCGAGGCGATGACGCTCAAGGAGGTTGGCGCGGCGATGGGGGTAACCAAGGAGCGGATTCGGCAATTGGAATCGCGCGCGATCGCCAAGCTCCGGCAGGCGGCCAAGGAGGACCGCTTGGAGGCACCGGATAGCGCGTAGGAGCGGTGAGGGCCTTTGTTGCCAGGACTTTTTGCCTGGACTTTGCGGCATCCGGCGCCGTGTTCAAACACGCTTCTTTCCGTCGAGCGAACGGAGGAGCCGATATCGGGGTTCGTGGGCGCCGTCGCCGCCGTACAAGGCGAGCCCCGCCGCCGTTTCTACCATCCACCAGGTGAGCGCGATGCGCGCGGCATCTCGGGCGCGCACGTAACCTTCAAGGTGGACCAGGGGGCCCTCCAGACGCCAACTCCCGCTCTCGTAGTCGGTGCGAGGCTCCTGGTTGGAAATCAACGATTGGCGTAACGAGCCGCCGGGTTGGAAATCGAGGACTACGGTCGTCGCCAGCTCGTCGAGGTAGAATTGCCAGCGACCGACGAGGTCTTGTTCGTTCACCGCTGCGGCGGTGGGCTCGGTGGAGCGCGGCGGATCGCCTTGGAGGATGGAGGTGCGCAGGGTGCCGAACTCTTCCTGACGAAACGCGCGAAGCCATCGGGCACGGTAGAACGTGTTTTTCGCAGCCAGGATCAGATAGGGCAAAGTGAGGCCGAGCAGGAGCAGGGCGAAGGCGACCGCCGCCAGGAGCATCGTGAGAGCGATCAAGGGCAACTGTTCGAGTACGTCAGACTCCGCGATGGCCACGATGTAGGCCGCGCATGCCAAGAGGGCGAGGGTGGCGCCGATCCAGAGCCAGAGGGCCATCCAAGCCGAGAATACGCCGAAGTGGCAAGAGGGGCCCGCAGCGCGACGGGCCAGCACGAGGGCACTGAGCCAGACCGCGACGGCAACGCAATACGCGATCACTGGGCCGAGGCCTACGCTTTCCGACGGTGCGAGTCCGAAGTAGCCCACGTACTCCACCGCGCCGACCGCGAGCGCAACGGCGGCCGCGGCCAGGACGGCGACGGCAGGACGGAGGCGAGCCAACGGATCTCCAAGGAGGAAAAGGGCTGCCATAGCCACGGCCGCGAGGGTGACGTCGAATCCCATTTCCTGTGCCGAGCTGTCGGGGAGCGAGAACAAGGCGACCGCGGCATTGTTCAGTATGAGCAGTACGGCGACCGGAAGGAGCACGAACCAGGCGCGTGGCGTGCGATTGGCACGCGGCAGGACAAGCAGAAGCCCCAGGAGGACCCAAAGCCCGATCGAAGGGAAGTGGTACAGCGAGCGCCAGATGACGATCGTGGGATCGCCGGTCGCGGTGCTCAATGAGTGCAGGTCTTGAGAAGCGACAATACGGAGTTCGCCGGAGCGGATGGTTGAAGGTACTCGCCACGAGTACGCGCAGACACCGGCTCAGCCGAACTGGAAGACGCCAGTTGCCACCACCTCGCCGTTGTGCTCGATGGTGAACCGGGGTGGGTCTTGCCGTACCGCGGACTGGCAGAGCCGACCGCCGGCGTCGCGCAGCTCATAGTCGAGTTGCAGAAAGTGCCCCTGGCGCTCGGCGCGGACCGTGGGTCGCAGGGGGGCACCGAGGATGATCCGGTGCGTTTCGCCAGGGCGAAGGGTGAACCACGGTTCTTGGCTCGGCGCGACGAAGCTGAAACCACCGGCAAGCTCGACGTGCTGGACTCGGTAGTCACCGGGCGGAAGCGAAACGGTCGGGCTGGGGCGCACCAGGGTCCGAGCCGGTTGGCCCCTGCCGGCTTCGAGCGTGAGCCGCTCGATGCCCTGGCCGGCGATTTCGAGCGTGGCCATCGCCGGGCTCGCAGTCGCGCCGGACGTGGAGGCTGCGCCGAGTGCGGCTGGAGAATCTTGGAGGAAGAGTGCGAAGACAATCGCGGCCAGGGGCCAAGGGGTCTTCATGCTCGCCGCCTTGCACCAGAGGAAAGGGCTACTGCTGCCCCCTCATTCTACCCGATGTGCCCAGGCGAAGGCCATGCGGGGTGGTGTGTGCGGTGCGACCGGGATCGCCGGTAAATCGGTAGCACGCCGGTGCTTGCGAGCATCCAATCGGGGGTTGTCGGCCGATCGGGGCAGCACTTGGGGCGGGTTCAATTCGGGCCGTTGAGGGCCTCGGCAAGTTTGTCGAGGGCTTCGGTCTCGATCTGGCGGACGCGTTCGCGCGTCAGGCCGAGGGCCTCGCCGATCTCTTTGAGGGTTCGGGGCTGGTTATCCTCCAGTCCGAAACGCATGCGGAGTACGGTGGCCTCGCGCTGATCCATGATGTCCAGGCGCTTGAGCACGTGGACGAGGTTGTCGTTTTCGACCATCTCGTCTTCGGGGCTACGTGCTCGTTCGTCCATGATCATCTCGCCGAGCGACCAGCCGGCGTCGGCCTGGTCGGTTTGCGGCGTGAGGTTGTAGATGCGGATGGCTTTCTTGATGATCGGCAGTTTCTTCCGCGGCAGGCCGAGGACGCGGGCGATTTCCTCCGGGGTCGGAGTACGGCCGAGTTCCTCGGACAATCGCGTGGCTGGCGCGGCGCCACTTCGACAGGAGCTCGACCATGTAGGCCGGGATGCGGATCGTCTTGGCCGTATTGATCAGCGCCCGTTTGATCGACTGCTTGATCCAATAGCTGGCATAGGTGGAGAACCGCGTACCCATGGCGGGGTCGAAACCCTCGACGGCGCGCAACAGGCCGAGGTTGCCTTCCTCGATCAGGTCCTGCAACGTGAGGCCTTTGCCGGTGTAGCCGCGGGCGATGTTCACCACTAGGCGGAGGTTGGCACGGACCATGCGGTCGCGCGCCTCGACGTCGCCATGGCCGATGGCGACGGCCAGGTCTTGCTCGTCCTCGGGCGAGAGCAGGGCGGTTTCGTTGATTTCGCGCAGGTACGTTTCCAGCGGCGACTGGGGGGCGACACTCGAGAGGCGGCGGCGTGTTCGATTCATGTTAGGCGGGGCGGCAGACTTTGGGCCGGCTGATCCTACCCAACTATCGACCCCACTGCGCGCCTTTCTCCAAGGAAGCGCCCCGGCGACAAGGTGGACCTTTTGTACCCGGGATGACGGGGGTGACGGTAAAGCAGGTTCCTCCCATCGCGATAAGGGAGGGAACGGTCCGAGTGAAGGGGAGAGGCTACGGTTTTCACGGACAGCCCCGATCTGGCCGCGTTGCTGCGGGCCGGCGGAAACGCGGGATGGTGTGTACGTGGTAGCGGGTAGGAGGGATGCGCGGCTGCTGCCGGGCGGTTCCCTCTCGCGGGATTCCCAGTCCGGTGTCTCTGCAGAGGGGAATATTAAGAGCCGGTCCCAGAACCGTGTGCCGCTCCTGCATTCTCCGGCCGGGGAGGACTGCCGCGGCGGTTCCGGGATAGGTTCTAAGAGCCGGTCCCAGAACCTTGGGGCGCTACCGGATTCCCCGGCCGCGGACCCTTTTCCTGGTAGTTCTGGGATAGGCTCCAAGTGCCGGCAGAGGGTGATTGCAGGACGCAGCCGGGTGGGGGTA
The DNA here is from genome assembly GCA_963736495.1 of Pirellulales bacterium. Classification (GTDB taxonomy): domain Bacteria; phylum Planctomycetota; class Planctomycetia; order Pirellulales; family Thermoguttaceae; genus CAVTPL01. The sequence continues at coordinate 313,288 of CAVTPL010000007.1, read as the reverse complement.
GGTTGGGGCTGCGGAGGAACATGGCGCGGGGAGGATGGCATTCTTCGCATTCGGGAGTGATCCGCGCGCTCAAGCGTGACGCCTACCCGAAACGATCCGAGGGGAAGGCCAAAGCGATGACGGCCCCAACACGTGCGTGGCGGCGGTGCGTTCAGTTCAACCTTCGTTCGTTGCTCGTGGCGACGGCGATCCTGGCCGTGGCGCTGGGATGGTGGCTGTCGCTTCCCCTGCGAACGGCCCGCGATTTCGTTCGGCGGTTGGAGCGCGGGGATCACGACGGGGCATATGCCATGAGAACCTCCGGCGTGCAGTTACCGAAAACGGGCACGCTGCGGCTGTTGTCGCTGGAAGGATCGCCGAGGACGGTGGCGGATCGTTTTTGGGGCGAGCAGCGATTCCGCGTCGAGATGCACTGGGTTGATGAGCGCAGCGACGAGCGGTTGTACGCCGATTTGCGGGTGACGCGCGGTACGCTGCGTCTCACCCAAGCGGGGATTATCGAACGCGAACCCAACCATGGCGGCGCGGGACCGTAGGTAGGCGACGGGAAAAAAAGAAGACCCCGCTGATCGCCACGTGGGAGCAGCGGGGTCTTGGCTTGGTACGGCCTTCGCCGATGGGGCGAAGGGCCACCTGCGGCCGGGCCGCTACGAGGGGTTTTCTTCTTCGCCTGCCGGACGCATGGGCTGGATCAGCGGCCCGGTGCCGCCGCCCACGCCACCCTTGAGCTCGTGCTGGGGAATGCCCTGCCGCGCGGGCTTCTCGGGCTTCTGCTCTTCCTCGGCCACGACCTCTTCGGCCCACTCGACGCGCTTGAGCGACAGGCCGATCTTGCGCTCGTCGGTGTCGACGCGGAGGATCTTGACCTCGATCTCCTGGCCGACCTTGACGATGTCCTCGGGGTTCTCGACCTTCTGGTCGGCCAGTTCGGAGATGTGCAGCAGGCCTTCGAGCCCGGGCTCCAGGCCGACGAAGACGCCGAAGTTGGTGATCTTGGTGACCTTGCCCTTGACGACCTGGCCGGGCTCGTACTTGGCGGGAATGTCGCGTGCCCACGGGTCTTCGCTGCAGCTGCTTGAGGCCCAGGGCGATGCGCTGCTCTCCTGGTCGACGGAGAGCACGCGGCACGTCGATCTTCTCGCCCTTCTTGAGCATCTCGGTGGGATGGCTGATCTTCTTGGTCCAGGACAGGTCGGTGACGTGCAGCAGGCCGTCGATGCCTTCCTCGATCTCGACGAAGGCGCCGTAGTTGGTGAGGTTGCGGACCGTGCCCTGACGACGGTGCCCGGCGGGTACTTCTCGGCGACGTGGTCCCAGGGGTTCTCCTCGGTCTGCTTCATGCCGAGGGAGATTTCCTGCTTGTCCTTGTTGATCTCGAGGACCACGACCTCGATCTTCGTCGTCGATCTGCACCAGCTCGCTGGGATGGTTGATGCGCTTGGTCCAGGACATCTCGCAGATGTGGACCAGGCCCTCGATGCCTTCCTCGAGCTTGACGAAGGCGCCGTAGGTCATGATGTTGACCACGGTGCCCTTGATGCGGCTGCCGACGGGGTACTTGTCTTCGATGTTCTCCCACGGGCTGGCCTCCTTCTGCTTGAGGCCCAGGGCGATCTTCTCCTTCTCCTTGTCGATGTGGAGGACCTTGACCTCGATCTCCTGGTCGATCGTGACCATTTCGGAGGGGTGGTTGATGCGGCCCCAGCTCATGTCGGTGATGTGCAGCAGGCCGTCGATGCCGCCGAGGTCGACGAACGCGCCGAAGTCGGCGATGTTCTTGACGACGCCCTTGACGGAGCTGGCCGACCTGGAGGCTGCGAGAGCAGCTCGCGCTTCTTCTCTTCGCGCTCCTCTTCGATCAGCTTGCGGCGGGTGATGACGATGTTGCGGCGCTCCTCGTCGATCTTGAGGATCTTGCACTGGATCGTGCGGCCGATGTAGTCGCCGATGTCGCCGGGGCGGCGGATGTCGACCTGGCTGGCGGGGAGGAAGACGGGGACGCCGATGTCGACCAGCAGGCCGCCCTTGATCTTGCGGGTGACGATGCCGGTGACCACGTCGCCCTCGTGGACGTTTTCCATCACCCGCTTCCAGGCCTCGATCTTCTCCGCCTTGCGCTTGCTGAGGGTGATCATCCCTCGGGTATCGTCGACCAGCCCGAAGGTGTCTTCGATGTCCTCGATGAGGACCTTGATTTGCTGGCCGGAGGTGGGAGGCGGCTCGTGGGCTTCCCATTCGGCCAGGGCGATGATGCCCTCGCTCTTGTAACCGACGTCGACGAGGACGAATTCGCCTTCGACGCGGAGGATGCGTCCCTCGACGATTTCGTTGACCTTGACCTCATCGCCGCTCCCGGGGCGATGTCCTCAAGGTCGGTGCCGGCCAGCGCGGAATTGAGTTCCTGCTGCCATTCTTCCTCGGAGAGATCCAGACCTCGAATCAGGTTGCGATTGACCATAAATCAGTTGTTTTGAACCCTGCCAGGTGGACACGTTTCCCGTGCAAGCGACAATCGCGCCGGCAGTAACACGCTGCGTGCCGCGACCACCAAAGCGAAGAGAGAACCGCCTCGTGCGCCCCAATCCCCCACGATGGGGAATTACCAACAGGCCAGCGAGGAACCCGTAAGTATAACGACACCACTAATCAAGGACAATCGGAGCGCACATGGCTTCTTCGATAGACTTTAGAGTCTCTGACAAAACGGGAACCGGCACCCTCGCTCAAGGCGAATTCAATGCCTCTCGCGGGAATCGCCGGGAGCCAGTCCGCGTTTTGTCAGAGCCTGTCAGGAAATCGGGGGCAGTAAGTCACGGGCAAAGCCTGGCGGGGGGCGGAGCATGGCCGGGCAGGTGCATCGGCCGTTCTCACGGTTCGACCAGAAACTTTCGACGATCGCGGAACTGCTCTTGGCCTGCCTTGCTGGAGCTCAAATCGAGTCCCAGCTCGCCGGGTGCGTCGGGCGTGAATGCGATATCCCAGGTTGCGTGAAATCCCAGCGGGATCGTGAGGGTCCGTTGCTCGCCGCCGACGCGGCGGCCGGCCCGATCGACCTGCCACGTTACCTGCACCTGCTCGTCGGCGAAAGTATCGTTGTAGACGAACAGCGTGCGCTGCGCCGGCTGCCCCGCTTTCAGCTTGGGCGGACTCGGGAAAGGGCCGAGCGCGTCGTACTCCTTGTCGAACACGGCCACCGGCGCGAAGGACTTGACGATCACGTCGTACGCCTCCTCGTAGCCTGGCCGGACGCCTTCAGGCTTGAGGAATCCGCAATAGGAGGGGTTGTAGGGTCGGATGTCGAACCAGTCGGCCAGGCGGTAGCCCCGCGTCTGAAGTCCCATGGCATAGCAGGCTTCGCGCTCCTTGTCGCGGAGCCGGGGCTCGTAGGGAAAGAGGAATTCACCGCAGCCCAGAGGCAATTCCTGGCGGTAGGCGGTTGCCCAATAGATGTCCGATCGCAGGTCCCTGGCATAACCCGATGCGCGGCCGCCGAGGTCTTTCAGATCGTCGAGGGTCCTGACGTAGTGTTTGACGCTGGCTGGGGAGGCGCCGTAGCCCGACCCGTCGCCATCGAACACGACGGGCCGCGAGCCGTCGTGTGCGTCGATCGTGCGGCGGAACTCGGCGAGCATCGCCGGCGATAGCACGCTGACATTCAGCCCTTCGTTTTCCGCGGACCAGAGCACGACGGCGGGGTGGTTGCGGTCGCGCCGGACCCAGCGGGTGAGGTGCAAACGGCAGTTTTCCATCCACTGCGGGTGTTCGGGGATCAGCATCTTCCAACTGGCGTAGATTGCGCTTTCGTCGATCACCAGCATGCCCAGTTCGTCGCACACGTCCAGGACGTGCGGAGGGGCGGGCAGGGAGTGGAAGCGAAGCACGTTGAAGTTGGTGCGTTGGTATCGACGGACCATTTCGGAAGCGGTCTGGCGCGTGGCGAAAAGGTCCATTTTCTCGCCATAGCTCGGGCTTTCCCCGCGGAGATTGCAGCGGATTCCGTTGAGGTAGAAGTGGATGCCGTCGAACCACACTTCGCGGAATCCGAACCGTGTCTGCACCTCGTGCAGTGCCTTGCCGTCAGCATTGCGAAGCGCGGTTTGGAGCGAATACAGGGCTGGGTGGTCGGGCTGCCAGAGGGTGACTTTGTCGAACGGCACGACGACCGTGACGGTGGTGGTCACGAAGCCCGGCAGTTCCACCGCCTTGGCCGGAAGTGCCAGCGTCGCGGGGCCGTTGACCGCGGGACGCACTTCGCCTTCCAACTGTGCGCGAATCGTTTCCCGTTGGCTGTTGAACAGCTCGTAGATCACCGTGAGTTCTTTTCGCCGAACGGAAGTCTGGATCCGGACGTCGGCGACGTACACGCGCGGTCGCGCCGCGGAGCGAGGCGCTCTGGATGAGACCTTTGCGGTTATCGCCACCCATGCCGCGAGGAATCCAGTGTCGCCGGTTCCGCCCTCCCTTGCCCTCGGCGGGAACACTGAAGTGAGTATCGTCCTTCACGAGCACCTCCAGCCGGTTGTTGTTGGAGGGGATCGAGACGAGACCGGTGATGTCGATTTCAAAAGGAAGTGCGGGCCCCCGATGCTGGCCGGCATACTGGCCGTTGACGAGTACTTCAGCGTAATCGCCGACGGCTTCGAACCGCACGAGCACGCGTTTGTTCTGGCAGGTCGAGGGAAGATCGAAGTTGCGGCGGTAGGTCGCCTGGTGAACGCTCCGCAGACCGGCGATTCGGTCCCAACCTCCAGGCACGGTGACGTCGCGCTCCTCGCCTCCGGCCGGTTGGAGGCGCCACGAGCCGTCCAGAGGAATCACGGTCTCTTCCGACGGTGACTCGGCCTGGCACGGAACCGGACGTCCCCAGGCTGCGGCGACAACGAGTGCCGCAATCAGCCCCCGGCAAAGGTTGGCAGTGCACGGAGGCAAAATCGTTGTTGAGATCATGGCAATCCTCGTTCATCCAGGGCAAGGTTTCGGCGCCGAATCGATGACGCGTGCCGACAGTTTCAGGCAGACGCGTGCATGCGTCAATCTCCGGCCAAACATTCCTCGTCCGCGGAGCGTTGGCGGCGGAGGGTTCGAGAAGAGAATCAGTCGCCTGCAAAGGCCGGGCGGCGGCGGAGCATGGCCTGGCAGTCACGCACGCGGCGTTCGACCTCGGCCACCAGCGCGTGCTCGTCGAACGTCTGCGCCTCTTCGGGAAAGATCGGCGGCCCGAAGTGGATGTGGATTGTGCCCGTCCGGGGGAACCGACGGCTCCGCGGCCAGGCGTCGTAGGCTCCCTGGATGGCGGTGGGCAGGATCGCCGCACCGGCGCGAGTCGCCATGGCGGCGAAGCCGGGCTTGAAGGGGCGGATTTCGCCGTCGGCGGTCCGTGTGGCCTCGGGAAAGACGAGCACTACGTTGCCTTGCTTGAGCCACCGCATCGTCTCTTTTACTCCCGAGAGGCCGATGCCTTCGCGGTCGAGGGGAATGGCATCGAGGGAATGGATGAGCCAGGCAAAGGGCCGGAAGTCGAAGAGCGTGACGCGGGCGAGAAAGTGCATTTGGCGCCGGCAACCGGCGCCGACCAGGGGCGGGTCGAGATGGCTCTGGTGATTGGCGACCACGAGAACTCCGCCCGAGGCTGGAACGTGCTCTTGGCCCGAGTAACGCAGGCGCCAGGCGAAGCACGCCACCAGACGCACGACCGCGCGGCAGGTCTCGTACCACAGCCATTTGGAGAAAGGTTTGTCCGACATGGGGTGGTCGAGGAGGCGCTAGGCGGAGGCGGTACGGGGCCCGGGGCGTCGAGTGGAGACCAGCTCGACCAGGAGATCGACGACTTGTTCGACGGTGAGCCCTTCGGTGGCGACATGGACGGCGTCGGGCGCGGGGCGAAGTGGGCCGACGGGGCGCTGGCTGTCCTGGTGGTCGCGGCGGTTCAGGTCGGCCAAGACCCGTTGGTAGTCGGGCGATTCACCGTGCGGCGCAGAAGATCGCCCACACGACGCCGGGCGCGTTCGCCCGGGCTGGCGGTGAGGAAGATCTTGCACTCGGCCTGCGGAAAGACGACGGTTCCCTGGTCGCGTCCCTCGGTCACGATGTCGCAGCCGACGGCGACGGCGCGTTGGAGGGATACCAGGTGCTCGCGGACCGCCGGATTGCCGGCGGAAAACCGTGTGACTGCGGTCACCTCGGAGCTGCGGATCTCGTCGGTGACGTCCTCGCCGTCGAGCAGAATGTGCTGGTCGGCGGCCACGATGTTGAGCTGCGGGGCGAGGGCTGCCAATTGGCGGGGATCATTCCAATCGACGTCACGTCGCAGTCCGGCCAGGGCCACCGTGCGGTACATAGCTCCCGTATCCAGGTAACGAAAGCCGAGGCGGTGAGCCAGGGCCCGCGCGACCGTGCTTTTGCCGGCCCCGGCGGGGCCGTCGATGGTGACGATCATAGAAGGAAGACCGGGGGCAGGGGTCGGCCGCACCGGCCGGGGCTACAGGGGAATCAGGAGAAGTAGACCTCGACTTGGGTCCACTCGTGGGCGGCGAGGTCTATTGTGACGCGATCGCCGGAGATCGGCAACTCGGCCAGGCGTTGGCCGAGCAAGTCGGTTTTGCGTGCGGAAGCCGGAGGGCGGAAGCAGGCAAGATCGGCGGTGGCGGCCCGTCCCTCGGTTTCCAGCAGACGGACGCGCAGTCCCTTGGGGCGACCGTCGACGGCGATTGTTTCCCACTGCGTGGCCAGCACATTACGCTCGTCGACGTGGAAAAGCCAACCGGAGCGGTTGGGTGGTTGGCTCCAAGGCAGGGCGGGCAGCAGGTCGGCGGTGAGGAAATCCATCGCCGCGCGGCCGCAGTAGCCGACGTCGACGCCAATGGCCAGACGGAATCGCCGGGCCTGTTCTCCCTTGACGACCAGCAGGCTGTCGAGTTTCCTCAGGCCGAATCGGCGGTGGTACGGGAGCCCGGCGGGGAGGATCGTCAACTGAGTTCGGGGGGCGCGGAGGTCGATGAAGTCGGGGGCTTCGAGAAAGGTGCCGTCGATCGGGCGCCGCGTCAGCCCGACGCCTCGGGCCAGCGTAGCCGTTTCGTCGGCCCAGGCGAAGCGCGCGGCATAGTAGGAGTTCCAGGGGTCGGCCTCGGGCTGCTGGCGTGGGTCGAGCTCGATTTCCAGCGTGATGATACGGCCGCCGCGCTGGATGCGCGTCGTCTGGACGAATTCGGCCAGGGTGTGCGCTTTGCGGTCGACCAGCCGGCCGCGGGCCACGGCTCGGGCCTCCAGAGGACCGATCTGCTCTAGCACGAGGGCGTCGGCAGCCATGATCGAGTACTCGTCCTCGGCGCCCGGCTCGCGCGCCTGGCGACGGACTTCGGCTGGATGGACGAGGCGCATGCCGATCTGCTGTCCCATACGGTTGCCGCGGACGGCGAAGTTGTGGATCGACTGGATTGCGCCGGTGGTTGCGTCGAAGGTGATCTCGAAGTGCTCGTTGCGAAGCTGGTTTCCCTCGGCCAACGGCGGGTCCAGGGGCTTGCGGCGTGCCTGATCGGGCGCTTGCGGGCCCGGCTTGTCGGGCCCGACCCAGGCAAAGCCTAGCGGCGGGACTTCGACCAACACTTGTTTGACGGTGGGGCGGATCGCGGCGCCGCCGCCGAGTTGCCCTTCGCCGGATGGCGCTTGCACGGCCTGATCCGACGGCGGCTTGGCCGCTTCCCATTGCCGCGCGAGGAGCACCGGGCCGCCGACCTTCGGCATGGCGCTGAGCGCGGAGACATCGACCAGCGCACGGCGGCGGAAGCTGTGTGGGTTGACGAGCAGGAGCCCGTCGGACGCTGCTGCGTCGCGTCCGCCGAGCGCCGAGCCGAGACGCGTGCGGGCGCGGGCAAGGTGATTGTCGTACGAGGAAGCGTTGGCGGGGATCGGGGGAACGGGGGAGGCGAGAGGGTCCTCCGAGGCGGCGACGCGGCCGGTCACCAGATCGCTCAAGGTGTTCCAGGCAGCGGCGGCATCGGCACTAGCGCGGTCGCGGCGGTACTGGACCCAGCGGGAAATCGGATTTGGCGTGTGCGCATCGACGTCTTGGCGGAGATAGGGCGAGCGGTACTTCTCCGCCTCGTGCCGCGTTACCCGACCGGCGTGGAGCGTGCTCTGGAAATACCCCGGGGCCAAGGTGAAGCGGCCGAGCACCGGGCAGTAGTCGGCCATGCGGCGGAGGTCTTCATACCAGGGACTCGATTGGCCGGCCCAATGGGCAAAGACCATCGTGGCGGCGTGGTCCACGTCCATGGAATTGCCGAGGCGTTCGGGAAGGCGGAGGAAGGCGTCGCTCTGGCGGACATCGGTGGGGACGCGTGCCACGGCGTCGATCTCGGAGCCGTCCAGCCCCTCCCAGCGGATTTTGCTTTGGGATTCGATGGGGAAACGGCCATCCTCGAGGGTGAAATGGAGTGCGCCGTCGAACCCCAAGCTGCGGAGAACGCTGGGCAAGATGGGTGTGAGTCCCGCCCGGCGGCGGCCGTAGATCGTGGGTTTGCGGCCGAGATGGCGCTGGTAGCACTCCAGACCGCGTTGGAGTTCGGCCAGCACGTCTTCCCGCGTCAGAAGGGGCAACTCGCGTTCGTCGTACTCGGCGGCGACCAACTCGACGGTGCCCTGACCGAGGCTCTCGCGGAGCAGGTCGAGGGTGGCCGGTTCGCGGCGTGCCATCTCGTCCAACAGAGCGCCGGAAAGGAGCAGATTGACCGGCCAACCCGACTGGAGCTCCGAACGCAGGGAAGCTCCCAGCGTGGTCGAGGCCACCAAGGTAAGGTCGAAGAGGTAGGTTTCGACGGGGTAGAAGTACTCGCGTGCCTCGGTGAGGCGATCGAAGGCGCTGCGGAGGTGTTCGCAGGCCGATGGGTCGTCGTGGAGCAGGGCGCTTTGGGCAGCGTCTTTGAGGTGGCGACGGAAGCGGTCCTCGTCGAGGTTGCTCATGTAGCGCAGTTGCCGCGTGAGCAGTTCGACTTGGAGGTGGCAGAAGCCGAGGGCGAGGAAGTCGGCGGCCAGATCGGCATCCACGGTTGGGGCATCTGCGGGCAGGAGGGCCAGAGCCGCATCGACCATTTCTTTGCGAGAGTGGAGGTGGCGGAGGAGCTTTGCACCGTCGGCCTCAACGCGTTGGGCCCACTCGGCGGGCAACTGCGATTCCACGCTGGGGGGCACCACGATCAGGCTCTCACCCGGCGCCTCGGGCGGAGTATCGGCACTCGACCACCGCGGGACGCCTTCGGAGTGGGCGACCAGCAGGGGGTGGTAGAGCATGGACCAGCCGGCCAACAACTCATTGGCCTCTTGCGGTTCGCGCTGAAGAGAGAGGCTTTCCAGGCTCTGACAGGGGAGAAGAACGATGAGGTCGCGGAAGGTCATAGCCTGGAGGTGTTATGAGGCACAGGGGAGAGGATTTTGTCCACGATACAAGCCGGGCTGTAACACGTCGAGGCGGGAGGCGTTGAACCAATGGAGGCGCGGTCTCGTGGCCCCCTCGTGAGAGGCAGCGCGAGAGGCGGGGGCGAGTGGTCCCAATTCGGCCAAGGGCCGAGTGTTGCGGTTGCTTTACGTCAGACTAGAATAGGCACGTTGCCTCGGCACGCAGCCTCCGCGACGAGGGATATTTTTGTTTGACACCGCCCGCCCATTGGCGGTAGATTGGGAGTTTAGGAGAGGCAAGTGAGCTTGTTGTCGTCACGTCTACACGGGCTACTCTCCGGCCGGGAGCCTCCCGTTCTTTTCCCGCGCGCGTACTTGCGGGCTGTCTCCGTCCGGAATAGAGAGGAATCGCGCGATGGCTAGGTCCGACGCCGTCTGGGGGATCGATATTGGCAATTGCTCGCTCAAGGCCCTCCGATGCCGGCCGGGCGAGCAGTCGGGCAAAGTGATTGCCGACGCCTTCGACTACATCGAGTACCCCAAGATCCTCACGCAGCCGGGCGCGGACCCTGCGGAGCTGGTGAGCGACGCACTGCGGCAGTTCCTTTCCCGCAACAGTGTGCGGGGGGACCAGGTGGCGATCTCGGTTTCCGGCCAGAATGGTCTGGCGCGGTTCATCAAGCTGCCGCCGGTCGAGGCGAAGAAGATCCCCGACATCGTCCGCTATGAGGCCCGGCAGCAGATCCCCTTCGATCTGAACGACGTGATCTGGGACTACCAGCGGATGGGTGGGGGGAGCGAAGAGGAAGGCTTCATCCTGGAGACGGAGATTGGCCTGTTCGCGATGAAGCGCGACCAGGTGCATCGGGCGCTGGAACCGCTGGACGAGGCGGGGATTCCCGTCGACTACGTGCAGTTGACGCCGCTGGCCTTGTACAACTTCATGGTTTTCGACCAGTTGGCGGATCTTCCGACGGCGGAGGAGTACGATCCGGACAATCCGCCGCCGTCGACCGTCATTCTCTCGATGGGCACGGACGCCAGCGACCTGGTGGTTACCAACGGGTTCCGCGTCTGGCAGCGGAGCATCCCGATTGGCGGCAACCATTTCACCAAGGCGCTGACGAAGGAGCTGAAGCTCACCTTTGCCAAGGCCGAGCATCTGAAGCGCAACGCCGCGACCGCGGAGGATCCGAAGGCGGTATTCCAGGCGATGCGGCCGGTATTCAACGATCTGTTGACCGAGGTTCAGCGTTCGATCGGCTACTTTACGAGCATCGATCGCGCGGCGAAGATCGATCGCGTGGTGGCCGTGGGCAACCCGATCAAGTTGCCGGGGCTGCGGCGCTATCTGGCGCAGGGGCTGGGAATGGACGTCACGCGGCTGGAGGGGTACCAGAACCTGGTGGGTGCCGAAGTGCTCGGTGCGCCGGCTTTCCAGGACAACCAGCTTTGTTTCCCGGTGAGTTACGGGTTGGGGATTCAGGGGTTGAAGAAGGCGCCGCTGCGGACCAACCTTCTGCCCAAGGAGATCATCAAGGATCGCCTGATCAACGCAAAGAAGCCGTGGGCGGTTGCCGCGGCTGCGGTGTTACTCTTGGGATGCGCGATCAGCCTGGCTAGTTTCTCGCGCACGTTGGCCACGGTCGACCCGGCCATTTTCCAGCAGGCTCAGTCGCAAGCCAAGCAGGCCATCGACACGTCGAAGCGATTCAAGGGGGAAGCGGACGGCGCACGACTGGCGTTCAACAGCACCGACACGATCGGAAAGCACCTGACGGAAAACGTGGAAGGCCGTGTGCGGTGGCTGGAGCTGCTGAAGGCGGTGAGCGATGCCTTGCCGTACGACGTTAAGGGACGCGAATCGGAGCGGATCGAGCTGCAGAACAAGCTTTATATCGACAGCGTCGATTGCCAGCACGTGGAGACCTTCGAGAGCTGGATGGTCTACATCAAGATGATGGGCGGCCCCGAAGACTTGAAGCTTATCGGAGTGACGCCGGCCAGCACGGCCGCGGTGCCGGCGGAAGGAAGCGAGGGTACGTCGACGGCCACATCAACGACGTCGGAGGCGCCCGCTGACGCGGCGGCCGCGGGAGAGCCGAAGGGGCCGGGCTACATCATCCAGATTATCGGCCACCACTATCACAATCCCGACGATCCTCGGCAACTGATCGGTCCCTGGTATGTGCGGCAGACGCTGACCAACAACCTGCTCAACGGCAAGGTTATGCTGCCACCCGGGGAGCAATACTCCATGAAGGAGTTGGGGATCAGCCACCCCGTGATGATCCGGCCGGGGTTGCCCTTTCCGGAGCAGCACCTGAATCCCTTTGCCACCGCCCAAGGTGGCGCGAGCGGCTACAACAGTCCGGAAACCGCCGGGAGTGGCAGCATGCCCGGGATGTCCTCGATGCGTCCGATGGGAAGTATGGGGATGGGGAGCCGTGGCAGCATGTCGGGAAGTATGGGCAGTATGCCGGGAGGGATGGGCGGCATGTCCGGCTCGATGCCCGGTGGTGCGGGCACGGGCGAGGTGTTCGTGCTCAAGCGGTTCAATTTCGTGGTGCAGTTTGCCTGGGTGCCGACTCCGCGGAGCGAGCGCGTCAAGAAGCGGGAGGCGGCGAAGTCTGCCGCGGCAGCTCAGCCGGGCGATGCCGCTCCGACGGATGGCGGCGCTCCGGTTGCGGCTCCAGGGGCCGCACGGGGCAGTGCGACTCAACCGGGGATGACTCCCGCCGCTGCGCCTGAACCTGGCACTGCGCCTGCCGCTGCCCCTCAGCCGGGCGTTGTGCCACCGGGAGCACCCCAACCGGCCGTGCCGGGAGATGGGGCTGCTGTCGCTCCGGCTCCTCAAGTGGGCGTGCCGGCAGCAGCACCCTCCGCCCCGGCGCCGGCCGTACCCGGCCCCGCGAATCCCGCAGCGACGGGGACCGCTCCCGCGCGTTTCCGGCCGCACCGGGCAATGTGAATCAACCGCAACCGTAGGCCACAATCCGGCGGGCTTCGGGCCCGGAGGAATCGAGCGATGGATCAATTGAAGGTCTTCTTGGCCGGGCTGAAGAAATACCATTTCTGGTTTTTAAGCGGCCTGGTTCTGTTGGGCGGGCTGGTGGTGTGGCAAATTGCCGCCGCCGACTGGAATTCCCGGTACCAGACGCAGAAGACCGCCCTGGAGAGCACGCTGACAGAGGTGAAGAATGTTGCCAGCGACGCCAAGCCGCACAACCAGAAGACCGTCGAGGTCATCCAGCGTCGTCATGGCGAGCAGTGGCAGGAAGTATGGACGGCGTGGAACCAGCTCTTTCGGGACCAGCAGGTGAAGAATCCCTGGCCTGTGCAGTTGGGAGACGAGTTCCTGGCATGGATCGAGAATAACAAGCCGGATGACACGATTCCTGCTCAGTTGTGCACGGTCTACGCGCTGTTCGTGAAACAGAACGTGCCGTTGTTGCGGAAGCTTGTCAATGCGCGGATGACCAAGGCCGAACTGGAGATGATCGAGGCCGGCAAGTTGGACCAAGCGAAACAGCCCACGCGGCCCACCCGGCGTAAGCCTGGCACTGAGGAAACGCTCAATCCGGCCTTTGACCCGAGCATGATGGAGTTGGTGGGCACGGTGGTCTGGAATCCGCAGGACTGGGCAAAGATCGCTTCGCGCTATCAGATGTGGACCGAAACCCCCAGCAGCGACGAAGTGAAGCTTGCGCAGGAGGATTCTATGGGTCTACCAGGCGTTGTTGCGGATCATTGCCCAAACCAACGAAGGCACGAGCCATTTCAACGCCCCGATCAAGCAGATCATTTCTCTGGACGTCGGTTATCCGGCCGCGGTGGCCTACCTGGCCGCGCAAAACCGCATTGTTCCCAGCGGCTCGCTGACGCCGTCGTTGAGCAGCAGCAGCAACAATGAAGAGACGGGGGGCGCGCCCACCGATGGTCCTTCCAGTGCGCCGCCGGTGCCTGGTCCGGGGATGATGCCGGGTGGAATGTCGGGGTTGCCGGGAATGCCGGGCAGCAGCAGCTCGACGGGCGAGGCGGGATACGTTGCTCCGGGCAGCGAGTCGGAGTCAGAGAGTATGTCGGGTAGTATGAGCATGGGGGGGAGCTACCCGGGTGGATCGATGAACCCGATGATGTCGGCCGCGGCAGAAGGTCCAGATTCTCAAGCACGGCCGCTACGTGGACCAGAAGGGCATGCCTCTGGCTGCGACTGCGGAGCGGCCGTTCGCCGAATTCAAGATGATGCCCATCCGCATGGTCTTCTTTATGGACCACCGCAAGCTACCGCAATTGCTCACGCACTGCGCCAATTCGAGCATGCCAGTGGAAGTCCGTCGGATCAGTCTGGTCTCGGCCCGTGGCACGCGGAGTTCGCAGAATTACGGGTCGCCGAATTATGGCGAGGAGTCGGGCAGCAGGGGGAGCATGTCTGGAAGTATGGGGAGTATGTCGGGGAGCAGGGGCAGCATGGGGAGTATGTCGGGCAGCAGGGGGAGCATGCCTAGTGGTATGGGGAGTATGTCTGGCGGCATGGGGAGTATGTCTGGCGGCATGGGGAGTATGTCGGGAGGAATGGCGTCATTGGGCACCAGTGCAGTTCCGCTCACGGAACCTGGCCCCTTCGACATGAATGTGGAAATCCAAGGGGTGATTTTCATCTTCGACCCGCCGGACAAGAGCAAGCTTGGCACAGGTACGGCGACCGAAGGTGCGGCGCAGGGCGATGCGCAAGCGGCGTCTGGCGCGGCTCAGCCGGCTGCTGCATCGGCTGCAACACCTGCTGGGGCACAAGCGCCTGCGGCGACGGCACCCGAGAAACCGGCAGCACCGAGCCCTGAACCTGCGGCTGCGGCACCGGCTAGCGAACCGAGTGCGGTGCCGGCTGGGACACCGGCGGCGAAGGGAGCCGCGCCGGTCCGGCCCCGGTTCCTGCCGCGGCCCCGGCACCCGCACCCGCCGGCACCCGCCCCATAGTAGTTGACCGATCCACGCGCGGCGGGTGGGGAAATCGCCTGCCGATTCGAACGCGAGAGAACACGCACGAGGAAAGAGTCATGAAATTCAAGGTGAGCCTCAGCTCGGAGGGAATGAAGCAGGGCTTCCTGAAGCATTTCGAGAAGCTGCTGTTCGGGCTGGTCGTGGTCGGTTTCGCATTGTTCGTGTGGCGTTCGGTCCAACGTGAGACGCTCACGTGGGGCCCGGAGGAGTTGAGCTCCAAGGCGAGCGCGGTGCAGAGCACGATTGCGCAGGCCGAGACGCGTTTCCCGGCGGAGGAATATCCCTCGGTCACGCGATACGCGCAGATTGCCACGCAGAGCCGCCTCTCGGTCGACGAGAAGGGTTACAAGATGGCCAAGGAATTGGCGCCGGGCGGCTCGCCTCTGTGGGGTGGGACGCTTGTGCAGCGGCCGATGCCGGTGATCTATCCGGTGCGCGATCTGCGCGTCTCGGCGGGCCACGGCGCGTTCGCGATGAACGATCCCGAATCGCAGATGATGGCGTCGACGTCGATGATGCAGACGGGGGAAGAAAGTGGCGGCGGTTCTGGGTACATGATGGGCGGGCAGCCGCTGAAGGGGCAACGTTGGTCGGTGATCACCGGACTGATCGACTGGAAGAAGCAGCGCGAGGCCTACGACAAGGCGTTTCAGGACTGCACGTGGTATCGACCGCAATCCGATTTCCCGCAGTATGCCTACTACTACGTGGAGCGTGCGGAGATTGATCCGCTCGACGAGACGGCGGAGCCGCAATGGGTGCGGCTGAACATGCGCAACAGTTTTCTGGTGCGCGACTATTGGCAAGGTGAAGGGCCGGACGTGATCGACCCGTTCTACCTCTTGCCCGAGAACTCCGACGGAGTTGCGATGGCGTTCCCGCTGGGCCCGCTGCGGACGCGCGCCTGGGGGCCCGAGGTCTGCGCATGCCCCGGAGATCGAATTCAACCCGAACTTTGCGCAGAGCGGCTATGGGGGCGGTTACGGTGCGTATGGCGGAGAGTCGGCGAGTTCGTCGGGATATCCCGGGGCGCCGGGCTCGTCGAGGGGCCGCGGGGTGGCAGGCGCGAAGAAGGCGGTCGAGGAAGGGGCGGCATTGTTGGACGAGAAGGCCGCCAAAAAGGCTGCCGAACAGAAGAAGCTCCTGGCCGACCGCGAGGCGAAGCGCAAGGCGGCGATGAAGAAAATGATGCAGCCGCAGGGGCCCGATGCGCCCGACGGCCGGCGGTCCGATGCCGAACATGATGATGCCGACGTCGTCGATGGGCAGCGGCGAGGAAAGCTACAATGCTCCGGAGACCGCGATGCCGGGTGGGATGGGTTCGCGGCCGCGCATGGGAAGCATGCCGGGCATGAGTTCGATGTATGGGACGCGCCGCGGGATGGGAATGGGACAGCAGATTCCGGCCAATCTGATCGAGGAGGAGCCGCAAGAGCCCGAGGTGGCGCTGTTCCGCTTCTTCGACTTCAAAGTCGAGCCCGGCAAGTACTACAAGTACCGCGTGCAAATCCTGCTCAGCAATCCGAATTACGGCGTCAACCCGCAGTTCCTGGAGAACGAGACGTATGCCAAGGAACCCCACTTGACGGCGGAGTGGAGCAGCAGCAGCCCGACGGTGCACGTGCCGCGGGATTCGCAGGTGCTGACGGTTTCGGTCCGGCCGGATACGGCGCCGACGCGGCTCGATCTTTCGGCCAAGCTGATGCTGGCGAGTTTCAACTACCAGGACGGCGAAGTGGCGTTTGAGGAATTCGACGTGCAGCGCGGACAATTGCTGAACTTCCGGCAGCGTGATTTCACTTCGACGACGGGTCCCTCGGCCAGCGGCTATCCGGGCACCATGCAATACTCCAGCGAGACGAGTTCCAGCGGGATGCCCAGTTTGGCGAGTGGGGGGAAGGCGGAGCCGAAGAAGGTGGACTATCTCAGTGAGATGGCCTTGGTAGACGCCAGCGGGGGTGTACGCTTGCCGCGGGAGAAGAGCCTGAACGAGCCGGCGTACGTGCTGCTGTTGGATCCCGATGGAAAGCTGGTGGTGCGCGACGAGATCAGCGATTTGGAGGACGTGCAGCGCTATAAGCCCTCGGAGCAGCAGGCCGCCGCGGGGAGCTATTACAATCCGCCATCCGCCGAAGAGGCCAATTCGCTCGAGGAGCAGATGTACGAACCGCCCGGGACTTCGCCGAAGCGCGGGCGGGGCGCAAGCCGGGCTCGGGATCGATGATGCCCGGCGGCCCGCCGGGGTCGAAGACGGGCAAGTCCGGGGCGAAGAAGGGTGCCGCTCGCGGCCCGCAGCCGGTAGAACGCAACAACTAGCGATCCGCGCGGGCCATCGCCCGTGCGCGGCGGCAGAATCACGAAGCCCCCAGGTTCATGCGACCTGGTGGCTTCGGCTGTTTCTCGGGCGGAACAGGAAAAGTTTTTCGGCAGGGGCGGGTGTGGGCGGCGAGGGTATGGAGTCGCTGGTCGGGGGTGCGCCGCCGAGGCGTGCGTGCCGTACCGAGGGTGCCGGGAGCGAAATTGCGAGAACTGCCCTTGACCCGATTTTTCTTCCGCGTGTATTTATCCCGCTCTCTTCTACCGAATCCCTGGAACACCATGCGAAGGATTATCAGTCGCGGTGTTTCGCAGGCGGAGTAGTCCGCCGCTGCGTTGCGCGATCGTCGGTTGGGCGACGGAAACGAGGGTCGGCCCGACGCTCGGGCGCTGCACGCGTGCTCGGCGTATGCTGAACCGCCAGATTCAACTCGTCCAAACCGCAAGGGAATCCTGCGAGTCTCGAAAGGAGAATCGTGTGTTGAACATGACCGCAAGAATCCTGCTCGGCGCCTGATCGCAGTCGCACTGGGTCTGTCGGCGGCCCTCGTGGTAGCCGAACCGGCACCGAACGAACCCTATCCCGCTTTTGACCGAGGCGACGCAGGGCCGACGGGCAACCGCATTACAAGCGGTCGTCCGCAGGCCGACGAGCCGTTCTCTCGTGCCCGCCGGGCTCCGGCGGGAGGAGAGTTCGGGGCTGCCGGCTCGGTACCGCTGCCGGCCGGAGCTTCGGCGGGGCGGGGCGGGGCGGGCTCGGAGGCATCGCTGGAGGCGATGTACGGGCGGCCGGGCAACCCGGCCGGTGATCCGAAGAGCGTGGCCAAGAACTGCATCTACAAGTGCGGCGCGAACTGGCGGTGGGCAACCTGGTGGGAGCCACGGCCTGGTATCGCGAAGCGGCCAGACAGCAGGCGAGCTTTGGGCCGCAGGAGGATTCGCCGGAAAGGCTGGCGGCCGATCTCCGCGCTCGAGGCGTGATGGTCGGGGAGCCGGCGATGGCCGGACGCGGATCGCGGGGAGTATTACCCCTGCCTCCGGTCGAGGCCGATGCGGCCGTTTCCCGCTCGGCACCCAACCCGGCCGCCGGACAATCGCTGCTTGCCGCGCGGCGCGCGTTGGCGGTGGGCGACGTGCAGTCGGTGCGCGAACCAGTCCAGCGGAGCAAGTCGTTTGGTGCCCCGTTCCATCCGATGGGCGATACTCCGGAAAAAGTCGAGGCATCGATCAACACCTACGCGGAGGTGATGTCGCAGCGAGCCGAGCGTGGTGCCACGGAGGCCTGGCGGCGGCAATATGCCAAGTCGCTGATGGAACAGGCCGACGCCTTGCTCAAGTGGCGCGACTACGACGAGGCGGAGAAGCTGGCTTATGAAGCCTCGCGGCAGCGCGTGTCGTTCAATCCCTACGAGCCGCGGCCGGAGGTCCTCTTGGACCACGTAGCTCGCGCACGGCAGCAGGCGCGGGGGGGCGAACCGATGCGGTCCGAGGTGATCCAGGCGGGGGCGGAGATGGTAGCCCCGGCCACGGGACAGGACTTTGGCCGTCGCGCCGATGCGGCGGTTTACGATCCGCGTACCGACGCGACGCGAAACATTCCGGCATCCGACGATCAACCGCTGCCTCCGCCGGAGGCACGGATGGAGGCGATGCCGGCCCCGCCGGGTTCGGCGATGGCCCTGTTTCAGCAGGGCGAGAGCGCTTGCGCAGCGGGGATTCGCAGGCCGCAGTGCCGTTGTTCCGCCAGGCTTACGAGCGCGTGCAGGAGCTAGATCCGGCGACCGCTCGTCGTCTGCGTGAGCTGTTGCAGATGCTCGCCAATCCGACGGCGCGGCCGGCGCCTCCCGGACAGGCAGTCGACGAGGCCGTTGCCAAGCAGCAACTCCAGGCCAACCAGATGGCGGTCGAGGTCGGCAACCAACTGGTCAGCGCGAGGAACTTGCGGGAGAACGATCCGAAGGCATCGCTGGCGCTATTGGAGCAGACGCGAGCCAAGGTGGAGTCGTCGGGGCTGGAGCCGGTGGTGCGCGAGCAATTGCTCCGCCGCGTGGACGCTGCGGTAGCCGACACGCGCAAGTTCATCGCCGAGCACCGCCCGAAGATCGAACAGGAAGAGAAGAGCGAGCAAGTTCGCCAGCAGATCGACCGGGAGCAGCAGGCGGGACTGGACGTGCAGACGAAGCTCGCCCAGATGGTGGACGAGTTCAATACGTTGATGCACGACCGCCGCTTTGCGGAGGCCGAGGTGGTGGCGAAGAAGGCCGCCGAACTTGCCCCGGAGAACCCGCTGTCGACGCAGTTGGTAACCACGGCGAAGCTGATCCGCCACTGGAACAACGCCATGGCGGTGAAGAGCGAGAAGGAGAGCGGGTTCATCACGGCGTTGGGGCGCGTCGACGAGTCGGCGGTTCCCTTCGACGACAAGAACCCCATCGTTTTCCCCGACGCGAAGCAGTGGGAAGACCTGATTCGCCGGCGGTCGAAGTACGCCAAGGACCAGGGGCGGAAGACCTCGGAGCGCGAACTGGAGATTTTCCAGAAGCTGCGCACGCCGATTTCCGTGCAATTCGAGAACGCTCCCCTGGCGCAGGTGATCGACTCGCTGAGCAAGCTTTCCGGAGTGAACATCCACCTCGATCCGAAGGGATTGTTGGATGAGAACGTGACCACGGATACGCCGATCAACATCGATCTGCGCCGCGAGGTCAAGCTGGAGAGCGCCTTGAATCTGATTCTCGGCCCCCTGCGCCTTGGGTATGTGGTCAAGGACGAGGTGCTGAAGATCACCAGTGAAGGACAACGTAACGACCAGGTCTATCCGAAGGTCTACCACGTGGCCGACCTGGTGATTCCGATTCCGAACTTTGTGGGGAATCGGAGCATGGGGATGGAGGCGGCATATCAGAACGCGATGGCGAATACGAGCGTCGCGGGTTCTCCGTTTGGAGCGGGCGGGGCAACGCCGATGGTCATGGCCAGCAAGGACGGCCGACCGGCCACCGGCGCGATCGATCCGCAGATTCTGGCGCAGATGTCCTCGAACAACCGCGGCAGCGTGCCGACGAACATACCGGTCAGTGGCGGACCGGGAGGCATGGGCGGCGGAGCCATGGCGGATTTCGAACCGCTGATCAATTTGATTACGACGACCATCGCCCCGACGACGTGGGACGACGTGGGCGGGGCGGGCACGGTCGAGCAGTTCGAGGCCAACTTGAGCCTGGTGATCAGCCAGACCCAGGAAGTCCACGAGGAAATCGCCGATCTGTTGGAGCAGTTGCGGCGGCTTCAGGACCTCCAGGTGACGATTGAAGTGCGGTTCATCACGCTCAACGACCAGTTCTTCGAACGGATCGGCGTCGACTTCGACTTCAACATCAACGACAACATCAACCACCCGGGAATGTACTGGGGCCGGATCATCAACGACGGCAGCGCCGGGCCCTCGGGCTCGGGTACAGGCCCGACGCGCGACACGCGCAACGGCCTCTGGCGCGAGTACGGCTCGGAACCGGGAGCGGTCGTGGGCGTTCTCAACGCCGACTCGGGTACTTCGCCGCACCTGTTCACGGCGGACCTCGACATTCCGTTCACGCAGAACAGTTTTGGACTCGCCGTGCCGCAGTTCGGTTCGTTCGACCCTGGGGCCGGGGCTTCGATGGGCTTTGCCATTCTCAGTGACATCGAGGCCTTCTTCTTCATCAACGCGGCCCAGGGAGACCGGCGGAGCAACGTGCTGCAGGCTCCCAAAGTGACGATGTTCAACGGCCAGTTCGCCACGATCAGCGATCAGTCGTTGACGCCCTTCGTGATGAGCGTGATTCCGGTGGTGGGCGACTTCGCGGCCGCACAGCAGCCGGTGATCGTGATTCTGGCCGAGGGGACCTTCCTCACGGTTCAGGCCGTCGTGTCGAACGACCGCCGCTTCGTGCGGCTCACGGTGATCCCCTACTTCAGTCAGATCGGCGACGTGAACACGTTCCAGTTCGATGGGACGGAGACGACGATCGAAGACAGCTCTCAGGAAGGCAAGCAGGACACTCCGGACGACAAGACCAAGAAGGCCGCCCATCGCGAGGTGCGGCGCGGCGGTACGACCGTGCAGTTGCCTACCTTGTCGCAGTTCACCGTGAGTACGACGGTGAGCGTGCCTGACGGCGGTACGGTGCTCTTGGGCGGGATCAAACGCTTGAGTGAAGGGCGCAACGAGTTCGGCGTGCCCATCCTCAGCAAGATTCCCTACTTGAATCGACTGTTCAAGAACGTCGGCATCGGCCGCGACACGCAGAGCCTGATGATGATGGTTACGCCGCGGATTATCATCCAGGAAGAGGAAGAGGAGCGCATGGGAGTGGTCTTGAATCCCCCCTAGGCGATCCGCCGACAAGATCGGTCAAGTACGGGCCGTCGCCGGCTTTCGAGCGGGCGACGGCCCTTTTCTCTTGGGGGTGGTTTACGGGGAGGCTGGGCGTCGCGGGGCTGCGGAGCCGATCGAGGTTCCGCGGCGGTCTCCGGCGATATCGCTCGGCGCCGCGGATACCCCCGGTTCGCCCGGCCGTGCCGCTGGCGTACAATGGCACGCCGAGGGGGAATTCCTTCCAGCCCAGCGCCGGACTGGCGCGGATGAGCAGGGGAACGCCGATGAGCTCTCAGATGTGCGTGTGGTTGGGCGGGATGTTGGGGGCGATCGGCGTGGCGGCCGGGGCTATGGGCGCCCATGCCCTGCAGAGCGTGCTGGCCGAGCGGCAGTTGGGCGACTACGAGGTTGCGGTTCGCTATCAACTGCTTCACGCGGTCGCGCTGGTGCTATGCGGCCTGCTGTTGTCCGCCGCACCTTCGCGCGCGGCGCAGTTGGCCGGCTGGTGCTTTTTTCTTGGGGTGCTCTTGTTTTCGGGCTGCCTGTACGCGTGGCTCTACACCGGCTGGCGCCCTTGGTCCACGTCGTGCCCGTGGGCGGCATGGCCTTTGTGATCGGGTGGATCGCATTGGCCTGGGCCGGCTGGGCCTTTCCCGGCCGGCTGGGCCCGTAAGGGTCAGGGTTTCGCGACGTAGTCGATCACCAGCACCTTGTCGAGGCAGGGGCGCAGCATTTTGCCGAATTCCTTGTGTGCCGGATGGGGCAGGTATTCGTTGCGCCCCTTTTCGTCGCGGAAGGTAAGGAAGAAGCAGTGCGTGAAGCCCTGAGCCAGGTTCTCCGGGCTGTTGTTGGTGCCCCACTCGAGGTCCACGATGGTTGGGATTTTGCCGGGCAGTGCGCGGAAGGCTTCTTCGATCTTGGCGATCTGCTCGGGCGTGGACGAATCGTTGAACTTGAAGAGGACGACATGGCGGACCTGGCCCAGCCGGGGATTTGTTGGCTTCGTGCGTTTACCTCCCTCGCCCGCCACGGCCATCGCCGCGCACACGAGCACCGCCATCGCCGCACAGGAAACGAGAGCCTTCATGAGTCTTCCTCCGGTTCGTCAGGGTGGGGTGGGAAAAAGGCGAAGAGATGCAGTATACTCGGTAGTGCAGGTGGACCTCAAACGATAGGAGACGTTCCTTGTCTGGAGCCAAGCCGCTGGACCTGACCGAATACATCCGCGCGATTCCGGATTTTCCCAAGCCGGGGATTCTCTTTCGCGACATCACGCCTCTGCTGGGCAACCCGGAGGCCTTCCGCTATGCCGTCTGCCGACTTGCCGACCACGCGCAGGGCAGGGGTGCGGAGGTGGTGGCGGCGGCCGAGGCGCGTGGATTCCTTTTCGCCGCTCCCTTGGCCCAGCGTTTGAACATTCCGTTGGTTCCGATCCGCAAGCCGGGGAAGCTGCCCTACGAGAGTCTGTCGTATACGTACGACTTGGAGTACGGTCGCGACACGCTCGAGATCCACGTCGATGCAATTCGCCGGGGGGCAAAAGTGCTGATCGTCGACGACTTGTTGGCCACCGGGGGGACGATGGACGCTTGCTGTCGACTCGTGGAAAAGGCCGGAGGCGAGGTGGTGGGCTGTGCGTTTCTCATCGAGCTGAATGGTCTGGGCGGGGCCGCGAAGCTGCAACGCTACGACTGCTTTAGTCTGCTCCGATACGATGAGTGACCTGGGCTGATCCTCCCCGAAGGGCTGGCTGGCAACCTCGCAAGAAACGGGGAGGAGTGCGGCGCAGTCTTTGCGCATTCTGCCCGACCCGCACGACCGGCCTTCCGGGGCGGAATTGTCGCTACGCGCGGCACAGCTTCTCATCGCCCCGCGGCCGGGTGAACGATCTGGGAAGAGGGGAGCACACATCCTTCTGCACCGAGAGAGGGTTTCGGGATGTCGCGCGTGCTAGCAATCGGTATTCTCCTGGCGATCGGTGGCCTCTGCCTGGTTCCGCAAGCGACCGTGGCAATCGAGCGTCCGCGGATGTTCTTCTCCGCAGCGAAGACGGCGCAGACGGCACCGGCGATGCCGTTGCCTGGCCCGCGCCCGTATTATGGCGAGGCTCTGGGCGCGGTTTACTACAACTGGGGCTACTTCGGCGCGCTCTACCATGCGCAGAATTGGCAGCACACGGGTTACTACGGGGACTATCACGAACGGGGCTTCTCTCGGGGCTACTGATACGTCTTCCGTGTGATGGTGCGCGGTTTCTCCGCTGCCTCCGGCAACGCGTGCCCCAGGGCATCAAGAAAATCGCCGGTCCATCGCAGCCGAGCGTGCTTGTTAAGGCACAGGCGGCTCGCGATGGACCGGATTCGCCGGAATGGGATGGTCTGGAATGCGGCAATCGCCGCAAATACTTCGGGTTAGCGGGGGGCGGGGAGCAGTTCTGCGCCCGGAGCCACCATGGTCGCCGGCGCAAGGGGCGACTGCGGGAGTCGCGCACGCTTCCACGCACGTTTCGGGGCAGCAGCCGGCGGCGGCTACGGTTGCGGTCGGAACCGCACTGACCGCCGAGCCTCGGAAGAGCCGGTCGCAGGAGCGGCAACCACCTACGCCGACTATCACTGTCCCGATCGCCGCCAAAGTCATCAATTTCTTCATTCTAAGCATCTCCCGTCCAATCTCTCTCGCTCCGTCGGGTTGCAATTCGCCTAGCAACTCTACAACACGCCATCTGATGTGCAAACGAAACACGACGTTTTTTTTCACCACGGTCGGCGATTGCCCCGTCCCAACCGTTCATGGGCTGCCGGGGCCGGTCTGATTCGGGTTCCAGCAGAGGGTAACCGTTCACGGCCGGCCGGGGGCTGGTCCACCTTTCGGCCGCAAGGCTCCGTCATCACAATAGACGTCTGACCGAAAACGTGGACCTGTCCGCTTCGTTTCCCGGGCCGTGAACGGTTACCAGGAATGCTGCTGCCGATGGCCACTCGCGCCGATCGCGAGGATCCGCCCCGTTCCGGCTGACGGGGAGAATCTCGTTGTCGCGACCGAAACGAGCTGGCGATTCACAGCGAGTTTGCCGCCGCCGAGAAGGTTGACCGTCCCCTGCGAGGGACTACTTTCCTTCCCTATACGTAGATCAGGAGTTACATTTCCCCAAGGGCTTTCCTGGGCTATCGTGGAGTGGAACCGCGAACCGTGTTTTTCGCCGCGCCAACCCTCCGTGGCTCCTTTGCGAGGACGGCAATCGTGAGCCCAGTAGTAGGACGGTTTGGAGCAGGAATGCCGGCCGTTCAATCAAAAGGCATTATTGGACTCTGAGAGAGTGCACCATGGGCGCCTCGCCGTTGACCACCGTTGTGTCGACCATCCCCCGTGCAAGGCACTGGCCGACCGTGGCGGTTCTGGCGACGATCCTTCTGGGCGCGATGCCCGTGCAAGGCGCGCCGGCTGCGGATTCCGAAAGCCCCATCTGGCTGATTAGCACGCGCCACCTGAGCGGGTGCTCGCTCGCGTCGGGCGGCGAGCCGGAATTCTGGGAGTATACGGCGGAGGGCGCCTGGCGGAACTCGGACCGCGCGGCGTTTTTCCGGCAGACGCGCGGCCTGCCGACCGTGATCTTCGTGCACGGCAACCGCGTCACGGCGAACGAAGCAGTACACGAAGGCTGGCGCTGCGCAAGGCGCTTGTCGAGGGCGCCGGTAGCCGTGCGTTTCGGTTTGCGATCTGGTCGTGGCCCTCGGAGCGCACGGACAGCCGCCATCGCGCCGATGCGCAAGCCAAGGCGGCGCGGGGACTGCAGGAGAGCCACCCCATGGCTCGGCTGCTGGAGGAGATGCCGTCCGGCGTTCCTCTGAGCCTGATCGGCTATAGCTTCGGAGCGCGGACCATCCTGGTGGCGCTGGAAACCCATGCGCGGGGCGCTTCGGCTACGACGCCTCGACCCCAGGCGGGACCACGCGCGGCGCCGCTGCGCGTGGTGTTGGTTGCCGCGGCCGCCGACCGCGGGTCGCTCGCGCCCTGCGGAAGCGACCGGCAGGCGCTTGGGCAGGTCGATCGCATGCTGATTACCGTGAATTCTCTCGATCCGGCGCTGAAATGGTACCGGCGGCTGTACGGCCGGCGCGGGCCGGACGCTCTCGGCTTCGTCGGAGTCGGTTGCGCGTCGGTTGGGCCGGACGCCGAAAAGCTCGAGATGCTGTCGCTGGGCTGCGAAGTGGGGAAAGACCACTCTTGGATGCGGTATCTCTCGGCCCCGTCGCTACGTGCGCGCTTGCCAGGGTATGCGGGTTTCGAGACACCCGGCGACGGCAGCGGTGCACGGGCCGCCGAGCCACGAGAGCCGGCCGCCGCCGCGGGCGGTGCATCCGTGCCGTAGCCGTGCCGCCGGCGCCGCGCCATAATACAGTGATGGGCGAGCCACTGGCATATCTCAACGGTCGAATGCTTCCCGCGTCGGGGGTCATGCTGTCGCTGGTGGACGCCGGCTTCGTGCAGGGGGCGACCGTGGCGGAGCAGTTGCGGACCTTCGCCGGCAGGGTGTTTCACTTGGAGGACCATCTGGCGCGCCTGGCGCATTCCCTGGAACTCGTCGGCATCGATCCGGGCGTCAGCCGCCGCGAGCTGGTCGAAGTGGCTGGCGAGTTGGCGGTGCGCAACCACGCGTTGTTGGGGCCGGGGGACGATCTCGGCTTGTCGATCCTTGTGACTCCCGGCGTGTACGCCGCCTATGACGACGGTGGATCGGGAGGGCCCACGGTCTGCATGCACACGTATGCTCTACCGTTTCATCTCTGGGCGGAGAAGTACCAGCGGGGGCAAGCTCTGGCGGTCACGTCGATCCAGCAGGTGCCGGCGGAGTGTTGGCCGCCGAGCGTGAAGTGTCGCAGCCGGATGCACTATTTCCTGGCGGATCGGCAGGCGTCGCGAATCGATCCCGGGGCGCGGGCGGTGCTCTTGGACCGCGAGGGATGGGTTACCGAGGCATCGACGGCCAATCTCGTCCTCTACACTGAGGCAGAAGGGCTGGTTTCGCCGCCCGAAACCACGGTTCTGCCCGGTATCAGCCTGGCCGCGGTGCGGCAGTTGGCGGCGCGTCGGGGAATTCCCGCGGTTCAGCGGAGGATACGGCCGGAAGAAGTCGCGGCTGCGGACGAGGTACTGCTCACGAGCACGCCTTTTTGCCTGCTGCCCGTGACGCGTTTCCAGGGCAGGCCGGTGAGCAGCGGCATGCCGGGGCCGGTCTTCGCTCGGCTGTTGGCCGATTGGAGCGACCACGCGGGGGTGGACATTGCCGAGCAGTCGCGGCGCTTTGCGGCGCGGCCCAAGGGATGAAAGAGCGTTCGGTTCTGGGTGTGGTGCCGCAGGGGAGGAAAGAACTTCCTGCAAGCGGCATTAGCACGGCTCGACGATCACGCATCCCCAGAGTTGCCCACCGGCCTGCGCAACGCGGCGCGCGGCGCGGCGTGCGGAGCGCCGACCCGTGCAGCCGGCCTGCACGACCAGGCACACGCCGTCGCAGGCCTTTGCCAGGCTGGCTGGGCTCTGCGGCGAGGCGCCGACGAGCACGAACTGGTAGGCCTTGCGAAGCCGTGAGAGCAGCTCGGGCATCGCGTGCGGGGCCGTGCCGCCGAGCGACAGCAGACGCACGTTTGGGAAACCGGTGGGCTGGGACGAAGTCTCCGCGTCCGGCGCTTCGTCGGGGGTTGGTTCCCTCGAGTCGTCGCCCCATGAGGCGTCGACGACGAGAACCTCGTGTGAGGTCCGTTGGGAGAGGGCCGCCGCCAGCGAAGCAAGCATCCCCGTCCCGACTTCCAGGCCCTCGGGATGGGCGAAGAGGATCGCAGCCCGGCCGCCGGATCGCTCGCTCACACTCGCAGCCAACTCCCCGTAGGGCGATTGTGGGAGCCGAGACGACGGGGCCTGCCGATCAGGAAGGTCTTCGATTTGCCGTGGCGGGGCCTGCCGATCAGGAAGGTCCTCGGCGATTTGCTGCGGGGGGGCAACGGTGCTTGGGCTCGCTGCCTCCTCTTGCTGCGAGGGGAGGACGCGAGGGACGATGTCGTTGGGCAGTGGCTTCGTGGGCTTTCGCGGCAGAATCGGTTCCGCAATAAGCGTTTCCAAGGCGTCGAGCGAGGCTTGAAGGAAGGGCTCCAAGTCGGGCTGTTCAAGCGGTGGGAGCTGGAGGGATGCCTCGCAACGGTGCGCAGCGGCCGGCGGGATTGGGCCGGGGGTGGCGTCCTGGCGCGCGTCGATCTGCCGGAGGGCTTCGAGCAATCGGGTCATCGGCCGAGTCTGCCTTGTTTGTCCCGCGCACGACGCTGCCTTACTGTTTCCGGTCCGACGCTTGCCGGCTTGCTCATCCGCGGCGGAGCCGTGCGAAGAGTTGCCGGTATTCCTGCCGGTGAACGGGGAGGATGCGATGCGCGATGGCGCGTTCTTCGATATCGCACTCGTCTTCCACGACTACTTCGGCAAGTTCTTCCTCGATCGGCTCGCGAATCGGCAGTCGCCGCAGCGATACCGTGTCGGCCTGCCGGCCTTCGCTTTCCGGGCTCTCGGCCGAGGATCGCTGTTTACGGCGCCGCTGAATCGCGGCCAGGTAGCGATCGACGATGATCTCCTCCTGCTCGAAGCTTTCGCTCAGGGGGCTGGAAGGATCGTCGAAGATCAACTCGATCTCAGGCTTGATCGAACCGGCGGGTTGGAAGTCGTCGCTCAGTTCCTCGGAAACCATGGCTTCGAGGCGATCGAGGTGGGAGAGCGACTCGGGCGAGGCCATCTCGACGTCGATCGAAGGCGAGGGGGGCAGGTCGTCGATCGAAGGCGAGGGGGGAATTGCTGGCAGAGCTGGTTCGCTCGGCGCCGCGGCTGCCGCCGGCGCTGGCGCGGCGGGGCTCGGCTCGGATTCGTCGTCCAGACCGCCGAACTCGATCACGCCCCCCTCGGTCTTCGCGACCTTTGCCTGCTGCGCCCATGGGGCGGGAAGCTGCTGCAAATCGGCCCACGATTCCTCGATGGTCGCGGCCTCGATCCGGTGCTTGCCGCCTACGTAGGCGAGCAGCATCGCGTGGTCGCAGAGTTGATTGACCAAACGCGGGACACCGTCGGTCGCGCGATATACGGCATGACAGGTATCGGACGGGAACAACGCGGCGGCATCACCCTGGACGCGCTTGAGCTGCGTGTGGATGTAGTCTTCGGTTTCGCGGCGGTTGAAAGCCTCCAAATAGCAGCGGGCCGCCAGCCGCTGGCTGAACGACTCGAGTTTGGGGCTGGCGAAACGCTCTTCCAGGGTCGTGCCGCCCACGAGCACGAGGCGAACGCGCGGATGGCCCGCCGCCACGAGATTCGTGAGCATGCGGAGTTCATCGAGCAACCGCAGCGGGAGGGTATGAGCTTCGTCGACCAGCAGCGCGATTCCCTGGGGACAGTTCTGCGCGGAGGTCAAGTAGTCTACCAACGCCAGGCGCAATTCCCCCTCGTCCATGCCGCGATAGGGCTGGCCCGAGCCGTGCAGGATCGCTTGCAGCAGCGTGCGCCGCGATCCCAGGCGGCCGCTGGTGAGGAGCACGGATTGAAGCGATCGCGGGAGTTGCTCGGCCAGCAGATGGCAGAGCAGAGTTTTGCCGATCCCGGACGGTCCCACGACCATCGCGGCCCCTTCCCCGCGCTGGATGCACCGCAGCAGCGTTTGCCGGGTGGCTTCGATCGTCGCGGCGGGGAAATATTGGTCGACGCGCGGCACGGATGCGAAGGGCCGTTCCTTGATACCGAAGAACGATTCGTACATACCCATCTTCCCTGTTGGGTCCGCTCGATGCGGGGATGTGCAGACGCTCCCGTCCCCCTCTTGGGTCTGATTGGCGGAAGAGCACGCCTCATCCACCCATTCGGCACGTCGGGGCCATTGGCTCCACTACATTCTGGAGGACTTGTCGGCCTATGCGAGGACGACTGCCAGCATGATGGCAAGCACCGTGATTCCTCCGAAGATGCATGCCCAACGAGCACGGTGTGCTCCGCGCGTGCTCAGCCGACCGTGGTCAATGGCTTCCAGTGAAGGAACCGTTCCCAACACGGGGAGCGAGAGTGCGGCGGCGGCCTGCGATGGACTGCCCAGCGGTACGTCGATCGCTGCGCCCGACGAGATCATTGCCACCGCTCCGCAAGCGACCAGGCCCGCGCTGAGCGCGACGAGCCAGATCGGCTTTGCGCCGCGAGCCGGCCCGCCTTGCTCGACAGCGGCTTGCTCGGCCAGACGCACGCGCGGGGCTTGATGAGGTGCGGCCTGCCAGGAGGCTCGCTCAGCGGCCAACGTGCGATTGCTCGCCTGGGTTGCCCGGTCGATCTGTGCCTTGTGCTGCCGATACGCCTGTGCGTCACTGAGTTGCTGGCGAGTGAGTGCATCGAGAAGCCTGGCGGCGCGCTCGAAAGCGGGAGGAGCGGCCGGCACGGGGCCGGCGGAGATTGCCGTTGGGGCCACTTCGGGCGCGTTGCCCAGATAGCGCGGCAGGGCATCGAGGCGGCGCACCGCCGCATCGATCCGCCCTTCGATCTCTCGCACTTCGGGATGGGCAGCCGTGCGCACCACCAGCAGCGAGGAGCGATGGTGGCGCAACCTCAGCAGCAGCTCGTTCAATTCGGTCCACTCGGGGTTCTCGACCGGGTTGACGGGAACTGCGCGGGGCCGTGCGGCGGGAGCCGTCCCGGTCGCGGGGGCTGGGGGGATCGACGTTGCCAAGTCACCGGCGGCCTCCTCGGCGGCGATATTCTGGCGGCGGAAATGCTCCTCGAGAAAAGCGTCGAACTGGCCGCGCGCTCGGGCAAGATCTTGATGCGCGCCGTTCCAGTTCGCCGTGCTGCTGCCGGCTGCGGGGCCTGGGCCCGTCGTACGGTAGCGGCTGGCCAGTCGCTCTGCGAGAAGGTTTACCACGGCGACGGCGCGGCCGCGATCGGTATCGGCATAAGTCAGCGCGACCTCTCTACCATGGTCTTGCGAGGTTTCGCTGGTGGTCACGGTCAAACGCTCGCGCAGCGGCACGAGGCAGTCGGCAGCCGGAGTGGCTGCGGTTCGGGCGTCGCCGAACGTATCGAGCTGTTTGAGGACGGCGGCCAAATCGTCGTCGTCGATTTGCGGAGGCTCTCGGTCGGTGGCCATCGGGTCGGTTGCCTCGCCGCGGGGGAACCATACGACCGCGTGCGACGTGTACGTCGGAGCACCAGCAGGGGCCGGCCCGCGCACCCGCCAAGTCAAAACCGCGACCGTGGCAAACGCGAGGCAACAGAGCCCCAGACGCGCCCATCGGACGGGGGTCGTTGCGTTTGACGCTGTTTGAGTGCGGCGCGGTGCCATCATTCCCATGCCGGATCAGAGCGAGTACCATGGAGGGGTCGGGGGGGAGCTTGCAGCCTGGTTTGCGCACACCCCGACCCTTGGGATGGATTGTCTCCCTCGCAATCGACATCGACCCCGGCCGCCGGGAGCTTGAGAAGATGGCGTGGGAGATCGATTCGGCTGGAACGACGGAGGTTTGTGGCGGGGACGATGTTTCGCATCAAGATCTGTGGGATTAACACGGTCGACGACGCGCGCTCGGCGGCCGAGGCGGGGGCCGACGCGGTCGGGTTCAACTTCTTTCCCGCCAGCGTTCGCTACGTGGATCCCCGCGCGTGCGGCGCGGATTGTGGAGTGTCTTCCGGCCCACGTCTCTAAGGTGGGATTATTTGTCAACTCAAGCGTCGACGAGGTGCTGGAGTCCTGCGAGCGACTGGGGCTGGATTGGGTCCAGCTCCACGGCGACGAGCGCCCGGAGTTTCTGGCAGAACTGGGTCCTCGAAAGCTGCTTCGGGCCTTTCGGGTGGGTGGCGACGGCTTGCGGCCGGTGGCTGCCTATCTCCAGGAGTGCCGTCGGCTGGCATGTGTGCCGGCCCTGTGCCTGCTCGACTCGCTTCAGAAGGATCAGTACGGTGGAACGGGACGAGTGGCCGACTGGTCGGTGTTGGCGGGGTATCCTTTGGAGCCTTGGCATCCTCCGATGGTTTTGGCCGGAGGACTGACGGCGGAGAACGTGGGCCGCGCGGTGGAGGCGGTCTGGCCGATCGCCGTGGATACCGCAAGTGGGGTGGAGTCTAGCCCGGGCGTCAAAGACCCGGCGCTCGTGCGGCGTTTCGTGGCAGCGGCGCGCGAGGCTTTGAATCGCGCCTGGCCCCGTGACGACGGAACGAAGGCGACTTAGAGCCGAGATACCAAAACCTTTGGAGGTGCTGCGATTCTCCGGCCGTAGAGGGCCGCACCAGCAATTCTGGGACAGGTTCTTACTGAGTTCGGTCGTACTGGCGCCAGCAAGGGCCGGCATGCGCGGCAACTCGTTGAACTGCCGCTGGGATGAGAATGACGCGGGTTTCTTGGTTGCCCGGAAGGCAATACGCAAGTCGTGTCTTGGGCCCCTTGCCATTCAGAGGGGTGTGTTCGTATCATGGCAAGGCTGACCGGTCTCGGTCGAGGTGCCAGCGCGGGACAGAATCGGGTTGAGCAGCGGCTGACCGGCCGTGGTTGCGAACTCGGGATCGGCACGCAGCGCTGGCCTCTTCACCCCCTATAGGAGGATATGTTTGTGTCTACGGTCCAGAAGAAGTTGCCGTACAAGGTCGCCGACATCTCGCTGGCCGAGTGGGGCCGGAAGGAAATCGAGCTGGCCGAGAAGGAGATGCCCGGCCTGATGGCCCTGCGCCGGAAGTACGGCCCGGCGAAGCCGCTCACCGGGGCGCGGATCGCCGGCTGCCTGCACATGACCATCGAGACCGCCGTGCTGATCGAGACGCTCGTCGAGCTGGGGGCGGAGGTCACCTGGACGAGCTGCAACATCTACTCGACCCAGGACCAGGCCGCCGCCGCGATCGCCGCGCGCGGCGTTCCGGTCTTCGCCTGGAAGGGCGAGCCGCTGCAGGACTACTGGGACAACATCCTGACCCAGGTGCAGAGCTTCGAGAACGGCGAGGGGCCGAACCTGCTGCTGGACGACGGCGGCGACCTGACGCTGCTGGTCCACAAGGGCGTGGAGTTCGAGAAGAAGGGCGCGGTGCCCGATCCGAGCAAGGCCGGTCACGAGGAGGAGCGGGCCCTGCTGACGACGCTCCAGCGGAGCCTGGCCGAGGACCCGCACGCGGTTCACGCGGATGGCCGAAGGCATCCTCGGCGTGAGCGAGGAGACGACCACCGGCGTGCACCGCCTCTACGAGATGGCCAAGCAGGGGCGGCTGCTCTTCCCGGCGATCAACGTCAACGACTCGGTCACCAAGAGCAAGTTCGACAACCTCTACGGCTGCCGCGAGTCGCTGGCCGACGGCATCAAGCGGGCCACCGGCGTGATGATCGCCGGCAAGGTCGTGGTGGTCGCGGGCTACGGCGACGTGGGCAAGGGCTGCGCCCACTCGATGCGGTCCTACGGCGCCCGCGTGCTGATCACCGAGATCGACCCGATCTGCGCCCTGCAGGCGGCGATGGAAGGCTTCGAAGTGACCACGATGGAAGACGCGGCCCCGCAGGGCAACATCTTCGTCACCGCCACCGGCTGCTGCGACATCATCCGCGGCGAGCACATGGAGAAGATGCCCGACGGCGCGATCGTCTGCAACATCGGCCACTTCGACCTGGAGATCGACGTCGCCTGGCTGAACACGCACGCCGGGCATCGAGCGGACGAACATCAAGCCGCTGGTGGACAAGTACACGCTCCCCAACGGCCGCTCGATCCTCCTGCTGGCCGAGGGGCGGCTGGTGAACCTGGGCTGCGCCGAAGGGCATCCGTCGTTCGTGATGTCCAACTCGTTCACCAACCAGGTGCTGGCCCAGTTGGCCCTGTGGACCGAGCCCGAGAAGTACCCGCTGGGCGTGCACTGCTGCCGAAGAAGCTCGACGAAGAAGTCGCCCGGCTGCACCTCGACCAGCTCGGCGTGAAGCTCACGCAAGCTCACGCCGAAGCAGGCCGAGTACCTGGGCATTTCGGTCGAAGGGCCGTTCAAGCCGGAGCACTATCGGTACTAGATTGCGTATGCGGCGATCGAAGGCTAGGGATGGACAGTGGCGTGCGCAGCGACGGTCAGGCCGCTGGGCAGGATTTGCCGTTCGCCGAGCTTCCGGCATTGGGCTTCTCGAGCGCTGACCCGTTTCTCTCCATCCCAGTCGATGCAGCAGTTGCTTCGCCATGCCCGAAATTCAAGCCTTTCGCGGAATCCGCTACGACCTGGGCCACGTCGGCTCGCTGAGCGACGTGGTCGCGCCGCCCTACGACGTGATCGGCCCGGAGCTTGCAGGACGAGCTCTACGAGAAGCACCCGTGCAACGTCGTGCGCCTGATCCTCAACCGGATCGAGCCGGGCGGACGACGAGGCGAACAACCGCTACACCCGGGCCGCGCGGTTCCTCAAGAACTGGCGCGATCGAGGGCGTGCTGTTCCAGGAGGCGGACCCGGCGATCTACGTCTACCACCAGGAGTTCGACGGCCGAGGGCCGGCAGCTACGTGCGCCGCGGCTTCATGGCCCGGATGCGGCTCTCGCGGTTCGGCGAAGGGCAGGTCTTTCCGCACGAGCAGACCATGCCCGGCCCGAAGCTCGACCGGCTGATGCTCACCGTGGTGCTGCAAGGCGAACCTGAGCCAGATCTTCGGCCTGTACCCGGACCCCGAGCTGGAGACCGACGCGCTGCTGGACGCGGCCATCGCCGGACAGACGCCGCTGGAGGCGGTCGACCACCTGGGCGTGATGCATCGGCTGTGGCCGGTGACCGACGTGTCCGTGATCTCCGCGGTGGCCGGCGAAGATCGGCCCCAAGCCGATCTTCATCGCCGACGGCCACCACCGCTACGAGACGGCCTGCAAGTACCGCGACGAGGTCTACGACTCGGGCTTCCTCAAGCCCGAGCACCCGGCCAACTACGTGCTGATGATGTTCGTGGCCATGGAGGACCCGGGCCTGGTCGTCCTGCCCACGCACCGGCTGTTCAGGACGCTGCCCGACCTGACCGCCGAGGAGCTCGGCCGAAGCTCGGCGACGCTCTTCACCGCGCGCGACGCGGGCCAGGGGCCGGACGCGCGCCGACCGTCTGGGAGGATGTCGAGACGAGCGGCGACCAGGGCACGCTCGGCCTCTACACGCGGCGAGGACCAGCGCTGGACGATCGCCGCAACTGACCGACGCCGGCCGCGCCAAGATGGCCGCAGCTGGCCACCGACCACAACCCGCAATGGCGGAGCCTGGGCGTGAGCATCCTGCACCGCCTGGTGCGTCGAAACGCTCCTCGGCCACAAGCCCGGCTCGGACGACAAGACCAACACGACTACGTCCACCTGGTCGAGGAGGTCGTCGAGGGCTCGAGCGCGGGCCGCTACCCGCTGGCCGCCCTGGTCATGCCCGCCACGGTCGACCACGTCCGCACGATCAGCATGGCAAGGCGAACGGATGCCGGCCAAGAGCACCTACTTCTACCCGAAGCTGCTCAGCGGGCTGGTGATCAATCCGCTGGAGTGAAGGTTGCTACCCGGTTTGATCAGGCAGTGCCCTGGCGGTTGAGATTGCTCGGGTGCTGCGGGCTGTGCGCGGCGTGCCGGGTTTCACGTGAAACCGGCTTCTACCGAAAGTGCGGCTTGTAGCGGAGCTGCGTTTCACGGGAAACCTGTGGACGGGTGCGCCGAACGGGAGCATCGGCATCGCGACGCGGCGAGAATCGCGGCGACGGAGGCCGGGCAGAGACCCGCGCGGGGCTGCCCGTCCGGTGCGGGCCGTACGACGCTCAGAATTCCCGCCTCTTGCCTGTTTCACGTGAAACGCGGAATCTGCCGCGGTGCAACCGGCAAGCCCCGTTAGCGCGAGTTGCGTACGATGGGAGGCGCGTCCGAATCGGTGGCTGGGTTCTGAGCCGGGAGCCGCTCGGGCGGCTGGACGGCAGAACGCACGCCGACCGCCAGGAGGCCGCAGGCCAGGCTCCTACTTGCCAGCCCTCCAAACTGACGTTTCCTCCCGGGGCTTGACCCTGCTAGAATCCGCTCTGCCGCCGATTCGGCGCTGTTCGAGGCAAGGAGGCCTCTCGTGGGTCGGATCTTGTGCGTGGTCAATCAGAAGGGGGGCGTGGGAAAGACGACCACCGCCATCAACCTGGCCGCCGGTTTGGCCAAGGCCGGCATCGCGCACCCTGCTGGTCGACCTCGATCCGCAGTGCAACGCCACCACCGGACTGGGTCAGGCGCCGACCGACTGCCATCCCTTGGTCGCGGGCACTCCCCTCGCGCGAGTCGCTCTGCCAGCCCGGCCCGCGCGGCTGGACCTGCTGCCCGGCAGCCGGACCTTTCGCGACGTCGAGGCGCTGGCCAAGGGGGACGAAAGCCAGTCGGCCCGGCTTCGCCATTACCTGGCGATGGGGCTCGACTGGCTACGATTTCGTGCTCATCGACTGCCCGCCCTCGGTCGGCCCGCTCACGCGAACCGCCCTGGCCGCATCGACCGAAGTGCTGATGCCGATCCAGTGCGAGTACTTCGCCATGGAAGGGCTGGCGCAGATGATCGAAGTGATCCGCGAGGTGATGGAGACGCAGGCCGGCCAGCTGCAGTTCGGCGGCATTGTGCTGACGATGTACGACCACACCCTGGAGCTGACCCACGAGGTCGAGGCTGAGGTCCGCGAATTCTTCGGGGAGATCGTCTACCAGACGGTCATTCCCCGCGACGTGGCGGTGTCCGAGGCGCCCAGCCACGGGCTGTCGGTGATCGACTATGCCCCGCGGTGCCGCGGCGCCCGAGCCTACGTGGAACTCTGCATGGAGGTACTGGAACGTGACTAGAGAGAAACGACTGGGACGAGGTCTGGAGGCCCTGCTGGGTCGCGCGCCTGGCAAGGAAGACGCGGCGAGCGGGTCGAGCGCCAGTCCGCTAGAGGACGCGTTCGCGATCTGCCTCGGGTATCGAGGCGACGGGCCGTGGCGCGAGGAACCGGCAGGCGGCCTTCGCCGGTTCGTACGGGCGCGACGCGGTGGACGCTGCGGCCGCCGCGGAGACGCCGGCCCCCGGCGGCGATCTCCAGCGCGCTGCGCGTCGGCGATCTGCCCGGATCGACGAGCAACCCCTTATCAGCCCCGCCAGGAGTTCGACGAGGAAGAAATCCGAGTCGCTCTGCGGAGAGCCTCCAGACCCACGGCCTGTTGCAGCCGGTGGTCGTGCGCCGGTGGGCGATCGCTACCAGCTGGTGGCCGGCGAGCGGCGGTTGCGCGCGGCCGCGCAAGGCCGGCTGGACCGACGTGCCGGTCCAGGTGATCGAGGCCGACGACCGGCAGTTGGCCGAGCTGGCGATCGTCGAGAACCTTGCACCGCAAGGACCTGAACGCCCTGGAAAAGGCGGCCTCGTTCCAGCGTTACCTGGAGCAGTACGGCTGCACGCAGGAGGAACTGGCCTCGCGGCTGAAGCTCGACCGCTCGACGATCGCCAACCTGATCCGCCTGCTGGAACTGCCGCAGTCCGTGCAACAGGCGCCTGCGCCAGGGGAAGATCACCCAAGGCCACGCCCGGTCGCTCTTGCCGTTGGGCGACGAGCGCGAGCAGGTCGCGTTCTGCCACGCGCATCCAGACCGAAGGGCTGAGCGTGCGTCAGACCGAGACGATGGTGCAGGAGATGATCGCGCCAGGCCGACGCCGAACCGCTGGGCCTCGTGGACCGCGACGGCAGCGCGACTCCGGCGCGTCGCGTGACGAGCGAGCACGTGGCCGCATTGGAGCAGGAGTTCCGCGCGGCGCTGGGGATGCGTGTCAAGCTGACGCACAACGCGCGGGGCCGGGGAAAACTCGTCATTCAGTTCTCCGGCCACGAGGAATTCGAGCGGCTCCGCGCTCACCTGTGTGGTGCGGTGCAGCCTCAGACGCGGAACCAGGCGGGTTGATCGCCCTTTGCCGGCCGGGCAGCCACCGGCCGTCGCGCCGCGGCGCGGATTGCCAATTCTCGCCTCAGCAGGTAGGATGAAATGCGCTGTTGGTGCCCCGTCTGTGTGGGGGGTGCCGATTCTGCGGGAGAGGTGGCATGCGGGGTTTTCCCACATCGAATTCTGGGCGTGTGGAACCCTGGGCGTGCTGATGTTGTCCGTAGTGTTATCGGAGCGTAGCGCAGTCTGGCTAGCGCATCTGGTTTGGGACCAGAGGGTCGCCGGTTCAAATCCGGCCGCTCCGACTGATTGGAGTAGGGATATGATTGACGATGTCCGGCGCGATTGGTCCGATCCGGTGATCGAAGCCTACAAACGTGACGTTGACCGGACGTTGCTGCGGGAGAACCTCAAGCGGACTTACGATGAGCGGTTTCTCACGCTCAAGCAGATGCAGCGTTTCAGCGCTCACTTGCAGCAGGCGATGCGCGAGGCAAGACGCCGGTCATGACGGATTTCGACGGTTTGCTGCGTTTGCTGGCTGAGGGAAACGTTGAGTTCATCCTCATAGGCGGGCTGGCGGCGACCGCGCACGGATCGGCGAGGTTCACGCAGGACGTCGATATCGTCTACCGTCGCACGCCCGACAACATCTCCCGGCTTGCGAGAGCACTCGCTTCCGTATCGCCGTACCTGCGCGGCGCTCCTCCGGGGCTGCCCTTCCGTTGGGACGTGGAGACGATTGCGCACGGCTTGAACTTCACCTTGGTCACGGCCCTGGGCGACCTTGATGTGCTGGGCGAGATCATCGGCGGCGGGGCGTACGAGCAGTTGCAGTCGCACTCGATCAAGATCGACGTTCTTGGCGTCGAATTTCTTTGCCTCGATCTGGACACCTTGATTCACGTGAAGCGCGCCGCGGGCCGGCCAAAGGATTTCGAATCCATCGCCGAATTGGAGGCCCTGCGCGAAGAACAGCAACGAACTTGATGGCCCGCGGTGGCTGAGCACGCTCTTCGCAGAAGTCCAGAGCAGTCATCGTAGGGCGTCAAGTGCGCGGTGCGCGTGCCACCCGTCCCGTTCGGGACTGCCTCCGCCGTCGGGCAGTCTAGAGGATCATTCAGCCATAACCCATATTGCAGGGTCCTCGCCGAAATTTCTGGACGGGAGTTCTGGCAATCCGGCGAGTTCTTCGTAAGATAGGCGGGGCAGGCGTCCTCGTTTGCTGACGCCAAGGAAGTCGTGCACCCATCAGAATCATTCACATCACGGGGGTACCGCATGAGCCGGCGCATCCACTGTGCGATGGTCCTAACATTTTGGGTGGCGTGTCCGGCAGTGATGTCGGCGGAAACAATAACCAATGTGGTTGAAACCGGCGGCGACAATGAGGCCACCGATACGATCGCGGCCAAATGGACGGGTCAATCCTGGGCCGTTACCGTGGCGAACGAGCCCGTGCCCGGCCTGGCGGTGGGAGCAATTTACACGGCCGGCCTTTTTGGCGACCTCGCCCCCACATACGTCGATCGTAAC
The DNA here is from genome assembly GCA_963736495.1 of Pirellulales bacterium. Lineage (GTDB taxonomy): Bacteria > Planctomycetota > Planctomycetia > Pirellulales > Thermoguttaceae > CAVTPL01. Next base: position 274,791 of record CAVTPL010000007.1, on the reverse strand, counting down.
CATCGGTATGTAAACAATGCCGCCAACAACCTGCCGATTCCCGCCTACCTCGTGGGCGGCGACTATATCATGTCCGGCAATGACAATCGCGACAACACCGGTTATCGGCTGGACGTGTCCGTCAGCACTTCGGTCCGCGTCTACATGCTCATCGACAATCGCCTGTCGGATGGCAGCAGCGCCAATCCGCCCACGTTCGACGGGACTCACATGCAGTGGATCTTGGACCAACAGTGGAACCTGACCACGGCCGGACTCAACCGTTCCGCCAATCCAGGCGTGCCGGACGAAGTCTCGCTCGACGAAAGTTCCGACGGGGACATCGACAATTATTTCTCGGTCTACTGGAAGGACTATCCGGCGGGCACGTTCAGTCTCCTTCAGGCCGACAACGCCGGACGGAACATGTACGGCGTCGTGGTGCAGACGGTTCCCGAGCCCGCGACGGTTGTCATGCTGTTCAGCGCCGCGGTCATGGCATGTCTGGGCCGGGCGCTGCGTCGTCGCGGCTATTGGGCCGGTTGATCGGGCGTACACGTCGCAACCGGATTCTTTGAGATACTCGGCCCCGGTGCCGACTGGCGGCAGGTGTCCCTCGGGTAGAAGGTGTGCCGGCAAACACCATCCGACTTGAGTTTCTTCCGGACCACCTCGCCGGTGACGGCGTGCCCGCAGTGGCCGCAGACAATCAGTTCGCCGCTTGTCTCTCATTTCACTCACGAGTGACACCAAGGTTGTGTCTGGCCGCGTTTAGCGTGCTTTCGATACTCTTGCATCGTGGCACTATTGGCTGTCCCGCTGGCCGTGGAAGAGCCCGCGCTGCCGGGCCCCAACGGCGACGATAGGGCTTCGGAAATGGGCTTCGAAGGACGCGGAATCTCCGCACAAAGTCCACCTGGCGCATTCGGTCAGACGGCAGGAGATTGTCTATCTGTGCCGATTGGGGCCCCGGGCAGAGCGAAAAACTTGCGTCAAGAAGGTCGAGCACGCCGGGAGTGCCACAAATCGCCCCTGGTGGGCTGCCGTACGACCGTGTCGATCTCCTTCTCGTGGGGTGGTGCTGTATACGCATAAGGTGTCGATGGGTGTTTTCCCTTGTGGTTTTCTCAGCGTTTCCCCCGGTTCCTCCGTCAGGAATGCATGGTCAGCGGCCTATAGCTCTTCGGGGGCCTTCCTGCTTGAGGCAACGTGCGGATGTTGCGTCCGACCTGCTGGTGTCTGGAAGACGATCGAGGAGTACGAACGAAAGGCACACACCTATGAAGACTTCACACATGCTCATCATGTCCGTGCTGGCGATTGTCGCCATTGCGGGGAGTTCCGCTGCTTCGGCCGGCCTGATCACGTTTGAAGAGGTCCCCGGGGCGAATCTTTTCGTCCTGACGACGCCGCTTACCGAGGAGTACGCCTACCTCGGAGTGCATTTCATTCCTCCGGGTGGCATCACGCGGGGATCCGTCGTGTGGGATTACACGTGGAGCATTCCTGCCCACAGCGGAAGGAATTTCCTCGCCTTCAACTCTGGAGCGGCCAGCGATAATCACGCGGAAGGCATCGTCTTTGATCAATTGATGAGTGAAGTCTCGATCTTTGCCGCCGGGTATAATCAGCCGGATACTTTTCGTGTGACTGCCTTCTGGCACAACTTCAGTGTGATCGACGTTCTCACGCTGACTACCCAGAATTGGACGGAGCTTTCGGTATCGAACCCTCTCGGCATCCGTAAAATCGTTCTCGAGAATCTGACGGATGGGTTGTTTGTCTACGACGACCTCTCTTTCACTCCTGTTTCGAATAATGCCGTTCCGGAGCCCGCCAGCCTTGTCATCTGGGGCATCCTGGCGCATTGGGACTGATAGCGGCGCAACGCCGTCGAGTCGGCGCATAGTCGAATCGAGTTGTCGAAGTTCGCAGGGATAAGCCCGTGTCGGCATCGCCGATGCGGGCTTCTTTGCTTCTTGAGCAATAGGTCAGGCAGCCCGCTGCCTGACAACATCCGTGCGTGATACGGAAGAAGTCCGTAGCCCCGATCGGTCTGCGATCGGGACGCTGAGAAGCGCAGGACGCGGTGCACTTCGGCAACTCCTCCACCGTCCCAACGTCGGGCCACTACTCTTTGTCTTCACCACTACTCCCTGTCTCCCTCCGTGTCTTCGAGTCTGTGTGGTGAAAGCTCTGCTCGCTTGTGGCGAGGCTACAACATGTGCCTCCCCACGGATGCTTCAACCGAGGACTGAAAGCCGAGGAAGTTACGTCACGGTTGCGAGGAATTCTCATTGGTGGGGGCTGGGGCTTTGCCGCAGATTGCCGGGTGAAACGATGTTTTTGGTCAACGGGGGTCCGTTTTTTCCAGTGTACCCACCGCTGCTGAGGGAACTGGCGGTGGATTTGCGGAAGGCAGCGTGGACGGAGGGGCAGAGACGTGGCACGCCGACGGTGCTTGGGGACAGGGAGTAAAGGAACATGGTGTATGTTGCCAGGCGCATGCTGGGCCGTCGATTGGCAGGGAACTGAGGGCGAGAAGCAACGGGCCGAACCATGAGACAGATCCGCGGGCGGAGGAATCGCACGATGGGGCAGCGGCGATGGTTCCAGTAGATTTCTACGATACTTGACGGCCCAATTTCAAGACTGGTTGGTGGGCCATTCGGGCGGATTTCCGCGAACGCGTCTGCTTGGGTATCAGGCGCCGGCTGGAGCCGCAGAGGTCTGTGCTGGGGAGCGGTCGGCGGCTGCATCGCCGGGCAGAATCTTGATCTCCACGCGGAGGATTTCGCCGTTTCTCACGGCCAGTCCGTGAAGCGTGTCAGGACCGCTGAAGACGAGCTTGGTGTTCGAGACGGGTCTTTCATAGGTCTCCGTGTAGGCTCCGTCGACGAAAATGCGCCAGCCACCGGAAGCGGGGCAGCCCCAATAGGCGAAGTGCTTCGAATCGGGACTGAACGGCGTATCGCCCACTTCGACATTCTGATAGCGGATACTTTGCACCCCATCGACGACCACGAACTCGATCTGCCGGCTTTGCGACGCCGAATATGCCATTCGCCGGGAGTCCGGGGTGAAGAAGATGCGGGTGCCGCCAGGTTTCGCCGATGCCGTGCTCCAGCCCATCCTTGCCGTCGTGCACCACGGTCCACTTCAAACCGCGCTGCTCTGCCGAGGCCGAATGCTGCCCATCGGGGCTGAAAACGACCTGGCCCCGAGCGATTTCCTTGCCTTCGCACACGGTGACGACCCCCTGGTCCCCCAAGGCCGCGTACACGAGCTTGCCATCCGGGTTGAACCTCGGTCGTTCGATCTGGTTATAGAGGGGGCCTTTTTACCGTCCATGACGACGCACTGTTTCGTGCCGACCTTCGCTACGTAGGCCAGGTGCTTCGAGTCTGGACTGAAACTGAGGGGGTGCAGCTCGATGTCGTCGTAGTCCTTGCCGGGCACCGAGTCTACGACCATGGTGCGCATGGTGGGGTTTCGCGACGCACGATAGGCCACTCGCCGGCTGTCCGGGCTGAAATGGCCCGAAGCGTGAAGCGAAACCAGTTCGAACTCGATCCTCGATGCCGTCGACCACCACGAAGTATGCATTGCCGCGACTCGCCTCATACAGCACGCGCCGGGAGTCGGGGCTGAACTGCAAGCTGTCGATGGACCGGTAGGGCTTTCCTTCCACGCCGTCGACCACGGTCGCCCATGGACCGCCGCCGATTTCGCCCGCGTATGCGGTTCGCTTGGAATCGGGGCTGAACACGTCGGGCCACTCCTGCGGTCCGATGCTCTTGTACGGCTTCCCCTCAACGCCGTCGATGACCATCACCGCACTGGCTCCGATCCGAGCCCGAAAGGCCACGCGCCGGGAATCGGGGCTGAAACGGAAATACATGCGGTCCCACGCTTCGTACGCTTTGCCTTCCGCGCCGTCGATCACGACGAATTGCCGGCCGTTGCGCGTGGCAAGGTAGCCCACGCGCTGGGAGTCGGGCGAAAATGCTACCAAGGTCACGGTGTCGTAGTCCGGCCCCGGTTTGCCGTCGACGAGGACTCGCTCTTTGCCGCCCGCGGTGATTTTGAGCGCGACTCGCCGCTGGTCGGGGCTTACGCGGATTTCATTCTGGGACGGGCCGACGCGGCCCAGCGAGATTTCTTTGACCTCTAGCTTGCCCTCGCTGGCCGGCGGGTCTTGGGGCAGGATGCCGCGGAGTCCGCAGGATGTGCTGAGGACCAGAAGCGGGAGGAGAAGAGCGATTCGCAGGGTCGTCATGTTTTCTTGTCTTTTCCGCGTAACGGTCGCAACCCGGAAAGCGGACGGAGGGTCAGCCGTTGCGATTGGGCCGGCATAGCCAGACCTTACGACTCATGGGGTGCTGGCGGTTTCCACCGGACCTTCCATTCAATCTTGCAGTTTGGCAGCGCCCGTTGAAGCCTCCGGACGCCTTCGCCGGTAACCCGGGTAGCGTTGAGTTGCAGCTCTTCGAGTTGGATCGCCCCCTCAAGGTATCGCAATCCAGAATCGGTGACTCTTGTGCCGCTGAGGCGGACCGTCTTGAGTTTAGGTAACGCTTTCAGATGAGGCATTCCGGCATCCGTTATTCCGGTACCTTCGAGCCACAGGAAAGTCAGGTCTGGCAATCCCTCGAGGTGTGGCAATGCATCATCTGTGAGCTGTGTGTTGTTGAGGCTGGGGCAGTTCAGCTTCGGTAGGCCTCGCAGGTGGCGCAGGCCGGTGCTGGTGATCCGAGTATTGTCGAGGGTCAGGAATCGGAGTCGCGGCAGGTCGTGGATGTACTCCAGGCCAGCGTCCGTGACTCGGGTGTTGTTGAGAGACAGGGATTGGAGTCGCGACAGGTCGCGGATGTACTCCAGGCCAGCGTCTGTAACTCGGGTGTTGTTGAGAGACAAGATCCTCCAATTCCTTCAGGCTCTTGATGCCTTCCAAGGCTGCATCGGTAATGGAAGCACCGTTGAGCACTAAGTGCTGCAGGTGGGACAATTTGTCTAGATGCTCCAGGTCAGTGTCGGCAATCGGAGGGGGATCAACCAAGTCTCCAAGTGCGTCATACCTGTTAATGCGAATGGCGACAACGCAGTGAAATGGCTGCAGATGATTCGCACCGAAAAGAATGCGCAGCCAAACGGGTGCGTCACAACGCGACTCCACCTCGAGTCCTTTGTTGCGCAAAGGCGCGACCGCTCGCGACTCTCGCTGGCTAGTGCTGACCGCAGATCGCCACCAGGAAAACGCGAGCGAGGCAAGAACAAGGCCCACTAAAAGGGATCGCAGGGAACACCGCCAGCGCCTGCGAGCCCACCATTCGTAGAGGAGCGTGACCGCAGCCACGATCGCAAAGGCCACCACAAGGTCCAACAGCAGACCGGCAAGGGAGACAACCAATTCGCCCCTGAACGACCAGTTGTCCTCGTCCGACCAGGAAGGCCCGGAGCGCGCAGAACCCGTCTTGCGACCATCCTAATAATTCGTCGCTGGTCCAGCCCGAGCGAAGCCCTTCCCGTTCTCGTCCGCTCCTTAGGAAATCGATGGCATCCGAATCGGAGCCTGGTAGCACTGGCGGAGGTGGCGCAAATCGGTCTAAGAAGACGAACGGCCAACCGTGCTCGTAAAACAGGGGAGCAGCGGTAAAAGCGTCATGGTTGTTGACTCTACCTGGAATGACGATCAGCGTTAGGATGGCAAGCGCCACTCCAGCGACAACCCAGGTGGAAAAGTGCAAGCGACGGCAGGAACGACATTGCGGCGGCGCGGGCGATTGTGCTGCCATACCATCGTCCGAACGAGTGGATGTCCGGGCATTGTTCACATGTCGATCAAAGCAACCAAGATCGGGGAACACGCAGCCGTCCTACATCACCGCGGTTGTACCCCTGGCCCGCTGGATGGCGGTCCCTTTTGCTGCCCGCAAGGATACCCCTAAGCGCGTGGGCTGACAAGTCGCAGTAGACCGCCAGGACTGGAGCTCGAGCGCGAGCATTGGAGCTTGCGTTTAGCGTTTGCCCAGCGCCGTGTCGAACATCGCGATCACGTTTTCCGGCGGCACGTTGGGCTTGGATATTGTGGACCGAGGCGAGCACGTAGCCGCCGCCGGGGGCGAGGATGCGGATGGTTTCGCGGACCTCGCGCGGCGACCTGTTCGGGCGTGCCGAAGGCGAGCGTGTGCTGGCAGTCGCAGGCCGCCGCCCCAGAAGACGAGCTGGTCGCCGAACTCGCGCTTGAGCTTCACCGGGTCCATGCCCGCGGCGGTGGTCTGGACGGGGTTGAGGATGTCGACGCCCATCTCGATCAGCGTGGGGAGAAAGCTGAAGATCGCCCCGTCGTTGTGCATGAAGACCTTCATCTTGCGTGTTCTGGTGGACCCAGTCCAGCCCGCGCTTGTAGTACGGCATGATCCGCTCGCGGAACATGCGGACCGAGAGGAACGGGGCGTCCTGCGTGCCCAGGTCGTCGTTGAACTGGAGGATCTGGACGCGGTCGCCGACGGCGGCCGTGAAGCGCCGCAGGTTCTCGAGCCAGGCGTCGACCAGACGCGTCGTAGAGGGCGTCGCACGTACTCCGGCTCGGTGGCCAGGGTGATCATCCAGGCCTGGAAGTCGCCCGTGCCCAGGCCGAAGAACAACTCGTAGGGCGGGCCCATCGCGGCGACGATCGCCAAGTCGGTGTTCTGGGCAGTAGGCCTCGGCCTGGGCGTGCAAGTGGTCGCATTCCTCCTGCGAGAGAAGCGGCATGCGGAGCGTCTGCGGGATCGGCATGGGCCGCGCCGGGGTATTTGTCGAGGCGGTCGAAGTAGAATCCGCCCTCGGGCATGCGGGCCATCGGGCGGCCGTCGGCGGCCAAGAGGAGCAGGTCGCCGTGGTCGTCGGCGACCGGGTTGAAGCCGCCGGGCACCTCGACCGGCGTGCCGTCGAACATGCGCCAGGGTTTCCAGCCCTCGTTGCGGATGCCGAAGGCCACGGCCGGCCGGTTCAGGCCGACGCAGTCGGCTCCGAACCGCTCCATGACCGGCCGCTCGATCTCGGCCAGCATCTGGTAGACGTCGTAGACCCGCGTGGGCGTGCTGAGGCCGAGCCGCTGCTTCAGCTGGTGATAGGTCGAGGCGGCGATGCCCGACTGACGCGTGCCGCCGCAATCGATCGGCACGCGGTCGGGCTGCTGGTGATTGAGGGCACAGAGCACTCGCTCGCGGGAGTTCATCGTCTTCTCTCAGCCGCGTGTGGGGAGGAATGATTGATACCCGTGGTGATTGGCGAACCGCCGCATCCGCTGTTCGCCGGGAAACCGGGCTTATGCTTGCCGCCCTCGTTGGACCATCCCTCGGGCCGCAACAGGCCTGAAGCAGCGCTCCCTTGGGGAAGGCCGCGGAGCGTTGTTGTAGCGCGGCGGTCCGGTGACGATTTGCTCTACGTTTGCAGCGTCGCGGCCACGGCGCGGATGAACTCGGGCGTGGTGCCGCAGCAGCCGCCGACGAAGTTCGCCCCGGCCTCGACGAGGCGGGGGACGACGGCGGCGAATTTCTCCGGCGGTCTGGGCGTAGACGGTCCGGCCGTCGATCACTCTCCGGCAGGCCGGCGTTGGCCTTGATCCAGATCGGGCCGGTCGGTGGCGGCGCGGAGCCGCGCGGCGATGGTCAACGAAGCCTTCGATCCCCTGGCCGCAGTTGGAGCCGATCACATCGGCCCCGGCCTCGGCAGAGCTTCGCGGCGGCCTGTTCGGGCGTGGTGCCCATGAGCGTGCGGTCGTGGTCCTTGCCGGAGTCGAAGGTCATGCAGGCGACCACCGGCAGGCCGGTCCGCTTGGCGGCGGCGACGGCCAGCACGATCTCGGCGGGATCGGAGATGGTTTCGAGGACGATCGCGTCGGCCCCGGCGTCGGCGATGGCCTCGGCCTGTTCGGCAAAGGCCGCCTGGACGTTCTCGCGGCTGGACCTCGCCCATCATGAGCATCACGCCGCTCGGGCCCGACCGAGGCGAAGACCTTGGCGCGTCCGGGCGGCCGCGCGGCGGGAGATCTCGACCCCGGCGCGGTTGATCTCGGCCGCCTTGTCGGCCAGCTCGTGCCGGGCGAGCATGAAGCGGTTGGCGCCGAAGGTGTTGGTGAGGATGATCTGGCTGCCGGCCTCGACGTAGGCCCGGGCGACCTCCTCGACCCGCTCCGGGTGGGAGAGGTTCCAGGCGTCGGGGCAGGCCCCGACCTCCAGGCCGCGTGCCTGAAGCTGGGTGCCCCAGGCGCCGTCGGTAATGACCGGGCTGCGCGGCGATCAGTTCGGCGATCAACGGGTGCATGATCGTCTTCGTCCTCAGGCGGGTGGATGGAGTGCCATTGTATCTCCCGCGGAAGGATCTCGCCGAAAGACGGAACGAATCGTCCCGAAGGCCGCTGGATTCCGAGGGACGATTGCAAAGCAGACAGCCGCGCGGAGGCCGTTCCGGTTCGTTAGAACAGCCCCACGACCTCGCCGTTCTCGTCGATGTCGATCGCTTCGGCGGCGGGGACCTTGGGCAGTCCGGGCATGGTCATGATGTCGCCGGTGAGGACGACGACGAAGCCGGCCCCGGCGGAGACGCGGCATGTCGCGCAGGGGGACGTCGAACTTCCTCGGGCCGACCTTTGAGGCCGGGGTCGGTCGAAAGCGAGTACTGGGTCTTGGCCATGCAGATGGGCAACTCGCCGAAGCCCGCGTCCTGGCAGGGTCTGGAACTTCTGCGCGCAGGCTCTTGTCGGCCAGCACGTCGGTGGCGCCGTAGATCTCGCGGCAGATGATGCCGACCTTCTCCCAAAGGGTGCAGGTGTTGGGATAGAGGAGGGTGAAGTCGGTCTTGGTGTTCTCGGCCACTTCGACGACGGCCTGGGCCAGGTCCGCGGCGCCGCCGCCGCCCTGGGCCCAGTGGTCGGCCTGGACGATCTTCACCGACAGGTACGCGCACTTGTCCTGGATGAACTTGATTTCCTCGTCGGTGTCGCTGGTGAAGGAATTGACGGCGACCACGACCGGCAGGCCGAAGCGGTGGATGTTCTCGATGTGCTTCTTGAGGTTGTCCACCCCCTTGTCGAGGGCGTCGACGTTGGGCTTGGTCAGTTCCTTGAGGTCGACGCCGCCGTGCATCTTCAGGGCCCGGACCGTGGCCACGATCACCACCACGTCGGGCTTGATCCCCGCCTTGCGGCACTTGATGTTGAGGAACTTCTCCGCCCCCAGGTCGGCGCCGAAGCCGGCCTCGGTCACCGTGTACTCCGAGAGCCGCATGGCGAGCTTCGTGGCGATGACGCTGTTGCAGCCGTGGGCGATATTGGCGAACGGGCCGCCGTGGATGATGGCCGGGTTGTTCTCCAGGGTCTGCACGAGGTTCGGCTTGAGGGCGTCTTTGCAGGAGCACGGTCATCGCCCCGTGGGCCTTGAGCTCGGCGGCGGTGATCGGCTCGCGTTTGCCGGGTGTAGCCGACGATGATCCGGCCCAAGCGCTCGCGCAGCTCGGTGAGCGATTCGGAGAGGCAGAAGATGGCCATGACCTCGGTGGCCACGGTGATGTCGAAGCCGTCCTCGCGGCGAGATCGAGTTGTTCACCCCGCCCAGCCCGCAGACGATGTTCCGCAGGGCCCGGTCGTTCATGTCCATCACGCGGTTCCAGGTGATGCGGCGCGGGTCGATGCGGAGATCGTTGGTGTGGTGGAGGTGGTTGTCGAGCATGGCGGCCAGCAGGTTGTGGGCCGCGCCGATGGCGTGCATGTCGCCGGTGAAGTGGAGGTTGATGTCCTCCATGGGCACGACCTGGGCGTAGCCGCCGCCGGCCGCCCCGCCCTTCATGCCGAAGCAGGGGCCCATCGACGGCTCGCGGAGGCAGACCGTGGCCCGCTTGCCGATGCGGTTCAGCCCGTCGCACAGTCCGATGCTCGTGGTCGTCTTGCCTTCGCCGGCCGGGCGTGGGCGTGATCGCCGTCACGAGCACCAGCTTGCCCTTCGTGCCGTTCGTCCAGACGGTGGTAGTAGTCCAGCGAGATCTTGGCCTTCACCTTGCCGTAGTGTTCCAGGTGGGCATCGTCGATGCCGAGCTTGGCGGCGACTCTCCTCGATGGGAAGCATGTGGGCGCGGCGGGCGATTTCCAGATCGCTGGGAATGGCGGCGGGTGTGGGATTCATGGCGGGATCTGCGGTTGGGGGCTGGAATGTGGGGTTGGGAGATGGGCGAAGCCGAAGCGACATCGAGTGAGGCACTGCCGTGCGGAACGGGGGAATCGCGACCGGTCGGTCGAACCTCAAGGGTGAATCCCCGGCTGCATGTCCTCCCGTAATTGGCTACTTGTAGAACTCACGGACGCGCATGATCGACTCGAAGCCGCCGAGGCGGAGGCAGTCTTCCAGGCAAAGCATGGCGGGGTGGTCGGCGGGCAGTAGCTCGTAGTTGCGTTTCACCGAGCCGATGACCATGTCCAGGCCCAGCGGCATGGCCTTGGTGAGGAACGCGCTTTCCAGCGGGCCTTTGACCGGCGAGCCGTCGGCGCGCTTCGGCGGGAGCATCACGGTGAAGTTGCTCAGGCCGACCGACATGTGGACGCCCGGCGAAGGTCCGGGTCGTCGTGGATCATTTCCATCGCGGCGAGAAGCCGCTTGAGGTTGCCTTCGGAGTCGCTGCCGATCGGGGCGATGCCGGGGTCGAAGATGCAGTCGTCGTTGGCGATGCCGGCCTTGCGGGCCGCGGCCGATCAGGCGCTTGGCCGCGTCGTAGGTCTGCTCGGCGGTGTGGCAGGGGCGCGACGGCCCCGTTCTCCACCCGTTCGGAAATCAGCAGGATCGGCCGGAACGGCCGCACCGCGGCCAGCTCGAACATCGCCGGCGCGCAGCGGCGAGATCGAATTGAGGATCGGCTTGTGCGCCGCCGGCGCGGGCCGGGTCGTAGGCCGCCAGGCCGGCCTGGGCGATTTCCGGGTCGGGCGTGTCGATCGAGAGCGGCTTGGCCGTCACCTGCTGGATCTTGCCGGACCAGGTCGGCCATGAACTCCGGCGAGCGCGGGCCGACGTTCACGTCGATGTAGGCCGCTCCCTTTTCGTCCTGGGTGCGCGGCCAGCTCGAGGATTCCGTCGATGTCGTCGGCGTCGAAGAGCTTCTTCGTCGAGGGGACCGAGTCGTTGATCGTTTCGCCGATGATCGTCAGAGCTGGAATCGCCATGCGAAGGTTTCCTTTCATGTCCTCTCGGTCTGCTGTGCCGTGCGGGCGGCGCTAACCCTGGTTCGTTCCCGGCGCGGGCGGTTTCGGCGGTTGCTGCTGGCGGCCGAAGTGGTCGCGGTCGAGATACGTGTTGGCCCAGGCCGAGGTGTGCTTCAGCTGGGCGTCGTAGAGGATTACCGGGCCGTCGAACATCGTCTCCGACTCGCCGTAGTACTTGAGCCGCTCGTAGACCCGGGCCCAGAAGCACTCCTTGTCGAGCAGTTCGCACTTGTCCGCCGGCCGAGCCGCCGCAGGGGCCGTTGCGCGAGTGCTTCGAGCAGCGAGGCCATGGGGCAGAGGTAGGCGCAGTCGGGCAGGCTGCAATCGCCGCAGTCCTGGCAGCCGTAGCCCAGGTGCTTGGCCTCTTTCTCCAGCCAGTAGGAGAGCCGGCTCGAGCAGGCCCGGCTTCTTGTCCCAGCGGGCGAAAACGCTTGCCAGCAGGCTGTAGAGCCCTTTGCCGCGAGTGAAGGCCACGTCGTGGACCCAGCGCGAGAGCCGGTAGTTGAGCGTGACTTCGCTTCGAGCGTCGGCGGCGATCTTGAGCGACTCGAGGTACTGCGGGTTGATCCGGTCCGGCGCGCTCAGGCCGGTCTCCGGATCGTGCTCGAAGAAGAAGAACTCGTCGGGCTGGGCGTACTGGATTTCCTTGAGGAACTCGCGCCAGTCGTCCTCGCCGTAGCTCTCGGCCAGGTCGATGATCTCGAAGAAGGTCTCGGCCTTGGCGATCCCGCCCAGGTAGCCGGCGGCGAAGCCCAGCCCCTTGAACACGGCCAGTTGCTTGGCGGCCAGTTCGCGGAAGAAGGCCCGGCCCTTGTCGGGCCCGGCGGCGTACTTGTTCGACCGTCTCCAAGAGGGCGTCGCTCACCACGCAGCCGGCGAGCTTGCCGCTGTGGAACAGCTGGGCCACGGCGCGGTTGAGCAGGTAGACATTGCCGATGACCGGCACGTCGGAGCCCCGCGCGGCCGAGGAACAGCTTGACCTCGTGGAACTTCCGCATGTCGTAGCCGAGTTGGGGAATGACCCACTGGGCCCCGGCGCGGATCTTGCGCAAGCAGCTTGAAGTACTGCGGCACCAGCTCCCGTTCGTGGTGTTTGAAGGGCGAGACGACGCAGCCGATGAAGAAGTTGGTCTTGGGCAGCGGTTCGATGCCGCCACGGCGGCTGGGAATCGCCGAGCCCCTCGTTCATCGACCGCAGGAGCGAGATCAGGCCGACGGAGTCGAGGTCGAACACCGGGTCGGCCAGCCCGCCGAAGCCGGTGGTGGGATAGTCGCCGGTGATCGCCAGGATGTTGCGGAATCCCTCGGCCGCGTAGCGCCAGGCGGCGGCCTCCAGGCCGTTGCGGTTCATGTCCTTGCAGGTCAGATGGACCACGATCCGCGGCGCGATGTGCAGGCCAAGCGGCCGGCCAGCCAGTCGGGCGGGAGCATGGGGGCTCCGCCGGGATTGTCGGTGATCGAGATCCAGCCGATGCGCGGATCGTCGAGCAGGGTCTGGCCCAAGGCGACCAATTGCCTGGCGACGTCCGGCGCGGGGAATCCCCGGGTCGTGACCATTTCCGCTCCGTAGTAGAAGCGGTCCCCCGTGAGCATCTCACGGTAGGTGACCGCAGTCATTAGAAGCCATCACGGTGACGCAGCCCAGGGGGGAAAGAGGGAGTGGGGATGGAAGCCCACGTCCGCACAGCGGATCCCCATGGACCGGCGGCGGCCGGCAGCGGGACGCGAGCTACACACCCTGATCATGATCCGTTTACGCGGCCCCCGCAAGCTTGCGGGCCAGGCCACCGCCGCGCTGGCGTTGTCGCTGTAGCCGTCGGCGCCGATCTCGTCGGCGTACTGCTGGGTGATCGGAGCGCCGCCGATCATCACCTTGGTCTTGTCGCGCAGCCCGGCCGCCTCCAGGGCCTTGATCACGATCTTCATCTGGGTCATCGTCGTGGTCAGCAGGGCCGACAGGGCGACGATCGAGCCGTCCTTCTCCTTGGCGGCCTCGACGAACTTCTGCGGCGGGCACGTCGACGCCCAGGTCGACGACCTGGAACCCGCCCCCTTCGAGCATCGAGGCGACGAGGTTCTTGCCGATGTCGTGCAGGTCGCCCTGCACGGTGCCGATCACGACGCGGCCCGCGGCCTTGGCACCCGCGGCGGCCAGCTTGGGGGTGAGCAGTTGCAGGGCGGTCTTCATGGCCCGGGCGGCGATCAGCAACTCGGGCACGAAGTACTCGTTGCACTCGAATCGCTTGCCGACCTCGTCCATGGCCGGAATCATGTACTTGCTCAGCAGTTCCGAAGGATTCACGTTGGCCTCCAGGGCCGCCTTCGTCACTTCCTCCGCTTTCTTGGCGTTGCCGGTCAGAATGGCATCGTAGAGTTCTGCAGGTTCAGCCATCGATCCCTCCCATGCCAGCAGATGCGTGCCTCAACAAAACAATAATGGTACTCATGGCACGGCCCCCCTGCCAGACCCCTGAGCGGTCGCGAAATGGAGCGGAGTGGAGGCCGAGTGCGGTCCTGCGGCCTGGGCGAGATCGGCAGGCCGGCAGGCGTGAGCGGCTAGTGTCTTCCCCTTTGTGGAGGGGAGTCGGTTGACCTAGCGGTATCCGGCCTCCTGAAGGAGCTTCTGGAGGTATTTCAAGCTGCGGTCCGCCTGGTCGACGGTACCGCACTCGACCGACATGACTCCTTTGAAGTGGTGCCGCTTGAGGATCTCGAGGACCCGCTTCCAGTCGACTTCGCCGTCGCCGCACGCGCAGCCGACCGGGGTGCCGGTGACTTTGCCCCGTTCCGCCTCGGCGTGTTGGATGCTGATGTCCTTGGCGTGTACGTGGCAGAGCCGGTCGGCCACGGCCTCGAGGGCCTCGTAGGGATCGTCCTTACCGCCGAGGTAGAAGTTGCCCGTGTCCCAGTTGACTTTCCAGCAGGGGCTGTCGGAAAGGCCGAGGATCCGCAGGAAGGTGTCCTTGCGGACGGTGAACTTCTGGTGCGGCTCCAGACCGACGGCGAATTCCGTAGCGCTCGGCGGTCCGCATCACCTGGCGGATCGTGTAGCGCATGATGTCGAACGCCTCCTGCTCCGACATCCAGGAGGGCTGGATCCCTTCGTCCGTGGTCACGCACCGGGGCGCCGACATCGCTGGCAAAGCGGATTGCCTTGGTCAGGTAGGGAATCGAGACCTCGGGTCGCATGAGCGGAGCGTGTGCGCTGAGGGCCGACGGCTTCAGTCCCAACTCGTCCATCCATTCCTTGACCTCCAGGGGATCGTCGTCCATGCAGACCATGTGGTAGTACTCGCCCAGGGCCAGCAGATCGTAGCCGGTGGAGACGCACGGCTCGACGTACTTGTAGCCGAGGCGCGCGGCGGTCTCGATTCCCACGCGGAATCCTTTGTCCGAACTGCGGATGAACTCCAGGTTGACACCGATCTGGATATCACTCATGAGTGCGACCTTTCGCGTTCAAATGGTTCGTGGAATGGTCAATCGCCGTCGGTCGAAACAGACCGCAGGCATTTGAACTTCTGGCGCCGCGGCTGTAAATAGTCGGGCGCTCGAGCACCCGTTTGCCGCATCGCAGCGGCCCACCTGCTCGCTCGTGATGCGAAGACGAGAAAATCGCGGTGCGCGGGATTGGAAACCCGCACTCTGTGAGCGACTCCGGGCATGCCTGCTTGACCTGCCAGAACACATACGGCAAAGCACTACAGGTGGGAATCGGTTCCGTCGCCGCGGTCGCGTTGGGGGTAGGGCGAGGATCAGAGCGGCCGGGCGGTCTGCTCCCCCATTGGTGGCGTGGGTTGAAGGCGTTTGCTAGCACTGCTACCTTGTTACGGAATCGGCCAGCACGGAGAGTCCCCGATCGGGGGCCTTCCATTCCGTCTCCGTCGAAGGAACGCAGCAATGCTGGTGCTTTCGCGAAGAGTGGGCGAAACCATTCGCATCGGCGACCAGATCGAGATCACGGTGGTGCGATTGTATCCGGGCTCGGTCCGAATCGGGATCGATGCCCCGCCCGAGTTCCACATCGTGCGCGAGGAGCTCAAGGAGCGGGATTTGCCGGCGGCAAGCCGGGCCCCGAGGCGTTGACATCGCCTGCGACGGCGTGCGAAAGGTCCAGGACTCGAGCGCCTTCGGGTCCGACGTCCAAGGTGCCCTGCTGCTGGAGATGGGCCTCGAGACGCGCCAGTTTTTCAGCAGGTTTTGGCTCGCGCGAGTTCTCCGCGCTCGGGGGGAATCCCCACACGATCCACCTTCCTCGGCGCGTGCGGAGTTCGAAGCGACCGGGCTCGGGCGTGACGGCCAAGCGCCGGGTGTGGCCAGGGGGACGATCTCCGCCAGGTCCGCGCGTGGCCAAATCGGCACCAGGAGCGCTGCGATCTCCGCTCCGCCGGCGACCCGCGGATCTCCCCACCGCATTCCCACCGGCGCCAGAGGGCCGCTTTCGATCCCCGCGAGTCGGGGGATAGCGCTGTTTTTCGACGGGGGAGAAATCTTCCTCCGGCAGGACCGTGCCCTCGATGTCTACAGGAATGAGGTCGTCGCCGACTTGCACGACACAGACAGGCATTCGGTAGACGAGCACCACCTTGACGCGTGCGGGGTGGAACTTTTGTACGGAGACGACCTTGGCGACCCAGGGATGGGCGGCGAAGGCGCTGCGGATCCGCTCGACCAATCCCGGTTCTGTGATCGGCGTGATTTCGGGGAGGTTGCTATCGAGAAACGCCTCGCGTCGCACGTCGCGGCCGTGGATCCAGTCGGGGGGCGGCGTGATCTCGATGTTGCCAACGGAAAGCTGGTAATCCTTCTGGCTGAGGACCCACGGGCCGACGTGCGGCCAGACGAGGTACCAGCCTCCGCCCAGCACTGCCACGAGGATGAGGAGGATCGTCACGTGCTTCCCGGGGCCGACGAGCCAGCGCAGGGCTCGATCGACGGCAGGGGGAAGCAGCGGCGAGGAACGTCCTTTGTTCGCCGCGCCCATGGCTCACCAGATCTCGAGTTCCAGTTCCAGTTCCAGCCCCAATCGGTCGCGCACCTGGCCGCGGATGAGTTCGATCAGTCGCAGGACGTCGCTGCTGGTGGCCTCGGGTTCGGCGAGGATGAAGTTTGCGTGGCGATCGCTGACCACGGCCCCGCCGATGCGCGTCCCCTTCAGCCCGGCCTTTTCGATCAGTTCGCCGGCCGAAACACCGCGGGGGTTCTTGAAAACGCAGCCCGGCGCACTGGTGGCCCATCGGCTGGCTTGCCTTGCGGAGGATCCACTGTTTCTGGAGGCGGCGCGCCAATTCGTGAGGATCGTCGCGTTCGAGCTCGAGGCGTGCCTGGAGGATGACCGGCTCATCGAGGCTGCTTTGGCGGTAGGCGAAGACGAGTTCTTCGCGCGTGTGCTGATCGACCTGGCCGGTGCGCGCGACCACGGTGACTTCGGCGGTCCATTGGCCGATGTCGCCGCCATGGGCGCCGGCGTTGCCATGCGATTGCGCCGCCGAGGGTCCCGGGGATGGCGACCAGCGACTCCAGACCGGCCAGCCCTTCATGGGCGGCGGCCGTGACGACGCGGCCCAGTTTGGCCCCACCGCCGGCGATGATCGAGTCGCCCTCCACGCGGAGGTCGCAGAAAGCCGGGGCGGCGAGGCGGAGCACCAGACCCGGCACGCCGGCGTCGCGCACGAGGATGTTCGAGCCGTTGCCCAGCACGCGTATGGGGATTCGTTCTGCGCGGCAGCGCGTGCACCAGGGCGACCAGCTCATCGTCGCTGGTCGGTTCGGCGAAGTACTCCGCCGGGCCACCGAGCTGGAACCATGTGTGCATGGCCAGCGGCTCACCCTTGCGTACGATCTTCTCAAATCCCGTCAATAAGCCCATCATGCACCTTTCGGATGTCGCCTGCTCCCATCGTGACCACGACGTCGTCGGGCCGCAGCCGGTTGCGCAGGCAGGCCACGATTTCCTCGGTGGCGTGCAGCGCGGGCACTGCGCCGCCGGTTGCGCGGACTGCCGAAGCGAGGTCGGCCGCGCGAACCTCGCCCGGCGCGGTGGCGGCTCCCGCGCGCGAAAGACTTCGGCCACGAGCACCATGTCCGCATTGTGCAGGCTCGCGGCCAGTTCGTCCAGTAAGGCCGCGGTGCGCGAGGCCTGATGGGGTTGGAACACGCACCACAGGCGCCGGCCGGGATACACTTTGCGTAAGGCCTGCAAACCGGCGGCCACCTCGGTGGGATGGTGGGCGTAGTCGTCGAAGAGGGCAACCCCGCCCCGGTCTCCGCGGTATTCCAGGCGGCGTTTGAGTCCACGGAATCGCTGCAACCCCTGAGTGATCTGGGTGGCGGTGGCTCCTTGGGATGCAGCCAGGGCCGCGGCAGCCACGGCGTTGGCCACCTGGTGGCGACCGGGCACCTGCAATTGCACTTCGCACAGGTCGGCCCCCTGGGCGCGGATCGTGAAGCGGTAGCGGCCGGATGGACCGTACAGGTCGTGCGCGTTCCAGTCGGCATCGCACTCCAGCCCGAAAGTCTGGATCGGGCAGTGTGCGGCGGCGGCCGCGCGGCGGCTTGGAGCACAGTCGTGCGGGATCAGGAGCAGACCCGTCTCGGGAAGCGAGGCGGCCAGGGCGGCGAAGCGCGCTCGAGTTGCTCGGGGGAGCGGTAGTAATCGAAGTGGTCCGACTCGATGGAGAGGATCGCGGCGACTTGCGCGCGAAGCGAGAGGAAGTTTTCTCGGTACTCGCAGGCTTCGACGAGCATTAATTCGCCGCGTCCTCCGCGACTGGCGATATCCTCGTCCAGGGGCTCGGCTCCGTAGATTGCAGTCAGGTCGTGCCCCCCCTGGGCCAGCATTGTGGCGGTCATTGCCGTGACGGTTGACTTGCCGTGTGTTCCCGCAATGGCAGCGGTGCGGGACTGGCGGGAGATACTTCCCAGGCACTCGAAGTAGCTCAAACAGGGCAACTTCAGGGCAGCCGCCCGGCAGTGCTCCGGATTATCGGCGGCCGTTGCGTCGCTGTAGACCACGAGGTCCGTGGCGCGGGAATGTGCCGGGCGGAGTGTCCCTTGTAGACGGTCGCGCTCGGCGCAATTGCGCCATCTTCCGGCGCGGCCACGTCCGAACCGCTCACTTCCCATCCCCAGTCGCGGAGCACGCGGGCGAGCGATGCATTCCCGAGCCGGCAATTCCGATCAAGTGGGCTGCGCCGGCGCCGCGGAACGAGTCGCGCCAGATCGGAAAGTCGGCGGCGCGGGTGCAGGAATGGAGCGAGCTGTGTGAAGACAAGTATGTGGGGCGGGGCACGAAGAAGCATCCTTTCTCCGGCCCGCATCCTACGATCTATGTCGTGGCGCGGTCAACAGGAGACTGCGCTGGCAGCGGCGGGAGGCGGGGCGTGCACTGCTGGCCGTTGCGTGGGGGGCGCCGGAGCCGCGAGTCCGTGCAGCAGGGCGGCTACTTCTTTTGCCGCGTTGGGCCGCGCCAGACGCGTCATCGCCTTGGCCATGCGCGTGCGACGCGAAGGCTCTTGGATCAGGTCGAGGAGCGAACCCGCCAGGGCCACCTCCAAGGGGACGCTCGCGCTTCGCTCATCCACCATCGCGCAGGCACCGCTGGAGACGAAGACCTGGGCGTTGGCTCGCTGGTGATCGTCAGCCGCGAGGGGATAGGGGACGAGCAGGGCGGGCACGCGTGCGACGGCCAGCTCGGCGAGCGTGGTTCCACCCGCGCGGCAGATCGCCAGGTCGGTATTTGCCAGAAGGCCCGGCATATCGTCCACGAAGGAGACGACCTCGGCCTGCAATCCGTGAAGCCGGTAGAGGCGGCGCGTGGCGTCGACGTCGGCGTGGCCGGCCTGGTGGACGATGCGCCAGCCTTCCAGAGAGGAGCGAATGCGCGACAGCGCGTGGGGGATGGCACGGTTGAGCGAGGCCGCGCCGAAACTCCCGCCAAGAACCACCAACTGCAGGCCGGCGCCGCGGTGTTGCGCGGAGGGGCCGGAGGGCGCGAACCTGGCACGGATGGGGTTGCCAGTGACCTGCACCGGGAAATGGGCGGGGAACGATCGCCGGGCGCAGTCCATTGCCAGGCAGACGTGACGAGCCCGAGGGGCAAGCCATCGAGTGGCACGTCCGGCAATGGCATTTTGCTCCAGGAGTACCAGCGGGACTGCGCAGTGCGCAGGCGGCCAGCGCCATCGGCGCCTGGCATATCCTCCCAGCCCGACCACGGCCGCGACGCGACCCCCGCGCAGCAACTGCCGCGCCCGGTAATATCCCGCGACGTTCGTGCCCAGGAACGAGGGGAGTGCCGCGAGACGCTTCGGCCAGGGGCGACAGGGTAGAGAAAGGTAGTCGAAGCCGGAGTTCTCGACCGCTTGTCGCTCCCACGGCTTGTTGGTACCGACGAAGCGAACGTGCAGGGACGAATCGAGGTGCCGGAGTTCCTCGGCGACGGCCAGTCCGGGAAACAAATGGCCGGCCGTGCCCCCGCCCGCGAAAACGATTTCAACTTTAGGAGTCGATTTTCGAACTGTGTACCGCTCCTGAATTCTCCTGCCGCGGGGAACTGCCGTGGCAGTTTCGGGATAGGCTTTAATCGCCGATCCCAGAACCTCTGGTAGTGCTGCGTCTAGTCGGCCGCACAGGGCTGCCGTGGGAGTTTCGGGATAGGTTTTAAGGCCCGGCATGGCGAGGGGAGGCCTTTTCTGAGTTTCTACCTGGGGGCTGCATCTGGGGCCGCGGCCACGGAAACCACTTGCTTCAGGCCGTGCGGGGCGCGGGGCAAGGCGAGCGTGGCCAACCCGAGCACAGCGCGCACAGGGCCGCCGCGATCCAGAAACGCACGACCACGCGCAGTTTCCGGCCAGCCCAGCAATTGGAAATGGTGGTGCAGCGGCGCAGGCGCAGGAGCCGTTTTCGTCGCCAGCGGAAGTAGCCCACCTGGAGCATTACGCTGATGGCCTCGGCGACGAAGACGCCGCCGATGAGTACGAGGCGAATTTCCTGACGAGTAACGACCGCCAGAAGCCCCATCAGGGCGCCCAGCGGCAGGGAGCCCGTGTCGCCCATGAAGACCTGGGCGGGGTGGCAATTGAACCAGAGGAACCCCAGCACCGCCCCGAGCATGGCAGCGGCCAGAACCACCATTTCGCCGGCCACGGGGAGCGGCGGAAGTCCAAGGGCCGCGGCCCAAGGCTCATGGGCGCAGGCGCAGGCGACTGCCCCCAAGGCGCCTACGGCGAATACCAGACATCCACCCGCCAGACCGTCGAGACCGTCGGCGAGGTTGACCGCGTTTGCCGATCCGACCACGACCAGGATGGCCAGCGGGACGAACCACGAGCCGAGTTGCAGTTGGCCGGCTCCGAAGGGAAGAGTGAGGGCGAGCGCTTCGGGGATGCGCATACTGTTCATAGAGCAGCAGGACCGCGGCCGTGGCGACGAGGGTTTGCCCCAGGAGCTTGGTTCGGGGCGCAAGGCCGCTGGCGTGGGTGCGGATCTTCACCAGGTCGTCGATCGCGCCGACGGCGGCCATTCCCAAGGCCAGAACGAGGGCGGCTTGCACGCCAACATTCCGCAGGTCGGCGAAAAGCACGAGCGCGCACGGCAATTCCGGCCACCAAGAACAGCCCGCCCATGGTGGGTGTCGCCTGCTTTGCGAGGTGTTGGAGGCGGATCTCCGGCGAATCGCACTTGATGGGTTCGCGGAAGCGGGCGCGGAGCCAGGCAATCAGGCGCGGCCCCAGCCAAAGCGCCAGCGCCAGGCTGACCAGACCGGCGCACGCGGCGCGGAGGGGGAGCGTATCGGGAGTGCTTGGGGCGGCGGGATCCAGCGAAGAGACCGCGGATGCGATTTGGTCGGCCAACGTGGGAAACATGGGAGCCCCGAGGCGCGTGAAGGCGGGGAGGGGATGGCCGCTTGGCCTGGGACCCGGTGCGCGAACAACCGCGTCTGCCGGGAAGAATCCCTGAGTCGCCGGGGCGATGCGGATGCACCGCCCCGGCGCTCAGTCCAAGACTCCACCGAGAAGCACTTGCCGGAGCGGCCGACCCAGAGGCCGCAACGAGCCGGCAAGTTTGTTGCTCCTACCCCAGGAGGGAGGGTAGTGTCGAGTTCCCGCAAGCCCGACACGTACGGTGGAGTCTATCACTGGTCGGTTGGCAATCTCCTGATCCGTGGTGTTTTCGATGACGGTTACGCGCGGATGCGCGGGGGCTGTCGGGCGCGCTAGGCGCTACGTCGGCGGGGAAATTGTTGTAGGGCTTCCACGACTCGTTCCATGGCCAAGGCGCGCGATCCTTTGACGAGGACGACGTCGCCGGGCACGATGGCCTGACCTAAATAGGGAAGTGTTTCTTCGGGCGTGCGGCAGGGAATGGTGCGTGCGACGGGCATGCCGGCGGCACGCGCCGCGGCCACGACGTCGCCGGCGTACTGGCCGCAGGCGATGAGCAGGTCGGCCCCGCAAACGGTGACGACTTCGTTACCGAGTTGGCGATGGAGCAGCGCGGCTTCGTCGCCGAGTTCCATCATGTCGCCGCAGACCACGATTCTTCGACTCGGCGCGTCGAAGTCGCGCAGCAGTTCGAGGGCCGCGTGCATGGCGGTGGGGTTGGCGTTATAGGTATCGTTGATGATTGTCGCGCCGCGGACCTCGATGACTTCGCAGCGCATGGGGACGGACTGGAAGTTCTGCAGGGCGTGGGCGGATCTGCTCGACGGGGATTCCGAGGATTCGGCCGACGGCAACGGCGAGCAAGGCGGAGATCACGTGGTGCCGTCCCCAAACGGGCACTTGGAAGTGGCACTCGGAGACGCGGAAACTCAGTTGTCCGCGGGACCAATGGATATCGGCTGCGGCCAGGTCGCAGTCGGCGCCGCGACCCACCCAGGTGATTGGTGCCTGCGAGCGGCGTGCGATCCTTCGCAGCCAGGGGTCGTCGCCGAGCACGGCGTAGCCGTCCAAGGGAAGGGCGGCGAGGAGTTCGGCCTTGGCTTCCGCCACCTGTCGCCGGCTGCCGAAGCCGCCGAGATGGGCGTCGCCGACTTGGGTGATGACGCCGAGGGTGGGGGAGCAGAGGCCGGCGAGACGCTCGATTTCGCCCGACCCTGTCGCGCCCAGTTCCAGCACTGCGTAGTCGTGTTGGGGCTCGATCTGGAGCATGCTCAAGGGCACGCCCACGTGATTGTTGTAGTTTCTCGGGCTCACGGTCCCGCGCAGGCGGCTGCCGAGCACGGTGTGGATCATTTGCCGAGCGGTGGTTTTGCCGACACTGCCGGTGACGGCGACGACGGTTCCCGAGAAATGCCGGCGTTTCCACCGCGCCCATTGCCAGAGTGCCTGGAGGCTATCGTGGAACCTCGACGACCCAACGATCGTTGGGCGCCGCGACCGGCCGATGCGACGACGGCTCCGGCGGCGCCGCGGGCGAAGGCCTCGTCGGCGTATTCGGCCCCGTCGTGGTGCGTGCCGGGCAGAGCCCAAAAGACTTGCCCCGGTTCGACCTGGCGGCTGTCGGTGGCGATCGGCCCCAAGGGCACGGTCTGGGCGTCCCGGGCGCCGGCCGGAAGGCGGAGCTTACCGCTGATCGCGTGTTGAAGGTCGTGGAGGCTAGTCATCGCAAGTGGAGTTGGAGCGGGGGATTTCCGCGTACGGTCTGGTTTGTGTAGAGCCATTGGCGCGCGACCTCGCAGTCGTCGAAATGGTGCCGCTTGCGGCCGACGATCTGAAAGGTTTCGTGTCCTTTGCCGGCAATCAGCACGCAGTCGCCCGGCTGCGCCTGGGCGAGGGCCCAGCCGATCGCGCCAGCGCGGTCGGGAACAACTTCGACATGCTGGGGTTTCTGGAAGCCGGCCAGCAAATCGTCGAGGATGGCGCGGGGGTTCTCGGTGCGGGGGTTGTCGTTGGTGAGGACGGCCACATCGGCGCGGGCTTCGACGGCTCGCGCCATGAGGGGGCGTTTTCCCTGGTCGCGGTCCCCGCCGGCGCCGAAGACGCAGAGGATTCGTCCCTCGACCACTTCGCGGAGCGTGTCGAGCGTGCCGGCCAGAGCGTCGGGGGTGTGTGCGTAGTCGACGAAGACGGAGAAGGGCTGGCCGCACTCGATGCGTTGCAGGCGTCCGGGTACGTGCTCGGCGTTCTCCAGTCCTCGTGCGATCGTGGGCAGGTCGATGCCGTAGGTCAGGCCCACGGCGGCGGCCACGAGGCAGTTGTAGACGTGGTGGGTGCCGATCATCGCCGTGCGGATCGGCATCGCCTCACTGCCGGCCACGAGGAGGAAGGTTTGTTCGGAGACCATGCGCTCGAGGATTCGCGCCGTGATTTCGGCGGGGGAGCGGATGCCGACGGTGAGCACCGGTCCCTCGATGCGGCGGAGGAACCCGGCCGCGGTCGGGTCGTCGGCATTGAGGATCGCGAAGCCCTCGGGGGCGAGGTAATCGAAGAGCTTCGACTTGGCCAGGCGGTAGTCCTGGAGCGAGTGGTGGTAGTCGAGGTGATCGCGGCACACGTTGGTCACGCAGACGGCGTCGAATTGCACGCCGGCCACGCGCGACTGGTCGAGGGCGTGGCTGGAGACCTCCATGACGGCATGCGAGCAACTGTTGGCGCGCATGCGCGAAAGCCAGCGCGCCAGTTGGTCGGCCGGAGGCGTGGTGTGTGCGGAAGGGGCGATCTTGCGGCCGTCGCAGTATCCCAGGGTTCCGAGGATGCCGACGCGGTTTCCGGCGGCGGCGAGGATGCTGGTGATCAAGCAGGCGGTGGTCGTCTTGCCGTTGGTGCCGGTGACGCCCACGACTTTCAGTTGAGCGCTGGGGTTGCCGGCCAAGGCCTGGCAGATGCGGCCGTAGGCGTCGCGCGGATCGCGGACCAGGACCAGGGGGACGGAGAGTCCTTCGAGGGGCCGCTCGGCCACGACGGCCGCACAGCCCTGGGCCACGGCCTGGGGGGCGAAGTCGTGTCCGTCGTGCCGGGTGCCTTTCACGGCGACGAAGAGGCTTCCCGGGCGAACGCGGCGCGAGTCGCAGGTGCAGGCGCTGGCCGCAACGTCGTCGGCGCCGAGGAACTCGGCGTCGGACAAGAGCTTGCGCAGGTTTACCTGCTCGGGCTTCAACGTGCGGACGCGCATTGCGCAAGGCCTCCGTGCCTTGGCAGTTGACTTGGACGAGCCCAGGATCCTTGCCGTCGTAGCGCGGGGCCATCCGTTGCCCCAAATCCTGGGTGACATGGCCCGGGGATTGTCGCCATTTCGGCTCGGGTGTCAAGGCGGAATTCGCGGCTTGCGGCGAGTGCGGCGGCGAGCGAAGGGCGCCGCGGGGCCGTTGAGGCTGGACAAAGCGGTTGCCGTGGGGGAATATGGTGGGAAGACCCGTCCCGTGCCGAGTGCGTCTGCCATGCCCACGCAAGATTTTGGCGTCGAGAGTCTCGCTCGTTACCTCCACCTGGCGCCCCAGCAAGTGGTTCGCCTGGCGGATCGGGGCAAGATCCCGGGTCGCAAGGTGGGAAGCGAGTGGCGTTTTGCGCGCGCCGACATTCATCATTGGCTCGAGTCGCGGATTGGGCTCTCGGACGAGGGCGAACTGGTCGAGGTCGAGGGCGTGCTCCGCGGGCCGACCGAGTGCGAGGAGATTTCGATCGCCGACATGCTTCCCCTGGAATCGATCGTGATTCCCCTGGGGGCGCGGACGAAGAGTTCGGTGATCCGCGGGATGGTCGACGCCGCCGCGGGGACCGGAATGCTTTGGGATCCGGAAAAAATGGCCGAGGCGGTGCGCTTGCGCGAAGAGATGTATCCTACGGCCCTGGGCAACGGGGTGGCCCTCTTGCATCCGCGGCGTCCGATGGCGAGCATTCTCGGCCAGGCGCTGTTGGCGCTGGGAGTCACGCGCTCGGGAATTCCGTTTGGCGGCCATAACGGCTCACTCACCGACGTGTTCTTTCTGATCTGCTCGGTCGAGGACCGGTGCCACCTCCGCGTGCTGGCGAGGTTGAGCCGGGTGATCGCCACGGCCGGATTCCTCGATGCGCTGCGGCAAGTGCCGGATGCCGCGGCGGCGCGGGCGCTGGTGGCCGAAACCGAATCCCAGCTTCGCTCCTGAACGTGCGACGGCGTCATGATGCGCGAAGCATGAGTCCGCTTTCGATTCTGATCGTCGGCAACACCGACCGCCGCGAGTTCCGCGATGCGATACCGGCGCTTGCTCCCTTCGGTCACGTCACTGCGGCGGGTTCGCTGGGGGAAACGGCCCGGTTGTTCCACGCGGCCGAGGCGCCCGACGTCGTCGTGCTGGCCCAGTCGTACCCCGGCCAGTTTGCCGCCGAGGGAGTGGAGCGCTTGCGGCGGGCGTGGCCGCTGGCAAGGCTCGTCGTGCTTCTGGGCAGTTGGTGCGAGGGGGAGACGCGGAGCGGTTGGCCGCTGGCGGGGATGCTTCGCGTGTATTCGCACCAGGCTCTGGCACGCTTCGGGCAGGAACTGGCGCGGCTCAGCGAGGGTCGGCGAAGCGCGTGGTCGCTGCCGGCAACGGCCGAAGACGATGAACGCCTGCTGGCGTTGGCCGAGGTACCGCTGCCGCGCCGCGAGGGATTGATTCTCATCTGGGCATGGCGGTGGGACTGCTACGACTGGCTGGCGACGACGTGCCACGGGCTGGGCTATTCAGCGCGTGGTTGCGGCCGGGAGGCAGTGCGGCCGCGCAGGGGGCCCGCGCAGGGGTCTTCGACGCCACGGACCTGCAGGGCGAAGAGCTTACCGAGCTGCGGCGACTTGTGGCGGCGCAGCCGGGGTTGCCGATCGTGGCGCTCGCGGATTTTCCGCGCCGAGGATCGCCAGCGCGCGCTCTGCGCGGGCGCGCGCGGTGGTTGCCAAGCCGTTTCTGGTCGAGGATCTGGCCTGGGAGCTGGATCGCGTGAGTCAATTCCCTGCCCGTCGGTAGGGTCTTGGGTGTTGGTCAACGAACCTCGATTTCTGCCACTTTTCACACCCCCATCATCCGGCGTATTCGAGCTCGACCTCGGTGCGGAGGATCTCGCGTTTCCAGGACTTTTCATGGACGGGCCAGCCGCGGATGGACTGCGCCGCGTCGGTGGCCTGGGCAGGGAGGTTTTGGGAGTGGACCTGCTGCCAACAGCGGAGTTCGACGGGGGAGGGGGGCGGCACGCGGCCGGGTACGTTGCTGCGGCGGAGGGAGATCCGGCCCTCGTCGAAGATGGTGACGATGGCGGCCACGGGGAACTCAAGCGAGCGGCGTGCGATCAGCTCGTGACTTGCGGTGGGGAACGCGCCGCTTCAGGGCGGCTACGTCCCAGGAGCAGTGTTGGGCTTCGTGGAAGAACCATGCGCGGGGCAGAAGGAGGCGACCGGCCATTTGATTGGCGATTGCCTCGCGGGCCTTGGGCGAGGTTTCACGGGGATCGACGCCCAAGCGGGAGAAGACGCGCGGCGCGAGTTGCTCGCCGATTTCGTGGGCCAGGGCCCACTGGCGGCGTTCGCTGCGGGGTTCGCTCCGCAGCAGCACCGCGGCGCGGGGTGGCTGGCCGCGCTGTCCCTTGAGACGCACGCACCGCGCGCGTCCCTGCTGCCCGTCGTCGATTCCGACGGTGATGCGGAGCGATTGAGCCACGCGATGGGCATCGACGGGCGGGGCGGCAATGCCGCTGCGCAGAGCACGTCGGCGACGACGTCGTCGAGGCCGGCGGCGATTTCTTCGACAGTCATGCCGGGGAACACGGCAGTTTCCCTGTTTGATCGAGTGTAGAAGAGTGTACGGATGTACATATTCTACCTTGCGCGGGGGAGGGGCAACGGTGGGAACGGGGCCGCGGTGGAGCGGTGAGGAGGGCGAGTTTGGAGCGCGGGGTCTGACGGGGGGTGACGGGGCAGCGGCCCTTACCGCCGCGGTCCCGCCAGGGTAGGATGATGTGATTCTGCGGTGTCGGCGGCCGGGTGTCTGGGGTTCCCGAGCCAGGGCGACGGGAGTCGGCCGCAGTTCGGGGTAGGCGTGCCGCTGGCGGCGGCCTGGAGATGTCTGGCACCTGTTTTCACGGTCTTCCCTTGGCTCACGATCTTTCGGCACCGCCCCAAAGGCACCTATTCGATGATCAGCCTCGGCTGTCCCAAGAACCTTGTCGACAGCGAGCGGATGCTGGGGCTTCTGAAGCTTGGACGGTTACGAGTTGGTTCGCGAACCGAAGGGGCCGACTTTGTGATCGTCAACACCTGCGGCTTTCTGAACGCGGCGCGCGAGGAGTCGCTGGCGACGATCCGCGAGATGACCGCCCTGAAGCGGAAGGGGCTGGTGCGCGGGGTGATCGTCGCCGGGTGTCTGGTCGAGCGGAACAAGGAGAAGTTGCTCGGCGAGTGCCCGGGCGTGGACCAGATCGTGGGGCTTTACGGGCGGGACGAGATCGCGCGGGCGGCGGACCGGCTGATGGGCGGCCTGGCGGAGCAGCGGACGATCTTCCGGCCGGCCGCCAGCCGGCCGCTGTCGGAGACGGACCGCCTGCGGATCACGCCGCGGCACATGGCCTATCTGAAGATCTCGGAGGGCTGCGACCGCCTGTGTACGTTCTGCTCGATTCCCAACATTCGGGGCAAGCACGTGAGCAAGCCGATCGGAGGACGTGGTTGCCGAAGCCGGGCAACTGGCGGCCGACGGCGTCCGCGAACTGGTGATCGTGGCCCAGGACACGACCTACTACGGCATGGACCTGGACGGCCGACCCCGGCTGGCCGAACTGCTGGCGCGGCTCGAAGAAGTCGAGGGGGTCGAGTGGATCCGGCTGATGTATCTCTATCCGATGCACTTCACCGACGAACTGGTCGATCACCTGGCGGGCGCGACGAAAGTTCTGCCTTACCTCGACTTGCCGCTGCAGCACGTCAACGACAAGATCCTGCGGCGGATGAACCGGCGCGTGACTCGGGCCGAGACGGAGCGGCTGGTGGACCGGCTTCGCGAGCGGATCGAGGGGCTGGTCCTGCGGACGACGATGATCACCGGGTTTTCCGGGCGAGACCGAGGAGCAGTTCGAGGAGTTGGTCGAGTTCGTCCGTGCAGCGGCGTTTCGAGCGGCTGGGGGTGTTTGCCTATTCGCTGCGAGCCCGACACGCCCGCGGCGACAGTTTGCGGGACCCGGTCCCGGTGGAAGTGGGCACGGCGCGGCGCGATCGGCTGATGGCGGTGCAGCAGGAGATTGCCTTTGAGTGGAACGGCTCGCAAGTCGGGCGCCGGCTTGATGATTCTGATCGATGGTTATATCGCGGACGGGGAGAACGCCTACGTAGGACGGAGCTATGCCGACGCACCGGACGTAGACGGAGTGGTTTACGTCACGGGCGAAGGGCTGGCCCCGGGCCAGATCGTGGCCTGCGAGATCGTGGCCGCGCGCGGTTACGATCTGATTGCGGCTGCGGTCGAGAATCCCCGTTAACGAGGAGACAGCATGACGGTTCCCACAGAACAGGCCAGCGAGATTCGGGCACGTCGGACGCGGCACATGTGGGCATCGGCGTTCAATCTTCCCAACCAGTTGACGGCCTTGCGTCTGTTGTTGGCGGTGGTGATGTTCGCCCTGATTGCCGCGGATTTCTATCGCGTGAGTCTGGTGCTGTTCGTGATCGCCGCGAGCACGGACTGGCTGGACGGTTATTTCGCGCGGAAGTATCAGCAGGTGACGACGCTGGGCCGGATTCTCGACCCCTTTGCCGACAAGGTGATCGTCTGCGGGACGTTCATCTACCTTTTGTCGGAGCCGCGGATGCTGGTAATTGATTGGGGCTTGCGGGCGTGGATGGTGGTGGTGATCGTGGGCCGCGAGCTCCTGGTGACTGCGCTGCGGAGTTTCATCGAGGATCGCGGGGCCGGATTTCTCGGCCAAGTGGTCGGGCAAATTGAAGATGCTGCTGCAATGCATTGCCGGGGGCGTCGCTTTGTGGTACCTCGGCTACTTTACGGCCACGGACGAAGCGCCGCTGTGGGCTTGGGTCCTGCTGGTGGTGTCGCTGTGGTCGGCAGTCTTGCTGACGGCCTATTCGGGCGTGATCTACGTGCTGGCGGCGGTGCGCTTGCTGCGGGGAAGCCGATGAGCCTGGCAGACCCAAGCGCTGGCCTGGGGTGGGCCGTGCTGGCGGCGGCCGAGGTGGAGGTGTCCCAACTCGCGGTCGTTGCGACGATTCTCGCCTTGCTCTACGGGGGTCTGAGCGTGTGGGGCGTGGTCTTCCGCCGGCTGGCGCGGGGCGAGTCGGTGCTACCCTTGGAGCCGCGACGCCCGGTCCCCTGGGGCGGCCTGGCGGTCGTGTTGGTCGTGGTGACCTTTCTGGCCTCGGCGATCGTTCTGGATCGGGTGAGTCGGAACCTGCTGGGACACGGCATTCAGCGCAGCGCGGCGGCGATCGAAGTTGCGGGCGCGGAGCCCCGGGAGCAAGGAAACGAACACCCCTTGGTCATCGCTGTGGGCGAATCGCGCAATCTGGCCGCGCTGGCGGCTGCGCTTTTTGTGGGCGTGATCGTGGCCCCGGTGAGCGAGGAGTTTTTCTTTCGCTTGCTGGTGCAGGGGTGGCTGGAGAAGCTCGATTGGAAGTGGCGACGCGTGTTGTGGCCGGGCAGTCGTGTGTTTGGGTTGGCGCCGGTGCTCATTTCCTCGCTGGTGTTTGCCGCGCTGCACGTGCGTGGGTCGCAGTCGCCGCGCGATTCGTCGGACCTACTTTGGGGGATGACGTTGGAGGCCGTGGCGCGGATCGTGACGATCGGAATGGCCGTTTGGGTGTTGTCGCGCGGGCTGGGCGCGACGGCGGCGGACCTGGGCTGGTCGCGGGACAAGCTGCCAAGCGACGTGCGTCTGGGACTGTTGAGCTTCCTGGCGGTCGTCGTGCCGATTTACGGACTGCAGTCTCCTGCTCTCGCGGTGGCTGCCCGCGGGCGTTCGCCCGATCCTTTTGCGCTGTTTCCCTTCGCGATCGTGCTGGGGACGCTCTATTTCTTCACGCACCGGATTGTGCCGGCGATCGTGCTCCATGCAGCGCTGAACGGCACGAGTCTGGCGTTGGTCGTGCTGGGCACCGGGTTGTGAGGGCACGCGGCGTTGGCCGCGGAGCGGAGGTGAGCGGGCGGGTTGCGCGGACGAACGCCGCATGGCCTGCCGCAATCCGTTGACGCTGCCGGACGCCGCAAACGGCGCCGAGCCGGGCGGTGATTGCCCGGCGAGCGGTGCAAGTCCGCCGGCCCCTGTTTCTCCCCGGCGGAAGTGCCTATAATCCCGGTCGTCTTTTGGGGAAGGCTTTGGATCGGGAGGCTTGCGATGGCGATCGGTTTTGGCATCATTGGTTGCGGGATGATCTCGAACTTCCACGCCCGGGCGATCGGCGACGTGCGCGGGGCGAAGCTCGTGGCCTGCTTCGACAAGGTGCCGGCCGCGGCCGACCGCCTGGCGGCGGAGACCGGCTGCAAGGCCTACCACGACCTGGACGAGATGCTGGCCGATCCGGAGGTCGACGTGGTGACGATCGGCACGCCCAGCGGGGCGCACATGGAGCCGGCCGTGGCCGCGGCCAGGGCGGGCAAGCACGTGATCGTGGAGAAGCCGCTGGAGATCACGCTCGGCGCGCTGCGACAAGATCATCGACGGCGTGCGACAAGGCCGGCGTGGTGCTCTCGACGATCTTCCCCTCGCGGTTCCACGAGTCGAGCCAGGAGCTGAAGAAGGCGGTCGACCAGGGCCGCTTCGGCCGGCTCACGGTGGGCGACGCCTATCGTGAAGTGGTACCGCACGCAGCAGTACTACGACAGCGGCGCGTGGCGCGGCACCTGGGAGCTCGACGGCGGCGGGGCCCTGATGAACCAGGCCATCCACAGCGTCGACCTGCTCACCTGGCTGATGGGCCCGGTGGTCGAGGTCCGCGCCCAGACCGGCCTGTTGGCCCACGAGCGGATCGCGGTCGAGGACGTGGCCATGGCCACGGTGCGGTTCGCCAACGGCGCCCTGGGCGTGATCGAGGCCAGCACGGCGATCTATCCCGGGCTACCTCAAGCGGATCGAGATCCACGGCACCGAGGGCTCGGCGGTGATGGAGGAAGAGGACATCGTGAAGTGGGACTTCGCCAAGAAGAAGCCGCAGCGACGAGGCGATCCACGAGAAGATGGCCGAGCGCAAGAGCGGCGGCGGCGGGGCGGCCGATCCGGCGGCCATCGGCCACCACGGCCACGCGCGGCAGTTCCGCGACGTGGTCGCGCGCGATCAAGAAGGGCGCCAAGCCGCTGGTCGACGGGCCGGAGGGCCGCCGCTCGGTGGAGATCATCCTGGCGATCTACAAGTCGGCCGAGACGGGACGGCGGTGAAGCTGCCGCTGGCGGGCGATCCGTCGCTGAAAGCCAGGAAGGTGGGCGTGGGCGGGCTGCGCGTAGCGCTCGAGTTCCCTCCGGCGCGGGCGCGTGGAAGCGGTTCTAGCGGGCCGAGTGTTCGAGGGTCTCTTTCGTCCGATCCCCCGACGATTTCTTCCCCGTGGCACGGACAAGCCGCTCGATTTCGTCGGTTGGCAGGCCGTGTTCGACGAGTTCGCGGACGAAGTTGACGCGCATTTCCCGCTCGCGGAATTGGCGCACGGCACCGGCGATTACGGCAGTAACCGAAGTGATGATCGCGGTGCCAAAAACCATGACGATGGCAACGATGGGGATCAGTTCCCCAGGTAGCAGTTTGGAAAGGAGTTGATCGAGCATGGTGATGGTCCTTCGCAAGGCAGTGCGACAACGGACGTAAAGGGCTGCGGCGCGCCGGCGCGGGGTGATTCTCACCCTGAATTCGACGGCCGAGGAGACCGCGGGAGCGGTCGTCTTGTTCCCGGTCGCGTGGATGTTGACGTACGGCGTTTAGGGTAACGACTCCGGCGAAGAGTGCTGACCGGACCGGCGGTCCAGGAAGTCCTTTACCCAGTCCGCCGGCATTCTTTTCCCTGTGGCTCGGACGAGTCGCTCGATTTCGTCGGCCGACAACCCGCGTTCGACCAACTCGCGAATCAGGTCGGCCCGCAACTGTTGCTCACGGAAGCGATGCACGGTGCCGGCGATCACGGCGGCGATGACGCCGATCAGGGCGGTTCCGAAGACCATGGCCATGGCGACGACGGGGATGATGTCGCTCGGTTGGAGCTTGGAAATGAGTTGATCGAGCATGGTGACTGTCCTGCGCAAGGCAGTGGGAGAGTGGGTGCGTGTCGGCCCTCTCCGGCGGCGACCCGGCGCGAGTCGGGTGCAAAGGATTTCCTGGAGTACTTCGTGACCGGCTGGCCAATCTTGGGGGCGGGTTCCATTATACTGCATACTTATACTGCATACCGCGTGAGGCGGCACACGGGGCGGGGCCGCGCTAGCCCGTCGGTCGGGTGGAGGGTTGCGCGAAGGAAGGAGAAGGGGCGAAGAGCGGGTTTTTCAGAATCGTTTGCCGCGTTATGACGGGGTGGTTGGGGCTTGCCCCGGTCGGGGTTTGGGGAAACGCTGCGAAACCGCTCTTGGCCGGTGGGGCCGATGCGGCGAGAATATCGCCCGTGGTTCTTTCGCCTCGTCCAAGGAGGGAGCGGGCGTGGGTCAGCAGATCGTCGACGGCCTGGTTTACCTACTGATTCGCGTGGTAATCTGCATCATCCAGAGCCTGTCGCTGGAGACGGGTGCGCGATTGGCCAAGGCGATGGCCTGGCTCTTCGGCGAGGTGCTCAAGATCCGGCGGGGGGTCGTGGATGAGAATCTGCGACACGCCTTTCCGGAGGCGTCGGCCGACGAGCGGCACGCGCTGGCGCGGGGCATGTGGGAGCACCTATTCTTGCTCGTTCTCGAGGTGGCCTATGCGCCGCGGTGGCTGCACGAGAACAACTGGCGCAACCACGTACAGTTGGACGGGGTAGGTCCGCTGATGGACGTGATGCTGAGCGACCGGCCGGCCTTGATCGTGACGGCGCACTTCGGCAACTTCGAGATCGGGGGATTCATGCTGGGGTTGCTCGGCTTCCCCACGTTCACGGTGGCGCGGACCATCGACAACCCCATGCTCGCTCGGTTCGTGAATCGCTTTCGCGCGGCGACCGGGCAGACGATCATTGCCAAGAACGGGGAATTCGAGAAGATCGTCGAGGCGTTGGAGCGGGGGGGCACAATGACCCTTCTTGCCGATCAGTATGCGGGAGCCAAGGGGTGTTGGGTGCAATTCTTCGGCCGGCCCGCGTCGGCACACAAGGCGATCGCGCTGTTCTCGCTCGACTACGACGCGCCAATCGCCGTCTGTTCGGTGCGGCGCTTGGGACGGCCCCTGGAATTCGAGATGAAAGTGACGGCGATGCTCGATCCGCGCGAGGTGCCGCAGAGCCCCGACAGCTTGCGCGACGTGACCCAGTGGTACACGAACCGCCTGGAAGAGATGATTCGCGTCGCACCGGAGCAGTACTGGTGGCTGCACCGGCGGTGGAAGGATTCGCGGCCGCCGAAGCGAGTGCGTGCCAAGGCGGCCTAGGGTATCTCGACCGTAGGTCGTGAGTGGCCGGCGCGCGGCAAATGCAAAGGGCAGGTCGCTCGCCCGTGGCACGCGGCTCTGAGAGCCGATGCCAGAACCTTGGGACGTGCTGCGATTTTCCGGCCGCACAGGGCTCCAGCGGCAGTTCCGGGATAGGTTGTTAGCGGGGGAGTTCCTTGCGGAACACGGTTCCTCGGCCGACCTGCTGGAAGCCGAGTTTCCCGAGAAGCGACAGCCCTGCGGCGTTGCTTTGCCGCGCGTGGACCTCGACGCCCTTGATCCCTTGTTCGGCGATATGGCGGAAGGCTTCTCCGAGCAGGAAGGAGGCCAGGCCTTGGCGGCGGTGGGCGGGATCGACTTCGAGATCGAGCAGGCTGACGGCGGGGCCGGGGAGGAAGCCGTCGGCCCCTTCGATGGCGCCGACGACGGCCCGTGCCAGGGGCACACGCCCCCCGCGTTCGACCAATTCGAAACGCGTGAGCTGAAAATCCCCCAGCGTGCATGCCTCCCACCAGTTGCTCGAAGGCGGATCGACGATCACTTGAACGAGGAGCCGGCGGCGGAACTGGGCTTGTTGGCGGTCGACCGTGGGCCGGAACCCCGAGAGTTCGAGGCGGAAGATCAGCATTTCTTCCCAAGGCTGGTAGGCGCGGCCCCGCAGGCGGGTCTGGAGCCAGGCGTCGCTTTCGAGGATGCCGGGCGGCTCGCAGCCGCCGTAGAGTCCCAGGTAGAAGGGGGCGATGGGGCGGAATCCGCCGCCGAAGATCACCCGCGCGCCGCGCTGGGCCAGATATTGTTCGCAGCGCTCGAGGAGTGCGTCGCCGAGGTCGGTTTCTTCGAATTCGGGCTGCACGAACACCAGGGGGATCACGCCCGTGGAATGCGAAGTTCCGTTGTGCGGTTCATTGGGGCCGAAGGCGGCATGGGCGAAGCCGACCGGTCGCTGATCGTCCATCGCGAGGATCATGCCCGGGTAGTCGAAGTAGAGCTTGCCGAAGACGCACTGTTCCAACAGATCGACGGAGACGGGCTGGAGGACGCCGCGCTTCCCCCGCGACTTCGCCAGATGGCGACGATCGAGGGAGGGTCCGTGTTGCGAAAGGTCCGGTACGTGAGCATCAGATATTGAGAGTCGGCGGCAAGACGTCCGCCGAATTGTACCGGGCAGCCGTGTGTGGCGAAAAGGCTTCTTGGGGCAGTGGGGTAGGGGGAGGCGGGCGGATAGGGTGGCTGGGCGATCGGCGGTGGAGCGCGTGAGGCGAGGTTATTGGGTCGCGGCCACGGCGGAGGCGTTTTGATCGACGAGGCTGCGCAGATGGGCGAGCAAGAGGGCCTGTTCGGGTTGGCCGTGCAGGGCCTGAAGGCGCGCGGAGATTGGGGCGGCTGAGCCGTTGCTGCGGAGCTCGTGCAAGTACTCGCGGAGGATTGCGCGGTGCTCGGGGACGGTGGCGAGCAGGAAGTGGACCCAGGCCCAGCTCTCGGCATAGTCCTCCTGACTCAAGTCGTGGCTGGGATCGAGCTGTTCGAGACGCATGAGGTTCGGTTGCCAGGAGCCGTGCTGGCGCGTTGGCGGAGCAGTTCGAGATGCGAGGCGTTGAGCCCGTGGCCGCCGCGGGGTCCTTCGGCGTATTCCGCCAATCCCTCGTCGAGCCAGAGCGGCATATTGGGGACTACCGAGTGCAGGTAGCCGTGGGTGACTTCGTGGCGGAGGTCCTCGGCCACTCGATCTCCCCACTGTGCGTAGACTTGGAGTCGAGTGTCGGTTTCGAGGAAGAACGCGCGGCGGGCGGGGAAATTGGGGTGATAGAGCCCGACGAAGGTACGGAATTCGTCGGAAGTATCGAACAGATAGATGTGGATCGGCTCGTCCGCCATGGGCAGGCCGAGAAGCTCCTGCAAGTCGTAACGGCGCGCGGCGAGCTCTTCGAGCAGCCGGTGGTTGGCCGGCAGCGCGAAGTCGCTGTGGACGATTAGTTGCTCGCGCGTGACGTTGTAGCGAGCGGGAAGGACGAGGTAGGTCCGCCAGGGCAAGCGACAACCGCCCAGCGCCAAGACCACCGCGCACACCGCCGCGCCGAGGCTCGTTGTCTGCCGATTCACGAATTCTCCGCCGGCCATCCGTCGATTGGGCACGCGGCCTGTCGGTTTTCGGCGACCGCGGGCGGGAATGCTAACAGATTCGGGAGGTGGTCGGAAGAGCAGCCCCATGCCCGGTTCGTGCGGCGGTTCCACCCAAGAGGAGGGCTGCACGGTCGTGCATGCCAGAACCTATCCCGGAGCTGCCAGACAAACGTTACGCGGCCGGAGAATCCGGTGGCGTCCGAGCGTTTTGGGATCGGCTTTAAGAGCCGATCCCAGAATCGTCTGCCGCCCTGAAATCCTCCGGCCGCATAGGGCCGCTGCGGTAGTTTTCGGATCCGCTCTACGATCGGAGGGCGGCGACGAGGCGATCGAGTTCGGCCTTGAGCCGGGAGAGGATCTGGTCGTAGGGGAAGGCGCCGAGCTGCGTCACCGCGGCGTTTGAGATTGACGAAGTTGGGGCCGCACCAGAGGCCCAGGTCGGCGTCGTCGGTTTCGCCCGGGCCGTTCACGCGGCAGCCCATCACGGCGATCGTCAGTGGGACGTCGGAGGCGTAGCGGGTCATCTGGCGGACCTGTTGGGCCAGTTCGACGAAGGCCTCGTTCTCGACGCGCGAGCAACTGGGGCAACTGATGATGTTCAGGCTCGGCGGGCGGCAATCGGCCGCGCTCAGCAGGCGGCCGGCGGCGATGTCGGCGAGGATCTGGCGGCCGGCGTCGATTTCCTCGGGCTTGCGCGCGTTGGGCACGGTGAGCGAAACGCGGATCGTGTCGCCGATGCCGCGGCTGATGAGCTGCTCGAAGGCGATCCGCGTCTTGAGGATTCCGTCGGGCGGCATGCCGGCCTCGGTCACGCCGAGGTGCAGCGGCACGTCGGGGCGCTGGGCGGCGAAGCGGCGATTGACTTCGACCACCTTGGCCGGGTCGGAATCCTTGAGCGAGACGCAGTAGCGGGTGAAACCGAGCGAATCGAGCAGCTCGCAGTGCTCCAGGGCGCTGGCGAGCATCGGGCCGATGGAATCGTCGGCGGTCGAACTTTTCGCGCTTGGCCGGATCGACGGAGCCGCAATTCACGCCCACGCGAAGCGCGCAGTCGTGCCGTACGGCCACGTCGACCAGGAACCGCACCTTGTCCTGCCAGGGCGGGTGGGCTCGTGATGATAGAGGTGGCCGGGGTTGTAGCGGATCTTGTCGACCGAGGGGGCGACGTCGGCGGCGAGGCGATAGTTCTCCTGGAGGTCGACGGA
The DNA here is from genome assembly GCA_963736495.1 of Pirellulales bacterium. Classification (GTDB taxonomy): domain Bacteria; phylum Planctomycetota; class Planctomycetia; order Pirellulales; family Thermoguttaceae; genus CAVTPL01. Next base: position 237,774 of record CAVTPL010000007.1, on the reverse strand, counting down.
GAGGTTGGCCTGGGTGCGGTGGCGGATTTCGCGGCAGGGCCTCGGCGTCGCGGGGGCTATCGACGGCGATCGCGGACCACGCCGGCCCCGGCTTCGGAGAGGGCCTGGGCCTGGGCGACCGTGGCGTCGACGTCCGCAGTCTTGGTGGCGCACATGCTCTGCACGACGATCGGGTGGCCGCCGCCGATAGTCACCGAGCCGACGCGGACGGCTCGAGTTGGATTGCGGGAGGGCGGCACCGAGAGAGTTCCGGACAAGGGTGAGGGGCGGGGAGGAGCGGACTGGATAGGGGGACTTCGGCCTGCGGATTGGCCGACAAGTCATTGTCGGGCTTCGTTGTCGGACTTCATTGTCGCACTCCCGTCGACTGGTTCAAGGGCAGGATCAAAGACAGGTTCAAAGGTAGGCTCAAGGGCCATCAGGAATGAGGGCCAACGGCAGTGGACTGGCTGGGCCATGGGCGTCAGGATTTCGACTGGAGAGGATGGGTTGAGTTTGCCGATAACGTGGACGCTAACGGCGGCAGGCGGTTTTGCGCTGTCTGGTCGCTTGTGGCTGCTGGAGGTTTGCGAAGAAGGGGGGCCTTCTTCCTAACCGGTGAATCGGCATGTGGTTGCGAATCTTGGCCCTGTTTGGCGCCCTGATGCTTGCCGGCTGTTCCTGCCTGCCGGAGATCGCACACCAGCCGACGCTTCACAATCCGTTCCCGCAGTTGTCGCGGGTGGCGGTTGCCCCCTTCTTCAACCTGAGCAACGAACCGACGCTGGACGGTCGCAAGGTTGCCCTGGCTTACTTCAACGAGTTGCAGCTCGTGCCCGGTTTCGAGGTAGTGCCGTTGGGTACGGTCGAGCAGGCGATGCGTGACACGCGCAATCGCCTGGCGGGGCCGGATGACGCGCGGCGGCTGGCCCAGTACTTAGGGGTGGATGCGATCGTGATCGGTGCGGTGACCGACTACTCGCCCTACTATCCGCCTCGGTGTGCGTTGCAGGTCGAGTGGTACGCAGCCAACCCTGGTTTTCATCCGATTCCGCCGGGATACGGACTGCCGTGGGGCACACCGGAAGAGGAGCAGATTCCCGGGCGCGCTCATTTTCGAGGCAGAGATGGCGTTGGCCAAGGAGCAGCTGAAGACGCAGACGCCGGCGTGTCCGGTGGCCGCCAATCCGGGTGAGCAAGAGCAGTCCGGAGGCGATCGATGCCGCGAGGGAGCAGCCATCGGCCGGGCAGTCACCGCGGGCGGAGAGCGGAGTGAAGCCGGCTTCGCACGAAGCGCCGCAGGAAAGTGGAACAAATGGGAACAGGCCGCTACAAACGGACCCATGCTCCCGGCGAATTGGCCCGATCCGCGAGGCTTCATCCCGCCTCCTCCCAGCCCGCGCCGCCCGCCGTGCCAGCCGAGCGCGGGCCGGTAATGCGGCACACGCAGACCTATAACGGGAACGACAACCGGTTTACCGAAGCCCTTGCCAGTTACTACTTTTTCCAAGACGACGCCCGATTTGGGGGCTGGCAGAACTACCTGCAGCGGAGCGACGACTTCATGCGTTTCTGCTGCCGCATGCACCTTTGGGAGATGCTGTCGGCGCGGGGTGGAGCAGGAGAAACGCGAGTCGTGTGGCGTTGGGCCGCATTCCGATAATGTTTCTGGAGAAGCGCGCCGCACCGGCAGGGAAGCCCAAGTCTCGGTGCGGCGAGAACCGCCGGAGGATCGGCGGGTTCACGACCGTTTCGGTTCCGCAGGAGACGACCGCCGTGAGTCAGGACATCAACGTGTTGGCCCTGGTGAAGGGATCGGAACGCTACGTGTTTCTCTACGACGACGCGAGCCGCGCCGAAACGCTGCGGGTGCTCGGCCGCTTCGCCTCGAACCCGGACCTGAGCTTCACCTGGTACGACGCGGCGGTGCTGAGCCAGAAGATCCGGCAGGAGAGCCAGAAGCACATGCGCACGCGGCGTTTCAACTTGCCGCTGCCCGACCGACCAGCGACGAGTTGGTCTGTATCTGCTCCGCATGCTGCACGCGCGATCGCGCCGCTTCCTGCAGTATCTGCGCGTGGAGCGGAACGCGTCGGACCTGACGATCAAGAGCTACCGCGAAGATCTGACGGCGCTGGTCGACTACCTGACCGAGGCCGCGGGGCAGGACGGCTCCGGAGCCGGGCGAGATCACGGTGCTCGATCTGCGCGGCTACGTGGCGGCGCTGCACGAAGCGGGCTACGCGCAGACGACGATCGCCCGCCGGCTGGCCTCGCTGCGGAGCTTCTTTCGCTTCGGCCAGCGCGAAGGCTGGACGAAGAGCAACCCGGCCAAGCCGCTGCGCAATCCCCGCAAGCCGCGAACTCTGCCGCACTTCCTCTCGACGGAAGACATCGGGCGGCTGCTTGAGTCGCCGCCGGCCGGCGAGCCGCACTGGGCCTGCGCGACCGGGCGATCCTGGAGACGATGTACTCGGCCGGGCTGCGCGTGAGCGAGGTCGTGGGGCTGAACGACAGCGACCTGGACTTCGACGCCGGCGTGGTCCGCGTGCGCGGCAAGGGGACGCAAGGAGCGACTGGCCCCGATCGGTTCCTATGCCACCCGGGCCCTGCGGCGCTGGCTCGGCGTGCGCGCGCTCGAGCGCCGAGGGAAGCCGTCGGGCCGCAGGCGCCGGTGTTCGTCAACAAGTTCGGCCGCCGGCTGACCACGCGCAGCGTGGCGCGGATGCTGGAAAAGTACCTGCGGCAGACGGGCCTCGACCGCCGCACCACGCCGCATTCGCTGCGCCACAGCTTCGCCACGCACCTGCTCGACCGCGGGGCCGACATCCGCAGCGTGCAGGAGCTGCTCGGGCCACAAGAGCCTGGTGACGACGCAGATCTACACGCACGTGAGCACGGCCGGGCTGCGCGAAGTCTACCAGAGGGCGCATCCCCGCGCGCGAAGGGGAGCAGACCGGAAGGTCCGTTCCCCTGGTGCGCGAGCCGTTTCGCCGGAAGGCGTTTTTCCGGCGATTCACACTGCTTATTCTACAAGTGGCACGCCCGAGCGGGGCTCGTTCTCAGACCAGTCCCTTGCGCACCGCCCAGACGGCGGCCTGGGTGCGGTCGTTGACGGCGATCTTGCGGAGGATGTTCTGCACGTGCTCCTTGACGGTCTCGACGCTGATCTCCAGCGAGCGGCCGATCTCCTTGTTGCTCAGTCCGAGGGCCACGTGGCGCAGCACCTGGGTCTCGCGCTGGGTGAGCGGCACTTCGTCGTCGTCGACGACCTGGCGGACCTTCATCGCGCCGGCGACGCGGCGCAGTTCGCCGGAGCGCGAGGGGACTCGCCGGCGGCGGCGGCCATGATCGTCTCGATCAGGGCCTCGCGCGTGGAGCCCTTGAGCACGAAGTCGCTGGCGCCCAGGGCGACGGCGCGGGCGATGTAGGTGGGGTTGTCGTAGGTCGAGAGCATCACGACCTTGGTGGCGGGCACCTTCGCGCGGATCTTCTCCAGGGCGGCCAGGCCGTCCATGTCGGGCATGCGAATGTCCAAGAGGATGACGTCGGGCTTGAGTTGTTCGGCCAGCTTCACGGCGTCTTTGCCGGAGGCGCGCCTGGGCGATGATCTCGATGTCGGACCCTTCCAGCAGGGTCGCGAGACCGGTACGGATGACCTCGTGGTCATCGGCGATCAAGAGTCGAACGCTCATGGAGTGCTCCCGAGGAAATGGAGTGCGGTCCGATGTGAATCCCTGCGGGGGGAATAAGTCCGTAACTCGCTAAATGGTAGTACATATTCTGTTCGGATGTGTATTCCCCAAAGGATAGATGACACCCCCCGATAAAGCGGGACAGCTGCCGGGAAATCGTGGCCTAGTCGAGGGAGTAAGCACTAGGTATGCCAGGTAACGAGCGTGCGGAATGGTGCGCCGAACAGTCGTGTCTTTCCGGCCGCGGGGAGTTTCTTTGTGGGTTCGCCCAGGGAGAGTAAGCGGACAAGCTGCGCGTTGACCGCGCGCATCCCGTGACGTAGATATCCTGCGACAGCGTGGCCGATTCGCCCCGTTGGGGTGCCATTCCAGGATGATGTCATGAACAAGGGATCCCTCCTGCTGGTCGACGACGATCGCCACGTGCTCCACTCGCATGGCCGACTGGCTGCGCGAGCAGGGCTACCAGGTGGACACGGCCTCCAATCGGGCCGAGGGGATGGCGGCGCGTGGACCGCAAGGGCTACGACGTGGTCCTGGTCGACATCCGCCTAGGCGGACGGCGACGGCTTCGACGTGCTGGCCCACTGCCGGCAGCAGCAGCCGTCCACGGCGGTGATCATGATCACCGGCTACGGCACGGTGGACTCGGCGATCGAGGCGATCCGCGCGGGAGCCTTCGATTTCCTCACCAAGCCGCTGATCGACGAAGAGCTGGAAATGGCGATCCAGCGGGCCTTGAACCAGCGCAAGGTGCTGGAAGAGAACAAGAACCTCAAGGCCCAGCTCGATCTGCGCTACGGCCTGGAGAACATCGTCGGCCACGACCACCGCATGTTGCGCGATCTACGACATGATCCAGAGCGTGGCCGACACCAAGGCCACGGTGCTGATCACCGGCGAGAGCGGCACGGGCAAGTCGCTGATCGCCCGGGCGATCCATCGCGCCAGTTCGCGGCGCGACAAGCCGTTTGTGGAAGTCGCCTGCGGCGCGCTGCCGGAGACGCTGCTGGAGAGCGAGCTGTTCGGGCACGTGGCCGGGGCCTTCACCGGCGCCATGGGCGACAAGCTCGGCAAGTTCATGCAGGCCAACGAGGGGACGATCTTCCTCGACGAGATCAGCACCGCCAGCCCGGCGATGCAGGTCAAGCTGCTGCGCATCCTGCAGGACTTCGAGTTCGAGCAGGTCGGCGGGACGCAAGACCTTCACCGTCGACGCGCGGGTGATTCTGGCGACCAACGAAGACCTGGCCCAAGTCGGTGGCCGAGGGCCGCTTCCGCCAGGATCTCTACTACCGCATCAACGTGATCAACATCGAGCTGCCGTCGCTGCGCGAGCGGATCTCCGACATTCCGCTGCTGGCCCGGCACTTTCTCGAGCGAATCTCGCGGGAGACGCGGCAAGCCGGTCAGCGGCTTCTCCGAGCAGGCCATGGCGGCGCTGCAGTCCTATCGCTGGCCGGGGAACGTGCGCGAGCTGCAAAACGTGATCGAGCGGGCCGTGCTGCTGGGCAAGCGGAGCGTGATCGGCGCTGGAGGACTTGCCGGCGAGCGTCTCGGCGGGCGGACCGGTGGCCGTCGATCCGGTCGGCAGGCGGCGACTCAAGCAAGCCTTGGAGAACCCGGAGCGACAGATCATTCTCGAAGTGCTCGAAGCCCATCAGTGGAACCGCCTGGCCACGGCCGAGGCGCTGGGGATCAACCGCACCACGCTCTACAAGAAGATGAAGCGGCTGGGGCTGGAGGCTCCGCGCTCTCTGGCGGCGCGGTAGCGGATCGGGCGGGGCGGAAATCGGGCAACCGATCGCTGGATTGACCGTCTCTGGGGCGCGAATCATGCTCAGGCGCCCAACCCTCGATCCTTGCCGTTTTCTTTCTCGTCGGGAATCACCAACTCGTCGGGAATCACCGGCCCCGGCGACGAGTGCCTGACCCATGCGTGATGCGCCCCAGGTCCGAGAGCGTCGGCATGCCACCACGGGTGGCGAGTGCGTCGATGGCGGCGCCGAATTCTCCGGCGTGGCGCTGGCCGTTGCGGCGTCGAGCGCTTTGATCGCGGCATGGATCGCGGCGGGTTCGACGGGACTGTTGGCCGACGGGCTGCGTCACGCGCTGGTCTGGGTGGCCTTGGCGATCACCTTGCTGGTGGCGTGGCCGGCGGGACTCGCAGGCCGCGCGCGGGGAATTCTGGCGGCAGCGTGGCTTGCCGCGGCGGGACTGAACCTGCCGGAGGCCGCGACGTACAACGTGCTGGCGGTGTCGGTCGCCGTGAGCAGTTTGGCGCTGACTCACGCCGGGATCGGCCGGCGCGTGCTTGGCGTGGCGGCATTCGGCGTCCTGGCGCTGGCGGCATTCCGGCTTGCCGTAACCTCGATTCCCGTGGTCTGGCTGGCGGCGGACCGGGCGGGCCAGGCCTTGGGCTGGCTGGGTTCCACTGTCTCGGGCCAGCCGCTTTGCGTGGGAGCGAGCTTCGCCGGGATTGACTTTCTCGTGGTCATGGTGGCGGTGTGGGGCGCGTGGCTAAGCCGAACTGCACCGCCGCGGTGCGCTCGGGCAGCACTGGCCCTGGCGGCGGTCGCCGGGCGCATCTGGTCTACCTCGTGCTGTTGGCGCATGCGCCGGGGCTGGCCGACGCGCTGCCGACGCGCATTGCGCCGCCGGCCGACGTCATCGATCGATATCTCCCGCCAAGTTGGTCGACGGGTGAAGCCTTGCGCCGACTGTTGCCGTGGAATCTGCCGCTGGCGGCGGCCGTGCTCCATGCGATCGTCGCCGGATGCATGTTTCGCCGACCCCGTTGGCTGGATGGGGAAAGGCGAACTGCGGCTGCGGATCAAAACGCGAAGACCCGGCGCGGAGGGCGAGCCTGGCTCGTTTACGGTCCGCTGGGATTGGCGGCGGCGATTCCTCTGGTCACGCACCTCTGGCTGGCCACATGCGACCTTTCGGGGCGCACGGTGGTGGGTTATGCGCGGGGATACGTGAGCCGGGATCCGCCGTGGGAAGGCCGGGCCGGCGTCGCGAAATCGCCGTTGGGCATCTTGCCCGGATTGGTCGAGAGCCTTGGGGGCCGTTTCGTGTCGAGCGCCGAACTGTCGAGTGCAGACCTCGAGGGGGCGGACGTGCTCGTGGTCGTGCATCCGATGGATCGCTGGTCTGAAGCGCCGGATCGCTTGGAGCGGATCGAGCAATTTGTGCGCGACGGGGGCGCGCTTGTAGTACTTGCCGAGCCCGCGGTGGTTGACGACGCACTGGCGGCGAGCAGCTTCAACGAACTGTTGGCGGCGACGGGGATGCGCGTGGAGTTTGCCACGGCGATTGCGGGAACTTCGGGGTGGCAGAACGCGTTGGAGCCGGGCAGTCATCCGGGGGTGGCCGGTCTTTCCGGCGCGATGAACCCGTTTGGGCTGGTCGAATCCGCGCCGCTTGGCATCGGCTGGGGGGCGCGGCCGATTCTGGTGGGACGTTGGGGGTTCGGCGATCCGGGGAGCGATGCGGTGCTCACGCAGGTTTCTCGTTTCGATGCCGGGGAGAGGCTGGGCGACCTGGTATTGGGAGCGGAGCAGCGCGTGGGGGCGGGACGCGTGGCGGTTTTGGGCGACGTGGGCAGCCTGTCGGGCGGGGCAGGTCCGCAGTCGTACGAGTTTGCCGGGCGGCTGTTGGCTTACTTGGCCGGGCGGGGCGACGGGCCGCAGGCTGCATGGCGCCAGGCGGCGGGGTTGCTGGGCCTTTTGGCTCTGATGGTGATGGTGGCATGGCGCATGGAGCCGAGTTGCACGATGACGACGGCGATCGCCCTGGCGGTTGGCTTGGCGGTGGTTTCGGCGGCAAACGGCGGGGCCGGGCGCGTCGTGCCGGCGAGCACGCCGACGCGACCGATTGCCTGCATCGACGGCGCAGCACCTGGGAAGCTATAGCGCGATCGAGGGGCAGGACGAGAGCATCACGGGGCTGAAGCTTGCGTTGGAGCGGAGCGGCTATCTGCCGATCGTGACCGGTTGCTTGCGCGAGGAGCAACTGCGGCGTGCGGCGATTTGGGTGTCGATTGGGCCATCGCGCGGGTTTTCGGCCGCCGAGCGCAAGGCGCTGCGAGAGTTCGTCGAGGGGGGCGGAGTGCTCGTGGCGCTGGCCGGAGCGGATTGCGCGACGGGCACGAACGAACTGCTGGGCGAATTCGGTCTGCGGATTCCACCCGTGGTGCGCGGCGCGGGGGAGGCCGGCCAGGAGCCGTCGCCCAACGGGACCTACCGCGCGGCCTATGGAGGCCGGGACGCCAAGACCGAAGTCGTGTTTCGCGCCGCCTGGTTCGTCGAGTGGCGCGCCGGACGCCGTCGAGGTCATCACGCAGGACTACGACGGTCGGGCGACCGCGGTCGCTCGGCGTGCGGGGCGGGGGGCTGTGTTGGCGATCGCCGACGGAGCGCTACTGCTGGACGCGAGCCTGGATCCCGAGCGCACCAGCGAAGGGGCGGAGGAAAACTTGCGTTTTGTGCAGTGGCTGTTGGCGCGGTGGCCCGGGTGCGCGGCCGAGGAGGCGGGGCGATGAGGGGTTTCTGGTTGGGCCTTGCCTTGCTGTCGGGTTCGTGGCTTTTCGGCGTTGGCTACTACCACCCGGCCCAAGGGATGGCGTGGTTGGCGGTGGTGTGCGGCGGCGCCGTGCTGCTGGGCTCGGTGCCGATGAGTTGGCCGGGCGGTTGGGAGTCTAAGAGCCGATCCCAGAACCTTGGGAGGTGCTGTGATTTCCCGGCCGCACAGGGTTCCAGCGGCTGTTCTGGGATAGGTTCTAAGGTGGCGGCGTTGGGATTGGCAGTGACGGCGGTGTACTTGCCTTGGCCGTGGGGCGTTGCTCCGGCGGCGATTGCCATTGGCTTGGGACTGTCTTGGGTGGGGCACGAGCGGGTGCGGCGGGTGGCTTCGGGAGCGGCTGCGGCGGGCCTTGTGCTGGCGGCCCAAGGGGCGGCTTGGGGAGTCTACACGGCGCAAGCGGCCCGGCACCACGATCTGCCGTGGCCGCTTCCGGGGTTCGTCGCGGCCGTGGTGCGGCTATTGGGGCTCGACGTGGCCGTGGACGGTAGCACGCTGGCGGTGGGCAGCCTGCGCGGGGCGCAGCGGTTCGGGGCGACGTGGGAACTCCTCGTCGATCCGCCGAGCATGGCTTTTGTGGTTGGAGCCGCGGTGCTCTTGGGGATCGTTGCGGCGCGGACGAGTGCGGCAGGATCGGGTTGGCGCGTTTGGGGCCGCGCGATGGGCACATTGGCGCTGGTCGTGGCGGTCTGGCTGCCGTTGTGCGCCGGCTTGCTGGTGGCGCTCCTCATGCAGCGAGTCGTTTGCGCCGACGCGGCGGCGCCATTGAACGTCATGGATTTGGCCTGGAGTCCGTGGCTGCATCTGGCGCTGGTGGCGGTGCCGGCCGTGCTGGCGCGGCGATTTGTGGCGTTGCCGATGGGGGCGGAGGCGAACTGCGAGACGGCGAGCAATCCGCGGCGCGGCAGCGCGCGCGGGCTTGCGGCCGCGGTTGCCTGGGTGGCGGCGGGGGCCGCGGTGCTTGCCGGGGCGGTGGCGTGGGAGCCCCTCGGCACGCGAAAGGAAGGACGCGTGGTTTTCGTCGAACGCCACTGCAACTGGGAGCCGACGACGCGCGACTACGATACGACGCATTTCGGCGAAGACGCTTCGTACTCCTATCGCCTGATCTATGACTACTGTTCGAGGTTCTTCGAGACCGCGCGGCTGGCGGAGTCGGAGGCGATCGACGACGGGCGGCTGCGCGCGTGCGACGTGTTGGTGATCAAGACTCCCACGTCGCGGTATGCACGGGAGGAAGTCGAAGCCCTAGTGCGATTCGTCGAGCGCGGCGGGGGCCTGCTCTTGATCGGCGAACATACGGACTTCGAGCGGACGAGCACGCATCTCAACGACATTGCGCGTCGCTTCGGCTTCAAGTTCGCCAAAGATCAACTCTACCAAATCGGCGGCAATCCCTACGAGCAGTGGTACCGGCCGCCGGCCGTACCGCATCCGATCGTCCAGCACCTGCCGCCGACGATGCTAGCGGTTTCGTGCTCGATCGATCCGGGCGCGAGCTGGGGGCGGGCAGTGATTTGCAGCACGGGGCTGTGGAGCCAGCCAGCGGACTACCGCGCGGGCAATTTCATGGCCGATGCCCAGTATCGCCCCGAGGCGCGCGCGGGGGCCTTCGTGCAGCTTTGGGAGACGCACGCCGGGCGCGGACGCGTTCTGGCCTGGACGGATTCCACGATCTTCTCGAACTTCAGTTGTTTCGAGCCGGGCAAAGCGGAGCTGATGTTGTCGATGCTCGATTGGCTCAATCGCACCCGTATGCTGGGCGCGGTGGGAGGTTGGCTGATCGGACTGGTCGCCGCCCTGGCGGGCGTGGCGGCGATTGGGATGGGCGTGCGGCGGGCCGCTAAGCGGCGCTCGGGCACTTCGGAGCGGATCGGGGAGTCATCGGCTGCTTCCATCGTGGAGGACTGCGGCGCGATCGATCGACGGTTCTCGGATCGGTGGCTGGTGCTGGTGGCGGCAGGTTTTGTGGGGTGGGCGACGGGGGCAGTGGCAGTAACAATCGCGGCGCGGCACGCCATGCCGCCCCTGGAACCGGTGCGCCCGTTGCCGCGCGTGGTGCTCGATCGCACGGTCTCCCGGGTTTCCTTGTCGCACGGCGGGTTTACGGAGAAGGGAGGACGGGGCTACGGACTGTTGGAGCAGTGGATCGGGCGATTGGGATACTTTGCCGCGCGGCAGAACGAGGCGGAGTTGGTCCACGGGCAAGCATTGGTGGTGATTTGCCCCACGCGCTCCGTGAGCGAGCGATATCGCGAAAAGCTGGTCGAGTACGTGAGGGAAGGGGGACGACTGCTAGTGATCGATTCGCCGGACAGTGCGGGTTCGACCGCCAACAGCCTGCTTTGGCCGCTGGGCCTGAGTGTGAGTCACGCGGCCGCGCGACGGGGGAAACCGGCCACGGGCGCGGCGTGGCCCGGGCTGCCGGAGGTGGCGGCTTGCCGCGTGTCGGGAGGGACGGCCTTGGTTCACGTGGAGGACGTGCCCGTGGCTGCGCGGGCCAGCTTTGGTCAAGGAGTCGTGGTGGCCATCGGATTCGGCTCGTTATGGGACGACCAAGGTTTGGGCCTGAGCTGGATGGAAGATGCGACGGCCGAAGTCCGCGCGCGGAGCGCACTACTGTTTGCCATGGTGCGCAACCTGATGGAGGACACGGAGGTTGCCGCTGGAAAGCCGGATGCGACTGTTCCCGCGGGGACCAGAGGGCGGCCTTGAAGGCAGCCGGCGGTACGACCGTGGCCGGAAGTCGAGATCGCGCGATAATGGGGGGGCCTTTGAGGCCATTACCTCTGGTTCACGCCTTCTCTCAAAAAGGGTGGACCGTTACGCCCCGTCCTGTGACTTGGAAAGGGGACTGGTATGAACGCGCAGCCCACCCCGTCGGAAGCGCACGATCGGCTTCTGGCGGAGCATGCCGAATTGAAGCTCCTGCTGGGGGAAATCGACAAGGCCCTGGAAACGCGAAGCGTCACGGTGGACGAGGTGGGGCAGCTCCTCGGCCGGCTTGGCGATCGGTTGGTGAAGCACTTTGCCCTGGAGGAAAGCGGAGGCTACTTCGCCGAGGCTTTGTTGCACGCTCCGCAACTGCTGGCCAAGGCCAACGCCCTGTTGGCCCAGCATCCCAAAATGTGCAACCGCGCGGGAGAAATCGTGACGGAGATTGGAAGCACTCGTTCCTCAGGGGGGGATTGGTGGCAGCAGACGCGGACGAAGTTCGCCGCGTTTCGCGACGAGCTTTTGCGGCACGAGCGTAGCGAAAACGTTTTGCTGCAAGAGGCTTACACGCAGGACCTGGGAGCCCACGACTAGCCTTAGGTTTTATAGTTGCCTAACTTTGGCAACATTATTATAATTGGCCGTGCCGATGAGTATGGCTGGTCGTTTTTTTCCTGTCCGAGGCATGGGGCGGCTCGGGCGAGTAAACCCATTGTGGTGAGGAAGGCAGATATGTCGTCCGTTGCGACACCGGGCAAGATCGTGCCCAACGTCACGCAGTGCATTGGCAAGACTCCCTTGGTTCGGCTGAATCGGTTGACTGCGGAATGCGTGGCGACCGTGGCCTGCAAGCTGGAGAGCTTCAACCCGTTGTGGAGCGTGAAGGACCGCATTGCGTTGGCGATGATCGACGATGCGGAGCGGAAGGGGCTGATCACCAAGGATACGGTGGTGATCGAGCCGACGAGCGGAAACACGGGGATTGGGCTGGCCTATGTGTGTGCATCGCGGGGTTATTCGCTGGCGGTGACGATGCCGGAGAGCATGAGCCTGGAGCGGCGTCGAATGCTGAAGGCCTTGGGGGCGGAGTTGATTCTGACGCCGGCCGCGGAGGGCATGCCGGGTGCGGTGCGGAGGGCGGAGGAACTGGCGGCGAAGAACGCTCACTACTACATTCCGCAGCAGTTCAAGAATCCGGCCAATCCCGAGATCCATCGGAAGACGACGGCCGAGGAGATCTGGCGCGACACGGGGGGAGCCGTGGACTTCGTGGTGTGCGGTGTGGGGACTGGGGGGACACTCACCGGGGTGGGCGAGGTGCTCAAGGCGCGCAAGCCGGGGTTGGCGATGATCGCGGTCGAGCCGGCCAACAGTCCCGTTCTCAGTCAACGCCTGGCGGGTGAGGAACTGAAGCCCGGGAAGCACACGATCCAGGGGATCGGTGCCGGGTTCATCCCCGACGTGCTCAATATGGACGTGATCGACGAGGTCGTGCAAGTCCAGGACGAGGACGCGATGGAGACCGGCCGCCGGCTGGCGAAGGAAGAGGGGATGATGGTGGGGATCAGCAGTGGGGCTGCGGCCTGGGCCGCGTTGAAAGTGGCGCGGCGCGAGGCAAACCGCGGCAAGCTGGTGGTCGTGGTGCTGCCCGACTTGGGCGAACGTTACCTGTCGACTCGGCTGTTCCCGGAATAGGGAAGAGCGATAGGTTCTTGGATGGGCGCAAACAAGCGGCCCGCCGGATTCTCCGGCGGGCCGCAGTCGCTTCGTGACGATCCGCAGCGAGCCTCCGAGCGAGGCTCGTCGGGTCGTTAGGCTTTACTTGGCGGGAGCCGGCGCGGGGGCCGGAGCCGCGGGGGGAGCCATACCAGCGGCCGGGGCGGCGCCGCAGCCAGCCTCGCAACCACCCTCGCAGCCGGCTGCTTCGCAGCAGCTAGCGCGGCAGGGACGGGCGAAGAGGCGATGGCAACGCTTCACGCGGGGCTGGCAGCAGCTATCGCAGGCGGGAGCGCAGGGCGCCGGGGCGCACTTCGGGGCCTCGCAGGCCGCGGGGCGCAAGCCGGCTCGCACTTCGGGGCGCGGCAGGCCGCCAGACGAGCGTGCAGACGCGAGAAGAGGTTGCAGCGCGGTTTGCAGGGATCGCAGCTATCGCAGGCGGGAGCGCAGGCCGCGGGAGCGCAAGCGGGCTCGCAGGCCGCCGGAGCGCAACAGCCACCATTGCTAAACAGACCAGCCTGAGCGCTGGACACGCCAACCGCAAGCACAACGGCGACGGCGAGCGCGGAGATCAGGACACGACGGTTCATTGGGGACACTCCTTGTTAGAACCAACTGAGTGGGATACCAGGGAAGACTGGCGCATTTGGGCTGTATGCCGCCAGTCTACGGGACACTATCGACCCGTTCCCTCCGGTTTTCTTAGCTCGCTCGCCCACTCGCGTCAAAACTCACAACTTCTTCGTGCAGACCGTGACACGTGATCGGGCTATAGCGATTCTGAGGGAAGGATGGAAGGCAACGGATTTGCGTTTTAGAGCCGATCCGAAACCCCTCACCCCCGGCCCCTCTTCCCGCAAGCGGGGCGAGGGGAGAAGGTTCTCGGATAGGCCCTTAGTGCATTGCCGCACGGCGCCAGGCTGGTTCGACGCCGGGAAGCGCACGAACAATGTATAGTTGGACTGACCGGTGCTCCCTTAGAGCCGGTCCCAGAACCTTGTGTCGCTGCTGAAGTTTCCGGCCGCACAGGGCTCCAGCGGCAGTTCTGGGATAGGTTTTTAGAGCCGGTCCCAGAACCTTTGGGCGCTACCGGATTCCCCGGCCGCGGACCCTTTTCCTGGTAGTTCTGGGATAGGTTCTTAGAACAAGGGGGCTCGAAGAGATCTGTTTCGTCAGCGTAAGGAGCGGCAGATGTCACAGGCAGGCCCAATGGTGGAACCTCTGTACTCGACCCTTGGCGATGATCCCGATCTGGCGTCGATCGTGGATCTGTTTGTCGAGGAAATGCCCAACCGCGTGCAGAAACTGCTCGCTTGCATGGAGAACGGGAATTGGGAGCAGATGCGGAGCTTGGCGCACCAGCTCAAAGGCGCGGCGGGGAGCTATGGTTTCTCGCCGATTACCGCCAGTGCTGGGAGCCTCGAGCAGCGACTGCGCGATTCGCAGCCGGAGGAAAGGATTTGCGAGGCGCTGGACGAGTTGGTGAAGATGTGCCAGCGAGTGCGCTCGGCGCGCTAGGCCGCGGGGCGCGAAGATCGCACCTTTGCCGGCAACAGCCCGCGCTGCGGAAATCGAGCGGGCACCGCGCCTCAAGTCAGGCGGCGGTGCCCGGAGTTTGCACGATGCACGGCGACGGTGCGGATCAGGTGCGCTGCTTCGCCATCCAGAGCGCGACGAGGTAGGGGACGGGTTCGCTGCCGAGGGCATTGAGCACGGTGCCGCCGGCGGTGAAGTTGTGCGTGACCCAGTCCTCCTTGCCGTACTTCTCCAGGGCCTTCCCTCCTTCGCCGCCGCCGACGTAGACCTTCACGCCGGCGTCCTTCATGCGTTTGAGTTGCTGGACGAACTGGCGCGTGCCTTCTTCGAAGCGGGGGTCTTCGAACATGCCGAAGACGCCGTTATGGAAGGCGACGGCCTGGCTGCCTGACTTCTTGCCGGCAGCGAGGAACTCGTCCACCTTCCGGGCGAAGTACTGGGCGGTTTCCGGGCCGATGTCGAGTTGCTGGTTGCCGGGGCCGATCTCGCGGGAAACGCGACCGTCCTGGAGCACGAAGTCGACGGGGATGACGAACTCGATTCCCTTCTTGCGTCCTTCGGCGACGAGCTTCTTGGCCTGTTCGAGTCGCGCCGGGGGAATGAAGTAGGGTTTGTCGCTATGGGCGGGGTCCTGAGCGACGCCGATATCGAAGTCGGCGCCGTCGAGCTGCGCGGCGGCCTTCTTCAGGCCGTTGGCGAGCGATCCGGCGGTAAACACCCAGCGGATCTTTCCGCGGTTGATCATCGCTTCGAGGTCGTCGAGCTTGTCGATCTTCAGGCCGCTGGAAACGACGAGCTGGGCGTTGAGGCAATCCATGAGTGGGCCGAGGAACTGGCCGGCTTCGTACTTGCCGAGGGCCACGCGGTCCATGGCGGCGGGGATGACCACCGAGGAGGCGTCGAGACTGCCGGCCGAGAAGGCTTCGTGGACGTAGACCTTGGCGATCTTGGCGGCGACTTCGTTGGCGAGGGTGGAGAGCTTCGGGGCCAGATCGGGAATCTCGTTGGCCTTGGCTTTCCAGAGCACGGTTTCGATCGGGTACTTGCGGACGTTCTCCAGCAGGATGATGCTTGCGGGCTTGGCCGCCTTGATCTGTTCCGCGGCGGCCGCGGGGACCGAATTGGTTTCGGGGTCGAGCCAGTCACTGATGAACGCGACCTCGCACTTGAGCAATTCGGCGAGGCGGTCGCGGACTTTGCTCAGCGAGCCCTTGGGGTCGCGTCCGATGTGGCCGAAGATCACCTGGACCCAACCCTTGCTCATGCCGAATTCGAGGGTTTCGACCATCGAGCGGAGGCGGATATCGCCCTCGCCGACGGTCTTGCCCGGTTTGGCGTCGACGTCGCCGCGGATCAAGACGCGAGTTCCCCGGGGCACATCGGCGAGGCTATCGAGCTTGGGAATACCGTCGAGGAAGGCCTTGAGGTCCAAGCGGGGGGAATCGGGGGCCGCGCCAGCAGCTTGCGCAGCCAGGCTTCCATCGAGCTGGTGGTCTGTTCCATGGCACACCTCCGAATAGATACCGTAGCGAGGAAGTTGTTCGGGAAAAGGCTTGGCGCGGGAAGAGCCCGGCCGAGCGAGATCTGGAAGCAGGCAGGATACCAGGAGGGGGCGTTGGCGACCAGCGGCCCCCCGGCCGCGTGCGGCGAATGCGGAGCCAGTTGGGCCGGTGTCGAGCGCCGCGGGACGCGGAGCCGGCGCGCGGAGCCGGGGCGATTGGGTCGCGCGGCGGACTACTTGGCGGGACTCGCCGCCTCGATTTCCAGCGCTTCCAGACCGCCGACGGTGGAGACGACCAGGACTTGCTTGCCGCCGAAGCGCGCGGTGGCCAGTCCGCTGAGCGAGGCGCCGTAGGCGAACTGGTCGAGGGGCTTTCCGTCGGCGGCGAGGACGTGGATGGAGCCATCAGGGCCGGGGAGCAACCACTGACCGGGGCCCTCGGCCGAGAGGCGGGCGGCGACGACCTGTTCGGGTGAACGTTCGAAGGCGCCCTTGGGGAGTTCATAGTTCCACAGCTCGCCGCCGCCAGGGCGCACGCCGACGGCAATGCGCGTGGACAAATCGACGATGTGCAGCGCGCAAAGTTCCGGCTTCTGGTCGCCGTCGAGGTCTTCGGCGGCGACCCAGACGAACTGCCGGCCGGGCACTTCGATCGGCGTGGCGGTTTTTCCTTCGGAGTCGATGGCCATGAGGGTGCCGAAGTAGGCGGCGTTGTTGGCGTCGCAGAGGATGCTGCGCCGGCCTTTTTCATCGGGAGCGAGGAGGGCCACGCGGACGACCTCGGCGATCGAGGTGCGGTAGGTCCAGAGACGTTTGCCCTCGAGGGAGACGGCGTGCACGCCCACGTCGCCGAAATAGCCGACCACGAGTTCGGGATTACCATCGCCGTCGAGGTCTCCCAGTTGGGCATCGGAGATGCCCGCGTGGCGTTGCGACGGGTTGTCGGCGCCTTCGGGATAGTGGAAGAGCAGCTTCCAGTTTTCGTCGAAGAGGTGGACGCGCTGCTGGGTGACGCCGGAGACGGCGAAATAGCGCTTCCCCGAGGCGTTGGTGGCGGTGCGGAGGAAGGTTACGACTTCCTGTTCGCCGATTTGGAGTTCGTGGCGGGCGGCGACCTTTCCGTCGGCGGCGATTTCGACGACCGATCTCCACTGGTCGATGGCGAAGAGCCTGGAATCGCCGTTGGCTTGGGGGACGACGAGCAGATTGCCGGGCGACTTCAGACCGTCGGCTTTCCAGAGCGAGCGGAGCTTGAGCGTTTTCGGCTCGGTCTTGGCGGCGATGTTGGTTTCCGGCAGCTCGGCGATGGGGCCGAGGAGAATGCCTCGCGCTACCCACTTGTCGAGCACGGCTTTGTATTTCTGCCGGTCTTCCGCGATGACCTTGGTGGGCTCCTGGAAGACGTCGCGGCCGGCGAGGAGGGCTTCGAGCTTTCGGGCCAGCTCGCTTTCGAAGTTCTGCATCAACCCGACCTGGTAGTCCTGCACGATGCCTTTGGCGTCGATGAGGCACATCGCCGGGATCATGGTCAGGGCGAGCTTGCGGTTGGCATCGCCCTGGGGATCGCGGGCGATGGGCAGCGAGACATTCAGCTCGGTGAACATCTTTTTCAGGTCGTCGTCGGGTATCTTGGCGTCGTCGACGCTTACGGCGCGGAAGGCGACCTTATCGTTGTCTTTGTATTTCTCGGCGAGCTTGTTGAGCATGGGGAGGCCGATGCGGCAAGGGCCGCAGTGCGTGGCCCAGAAGTCGAGCACCGTGACCTTTCCCTTGAGCGAGGCCGGATCGAGCTTGGCGCCGTCCATGCCGGTGAAGGCGAAAGCCGGCGCCGGCTTGCCGAGTAAGAGGACGGTGGGCATGGTGAGGTAGTCGACGAGTTGCGAGTTCGCGGGGGCGGCGAACTGGAATGCCTCGGCGTTGACCGGGGCGTCGAGAGCGGCGTCTTCGAATTCGGCCACCAGGCTTTGGACTTCGGCATTCTCCTCCTTGGCCCCGCGATTGATCTCGTCGAGCGGGAGCTCGAAGCGGCGGAGCACGAAGGTGGCGCGGTCGATCCAGAAGACGGCCTTGCCGTCGCGGCGCGTGATGCGGATGCGGAAGCACTCGCGGTCACCGATCTTCTCCACGGGGAGCAGTTCGGGTTCCTGGGATTCGAACAGCAGCGTCTTCAGCGGATCGTCGGTCAAGAGCAGGAGAAGCTGCACGGGCACGAGCGAGATGCCCAGGGTGGGCCCCTGAGAGATCGCGTCCATGAGGACCTCGTCCTCGAACATCGCCTGGACGGTCATCTGCGGCGGTGCGGGACGCCTGGCGACCTGGTCGGGCAAGTGCCGGGCATAGGTCCAGAACTGTTTGCCGTCGCAGACCGCGGCCCCACGGTAGGCGGTGAGGCGGAGTTTGTTGGGACGCTCGAAGGCGAGGGAGAAATCCACGGTCTGGTCGACCGGCTGGCCGGCTTCGGTTCCCCGGATGCGGATCGATCCTTTGTCGCGATAGGACTTGGCGCCCTGATACGCCTTGGCCATGGCCTTGAGGATCGAGGCCTGGTCGGTGACGGGGGGCGCTGAAGCGCTGCCGCCGAGGGGACGGTTTCCGTCGAAGCGGCAGGGCCGGAAGGAGCCTTCGGGGTTGCGGGGGCCTTCTCGGACGTCGCAGGGCCGGGTTTGGATTCCGTCGAGGGGGAGGTTTCGGAAGGCCGGCAGCCGGCCGAGACCAAAAACCCCATCAAGAACCAAGCGATCGCCAAGCTGGAGCATGGGCGTGACATGTGGCGTACGAATCCCTTCGCGAAGAGCATCCTTCGTTCCTTGATAGCAACCTGAAGAGAATTGCGAACTTGGTGCCATTATTCGCGAACATGGCGAGCGCGTAAAGCTCGACTTCTTGACCGCTTCTCCGCAAGGGGGATAAGATGAGGAAGCTGATCTGTTGGGAAACTTTACCTCCTCGCCCCCTTTTCGCAGGTTGACTGCATGTCGCTCATGTTGCGGTATGGATCCGCATCTTCAATCCACCTGGAGATGGCCAACGGCGGCTGGGCCGCGGAGTGCGGGATGCCGGGCCGAGCGGCGGTGGAGGACGTGGCGCGACCGTGGTGGAGGCGTTGGCCCGTCCCTTGGAGTATCCGTCGCTGGCCAGTGCGACGATTCCCGGCGATCGGATCGTGCTGGCGATCGAGCCCGGTGTTCCCCAAGTCGATCGGGTTGTTGCGGCCGTGGTCGAGTACTTGCGGAAGGCGGGGGTGGGCGCCGATGGCCTGGCGGTGCTGCGGAGTAGTGCCGACGCGGCCGATCCTCGCACGCTGGTGCCCAAGGAGGTGGGCGACCAGATTGCGCTCTATACGCATGACCCCACGGACAGCAATTCGCTTGGCTATCTGGCCGCCACGGAGGAGGGGCGTCCGATTCTGCTCAATCGGGCGATTCTTCGACGCCGACGTGGTGCTGCCCATCGGATGCCTCGGCCGGCGGAGGCGCCGGAGTACCACGGCATTCACGGGGCGATTTACCCGACTTTCTCCGATCAGCAAACCCTGACGCGATTTCGGTCGCTCCGTCTGCTCAACCCGCGCGACGCCCTGAAAAAGGACCTCGTCAAGCTCTGCAACCAGGTGGGGTGGCTTCTGGGCTTGAGCTTCACGATCCAGGTGGTGCCGGGGGCGGGGGAAGAGGTATTGCACGTGGTGGCGGGAGAGGTGACGCGCTGTGCGTCGCCGTGCGCGGGAGCTGTATCAGGAAGCGTGGACGAGTACGGTGCCGCGCCGAGCGAGTCTGGTGCTGGCGGGGATCGCAGGGGGATCGAGCCAGCAGACGTGGCACAACCTGGGGGAGGCGCTGGCCGGGGCGTTGGGCCTGGTTGAGGAGGGGGGCTCGATTGCCGTATGCTGTGACCTGGCGGAGGAGCCGGGGCCGGCGGTGCGACGCGTGGCCGAGGCGCCGTTGCGCCGGGAGGCGCTGGCGAAGATCCGCAAAGAGCTACCGGAGGACGCCGTCATTGCCGCGCAACTGGCCGATGCGTTGGACCGCGGCGAGGTGTACTTGCTCAGTCGACTTGGGGGAGATTTGGTCGAGCAACTCGAGATTGCGCCCGTGGGCGGACCCGACGAGATCGTGCGTCTGGCCCGGCATCATGCGTCGTGCATCGTGCTGGCCAATGCGGCGCACGCCATCGTGCGCGCCGAGGATTGATCGGCCCGCGGCGGACCGAGAGGTTGCGAAACATGTCGAGCCTTGTCTTGCGGATCGAGGAGAACGTGGCGGCGATTCGCCAGCGAATTGCCTCGGCCGCGGCGCGGAGCGGCCGGACGGCCGACGCCGTAACCCTGGTGGCGGTGACCAAGTTCGTGGGTGAGGCGGAGATCCGCGTCTTGGTGGGTGCGGGCTGCCGCGTGCTGGGCGAGAGCCGGCCGCAGCAGCTTTGGGACAGGGCCCAGGCGTTGGCGGACTTGCCGATTGCGTGGCACATGATCGGCCACTTGCAGCGCAACAAGGTCCGCCGCACGCTTCCGGTGATCGAGATGCTCGAGTCGGCGGATCGCCCGTCGCTGGTGGCCGCGGTCGACGCGGAGGCATCGCAGCTCGGGCTTCGAGTGCCGATTCTTCTGGAGGGCAACGTCTCGGGCGAAACCAACAAGCACGGTTTCGCGCCGGAATCCATCGCGAGCTATTTGGATGCCGTGGCGGCGCTGGAGCACGTCGAGGTGCGAGGGCTGATGTGCATGGCGGGTTTGGAAGGGGGACTGGACGCGGCGCGGCGGGATTTCGCCGCGCTGCGCGAATTGCGCGATCGACTGCGCGGGTGTTGCCCTGCCACGGTGAAGCTGGACGAACTCTCGATGGGCATGAGCGGTGACTTCGAGGTGGCGATCGAAGAGGGGGCGACGATCGTGCGCGTCGGTTCTGCGCTGTTCGAGGGAATCGAGCCATGATTGCCTTGGAGCCGCACTCGCAGGGAACAATATTGCCGGTGCGCGCCCATGCCGGGGCGCGGCGCAACGAGATTCGCGGCGCCCAGGATGGCATGCTGAAGGTTTCGGTCACGCAGGCCCCGGAAAAGGGTAAGGCGAACAAGGCGATCGTCGAGTTATTGGCGAAGGCCTTGGGGCTGAGGAAATCGCAGATCGAGGTGCTCACGGGCGAGACTTCGCCGCAGAAGCGGCTATTGGTTCGCGACGTGGCCCCGGAGGGCCTGGCGGAGAAACTGCGTGGGTACCTGGCGGAAACGGCCTGACGCGAGTTTGCCCCCCGCGTGGGGTTCCTGATTTGAGTACCTACTGCGAAACCGGCGGGGCAGTCCTCCGCGGCTGGGGGATTCCAGGACGCTACGCGGTTCTAAGATCCGTTTTAAGAGGATGCTCGCGGCAACGAATAACGCGTGGTAATCCGGCGGCCTGTTTCATCCCCAGGGATGGAGTTTGGAGCTTCCCATTGAAAAGGAGACTCGTTCGATGAGAAACCCCGTTGATCCTCGCCACTCGGAGATTCAAGGCGTGTTGCGAGTGGTAGGGCCGGTCATGGTCGTGGCGGGATTGGCGTTTACGGCCGTGGGCCTGGGCAGCTTCTTTTCGGCGTTTGGGAGTTTCGAGCCGCCGCGTTACTTCTGGTGCGCGTTTGTGGGGCTGCCGCTACTTGCCATCGGCGTGGGGTTGACGAAGTTTGCCTACTTGGGGGCGATCACGCGGTATGTATCGGGCGAAGTGGCGCCGGTCGGCAAGGACGTCGTGCGTTACATGGCCACGGAAACGAAGGACTCGGTGCGCGACGTGGCGGCGGCGGTGAGCGAAGGGCTGGGGCTTCGTTCGAGGAAGGAGCCCAGCGGTGCGCGCTTCGCGAAGTGCGGCGTGGAGAACGACGTGGAGGCGAATTTCTGCAAGGCCTGCGGAGGACCGATCGCACGGGCCAAGATCTGCGGGCAGTGTGGCGATGAGAACGGCCCCGACGCGCGCTACTGCGATCACTGCGGCAGCGCACTGGCGTAACGGTCGGGAGCAACGGTTGCGGGCCTCAATAGAAGCCGCGGAACGGGTGGGCCGTCTTAGAGCCGATCCCAGAACCTGGGGAGGTGCTGCGATTTTCCGGCCGCGCAGAGCCGCAGCGGTAGTTCTGGGATAGGTTCTTGATCTTTCATCGCCTCTTTCATCCCCATGGCCCGATCTCCGTGAGGGGTGGGGGTGGGTTCCCGTGCCGGCTGGCGATCAGCCGCCAGCGACTGCTTTTCGGTCCCAACGTCGGCAATTGCGCACGGGTACAAGCGGGGGGGGGGGGGGGGGGGCCTGTCCCTTGCATCTTACCCTTAACCAGGACAGAGGATAGGTTCCCTTAAGGGGTGGGATCGCTGGGAGATTCCCGGAGAGGGGCTTGGGGGCGGCCCTTGCACGCGGCGATCGGCTGATTATCCTCAGTTCGCCCGCATGGATTGCCCGGCATGCCCATTTTGGAGCAGCCGGCGCGGGAGCAGATGGGTCGACCGGCGCGTGGGCGTTGGTTGGTCTCTGGCGGACAAGAGCCAGACGCGCCACGACGGTTCGGCAACATCGTTCCATTTCCTAACGCGGAGAGAAGAAGATGGTAGCAGAGCTGGCGATGTCGATGTTGATGCTTTTTGCCGCAGAGGCGGCCAGCGCCACCCGGGCCACGGAAGGTGCCAAGTCCCAGCCAGCGGCATCGTCGACTGTCGCGGCCCAGCCCGCGGTTGCGTCCCCGGCAGCCAAGGCGGAGGGCGGCTCCGCGGCCAAGGCCGTTGCCCAGCCCGAGGCCCAACCGGCGGTCAAGGCTGAGGACCCGCTGCTGCCGATCGAGCGTGCCATCATCGAGCGGACGAACGCGGAGCGTGCCGCGCTACGGGTTGCCGCCTTTGGAAGTGGACCTGGAGTTGATTGGCTCGGCGCGGGCGCACGCGATCTGGATGACCACGTACCAGCGGCTTCAGCATACGAGTCAGATGGTGGCGGAGAACATTGCCATGGGCCAGACGAGCCCGGAGGCGGTGTTGGGAGACTGGATGCGTTCGCCCGGCCACCGGGCGAATATTCTCAACCGGAGCCACCGGCGGATCGGGGTTGCGGCCTACCGCACGGCGCAAGGCACGATCTTCTGGTGCCAGCAATTCCGATTCTGATTGCGCGCGGATGCCGCGCTGGCACGTCGGATGCGGGCGCGCACGACGACCGTGCGGCGGTGCTCTAGCCGAGAGGACGGCTAACGGTCCACTCGCGCACGGTGGGCCGCTAGGGGAGTTCTTGGATCTCGATGTCCTTGAAACAGACCTTCATTTTCGGCCCGACGTGGACCTGCAGGGCGATGATTCCTTCCTTAGCGCCCTTCTCGCTCTTCTCGGTGTAATCGACGGTGGTGTAGCCGTTGAGCACCTGCTTGATCTGCGGGCCGTTGCAGGTGATGACGTATTCATTCCAGCCGTCGGCTTTGACGTGGGGGGCTACTTCTTCGGGTTTGACGTCGGCGAGGATGGCGCGTCCGCCTTCTTCGTAGAGGATGCCGGTGTATCGCTTTTCGGCGATGTCGGCCTGGTAGCCTTTGACGACGAAGTCGTCGAAGGCAGCGCTGCGGACCTGCACGCCCGAATTACCGTTGCGAAGCTTGAACTTGAGCTTGAGGACGAAGTTCTTGTAGGTCTTTTCGGTAATAAGGAACGAGTTGTGTTTGAGTTGCTTGGTGTCGGTGGAGCCGACGATGGCGCCGTCTTCGACGCTCCAGAGGGCCGCGTCGCCGCGCCAGCCGGAGAGCGACTTGCCGTCGAACAGCGGCTTGAAGCCTTCGGCGGCCGAGGCGGCCGAGGCGAGGGCGAGGAGGATGACCAGCCAGGAGAACGGGTTGACGATGCGCATGGCAGGAAGCTCCGCGGAAAAAGGGGATGGTTGCGGGGTGCGGCGCGTCCCCCGGGGCACTGTGGGCCGCATGGCGAACGTCTGGGGCGCCGACGTGTGACGGGTCCTAGAATAGTCGCGTGCGGGGGCGGTTACAAGGGCCGCGGGGCCGGGGGCGTGGCGTCGGCGGCGAGGGGTCCGGATGGAGCCGCGCGGCGTGCGACTTGCGGCTCGTAATTGGGGCGGCCGGCGAGGCGTGCCATCTCGGCCAGCGCGCGGCGCGTAAGGGCTTCGAGCACCTGGCGATCGTCCTCTCGGCCCTGGAGAGGGCGCGTGTCGATGGGAGAGCCGACGAAGAAACGCACGCGGCTCATCATAAGTAGCGGCCCGAGTGGAGAGTGGGTACGGGGGACGCCCTCGAGCCAGCAGGGGACGATCGGGACGCGCGCCCTGAGGGCGATCAGTGCAGCGCCCAGTCGGCCGGGCAGCAGCAGTTGCTCGGTGGTGTTGATTCGGCCTTCGAGGAAGATTCCGACCAGGGCCCCACCCTGGGCGTAGCGCACGGCGGTTTTCGTGGCGGCGACGTCGTTGCCGGCGCGGCGCGTGGGGATGGTTTCGCACAGTCGCATGAACCAGCCGAAGGCCCAGTGGTCGCAATACTCCTGCGCCACCATCCAATGGACCGGCCGCGGGGTCGAGGCCTGAACGAAGGTGGGATCTACGGACGAGCGATGATTGCAGACGATGATGGCGCCTTGGCCGGAGGGGACGGGGAGGGCGGGGCTGGCGGGCATTCCCCAGAGCACTCGGGTGAGCACGCGGTTCACGCCGTACCAGAAACTTTGGCCCAAGGTGAGCGGAAGGCGACGGCGGAAGCAAACCAAGGCGAGGGCAAACGCGAGGACCGGCGCGGCGAGGATGACGCTTGCCAAGATTTGAGTGGCCTGGAACGACAGCATTGCGCAGGGTTCCCCAGGAGGCTACAATCGAGCGGCTGACCGGACTAGCATTATAGCGTTGTGCGTCGGCGGCTTCACGGCCGCTTTGGCGCGGGGCGGTATTCCGCCCTTTTTTTGCCGGAGTCGGAGCTAAGGGCCGAAAGTCATGCGCATCGGAGTGCTCAGCGACACGCATGGCGACATTGCGCGAACCGAACAGGCTGCGTGCATCTTCGAGCGATGGCGCGTGGAGCAGGTAGTACATTGCGGCGACATTGGTTCGGCCGAGGTCGTGTGGCTGCTGGAGGCATGGCCGACGCACTTCGTGTTTGGCAACGTCGACAACGCGAGTCGCCTGGAGAGGGAGATTCACGAGGCGGGAAAGACGGCCCACGGTCGTTTCGGCGCGCTGGAATTGGAGGGTCGGCAGATCGCGTTTCTGCACGGTGACGACCGCCGCCTGCTGGGCGCGACGATTCAGAGCGGTCGCTGGGATCTGGTCTGCTGCGGCCACACGCACGTGGCCGAAAGTTACTGGCAAGGCTCGACCCTGGTGCTCAATCCGGGGGCGGTACATCGCAGCGGACGACCCTCGGTGGCGGTCGTCGAACTGCCGGGGCTGGCAGTCACGCCGGTGTTGATCGATCCTTGAGATCACTCCTTGCGCTGGAGCTCGATCACGCCGTCCCATTGGGGCGGCGGAGTGCGGTTGTGCTGCGCGATGTAGACGGTGAGGAAGTCGGCCACGACGTCCTCGGGCGGGATGCGGTGGAGCAGTTCGAAGGCTGCGCTCCAGCGTCCGCCGAGGAAGGCATCGAGCGCGGCCTCGTAGATCTCGAGGTGTTCGTCGGTCAGTAGCGCGTGGCGGCTTGCCGGAGGGAGCAATTCGCTGACTTCCAGCGGCGTTTGGAGGCCGTAAGGGCGGACCACGGCCAGCCGGCGGACGCGGGCCACGCTGCGGGGCACCTGGCTGCGGGCGGCGCGCGCGGTGGCCTGGTCGATGAGGATCGGCGCGCGGAGGATCTTGGTCATGCCCTCCAGACGCGAGGCCAGATTGACCACCGGTCCGAAGACGGTCACTTTGACGTGGTCGGCGGTGCCGATCTTTCCGGCCACGGCCCGGCCGGTGGCGACGCCGATGCCGGCGTGGAAGCCGGCCAGGGGGCTATGCGGATCGCGCGGCGGCTTCGAAGCGATCGCGGATTTCCAGGGCGGCGCGGCAGGTGCGGACGACGGAGTCGGGTTGGGCGAGGGGCCAACCCCAGAAGCCCATGGCGGCGTCGCCTTGGAAGTCGCCGACCACGCCTCCTTGATCGAGGATCTGATGCGTCATGACGCCCAGCGCGCCGCTGACGCGCTGGAGCAGGTCGAGCAATTGATCGGCGTGGCGCTCCGTATGGCGGGAGAAGCCGCGGAGATCGCAGAAGAGCACCGAGACCTCGGTCTCGCGTGGGGCCAGGACCACGTCGGGGTCCTCGTGGCCCAGCGTATTGAGCACCACCGGCGAGAAGAACTGGCTGAGCGTGGCGTGCTGCCGGCTGAGCATCTGCATCTGCCGCAGCGAGCTGAGCGAGGAAGCCACGAGTTCGGTGAACTTCATGTCTTCGCGCAGATCGGCGGGGACGGTTGAGCCGGAGGCTCCGGGCAGGTCTGCGTTCCACCGTCCGGCCAGGTACAGCGCCCAGCCGCGGCAGGTATCGCCGAGGGCGGGAGTGCAGAAGGCCCAGTCGTAGTTGTCGCGGACGGTGAACGCTTGCGGAGAGCTTTCGGGACCGTGCCACACGTGGAGCACGCTCTGGCGCTGGCGGAGGGTTTCGAGGATCAGCCGCTCGCTGGGCTGGAAATCGCCGCCGGTCACCAGACGGCGGTCCCAGTGGAGCACGCGGACCGGCGAACCGGGTTCGTCCGGGGCGGCGCCGGGCGGATCGCAAGCAACCACGGCGGCCGTATCGGCGCGGGGCAATCCGGCCAGGAGGACGGTCACCAGACGCACGCACAATTCATGGGAACCGGTCGCTCCCGAAAGCACTTCCGGCAGACGGCTGAGGACCTCGATGCGGTGGTCGGGATTGCGGAAGCGGATCTGCTTGAGGTATTGGGCGCTATAGGATTGCTGTTGGAAGGGTTGCGGCGCATCGCCGGTAACATTGGCGCTGGTCGGAAAGCGTGAAGGTGGTCTGGCCAATGACGAAGAATTCGCCGGGATTGAGGCTGAACTCGGCGGCTTCCTGTCCACGGAAAAAGACGGGATTGCGGCCTTGGGGCGATTGACTGACCTCGAGGCGGGCGCCGGTCCAGAGCAACTGGACGTGCTGGCGGGAGACGTGGGCATCCCAAGGGACGGACCAATCGCCGGCCGAGCGGCCCAGAAGCACCGGCTCGCGCTCGGGCAGCGCGCGTCGCCATCGTTGCTCGGGTTGTTCGCCCTGGGCGATCAGGTCGGCCATCGGCGCACGCAGGCTGTGGGGAGAAGTGAGACGCCTCTCGGCATGGAGTCAGATCCTTGGCCGCGGGGAGAGTTCGGTTGGGGTGTGCGGGTCGGAGGGGGTGCTGGGAAGTGCGGTGTGCGGGCCGACGGGACCGTGCTCGACACGGGCCCGTAGCGGCATCGATTCGTTGAGCAGTCGGAAGACCAATCCCCACAGGCCGAAGAGCACGAAGACGATCATTGCCAGCGCGGCCAGGCCGTAGCCGATCAGCCGCGAGCGGAGCATGGCCAAGGTGGCGCCGATTGCCGAGTCGTACGACTCCTGGACAATGACCGCCCAACCCACGTTGCGCCCGGCGACCGAGACCGGCTGCATCTGGGCGAGCCATCGGCGGGCGTAGTCCTGCCCCTTGGGGTCCTCGGCCAGCGGGTCGCGGTAGTCTTTGGTTCCTTCTTCGCCGAGGGGCATGTTGGCAAGGGTCAGCCGGTGTCCCTGGAATCGCAGCATGTCGGCTTTGAACTCCTCCCAGTGCCGTCGGGTGCCGGCGCGGAGCCGGGCGGCACGTCGCCGGGTCGCTCGGGCGACTGGGGGCGGAGCCGGTTGAGCAACGGGTGTTGGAGGATCATGCCCGTGTGGTCGCCGGGCCGCAGGTCGACGAGTACGGCAAAGAGGTTCTCGGTTTCCTTGAGCTCGACGAACTGGTCGACGCGGACGGTCAAGGCGAGCACCCCCAGGAATCGTTCGCCGTCGCGGACCGGGGTGGCGATGGCGACGATCCAGCGGTGGCTGGCCTGGCTTTCAAACACGGCCGAGAGCCGGGTTCGATCGAGGCGTTGCGGTGATGGAGGACCGTTGGGCAGATCGCGGTCGCCGCCGTGAAAGAAGCTGCGCCAACTATAATCGATGCCCACGGTGGTGGGGCGGGGCAAGCGAAAGGTGGAGATGCCGTTGGCGTCGCAGAAGAACCAGCTCGCCACTTCGCCGCCTTCTTCGGCACGTTCGACCGACGGTGCGTGCATCCAGTGCGGAATCAGATCCTTGAACTGTTGTTCGAGGCGTTGGCGCTCGGGGTGTTCGCGGAACGTCTTGCGCAGGGCGGCCAGCTCGCCGCGCGGGGGCTCGTCCTCGGGCGAGGTGCTTGGGGAATCGCCGGTGGCCTGGCCGGAGCGAGGCACGACGAGTTTTTCGCGGAGGGCGCGGAGATCGGGTTGGTCGAGTTTCTTGACAAGTTCCACCAGGGCAGGCGAGTGCCCCACCTGTTCGACGGCATCGAAGCGGCGGAGGATTTCCTTGGACGCGACCCCGGCGACGTAGGAGGCGGTCATGCGGTTGTCGTCCAGCGCGCGCCGGCTGAGGGCTTCCTCGGAGCGGCGAACGGCCGTGGTGAATCCTTGCCAGGCGAAGACCGAGACGACCAGGAGGAGGAGCACCGGCCCGATCGCCCCGAGCACGGTCATGGGCCGGAAGGCGCGGCGGGCGGCGCGGCTATCGAGGGCATCGAGCACGGCTTGGACATTGGGGTAGCGCTCGGCCGGCTCGGCGGCGAGGCAGCGATCGATGATTTCGGCCAGCGCTCGATCGACGCCGCGCACCGTCCGGTGCCCTGTGGGAGCGGCCGAGCGACCGATGAGGCGTCGATAGGCGGCCAGGCGATGGTCCAGGTCGGCGAATCGCTCCAAGCGGCGGACGGTCTGCTCGGTGCGATAGGGAGGGTCACCGGTGAGCATGCAGTACATCACTGCGCCCAGGGCGTAGACGTCCCACCGCGCGTCGGGCACTGCCTTGAGATCGGCTTGTTCGGGGGCCATGTAGAACAAGGTCCCCAGGGCCGGAACCTGCTCGTGGGAGAGGCGCGACTGGCCGAAATCGGCCAGCCGTGGCTTGCCGTCCTGGTCGAGGAGGATGTTGGCCGGCTTCAAGTCGCAATGGAGCACGCCGCTGTTGTGCGCGTGGACCAGGCCGATGGCTACGTCGCGGAACAGTTCCGTGGCCTCGCGTGCGGAAAGGGGGCCGGACTGGAGGCGCTCGGCCAAGGAGCCCTGCTCGAGGAACTCCATGATGTAGTAAGGGGGTTCGGCGTCCCAGCCGACGCTGATCAACTGGACGACATAGCGGTCGGCGAAAAGGAAGGCGAGCTTCTCGACCTCCCTCGACAGCAGCGACCAGTCCAGGCCGCTGCGGTGTGCGTAGAACTTGATGGCGACGCGACGGCCCGTGTTGCGTTCGACCGCCACCCAAACCTCGCCGTAGGCCCCGTCGCCGAGGAAGTATTCCAGGTCGTAGCCGGGCACTTGTGCGGGCGGCTGGCGGCGCTGGAGGCTCATTTCCTGCGAGCGGCGGCGCTCCGGGAGCCCTTGGGAGAGGGTCGGATCGAAGGTCATAACTCCAAGTATAGCAACGGCTGCGAGAACAGAGGTAGGGACGCTTGAGGGGGCGTGTGGGGAGCGCGCGGACGGCGTGCGGAGGCTGGGCAAGCCAGGCAGAGGCTTTGGGGGGCCGTACGGCGAGTGGAAAAGGCGAGCTCGCAGGCGTGGCCCTGGGGGCGGAATCGGTGCGAATCCAATTGGCATTGACCCGCAAGGTGGTTTTACTAAAATGTTGCGACCTTTCGGTTTAGAAACAGACAGCCACGCACCGCCGATGTCCGAATCCACTCACGAAGACGCCGCTGGCAGCGGATCCTTGCTCGAGGCATCACGTCGGGAGAAGCTGGAGCGAATCCGGCAACTCGGGGTCGATCCTTGGGGCGGCCGGTTTCCGGATCACCTTTCGCTTGCGGCAATTCGCGCGAGGGAAGGCGAGATCAGCGGCACGGCGCCCCATGAGAGCGGACCGCAGGTGCGCGCGGCGGGTCGGATCGTGCTCCGTCGGGTCCAAGGCAAGAAAATGCAGTTCCTCCACGTTCAGGACTGGACGGGGCGCATCCAATTGCTGTTGTCGCGGGGAATGGTGGGCGACGAGAACTGGGCGCTGATCGAGTGCCTCGATCTGGGCGACCTGGTCGGCGTCGACGGCGAGTTGCGGCACACGAAGACCGGCGAGCTGACGATCTTCGCCGAGCAGCTCCACTTCCTCACCAAGTCGCTCGAGACGCCCCCGGAGAAGCACAAGGGGCTGGTCGATCCCGAACTGCGGCAGCGGATGCGTTACGTCGACCTGATCTACAACGAAGGGGTGCTGGAGCGGTTCCTGCGCCGCACGCGGATCGTGCAATCGATTCGCAGTACGCTGGCCGGCGAGGGGTTCGTCGAGGTCGAAGGGCCGACGCTGCACGCGATCGCCGGCGGGGCGGCGGCGCGGCCGTTCAAGACGCATCACAACGCGCTGGACATTCCGCTGTTCCTGCGGATCGCGCTGGAGCTGCACCTGAAGCGGCTGCTGGTGGGCGGGATGGAGCGGGTGTACGAGCTGGGCCGCGTCTACCGCAACGAGGGGATCAGCACGCGGCACAACCCCGAGTTCACGATGCTGGAGGTCTACCAGGCCTACGGCGACTACCGCGTCGATGATGGACCTTGACCGAGAAGGTGATCGTGGAGGCGATTCGCGCCACCGGTGCAGGCGACGAAGCTTGCCTGGGGCGGGCGCGGACGATCGACTTCACGCCGCCGTTCCGCCGCGCAGACCTACGACGAACTGTTTGCCGAGCACACGGGCGTGGACGCCGAACGATCGCCACGGCGGTCGAGCGATTGGCCGAAGCGATCGGGGCTGGAGACCGCGGGCAAGCACCCCGACGTGGTCAAGAACGAGGTCTTCGAGGAGGCGGTCGAGGACCAGCTTGTCGGGCCGATCTTCGTGATCGACTATCCGGCGAGCATCTGCCCGCTGACCAAGCGCAAGGCCGGCAATCCGGAGATTGCCGAGCGATTCGAGCTGTTCGTGCGCGGCATGGAAGTGGCCAACGCCTACACCGAGCTGAACGACCCGGACTTGCAGGAGGCACTTGTTCAGCCAGCAGCTGGAGGGGCTGGCCGAAGAAGACTCGATGGCCAGGATGGACCACGATTTCGTCCGCGCCCTGCGCCACGGCATGCCGCCGGCCGGCGGGCTGGGGATCGGCATCGACCGGCTGGTGATGCTGCTGACCGACAGCCAGAGCATTCGCGACGTGATCCTGTTCCCGCTGCTGCGGCCGGAAGCGGAGTGAGGAGAGCTGAAGCCGGGACAGTGTCGCGAGCGTGCGAACCGTGCTACCGACATCCAGACCAAGGACATGGCGTGCAGCGGACGGATCGTCGAGTTCGGTCTGGGTGATGCCGACGGGTATTCGGGAAGCGATGCAACGATGGCAATCGTTCAGGGAGCCGGTCTCGCGGATCGACCCCGTTGCCTCACTTTCGAGGCTCCTAGGTAATGGAGTACCCATGTACAAGCTGCTGCTCTGCTGGCGGTACCTGCGGACGCGCTACATCGCCCTGGCGTCGATCATCAGCGTGATGCTCGGCGTGGCCACGATGATCGTGGTCAACAGCGTGATGGCGGGCTTCACGCACGGAGATGCAGAACCGCATCCACGGCATCCTCTCCGACGTGGTGTTGGAGGTCCGCAGCCTCGACGGGGTCGCCGACGCCGGCCTGGCACATGGACGCAGATCCGCCGTGTGGCCGGCGACGCGATCGAGGGGATGACGCCGACGGTGCGTGGTGCCGGCGATGCTCACTTTCCGCGTCGGCGACGAGACGATCACGCGGCAGGTGCAGCTGATCGGGATCGACGAGACGACCCAGAGCCAGGTGAGCGACTTCGGCCAAGTACCTGCAGCACCCGAAGAATCGGCAGAAGCGTGAGCTTCGAGCTGCGCGACGGGGGCTACGACACGCGCGACCACCAGGCGGGGCCGGAGGCGCCCGAACGCCCGCAGATGGAGAAGGCGGGCTGGGAGCACCGCCGCACGCTGGTGAAGAGCCAAGCCGTTTCGGGAGCGCGTTCGGACGGCACGGCGAAGCGGCCGAGCGGCGCCGCCGCGGGGCGAGGCTCGGCGGCGGGCGTTGACGATCCTTTCACGCGCCGTGCACCGACGCCGGAGAACCGCGATGCGACCGAGCAGCAGCACCGGGCTGGTGCTGGGGATCGTGATGGCCAGCTACCGCAGTCCGAACGGCGAGGACCACTTCGTGCTCCTGCCCGGCGACGACGTGGAGATGACGTTCCCCACGGCCACGAGCGGCACCGGCCGAAGATCGTCAGCCGCGAATTCACGGTCGTCGATTTCTACGAATGCAAGATGAGCGAGTACGACTCGAGCTTCGTGTTCGTGCCGATCCGCAAGCTCCAGGAGATACCGGGGCATGATCGATCCGGTCGACGCGGCATCGGCGATGTTCAACTCGATCCAGATCAAGCTCAAGCCGGGGGCCGACGGCGACGAGGTCCGCGACAAGATCCGGCGAGCGACTTCTCGCGCCGGAGTTCTACGTGGTGCAGACCTGGCGCGACAAGCAGGGGCCGCTGCTGGCCGCGGTGCAGATGGAAACGGCGATCCTCAACGTGCTCCTGTTCCTGATCATCGCCGTCTCGGGCTTCGGCATCCTGGCGATCTTCTTCATGATCGTGGTGGAGAAGACCCGCGACATCGGCATCCTCAAGTCGCTCGGGCGCCTCGGGCAGCGGGGATCATGGGGATCTTCCTGAGCTACGGGCTGTCGCTGGGGCTTGTCGGCTCGGGGGTGGGGCTGGTCCTCGGGGCTGTCTGTTTGTGCGCAACATCAACGAGATCGCCGATCTGTTGGGCAAGATCACCGGGCGAGCCGGTCTTCGATCCGTCGATCTACTACTTCTACAAGATTCCCACGCATCGTCGATCCGTGGACGATGGCGTGGATCGTGCTCGGGGGCGATGGGGATTGCCGTGTTGGCGAGCGTGCTGCCGGCGCTGCGCGCGGCGCTGCTTCATCCGGTGGAGGCTCTGCGCTATGAGTGACGATTCGAGCGCGGCGTTGAGTCTGTTTCCGAGGTTCAGGATGAGGCGGGCCGGGTGCCGGCTTCGGCACGAGGTTCGCGGCCGCGCGGCGCGGCAACGGGCGGTTCGAGTCCGCACGTCGAGTTTGTCGAAGGTGACGCGGCGTCGCGGGGCATCGCGCCGCCAGTTGGTCGCCGACCCGGAAATCGCTGCCGCATCGGATCGCGAGGATACCGCGGAGGAGCAGCC
The DNA here is from genome assembly GCA_963736495.1 of Pirellulales bacterium. Classification (GTDB taxonomy): domain Bacteria; phylum Planctomycetota; class Planctomycetia; order Pirellulales; family Thermoguttaceae; genus CAVTPL01. Next base: position 204,707 of record CAVTPL010000007.1, on the reverse strand, counting down.
GGACGAGGCGGAGGATCGCGCCGTGCAGGGCGCGCCGAGCGCTGCGCCGCCGAAGAGGCCTTGCCGGCGGGGGCGGCGACGGAGATCCAGTTGCGGGCCGAGGACCTAACGAAGAGTTTTCGCAAGGCCGCGGCAGTGATCCCGGTGCTCAAGGGAGTGGATCTCGAGGTGCGCGAGGGTGAGTTCCTGGCGATCGTCGGCCAGAGCGGCTCGGGCAAGAGCACGCTTTTGCACCTGCTGGCGACGCTCGATGCCCCCGATCGCGGCGAGATCTTCTACCGCGGCCAACGGATCGATCAGTCTGCCGCTGGTCGAGCGCGATCGGCTCCGCAATCACCGGCTGGGGATGATCTTCCAGTTCTACCACCTCCTGCCCGAGCTGTCCACGCTGGAGAACGTGCTGGTGCCGGTGATGATCGGGCGGAGCATGTGGCAATTCTTCCGTTACGGACGAGCGTATCGGCAGATCGCCACGGAGTTGCTGGAGATGGTCGGGCTGTCGCACCGGCTGAAGCACAAGCCGCGGGAGCTGTCGGGCGGGGAGATGCAGCGCGCGGCGATTGCACGGGCATTGATCTTCGGGCCCGGAACTCCTGCTGGCCGACGAGCCGACCGGGAACCTGGACCAGGGCACCGGCCGGGAGATCCTCGAGATTCTCTCAGCCTTGAACCGGCAGCAAAACCTGACTATAGTCATGGTTACGCACGATCCGGCGATCGCCGCGCGAGGCGGACCGCGTGGTCCGGCTGGTCGACGGCCGGGTCGAGCACGGCTGACGCGCGGGGGCCGAAGTGGGCAGGGCCGTCTACCGTGGTGCGTCCCCCTTTCCCTCCCCGGGAGGGAATTCTGGGGCCGTGGCCTCGCGTGTGGGTAGGACCGAACTGCGCCGCGACCGCCAAACTCGCCGGACCCGCCGAACTGGAGGACCGCACTGGTGTCTCCCCCATGTCTGCGGAACAGGTCGCCGGCGTACGAGGAACCATCTTTCATCCCTTCAACCCAGAATCCCAGACTCCCATGGCTGCACAGGGCTCCTTGAAGGTCTATGTCGAGTGGCAAGCTCTACGACAAGCAGGACGCGAAGATCAGCGTCTACGACCACGGTCTGCTGTACGGCGACGGCGTGTTCGAGGGGATTCGCAGCTACTCCGGCAAGGTTTTCCGCATGGAGCAGCACCTGGATCGGCTCTGGAATTCGGCCAAGGCGATCTGGCTGAAGATCCCCATGACCAAGGAGGAAATGGGCAAGGCGATCTACGACACGCTCAAGGAGCAACGGGATCGAGGACGGGTACATCCGCGTGGTGGTGACGCGGGGATCGGGGACCTTGGGTCTCGATCCCAACCGGTGCAGCGATCCCCGAGGTGATCATCATTACCGACCGCATCCCGCTGTATCCGGAGGAGCTGTACCGCAAGGGGCTGGAGATCGTCACCGTCAGCACGCATGCGGAACCATCCGGCGGCGCTGAGTCCGCGGATCAAGTCGCTCAACTACCTGAACAACATCCTGGCCAAGATCGAGGGGCTTCAGGCGGGCTGCATCGAGGCCCTGATGCTCAACCACAAGGGCGAAGTGGCCGAGTGCACGGGCGACAACATCTTCCTGGTCCGCAACGGCAGCTCGCTCACCCCGCCCAACGACGCCGGGATTCTGGAAGGGGTCACGCGCGACGCGGTGATCGAGCTGGCCCGCGGCGGCGGGCATCGAGGTGCGCGAAGTCGCCGCTGACCAAGCACGACGTGTACATCGCCGACGAGTGCTTCCTGACCGGCACGGCGGCCGAGGTCATCCCGGTGGTCAAGGTCGACAGCCGCACGATCGGCGACGGGACCCCCGGCCCGGTCACGCGCGACCTGATGCGAGCGATTCCACCGTCTGACGCGGAGCTGACCGCGACGGGTTCTGGGATGACCATTTTAGAGCCGATCCCAGAACCTTGGGAGGTGCTGTGATTTCCCGGCCGCACAGGGTTCCAGCAGCAGTTCTGGGATAGGTTCGTACTTGGGCAAGGAGTGCGCGTCGTGATCGAACTGGTTAAGTGGCTGGTGGACCTCTTTCTGCACCTCGACCGGCACTTGGGCGAGATCGTGGTCGCACTACGGGACGTGGACCTATCTGATCCTGTTCGTGATGATCTTCTGCGAGACGGGGCTGGTGGTCACGCCGTTTCTGCCCGGCGATTCGCTGCTGTTTGCCGCCGGGAGCCTGGCCGCGCTGGGCGATCTGGACGTGCACGGGCTGTTCGTGCTCCTGAGCGTCGCCGCGATCCTGGGCGACACGGTGAACTACTGGATCGGGGCCTGCATCGGGCCGCGGGCGTTCAGCGGCGAGTACCGCTTTCTGAAGAAGGAGTACCTCGACCGCACGCACCGCTTCTACGAGAAGCACGGCGGCAAGACGATCATCCTGGCCCGGTTCATTCCGATCATCCGCACCTTTGCCCCGTTCGTGGCCGGGATCGGCGCGATGAACTACCGGCGATTCATCGTCTACAACGTGGTGGGCGGGGTCGCCTGGGTGTGCGGTTTCACGTATGCGGGCTACTGGTTCGCGGAGAACGCGTTTGTCAAGGAGAACTTCAGCGTGGTGATCCTGGCGATCATCGCGATCTCGGTGTTGCCGATCGTGATCGAGTTCTTCCGTGCTCGCGGCGGAGGCGTCGGCGGCTCGGCCGAGCGACGCGGCAGGAAGACGCTTCGGTGCCCTGAGTCCCCATGCTGGTCGGGCAGGTCTACCGGACGGATCTTGGCGAAAACGGTGTGAATCTCGCCTTTCAGCCAACCGCCCTTCGCTCAGATTGACGCCAGCCGGGGGCTGTCGCTAGAATCGCCTACCGGAAGTGGTGATTACTGTCGCTGCCACGGTTGATCCGGAAGGTTTTTCGGCAGCAAGGATTTGGGCGGTCGCGGTACCTCCGGAAGGACGTGGCGGATGCACCTCCACCAGTCGCCTCGGGGCGTGGTCGTTCAGGCGCCGGCGAAGCTGAATCTGTTCTTCGAGGTGCTGGGCAAGCGGGCGGACGGATATCACGAGATCGAGACGCTCGTCGCCCCGATCGAGTCTGTACGATACCCTGTATTTCCGCGAGGAAGCCGAGGGAGCAAGTCCGTTTCACCTGCGGTGAAGGCGTCGGGTGCGTGGGGCGGGGCCGGGGCTTGGCTGGAAGATCTTCCCGAGGGGCCGGAGAACCTCGTGGTGCGTGCCGTGGAGTTGCTGCGCCAGCGCGCGGGGGTGGCCCAAGGGGCGCAGCCTGCGGCTGGTGAAGCGGATTCCGACGGCCGCGGGGCTGGGGGGTGGCTCCAGCGACGCCGCCGCCGCGTTGGTCGCAGCCAACGTGGGCTGGGGGCTGGGCTGGTCGACGGCTCGAGTTGGCAGGAACTCGGGGCGGAACTGGGAAGCGACGTGCCGCTGTTTTTCGCCGCGGGTCCGGCGGTCTGCCGGGGCCGGGGAGAACGGGTCGAGCCGGTCGGCGCGGCTGGGCAATCTGCATTTCGTGGTGGTTCGGCCGCCGGCGGGGCTTGTCGACGGCCGCGGTGTACCGGGCCTGCCGGCCGGCGAGCGAAGCCGCGCGCGGTGGGGCCGCTGCTGGAGGCTTTGCGCGACGGGAACTTGGGAGAGGCGGGGCGGTTGATGTTCAACCGCCTGGAATCGGCCGCAGAGACGCTCTCGCCCTGGATTGCGCGACTGCGCGCGCGAGCTGGCGCGTATGGATTGCCTGGGGCACCAGATGAGTGGAAGCGGGACGTGCTACTTTGGGCTTTGTCGTCACGCGCGCCATGCACGGCGCGTCGCCAGACGTTTGCAAGCGCAAGGAGTCGGGATTGCATTGGCAGTCCGAGGCAGCCGTTGAAACGCCCGTATCGCAAGGAGAACGGCCGTGGAAATCACCGAGGTTCGCATCAAGCTCATGGAAGAGCCCGGCGAGCGACTGAAGGCGTTCTGCTCGATCACGTTCGACGACTGCTTCGTGGTCCGCGATCTGAAGATCATCGAGGGGGCCAACGGGCCGTTCGTGGCCATGCCCAGTCGCAAGCTGACCGCGCACTGTCCCGAATTGCCGCTGCAAGAACCATCTGCGCGCCGCCTATCTGCAACCAGTGCGGCACGCGGCTGCAGGAAGTCCAGACCGTCCGCGACGACGAAGGCCGGGCCAAGCTCTACGCCGACATCGCCCACCCGATCAACTCCGCCTGCCGCGAGATGATCCAGGATCGGGTGATCGAGGCCTTCGAGGAGGAGAGGTCGCGACGAGACTGCCCGGCTACGTGCCCAGCTACGACGACTTCGAGGAGGACACGGTGGCCGAGATGCGTGACGGCTCCGGTCATGTGCTGCCCGGGCAGGTGCAGCCGACCCAAATCCAGCCGGCGGAAAATCCGCGCGGCCCGCACCGCGCAAGTGCGCACCCCCAGGCGGCGGTCGAGCGTCCCAAGAGGGATTTTGGGGCGGGAGTGTTCGAGTAGCGGGGAGGATCGGTCCGCCGCGGATGCCCTGGGCAGGGGCCGCTGGGGAGGAAAGAGCTTCCTGGAAGCGGCACGGGGGGGCGTCGCCTCAGCGAAGTACTCCACCGCGTTGCGGAAAACGGCCAGGCCGTCGCCCGGCTGCCGGCCTTCGCCGCGGGTCCAGCGCGGATGGTGCGTGGGGTCGATGTGCCGTTCCGGGTGCGGCATCAGGCCGAGCACGCGGCCCGTCGCGTCGCAGACGCCTGCCGTGTTGGCCATCGAGCCGTTGGGATTGTCGGGATACGGCACCGGCATCGGTTGCCGCTGTTTCCGAAGCGGCAGATAGCGCAGCACGAGTTGCCGGCGGCGTCGGAGGCCGGCAGGATGGCGTCGTCGCGGGTGACGAACTTGCCTTCGGCGTGGGCCACCGGCAGGTACATCGGCCTCGATGCCCGCGAAGGAAGACGCACTTCGGTCCCGCGCACCCCCAGCCGCACCCAGCGGTCCTCGTACCTGCCCGAATCGTTCCAGGTCGAGCGTGGCCGGCGGGCCGTGCTCGGGATCGGGATCCAGCAGGAGCGCCCGACTTGATCAGCACCTGGAACCCGTTGCAGATGCCCAGGATCAGCTTGCCGGCGTCCTTGAATCGCGCCAGGCTCTCGGCCAGATGGTGCTGGATCTGGTTGGCCAGGATGCGTCCGGCGGCCACGTCGTCGCCGTAGCTGAAACCGCCGGGGATGCAGAGGATCTGGAACCGTGCGGCCAGGGCGGGCTCGTCCAGCAGCCGGTTGATGTGCAGCACGCTCGGTCGTCGCGCCGGCCAACTCGAAGGCGTAGGCGGTTTCCTCGTCGCAATTGGTGCCCGGGGCTCGAAGGATCAGGACGTGGGGTTGAGGCATGGAAGGCAGAGGGAGTTGAGGGTTCGCTCGGCGGGGCGGAGATGGCCGCGAGGGTTTCAGGCGTTGGGTTGGGTGGATCAGCCCATTGAAGGAATACGTCGAGGATGGCTCCGAGCATCGGCGTGCCCCGAGGCTGAATCGTCCCGCATCGACGCGGCAATCAGCCAGGTCAGCCGTCGTCGGCTTCGTCCATGCGGATAGTAAAGGCTGGTGTTCGTGGGGTGTCCGGCCAGATCGATCGTGACTCGCCAGCCGGCGTTGTCAGCGTTTCGATGGCGATTCAGCACTGGTGCTCCCAGCGGCCGTTGCACTGCTTGCGGTACCACTGCTGAAGACGGCCGAGCAAGTCCATGGTGACGGGGCGAAGCGTCGGTTCTCACTGCGCGCAGCGGCTTCTGCCATGCTTCCTTGAGGGTCTCGAGGTCGGCCTGGACGACGACGGCGGTCGGATCGCGGATTTCCAGCGATCGGTCGAGCGGTCACTGTGCCGATGCGGCCGTGCGGCAAGCGCCGGACAGGCCGCCTCGAACGCCGCGGCATGCTCCGGGCGCACTTCGCAGAGGAATCGCGTGTTCGACTCGCTGAACAGGAGCAGCGGCGGCGTCGGCGGCGTCGCGTTTCGCAGCGGGACTGTTGCCGAGGTCGAATCTCGCGCCGAGGCCGCCGGCGAAGGCCATCTCGGCGGCGGCCACGGCCAGCCCGCCTTCGCTCAGGTCGTGGCAGGCGCGGACCAGCCCGGCGTCGATCGCGCGGTGCACGGCGGCGAAGATGTCTGCTGGGCCAGCGGCGGCATCGACCTGGGGCACGTCGCCCGCCGTCGAGCCCCTCGACCAGGGCGAAGTGCGAGCCGCCCAGTTCGTTCTTCGTCGAGGCCGACCAGGTAGAGCAGGTTGCCCGGCTCCTTGAGGTCCATCGTGACGCAGCGGCCCGACGTCGTCGACCTGGCCCAGGGCGCTGATCAGGAGCGACGGCGGAATGGAGATCGGTTCGCCCGCCGGCCGGGCGGAACTCGTTGTTGAGGCTGTCCTTGCCGCTGATGAACGGCGTGCCCAGCGCGATGGCCACGTCGTGGCAGGCCAGGGCGGCGCGCACCAGCGAGCCGAGCGTTTCCGGCCGGTCGGTGTTGCCCCAGCAGAAGTTGTCGAGGATGGCGATCCGCGTCGGGATCGGCGCCCACGGCGACGCAGTTGCGCACGGCCTCGTCGATCGCGCTGGCGGCCATCCAGTAGGGATCGAGGTCGCCGTAGCGGGGATTCATGCCGCAGGCGACGACCAGGCCGCGGCGCGAAGTCGAGCACGGGCCGCAGCACGGCGGCGTCGCTCGGGCCGTCGTTGGCCACGCCGACCAGCGGCTTGACCACGCTGCCGCCCTGCACCTCGTGGTCGTACTGGCGGATGACCCATTCCTTGCTGGCCACGTTGAGCGAGCCGAGGATCTCGCAGCGAGGGTCGTCGGTGTAGTCGCGAGTCGGCGCCGACTCGGCCAGCGAGCAGCGGCGGCGCTGCGGCGGCGGGCTGGTACGACCGCCTCGCGGACCACCGGCGGGCGGCCGTCGTGCAGGAAGTCCATGGCCAGGTCGGCCGACCTCGGTGGTCCGTGGTACTTGAGCACCAGCCGGCCGGTCGGCGACGAAGCTGGCCGATGACCGTGGCCTCGACGCCCTCGGACGCGCAGAGCGCTTCGAAGCTCGTCCCAGCTGTCTCGGGCGGCACGGAGAGGACCATCCGTTCCTGGGCCTCGGAGATCCAGATCTCGGTGTAGGAGAGCCCTTCGTACTTGAGCGGGCACGCGGTCGAGCCAGACCTCGGCGCCGATGTCGTTCGCCCATCTCGCCGACGGCGCTGGAGAAGCCGCCGGCGCCGCAGTCGGTGACGGCGTGATAGAGGCCGCGGTCGCGGGCCGCCAGCAGCACGTCGAGCAGCATCTTCTCGGTGATGGCGTTGCCGATCTGCACGGCGCCGCCGGAGACGCGTCTCGCTCTGGCTGGTCAGTTCGGCGGAGCTGAAGGTGGCGCCGTGGATGCCGTCGCGTCCGGTGCGTCCGCCGAGGGCGACGATCAGGTCGCCGGCGCTGCGGTTGCTTGCGCGACTTGTCGCGGGGGATCAGCGCCGATGTTGCCGCAGTAGACGAGCGGATTGCCGAGGTAGCGGGGATCGAAGTAGACCGCGCCGTTGACGGTGGGGATGCCCATGCGGTTGCCGTAGTCGCGCACGCCGGACGACCACGCCCTTCATCACGCGGCGCGGATGGAGCACGCCGGGCGGCAGCTGATCGGCGGGAGTGTCGGGCGGGGCGAAGCAGAAGACGTCGGTGTTGGCGATCGGCTTGGCGCCGAGGCCGGTGCCCATCGGGTCGCGGATCACGCCGCCGATGCCGGTGTTCGCCCCGCCGTAGGGCTCGAGGGCCGAGGGATGGTTGTGCGTTTCGACCTTGAAGACGACGTTGTAGCTGGTCGTCGAAGCGGACGACGCCGGCGTTGTCCTCGAAGACGCTGACGCACCAGTCGTCGGCCCCAGCTGCGCGGCGGATCTCCTGCGTGGCGGCGAAGATCGTCTCCTTGAGCATGTTCTCGAAGCTGCCGCTCGCCGTGATCGATCGCGATAGCGAATGCGGCCGGCCAGCGTCTTGTGGCTGCAGTGCTCGCTCCAGGTCTGGGCGATGGTTTCCAGTTCGACGTCGGTCGGATCGCGATCCAGGGCGCGGAAGTGGGCCTGGATCGTCTGCATCTCGGCCAGCGACAGGTAGAGCTGCCCCTCGCGGCTGAGCCGCTCCAAGGCGTGCGTCGTCCATCGCGCGGAGCGGCACCGTGACGAGCGCGAAACTGCATAGGGCGAGCCGACCTCCAGCCGCTCGAAGCGCAAGCGGGCCGACGATCACCTGCTCGATGGCGTCGTTGGCCAGGACCTTGGAGCACAGCAGCGGCAGCTTGCTCGTCGGGCAGGCCGGCGATCCAGTACTTCTTGAGCGTGCGGACGGCCTCGGCGCGGAGGCCGAAATCGGCGATGGCCGCCGTGGCGCTCTCGGCCACCGGGTCCATCACGCCGGGCTTGGGCAGCACGTGGACCAGGTGGTCGGCGGGCTGGCCGCTGCAGGGAAGATCAGCGCGGCTCGCCGACCGGCGCGACAGCGTCCGCTTCACCACGCGGTCGGCCAGCAACTCGTCGGCGATGCGGCGGATCTGCGTCGCGTCGAGGTCGCCCTGGATCAGATAGCCCGCAGCCGGCGGTGACGGCAGAGCTCGCCGGCCGAGTCCCAAGTCGGCCGCCTCGGCGGCCACGCGCTGGCGGCCAGGTCGGGCTGCCCGGCCGCGGGATAGATGTCAACTTCCCAAAGCATCACGGTTCTTCTTGGCTAGCGGCCAAGAGGTGTTCCAAGGCAGCCTCGTCGTCGTTGTTCAATGGCCGCTCCGCAGGCGCGCCAGCTGCTGCTCGATACTGGTCCAAGGCGGCCAGCACGTTGTCGCGGTTCTGAGCGAAGATCTGCTTCCACAGCCCGGGGTCGCCGGCGGCGATCCGCGTCGTGTCGAGCAGTCCGGTGCCGGTCAGGCGGAAATAGCATTCCGGCTGGATCGCGGCCAAGGCGGCGGCCACCAGGTGCGGCAGGTGGCTGGTCACGGCCAACGCCCGGTCGTGATCCTCCGGCGGCATCTGGATCACGACCGAGCCCAGCGAGGACCAGAACTCCTCCAGCGTGTCGAAATCCTCGGCCCGGGTGTTCTTGGTCGGCGTGAGAATGGCGATCCGGCCCTCGAACAGGTCCGCCGCGGCGTGGGCCGCGCCGGTCTTCTCGCTGCCGGCCAGCGGATGGCTTCCGAGGAAGCGGCAACCGCGGGGCAGCTGACCGTCGAGGGCCTCGACGATCGCCTCGCTTGGTGCTGCCGGCGTCGGTGATCAGCGTGCCCTCGGGACAGTGCGCGGCGCAGGCTCGCGACGTCGTCGACGATTCGTCCGACCGGCGTGCAGACGACGATCAGCTCGGCGTCGGCCACGCCCTTGGCCAGATCGATGGTGGTGTTGGTCACGGCGCCGACGCGGCGGGCGGTGCGCAGACTGGCCTGGCGGCGGCCGATGCCGACCACCGCGTCGGCCAGTCCTCGCTGGCGCAGGGCCAGGCCGATCGATCCGCCGATCAGTCCGACGCCGACGATGGCCACCGTCTTGAAGTGTTTCATGCGCGATTCCGGCCTGGAGATCCCACCGAGTGAGTATTGTAGCAAATGGCGCGGGGCCGCGGCAGGGCCCCCGAGTCCGGCGGTACGCAGGAGCAAAGCCCGCGGCGCACGTGCTATAATCACCGCTGGATTTTGCGGTGAGCCGACGATGACCAAGTGCCTCCGTCCCGATTTTTTCCCCCAGCGGAGATAGCCGACACCGACGGGCTGCTGGCGCTGGGCGGCCGACTGACGCCTGAATGGCTGCTAGACGCCTACCAGCACGGCATTTTTCCCTGGCCGCACGCGGAGATCGACGAGCCGATGCTTTGGTGGTCTCCCGATCCGCGGGCGGTCATCGAATTCGAGCGTTTCCACGTTTCCCGGCGGCTGGCCGCAGACGCTTCGCAGCCGCCGGTTCGCGGTGACCTGCGATCGCGATTTCGCGGGCGTCATTCGCGGCTGTGCGACCGTGCAGGGGCGCGTCGGGCTACCTGGCTCACGCCGCGGATGATCCGGGCCTACGTCCGCCTGCACGAACTGGGGCATGCGCACAGTGTCGAGGCTTGGGACGAGGGGAAGTTGGCCGGCGGGACCTACGGCGTAGCCATAGGGGGGTTGTTCGCGGCGGAATCGATGTTCTACCGGGTGCCGAACGCCTCGAAGGTTGCGCTGGTGCACCTGGTGCGGCACCTTGCCGCGCGGGGGTACCGTCTGTTGGACATTCAACAACTCACCGCAAACACCGCGCGATTTGGCGCATGCGAGATTCCTCGCGGAGCGTATCTGAAGCGGTTGGCCGAGGCGGTGGAGTTGCCGGTATCATTTGGCGATCATCTCCAGAGTGAGGGAGAGGACTTGGCATGATGGGCATTGGCATGCGTTGTGGGCCGCGAGGGACGATGGTCGGCGCGGCCTTGGTCTGTGCGGCGTGGCTGGCAATTGCGCAGCGTGGCTCGGGGTGCGATACGCCGGTACACCGCTATGCGCTGTTCAACTGGGCCCCCGCGCCCTATCGCGCGTTTTATTTCTACCGCGGCCAACCTGCCCAAGAAGACGCGGAGGTCAACGAGTTGCTGGAAGGGGCTGCGACTGCGTCGCCACGGGCCAATCTGGCCTTCGAGGCGGTCGACGTGGAGAACAAGGAGCGGTTCGAGCGATTACCGTCGCGCGTGAAGAAGGCCTGGGAAGACCGGTCTAAGAGCGGATCCCAGAGCCCTGCGGCGTCCCAAGATTCCCCGGCCGCACAGGGCAACAAGGGTGACGCTGGGGCAGGCTCTCAAGACGCGGCCGTCCTGCACGTCGTTTACACGTCGTGGGGCGACGAGGTGTACGCCGGCCGCTTGGATGCGGCTACCGCCCGGAAGATGATCGCGTCGCCGCTGCGGACCACGATGGCCAAGATGATTCACGAGGGGAATGCGGGCGTGTTTCTGCTGTTGTGCGGATCGGATCGTACGGAGAACGACCAGGCGGAGAAGGTGGCGCGAGGTGATGGTGCGCGTCGGTCCGCAGAATCCGCCGGGGCAGTCGATTGCCAAGGACGCAACGCCCGCGGCAAAGGCAACCGAGGCCAAGAAGTCCGAGGCGGGCGGCCGCAGGCGTTTTGCCGGAGGATTCGGGCGACGATGCTGCTCCGGAGATTCCGCCGTTGCGCCTAGGTCTGGTGCGGCTTGAGCGGTCGGATGCGGCCGAGGAGTGGCTTGTGCGGTCGCTGGCGACGGCGGAGCGCGAACTGCCCGATGCCTCGGGGCGGGCGATGTTGTTTGCGGTTTTTGGCCGCGGGCGCGTGCTGCCCCCCTGCGTCGGAAAGGGAATTACGGCGGAGAATCTTCTCGATCAGATCGGACTACTCGGCGGACCTTGCTCGTGCATGATCAAGGAGGAGAATCCCGGGGTCGACCTGCTCTTCGCCTGGGACTGGGACGCGACGGCCGAGGCCCTGGCGGCGAGCGAATCCGATTCTCGCCTTCTTCGGCCGCAAGACTCCGACGAAGAGGAAACCGGGGCGGCTGTGCCGGCGGTAGCGCTGGGCGGTTCGGACTCGGTGGCTTCCGCCGCGGCTGCGGAGCCGGCAGTCCTGGCGGCGCCGATTGGTGCCGTGCAACTCGCCGCACCGTCGTTGTCGGCCGAGGCCGGCGGTGAGTCCGAGGACATCGGCTGGTACTCCTCGCGGCAAGTGCAGCGGTTCGGCGTCGCCTTGTTCCTGGTCGCGGTGATCGTTGTTGCCTTGGGTTCCGTTTTTCTGCGAAAGCACCGCCATGATTCGGCTTGAGGGAGTGACCAAGGTCTACCGGACTGCCAACGGACCGGTTCACGCCCTGTCGGGAATCGATCTCGAAGTGCCTTCCGGCCAGTTCCTGGTGGTGCGTGGCCCGAGCGGCTCGGGCAAGTCCACGCTGCTTTCGATTATCGGTGGCTTGGGATCGCCCACGACTGGCCGAGTGGTGGTCGCCGGCAGCGACATGGCGACCCTGGGGTCGGCGATGCGTGCCCGATTCCGCGCGGAGCACATCGGCTTTGTATTCCAGACTTTCCATCTGCTGCCCTACCTGACGGTGGTGGAGAACGTTGCGCTGGCGACTTCGCGCGGCGGAGAAAGCGCCGGACGGCAATACGCCGCCGAAGTGCTCCAGCGGTGCCAACTGGGGCATCGCCTCACGCACCGGCCGGCGGAGCTGAGCACCGGCGAGTGCCAGCGCGCGGCGATTGCGCGGGCGTTGATGAACCGGCCGCGTTTGATCCTGGCCGACGAGCCGACGGGAAACCTTGACCCGGAAAACGCAGCCATCGTGCTGGACTTGCTGGCCTCGTTCCGCCGCGAAGGGGGAACGGTGCTCGTGGTCACGCACCAGGACCGGGCGGTCCAGTTTGCCGATCGCACGATCTACCTTCAGGGCGGTGCGGTCGCGAGTGGTTGAGCGAGTTGGCGGCTGGGTCGGTTCGCACGGCGGGCAGGAGTGTCCACCCCGTCGGGCGGCTATGGCACGCCCGGGATGCTCGCTGGGGAACCTTGCAAAAACCACCCGCTTCGCTGATCATGTGGATCTGGCTGCATCCGCCAGATCGTTGATCTGCACCAGTCGTCCGCCGTCTGTCCTCAGAGGAGGGTGATCGCATGGTTGATGAAACCAGACCGGAAGAAGCCCATGAGCAGGCAAAGCGGATCCTTCTGGTGGACGACGACCAGGAAATCGTGGAATCGATGCGGATTGCGCTGGAGGCGAAGGGGTATCGGATTCTCGTCGCACGAGACGGAAATCAGGGGCTGGCGATGGCCGAGCGCGAGGATCCGGACCTGGTGATTCTGGACATGATGATGCCCAAACGGAGCGGTTTTCTGGTTTTGGAGCGGCTGCGGCGGACTCGTCGGATTCCGATGCGCGTGATTATGATTACCGCTAACGAGGGGAGTCGTCACAAGGCATATGCCGAAATGCTGGGCGTGGACGACTACATTCGCAAGCCTTTCGCCATGGACCGCCTGCTTGAGAGCGTGTCGCGCTTGCTGACTTAGGATGTTTGGGTAAAGTGCGTTGGCTTTTGGGTCGATGACCGGATGACGGGCATCTCGGGCGAGGTGCGTGTTTTCTCAGGTTTCATCCCCGGGGAAGCCATGACCGAAAGCCATTCTCCCTTGTCCGGTGGCGGCTCCTCGCATGCGCAGCGGGAAGCCGCGCAGGAGTTCGAGCCGACCCCAGAATCGTGCGTCGCACCGGTACTGCCCGACCGCATCGGGTCGCAGGTTTCCGACCGCGCAGGGTTGCAGCGGCGCGTGGGGAACAGCTATTCAGTTCACGGGCATCTTTTCAAGAAGTACCGAGTGCGCGTCGGCCTGGCCGAGTGCACGGTGTTCTGCAACACCGAAGAAGAGGCGGTGCGGCTGGCGCGGATCAAGATCGGGCAACAGATGCCGAAGTTCCGCGCGGTGCTCTACAACATCCAGGAGAAGGAGTTCCGCGTCGATCTGGCGGATCGTTGATGCCGCTTTCGATTGTGGAACCGTTCAAAGCCTTCTGTGCCGGGAAACCGGGATTGCGTTGGTCGCCCTCGTTTGGTAAGCGGCACAGGACTCAATCAGGGGAGCGGTTTGGTGTGGGGCGACCCGCGGCCGCGGGCTGGGGCGTCGCACCTGGGGCCGTTGCCCCCGGGGGAGGGCGCGAATAGGATTCGCTGGCAGATCCTTTCCGGTTCCCTTCCCCTGGGAGAGTAGCTTTGAGTTCCGCCGCGCGACCCGAGATCTCCCTGGAACCGTCCACCGGCTGGCACGTCAGTCACCTGTACTACCGCTTCGATCGCTCCCGCCTCCGCAGTTTGGGGGCCAGCGAACTGACCGATGGCTGCCGCGAGTTCGCGGCGGCGCTGGACGCCGAGAGCCCCTGGGCGCCGAAGCGGATGCAGACCCTGGTGGTGAGCGGCCACAAGGCCGATTTCGGGTTGATTCTGCTCGACCCCAATCCGCTGGTGATCGACGGCATCCACCAGCGGCTGCTCTCGGGTCCTTTGGGTGCGGCGATCCGTCCGACGTGGTCGTTTGTGTCGATGACCGAGGTGTCGGAATACCTGCCGAGCGTAGAGCGTTACGGCAAGCAGCTTGTCCAAGGAGGACTGCCGGCGGTTTCGGACGAGCATCGGACCAAGCTTCGCCAATACGAGCGTCGATTGGAGATCATGCACCGGCAGCGGTTAACGCCCGACCTGCCGGTCTGGCCGGCGGTCTGCTTCTATCCGATGAACAAGCGGCGGGAGCGAGACGCCAATTGGTTCCTGCTCGACTTTGACCAGCGCGAGCGGCTGATGGCCGAGCACGGAGAGAGCGGGATGAAGTTCGCCGGCAAGGTCACGCAACTGGTGACCGTGGGGCTGGGGCTGGACGACTGGGAATGGGGCGTGACGCTCTGGGCGCGCAACCCCGAGTTCCTCAAGGACATTGTCTATCGCATGCGGTTCGACGAGGCGAGCGCCCGCTACGCGGAATTCGGTCCGTTCTACGTGGGCTATCTGTCGACGCCCGCGGAGATCCTCAATCATTGCCGCGTGGCGACGTGGGGATCGAACGAAGAAGAGCGGCGTCAGTCGCGGCTTGCGCGGACGGGAGAGTAGCGGGGCACCTCCCAACTAAGAAGGGTCTGCCTCGCGCAATCGCTGGGCCGGGTTCACGCGGGCTTCTTGGCCGGGACCGATGGTTCGGCCTGATTGGCGGCCGGGGCGCTGGGGGGCGTCTTGGCCGGGACGGGGCTCGTGGTGCGCGGCGGTTCGCCGGATTCGTCCTTGGGTGAGGTCTTCTCGGCCGGCTTTTCTTCCGGTTTCACGGCGGCCTTTTCGGCGGGTTTCACAGCGGCCTTTTCGGCCGATTTTTCGGCGGGCACAGGCGGCGCGGTCTTGGAACCCGCTTTCTCGGCCGGTGGGGCGCGGGGCACCAGCAGCATGGTCACGGGCGTGCCGATGGCCGGGATGTGTTCGGTGAATGCCTCGAAGAGCAATTCCTCGTTGGCGGCGCTACTGGGAATGGGCAGATCGAGCAAGGCATCGCCGAAGTTCGACACGCAGATCAGACTGCCTTCCTGGTCCGCGGCATAGACCACCTTGCCCGTGGCAGGATTGCTGACGAAACGGCTGCCGGCGAAGACCCAGGGGTGCTCCATGGGTTTGCGCGTGGCGGCGTTGCGGATCGAATTCTGCGCAGGGGCGGTTTGTTGGGCTCCCTTCTCGTCCTTCCAGACCAGGGTGATGTCGATTTCGGAGCCGTGGGCCGGTACGTAAGTCGGCCGGAACTGGGCCGGGGCGCCGGGCTCCGCCCCGACGGCCAGTAACGCCGCGTGGACGAACGACGCTTTGACGGGCACGGAGAGGATGGATTCGTGCTTTTTGGATCCGCGGAGGCAGGCGAACAGTTCCAGCGGCGACTGGCGCAGACACACTCCGCCCTGCAGTACCACGCGCCGGTTGGGCCGGTCGACCCAGACCGGGTATTGAGGGTGAAGCCGTTTGAGCGCCGCGGCATTCTCGACCAGGGGCGGTCCCAGGTCGGGGGTCTTGTCGATTTCCGGCTCTGCTGGCGTTTCTCGGAAGGGAATCTCGGGAAATGCCGAGCTGGGCGCGGGTTTTGGCTCGACTTTCGCGGGCACTTTCGACGGTTCCGCGCGCTGGGGGTCCGGAGCTGGTTTGGCGGCTGAGCCGAGGGGCGGGGTTCGGCCGCCGACTCGGCTGCCGGTTTCGCGGCGGTGTCGACGGCGAGAAGCTTGGCCTCTGCGGTGGCCAGAACACGGCCTGCGCTGCTCACCTCGGCCACGTGGCCCAAGGCCCCGGCCTGCGTGACGCGAAAGGTTAAGCTGATTCGTTGCGTCTGGCCGGGCGCAAGGTCGGTCAGATCGTGTTCGATGGGGCTGGTAGCTACGGCATGCTCCAGGCCAGTCTGGAAGCGATCGACGACGAGGAGTTTACTGACCGGCGCCTTGCCCACATTGGTTACCGCGAGTTCAAAGGTCACCTTGCTGGCCACAGCGGCCTTTTCCGGTCCGGTGATCTTCACCTGCAGGGCAGGGGCCTCGCCGGCCGGGAGCTCCTGGGCGAGGGCCGAGCGCGTGGGCAAGCCCGGGAAACGAGCAAGGGCCAGGCAGAGTACGACCGTCAGAGCGGTGAGCAAGCCGGCGGCAAGTACCCACCGCGCACCATGCGTATGTCGTTCCATCGTCAGCGAGCCCCGCGTAGAATGTAGCGAGAAGCGTCCAAAGGAAGGGAGGTTCTCCGCACCTCCGTTGGTTAAGATAACGCCCGAACCGCCCGTGGTACAAGGGCCACGAGGACGCAGGACTTTCCCCTTCGACGCAAGTACCATGTCTGATCGCTCCACAGTCCATTCCCTTCCCACAGCCACTGCGTCGGTCGGCGGCGCCAGCGCCAGATCGCTCTGGCACGTTTCCGCCCCCGAGACCGTTCGTCGTGCCTATCGGTCGCTGGATGATGCCGGAGGTTGGGCGGTTTGGAGAGAGTATCTGGCAGCGCGGCGTGGTGTGCCGGGTCTGCGCAAAATGCTGGGCAGTTCCGATTGGCCCCTTGCCTGGTGCTGCCCCAGGGGCTTGCGTTGGAGGGATCGCTGGAGGAGCCGGTCGGGCGCCGGGCTGCGACCGGCAACGGCAAGGTGCGTCCGGCCCGTATCGATGCGAGTGCGAAGGCGTGGCTGGCGCGTGCCGATGCAGCGGAACGCGGGGCGCAGTTTGCCCTGGAGGGCCTGGCCTGGTGTCATGCGATGCCGCGCATGGCCGCAGAGCTCACGCCGCAGCTCTGGTGGCGGCTGTTCGACGCGCTATTGGCCGCTGCCGAGCCTGGTGACGATGGCCTCAAGAACGATCCGCTCACGCACCAGCTTCTGGCCGGCGAATTGGGATTGGTGCTCGCCCGGGTTTTCCCGGAGATTGTGCCATGCCGGCGCCGTGCGGTCAGCGCGGCGCGCCTTGACCCGTGGGCTGATCGAATTGCTCGATGGCGAGGGATTGCTCCACGCTCGGCATCTCGACCAGCTCGCGCCGCTGATGGCCTGTTGGACGCGATGCCGAGCCTTGGGGAGCGATTTGCCCCAGGGTTGCTGGAGCGCGGCCGCCGAGCACCAATACGCCTGGCTCGTGCGTCAGTCGCTTCGTTTGGCGCGTGCCGACGGCAGCCCGGCCTTCTCTTCGTTGGGCAATGGCCGGGGAGCCGCGGTTTCTCTGAAAGTGGCCTTGCGATTGGGAGGCGACAGCCAAGATCGGCAGATCGCACGCATTGCCTTGGGCCGTAAGAAGCCGGCCGCAGGGCGGAAAGGCACGAAGCTTCCTTCGCCGGCCGTGCATTCCGAATGGGCGGCCGCGGCGGTGCTTCGCTCCGGCTGGGAGCGGGCCGCACCCTCGTTGGCGGTGGGCTATCCCGGCACCGAGGTGCGCACGGAGCTGCACTGTGGAGGGGAGGTGCTCTGGTCCGGTCCCTGGGACGTTGAGCTGCGGCGCGACGGCCGACGCGCGCGGCCGACGTCGGACTGGGAAGAAGTGTGCTGGGTTTCGGACGGCGACGGCGACTACCTGGAGCTCGAGATTCAATTGGAGGGGGGGCTTCGCGTGGAGCGTCAGATGCTTCTGGCGCGACGGGAGGGCTTTCTGTTTCTGGCCGATGCGGTGTTGGGGACGGTGCCCGGCGAGCTCGAGTATCGCTCCTGCCTTCGCCTGGCACCGGGCGTTGCCTTCCGAGGAGCGAAGTCGACGCGCGAAGGGCGGCTGGTGTGCGCGGGGAACCGCTGCCGCGCGGTGGCAATGCCGCTGGCACTGCCCGAGTGGCGCGTCGATCCGCGCGTGGGAACGCTGCAGGCGACCGCGGAGGGGTTGGAATTAGCGCAGCGTGCGCGCGGCCGGTGTTTGTACGCGCCGCTCTGGCTCGACCTTGACGCGCGGCGGATGAACAAGCCGCGGACCTGGCGGCAGCTCACGGTGGGGGAAGATTCTGGCCGCGCAGCCGGCCGAAGTAGCCGCCGGCTACCGGGTGATGAGCGGCGGCCACCAATGGCTGATATATCGCGCGTTGGCGAGTAAGGGCAATCGCACGCTTCTGGGGCACAACCTGGTGAGCGAGACGCTCGTTGGGCGATTCCGCCGCGACGGCGAAGTCGAATCACTTGTGGAGATCGAGTGAGCCAGTCGATGGACGATCCCGAACTGCTGTTCCACGGCGACCGTTTTCGGGTGGTGCGCAAGGTGCGGCGCATGCCGGACGGGTCGTCGCACGTGCGCCAGATCATCCACCATCCAGGCGCGGTCGTCCTGTTGCCGATGCTCGACGATGGCCGGGTGGTGTTGATCCGCAACTATCGGATGTCGATCGACGACTACCTGATCGAGTTGCCCGCCGGCACGCTCGAGCCGGGCGAGGACGCCTTGGGCGCGGCACGCCGCGAGTTGGCCGAGGAGACGGGGTTTCGAGCGCGATCGATCGAGCTGCTCACGCACTTCTACGCCTCGCCAGGCATCCTGGACGAGCGGCTGCACCTGTTTCTTGCCGAGGGCCTGGAGGCCGGTCCGTCGGCCTTGGATGCCGGCGAGGAGATCGAACTGCTTGCCGTTCCCTGGGAAGACGCGTTGGCGATGGCGCGCGACGGCCGGATCAAAGATGCCAAGACGCTGGTGGGATTGCTCTACTACGAGATGGTGCGCGATGGCCGGCGGGCGTGAAGGGGCGGGGCAAGAAACACAGCGTGGCACAGCCCTCCGAAGCAGTCATGGGAGTGCTGTGCCACGGTCGATGCGATGGACCTTGTGACGTCCAAGGCCCAGATCTAAGGAACGAAGCCGACTGCTTTCAATTGGCTCTCGTTGTTGCCCCACATGCCGCCCGTCGTTTGACCGACGGCGCCGATCGAGCCAATCACGGCACCCAGGATCAGGGCCAGCATCACGGCGTACTCGACGGCCGTGGCGGCCTCTTCATCACGCGCAAATCTTAGAGCCGATCCCAGAGTTTTGGAAGGTGTCGCGATTCTCCGGCCGCACAGGGCTCCAGCGGCGGTTCTGGGATAGGTTCTTAAAGCCAATCGAGCACCCTTGGGTCGCGACAGGCGGTCGCGACCGCCGGGCTTGCCCATGGCGGTTTTCAGGGAGGTTTCTAGCCATCTCATGGGAACACCCCATACGGAAATCGCCGGAAACGGCGGAAGAGCGGTTGGAAATGTGCGTATCCATTTCAACCTTATGCTATGGCGGTCGGTTGTCAAACTCTGCGGGTTATGCGGCCCTTTGGGGAGGTGGATGGCGCCGTGTCGGGGTTGCGTGGGAGAGATTGTACGCGTTCTACGGCTTGGGGAGGGGGAGGGAGCCGGGATTGACCCCGGGCGGGTCGGGAGAGCTGAGGGGGGCCTGCCACTCCAGCACGCGACTGGCGGCGGGGGCTTCGGATTCACCTCCGGCGAATCGCAGGGAGCTGCGCACCAACCCGGCGATCGCCGCCGCTCGATCCTCCATCGCCTGGGCCGAACCGTCGGGCAATTGCCACTGGGCAAAGGGGGTTTCGGGGGTCACCAGCGATCCTTCGCCGCTCCAATCGAGATGGGCCAGCAAGGACTGCGGGGCGGCATCGCCCACAAAGCTCAGGAGGGGATTGTTCGAGGCGGGTGCGAATACCGATCTTTGCGCTTCGATGGTCAGCCGACCGGGCGGACTCTCGATGCGATCGCACCGGCACTGGACCAACGGACCGGAGGAGCGAAGCGTGACGGAGGCCAGCGCGATGCGCACTGGTTCATCGGTGCGCGGTACGTGGTCGAGCCATACCAGCGGACCGGGGCTCAGGCAGAGCGTATTCGCAAAGCGCAAGGCGAGCGGGCCTTGGGTGCGGCAGGCGATGCCCGCTTTGGTGCCGCGGAACACGCAATCGCCGAGCACGATCAGGCCGGCGGGCAGAGCGAGCGCATTAGGACGCGCCGTTTGAGGATGCGTCCAGGCGATCGCCACCGGAAGGGGTTCTGTTCCGGGAGGGACCGAGAAAGTGCAGCCGCGAAACTCGGCACGCGGCGTCTCCAATTGCACCAGGGCCGCGAGCCGCTCGGCATCGTGCTTGGGCGGCGGAAGGGAATCTTCCAGGACGAAGTCGAGGTCCTCGAAACGGAGATCGTCCTGTTGAATCCTGATGCCGGTGCGCGGCACGGCGACCGTGGCGCGCCGGCCTCGTTCGGCGCGCACAGTCTGACCCGGCCGCAGCGCACGATCCTTAAGTGTGACGAGTTGAGCGGAACCAAGAACGAGGTCTTGGTCGACGCGCGCCTGGGGAGGAGGTGATGCGTAAACCTGTTCAACAATCGGTGCCTGCGGGTCTGCGGCGCGCTGCGGAGCGGCGATTGAGTGAGGCGCGGATGAGTTGGGCGGCGGTGGGTTCCTCGACCAGAGCGCGGCGGCGATCGCCCCCGCACCGATTACCGCCACGATGAGCCACGCCGCAGCACGGTTGCCGGGGGCGCGGGGGGCGCGGTCGCCCCAGGTACTTGCGTTCGCAACATGCCGCCGCAGGTCGCGGCGCAGCAACACGTTGCCCCGGCCGTTGCCGGGACCGAGCAATTCGGCCAGCCAATCGATCGAATCGGGACGGGCGGCGGGATCGCGTCGGGCTGCGGCGGCGATTGCTTCGGCCAATGCGGTAGGAGTATCCGGCGCCAGAGTGCGCACGTCGGCGATCTGCGTTTGGGGAATCGCCCGCAGTTTTGTCAGGGCGTCGCCGCCGGGGATCGGCGGCCGGCCGCAGAGCAGGTGCCACCAGAGGCACGCGCAGGCATAGATATCACCGGCCCTTGTGGCCGGCGCGCCGTCGGCCACGCGCTCCGGAGCGAGGTAGTCGTAATCCTCGGGGGGCAAATCGGCGAACGGATAGCCCTCGTGCTCACGCAGCGCACTGCGGAGTCCGGGCTGCGGTAGCACGATCTGGCCATCGGGCCGAATCGTGAGGCCCGACGCGCTCAAATCGCCATGGCAGAGTCCGGCCCGCTCCAGCTCCGCCAAACCGGATACCATTTGCCGCGCAATCTCGAGGACGGCGCGGGTGGGAGACGGCCGTGGTGGGTCAGCGACTCGGCGGCCGTGGTTCCGGGATCGTGGCGCGAGGCGGCCCATAGTTGCCCTTCCGCGACGCCCACCGACGCGATCGGGGCGATTGTCGGATGATCGATCGTGCGCGAGGCTGCCAGGAGGGCCGCGAGTCGGCGGTAGCCGTCGCCGATCTGGTGCTCGGGAAGGTGCGCCACGGACAGCCGGACGGTGCGTCCCGTGGCAATCTCGCGGGCGAGGAACGCGCGACAATACGCCGGGCCAGGGATCGGCCGGCAGAGCAGGTAGGGGCCCACGCGCAGAATCCAACCCGCGGCCGGCATGGATCAGGGCCGCCTGCAAGGGCGTAAGCACGCGGGCCTGGGCGAGGGCGTCGACCCAAACCGAGTCGAACAGGGGCAACTCGCGCGCAGGCGGTGCGCCCGGCGGCGGATCGCTCCCATGCGCCCCGGGTGGTCGAATCCCAGGTGCGCAAGCAGTTCGGCGAGCTCTCTTGAGGGGCCTTCGCGCATGCTTCTGCCTTCCGTTGCACTCACACTCCCAGGTCCTCGATTCCAACGGACCGCCACTCGGAGGCGGCTAGGGCTACGGCGACGGCTACGGCGATCACGCCTCGCGGGGCGCTTACAGGGCAGCGAGCCGCTAACGTGGTCGTCCGGGGTGGGCCGCCAGCACGCGCTCGAGGTGCGCTGCCGAACGTTCTTCACCGGCGGGCCGATCGCGATGCCAGTTGCGATGGGTGGGCACGAGCGAGTCTTCGAACGGCCAGGGGGCCAGGGGGTGGTAACCCAGCGCCGCCACGAGCTTGCCGCAATCCATGCTCACGTCGCCCGCGCGTGGCGGGATCGGGGCTGCATGGCGCCGGGGGATGCCGAAGAGGCAATCCGGATCGTAATCTCCCACACGGTTAATGACCTGGGCAATTTGGAAGAGGCTCAAGCGTCGCGGGGCCGCGGCGTGAAAGACGCCGCAAAGCGAGCTTCCGAGCATCGTCTCGTAGAGCCGGTTCATGCAGTCTACGTAGGTTGGGGTGCGGACTTCATCGAGGTAGAGCGTGGCGGGGCGCGACTTGCTGAATCGGCTGCGAATCCAGTCGATCGCTCCCGCATGTCCGTTGAGGCTTAGGCCCATGGGGAGCGAGATCCGCAGGATGCAGGCCGCGGGATCGGCCTGGAGCACGGCGCGCTCGCCGGCCACCATGGTTTTGCCGTAGACCGTCACCGGATCGGTGGGATCGACTTCGGTGTAGCCGCCTTCTTTCGCGCCGGAAAAGACGAGGTCGACGGAGAGGTGCACGAGGCGCACCCCGCACCGCGCGCTGGCGGCCACGAGGTTCTCCACCCCGGCGACGTTGATCCGCCATGCCATGTCCGGGTCGAGCTCGCACGGCTTCAGCGCGCAGTTGCCCGCGCAGTCGAGCACGGCGGCGAATTCGTGGCGATCGAAGAGCCGCTGCACGCCGTCGCGGTCTTCGGCGTTGCAGGCGATGATTTCCCGCCCGGAAAGTCGCGTGTCGTCCTGCTGGCGGATGCCGAAGACCTGGCCGGGATAGCGGCGCTGGAAATACGTCAGGGCGTGATAGCCGGCCACTCCGGTGATGCCGGTAACCAGAAGCGGCAAAGGGATGGGTGCTGTGGAGGCGGCGCGGAGCATGACGACAACGGAGATAGACAACTTAGAGCCGATCCAAGACACTGTGCCGCCCCAGAATCGCTCGGCCACACAGGGCCGCTGGGGAAGGTCTCGGACGAATTCTTAACTTTACCGCGCGCAGCCGGCCATGCCAAGGGCAATGCAGCGGGGGGGAAGTGGGCCTTCTCAGGCGAAACGGACCCCCAGTTTCGCTCCCAAATCCAACAGGTGCTGCCGCGACTTGTCGTACTCCTCGGCATTGGCCATGTGCTCGATCATCAGCGGCACGTCGCCGGGCAGGGCGGCCAGCCGCTTCAGATAGGTCGCTGAAGTCCAGCGCACCCGTCGCCGAGCGGCACCTCGCGGAAATGGACGTTCATCTCCACGTCCCACGTCAGGTCCTTGGCGTGGCAACTGACGATCCACGGTCCGAGCTTGTCGAAGCACTCGTTCGAGCAGGGCGGCGTTGTGGTAGAACCGCTCGGGGGAGTTGATCGAGGTTGCACGGGTCGAGGTGGACGCCGAAGGCCGGCCGGTCGACGGCCTTGATCAGCTTGCAGGTAGGAGTCGGGGCTGTCGGGCAGGGCCCAGCCCATCATCTCGTAGCAGAACTTCGCCCGCTTCGGCTTCACGGCGTCGATGATCTTGCGCGCGTTCTCCACGGTCTCGTCGAAGAACTCGCGGCGAGAGGTTGTTCGGGATGCGGGCCGAACCAGACCTCGCGATTGTAGGAGCCGGCGATGTCGACGCAGCAGCGGGCGCCGATCTCCTCGGCCAGGGCCAGCCCGTCGGTCACGGTCTTCAGATTGGCGGCCCGCTTGGTCGGGATCGGCATCGAGCAGGTTGCACCAGCGGCCGACCTCGGCGATGACCACGTCGTGCTTGGCGAAGGCGGCCGCGATCTCGCGGATCCGCTCCTTGTCGTTGAGACCGACGGCGGGGCAGTAGGCCGCGCGGTAGCCGAGCTTCCGGTGCGCCAGGGCGAGGCCCTCGGGGTCCTTGGGGGCATCGAACACCGGCGCGCCGAGGCGAATGGGATGCTGCGCAGGAGGTTGCCGGGGCCGCGTCGGAGCCGAAGGTGCGTGCGGCGCGGGCGATTACGGCCGCTCCGGCGGCGGCGCTGATCCGGTGGAAAAAGCCACGTCGGTTCGACTCGCGTCTCATAGGGTGTTCCTTGCGGCAGGGACCTGCATGGGCGGGGGGAGATTGCCATGATACTGGCACGAGGTCGGTTCGGGAATCTCTTGAGACGAGGAAGCTGGGGGGCGATGGACTGGGCATTGCCCCCCCATGTTGTGGAATCGGTGCCGCTGGAGGGGCCCGAAGAGCGCGCGGATTGCCAGCGCGATCGAGTACTGGCTGTGTACGTGCCCGGGGCATCGCCGCGCCGGCTCTATGAATACCGCCGGGCCGTCGTGGAGAAGCTAGCGGCGAAGCGCGGGGCGGAGGTGCTCACCTTCGCGCCGAGCAGTTTCGCGAAGTGGCCGATTACGGCCAACGCCTGGTCCATTGGTCGCTCTACCGCGACGGCATATCGGCCAGCCGCCGGCGGCCCCGCGATCTCCGATGGTTCGTGGCGCACCGCTTGCTGAACCGCCGCACGACTGACTTTACGAGTGCCCTAGCGCGCCGACAGGGGAGCATTCGGGGTAGGCTCGCTTGCGGGCGATTCGAGGTAGCGGACGAGCTTCATGAGGTAGAACAAGTCTGCCTTGCACCAGGGGATATCGAGGTGCGTGGCGAGCTTCTCCGCCGGCTCACGGAGGAGGATCGCCTTGGCGTCGAAGATCTCCCGCGCCATGGTGGGCAGGGAGAAGGGCGACTCGTTGCGCCAGGCCAGTTCCACGTTCCAGGCCAGCCACCAGGCGGGCCGGTGGCGGTCGACGTAACGCTCGACCAGTTCCGCCTGCGACTGCGGGGCGTACGTGCGGCAGAGGCGTGCGACCTCGGGCGTAAGGTTGCGCCAGCGGGAGAAGATCGTGCGCCCCACCGGCACTTCCGACATCACGGCCCCGGTCGGATAGGTCAGTTCGAAGGCGATCCGTTCGCGCATGGCTTGACGCGCCGCGGCCAGGCCGCGCGCGAGGGATTTCTCGTCTTGCATGCGGCGTGCCATTCGGCAGTAGGCGATCAGCCCTGCCACGTGACCGTTGCGGCAATCTTCTTCAAGGGCGTTGGGGGGCCGATCGACGAGGTCCGCGAGCGACTTCCAGTGCGTTTCCACCTTGGTCCAGTCGGCGCTCACGTGGCACCAGAGCCAGATCGGATAGAGCCGGGCTACCGGGCTTCGGACGAGATCGTCGCGTACGCGCCACAAGCGTTCGGGCGGCACGTCGTAGGCCGAGCGGATTTCGCCCACGTCGGAGGCGAAGGTTTGCTGACCCGTGGGGCCGTCCAAAGGGCCGCCGGGTGCGGACATCGCCGTCACGCGCGCTCGAACGCGCTTCTGCACCTCCGCCTCCAGGTGCGGATAGGCCGCGGCCAGGATCTCCAGGGTTTCCGTGGGCTCGATGAAGAAGCGATAGCCTTCGATCGGATGCTTCGCGGCAGGGAAGACGAGCGGCCGCCAGGTGCTAGCGATCAACTCCTGCACCTTCGCGGCGAGTTCGCGGCGTGCGCGCACGTGTTGGCGGGGCCGAGGGCGCGCTGGGGCGTTTGCCAAATCACGTCGTCCAATTCCGCGTCGGCGATCCGGGCCGCGGCCTGCGCGGCTTCGGCCGCGCAGGCCCTCGCGGCGCGTGCCCCGCGGCTGGGGCAATCCGTCGAGGGTCTTTTTCAGGCGAGGTGTGTCGAGCGTGTCCCAGTCCCAGGCGAGAGACGCGATCTGTTTCTTCTCTTCGTCGGTGAGCCGTTCGATCGGCAGCGGAGGCGTCTTGGCGGTCGCGTTGCCGGCCTGCATGCGGTAGGCGATGACGGCGGCGCCCGCGTTCAACTCGTGCGTGGGGAGATAATAGAAGCTGTCGCCGGCCACGGAGATGGGCACGTCGATCGCGGATCCGCCGCCATAGACGGCGGTGGCGCGCGCCAGCCACTCGTTTCCCTCGGGGATTGGCCGGCTCTCCAGAATGCGTTTCCAGATGGTCAGGGCCTCGCCGGGCCGCGGTTCGTGCAGATTGACCGCCAGGGGCTCCCGGTAGCCTTCGCGCGTGTCGAGGTCCAAAGCGTTCACGTTGTCCTGGTGCGTGTTGACCAGCATTCGGCCGGCGACCATGAGTTGGCTCTGCTCGTCGTGGACCAAGAGCAGGCTGTCGTACCAGCCGTAGGTTCGGGACTGATCCATGATGGGGGTGATGTGACCGGTCGCCGCGTCGAGGTAGCCCACGTTGAGCAGCGGCGAGTAGTGTTCGTAGCGGCTGCGGAGCAGGGCCTGGTACTTCACGATCACGCGACCGTCGGGCGTTACCACCGCGGGCGAGCCGGTGCCGTTCATGCTCTCCGCGTAAACGATCGGCACCGGCGGCCGCGGTCGGCCGGTCTTGGGATCGAGCACGAAGAACGTCTGGCAGGCCGGATTCTCTCCGAGCCGTTGGCGTAAGTAGGCCAATTGTGCTTCGTAGGTGCCGGGCTGGGAGAGGCGGCGGAAGTTTTCCTCCCGCAGCCGCGCATTCTCGGCCTTGGAGTGCCTCCAACTCGCCATGTCGCCGAAGATCTCCTTGACCATGTCGGCGAGCATCGGACTGATCGAGTCCTGGGAAAGGACGGGGGCGACGGTGACCAGCACCGAGCCGTCCGGGGCGACGACGGGATGATAGCCGCGGAAGGTTGCACCGGGCAGTTTGGGGCTTCGCCAGAGGCGGCGGCCATCGCGGAAGTCGACTGCATGAACCGTCATGTCCTCGCTGGCGGCATAGACGATGCCGGCCTTGGCGTCCAAGGCAGGGCTGGCCAGTAGCGGCGCGTCGAGGGCTGTCGCCCAGCGCACCGCGCCGCGATCGGCTTCCAGCGCGAGCAGCCGCCCGTCGCGCGCGCCGATCACCACCGCGCCGCCGTGGACGAGAGGGGCGTTCCACACCGCGACTCCGGTCGAGTAAGTCCATGCCAGGTGGCCATTGCTCGCGTGGAGGGCATAGACCTTTCCATCGCCGCAGCCGAAGAAGACCTTGCCTTCGCCCGCGGCGGAGGTGTGGAGGATCGGTCCCTTCGCGCGGAAGGTCCACTGGTCGTTGCCGGAGGCTTCGTCGATGGCATGGAGGACCCCGGCCAGGGTTCCCACGAACACGCGACCTTCGGCGACGATCGGCTGCACGCCCGACATCAGGCCCTCGTCCGGGAAGAGGCGATACCATTTCCGCGCGAAGGGGGGGCGAATGGGTGCGAGGGTTGCCCCGCTCCGCGCGGGATCGTGGGCGAGCATGGGCCAGTTGGGGTCGGCCTCGTGCACGGCAGCGACCGAGGCGGCGGGCGACAAGGCCATGCCTGCCACGGCGAGGAGGAGGCTCCAGGCACAGGGGTGAAAGTTCATGGCTATTGTCTCTGAGGGCCAGGCATCGCGCACACTCGCCTCAATAGTCTAACGGTGGCTGCGTGGCCGGGGAAAGGACGAGTCCGAGTGCGCAACCCCAGTCTTTCGCCCTTGTTCCCGTCACCTGCGTGGATTCCCGGCAACTCGAGAAGTCGTGTGCATTGCCGGCGTGCGGCGGCGGCCGGTATAATGGGACCCCTGCCGAGGTGGATGGCTGTTCAAGGAAACTGCCTTGCGTCTGAAGCTGATTGCCTGCGAAATCCTGTACCGTGAGGTCTGCGCGGCGGTTGCGCGAAGCACGAACCAGATCGACGTCGAGTTCCTGCCCAAGGGGCTTCACGACATCGGACAGGAGGGCATGAGCCGGAGGCTTCAGGAGGTGCTGGCCGCGGTCGACGAGGCGCGCTACGAGGCGGTGCTGTTCGGCTACGGGTTGTGCAGCAACGGCCTGGTGGGGCTTGCCGCGCGCTCGATTCCCCTGGTGATTCCCCGGGCGCACGACTGCATCACGCTGTTTCTGGGCGGCAAGGATCGCTACCAGGAGTACTTCGAGGGCCATCCGGGCGTTTACTTTCAGACGAGCGGATGGATCGAGCGGGGCGATTCGACGCAGCAACGCAATCCGCAGTCGATCGCCGAGAAGTCGGGCATGCTGCAATCCTATGACGAAATGGTGGCGAAGTACGGCGAGGACAATGCGAAGTACCTGTACGGGCTGTTGGGGGACATGACGCGGAACTATCGCGGCATTGCCTTCGTGGAGATGGGGATCGAGCCCGACGACCGCTTCGAGCGCCACGCGCCGCCGCGAGGCGGCCGAGCGGGGCTGGACGTTCGACAAGGTCGCCGGGAGCATGGAACTGATTCAGTCGCTGCTCGATGGTCCGTGGGACGAGGACCGGTTTCTTCGCGTGGCGCCGGGTCACCGCGTGGCTGTGAGCTTCAGTGAGACGGTAATCCGCGCCAGCGCGCGAGTTGACTGCCAGTCGAGGTATGCCATGAACGGATACGAACGGGTTCTCGCCACCTTTGCCGGGCAGCCGACGGACTGTCTGCCCAACATGCCGATCACGATGATGTTTGCGGCGGACCAGTTGGGCGTGGAGTACGGCCGTTATGCGGCCGATCACCGCGTGCTGGTCGAGGCGCAGATCCTGACGGCCGAGCGGTTCGGCTTCGACTACGTCTCCTGTATTTCCGATCCGGCGCGCGAGGCGGCCGATTGCGGGGCGAAGGTGCACTTCTTCGACAATCAGCCGCCGGCGATCGACGAGAGCGCGGCGCTGCTGAGCGACAAGAAGGCCTTGCTGGACCTGGCGATGCCCGATCCGCTGGCCGGCGGGCGTATGCACGACCGCGTGCAGGCCGCCGCCTTGTTCCGGGAGAAGGTGGGCAAGCAATTGCTCATCGAGGGTTGGATCGAAGGGCCCTGCGCCGAGGCTGCGGACCTGCGGGGGATCAATCGGTTGATGCTCGATTTCTACGACGACCCCGCCTTCGTGCGCGATCTGTTCGATTTCAACCTCGTCTTGGCGACGCGGTTTGCGGAGGCGCAGATCGAGGCAGGTGTGGATCTGATCGGGGTGGGCGACGCCGCCGCCTCGCTCGTGGGTCCGCAGATCTACGAGCAATTCGTCTGGCCGTACGAGAAGCGGCTGGTCGACGCGATCCACGCGATGCGCGGCCGGGTGCGACTGCACATTTGCGGCAACACCCGGCGGATCCTCCAAGGCATGGGGGCGTTGGGTTGCGAAATGGTGGACCTGGACTCGATGGTTCCCGTGGAGCAAGCGCGGCAGTCGATGGGTGCGGCGCAGGTCCTGGCGGGAAACATCGACCCGGTGAAGACGCTGCGCAACGGGTCGCCGGACCAGGTGCGCGCAGCCCTGGCCGAGTGCCATCGGCAGGCGGGGCCGGGGTATATCGTCACCGCGGGGTGCGAAGTGCCGCGGGACACCGCCCCGGCCAATCTCTTGGCGATGCGCGACTACGCGCGCTCGGGCCACACGGCGGTCTAGCGCATCTGGCGCATGCGGTACGATCGTTTCGCGTGCATCTTCGCTCTAATTGCCACATCTCCACCTCGGATGGGGCGCATTGCGAGTTTTTCGCCCGTGGAAACTCGTTCCTCGGACACTCTCTCGAACCCCACGGACCTAGGGTTGGGCAGTTTGCGTCCGACTCTCTCTCTCACGTGGCGGGCTCCGTCCGGACTGCATGTATTGGAGACGAACCGTGTCATTCAAGACCAAAGTGCTTGGGTTGAGCGTCTTGGGAATCGTGATGACGGGTGCATTGGTGGCCGGAATGGTCACATTGCAGAAGGGGTATCTGCACGCCCAGAGCGCGCAGGAACTCATCGCAATGGGAGAGCAGGAGTGCTCGCAGGTCGCGCAAAACGTGTATCTGATGCTCACGACGCATCATGAGACGCTTCGCAAGGACTTGCGGAACAATTTGAACGTGGTGCGGGAGCTTACCGCACGGGAAGGCGCTGCGCGCTTGCCCCCGAAAAGGTGTCGTGGAACGCGGTGAACCAGTTGACGCAGAAGTCGCAGGCGATCGAGCTTCCCAAAATGATGCTCGGCACGCAATGGCTGGGGCAAAACCGGGATCCCAAGGTGCCTTCGCCGGTGGTCGACAAGGTGAAGCAGCTCGTGGGCAGCACCTGCACGATCTTTCAGCGGATGAACGATGCGGGAGACATGCTCCGCGTTTGCACGAACGTGCAAGGCAAGGACGGTCAGCGCGCGATTGGCACCTACATTCCGGCCGTCACGGTGGACGGCAAGCCCAACCCGGTGAATGCTGCACTGTTGAGGGTGAGACCTACGTGGGCCGGGCGTTCGTGGTGAACGACTGGTACATCACGGCCTATGAGCCGATCCTGGACGCGAAGAAGCAATTGATTGGGGCGCTGTACTTCGGCGTGAAGCAGGAGGACGTGCCCGAGTTGCGCAAGGGGATCACGGACATCGTCGTCGGCAAGACCGGCTATGTCTTTGCGTTGGGGGCCAGCGGCGAACAGAAGGGCCGCTATCTGATCTCGCTGAAGGGACAGCGCGACGGCGAGAACATCTGGGAAGCCAAGGACGCCGAGGGGAACCTCTTCATCCAGAGCATGATCGAGAAAGCCCTGGCGACCAAGGGCGGCAAGTGCGACTTCGAGCGCTACTCCTGGCGCAACAAGGACGAGACGGAAGCCGCGGTGGAAGATCGCTGCGGTCACCTATTTCGAGCCCTGGGATTGGGTGATCGGCGTGGGGGCCTACGAAGACGATTTCCACGATGCCCAGGGCAAGGTTGACCGGGCCCTGGATCAAGTCAACCTCGTGGGCGATGTTGGGCGGCGGTGACGGCGCTGGTGCTCTGCGGCGGTTTCGCCTGGGTGGCGGCCCACCGCATGAGTAAGCCGCTGGAACGCACGGTCGCCGTGATGGAGCAGGTGGCGGCGGGCGATTACAGCCAGCGGATCGACATTCGCTCGCAAGGACGAGATCGGCCGGATGGCGGTGGCGATCAACACGGCGGTCGAGGCCGCCGATCGGGCGCATGAAGGCGGTGCAAGGAGGCCGCCGAGCGGGAGCAGAAGCTCCAGGCGGAGCGTATCGAGGCCGAGCGGCGGGAGGCCGAGGCGGCGCAGCGCCGCCAGGAGGAGGCAGCCCAGCGCGAGCGGCAGCGCGCGGAAGTCGAACACACGCGGCAGGAAGAAGAGGCGGCCAAAGATCGCCAGCGGGCCGAAGCGGATCGCCAGACGCCCGAGCGGCTTCGCCAGAAGGTCGACCGCCTGCTGGAGGTCGTCGGCGCGCCGCCCAGGGCGACCTGACCCAGAAGGTCGCGGTCGAAGGCAACGAGCCGGTCGACGAGCTGGCCGCCGGCATCGGGCAGATGCTCGCCGATCTGGCCGGCATCATCGGCCAGGTGACCGAAAGCGCCGACCAGTTCACCGAGGGCTCGCGGGTGATCGCCGAAAGTTCGCAGTCGCTGGCCCAAGGGTCGCAGACGCAGAGTTCCAGCGTCGAAGAAATGACGCGCGTCGATCGAAGAGCTGGCCCGCTCGATCGAGGCCGTCAAGGACAATGCCCAGGAGGCCGACCGCATGGCGCGCCAGGCCAACGAGCTCGCCTGGCCGAGAGGGCGGCCAGGCGGTGCAGAAGTCGATCGAGGCCATGGAGCTGATCCGCACCAGTTCGCAGCAGATCAGCGAGATCATCCAGGTGATCTCGGAGATCGCCAGCCAGACCAACCTGCTGGCCCTGAACGCGGCCATCGAGGCGGCCCGGGCCGGCGAGCACGGCATGGGCTTCGCCGTGGTGGCCGACGAGGTCCGCAAGCTGGCCGAGCGTTCCAACCAGGCGGCCCGCGAGATCTCGACGCTGATCAAGGAATCGACGCAGCGCGGTGGAAGAGGGCGCGCAGCTGAGCGACGCAGACCGGCGAGTCGCTGCAAGCAGATCATCGAGGCGGTCGAAGCGACGGCGCAGAAGATCGCCGAGATCGCCGCGGCCACGGTCGAGCAGGCGGCCAACGCCCAGGAGGTCTCGCAAGGCCATCCAGAGCGTGGCCCAGGTGACCGAGCAGATCGGCCGCCGGGCAGCGAGGAAATGGCCTCCAGCAGCGAGGAGCTGGGCGCCCAGGCCGGCGCCCTGCGGGAGCTGGTCCAGCGGTTCAAGGTCTGACGATCTTTCGCTGCGGGATCTCTTGAGCGGATTGTTCTCGACGGACCTCTGCGCAGGTAGCGCCGAGGTCCGTGTTGTTTTTTCTCGGCGGCGGGCGGGTCTCCAAGCGAGGGATGGTGTGCGCCGTGGGGCTCCGGTACAAAGGGCGATGTCCTGCGTTTTTCGAGGAGCTTGACGCCGTCCATGCCCCGCCCCTGGGAATTTCAATGGCCCACGCGCACGTCGTGTTTGGTCGCGGCGCCCTGGGAAGGCTGGGACCGATTGCACGCGGGTTGGGATTGGCGCCGCGCTGGTGGTCGGCTATCGAGCGAGCGGGCCGCTGGAACCGGCGTACGCGCGAGCTATGCGGGGGCTCGAGGAGGCGGGAGTCGCCGCGACGGTATTTGCCGAGGTGTTGGGCGACCCCGAGGCCGCGCTGGCCGAGGATGGTGCGCGGCGGGCCGTAGACGCGCGTGTTGAAATGGTGATCGGGATAGGGGGAGGCAGCGTGCTGGACGTGGCCAAGGCGGCCGCGGGTCTGTGCGCTCGGGTGGCCGTCTGTGGGATTATTCCGACGCCAATCCGCACTCGCGCACGGTGACCGATGCGCTCCCGGTGATTGCGGTGCCGACGACGGCGGGCACGGGGAGCGAGGTGACGAGCCTGGCCGTGTTTCATCATCGCGGGGGCGGCGCGTGCGGCGAATTGCCGCTGAAGGCCACGGCGTATGGTCCGGCCCTCGCCCCGCGGATTGCATTGGTCGATCCGGAATTGGCCGTCGGCAGTCCCGCGGGCGCCACTGCGGCCAGCGCGGCCGATGCCCTTGGCCATGCCCTGGAAGCCTTCATCTGCCGCCGGGCGAACCCGATTTCCTCGCTGTTGGCGGGCGCGCGGCGGGGCTGGTGTTTCAGGTCCTGCCCCGTGCCTTGGCGGCTCCCGACGATCCCGAACCGCGAGAAGGGCTTGCCCTGGCGGCAACGCTTGCCGGCACTGCGCTCAACGAGGCGGGAGTGACGGTGACGCACGCGATCGCCCATGCGCTGGGAGCGGTTCTGGGATTGCCCCATGCCGCGGCCGTGGCGGCGGCCACGCTGCCGAGTCTCCGCTTCAACGCACCGGCGTGCGGAACGCGGTACGCTCAATTCGCCGAAATCCTCGGACTGGCGGGCGGCTCGGAGGAGGTAAGGGCGGGGCAATTCATCGAGGCGGTTGAAGAACTGCTTTGCGCTGCGGGTCTGGCGGCGCGCGTGGCCGTTCCGAGTTCCGCGCCTGAAGATCTCGTCGAGGCCTCGTTCAAAGTGCGATGCAAAGCACGCGCGTGGCGATTACCTTGAACCCCCGAAAGGTCGACGCCGCCGCGCTGGCGCCCTGATCCGGCAAGTGCTCCAGCCTTATTGATGCCGTGGCTGACTGTGGAACCGTCCAAAGCCTTCTGTGCTGGGAAACCGGGCTTCCGTGGGTCGCCCTCGTTTCATAAGCAGCGCCGGACTCCCCAGGAACGGCGGGTCTCGCGGGGTCAGCCTTCCACGCCCAGCGAAGCGGCGCTACGCCGCGAGGAAAATCGGCGATGGGGCGGCACGATCGCGCGGGTCGCCGGGGCCGCGGGACGAGGAAACCAACACCGCGTCAGCCCTTGTTCGATCGCGCGATACGACACGTGTGCGACGAGGAGCGACCCGGCGACGGCCAAGGCAAGAAAGGCCAGGCTGTTGGCCGGCTCGTAAACCAGCGGGCCATGGCCATACCCGAAAATCCGCTTGAGAGGAAACAGAACGATCAGGTGCCAGAGATAGAGGCTGTAGCTGATTTCTCCCAGGTACTGCATGGGGCGCGTATGGAGCAGGCGGCAGAATACGTCGCGCTGGGACACGACGCCCGCAAATCCCACCAGTCCGCAGGC
The DNA here is from genome assembly GCA_963736495.1 of Pirellulales bacterium. Classification (GTDB taxonomy): domain Bacteria; phylum Planctomycetota; class Planctomycetia; order Pirellulales; family Thermoguttaceae; genus CAVTPL01. The sequence goes on along the minus strand of CAVTPL010000007.1, from coordinate 171,006 downwards.
CAGGGCGATGGCAGGGTGGGTGTCGAAGAGTATGCAGCAGGAGCGCCAGGGCCAAAGCGGCGGTCCAGCGGGGCAAACGGGCAGAAAGCGGTGATCGTTCCAGCCATGGTTGGAGGAACCAGACCAGCGCCGGCCGCGAAGAACCATGCGCGAGGGTGCCATGCCAGCACGGTGCCGGCGGCCGCCATCCAGGCGAGTCCCATCGCCATCTTCGCCGCGCGGTTTCGGCAGACGACGATCGCATAGGCCCAGGCGGCCAGCAGATAGAAGGCCATTTCCAGGCTCAAGGTCCAGGCCACGGGGTTGGCGATGAAGAGGTCGAACAAACCCGGCAGCATGAGCAGATTCGAGACGAAGTGGATTGTCCATTGCGGGGCGTCGAGATCCGACATGCGCGCATAGCCCACCCAGGGGCCGGCCAGGAAGACGAGCAAGTGCGGGCCGAGGAACGCGGGATAGATGCGAATGGCGCGCTGGGTGACGAAGCGTGAGATTCTATTGTGCCGAACGAGGCTGGCGACGATCAGATAGCCGCTGATCATGAAGAACAGCTCGACGCCGCGGTGGCCGTAGCCGAGCACCATCGCCGCCAGGCTGCCCTCCGCCGGGGCCGAGGGGAACGCCCCCGTCACCATCGCCAGGTGGGCATGGAGCACGAATACCAGCAGAATTGCCAAGCCGCGCAGTCCGTGGATCGAACGGTTCTGGGGCATGCTCGCATCCGTGCGGGGGGAGGCTGGTAGGTCGACGTCCTTCTCCCAAATCGGCGGCCGCCTGTCAACGTCAGTTGGTTCTAGCCGCGGCACGCCGCGTCGATGGCGCGTGCGGCCTGGCGGCAGAGCTCGACGGCGTCGTCCGGTGCGGCGGCTTCGGCGATGGCGCGGACGATCGGCTCGGTGTTGCTGCGGCCGCACCAGCAGCCAGCGATCGGGCCAGTCGAGCCGCAGGCCGTCGAGGCGATCGGCCTCGGCATCGTGGAAATGGCGGCTCCAGGGCGTCCAGGCCGCGGCACCTGCTCGGCGCGGCAAGCGTGATCTTCGTCTTCACGATCTCGTAGCGCGGCAGCTCGTCGGCCAGTTGGCTGATCGCACTGGTCGCGGCGGCCATGGCGTCGAGCAGTCAGGGCCATGCCGACGAAGCTGTCGCGGACCAGGCCGACGCGCGGATCGATCGGGCCGCCGTTGCCCTCGCCGCCGAACACGGCGCCGTGGCCGAGCATCGCGTCGACGACGTTGGCCTCGCCGACGGCCGAGCGGAAGAACGGCACGCCGTACTGATCGGCCAGGTCCTCCGACATGCGGCTGGTCGAGCAGTTGGTCACGATCGGACCGCGCTGCTGGCGGAGGACGTGGTCGACGCACATCGCCAGCGTATACTCCTCGCCGACGTAGCGGCCCGTCTCGTCGATCACGGCCAGGCGGTCGGCGTCGGGATCCTGGCAGAAGCCGACGTCGGCCTCCGACTTGCCGGGCGACGGAGGCCACGCCGGCGAGGTTCTCGGCCGTGGGCTCGGGCGGATGCTCGAAGTGGCCGTCCGGCATCGCCGCCCGCGGAGCGTGACGCGGCAGCTCGAGCTCTCCGCAGCAGGCGGCGCCCCAGCAGGCTGCCGGCGCCGTGGTTGGAGTCGAGCAGCACGTGGAACCGCCGCTTGCGAATCGCGGCGACGTCGACCGTTGCCAGGACCGTCTCGAGGTGGGCGGCCGAGCGGCGTCGGGCCCTTCGTCGAACTCGCCGAGTCGGTCGTGGGTGACCCAAGCGACGGCGCCGGCAGGTAGCGGTCGAGAACTTTCTGTCCGGCTCCGGCAGGAATCACGCGGCCCTTCGGCGGAGAAGAGCTTCAGACCGTTGTACTGGCGACGGGTTGTGGCTGGCGGAGATCTGGATGCCGCCGGCGGCCTTGACGTGGCGCACGAGTACGCCGGTGGTGGGCGTGGCGGCGATGCCCACGTCGACGGTGGAACGGCCGACGGCGTGCAGGGCGGCGTGGACGGCCTGGGCGAGCATCGGCCGGAGGAACGGCCGTCGCGGGTGATCACGAGCGGTCCGGAGCCGCACTGGGCGGCGAAGGCGGCGGCATAGCGGATCGCCACCTCGGGCGTCAGGGTCTCGCCGACGATGCCCCGCAAACCGGAGACGCTGATGATCGGCTCAGCCATGGCGTGCTTTCCGTATCGAGCTTGTCGCCCCGAGTAGGATATGCTGACTCCGTTGGACGTGCAGCACCAGTATAGGACGCGCGCTTGCGGCGGACCGACAGGCGAATCGCATCCGCCCTTCGCGAAAGCGGTCGCTGAAGCGGGCAGAATGACGGCTTTGCCCTGACCCGCGCGACCGAGCCTCACCGAGCGAGCCCATGGCCGATCTTCGAACGCGCATTGTTCCAGATTGGAATCCGCCGGCGCCGAGGGAAGCTTTCCGCCGGGGCCGTGCGGAACATTCGCGCACTGGCTGACCGAGCCGCGGTACGCCGAATACGCGCCGCAGGTTGCCGAGCACCTGGCCGAGGGCAAGTGGAAGCAGCTCGACGACGTCTTCTGGACGGTCATTCCCTTCGGCACCGGCGGCCGCCGCGGCAAGATGTACCCGATCGGCTCCAACGCGATCAACGACCGCACGATCGGCGAAAGCGCCCAGGGGCTGGCCGACTACGTGCAAGCGAGCACTGTCGGCCGCGAGCCGCTGGCCTGCGCGATCGCCTACGACACGCGGCACCGCTCGCGGCACTTTGCCGAGCTCTGCGCCGAGATCATGGTGGCGGCCGGCTTCAAGGTCTAGTTTCTCGACGGCTACCGCAGCACGCCGGAGCTGTCGTTCGCCGTGCGCTACAAGCAGTGCTCCTGCGGCATCATGGTCACCGCCAGCCACAACCCGCCCAGCGACAACGCCGTGAAGGCCTACTGGTCGACCGGCGGGCAGCTCCTGCCGCCGCACGACCGGGGCGTGATCGATCGCGTGATGGCGGTGACGGAGATCCGCCGACTGCCGTTTGCCGAAGGCATTGCGCTCGGGGCAGATCGAGTATTGCCAGGAGGAAGTCGACCGGGCCTTCATCGCAGGCGGTCGTCGCGCAGAGCCGGCCCGGGCCGCGGGACTTGCAAGATCATCTACTCGCCGCTGCACGGCGTGGGCGCGTCGGCCGTCTGCCCGGCGCTGGCGGCGGCCGGCTTCGAGCGACGTCGAAGTCTTCGGCCCGCACGCCGCGCCGGATCCGCGATTTCCCCAACGTGCCCAACCACGTCGTCGAATCCCGAGAACGTCCGGTGGTCTTCGACGCGATCATCGAGCGCGGCCAAGCAGACCGGGGCCGAGCTGATCCTGGCCACCGATCCCGACTGCGATCGCGTGGGCTGCGCGGCGCCGATGTCGACCGCCGCCGGCGCGGCGTGGGGCACGCTGACCGGCAACCAGATCGGCGCGCTGTTGGCCGACTACCTGCTGGAAGCGGGCAGCCGCGCCGGCACGCTCACGCCCGAGCACTACGTCGTCAAGACGCTGGTCACCACCGAACTGATCCGCCGCATCGCCGATGCCTACGGCGTGCGCACCGTCGGCGATCTGCTGGTCGGCTTCAAGTACATCGGCGGCGTCGATGGACGAGCGCGGGCCCGGAGAAGTTTCGTCCTCGGCGCCGAGGAGTCGTACGGCTTCCTGGTCGGCGCGCACGCCCGCGACAAGGACGCCGCCGTGGCCTCGATGCTGCTGGCCGAATTGACCGCGCGGGCCAAGGCCGAGGGGCTTTCGCTGCACGAGAAGCTCGACGCCCTGTTCCGCCGCTACGGCTGCCACGCTGGAGCGCGCCGTTTTCGGTGACGATGCCCGGCGCCGAAGGCATGGACCGCATGAAGGCCCTGATGGCCCGTTTCCGCAGCGAGCCGCCGCCAGCGCTGGCCGGGCATTGAGGTCGGCCCGGTGCGCGACTACCTGAGCAACGTGCGCATGCGAGGCCGGCGGCCGCGCGCGAACCGCTCGCCGGACCGACCGGCGACCTGGTGATGCTCGATCTGGCCGAGCCGAAGGCAACTACGTGGCCGTGCGCCCCTCGGGCACCGAGCCGAAGGTGAAGTTCTACATGTTCGCCTATCTGCCCCCTGAGGAGAGCCAGGACGTGGCGGCCAGCCGTGCGGTGCTGGCCCATCGCCTGGAGGGCTTCGAGAAGGATCTTCGCGCGATTGCCGAGAAGTAGTGTCCTGCTGCTAAACGACTTGCGCCAATATGTTAGACTTTATTGGTGCCGTTTGTTGATAGTAGAACTCTTCCAGGTTTTCTCTTCGGGCTTTCTGTTCGGGCTTTCTGTTTCGGGAAACCGGGCTGTGCATGGGTCGCCCGGGTTCTACGAACAGGATAGGACTCAATCAATGGCGGCCGGTGGCCGCGAGTCGTTGCCCGTTGCGGCGTGGATCTGTCGTGACCGGCCGAGTTTCTTCTCCCTTTCGCCTTGCGAGTGGCTTCGTATGCGGATCGGCAGCAGCCTTTACGGTGTCGACCTCACCGCGCAGCAGAACCTGCTCAGCGCGATCACCCAGCTCAACGAGAGCAGCGTGCGGTTGGCGACGTTGCAGCGGATCAACCACGGATCGGACGATCCGGCCGGGTTGATCGCCGTGGAGCAGCTTCGTTCGGAGTTGACGGCCATCGAGGCGTCGACCGAGTCGGCCAGCCGCGCCGTGGGGATCGTACACACGGCGGATTCGGCCTTGGGGCAGGTGAGCGAGTTGATCAACACGATCCAGGGCAACCTGGTGGAAGCGGCGGGCGGGACCCTTAGCCCGGCCGAGACCGCGGCCAAGCAGTTGGAGATCGACGCCGCGCTGGAGGCGATCGATCGGATCGGCGATTCGACCTCGCTGGGCGGTCGGCGTCTGTTGGACGGCGGCACGCTGCAATTCAACTTTTCCCCCGACCTGGCCTCTCCTTCAACGTTGGCGATGCCCCAGATCGATCGCACGGCCTTGGGCGGCGACGCCGGACGCCTGAGCGAACTGGCCCGTGGAGGCAGCAAGAGCCTTGCCTCGGGGAATCTTGAAGCGGCGGCGAAGGTGGTCAAAGCCGCGCGCGTTGAGGTGCTCGAGGCGCGGGGCAATCTGGGCGCGTTCGAGCGATTCACCGTCGACTCGGCGCGTGAAGTTCTCGGCGGCATGCAGGTGAACGCGGTCTCCGCCATGAGCGAGATTCTGGATACCGACGTGGCTGCCGAGACCTCGCGTCAGCTCCGCGCAGATCCTGGTCGAGGCGAGCATCTCGAGCTTGATGCTCAGCGGCCAGCGTGGGGCTCAGGCCTGGCAACTGCTCCAGGGGATGGGCCGCTGAGTGGGGTGGGCGGCGATCGGCCGCTTCGCGTCGCGGCTGCGTTACTCGAGATCCCCCGACCGCCGTGCCACGCTCGCCGCGCCGCGCGGCGCATCGGCGCTCAGGGCCAGGCCAAGCCAGCCGTCTTCCACTTCGAGTTGCGAGACGATGACGCCGGCCATGCGCGGGTCGGTGATGATCTGCTGGGGCACCAGGGGGATCGGCCGATCCTTGGAGAAGGTGCGGCTGAAGATCCCACGCAGCGCGATCTGACTCCGCGTGCTCAGATCATCGCCGATCAAGTGCACGACTCCATCGCGTACCAACGCCGCGCTGCGTCCTTGCATCTGGGGCCGGTAGAAGGCGCGGACGAGGAAGTTGTTCCACTTCTGCGGACCGCGCGAGAGTTGGGCGACCGAGAGGGTGATCACCACGCGGCCTTCCATGCAGTCGACGCGTGCGGCTTCACTGCGCGCGAATTGGATCGTGATGTCGTCGTTTTCCGTTGGCGCGGTGAGCAGTTCGGGACGGTTGAGCCGTTTTGCCAGGCGGTCGCGGAGCTGGGCGAGCGTGAGTCGCTCTCCCTCAAGCTGGAGCTGCCGGGCTACGTTGTTCAGTGCCGACTGGTGGAACTGCATGCTGGCCAGGCATTCGGCGGGGGCACGCGGGCGAGGCGTGTGCGCGCCGAGTTGCTCTTCGGAAGCCACGCGGAGCCGCATGACCACCCGGTCTGCCGTGGTTTCCGCGCTCACGACCACCGGATCGAGCGAGAGGTCTGCCATGGGGCCGACGACGTGGTTGGCGATCCTCTTGGCGAGACTACCCAGTCGGGCGTCCGCTTCCTGGTCGATTTGCTGCTTGGCCCTGGCGTAGACCTTTTCCTCGACCTCGGCGCTCATGCCGTCGCGACGCTGGGCATGTTGCGAACGAGCAACTTCGTAGACGATGTCGCCCAGCAGGGGAATGGCGTCGAAATCGGTGGTCAGGCCGCGCAACTGGAGGTCGGAGGCCACGGCCACGTCGGCCGGTTTCACGCGCATTCCTTCGGGGCCGACTTCGATTTCCTTCCACGCCTCGTAGATCGACTGGCTGTCGTTGTGGAACGTGGCCGGGCCGGAGGTGGAATGGGTCAGCGACGAGACGCGCCCGGCGATCTGGAGGGCCACGCGCACGCGGAGCGGGTCGGGGATGAGACGCACGCCGACGCGCGTCTGCGTGAGACTGCGGCCGTGAACCGGGGTGCCGGCGACCGTATCGTGCACGCAACCGTATTCCGCCGGTCGCTCGGGGATCATGCGGTTCAAGAGTTCGTGGCTCACCGAGAACCGCACGTTGGCATTGCGGTAGTAGGATTCGAGGCGGCGGCCGAGGGCCGCGCTGGACGGGGCCAGTTCGAGCCGGCGGCAGTCCTGGACCACGCGCCGCGCGTCCTCGCTGTCACGGGTCAATTCGTACTGCTCGAGATTGCCCAGCACCTGGCTGAGTTCGACGGGTTCGGCCGTCCAGCGACGCAGTTCGACGCCGAGCGATGCCAGGGGGCCCTGGGTAATGAATTGACGCTGGCGGCGGTCCATGGGCGAGGCGACCAGGCGGCGGAGGACCGTGCGAGCCAGCTCCTGCCGCGCGTCGTCGCGTGTACCTTCGCGCCAGTTGGGTCAGAGCGTCCATTTCCAAGTAGCTGGCCCAGGCCCGACCTTGGGCCGAACTGCGGATGAGCGTGTCGACTTGGGCGAGGCAAAGGGCCAATCGCTGCGGATCGCGCGGCGACGCGTCTCCCACGCGTACGGCCAGCCCGCCCGCCAGGACCATCTCCTTCCAGATGGTCAGACGGCGATCGAGGGCGAAACCCGCGCGACGCATGGCACCGGCGGCAATGCGGCCGTCGGTCCGGCCGGATAGTTGGTCGGCCTGATGATCCCCCTGGCGGCGCAGCTCGGCGAGCCGTTCCACGAGCGGCAAGGCATCGGCAGAACCATGCTCCATGGCCGTGCCCAAATCCCTGACCAACTGTTGGGCATCCAGGGCCCAGAGCCGCGTTTCGCATTCGCCCGCCAAGTGCTCGAGTTGATCCAGTAGCGCCACCGGCTCGTGCCAGAGGCGATACGGCTCCACCTCTGGTACGACGGGCGCGTCCTCGACGACGGGTTCCGCGGCCTCTGGCGGGGCTGCTCCCATGTCAGGCGTGATCATCTCGGGAGAGGTCTGCGGCAGCACCGTTGCCTCGAGCGTAGGCAGTTCGGCTTGGAGAGGATCGGTGGGCAGCAGAAGTGAACGCAGGGCTTCGACGTCCTCGATCGGGATCCAGGTGGTCATGGACGGCTTGTTGGCGATCAAGCCCGAGGGTATCGCCAACGCTGGCAGGGTTGCCGGCTCCAGATCGAGGGCGGGCGCGGCAGGTTTCTCGGGAGTTGTCGGGACTTGGGGCACCGGGTCCACGGCGGGCGTGGCCTGCGCAATTGGGGAAACCACGCGGACCGGCTGCTGCTGGGGCTTGCGGCGGACTTTAGCCGCGTCGGACAGGCCCAGCTCCTTCGCCCCCCCGACTACCGGGGCCGATCGGCCACTACCGATTTGCTCCCAGACTTGTGGAGTAAGGGCGCTTAAGATGAAAAGACAGAATAGGATGCAGAGAAAAGGCCAGGTTGGCTCATAGCTCTGGCGGGTCATCGATCGTGCTCTCCCATCCGTGGGATTAGTTGTTCCCGGCCAACGCGCTGTTGCCCCGGTGGTGAAGAGCAGCCGGCGTGACCGTTCCCACGTTGGAGTGTGGTTGGGTCATCCGGCTTGGCAGGGCACAGCCGCCGGTTTATCGCGGTATCCACGGGCGCGCGAGCAGACCAGACCCTGGCTAGATAGACCTTCCGCGCGCGCCGGGAACCGGCTTAAGCAAGATCGGATGTTTGGGTCGAATGAATAGAGATTAACTGTCAAGAATTCTGGAAGAGGGTGATAGACTTTAACGGCAAGGCTTTGGCGGTCCGCCGGGATCGCCTTCCGCTCACGGTCCCGGTTCCGCGAGCAAGGTGTCCTCATGTTCGTAACCCGGCGCACAGCAGCAGAGGAACTTGAGGGTCTCTGGGCCGGTATTGGTGATCTGGTGCTCTGCGCCTGGGGGAATTGCGATCGCGTCGCCCTGGGAGACCGGCTGCGTCTGGTGCGCCATGCGCATCCGTCCTTGCCCCTCGAGGATGTAATAGATCTCCTCGGTCTTTACGTGACGATGGGGGGTGGTGTTTCCACCTGGCGGGAGACGTGCCTCGGCGAGCGTCTGATTGCGGATCGCGGAGTTGCGGTGGGCGAGCAGTTCGCGGATTTCGGAGCCGTCCTTGGTAATGAAAGCCGGAACCCGGTTGATGTTTTGGACGTCCATGAGGCCTCAAAGGGGAGAAGCTGGGACCTTGTGGTAGATGGCCACGACTGCGGGAGGATACCGCCGCACATCCCACGCCCCGGGGTCGGGAAGAAGCGCTGGATCAAACTGCTCGTCGGACTCGACCACCAGCGCGCTTTGGGCGGGTGCGGCCTCGACGAGCCAACGGATCAGACCGAGCATTTCTTCAGTGCGTTGGAGATAGAACGCATAGGGCGGCGAGCAGAAGACCAGCCAGGGGGTGGGGCCGAGCGTGTGCTGCCAGCGTGTACGGAGGAAGGTATTGGCGGTGATGACTTCGACGTCTGAGCCGACGCCCAGGGTGGCGATGTTCTCGCGGAGCACCCGGGCCGTGGGATGGTGCTGCTCGATGAACGTGGCTCGGAGGGCCCCGCGGCTGAGGGCCTCAAGTCCCAGGGCCCCGGTACCGGCGAACAGGTCGACGGCGTGCTTTCCGTGCACCGCGGTGCCCACGAGGTTGAAGAGGGCCTCGCGGACGCGGTCTTTCATGGGGCGTACGCGAATGTCTCCGCCGTAGCGGAGCTTGCGGCCACGAAAGCGGCCTCCGATGATGCGCAGTCCGACGGGGAGTGCAGGTTCCTGCCGCGAGTGGCGTTGGGCTGGGACTTTGGGCACGGCGCGCTTGCGTGGCATCAACGGGTACTCGTGCGGGCCGGACCGGGGTGTTGGCGGGGGCCCCCTTTCTCGGTGGCCCCCCGGACAAATGGCGAACGGTATGGTACCGTGGAGCGTAAGCATGGGAAAGCCCGGCGCCGTCGTGGCCGAGCCCATGTAGGGGCGTGCGAGCCATCGGTGCGGCAGCCGCACCGCCTTCCCGACCTCCAAAACTCGACGGAATAGGAATCGAGTCATGCTGAAGAAGTCCTGCCTGGTTGCTGTCGTTCTGTTTGGGCTGGTGTGTGTGGCGGCGCGAGGGGCGGAACCGGCCCCGGCGGAAACCGGAGGCCCGAAACAGGCCGAGTTCGATCGAGCGTTTGCCGACTGGAAGGGGTTGCTGTCGCAGTTGCGCGCCCTCCGCGATCAGTATCGCAACGCGGCTGCCCAGGACCGCCCGCAGTTGGAGAAACGTTATTCGGAGTTGGTGCGCAAGGGCGAGGAGGTCCTACCCGGCGTATTGGCGGCTGCCGAAGCGGCATACCGGGAGGCGCCCAATCAGAACCGTGCGGTGGTCGAGTTCCTGGCCAGTACCGTGCTCATGCACGTGCAGAACGACGACTATGAGGCAGCATATCGGATCAGCAACGTGCTCTTGGACTTGGGTTGCGAGGACCGTATGCTCCACGCGCTTGGGGGCTACGCGGCATTCTGCGTGAGCGATTGGGATCGTGCGGAGAAGTACCTCAAGTCGGCCAAGGAAGCCGGTGCGCTGGAGCGCGTGAGTCCGGAAATGGCCCAGCACATGTCCGGGGCTTTGGAAGAGCTTTCCTTCTACCGCAAGGCATGGGTGCGCGAGCAGGAGATTCGTCAGGCCGAGGCCAAGGCCGACGATCTGCCCCGCGTATTGCTGAAGACCAGCAAGGGAGACATCGAACTGGAACTGCTGGAGAACGATGCTCCGAACACGGTGGCGAATTTCGTATCGCTGGTCGAGAAGGGGTTCTACAACGGGACGCCGTTTCATCGCGTAATCCCGGGTTTCATGGCCCAGGGGGGCGATCCGACGGGCACGGGGACGGGCGGTCCGGGCTACACGATCGCCGACGAGTGCCTGGGGCCGACGTACCGCGTGCACTTCCGCGGCAGCATGAGCATGGCCAACACGGGCCGGCCGAGCACCAACGGGTCGCAGTTCTTCCTGACCTTCGTACCCACGCACCATCTGGACGGCAAGCACACCGTCTTCGGCCGCGTGGTGAAGGGTTTCGAGGTATTGGCGAAGATTCAACGGATCGACCCGGAGAAACCGGGTCCGTCCGAGCCCGACAAGATCGTCGAGGCCAAAGTGTTGCGCAAGCGCGCTCACCAATACGCGCCGAAGAAGGCGGGCCGGGAGTAGGGGGAGAACGGGAGCAGGGGAAAGCGTGTCGGACTGCCGCGGCGGCAGTCCGACGCCCGATTCCTTGGCAGCTCCTTGGCAGCGCGGCAGCGCGTCGGCCGTCAGTCTTCCAGGACTTCCTTTTCCCTACCCTTGGCCATGTCGTTGACCTTGGCCTCGTAGGTCTTGGTGAGTTCCTGGACTTCATCCTTGACGTGGTCCCGGTCGTCCTCGGAGAGGTCTTTGTCTTTCTCCGACTGGTCGGCGGCCTTGTTGGCGTCGCGGCGGATGTTGCGGATCGCGACCTTGGCTTCCTCCGCGAGATCCTTGATGCGCCCGACGAGTTTGCGGCGGACTTCCTGGGACAAGGGCGGAATGTTGATACGGATCACGCGGCCGTCGCTCTGGGGGTTGAAGCCCAGGTCGCTGGCGATGATGGCCTTCTCGATGTCCTTGATGGTTCCCGGGTCGAAGGGGCGGAGGACGATCTGCGTGGGTTCTGGCGCGCCGACCGTGGCGAGTTGCTTGATCGGCACCGTGGTGCCATAGGCGTCGACGCGAAGCGAATCGACCAGCCCGGGGTTCGCCCGACCGGTACGGATTCCGGCCAGCGATCCGCGGAGGACGCCGATCGCCTTTTCCATGCGTTCTTCGGTATCGAGGAGGATTTCGTCGCCGGTCATGGCTTGGCGCTCCGGAGGGGCCTAAGGTCGAGGATCAGGTAAGTCCCGTCGCGGCCTGAAGGGGCCGGATCACGCCGGCTGACCCGGCGGCCCAGGGGCGCCGGGATCGGTCGTATCGGCCGGTTCAGCTTCGGGGATTGCCAGTTGAAGTGCAAGGGGTTCTGGAGTCGGCACAGTAAATGGTTGGCTACGGCCGAGCGGGCCAGCCTTTGTTTTCCGGCATCCTGTGCGTCGGCCTGGCGCCTTGGCCGCGCGGGACTCCATCGGGAGCGGGGTCAGACGCCCGCCCCCACTTCGCGCGCGATGAGCGTGCCCACGCGCTCGCCGCGGATGGCGCGTTCGATGTTGTCCCGCTTGCGGAAGTTGAACACGCGGATGGGCAGGTCATACTGCATGCACTTGGTGATCGCCTCGTGGTCCATGACGCGGAGGTTCTGGCGGCGCACGTCGTCGTAGGTGAGTTCGCTGTAGAGGACCGCGTGCGGGTTCTTCTCGGGATCGTCGCTGAACACTCCGTCGACGCGCGTGGCCTTGAGGAGCAGATCGGCCTCGAGCTCCAGGGCGCGCTGCGCGGCGGCGGTATCGGTGGTGACGAAGGGACTGCCCGTTCCGCCGGCGAGAAGGACGAGTCTTCCCTTTTCCAGGTGGCGCGCTGCGCGGCGGCGGATATAGGGTTCGGCAACGCCGTCCATGCGGATCGCGGTCAGCAATCGCGTGTCGCAGCCGAGCGATTCCAGCGCGTCCTGCAGGGCCAGACCGTTCATCACCGTGGCGAGCATGCCCATGTAATGGGCGGTGGCTTCGAGGATCGCCGTATTGCCGGCGGTGAATTGCGCGCCGCGGAGGATGTTACCGCCGCCGAGCACGATGGCGATCTGCGCCCCTGGCGCGAGGCGCGGAAGGTCTGCTCGGCGAGGTGCACGACGGCGTCCATGGCGATGCCGCGCTCGCCGGCGTGGGTAAAGCCCTCGCCGGAGATCTTCAGTACGACGCGCTTGTAGGGGGAAACGACGTCGGCAATCGCCGGATCACTCATGGTAGTCTCCCAGGGGCGTCGAACAGGACCTCGCCGAGGTGGACGGGGCTGGCCGCCGGCGCGCGTGGATCGCGCTAGGCGAGTTCCCAGTGGACGAAGCGAACCAGTTTCATGCCGGCGTCGTTGGCCACCTTGCCCACGGACTTTGCAGTATCCTTGACGAAGGGCTGCTCGGTGAGGCAGTGCTGGGCGTAGAAGTCCTTCATCTTGCCGTCGACGATCTTTTCCAGGATCTTTTCCGGCTTGCCTTCCTTGCGGGCCGCCTCGCGGTAGGCCTCGCGTTCCCGTTCCACCGCGGCGGAATCGAGTTGGTCGGGCGAGAGCACCTGGGGGCGCATGGCGGCGACGTGCATGCAGAAGTCCTTGCCGAGCGTGGCGTCGGTCTTGCCGTCGATTTGCAGGAGCACGCCCACCGCCCCGTTGTGGTGCGCGTAGCCGGCGCATGGGGCGTTGATCCGCTCGATGCGCGGCACGCGGAAGACTTCCCGAATCTGGTTGAACAGGTCGTCCATCTGCTGGCGGAGCGTCTTGCCTTTCTGGCTGGGCGAGGGCTGGTCGAGAAGGGCGTCGGGCGTGGCGGCGCCGGGACCGTAAGCCAGTTGGCTGACTAGGTCGTTGGCCAATTGTATGAAGCTCTCGCTGCCCATCACCGGGGCGCTTTCGCAGCGGAGTTCGACCATGGCACCGACGCTTTTCGGCAGGTCGGCCAGCACGGCGATGCGGCCGAAGGTGGTTTCGCGTCCGGCCCGCTTCTCGTAGGTCTTTTTGCCCTGCTCGTGAAGCCACTTGACGGCGGCCTCGGGGTCGCCTCCGGTCGCCTCCAAAGCCTTCTTGCAGTCCATCATCGGCAGGTTGGTTTTGTCGCGGAGGGCCTTGACGGCGGCCGCAGAAATGTCGGGCATGGGATTCTCCTCGTGCTTGGTATTCTTTCGGTCGGGCCTGGGATCGGGCCCGGGATGCATTGGCTCAAACGGAGGCGGCGCCCAGGGAGCAGGGGCGAGCCCTATCCCGATGCGCACACCTTGGCACTCGGGGCGCGTGGGCGACCCCGCATTCGGCCTGGCTGACTCAGGTCGTGCGGCCTCAGCCTTGGGCCATGGCCTCGGCCGACGGCTCCGCCCCTTCCGCGTGTTGCTGCTTCAACTCGCCCGCCGATGCCCTGCCCGCTGCGATCGCGTCGGCCAACTGGCTCACGATCAACTCGATCGAGCGAATGCTGTCATCGTTGCCGGGGATCGGGAGATCGACCTCGTCCGGATCGCTGTCGGTATCGATGAGGGCGACGGTCGTGATGCCCAGTTTCTGGGCTTCCTTGACGGAGTTCTTCTCTTTTTTGGGATCGACGATTACCAGGGCTTCGGGCAGGCGGTTCATGGTTCGCATGCCGTTGAGGTTGCGGAACATCTTGCGGTATTCGCGGGTCAGGGCCGACTGCATCTTTTTCGAGTAGGTCGCCAGCTCCTCACCGTTACGGATGGTTTCCAGCTCTTCCAGGCGGCCCAGACGGCTGCGAATGGTGCGGAAATTGGTCAGCGTGCCACCGAGCCAGCGGTCGCTCACGAAGGGCATGCCGCAGCGCTGGGCTTGTTGATCGACGGTTTCGGCGGCCTGTCGCTTGGTGCCGACGAAGAGAATCAGGCTGCCGCCCGCGGCGACCTGCTGCAAGTACTTCTTGGCACGCAACAGTCCGCGAATCGTCTCACGCACGTCGATCACGTGGATGAGGTTCTGGCGGCCGTAGATGTAGGGCCGCATTTTGGGATTCCACCGGCTTGTGCGATGGCCGAAATGAACCCCTGCTTCAATCAGATCCTTGACTAGAACAGTCGCCACCGGCAAATACCTCCTCAAGGCACACCGGCGATGTCCCCACAGCGGGGCGTCCGGCGTTAGAACGGGCGTTTCGGTCGGTACAAGTGTATGCGCCCTGGACCGTTCAGGGCGGCAAGCCCCTCATGGTAACGCCTTCGGGTGAGTGCGTCAACGGGCGATCTCCCTCGTTGGACTGGAGGGGTCGGGGCGAGGAGGCGTGGCGCGGCCGGCAGCGATCGAATCGGGGCAGTGGCGGCCCAGCCGGCCGCACTAGAGGAGCAAGGCGACAGCTCGGATGGGGGATCCGTCTCGCCCGACGAGATTCAACGGGAAGCCGGCGAACGTGAAGCGTTCGGGGAGTTGGTCGAGATGCGTGAGGCCCTCGACGAGAATGGTTTCGACGCCGGGTCCGAGCAGGGCCCAGTGGCACTCGCGCCACTGGGTGCTGGGTGTGCCGGTGTCCATGCCTAGCAGGCCGATGCGGCGGTCGGCGATCCACTGGGCGGCTTCGACGGTAAGCGTGGGGTAGTCGGTGAAGTATTCGGGTTGGCCGTACATGCGGTCCCAGCCGGTGCGGTAGAGCACCTTGGCTCCCGGCTGGAATTTGCCCTGGTGAGGGCGGAGCATGGCCACGGTGATTGGGGTCTTGGGCGCCAGCACGCCACCTGGGGCGAGATCCACCAGCGCGGCTGGGCCGAAGAAGCGGTCCAGGGGGATCTGATCCACGGACTTGCCGTCGTCAAAGAAGTGGAAGGGAGCGTCGAGGTGGGTGCCGTGGTGGGTGGAAAAGCTGACGCGCGTCGTGTTGTAGCCGATCTGGGTCACGGTGTTGTGGGGCGCGATCTCCAGTTCGGGGTCGCCCGGGAACATGAGTTGGCCGTGGACCAGGGGGTGCGAGAGGTCGATCAGTCGGGTCATGGGGCGAGCGGGAGCAGGGAGGTCTTGGGAGAGCAGGGCCGACCGAGGGGGGCACGTACGGTGCTCGGCGAGTCAGTTCACGATGTTGCGCAAGGGGAGTCCGAGAAGGGCACGGCGGCAGGCCTCCGCACCCTTGGTGCGCATATCGTTCAGTCCTTCCTCGCAATAGAAGGCGGCATGGGGATTGAGGATCACGCGGTGAAAGGCGGGATGGGCGGGGTCGCGCCATGCACGGACCAGGGGGTGCTCGGGAGGCGGCGGTTCCCGTTCGAGCACGTCGATCGCCGCGCCGCCGAGTTGGCCCGACTGGATCGCCGAGGGAATGGCCGCGGTATCGACGATGGCCCCCCGCGCGGTGTTGACCAGGTACGCGCCCGGCCGCATTCGTGCGAGAGTTCTGGCGTCGATCAAATGGCGCGTTTCGTCGGTCAGCGGGCAGTGGAGGGTGACCACGTACGACTGCGCGAGTAATTCGTCGAGCGACTCCACGCGGCGAACGCCCAAGGACTTGTCGCAGCCGTCGGGTTTATACGGATCGTAGAAGAGGACCTCCATGCCGAGGGCCTTGGCGCGGAGTGCGACCGCGGAGCCGATGCGTCCCAACCCGACGATGCCCAGCGTGCGGCCGCGCAACCTGCGGAGCGGCGCGGCCTGCGTATACATCCACGGTCCCTGGTCTTCGCGGAGCCGCGAGTTCATGAAGGCGATGCCGCGCGTGAGGCCGAGCATCATTCCGATGGCGGTGTCGGCGACGTCTTCGGTGCCATAGTCGGGAATGTTGGCGACGGGGATTCCTCGACTGCGCGCGAACAGGCGGTCGACGTTGTCGAAGCCCACGCCACAGCGGACGATGAGCTTGCAGCACTCGAGCCGCTCGATGGTCTTGCGCGACAGTGCGAGGTTGTGGAAAAGCATGATCGCGTCGGCGTCTTCGATACGACCGATGAGTTCGTCCTCGTGGAAGGCGTTGCAGGCGATCACGTCGGCCAGGTCGCCGATGATCCCCTTTTCCGGGGCGAGGTCGTCGTTGATGAAGTCGGTGAGGACGAGTTTTGGACGGTGCGTCATGCGGGAGACTCCTAGGGGGCGCCCAGGCGAGGTAAGGGAAGGGGTTTCCGGGCGGCCCTAAGTTGTTGTGGCCAACCCGCTCCGATGATATCTTGGGAAGGCCGATTGTCAATGACGGGCGCGGAGTGTGCTATCCTTGCTGAGCCTGAGAGGCGCCTGGAGGGCGGATCTTGCGCGGGGCTCCGCGGCCCGTGGGGCTGGGGCGAGTGCGGGGATCACTGCTGCGACGGTGCCGAGGGGCGAGCACGGGGAGCTTTTTCGCATGCCTGAACGACTCACCGGGGTGTTCACCCCCCACATGGTCCCCTTGGACGCGCAGGGCCGAATCAACGAGCCCGAGTTGCGGCGGTACATCGATTGGATGATTGCCAAGGGCGTCCACGGGCTCTATCCGAATGGGTCGACGGGCGAATTCGTGCGCTTCACGCCCGACGAGCGGCGAGAGATCATCCGCATCGTCTGCGATCAAGCCGCGGGGCGCGTTCCGGTGCTGGCCGGGGCGGCCGAGGCGAACACGCGGGAAACGATCCGGGCGTGCGAGACCTATGCGGGATTCGGGGCGCGCGCGGTGGCCGTGGTATCGCCCTTCTACTACCGGCTCGGGCCGGAGTCGGTCTATGCGTACTTTCACGAGATTGCGGTGCACAGCCCGATCGACGTGACGCTCTACAACATCCCCATGTTCGCCAGCCCCATCGACCTGCCGACGATCTGCCGGCTGGCGGAACTGGAGCGCGTCGTGGGGATCAAGGATTCCTCGGGCGACCTGGCGGCGATGATGCGGATGATCGCGGCGATTCGGCCCCAGCGCCCCGACTTCACCTTTCTCACCGGGTGGGATGTCGTGCTGGTGCCGATGCTTCTGGTCGGCTGCGACGGCGGCACGAATGCCACCGCCGGCGTGGTGCCGGAGTTGACGCGGAAGCTTTACGATCTGACGCGCGCCGGGGAAATCGAAGCGGCGATGCGTATCCAGTTCCGCCTGCTGGAACTGTTTGACGCGATGCTCTACTCGGCCGACTTTCCCGAGGGCTTTCGAACCGGGGTGGAACTGCGCGGCTTTTCCATGGGGCAAAGCCGGCAGCCGAGCACCGAGGCGCAGCGCGTCGATCGCGCGGCGCTTGCAGGGATGCTCCAGTGCATTCTGAGCGACTTCGGCTATGTCGATCTTCCGCGCGAAGGTTGTCCGCCGCGCACCGGGAATCTCTCCCAGGACCGGATCAATCAGATCGCCGCCAGCGTGATGCAGGCCCTGCGCGAACGAGGAGCGGTGTGAACGAAGCGCTGGGACTACTGGAGACGTTTGGGTTGACGCCGACTTTGGTGGCGCTGGACCGGATCGACAAGACGGGCCGGGTGCGTCTCGTGGAGTGCGAGTTGAACGACCTGGGCGGCGTGGCCACGAAGATCACCGGACCGGTCGCGGCGGTGGCGGCGGCCTTGGAAGCGGGACGCGCGGTCGCCGATGCGATGGGCGGCCGGCCTGTGGTTCAAGTGATCGCGCATCCCGACGCGCAGGCGTGGAGGGCGATTCAGTCGCCGCGCACGTACAATCCACTCATCGAGCAGGACGTGGTGTTTCATCCAAATTACGAGGCGGTTTCTGGAGCGGCGAAGGGGTTGTCTATGTCGCAGGAAAGCAATCTCGCCCTGGGGATTATCGAGACGCAGGGATTCACGGCCGTGTTCGAGGCGATCGACACGGCGTGCAAGGCCGCCAACGTCGAAGTGGTGGGCAAAGAGAAGCTAGGGGGCGGCTACATCGCAGTGATCGTTCGCGGGGAGCTTTCGGCGGTCACCGCGGCGATCGAAGCCGGCCGCGGACGCGCGGAAGCGCTGGGCAAACTGATTGCGGCTCATGTGCTGGCGCGGCCCAGCGCCTCGGTCTTGGCGCTATTGCCGAAGTAGACGGGAAAGGGCGCCGGCCGGAATGGCCGGTTGCGCGCTCAAGCGAGTCCGCATCGAGGACCCCTTACTGAGCCCTGCATGGCCAATGCACCATGCCGACCAGCGGACGGCCGGAAAACAAGGCCATATGGTCAGGCAGTACCGATCATTCACAATGCAGACGTGAATAATCGCCGATCCCGGAACGATCTCAGAACCGTGTTCCGCCCCGAAATCTTCCACTCGCACGCGGCGGTGCCAAGACAGGTTCTGAGTCTCGGGGCGCAAGTGCTCTTCTGGTTGTTTCGCCCGGTCCCGGCTGAGGCGATCCAAGTCCAAACGGTGTTGGTGGGCGGCGCACCGGCATCGTTTGCGATCGCCAGTCGAACCCCGATTACCAGATCGCCATCGCTGGCGCTTCATTCTGGGTTGCGTTGAGGCGACTGCGCGATCGTCGTGGGCAATCTCTTGCCGTCGTAGAAGGCAGTTCTACAGTATCGGTCAAAAGGCGCAGGGGACCCGCGAGCCTACAGCGGCAGCATAATAACGAACTACCAAACTAATATAGGCCGCCGATGGACGGATCCTGACATCGGGCTGGAAGAAGTCCGAAGTTTTCTCACGAAGTCGGACATTCCGACCATGCATCTGGCAAAGAGGGGCCGCCGAGGGAATGGGGGGTTTTCTGAAAGCGGCGCTACATAACATCACGCGCGCAAGGCGTAAGACCGGGTAGGCGGTCATGCCTCGTTATGTGAGCGTTCTCGTGCGCAACGGGGGAGGAGAGTTTTCTAGTCCTCCCAGTTTGTCTCGCCACGGAGTTAGATAGCGCCATGCGTTAGGGCTGTCGGTGCAGGGCGCAGAATCTGCGAGGCTTCTTGGGCATGAAACGAGTGGCATTTGCAGTGATCGGCACTGCGAGTTGTTCGGTCGAAAGGCACGTTCTCTTAGCATGGTGAGGGTTGACAGCCCTTACCCTCTCGATACATTTAACGCAGTTTGGTGCTGAGGGGCCGGCCTTCAGCCGTCTAACCTCGTCTACTGATCGGAGGAGTCAGTACATGGTGCGCAAATCAAGAATGGGTGTGCGTCTACGCGGAGAGCAGCTCGAGAATCGGCTGCTGCTGGACGGCAATGTGTCGGCGACCCTTTCCGGGTCCACGCTGCGCATGCGCGGCGATGACGCGGCAAACATGATTGCGATCATGCCCAGCGGGACCGAATCGGGCGTGATCGAAGTGCTTGGGTTGAATACCCAAGTAAACGGACAGGACACGCCGGGCGAGTTTCGCGGCGTGAAGTCGATCGTGGTCGAGCTGCGCGGCGGCGACGACCAGGTGGCGTTGGGTGAGATCACCGGCACGGCGGATCCGCTGAGCATTGCACGCGACGTGACGATCAAGGGCGATTCGGGCAACGATTCGATCCTGGTCACGGGCGCGAACATCTCGGGTAAGCTGACGATCAACGGCGGCAACGGGAGCGACCAGATCGGCGTGGGGACGATTCCCGCCAGCCAGCTCCCGCCGGAAGCTCCGGTCGTCACCAGCCCGGTCCGCGTGCGCCGCGACGTGAACATCGACACCGGTTCCGGCGCGGATGTGGTGGCCGTAGTCGGCCTGACCAGCGACAACCTGAAGATCACCGGCAAGAGCATTGCAGCGGTCGGGGTGATCGACTCGCAGGTCGACGATCTGTCGATCACCACGGGCAGCGGCAATAACGCGGTGGCGGTCGAATCGGTAATTGCCGACGAGGTGCGGATTAATACCGGTTCGGGCGACGACACCTTGGTGGACATTGGCCAGGACCAGTTGGAGCTTTCCGCCAATCCGCCTTCGAACCGCTACTTTGGCGATCAGCCGTTCGGCCTGATTGCCAAGAGCCTGCGATTGGACACGGGGTCGGGTAACGACCTCGCCAATCTGGCCGCATCCATCATCGCTCGGGACGCGGTCTTCCAACTGGGCAGCGGCAACGATTACCTCGGGGTGACGGGGACCGGGACCGATTCGGAGCTCGCTCCGCTATTGCCGAACTTCGGCCGCGACGTGCGGATCTACGGCGGCAGCGGTGACGACCGCATCGTGGTCACCCAGGCCAACATTGCCGACGACCTGTGGGTCTACGGCGATGGCGGCAACGACGTGCGCATCGAGTTGACCAGCAACCGCGTGGGCGACGACGTTTGGGTCTACGGCGGCAGCGGCAACGATGGCCTCACGATCAGCGGCAACGTCGTGCTGGATGACATGACCATCTTTGCCGGCTCGGGCGACGACACCCTGGCTTTGACGGCCAATGCCGTCCGCGACCGCCTGTACGCTTACGGCGGGAGCGGTTCGGACCTGATCAATGCCGACTACGATGCCCCGGGGATCAACTCCGCGCGGAAGTTGAAGGCGTTCAGCTTCAACCGTGCCCCGGTCAGTGACAACGGGAATGGCGGCGGCGAGGAACTCGCCTAGCCGCCGATGGCGCTGATGGCCAATAAGCGTTCGTGAGGACGCATAGGGCACCCAGCGGTCGTGGAACTCGGCGGCACGAGAGCCGCCGGGCTGCCGCGTGACAGGCTGGCTTCTTCATCAAGCACTAGAGGCATTTGTTCCCCGAGGGGAGCAAATGCCTCTTTCTGTTCTTGCTTGGCCGTCAGGCAAGCTACCCCGCAAGGACTCGAACCTTGAACGTCGGGACCAAAACCCGATGTGTTACCATTACACCACGGGGTAGTGGGGGGCGACTTGCCGGACGCTTGGATGAGGCGTCACGGGTCGCTCAGGTTGTAATCTAGTGAGGCTGGCGCAATCCGACAAGTGGTTCCGCTCGGGTAGAGCACGCCGCGGATTGCTGTTTCCCGGTGGGGGCGGTGGAAATGGGGGTCGAAGCTTGGCGTATGGGGGAGATGACGGGAGGCTGGTCGGTATCCTGGTCACAATCCTTAGACGCGGAAAGTGAAGAAGTTGCGACTGGGATTTCCCATGTCACGTAAATTTCGTGCATAACGTGTCTAGGTTATCTCAAGCAGTCAACCCATATTGGCGATACAAAGAACGAAGTTGGCAGCTGCGGTGTCGGTATGCAGTTTCTACGAAGCCTGAGACGGTACGGAGAGACTGGTGTTTCCGGCAAAGCAGTTAATGTACACGAAGTAGGTCGGCCGAAGATGCATAAGACGGGCGTGTGCCCGTCTGACCAGGCCCTACGAGTTTCTGGAATTCCTTGAAGGAGGCATGAGATGAGAACCGCGTTGGGGGTGCCGGTGATCGTCGCCGTGCTGGCGATGATCGCGGCGAACACGGCTGACGCCAGCTACTGCGGCGCGGCCCGGTATCGTCGGTGCAAGACCGGCGTGCTGCGCCGGAGACCGCGTGCGTGCAGCAGTGCCACACCGTGATGAAGACCTGCAGGGAGGTCGTCTACGAGAAGCAGCAGTTCACCTGCTACAAGACGTGCTACGAGCGGGTCTGCGTGCCGAAGACGATCACCTGCACGAAGTACGTCCCCGAGACCTGCTACCGCGAAGTGCAGCTACACGGTCTGCAAGCCGGTGTGGGAGACCTGCGCAGAAGGAGATCTGCTACACGGTCTGCAAGCCGGTGTGGGAGACCCGCACAGAAGCAGATCTGCTACACGGTGTGCAAGCCGGTGTGGGAGACTACGGCAGTGCACCTACACCGTGTGCAAGCCGGTGTGGGAAACCCGCCAGAGGCAAATCTGCTACACGGTGTGCAAGCCGGTGTGCGAGACCCGCCAGAGCGACGCTACACGGTCTGCAAGCCGGTGTGGGAGACCCGACCAGCGACTGCTACACGGTCTGCAAGCCGGTGTGGGAGACCCGCCAGAAGGAGATCTGCTACACGGTGTGCAAGCCGGTGTACGAGACCCGCAGCACGTGCACCTACACGGTCTGCAAGCCGGTGTGGGAAACCCGCCAGAAGGAGATCTGCTACACGGTCTGCAAGCCGGTGTAGGAGACCCGCAGCGCACGTACACCGTCTGCAAGCCGGTGTGGGAAACCCGCCAGCGCACCTACACGGTGTGCAAGCCGGTGTGGGAAACCTGCACGAAGGAGATCTGCTACACGGTCTGCAAGCCGGTGTACGAGACCCGCGAGAAGGTCTGCCGCTACACGGTGTGCAAGCCGGTGTGCGAGACCTGCACGAAGGAGATCTGCTACACGGTCTGCAAGCCGGTGCACGAGACCTGCGAGCGCGAAGTGTGCTACACGGTCTGCAAGCCGGTGAAGTACACCAAGACGATCCAGGTTTGCTCGGGCCGCTGGGAAACCCAGTGCTACGAGAAGCCGGGCCCGGTCATCACCAAGTGCGTCCAGGAGCCCGGCTGCTGGATGTGGGATCCCTGCACGCTGCCGTTGCGTGTACTGCCCGGGCGAGACCAAGATGGTCCAGGTCCAGTGCCCGCCGATCAAGTGCTACAAGAAGGTCTGGGTTCCCGAGGTCTGCGAGAAGCAGATCGAGTGCGTGAAGTACGTGCGTGAGACCTGCGTGAAGAAGGTCCCGTACACGGTCTGCCGGATGGTGCCGGAGAAGTGCGTGAAGACCTGCACCTACCAGGTCTGCAAGATGGTGCCGGAAGTCTGCGAGAAGCGGATTCCCTACACCGTCTGCAAGATGGTGCCCGAGCAGCGCGTGAAGACCTGCACCTACAAGGTCTGCAAGATGGTGCCCGAGCAGCGGTGCTGCACCTACCAGGTCTGCAAGATGGTGCCCGAGCAGCGCGTGCCTGCACCTACCAGGTCTGCAAGATGGTGCCCGAGCAGCGCGTCAAGACCTGCACCTACCAGGTCTGCAAGATGGTGCCCGAGCAGCGAGACCTGCACCTACCAGGTGTGCAAGATGGTGCCCGAGCAGCGGGTCAAGACCTGCACCTACCAGGTCTGCAAGATGGTGCCCGAGCAGCGGACCTGCACCTACCAGGTGTGCAAGATGGTGCCCGAGCAGCGCGTGACCTGCACCTACCAGGTCTGCAAGATGGTGCCCGAGCAGCGGGTGAAGACCTGCACCTACCAGGTCTGCAAGATGGTGCCCGAGCAGCGCGTGAAGACCTGCACCTACCAGGTCTGCAAGATGGTGCCCGAGCAGCGCGTGAAGACCTGCACCTACCAGGTCTGCAAGATGGTGCCCGAGCAGCTGCGTCGAAGACCTGCACCTACAAGGTCTGCAAGATGGTCCGCGAGCAGTGCGTCAAGCAGGTTCCGTACACGGTCTGCAAGCCGGTGTGCTACGAGAAGACGGTCAACTGCTACGCAGTGGGTCTGCAAGCAGGTTCCGTACACGGTCACCCGGTGCGTGCCCCGCGTGGTGTGCAAGCAAGTGCCGGTGAAGGTTTGCTGCCCGGTCCCGTGCTGCCAAGGTCGAGTGCTGCGCCGCTGCCGCCCCGAAGGCTTGCGAGCCGGTCGGCAGCGGTAGCTAGAGCGGAAACGTGACGATCGTGCCTCCCTCTCCTGGAGAGAAGGGGGTCTGGTCATGCCAACGTCGGCGGCCCAACTCTTCGGGGTTGGGCCGCCGAATTTCGTTTGTGTGAAGCGGTAGGCGACGCGAACCATCATCACCCCTCGGGCGTGGCCCTTCCTTTTGGGATGATTGCTCTATCAACCGAGGCGGTCTTGGAGTAGACTCTCGCCCCCTCACGTTCGGAGCAATGCCATGCGACGGATCGCGGCCCTTCTGCTGGTTTCCTGCCTGCTGGTTGCGACAGGCTGTTCCTGGAACGATTTTCTTTTCGGGATGTTTGGCACTTACCACTCTGCCGCGTATGACCGAAGCGAACGGCAGCAGCTTTATGGCGCAGAGGTGGAGAAGTGGGAGAATCACGCGGCCGAGAACGCCCAGTGAAAACGGTCAGAAATCCTGTTCAGATACTGTGCACGTCGGCCATGTAGACGTTGTCGCACTTCTCGGCGTCCGAGTTGTAGACCACCCAGCGGTCGTCCGGGCTGAAGCTGGGATGGCCGTGGCTGGCCTGGGTACGCCACGAAGTGCCGTGCCAGGCCAGGCGCCGCATCTGCACGCGGCCGTTCGCGTGCGTCATCAGGCCCAGGTACTGGCCGCCCTCCTTGTCGTCCGGGCTGAAGATAGGCCCGGTCGCCGACCACCAGGCTGTTGTCCGAATTGGACTGGATGTGGCCCGGCCGCTGGCCGGGGAAGAGGTACTGGCGAATCCACGTCCCGTCGGGCCGGATGAAGGCATTGTATTCCTCGCGCTCGCCGTCCGGCGGTCCAGCGAGTACTGAAAGCCCACGTCGCCCTGCTGCGTGAAATACTCGTGCACGCACGACTCGCCCGGCCGCTGCGGATAGAGCGGCGTGGCCTGGCGCATCTGCATGTCGTTCAGGTTCACGATCCACATCCGCTGCTTGACGCACGTGCCGCCGCCCTCGTGGCAGAACACAATGAGGTTGGGCTGCGTGGGATGGATCAGGACATGGCTGATCCACGTCGGCTCGCCCCAGGCGGCCACCGCCTCGCCGCTCTCCGTATCGATCGCGCATGACCACCGAGTGCGGGTGCTGGTAGTAGCGCTCGTGCATCGTCGAGTAGATGCGGCCGGTCTCCGTGCTCAGCGTCGTTTCCTGGCAGTAGGCGAAGGCCACGTAACGGCCGTCGGCCGTGCAGGTGGGCAGGGCGGGTTTGAAGCCCGCGGGCACTCGGTACAGTTCCCGGTCTTCGAGCGTGTCGGTCTTGACCGCGTGAAGCACCGGACCGTCGAAGTAGAACAACCGTCCGCTCCGCGCCACGCACGCCATGTTGGGCGAGACCTTCTGGCCGGCCGTCAATTGCACCAGCCGCGCGGCGGGGATGTCCAGCAGGTACCACTGGTAGGCACCGGAGCGGTTCGAGACGAAAATGGTGTGGTCGGCGTCGTCGCCGACGAAGGCCCAGGAGGTGAAGTACGGATGCACGTTGCTGGAGCCGTCGCCGGTCAAGCCGGCGGACGCGAGCGCCGGTCTTGGGGTCCTTGTACTCCTTGATCTCGCTCGCGGACCTGCTGGACCTTGCCGCGGCCCTCGGCCGAGGGGCCGTCGCGGCGCGTGCCCGACTCGGTCTTCTGCGTGCCTTCGGCGGCAACGAGCAGCTTCACGCCCGAGACCGACGCGGCGGTCCCGCCCAGCACGGCCATGCGGCCAAGGAACCGTCGGCGATCCACGAAGTCTGTCCTCGCACTGCGCACCTCGCCCGTAATCTTGTTGCGCGTTCGTGTTCTGCATGGCGTCTCTCCTGAATTCGTCGGTTGGCAAAGCACAGTCTACCGCGGCGTTTCGCGCAGTTCGCAGCACCCAGTCTTGTGTATCCGGCGGCTTGGAATTCGGCCGGGCTTGCCCGCAGGGACGGAGAACGGCTCGCCCGCCCGGCCATCCCGCGGGTTGAACCACTGCGCCGTCAACGGACCCTGCGCCGCGCTCAGGTCTACGGTCACTTTGCCGCCCTGCGGCAGGTACACCACATAGACCTTTCCCGGTTCGGCCAGCGCCACCGCCGCTGCGCCGGTCACGCCGTCGAAGGGCTGCATCCGCCAGAAGGGCAGCGCGGTGAAGAAGTCGTAGAGCGCGCCCAATTGGCGCCGCGGCGCCTTCGTCCTGGACCGTGAAGGTGTAGCGGTTCGGCGCGTCGATGCGGTTCCAGACGTCGCTGTGGCCAATCGTGCCGTGAAACCCAGCGGCGAAGTAGCCGCCCGCGCAGACGATGCGCCAGGCAGGTGCGCCGCACTTTGTCGGTATGATGCACCTGCTTCTTCTCCGTGGGATGGCCGCGCAGATACTCGTAGCCGCTTTCCGTGTTGAGCACCGGCTTGCGGAAACGACGGTCGGCGCGCAGGCTGGCGACCACGTCCGGGGCATCGCCCACCCAGCATTGGAGCTTGTCGTCCCACGCGACACCCGCGCCGGACTGCCCGGTCTGCTGGGAGAGCACATCCAGTTCGTCGCCCTTCGCCGAAGAACTCGCCGATGCGCCACGGCGCGTCGAACGGATCGCGGGGACTGGCGCCGCGCGTGCTCGACGAGATGACCGGATGCACCGTGACCGGGTGGCGATACGGATCGAGTTGCTTGACGAGTTGCGCGGTGGCCTTGGCCCAGTCCACGTCGCCGGGACGGTCCAAGCGATAGCGGCCATCGGGGTGGGTTTCGTATTCGTTGGCGAGCGTCCAGAGAAAGAGGTTGTCGAACGCCGCATAGCGGGCCACGACGTAGCGCAGCCAAAGCCGCTCGCGCGCCGGCGTCCAGAGCTTGGTGTCCGTGAACGGCCGGCGGTAGAAGTTCAGCAGGAGCAACTCGACGTTCATCCCGCGCGCCTGCAGGTCGCGAAACAGTTCGTCCAGCCCGCGGAAGAAGACCGGATTCAAGCGGTCGAGGTCAGGCTTGGCCGGCGTGCCGCCCCAGGCCCAGAACGCCGGGTCCGCCGCCGCCCGCGCCTCGCTGTGGCCGACGCTCATGCGGACGAAATTGAACCGCTGGCGGCGGCGCGTCTCCAGATACTCGCGTCGCAGGGCCGGCGTGATGGGGCTGTCGTCGTACAGCCCGTAGCACGTGTCGCCCATCGGAAAGAACGCTGTGCCGTCGGCATGGGCAAAGGCATACGGGTTCTGGGGATGAATGCGGATGAAGCCGTGCCCGCGCGGCGCGACGCATTTCAGACGTCCCTCCTGGCGAATCTCCACGCCCTCGCCGCGCAGCCGGTAGCGCCACTCGCCCTCCTCGTCCGGCGCGAAACGCAGCCGCCACGTATCGTCGCCGTCGTAGAAGCCCTCCGACGGTCGTGGTCTTGCCCGAAGGTGCGGTGAACTCGCCCACCAGGGCGGCGTCGCGGAAGGGATTCTCGACGCGGCAACGCCCGTGCAATTCAAACTCGTGCATCTCCCAGCGAGGCACCTCCACAGGTGCAGCCTGCGCTCTTGCCGAGCTGGCTGGCGGCCGCGGACTCCGGTGTCGGCCAGCGCCGATGCGGAGCGCGGCTTCGCGGGCGGTCCCAGCTGCTTGTCGGCAAAGTCGAGAAACGCCTTCCAGTCCTCCGGCTTCAGCGAATGGCCGCCGGGCCGGAGGAAATAGCCCAGCGTGCCGTCGATCAGTTGTCCGTCCGGCGGGAGTTCGGTGGCCGCGAAATCCCCGGCGCCCAGGAGCCGATAAACAGGCGCTGCCGCGCGCAACACCTCGAACTGGCCTGCCGGGTTGATCCAGGTGTCCTCCCGTCCGTTGGTGAACAGCACCGGGCGCGGCGCGCACAACGCCACCAGGCAATGCTGATCGAACGGCAGTCGGTCGGGTCGGTCGTTGAACTCCTTGAACCGCGCGTTGAACCAGTGCGGGAACTTGTCGTTGATCTGTCGGACCGTCTCCGGCGGTTTGGCCGTGGTCCGGCCGGGAGCCGAGCCGACCGTCTCCGCCGGCTTGACGCCGGTCCGACTGGGAGCCGAGCCGCCGCAGCCGGCCTGATGCGGAATGGCCAGGGCGATGCGCTCGTCGAAGGCAGCCGCCAGCAGCGCGGCCTTGCCCAGACGCGAATGGCCGGTGACGACGATGCGGTGCTGGTCGACGTCCGGAGTCGGTCACGAGATAATCGACCGCCCGCTGCAATCCCCACGCCCACGCGGCGATGGTTCCGCAGTCGTGCTGCGGATCGAGTGTTCGGAAGTGCTCCTGAATGCCCCGCTCGTCGGGCCGGTCGGGATCGATGTCGCCGTTGTAGAACGTGGCGACGGCGTAACCGCGATCGATCAAGTACTCGATCCGCCAGATATCCACCCAAGTGCCGCGGCTGGCTTCGGTCGCCCGGTTGTTCACCACGCCCTCGCCGCGTTCGGGCATCCAGTTCGTGGACAGGCGCACCGCCGGGTCACGCACCAGCGTGTGGTTGCCAAAGTAGTTCATGCCGAGAACGACCGGCGCCGGACCTTGCCGGCGGTTGGGAACGACCAGCATCAGGTGAATCGGCGGCAACTCCGGCGGCCCGAAGGTGACCGTCACTTCCTTCAGCGTGGCCTTGCCGCCGAGCGCGTCGCGATCTTCGCGCTCGATCTTGCCGGAGACCGTCTGCGGCCGGGGAGGCAAGAATCCGTACATGTAGTGCTGGAACAGTCGGATGAGTTCGGGCCGCCGTTCGTTGATCCATTGCTCGCGAGTGGTGACGCGCCGGCCATCCAGCATGACCAGCGGGTCGGGCAGCCCGGTCCGCGAGGCGAGCTCGGAGACCTGCGGAAATCGGTCGCCTGTCGCGGAAGGCGGCTGCTTTTGCCGTTCGTCCGACAGGCACCTGGAGGCCAGTGCGACCGCGGTGATTACCAGGATCCGTGTCAGGTCTTGACGCAGGAGGTCGAGGTTCTTGTAACGCATGGGGGTGAGCTTCCACGGCTTGGTCGGGCGTAAGTAGTCTCTCGCTCGAATGTCTGCGATTGGATTCTCCGCAACAGGTTCACTCCGAGAAATCCATGTTCGACGGGGGCTTCAGGCTTCGTTGTCAACCGGCGAACCAGCTCTTGTCCCCGCCAGGGCGACGAGAGCCGCACTTCGCCACCGCCCGACAACCTCCATGCGTTCACGGAAACAGGTGGAGGAACGAGGTGGCGTTGCAGGAACCGTTTCCCAGTATACTCTGACGCCCGTGCCGTGCGCCATTGCCCCAGTTCGTCAGCGCGAATTAGCTTCGACGAGGCGGTCGACAGCAGCGGTTCCGGGGATGTATTCCAGGCGCTTACCGACCACCAGAACGGCACTGACATCCTACGCTTACCGGCTACTCTTGGCCGCCTTAACCAGTTCCTCCAACAAATAACAGACCTCCTCGAAATGTCCGTTTGTGGGCAGGAACCACGATGTGATGCTGACCTTCCTGCCCTCGTAGGTGATTCTGAGCAGCCGTTGGCCATTGGCTTGTGAGGAGGAAAGATCAGTAATCGCCAAGTACGGGATGGCGATCTCGGCGGACGACCAACGCGACCTAGGCACAATGATCGCGGTCGACGTGAAGAGGATCCGCTGGCTGCGGACCAGACGAAATACCGCCAGCAGCACTCCGTACAACATCATTGCGAGACATGCTTGTATCATATTTCCACTCAGTATACAGTCTTTCCGATCAAGTCAGAAGGTTAGCCGTTCACGGGGGACTGTCCCGATTTTTGCGATGCCGAGGGGACATTCGTCGTGGAAACGCTCGGCTGGCCGTGGAAAAGTGCCTGTCCCCGGACGGCCCAAGTAATTCGGACTTGCCGCAAGGTTCTATACGCGCCTCAACGGCCCGGGAAGCGAAGGGGACAGGTCCATGTTTTCGGTCAGGTGGCAGTTGTGATGACGGAGCCTTGCGGCCGAGAAACGGACCAGTCCCCGGCTGGCCTGTGAACGGTTACTTCGCGAGCAGGCAGAAAGGGCGGAGTCTAATCTGCAACGCGGGACGGAAGGAATCTCCCTACGAGGGGGCGACGGATCTGCGGGCGATTGCGGGGTCAAACGATGTTTTTGGTCAACGGGGGCTCGGTTTTTCCACGGTACCCACCGCGGGTGAGGGAGTTCGATCCGTGCAGGGTAAGCACGCCAGTGAACCAAGCGGCGCGATGGGCGCGCGGCCGGGAAGGGGCGACATGGAAGGGGCGAGTTTACTCGTAAGATGGGCAGAGGCGGACCGACAGGGCGCGCGCATGCGCTGGTCAACAGACTGCGGTTTTTGCCAATGCATCGAATGCGGTGCCTGGGACGTTTGAAGCGTTCGGTGCATGGGTTGGGAGTGTTGGTCAACACGTCGCGGCTTGTGCCAATTGCCGGGGTGCTATTGATGTTTGCATTGTGAACGATCGGTACTGCCTGGCCAAATGGCCTTGTTTGCCGGCCTCCCGCTGGTCGGCCTGGTGCATCGGCTATGCGGGGCTCAATAGTGCTTCGGACCGACGGCGCGAGTGCGCAGAGTCTGGCCGAGCGATCCTACGACGTACCGTGGCCCAATTTCAAGACCGGTTGGTGGGCCAGTCTTGACGACAGTTTTCTGGATGAACCGCGGAGACACGAAGGGACGCGAAGAGGAAGCAGTGAACCGCGAGGAACCGCTAAAGCGGAAAGGCACGAAGCGCCAAGAGAACCGCGAAGACAGAAATGAACCGCGAAGACAGGAGTGAACCGCGAAGACAGCAAGGGACGCGAAGAGGAAGCGTGAGAAGCACGAAGGCAGAAGAAACCACCAAGACACGAAAGACACGAGGACCGAAGCGAACCGCGGAGACGCGAAGGGACGCGAAGAGGAAGGAGTGAGAACCGGACGAAAATCGCATCGCGATCGTCGCTGGCGGGTGGGTGGCAAATGCCCCAAGATTCGAGGAGATTATCCCTTGATGGTCGGGTGTGACTTGCTAGATTAACCGCATGCATGATGTGCGCTCGCACATGACGACTGCCGCCCCACGTCGGGCGGCGGGTTCCGAGAAGGGGTTTCGAGCCGGCGATTCTTCCTGGCTAAGGAGGACTCCTTGTGGCCGCGCGGAACAGAATGAGGCACGCCTTTGCCCCGGCGCGTTGTGCCCAGGCTCCTTCATCTCTTGGCGATTTCCGCTCCTGCTCGTGGCGATTGTCTGGCCGTTCGGTCAGTTCCTTCTTCCTCGTATCGCACGAGGAGTTGCCATGTTGCTTGCCCAGGTTCGTCGAAGCAGTCGGTCGACTCGGCGCGCACCACACGCGCGATTCCGGCGGTTGGTCATGCCTGAAGTCTTGGAGATCCGGGCCACGCCGGGTGGTTCGCTCCTGGAGGTCTTGTTGGGGGCTCCGCTGATCACACCGTTACTCGGCTCGCTTTGGGCTGACGACGCTTTTCTGGCCGCTTCTCTCGGCGTCGAGCCTCTGTCGGGGCTCACAGCCCCGCGCAGGGAGGAACTTGCCGCGATCGCCGAGTTGCGCGGCGATCCCGCGGCGCCGGACTGCGTGCTCGGCGAATTGCGAAGCCTGCTCAGCATCGCGTCGGCGGACCAGGTGATGGCCGACTCCTACGTGACGACGGCCAGTGAGCGGATCGGCCACGTCGCCGAGACGCTGGCCAGTGGCGGAAGCGACTTCGCCTCGCCTGAATTCCTCCGCGACCTTCAATGGGTCGACGAGTTGTTCGCGTCGATTGCCGCTGCGCGTGCGCCTCGGTGCGCCCAGCGACCCGACGCTTGAGGGCGGCACGGCCCAGGTGGGCACGCTGGACTATGGTCCGCCGCCGCCACCACCCCCGCCGCCACCGCGGAACCTCCCACCCGTGGCCAACGACGACGGCTACGCGATCACGCACGACACGTCGATGTTCGACGCCCCGCCGGGCGTGAAGCGGAACGACTATGATCCGGAAGGCAGCCCGATCCCAGCTACCGTCGTGAGCATGCCGTCCCATGCGGCGTCGTTCAGTTTCAATTCGGACGGTTCGTTCAGCTACGCGCCGAACTATCACTTTGTCGGCACGGACAGTTTCACCTACCAGATCAGCGACGGGCAATACACCGACACGGCGTCCGTCACGATTACCTCGCTCAACCAGGCCCCGGTACGCGCGGGACGACGGGACCAACGATTACCACATCTTGCACGACACCCCGATCAACCAGGCGGCTCCGGGCGTGCTGAACAACGATACCGACGCCGACGGCGACCCGATGACTGCCACGCTGGTCACGGGGCCTTCGCACGCGCAGTCGTTCGCGTTCAACCCGGACGGCTCATTCAGCTACGTTCCCACGACTCGGTATGTGGGCGAAGATAGCTTTACCTACAAGGTGTGGGACGGAATCGTGGACAGCAACATCGCCACGGTGAGGATCAACGTCTACAACAACCCGCCGGTCGTACAGAACGACGGCCCTTATTACGTCGGCTTCGTTGATAACCAAACTCCGCCTCCGCTAATCGTCGCCGCCCCGGGCGTTTTGGGCAATGACACTGATCCTGATAGTGACTACCCGTTGACCGCCATTCTCTATTCCGGGCCGTCGCTTGGAACCCTCGAATACTTCAACCCCGATGGTTCCTTCAAGTACATTCCCAATCCCGGATACCTTGGAGAGGACAGCTTCCAGTATGTGGCGAACGATGGTATCACCAACAGCAGTTTTGTCGGCACCGTGAACGTTACGAGTTATCGCGTCGATGCGATGATTTACGATGGCCAGGATGGCGCGCAGGTTGCCTACCAAGTCGAGGAATCGCGAGGCGCGTTCACCGTCGCAAACCTGAATGACACCGACAACGATGGAGTCCAAGATAGAAACGACGCGGATGGAGTCGTCGCCACGCCTGCGGGGCGTAACGAAGTGGATTTGATGAGATTGGACATTGCTCGTCCGTACGCGGGCTTTGAAGGGACGATGACCTTAACCGTCCCGTCCGGCGGGATCAACTGCTGGAGGGAATCAACCAGAGTTAACCGCGTCCCTTTGAACGACGGTGGTGACATTCAGTTGTCCGAAGCGGATTTTCCGCCTACGGGCGACATGACTCTGTGGGCGGAGGCATACTCGCCGAGTGATTCGATTCGTGACATGGTAATCAACCTCACCTACCGCTCCTTCACGGACACGGTGAAGGCCACGGGCGTGTGGGCGAGCTTGACCGCCCTTGAGGACGACACGAAGACTGCGAACCAACGTATTTGCGCAAGGGACACCGTGGCAGAACATGCCGACGCCTCCCCGGGATGTACTAGAGAATTACGGGGGGACCGGGCTAAGGCCGATTGACGCTCAACATGGAACTGCGAACGTGATAGCTATGAAGTTCACGGTGCAACCAGCTAACGTTGGAAGCGAAGGACTGGTCTACTTCGATATTACGCGACGGCTTGAAGGCAATGTATGGGTGTTGGATCAGAATCAGAACGTCCTTGGAACTGCTCCGGCCCCGCCGCTTCCCGCCAACAACGAAACACCCAATGATGACTCCCACAGTGGGGATGAGACCGACGAGCCCGATCCAAACGGCGTCATGTTCTCAGTCGATACACCGGGTTGGCCTAATACACCACAAGGCCCGGAGGAGTACTTCGTCATGCGCGGCACTTTCGAGGAGTATGTGCGTGTAGGGATACAGACTGACCCAGACGCTGGAAATGCCCTTGCCGGAAGCCGAGGTTCAGACAAGTTTGAATGGCATGTCCGACACCGGCTGCAAGAACAAAACGGCCAATGGGTTCGGACAACTGGCGACCAGGCTGAGTCGGATGTGAACGACATCGGAGCAGGCAGGATTACAATCGGAGCGAATCCATAACGTTAACTGAACGGGAGTAGTGTTCCATGTTCAATCGCTATACGCTCGAACTGGCTTGTATCGCAGTCGTTGGGATGTGTATGTTCTGGACGATCCGTGGAGAGGCAAGGCAGGACGACCGTTCCAAGAAGCTCGCGCAAAGGTTGCAGTCGTCGGAGGCGAACGAACGCGCGGTGGCTTTTTCCGAGTTGCAGTCGGAACGGAAGGCGGCGATCGATGCTCTGTTGGAAGTCGTCCGAGCGGAGGACGCACCGGCGAACCGCTTTTCCAGGACACAGGCGATGCTCGTGCTCGGCGAATACCGGGCGATTGAGGCAGTGGAGATCCTTTGGGATCGCATTACGTACGTGGGTGCGGCTCCGGTCTGGGAACCGCACCCGCTCAGTCGCCACCCTGCCGCGTATGCGCTCGCCCAGATCGGTTCTCCCGCCATGCGCGGTTTGTATGCCCGACTTGGCCGGCCCGTCTCCAACGACGAACTGCGGTTAATCGCTTTCGTGGTTGAATGGATCGATGGCAAGGAGCTTGGCCTGGCTCGCCTGACGATGACCCTTTCCCACGTTGAGGGCACCGGGGCGAACAGAGAGAACCTCTCGCGCCTCATTGAAGTGTATAAGGGTATCGACTTCCACGACTCGAAACAATGGCCGAGACCAAAGAAGGAATCGGCCGCTGTCGGCGGGGATTAGGCGGCACGGGAAGAATCGGGTATTCAAGCTGTAAGTAACCGTTCCCAGGACAGACTCGTAGAAGCGGCGTCTCGCCGCTTCCGAGTGCTCGCGCATCACGGAAGGAAAACCTGGGAAACCCGGCGAGCCGCCGCGCCTGCGAATCGGCCGCATGCGAGCCGTTCTCCAGTCGTGGTTCTGCGGGAGTTGCCGGAAGAGAGTTCGAGCGACTTGGAGCAATGGGCCATGAGACACGCTTCGTCACACTGGGCATACCTGAGCTTTCTGATTCTCCTTGGAGCGTCATTGGCGCTCGATGATCCACGAAGTGGTTACGGTGGAAAACCGGTTACATCGCCCAGTCGGTTCGGCGCGGACGCGCCGTCCGAGCTCGCCGCGTACAGCAAGCAAAGGGCCGTAGACCAGCGGCAGCTCACGATCCGAGAGGCGAATCTCTTCCACCGCCACTTCATCGACACCTGTATGAAAGCCATGCCGATCCATACGACACTCAGCTACGACGGTCTCGTGGCCACCGACAATGGCCGGCTTCCTCTTCAACTCGTGAGTGAGGAGATCAACGTTGGTGATCCGCTTCGTTGGGGCGTTGGGGGTGGAGACGGTTTCGGATTATTCGAGTTCTGGATCTCAACGCAGCGTACCAAGCAGACGCTGGCGAAATGTACGCTGGAAGGGCGGCAGTTGTTTGTCAACGTCGACTTTGTGGGCTTCGGTCATGGGATCGACGACAAGCTGCCGGCGCTCGGCGGACAATCCGTGCGCGAGGTGCTCGCGAACATCGAGAAGCCGCTCTGTACGAATCCCCTCAAGGAACAAAACCGCGCTGAGAGCGAGGCGAGAAAGCGAGCGAAGAAGACGGATTGACGGAACCGGGGGGAGTGAGGCCGCGTCTATCCATCTTCATGCGTCAGCGTCGAGCAGCAACGCACGCCCTTCCATCGCCTTTCTGGCGGCGCGATGGGCTACCGGCGCCTGCTCGTGTGTCGGTGCAATGGAGGTTCACCATGGACCGATTGCTTTTTGTCTGCGCGATTCTTATCGTCACGATTGAGCCTTGCTTCGCCGATCCACCGGGCCAAACCGGGGAACGCCCGAGAAAACCGACTCCCGGCCAGGCGGCGCCAATCGCTGTTCGTGCAGATGCCAAGAATACTCAGCCGGATCGGGTTCAACGAGAAGGCGACGGGCCCCCGCGTCGCGGACGCCTCTGCCTTGGCTCCCTGGTCGGCAACCGAGTTCTCTCCTACCAACAGAAACCGACGGAGACGGAATGGTACTGGACGAAGCTGACCGGCGACCGATTTGAGCCGCTAGGCGAAGTCATGGCGAAAGAAGCTGCGGAGTTGTCTCAGTGGGGCAAACCGCCCGCACCCCCACACCTCGTCGACCCAGACAACTTCCACCGCTGGCGCGTGGCCTTCGGCTATCTGTGGGTGACGCAGAAAGTCAACCTGAGCGGAGCATACCACCAGACGGCGATCCGCCGGATGGAGTTTCCGGCCAAGGCGGCCGAAGAAGGAGCGGAAGCGCGCAGACTGCCGCCCCGATATCCTTCTGCCCCTGCCGATAAGCTCTTTAAGGCAAAGGATCTTCCCCAGGAATCGGCGTTCATCGAAATCCGAGCGCAGCCCAACCTCAACGAAAGATGGTTGAACGAGGTGTCTCAGATGCGTTTTCTCATGGGGATGGCAATCCGCGCGAGGTTGCGAATCAGAGACCATCGCGCGAGCCCGTTCATACTGGATTTTGATATCGTTCCGAAGTCCGCCGAGGAACTCGTATTGTTCGTCGTGGCCGACGAGAAGGCTTCAGTATTCGACTACCGTCTCGAACCGGCGCGGAACGACAATGGCTTTCCGATATGGATCGGCACGTGGCGGGAGCGGGGCACGTTTGCGGCCCCGTTTGCCGAGCCCTTCCATGCCGCCGCAGCCGAGGGTGCGTATTTTCTGGTGACCGACTCCGGCGCGGTCTACTCTGCCCAAGAAACCGGCGGCGACTGGAAGACCCAGACCGTCTGGAATAACGCGGCGAAGCCGATCGTGGCAATGGTCACGCAGTCGGACGGCGGCACGGCCTACGTATTCGGAAAGGACTTCTACTTCAAGCTCGCCAGAAAGGCCGAGCCGAAGCCGTGCCGCGACGTTACCCAGGGGCCCAGGGAGGTGGGCGATCCGATGCGGACGGTCTATCAGTGCGCCCGCGTGCTTTGGGAAAAGGGCGAACTGAAAAGCGCGGCGGCCGAGAGTGAACCACAAAGGCAGAAGGGAACCGCCAAGGCGGAAAGGCACGAAGCGCCAAGAGAACCGCGAAGACAGGAGTGAACCGCGAAGACGCGAAGGGACGCGAAGGGGAAGCAGTGAATTGCGAGGATCCGCTAAGGCGGAAAGGCACGAAGCGCCAAGAGAACCGCGAAGACAGGAGTGAACCGCGAAGACGCGAAGGGACGCGAAGGGGAAGCAGTGAGAAGCACGAAGGCAGAAGAAACCACCAAGACACGAAGAAGGAAGGAAAAGGAGAGGGGCTGAGGCGACGGCAGCGCCGGTTGGACGCGGCGAGCCGCCGCGTGTACGAATCTGCCGAGCCGGCGACATTCTATTGACGCGGGCACGAGCGCTGGAGTCGCGGGAAGTGAGTGCGGGAAGCGAAGGGGATAGGTCCCGAGTTTTCGGTCAGGCGGCTGCTGTGAAGACGGAGCCTTGCGGCCGAAAAATGGACCGGTCCCCGGCTGGCCTCAACGAGTCTAAGGCCGTTGCCGCCCGGTTGTATCAGATCGGGCGCGATTATAGTATAAGGATGGTCAACTTCCCGCTTGGCGTAGCCTTCGGGCACTCGGACTGTGAAGGAGACGGGCCGACCGTCCCGAGACGGCAAACGGGAGGAAGAGCGCCTAAAAACCTATCCGGGAACCACTGCTGCGGTTTTGTGCGGCCGGGAGACATGGGGGCGGCACAAGGTTTTGGGATCGGCTCCAAGACATTTCTGCGGGAACCATCACATGAAGCGATCCCTGGTTGTTGTCGTTGTCCTTGTGGCGGCCGTGGCGATTTATCCGCGGGCCGAAGCCGGATCACCGGTGAGCCCCTTTGAAAGCGACGCCGATCCGATTGCCCAAGGCCGGATCGACGAGTTGGTCCTCGGCAGGCTGAAGCAACTGGGCATCGCGCCCGCCCGAGTCTGTTCCGACGGCGTCTTCGTGCGCCGGGTCTACCTCGACGTGATCGGCACCCTGCCGACGGCCGAAGAGGCCCGGCAGTTCCTGCAGGATTCGGACCGCGACAAACGCCGCAAGCTCATCGATCGTCTCCTGGAGCGAGACGAGTTCGCCGACTACTGGGCGATGAAGTGGTGCGACCTGCTGCGGGTCAAGTCGGAGTTCCCCATCAAGCTCTGGCCCAACGCGGTGCAGGCCTATCACCGCTGGATTCGCACGAGCATCAAGGAGAACATGCCGTACGACCGGTTCGTCCGCGAGATGCTCACGGCCAGCGGCAGCAATTTCCGCGACCCGCAAGTGAACTTCTACCGCGCCGTGCAGAGCCGCGAGCCGCAGGCCATCGCCCAGGCCGTGGCGCTTAGCTTCATGGGAGTGCGGCCGGAAAGCTGGCCCAAACAGCGCTGGTCGGGCATGGCCGCCTTCTTCTCGCAGATCGCCTATAAGCCCACCGTCGAATGGAAGGAAGAGATCGTCCAGTTCGATCTCGAGAAGGCCCGCAGCCAAGCCGGGCGTGCAATCGCTCCGGGCGGCCGCCTTTCCCGACGCGGCCCCGGTCCGCTTGACGCCGGGCGAGGATCCTCGCATGGCGTTTGCCGATTGGCTGATCAGCCCCAAGAATCCTTGGTTCGCCCGCAACGCCGTCAACCGCGTCTGGTTCTGGCTGTTGGGCCGGGGGATCATCCATCCGGCCGACGACATCCGGCCGGACAACCCGGCGGCCAATCCCGAGCTGTTGGCCTTCCTCGAGCAGGACCTGATCGCGGCTCGATACGACATGAAGCATCTTTACCGGCAGATCCTCAACTCGACGACGTATCAGTTGTCGTGCGTCGCCCGGAGCGACGATCCCCGGGCGGAGGCGAATTTCGCGCAGTATCCGCTCCGCCGCTTGGAGGCCGAGGTGATGATCGACGCCCTGTGCCAGATCACCGGCACGACCGAGCAGTATTCGAGCATCATTCCGGAGCCGTACACCTTCATGCCCGAAAACCAGCGCGCCGTGGCCCTGGCCGACGCCAGCATCACCAGCCCGTTCCTGGAGAAGTTCGGGCGATCGTCGCGCGACACCGGCCTGGAGTCGGACCGCAACAATCGTCCCACCGCGGCGCAGCGGCTGCACCTGCTTGAATTCGAGCCATGTCCGGCGGAAGATCGAGACGAGCCCGAAGCTCCGGGCCCTGCTGGGAGTCCGACCCCAAGAAGCCGGAAAACATCGTGGAAATCTATCTCACGATCCTTTCGCGGATGCCGACGGACGAAGAGCTGCAAATCGCGAAAACGCATGTCCGAGACACTTGGGCCGATGCGGGGCCGCGAGACCTCGTTTGGGCGTTGATCAATAGTCCGGAGTTCTGCTATCGGCATTGAGGAGAGGTGAGCGACGATGGGCATCGAATACGAATCGCACGATGGGAAATCGTCGCCATCGAGCAGGATCGACGTGCGGCTCTCGCGCCGGGACCTCTTGCGACACGGCTTGTGCGGCGCGGGCGCAGCGCTGCTGGCCGGCCGGGCCGGGCGGGCCGCCGACGCCAAGCAGGCCAAGGCCAAGTCGGTGATTCAGATCTGGCTGGCCGGCGGGCCGCCGCACCTGGACTCGTTCGATCCGAAGCCGGACGCGGGCAACGACTACTGCGGGCCGCTGAACAACCCGATTGCGACCAACGTGGACGGCATCCGCATCGGCGAGCTGCTCCCTTTGCTGGCGAAGCAGGCCGACAAGTTCTCGATCATCCGCAGCATGACCCACGGCGACAACGGCCACGAGACGGCGGCCTATCTGACGCAGACCGGCCGGCGGCCGGGCGACCGGCTGGTCTTCCCGTGCGCCGGGGCCGTGGTCTCGCTGTTCAAGGGCTACGAGGCCGGATACAAGGGGCTGATTCCGCCCTACATCGTGCTCACCCAGTCGCAGGGGCGATTCTCCGAAGCCGGCTTTCTGGGACCGCGCGCACATGCCGTTCGCCACCGGGGGCGACCCGGCGCAGCAGAAGTTCATGGTCGAAGGCGTCGTTTCGCCCGGCCTCAACGACCAGCAGCAAGAGAAGCGGCGCGAGCTGCTCCGCAAGCTCGACACCCTGGGCAGCGCCGCCAAAGGCAATCCCGCGCTGACGGCCTTCTATCAATCGGAGGACCAGGCCTACGACATGATCCTGGGCGACGGCGCCAAGGCGTTCGATCTTTCCCAGGAGACCGACGAGGTGCGAAAGCGATACGACGTCAACTGGGGCACCTGGGTCTCCCGCACCCGGTTCGGCCAAAGCTGCCTGGCGGCGCGGCGTCTGGTCCAGCGCGGCGTGCCCTACATCACGATCAACTTCGGCGGCTGGGATTCGCACACGGACAACTTCAAGGTCATGCGTCAATTGCTGCCGGACCTGGACCGGGGGCTGGCGACGCTCCTGGCCGATCTCGCGGAGCACGGCCTGTTGGAAAGCACGATCGTCTGGTGCTGCGGCGAGTTCGGCCGCACGCCCAAGATCGACTGGGGGCCGCCCTGGAACGGAGGACGCAACCATTACGGCAAAGTCTTCTCCGCGCTGGTCGCCGGGGGCGGATTCAAGGGAGGACGGGTCGTCGGCTCCTCGGATGCCAAAGGCGAAGAGGTCAAGGACCGCCCCGTCTATCCGTGCGACCTGCTCGGCAGCATCTATGAACTGATGGGCATCGATCCCGAGGGGAAACTGGCCAATCCGCTGGGCCTGCCGCTGACCGTGACGCCGACCGCCGCGGACGGCATTCCGATGGCGGGACGGTTGAAGGAGATCATGTAAGAGGAAAGGAGTTAGAAGTCAGGAGTTAGGAGTTAGGAGCTGGGAGCTGGGAGCTGGGATAAACCTCATACGGCGTTCACATAATGGGACACGGACATACATCATGTTATGAACAGTACTACGGTTATGCTCTTCTAACTCCTAACTCCTAACTTCTGACTCCTCACATGCACCGCTTTCAACTCGCAACGATCTCCGGCATCCTGCTCGCCCTGGCCTCCTTATCCGTTGCCGTGGCGCAGGAGCGTCCGCGAATCGGCTACGTCTTTCCGGCCGGCGGCCGACAGGGCACGACGTTCCTGGTCACGGTCGGCGGGCAGTTTCTGGGCTCCTGGAAAGGAGATTATCAGATCGACGTCCTTCAGGCGCACTTCTCCGGGGGCGGCATCCAGGCCACCGTGAGAAAAGACATCAGGCCCTTGACGTCGCAGGAAGCTCAGGTGCTGCAGGACAAGCTCGAGCAACTTCGGAAGAAGGGCTCCAAGGATGTCGAGACCTTGAAGGAGATGTTCGAGATCCAGAAGAAGCTCAGCCGGGCCCGCTCCGAGTTCATGAGAAGAGAGGCTCAACCTGCCCTGGCCGACACCGTCACGGTCGAGGTCACCTTGGCTGCCGATGCCGAGCCCGGACTGCGCGAACTGCGCGTGGAAACGCCGCGCGGGATCTCCAATCCCTTGGCGTTTTACGTCGGCCGGCTGCCCGAATTTCGCGAGAAGGAAGCCGGAACCCACCTTCGAACCGGAGGAGTTCCTCCGGGGCCTGATTCGCCAGCCGCCCAGGACCGAGACACCCATTACGCTGCCGGCCGTGGTGAACGGGCAGATCATTCCCCGCGACCCGGACATGCTTTGCTACTCGCCCGAGCGGTTCACGCCCGGCGCTGCCGACCGCTACCGCTTCGAGGCCCGCAAGGGGCAGCAACTGGTCATCGCCGCAGCGGCGCGGGAACTCATCCCGTACCTGGCCGACGCGGTTCCGGGCTGGTTTCAGGCCACGTTGGCGTTGTACGACGCCAAGGGAAAAGAGCTGGCCTACGACGACGACTACCGGTTCCATCCCGATCCCGTGCTGCTGTTCAAAGTTCCCGAGGACGGACAGTACGTGGTCGAGATCAAGGACGCGATCTACCGCGGCCGCCCGGATTTCGTCTATCGCATCACCCTGGGCGAGCTTCCCTACATTACCGGCATCTTCCCGTTGGGCGCTCGGGCCGGGGCGGCGACCACCGTCAAGCTCTCCGGGTGGAACCTGCCGACCGACACGCTGACGATCGACGCCAAGGACATGACGCCGGGGATCCACCCGCTTTCGGTCCGCAAGGGGGACATGATCTCCAACACGATGCCGTTCTGCCGTGGACACGCTGCCGGAATGCCTCGAACAGGAGCCGAACGATTCGACGCAAG
Source organism: Pirellulales bacterium (assembly GCA_963736495.1). Lineage (GTDB taxonomy): Bacteria > Planctomycetota > Planctomycetia > Pirellulales > Thermoguttaceae > CAVTPL01. The sequence continues at coordinate 129,632 of CAVTPL010000007.1, read as the reverse complement.
CCGCCCAGGCGGTCACGCTTCCCGTGATCGTCAACGGGCGGATCGACCGGCCCGGCGACTGGGACGTGTTCCGTTTCGAAGGCCGCGCCGGCCAAGAGATCATCGCGGAGGTCAGCGCCCGGCGGCTCGAATCGCCGCTGGACAGCGTCCTGGAGCTTTTCGACGCCGCCGGCGAACGGCTGGCCTTCAACGACGACCACGAAGACAAGTCCGACGACCTGAAAACGCACCATGCCGATTCGCTGATCCGCTTCACCCTGCCGGCCGACGGGACGTATTACGTGCGTCTGGGCGACGCCCAGCGCCATGGCGGCCCGGAGTACGCCTATCGCCTGCGGCTGAGCGCGCCGCGGCCCGATTTCGAGCTGCGGGTGGCGCCCTCGTGCATCAACGCGATCTCCTGGCGGCTCAATCCCCTCGCCGTCTACGCGCTGCGCAAGGACGGGTTCAACGGCGAAATCGCGCTGCGTTTCAAGGACGACCCCTTTGGGCTGGCCCTGAGCGGCGGCGTGATGCCGGAAGGGCAGGACCAGGTACGCCTGACGCTGGCCGTCGCGCCGATGTTGTCGGGCGAATCGATCCGCCCGTGCCTGGAAGGCCGCGCGATGATCGACGGGAAGGAGGTCGTGCATCAGGCCGTCCCGGCCGACGAGATGACGCAGGCGTTCTTCTACAAGCACGTGGTTCCTGCCGGCGATCTGACCCTCGTGCCCGAAGACCGCGCCCGATTCCGGGAGGAGGCGGCCCGCGCGGCCAAGGAGAAGAAACCGGCCAAGTCGCCCCCCGCGGCGCACCGCACCTTCCAGCGCCCGATGGAAATCCTGAGCGAGCAACCGGTGAAGATTCCCGTCGGCGGAACCGTCGAGCGTGCAGGTTCGCATGTCCTGGAGTCGCAAGGGTCAAATCCAGGTCGACTTGAGCGATCCGCCGGAGGGAATCGCCGTCGACCGCGTCTCGTGGACGGAGCGGGGGCTGGCCCTCGTCCTGCGCGGCGACGCAAAGGCGAAGCCGAGGCTGAAAGGCAACCTGATGGCCAATGCCTTCCTTCAAACCACGGTCACGGAAAAAGACGGAAAGACTCGCGAGGTCCGCAACCTGATCGGCCCGCTGCCGGCCATGCCGTTTGAGATCGTCAAACCCTGATCGCAGCGATCCGAGGGAGTCGCGTTGATCGGTTCTCTCGCGACCGGTGTGCGGACGTTCACGGCTTGCAGGTTCCGTAGACCAGGCTGTTGCCGCCCAGGATCATGTAGACTTTGCCTTCGGTCGTCTTGTCGCCGTCGATGTCCTTGACGTTGTCGAAGAGGTAGTTGTTCGGCAGGTACTGGCCGGCGATCTTGTCCCAGTTGGCCCCCGCGTCGGTCGAGCGGAAGAACCCTTTCGTGCCGTTGTACGTGCCATAGACGTAGAGCGTCGGATAACGCGCTCCGGAGATCGTCTTGCCCCAGCCGGCCATGAGCACCTTGGTCAGATTGGGGTTGGCGCTGGCCCAGGTCGCTCCGCCGTCGGTGGACTTCCACAGCGGAGCCTTGGTCGACGGGCCGGCGCCCTGGCAGAAGTAGAAGTGCCCGCGCTGTCCCGGAATGCCGAAGACCTTGGCCCAGACGCCGTTCTCCACGGCAAAGGGACGGGTCTTGTTGATCGGCGTGAAACTCGCGCCGCCGTCGGTGGAGGCGTAGATGTAGAAATCGTAGTTGCTGAAGGCGACGAAGCGATTGTCGACGTTGGGATCGGCGCAGAGGTTCATCGCATTGCCGCCGTAGATCGCGCCGCCCCACATGTGGATCGTGCCCGATCCGCTCGCATTGGTGAACGACGCTCCGCCGTCGGTCGTCAGCTTCAGATACCGGTCGGTGCTCATCCCCTGGTAGCCGTACCAGTGCACGTCGTAGGTGCACTGGCCGATGAGAAAGCGATTGGGATCGTTCCGCGAGACGGCTACGTTGCCGTCCCACTGACACGGCAGCGCGAACTTGATCTTCGACCAGGTCCTGCCGCCGTCGGTGCTGCGGATGTTCCGCGGGTCGCCGTTTTCATAGTGAACGACCGTGGCCACGACGTTGTCTTGCGACGACTCGCATACCGCGTTGCACTCGCCTTCCTTGAGCCCCCAGCCGTCGGTGATTCCCGCCAGGGTCTTCCAGCTTTCCGCGGGCGCGGTGGATAATGAATCGGTGTCCCAGGAGAAGCCGGCCTCTTCCCAGGCGGACAGATGCAATCGCCCGGTGTTGGTGGCGGTGATCTTGCTCAGGCACAAGTCCTCGATGCCCCGGCCGATCTTGTTCATCGTCAGATTGCCCTGGCCCCAGGGACTCGGTGCAGTATCCCACGCCGCCGTTGCCGTAGGCGATCCACAGCTTGTTCGGGGGTGCTCGGGGAGAACCGGACCATTCCGGTGGTGTTGTTCGAGGCCGAGTGCCAAGGAACGTCCTTGGTGCCGGTGAGCCCAATTGCCGCCCGGCGTCTGCTTCCAGGTGGCTGCCGCCGTCGGCGGAAAAGGCATGTGCGAACCCGTCGGTTTGCCGCCAGAGTCTCTGGTCGGAAGGATGCACGTCGATCGTCTGCCAGACGCCGGTGGCAAACGGCGTGATGTCGACCAGCGTTGCGGCGCCCCTTGCGCACTTGTAGATTCTGCCGTCGCTCTTGGTATCGCTGCCCGCAGCGACATAGAACGTTCCGGCCGCATCACACACCGCCGTGTTGTAGTAGATCGGCTGTGCCTGCGAGCCGACAAGCGAGAAACTGTCGCCGCCATCGGTGCTGCGGTAGATGCCCTGGGTTCGGCAGGTTGCCCACACGATCTTCGTGCGGCCGTTCACCGTTCCCCCGTCCGTGTCGAATGCCGTGTTGATAAACCCGCCGGTATCGGCCTTCTGATTGACCGCCACCCCGGTATGAATACCCTTGGTCAGCTTCGACCAGTTCTTGCCGCCGTCGGTCGTGCGGTACAGACCGTCAAAGGAAGAGCCGTAATAGGCGACGTCTTTGTTGTTCGGATCGACGACAAGACGCTGAAGTCTTCGCAAGCTGTCGCAACCTCTCTGCGGCTGCGGGTTGTCGACTTCGTTCATGAAGGCGAGCGGCGGGGAAATCGTTCCTTGCTTCCACGAATCGCCCTTGTCGTCGGAAGAGAACAGGTTTTTGTCGTAAGACATGTAGGCCCGGTTCGCGTCGTTTGCCGCACAAGCGATGTTGGCGCCGTTGGCCCCCTGAACCGTATACCCAGCCGGCAAGCTTCCCCAAGTGTTGAGCTTTTTCCAGAGGGTTGCGCCCTTGTCGAGACGGTAGATCGAGGAGCAGTCGTCCTTGAAATAGACCACCCCCGGAGCCGCGGGGCTTTCAAACACCAGCGCACCCCATCCGCCGCCGCCGACCATGACGTTGTCCCACGTATAGTTGCCCGACAAGTCCGCCGCAGGCAGCATTGCTGCGCCCACGCAGAAAACCCATGCGGTTGCGAGGATCGAAAGGCCGAACTTGCCACGCGGGGCGAGGCTCTTGGGTTGCATTGCGGTGACTCCCTTTTTCTCGGAACAATGCGATTGTGTATTGGACTGGGGGAGCGAAGGGGACAGGTCCATGTTTTCGGTCATGCGGCTATTGTGATGACGACGTCTTCTGGCCGAAAAATGGACCAGTCCCCGGTTGGCCTGTGAACGGTTACCGGACGGAATGTCATGGCAGAGGATGCCGGTAGGCGCCGGTGCCGATCAAGTAAACCGCGGCAATGCCCCAGTTATAGTCCACGGAGCCGCCCCCATCGTAAACCCCGGGGTCCGTACCCATGTTCTCGCTATAGCTCTTGCTGCGGAACCAGGCGGCCAGGAATCGATTGGCCGCCTCTTCTGCTTGCGGGGCGTAGCCCTCGCGCACCAGCATCTCCAGGAGCCAATAGGCGATATTGGGCCACGTCTTGCCGCGCCAGTAGCCCATGGGATCGTAACTCGCTTCGTCGTAGGCTACCGAGGGAAAAGGGATGGTTCCGAAGAACTGCTTGGGGTCCAGCAGCACTTCCTCGATCAAGTGGCGTTTGACCTCCGGCGGCACAGGCATTCCCGCCCAGATGGGCCACAGCATGTAGAACGTCTTGACCTTGGTGTGCCGACGGGTGGCGTGGTTGTAATCCCAGTAGGTCTTGTCTTCGGGCACGTAGCAGACCCGGACGAAGTCGCGGAAGAGCCGTTCCGCGCATGCCCGATAACGGACCGCGTCGTCCTTCTTCCCCAGCCGATCGGCAAGCCGCGCTAGCACCGTGGCGTCGCGGTAGAGAAAGGCCGCGAGTTGAACCGAGGCCACGGGCGGCATCCAGCCGATCGTCTCTCCCTGCTCATCGTAGAGTGGCGAGTTGTCCGCCGTCTGCCCTTTCCAGGTCCATTCCGCCAGCCCGTCGCCGTCTTTGTCGCCGACGTCCTGCCAGTAGCGGTGATTTCGCACAAGATAGGGCCAGGCTTCCTTGAGGAAGGTGTTGTCGTGAGGGTTGGCCTGAAGGTATTTCTCCACCGCCCAGGAAGCGATCGGGGCTTGGGCGCGCGCCGATGATGTCGCGCACCGGGACGTGGCGGTCGAACATGTGTTCCGGGCAGTAGCCCTCTTCGGTCTGGCGGGAGAAGACGGTGATCACTGCATCGCGGGCAAAGGCAGGTTCAAAATCCGCCGCGCAGGCCGAGCTAAAGAGCGAATCCCAGAAGAACACCCGCGTAAAACCGCCGCAGTTCGCCACGCAGGTCGAGGCAACGCGGCCGCCGAACTCGCCCCGTCCGTCCCCCTGGTAGCCGGTGCGCAAGAGGGCTTCGCGGGCCCTCCACAGGCGGCTGTTGAGCACCGCAGTGGCTTGGGGCGGCTTGTTGAATCCGACGCGCCGCAGGAAATCCGCGCAGTCTGGGCACTCAACTGCGCGATCGCCTGGTCCAGCGCGTCAACCTTTCGCAACTCGGACGGCACGCCGGCAAAGGGCGGGTCAGGGTCAAGATAGCTGGCCACCTGACATTCGCACAGAAATGAAAAGGATGCCTTCGCCCCGCGGCCAGCACCAGCCCGGATCGCACGCCGGCAACGAAATTGTAGAAGGCAGACTTGCCCCGAAGCCCCGAGACGGCGGGCGTCGCCTGGTCCGGCTTGTCGATCCAGAAAGACTGGGTGGAGAGCCGCAATTGCACCGGGCCATCGCCCAGCGGTGTGATGCGATCCGCGAGCCCGGAAGGCGGACAGGCTTTGCCGTATCCCGGATGCCGCCGGTGAGGATGTTGTCGGTGACACTCGCCCAGGTTTCTCGCAGTTTCAGGTCAAAGTAGCCGTACTCCGGCATGGCGGTCTCGGTCTTGCCGCGCCAGCGGTCGCCGCTGATCTGACCGAGAAAACGAGGGTGAAGGGTCAGCGTGGCCGGCGTGTCGTTTTGGAGGGTGAATTCCGATACCAGCCGGCCGGCGTCGTAGTAGAAGTGGCGCGCGTATGCGGACGGCGCCGCCCTCGCAGAGAAGTTCGGCACCTTCCTCGACGCACCAGGGCAGGAACAGAACGCGATTGCGATTCACGCTAACCGGGCGGCCATCCTCCTCGAGCCACAATCGCAGCGTGCTGCAGGTCACCTGAAACGTCGCCTCGGCACTTCGGATCTGGGCCATCCCCAGTCCCAGGGGCATGCCCGAGTCAAACACGACGCCGAAACGCGAGTACTTGTCGACGAAGGGAAAAAGGTAGTTGTTGCATTCAACGAGGTTGGCGAACACGCGTTCGGGATCGCCATTGTCCTTCTGCCTATTGAGATTGTCGGCGGACGCGGGGACTAGCGCGGAGGGTTGGCCGTGATTCCCTTGGAGCACTTCGGTTTGCCCGGCCGCCCGAGCCGCAGGTGCCGCCGCGCCGCGCGTCCGCCACGGCCCCCATCAGCACCAGAGCGGCCACGAACCGTGAAGACGCCCAATCGAGTTTTCCCATCGTACTGCCTTCCCTCGTCTTCCGGCCTCCGATCGCGTATCCTCGCCCGTCGCGGTATTGCCCTCTCAAGGGCGAGGTCCCGATTGCGTGGCCTGCCATGAATAGTTCAGGTCTTGCACTTGCCGTGCTATCGGGGCAGGCATATCCACTCTGAGCAAGCCTTGACCTGTCACAATGACTTTAGAGCCGATCCCAGAACCTTGGAAGGTGCGACGCTTCTCCGGCCGCACAGGGCTCCAGCGGCAGTTCTGGGATAGGTTCTTAATCGCCAAACCGAAGTCACCTGACGCGAAGAACCCACGATGGATGTTGTACCCTCGTTCGTGGACGTGCTGCAAGTGTTGGCCGTAGGCATGACCGCTCCCATACAATAGACCTTCGTGGCCGTGATGGTCGGGCGGGTGTTGGCCCTTGCCCTGGCGGTGATCGCGGCGATTGCTGCCGTCGGCGTGCTGACGTTCGGCGTTATTCCACCCTCTCGGTGGCCGGGGCAAGGACGGCGACCACCCCAAGCCAGCCACCACCTGAAGCGAGCACATGAGAGACGGGACAAACACGAACGAATTTCCGACCGTTTCGGCTCCGCGTAGAGCACCGATCCGACTCGAAGCCGGTTTGTCGGGGAGCCAGTCCGCGTCCATCCCTATCGGTTGTCGGCATCATGGATTAGAATCGATGGATTCATAGGCGGCCAAGGGGCCTTGCCCGTTCGGGGCCTCGGTCTTAGAGCCGATCCCAGGACCTTTGGAGGTGCTGCGATTCTCCGGCCGCGGAGGGCAGCCGTGGTGGTTCTGGGAAAGGTTCTTACTAATCCGAAAGAGTGTGGATTTCTTAACGATGTCCAGCGACCAACGGGAGCGGGTTGGCAGTGTTCGAGCGGAAGCTCGCACGGGTTGGCGGCCTTGCCGCCCTGTGGCGAGTGGGGGGGGCAGGAACTCGTACATCAAGGTCGCCCGTCGTTCGGGGCCAATCGCCGCGAGCAAAGCGTCAGCACTTTTTTCAACACGTTTCATGAACCATATTCGTAACTTCTGCATCATCGCCCATATTGACCATGGGAAATCGACCCTGGCCGATCGGTTGATCCAGGCCTGTGGCGGCGTTTCGCAGCGCGAGTTTCGCAACCAACTGCTCGACTCGATGGATATCGAGCGCGAGCGGGGGATCACGATCAAGAGCAATTCGATCACGCTCTCCTACCGCGCCCCCGACGGGCAGGACTATCAACTGAACCTGATCGACACCCCGGGGCATGTCGATTTTTCGCACGAGGTGCGGCGCTCGCTCCTGGCGTGCGACGGCGCGTTGATCGTCGTCGATGCCTCCCAGGGCGTCGAGGCGCAGACGGTCGCCAACCTCTACCTGGCGCTGGATCACAACCTGGAATTGCTGCCGGTAATCAACAAGATCGATCTGCCCGCCGCCGATGTCGAGCGGGTGCGTGAAGAGATCGATAAGGACCTGGGGCTCGATCCGTTCGCGGCGATCCCCGTCTCGGCCAAGACCGGCGTCGGCATTCAAGACGTGCTGGCGGGAATCGTCGAGAAGTTGCCTTGCCCCAAGGGCGACCCGGCCGGGCCGCTGAAAGCGCTCGTCTTCGACGCGCAGTTCGATCGCTATCGCGGGGTGATCCTCCAGTGCCGCGTCATGGATGGCACGGTGAAACCCGGCGACGCCATCCATTTCATGCACTCGGGCTGGGATTACACGGTGGAGGAAGTGGGGATCAATCGGCTGAAGTTCTATCCCCAAGAGCAGCTCAGCGCCGGCGAGGTGGGCTACATCATCGCCGGAATCAAGAGCGTGCGGGAGATCGAAATCGGCGATACGATCACCCACCTCGACCGCCCGGCGGCCGAACCGGTCCCCGGCTACCAGAAGGCGAAGCAGGTCGTCTTTTCCTCGATCTATCCGATCAATGCGGACGAGTACCGCGAACTCGCGAAGGCCCTGGACAAGCTGGCCATCAACGACGCCTCGCTGACGTATGAGAAAGACAGCTCCGCGGCCCTGGGCTTCGGGTTCCGCTGCGGATTCCTCGGCCTGCTGCACCTGGACGTGATCCAGGAGCGCCTGCAGCGGGAGTTCGACATCGGGCTGGTCGTCTCGGCCCCGTCGGTCAGGTACAAGGTGACCTTGAAGGACGGCAACATGCTCGAGGTCGACAACCCGGGAAACTGGCCCGATCCGTTCAAGATCGCCAGCGTCACGGAGCCGTACATCAAGGCGTCGATTCTCACGCCCGAAGAGTACGTCGGATCGGTCATGGAGCTATGCCGCGAATATCGCTCGGCGAGCCAGCAAATGAATTACCTGTCCGTGGGCCGGGTCGAGGTCGATCAGCGAGATGCCGCTGGGCGAGGTGCTCTTCGATTTCTACGGCAAGCTCAAGACGGTCACCCGCGGCTACGGTTCGTTCGACTACGTCCCGATCGACTATCGCGAGACCGACGTGGTGAAGGTCGAAATCCTGATCAACGAGGAACCGGTCGATACGCTTGCCTACCTGGTCCATCGCGACAAGGCGCGAGCCCGGGCGCTGCACTACTGCGAGCAACTGGCCGAAGCGATTCCCCGTCACCAGTTCAAGATCCCGATCCAGGGCGTCATCGGCGGCAAGGTCATCGCCCGCTCGACGATCCAGGCCTACCGCAAGGACGTGACGGCCAAGTGCTACGGCGGCGACGTGACGCGCAAGAAGAAGCTCCTCGAAAAGCAGAAGAAGGGCAAGGCGAAGATGAAGCAGGTCGGCCAGGTCCAGATCCCGCAAAAGGCCTTCATTTCGGTGCTGGCGGCGGACAGGAAGTAGGCGGAGCGACGTGCGAGAGCGAGTGCGACCGCGTAGCGATGATCGCCGAATGCAAGTCGCGACCGCGTAGCGGTCACCTTTGAATAGCCGGGTGGAGCGCAGCGAACCCCCGGTCTGAGCCGCAACCGCGTAGCGGTCACCTGTCGGAATTAGCCGCTGGGTGGAGCGTACGATGCAACCCGCGGACTCGGATTCATGTGCCTTGCGTGTGCCACGTAGTGGCACGACAGGGTTCACGCCAGGTATCGTTCGTCGTACGGAACGCCGTTTTCGCGGAGCAATCGCCGATATTCATCGAGCAGCGATTCCGTGCGGTGATGTTCGGCCTGGCCTTTGATATATTCGATGAGCGAGTCCTTTCCGGAGAACGATACCGTGAACGCGCCGTATCCGTCCTGCCAGCCTTCAAACCGGCGGAATTCCGCCTGCTCCTTGAGCCAGCGACTGCTGCCGGTTTTCACCTCCTTCACATAATCGGCCAACGACAAGGTTGTCGGAATCGCGGTCAAAATATGAACGTGATCGTCGATGCCTCCGATGCGATACAGGTGGCAATTGAGATTCTTGTGGATTCCCCAGATATAGCGATAAAGAAGCTCTCGATGGTCGTCGGGCAACGTGCGCTGGCGATTCTTCGTGGAGAAAACGACGTGAAACAACAATTGGGTGTAGGTATTCGGCATGGCGAACCTCGAGGCAATGTGTCGCCGCTAACGCGGCTGAGATCGCATTGGCGTATCATAACCGGGGGTTGCGCTGCGCTCCACCCCCGGCTATTCACATCGTGCCGCTCCGCGGCAACGCGACCGCGTAGCGGTGCAGCTGTTGAATATGCCGCCTCCGCGTTCGCGACCGCGTCAGCAGTCACCTTCGAATCAGCCGCGGAGTGCAAAGTACGGCTGTCCGACCCATGGACTCGTGTCGGCGAACGAACCAACCGCGTGCCGTGAACAATGGACCGCGTAGCGGTGCACCTTTGACCAGCTCGCGGGTGGAGCGCCAGCGCAACGCGCGGACTGCTGTGTACGTCAGTCACATCGACCGAGGTGAATTCGGTGTAACATGCACGGATCTTTGCCATCCGCCGATCGGGCTTTACGTGCACGTGCCCTTTTGCGTGAGCAAGTGCGCGTATTGCGACTTTGCATCGTACGCGGGGCGCGAGGCGGATATCCCGCGCTATGTGGATGCCGTTGTCCGGGAGATAACACGGCGCGGCGCGGAAACGGGGCATCCGAAAGCGGATACGATCTTCCTGGGCGGGGGCACGCCCTCGCTTCTGGACGAGTTCCAGGTAACACGCATCCTGGATGCGCTGTTTGAAGCATTCCCGATCGAAGCAGGGCGCCGAGATCACCTGCGAATGCAACCCGGGAACACTCACGACGCCCTTTGCCGCAGGCGCTGCGCAAAGCGGGCGTCAACCGGCTGTCCCTGGGCGCGCAGGCCAGCGCAGACGCGTCTCTTGCGGCTCCTCGGCAGGATCCATGATTGGGAGCAAGTGATCGCTTCCGTAGAAATTGCGCGTCAAGCGGGATTTGACAATATCAACCTGGACCTGATGTTCGGCCTGCCTTCGCAAACCGTTGCGGATCTGCGGGAAACGCTGGAGGCCGCGATTGCGCTCTCGCCCACGCATCTGTCCTGTTACGGTTTGATTGTCGAGGAAGGAACGCCGATCTGCCGCGATATCGCTGCGGGAAAGCTGGCTCTTCCGGATGAGGAAGTCGAGCGCGAGATGTACGAGCTTGCGCGGCAGACGCTCGCGGAGCACGGCTTTCAGCAATATGAAATCAGCAATTTTGCCCGCGAAGGGTACGCCTGCCGGCATAATATCGGCTGCTGGACGCGCGTGCCGTACCTTGGCTTCGGCTGCGCGGCGCACAGCTTTTTCGACGAGTGCCGTACGATGAACCCATCAACGCTTGATGCGTACTTGGCAGGTGAAGAACCGAAGACGGAGCAAATATCAAAAGAAGAAGCGCGGTTTGAGAGCATGATGCTGGGCCTGCGCATGACGCGCGGCGTCAAGGATGAGGATTTTACGCGCATGCACGGGATGAGTATCCGCGAGGCGTTCGGCGAAAAACTGGATAAACCGATCAACGCCGGGCTGCTCGAGTGGCACGAAGGCGCTTTAAGGCTTACTCGCCTCGGCATGGATCTGCAAAACAGCGTGCTTGTCGATCTCATGTGACACGAAAGCAAGGTGCTTGCTCCGGAACGACCAAATCGCCAATGAATACCGCCACCCCCCGGCACCCCTCTGCGGGCTGTCTCCCCGAGACCCCCGGCGATTTGGCAGAAACCCGGATGTGTTGACCAACGCGCACGGCGATGGGAGGCACCGCGTAGGTCTCTCACTGGGCAACTTCCCAGTCGCCGTATTCCTGTATGAGGGCGGCGGTTAGGAGCAAGTGTTGGCGAAGCCGCTGCCATGGAGGACCGTTGTGATTGGGGGCTCGCGCTCACGCATCAGAGGCACGCCCGCGCCCGCGGTGGCCGAGGGTGGCGGGGGTGCAACGATCGGTCGGAGCGGTTTCGATCTTGACCCTTTGTAGCAGTCCTCCTATACTGCCGGCCCCGTGTTTGGCGCGACGCAGGAAGGCCGCGCACAAGCTGGCCCAGTGAAACGGTTTAAGGAGGAACCGCCGATGTCGGAAAGGGAATTCTCACCAATGCACCCGCACCGCAGCTTTGCTAAGCGGCGTGTGGCAACTCTGATCTGCGCCCTGGGAATCGCGGGCGCGTGCGTGGCGATTCGCTGTTATTGGGGTGCCGAGACGGCAAGCGCCCAAGGGCGCGTGGCGGCAGCGCCGGCGGCCGCGCGAAGCCCGGCGGCCAGTCCCGCAGCCAGTTCAGCGGCCGCAGCCCCGAGCGTAGTGGCCACGGTCAACGGCGAGCAGGTCTCCCGCCAGGAACTTGCCCAGGAGTGCCTGCGGCACCACGGCAAGAACGTGCTGGAGACGCTCTTGAACAAGTACTTGATCGTGGCGGAGTGCCAGCAGCGAAACGTTGCGGTCACTCAAGAGGAAGTGAACGGCGAGATCGAGCGCTGATGCGAAGCGATTCGGTCTGCCTTTGGACCAGTGGCTGAAGATGCTCAAGCACGAGCGTGGGATCAACGCCGCCCAATACGCCAGCGACATCATCTGGCCGATGTTGGCCCTGCGGAAGCTGGCCGGCGCAGCGATGGCGATTATCGAAGGACGATCTTCAGACGGGAGTACGAGACGCTGTACGGCCCGGTCGGTCAAGGCGCGATTGATCGTGTGAGCGATGCTCAGAAGATCCAGCAGGTCCGCGCAGCTGGCGGCGGCCGACCCGAAAGAATTCGGCAGCCTGGCCGCGAAGCACTCCGAGGATCCGACCAGTGCCAGCGTGAAGGGGTTGATCCAGCCGATCCGCAAGCACCTGGGAAACGCGCAGATCGAGCAGGCGGCGTTCGGGCTGAAGGACGGCGAGGTGTCGCCGGTGATCTCGATCGGCAACCAGTACGTCATCCTCTTCCGGGAGGCGATGCTTCCGGGGCGAGACGATCCGGCTCGAAGAGGTGCAGGCGCAGTTGGAGGCGGTGATCCGCGAGCGCAAGCAGCATGAAGAGTGCAGCAAGGTCTTCGAGGAGCTCCAGGGCAAGGCGAAGCAAGCCGGGGCAGTCGTCAACGTGTTCAACGATCCGAACCTGAGCCGGCAACACCCCGGCGTGGCGGCGAGGATCATCGGCAACGACGTGACGATCCACGAACTGGCGGAGCGGTGTATCGAACGGCATGGCGAGGAAGTGCTCGAAGGGACGATCAATCGCCGGCTGCTCGAGCAGGCGTGCAAGAAGCAGAACATCACCGTGACCGAGGCGGACCTTGACGAGGAGATCGCGCGGGCCGCGGCGGCGATGGTCAAGCCCAAGCCGGACGGTTCGCCCGACGTCGACGCCTGGGTGAAGATGAACACTGAGGAACAGAAGCATCTCGCCCGAGATCTACCGCCGCGACTGCCGTGTGGCCCTCCGTGGCTTTGAAGAAGCTGGTGGGCGGCAAGGTGCTGGTCACCGAAGAGGATTTGAAGAAGGGTTACGAAGCGAACTACGGGCCGCGCGTGCGGTGCCGGGCGATCCTGCTGGACAACCAGCGGCAGCGCGCCAGCAGGTCTGGGAAGTGGCGCAGGGACTGCAGGGCGGCACGAAGAACTTCCCCGAGTTCTTCGGCGATCTGGCGGAGAAGTACTCGATCGAAGCCAGTACGCGATCGCTGCGCGGTCAAGTGCCGCCGATCCAGAGGTTCGGTGGGCAACCCGACCTGGAGAAGGAAGCGTTCGCCATGAAGCCCGGGGAATTGTCGGGCGTGATCGGCCTGGCCGGGGAGAAGTTCGTGATCCTCTATTGCGAAGGGTACACGGTACCGGCCAAGATGGAATTTGCCCAGGTGCGCGACCTGATCCTGCAGGACGTCCAGGAGAAGAAGCTGCGGCTGTCGATGGCCGAGTACTTCCAGCGGCTCCAGGACGGTGCGACGATCGAGAACTACCTGGCGGGAACGACCCAGTCGCCGAAGATCGCGGCGCCTCCCAAGGCTACGGCCGAGCCGAGCACGGCTACGAAGCCGGGGGCGAGCTCCACGCGGTAAGGGCCCTCGGTCCGGCCTGTGCGCGGGGGAATTGGCGCAGGGCGATTTGCCGACATGGGCGAGAGAACTCAACGGGCAGACCAACGATCTGCCCGTTTTCTTTTCTAACAACCCGTCCCAGAACCGCCGCTCAAGCGCTGTGCGGCCGAGTGATTTCGGGGCAGCACGTGGTTCTCGGACCGGTTCTAAAATTCAATAGAGCCGGGCGGTGATGTAGTTGAGGATGTCGCGGACCGAGATGATCCCGGTCACGCGGCCGTCGCGGAGGACGGGAATGTGGCGATATCCGCCCACGTCCATCTTGTGCAGGGCGAAGGCGATCCGGTCGTCGAGCTCGAGGGTCTCGACGGAGCGGGTCATGAACTCCGGACACGGGCGGTCGCGCAAGTTCGGCGGCCCGGACGTTGAGCTTGCACCAGCACGTCGCGCTCGGTGAAGATGCCCGACCACCTTGTGGTCCGAGACCACCACCGCGCAGCCGACGCCGCGGTCGACCATGCTGTCGGAGGACCTCGCCCACGGGCGTCTCGGGCGGACCACCAGCGGCTCGCGCGGCACGAGGCGGCGGATCGTGTCGTTGCAGGATGCTGCGTTCGACGCCGAGATGTCGGCCGCGACTCGGCGTCGGGCTCCAGAGCGGCTGCTCGCACTTCTCGCAGAGCTCTTCGCCGTCGATGTTGTCGTGGCCGCAATCGGGACAGATGATCATAGCGACTCGTGTGCCGGGAGGCCGTAATGGCGGGGCCGATCGCAGTGGTATCGCCTCATCCTTCAGCGCACACGGTCCACGTATCGCCGGAGCGGAACAGCTTGTCCAGGTCGCCGGGGCCCTGCGGTCTGGCATGGCCTCGTGCGATCTGGTCGTTGAGCAGCTCGTCGTACCGGGGCCGGTCGACGGCGCGGAACACGCCGATCGGCTCGGGGAAGTCGGGGTGGCGCATGCGGCTGAGCAGGTAGGCCAGGCTCGGCTCGCGCGGCCTTCTCGTCGTGGAACAGCAGGTCGTCCTCGGTGATGCCGTTGCCGAGCTCGACGACCTCCGGGCTCCAGGCCGTTCAGGCGGATGCCCTTGTCGCGGTTCTTGCCGAAGATCAGCGGCTTGCCGTGCTCCAGCTCGAGCGTGGTGTCGGCTTCGAGTGTCGCGGTCGGTGGCGTAGTCGAAGGCGCCGTCGTTGAAGACGTTGCAGTTCTGGTAGACCTCGACGAACGACGTGCCGCGGTGCTCGGCCGCGCGCTGCGAGCACCATCGCCCAGGTGCTTGATGTTCGACGTCGATCGGTGCGGGCGACGAAGGTCGCCTCGCAGCCGATGGCGACCGAGAGGATGTGCAGCGGGTTGTCGATCGCGCCCATCGGCGTGCTCTTGGTCACCTTGCCCAGCGGCGAGGTGGGCGAGTACTGCCCCTTGGTCAGGCCGTAGATGCGGTTGTTGAACAGGATGATGTTGATGTCGAGGTTGCGGCGGATGGCAGTGCATCAGGTGGTTGCCGCCGATGGACAGGCCGTCGCCGTCGCCGGTGATGACCCAGACCGACAGGTCGGGCCGCGACGGTCTTCAGGCCCGTGGCCACGGCCGGGGCGCGGCCGTGGATCGAGTGGATGCCGTAGGTGTTCATGTAGTACGGAAAGCGGCTGGAGCAGCCGATGCCGGAGATGAACACGATCTTCTCGCGCGGGATGCCGAGGGTCGGCAGCACCTTCTTCATCTGGGCGAGGATCGAGTAGTCGCCGCAGCCGGGGCACCAGCGGACGTCCTGGTCGCTGGCGAAGTCGTTGGCGGAGAGTTTGGCTTCGGGGGCGAGTTTCGGTGGACATGGCTGTATGCCGAGGGTCGGACAGTTCTGATCTATCGTGCGGCTATCGTCGTTCAGCGCCAGTAGTCTTCTCGATCGCCTCGACGACTTCGGCGACGGTGAACGGCTTGCCCGTGGTCTTGTTCAGGCCGACGGCGTCGACCAGGTACTCGGCGCGGATCAGCGCGCGGAGCTGGCCGAGGTTCAGCTCGGGCACCAGCACCTTGTCGAAGCGGCGGAGGATCTCGCCCAGGTTGGCGGGCAACGGATTGAGGTAGCGCAGGTGGGCGTGGGCGACGCGGCTGGCCCTGCTGCCAGAGCTGCGCGCACGGCGGTGGCCAAGGCGCCGTAGGTGCCGCCCCAGCTGAGCACGAGCAGCGCGCCGCTCTGGCGGGCCGTCGACCTCCTGCGGCGGGATGTCGTCGGCGATGCCGGCGACCTTGCTGCGCCCGCAGGTCGACCATGTGCTGGTGGTTGGCCGGGTCGTAGCTGACGTTGCCGGTGATGTCCTGCTTTTCCAGGCCGCCGATGCGGTGCATCAGGCCCGGCGTGCCGGGCATGGCCCAGGGGCGGGCCAGCCGCTCGTCGCGCGGCGTAGGGCATGGAACGGGTCGCCGTCGGTCGGCCGGGCCGGGATGCTCGACCGCGATCGGCGGCAGCGTCGCCATCGTCGGGAATCCGCCACGGCTCGGAGCCGTTGGCGATGTAGCCGTCGGTGAGCAGGATCACCGGCGTCATGTAGCGCGACGGCGATCCGCCAGGCCTCGCTGGCCACGTCGAAGCAGTCGGCCGGGCTGCGGGCGGCGAGCACCGGCAGCGGGCATTCGCCGTTGCGGCCGAACAGGGCCTGGAGCAGGTCGGCCTGCTCGGTCTTGGTCGGCAGGCCGGTGCTCGGGCCGCCGCGCTGCACGTTGATGACCAGCAGCGGCAGCTCGGTCATCACGGCCAGGCCGATGGCCTCGGCCTTCAGCGACGATGCCCGGGCCCGCTGGTGCCGGTGACGCGCCATCGCGCCGCCGAAGGCGGCGCCGATGGCGGCGGTGATCGCGGCGATCTCGTCCTCGGCCTGGAACGTGCGGACGCCGAAGTTCTTGTGCTTGGACAGCTCGTGCAGGATGTCGCTGGCCGGCGTGATCGGATAGGTGCCGTAGAACAGCTCGCAGCCGCTCAGCTTCGGCGGCGGCCATCAGGCCCCAGGCCAGGGCCTGGTTGCCGGTGATGTTGCGGTACTGGCCGGGCGGCAGCTCGGCCGGGTCGACGTGGTAGCGGCTGCGCGAACGCCTCGGTCGTCTCGCCGTAGTTGTAGCCGGCCTGCAGGGCGCGGCGGTTGGCCTCGGCGACGTCCGGGCGGCGGCCGAACTTCTCGTCGATGAACCGCAGCGTCGGCTCCAGCGGGCGGTCGTAGAGCCAGAAGACCAGGCCCATCGCGAAGAAGTTGCGGCAGCGGTCGGCTTCCTTGGTGCTCAGGCCCGAGCTCCTTCGACGGCCAGTCGCGTGAGCCGGGTCATGTCGACCGCGGAACAGCTGGTAGCCGTCGAGGCTGCCGTCGTCGAGCGGATTGGCTTGCGTAGCCGGCCTGCTCCAGGTCGCGCTTGGTCGAAGGCGTCGTTGTTGACGATCAGGATGCCGCCGGGCACCAGGTCCCCGAGGTTGGTGACCAGGGCCGCCGGGTTCATCGCCACCAGGGCGTCGACCTGATCGCCGGGCGTGAAGATCTTGTCGGCTGGCGAAGTGGATCTGGAAGCCGCTCACGCCGGCCTTCGTGCCGCGCGGGGCGCGGATCTCGGCCGGGAAGTCGGGGAACGTGGCGACGTCGTTGCCCGACCAGGGCCGAGGTGTTGGTGAACTGCGTGCCGGCCAACTGCATGCCGTCGCCCGAGTCGCCGCAGAAGCGGACCGTGGCGCTGTCGAGTTCGACCGAAGAGCGACTATGAGGTTCGGCCGCGGGTGCGATATTGGTCGGTTGTGCGTTCATGTTGAGTGGGTTCTCGGGTCACGGTCCTTCCCGCTCCTGCGTGGCCGGATTGGGGACCGGCGGCAGGTTGTAGACGGCGGCGGGGAAGTGCTGCACGAGCCAGTGGACGATGCCGGCGACGTCGAGCAAGCCGTTCGGGCGGCCTTCGGCGTCGACGATGGGGAGGCGTCGGTAGCCCTTGGCGGACATCTTGGCGACAGCGGCGGCGATGGTATCCGCACCGCCCAGAGTGACGGGGGGAGAGGTCATCCAGCGCTCGATGGGGACATCCAGCTCCGTGGGGGAGGCGAGTAGGGCCAATGCATCGCGCTCGGTGAAGATCCCTTCGAGTCGGGCTTGGCGGCAGACGAGCACCGCCCCGCGGCCCGTCTCGACCATGCGCTGCAGTACCTCGCGAACCGGGACGTGGGGTTCGACGCAAAGCGGGGCGAGCGGTTCTGCTTGCTGGACCGAATCGGTGCTGAGGTTGTGGCCGATGTCCACGGGCGGACTCCGATCTCTGGCGAACTCTCTGCCCGGAGGCGCACGCGTACCGCGGTAGTCCGGCCCCTGCCACGGCCACTTCTTACTCTTATGACGGTACGAATCCGGCAGAGCCAGGAGCCCGGGGCGGTAAAGATCACGCCGTCAGGCCAGTTTCCCTGCGCGCGTAGGGATGGTTTGAGCCACCGCGAGCATTATTCGCGGGGTCGGCAGAGGGGGCAATCGGCAATTCGGGAATTCGCCGGTGGCGGAAAGCCGAGGTCACAGCGGCGGCCGCGCAGCGGGATGACGGGCGGTTTACTGGCGGCTGGGCCGGCGGAATTGCTCCTACGGCTCTTCAGCACTTGGAGGGTTCTTCTGACCGTAGAACCGGGAAAGGTTGATTCCGCCGCGAATTTCTTCTTCGAGGAGCTTGAGGCGGGTCTCCAATCGTTCGACCGTTCGTGCGAGCAACGTGACCAATCGAGCTTCGGGCTCTTTCACCTGTTGGCGCGGAACCGAGGGATATCCCAGATGCCGCGCCAGGGCGGCGAACAAGTAGAGGGGGTCCTTCTGGCGATTCGCCAAAGCGATCTTGCCTTCCTTCTCACCAAAGAGGACCGGCTTACCGGGGGCGCCGCGCTTGTTGCGATAGTGCTCGCTGCGGACATAGATCATGTCGGCGATGTCGACAATTCCGACCTGATGGCGGACGGTAGCGATCCATGCGCGCCAGGCATCATCGAAGATCGGGTCGCCGGCAATGGCCTCCAGCCCGTAGTCGTAGCCCAGGCGGTTGCGGCAGAGGGTTTCGAACTCGTAGAGGAAGACTCCTTGCTGGGAAGCCGCCTTGAGCACGGTACTCGGCCTCGCGCTGCATGACTTCCAGGGCGACGCGAAAGTCGAATCGGCCCTCGGGTTTCTCCGCCTCGCGCACGACGAACGTCTGGAAGGGGGTGAAGTAGTGAGCGAGCCGGGCCATGGCCGAGCTAAATGCTCCGGTGTGCTTCAATTCACCGGCCATGAAGTCGATGGCGAGTGGGAGCTTGGTCGTGGAGAGGGCCTCCTGACCGGCGGCGGTCAGGATCTCCTGGGTCGACATTCCCTGCTCCAAACGCTCGCGGATCGTGCGGAAGAAGAAGGCCTGCTCGATGTACTCCTCACGTTCCAGGAACATTGGATTTCTCAGCCTTTGCGTCTGGGAGGAGTTGCCCCGTGGAGCGGACGGCGAACACGGCTTTCTTGCCGATTTGCGGCTGCCCCGAACGGCAAAGGCTGTTGTACGCGAAAGCGCGACAGTTGCGAAGAGCCCATGGCAGCCAGGACCGAGCCCCGTGGATGGTTGCACGGGCGCGCGGTTCCTGGTTTCCCGGGACAAACCGCGAAGAGGGAAGCTGCCGCCCGATCGAGCGGCAGGCTGTCGCGAGCGATGCGCGAGGGAATTGTTCAGCGGTTGCGACCGCCACGGTCTCGGGCGAAGCGGCGGGAATCACCGCGGCCCTCGGAGGCCGCGGCCATTTTATCCTGGGAGAGGCATTCGCGGGGCGTGACTACGCCATCGCGGTTGAGGTCGAACTTGCCGAACTCATCGGCCACTGCCTCGGTCCATGCGCGGGAGTATTCCGCCATCGAGATCTGCCCATCCTGATTCGTATCTTTCTCAGAGAACCAATCGGGGAGTCCCTGGGGGAGGCGTTCGCTGGGAGAGAGGAAGCGGTAGGACTTGCGCTGGACGGTGGAGGAGCTTGCGCCCGGGCCGTCGGGACGTCCGGAACGGCCTCCCCCGTCGCGTTTTTGCGAGTACTCCAGGAGTTTGGCCGAGAGTTCTTCCTGCGTGATGATGCCGTCGTGGTCGCGGTCGGCCCCGTCGCGGAGGTTTTCGCGCATCTGGCTCCACTCTTCCTTCTCCAGGCGGCCGTTCTTGTTCTTATCGTATTGGCGCATCATGCTTTCGGCAAATTGCTTTACTCGAGCCGAGTTGTCGGCGTTGGGCTGCGGAGGGCCCTGGCGTGGTGGGGATGCTTGGGGAGGAATTGGAGAGGACGGTTTGACCGAGGCGAAGCCTGGCGCGGCAACCGACGCTGGGGTGCCGGGTCGAACGGGAGTGCCAAAGCCTGGGATCGTCGAAGTAGCCGGCGCGGAGCCCGGTTTTGCAGGACTTGCACCAGAAGGCGTCGCGGTCGGAGGAGCGCCGACCGGAGAGGTAGCCGCTTGGGGCTGCTGCTGAGCGCTGCGGATCGCCGCCTCCTTGAACGCGGAGATGGCGATGGGCTGGTTTGGATTCAGGCCCACGCGCTGCGCGTAACTGTCGAAGAAGGCCTTGCGCCGGGGGTCCAATTCGTCGGGGGAAATGATTCCGTCGTTGTTGTTATCCATGCGGCGGAGCATCATTTCCATAAACTGGGCGCGGCGCTCCGCGTCTTGCTGTGGGGAGTTCGAAGCCTCGTGGTTGTGGTTGCCGCGGTCGCCACGATCACCCCCCCCGCCCCTGTCGCCACGGTCTCCCCACCCTCCGCCGGGAGGACCTCCGCGGTCCCTGCGCCCTTCGAATGGCGGCTGGGCGCAAGCGGCAGTCCAGACCAACAGAAGAAGTGCGATGGGAATCCAGACGAAGCGTATGGCCATGGCAGACCTCCCTGATTACCCCTACTTCAGAGTGGATTGCGTAATGAGTATCCGCTTCTCCACACTAATGAAACCATTATGACTGGCCTGTCGGACCGCGAAAGGCGTGTTTTTTTTCGTAAGTGACGGAGTTCCTGTCAAGCGGCGGGGCGTCCAAAGGGGCCGACGGTAGGAACGCCACCCCGGAACTTGGCTTGGGACCAGGGGTTTACTGAATAGACGAGATATTGATCGGGGTGTTGGCGCAGTGCCCGAGAGTTGCGTCGGTCGTGGTTGCTGAGGGGGGGATGGTTGGGCGGTGATGGAGGTTCGGTCGGGGGGCGAGGCCCCGCAAGGGAAAAACTGCTGGACGTAGTCCCGCAGGGATTCGTATGGTGGAAGAGTGGACTGGTGTTAGCGCCTCGAGGAAACAGCTGATGGAAGCCGGTGAAATCCTACTCAAGAAGGGATTGCTGAACCAGCGCCAGTTGGAGCTGTCGCGCCAGGCGCAGACGGATGGGATCGCGACTGGACGAGGCGGCGGTGGGGTTGGGCTTCTTGACCGAAGAGCAGGCCCTGCGGGCGTTGGGCGAGGAGGTCGGGCTGGACTTCGTCGATCTGGCCGAGGCGGAGATCGATCTGTCGCTGCTCGAGGGATTTTCCGCCGCGGTTCATCTATCGGGAAGGGCTTTTCCCGATCCGGCAGAACAACGGCACGCTTGGTCGTGGCCACGAGCGATCCGTTCAATCTCTATCCGCTCGACGAATTGAGCCTGGCGACCGGCAAGACGGTGGTGCCGGTGCTGGCCGAGCCGGAGCGAGATCGCCAAGCTCATCAAGACGCACCTGGGCGTGGGCAGCGAGACGATCGAAGGGCTGATGGCGCAGGCCGACGACGCGCATCGAACTGCTCGACCAGATCGAGACGCGACGGCTCCGAGCTGTCCGAGATGGCCCAGGAGCCGTCGGTCGTCCGGCTGGTGAACGAGATCCTGCTGGAGGCGATCGAGACGCGGGCCAGCGACGTGCACATCGAGTCGGAGCAGGACGGGCTGCGGATCCGCTACCGCATCGACGGCGTGCTGCACTCGCAGCCGGTGCCGCCGGAGATCAACCGCTTCCAGGCGGCGATCATCAGCCGCTTGAAGATCATGGCCCGGCTGAACATCGCCGAGCGGCGTCTGCCGCAGGACGGCCGCATCCAGCTGCAAGGTGTCGGGCCGCGAGGTCGACGTCCGCGTCTCCGTCATCCCCATGATCCACGGCGAAGGCATCGTGCTGCGTTTGCTCGGACAAGGGGGCGATGGAGTTCTCCCTCGCGCAAGCTCGGCATGGAGCCGGACCTCTACGGGACGTTCCAGCGAACTGATCCAGCTGCCGCACGGGATCATCCTGGTGACCGGGCCGACCGGCTCCGGAAAGACGACGACGCTCTACAGTTCGCTTTTGGAGATCCGCGACGACGAGACCAAGATCATCACCACGGAAGACCCGGTCGAGTACCAGTTGGCGGGGATCAACCAGATCCAGGTGCATCCGAAGATCGGGCTGACGTTCGCCCATTCGCTGCGGAGCATTTTGCGTCACGACCCGGACATCATGCTCATCGGCGAAATCCGCGACCTGGAGACGGCGGAGAACGCGATCCAGGCGTCGCTGACCGGCCACCTGGTGTTCAGCACGCTGCACACCAACGACGCGGCGGGGGCCTACACGCGATTGATCGACATGGGCGTCGAGCCGTTCCTGGTTTCCAGCACGCGTCGAGGCGGTGATGGCCCAGCGTCTGGTGCGCACGCTCTGCCCGGCGCTGCAAGCAGCCGTACCGGCCGACGCAGGAGGATCTGCCCAACGACTTTCCCTTGGACGAAGCTGGAGCCGCCGGCGGCGAGCTCTATCGTCCGGTCGGATGCCGCGAGTGCCGGCAGGTGGGCTACCGGGGGCGGGTGGGCCTGTTCGAACTGCTGGTCACCACGAAGCGATCCGCGAGCTTGCCCACGACCGCGAGAGCACCTGGGCGATCAAGCAGGCCGGCGATCGCCGAGGGGATGCGCACGCTCCGCGAGGACGGCTGGGTGAAGGTCCTCGCCGGCCGGCAGCATCGAGGAAGTCGTGCGGATCACGAAGGCCGACGAGTAAGTGCGATGACCGCCAGTGCAGCCGAGCCGCGAAGCGACGCGCAGCACTAGCCGCCTCGGACCGATTGCACGACGTCATCTACGTCGCACGTGCAGTCGTCTCAGCCCGTCGAGACCTCTGAGTTCGCACCATGGCCGAATTCGCTACGTTGCCCGGGACGACAGCGGTCAGCGCGTGACCGGCACGATCACGGCGGCAACGCGCCGCGAGGCGCTGGCGGCGATCTCCGGCCGAGTCGCTTTTTCCGGTGGAGGTGACGCGGCGGCAGCGCGGCTCAGACGCCGAGAAGACGTCCGCCGCGTGTCGGCCCAGCTGCTGGCGATCGATGTTCGGCCAATTGGCCGACCTGCTTGCGGAGCGGCGTGCCGCTGCTGCGAGCGCTGGATGTGCTCCGGCAGCAGATCGACGCACGCCGGCCTGAAGGAGGTGCTGGGCGAGATCGCACCATGCACGTCGAAGAGGGGGCGTCGCTGGCCGAGGCGATGGCCCGCTTTCCGCGGCGTCTTCGGCGAGATGGCGATCAGCATGGTCCGCGCCGGCGGCGAGGGAGGTTTCCTGGAAGAGGCCCTGGCCCGGGTCGCCGAGTTCACCGAGACCCAGGACGACCTGAAGAAGCGGACGATCGGGGCGATGGCCTATCCCGTGTTCCTGGCCGTCGTCGGGACGCGGTCGTGGTCATCGTGCTGATGATCTTCTTCGTCCCCCAGTTCGAGAACCTGTTCGACGATCTGCGCGCAGCGCGGCGAATTGCCGGTGGTGACCGACTGGTTCTCGGAACGAGCCACGCGTTCATGCAGCGCTCGGGACTGTGGATCCTCTGATCGGCCTGATCGCTCGGCGGCTGCTTCTTCCGGCAGGTGGCTCGTGACCGACGTGGGCCGGCTGTGGCGTCGACCGGGTCAAGATCAAGCTGCCGATGGTCGGCAGCGTCTTCCTGCAGCCTGGCCGTGGCCCGCTTCTGCCGCGTGCTGGGCACGCTGCTGCACAACGGCGTGCCGATCCTCCGGTCGCTGGAGATCTCCAGCGACGCGACGGGCAACCGCGTGCTGGCCGCGGCGATCCTGAACGGCGACCGAGAATATCTCGGCCGGCCAGCGTCTGGCCGGCCCGCTGGCGGCCTGCGGCCACTTTCCGCCCGACGGTGGTCGAGATGATCTCCGTGGCCGAGGAATCGAACACGCTGGAGACCGTCCTGCTGCAGGTCGCCGACTCGCTGGAACGCCGGACGTGGCGGCAACTGGACCTGGCCGTGCGCCTGCTGGAGCCGATCATGCTGCTGATGCTGGCCGGCGTCGTGCTGGTGCTGGTGATCGCGCCTGTTGCTGCCCGTGATCAAGATGAGTACGACCATTCAGATAGCAGGAAACTGCCTACGAGGAAATGGAGACAGTGGAACATGACCCGAATCACACCGCAACGCCGCGCGGCTTCACGCTGATGGAAGTGATGCTGGTGCTGGTGATCCTGGTGATCCTCGCCGGGATGGCCGTGCCGGCGTACCAGTCGCTGCAACGGAGCGCGTACATGCACGCGGCCCGTGCGCAGATCGGCGCGTTCGAGAGCGCGCTGGAGGCGTATCACATGAACATGTCGGACTATCCGCCGACCCTGGAAGGGCTTTGGCAGCCGCCGATGGACGCGGGGGGAGGCGGCTCCTGGGAAGGCCCCTACTTGAGGAGACAGGTTACCGCGGATCCGGTGGGGTCGGCCCTACCAGTACGAGTATCTCAACCCCGAGGAGATGCCGCGGATGTATTCCTTCGGTCCGGACGGGATCGCGAACAACGATGACGACGTCGGCAACTGGGAATGACGGCGGTGATAATCGACCACGCAGTGCGAGGGCTGCGCGAGCCGGCGAGCATTTACGCTGATGGAAATGCTCCTGGTGCTGTGCCTGGTGGTGATTCTGGGCACCATGGCCTGGCCGTTGCTGGAACGGCCGATGGCCAATGAGCGGTTGCGCAAAGCGGCCGACCAGGTCCGCACGCACTGGTGCAGCGCGGGTGAAGGCGATCACGACGGGGCGCGTGTACGGGTTCAGTTACACGCCGGACGGCGAACGCTATGCGGTGCAATCGCAGGTGACTCCGGAGTTCGCGCTCGAGGCGGACTCCGGCGAAGAGGGGGCGTACGCGACGGAAGCGACGGGCGAGCCGGCGGCGTGCCGGCCGGAGGAGCACCGCCTGCCGGAGAAGATTTTCTTCCTGGGAGGCGAGACCAAGGCCGATACGCGCCGGCAGCGATCGACGCGACCGCAGTTCCGCTCGACGGGGAGATGGCGATGGCCGCACCGATTTTCTTCTATCCCGACGGCACGACCTCCAGCGCAGTGCTCCAGTTGCGGAACGAACACGGCGCCGTGATCGAGATCGTTCTGCGGGGATTGACCGGCGTGGCGAGCGTCGGGCCGGTCCAGCCCGGAGGGGTCATGCCATGAACCGCCGGGCTTTCTCACTGCTCGAGGTGATTCTGGCTCTGGCGATCTTGAGCGGCGCCATTGCCGTATTGGGAGAGCTGGCGCGGCAGGGGCTGGAAAACACGCGCATTGCGCGCGAGCTGGCCTGCGCCCAGTTGATTTGCGAGAGCAAGATGGCCGAGATTGTCGCGGGGGCGGAATTGCCGGAGACGGTCCAGGGACTGCCCGTCGAGACGATCGAGGTGCCGGGGGAGACCGGATGGTTGTACTCGATCGAAGTATCCGAAACGGGGCAGCCGGGTCTGATTTCGGTCGCGGTGACCGTGGTCCAGGACATCCCCTCGCAGAGTCGGCCGGTGCAGTGCACGCTCGTGCGGTGGATGCTCGATCCGAGCCTGCAATGGGCGTCGCTGGAGCAAGACACGGAGTCGAGCGGCGCATCGTCCAGCAGCGGAGGGGGGCAAAATGGCTCGTGACCCGAATGAAGTGAGGCCGATGACGCTGCAGTCCTTTGCGCAGCCAATCCGGGTGCGCAGGGGGTTTACGCTGTTGGAGGTGCTGCTGGCCTTGGGGCTTTCCTCGCTGGTGATTGTGGCACTGGCGATGGCGATCGATTTTCACCTTCGCGTGCTGGAGCGGAGTCGGACGCGCGTGGAAGAAGGACAGCTTGCGCGTGCCGTGCTTCAGCGCATTGCCACCGATCTGCGAAACGCCGTGCGGCCCGATCCGTTGAAGCTGGAGGAATGTTTCCCGGAGACGTTTGCGGGCGACGAATCGACGGGCAGTTCGGAAGAAGAGTTGAGCATGGAGGAGGAGACCGCGCCGGCTGAGGAAGAGACTGCCGGAGACGGGACCCAATCGCCGAGTTCCTCGGAATCCTCGACGACGGACGGCTCGAGCACCGCGGGCACGTCGGGCGAAGTCGTCAGCGCGGAAACGGCGGAGATCGTCAGTTCGACGGTGCCGCAGGCGGTACCCGGCGTCTACGGGACGCCCGATGCACTGCAGGTCGACGTGAGCCGGATTGCGCGTCTCGACGAATTCGCCGCGCAGATGGCGATGGGGGGAGAGACTCTGGAGGGGACACCTCCCGGCGGCGTGAAGACCGTGACCTACTTCGTCATTCCGCCTACGGGAGACTTGTCGCTGGGGCCGGAAGCGGCAGTGGGCCTGATGCGACGCGAGTTGGACCGGGCTTCCACGGTGTACATGGGCGCGATGGGAGGAATCGACGAAGGGTTGGCCGGGACCGAGTCGCTTGCCCCGGAGATCGCTCAGATCGCGCTGGAGTATTTCGACGGCGAGTCGTGGACCGACATGTGGGATTCCAGCGCGATGGGATCGCTTCCCCGCGCAGTCAAGATCAGCGTGGCGATCAGGCCCAAGACGCAGCAGGGTCAGGCGTCGCGGATCTGGAGCCTGGGATCCGACGTGGCGGACGAAAGCGAGCAACTGCTGATCTACAGCCTGGTGGTGCGGCTGTCGAACTCGGAACCGGTGATGCTGCCGGGCTCGACGACGACTTCCGAGGAGGGTTCGACCGAAGGATCGACTGAAGGCGAGAGTAGCAGTGGCTCGGGGAGCGGCGGCTCGTCGAGTTCTGGGTCAGGGGGGCACGTCGAGCGGAGGTTCGAGCAGCTCGAAGGGAGGCACGTCCGGCGGTGGTTCAGGCGGCAAATCGAGCGGCGGCGGTTCAGGCGGCAAATCGAGCGGCGGCGGTTCAGGCGGCAAATCGAGCGGCGGCGGTTCAGGCGGTGGCAAGTCGGGTCGATGACGAGGCGCATAGACATGAAACGGCGACGGCGACCGCTCGGACCGCGGCCGGGCATGGTGCTCCTGGTAGTGCTCGTCGTGGTGGCGCTGTTGTCGCTGGCTGCGCTGACCTTGCGCACCTGATGGTGACGGAACGCCAGGCGACGATGCTTTCGGTGCGCCAGGCGCAGGCGCGAGCCGCCGCCGAGTCGGGGATCGAGTTGGCGCGCGCAATGCTCGCGCTGGACGCGGAGATCCAGCAGCAGTATGGGGGCTGCTACAACAATGAGGAGCTCTTCCGCCGCCGCGGCGGTCAATCCCGCTGGGACCGCGAGGGAACAGGCGAGGTTCAGTCTCATGGCTCCTCTGACGGAAGACGGGCAGTCGATGGGGATTCGCTTCGGACTGGAAGACGAGTCGGCGAAACTGAACGTCAATGCGCTGCTGCTAGCCGACAAGATGGTCTCGGGGGGGGCTCGGCAGGTGCTGATGGCTCTGCCGGGGATGACCGAGCAAATGGCCGACGGGATTCTGGACTGGATTGATCCGGACGACGAGCCGCGCGAGTTCGGGGCGGAGGTGGAGAGCTACTCGATGCGCATTCCGCCTTACGCGCCCAGAATGGGCCGATCGATACGTTGGAAGAGTTGTTGATGGTGCAGGGGGTGACGCCCGCGCTACTGTTCGGGATGGATGCGAACCGCAACGGCGTGATCGATCCGGGCGAGGCGGGCAGCGAGATGCTGATGGACGCCAGCAACGAGGACGGCTCGATGGACCGGGGGTGGTCGGCCTACCTCACGCTGCACAGCATGGAAGCCAACACGAGGCCCGACGGCCGGCGGCGGATCAACGTCAACGGCGATGACATGGAGAAACTGTTCGACGAGTTGAGCGAGGTTCTCGACGAGCAGTCGGCCACGTTCATCGTCGCATACCGCCAGAACGGCCCGTACAAGGAAAGCCAATCGGGAAAATCGAGCAAAGCCGGGCAAGGGAGCAAGGCCGAGCCGCGGGTGACCAGTGGCACGCTCGATTTGACGCAGAAGGGGAAGGTGAAGCTGAAGACGGTTCTCGATCTGATCGGCTCGCCGGTCCGCGTGACGTTCAAGGAGGAGAAGACGGCGTCGATTCTGGAGACGCCGTTTCCGGACGAGAGCGGGGCGATGGCTTCGTACTTGCCGAAGTTGATGGAGAACTTGAGCGCGTACGACCAGCCGGTGATCCCGGGGAGACTGAACATCAACCTGGCCCCGCGGACTCTGCTCATGGGGGTTCCGGAGATGACCAGCGAGATTGCCGATCAGATTATCTCGCTGCGGCAGCCCGATCCGGCCCAGGCCGACCCGAATCGGCGGTACGAGACCTGGCTGCTGGAGGAAGGGGTGGTGAAGCTGGACCAGATGAAAAAGATGATCCCGTATCTCACGGGTGGGGGGCACGTTTTTCGGGTCCAGTCGGTGGGGTATTTCGACCAAGGGGGGCTGCACGCTCGAATCGAGGCGGTGATTAATGCTACCACCCAGCCCCCCGGGGTGATATTCTGGAGAGATATGACGCACTTGGGCCGTGGATACAGCCTCGAGACGCTGGGGGTTGGTCTGTGACCGGTCCATGAGTGAACTTCCCGCCGGTCGACGGGGGAAGGCGTGCGGTTCCGGGACGGCCCAGCCCGGCTCTATTCGGTTTGGCGGTACACCAGGGGAAGCAACTCGATGCCACGATTCCTTGCACTGGAATGGAACGATCAAGAGGCGCGCTGGCGGTGGCCGCGACGCGGGGCAAGGAGGTGTCGTCGAGCAGGCGTTTGCGGTGAGCCTGCGGCCGAGCCAGCCCGGGGACGATGCGCCGCCGGTCGATCCTGCGGCAGCGGATCGACGGCGGCGTCTGGCGGCGCGGGGCATCGGTCGTCGGGAAGCCCTGGTGGCGATCGGCCGGACCAACATCGAGTTGCGGCAGCTCACGATGCCCGCCGGCTCCGGACGAGGATCTGCCCGACATGGTCCGCTTCCAGGCGTTGCGCGAGTTCAACGCGATGCAGGAAGACTGGGCGTTGGACTTCGTGCCGATCGACGAGGATCCGAGCGCAGCCGCGGACGGTGCTGGCGGCGGCGATGGCACCGGAGCAGGTCGAGCAGATTGCAAAGACCTGCATGCGGTGGGACTGAAGCCGCGGCGTATGGTCTTGCGGCCGTATGCGGCGGCGTCGCTCTATTGCCGCCAGCAGACCGACGGCCGGCCTCCGCGTCCGCCTGTTGGTCGATCTGATGGCCGAGGAGACCGACCTGACGGTGATGATCGACCGCAAGGTGATCTTCCTCCGCACCGCGCGGCTGGCCGCCGATCCGCTGGCCGACGCCGAGGTGCGGCCAGTCTGATCGCGGAGATGCGCCGCACGATGGCCGCGGTGCAAAACCAGTTGGGCGGCCGGCGCGTCGAGTCGATCGTGCTGTGCGGCAGCGGCGACCGCGCACGCGGCGCTGGCACAGCAGATCGATCGAGCGGCTCTCGCATGCCCGCTGCGCTGTTCGATCCGTTCTCGGGTCTGAAGCTGGAGGGCGAGTTGGCGCGGGCGCGGCCGGAGCATCCCGGGCGCTTTGCGCCGCTTCTGGGAATGCTGGTGGACGAACTGCGGCAGGACGCCCCGCGGTCGATTTTCTTCATCCGCGGCAACGGCCGGTGCCTCCGAGCCGAAGGCGGACCTTCGCGTTGGCGGGGGGCGGAATTGCCGCGCTCGCTCTGGCGGTGTTCCTGTTCGTGTGGTTCGAGCGCCGCGAGTTGTGGGCGCAGGTCGACACGCTGCAGGCAGATGTGACTCAGCTCGATGCGGAGATCGGCAAGCACGCCCGGGTCCGGACGGCCGTCGAGGCGGTGGAGAAATGGCGTTCGGGCGACGCGATGTGGCTGGAGGAGCTGCGTTGGCTTTCGGAGCGATTTCCGCCGGCGGCGGAAGCGATGGTGACCGACCTGACGCTCGCGCTGGAGCCGAGCGGGCCGGAAATGAAGTTTCAAATGCTGGCCAAGTCGTCGGACGCGGTGCGCACGGCGGAGCAGAAGCTGCGCAACGCGCCACCGGCCTCAGAGCGAGAGCGGAGTGCGGAGCGCACAATCACGACATCTATAAGCTTCAACTCAGCAGCAAGGTAGCGTTAGGAGAGGAGAAGCCGAAGGCCAAGACGAAGACTTTGGGGAAGTCGCGGGCGAAGAGCCGGGGTGCGCAGCTATGACGATGAACAAGCGGGAACGCAACCTGGCGGTGATCATCGGCGGCCTCTTGGCTCTGGTCGTGGGTTGGTATGCGATCACACTGTTTGGAAATCCGCTGGGCGAGCTGGAGGCACAGCGCTCGAGCATGGAATCGCTGCGGGACAAGAAGCAGAAGGAGTTGGACGGTCTCGTGGCGGCCAAGCAGCGGCTCGACGAATGGCAGTCGCGATCGTTGCCGTCGAACGTGGAATTAGCCAAGACGCTCTACCGCGACTGGCTCTGGGAGTTGGCGGAGAAGAAGGCGGGCTTGCCCATGCCGACGATCGACCGGCCGCAGGAGATCAAGCTCGGGGATTTGTACAGCAATCTCCGCTTCACGATCCGGGCGCAAGGCACCCTGGAACAGGTGACGAAGTTCCTCAGCGGTTTCTATTCCGCGGGGCATCTGCACCTGATCCGCCGGCTGTCGCTGAATCCGGTGGAGAATTCAGGCAACTTGAACGTGGTGATCACGGTGGACGCCTTGGTGCTGACGGGCGTGGACCGGAAGGACGTGCTTTCCACGAAGCCGGTGGCGACTGCGTTACCGGCCGAAGGGGCCTTTAAGTTGATCGCCGAACGCAACTTGTTCGCTGCCTATGCCCCGCCGAAGAAGAGCGAGCGCCGCGAACCGCCCAAGCCAGACCCGTTCGATCCGAGCAAGTATGCCTTCGTCACCGGCATTGTCGAGGGTGTGGATGGCCGGCCGGAGGCGTGGCTCAAGTCGCGCACGACCGACGAACTGATGCGGCTGCACGCGGGAGATCCGGTCGAGGTCGGGGATCTCAAGGGTCAAATCGCGCGGATCGGGAAGCGGGAGGTTGAGATTGTTGTGGAAGGCAAACCGCACCTGATTCCGCTGGGTGACAACCTGCGGGCCACGGAGTCGGAGAGGGCGAAGACTCCGGAACCCGCGGTCAAGGTCGAGGCGAAGCCGCCGGGGAAACCCGAGATGCGTTTCGATAAGCGGTTTGACGATGATCCGGAGAAGGCCGCGGAAGCGGGCCGAGTTCTTCCGCAAGATGCGGGAGGGGAAGATGAAGGGGCGGCCGCCCGGCGGAGAAGACGAGAAGAAGTGACACGCAGGGTGGATGCGAACGGTCCTCCGGCAGTCCTTGGATCGTTATCGATGGGGGGCTAGGCGGCAGCGACGGCGCGGCCTTGAAGTTTGGCGCGGAGGCCATTTTGGCGCTGGCGTGCGAGGCGATGGAGCCCCTCGCGGAGCATGGGCATTGCTCGACCGAGTACCGTTTGCGCGTCGCGTCGCGAGCGAAGTTTCGAGCAGTTGGCTCGCTGCTGACCGTGAGGCGGCTTGCTCGGGGAACTGACCGGCCGGTTGGTCCCAGCCGAACGTGCGGGCCAATTCGTAGGCGAAGCGCGCGGCGCTGGTGCGTTCGGCCCCGGCCATGTGGCAGAGGCCTTCTAACCCGCGGCGATAGGCCAACCAGAGCAATTCAGCCAGGTCGGTAGCCAGGATCGGCGTGGCGTGGCGGGGGGTGCCGGAGCGTCGGTTGCGCCCTCTCCGATAACGTCTGCCAGACGCGCTCCGCGAAGCTGGTGAGAGTGCGGACGGGGCTCCAGCCGTAGGCGTGCGTGCGTACGAGGAGTACACCGGGCCGGTCGGCGAGACATTCCTCGACGGCGCGGGCAGCGCGCGCGAAGGGAAGGTCGCAGGTGGCCGGAGATTGCTCGTCGTGAAACATGCGGGGGCCGGCGAACACCGCATCGGTGGAGACGACGGTGAGGCGTGCGCACGACTGCCGGGCAAGTTCGGCCAAAGCGCCCGTGACCGCCAGTTCCTCCTCGATCCAGGGCGTCTCCGACGGAGCATCCCAGCTCGACGAGGCCAAGGGGCCGCAATGGAGGATCCACTGCGGAGCCCATCGCGCCACGCAGCGTCTTAGAGCCGATCCCAGATCCGTCTGCCGCCCTGTAATCCTCCGGCCGCATAGGGCCGCTGCGGCAGTTTTCGGATAGTCTCTTAGAGCCGATCCCAGAACCTTGGGAGGCGCTGTGATTTCCCGGTCGCACAGGGCTCCAGCGGCAGTTCTGGGATCGGTTCTCACCGCCGGGAGGTCGCCGGAAAGCCATGCCGTGACGGTGACGCCGGGGATCGCAACGAGCTGGTGGCGACAAAGGCCGCGGACTTCGGCGCGATCGGCCAGTGCGAGCGCGAGGTTACTTCCGACCACGCTATCCACGTTGGTGATGAGAATTCGGGTGGCTGAGCGTGCGGCGGGAAAGTCGGGCTCGTCCATGGGGCTCGGTGGAGCGAGGGGAAAGAGGGCGGGCGGATTCTGATCTACCCGGCAGCGCGGGACCAAGGCGAGTTCGCGGCTCGGTGCCGAGCGACGCTATCAATGCATGCATGGAAGC
This sequence comes from Pirellulales bacterium, assembly GCA_963736495.1. GTDB lineage: Bacteria > Planctomycetota > Planctomycetia > Pirellulales > Thermoguttaceae > CAVTPL01. Next base: position 97,504 of record CAVTPL010000007.1, on the reverse strand, counting down.
GAGCTGTCCGAGGCGGGACTTGCCGCGCGCCGACGGGGCAACGGAGCGCGAAGCGGAAGGTGGGGAGGATAGGGGCAGGGTGAGCCGAGCTTTGGCCGATGTGCCGCTCAAGTCGCAGGCCGCGACTTCCGATCAAACCCCTCGTGCATTTGGCTCGTAGCCCATCGATGGGTTTTCCGGGGTTGAGCGTCGGTGGCGGCGTTGAGTGGGCCGAATGCGGTTCATCGGATCTCCCGTCGAGCGCGGCGGCGAGATGGGCGATGAGTTGATCTTGACTCGATCGGGCCTTGGTCGCTAGATTCGCGCGCGGGGCATGGTCGGCTTGCGCACGAAGGGCACGAAACGGAAAGATCGGTGTGCCGATGCTCAAAACCCTGGGAATCGTGGACGCTTGTTACCGCCTGCAAGCGGCGCGGGACCGAGCATGCCGCAAGCTTGGCGGAAAATCGGTCTTGGAGTGGGTGGTGCGGCGCGCCACCGATTGTCTGCACCTCAGCGGTGTGATTGTGGTGACCGACGAAGCGCCGGAGAACCAATTTATCGCCGGCCTGGTGCCGCTGGACGTGCCGGTGTACTCGGCTCGTCGGCCGGACGCGTTAGGCTGCTTTGCCGCGGCATTGGAAGAGTATCCTGCCGAGGCGATGGCAAGAATCGATTCCGGTCATCCCTTTCTCGATCCCGCATTGATTGACCGGCTGGTATTGGCTGCGGAGGAAGGCGGGCACGATTACGTGAGTTATTGCGTGCGGGACGGCCGGCCGGCGATCTCATCGCCGTCGGGGATGGGGGCGGAATGGGTGGCGCGGTGGCATTGCACAAGGCGTCGCGGTGCGCCGTGGCGACGGAGGACCGGGAAACGGCGACGCGCTACCTCGTCGCGCCATCCGGAGAAGTTCCCCGCCCGGCGGATTCCCATACCTCATCGGATCGATCGAGACGACGTGCGGTTGCGCGTGGATCTGGAAGAAGACTGGGAGCATGCCTTGGCGATTTTCGAGGCATTGGGGCCAGAAGAGCTGGACTGGCAGCGGATCGCGGAGTTGCTGGATCACCAGCCGGCTTTGCGGCTGCGCATGGCGGCGCTGAACCGGTGCACGCTCGCGCGGCCGAGGCGTGAGGAAAGGGATCGCGAAAGGATTCGAGACGCGATGAGCAGGACGCTCTCTTGTCCGGCGGGTGTGCTCGACTCGCCCGGTGCGCTCGCGCTGTTGTTCGACATGGGAGGCGTGTTGTACGACGATACCCTATGGCAGCGCCTGGCTCTTGCAGCTTCTGCGGCGTCTGGGGGTACAGACGAACTACCGAGCGTTCTCTGAGGTTTGGGACCGGGACGACCTCGACGAGGTGTACCGGGGGCGCCGCACGTTTTGCGACGCCTTCGAGATGCTGTTGCGCGCCGTGGGATTGTCGCGCGTGCAGATCGACGAGGTGGAGGCCGCGTGCCAGGCGCGGCGGAGGCAGTTGAACGGGAGCGCGCGCCCTTTGCCGGGAGTGAAGGCCACGCTGGCGAGGCTGCACGCGCTGGGGATTCCCTTGGGGGTGTTGACGAATTCGGAGTATTCGTCGGCCACGCTGGCCGAGCACCTCGAACGCTTTGGGGTCGGGGAGATGTTCTGCGCGGTGATTTCCTCGATCGACCTGGGGCAGACCAAGCCCGATCCGATGTGCTACCGCGCGGCAGCGGCAGCGATGGGGCAGAGGATGGACGAGACGGCGTTTGTCGGGCACGACGCGGCCGAACTGGGCGGGGCGCGTGACGTGGGAATGATGGCGATTGCGTTCAACTTCGATCCCGAGGCGACGGCCGACGTGTTTCTCGCACGCTTCGAGGATTTACTGGGAGTGGTGGCCGGGCACGCGAGTCGGATGGCGGCCTGAACGTTTCTTGTACCGTTGTTGATTGTGGAACAGTTCAAAGCCTTCTGTGCCGGGAAATCGGGCTCCCCTGGGTCGCCCTCGTTCTACGAGCAGTGCAGGAGTCACTATGGATGCCGGCGCAGTCCATGTTTGCGATCCATGCCGGATCGCGAGCCGAAACGGCTCACGATCCGGAGTTCCCCTGGCCGCCCGGCCTTCATGGGCAATGCGGGCCTCAAGAGGAGAAGGGAATGATCTCGCCTTTGCGCGAGAAGGAGTATGACTCAGCAACCGTGCGCGCGGCTGTGCGCGGCGCGGCGGATCGTGGCCGAGACGCTGCTGGGCTCGGCCGCCGGGCGCGACGACTTCTCGGCACCGGCGGCCGTGCCGGTGTGGCGCGCCTGGCTGTTTGCGGGCTGGGTGAGCGCGATGCTCGTGGGGTTCTGTGTCTACCTGCTCGGACTGGTCCCGTGAGTGCCCTGGTCGAGCATCTTGCCTCGGTGCTGGCCTGCGCCACCCTGCTCGTGACTGCGTACGGGCTTGGCCGGCCGGTGATCGTTGGCGCTGCGGTTGGAGGTGGAAGATCGGCTGGAGATCGGAGTCTGGTCGCTGGGGCTGGGACTCGCCGTCGCCGGTTTTCTGCTTCTGGGGTTCGGGCAACTCGGCGCGCTTTGGCCGGGCGTCATCGCGGGGGGCACATTGGTTGGGTGCGTGTGGGGGCGCGGCCCGCACGGTGCGCGTGGGGGCTGCCTTCGGCCAAGCGTCGGGCGACGCGACGGGATCAGAGGAACGAGACGGCGCGGGCGACTCGATGTCGCCGGGTGCGGCGATGCCGGTGGGAGTGGCTTGGGGCATGTTTCTGGCCACCGCGGCGGCTTGCCTCAGTTTGGTGCTTGCCGCCTTGGCGCTGCCGGCCGGACCGACGATGGGCAGACACTGGGACCTGGCGAAAGCTTTGCTGGGCGAGGGCGGGATTGCCACGGTCTGGGACGAGGCGTCGCGCGGCCAGGCGTCGCTGTTGGCCACGCACTGGGACGCTTGGGCATTGGCGCTGAACGGCCCGGTCGCAGTTCAATTGCTGCACGCGGCGCTGGTCGCACTGTTGAGCCTGGCGGCGGTGGTCCTGGCGACTCCGATCGTGGGGCGCCCGTGGGCATGGCTCGTCGTGCCCGTGGTACTTTTGGTGCCCGCCGCGGAGCAACCGGGCGGACCGAGTGATGCGATCCTGTTGAGCGTGGGTGCCACGCTTGCGCTGACGGCCTGGTGGCGGGGGACGATCGAGGGCCGTTCGGGAGCATGGCTTGTGGCAGGCGCGGTGATGGCCGCAGTGGCTTTGGACGCCCGGCCGTTCGCCGCCGCGTATTTTGCGGCCATGGCCGTCTCGGTGACGTGGGCGTGGCTCCACCAGCCGCATCGTCGAAGGATTTTGACTATCGGCACGGCAAGCCTGCTCGTGGCGGTGGCGGCGATGGGGGTGCCGCGGTATGCCGGTTTGCTGGCAGAGGCGGCGGGCTGGAACGCCGGGGATTTCAACGGATGCAGCGGAGAGATTGCGCCGGGCGAGCGGCAGCTTTCCTTTGCGATGACTCCCGATCGGCACGCAGCGGCCTATGGCTTGGGCGCCATGCTGCCCGCGGCGGTGCCCGGGGTGCTCATTGCGCGAAGGCTTCGCGGGCTGGGCGTGCTGTTTGCGGTGGCATGTGTGTATGCCGCGATCTGGTATGGGGCGGAGAGCGATCCGCAATTGCTGTTGGCGGTGGTTCCGGCCGTGGCCGTGGCTGCGGTGTGGGTGTGGATGGAGATGCGGCGCATGGCGCCCGGTCCGCGACGGCTTGCGGCGGGGGCCTTCGCCGGACTGATTGCGCTTGCCGCCGGAACGACGCTTTACGAAGTGCGCGACCGCGTGGCCGTGGCCATGGGGTGGGAGAGTCGCGAGGAGTATCTGAGCCGGTGCGAGCCGACATGGCAGGCCGCCGAGATCTCCAATCGGGTATTTCCAGCGTCCGCCCGGCTGTTGAGCGATACCCCGCGGTTGTTCTACTTCAATTGTCGCTCGGCATGTGCCGACGGTTATCGCCCGCGGCCCTGCGAGGGTGCGCACCCCGCGGGGCGGAACCCCTGGGCGCTGGAATTCGAGGAGGGGGAGTTTACGCACGTGTTGCTGGTGGACGACGTGGAAGCGGGACCGTGCGCGGGCTCGCTCAGTCAGTATGTTGACGCCGTTGGGGCTGGTGGAACCGGTTCAGACCTGGTCAAGCTGCTGGAGTACGAAACGGCGCCGGCTGGTGGGCGTGTGCAGCGGTTTCGACTGATGGCGCTGCGTCGCAATCGCTAGGCACTCGGCGCCGAAGCGCGGTTGCGGGATGAGACGGCCGCGGAATCGCGACGCCGCCGGAGATTCTGTTGACTTCGGCATTGTGAATGATCGGTACTGCCTGGCCGCATGGCGTTGTCTTTCGGCCTCCCGCTCGTCGGCTTCGTGCATTGGCTGGGCGGGGCTCGTTAGGGGCAGCTCGAAGCGCCCCTCCCGATGTGTCGCGAAGGGCCGCGATTGGCGACCCCCTTGATTCCCTCCGGCGCAGCCCTCATCATGCAGCACGGAATGCCGGTGAGGAAGGCCATGCCGAAGACGATTGCCTTGTTGGGGACGCTGGACAGCAAGGGGGCGGAATACGCCTTTGTGAAGCAGTGCATCGAGGCGCGGGGGCACCGGACGATCGTCGTGGACGTGGGGGTGATGGAGCCGCGGATTCTCGAGGCGGACGTATCGCGGCGGGACGTAGCCCGGGCAGCCGGAATCGAACTCGAGGAGTTGCTACGTCGCCATGATCGGGGCGAGGCGGTCGCGGCGATGGCGCGGGCGCGGCGGTGATCGTGCCACGGATGTTCGCCGAGAAGCGATTCGACGGCATCCTGGCCTTAGGGGGAGGAGGCGGAACGTCGGTGGCCTGCGCGGCCATGCGGCACGCTTCCCGCTGGGCGTGCCCAAGGTGATGGTCTCCACCGTGGCCGGCGGCGACGTCTCGGGCTACGTCGGCGTCAAGGACATCGTGATGATCCCCAGCATCGTGGACGTGGCGGGCATCAACCGCATCAGCCGCGAGGTTTTCGCGCGCGCCGCCGGGGCGATCTGCGGCATGGTGGAGACCGAAGTGCCGCCGGTGAGGACAAGCCGCTGGTCGTCGCCTCGATGTTCGGCAACACGACGCCCTGCGTCGAGGCCGCCAAGGCGATCCTCGAAGCAGGCCGGCTACGAAGTGCTGGTGTTCCACGCCACCGGCACCGGCGGCCGCACGATGGAGAGCCTGATCGAGGCGGGCCTGGTTGCCGGCGTGCTCGACATCACCACCACCGAATGGGCCGACGAGCTGGTGGGCGGCGTGCTGGCGGCGGGGCCGACGCGGCTGGAGGCCGCGGCGCGGCGGCGGTGCCGGCGGTCGTCGCGCCCGGCTGCCTCGACATGGTGAACTTCTGGGCTCCGAAACCGGTGCCGGCGAAGTTCCAGGGCCGGACGTTCTATCCAGCACAATCCCAACGTCACGCTGATGCGGACCACGCCGGAGGAATGCCGCCGGCTGGGCGAGATCCTGGCCGAGAAGCTCAACGCGCAGCACGGGTCCGGTCACGGTCCTGCTGCCGCTGCGAAGGGCTGAGCATGATCGACTCGCCGGGCGGGCCCTTCTGGTGGCCCGAGGCCGATCAGGCGCTGTGCGAGTCGCTCAAGCGGAACCTGCGGCGGGATATCCCGGTGATCGAGATGGACGGCAACGTGAACGATCCCCAGTTCGCGCGGTGTTGCGCCGAGACGCTGCTGGACCTGATGGCAAGGCTGCGCCGAAATAGGCGAGCCAGCAACGCGTTACGCGGAGGGGGAACGGTTATGGGCGAAGCCAGAGCACGATTCTGGAGCGTTTCCGCGAGAAGATCGCCGAGGGACGGCCGATCATCGGCGGCGGGGCGGGCACCGGCATCAGCGCGAAGTTCGAAGAGGCCGGCGGCATCGACCTGATCGTGATCTACAACTCGGGCCGCTTCCGCATGGCCGGACACGGCTCGCTGGCCGGGCTGATGCCCTATGGCGACGCCAACGCGATCGTGATGGAGATGGCCGACGAAGTGCTGCCGGTCGTCCGGCGCACGCCCGTGCTGGCCGGCGTGTGCGGCACCGACCCGATGCGGCTGCATGGACCGCTTTCTCGCCGCAGATCAAAGACGTGGGTTTCGCCGGCGTGCAGAACTTTCCCACGGTCGGCCTGATCGACGGCACGTTCCGCGCGAACCTGGAGGAGACCGAACATGGGCTACGCGCGCGAGGTGGAGATGATCCGCCTGGCCCAGCGAGATGGACCTGCTGACCACGCCCTACGTGTTCAACCCCGACGAAGCGGCGCGCAATGACCGGAGCCGGGGCCGACATCCTGGTCGCGCACATGGGGCTGACGACGTCCGGCTCGATCGGGGCGCAGACGGCCAAGACGCTCGACCGACTGCGTGCCGCTGATCGACGCCATTGCCGCGCGCCGCGCGCGCGAGTGCGCCGCGACGTGATCGTGCTCTGCCACGGCGGCCCGATCGCCGAGCCGGACGACGCCGCGTTCATCCTCGAGCACTGCCCGGAGGTCGACGGCTTCTACGGGGCCAGTTCGATGGAACGGCTGCCCACCGAGCGGGCGATCCGCGAGCAGACCGAGCGGTTCACGCGGATTCGCAGGCAGTAGCGGGGCCGCATTTGCAGAAAAGGGATACGGCGATGAGAAACCGCATTGGCGTCTTGGTGTATGCATGGGTCCTGATGGCGGTGGGGAGCTGGTCGTGGGCCGACGAGGTGCTTGTGGAGGTTGAGACCCCGAGGGCCGGGCGCTCGTGACTGCGCGCGTCGATCTGGGGCCGGCGCTCCGCTGGTGCAAGACGGCTCGCGTAACGGCTGAGGGGATTCGCGCGGTGGATGCCGCCGGCGGTCAACCCGTGCCGCTCGAATTCGTGCCCGATCCCGATTTCGACGGTTTGGAGCGGGGCGAGGGAACGTTGGTGTTTCGAGCGACGCGCGGCGGTACTTCGCGGCTGAAGCTGGCATTCGGAAAGGAGGATTCTCCGCGGGCACCGTGGAACGGAGTGGTTTCGACCGCGGCATACACGGCAGAGCACGATGGCAAGCGACAGGGCGGATTTCCTTGGCGAATCACCTTTCGCCCCAGCGGCAAGGTCTTTGACACGATGCGGTGGAACAACCGCCTGCATCACCGCGAGCGAGGGAGCTTTCTGCGCGTGCGATGATCCGGAGCCGCGCGTGGAGCGCATTGCGGAAGGGCCGCTGTGTACGGTCGTGCGCGTGCACGTGCGCTACGTGCGGGGAGGCAAACAGCCCGAATCCCGGCCTGAGGCCGTGTACGACTGGTACTATTTTCGCGAGCCTTCTCTGGTCTACGTCAGGGCGACGCTGCGGCAGGCGAGCGCGGCGCGATGGGACGAGACGCACTTCCTGGAATTGAATTACCCCGGTGAGGTCTTTGCGCCTGGGCGGGTGGGGAGCCGTTCGAAGAGGGGCAGTTCGCCGGCACGATGAAGAGCATTCCGCGTTCCGAATGGGGGCTGGTCCACGACGGCGTGCAGGGGATCGGGATGTTTCGTTGCGCGCAGGCGTTGTTGTATGACGGCGGAAAGGGGAGTTACTTGCAGGCGCACGGCGACGAGGCATGGCAGCCGTGGAGCAGCACGCGGAAGGAATACTCGGCTTGGCTCTGGATCGGTGCAGGCCGGCCGGTCGAGGCGATGCAGCAAGCGATGAAGACTCCGATCGGCGGCCTGCGCGATGGTGACCGTCGATTCGGTGCGCGCGCGATCGAGGCTGCGCGGCGTCGGTTGGCGGGGGCAGCGCCCGAGGTTCGGCGGCAGTCGTGGTGGCAGGTGCTTGGGGCGGAGCAGCTCGAGTTGCAGGGGCGTTTGTCGGAAGCGGTCGCGGCGGCAGCCGGAAAGAGGCCGAAGAGCTGGAGCGTACTGAATGCCGGGGACCTGGGATTGATTCTCGATGGGCCGCGATTGTTGAGCCTGTTCGACTCGAAGGCGGACGTACGGCTTGCACCCCCGCGGTGTTTGCCGCTGTTCGCCCTCACGCTGCGCAACGCGGAGCGCAAGGAGGAACTGCGTTTGGAATCCGACGCGGGTTTCGCCGATTTCCGGGCGGATGCGGGCGAGGGGCGGGAATTGGTGCTGCGGTGGCAACAGCCGCTGGAGAAGCGGCTGGGAGGGTTGCGCGTGATCGTGCGCTGGTGGCCGACGACGAACGCGAGGCGTTTCGCTGGAAGCTTGCGGTCGAGGGAGCGCCTGCGCCTGGGGAGTCTGCGCGTGGTGTTTCCGCAGGTGGCGGTTGCGGACTTGGGGCCGCAGGCGGCAGTGCTCTTTCCCAAAGCGGCCGGCGAGGTGCAACGCGGCGTTTGGCAGCGGGCGTTTCGCTTCTCGGGTACCTATCCCGGCGGCTGGACGAGCATGCAGTTCCTGGCCGCCTACGACGAGACCGCGCGCAGACGGGTCTGTACGTCGCCGTGCACGATCCCTGGGGCAGCACGAAGGACCTCCGGTGCGAGTCGCCGGCCGGCCGAGCACTCGGTGGTGTTGGCGTTCGACCATCCGGCGGCCGGACATGGGCCAAGCCGGCGATCGTTTCGTGCTGCAGCGGCGAGGCGGTCTGGCAACTGCTGCGCGGCGACTGGTTCGACGCGGCCGATCGCCTACCGCGACTGGGTGCGGCAGCGAGGCCAAGTGGTATCCGCGAGCTTGGCCCCGACGGCCGTGCGGACACGCCGCCGTGGATGCGCGAGTTGTCCGGCTGGGCGCTGGGCGAGCGGGCGCCCGAGCGAGTGGTGCCGAGGTGCAAGCGGTTCGCCGAAGTACCTTGGAGTCCGGCCGGCGTGCACTGGTACAACTGGCACCAGATTCCGTTCGACAACGACTACCCGCACTACTTCCCGCACGAAGCCCGGCTTCGCCGAGGGCGTGCGCGACTCTGGAAGCGGCGGGCGTGTACGTCATGCCGTACATCAACGGCCGGCTGTGGGACACGCGCGACGAGGGCGACGGAGGATTTCGAGTTCACCAAGGTGGCCAGGCCGGCGGTCACGCAAGGACGAGAAGCGGCGAGCCGTACGTCGAGACCTACGGCAGCAAGGAGACGGACGGCAGCTCCGGTGCGGCTGGGCGTGATGTGCCCAGCCACCGAGCTGTGGCGAAGCAGAAGTGCGCGAGATCGTACTGCGGTTGATGAACGAATGCGGCGTCAGGGCGTGTACATCGACCAGATCGCCGCGGCGCAGCCGACGCTGTGCTTCGACCCTTCGCACGGCCACCCGCTGGGCGGCGGGCACTGGTGGACGGAAGGCTATTGGGAAGCTGCTGGACGGCGATCCGCGCAGGCGATGCCCACGGACCGGATGTTGACCACCGAGTGCAACGGCGAGCCGTACATCCACGTGTTCGACGGCTACCTGACGTGGCACTGGCAGTACGACGGGCAGGTCCCGGCTTTTCCGGCCGTGTATGGCGGGGCGGTGCAGATGTTCGGCCGCGCGTATCGGCGGCGGCGAGACGAAGGACCTGGCCCTGCGCATGAAGGCCGGCCAGCAACTGGTCTTTGGCGAGCAGATCGGCTGGATCAGCGCCGGGAGTGGTCGGGGAAAAGGAGAACGCGGCATTCCTCCGGCAACGTGGTCCGGCTGCGGCGGCAGCTGCGGCGCTACTTCTATGCGGGCGAGATGGCGCGGCCGCCGAAGCTGACCGGCACGATCCCCACGGTTCGAGCGGACTGGCAGTGGAGCGGGCCGACGTGGGTGACGACCGACGCCGTCATGGCCGGCGCCTGGCACCGGCCGGCCGAAAGCCGTCTGGTGCTGATGTTTGTCAACGTCGATGCGAGTCCGGTGACGGCGCGTGTTGAGTACGACCTTCGGCCGTACGGGTTTTCCGGTGCGGAAGTACGGATCACGCCACTCACCGCGGAGGGGCCGCAGGAAAGCTTCACGTCGCCTCCGGTGCTCCAGCGCGCACTGGCCTGCCCTCCCCGGTCGGCCTGGGCCTGGGAAGTGACCGATCGGTAGTGTTGCGGAGCGAAGGGCGATTTCTCTGCCCCTGGGGAAGGGTCCGCAGGAGGCGAGGTAGGGTCCATGCTCCCGCGACGAGGGCTGGTCGAGGGTGTCCCATGCTAGGCCGTGAAACCGTTGCGGGGCGTGCTGATCTTGGAAGTCGGGACGTTTCGGCACGCCACTCGCTCAGGTTGAGGTTATTGTCGCTACCCACTTGACTTGGGCAGGCTGCGATGCGACAAAACTCACCGGCCGGAGAAGGTCGCCGAACGACGGACAGGGTGGGGCAGCCGCCTGAGGAGGCGCGACCCTGCGGGTCGCTTCGGAGGATTTCGGCCCCCACCGACTAGTCTAAGAGGAGGAGCAACTTTGATTACGATGGGTCAATCCGGCGATGAGCTTAGCCAGTCTCTGGACGCGGACGCTGCTGACTACCTTCTGGCTGCGTATGCGAGGGATGAGCAATCGGAGGCCCCGTTGCCCGCGGCGGGCGTGGAAAGCTCCAGGGTGGCGGAACCGGGGGGGAGTTGTGGGCGTTTGCAGCCTGTTCCAAGGAATCGCAGTACGGCGGCGGCAGCGCGGCGGCAACGGGCTGCGGTGGGCCACTGCAACTTGTCCCCGAATGTTGGGGAAGCCTGGGCCGTTTTCCGTTTGACGCGCGAGGAGTCACCCCAGCTTCGCGAGTTGCGAGCTGAACTAGATCATTTGAAAGAGCTTGTGGGGGCCCAGAGCCGGCAGCACCAGCAGCAGTTGGAGGAACTTGCCGAGGAATGTGCGGCCTTGCAGTCGCATTTCGAAGAGTTGGCTGGAATGCTGGAAGCGTTGCGAGATCAGATTTCCAGTCACTGGGTGGAGCAATCCGAGAGCCAGGTTGTGCTGAGGAGCATCCAGTCCGCGGTGGATGAACTGGTTGAGGTGCCGATCGGGGTGCCGATTGCGGAAGAGGTTCCGATCGAGGAAATCGTCCCGAAGTCTACTAGCGGTGCTTTCCGCGTCGAACTGCCCTGCAAGGAGTCGCGAGAGGGCCTTGATGCGTCGTATCGAGACTTGGTCGCGCGGCTCGCTCACGTTGCCCGCAAGAGGGCATCCTTGTCGCAACGTGTGCTTCGTGTTTGGGCGCGAACGATCGGAGCCATGCACCACCGCGCGAGCTTTGACGCAGGCTACGGCCCTCTGGAAGGGCCGATTCCCGGCAGCGCACCATCCTGCTGAGCGATTGGCAAGCGATGCGACGGCTTTCCAGAGCGGGGCGGAAGCCGGCAGGAGTGTGGTCTGCGAGCAGTTCCGGAGAACTGGGGAGAAACGGTCCGCTTCGGTCGCTTTGCGGAGCAATGCGCAGAGAAACCGCGGGCTTCTGTACTCTTAGGAGCCAGACGCCTGACCGTAGCGAACCGGTCAAGCTAGTCCCGGGAGCGACCGCGCTCGATGATCTCGAGAATGGCAGTGCGATTCTCACGCGGCCAGCGCGAATGCGGTGTGGTGCGCTTGTACCCAGACCATCGGCCAACGGGTGATTGGCCCGAGATCGCAGGGACCGCAGTCCGGCCCAGCAGAAGCCGATTACAGCCCAAATGACAAGGCTGACGGGTTCGGGGAGGCGGCGATGGAGTCCGTGGCTGGCATCGGCATTGGGTGGGGACCCCTCGGCCACCGAGGAAATCGACGGTGCCTGAAGCGAGGCCAGTTCGGAAACAGGGTCAGGGAGAATACCACTTTCGGGCCCACTCTGCGACGAGAGAGGCGAAGTATCACCAAAGGCCTGCAGCGGTTCCCCCGCCACGGCCATGAGCTGCCAGGACGCAGCGCCCGGTGTATTCCAACGGCAGGCGAAAGCCGAATCAAGCCGCGCCAACACCTGCAACAGATTGACTTCTGATCGACCGGCGGCGGGATCCGCCGGGCTAGACGGGCATGTCCACCCGGTTGCCAACCCGACACTCCTGGTCAGTCCAGCCAGAATTCCGGCTTGGGCAATGCGACCGCCATTACTCAAGCCCACGACGATCGCCACAATGCCGAGGGTAGTGAGCGGTTTCCAGATGCGGGAGGAATGAAGTTGCGCCATAACCATTTCCGTCGAATATACGCCTTTGGTGGGCGAGGTATTCCTGGAGCAGCAATCCACACATCATACTCTCAGAGCTACTCCTTCATAGATATGTAGTCCGCCGAGGGCCATTTCCTGACGTGCAGAAATACGAAATGGCTCATAATGGGGGGTTGGTAAGCGAGATTGTCGCGATTCATTGGATGCAAATTGAGGCTGCCTGAATACCGAGCGGCTTAAGGGGGTGGGAATGCCCACCAAGCCACGAGCAAACCGATTCCGAGCAGGCTACCAAGTGCCACCAGGGGCATGAGCCAGGTGCGCCTGTGTGGATCGCGGTGTGTTCTGCGCCGAGCCAGCTGCCTAACCATGTGGCCCACTAGAAGATCGGGATCGTTGTCGCGCGATCTTGCAAGTTCATGTGGGGGGGAAGCGGGCTGCTCTAGTGTTGAGGATGGTGCCGACCGGCCACCGAGAGATTCGGTGGCACGGGGGCCGCGACTGGTTTGTGAGGGAGGGGGAATCGGGGGCGGTAGACGACGAGTTCGTTTTGACATGAGTAGGCCGCCTTGGTTTGTTCGCGCCTGAGACCTTGCCCCGCCCAGTGGCCAGGTCTGCGAGGGATTCTAGGCCCTGCCAGCGGCGGGTCAAGGAATGTCCGCTGCGTGTTCGTGATTGTGTTGCTGCAAATCGCCTGATGGGTGCAAACACCATGCCGCCAACGAGGTGTTCGCCAGCGTCGTTGCTTGCTCCGGTCAAGTGAACTCTTTATGGTTACGGCCGGACGGGCGGTTGTCGGACGTGGAAGCTTCGAGAGGAGACCCCCCTTGTCGCAGGAAAAGCGGCGGAGAAATTGTCAGGGAGCCAGAGGGGGGCAACCCGGGGCGTCTCCAGTTGACCAGCATTTGCCCACACACGGGACGTCGCCGCCCACACACCGCGGTTTGTACCTGATGATCGCCGTGGGGGTTGGCCTCGTTGCCAGCTACGGTTCGCTGGTTCCCTTTCGCTATCGGCCGATGGATTTTGCGGAGGCCGCGGAGCGGTTCCTGGTCATTCTCCGGTTGCCTCCCGGCATGGAATCGCGGGCGGACTGGGCGTCGAATGTGCTGCTTCTTGTGCCCATCGGATTCGCCTGCACCGCGGTGTTGGCGCCTTCGTACCGGCCCGTGCACTGGAGAGCTATGGTCGGCCTGCCGGTCCTTGCCGGCTGTGCAAGTTTCAGCCTACTGATCGAGTTTGCGCAACCTGGTTTCCACCGCGCGTTCCCTCGCAGGACGATCTCTGGGCTCAGTTCCTTGGAGCTGGGCTGGGAGTGGTGTTGTGGATCAGCCTGGGAAGGTGGATCGACCGCTGGCTTTGTATCCACTGGGATGAGAGTGGAGGCGGGAGCCGGTTTCAGGCATTGCTTCAGGCATACACGGCGGGTTTGATTCTCTACTCGCTGTTGCCTTTGGATCTGACCTTGCGGCCGGGGGAGTTGGTGCACAAGTTCCGCGCCGGCCGGATTCAAATCGTGCCCTTTGCGGACCTGCGGTTCGATTTGGGCACTTGCTACGAGCTATTGCGGGACGTGATCGTTTTCGTGCCCGTTGGGATGGCGTTGGCGGGGGTGCGTCATTTGGGCGCCACTGCTCGGCGTTCGTGGGGTGGTGCCGTCGTTGCAGGGTTCCTTTTGGTGGGAGCCTTGGAGTTGCGCAGATTTTCGTTTCCAGCCGGTTCGCGTCGACGAGCGATTTGCTGACGGGGACCGTGGGAATCGGACTGGGGGTGATCTGGGCGCGGCAGGGGGTGGTGGCGGATATCTCGGGTCTGGACGGGCGTAGCCGGTCGTTGCGGAGCGCCGCGTGGTGGCTGGGACTGGCCGTTGTGTACGCGGTGTTCCTGGTCGGCCTGTTCTGCTATCCGTTCGACGTCAGCCTCGACCCTGAAAGGGCGGCGGTGCGATTGCGGCGTTTCTTTCGCATTCCCTTTGGTTCGCTGTACTGGGGCACCGAGTTGAATGCGGTCAGCGAGGTGCTTCGCAAGGTCCTGTTGTTCGCTCCCTTAGGAATGTTAGGAGTGATGTCCGTTCGCGCTTTGAGGCTGGGGCACGCGGGGCGGCGAATGGCCGGCGCGGTGCTCCTTGTCTTGGGCGTGGGCGTGGCGGTCCTCATCGAGATGATCCAGGTGATTCTCCCCGCGCACGTCTCCGACATCACGGACGTCATCTTGTGCACTCTGGGGATAGGACTGGGCGTCTATATTGCGCGGCAGGGTCTGTTCGACTCCAACTCGGAGGGGAACGGCTCAAAGCGCGAGCCCAACGGCCGATGAACGCGGCGGTGCCGGTGGTGGGCTGCTGGAGCGACGGAAACGGACCTGGGAAGATTCGCGGGCAAATTTGCCTTCTTCACGGTTGGGGGAGCGCGGCTGCTGCGAGGATCGTGGCCGCTGGCGGGCAAGGTTGGGGAGGGCGCTTCTGTCCATTGTTGGGGGGAAGTCATCCGTCCTCCGGGTGACGGTTTCCCTGGCGCGATTCGCACAACCGGTTCTTCCGCGCGCCGGACGGGTTTTAGGGGCTGCGTCCCTCGGTTTTCTTTGAAGTCCGCTTGGGTCTGCGTCGCGGGGTTGAGCTACGCTTTCCTGGTTGTCGGAACCTCGCGGTGGATTGCCTTTGCGAGCGCTGGCTACGGGCGCGGAGTGAAGGGACGCCGCGGGAAGACAACTCTACTCAGCGTTTCTCATCTGATTCGGTGCGCTCGTATCTAGAGCGTAAACCCTAGCCACTTCCGACCGTGCGAAGGCGATCGGCCCTTGTTGGGGCGCTGCGGTTCGCTTTGTGCGCGAGTTGGGCAACGTGAGCCATGTCGAATACCATCAGCAGCTTGTGCTTGTCCGAGCAGACGACCGAGGACATCGAGTACCAGATTGCCGCGACGCGCGAGCAGCGGGCGGCCGCCTTCCGCCTGGTGTACGACTCGTACCTGGAAGCGGGGCTGGGCGAAGCGAATCCGTGGGAAATGCGGGTTACGCCGTACCAGTTACTGCCGACGACCGAGGTCTTTCTGGCCGTGCTGCGGGGCGAGGTGATCTTCACCATGAGCCTGGTGATCGACGGCCAACTCGGGGTGCCGATGGAATCGGTCTATCCGGAGGAAGTCGAGGCGCGGCGGCGGCAGGGTTTGCTGGTAAGTGAAGTGTCGTGCCTGGCGGATCGGCAACGCGCGTTGCGGGGATTCTTTCCCGTGTTCCTGCGGCTGAGCCGGTTCGTGGCCCAGTATGCATGGCGGCGAGGCGTGGACCAGGTGCTTGTGGCGTGTCACCCCAAGCATGCGCGGCTGTATCGGCGGCTGCTGAACTTCGAGCTGATCGGTGCCGAGCGGGTGTATCCGACGGTGCGCAATCGGCCGGCGGTGGCGTTATCGCTGGACTTGACCAACCTGGCCTGGCGATTTCCGGAGGTCCATCGGACGCTGTTCTACGAGACGATTTCGCCGGAGCGACTGCGGCCTCAGCCGATCCGTGCGGAAGACGTTGAATACTTCAGCGCGGTGGTGGATTCGCGTTGGGGGTGTGTTCCGGTTGGGGTGCAGGATGAGGAAGGGGATACGGGCACCTCGACGGGGGTAATTCTCTCGCGCCTGTCGGATCCTCGTTGGGGATCCACCCTAGGTGTGCGTTGACGAGTGCGGCCCCAAGTCGCCGATTCTCAGGTGGCGCGAAGTGTAGGCGTGCTTCCTACCTTCTTTGACGGCCGATCGACGGGAGAACGCTGGGTTTCCCGGCGGGGCTCGTACCTTGGGGGCGGCGAAAATCCTCGATTAGGGTAAGGGTGATTTCGTGGATTCGCGGTGAAAAACCCTCGGTTATTTCAGCCGATTGCTTGCGGGAAAAGGGCTGTTTCATTATATTGACACCCAGTCGGTGCCATCGACCTCCGGGCGGGCCTATTCGGGATATGTCGGCACGGGGCGTGGATGGTAGCTGGGCAAAGCGAGGTCTCTCGCCGCGACTGTCGAAAGCGTTGTTGGAGGCCATTCGGGTTGGTTTCCGGCATATTGAGAAGATTCGACAAATTCCTCTTCACCAGGCGGCCGAAGAAAGTAAAGGGGCGCGATTGTCGGTCGCAGGGGGTGTTCCCTGAGGAGGGAACGTCGCGAGTCAAGGGAATCTCGCGCGAGCTCGGCATGCGGAAGGCTGCCGTGGCCAGGTCCACGGGGTTGCTCCGGGCTTCGACTCTGAGCACTGCTGTTCTAGCAGGGCTGTCAACCGCTCATCGGGCCAGCACGTCAACAAGGGCGGAAACAGAGAGGTTGGGCTACGTTGCGCATTGGTTCCCCATTCCCTTTCTCAAGAGCAATTCTAGCCATGGATGACCATCATCGCTGTCCTCCACCTGTTGTTGGGCTCGATGTGCGCGTTGCGACGACGCGCGGAACTTGCGGCGGCTTTTGAATTAACGTACCGATCCTACCTAGGGAAGGGGTACGTGAAGTCGCATCCGGGAGAGATTGTCTACCAACCCGTATTCGGCCTTTCCAGCACGCGAACGCTAATCGCCTTGGCGGAACCCGCGGGCGTGATCGGCACGTTGAGCGTGGTGGGCGACAATGTCTACGGGTTGCAGATGGAAAAGGCGTTTCCCGAGGAAGTCGATTCATTGCGGGATCGCGGGCGAAGCGTGTGCGAGATTACATGCCTGGCGATCGAATCGGTGGACCGTTTTCGGCCGACGGCGGTCTTTTTCGCGATCACCAAGTTCATGCTGCATTACGCGCTGAGCCGTGGCTACGATGACTTGTTGATGACGGTGCATCCGCGCCATTACGTGTTCTACTGGCGCCATTATCGAGCGTACCTGGAGGGTTCGTGCCGGCCGTACGCGGCAGCCAACGGGAATCCGGCGGTATGCTGCCGGATCGACCTGCGCCGACCTGAAGCGGAACATGAGCGAGGAGATGCGCGAGCACTATTTCTCCGAAGTTCCGTTGCACTCGGAGTTGGCGCGGCCGGCAATGCGTCCGGAGGACCATCGCTACTTCGTCATGCGGAGCGGCATTGCCGATGGTGTTGGTTCTTTGGCCCGTGCGGAGTACGAGCACGACGCGGCTTGATCCGGCCACATGCGTGGCCTATGGTTCACGTGTTGCCGATCGCTCTCAAAGCCCTGATTGCCGACCGTAGCAAGCTCCTTACGGCGCTTGTCGGGGTGGTATTCTCGATTGTGCTGGTCAACATCCAGGGCGGGCTGTTCCTGGGCCTGATCATGCGCGCGGGGCTGCTGGTCGACAATAGCCAGGCGGACATTTGGGTCGGCCACCGGCTGAGTCATAACGTCGATTTTCCGCGCGACATCCCCCGCCGATGGATTGCCCGAGTTCGAGGGATTCCGGGGGTAGAGCGCGCGGAACCGTATCTGATCGGCTGGGCGGAGATGACCCTTCCCAGCGGCGGATTTGAGTCAGTGGTGATTGTGGGGCTGGAACGCGGCAACGAGCTGGGTGCGCCGTGGAACCTGATGCAGGGCGACCTCAACTTGCTTCGGGAAACCGACGGTATTCTCTTTGACGAGTGCGAGCAGGCGAAGCTGGAATACCCGCAGATCGGAGATTCACGTGAACTGGCCGGCCGGCGGGCGCGTGGTGGGGATGACCCAGGGGATCATGGGGTTCCTCGTGGCACCGTACATCTTCACCACCTTTGACCGCGCGGCGGTATTCCTTGAAAAGGACGCGGAGGCCTGCAGTTACTACCTGGTGCGACTTGCCCCAGGGACCGACGTCCAGGCGGTCTGTGCGCGAATCCGGAGACGCGTGCCCGAAGTCGATGCCTTTCCGACGTCGGAGTTCAGCCGGATCTCCGTGGATTTCTGGATGATTCGCACGGGGCTGGGGATCAGCTTCGGGGCGGCGACGCTTCTGGGCTTGCTGGTGGGTATGGTGATGGTGGCGCAAACGCTGTACGCGTTGGTGCTCGACCGGCTGGGCGAATTCGGCACTTTGAAAGCGATCGGAGCGTCGGAGGCTCAGGTGTGCTCGATCCTGGTGGTCCAGGCGTGCTTTCTGGCCACCGTGGGGGGAATTGTGGGGCTGGGCGTGATCTGGGCGGTGCAGCGGAGCTTTAGTACGCCGAAGGCTCCGATCGTGATTCCGCTGTGGCTTTCGATGGGTAGTTGCGCACTGGTGCTCGTGATCTGCGTACTCTCGGCGCTTTGGCCGTATCAGAGGATTCGCAAAGTGGACCCGGTCATGGTGCTTCAAACATGATTCAATTGGCGGCGACTCCAGGGCACGAAGAGCCTTTTCCCATCCACGTTGAGGGGGTTTGGAAGGCCTATGGCTCGGGCGCGAGCAGCACGCCCGTGCTCAGCGGCGTCGATCTGACGGTGGTGCGCGGGAGTTGCGTATATCTTGCGGGGCCTTCGGGGAGCGGGAAGACGACGCTGTTGTCGATCCTGGGGTGCGTGCTCTCGGCAGATCGCGGAAGGGTGCGGATCTTGGGCGAAGAGATCGGGCGTTTGACCGCACGTGAACTGGCTCCGCTCCGCCGCGACCGCTTGGGATTTGTGTTTCAGCGGTTTCACCTCATTCGCGGGCTGACCGTGCTGGACAACGTCTGCGTACCCTTGATGCTGCGCAACACGCGTCGCGGGGCGGCCGTGGCGCGGGGGCGGGCCCTCTTGGAGGCGGTGGGATTGGCGGAGAAGGCGGACGCGCAACCGAGCAAGCTGAGTGCGGGCCAGTGCCAGCGCGTGGCGTTGGCGCGGGCGCTGGCGTGCGATCCCGAGTTGATCCTGGCCGACGAACCGACGGCCTCGTTGGACGCGGCCAACGGCCAAGAGGTCATGGCCCTGCTGCGGCGGCTGACTGCCGAAGAGGGTAAGACCGCGGTGGTGGTGACTCACGACCCCCGCATCTTTCATTTCGCGGATCGGATATACTGGCTGGAAAATGGGCGGGTTGTCGAAACCCGAGAGCCGCCGCCGGCGTTGTGTGCCGGGCAAGGATAGGGGTGGTTATGATGAGGATATTGGTAATTGCCGGGGTTCTTGGCACCGTGGGGGTGTTGGGCTGGGTAATTGATGCCCAGTCGCGAGTTCGTTCGGTCCATGCCCAGCGCGCGGCGGAGCCCTGTGCGATTTACGCGCGGGGCCGCGTGGAAGGGGTGACCGAGGAGGTCAATCTGCGATTTCGACTGGACGGCTGTGTGGCGAAGGTCCTGGTTCGCGAAGGGCAGGCGGTGCGCCAAGGCGAGGTGCTGGCGCAATTGGAGGACGATCGCTATCGCCAGGAAGTGGCGCTGGGCGAGGCCGATTTGCGCTGGGCGAGGCCCAGTTGGAGCGGCTCATCAATGGGGCGCATCCCCAGGAGCGGTCGGAAGCGGCGGCCAAGTTCCGCGTCAAGGAGGCGGAATTGGAGCGTTCGGAGATGGTCTGGAAACGCATGGAGTCGCTCAGCGAATCCAAGGCCATCTCCCAGGAGGAACTCGACAACCAGCGCATGCTGGTTACGGCGCTGAAGGCCGAGGTGAGCGCGGCCAAGGCCCGACACGATCTGCTCGATGCCCCGGTGCGCACCGACGAAGTGCACATGGAAAAGGCCCGGATTGCGGCGGCGTGCGCTCGGCTCGAACTGGCCAAGGTGCAATTGGAGTACACGAAGCTCCGCGCGCCTTGCAGCGGAACGGTGCTCGACGTAGATTTGGAGCCCGGGGAACTGGTGGCGCGCGACTCGGCGCAGCCGGTGATGATTCTCGCGGATACCAGTCGCTTTCAGGTGCGAGCCTTTGTCGAGGAGTTGGATGCGTCGCGCGTCAGTGCGGGGATGTCGGCGAAGATTGTCGTGGACGGCCTGCCCCTATCGGAGTTGGGCGGTCGAGTTGTGCGCACGAGTCCTCGCATGGGGCCGAAGTCGTTGTTTAGCGATCGGCCGTCGGAGCGATACGACACGAAGACGCGCGAAGTGTGGATCGAGCTCGATGGGCACGATGGATTGGTGGTCGGACTGCGCGTGGACGTGATGATTGACCCTGCCCTGCCAACGGCTCCGGCGTCGAGCGTCTCGCCGCCGGCTGAGGTCGGTCCCCCCGGGAGTTCGGAGAACGCTGCCGGTCTGCACGACGCGCGGGGGGCGGAGGGGGGGCAGGAGGGATCGCCTGGTCCCGGGGAAGTGCAATCGGCCGCGGCGCTTGGAGGTCTGCTGGGGTTGGTGGCCCGGTAAGGGCTGGCGACCGAGGCGGAGACGGCCGCGGGCGGGCCGGGTTGGCGGGGGGAGAAGAGCGTGTCTCTTGCCGGTGGCTAGGCCGGCCGTCGCGTCCTCGATTGAAGGCGGCGTGCGGCGCCGATTTGTAGGGGAAATGGCGCGTTTTCCGGGCGCCGTGGCGCGATTTGCGACTTACACTTTCCAGGGCGCCTAATAAACCGCGGTGCGTGGCCGCGGCGATCGGGGCGTCTTCCGCTCGATGCAGGATGAGAGCATGCGGCGTGTTGTTGTCACCGGCCTTGGGATGGTTGCCCCGACGGGCAATTGCGTGGACGATGCCTGGCGCGGAGCGCTGGAAGCGCGTTCGGCGGTGGGTCGAATTTCCTTGTTCGATCCCGCAGATTTGCCGGTGCAGATCGCGGCGGAGGTCCGCAATTTCGACCCCACGATGGCGATGAGCGTTAAGGAGGCCCGACAGTCGTCGCGATTTGTGCAATTCGCGGCCGGAGCGGCCAAGCAGGCGATGGCCGACAGCGGTTTAGATACCAACAACGGGACGGGTTGCTACGGCTGTGTGATCGGGGTAGGGCTGGGCGCTTTCGGCGATATCGAGAAAGGAGCCCACATCTACCGAGACGAGGGGCCGCGGCGGATTTCCCCCCTGTTGCTGCCCTATACGATTCCGAACATGGCATCCGGCTTCATCTCGGTGGCGCACAGGCTGCGTGGACCGGGTTTGTGCACCGCGACGGCCTGCGCGAGCGGAACGCACGCTATTGGCGAGGCGCTGTTGCACATTGCGATGGGCACGGCCGACGCGATCGTGGCGGGGGGAGTGGAGTCGGCGACGTCACCACTTTCCGTGGCCGCGTTTGCCAAGATGCGCGCTGAGTACGCGGAACGACACGCCCACGGAGGCTTCCCGGCCGTTCGATAAAGATCGCGACGGCTTCGTGATCGGAGAGGGATGCGGACTGATCGTGCTGGAGGAATACGAGCACGCGCGCCGCCGCGGGGCCCGGATGTATGCGGAACTGATCGGCTACGGGTTGTCGTCCGACGCCCACCACATCACCGCGCCTCCGCCGGAAGGAGACGGCATTGCCCGTGCCATGGAGGCGGCACTGCGCATGGGGGAGATTCCGCGGGACGCGGTGGATCACATCAATGCCCACGGGACTTCGACGCCGGCGAACGATTCGGCCGAGAGTGCGGCGATCCAACGCGTGTTTGGTGAGCACGCCTCGGCGATCTCGGTTTCGTCCACGAAGGGAGTGACGGGGCATTGTCTGGGAGGAGCGGGGGGGATCGAGGCGGTGTATGCCATATTGTCCGCCTATCATGGGCTGGTGCCCCCGACTGCCAACCACTACGAAGCGGATCCGGGGTGCCACTTGGACTACACGCCGCGCGAGCCGCGGAAGCGGAGCGTGCGCTATGTGCTGAGCAATTCGTGCGGCTTTGGCGGTCAGAACGCGACTATTGCTTTCAAACGGCTGAGTTGATCGAGAGGTCTCGACCATGAAACATCACGATGACGTGCCCGGCATGGTGTGTGTCGAGCTGACGCAGTGGGAAGGAGGCCAACTGTACGCGTTTCTTGACCGCATGGTAGCGCGGAAGGAGCCGGGCTCGGATCGGGAAGTTTTGGACGGCGCCTGGATGCATTGGGCGACGCCGACGCGCTGGCCGTATGGCTGCGCGAGAACGTGGTTTTGGGGCTGCCGCTTTCCCAGGCGGAGAAGGTGCTCGAGTTGCTCAAACGCTCGACATTGCCGGAGGACGGCCTCAGCCCGGATGCTCGCGCCATTCTGGCTGCCGTTGCCGAGAAGCTCGATGCGGCGACAGCCTCGTCTCTTGCCTCGTCCCGATGAACGGCGAGAATGCGCGGTGCGAGTGCCGGAATCGCGGCAGCGGAACCGGCAGGGCGACGGCAGACGGAGGTGGGGAACGCTGCCGCTGCCGAGAAGTCGGGCCACCTCATGCGTACGCCGAGCGGGGCGGGAAGGATTCCGGGCGGTCGAGCGACTGAGGGAGCGATGCCATGACCATGCAGACGGTCGTCACGGGAAACGAAAGCCTGTATACGGAACTGATCCGCGCGGCGGTTCTGGCGCCGACCCCGGACAACAATCAGCCCTGGCGGTTTGCCTTCGGGGACGGAAGTCTGCGCGTTTATCTCGATCCCTCGCGCGAGCTTCCCTCGGACGTTGAGTCGATGTTCGACTTGATCGGTTTGGGGGCGGCGATCGAGAACGCCTGCATTGCGGCCAGCCGCCGCGGCTACCGTGCCGTGGTGCGTTGGGCGAGTGCGGGTGGGGGGGAATCGCCGGGCAAGCCGCGGCTTGTTGCCACGATCGAGCTGACGCAGGGAGGCGACTGCGACCCGCTTTCCTCGCATCTCGAAAAGCGATGCACCTGCCGGAAGCTCTACGCCACGACGCCGATCGAGGCGGAGCGTCTGACGCGATTGGCAAGGAGTGCTTCCGAGGACGGAAACATCCAGGTTGACTGGTTGACGGAGCGGCCCCAGATCGGCGCGTTTGGGCGGCTGATCGCGGCTAGCGACCGCATCCGCTTCGAGTATCAGCCGTTCCACGAGGAGGTTTGCCGCCAATTGCGTTTTACCGCCGCAGAGGCTGAGCGAAGGCGGGACGGCCTGGATGTGCGTACGTTGGAGTTGCCGCCGGGGGCGGGCTGGCTGTTACGCATGCTCCGCCCGTGGAATCGGATGAAGTGGGTGCATCGTCTCGGACTGGGGGTGCTGTTGTCGGCGCCTTCGGTGCTTTCGGTTCGCCGCAGTGGAGCGATCGGACTGGTCTCGCTTGCGGAGCCGAACTGGGAGCGGTTTCTCGGAGGGGGACGGGCGATCGAGCGGCTCTGGCTGGCTGCAGAGGCGGAAGGGCTGGCGATGCAGCCCTTGGGGAGCTTGCCGATCTTCTTGGCACACGTCGAAATCCTCGGCGGAAGGCGACTTTCGGATCGCCATGCGGCGCGCGTGCGTCGGCTGAGCGAGGAGCTGCGTGGGCTCGTCCCGTCGCTCGCGGGCCGGACACTGCTGTTGGCCTTTCGCGTGGGTTGGTCCAGCGCGCCGAGCATACGTTCGCTTCGCCGGCCGCTGGAAGAGGTGCTGGAAGGTTCTTTGCCCGAGGGAGAGCCGCGATGACATCTCTGCCCCAGGACCCTGGAATTCGTGCCGCCGACGCGACGATATGGTCCTACGACCAGGCCTTCTCTCGCAATCTGGGCCTGGTCAACCCAGAAGAACAAGCGAAGCTTCGTGCAAGCTGCGTGGCAATTGCCGGAATGGGAGGAGTGGGGGGCGTTCACCTCATGACCCTTGCCCGGCTGGGAGTCGGCGCCTTTCGCATCGCGGATCCCGATACCTTCGAGTTGGCGAACTTCAATCGCCAATACGGTGCGGAGATGGCGACGCTGGGGCGTTCGAAGGTCGAGGTGATGGCCGAGAAGGCGCGGGGGATCAACCCGGATCTGAAGATCGAAATATTCCGCGAGAAGATCACCGCGGAGAATATCGACCGCTTTCTCCAGGGTGTCGCAGATGTTCTTGGACGGGATCGATTTCTTCTCGTTCGATGCGCGGAGGCTGGTGTTTCGCGAAGCGGCGCGGCGGGGGATTTGGGCGGTGACGGCGGGACCGATTGGGTTTAGCGCGGCGTGGCTGCTATTCGACCCGCACGGCATGTCGTTCGACGCGTACTTCGATCTGAGCGACGGGATGGAGCCGATCGATCAGTTTGCGGCTTTTGCGATGGGGTTGGCTCCGCGGTACGCAGTTTGGCTACCTTGATCTGCGTTACGTAGAGCGCAAGAGCGGGCGGGGGCCGTCGGCGGGTCTGGCCTGCCAGTTGTGCAGCGCGGTGGCGGCGGCAGAGACACTGAAGATCCTGCTTGGTCGCGGGCCGATTCGCGCCGTTCCTCAGTATGCCCAGTTCGATGCCTACCGGATGATCCTGCGAAGCGGGCGGTTGCGTTGGGGCAATCGGGGGCCGCTGCAGCGGCTGAAGCGGAGCATCCTGCGGCGGCGCATGGCTCAGATGGGCTATGGGCGAGAGGATGCGTAGCGCACAGAGTCGGAGTGTGAGGGACGTTTGGTCAAAGAACAACGCGAGCCCCTTCGGAGAGGAAGGGGCTCGCGATTTTTTTGCCTTATGCCGTAAGGGTCACTAGGCTGACTTGCGGCGACGGTAGGCGACGAAGGCGGCCAAGGCACCGAATCCCGTCCACATCAGGATACTGGCCGGTTCCGGAACACCAACCCACTGGAACTGGGTGTTCGTCTGGAGGTCCCAGGCGGTGATGGCTGGAGTTACGGGGAGATCAAGGAGGTCTCCGTTTCCGACGACGTCGTGGAAGGTTGGCAGGCCACCGAGCACTACATTGATTGCGCTCATTGCGTTCGGGACAAACGCCAACCCGTTATTCGTGACGACGGTCAGGCCGAAATTAAAGTTTCCGCTGGACGGCAGCGTCGGATTCGCGGGATCGAACCCGGCGACGTCATCCGCAGAATCGTTGGAGGCCCAGAAATCGTCGCCGGGCTCAACGGCGCCTGTGGACGGATCATCGCCGACGATCGCGAGTGCCCACACGAGTTGACCCGATGTGGCACGAGAAACACCGTCTGCGACTGTGCCGGTGGCATCAATTGCACCGGCAAATCGCTGGGCAGCCGTTGGGGTCGGGTTCTCGTACAACTTTACGGCTGTGTTGTCGCCGAAACCGTTGTAGAACTGGAAGTCGGACAATCCACCTCCAACGGGGGTCTTGCTTGCGACCACCAAGTTGATGTGCGCGGTGAGCTGATAGGGCGGAGCCAGAGCAGGATTCACGAAGAACAAAGAACCGTTGAAGGTATTGAATGTTGCGATTGCTTCGAGGCGATCGCCAACCTGCAACGTCGTGGGCAAGAGATTGCCGGCTCCCTTAATCAGCCGCTCGAAGTCGGTGTCTTCTATGGTGTTGGGTACCCCGGCAACAACCTGCCCATTCAAAATTACTGCCTTGGCTTGCGGGGTGCTAACCGCCAGTCCGACAAGGGCAACCAGGAAAAGTACCGAAAACTTCCTCATAGCTTGCCTCCTTTGTATTTACTCTCGAATTCCCACCCCAGTCCGACACCCCGCACCTGGACAGGCCGGCGGTCGATGCTTTTGGGTTTTGCACCTCACTCTGAAGAGATATAGGCCGCCGAGATGGCAATCCTGACAGGCCGTCGCGGAAAAATGTGTTAGAGATCACCGGGGAATGGTGTGGGGGGCGAAAATGGGCGGTATGGGCAGGTGGCAATCGGAGGCAGCGTGGACCGGCAACGCACGAACCCCTCACGCGAAGGGGGCGGGGATTGGAGGATGCTGAGAACGGGGGCCCGGTGCCAAGAATGGTCTGTGAAACCTTCCGCGGTGCCGCGCAAGGCCGGCACGGGGCCGATACGGGGGCCGACAAGGTTGCGCCAGTTCTGGTGGTATGCTCCGGCGTGCGGAGGCTACTGGCGAAGAAAATCGAGAAGCTTGCGGCGGATGCGGCAAGTCAATTGCCACATGCTCGCAGGCGAAGGCTCCTCGGGAGACTCGGGCGAGTCTGGCGTCTGGGGGTGTTCGCTGCGGAGAAGATGAGCGTCTGCGAACCCGCGCTCGTGAGGAGTAAGCGTGGTCAGGAAATCCGAAAGGGCCTGGTCGTCCTGGTCCTGAGCAGCCGGGGCAGGTCGCGAAGTGCTTCGTAGAGCGGCGACCTCACGATCGCGGCGTCGCCGTTCCGAGCGGAAAAAGCGGCTGATTTCGTCTTTGGCGATTGCCCGGAAGAAGGTGATCAGTCGAACGCCGCGAGAGGGATCGAATCGTTCGAGCAGTTCTCCGTCGTTGGCGATCAACGCGTACCAGACGCGGGCCGAGATCTCATCGACCAGGCTTGCATCCCTGCGCGCCGAATCCAACATCAATTCGATACACGCCTGCAACGCGGGGTGATAGTGGTTGTACAGATTTTCCCACGCTGCCACGTCCCCGGAAATACAGGAGCGGACCAGAGCGAGTTCTACCTGAATAGCATCGCTCTTGGCAGGATTGGTGTCCTCGGGTATGCACGCTTCGGAAGCGTCGAGCGAAGCGACTGTCCGGGACTCTCGTTGTGATTTGGCGCTGTGCTTGGCCATAGCCCGGGGCCCGGCAGGAATGCCCACGCGGTGAATGCCGCCAGACACGGTCCATCGTGGCAAGCAAGGCATGGGATGTCAATTGCCCACGGGGTATTTTTTCAAATCCGCTCGCCAAGGCAAGGTGGGAACGGGTTGTGGACGGTTAGTCTTTAGGGAGCGAGGACGCCGCCAGACGCACGCGGTTCCGGTGGGCGACTGAGGATCGGCTATCCCAAGCGGTCGTGGTTGAAGCGGTCGCCCGTAATCGGAGTTTTAGAGCCGATCCCAGAACCTTTGGGGGTGCTGCGATCTTCCGGCCGCAGAGGACTGCCGCGACAGTCTGGGACAAGTTCTTTATGTCGCGTGGTTCGGGCAATCCCCTACGAGCAGCTACGGAAAAGCTATACCAGAGGCGACGGTTTAGGCGCGTTTGGCGGTCGGGGAATTTTTTCTCTTGGGGGGGCGCCGCGGCGATGCGCAAGTGATTCGATGGAACGGAGCCGAGGGGGGACGGGATCAGAAAAACTGAATGTCAGGGGCCGATGTAGTTTTCGTTCGAGAAAACTGAGCGAGGACGATTGGGAATGACTAAGGCTAATCTCCTTGGGATTCCTATAGTTGCGTTCTGTAGGCCCCGGACGGGCGAGCAGGCAGGTAGCAGTTTTCCCATAGGCTATTGCCTCTTCGATGGGCAGCCTTATACTCTTGGTCGATCTAAATCGCAGAATGGCAGGAATCGATTTTCCGGTGGGGGAGAACCATAGCTTCTGGAACTCGAAGACTATGGGGTTGCGATCCATGTTTGAGGAAGGTTTGAATCCTATATGTGAGCAATGCCTAGTTGATATTACAGCAAACCCCTTGACTGTGGACTATGGGTCTTTAAGATGGGACCTGAATGTCTGGCAATTGTGATGCAACGCATGGCGACCTGTGCTGACGTACATCACCGGGCTGCGTGGCTTGATTCCCATGAGCCACACGAAACGAAACTGGAGAGCGATTCATTTCCAGGCGTCGGTTCGATCGTCGCAGCGCCGATTTCCCCGAACATCGTTCGGTCGTGCAGCCCGATCGTAAGGGTGCGCATCGGCCGGTTGGAACTGTTTCTGTAGTTTCAAGAGCGGGTATCCACCCTGTTGTTTGGACTGTTGCGGATTGTTGTGGTGTGAGGTACGGATCGCCGCCACGCGATCGAGGCGGCGTCGGTTTGCGGGGTGATGCAACGATGTAGTTGTGGTATTTACCACGAGTCGATCGGTCGGGCCGGCAGCATTGATGTCGATTGAATGAGGAGGGGCTTCTGACGCCAGTGGACGGTTACCTTTTGCCGCCTGCCGATTCGTGCGGGTTTGGTGTAACGGTAATTTGCATCCCTGTCCTGACTCTGAGGAAGGAGTGAACTCGCTCGAGATTCGCGGGACCAGAGAGTGAACATCATTTGAGCTTCTTCCGTGGGTGTCTTCTGGTTTGGATCGAAGGACAGGTCCACTATCTAATGGAAGCCTGGTGACGACGCCAGGCACAGGGCATACCAGTATGAGTTGCATGGAAGGAACCGTGCGCGTCGCGTCGGATACGATCTGCCGCCAGGCAGGACCGATGCGATTCGGGTTGGCGCGCCGAAGCCATGCGCGTTGGTGCCCAGTGCTTCTGTTCCCCTGAGAAATCGGTGTAGCCACCGACGGGAACGGAGTGCGCCTTGAGCGGGGCGCGGCTTCCGAGGTTCTTGGGTTCTCTCTTGGGAATTGCGCGGATGGTAATGCGCCCTAGCTCGAGCAGTTCCCGGATGCGGCGCTCGGGCACGTCCGTCCGGCGATCCGAAGCATAGGAACACGGCATGCGTAAGTCGAAGAAGGAAGCGGATCGTGGCCGGGGGAATCACGGGGGCAACGGCGCCGGATCGCCGGCGAAGGAGGGTGCCAAGGGGGGGCGCCGTGGGCGAGAGACGGGCTGAAGCCGGTACTGGCGATCAGCGCGGTGCTGGGGGCCATTTTCGCTTGGGCGTATTGGCCGACTCTCATGCGGCTCGTGCAGGCGTGGATCGACGAACCGGACTATTCACATGGGTTCTTCGTCGCACCCTTGGCTGTGTTTTTTCTCTGGGCTCGTCGTGAGCATTTTCCCGGCCTTGCGGGGCGGTTGAGCTGGGGCGGGCTGTCGCTGGTGGCGTTGAGCCTGGCAGCGCGTGCTGTTTCGGCACACCTTTATCTGGAGGCCGTCGACGGGTGGTCGATTCTCATTTGGCTTGCCGGAGTGGTGTGGTTTCTGGGTGGGTGGCGTGTGATGTGGTGGAGCTCGCCGTCGATCGCTTTCCTTGTGTTCCTGGTGCCGCTGCCTTTCCGCGTGGAGCGCTGGTTGAGCTTACCGTTGCAGAGGATGGCGACGAAGATCAGTTGCTGGGTACTGCAGAGCTTTGGGCAGCCGGCGCTGGCGGAAGGCAACGTGATCTTCCTTGGAGAGTACAAGTTGGAAGTCGAGGAGGCTTGTTCGGGACTCAGGGTGTTCGTGGGAATCGTAGCGCTGGCGTTCGCATATCTGATTCTCGTGCGGCGAACCTGGTGGGAAAAGGGATTACTGTTGTTGAGCGTGCTGCCGATTGCGCTAGTGACGAATTCGGCGCGGATCGTCATCACGGGGCTGCTCTATCAACTCGTATCGGAGGAGTCGGCACAGAAGTTTGCGCACGATGCGGCGGGATTGGTGATGATTCCGGTGGCGGCGGGGCTGTTCGGGCTGGTGCTTTGGTATCTTGGCAAACTGATTCGGACCACAGAACTTGTTGACGTGGGAGCGGCCCTGCGCGATGCGCGGCTCTAGAATCGTGTCGCGCCGCCGGTGGTCCACGTCGTCGGACCAAAGGTAGAGGAAGGAAGTCATGGCTCAGGTGAACGATGCTTCCCCAAGAGACGGGGCCAACGGACGGCCGAACCATACCCTGGTCGAGATTGCGCGGCAGCCGGGCGCCGTGGAACTCTATCGGGCGGGGTATCCCGCCGAGCTGCCGCCTGCGCAGTTTACTCCACGATTCGTGCTTTACGCGGCACGGATGTGGTGGAAGGTTGCGCTACCCGTGGCCATGCTTCTGGGCGCGGTGGCTGCCGGGGTAGTCTACTACTTGTTCGAGCCGGAGTTCATGGCTTCCTCGCTGTTGCGGATCGAGGAGAGTGCGCCGTATATCGCCTATTCGTCGCAGGGTGACAGTGAGCACCGATTCGTGCAGACGCAGATCGGAATCATGAAAAGCCGACTGGTGCTGGGGCCGGTGGTGAAGGAAATCAACACGCTGCCCTTGATCGCGAAGCAGAAAGATCCCTACGGCTGGCTGGAGCGGAGGCTTGTCGTGCGAGGCGGGGGGTCGGAATTGTACACGGTGGCAATTCAGACCTCCGACCCCGAAGTCTCAGCAAAGGTCGTCAACGCCGTTACGGGACAGTTCCTGAAGCACCATCAGGATTCGCAGATGCAGCACACGGGGCGAATTCTGGAGTTGCTGGAGCGCGAGCGGTTCAACCGGCGCGACGAAGTCGACCGGTTGCAGAAGCAGTTGAAGGAGGCGGCCAAGCAGGCATCGGGGAAGAGCGCGGTGCTGGCAGGAGGCGGGGATTTGTTGGGGGGCACGCCGTTAACCGAGTTGCAGCGCCAGTTGGCCAGCGCGCAGGTGGAGCGGAAGATCGTCGAGGCAACGATTCAGGCGGCCGAGGAGGCGGTGAAAGGCAAGCGAGAAGTTCCGCGGACGATGCTCGAGCGCGCGATCGAGGATCACGCGGTCGTGCGGGAGATCAAGGAACAGATTCTTGCCAACCGCATGCAGTTGGAGAAGACCAAGACCGCGTTTCGGACGGCCGAGGGGCCGTTCTATCGCCGGGAGGTCAGCCAGATGGAGACGAAAATCAAGGAGGGGGAGGAGTCGCTTGCCAAGGCGCGCGCTTCGGTGCGCGACCAGGTGAAGAGCGAATTGGAGACGGGTCTCGATCAGACGCGACAGGACGAGGTGGCGGCTTTGCAGAGCCGTCTGGAAGGGCTGCGGTTCAGCGAGAAGTTCCTGAGAGAGCAATACGTCGAGGAACAGAAGAAGGCCGAGGAGAGCGGCGGCGAGAACATGGAGCTGCGTTACCTGCAGAACGACCTTGCCGAATCCGAGGCCGTGCTGAAACAGATTACTCAGCGTTTGACTCAGTTGCGGACCGAGCAGCGAGCCCCGGAGAGGGTGTCATTGCTCGTAGCCGCGGAGCCACCGGTCGAACCGATCGAAGTCATTCCGTTACGCAAAATGGGGCTGGCGTCGCTGGCAGCCTTCTGCGTTCCCTTTGCGCTGGCCGTGCTGTGGGAGCGTCTCGTGCGGCGTGTGGGCGACGTGGACCAGTTGCAGCGCGAATCGCATATGGCGGTGGTCGGAGAGATCACTCGCCTGCCGGTGCGCGGCGCCGTGGCAGCAACGGCGTCGTCGACGCGCATGGGGCACGATCTGCGGCTCTTCGAGGAGAGTGTGAACAGCCTGACGATGAACCTGCTGCTCAACGAGGATCTGCGCGAGACCCGGGTATTGGCGGTTACCAGTGCGGTGAATCACGAAGGCAAGACGAGCGTGGCGGCGCAGCTTGCAGTGAGTTTGGCGCGAGCATCGGGTCAGCAGACGCTGCTGATCGACGGCGACATGCGATCTCCGGACATCCACCGGCTGTTCGACGTTCCGTTGGGTCCGGGGCTGGCCGGGGTGTTGAGTGGGGAGTGCACGCTGGACGAGGCAATCGTGACGCAGTGGAGCGGGTTTGTGCATTTGTTGCCGGCGGGCGAGCTGCGTGCCAGTCCGTACAAGCTTCTGGCCAACGGCACGGCGCGGTCGATCATTGAGGAGGCGCGAGGGAGGTATCGCTTCGTCGTGATTGACACTCCGCCCGTACTGGCTGCTGCCGAAGCGCTGGCGCTGGCGAAGGCGGCTGACGGCACTCTGGTATGCGTCATGCGCAACGTCAGCCGCGGCGACCAGGTCCGTCGCGCCTGCGAGCGGTTGGTGATTGCGGGGAGTCGGCCGGTCGGAACGGTACTGAGCGGAATCTCATCGCGAGAGTACGGTTACCGATACGGGCGGTATTATCAAGTCCACAACTGATCGAGGACGGGCCGGTTCACGGTCCTCGTGCGATGCCAGCAACCCAGGAAGCGAATTCCATGGCCTCGTCAATGACTGAACGCGTGGTGGAGAGTAGGGATACTCGGTCATCCAAGAAGCGAATTGTGCGGGAGCTCGATGGCCGTTGGTTCTTAGGGACGATCCTGGTTGTCGCGGTACTGGGAGTGGCCGGCTATTATTGGCACGAGTCTCGCGAGGCGCGTTTGGGAAGCGCGTTCTGGAATGCGCTCGGAATCGCTGGAGGCTTCCGGCAACTGGGCCGGGGCGGCACAGTACGATGTATCTGTACAAGCGGCTGAATCCCGAGGATCCGGCGGGGTTGGTGCGGTTGGCGCGGATGTTCGACCGCAGTGCGAGGACGGCGGCGCAGAGCGCCGGGCCGTGGATTTGCACTACGAGGCGATCGGGGCATTGCCGAAGGAGTTGCCGGCGGGGGTTTCGAAGGAGGACGCCGCGGCCGTGCGGTACCGGTTGGGCGAACTGTTGCTGGAAACCGGGGATTTCAAGCAAGCGGAAAACGAAGCCAACGAGATCCTGAGGGATCCGTCGCTAGGCGGGCCACGCAGCCCCGAGGCCCACCGCGTGCGTGCCTTGGCGCTCTACGGGCAGTTCCGCCTGCAACAGACGACGGCCACCGCCCAGACAGGCGCGTCGATTGGCCAGGCGATGGAGACGGCACTGGAACTCAATCCGGCCGATCTGGATCTCTCGGTGGTGCTTGCCGACGTATATCGTACGGAGCGGCGGTTGCTCGTGGAATCACGGCGCCAGCTCAACGCGGAGGAATTGGCGAGACTTGCGGACCGCGTGATGGATCAGATGGTCGCAGCGAAGCCGGCCGATTCCAAGGTGCGTCTGGCCCGCTTCAACTATCGCACGAGATTCCAATTGGCCAGCGCCGAAGAGGACATCAAGGCGGCCGTCGAGAACGGACGAGACAATCCCGAGGTACTGCTGCCGGCTGGGCAATATGCGCTGGCGGAAGCCGAGCGAGTTCGGAGGGAGAAGGGATCGGCGGAGGATGTGCGCCGCCGACTGGAGGAGGCGCGCGGTCATCTCCAGGCGGCGATCAAGGTCGCCACGTTGCCCTCGCACGTGGAAAGAGCGTACTCGTTTCTGGGCGACACCTATACCTTGGAGGATCAGCCCGAGCAGGCGGCCAAGGCGTGGAAGGAAGGGGTGACCAAGGTTCCCTGGGAGAGCGTGCGGCTGAACTACAATTTGGCGCGCGTGCACCTTCAACTCGGCAAACTCGACGGCACGGAGAGCGCCGACACCTATTTGACGGCGGCGGAGGGCGCCATCCATCGTTCGGCGGCGGCGATGATGAGTTCGGAGGAGAAGCGATTCTTCGACCGGAATCTGCAACTGATGCGCACGGACTGGCACCGGAGGAAGGGAGAAATCGTACGGGCGGTTCCTCTGCTGAAGCAGGTGACTGCGGGGCATCGGCCCACCGCGGGGCAGTTTGGGCAGTTCGAGATGGCGCAGACGCTGGAAGCATGGGTGCGGCTCTGCGAGGCGTATTCCGCGATGGGCCAGTGGGACCAGGCGGCGCTGGGATATGAGCAGATCGCGGCCTTGCAGCCGAAGAACGCCAAAGCGCGGGAAGCGGCGGGGAAGGCTTGGGAGAAGGCTCGGCAACCCGAGCGGGCTGCGCAGAACTATGAGAAGGCGGTGGCATTGGAGGACAATGCCGAGGCAAAACTGGCGCTGGCGGCGGCGGCTTTCGAGCGGGAGGCCCGTCAGCCGCCGGTCGAGCGGAACTGGGAGCGTTTCGAGCAATTCCTGGGGGAACTGAAGAAGGGGGAGGTTCAAGGGAAGCTGCTCCAGCCGTGGCGCGTGGGCTTGTTGGAGGCGAACTATCGCGTGGCGCGAAGCCAGCCTGGCGCGGATCGCAAGCAGGCGGTGCTCCAGGCGATCGAATTGCTCCGCGCGACGGAGAAACAGTACGCGAATTCGCCGGAGTTGCTCAAGATCCTGGTGTTGGCCTACGAGCAGGGGGGCAGCACCGCGGATGCGGACCGGGTGCTGGCCGCGATCGAAAAGCGGGGAGATGCTCCGGCGGACGCCTGTGTGCTGCAGTCGAGGTTGTTTGCGGCACGGAAGGACTACAAGCAAGCCAAGCAGGTACTGCAGGCGGGTCTATCGCGTCTGCCGGCGAACCTTCGCCCGGCGATCGAGTATGAACAGGTGCAAGTGAGTCTGCGCAAGGGCGCGTTGGATCAGGCTTACCAGCAACTCGCGGCCCTCTCGGAAAAGCAGCCGGCGAATGTGGAGCTATTGCGGCAGTTGGCCGATTTGGCCCTGGAGCGAGGAGGAATCGACGGGGCGGACACGGAGGTGGCGCGTTGGGCCCAGAAACTGCGGGAGAAGGAAGGGCCCAACGGGGCCTACGCCCAGTATTTTGAGGCCTTGTTGCTGACGGCGCGGGCGAAATCGTCCGACGACCCGGCGCTGGCGCGTTCGATGGAGTTGCAGCAGGCGGTTCAGCTGCCACGCCAGGTCTGGCCGCAGAGCCAATTGCTGCTGGGGCTCATCCAGGAACGTCAAGGCAAGATTCCCGAGGCGATCGAGGCCTACGAGCAGGCGGTGCGGCTGGGGCTGCGACGGACGAATATTTACCAGCGTCTGATTGGGTTGTTGTACGCGTCGGGTCGGTTCATGGAAGTGGAGAAGTACCTGGGGCAGCTTTCGAGTTGGGGAGCATTGCCCGGCGAACTGGAACACATGGAGATTTCGGCGGCCGCGGCGCAGGGGGAGTTGGATCGGGCAGTGGCCTTGGCGGCGAAGCGTGCCCAGGAGCGTCCCGACGACTCGAATACGCAGCTTTGGTACGGCCAGATCCTGACTGCGAAGGGGGAGGCGGACAAGGCGGAGGCTGCACTGCGGCGTGCCGCGGAATTGGCGCCGGCCGACAGCAAGGCTTATGCGGCGCTGTTGAACTTGTTCTTTGGCAGGGGCGATCGCGATCGGGCGGGGAGGCTTCTGGACGAGCTGGGTAAGTCCTCGTCGCGTTTGCCCGACGCAAGCCGTGAGCTTTTGCTTGCCCAGGGGTTTGAGCGGTTGGGGGAGTGGGAGAAGGCCGAGAAATCCTTCCGCGAGGCCGAGCGTCTGTCGCCTGATTCAAGTACGTCTTCGCTGCGACTGGGGTTGTTCTACTTCAATCGCGGTGATCGTTCTCAGGCCGAAGCAAGCTTCCGGAAGGTGTTGGAACGTGACCCGGCCGATCGGACCGCGCCGGCTACTGGCTGCGATCCTCGCTGAGAGCACGGATGCGGAGCGATGGAAGGAGGCGGAAAGGCTGCTGGAGTCTTCGGACGCGGGTGGATTATCGGTCGATCAATTGCTCCAGGCGCAGGTCCTGCTCCGTCGAGGAGGGAGCGAAAACCGGAGCAAAGCTCGGCAGATCCTGGAGAGTCTGGTCGCCGACACGGCAAAGGTTCGGCCGGCCGATCACCTGATGCTTGCCCAATTCTACCGCGAGGAAGGCAATCCGACGACGGCCCAGGAGCAAGAGCAGAAGGCGCGTGCATTGCTGGAGCGAATCGTCAGCAGCCCCACCAGCGGGAGTCCCTCGGAGCGCGTACTGCTTGCCAGGCTGTACCTGACGGCTGAACGGTGGGAATCGGCACGCCAGCAGTATCTCAAGGTTCTGAGTGTCAAAGAGCCTTCGGCAACGGTCATGGTGGAGTACGTCGATCAGCTTCTACGGAAGCAGTTGCTGGACGAGGCGGATCGATGGTTGAAGCAACTGGAGACGGTATCGGGGGATTCGCTGGGGACGGTGGGTTTACGTGCGCGCTGGCTTCAGGCGAAGGGTCGCGCCGGGGAAATCGAGCCTCTGGTCGAGGGGTTGGCCGCCAAACTGTCCGGCAAGCTGGACAAGGACAAGCAGAAGGAAGTGGATCTTTGCCAGAACCTGGCCGGTGTGTACTTTGCTGCGGAGCAGTTTGTAGCGGCCGAACGCTGGTTTCGGCGGCTTGTGACGCTTGCCCCCGAGCGATATGAAGGATTGGCCCTGTCGCTGGCGCGCGAGGGTCGGGCGGGGGATGCCGCGCAACTTTGCCTGGAAAAGGGGAGGGCGCCGGATTCCATGCAGGCGACAGCGGTTTTGAGTTCGGTATTGCTTGCCGGCCGGCCCACTGCCGAGGATTGGAAGTTGGTGGAGTCGGCGCTTGTGCGTGGGGCGGAAATTCACCAGGCAAACGCCGAATTACTCTTCAATCTTGGCAACGTGCGGATCTTGCAGGACCGGAGTTCCGAGGCGGCGGCTTTGTATGAGCGAACTCTTAAGCTAAAGCCGGCGCACGTCGGGGCTTTGAACAACCTGGCGTCGTTGCTATCGGAGCAATCGAGCGGGCGCGCGCAGGCGCTGGAGTACGTCGACCAGGCGATCCGCATCGGGGGTCGTCAACCGGAGTTCCTCGATACCAAAGGGGTGATACTGCTGGAGACGGGAAAAGTCGCGGAGGCGGCGCTGCTCTTGGAGCAGGCGTGCGCTGGTCCGCGACCGGATCCGCGATACCATTTCCATCTGGCGGTGGCGTACGATCGTTTGGGGCAGACCGAAAAGGCGCGGGAGACATTTCGCCGGGTGGATCGGGAGCAGTTGGCGCTCGGTGTTGGCGCCCAGCGACCGGAAGTACCTGTCGGAACTGGAAAAGAAGCTTCAATGAGCGTGCGGTAAGGGATGGGGTAAGCCGATGATGAGAAGTCTGGCGATCGCATTCGGAGTCGTCTTGCTGGCGGGGGCGACCCTGCTTTCCGGGGTGATTCACGGCCGCATGAGCGGCCGGTGGGGACCGCCGCCGGCGATGCTCCAAGCCTCGAAGGAATTGGACCGGTTTCCGGAACGGTTCGGCACGTGGCAACTCACCTCGAACGAGAGGATGAGTGACAACGTGGTGCGCATTCTGGAATGCGCCGGGTACTTTGTGCGGACCTATGCCGACGAGAAGACAGGTGCGGGCGTTCACGTTGCGGTGACCTTGGGGCCGGCGGGGCCGATCGCCACCCACACCCCGGAGATTCTGCTATTCCAGCCGTGACTACGCGATCACACGGGAGCGGGAGAAAGTCGTCGTGCGCGACGCCGAGGGCCAGGAGCATGCGTTTTGGGCGACGCGATTCGAGGGGAACAATCTCGAAGGGGACGTGCTCTGGGTATTCTACGGTTGGAGCACGGGGAGCCGCTGGGAGGCTCCTTCGGAGCCGCGGCTGGAATTCGCGGGGAGTCCGCATCTCTACAAGTTGCAGTTGTCGACGCACGCTGCGTCTTCCTCGGATGAAGGCGTGGCCGAGGCGGGGCGCCGCTTCCTACAGGACTTCGTGAGCGCGGCTCGGCCCGTGCTGGTAGAAGCGTCGAAGGATTGAGGAAGAGGTTTCGGATCAGCAAGCAAGGAGCACTTCGATGTCGGTCGTTGAAGGTCGAGGGATGGACCAAGGCAGAGAAATGGCCTGGGACCTCCCGACGGAGGTCGGGCTAGCGCCGTCGCGGTACTTCGATTGGAAGCGCGCGGTCGATGTTGCGTTGGCTTCTCTGCTCTTGATGCCGGGTTTGCCGCTGATCGGGCTGCTGGCGATTGCAGTCCGTGTGACTTCGCACGGCCCTGGTTTGTACCGCCAATGGCGAGTGGGTAAGGGCGGGCGGAGATTCAGGTTGCTCAAGATCCGAACGATGGTCCACGACGCGGAGGCGGTGACGGGGCCGGTGTGGACGCAGCCCAACGATCCGCGGGTTACCCGCCTGGGGCGAGTACTTCGCAGGCTCCACTTTGATGAACTCCCGCAGTTGATCAACGTGCTGCGGGGAGATATGTCGCTGGTGGGGCCGCGTCCCGAGCGGCCGGAGTTTGTGCGCGTCTTGAAAAGCGAGATTGCCGGTTACGTGCACCGGCAGATGGTGCGGCCGGGGGTGACCGGGCTGGCCCAGATCAATCTGCCCCCGGACACGGATCTGGACAGCGTGCGTCGGAAGCTTGTCCTCGACCTGGACTATATCCAGAAAGGCAGCCTGTCGCTGGATCTCCGCATGCTGGCCTGCACGCTGATTCGAATGGTCGGGTTGCCGGGCGATCTGGCGATGCTGCTTTTCGGTCTGCGACGCGAGGCAGATCTCGGAAAGCTGCAGTCCTGGCAATTGAGCCCGACGGCGAACGGGACTCACGGAACCAACGGCTCAGGCGGGCACCCGTTGACGCCGGCGAGCTTGTTTCCGATCTTCCATGATCCCGTGGCGGGCGACGGCAAGGCGAAAGCCGACGGCGAGTGTCACGGCCCGGTGCGTCCGAAGGCCGCGACGACCGCCGAGCCTCGTTAGTGCCCGCTTCGAGCGCCGCAGGAATGCTCGGTGCGTCCGGGGAAAGGGGCGAAGCTTCGCTCGAATGATGAGATCGCAGGTGGAACACGTTCCCCTCAACGCCTTCACCGTGGACGTGGAAGACTACTTCCAGGTTTCCGCCTTCGAGCGCGAGATCGACCGTGGCCGCTGGGGAGATTTCGAGAGCCGCGTGGAGGTCAATACGCGCCGGCTGCTGGATTTGCTCGGACGGCACGAGGTGGCGGCGACGTTCTTTGTGCTGGGGTGGGTGGCCGAGCGCTATCCGAGATTGGTGCGGGAAATCCACGGTTGCGGTCACGAGATTGCGTCGCACGGCTATTGGCACCGACTCGTCTACGAGCAGTCGCAGGAGGAATTTCGGGCGGACGTGCGTCGATCGCGGCGATTGCTGGAGGACCTCGTGGGCGAGGCGGTGACGTGTTATCGCGCGCCGAGTTTCTCGATCACCAATCGATCGCTCTGGGCGTTGGACGTGCTCGTCGAGGAGGGATACCGCGTTGATGCCAGCATATTTCCGATCTATCACGATCGGTATGGCATTCCCGATGCCAACCCGCGAATTCACGAAATCGCCACGCGCGCCGGTATGCTGCGGGAGTTCCCGCCGACGACGCATTGCGTGGCGCGGTGCCGAGTGCCGGTCAGCGGTGGGGGCTACTTCCGCTTGATGCCGGTTCGATTCACGGCCTACTGCCTGTCCAAGACCAACGCGCGTGGGGAGCCGTTCATTTTCTACGTTCACCCATGGGAACTCGATCCGGGTCAACCGCGGCTGCCGATCCGATCGCGGGTATCGCGATTCCGGCATTACGTCAACCTGGCGCACACGGGGCGGAAGCTCGAGGATCTCTTGGGGCGATTTCGCTTCGGGCGCGTGAGCGACGTGGTGTTCGGCGGTGAGTGCCCCGAGGTCTGCTATTCAGCGTGACGTGAGCGACGTGGGCGGAAACATCCTCTATCTGGTCCATCGGGTACCGTACCCGCCCAACCGGGGCGATCGCATCCGCTCCTTCCACTTGCTTGCGCACCTTGCGGCACGAGGGGCGGTGGATCTCGGCTTTCCTGAGCGAAGACGAGCCGCCCGCGCGGACCATGGAAGTGTTGAGGAGTATGTGTCGCCGCGTTGCCGCGGTGCGGTTGGGATGGCTGTCGCGGTGGGCTCGAGGGGCGCAGCACCTGGCGGCGGGGCGGACGGCGACCGAGGGGCTTTTTGCTTCGCGACGTCTGCGGCGCGTGGTGAGTGCGTGGTCGGAGGAGACGCGATTCGACGCGGTGGTCGTGTTCTGTTCCAGCATGGCGCAGTACCTGGATGTACCGGGGCTGGCCGGAGTGCCGGCCGTCATCGACCTGGTCGACGTCGACAGTCAGAAGTGGCTCGATTACGCCGCGCGCACGTACGGCGTCAAGCGATGGGTTTTGGGACTGGAAGGGCGGCGTTTGCGGCGGTTGGAGACGGCGCTCGCGGATCGGGCGGCAGCGATCACGCTGGTGAGCGGGGCGGAGGCGGATCTTTATCGTTCGTTTTGCGGACGGGGTCGATTGCTGGCCGTGCCCAACGGCGTCGACTTGGAGTACTTCCGGCCTTGTACGGAAGTGAGTGGGGGTGGGCAAGCGAGCGTCGTGTTCGTCGGCGCCTTGGATTACCACGCCAATATCGACGGGGTGGAGTGGTTCTGCCGCGAGGTCTGGCCGGAAGTGCAGCGCCAGCGGATCGGATCGGTGTTTCGCATCATTGGTAGCCGGCCGGCGCCGCGTGTTCGGAGCTTGGGTCGGCTTGCCGGGGTGGAAGTGGTAGGCGAGGTGGCCGACGTCCGCCCGTTTCTCGCTGCGGCTTCTATGGTCGTTGCCCCCTTGCGCGTGGCGCGCGGGATCCAGAACAAGGTGCTGGAAGCACTGGCGATGGGTAAGGCGGTGATCGCCAGCCGCCAGGCGCTGGAAGGGCTCGACGTGGAACCCGGCGTACATGCCTGGGAGGCCGTGTCGGCCGGCGCGTGGGTCGACGGCATCACCTCGCTTTTTGAGCACCCGGAAGTGTGCAGCCGCCTGGGTCGAGCAGGTCGCGAGCGGATGGAAAGCCACTACCGTTGGGAGGACCGTTTGCGCGCCTTGGACGGCGTTGAGGCGCTGGGGAACGTCATGCAGGGCGTGCACCGCGACGACGCAGCGGAAAGGCATGAACGGCACTGTGTCCACGGCAGGAAATGAATCGGTTGCGCCGCGGCTGACCGCCGACGCGTTGCGTCCGCGGATGCGCGACTTGCTGCACACGTTGCGGCAAAGGCACGGCCGCCTGACGCGCAGCGGTTGGGGCGTGCGCCTGCGGCGTCGTTTCGGCTACTTCCCGCCCGGAGTGTTTTACGAATGCGTGGTGCGCTCTTTGGTGCGGCCGGACGGGTCGTGGCTCGACGTGGGAGCGGGACGGGATCTGTTGCCGGAGAATCGCGCGCTAGCGGCGGAGTTGTCCGCGCGCTGTGGGTATTTGCTGGGAGTCGATCCGGATGCGAATCTGGAGGAGAACCCGTACGTTCACGCGCGAGCCCGAGTTCCCGTCGAGCAGTTCGACTCCGACAGGAAGTTTGATCTGGTGACGCTGCACATGGTGGCGGAGCACGTTACCGCTCCCGACGTGCTGATGGCCAAGCTGGCGGAGTTGACGCGGCCGGGCGGAGCGGTGGTGATCTATACGGTCGATCGGCGCTCGCCCAGTGCGATTGTGAGCGGTCTGACGCCGATCGGGGCGCACCACTTCCTGAAGCGTCTGCTCTGGAGGACGGAAGAGCGGGACACCTTTCCGGTGGCGTACCAAATGAACCGGCCGGAGCAGTTGACCGGACTGCTCTCGTCGCATGGATTCCGCCCCGTGTTCGTTTGGCAGTTGGCTTTCTGCCATCTGTTTGCGCGGTTTCGAGGACTGCACGCGGCGGAGCTGCTGCTATGGAGCGCGCTGGAGCGGATGAAGGTCGGGTATCCTGAGACGTGCCTGCTGGCCGTCGGGGAGCGGTTGGGCGAGCACGTTGGCGAGTCGGCGAGGAACGTTGCGTGAAGGGCCTGATTTTCACCTACGCGGCGACGTACGGGGGAGCCCTGGCGGCGCTGTTCTATCCGTACTACGGCTTCCTGATTTACGTCTGTTTCGCGATTGTTCGCCCCCAGGCGAAGTGGTCGTTTTCCGTGCCGCCGGGGAACTATAGCCGCGTGGTGGCGATCGGGCTGTTGTTGGGATGGGTGCTGCAAGGGTTTGGAAGCTGGGATTTTCGCCGCGCGAAGCCCGCGGCGCTTATGCTCGTGGGGTACTGGATCTGGTTGTGTGTGAGTTTCATGCAAGTGGTTTCCAATACCGAGGCGCAGCGATTCCTTGAAGGACAGACGAAGATCGTAC
Organism: Pirellulales bacterium; assembly: GCA_963736495.1. Lineage (GTDB taxonomy): Bacteria > Planctomycetota > Planctomycetia > Pirellulales > Thermoguttaceae > CAVTPL01. The sequence continues at coordinate 56,335 of CAVTPL010000007.1, read as the reverse complement.
TTCCGTTCCTGGTGGCGCTAACCCTGATCGACTCGAAAGAGAAGCTACGGCAATTGGCCTGGGTGATCGTGCTCTCGGAGGGGTATTTGGCGTTCGAGTTCAACCAGTTGTATTACCAAGGGACTCTGGGCATTCCGGCGGAGTTCTATTACGGTTCTCTGGATAACAACGGCACGTCGGTGGGAATGGTCGTTGGCGCGGGGGTAGCTTTCTTTCTTGGGCTGGAGGAACGGGGGTGGATTCGGAAGTTGGTGTGCTTCGGCTGCGCCGCGTTGATGGTACACGTGCCGATGTTTCTCATGTCGCGCGGGGGCATGCTGGGGCTGGCGGTGCTGGGAGGCACGTCGTTCATGCTGCTTCCCAAGAAACTCAGCCATTACTTCCTGTTTGCCTGCGCCGTGGCGATCGCGTTGCGGTTGGCAGGGCCGAGCGTGATGGAGGAATTCGGAACGACGTTTGCAGAACGGGAAACGCGCGATGCCTCGGCGCAAAGTCGCCTGGACCTGTGGGGAGACTGCTGGGACTGCATGCAGCGGAACCCCGTGTTGGGCGCCGGCCCGGCGCAGTGGCGGTTAATCGTTCACAATTACGGATGGCCCGCCGGGAAGGATGCGCACTCGACGTGGATGCGCACCGGGGCGGAGTTGGGATTCCCGGGAGTGCTGTTTCTGGCGTCGTTTTTCGGTGGATCGTGCTGGTCGCTCTGGCGATTGACGCGGCGGTACGCGTCGAGCGGCTCCGATCTGGCAGGTTACGCGCGCATGTCTCTGGCTGCCACGGCCGGGTTCGTGGTTGCGGGATCGTTCGTGTCGCTCGAAGGGCTCGAGATCGCGTTCTATTCGGTATTGATCGGTCTGGGGACGCTTCGCCTGGCGGAGGAACGTGTCGCGGCAGGCGCGGTGGACCTTGTCCGGGAAGGGCAGATGTCGGGGTACCCAGGGATGCTGGCGGCTCGAGGGGGCTAACGTGGAGAGCGATTGTCGCCGGGGCGACGCGAGCGGGGGCGGTTGACCGGGAGCCAGGGGCAGGAAGCGCAAACGAGATGAACAGGGTGGAGTACTCGACGGAACACATGTCGATGGTCCGTAATCCGATCTTCGTCGTTGGGACTCAGCGTTCGGGCACCACACTGCTCTGCGCGCTGTTGAGCCGGCATCCTCGGTTGTACGTGACCAACGAGCTGCCCTGGGAGGTCTATCGGTTGCTCGCCGACGGCGCGGAGAAGGTGCCGGAACTGATTGCCAGCTTCGACGGTCACTTCCAGTCCACGGGGATTGGGGCGAGGTTTCGCAACCGGGAGGTGAGCGATCCTTGGGAAGTGCTGCGGGTTGCCATGGAAGCGCGGATGGAGGAGTTCGGGAAACAGCGTTGGGGCATCAAGGATCCGCAACTGACCTATTTCCTGGAAGCATTTGCCGAGCGCTATCCACAGGGGCAATTCGTCACGATCTGTCGCGACGGTCGGGCCACGGCGTCTTCGCTGGTGGCACGGAAATGGAACGCGGCCAACGTGTATTATGCGGGACGGATCTGGAGCCGCGAGGTTGGCTTACAGAGGGACTTCGCCCGACGGCACCCCGACCGGGTTCTGCTGGTCAAGTATGAGGATCTGGTGGCCGACCCGCGGTGCTGGTTGCCGCGGATTTGCCGATGGCTGGAGGTCGAATTCCACGAATCGATGTTGGATCACGAGCAGAAGACCGACATTCGCCTGCACGCGGGAAACGAGAACGTCATGCGACCGATCTCGGCCGAGATCGGAGAGAAGTGGAAACGGTCGCTCACGCCGCGCCAGATCGCGGTGATTGAGAGTGTGGCCGGTGCCGCGCTCGAGGAGTTGGGGTACGCGTTGTGCGGTCCGCGGCGGGCGATCGATCCGACGCGTCGCCTGCTCTACGCGGCGCATCAATGGGCGATGACGAATTACTGGTGGCAGAGTCGCACGCGTCTCCGCAGCCTGCGCGAACGGCTGGGCAAGCTGGCAGGGGTGGGGGGCAAGGGGAAGTCGGCGGGCGACGTGCAGTAGGGGGAGGCCGCGACGGTTCACGGCAAGCATTGAGGATCGAGTCCAGAGAATGAGTATTAGCGAAGACACGGCGGCTGAAACTTTCCCGGGCGCGAGGGACGCGCAACGCGCGGAGGAGTTCGACAGCGATGCCAGCGCGGATGGCTTGCTCGCCGAGTTTCGCGAGATGGCGCTGGAACTATATCACCATCGCGAACTGCTGTGGCAGATGGTGCTGCGCGACCTGCGCATCCGCTATAAGCAGGCGGTGATGGGGGTAGGGTGGGCGGTGTTCATGCCGATCATGGTGGTCTGCTCGGGCATCGTGATCAAGTTTGCCATGGCACAGCTTTCGGGAACGTCGTTGGAGGCAGGAAGCGTCACGGCCATGGTGGTCAAGGCGATGGGTTGGGCGTTTGTCGTTGGCTCGGTAGGGTTCGCCGTAGGCAGCCTGACGAACAACATGAGCCTGGTGACAAAGATCTACTTCCCCCGCGAAGTGTTTCCCGTATCGGCGGTGCTGACGCAGGTGTGCGATTCGGCGATCGGCACGGCGGCAATGGTAGGGCTCTTGGTGCTGTTCGTGGGGCTGACTCCGTCGTGGGCGATGCTCTGGACGGTGCCGCTGGTGCTGCTGGTGGTGCTCTTGTCGACTGCGGCGGCGCTGATTACCAGTTGTGCCAATGTATTTTTCCGGGACGTGAAATACATTGTCCAGGTGCTGTTGACGTTTGGAATTTTTTTCACGCCAGTCTTCTACGAAGCGGAGTTCCTTGGGCCGCTCGGTTGCCGGCTGATGATGCTCAATCCGTTGGCGCCGTTGTTGGAAGGTCTGCGCCTTTCGTTTGCGGAGGGTCACAATCTGTTGACGTCGCTGGTTGTGATTTCCGCTCAGGGGCAAGAGATCTGGATGTGGACGCCCTGGGACCTGCTCTATTCGGTCGTGTGGACCGTGATGGGGCTGCTTGGCTCGTGGTGGATCTTCCACCGGCTGGAGTACGTTTACCCGGAGTACATTTGAGGGCGGTAGCGACGGCCGCCCGCGGTGCGATGGCTTTGTGGAAGATCGCCAGGACACGGCGACGGTTGATACTACGGCGCTGATCCGCGAGCGGAGAGTAGCGGGATTCTTTCTGAACGGGCGTCGGCGAAGCGAGCGAGGGAAAAGGGCACTCATGTCGGACATTGCGATCGAAGTGAACGGGGTGTGGAAGAAGTTCCATCTGGGCGAGACTCACGACAGTCTGCGGGACTTCATACCGGCGGTTGCGCGACGCGTGGTGGGGCGAGGGCCGAAGCGTTCGGAGTTGTCCGCGGGGGACTTCTGGTCGCTAAAGGACGTGAGTTTTTCGCTGCGCCGGGGAGATGCGCCGGGGATCATCGGTCTCAATGGAGCGGGGAAAAGCACACTCTTGAAGATCCTTTCGCGCGTGCTGCGTCCGAATCGGGGGCGCTACCGAGTGCGGGGACGGCTTCGGGCCTTGATCGAGATCGCGGCGGGATTTCACATGGACTTGACCGGCCGGGAGAATATCTATCTCAACGGCTCGATCCTCGGGATGCGGAAGCGCGAGATCGACGCCAAACTGGACCAGATCGTGGATTTCTCAGGGGTCGAGGAGTTTCTCGATACGCCGGTGAAGCGTTACTCTTCGGGAATGCTGGCGAGGCTCGGTTTTGCGGTGGCAGCCCACATGGATCCCGAAGTGCTCCTGATCGACGAAGTACTTAGCGTGGGCGATGCGACGTTTCGCAACAAGTGCGTCGAGCACATGCGGTCGCTGGTGCGCTCGGGCGTAGCCGTGGTGTTTATCTCGCACAACTTGGACCAGGTGGTCGACCTGTGCCGGGAGGCGATCGTTCTTTCTCAGGGGCAGGCCGTGTATGCGGGGCATGCCGGGGCGGCGGTGAGCCACTACCTGGACCTTTGCGCGGATGCGGGGGACGAGTTGGGCCAGCGAAGTGGGCCAGGTTCTCGAGTGCACGCTTCAAGGCGCGGAAGGGGAATCGTTTTCTCCTTCCCAGGGCGTTTCGCCCGGGACTCCGCTAGTGATTCGAGCCGTGGTGGAGATCCATCGGCCGGCGAGCGAGTTCATGGCGGTGGTGTATCTCCGCGATTTGCAGAACGATCGGATCGTGGGGAACTACCAGTGGCCTTTCGATCGCGTTGGACTGGATCGGCCGATTCGCGTCGACTGCCTGGTCCGGATGCACTGTAGCCAAGGCCGGTACTGCCTGGAGTTCGGGTTGTACCACCGCCCGAGTGATCTTCGAATTGCCGTGCAGTTGCCGACTGTGAGTGTGGAGGAACGGGCTTCGACGGGGGGGCCGGTTTGGCTGGCTCCGCGGTTCTCGCTCCATGCGGGGGCGAGGCAATCGGAGCGCGAGCCGCAAGTTCAGGAGACCTGAAGCGTGCAAGGTACCACGACCGGGCAAGAACAAGGCGCGGGGATGAGGGGCGGGCAAGAGGAAACCGCGGGACACGGGACGGGCGCTGGTGTACGAATTCTGCTCATGACGCGCTGCGCCCCTTGGCCTGCCGTGGCTGGCGGACACCAGCGCACCAATCACCTCTATCGAGCCCTGTCATCGTTGGGACGCGTGGACACGGCGGTGTTGGGAGAACCCATCGATCCGGCGCATGGGTCCGTGCTCCGCGAGCGGTTTGGCTTGGTCTGCCATTTTGCCCAAGCGAAGCCGGGTGCCGGCTGGGCCGATCGGTGGAAGCGGACCCTGCTCAGTCGCGCCTGGCCCTCGCTGGGAGTGATCTGTGATCGCTATCGGCCGGATCCTCAGATCAGCGGCACGATCGAGGAGCTCGTCGAGCGGAACGAATATCAGGCAATCGTTTCCAGTTACCTCGAGCCCTTGGTGTACTCGGGTGGATTTCTCTTTCATCCGACAATCTGCGACGTGGACGACCTGGACTGCGAAGCCCATTTGACGCAGCTGGCGACGACTTCCTATCGCCTCCAAGGCCGGATGAGGATCCGCCTGGAAGCGCGGTTGATCAAGCGGTTTCTGTTGGGATACGTGCGGCACTACGATCACGTGTGGGTTACCAAGCGCCAGGATGCGAGAGTGCTGCGAGGCATTCGGACCAGTATTTTACCGAACATTCCCATGCGCGAGGGAAGCGTTGAGGCTTTGCCGCCGGTTTCGTCCCAGGTCATCTTGTTTGTGGGTGGGCTCAACTATCCGGTTAACGTGCGCGCGCTGGACCGGTTCGTGGTCCGGGTGTGGCCTCGAGTGCGCGCGGAGTGCCCGGAGGCGGCGTTTCACATCGTGGGATCGCATGGGCACCCCTCGCAGTCTCAGCGATGGGAAGCGACTCCCGGGGTGCGCGTGGTGGGATTCATCGAGGACGTGCGTGCCGCCTACGGCGAAGCGGCGTTCAGTGTATGCCCGATCCACGAGGGGGCCGGCACGAAGATCAAGGTGAGCGAGTCGCTACTCCATGGGCGGACTTGCGTGGTGTCTTCGCACAGCCACCGGGGCTATGAGGACGTGTTGCCCGACGGCCAGGTTCTGCTGGTTGGCAAGACGGATGAGGCGATTGCGGATCGCTGCATCGAGTTGCTGCGCGACCCGGCCAGGCGGGATCGCCTGGCGCGCGCCGGGAAGGACGCGGTCGAGGAGCATCTTTCCTTCGCGGCTTTCGAGCGGCGGGTTCGCGAGACGTTGCTCCCCTTCCTGGAACGATCGAAGGCGGGGGGAAGGCCGAGTGCCGGGACGCACGGCCACGTCGTGGGTGGGAGCCCGGCGGCGTCAAGGCGGGCGATCTGATCGAGGCGGGATCGGCAAGGCACCATGCGAATCACCGTTGGCATCTGCACTTGGAACCGTGCTCGTTTGCTCGATCAAACGCTGGAGGCGATGGCTGCGCTTGCGATTCCCGCCGGCGTGGATTGGGAAGTGCTGGTCGTCAACAACAACTGTACCGACGACACGGACGAGGTTCTCGCCCATCATGCCCAGCGGCTTCCACTTCGGCGGCTCGTCGAGCCTACTCCGGGAAAATCGTATGCGCTGAATCGGGGGACGCGTGAGGCGCGTGGGGAATGGATTCTGTGGACCGACGACGACGTATTGGTCGATCGGCACTGGGTAGCCGAGTACGTGCGCGCGGTGGAGCGGTGGCCTGGCGCGGGGTTCTTCGGCGGCACGATCACCCCTTGGTTCGAGGGCGAGCCGCCGGCGTGGTTGGCGACCGTCTGGCCTCGCGTCGAGACGGCGTTTGCCACGCGCAAGTTGGGCGACGAGCCGTTTCCGCTGCGCGAGGCCGCTCCGTTCGGCGCCGATCTGGCGGTCCGAACCGACTGTCAGCGGAAGTACGAATACGATCCGACTCTCGGACCACGTCCCGGAAGCGGTCTTCGAGGCGAAGAGACCACGCTGCTCGATGCGATGCTCAAGGACGGCATCGAGGGATGGTGGGTTCCCAATGCCGTCGTGCGGCATTATGTTCCCCGGAGCCGGCAAACGGTCCGATTTCTTCGCGAGTTTTATGGCGGCCAGGGGGAGTTTGCGGCTAAGGCGGGACGCTGGTCGATCGCCGATGCTCCCCAATGGTTCGGCAAGCCGCGATGGGCATTGCGGAAGGCGATTGAGTCGGAACTCAAGTACCGCGTTCGCCGTGTCCTTTGCAGGCCGGAAACCTGGCTGGAAGATCTCGTGTCGTCGTCGCTGATGTGGGGATATCTCCGCGCCTGTCCGTCGGGGCCCGGCGCGGCGTGAGGAGGCACAGAGCGCCGGCAGGAGTTGCGCGGCGAATCTGGGGTCGATACGCGTGAGGAACGATGAGCAGGGCTGAATCGTGTGATCCGCTCGTTTCCGTGGTGATTCCCTATCACAACGAAGGGGACCTAGTGCGCCGCGCGGTTCAGAGCGTTGCGGGGCAGGTTGTCGCGGGGGGCGTGGAGATTCTGGTGGTCGACGACGCGTCGCGCGAGCCGCCTCCCTTGAAGGGCGGCGGGGATTGGCCGGTGCGCGTCGTCCGTTCCGAGGAGAACTTGCACGCCGCGGGCGCGAGGAATCGTGGCATTTCCGAGGCACGGGGACGATACCTCTGCTTCCTCGATGCCGACGACGAGTATCTGCCGGATCGCGTCGCCCCGCACGTGGAGTTCCTGGAATCGCGTCCTGGGGTGGTGATGGTCGGGGGACCGTGGTATATGCACCGCGAGGACGTCTGGCTGCAAATGCCCGGCCCGATCCAGGATTTCTATCCATGGCTGCGGGGAACGGCGTGCGTGTTGCCGCGTCGTGCGCGGTACGACGTGTGCACGGGATACCCGTTCGCCACCTGTGCGATGACGATCCGGCGCGATGCCTTGCTGGCCGTGCGCGGCTTCGATCCGGAGTATCGATGGGGAGAGGAGTGGGATTTGCTCGTGCGTTTGGCGCAGATGGGCGAGTTGGGATACGTTCCGCAGCCCACGTTCCGCTATCTGTGCCGCGAGGCCAGCGTGACGACGACGCTCGATCCAACGAAGTTCGACAGCGGAGCACGGATGTTCCGCCGTTGGAGGAAGGAGATCGGGGGAATGCCGGCGGAGCACCGGCGGTGCTTGAAGCGGCGCGAGCGTCAATACGCGCTTCTGGGGTCGCAGGTGTACTTGGAAACTTGCGGGCAGCCAAGGGCCGCGCTGGCGCGCGCGGCGGCGAGTCTGCTCGCGGGGCCGTCATGGTGGGCAGTGCGATCGACGTTGCGTTCGGGATTCCGTGTTGGGCGGCAGGGAGCTTCGTGGGTATGGGGGCGGCTGGTACGGGGGAGGGGCGCATGCGCGGTGCCGGCCCCCGGCGACCCCGGCGTGCCGTGCGGATGAGTCGTGGCGCGTGAATGTCGGCGTGCGGCGAGAGGAACCGGGGTTTCGTGATACCGCTGCTGATTGCGGAACCGTTCAGGGCTTTCTGCGGGTGGGAAACCGATCTGTGCGTTGGTTGCCCTTGTTCTACGAGCGGTGCAGGACTCAATCAATCTCGTCCCCAGCAGGAAAGGGAAGGGAATGTTGCTCGAAGGTAGAAACGTCCTGGTGACCGGAGGGGCCGGTTTCGTAGGCAACTGCCTCGTCTCCGAGATCCTTCAGACCGAGCCGGGCGCGAACGTCGTCGTGCTTGACAGCCTGTTCAACGGGCACCGCGAGTTCCTCCCCGTGTCGGATCGCGTGGTGCTCGAAGAAGTGGACGTGCGCGATGCCGCGGGGGTGCTCGACGTGATCGAGCGGTCTCGCCCGGAGGTGGTGATAAACCTCGCAGCGCTGCATTACATTCCGTACTGCAACCAACATCCGGCGGAGACGATGGAGGTGAACGTCGTCGGGCTGGAAAATGTGCTTGCGGCATGCCGTAAGCACGCTCCCAGCCGGATCGTGATTGCGTCCTCGGCGGCGGTATATCCGATTTGCGACGGGCCCAACCGCGAGGACGACGAAGTGGCCCCGACCGACATCTACGGCCTGACGAAGTGGGTGAACGAGCGGCAATTACGGCTCCACGCCAGCCAGACAGACACGCGATGTGCCGCGGCTCGGATTGCCAACGTGGTTGGGCCGCGCGAAACCAATCCCCACGTGGTTCCGGAGATCGTCCAGCAACTGATCGAGGGGACCGACGAGATCGCCTTGGGCAACCTGAAGCCGAAGCGCGACTATATCTACGTGCGCGACGTCGCCCGGGGGCTCTTGGCAATCGCCCGGGGAAACCGGGAGAGTTTCCGCGTGTTCAACCTCTGCACCGGTCGGGAATACTCGATTGAGGAGATCCTCGAAGTGCTGTCGACGTTGGCCGGGCGCGGAATCCGAGTGCGCAGCGACCCCGAGCGCCGTGCGCCGCGTCGACCGCATGCACTTGCTCTGTGACCGGGGGCGGATCACTTCCGAGTTGGGGTGGGAGCCCGAATACGACCTCCGGAGCGGGTTGACGGCGTTGTGGGAGGAAGCGACGCAGACCGCGGCGCGAGCGGGGTGATCCCGTAGACGTTGAAGGCAGGGTGGGGTGCGCTGCTGCGACAGGTCGGCACGGCGCAGGAGGCGGCAGCGACCGGTGGAAGCGATGAGGAAACGGCGGCCAATGCGCATCGGGATCTACGTCGACGTGGCCAAGGACGACCGGCCGACGGGGATCGGGAAGCACGTGCTTGCGCTTCTGGACGCTTTGAGCACCGCGGATGAGGAGAACGAATATCTGCTCTACTACGAATGCGGGTGGACGGAGCCGGCGGGGGTATTCCGTCATTGCCCCCGAAAGGCCAACTTCCACCGGCGCCCGGTGCGTTGGCGCGGCGGATGGGCCGGGCGCCATCCGACCCTGTGGTGGAAATACCGCCTTCCGCTGGCCGTGGCGCGGGACCGGATCGACGTGTTCCACGGCCCGAACCACTTCTTGCCTCGGCTGCGGGGCACGAAGACGATCGTGACGATCCACGACCTGGCCTACTTCAAGATGGACGGCCTGCACGAGCGCGGGGTAAACGAGGCGCTGCGGGGGTGGACGAGGACGGCGCTTGACTGGGCCGACCGGGTGATTTGCCTTTCCGAGAACACGCGAGCCGACGTGCTGGCGATGGGCGTGAAGCCCGAGCGCGCGCGGGTGATCTACGGCGGAGGCCACGTTGTACCCGAGGGGCAGATCGAAGTGGATCGCATCGAGGAGGCGCGGCGCGCTTTGGGCCTGCCCGACCGGTTTGTGCTCTACGTCGGCTCGTTCCTGCCGCGAAAGAACCTTCCCTTCCTCCTCCGCGCATTCGCCGAGCTCAAGGCACGGTGTGCCGTGCCGCACGGGCTGGTGCTTGCCGGTCCGCGGGACTCGACCGGGGAGGTCGGGGCCGTGGTGGAATCGTTGGGCCTCGGCGCCGACGTGGTGATGACGGGATACGTCGAGGAGTGGCAATTGCCACTGTTGTACCGGATGGCCGAGGCCTTTGTGCTTCCCTCGCGCTACGAGGGCTTTACGCTTGTGACCATCGAGGCCATGCACTATGGCACGCCGGTGATCGCCGCCGACACGAGCTCGATTCGCGAGGGGACGGCGGACGCGGCGATTCTCGTGCCGGTAGACGACGTGGCCGCTTTGGCGCCGCGCGATGGCCGACGTGCTGCTCGACCCGGCATTGCGGTCGCGCTTGGTGGAACGCGGCCGGGAGCGGGCGGGGATGTTCACCTGGGAGCGGTGCGCACGACAGACGCTGGCGCTTTACGAGGAAGTGGTGGAGGACACTCGACCCGTGGCGGCTGCTCATGAAACGGCGTGACGGTGCCGGACCCTTCCTGCTGGTGAGCGAGGTGTTTCCGCCGAAGACCGGAGGCAGCGGCCGCTGGTTCTTCGAGGTCTATCGCCGCTTGCCCCGCGCGGAAGTGTTGATTCTGGCCGGGGAACATCCGGGCCAGGAGGAGTTTGACCGCACGCACGATCTTACCGTGGAGCGCGGCCCGCTGGAGTTTCGCGATTGGAGCATCACGACCGCGCGGGTGGAAGACGTATCTTGGCGTGCTCGCGCGCGTAGCTCGAATCGTTCGAGGCCGCGGCGCTGGCGCACTCCACGCCGGGCGCCTGCTGCCGGAAGGATGGGTGGCCTGGCTCGCGCGGCGGCTCTTGGGGGTGCCCTATGCCGGATTTGTCCACGGCGAGGAGTTGAACATCGCGCGGCAGAGCCGTCAACTCACTTGGATGATGCGGCGCGTTCTCGGGCGCGCGGAGGTTCTCATCGCGAACAGCCGGAACACGGCAGGGTTGCTCCAGCGCGATTGGCAGGTGAATGCCGAGCGGATTCGGGTGGTTCATCCCGGAGTGGACGTGGACCGGTTCGTGCCCGCGCCGCGAAGCGCGGCGATCCGGGCGCAGCTGGGCTGGCAGGATCGGACCGTGGTGCTCACCGCAGGTCGGTTGCAGAAACGCAAAGGGCAGGATCGAATGATCGAAGCCCTGTCGACGCTCCGCCAGTCGATTCCCGATATTCTCTACTGCATCGTGGGGGATGGCGAGGAACGAGGGGCGCTGAAGGCGTTGGTCGAGGAGCGCAGGGCTGGAGGGTCACGTTCAGTTTCGAGGCGAGACCAGCGACGAGGAGCTGACCGACTGCTACCAGCAATGCGACTTGTTTGCCCTGCCGAACCGGACCGTGGAGGGCGACATCGAGGGATTCGGCATTGTGCTCCTGGAGGCGCAGGCGTGCGGTCGGCCGGTTCTGGCGGGCGATTCGGGCGGGACTGCCGAGACGATGCGCGTGGGGGAAACCGGACGCGTCGCCTGCTGCGATGAGGCGGCGGACGTGGCCCGCGCCGTGGCCGACATGCTCGCCGATCGAGCGGCACTGGATCGCATGGGTGAGGCCGCGCGGCGCTGGGCGGCAGGGCACTTCGGTTGGGAATCGTTGAGCCGCCAGGTCTACGAGATTCTCGCGCGGAGCCCTTCGCCTGTGCCCCGTGGCGGGCTCGCGGCGCAATATCCCGCTGAATGTACGGAGACACACGTTTCTCGATGAAATCATTCTCGAAGAGCGCTCTGAATGTTCTCGCCCTTGTGCTGGTGTTTCCGGCGTGGGTGTGCTACGCCGTGGCTTCGCCGCTGGTGGGAAGGCAATCGGCGCTGGGCGGTTGGTCGCAGGCCCTGAGTCTGGTGCCGGGACTGAGCGGGGTCTATCTGCGGCGCGCTTTTTATCGCCTGGTGCTGGATCGCTGCGCCGGCGATGCTTGCCTGAGCTTCGGGACGGTCTTCTCCCATCCCACGGCGCAGGTCGGGCGCCACGTGTACGTGGGCGTTTTCTGCTGCCTGGGCGATGTGATCCTCGAAGACGACGTGCTGGTGGCGTCGCACGTCTCGATCGCCAATGGTTCGCGGCAGCATGGGATCGACCGCCTCGACGTGCCGATTCGCGAACAGCCGGGAGAGTGGCCGCGGATCACCGTGGGATGCGACTCGTGGATCGGCGATCGAGCCGTGGTGTTGGCGGACGTGGGACGCCATTGCGTGATTGGCGCGGGGGCGGTCGTCACCAAGCCCATTCCGGACTACGCCATCGCGGCGGGATCGCCGGCCAAGGTCTTGCGTTATCGCACGGGCCATGGGGAAGTCGTCGAAGCATGTGCACTGGCTCTCGAAACTGATTGTGATCCAGGGAGGTAGATGCGTGCTGGAATCTCAGGGGCAAGAGATTTCCGAAGTGGACCGGGGGCATCGCCCCGTTGACTCGTCGGAGACGGGGCCGGCCCCAGATAGGTGCGCGCGCGCACCGCTCGTCATCACGCAGAAGGGACGGACCCGGGCCGGCGGGCTTGGTTCGGAGCCGCCGCTCTGTCGCGGACCGGTCTGGTCCAGTTGGGGCTTGCCGTCGTGGTTACCCTGCTGACGGCGCGGCACATCACGGAGAGCGATTTCCGCTTTCCCGATGCCTCGCGGCACGCAATGGACGGGGTGTTGTTTCTCGACATGGTCCGTGAAGGGGGTTTGTGGGATCCGGTGGACTATGGAAGGCAGTTCTATGCGCGGTATCCATGTCTTGGATTTCCTTACCACTATCCCCCGGTCTTCGCGCTGGTGGAGGCGGTCTTCTTCGCCTATCTGGGGCCGTCCATCGAGGCGGCTCGCTTGTGCGTGCTTGCTTTCCACATCGCGTCGGCATTGCTGTTGTTCGACGTTGCGCGGCGAAGCTATGGGCCGGCGGTCGGGGTGCTGGCGGCGCTATTGTTTGCGGCTAGTCCGGTGGTGCTTTTCTGGTCACAGCAAGTGATGCTCGAGGCCCCGAGCGTGTGCATGATGCTCCTGGCCACTTGGTTGCTTCTGTGGTACGAACAGCGTCCAGGTTGGGTGCGAGCGGGGGCCTGGTCTGCGGCGCTGGTGGCCGCCGTGCTCACCAAGCAAACTACGGTATTTCTCATACCCGCCCATGCCCTCTATCTTCTTCTCCGCCTGGGTTGGAAGGGTGTGCTGCGCCGGGAGCTGATTGCCGCGGGCGCGGCGGTGGGCGGAATCCTGTTACCTTATGCGCTGTTTACCTCGAGTCGTGCCCCCTACCTGATGTCGATGGTGAATGCCCCTGCTCCGTCCAAGCTGTCGCTCAGTCACCTGCTCAACTTTCCCGCGCTCCTTCCCGAGACTCTCGGTTGGCCCTTGGTTGCTGCCGCGGTACTAGGGGCGGTGATAATGGGCTTTGACCGTCGAGCGTGGAGGCAATTCAGGGTCTACGGTTGCTGGCTGCTGCTTTTCTACGTGATGATGATATCGCTAGAGAACCATGGCTCGCGGTACGCCTACTTCTGGGTGCCTCCTTTTGCCGTGCTTGGCGGCTACGGGCTGGCGAGCCTGGCACGCTGGCCTACGCCCCGGTGGGCGATTGCGGCGGCGCTTGCGCTGGTGCTGGTTCCCAGTGCGGTATCCGCGCTGCGTGCGTCACCTCCGGTGATCACGGGATACGAGGAGGCGGCGAGTTTCGTTGCCGCACTGCCGGGCGGGGGTTCGGTGCTCATCGATAGCGTGTGGGACGGCGACTTCGTGTTCTTCTCACGGCAGCACGATCGGGAACGAAGACTCGTCCTGCGGGGCAGCAAGATGCTGTACACTTTCGCCTCCTTCAAGAATTACGGCTTTATGACGCTTGTGGATAACGATGAGGATATCCTCGAACTGCTCCGGCGTTACGCGACGCGCTATATCGTGGTGGAGGTTCCGGATCGCGAAGGCACGGAGCCCGGGGCGCGGCTACGCGCGTTGGTCCAAGGCGATCGGTTCCGGCTTCTGGTTCGCATTCCGGTCACAGGGTGGGAGGCGGCGGAATCGGGCATGTTTCTGGACGTGTATGAGTTTCCCGAGGCGAGAGAGGTGACGGCGGAGGAGATGGTGTTGCACTTCCCCGGACTATCTCCCTCGGAAATCACGGTGCCTTTGCGCGAGCACTCGAGAGAGGCACGCACCGGGGGGGGCGCCGTCCAGCGGCTCGAGGACCACGGAGTGAAGGGCATGGCGCGCGCGGATCTGATTGGGCAACGAGACGAGCGGGCAGACGCCCCGCCGAGCAGGGATGCTGCGCCGGCTCGCGGGAAGCTTGTGGTCATCATGCCGGCGCTCAACGAGGAAATCACGGTGGGGGAGATGGTCCGCCGCATTCCGCGGGACCTGCCCGGCTTTGACGCGGTGGAAGCGATCGTTGTCGACGACGGCTCCACCGACCGTACCGCCGAGGCGGCGCGGCAGTCGGGAGCGACCGTGGTTTCGCATCCCGTGAATCTGGGCGTAGGGGCGGCGTTCACGACTGGGCTGGACGCCGCACTACGGCGGGGCGCCGACGTGATCGTCAACATGGATTCCGACGGCCAGTTTGCGCCGGAAGACATTCCCGCCCTGGTGCGCCCGATCATGGAGGAGGGATACGGATTCGTCACTTGCACGCGGTTTGGCGATGCGTCGCTCGTTCCCCAGATGCCCGCGATCAGGATCTGGGGAAACCGAATGATGTGCCGGCTGGTGAACTGGGTGATCTGGAATTCGAATTTCACCGACGTGTCGTGCGGTTTTCGCGCCTACACGCGCGACACGGTGCTGCGCATGACGCTGTTTGGAAACTTCACGTACACGCAGGAGTCGTTTATCGATCTGGCCTCGAAGAAGGTGCGGATGGCGGAGGTGCCGCTTCGCGTGCGCGGCGTGCGAGAGTACGGCAAGAGCCGCGTGGCCTCGAACCTTTGGAAGTACGCTTGCGAGACGCTTCCGATCATCGTCCGCGCCATGCGCGACACTCGCCCGCTGAAGTTTTTCGGCATGCTCGCCCTCGTGCTGACGGGAATCGGCGTGATTCTCGGTGGCCTTGTTGCCGCATGGTGGTTGAGTACGGGGCGGACCTCTCCCTGGACCTCGCTGATCACGATCAGCGCCGCGTGCGTGACCGTGGGCACGATGGTGGGAATCATGGCGCTGATCGCCGATCAACTCGGACGCGTGAAGAAGGCCCACGATGAGCTGCTTCGGCTGGCGCGGATTCAATACTACGGGCGCGGTTCGACCGCCGAGGCATGTGGAACGAATGACCATGACGGAGCGACGACGGCGTGAGACGGACGGAACGGGGGGGCCGGCCGCTGCCGAAAGATGCGCGCCGCCGCTGGCGCCGCCGGGGGAGCGATCGCGCCGGGTGTTGATCGATCTGAAGCACCCGGCCGACTTTCATTTTTTCCGTCCCTTGATCGGCGAGTTTGCGGAGGGTGGGCACTCGATCCGCGTCACCTGCCGGGAGACGCCCATGCTTCGCGCCCTGTTGGAGCGCGCGGAGATTTCCTTTACGGTGATCAGTAAGAAGGGCCGCGGATTGGTCGGGTTGGCCAAGGAGCAATTGGCACGGGATTGGGCCCTGTTGCGGTTGCGCGCACGAATTCCGGCCCGACGTGCTCGTGGCCAAGAACGGCGTGGCGATCGGGCATGTCGGCAGGCTGCTCGGTATCCCGTCGGTGAGCTTCGAGGACGCGGAGCATGCGACCCTCCAGATTCTCCTTTCGCGGCCGTTCGTCAAGCATATTTACACGGAGCGATGTTTCCTCGGAGCGGCCGGCCGGAAACATCGCCGCTACGACTCGCTCAACGCCCTGGCATACTTGCATCCTCACCGCTTCCAACCGGAGGGCAGCATTCTCGACGCATTGGGCATTGCGCACGACGAACCGTTTGCGGTAGTGCGGTTCGTGAGTTGGGACGCGGCGCACGACCTGGGGCAGCGGCGCAACCGCGACGGCGAGCGCCGGGAACTGGTGCAGGGTCTGGCGGAGCGGATGCGCGTGGTGATTGTGCCGGAAAGCACGCTCTCGGCCGACTTGATGCGATGGGTGCCTCCACTTCCGGCCCATCGCTTCCACGACCTCTTGGCATTGGCCACGCTGCACGTGGGCGAGGGAGGTTCCACGGCGGCGGAGGCGGGCGTGCTTGGCGTGCCGAACCTGTATCTTAACCCGCTCAAGGTCGGGTACGTGTGCGAGCTTCAGGAGTTCGGCCTTTGCCGGTGGGAGACCGACTACGCCAAGGCGCTGGCGATCGCGCGGGAATGGTTCGACGATTTGGAGGAGGTGCGGCGAATGCACCGCAGCGCGCGGGAACGGCTCCTGGCGGCCAAGGGGGATCCGGTGCCGATGCTCGTGAGAGAAGATCCTGTCTTGCACGGGCTTGATGCGAGAGCCGAGGAAGCTACGTGAAGGACGTTGGCCTGGCGACGGGGGATGGAAACGACATGGCTGAGCCGTGGGAGCGAGCGGAAGTCCTGGAGGCAGGGCAAAAACCTATCCCAAAACCGCCGGGAGCTTCTTCCGCGGCCGGAGGATTCAGGAGCCGCACAGGGTTCTGGGATCGGCGCAAAGAGTGGCGGAACTGAGGATTCCTGATGGTACGACGCTTCGTTAGACGCCCGATGGTCCGGCGCACGATCCAGGGCGTGGCCCTGGTTGTAGTCCTGGGTTTTCTGGGTCTTTACATGGCACGGCAATGGCCCGCGGTGCGCGAGGTTTCCACGCCCTCGTTGGGCTGGTGCGCCGCTGCACTGGCGATCGGGCTGGGCTCGCTCTTGGTCAGTGCCTGGAACCTGAGGCGGCTGCTCGGCGCGCACGGCCACTGGCTGCCCTATGCACGCGTGCTGGCGGCGTATTACGTGCCGGGAATGGGTAAGTACGTTCCGGGCAAGGTCTGGACCGTGGTGGGGGCGATCATCCTGCTGGAGGCCGAGGGAGTGCCCCGGCACGTGAGCCTTTCTTACATCGCAATCAGCCAGATTGTGACCACGGCGGGCAGCATCGTGTTGGCCGCGGCGTTTGCCGGCTCTCAAGTGCTCCCCGATGGGCAGCGATGGTTGCTGGCGGCACTAGTGGTTCTGCTGGCGATGGCGATCCATCCGGCTTGCATGCAGCGGATCATGAACGCCGGATTGCGCGTTCTGGGCCGCGACGGAATTGCGGTGCGCAGTTCCCTATGCATCGCTCTTGAGCGTATTCGCCATGGCGGTCTTTGTGACGGTCATGTACAGCGCGGGCTTCGTGATGTTGGTGGGGAGCGTGGTGTCGCTTGACTTTGCCGCGATCGGGCCGATTATTGGCGTGTTTGCCGTCTCGCAGGTGTCGGGCATCCTCGCGGTCTTGCGCCCGCGGGAATCGGGGTGCGCGAGGGAGTCCTCGTGCTGGGGCTTGCGCCTCTGGTAGGGCCAGGGCCGGCGATCGTCGCCAGCGTGCTGGCCCGAGTTTGGCAGACGGGCGCTCGACGTGGCGATGTTTTCGCTCGGCCTGGCGGCGCTGAGGCTGACGCCGAAGACGCAGCCGGAGATTCAGGTCGAACCGCAGCCGGCATGCGCACAACACGCCGCCGTCGAGGTGTAAGACTTTTGGGTGAGTGTAGTTCGGAAGGCATTGCCATAGCATGTGTGGGATCGCGGGTGTGATACATGCCGACGGAAAGCGACCGGTGTCGGCCGGCGTGCTCCGGGCGATGGGCGACGCGATTGCCCATCGCGGTCCGGACGGCGAAGGCTTCTTCCAGGCCGAAGGCGTGGGGCTCGTGCATCGACGGCTGTCGATCATCGATCTTTCCGGCGGCGATCAGCCGATGGGCAACGAGGACGGGTCGATCCAGGTCGTCTTCAACGGCGAGATCTACAACTTCGAGAAGCTGCGCGAGGAACTCGAGTCCCAGGGGCATCGCTTCCGCACGCGATCCGATACCGAGGTGCTGGTCCATCTCTACGAAGAGGAGGGAGAGGACCTGGTCAAGCGGCTGCGAGGCATGTTCGCCTTTGCGATCTGGGACGGACGTCGCCGGCGTCTGCTGCTTGGCCCGCGACCGGATCGGCCTGAAGCCGCTCTACGTCTACCGCGACGCGGAGAAACTGCTGTTCGGCTCGGAGATCAAGGCGATCCTGGCCCATCCGGAGGTCGATCGCGCGATCGATCCGTGCTGCGCGTGGAGGACTACCTGGCCTTCGGCATGATCCCCGGCGAGCGGTCGATTTTCCGCAAGGTCCGCAAGCTGCCGCCGGCTCACGTGACTGGTCGTCGAGCCGGGACAAGCTGGAGGCACCGCCGCGTCCGATACTGG
Organism: Pirellulales bacterium; assembly: GCA_963736495.1. Taxonomy (GTDB): domain Bacteria; phylum Planctomycetota; class Planctomycetia; order Pirellulales; family Thermoguttaceae; genus CAVTPL01. The sequence continues at coordinate 38,280 of CAVTPL010000007.1, read as the reverse complement.
CAGTTCCGCGTCGAGCCCGACCACGGCCGCACGGCGGGCGAGTGGTAGTGAGGCGCTTCAGGCCAAGGTGGCCGAGACGGTGGCCGGCGCACCAGATCGCCGACGTGCCGGTGGGGGCCTTCCTGAGCGGAGGGTTGGACTCGAGCGTCATGGTGGCGATGCAGTCCAGCGTGAGCGCGAGTCCGGTGCGCACCTTCTCCATCGGCTTCCGCGAGGCGGGTTTCAGCGAATTACCCTATGCGCGGCAGGTCGCCGAGCAGTACGGCACGATCCACACTGAGGAAGTGATCACGCCCGAGGCCGTTGGGGTGCTGGACGATCTGGTCATGCCACTACGACGAGCCGTTCGCCGACGCCTCGGCGGTGCCCACGCTGTGGGTATCACGGCTGGCGCGGCGGAGCGTGAAGGTGGTGATCTCCGGCGATGGCGGCGACGAGGCCTTCGGCGGCTACCGCCGCTACGCCCACGACCTGTGTGAGGCGGCGCTGCGCGGGTGGATTCCCGCGTGGCTGCGGCGGCAGCTCTGGGGCCATTGGCGCGGGTCTGGCCCAAGGCGGACTGGCTGCCCCGCGCGCTGCGGGCGAAGACGCTGCTGACGAACCTTTCGCTCGACGAGGCCGAGGCCTATGCGAACACCCTGACCGTTTGCCGGATGCCGTGGCGGCGGAGACTCCTTTCCGACGGCGTCGTGGCGGAACTGGATGGATACCGGCCGGAGGATCGCATTGCCCAGTGCTTTGCCGCGGCGGGATCCCACGGCGCGCCTGGCGGGGATGATCACGGCCGACGTCCACGTGCTCTTGCCCGACGATTTTCTGGTCAAGGTCGATCGGGCGAGCATGGCATGCGGCCTGGAGGTCCGGCCGCCGCTGGTGGACCACGAATTGTTGGAGCTGGCTGGCCGCATTCCCTCGTCGTTGAAGGTGCGCGGCGGCCAGACCAAATGGATCTTCAAGGAAACCTTTCGCGACCGGTTGCCGGCCGCGGCCGTGGATCGCCCGAAGCACGGGTTCGACATTCCCGTCGACCAGTGGCTGCGAGGGCCGCTCCGAGAGATCTTCGAATCCACGGTGCTGTCGCCCGGAAGCCGGGTGGCCCCATGGATCGATCAGACGGCAGTCGGCAGGCTTTACCGGCGCATCGGAGCCGGCGCGGGCAACACGGAAGCGTGCTCTGGGCCTTGTTGATCTTGGCTCGATGGGCGGAACGCTATACGGGGGGAGGTCCCGCGCGAGGCTGATGCCCCTGCGCTGGATTTGGCCAAGGCTTCGGACCCGACTTCTTCTTCGGAGTTGAGGAGGGAGCGGGAGAGCCTCCGATGACCGAGCGCGCCCATCGACTATGTCCCAGGCAAACGATTCCGCGCTGCGGCTGCCGGAGGAACCGTTGGTTCGCGCCGTCTCCGTGCCGTTGTCCGTCGACCGGGTTTGGGCGACCGAGACGCGGTGCGAACCGATCCGGATGGGGATTCCCTTTCCGCACGCCGAGCCTGACGTGCCTCGAGCGCGAGCGCTTGTGGACGAGCAGGGCCGGCGCAGCGGTGCAGCTTGCGGTCACCTCGCGCTGGTCGGACGGGAGCGTCCGCTGGCTTTTGGCGGACCTCCTTGCGCCGCCGGGCCGGGAAGGTCGCCATACGTGGACGCTCGAACTGAACGGCGAGGAAACTGCGCCGCGAGCACGCCTGGGCATTGAGGAATCCCCCGAGGCGATCTTGGTGGATACCGGGCCGCTGCAGTTTCGCATCGGCTGCAAGGAGTTTGGGCCGCTGGCAAGCGTGCAGTCCTCCGCGGGGGAATTGCTGGGTCCCGAGGGAAGTTGGACGCGTTTGACGGACCGCAAGGGGCGCGAGCACTCGGCACGCGTCGAGCATGCGTGCGTGGAAACGGCGGGACCACTTTGCGCGCGACAATCCGCCTGACGGGGCGATTCGATCGATGTGCCGGTCTGCGGTTTCGCGCCCGACTGAGTTTCTACGCGGGGACCGGGCTGGTATGCGTTCGGTTCACTTTGCATAACTGTCGCAGCGCTCGCCATCGCGGCGGACTGTGGGACCTGGGAGATCCGGGATCGTTTTTCTTTCGGGACCTGTCGATCGGTTTGGAGATGGCGGCGGGGCGGGCTCTGCGCACGTTCTGGAAAGCGGAAGTGGATCACCGATTCAGCCCCGCGGACGGCAAGCTCGAGATCTACCAGGATTCCAGCGGCGGCGAGAACTGGCAGAGCCGCAACCACGCGAATCGCTGGGGGCGAGTTCCCTGCCGGTTTGCGGGGTATCGGGTGCGCAGCGATCGCGGCGAGCAATCGGGCCGGCGCGCTAGTCCGTCGCTTCGCATGGAGAACGGTGCGGCAAGCATCGGCATATGCCTTCCCGAGTTCTGGCAGCAGTTTCCCAAGGCGGTCGAGGCGGAGGGGTCTCGCCCGTGCGTGCGGCTTTTCCCGCAGCAGTGGGACGACCTGTTCGAGCTCCAGGGCGGAGAGCGGAAGACCCACACGGTATGGCTGCATTTTGCCGGGGTGGAAGAAGCTTCCACGGACGCGCTGGAGTGGGTGCATCGACCGTGCCGCGTGCTCGCGTCACGCGCATGGTACGCATCGTCGGGGGCCTTCTCCCATCTGCTGCCCGCGGACGAGGACGTGGATGCACGGATGGCGAAGTTGATGGCGCAGGCGATCCGCGGTCCGCGAAGCGTCTTCGCCGGGCGCGAGCGGATCGACGAGTACGGGTGGCGGAACTACGGCGACGTGTGGGCGAACCACGAGGAAGCCTATTACGAGGGGCCCAAGCCCGTCATCTCGCACTACAACAACCAGTTCGACATCGTCGAAGGGGCGATCCTCCAGTGGCTTCGTACGGGGGATCCCCGGTGGTTCGATGTGTTCGATCCGCTTGCCCGGCACGTCATGGACATCGATATCTACCATACGGACCGCGATCGGGCGGCCTACAACGGCGGCTTGTTCTGGTTCACGGACCATTACCTCGACGCGCGGACTTCGAGCCACCGCACGTATGTCGCGGGAACCGGCCCGCGGACGGGCGGCCGTATGGAGGCGGCCCCGGCAGCGAACACAACTACGCGACCGGGCTGATGCACTACGGCTTGCTGACGGGCGACCCCGACGCGCGCGAGGCCGTGCTCGGCCTGGCCGATTGGGTGATCCGGATGGACGATGGGTCGAGGAATGTGCTGGGGGCGGTTGCCCCTCGGCCCACCGGCCTGCCGAGCGTGTGGGGCGGAACACAGGCGAGCGGTCCGGGGCGCGCCGGGGCGAATTCCGTGAAGGTGTTGTTGGACGCATGGGAGCTTTCGGGCCAGCGGAGCTACCTGGCCAAGGCTGAAGAGTTGATCCGCCGTTGCATCCATCCCGCCGACGACGTGGCCGCACGGAACCTGCTCGACGCAGAGCGCCATTGGTCGTACACGATGTTTCTTTCCGCGCTGGCGCGTTATTTGGAGGTGAAGGCATCGGGCGAGGAAATCGACGACGCCTATGCCTACGCCCGGCAGAGCCTGCTGCACTACGCCTCCTGGATGCTCGATCGCGAGTGTCCCTATCTCGAGCGCGCCGAGAAACTGGAATACCCCACCGAGACTTGGGCGGCTCAGGAGTTTCGCAAGGCCAACGTGCTGCGGCTGGCGGCGCTCCATGCGGAGCCGGAGTTTGCCGAGCGCCTGTTGGGCCGGGCCGCCCAGCTTGCGGATCGGGCTTGGAACGACCTGCTGCAGTTCGATTCGGCCACCGCGGCCCGGCCGTTGGCCGTGGTAATGGTCGAAGGATCGCGCGACGCGTTCTTTCGCGCCCGGCGTATTAGGCCAGCGCCCCTGGGAACGGAAACGGCACGTTTCGGTGCGCCGGAGCTATTCGTTTCCCAGAGAGCGTGGGTGCGAGCGCAATGCAGGACTCCCGCCGGTTGGTTGCGATTGGGCTTGCGGCTGATGTGTCCGGCAAGCTGGCGTCGGGTGATGCACGCGCTACGGGCGGGTGTGGGGCGTTGATCGAGATCTTCGGAATCAAGGACCAATCCATGGGATCGACTTCTTCCGAGTTGGAGCCGCGACTGCGCACTGCTCCTCAGGGCGGAATTGCCGTGGGGGAGAGTGTGCCGCCGGCTGCCGCCGCGCCACGTACGCGGAGCGGTGTGCTTCTCGACTACGTCTCCATCGCGCGGCCCGACCATTGGTTCAAGAACGTCTTCATGGTGGTGGGGATCATCCTCGGCGGATTCTACTATCCCTCGCTGATCACTTACGAGTTGCTGTGGCGGGTTCCGTGGGCGATTGCCGCCGTATGCCTGCTGGCATCGAGCAACTACGTGCTCAACGAAATCCTCGACGCGCGGACCGATCGGAGCCATCCGGTGAAGAGGTTTCGCCCCATCCCGTCGGGGCGGGTGCGGCCGACCGTTGCCTACCTGGAATGGGTCGCGTTGGGCGTTGCCGGATCGGCAGTCGCCTCTAGGGTGAACCTTCCCTTTCTGTTCACGGGCGTGTTCCTTCTCGGAATGGGTATCGTATATAACGTGCCGCCGGTGCGATCCAAGGAGGTTCCCTATATCGACGTGTTGTCCGAATCGGTGAACAATGCCATTCGCCTGGCGATGGGATGGTTCGTGGTTACGGAGTCGGCGATTCCGCCGCTGTCGTTGGTCGTTGCCTACTGGATGGCGGGGGCGTTCTTCATGGCGGCAAAGCGGTTCGCGGAATACCGATCGATTGGAGACCCCGATCGCGCGGCGGCCTACCGGGCGTCGTTCCGCTACTACGACGAGGCGAAACTCCTGACGAGCATGTTCTTCTACGCGACCGCTTCGGCGCTGTTCTTGGGCGTGTTCATCGTTCGCTATCACCTGGAGCTGATCCTTAGCCTGCCGCTGATCGCGGGATTCTTCAGTTGGTACATGCACGTGACCCTCAAGGACGAAAGCGCGGCGCAGGCGCCGGAGCGGCTCTATCGCGAACGCGGCCTGATGGTTTACCTTTGCGTGTGCGTCGCGGCGTTCATGCTGTTGATGTTTGTGCGCGTATCGGCGCTGTACGACTGGTTCAATTTCCAGCCCAGCCCAATACCGTCGCTTTGGGAGTTCTGATCGCCGGTGGTGAGACCGTTTGCCCCGTCACATTTCCGGGGTCGCAGAAGGCCGCCGACGCTGCTCGAGGTTGTTGAGTCTTGCACAGCTCGTAAGACAATCGCGACCCACGGGAGCCCCGTGTTTCGGGACAGAAAGCCTCAAACCGTCCCACGATCAACAAGGATATCAATAAGTTGCCGATGATCGCCGCAGTCGCGTGTGAAACTCCGAGCGCGGAAAGCGAGGGGAGCCTAGGGTGGCCCGGCGCCGAGGGTGCGCAACGAGGTACGTTCAGCACGCCGCTTCTGGCGGTGCTGCTCCTGGGCCTCGTGGTTCGCTTGGCGGTCTTTGCCTGGTTTTGGGGGGAACCGCTGCAAATCGAGGACGAGCAGCACTACAACGCAATCGCCGTGAACCTGGCGACGACCGGCGAGTTTGCGCTCGAGCCCGGACAACCCACCTCGCTCCGTCCGCCGTTGTATCCGATGTTGGTGGCCGGGATTTATCGAGTGTTCGGTTGCGAGAACTACGAGGCCGTGCGGCTGGTGCAGATGCTGTTGGGGCTGAGCATTGCGGTCCTGGTGCACGCCATGGCCCGGCCACTGTTTGGAGCGCGAGTGGCCTTGCTCTCGGCCGCGCTATGCTGCTTCTACCCCTCGCTCATTATTTATGGAAACCTGCTGCTCACCGAGATCCTCTTCACCTGGCTGCTTTGCGCCGTGTGTCTGGCGCTGGAGTGGTTCCTGCTGGGTCAAGGGCTTCGATCCTTGGTGGCTTTTGGCGTGTTGTGGGGGCTGGCGACCTTGACGCGCAGCGTCCTGTGGCTCTTCCCTCCTTTTGTTTTTGTCTTTCTGTTTCTGGCCGTACGCGCGGCGGGCTGGCGGCAAAGACTGTTCTCGGCCTTATTGCCCGTGGCCGTGTTCGGCCTGACGATCCTCCCTTGGAGCGTGCGCAATTCGCTCTTGCAGGACACCTTCACGACGATCGACGTGATGGGCGGGCGGAACTTCATGATGGGCAATTACGAGCACACGCCCCTTTATCGCGCGTGGGACGCCATCGGCATGCAAGGCGAGAAGGCATGGCACCACGTGCTGCTGGCGGACTTTCCGGGACGGGAGACGCTCACGCAGGGGCAGATCGACAAGCTGGCCATGCGGCGGGCGGTACGCTTCATGCTGGAAAACCCCGCCCTGACGCTGAAGCGCTCGGTGGTGAAGTTCTTTAACTTCTGGCAACTGGAACGGGAGTTGGTGGCGGGGGCCAGGCAAGGTTTTTGGGGGGAATTATCGCGGGGAGGGGTGTTGGTTTTCGCGGCGGCGGTGTGCGGCAGCTACGTCGTGGTGATTGTGTCGGGGGTGTTCGGTTTCGTGTTGGTGCCGGCCAGCGACCGTCGCATGCATTGGTTCTTGTTGATGCTCGTGGGGTTCATGTGCGCACTGCACACGGCGAGCTTCGGACACTCGCGCTATCATCTGCCCGTGATGCCGCTGGTAACGATGTATTCGGCGGCTGCGATGTTGGCGCTGCCGTCGCTCTTGGGGAAATGGAGGCGCCCGGCTTTTTGGCTCGCTGGGGCGATCTGTGTACTGTTGGCGGGGAGTTGGGTTTGGGAGGCGGTGATCGTGGACGCTTCACGAATCCGCGCATTGGGATGAGAGAGGAGCGGGTGAGGAGACTGCGTCCAAACACCGCACGCCTGGAATTGTCGGGAAAACGGAGAGCGAGATGCCGGGCGTATTCGCGGTAAGCGACCGCAACGAACCCCAAGAGGTGGGCGAACGGCTGGGGCAAATGCTCCACGCACCAGGCACCACCCCTGGTATGTGGTGGACCAGGTGACGGACACCGCGCGGGGCGTGGCGTTGGGGCGCATGGCGCTGGGGTTCGCCACGGGTGAGCCGCAGCCGGTCTCCAGTTCAGACGGCGCGGTGTCGGTCGTCATGGATGGCGAACTCTATGACGGCGACGAGCAGCGACGGCGCCTCGTCCAGCAAGGCTGCCGTTTCTCGGGAACACAATCCGCCGAGGTACTGCTGCACGGCTATCTGTGCGGCGGGAAACGCTTCTTCGGAGGGCTACACGGCAAGTTCGTGGCCGTGATCTGGGATGCCGCGCACCGCCGGCTGATTGCCGTGAACGACCGTTTCGGCATGCGGCCGCTGTACTACGCCTGCGCGCCCGGCAAGGTGCTGGTGGCTTCCGAGATTAAGTCGATTCTTACCGATCCCGAAGTGTCGCGGCAGCCGAGTTTGCGAGGGATTGCCCAATTCTTCACGTTCGGGCAGTACTTGGGCGAGGATACCTCGCTGGAGTCGGTTCGGTTGGTGCCGGCGGCGGGTTGGGTGGAGTTCGATCTTGTGCACGATCAGGTCCGCGTCGAGCAGACGTGGCGACCGCGGACCACGACGTTGCCTTCTGCCGACCGCCGCGAGACGCTCGATCAATTGGACCAAGCCTTGCTCGTCGCGGTCGCACGCTGTGTACAAGGGGATCGCCGACTGGGGATTTCGCTTTCCGGCGGGCTCGATGCGCGAACGCTATTGGGCTTGATCGACGAGGACCGCGTGGGGATCACCTCCGTGGCCTTGGGGATCGAGGGATGCAGCGATCACCGCTCGTCGACGCAATTGGCGGCGCTGGTGGGCTGTCGGCATCACAATTACGTGCTGCGGGGCGATTTCCTCGCCCGATTCGAGGATCATCTCCGTGCGATGGTCCATTTGACCGACGGGCAATACCTTTCGCAGTGCATTGTCATGCCGACTCTGTCTTTCTACCGGGAGGTGGGGATCGAGGTGCTGATCCGCGGCCATGCCGGCGAGCTGATGCACATGACCAAGGCGTATAACTATTCGCTCGACCGCGCGGCGTTGTCTTTGTCGAGCGCGGCCGAGCTTGAGGATTGGGTGCAGGCGCCCGTCCGCGCGTACATGCTCAATGGGGTGGAGGGGCCCCTGCTGGCCCCACGGTACGGCGATGCGCTGGAAACGCTGGCTTCCGAGAGTCTGCGCGAATGCCTGGGGGAATCGGCGGAGATCGAACCGCCCCTGCACACGCATCTGGCATCTCTTCTTCCGGCAACGGTCGCGGCGTGAAACCGCGTTGTCGCTCGTAAAGTTCGGTTCGATGGTGGAAACACGGCTGCCCTACCTCGACAACGAGTTGGTCGAGTTGTTGCTTGCCGCTCCCGTCGAGCTCAAGCTGGGGGAAACGATCCAGCACCACATTCTTGGGAAGCGCCGGCCGGAGTTTCTCCGGGTCGTCAATGTGAACACCGGGGCGCGCATGGGCGCGGGACAATTCGAGCGCGCCCTGGCAGGTTTGCGGCAGAAGGTCCTGGCTAAGCTGCGCATGCCGGGCTATCAACCCTACGAGCGTTTGGGGGCGTGGTTGCGGCAGGAGCTTCGACCCTTGGTCGAAGAGATCCTCCTGGACGATCGATCGCTCGGTCGCGGCGTTTTCTCGCCCGACACGGTACGTCGCATCGTTCAGCGGCATGGCGACAGGAAACGCAATCACACGTTCTTGCTGCTGGCGATGATGGTATTCGAGTTGGGCCAGCGCATGCACGTCGACCGCGAGGAACCCGTGGCGGAGCCCGGGTGAGGTTGCCTCGGAAGCCATCGATGAAGACGATCTGTCAGGTGCTGCACAGTCTGAACGTGGGGGGGGCGGAAGTGCTCGCGGCGCGGATCGCGCGCGCGCTGGGGCATCAGTATCGCTTCGTGTTTGCCTGCCTGGACGAGCTGGGCCCGCTGGGCGAGTCGCTGCGCGCCGAGGGGTTGCGCGTTGAGGTGGTCGGGCGGCGTCCCGGGGTAGACTTTGAGTGCATGCGGCGGCTGGCGCGGCTACTGGCGAGGCGAAGGCGTCGATGTGGTGCAAGCCCATCAATACACGCCGTTCTTCTACGCCCTGGGCGCGCGGCGGTGGCGGCGCAGGCCGCCGATCCTTTTCACCGAGCACGGCCGGTGGTTTCCGGACTACCCGCGCCCGAAGCGTATCCTCTTTAACCGCTTGATGTTGCGACGGTGGGACCGCGTCGTGGCCGTGGGAGAATCGGTGCGCCGTGCGCTGGTGTCCAACGAAGGAATTCCGGCGCGGCGGATCGAGGTGGTCTACAACGGCGTGGAGCCTTTGGCGTTCGACGGCGGGGGAGATGATCGAGCCGAGGCACGACGCGAGTTGGGGATCGCATCCGAGGAGTTTCTCATCGTCCAGGTTGCACGTTTGGACTATCTGAAGGACCATGGTACGGCGGTGCGCACGATGGAGCGCATGGCGCGCGTGCGGCCCGAAGCGCGCCTGGTGCTCGTGGGTGAAGGACCCGAGCGCGCCAAGATCGAGGAAGAGATTCGCAGTCGAGGCGTCGGCCGGCAGGTCTTGATGCTTGGCCTTCGGCAGGACGTGGCACGGCTGTTGAGTGCAGCCGACGCCTTCCTGCTGACGAGCATCAGCGAAGGAATTCCGGTGACGGTGATCGAGGCCATGGCGGCGCGATTGCCGGTGGTGGCGACCAACGTGGGCGGTCTGCAAGAGATCGTCGAGCACGGGAGGACGGGCTTGCTTGCGGCGGCCGGAGATGACGAGGCGATTGCCGACTGCCTGCTGCGGCTTGCCGCGGCACCCGCCGAGCGGGAAGCCATGGGTGCGCATGCCCGGTTGCGGGCCGAACAGGTCTTCTCCGAATCGCGAATGCACGCCGGTTACCGGCGATGTTTCGAGGAAATGCTCAATCACGGGAAGGTGCGGATCTCTTGATGCCGTTGTTGATTGTGGAACCGTTCGAGGTTTTCTGCGGACGGGAAACCGGGCTCCCGCGGGTCGCCCTTGTTCTACGAGCAGTGCAGGACGCAATACGATGGCATCACTCTTAGTGTTCTCCGACGACTGGGGGCGACATCCCTCGAGTTGCCAACACCTGATCAGGGGCCTGTTGGATCGGTATCAGGTGTGGTGGGTGAACACGATCGGAATGCGGCGGCCGGCCTTGGACCGAGTGACCATGGTCCGCGCCGTGGGAAAGCTGCGGCAATGGGCGCTTCCTTCGGCCGCCGTGGGCGAGGCGGCGGAGAATCCCCGGGTGCTCAGCCCGAAGATGTGGCCCTGGTTCGGTCGCGCGCACGATCGCTGGCTCAATCGGGGACTGCTTCTGCGGCAACTCCTGCCCGTGGTACAATCCGCGCGCGAGCCGGTCGTGGCGGTGACGACGATTCCGATTGTCGCGGATCTCATGGGGCGCCTGCCCGTGGCGCGGTGGGTATACTACTGCGTCGACGACTTTAGCAAGTGGCCGGGCCTCGATCAGGCGACGATCGACGCGATGGAGCAGGAGCTGGTCCGCCGCGCGGACGCTTTGATCGCCGTGAGCGAGCTGTTGAGCGAGCGGTTGGCGGCGGGGGGGCGATCGCCTCAATTGCTTACCCATGGAGTGGATCTCGAACACTGGCGTGCTCCGCGGCAGCGGGGAGAAGTGCTCGAGTTGGCGAAGTTGGAGCGTCCACTGGTGCTCTTCTGGGGATCGATCGACTGGCAGATGGATCTCGACTTCCTCCGCCGGCTTTCCGCGGACATGCAGCGGGGAACGATCGCGTTGGTAGGGCCCGTGTCGGACGCCAGCGCTGAGCTGTTCAGGATTCCCCGCGTCACGCACGTGCCGAAGGTTTCCTACGAGCGGCTTCCGGCCCTGTGCAGGAAGCTTCGGTGCTCGTCATGCCGTATCTCGACGCCCCGGGCCTGCGCGAGTCGCAGCCCTTGAAGCTCAAGGAGTACTTGGCGACGGACAAGCCGGCCGTGGTTCGCGATCTGCCGGCAAATCGCAGTTGGGCCGGGTGCTGGACCTGGCGAGTACGGCGGCGGATTTCTCGCGGCTGGTGCGCAGGCGGCTTGAGGGAGGACTGCCGGAGGATCAGGCCGTTGCCCGATTGCGCCTCGCGTCGGAGACCTGGGCGGAGAAAGTGAAACAGTTCGAGGATGCCGCGATTCTCGGGAAGACTCGGGAGCCGAGCCATGCCGCATGAGCCGCCGATGGTGTTGCACGTGCGCGTCGTGACCGGGACCGGGGGCGGTCCGGAGAAAACGATCCTCAATTCGCCGCGTTTCCTCACGCCTCACGGCTATCGCGTGCTCTGCGCGTATATGTATCCTGCGGGCGATCCGGGGTTCGACGAGCTGGGGCGCAAGGCCAAGGCCCTCGATGCTCCGCTGGAAGGCATCGCCGACCGCGGTCCGTTCGATACGCGCGTCGTGCGGCGTCTGCTGAACATCTGCCGGCGCGACCGCGTGGCGATCTGGCACGCCCACGACTACAAGAGCAATGCCATCGGCCTCTTGCTCCGCCGGTTCTGGCCGATGCACCTGGTGACCACCGTACACGGGTGGGTGAAGTTTACGCGCCGCACGCCGCTCTATTACGGGCTGGATCGACGATTCTGGTTGCGGCGCTATGATCGCGTGATTTGCGTTTCCCCGGACTTGCGCCAGCAGTGCTTGGCGATGAAAGTACCGCCGGAGCGGTGTCTCTTGATTGAGAATGCCATCGATACCGAGCAGTACGCACGGCGCACTCCGCGCGAGGAGGCGAAGCGACAGTGCGGGGTCGCGCCCGACCGCGTGCTCGTGGGCGCCGTGGGACGCCTTTCGGAAGAGAAGGACTTCGCTGGTCTGATCCGCGTCGCGGACCGGCTGATTGCGGAGGGATTCCCACTCGAACTGGTCATCGCCGGTGAGGGGGACCAGCGCGATCGCGCTGGGGCGCTTGATCGCCGAATTGCGTCGCGAGGATCGCATGCACCTGCTCGGCTACTGTGCTGATCCCGTGCCGCTGTACGAAGCCATGGACGTTTTCGTGGTCAATAGCCTCCGCGAGGGACTGCCCAACGTTCTGCTGGAAGCCATGGCCTTGGAGGTACCGACGGTGGCGACGCGCGTGGCGGGAATTCCTCGCGTCATCGAGCACGGCCGCAATGGGTTTCTTCACGAGCCGGGCGATGCTGTAGGGCTAGAGCACAACCTGAAACGGCTGCTGTCGGATGCGGCCCTGCGCGTCACATTAGGTGCCGGCGCGCGGCGGACGGTCGAAGAGCGATTCAGCTTCGCAGTGCGGATGGCCAAGATCCGGGCGATCTATGCCGATTTGCTGGGCGCCGCGGCGCCGCGGCCAACCGCTCTGGCGCCGGGGGCGGAGTATGCTTCGTCGATTGCGGCCGGCAGTGACGGCCGGGAGGGGGCGGATCCCCAGGAGGGAAATGCGGTTGCCGGACCTGGGGTCTAAGGTGCGAAAGATCGAGGAAAAGAGGGAGGACGGCGTCGAGTACCGGCTCGTTGCCTGGAAGGATGCGGTGCGCGACGGCTCCCTGACTCGCTGGTGTGGCTATATCCAGTCGTCGCGCGGCCGCTTCGCCTAGCCGGCATCCGGGCTGGCTCGCCGTGTTGGCGCAGGGGCTTGGCCACGAGCCTTGGACGGTGGAGGCCGCCGAAGGAGGCCGAATCGTCGGTCTGCTGCCGGCGGCGGCACGTCAAAAGCTTGCTCTTCGGTCGCTTCCTGGTCAGCCTTCCGTACCTGAACACGGGCGGAATTCTGGCCGAGAACGGTGCGATTGCGCGGGGGCTCGTCGACCGGGCCGTCGAAGCGGCGGACCGGTTGGACGTTCGCTACCTGGAACTCCGCCACGAGGTTCCCGTCGAGCATCCCGCCCTGACGCACACCCTATCGACCAAAGTGCACATGCGCCTGCCGCTGCCCGAGTCGGCCGATGCGCTCTGGAAGAGCTTCGATCCGAAGGTCCGCAACCAGATTCGCAAGGGGGAGAAATCCGAGCTGTCCGTAGTGTGGGGCGGATCGGAGTTGCTTGCCGAATTCTACGCCGTGTTCGCAGAGAACATGCGCGATCTGGGCACTCCGGTTTTCAGCCGCGCGCTGTTCGAGGCCGTGCTGCGCGAGTTTCCCGCCGAGGCCGAACTATGCGTGGTCCGCGCCGCGGGGGTGCCTGTGGCGGCTGCGATGGTGCTGCAGGGCCGCGGGATGTCGGAGGTGCCCAGCGCCAGCTCATTGCGAAGGTACAGCGCGACCAGCGCCAACATGCTGATGTATTGGCATCTGCTCCAGCGCGCCATCCAGCGGGGTCAGCGCGTCTTCGACTTCGGCCGCAGCTCGGTGGACAGCAACACGTTCCGTTTCAAGAAGCAGTGGGGCGCCCAGCCGCACCCGGCCGTGTGGCAGTATTACGTACGCAAAGGAACCGTGGGCGATATGCGGCGCGAGAGTGGGAAGTATCGGACGATGATCGGAGTCTGGCGCCGGCTCCCGCTCTGGCTGACGCGTCGGATTGGTCCGCCCATCGTGCGCGGGATTCCTTGAAGAACCGCGAAGACGCGCCCCTGGCGGGGAAGTCGTCTCGTACAGGAGTCGGCAGATCGCTGCGATTGATCGCTCGGCTCCCGACGGCCGCATCCCCCGCTTTCTATCGAGGCCCGCTTTGCTATTGACCGCTGGGCGGTCAAGGGGGGAACTCCGGATTCATTTCGGCTGGTATCCGGGGTGAATCGCCAGCAATGGCTGCGCCGGCATCAAGAGATTTCCAATTCTGAAGGAAGCCGGGCACTGCGCCGAGGCTCGGGTCGGCGCTGCCTGTGCGCTTCTTCGCCCGTAGCTGGTCCCACACCAGGACGTCGATCAGTTCGTAATCCAGAGCAACGTGCGAGCCCGTAGGGTTGGCCCCTAACGTCGCCTTGCGCGTGGTGCTCGGCGCCGAGGCGAACGTCGCCATGGGAGCGGTCGCGGGCGTCTGGATGAGCTGGAGTGGGTTGAGGAGGTTGTTGCCCAGCCGGCACAGTGCGGCGTCGAAACTGTTGACCACGGCATCGCGATTGAAATCGTACGCGTTCTCGATTCCCACTGTGGCAAACGACGAGTTGTTGAGCCGCGTCAAGGCGGCATCCAGACTCGAGACCTTGCCGTCCGGCGCCGGGCTCCAGGCATTGTTGCCCGTCTCGCCCATCGCCGAGCCGAAATAGAAAACATCGGGGGCGGCCAGGCCGCTGGTTTCGGTCTTGAGCGTTACCTGGAGCCAGTTGCCGTTGGGAATGGCGTTGTCCGGCCAGACGAGCGTGATCCGGTCGCTCCCGCCTGCCCCCATTCCCACTCCCACCGCAATCGAGGGCGAGGCCGCCGTCGCCCAACCCACGGGATTGCTGTCGTTGCCGACCTTGAAGGTGAAATCCGACGGCGCCAGGTTCGCGGAGCGAAGCTCCGCCACGTCGAGGAAGATACCGTTGATGCCCCTGGAGTAGCTGATGTAGTTCTTGAACGTCGCGGTGCCGCCGGGCAGGAGGGCTTCCTTGCCGAGGTTGGGGTCCTTGCCGGCGGCGGCCAGTTCGGCCGGGTTGGGGGCCACGGCCGCCCCATCGTTGCCGCCCGCGTCAAACGACGAATTGTTGTAGAAGATGCGCCGGCCGACCACGCGCACTTCGCCGGTCCGGTCGACGACGTAGATGGGGCCGGTGGCGTTTCCGTTGCCGGCTTCCGGGCCTCCGAGGGGAAGCATCACTACGTCGCGGATCGAATCGTCGTCCACCAGGTCGATTCGCAGGGTTCCAACGCCGGTACCGGTATTGACCGCAACCGTATAAGTGCTGCCGCTGCCGGTGACACCGGTGATGCTCGAACCTGCGAGACCGCTGACGCTCAGGGCAAAGTCGCCGACGTCGACGCCGCTGACCGGTTCGCTGAGGGAGACTTGATAACGGACGGACGCGGCGTACGTGGGACTGGTATCGAGCATCGAGATGGCAATCACCGCCGGTGCCGTGCGGTCCATGGTGTAACTCGGTCCGCTGGTGAAGTTGCCGTTTCCTGCGCCACTGCCGCCGAGGCGGTTGTTGGCGCGATCGACGATGCTGTCGTTGTCGATCAGGTCGAGGCGGAGGCTACCGCTGCCGGTCCCAGTGCTTACCGTGATCTTGTAGGTGGTCCAGTTCCCCGACCCCACGTAATCGATCCGGCTGACACTTGCTCCGGTCAGTCCACTCGTGGTGACGGCGAAATCGCCGACGTCGACCAAGAACACGTCTTTGCTGAAGTTGACGAGGAAAGCCACGGAAGTGGCAGCGGTCGGACTGGCATCTGCCAGTACGATCGAGGTAACGACCGGTCGATCTTTGAGGACCGTGAACGGCGGGCTCTGCCCGATGAAGTCACCGTTGCCCGCTCCAGCTCCCCCAAGAGCGTTGCCGGCCGGATCGCGGATCGTGTCGTCGTCCACGACATCGATGGTCAATGTGCCGTCGCCGGTTCCGGTATTGACATAGACCATGAGCACCGTGTTCGAAGTCCAGCGGACCACAGTTCCAATCGTCGCGGTAAGATTGCCAGTCGTGACCACGCGGAAGTCGGTCTTGTCCCAGCCGCTCGTGGCTTCACTCAGGGTCACGACATAGTGCAGGGTACTGTAATTGCTTTCCACGGGATCGTAGGAGTAACGTACAATCGAGACGACCTGGGGCACGGTTTTGTCGATCGTGCATGTGTGTCCAAGCGTGTAGTTGCCGTCGCCGGGTTGCGTCCCGCCGAGTAGCTTACCCGCGTCACCGACAATCGTATTGTCGTCGACCAGATCCAGCCGCAGAGTGCCGTCACCAATGCCGGTGTCGACGGTAACGATGTAGACTTTTCCGGAGCCGGAAACGCTCGTGACGGCGGCGCCGGCGATCATTCCGGTGGTCGTGGTCACGAAATCGTCGATGCCCACTCCGATGACTGCATCACTGAAAGTGACGGTAAAGGCAAGCGAACTTGCATTGGTCAGAGCGGCTCCGTTGCGGAGAATTGAAAGCACCCGCGGCGGCGCGGCCTCGACGACAATGGACCTCGGTGTGCTGCTGGCCGAGTTGCGGAAGGCGTCGCGCACGGTGGCCCGCAGATTGTAGGTGCCGTCGGGGAGTGCGCCGTTGAGGGCAAACGTCGCCGTTCCGCCCGTCAATACGCCATAGGCGAAACCAGCTTCGCCCGGATCGGTGAAGTCGCCATCCCGGTTGAAATCACCGTCGATGGCGGCAATCGTGCCGTCAGGCAAGCTGCCGTTGTCCGTCGCAACAACCGTGACCACGGGGGTAGAAATGTCCGTCATTGCGGGCGAGGCCAGAGTCACCGTGGGCGCAGTGGTGTCCTGACTGCCGAAATCCAGGCCGCTTCGGTGCTCGTTCTCGCCAAGAGTCACCGTGTAGGGAGAACCATCAGCGAGGATCAACGTCAAGACGACGTTGGAGACGTTCATCGCTGGCGTGTTCTCACTCGACGCGTCGAACCTCAGCCCGAAGTAGCGCCCTCCGCTACTGAGGACTTGCTGCAATCCGTACATTACGTTGACGTTGAAGCTGATCTGCATCGACGTCGAAAAACCGAAGTAGACGAACGGCAAAGTGGTTGCGGAAAAGTCGGCAAGATCGGCCGTGCCATTTCCGGTGTAGCTGCCGATTACACCGCCACGTGAGGAACCTTCGACGGGGTTGACCGGCTCCATCGTGAAACTGAGATTCGCCGCCGCAACGGTCCGGCTGGCCAGGAATCCAAGGTCGTATTCCATTACCACCCGATCCTCGGCGGTCAGGCTGTGCTGCATCAGTTGGGGATTTGCGTTGAAGCTGTCTCCAGTGCCGTTGTGGGGCTCGTCGTGAATGCTGGTGGCCACGGCTGCAGGAACCGGCGGAAGGGTGGGCCACCGTTGGAGCCACCCCGTCGGCTTGATCTGAGCTATGGTATGAGTACCGGGCGGTGGATTGTCGAACGTATACTCTCCGCTGCCATCCGTGGTGGTCGAGGTTTCTCCATAGTCCAACGCGCCGTTCTGGTTGACATCGAGAAAGACGGGCCAGTTCGTCAGGGGCGGCTCCCAACGGCCTCGCACGCCGTCGCCGTCGAGATCGGCCCATGCCAGGCCGCGAAGCTGGCGCACGGGCAGCGGCTCATCATCCGTCACTTGCACGGTGTCGTTTGTGGCAACGAAAGGATAGGCCAGTGCCGTAACGCTTACCGTCTGTGTGCCGTCGGCCAGGTCGTCATCCACTGCATCAATACTGAACGTTGCCGAAGCCTGCCCGGCGGCAATCTCAACGGACCTGGGGACGGCCAACTCGCTGGCATCACTGCTCGAAAGCCACACCGTCAACGGAGCCGAGAGGTCATTGCCGGGCCGGGTGACGGTTCCCGTGAGTGCCGCTGCGCCGCCATTCTCGGCCATCGTGCCCGAGAACAGTGCAAGCGCTCGCGCGTCATGCTGGACCTCGCTGCTCCAGGTCACGCCCTCACCGAAGAACCGCGTGACCGGCTGCCAGCCGAAGCTGACGTAGGGATCGGGCTTTTCGGGCGGGAGCACCTTGGTGTAGTGAGCGGCCATGATCTCGTAATAGGTCATCTCCGTGGCCGTGAGCGGTCGCTCGTGACTTTCGGCCACGAACGCCAGGTTGAAGTGTCGCTGGGCCTCGGCCGGCCCGGGCGTGCGGAAGCCGTTTGCGGCGATCAGGTGGTTGGCCGTAATAGTTGCGGCAATGTCGGTCGGGTAGATCGTCTCGCCGTCGGCAAGGCTCGACCGGTTGTTGTTCTGAAGAAACGTGGGCGGGAGTTGTTCGCCGCCGATGAGTCCCATCAAATACCTGTCCAAGGGCGACGCGTGATAGGCGCCGTTGACCCCCTCGTCCAGGTCCATGGTATACGTGCCGTCACCGTTGTCGATCCAGTTCACTCCCCCCACCAGGCTGCCCGCGCTGCTCTTGCCAGAATAATGGCCGGTGCCATCGGAAAGTCCAAGGCCCATAAAGGCTGCCCACTGATGGACCAATTCGTGCGTGGCATTGGAGCCCCAGACCCCACGATCGTAGGTATCGAGAACGTTCCAGCCGAGCAGTCGCCCTTGGCTGCCATAGCTGGTGCTATTGTCAAAGATACCCGTTGTTCCGGTGCCCGTGAAATTGCGCCTGAATCGTGCTGTGCATCCCTGCGTTGAAGTTCGGCTCCGTACTCCGCGGAGTCGTCTCGACCTTGTCCATCGAGAAGAACATGAACGAATCGTAAGCGTCCGGCAGCACCTCGTAGATCGGGCGAGTGAGGTTGCGCAAGTTGCCCCCCAAGCTGTGAATCGCCGTCTGCGTTTCGTGCGTCCCAGTGGTAATGTTGATCAGGTGCGGGGAGACTGCGATGCTGGGCGAAAGTTGGGTAATCGTCGTATTGGGGATGTCGCTTTGCAATATGCCGACCTGCGGGCCGAGGAGGAATTTCGACGTGGTGCCGTCGGTCTCGCGAATCTCGAGCGAGCCCACTGTGTCCTCGGAAAGTCCTTCCGGACTGTCGGGGTCGCCTTGGTAGAACTGGGTCAGGGGGGCGGCCGTGTTCCAACGAAAGGGTCCGGCCGTCCAGAGGTTGTCCCCGGCCACGCGGTCGACTCCCTGGCCATCGTCGTGAAGCGTTACGACCGAGGCTCCCCCAGGATAGAGAATGGACCAGCTCAGGGAACTCAACGTCACACTGCTCACCGGACCATTGGAGTCCACCTCCAGGACAAAACTTTCGACGCCGTCGTTGCGGATCACGCCTGGGATCGTCTCCCAACCGCGCGAACCTGTCGGCAAATCGCCCCCCGTCAATAGCCTTCGAATCTCCAGGGGTTCCAGGTGGAGCCTGCGCGTGCTGGGTGGCGCTGCCGCGCGTGGTGAACGATGGGAGAAACGCTTGAGGATCTTTGATAACCGTCGCATGGCCGTTATCCCCAAAACCGTAATCAACTGGCATCATAGGCTGCGGTTCCGCGGATTGCCCGGTGCGATCAAGAGGGGCCGTTTCTTGCCCCGTTCCCACGACCGCGGGCACCGTCAGGGTATCGTCGCGGATTATAGTCGCGTGGTACTTGCCTGTCCATTTGAGCCAGGCCGCTATAGTTCTGCTGAGGGAGACGAGCTAGGGCCAGGTGTCTGGCCCGATGTTGGGTAGGTACCCATATTTCCCGCAGGAAACCGGGGCACACGTACCGCTGGTTTTCCCGCATGCCGCGGGCGGCACCCAACTGCAAACGCCCGTCAAACGGGCTGGCTAAGCGGCCGTCGCCTCTACTGACCCGTCCCCGCGGGCGCTGATACAATGCCTCCCGTTCCTGCATCACTGAGAGGGCCAAGAGATGACTAAAGTGTGCTACGTCCTGTTCGTCGCTAGCCTCGCGTGTGCGGCACTCCCGGCCGCCTGGGCAGCAGATCGAACTCCGTCGATGCCCGATTTCAGTTGGATGCCCCAGGCACCGGCGCTTGCCGCGCCCACCGGGCCGGTGATTCGCGTGGCCACGGTGGACGAACTGTTCGCCGCCGCCGAAGCGGTGCAACCGGGGGGAACGATCCTCGTCGCCGACGGGCACTACCTGATGCCGCGCTACTTCGAGTTGCACACCGATCGCGTCACGCTGCGCAGCGCCTCGGGGCAGCGCGACCGGGTCGTGCTCGACGGTGTCCAGAGCCGCCATGGCGAACTGGTGGGAGTCAGCCGGTGCTCGGGCGTGGTGATTGCCGACCTGACGATCCAGAACGTGAAGTGGAACGGGTTCAAGATCAACTCGAACCTTCGCGCTACCCGGGTAACGATTCATAACTGCGTGATCCACAACGTCTGGCAGCGGGGGATCAAGGGACCGGCGGTGCCGCCGGCGGAGCGCGCGGCGTTCAAACCGAGCGATTGCGTGATCGAATTCTGCCTTTTCTACAACGACCGGCCGAAACGCATGGAAGACGACCCGACCGAGCAGTTCCGCGGCGACTATGTGGGCGGAATGGACATCATGTGCGCCAAGCGGTGGACGATCCGCGACAATGTGTTCTGGAACATCCACGGCCTCAACCGCCTGGCACGCGGTGCAATCTTCCTTTGGAACGATACGGAAGACTGCCTGGTGGAGCGGAACCTGATCGTCGATTGCGACGTCGGCATCTGCCTGGGAAACTCTCACAAGGCAGCGGAGACTTCGCTGCACTGCACCCGGTGCATCGTGCGCAATAATTTCGTGGTCCGCTGCCCCGAGAACGGGATTCTCGCGGACTATACGCGCGACTGCCGGATCGTGCACAATTCGATCCAGGATCCGCAGTCGCGCATGCGCCGCCTGATTCGCCTGGTGCACGACAACGACGGTTTGGTGGTGGCCAACAACCTGTTGAGCGGTGCGCCGGTACGCGTGGAAACGTCGAGCGCCGTCCGCATGCAGGGCAACCTCGAGCGCGACGTCAGCGGCATCTTCGTCGATTCCGCCGGCGGCAACCTGCACCTTGCCCAGGGGACCGAAGGGCTGGGGACCGTGGAGCGGCTGGCCGATGCGCCCGAGGACATCGACCTCCAGGCGCGCGCAGCGCACGGTCGTGGGAGCCGACGAACCGCGACCTGGCGAGGGCGCGAAGGCGGGGAAGCCCGCGGAGGCCGTTCGCTGAATCGCTAAAGCAACTGGGTCATCGCTCTTCGATGAGTGGGAAGCGGATAGGAGGAATCTGTGGAAGATCGACCGCTGCGATTGTTGATCCTAGGGGCGCATCCCGACGACGCTGAGTTTCACGCCGGTGGCCTGGCCACGATCTATCGCCAGTCAGGGCACGTGGTGAAGATGGTTTCGGTGACCAACGGATCGGCCGGCCACCACGTGCTCGAGCGCGACTCCCTGGCTGCCATTCGCCGCGAGGAGGCGCGCCGGGCGGCCGAGGTGATCGGAGCGGTTTCCGAGGTCTGGGATTACCCGGACGGCACGCTGGAAGCCACGCTGGAAGTACGGGGCCGCGTGATTCGCGCGATCCGCTCGTTCCAGCCGGATTCTGGTGCTTACACACCGCGTCTACGATTACCATCCGGACCACCGCGCGGTCGGCCTGGCGGTGCAGGATGCTTCGTACCTGGTAACGGTGCCGCGAGTCGAGCCGGAAGTGCCCGCGCTGGCCAAGGACCCCGTGGTGGCGTATCTGCCGGACCTGTTCACGCGGCCTTACCCGCTGGTGGCCGACGTCGCGGTCGACGTCAGCCAGCAGTTCGGCAGCATCGTGCGCATGCTGGCCTGTCATCGTTCGCAGGTCTTCGAGTGGCTGCCGTATCTGGCTCGCACGCTTCAAGACGTTCCGGCGGAGGATGAAGCGCGGATGGTCTGGCTTGGGCAGTGGTACGCTTCTATCCTTCGGCCCCGAGCCGAGCGCTATCGCGCCGCTTTGGCGGCGGTCTATGGTGACGCGAGGGCTGCGAAGATCGAACATGCCGAGGTTTTCGAGATCAGCCAGTATGCCGCGCCGCTCGACGCCGCGGCGCGCCGGCGGCTTTTCTTCTTCCAAGCTTGAAGGAATCCACAATGAAGTACATCGGGGTTTTGCTTCTGGCCGCCACGGCACTCGGGGGGAGCATTGGCTTTGGCGCGGAGGATCCGCGGCCGAATTTCCTTTGGCTTATCGCCGAGGATTTCGGACCAGACCTGGGCTGCTACGGGGAGCCGCTGGTCACCACGCCCCACCTGGACCGGCTGGCCGCGAGGGTGTGCGGTTTACCGCGGCATTCGTGACCGGGCCGGTCTGCTCCGCGTCCCGGTCGGCTTTCATGACGGGGATGTACCAGACCACAATCGATGCTCAAAACCATCGGAGCCACCGGAGCGACGGCCGCCGCCTGCCCGCGGGAGTGGCCGTGGTGACCGAATACTTCCGGCGGGCCGGCTACTTCACGGCGAACGTACGGACGGCGGCGCCGGGGGTGACCGGCACGGGGAAGACGGATTTCAACTTCCAGGTGGATCAGCCGTTTGACGGCACGGACTGGAATCAGCGCCGCGAGGGGCAGCCCTTTTTTGCCCAGGTGAACTTCCAGGAAACGCACCGCGCCTTTCCCAAGGTCACCGAGAACAAAGTGGATCCGGCTAAGGTCAAGCTGCCACCTTACTATCCCGACCACCCGACGGCACGCGCGGATTGGGCGATGTATCTCGACGCGGCCAACCAGTTGGACCGCAAGATCGGCGCGGTGCTGAAACGTTTGGAAGACGAAGGGCTGAGCCAATCAACGATCGTTTTCTTCTTCGGCGACAACGGGCAGTGTCACGTGCGCGGCAAGCAGTGGCTGTATGAGGGCGGAATTCACGTGCCGTTGTTGATCCGGGTTCCCGAGAGGTTCCGGGCGGCTGGAGTGCAGCCGGGCAGCGTGCGCGACGATCTGGTCAGTGCGATCGACTTTGCCCCGACTTGCATGGCCTTGGCGGGGATCGCATTGCCGGAGAAGATGGAGGGGAGGTCCTTCCTCGGCCCCGGGGGCGCGCGACTTCATCGTGGCGGTGCGCGATCGGTGCGACGAAACGGTCGATCGCATTCGCTGCGTTCGGACGAAGCAGTACAAGTATATCCGCAATTTCTACCCCGAGCGGCCGTACACGCAGCCCAACGCCTACAAAGAAGCGCTCCTATCCGGTGCTCAACTTGATGAAGGAGCTGCACGCGGAAGGGAAGTTGACGCCGGCGCAATCGCTGTTCATGGCCCCCCGGCGGCCGGTGGAGGAGCTTTACGATTTTTCCACCGACGCCGACGAACTGAAGAACCTGGCCGAATCACCCGACCATCGGCAGGTGCTGGCCGATCTGCGCGGCAAGCTCGACGGGTGGATTGCCCAGACCGGCGACCAAGGGCAATTTGCCGAGGATCAAGAGACGATTCGCCGCGCACAGGAGCAGCCCAAGGTGCCGAAAAAGATTCGCAAGGTGAAGAAGACGGCTTCAAAACCGTAGGCGGGCGAGACGGATGACTGGCTCGAAATGCCCATTCGCAGGGAGGTTTGATGTTGGATCGTTGGGTCGAAGCGTTTGCGCAGCAACACGTAGTCGTACAGGCATTGTATGCCGCTCTTTTTACCTGGGGAGTAACGGCGTTGGGCGCCACGCCGGTCTTCTTCACGCGCCGCGTGAATCAGAGGATCATGGACGGGGCTCTGGGGCTAGCGGCGGGCGTGATGATCGCGGCCAGCTACTGGTCGCTCTTGGCGCCGGCGATCGAGATGTCGGGCGGGGACTGGAAGCCGGCGACCATCGGTTTCCTTCTGGGAGGGGGATTTCTATACCTGATCGACAAGATCCTTCCCCACCTGCACGTTGGCTTCGAGACCTCGGAGGCCGAAGGCATTCACACGCACTGGCGCCGCAGCGTGCTCTTGGTGCTGGCGATCACCTTGCACAACATTCCCGAGGGACTAGCCGTGGGAGTGGCCCTGGGAAGCGTAGCCCACGTGAGCGATCCTGCCCAGGGCGCGACCTGTTGCTTTCGGCGCTGGCCCTGGCGTTGGGGATCGGGTTGCAGAACTTTCCCGAGGGGCTGGCCGTCGCGATGCCCCTACGGCGCGAAGGCATGGGGCGCGGGAAGGCCTTTTTCTACGGCCAGGCTTCGGGCGTGGTCGAGCCGGTCGCGGCCATGCTCGGTGCCGCCGCCGTGCTCTTCATGGCTCCCCTGCTTCCCTACGCGCTGGCTTTTGCCGCCGGTGCGATGATCTTCGTGGTGGTCGAAGAACTGATTCCCGAGGCCCAGCGCCACGGCTATACCGACTTCGCCACGTTGGGCGCGATGTTCGGCTTTGCCCTGATGATGGTGTTGGATGTGGCCTTGAGCTAGTGGCCGACTTCGGCTACTCCTCTTCCATGACCACCCGGAAGCCGACGTTGAACACCGGCCCTGTAGGGCTCGTAGGCGAGGCGGAAGCGAAGACGTGCAGCGTTTCGGCCGATCGTACCACGAGCCGCCGCGGACCACGCGCCGGCCGGACGCGGCGGGTCGTTGCGGCCGTCCGTCTCGCGATAGGGATAGGGCCGCTACGCGGACCGCGTCCACTCCCAGACGTTGCCGTGCATGTCGCACAGGCCCCAGGCGTTCGCCTGGTAGCGTGCCGACGTCGACCGAGACGAAGCCGCCGTCGTTGAACCGCTCGTCCCTGGGGACCCAGTCGTCGTACTTGTTCGGCTTGGCGACCAGGTGGACCGGGATGTACGTGTCCAGGGCGAACTCGCGGAGCTTGGCGTCGCCGAAGTTGGCACCTGGGAGAAGTCGGCGTCCGAGTCGCCGAAGGAGAACGGCGTGGCGGTGCCCGCGCGGCAGGCGTATTCCCACTGGGCCTCGCGTCGGGCAGGTTGAAGCTCGCGGCCCGGTCTTCTGGCTGAGCCAGCGGCAGAAGGCCATGGCGCCTGGTTCCACGACACCGGACCGCCGGCTGGCGCGGCCGATTCAGCGGGATAGCCGTGCATGCCGAACTGGTAGCCGTGCATCGGCTCGACGTGGCTGTCGTGGCTGCGGATCGAAGCGGGCGAATTGCTCGTTGGTCACTTCGCAGCGGCCCATCCAGAACGGCTTGTCGATCTGCACCGCGGCAGGCCGGCTGCTCGTCGGCCGGGCCGGTCGGCATCGCCCATGACGAACTCGCCGGCGGGAATCCGGACCAGCTCCAGCTTGACGCCGTCGCCCAAGTCGATCGTTCGCTGCGGCTGCTCCGCCGGCGGCCTTGCCGGCGGCGGGCCTCGGCGGCGTCGAACGGCCAGCCGGCGGCACCGAGCGGCGCTGTGGCTGCACGGCGTCGGCGCGACCGGCGACGCGGTGGCTGACTCGCGCTCGGCGCGTGCAGCGTGGCGGCGAATCGCAGCGGGATCGCCTCGGGATCGTCGTCGATGCCCGGTATAGCGCTGCCGCAGCTCGCGTGCGCGCGCGCCGACAGGCTTGTACCGTGCGCCTCGCCCGCGATCTCCGTCCAGGTGCCGTGGTAGGGGGCGTTCAGGTCGATCCAGGTGACCAGCCGGTCCCACGCCTCGGCGTCGAGCTGGACGCCGTAATGGCCTTTGCGCAGCATCTGCACCAGTTCGGTGGTGTCGGCGTGGAACTCCATCGGCGCGAGCAGGTGGATGTCGCTCTCGATGCCCGGGCCGGCGGACGAAGCGGTGCAGCTCGGCGTACGGCAGCGGAGAACTTCCCGCCGACCGCCGGGCCTGACGTGCCCGGCGATCTGCGGAACTCCAGTCGCGTGATCTTGCGGTCGCCGCGCAGATCGGCGATGCGCGCTGCCGTCGGGCCGGGGCTGGCCGTTGTGGCAGCCGACGCAGTGCTGGTCCAGCACCGGCTGCACCTCGCGGTGCGAAAGCGAAGCCGCGCACCGGACCGTGCCAGGGCGCGATCTCCGACGGCGTCGCCGTGCGGCCGGCGATCGTGGCCGGTTCGGCGGGCCGGTGTTCTGCTGCTCGTGGCAACCGACGCAGGAGAGCGTCTCGCCCGGCATGGCCGTGAACCAACTCCGCATCAACTGCAGCGCCTGGCCCTCGGCGTCCAGCGGCTGCACGGAGATCGGCGTGTTGGCCGGGACGCGGAACAGCGGCCGAGCCGTCGGCCTCGACCGGCACCGTGCCCAGCACGCGTTTGATGTCCCACGGGCCGTCCATGCCGATCGCGCCCAACAGTCCGCCCATGCCGCGGTAGCTGAAATGGTAGCGTGAACAGACGCGGAGCTGCTTGACCGTGCCGCGCGGGATGCCTTTCAGCCCGCCGCCCCGGTAGACGTCGGCCATGTAGACCACGCGCGTCCTTGCGCGTTGCGGATCGACGCGGTCGGGGATGACCGGCGGCGCGGGCGGTCTTCTGGAGCGGGATCGGCTCGAGCAAGGCGTAGCCCGGCGACTCCTTCAGCAGCAGCAGGTTGTCGAACACGTCGACCAGGTAGATGCCCCAAAGCGAATTCGGGCGTGGGCTTGGCCGAGACGAGGAAGTACTTGCTCGCTCAGCGGGATAGGGGTGCAGGAACTGCGGCCAGACGCCGTCGGCCAGCTGGTCGCGGATGATCGGCTCGACCTGTCTTGCCGTAGCCGGGGATCTCCTGGACCACGCCGTCGGCCTCCTGCCGCCCGCGGGCCGGGTCGACGATCAGCAGCCGGCCCGTCCGGGCGTTGCCGTGGTGCCCGGTGGCGATGCCGACGACCTTGCGTCGGATGGCCCGGAATCGGCCGGGCGTAGAAGAACGAGTTGGGGAAGTACGAGTTGCTGCTCAGGTACTCCATCTGCGCCGGTGCCGTCGGGATTCATGTGGAACAGGCGGCGCGAGTTGGAGTGCGGCAGGTCGGTGTACTCCCAGCGCAGGTACAGCACGCGGCCGTTGTTCAGCACCGTCGGGCACCAGTTGTGCTCCTGGTCGACGGTCAGCTGCCGGATCGAGCCGTCGTGATCCGCGCAGGTACAGTGTTGGTCACGTGGGAGCCGCCGTAGACGCAGGGCACGCCGACGAACGGGGCCGTCGAGGTGAAGAGGATGCGGCCGTCGGGCAGGTAGCAGGCGTCGTAGTTGTCCACGTCCGGCTCGTGGATCAGCGGCAGTTCGCGCGGCGCGGCCGCGAGCCGTCCGAGCGTGCATCTCGTGAACCTGCCAGCGGCCGTTGGCGCCGGGCATGGAGAACAGCAGCCGGTCGGCGTCGAAGTGCAGGTCCACGTCGCCCACGAACCGGCCCGCCGGCGGCTGGTACAGCGTGGTCAGCGTCGCCGTCGGGCCGGACCGGCGACAGGACGCACAGCCGGTTGTCGATCCCGTGGTCGACAGGCTCGAATTGCTCTCCCAGTTGGCCGGCAAACCGAGGTTTCCGGCCCCGCGCTCGATGACCAACAGTCGATCGAACTTCAGCAGCGGGTTTTCCAGCAGGGCCTGATTGCGGAGGCGGCGGAACTGCTGGGCAACTCGATCGAGGTCGGCTCGTTTCGCGGGATCGGCTTTGGCGTCGGCCCTTGCCGCGTGCTCGCGGTGAAGGGTGGTGAGCTGCTGGAGAAATGCTTCCCCCTGGGGATACCCGGTGCCAAATATGTTGGTCAGGTCGCGGATCGCGAGCTCCAGCGCGCGCCATTCGCAGTCAGGAATACCGGGTTCGGTCGGCGATGGCGCGGCCGCCGCCAGCACGATCTTCTGCCACTTTTTTGGCTCTGCCAGATAGCCGAGCAGGTTGGCCGTGAGTCGCTCGAGGTTCGCGCGGTGGGCATTGGTCGCGTGCGCATAGTGGGGCAGCCGCCAACCGAGCACGATCACGCGCCCTTTGCCCAATTCGTACTCGACCAGGGGGTTCTCCTGTGCTGAGACCGCCCTCGCCAGCAGCTTTCCTCGAGTCGGCGCTGCAACGCCATGGAAGTCGGAAAAGGCAGGATAGCCTGCGTCGGTGATCGGGATCGGCAGAGCGATTTCGTCGAGCACTGCGGTCGAAGCCAGACCATGGAAGGCCGGATGCTTGACCTCGACCGGCATGATCTGGGCGAAATACTTGTCCGCGCCGGGGCCGGCGCGTCGTGGCTGGACGGCTTCCAGTCCCAGCGGATGCACCATGGCCAGCGCCGCGCCGGAAAGCAAGAGGCCGTGTCCCTCGGCGGAGTACTTGCGGAGGCTTTCGATGCAGCCGGGTTCGTAGATCGGGCCGGTCAGTTCACTCGAGTCTCCCTGGTGATACCAGAGGGTCGCGAAGTCGTTGAGCGGGATTTCGCGGCCGGTGGGATCTCGAAACTTCCAATCGGCGCCCGGCGCGATGAGCGTGGCTTGGCCGAGTCTCTGAGCAAGTTGCCAGGCTGCGCAGTCCCTCGGGACCGAGGGTTTCCGGGTTGGCTCGTGCGACGAGGTAGCCAATGCGTGGTTCGGCGGTCCAACCGCGGCTGGACAGAATCACAAGGGCGAGAAAAAGGACGAAAAGGCCGAACGCAGATCGCCACGCACGGTGCAGCAAGCATCGGCAACAGGGCTTCACCACCACACGCTCCTCCGCGGTTGTCTGGCTTCCTGCGGGGCACGGCAACCGTGCCCGATGGTCGGCGCGATACAACCCGCGAGCGCGCACCAACATTGCGCGCCCGCGGGCGTTTCACCGAACTGCGGCCCAGGGGCCCTATTAGAGCCGATCCGAATGGCACTGTTTATCACGTAACTGATTGGCAGCATTGATCTAAGCAAAAGCGGCCTGCCTCGCTACAAAGGTGTAACCACACACCCCAAGCAGCAAGGAGGCCGCTGTGAGTGATTGTATCCGATGGTCGTTTCAGCAACAGATCGATTGGTTTCGTCGTCAGTTTGCCCAGCATGCCAGCCTTCCCTTCTCCGACGTGCTGCCGGCTTCCGTGGTGATGGTCTTGCTCCAATCGTTGGGCATCCACTACTACAACTCGCTGTACAACCCGGTTACGGTCTTGTGGTTGTTTCTCGGGCAGGTGATCCATGCCAATCCGACCTTGGCCGCCACGGTGGAGAGCTTTCTCGCTTGGCGGTTGACTCAGGGGATGTCGCCTTGTTCGACGGACACCGGCGCCTATGCGCGGGCGCGGCAACGCCTCCCGGAGTCCTTGCTGGCGACGCTCACCAGGCACACGGGCTGCGAAGCCGAACGCGCTGCGTCGAGCCCGTGGCGATTGCTGGGGCGAGTCGTGAAAGTGTTCGATGGCTCGACGGTTTCGATGCCCGACACGCCGGAGAATCAGGAGGCCTTTCCCCAGAGTCGCTCTCAGGCACCCGGAGTGGGCTTTCCGCTGGCCCGCATTGGAGTCCTGTTTTCGCTTTCTGTGGGGACGGTGTTGGACCTGGGCATTCGCCGCTGGGCGGGCAAGTTTCAAAGCGAACTGGCCATGCTTCGCGACATGATCCCATCGCTTCAGGCAGGCGAGGTGTTGTTGACGGATCGCTACCTCTGTTCCCACATGGAAATCGCCCTTTTGCTTCAGCAAGGCGTCGATTATGTGGGCCAGATGCACGCCCATCGGAAAGTCGATTTCCGTCGCGGCAGGCGGCTTGGCCCCTGCGATCACGTGGTCGAGTGGAGCAAGCCCCGCCGGCCCGCATGGATGTCTGCCGAAGACTACGCTGCGATTCCCCAAACCCTCGCGATCCGCGAGTTCCGCCGCAGCATCGTCCGCAAGGGCTATCGCACGCGAAGGATCGTCGTCGCCACGACGCTGCTCGACGCACGGCAATATCCTCGCGACGAGATCGCCTCGTTGTATCGACTTCGCTGGGATGCGGAGATCGATCTGCGTTCGCTGAAGACCGTGATGAACATGGACGTGCTCCGCTGCCAGACTCCCGACATGGTGCGTAAGGAAATCTGGGCCCACCTCTTGGCGTACAACTTGATCCGAACGGTGATCGCACAGGCCGCGGCCAAGCACGGAAAACATCCCCGGCAGATCAGCTTCACGCGAGCCATGAGGACTCTGGAAGCATTCCGGCCGGCGATTGCCGGCGTCCCCAACGATCGACTTGTGCAACTCTATGCCCACATGCTCACCGCGATTGCATCCCATGAAATCGGCCACCGACCCGACCGCCTGGAACCTCGCCAACGCAAACGCAGGCCCAAGCCCTACAAACTAATGACCACACCTCGCAACAAAGCCAGAAACCAAGAAGCCCGAAAACGTTAAGCAATAAACAGTGCCATTCAGAGCCGATCCCAGAACCTTGGGCGGTGCCACGCTTCTCCGCCCGCACAAGGCTCCAGTGGCAGTTCTGGGATAGGTTCTTAGCGTTCCGCGAAGCAGTGCAAGGGCCGGCAATGGTGTTGCCTGGGGAAAACCCGGCTTCTCGTGGGCCGGCCTCGTTGCACTGCTTCTCTGGCGCGTCAAGAACGCTTAAAGCTTGTAGCGCGTCAGGCCGGGGATCGGCACCGGGTAGATGCCCTTCTCGTCCGGCTTGACGGGGGGATCGGTGTTGCGGTTTACCTCTTCGGGCTTAGGGGCGAAGTAGAAGTTGGAGTTGTACGCCTGTTCCCAAGTGACTTCGGATCCGGTGTAGCAGGCGATTTGGCCCATAATGCCGACCAGCGTGCTGTGTGCGGCGTGCTCGCCATCGTTGATCGGCTTTCCGCTGCGGATCGCGGCCACGATCTCCTTGTGCTCGTCGTCGTAGGGGCTGGTTTCCGGCCCCTTGAAGCGCCAGACGGCCTTGCCGCTGAGATCTTCGATGCGTGCTGGCGACCAGAGGACGCAGCGCCCCTTCGAGCCCAGCAGGATATCGGAGTATTCGCCGTAGCAGCCGTCGCGCGTCTGGCAGTTGGCATACATGCGCAGGCCACTGGCGAACTGGTAGACCACCGCGTGGTGGTCGAATACGCTGCCGTGTTTCGCGCCAGAACGGGCGGGATGCTCGAACGCCCGCCCAAACCGTGGCATTTTACCGGCACCTGTTCCTTGGTGGCCATGGCCACGCGGTCGATATTGTGCACCAGCGACTGGGGCACGTCGTCGCCGGAGAGCCACGTGAAGTGATACCAGTTGCGGCACTGGGAATCGAGTTCGGACCACTCGGGCTTGGGCTCGATGATCTGATACCAGTTGCGGAGGAAGTTGACCTCCATGGCGATCACGTCGCCGATGGCTCCGTCTTGCACGCGTTGGACGGCCTCGCGCACTCCCTTGTGGTAGCGGCTCATCAGCCCGGAAGCGTAGCAGAGGTTCTTCTTCTTCGCCTCCGCGGAGGCGGCGAGGACCATGCGGACGCCGGGCGGGTCGATCGCGTGGGGCTTCTCGACGAATACGTGCTTACCCGCGTCGATCGCCGTCTTCGAGTACAGCGGATGGAATTTCGACGCGCAGGCGATCAGCACCAGGTCGACACCGCTGGCGATCACTTTCTGGTAGCTCTCG
The DNA here is from genome assembly GCA_963736495.1 of Pirellulales bacterium. GTDB lineage: Bacteria > Planctomycetota > Planctomycetia > Pirellulales > Thermoguttaceae > CAVTPL01. Next base: position 7,555 of record CAVTPL010000007.1, on the reverse strand, counting down.
AAGCCGTCGAAGCAGCAGTCATCGGCGACCGTGGTTTGCTCGGGCTTCTGCTTCTTCAGATTTTCGCGGCTGGCCTTCACGCGATCCATGAAGAGATCGCCCATGGACACCAGTTTGACGGCGGGGTCGGCATTCATCGCGTTGAGCGCTGCGCCGGAGCCGCGGCTTCCGGAGCCGATCAGCCCGACCTTGATGACGTCGTTGCCGGCCGCATGCACGCTGGCGCGAAGGCGAGACTGCCCATGGCCGCGGCCGACACGGCGGTATTCTTGAGGAAGCTGCGCCGCGACGTGTGCTGCATTCCGGCGTTGTGGGATGGCTGGGGCATGGCAGGTCCTTTCCGTTGGTTGTCGATGAATCGCGCAGGCCGCCTCTCGACAAGCCAGCGTGTCGGGAGGTACCCATACCGCAGAGTGTATTCCCTGCGGAGGGCCGGTCAAGGGTGTCGACGACCGTGACGGCGGAACGCGTTCCGCGTGCTGTTCTCCTGGGGGGGCCGACTCCGCGGCGGCGATTGCGGCTGCTCGTGAGGCCGTACGACGCGCAGACTCGACTCGCCGCCGCGGCCGAGGTTGCCGATCGGGTCGCTACTTGCTCTCTGGGGGCGTGGACTGCGAGGCTTCCATCTCGCGTTGAATGAAGCCCATGAGCGAGCGAGACTCGGGGTTGCGCGGGTCGAGCTGCAGGAGCTGCGCCGCGATCGGGACGGCGCGGTCCCACTGCTTTTGTTGGGTGTAAAAGATCGCCAGCGCCTTGAGGTAGTCCGGTTCGGGCGAGATTCTGGATGGCGGTGGTCAGGGCCGTCTCGCCCTGTTTTGCCTGTCCGGCCTTTTGATACGCCAATCCGAGGTTGTAGTGGATGCGCGCGTTACCGGGCTGGATCTGTGCGGCCTCGGCCAAGGCGGCGATCGCGTCGGGAAGCCGCGATTCGTTCTCGGCCAGAAGCAGGCCCATCGCATAGTAGGCCTCGCCGAGCTGCCAGCGGAGACTGTCGACGTATTGCTGATCGGCCGAGGCGTGGGGGGCGGGCTTCTTTCCGTTCGGCGTGCTCGCCGAGAGTTCGACGATCTTCTCGGCGTTGGCAACCTGTTGCTTGAGCCGCTGGGTGGCCTGGCGGAACTGCTTCTCTGCCTCGGCCGGTTTGCCCCGGCGGCTGTAGAGACGGCCGAGGTTGTTGTAGGTAGGGAAGAAATCGGGATCGACGCGTAGGGCGTCCAAGTAAGCCTTCTCGGCCTTGTCCCATTGCTGGAGGTTTTCGTAGACCACTGCCATGTTGAGGTGCGCCTCCGGCTGGTCGTTGAGCGACTCCTGGCCGGTCATATACTCGCCCAACGCAGCGTCGAACGCTTGCCGGTCGGTCTCCGAGAAACGGTGGCTGGCCACGGGGCTCAGCAGGCGCGCGGCCTCGGCGCGAACCGTGCGGACCGGGTCGCGCAACAGCGGCACCAGTCGCTTGAGCAACTCGTCTTCCCGGTTCTTTCTACTTTGATCGTCCAGGTTGCCTGGCGGTTCCAGGGCGCGGACCGAGGCGGCGCGAACGATCTCTTCGGGGTCGTTGAGGCCTTGAAGGGCCTCGTAGCGCGCGGCTTCGGTCTGGTAGCCGGCGAGAAGCGAGATCGCCGTGGCGCGGATCACGGTGCGCGTGTCTTGCGCCGCAGCAGGGCAACGAGCATCTCCTCGCCCTCGGGCTTGCCCTTGCGTCCCGCGGCGATGGCATAAGCGAAATGTGCCGGTCCCTTGCGCGGACCGTACCATGGCGCGACCTGGTCCTCGGCCCACTGCGGCGTCTCCCCCTTCGCCGTGTCGTGGTGGCAGCCGGTGCAGGCGTTGGGAATGCCCAGCGCCACGGTCAGATTCGGGCCGGGGAACGCGGATGCTGTGGTCGCGTCGCGGGTCGACGACCATGTACGTCGTCTCCGGCATGTGGCACTCGACGCAGCGGAATCCCGGCTTCGAGGCGTTCGGGTGGTGATGGTGCTGCACGGTGTCGTACTTCGCCGGCACGTGGCACTGGCCGCAGAGCCGGTTTTCGGGCAGGCCCTGGGCGTCGAGGAACTTGACTGCGCATTGCGTGCGCGTCGTGGCAGTTCGTGCAGCGGACCTTCTTGTGGTACATCCGGCTCTGGAGGAACGAGGTGTATTCGTAGACCTCCTCGCGGATCTGGCCGTCGGCGTAGTAATGCTCCCCGTCCAGCGTCTGCGGCAGATAGAAATCCATGAATTTCTGGCCGGGGCGTGGGTTGGGATAGATGATGCGACGGTGCGCATGGCAGGGGGCGCAGGATTCGATCTCAACGCGCGGATTTTCGTCGTTCAGCCTGGTCAGGCCGTACCCGTAGCGGCGGTCCCAGAAAAGGCTCTTCGATTCCGCAATCCGCACGTGCAGGCTACCCGGACCGTGGCACGTCTCACAACTCACCGTCATCTCGGAGAAGGTGGTGTGGTAGGCGTTATCTTCCAGGCGAAAGTTGCGCTTCAGATTGGTGGTATGGCACTCGGCGCACATGTAGTTCCAGTTTTGCAGCGGGCGGGTCCAGTGAAGCGGGTCCACCGACGGAATGGGCTCGTTGGGATAAAGGTGGAACCATCGCTTTCCCACGGTGTCCCAGGCGACCGGCAGGCACTGCACGCGGCCGTCGGGGAACTCGACCAGGTATTGCTGGAGAGGCCGGTAGCCGAGAACGTACTTGATGCGAAAGGTCTCCAGCTTTCCTTCGCGGTTGTCGGTCGTCATGAAGAACTCGTCGCCGCGGCGGAAGATCTTCGAAACAACGCCGAAGTGCTCGAACTGACGATCGTTGAAATCCCCAAGCACCTTGTCGGGGGTGGCCAGATCCATGGCCTGCGCGTGATCGGAACTGGCCCAGAGTTCCGACGGCTGCGGGTGGCACCCGACGCAGCGGCCGCGACCCACGTATTCGGCCACTTCTCCTTCAGGCAGGCAGAACCACCAGTCGGCGGCAACATAGTCGCCGATCAACAGGGGCAAGAGGGCCGAAATCGCCAGCGCGCAGCCAGAACTTCACTCTGGCCGACGGCCGAGCACCGTCGCTGGGGCGGCGGAAGCGGAGAACCATCGGGCTCGTCACTTTCCGTTCTGTGAAGCCACTTCAAAGGTGCAACAAGGGTCGCCGTCATGGCGGCAGGCGGCTCGCCGCACCGGTGCCTCGACGATGGCCGAGATCATCTCAAGATCGACGCCGCAGATCGTGCGGTTCTCTTCGAACATGCCGATGAACCCGCAACTTCGCTTTCGCAGCACCAAGTGTCCCTGTGCGTTCTCGGTCATCTCAACGACGTGCCCTTCCGCCTTGAGCAACTCCATGAGTTGCCGGAGTCGCTCGTCGGGCGAGTGGCCGGAGATCCGTGGTCGGTAATGGTCTACGATCGACTGCGTAACCCGCCGCAGCACCTGCTTGGTGAGCTCGCAGCCGCCGATCTCCTGGATTGCGCCAGAGGGTTGGGACCACCAAAGTCTGGCTGCTGGCAAACAGCAGGACCATGGCGGCGGTCGTCGTCGTATAGAGGTGGCGAGGACGCCCCCGGCCGGGGAGCCGTTCCTTGGTTCGCTCCACGAACCCGGCTGCGATCAACTCGTTGAGCTGCTCGGTGACCGCCGTGCGCGTGACACCGGTGGCTCGGATCAACTCAGAAACCGTGCGCGGCGGATCGCCGACCAGGAGCCTGATAATGCGCATACCGGCAGGGCTGACCGCCATTTCGGTGGTCTGTCGCCTGCCTCTCGTGCTCCACGCGCTGGGTCCCATCCCCACGATCCCTAAGAGTCTATCCTGGAACCGCCGCAGCGGCCTTGTGCGGCCCGGGAATAGGGAGGCGACACAAGGTTCTGGGGATCGGCTCTAAGACTTTTCTTCAATTCCCCCTGATAATAACTCCGGCTGGCGGAATTCGCAAACAGTCCTTGATAACCCATCTTTCGGCCGCCTGCCATCCCCTGGGCCTAGTGCCCAACTGAGCCATTCTTTGGCGGATGCTTCCGGACCCGATCCGAGAAGCGTTGCTGCCCCAATATTCCGCGGTTGCAGGAGGCTGCCGCGGCAGTTCGCGGAGGAGTGCTTCGGCACGGGGAGTTCGGGTGGTAATGCCACGCAATGGGGGTAGATGTGTAGAGCCGATCTCAGGACCTTTGGAGGTGCTGCGATTCTCCTGCCGCACAGGGCCGCAGCGGCAGTTTCGGGATACGTCTCGGCCTCGACGTGCCGTGAAGCCCCAATTCCGTGCTCGCAAGTTGCCCGCGATGCACGTTGGATCGTCGGAGAGTTGATCTGCCCGAGGGGAATCGCGCGTGGCGAATTCGGCGACGTTTGTGTTCCCGGTCTTTCAGACGAGTTGGGCGATGCGGCGGCCCTGCGGCAGATCAGCCTGGTAGGAGAAGCCCCATTTCCAGTGCCAGCGGAGGTACGCGCGAAGGTGCCGCGCAGCGTCGATGGAAAGAATCTGCCGGCTGGCGCGCTGTTCGAGGTGATAGCCGAGGGTCGCGCCGTGGTACATCACTCGCCATCCGGAGTGCGCCATACGGTAGCACAGGTCGACGTCCTCGAAGTACTTGCCGAACCCTTCGTCGAAGAATCCCACATCCTGCGAAAGCCTCGCGCCGGATCATGAGGAAACATCCCGATAGCCAATCGCATTGCCAGGAAGCGGCCGGGTCGCGATCGCGGTAGAGGTAGCTATCCAAAGTGTGTTGCAGGACGGGAGCCAGCCCCAAGCGACGAGCGAGAAGTATGGGCAGGTTCTGGAAGCGACGGCAGGATAGGCGAAGCTGCCATCGTCGTGGTAGAGCGCGCAGACCGGATGTGCCGCAGTCACGCTGGTGGTCCATGAACTCGACCATGCGCAAAAGACACTGCAGCCTGCGGGTCGAAGTACATATCCGTGTTGAGCAGCAGGGCGTAGCGCGCCGTGGAGACGCCGAGCACGCGGTTCAGATTGGCCGCATAGAGCGGCACGGTGCCGTTCCGCAGCGCGAGCATGTCAGGAAAGTAGGAGCCGCCACGCTTCGATGCCGTCCGCCGATGCGTTGTCGACCAGGATCAGCCGCATGTTCAGTCCGCTGCCCGAGGAAGCCAGCGTTGAGAGCAGACGCGGCATCAAGTCGCGTTCGTGCGTATAAACCACCCCGATATCGAGGTCCAGGGGTCGGGCGGTGCGGAGGGCGGGAAAGGAAGACCGCATTGGTCGGCGGCTGGCTCGAGGTATTGGTTCTTAACCGACAGGTGGAGGGGCCGATTCATGCGGCGCGGCAGCCGACCCTTGGCGGGCTGCGGCGGACCGCCGCGGTCTTCGTTCTGTGGGGCGACGGCGACCGCGGCTTGCAGCGGCTCGTCGACACGATCGCAGAAGTAGCGTCCGAAATCCTCGAGCAGGGCCATGAGATTATCGGCGGCCTGGACCTGCGAGGCGGTACTGGTTGTACGTCCTGCACGCAGTTCACAGCGGCGTGTCCCCGACGTGCACGGCGATGCCGACGGACCACTCGGCGTCGCAGGCGGGCGTCGGGTCGTCCCATGCGTACTCGCAAATTGCACCCTCTGGCCGCTCAGGGCGAGTTTCAGATGGGTGAGGTGCCAGGGCGCGGCATTTCTCCAGCAGAAGGGGCCATGCTTCTTCGGGATCGATGCGCAAGTTCCACGGCGGCCGACGCGGCGGCGCGGGCCCTTCCTTCAACATCCAAGCGGCCAGGTGAGCAATCCCTTGGCCGAGCACGGCGCGGAGCAGGGCGAGCTCGTGATGGCCGAACAGCCGCAGCCGGACGACGAGAATCAGCAAGCGTGGCCGCCGTGGCCCAGGCCAAGGCGTCGCTGCGGACGATCGTGGCGACCGTCGCGGCGACGCCCGTGGCCAGGCACAGCGCCGATGATCGCCAGCACCAGCCAGGGATTCATGCCGCGGTCCAAGAGCCGGTGGTGGATGTGCTGGCGGTCGGCCGCGTCGAAGCGCCGGCCCGTCAGTCTGCGCCGGACGATGGCCAGGACCGTGTCGAACATCGGGAAGGTCATCACCACCAGCGGGGCGGTGATCGACAGCGTCGCCGAGGTCTTGAGCGTGCTCTGGACGCCCAGGATTCCCACGACCAGGCCGATCACCATGCTGCCCGAATCGCCGAGGAAGATGCTGGCCGGCGGGAGGTTGTGGACCAGGAATCCGGCCAGCGCCCCGGCCAGGGCGATGGCGACCACCGCCACGTGCCGTTGCCCATGTAGCCGGCCAGCACGCCCATCATCATGGCCGTGGAGAGGCCGACGATCGACGCCAGGCCGTCCATGCCGTCGAGCAGGTTGATCGCATTGATGCAGCCCAGCAGCCAGAGGACGGTCAGCGGCATGCCGAACCAGCCCAGGTCGATCGTTCGAGCCGAACGCGGTGATGCGTTTCGACGTAGTAGCCGACGACGACGACGGGCAGGACTGCGCAGAGCTGGCAGAGGAGTTTCAGCCGGCGCAGAGCCGCCAGTAATCGTCGAGGCATCCCGACGAGGCAGACGATGCCGGTTGCGGCGGCGACCGCCGTGGCAAGCTCGTCGAGGGTGTCGCCGGTGCCGAACGACGCCGAGCCGGGAAGAAGCCCGCCGGTCATCGCCAGATAGACGGCCACGCCGCCCCAAAGCGGCACGGGGCCCGGGCGAAGCTTACGTTTCCGTCGGGGTGATCGACGACTCCGACACGGTGCGCAACGGTTCGCACCGCCGCAGTCAGGACGAGCGACGCCAGGAGCGTAACAAGCAATGGGGGGGCCAAAGCTGCCACGCTTTTCCCGTACGACCGACTGCCTGCGCGACCACATCCTCCGGTCGCAGCGTCGGCCGCGGTGAATCATCCTCGACGGTCGCCTTTGCTTGCCAATCGCAGCGCGGGTCTGGCTACACAGATCTGCTGGAGCCTTCCCAGCCGCTATTGGTCCGCCGGTTCCAGTCGAAGGGCCTCAAGCTGCTCGACCAGATCGAGGTAGTGATCGGCGGTGGTCTCGTTGATCGGAGAGGATGTTGGGTCGCCTTGCCGGCGCACGCTCAAAACCATTTCGTCGGTCGGTTGGGCGAACATTTCGCAGCGGCGCGGCATAGTACGCACCACACCGCGCCAAGCCGAGCGTCGACGACCTTGGCGTCGGGCCGAACGCCGACCACCCAGTGGCGCGATGTCGCGATCGACGCGACGAAGTCGTAGTCGAGATCGATCAGGTCGCCGCCCCCACGAAAACGACCAGGCCGAGGCCAGGCGAAGACCGGTTGCCAGGTGATGCATGCCGGACTCTTCCCGAGCGTGGCTGATCGGCAGCAACTGGCCGGTGCCGCTCTCAGCCCCAGCAATCGAGGCCGGCGAACCGGTAGACCCAGCAAGCACAAAAGCGATAATGCATAACGGGAGCACGAAGCGCGCACACACCACAGATCGATCGAATATTCCCGTAAATGGCCAGTCCGGTACAGAACGCCGCCGGACGATCGTGCGCTGATCGAGATGTGCCGCCATGCACACCGCCGAGCATCAACAGAGCGACTCGGTGAAAGCCGCGCCAGTGTGGGGAAAGTATACGC